>NZ_KB905393.1 GCF_000379465.1 Sciscionella marina DSM 45152
CACCAGCCTGATCCTCACCCGGCCAGAAAATCTCAGCGACACCCAACGCAACCTACGGCAGGAACCGATCAGCTCATGCCCAGAAATGATAGACCTCGCCGACGCCGTTCAAGGATTCGCGGAAATGCTCAATCCCCGGCAACACAACAAAAACCGGTTCCAACACTGGATCACAACAGTCCGTGCTACCGATCTCTTTTACCTACACTCCTTCACCCGCGGACTAGCCAAGGACGAGGCAGCAATAGTCGCTGGCCTGACCCAGACCCATAGCAACGGCCCCACCGAAGGCAACGTCAACCGCATCAAAATGATCAAAGACAAATNTACGGCCGAGCCAACCTCGACCTCCCCAGAAAACGAGTCCTCCTCGCATAGAACCAATCACGAAAAGTGAGCCAGAGCCAAAGTTCCGACAGTCCCCCACCTGGCTCGATCTGCGCAGGCCCATCCTGAAACTCGACTGATCGCAGGACACGGTTCACACGTTCTGTGGAAAATAGGCGGTTCGTCCGCTCGGTGTCTCCGGGAGTGGCCGTGTACCCGGTAATGCCCTTGGCCGATTTGCTCATCCGTCGTCTTCGGCGAGGACTGTCGGCCACCGGCTGACACTCTCCGGGCGACGGTAAGCCGCTGGTGACGGTCGCTCGTGGCGACCGAAGCTTGGTCCGCGCGTTCGCGGGTTGACCGTTGAGGGTGTTCGACGGCTTCGCGGAGGTAGTGAGTGCTGTCAGCGCGCAGTACGCATAAGCACCGCCCTCGACTATGTCGACGGTGGTGGGATCGCGCAGTTCCCGCGTACGAGAACCGCTGCGACTGGGCGTTTGGTGGGTTCCAGGTTCGCTGGAGAGCGCGTTCAGCGGGTGGTACCGGTCAGTTGCCATCCGGGTTTCGGTAGGCGGGCGGCGTCTGGTCCCAGGTGCGGCCATCGAGCACCCGGCCACCGGCATTGCGCGTGCGTCCTCCCCATTGCTTGAACAGGAACGGGATACCGGCGACCGTGCAGCGGTCACGGATATCGCGGACCCAGTCGGGATGCATCCTGCGATGCCCGGTCCCGGACTCGCCGCCGACGTACACCCAGTCGATGCCGGTGAGATCGAGATCCGGCAATGGGCCGAGCAGCGGCTGCAACGACAGGAACCGCACCGAGGCGGGGGTGGCGAGCAACCGGGCGCAGCGACGGGTGTGGTCGTTGTCCTCGACGGTCGTACCCCACCAGGCGTTCGGCAACGGCTCGGGTCGGAGCCGGTTGAGCAAGTGGGCCATGCGTGCCGGGCGTTTGGTCAGGGTGAAGAACGTGTGTCGCTCGGCTCGCCGCATCGTGTCGAGTACGGCGGCGACGAAATCGTCCGGGACCCTCGGATGGAACAGATCGCTCATCGAGTCGACGAACACCAGCTGCGGTGTGCGCCAGCGCAGCGGCCGGTCCAGCCGGTCAGGGTGGAGGGTCAGCGCGAAGCCCGGCCCGCTGGTACGGGGGTCACCGTCGTGCTGGTAACCCGGATTGCCCATGGCTTTCAGTCGTTTGGCGAAGATCAGTGCGTAACATCGCTCGCAGCCGGGGCTGACGGTGTCGCACCCGCTTGTCGGGTTCCAGGTCACCGTCTCGATCTGCCCTCCGTGGCCGGGATGGGCGTGCTTCCGGCCGGGTGTCATCCGTCTGCGAGTCCGGGCCCGTGCTCGGCGGCGGTGAGATCGATGCGTGGCAGCTGGTCGAGTTCCGCGGATGTGAGTGCCGCCGTCGCGGCGTGCACCTGTGCCTGTCGTTCGGCGATTCGCCGCTCCACCTGCTGGGTGAGCTGGTAGGCCAGTGCCCCGGTCTGCTGGACGGTGGTCTCGTCGAGTCGCGGTTGCGGGATGGAGGTGATCGCGATCCCGCTGGCGGCACCGTGCTCGTCGCGGGCTGCGCCGACGCTGAACCTCTCCCTGGGATTGGCGGCAGGGTTGGTGTAGTGCTCGCACAGTTTGCCGAGGACGGCATGCCACTCGGTGACCTCGCCCCGCAGCGACGTCGCCTCGAGGTCTGCCTCGGTGAGGGCGGCACTCCGGACATCGGTGGTGAAGCAGCGGTTGTAGGAGAGCAATGCGGTGCTCCAGAGCGCTTCGATGACGAGGTCATCGGGCTCCTGGCGAGCGAGGTCGGCGAGCAGCCGTTCGCAACAGCGCAGCACCGTGTGCAGGTCGTCGAGGACGGCGGTGAGCTCGGCCAGTTCGAGTGCGGCAGGAGTGTTCAGTTCTCGTACGCTGGTGGGGGTTTCCGGCGTGGTGGCCATAAAGAACTCCTGTCCTGGCGAAGCGGTCAGTGACGTTTCCGCGACTGGTCAGGGACGACGATCCCGAAATCGTGGATCTTGCGGTAGATCGTGGCCCGCGAGATGTTCAGCAGCTTGGCGGCCTGCGGCTTGTTGCCGTCCGCGTCCTGCAGTGCCTGCACGATGGTGTCGCGCTCGGACACCTGGATCGGGCTCAGTTCCCGCTGGGAGGCGGTGCGGAACCGGGCGGGCAGATCGGCAGGCCGGATCGTGCCGCTGCGGCGGTACCGGGTGATGCGCTTGAGAACTCCGTAAAGCTCGGTGACGTTGCCCGGCCAGTTGGCGCGCATCAACAGGTGCAGCGCACTCGGCGAGCAGCTGAGCTGGTTGCCATGGCTGAGCCGATTCAGCAGGAAGGGGATCAGCTGGTCGAGGTCGGCGAGGTGGCGTCGCAGGGGCGGCACGGCGACGGTGTAGGGGAACAGTGCGACCAGTGCCGTGAGCCGGGGATCGGTCTCGGGGTCGGGTTCGAGGGTCAGCACCACCCAAGGGGGGAGCGGGCGAGCGCGGGCGTGCCCGAGCAGTTCGGTGACCGCGGCGATCGTGGTGTCCGGGCACCGGTCGAGGTGGCGCAGAATCACGGTGTCGACCGGGTCGTCGAAAACATGCTGGCGCAGCTGGGCGAGCACGTTCTCCTCACCGGTGGCATCGATGCCGCGGCAGTGACCGGTCGGGGTGTGGCGCTGGTGGACGGTACGAGCCAGGGTGTGCTTGCCGGTACCCGATTCGCCCGCCAGGATCAACCAGTCGCCGTCTCGGCAGTGGGCGTCGACCTGCTGACAACAGCGCTGCCATGCCAGGGAGGTTCCCACCAGCCCCGGCAGGTAGAGCGGCACCGCCGGACTGGTGCCGGGGACCTCACTTTCCTGGTGGTCGACGAGCTGAGCGCTCAGGATGCCACCGGCGATGTCATCGTCGCGGTGACCGACGATGCGGCGGAACCGAACGCGCGCGGCGATACCGGTAGGCAGGGTGATCGTGGCGGAGTTGCTGTGCGTCTCGGCGAGGACCTGCCGCGCTTGCTGCAGCAGCATCGCCTGGTCGTCGGCACTGAGCAGTTGGCGGGCGCAATCGTTGATCATCACGAGGTCGTCGTTGAAGGCCATGACGATGCCGGTGGTGTGCCGACAGCCCTGTAGGTAGGACTGCAGCAACGCGAACTCGCGCGTATTCGTGTGAGTGAGCAGGGACTGCCTGATCTGTTCGGCGGTGCTGCGGGCCAGGGCGATCAGCAGTTTCCCTGCATCGCGGCTGCGGCAGGTCAAATCGACCGCCCCGAGCATGACGCCGGAGACCGGGTGGCGGATGGGGACACCCGCACAGGCCAGTCCCTCGAGGTGTTCGGCGTAGTGCTCGTGACCGAACACGTGGGTGGGACGGCCGTCTTCCAAGGCGGTGCCGATGCCGTTGGTGCCGACGAACTGTTCGCCGTAGCTGAAGCCGGGCACGAGCTCGACGCGTTCGAGGTGCCGGTGCAGTTCGGTGTCGCCGGTGTGCTGGTTGACCACCACTCCGCTGGGATCGGTGAGGATCAGGCTGATTGGCTGGCCGTCGAGCTGCTCGCCGAGCCGGGCGAGCACGGGTTCGGCGCCGTGCAGCAGGGGTGTGTCGCTGTCTCGGTCGGCGAAGTAGGGCAGTTCGATGCGGTCGGTGGGAACCTGGGACCGTTTCGATCGCCACCAGGAGGTCAGGATCTCTTCACGGACCTGGTTCGCGTCTACCGGCTCGGCGGTGAGGAACCGGACCCGGTTGCGGGCTAGTAGGCGTTGCGAATCGGACTGTTGCGATTCGGACTGGAGTGCCGAGCCGGGGGCGGGCTCGGTGGCATTCACGGTGGCGCTCCTCCTCTCCGGAACCCTGGGCACAGACCAGCTGGACACATCCTGTGCCCTGGGTCACAGGATACGGGTCAGGGAAACCATGCCGTGGTCTCAATATTGAGACAGCTGGTGGCGGCCCGGGGAGTTGTCATGGAGCACCGGATCCCGGCATCCGCCGGGGCGGTGATCGTGGAGCCGCCAGTCCTGGCCCCATGGGAGGTGCGCTTTGTCCGCTGAAAACTCGGACCGGGAGACCTACAACCCGTGGAGCGTGGTCCATCTGGTGTTCGATCACCTGGCTGACCGCGGGCTGCACCCGGCATTCGGAGAGAGTGGGGATCCGAGCGCTCCCGCCGCGGAACTCCTGCGGGCGCTGGGCATCCATCCCTCGGTGAAACCGGACACACGGATACAGGAAGGCGTGCGCGAGGAGCTGGCCGCACTGCGCAAGACGATGTTCGACGAGTCCTGACCGCACCCTCGTCGTCTTGGAATTGAGACAGAAAACACGTTGACATCTGGTGTGCTGGAAGTCGTCGGAGAGGCGCCGACGGGCACCGCTTCGTATCGAAAGCATCCGGGTCTGTCGCGACAGACCCGACGGAAAAGGTGCAACGGTCACCGCCGCTGTGTGGCGGCGGGAAGGAGTGATCATGAGCCGCCAGAGCGTGGCGAAAGCCCACCAGAAGATCCAGGAACTGTCCTGGGAACCGGCCTATCACGAGCCGGTCTCGCATTACGGTACCGACTACACGTTCCGCAAGGCGAAGAAGAAGGACCCGCTCAAGCAGGTCCTGCGCTCGTACTTCCCGATGGAGGAGGAGAAGGACAACCGGGTCTACGGGGCCCAGGACGGTGCTATCCGCGGGAACATGTTCCGACAGGTGCAGCAGCGCTGGATGGAGTGGCAGAAGCTGTTCCTGTCCATCATCCCGTTGCCGGAGATCTCCGCCGCCCGCGCGATGCCGCTGTTGTTCCGTACGGTGCCGAACCCGGAGTTGCACAACGGCCAGGCCATCCAGATGATCGACGAGGTTCGCCATTCGACAATTCAGCAGAACCTGAAGCGCCTGTACATGAACAACTACATCGACCCGGCGGGGTTCAACTCCAGCCTGCGGGGATTCCAGAACGACTATGCCGGAACGATCGGGCGGCAGTTCGCGGAAGGGTTCATCACCGGCGATGCGATCACTGCGGCGAGTATCTACCTGACGATCGTCGCCGAGACCGCGTTCACCAACACGCTGTTCGTGGCCATGCCGGGCGAGGCGGCAGCCAACGGTGACTACCTGCTGCCGACGGTCTTCCACTCGGTGCAGTCCGACGAATCCCGCCACATCAGCAACGGCTACGCCACCCTCCTGATGGCGCTGTCCGACGAGAGCAACCATCAGCTTCTCGCCAGGGACCTGCGCTACGCGTGGTGGAACAACCACTGTGTCGTGGACGCGGCGATCGGCACGTTCATCGAGTACGGCACGAAGGACCGCCGCAAGGACCGGGAAAGCTACGCCGAGATGTGGCGGCGGTGGATCTACGACGACTACTACCGCAGCTACCTCGTCCCGCTGGAAAAGTACGGACTGGAGATCCCGCACGATCTGATCGAGGAATCCTGGAACCGGATCTGGAACAAGGGCTATGTCCACGAGGTCGCACAGTTCTTCGCCACGGGCTGGATCGCGAACTACTGGCGCATCGACCCGATGACCGACGAGGACTTCGAGTGGTTCGAACACAAGTACCCGGGCTGGTACGACAAGTACGGCGCCTGGTGGGAGAACTACAACCGCCTTTCGGTACCGAACGGCCACAAACCGATCGCCTTCGAGGACGTCGACTACGTCTACCCGCACCGGTGCTGGACCTGCATGGTGCCGTGCCTGATCCGCGAGGACATGGTGATGGACGAGGTCGACGGGCAGTGGCGCACCTACTGCTCGGAGCCGTGCCACTGGACCGACAAGGTCGCTTTCCGGCCCACCTATCAGGGTAGGCAGACGCCCAATATGGGCAAGCTGATCGGCAGCCGGGAGTGGGAAACCTTATACCACAACTGGAACTTCGCCGACATCGTCAAGGATATGGGCTTCGTCCGTGACGACGGCAACACGCTGACCGCCCAGCCACATCTGGATCTGGACCCGAAGAAGATGTGGACCTTGGAGCACCTGCGGCGTTGCCCGCCGTTCCCGAGCCCGAACGTCACCTTGAACGAGATGACCGAGGCCGAGCGGGAGGCGTTCCGCGCCGATTACGTCCGCCAGGGTCCGGCAGGGCGTCCGGCGCCGGCGAGCTGACCGCCGCACGGAACCGGGCAGGGAGATCCACGCGCGTGCGGCTGGGCTCCCGGCCCGGTTTCCGGATCGCTTTCCATTCGGAAGGGACCGCAGAAAGCCATGGCAGACACACATACGGTGCGTTTCGAACCGGTCGGCATCGAGATCGAGGCGAACGAGGGCGAGAACGTCCTCAGCGCGGCATTCCGGCAGGGCGTGATGCTCATGCACGGATGTAAAGAGGGGCAGTGCGCCTCATGCAAATCGTTCCTGCTCGAGGGGGACGAGGGCGAGGAATTCGAGCTCGACCGCTATTCCACGTTTGCGCTCAACGATTTCGAGAAGGACGAGGGATACACGCTGCTGTGCCGTACTCGCGCCTACGACGATCTCGTCGTGGAGTTGCTCAACTACGACGAGGAGATGATCCATTCCGGGCTGCCGATCCAGGAGGCCACGGTCGAGGTGGCGGCCAATGAGCCGGTCACGCACGACATGCGGCAGCTCGTGGTACGCCTCGTCGAGCCCACGACGGTGAAGTTCTTCCCGGGCCAGTACATGGATTTCGCCGTGCCCGGTACCGGGGAGACCCGGTCCTTCTCGATGGCCAACACCTCCAGCCTGCAGAACGGACAGCTGGAGTTCGTCGTCAAGGTCTATCCGGGCGGGTTGTTCTCGCAGTTCCTGGAAACCGGGCTCGTAGCCGGGGATCGACTGCACGTGACCGGCCCGTACGGGATGTTCACTTTGCGCAACAACCCGGACGCGGATCTCGTGTTCGTCGGCGGCGGGGCCGGGATGGCGCCGATCCTGGCGCTGTTGCGGTCGATGACCGAACGCGGCATCGACCGCAGAGCGACCTTCTACTACGGCGCGCGCAGCCGCAGAGATCTGTGTTTCACCGAGGAGCTGCGTGCTCTCGAACGTACCCTGCCGGGATTTCGCTACGTGCCAGCGCTTTCCGAGCCGGCCGCGGAGGACGACTGGGACGGCGAGATCGGCCTGATCACCGACATCGTCAAGCGGGCCGGGCCGGACCTGGCCGGCGCTGATGCCTACGTGTGCGGACCACCACCGATGGTAGAGGCCGCCGTGGAGCTGCTACCCGCATTGGGGGTTGACGAGAGCCGAGTCTTCTACGACAAGTTCACCACCACCGGCGATGCCGACGCGGGCTGAACCGCGCCGGGTGGCCGTCCGATTCGCAGACAAGGACGAAATGCGATGACAACCACGCAAGAACGCAGTGTCCCGAAACCCGCATTCACCGATGCCGAAGCCGGAGCGAGGACATTCCCCGACTCCGAAGCGCGCCGGTTCAATTACTTCAGCTCCGCCAAACGCAAACAGTCCCACTACGAGGACGTGACCGTCGAGGTACAGCCCGACCCGCGGCACTACCTTTCCCAGGGGTGGATCTACGGGTTCGCCGACGGCCGCGGCGGCTATCCGCTCGACTGGACCGCGCTCAAGGCATGGGGGCAGGACCGGCCGGAGCCGGTGCGCAGCCCGGGATCGGGCGGTGCCGGGTACGAATGGCCCGCGCACGGATGGCACGAGTTCCGTGATCCCAACGAGGAGTGGGAACAGACGATCTACCGCAACAGCTCGAACGTCGTGCGCCAGCTCAATCAGAACATCGACGCGGCACGGCAGTCCAAGGCATTCGAGCAGTGGAACCCGAACTGGGTCGACTTCGTCGCCCGGCACGTCGGCGCGTGGATGCACGTGGACCACGGTCTCGGTCTGTATCTGTTCGCTAACGCCAACCGGCGTGGCCCGACCAATATGCACAACACCGCGCTCGCGGTGAACAGCACCCACCGGATCCGTTCGGCGCAGGATCTTGCTCTGTACAACCTGACTCTGTCCGAAGAGATCGACGCGTTCGACGGTGGCGCCCACGTGCAGGCCTGGTCTTCGGACCCGGCCTGGCAGGGGGTGCGCGAGGTCGCCGAGCAACTCACCTCGACCTGGGACTGGGCCGAGGCGGTCTTTGCGACGAATCTGGTGTTCGAACCGCTGGTGGGCGAACTGTTCCGCAGTAACCTGGTGCAGCAGGCCGCACCGGCCAACGGCGACTTCATCACCCCGACGCTGATCGGCGCCGAGGAATACGACTACGCCGAGCGGGATCTGCGCTGTACCAAGGCGATGTTCGCACCGATGGTCTCCGACCGCGAGTTCGCCGAGCACAACACCGGGATCCTGCAGTCGTGGCTGCAGTCGTGGTTGCCGCGTTGCCTCGAAGTAGCTCGCACGCTCCAGCCGCTGTGGTCGCAGCCCGATGCCAAACCGCCACGGTTCGAGGATGGACTCGACCGCGCCAAGAGCCGTTTCACCGCCATCGTTTCCGAGTTGAGCCTGCGAGTTCCGAAGGAGCTGAACCAGTGACCTATCAGCTGAAGAAAGCCACGGAAAGCCCGTTCAAATCCGATGCCACAGCCTCGAACATGTGCGGATTCACGCTGATGAACAACCAGGTCGGCGAGGTGATCGCGGAGGTGATGCGGCACCAGGAACACGTGAAGGTGACACCGCTGCCATCCATGATCCGCGTCGACGGCAAACACCGTATCGACGTCGACTTTGCCGAGGTCGATGAGGCTGCCGGTGAGGAGGAGGGCTGGTTCGACCAGTCGGAGTTCGAGGAGAACATCTCCACCCATTACGGGCGGATGATCTTCCAGGACGACCGGGCTGTCCTGTTCGCCAACCCGGAGGACGCCGCCGAGGAACTCGGTTTCGATCTCACACCCGTCCGGTAGCGCCACATCATACCGAGAACGACATCGCGACATTCAAGGGAGAAGGAACCGATGTACACCAAGGACGGCGAGAACTACTTCATCGTAGACGGGCACGTGCACCTGTGGGACGGCTCGGACGACAACTGCAGGAACATACACGGACACCAGTTCATCGAGTGCTTCTACGACTATCACCGGAATCTATCCCCGGAAGAGTACGTGTGGGATTACCGGAAGTTCCAGCGCTACAGCGCCGAGGACTTCATGCACGACCTGTTCGATGTGGGCTACGCCGATCATGCCATCCACAACAGCGTGTACCTCTGGGACTTCTTCCACCGTGGTTTCGCGCGCACCGAGGAGGCTTGGCAAGGCGTGCAGCAGCATCCGGGCAAACTCACCCTCAACGGAACCTGGGATGCGCGCGACGGCGAAGCCGGATTGGAACAGCTGGAGAAGGACGCCGCGCGGTTCGGGCTGCAGGGAGTCAAGATCTACACCGCTGCCTGGCATGGTGATTCGCGCGGTTTCAAGATGAGTGATCCCTGGGCCTACCGGTATCTGGAGAAGTGCCGCGAGCTGGGGATCAAGAACATCCACGTGCACAAGGGGCCGACGCTGCGTCCACTCGACCGGGATGCGTTCGATGTCGCTGATATCGATCACTGTGCCTCCGACTTCACCGATCTGAACTTCATCGTGGAACACGTCGGCCTGCCGAGGCTCGAGGACTTTTGCTGGATCGCCGTGCAGGAACCCAATGTCTACGGCGGACTGTCGGTCGCGATGCCGTTCATCCACACCCGGCCACGGTACTTCGCGCAGATCATCGGTGAGCTGCTGTACTGGCTCGACGAGAACCGGCTTGTCTTCTCCTCCGACTACGCGCTCTGGCAGCCCAAGTGGCTCATCGAAAAGTTCGTGGACTTCCAGATTCCGGAGGACATGCAGTCCGAGTACGGAGTGCTGACGCCCGACATCAAGAGGAAGATTCTCGGCCTGAACGCGGCCGCGCTGTATCCCACGATCAAGGTCCCCGGTGAGCTCCAGCTCGCGGAGGCGGTGCCGGTATGACCGCGACGTCCGAGCAGCTGACCGATACCCGACTCCGCGATGCGGTGTGGGCGGCCCTGGCCAGGGTGGTCGATCCGGAGCTGGATCAACCGATCACCGACCTCGGCTTCGTGCGGCTGTGCGAGGTGCGCGGCGGGGATGTGGGTGTGCGTCTCCGTTTGCCGACGGCCTTCTGCGCGCCGAATTTCGCGTACCTGATGACCGCGGACGCCTACGAGGCGGTAGCGGGACTGCCGGGAGTGGAAAGCGTGGACGTACGCCTGGAGGACCACCACGACGCGGAGCAGATCAACGCCGGGGTCGCCGCGCAGGCGGGATTCGCGGACACCTACGCCACCGAGGCGAACGCGGAGCTGGACGAGTTGCGGCGCACGTTCCGCCGCAAGGCACACACCGCGTGCCTGGAACGCGCGTGCCGCCGGTTACTCGCCGACGGCTGGCAGATCGAGGGACTGGCGGACCTGAGCCTGGGCGACGTGCCCGCCTCGCCGGAGCAGTCCGGCCTGCTGCGGCGGCGCGCCGATCTCGGCCTTTCCACTAGCCCGGATTCCCTGCTCCTGGTCGATGACGAGGGCAACCCCGTGCCCGCCGAGCAGGTCAGCCTGCGGCTGCGATTCGCCCAGGCGGTACGGGTCAGCATCGACGGCAATGCCCACTTCTGCAGGGGGCTGCTGGCCACCCGCTACCGCGAAACCGAGCATCCCGGTGAGGAGGACACGCCATGAAAGCCGTGCGCGTGCACGAATATCACCGACAGCCGGTGATCGAGGACGTCCCGGAGCCGAAGGCGCGCAATCCGTTCGATGTCGTGGTCAAGGTCGGCGGGGCCGGAGTGTGCCGGACCGACCTGCACGTCATCGAGGAACAGTGGGCGGCGATCTCGGGTGTTCGCCTGCCTTACACCCTCGGACACGAGAACGCGGGCTGGGTGGCCGAGGTCGGCTCGGCGGTCAGTAATGTCGCCGTGGGGGACACGGTGATCCTGCACCCCACACCGACCTGCGGACTGTGCCACGCCTGCCGTGCCGGCGATGACATGCACTGCAGCGACAACGCATTCCCCGGCATCGACCGCGACGGTGGGATGGCCGAGTACCTGCTCACCTCCGCCAGGGCCTGCATCAAGCTCGACCCCGGCACCCGCCCACAGGATGTCGCCGCACTGGCCGATGCCGGCATCACCGCCTACCACGCGGTGCGCAAAGCGGCGCCGCTGCTGTACCCGGGCACCACCTGTGTCGTCAACGGCGCGGGCGGACTGGGCCACATCGGCATCCAGTCGCTGATGGCACTGACCGCCACCAGGATCGTCGTCGTGGACCGCAATGCCGACGCCCTCAAACTCGCCGAGCAGCTCGGCGCCGAGGAAACCGTGCTCGCCGACGGTTCGCACGTTGCGGCGGTGCAGGACCTCACCAGTGGCAACGGAGCCGAGGTAGTGCTCGATTTCGTCGCCGAGCAGGGCGCCCAGCACGACGCGTTCGCCATGACCCGCCGCGGCGGTTCGCATTTCGTCATCGGCTACGGCGACAACATCGACATTCCGACGATCGAGATCATCTCCACCGAACGCAACGTGATCGGCAACCTGGTCGGCACCTACAACGACCTCGTCGAACTGATGACGCTCGCGCAGGCGGGCAAGGTCACCCTGCACACCACCACCTACCCGCTCGACGCCGCGTGCGAGGCGCTCGCCGACCTCGACGCCGGACGGATCCGGGGCCGGGCGATCCTCACCCCCTGATTCCGACTGCCACGACCGGCCAATCCAGCACGCAGAGGAGCACAATCATGGCCAAGGACCTGCGCTTCAACACCGATGCCCGAGATCTGCTCCGCAGCGGAGTGGACAAGCTCGCCGCGGCGGTGAAGTCGACGCTGGGCCCCAAAGGGCGCAATGTGATCATCGAGAAGATCACCGGTTCGCCCGAGGTGACCAACGACGGCGTCACCATCGCCCGCGACATCCACCTCAAGAACCAGTTCGAGAACATGGGCGCGCAGCTGGTCAAGGAAGCCGCGATCAAGACCAACGACGTCGTCGGCGACGGCACCACCACCGCGACCGTTCTCGCGCAGGCCATCATTCATGAGGGCATGGACACGATCGCCAAGGGCGGCAACCCCGTCATGATCAAACGGGGCATTGACCGCGCCGTCGCGGCCCTGGTCGATCACCTGCACGCGGTTGCCCACCCGGTGGAAAGCGAAGCCGACTACGCGCGGGTGGCCTCCATCGCGGCTAACAACGACGAGGAGGTCGGCACCGTGATCGCCAGGGCACTGCACACCGTCGGCGACACCGGGATCGTCACCGTCGAGGAATCACCCAGGATCGGCATGGGTGTCGACTTCGTGGAAGGCTTCGAATTCGACAACGGCTACCTCTCGCCGTACCTCGTCACCGATCCCGGCCGGCTCGAAGCAGTGCTCGAGGACCCGTACATCCTGTTGTGCAGCGAGAAAGTCAGCAAGGTACAGGACCTGATGCCGGTGTTGGACAAGATCATGCGCGCCCCGCGCCCGCTGGTGCTCATCGCCGAGACCGTCGAGGGCACCGCATTGTCGATGCTGGTGCACAACCACACCACTGGCACGTTCCAAGCGGTGGCGGTACAGGCTCCGGGCTTCGGCAATCGCAGGCTGCACAAACTGGAAGACATCGCGGCGGTCGTCGGAGGCGAGGTCCTCTCCCGACAGTCCGGGTTCTCCATGGCGAACATGACCCTCGACCAGCTCGGCCGGGCCCGCCAGGTCCGGGTCACCGAGAACAACACCACGATCGTCGACGGTGCCGGAACGGCCGAGGACCTCGAATTCCGCGTCCATCAGCTACGCGCCGAACTGGAACGCGCGCAGTACGGGGTCGATGAGGATGTACTCACCGAGCGAATCGGTGCGCTGACCGGCAAGGTCGCGGTCATCCGGGTGGGCGCGGCGACACCGGCGGAGCTCAAGGAACTCCAGCACCGGGTGGAGGACGCACTGTCGGCGACCAGGGCGGCAATGGCCGAAGGCATCGTGGCCGGCGGCGGTGCCGCACTGCTGCACGCCGAACGGGCACTCGATGCCCTGGACCTCGGCGGCGACCACGCCATCGGCGCGGATATCGTGCACCGCGCGCTGGCCGAACCGAGCGCGCTGATCGCGGGCAACGCCGGTTACGACGCCGCCGAGATCACCGCGCACACCCGCCAGCTCGCCGACGACGAGGGCTTCGACGCGCTGCGCGAACGCTACGGAAACATGATCGAGCTGGGTATCATCGACCCCCTGCGCGTGGTCCGCTCCGCGCTGCAGAACGGCGCCTCGGTCGCCGGCCTGCTGCTGACCACGAACTCACTGATCGCCGAGGCACAGACCCCATGGGGCGGCGATCCGGCGCTGATGAGTGAGTTCGGTGAACTCGACGAAGGACTACGCCAGCCCTCACCGGATGCCAGTACCCCACAGTCCCTCGGCATGGGGCCGTCCGTGGGCTGAGCTCACCGGAACGGGAACGGTTCGTGGAGAAACTCGGGCACACAGGTGATCGGCGACGCGGGCGCACCGGAAGGCCTGCTGCTCAACCCGCTCGACAACGCGATCACCTTCTCCCCGGCCGGATCCGTCATCAATGCCGGGACGCATACGCTTCGTGTATTTCGACCATCGCCACATCATCGAGATAGATCGCCGCCGAGACTGAACTGGCCGACGCGCGGGACTTTCGCATGAGCGGTATTTCCGGGCTGTAACCCTTCGGCCACTCAGCGAACACTGAGATTAGCTCGTCCAACGCCGAACCCAGGTCATCAACCGGTTACATGTTCTCCTGCCGCACTTGCTTGACGGCGGAGCACCTACATCGTTGACAACCGATCGCGCCCCGCAGGCTCGGCGGGGTCCGCCGAGCCTGCGGGGATTCGTCGGCGGAGTAGGAGCGGTGGGCGGCTACGATGGTTGCCCAAGCGCAGGAGCAGGGGCTGGCGTTTACCGGGAGTGTCAGCCGGTTGGTCGGGTGGCCCGGGGGAATCGCACCCCCGGGCCACCCGACCATTCAGCCGACAGTCCCCACGAGCGACTTCAACCAGAATGGACGTGGTTGTTGAGCCAGGCGCCGATCTGCGAACGTGAGGTGAAATTGAGCTTGCTGAGGATGTGCTCGACGTGCGCCTCTGCGGTTCGTATCGAGATCACCAATTTGGTCGCGACTTCTTTGTTGCTGAGGCCCGCGGCGACCAGGTTCGCCACTTCCTCCTCGCGCCGGGTCAGCGTCGGCCGGGTAGTGGTGTCTTTCCGGGTACTGTCCAGTCGGCTGGATTCCCCGATCGCGAATTCCACGGCTTCGCCGGTCGTCATGGCGGCACCGCGCGCCAGGGCCGCGGAGAACGTCGCGTCGCCGATAGCGGAGTGAGTTTGTTCCCGCACTTCTTCGCCGACGACGTTCACGATGTTCTGCGCCAGCCGGAATTTGGTGCTGTCCCAAATAGTGTCGGTGGCGCCGAACAGGGTGGCGGCTCGGCTGTGGTTGCCCCGGCTGGATTCGGCCCAGCCGAGCCCCTCGAAGCAGGTGGCAAGGAACACCCGGTTGTCGAAGCGAATCAAGGTCCTGATCGCCTCCTCGATGTGTCCCTGACACTGCTCGAGATCACCGTCGTGCCAGTGATTGAGAGCGACCATCCACAAAGCGATGGACCGTAGCAGATTGGAACCTCGCTCGGTGGCCATCGCGAGGAAGTCCTCGGCTGCGCTTCGTGCTCGCACTTCGCCAGCGGAGAAGGCCAGGATCGTGGCGCCGGAAACGCATTCGCCGATCAGTGCGTCGTCTCCGGTGGCGATGCACAGCTTCATCGCGGCTTGGGCGAGATCGCATGCCTCGGGGACATCGCCACAGGCGAAGGTGATCAGCGCGGAATGGAAGACGTTCTCCGCGTGCAGCTGTTCGGACGGATCAGTCTGCTCGGCAAGCAGGCACTGCTCGTACAGTTCGTTGGCCTGCCGCTGTTCGCCGAGCATGATGGCGAGGAAGGTGGCGGCGGTCAGTCCACGATTGCGTACGGGGCTGGGGTCGGTGACCTTGTCGAGCGCGGTGGTGATCCAGGTGAAGCCTTCGAGGGTGAAACCGCTGTGCGTCCAGTACCGGCGCAGCGCTGAGGCCATGTCGAGCGCGGTTTGGTTGTCCTCGGTGGAGAGCGCATGGGCCAGCGCTGTGCGCAGGTTCGGATGCTCGGTCCGGACTTCGGTGAACCACTCGAGATCGCGGGGGCTGCAGTAGTCCAGATCGCCGCGTTCCGCGAGGCGGTGGTAGTGCTCGCGATGGCGCAGTTCGATTTCGTAGGCCTCGCCCCAATCCGTGAGCAGTCCGGAACCGAACTGGCGAAGCACTTCGGAGAGGTGGTAGCGGGTGCCGTCGGTGTCGGTTCTGGTGACGATGGACTTCTCGACGAGACCATACAGTGATTCGAAGACCGGCTCTTTCGCCTCGCTGGCGCACACCGTTTCGGCTGCGGTGAGGGTGAAGCCGCCGGAGAACACCGAAAGGCGGCGCCACAGCCGCTGTTCGGCGGGAGTGCACAGCCGGTAACTCCATTGGACCGTGTTGGCAAGCGTCTGCTGGCGCACCGGTGATGTGCGCAGCCCGGTGTTCAACAGCCCCAGTGTGTCGTCCAGGCGGGCGAGAATCTGCTCGGCGGTGAAAGCGCGCAATCGCACGGCGGCGAGTTCCAGTGCCAGCGGGATGCCCTCCAAGCGGTTGCAGATGCCGACGATGGTGTCGCTGTTGGCCTCGGTGAGCCGGAACTCAGGATCCGCCGCTTGCGCGCGGTCGGTGAAAAGTGAGACCGCATCGGCGGTGCGGACGGGTTCGTTCGTATCGGCGGACGGCAATGAGAGCGGGGTGACCGGGAGTACCTGCTCTCCCGACGCACCGAGGAACTGGCGGCTGGTCGCGACGACGCGGAGGTGCGGCGCAACGCTGAGCAGCGTCGTGATCAGCTGCGAGGTTTCCTCGATCAGGTGCTCGCAGTTGTCCACGACCAGTAGCAGACTCCGGTCCCGGATGTAGTCGCACAGCTGTTCCAGCGGCGTGGTGGAGTCGTGCCTGAGCCCGAGTACGTCCGCGACCAGCTGGGCTGCGAGTTCGCCCTGGTGCAGGTTTGCCAGCTCCACCAGCCAGACGCCGTCGCGGAACGCCCTGGCACGTTCGGCGGCCAGACGTATAGCCAGCCGTGTCTTGCCGACTCCGCCCTGTCCGGCCAAGGTCAGCAGCCGCGTGTGCTCCATGAGTACCTTGGCCCTCGTCAACTCCTGCCGCCGACCAACGAAGCTGGTCAGCTCGATAGGCAGGTTCCCTCGGACGCCATCGGCCACGCCGAGATTTTAGTTCGCCCGTCAAGGCGGAATTCTCAGCCCGGGCCAAGAGTGCGCTTGAAACGGGGGATCAGCGCTGATACACGGTCAACCGACGTGCTGTGTGTATCGCTCAAGTTGCCGTCCAAGGCGCGAAGCGGCGGCCCGTACGTGCTCGGTGCGCAGTGTGCTGTATGCAACTTCCCCTGTACTACTGGCGGAAAGGGCGGCAACCACGCGCCCGTGCACCGTGACTGGGGTGGCGACGCAGGTCAGGCCGGCGCGGTAGCTGCCACGGTCGACGGCGACGCCGTTGCGCCTTACCTCACCGAGAACGGCCGCGAGCCAACGATGTTGCCCTATATTCGCGGGCGAGGACGGACCGCCCGCGGTGACCCGAGCGGTGCTGAACGCCAGCTGTGCACGTCCCAGCGCGGTGTATCCGGCAGGCAGGGTCGTGCCCACCCTGGTGGGTATACGGACTCCGCCTGGTGCGGTGATCTTCTCCAGGTACAGCACCTCGCTGCCGACGAGCACACCGAGATGCACCGTGGTGCGCACCTCCTCGTAGAGGCGTTCGAGGATCGGCAGGCTGGCAGTCCTCAGTTCATGGTGACTCGCCACGTTCGCCTGCGTGCCCAGTTCGAGGATGCGCGGACCAAGACAGTACAGTGATTCCTTACGAGCCACGAATCCCAGCGTCTCCATCGTCTTGAGCAATCGGCAGGCTGTGCTCTTCGGTAGTCCCGCGCGGGCGGCCAGGACAGCGAGTGGTTCGGCCTCTTTTCCCGAGCCGAGCGCGTCGAGCAGGCAAAGCGCCTTGCTCACGGCGCTCGGCGCGGTCGACCTGTCTTGTTCCGGAAAGTAGGCGAAGGCAGCAAGGTCTGCGCTGTTCCGCATTCGGGCCTCCTCTGGTCAGTTCGGGTTCCGACTACCTTGCCTCTTGGTGCCCTGGATCACAGTCGCGAAACTACGTAGATGACTACGTAGAACTGGTACGAACTGATCCGATTTTGCGGAATGGAACCGTGCGTTGAGAGATATCGGCTGTTCGATCAGAATCCCCACGGCTTCTGGCCGCAGGACAGGATAAGAGCGCACTGTGCCCACTTGATGACGGAGACGACCATGGAAGTGTCTTCGGAAGAGGACCTCACGTTGACCTCGCTGTACGCGGGTTCGGATAAGCGCCCGAACGCGATCATGGCCGTATTCGGTGACGGAAGTCGTTGGACCTATCGTGATGGATTGCGGGTCGCCCGCCGCGCGGGGGATGCGCTGGTAGCCAGCGGTGTGGGGGAGGGTGACCACATCGGGGTGTTGTTACCGGAGGGTCCTGCCGCGGTCGGCGCGAGATTGGGAATCTGCATGGTGGGTGCGGCTCTGGTATCGCTGGACGCAGGAACCGCAGGGCGCGCTCTGGCTCGCGCACTGCAGTTGGCCCACCCGGCGCTGGTGATCTCGACCGGGACTTTCATCGAGCGAATTCGCGCGGTGGACGGTCCGCCTATCCTCGACGTGGTGGAATTGTTTGGCGGACGATAGCGAACACTGGAGGCGAACCCCTCGTCAGCGTGCGCGGCTCAACTGGTTGCGCAGACCGTACACGCGGTGAATCCTTCGTCCTGCGCCTCATCGCGGGTGATCTCTTCGTACGTATGCTCCTGGAGTGTGCGGCAGCCAGGCAGGTGATAGCGGCGGCGTCCTTCGATGATCCGCACAAGCTCTGCGCTTCGAGCGACGCCGAAGCTGGACACGGTATCCGAAGGCGGAGGGTTTTCGTTTCCTGGGCCCGCTTCTTCCTGCGGTGCTTGTGTTCCTTTGGGTTTCTCATCTTCGGGCTGTTCCGCCGTGGTGCTGGGGAGGTTCGATTCCTGTCCGGTCTCCAGGGCTTCCTCGATTGGCGCCTCGTCTGGCCGCTCTTCGGTCTCGGTGGCGTGTTCGACCTGCCGACGCCGGTGCAGGATCCGGCGCAGCGCTAGTAAACCGATGGCGAGCAGCGAGACGCCGAGTGCGACCCAGACGAGACCGAGAACATGGGTGAAAAGTCCGACGACCAACGCAGCGGTCGCCACGACGAGCAGTACGAGAATCGTCATGGATTTGCCTCCCGTTGGGCTGAGAACGCGCCAGAGGTAGCGCTGTACCGGTCAGCGTGCAGGAGCGTGATCCGCTCCAGCAAGCGGTGTTCCAACCCACGGAACGTCTGCTTGTGGACCTCGCAGCGACATCGCATTGTGTCTCAGGCAACAGCGAAGGGAGTGGCGTCGAGGCTGCCGTTCACGATCATCGACCGGTCGGCGTGGGCCACTCCCTCGTCCGGGAGACCCCCGGTGGTGACTCGTCTGCACTGATACCCCCGCGATTCTGGTGACCGGTGAAGCATCGCGCACCAGCGCACAGGACAAGGAAGTCTGAGGTAACCGGATGACCGAGCGCACCGACCGTGGCGCGACGGCCGCGCAGGTTTCTGAGTACCAGGTTCCCGAGGTGGGCCCGCCTCCGCCTCTACGGGAGCCATCCGCTGCCATTGTCGGACGGATTCCCGGCCCCGCACTGCATCCTGTCGCGGAAGCGGGGGCCATGGTGCAGCTTCTCGGCAGGACGGCCTGGGACGCGATCCGGCGGCCGATCGGCTACTGGGGAGCGGTCAAGGACGAAATCTACCGAACTCTTCGCCTGTGCTGGTTTCCGCTGATTCTGTCCTCGTTGACTTTCTGCCTGCTGTTCGCGATTCTCGCGCTGACCCTGTTGATCTTGATCGGGGCAAGCAACCGCTATGGCCAGTACTTCCTGATCTACAACATGCGTGCCTTCTCGCCATGGATCAACGCCATGGTGGTGGCCGGGGTCGTCGGCGCTTCGATGACCGCGGACCTCGGTGCCCGCAAAATCCGGGAGGAACTCGACGCCTTCGTCGTGCTCGGGATAGATCCGATCCGAGAGCTGGTCTTGCCGAAGATCCTTACCGCGATCGTGATGACTTGCCTGCTGAATCTAGTCTCGGTGGTAGCCGGGACCGTCGCCGGACTGATCGGGGTCGGGTGGGTCGGGCAGGTCGACGCGGGCATCTACTTCGCGACCCTCTTCTCCAACATAACGCCGATCGAGATCGCGCTCGCGCTGTTCAAGAGCGCATTGTTCGGGGTGGCGATCGGGGTCATCTGTTCGTACAAGGGGATCAACTCCCGCGGCGGTGCGATCGGTGTGGGGCGGGCGGTCAACCAGGCCGTTGTGCTCTCCTTCGTGGTCATTTTCGTCATCGACTTCTTTTTCACTACAACGATGCTCGGCTGGACGCCCAGCCTGAACACGGCCCGCTGAGGAAGGAACCGATGAGCACCAGCGCTTTCGATACGACGGCGACGGGCAGCGAACGGGGAGGCGGACAGGGCACCGCGATCCGTGCGCGGGTTACCCGCGGGCTTGCCGGCGCGGGCGAGATCGTCTCGTTCACTTTGCAGGCAGTCGGATCGGTCGGCCAGACCTGGCGTTATGTTACGGAGACTCTGCGCCAGGCAGGTATTCTGATCTTGTCCAGTGGCGTGGTCATCTGGTTCATGCAGATAACCATCTGGGCGGTCGTCTCGATCAATGATCATTACCTGACAACGCAGTTCGGTGTGCGCAGCTATATCGGCAGCGTCAATACTCTGGTCGGGCTGCGTGGGACGGCTCCGGAAATGTGGGGGTGGATCCTCGCAGCGAAGGTCGGATGCAGCATAGTCGCCGAACTCGGCTCGATGCGAATCAACGAGGAAGTCGACGCGATGCATGTGATGGGTGTTCCGCCGCGGCCGTATCTGGTGGGCACCAGGCTGGTTGCCGCGTGGATCGCGATGCCGTTCATCTACCTGGTTGGACTGGGTCTCGGATATCTTTCCGGTTGGCTCTTCGTGGTCATGGTCATGCAAACGGATTCCTCCGGCGGCTACGGTCACACCTTCTGGGCGTTCCAGAGCCCGCTGGATCTGCTCTTCTCGTTGATCTGGGCGATGACCCTTGGCACTGTCATCATCCTGGTCTCCTGCTACTACGGATACACCGCCAAGGGGGGGCCGGTCGGTGTCGGGCGCAACACGGCCAAGTCCATGATCGTCAACATGGTGCTGATCAGTGTCATCGGCATGGCTTTCGAACAGCTTTTCTGGGGCGGATTCCCGAACTCCCCCATCGCGAACTGACTGATGCGGCGCGTTTCCCGCCCGCGCATCCCACGGAGGTAACTGGCTATGAACCGACCGGCGCACTACCAGGACGATCCTGCGACGGAGACCCTGACCGCGGTCGTGGATCCGGCTCCTGGCACCAAGAATTCGATAGAAATCCGCGATGTCTACAAGTCGTTCGGCTCTTTCGATATTCTGCGTGGACTTACTCTGGATTTTGTCGATGATTCGGTGACCACGGTGCTCGGCCCGTCCGGAACAGGGAAAAGTGTTCTGCTCAAGCACATTGTCGGTCTGCTGGAGCCGGACAGGGGAACGGTCACTGTTCTGGGGCAGGATATCTGGTCGCTGGACCGCAGGAAACAGGACCTGTTACGAAGGCGTTTCGGTGTGCTGTTCCAGGATGGCGCGCTTTTCGGCTCCATGAACGTTTTCGACAATGTCGCCTTCCCGCTACGCAAGCACACCGATAAAAGTGAAGAGGAGATTCGCGATATCGTGATGCTGCGTTTGAAGGAGGTCGGCCTAGAACGAGCTGCGCTGCAGGAGCCGGGTTCACTGTCCGGCGGAATGCGCAAGCGAGCCGGATTCGCCCGCGCGCTGGTGCTCAATCCCGATATCGTGATGTTCGACGAGCCGGACTCGGGGTTGGATCCAGTGCGTACCAGCCTGCTCAACGATCTCATCCTGGAGATGCACGCGGAACACGGTGGCACCTACATCCTGGTCACCCACAACATTCCGACCGCCCGCAAGGTCAGCGATTACGTCGCCGCGATCTGGCAGGGCAGGCTGGTGCACTACGGCCCAACCGAGGCTGCCTTTGCCTCATCGGATCCCTTCCTGCGCCAATTTCTCCGTGGCGAATCGGCCGGCCCCCTCGGGATGAACTGAGCATGATCACGAAGAGAGTTCCGCTGCGTGTCCCAGGGAAGCTGACGGCCGTGTTGGTCGTCGCTCTCCTGATCGTGGCCGCGGTGGTGATCGGGGTCTCGACATCGTCCGGTTATCGCCTGCGGCTGGTGCTGCCACAGGCATCAGGCATCTTCAACGGCGTCCCGGTCCGTATCGCCAACGTCAATGTCGGGTCGGTGACCGATGTCTATCCGCAGTCCGGCAAGGCGGTCGTCGAGGTCCGGATCGACGCCGATCGGGCGCCTCTTCATCAAGGCACGCGGCCGGTGATCACCTCTCGCTCGTTGATCGGCGAGGACTATCTACAGCTGCAGCCCGGCCCGGTGAGCGCACGACCGCTGGCGAACGGCAGCACAGTGCGGACCGATTGGTCACAGGTGCACATCGAGGATCTACTGGAGACCCTCGATCCCCCTACGAGGGCGCATCTGCGCTCGCTTCTCGAGCAGACCAAGACCACGCTCGGTGGGCACGAGCAGGATTTGAACTCCACGGTGCGCACCGCAGGACCGGCGGTGCAGGCCCTCGGTCAGGTGCTCGCTGCGGTAGGATCCGACGGCCCGGCCATCCACCAGTTGGTGACCCGGCTGAACGGCATGGTCGGGGCGGTCGCTTCACGGCATCGGGACGTGTCCTCCGCGGTCTCGAATCTCGCCACAGTGACACAGGATGTCGCCGCGCATCAACAGCAACTGCGATCCGGACTCGCCCAGTTGCCGACCACCTTGCGCGCCGCGGACGGCACCCTCGACAAGGTTCCGCACGCTGTGGACACGACCCGGCCCCTGCTCGCCTCGTTGCGGCCGGCCGCCGCCCGGTTGCCCTCGGTCGCCGCGAATCTCAGCCCGCTGCTCCAGCAGCTACGGCCCACCGTCGCCGAGCTGACGCCGACGATTCGATCCGCCAACGTGTTGCTGCGCAAGACACCTTCGCTGCTCGACAGCGCGCACGCGGTGGTGCCTGGCGTGACGACCGCGCTGAACGGATTGGCTCCAGCGCTGAATTTTCTGCGGCCGTACACACCGGATCTCGTCGGCTGGTTGTCCAATTGGGCCGGAGTGTTCGGCGGTTACAGCTCTCAGGGGCACTACGGACATCTGCTGCTCACGCTCTCGGCGACCGCGGTCAACAACAACCCCGGGATCAAACCGCCTGGCCTTAATTTCGACCGAACGACCGCACCTGGAACCGCGGCTGGACAGCCGTGGACCGACGCGAGTGGAGAGCCCATCCGATGAGCAGGCATAGGAATCTCACCATCGGCGCCGTCCTGCTCGCGGTAGTGGCGATGGTCTCGGCGACAGGAGTGACAACCGCACCGGCCTCCGCGGATTCCGGCGAATTGGTGGCCTACTTCGCGGATGCGGGCTCGCTGATCGCGGGCAACACCGTTCGGGCAGGAGGAATCGTCGTCGGCTCCGTTCGGGGCGTGGCCCTGGATCGTGGCCGCGCACGAGTGGACATGGAGCTGGATCCCAGTGCCCTTCCCTTGCACACCGACGCCTCCGCGAAGATCCGTCCGGTCAGCTTGCTCGGCGAACAGTATGTGAGTCTCGACAGTGGCTCGCCACGGGCGCCCGTGATGTCGGCGCCACTGCGGATCGCGCAGAACCGCACCAGCACATCGGTGGACGTGCAGGACTTAATCAACACGCTCGACACCCCGACATCGACGGCGTTGGCCTCGCTGGTGACCACACTCGGCGAGGGAATGCACGGCAACGCCGCCAATGTCGCCTCGGCCATCAAGGCGCTGCGCCCTGCGATGACCAACGCAAGCACGCTCGCCACGATTTTGCGTCAGCAGAACGGCTTGCTGGACAAGCTCATCGACCGGGCGAGCCCGGTCGCGGCCGCGGTGGCAGCCGATGACGGACACACCATCGACAGCCTGGTGCAGGCAGCCGACAAGACATTGGGCACGGTGAGCAGCCAGCGCCAGCAACTGAGTTCGGCGGTAGCCCAGCTGCCACAGACCCTGGGCGATGCCCGGCAGGTGCTCGCACAGCTCGGCGGCGTCGCTGATGCCGCTACACCGGCCCTGCGTTCGGCGCGACCGGTCACCGACAATCTCAGCGCGATCAGCGACGAACTGCGCGAGTTCACCGCGGCGGGAACACCGGCGCTCGGGGCGCTCGGGCCTGTGCTGGACAGGGCGAACAGTCTGCTCGACGAGGCACGGCCGGTGGTAAGCCAGCTCAGTGGTGCCAGCGGTACGCTGCGCAGTGTCGCCGCATCGGCTCGGCCGATCGGCACGGCGGCACTGGGAAGCCTGGAGAATCTGCTCAAGTTCGTCACCGGATGGGCGCTGGCGACGGCCGGCTACGACGCGATCGGACATTTCTTCCGTGCCGACGTGCCCATCGACGCCAACACCATCAAGACAGTCGCCCCGGATCTCGTGCCCTCGCAGCTGCTCGGCGGACAGGCGCCGGGCAGCCCCGGAACCCAGGGCGCTGCTGCGAAATCCGCGCCACCGCAGTCGGACTCCGGTGCGGCGAGCGGGGAGACGCGGAGTGGACCGACACGTTCAGGATCCGCTCAGCCTGGGACAGCGCAGTCTGAATCCGGCCGGCAGCCACCGGTCTCGGCCGACCCGACCAGTGCCACCGGGTTGACTCAGCAACAGGAGAACTCCGTGCAGCAGCTGATTTTCGGAGGGCAGTGATCATGAAGGTGCGCGTCTCGAAGGCGCGGGGCCGGTCATGGCTGGTCGGGGTCGCGTTACTGGCCGTTGTAGTGGCTTGTGGGTACGTGGCGCTGACCGCGGGCTCTGGTCCGCCCGCCCAAGAACACACCCGTATCACGGTTGCGTTCGCCGATGTCGGCCAGCTCGATACGGGAGCGGATGTGCGGCGCAATAGCGTCCGCATCGGGCAGGTGCAACAGATCCGGCACTCCGGTGACCAGGCGCTGGTGACGATGGACCTGCACGGTGACTACGCGGTCTACCGCAACGCGAGGGCGGCCATGTGGGACGTGAACGCCTTGGGGCAGAAGTTCGTCGAACTCGAACCGGGATCGCCGGGTAGTGGCCGGCTCGGTGACCGGACTGTTCCGCGCACCCAGACGGCCTCCGCTACGGACATCGATCAGTTGCTGGACACCTTCGACCCGAAAACGAGGGATGCTACCCGTTCCGCGGTCCGTGAGTTGGGCAGCGGGGTGGCCGGGCAGAGCGTACAACTACATGATTTTCTGACCAGTGCGCCCGGTGTGCTCACCGATGTCGGCGCGATCGCCGGAACGCTCGGCTCACGCGATGCTGATCTGCCTTCGTTATTGGCCAGCGCCAACCGGTTGTCCACCACGCTGGTCGGCAGGACCCCGCAGCTACGCGATCTGCTGCGCCGAGCCACCACGACCTTGCAAGCGGTCAACGTCGACGGCGGTCGTCCGCTGGGCGATACGGTTTCCGGGCTGCCGGATACGCTCACCGACGTACGCCGGATCGCCGGCACGCTGCACGGTCCACTGGACGACACCCGGTCCGCGGTAACCGGATTGGCGCCGGGGATTCGGTCACTCGCCGCGGCCACCCCCGACCTGCGTGCGGTGCTGGCCCACGGGGTCACCCCGCTGCGCAAGGTACCGGGCGTCGCCACCGCAGCGAATCCGGCGGTCCAGGGCCTGACCACGACACTGCATGACGCGCGTCCGGTGGTCCCGCGCGTCACCGCGGCATTGAGCAGCGCCAACCCGTTCCTGGCCGCGCTGGCCCCGTACTCGGTGGACCTTCCGACGCTCGCCGCGCGCGGCGCGAACTTCGCCAACGGGCGCTACTACGACAAGCAAGGCCTCGTGTTCGGTTACGTGCACATCTTCCCCGTGGTCTCGGCGGGCTCGGTGGCCGGTCTGACCCAGCAGGGCTATAACCCGTACCCGGCACCGGGAACGGCCGACCAAGACGGAGCAGGCCGTCCTTACAACCCACTCGGGGGTGGGCGATGAAGTCCGCAGGATCCACCCGCAGTGCCGTCGTGTACGGACTGGCCTTCTTCGCCGTCCTCGTGGTCGCGGCGATCGTGGTTTTCGCCAAGCCCACCTTGCTCACCTGGGCCAGCTCTGGGGAGACGATCACCGCCGAGTTCGATCGCGATGTCGGTCTTCAGCAGGGCAACAGCGAGGTCAAAATCGCCGGTACCAAGGTCGGCACGGTCAGCGGGGTGGACACCTCGACTCCGTCGAAGATCGTCGTCTCGATGAAGGTCGACAACGGGACGCGCGCGAAGCTGGGCAGCGCCCCGACCGCCGCGGTTCGCCCGGTTACCCTGCTCGGTGGGCGCTACTACGTCCAGCTCGCCCCTGGCGGTGCCCATGGCACGTTCACCGGTGACAACATCGCCCTCGGGCACACCACCACTCCCGTCGATCTCGACCAGGTTCTCTCTGCGCTGCAACCGCCTTCGCGACAGGGACTCCGACAGACGGTGTCTACTTTGGACGGATCGCTGCGCAACGGAGGCTCCACCGCACTGCAGTCGCTCACCCGCGACGCGCCCGGCAGCCTCGGCCCCGCGGCAGGGACGCTCGACGCCATGCGCGGCCAGCATCCGGATACCGACTTACCACAACTGGTCACCAACCTGGACTCGGTGGCAACCACCCTGACCCGACGCAGCGGACAGCTCGGCTCGGTGCTGGACAAGCTGCAAGGCACAGCCGCCGGGCTGCGCTCGGGCAGCAGCGCGCTCGGCCAGACCGTCGCTCAGTTGCCCGCGACGCTGCGCAGCACCCGTGCCGGTATCACCGACCTCGGCGCCACCCTGGACAAGCTGGCGGTCACCGCACCGAAGGCGCAACCGGCCGCCACGACTCTGAACACCACGCTGAGCCACCTCGACCCGGTGCTGGTCAAAACCCGTCCGCTCGTCGCGGACCTGCGCCCGCTGCTGACCGAGGCACGTCCGCTGGTCGATCAGCTGGTGCCGACCAGCCAACTGGCCACCGGTGTACTCGACGACGTGCGGGGCCCGGTGCTCGACCGGGTCAACGGGCCGGTCATCAGCAAACTCAACGAGCAGTGGCGCGGCACCGGGCCGTTCGCCGGGGACGGCGCCAATGGGCACACCACCTTCCAGGAGCTCGGTTACCTCGCCGCGCGCTTCGACAATCTGTCGAAATACCACGACCGCAACGGGCCATTCGCCAACCTGCAGGCCGGTGCGGGCACGAACTCGATCGGCGGTGTGCCGGGGCTTGACCGGTTGCTGCTGGATCTCACCAAGATCGGAGGAGCGCCGAAGTGAGCGCAGGATCGAGGTCCGCCCGGCGGTTGCGCGGCTACTGGCAGCGGCTGCGCACCGTGCCCGGTCTCGGCCGTGATGTGGCCGCATTGGCGGGTGTGGTGGTGGTCGGCCTGGTCGCCGCGATGATCATCGTGGAGAACCAGATCGGCCGTCTGCCGTGGCAGAGCCCGGAACAGACCGTGCACGTGGAGTTCGCCAACGCCGTCGCGGTAAATCCCACCAAGAATCAGCAGGTGCGCATCGCCGGAGTGCCGGTGGGCACGATCACCGACGCACGGGCCACCGACCACAACAGCTCGGTACTGACCCTGGAACTGGACAACGCCGAGCCGGTCTACGACAACGCACACGCGACGCTGCGGCCGACGAATCCGCTCAACGAGATGTACGTGGATCTGCGACCGGGTAGTCCACCGGGCAAGCCACTCGGTGATCGAATCCTCCCTGCCGCGCGGACGTCCACGCCCACCCAGCTCGACCAGGCACTCGGACACCTCGACGTGCGGGCCCGCAACGCGCTGACGAACCTGCTCGCGGATTCCACGACCGCACTCCGTGGAGCTGACAAGACACTGCCCGCGGGACTGCAGTCCACGGATGCCACGTTGCGAAGCCTGCAACCCGTCGTCGCCGCGCTACAGACCCGCAGGACGAAGATCCAGACGTTGGTGACCAGCCTGTCCCAGATCTCCACCGCGGTGGGAAACAACGACAGCAGGCTGAGTCATCTTGTCGACTCCACCGAGCAGACCCTCGGTGTACTCGACGACAAGAAGACCCCGCTCGGTGAATCGCTGCGCCAGCTTCCCCAGTTCAGCGCGGATTTGCGCTCCGCCCTCTCGAAAACCTCCGGACTGACCGGCCAGCTCAACCCGTTGCTGGACAACCTCTCACAGGCGGCGAACCGCCTGCCCAGCTCATTGCGGGGGCTGACCACGTTCGCAGACAAACTCGGTCAGACAGTGCCGAAGGCTGCACCGGTAGTGCACAAGGCGCGGCCGGTGGTCGCCGACGCGCGCCCGGTCGTCACCAGTCTGCAGGGGAGTCTCACCGACCTGCGTCCGGTGACCCGGCAGTTGGATCCCGCAACCGGCAAGCTGGTCCGATACCTCGACGGTGTGGCCGCCTTCGTCTACAACACCAGCTCGCTGACCGCGGCAAGCGACACCAACGGAACCATGGTCCGCGGTCAGCTCACGCTCAACCCGTTGCAACCGCTCGGGTTCGGCCCGCATGGCTGTGCGCCATTGCCCAGCTACCTGCCCTGTCTGCCAGGAGGTCAGCGGTGAGTTCTCTGAGCCTGCGCCGGTCCCGGCTGCGACTGCTCGCAGTCATCGCCTTCGTCGTCGCTTGCCTGGTGTTGATCGGCTATCTGTGGACGCAGGCGGGCGGCACGATCCCGGGTGTCTCCTCGACAGACGAGGGGTACCGTGTGTCGGCTGATATCAACGATGTGGACAACCTGGTGCCGTTCGCGGATGTCGAAGCGGCCGGGATCAATGTCGGCAAGGTGACTTCCATCCACCACGTGGGGCGTTCCGCGCGGGTCGAGTTCAGCGTGAACCCGGAGGTGGCGCCACTGCACCAGGGCGCCACCATCCAGGTCAGCGAGAAATCGCTGGTCGGCCAGCCTTACATCCGATTGACCGACGGGCACGGGCAGGTGGTTCCTTCCGGTACGGTGCTGCCCGCCTCCTCGGTGAAGCCGAGCGTGCAGCTGCACGATGTGCTGGCCAGTCTGGACGCGCCGACCCGCGGCGCGTTGCGCGACACCGTGCGCTCACTCAGCGCCGGAACCCGGGGCACGCATACAGATCTGCACCAGCTCGTGGACGGTCTCGGAAGGCTCGGTGCCTCCGGTTCGACCGCATTGGACGCCATCGCCGCGCAATCGGAGGATCTGAAGGGGCTGGCACGTCAGCTTCCAGTTGCTCTCGACGCGCTCAACAGCGGCCAGGACGATCTCGGCAAGCTGGTGGACTCTGCCGATCAGCTCGCCAAGGCCACCTCGGGACAACGGGCCGATCTGGAACAGACGGTGCGGCTGTTGCCCGGCACACTCGGCAAAGTCCGCACCGCATCCGGCAAACTCGGCCAGCTGTCCGGCTCTCTCGCGCCGGTGGTTTCGAACCTGCGGACCGCCGCGCCTGCGCTGTCCTCCGCGTTGCGTCAGCTTCCGGGCACCACATCCGAGCTGCGCGCCATGCTGCCCGCACTGAACGGTACCCTCGACCGCGCACCGGCCACCCTCAACCGGATCCCGACCGTTGCAGGCGATCTCAATGCCGCACTGCCACAGTTGCGCGAGCGGCTTCGGGATCTGAACCCGATGCTTCGTTACCTTTCGCCGTACGGCAAGGACATCGGCTCGTTCGTGGCCAATTTCGGCTCGTCGTTCGCTCACACCACCACCAATGGCGACAATGTGCTCGATCTGTTCACCGTCGCCAACGAGCAGAGCGTGCGGGGTAATCCCCTGAACCTCGGTAAGGGGATTTTCACGCAGTCCAACCCCTATCCGGCTCCCGGTGAACAGTCGCATCTTGGGCCGTTCAATGGGAAATTCCCGCGCCTAGTGAAGGATCCGGAGTAACGACATGATTGTCTGGCTACGCGCTTCCGGCCGCCGTCTTGTCCGCGGGTTGGCTTTTCTGCTGCGGTCCGCCGGACGGTCGCTGCGACTGCCCACCCGGCTGATCCCTTGGTTGCGCAGGCTGGGATGGCGGCGTTCGCTTGTCTGCCTGCTCGGTCTCGCCTTCG
The DNA here is from genome assembly GCF_000379465.1 of Sciscionella marina DSM 45152. GTDB lineage: Bacteria > Actinomycetota > Actinomycetes > Mycobacteriales > Pseudonocardiaceae > Sciscionella > Sciscionella marina. The sequence goes on from NZ_KB905393.1 coordinate 29,668, forward strand.
CCGCTGGCGTAATCGGCGGACTGTCGCGTATCGAACTGGACACCAGCGTGTCCTCACTGCTGCCGCGCGACGAGGCGCCGATGCATTCGCTGGAGGCCAAGAACAAGAGCTTCGGAGCAGACCCGGTGGTGGCACTGTTGGAATCGGCCAAGCCACGCCAACTGCTCGTGGACAAAGGGAAGCTGCCGAAACTGGTGCAGCTGGAGGGAAAACTTGCCAGGTTGCCTGGCGTCGCATCGGTGTACGGTCCCGGGACGGTACTCAATCAGATCGCCTCGTCCGCCAAGAACATGCTCGCCTCGATCGGTGGGAGGCGGCACTCGGTGCAGCAGCTCGCCGAACGACAGGCTCGTGCGCGCGGCGCGTCGAAGGCATCGGCACAACAGACCGGGAAGCGTGCGCTCGCACAGTTCGACTTGCGCTATGGCCAGTTCCTGGTGCGTAGCCTGCCCGCGGGGCTTCCGACCCTGTACAACCCGAATTTCGTGCAGACGGTGATCTTCGGTGGAAACGGAGAGCCGAAACAGCAGTGGCGGGTCATCGTCCCCAACCAGAACGCGGTGGCGCTCCTCGTCCGGCCCCATCCTGGACTCAGTGAGCAGGCCAACCGCGAGCTCATCCAGCGGGTGCGCGGGGAGATCGCCGGTGCCGGACTAGCCCCGGCCAAGACGACATTGAGTGGTGTCCCCGTGGTGAGCACGGCTCTCGCCGATACGATCCGCTCAGTGCTTCCATGGCTGGCCGGGTTGGCCATGCTGGGGTGCGGGATCGTGCTCGCTCTGGTACCGCGCAGGGGCGGATGGCGCGTGCGGCTCTGGCCGCTGACAGTGATGGCCGCCTCGGCCGCGACAGTACTGGCGAGCTTCGGCTGGGTGGGGCTCCCGGTATCGGTCGGCGTTCTTGCCCTGCTGCCGATCCTGCTCGGTGTCGGGACCGACTTCCCGCTCTATCTCATACAGGGCGCCGCCCGGCACACGGTTCTCGTGGTCGGGCTGGCCAGCGCAGCGGCTGCCGGTTGCCTGGCGGTCTGTCCGCTGCCGATCGTGCGCCAGCTGGGGCTGGCTCTGGCCGCCGGGATCGTATTGGTGCTCGTGCTGTGCCTGTTGCTCGCCAGGTGGGGACTGGTGCCTCGCGCTGCACTGGAGCAGGGCGCCGCGTCTCCACCGTGGCGGCGGCCAAGACGGTCGGTGACCGCGCTTGTTCTCGCCGCGGCCGCGATCGTCGCCGCACTCGGCTGGGTGGCGCTGCCGAAGCTCGAGGTGAACGCCGATCCCCAGCAACTCGCGTCGGGCCTGCCCGCTATAGACGACGCCGCGCATGTGCAGTCCGTGCTCGGCTCGGCGGAAGAGCTCAGTGTTGTGGTGCGCGGACCTGATGTGCTGAGTCCACAGACCCTGGCGTGGTATCAGCGGGCGCGGAACTCCGTTATCAGTGCCGCGGGCGATCAGGTACGGCCACTGGTCGGCGCAGGAGAACTGATGCAGTTCCTCGGGAACCAGCCGAATCGTGCTCAAGTCTCCGCCGCGCTCGACCTCGTCCCTCGCTATCTCACCTCCGCGGTGATCACCCCGGACCGCCACAGTGCGCTGATGGTGTTCGGCATGGGTTTGCAGGATGTCTCTGTGCAGCGCGCCGCGCTGGCCAAGGTCGGCGCGGCCATGCCCCCCGCCCCGCCGGGTATGCACACCGAGGTGGCCGGGCTGCCGGTCGCTGCCGCGCGTGCGTACGACATCGTGTCCGGGGGCCGCTATCTGACGACGTTGAGCGGGATCCTCGGTGCAGGGGTCGTGTTGGTGTTCGGCCTGCGCCGCAGGGCTGATGCTGGTCGGGCGGTGCTGGCCGGTGTGCTGGCAACGGGGTGGGGGCTGGCGATCCTCTGGATCGCCGGCGGCAGCCTCACTCCGCTGACCGTCGGGCTTGGCGCGTTGACCACTGCAGTGGGATGTGAGTTCACGGTCTTTGTCGCCGATGCACGGCGTACCAACAGTCGGGCGATGTTCTGGGGGGTCGGCAGCGCGTGCGCGAACTCTGCTGTGGGCTACCTGGTACTGACCGCAGCCGGGCTCACCGCGCTACGCGATTTCGGATTACTGCTCGCGGGGGCGGTCGTGCTGTCGTACCTGTCGGCATTGTTGGTGATCCGGCTACTCCCAGGGCCGCCGCCGCGCACGCCGTCACCCCGTCCCGTGGCGGCTTCGCGATCACACAGATTAGAGGAGGTCACATCGTGAAAATCCCGGAAGTCGTCATCCGGTCGGCACGCCGCGTTGTCCGGTTGCCAGCACGGCGCTCCCGCCTCGAAGTATTCCTGGTCGCCCTGCTGTTACTGGTCTCGGCCGGCTCGGCGAGTGCCATCGTGGTGCACCGGATCACCGACCTGCCCTCCGGCGCGGTGTACCGCGCTCAGGGCACGGTCATGACTCAGCAGGAGTTCGCCAAACGGCTGCACATTCTCACCGCGGTGTACGGAGTCCAGGTCCCGCGGGACGCCGCCACGCGGGACAAATTCAACCGCACCGCGGCCAAGACCGTCGCGGTGACCGACATCGTCGACAGGGCTGCTCGAGCGCAGGGCATTGTGATCACCGATTCCTCCGCGCGGGACAAGTTGAACGCGGTGATCCAGCAGACCCAAGGAGGGCGGGACGCTTTCGTCGCGCAGCTGGGTGCGCTCGGACTCTCGGAAGGCGATGTGCTTGGTGAGATCAAGCGGACCCTTTCGAGCACCGAGTTGTTCGGCCGGATGACCGCGAAAACCCCGCAGGTCGGCGAGCAGCAGGTGAAGGACTACTACGCCGCGCACACTAAGGACATGGCGGAACCCGAAAAGCGCGAGATCCGCAACATCGTCGTCTCCAGCAAGGACGCCGCGGCGCAGGTACTCGCCAAAGCCAAGGCAGGGACGGACTTCGCGACACTGGCGCAACAGAGCTCGGCCGATCAAAGCACGAAGACAAAAGGTGGTGACATCGGCTCGGTGAGCGCCGCACAGCTGGAAAAACCCTACGCGGACACAGCATTCGCCGCCCCACGGGGTGGACTGTTCGGGCCGGTGCAGACCCAGCACGGTTGGAATGTCGGCCAGATCGTGTCGATCACCCCGGCCAAGCCGCGCACACTTGCCCAGGTGCATGACGAGTTACGTGACGAGCTGCAGCAACAGGCGAAAGCGAAGGTGTGGTCTCAGTGGCTTGCCGGAGCCATCCGTTCGGCAGCGGTGGAGTACGCGTCTGCCTATCGGCCCGCCGATCCCGATTCCCCACCCCGAGACATCACCAAGTGATGAACCAGTTGCTGTGGTTGATGCTCGGCGTTGGCTTGCTCGGAATCGGCTGGTGGGGCCGGGTCAGAGCGCCGGATCTGGTGCCGAGCTGGATGGAGCCGTACGAGCGGGCGCTGCGAGTGCGTCGGCTGCGCCGCAATGCCACGTTGTATCTGGTCTTCGCCGCCATCTTCGTGGCTGTCGCAGTGGTGGCTACGGCGATCAGGGCGTAGGGCGTGAACCCGTCCCGGCCCGGCGTTGCGGAGCGGAGCCGGGGATGACCGTACTGATCGGCGTCGTCGCTGTCGTGCTGTTGTGCGGGCAGCCTGCCTACCCACCGGAGAAGGTGCTGGTGTTCGCGCTGGTGCTCGCGATCCCCGGCATCGGGGTCGATTTGCTGATGCTGTTCGGTCCGCCGGGCAAGAAGAACGAAGGGGACGACGATGACGACGACCGGCGCTCCGCAGGCCGATAGCTGGGAACTGGTAGGACAGGCGCAGCAGGGCAGCCAGGAGGCGCTCGCCGGGCTCTATCGTGAGTTCGCCCCGATGGTGTACCGGTTCGTGCGTTCGAAGATCAGTGACGACGCCGGGGCGGTGGAGGACATCGTGCAGGACACCTTCGTGCGGGCACTCGGCGCGATCGGGCGGGTGCAGCGCCAGGGCGTCGACCCCGGGGCCTGGTTGAGGGTGATCGCCCGCAACATCATACTCGATCGCTGGAAGTCCGCCAGAACGCGCCGAGAACTGACCGTTTCGGACGTACCCGACCGGCCCGAGGCGCAGGCAAGCGCGGAAAGCGAGTTCCTCGCCACGATGCTACGCCGGGAAATCCTGTCCGCGGTCCGGCGGCTGGCTCCCGATCACCGCCGCTGCCTGGAGTTGCGGTTCGTGGAAGGGCGGACGGTCGCCGAGACCGCCAGCTCGATGCGCCGGACGGTGGGCGCGACAAAGGCACTGCAGATGCGGGCGGTCCGCAAGCTCGCCGAAATCGTGTTCACCGCCGCGGCAGGCGAACACCTGCTACGGCGGTGAGACCGGCTCAGTCGTCGCGGGGCAGCGCGGCCACCATAGGGGTGTCGGTGCCGATCCTGCCGACACTCTCGCTTCCGCCCGGGGAACCGAGATCGGCGCAGAAGTCCGTGGCGGACTGAGTGAATGCCGACCACTTCTCCGGAACGTCCTCCTCGTAGAAGATCGCCTCTTGCGGACAGGCCGACTCACAGGCGCCACAGTCGATGCACTCGTCAGGATGGATGTACATCATCCGCTCGCCCTCGTATATGCAGTCGACCGGGCACTCCTGGATGCAGGACCTGTCGAGGATGTCGACACACGGCATCGCGACGACATAGGTCATGGTTGTTCTCCCTCCGGGCCACCGCGCCTCGGCGCGGTTGCTTCGGTCTCAGCGATCATCGTCATGTTGCCCTGCATCGGGGGGATCGCGTGGGTTCGGTGCCGTTGAGCGGAATCGGACCCACCGTTCGGCCGCCGGCTGTGGTCGACTCTCGAGCAACCGAGGAGGTGATATGTGTGCGGGACTGGTCGCGTCCTGGTGCGTACCCAGTGTCTCCGGGGATCCACCGGATCCCGCTGCCCGTCCCGGATCCCGGTCTGCACGCGGTGAACGTCTACGCCATCGAGGACGACGCGGGGATCACGCTGATCGATGGCGGCTGGGCGGGGCAAGAAAGCGAGGAGGCGCTGGATCTCGCGCTGCGGAAGCTGGGCAGGAAGCTCGATGACGTCCGGCGGGTCCTGGTGACCCACGCGCACCACGACCACTACACGCTCGCCTTGTCGCTGCGCGAGCGATTCGGCGCCCGGGTGTTGCTCGGTGAGCACGAACGCCCCACCGTGCTGGCTGGTTTCCGGTCCGGGCCGCTCGCCCAGGAAGGTCTGCTTCGCCGCTGCGGGGCGTCCGGCATGGTCGTGGAATTCGCCAGGGCGCTACGGGATCAAGAACTTCCGGCCGAGCTGGTGCGCTGGGCCGAGCCGGACGAGTGGCTCAGCGATGGCGAGCGCATCCGGGTGGGCGAGTACATGCTCGACGTGCTGGAGACTCCGGGGCACACTCGCGGACACCTGGTTTTCCAGATCGCCGAGGCCGGTCTGCTCTTCTCTGGTGACCACGTACTGCCGCGCATCACTCCCTCCATCGGTTTCGAACGGGCGCCCGAGCCGCTGCCGGTCAGCAGTTTTCTCGATTCGCTGCGCAGGATTCGCACGCTTCCCAACCTCACCATGCTGCCCGCACATGGGCCGGTCGACACGGGTGTTCACCGCAGAGTCGACGAGTTGCTAGTCCACCACGGGGACCGGCTTGCCGCGGTACGAGGGCTTGTCGGCGCGGGCGAGGAGACCGCTCTCGCGGTGGCCGGGGCGTTGCGCTGGACCCGGCGCGATCTGCCCTTGGACGAACTTGACCTGGTGCACCGTGGCCTCGCCGTGCTGGAGACGGGTGCACACCTGGACCTGCTCGTCGGCGACGGCATGCTCACGGGTTCCACGGACTCCGGCGGCACCTTCCGGTACTGGCCCTCCTCGGCCGCGCAACGCTGATCTGTCCGTCAAACCGAGAGGAAGTCATGGAAGAACACGGCGTGCTGTTCATCGACGGAAACTGGCGCTCGCCTGCCGGGAGCACACAGATCCAGGTGACCTCACCCGTCACCGAAAAAGTGATCGGCGCGGTCCCGCAGGCCTGCCATGCCGACGTGGACGCCGCGGTGAACGCCGCGCGAGCGGCGTTCGAGGACCCTGCCGGTTGGTCCGCCCTGCCCGCGGTGCAGCGGGCAAGAGCGCTGGAGCGACTCGCGGACGAATTGGGAAAACGGACCACGGATACGGTACGTGCGGTCAGCACGCAGAACGGCATGCCGGTCACCTTGGGCAAGCGTAGCGAGGCGATCATGCCCGCGGCGTTGCTGCGATACTACGCCGAACTGATCAGGGACCATCCCATGGAGCAGGAACGTACGTCGCTGACCGGGGGTAGCACTTTCGTCCGTCAGGAACCGATCGGCGTCGTTGCCGCGATCGTGCCGTGGAACTATCCGCAGACGCTCGCCTTTTTCAAGTTGGCTCCCGCGCTGGCAGCCGGGTGTCCTGTCGTGCTCAAACCTGCCCCGGAAACGGTTTTCGACGCCTATGTCCTCGCCGAGGCCGCGATAGCGGCCGGATTGCCGCCCGGCACGCTCGCCATCCTCCCCGGGGGCCGCGAGACCGGCGCGGCCCTGGTCGCGCATCCCGGTGTGGACAAGGTCGCCTTCACCGGATCCACCACGGCGGGACGGGCAATCGCCGAGGAATGCGGCCGCCTGCTGCGCCCGGTAAGTCTGGAGCTGGGCGGGAAATCCGCCGCCGTTGTGCTCGATGATGCCGATCTGCGGACGCAGACGGCCCGGCTGTTCGGCGCATGCCTGGCCAACAACGGCCAGACCTGTTATCTCAGCACTCGGATCCTGGCGCCGCGCGCTCGCTATACGGAAGTCGTCGACACACTGGCGGATCTCGCTCGTTCGCTTGTCGTCGGAGATCCACTGGATCCGGCGACGCAGATCGGCCCGCTGGTCACCCGTGCCCAGCGAGAGCGGATCGAGGCCGAGATCGGTTCCGCGATCGAGAACGGTGCCCGGCTGGTAGCCGGCGGGAGCCGTCCACCTGGCTTCGACCGCGGCTGGTTTCTCGAGCCCACGGTCTTCGCGGATGTGGACAATTCCTCGGCCCTGGCCCGCCGCGAACTGTTCGGGCCCGTTCTCGCGGTGACACCCTATTCCGATACGGACGAGGCGATTCGCATCGCCAACGATTCACCGTACGGGCTGGGCGGGACGGTCTGGTCAGCGGATGTGGATCGCGCCAAAGACATCGCGGCACGTATGCACACCGGCAGCGTCGGTATCAATGGCTACCAGATCGATCTCGCCTCTCCGTTCGGCGGAGTCAAAGACAGCGGACTCGGGCGCGAATTGGGGCCCGAGGGGCTGGCGAGCTACCAGTCGGCGAAGTCTGTCTACCTGGGCTGACCGCACCGGCGCCGTTCAGCGGGCGGTTTCCGGGACCAGCACCGGTTTGATCACCGCTCCGCGGACGGTGTCCCGCTCCGCGCGATCGACTTCGTCGAGCGGATAAGTGGTGACGATACGGTCGAAGGGGAAGAGTCCTTCGTTCCAGTACCGAATCAGCCGTGGGATCCAGACCTGGGGATCGGCATCGCCGAACAACATGCCACGCACCGTTCTGCCGCTGGCGAGCGCGGTCCTGTCGAGCTGTAGCGGACCCTTCGGCGCGCCGAGCAGACCGGCGACCCCGGTCGCGGTGAGTACTTCGATGCCGGAAGAGACGACAGCGGGCAGCCCCGTAGTGTCCACGAGGTAGTCGAACCCGCGCGGAACCGCTCCGCGCAGTCGCGCGCCGAGCTCACCGGGTTCGCCCGACCGCAGCAGGTGGTTCGCTCCGAACTCCGCCGCCAGGTCGAGCCGGGCATCGTGCTGGTCCACCGCGGTGACCTCCGTGGCCCCGGCCAGCCGCGCCGCGGCCACCGCAGCGAGTCCGACCGAACCGGTGCCCAGCACCGCAAGGCGAGCTCCCGGCGGGACCGCGAGCCCGCACAGCACCGCCGCCGCTCCGGTGAGGATCCCGCAGCCGAGCGGGGCCAGCTTTTCAAGCGGGAGCGTGTGCCGGACCGGTACCACGGAGGCGACGTCGATGACGGCGTGGGTCGCGAGCGAGGACTGGCCGAACCAGCGACTGGAAACCGGTTTGCCCGCGGAGTCGACGGCAAGCTCAGCTCCTTCCGGGGCCCCGGTGAAATTCAGCGTCCAGAAGTGTTCGCAGTAGGGCGGCCTGCCCGTCTGGCAATGCCCACAGCGGCCACACGAGGCGAACGAGGCGATCACCGCATCGCCCGGCTTTACCCGCTCCACCCGCTCGCCGACGGCCTCGACGATGCCCGCGCTTTCGTGCCCGAGGATTACCGGTGGCCTCCCCCACGGACCGCCCGAGCGGGGAAGCAGATCGGTGTGGCACAGCCCGGTTCCGGCCACGCGGATCAGCACCTGCTCGGGGCCGGGGGCAGGCAGGCGCAGCCGCTCGATCCGCAACGGTGCATCGGCAGCGCGCAGCACCGCCGCCCGGATCGGGATCGTCGCGCTCATCGTTTTTGTTGTTCCCGGGCGGGGGAAGGATAAGGCGCGACGATCGCGGCTCGGTCCAGCTGCCCGCTGATCCGTCTCGCGGCCTCGCGAACCAACACGGCGCGCCGGCTGGTCTGGCTTCCGCCGCCGATGCTGCTCACCGAGACCGCCGCGATTGCCCTGCCCCGAACCACGATCGGAGCGGCGACGCAGAACAGGCCGTTACGGAACTCCTCGTGGTCGACGGCGAGCCCGGTACGGCGCACCTCGGCGAGCTGCTCGACCAGTTGATTTTTGCTGCGTGCCGACCTCGCGGTCAGCGGCGCCATCGGTCGGCGCAGTACCGCGTCGATCGATTCGGTGTCCGAGAAAGCAAGCTGCGCTTTGCCTAGGGCGGTGCAGGTCGCGGGAGCGGTGTGGCCGACGCGGGTCGGGATCCCGCTGCCACCTGGCGCAGTGATCTTCTCGAGATACAGTACCTCGGCGTTGGAGAGCACAGCGAGATGCACCGTCGTTCGCACCTCACCGTAGAGGCGTTCCAACGGCCCGAGGCTGGCATTGCGCAAGTTCTTGTGGCCGGAAACGCCCGCCTGCCTGCCGAGTTCGGCAATCCGATCCCCCAGGCAGTACAACGAATCCCGGCGGCCGACGAAACCAAGGTCTTCCATCATCCCGAGAATCCGGCAGGCCGTGCTCTTCGGTAGTCCAGCGCGAGTCGCCAAGGCGGCCAAGGGTTCGGCCGAACGGCCCGATCCGAGGGCGTCCAGCAGGGCGAGCGCTTTTCCGACGGCGGTCGAGGAAGCAGTGGTGGCGGACACTTTCACCTGTTTCGTCTCCTGAAGAGGCGGTGTTTGGTGCTGTTTCGTGTCGCCCAGCGGATCCATGGCTTGCATCGTTCCTCCTACGGGCGCCATCGCTCAGTGCTGTGTCCGCCAACGGTAGCTATCCTTCATGAACAATTCAACCTGATTGCCGATACGTGTCGACATGATGTCCACATTCGGTCTGGAAGACGGCAATCCTGGTTCTCATCGACACGATCCATCATGATGAATAGCTGTGTCTCGTCTGTGTCGGCCGTGCACGGCGAGCGTTTTCGCTCCGTGGAACGGTCGATTGTGTCTGCCGATGTCTTCGTCCAGACTCGGCTGTCCCTTACTGCCGTGTTCGTGGAGGTCGATAGTGGTGACGCCAGCACGTGACGATGTTGTCACGCCGTATGTGTTGCGGCGCAACGCCGCGGAATATCCGGACGCCACCGCGGCCAAGTTCGAGGACGACACGGTGTGGACCTACGCCGAGCTGTTGAGCGTGGCCCGGCGCAGTGCGAGCACTCTGCACGACAACGGCGTTCGCCAGGGCGACCTCGTCGCGGTGCTCCTGCCCAACGGCCCCGATTTCCTCGCCGCCTGGCTGGGCACGATATTGCTCGGCGCGGCGATCGTGCCGGTGAACCTGGCTTTCAAGGGCGTCATGCTGGATCATCTGGTGCGCACCACCCGGCCGGCGCTCATCGTCACCGACGAAGAGCGCTCCGGGGTATTGGCCGGTATCCCGACCGCCCGCATTGAAGCGCGGCTGCTGTCCACGGGCAGGGACGAAGAACCCGTGCCGGAGCGTGACATCGAGTTCTGGGACACCCACCACGTGATGCTCACCGGAGGGACCACCGGCCCGTCGAAAGCGGCCCGCTGCTCGCATCTGCATTTCCACAATCTCGGCCTGTACGGAACCGTGGACCGGGGTCTCGGCCCCGACGACGTCTTCCTGATCGACCTTCCGCTGTTCCACACCGCCGCGCTGGGCATGGTCGGCGGATGTCTGCTCACCAGAACGCCGATCGCCGTACGGGCGCGGCCCGAGCTGCGCGACTACTGGGCCACGATGAAGGAGACGGGGGCGACGATCGCCGTGATCCTCAGTTCGATGGTCGGGTTCCTGCTGTCCCACGAGCCGTCGGACGCCGATCGCGATCACCGGCTGCGCTTTCTCATCTCGATTCCCATTCCGGCCGATGCGCAGGAGTTCATGCGGCGGTTCGGGATTCCGGAGCTGATCGGCGCCTACGGAGGAACCGAACTGTCCACCGCGATGTCCACACCGACCGGGGAACCGGTCAAACCCCAGGCATGCGGCCGTTTCCATTCCGGCTATCACGCGCGGATCGTCGACGAGAACGATATCCCCGTCCCACAGGGCACCGCGGGTGAGCTCATCGTTCGTCACGATGTTCCCTGGGCGATCAGTACCGAATATGTCGGCGACCCGGAAGGCACCGCCCGTGCCTGGCGCAATGGCTGGTTCCACACCGGAGACTTGTTCCGGCAGAACGAAAACGATGAATACTATTTCGTCGACCGGGCCAAAGACGCGGTGCGCCGCCGTGGTGAGAACGTCTCCTGTTTCGAGGTCGAGCGCGCGGTACTCGACTACCCCGGGATCATCGAGGCCGCCTGTGTAGCGGTTCCCTCGCCGGTGGGTGTCGACGATGAGATCAAGATCTGGATCGTCCGTGATCCGGATACCCGCCTCGACTTCGAGCAGGTGCTGCGGCGCCTTGTCGAGGTGCTGCCGCATTTCATGGTGCCCCGCTACTACGAGATCACCGAAGCGCTGCCGAAAAATCCCTCGATGAAGGTGCAGAAGTTCCTCCTGCGCGAACGCGGAAATTCAGGAGAGACCTGGGATGCCGAACTCGACGGGGGGATTCGGGTCACTTCGCGTGGACTGCACCTCGTCGGTACGGAGCCGGTTTCCAAAGGCGCGCAGTGAACACTGGTCCCGGTGATCTGGCTCGCATCCGATTTCGGCAGATGGAACCGATCTCCCGGCAGGTGCCGGGATCTGCCAGGCTCGGCGCATCGGCACAGGCCGCCGCCGTCGCGCCGACAGTCATCACCGGCGGTCCGGCTATCCCGCGGCTTCCGGTCGCCGAGACCACCGTGGGACGGCAGAGCGCGGCAAGCGCTGAGACATCGACAGAGCTCTGATGGGAGAACGTATGCAGGCCGAGCAGAATCCCGGCGAGACAGTCGACATCGACTTCGATCACACCGACCAGGAGTTCATGCAGCAGCCCTACGAGCTGTTCCAGACCATGGTGGAGAAATGTCCTGTCGCCAGGTCGAGCAGATTCGACGGATTCTGGGTGCTGAGCAGGTACGAGGATGTCGTCGCCGCCGCGCGAGACCCGCGGACATTCTCCAGCGCAGGGGGCGTGACGATCCCGAACTTCGGCTCACCGGTCCCGATGGTTCCGATCGAGGCCGATCCACCACTGCACTCGGTGTTCCGCAAGATACTGCAGCGCGAGTTCACCCGCCCGCGGATGGCGGCCTTCGAGGAGGCCATCGCCAACCTCGCCGACGAGCTGATCGACGGGTTCGTCGCGGAGGGCACCGCTGATCTGGCCACCGAGCTGTGTTCCCCGCTGCCTTCGATCGTCATCGCCCAGCTGCTCGGTTTCCCGCGTGAAGGCTGGGGAATGTTCCGCGAGTACAGCGAGCGCATGCTGGAGACCGCCAAGTCCGGCGATCTGGAATCGAACATCGAGGCGGCTCTGGAATTCTGCACCTACCTTGCCGAAGCGCTCGACGATCGCCGTCGCAGCCCCCAGGACGACATGCTGACCCGAGTGACGCAGGCCGAGATCGACGGTCGTCCGATCACCGAGGACGAGGCACTCGGGCTGACCTTGCTCACCGTCGTTGCCGGACATGAGACCACCGTCGGCGGCATCAGCTCGCTGTTGCTCTATGTCGCCCGGGATTCCGGGCTACAGCAACGCTTGCGCGCCGATCCCGCGCTGATCCCGAAGGCGGTTGAGGAAGCACTGCGTATGGAGGCGCCGATCCAGGGCATCGCCAGGACGCTTACCGAGGACGTCTGTATGCGCGGCAGGGAGATGAAGGAGGGGGACAAGGTCTGGCTGTTGTTCGCGGCGGGCAACCGGGATCCCCGGCAGTTCGACACCCCCGAGGTCTTCGATGTGGACAGGACGGGGAACCGTCATCTCGGTTTCGGCGATGGGATCCACCGGTGTGTCGGTGCTCCGCTCGCGCAGCTGGAGATGCGGGTGGTGCTGGAGAAGATTCTCGGACGGTTGCCCGACTACTGCGTCGCCGACGAGTCGGCGGTGCAGTTCAACGGTGGGCAGAACCGCATGGTGGCCAGTCTTCCGGTGACCTGGAAGACCACGTGAGTTTCAGTTATCGAGAGAGGAGAAGCCGGTGCCTATTTTCGCGGACACCGACGAGGTGAACACCTACATCGGGAAGATGTTCGAGAGTGTGGTGGACAAGCCGGAGTTCGTCACGGCGACGGAGGGCTCCGGTCTGGTGGTCCGGCTCAACTACACCGACCCGGACACGGTGATGCTGGTGGATTTCCCCGGCCAGCAGGTCAGCTACGGCGAGGAGGCCGCTTCGGCCACGAACGCCACGGTGGACCTCTACATGAAATCCGATGACGCGCATTCCTTCTGGCTGGGGAAGCTCAATTTCCCGGTCGCGATGGCCAGGAAGAAGGTCACGATGGAGGGATCCACAGCCAAGGCACTGAAACTGCTGCCGTTGACCAAGCCGCTGTTCGCTGCCTACGAAGGCCTGCTGCGCGAAAGCGGCCGGAACGACCTGATCGAGAAGGGCTGACTGCGGTGCGGGCGGCTGTGCTACGGGATGTGGGCGAGGTGGCGATCGAGGAGATCGACCGCCCTGTGCCGAAGATGGGCGAGGTCCTTGTCAAGCTGGCGGTCACCGGGGTGTGCCATACGGACAAGACGATGGCTGGGGGCGGTATCCCGGCCGCGTTGCCCCTGGTACTCGGGCACGAGGGTGCCGGAGTGGTCGCCGAGGTCGGCCCCGGTGTGGACTCGGTCCAGGTCGGAGACCACGTGGTGCTCAGTATCGTGGTCTCCTGCGGAACCTGTTATCAGTGTCAGCTCGGCAATCTGTCGATCTGTGAGGTCGGCTCGGCGATGTCGCCGGGCGGGCTGATGCTGGACGGAACCACCCGGCTCACCAAAGGGGACGAGGACCTGTACTCCCTGCTCGGTCAATCCTCGCTCGCCGAGTACGCGGTCGTCTCCGCGCGGTCGGCGGTACCGGTCCGCAAGGACGTCCCGCTCGCTGCCGCCTCACTGCTGGCCTGCGGCGCGGGAACCGGGTACGGAGCGGCGACACGCAGGGCGCAGGTCGCGATCGGGTCCAGCGTGGTGGTCGTCGGCTGCGGCGGTGTCGGGCTGGCGGCGATCATGGGCGCCAGAGTCCGAGGTGCCACCACCATCATCGCCGTGGACCCCAACCCGGTCTCCAGGGAACTCGCGGAGAAGGCCGGGGCCACGCACGCATTCGATCCAGGCAAGGATCGGGTACTCCGCGAGGTCAACGCGATCACTGGCAGGGGCGCGGACTTCGGTTTCGACGCGGTCGGCGCGCAGGGGACCGTGGAACTGGCGTTCCAGTGTGTACGCCCCGGCGGCGATGTGGTGGCGATCGGGATCGACGACGCCACCAACGAAGTCGAGCTCGATCTCTACAGCCTGCTGATGCAGAAGCGGGTGACGGGTACCTTCGCCGGCTCGCTGATCCCACAGATCGACATTCCGGCCGCACTGGACCTCTATGCCGACGGCAAGCTTCCGCTCGATGTGCTGATCTCCGAGACCTACCCGCTCGACGAGGTACCTCGGCTGCTGAGTCCTGATCACCCGCTTCCTCCCGGTCGCGCGGTGATCTCGTTCGAAGGAGACCTCTGATGGACCAGATCTACGGCCGGTGCCTCATCGATGGCGAGCTGGTGGACGCTCCCCGGCGGGGCGAGGTGCACAATCCCGCGGACACCAGCGAAGTGGTCGGTACGTATCCGTTGCTGGCAAAGGAAGAAGTGGACCGCGCAGTGGCCTCGGCTCGCCATGCCCAGTGGGAATGGGCGCAGACGCCGGCCGCGGAGCGGGCAAAGCTGGTGCTCGACAGCGCGCACAAGGTGGCCGCGCTGGACGGGATAGACGAGATCCTCATCCGCGAGCAGGGCAAGGTCGGCTGGGAGGCCACCTTCGAACTCGGATACTACGAGGCGCTCGCGGACGCGTACGCGGGCATGGCCGGTGGGCTCGACGAGGGTGAATCGCTGTTGTCCGACGCGCTCGGGGATACAGTGTGCTACCGGCGCCCGGTCGGCGTCGTCGCCGCGGTGACCCCGTGGAACTACCCGCTCGGCCTGATGGCGATGAAGCTGGTTCCCGCGCTGATCGCCGGGTGCGCGGTGGTGGTGAAACCATCCCCGGTGACGCCGTTGTCCACATTGGAGTCGCTTGCCGCGCTTGTCGGTCACTTCCCGCGCGGTGTCGTCTCGGTGGTCACCGGTACCGACGAGGAGGTTTCCCGCCCACTGCTCGCTCACCCCGACGTCCGCAAGATCACGCTGACCGGGTCCACTCCGACCGGCCGGATCGCGGTCGCGGCCTCGGCACCCTCGCTGAAGAACGTCACCCTGGAACTCGGCGGCAACGACGCCGCGCTCGTTCTCGACGATATGCCGATCGACGACGATCTCTGCGGTGCGTTGGCCACCGGCGCCTTCACCACCACCGGGCAGGTGTGCGTGGCGATCAAGCGCGTCTATATCCGCAGCGACCGGGTCGACGAGCTGGCGGAGGGACTGACGGCCGCACTGGCCGATTCCGTTGTGGGCAATGGTCTCGACCCTGCTTCCACCCTCGGGCCGCTCACCACGAGCAGGCAGCACCGGATCGTCACCGACCTGGTCGCCGACGCGGAGACGGCCGGAGCGCGGGTGCGGTACTGCGGCGATCGTGGCCCCGATACCCAGCGCGGCTATTTCCTGCGCCCGGCGATCGTCACCGGTGCTCCGGAGAACCACGATCTGGTCCAGCAGGAACAGTTCGGTCCAGCGCTGCCGGTGCAGCCATACGAGGATGTCGACCAGGCGATCGCGCTGATCAACGCGTCGGAGTACGGGCTGACCTCTTCGGTCTGGTCCACGGACCGCGAGCATGCCGCGCGGATCGCTCAGCGGATCGAGGCGGGCACGGTGCACGTGAACACACATGGCCTGTTCGCGATGGATCCGAGGGCCTGCTTCGGCGGAGTCAAGCAGAGCGGCCTCGGCCGGGAGATGGGAATCGAAGGACTGCACGCCTTCACCGAGGCACGCGTGGTCAACACCAGGGCCGTCTGAGCGTCGCCGTGTACCGGCCCTGGGCGCTCACTTGACGATATGCGGTGAGCGCCCAGGGTCGGCTGCGCGGACCATGTCCTGATCGTGCAAGGACATTACTTTCGTAAGCCGCTCGCGGTCGCGGTCGCGGATCGCGTTCACCAGGTTGGCGTGTACCTCGATGCTTTGCCGGTGCGGGCGTTTCCATCCGTGCGTCGCCTCCACCCTTACCAGGGTGGAACTGATGATCACGACGATCGACTCGTACAGGCTGACGAGCATGTCGATTCGCGATGCCCTGCCGATCGCCAGGTGCAGGCGCATGTTCGCGTTCAGGAACGCCTTGGGATCCGTGGCCTTGCGCATCTCCTCCAACGCCCATTCCAGGTCGGCGATATCGTCCGGGGTCGCCCTTAACAGCGCCACTTCGGAGAACAGATTCTCCAGGTACATCCGGGTCTCGAACAGCTTGATCGGATCGGTGCTCAGCCCCTGGAACCACAGATCCAGCGCACCGAGGCGGATCTGCGGGGGCTGGCTGGCCACGAAGATGCCGCCTTTCGGCCCCGGCCGCACGGTGACCATGCCACGGTCGCGCAGCAACTGGAGTGCTTCGTTCATCACTGAAGGGCTGACTCCGTGCTCTTCGATCAGATCGGTACGTCGACCCAGGAAGGTGCCGACAGCGGCCCGGGATCGATAGATTCCGTCCTCGACTTCGGCGGCGACTTTCTCCGCACGAGAGCGCACGGTCTTCTCGGCCGTCATGACGATGCGATCCTCATTGGGCCATCGTACGGCATTGAGTCGAATTGTTCCGACTTGATCGGTGACGAGACAAGACGGCTTTATCCGCCGCCGTAAGGTTGTGTGCCGGACGGCGTTGCATCAGATGGCACGGTCCATTGCAACCTTCATGAACAATTGGCTAGCTTTCCAGTGTTGGCAAAACCCTTGCAGGGGAAGGAAAGCACCTTGCCGAATCCAGCGGGTCTCGAGCGTGGGGGGTTGATCGACGTGCACACCCATGCGCTCGACCCGGAGCTTCCCGACCTCAATGGCCGTTACCCAGGCCGGTGGCCGAGGGTACGGCCGCTGGCCGAGGGGCGGGCGGCGGTTTTGATGGGCGAGCGGCCGTATCGCAACGTCGATCAACGCTGCTGGTCGGTAGCTCATCGGCTGCGCGATATGGACGCCGACGGGGTCGGTGTCCAGGTGCTCTCGCCGATGCCGGGAACACTGCTGCACGGTGCGGATCCGGAGGGCGCCGCCACGCTGTCCCGGGCGCAGAACGATTTCCTCGCGGGGCTGGTTTCCCATGCTCCTGACCGATTGCGCGCCCTCGGCGCGGTTCCGCTGCAGGACGTGGCGGCCGCGGCGGCCGAGCTGCGCCGCTGCGTCGGCGAGCTGGGGATGCTCGGCGTCGAGGTGGGCACCAGGGTCGGTGGACGCCTGCTCTCCGATCCGGTGCTCGATCCGTTCTTCTCTGTGGCCGCTGAACTGCAGGCGCTGGTCTTCGTGCACCCGGTCGACGGGGACGTCGAACCCGCGCTGGCGGCCATCGGGCTCGGATTCGGGGCGGGAATGCCCACCGAGACCGGGATCGCGGGTGCCGCGCTGCTGAGCCGGGAGGTCGACGAGCGCCGTCGGCCGGTGCGGTTGTGTCTCGCGCACGGCGGCGGTTCCCTGCCCGCGTTACTGCCCCGTCTGGACGCGGGGGAGCGGTTGCGCGATCGCGGCACGACGCGAGTGGCCGGCGATAGGGCCGGGGAGATTTTCTGCGACTCATTGACCTACGACACTCAGGCACTGGCCACAGTAGTGGACAAGTTCGGCCCCGATCACGTGCTGCTCGGCAGTGATTATCCGTTCCCCGCACGAGAACGGCCGGCCGGGCGCGCGGTGGACGCCGCCGCGGGTGGGCTGCCGGACCAGGTCCGCGCGGCCATCGGGCGGGACAACGCATGCACGCTCTTCCCCGAACTGCGCACCGCGGGCCCACCACCCGCCCTCGCACCGACCGAGAAAGGACCATCATGGCAGAGCTCCTCGGCCTCGGCCTGACGCACTACCCGTTGCTGGCCGTGCAGGACAAGTACATGTCCTCCCTGTTGCGCGCGACGCGGCGGGACCCGGACATCCCCGAGCGGGAGAAGGACCCGGCGAACTGGCCGGAACAGATGCGCGCCGAATGGTCGGACGACCGGGGACTCGCCGCCGCGGCCGGGCACCGGGCCGAACTGCTCGATGGACTGCGCCGCTGCCGTGCGGCCTTGGACGAGTTCCGGCCGGATGCGCTGATCGTCTTCGGTGATGACCAGTATGAGAACTTCCGTGAGGAGATCATTCCGCCGTTCTGCGTGCTCGCCCTCCCCGACGTGAAGGTGCAGCCCTATGCTCCGATGAACGAGATCGGCCTGCCGAACGCCTGGGGCCAGCCGGAGGACAGCAGTTTCGAGCTGCGTGGCGCCCCGGAGCTGGGCAAGTCGGTGGCGACCGGGCTGCTCGAAGCGGGTTTCGACATGTCCTACGCCTACCGCCAGCGGGAGGGGATCCACTTTCCGCACGCCATCGCGAACACCCAGCTCTACCTGGACTACGAGCACGCGGGTGCCACGTTCCCGTATCCCATGCTGCCGATCCTGGTGAACTGTTACGGGCGGCATGTGATCGCCCGTAAGGGCGGCATGGCCAAGTTCGCGGACATCGCCCGCGGTGAAGAGCTCGACCCGCCGGGGCCGTCCCCGGTGCGCTGTTTCGAGATGGGCAGGGCCCTCGCCCGTACTCTGCGCGAGAGCGAGCACAGGGTCGCCATCGTCGCTTCATCGAGCTGGTCGCACGCCTTCCTGAACGACAAGCAGTGGCACCTGATGCCGGACATGGATGCCGATCGCGCGCTGTATCGGGCCTTGGTGGACGGCGATCTGGACACCTGGCTGCGAGTCCGCGGCGACGATCTGGCCGCGGCGGGCCAGCAGGAAATGCTCAACTGGTTCTGCCTGCTCGGCGCGATGACCGAGATCGAGGCCCCGCTTTCCTGGTCGGCGCTGGTGGAGACCTACATCTTCAACTCCAACAAATGCTTCGCGATTTTCGGACAGGAGGGCGCGTGACCGCGACCGTCACTGAATTCACCACCCGGTTCGTCGATGCGGGCGGGGTGCGGACCCGCTATCTGGAAGCGGGTGAAGGCGAGCCGGTGGTGTTGCTGCACGGCTCCGGGCCCGGCGTCACCGCCGAGGCGAACTGGACCGCGACGATTCCCGGACTCGCCGGGCGATATCGTGTGATTGCCCCGGAAATGATCGGGTTCGGCGCGACCGAGCGGGAGCCGGAGCTGCGGTACCGGATCCGCACCTGGGTGAACCACGTGATCGCGTTCCTCGACGCGCTGGAGCTGCCAAGGGCGAACCTGGTCGGCAACTCGCTCGGTGGAATCGTGAGTATCTTCACTGCCCTGGAACACCGCGAGCGGGTGCGCAGGATGGTGTTGATGGGAGCACCCGGCGTCGGGATGACCATGACCGAAGGGCTGCGCGCGCTGCGGGCCTACGAACCCTCGCTGGACGGGATGCGGGACCTGCTCCGTCAGTATTTCGCCCATGATCCGGCATTGGTCACCGAGGATCTCGTTCTGCGCAGGTATCAGGCGAGCGCGGAGCCGGGTGAACAGGAGAACTATCGGGCGATTCACGCAGGCCAGTCCGCGCGTGACAATCCGATGCTCAGTCCGGACCTGGTGCGTACGCTCAGTACGCCCACCCTGCTGGTACACGGTCGCGACGACCGGGTGCTCTCCGCGGAGATCAGCTGGAAGATGGCCAATCTGCTGCCCAACGCCGATCTGCACCTGTTCCACGACTGCGGGCACTGGGCCCAGATCGAACACCGTGACGAGTTCAACCGACTGGTCGGAGACTTTTTCGCCGACTCGGATACGCAGGGCGCGAGGACCAAGGAGGAACCGTGAGTCTTCTCGACGATCATGTCGTCACCGGAACCGGCCTGGTGGACGAGGACACCGGTCGCGGGCGGTTCCGTGTGCACCGCTGCGCGATGACCGCTCCGGAGGTGCTGAACCGGGAGCTCGCCGAGATCTTCAACCGGTGCTGGCTCTATGTCGGGCACACCTCCGAGGTGACCGAGCCCGGCGACTACGTGCGCCGCTCGGTCGGCGGCCGTCCGGTCTTCATGGTGCGCGCCCGCAAGAGTGGGCAGGTGAAGGTCTTCCACAACACCTGCCCGCACCGGGGTGCCGTCGTGTGCCGCGCCGACACCGGCAACACCAAGATCTTCCAGTGCTTCTATCATGCCTGGACCTTCGACACCGAGGGAAGATTGACCGGGATGCCGGGAAGGGACGCGTACGAGGGCGGGGCGGACTTCGCCGAACTGTCCTTGCGTGAGGTGGCCAGGGTCGAGGAGTATCGCGGTTTCGTGTTCGCCTGCTATGACCCCGAAGCGGTCGATCTGGTGACCTATCTCGGGCAGGCGAGGGAATACCTCGACCTGGTCGTCGACGCGATGGGCGAACCGGAGATCGTGGCCGGCAGCAACCAGTACAGCATCAACGCCAACTGGAAGTTGCTGGTGGAGAACAGCATCGACGGCTACCACGGACCGTCGACACACGACACCTACATCAAGTACATCGTCTCGCAGGGCACCGACATCCGTAGCGGAGCCGGTGGCGGCAATGCCGGGTACGACCTCGGCAACGGGCACGGAGTGATCGAGTACGGCGCACCGTGGGGCCGCCCGATCGCCAAATGGGATCCGCTGTTCGGTGAGAACGCACGCCCTGGAATGGAGCAGACCGCGCAAGATCTGGCGCGGCGCTTCGGCGAGAGTCGCGGGCATGCGATGACCCACACCAACCGCAATCTGCTGATCTTCCCGAACCTGGTCATCAACGACATCATGGCGGTCACCGTCCGGACCCTGATGCCCACCGCCGCCGGCCACGTCGAGGTCAACGCGTGGCAGCTGGCTCCGCGCGACGAAGCCGAGGACGTCCGCGCCCAGCGCCTGGACAGCTTCCTGACGTTCCTCGGACCGGGCGGGTTCGCGACCCCGGACGACCTCGAGGCACTGGAGTCCTGTCAGCAGGGTTTCGCCAGCGGCGGTGTCGAGTGGAGTGACATTTCGCGTGGAATGGGCCGCGATCGGGCCAAACACGATGACGAGGAACAGATCCGGGCCTTCTGGCGACAGTGGCAGGCCGTTGTGGAAGGGAGCG
Organism: Sciscionella marina DSM 45152; assembly: GCF_000379465.1. Taxonomy (GTDB): domain Bacteria; phylum Actinomycetota; class Actinomycetes; order Mycobacteriales; family Pseudonocardiaceae; genus Sciscionella; species Sciscionella marina. Next base: position 50,485 of record NZ_KB905393.1, read on the forward strand.
CCCGATGAGCGTCATGACCGAGTCAGCCGCGGCCGGGCTGCACGCCGTCGGACGGGCCGAGGTGGAGGATTTGCTGTTTCACGAAGCCGAATTGCTCGACCGCTGGGACCTCGACGAGTGGCTGGATCTCTACACCGAGGATGCCTCCTATGTGGTGCCGGCCAACGACCTTCCCGGTGGCGAATCGGGCAGGGACATGGTGTTGATCGACGACAACCGGGTCCGCATGGTTGCCAGGGTGACCCGGCTGAAGAGCCGCAAGGCACACCGCGAATATCCGCACTCCAACACCAGCCATCAGGTGAGCAATGTGCGGCTCGCTCCGGTCGCCGATGGTGAACTGCCGGTGAAGGCGGAGTTCACCGTCTGGCGTTTCCGCAACGGCCGCGAGGACTGCTATGTCGGGCATTACCGGATGCGGCTGGTGCTGTCTTCCGGGCAGCTGCGCATCCGGTCCAAGCGGTGCGTGCTGGCGATGAGCACGCTGCGCTCGGCGGGCGACGTGGCGATCATCCTGTGAGTACGGAGACGACCGCCCCCCTGCGCGGACGCACCGCGATCGTGACCGGTGGAGCCACCGGTATCGGAGCGGCGATCACGCGGCGGCTGCTCGACGATGGCGCGCGGGTGCTCGTGGCCGCGCGCTCCCAGAGTGAGCTCGAGGGCGGTCCCGGCGAGGCCGATCGGTGCCGTGGATTCGCCGGTGACCTGGCCGATCCCGACGGGGCGCGGGCCATGCTCGCGTCGGCGATCGAGGCGTTCGGCGGGGTGGACATCCTGGTCAACAACGCGGGGGGCGGGGTGATCCGGCCGACGCTTGAACACACCGAGAAATCCTTGCAGGCGACGGTGAACAACAACTTGTGGACCACGATCCGCTGCTGCCTTGCCGTGTTGCCGCATCTGTGCGAGCGCGGCGGTGGGCGGATCGTCAACATCGGCGCCGAATCGGTGCGCAATGGTCTGCGCGACCACGCCATCTACAACGCTGCCAAAGGCGGGGTGCACGGGCTGACCACCGGACTGGCGAGGGAATTCGCCCCACAGGGCGTCACCGTCAACGTGGTCGCCCCCAGCTATGTGGTGACACCCTCGGTAGAGCAGGCACAGCGGTCCGGTCAGATACCCGCCGCCCTGGCCAGGGTGCTCGACGAGGCGGTGGCGCTGATCCCGATGGGAAGGCCGGGCGAGGTCGCCGAGGTCGCCGCGGCCGTCGCCTTCCTCGCCAGGGAGGACGCCGGGTTCGTCACGGGACAGGTCATCGGCGTCAACGGCGGAAGCAGCATGGGCTGAATCTGGCAGAGCCCTTACGGCACAACGAAACGATCGCAGGAGAGAGGACATATGGTTAGCCTGGCAGTCGAGGAAGGAACCGATCAGCTGCTCGCGGTCGTGCGGGATTTCGCCGCGGAGCGGATCCGTGGACGCGCGGCGGAGGCCGAGCGTGCCGCGGCCACTCCGGCCGAACTGTTCGGTGAACTGCATCGGATGGGGGTCGCCCCCGCCGTGGCTCAGGAGTACGGCGGACAGGGGATTCCGGAGGCGGCCGAGAGCCTGCTGCTAGCCGAGCGGCTCGGCTACGGTGATCCTGGCGCCGCGCTCGAACTGCTGATGTCCCATCAGCTCGGCGCGCTGGTCTCCAGCGCGGGCACCGCACCGCAACGGGAACGGTATCTGCGTCGCATCGCGGAGGAACCGGGGCTGTGCGCCACGGTTCTCTACTACGAGGGATTCGGCCGAGGCCCTTCCGAGCTGACGAGCACGGCGGAAAAAGACGGCCAGGACTGGGTGCTCCGGGGAACCAAGAGCACGGTAGTGCGCGCCGCGGAAGCCGAACTCGGCGTGCTGATCGCCCGTACCGGCGATGGTGAACTGACCGGCTTCGTGTTGGAACGTGAACAACTCGCCGCCCTGCGGCTGGTGCGTGACGATGCGGCGCGCGGGAAACTCGGACTGCGCGCCGCCCGCACCGCCACCGTGGAGTTCTCCGGAATACGCGTGCCGGAACATCAGCGGCTGGCCGGTGAGCACCCGCTGGCACTGGACCGCGCGGTGGCCCGTTTTCGGTTATTGGTACCTGCCATTGCGCTGGGAACGGGAACCGCGGCACTGGATTACGCGCACCGCTACACCACGGAGCGGATCGCCTTCGGTAAACCCGTGTTCGCCAACCAGGGCGTCTCCTTCCCTCTCGCCGACTGCGCTACGGGCCTGGATGGCGCCCGGCTGGATCTGATCGCCCTCGTGGCAGAGCTCGACCGGCTCGACGATCCGGCGGAAATCGAATGGCGCACAACGCAGACCGTGCAGCGCATCACCCGTCGAGCCTTGGACACGACCAGGATCGGAGTGAACAGCCTCGGCGGGCATGGCTATCTGGAAGACCATCCGGTCGAGCGTTGGTACCGCGCGGCGAGCACCTTGTCCGCTATCGACTTCGACCCACTTGCCATCGACCTGGACATCGCCTGACCGGCGCGAGAAAACGGAGGACGAACATGGATCTCAGCCTGTCCCCGGAGACCACCAAACTGCTCGCCGAATTGCGGGAATGGTCGCTGAGCGAGCTGCGCCCGTTCGCGCGGGAAGCCGACAGGACCCACTCGGTGCCTGAGGGCGCGGTGCGGGCGCTGGCCACCTGTCCGGTGCAGACCAGCCCGTTCGGTGGCCGGGTGGAATATCCGAGGCGAACCGACCCCTCCTTCGTGGCCAGCGAGTCGGACGGCAGCTACGTGCTCTCCTATGCCGTCGCGGAGGAAATGGTGTACGGCGATGTGCTGGCCCTGGTGATCACCAAGGGCAACGGCATCGGCGGCAAGGTCGTGAACCTGATGGGCAATGACGAGCAGATCGAGCGGTGGGCTGGCGGTATGGACCGCGGCGAGTTCCACTACTCCGGGTTCGCCCTCACCGAGCCGCACTGTGGTTCGGACGCCGCCGCATTGCGCACCACCGCGGTTCGCGACGGGGATCACTACGTGATCAACGGCCACAAGCAGTTCTGTACCGGAGGTTCGATATCCGATTTCGTCGTCGTGTTCGCGACCGTGGATCCCGAGCAGGGCTCGCGTGGTATCCGCGGGTTCGTGGTGCCGAAGGACACTCCGGGATTCAACGTCGTCCGGGCCAACGAATCCAAGCTGGGCAGCCGGGTGTTCTCCACCAGTGAGCTCGGCCTGGAGAATCTCGTCGTCCCCGCGGAGAACATGCTCGGCTGGCCGAATCCGGATGCCGCTGGGTTCGTCAAGGCCATGGAGACGCTGAATTCCACCCGAGGTTCGGTCGCGAGCATGGCGACGGGGCTTGCGCAGGCCGCGGTGGACGAAGCGGCCTCTTACCTCGCGAAGAACCGGACCGCGTTCAGCGTCGCCAGGGCCGCGAGGTTCAACGACGAGCTGGACAGGATGAACACCGCCCTGACCACGAACCGGCACCTCGCCAGGAGGGTGGCCTGGCGGGTGGATCAAGGTCTTCCGCACGCCAGCCATGCTTCGATGGCCAAGGCGTATGCTCCACAGGTCGCCGAGCGGGTCGTCGCGCGGGTGCTGCAGCTGATGGGGCCGGACGGGTATTCCGAGGACTGCCTTGTCGAGAAGTGGCACCGTGATCTGAAGATCCAGGACATCTGGGAAGGTACCGGGAACATTCAGCGCATCGTCATTTCCCGGTCGTTGGGTAGCGGGGAGTACCAGCCGGCGTGAACGGATCGGAGAACGGCTCGGCTGATGTGGTCGTGGTGGGTGGCGGCACGAGTGGTTGCGTGCTCGCCGCCCGGCTCAGCGAGGATTCCGGCCGCTCGGTGCTGCTGCTGGAGGAAGGGCCGGAGGACGCCGACTACGACCCCACGGTGACCCGTCCGGAACAGGCGATGCGCGTCTCGCGTGAGCAGCGGTTCGCAGAGGGGCTTTCGCTGCGCGTCGGTGCGGGTTCGGTTCCGCTGGCCCGCGGCCGGGTCCTCGGCGGTACCTCGGCGATCAACTACCTGGCCACGGTGCGCGGCAGGCCCGCCGACTATGCGGACTGGGCCGCTCGGGGCAATCCGGGATGGTCGTGGACCGACGTGCTGCCCGCCTTCCGGAAGGCGGAGCACGACCTCGATTTCCCGGAAGCCCCGTGGCACGGGAACTCCGGGCCACTGACGGTCCAGCGCTGGACCGCGGACACCTTCGCCCCGGCACACACCGCCTTTCACGACGGGCTCGCCGAACTGGGTGTACCGCTGGTACCGGATTTGAACGATCCGGAGTCGGCGAGCGGGATCGGAGTCTTCCCGGCGAGCAGGACACCGGAGAGCGGGGACCGGCTGACCGTCAGCGGAGCCTATCTGACTCCCGCCGTACGCGCCCGCCCCAATCTGCGCATCCGCAGCGGGGTGCGGGTCGCCAGGCTGTGCCTGCGGGGCAGAAAGACGGTCGGCGTGCAGACCGAGGACGGACAGCGAATCCACGCGGGCGAAGTGATCGTGTGCTGCGGGGCGGTCGGCTCGCCGTGGCTACTGCAGCGCTCCGGTCTCGGTCCGCCACACCTGCTGAGCGAGGCAGGCATCGAGCCGGTGCGCGCGCTGCCCGGTGTCGGTGCCAACCTTCAGGATCATCTCGGCCCGGCGGTGGTGTACCGGACGCCGACCACGGTTCCGATGGCCGGAGGCCCCGCGCAGCCCGTGTGGATCACGGGCGTGGGAACCGAACCCGGCACGCACGTGTTCCCCGTGCCGCTGCCCGGGCAGGACGGGGCCTTCGCCGTCCTGGTGTTCTCACTGCGTCCGTGCGCGACCGGGCGGGTCTCGCTGCGCACCGATGACCCGCAGCGTCGTCCGATCATCGAGCTGCCCGCCCCCGGAACGGAAGAGGTGGCCGAGCAGCAGCACGCCTTCGATGTGCTGGATGCCTGGGAAAACGGTGCGGTGGCGCGGGAATTCGATATCATCAGGGTCGGTGGGGGTGCTTCGCTCGCCCGCCCGGGGGCGGCCGCCGCGGCCGCCGGATCCGGTCTGGCGAGCTATGCCCACCTGACCGGTTCGTGCGCGATGGGCCCGGATCCGGCCGAGGCCGTGGTCGATACGCAATGCCGGGTACACGGGCTCGCCGGTCTGCGAGTGGTCGACGCTTCGGTGATGCCGACGATCCCATCCGGCAACACCTATCTCAGCTGTGTGATGCTCGCCGAGCGGGTAGCCGAAATGATGCCCGCCGGATAGTCCGCGGGCTCTTCGCCGCTCAGTGCCCGCTGCCGGGCCGCTGCCTGTCCCGCAACAGGCAGCTCAAGCGACTGGTACATACCGGAGCACCGTCCTGATCGGTCACGGTGATTCCCACGGTGGCCACCATCCTGTTCATGGCGAGCACCGTCGCGGTCGCGGTGACGAGTCCGCGGGTGGCCGAGCGGTGGTGGGTGGCGTTGATCTCCACGCCGACCGCGGTCTTGGCGAAATCCGTCGCCAGTACGGCAAGAGCCGAGCCGACCGTCTCGGCGAGCGTCACGCTGGCCCCGCCGTGCAGGAACCCGTACGCCTGGCGGTTTCCCTCGACCGGCATGGTCGCCACGATGCGTTCCGCGCTCGCCTCGACGACCACGATGCCGAGCCGCTCGGACATCTCGCCGCTGCGGGAATTCAGCAATTCGACGGCCGTTGCCGGTGCCCCCGGGACAGTTGAACTCATGAGAACAGTCTAGTCGAACCGCGCCTTCAGATGATTTATTCGAGGCGTGAAAATGCGCATTCTGGCTGGCGGAATTACGCGCCGGTACGCCGAACCGCGCCGTTATCCTGGCGACCGCCCACGGTGTTGCGTGCCGTGTTCCAACAGTGAGGAGAAGTGATGAAACCGTTGTACACCGCGGAAGTCAACGCGACAGGTGATGGCCGTTCCGGCCGGGTGTCCTCCGGGGACGGGCTCGTGGAACTGGATCTCGCGATGCCGAAGGAAATGGGAGGAACCGGGGGCGCGGTCAATCCGGAGATGCTCTTCGCGGCCGGCTATTCGGCATGTTTCCACAATGCACTTCGGCTGGTGGCCAAGAAAGCGAAACAGGACGTCTCGGATTCCTCGGTGCGGGCATCGGTCACGATCGGAGCTAATGATTCCGGTGGTTTCGAACTCGCTGTCGTTCTCGAGGTCACCGCACCAGGCATCGACCCCGCCGCGCTCGACGAACTGATCGAGACCGCCGACAAGGTCTGCCCCTATTCCAACGCGATCCGGGGACAGGCGAGCGTGCGGATCCGTTCCGCTTCTGGAGTCGGCTGATCAGGGGCACCTGTTCCCGGAAGCCGCCCATGTTCGGGAGCAGGCCCGGCACCGGGGACCGCCGTGATCGGCGGGACGGTGGCCGGTGCGGTGCTCCAGCCGGATCGCGTCTCCCGCACCATAGGGCGCGCGATGTCATGGTTGAACCGGCGCGGTACGGGTGCCGGTACGGATCCGTTCGTACCGGCACCCGCCGTTCAACCGGTTGCGTTGCTCAGCCGTTCGCCGGCCATCTCGCGCAGCGTGGTCTTCCGCGTCTTGCCGACGGCCGATGTGGGGAACGTGTCGACAACGAACAGTCCCCGCAACTTTTTGTAGTGCACCACCTGCCCGTTGACCTGTTCGGTCAGTGCGCCGGGATCCGGCGGTTTCCCGTCGGGTACGACGAAGGCCACCGGCAGGTCGCCCGCCTCCGGATCGGGGACGCCGACCACCGCGGCGTCTCGTACACCGGGGCAGGAACGTAGCAGCCGCTCCAGCTCCGAGGGGTAGACGTTGTACCCCTTATAGATCAGCATGTCCTTCGTCCGGTCCACGATGTGCAGGTATCCCCGCTCATCGACGATTCCCACATCGCCAGTGTGCAGCCAGCCATCGCGTAGCACTTGTGCGGTCTCCTGCGGGTGCCCGTGGTAGCCGAGCATCACCTGTGGGCCGCGGATGGCGATCTCGCCCCTGCCGTCTCTCGTGGTGTCGCCGGGTACCGGAATCAGGCTGACCTCGGTGTCCGGCAAGGGGATTCCGACACTGCCGGGGAACCGCTCGGCGCTGAGCGCGATCGGATTGCCGACCGCGGCCATGCTCACCTCGGTCAGGCCGTACGCCTGGGTCACCACCGCATCGGGAAATACCGCGGAAAGCCGTTCGGCGAGCGGAACGGGGAGCGGCCCGCCGCCACAGGACACCAGGCGTACGCCGGGAAGGCCACGTCCGCGCTGTTCCAGGAATGCGGTCAGCGCGGCGAGCAACGCGGGAGCACCGCTGACCGACGTCACCGATTCCGCCTCGACGGTTTCGACGAACCGTTGTACCTCGAACCGTCCGATCAGGATGCTTCTGCTGCCTTGCAATGCGGGGACGACGAGTCCGCCGATCAGCCCCATGGCGTGGAACCACGGTGCCACCGCTATCACCGTGGCGGTGCCGAGGCGGACAGGAAAGTCCTGCGTGCTCCCGGTCTGCTCCAGCACGACGCGCTCGGTGACGTTTCCAGCGAGCGCTCGATCAGGGACCGATCCCGATGACCAGGAACAGAATTGCAGTGCGTTGCACACGATGTTGCGCTGGGAGACCGCCACGCCTTTCGGGGTTCCCGTGGTGCCCCCGGTGTAGGAGATGTGGGCGATGGCGCTCGCCAGATCCGCAGGCCGATGCGGTGCCCACTCGTGCGGGGCAGGTGGGGCCGAGCGCAGCGAATCCACCGGAAGGCAACGCAGACCGGGAAAGGTGCTCGTGCTGATCACGATCTCCGCCGCAGAGTCGGCAAGTTGTTCGCGTACTTCGGCGACGGGCAGTTGCGGGTTGACTGGAGTGACGGTCAGCCCGCGATACTGGGCCGCCCAGTAGGCGATGGCGAACTCGATACTGTTTCCGAGGTGCAGCGCGATGACCGTTCCGGCGGGCAAGTCTTGCCGTTCCCACGCCGCGGCGAGCGCGCGGGCATGCGCAGCAAGCTCCGACCACGTGATCCGTTCGTCCTCCGACTGCAAGGCCACCTGCTCGGGCCAGCGTGTCCGCGCTCCTTCCAGCAGCGCCCACACCGGAGCATCCGGGTAATCGAGATGCGGTCCCCGCACGACGAACCCACTGTTCGCCGCCGCGTTCTCCATGACGGTCCTCCTTTGTTGGGGATACCGATTCTGCGCTTTCGCGTGCCCTCAGCGGGATTCGTATTCCACGGTTCGGCATCGGAAACGGTGATTTTCGCTGCATGCCAAGGGATTCCGCGCACTGGAATCGCCGATTGTGCACAGGGGCACTGACGGCGCATCGTCATCGGCAGCACAGGAAACCGAAAACCGAGGAGGTCGCACTGTGCCCGAGATGGCGCGCACCGCGGTGGTCGGTGCCGGGCCCGCCGGGATCTACACCGCAGAGGCGTTGCTCAAGCTCGGCCACCGGGTGGACGTTCTCGACCGCCTCTCCTGCCCATACGGGCTATTGCGCTATGGCGTAGCTCCCGACCACCTGAAGATGAAGGCACTGGAGAAAACGCTGCGCCGTATCCTCGACCGCGATGGCGTGCGCTTCTTCGGTGAAGTGACCCTTGGCGAGACGATCACCGTCGACGAGCTGCGCGGTCACTACGACGCCATCGTGTACGCCACCGGAGCGGCCGACGACCGCAGTCTTTCTATTCCGGGAGAGGATCTACCCGGCAGTCTTTCAGCGACCCGGTTCGTCAGCTGGTACAGCGGGCATCCAGATATTGCATCCCGAGACGTGGCCTTGGACGCGCACACCGCGGTGGTCGTCGGGGCGGGCAACGTCGCCCTCGATGTGACCCGGCTGCTGACCAAGTCCGCCGAACAGTTCCATGGCACCGATATGCCTGACCGGGTTCTGGACACGCTTCGCGCGAGCCCGATCACTGATGTGCACTTGATTGCCAGGCGCGGTCCGGCGCAGGCGAAATTCACCACCAAGGAACTGCGTGAACTCGGCGAACTGGGCAACGCCGATGTGCTCGTCGATCCGGCGGATCTTGAGCTGGACGAGCACAGCGAGCAGCTGGCCGAGCAAGACGGTGGGGTACGCCGTAATCTCGATGTGCTGCACGAGTGGGCCCAGCGGTCCCCGCTCGACCGGGAACGCCGGATCCACCTGCGATTCTGGCGGTCGCCGGTACGGATCACCGGAGCCGACCGGGTGGAGGGCGTCGAACTCGGCCGCAACACTCCGGACGGTGCGGGCGGGATCCGGGCGGGCGGGGAGACGGAGATGCTGGCGGCGGGGCTCGTGCTGCGCTCGATCGGCTACCGAGGGCGTCCACTGCCCGGCGTCCCGTTCGATGAGCGCACGGGCACGATCCCGCACTGCGAGGGACGGGTACTGCGTGCGGGGCGGGTCGCTCCTGCCGAGTACACCGTGGGCTGGGCCAAACGCGGACCGAGCGGAGTGATCGGCACCAACAAGGCCGACGCCCGCGAGACGGTGGCAGCGCTGGCCGAGGACTGGGAGCACCAGACCGGCCGGAACCGAGGTGATCGGCCTGATCTGGCTGACACGCTGGCAGGACGCGGACATGCCGCTATCACCTGGCAGGGCTGGCTGGCCATCGAGGCCGCCGAGCGTGAGCTCGGCCGCCGCCTCGGGCGGGGGGCGGTCAAGATCACCGACCCCGACCAGCTCCGAGCGGTCGTCCGGATGGTCCTGCGGTGATCCGCAAACCTCACACCCTTAGACGAAGGAGTCCGGCATGACTCGTGACGCCGTGATCGTGGACATCGTGCGATCGCCGATGGCCAAGGGGAGACCCGGCACCGACCAGCGTCCCGGTGGGGCACTCTGCTCGGTGCACCCGGTCGAACTGCTCGGGCAGGTGCTCGCGCAGCTGATGGACAGAACCGGTGTCGATCCCGGTGCGGTGGAAGACGTGATCACCGGCTGCGTCAGCCAGGTCGGCGAGCAGACCGGCCCCGTGGGTCGGTGGGCCTGGCTCGCGGCCGGGTTGCCCGAGCACGTCCCGTCCACCGCGGTGAACCGCGCGTGCGGTTCCAGTCAGCAGGCCGCCGATTTCGCGGCCCAGGGCGTCCTCGCGGGCGCGTACGACATGGTGATTGCCGCCGGTGTCGAGTCGATGAGCCGCATTCCCCTGCTCAGCGCACGGATCGGACAGGACCCACACGGCCCCTCGGTCAGCTCGCGGTACGCGCCCGGCCTTGTCCCACAAGGTGTTTCGGCGGAGCTCGTCGCGGCACGGTGGAAGCTCAGTCGTCGCGATCTCGACGAGTATGCGGCGCGCTCACATGCGCTGGCACACGCCGCGGACCGCGCTCCCGAGATCGTCGGGATCACTCGGCAGGACGGCACCGTGGTCGCCGAGGATGAAACGGTACGCCCGCAGACCGAACCGGAGCTGCTCGCGGGACTGGAGCCCGTGTTTCGCAGCACGGAGCTGTCCGCGCGGTTCCCCGAGATCGAGTGGTCGGTGACCGCGGGGAACTCCTCGCAGATCACCGATGGGGCCGCGGCGGCATTGATCATGAGCGAGCAGCGGGCGAGCGAACTGGGTCTGCGCCCGCTGGCCCGGTTCCACGCCTTCGCGGTCGCGGGCGACGACCCGATCACGATGCTCACCGCCCCGATACCGGCCACCGAGAAGGCGCTGCTGCGCGGCGGTCTGCGCCTGGCGGAACTGGACCAGTACGAGGTCAACGAGGCGTTCGCCTCGGTGCCGCTTGCCTGGCAGGAGCACTTTGCGGCGGACCCGAAGCTGCTGAACCCGCGGGGCGGAGCCATCGCGCTCGGGCACCCGCTCGGCGCATCGGGACTGCGGCTGCTCGGCAGCCTCGTGCACGGACTTCGCGAGACCGGCGGCCGCTACGGGGTGCAGACCATGTGCGAAGCGGGTGGCATGGCCAACGCCACCATCATCGAGCGCGTCTGAGGAGGCGGCACAGTGGATATCGCGGGGACAACGGCGATCGTGACCGGCGGGGCCTCCGGGCTCGGTCTTGCGACGGTACGGAGACTGCTCGATGCCGGTGCGTCCAGGGTGGTGATCGCCGACCTGCCGGGTTCGGACGGGGAGGCGGTGGCCGCCGAACTGGGTGCCGCCGTGCGCTTCTGTCCCGCGGACGTGCGGGACGAGGCGGCGATCGCCTCCGCCATGGACACCGCGCAGCGCGATGGTCCGTTGCGCGTGCTGGTGCACTGCGCCGGGCGCGGCGGGCCGGTACGGCTGGTCGATCGGGAAGGCAACCCCGGCTCACTCGAGGACTACACCGAGATCGTCACCACGAACCTCGTCGGCACGTTCAACGTGTTGCGCCTCGCCGCGAGCCGGATGGCGGTCAACGAACCGAGCGAAGGCGACCGGGGCGTGTGCGTGCTGACTGCCTCGGTCGCCGCGTTCGAAGGTCAGATCGGCCAGATTCCCTATGCCTCGGCGAAGGCGGGCGTCGTCGGCATGACGCTGGTGGCGGCGCGGGACCTGGCGGGCAAACGGATCCGGGTCAATACTATTGCTCCGGGGACCTTCGATACGCCGTTGCTTGCCAGACTCTCCGAACAGGTCCGTGATTCGCTCGCCGCCACCGTCCCGCATCCGAGCAGGCTCGGCGACCCCGATGAGTACGCGCGGCTCGCGCTGTCCATTGTGGACAACGGGATGCTGAACGGGGAGACTATCCGGCTCGACGGTGCCATCCGCATGGCACCCCGCTAGCGATGACCCCGAAGTCGGACGTCCCGGCGTGATGATGAGGAGCAGTGCGTGATCGACCTGACGGATGAGCAGCGGGACCTCAAGGAGCTGGCCGCCAAACTGGCGGCCGACCGCTATGCCGAGCGCAGCCTGGAATGGGACCGCGAGCATCGCGCGTTCCCCCGCGAGGAACGGCTCCGGCTCGGCCAGCTTGGTCTGCTGGGGCTGACGCTTCCGGAGCGTTACGGCGGCGGGGGAAGGCCGCTGCTGGACGCGCTGCTCGTACAGGAGGAGATCGCCAAGGTCGCTCCGCTGGCCGCATGGCCGGTCTTCGAATCGGCAGCGGGACCGGCCCGGGTGATCGAGCTGTTCGGCACCGAGGAGCAGCGCGAGCGGATTCTGCCCGGCGTGGTCAGCGGGGAGAGCCTGATCGCGATCAGCATCTCGGAACCGGACGCGGGCTCCGCGGCCACCGATATGACGGCCACCGCCAGGGTCGACGGCGACCACCTGGTCATCAACGGTGCCAAGCGTTGGTGTTCCGGCGCGGGGCACGCCGAGAAGTACCTCGTGTACGTGCGGCTGGGCGACCAGCAGGGAGCGCGCGGGCTCGGCGCCGTGCTCGTCGACCGGGACGCGAGTGGGTTGTCCTTCGGCCCGCAGGAGACCCTGATGGGTCACCACGGCGTCGGCTCCGCGGACATGTTCTTCTCCGACGTCCGGGTACCGCTCGCCGACCTGATCGTGCCCGAGGGAGGTTTCGGCAAGCTGTTCACCGCGTTCTCCATCGAACGGCTCGGGAACGCCACGATGTCGCTCGCGATCGGACAGGCGGCACTCGACCGCACGGCACGCTATGTGCAACAGCGTCGGCAGTTCGGCAAGGACATCGCCGAATTCCAGCTTGTCCAGGCCGGGCTGGCGGACATGGTGATGAGGGTCGAAGCCGCGCGGTTGTTGATCCAGCGGGCCGCGGTGAACGCGGGCAATGGGCCACCCGCTCCGCTGGAGGCGTCCGTGGCCAAATGCTTCGCCAACGAGATGGCGAAAGAGGTCTCCGATCTGGCGATCCAGCTGCACGGTGGCTACGGCTACTCCGCGGAGTACGAGATCGAACGGATGCATCGCGACGCGCACGGATGGGCCATTGCCGGTGGCACCCCCGCGATCCAACGAACGCGTATCGCCGCCGAATACCTCGGCCGCCGATTCGACCAACGGTCATGATCTTTGCTGTTGTCTTACGAGCAGGGACAGCAAGAGCGGGCCCGCCGAGACTGTATCGCCATGAGCAGCTCGCTTCACGCGAACGCCCATCGTGCACGGCGTAGTTTTCCACCGTGGGTGTAGTTCCTGCTCGAGGAACGTCGGGAACTCCGGGGTGACGGTGCCGCGACCTGTGCGTTGCGGTCACCGTGCCGACGGCGATCTCCGAGGCCGCGAACAGGACCGTGGTGCCCGGATGGAAGTAGCCATGGGTGTTCCAATCAGGAAACCGGGTGCGCCGGAAATGGACTGAGCACGGCCCAAGTCCCGGATCTGCGACTTCTCGTCCACGCACAACACGATCCTGTCCTCCGGCCGCACCAGGGGCGCCCACGGTCCTGTCGGTGTCCTCGGCGACCAGCTCCGGACGCTTCCAACAACTGCTTGGTCCTCTCCGACACCGGCGCCGAGTTGCGATCCACAGGACACGACCTTGTCGAGAGTGCAACAGTCCAGAGATCCGTGGTCGAAAGCGCTGCGGGCGATCAGGGGTCCGGCTGTGGCCTCAGTGATCCGGTAATGGTCACTCCCGTGCGCGCGGTGAAACCCAAAGTGATCGGGGCCTAGTCGTACTGTCAAAGTCGGCGCGGAGAGGGAACTGCTTTGCCGCGGGGAGGGCAGTGCGTTGCGAGAGGCGTGGCGCACCGGGCCAGCGCGTACCTGGGCCGGAGAAGGGGCGCGTGTGGGCAGTTCCAGCGCCTTGGTTTCGGAAGATCCGCCGTGCCGTTTCAATCGCGTGCGTCGGCCTTGTCGACGCGGGCCTGGATCGTTTCGATCTGTATGCGCACGAGTTGTTCCACGCTGACCCGCCACGTGTCCTTGTCCAGGTGACCGCTGAGTTTCATTCCCGCGATGCCGTGCGCACTGCACATCAACAGGGTGCCGTAACGCGACGCATCGGACTTTCCGACGACTTCTGTGACGAGGGTGAGGAACTCGTTCTCGAGGCGGCTCACAGCCTCGGCGGCGGCCGGGGTGCCCACCGGAGTGCTGAACATCAGCGAATACAGGAACGGGCGCCGGCGGGCGATGTCGATAAGCGCCAGAACAGCTCCCTCGAGCTTGGCGACCGGAGCAACATCGGGGTCTAGGCGAAGCTGCTCCACCTCGTCGGCCAGTGAGCTCCACGCGCCGATGGCGAGCTGGGTCAGCAGATGTTCCTTGTTCTCGAAGTGTCCGTAGGGCGCGCCGCGCGAGACTCCGGCTCGGGTCCCTACCGCGCGCAGCGTCACAGCGTTGGCCCCTCCTTCGTCGAGTAGCTCGGATGCGGCACGCAGGAGTGCTCGCCGTGTCGCCGCGGCAGTCTCGGCTCGTGTCACGCCGACCACTCTACTTGACACTGTCAGCTGAGCGGCTAACGTGGTTCATATGACACAGTCACATGAAGTTTTCGTGAACGATATCAGCGTGCGCCGCCTGCAAGACCGCGCCGAGATCAGCGACGTCCAGCTGGGGTATGCCAGGGGTACCGATTCCCATGACTGGGAGCTCTTTCGCAGCTGTTTCACCGACGAAGTCGAAGTCGACTTCAGCGAGGGCTTCGGTCAGCCGGTCGTTCGCCTGAGTGCGGACGACTGGGTGACCGAGACCGCGCCGAGAATGGAGTCTTTCGAAGCGACACAGCACATGATCACGAATCTGGTGATCACCTTTGACAGTGATGATCGGGCTACCTGTGTCGCTTATGTCCGGGCCAGTCACCACCTCCCGAACAACACCGGTGACAGCGACCAGATCGTGTATGGTTACTACACGAACCGCTTCGAGCGGACCTCGAATGGTTGGCGGATCGCCAAGATCAAGTTGACGGCTCTCTGGATGACCGGGAACTTCGGCATTTTCCAGACAGCCCTGGCCCCTGGGAGTTCCTTCTCCTGATTCCGAGCCAGGTCCGCCCCTCACTGGCGTCCTCTCCCGGTACCGAAGACCATGTCGCGTATCTGCGAGGCGGATACCCAGCCCGTCGGCACTAATCGGTCCGTTCCGGGCAGTGTGCCAAGTTCTGGGCTCGGCGATGCGATCGCCGAGCAAGCACCAAGTATGGGTGCCGCGGTCAGGGAACCGGCACGGCCGTCGGTTCCGTGGCCGGTTTCCACTGCACCAGGTTTCGGCCCGCTACGGGTTCGCTGTCGACGCGAAAGGCTGGGCGGGGAGGATGTGCCGCCCGGTGCGGTCGGTGCTCAGGCACAGTGAGCAGATCAGCCCACCGGTGGCGCTGGCGCAGATATCGGGGCGTTCGAATTCCTGATGGCATATATCGCAGTGGTAGGGGCTGGCCGAGGGGTTGCCGTTCTCGTCGAGTAGTGGTTCATTGATTCCGTCGTCGGTGCGGCGTAGGTAGAAGCGGCCTCGGGTCAGTATCGCGAGGATGGGGGTGAGCAGTACGGCGATCGTTATGGCCACCAGCGGCGAGTAGGGCTGTAGGCGGTCGCCGAGCAGTCCGAAGTATGCGGCGATGGAAAGCAGGGAGGAGGCCAGGAAGGATACTGATCCGACCGGGTTGATGGCGTAGAGCATTCCGCGGCGGAATTCGGGGTGTTTGGGGGAGATTCCCAGCACGTGTTTGTTCACGGCGATATCGGTGGCGACGGTGACCACCCAGGCCATCGCGCAGTTGGAGTAGAAGCTGAGCACGGAGTTGAGCAGACTGAACATGTCCGCTTCCATCAGTGCGAGCGCGATCGCCAGGTTCACGAATACGAAGATCAGACGGCCCGGGTAGCGGCGGGTCACTCTGGTGAACGAGTTCGTCCATGCCAGTGAACCCGAGTACGCGTTGGTGACGTTGATCTTGACCTGGCTGAGTACCACCAGCAGCAAGGCCAGTGGCAGCACCAGCCATGGTGGGAGCAGCCGGTTGAACACCGCGGTGAACTGTTCGATCGGTTCCACAGCCGCGGTGGTGCCGACTGCGCCCACGATGTAGACGGCCATGAACACGCCCAGGATCTGTTTGACCGCGCCGAAGATCACCCATCCCGGCCCGGCCAGCACCACAGCGGTCCACCAGGCACGCCGGTTTCCCCGAGTCTTCGGTGGCATGAAGCGCAGGTAATCGATCTGCTCGCCGATCTGCCCCATCAGTGACAGGCAGACTCCGGCGCCGAGGAAGACCGCAGCGGTGCTGAGGCCGGCGCCGTCGCTCCCGGCGTAGGCCAACCAGCGGCGCACCGAGTCGGGATCGCGCGCGATCAGGAAGGCCAGGGGGACGACCATGAGTATCAGCCACAGCGGATTGGTCCAGCTCTGCAACCGCGCTAGGACCTTCATCCCGTAGACCACCAGCGGGATGATCACCAGTGTCGAGACCGGGTAGCCCAGCCACAGGGGCAGGTGCAGTACCAGCTTCAGTCCTTGGGCCATGATCGACCCTTCGGTGGCGAAGAAGATGAACGTGAAACTGGCGAAGATCACGCTGGTCAGTACCGAGCCGTAGTATCCGAATCCGGCACCGCGGGTGATCAGGTCCAGATCCATGTTGTACCGCGCACCGTAGTAGGCAACCGGGAAGCCGGTACCGAAGATGATCACCGCTGCGACCGCGATGGCCAGCAGTGCGTTCACGGTGCCATGGGTGATCCCGATGCCCGCGCCGATCGAGAAATCGGCCATATAAGCGATCCCGCCCAAGGCTGAGGCGCCGACGACGCCCGAACCCCAGCGTCGGTATCGCCGCGGCGCGAACCGCAGTGTGTAGTCCTCCAATGTCTCCCGTCCCGCCGGGGACACCTGTCTGGCTGGTGCGCTTGATTCGGTGACAGTCATGGGACTGACGCTAGGAAATCGATGTTTCTTCCGCGCCATTACCGTGTTACGCGCGGCTTACCGTGGCACTGTCGCCAGAACGGAATCGACCGCCGATGGGTGCTTCGACCGCTC
Source organism: Sciscionella marina DSM 45152 (assembly GCF_000379465.1). GTDB lineage: Bacteria > Actinomycetota > Actinomycetes > Mycobacteriales > Pseudonocardiaceae > Sciscionella > Sciscionella marina. The sequence goes on from NZ_KB905393.1 coordinate 67,246, forward strand.
GCGAAAGCCGGTGGAACGAATCCCCCGGTGCAACCGGATCGGCCACGAGCGATCGGCCGCTGGATCGACCTCGATGCTCACGCGGGCCGAAGAACCACACCACTGTGCGCACAGCGTTTTTCCGGCGGAACGGCGGTCGTGCCGCGGGAAACCGCAGTTCAGGTATGCCTTCGGGAAGAACTGAGCGGCGTAACCATGCGCACCGGATTCGGTGACCTGCCGGAAATATTCGATTTCTATCTTCGGTTCGACCCGAGCGAAGGGATCGAAAATGGGCCTCGCTGACAATCCGCAATTGGAGGACTACTCGCTGCGGTACACGCCCGCGGCGTTTCGCAAGTGGTCGCCGTGGATGGTGTTCCTGTCCTGTCTCGTGGGTATTTCCGCGATGGCGGGTTACGCGCTCGATGCGGCGTTCGTGAACGAGTTCGGATTCGGCAACGCGCTTATCGGTTTCGCAGTGGCCGCCGCCGTCACCCTGCCGCTCACACTGGTGATCGCGTTCGCCATCGCGCGCAGGCACATCGACATCGACCTGCTGACGCGCGGATCGGGATTCGGGTATCTCGGTTCGACGTTGACTTCGTTGGTGTACGCGAGTTACACGTTGATCTTCCTCGCGTATGAGGGCGCGATCATGGCGCAGGCGTTCACCGCACTGACCGGCCTCGACATTCACCTCTCTTATCTCGTGGTGTCGGCGGTGATGATTCCGTTGACGCTCTACGGCATGTCGTTCAGTGCGAAGTTCCAGGCATGGACCTGGCCGGTCTGGGTCGCGCTGATTGGACTCGCCATCGGTACCGCGGCAACCGCGCCGGACGCCGGTCATGCCATGGTGCATCCCGCGACGGTCGCGCCGACGGGGCTGGTCGGGCTGACCGTGCTGGCCGTGTTCACTATCGCTGCCGCACAACTGTCGCTGGCCACACAGGTGGGGGAGCAGGGCGACTATCTGCGCCTTATGCCCGATCCACACACGGGTAACCGCCGTCGCTGGCGACTCGCGGTGATCATGGGCGGCCCGGGGTTCGCGTTGTTCGCGGTCGGTATCTTCTTCGCCTCCACCCTGCTGGTCGGCTACGCCTCCACGAAGCTCGGGGCAGCACAGGTCGGCGTTCCGGTGGATCTGTTCACGGCCGTCTACGAACGGCTGACCGGCGATCACACGGTTGCGCTGATCCTGGCCGGCCTGCTGGTGTTGCTGTCCCAAATCAAGATCAACATCATGAACACCTACTCGGGTTCGCTTTCCTGGTCGAATTTCTTTTCCCGATTGCTGCACCGCCACCCGGGCCGTGCCGTGTGGGTGTTCCTCCAGGTGGGCCTGTCGTTGCTGCTGATGGAGATCGACATCTTCCACCACATCGTCGGAGTACTGGCGTGGTACTCCAATATCGGCGTCGCGTGGATCGCGGCGATGGTGTCCGACCTGGTGATCAACAAACGCTGGCTCAAACTTGCGCCGCAGGATCTGGTATTCCACCGCGCGCACCTGTACAACGTCAATCCGGTCGGTTTCGGCTCGATGATCGTCGCCGGAGCGGTATCGATGCTCGCCTATTACGGTGTATTCGGGGCGGGTGCGGCCGCGTTGTCACCGTTCATCGCGCTCGGTATCGCTCTGGTACTGCCGCCGGTGCTCGCGTCCGTTACGAGAGGGCGCTGGTACATCGCCCGGATCTCGGAGCTGCCAGACAACGACGGCGAGCTTCCGTGCTCGGTATGCGGCGGCGACTTCGATGTGGTCGATATTGCCACCTGCCCATTCCACGGCGGCACCGTGTGCTCGCTGTGCTGCTCGGTCGAGGGCGCGTGTAAGGACGCATGCAAACCCAACGCGTGGCGCCCACCCAAGGGGGCGGTCCCGCTCGGAATGCCCGGTTTCACCACTGAGAAAACGCTGGAGGTCGCGCGATGAAAGCACTGGTCGTCATCGACATGCAGAACGGTTTCTGTCATCCCGATGGCTCACTGCCCGAACTCGGCATGCCCCTGTCAGGGGCGCAGGAGGCGGTCGGGAACACCGCGATCGCGGTGGCCTCCGCGCGTGACCGTGGGATGCCGGTGGTGTTCACCAGGCACGTGTACCGGCCCGGTTACCACGACGAGGGGCCTTGGCTGGCCGGCCAGACACCGGATCTCGCCTCGCTGGGCGGGTTGCTGGCCGGGAGCTGGGACGGCGACGTCGTGGACGAACTCGGGCGCGGGGCCGAGGATCTCGTGGTCGACAAGTGCCGGCTGGACGCTTTCCAATGGACCTCGTTGGAACCGCTGCTGCGTGGACTCGAGGTGACCGAGCTCGTGGCGTGCGGGGTTGTCACGAACTTCTGCGTGGAGACGACAGTTCGCTCGGCGATCATGCGCGACTTCGAGGTCACGCTGCTCGAGGACTGCTGCGCCGCGCAGACCCCGCGGCTGCAGCGAATCGGTATCGAGGTCATGCGCGACTGCGGGTTCGCCACGGTGATCCCCATCGCCGAGTTCGCCGAGTCGGTCACGAAGACACCGATGGCGGCATGAGCATGCTTGCGGCTAACACGGAAGTCACACCTCGGCGATCCGCAGGCAACCACCGGTTCCTAAACTCTGCGCCGATGGGACCGGTATCTCGACGGCGGGTCCATGAAGTCCGTCGGCTTCGGGACATATTACGTGGGGCCGTACAGGACGGCTGCTACCCGGACGGACAGGTCCCCAGCGAGGTCGAGCTCATGGCCGCGCACCAAGCTTCTCGCGGGACCGTACGCGCGGCGCTCGCATTAGTGCGTGGGGAGGGCCTGATCGAGAGGCTTCAGGGAGTCGGAACACATGCTGTCGTCCGGCCGGTGAAGACCCCGCTACCGGAAGCGCACGGCGTGATCAAGCCATCCCGGCAGAGCATGTTCAATCAGCGGATGCAACCGCACGAGATCGACCGCACTGTGCTGCCCGCTCCACCGACCGTCGCGGTACGGCTCGCGGTGCCCGAGAGAACTCCGTGCCTGCGATGGGACTACGTGGCACTCTACGACGAAGAGCCGATCGCTATCGCGACGAACTATGTGCTCTTTCCCGAAGCCAAAAGACTGCGACACACGCCATTCGTCTCCGACTGGTACCGGCTGCTCGAAGACGCAGGAATCGAGCTTTCGGATTCGGAATTCACCTTCGACTGCGAACTCGCCGACCCGCCGCTGGCTTCGGTGCTCGGCATCCGCGAGGGCGCCCCGCTGATCGCGATGGAACAGATCATCTACGACCGCGATGGCCGACCGTTCGACCTGGCCTTCATCCACACGCGCGGCGAACGTTTCCGGTTCGTCTCACGCGGACACAGTAAGGAGTTGTCATGACCCTGCCCGCAACACTGACCGACGCGGCCCAGGCACTGCGCACCGGGACCGTCACCTCGATCGAACTGACCCGAGCGGCGATCGAGACCGCAGACCGTCTCGACTCCGTGGTCGGCACATACCTCGCCCGCTTCGACGAATACGCTCTGGAACGTGCCGAGCAGGCCGACGCGGAACTGGCGCGCGGCAAGGACCGCGGACCGTTGCACGGTATTCCCTTCGGAGTCAAAGACATCCTGGCGATGGCCGAAGGCCCTACGACCGCGCAGAGCCTCATTCTCGATCCCGCTTGGGGCCAGGGCAAAGATGCGCCCGTCGTCGCGCGCCTCAAAGCCGCCGGCGCGGTGATCACCGGCAAAACCACCACCATGGAGTTCGCTTGCGGCATGCCCGATCCAGACAAGCCGTTCCCGATCCCCCGCAACCCCTGGAACCCGGCCACCTGGGCAGGCGGCTCCAGCTCCGGTACCGGTAACGGCGTGGCAACCGGCATGTTCCTCGCAGGACTGGGGACCGACACCGGTGGCAGTATCCGCATCCCGGCCGCGTTCTGCGGCGTGAGCGGACTGATGCCGACCTTCGGCCGGGTACCGAAGTCTGGCTGCGTGCCACTGGGGTACAGCCTCGACCACATCGGACCGCTCGCCCGCAGCGCCAGAGACTGTGCCACAGTGCTCGAAGTACTCGCCGGTCCACACCCCAGCGACCCGGACTGCGTGGACGCCCCGTTCACCGCACCCGAGACCCACCGCGACCTGACCGGGCTGCGCATCGGCATCGTCCGGGAGTACCACTTCCCGGACGACCGGGACCCGGCGCTCGACTCGGTTTTCGACACAGCCATCAACGTGCTCACCCGCCAGGGTGCGAGCATCGTGGAAGTCACGCTGCCGTACTGGCACGAAATGATCACCGTGGACATGATCACGATGGGAAGCGAAGCACTGGCATACCACCGCATCGACCTCAGCGACCGGTGGGAGGACTACTTCCTGGCCACGCGCGCGATGCTGGCCACCGGCGCGCAGGTCTCCGGCGCCGACTACGTGCAGGCACAACGGGTGCGTCGGGTCGCGCAAGACGCCATAACCCGGCTTTTCGAGACTGTCGACATCGTCGCCTGCCCGACGGCCTCCACCGGCGCACCCCGCTACGAGTCGCTCAACGACCCGGACGGACACCCCGACATCGGCGCGCTGTTCTCCAGCGTCCACACGCCGTACTGGGACACACTCGGCAACCCGGTCCTTGCCATACCAATGGGCTTCAACTCCGAACGACTGCCCCTCTCACTGCAACTCGCCGCACCCACATTCGGCGAAGCCACGATCCTGCACGCCGGTGACGTCTTCCAACAACACACTGACTGGCACCTACAGGTGCCCGAATCATCCATCGAAGGAGCAGCGGCAGCATGACCGACACCGACGTGATCAAGACCCTCCTCGCCGCCGCGCGGCTAACGGCTTCCGATCCCGAACTCGACGCCTACGCGACCCGCTACACTCCGCAACGCCTATCCGTTGATGCGCTCTACACAGTGCCCGAAGCCCGCTATGCCGATCCCGCACTGCGTTTCCGCGCACACGCCCGAACCCAGGATTGGACAAGCGGGGAAAACGGGCCAGCCAGCTGAACGCATCGCCTCTGTGCCTGCCTTGTCACGCGCAGAGCGGCATCGGTCTCGTCGTCGGCGATGACCTGCCCGGAATGCCGCTTGCAACGCATTCGACTCTTGTCAATCGCATGGTAATCGTCGTCGACCAGCTCCCGTCGGATGGCAGAGCGTATCGAAGGTTATCTGGGCTTTCTGAAGAGTGGACGCACGAGCCGAAGCGAAGGTCCAGTCACGGCGACCTGCCTGCGCAACACGGTACCGTTCCGGATCGCGGCCCGGGGCGCTTGGTGACCCGTGTGCGGCCGTCACGGCGAGGTGTCTGGGTATCGGCAGTAGACGGCCGAGGCCATGCTCATCGGATTCAGGCGGTGACAGCATGTCCGTAGGCGATGCATAGTCCGGGAACAGTGAGCTGATCGGATTCCGGGTAGCGTTCGAGGTATTGCGTCCATCTCCGGGAGATGCACCCGGGAGGTCGGCGCTCGTCGGGCCGGGACCTTGGGGCTCAGAGGGTGATTCAAGATTGAACGCTGCACCAAATGGTTTCGGAAGGCGTTCTCACGAGCCAGTGGCAGCCCCCGTGGTCAGGTTCACGGCCGGGAGGGAGTGCCATCCGCGGGTGAACGCGGAACGTAGGCGTTGCGCGTGGTCGAGGTCGACGCCGATGTTCGGGTGTGCAGCGAGTAGTTCCTCGTAGGCCACTCTCGCCTGCAGCCAAGCCAGGTGGGAGCCTATACAGAAATGCACACCGTTGGAGAATCCGAGATGACGCGGGATATCCCGGGTGATATCGAGCTCCTCAGCCGTATCGCCGAATTCGCGTTCGTCGTGGTTCCCCGAGCCGTACAGCATCATCACCTTTTCTCCCTCGGGGATTTCGGTTCCACAGATTTTCACCGGGCGTGTGGTGGTTCGCGCAAGTGCCTGTACGGAGGACTCCATCCGCAAAAATTCCACGAGTGCGTTGGGGATGATGTCCCGGTTGGTGAGCAACATGTCCCGTTGCCGAGGAAACCGGTCGAGCAGCACGACCCCGTGAGAAATCAGATTGCTCGTGGTGTCGTTTCCGCCTGCGACAATATTGAAGCAGAAACCGAGGATGTCCCAATCGGATAGGTGATCGCCATCGATCTCGGCAGCGATGAGCGCGCTGATCAGGTCCTCGCCGGGTTCGGTACGGCGTATCGTGATGAGTCTTCCGAAATACTCGAACATCTGCTGTACTGCATCGTTTCCGCTCATTTGATCGGCACGAAGACCACCCTGGGTGAGGCTCACGATCGCCGATACCCAGGGGTCGAATCGATCGCGTTCTTGCTGGGGAACGCCGAGCAGGTGCGCGACCACGAAACTCGGGAGCGGGGAGGAGAAATCCACGTGCAGGTTCGGCGTCGCGCCGTCGGCGGCCTTGGATTCCAACACCGTCAGGCGCGTCCGGACGAATGCACGGAGCCGGTCCTCGAGCATGGCGACCCGCCGCGGGGTGAACGCTTTGCTGATCAGCGCGCGTAGTCGCCGATGTTGCGGCGGGTCCATCATCACCATGGTCGGAGCCAGTCCGAGCTTGGCGATCTCGTCATGGTGATACGTCAGCCCGCTGGCGGATGAAAAAGTGCCGTGGTCGCGAACTGCCTGCCAGATGTCTTCGAACCGTGACAGCGCCCAGAATCCCGGTTCGCCGTGTGCGGGGACCGGCTCGTGATAATGCACCGGCTCATCCTGTCGAAGTCGACGATATGCCGGATACGGGTCGAGTTGGAAGGATTCATCGAGTGGATCGTAGACGCTCGTGATCATGGATGTACTCCCTGATGCGCGGTGTTCAGCTGACGGCGATGTCCTCGGGTGTCCAGAAAGCGCGCATGCGGTGTATCCGGCCTTGATCGGTGAATTCCATGACATCGATGGGAGACAATTCGATGCGTTGCGTTTCCGTCGTGGTGGTGATGGTGAAATGTACGACCGCGATAGCGGATCCTATACGGATGGAATGCCGACGTACCTTGCTTTTTCCGAGCTCGTGGAGTACCCGATACAGCTCTCGGATCTCCGAGCTGCCGCTCTTCGGCTTGCTACCGGCGGGGTCTTCCACCAGTGCATCCGAGGTGAACAGCTCTGTGATCCGATCGAGCTGTTCGGAGCCCAATAGCTGGAGGTACTCCTCGATTACCTCTCGTATGCGATCGGCGTCAACACCGGGGAGTTCCTCGTTCGCCTCGGTTGCCGTGTGTGTCATGACGTCTCGCGCTCCTCGTTGCTCGTATTAACTGACCCTGTTAGTATGAGCATATGCCAAGGGATGCGACAAGCACCAGACTCCGGTTGATTCGGGCGGGGGAACGGCTGTTCGCCCGTAAGGGGATCGACGGCGCGTTGACTCGTGACTTGGTCGCCGAAGCCGAGCAAGGCAATGACTCGGCGGTCAATTACCATTTCGGTTCGCGTGATGGGCTACTGTTGGCGGTGGTCGACAAGCATGTGCGGCGAATGGAGGAGCGGTGGAAGCCCGCGCTCGGTGGCCGGGATCGTGCAGCTGACATTCCGGCCATCGTTGCCGAAATCGTTGATCCGATCGCCGGACAACTGTGTGTCGACGACGGCAGGGACTTCGTCCGCATCACCGCGCAGCTCGCGGGTCGAGCGGGGATACGCACCGGATACCTGTCGAAAGCTATTGCCGGAACGGCGCTTTCTCAATGGCTCGGTGCGCTCGAACGCGCCTGCGCCGAGTTCCTGCCGCGAGCCATCGCCAGGGAACGTGTGGCAATGATGGTCACCATGCTCACCGCCACTTTGGCCGACCGAGCCCGTCGCGTGGACGAGGGCGAGCGCATGACGGTGGGGCACAAGACCTTTGTGGCCAACCTGACCGCGATGCTCGCCGCCGGAGTGAACGCCCCGAGCAGCTGATCATAGGTCAAGCTGGTTTGGGTATGCCCGTTATGAGCGCAAGGAGCGATTGATGATCAACGTGGGAGTCTTCGGCCCGGGCCCGATGGGGCTCATTGCGCTGCGCGGCGTGATCGATCACCCGAAGCTGCGCCTGACGAAGCTGGTTGTCCACAGTGAACACAAGAAGGGGCGCGATGCCGGTGAGCTCTGCGGTATCGACCCGGTCGGTGTGGCGGCCACCGACGATCCGGATGAACTACTCGATGCGGATGTGGACGTCGTCTACTATGCCGCGACCGGAAACCTGCGTCCGGCCGAGGCAGTGGACGATATGGCGCGGATTCTGCGCACCGGCAGGGACGTCGTGTCCTGTTCGGTGATCACCCTGGTTTTTCCGCAGGCAAATGCTGCTGAACTGGTCGATCCCTTGCGCGCGGCTTGCGCGGAAGGCGCGAGCTCGTGCTATACCAGTGGAATCGATCCTGGGTTCGCCAACGATGCGCTCCCACTCACCCTGTCCGGTATGTCGCGCGATATCGAATCGATCCGGGTCTCGGAGATCTTCAACTACGGAACTTATCCGCAGCCCGAAGCCCTGTTCGAGATTCTCGGATTCGGACGACCACCCGAATTTCAAGCGGTTTTCACCACCCCCGGTGTGCTGTCCTACGCTTGGGGGCCGGTACTGCATCAGCTGGCCGACGGGCTCGGAGAACAGATCCAGGACCTGTCCGAACACATCGATTACGTGACGGTCGAGCACGGTTTCGACACCCCGAACGGCCCGATCCCCAGCGGAACCGTGGGCGCCATGCGTTCCACCCTCACCGGGGTGATCGACGGCGAACCCAAACTCGTCCTCGATCATGTCACCAGGATGCACGATGATCTCGCGCCCGAATGGCCGCAGCCCACGATTGCGACCGAACCCCGCGATTCCGGATATCCGGGGGTCTCCGGGAAAGGCGGTTACCGCGTCGAGATCAGCGGTTCACCTGATGTTCGCTGCGATCTCGAACTCGTCGAGGAACGCGACCACGATCTCGGCGCGCGCGTCGCCGGAGCCACACTGTTGGTCAACGCCATTCCGGCGGTGCGCGCGGCCGCGCCCGGTCTGCGCTCAGTGCTCGACCTGCCCCGCATCGCAGGAACAGGACTGCTCCGCCACGTCGCAGGGCCTACACCTGATAGCCGCGCTATCCCAGCCACACCGTGATGGGGGAGTGTGGGTTCGGTGGTTCCTCCGTATATGTCGCCCCTCGGGACTGGTTCGTTCGAGCGAACAGCGGTGGGCCCGGAAAACCACTGGCCCGACGAGCCGGTGTTCGAAGCCGACCGGCCGCTCTGGGCAGATTCGATATCGAGTCATGACGGGATCTGGCGGACCCGCACGGTCCACATTCGATTGATTGCCGACTGATCCCTTTCCGAGAGCTGCCTGCTCGGTTGCCCAGATCCCGGGCAAAGCCGATTAATCTGCTCCACGGGGGTAACTCAGCACAGAGGCCATTACCTCTACGGGAACTCCTACTTTTCGCCCTGATCGCACCGCTTGAACTTGCTGCCGATTCAACACCCGGAATTCGGGTTCCGCCTCGTCTTGTTCATCAGGATCGGCCTCATCCCGTGACTGCGGTTGCGGTTCGAGCTCGGTCTGCGTCGGTCGCGGCTCGGGGCCGGGCCGGTACCGGCGCGCGGTAAATGGCGAGACACCGACCAACTTCGCAACCTGCTCGCCACTCAATCCCCTGTCCCACACGAATTGGATTTCCGCGATCTTCTCCTTCGTAACTCGCCGCAACGCCTTCGAATATTTCCACTTATTGCTCGGGGTCTGTTTCCGCGGACTCGGAAGACCATGGAGTGCTGCGACCTGGGCGAGGTAGTTGGAATGGGTACCGGGTTCGAAGATGTTGCCGGTGAAGGCGAGCCGGTCGATGATCGTTGCAGGGCTGTGGGCCGGTAGCGCTGCGGGGCCAGCCAGAGAACTACTGGTTGCTCACGATGCTCCGCATGCGCGGGGCATGTCGAACGATGTTCACTGTAGGGCTGGTGGGTCGAACTGAGGTGTCCGCTTTTCCCGGAATGCGGCAAGGGCTTCCGCCATGTGCGGTGTTCGAGTGGCGAGTACCTGGTTGCGGTTCTCCAGTTCGACGGCGGCCTCGAGTGACGTTGTTTGGGTGTTCGCGTGCAGTGCGGATTTCGTCAGGCGGATGCCGGAAGGGCTGTTGGAGCTGATCTGAGCCGCTGTCGTCAGTGCTTCCGTGAGCAGGTCGCCTGCTGGGGAGGTGCGGCTGACCAATCCGATTCGCTGCGCTTCTTCGGCACCGACGAAACGTCCGGTCAACAGGATGTCGGCTGCTGGTCCCGTGCCGACGATGCGTGGCAGCAGCCAGGAGCTTCCGCAGTCGCCGCCGGACAGTCCAATGCGGACAAACGCGGCGTTGAACCGGGTGTGTGGTGTGGCCAGACGGATGTCCGCGGACAGTGCCAGGGAGAACCCGGCGCCGGTCGCGGCACCGTTGACCGCGGCGATCACCGGTATCGGAAGCCGGTGGAAGGCGAGGATCGCGTTCGCCGACGTTTCCTGGCGGCGCAGCATGGTGGTTGCGTCCATGTCTGGCAGCTGTGCCGCGTCGTCGAGGTCGAGGCCGGCGCAGCGGCGGCACTCATCATGAGCAGCCGTACAGCGGCGCGGCTGAGGCTGCGGCCACGAGCCAGGTTCGTCGGTTTCTCCGTCGTGGGTGGTGATCCACTGACGATGTTGACGGCGCCGATCCCGGCGACCGACAAAGTGCTTAGCCGCAGCGGCATCCGGCTGGCTGACATCGCTCACTACGAGGTCAACGAGGCATTCGCCTCGGTGCCGCTCGCCTGGCAAGCGCAGTTCCCAAGCGCGGCAGACCGGCTGAACCCACGCGGTGGCGCCATCGCGCTCGGCCATCCGCTCGGTGCGTCCGGCGTCCGGCTGCTCACCACCATGCTGGGCGGGCTGGAGGACAACGGCGGCAAATACGGGTTGCAGACCATGTGCGAGGCGGGTGGCATGGCCAACGCCCTGATCATCGAACGGCTGACCGGATGAACAGGGTGTACTCGCCCGAGACCGGGTCGGAGGATGTCAGATGACTGAGCAGGCACTTCAGGTCGAATATCGTAACAACGGGATCATGCTGCTGATCCTCGACCGTCCTCGACGGCGCAACGCGATCGATCTGGCCACCGCGCGGTCCCTCAGCCGCGCGCTGGACGAGCTCGACGAGAACGACGAGATGCGCGTCGCGGTGCTCACTGGTTCCGGTGGAGTATTCAGCGCCGGAATGGACCTCAAGGCGTTTGCCGAAACCGGGGAACGCCCGGTCGACGAGCACCGTGGTGGACTCGGCATCACCGGCAGGCCACCGGAGAAGCCATTGATCGCAGCCGTCGAAGGCGCCGCGCTCGGCGGCGGATTCGAGATCGCTCTGGCCGCCGACATGATCGTTGCCGGAACTGGAGCCACGTTCGGGCTACCCGAAGTCACCCGAGGGCTCACCGCCGCCGGCGGCGGGCTGCTTCGACTGCCGGAACGAATCCCCCGCAACATCGCGATGGCCGCCGCATTGACCGGTCAACCCATGGCGGCGACCCGCGCCGCGCAGCTCGGGCTCGTCAACGAGGTCGTCCCGGACGGTACCGCAGCCTCGACTGCGCTGGAGCTGGCCGCGGTAATCGCAGCCAATGCACCACTCGCGGTGCGTGCGTCGAAAGCGGTGATTCTCGCGTCCGCTGACTGGTCATCCACCGAACGATTCCAACGCCAAGAGGAATTTGCTGATCCGGTTCGACGATCCTCCGACGCGACTGAAGGCGCGCGGGCCTTTGCGGAGAAACGCTCGCCACGCTGGCAATCCTGCTAAACGGTCACCCCAACTCGTCCGCTTCACTACCGTTGTCCTGTCACTCGTAGCGGATGAGAGCTGCGTGGACCGCACCGGAGAGCCGGTCTTGAGCGCAGCGGCGCAACCGCCCGCTACCTACCAATTTGGCGATCTTGGACGCCGCGCCCGATGCTCGGCTTGCTACTGCGCGATCGTCGTGTTGTCATCCAGGCGGTATGTACGAGTGGACGTGCTGCGGCGCGACTCCCGCGAGACCGTTGACGGGCAGCCGCCAAGCTGACGGGTGGGGTGCAGGCACACGAACATCCTCCTTGGGTCAGCGCCACGTCCCGGTATCGCGGCTTCAGATTTTGCCACGCGGCGATCAGCTCGGCGGTGTCCATATGCTTTTCGAGAGCGACAACGCGGTACTCGGTGCTCACGTGTCCCGAAATTCTTCGACGAACAGCTCATCGACCGTGCGGGGGCAAACGACAGCCCCTGCTCATGGTGGTAGCGCAGGTATGTCTCCAGGGCGTGGGCTTCGGTGCCTGTCGTGCTCGGAGACACTGCAGGCTCTCTGCGGACTGAGTCACCGGACGTGGCAGTCAGTCTGCGTTCAGCGGCTGGTTTCTGGCGCGATGAGTGTGCGGCAGTCGGGGTCCGGCGCCGAATAGCTTCTCCCGCAGCGTTCCCGGTTCGTATTCCTCTCGCATCAGCTTGCGCTTGCGCAACACGGGAACCACGTACTCGATGAACTCCTGGTACCAGCCCAGTGAGGTCACCGGAACGACGTTGAAGCCGTCGACCCCGGCCGTCGCCCAGCGTTCGATCTCGTCGGCGATCTGCTCGGGGGTGCCGGCGAACCGGCCGGGTAGCAGTGCCTTGTCGGTGAGAAAGCCTCGCCAGGTCACTGCGGAGGGATCCGGGTATTGTTCGGCGGCGGCACGCAGGTTCGACCGCACGTGGTCGGTGAATCTGGTCCTGGAGACGAGGTCGGAAAGCGGCGTTTCCGGGTCGATCGAGGGCAGGTCGATACCGGTGTTCCCGGCATAGAATCCCTGTAGGCCCTCGATACTGATGTTGTCCTGTAGGTACTGCTGCTTGCGTCTGGCCTCTTGTTCGGTGGAACCGATCACGGTGGACAGTTGCACGAGGGTCTTCACCGATCCACTCGCACGCCCTGCGGCGACGACTTCGGCGTCCAGTTTCGCGATATCGCGGCGGGCGGCCTCCGGTGTTCGCGAGGGCAGGAAGCTCACTTCGGCGTTGCGTGCCGCGAAGGCGATCCCCGCTGCCGAGTTGCCTGCTTGGAACAGTACGGGGGTCCGCTGTGGGGACGGTTCCACGATGTGCGGACCCTCGACCCGGTAGCGCGCACCGGTGTGGTCGATCCGGTGGATACGGGCCGGGTCGAAGAACGCTCCGCTTTCCGCGTCGTGCAGTACCGCACCGTCCTCCCAGGAAGACTCCCACAGCTTGAACGCGACCTCAGTATATTCTGCCGCCCATTCGTAACGTTCGTCGTGGCCGACGATGTCCTTGTAGCCGAAGTTGCGGAATCCGTTGGACAGATACGAGGTGACGATATTCCAGCCGACTCGTCCTTGCGTGAAATGGTCCAATGTGGACATCTTGCGTGCGAACGAGAACGGATGATCCTGGATGATGTTGCTGGTGACCACGAGCCCGAGATGCTCGGTCACCAGCCCGAGCGCGGAAACGATCGCCGAAGGATCATTGCCCGGGAACTGCGAACCGTTGCGGATGGTCGCGGTGCCATCGCCGTAGTCCAGGTCGTAGGTGCCGACCACGTCCGCGAGGAACAGCGTGTCGAACCGTGCCTGTTCGAGCAGCCGTGCCTCCTCGACCCAGGGGTGCAGGTCTTTGTACCCGAGCTGCACCCTGCCCTCCGGGGTACGCCAGTAACCGTGGCTGTGATGATTCGGTGTCAGGTGCACGAAGGCGTTGTAGATCAGCGGCCCGCGCATCAGACGGCGGCCGGTTCGCCGAGGGCGCGGCGGTAGGCGCGCGCGGGGTGGGTGTCCGGAAGCCGGTCACCGCCGCTGAGTTTACGCCGCGCGGTGCCGGTTTCCGTGACGGGACGGGCGAGTCCGCGCTGCACGAGCACGGGCATGACGTGCTCGATGAACTCGGCGTAACTGCCAGGCAGGGTGGCGTTGATGACATTCACCCCGTCGATCCCGGCGGCACGCCACGCGGTGAGCCGATCGGCGATCCGTTCGGGCGTGCCGACGACGCGGGTGTTGCGGCTCTGCAGCAGGCCGAGATCGCGCACCGTGGCCTCGCGGCCACGGACCGAGTCACGCACCCACTGCAGTGTGGACTGGGTCCCCTCGCCATGCACATCCTTGAGCGGGGTGTCGAGTTCGTAGCGCCCGAGGTCGATTCCGCCGAGGCCCCCGGACAGATGTGCGACCATTCCGTCGGCGTCCACGTACTCTTCCAGTTCCGCGTTCTTGCGGCGCGCCTCCTGCTCGGTACTACCGATGACGAACGAAAGGCCCTGAAAGAACTTCAGGTCGCGAGGGCCGCGTCCACTGCCCGCGACGAGTTCGCGGGTGTCGGCGATCAGCCGTTCGGCGATGTCCGTGCGCGGAGTCATGATGAACTGTGCCTCAGCGTTGCGCGCGGCGAACGCCCTTCCCGTCGGCGAGGAACCGGCCTGGAACAGTACCGGAGTCCGTTGCGGTGAAGGGGAAACCAAATGCGGACCCTCGACCCGGTAGCGTTCACCGATGTGGTCGATCTTGTGGATCTTCTCATACAATGCGTGCACTCCGGTCTTGTCCCCGACGAGCGCGTCGTCCTCCCAGGATCCCTCCCAAAGCTTATAAGTCACCTCGAGGTACTCGTCTGCCCATCGATACCGCTGCTCGTGCGGGGTGAGGTCGTCGAGGCCGAAATTGCGGTGCGCGTTGGCCAGGGCGCTGGTCACGATGTTCCACGCGATCCGGCCGTTCGACGCGTGGTCCAGTGTGGACAGTTGACGTGCCCAATTGAACGGGTGCTGCTGGAGTATCGAACTGGTCAGCGCGATACCGATGCGTTCGGTGGCGTAGGCGATGGCCGAGGCGATGACGGTCGGATCGTTGCTCGGGATCTGCAGCCCGGTCTCGGCATACTTGCGGAAATCGCCGCGGTAGTCGCCGTAGAGCCCGATGACATCGGCGAAGAAGATGAAATCGAAGCCGCCTCGTTCCAGGGTCTTCGCGAGCGAGACCCAGTGTTCGAGGTCATTGAACTCGTGCTGGCGGGCCTCGGGGTGGCGCCACAGCCCGTGCACGATGTGCGAGGTGGTGTTCATGACGAACGCCGAGAACCGCAATGGCGTTTCGGTCATCGCAGGACCTCCTGTTCCAGGCGCGGCAGGGCGCCGATGAGTTGCCGGGTGTAGGGATGCTCCGGGCGCAAGAAAATCTCGTCGGCCTCGCCTTGTTCGACGATGTGCCCGCCTTGCATGACCGCCACGCGGTCGCTGACGTGGTGCACCACGCCGAGATCGTGCGAGATGAACAGGTAGCTCACGCCGAAGTCCTGCTGCAGATCGGCGAGCAAGTCGAGCACCTGCGCCTGGATGGAGACATCCAGCGCGGAGACCGGTTCGTCGAGCACGATGGTCTTCGGGTCCGAAGCGAGCGCCCTGGCGATCGCGATCCGTTGCCGCTGTCCTCCGGAGAGCCGCAACGGCGGATTGGTGTGGGTGTCGGCGGGCAAGCCGACTCGGTCGAGGAGCTCACTCGCTCGGCGCCTGCGCCCTGCCCGCGTGCGGAACACCCGCATCGGGACGGCGTCGGCCACGATACGCAAACCGTCCCATCTGGGGTCGAAGGAGCTGAGCGGATCCTGGTACACGACGGAGATCGCCGAGCGCCTCGCGCGTCGCTCGCGAGCCGTTGCCGCCGACCACGGTTCGCCCTCGAGCAGGACTTCCCCGCTGTCCGGCCGCTCCAAGGCAAGCGCGATCCGCGCCGATGTCGTCTTCCCGGAACCGGATTCGCCCACGAGGCCGAGGGTTTCACCTCTGGCGATGGTGAACGACACGTCCCGCACCACCGTACGACGGCCGACTTCGGGATCGTGGAAGGATTTCACCAGATCGCGGGCTTCGAGCAACGGCACGGTTTCCGTAGCTGAGGGCGTGCGCACGGCCACCGATGCCGCACCCGGTGAGAGACGCCGTCCGCGTGAGTTCGCGGATGGGATCGCGTCCAGCAGGCGCCGGGTATAGTCGTGCTCCGGGGCGCGCAGAATCTTTTCTGTGGCACCGAATTCGACGATATGCCCGCCCTTGACCACGGCGACCTCGTCGGCGATCCGGTCGACCACGGCGAGGTCGTGGCTGACCAACAGCACCGAACTGCCCGCCGACTGGAGTTCGCCGAGCAGGTCCAGGATCGTCGCCTGGACGGTGACATCAAGCGCCGTCGTCGGTTCGTCCGCGATGATCAGCGCCGGATCCAGGGCGATGGCCGAGGCGATCAGGGCGCGCTGGCGCAGCCCGCCGGAGAGTTGGTGGGGGAGCTGGCGTACCAGTAGCTCCGGATCGGGCACCCCGACGCGAGCCAACACGTCCAGCGCGCGCGCCCGTCGCACCGGGCCACGACCGTAACGGTGTGTCCGGAGCACCTCATCGATCTCGCGGCCCGCCGTGCGCAGCGGGTCGAGACTGACCAGGGCATCCTGCAGCACGAACCCGACTTCCTCGCCGCGGATCCGGCGCCACTCGGCCTCGTCCAGCCCGCGCAGATCCTTGCCGAGCAGTTCGAACCGCCGTGCGGCGACGGTGGCGTGCGCGCCGGTCAGCCCGACGAGCGTGCGGGCAAGCACGCTCTTGCCGGAACCGGACTCTCCGACGATTGCGAGGCAGCGACCGCGTTCCAGCGAGAAGGACGCGCCGTGCACCACCTCACGATGTCCTTCGCGGGGCAGGTCGAAACCGACACACAGGTCCTCGACCCGCAGTACGGCCGACTGCCCATCGTGTGCCGGACGCTCGGTCTCAGCCTCGGTGGACGTGCTCATCCGGACTCCTTTCCGAAACGGCGCTGCATGGCCCGCCCGAGGGCGGTGAGGGCGAGCGCGACCAGGACGATCACCGCGCCGGGCAGCACCTCGACCCACCATGCGACGGTGACGTAGGTACGGCCATCGTTGAGCAGCGCGCCCCATTCCGCGGACGGCGGGGCGACGCCAAGACCGAGGAACGCCAACCCCGAGGCCCAGACGATCGCCTGCCCGATACCGAGGCTGCCGGCGACCACCAACGGGCGCAGCGCGTTCGGTAGGATGTGTCGCAGCAGCACCCTGGCCGGACTGTGTCCGGTCGCATGCGCGGCCTCTACATATTCCGAGCGTCGCACCGAAAGCACCTGTCCGCGCACGATGCGCGCGTACCCGGGCGCGTTCGCCACCCCGACAGCGATCACCAGCGTGCTGACGCCAGGGCCGAACACCGTGATCAGCAGGAGTGCCAGCACCAATACCGGGAACGCGAACAGCGTCTCGATCAACCGGTTCACGCCGCCGCCGAGCAACCGCCCGCCAAGCCCGGCGGCGACCCCGAGCACGACAGCGAGTGCGGCGGCCACGGCGGTGGCGCCGAGCCCGATCAGCAACGAGGCACCCGCGCCGGACACCACCCTGCTCAGCACGTCGCGACCGGATTGGTCGGTGCCAAAGGGATGGGCGAACGAAGGCGGCCGTAACGTCTCGCCGAGGTCGACGTGGAACGCGTCGTACGGGGCAAGCAGCGAGGGAAAGATCGCGGCGATGACGAAGAGCACGACCACCACCGCGGCGAGAACGGTCGGCGCCGGTATGCGTATGGTCCGGGCTGGCAAGGTGTTCGCGGCGGCGGTCATGACGTGGTGATCCTCGGGTCGATGCGGACATAAGCGAGGTCGACGAGCAGATTGGCGATGATGTACGTCGCCGCTATGACCAGCACGATGCCGCTGACCAGCGGGATGTCGCGGGTGATCGCGGCCTGGACGAGCACCTGCCCGATCCCCGGCCGCGCATATACTGTCTCCACGATCACCGCCCCGGAAAGCAGCGCACCGACCGCCCAGCCGGAAAGACTCACCGCGGGCAGCACGGAATGCCGCAGCACGTGCCCGGCTCGTACCTGCCGTTCGCGCAAACCCCTCGTGCGCGCGGTCACCACGAACGGTTGGCTGAGTGCGCGAGTGAATTCGTCGCGCATCAGTTGCGCGAGGAACCCGGCTATCGGGATGGCGAGTGTCAGCGCGGGAAGCACCAACCCGCGCGGTCCGAGGTCCCCCTCTGCGGGAAACCACTTGAGCGCAAGGGAGAACACGAGCAGTAACAGGATCCCGAGCCAGTATTGCGGCAGCGCGGCGGCGATCGTCTCGATCCCGGAACCGGTCGCCGAGCGGAACCGGCCCCGGCCCGCGGTGGCCAGCGTGACCGCGAGCGCGAGTACCCAAGCGATCAGCAGCGCGGCCAGCATCAGCGAGACCGTCGGCCAGAGCTGGCCGAGGATGATCTCCGTGGTGGGCCTGGCGAGCTGGTAGGAAGTGCCGAGATCTCCGTGCAGCAGCTGGCCGAGATAGCGCAGGTACTGCACCAGGATCGGCTGGTCGAATCCGTACTGCCTGTTGATGGGCGCGAGTTCGGCCGCGGTGCGGGTGCGTACCTCGCCGGAGACCTGATTGAGCAGCAGGGTGGCCCGATCACCGGGCATGAGGATCTGCACGAAGAAGATCAACGTCGCACAGGCCCACAGCACGATCACGGCCGAGACGGCCCTGCCGAGTATCCGCCGGGTGCGGGTTCCCCTCGCTCGCAAGGAGTGCTCCGCCACTGTCGTCATCACTGCCCTCCGGTGAAGTAAGCGTCGGAGAGCACGGGTTCACCCTGGGATTGCTCGATCCACACACCCTTGGTGTCAGGCGCGGAAGCCAGCGAGGTCGTCTGCGCGTAAAGCCCGATCGCCAGGGCATGATCGCTGATGTAGCGCTGCGCCGAGCTGTATGCCACCTGCCGCTGCGCCGGATCGGCCGCCGCGTTCCCGACAGCGATCATGCCTTCGAGCCGGCGACTGTTGTAGAACGCGATATTGGCGCTGTTCGGCCTATTCGCCAGATCCTGGCGCCAGGTAATGTACATGACCCCAGCAGTCGGGCTCGTCCAGTAGCCGGTCATGGCGTCGTAGGAAGTCCTGGTCGAATACTCCCCAGCGAAGTAGGCGCTCTGCGTGGCCGGGACGAGTTGCACATCCCAGCCGATCTCCTTCGCCTGGGATTGCAGATCCTGAAGCAGCGTCACGGTTTCCGGGGTCACGATCGACCCTGCCGGATAAACCACCTGCGCGGTGAGCCTGCTGCCGTCGCGGACCCGGTAGCCCTCGCCGTCCCGCGCCGTCCAACCAGCCTGATCAAGCAAGCGTGCCGCCAGGCGGGGCTGGTAGCTGTAAGTTCCGGCGAATCTCGGATCGTATCCTGGTGTGCTCTTGCTCAACGCGCCGTCGCCGTTGTACGGGTACGCGCCGTGAAAGGCACTGTCCACACCGGCTTTTCGGTCGAGCGAGTACGCGAAGGCCCGCCGCAGCCGCTCATCGGAGAACGGCGCTCGGGTGGCGTTCAGCGTCAGCGAGACCGCGCGTCCTGGGGTGATGTAACGCTGCACCGCGTAGCTCCGCTTCGCCGCGGCCCAGTCGACCGTCGGCACGTCGTAGATCACATCGGAGGCGCCGGTCTCCAGCGAGCCGTAGCGCAACGTCGGGTCCTTGAGGAACTTCCACACCATGGAACGCTGATACGCCGGCCCCTGGTGGCTCGCCGTGGACGGTGCGGAGTTGTAGTCGTCGTTCCTGGTGAACACCACATTCTGACCGCGATTCCACTGCCGCACGATCCATGCCCCGCTCCCGACCGGGTGCACACAGTTCGCCGATGCGCCGCGACGCATCGCGGCCGGGGACTGGATGCCGAAATAGCCCTGGGCCAGCACCGGAAGCAGCGGCTGGTACGGCTTGCGCAGGTCCAGCCGGAACGTCGTCGCGTCGATCGCCCTGGATCCCGCGTAGTACTCCTGCAGATACGCCTGGGCGGTGCTGTTCGCGCCCGCTCCGGTGAGAAGGGAATCGAAGTTGTACGCCACCGCGGCGGCATCGAGCTTCGTTCCATCGGTAAACCGGACACCGGGCTTGAGATGGAACGTCCAGCTGCGACCGTCCGGCGACTGGCTCCAGGACGTGGCCAGCCACGGTTTCACCGCACCATCCGCGGTTACCGTGACCAGCGAGTCGAGGAACTGCCGCATCAGATAGACCTGCTGAACCCAGCCCCCGATCAGGCAGCTCGGCTCCTGCTCGTGCCCGTACTCGAGCACCCCATCGACGACCTTACCGCCGACCACCCGTCCGCCATGCACAGTTGTGCCGCTCTCGGTTTGCCGCGGCGCCGCGCAGGCCGTCAGCCCGGAGGCAAGCAGCACCGCGAGGCTGGACGCGGCCGCTATTCTTCGTCTCATCGCACGTGGCACGGGAAAATCACTTTCCGGTGAAAGAGGAAAAGGGAAATAGTTCAGGAGCCACCCGCTTCGATCGCTCCGCATGCAAACCTGACTATAAAGAAGAGAGCGTATCCACAGGAAAAGTTTCAGATCATGGAACGGGTGGAAAACTACGTCGTAAATCGATTACCTCGGAGATGGAAGGGATTGTAGGACGAATATATCTCCCAGTACGCAGACGGTTTCCGTCCGTCAACGCACGGAGTTGCGTCGAAAACAAGTTCTTTCTGATTCAGAGCGTCCGGGAAACTGTCGACCATGCCAACGAGGCGGAATGCTCCGGCACCAAAAAAACGATATCTCGATACCGTCCTTCAGTGAAATTGTTGCGGAAATTTCGAATACGGACTCGGGACAGCAAACGACCAAAGGGATACTCGCGTCGAACTCGACCGAACTGCGTGCGTTCATCGCGGCGAACGCCGAGTACGCCGCGGAGTCCGCGCTGCTCGATAGTACCCGCACGAACAGATCGACCGGGCCTGCGAGGCGCGGCACGGCTCGTACCCATCTGGTGGAACGGGTATTCGGCGATCCGGCCCAAGCCTGGCGCGCGACCGACCAAACGGCGATTCTCGGCCGCGTTTTTCGAAACCGTCCGCAACTTCTACGCGCCCTATGGGCTGCGCTCAGCGCCGTGGTGGTATTCCCTCTACCTGCAGCGTTACGTCGACCTCTACGACATCCCACCCGAGACGGCCGGTGCGGTCGCGGTCGCCTGCCGTAAGCACGCTCAACTGAACAAGCGCGCGCTGATGCGCAACAGGCCGCTGACCATGGAAGACTACCTCGACTCGACGATGATCACCGGCCCGCTACGCAAGTTGGACTGCTGCGTCGAGACCGACTGCGCATCTGCGGTCGTGGTCACCTCCGTCGAGCGAGCCCGTGACCTGCCGCACCGTCCGGTGGTCTACCTCGGCGGCGCCGAAGGGCACTCAAATCCGGTCGACGAGCTGACCAATCGACCAAACGTGCTGCATCTGGGCCTGCATGCCGCCGCGCCACGAGCATTCGAGATGGCCGGTGTTAACGCCGCCGACATGGATTTTCTGCAGATCTACGACTGCTTCACCTATGTCGTGTTACTCCAGATTGAAGCTCTTGGCCTTGCCGCCCCCGGCGGCGCCGCCGACTTCGTCAAAGGCGGCACGATCGAACTCGGCGGCCGTTACCCGGTGAACACGCACGGCGGGTTGATGTCGCAAGGGCACTGCTGGGGCCTCAACCACGTCGTCGAGGCCACTCGTCAGTTGCGCCACACGGCCGGCGATTCCCAAGTGCCCAGCTGCGAGCTGGGGCTGGTCACCGGATACGGCGACCTCGGCGACGGCTCGATCGCCATTCTCGCGAGAGGGGAAGCATGAACGCGAACAAGGTCATCCCGGAACCCGACGACCTGAACCTGGAGCTGTTTCAGGCCATCGTCTCGAGCGGGCACTTGTGTATACAGAAGTGCAGAAACTGCGGCCACTACAGCCACCCGCCGCGGATGTACTGTCCCCGCTGCTTCTCCGGCGACTACAGCTACGAACGAGTCAGCGGTACCGGCACCGTCTACTCCTACACGCTCTCGCAACACTCAGCAGAACCGGCCTGGAAGGACGAGCTACCGTTCCTCACCGTGGTCGTCGAGCTCGACCAAGGACCACGAGTCGTCGGCGCCGCCAAGATCGACGAACCCACGGCCGTGCGATTAGGACAGCGGGTCCGCGTCGTTCCCGAGACTCGCACCGACGATTTCGCCTACCTGACCGTGGTGTTCGAAAGCGAGCAGGCCTCATGACGGAGAAGACCGATACGGCGCAGACACCCGTGCTGTTCTCGATTAACGAGGGCATAGCCGAGGTGACCCTCAACCGCCCCGACAAGATGAACGCGCTGACCCCGGAAATGCTGGTGCGCTTGGACCGGGCCTGGCACGAGATCCAGGAAGACCAATCGGTTCGGGTGGCGGTGCTCAGCGGCGCCGGGACGCGAGCCTTCAGCGCAGGTGCCGACCTCAGCCGACTCACCCCGCTGCAGACGCGCGCGCGCTCGGCAGAGGACGAGTGGGACGAAGCACTACTCGCCGATCCGCTGCTGCTGAACCGCGCACTGCTACGAGACATCGGCATCACGATCCCAGTGATCGCCGCGATGCGAGGAGCCGTGGTGGGAGGCGGGATGGAACTCATGCTTGCCTGCGACCTGCGAATCGGAGGGGAGTCATGCCAGTTCGGGCTGCTGGAAGTGCGCCGTGGCCTTATACCCGCCGCTGGCGGAATCGCGCGCGTATCACGACAAATCGCCCAAGCCAGGGCTGCCGAGATCCTGCTGGTGGGAGACAAGATCAACGCCGACCAGGCGCTATCATTCGACCTGATCAACCAAGTCGTCCCCGACGACGACGTCCTGACCAGAGCACATGCACTTGCGACGCGGATGGCCGAGAATGGCCCACTCGCCATGCGCAAGGCCAAGCAGGTCATGCTCGAAAGTTCAGGCCGCCCGATCCTTGAGGCGTTCGCCAAAGAAGACGATGCAATCAAGGAAGTCCTACGCTCAAAAGACGCCCGCGAAGGATCGAAAGCGTTCATGGAGAAGCGGGCACCGAGCTTCACGGGTGAATGACCTCGTCGTCCAGCTGATGGCGCTGTTGCAGAGTTGGGATGTTCGTCTCCGGTCATCCACGGCACCTCGGTCCCGGCGTCCAGGGCGCGGGTGATCATCTCGGTGGCCAGGGTGGGTTTCGTCGCGAATGCGACGTTCTCGCCGATCCCGGCGGCGGCACAGCGATCCGGGGCATCGGTCCAGGACTTCGGCAAGTACAGGGCTCGGTCCACAAACGCATGACCCGCGCTGGTGGCATACGTCAAATAGACGCCGACCTGCGCGTTCTTGATCCGACCCGCAGTGCCGGTGTAGTGCCGTTGCACCCCCACCGTCTGGGTGCCCTTCTTCAGATCGCCGGTCTCGTCCATGATCAGCACCGCCTGGTCGTTGCCCAGGTGGTCCACCACATAGCCGCGCAGGTCGTCACGGACAGCGTCGGCATCCCAGACCGCACGGGCCAGCAGATGCTGCAGACCATCCGGGCTCGCGTCGCCGGCATGCTCGGCGATGGTCCAACAATTCTTCCTCGGCAGCTCCGACACCAAGCCCAGCAACAACTTCCCCGCATGTCGGCGCGGCTCGACCCGCGCGAAACGGTCCGCGATCCGGCCGGTCATCTCATCGAACATCGCCTGCCACCGGGCAGGGCTTATGCTGGCACCCGCGGCCGCCAGCCGACCAGGATTGGTCCACACAACCCGTCATGATCAACTGGCGGCCGTGCCCATCAGCAACGCCCCTCACCAGACCGGTCACGAAGTCCGGCTGCAGTACTAGGCGAGTCGTCGTGTCGACCACCGGGCAAGGTCTGTCTCGAGGAGCGCCGGGTCTCGGGCTGGTGGCACTTCGTCGAGTATCTCGAGGTGGGTGATTCGCTCTATGCGGAAGCCGCGGATTGCACTACGAAGCCGACACCAACCTATAAGCAACCAGGCGTCGTCCGCGCGAAGAAGACCCATCGTCTCGACGTCGCGGACGGTGTTGGTGGTACGTTCCGGGCTGCCGTCCTTGTTCTCGCCCAAGTAGGTGATCCGCAGCACACGCCGAGCAGCGATCACGTCCGAAAGCATCCCGAGCGACACGGCACCATCCGTTTGCGCGACGGCGTCAATGACGTGCATTGTTCGGAGAATTTGCTGTACGGGACCGCGATGTTCTTCGTTCATGACGGCGGTGATCTTGGCGCGTGCGCGACGGGCAGCCCCCTGGTATGGCGATGACTCAAGCAGGGCGAGTCCGGCAAGTATCGCTAGCGACTCGGCGGCGGACAGGTTTAGCGGTGGCAGCGAGTACTCGCGGAGGATCGAGTAGCCGCCCGTTGCTCCGTGGTCCGCGTAGATGGGAACACCAGCGAGTTGCAGCGATCCGATGTCGCGTTCAATGGTGCGAGAGGACACCCCAAGCTCGCCCGCGAGCCGAGCGGCGGACCACGGTCGTCGCGCTCCCCGGAGTATGTCGACGAGCGCGTACTGCCGCTCGGCTCGCTTCATAGCCTCATTTTGTCAGACGCGGTCAAGATGAAGTCGCGGGTCAGCTCCGCATGCTCCGTTGTCCGCCGACGGACCAGACCCGGCAGACACGGCCGTCTTCCGCGAAGTCGAAGACGTCGACGCCACCGGCGTGGACGTCGCCCGCCTGGATGTCCCAGAGCAGCCGGCCATGGTCGCCGTCGATTGCGTCGGCGACGCTCGTGAAAACGACGTCGGGGTTCTGCTCGTGCCACCAGTGGAGATACTGTGCAAAGTCCTCCGCAGTGCGGATGTCGTCCGCGGGGGTCGACCCGTCGGGCTCCGTTACAGCGAAATGGATTCGGAAGTCTTCAGCGCAGATCTGTCGTGCGATGTCGCCGTCGGTGTTCCACATTGTCAGCCACAGGTCGAGCGAGTCTCGGGCAGTAGAGATGGTTGGGGGGTTTGCGTGTTCGGTCATGCATCTATCCTCGGGTGCCGCCGCGACAACTGTGTGTCGGTGTTCTTCGGATTGCTGTGCCGCTTGCGGTCGCAGGACCTCGGTATTGGTGTGTGATCTGGACGAGGTGCGCTTAACCCGTGGCGCCCGAAAGCCCGGTCTCGAGCTGAGCACAGCATGAAGCGCGTCTGTCGTACCGCCCGAGACGCTATGAGTTCCGTGCTGAGTTCAGGCGGCGTCCTGGGTGTCGGTCGTCGGGGTGTGGGATTCGGCGGGTTTGCCTTTGGTGAAGGTGGCGCCGACGCGCACGAGTGCGACGAGGTGGGGTGCGTTGACCGCTCGCCATTCGATTGTGCGGCCTCGATCAGTTTGTAGGCCATCGCCAGACCGGCCGCGCGTGATCCGGGACCTACACCGTCCCCCTGATGTTCCATCGCAGCAGGTTCCACGACGGCACGGTCCTCGAAACCATGGGTTGATGTCGCGGGACTCGTCTGGAGCTTTCCGCGGTCACTGCCGAGGGCATTTCCGATCACCGCCGGCAACGCCCGGATCCGGGGATCCACGAACGGCCCTTTCGCCTCTGCTCATACCGCGACGGCGCATGCGGGGTCCGCGCCTTCTTTACTGCCGTGGCGGCGTCGACTGCACTGTCCACTTCGGGCACGGTCGCCTCGGGCAGCTCGGCGATCACCTCGCCGGTCGCGGCATCGCGGGTGGCGAAGGTTTCGCCGCTTCCGCTGGTCCACTTGCCGCCGATGAATATTTCAGTACGCACGCTGGAGCCTCCTTTGGGTGCCGTAGGTCGGCTCCTCGCCACGGCACTTCGAGCCTGTTCGCGGCGTTCAACATCGCCGATGGCGCCGTCATCTCCGAACTACACCGTCGCCACCGCGCCAGTGAGTTCCGCAAGTTCCTCGTCGCCATCGACAAAGCCGTGCCCAACGAGCTGGATGTGCACTTGTGGCCGGACCCTGTGAACTGGTCCACCTAGTCTGAGAGTCGATCTTCATCGGTGGGTGCAGGCCGCAGTATAGACGGCTGGGGGCTGGTAGCCGAGCGCTGAGTGGCGTCGGCGGTGGTTGTAGTCCTTTTTCCGGTCGCTGATCACGACGCGGGCCTGGGCGAGGGGGCCAGAACATGTTGATGTTCAGGCATTCGTCGCGGACGCGGCTGTTGAACGACTCGACGTAGCCGTTGCGCCAGGGCTGGCCGGGTGGGATGAAGTGCAGGCCCACTTGTTCGCCGGCCCAGTCGGCCATCGCAGCACAGGCCAGTTCGGGTCCGTTGTCGCAGCGCAGCACGGCCGGATAGCCACGGTCAGCGGCCAGGCGGTCGAGCTCGTCGGTCAGGTCGTCGCTGGTGATGTTGCGCTCGACCAGCCCTCCGAGGCACTCCCTCGTGTGTTCGTCCACAATGGACACGATCTTGACGGGGCGGCCGTCGGTGGTGGCGTCGAACCAGAAATCGACCGCCCACACCCGGTTCGGGGCGTCGGCGACCGACAGGTTCGGCGCCGTGGTGGCACCGAGGCGTTTCCGGTGTCGGCGCCCGGGCACGCGTAGGCCTTCAGCGCGCCACAGGCGCTGGATCTTCTTGTGGTTGACGTTCCACCCCTCGGCGCGGGCGTCGTGGTACGCAGGACGGAATCCGCGCCGCGGATGGGTCTTGGCCCACGGCCGCCCGCCGGCGCTCCGGGCTTAGAAGTTTCCCTCCGCGATCTCCTTCAGCACCGCCTTCTGCAGCTCGGCGTCGGCCAGCAGCCGCTTGAGCGTGGCATTCTCCCGCTCCAGGTCCTTCAGCCGCTTGGCATCGTCGGCCTTCATCCCGCCGAACTGGTTACGCCACCGGTAGTAAGTCTGCTCCGAGACCTGCAGCTCACGGCACACGTCAGCGACGTCCTTGCCCTCATTGAGCAACCGATCCGCGGTCGCCAGCTTGCGCACGACCTGCTCCGGCGTGTGCTTCTTCCTCGTAGCCATCGTGAATTCGAGCCTTCCTGCCCACAGCATGGGCCGCAAGCCCCTCAAACAAGGTGGATCGATCAACCGGGGTCACGCCACCTGGTCTGCGACAACCTCACCATCCACAAGACCCCGGCGATCAATACCTGGTTGGCTAAACACCCACGCTTCCACGTGCACTTCACCCCGACCGGCTCCTTCTGGATCAACCAGGTCGAACGCTGGTTCGGCTACCTCACCAACCAGCTCATCCGCCGCGGCGTCCACAAAAGCGTTACCGCACTCGAAAAAGACGTCCGCGAATGGATCACCACTTGGAACCACGACCCGAAACCCTTCGTCCGGACCAAGACAGCCGAGGAGATTCTCAACTCCCTATCCAAATATATGACGATGATTTCCGGTGCAGGACACTAGTGGGGCCTGTAACAGGTTCGGTGTTTTCGGCGTTGGTGGTTAGTACTTCTCGGCGGCCGGCCAGCGGTCACCGAACGTGTTCGCGAACGCGTTCAATGCGGGTTTCCACCGCATGGTCCACCGAGCCTGTCCCTTGCCCGTCGGATCGAGCGACCTCGTGACCAGATACAGACACTTTAACGCAGCCTGCTCCGTGGGGAAGTGACCTCGTGCCCGCACGGCCTTACG
>NZ_KB905394.1 GCF_000379465.1 Sciscionella marina DSM 45152
CACCGAGGTGGGCCAGGACGACGCCGGCTACCCCGCCCTGGTCGGACAGATCCCTAGCAGAGCACCCCGATGGGGCCGAGCGTGTCTCGAGTCACGACCAAGGGTGGGACGACCGACGCCAACCCTGCCAGCCGGTCCCAGACCAGCCACCGGAAAGACTCACAGCGTGTCTGATAATCCACTGCCGTCGCGAGCGGGAGCCAGATCGGCGGTGTTCCTGCGGGACACCCGCGCCCGAGATCGGCAAGGCGGAGGATCGAGCCGCAGCGGGTTTCTGCGGTGACTGACGACAACGCCGCGAGGCGCCGACATGGCACGCGGCGGCACGCCGCCGACATTGCAGCGCAGCAGGCTACGGGATTGTCAGACGCGCACCAGTTGTCCCAGCGTACCGGACTGACCGCGTGGGGTGCCGTCCATGGACGGCACCCCAGAGTCGTCGTATCGTTGAGCCACAGGGGCACTCGAAGGAGGTGCGTCATGGCTGGCCACTCCGTTTCCGGTACGGCAGTGTCCGCGTTCTGGCTGCGGCGGTACGGTTCTCCGCTGCGCTGGCCGGTCATGATCATGCTGCTCGTCTCGGCGCTCGCGCACATTCCGGTCGTGGCACCCGAACTACGTGAAACCCCTTATGTGGCAGCACTTTTCCTGCTGCTGATCCTCGCCGATCTGGTGCTGATCGCGGCGTTGTTCCTCCGTGACTCCGCGGCGGCCTGGACGTTGACCGCGCTCACCACCGGGCTGGCGGCCCTTGCCTATGTGCTGTCCAGAACGGTCGGCCTGCCCGCGCTGTACAACTACATCGGCGACTGGGTTTCCGTGCCCGGACTCGTGTCCCTGGCCTCCGAGGCAATCGGCTGTGTGCTCGCGGTTTTCGTCCTGATCCGCCACCCGGCTACGGCTGCTATCCCAGCCGCTGAGCCTCGATCAGCTGGAACTTCGTGAACTTCAGCCGCACGGTGTTGTGCGCGGCGTCCACGGTGCCGAGCGAGCCGCCGTGGAACGGGTCGGTCAGCCGGTACCGGCCCGGCCCGAGCCCGCGCAGTTCCACGGTGCCCTCCCAGGAGGGCGCGTAGAAGGCGTAGTGCAGCGTCGAATCCTTGGCCACGACATGGGTTTCCGGTTTGTCGAAGCCGATGTCGTAGAGTTCGCCGCGGTATTCGCCGGTGGACAACATGTTCTTCTTGTACAGCGCCACCCATTGGCGCCAGAGCCGCTCCTTCTCCGGGGTGAGCGCGTATGGGTCCTTCGCCGAACGCGGCGGATAGGTGAACTTGGTCGACAGGATCGCGCCGACACCGTAGCTGGACGCGAAATCGTCCCCGCCATCGCTGAGCTCGACGTGGTCACCGGCATAGCTGCTGCCCGGGCCCATCAGGGCCTTCATCGACTTGCCCTTGCTGCGCACCTGGAACGAGGACTCGGGGTCGGAAGCCGGATACTGGTCCACATAGGGCAGATTGTGGAATGCGAAGGCCGTGCCACACGGGCACAGTTCGACCACGGCATCCGGCTCGGCCCGGTGTACCGCCTCGTGCACCAGTTTCCAGAACCGTGCCAGTCCCTCCGTCGATTCCTCCGGCCGCGCGTGCCCGTGCGCCGGATTGTGACAGGGAAGCACGGCGTTGAGGTGCTGTCCGTCGACCTTGATTCCCGCATGACCCCAGTCCCGGATGAACTTCGTCGCCTGGCGCACGAAGTAGTCGATCACCGGCGGATAGGCGGGGCACAGGGTATAGGAGTCCCACCAGGACACCTTCTGCTTCTCGCCCTTTTCGTTCAGCAGCAGCATATCCGGGCGCTGCGCGAACAGTTTGCTCGAGGGATGCGCCGCGATCGGGGCCCACCACAGCCGCGGCCGCAGCCCCTTCTCCTTGATCTGCTTGGTGAAGGAACGCATATCCGCTTCCCCGCGCGGGAATTTCTTCGGATCGAGTTCCCAGTCGCCGACATTGGTCTGCCAGCCGTCATCGAGCACAGCCCAGTCCAGGCCTACATCCTTGGCCTTGGGCAGGGTTCCGAGCACCTGGTCGACGGTGAAATCGCGCTCATAGC
Organism: Sciscionella marina DSM 45152; assembly: GCF_000379465.1. GTDB lineage: Bacteria > Actinomycetota > Actinomycetes > Mycobacteriales > Pseudonocardiaceae > Sciscionella > Sciscionella marina. The sequence goes on from NZ_KB905394.1 coordinate 2,056, forward strand.
CCCAGGCGCACCAGATGGCCTCGAACGCGGGCTCGCCGACCCGGGGCGCGCGCTGGTCGATATCGGCCATATAGCGGCGATAGCGCTCCAGTGGCACATAGTGGTCGCGGGGATGGGTGATGAGGAACGTGGTGTCGGTGCTCAGCCGCTGTCCCGGTTTCAGGGTGCGCGCGCTGTCCCCCTCGATCGCGATCATGGCGCCCTTGGTGGTCCGCCGGGTGGGCATCCGCAGCATCCGCGGGACCGGTTCCACGTGCCCGACCGAGAGCCCGGCTCCGTTGCGCCACACCGTGGCCAGCGGGGTGCCGCCGCCGTAGTCGGAAGCGACCATTCCCAGGGAGTTCTCCTGGAAGAACCCCTCGGTCATCGGCCGCACCCAGTCCCGCCGGTCCTCGTGGGTGGCACCGGAGAACATATAGAATCCGCCGGACGCGGCCAGCAGCTCGTGTGCCCCGTTGCGCCATCCGGTGACCTGCAGCGGCGCACCGGAAACGTTGGTGTAGCTCACTTTCATGATGACCATGCCGGAAAGGCGCTGAAACGAGGTCAGTTCCACCGTCTTGCGCACGCCCTGCTCCGACTCACCGTGCAGGATCACCTGAACTCCGGCGCCGTGCCGGGGATGCCGGGTGTTCCGGCTCTCCCGCCCGGAGTAGCGGAACGACTCGATGGTGGTGTCGCCGAGCAGCAGGGCCTCGCCGGCGTCGAAACCGGTCACCGGCTCGCCCGCCATCCGCACCCGGCTGCGCAGGGTGTCGTCGAATTCCACGGTGATGGAATCGTCACCGACCCCGAGCAGATCGGAGCGGCTCGTGGCCCCGGCCACCTGCGCCGTGCCGAATCCCCCGGCCATGGCCAGACCGGCACCCCCGAGGGCCAGTTTCAGGATGGTTCGCCGATCCATACCGGTCACGTCAGACTCCTCTCATCGACACTGTCGAGGCCGGACACCGAATTCGCGTTGCCGCGCTCATCGCTGTAGATCATCAGCGCCGAGCCGCCGATCGCGAGCACAATCCCGATCACCGAATAGATCGAGGGCACCTTCTGATAGATCGCCAGCGAGACGATGGCGGTGAACACCGGGTACAGGGCGTTGGTGGAGGGCGCGACGATCGTGGCCCGCCCCCGGCTCATCGCCATCACCAGGAACAGCGCGCCGATCGCGTTGAGCACCTGGGTGGCCGCGGTGATCGTGGGTGCCTGCCACGGGAACCCGCCGGGGATTCCGCCCATCATCGCGATCGCGACCGGGATCAGCAGCAGCCCGCTGATCGTCATATAGGCGAAGGTGGTTCCGTCGTTCACCCCGACCGAGGCCGCTTTCTTCATGAAGAAGGCCTGCACGCCCCAGGCGATCAGGATGCCGATCGAGAGCAGCAGCCAGGTGCCCGCGCTCGCGTCCCCGTCGCCACCGGAGATGTTGAACAGCACCAGCGAGACGATCGCCGCGATCAGCCCGATGACCGCGATCTTGGTGAGCCGTTCGCGCAGGAACGCGATGGCCATCAGCGCGGTGACCGCCGGGGAGAGCGCGGTGATCGGGAAGACCAGATACGCGGGCCCGATGGTGAGCGTGTGGAACAGCAGCAACTGCCCGCCCGCCCCGGTGAGCCCGACGATCAGGCCGTAGACCGCGGCGATGGGGCGCCGGTCGAAGCGGTTCCCGCGCAGCCCGAACACGCACGGGATGAGCATGGTCAGCGCCCAGATGACGTAGACCATCTGATCCGGATAGTGGTACAGATTGGTCGGCAGATCGGAAAGGGCGCCCCAGACGCCCCAGACGATCACCACGAGAGACGAGTAGAGGATCCAGCTTCTACTGCTTGTCATCATCTTCTCCCAGTGCTGTGCGTGGTGCGGACCGCAGGCGGGCGAGCGCGGTCTCGCCGAGCGGGGCGCAGGCGCGCTTGGCCGCGTAGAGCGCGGCGCCGAAATGCGGGGCATAGCGGGGTTCGCGCAGTTCGTAGCCGCCGTACCGGTTCGCGAGTTCGTGCGCGAACGCGTCCAGAATCGGCGAACCCGCGTTGAACACCCCGCCCGAGTAGGAGACCGGAACCGGTTGCCCGTCCCGATAACCGAGGCGTTTCCGGGCCGTGTCCACGATCTCGGCCAGCTCCCGAGCCGCATCGGCGAGAATCTCGCGGGCCTGCGGATCACCCTTCCCGGCCGCGGTGACCACGAGCCTGCTCAGTGCGGCGATCATGCTGCGGTTGCCCTGCCACCGGTTGAGCACCAGGCCGACCAGGTCCAGATCCTCGGTGAGTCCCAGGTGTTCGCGCACCAGCGCGTGCAGCGGTCCGATCGGCGACCGGCCATCGCTCATCCTGGTGAAACAGGCCAGCCCGCGGTTCCCGATCCAGTACGCGGAACCCTCGTCGCCGAACAGTTCGCTCCAGCCGCCGACCCGGGCGATGGTTCCGGCGCGCTCCCCGTAGGCGATGGAACCGGTGCCGCTGACCACGTTGATCCCGTCGGCGCCACCAAGCGAACCGGCCCAGCTGCAGACCATGTCGTTGCCGCAGTCGTAGCGATCGTGCCCGAGAGCGGTACGTGCCGCCGCGTTCAGGGCGGGAAGATCACCGCTCGATTCGCCGTAGGTGGGCAGACCGAAGAAGGCGTGCCGGATGTCGCCGGGTTTGATGTCCGCGGCGGAGCACACCTCGGCGACCCCATCGGTGAGCACCCTGGCGACCAGATCGATCCCCGCCGAGAAGTAGTCGGCGGACGGCCCCTGCCACTGCGCGAGCACCGCACCGGTCTCGGCGACCAGGCAGTAGGCGGTCTTGGTTCCTCCACCGTCGACGCCGAGATACACGGCCACCTCCTCGCCCACGGTGAACTCCTTTGTCCGCTCCCAACGGTCTGTCGGCTGAACTTATTGGTCTTTAATTGGCTTGTCAACGGTCAACATTTGGTATGCATCTGGATCAGTCAGGTTACCGGCGCAGGGAATGAGCTGGCACGATCACCGCGAACTTACGGAGTCGACCGGTATGCTTCTGGTATGCCCGAAAGGACGTCGATGCCACGCGGCCTGTTCGCCGATGACGCGCTGCCGCTCTACGAGCGCACCGCCGCCCGATTGCTCGACGACCTGCACGCCACCGCCCCGCGCGCCGGTGACCGGCTGCCCTCCGAGCGGGCACTGGCGACCCGGTACGGCGTGTCCCGGGTGACCCTGCGCGCCGCGCTCGCCGAGCTGGAGTCGCGCGGCATCGTGTGCCCGACCTCCTCCCGCGGCTGGTTCATCGCCGATATCGAGGAAAACGCCACCGAACCGGCGCAGCCCACCATCTCCGCCCCGCAGATCCAGGGCTTCGCGGACTACGCGCAGGCGCACGGGCTCAGGACGAGCAGCCAGATCCTGCGCTCCTCGGTCCGCCCGGCGGCCGTGGCCGAGGCCGAGCAGCTGCGCATCGCCCCGGGTGCCGAACTCTTCGACCTGCTCCGGTTGCGCCTGCTGGACGGGCTGCTCGTGGTGCTCGAACACAACCGACTCCCGCTCGCGGTCTGCCCGGCGCTCGCCGAGACCGATTTCAGCACCGCCTCGCTGTACGCCACGCTGCGCGCCGCCGATCCGCCGCAACTGCCGCGGGTCGCCGACTACTCCGCCGAGGCGCGGCATCCGACGCCTTCGGAGAGGGAACTGCTCGAGACCGGGGAGACCATGCCGATGCTCGTGGCCACCCAGCTGACCTTCAACCAGGCGGACCGCCCGATCGAGCTGACCGTCCAGGTCTACCGGGGCGACCGCTACCGGTTCCGGGCCTCGATCACCAATCAGGCGGTTCCGGTGCAGACTCCCTGACATAGTCTCGCTCTATACCGCCCATCGGGAGATCGCGCTTCCTTGACGGCGCTGCCGGCTCGACCATGGACACATGCCCCGGACCGTCGATGTGCATGCGCATGCCTGGCTGCCGCAAATCCAGTCCCTGGTGCGCTACCGTCCGGAATACCCGGCGTATGCGGAGCTCGAGGAACTGCGCGCGGGCCGTGCCTCGGCCGGGGTGAGCGCGCGCCGGTTCGCCGAAAACCGGGGGCTGCTCACCGATCCGGATGCACGCATCGCGGCGATGACCGCTGCCGGGGTCGACGTCCAGGTCGTCTCGGTCTCGCCGACGCAGTACCACTCCTGGGCGGATCCGGTGCTGGCCTGGGAGCTCGCACAGGCCACCCATGACGGCATCCGGGAACATTGCGCCGCTCATCCGGAGCGATTGTGCGGCCTCGGGGTGGCGCCGCTGCGTCATCCCGAGACCGCTGTCGCCGCCCTGGAGCACGCGCTTGGCAACGGACTGCGTGGCGTCGAGATCTCCTCACACGCTCCCCTGCCGGACGGCGGCACCGTGGAACTCTCCGACCCCGCGCTGAACCCGCTGTGGGCACGCGCCGAAGAACTCGGTGCCGTGCTCTTCCTCCACCCCTGGGGATGCACGCTCGATGCGCGCCTCGATCGCTGGTATCTGGCCAATTCGGTCGGTCAGCCGGTAGAGCACACGGTCGCCATCACGCACCTGATCTTCGGCGGTGTGCTGGACCGGTTTCCGCGGCTACGGCTGCTGATCGCACACGGCGGCGGCTATCTGCCCACCAGCCTCGGGCGCGCCGATCATGCCTGGCGTCACCGCCCGGAGGCGGCTGGGTGCCGCGAACTACCGAGCACCTATCCGCCCCGGATGTGGTTCGACTCACTGGTGTACACCCCGGAGTCCCTGCATGCCCTGATCCGCGCGGCAGGCCCGGACCGGGTGCTGCTCGGCTCGGACTATCCGTTCGATATGGGCATCGAGGATCCGGTGCGGCGGCTGGCGGATGCGGTTCCCGATCCGGGGCTCGCCGCGGCCATCGGCGGCGGGAACGCGGCGGAACTCGGCCTGCTGCCCCATTTCTGATCAACCAACGAAGGAGTTCGATGCTCATGCCATCCACGATCCGTACCCCGTGGTCCTCTGCGGACCCGGCCGATGTGTTCACTGTGGACAATCCGGCGACCGGTCAGCCCACCGCGGAGGTCCAGGGTGCCGGAGTGGCGCAGGTGGACGGGGCGGTCCGCGCCGCGCACGAGGCACATTTCGGCTGGAAGGCCCGCACACCACGGGAGCGCGGCCGCTGGCTGTGGCAGATCGCCGCGGCGGTGCGCGAACACGCCGACGAGATCGCGGCACTGGAATCCAGGGACAACGGCAAACCGGTCACTCAGGCGCGGGAATTCGACCTGGAGGCCGCCATCGCGATCTTCGAGCTCTTCGCCGGACTGTGCGAGGCCATGCCCGGCCAGGTACGGGACGCGGGCAGCATCCTGGATGTCACCGTGCTGGAGCCCTACGGCGTCATCGGCGCGATCGTGCCGTTCAACTGGCCGCCACTGCATACCGCGGGCAAACTCGCCCCCGCGCTCGCGGCCGGAAACGCCGTGGTGCTCAAGCCACCCGAGCAGGCACCGCTTTCCGTACTGCGGATGGTGGAACTGGCCCGCTCGGTGCTCCCGGACGATGTCGTGCACGTCGTCCCGGGAACCGGGAAGATCGGTGCGGCGCTCGCCGGGCACGAACTGGTCGGGAAGATCTCCTTCACCGGCGCACCCGCGACCGGAACGGCGGTGCTGAAAACGGCTGCGGACAACCTGACTCCTGCCCTGCTGGAGCTCGGCGGCAAGAACGCGTTGCTGATCTTCGCGGACGCCGACCTGGATTCGGCGCTGCCCTGGGCCCTCGAAGGGGGATTCTTCAACCAGGGCGAAGCCTGCACCGCCGCCTCCCGCGTCCTCGTGCACGCCGATCGGTATGCGGAGGTCGCCCGGCGCTACGCCGCCGCCGTGCGCCGCCTGCGGGTCGGCGACGGCGCGGACACGGGCACCCACGTCGGGCCGCTCGTCACCCCGGCGCAACGCAAGCGGGTGCTGGACTACCTGGAGATCGGGGTGGCCGAAGGCGCGGAAATCGCGGCACAGGCGCCATTGCCCACCGATCCCGCGCTCGCCGAGGGGTACTACGCGCCACCGACCCTGTTCACCGGCGTCGCCCCGGACATGCGCATCGCCAGAGAGGAGATCTTCGGCCCGGTGGTGTGCCTGATCCCTTTCCACGACGAGGCCGAGGCGCTGCGCATCGCCAACGGCACAGAATTCGGGCTCGTGGCAGGGGTTTTCACCCGCGATGCGGAGCGCGCCATGCGGGTCGGCCGGGCACTGCGCGCGGGTATGGTGTTCGTCAACCACTACAACCGCGCGTTCACCGGAACCCCGTTCGGCGGGGTCGGCGCGAGCGGTTACGGCCGCGAACACGCCCTGGAAACGCTGCAGGAGTTCGGTTACAGCAAGAGCCTGCGGTTGCCCTCCGGCACCGCCGACATTCCGCGCTGGGCGCCGTCTGTCGAGGTCAGCTGAGCTCGGCACGCGCCTCGGTGAGCAAGCCACGCAGCCAGGCATGAGCGGAGTCCGGATCGTGCATCGGATGCCACCAGAACGCTTCGACGATGGGCACCGCGTCGAACGGGCAGGGCAGTATCCGGACCCCCAATGCCTCCGCCATCCCGGCGGCGAGCTTGTGCTGGACCAGCGCGAGCCCACCGGTGCGGCGGACGAGTTGCAGCATGCTCAGGAAGGAATCCGCGGTGGCGCACACCCGGGGGGTGACGCCGAGCAGTTCCATCTGCCGCCACGCAGGCGCACGCCCCAGCGGATTACCGAAGGTTGCCACCCACGGCAGGTTGCGCAGCTCGGCCATGCTCAGCCGGTCCCCGATCGCCGGGTTGTCCGCGGCCGCCACACAGACCCACCGGTCCCGGAACAGATCCATCGACCGCGGGAGATCGAGGTAGCCGTGCGGCATGAACACGCCGTCCACGGTCCGGTAGAACTCCGGATCCCTGCTGAGCACATCCGGGGTGACCGGCTCGAAGCGCACACTGGCCCGCGGTGCCCGCTTTTCCAGCAGTGCCACCAGATGCGCGCCGATGACACTGATTCCGTAGTCCGAGGAAACGATGGTGAAAACCCGCTCGGAGCCCGCCGGATCGAAGCTCGATTCGGCGGAGAAGACCCGTTCGACCGCGACCACGGCGACATTGGTGAGCGGGAGCAACTGGGCCGCGAACGGGGTGAGCTGATAGTGATTCCCGGACCTGGTCAGCAGATCATCGGAGAAGTGCCTGCGCAGCCGGGCCAATACCGCGGACAACGTCGGCTGGGTGCGACCGAGACGCTGCGCCGCACCGGTGACCGTGCGCTCGGTCAGCAGCGCATGCAAGGCGTGCAGGTGATTGTTGTCCAGGCTGTGCAGGTTCGCCGGCTCGGACTCCATGGACATAGGGCCAGTCTATATCCGGCATGGAACGGATTTGCTTCCTTGGCTACAGCGCGCGCGGCATCCTCGGATGTGTGACCGGATTACTCGATGTGCACGCGCATTTCACCCCGCCGACCACGGCCCGGGAACGACAGGCCCGGTGGCAGGCGATGCGCGCGAAGCGGTTCCTCGCACCGCAGCCCTACCACTGGACCGTGGCGGGAACACTGGACTACATGGACCGCGCGGGCGTCGCGATGCAATTGCTCAGCAATATCCCCAAAACTCCCGATGCGCTCCGGGAGTCCAACGACTACGGCGCCGCGCTCGTCGCCGCCCATCCCACCCGATTCGGTCTGCTCGCCGCGCTGCCGACCGATGACCCGCGGGCCGCGCTTGCCGAGATCGCGCGCTGCGCCGACGAGCTGCACGTGGACGGATTCGCCGTGACCTGCGACTACAACGGCGTCTCGCTCGGTGACCCGAGCCTGGAACCGGTATGGGCGGAACTCGACCGTCGGGGCGCGACCGTGTTCGCCCACCCGGATGCTTACGCACCCGCGAACCTCGGCCGCCCCAGCCCGTTGCTCGAGGTCGCCTTCGAAACCGCCCGCACCGTCGTGGACCTGCTGTACGCCGGGATTCTGCGCCGGTTCCCGAATTTCCGGCTCATCCTCGCGCACTGCGGCGGCGCGCTGCCCGCGCTCGCCGGGCGCCTGGAGCTGCTCGGCACCCAGGACTGGGTGCCGAACCCGAACCGGATCGAGCAACACGAGATCCGCGCGCAGCTCGCCGGGCTGTATCTGGACACCGCGGCGACCGGAACCGGGCATTCCCTGGCCCCCGCACTGGCCATGACCTCACCGGAGCACCTCGTCTACGGCTCGGACAGCGGGGTGCCGTGCAGCACCGAAACGACACTGGAGGCAAACCGGCAGGCGCTCGCGGACTTCACCGGGCTGCCGAGGGAGCAACGCGCGGCCATCGGCCACAACGCACTGCGGCTGTTTCCCGCTGCTGTGGCCCGGATCGATCGAGCCCCGGGAGCCGATCAGGACCCGAAGGGCACCGGGAAATGTTCCGCCCAGATCCGGCGGGATTCCTCCTCGGGATAGGGAACGGTCCGGGAGTCGGTGTCCAGCACGCGGGTGAGCCGCCGGTCGGGGTGGTACGCGGGCCAGCCGGGATCGCCATCGGTGACGAACCGGACCCAGGCTTGCCGCAGTTCCCGGGAAACCCGGCGGACTCCGGGTCCCGGCGCCGCACCGAACACCTGACTGCCGGTAGGGCTGTCCAGGGTGCCGAAGGCGAGCGGGACATCGAGGCTGTGACACGCGCCGAGCACGCCACCGAGCCCCGGCGCGGCAAGGCTGAGCTCGAACAGGAACGAGGCACCGCCCGCCTTCGCGTTCGCCTCGGCCAGGTGCACTGACGGCATCCGGAACAACGCATCGGAGAACACGATCTCCAGCAGTTCCTCCGCGGCTGCGTGCGGATAGGCTTCGCGATAGGCCCGCGCATCACCCGGTTGCGGGGCCAGGTCCTGCAGCGCGGTCCGGGTTTCCTGCTCGGTGAAGGTCCCGGCCCGCCCGGCCATGACCGAGAACAGCCGGAACTCCTCGCGGGTGTGCCCGGCGAACAGTTCGATTCCGTCCGCCCGCCCACCGGCCAGCGCGGACCACGGGGGTTCCGGAAGAACCTCGCCATCGAGCACGGGGCAGACGGCCACCCCGGCCTGCGCGATCCGGCCCCAGCGCTCGCGATCGGCGGAGAGCTCGGTGTTGAACGCGGTGAGCTCCGCGGCCAGCCGCCAGGGATCGAACTCACTCAGTGCCGCCGCAGTGGGCGCCGCCCCGAGGCGGTCCGCGAATGCGCGGGCGGCCCGCTCCGCAAGGGCGGGTGTGACATGGCTGCCCGGTACCGAATGGGTCATGGCCCGGCGGAACAACCCCCGCGACCGCTTCACGGCCAGCAAGGCGGCGACCGATCCCGCACCCGCGGACTGCCCGGCGACCGTGACCCGGCCGGGATCACCACCGAAGCGCGCGATGTTCCGCTGCACCCACTCCAGCGCGGCCAGCTGGTCCAGGAATCCCCGGTTGGCCGGGGCACCGTCCAGCTGCGCGAACCCCTCGATACCCACCCGGTAGTCGAGGCTCACCACGACGATCCCCGCCGCGCACAATTCGGCGGGGTCGTACACCGGATCGCTGCTCACCGCCGTGATGTAGGCGCCGCCGGGGATCCACACCAGCACCGGAAGACCGGCCGCGCCGGGATCCGGGTGCCGATGTTGAGGGTCAGCCAGCCCGGATCCCGTTCCGCTTCCACCTGCACCGGGCCGGACTGCGGTGGCGGGGCGCCGAACTCCGTGGCCTGCCTGGTGCCTTCCCAGGGGACCGGCGGGACGGGCGCGGCGAAGCGCCGTGCACCGACCGGGGGGTGGGCGTACGGGATGCCGCGGAACTCGGCGAGGCCCGGCCGCCACCGGCCCTGCACCACGCCCGCCGCCGTGCGCACCCTGGGCGGTTGCCCGGAACCGGACACGCCCACTCCCCTCGCCGATGTTCCAAGTCAACTGTATTATGTCACATGTATTGGAACCCGTGGGAGAGAGTCGGATGCCGAAGAAGGTCGATCACCGGCAACGCCGCGAAGCGATCGCCCGTGCGCTGTGGCGGGTCGTGGACCAGCAGGGAGTCGCCCAGGCCACGATGCGCGAGGTCGCGCAGGAGGCGGGCATCTCCCTCGGGCAGCTCCAGCACTATTTCGGTTCCCGGACCGCGCTGCTCACCTTCGCCATGGACTTCGCCGCCGAACAGCGCTCGCTGCGCGTGCAGAACCGGCTGCACCGGCTCGGCAGGGAACCGCACCCCCGCGACATCCTGGCGCTGATGCTCACCGAGCTGCTGCCACTGCAGACCGATTCCCGCGCTTCCAGCCGGATGAGCGCCGCCTACGTGCTGGAGGCATTGCACGACCGCGAACTCCGCGACCAGGCAGGCGAAGATCTCCGGCACGCGCGCGCCAGGCTCGAGGAGCTGATCCGCACCGCGATCGCCGATGGGCATATCGAGGCACACCGCGATCCCGGCACCGAGACCGATCTGCTGCTCGCCCTCACCGGCTTCACCACCCTGCTCGAGCTCGGCGTCGTCCAGCCCGAGGGTGCCCTTTCCGCCATCGATGCGCACCTGGACCGGCTGTTCGCCCCGTGATCGGGCTCGGGCGAACAGCGCGGCCCAGGTGTTCCGGCTCCCTACCGGGACTGCGCACTCTGGGAGACCTGGTTTCGCTCGGCGAACTTCTGCGCGCGGTAGGTGCTGTACCGCATGTGTTCGTAGGTGCCGAACGAACCGGGAACGGTGTGCATCGGCATCTCGGTCGCGGTGAGCAGGCCCGCGTCGACGTAGTCCCGCGAGTCCGGATAGAAAGTCTTCTCCATCTGCACCTTCTCCCCGGGTGCGCATTTCACCTTGATCCATCCCGGAATGGTGTAGCGCTGGAACGGCGGCGAGATGTCCCCGAACATCGAGCGTCCCCAATGGTAGTCACCGAATTTCATGGTGATCCGCGAGCAGACCCGGGTTCCCGATGGACGGGCGTCGACCAGATAGCCGTCGTGCATCCGGCCGCTCGGGTCCATCATGGCGTAGTACTGGCTCGCCCCGCCATCGGGTTCCAGGACCATGTTCCATTCCCAGCCGCGCCAGGAGGTCGCCGGGTTGAGCTGGCTGTCGAACACACTCGGGAACATGTTCATCCGCCAGTAGTTGGTCCGCCAGCCGTCCAGATCGATCTTGCGCCCGTTGAGCGTCAGGCTTCCGTGCACCCGGCCGTTCGCCACGGCGTCCACGTTCGTCGGCCCGGTGGTGTGCCCATCGGGCGGGTAATAGGAACCGACGGAACCCGGAACGACCTGATCGACGGTGAAGTTCGCCGAATTGTTCGGGGACTGCCCCTGCACATGCCAGGTGTTCGCCGCGGGATCATGATCGAAGCTGAGATTGTTCCCGCGAAGCCCGGGTTTACCGTCGATCCTCGCGGTTCCCGGAGATCCGCCGAACGGCAGTCCCCGCTTGAAGGAAATGATTCCGTTCAGGAACGGGAACTGCGGTTGCTCCTCATTGGCCTCGTCGGCGATGGCCCAGACATAGGTCCCCTGTTGCCCGATCTGCCGCGGCTGCTTCCAGCCGGGCTCGGCTTCGAGCAGGAACAGCGAACGCTTCGGGTCCTTGGGATTCTTGAGTTTCCACCAGGAGATGACGATCTCGCCGTTCAGCTTGTCGAGTCCGGTGTCCTGCGGTGTCGCCACCCTGGCCTGTTTCTCCTTCGGGAGCGGGGATGTGTCGTATCCTTTCGGTTCGTATTTCTGCCACCCCGGGATGGCCTGCTCTCCGGCCGCCGATGCCGGAACACTGCCCAGTGAGACGGCGAGCAGCACGGCGGCCAGGACGGCGAGCAGCCTCGGCGGGCGCACGGCACGCCTTCGGCCGAGCCTGGTGCGAATCGTCATGTTCTCTCCTTTTCTCGCGAACAATGGGTTTCTCAGCCGTGCGGCGGCGGCATTCTGGCCGGAGCGACGAGGTCGAAGGCGTGTGGAAGGCCCGCGCGGAAACGGCGGTCGTCGTCCCGGCGCGCGGCCTCGAGTTCGGGCGGCGGGCCGTAATACGGCAGCTCGGCGTGCGGTTCGCGCACTCCGGCGGCCTCGATGATCCAGTTGGTGGCCAGCTTCGCGGAAAGGGCGGCCGAGTCCATGTTGTCCCCGCCGATCGCGGTCTTGGTGCTGCCACCGGCGAGGAACAGGTTGGGGATCCTGCGCACCTGATCGGGAAAGTACTTGCTCGTTCCGGGCGCGGATGCCGTGCGGTGATCGGGCACGGTCCAGCCCGATTGTCCCGTCCAGGACAGTGTGGGATGCGGTCGCCAGCCGAGGAGATTGTCCTTGGCCAGCAAGGCTTTCCCGTCCGGGATTCCCCGTTCGATATGGGCACGGATCTCGTCGAAGGCCTGCGCGTAGTTCAGGTCCTTGAGGGGTTTGCCGTACAGGATTCCCGGTGTGTCGAAGTAGGGATGGTTGTTGAACTCCACGGACAGCATCCCCTTCGCCTGTCCGTCACCGAATTCGCGAAGGTCGATGCCCCAGATCTCGGAGAGCCCGACAAGCGTGAGCAGCCACTGTTCGTCACCGTTGCGGTTGGTGACCTGGCCGAGCTCGAAACCGACCGGATCGCGGAAGAAGATCTCGAACCCGGATTCCACCGCGGGATCCAGCTTTCGCACGTTCGCCAGCCCGGGATCGGCGGCGAGCAGGTCCCTGGACAGCAGCGGGCGCATCCGGTCCGGTGGCATCGCCAGCACGTACCAGTCCGCCTCGACCCGTTCCGTGCGGCCGCGTTCATCCATGACATCCGCACCGGCGATCCGCCCGTTCTCGACGCCGATCCGGGTCAGGGTGCGCCGCAGGTGGAACCGGGTGCCGAGACCGCGCAGATACCGTGCCCATGGATCGAACCACACCTCGGTTTCCGGGCCATCGGTGAGGATGTCGAGCACCTTCTCCGGGGATTTCGGATACCTGCGCCGCCCGGCGAGCATGTTGATGATCTGGTCGATGATGGCGGTGAGATACACCAGGGAATTGATCCCGCGGGTCGGCGAATCCACCGAGACCGTGGTCGCCAGGTCCCGGATCAGCGTGTGCGCGGTCGGGGAAAGCAGTTCGCTGCGGAAGAAACCGTATTCCAGATCGATGTACTCCAGCTGGTTTTCCCGGCGCAGTGTTCCGCTGGTGACCCAGGCGGCGATCTTGCTCGCCAGGTGCGGAATATCCGAGGGGCGGAAACCGCCGAGCAGCTGCAGCGTTCCCTGGATGGTCTGCGCGATGTGCGCGGGATCGAACTCCCCGATCCGGTCCAGAGAAGTCGGTATCCCCAGCGCGATGAGTGCGCCGTTGGCACCGATCCGGCCACCGAGCATGCCCTGTGAGGAGAAGGCGAGCCGGTCGATGACCTTGCGCCCGTCTCCGGTCGGAATGCGGCTCAGCAGGTCCGGCATGGCCGCATAACCGGGAAGGAAGAAATGCCCGCCGCTGGTATTGGGCAGCGCCGGCCGGCCCGCGGTGCCCGCGCCCGGGGTCGTGTACGAGCGAACCCCGCCACCGAGCCGGGAAAACCGATCGTAGACATCCACCTGGAAACCGCGTTCGGCCAGCTCGTGCGCAACACTCATGCCACCGGGACCGGCACCGAACACCGCCACTCTGCGCCCGTTGGCCGCCGCCGCGGAAGCGGGAACACCCGAGGCCGATGCCAGCAGGACACCGAGACCGGCCGCGCCGGCTGCCTTCAGCATCGAACGCCGCGAGGAGATACTCCGTTCCGAGTCACCACCCGTTTTCCGCTCATCTGCGTTGGCCATCGTGCCTCCTGGAATCGCCGAACCGCAGCCGATTCAGAGAATGGCACGGAGAACACACCGGTCCGTGTTCCATCTTGAAACGCTGGATCGCTTCAGTGGGTGCACTTCCCCGTGCATCGGGTCAGGAAAGGTCGGGGATCCCGAGGGTGCGCATGTGCCGGTACAGGGTGGTCCGGCCGATGCCGAGCAGTTGAGCCGCCTGTTGTTTGTTGCCGTCCGCCTGTTCGAGTGCAGCGATGATGGCATTGCGCTCGGCGAGATCCATTCCGCCGAATTGCCGCGTGCCACCGATTCGGTATTCGGCGGGCAGGTGTTCCGGGGTGATTCCGGTCCCCGGCGCCACCGCGGGCAGGCGCTCGATCAGCGCGCGGAGTTCGGCCAGATTCCCTTGCCATGAACGCGATCGCAGTATCTCCATGGCCCGGTCGGTGAACACCGGCGCGGGTGTGCCGAACCGCTCGGCCAGCATCGGCGCGGCCAGCGCGGGGAGCTCGGAGAGTCGTTCGCGCAGTGGTTTCAGGGTGATCCGCCGGGAACACCGCGCCGCGATCACCGCGACCGCTCCCGCGAGGTCTTCGTCGCGGCAGGCGGTGCAGACGATCCGGCCACGACGGTCGCGGACGACCGACTGCAGCAGCGAAAGGTGTCGATCCGGGAACAAGTGTACGTCTTCGACGATGATCGTCTTTTTCTCGCGCAATGCTTTCCGGAGTTCGCCGTGCCATTCCGGTATCGCGCCGAGGATGGCATCGGCGGCGGGCAGTCGCACCGGTTCCCCATCCCCGGCGAGCGCGGTCCCGGCCAGTTTCTCCGCGGTATGGCTGCGCCCGGTTCCCGGTTCACCGGTGATGAAGACGGTCTCCGCCGCTTCCGGTTCCGCGGCCGGGTGTGGAACCGGTTGCGGGCGCGGCTTTCCGATCCGGTAGAGCACCCCGTCCTCGGTGCCCTCGATGCGGCGCAGGGTGACGGTGAGCGCAGCGCCATCGGGCAGATACAGGAGCCGCTCGATACTGCGATCACGGGGCAGTTCGCCCGCCGTGACACGCAACAGCGCGGGCCCGGCGACGCCGAGCTGATCGAGGCAACTGCGGTTGACGAGCACGACGTCGCCGCCGAGTACGGCGACCGGGGTGTGCTGGCGTGCGGTGGCACATTGGAAAGCTTCGAACAGCCGCCGCCTGCTGGCCTGTGCTCCTTCGAGGATGCGGGTCCGGATGTCCGCGACCGCCCTGGCGATCAGCGGCGCGAACAGCGGGTTGCTGTCCGCGGCCGCGCCGGTGATGTCGAGTACACCTTCTACCCGGCCGGTGAGCGGATGCTTGATGGGATGGCCGTAGCAGGAGAACGCGCGCAGCGGTTCGGCGTAATGCTCACCGCCGTGGATCTGGACGGCCCGGTGCAGTTCGTGCGCGGTGCCGAACGCATTGGCCCCGATGCGTTCCTCGTCGAGCTGGGCGCCGTGCACGAATCCGATCGAGGAAATGGCGCGGTCCATGCTCGGATCGGCCAGCCAGCGGTACACGATCCGGCAGTCCCGGTCGGTCAGTGCCAGCCCGAATCTGGTGCCCTCCAACTGTTCGGTCAACGCTTCGAGCACGGGGGCAGCGGCGTGCAGGAGCCTGCTGGACCGATCGACTTCGGCGATGGCGATGTTGTTCAGCGCGCGTTCCGGGTCGACGCCGTACTGTTTCGAGCGATACCAGGCCAGGGCGATCTCCGACTGCGGACCCACGGCGACAACCCTCCCAACGGACATCGGTGACCGTTATGACACGAATCGTGCTGTGTTGTCGGTGGACAATACGCCGATGAGAGTACGGTTCCCATACCCGAACGGGGGATGCGTGCTATCCCGTGCGGTACCGGTCCCGGAGTTCGCGTTTGAGGATTTTGCCTGCCCCGGACAGCGGCAGTTCTTCGGTGAATTCGATGCTCCGCGGGAGTTTGTACCCGGCGATCAGGGTGCGGCAGTGCTCCCGTAGCTCGGATTCGCCCGCCTCGTACCCATCGTGGCGGACGATCACCGCGTGCACGCGTTCGCCCCAGCGCGAATCGGGCAGCCCGATCACCGCGCACGAGGCGACCGCGGGATGGGCGGCGAGGGCGTTCTCGACCTCGGCGGAGTAGACGTTCTCGCCGCCGGTGACGATCATGTCCTTGATCCGGTCCACGACGAACACATAGCCGTTCTCGTCCATATAGCCCGCGTCTCCGGTGTGCATCCACCCGCCGCGCAGTGCCTCGGCGGTGGCTTCGGGCTGGTTCCAATAGCCGAGCATGACATGATCCCCGCGCGCGAGGATCTCCCCGACCGTGCCGCGCTCGACCTCGTCGCCCCCGGGATCGGCCACCCGGACCTCGCCATGGGGTGCGGCCCGCCCCGCACTGCGGCGCAGTTCGGGATCCTCGTGATCACCCGGGCGCAGCAGGGTGGCCACCGGGGACAGTTCGGTCATGCCGTACGCCTGGGTGAAGCCCGCGTTCGGGAAAGCCTCGCGGGCACGCTGCAGCACGGTCTCCGCGATCGGCGAGGCGCCGTAAGCGATGTGGCGCACCCCGGAAAGGTCATGCCCGGCGAGCTCGGGAGCGTTCACGAGCAGTTCGATCATGGTCGGCACGAGCAGCAGATCGGTCACTCCGTGCTCACTGATCGCCTCGAATACCGCGTCCGGGCTGAACGCGGGCACGATGACGTGGGTCGCGCCGCTGAGCTGCCCCGCGGTCCAGATGGCGAGGTCGGCGAGGTGGAACATCGGCGCACTGTGCAGCAGGCGGCCCTCCGGGATGAGGAAGTCTCCGGTGGCCAGCGAACCGAAGGCCGAGGTGAGCAGATTGCGATGGGAAAGCAGCACGCCTTTGGGAGTGCCGGTGGTGCCGCCGGTGTAGAACACGCCGAGCGGCTCATCCCCGCCACGGCGTACATCCGCGACCGGCGCGGTCTCGGCGATGAGCTGTTCGTAGTCGTGCAGGCCCTGCGGAACCTGATGGTCCCCCGCGTGGAACACCACCGACAGCTGCGGGCACTCCGCGCGCAGCACCGGGACGAGCGGGGCGAACCGGTCGTCCACGATCAGCACACCGGTCCGCGAATCCCGCAGCGCGTAGGACAGTTCCGCTGCACTCCAGCGGATGTTCAGCGGATTGAGCACCGCACCCGCCCACGGTATCGCGAGCAGACACTCGTGGTACCGGTCGGAATTCAGCGCCAGAATCCCGACCCGGTCACCGGCGCCCACTCCGAGCGCCCGCAGTCCCCCGGCCAGCCGGGCCACTCGGTCCGCGCATTCGGCGATCGAGCGGGTGCGCCCGGAGAACACCGTGGCCGGACGGTCGGGGGCCTGCTGAACCGCGCGGTGCAGGGTCTGTGTCAGATACATACCCACCTCCACTCGGACCGGGTCAGAGTCCGAGTTGACCGAGCCGGACGGTGATGCGGGGATCGGTTGAAACGACAGGATTGTCAGCGTACACCCAGGGATCTCCCCCGAAGTGCTCCGCGAAGATCTTCTCGGCGGTACGGGTGGCGAGGGCCTGGGTGGTCAGGGTCGGGTTCGGGCCGCCGAGCGCGTTGGCCAGCGCGGAGGTGTCGGCGATGTACAGGCCCCGGACCGCGCGGGATTGCGCATCGGAGTCCAGCACGGAATCCCGTTCGGATCCGCCCATGCGCATCGAGGACTGAATGTGCAGCAGCAAGGGCGCCCAGTCGATCCGGTAGACCCGCTTCGCCCCGGCACCGCGGATCACCTCGGCGGCCCTGCGGGCGAGGAATTCCCGGTTCTCCAGGGTGCGCCGGGTGCGCTTGCGGCCCCACATCTGCACCTTCGGCACCGGGCCGTGTTCGTCCCCGAGCGGGAGCCCGGAGCGGACGACACGGTTCTCCGGTTGCACGTCGTCATCGGTGAGGACCACGACGGACAGCAGATTCTCCAGGCGCCCGCTCATGAGGTCCTTCAGCATCGGCCCGGTCAGGCGACCGGCGGGTCCGTCCCACGGGCCCACCGGACCGCGCCCGTTCGCATAGTGGCCGTGGATACCGCTGTCCGAGAAGTTCATCGCGAAGGCGTGCAAAGCCGGTGGCACACCGACGTTCTCCAGTCCACCCTTCGACGGGAAATCGGCGCGCGCGGCCGAACCGACACCTTTCGGATTGCCGACCGGATCGTCGAACACCCCGACGACCCAGTCGAGAAAATGGTCCGTGACCCCGCGTCCGACCCAGTCGTTCGGATTCGGCAGCCCACTGTTGAGCCACAGCCGTGGGTTTTCCACACAGCCACCGGCCAGCACGACCACGCGGGCGTCCTCGCGGTGCTCGGTCTCGGTGGTGTTGTCCTTCCAGGTGACCCCGCTCGCGGTCAGCTTGCCATTCCTGGTTTCCGCGTGGATCCGGGTGACGTAGGCATCGGTGATCAGCGTGCTCGGTTTCCCGCCCCGCGCCCACGCATCCGCGGTCAGCGCCATCGGCACATACGAATTGTCGGTGGACCGTTTCGCGTACTGGTTGCGCGGCGCACCGACCGGGCGCATACAGCCTTGGAAACAGTAGCCGCAGAACGTGCATCCGGTGGCCCGCGGGTAGTGCAGCAGGTCGGTGTCCGCGCTGCGTCCCGCCGTTCCGTGTGGTTGCAGTACCGCGTTCTGCTGCGGGCGATACGAGGCTTCACGGGTGGTTTTCGTGGTCTGCACCGGAAGGCCGAGGGATTCACAGCCCCGGAAAAACGTCTGCTCCTTGTGCCCCATGGCGGCCGTGGCGACCGGGGCGGTGGCCTCGACCCACTCCAGGTACGGCAGCAGTTCCCGGAATCCGAACGGAAAGCGGTGCTGGATGTCGTAGGCCGCGGCATCCGGCCCCGTGTAGTCGTCGAACACCCCCGGATACGGCCGGGGATAGTTCCCGTAGAAATGCTGTGTCGTCCCGCCGACTCCGGAAACCTGCCACACGAACGAATTCTGCGGCAACTCCCGGAACCACGCAGGCCGGGTCCGGTCCGTCGGGCCCAGCCGGAGGAATCCGGTGAGCGGATTGTTCGCGTCGTTCTCGAAACTCGTCCACTCCGCGCGCGGGTCCGCATGTCTCGGCCCGGCTTCCAGCACCAGCACGTCGAGCCCTTTCGCGGCCAGTTCCTTGGCCACCACCGGGCCACCGGCCCCCGCCCCGACCACGATCACATCCCGCATCAGCCGCGTACCTCCTGACGTCCCTGGTAATAGCCGAGGAATTCGTCCCAGCCCTCGACCGGGCCGTCCGGCTGGTATCCGGAAAGTGTCCAGCCGACCGGCCGCGCGATGAGCTTCCTGCGCACCGGATCGAACACGGCGAACTCGCTGTACGAGCCGAACGCGGCGAACTCCAGCAGCGCCCCGCCGAGAAACTTCAGCAGCCCGGAAAGAGAGGCCTTCAACGGCTGCGGCAGGTGCACATCCAGCACCGCGACCAGATCCGGCAGCGGCGCCTCGATCACCGAGAAAACCGTGGCCTTCTCCGCGAAGGACAGCCGCGAGAACGGCGAACCGAGCGGTCCGGCGACCGCCGCCGGTTTCACCCCGGTCGCCACCAGATTCAGCAGCGCCGCCGCGACCACCGGAAGCGGAACCGTCGCATTGTTCTGCAACAGCTTCGCCAGTGCTTTGTCCAGGGTGGCGACCACGTTCGGCAGACCGTCCAGGATCGGCAGGTGCACGCCCGCATCCGACAGTGCCGTCACCAGCGCGGCGACCGCCGGGCGCAGCAACTCGTCCGGTAACGGCATGAACTTGTTCAGCGCGTCCAGCAGGAACCGCGGTGTTCCCGCCTCCACCGCCCCCGGCTCGCTCCGCCGGGTCCCCTGCGCGACCGAGTGCGCGTCCGGGCCGGGGCACACGAACACCGACAGTCCCGTCATGGTGTCCCGCGCGAGCTCGTCCAGCACCGGCCGCAGCAGCCCGACGACATCCTCGATCGGTTCGCGCGGCGCGGCCGCGGCGGGCGCAGCAAGCAGCCCACCGGCACCGGCCGCGCCGAACAACCCGATCCGGGTCAGAAATCCCCGCCTGTCCCAGGTCCGCGCCTCGTCCATGGGCTCAGTATCCGATGCGGCCACTCCGGCGACTGTTCCAAGTTGAAACAGTCGCCGGAACCGTCCGAGACCACCACGACGGCGCGGTCCGGGTAGTCCGGTTCGGGAACCCGGTCCAGACGGAACCTGCGCCCGCCCGCGAACCACGGCACCGGATCGACCATCCAGTTCGGTGAACCGGAGCCGTCGGCCACGCAGTGGTCCACCGAGGCGCGCGACGCGTCCGGATACGGCCAGCCCTCGATGATCCGGTCGGTAAGCGCGTTCTGCGCCCGCTGCCACGCTCGCGCCTGCTCCGATTCGTCCTCCAGCCAGCGATACGGATCGGGAAAACCGGCGCCGGGGAATTCTTCCCGCACATCGACCGTCCTGGCCGCCGGGTATTCCAGCTGTTCCTCGGGCATCGTTCGCCGTCCGTTCCACGCCATACCCGCACGGTAGGCAGCTGCCGCCGGTGGCGGCCATCGACGGTCGCCGGATACTTCACGCAGCCGGGGCGATTGTCGAACCCCGCGCGGCGGGTGGCCGACATCTGTCGGTGGCGCACGGCGGTCCGACCGGCGAAGGTGGACCCCGACCGCACCGTGCCGAGAGGGATCACATGAAAGCCGACCTGCGAGACACCATCGAATTCGCCGCGGTCGCCGAGCATTTGCGGCGGCTGCACGAGCCCGCGTTCGGGCGGCCCCATGCGCTGCGCGAGCCGGAAGTCTCCCGGGACGGGACGCGGGTCGCCGTGACCGGCCTGGTGTTCGATCGGCTCGCCGGTCATCCGCGCACCGGGATCTACACCGGGGACGGCGAACTCCGGCCGGTTTCCGCGGGCACCGGATCGGCCCGCTCGGCCAGGTTCGCCCCGGACGGGTCGGCGCTCGCCTTCCTCGCCGACCGCGTCACACCCGGCGAGTTCCAGCTTTATCTGTTGCGGGACGACGACTTCGGTGAAGCGGTCGCCGCGCCGAAGGTGCCCGGAACGGTGGAGTACGCACACTGGTCCCCGGACGGGCGGCACATTCTGCTCGGGGTCGCCGGGCTCGGTGCCGACCTTTCCGGTGCTCAGGGTTCCGGGACGACCACCACGGCCACCGATGCCCCCGCCACGGACTGGTTACCGGATGTGGACACCGGCGCGACGGAGGACGCCTGGCGCGGCCTGTGGCTGTACATCGTGGAAACCGGTGCCGTGCGGCGGATCTCGCCGGACGGGCTGAACTGCTGGGAGGCGGGCTGGGCGGGACCGGCCGGGGTCCTCGCGATCGCCTCGGACGATCCGAGCGAGGATTCCTGGTACGGCGCCGCGCTGCACCACATCGACTCGGCCACCGGGACGAGCAGGGAGCTGTTGCGCAGCGAGGTGCAGCTCGGTCTTCCGGTGGGATCCCCGGACGGCCGCTACGCCGCGGTCGCCGAGGCGGTCTGCAGTGATCGCTGGATCCTCGCGGGTGAGCTCTCGGTCATCGAACTGGAAACCGGGGCGCGGCACCGCATCGACACGGCGGGTACCGATGTCACCCGGCTGCAGTGGATCGATGAGCGGCGGCTCGGTTTCCTCGGGCTGCGGCGGATGGACTCGGTCGCCGGGATCGTGGACGTGCCGAGCGAAGCGGTGACCGAGGTGTTCGCCACCGCGCAGGCGTGCGGGGGCAGCTGGTTCTATCCGGACGGCACGTTCACTGCGGACGGCCGGGTCATCACGATCCGCGAATCCTATGCCCTGCCCCAGGAACTGATCAGCACCGATGGCGAAACCGATACGGTGCTCGGTTCGGTCGCCGGTCCGGGCACCGACTACCTGTCCTCGGTAGCCGGTACCGCCCGGCCGATCACTTGGCAGGCCGCCGATGGGCTGGAGATCGACGGCATGCTCTGCACCCCGCGGGGTGCGGGACCGCATCCACTGGTGGTGAACGTGCACGGCGGGCCCATCTGGGCGTTCCGCGACACCTGGTCCCTCAACTATCCGTGGGTACCGCTGCTCGTCGCGCACGGCTATGCGGTGCTCAACCCGAACCCGCGGGGCAGCGGCGGCCGCGGGCAGAAGTTCGCCGGACAGGTCGTCGGGGACATGGGCGGGGCGGATACCGGTGACTTCCTCGCGGGCATCGACTGGCTGGCCGGACAGGGTATCGCCGATCCGGACCGCGTCGGCCTGATCGGCGGAAGCTACGGCGGTTTCATGTCCGCCTGGCTCGTCACCCAGGACCAGCGGTTCGCCGCCGCGGTACCCATCGCCCCGGTCACCGACTGGTACAGCCAGTCCTTCACCAGCAACATCAACGGCTGGGGCAACGCCTTCCTGCGCGCGGACCCGGAACAACCCGGATCGCCCGCGCACACCCGCAGTCCGGTGCTGCAGGCCAGCAAGGTCCGCACACCTTGCCTGACCGTGGCCGGGGCCAGGGACCGGTGCACCCCGCCCGGCCAGGCGCTGGAGTTCCACCATGCGCTGCTCGACCGGGGCGTGGACTCGGCGCTGGTCGTGTACCCGGGCGAGGGCCACGGGGTGCGCGCCTATCCCGCGGTCACCGATCTGCTCACCCGGATCCTCGGTTGGTTCACCGAACACATGCCGCCGAACGGGTACTGATCAGCGCCCCCGGCGGGCGTGGCCAGTCCACGACGCGGACAGCGGCCGCGACCATCCGATGAGCATCCCGGTGGACTGACCTGGTTGGCGCCTCCCTGGTGAGCGGAGTATTTTCGCAGAGTAGAAATTACTATCCGCTATGCAGAATCACTAGGTGAGGTGTCGATCGTGTCCGATGTTCGTGTGCTGGGAGCCGAAGTCGAGGCAACCGAGGAGATCCGGAGCCCGGAGGCGCTGCGTTTCCTGGCAGAACTGCACGAGGCCTTCGCCGGGACCCGTGCAGAGCTGCTGGCGGCGCGGGCGCGGCGGCGGGCACAGGTCGCCGAAACCGGGCGGCTGGACTGGCTCGAGGAGACCAGGACGATCCGCGAGGGGCAGTGGCAGGTGGCGCCCGCCCCGCCCGCCCTGCACGACCGGCGGGTGGAGATCACCGGGCCGACGGACCGGAAGATGACGGTGAACGCGCTCAACTCTCAGGCCAAGGTGTGGCTCGCCGACCTGGAGGATTCGAACACTCCGCACTGGGCGAACGTGCTCGGCGGGCAGCGCAATCTCTACGACGCGGTGCGCGGGCAGATCACTTACGACAGCCCGGAGGGCAAGCACTACGCGCTGCATGAGGGGCAGCAGCGTCCGGCCATCGTGGTGCGCCCGCGGGGCTGGCACCTCGACGAGCGCAATATCGAGATCGGCGGGCGGCCCGCGATCGGCGCGCTGGTCGACTTCGGGCTCTACTTCTTCCACAACGCCGCCTATCTGCTCGAACACGGCAGCGGCCCGTACTTCTACCTGCCGAAGATGGAAAGTCACCTGGAGGCGCGGCTCTGGGCCGAGGTGTTCGCGCACGCGGAGGCCGCGCTCGGGATCCCGCGCGGGAGCGTGCGGGCCACGGTGCTGATCGAGACGATCCCCGCGGCCTTCGAGATGGACGAGATCCTGTACGAACTGCGCGAGTACGCCTCGGGGCTGAACGCGGGCCGGTGGGACTACCTGTTCAGCGTGATCAAGTACTTCCGGGACGCGGGCGAGCGGTTCGTGCTCCCGGACCGGGACGGGGTCACCATGACCGCACCGTTCATGCGCGCCTACACCGAACTGCTGGTGCGTACCTGTCACCGGCGCGGCGCCTACGCGATCGGTGGAATGGCCGCCTTCATCCCGAACCGGCGCGATCCACAGGTCACCGAGCGGGCACTGGCCAAGGTGCACGAGGACAAGCGCAGGGAGGCCGCAGCCGGGTTCGACGGTTCCTGGGTCGCCCATCCCGATCTGGTGGCGATCTGCGCCGAGGAGTTCGGCGCGGTGCTCGGTGACCGGCCGAACCAGCTCGACCGGTTGCGCGAGGATGTCGAGGTCACGGCGGACGAACTGCTGGATGTCGCGGCGACCCCGGGGCAGGCGACCGAGCGTGGCGTGCGTTCCGCGGTCGATGTCGGGGTGCGCTACATCGCGTCCTGGCTCGGCGGTAACGGCGCGGCCGCGATCCACAACCTCATGGAGGACGCGGCGACCGCGGAGATCTCCCGTTCGCAGCTCTGGCAGTGGATCCACAACGGCACCAGGCTGGACACCGGTGCGGTGCTGACCGCGGAGCTGGTGCGCGAGATCCTGGCGGAGACCGGGGCGGAACTGGCCGGGGAGATCCCCGCGGACCGGCTGGAGACCGCGGTGGAGATCTTCGGCGAGGTAGCCCTTGCCGAGGAGTTCGCCGACTTCCTGACCTTGCCCGCCTACCAGCGGATCAGTTGACGGCGCGGATCAGTTGACGGCTCACTCGCACACGCCCTATCGTTGTTTCGAATCACAGAATCTTGATTCCGCGATCCGAAAAAGGTGAGAACGATGGGGATCAATCGTGACCGGTTCGCGGTGAACTGCTCGATCCTGTTCACCGAGCTGCCGCTGCTCGAACGGCCGGCCGCGGCGAAACAGGCGGGGTTCTCCGCGGTGGAGTTCTGGTGGCCGTTCCGCGAACCGGTCGCCGCCGAGGCCGAGGTGGACGCGTTCCTCGAGGCGCTGCGCGCGGCGGGGACCGAGCTGACCGGGCTGAACTTCTTCGCGGGGGACATGCCCGCCGGGGACCGGGGCGTGCTGTCGGTTCCCGGTCGCGGCGCGGAGTTCCTGGCGAACACCGAACAGGTCGCGCGGATCGGCGCGGCGACCGGCTGCCGGGTGTTCAACGCGTTGTACGGCAACCGCGTCGAGGGTGCGGATCCGGATGTACAGGACGATCTGGCGCTGGTGAATCTGCAAGCGGCAGCAAAGGCGGTCGAACCGATCGGCGGAACCGTTGTGCTCGAACCGGTTTCCGGGGTCGACGCCTACCCGCTGCGCACCGCGGCGGACGCGGTCGCGGTGCTGGACCGCCTCGCCGAGGCGGGAATCGGGAACGCGCGACTGCTCGCCGATCTCTATCACCTCGCGGTCAACGGGGACGATGTGGAACAGGTGATCGCCGAGCATTCCGCGCGGATCGGCCATGTGCAGCTGGCCGACGCCCCGGGACGCCACCAGCCGGGCACCGGAGAGCTGGCGATCGAGAAACACCTGCGACTGCTCAGCGAAGCGGGATATCGGGGCCGGATCGGTTTGGAGTACTCGCCTTCCGGGCCGAGCGCCGATAGCTTCGGCTGGTTGCCCGAGCACTGACAGCGAGGAGATTCAGCGTTATGACCACTGTGGGATTCATCGGACTCGGCATCATGGGCGCGCCGATGGCCGCCAATCTGGTCGGGGCCGGGTACGAGGTACTGGGCTACAACCGCAGCGAGGCCGCGGTGCGCAGGCTCACCGAGCAGGGTGGGCGGGCCGCTGGTTCGGTCGCCGAGGCGGTGCGGGAGGCGGACATCGTGCTGACCATGCTGCCCGATTCCCCGGATGTGCAGGATGTGGTGCAGGGCCCGGAAGGGGTGCTGGCCAACGCGAAGGACGGCACCCTGCTCATCGACTGCAGCACGATCCGCCCGGATATCAGCAGGGAACTGGCCGGGGCGGGCGCGCGCTCCGGAGTGCGGGTGGTGGACGCCCCGGTCAGCGGCGGCGAGCAGGGCGCGATCGACGGGGCGCTGTCGATCATGGTCGGCGGCGCGGAAGCGGATGTCGAGGCCGCGCGCCCGGTACTGGAAACGGTCGGCAAGACGGTGGTGCACGTCGGGCCCGCGGGCTCCGGGCAGACCGTCAAGGCGGCGAACCAGCTGATCGTGGCGGGCACCATCGAGCTCGTCGCGGAGTCCATCGTGTTCCTCGAGGCGCACGGCGTGGACACCGAGGCCGCGGTCAAGGTACTCGCGGGCGGGCTGGCCGGGAACGCGATCCTGGACCGCAAGGCGGCGGGCATGCTCAACCGCGAGTTCGCCCCGGGATTCCGCCTGGAACTGCACCACAAGGACCTCGGAATCGCGCAGGCGGCCGCGCGGGACGCGGGTGTACCGCTTCCGCTCGGTTCCGTGGTCTCCCAACTGGTCGCCGCGCTCGTCGCGCGCGGCGACGGCGGCCTCGACCACTCTGGGCTGCTCAAGCTCGCCGATGAACTGTCCGGGCGCCCCAGCGGCGCTTGACCGAGGGAGCTATGCCATGCCACGAATGACAGCCGCCCGAGCGGCGGTGGAGGTACTGCGGGCCGAGGGTGTCACCGATGCCTTCGGTGTGCCGGGCGCGGCGATCAACCCGTTCTACGCCGCACTGCGGGACAGCGGTGCCATCGAGCACGTGCTCACCCGCCACGTGGAGGGCGCCTCGCACATGGCCGAGGGCTACTCCCGGGCGAAGGCGGGCAATATCGGAGTGTGTATCGGCACCTCCGGGCCCGCGGGCACCGATATGGTCACCGGGCTGTACTCGGCATCCGCCGATTCGGTGCCGATCCTGTGCATCACCGGCCAGGCACCGGTCGCGCGGCTGCACAAGGAGGACTTCCAGGCTGTGGACATCGAGTCCATCGCGGGCCCGGTGACCAAACTGGCGATGACGGTGCGCGAGGCCGCCCAGGTGCCCGGCGCGGTCAGCAAGGCCTTCCAGTTGATGCGTTCGGGGCGGCCGGGTCCGGTGCTGATCGATCTCCCCGTGGACGTGCAGCAGACCGAGATCGAGTTCGACCCGGACACCTACGCGCCGCTGCCCGTGCACCGGCCCGCGGCGAGCCGGGCGCAGATCGAGAAGGCCATGGCCATGCTCGCCGCCGCGCAGCGCCCGCTGATCGTCTCCGGGGGCGGTGTGGTGCAGGCGGAGGCGAGCGCGCTGCTCGTGGAGTTCGCCGAACTGGTCGGGGCGCCCGTGGTCCCGACGCTGATGGGCTGGGGCAGTATCCCCGATGATCACCCGCTGATGGCCGGGATGGCCGGGCTACAGACCGCGCACCGCTACGCCAATGCGAGCCTGCTGGCCTCGGATTTCGTGCTCGGCATCGGCAATCGCTGGGCGAACCGGCACACCGGCGGGCTGGAAAAGTACCGGCAGGGGCGCAGCTTCGTGCACGTGGACATCGAGCCGACCCAGATCGGGCGGATCTTCGCCCCGGACTACGGAATCGTCTCCGACGCACACGCCGCGCTCACCCGGTTCGTCGAGGTGGCACGTGTCTGGCGGGACGCGGGGCGGCTCCCGGACCGGACCGCGTGGGCCGACTCCTGCCGCGCGCGTAAACAGACCATGCAGCGGCGCACCCATTTCGACACTGTGCCGATCAAGCCGCAGCGGGTGTACGAGGAGATGAACCGGGCCTTCGGCGCGGAGACCAGGTATGTGAGCACGATCGGGCTCTCCCAGATCGCCGCGGCCCAGTTCCTGCACGTGTACCGGCCACGGCACTGGATCAACGCCGGACAGGCCGGGCCGCTCGGCTGGACGGTGCCCGCCGCGCTCGGGGTCTGCCGGGCGGCCCCCGAGGCTACCGTGGTCGCGCTCTCCGGGGACTACGATTTCCAGTTCATGCTCGAAGAACTCGCGGTCGGTGCCCAGTTCAACCTTCCGTACTTGCACGTCGTGGTGAACAATTCCTATCTGGGACTGATCCGCCAGGCACAGCGCGGTTTCGACATGGACTACTGCGTGCAGCTCTCCTACGAGAACATCAACTCGCCGGGCATCGGCTCCTACGGCGTGGACCACGTGAAAGTCGCCGAGGGGCTGGGCTGCAAGGCCATCCGGGTCAGCGAACCCGCGGACCTGTTGCCCGCGCTCGAGGAGGCGAAGAAACTCATGGCCACCCATCAGGTCCCGGTCCTGGTCGAGGTGATCCTGGAACCGGTCACCAATATCGCCATGGGCACCGAGCTGGACAACACCGTGGAGTTCGAGGAGCTGGCCGGGAATCCGAAACACGCGCCGACCGCGATCCTGCCGCTCGCCTGAACCAGTACCAACGGAGACAACCTAGGGAGCCCCATGACCGAACCGGAATTCCGCACGCTTCCCGACCTCGCCTGCCGGGACCTCGGCGGCGCCGTGCTCGTGGCGAACGACGAGTTCTTCGCCGAGCGGGAGAACCTGATCAACCCCGGGGCCGCGAGCTTCGACGCGCAATCCTTCGGGCACAAGGGAAAAGTCTACGACGGCTGGGAGACCAGGCGGCGCAGGGGGCCGGGGCACGACTGGGCGATCGTGCGCCTCGGAGCGCCGGGAGTGATCCACGGCGTCATCGTGGACACCGCCTTCTTCACCGGCAACTACCCCGAATCCTGTTCGGTCGAGGCGGCCGCGATCGACGGTCACCCTTCTCCCGAGGAGCTTTCCGGACCGGATGTGGAATGGGTGCCGATCGTGGCGAATTCGGCGCTCAAGGGGGACACCGAGAACTCCTTCGAGGTGAGTTCACCGCAGCGGTTCACCCATGTGCGGCTGAACATAGTCCCGGACGGCGGGGTCGCCCGGCTGCGGGTGCACGGGGCCGCGGTCGCGGATCCGCGCTGGATCGCGGGTGCGCCGCTGGACCTCGCCGCGCTGGAGAACGGCGGAATCGTCGCGGACTGCTCGAACCGGTTCTACTCCGCGCCGAACAATCTGCTGCGCCCCGATCTCGCGCGCAGCATGGGCGATGGCTGGGAAACGGCGCGCCGCCGCGACGACGGGAACGACTTCGTCACGGTGCGCCTGGCCGGAGAGGGCGTGCTGCACCAGATCGAGATCGACACCCGCTACTTCAAGGGCAACGCACCCGGCTGGTTCCGGCTGAGCGGGGGCGCCGCGGACACGGATTCCGCGCGGTGGACCGAACTTCTGCCGCGCACCGCGCTGCAACCCGATACCCGGCACCGGTTCCGGATCCGCGCGGGCGAACCGGTGGGCGCGCTGCGGGTGGACGTCTACCCGGACGGCGGTTTCGCCCGGTTCCGCGCCTACGGGGAACTCACCGCGGCGGGCCGGGAACACCTCGGCATCGACTGGTTCGACCGGCTGCCCGATTCCGCGGCCGCAGCGGTACTGGCCGCCGAGGCGGATCTGAGCGCCACACAGGCGGCCGCCCTCCTCGCGCACCGGCCGCTGCGCGATGCGGCGGGTCTGGACGCGGCCCTGACGGCGGCGAAGCTCGCGGAGGCACCCGCCGCGGCGCTGCGTGACCTCCTGCGCGGTTCCTGAGCGTGCACCCTTGACCACGGGCGCACCGGGCCATACGCTGTTTCCGCAAGACAGTATTTCAATTCCACACACCGAAACAAGCTCGGAGTTGGGATATGGGCGTGCTCTCGCGTCTCACCGCCTCGCGCATCGCCGAGACCGCCGGTACCGATCAGGCGGCCTCCGGCCCGGTGAGCACCGCGCTGTACAACGAGGATCTCGCGCCGACCAAGATCGCCGGGCGCAGATGGCGGGCCTACAACATCTTCACGCTGTGGGCCAACGATGTGAACAGCCTCGGCAACTACACCTTCGCCATCGGCCTGTTCGCGCTCGGCCTCGGCGCCTGGCAGGTGCTGCTCGCCCTGATGATCGGCGCCGCGCTGCTGTTCGTGCTGCTGAACCTTTCCGGCTACATGGGCTACAAGACCGGGCTGCCGTTCCCGGTGCTGAGCCGGATCAGTTTCGGGATCCGCGGCGCGCAGATCCCGGCGCTGATCCGCGGCGCGGTCGCGATCGTGTGGTTCGGCATCCAGACCTATCTGGCATCGGTCGTGTTCTGCGTGATGCTGATCGCGATCGATCCCGGATTGTCCGCGCTGTACCGGAATTCCATCCTCGGGCTGTCCACATTGGGCTGGATCTGCTTCGGAGTGCTGTGGATTGTCCAGGTCGTCATCCTCATGTACGGCATCGAGATGGTGCGCAAATACGAGGCGTTCGCCGGTCCGATCATCCTGTTCACCATGGGCGCGCTCGCCGTGTGGATGTTCTTCCGGGCGGGCGGCTCCATCGCCTGGTCCGCCGGTTCCGAACTGTCCGGCGCGCCGATGTGGAACAAGATCTTCGCGGGCGGATCGCTCTGGATCGCCATCTACGGCACGTTCCTGCTCAACTTCTGTGACTTCACCCGGTCCGCGAAGAGCAGGAAATCGATCACCTTGGGCAATTTCTGGGGACTGCCGATCAACATCTGCATCTTCGGCATCGTCACCGTCGTCCTGTGCGGCGCGCAGTTCAAGGTGAACGGTCAGATCATCAAGAGCCCCACCGATATCGTGCACGCCATCCCGAACACGTTCCTGTTGGTGATCGCCTCGCTCGCGCTGCTGATTCTCACGGTCGCGGTGAACCTGATGGCGAATTTCGTCGCACCCGCCTACGCGATCGCGAACCTGTTCCCGAAGAAACTGAATTTCCGGCGCGGCGGACTGATCAGCGCGATCATCGGGGTGCTCATCCTGCCGTGGAACCTGTACAACAGCCCGGTCGTCGTCGAGTATTTCCTCGGCGGACTCGGCGCGCTGCTCGGCCCGTTGTTCGGGGTGTTCATCGCGGACTACTGGCTGGTGCGCAAGGCCCGGATCGATCTTCCCGCGCTGTACAGTCCGGCACCGGACGGGGAATACCACTACCGCGCGGGTGTCAATCCGCGCGCGGTTTTCGCGTTCGCGGTGGCCGGTGCGATCGCGGTCGCGGTGGCCTTCGTGCCCGAGCTCGCCGTGGTGGCCCCGTTCTCCTGGCTGTTCGGCGCTGGGATCGCCGCGCTGCTGTACTACCTGATCGCCGAGCGCCACCGGGATTATCGCGCGGTCTCCGGCGAGTCGATCGCCGTATCGAGCACCGACTGAATTCTCCTGCGTATCGTTTCTGTATCGTGGAATACGGTCGGTGGCAGGACGGAGAGGAACGATCATGCCCGTGGACGGTGCCGGTAGCGGCGTGCAGTCCCTGCAGCGCGCTTTCGAGCTCCTGGAAGGGCTTGCGGACAGCGGAGGGGAAGCGAGCCTCTCCGAACTCGCCGCGACGACCGAACTGCCGATGCCGACCATCCACCGGCTGATCCGCACCCTGGTCGCCGCCGGATACGTGCGGCAGAACGACAATCGCCGGTACGCGCTCGGCGCCCGGCTGATCCGACTCGGCGAACAGGCCAGCATGCAGTTCGGCACCTGGGCCCGCCCGCTGCTGGCCGAACTGGTCGACGCGGTCGGCGAGACCGCGAATCTCGCGGTGCTGGAGCGCGATGAGGTCGTGTACGTGGCCCAGGCGCCCTCCAAACACTCCATGCGGATGTTCACCGAGGTCGGCAGGCGGGTGTTGCCGCACGGCACCGGGGTCGGCAAGGCCATGCTCGCCTGCCTCGACCCGCAGGACGTGCGCGCGCTGGTGCAGCGGACCGGGATGCCCGCCTACACCGAGCACACCTACACCGATCCGGATGCGCTGCTCGCCCAGCTGGTCACCATCGCCGAGCAGGGCTACGCGCTGGACGAGGCCGAGCAGGAGCTCGGGGTGCGCTGCGTGGCCGTGGCCGTGCCCGGCGGCCCCGCACCCGCCGCCGTTTCGGTCTCCGGCCCCGAAGGCAGGCTGACCCCCGAGGTGATCACGAAGATCGTGCCGATCGTGCAACAGACCGCGCGCGCCCTCGGCACTCAGCTGGACGACACCACGGCCGGTGCCTCCTGATCAGGCTCAGCGTGGCGTGATCGGCCAGCCGGTGATCCGTTTCGATCGTGGCCGCGCGTAACCGCCGAGCTTCGAGGTGCGTAACCCGGAGCGCACCAGCGCTTCGGCGAGCCCGACGGCTGCGGCGACCCCGTCCACCGTCGGCGCCCCGGTGGCCGCGGTGATCCGTTCGGCGAGCCCGGACATTCCCGCGCAGCCGAGGCAGATCACCTCGGCCCGGTCCTCGGCGAGCGCGGCCGCGGCCTCCTCGGTGATCCGTTCCCTTGCCCGTTCCGGATCGGCTTCCAGTTCGAGCACCGGCAGCCCGATGGCGCGGACCGAGGCGCACCGCCCGTCGAGCCCGGCGAGCGCGAGCCGGTCGGCGATCTGCGGGACCGCCCGGTCCAGCGAGGTGATCACCGAGTAGCGGTGCCCGAGCAGGCAGGCCAGGTGCGCGGCGGCCTCGGTGATGTCGACGACCGGTTCATCGAGCAGTTCGGCGAGCCCTTCCTTGCCGTGCTCCCCGAAACCCGCCTGCACCACCGCGTCGAACGGTTCCCCGATCGCGGTGACCCGGTCCAGCACCGCAACCGCGGCCAGGTAGCTCTCGAAGTTCCCTTCCACCGATTCCGGACCGAAAAACGGTGTCACCGCGAGGATTTCGGTATCCGGGGACGCGACCGCCCGCGCCTGCGCGCCGATCGCCTCGGTGACCGCCTCGCTGGTGTTCACGTTGACCACGACGATGCGCATCAGCTGCCCCGTTCAGCAGTCACCGCGGCGCAGCAGGGCGCCGGACGGCTCGTCCGCGGTGATTTCCTTGCCCCGCAACCAGGTCCGGCGCACCACCCCGGCCAGCGGAAGCCCGTGATAGGCGGTGACCGGATTACGGTGCGCCAATTTCCCGGCATCGACGAGGAAAGTCTCGTCCGGTGCGAACACCCCGAAATCCGCGTCATAGCCGAGTGCGATGTGCCCCTTGCGCCGCATTCCCGTCTGCGCGGCGGGTTGTTCGGCCATCCAGCGCACCACCTCGGTGAGTGCGAACCCGCGCCTGCGCGCCTGGGTCCACACCGCGGGCAGGCCGAGCTGCAGACCGGCGATCCCGCCCCAGGCCTCGCCGAAATCCCCGGTGTCCCGGCGTTTCAGCTCGGGTGTGCACGGCGAATGGTCACTGACCACACAGTCGATGATCCCCTCGGCGAGCCCGCGCCAGAGCAGTTCCCGGTTCGCCGCCTCACGCACCGGCGGGCAGCACTTGAACTCGGTCGCCCCGTCCGGGATCTCCTCGGCCACGAAACTGAGATAATGCGGGCAGGTCTCCACGGTCAGCGCGAGGCCTTCGCGGCGCGCGTCCGCGAGCATCCCGATCCCCTCGGCGCTGGACAGGTGCAGCAGATGCAGCCGCGCCCCGGTGGTCTTGCCGAGCTCGATCACCTCGGCGATGGCGATGTTCTCCGCATCACGCGGGCGGGAACCGAGGAAATCCAGGTACCGCCTGCCGCGCGCGCCGGGGGCCTGTTCGATCGCCGCCGAGTTCTCCGCGTGCACGATCAGCATCGCGTCCAGTTCCCGGATCCGGGTTGCGGCCTCGTGCAGCTGCCGCTGGTCCAGCGGCGGGAACTCGTCCACCCCGGAGTGCAGCAGGAAACACTTGAAGCCGAACACCCCGGCCTCGTGCAGTCCGCGCAATTCGCCGAGATTGCCCGGTACCGCGCCGCCCCAGAATCCGACGTCCACGTGCACCCGGCCGTGAGCCGCGGCGCGTTTGGTCTCCAGCGCGGCCACGTCCACCGTGGGCGGCAGGCTGTTCAGCGGCATGTCCACGATGGTGGTGACCCCGCCGGCGGCCGCGGCCCTGGTCGCCGTTTCGAAGCCTTCCCACTCGCTGCGTCCCGGATCGTTGACGTGCACGTGAGTGTCCACCAGTCCGGGCAACAGCACCTCGTCCCCGTCCAGGTTCACGGTGTGCTCCGCGGGCAGTTCGGTGCCCAGTGGTTCGATCGCGTGGATGCGGCCCTCGCGCACCCCGATGGAGGCGGCGACCTCTCCCGCGGCGGTGATCACCCGAGGTGCATTGAACACGAGATCCATGGCGTCCTCTCCTCGACCGCCGCGCTTTCGGTCGCAAATTTCGTTCAGTGAAATTGTCATATCGTTTTGTGGAATATATACTGGGATTCAGGCCAGCCGATGTCAACCATCGCACGCACTCGAGGAGCCGGATGCACATCGACGCGAATGTCCTGGCAGAGATCGAACGCAAACTCGAACCGGTCGACGCGGCATTCGCCCGGTTGTATCCCGGGGAACGCCAGGGGCGCCAGCCGGTGCACACCGTCTACGTCCCCGCCGACCGGTTCAGCGCGCGACTGTGCCGCGAGTGGGGCGATCAGGCGATCGGCGCGCTCGCGGAGTTCGCCCCGGACCCGGACGGTTTCGCCGCGGCGAGCGGCATCGACCCGGTGCTGGCCGGAGACCTCTATCCGCGGGTGCGCGCCAAACTGGCCGCCGAACCGATCGAGGATCTGCGCATCGACTTCGAGGACGGCTACCTCGGGCACTCCGCGGAGCAGGAGTACGCCACCGCGCGGCGTGCGGCCCGCGAGCTCGGCACCGCGATCGCGGACGGCAGCGCCCCCGCGTTCCACGGAATCCGGATCAAGAGCCTGGAGGCCGCCACCCGGCAGCGCGGGATCCGCACCCTGGACACGTTTCTCGCCGCACTGCCGGCCTCCACGGGGCTCCCGGACGGGTTCGTGGTGACGTGTCCGAAGGTCACCGCGGTGGAACAGGTCGAGGCCATGCTGACCCTGTGCGCGGGGCTGGAACGCGCGCACGGCCTGGACGACGGCAGCCTCCGGTTCGAGATTCAGGTGGAGACCCCGCAGACCGTGCTCGGCGCCGATGGCACCGCCCCGATCGCACGGATGGTGCGCGCCGCGGGGAACAGGTGTGCCGGTCTGCACTACGGCACCTACGACTACTCGGCGGCCTGCGGGATCGCCGCGGAGCACCAGAGCATGGAGCACGCGGTCGCCGATCACGCCAAGGCGGTCATGCAGCTCGCCGCGGCCGGGACCGGGGTGCGGCTCTCCGACGGGTCCACGAACATCCTCCCGGTCGGCACCGCCGAGGAAGTGCACCACGCCTGGCGATTGCACACCCGCCTGGTCGGGCGCTCCCTGGAGCGCGGCTTCTACCAGGGCTGGGATCTGCATCCGGCCCAGCTGCCCACCCGGTTCGCGGCGACCTACGCGTTCTTCCGCGCGGGATTCCCGGCGGCCGCGGACCGGCTGCGCCGCTACCTCGAGCACGCCGCGGGCGGGGTGCTGGACGAACCGGCGACGGCCCGGGCACTGTCCGGTTTCCTGCTCCGCGGCCTCGACTGCGGGGCGATCGATCCGGCCGAGCTGAGCACGGCCACCGGCAGGACGCGGGCGGATCTCGAAGCGCTGCACCGTCGTAGTCCCGTGGACTGATCTCGCCCGCGACGACAGAAGGACGCGCGCGCCGGCCCGCCGAACCTAGATTGCTCGCCGTAGGTAATGCCGAACACCCGAAGGAGAGCATCTGATGGCATCCACTGGTTCCCGCCGCCGGTTCGCCAGGGCCGCGGCACTGTGCGCGGCCTCGGCGGCACTGGTGGCCACGGCACCGTCCGCCTCGGCGATGTCGCACGGCAGCGACACCCGGCACGGGGCGGCCCCCTGGATGGCGACCCTGGCCTTTCCGGGCACCGATCCACTCACCGAGCGCGGCTACTGCGGGGGAACACTCATCGCACCGGACCGGGTGCTGACCGCAGGGCACTGCGTGCAGGGCAAGGCACCGGCCGATTTCCAGGTGTATCCCGGCGCCCGACCGGCTCACCGAACCGGCCGGGACGGCGCACCGGGTCAAGGGATGGTTCTGGCATCCGGGCTGGCGGGAGATCGACACGCGGGACGGCACGTTCGGCGCCGACGATCTGGCCGTCGTCCTGCTCGATCGCCCGGTGCCCGGGGTGCGCCCGGCGCCGATCGCGAATCCCGCCGCGATCTCTGCCGCGGTGGCCAGGGGCGCGCGCGGAACGGTCTACGGACACGGCCGCACCGAACACACCGACCCGGCCGAGGGCGGCATGACCGATCGGCTGCAACGGGCCACGATGACCCTGCTTCCACCGAAGCGGTGCGCGGCGGACATTCCGCGGGATTCGGTCGGCGATTCCGGGTTCTGCGTCACCGGAGTACCCGAGGGGCGCGCCGCGCAGGCACCGAGCGTCTGTCCCGGTGATTCCGGCGGTCCGCTGATGCTGAGCACTGCACGCGGACCCGAGATCGCCGGGGTGCTCAGCGCACAGAGCGAC
Source organism: Sciscionella marina DSM 45152 (assembly GCF_000379465.1). Classification (GTDB taxonomy): domain Bacteria; phylum Actinomycetota; class Actinomycetes; order Mycobacteriales; family Pseudonocardiaceae; genus Sciscionella; species Sciscionella marina. The sequence continues at coordinate 37,765 of NZ_KB905394.1, forward strand.
GACAACTGCGATGGCGGCGTGCACCAGGGCGAGTTCATGAATCCCGGTGACTGGCGACAGGACGCACTGCGCCCGCATCCCACGCTGGCACCGATCGGTTCCCTGCGCATCACCGGAACCCCGGGAGCCGGCCATCGCCGCACCGCCACGGTCGGCGCGCTCACCCCTGATGATGCGTCCGTGCACTACGCCTGGTACCAGGAAAAAGACGACGGCGACGGCTTCAAGTACTACGTTCCCATCGATGGGGCCAGGAGTTCGACGCTCACCGTCACCAAGGATCTCGCAGGCAAGCAGCTGAAAACCATTGCCACCCTGACCACCCGGGCTGGCAAGGTGGATCTGGAGCAGACCACGAAAGCCTGAGCGAGGAGCGATCCATGACGGAACCGGCCCGGCTGCACGTCAGCGCGAAATTTCCCGCGCTGCTCGAGCAGATCGACACGCTCGGCGAATCCATCGACGCGGCGGCGGACCGGGCCGAAGAGCTCGGCAGGCCTGCCGGGGAGATCACGGAGGCGCTGCTGGCGGCCGGGGTCATCCGGGCCGGTCTTCCGCACAACCTCGGCGGAGACGAATTCTCCCCGCGCCAGCTGATGCGGACGATCGAACAGATCAGCTATCACGACGCCGCGATCGGCTGGACGATGCTGGCACTGCAGATGATGACCGGGACCACCGCGGCCTATCTCGGTGCCGTCGCGGCGGCGGACCTGTTTCCCGATGTGGCCGCCGGTGAGCACGCGCTGCTCTCCGGGCACGGCACCCGGCCCGGCCGCGCGGTCCCGGTGCAGGGTGGTTTTCTGGTGAGCGGAAACTGGCAGTTCGCCTCCGGAATGGCGCTGGCCACCCATATTCACAGCGCCATCAAGGTCGAGGGCACCGGTGAGCCACGGGTGCTGGCCATGCCCAAGTCCGAGGTGACCCTGGTGGACAACTGGGATGTGCTCGGGCTCCGCGCGACGAGCAGCATCGACTATCACTGCACGGATGTGTACGTCCCGGAAACGCACACCTACCCCGCGACCACGATGCTGCCCGCCAACGGCGGCGCGATCTATCGGGTTGGTCTGGTGAACATGGCCGCGATCGTGCACACCGGCTGGGCGCTCGGCGTGGGGCGGCGCCTGCTCGACGAACTGAAGAGCTACGCCGCGAGCAAATCCGGCACCCGGGGTGCCGCCGTGGATACCGCGCAGTTCCACGCCGAGTTCGCGAACGCGGAAGCGAAAATGCGCGCGGCCGGGGCCTGGGCGCTCCAGGTGTGGCGGGACGATGAGCGCACCCTGGACGCGGGCGAATTGTTGAGTACCGAACAGCAGACCCTGCTCCGGCTCGCGCTCAACCACGCGACCTGGACCGCGCAGGAGATCGGCGAGACGGTGCACCGCTGGGCGGCGACGACGGCGATCCGGCGCGGACCGATCGACCGGTTCCTGCGCGATCTGCGGACCGGAAGCCAGCACATCACCTCCGGGCCGGTGGTGCTGCAGAACTGCGGGAAATGGCTCAGCGGCGCCCAGCCCGGGGCACGCTGGGAATTCCTCGACCTGGTTCCCTGAGCGGTTCCGCTCGGTCGACCGCACCGGTCGTCACCGCGGCGAACAGCAACTCGATCAGCGGTTCGCCGACGAGGACAAGCTGAGCAAGGTGCTGCAGTACCACGCGGTCGGCAAGCGAATCAGCCCGAATCAGTTGAACAACGGGACCTTCACCTCGTTGACCGGTCAGTTGATCAGCCCCGGCGGTTCCTGCACCAGTTTCACCGTCAACGACAACGCGAAGATCATCTGCGGCAATGTCCGGGCAGCGAACACAGTGGTCTACATCCTCGATGGGGTCCTCACGCCGTCCAGCTGAAGGCCGGCCGGTATTCGGGTGGGGTGAATTCGGGTTTTCCGTGCTGTATCCGGACTTTCCAGTTGGTGTGGTGGATGAGGGTGTGGTGGTGGGAGCACAGGAGCACCATGTTGTCTTCGGTGGTGAGTCCGCCGTTGGCGTGGTGTTGGATGTGGTGGGCTTGGGTGAAGGCGGGCTGGTGATCGCAGTCGGGGTGGGCGCAGCCGCGGTCGCGGGCGATGAGGCGGTGGCGGAGTTTTGGTGGTGCGGTGCGTTCGCGGCATCCCATGTCGAGTATTTCGCCGTTCGAGCCGAGCATGGTGGGGATGATTCCGGCGTCGCAGGCGATTCTGCGTAATTGGGTGGCGGGTATGGTGCTGCCGTCCATGGTTGTCGCGGTCCCGATCCCTTCGCGCAGGGATTCTTCGGTCATGGTCACCATGATGGTGAACGGTTCGCCCCCGTTTTCGGGAAGACTTTCCGGGTTCGCGGCGAGTTGGACGATCTCGGCGAACGCGTCGGCGTCGCATTCTGCTGGGGTTCGGGTGTCGGGGTGCCGCCGTTGGCCTCGCTGCTGCGGGGTTTCCCGAGCGCGTCGAACACGCCGCGGAGTTTCAACCCGGTTTCGTAGTCCAGGTGTCCCCGGATTTCCCACTGGTTTGCGTGTTGCCGGAGCCAGATTTCCCGGTCCGGACGGGCAGGTTCGCGATCGCTGGGTTCCTGTCCGTCCGGATCGAGGCGTGCCCGTAGTTCTCTGATCGGCCGGACGAGCCCACGCGGCCCGACCTCACCAGCGATCTGGGCGAGGGCGTTTTCCGCGATCGGCCACGCGTCCCCGATCACCACCTCCGCGGGCAATTCGGCGGCGAACGTGCGGATTCGGTCCACGTGTTCGATACCGACCTCACCACGCGAATACGCTTCCGCGGTATTCGGCAAATCCGGGGATAGTGGTTCCCCGCTGATCCCGAGCGCACCGAACAACACTCGTGCCCGTTCGGCCATCCTGCGCGCCTCGGCACGACTGATCCGCAACACATCCTGGACCAAAGTCGCCGCCGAACCACAGTACCCGAACTCGACCGGCGCACCCTCCTTATCCAACTCCGCAAGCTGATGCAACAACTCCGCCTCAGCACGCCGCACCACGGCGGCCTGCTCGATGAACCGGTCCAGCCTCTCCCGACTCGACAATATCGTTTCCATTTCCCCAGTGTTCATACATCTATAATACCAACCGCCGAGGTGGATTCCCGCCATTCCCAAGAGATTCCCCCGAACAGACCAATCACCCGATACTCGTCGACGTCAGCGCCGGTCGCAGCGCGTCGGCCACGGCCGCATCGTTGTCCCGCCAGCTCCGCCAGCCGCTCATCGAGGAGTTCGGGCTGATCACCCGGCCAGTGCCGGTCGACGCCCCGGCCGCGGTGATCAACTGCACCTGGCACCAGTGCCACCTTGCCCAGTCCGGGCGCTGGCCGCAACTACCAGCGGTTCATCCCGAGGATGCGGACATCCTGCGCGCCGCGATCGCGTAACCGAGCGCCTTGCGCAGCCCGGGCAAGGCGTCCTCGACCCGCGCACCGAGCGCCTTGATCGCCTGCTTGTGCTCGCGGCGTTCCTGTGTCGTGAACACGCTGCGGACATCGCCGTCGGTGGCGAACACGGCCAGCACCGCCGCATCCACCGGGGCAGCGGCCGGATCACCGCCGAGCAGCACGGTATTCCTCGTGTTCTCCCGCAGGGTGGTCACCTGTCCCGGATCGGCGAGGCCGACCTCCCTTCCGGGCAGAATTCCCAGCCTCCGCACCCGGTTTCCGGCGACCAGCCGCTTCGCTTCGAGCTGTTCCCGCACGATCTTCTCGGCCTTGTACCAGTCACGCTCCAGCAGCGTGAACCAGCGGCACGGCTTGTGCGGGGAAACGTGGTCGAGCACTCCGGCGAGGAACGGATCACTCGGCTGCGCCGCGCTGGTCTCGCGCACCGCCTTGCCGTCCCGATCACCGAGCAGCCCCCGCGTGCGCAGCTCGGCGACCGCGGCCGCGCGCAGCAGCGAACCGCGCACCAGGACGCTCGCCGTGTCGAGTTTGTTCCGGCCGGGATCGAAGCACAACAGGTAAAGTCGTTGCGGCAGCGTCAGATCCATGGTCCCGTTCCAGTCCGTCATCGCCCGGCGGCCACGGTGGCGCCGTTCAGTCGAGTGGTGCAGCGGCGGAACGCCCAGAGGATCACCACCGCGGCCAGCGCGGTCAGCGGGGCACCCATCGCGATCTTGGCGAACGCCAGCCAACCCGTGGCGTCTTCAACGTACAGCCACTGCTTCACCACGAACCGGGCCGCGAACACCAGCGTCACCGCGAGCGTGGCGAGATCGTGCGCGCGCAGGCTCGCCCGGTCCGCCCGCCACGGGTGTTTCCCGCCGTGTGCGAGGTTCCACACGACACCGGTCGGCGGCCTGCGGACGAGCAGCGAGGCGAGCATGACGACCGCGCCGCCGAATGCCGCCCAGATCCCGATCAGGAAGAAACCGTTCGCCGAACCGGTCCATGCGGCGATTCCTCCGGCCGCGATGACACCGAACAGTCCACCGGCCGCCGATACCAGGCGTTCCCCGCGCAGCATCCGCCAGCCGGTGAGCACCAGCGCCGCGAACACCGCGATCCCGATCGCGACCGGCAGGGCGAAAAACGCGTTGGCCGCCACGAAAACCACGACCGGCAGGGCCGTGTACACCATTCCCGGAACGCCACCCAGTCCGTCGAGCAGCGCCTGCTTCGGATCGGCCGCGCGGTCCCGGTGTTTCCCGAGTGTGCTCATCGCCGTCCTCCCAGATGTTGTCATGCGGCCAGTAAAAGCCGTGCCGTTACGGCACACTCAACATCCGGAGAGGGTGGTTCAGCTCACATTCCGCACGAGCGTCGCGAAGCCGGTCGAACAGGCGGCCCGTCACGCATCCCGATAGCCCGCGCCGACGACGAACTCCGGTCTTCAGCATCGCCGCCCGCCCGGGAAGGGGGCCCGGGTCATCCGGTCTCCCCGCCGAGAAGTTCGTTCACCCGTTGCAGGACACGGATCTGGGCCGGGTTGTACAACTCCGCGACGGCATGTGCCATCGTGCTGATGGTCTGTGCGGAATACCCGGACAGATCCGCGAACCGGGGATGCTCCGTCCTGCTCCGGTGCACGACCGGTACCAGGCGCTCGGCGAGCCGTTCGATCACGGCATCCCCGGCATCCGCGGGCAGCCGATCGAACTCGTCCTCGACGTCTTCCCGTGCCGCAACCATTTCCCGGAATTCCGTCATGTCCTCCGCACTGAAGACCGTCGAGTAGGCCGTCAGCAGCGATCGCTGGGTGCTGGAGAAATCCCGGGCGATGGTCTCGAATCCGGGCGGCACCCCGAGCGGCGCGCGATGGCGCAGGATCACGGCCAGTTCCGCGCGGATCCGGGTCAACCGCTCGATCGTCGCCGCGAGTTCGGCGTCGAGTACCCGGATCGCCTCGTCCGGTTCCTCATCGGCGCGTTCCATCTCCGCGATCTGCGCCAGCGGAACCCCGAGTTCGCTGAGCCTTTTGATCTGCACGAGCCGGATCAGGTGCGTCACCCCGTAGCGCTTGTACCCGTTCGACGCGCGTTCGGGTTCCTCCAGCAGTCCGATCCGGTGGTAGTGGCGAACGGCTTTCACCGTCGTGCCCGCGAGTTCGGCGAGCTGCCGGGTGCTCCACGCCATCGTGTCCTCCCACGTTGTGCACGCTCATTCTGCTGGTTCCCGGGATCAGCCCGCGACCAGTCGCGGAACCAGGTAGATCACCTCGAAGGCCTCGTAGACGGCGCCGATGACGAACAGCGCCAGCGCGGGCAGGCTCAGCCAGCCGATCTGGGCCAGCCCGCGCGCATACCCTTGGCGGCGATTCCGCGCGCCGATGCTTCCGGGACGCAGCCAAGACCTGCCGAGCAGATAGGAACCGAGCATCAGCAGCGCGTAGGCCTGGAACTCGATCAGTGCGGTCAGCGAGTGCGGGATCATGGTCTTCGCGGCGGCCGGGTTCACCGGGGAGAGGGTGACCCCGGTGTTGAACGCCCAGTACGCGTAGATCGCGATTCCGGCGAACGGCACGATCATCGAGGGCAGCAGGATCCTCAACAGGCCGACCGTGAGGATGTTGACCACGAGGATGCCGAGGCTGAACAGCCACATGTTCCCGAGCAGCCACCCGACCAGATCCGCTGTCCCGTCCTGGCGCATGGTGGTGTTGTGCGCGGCGGTCAGCCCGGGAAAGAGCAGCCCCGCTCCCATGCCGATGAGGCACAGGCCGTAGACGATCGCGTTCATCACCAGGTAGGCGCGCAGATTCGCGCGGATGATCCGGAACGGTTTCCACAGGCGTGCCGCGCAGTTCGGTTCCTGATCCAGGATCGTGGTCATCGAAGTGTCCTTGACGGTCGGCGGGCGTCGCGGTCTGCGACGCGGCCTCATTCGAAACCGTGCCCCAAGGGCAGGGTCAAGCCACGCGTGCCGCTAACCGGCGAACCGGTCCAGCGCCGCCCATACCGCCTCGGGGGCGTCTCGGTAGGGCACGTGCCCGGCGCCCGCGATGGGCACGAAGGCGGCCCCGGGCAGGCTCGCCGCGACCGCCCTGCCGTAGGGCAGCGGCGCGATCGGGTCCTCCTCGCCCCAGATCACCAGGCTGGGCACGGTCGTCCCGGCGAGCCAGGGCCCCAGCGTGGCATCGGTGAGCGTGCCCTTACCGTAGGCGTCCAGCAGCGGCAGGCCCTCGGGCATCCGCAGCGGCTGTCCGGGAATCTCGATGCCGACGCTGTCGATGAGCACGAGTCCCCGGATCGCGCCAGCATCCTGGGCGACCAGCTCGGCGGCGATCCATCCGCCGAACGAGGTGCCGACCACGAGCACATCCTCGAGCCGGAGCTCGGCGAGCAGTTCCCGGTAGCGGCGGGCGAGCGCGGGGACTGAGACCTCGCCCTCGGGCAGCGGGACGTCCTCCCAGCCGGGGTGGGTCGGCGCGTAGACGTGTCCGGTGCGTGCCAGATGGTCGACCATCTGCCGCGCCCCTTGGGGCCCGGGGCCACCGTGCAGCACCAGAACCGGGCGGCCGCTCCCGGATTCGTACACCGGATTCACTGCCATCACCGAACCTCCCGATCCAACGCGGCGAACTGTTCGACAAGCCCCTGTGGCGCCTCCGGTTCGAAGATCATCTCGAGCCCGTCCGCGGATTCCTGGGCCGAGGCGGCGGATCGCGGGAACAGCTCGGCCTCGTAGGCGGCGAGCGCGGCCTCGCGGTTGTCGGCAGGCGGACCGTCTCGATGCGCGGCGATCGCGAGCGCGAGTTCCGCACCGTCCAGCATGGCGAGATTCGCGCCCTCGCCCGCGAACGGGGACATGACGTGGGCGGCATCGCCGAGCAGGGTCACCCCGGGCACCGGGCCCCAGGAATGCCCGACCGGTAAAGCGTTGATGTGTCGGGGAATCAGTCCGGTATCGGCGTTCGCGATCAGCCCGCGCAGTCCCTCGTCCCAGCCCTCGATGAGTTCCAGGATCGCCGCCTTCGCGCCCGGGGTGTCGGTGAAATCGATGCTCTCGACCCATTCCGGGCCGCACCGGTACCCGAGATACACGTGCAGGCTGCCATCGGTTTCCTTGTGCCCGAGGACACCGAGACCGGACCGGCCGTCGAGCGCGAAGAGCATGCCCTCGCCCATCACAGCGGCCTCGAGCGGATGCTTTTCCGCGCCATCGAAGAGATCCGCCTCGATGAACGAGATCCCGGTGTACGCGGGCCAGGCCGCGGAGACCAGCGGGCGCACCTTCGACCAGGCACCGTCCGCGCCGATGAGCAGATCCGTGGTGAACGTGCCGCCCTCGGCGAGGGTGACCTCGTGCCGCCCGGAATGCCCTGGCACTGTCCGGATCGCGGTGACCTTGCTCCCCCAGTGCACGGTGTTCCCGGGCAGTGAATCGAGCAGCAGGTCCCGCAGCGTGCCGCGGTCGATCTCGGGCCGTTCCAGATTTCCCTCATCGGCCTCGTCGCGCAGCACGATGCCGTGTTTGTCGAGGATGCGCATGGCCTCCCCGCCCCTGTTGATCAGCCCGAGGAACTGCTCGAACAGGCCGGCCGCGTGCAGCGCCCGCTGCCCGTTCTCCTCGTGGATGTCGAGCATGCCGCCCTGGGTCCGGATGTGGCGGCCCGCTTCGCGCTCGAAGACGGCCGCCTCGATGCCGTGCACGTGCAGCACCCGCGCGGCCGTCAGGCCACCGAGGCCGCCGCCGATGATGGCGATCGGAAAGTGCGGTATCGCGGTCATGAGACTCCCCTGCTCAGTCGTTCGGTATCGGTGTGGCGGCGATTCCGGCGATCTGCGCCCGGAAATACCAGGTCCATCGCCCCTGTGGGGTGCCGCCGAGGACCGCGTCGACATGCTCGGCCAGCAGCGGGGTTTCCGCGGCACGGACCGCCTCGGCCATGGCCGCGCGCTTCGCGGGCGCATCGGTGGCCGCGTCCACATCCCCGTCCTCGGGCGCGGCGTGTTCGGCCGCGCTCGCGGTGGCGGTCAGCAACAACAGGTCCACTCCCCACGCGGCCTGCGCGGGGTGCACGCCGCCCTCGATGAACAGGCCCATCGCGCGGTCGAAGAGGGCGAGCAACTGCGGCCCGGACGGGCGGATCACCAGCGCCGAGCGGGCCAGCCCCGGATGGGTCGCGAGGATGGCGCGGTAATCGGTGACCAGCGCGAGCAGCCGGTCCTGCCAGTCGCCCCGCTCCTGAACGGTCACCGCGCCGAGGAGTTCGTCGATGACCGCGGCATGCAGCTCCGCGGTGTTCCGCACATAGACGTAGAGCGAGGCCGGTCCGGTGTCGAGCTCCTTCGCGACCCGGCGCATCGTCGCCTTGCCAAGGCCTTCGCGGCGCATGATCCCGATCGTCGTATCGATGATCCACTGCCGGGACAGCGGTGGCTTCGCGGGCCGGTCGCGGCGGCTGCGTGGTTCAGGCATCGATCCTCTCGAATGCGTTCGTAACGAACATGTTCGTCACAACATTAGCGCAGCTCGCCGGAAACGTCGAATCAGCGCGGTGCGGCGGCCACCCGCACCCGCTGACACGCACCCTCGGAGAGGAACGTCGCCAGCTCCCGCCCCTGCTCAGCAACGGCACCGCGGTCGGCCCGGGAGAACCGGCGCAGCGGTGCGACAAGCACGGTGCCGTCCTCGACCGTCCAGGTCGCCGCGACCCGGCCGTCCACGAGCACCAGGCGTTCCCCGGCCACCGACAGTCCGCGGTGCGCCTCGTCGATGATCCGGCCACGGTCCTGATAGCCGAGCACCGCGTTGTCGAAGGCGGGCAGAAACCGCACAGGGGCGGGAGTATCGGGATCCGGGCGCGGCGCATCGGGAAGGTCCAGCAGTTCCCGGCCGCGCTCATCGCGGAAGCTGATCAACCGCTCGCGGATCTCGGCGACCGCGGCCGGGAATCCGGCGAGTCCGCACCAGGCGCGCAGATCGGCGACGGCCGCGGGCCCGAACGCGGCCAGATAGCGCAGCGCCAGCGCGGCACCGGCCGGATCGGTGCCGTCCGGGGCGAGCGGTTCGATTTCCCGCCCCAGCCACGAGGAGAGCAGCGCATTGCGCACCCCGCCTTTCGTGCGCCACAGTCCGCGCGGCGGCAACTGCGCCATCGGGAGGAGCGCGGCGACCAGCATCTCCCCCAGTGCCCGCGGCCCCGGCTCCGGCCAGCGGTGCCCGAGTTCCCGCGCGAGCCCGGTCATCGAACGGGGTTCGCCGTCGGCCAGTACCGCCGCGCCCGCCGCGGCCAGCTCCTCCAGGTCCACGCCTTCGAGCTCACGGCGGTAGTTCCCGAGCACCCGCTGGCGCAGCATGGCGTCGTGCCTGGCCCGCCACGCGAGGGCATCCTCGGCGGTGACCAGGTGCACGGTCCGGCGCATCAGATGGGTCCGCACCACGCTCCGCCGGACGAGCAGGTCCGAGAGAGTGTGCGGATCGAAGGCGTGCAACCGCGACCACAGTCCGATGAACGGTTCCTGTGGTTCCTGGGCCTGCAGACCGCACAGGTGCGCGACGGCCTCGTGCACCGGAACCTCGGCGCGGTCGAGCAGCAACTGCCTGGCCAGCGTGGCGCGGTTGAGGGCGCGGGTACTCAGGCGGGTGGTGGTCGGGACGGACAAGATCGGCTCCTTCGCTTCGGATCGGCAACGATCGCAGATGAAGCGGCCGGAATCTGTCCGCTTTAGACGTTCCGGCCCTCGGTGTCGAGGAACAGCTGCACGTGGTTCTCGACCGCGATGTCCATCCGGTCGAGCCGCCCTTCGTGCAGCACATCCAACAGCAGGCGATGCTGGTCGACCACATCCTGGGGCGAGGTGTGCCCGGAAGCCTCGGGTAGGAAATACGACCGGACGTGTGGCTGGATGGTGCGCCACCTCCGGGTTCCGGAAACCCGCTGGCGCACCCTCGAGGACATCGAGCAGGAGAGCGGAACGGCTCGCTGGCGCGGGCCGGCTCTGGGCAGCGCGGAACGGCATCATCGGCCGCAGCCGTCGACCGGGCGGTGCTCGGTGGTGCGCTGTCCTACTCCGGCGCTCCGTCATGGTGAGTACTCCCTCATGGTGAGTGCTCCCTCATGGTGAGACGGTGAGAAAGTCCAGGATCTCCTCGGTGACCCGGTCGGGCGCGTCTTCCATGACGAAGTGACCGGCACCCGGGATGGTGACGAGTTCGGCGGCGGGAATGTCGGCGGCGAGTCGCCGGGCGTAGTCGAGGGGCTGCCATTGGTCTCGCGCACCCCAGAGGATGCGCACCGGCATGCGCAACCGGACGAGTTCCCCGCTGATCTCCTCGGTGTAGACCGAGTCGTAGTGGCGGACCTGGTGCTCGAAAAACGAGCTGGGCCCGAGACTCGACTGGTGCGGGGCCAGATAGGCCTCGAGCACCGCACCGGTCATGATTTCCTTGTCCGCGACGGTCATTTCGAGCTGCCGGGTCAGCAGGGCGTTGAACTCCCACTGGGACAGATTCCGGTACCTGTCGAGGTGTTCGGCGATGATCGCGCGCCAGGTCGCCGAGGGCCAGGAGTCATAGCTGACCGTGTCCAGCAGCATCAGCCGCCGCACCCGTTCCGGTGCGGCGATGGCGAACCGCTGACCGATGGCGCCACCGATGTCGTGCGCGATGATGGTGACGCTGTCCAGGCCGAGTTCGTCGAGCAGCGCCCCGAGCAACGCGGTCTGCCCGGCCACCGAGGTGTCCCGGTCCAGTGGACGCTCGGAACGCCCATACCCCAGCAGATCATAGGTGATCACCCGATGACCCGCCGCCTCGATGCGGGGCACGACATCCCGCCATTCATGGGAATGCGACGGCGTGCCGTGCACGAAGACCACCGGCTCCCCCGTACCGCGATCGCGATATGCGAGCCGGACACCGTCGACCAGGAGATCGCCGCGCAGAAAGGTCATGTGGGTTCCTCCAGCCCATTGACTATACCGATCTGTATACCTTCGTTTACTATACAGGTCGGTATAGCACTGCATCAGGCTCGACTCCTGTCGCGCCTACGGGGACGGATCTTTTGACAGTCGTCGGACGCGTGGTGAGTATGGGATGCCCGATTCTGGGAATATCCCCGGCAGCAAAGGAAAATCGTGGTTGATTCAGGGATCGATCTCGGCTCGGCGAGCTGGCGGCCGGGCGAGTATGAGCGGTTTTCGAGGCACAGACCGCGGTGCGCACCAGGGCCGGTGCGGCGAGCGGCGACCACGGAGCGGTGACCGTCGCCTACGGAGCACCGGCAGCGCGCGCCGGTCTCGAAGCCCTGCGCCAGGGTGGCACCGCGGCCGATGCGGCGATGACCACCGCGCTGGCCCAGGTTGCGCTGACCGCCGGATCCGCGGTCAGCTACTTCGGCATCATGTCGCTGGTGTATTACGAGGCGCGCACCGGCGAAGTGCACACGATGAACGCCGAATGGAACACCGTCGCCGGGGAGAACGATCCGCTGTCGATCCCCGGCGGGGTGACACTCGATGGCAGCGTCGAGGCGGCACGGGGCGCGGCACCCAGCGGAAGGGCCGCGCTCGTGGGCGGTTTCCTCAAGGGAGTGGAAGCAGGGCACCAGCGGTTCGGCAGGCTTCCGTTCGCGAGCCTGTTCGGACCGGCGATCGAATTCGCGGAACGCGGGATTCCGATCAGTCCCGGGCTGGGCCTCGCCTACACGATGCGCGAGGAGGATCTGCGGCGTCTTCCGGAGACCAGGGAAACCCTGCTGAAGCAGGACGGTTCGCGCTATCACCCCGGTGAAACGCTTCGCCAGCCGCGCCTCGCGCGCACCCTCCGGCAGATCGCGGCCCAGGGAACCGATCATCTCTACCACGGCTCGCTCGGGGAACGGATCGTCGAAGCGGTTCGCGCCGACGGCGGCCGGATGACCATGCGGGACCTGCACGACTATGAGGTGCGGTGGGCTCCCGCACTGCGCGCGGACATCGGCGAGGACCTGGTCATCGCCACCGCGCCGTGGCCGAACGCCGGTGGGGTGGCCATGATCGAGGCGCAGAACCTCGCCGTCGCCGCGGGGTTGACCGATGGTCCACATTGGACGGAATCGGGAGAGTCCCTGCGCCACGCGCTGGACATCACGCAGCTGCTGCTGGTGTCGAATCTACCGGCGGACACCGTGTCGGCCGCGTTCCCCGGGCTGGATTTCTCACCGGAGAACCGGGTCACCCCCGAGCACGCCCGGCTGCTGTGGCAGCGGATCGCGGACGGCTCCCCGCTGCCGTGGAAAACCTTGCCACCGCGGCACTCCGATGATGTGGTCGCCGTCGACGAGCACGGCAACATCGCGGCCATCACGCACTCGATCAACTGCGTGCTGTGGGGCAGGCCCGCGATCGTCGTGGACGGGATCACCGTCGGCGATCCGGGCGCGCACCAGCAACAGCAGATCGCGGCCACCGAACCCGGCGGCCGGCTGCCCGCACCCACCGAGACCGGGATCGTGTTCCGGGCAGACAATCCGGTGCTCGGCTTCGCCTCGATGGGATCGGGCCTGCACCAGAAGACCTTCCAGTGCCTGCTGAATCACCTCCGGCTGGGCATGACGGTGGAAGAGGCGGTGAACAAACCGGACTTCTTCATGCCGTCCTTCGACCCGGCCACCGGCACAGCCACCGCCATATTCCACGAGGGCGAGTACGACCACGCCGTACTCGAAGCGAGCGGGCTACCGTGGACCGAGGTCAGCTCCGAGACGTCACGATTCGGCGGCGAGGGCTACTGGGTCGCGATTTCCCGTGACCCAGTCACCGGCCGGATCGAGGCCGCATCGCACAACCGCAACAACAGCGCCGCGCTCGCCTACTGACCCGGAATTCCTCGAATATCGAGTAATTCCCGATACCTGGATCACTCATCTCCGGCGTGGAATCACGCCCTTTGTGATCGCGCTGACGTGCGACGGACGATGATCGCCGTCTCGGCCGCGCCGATCGGCTCGGCCGCCATACCGATTTCGGCGCCGTGCACGCCGGGAAACGGTGTTCCGTTGATTCCGAGATCAGCCGAATGCGCCATCAGTGATGAACCCAGTTCTTCCGGCGCACCGCCAGACACGGGGCATCGATTGCGATGAGCTGCCCGGCACGCAGTACACCAGCATGAACCCCGGCTTCGATTCGGCAATCACCCGGCGCTCTCGGCCTCGGCCGTGCGCATGAAGGCTTCGCGATCCGCACTTCCCCCGAAATAGTCTCCGAGGGCATTCCTTCCTCGAGACACTGTCGGGTGATACGCCATTCGCCGCACTACCACCGGTGGTGATATTCACCGAGAGAACCACTCACTCTTTCCGGTGATGCAACGTCGGAACTGGTCGAACGCAACGGAATCTGCCGGCCTCGCTAGGATCGCTGCATTGTGCATTCCTTCGATCGATTGAGCAGATGTCACTGAACGACAGCTATGGCCTCGTGATTCTGGCCGGTCTCGCGAACATCCTCATGATCTGGGGTCCGGGCCTGATCTTGGGCCACGGCACCGGGCTCCGGGGATGGCCGCTGACGGCTACCGCACCACTGCTGGGTTATGCCGTCGCGGGGCTGTGCGGACCACTGACCACGTGGCTGGGAATCCCTTGGGGTGCCTGGACGTACTGCGGCTCGACGCTCGTCCTCGCGGTCCTCGCCTATCTGCTGCGCCGGCTGTGGCGGGGCCGGGATGAACCGCTCGGCAGCGCGGCTCGCTGGCAGCGGCGGGATCACCGGATCGCGATCGCCGGGGTGGCCATCGCATCGGTGGCCGGGGCACTGATCATCGCGCTGGGCACCGGCGGGCTGACGCATCTGCCGCAGGATTGGGATGCACCGTTCCATGCGAACGGGATCCGCTATATCGCCGATACCGGCGACGGCAGTTTCACCGGGATGGGGATGATCAACTGGTACGAAACGGGCGGTACTTTCTACCCGAACGCTTATCATCTGGTCGCCGCAACCGTTTACAATATCACCGGCGCGCCGATCACCATCGTGATGAACGCCCAGATGGCGCTTCTTCCCGCCATGCTCGCCCTTGCGTTGCTCGGATTGCTGCACCGGTTCCGGGTTCGCGCCCTGACCTGTTCCTTCACGGTGCTGGTCGCCGTGAGTTCGGTTTCGGTGATTTACGACCAGCTGTGGCGGGGACCGCTGACCCCGTTCGAGATAGCGAGCATTCTGAGCCTGGCCTTCGTATTGCTCGCGGTGATGGTGCTGGACGAGCGCCGCATCGGCACCGGCGCGGCGCTCGTACTCGCGGCGGTGGGACTGCTCACCCTGCAACCCTCCGGTTTGTTCACCGCAGTCCTGTATCTGCTGCCCATCCTGCTCGGGCGCTGGCTGAAGATTCCACGGCGGACCTGGCGGGAACTGGGCATCCTGGCGACGGCAGGCGTGGCCAGTATCGTGATCTCGCTGCCTTTCATCAGCGGCCTGCTCAGTAGCGCCTCCGAAGCCCCCGGAATAACCTGGGACAAACACTTCCCGTTCAGCCAGTCCGTCGGATCGTTGCTGACCTATCAATTTTTGAGCGAACACCCGCAGATCTGGCTGGCGATACCCTTGTGGATCGGGCTGATCCGGTTCAAGAATCTCCGCGATGCGCGATGGATTCTCGGCGGTTCGCTCATCTTCGCCTGCCTTTTCATCCTGACGATGTCCTACAATGGCAGTACTCTCGTGGTCGCACTCAGCAGGCCGTGGTGGAACGACCAATACCGGCTCCTCGCGCTCGCCGTGCTTCCGCTTTCCCTGGTCGCGGGGCATGGATTGACCGAAACGGGTACCGCGATCGCGGCGCTGCTCCGGAAGGTGAACGCACTGCGGCGCGCGGCGTTCGCTATCGCGTTCTCCGTGGTGTTCCTGGCTTTCTTCGTGCTGACCAAAGGGTTCTATCATTCCGTCAACGCGGCGGCGATCGCGTTCCGGTACGGAAACGGGCCGACGGTCAGCAACCTCGAATATCAAGCCATGGAACATCTTCGCTCGGTGGTGCGGCCGAACGAAAAGGTCATGAACGATCGATACGATGGTTCCGCGTGGATGTACGCGATCTCGGGTGCGCATCCGGTGGCTGGTCATTTCAGCGACAACCAGGTGGGTGCCGCGCCCAGCCTCCTGATGGACCACTTCGACGAGTACGACGCGGACGCGCGGGTCCGATCCGCCGTGCGGCAGCTGAACGTCAAATACCTCATGGTGGAGAAAGGCTTCGTGCGAAACACCAATCAGCGGGCGCACGGCCTCCGCCACCTCGATCGCGTACGTGAACTGCACCCGATCTACCACAACCGCGACGCGACCATCTATCGCATCGAGGACGGCCGGCACGGAACCTAGTCACGGGCTTTCCGCAGAGCGTGCCGGATGGTTCAGCCGCACGGCCGTTTCCGCCTGGTCAGTGGGGTACACAGAGCCGCCCGGTGCAGCGCGGAGCTCACCTCGCTCGGCGGAGTACCCGCGAGCCACACGATGCGCAGTGCAGCGGACAGCGGAGACAACGAGCAGCCCCGCGCGCAGGAAGAACGGTGGGGATACGCAACAACGCCTGGTTCCGTATCGGCATCGAAGCAGCCGAACCTGGCTGGCCCTCAGAACCGCCCATTACGCCGTATACTGCGCGAAAAACCGAGCACAGAACCGGGGTCGCACATGCCGGAAAGCGCCGCAGGCTGGTACGCCGACCGGAACGAGATCGCCGCGATGCTCAGCGAGAGCGGAATCGCGCCGCGCTACGGCGACGGGACCGTTTTCGGTGAACCGGTCGTCATCGTCGACCAGCTCTCCATGGACCGGTCCGGCTGTCTGTACCGGCTGTACTCCGCCAACGGTGCTCTGCTCGCCGAATGCGTCGAACAGATCGAGTCCTACGACATCGCCGAGACGCCACTTGGCGAGGCGATCAAAAAGAACACCACCGAAACCATGGAGTTCCGCGATCCCCGGGGGCGGCCGTGGGCAACGTTGACACACCGGAAGGTGTGGAAGAGCAAGATCAGCGTGACCAGCCCGGACGGCGGGGAGATCGGCCGGTTCGCCCAGAAGAACGTGCTCGGCAAGGTCAGCTTCGGCATCACCAGCCACGGCCGCGCCGCGGGGAAGCTACGCTCGACCGGGACCCGGCTCGAACAGTTCGACCTCGCCGACCAGGCCGGGAACAACGTCGGCCGGTTCGTGAAACTGGGCGGCTACTCCCACTGGCGTCCGCTGGTGCGCGATGCCAGGGCGGTCGGCCGGTACGTGCTCGAGCTTTCGGCGCGACTGCCGCAACCGCTGGCAGCCTTGGCCGTCGTCTCGCCGGTCGCGATCGACCTCGCGTTCAACATGGACCCGGCGGGATATCGGCGATAGCGCTCCCCGGTCCACACCACCGACTGTGGGCCTGCGCTCAGAACTCCTCCTGTTGGCGCTGCCAGCGAACATGCAGGCCGTCGGCTCGCCGCCCCATGCGGCGCAGGGTGAGCCGCCGGGAAAGGCGAAGAGCGGGCCGCACCGCGAGCTGGATACTGCCGACAACGAACAGCCACACGCCAGGATCGTGGTCCCGGCCGAAGAAGAAGATGCTGCCGATGAGGAACTCGATCGCGATCAACGCATCGTTGATGATGCTCAGTGTCTCGAACACATCGACGATGCGCAGCCGATGTCTGCCGAACCGGATGATGATGTTCGGATCGGCCGGGTCGTCGTCCGGAGGTGGAAGCATGCTCCGAACGTAACAGGGTGAACACCCATCGAGACATCGGAAAATCGGTTCCGGGACGGTTCCCGAGTCTTTCTCCCGCTCGCTGACCAGAGCAAACGGAGAACCCGCAGGAAAAACTACCGTTCGGCGCTCGTCGAGCTCTGGAAACCGCGCGCTCCGCAGGATGGTCAACGGTGGGCAACCTGGCTTGCCTTCACTCTCCGCAGCTGGCGACCCGGGCCTGATGCTCACTGCCGGTGAGGCGGCCGCACTCCAGGGATGGTGGTCATCTGCTCGGCGAGGAAGTCCCGGAGCAGCCGGACTCGAGCGATATCGGCCCGTTCCGGCACGACGAGCATGTTCAGTGGCATCGGCGCACAGCTGTACCCGGGGAGCACGGTGTGCAGCAACCCGTCGCGGAGCAGATCATCGACGAGCCACTGGGGTACGGGCGAGACACCGCGACCGCTGAGAAGGGCCTCCCGAGCCGCATGACCGTGGTCGATGCGGAGACGGGGAGTGAAGGTAGCGATGTGCGCCGTGCCCTGCTCATCGATGAGGGTCAGCTC
Source organism: Sciscionella marina DSM 45152 (assembly GCF_000379465.1). Classification (GTDB taxonomy): domain Bacteria; phylum Actinomycetota; class Actinomycetes; order Mycobacteriales; family Pseudonocardiaceae; genus Sciscionella; species Sciscionella marina. The sequence goes on from NZ_KB905394.1 coordinate 55,427, forward strand.
GTGGCTTCTGGCGACGCCCGTCCGGCGGATCACGTCGTGCGAAAAGAGATCTTCCGGCGACCCCGGCGTCCCGCGCCGCGCGAGATAGGTGGGGGAAGCCACGAGAATCTGGTGCGCTTCGCCGAGCGGGCGCAGGCGCAGTTCACTGTCCGGCTGCTCGCCGAGCGCGATGGCGATATCCACGCCGTCACGGATCAGATCGGAGCGTTCATCGGTGAGGACGAAATCCACGCGAATGTCGGGGTGCCGATCCTGGAACTCGAAGATCAGTCTGCTCAGCTGCAGGACGCCGAAGAAAGCCGAGCAGGATACGCGCACTTTTCCGGACGCGTCGGCCTTGGCGTCCTCGAGCTCCTGGCCCGCCTGCTCGACCTGACGCAGAATTTCCGTGGCACGCGCGTAATAGCGGCTCCCCTCGTCGGTCAACGCGATGCTTCTGGTGGTGCGGCTGAACACGGAAACCCCGAGCGCATCCTCCAGATCGCGCACATGCCGCGTGACGGTGGACTGGCCGACACCGAGATCCCGTGCGACGGCGGAGAAACTGCCACTTTCGGCGACCCGGACGAAGGTGCGCATTCGATCGAGCGTGACTTCTGATTTATGCATCGCGCGGATAGGTCCTCTCCTTCGGCGATACTAGATGACCTGTTCGGCCGCGGCTACCGTGACGCCCATGGGATCTGCTCTGACCTGGCCGGATGGCAAAAAGGTCGCCGCAAAAATCTGCGTTGCGCTCGAATCCTGGTCCGATGGTCATTGGCCGGGCTACGCACCGATGGCCGCCGCATGGCCGCTGCCCGGGGTGGAGTGCCTGCACAGCATTTCGTGGGCCGAATACGGGGCGACGACGGGCGTCTGGCGGCTGCTCGAGATTCTGGACCGGTACGACATGCGGGCGACGTTCGGCGTCAGCGGCCGACTCGCGGAGCGGCATCCCGAACCAGTGCTGACCGCGCACGCTGCCGGACACGAGCTCGCGGCGCATTCGTACGCCCAGGACCTCGTTCCCGGACAGCTCGGTCCGGATGCCGAACGGGAGAACATCCTGCGCTGCACCGACATTCTGCGGCGGCTCACCGGCTCCCGGCCGGTCGGCTGGCTCAGCCCGCGAGCCACCCCGACCAGGAACACTCCCGATCTGCTCACCGCGGCCGGCTACCGATGGTCCGGGGACCACGGAGACCGGGATCTGCCCTATGTCACGAGCACAGCCGCTGGTCCATTGGTGTGCCTCCAACACAGCGACTTCACCGATGTGCGCGGTGCGCTGGCCGGTCCGCGAGCCTACCGGGACATTCACCTCGATCTCCTCGACTACCTGCTGCGCCAGCCGGGACCGGGCATCCTGAATCTGACCGTGCACGCGCACGTCGGAGGACGGCCACCATTCGCCGACCAGTTCGAGCAGGTGCTCCGGCAGCTCGCCGACGTCCGGGAGGATGTCTGGATTGTCACCCATCAGGAGCTCGCCGATCACGTGCTCCATGCCGCAAAGCTCGTCTCATGAACCGCACACTCGTCATCGGCGGCACCGGTGCCATGGGCAGCCGCGTCGTCGCGCAATTGCTTGCCGATACCGACGATGAGGTGACGGTACTGACCCGGAACCCGGACTCGAAGCGCGCGGCTGCGTTGGCCGACGGAAGCGACCGCGTGCGGCTCGTTCGGGGCGACGCAGGCGATCCGCAAAGCATCCGGTCCGCACTGGACGACGTGTCCTGGGTGTTCTGCAACACCGACTTCTTCTCCACGAAAAGCCCGATCGCCGAGTTCACCCAGGGCACCAGCATCCTCGAAGCTGCCCGGCTACGGGGGATCGACCGGTTCGTGTGGTCCTCGCTGGACAGCGCAGCCACCCTGACCGCAGGGCGCATTCTCGTGCCCCACTACGAGGCCAAGGCCGCGGTCGCCGCGCACATCCAGCTCCACCGATCCGAAGAGATGATGCGGCATGAGCGAGACGGATGGTACTCCGAACACGTCTCGGTCCTGGTGACCTCGCCGTACTTCGAAAACCTCCAGTCACGCCTTTCGCCCGCGGCCGAGGGCGACGAGCATGTGGTGTTCACCCTGCCGCTCGGCTCCGGCCGGTATCCCATGATCGGGCTCGACGACATCGCCTGGTTCGCCGTACACATGCTCGAGCACTGGCAATCATGGGGTGCGCGCGATCTCGCCGTGGCCGCCGACAGCCTCACCGGGAACGAGATCGCGGCGACCTTCGAGCGGGTGACCGGCATCCCCGCCCGCTACGCCGAACTGCCACTCGACGCGCTCCGGACCGGCACTCCCGAAGTCGGTCACGACTACGCCGGCATGTTCGGATTCTTCCAGCACTATGACCTCGCCGGTAACGCTCGCGACCTCGATCTGTTGCGGCGACTCCATCCCACTCTGATGACCTTCGAAAACTGGCTGCGCCGGACCGGCTGGGATGGCGGTCGGCGCGAAGTCCAGCAGTTCACGCCCGAGCTGTCTCCATAGCCGGTGTCCCAGTGGAAGAAAGGCAACCCGCCGAGCCGGCTCTTGCCCCGTCTGCGGGTCACTGCGTCACGGCCTGTTCGAGCACATCGGCGGTGTTTCCGGCATACGGCGGGACGATGCCGGTCACTCGTCATGCGGTGGCGCCCCTACTCGGTATGGAAGACGATCTCGCCGTGGTGGGTCAGGCGGGCACCGGCAACGAAGTGTCGGCGGTGATCCGCGCCCATCGGCCTGATATCGCGGTACTCGATATCGAGATGCCCGGGCTCGACGGCGCCCAGGTCGCCGAACACGTCGCCACACACCATCCCGGTACCCGCTGTGTCGTCCTCACCCGCCACGCCCACGACCACGGATGGCTGTGACCCAGATCAGCACAGCCCGACACGAGCCGCAGGGGTGACCGACCACTCGCCGCCCCGACCACCCGGCAAACTAGCTTAAATAGACAGAATGTCGCTATAGTGGGGTGGTGGGGCACCGAAGGAGCAAGCATGCGGATCTCGACCGGTGGGGCAGGAACAGCCCGGCTCAGCGCCGACATCGACCTGGCACGTGGCGGTCACCATCCCGCAACACACCTGCCCGAGCAGGCCGACCTGCGCTTCGAGGAACACGTCGAAACACTCATCGACAACGGCGACCGAGTCACAGTCACCGTCGCCTCCAGCCACGAAAACACCCCGGACCTCATCGTCGGCACCGACGAAGCACACTCGCCAGCGCGCCGACCGGTATTCGGCCCGGACGANAAGCTCACCGAACACCTCGGGCTCTACATCGCGATCGGCAACACCCCCAGCCACACCACCACCCCCACACAACGGCGGCCCAACAATTCGCACACAACGGAGCCGACCTCACGATCCCCGCCACCTGGAAAGCCATCGAAGCACGCAACACCCGAGTCCACACAACCCGACCACGGTAAACAGACGTTGCTGTCCTCTTGAGGATTTCATCGTCACCCGAAGGAGCAATCATGGCGCTCACACCCCGCGAAATGATCGAAGAGGTCCGCCGGATGATAGCCGGGGACGGGCCCGAGTTCTCCAGCCTGTTCGCAGCCGATGGGGTGCTCCGGTTCCCCTTCGCTCCGCCGGGCACACCCGCGGAGCTCAGCGGGCCCGAGGCGATCCAGAAGTACTATCAGGCGGGCGAGTCGACCAAGGAGCTGCTCGACATGGCCGAGGTGGAGACGGTGGTACACCAGACCGACGATCCGGAGGTGGTCGTCGCCGAGTTCAGCCACAACGGCTGGTCACACGCGGCCCAAGAGCCGTACACGTTCCGGGCGCTGGCCGTGGCCCGGGTGCGGAACGGTCAGATCGTGAGCTACGAGGACTACATCGACTCGATCGCGATGGCGCGGATGCTGGGCCGGACCCGGGAACTGGCCGACGCACTGACTGTGTAGCACGGTCCAGGTGGCGAACGAGAGCGGGAGGCCAGGATCGCCTACTCGACCTCGGGCTCCGGGCAGCCCCTCGCGCTGATCCACGGCGGGAGAGCAACCGCGCGCAATACGACCAGTTCCGCGGACTGCTGGACGAAGGCATCCACACCATCACCTACGACCAGCGCGACACCGGTGAGTCGATCAACTCCGCCACCCCTTACGGAATGGACGATCTCGCGACACTGATCCACGGGCTGGGCCACGCGCGCGCACACGTGTTCGGGGTGTCGTTCGGAGGCGCTATCGCCCTGCAGTTGGCGGTGTCCCGGCCCGGGGTCATCGCCACCCTGACGCTCGGCGCGACCCTGCCCAGGATTCACTTGGTCCCGAGGACCGCCGCCGGTGAGCTGACCGCGCTCCCACCCGAACAGCGCGACACGCGGATGCTCGACTTCGTGCTCTCGGAGAAAAGGCGGCGGGATCCCGGCCTGCTGGCCGAGACCCGCGGGATACTGGTGCACCAGCCTCCGGTCGAGGACGCCCGCCGGCTCGACGCGGTCAACGGCTTCGACGTCACCGATCGGCTCGCCACGATCACCGTGCCCACCCAACCCATCTACGGTGCCGAGGATCCCGCCGCGACCGCCGAGCACGGCCGTACTCTCGCCCAGGCGATCCCGGGCACGAAACGCATCGAGATCCTCCCCCGGATATGCCACGGCAGCACCCTGGAAGGCAAACACCAGGTCGCCGCTCTGCTACGCGATTTCGTCCTGCCCCACCCCCACTCGAGCTGATCCTGATGTCGGGACGGTCAGGCACTCGTCAAGGTGCAAACGGAATATCCGCATCGCTGCACACCTTTTCTGATCATGCGTATCCTCCGCACCTACGCCCGCGCCTATGTCGACGACCTGGATGCGGCACTGGCGTCCTTTACCGCGGTCACGGGCGAGCCGCCCGACACCCGCTTCACGATGCCGAACGGCCTGGAGCTGGCCACCGTTGGCCGCGTTCTGCTGGTGGCGGGTGATCAGCGAGCACTGGAGCCGTACCGGGCAACGGTGACTACGCTGATCGTCGACGACCTCGACGAGTGCCAGGAGCTGCTCGACCGGGCCGGAGCGCAGATCGTGCGCGGCCCGCAGACCGTACCCACCGGCAGGAACCTGACCGCCGAACTACCCGGTGGCGTCCGGGCCGAATACGTCGAGTGGAACAAAGCCCAATGGGAACGCGTCGGAGGCCGACCTGCCTGAGCGTTCTCATCCCGGATCGCTCGGGCCCTTTGGCAGCTCCCGCCGCCGCGGCGGCAAGAACCGGTTCCAAATCCTTTTTCACCACGTCCAAGCCACGCTTACACGCGATCCGGAAAGAATTCCTCATCAAATGGATCACACCCTCACGATCCTCGAGCGTCACACCGATCGGCCGTAGAACGCGGGACTCATCAGCTGACCATCGCGCCTTCACGACCACGGCATCAATGAACACGGTCGCGCGACATTCATCGAGTGGGCACGACCGTCATTCCGCCATCCCCGCGACCATCGTCCCGGTAATCCGAGATGCTGTCTCCTTACTGACTGAGACACCATGCAAAGTTCCACGTGCCAGGCATCCAGTAGATCGGCGGCAAGCCAGGCGAGGGCCATCACCGGCGCGGCGGTATTGGCCGAAACCTGGAACGGCAGAACGGATGCGTCGACGATCCGCAGCCCATCGGTACCGCGGACACGCAGCCGGGGGGCGAGCACATCGTCGTCGGCCGAGCCCATCGCGCACGATCCGACCTCGTGGTAGGTGCTGGCGCCGTGATGACGGGCGTAGTCGAGAGCAGCCGCTGAAGTGGAGGGGACCGCGCTGGTGGGATAGTCCTCCCCGTCGATCACCTCCGCAAGTGGTGTGGCAGCAAGGGGTGGTTCGTCGCGGTTCGGTTGCCCCTGATTCCCGTTAGGGTCCGGGTATGCCAGAACCCACGGACTACATCAGGTATCTAGAGCTCCAGCCTCTGCCCATAGAAGGTGGACTGTTCGGCGAGAGCTGGCGGTCCGCGGACGGGTCCGCGATCTACTATCTGCTCGTCGCCCCGGCGTATTCCGCGCCGCACCGACTCGATCGCACCGAGGTGTGGGTGCACCATGCGGGAGCGCCCGCTGCGATGTTGTTGCTGCACCCGGACGGCACCATCGAGCGTGTGGTGCTCGGCACCGACGTCTCCGCCGGTGAGCGGCCGCAGGTCGTCGTTCCGGCGGGAACCTGGCAGACCACCGTCACCCGAGGCGAGTGGAGCCTGTTCAGCACGATCGTCATCCCGGCCTACACCGACGACTGCGTCGAGTTCGCCTCCGCGGACAAGCTGGCGGAGCAGTATCCGGAAGCCGCGGCCGAACTGCACGCACTCCGCGCTCCGGCCGACTGAACGATTTCCCGAGTCATCTGTTCACACATCAAAGAGAGGTGACGCAACGCAGGAAGCGGCCCGACCCGTGACGGTTCACTGAGTACCGCTTGTTTCTTGGCGGGCCGGTACCGCATCCAGTACGAGTTCGATGGTGGCGAGGAAGCTTGCGCGGGTGAAGCCCGTGGGTTTGATGTGGCGGCTGTAGTGAGCCAATGCGGGATACTCTTCCGGGTCGGCGCCTACGGTGATCACCCGGAAGGTTTCCAGTCTGCGTTGTTGTTCGGCTGGGCCGCTGGTCTGCCTGGCCGCGTGTGCGGCGATGAGGGAGACGGACAAGGTCATCAGCCGGTGATACCACTCGGGGATGAGTTCCTCGGGCACCCCGGCGTCGCCGAGGGCTTGCAGGGTCTCCTCGATCACCAGCTGACTGCCCGGCCCGCTGCCCGGATAGTGGCTGGCGTCCTTCGCCAGCTGCGGCAACGCGGCATACGCGTCCCAGGAGCGCAAGGCCAGGTCCACCAGCCGCGCACGCCAGCTACCTTGCCGCCGGTAATCGTGCATGGCCTGGACCAGTACATGATCCACGATCGCGAGCATCAACTCGGTGCGGTTACGGAAGTGCCGGTACAGGCTGGAGGAATCGGCCCCCAGCTCACCGGCCAGCTTGCGCATGCTGAACACTTCGTCGCCTGCGGAACCGGAGAGCAGGTTCACGGCGGCTATGACATCGCAGCAGCCCACCGCTCGGAGGCTGTCCAGGGGCGTGCCCGCCAGCGGGACGGTGTCGGGTTACCCGGAAAGGAACCACTGTGACCATCGACGAACAGCCCACTGGCCTGCGACCGAGGCCGACTTTCCGGACCGGCAGCAGGTGGTGCGACGGTTCGGTGACCTTGCGCCGGACGGCACGACGAGCACGGTGGCACTGGCGCGCCTTTTCGAACATCCCCGTGTGGCTCTGCGCTTCCCGCGGTTCGACAAGCTCGTGGCCGAGAGCGGGTTCGGGCCGTTCCACATCCTGTTGGTCGGCCAGCGTGTCGAACGGTACTCGGCGTTCGGCGAGTTCGGTGGAACCGTCCGGATCGGTACCGGTATCCGGGCGATCGGGCGGTCTTCGTATACCTATGGTCAGGGCATGTTCTCCGACGGCCAGCCGGTCGCCACGGCCGAGGCCACCATCGTGCTCGCCGACAAGTCCGGCCCGATCATCGTGCCGGACGAGCTGCTCGCCGACCTCGAAGAGCTACGGCTGCCGGGAACAGATGTGACAGCTGCGTCGAAACCCGGTCCGCATCACCGAGAGCGGCACTACTACCCGGCCGCCGCCACCGTCCACGCCCGCGTCGGAGATGTCGATCTCAACCGGCACGTCAATTACATCGCTGCGCTGGGCTGGTACGACGAGGCGATCGCGTCGCACGCACACACCCTGCTGGGAGACGGTTCCCCAGGAAACTCCCGCGATTCCTTCCCTGGCACTACCAGGTCAACTACCTCGGCGAGGTCCGTTATCCCGGCACCTACGACATCGGGATCGCCGTCGACGAACACGATGAGCACACCGCGCACTACGAACTGGGCCTCTTCGACGGCAGCCAGTGCCTGGGGACCGCGGATGCCACCGCACCACGTGCTGCGCTCCCCGCCACCACGGAACACTGAGGACCTGTATGCGGGCACCTGGCGTGGAGCCGAAGACGGTTGTCAGTGTGCGGTGAGTCCGCCGTCGACGACGAGTTCGGTTCCGGTGACGAACGAGGATTCGTCGCTCGCCAGGAAGAGCATTGCGGGGGCGATCTCGTCGGGGCCGCCCGCCCGGCGCATCGGGGTGCGCAGGATGTCGGATTGCTGGTCACCCTGCTCGTCGAGCAGGTCCTGGATCATCGGGGTGGCTACCACCCCGGGGTGCACCGAGTTGACCCGGACTCCGCGGGTGGCGTACTCGACGGCGGCGGTCTTGGTCAGCAACCGCACCGCACCCTTGGTCGCCTGGTATGCGGCGGCGGCCCCGCTGCCGATGAGGCCGAGTACTGACGAGGTGTTGATGACCGAGGCGTTACCGGAGGCACGCAGCAGGGGCATGGCGGTTTTCATTCCGAGCCAGGTGCCGGTCTGGTTGACCGCGACCACCCGGTCCCAGTCGTCCTTCGTGGTGTCCTCGATACCGGGCCAGTCCACGACGCCGGCCAGGTTGACCAGGATGTCGAGGCGGCCGAAGCGCCGGCTCGCCAGATCGATTGCCTCGTCCCAGTTCTCCGGTGCGCGGACATCCAACCGGACCGCCAGCACCTCGGCGCCTTCGGCTTTCAGGCGCGCGGCGAGCTTGTCAGTGGTGTCGTGGTCGAGGTCGGCGACGATGAGGCCGGCTCCCTCACGGGCGAACAGTTCCGCGGTGGCTTGACCGATGCCGCCTGTCGCACCCGTGATCAGCGCGACCTTGCCGGTGAGGCGTCCAGACATGACGGCTCCTTGTCTCTCGTTGTGGTGTGTGTATGGATCAGGCGGCGGTGTAGCCGTCATCGGCCGCGCTGGTGACGACGCTCGAGCGAGGCCGGGCCAGGAAACCGATCACCTCGGCCACCTCTTCGGGTTGTGCGGCATGGCCCAGGGGCGGGCGTCGCCGAAGGAGCACAGGTACTCCCGGCTGTCGGCCCGGAAGTCGTCGAGCATGTCGGTCTCGACCACACCGGGGCGGAACACCTCCCTGGCGTGCAGAAACGTTCCCCGAGCGTTGACCGACATCAGCTCGTCCCAGTCGGCTGTGGTGTCCTCCTGGGACACACCACTGAGTCGGGCGGCCACCTCGTTCACTGCGAACGGGGTCGGTGCCCAGCACTCGCACATCACGGGCGTGCCGCACAGCGACCATGGCGCACCCACACCGCGAGCGGCGCCGGTGAGCAGTGCGACTTACCGTCCAGTTCACGACTTTCCGCGCTCATCGCCCTGCCCGCCCCCGGGTGATCGGCAGCGCACGCGCAGCGCCTCCCGGCATGCAGCCCGTGCTCGATTCGGCCAGCCGCGGGGACCCTCATAGCCCGCACGTCGCTATCACCTGTCATGCCGACCAGCATCGGCGGCGAGAACCAGCCCCGGCAGGACGAACGGTGCCTGGGTGTCCCACACCCAGGCAACCGGGCGGAGACCGACCTACCCTGGTGCCATGGCGAGCACTGAGCTGGGTGCGTTCCTGCGAGCGCGCCGCGCACAACGATCCCCCGGCAACGCCGACGTGCTCCACTCGGGACGCCGCAAGGTGACCGGACTGCGCCGCGAAGAAGTCGCCGTACTCGCCGGGGTGAACGTCGACTACTACACCCGCCTGGAACAGGGCCGTGAGACCCACCCGTCACCGCAGGTGCTCGACGCGCTCTGCCGTGCACTGGATCTCGGACCCGACGCTCGCGACCACCTGTACCGGCTGGCGGGCGCCACGCCGGCCACCACCTCCGTTCCGGAACACCGCACCGTGAGCCCCGAACTGCGACAGCTCATGGACGGCTATCCGCAGACCCCTGCGTTCGTGCTCGATCAGCGGCTGGACGTACTGGCCACCAACACCCTCGCCGACGGGCTGTTCTCACCGTTCGGCACGGTGGACAACCTCGCCCGCATGACTTTCCTCGACCCCGCCGGACGACGGTTCTACGCACGCTGGGAATGGACCGCGCAAGCCGTCGTGGCGAACCTGCGGGTAGCCGCGGGTTACGACCCCGAGGATCCCGCTCTGCAACAGCTCGTGGCCGAACTCACCGAAGGCAGCGCGCAATTCCGGACTCTGTGGGAAACCCATCAGGTGCGCGGCAAGACCCGCGAACCCAAACACCTCGTGCACCCCGACGTCGGCCCGCTCACCCTCACCTACCAGGCATTCGACGTACGTGACGCCCCCGGGCAGCAACTGATCATCTATCACGCCGACCCCGGCACACCCAGCGCCCACGCCCTCGCGCTGCTGAGCAGCCTCCACGCCACCGCACACCACGCGGATACGGTCGAGAGCTGACTGGCGGTAATTTCTCAGGTAGCCACTCGGGTAGACCAGATGTATGCCTCGGATGTGCGATAGGGAACGTTGTGCGATCGTCCGGCACCGGAGCCGTACCGGATGCCAAGGGCAAGACGGCGCGCCGAGCTCACCAATCCGCGGCTCGGTTTCACCCCGACAAGGTGACAGGTCGCGGCCGGTGTGCGGATCGAGCCTGCCCCGTCACTACCATGAGCCAGGGGTAGCAGCCCGGCGGCCACGGCCGTTGCGGCACCGCCGCTGGACACCGAGCCGACCATGGCAGGCCTCTCAGCTTTGCTGAGAAGACCACTCAGACAGGGCTGCCTCGTCGTGATGCGGCGGAGATTCCGTTGGACGAGCCGTCGTGCGAAGCCGCATCGCACAACCGCAACAACAGCACTCGCCTATTGATCCGCAATTCGTCGATTATCGAGGAATTCCCGATACCTGGATCGCACTTTCTTTTCCGCACCGGAAGTGCCACGGTAGTTTCGGACAATACCCATCGGAACCAGATTGGGAATACAGTTATGCGCACTAATCTCCGGCGCGGAATCGCGTCCTCGGTGATCGCGCTCGGCCTGCTCGCGGGCGCGGGTGTACCGGCACTGGCGGCGACCGGCGGCGGCACCGGCGATGGCGGTGATCCCGCGATCGTGGACGAGCCGGACACCAGCGGTCTGCACGATATCTGGACCGACTACACGGTGCTCGGGGTCCCGGTCGTCGGGCTGATCCAGTCGGTCGCCGAAGTCCCCGGCAAGCTGCTGCCTTCCGGGAACTGAACCGCGCACCGGGGCCGCCGCACCATACTCGGTGCGGCGGCCCCGACTTTCTTGACCTCAACCGTGTAGCACGGTCAGCAGCTTGTTCACCGGGGCGAGCAGCGCGGTCGGCACGCCCACGGTGGGGCCGAGCACGCCGCCGAGGTCGCCCCCGGGCACAAGCCAGACCGCGGGACCGTCCTGGGCCGCGGGCTGCGCGGCACCGGCCGGCCCGGCCGCTCCGGCAAGCGCCGCCACGGCGATACCGCCGCCGACAAGGATACGCGCGAGACGTCGTTTCATGGGTGGATACTCCTCACTGTTGTTGCGGATCAGGATTCAGCAGACCGAATCCGTCGGTTTGGGATTCGTCAGTCCGAAAAGCGGGCGCAACGCTATTCCCGCATAGGTCCCGCCGATGGCCATGATTCCCCACAGCCAACCGTGTAGGCTGAACGAGGCGATTCCGGAGAAATAGGCTCCGATATTACAACCGCCCGCCATCCGCGCACCGAATCCCATCAGGATTCCGCCCAGCACGGCACCGAGCGCCATCCGTGGCGGGACCCTGCGGTGCAGCACGAAGGCACCCGCAAGGGCGGCGGCGATGAGCGCGCCGATCATGATGCCGAAGTCCATCACCGAGGTCTTGTCCGCGAGCACCGAAGCATGCAGGGACTTGGCGTTCTTCGCCACCTGCCAGTACGGAGCTCCGGAGATGTCGATACCAAGCCAGCCGAGGATTTTCGCGCCCCACAGGCTGAACGCGGATGTGATGCCCCATGGCCCGCCGGAGACGAACAGGGTGACGGCGTTGAGCACGGCCAGCGCGATCGCACCCGCCCACAGTGGCCAGGAACCGCGTAGCACCCTGGCGATCCCCCACGCCGAGGGCGGTGGCTGCACCGGTGGTGGGCTGCGCCGCCGTTGCACCCACCGCGAGGCGAGCACCACACCCGCGATGATGACCAGCGAGATCAGCAGCGCACCCGGATAGCCGAGCGGGGTGTCGGCGAAGGACACCGTCGGACCCAGGTTCTGCAGCACGGTGATCCAGTTCGCGGCGAAGGCGCTCGCGATCGAACCGAGGATGAACCCGCCGAGCGTGTACAGGATCGCGGTCTGACCGCTGCCGACCGCGAACAGCGTGCCCGAGGCGCAGGAACCGCCGACCTGCATGCCGACCCCGAACAGGAACGCGCCGAGGATCACCCCGACCCCGGCGGGCATGACAAGTCCCTCCGGCCGCCCGGAAAGCCCCGCCCCGAATCCGAGGATCACCGCGTACAGCGCACAGGCGACCGCGAGCATCAGCATGTGCGCCCGCAGCGCGCTGCCCTGGCCGACGGTGACCAGCTGCCGCCACGCCGAGGTGAACCCGAACCGGGAGTGGAACAGCACCAGGCCGAGCAACAGACCGACCGCGTACAGCAGGGTCAGTTTCCAGCCCGCCGCGTTGAACACGGCGAGGCCGAGCGCAACCGCCAGCACCAACCCCACACCGACCACGCCCGCCCGGGCCGATGGCGCCCGCGCCGCGGGAGCGGGCAATCCGAAACTACCGTCGATCGCTGTCATAGGCGTCCCTTTCTGTTCTCCCAGCGGCGGCGGTCAACGGAGCACCCCGGTGACCGGAACGATCGTTCCGTCCGGGATCCACTGCCCCGGATACGGTTTCCCCATGTCTCCCATGGCATCCATCGGCATCGCGTTCACCTGCGCGCAGCCGTAGATCTGCAGCCCGCTGTCCACCGGTGCGCTGGTCTCGGCCGCCCAGGAACGGTAGGCTGCGGTGGACGGATTCTCCCCGCCGAACAGGTTCTCCAGTGCCACGGAGAATTCCAGCGATTCGCGCACCCGCGGGTCGAATCGCAGCGGCAACTCCGAGGTCGGCACCGAATTCACGATCGGCGCGTTGAGCAACCAGGGGGCGAGGTAGTTTCCGTAGGCGTAGAGCGGATTTTCCTGCTGCGCGCGCCGGGTGCGCACCAGGGTGCCGGTCGCGTGCTCCCACCCGGAGACCACCAGCAATGCGCCATCGGGACGCGGATGATCGGCGATCACGACTCCGCGCCGTGCGGCCGCCGCACGCACGATCCGTTGTGCCGCGGTGGACCGTGCGCTCGCATCACCGGCCAGAGTGATCACCCGCGCCCCACGACCGGCCAAAAAGCCCACGGTGGTACGCAGATCCCGCGCATCACCCGGGGAGAGCGCATCGGCGGGACAGGTGTGCAGCACGTTCCGATTGCCGGTGACCAGGGAACCGAGTGCGGCACTCGCACATTCCGGTCCGTCCGGTCCGACCGCCTGCGGCAGTGCGGGCCCGGTTCCGGTGTCCACTCCCACTTCCTCGCCGCCGATGGTGAGCGTGCTGCGTCCCGCGGGCAGATTCACCTTCGCCCAGCTGCCCTCGGCTCCCGGACGGGAATCGGCGCGTACCCGGTGACCGTCCTCGCCCGCGACGGTGAGGTTGCGGCCCGCGGAATCCGGGAAGTGCACGAGGTTCGGTCCTGGCCGGTTCGGGGTGACCAACAACGGCACCTGCTTTTCCGCGAGCTGCACGTGGGTGAGTTCGGGGACCCCGGGCGTGGGCAGCGCGCCGGGTTCGGGGATCGCCGCGACCGCCGTCCACGCGCCGAAGCTGAGCACCACGGCGATCGCCGCCGCACGGGAGGCGATCCGCGCGTACCGCCGCAGCAGTAGGGCGATGAGCACCAGCACGGCAAGCGCCGCTCCGGCGAACATCACGAGCCCGTACGCCGTCTCGTAGAGCCGCCGGTCGAACGCGATCCCGGAGGCGAGCAGCTGCCCGATCCCGGTGACCGCGAGCACCGCGGCGGCGCTCAGGCCAAGCGTCCGCACCCGCGAGCGGTCCAGCCGCCAGTCCTGAATGTCCACGGTGGCCAGATAACCGGCCGCGCCGAGCAACACCACCGCGGCGAGGACGAAGAACAGGTCCAGCACGAACCACAGCCCGCCGGCGGCTTCCTGTGATCCCTCGGCGATCAGCAGGCCGGTCAACAGCACCGAGATCACCGCGACCGGCCGGGGTTTGCCGAGCAGCGCGGCGATCGCGACGGTGAGCACGATCTGCACGACCGTCACCACGATCCCCGCCTGCGCGAACGCAACCGACAGCGCGTCCGCGAGCACGGCGATCCCGGCCGCGATCCACACCGACACCGCGGTCCGCCTCGTGTGTGTGCGTATGGCTGGCCGCAGCAGTCCCGACCCGGCGACCACGGCGGTGGCCACCAGGAGCACGATTCGCAGCAGCACCGCGAAGGTCGGGGTACCGGCGTCGGCGGCCTGCGCCGCGTGATCCATACCCGGCATGTCCATGACGACTCCAAGCTCGGCGGTCGGTGGTGCAGGAAGCCCCGGCACCACCGACCGGTTTTCGTTGCCAGTGACCTACTTCAGATCCTTGTCGGCGACGACGAACAGTTCGGAGTGCGGTTTCGCGTATCCGAAATCGCCGTGTGGCCAGGATTTCCGGTTAAAGTCGACACCGACCTGGCCGGTGTTCTCGTCCCGGAAGTCCTTGTCCACGGACAGCTTCCCGTTCTTACCGAGGCCGAGCATCCACACCTTGTGGTCCCCGTCCAGCCCAGAGCGGGCCACGAAGTAGTCCGAGGCGGCGATGCGTGATGGCTGCTCGGTTTCGTGGTAGTAGCCGTCCTTTCCGGTCTGGAAGTTGTCGTAGGCGCCCCAATGCGGGCCCTGACCGGCTTCATCCGGGTTGATCCCGGCCGCCCCGGCCAGCGTCGGGCAGTCACCGCTACCGCCCTGTTCGGCCTTGGCCTTGGTGTCGATGGCGCACTTGACATCATCGCCGGCACCGATCAGCTTCTGGATGTTCAGCGTGTAGACCCCGCCGCTGGTACCGGGATCGCTCGGGCCGAGCGTGCCCTTCGGGCGTCCGATGACCGCGTGGTACAGGAACTTGTCGTCCGGGCTCACCGCGACCCAGCCGCCGTTGGTGCCGGATCCGATGTTGTCGTTTTTCGGACCGAACTTCTTGCCTGCCGTGCCGTCGTCCCAGACCTCGCGCCACTTCGGCTTCTTCGCCGTGATGTCCGGCGTGTAGAAGATCGCGCCGCCCTGCATGGTCTGCGCGAAGGCACCCTTGTGGCCCGGTTTGTGCGTCACCCCGTTCTCCATCACCGCACGGCTTTCGTTGTGCAGCGGGTCCTTCGGATTCGACCGGGGACCATCGGGCAGGTATGCCACCGACTTCAGCTTCGGGTGGTTGCGGTCGGCGATGTCCCAGGTCCGGATCGTCGGACGGCGCAAGTACGGCGAGGGCTGCTTCACCGGGTCGAGGATGATGTTCCTCGGCTCCACGTAGTCACTGGTGACCATGGTGTTCAGGTCCTCGCGCACCTGGATGCCGTGCGGGTTGGCACAGGTCGCCTTGCTCAGCTGCGGCAGATCGTCGCAGAGCTTCTGGTTGTCGCCCTGCGGGGTGGCCGCGGAAACCTGGGAGAGTGCCTTGCCCTTCTGGTCGAAGCGCACCACCTCCCCCGGACTGCCCGCGAACCCGTTGGAGATCACGGTTTTCCCGTTGCTGTCCACATAGGGACCGGGAACCACCGGGCCGCCCATATACGTGCCGTAGGCGGTGCCGTCCTTGAGCGTGTCGTACGCGTCCGGAACCGAACCGCCGAGCGTTTGGGTCGGCAGGCTCACCCCTTTGAGCTGCAGTTTGGGCAGCGCCGAGACATCGAAGGCGTAGGTGGCCGCGCTGAACAGCCCACCCGCGTAGATCGTGTTGCCCTTGTGCCAGGTGTACTGCATGTGATGCGGCTCGTTCTCCACCAGCGGCCCCACGGTGGCCGTGTTGACCACCTTGCCGTAGTCCGGGGACCCCTTCGTCGCATCGATGACCGCGAGGAAGTCCGGCCCCGGCAGGGCGTTCTTCACCTTGTCCAGGCCACCGCCGAGGGATCCGGGCAGCCCCTTGATGTCCTTCACCGCGGTATCGGCGACATTCTCGTCACCGGCCCAGACCAGCAACCATTCCTTGCGCTTACCTCCGGTATCACCCTTGGCCGCCAGATTCGCCGGGGCCAGGTGGTTTTGCACCCAGTAGTCCCTGCCGTCCGCAGCCTTCGTGTGCTCGGTCGAGACCTGCACGGCCGCACCGGCCGATTGCGTCCCGGGAAATGCCGCGAGGCCGATACCGACCACGGCAGCGGCGAGTACGGCAGCAACCTTGGGCCATCGTCGCGAGGTTTTCACCATCCACTCTCCATTTTCAGATTCCAGCGGCGTGCGAGGGCACGAACAACTCGCCCGCCCGGTGGGGATATGACGGAAACAGATACTTCGAATTACCGCGAATGCAGAACCGACACGGCGTTCACTGACAGAGCGCGCTCGCCGTGCGGCACAGGTCCGCATGAATCCGCGCTACCAGGAGCGTACGAAGCATGGGTGAATATTTTCGCCCCGCGCGGGTGATGTCAACGTGTCCCAGCGTCGTCGTCATCACCCGATCAGGCGTACAAACCGGAGAATAACGATCATATTCGCAGCTCACGAACTGACCATGAACGCTCGGAAAAGTTCCCGCACAACCAGGACTGTTATAGTCCTGTTATATGCTTATATGCGAGTATATCCGAGTCCGAACAAATCGAATCGATGGATTATTGCTGTAGCGGTGTTCTGGTGAGTACCACCGCGAAACCGATCGCCAGTCCCATCACCGCGAGCTCGACGACCGCGAGCCGGGCGAATCCGCCACGCGCTCCGGAGAGCACCCCGGGAAGAACACGATAACGCATGGCTGTCCCGATCCCGCTCAACGCGAGCGCACAGACCAGTTTGGCACACAGCAACAGACCGTAGTCGTTCCGGAAAAGCGCGATATACCAGGGAATCCCCGGAACCGCGTCCAGCTGCAGCAGCCCGAAACAGACCCCGGTGACCGCGACGAGGGCCAGACAGATCCCCGCCACCGTGGAGAATCGGTCGAGCACCACCGCCGCCGGATCCCTGGCCGAGAACAACACCGCGAGCAGACCCCCGGTCCAGACCAGCGCGCCGAGCACGTGCAGTTCCATCGCCACGATGCCGAGCCGGCCACGCCAGTCCGGCTGATCGATGGCATGCCCGACAAGAGGAAGAACCAGTACCGTGGCACCGGAGAGCAACAGCGGCAACGTGGGCGCGATCCCGCCACCCCGACGTGCGTCCAGGACCGCGAGCACCGCAAGCGCCACGGCGAGCGCGAACAGGAACACCTGTGCCTTCCCCGCGTCGACCAGTGCCACGTACTCACCGATCGAAGCCAGGGTGACCGGGCGCTCCGGGCGGAAATCCGCGCTCTGCAACACGAGTTGACCGAGTGCGGAAGCACCGAGTATCAGCGCGGCACACGCGGCGATGGGCTGGGTTCCCGCCTTCGCGGCCCGCAGCGCGGGCAGCAGGTGCACACCGAGCAGCACCAGAGCGGCGAGATAGAACACCCCGCGCAGCACGGAGATCCCGACCCCGACGGCCGCTGGACTGTTCGGGATCCCGGGCACCGCGCTGGGAGCCGTAACCACACCGACCAACGCCGCGGTCAGCGTCACCACGAAGGCGAGGACCACGAAGGGCAGTGCGCGCACTACTTCCTCACGGGCCGGGTCAGTCGCAGCGCCAACCCGATCGCGACCGCCAGCAGCACCACGACACCGACCGCCCAGACCCAGACCGGTACCCCGCCGCCGGTATCGGACTGCCCGGCCTGCTCCGGGGCAGCGGGTGTGCCGTGGCCCGGCGCGCTCAGGGTGAACGTCGCGGTACCGGAAACCGGGTGCCCGTCCGCCGAAATGACCCGGTAAGCGATCGTGTAGCGCCCGGCTGGGCCGAGCTCGCGAAGCGGCACTCGCACACTGTCACCGTCCACAGTGGCCAGACGCTGCGCCTGCCACTGGCTGTGCCCGTCCGGGCCGAGCACGGAGATTCGGTTTTCCCCTTGTTGCACGGGTTCACCGAAGGTGACCGATACCTGCTTCGGAGAACTGCCGACCGTGGCACCGTTTCCCGGGCTCGAACCGACAAAGGTGTTGTGCGCGAAGGCGGGAGCGGTGAGCCCGGTGAGTCCCAGGACCAGCGCGGCCAGCAGCAGTGCCCGCTTCATCGGTTCACCCTTCGCTGGCGCAGCAGTACTCCGATCGCGAGCCCCAGTCCGAGTACCCCGATCCCCACGCCGAGCCCACCGAGCAGCCGCGCGATCCCGTCACCGGTTCTTTCGTCCTGGGCGGTGGTCCGCGGGCGGGACGTACCGGCGACCGTGATCTGCGGGGCCGGATGGTCCGGTTCCGCGGCACCTGCCCTGGCCGGGGTCGCCCAGTCCACCACCCTGCCGTTGTCGTAACGCTGTTCGGTCGGCAGGTGGAGGACATCCGTGTCCGGCGGCAGCGGGCCCAGCGACAGCCAGAAGGTCTGGAACTGCCCCGGCGGGGTGCCCGCTCCGGGATCCGCGGTGAAACTCACCGTGCTCGGCGCTTCCGTGAGCGTCAGCTTGCCCTCCCGTTTCGGCTGCGGCAGCCGCCGCTTCGTCACCTGCGCCCGCCAGCCGGGGACCGGTTGCGTGGACACCTCCGCGAGCGGATGCTCCGCGGGCAACCGGAGCACGATTCCGGTGCTTCGCGCCGACTCCTGTTCATTCGGCACCCGGAGCACCACCGTCGCATAGTGTCCCGGCGCCGCGGAGCCCCAGACATCCGCGCGCACGTGTGCCGAAGCCACCGGGGCCACGCCCAGCAACACCGCACCGGTCAGCACTGCCGCCGAAAGTCCACTTCGAACAGTCTGCATACCACCGCCCCGATCCCGATTCGCGTACAGCCGCGCAGCGTAACGAGCACGGGCGGATCGGCGAACCGGTTCCACAGGACAGGAAATGCTCGCAGACAGCCACATCTGGGAATGTCGAAACACCGGTGGATCCGCTCTTGGAGCGTGTCTCGTATGGTTTTCGTGGTTGGCAGTGCGTGATCGTGTGTCGTGGTCGATGCGTTGTCCCGGCGGCTGGTGCCGGATGAACTGGGGGCTCCGGTCGACGACCGGGCCGTGTTCACGACGATGGTGTACATGCTGACCAGCGGATGCTCTTGGCGAATACTGCCACCGTCGCTCGGGGCACGGTGCCGACTGCGCATCGACGGTTCACCGAATGGACCAAGGCCAGTCTATGGCCCCGGCTGCACCGCACCGTCCTGGACGCGGCATCGATTCGCGCGAAAAAAGGGTTCATGACCGGCCGGATCCGGTCGACCGCGGCAAGCCCGGAAACCCTTGGTCATGGCGATCCCGGCCGGAACCCCGCCGCCGCAAACCCAGCACGCTGCACACCGACAAGGCCGACGATCACACCGACCTGCGGGACTGCGTCCGTGACCGCGGCATCGTCGTCCGTATCGCCGGCAAAGACGTCGAGTCCAGCAAAGAAGCTCGGCGAACCGCTGGGCATCGAACGATCCACCGCCGCCACCGTCACCCGCCACGAGAAACTCTCCCATGAGACACGCTCTGAACCACGGCGCGCTCTCGACTCAGCGCACAAAACGGCCAGGTCGATTCCGGTCGAGAATCATCCTCCGCCGCATGGCTCACCCCGAACCAGGCCACGGGCTACCGTTCCCTTGTTGACGCATACCGATATGGGTATATGATGGTTTCTGTGGCACGAGCAGCAACGACGTCGGACGTTTTCAACGCGATCGCCGAGCCTCAGCGCCGGGAGATCCTGATGCTGCTGCGTGCCGGTGAGCGCCCGGTGACTGATCTGGTCCGCGAACTGGGCTTGCCGCAGCCGAGCACGTCGAAGCACCTGCGCGTGCTGCGGGAAGTCGGGCTGGTGCGGGACCGTCAGCAGGGCAAGCAGCGCCTCTACTGTCTCGATGCCCGGGGGCTGCGGCCGATCCACGAGTGGACGGGCGGGTTCGAACAATTCTGGAATGAGAGCTTCGACCGGCTGGACGCATACGTGCAGGCCTTGAAGCAGGAGAACCGGGGGGATAGCTGATGAGCAGCAGGAGACCAGACCCGTCGTCGGGGCAGTCCGCGACGGCCGACCGAGAGATCGTGGTCTCCCGGACAATCGGCGCGCCACGGAAGCTGGTGTTCGACGCGTTCACCGAAGTGCGGCATCTTTCGCAGTGGTGGGGACCAAAAGGGTTCACCACCACCACGCGGGCGTTCGAGTTCCGCGTCGGCGGCGTGTGGGACTTCGTGATGCACGGCCCGGACGGCACCGACTACCCCGAGTGGATCACCTGGACAGAGATCACCCCGCCGGAGCGGATCGCAATGCTTCACGGCGAGCATCGCGACGATCCGGACGCGTTCGAGTCGGTCCTGACGTTCACCGCCGATGGGGACGTGACCACGATCGAGATGCTCACCGTCTTCCCGACCAAGCAGCTGCGCGACGAGGCGATCGAGAAACACGGCGCGATCGAAGGGGGCAGGCAGACATTGGGCAACCTTGCGGCGTATGTCACCGACTCCGTGCATCAGGGAGCCGAGGGCTGATGGCCAGCAAGGTGTTCTTCAGCGTGTCGATGTCCTTGGACGGATTCATCGCCCCCGAGTCCCCGGAAGAGCTGATGGGAAAGCAGTGGATGGAGCTGCAGGCTTGGGTCTTCCGGCTCCAGTACTTCCGGGACAGTCTCAACCTGCCCGGCAAGGGCGAGGTAGGCCGCGACAACGACATCGTCCGGGAAACCTTCGAGCGCACCGGCGCGAACGTCATGGGCAAGCGGATGTTCGACGCCGGCGAGCACTCCTGGCCCGAAGAGCCGCCCTTCCACACCCCGGTCTTCGTCGTCACCCACGAGACACGCGAGCCATGGGAACGAAAGGGCGCCACCACCTTCCACTTCGTCAACAACGGCGTCGAAGCGGCGATCGAGCAGGCACGGAAAGCCGCCGGAGCCCAGGACGTCCGCGTCTCCGGCGGTGGCCAGACGATCATGCAGTGCCTCAACACGGGCTTGATCGACGAGTTCACGGTCGCTCTCGCACCCGTACTGTTCGGCAAGGGCATCCGACTGTTCGAAGGCATCGACGCCAGCCGCGTAGCGCTGCAGCAAGTCAGTTCAGAGTCCACATCCTCACTGACCACTCACCTGACCTACGCCGTACAGACACGGAAAGAATGAAACTCAACAGACCCCGACCAGCCCCCAGAGACGCCCTGATCTGGATGGTCTTCGGCTACCGGGCGGCGAGGCATCCACTGGTCGCTTGGTGAGGTCAGGTCAGCCAGCGGTTGAGAGTCTCGACGACGCAGGCGGGCTTGCCGCCGTCCGCGGTCTCGGCGGTGATCAGGATCGTGGCCTGTACACCGCCCGGGATGTCGTCGCAGGCGAGGATTTCGCCGCGACCGCGAATCTGCGAATCGACAGGTACCGGGGCAGGGAACCGGACCCGGTTCGCCCCGTAATTCACGCCCAGGCGCACGCCCTCGACGGCGAGTAGTTGTGGCAGGAAGTAGTTGCACAGCGAGAGGGTCAGATAGCCATGTGCCACAGTGCAGCCGAACGGCGAGTCGCGCGCCCGCTCAGGATCGACGTGTATCCACTGATGATCACCAGTGACATCGGCAAACATGTCGATGCGCTGTTGGTCGATCCGCAGCCATTCCGTCGGGCCCAGCACCGCGCCGGTGGCGGTGCGCAAACCATCGATCCCCTTGACGACCAGCGGTCCCATGGTGACTCCTCCATCGATTGTGCCCATCCGGTGAATGACAAACACCCTATGTCAAGCAGGCACCCGGCCACTCCCTGCGATTCGAGCAGACCGCGCTTGACTGCTCGGCATTGGAACCGAGGTGCACGACTCATCGACAAGACACTTGATCGGACGGTCCCCGACCGGCACCCGTTGCGCACGTTCGTGCCATCCCGGTCGGGGCTGTCCTGGTCAGCTGTTTGAGCAGCCCGTCCGGACCAGTCAGATCGAGAACCTGCTCACGGGCCCGCGCCACCACCTGCGCGGCCGGCTGTTCCTGCGCAGACCGCGCACCTTACCCGAAGGAGTGTGCACAGTATCCAGCGTCATCACTCATCGTGCCCATCTCACCGAACCGAAACCCAGCGTGTCGAGCCGAGAACACCGCTCCTGACACGGTCCCGATCGAGGTATCACGGATCCTGAAAAATTGCCCCTTTTGTGACTCCTTGGGTTCAAAGAGTCGGTGCACCACAAGCTGAATGACCTTGACGACGGCATTGTACGGCCAAGGCGGAAGCTCCGGAGATGTCGGACGCGCAGCAACACGAGGCGAGGGATCGGCGAGGCGAGGTGAGCCCGTGCAGCAGATCACTGCGCCGGCAGGAGGCGGGCTCGATTCCCGGCTGACAGCGTCCAGGCTTTGGATCCCCTGCCGCACAACACTTCCGGACCCGCTCGACCACTCAATGTGATCGAGCGAGACCACGGAACGCCCTACTGCGTCAGTTGCCGACACTGCCCTTGCCATTGAGCGCATCGGACAACGGCCCCAGCGGCGGAGCCCACTCCCTGATATCGGCAGTGGCCACGACACCGGCTTTCGTATAAGGATCCTCGTCGACGATCGTTTGTACACCGGCACGATCTTCTGAGCGGAAAATCAGAAGCCCACCCGGATCCTCGGTGGGTGCCCATGCACCCGCGACGAGCAACGTGCCGTCGGCGAGTGAACTCAGGTAGTCGCGGTGGACCTGCCGTGTTTTCTCGCGCAACTCCGAGTCGCTGGTATACGAATAGATCACCACATAGGTTTTGGACACACCACGATCATGACACACGAATCGGCGCAGTGGAGCCACGATGGGGCTGCAACTCATCCACAGACGCCTCTCATGAGCAAAACCGATACCAGAGTTCGACAACTCGTATTGGCCTACTGAGCCCGTGTCTCCCACACTGGACACAGGAAGACCGTGGCAACATCATCGGGCAAACGCCGTGGTCCGAGCAGCACCGATTTCGAACATCCGAATCGTGAGCGGCCTGATCAAATGAAGCGGAGGGCCCGTGCCGGGTCAGGAGACCGATGTTGTCATCGTCGGCGCAGATCAACCCGGCGTCGCCACGAGTAAGCACTTGAGCGCACGAGGAATTTCCCATCCGGGTTTCACGGTCGAAACGTCCGCAGGAAACCTCCGTGCTTGTCACGTGGTGACGGCAACCGGCCCGTTCCAGAAACCACAAATCCCCCGCACCATTCCGGACGACGACAACATATAACAGATCCACTCTGTCGCCTATCGCAGACCGGAGCAACCCATCGCAGGAAACGTTCTGGTGGTCAGTGCGGGTTCATCCGGCGCCCAAATTGCCGACGAACTCCGGCGCACCGACCGGACGTGCCATACGGTTGCCAGGAGGGGCCGATCTGCTCACCGGGAGCGGGAGCCTGGGGGAGAACTCGCCAACAGGATTCGCGAGAGTGACCGACCCCATGCGTATCGCACGCGAGGAAATTCGGGACTGTGCTCTCCGTTATTTCCTATGACGAACCCGAAGAGCTCGCTGACCGCGCGAGCGACACCGAATATTGTCTCGCCGCGGTGATCTGGTGGCGCGATATCGCGACGGCAAACCACCTTGCCCGGCAAATCCGGGCCGACACGGTGTGGATCAACATACTCGACGCCCGCGGGGAAGCATGGGACGGGATGCAGTCGTCAGGAGATGGGCTTGGCGTTCGTCCGGAAGCACCCCGGCGATTCAGCGTGGGCCCACCCGTGGACGGCCTGGCTGCTTACGTCGACACACTGCACCGAGTCGTCGACCAGGTGATCGACACCGGCCTGCTGCTCTGGTCGGTCCCGGAACACGGAATACCTGTGCCGGTTCGGCGTCAACCTGGTGGATCAGGTGATCCTCGGCGGCGTTGCCAATCGCGGATTGAACGCGTGGTCCGTCCGGTCGATCCTCGTCTCCGTGCTCATGCTGCCCTCCGCCCGGTATGCGAGGTCTGCCGCAGGCGGGACGCGAGCCGGAGCCATCCCGATTGGCCTGCGAAGGTGAAAGAAATTGCCATCATGATCATTTTCTGACCCGCAGAACAATCGTGTCTTCTAGTTGCACACATAGCCGAGAGGACTCCGGCTATGTGTCAAGATAAGACTTTCCGCACTCTCGGCGTGTTACCGTCGACAAATGGCTCGCACTGCCCGCGGCACCCTTTTCCGCGTGGTGACCTTCGATGTTTATGACCACGCTAGGTACACGTGCGCTCGCGGTCGACGTTCCGAAGACCGACGGCTTGAGGCCGAACGGGCGGCACGGGCGCGAGACGTGCGCCGCCTGCGGCATGAACATCCGGACGACACGAGCGGCGCGTGGTTCGGTAGGACGTGTTCTCGAATGCAATCACGATGTACGACCCCGTCCGCGCGTTATGGTGCTGCGGCGATGATTGTGCTGGGTCCGTTGTGACAGCACACGTCCCGAGCGCAAGTGGCGGGCCGACGGCGAACGGCATGGTCACGGACCGTGACCATACCGGGGGCCGTCACGGTCCGTGACCTGGTCGAGTTGCGGCACCTGCAGGCGACTTTGCTTGCCGGTGCGGCGGGGCTCGACCGTCCGGTGTCGTGGGCTCATGTGAGCGATGCTTGTGATCCCTGGAACTGGCTTGATCCAGGCGATCTCGTATTGACCTGTGGCTACATCGTCCCGGAGGAGCCTGCGGCGCAGGTGCGGTTCGTGGAGAAGATGGCCGCGGCCGGACTGAGCGGCATCGTGATCGGCGAGGACGAACGCCGTCCACACCTTTCCGACGAGCTGTTTGCGGCGGCCGATCGATCCGGGTTCCCGGTGATCGACGGCGCGCACGCCGTCGGCTTCACTCAGTATGTGCGGTTCGTGGCCGCCGCCAATGCCCGGGGCGAGGACCAGTCGTTCATCCAGATCGCCCGGGTGCACGGCGAGGTGATGGCGAGCTTGCGCGAGAAGCTCGCGGGCACCGAGTTCGTCGACCGGCTCAGCCGCGTGGTGCGCTGCACTCTGCACGTGGTCGACCCGCAGGTGTGGGAACCACTCATCCGCGGCGGCAGTACGCCCGGGCATGCGTGGAAGGACGCCTACGACGAGGAGGTCCGCCGGTCCTCGGGCCGGGCGCCGTTCGTGATGAACCTGACCGTCGATGACCGGACTGCGCTCACCATGCCGATCCCCAGCGAGCGCGCGGCCTGCCTCATCGCCTTCCCCGACAGCGACGTCGAGCCCCGGCTGGCAGTCCTGCAGCAGATCGCGGCCGCATGCGCGCTGGAAATCGGGCGAGTCGATGCGGAGGTAGAGCGTGCTCGTCGTTCGGGCGCCGG
This sequence comes from Sciscionella marina DSM 45152, assembly GCF_000379465.1. GTDB lineage: Bacteria > Actinomycetota > Actinomycetes > Mycobacteriales > Pseudonocardiaceae > Sciscionella > Sciscionella marina. The sequence continues at coordinate 80,817 of NZ_KB905394.1, forward strand.
ACTGCTGAACGACGCGCTGAACGGCCGACTCGAACCGGCGGTCCTGACCGCACTCTTCCACGAGCACCGCCTGCGGGGCGATCTGCGCGTGCTGGCGATCGACGACCGCCCCACCGCGGTCGACCGACTCGCGCGCAGATGGCTGCTTGGCGACATCCCCTTTCTGGTCGGCGAGATCGGCCAGATCGCCATTACCGTGTTCCGAGCCGACGACCTTCCGCAGGGATACCTCGAGGAACGCACCAGACTGGAACACTGGCGCGCCGGGCTCAGCGACCCGTTCGCGGGGGCGGGCAACCTCGGCGATGCCGTCCGCCAAGCGCGGTGGGCGCTGGAGACCGTCAGCCCGGGCAGTTCCGCGCTGGCGTCCTACGGCGACGGCAGTCCCCCATTCCTCCCGCGGACGCTCGCGGAGTCCGAGCTGACGGCCGAACATGTGTTGGGCGCGCTCCTCAAGTATGACCACGAGCAAGGCACCGAACTGGTCAAGACCCTTCGGGTGTACCTGGAATGTGACCGCTCGCCGAGCCGGGCCGGTGAGCTGCTGTTCATCCACACACAGACCGTCGCCTACCGGATCGCGCGGATCCAGGAACTGACCGGCCGTTCGATGCGGTCCACCGGTGACGTGTGCGAACTCTGGTTCGCGCTGCGGGCGCTTGCACTCTCCCAGACCACGCAGTGACGGAAGTGGAGCCCTGTCTTCGCATATGACTCGGGGAGCACGAGTCATTCCTGGACGCAATGGGCAGCGGTGAAGCCCGGTGTCAAGCTTGCGCAGGCGTCGGATGGTCAACGAAAGGAAGCAGTGTTGAGCAGGTCATTCGAAGGACGTAGCGTGATCGTCACCGGGGTCGCCTCCGGTCTCGGGAGTGCCTTGGCGCGAGAGTTCGCGACCGAGGGAGCACATGTTTTCGGCTGCGACGTCAGCGACGAGGCTGGGGCGGCGGCGATGGACGGGATCGGCGTCTATCGCCACGCAGACGTCTCCAAGGAAGCCGAGGTCGAGGCTCTCATCGACGACACGGTGCGGCGGTGCGGCCGACTCGACGTCATGGTCAACAACGCCGCGATTCAGGTCGAGCAAGAGCTGGCCGACACGACCGAGGAGCAGCTCGACCGCGTCCTCGCCGTCAATCTGAAGGGCCCGTTCTTCGGCAGCAAACACGCGATCCGGGTGATGCGCGGAGCGGGCGGCGGAGCGATCGTCAACGTCGCCTCCGTCCTCGCTTTGGCCGGCGACCCCATGCTCGCTGCCTACGGCGCCGCCAAGGGCGGGGTCCTCGCGCTGACCAAATCGGCCGCTGTGAAGTATGGGCGCGAGAAAATCCGCTGCAACGCCGTCTGCCCGGGCGACATGCAGACCCCGATCGTCGAGGCGTACTTCGCCGCCGCGCAGGATCCGGCCGCCCTGCGCGCGCAGGCCGAGGCCGAGTACCCGCTCGGCCGGATAGCGCAGCCGCGCGAGGTTGCTCGCGCTGTGCTTTTCCTCGCCTCGGATGACGCGTGCTTCGTCACGGGTGAGGCGCTCGTCGTCGACGGCGGTCTGCTCGCTGAGTGCTATTGACGGGACTGTGCTTCGATCCGGACCGGTGCCGGAACGGGCCGGTATACCTGCGGTCGGAGGACGAACATGTGACGCTCGGCCTCCTGCTCCAGCTAGCGCGTCCGACGCTTCCATAGCCCACTGCGCGGGCCGGCGCAGCGCCAGGCTCGGCCGGACCGGCGCTATGTCGCTGGTCGTGACTCGGCGAGCGCGACATGCACCGACACGGTCCGAAGCGTTCGGGACGAGGTTCTCGACCGTCGTCACCAGCCCGTGAATCACTGGATCCGTCACGCCTTTGACGGTTGTGCCCTGCCCAACGTCAGAATGGAGATTCCCTTGCAGAGCCTCGGCATCGTCCACACCGTCTCGCGCCTCGCGCCGACGTTCACCGAGCTCGCCGTTGAACTGCTCCCCGCAGTCGAGACGACCGTCATCACCGACGAGCTCCTCCTCAAGAGGACGGTCCGTAACGGCATGGTCGACAACAAGACGCGGGACCGGCTCCGCGGCCACGTCGCTGCGCTTGCCGGCTTCGGCGTCGACGCCGTGCTCGTGACCTGCTCGTCGGTGGGCGACGTGGTCGACGAGATCACGCAGAGGGCCGATACCCCCGTCTGGCGGGTCGATCGTGCGATGGCCGAGCGCGCCATCGACCTCGGGACCACGGTTGGAGTGCTCGCTACCCTGCCCACGACACTCGTCCCCACCAGCGAACTGGTCGAGACCGTCGCCTGCGAGGCCGGCCGCGCCGTCACGGTGGTCCCGCGCCTCTGCGACGGCGCTTTCGCCGCGCTGGACCGTGGCGAAAGCGTGCAACACGATGCGATCGTCACCGAGGAACTCGACCGCCTGACCGCCGAAGTCGATGTGGTCGTACTAGCCCAGGCCTCGATGGCGCGGATAGCCACCGTACGGCCCACGAGTGGCACCCGGGTGCTGTCGAGTCCACGGCTGGCGATGGAGCGGTTGGCCGAATACGCGGCCATGCCCGGCACTGCGTAGATCACGACATGCCGTGTTTCTGCGCCGACCACACAAAAAGCCGCCGACACTACTGACCGCGACCGGGCCGTGTTCGCCTATCGGGTCGGTCGCCAGCCCGACACCGGCCGCGAGATGCTCGATGAGCTATCCGGATCGCCCCGATGGCGAGTTGCCCAATGCCGTTCCGATCTCGCCGAGGTGTTCGAGCAGCGTCGCGACACCGGGGCGACTCGCCGCCGTCGGCGAGTAAGCGAAGCGGATTTCCAGTTTCCATTGGTGCAACGGCAGGGCCAGTACCGCAAGCTCACCGGCGCGCTGCGCTTTCGTGACCGCGAACCGAGGAACGACAGCGATGTAACCGGAGTCGATAGCGAGCTGAATCGCCGTCAACGGCAGTCCGATGGTGTGCACCGGCCGATTGCCTGGGCGTTGCGGATGCTCGAAGTTCGTTGCGAGTGACTCGGCTTCCGGACCCCAGCGGTAGACCACGACAGGAGTCTCCCGCAGATCCGCGAAGCGCAGCCGTTTCCGATGCGCCAGCGGGTGCTCCGGAGGGCAAACGGCCACCATCGACGGCCGGCTGACTCGTACCGAGCGCAATTGCTCCTCGGCACTCCCGGTCAGCACGAATCCGGCATGAGCGGTGCCGTCGCGTAGTCGGCGAAGCACCTCGTCGCTGTGCGCCACACGACAGTGCAGCGCGACCGGTTTACCGGCAAGCACGGTCAGTGCAGCTGGGAAAACGGAGGACGCAAGGCTGGCCGGCGCGGCGAGCACCAGTCGCTGGCTTCGTTCGCTGTTGAGCTCCGCGACCGCCTCATCGAGCAAGCCGAGGCATCGTGTGGCGTACTCCGCGAACCGCTCCCCTTCCGGGGTCAGCACACTGCCTCGCGCTCCGCGTTCGAAAAGCGTTGTGCCCAGCCGACGTTCGAGCGCGGCAAGCCGAGTACTCACCGAAGGACCGCTCATCCGCAGATCGGCTCCCGCGGCGGCGAAGCTCCCGAGACGTGCAGCAGCGGTGAAAACGCTGAGGTCCGTGATATCGATTGGCGGCACAGCCATAGGCAGAGGCTAACGCTAGCCGAAGGGAAAGTCACTCTTCCGAAACGCCGCACGGCATTCAATAGTGGAAATATGAGCATGGAAAAACCCGACGGGGATTCCTCGGGGACGGTATCGGCCGCCGACGACCGCCGGCTACGCCGCGCATTGGGAACACCATCCCTTGCCATGCTCACGTTTTCCAGTGTGATCGGGTCCGGCTGGCTGTTGTCACCGTATACCGTCGCGAAGGCCGCGGGCCCCGCCGCACTGCTCACTTGGGTGATCGGCGGACTCGCTACGCTTCTGGTCTGCCTGGTATTCATCGATCTCGCCTTCCGGAATCCGATGTCCGGCGGCAATGTACGCTGGCCGCGGATGGCCAGCGGTCCACTTGTCGGTATCGCGGTCAGCTGGGCGATCCTCTTACAGGCCATCTTCGCCGGGCCGAGCGAATCGACCGCTGTCGCACAGTATCTGGGACGGTGGGTCCCTGGACTGGTCAACGAGGATTCGCTGAGCTGGACCGGCCGGCTGCTGGCGGCGGGACTGCTGTTGGTGTTCTGTACGGCCAGCTTCTTCGGCGTCGTTTTCATCACCCGGATCAACAACGTGGTGACCACGATCAAGCTCGTCGTCCCGGCCGTGACCGTGATCCTGTTGCTCGCCAGCGGATTCGATACGGACAACTACCGGATCGGCGGCGGTTTCGCACCGTACGGTATTTCTTCGGCACTGAGCGCTGTCGTCGGCGGTGGTGTCGTGTACGCGTTCACCGGAATCAACGGTGCGGCGGTACTTTCCGGTGAAGCAAAGGATCCGCGCAAATCCGTCCCACGTGCGACCCTCTTGGTCTGGGGCGGTTCGCTGTTACTGTTCCTGGCATTGCAGGCCGCGATGATTTTCTCGCCACCGAGCGGTCTGCTCGGTTCGGGCTGGCATGGACTCAACCTCAGTTCCCCGCTTGCGCAACTCGCCGGTTTGCTCGGCATGGGCTGGCTTTCCACGGTGCTGATCATCGACGCGGTCTTCTCGCCGTCCGGCAGCATGCTGATGGGGACCTCGATCAAGGCACGCTATACCTACGGTGCGGCGCAGAATGGGCTGCTGCCGAGCGTCTTCACCCGAGTCAACCGCCGTTGGGGCGTGCCGTGGACCGCCTTGCTGCTCAACACCGTGGTCGGCGCTGTCGTCATCCTCGGTTTCGGCAGCTGGGAATCGATCGCGAGTTCGCTGAGCTTCTTCTACGGACTGAGCTACGCTGTCGTTTCGGTGGCCAGCACAGTGCTCTATCGGTCGGACGGACCCGGATCCGGGTGGCTCGGTCGTTGGTCGATGCCGATCGGGTTCACCTCGTTCGTACTGTCCGGACTCATCCTTTACTGGTCCGGCTGGACGAAAGTACGAATTGCGTTGCCGATGCTGTTGATCGGGTTCGTCATCTACCTCGTGCGCCGGCGGGTGCACCGTGGAAGCGAACCAGTATCGGCGATGCAAGGTTTTTGGCTGATCGGCTGGCTTTTACTGCTCGGTTCCTTTTCGTTCCTCGGCGCATTCGACGGGATCGAAGTCGTCAGTGCACCGTGGGATACCGTGCTCGCCACTGCCATCAGTGCCGGAACATGGTGGCTGGCGCACCGCTCCGGTGTGCAGTACCGGCAAGCGCTCGCCAGGCGAGCGGAACACCATTCCGATTTCCTTTCGATCAACGAAGCTCGAGCCTGAAACGCAAACCCAGAAAGTAGAGGTACTCCGTTGACCGAAGCACGCTACGCCGAGCTCGATTGGGATGTGGCGCGATCGCGCGAACGCCGGACCAAGCGGTGGTCGGTATACGGGCCGGAGGTGCTCGATCTGACGGTCGCCGAGATGGATCTGCCGATCGCCGAGCCGATCATGGCTGCGTTGCGGGACGCCCTGCGGCGCCAGACGGTCGGCTATCCGATCCCGGCTTCGGCTTCCGATCTGCCAGAAATCGCCGCCGGTTGGCTGACCGAGCGGCATGGGCTCGCGACGGAGCCATCGGCCATCGGACTACTACCCGAACTGATGCGCGGCATCACCCATTCGATCCGGCTGTTCACCGAACCGGAATCGCCGGTTGTCGTCCCGACGCCGAGCTACCGCAGCTTCTTCGGTGCGATCGAACTGGCCGGTCGCCACGCTGTCGAAGTTCCGATGCGCACCGATTCCGGCGAGTATCAGCTCGATATCGAGCAGATCGACTCGGCATTGGCGGCCGGAGCGGGCAGCGTGCTGCTCTGTCACCCGTCGAATCCGGTCGGCCGGATTTTCACCCCCGCCGAATTGCGCGCGCTCGCCACGGTAGTCGACCGGCATGGTGCGCGCGTGATAAGCGATGAAATACATGCACCGGTGCGGTATCAGACGGAGTTCACGCCGTACGCGTCGCTCGATGCCACAACCCGCCGGCACTCGGTCACGCTCTTCAGCGCCACCAAGGCATGGAACATTCCGGGCCTGCGCTGCGGTTTCATCGCGCTCACCAACCCGGACGACCGCGCGCTGTGGAAAACCCTTCCCGGCGCAGCGACCGGTGGAATCAGCCCGCTCGGAATGCTCGGCTCCGCTGCCGCATTCCAGCACGGAGAGCCATGGCTGGACAACGCCATCCAGTTCCTCGATGAAAACAGGAAACTACTCGCCAGGCTGTTCGCCGAGGCGGAACTCTCCGCTGCCTACCAACCAGCAGCCGCCACCTACCTCGCCTGGCTCGATCTGCGCACACTGGGATCCGGGGCACAGCCGGCTCAACTGCTGCTCGACGAGGCAGCCGTAGCCACGGCACCGGGGCCGGACCACGGCGAAGCGGGCAGCGGTTTCGTCCGGCTCAACTTCGCAACCCAGCCCGAGATGCTCGAAGAGGCGGTCGGCCGGATCATCAAAATCCTCAACGAGCACGGCTGAATTCGACGACAAGGAGCTCGCCGACGGGTCCGGCTTGCCGGGACTCCTCAGCTGCCCACTACCAACCTGTCCGCGTGGCTGCGGCGGCCGCGATCCACGCCCGTCGCAGCCGCGTGGCCCGAAAGGCCGATGCCCGAGAACGAAGGGGGTTGTGATTTGAGTAGACCGGTCGTATAGTAACTTCAGAACGCGACAGACACCGAACTCCCGGAAAGAGAAGGCGCAATGAGACGCATCAAGGTCGGCACGGAGAACAGCACCGACATCGAGCTGCACTACGAGGACAAGGGGACGGGGCAGCCGGTCGTCCTCATCCATGGGTACCCGCTGGACGGCAATTCCTGGGAGGGTCAGATTCCGGCGCTGCTGACCGCAGGCCACCGGGTCATCACCTACGACCGGCGCGGCTTCGGCAAGTCCAGTCAGCCCTCCACCGGTTACGACTACGACACGTTCGCCGCCGACCTGAACACCGTCATGGAGACCCTCGACCTGCGCGACGCGGTCCTGGCAGGCTTCTCGATGGGCACCGGCGAGGTTGCCCGCTACCTGTCCGTCTACGGCTCCGGCCGGGTCGCCAAGGCCGTGTTCCTCGCGTCGCTGGAACCGTATCTGGCGATCACCGACGACAATCCCGACGGCGCCGCGCCACTCTCCTTCTTCGAGGGCGTCTCCGAGGAAGCGAACAAGGACCGCTACGCCTTCTTCGCCAGCTTTTACGCCGACTTCTTCAACCTCGACGAGAACCTGGGCACCCGGGTGAGCGAGGAGGCCGTGCGCAACGCCTGGAACGTAGCGGCCGGCGCGGGCCCGATCGCCTCAGCCGCCGCCCCACTGACCTGGCCCACCGACTTCCGGGCAGACATCCCCCGGATCGACGTCCCCACCCTGATCGTGCACGGCACGGGCGACCGCACCCTGCCCATCGATGCCACCGGACGCCGCTTCGCCAAAGCCCTGCCCACCGCCAAGTACGTCGAGATCGACGGCGCGCCGCACGGGCTGCTCACCACCCACACCGCCGAGGTCAACGAGATCCTCTTGAACTTCCTCGGCCGATAACGTGTCAGGCGGTGTGGCCGATGCATGAAACCGAATAGACGACTGGTCTAATGGACGGTAGGATGGGGAGCATGCCAGCCGTCCGGGGCGACACTCGCCGCAGCATTCTCGACGCCGCCCAGCGGATCATGTCCCGCAAGGGATTCTCCGCGGTAGGCATCAGCGAAGTCCTCGCCGCGGCCGGGGTTCCGAAGGGATCGTTCTATCACTTCTTCGGCTCCAAGGACGCCTTCGGCGAGGCCATGATGCGGGCCTACTTCACCGACTACCTGGCGGACATGGACCGCGTCCTCGCCGAGTCGGACCTGACCTCGGCAGAACGGCTCATGAACTACTGGCGGAACTGGCACGAGACACAGAGCGTCGATGAATGCCAGGGTAAGTGCCTGGCCGTCAAGCTCGGCGCGGAGGTCGCCGACCTGTCGGAGACAATGCGGCTCGCCCTGAAGGAAGGCACCACCGCCATTATCGACCGCCTGGAACGGACGATCACGGCCGGCCTGAAGGACGGATCGATCACCGTCGACGGCACCCCTCGCGACACCGCGCAGGTCCTGTACGACATGTGGCTCGGGGCGAGTGTCATGGCCAAGATCCACCGCGACATCGCCCCGCTGGACACCACGACGACGGTCACCCGTCAGCTCCTGCATCTGTAGCGCCCAGCCACACCCCGACCCCGAAGGTCCACCCGAGCACCGGTCACCAACAGAGACGACCGGTCTACTGAAAGAGTCACACCATGAAGATCCTCATCGTTCTCACCTCGCACGACGAACTCGGCGCCACCGGCCGCGAGACCGGCTTCTGGCTGGAGGAACTCGCCGCCCCCTACTACCGTTTCAAGGACGCCGGCGCCGAAATCGTACTTGCCTCCCCCAAGGGCGGTAAGCCTCCGCTTGACCCCAAGAGCAACGAACCCGCCTTCCAGACCGACCAGACCCACCGCTTCGAGGCCGACCCGGAAGCCATGGCCGCCCTCGACCACACCGCCCGGCTCGACTCCGTCTCCGCCGACGACTTCGACACCGTCTTCTACCCCGGCGGACACGGCCCCCTGTGGGACCTGACCGAAGACCCCACCTCCGTCCAGCTCATCGAGACCATCCTGCGCGCCGGTAAACCCCTCGCCCTGGTCTGCCACGCCCCCGGCACGCTGCGCCACGCCACCAACCCCGACGGCACACCTCTCGTCCAGGGCCGGAGGATCACCGGCTTCACCAACGAGGAGGAAGCCGCCGTCGGACTGACCGACATCGTCCCCTTCCTTGTCGAGGACGAACTGAAGCGCCTCGGTGCCGACTACTCCAAGACCGACGAATGGCAGCCCTACGTCCTCACCGACGGCCTGCTCGTCACCGGCCAGAGCCCGGCTTCCTCCGGCCCAGCGGCCGACGCCCTCCTCACCCTCCTCGCCGAAGTCAACAAGTCCCGCGCATAACCCCCGCACCACAACGAGCCCGGCCGGACAGGCAGATCAGTGGTCCGGCCGGGCCCGCTGCGCACTCCGTTACCCGTGGGCACACCGATCAACGAGAGCGACACCAATGAGGTCTTCATCGTGGGCATCGCCGGCGACGTCGGGAACCGTCTGGCCCGTCTGCTGACCGCCGTCGGTGACCAGGTCGACGGGCTCTACCACCGCCCGGAACAGGGCCAACACCTCAAAACCCTCGAACAACGCTGGACCGACAACACCCACCCCACCAACCGAACAAACCGACCCCCCGGTTCGCGGTGATTGTCCCCTATCGGCCCCGCACCGGGGTCAACCACCGCCTTAGCCACAAACCCGTTGCCACACAAGCAAAAACCGCACCGGCCCACCAAGCGATACCCAGCACAGACCACCCCAGGATGCCCCACCAGGAGCACACCCAACACCACACTCACCCGAAAACCCGTGAACACAAAAAACCGCAGGCCATACGGGGGACTGGGGCCTGTGTCAGTAGCGGTGCTTTCGGCCCGACACGCCGGGCTGATGTCCGGTGGGATGGGCACTGTGAGTGATGACATCTGGCGTTGTGAGCGCTGAGAAGAAGATCAAGGAG
>NZ_KB905395.1 GCF_000379465.1 Sciscionella marina DSM 45152
ACCCACACGGTCGTCGCGTTGGACGACGTCGGCCGGCGGGTCGGTGAGAAGACCGTTGCTGCGACCAGCGATGGCCATCTCGCGTTGGTGCAGTGGGCTGCTCAGTGGGACGAGGTCGCGTTCGCGCTCGAGGACTGCCGTCATCTAACTCGCCGTCTCGAACGCGATCTGCTCACCGCCGGCTACCGAGTCGTCCGCGTTCCGNCCCGGTTGATGGCTGGTGCTCGACGGGGTGCACGCCAGCCGGGCAAGTCGGACCCCATCGACGCCGAGGCTGTGGCTTTGGCGGCGTTGCGTCAGCCTGACCTGCCGGTCGCCGAGCTTGATGGACCGACCCGCGAGGTCAAGCTAATCGTCGGCTACCGCCGCGACCTTGTCGCTCAGCGCACTCGCGTGCATAACCGGCTGCGCTGGCACCTGCACGAGTTGGCCCCCTCGCTGCACATCCCTAGCCGGGGGCTGCGTCGCTACCGTGTGATGGACGAGTTGGCCGTGAAGCTCGAGGAGTTCGATGGCATGGTCGCGCGCTTGGCCCGCGAGCTCGTCGCGGAGGCGCGCCGACTGACCGAGAGGATCAACGGCCTGGAGGCCGAGCTGCGTCCGTTGGTGCGGGAGCTTGCACCCTCGCTGCTCGCGGTTCCTGGCTGCGGCATCCTCGGCGCAGCGATGATCGTTGGCGAGACCGCCGGCGCACACCGCTTCCGGAACAATGACGCCTATGCGCGGTTCACCGGAACAGCCCCGATCCCGGTCTGGTCCGGCAGCAGCAAAGGCAAGGTGCGACTCAACCGTGGCGGCAACCGCACCATCAACACCGCGCTGCACATGGTCGCGGTGACCCAGTCCCGCGGCTACGGGCCAGGCAGGGCATACCTGGACAAGCTCGAAGCCGCTGGGAAGGGCCGCACCGAAGCCATTCGCCTGCTTCGTCGGCGCTTGTCCGACGTCGCGTTCACGGCACTGCGCACCGACGAACGAGTCCGTGCTCGGGTCGCCGATCAGGCTGACGAACCGTCGCTGCCGGCAGCGGCTTGACATAGGAGTATCGCCGAGCTCGACCGGCCACAGCGCTGATCGTGCGGTTTATCCAGCAGCATCAAGGATATCGTGACCATGGTGGGTTGGTGTGGGGTGTCGAGTCGATTTGCGCGGTGCTTTCGGAGCACGGTTGCGGGATCGCCCCATCAACCTACTACGAGCATCGTGGCCGTAGGCGGTTGCGGCAGCAGGTCCGAGACGACGAACTCAAGACCGAGGTTTCCCGTGTGTACCAGGAGAATTTCGGTGTTTACGGGGCTAGGAAGGTGTGGCTGACGTTGAACCGGGAGGGTGTCCGGGTAGCACGCTGCACCGTGGAACGGCTCATGCGGGAACTCGGCCTGGCTGGTGCTGTTCGTGGGAAGGTCAAGCGCACCACCATCAGCGATCCGTCCGCGCCGCGGGCGGCGGATCTGGTGGATCGCCGGTTCAACCCGCGGGCGCCGAACCTGTTGTGGGTAGCGGACTTCACCTATGTTTCGACATGGTCCGGGTGGGTGTATGTCGCGTTCGTGATCGACGCCTACGCCCGTCGCATCCTGGGCTGGCGCAGTTCCACGAGTATGACCACCAGCCTCGTGCTGGACGCGGTCGAGCACGCGATCTGGACCCGAAACCGTTACGGCACAACCGATCTGAGCGGTCTGATTCATCATCACGACGCAGGCAGCCAATACACCTCGCTGGCCTTCACCGAACGGCTCGCCGAAGCCGGCATCGATGCCTCGATCGGCAGCATCGGTGACAGCTACGATAACGCGCTCGTCGAGACGATCAACGGTCTCTACAAGACCGAACTGATCAAACCCGGCAAACCGTGGCGCACCGTCGAACAAGTCGAACTGGCCACAGCCGAATGGGTCGACTGGTACAACCACAGGCGTCTCTACCGGTACTGCGGCGACATCCCACCCGCACAACTCGAAACCGCCTACTACGATCAACACCGAGCCCAGCAACCCGCCGGGCTCTCAAACCAATAACTCTCCGGACACGCCGGGGCGATTCAAGCTGCGGATTGTTCTCGCCTCGGGTTTGTGTCCCGATAGTCCACCGCCGGGTTTCTACGGACACGCAGACCAGTCTTACCGAGCAGTGCGGATTCCTACCGGTTAGGTTCGATCGCACGGTGCACTACCAAAGTGACAATCACACCGAGCAGCAGGCTTCCGGTGATCACTGCTGCCGTTGGCAACGAGTACAGGCCAGTCACGGTCAGCACGACCCCCACCGCGACCAGAGAACTGATCACGGTCGTCAGCCACACCTGGCGTTTCACGGATGACAGCTTACCTCTCAAGTTCTGCTCGGTCGCGCCCCGCGCTGTGGTTCCCGTGTTCACCCGGTGGATCTCATGCCGGTGGATGAAGTAGGAATAGTGGTGTGTTGAAGTCGGTGGTGTTCGACGTGGGCGAGACGTTGCTGGACGATTCGCGTGAATGGGGGTTGTGGGCTGATTGGATCACCGTCCCTCGACACACGTTCTCAGCGGTGTTGGGGGCGGTGACCGCTGCCGGGCAGGACAACGCGCAGACTTTCGAGTACTTCCGTCCCGGGTTCGACGTCGCCCACGAGCGCCAGCTTCGGGAAGAAGCAGGCTGGGGTGAACAGATCGGGGAAGCCGACCTGTACGCCGACACTCAGCCATGTCTGCAGCAGCTGCGGGACAAGGGACTCTGGGTTGGCGTGGCGGGGAACCAGACTGTTCGAGCTGCTCAGCTGTTGCGGAGCTTGGCACTACCGGTCGATCACATCGCCACGTCTGGCGAATGGGGCGTGTCGAAACCGCACCCCGGGTTTTTCCAGAAGATCATCGACCTTGCTCCTGGCGAGCCAGATGAGATCGCGTATGTCGGCGACCATCGGGACAACGACATAATCCCCGCCAAGGCCTTCGGGCTCCAGACCGTATTGATTCGACGTGGTCCATGGGGCTATTTGTGGGCCGACGATGCGGCAACGCGCGAGCATGCGGACTGGGTCGTGGATTCGCTGTTGGAACTTCCGCGCATCATCTAGCTCGCGCCCACGTTGTCCGGGCGCGTCCGCGGATATCTACCGGTCCGCCGATAGAAGCTTCAGTGTCTTGATTCCCGGAGCACCAGGCCCGGTACCGGTGAGCTGGAGGTGTACCCGGTGGCGAGCAGTCGATGCACAGTTTGGCGGACTCCTGGGTGCTCGCGCGTGTGTTGCGGAGCGATCGAGTGAGCTCGTTGCAGTGATCGGTATGCATCCTCGGAGTGTTCGAGGTCGAGCTGAGCACGGGCGAGGTCGATGTAGTAGTGCGAGCGCCGCTCGGCGGGGAGGTCGTCAGGCGGCTGCCAGACGGTCGCGCGTTGCACTGAGGCTGGGCTATCGCCGAGCTCGACAGCGACCGCCAGGTCATGAATCCGCAATGACGCTGGACCGAACGCTGTTCCTAGATAGATCCCTTCGGGAACATGCTGTGTGCATCGTCGGGCTTCGGCTAGATGGGCCCAGGCGTCTCCCGGGTCGTACGCGCGAGCAGCGACAACGGCTGCACGCATGTGCAGGGCTCCCACCGCTGCGAGTGCCGATACCGAGCTTCCCTCGCGATGGCCGACGTTGTCCGCGGCGCTGGTGAGGGCACGGCGCGCGGTGGCTAGGTCACCTGTGACGAAGAAGGTCTCGGTCCGTACATAGGAAACAGCTGCTTGCACCAGTGGATCATCCGCCTGCGCGGCGAGACGCCGCATATGGTCGACGATGCGCGCCGACAGGTCCAGGAATCCAGATTTATACGCCAGCCCGTCGGCGGCGCGGTAGGCCAGAGTAGCCAGGCGCAACGCTTCTTCTCGGCTCTCGCAGGTGGCCTGCGCTACCGCGCGTGCCAACTCATCGAGTACATCCGGCAACTCCAGCGATAGCGCCGAGTAGCGAGCTTGTAGTCGATGGGCGTTCAATCGCCGCACAGCCGTGCGGAGCGCGGGCAACGATCGTATGTTCCCATCGGGTGGCGTGTCCCATCGATCCAGAGCCATGCGCAGGCTGGCCACCCCCGATGTAATTGGGTCAGCCCCAGACGAACCCGAAGGGTCATGTTCGTACACGCCGATGAGGCTGTCGTCCCTGTCCTGTACTGGGGTGGAAAACTCGTCGGGAGCGAAGGCGTAGAGGGACTCCACCGAGATGTTCAGGACTCGGGCGTAAGCCTGAACATATTCCGGACGGATCGTGCGCTTGCCGTTCTCCATACGCGAGACCACGGACTTGTGCAAATTTACAGATGCGGCCATAGCCGCGAGGCTCAACCCTGCTGCCTCGCGCGCGGATCGCAAACGGTGCGCCAGTTGCACACGCCGACTATAGCTGCGTTGCCACGAGGCGTGGCTCTCACTGCCGGACATAGTCATACGACTGGCAGACGGACCTGGACCGGCCACAGGTAACCAGCAGTTCGGTTGACCGGTCATGTGCGGCTTCTTCCCGGTTGGTGTGGGGCTGGATGGTCTCGGTGGCGTCGGACGATGTTCGGGGCAGGCCGGTTGCCTTTCACCGTCCGACGCCGCCGCCGTGCTCCGAGCGACCACGTGCGGGGCCCCGTTGCCCTGTCGAGGTTTCAGGGGCGGGTGTGGTCGTAGGTGAGCACGGTCTGCGCGGTGTCGCGCAGGCGCTCCAGCAGTGCGCGACAGGCGCTGGTGTTCAGCGCACCGCTGGTGTGCAGCGTGGCTCGGGCGCGCTGCACTGATCGTTGTGTGGCTTCGAGTTCGGCTTCCATCTCGCGCGCATCCGTGCTGGTGCTGTGTGGTTGTGGGGTCATTGGTTCCCTCGTTGGTTGCCAGCGTTCGATGTGCGGGATCTGGTTGTGACCGAGGGCGAGCGCAGCGGCGCGGACCTGGTCGGCGGAGGCGGCGCTGATGTGCACGGTCGAGTGGTGGTCGTGGATTCGCAGCTGAATGTCCGCCTGGTCGAGACGGTAGGCGCAGGTGTGACTGGTGTGCCGATCCGGTTCTCTCCAGCTGCGGACACCTCCGGCGCGGCGAATCGCACGACAGGTTTCGTCCGGGTCGCTCGTGGCGATCACGGTCGACCACCGTTGCGGTGTCCGAGCGCGGTCTGCGGCGGTCATGCCAAGACCAGTCCGATGGTGGTCACCGCTGCGAGCATCGCGACCACTGTGAGGGCCACGAGGGAGAACTTCAACGCGGCCGTGGGTCCGGCGAACGTTCCCCGTACGGGTGGTCGTGGCATCGCGCTCTCCTGGATTCCGGTCATGAACCCTGTTCGGTCGGGTAGGGCTCGGTAGTGCGGTGCGGGGCGGACGCCAGCCGCGATGGCTTGGTGCGCCGCGTCGCGACCGGCGTCCGAGTCGAGAAGACTGGTCCCGACGCAGTCTGGCGCCGCCACGGACGCGCAGCGCCCTGGTCGGTGCGCTGTCGAACGGTTGGGAGTACCGCGTTCGCCGGGGATCCGCGGGGAACACTCCATCGTGATCACCACAACCTACGTGTATCAACCTGACAATATCGAACATACGGTATTGAAGGTTGATAATCAACCTTCAATATGTGTTGGTTGATAGGAGGGGGCGAGATATCCTTCCGCTACAGCATCGCGCGGGCTCGCCGGGCCCCACGGTGCGGCGTGACGTGTTCGAGCGAAGGAGAACCGGTGCCAGCGGGAAACCCAACGACCAAAAAACGACTGTTGGGACGCGAGATCGCCTACATGATCGACAAAACCGGGATCTCGCAGACGCAAGCCGCCAAGATCCTGGAGACCAGCCAGTCACGCATCGCGGGCCTGCTCAACGGGACCGGCACGATCACGCCCGGCGACCTGACCCTGCTGGCCACCGGGCTCGGGTTCACCGACCCGGACTACCTCGAAGTGCTGCGCGAGTTGCGCCGCGACTATCACAAGCGGGGCTTCTGGAACACCGGTCACCGTCGCGCCTACTCCGAGGACATTCGCCTGCGCATCGACCTGGAACAACACGCCGACAAGTTCTCCGCGCTGGAAGTCGAGATCGTGTTCGGACTGTTCCAGTGCGAGTCCTACGTGCGTGCGCTGCACGCCGACGAGCCGAACATCAACGACGTCTCGCTCGAAGACATGATCCAGGCCCGGCTCGCGCGCCAGCAGATCCTCGACACCAGCAACCCGCCCAGCATGCACGTCGTGCTCTCCGAGTCCTGCCTGCGACGGGTATGGGGCGGGCCCGAGGTGATGCGCGAACAGATCGATCACCTGATCAAACTCTCCAACCGGCCGAACATCTTTTTGCAGGTCATGCCCTTCGACCAGCCCGCCGGTCGCCGCTCACCCATCGGATGCCCGTTCGTCGTGCTCCGCGTGCCCACCCCAGGGCGGGCGGGACCACTGGAGATGGCCTACGTCGAGGGCCAGGGCGAGATCCGCTACGTCGACGACGAGGACTCGGTCCGGGTCTACGAAGACGCCTGGGCACGGCTATCCAACGCCGCCCTCCGATACGATGAAACCCGGTCGTTCCTCACCGAGGTCGACCGCGAGTTCGCGAACCGATCCGCCTAGCGCCCGATCGAGGAGGAGTCCCCGAGGCCATGAGCACCACCCGCCCGCGCTTCCTCGAAACCGACTTCCGCAAAGCCACCCGAAGCAACCCCAACAAGGACTGCGTACGGGTCGCCCGTCACAGCGACCGGGTCGAGATCCGCGATGACAAAACCGTCTTCGGCTCCGAGCAGGATCACCGCCTGCTGCTCACCGCCGCAGAATTCGACGCCTACCAGGCCGCCATCCGCCACGACGCTCCCACCGTCGAGCACCTGGCGCTCACGCTCCAGCCAGACGGCACCTACCGGATGAGCACCGCCACCCGCCCGGAGGTGTTCCTGGTGTTCACCGCCGCCGAGATCGCCGCGTTCCATCACGGCGTCTGCCACCACGAGTTCGACCACGACACCCTCGCCGCCGCCTAAACCCCCGTATGCGGGCTGATCGTTCAGACCGGCCTCGTGCCTTGCACGTGCAGCATCCCGTCGGGACCTGGTTCGAGCGCAAGGTTCGCGCCATGGATGTCGTGCTCGGCCAGCAGTTCAACGGTTTTCGTGTCACGCGAGAGCCCGAAGAGCGCCTCGCAGCACCGCAAGGCGAGCTCGTTGAGCACGACCGCCCAGTCACGCAACCCATCCCGCAGTATGCCAGGGCAGTGCAGCTCTGGTAGGCCGAAGCGGCCCAGCCCCGTGGTCTGCACGGTGAGCGTGTCGTTGTCGGGGAAGTGATCGAGTTTCATCCATTTCGTCAGCCGCAGCGGTTCGTCCTCGGTCGGCAGCCCCGCATCCGCGGAATCGATCAGTTCGAAGGTGCAGAAATCCAGTGGCCGCACCGAGTTCGCCCTGCCGTACGCCAACGCGACCGCGCGCGGACCACTCGTGCGCCGGTGGCCACCCCGGAAGATACGTACACCCGACACTGACCAGCCACCGCGCACCGTGCAAGTCGCTCGCATCACCGGTGTAGACCGGTGGCAACGGCGACACGGCCTCCACCGGATCGCAACGCTCCTCAACCAGCCCGCTCGCGCGCATATCCAGAACCAGCCCACGCAACGGTTCAGCGAGCAAGTCGAGCACCGGTTCGCCCACCGGTCCCGGCGCCGGCACGAGGTAGCGCGCCGTCACCATGTCCGGCAGGTCAAGCCTCAACGTCCGCATCCCGCCATCGTGCCAACAAGGACACAGCGCACCGCCAAGACCTCCGTGGACACCGCCACGCGACGCTGGCCGACGGATTTTCAGCTTGTTGCTAGACGAGTCTGTAGAGGTTGGCGAGGCGCGCGAAGGTGTGGGTGCGGCGGCGTGGGGCGTGGTCGATGAGGGCTTGCATGGTTGAGCAGCCGAGCGGTTGGCGGCTGGCCCAGTCAGGAGCGAGACGCGCGGCTTCGGCGAGGTAGGTCAGGGCTTGGTCGCGGCGTTTGAGGGCGAGTTCGGCTGAAGCCATGAGCAGACGGTGACCGGCTTCCCAGAATGCGGGGACGCCGCCGTTCGGGATGGCAGCGTTGAGTCGTACGGCTTCGTCGGGGTTTCCGGCGCGGATGGTGTGTTCGATGGTTTGGAACGCGGCGACACGGGGACCGAAGATGGCTGCCTCGCTGACCCAATCGCCTTCTGCTCTGGTAGCGGCGGCTCTGGCTTCGGCGAGTAGGTCGCCAGCGCGCGGGTGTGCTCCAGCGAGCGTTGCGGCGGTGGCGGCGTTGAACAGGAGGTTGCCGAATACTCCGGCGCGCTGCGTGTCACGATCGAGCATTCGTGGTTCGATGCGTTCTGCCGCGATGGTGGCCACGCGTTCGGCCTCTGCGTACCGGTGTTGACGAACGAGGGTCCAGACGAGGTAGCGGGTAGCGATGGCAGCTTCGAGCTCTGGCTGGTCGCAGTGACGGGCGTGGTCCAGGCCCTCGTGGGCGGCGATCCAGGCCAGGTCTGTGCAACCGAATCGGCCAGCTGTCCCGGCAGCTAGACGGTAGGCGGTGGATAGCACGCGTTGCCCAGCGCTGCGTTGATCGTCAGGAGAGGCGTGGACGAACCTTCGTGCGTCGCCGAGAAGGACAGGGAGCGTGTCGATGAGCCGATCGTGTTGTCCCTCGACGTACGCAGCCCACGCACTGTGCGCTGCGATGTCCAGTTGGGGAAGGCTGAGCAGTTCGCGATCGTCGTCGGCGAGGTCGCGCATGCCGGGAATGTCCTCGCTCGCGGTAATCGCGGCGCGTAGGTCTTCGATGCTTCGCTCGTTCTGGCCCTCGCTGGGGGCACTGCCGCCGAGAGCTTGAGGTGTGACGCCGAGCGCAGTGGCAAGCCGGTCGATCGTGGTTGGACGGGCGGTGCGTCGCTTGCCCTGTTCGATACGGGCCACGGTGTCCGTGCCGACCTCGGCTGCCTCGGCCAGTTCCTCTTGAGAGAGGTCACGGGCCTTACGAAGTCGAGCCAGGTTCGCCGCTAGATCGGTCACCGCACGCGCTCTCCGTTCTCGCAGAGCGCGAACCCGCCGGTGTTCACGACTTCGAGCGCGACCGCAATCCGCCTGATTAGGTCCGGCTTTGTCTGGTCGGCCACCTCGTCAAGGTGATGCAGGGTAACGGAGTGAATCTCGGGGTCGGTCAGCTCCAGTGCCTTGACCTCGGACTCGGTGATCAGGCCACCATCGAATACCCACGCGAATCCCTCGGGGAGGCGTTCGTTGGTCGGCGTGTAGTCGATGACCACCGGTGCGGCGAACGTTCGCCGTATTCCGAGCTCTTCATAAACCTCGCGGGCAACGGTTTGCCAGGGTGGTTCGTCCGCCTCGACCGCGCCGCCAGGTAGGTCGAGATGTGGCTTGTAGGTCGGTTCGACGAGCAGAACACGGCCGTCGGCGTCGTAGAACACTGCGGCAGCCGAATTCCGTTTCCGATTCAGCGAGGCCACGTACTCGTCAAACGGCAACAAGTCCATTCCAGCATTGTACGACCACCCGCTGTGCCCACTTCTAGGCCCAAAACGCCTAGTTCCGTTGGATCACGGCCACAGACAGGGCTTCATGAACCGTTCCGTGCAACCAGGCGATGTACGACGATCGGATTTACGCGCGAGCGGCGAAGCACCTCAGCAGAGAGTCTGCAAGCTGGAAGAGACACGATGACCTACCGCGACACGATCCGTAATGCCTCGTTGGCGAGAGAAGTCTCCAACACCACGTCATGCTCGCGAACACGAGGTGGCCGGGACGTCGATGACGAGCTAGTCGAGAGCGAAACGCAGCAGGTTCTGCGGTGCGTCATGGAAGATGGCGACTGCGCGGGGCTGGGCGTGAAGGCGTTCGGGTGTGATTGGGCGTTGCTCTGTGTCCAGCGAAGGCGGCTCTTCGCAGCTAGATCTCGTGTACTGGGCCAGCGAGGACAGGTTGATGTCGGTGGCAGCACGCGCAGCGTCTTCAGGCTCCAGGCGAATTGGCAACGGCTGGCAACAGCCAGACACTTCACTGTTCCGGGTATGCCAGTCGATGCTGTACAGAACCGACACACCAACGAGGGAACCGAACGGATGAGCACGATGACCACCGAAACGGCCGCGTGTACAGGATATTGGGGTGATTCGCCGGCCGTTGCCCGATAGCTCACGGCGGGGCGGAATCGACCCGAGCGTGTTCCGTCTTGCCGTGTTCCACCCGCTCGAAAACAACGACGAGAAGCAGTGCCCGCGCTACGACCATTCATCGGGAACGCGCAGGTTCCCCGGGTTTCGTGCTGGGTGTTATGGGCTTCGACGACGATTTGGGGAGGAAGGTAATGCGTTCTGGATGGGGTTTTACTCATCGCGGTCGCGGTGATAGCGCCGAGGGGCGTGCTCGGCAGCGTGAGTTCGTGGCTGCGATGAATGCGCGTCCGGAGGCGATCAGGCGACGGATCGAGACCGCTGGCCGCCGGAAGGCTGCGCGGCGTGAGGATCTTCTGGCGCGTGTGGTTGTGGTTGACCGGCGTGCTGTTCGGTGGGGTCGGTAATGCCGCGGCCGTTGTCCTGGATGGAGCTGGCGTACTCATTTCTGCAGCAGGAGGGCAAGTGGCGGGCGGTGGCGTTTCGGGCGCTGCGCGGGGAGATCTCGGCGGACCGGTTGCTGGGATACGCGAAGGAATTGCGCGAGACCGCCGCGGAAGTGGAAGAGTCGGTGCGCCAGAGGGTCAGTTCGGAGACCGCGCTCGATTCGGCTCCTGCGGGTGAGGGTGCGCTGTTGCGGCCGGAGGTGGTCGATTCGCTGAACTCGATCCATGTGCTCTCCGGTAGTGGTGCGGTGGCAATGTTGGAGAACACGCGCACTGCCGCTGACCTGCACGAACTGTTGAAACGCACGGCCTTTTCCTTGGCTGAGGCCGCGAAGCTGGCCATGGACAACGCTCAAGACCTCGACCGGTCACGCGAGTCGGCGCCCGGAGACCCGCACCCGCCCGGAGGTCAGCATGATCAGCGCTAGCTGCCTGCTTCCCGTGCTGATACTGACCGGGTTGTGCGTTGTTGGCGGGGTGCGGGACGGCCGCTGTTGCGTGGACTCCCCGCGAGAGCAGCGGTATGGGGAAGCCGGGGCCGTCGGGGCGCCGCTGGGCGGCCCCGGTCTCCCCCATCATCTGGCCACACCCCGCATGGGGAGTGTGTGATGGCTGACCATGGTTGGCGGGTTCGCGCGGAAATCGTGATCCACGATCGCGACGACCACCGCGACAAGGTTCCAATTCTGCTCGTACAAGGACCGCAGGGCTGGGCACTGCCGGGCGGATTCGTGGAGAACACCTCGGTCCGCGCCGCGCTGGACGAACATGTTCGCGAACAGACCGGCCTTGACTTCTCCGGCGACCTCCAAGAAGTCGTGCCGGTGGGTGTTTTCGAAGTCGATACCGGGTATGGGTGGGTTCTGGTGTTTCAGCTTGAGGCCGTTGCCGAGGCCGCGAAAGCCGCACGTGGCCGATGGTTCGACCTGGGAGACGACCTCCCGTCACCGACGGACCCGTGGTCGCAGGCCACCTTGCCCCGCAGTTCGTGGGTGGTCCCTCACGACGGGCTGCCCAACGAGGTCGGCTGGCCCCTCGATCAGATCCCCCACGGGGGCGCACCAACAGAACCTCACGACAACACACCACCCAGTCAGATCCACGACAGCGAAGCACAGGGAAAAGGACACGATTCACGGTGAGCAGCAAGAACAACCGGCCAAACCAGCGCATCGGACGGGCGGATCAGGACCGGATCGAGGATGCTCGCCAAGCGATGATGCACGAGCTGTGGCATATGCGCGCACTCAGGACGGTGCGGGTATCGGATGTATTCATGCGCCTGGGCCGTGAAGAGTTCGCGCCCGAGGTGGCGGTCGAGGAAGTGTACGCCGCGGCGAACGCGGTAGTCACCAAGCGGGATGAGCATGGGCGTGCGGTGTCGAGTATTTCGGCGCCGCAGATTCAGGCGTTCCAGTTGGAGCAGGCCGATGTGCGCCCGGGGATGCGGGTGTTGGAGATCGGCTCGGGTGGGGTGAACGCGGCGATGCTAGCCGAGCTGGTCGGCGACACCGGTGAAGTGATCTCGATCGACATCGATCCCGAGATCACCGCCCAAGCCCGGCGCCTGCTGGACGCCAACGGATACAAGCAGGTTCGTGTAGAGACGGCGGACGCCGAGAATGGTTTGCCGGAGTCGGCACCTTTCGATCGCATCTTGACTACGGTTGGTTGCTGGGACCTGCCACCGGCTTGGATCACGCAACTCACCGACGGGGGCCGGATCGTGGTTCCGTTGCGGATGCGCGGGTTGACACGGTCGCTGGCCCTGGATCGCAGCGGGGACCGGTTCGTGGCCCGCTCAGCCGAAACGTGCGGGTTTGTTGAAGTCCAAGGCGCGGGCGCGCACACCGAGCGGATGCTGCTGCTCTACGGCGACCAGGTCGCACTGCGCTTCGACGACAACAACGGCCCCGACAACCCACACACCTTGGGTGGGGTGCTGGGCACCGAGCGGGCAACCGCCTGGTCCGGAGTCACCGTGGGCGGCATGGAATCGTTCGAGGACCTGTTGCTGTGGCTGGCCAGCACTCTGCCCGGGTTCTGTTCGTTCGCTGTCGCCGACGACTACAACCCCGACGAGCGTGCCCCACACCTGGTGGACGCGGGCCAGCGCTGGTTCCCGACCGCGTTCCTGCATTCGGATCAGGCCTCGTTCGCGTATCTGGTCAGCGCCCGCCGCGATGAGGGAGTGTTCGAGCTCGGCGCGCACGGGTTCGGCCCGGCCGCCGAGGACGCGGTGGCGACCATGGCCGCCCAGATCCGCAACTGGGACCACGACCACCGTGGTGGCCCTGGCCCGCAGATCAGCGTGTGGCTCTACAACACCCCCGACAAAGCCATGATCCCCGCCGGAGACCCCGAGGGATCTGTGGCGGTATTCGACAAACACCACTGCCGGGTGATGGTCTCCTGGCCCACCCCCGCCGGATAAATCCGGCACTCACTTTTGGGGCTTGGTCAGGGATTTGGTGAAGGAAACCCTTGATGAGGAAGGAAGTGGGTTCGTGATGTCCACCGTAGATGCCACGCTCGCTAGTCCGGAAGCGGTTGGTGAGGACGGTTTTCGGCTGGAGTTCGCGGTGATCGAGTCCGCGGTTCCGTTGGCGAAGCTGGGTTGCAACACCAGTGATGGGTGCGGGCACACCTGTCAGGGCTCAGCGTGCAATAGCCAGGCCAACAACCCGTCCTAACCCTCAATCCCGGGTGCCTCGGTACGCGCCTCGCTGTACCGGGGCACCCGGCATCCGCGTGGTTTCTCTTGTCGTTTCTGGCTTTCGCTGTCGTGGGAGGAGGTGTGTATCCGATGAGTGTGCCGCGGTTGTATCGGCATTCCGGGTTCGTCATGGTGCGCGCGAGCACCGGCCCCGGTGGGCTGGTGTTGCCGGATCTGGATCTGCATACCAGCGAAAACGCCGCAACCACGGGGAAAACGTGGCTGGAATGGTTGTGGAACCGCGACGACGTACGGCAGGTGGTGGAGCACGCCAGCCCTGCCGTCGCGAACAAGATCGGCGAGGCTTTGTCTGGGGAAGCCTTGTCCCGGCGGCAGTGGCGCCGGTTGTTGACCACGACATGTTCCTACGTGTTGCGGTGGCAGCGCCGGGCGACCCCGTTCGGCTACTTCGCCGGAATCAACACCGCCACGATCGGCCCCGCGACCGAGGTGATTCTCGGCGACGAGCACCAGATTCATCGCCGCCCGGATCCCCGCCACCTCGACGAGCTCCTGCGCGAGCTCGAAGCCAACCCCGCTGTGGTGGCGCAGTTGTCGGTGATGGTGAACAACGCGGGTATCACGCGTGGGGACCAGTTCGCGGTCCCGAAACGCCTCCACAACACCACCACTGCGCCTGGGCAGGCCGTGACCGCGCTGTCCGCCGTGGAGGTGGCAGTGCGCCGCACCCCGGCGGTCGACGCGGTTCTTGACCGGGCGGCGTCCCCGATACCGGCCGAAAAGCTTGTCACCGAGTTGGAGAACCAGTTCCCCACCGCCACCGCCGAGCAGATCACCGGGTTGCTGGGCGGGTTGATCGAGGCCGGGGTACTGCTCACCGATCTTCGCCCCGCCTCGACCGTGCACGCCCCGCACACATGGATCCACGACCAGCTGAACAAGACCGACCGCACCACGAACCTCACAGCCCGCCGCGCGGTCACGGAGACGCGTACGCGTCTGCGAGCCCTCACCACCCCGACACCAGAGAGGAGCCCGTCTCCCCGCGAGGTCGGGCCGGGAAGCGGTGTGGATCTCGCACTGGATGCTCAGGTGAGCCTGCCCGAGCCGGTCGTTCATGAGGCCGAGATGGCCGCGTCGGTGTTGGCGCGGGTATCGGCGCACCCGTTCGGCGCCCCGGCCTGGCGGGAGTTTCATCAGCGGTTCCGCGAGCGCTACGGCGCGGGCTCACTGGTTCCGGTCCGCGAGCTGGTCTCGGATTCCGGGTTGGGCTATCCGGCCGGGTTTCTCGGCGCAGCCCGCGAACCCGCCCCGCGGCTGCTGTCTGAGCGCGATGCCGTGCTCGGGGACTGGATCCAGCAAGCCCTCATCGACGGGGACACCGAGATCGCGCTGTCGGAGTCGATGATCAACCGGCTCACCGTCGGCGACCCAACCCACCATATTCGACCGGAGCGGGTCGAACTGTCTTTCACCGTCCACGCCAACACGCCAAGGGATGTGGATCGGGGCCGGTTCGAGTTGTGGGTCACCGGCGCACCCCCAGCGTCGAGCAGCATGTGCGGGCGATTCACCGATCTCCTCTCGGCAGCCGAGCAGGACCGGCTCGCCGCCACCTACACCACCGAAATCCAGGATGCGGTGTTGCGGGCACAGCTGTCGTTCCCGCCCCGTCAGGTGCGCAACGACACGATCGCCCGCGCCCCGCACCTGCTGCCCTGGCTGCTGCCCATCGGTGAACACACCCCCGACCACGAGCCGTACCTCAGTCTTGATGATCTTGGGGTCACCGCAGACGCCGCCCGCTTCTATCTCGTGCACCGCCCGAGCGAGAAGCTTGTAAATCCCTATGTGCTGCACGCGTTGGAACAACCCATGCAAACCCCGGCGCTGGTGCGGTTCCTCGCCGAGCTACCGATCGCGCGCAGCAGCGTGTACGGTCCGTTCGATTTCGGCGCCTTCCGTACCGCACGGTTCCTACCCCGCATCCGGTATGGGCGCAGCATCCTTGCCCCGGCCCGCTGGCTGCTGTCTGCCGCGGATCTTCCCGGCCCCACCGCGCCAACCGACGGGTGGGATACGGCGTTTGCCGCGTGGCGAACGCGATGGCATGTCCCCGCGCGGGTCGCGGTGATCGACGGGGACCAACGCCTGCCCCTCAATGTCGAGGACCGGACCGAGCGGAGTCTGCTGCGAGCGCTGGCACACCGCGGCGGCAAGCTCGAACTGTGTGAAACCAGCCCACCCGCCGAGGACTCGTGGACGGGGAGTCCGGTGGAGTTCGTCGTTCCCCTCACCGTGCACACCACACCGACCCCGCACTGGACGGGCGCGGCGAGCGAGCCCGTGTTCCCGGGGGATTCCGGGCTGCTGACCGCGCGCCTGGAAATCCACCCGCAACGCGGGGACGCGATCCTGTCCAGCTACTTGCCCCAGCTCACCCGGGAACTTCCGGACGGTGCGCGGTGGTGGTTTCGCCGCTACCACGACACCACCCGCCCCGACTCTGCCCACGAGCTGCACCTGACCATCCGAAGCACCGGCCACGGCGACCATGGTGCCCTCGCCGCGCTGGTATCCCGATGGGCGCAGGAGCTGCGCGCGGCCGGGCTGGTGTCGCGGCTGGTGTTCGACACCACCTGGCCGACCGCCGGGCGCTACGGCGCCGCCCCGGACGTGTGTGAGCCGCTGTTCGCCGCGGACTCGGCCGCGGCCCTGACCGAAATCGGGTTCGCTAGCAGGCACAACATGCCGATCGAGGTGGTGGCGGCGGTCTCCATGCTCGACCTCGCCGCAGGCGTCCTCGACGATCCGGTGCGGGCGTGGTCCTGGTGTCGCGACGAACTGCCCCGCCACGAGGGGCACTGCCCCCGCGACCACCAGCAACAAGCCCGGGAGCTCCAGCGAGCACTGGCCGCAACCCCGGTTGACACCGCGCGGGCGGCCATGTCGGCCAGGTGGGCCGAGCGGCGCGTCGCCCTGGACGACTACCGCTTCCGGGTGGACCGTGATCCGGTTCGGGTGGTGCGTGCGTTGCTGCACGAGCACTTCGTGCGCGCCGTGGCCGTGGATCCGGGCCGGGAGCAGAACACCAACCGTCTCGTGCGCGCCCTGGCCCTGCAGCAGCTCTCCCGAACCCCGCAGGGCACCCCATGACCCCACCCCCACCTTCAACCCCACCTGCAGCCTCGGCCCCGCAGCCGACCTCGACGTCGATGCCGGGCATCGACGGGTCGCGCGAGGTGGTGCTGGCCCGGTTGACCCAGCAGCTGGCCCAGCCCGTGAACCCGCCGGGGCAACGCCAGTCCCTGGCCAGCGGGGTGCTCGGTGCGGCGTTGTGGCATCTCGAACGCGCCCACTACGGCATCCCGGCCGCCCGCGAACGCGCGCACACCTGCATTAGCACCGCGCTGGCCGACCCGATCAGCAACGCCGAGGTAGCGGGCTTGTTCGCCGGGCTGCCCGCGGTCGCGTTCGTGCTGCACACCGCCGAAGCGGTGATTCCCGAGTACCAGCCGGTGATCGCCGAGTTCGACACCCACCTCATCCGGCTGGCGCATCGCCGGGTCGACACCGCCCAAGCCCGGATCCGCTCCGGGAAGCCCGCAACATTCGGCGAGTACGACTTGCTTGGTGGGCTCACCGGCATCGGTGCCCTGCTCCTGCGCCACCATCCGGGCAACGACGCGCTGCACCGGGTCCTGACCTACCTTGTCACCCTCACCCAGCCCCTGCGCCGGGACGGGGAAAACCTGCCCGGCTGGTGGGTCGGTCACGCCCCGGATCCGCTGCTGCCCACCCCGGGCGGGCACGCCAACCTCGGCCTCGCCCACGGCATTACTGGCCCCTTGGCCCTGCTCTCCCTCGCCCATCGGCGCGGGATCCACATCGACGGGCACCGCGAAGCCATCGAACGAATCTGCGCGCACCTCGACCGGTGGCAACACCCCAGCGACACCGGCACCTGGTGGCCCTACTGGATCACCCATCACACCTACAAACGCGGTCACCACGATCAGACCCACCCGGAGCGCCCGTCGTGGTGCTACGGAACCCCGGGTATCGCGCGCGCCCAGCAACTCGCCGCGATCGCCACCGGCGACACGCGCCGCCAACAGCGCGCCGAAACCGCGCTCGATGCCTGCCTGTCCGATCCCGACCAGCTCGACCTAATCACCAGCACCGGGTTATGTCACGGGTGGGCCGGGCTCTACCACACCACCGTGCGCGCCGCCGCCGACGCGCACACCCCCGCCCTCGCCGCGCACCTACCCCGGCTGGCCACGCGCCTGGCCCGCCACACCGCGGAGGCGCCACCTGCCGAGTACGGGTTCCTCGACGGCGCGACCGGAACCGCCCTGGCCCTGCACACCACACCGATCAACACTCCGCTCTCGGACTGGGACCAATGCCTGCTGACAATCTGAACCCCAACCACACCGTCTGTCCGGAAGCGCTGCACGCTGCCGTGCACCACGCGCTCACCGGTGCCGCCCTTCCGTTGGTTGCCGCTGAACACGGCCTCAACCACGATGAGCTCCACGACGCGGTCGAAGTATTCCTTCGCGCTGGCGCGAGCGCGCTCTACGAGTACAGCAGCGATCCCGACTGGTACAGCGCGCACCTGGAGTTCTCCGACTGGGATCAGGCTGAACGGATCGCGCTACTGACTTTCGAGCCGCTGCTCAACATCTGGACCGGCAGCGGTCTGCTCGAACGCTGGTGGTTCATCCGCAAAGCCCCCGCCTGGCGCCTGCGACTCCAACCAGGCCCCAACGCAGGCGACATCCTCGTCCCGACCGCCAACGATCTCTTCGACAAGCTCGTCACCAGCCACACGCTCGCCGACTGGCGCCCCGTGCGCTACGAACCCGAAGCACACGCCTTCGGCGGCCCCACCGGGATCCGCCTGGCCCACCAGCTCTTCCACGCCGACTCGGTTCACCTGTTCGCCTACCTCGCCCACGATCAGCCACCGATCGGGATCCGCGAACTATCCATCCTGCTGTGCACGGTGTTGTTTCGCGCCGCGGACCAAGAAGGGTTCGAAACCGGCGACATCTGGCACCGCGTCACCTATCTACGCCCCAGCACCGGGCACGACAGCAGCACCAGCACCGGGCACCACACCGAACTCACCGAACAACTCCGCACCCTGCTGCGCTACGACACCCACCCCGGCGGGCCCCTATTCGGCGATGACGGTCCCCTGCACGAACTACAGCCGTGGGCACAGGCCTTCCACGACTGCGGCCACGCCCTCGCTGCGGTGAACCACACCAACCAACTCCACCGCGGACTCCGCAACGTCCTCGCCCACCACGTGATCTTCCACTGGAACCGGTGCGGATTCGACCAACCCACCCAGCACGCCCTCGCCCACGCCGCGGCCACCACAGCGTTCGAGCTTCGCCCCGAGCCAGACCCACCACCATGAGCACCCGCACCAGGCATGGCCCCGGTCATTTCCCCTCTTCCAGCACGGAGCGATTTCCACATACAGGAGAAACGATGATGTTGACCGCCCACGTGCTCATCGCGTGGCGTCCGCGACGGCCCGGCGATGAGCAACCCGAACCGCAAGCCGCCTACCCGTATCTGACCGCCGCGAGACCAGACGGCGGGATCGACGAATCCACCGAAGCGTGGCAAGAGGCCACACGTCACCAGCAGCGATTGCGCGCGGCGAACACGGACACCACGTTCGCCGCGATCACGGTGTCCTCGTCGGTCGCGGATCCTTCCGGGGTCGCCACCGCGCTCGTGCTCAACCGGGCCCGCAGTGTGCGCCGACATGACGCGGTCCCGAACCTCACGCTCACCCCTGCCACTCCGGAGCAAACCAGCCAGATCAGCGCACTCGAAGCGGCCGAGTATCTGCGCACCGGCCACGGACTGGTCCTCGATGACAGCATCGACGGGTGCAACGCCGTCTTGCTCGCGCTCGCGCGTCGAGCATTGTGTGGAGACCCGTGTGCGCAAGTGGCTCTGGCCGAGTTCTGCACCGAACACGACGCCCTGCCCTGGCATCAACGCCCTTTCGACCTCGCCTCCCCGGCCCGCGCGGACACGGAATCTCGCCGCTGACCACCACCAGGTCCACAGGGTGTTTTGCTTGCCATGCAGCTGCTTGTGACGATGTCGATGGCGGCCGCACTGCTGGTATCCGGAAGCGGGGCGGTGATCGGCGCGCTCGCGCTGCGCGTCGGTCGCGCTCGCCACCAACAACGACGCCCCCGCATTCCTGATTCCAGGGCGCAGATGCGGGTACGCGAAACCCGGTGCCGCGAAGGCACGCCCGTGGAATCCACGATGCCACTTCCCCTGATCGCCGACGAACCGCCCGACCATCACCCCGTCAGACCCGATCCGACCTCGTGACCAACTCCACCATGGCCCATGACAATCCGAAAGATCAGTGAAAAGATGACAGGCGACCGAAAGACCGAAGCGGCCGCGCCGATCACCACCTTGCTGGATTCCTCGTATGGCTACGACCGAGAAACGCTTGTTCTCCGGGCGCAACAACAGTGGAACAGCCAGTTCGGCACCCAGCGGCCGTGGGAGCAGGCCACCGACAACGAGCAGCAGCAATGGCTCCACCTGGTCGCCGGGCAGATCTTGCAGTGTTTCCACGAAGCCCCGGACCCCGCGGATTCCGTTATTCCGATCGATCACTCGGCACCGTTCTCGCCTCCCTACCCGGCAGGCGCCGACGAACTCGCGCACTGGCATCGTCGAGCAGCCCAGAGCATCGACTGGTACCGGTATCGAGCACACACCGACGGGCTGCACATCGCAGGCGACACCGACCAGCCCCAGCATCTGGTCCTCCAGCCCGCCTGGGACAGTCCCGACCTGCCCGATGAACATGTGCGCGGAGAACTGGACGAACGCATCAGCTTCCTGCGGATGCTCGACCACCGCCGCCCGCGCCCGAGTGGTGTCGACGAACTCGCCGAGCTGATCACCGCTCAAGCCGCCCGCGTGCAGCACACCGAAACAGGCCTGAGGTCCGGTGTCGATAACTACCGACGACGCCGGCACAGCGAAGCCCAATCCTGGCTATCCCTGCTCCGCGACCGGCAACACAACCGGGCCACGCCACACCTGTGGCGAACAGGTGGGCCAGCCCTCGTGCGCGCCCTCGAAACACACGCGCCACACCTGCTGCTCACCGAGACCGATCGCGTCCCCGAGGCCCTGATCGTGATCGCCGTTCACGACCACGCGCCCGACAAGCCGTTCGACCTGTTCGACGAAATCCAGGCCTACGCCGGAATCTGGGACGAGCACGCGATCGAAAACACCCTGCACTCCGCCATCGCAGGCGGCCTCGTCTGCCTGCAACCAGAACTGGGCGCACTCCAGCTCACCGAGACCGGGCAACGGCGATACCAGAACCTCCTCGACACCATCCGCAACACACCACCGAACCCAGACGGCTGAAACCCAACCGAGCCCCGACCGACATCGCACTACCCACGCAAAGGCAAGGAACCCAGCCCTCATGACCGACTCGACCACCACCGCCCCCGCACACCCTTACCAGCGCTTGGCTGACGAGCTGCGCGAACAGATCCTCAAAGGCCACTTCGAACCCGGGCAAGTACTACCCAACGGCCGCGAACTCGCCGCCGAACACGGACTGTCGAGAGCACCAGTTCTTCGCGCTATGCAGCTACTGCGCGACGAAGGACTAGTGCACCTCGAACACGGTTGTCCCGCGCGCGTCAAACTTCAACCAGAAATCCATCGCCTTGCGCGAACCGCGATCCCCACCCCCTGCCAGGACCCGGGTACGCGAAACCCCCTCGGCGAATCCGAACAACCGGAATCACACGTTTCACCGACGGTACGGATCCGATTCCAGCTCGCCGGAGAACGCTTCGCCGAGATCCTGGGCATCGATCCCGACGCCGAAATCACCGTGCGCGAACACCTCCAACGCCCCGGCAAGCACGCGATCCTGCACACCACCTCCCGGCTACCACGCGACCTCACCCAGAACACACCCATAGAACGCACCAACAGCACACCCGACCAGCTCTACCCCCAACTCGAAGCAGCAGGCCACACCATCACCCACTACACCGAAGAAGTCGGCGCACGCATGCCAACCCCAGACGAACTCGCCCGATTAGGCACCACCAACGGAATACCCGTCCTCACCACCACACGCATCACCCACTCAACAACCCGGATCCTCGAAGTCAACGAGTCAACCATGTTCGCCGACCGATTCCGACTCACCTACACCTGGCCCAACCACACAAATCACCAAACAACCGAACCGCGCCCGCACATCTGACCCCTCCACGATCCTGCGAACGATTCAGTGCTATTCCCGTTTTTTCACGCTGATCCCTCCCCGCGAGGCACCGCGCACGTCGATAACGAGCACAAAACTCCGCCGTCGACTGATCGACGGCGGAGCCGGGATCGGCGATCTCCTGGGGGAGGTAGAGATCCAGCCGATCCCGTTCCACGGTACGAACTCGACACAGTCTTAGGCACCAATCGCGCCGATTTCACCCGTTTGTCGCAGCGCAGCGACCCCAGAAAACTCTCCAAACCCTCTTGACCAACCAGGTCGACGGCAAGCCTCGGGGTGTTACCGTTGAACCGGACCATCACCGCCCGAGCACTGGTCGCGCGCCAGCCGCGTGCTACCAAGGACGCTCGTATCCGCGGTGCCCCGCGGATACGATTTCTTCAAGGCGAGGAGTAAACCACGAGGGGGATTGCATGATCGGCAATAATCGGAGGCTGCATCGAATGCTGCTGGGGGTACCGGTGGGCGCCGCGGCGATACTGTTCGGCGCGTCCTTGACCGGATGCGCCCTGACTCATTCCCACACTCGTTCGGGCTTGTACGCCTCGACGTGCCAGGATGAGCGAACCCACGTGCGCGTCGACTATCGACAGTGCCTAAACCGGGATCCCGCGCTGCACTTCGTGTTCTGGCGACCCGGTGATCACTATCCTGCCATCGGCGAGCCAAGCCACAACCCCCTCGCCGCGGTCCCAACTGACCAAATCGGCTACACCATCACCACACCCGGATCCGGTACAGCACCACAACCCGACCGCAACGACTCCGACTCCGGCAGCTACACCGGAGGCGGATACTCCGGTGGCTCCGGTGACGAGGAAGGCGGTTCTGGCGGCGAGGAAGGCGGCTCCGGAAGCGAAGGCGGTGGCTCCAGCGGCGGTGGCGGTGGCGAATAGGCACATCGACGTGGAAGTGCTGGTGCCCCAGGCGGTCAGCGCGAGGCAGCGCCACAGGTAGTTCGCATCCCGACAGGTGCCCGCCCGCGGTCATGACGGAGCTCTCGACCGCCACCACGACGCACATGCGGCGCCGAGGTCTTTCCGCGGTACCTGCACGAACAGATCATCACGGATCCGGACACCTGGCAGGACCGTCGCGCCGAGGCACGTACATCATGCCCGAGCCCCGTCACCATCCCTTTTCCAACGGCAGGGAACCCGCGCTCGAACAAGCACGTCGGTTACCGAACCCCCACAGCCACCGGGACTTGTCGAAGGGCCGCGAGCTGGGGCATGCTCGCCGCGGCCGGGCCGTGGACATGGTGTGACGCGAACACCGCGACTAGAACCGCTGCTGGACCGGTAAGGCGCAGCGGGGTGGTGTTGGCGAACGACAAGGTCACCTGCGAGCAACCGAGGTTGGGGTCGACCCCGGTGGTAGCCGCGTAGTCGAACCGCAATGCCGTTCCCCACGCGTCGCAGTACAAGCGGCGGTCGGTGATGGTGACCATCGCGCCAACGGGGTCCTCCCAGTAGGGCTGCGACATCTTGCGGGCGCGGCGCCGTCCGAGCATCCCGGCGGCCATGGAGCCGAGCAAAGCACCAGTCACGAACTGCGGCGATCCGACCACTAATCGTCCCGGCTGGTGGTAGTGCACCGGGTTCGGAACGATCAGGCGACTGTAGTCGATGTCCTGGATCATCAAGTTCCCAAACGCGACCTCGCCAGGATCCATGGTGAACGACGACCACGTCGTGTCAGGGCGAATCCCCGCGGACAGCTGGGCGTGCGCGCGGGCCGCTTGCTGCCACCACCGCGCGGTATGGGCTGTTCGGGCTTGCCGATTCATCGGAACCCCCTGTTCCGGAATGAGACTGGGTAAACGTCATGATAGCCGGACGGGCGGGCGTCGTGGGGTGCCGCGCACGAGGTTCACACAGGGGTATGAGCGACCGGCCATCATGGTCTGTTACGTCCATATTATCCGATTTCGCTGAGGTTCGAGTCCTGTGTTGTCGACGTTGCTGGCGTCGACGTGTCAAGATGGGGCTGGCTGCGGAACCGATGTCAGCGGGCGCTGACCGGCGTCACGTGCTGCCGCAGCTGGGGGATGAGGGTCATCAGTATCAAGGCCATGAACTGGGTTTGGGAGAATTCACCGACGTCTGGCACCGAACTTCTGCTACTGCTCGCGATCGCTGATTGTGCTGACGACTATGGAAGAAATGCGTTTCCCTCGCGAACGACATTGGCTCGGAAACTGCGAATGAATCCCAGTACCGTCCGCAGACTGGTCAGAAAACTGGAGAACGCCGGGCAGCTGAGGGTCGAACGCAGCGTCGGCCGACACCAGACGAACTCGTACAGCCTGGTCTTGCACACCGCCCAGGCTCCTGTGGAAAATCCTGTGGATAAATCGCCGGAAAATGGGGCAGGTTGCCCCGGGGCGATCTGCCCCCCAGGGCAATCTGCCCCATCAGGGGAGGCAACTGGGACCGAAAAAGGGGGCGCAGCTGTGCCCCCCAGAACCACCAGAACCGTCCTAGGTGGTGGAGGCGCGCGCGAACCGACGGTTCACGACATCACGTCCCCGGCCCCTGGAGATCCGATCGCCGACGCCGTCCTGGACGGACTCGGTTCAGCGTGGCACCTGACCCCAGCTCAGCGTTCCCGATTGCGTCCGCGTATCCTCGACGCGTTATTGAATGGTTGGTCCATCCCGAATCTCATCTCCTATTTGTCCGCCAACCCCCGTGGCGTGCATTCACCATTCGCGGTCTTATCCAAAAGAATTGAAGATTTGCCGCCGAATCGGCCGCGAAAACAAGCTGGTAGCCGAAAGCCCGCGTGGTGTGGCGTTTGCGACGAACACACGCGTCACGAGGAAACCGCAGCTGGTCTCCGCCGCTGCCCACGCTGCCATCCCCACAGAACCATCACCGAGCCCATATGAGGCGGCCAGGCCCACGACGCCGCGCGACTTGCGAGTGCGCTGGAATTCTGCCTGGCCAGCACGCCGCGAACGGCATTCGTGAACTGCCGCCCAGATCGTGCGATTGACGTCTTCCGGCGACGCACCGACGCGGCGACCGCCCCGCAGCGCATCGACCACGGCGGTACCGCCTCGCTCGGGGTCGTCGACATCCCCACGACGCGCTCGACCGCGTCCTGGGTATCCGGCAGCCTCCTGGCCAGGGCGACGGCCCTGGCCAACGAGAACATCAAGACCCTCAAACGCCGCCTCGCCGAGCCCGTCACCCGCCCGCAGACCTGCCCCGTGCGCTCCTCGCACACCCGGCACACCTGGAAGAACACCTTCGGCATCACCGAGGGCCGCGCGTTTCGCTCCATCGAACGCCGGGGCCACCTCGGTACCGGGATCTCCGGAGAATACATCGGCGCCGCGATCACCCGCGCCGGCGAACGTGCCGGGCTGGCCACCGAGGCCCGCCGCGCCGGGCACGATCCCGTCGCCATCGGCCGCCAGGGCGGCTGGTCCGACGGATCGGCGGCCTTACTCGGCGACATGCAGATCGCGGACCGTTGGGACGACAACGCCCTCGAAGACATCGGCCTCTAACCCGCGTCGATCCACGGATCCCGTTGCCAGGTCCCGGATCCCAAGCGTGTTTTCCCGCACCGGGCGGGGCCGGACGGCATCCTGGTGACCATGCCCATCACTCCGCGGATCGACGAGATGCTCACCGAGACGGTGCGGCTGATCGTCGACGCCGAAAAATGCGACCGTGACCAGATGACCTTTCGCCCCTTCGAGATCTACCGCGGCAACACCCAGATCGGCAGCGGCGATTACACCACCTGCCACACCTGCCGCCTCGTCGAGCTCGGCGAGATCGGCTTCATCGAGCCCGAACAGCGCCGCGGACTCGGCACACGAACACTGCTGCGGTTGCGCGCCCTGCTCCCCGGCTACCACTGGATCCTCACCCCGACCAAAGCCGGTTCGGCCCCGTTCTGGCACCGCATGCAACGCGCCTACCCCGACGAGTACTACGACGGCCGCGACCCGCGCGGGCGCCGCTGCCGCCACATCATCTGACGAGAACCGATCGGCGAATCCCGACCGGAATGGCGCTCTCGACGAAACACTCCTTGCCCTTCGAGCCGATCGTGAGCTCGGAGGGCAGCGCTACTGGATCCGGCGCAACGATATTCCTACTCCACTCAGCCAAGGAACAAGCTCCGGTCTCGTCCTCCGTGCCTGACGTTCCGCTTCGGTCGGCAACCGGCGAACACAGGAATACAACGGGGAGGGCGCCGTGCGCGACGCCCTCCCCGTTTACTCCACACAACACCGTCACCTCACGGCTCTGGCACCGTCAGGTTAGCGTATTCGGGATGCATCACTCACAGGCTCAGCCAGTTTCTCCAGCCCCAGCCGGTGATTGAGGCACCCTGCAGCATCTGCGGAGACGAGAGGCGGACAGATGCAGGGAACGGTCGGTCCGTCCTCTTCCACATCCCTGGAACCTGATCGCGGCCTCCCGTAGCAGATTTCTCAAGAACCCGCCGAGGGTGTGTGTCAACGCGACGATGATGCACTGGTTGACGCCAGGAACTGCATCATCGTCGGCGAGCCCGACGTGGACGTGCCATACCGCCGCGCTCCGCTAGTCAGCTCGTCAGGTCCTTCCGTTACGAGCGCACGACCGTCTCGACACCGTCCGATGGTTCGCCCGACCGTCACGCCAATCCGGTGCTCAGTAGGTAGTTGCAATGGAGCGTTCGCAGCAGATCTATTTGGTACCCCACGGGCCGGTTCTTGACTACTAGTGTTCTTGGTATCGGCGGTCGCGATTCATCATCCGAATTAGCCGAGTCCATAGCAGTCGCGAACAAAACGGAAATGGATTGTGCACGTGGTCAATCGAGCCCTTTTCAGTTGAACGACGTTTCCAAGTCCAGACTCAAACATCACTCCGACTCTTTGGGAGGCACCAACACATGTGCAAGTTCAGCGAACAGCGCCAGTCCAACTATACCGGACCGGGCGACCGAATAACGGTTACTCCATTCCATGAGCCGCATGACAAACTGGAGAAGATGCGCGAAATCGTACGGCGTTGGCCTATCGGTGAACCTGACTCCGATGGCTGGCAGCGTTACACCGAGCTCAATTCGTGCCATCGGGCGGGTAAGGGCTATGTGGCCATACTGCTGACGGTTCAGATCGAGCACCGCTGGCCCGTCCATGCCGTGCGCTACGGCGTAAGCCTGTTTACGCGCTAGTTCCGCATCAGCACCCGAGAAAGAGCGCGCCTCCATCGCGGTACTCTGCTCCAATTCGCCGAAGAAGCAGAGCAGCTGCTCCGGCTGAGGTTTAATGAAGGTGATGATCAGGCACGGGCTTTCTTTGACCCAGACCGAACACCGATGGCGTAATCACGCAAATTCATGGTGGCGGGGCCGCGCGGAGTGGCCCTGCCACCTCAAACTCCGATGGCGATGATGCGCCGATCAGGAGATTACTCACGAATGTTCCGTCCACCTTTTCCTACCCTGGAGGAGTCATGACCTCATCGTCCGTCTACCGTCTGCTGTTGAGCACCCCCGGTGAAATGCTGGCCGCTTTGCCGCTGTTGCTGGACCACACGCCAGCCGATTCCTTTGTTTTCATTGGTCTCGATGCGCAGCGAGGTCTCGTTGGCGCGGCGCGGTGCGACACCGACGCATCGCAGGCACGCGAGGCTGTTCGTGGCGCACTGGGAACGCTCATGCGCGAAGGCGCTCGAGCGATTCTGGTTTTCGTGATACATCCGCTCCGGGAAGACGGCGAACTTCCCTACCGCGACACCGTAGGTGAGACAGCAGAGGACGTCCGGGCGATGGGAATGCAAGTCGTTGGGGCATTCTGGACACCCCGAGTGCAGCATCGCGCACAGTGGCGCAACTACTTCGACCCGACCGATACCGGGCTGGTAGCCGATCCCTACGCTGCACGGTTCACCGGACTGTCCGAGACACCGACGACGCTGTCCGCTACCCGAGACGAACTGGCCGCGTCGTACGGCCATGCGGTCGGCGAGCC
Source organism: Sciscionella marina DSM 45152 (assembly GCF_000379465.1). Classification (GTDB taxonomy): domain Bacteria; phylum Actinomycetota; class Actinomycetes; order Mycobacteriales; family Pseudonocardiaceae; genus Sciscionella; species Sciscionella marina. The sequence continues at coordinate 27,557 of NZ_KB905395.1, forward strand.
GGTGCTGCGCGTCCGGAAACAGCGGATCGAGCGCACGGAGACCGATCCGGCTCTACTGCGTGAGGCGTTCGGGCGGGCCGTGGGTTCCGCGTCCAAGGGCCAGTGGAGCCCAGGCGAGGTCGAGTTGGTCGCCTTGGCACAAGCGCTCGCGAGTAAGCCCATTCGGGATGCGGCAATCCGATACCTGCTCGACGAACGTGCGGGCGCTGCGGAGCTGGTTCTCACTTATCTCGTACGGCATCTTCCTGCCCCCTACCGGTGTTCTCCGGCGTTGCTGTTCATGATGTTGGAGGCTTCTCAGCGCAGCGGTCCGCGTGCGAGCATCCTGTTTGAGATCGCACGTGAGTCAGATCCGGAGAACTCGCTGGTTCAAATATTTCAGCAGATGCCTTTGAACAGTTTCCCTCCCCAGGTGATCAGCAAGATGCTGTCGAAACTCACGAAGAAAGAACCGTAGCCCTCGTTTTCGATCAATACGTTCGCGACCGTGGGCCAGTGATGCGCCGCGCCACCGTGTCGAGGTGCTTTTCGATTGAACTTTCAGTACCCCACGGCTTGCATATTACCTACTAGAGTTCTTCGCGTCGGCACTGGAGTTGTTGTTCTAGTCAGCCGAGTCAACCGTAAGTATGATCAAGTTGGAGTGAATTGTGCAGTGGAATAATCCTGCCCTCTTTCCGTGTAGCGACCGGGCCGTCGTCGTACCGTCTTCATGGGATGGCGTGTACTGGCAAGGAAATTCGGACGCACTGGATGCGATTGTGCGCGGTCCGGATCTCATGTTCGCCGAGGCCGATACTGACGGCATCGTTCGGTTCGATAGCCCTCGACGGATCTGCCATGCCGCGCTTGATCGTGATGGCGGTGCATCGCGTGCATTCGCTGTCATCGACGAGACGTTCCCGTCGGTCTCCGCGCCGACCTTGGTTACCCGTCCAGGACATAGTCATGCGGGCTCAGCGATCGGACTGTACCGGCCTCTCCGACTCGCGGTGCTGCTGTCCCAGCAGCACCCCCACCGAGGAGCACGTCCGGTGTGCGCCCCGGTCCGTCCGAATGGATTGGTGTCGTGGGAGCTCGGGGTGCTCCTCGACCACATTGAGCTCACCGACCAGGACGCGGCCGCGTTGACCGCGTTCGTGGACGCGTTGCATGGCGGCGACAAGTCGATCACAGCCGTCTGACCGTATTCCGATCATCTGGACCTGAAAGGACATAGCTATGTATCGTGACGAGTCACCTACGCCCGAGTTCCGTACCCATGAGGAACTGGTGCAGTATCTTCCGCGCGTGTTGGACCACTATCCCGCCCAAGCAGTGGTTGTTCTTGGATTCGGCACGGACGACGGCTTACGTACCAGCGTTGGAGCTTGAAATCGAAGACTTCGATCGAAACTATACGCAACTGGCACTGGACGTCCTTATTCGTGAGGGTGCATCGTCTGTTCAGCTTGTGGTGATCGCGCTCAGCGGTGACGACGAAACTCCCCCTTTTACCGACATGGTGGCGCAGGCTCCTGAGCTGGCGGGCGAGATGGGGATCGGTATCAGGACGCCGTTATGGGCACGGTTAATCGACTCGGGCGAGGTTATCCGAAGCTACGATGATCCCGATTACGTCGGCATCATCCGCGCTCCCGAGGAACAGCCGGTTTACCGTGAGGAGTTCGGCGGGCAGATCTCGCCACAGCTGCGGTCATACCTGATGCGCCAGTTGGAGCCTGGCGCGAGTCAGACCGTGCTCGACGAACGCACCAGCAGGATTTTCGAAGCATTGGAAGTTCCACCGCACCGGATGCGGCACGCACTGCTTGCTGCGATCGAGGACTCCCGCAAGGGGCTCCCGATTGCTTTCGAGGCCGATCTCGTGCTGGTGGGTGCTGCGTTCCCTTCGCCCTTGCACTACTGCCACGTCGCCCCCTATTTGCGTGACGATGACTTCGTAATGACGTTGTTGCGGAACCTGGTGCGAGACCTGCCGGGGCGGTTTCGTGCTAATCCCGCAGCGATGTTGGCACTGTGGCAGATGCTGCGCGGTCGGCTCGACCACGCGAACGTGAGCGTCGGGGTCTGTTTTGATGCGGAGCCGGAGAACCCGATCGGCCATCTCCTCAACCTCCTCGGGCGCACCGGTACATCGGTCGAGCAGTTGTGGAGTGCGATCTGTTCGACGAGCGAGGAGCAATTGAGTTCATCCCGGGAGGATGATTCGTAGCCAATCCGGCAGGCAGCCACATCGGTGGGGCGGCATCATGGTGATGCCGCCCCACCGTCGTGTTCGGCACCGGTCGTGGTGTCCTCGGCTTCCGAGGGGTCTGCCGCGGGTCGCGCGTCCTGATCTACGGCCCGCGCCGTGCGAGGCCTGGGGCTCCTGAGAGGCGAGGTGCGTTCCGCTTGCGGTGCTGTTGGATTGGCTTGCTCGCCGCTCGTTCGGTTGGGGCCTCGGCGGGGTGGGCGCAGCGGTTCGCGCGCGTCTAGTTGTTCTTGGGTGAGTCCGGCTTTTCGTGCGGCACGGTAGGCTTCGCGCCAGGCGCGAGTGCGGTTTCGTATCTCGTCGCGCGCTTCTCGGCGGGCGCGTGCCTTGTCTCGTCGTGCTTGGGCGCGGATCTCGGCGATTCGCCGTGCCGCTTCGTCTGCGATCCGGGTGACTTCCTCTTCTCCTGCTGCCCGGACACTGGCGGTGTCTTTTGCCTTTGCGGCGGCCAGGACGAGGTTTTCCACGGCGTCGATTTGCGGCGCGACGATCTTCAGTGCTTCGTTATGCACGGTGCTGCGTGTTGTTTTCTCCCCCATAGCGTCGAGGATACCCCGGGCAGGGCGTCGACGTCGAGGTGCAAGGTCGTCTTATCGATGCGGTTGCGCTGTTTGGTTTTCGCTGATTTGATGCGGATTTGACGCGTAGTTTTGCGGTGGGCTAAGTTGTTCCTGAATCCGGAGCAAGTTGAGTCAATTTCGGCCGACATTGACTGTGCCACACCACAGGTGTGGCATGCTGATGCTAGGTCGCATCAGCGATGGGTGTCCGGCACCTGGCGGTGCCGGACGAACGTTGAACGAATTGCTTGGGGGAATTGTGGGAAAGCATGATGGGCGCGGCTATCGCAGCCGCGGTAGCGAGCCGCATAGCGTGGAAGTGAAGGTGTATTTCGCCCCGAGCGAGGTCGCCGATATTCAGGTCGCTTCGGCGCGTGCGGAGTTGAGGGTGGGTTCGTGGATCGCGCAGACGGCTGCTCAGGTGGCTCGGGCGCGTCGGCTGGGTGAGCGGATTGATTTCGATCGGCTGATCGAGCTGGTGGCCGTGTTGCAACGGCACGAGCGTGGGGTTTCTGCTCTGGTGGCGCATGTCGCGCGTATCGCCACCACAGGCGGGGACTCGGACGGCGAGGCGCAGCGGTTGGTCGGTGCGGCACGGCGCACGCTCTGGCAGCTGGACGAGTTGCTGCGGGCCGTACGGGTCCATATTCAGTAGCACGCGGACACGGGGGCTTTCGATGATCGCGATTTCCTACGATGGATGGGATCCGGCCGGGTTGGTGCGTTACCTGCTCGGGCCCGGCCGGTACGAGGAGCACATCAATCCGCGGGTGATCGCGGGCTCGCGTCCACCCGAGCTGCTTGATCCGCGCCCCGTCACCGTCATGGATGGCGCTCCCGAGAGCGTCGGGCTGAAGGCATTCGATCCGGCGGGATTGCAGGCCCTGTACACGTATCTGGAGACTGGGGTGCGCGAGGCGGGTCTTCCGCTGCGTACTCCGGGCCCGGATTCATTGTTCGCGGGGCGAGAAGGATATGTGTGGCACACCCCGGTACGCCTAGCACCGGAGGACCCGATCCTTGACGATCAAACCTGGGCGCGGATCGCGCACCGGTTGATGCGCGCGACCGGGATCGATCAGGCTGGGTGCCGGTGGGTCGCGATCCGGCACGGCGAGGACCACATTCACCTGGCCGCAGTGTTGGTGCACTGGCGTGATGGCCAGTGGCGTCGGTTCTATCCGGGGTTGTGGAAGCGACGCCTGCGTGAGGAGGTGCGGCGGATCGAGCGCGAGATGGGGTTGCGCGAGACCGCGGACGCCGATCGCACGGCGACTCCAGCGTTGACCAAGGGGGAATGGCGTCGAGCCAAGCGCACCGGAGCCGAGCCGGCGCGGGTGTGGTTGCGCCGCCGGGTCAGCCAGCTCGCCGCGACCGTCACCGGTGCCGCGGAGTTCGATGCTGGGTTGCGGCGCGAGGGGATCATGGTTCGCTACCGGTACGACAAGCAGGGCGACACCGTTGGGTATTCGGTCGCGGCCCCCTGGCAAGCATCCGCGACAGGGATGGTGCTGTATTCGGGTGCGAAGCTGGCCCCGGAGCTGACCTGGCCGAAACTTCTCCAGCGCTGGACGACCACACCGTCGGTCGAGACCGTGCCGCGCCAGCACCATGACCGAGTGTCCCCGCAGGATCGCCAAGCCGTCCTCGACGAGGCGACACGCATTGTCGAGGACGCTGCGGCCACGATCCGCGCCGAGCCCGCGCACGGCGCGGCGATCGGGTGGGCCGCCGGGGAGATGTTGCATGCCATGGCGCGGACCGCCGAGTTCCCTGCCATAGGAGGGTTCACGGCGGCCGCCGAACAACTCGGCCCCGCCACCCGTACCCCGCATCAGGTTCTGCCGGATCGTCTCGCGCTCGCGGGCGTGTCCCGCCACCTCCGCGGACTGGCGCGCCGGTTGGCTTCGATCAACGCGTTTCCACCACCAGGGCGCGGATCAAGTGCGACCGCGCAGGCACAGTTCACGCTCGCGCTGGCCAGCCTGCTCGCCGAGATCGGTGCCTGGTATCAGAATCGCGACCGTGCCCCACAAGCACGTGCCGCCTGTCAGGGAACGGCTTCCCTGCGGCGCACGCCATCCAGGGGCTCTCCCGCCACACCGATGGCTGTCGAGTCGCAGGGGCACGCGCCCGTATCGCAACGTGCCTCCCGTGGACCACAGCCCGGTACCCAGTGGCCACGGGCACCACGGCGCAGCTAAATCCAAACCCCACGCACCTCGCATTCAGGGGTATTCTCGAAAGAGAGTATGCCCTGGGTGTCCGCATACTCTGGGGGAATTTCTCGTTGTGAATACCGATTTGGGGGAGATATCTGATGAGCGAAGACGCGCCGACCCTGGCTCCAACCGCGCAGGAACTCTGGCAGTGGGCCCAAGCGCTGGGAATGGTCCGCGATTCCCTGGCCCGCGCCCGCGAGCGGCGAGGACGACTCGCGCATGCCGAGGATGAACACGCCGCCCGTCTCGACGAAGCCCGAGAACGCCCGCCCGCACGGGCCATGACGACCGCAGAACAGGAACGGTGGGCCGCCGCGCTCGGTGAAAGCGCCTATCCCGGCTGGCAGCAGAAGCCGATCAGCGTCCAAACAGGTCCCCTGCCTGGCGAGGACGACAACACCATCGTCGGCTGGGGTGTGCATGCCACCAGCTGGGATCGCCGCGGCCTGCCCACCGCATCCGCGTGGGTAGTGTGCCGCGACCATGAAGACGCCAAATCGATCGCGACCATGTTGCGCAACCAGCCAAGCAAAGACGCGGTTATCGCCTTACACACAGCCGCAACAGCAACCCCAGCGGGCGCATTGACCGCAGCCCAGCGGCGCAGTCCCGCCGCCGAACCCATCCAACGCGGCCAACAACCGCCGTCGCTGCCTGTGGAAGCGTGGGAGGCCGCCCTTCGCGCCGAGCTACCGGACAGACTGACGAGTCAGGTGATCGTCCACGACCCGAACCATCCACATTTCGGTGCCTCGCGGCAGCTCTATGCCAAGGCAGTCGAGGAAGTTGATCGAGTCGGCGCGGACCCTGCCCGGTTAGCCCGGTTGATCCACACCGTGCCGAGCTGGACCGACAAGGTGCGCAATCCCCCATCCCTGGCGCACTGGGCGATCGCCGAATCGAGCACCAGCCCCAGCTACGAACAACTGGTCCGAGCCGACCCGACCACCGAACACAACACCAACACCAGCACCAGCAGCGAGACGCAGACGACGCCCACCCGGATCGACACCATCCACACTCACGAGCAGGCACTCGGATGGGCTCACGGCCTCCAGGCGAACAACCCCATGGACCGGCTCGCCGCGAAACAAGGATTCGGCCACTTCGGTTCCGACGTCGATGCGATGCTCACCGCGAAGTTTCCCGGGCTCCTCGACTCGACCCGCCAAGCCGCGGACGCCCAACGCGCAAACCCGACGAAGATCTCCAGCGAGGGACAGCCAGTCCTACGACCCGATCCCGCCGAGCTAGTGGCTCACGTCGAAACCCTGGAACCTGACAAGCCCGTCGATCGGCTTGCCGCGCGCACGATGCTCGGGCGCTCCAGCACCACCGTTGACGCCGCGATCGCTTACCGCTTCAGCGACGACCCGGCAGTCGCCGAACGCCTCGCTGAACTGTATCCGGACGGGATACCCGACACGCCCCTGTGGCAGCGCGCCCAAACCGACCAGGAACACGCCGCCGACGAACACTCGGTCGCAGACGACCCGGCAACGACCGTGCGCGAAGACCAAGAACACGAACCACTCGCTGAACAGCTCGATGGCCTCGCCGCCAGCGAACGAGCCATCGCCCGCCGCAGCGCCCACAAACCACCCCAACCGACCGTACGGCGAAGCCGCTGACCAACCATTGGCTCACGCCCAGGGGGAACCGTGACACAAGCAACCGAACCCAATCCAAACGAGGACATTAAGGAAGTCCTCACCGATGAACAGATCGCCGAGCGCGCCACCACGAAAGCCCGCGAACTCGCCCAGTTACTCCACGAGGCACATGACTCCGATCACCTGCGCGCCGAACGGCTCGACATCGATATCCTCGCGCATCGGTTCATCGACAACCAGGCCTGGGACACCGACACCACAGCCGCGGACGTGCTCATCCGCGAAGCCGCCCAACTCCGCACCACCGAGAACCCCACCGAGGCTGCCCTCGCCGCCGCCGCGCAATGCGAAACCATCGCCGTACGATTGGCCGAACTGGGCGGATTCACCCTTCGCACCGCCGAACAACTCGACCACACCGACACCGCACAACCACCTGTCGCCGACCAGACCACCAACACCAGCCTGACCGGCGCCCCCGAACAGCCCAGTGGTCCCGGGGACAACCTGCCCGACCAAGTCGCCGAGCAAGCCCTGCTCGGTAGCCTGCTCCACGCCCCCGATGTGGTCCCCGAGATCGCTAAATTCCTACGCGCCGACGACTTCTCCGATCCACGCCTGGCGGCAACCTACACGACCATCACCACGCTCCACGACGTCGGTGAACTCATCGACGTTTCCACCTACGAATCCTCAGCCGATCGCCAGAAGGCCTCCCACACCAACCACCAGCGCGTCCTCTCCGAGCTCCGACAGAACCAACCCTCGACTCGACCAGCTTCCCTAATCGCCGATCTCACCACCGCGGCCCACCACGACAACACCGGAAACCTCCTCACACCGGATGCGCAGCTGCGAATGGCGCGCACCGTGCTCGCCGACGCCGCGCGGCGCGCCGTCACCCAAGCCGGGATCCGTACCCACCGAGCCGCGCGCGCCACCCGATGGGGCGTACACCGCCAACACAGCATCGACACCGCGACCACCGTCCTTGCCGAACTCGACACCCTCGCCCAACGCCTTGGCGCCGCCGGTCACCCCACCAGCCACGACGCAGCAAGCCAGCTAAACGGGCTCCTCGACCAGTCCCGACCCGACCGCGCTTCCACCCGCTTCACCGGGCTGTTCACCCGCCGCGCCGAACGCGACCTCATCCACCTCGCCCTGCGCGGCAACACCGAAGTACTCCGCTTCATCCCACAAGACTTCGCCAACCGCGCCCACGCCAACACATGGCGCGCCATTCAAGCCCTCTATGACCGCCGCGAACCCGTCAACTACGTGTCCGTCTACACCGAAACCCGCGCCCTGCCAGCACGACACCGCACCACCCTGTCCGCCCAACAACTCCAACACCTCGAACAACGCGACCTCATCAGCGCGGTCAGCATGACCCGATCCCTCGAAACCATCGCCAAATCCGCACTCCGCCGCAACGCAGCAACGCTGGAAACCAGCCTCCACGATGTGGCCACCAACCGAGATCTCTCCTCCAGCACCGTCGTCACAGCAGCCCAAGCGGGACACCGACAACTCACCAACCAAATCCAGGCTTCAGCTTCCCGAACCCGCTAACCCCAACCAGAAAGGCGTGTTGACCGCGATGAGCACCCAACAGCCGATTCCCGAAGCCGCGATGAACCACTACCAAACCACCGGTCAAGCCACCCCTTGGCGGCACGAACTCAACGGCGTCATACCCGAACTCGTTCACTGTGCAGGAACCTGGTGGTACCGGGATCAACAGGAAACCTACCGGCCTAGCGATCCCGCTCGATCCAACGATCTCGGCGACTACGACCGACGTCTCGACCTTGCACACCGAGCGATTAGCGACCGTGATGTGCGCTAGTGCATCTATCGAATTGCCATCTCGTGGAGCTACTGATAGTCACCGATTGAGCCGCATAGCGAACCAGCTTCACCTCCTGAGTCAAATGTTCGATCTCATCTGAGTCAGGGACGATTACGAAACGGCCATTCGAAGCGTCGCTACTCTTCGCATGCACCAGACGGTTGCGAAGTTCATATATTCGATCGGCCACCTTCTCCACCAGTTTCTGCGCCTTGGCCGATAACGATCCGACTCCGTTAATCGTATCCCTTTTCGACAGATGCTCTTTCAGGTGTTTGTCAGACTCGATAAAACATACCAAGTCTTCTTCAGCGAGACACCGACTCAAGGTCAGCCTGATCTGCGCCTGTTCCGACCGGGTCGTCTTAAATCTGTCCTCAAGCATGGCCACAAGACTGGATACCGACTCGTGTTCGTCTACATTGAACCGGGGATGTCGCAGCCTTCGGCGCAGTTGTTCGACCGCATCCTCGCGCGAGTATAGCGGATAATGAAATTATATCACTTGATAATAATTCAAGTACTCTACAACCGGCATGTCATAGGATCGACGCGCATGCCAGTAGTAGCTCAAGGCTTCGGCCGCATAGCGGTTTAGACTTAGACTTAACGGTTGTTTCAAAGGCTTCTCGACATCCTCCTTGGACTCAACCTCATCCTGCGGAACTTCTTCTTCAGGTCTGAGGCATAGCTCGAAACCATGCTCAGCTAGAACATCAAGATCGTAAGATAGGGACGAGGAAATATGTTCGGCAATCCCGACCGCCTCGCACTCCGAACGCAGAGGACGCGCCAAGGAGATTTTCAATGTATTGTAATGAAGGCCGGGAACCATGAAAAGTTCACGAGTAGGCATCAATTCACTTCGAAAACGGCCAGCCAGGGAACCGAGAGGGGATATTTCGATTGAAATACCCTGCGCATTATTGCGCGCACTAATGCGGCGATCCGGGAAAATGGAGCGATCAATATCGTAGTTCCACCTATGCCGATAGTCGCTAGAGCGAAGAGGAAGGGATCGAATCAAGACTTCAATGTATCCCTGCCTCAGTTCAGCAAATCCAGCATACCTTCCAAGCCAAACGAGTTCGGACGAAACTGCCTGCACAATCCTGCGAACGTCTTCAGCTGCGCTCCACCTTAAGACAACAGAAACTTCCCCACACTCGCTGGGAATGCTTAGGCGTGTCGACCATTCATGCTTGCGTTCACGAGTTGATGAGTATTCGATTTCAAGATCCGGGCACCTTTCAGCAAGTTTAGCGTTCAGCTCGTCCATGCGTCGTTGCTCATCCAAGCGCGCTTGATCCGATACATGAGCCTGCTCGGGCTCATTTGGTACCGTTTGGTCTTCTCGCCAGGGACCTTTGCGAGGCATCCCTTCACCCCTTTTCTGTCGACTGCACCACAGGAATCCTGGCAGATCGCGGTCGACGTGTCAGTACCCCTCAGTTTGTTATCGGTAGTCGCGGCTTTCGGTTGGCAGCGCGATCGGAAGCGGGCTGATGTGGCGGGCGATGAGGGTGTGGGTGTTGTTGGCCGCCTGGAGTTGCCCGCGGATCTGGATGGCGTTGTGCTGCAGGGCCCGCGCGTGGCGCTCGGCGACGCGTGGGTTTATGAGGATGTTGGTCATGCCGGTTTCGTCTTCGAGGTTGAGGAACAGGATTCCGCCTGCGGTGCCGGGGCGTTCTCGGTGGGTGATGAGCCCAGCGACCCGGACGATGGTCTTATCCGCCTGGCTGGCCACCTGGGCGACGGGGATGACTCCGGCTTGATCGAGTTGGGGGCGGTAGTGGGCGATGGGATGCTGGTCGGGGGTGATGCCGGTGGCCCACAGGTCGGCGTGCGCGGTTTCAATCGGATCGAGACCGCGCAGCGCGGGTGCGGTGATCGAGGCGTCAAGGTCGGGTTGGTTGTGGGCGGGGTGTCCGACGCTCCAGAGTGCTTCGCGCCGGTTCGGTACGAGTGTGTCGAAAGCACCCGCGGTGGCGAGAGCTTCACGCTCGCCGCGGGGTAGGTATGTGCCTATGCGGGCGAGGAAGTCGTTGAGATCCCGATAGAACCCGTTGGCACGGCGTTCGGTGACGATGTGGTCGGCGTGGGTGTCACCGACGTTACGGATGCCGCTGAGGCCGAGGCGGATGGCGCGGTGGTCGCGGCTGGTCGGGTGGGGTTCGAGGGTGGCCTCGGTGGTGCTGTGGTTGATATCTGGGCCCAGGATCTGCACGCCGTGGTGCCGGGCGTCGGTGATCAGGGATTGGGGGGACCAAAAGCCCATCGGCTGGGCGCGCAGCAGGCCGGTGCAGAAGGCTGCTGGGTAGTAGTGTTTGAGCCAAGCGCTGGCATAGACCAGGTGGGCGAAACTATGCGCATGGCTTTCCGGGAACCCGTAGTTGCTGAAGGCTTGGACCTGTTCGAAGATCGTTTCGGCGGTCTCGCGGGGAATGCCGTTGGTATCGGCCCCGGTGAAGAAGCGCTCGCGGAGGCGTTCCATGGCGCGCGCGGATCGTTTGGCGCCCATCGCGCGGCGGAGTAGGTCGGCATCGGCGGGGGTGAAGTCGGCGGCGTCGATCGCGACCTGCATGACCTGTTCCTGAAAAAGTGGCACACCGAGAGTTCGATCCAAACTGTTGGCCAGCAGGGGATGTAGATGTTGCCAGGGTTCCCCGTCCCGGCGCCGTAGGTACGGGTGCACGCTCCCGCCCTGGATCGGACCCGGCCGGATCAGGGCGACTTCGATGACGAGGTCGTAGAAGCAGCGGGGGCGTAGGCGTGGGAGGGTGGCGAGTTGGGCGCGGGATTCGACCTGGAACCCCCCGAGAGACCGCGTCCGCGCGACAGAGCATGTCGTACACAGCCTCATCCGCCAGGTCGAGGTGGCCGAGGTCGATCTGGTCGCCGTGGTACTCGGCGATCAGATCGAGCGTGTGGTGCAGGGCGGTGAGCATGCCCAGACCGAGGAGGTCGAATTTCACCAGGCCCGCGGTAGCGCAGTCGTCCTTGTCCCACTGCAACACCGACCGGTTGGCCATCCGCGCCCATTCCACCGGACACACCTCCGAGACAGGGGTCCGCGACAAGACCATGCCGCCCGAATGAATCCCCAAATGCCGCGGATGATCCACAAACTGCTCGGCAAGCCCCCGCACATCCTCGGGGATCACCTCCGCCTCACCGTCCGCGCCGCCATTGGTGTTGCTGTCGCTGGGTTTCGAATCAGAGCTGGTGTGGCTGGTCATGTGGTATTGGCGCAGGACGCGGGAGAAGGCGTCTTGCTGACCGGTGGTGTAGCCAAGCGCTTTCGCCGCGTCCCGGACCGCCGAGCGGAGGCGGTAGGTGATCACGTTCGCCACCTGCGCCGCGTTCGTACGCCCATAGTTCTGGTACACGTACTGAATCACCTCCTCACGCCGCCCTGACTCGATGTCGACGTCAATATCCGGGTACCCGTCCCGTTCGAGTGAGAGGAACCGTTCGAACAGGAGATTCCAGCGGACGGGGTCGGCGTTGGTGATCCGCAACGCGTAACACACCGCCGAGTTGGCCGCCGATCCCCGACCTTGGCAGAGAATGTTGTTGTTTTCGCAAAACTGCACGATGTCGCGCACGATCAGGAAATACCCCGGAAAACCCATCCGCTTGATCACGTCGAGCTCGCGATCGAGTTGCGCGTACGCCTCCGGCGCCACCGTGGGTGGGCCGTACCGATAGCGGGCATACCGGTAGGTGAGTTCTCGCAACCAGGAGGCTTCGTCGTGCCCGTCCGGGACCGGGCACAGCGGCAGTTCCGGCGCCACGAGACTCAGGTCGAGCGAGCATTCGACCCCGAACACCGCGGCGCGCTGCACCGTCCCGGGGAAATGCGCGAACCGACGCTGCATCTCGGCACCGGAACGCAGATACGCCATCGGGGCCGCGGGGAGCCAGCCGTCCATCTCGTCCAGGCTCCGGCGGGCGCGGACCGCGGCCATCGCCGCCGCCAACCTCCCCTGGTTCGGCTGGTGATAGTGCACATTCCCCGACGCGATCGTCGCCAACCCCAGATCGCCCGCGATCCCGGCCAGCACATCATTGTCCCGATCCTGGCCGGGCACACTGTGATCCAGCAACTCAACCGCCACATGATCGCCGCCGAACCGGTCGGTCAGCCACCGCAACTCCTCGGCCGCCGCCTGCGGCCCCCGCACTGTCAGCGCGTCGCGCACCAGGCCCTTGCGACACCCGGACAGGACCAGCACGTGCCCGGCCAACTCGTCAACGATCTCGTCCAGGTCATACCAGGGCTGGCGCTTGCCCTGCCCACGCAGATGCGCCGTTGAGAGGACCCGGCACAGGCGCCGGTACCCCTTCAAACCCCGCGCGAGTACCAGCAGATGCCGCCCACCCGGATCCGGCTCCCCCTCCGGCGCGCCCGCGTCCAGGGTCAGCTCCGCCCCGTACACGGTCCGGATCCCGCACGTTCGTGCCGCCTCGGCGACCCGGACCGCGGCGTACATGCCGTCATGATCGGTGACCGCGATCGCGTCCAGCCCGAGCCGCACGGCCTCCTCGACGAGTTCTTCGGGACTGCTGGCACCATCCAGTTAACCGACCTGACCACCAGAAATTTCGCCTCTGACCTGGTGATTCACGTCGCGAACATGTGTGTGACGACGCTGCTTAAGTCAGTTGGAGCCGTCGCAAGATCACTCGTTTGAGGGGGTGAGATGAGACCGCCAGGGTCGGCGGGGCAGGCCGTTTAAAAGGGGACGCTGAGGTGTTCGATGGCGGTCTTGGCCCATTCCTGCGCCCCTTCGCCAGCGCCGGTCGCCACTCCGGTGGCTACTGGAGTGAGGAACCACTTAATGGCGGAGAGCGCTCGCCGGATCCTGCCGGGTTTCGGCTCGTCCTGCGTGACCTCTTCGAGCACTTCCTTCGCTGCGTCCTCGGCGTCCTGCTGGTCTTGCTCGGAGAGCCCCAGAAGCGGCAAGTTTTCCAGCGTGTGCGCCACCGCCTGCGCGATTAGCTCGAAGCCTGGCGCGATGTGCTGAGTCTGGTCCTGAACCTGGTTGACCGTCTGGTTGTCCCAAGCCAGTTGGGCGCCGTCGGCGTTGCCGTAGATCACCGGACCGTTGTAGACGGTGGTTGAAGGAGTGGCACCGTTGGGGAGTTCGGGTGTGTCCGCCTGGATGGGGACGTTGATCGGGTGTCGAATTCCTTCTGCATCTCGCTCATCATCTGCGCGATCTGGCGACAATCGATCGAAAAGCCCGCCATGATGGCCCCTCCAATGCTCTTACCTGGTCAGCAGTATGCACCTGCGTCAGCATCATCGTTCCGAGGCCCCACTGTGTGACAAATCAAGGCCGAGCCCAGGGGGGGCGGATGGATCGCGCCGAGTGATCACTGTCCGGACTTCTCAAGCAGTTCGGCTTCCAGGCCGGCAACGCGTTTATCGAGGAACCGGGTGTTGTCGCGGGCAGCCTGTAAGCGTTCCTGTAGGCGCTGGTTGTCGTGGGTGAGCTGACGGACCTTCTGTTTGAGGGTGGTGTTCTCGATGACGGTCCGTTGGATGCCGTCCTCGGGCAGATCCAGTTCCAGGTCGCGAACCTTGCCCAGTAATTGCCCAATAGTGGTGCGCTGTAAGGAAATCTCCTCGTGCGCGCGACTGAGTACCTCTTCGGCGTTCAGCGCTCGTTCCCGCCACGCTGCCTCGTTCTTCGCGGTCTGCTCGGCCTGGTCCCGGACGTGTTGCCCCCTGGCCGCAGCGGTGGCTTCCTCGACGAGCTGACGGGCGTTCGGGTTCTGGTAGAGGAAGGTGCGGGAGACTCCGGCTCGTCGGGCGAGGGCGGCGACGGTGATTTTGGCGCGTTCGCGGCGCATCTGGCGAAGGGCATCGCGGACGCGGTCGAGCATGTTCTCGATGCTGCTGCGGCGGGCGTCGAGCGCGGCCGCGGCGCGGCTCGTAGTGGGTGTGGTCGTCACGCGGGTTGCTCCTCGTTGAAGTCGTCCCGGTCACCGTGCTCGTCCTCGCCGTCTTCGTCGTCCTGCTCGTTGTCGGCGACGGCGGCCAGGTCGGTGGCACGGAAGTTGGTGCTCCAGATGCGGTGGAAGTAGTCCTGCGGTCGCCGTAGGTCCATCGCCAGCGCTTCTTCGAGCAGACCGAGCCCGGCAAGGGCTTTCTCCAGTCCGGCGATGGCGCGGGCGGTAGGTTCGAAGACCTGGTGCAGGTAGTCGGCGGTGGCATCGTCGGGCGCGCGTTCCGCGAGCGAGCGCCATTGCTCCTGCTTGCGGCGCCAGTAGAGCAGATCCGCGCCGGAGAGCACGAACTTGTCGCAGTTCTCGCAGTCCAGCTTCCAGGGACAAGCGCCGCCCTGAACCACAGGTTGGAAGGTGCAGAATCCGCCATCAGCCGGGGTGCTGCGCCGCGAGACGTCCAAGGCCAGAGCCATTGCTTCACCGCGGGTCAGAGATGTGAACTCGCCCGAGAGCAGCTCGCCGGGATGGGGTGCGCCGGGACCGGCGACCCAGACCGCGTGCAGCACGTCTTCCAACTCGGTGTTCGCGATCTTGACGTAGTGCTCGGCCATGCGATCACTGACCTGCCCCAGATAGCGACGGATCTGTGACAGGTTCGCCCCGGCGCGCAACAGGTTCGTGGCCAGCGTGTGACGGGCCTGGTGCGCGACCGCCTTGCCCAGGGCCAGGCTTTCCACCCATGCTTTGAAGCGAATGTAGAAGAACGTGTAGCTGACCGCCTTTTCCTCGTCGTGGTTGCGCATGGGGCTGGGGAACAACGCGATCCGTGCCCGCTCCTGCATGGTGGGCATCCGGCCCTGACGGTGTTCGAAGCGGATCAGTGTCTTGCGTCGGCGTTCGTCGAGGAGAGCGTAGAGCGATTCGGGGATCCGGATGGCCTCGTCGAAATTGCCGACCTTGGTCTGGTCGTGCCAGAGCATCGGCAAGCCGCGGTAATGGCCGATGCAGTCCAAACGAAGCTTGATCACCTCGCTGGGACGGCGACCGGTGACAACGATGGCTTCCCAGATATCGCGCAGGCCACGGTCGTTCGGATCGTAGGTCTCGCTGAACTGCCCGAGGTTGGTCTGATCGGCCAGAGCGCGAGCCAACTCGTCGGAGAACGGGGTTCTGGATCGCTTGTTGGACGCTATCCCGTTGGGCATCGCGGCGATGAACCCGTTATCCAGTCCGAACTGCGCGGCCTGCCCGGTTGTCAGCGAGGTGTGGAGGATTTTCCGCGCGTAGTTGAACACAAGCCGATGTGTGCTGTCGGTGACAGTGCCGGGCTTGCCGTCCTTGCGGAACAGCCCGAGCGACTCCAGCCCATGCCGAGCGCGGTGTCGCTGGTCGATAACGAAACGTTGAGCATGCTCCTCACACAGTAGCGTGGGATCGTGCCCACCGTCGGGCGCGTCGACCTCGAGGAAAGCACTCAACTCAACACAAGCTCGGCGCATGCCCTCGAACGAGTTCCGGGAGCGCGGAGGTTTCTCGCCACGCAGCATCTCAGCCATCTGGTCCCAGAGCATGTCCCGCAGCCAGCGCTGCGAAACCGCGCTGATGTCGAAATGGCTCACGGCATCGGTGAATCGGCGACCGAAATGATCGGTCTCGATGAACCCAGCGTCCCTGGTGTCTGCCGGGCTGTTGTAGACACAGCGCAGCCCTGCGGTGATGTGACCACAGACCATGCGCTCCATCGAGTCGAGATCCTGACGAGTCAGACCGTCGCCGCCTTGAGCATTCAGCTCGACAAGGGAAACGACCCTGTGCCGCCGGACACAATTGACCAGCCGCTGAGCTGCGCCGAGCTCCCACCTGGAGCGGTTCTTCACCTGCGCGTGAGCGTAGAAGCCCCACTGAATCTCGGTCTTGACCAGAGGATGCAGATCCATCACATTGATCTCGCCGACCCGGTAGGCCGGTGCCTGGATCGCGCACCATCGCCGAAACACAGCCTCGTCTTCATAAAGGATCGGGACGGGCAGGCCACGCGGTTCCAGCCGGTGATACCACGTCTGTGGCAATGTCGCACCGCCTGGACGCCCTTGACGACGGTACCGTTCTCGATGCTGGAAACACATGCCCAGCGGCGAGTCCGCCAAGGAAGTGCAGACCGCGGTCCCGCACAAGCCATAGCCACGCAGCTGCTGATCTTGGCTGGCCAGCCACGTCTCGAAGTCGCGAGGCCCGGAAATATCCTGGCGTCCGTTATAGGCGCCCCACCGCGCAGTGTGACGCTGACACAACCCCGTCGTCCTCGAATGCGCCGGTCGGTCCGGGCAGATACGACACACCCCGAGGTCGAAGCCCACTCTCCCCGGGAACGGTTTTGCCGCAGCGAGGAAGGACGCCATCGTCGTCGTGTCATCCCGCCTGGCGTTCCACGCGGTGATGTGCCTGTAGCACAGGTTCACACCCAGCCTGCGGATCCGCACGCAGCCCTCAACCACACACTCCCAGCCATAGACAGGGTGTTGCGGCGGGATCTTGATAATGTCGGCTCGGTAGATCGGGTCGAACCCGGGAGCGTTGACCAGGGCAGTGATCAGCTCCAGCCGGTCACGCCCAACCCGGCTGCCGTTGTCGTTCGGCAGTAGTGTCAAAGGGATCACGGCTGCTGCTCCCAGACGGTGTTCAGCGCGGCGACGAACATCGGGTCGTGAACATCGACATGGCCGTAGGTCTCGTCGACGGTGGTGGCTGAGGCCCAGCCGCCCGCGTCACGGGCAATGACGGTGTTACCGCCGCAGGCATCCAGCACATTGGTGGCGAACTCGTGGCGCCACTGGTGTGGGCGGATCTTGCCGAGTTCCAGGCGGATTCCCGCCCGGCCCAGCATCCCCCGAGCGGCCACCGTGGCCCAGGGCTGGCCGTAGCCCGGGCCGTGCAACTGGACCAGCAGCATGCCGTGCTCGGCCTCGGACGGGTATTCGGTGGTCATGTACTCGAAGTAAGTGTGGATCATCGCCGGGCTCGCCCGCCGGATCGCCCCACCCCGAACAATCCCGTCCACCAGCGCCCAGGGGTGTTTGGTCTTGACACGGGCACGGTTCGGATTGTTCTCCCGGTGACAGATGTGCACGTGCGGCGATCGGCATTCGCCGCAGGCCGCGCCCTCCCGCAAGTGCAGGTCGATCAAGTGCAGGCCGCAAAGCTCGCCGATGCGGAACCCGCCATCGTCCAGCCAGGTCACCACCATGCGATCCCGCGCCGCGGACAGCGCCTCGATCAGCCGGCCACGGGCACCCTGCGGCGGCATCTTCGGGTGCCGCCGCCGAACCGTTTTCGCTGGGGCCAGCGGGTTCGCGGGCACCACCTTCTTGGTGTGGCCGAGGAAAGCCCGCCGCTTGTCGGCCTTCGTCGGCAACCGGGTGTGCTGGAACTCCTTCGCCACGCCCTGGTTGACCCCGCGCATCCCCTGATAGAGGTAGAAACCCTTCAGCGCGGCCGCGGTCGTTTCCAGGCTGCGCTGCCCGTAGGGACGCTTGCCCTCCCGCCACGGGCGCCCGAACGGCCCGGCGTACTCGGCACCCAGCAGTCCCATGTAGCGCTGCAAATCCCGCAACACCACCAAATCCGTACTCAGGCCGTCGAACTCCAGCCACCGCAGATGATCCACCAGCAGATAGGCATAGGTCCGATCCGTCCCGCCCTCACAGGACCGCAGGAACCCATCCGCCATCCGATGAACCTCACCACCGGGAAACACGATCGTATAAGCCCGACGCCCGTTCCCGTGCACCACTTCCTGAACCCGGATATTCCCGATAACCAGCCGCCCGGCCACACACTCTCCGCTCGCTCGCGCACATCACGAACAACCCGTCCATGATCGATTAGGCGCGAACAGTAGCGAGCCAGAAGAAGATCCCCAAACGTCACACACACCGTCCACATAGGTCGGTTAAGTCCAAGTACAAGAAGTCCGTATGGCAGTGGAGCTCCGCGTACGGTACCTCCCGATCTCCGTCCTCCCACCGCCACCGCACCCGCACATCCCGTGGCGGCACATACACACCACCTCCTCCCCCTACCTCCTGCTCTGGCCGCTCACCCCCACGCCCCGAAGCCACCCGCTCCACCGATGCCCACGAAGCATCCGGCAATCCGAATCGCATCACGCACCACTCCCAAGACCCCCGCACTCGAACTTACGTTCGATATGAATTCATAGTCAAGCCGGGCGCCAGCGGTCACCGAAGGTGCCCTCACGGTCGCGTGCTGACATGTGTTCGTCGGCACTCCCCGTGGCATGCGCTGCGGGAATGTCAGACCCAGCACCTACGGTGAAGACCTCGACTAGGAAAAGGAGCGATCTCGTGGCAGCCGGAACGGTGGATCTGGAGGACAAAGCACGCCTGACGTGGAACGACCAGGGCAAGACACTGTCCCCGTCCACCCGCGAGGAACGGACCGCCCTGCTGATGGCCAGCACCGCGTTGGTCGACACGCTGGTACAAACCCTCGGCGGCTACGAGGTCGACGCCGAAGCAGGCACCGCCCGCCTCGCCCCCTCATCAACCCACACAGGTCGCGTTATGACCCTTGTGATCCACCTCGCCAACCACTCGATCGAGATACCTGTCCTCGTCGGCGAGACCGTCTGGACCTACTATCCTCACGTCGCGCCCAAGGCACTCAAAATCGGGGAATCCCACAGCCTCGGAGATCCCCTCGGGCAAATCACCTTTCCCGAAGACGCGAGCACCGACCAGTGGATACCAGTATCAACCCTTGTCGAACGCATCATGGATGTTCTCGCTCCAATCTCTACGTAGGAATGTCCTTAAAACATAATTAGAACTTGTCAGCCCTAAGGCATCGACGATTGGCACGTCGATACCGCAGAAAGGATGGGAAAACTTAGGCGGGCATGGCAATGCTCAAACCTCACCGGATTGTAATATGCAATCAATGCATGATGGATATTACAATGGACACAAATGAGACAGCGAGGGCAACAAATGGAATAGCTTCCTTGGACATCTCCCAAGAAGTCCTGTTCCTCGTCGGATATAGATAGTCCCGGTCGCGTTCTTGCCGGTTCTGGTCTCGAACTGGATACGGGATATCCGAGTGCAGGACTCGAACCTTTCGAGTCAAGTCACAGCGCCCTGCTGCAACCACCACCATCAAGTGTCGCAGCAAAAAAGCGAGCTCCCGAGCCAGCTCTAGTTGATCAACCCCGCCCCGTTCGCGCAAATCAACGTCCAGCAGAGGATAAGCTATCTCCAAAGCACGTTCGCAAGCCCCAGGCGGCACACGCCACAAAAAGCGATGAGTATTGACAGCTCGAAATAGTAACTGAGCAATCCGTCCAACGGTAGGCCAAAGGTGCGCCACCAGACGAGGCGGTTTCAATGTCCCATCTCGCCATTTACGACGCCTGTATAGATAATCTAGATGCCTTATAAACCGGCCTGCACGACGCAGGAAACGCACCTCCGCAAGAGGGTAAACCCATGCTATAGATGTAAAAGATAGAAGTGCCAATATCAAAAGAGCAGCAACCACAAGACCCCAGGCTATGCCGCCCCATATGATCCGCTCGCCCCGGAGATAGGGCACGATATATGCAGCCGCGCCACTCGATAGCAACAGCACTAGTGTAGAAGCTACAATTAGTGGTCGACCAACAGCTAACGTTACTCGAACTCTTTTTACGTACCGAATTCGACCAGCGGAAATATTTTCATTCCACTCCTCGTTCAGCGCAGACAGCAGATCTCTAACTTCGCATTGTTCCACTTGAACATCGGAGCGCGGGAACTGCCCGTCTTTGGATGAATAGAAGGGTTTTCGGCGGCAATCAGTCGAGCTATCACAGCTCGCAAAATTCGAAGTTTTATCCTCGACCGAGGCAGTACCATCATTGATACTAGACTCACCATGACCCAAGTACTGCGTATCTTCTTTCATTTCCACCTCAACCGACTAAGCAGATTCACATTTGCCCGCCAAGCATACTTTTCGACAACCAACGAATGCAACCCGCCCCTCAGGGCTCTGCGACTCCTACCTAAAGTCATTTACCAAGAAGGCGATTCAGAAAAATCTGCACTATAGGCCAACCCTTGTTGCGCCTAAGAATTCGCCGATAACACGCAGATTGGCCTCGTGGATCTTCTCTCCGGATTGCGGTGCTTCTACCTGGTGGTTGTTGCCGCTGTAGATGGCGATGTGATGAATGCTGCTGGGGCTACTTCCGTAGAAGAGGAGGTCTCCGGGCTGAAGGTGGTCTCGGGGGATTTGGTGTGCTGCGGTTGCTTGGTATTGGGCTGCTGATGTTCTGGGGAGGGTGGTTTTGCCTTTGGTGGCTTGGTAGTAGGCGTAGCGGACGAGGCTGGAGCAGTCGAAGCCGGTGACGCCTGCGTCGATACCGGTGCCTTGGCTGGGTCCGTTGAGGGTTCCGCCTCCCCAGGCGTAGGGAGTACCGATCCATTTTCGGGCGGCGCTGATGACCGCGCCTGCTGTGCCGCCGGGTGTTTGGGTGGGTTGCGTGGCGGCATATTTCTGTATGATTTTGCGGATTTTGGCGATGTAGTTGGTGGTTTCGGGGAAGGGTGGGACGCCGCCGTATTGCAGTACGCGGCCGGGTCCGGCGTTGTAGGCGGCGAGGGCGAGGTCGATGGTGTTGCCGCTGAGTCCGGGGTGTGCGTGGATGGTGCGGACTTGGGCGCACATGTAGTTGGCTTGTGTGGGTATGGCGTCGGCGGGGTCGGTTGGGTCGGTTGTGCCGTCGTGGTTGCCGTCGATCTTGTAGGTGTTCCAGGTTGAGGGGAGGAATTGTGCGAGTCCTTCGGCTCCGCTGCTGGGATTGTGGGCGTGGGGATTCCATCCGGATTCGGTTTCGATCTGCGCTGCGAGCAGTGGTGCGGTGATTTCGGTGCAGGTGTGGGCGGCTTGGTGCAGCGGTTCGGTGGCCCATTTTGGTACGCTTCCGGGGCGTAGCTGGGTGTCGTTGCTGTCGACGCTGCTGTCTTGTTTCTTGACTGCGCTGCTGTATCCGGTGGCGCTGCCCAGGACCATGAGTAGGAACAGGATGAGCAGGAGCATCGGCGAGGCCGCCAGTGCTACGCCGAGGGCGATGTTGCTGCGCCGCATCAGTGCCCGCCTGGGACGGGTGGCATGTCCCCGGCGTCGGAGATGGAGAGCTGATTGATTCGCCAGCGGAGTGGTTGTCCTGTTGGGTGTTGGAGGGTGCAGTAGACGGCGTGCCCGAGAAGCGGTTTGCGGGCCCCATCGGGTGTGACTGCGCTGCGTTGGGCGAGGACGCCACTCGAGCGAATGTTCCCGCGGGTATCGGGCGGGTCATCGGTGATGTGCCGCGTGGTGACTTCCACGCGGGCGTGGCTTTGTTGGAGTTGGGGCCATTCGTCGTCGCGGATGCCGTCCTGTTGGTAGGTCTTGGAGAGTGGTCCGATCAGGTAGCGGCGTGCCGCTGTTGTTCGCGCGCGTTGTGGGGTGTCTTCGGTGTTGGTGTTCCAGGACAGCAGAGTTGTCGCGAACTCGGCGCATACCTGGTTCGGTGATGCGTACCGCTGCGAGGCATGGGTGGTCGCCGGGCGCCGGTGGTGGACCTGGACGTGGTGGGTGACGGTGCAGGCGGATGTGCTTACCGCGGCGAGCAGGGCGACGCGGAGCAGGCGCGTGTTGATGGTGCTGCGCTGTTGCATTGGATACTCCCCCAGGTTGTGTGGTTAGGCACCGCGGCGGTGGCGTCCTCCGCTGTGGCTGTTGGTTCCGTGGTCGTGTGCCAGTGCGACCAGGTGCCGGAGACGTTGCCGACCCGTGGGCGCGCGCCCGCCATCCGGGTCATGGATCGTGTCGGTGCTCGGCGGTTGATCGAGTCCGTATCGCTCGGCAATCTCGGCGAAGATCGGCGTATCGCGCGGGTCCGTGCGCTCTGGGCTGTCGGTGGTGGGTTCCGGAGTAGCGGATGGTGCTTGGTTGGCGAGTCGACGCTCGGCGAAGAGCAGGCTGGCAGGAAAGGCTTTCGGACTCGGTTCCTGTGGCGCGGACGCGCTGGGTTCGGTGGCAGCTGGTTCGGCATCGGCGAGCGCGGCGGGGAATGGCTTTGCCTGTTTCGGCGCCGAAACCGCTACGTCGACAGGTTCGTCGTCTGAAGAGCGGTCTTCGGTCTTCTCGGGCTGTTCCTGGATCGCTGGTGCAGCCGCGTCCTGTTGAGGCACCGTCGTTGGCACGTGAGCGTCGATGCCACTGTCGGTGGCCGTCGGGTCGCCGGGTTGATCGGTGACCAGTGCCTGCGCGGGCTGTATCGTCTTGGACGAGGGCTGGTGTTGCGTCCTCGGTTCTGGTGCTGTGTCGACGAGTTGGCCGATCTGGGTGGCGAGATCGAGTACGCGTTCCTGGGCGCCTTGGGTGATGCTGCTGTAGATGGTGCGGTCGTCGTGGTCGATCGAGCTGGTTTCGGTGGTGCTCACGACTTTGTAGCCCGTCTCGGCGGCTTTCTGGGTAAGGCGTGTCCATTCCTTGGCCAGGAGCCGGTGGTCGGTGACTGGGACAGGGCGGAAAGGCTTCTCCTCGGAGGTCCCGTTCGGTCGGTCGTGACTGTCCTGATGCGTGACGGCGTTGGATTCAGTGCCGTCGGTTACCGGCGTGCTCGGTTTCGCCGCTGGTCCCTGCACGGGACGGCGTGGTTCTGCGTTTGCGTTGTCAGGCTGGGTGTCGGGTGCGGGTTCGGGTTGAGTCGATTGCTGTGGTGGTGTGGTGGCCCGCAACGGTCGCGCTGGTTTGTGCGCGTTCGCGATGCGTATGCTGAGCTCGGCGCCGAGTTCGTGGACCTGGTTGCTGGTCTTGGTGTCGCTTGCTGCGAGGGTGTCGGCGAACACGGTGAGCGCTTGGTGGATCTCGGTGGCTTCCGCGTGGTTATGAGCGAGGTTGGTCAGGATCTGTGCGTGTGCCGCGGGCGTGGATTCGTCGGCGAGCATCCGGTTGGCCTGGATCAGGGCGAGCCGGGATGGCTCGTGGGCTTTGATTGAGGTGGGGATCTGGCGAACGCTGGCCGCAAGCACGGCTAGGAGTGGTTCTCGGCCAGGTGGAAATGCCAGTGTTTGCAAGGGATGGCGAGGTGCGTTCGATGGTCTCGTCGGCTGGGGTTCTTGCGGTGTGCCCGTAGTGGCTTCGGTGGCCGATGTTTCCTCGACGACTCCTGTTTCGGCCGGCTGATCGGCATGATCGTGCTCCTGCGGCGGAGAAGCCGGTTCTTCCTGGTCCGTCGGAGCCTCGCGTTCCGGTGCCTGGTCGGAGGTGATGCCGAGTTGTTCTGGTTCCCGCTGACCGTTGGCGTCTCGCTCGGGCTCGTCATCGTGCAGGGTCTGCTGGGACGGTCCGGACGGTTGATCGGCGAGCGCAGCATCGTCGGCTGCAGTGCTGGTTTGGGCGGTCGGCGTTTCGGTGTCGCCTTGGAGCACCGTGGTCAGCGAGTTGGGGAGTTCAATGCGCACCAGCCTCGGGTCAGGGTTGGTGCTGGCGTCGACATGCCAGATGGTCTCAGGGTCGGCGATGCGCTCGTCGAGGAGTTCGCCGCGGAGGACAAGGGTGTCGCCGTCTCTGGTTGGGAGCCCTGTCAGTCGGAATGGTCCGAAATAGTAGCCGGGATGTTCGAGCACGTCCCCGATCGCGAGTGCCGAGGCTGGCACGTGCGTCGTCGTCTTTTCGGGCATCGTGCGGAGGAGTTGGGCAATACGGTGTGCGAATTCGTGTTGTTCCGGTGCGAGGAGTTGCAGGGCTCTGTCGCGATCGAGTTCCGGTAGTCCGGAGCTGCGTTGGCGACGGGTCGGGGCGGTGCCGGTCTCGTGCGCGTGTAGTGCGGTGGCGATGATGCGGTTCGCGATCCTGCGCTCGTAGGTGTCCAGTTGGTTCTCGGCGTTCTGGGCAAGGCGAGCTTCGCCGATCGCTCGGTAGCCACTCGCGTTGTGCTTGACGCTGAGGCTCGCGTGGTGGGCGTGTTGGAGCAACCAAGCGGTGCCGTCATTGAGGGCGGGGGCGAGCCAGATGGCGAGCTTGCGCCAGGTGATGGTTCCCTCCCTCGCTCCGTTTTGACCGTCGACCCGTAGCCACAGACCTTTGCCACTGAATTCGCCACGTTCCGGTGCCCGTGGGTCCGGTGCGTCGACGGAGCGCCAGCTCGCCCAGCCAGAGAAATTAGCGGGGTTGACCGGTTTCCCGTTGTGGATGCTGCGCAAGAACCGAGAGAGCTCCCAGGGCGCGATGTGGCGTAGTCCTTCGGCGATGTCAGAGTCGTTCAGTGGTGCCGGTTCCTCCGCGTCTGCGCCCGCGCTGCTGTGCTCGTCTGCGGCGGCTGTTTCGGTTTCCTCGCCCGTCAAAGGCGTGGTTGGTCCCGATGTGGTGCTGTGTTCGGGCGCCGCTGTGGTAATCGCGTCGAGCTGGTCCAGGTGTGCCCGGTTTTCGGGTGTCAGGAGTTCAAGGGCCTGCGTTCGGTCCAGGCCCGGGATGGTAGGGGCGGGACGGGTGCGTGGTCCGGGTGGGTTTCCGGTTTCGTGGGCTTGCTGCGCGGCTTTCGCGATGGTGGCAAGAACCTGGTCGCGAAGCTCGATGACCGTCTGGAAATCAGCGTCGGTTCCGTACTGGCCGTTGCGCAACTGACCGTAGACAGTTTCGGTGTGCGCCAGCAACCATGCCCGCCCTTGGTCGAGGCCGGGAACGAGCCAGCGCGCGAGCTTTCGCCAGGCGATGTGGCCCGCGCGCGGGTGTTCGGGGCTGTGAACGTCGAGGCGGATCCCGGACCGGTCGGCGTACAGACTTTCGTGGACACCGGGCTCGGTGGTGGTGTCGTCGCGTGTACCGGAGAACGCGTGCCCGGACGTGGGGTTGGTGGGGGCGCCTTGGATGATGCTCGCGGCGAAAGTGTTGATCAGCACGGGGCCCAGGTGTTCGACGATGTGGGCGATGTCGGCGTCGGTGAGTCCCTGGGGAGCCTCATCGGATGCGGTCGCGAATGCTGATTCGACGAGCTGTGTCGGCTCGGGTTGATCGTCGCGGGCTGCCGCGGCTGTGTCGACGTGTTCGGATGGCGCAGTGAGGCTGTCGAAGCTGAGCTGACCGATCTGTTCGGTTGCCTGCGGTTGCCGCGTCGGGGTCTCGGCGACCTCGGACTCCGTGGCGTTTGTGGTGATAACGGGGACCGCGGCGTCGGCCGGGACGGTTCGGGAACGCTGTGAGCCGTCTGGTGGTTGGAGGACCAGCAGCATCGTGGTGGCGTCCACGGGGCGAACCTCGACCACGGTCGCGTGCGCTTGTTCGCGGTCGTCGTCGAGTTCAATGTTCTGCCCGGCGGTGTTGATTGGTAGCCGGGCGTCGTCGTTGGCGAGCCTGCGCAAGGCGTTCTGCGCGCGGGCGGTATCGAAATCTGCTGCTTTCCTGGCTTGTCCGACCGAGGCGGTGACTGCACGGCGGTAGAGGTCGGCGTCGAGCGTTTCGAGTTCGCTGTAGGTCTGATGAGGACGTAGCCCGTTGCGGGTCCGTCCGGAGAGCAGGACAGCGACGGCGTTGCGTGCCTGGCTGCCGGTGTGTGTTCTGAGGACGTATCGCGCGACGGCTTCGCGGTTGCGGAAACGCGGAATGCTGATGTGCACGGCGGCGTCGAGGTGTTCCCCGGTATCCGGATCGCGCCAGCCGTTCTCGTCGCGTACGACGTGACGGCCGTCTGTGCTGGCGAGAGCATCGGGCGGGTCTGGGGACAGGAGTGGTTCGATGGCCCGGCGGCCGGGTTGGCGGGTGGGCAGCGCGATGCCGTGGCGTCCCAGATGCGTGAGGAGGTGTTCCATGCCCGCGCGGCTGCTGGTGTAGGCGGGGTTGATCTCGATCCAGTCGGCGTCGGCTCCCAGGTTCTCGTTGTAGACGTGCTGTTCGACCAGCAACTGGTCGTCGAGGTCGTAGTTCAGGGCGAGAAGCAGTTCGTCGCGCAGCCACGCTTGGGTGTGGCCGGTCTCGTTGGGTTCTTCCTGAGCGAGGGTCCAGCCCCAGGTGGCGGGGTCGAGTGGATGTTCGCTGTCGATGCCGTCCACCACTGGGAAGCGGTGGTCGGCCGCCCGGTCGTGGAAATCCTCAGCGACAGCCTGAGCGTCGTCCTCGGCTGCGTCGTGGCGGGTTTCACCCACCTCGGGGTCATCTGTGCCGGGCGGGTCCGCGGGGAGCGTGACTTCTAGCGGCGGTATCTCCGGATCCGCGTCGCTGTCGCGCGACTCGGTTCCCGTAGCAGGATCGACGGGATCGGCGACCGCTTCGCCCTGGACTGCGACGTCGGTGTCCGGAGTGGAGTCGGCGGTTTCCGAACGGGACGTGTCCCCATCGGAGGCGGTTGGTACGAGGGTGTCGAGGTGTTCGCGGGCTTGGGCGATGCGTTGGGCTGGTGTCAGTTCGGCCCAAGTGCCGATCTCGTTGGGTGCGCTGTGGTGTCCGGCGTGCCAGCGGGAGAGCACGGTCGTGAGGCGGTGTCCATGCGTCTCGGCGTGTTCGGCGAGCGCGTCCCATTCCCTGAGTGCGGTAGCGCCATCCGCGGCGTTGAGCACGACGCGGCCATGTTGGTCGAACCAGGCGTCGGGGGCGAAGGTGTGGGTTTGGCGTTCGCCGTAGCCGGTTTGACCGGTGATGCGGACCTGATTCGCGTCGTCGCGGTCGACGCGTTCGACGAACAGATCCCCATCAAGCCGAATCACCAGTCCGACCAACTCGGCATCGGTGATGCGAACGAGCCCGAGCGGGTCACTGCGTCGTTCACTGCTGGACTCCAGGTCAGTGCCGTCGCCTTCCGGTGCATCCTGAACGGCCTCGGATCCTTCGTCTGCGTCGGCGGCAACGCTGACGGGTGTTTCGTCGCCAGCGCGGGGATCGACGTCTGCGAGGGTGCTCTGGGTGTCGACTGCTTGGGGCACGGTGGCCTGTGCGACCGTTCCGGTGTGCGCGACGATCGGGGCTTCGTCTGGGGCGGTGAGCTTTCCGGAAACGGGGTCCCGGCTGGTGCGGGGATCAGCGTCGAGGAGCACCGCGTGTCCGGCGCTGTCGTGGCCGCGCAGGTGTAGGTGTCCGGTGATGCCGATATCGATGCGGTGGATGCGCAGCGGCTCACCGCTTTCCGGGTGCGCAACGGTGAGGATGCCGGGTTCTGCGTCCAGCACTGTCTGTTGGCGTTCCTGTGCGTGGCTCAACAGGTTCGTAGCTTCGTCTGCGCTGATCTGGCCGTTCACCAGCTGCCACACGGCGCTTTGCGTGGTCGCCGCGAACGGAGTGGACCTGTCTTGGTTGAGCAGCGTGGCTCGTGCCTCGGTCCAGGAATAGCGCAGCACCTCCGAGTCACGGCCGCGGATCGCACCGTTGTCGACATATCGAGGGAGCTCGTAGCGCGACACACGGGGGTACTCGGCGGCAAGAACGGTCCGCCACCGCGACGGAAGGACCCGAATAGCCGGTCCCCCGCGTCGGTTGTCGAGTTGGTAAGCGACAGTGAGCAGTGTGTCGGCGATGGCAGGGATCCCGATCGCGGTGCAGATCCTCCCGGTGGGGCTGTCTTGTCCTCCCAGTTCGATCAGCGCATCGGAATGTGCGACCAATCCGGCAACAACCGCGGACACGGCCTCGTCGTCGACCCGGGACTGAACCTGGTCAGCCGTGTCCCGCTCGGTTCCGGATTGCTGTCCTTGGGTCAGGATCGTGCGGACCACACCGATGGTCGTGCGGACGTCCGGTACTCGAAGCTGGTCATCGTCGGGTAGGAGCGCTGCGATGAGGCCGATCGTGTGTGCTCGGGCAGCGTCCGCGGTGGTGTCGGCATCGTGTTCGTGAATCCAGGCTGAACGCAGTTGTTCGATCGTCTCCCCGGAGAACAG
The DNA here is from genome assembly GCF_000379465.1 of Sciscionella marina DSM 45152. Taxonomy (GTDB): domain Bacteria; phylum Actinomycetota; class Actinomycetes; order Mycobacteriales; family Pseudonocardiaceae; genus Sciscionella; species Sciscionella marina. Next base: position 55,932 of record NZ_KB905395.1, read on the forward strand.
GTCGTGCCATAGCTGCCGGACCGGTTCCTGCGCGGTGTCGCGCATCGTCGCGACGTGTTCCGCGGTGTCCAGTTCATCGATTCGGCCGCGGATCGCCTGGACGTGCCGGTCGGACAGGTCGTGCAGATCGGTCGTGATCGCGAATCCGGCATCGTGGAGCCGTTCCGCGGCATCGGTGAGACGTCGCTGGAGACGCTGGTGGAAGTCGATCATGGCGCGCTGGTCGCGTTGGACCTTCCACGTTTTCGGCAGCAACCAGGCACCGTGCTCGCCGTTCGGAGTTGGTACCTGGCGCCACTTCCATCCGGCCCGTTCGGTCCGAAGCAGGTCACCGATACCGTCGACCTTCTCGGTCCCGAGGAGCTGGACGCCGTGGTTGTACGAGTAGTGCAGGATCAGGAACCGCTTGCTCGTCTGCTCGGGCTCCGTGGTCGCGGAGGTTTCCGCGTGTTGCGCGGTTTGCACCGCAATCTCCGTAGCTGTTTGGGCGGTGTTCTCCGGCTCCTGGAGCGTGTACGTCGTCTCGTTCTGCTGGCTCCCCGGCGGCTGGGGCGGCTGCTCGGCACTCGCCGCCGCGTCGCCACTGGTCGGTTCTGGCTCATCCGCGCGTGCCGTTCCCGCGCCCGGGTCGGTTTCGGCGGCGGGTTGCTCCACTGTTTCCGGTTCGACGACCGGCGTGTCGTCGTGTTCGTTCACTGCGCCGGTTTCGGCGGTGTCTGGTTCGGGTTCGCCTGTGGTCAGGGCGTGGGTGAGCGCGGCGAGACGTGTGCTTTTCTGGTCGAGTTGTTCCTGTTGGGCGAACGTGTCAGTGCGGCTTGTCTGGGCTTGCTCGGCCGTGTGCCGTAGTCGCGTGATGGTTTCTTGCTGTCGTTGCAGGTCTGTTTCGAGGCTGTGGAGTCGGTTTTCCAGTCGTAGGACCAGATGGTGGCTATCCGGCAAGGCTCTGTGGTGCAGGGCAACCGAAGCACCGACACCGGAAAACCGCAGGGTGATGTCAATAACTTTGTCACCTGGGGCGAGTTTGGCTTCGAGTTGGTGGCCGCCGAGTTCGCCGATGGGAATCGTGGCTGTGTCGTGCTGGCCGAGATCTTTGAGCCGGGTCCGAAGCAGTGCTTTGAGGTGTTTGGCTGCTTCGGTGCGGTCGGTATGGTCCTTGGTGCCGATCCGCATGGCGAAGGCTTCCCCGCGAGTGTCGCGGCGCTGGGCGATCGCGGCCTTCAGTCCCGTGACTCGTTGCTCATAGCGCGGTATTTCGACTTCGGCTGTGTCGATGGTGAGTCGGTGTGCGGTTTGCTGGCGTGCCCAGGCTTGGCGCAGGCGGGTAAGGCGATGGACTTCGGATTCGAGTTTGGCTTTCTCCAGGACGCGGGGATCGCCGGAGGCAGCGGCCATGAGTTCGCCGTAGAGGTCGGTGTCTTCGTCGGGCATGTCGATGACGCGGCTGGTGATCTGCCCGGTCATCAGAGGCCGGAACCCGGTCCATTTCTGGCGGACAAGTTCCCATCGTTTGGCATCGAGACTCGGTGCGGTGACCAGGGTTTCGTCGAAGATCTCGGCGTTTTGGTTGCCTTGCCGTTCGACTCGTCCGCGTTCCTGATGGGGAATATCGGCGCGCCAGGGCGGGGTGATGTGGTAGAGCCCGATGGCGCGGTCCTGGATGTTCACGCCGGTGCCCATTTTCTCCGCGGATCCGATGAGGACAGCGACCTCACCGGATCGGGCGGCGTGAAACAGTTCGGCCTTCTGCTGGTCGGTACCGGCTTCGTGGATGTAGCGGATCAAGCTGCCCGGCATTCCACGGTTTTCGAGTTGGGTGCGGAGTTCGTCGTAGAAGTTCCAGCCGTTCTTCGGGGTCGACAGGGAACAGAACACCAGCTGCAGGGCGCCCGGGGTGGGGTGCTCGGTGCCGTCCCTGCGCAGGTATCGGGTGTCTCGGTGTTCTTGCCAGCGCCCGAAAACCCGGTCAGCGAGGACATCGACCTTCTGTGGCTCGGCTGTCTGCATGTCGAGAGTGCGCAGATCCAGCGCAGCCGACACGCCCTCGTGCAACAGCGACAGGTGGTTGTCGTCGCCTTTTTGCGGGCGCGGTGGGATGTTTGCGTACCTCGTTCCGAGGGAGTGGTTGAAATCGGCGAGTTCTTCGCTGGCTGGGACCTCGACGACACGCGAGTGCACGGTGGGGGTGGGCAGGTTGAGGTCTTCGGCGGTACGGATATCGGCACGCAGCCGGAGTTGGCGGGACAGCTCGGGCACGTTGACCAATTTGCGGAGGCGGGTTTTGTCCTTGAACCCACCGCCGGGAATCATCTCTTGAGTGGTGGACAGTTCGGCAAAAGTACGCGCCCAGTTGTCCAGTGCCCCGACGTCGAGACCGAGGCGTTTTTGGATGGTGTGGATCTCGGCGAGGCTGTTGGTCCACGGTGTGGCGGTCGCCAGCACGACACGGGAGTGCCCGTATTCTCCGACCAGGTGGGCGAGTTTGATGTCGAAGTCGATCGCCCGGACTGCGCCGGGATGGCCCAGGTCGGGCAGTGAGGAGTGGCGCCGCGAATTCTTGTAGTCCTGGGCTTCGTCGCACACGATTTTGTCGATGCCGAGGTCTTCCCAGCACAGTCCGGGATCGCGGGGCATGTTGTGCAGGCGTTGTTTCAGCGATTCTTCGGCGTTCGCCTGCGCCTCTTCGAGCTGTTTGACGGTGCGCTGATCGCATCCAGCTTCGCGCGCGTTCTCCAGCGCGGCGGCGATCTCATCGCGTTCGGCGGCGTGATAGGCGTGCGCGGTCTCGCGGCGCACCGGTAGTGCTTGAAAGCCTGTGCGGGTCAAGATGATGGCATCCCAGCTGCCGGTGGCCACACGCGCGACGAATCGCCGCCGGTTCTCGACAGTCAGGTCGTCGCGGGTGGCGGCGAGCAGACGGGCTTGGGGGTAGGCGCGCAGCCATTCGGTGCGGAACTGTTCAAGCATGTGGTTCGGTACGATCACGACCTGCCGGTTGGTCAGCCCGAGTCGGCGGCATTCCATCGCGCCGACGATCATCTCCAGCGTTTTGCCCGCGCCGACTTCGTGGAACAGACCGACGGCGGGGTTGAAGATCTGCGCGGCCACCGCGTTCTTCTGATGCCCGCGTAGCTCATAGGCCGGGGACAAGCCGGGCAGATCCAGGTCGATGTCGTCATAGCGACGCGGGATTTCGGCGTTGAACCGATCGTTGTACTGCTCCACGAGCGCGCGGGCGCGGGTGGTGTCCTCCCACACCCAGGACGCGAACCGGTCGCCGAGCTCGACTGCCTTGAGTTTCGCGGCCTCGGTGGCCGGCGCATCGGTGCGGATGGCACCGTCCGAGTCCTTGTAGGTCACACGGATCGGCCGACCAGTCAGGGTCGCTTCGAGCAGCTCCTGCGCCGGACGCTGCCCGGTTCCCCACTCCTGCCGGGCGGCGGGGCTCGTGCGTGATCCACCGTTGACAGTCCAAATGTTCTCGCCCGGGTGATCAACAGTGATCCGATCGTCGCCGAGGAGTTCTCGGATAAACTGCTGCACATAGGATGCGTCGACCCACGAGCCGAGCTGGACCTCGATCTCCTCCGGTCCCAGATCCGCGGGAACGACCTCGGTGAGCGCATCGACGTTGGGTTGCCATCGCGGGTCTTGTTCGGCCGCGGCGGCGGCGGTGCGGAGTTTGGCGCGGACATTGCCGGACAGGTAGTCGTTGCGCAGCACGGCCTGCCCGGTGTCCGGCTCGGTGAACACGAGTTCTCCGAGCTTGTCTCGTGCTTCCTCGGCGCCGTTGAGACCGAGAAGTTCGGCGATCGTGTCCAGGTCGAGGCGTCCGTGCTTGTTCAAACACAGCGAGATCGCGTCGGTGGGCGACTCGGTGGCGGTGCGGGGCGTGACCGGGGTGATGACGCGTTGAGTGAAGATCTGGGCCTTGGCCGCGATACCGGATACAGGGTCGTAGTCCTCCAGTGCCGCTACCAAAGGCGCCATCGGATCGCTGCGGAACCCGCCCTGTGCGGGTGTCACGCGAATCTCGGTCGTCAGGCCATGATTGCTGGGGATGAAGTGGGCGCTGTCGGTTTCGGGCAGCGTGGACAGGTACTCCTGCGCTGCCTCGATGGTGGTGTGGTCGAGTCCGGTGTCCTTGTCGCGGTGGCGGTTCCGGATGGCCGCGAAGTGCTTGGTCAGCCGGTCGGATCCGGCTCCGGCGGTGCCAAGTTCCTGGAGGTATTCCAGCAGTGCCTGCTGGGAGGTCGGGATGGACGTGTAGTCGCGGTCACGGCACCAGCGCGCCCACACGTGCCATGGCGTTCGGTTTTGGGTGCGCCAGGTGAATCGGTTGATCGGCCCCCAGGTCGCCGCATACTGGTCGTAGTCCCGGTTCAACCGGGCACGCAGGTCCCCGATTTCGGTGGTGTCGTTCGGGTTCTGTTGTTCGGCGGCCAGCAGCGCCTGAGTGGCGTCGCGCAGCTCCAGCAGGACACGTAGCTCGGCGCGGTCTTTCTTCGTGGGTTCGTACGGGATCCAGTGGCCCTCCGCCCACACGTCGAATCCGGTGCCGTGGATACGAATCTGCCCGTCGACGAGCTGTTCCGCATCGTCTCGGAAGCGCACCTCGGACGCCGCTGTTTCGGTGGTGGGCGTGGGGATCGACATTCCGGACTCCTGCGCGGCGCGCACGTCCGCGCGCAGCCGCGTGCGCAGTGCTTCGGCAAGGTCGGGGTGCCGCATGGAGACGGTAAGCTCGTGCTCACGATAGGGACCGTGCCCGGCTGTGAAGGTGCCCAACACGTGTTCGGGGTGAGTGTGGAACCACTCGTTGACCTCCAGCTCCACCAGCTGGTCATCGGTGGGGATCGCCAGTGGGCGTGTCTGCTGCCACCCCTGCTGCGGCGCAGGTGATTCGGTGGTGTCGCGGCGGCGCAGGACGAGCAGGTCGGTGACCACCGTGGTTCCGGCCGCGGCTTGGTGCGCGCCGCTGGGCAGGCGGATGGCGGTGATCAGGTCAGCGAGGTCGGCGATCTCCGCACGAGCGCTCGGATCGGTGGAGTCCAGGGTGTAGCGGGAGGTCAGCAAGGCCACGACCCCGCCGGGGCGGGTCATGCGCAGGGATTTGAGGATGAAGTGGTTGTGGATGGAATGCTGGTTCGTGGGGTTGTATTCGGGATCATGCAGCCGGATACGGCCGAACGGCACGTTCCCCACCACCGCATCGAAATAAGCCTCGCCACCGGTCACGTCCGCGAAAGACCCCGCGAGGATCTGGGCGTGCGGGTACAGCGCTGCCGCGATGGCCGCGGTGGTGGGTTCGACTTCGACCCCGGTGACCGCGATCCCCTCGGGCGCAGTGCCGAGGAAATTGCCTGCCCCGCAGCCAGGCTCAAGGACCTGCCCGCGGGTGAGGCCGAGGTCGTGAACGGCTTCCCAGATCGGTTCGACCAGACGTAGGTCGGTGTAGTGGGCGTTCAGCGTCGAACGTCGCGCCGCGGCGTAGTCCCGTTCCCCGAGCAAAGTTCGCAGTTCCTGGCGCGCCTCGGCATGGTCGGGGTTGTCGTCGTCGAAGACCGCCGGGACCGCGCCCCACCCGGACCAGCGCACGAGGATCCGCTGCTCGCCGGTCGTCGCGACCCGTTGCTCGTCCTGGATCGTGCGCAGGGTGCGCAGCGCGGCGAGGTTCGCCGCGACCCGGGCCTTGGGTCCCGAGGGTGCCAGATCATCCTGAGTGGCAGGACGAAACGACCTATCTAGTTCTCCTGCTCCGGATCGTCCTCGTTCTCCGGGTTCGGCAGGTATTCGCGCAGGATCGTCGACTCCGCCGTCTGCCGGGCCGTGTTGCGTTGCCGGTAATTCTTCAGGAAGTCCCCGCTCGGCGGGTCCTCGCTCGTGTGCTGCTCGGTCAGCGCGCTCGCCAGGTGGTCGATCTCGAAGGCCATCTGCTCGCCCAGCTCGGTAAAGTAGGTCTGGGGATCGGTGATCTGCGCGTACCGGTCGGGCAGCCATCGGCGCCAATGCGTCATCGCTTTGGCTCCGTACTGGTTCATGGGTCTCCTCCTCACCGCCAGTATGACCCGGATCGGTGAACCCGTGTGGTGTCTTCTCGTGCGGTGTCATCGTGTCGTCTCCCCCGTTTTCGCGTATGGCTCACCGTCTGGTGGTTCGTGGTCTTGCCCGAGCGGTGTCATGACGGGGGAATGACGGGTGGGGCTACACCCCGAGAAAGGTCCGACCGGGCTGGTCAGCACGGTCAGGTGCGGGTCGAGGTGGTCGCGCAGATACGTCGAGAGCCATCCCGGCTCGCCGGACTCGGCGAGGTCGCCGTAGGCCCAGTACAGGGCGGTGAAGCGTTCGATCGCGTCGTGGTGGCACCACCACGTCCGGCACCAGCGCAGCCCGCCGCCCTCGCCGCTGGTGGTCATCTTGCGCACCAACGGTGCGATCTGTTCGCCCACCCATGCGTACAGCTGCTCCTGGGTCGGGCGGGGAGGCTGCTTTTTCTGGCGCTGGCTGCCCTTTTTCCGCGCAGCGCTCGGTTCCTGCTCGGCCACGTGGTCGGTCTTCGTGTGTGACGGGGACGTGGCCGGGACCGGTGGCTCGGGCGGGCTGGGTTGAGTGCGCAGGTGGTGGGTAAGCGCGCTAAGGGATTCCTCCAGGTCGTCGTGCCAGCTCAACATGGTCTCGTGGCGCTTGTGCTGCTCGTTGAGTCGTTGATGAACAAAGAAGATGTCCGCGGACAGCCCATCGAGCTGAACTTGCATCGCGGCCAGGAGATCGCTGGGTTCCGGGTGTGCTGGTTCGGGTGGTTCAGTCACCGCGGCCTCCTTCGCGCAGGTGCGCGGCCACGGGGTTGTCCGGTCCGAGGTAGTCGATCGCGGCCTGTTTGACCTGTTCGGTCGCGGCGCGCGCGTGCCCGGCGATGTCCTGGTCCTCGTCGGGCTCGGCGTACCAGGGGTGCAGCGTCAGCAGTCCGGGTCGGCGACCGCTGGTGAACAACAACGCCTTCGAGCGATCCAGGGCGGCGATGTCGGCCGCGGTGAGGATGCGTTCGGTACGCAGGGACCGCGAGGACGAGTGGCCTCCCGCGGAGTAGCTGGTCGAGGTCTCCTCGACCTTGTGATCACCGACCAGGCGGGAGAGGTCTTCGGCGAAATCCGGATCCGCGAGCCCCGCGCCGACGGTCTTGATGGTGGCCGCGGACCAGAGGGCGTCGAAACCTTCGCGCCCCCAGGTGGCGCGGCCCTGTTCGCGGGACTGGAGCACGACGGTGACCGAAAGCCCCATCGAGCCGAACCACGACATCCACGATGGCAATTCCGGGAGCCGGACGATATTGGCGCACTCGTCGAGTGGCAGCGTGACGACTGGGTCGAGTCGGCCGCCCTGGGCGGTGGCGGCATGTACCGAGACCTGGATGAGTTCCCCGATCAGCGCGGCGACGATCGGGCGCCCGGACCCTTCCCCTTCGCGGGAAAGCAGATACAGGCTCGGGTGCCGCGCGCCGGGCGGGGTGAGCAGCTGCCAAAGGTCGAGCTTGGCAATGGGCTCGATACGGTCTGGTGGGTGTTCCCAGGTATCGGGTGGTGTGACCCACCGCAGCAGTGCCTCACTGTCCAAACAGGACACCGCGGTCGACACGCCTTCGTAGATGCCGCCGCGGGTTTCGACCGGCAGCTCCAGGGTGGAGCGCAGTGAGGCCGCTTGTGCGGGGAATCCGCCGCGTTCCAGATGCGCGGCGGGTTCGTCGCTTCGGGTCGCGATCCACAGAACGACGTCGCGCAGCGTGTAGCCGCCGCACGCGGCGGCGAGCAGGAGTTGGCGCAGTGTTTTCGCCGCGGCCGGGGTGAAGAACGGGTCGGCCCGGTTGGTTCCGCCGCTGGCGTTGGCGCCGACTTCGCGCATGAAGTATCCCGCCATCCGCGCCGCGGATTCCACGTCGACCACGTGCACGAGCGGGTCCCACCACCAGGACTGCTCCTGATAGGTCAAATGCTGGGCATCGAACGTGAACACCGGCCCGACCCGCGAGCGCAACGCGGCGGTCAGCAGCCACACGTCGGGTTTGTTGCTTGTGGCGATCACCGGTCCGGGCGCAGCCAGGATCTCCGGGACGACCTTCGCGGAGGTCTTGTTCGAGCGCGGCCCGCAAAGGACCACTTCGACGTCCTCCAGGGACTTGAACAGCAGGCGTCCTTGGATCGAGCCGAGCCGCGCCCCGATCCGGCGCACATCGATTTCCTTGCTGGGTGTGTTGGCCAGCGAGGGGGCCAGACCTTGCGCGCGTTTCGTGACGGCGGGCTGCTGGAGTTCGGTGAAGCCACGCTGATGGGTCAGCGCCCGCTGTCCGTCCGGGACGCGTTTAGTGCGCACGGCTACGGCTGCGATCACGACACCCAGCGCGGCCAGGGTGGCGGCTTCGAACCCGCAGACGGTCCAGAACCACGCCGGGGACCCATGTGGCCCGATCAGTCCTGGCATGCCGTGCTCGCGCAGAGCATCAGGCACGTGCGCGACACCGGGCACCAGCCAGCCGGGTTGCGCACCGGCCTGCGCGGCCAGCCACATGCCCGCGTCGACGAGGACGATCAGGCCGAAGATCCCGCAGATCACCCATGGAAGCACCGGAGCCGATGTCCCCGCGTGTCGTCGTGCGTTGGGATTTCCCCCAGACATTGCTATTCCCCCAGTTCTGTTGGCTATTCCTCGCGGGTGTGGTGGCCTGTGAAGGCGCGGTCGGTGTCGTAGAGCTCGATTTCGCGGGGCATCAGCCGCATCCGCACCGGAAGTCCGGCCCGTTCCCCGGCTTTGATGAGCACGAGTCCGCGTCCGGGATGGCGATGCCCCGGCACCCAGGTGCCCGCCGACTGCCAGCTGGTCAGCAGCTCGGCCTCCCGGTTGGACAGTCCGACGGTCACCGCGCGCAGCTCGCTTGACGGGAGCCCGCCGTACACGTGGATCGCGCAGCGCGCGGCGATCCCTCGTGCTTTCGCGCGATCAGCGGCGCTGGGCAAGGCTTCGAGGTCATCCATGGAGTGCGTCAGGTAGACGCTCGCGACGCCCTTGTGCCGGTTCAACCGGGTCATCCGGTCCGATTTCTCCACCAAGCCCGGGCCGGTGCGCAGGGCGCGCCATGCCTCGTCCTGGATCCAGCACAGGTTTCGGCCCGCACCGGCTTGGCGGGCTTCGATCATCCCGGAGCCCCACGCCCACGAGCACAGCATCGCCGCGGCGACGACCTCATCGGTTTCCTCGTCGAGCACCGAGATATCCAGGCTTGTCGCGGCCGCGTCGGTGTCCAGCCCAACCGTGGATTTCCTATCGAACAGGCCACGCAGGGGTCCCTCACACAGAAGATCGAGGCAAGCCAGGACATCGCGGAACAGCTCGAAGTAGCGCTGTTCCTCGCGACCGACCCGGGCGGTGTCCAGGAGTTCGCTGGTGGGGGTGTTCAAGATGGCGCGCACCTGCGGGATGGTGGGCTGCCCGTCCAGGGTTTCCGCGGTCGCGATATCCAGCGCGCGAGAAAGGACGGCGCGCTCGGTGGGCGTCGGGTTACGCCCCAACTCCAGCAGGAGAAGCCCCTCCAGAAGCGCGGATTGGCGGGCGCGAATCGATTCGCGCACTGCCTGCCTGCGCGCGGACGATACCGAATCGAGGCTTGCCGCCAGCGGGCCGGGATCCAGGGGATTGACCGCGTGCTGCCCGCGTCCGATGGTGATCACCCGTCCGCCCAGGTTGCGGATCAACGCGGTGTACTCGCCCTTGACATCGGCCGGGACGAACAGCGACCAGCCGAACGCGACCAGCCCGGTGCCGAGCCTCTTGGCGAACGCGGACTTTCCCACGCCCGGTTGTGCTTGCACCCAAAGACCCGTGTTCGATACGAGTCCTTCGCGCAGCCAGTCCCCGGGATGCAGCCCAACCGGTTCGTGAGTGTGCAGGTCGTGCCCGATCGGCACGCCACGCACCCGCGATCCCGAGCCGCCGACGAACGGGAACAGGCCAGCCATCTGGCTGGTTGTCGCCTGCCAGAGCTGTCCCGCGCCCACGTAGGGTTCGCGGCCACCTCCCGGCACGGCCCAGCCGCGCGCAGGCGGCACCGGGAGCGCGCGGAGCTCGGCGAGCGGATCCTGCGGTGTCGGGGCTGCCTCGGCCGCGACGTCGGTCAGACGCAGGATTCGCCCGGCCTGGTCGGTGGCCAGGGTTTCGGCGGTGCTGAACGCCTCGATGTGGGTCATCGTTGCCACTTCCCACGTCGCGACAGCTCGGGCGGATACACCCCGACCCCGAGCGAGGCCGCGAACCCGGCTGATTGCCAGCCGGTGCAGCGACGCAACCGGAGTTTTGCGTTGCGGGCACGGGATTCCAGGTCCGCGATCGCGTCCGGCAGCTGGCGGGGGTCCTCGACGGTCGTGGTGACATAGACACCGTCGACCTCGACCCCGGCACCGGCTGCTTCTTCCTCGGCTGCCTGGCGTGCGCGTGCCTCGTCGGCGCGTTCGCGGGCGGACTCGTCGAGGCCTCGGCGACGGCGAAGTTCCCGGCGGAACGCGCTTCCCGATGCCTCGCGCGCCACGATGTCTCCGGCCACATCAGCCGGATACACCTGGCTGGTCCAGGTGACACGACGGTGATAGCGCCCCGGTGTCAGCAACGGGGCCAAGACGTTCGAGGTGACGTTCTGCTTCGGTAGGGCGACCAGTGCCCAGGACACCGACCAGCCCGAATCGTGGTGATAGAACTCGTCCGCGGTTTCGGCGACGACCGGTCCCGCATCCGCCCACGCCAACAGTTCATCCTGTTCGACCAGCTTGGACAGATCGGCGCGGCTGGCCGGGTCGTAGGCGGCGCGCAGCCAGTGTGTCATCTGCGCGGGTGTCGCCCGACCCAGCAGGGCAACACCGCACAGCGGCAGATCGGCCTCCAAACCCGATAATGCTCGGGATACTTCAGCAACCCTGCCCGCATCATCCGTGGGCGCCGGATGAGCGTGTGCGGGCTGGAAAGTCAGGTTGACGCGCACGCTGATGTCCGCGGTCGAGCCCCGATGCGCATCGGCGACTTCGGTCATCATCTCCCGCGCCGCGGCGGGAGCACTGGTGTCGAGGCGATCGGCGACGTAATCAGCGAGCTCGGTGGCCTGCGAGGGCGCGGACTCGACGGTGACCGACATCCACTCCACGGTCGGTTCGTAGCCGAGCGAGGCTTTCCACTGCGCCCACGCGCCGATCCAGGAGTCCGTGCGCTCCTGGTCAGCCAGCACGGTTCCCACGGGCGCGACTCGAATACACGCGGTCAAGCGGCCGGTTCGCCGGTCCCATAGGAGCCCGTACTCGCGGCCCACACCGTCACGGGTCGACAACGGCATGGTCGGTGCCAGCGCCCCGGGAAGTTCGCCGCGCCGCGGATGCCGCGTGAACACCCCGGACTCCCAGTCGGCATGCCCGCGGCGGCGGGCCCACCCGGTACGCACCCGCAACACCATCGCCGCGCCCAGCGATACCCCGAGGCGTCGGTGTGGAATCACGGCCAACCCGGCCAAGGGCAGCGTGATCACCAGGACCACGAGCACGATCACCAGCGGCAAGCCCGCGGTCGCGGTGATGACCCAGACCACCAGTGGGACCAGCACCGCGACGAACACCGCCAGGGTCTGGGCTTCGGACAATCTCCCGAGCCCGAATCCCCGGCGTGGGCGCCATCCTCCGTAGGTCCGCAGTTGTCCCATCGCTCCTCCCCAATCCGTGTCAGGACTCATCCGGTGGCTTCGTCGCATCAGTGACCGCGCCCTTCGCGCGCTGAGCCTGTTCGCGAGCGACCTGTCCCGCGGCCACAGCCGCACCCACCGGCCCCGCCGCGCCAGCCGCTCCATTAGCTGCCGCACCACCCGTCGCCGAACCCGCGACCCCTCCAGAACCGGCGCCCGCCGCATCCGCCGCACCATCAGGTGCGCCCCCACCAGCACCAGAAGGCACCGGCATCGGGCGGGTCGGTGGTCCTTGCGAATCGTCGTCACCAGCGTCACCAGTCGTCGTGCTCTCAGATGTGCCCGAGGATGGCGTTCGTCCTTGGCCGCTCGATCCGGCACCGCCCGGCGCTTCGGCTCCTCCAGCACTTTGACTGCCCGGGCCTTGGTTGGCAGGTCCGACCTCGGTCGTCCCTCCGGAGGTGTCGGCTCCCTCGGGGCTGTTCGAGCCGGGGCCGTTGCGGTTCATGAACCCGGCGAAGCCCGCGCCGCTCATCATGTTCGCCGCGGCACCGACAGCCATGGCTCCGCCCCCAGAGCCAGCCGAGGAGGGCACGAGTTTCTGTCCTCCCCAGTCGAAAAACCGCAACATCGTCGGCATGCAGAGCACACCGAGCGCCATCGTGGCCATCCCCACCAGAATCTCCGAGAGCCCCTGTCCTTCGCCCATCAGCAGAAACCCCATGGAGAACACGATCGCGGACAGCGGCTGATACAGCAGCAGCGATAGACACCAGGACAGCACCTTGCGAAGCCACGGCTTCGTGGATTCGTTCAACTGGCCCGCGGCCGCGGTCGGCAGCAGCGCCAGCAGCAGGATGACCGCGCCGATACGGAAGAAACCGAGAATCCATTGGATAAGCGCGAGCACCCACAGCACCAACGAGAACAGCAGTACCAGCGCCGGAGCGGCCAGCGACATTCCGATCAGCGCACCGGACATGCCGTCGGCGAACTTCTTGATGCTTTCGTCCAGAACCATTGAGGACAAGGCGATCCCGGCTTCGTTGATCGTCACCGCCAGTGTGGTCCCCATGGTCGACCAGCCCAGGAACGACAGCAGTCCCAAGCCTGTGTTGACCAAAGGCTCGGGTTTGCGCTTCATCATCAGTTGGGTGCCCTGCCACATGACACTGCCGACCAGCACCGAAATGCCCACGTACATCAGCAAACTGTGCATTGTGTTGATCGCGGGTGATTTCAGCATGGAGGACCTGTCTGCCTCGGTCCACCATTTGACCGCGCGGGTCAGCATCCAGGTAGCCGCCTCCACAAAGGAGCGAGCCAGAGACGCGAACCAATTGGTGACCTGACAGCCGATATCGAGCAGCCCGGGGCACGGCAACAAAGGGGGTGGTTTGGGTGGTGTTGGCATAGTTATTGGCCTCCCTTGGCCCTAGCGCCAACCGCGGATCACGCGGCAACCGCGTCGGATTTGCGGGTCACCGCGCTGCTTCGGCGCTGCTCGCTGCCGCAGGTGTTGATTGTCGGCAGGACGCCGGAGTTTCATTGGGTCAGCCATCCCACGAGTGATGCCGCACCGAGGATGACTGCGATGCCACCGAAAACCCACGGGATTCCCATGGCTCCCTCGACAGCGGCGTTGTTGCGGTTGCGTCGTCCGATCGCCATCATCGCGCCTGCCGCGATCATTGCCCCCACGGCACCAACCAGACCGCCCCACTTCAGCAGCCCCAAAACCAGATTGACCGCGTGCCCCAGTTTTCCCGGCGGATCCCCAACATCTGGGTCCGGCGGTTTCCACTGGTGCATCACGACGATCGCGGTATGCCATAAAAAGCTCACGAAAAATTCCCCCCAGAAATTCATTCACAAATTGGTTGCTGTGATCACCCCGTGGACGCGTCGATCAGCTTCACGTCGAGCTGTGGGCCAATCCGCCGGGGCACCTCGGGGTGCGCCTCTGACGATGTGCCAGTGCTCGCCAGCGAGGGCCACATCGACTGCAACGCGGCCGGAAACCGCCCCAGAACCGTGTTCACCGACTTCGGCACCAGCTGCCCGGGCGGTGTCTGCATCGCGACCCATTCCCGCACGTGCTCAATGTCCAGGCGCGCCGCCACATACGGAGCCGCCTGGCGCAGCCAAGCCCGAGGATCGGCAGGCACCGCACCGGGAATGGTCTGCATCACGATCAGCACCGGCGGTCGAGGGCACGCGGACAGCGCGCCCGCCAGCCGTGCGGTCGACGACGCAGTCACCGAGGTCACCAGCACGTCGACCGAGGGCACCATTCCCGGGAACCGTCCGCAGTCGCGAACCGGCAACCCGAACCGTCGCCACAACAACCGCGCACAGGTCGAGGTTCCTACACCGCCTGCGACACCAGCGACGCGCAGCTCTCGTCCCCCCGACAACACATCACCCCCGAACGACACCGAACCATCCACACCAACAAGACCGGTGGACTACTTCTCTTCTACCGCTGCGATCGCGCCGTGGTGGCGAATCTCGGCCGACATTCCCCAAACCCGCATTCCTGTCATCAATCGACCTGATCGCGGTCGCTGTCCACCTCGCCGGAACGGCATCCATACGGGGAACACCCGTCCAGGTCACCGCGCTGCGCGTGCGCACTCGCATTGCACGTAACCCGGTCGATCGATGCCTGATCCAGTGGCAGCCATGAACGGCGCAGATACGCCATGCCCCGCAGCGGAGCACCGCGGCGTTGCCATGTCGGATCGCGCGATCGAAGACCACAGCGTTAGCACATTCAGAAGGACGATCGTCGCGCAGCTTGCGCCAAGCCTCGTTGCCGTCAACAGGGCAACCGATACACTCCGAGCGCGGCACCGACGTCCAACCGTGGTCTCAAAGCCACCGATTGCAGTCGGCCCTCGACATTCCCAGCTCGACCAGCAGGTAGCGGGGACCGGCGTAGTGAACATCGAGCCGATTGCGAACACGCCCGATCTCATCGACGGAAAAACAGATCCACTGCTCGGCCCACACGCCCTTCGATACTCGTTGTGGATGCGGATAGCCCAGCAAACCGCGAACTGTCGCCTGATGGGCTTCAACGCATATTCGCCAGTGCATATCTGCACTTCTGCTGACCTGACGCGTAGGGGCGTGGTTTCGGAACTTGGTGGTGAGCGTTTGGTAGATCGCTGACCCCCTTGGGGTGATCGGCTCCGCGCCCGCGCCGTAGGCGTAACGGTCACCGGCTGGTAGCGCCCGTAGTAGGCTCCCTGCGGGTCGAGTGAGTCCGAGCGGGAGGCGCGATGGGTTCCAAGTTCACCGACGGTGAGCAACGGTGGCGGGCTCGATTGGGGACGCTCCGGCAGGTGGTTCGGCAGGAACTCGTCGGTCGGCAGTTGGCGAACTATCTCCTGGACTCTCCACCCTTGACGGTTCTGGACGTAGGGTGTGGCCAGGGAACTCAGACTCTGCGCCTGGCGCGGTGGGGACATCACGTCACCGGCTTCGACTCCTCGCCCACGCTCCTGGCGGACCTTCAGCGAGTGTTGGCGGACGAGCCGGGCAAGGTCAGGGAGCGTGTGCGGACTGTTGAGCACGACGCCCACGATCTGGCGGCCTTGTTCGAGCCGAGGAGCTTCGACGTGGTGCTGTGCCACGGTGTCCTGATGTACTTCCCCGACCCGGAGCCACTGCTGGCCGGTCTTGAGAGGCTGATAGCGAAGCATGGCATCCTCTCCTTGCTTGTCCGCAACGGCGACGGGTTGGCAATGCGCCCAGGCCTGCTCGGCGACTGGACGACCACGTCGCGAGCGTTCGACGAGTCGTCGTATGACAACCGGATCGGTGTGTCCGCCCGTGCTGACCGTTTCGACGCCCTGGCCGCATCGCTCTCCGATCAGGGAATGAGAATTCGTGCGTGGTATGGCGTTCGAGTGTTCACCGACACGGTCGCAGATGAAGCTGCGGTCCCCGACGAACAGGAACTCCTTGCGTTGCTGGCTTGCGAGGAACGCGCCGGAGCCACCGATCCGTATCGCCGTGTGGCTTCCTTGACGCACGTGATCGCCGAGCGTGCCTAGCGTTTCCGCTGTCACGATCCGCCTTCCGTCTGCGCAGCGGATGGCAAACCGAGGTCGACGGCTGGTCCGAAAGCGCCGCTGGGTGTCAGTCGACGTTGATGCAGACAACTGAGCACGATTCGTGCTCAGATCTTGGGATCGGTCTGGGTTCAGTATGAAAAATGGGACTGAGGCATAGCGCCTGCAACCGTCGATCGCGTCCTTGCGGAGGTTGCCTGTCGTGACGCGAAACAGGGGAACGTGTGCGGTATCCAGTTCACTGGCGAGCTGATCGAGGTGTTGAATTACCGAGCGCGGCTCCCCCTGTGTGTCCGCAAAAATCGCAGCGTCCGGTCGCGGTAGCCTCCCGTAGCACGCCATCAACGCCAGGGTCGCTGATTGTACTCCCGCCCCCAAGGAGAGCACCGCGAGTGCTGGATTGGAATCCATTTCTCCCCCATTCAATAATGACGCGCGCAGGTCCGAGCTCGATTCGCGATCGCGCGACGGTGGCGTTGAGGGGCGGCCGACCCCCAGGTCCCGCCGCCCCTCAACTCCGTGACTCGAACCCCACGCGTTCGAGCCGGTCCCTGTGTTAGCCGGTCACGGCGACGTGGCCGCGATGCGGAGCTGGTGCCGGAGCTGGCGTAGTCACCCGTTCGTCGCTGGTGTCACTGTGGCTGCTTGTCTTCGTGTGCCGGCTCGGGTGAGTGCTGGTGTGGTGACCGCTGTGGTGCCCGCTGTGCAGTCCGGAATCCTGGGATGCATGGCGTTGGCACGACACGGATCCGAAGCGCACGGTCTGCGCGACCCGCCCGCGGGTGTCGGTGATGGTGGCGGAAATCCCGGTCGTAGAGGGTCCTCCATCCTTGCCGTAGTCCACGTGCATGGTGGGCGTGCTTTCGACTTTGCGCCCATGTTTGACGTGAGTGACTCCTTGCCGACATGTAACGTGTACGGATCCCAGTGATTTGCCACCGACGGTGAGATTGTCCACGGAGGCGTCGGCCCAGCCCCGTCCGCGACCGGTATGAATACCGGTCGCTTTGTAGCTGCCGGACTTCCCCGACGCGTCACCGTGACCCGCATGGCCGTGGTCGATACCGCTGCCGTCCACGCCGGTCACCGTCGACGCTGGTCGCACGTTGCTCGTGGAGGAGTCTGAAGTTGCGTTCGCGGTCATGGAGATTCCCGCGGCGAACAGGCTCGCGAGCAGTGTCCCGGCAAGGAGATGGTCCGCGGTTTTTGTTCGGTTGTTGATGGGCATTTCTGATTCCCTTTCATCCTTGTTACTTGATCAGCACTGGGGTGCCGATCGGGATCTGCGTGGCGAGTTGGTTGAGCGCGTCGGGTGGGATGCGGATGCAGCCATCGCTGGTGGAAGCGGCGTAGACGTGCGCGTTGGGCCAGGTGTGGATTCCCACGGTCCCCGGGCCATCGGAGTAGTGCGTGTAGACGTTGGAGTGGGTTCCCAGTGGGAGGATCAGGCGCGAGAATCGGGGATGAGTTTCGCGAACATCGGCGAGGATGAACGTCCACCCCGAAGGTGTCGGGCTGGACGGTTTGCCGACGCCGATCCGCCAACGCCCGGCAGGATGCTGGTCCCGGGTGAGCTGCATCGTGAAGCGGGCACGGTCCACGGTGATCCGGTACGGGCTGTGCGCTTCGTGGAGGTGTGGATCGGGTTGGTAGAGCCAGGCGCTGGAGTTGTTCGGGCGGGTGGGGAGCAGTACACGTACCCATTCGGGCTGGGTGTCGATGACCGGAAGCCAGGTCGGCGAGCTGAACTGGCCCGGTGGGATCACGGTATTCGGCCCTCCGCCGGGGGTGGCGTAGCCGATCGTGTCGCGGTCCGGGTGGATGACGGTTCCGGTGGGCTTCGCGCTCGGGGTGCCTGCCGCGGCTGTGGTGATGGTGTCGAATGTGGTCGCGCGCGGAAGCTCTGCGCGTTGGTGTTCGGAGACCTCCATGGGCGCTGGGATGGTGGCGTCCTGCATCGGTGCCGGGTGCAGGGTCGTGTCGTTCGGGCTGGTTGTGACGCTGGTGTGCAGGGTCCAGCTGGTGAGGGTGATGATGGCGAGGACGGCCACGCACACGGCCAGCAGGTACCACCACCGGGAACGTGTGTCGTTGTTGTGGCTGTGCTGGGCGTCCGACTGCGGAGGAGACGCTGCGGGTGCCTGGCCGTCCTCGGAACGCATGAGAACCACCTCCTTTCGCTCTGGCAACGGGATTCTGTGGGGGAAGGGGTGAAGCGGCGCTTTGGGGATTCGCAAGGTCGCGCCGCTTCACCCCCTGGGGCGGGACGCGTTGACGGAGGGGCGTCCCGCGGTCGGTGGGCTATTTGCCGAGCGTGGTGATGAAGCCGCTGTTGGGGGTGCCGAGGCCGGTCACCGTGTCCCAGCCGGGCCCGCTTTGCAGTGTCTGGGGCTTGGTGTCGGTGTCGATGAGGTAGTCACCGCGTTCGGTGGGGACATCGACGTAGCCGAACTGGGCCATGCCCGGGGTGTAGATGCCCGCCTGGTGCGGCGTGACGTCGTCGAGTCCGGCCTTGCCCATGTTGTAGAGCGCGGGGTTGAGGAACCCGAGTCGGTCGAGGTGTGCCTGGGTCTGGGCGTCAGCGGCCATTCCCGCGATCAGCGGGGACGCGAGCGAGGTTCCTCCGGTGGCGACGGTGGCGAATCCCTGTTCGGTCGTGTAGCCGACGCCCATGCCGGTGTAGGCGTCCGCCAGCGCCGATACGTCGGGGAAGGCTCGGTGTCCCGCGGCTGCGCTGTCCGGAATCGCCTTACGCTGATAGTCGGGCTCCTCGTAGACGCCGGACATACCGCCGCCCGCGCCGCCAGCGAACGCACCGTCTTTGTCCTGCTGCGGGCTCCAGCGGCCGCCGTTGAGGGTGTTGCCCGCGGATTCCCATCCGGTGGTGAACCGCTTGGTGTTCTTCGCGTCGAGCGCAACTGTTGTACCGCCGACCGCGGTGACCCAGGGGTTCGAGGCGGGGAAAGTCGCGGTGGCCTTGCCGTTGACGCCGGAGTTGTCTCCGGAGTCGCCGCTGGAGAACAGCAGCGACTGTCCCTGTGCCGCAGCTTGTACGGTGATTTGGCCGAGCGCGTCGCGGGTGGCTGCGGGGATCTGGGTTTCGTTCGGGGACAGCCAGGAGTTGTTGATGATCGAGACGTGGTTCGCCGCGACCGCGTTGTTCAGCGCTTCATATAGTCCGGTGCAGTCTTTGCCGCCGTAGTAGGTGATGTGCGCATCGGGGGCCATGGTGTGCACGGCCTGGACGTCGAGGGCCTGTTCACCGGTCCAGCTGTCCTTGCTACCGCACTGTGGATTCGAGACGTAGCCGCTTTTGGGTGGCACCGTGTTGTACTGGTCGCCGCGCAGCTGCGGTGCACCGAACTGCGTGGCCGCACGATTGGCATCCGCGACGGTAGTCGGGGAATCGTAGGCGCCGACGATCCCAACCTTGGCGCCCTTGCCGGTCTGCGAATCCTTGAGCCCGTACATGTCGCGCAGCTGCTTATAGTTGTAGCCGCAGATCGCATTGGACTGGTCACCGTGCCCGTACTTCTGTGGCACCGCGGTATTGTTCGCTTGCCCCCAGTACTTCGCGCACTGTTGTCCGGGCCCGGCTGCGGTGCTGGTGCTGGGTCCGTGTGCGGACTGGGTGACCGCGCGTTCGCTGTCATCCAGGCCAAGGACTGTGCGGATCGAGGTCCGCAGGGCTGTAGGGACCGAGATAGGTGCACCCGGTGCGGTCAACTGCTCGGCGCGGCCGTGCTGATCGATGTGGTGGTAGGTATGCAGGCGCGTCCCGAACGCGTGCTCCAGTGTGCCGACGTTGGCGGTGACGTCGAGGAACTGGCGGTTGCTCGACTGCCCGTCGACCGTCACCCCCTGGTCGCGCAACCAGTGCGCGACACGGTTGACCGTCTCTGTACTCGGCGCGAACCGGTCGCGGAACTGGTCCGCGGAAAACGGGTGCCGATACTGAGGTGTTCCGGGTGTGGAGACAGCCTTCGCCATCCGCGCGGCGCCCTGTGGGTCTCGCAACGCTAACGCGACGTGGACGTGTCGGACCTGGCCGGTATCGATGGTTCCGGATTGCGCTGCCGCAGTGGCCCATCCGGGCGTGGTTCCCGCGATGGGCGCCCGAGTTGTGTTCGCGGTGTTCTCGGCGAGGGCGGGGGTGGCAATCAACCCAGCCAGGACCGCGCCTCCAGCTACCAACCCGACGGCCGTTCGTGCGCGCTTGGACATACAGAACTCCCCATAGATGAAATGGAATGAATATAATGCGCTACCGAATATCGCCCGACGTTAAACGCGTGGACAACACAGAAACCAAACGAATTCGGCAGGAAAAGTATCCGGAAACTAACTCCAGAGAGGTTGCTTTACGTCACCTCCTCCCATTCGTCACCTACCTTGGTGATCTCGGAGATCAGCGACGCGGTTTGGTCGTGGAGGTCAGCGAGGCGATTGCGACGGACTTCCCCTCCGACAAGCCGAGACAGATCGGCGAGGTACCGTGACAGACTCATGGGACCACGCACCAGTCGATGCGACTCGGAACAGCGGTGGCGCAGATCGACTATCTCTCGGACGGACTTGTTGTGCAGGCTTCGGATTTCGTTTTGGAGCGCGAAAGCCCTTTCCTGCAACGCCTCGATCAGGCCACGGATGAAGACATGCTGTTCCTCGGTAATCTGACGCGGAGCGTTCAGACCCTCAAACGCCTCATAGTACTCGGAGGCTTCCATAAGAGATCCCCATTCTTGCGTTGATGCGGATTCCCGATGACCGTTGGCGACAGATCATCAGCCGAGACTCGGGCTGGCAGGACGACTGCGGAGAAGTCCTGCCAGCCCTCGCCTCCCATGGATCGGCACGCACTACCCCCGTCTCCCAGTGCTGATCCATCCCCCCAGGGGAACCAACGGTTGTCACGGACGCATCCGTTCCCAAACCCGTTGGGGCTCAAGCAATCGACTGTACCGATCCTCTGTCAGCAGAGACAGGGCCGATCACCACAATCGATGGCACTACAACCAACCAGAGCAGAACCTCAACTCCGATTTCGTTGCATACCCCGGACTCTAGCCACCAGCCCAACGAAGTCAATTCACAGTTTCACTTATGGCGCAAGTCACGATAGGTTGGCGACAGTCGAGACACAGGAGGTCCAGAAAATGACTGACGCCGCCAATACCAGGGCCAGAGGACAGGTACTCGATAATCTGTTCAGTCACGTACTGCCCGACCCTGCCAACCGGTCAGGTCGCGGCAGGTATCGCTACACCAACGAGGAGTTGGCCGCGTTCATCCGAGAGCACACCGCCAGCAGCTGCTCGCCCCAATACATCTCGCAACTACGCAAGGCCGACCGGTTGACCGGGGTTCCCCACGACAAGCTCGAAGCAATGGCCGGGTTCTTCGACGTTCCGGCCGCGGTGTTCTTCGGCGACGACAATCTCGCGGAGTCCGTGCTCGCTCAGATTCGACTGCGAGCACGAATTGCCGACGGCACCGTTGATGCACGCGAGGTGCGGCGGCACCTGCGAACCGTGGCCGCCGAGCTGACCGCCTACGCCGACGGCCTGGATGAAGAGAAGCCCTGACAGCGCACACCGAAAGTTCCGAGCCTCGCCCGGCTTCTGCCGTATATACCCATCCGTCTGACCTATCGTCACTCTTTCGTGTAGTACCAGTTGGCAACACGCCCACGGCGCGTGACGACCATCTATCTTGACGAGTGACAACATATTGTCGTCGTGGTCTTGTGAGTTCGCCGGGACCACCCGCGCCTGTGAAGCCGTCCGGGTCGCGAGCAGACGGATCGCCAATCCGGCGCGCCGTCGATAACGGTGACCAACAAATGTTCCCCGCCGGATGTTGACCTCGGGCTGGGGATGCTCATCGATGTTCGTGGGGTGGAGCGCCGATCGGTGCTCGCTCCATGGATGGGGAGGTTTCATGCGCTCAATACCACCGGCGGACACTGCCAGCTTGGCTGGTCTTGTTCATAGGCTTGGGATCGAGCAGACGCATACGAATGATCCGCGCCGTCAGGCCGAGACCCTGGTGGAGTTTCTTCGCCGCGGCGACTTCGAGCTGTTCATGTTGCTCATGCCAGAGCTGAGCCCGTCATCCATCCGGGCCGCTGCCCTACAAGGGGACCGCAAACACTACCGCACCTAGGGCCCACCGCGGGCCCGTTCCCACACCACGTGCGGCTGCTCAACCGGGCGGCCGCATAAATTCCGAATTCATTCTGGGGGACACCTATGTCTGCACACGCGATTCCGGCACGCCTACTACATCCGCGCACGAAGGGATGGCTGATTTTCCTTGTTGTCGCAACAACTCTACTCACCACACTGCTCGGGTCCGGTTCGGCCAGCGCTGCATCGCGGTCGACATGTTCCGATGTCATGGTTCCAGTCGCCTATCAGGGCAAGGCCGGTTCGGTGTATGGCCGGTACTGCACTCCCACCGAACCAACGAAAGCGATCACCGTCGCGATCCATGGCGCGACCTACGATCACCACTACTGGTCCGGAATCGGTTCCAGCCCGGACATTCAGCAACAGCTGGCGAACTCCGGGCAAGCCAGCCTTGCGATCGACCGTCCAGGACACGCGCGCTCGACGCCGATCGCACCCGGCGAACTCACCAGCACCGCTGAAGCCGACACCATCCACCAGGTACTCACCGCGGTGCGATCCGGGGCCTTGGGGCATCAACGCTATTCGGACGTGACCCTGCTCGGGCACAGCCTGGGGAGCGCGATTTCACTGCTCACCCAGGTGCGCCACCCGGGCGATGCGTCCCGGTTGGTACTGACCGGGTGGAGCGATCGGCTTTCCCCGGACGTTCTGGTGCGGCTTTTCCTGACCCAGCTGCATCCCGCGACTCTGGACCCGCAGCTCCGACACACGATGCACGACCTCCTGGCGCTGACCACGCACCCCGGCGTGCGGTACTCGCTGTTCGGCTCGCCCCGTGAAGCAGCAGACACGGTCTCCGGCGACGAGAAGACCAAGGACTGGGTCAGCGTCAGCGAAGTGCTCGACGCCGTCCTCGGCGCGTTCTCGACCATGCACACCCACGAAATTTCGTTGCCCACCATGGTCATCAACGGCAGCGCGGACCAGATCTTCTGCACCGGATTGCTCCAACACCACTGCACCAATGCCAACCACCTTCACTCGGACCTCAAGGCGAGCTTCGCACCCGGAACACCGCTGTCGACGTGGGTTCTTCCCGGGGCGGGTCATTCGATCCAGCTGGACCGGACTGCGCCGAAGTATGTCGACGCGATGCTGGAGTGGATGAAGCAGAACCCGGTGCACTGAGTCGTCGTGGGGGCGCTAGCCAGATCGGCGTCCCCACGACCTTGGTCCACCGGTCAAGCCGGTTGATCAGCGCGGTGGCTCGTGTTCGATGGCTGTCGCTGCAGCGCCCGGGAAATTTCCACCATCTCGTGCACTGCGTCGGCCCAGCTCTGGCCGCGCAGCAGAGCGGGGCCGACCGGGTGGCTTCCGTCCGCCTCGGCGTGTTCGGCAGCAGACACGAGCTGCTGTGCGCGCCGATCGAAATCCGCGTCATCGAATTCGTCAGCGTTCTCGATGTGCGGCGAGATCCGGACGAGGCCGTCGAAGCACTCCACAACACGGCGAGTGTAGGCCAGGTGCGCTCCCGCGGGCAGTATCTGCATCCAACGGCTGCTCGGCGCGCTCCTCCAGTCGTGCGTGGACGGGAACGCACGGTGCAGCAGCTGCCACAAGGGTTCGAGCGCGCGATAGCTGCTTCGGCAGTGATGCCAGTACCGGACCTTGCGTGCCACGATGACCAGACCGATCACGAGCAAGCCGAGCACGAAGATCGTGCCGGATACCGATTGCCCGAAGTCAGCGACACGCGCCAACGACGCCGGATACACCCCGGTCTGCATGAACACGCGCACGACGCACAGCGCGACGTCATCGACAACAAGCAGTGCCAGCCCCGCGATCGCAATCGCGATTCCGATAGTCTGGACCCGTGCGGTCCGACGAGCCAGACGAGCGGCTTCCCAGATCGCGAACACGCACCCGATCGCCGAGTAGGCACGGGGCGCCAAAGGATCGTGTACCGCCTTCGGCAGACCCGGCATATCGGCCGGGGTAGTAGTCGGCAGCACAATAACGAGAACGATGGCGACGAGGAACAGGCCCGATTGCGGAAGCAGGTAGTTACGGGCATTGTCGCGAGCCGCGAGCGCGAAGCCTACGACCGCACCGAAAACAACCGCCATCAGCACCATGCTCTGCCATCGCGGTGAGATCTGTGCCGTCGCCGAACCGACCGCGGCGACAAAGAAGATCGCCACGAAGATCCCCAAGATTCGGTTGCGCGGGTTCCCAAGCCACCGGATTCCCAGCCAGATAAACCCGATCCAGGAGACCGCCACGAAGACGATCGAGGGCACGCTCATCGAATGGCCAGCTTCCCCAAGACCGCCGCATCGAACTCACGAACCGTGGCATCCGAAGGTGGTGCCACCTGCATGACCCGCTGGTCCCACAAGCCGATCATGTCAGCGAAGGCCTCGGCTTCATGCTCGTGCGCTTCGTCGTAGCAGGACCGACGCAATACAGCTTGAATGAAGCTCGCCGGTACCGCCGGGAAGATCGTTTGCAGTGCCTCGCGGTCCACCTCGTCGCTGGTGTGCTCCAGCAGCACGTGCCCGAGCTCATGCAGCAGAATCGTCCGTTGGTGCGCAGGAACAGTTGCCGACTGATACAGAATCCAGTCCTCGTCATAGCTGAGCCAGAGCCCGAACACGTCGGTGCGCAACGGATAGGCGACGAACCTCAGGGGCTTTCCCCTGCGCTTCTCGATAGCCTGCCTCAGCTGTTCAAAATCAAGGGGCGGATGCACACCGAGACGTTCGAGCTCAGTACGGCACCAGCGCGCCAGCTTTCGCCTGTGCTGCCTCTCGTTCGACTCCACGCCCGGCTACTCCGTTCCCTTCCGCCTACCGTGCCGTTCCTGCTGACGAAGCTGCTCAACGTGCTCCATCGCTTCCAGCAGCCCCTCGGGGGATAGCTTGTCCGCACGCCCGGCCACCGTCTGGAGGCGACTGTCGCGAATCTTTGCCAGTACTTTCAGCTGCGCAGCAATCGAACGAGCTTCATCTTCCTCCACGAACCACGAAATGCTCACCTCAAAGAACTGCGCCAAAATACTCGCATTCTTAAGACTCGGGTTTCGACTGTTCCCCTCACGGAGGTTGTAGATCCCGACGCGGCTCAGCGGGTTCCCCTGCGCGGCACACCAATCGGATACTTCCTGGTTCGTGTATTCACGACCATCAGGGTGCCGCTTAAGATGGAAGAGCAAGTTCAGCAATACCGAGAATGGCGGCCCCTCAGACTCGGCTGCCGTTTCATCACCGGCTGCCATCATGCCACCTCCCTCACACCGGACGCCAAGGTACGACAGACGCTTCGTTAAGTCTAGTTACAGTACGACGGTCCACACGATCGCACTCACCCGCACGGGGGAAGTGCCATATAGCCCCTTGCCGCTGTCGTTAAGTACACTTACATTGCAGGTCAGCGTGCGCTATATCGCGCACCGCAACCGGCAGTACACGGACTGAACGCGCCAGTAGGTTGCATGGCGGAGGTTGTGCGGCACAGTGCGTAGCAGGTTGTTGGGAGGGAGTTCATGTCGTCTAATGACGCCATCTTGGGGAGTTGTTGCGGCACCTGTGGACAGATCGTTGGCATCGACAGCCGCACCGGCGTGCTCAACTGGGAAGCCTGGGAACGCCGGGCAAAACGTCTTCTGGACAAAACCTTCGGCCCGGTGGCGCTGCTATTTTGCGACGTCGATAATTTCAAGACCGTCAACGATACGCTCGGCCACCAAACTGGCGATTCCCTCCTGCGTTCAATCGCTTTCGGAATTCAGCAGGTTACCCGGCTCAACGACCTCGTCGGCCGATACGGGGGCGACGAATTCGTCGCACTGCTTCTCGGCGACGACAATGGCACCGCCGTCGCCCACCGAATACTCCAGCAGCTGCGCCGAGTATCGGTGTGCCCACCGGGCACAGAGCACGAAGATCTCATCAGCAGTGCCTCGGTATCCATCGGTGTGGCCACCCGCACGATATCCGAGCTGACCTCGCTGGACGACTTGATCCAACGCGCAGACTCCGCGATGTATCAGGCCAAGCACGCCGGCGGCAACCAGGTCGCACCAACACCGGACAGGCCAACACAGACAAGGGAGGCACGACCACAACAAGTTCACCAGAAAATATAGGGCGCAGCTGAATCTGATCGTTCACCGGACACCGTAGAACCAGGTCGGTGCCACGACTCGTCGCCAGTCATCAGGGGGCTGTCATGACGGCGATGAGCATAGAGCCCGAGGGCGCTTCACAGGAGAGCAGGGGGAATGACAACCTACGGAACGTCGCCGAAGCGTGTCCCCAGTCCGGGGCGAAAGCCGTACCGTCACGCCGGACGATGGATCCTCACCGATACCAGACCCGCCGTCCTTGCCATCGGACGCCGTGGTTGCCCCGGCAACACCCCACGGTCTCTGGACGCGCTCGCCCGCCGCTTGCTCGTCCCCCAAATCAGGGCAGCGGTCGCCCTGCAGCACCCAACGGCGAAGACGGTGCATCATGCGGGGGAACCATGGACGGTGCA
The DNA here is from genome assembly GCF_000379465.1 of Sciscionella marina DSM 45152. Taxonomy (GTDB): domain Bacteria; phylum Actinomycetota; class Actinomycetes; order Mycobacteriales; family Pseudonocardiaceae; genus Sciscionella; species Sciscionella marina. Next base: position 82,388 of record NZ_KB905395.1, read on the forward strand.
CGTGCTTCCGATACATAGCCCTCATTCTCGAACCATAATCGGCGCACTGGCCTGCTATACCCCAGCTACCAGTCCACCGCCGCCACCGCCGAAGATCGGCGTCTGGGAAGCGTTCAACACCGATGATCCACGCACACCCATCCACGTTGAATGGTCCAACAGCCTGTACGACCGACACCACCTTCCCCGGCCCAACCCGCGCGGACTCGCGCCCTTTTGGACCTGGCTGGAGGAATACGTGCTGCCGACCGAACAGCTCGACACGCTGGACCGCCTCACCACCTCCTACCAGCAGCAGAAGCCACTGATCACACACACCGCAAACGTCCGCAGCGCCCACGGGCACATCGACACGGTGCAAATTTCCGCGATCACCACCCGCAACCGTGCAGGGAAACTGGTCCAATGCGGCCTCATCACCACCGTAGACGCCGACCCTGCCGACCATCGCGACGCAACCAACTCAGTCGTCAACGCCATGTTCACACTGTCCGACGATCCGATGTGTGTCATCGACGCGCACCATGACCACATGGTTCTTACTTCCGTTCGGATGCGGGATGTCGGGATCGACCTACACCAAACGCGCTATCTCCCCGAACTCTGTCACCCCGACGACCTCACCGCTCTGCGCCGATATCTCCAGGGATCCCGTGGCATACCACCAGACCCCAACACCGCACTTCCGCCAGCAACGCGCCCCGTCCTGATCCGTCTGAGCAGCGGCAATAGCTGGAAACCGCTCCACATCAGCGGTGTACCGGTCCCGAGCACATCGGCACACTTACTCTGCCGCGCCCGCCCAACCGAGAACCACCAGCCTTGATCAGCGAACAATGACGTCCAACCCTATGACCCATGTTGCGGGGCAGGAGGTTGACTACACGTGTCTCACACGATGGGTTTGGCGGCCTGGCTCCTTCGACGCCAGTCCGACGGCGTGACGTTCCGGGCGCGTTTGAAGGCAACACTGAACGCGAAGGGGTCTTGATATCCGACGTTTTTGGCGACCCTGGCGATCGGCGTATTGGTGTCCCGTAGCTGATCGGCGGCGATCGTCATCCGCCATGTTGTGAGGTATGAGATCGGGGGTTCACCGACGACGTCGGTGAACCGCGCAGCAAATGCGGCGCGGGACATGCCGATCTTGGCTGCCAAGGCACCGACTGTCCATGGATGTTGGAGATTCTCGTGTAGGAGGAAGAGTGCATCGCCGATGTCGGGATCGGTCAGGGCTTGACACCAGGCTGGCAGGCTCGCATCGCCGTGCGTGATCCACTCCCGGAGTGCGACAACGAGGAGTAGGTCGAGGAGACGGCGCAGGACGGCGTCTTGACCGGGTTTGGTCAGGCGAGCTTCGGCTGTGATCAACTTGAGTATCTGCGCGGTCCTCGCTCCAGCGGGCACGACCGCGAGTTCTGGGAGCATCTCCAGGAGGCGATCTGCGACATCGCCGGTGAGTTGGTAGGTGCCACGAATCATGATCGAGGCTCCCGGCGAATCAGCGCCATAGGTGCGCGCGGCAACCGCGGCGTGGTCGGGCGACACTTCGCCTTCACCTGCGAGGTACTTGCGTCCGTTGCGGATGACGTACTGTTCTGGCGTGTCCGGGCTGTCGGCGATTGTGTAGTGCTCGATCCGGGTGATGAGTGCCACGTCCTCGACGTCGAGTGACCTGGCCACCTTGGTGTCGTCGAGTCGGACGACGGCCGACCCACGTAACACGGTCACCAGGGTGAGCGATGGCGCGTCACTATAGGTCATCGACCACGGCGGCGGGTGGATGAGTTGCCGCACCTGCGCGCCCTCGGCTTGCGCGCGGAAGAGAAGGTCGCTGAGAACGTCCATGCTCCAACCTTAAGACGCCTGCAAAGGAATCTTCGA
>NZ_KB905396.1 GCF_000379465.1 Sciscionella marina DSM 45152
GTAGCGGCAAGGGCGAGCTGCAGTCCGGCGATCCGGGACCGCAAGATGTCCCGGTGCTCCAGCAACAGGTCCATACGCTCGGACACGGTGTCCTGACCGGAATCGACGAGGTCGATGTAGTGACGCAGATCGCTGATCGGCATACCCGAGGTACGCATCCGGGTCAGGAACACCAACCGGCGCACCGCAGGCGCGCCGTAGCGGCGGTGACCAGCCGCATCACGGGCAACCTGAACCAGACCGATGCGCTCGTAATACCGCAGCGTGTGCGGACTCACCCCGAGATACTTCGCCGTCGTGGCGATGTCCCACTCGGTCGCATCGTCATCACGCGCAAGCGCACGCAGCGCCTCGACCGAAACCCCGCCGGGCGGATCCACCGCCAGACGCAGGGCCCGGCGCAGCGCCTCATCCTCTCCCATACCGACCGACCGTAGGGGTGTGAGCGCACTCAAACGCAAGGCCGTCCGCCGCAGGAGGATGGAGTGAGGCGGTTCACGACCGCTTTCGGAAGCCCTGGTTCCGTGGAATCGTTATGAGTGGCGGATCGATTCAGTTGGTGACCGTCCGGGTCCCGGTCCACATATTTCGCGCACTGCCGCGCCCCTTAGTCTTCGAAACCTCACAATCGCAACAGGAGATTGCTGTGCCCATCGCCCTGCTCGCGCTCGCCATCGGTGCCTTCGGCATCGGTTCGACGGAGTTCGCCGTCATGGGTGTGCTGCCGGACATCGCGCACAACCTGCATGTGTCCATTCCGCAGGCGGGTTACCTGGTCACCGGGTACGCGATCGGTGTCGTGGTCGGTGCCCCGCTGCTCACCGCCCTGGCCAACCGGCTCTCCCGCAAACACATGCTGCTGGCCATGATGGCGGTGTTCACCATCGGCAACCTCGCCGCGGCCATGGCCCCGAACTTCGAGACCCTGATGGCCGCGCGGATTCTCACCGCGCTGCCGCACGGCGCCTTCTTCGGGGTCGGTTCGGTGGTCGCCGCCAAGCTCGTGCACTCCAGCCAGCGGGCACGGGCGATCTCGATGATGTTCCTCGGCCTGACCATCGCGAACGTGCTCGGGGTTCCCGCCTCGACCGCGCTCGGCCACGCCGCGGGATGGCGGATGACCTTCGCCTCCATCGCGGGGATCGGCGCGATCGCGGTCATCGGTGTCGCCCTGCTCGTGCCGCGGATGCAGGAGCACGGCCAGGTGCGCATCAGCACCGAACTGCGGGCGTTCACCAAACCCCAGGTCTGGCTCGCGCTCGGGATCGCGACCTTCGGGTTCGGCGGCGTGTTCGCCACCTACTCCTACATCGCCCCGATGCTGAACAAGCTCGCCGGGATCGGTCCGGACGGGCTGACCATCACGCTCGCCCTATTCGGGCTCGGCCTCACCGTCGGGAACCTGATCGGCGGACGGCTCGCCGACCGGGCGCTCATGCCGTCCATGTACATCGCGCTCGGCGGCCTCGCGGTGACCCTGGCACTGTTCGCGCTCACCGTGCACAACCAGGTCAGCGCCATGATCACGGTGTTCTTCATCGGGATGATCGCCTTCATTGCCATTCCCGCGGTGCAGACCAAGATCATGCGCTCCGCGGAAGAGGCACCGACCATGGCCGCGGCCGCGGTGCAGTCCGGGTTCAACATCGCCAACGCCGCGGGCGCGTTCCTCGGTGGCGCGGTGATCGACGCCGGTCTCGGCTACACGGCGCCGAACCTGCTGGGCGCGGTGCTCGCCTCGATCGGTCTCGGCCTGGCCATCACGTCCGGGCTGCTCGACAAGCGCCGCAAGCCGGTGCGGACGCCCGCGGCGATCGAATCCGCCACCACCACGGAGGCACCGGTGCCGGACACCGAGATCACATCGGAACCACAACGGGCTTGATCGTCGCGGGATCGCGCGCGGCGATGGTCAGCGCGCCGCGCACCTCGGTGAGCGGGAAGCGGTGGGTGACCAGCCGGTCCAGCCGCACCGCCCCGCTCGCCGCGAGCTCGATCGCGGTCGGCCAGGTGTTCGCGTAGCGGAAGGTGCCGGTGACCTCGAGCTCGAACTGCTGCACCCGGGCCACCGGCAGCGCGAGCTCATCGGCGCCCATTCCGATCAGCACCGCCCGGCCCGCGCGTCCCAGCGCCGCGATGCCCTGCAGCGTCGCCCGCGGATTGCCCGAGCACTCGAGCAGCACATCGGCCGCGACCCCGGTCAGTGCCTCGCGGCCGACATCGATGGTGCGCGCACCGAGCTCCCCGGCGACCGCGAGCCGGTGCTCGTTCACATCGGTGACCAGGACCTCGCTCGCCCCAAAGGCCCGCGCGGTCTGCGCGGCAATCAGCCCGATCGGCCCGGCCCCGGTGACCAGCACCCGGGCGCCCGGCCCGATCCGCGCCTTGCGGGCGCCCCAGACCCCGACCGAGAGCGGTTCGAGCAGCGCACCGGCCTCATCGCTGAGCGAGTCGGGCAGCGGATAGGCGAACTCCTCGCGCAGCGTCACGTATTCGGCGAAGGCACCGTCGACCGGAGGGGTACCGAAGAACACCATGTCCGGGCACAGGTTGTAGCGCCCGAGCCGGCATTCCGTGCATCTGCCGCACGGCACCCCCGGCTCGATCGCGACCCTGGTCCCGGGAACGTGTTGGCGCGCACCCGGTCCACAGGCCACGACGACACCGCTGGCCTCGTGACCGAGCACGAGCGGCTCGCGGACCACCGCATCCCCGATCCGGCCCTGCTCGTAGTAGTGCACATCCGAACCGCAGGTGCCGATGGCCGCCACCCTGATCAAGACCTCGCCCTCGGCCGGGACCGGTACGGCGCGCTGTTCGGTTTCGACCTCGTGCACGCCGCGCAGGACGCTCACGGTCATCTGGTCGGGAACGGTCACCCGCTCAGTCTAGAGTGCGTCCTGGAACCCTCGCCCGTCGTGAGCGGGACGCGGATCGGCACGCGAAGGTACTTCGCCGACCTCGCGGCGCAGCAGGGCATGGGGTTCTCAGACGTGCTCCTACTCGACCGTCACCGACTTCGCGAGGTTGCGTGGCTTGTCCACGTCGTAGCCCCGGGAGCGGGCGATCTCGGCGGCGAGCACCTGCAGCGGCACCGTGGAGACCAGCGGCTGGAGCAGCGTCGGGACCGCGGGGGTCTCGATGAGGTGATCCGCGTAGGCGCGTACCGTCTCATCGCCCTCCTCGGCGATCACGATCGTGCGCGCGCCGCGGGCCTGGATCTCGGAGATGTTCGAGACCAGCTTCGAGTGCAGCACCGCGCGCCCCTTCGGCGAGGGCATCACCACCACGACGGGCAGGCCTTCTTCGATGAGCGCGATCGGGCCGTGCTTGAGCTCGCCCGCCGCGAATCCCTCCGCGTGCATGTAGGCGAGCTCCTTGAGCTTGAGCGCACCCTCCAGCGCGACCGGGTAGCCGACGTGCCTGCCGAGGAACAACACCGCCTTCGAGTCGGCCAGCCCGCGGCCGAGCTCGCGCACCTGCCCCACCGTCTCGAGCACCCGGGACACCGCCTCGGGCATCGCCTCGAGCTCGGCGAACTCGCGGGCCACCTCGTCCGGGTACTTGGTGCCGCGCGCCTGCGCGAGCGCGAGCCCGACGAGGTAGTTCGCGGCGAGCTGGGCGAGGAAGCACTTGGTCGAGGCGACCCCGATCTCCGGCCCGGCGTGGGTGTAGAGCACCGCGTCGGATTCGCGCGGGATCTGCGCGCCGTTGGTGTTGGACACGGCGAGCACCCGCGCCCGCTGTTCCCGGGCGTGCCGGACCGCCTCGAGGGTGTCCGCGGTCTCCCCGGACTGGGAAACGGCGACCACGAGCGTGTCCCGGTCGAGCACCGGGTCCCGGTAGCGGAACTCGGAGGCGAGCTCGACCTCGACGGGCAGCCGGCACCAGTGCTCGATCGCGTACTTCGCGACCAGCCCGGAGTGGTACGCGGTGCCGCAGGCCACGACGAACACCTTGTCGATATCGCGCAGGTCCTGGTCGCCGAGGCGCTGCTCGTCGAGCGTGATCCGCTGGCCGTCGAAGTGTCCGCGCAGGGTGTTCGCGAGCGCGGCCGGCTGCTCCTCGATCTCCTTGAGCATGAAGTACTCATGCCCGCCCTTCTCCGCGGCCGAGAGATCCCAGTTGACCGTGAAGGCCTTCGCCTCGACCGGTTCGCCGTCGAAGTCGTACACCGTGTAGCCCTCATCGGTGATCCGGACGAGCTGGTCCTGCCCGAGCTCGACCGCGGAACGGGTGTACTCGATGAACGCGGCGACATCGGAGGCCACGAAGTGCTCCCCCGCGCCGGCGCCCACCACCAGCGGCGAGGACCGCCGGGCGGCGATGATCTCGTCCGGGTGCGCGAGATGGGTGACCACGAGGGTGAACGCGCCCTCGAGCCTGCGGCACACCTGCCGCACTGTCTCGGTGAGATCGCCGGTGTATCCGGCCGCGATCAGGTGGGCGACGGTCTCGCTGTCGGTCTCGCTGGCGAGTTCCACCCCGGCCTGTTCGAGTTCGGCGCGCAGCTCGGCGAAGTTCTCGATGATGCCGTTGTGCACCACGGCGACATCGCCGGCCAGCGAACGGTGCGGGTGCGCGTTGCGGTCGTTGGGCGCGCCGTGCGTCGCCCACCGCGTGTGTCCCATGCCAGCCGTTCCGGAGAACCGTTCCCTGCCCTGCGCGTCCAGCGCCTCCTCGAGGTTGGCCAGCCTGCCGGCCTTGCGCTCGATGGCCAGTTCGCTCGCCTTGTCACCGGCACGCTCGCGTCCGTGCAGGATCGCGACCCCGGAGGAGTCATAACCCCGGTACTCGAGCCTGCGCAGGCCGTTCAACACCACGTCGAGCGCGGGCCGGTGCCCGACATATCCCACGATTCCGCACACCCCGCCAAGGGTACTGACCGGTCGGCGCGGCGGTGCCGGGGCTCGACGTGCCGCTGAACACCTTCACTCCTGGACACCCGCACCAGGCACAGCGGCACGGATCAAGGCGGAGCCCGGCCGGCTGCTGCCTCACAGGTATTTGGTTATGCGCTGCCAGGTTTCGTATGGCGCCTCCTCAGGTGCGAAATGGCCCGCGCCAGGCACGAGCCCGTGGTCCAGGTCTCGGATCCCCGCCGCGCGAAACCCCTCGGCGAACCGGGGCAGCCGGCCGCGCTCGTGTTCGCCGCGCAGGTACAACAGCGGGGTGTCCACCGGATCGGTCCGCTCGGCATTGCGCCGCGCGTCCAGCTCGAACGCCCGATACCAGCCGAACCCGGCGGACAATGCCGAGGGCGTGGCATAGGTCTCGGCATAGGCGTCCCGCTCGGCTTCCCCGATCGCGCCCGAACCGGGAGCGCTGAGCACGTCGAAGAAGTAGTCGAGGTACGCCCGCTCGCGGCCGCGCACCAGCCGCTCCGGCAGCTCGGGCACCTCGTGGAAAGCGAAGTGCCAGATCGCCGGATTGCGCAGGACCTCACTCCACGGCTCCACGCCCGGCACCGCGACGTTCAGGATCACCGCCGCCCGCAGCGGGTGCCTGCGCAGATACGAGTAGACGACCATGCCGCCGATGTCGTGCCCGACGAGCGTGACCGAGCGCAGGCCGAGCTCCCCGATGACCGCGTGCACGAAATCGGCGAGCCGATCTTTCGAACCACTAGCCTTCGAACCGTCGGTCAGCACACCTGCCGAGCCCCCGACGCCCGGCAGATCGATGGCGACGGCGTAATACTCGGCCGCGGCGAGCGGGAGGATCCTGGCCCAGCTGCGCGCGGATTCCGGCCAGCCGTGCAGGAACACCACGGGTGGCGAGCGCGGCTCCCCCGCCACCCGCACCTGGACGGACTCCCCACCGACTCGGCATTCGATCGTATGTTCGACCATGGTGACAGTTCTACCGCAGGCCGCCGACAATTTCCGTATCCACCGGGCACACCGGCCCGTGGATTCGGTTACCGTGCAGATCATGTCTTCGCCGAAGCGGCAGTTCACCCAGCTCGGCCAGCCCGGACCGCACTCGGTCGCGCGGGGGAACCTCGCCCTGGTCGGTATTCCCGGCTATGTGTTCACCCCGGTCGAGGGCACCGGGCTGCCCGCGGTGGCCTTCGGGCACGGCCTGCTCCAGCCGCCCGCGAGGTACGCGGGACTGCTGCGCCACCTCGCCTCCTGGGGAATCGTGGCCGCCTGCCCGGCGACCCAGCGTTCGCCGCTGCCCTCGCACCGGATGTACGCCGCCGATCTGCGGGTGACCCTCGACATCTGCACGGATGTGCGGCTCGGCGAAGGCGAGATCTCCGTCGACCCGAAAAAGCTCGGCCTCGCCGGGCATTCCATGGGTGCCGCGGCCGCGGTGCTGCTCGCCGCCGAGGATCCGCGGGTACGCGCGGTCGCCACGCTCGCCATCGCGGAGTCCCTGCCCTCCGCCGCGGATTTCGCCGCGCGCTGCACGATGCCCTCGCTGCACATCGCCGCCGGGGAGGACCTCATCGCGCCGACCACCGCGCACGCGACCCCCATCGCGAAGGCCTGGGCGGGACCGGCGCAGCTGCGCACCGCCCCGAAAGCGAGCCACCTCGCGTTCACCGAAGGGCGGCACTGGACCGAGCTACTGCTGCACGGCAAGGCGAACCATAAATCGATGCGGACCGCGAAGGCACTGCTCACCGCGTTCTTCCTGAAGCACCTGACCGGGGCGAGCGGCTACGACGCGCTGCTCGATGCCGAGCTCAAGGGCGCGGACCTCGCCTAGAGTGCGTCTGACGACTCCGTGTCCTGCTGCGCGGCAATGTCGGCGAAGTACCTTCGCGTGCCCTGTCGGCGCCTCGCGGCGTTGTCCTCCTCCCGCCGGGCTTTCAACGTCGCGGCGCCACTGCGCTGTCGTCGTCAGAGGTGCTCTTTACTCCGCGCAACCATGAACAGCCATAAGCGTTGTCATCCACGGGTTTATCCACAGCATCTCTACTGTCGACAGGCTTTTCCACAGAGTTATCCACAGGCTGCCTGGGGGTTGCCGGGATCAGTGCTGTAGCCAGGACCGGTTCGAGAAGTCCTCGTCGTCGTCCTCGGGAACGGCCCGGCGCGCCCGCCTCGGCGGCTGCGGTGACCCGGGGGTGAACGCGGAACCACCCGCTTCGTCCTCGTCCGGTCCGAAGGACAGCACGGTGTCGGCCGTCTTGCGTTTCCACGGATCGGGTGGGTTCGCGGCCTCCAGTTCGGCGCGCGCTTTCTCCTGCTCCGCGAGCTGTTCGCGCGCCACTGCCTCCCGCTCGGCGATGCGCTGCTCGTACTCGCTCAGTTCCTGCTCGAGCTCGCCCACGCGCTGATCCGTGCGCTCCCGCAGCTCGCCGATGATGTCCTGGAACGGCGCGGTGACCCGGTGCCATTCCGGACTGCCTTCTTCGAACACTGGAATCACCGCCTGTCGGACGGGCCGAACAGACCGTTGGTCAGATCGGCCACCGATTCCCCGACTTCATCGAACAGGTTGCCCTCGGTGCTCCAGGAGCTCGCCCCGCGTTCCTGATCACCGCCACCACCGCCGCCCATGCCGCCCATCATCGGCATACCTCCCATGGCACCGCCTTGATCGCCGGACTGTCCGGGCGGCGGCCCGGCCGGATGGCCGCCCGGACCGCCCACACCGGGACCACCGGGTCCACCGGCCTGCTGCGCATGCGCGTCCCCGACACCGGCGCCATAGCCACCGTCCTGGTTCCCGTCCCCGGCCATGTTCGGATCGGCGCCGGACATCCCGCCCGGCTGCAGCGGCTGTTCGGCACCACCGCCCATGCCCGGAACCCCAGCACCGAAACCGCCGTCCATGGCGTTCGCGGTCGTGGTCTGGCCGGGAATCGGTTCGTGGCTCGCCGCGGCCGGCTGCTCGGCCCCACCGTCGGGCGCGGCGCCGCCGAGATCACCGGATGCGTGCTGAATCCCCGGCGCGGCACCGGCGGAGGCGGCGGCCGGTTCGGCAGCGGGTGCATGTTCGGCAGCGGGTGCGTGCTCGGCAGCCGGGGAAGCATCCGCGCCGGGGCCGTTCGCCGCGGGCATCGCCGGTTCACCGGAGGATCCGGGCGCGGTGGCGGACTCGGCGTTCGGCGGCGGTCCCCCGGCCGGGCCAGCACCACCGCCCGGACTCGCGCCATCGGGCGAGCCTCCGCTGCCGGTCGAGTCTCCGTGCTGCCCCGTGGGATCCGTTCCCGTGCCATCGGTCGATTCGATGGTGTAGCTGGTCGGCTTGCCGGATCCGTCGTCCACGGTCACCTTGACCTGGTCGGAATCCGGCGATTTGTCGAGCGAGATGGTGGTCTTGCCGTCGTGGATCTCGGCATGCCCGGACTGATCGGCGTGCACCGGCTGGGCACCACCGGCTCCGTCGGCTCCACCTGTCCCCGGATCACCGCCTGTCCCCGGATCACCGCCTGTCCCCGGATCGCCGCCCGCCGCCGGATCACCGCCCGGCGCCGAGCCCTTGCCGAAGTCCACGTCGTAGCTCTTCGGCTGCCCGGAACCGTCGTCCACGCTCAGCTTCATGTGCCCCTTGCCGTCCGGGGTGGTCAGCTCCAGATCGCGCCCGCCGGGATCTTTGATCTTGACGGTCTCCGGCTTGTCCGCCTCGGCGCCCGGGTCCGGCGTCTGATCCCCCTGCCCGGGGTCCGCGGACGGGCTCGTCTGCCCCGCCTGGAAGTCCTCCGGTTTGGGCATCGCGGGCGTCGCGGGAGTGGACGCAGCGGCCTGGGGCGCCGGCGGCTGCCGGGGCGGTTGACTCGGACTACCGTCCCGGCCGCCACCGCTCGCGGTCGTGGTCGTGCCGGAATCGCCGCCACCGGTCTGCGGTGGTTTCTCGCTGGGCCCGCCGGTGTTCTTCGGGCCGCCGCCGTCCTCCTGGCCCTTGTGCTCGGCGGGCTGTTCCTTCGGCGGTTCCAGGGCGGCGTACGGATTGTCCTTGGCCCGCCCCAATTCGGTTTCCAGGGTGCTGAAGACTTCCCGCACCGCCTTGTTCGCGTTCTCCACCACGGTCTTCAGCCCGCTCGCGGCGGCATAGTAGGACGCGGCGAGCTCGTCCATCTCCCTGCTTCGCGCATCCGACCAGGTCGTGTCGGCGCCACCGTCACCGAGATCGCAGAACCCGGCCACCTCGCGCAGTGCCCTGGTCAGCCCGGCTCCGGGAGCGATCCCGGATTTGCCGCTGTACTGCGCGACCGAGCCGGTCAGTACCGCGACCTCCTGGAACGAGGAGCCGTCCACCACATCGCCACCCGCGGTCAACGGCGATTCGGCGCGCTGCCAGCCTTTCGCGCCGATGAAGGCCCCGTCCACCTCGACCCCATTGCGCAGCGCCTGATCGAGCTGATCCAGCGCGGAACTCCAGTCACCGCGCTTGGTCCCCTGGTCCTCCCCCTCGCCGCCGAGGTGGTCGAACTTGCGCATGAACTTGCCGCCGATTCCGCCGTCCCTGGCGAACGCGGCCACCTTGTCGATCGCTTTCTTCAGGCTGTCCGCGGCCGCCCCGAGCGCGGTACCGACGTGCTGCACCGAACCCGCGTAGTCCCGGGAGATGTTCGCGAATTCGTCGTATTTCTTCAGCGCCGCGCGAGAGGCCGCGCCATTCCATCCATGATCCAGATCCCCCGCCGCTTTCTTCATCAGGCCGTCGACCTGCCCGGTTCCCTGGCCGATCTTTTTCAGCCGATCGACCATTTTGCTCATGGCCCCGATATCCAGGCCCTTGAGTTTGTCGATCTCTTTCTTTTTGGTCTCGTCGAACATGCCGAAGCTTTTCCAGGTGCCACGCGACCCCGGATCGGCGCATTCGTGCACCCGCGAGGAACCCGTATTGTCGGCGCCGGACCATCTGTTGTAGAGGAATCCGAGGCGATCGGGCGCGAGCATGCGGGCGAGTTCGTACACCTCGTCCAGATACTTGTCGGAGAGATATTCCTCGGTCGCCGGAGCGGTCAACGGCTCCCGGACTGGTTCGCCGTAGCTCTCGTCACCGCTCATCACTGATCCCTCTGCAGCTTGCTGAACTTCCAGTGCCCGCTTTCCTCGTTCAGCGACTGGGCGTTCGAGGTGTCGATCAGCGCCTGTTCCATCTGCTGCAGATACTGCTTCGCGGTGTCCGCTCCGCCGGCGAATCCGTTGACCTTCTCGAGCAGCTTCCGACCGGTACCCGATCCCTCGTCGGTCAGGCCGAAGTGCTTGGCCTGCAACTCGCCGGTCGCGTCACCGAAGTACGACTTCACCGTGGACATGGCGTTCCCGAGGTCGGACATGCGCTTGCCGGCCGCATCGACGACGGCCTTGTCGAACTGCAGCTTCTTGTCGAAGGTCATCGCCCCTCCTCGCGATCGTCCACCGCGATCCGACGCATCCGGTATCAAGCCAGTTCCAGCGTGATGATGTCACACCGGATGGGCGTCGTGGGCCAGTTCGGCCGCGGTTCAGCTGGCCGAGCCGACGACCTCGGCGAGGCGGCGGGCGTTGGCCTCGGCGAGCTCCTCGGAGGGCGCCTCGACCATGACCCGGACGAGCTGCTCGGTCCCGGATGGCCGCAGCAGTACCCGGCCGGTCTCCCCGAGCTCGGTTTCGACGGCCTTGACCTCGGCGAGCACCCCGGCGTGGGTGGCCACCGCCGCCTTGTCCCCGACCCGCACGTTCAGCAGCACCTGGGGCAGCCTGCGCATGACCCCGGCCAGCTCGGCGAGCGGCCGCCCGGTCTGCGCGACCCGCGCCATCAGGCGCAGCGCGGTCAGCAGCCCGTCCCCGGTGGTGGCGTACTCGGGCAGCACGATGTGACCGGACTGTTCGCCGCCGAGGGCCAGACCGGCCTCGCGGAGCGCGGTGAGCACGTAGCGGTCACCGACCTTGGTGCGGGTGACCTGGATTCCGGCGTTCTCCATGGCGAGGAACAGGCCGAGGTTGCTCATCACGGTGGCGACGAGGGTGTCCTCGGTGAGTTCGCCGCTCTCGTGCATGGCCAGGGCGAGTACGGCCATGATCTGGTCGCCGTCGATCTCGGCACCACCGGCGTCGATGGCCAGGCAGCGGTCCGCGTCCCCGTCGTGCGCGATCCCCAGATCGGCCTGGTTGGCGAGCACGTGTTCGCGCAGCGATCCGAGGTGCGTCGACCCGCAGTCCTCGTTGATGTTGATGCCGTCCGGCTCCGCGTGCACCGCGATGACCTCGGCACCCGCGCGGCGGTAGGCCTCGGGAGCCACGGTGGCCGCTGCCCCGTTGGCGCAGTCCACGACGACGCGCAGCCCGTCGAGCCGGACCGGGGTGGCGGCGAGCAGGTGATCGATGTAGCGGGTGGCCGCGTCCCCGGCTTCGGTGACCCTGCCGATCTCCCGGCCGGTCGGGCGCGCACCCGGTTCGCCGATGCGGCGCTCGATCTCGTCCTCGACCTCGTCGGGGAGCTTGTGCCCACCGGCGGCGAAGATCTTGATCCCGTTGTCCGGCATCGGATTGTGCGAGGCGGAGATCATCACGCCGAGATCCGCGCCGAGCTCACCGACCAGGTAAGCCACGGCGGGCGTGGGAAGGACACCGAGGCACAGCACGTCGGCGCCCGCACTCGTGAGGCCCGCGACGACCGCGGCCTGCAGCATCTCGCCGCTCGCGCGCGGGTCCCGCCCGACAACAGCGCGCGGGTGCCCACCGTCCAACTTCTCGGCGAGCACCCGCGTAGCCGTTGCTGCGAGGCCGAGTGCCAGTTCTGGAGTGAGATCGTCGCCCGCGAGACCGCGCACGCCGTCCGTACCGAACAGTCGACCCATGGGGTCCCTCGTCAGCGCTTGGAGTACTGCGGCGCCTTACGGGACTTCTTGAGACCGTACTTCTTGCGCTCCTTCACCCGCGGGTCGCGAGTGAGGAAGCCGGCCTTCTTCAGCGAGGGACGGTCGTCCGGGTCGGCCTCGGTGAGCGCGCGCGAGATCGCGAGGCGCAGCGCACCGGCCTGGCCGGAGGGGCCGCCGCCGGAGAGGGTCGCGAAAACGTCGAACTGCTCGCGCCGGTCGGTGGTGACCAGCGGCTCCCGGATGAGCTGCTGGTGCAGCTTGTTCGGGAAGTAGGACTCGAGCGGCTTGCCATTGAGCGTGAACTTGCCGCTGCCGGGCACCATGCGCACCCGGGCGATGGCGCGCTTGCGGCGGCCCACGGTCTGCGGGGTCGGGTTCACCGGCCCGGGGGCCGGCACGGCGACGTCCTCGGCACCGATCGGAGCGGAGAGCTCCTCGGCGACGAACTCGTCCGCCACGTATTCTTCTTCGACCACTTCGCCGGTCACGTCAGTCTCGGGCGTCGTCACTACTGATTCCTCAGGGTTGGTCATGGTGCTACTTGGCCGCCTTTCGCACCTCGAACGGCTGCGGCTGCTGCGCGCTGTGCGGGTGCTCCGGACCCGCGTACACCTTCAGCTTGCCGGCCATCGCGCGGCCGAGCTTGTTTTTCGGCAGCATGCCCTTGATGGTCTTCTCGACGAGCCGCTCCGGGAACTTGTCGATCATCTCACCGAAGGAGCGCTTGCTCAGACCACCTGGGTAGCCGGAGTGCCGGTAGACGAACGCGTCCTGGCGCTTGTTGCCGGACAGCGCGATCTTCTCGGCGTTCACGACGATGACGAAATCACCGGTGTCCATGTGCGGCGCGTAGGTCGGCTTGTGCTTGCCGCGCAACAGCGTGGCCGCCTGAGTGGCCAGCCTGCCGAGCACGACGTCCTCGGCGTCGATCACGTGCCAGGCGCGGGTGATGTCGCCAGGCTTCGGGCTGTACGTGCGCACGGAACTACCTCGTCATCGATTTGCGGTGAGTCTTTGGGTATCGCAGTCCCGCCCCGCGGGCCACATGCGATGGCCGCCCGGCGTGTCAGGTACCGGGCAACAGCATTAGAAGATACCGTGTCGGTCTCGGGAGGGTTGACACGGGGGTCGGTTAAGGACGCCGAGCGCGCCCGAGAGACACACGGAAGGCCCCGGGCAAGCAGCCACGGGGCCTTCAGCGGTGCAACGTCACTGGGCGAAACGCTTCTGGTTCGCACCCTCGGTCGCCACGTAGTTCTCGTGCACGGCGTCGACCGTCTTGGCGATCTGCTCGAGCGTGCGCTCGAGGTCGTTCGCGGCGGTCATCCACTTGTTCTTGGCGTTCTGGAAGTCGCCTCCGGCGCCACCCTCCCAGAGCGTCTCCAACTCTTCGATCTTCTTGCGCAGCTGGCCGATGTGGTCGGCGATCTGGCCGGACTGGGACTTGAGGTTCTGGCCGGTCGACCCCAGTTCCTCGAAATTGACTTGAATGTTGTCCATACCCATAACTAACCGCTCCCTAGAGTTCTCTTAGCTCGTCGAAAGGTGCTCGACTGGTCACCCGTTGTTGAGAGCCTGCGACAGCTTCGACAGCTGCTGCTTCGACTCTTCTTCCTGCTGCTCGTACGCGGCCGCGGAGCCACTGACCTGCGTGGCGATCTCGTTGAGCGAGTCGTTGAGGGTCTTGGCGTCCTGCAGGTACCGATTCATCAGTTCCTGGAACGCGCCGGAGGCGACACCCTTCCAGCTCTCCACGATGCTCTCGATGGTGCGACCAACGGAGGAGATGGTCGTCTGCAGCTCCTTGTTGGTGTTCTCCATGTCTTTCGACGCCTGGCGCAGCTGCGGAGCACCTGTCTTCATATGTCCGGCCATGAGGGTGCTACCCCCTTCTTGTGTCGTGGGTTTTCCGTCCCGATCGTACGGTATTCGGTTCGTACGCTCCTGCGACGACGACTTTGCCATGCCGGTTCCACCTTGTCCCAGCTTTCCCCGAAGTAGTTGCAATTGCGAATCACGCAACCGGGAACCGATTCTCCGGAATGCCGAACCCCCAGGTCAGAGCGCTACTGCTGGTATCGGCGCGATAGGTTGATCTTCACGCGCTCAGGTGAACACGGTGGATAACCACCACCCGCGAATGCCCGGTGAAATACCCATGCACGGAATTCGGAATCCGTTCACTTCAGGACATCAAGCGGCCCTGGGAGAAATCCTCGTCGTCATAACCGAGCGGTTCCCGCGTTCGCCCGGTTGCGCCCTGTGCACGATTCTCGTCCTCGCCGGGCTCGGTTTCCCCGCCGTTTTCGGGCACCGGCAACCCGGCCCCGATGCGGAAATCCCGCGCCTGTTCGCACAGCGCGGCGTCCCCGTCCGCCCGTTTCCCGTCCTGCACGGCGGCTTCCTCGCGGGCCAGTTGCCCGGCGCGGAAGGCCTCGCTGCGTTCGGCCGCGTCGCTCGAAGCCTTGCGGGCACGGTTCAGCGCGGCGTCCACCTCGTCGGTGAACGCGCGAACGGCCTCGGTGAATCCGCTCATCCCTGATTCCTGATCCGCATGCTCCGCACGATCCGCTCGCAGGACGGGCGCATGTTCTGCGCCTGCGCTTCGCTGTACTGGCAACCGATGGACAGCTGCACCTCGCCGTCCACGAGCACGTACCAGTCCACGTTCGCCCGCACGGACCCTTCGGCGGACTGTCCCCGATAGTAGGCGACATCCCGGTCCGCGTACTTGATGCTCGGCCGGAAACCGGTGAATCCGGCCGCGCGCACCTTGGGTTCGAGATCCGCGAGGAATCCCTGGCGCGCCTGGGCGTTGTTCACCGGTTTGCGCAACCGGGTCTCCTCCACGTAGACCCGCGCTTCCGGGGAGGCGTCGCCGCCGGGGGAAACGGTGATCCCGCGCCTGGGCGGATTGCCGCCGCTCTGCTGCCACCCGGCGGGCAGAGTGAACGCGTAGTCGTAGGCGGCGAGTGGTGTCCCGTTGTCGGCCTTCGGTGGCTCGGGCGTCGAACCGCCGAACCCGAACACCAGGCCGAGCACCACGGCGGCGGCCAGGACCACCACGGCCCCGGCGATCCACAGCGCCCGCTTGCGCTTGGCCGGCGCCTCGGCCGGTACCTGCTGGAACGGTGGTGGTGGCGATGCAGCACGGGGCGGCGCCGGTTGCGGGGCGGGCACCGGCTGGGGCACGACCGGCCGCGGTCCGGCGGCGTACGGCGGGGGCACCGGCTGGGACTGCGGTGCGGACTGTGGCCCGCGCGCGGGCCCGGTGCTGTATCCATCGGTGTGTTCCGGATCCACGAGCACCGCGCGCAGCGCGCCGCGGGCGACCACGGTCTCCGGCTGATCCAGGGTCACCGGGATGACCCCGAGCCGTTCGTGCACCAGCCGGGCCACGTGCGGGATCCGGCTCGAACCGCCGACCAGGAACACCCCGCCGAGCTGTTCGCGCGGCACCTGCGAATCGGTGAGCGCGGCCGCGGCGAGTTCCACCGTGCGCCGCAGCGGCTCCCCGATCAGCCGCTCCAGGTCGGCGCGGGTGACATGGGCGTCGTTGAACGGGTCCGGCAGCGGGACATCCGTGTACGGGTGCCGGGACAGGGTTTCCTTGGAACTGCGCACATCGGCGCGCAGCACCCGCCTGCGACGACGGTCGGCGAGCTCGCGGCCGGTCATCAGCCGCTGCCAATCCTCGGCGTACCGCGAATCGAGCAGCGAACCGACGTGTTCGAGCAGCAACTGGTCGATATCCGAACCGCCGAAGTTCGGATCGCCCTTGGTGGCGAGCACTTCGAAGCCGCCGACCGAACCGGGCGCTCCGCGGCTCTTGCGCACCACGCTCACGTCCACGGTGCCGCCACCGAGATCGAGCACCGCGAGCGCCTTACCGTCCGGCATGGTGTGGTTCGCGGCGTGGAAGACCGCGGCCGCGACCGGTTCCGGGACCAGCACCACCCGGTGCCCGAGCCCGGCGCCCGCCTGGCGCAGCGTGCGGGTGCGGATCACGCCCCAGTCCGCGGGATGGGTCAGCACCAGCAGGTCCACGCCCCGGTTCCCGGCGATCCGGCGCGCCTCACCGACCGCGCGGCGCAGCACCGCGCGCACCACGTCCTGCACCGCGAGCACCGCGTCCCCGAGTAGCAGCTCGCCCTCGTCGATGCGCCGCTTGGGATGCGGTTCGTAGCGCGCGGGATCGATCGCGGCCTGGCGCTCGGCCTCCTGCCCGACGAACAGGGTGCCGTCCGCCGCCGCGAACACCGCCGAGGAGATCAGCGGCTGTCCGTCGACATTGGCGACCTGTGGCTCCCTGCCATCGACGGACACGGCGACACAGGTGCTCGAGGTGCCGAAGTCGACGGCGACGTTTACCGCCATCCGATCACTCTGGCGGGATCCACGAGATCTGCATCAGCTGCTTGCCCGCCTTGCGGGTGATGAGCGTGCCCCTGCCGGGCGGCATCTGGGACGGGCGCACCCCGCCCCACAGGTCACCCTCATCGCGGGAACCCGAACCGACGAACCCTGGCGCGGAGATCTCCTTGAGCTTGCCGACCACCGGGTCGAAGCTGGTCCGCGAGGCACCACCGCTGCGCCGGGTCACGATCATGTGCAGCCCGACGTCCTTGGCCTGTGGAAGGAACTCACCGAGCGGCTGCAGCGGGTTCCCGCTCTGCGTCGCGACCAGGTCGTAGTCGTCCACGATCACGAACAGCTCGGGACCCTTCCACCAGGAGCGGTTCTTCAACTGGTCCTGGGTGACATCCGGTCCGGGGATCCTACCCTGCATCGAGCCCTTGATGTCCCCGACGAACTCGTTGAGCTGGGCCGCCGAGACCGCGTACCCGAGCAGGTGATCGGACTCGATGAATCCGAGCATCGTGCGCCGGTAGTCGACGAGCACGATGACCGCTTCCTTGGACGTGTACTTCTCGGTGATCCCGCGGCAGATGGTGCGCAGCAGGTTCGTCTTGCCCGCCTCGCCGTCGGTGAACGCCACCAGGTGCGAGTCCGCGTCGAAGTCCAGGCAGACCGGGGCGAGCGCGTCCTCGTCCACCCCGATCGGGATGAGCCTGCGCCCTCCGGTGTCCTCCGGGAGGAGCCGGGCGACCTCGTCGTACCCGATCATCTCGGGCAGCAGCCGGACCGGCGGCGCATTGCGTCCGGTCCAGGCATCGGAGATCTTGCGCGCGGCGTCCTGCACCCCGTCGGCAACGGTCTCGTCGTCCGGAGAGGCGTCGATGCGCGGCAGGCCGACGAGGAAGTGCAGTTTGTCCCTGGAGAGACCGCGACCGGGCCTGCCCTCGGGCACGTTCTGCGCGAGCTTGCGGTCGGTCTCCGATTCGGAGGGGTCACCGAGGCGCAGCTCGAACCGGGTCCCGATGAGGTCCTTGACCGCGGGCCGCATCTCCGCCCAGCGGTTCGCGGTGATCACCACGTGCACACCGTAGGAAAGCCCCTGGGCGATGACCCGCTGTGCGGAGTCCTCCAGCGACTCGAATTCGTTGCGGAAATTCGCCCAGCCGTCGATGAACAGGAACACGTCGCCGAACGGGTCCTCCTTGAGTTCCCCGCGGCGGCGCCGGTTGCGGAAATCGGTCATCGAGTCCACGCCGAGCTCGCGGAACCGGCGCTCCCGGTCCGCGATCAGCTGCACCATCTCGGCGATCATCCGGCGCGCCAGATCGGGATCGAGCCTGCTGGCCACGCCACCGGTGTGCGGCAGCGACTGCAGACCGCCGAGCGTTCCACCACCGAGATCGAGCGCGTAGAACTGCACTTCCTCCGGGGTGTGGGTGAGCGCGAGCGAGACCATCATCGTGCGCAGCAGCATCGACTTACCGGACTGCGGCCCGCCGACGACCAGCCCGTGCCCCGCGGCACCGGAGAAATCCGCCCACAACAGGTCGCGGCGCTGTTCATAGGGCTTGTCCACCAGCCCGAACGGCACCTGGAGCCGGCCATTGCCGTAGAAACCCGCCGGGGTGAGCCCGCGGTCCTCGGACGGACCGATCGGCGGGAGCAACTGGTCCAGCGAGGGCGGCTCGTCCAGCGGCGGCAGCCACACCTCGTGCGCGGGCGGGCCCTGGCCGATGAGCCTGCCGATGATCAGGTCCAGCTGAGTCGGCTCGTTCGACTCGTCTTCCTTCTTCTCCGGCTCCTCGACGGCCTGCGGCTGCTCCGGTTCGGGCGGTTTCTCGATGAAGTCCGGGACGAACATCTGCGGTTTGCGGCTCAGCGAGACCGGGGAACTGCGCACCACCGGCTGCATCCCCGAAGGGCGCCACGGACCGGAGACGTAGGCCGCCTTGAACCGCACCATCGGCTCACCCTGGATGGCCAGGTACCCGGAACCCGGGATGGGCGGGAGCTCGTACGCGTCCGGGACCCCGATCGCGGACCGGGATTCCGCCGCGGAGAACGTCTTGAGACCGATGCGGTAGGACAGGTAGGTGTCCAGGCCGCGCAGCTTGCCCTCCTCGAGGCGCTGCGAGGCGAGCAGCATGTGCATCTGCAGTGAACGGCCGACCCGGCCGATCTGCAGGAACAGGTCGATGAAGTCCGGCTTCGCGGTCAGCATCTCGGAGAACTCGTCGATCACGATGAACAGCGCGGGAAGCGGATCGAGATCGGCGCCGTTCTCGCGCATCTTCTCGTAGTCCCACACGTTCTTCGCGTTCGCCTTGGCCAGCTGCTCCTGGCGGCGGGCGCACTCACCGGCGATCGCGTCCCGCATACGGTCCACCAGGGTCAGGTCGCCCTCGAGGTTCGTGATGGTCGCCGCGACATGCGGGGCCTCGTCGAACCCGTTGAAGGTCGCACCACCCTTGAAGTCGACCAGGATCATGTTCAGCGCCGTGGATGAGTGCGTGGCCAGCATGCCGAGCACCAGGGTGCGCAGGAACTCCGACTTACCGGAACCGGTGGCGCCGACACAGAGCCCGTGCGGGCCCATGCCTTCCTCGGCGGCCTCCTTGATGTCCAGTTCGACCGGCTGACCGCTTTCCCCGACCCCGAAGGTGACCCGGTAGCGGTCCCGTTTCGGCCGCGGCCGCCAGGCCTGCTGCACGTCGAAGGTCATCGGGTCGCCGGGGATGCCGAGCAGTTCGAGCATGCCCGGATTGGACAGCAGCGGCTCCTCGTCACCGGGGCCCTCGGCGGCCACCCCGACCCGGTACGGAGCGAGCTTGCGGGCCAGCGCCTCGGCCTCGACCACGGAGAGCTGGTCGGGAGTGCCGAACCATTCCACGCCGCCCGCGTTGCGCGCGCCGAGCTGATCCCCCTCGACCACGAGCCGCAGCCCGCGCCGCGCGGTGAGCGAGCCGAGCGAGTTGCTCAGGTCGATCATGGTGACCCCGACGAGGCCCTCTTCGAGGATCAGCTGTTCCTCACCGTGGATCTCGCCGTCGTCGATGACGATGATGACCTGCGCCTGATCGTTGGCGGGCGGGGTGTTGCGGGTGAACCGCTGACGGTCCCCGATCACCTCGTGCAGCATCTGCTCGATCCCGCCGAGCGAGGGGGCGATCATCCGCACCGGCCCGATGCCGTCGGTCTCGGTGGGGTGCTGGGTGTGCGGCAGCCACTTGGCCCATTCCCACTCGGCCTTGGTGCGGCCCGCGGAGACCACCGCGATCATCACGTCCTCGGGCGTGTGGAAGGTGGCCAGCTGTCCGAGCAGGGCCCTGGTGAACGCCCGTGCCTTGGCGCGTTCCCCGCCGATACCGATGGCCGCGAACCCGCGCACGCTCGAGGCGATGGGCAGGTCGGTGACGATCGAGTGCGCGCGCACGAACCGGCGCAGCGCGAGCGTGGAGATCGGCTCGAGTTCGTCGACCGGACCGGTCTGCGGCGGGACGAGCCTGCTCGCCAGCCGCTGCGAGCCACGGCCGACGCGCACGTGGCAGAAGTCGGAGTCCGAGGGGCGCCGCTCCCACATCCTGCGGGTCGAGACCAGCGACCACAGCGTCGCCGGATCGGGCAGGTTCCAGTCCCGCTCGCGGCGCTGCTCCTCGGTCGCCTCGCGGGCGCGCTCCCGCATCTGGCCGAGGTACCGCAGGTAGTCCTTGCGGTCCTCGTTCATCTCGGCTTTCTTGTTGCCGCCCTGACCGCCCCGGCCGGCCATCATCCCGATGGTCGAGATCATGAACATGCCACCGAACAGCAGCGAAGTGGGGTTCCCCTTCGAGCTGGTGAACATGAAGGCCATCATCCCGACCGAGGCCACGATCATGACCGCGGGAAGCAGCTTCATGACGATGTTGCCCGGGATGACCCGCGGCACCTCGGGCGGCGGCTCGAGGTGCACCTCGCCACCAGGCGGTTTGGGTGCCGCCAACCGAGCGGAGCGCCTGAACTGCACCGTGCTCACGATTGCTCCTCGCTAACGCTCGTCACCATCGCTCGCGAGGCTGCTGTGTCCTCTGGTTCGCTCGCAAGCTCACTCACGATTGCTCCTCGCTAACGCTCGTCACCATCGCTCGCGAGGCTGCTGTGTCCCCTGGTTCGCTCGCAAGCTCACTCACGATTTCTCCTCGAGCGTCTGGTCCCCGACTTTTCCCTGCTTTCCCTACCAGATCGCCCCTACGGATGGGAAAGATCTGGCAAAGTCACCGATGTTCGCCCGCGCCCCGGGCACTCGGACGGATGACGGTCGACCGGCTACCCGTCCGCACACCGGCGTGCACATACTAGGGTGCCTGCCAGAGTATCGGGCGGACGCAGTAGAACCATTCGGACATCGCAGCAGAGGCGAAGTAGGGGGCCAGAGGTGGCAACCAGCACGACCGTGTTTTCCCGGGTGACCGTTGTCGCCCCGAGTACGCGTATCGATGTCGCACTACCCGCGGACGTCTCGATCGCGGATCTGATGCCGATGATCCTGGACATGGCCAGAGAGAACAGCCCCGACGGCGGTGCCCGGCACGGTGGCTGGGCCCTGGCCAAACTGGGCGGCGAACAGCTCGATCCCGGGCACACCCTGGCCTCGCTCGGCATCGTCGACGGCGACCTGCTGCAGCTGCGCAAGCGCTCGGACAATCCGCCGCCGCCGCTCTACGACGACGTGGTGGACGCGATCGCCGCGGCCACTCCGGGCAGCTTCCGCCCGTGGACCAAGACCACCGCGCGGCGGATCGCGCACATCGGAGCGGGTGCCGCACTGGTCGCCGCCGCGCTCGCGCTGTTCTACGCCGGCCCCTTCGGCGGTGGCCCCAGCATCGGACCGGCTGTCGCCGGCGGGGTCGCGGCACTCGTGCTCATCGGCATCGCCGGTTCGCTGGCCAGGGTGTACGACGCGCCGGGGACCGCGGTGCTCATCTCCGCGGCCGGGGCGATCCCGATGGCCTTCATCGCCGGGCTCTACGCGGTGCCCGAGGGACCGAAGGCACCGAACCTGCTGCTCGGCTCGGTGCTCATCGTGGTGTTCGCGGCGGCCTCGATCTGGCTGATCGGCCGCGGGGTCACGGTGTTCATCGCGTTCGGCGCGGCCGGGGTACTCGGCTTCGTCGCGTTCCTGATCGGCACCTTCGTGGACGCCACCCCGGCGGCCATCGCCTCCGGTGCGGCCGCGGTCGCGCTCGTGGGCATCTCGCTGCTGCCGAGGGTGACCATCCAGCTGGCCCGGCTGCCGCTGCCGAACGTCCCGACCAATGCCGAGGACCTCAAGGAAACCGGCCCGTTCCCGGATTTCGCGCAGATCGAGAAGCGCTCCGGGATGGCGCACGAGTACCTGACCGGCCTGATCGTCGGCTGCGGGGCGGTCGCGGCCGTCTCCGCGATCGTCACCGCGGGCCATGGCACGATCTGGGGTTTCCTACTGGCGATCGTGATCTCTTTGGTGCTCATGCTGCGCGGCCGCAGCTACGCGAACGGCGCGCAGGCGATCGCCCTGCTCGCGACCGGGATGGTCGCCGCGGCCGGGGTGGCCATCGGCTGGCTCACCGAGTCCTCCCCGCTGACCAGGATCCTCTACATCTTCGGGGTGCTCGTCATCGTGGCGGCCGCCTCGCTGGTGATCGGCGTGATCTTCCCCGAGCAGAAGTTCTCCCCGGTCATGCGCCGCACCGTGGACATCATCGAGGGCGTGCTCATCGCGGCGGTGCTGCCGCTCGCGCTCGCCGTCATGGAGCTCTACGACACGGTGCGTCACCTCCGTATCGGTGGCTGAAGCTCGAGGACGCGAAAAGGGGAGGCAGTACGTGAGTAGCCGCGCGAACAACGGAAAGCGGATGCGCGCAACGCTTCGCACGAACCGCCCCGCGCGGATGGTGACCGCCTGCGCCATCGTGCTCGGCCTCGCGGTACCGCTCGGCATGCCCGCGGCCGCCGCGCCACCGCCGCCCTCCGGGGACCAGCCGCCATCCGATGGGCAGCAGCCCCCGGGCGGGCAACAACCTCCGGGTGGTGGCCAGCAGGGTGCCCCCACCCTGCCGAGCGTTCCCACGATCACCCAGGAGTGGGGACCGAAACCGCCGCCCTCGGCACCGGTTCCACCTCCCGCTGCGACCCCGCCCTCGCCCCAGGACGGCGGGTACGACAAGAAGTCCGAGTGCATCCGTTCGGGCGTCTCGCTCCCGCTCACCAGGAAGCCGTGGCCGCAGGACCAGCTCGCGATCAACAAGGCGCACAAGTTCGCCACCGGTGCGGGCAACACTGTCGCGGTGATCGACACCGGCGTCTCCCAGCACGACTACCTCGGGCAGCGGCTGCTCGGCGGCGGGGACTACATCGAGCCGGGCGGCGACGGGCGCGAGGACTGTGATGGACACGGCACCGAGGTCGCCGGGATCATCGCGGCGAACTCGCACGAGACCGTTGGCTTCAACGGAATGGCCCCGGACTCGAACATCCTGTCCATCCGCACGAACTCCAGCCTGTACGAATCGAAGGGGGAGACCGCGGACGGCCAGAAGCAGCCGCCGGGCACCATCGAATCGCTGGCCAGCGCGATCATGTGGTCGTTGAAGAAGTCCCACGACCTCAACACCAATCTCGTCGCCATCAACATCTCGCTGACCTCCTGCATCGCCAACCCCGGCGCGCTCGATCAGCACTACAAGGACCTGCTCGCGGCGGTGAAGGCCGCCACCAAACAGGGCGTCGTCGTGGTCGCCGCGGCCGGGAACAAGGCGGGCGAACAGGGCAAGGGCTGTACGCAGAACAACGACGACCCGGACCCGAGCAAGCTCAAGTCGATCCCCATCCCGCCGTGGCTGGGCAAGGATGTGCTCTCGGTCGGTTCGATCGGGCAGAGCGGTGCACCCTCCGGGTTCTCCATCGCCGGGCCATGGGTCGGCGTGGCCGCTCCCGGGGAGAACCTGATCTCCCTCGACCCGGGTTCCCCGGACAAGCTGGTGAACCGCACCATCGAGGTGAACGCGGGCGAGAGCTCCAGCGGTGGCAGCCAGCAACCGACCCCGATCCAGGGCACCAGCTTCGCCGCGCCGTACGTCTCCGGGCTCGTCTCGCTGTTGCGGGAGAAGTTCCCGAAGGGCCAGTTCTCGGCGCAGGACATCATCCGGCGCATCGAGATGACCGCGCAGCACCCCGGTGGCCCCGATGGCCGCAACAGCCAGGTCGGCTATGGGCTGATCAACCCGATCGCCGCGCTCACCGCAAACATCCCGGCGGAGAACGGCGGGGTTCCGGACAAGGCCGTGTCCATCCCCGCCGAGCTGCCACCGCCCTACGACGGGAGCAACACCCCGATGACGGTGGCGCTCGCCGGTGGTTTCGGTGCCCTGCTGCTGCTCGTGCTCACCGCGTTCGTGATGCACACGGTGAAGCGCTCGCGGGAACGGCGCGGACCGTAGGGCGCGTCTGACAATCCCCTAGCCTGCCGCGCCGCGACGTCGGCGGCACGCCGCGAAGGAGCGCAATCACCACAGCTGCCGCTATGGCTCAATCCTCCGCCTTGCCGATCTCGGACGCGGGGTGACCCGCGGGACACCTCCACACTGACTCCCGCTCGCGACGGCAGTGGATCACCGGACACACCCTGGGCGGCTACTCTGATCGGGGCGGTGGATCGTACTCCGCGCCGATCACCGGGGGTGCGGTCGCTTCCGGGTTACCGAAGAGGTCCGCGGCATCCGAGGTGAGCCCGCGCTTGCGCTGATACTCCTGATCACCACCGGCGCCACCGCCCATGCCGCCACCCATCATCGGCATGCCGCCGAAGCCGCCCTGGCCGCCCGCGCTCGCCGCCGGTGCGGGCGCGCCGCCGCGTTCCGGGTGCGGGCCGGGTTCCTGCGCCGCCGCGCTCATCGGTCCCTGGCCGGGCTGACCGTCGCCGTGGCCCTCGCCGATCGGGAGAGTGCCGGAAACCGGCGCGAGGCCTCGGTTCGGATCGTTCGACGCGGCCGGACCGTCCGCGGCCGCGGGGGCGGTCGTAGCCGAGTCACCCGCCGCCGGTCCGGATTCCGTGCCGGAAACCGGATTCGGCGCCACGGCGGCGAGTTCCCGGTGCTGCTCCGCTGCTCCGTGGTCCTGCGAGCCGGGCGATGGCGTGGCTTCTCCGGGGAAGGCGAACCGCCCCGGCATGGTGTGCCTCAGCTTTTCCCCGTCCCCGCCCGCGCCGTCCAGCTGCTCGCACATCCGCACGAAGGCGCGCAGTGCCTGGCGGATCGACTCGAACAGTTCCGCGCACGGCCGGTCGATCTCCTCGAGATGCTCGCACGCCTGCTGTTTGGCGGGCACCGGCATGGACAAGGCCTTGGACACGTCCTCCGCGCAGGCCGTGAGCACCTCCGCGAGCTTGTCCACCATGGAGCGCACCCCATCGGCGAGCTTGTCCAGGGCCTCGGCCATTGCGCTCATCGCGTCCGCGACATCCACCCCGGCCGCGCCGACCGTGCCCATATAGGTCATGAACGCCTCGGCATCACGGCCCTGCCAGGTGGCGTCCAGGGTGCCGAGCGGCTTCTTCACCTCATCGGTGACCGCGCTCGCCTGCTTCGCCGCGGTGCGCCAGCGATCGGCCTCCTCGTGCATGGCGCTCCACCGGCCGAGTACCGGCGTGAAGTACCGCTCCACCGGGTCCTGGACGCCGAGTTTCGCGCAGGCATGGGAAAGATAGTCGAGCCGGTCCGCGGACCGCTGCTGGATCTCGTGCCCGTCCAGGCCGGTCACCGCCTTCGCTCCCTACGGGAGCTCGGCGCTTCCCGCCGGTGCTGTGTCTTTGATTCGCTCGCAAGCTCGCTCATGAGCGGTTTTCCCGGGCCAGACGGGTGATCCGGGCCGCGTTGTCTTCCTCGGCCGCATTGTGCTTGCCCGCCACCTTGCCGAGCTCCCCGGCGACCGAACCGAGCGCGGCACCGCCCTTGGCGAGCTGATCGAGCAGCACGCTCGAGGCCTTCGCATAGGCGTTCGCCACGCCGAGCTGGCGGCCGAGCTCACCGAACGCGGCCGCGCTCAGCTGCCCCGCGGTCAGCTTCGTGCGCTGCTCACCGAGCGTGGAACCGGCCCGCTCGATGGTTTTCACATAACCCGATACCCACTCGTTGTCGAGCTGGATCCCGGCCATGCTTCGATCACCCACTGTCCTTGTTCCGCCGAACCCCCCACCGCTGGGACGCGGCGCGGGGACCCGGCGGTTCCCGTCAACCGCCTCCGTTGCTCGCGGATTCCGGTGCGTTCGAGGAATCCGCCGACTCGCTCGGATAGCTGCCCATGTTCGCGGGCAGGTTCAGCGAGTCGAAGGTCCGTTGCACCGCCTGGGTGTTCAGATCGGCGCCGGGGGAAAGCAGCCGGACGATCGATTCCGGGGCGGGCACCGGATCCTTGAGTCCGAGTGCGTCCGCGATCTGCTGGCTCGGGATCGCGTACCGGATGCCCCGATCCGAGATCAGGTACTGCGGGCCCGAGTTGAACTGTGCCGCGTTCTGCGCGCTGCGAATGAACGCCGCCTTGCCCGCGGGCATGTAGAAGCTGTCGATGCGTTCCCCGTCCGCGTTCGGGTTGCCGACCTTGACCGGCTTGGAATCCTGCGGAATCGGCAGTCGGGTGCCGACGCTGAGCACGGTGTGCTCCTTCGGGTTGTCCGGATCCGAGGTGTTCGGGTTCCAGCCAAGGCACATGGTCGGGTTGCTTTGCTCCTGGAGCAGCTGCGGAGTCTGTTTCGGGAACTGGCTCACGTCCACCGGGTGCTTGGTCGGCTGGGCCGCGTTCATCTGGCTCGGCGCGATCGTCGGGATCTGGGTGGTCGTCTGGGTGTTCTTGTACCGCAGCACATCCGCGACCGAGGAGGTCTCGGTGACCTCCTGGTAGCCGTCATCCATGGCGATGAAGAACCGGGTCTGCCCGGAGGCCTCCTGCACCTTGAACGCCTGGCCCGCCGGGAACGACTGAATCGGTGACGGACTGCCAGCCTTCGGGATGCTCGGCGCGACGAGCCCCTTCACCGCAGGGATCGCGTTGATCAGGCCGGGGCTGACCACGCGGGTCACGTTCTGCGAGCCACCGTTGAAGGTGTTGGCGATCTCCTTCTGGGACAGGTCGACCTCGGCGCGCACTACATCGGATTCGGGGTGGTTCGCCGTCGCCGGGGTGCGGTAGATCAGGAAGGTCTTGTGTGACTGGCGCTCCTGAACCAGGAAGCCCTGGTCCGCCTTGAGTTCGGTGCCGAGATTGTCCACTCCGGACAGCACCGTGGTGGAGACCTTGTTCTCCTGGGTCTGGTTCGGCAGATCGGGATCGCGCGCATAGTCGTCGCACACGGCCCATTTGCCGACCGCGGCCTGGTTCGAGCCGTCCGGCAGGGTGCTCGGCGCGTCCGGGATCCCGGTGAGACGCCCGACCGTGATCCCCTGACCGGAGAACTGGCTGTCGTCCACTTCCTGCACCTGCTGGCCGCCCTGGGAACTACCACCGCCGCCACCACCGCCGCCGTTCTGGTTCTGCTGCTGGCGGGCGAGCAGGAGCAGGCGCGCGGAGGCGAGGTTGAAGGTCGGGGTGAGCAGCCGCTTGCCGTCCTTCTCCTTGGTGAGCACGAACAGCTGCCCGGACTGCTTGCTCATCACGATTCCGTCGTTGCCCGGCAACTGGGGAGCGGGTTTGAGCAGCCCGTACACGGCGAACCCGGCCAGCGCCACGGCCGCGAGGCACGCGCCCACGATCAGCGCTCTGCTGTGCGTGCGCTGCGGATCGTGCATCATCACCGGATCGCGGCGGATCAGTGCCGACTGCATCCGGCGTATGACGAACCGGTACGCCTGGACCTGTGCCTTACTAGTGGGTGTCGATGGCATGACCGGCCTTCGTCCTCCCCGAAACAGCAGTCATGGCTCGGGTGCTCACTTGCTCCGGGCCTCCTCGCTCATGTCCGCGCTCATCTCGTCACCTTCGCGGTACGGTCGCACACGATAGTCCGACTCGACACGAATGTGGCCAAGTCGGGGGTATCCGATCGGATCGGATGACAGGATAGGTTTGCACAGCATAAAGCCCGACACGCCCGTTTCGGGGGAGGCAAGTACATGTCGGTGACAACGCCCCGGCAAGGCTCCGGCCCGCCACCGCCGCCGCGACCTGCGAGTACGCCGGCACAGCAGGCGAACACGCACGCATCGGTGGATGCCGCGAGACGTCGCAGGGAAGGTGTCAGCTTCGGCCCGTTCCCCGTGGCGAACCTTGTCGTGCTCGAGATCGGCATCGCGATCGGGCTCGTGCTGCTCGCCATCGACACCAAACTCATGTATGTCGGGGCCGCGGTCGCGGTGCTCGGCCTCATCTTCGCGCTGATCCGTTGGCGCGGCCGCTGGCTGACCCAGTGGATCGGGCTCACCACCGGGTACGCGCTGCGCGGGCACAGCAAGTCGGCGAACCCGGTGGCCACCGAGGAACCGGAGCAGGACAGCGAAGACGCCACGATGACCGGCCCGGAGGACGCCCGGATCGCCCTGCTGCGCCTCGCCGTCCCGGATCTGCTCATCGCGCACGGCACCGATCACGAGCGCGAGCCGGTCGGGCTGGCCTACAACGACGGCGGCTGGACCGCGGTGCTGCTCGTCGACCCGATGCCCGCGCTCGTCAACCAGGTCGGCAGCGCACCGAACCTGCCGCTTTCCGCGCTCGCGCCCTGTCTCGAGGACCGCGGCGTGCTGCTGGACGCGATCCAGGTGATCTGGCACTGCTACCCGGGCAGCGCGGCCCTTCCCGCGCAGTCGCCCGCACTGGCCTCCTACCTCGAGGTGCTGGGCCCGCTCCCGGCCGCCGCGCGGCGCACCACCTGGGTGGCCGTCCGGCTCGACCCGCAGCGCTGCGCCCAGGCGGTCAGCGAACGCGGCGGCGGGGTCGAAGGCGCCCACCGCGCGGTGCTCGGCGCCCTTTCCCGGGTGCGCAACGCGCTGGAGAGCAAAGGGGTACGCGCCCGTCCGCTCTCCCCGGACGAACTGCTCGCCGCGGGCATCAAGTCGAGTGAGCTCTCCGCGGTCGCGGGTTCGCAGGAAACGGTCAGCCTCAACGAGCGCTGGGACGGGGTGACCGCCGCCGGTGTCGGGCATTCCTCTTACGCGGTGACCGGCTGGCCGGGCAAGAGCAGCCTCAACTCGCTGACCAGTGTCCGCGCCCTCTCCTCCACCGTGGTGCTCTCGATCTCCCCCGGCGAGGGCGAAGAGGTCGGGCTGCGCGGCGTGGTCCGGGTCAGCGCCCGCACCCCCGGCGAACTGAACGAGGCCGAGGAGCAGCTGGGTTCGATCGCCGACGAGCTGGACATGGACCTGACCTCGTTGCGCGGCATGCAGCTGTCCGGACTGATCGCGACGCTGCCCCTTGGAGGTACGGCATGACGTCTCCGACCCGGATCCACGATGCGATGAGCCCGCGCGCGGTCGCCCCGGAGTTCTCGGTACCGCCGACGATGCTCGATTCGGTGGCGCCCTCGGGTGATCGCGGTGGCATGGTGCTCGGCAAGGGGCTCAAGGGCGAACCGCTCTCGGTCTCCATCCTGCGCCCGGCCCCGACCAGGATCGCCGTGGTCGGCGGTCTGTACCTGGCCCGGCTCACCGCACTGCGCGCCATCGCGACCGGGGCCTGGGTGATCGTGGCGACGGCGCGCGATTCGGCATGGCGCGGGCTCGAACGGGCCGCGGGCACCGGGGCGGACGGCAAACCCGTTCCGCTGGTGAAGATCCGCAGGCTGGTGCCCGTGGAACTGCCCCGCCCGACCGAGGACGGTCCGCTGCTCGTGGTGCACGACGGCGGATCCACCCCACAGGAACTGTTCCCCGCGCGGTCCCCGTGGCAGACCACCATGTACGTGCTGCCCTATCTGCATCCGCAGGCCGCGTCCACCGCGGGCCAGGCCGATCTGGTGCTCATCCAGCGGCTCGCCGCGGCGCAGGCACAGGTCGCCGGGCAGATCTGGCGGCTGCCGCCCAATCTCACCCAGCAGCTCACCCAGATCCCGGACGATCAGGTCATCGCGTTCGGCCGGAATCTGTGGACCCCGCTCAAGCTGGTCACCAACGCCAAGGAGCGCCAGATCCTCGGCCCGGTCCGCCGCGGCGATTGACCGGGTGATCGAGCAGCACCGGATCACCGAACTCACCGAGGACCGGCTCGGCCTCGCCTGGCCGCCCATGCGTGAGCTGCGCCCGCACCTCGACTCGGAGCAGGCGTTCCTGGCGCGGGTCCGCAGGCAGTACGCGCAGGGGTACCGGATCGCGGTCTCCCTGCGCGCGGACGGTTCGGTGGCCGGTGCCCTCGGGTTCCGGCACGGCAGCAGCCCTGCTCTGGGGTGAGTACCTGTACATCGACGACCTGATCACCGTGCCGGACGCGCGCCGGGCCGGGCACGCGAGCTCGGCTGCGATCAGGTGCACCTCGATTCCGGGGCGCGGCGGCATGCCGCACATCGGCGCTATCTCGACCACGGCTACGCCATCGCCGGGCACCACTTCGCGAAGGACCTGAGCTGCCCCCTCGCTCAGGACACCCGGTTGCGCTCCCGGTAGGCGGCGACGTGCAGCCGGTTCCCGCAGTAGCGGCGCGAACGATTGCGGGACAGGTTCACGAGCAACCGGTTCGCAGCCGGGCGCGAGGTGGTCGATGTGCCAGTCGAAGCCGTCGTGGTGGCGCAGTCGCGGGGTGGTGCGCGCCCTTGCGAGCACCCCGGTGATGAGCTCGGCGAGCGTGTCCGGGTCCGCTGCTGTTCTACACGATCTCGGCGTGGCTGCCGACACTGTTCGCGGACGCGGGCATGGACAAGGCCACCGTGGGCGGGATGGTCGCGGTGATTTTCCTCGTGGGGAACCCGTTCGCCCTGCTCGGCGTGCTGCTCTCCCCGCACGGCACGCAGCCGCGCTCGGCCCGATCGCGTTCGGCGCGCTGCACGACGCCACGCGGGCCTGGACGGTTCCGACCGGCTCGTCGGGAAACGCGCTCAGCGGTAAGCGGCGAGCACCTTCTCCGGCATCGGCAGCGGTGAGCCGGTCTCCAGCAATGTCTTCAGGTTCGCCAGGATCGCCTGCCAGCCGCCGGTCACCTGCTGCCACATCTGGTCGCCGAGCCCGGTGTGCGCCACGCTCAGCCGCACCACCTCGCCCATCGGGGTGAGTTCGAAGGTAACGCTGGACGCTCGAGTCCCGTAGCTCAGCCGCCGGGGCGGTTCACAGACCAGCACGGTGCCCATGTCCTCGGCACCGTCGTCGTAGTCGTGCTCGTTGATCACCGCGGCGCCCGGTTCCCAGGTCGAGGTGATCTTCCGGCCGTTCCAGTACTGCCTGGTGAACTCCGGCTCGGTCAGCGCGGACCACACCTGCCGCTGGTCCGCCCGGATGTAGGTGACGTAGTTGAAGGTGCTCATGTCCGCTCCTCGAGTGCCTGTTCGAGCCGGTGCAGCGCGGCCGCGGGGGCACGCTCGTATTTGGCTATCCAGCGTTCGTAGATCGCCTGGATCGGGGCCGCGTTGAGGTGGTGTTCCTTGGTCCGGCCCACCCGCCGCGCGGTCACCAGCCCCGCCCGTTCGAGCACCCGCAGATGCTTGGCGACCGCCTGCCGCGACATCTCGATCCCGGCGCACAACTGTCCGAGCGTGCGCCCATCCGAGGCGTGCAGCAGATCGAGCAGCGCGCGGCGGGTGCCATCCGCGAGCGCCTTGAACACCGCTTCGTCCCCGGACACGAAGCAAGAATAGGGAACCATTTGGTTACCTGTCAATCGGCAACAGCGGCGCACCGCAAGGGGGTACCCGGACTGCTGTTAGAGTCGACGCCGCGCTTCGTGTACCGGGGCGTTCCCGTGTGCCCGAGGCAGGCACTCTCCGGGGGAGACCATGCACTCGCCTGACGTCAAGTAGGAGGTCCTCGCGTGCTAGGCGCTTTCCGCTCGGCTTTCGCGACGCCGGACCTGCGCAAGAAGATCCTGTTCACGATCGGGATCATCGTTGTGTACCGGATCGGCTCGACGTTGCCCGCGCCAGGCGTTTCCTTCAAGAACGTCCAGTCATGTGCCGCGCAGATGGGTCAGGGCGGCATCTACGGCCTGATCAACCTGTTCTCCGGTGGCGCGCTGCTCAAGCTTTCCCTGTTCGCGCTCGGGATCCTGCCCTACATCACCGCGAGCATCATCATCCAGCTGCTCACCGTGGTCATCCCGCGGTTCGAGCAGCTGAAGAAGGAAGGCCAGTCCGGCCAGGGCAAGCTCACCCAGTACACCCGCTATCTGACGATCGCGCTGGCGGTCCTGCAGTCCACCGGGATCGTCGCGCTCGCGGTGCGCGGTCAGCTGTTCGGGAACTGCCAGCAAGAGGTCATCCCTGGCAAGGACAACATCTTCACTCTCGCGGTCATGGTCCTCACCATGACCGCCGGTACCGCGATCATCATGTGGTTCGGTGAGCTGATCACCGAACGCGGCATCGGCAACGGTATGTCGATCCTGATGTTCATCAACATCGCGGCGCGGCTGCCCAACGTCGGTGAGCAGATGCTGCAGAACGCGGGCGGGCTCACCTTCTTCGTGGTGATCGTGGTCGGCCTGCTGATCATCGCCTCGGTGGTGTTCATCGAGCAGGGCCAGCGCCGGATACCGGTGCAGTACGCCAAACGTGTGGTCGGGCGCCGAATGTACGGCGGAACCTCGACCTATCTACCGCTGAAGGTCAACCAGGCCGGTGTCATCCCGGTGATCTTCGCTTCCTCGCTGCTCTACCTTCCCCAGCTGCTGCAGCAACTGGTCGGCAACGGCAACTCCTGGTGGCAACGGGCGATCCAGACCTACCTCGTGGACCAGTCCAACCCGGTCCACATCATCATCTACTTCCTGCTGATCATCTTCTTCACGTACTTCTACATCCAGATCACGTTCAACGTGAACGAGCGTGCCGAGGAGATGAAGAAGTTCGGTGGGTTCATTCCCGGTATCCGCCCGGGACGGCCGACCTCGGAGTACCTGAACCATGTGTTGAGCCGAATCACGCTGCCCGGCTCGCTCTACCTCGGTATTATCGCTGTTCTGCCGAACTTTTTCCTCGGTCTCACCGGGGAGCAGAACAGCCAGAACTTCCCATTCGGTGGGACGTCGGTGCTGATCATGGTCGGTGTCGGGCTGGACACGGTCAAACAGATCGAAAGCCAGCTCATGCAGCGCAACTACGAAGGATTCCTTCGCTAGGACCGCCCCGGCGTTCTTCGCGAAGGGGATTCGAGGAGGCACCTTCGTGCGACTCGTTCTCGTCGGCCCGCCTGGTGCGGGCAAAGGCACTCAGGCATCCGTGCTGGCCGAACAGCTCGGTGTGCCGCACATCTCGTCCGGTGATCTGTTCCGCGCACACATCAAGGGCGGGACGGAACTCGGCAAACAGGTCTCGAGCATCCTCGACGAGGGCAAGCTCGTACCGGACGACGTCACCAACGAGATGGTGCGCGAGCGCCTTGCCGAGCCGGACGCCGCGAAGGGGTTCATCCTCGACGGGTTCCCGCGCAACACCGGCCAGGCCGATGTGCTCGCCGGGATCCTGGCGAAGCAGGACGCCAAGGTCGAGTTTGTGCTGCAGTTCGAGGTTCCCGACGAGGAGCTGATCGCCCGGCTGCTCGAGCGCGGCCGCACCGACGACACCGAGGCGGTCATCCGGGAGCGGCAGGCCATCTACCGTTCGGAGACCGCGCCGCTGCTGGAGTACTACTCCGACATCCTCGTGACCATCGACGCGGTCGGGGACGTCGAGGAGATCACCAAGCGCGCGCTCGACGCGTTGCGCGGGCGCTGAACCTTGTTCCGGAACCGGACCTCCATCGAGCTGAAGTCACCAGGTGAGATCGAAGCGATGCGCGCCTCGGGTGCGCTGGTCGCCAAGACCCTCGCCGCGGTGACCGAAGCGGCCCGCCCCGGCGTCTCCACCCTGGAACTCGACGAACTCGCCGAGCAGACCATCAGGGACGCCGGCGCGGTGCCGAGCTTCCTCGGCTACCACGGGTTCACCGGTTCGATCTGTGCCTCGGTCAACGAGCAGATCGTGCACGGCATCCCGGCCAAGACCCAGGTGCTCGCCGAAGGGGACCTGCTCTCGGTGGACTGCGGGGCGATCCTCGAAGGCTGGCACGGCGACTCGGCGGTGACCATCGCCGTGGGCGCCGTGTCCGCGGCCGACGAGGCGCTGTCCGCGGCGACCAGGGCCTCGATGCTGGCCGGGATCGAGGCCGCTGCCGCCGGTGCGCGGCTGACCGACATCTCGCACGCCATCGAGCAGTCGATACTGCGCAGCAGCTCCGCGGACGGGACCGAGTACGGCATCGTGCGGGAGTACGGCGGGCACGGGATCGGCACCGCGATGCACATGGAGCCGTTCCTGCCCAACTACGGAAAGCCGGGACACGGGCCCAAGCTGCGCACGGGTATGGCGATCGCCATCGAGCCGATGCTCACCGGGGGCACCGAGGAAACGGTGGAACTCGAGGACGGCTGGACGGTGGTCACCGCCGACGGGTCCCGGGCCGCACACTGGGAACACACCGTAGCCATCACCGAGGACGGACCCTGGGTGCTGACCGCTCCGGCCGGCGATTAGCCGCCGAAAAACACCCCCATTGCGGTAACCCGATAAGGCAAGCTCAGAGCACGCTGGCCGGCGGCGCCGAGGTCCGCACCGGATACAGCACCCCGAGTTCGGCCTCCGCCCTGCGCAGGCCTTCGGTGCTCAGCGAATAGCTGATGGTGTTACCCGCCCGCCTGGTGTGCACCAGTCCCGCCTCGCGGAGCACCTTGAGATGCTGCGAGACGGTCGGCTGGGCCAGCTCGAACACCTCGTGGAAGTCACAGGCGCGCACCTCTTCCTCCGCGGAGAGTCTGCGCATGATCGCCAACCGGATCGGGCTTCCCAGCGCTTTGAACACCCCCGCGGCTGCGACCACCTCTTCCTGCTCCTGCATGCGCAACAGCCTACCCCATTCGTGTGAATTTGACGTACATAGAGTGACGTGTCCGTTGCGCCTTGGTGGCCAGGTCAGGGCCGTTGCGCAGGCTGTTCGCGCGACCGCGTACACTTGACGATTGGCGCACAAGTCGCGCCGGGTTCGTCGTGTCCGTGGCGAGGGCGATAAGGGTTGAAACACCCATACCAATCCCTACCACGGCACATCGCTCATGCGTGGAATTCGGCACCTGAAGCGAGGCGTGCCCACCTCCGTTCACCGGGGGTAACCATGAAGCACGTCACGAAACGCGGAGGACATGGGTAAAAAGGATGCGCTCGAGGTAGAGGGCCATGTGGTCGAGCCACTCCCCAACGCGATGTTCCGTGTCGAGTTGGAGAACGGGCACAAGGTTCTCGCGCACATCAGCGGCAAGATGCGCCAGCACTACATCCGCATCCTGCCCGAGGACCGGGTCGTCGTAGAGCTCTCGCCATACGACCTCACCCGTGGCCGCATCGTCTACCGCTACAAGTGACGTGCACCGACCGAGCAAGATCGTCACTGACAAAAGGATCAAGACGTGAAGGTTCAGCCAAGCGTCAAGAAGATCTGTGACAGCTGCCAGGTCATCCGCCGGCACGGGCGGGTACTGGTGATCTGCAGCAACCCGAGGCACAAGCAGCGCCAGGGCTGAAGCAGAGCACAGATCGCAGTACGCGAACAACACAGAGAACTCCTCGCACCTCCACGCGCAGACGAGCACGTGGTCACCCCCGGAACTCCAGGCCGGGGCCGGAACGAGCCAATTCCGGGCGGGCGGGGAGGGCACACCTGGAGCATGCATAAGGAGAACGATGGCTCGACTCATGGGCGTCGACCTCCCCCGTGAAAAGCGGATGGAGATCGCGCTGACCTACATCTACGGCATCGGCCGTACCCGAGCGAAGGAGCTGCTCGCCGCCACCGGCGTCAGCCCCGATCTGCGCAGCAAGGACCTCGCCGACGACGATGTCATCAAGCTGCGCGACCACATCGAAGAGAACTTCCGGGTGGAAGGCGATCTTCGCCGCGAGGTGCAGGCCGACATCCGTCGCAAGATGGAGATCGGCTGCTACGAGGGGCTGCGGCACCGCCGCAACCTCCCGGTTCATGGTCAGCGGACCAAGACCAACGCGCGGACCCGTAAGGGCCCGAAGAAGACCGTCGCAGGCAAGAAGAAGGCAGGGCGCTGATGCCACCCAAGTCTCGTACCGCGGGCGTCAAGAAGGTGCGCCGCAAGGAAAAGAAGAACATCTCGGCCGGGCAGGCCCACATCAAGTCGACGTTCAACAACACGATCGTCTCGATCACCGACCCCTCCGGTGCGGTGATCTCGTGGGCCTCCGCCGGTCACGTCGGGTTCAAGGGCTCGAAGAAGTCCACCCCGTTCGCCGCCCAGATGGCCGCGGAGAACGCCGCGCGCAAGGCCGCCGAACACGGCATGAAGAAGGTCGACGTGTTCGTCAAGGGCCCGGGCTCCGGCCGGGAGACCGCGATCCGTTCGCTGCAGGCCGCCGGCCTCGAGGTCGGCACCATCCAGGACGTCACCCCGCAGCCGCACAACGGCTGCCGCCCGCCGAAGCGGCGCCGGGTCTAAGCGGGAGAGGAGGAAGAAACACTCATGGCTCGTTACACCGGACCAGTTACCCGTATCTCCCGCCGCCTCAAGACCGACCTCGTCGGTGAGGACCGGGCGTTCGAGCGTCGTCCCTACCCGCCGGGGCAGCACGGCCGCGGCCGGCTCAAGGACAGCGAGTACCGCCCGCAGCTGCAGGAGAAGCAGAAGGCGCGTTACACCTACGGCGTTCTCGAGCGCCAGTTCCGCCGTTACTACGAGATGGCGGCCCGCACCAAGGGCAAGACCGGTGAGGTGCTGCTGCAGATCCTCGAGTCGCGGCTGGACAACGTCGTGTACCGGGCGGGGCTCGCCCGCACCCGTCGCCAGGCCCGTCAGCTCGTGGCGCACGGCCACTTCCTTGTCAACGGCAAGAAGGTGACCATCCCGAGCTACCAGGTCGAGAAGTTCGACATCATCGACGTGCGGCCGAAGTCGCTGCAGATGCTGCCGTTCGTCGCGGCCAAGGAAGCCTTCGGCGACCGTCCGGTCCCGGCCTGGCTGCAGGTCGTTCCGTCCACGCTGCGGGTGCTGGTGCACCAGCTTCCGGAGCGCGCGCAGATCGACACCCCGGTCCAGGAACAGCTGATCGTCGAGTTCTACTCGAAGTAGTCAGGTGCCCGCGGGAAGGAACGCGGACACCTCGCCGGTGCCTGGTCCGCCAGGCACCGGCGCGCTTTCCGATTCGGCGTCAAATAGCGGTCGCCGATGCAGGTAAAGGAAGAAAACAATGCTGATTTCGCAGCGTCCGACACTGTCCGACGAGGCGATTAGCGAAACGAGGTCGCGGTTCACCCTCGAGCCGCTCGAGCCGGGATTCGGCTACACCCTCGGCAATTCGCTTCGCCGCACCCTGCTCTCCTCGATTCCCGGTGCCGCCGTGACGAGCATCCGCATCGACGGAGTGCTGCACGAGTTCACCACCGTTCCCGGGGTCAAGGAAGACGTCACCGACATCATCCTGAACCTCAAGGAGCTCGTCGTCTCCAGCGAGGAAGACGAGCCGGTCACCATGTACCTGCGCAAGCAGGGCCCCGGTGACGTGACCGCGGGCGACATCGTGCCGCCGGCCGGTGTCACGGTGCACAACCCCGATCTGCACATCGCCTCGCTCAACGGCAAGGGCAAGCTGGAGATCGAACTCGTCGTCGAGCGTGGCCGCGGGTATGTCCCGGCCGCGCAGAACAAGCAGGCAGGCGCGGAGATCGGCCGCATTCCGGTCGACTCGATCTACTCCCCGGTGCTCAAGGTGACCTACAAGGTCGAGGCCACCCGTGTCGAGCAGCGCACCGACTTCGACAAGCTGATCCTCGACATCGAGACCAAACCCTCGATCACCCCGCGCGACGCGGTCGCCTCGGCGGGCAAGACGCTGGTCGAACTGTTCGGGCTCGCCCGCGAGCTCAACATCGACGCGGAGGGCATCGAGATCGGGCCGTCCCCGGCGGAAGCCGACACCATCGCGGCGTTCGGCATGCCGATCGAGGACCTCGACCTGACCGTGCGGTCCTACAACTGCCTCAAGCGCGAAGGCATCCACACCGTCGGTGAACTGGTCTCGCGCAGTGAGGCCGACCTGCTCGACATCCGCAACTTCGGCGCGAAGTCCATCGACGAGGTGAAGCTGAAGCTGGTCAGCCTCGGGCTGGCGCTCAAGGACTCGCCTCCCGGGTTCGACCCCTCCGCCGCGGCCGCCGACTACGGCTCCGACGAGTCCTGGGGCGAGGGCAACTTCGACTCCGGCCTCGACTCCGGGCTCAGCGGCGAGTTCGGCCAGGCGAGCCCCAGCGACCCGTTCAGCAACCCGAACGCGACCTTCGGTGCCGGCGGACTGTCCAGCGTCGGCGGGCTCGACGGCTCGGACGACGACGGCGAGGACTACGCCGAGACCGAACAGCTCTAGGGTGTGTCTGATGATCCACTGCCGTCGCAGCAGGCAACGGGATCGTCAGACGCGCCCTGGCTCTAGCTGGAATCTTCAACGAGGAGCAATGCAATGCCCACCCCAACCAAGGGTCCCCGTCTCGGCGGTTCCCCCGCACACCAGCGGCTGATCCTCGCCAACCTGGCTCAGTCGCTGTTCGAGCACGGCAGGATCACCACCACCCAGGCGAAGGCCAAGCGGCTGCGTCCCTACGCCGAGCGGCTGATCACCAAGGCCAAGCGCGGCGACCTGCACAACCGCCGCGAGGTGCTCAAGGTCATCCGCAACAAGGATGTGCTGCACAAGCTGTTCGCCGAGATCGGCCCGCACTTCGAGGGCCGGGACGGCGGGTACACCCGCATCATCAAGACGATGCCGCGCAAGGGCGACAACGCCCCCATGGCGGTCATCGAGCTCGTCCAGGAGCAGACCGCGACCCGCGAGGCCGAAAAGGCCCGCGGCACCAAGTTCGCCAAGGACGAAGCGCCCGCGGCGGCGACCGACGAGGCCCCGGCCACTGAGGACGCAGCAGCCGAGGAGGCTGCCTCTGCCAAGGCCGAGGAGACCACCGAGGCCGAAGCCACCGAGACCCCGGAGGCTTCGGACGAGGCTGAGACCTCGGAAAAATCTGAGACCTCGGAAAAGGCTGAGAACAAGGACGAGTCCTGAGCGATTCGATCCATCCGCAGGAACCCGCCCGCCACTCGGCAGGCGGGTTTCTGCGTTCCGGCGACCGCGCGAGCATCGACCGAGGCACGAGGGAGGAGCGGAGCACGGCCGGAGGAACGCCGTCACTGCGTCTGCGGCTGGATATCGCCTACGACGGCACCGACTTCCACGGTTGGGCCCGCCAGCCCGCACAGCGCACCGTGTGCGGCGAGCTGGAGACCGCCATCGCCACCCTGCTGCGCGCACCGGCCCGGCTGACCGTGGCGGGCCGCACCGATGCGCGGGTGCACGCCACCGGCCAGGTCGCGCACGTGGACCTGCCCGGGGACTGGCCACTGGCAGGCGACCCGGAGAAGCTGCTGCGCAGGCTCGCCCGGCTGCTGCCGCCCGATGTGCGGGTCACCGCACTGCGCGCGGTTCCCGCGGCCTTCAACGCCCGGTTCTCCGCGCTGCGCAGGCACTACGAGTACCGGATCAGCACCGCCGCCTGGGGTGTGCCGCCCGCCCGGGTACGGGACACCGTGCACCACCGCCGCCCGCTCGACCTCGAGGCCATGCGTGCGGCGAGCGCGAACCTGACCGGGCTGCACGACTTCGCCGCGTACTGCCGCCCGCGCGAGGGCGCGACCACCGTACGCGAACTACAGCGGTTCACCTGGACCCGGCTGGACGAGCACATCCTCGTGGCACAGCTCTCCGCGGACGCCTTCTGCTGGTCCATGGTGCGGGGACTGATCGGTGCGCTGCTCGCGGTCGGCGACGGGCGCCGCGATCCCGGCTGGCCCGCCGGGCTGCTCGCCGAGCGGGGCCGCTCCCAGGCCATCACCGTGGCCCCCGCGCACGGACTCTGCCTGACCGGGGTGGACTACCCGCCCGATGCGGAGCTGGCCTCCCGCAACGCCCGCACCATGGCCGTGCGGGATGCGGATTCAGTCACGTAGCGAGTCGAGCTCCAGTTTGATCGGGAACGGCTCCTCGGTGCGGAACGTGCTCTCCGCCCAGTTTCCCGACTCGTAGCTCCCCTCCTCGGTGAGTCGGCAGTCCAGCAGCGTCACCGGCCGTTCGATATCGAGAATCCAGTAGCGCGGGATCCCGGCGGCTGCGTACTCCACTCGTTTGAACTCGTTGTCCAGCCGTACCGAACCCGGCGACACGATCTCCACGACCACCAGCAGCTGCGCGGCCCGCAGCATCTGCCCCTCGACCAGTTCGTTCTTGTCGACAATCACCAGATCCGGCCTGCGCACCGTTCCCGGTCGATCTGGTCCGCTCAGCCCGAGGTCGACGTCGACATCCAGTATCGCCCGGTATCGCCTTGGCAGCTGCAACCTTAACTGCCAGAATAGCTCTCCGGCGGCGACGTTGTGCGGCCATGTCGGCGATGGCGACATCACGAGGGCACCCTCCTGGAGTTCCCAGCGACCGTGCTCCTCCTCACCGAGTTCACTGAACTCGGTGACCGTCAGTGGATGTGTCAAAGCCGAAGGCACAGCAGTCACGGCGACCTCCTCACGCTCTTGTCCGAAGTATCCCACAGGAATCGTCGGTGCACCGGGCTATCGTGCAGGGCATGGAACTCAGCTCAGCCATTCCCACCGCAGGCGACCTGTTCAAACAGGCCGTGCGCGGCATCGACGAAGACCAGCTCGGCGCACAGACTCCGTGCAGCGAGTACGACGTGCGCGCCCTGTTCAACCACGTCCTCTACTGGGCCCCGGTGCTCGAAGCGGGCGCCACCAAGGCCGATCCACCGACGGACCGGCCCGGCGAGCGGGAGACCGATCTGGTGGGCGAGGACTGGCGCGCGCAGCTGACCGGAACCGTGGACACCCTCGTCGCGGCCTGGTCGGCGCCACAGGCATGGGAGGGCACGGGCAAATTCGGCGGCGCGGAGCTCCCCGCGAGCATGCTCGGCACCATGCTTTTCACCGATCTCACCGTGCACAGCTGGGATCTGACCCGCGTCAGCGGAGCGGACTGCGCGGTTCCGGAGGAGCTGGGCACCCAGCTGCTCTCGGTCGCCGAGCAGCTGGCCCCACAGGGCCGCAAGGGCGGCGCGTTCGGCGAGGAGGTCACGGTGCCACAGGACGCACCGCCATTCGAGCGGGCGCTCGGCCTGCTCGGCAGGGACCCGGCCTGGAGCCGCTGAACCACTGACCCGTCTGCGCGGTGACGAGCTGGTCTCCTCGCACGCTCCGCTCCTCAGCCCTGACGGGCCTCGATGCTCACGTACTCGTCGCCTGCGCGAGAAACGGGCAGCCGACCAGCTTGCGCAGTTCCACGGCCAGTTCCTCCGGGGTGGAGACCGAACGGGAGAACGGCAACCGGATGTCGTGGTCGGCATCGGCGGCTTCGACCCGCAGGCGCAGGCCGAAGCGGTCCAGGCCGAGCGGGCGCACCTGGCCGCCACGCAGCTCGGCGGGCACATGCCTGGCGAGCTGGCCGACCACGTCCCGGTGCGAAATCTCGAGGTGGCGCAGCCATTCGGTCTCGTAGTCGTGGAACGGGTCCGGAACGGCCTCGTGGAACTCGAGCGGCTGCAGCGAGCTCGTCCCGTCGGCGTCCGCGAGCACCAGCGAGGCCGGGTCGACCCGCAGCACGCTCATCCCGTGCCCCACATCGAGCAGCCGGGGGTCGGCGACCTCCTCGGCGACGAGCAGCGCGCGCTCGCGCCCCTGTTCCCCCTCGAGGGCGGTGAGCAGCCCGGTGATCCAGAGCAGCCCGCGCACCGGCTCACGCAGCCGCACCGGGGCCGGATCGGTCAGCTCGGCCATCACGGTCACGGCGCCCCGTGGCGACTGCCAGACCGCGGCCACGAGCGGATGGGCCTCCGGGAGCAGCACGGTCATCGTCGCGTCGGCGTGCACATGATGCAGGTGTGTCGCGATGCGCACGGCCGAGCGGCTCGGATCCCTCTCAGCGTGCGCGGTGTGTGCGCACGGCACGAGTACGGCTTCCGGGGAACGCGCGGCGATGGTCCGGGCGCGCTCAGCCGGGTCCGGCAGCGAGATCATCCGGCTCACCTCCTAACTTAGGTAACCCTAACTCAGTTCGCCGTGACTGTGAATACCAAGCGCGGTTTCAATGGGTGAACAGCCCATCTCGTCGGCCCCGGATCGGTGGCCATTACTGTTGGCACCCGTGTCCAGTGCCGCACCAGAGCCGAACGCCCAGCAACAGCCGAACCACGTCCCGCCGCTGTTGGCCACGCTTGTCGACGACGCGACACTGTTTCCGCCGACCAAGGCGGCCGTGGCCGATGCGATCCGGGACTATCTCGAGGTCCGCGACTCCGCGCACGCCCGCCTGTACGGGGCCTTCCTGTGCCCGGCGTCCAAGCTGCCCGAGCTGATCACCGAGCTGAACCGGGCGAAGCCCAAGCAGCCGCTCGACCTCTCCCTGGTCATCGACACCGGGCTCGGCGGGCTGCCCAAGGCGATCTCCATCATCGAGTCGCGCACCGAGCTGCTCAATCTCGTCATGGTGGAAATGCCCGCTCCCTCCGATGTCGACGAGATGTGGCTCGAGCGGGTCGCCGAGTTCGTGCCCGAGGAAGTGGAGAAGGTCGTCGAGGTGCGCCGCGGCGGGCCGTGGCTGACCGGGGTCGAACTGGTCGCCGCGCACAACTGCCAGCCCAAGCTGCGCTGCGGCGGTCAGCGCGAACAGAACTTCCCCTCCACGGCGGAGGTGGCCGACTTCCTGGCGATCGTCAGCCACAGCCCGAGCCCCTTCCGGGCCACCGCGGGCCTGCACAACGCGGTGCGCACGGTCGAGAAGGAGACCGGGTTCACCTAC
This sequence comes from Sciscionella marina DSM 45152, assembly GCF_000379465.1. Taxonomy (GTDB): domain Bacteria; phylum Actinomycetota; class Actinomycetes; order Mycobacteriales; family Pseudonocardiaceae; genus Sciscionella; species Sciscionella marina. The sequence continues at coordinate 42,162 of NZ_KB905396.1, forward strand.
CACGGCGTGCTCAATCTGCTCGTCGCCACCGCGCGCTCGCTCTCCGGCCACGATGTGCGCTCCGCGCTCGAGGAGCAGGACGGCGCGGCGCTCGCCGAGGAACTCACCAGCCTGTCCCCCACGGCGGCGCAGGCGGTGCGCGGAGTCTTCGCCTCGTACAGCACGCACACGCTGACCGACCCGACCCACGACCTCGCCAAACTCGGACTTTTGTGACGACTATTTGACACGATCAGCGGAACATGGGCTATTCTCGTGTTCTCTATCCCAGTGAGCCGAATCCCTGGCCGTTGAATCACTGGGTCGTGAATCACAGATAGCCGGGTCACCGGGACTTTGGTCCCGGCATATTCGGGACCCTGGAACCTTTTGCCGAGATCCACACCGGCGCATCCTTTTGGTGTGGACAAATTGGAGATCGCCCGCTGGCAATTCGGGACCACGACGGTCTACCACTTCCTCATGGTCCCGCTGACAATCGGACTCTCGATCCTCGTCGCCGGCATGCAGACGGCCTGGCTCCGGACCGGCAAGGAAAAGTACCTTGCCATGACCAAGTTCTGGGGCAAATTGCTCATGATCAACTTCGCGATGGGCGTGGTCACCGGAATCGTGCAGGAATTCCAGTTCGGACTCAACTGGAGTTCATATTCGAAATTTGTCGGTGATATTTTCGGCGCCCCGCTCGCAATGGAGGGAATCGTCGCTTTCTTCATCGAATCGACATTCCTTGGGCTCTGGATATTCGGCTGGGACAAACTCGCCCCGAAAGTCCACCTCGCCTGTGCCTGGGCATTCTCCTTGGCCACCGTCGGATCCGCGTACTTCATCATCGCGGCGAACTCCTGGATGCAGCACCCGGTCGGCGCGAAATTCGTCGACGGAAAGCCGCAGCTGACCTCGATCTTCGCGGTGCTCGGCAACAACACCGCGGTATGGGCCTTCCTGCACGCGATCGCAGGGGCCTTCGCGGTGGCGGGATCCTTCCTGGTCGGTATCGCAGTCTGGCAGCTGGCGCGCAAACGCCGCAGCGAACGGGCCGATGATCCCGCGCGCGAACAGGACCGGCCGACCTGGCGGGCCTCGATCAAGCTCGGCGGGATCCTGTCCCTCGTGGCCTTCGCCGCGCTGCTGCTCACCGGCGACTCGCAGGGCAAGCTGATGTTCCAGCAGCAGCCGATGAAGATGGCCGCCGCCGAAGCGCTGTGCAAGACCGAAGCGCCCGCCTCCTTCTCCATCATCGCGATCGGGGACGTGGCCCGCTCGGACTGCGAGAGCGTCAAGAGTTTCACCGTGCCCGCGCTGCTGTCCTTCCTGGCACACAATGACTTCAGCACCGAGGTCAAGGGCGTCGGCGATCTGGTCGGGCAGTACGAGGCGAAATACGGGAGCCACTACCCGAACGATCCGGCGCTCGGCGAGTACGCGGGCAAACCGATCGATTACGTGCCCAATCTTCCGGTCACCTACTGGGGTTTCCGGTTGATGATCGGCCTCGGTGGTCTCGGGGTGCTCGTCTCGGTCGCCGCGCTCTGGCTGACCAGAAAGGGCCGCTATCCACGCGGATTCCTCGGCAAGTGGTTGCCCCCGGTCGCCCTGCTCGCTATCGCGGCGCCGTTCCTGGCGAACTCCTTCGGCTGGATCTTCACCGAGATGGGCCGCCAGCCTTTCGTGGTGGCGCCGAATCCCACCGGAGTGGACGGAATGTTCATGTACACCGCGCAAGCGGTCTCCCCTGGAGTGACCGCGGGCGAAATGTTGTTCTCGCTGATCGCGCTCGCCTCGGTGTACCTGGTGCTCGGCGTCGTCGAGGTCTTCCTGATCACGCGGTATGTGCGCGCCGGAATTCCCGGAGTACTGCCACCCAAGGTTGACGAGGACTCCGATTCCGACGAACTCGCCTTCGCGTACTGAGGAGCACCCATGGGACTGCACATCTTCTGGTTCTGCCTCATCGCCCTGACCTGGACCGGATATCTCTTCCTCGAGGGATTCGACTTCGGCGTCGGCATGCTGGTGCGCGGGCTCGCCCGCGGGGACACCGAGCGGCGGGTGCTGGTCAACACGATCGGCCCGGTCTGGGACGGGAACGAGGTCTGGCTGATCGTCTCGGCCGGCGCGATGTTCGCCGCCTTCCCCGCTTGGTACGCGGACCTGTTCGCGGCGTTCTACGTTCCACTGATCCTGGTGCTGCTCGCCCTGATCGGGCGCGGGGTGGCCTTCGACTACCGCGGCAAGGTGGAGAATCCGCGCTGGCGGGCGGCTTGGGACGCGGTGATCACGATCGGCTCGATCATTCCGCCGCTCGGCATCGGCGCGATGCTCGGCACCAATGTCGGCGGAATCCCGCTCGACGCGCAGGGCAACCGGGTCGGTTCCGCGCTGGACGTGTTCTCACTGCACAGCTTGCTCGGCGCGCTCGGGGTGCTCGGTTTCTCGCTCGCGCACGGGCTCGCCTACACCGCGCTGAAGACCGAGGGCGAACTGCGTGAGCGGGCGCGGCGGCTGTTGCGGCGCTACGGAATCGCGCTGCTGCTCCCGCTGCTGGCTCTGCTCGCGCTGCAGCTCGGCACGATCGTGACCGGGATCGGCTTCGTGCTCGCGGTGCTCGGCGCGCTGACCGCGTGGTGGCGCACCAGTGCCGGGCGGGACGGTCAGGCCTTCGCCGCGCTCGGGGTGGTCATCGCGGCCGCGGGGGTGACGTTGTTCGGTTCCCTCTTCCCGAACGTGCTCGTGTCCACTGTGGAGGGTGTGCCCCCGCTGAGCGTGGCCGAGGCGGCTTCGAGCCCGTACACCCTCGAGGTGATGACCTGGATCGCCGCATTCGCCACCCCGGCGGTGCTGATCTATCAGGCCTGGTCCTACTGGGTGTTCCGGAAGCGGATCGGCGTGCGGCACATTCCGGCCGCGCACGCGCCGAAGGCAGCGGCATGAAAACCGGAAAGGGCGCGCTCGGCGCACTGCCCGCGCTCTCGCCCGCGACCCGGACCGCGCTGCTCGGCTACGGACTGGTGCTCGCCGTGCAGGCGCTCGCGGTGATCGGCTTCGCCTGGGGACTGTCCAGCACGCTCGGCTCGCTCGTCGCGGGCAGGCCGGAGTACGGTCCACTGTGGATAGTCGCGCTGAGCGTGCTCGCCAGGGGCCTGCTCGGCTGGGCGGGCCAGGTGATCGCCACCCGGGCCGCCGCACGGGCAAAGCGGGAACTGCGCGCCGGGGCGGTGTCCGCGGTCCTGCGTGGCGGCCCGGAATTCATCGCCGGACACGGCAGCGCGGAACTGAGCTACCGGTGCACCACCGCGCTCGAGGCCATCGACGAGTATTTCACCACGTTCCTGCCGGCACTGGTCGCCTCCGTGGTGCTCGCCCCGGGGATCGGGATCGCGATCCTCGCCTTCGATCCGGCATCCGCGCTCATCATCGTCCTCACGATCCCGCTGCTTCCGGTATTCGCGATCCTCATCGGCTGGTACACCGAGAAGCGGGTGCGCGCGGCAGGCGAGGACAGCGAACGGCTCGCCGCGCACCTCGGCGAGCTCATCCGCGCGCTCGGGATACTCACCGCGTTCGGCCACGCGAAGGCGCAAACCCGTGCCGTGCAACGGGTCTCCGAACGACAGCACCGGTCCGCGATGCGCACGCTGCGGGTGGCGTTCTGTTCCTCACTGGCACTGGAAGTCGTGAGCTCCATCTCGGTCGCTCTCGTCGCGGTGGGAATCGGGCTACGGTTGTCCGGCGGGGAAGTCGATCTCGGCACCGGCCTGTTCGTACTGATCCTCGCCCCCGAGTGCTACCTGGCCCTGCGCAAGGTCGGGCTCGCGTTCCATGCGAGCGCGGACGGACTCTCGGCGGTCGACAAGATCGCCGAGCTACAAGACGTTGGTGTCGCGGCGGCTCCGGACGGGGTGCTCCCCGGACCGCTGCGGCATCAACTTCGGGTGCGTGGTCTGCGCGTTCAGCGGCGCGCCGGCTACACTCCCGATGGCATCGACCTCACCCTGGTTCCCGGCACCGTCACGAAGCTGGAAACCCCGAGTGGGAGCGGCAAATCCAGCACCATGGCCGTGCTGCTCGGGTTCGCGCACGCCGCCGATGGCACGGTGACCGTGGACGGTACCGAACTGCGCGAACACGGCGCGTGGCGCCGCAATATCGCCTGGATCCCGCAACGCCCGGAATTCCTCGGGCCGACCGTGGCCGATGAGCTCCGCCGCGCCACGGCCGATCAGGAACGGCAGCCGAGTGCCGAACGGGTGCTCGCGGTGTGCGAACTCGTGCACGCCCACCAACTGCTCGATTCGGATGTGGACACCCTCTCGGCCGGTCAGCGCGCCCGGGTGGCGATCGCGGCCGCGCTGCTGCGAGTGGAGGCCGGGGCCACCGTGCTGCTCGCCGATGAACCCGTGGCACACCTGGACGCGGTCACCGCGAACGCCGCCATGTCCGCGATAGAACGTTGCGGGGCCGCCGTACTGCTCGCCGCGCACCGCACCGTGGCCCCCGCCGAGCCCATCGACACCGGGACCGTGAACCAACCGGCCGCGCTCGAGCGAACCCCGGTCAAGGCGCCGAATGCTTTGCGGCTGCTCGGAATCCGCTCGATTCCCGGGATCGCTGTCGGGGTGCTCGCCGCCGCGTGCGGGATCGCGCTCACCGCGACCTCGGCCTGGCTGATCGCGCGCGCCGCGGGGCAGCCGCCGATCCTGACGCTGACCGTCGCCATCGTCGGGGTGCGCACCTTCGGCCTCGGCAAAGGGGTACTGCGCTACACCGAACGGCTCGCCACGCACAATGCCGCCTTCCGCACCGCGACCCTGCTGCGCACCCGGTTATGGTCCGCGCTGGCCAGGATCGGCCCCGCTGCGGTGCGCGGCCGCGAGCAGGCCCAGCGCATGGTCACCGATATCGACACCGTGCGGGACGGTATCCCCCGGGTACTGCAGCCGCCGATCGTCGCCGCGGTCGTGGGCGCCGCCGCGGTGGCCACCCAGTCCGCGATCCTGCCCGCGGCCGGTCTCGCCCTGGCCATCGCCCTGCTCGCGGCCTGCGTGCTCGGACCGGTGCTCGGTTCGGTGTTCGAACGGCGCGCCACCGAGGCACTGGCCGCGGACAAGCGCACCCTCGCGGTCCGGGTCGGGGAACTGTTCGGGCACGCCGCCCCGCTGCTGGCCACCGGTTCGGACCGGTTGTGGCACAAGGACATTCGCGAAACCGATGAGCGGTTGCTGCGGCAGGCGCGCCAGCAGGCCTTCGGCGCGGGCATCGCCTCGGCGATCGCGACCATCGCGCTCGGCGCCGCGGCGACGGTCAGCGTGCTGCTCGGCGCGGGAACCGATCCGGTACTCGTCGCGGTGCTCGCTCTGCTTCCCTTGGCGTGCAACGAAATCGTCGAACCGCTCGGCGGTGCGCTCACCCGCGCACGGCCACTGCGCGCCAGCGCGGCCCGGATCGCGGAGACCCTGGAGACCCCGGAACCGGAGCGCAGCGGAGTCCAGCACGGCGAGGACATCGAACTGATCGACGCGGATCTCGGCTGGCCGGGCGCGGAACCGGTACTGCGTGGGGTGAATCTGCGCATCCCGCAGGGCAGCACCGTCGCGATCCTCGGGCCCTCCGGGGCGGGCAAGTCCACCCTGCTCGCCGCGTTGCTCGGATTCATCGCCCCGCGCAAGGGAATCGCGGTCATCCCGGAGACGGTCGCCGTCGCACCACAGGATCCGCAGCTGGTCTCCACCACCCTCGCCGAGAACCTGCGCCTCGGTGACCCGCACGCCGGACCCGAGCAGCTGCGCGCGGCACTGGGCACCGCCCAGCTTCCCGGGTTCACCGGGAAACTCGAGGACCGCATCGGCCCGGACACCGTCTCCGGTGGCGAGGCGAGCCGGATCAGCCTGGCGCGGGCCCTGCTCGCCGCGCCGCGTGCCGAAGCCGTGCTGCTCGACGAGCCGACCGCGCACCTGGACCGCCCGACCGCGCGGAATCTGCTCGCCGAACTGGAGATCGCCCTGCTCGGGCGCACCGTCATCCACGTCACGCACCATCCCGACGAGGTGCGCTCCGCCGATCTGGTCTTCGACGTACGCGAGAACACCGTGCGGCTGCTCACCGACCGAATCTCCACGCGGACCTGAGCCGTGCTCAAGCGGCGAAGCCGCTTCCCCACCCCAGCAGCCCACACCGCCACTCACCCCAGCCAGAAGAAATCCCAGAGAGGACACTGGTGGTATGGAGCCTCGTCTGGCCGCCCGCACCCTCGCCGCCTCGACCGAGATCGCGAACGCCGCGCTCTCCGCCGAGGACCCCGGCGAGATGCTTCCGGTGATCGTGGAACACGCGATCGATCTGGTGCGCGCCGACCTCGGGCTGCTGATGACCAGTGCCGAGGACGGCACGCTGACGGTGGAGGCCGCGGCGGGTGAGCTGGCCCCCGGCGCGGCCGACCCGATCGGGATCGTGCTCTCCCCCCGCTCCTCCGCGGCGCGCGCGGCCCGCGGCGGGGTGCCGATCGTGGTCGAGAATTTCACCACCGATCCGCGCACCGCCCCCTTCGTGCCCGCGGAATTGCGCCGCTACGGCCCGTTCGCGGCCGCCCCGTTCGGCAACGCGGTGCGCAGGCTCGGCGCGCTCACCGTCTACCGGCGCGCCGGGGCGAACCCGTTCGAGCCCGCCATGGTCGATGTGCTCACCGCGTTCGCCGCACAGGCGGGCACCGTGCTGGTGCTCGCCGAGGGCGCGATGGCCCGGGAACGCCTTGCCGTGTACCAGGAACGCGATCGCCTCGCGCGGGAACTGCACGATGTGCTCGTCCAGCGACTCTACGGCACCGGAATGCAGCTCGACCTGGTCACCCGCCGCCTGGAGGGCAAACTCGAACCCGCCGATTCGGAGCGGCTCGCCGGTGCGGTCGACCAGCTGGACACCGCCATCGAAGAGGTCCGCGCGACCGTGCGGGCGCTGCGCGGGGCCGAACCGCTTGGCGAACACGGCCCCGACCTCGCCGAGTCGATCCGCACCGAGGTCGCCGCGGCCGGGGAACTGCTCGATACCGAACCGTCCCTGGAGATCGAGGGCGATATGGCCACCGTTCCGGTCGCCATCGCCGATCACGTCCGGGCCGCCGCGCGCGAGGCACTGTCCAATGTGGTCCGCCATTCCGGGGCACGACAGCTGCACGTCGCGCTGCTCATCCGGGAGGGGGTGCTGCACCTGATCGTCCGGGACGACGGCTGCGGTATTCCGCCGGGCGTCACCGAACGGGGACTGCGCAACCTCGTCGCGCGGGCGAAAGTGGCGGGCGGCCGGTGCGGGATCCGGTCCTCGCCGCGCTCCGGAACCATCGTGCGCTGGCAGGTTCCGCTCGAGTAGTCATTTTCCGCGTGGTTTCGCGCGCACGTGCATGCGCTCGCCCTGCGGGCCGAACAGGCTGAGCAATTCCACCGATCCCTTCCCCGCGCTGCCGAACCAGTGCGGCACCCGGGTGTCGAATTCGGCAACCTCGCCGGTTTTCAACAAGACATCGTGTTCACCGAGCACGAGCCGCCCGATTCCGCTGAGCACATAGAACCACTCGTAGCCTTCATGAGTCCGCGGATCGGGAACACTTTCCCGCGCATCGAAGATCATCTTGTATGCGCGGAGCCCGCCGGGTTGCTGGCTGAGCGGAATCACCGTGCGGTGCCCCTGTTTGATCGGTTTCATCCGCACCCGCGGATCACCGATCAGCGGCGCGTCGACCAGCTCGTCGAGCGGCACCTGGTGCGCCTTGGCGATCGGCAACAGCAGTTCCAGGCTCGGTTTGCGCTGACCGGATTCCAGTCGGGAAAGGGTGCTCACCGAGATCCCGGTGTTCGCGGACAGTTCGGCGAGCGTGCAGTCGTGCTGTTTGCGGATCTGCTTGAGCCGTGGCCCGACGGCGGCGAGGACTTCTTCCATCAGCCTATTGCAGAAACGGCAAAGAAATTTGTCAAGCTGGCTTCGCGAAGAGGATCGTCGACCGCATGACAGAAGACATCGACTGGGCCGCCATCGCCGACGTACTCGAATCGCAGGCCGAAGCCTACGCACCCGCCATCACGCAGGCGCTCGCGGAACTCGGCGAACCCGCCCCGCGCACCATTCTGGACATCGGCTCCGGACCGGGAGTGGTGTCCGGCCAGCTCGCGACCGCGTTCCCCGATGCCGAGGTGACCGCCGTGGACGGCACTCCGGAACTGCTCGAGCGCGCCGAAAACCGCGCGAAGCGGCAGGGTTTCCCGCTGCGCACCACGGTGGCGCAGTTCCCGGACGGGCTCGCCGAACTCGAACCTGCCGATCTGGTGTGGTCCGGACAGGTCGTGCACCACGTCGGCGACCAGCAGGACGCGCTGCACCGGCTCGCCGCGCTGATCAATCCGGGCGGGGCACTCGCCATCGTGGAGGGTGGCCTGCCGATCCGTTGGCTGCCACGCGATTTCGGCATCGGAGCCCCGGGATTGCCGGAACGCATGGACGTCATCCGCACCGAGCGGTTCAACGCCATGCGCGCCGAACTGCCCGGTTCACGTGCGGTCCTCGAGGACTGGCCGGCCATGCTGCGCGCGACCGGGCTCATCGAAGCGCGCAGCAAGACCTTCCTCATCGAGCACCCCGCCCCGCTCGCCGATGGCCCGCGCAGGACGGTGCGCGCCATCCTCGAACGGGAACGCAACGGCCTCGACGAGGACCTGACCGCCGAGGACCGCGCCACCCTTGACCGGCTGCTCGATCCGGACGAGGAGCTCGGCATCGACCGGCGTCCGGACCTGTTCCTGCTCACCGCCAAAACGGTGCACTTCGCGCGCCGGCCGTGAATCAGGCACGGTGATCAGGTGTGCGGCAGGGTTTCCGCGGGCACCACACCGAACCGGCCCGCCTGGTAATCCTCCAGCGCGGCCAGCACCTCGGCCCGGGTGTTCATCACGAACGGCCCGTAGTGCACCACAGGCTCCCGGATCGGCAGTCCGCCGAGCAGCAACACCTCCAGCTCGGGTTCCGCACTCGGCTGACCGGTGCCCGCGGCCACCCGGACCGCTTCGCCGGCACCGAGCACGGCCAGCTGCCCCTTGTGGATGGGCCGCTGCTCCGCGCCGACCGTGCCATTGCCCGCGAGCACGTACACCAGCGCGTTGAAGTCCGCGCGCCACGGCAGATCGAGCTGGGCGCCCGGGCTGACGGTGGCGTGCGCGAGGGTGATCGGACTGTAGGTGGTGCCCGGTCCCTCGTGTCCGCCGATCTCCCCGGCGATCACCCGCACCAGCGCCCCGCCGTCGGCCGAGGAAAGCAGCCGTGCTTTCGAAGCGCGGATGTCCTGATAGCGCGGGCTCGCCAGCTTGTGCTCCCGCGGCAGGTTCACCCACAGCTGGATGCCGTGGAACAGTCCACCGGATGTCACCAGCCACTCCGGTGGCTTCTCGATGTGCAGGATCCCGCCGCCCGCGGTCATCCACTGGGTGTCGCCATTGGTGATCTCGCCACCGCCGCCGTTCGAATCGGCGTGCTCGAACACCCCGTCGATCATGTAGGTCACCGTCTCGAAACCACGGTGCGGGTGCCACGGCGTCCCCTTCGGCTCGCCGGGCGCGTACTCCACCTCGCCCATCTGGTCCATGTGCACGAACGGATCGAGCTCGCGCTGGGACACCCCGGCGAAGGCGCGGCGGACCGGAAAGCCCTCGCCCTCATAGCCGGTCGGCGCCGTGGTCACCGAGCGCACCGCTCGGGGCCGCACGGTCTCGTCCACCGTGATGCGCGGCAGGGTCAACGTATCCGCGGTTACCGCTGGCATGGCGTCCTCCTCAAAAGTAGTTGAGCTATCAACTACCTAACACGAGGAGTTTACCCGGCATTCCCACCGCCGAGACCCGGCACGTTCCACGCACACCACGGGGGCGAACCACCCGGCCCGCCCCATGCCCGTTCGCCCGCTGCCCCCTGCTCACTGCCCCTGCTCGCTGCCCCCCTGCTCGCCGCGCTCGTCCTCGGCGTCCTGCCGAACCTGCCCGGCCCCGCCCGAGCAGCGCGGTGCACCCGCAGGAGATCGCCCGCAGGGCACACCCGCCTGCGCGAGCGCCGATACGCAGCACGCCATCGGCATCCCCTTCGCCGAGACCACCACCCGGATCGCGGCCACCGTGCTCGCCGTGATCATGGCCGGTGCCCTGATCAGCACCATCATTCCCGCCCAGGTGCACGCCCACCCCGCCTGGACACGCTGCTCCGGCGCAACCGGCGCTGAACGGGGAAACTCAGTCCGTCGCGGAGACCTCGTCGCGGGCCTGGACCACGATTCCGCGCATGGCGTTCTCGGCGCACGCGGCATCGCCCGTATCGATGGCGTCGGCGACCTCGAGGTGCATGGCGATCGCGTCGGGATGCGGTTCCTCGGGCATCAGCCCGTGCTCGGTGCGCCCGGTGAGCACTTCCGCGATCACTTCGGAGAGCTGGGCGAACATGGGATTGCGCGCGGCGGCGAGGATGCGGCTGTGGAAGGCGATGTCGTGTTCGAGGAAGGCGGTCAGATCCCGGGCCTTGGCGGAGACCTGCAACCGGGTGGCGAGTGCCCGAATGTCCCCGCGGTCCTCGGTCCCGGAGCGCAGTGCGGCCAGCCGCGCGGCGCTCGGTTCGATCGCGGCGCGCAGTTCCATGAGGTTGCCGAGGATCCCGTCCCGGCCTGCCCCGTCGAGTTGCCAGCGGATGACCCGCGGGTCGTAGTGGTTCCACTCGGCGGTCTTCCGCACGGTCACCCCGACCCGGCGCTTGCTCGTGGTCAGCCGCATCGCTTCGAGGGCACGGACCACTTCGCGTGCTACGGTCCGGGACACCTCATAGCGATCCTGGAGTTCCTCGACCCTGAGCACGAATCCGGGAGCGAACTCCCCGCGCACGATCGCCGCCCCCAACTCGTCGAGCACTTTCGCATACCGGTCGCCAGCCACCGGCCCAGCCTAAACCGAAGGCATAAATCATACTTGTTTTATATTAAGTAGTACCTTTACCCTGTTCGGATGACAAGGAGGTCGCGGCTGCGATGACGGTGCTCGTGGTAATGGGCGTGTCCGGTTCGGGCAAGACGACGGTCGCGACGCTGCTCGCCGAGCGGCTCGGGGTGCCCTATGCGGAGGCGGACTCGTTCCATTCGGCGGCGAACATCCGCAAGATGACCGAGGGCACGCCGTTGACCGATGCCGACCGCGCACCCTGGCTACGCTCGATCGCCGACTGGATCACCGAACACGAGCCGGGCGGCGGGGTGGTCACCTCCTCGGCACTCAAACGCCGCTACCGGGATGTGCTGCGCACCGGCGGATCCGTGCGTTTCCTGCACCTGGACGGTCCACGGGAGATCATCGCGGACCGGATGCGCCACCGCAGCGGTCACTTCATGCCACCCGAACTGCTCGATTCCCAGCTCGCCGATCTCGAACCGCTCGATGCGGACGAGCAGGGCCTGGTCACCGATGTCCGGTGGCCTCCGGAGGACATCGTCGACCTCGCGATGCAGGAGCTCTTATGACCGTGCTCGCCCAAGGCTGGACCGGAACCGACACCCGGTTGATCATCGCGCTGCTGGCCGCCATCGCACTGGTGGTGGTGCTGATCAGCGTGCTGAAACTGCACGCGGTGCTCGCGCTGATCGTGAGCTCGCTGCTGCTCGGCCTCGGCGCGGGAATGCCGGTCGGCAAGGTCGTGGAAAGCTTCTCCACCGGCGTCGGGGACACCGTGGCCTCGGTCGGGGTGCTGATCGCGCTCGGGGCGATGCTCGGCAAACTGCTCGCCGATTCCGGTGGGGCGAACCAAATCGTGGACACGATGCTGGTCCGCGCCAAGGGCGGCAGGCTGCCCTGGGCACTCGCCCTCGTCGCCGCGCTCATCGGGCTGCCGATGTTCTTCGAGATCGGCCTCATCCTGATGATCCCGATCGTGCAGTTGATCGCGGCGCGCACCAAACGACCCGTCGTCGGGCTGGCCATTCCCGCACTCGCCGGGCTCTCGGTGCTGCACGGGCTCATCCCGCCGCATCCCGGACCGCTCGCCGCCGCCGGGGCACTGCACGCCAATCTCGGCATCGTCCTCGGTATCGGGCTGCTCGTCGCCATTCCGACCGTGATCATCGCGGGACCGCTGTTCGCCAAGCTCGCCGTGCGCCTCGTCCCGGAGACCACGGCCCCCGCACCACTCGCCCAGTCCTCCGAAACCGCGCAATCCTCCGAAACGGGACAGTCGTCCGAAACGGGACAGTCCCCCGAAACGGCACAGCGCAGGCCGAACTTCGCCGCCACGATCGCCACGGTGCTGCTCCCGGTCGTGCTCATGCTGGCCAAGGCGATCGGGGACATCCTCATCTCCGATCACACCCCGCTCGGCCAGGTGCTCGACTTCATCGGCGAACCGATCATCGCGCTGCTCGCCGCGGTACTGCTGGGTCTGGTCACGCTCGGGCGGGCGGCCGGATTCACCCGGGACCGGCTCTCGGTGATACTCGGGAACTCACTCGGCCCGATCGCCGGGATCCTGCTCATCGTCGGTGTCGGCGGCGGGTTCAAGCAGACCCTCGTCGATGCGGGCATCAGCGATTCGATCGCCCGGTTCGCGGCGGGCGCGGGTATTCCGAGCCTGTTGCTCGGCTGGCTCGTCGCGGTCGCGATCCGGCTCGCCACCGGATCGGCGACCGTGGCGACCGTGTCCGCGGCCGGGATCGTGGCCCCGCTCGCCGCGGGGATGAACCCGGCGCACACGGCCTTGCTCGTGCTCGCCGTCGGCACCGGATCGCTGTTCTTCTCGCACCTCAACGATCCCGGTTTCTGGATGGTCAAGGAGTACTTCGGGCTGAGTACCGGTCAGACGATCAAGACCTGGTCGATCATGGAGACGGTGATCTCCGTGGTGGCCCTGCTGCTCATTCTTCCGCTCGGTGCGCTTCTTCCTTGACCTCGTTCCCGGGTTCACTCTCGGATTCGGATTCGGATTCGGATTCGGATTCGGATTCGGATTCGGGTTCGGGTTCCGGGCGCTTGCGCAGCTGCGCGATGAGGAACCACACCAACCCGGCGAGCGCGAGGGCCGCGGCCACGAAGAAGTTCAGCCGTAGGCCGAGGAAGTACTGCGAATAGTCCACCCGCAGGGATTCCTCGAAGATCCGGAACCCGGAGTAGCCGAACACGTAGAGCGCGAACAACCCCGGCGCGCGCACCTTGCCGGTCCGCCCGAGCAGGATCAGCACGACGGCGAGCAGCACGTCGAAGACCATCTCGTAGAGGAAGGTCGGGTGGAACGTGGTGAACTGTTCGAAACCCGGCGGCCGGAACTCGGGATCCACGTGCACCGCCCAGGGCAGCGAGCTCGGCCCGCCGAACAGTTCCTGGTTGAAGTAATTGCCGATCCGCCCGATGGCCTGCGCGACGAGCAGTCCCGGCGCCACCGCGTCCATGAAAGCGGACACCGACTTGCCGCGACGGCGGATCCGCCAGGCACCGACCACCGCGGCGAGCGCGATCCCGCCCCAGATACCGAGCCCGCCGTCCCACACCGCGAACGGACCCCACCAGTGCGGCGGCATCTGTGAGGGCGTGGTGATGTCGAAATAGATGCGGCCACCGATGATCCCGGCGGGTACCCCCCAGATCGCGATCTCCTCGACCAGTTCCGGGTCACCGCCCTTGGCGCGCCAGCGGCGCCGGGTGAGCCAGATCGCGAGGGCGATCCCGACCACGTACATCAGCCCGTAGAACCGGATGTTCAGCGGGCCCAGATCGAAGCCGTTGATCGGTGGACTGGGAATGGCGGTAAGCACGGCGCGAGCATAACCGCGCGCGCTGGTCGCGGCGGGTTCCCCCTGGGTTCACGGGCACCTAGGGTGCGGCCGATGAGGATGCGCGCCATCGCCGTCGTGCTGTCACTGCTCATCGTGATCACGAACTATCTGGACCGCGGCACGCTCGGTATCGCCGATACCGGGGTCGCGGGCGAACTCGGCGCGAGCGCGTCCACGATGGGACTGCTGCTCTCGGTGTTTTTCTGGGCCTATGCCTTCGCGCAGCTGCCCGCGGGCGCGATGCTCGGGGTCGGTGAGGCGCCCACCTTCCCGGCGAACGCGAAGGTCATCGCCGCCCTGTACCCCGCGGAACGCCGGGGCACCCTGATCGGTCTGCTCAATGCTGCCTCCTCAATGCTGCCTCCTCGATCGGCCCCGCGCTCGGGGTGCTGCTGGCAATCGTGCGGGTGGCCTGTTACCGGGAGCGGGCCGCCGAAGCGCGTGCGGTGTCGTGCCGGGAATAGGCGCGGCTACCGCGGTTCCGCACCGCCTGGGGCATGGTCCTCGGTTTCACCGGGGTGGCTTGTTCGGTGTACCTGTAGCTGACCTGGTTGCCCGCCTTTCCGGAGCGCCGCGGGTGATCGACTCGTGCGGCGCGGGATGGCGAACATGACCGCGCGGAGAATCCCGCTCATTCTGGGGCTGATCCTGGGTGGCGCGGCGACCGTTCCCGCGGCGCTCACCCCGAGCACCGGGCTCGCGCTCGGCTGCATCTGCCTCGCCCGGTTCTTCGTGAACGCCGCGAGTTCGGGCGGCTGGACACTGCCGGCGTGGCCACCAGTGAGCGGATGACCGCCGCACTGGGCAGCCCGCAGAACTTCGGCGGCGCGAACGCCGCACTGACGACCGGGATCCTGGTCGAGACCACCGGTTCTTCACGATCGCCCTGCTCGCGGCGAGCGTGGTAGCCACCCTCGCCGCCTTCAGCTACGCCTTCCTGGTGCGCGCTTCAGTCCCCGCGAATCAGCCTTTCGCCACCCACGCAACCGGCGCCACCCACACCGCCAAGCAAACCAGCCGCAAACCAGCCAGAAGACACGAAAAAACCGGTCATCGCGTGGATGACCGGTCCTTTCGGTGCCTGCGGTTACAGCTTGGTCGCGCTGCCGCCGGCCGCGGTGAGTTTCTCCTGCGCGGACGCGGAGAACGCGTCGGCGGTGATGTCGAGCTTCACCGAGAGCTCGCCATTACCCAGCACCTTGACGAGGCTGTTCTTGCGCACGAGGCCCGCGGCGACGAGTTCCCTGACGCCCACGGCGCCACCCTCGGGGAACGCCTTCTCGATGTCGGAGACGTTCACCGGCTGGAATTCGACGCGGTTGCGGTTCTTGAAGCCACGCAGCTTCGGCAGCCGCATGTGCAGGGGCATCTGACCACCTTCGAAGGTGGCAGGCACGTTCTTGCGTGCCTTGGTCCCCTTGGTACCGCGCCCCGCGGTCTTGCCCTTCGAGCCTTCACCCCGGCCGACCCGCTGACGGTCCTGGTTCGAACCGGGAGCCGGACGGAGGTGGTGAATCTTGATGGTCATGCGTCCACCTCTTCGACCGTGACGAGGTGCCGCACGGTGTGCACCATGCCGCGCACCTCCTTGGTGTCCTCGCGCACCACGGACTGGCGGATCTTCCGCAGCCCGAGGGTGCGCAGCGTGTCGCGATGGTTCGGCTTGGTGCCGATGCTGCTGCGCACCTGCGTCACCTTGAGAGCAGCCATGTCACGCCCCCTGTCCGGCGCGCGCACGCAGCATCGCCGCGGGCGCGACGTCCTCGAGCGGGAGGCCACGGCGAGCCGCGACCTCTTCCGGACGCTGCAGGTCCTTCAACGCCGCGACGGTCGCCCGCACGATGTTGATCGGGTTGTCCGAACCGAGCGACTTGGAGAGCACGTCGTGCACCCCGGCGCACTCCAGCACCGCACGCACCGGGCCACCGGCGATGACACCGGTACCCGCGGAGGCCGGGCGAAGCAGCACGACACCGGCCGCGTCCTCGCCCTGCACCAGGTGCGGAATGGTCGCGCCGATACGGGGAACACGGAAGAAGTTCTTCTTCGCGTCCTCGACGCCCTTGGCGATGGCGGCCGGAACTTCCTTTGCCTTGCCATAGCCGACGCCGACCTGGCCGTCGCCGTCACCGACGACGACGAGCGCGGTGAAGGCGAACCGACGACCACCCTGGACGACCTTGGCCACCCGATTGATGGTCACGACCTTTTCCAGATGCGGGGTCTTTTCCTGGGCCGCCCCGCCACGGCCACCGTCGCGACGGTCTCCGCGACCGCGGCGCTCGCCGCGCTCCGGTGAGCCGCCGTCCTGCCGTGCACGTCCCGGCATCAGGCTTCCCTTCCTGTCAGTTTTTCCTTCATCAGAACTCCAGCCCGCCTTCGCGGGCGGCGTCCGCGAGTGCCGCGATCCTGCCGTGGTACTCGTAGCCACCCCGGTCGAACACCACCGTGGTGACGCCCGCCGCCTTGGCCCGCTCGGCGATCAGTTCGCCGACCTTGGCCGCACGCGCCTTCTTGTCACCCTCGGCCCCGCGCAGTGCGGATTCGATGGTGCTGGCCGCGGCGAGGGTGTGGCCCGCCTCGTCGTCGATGAGCTGCACGGCCATGTGCCGCGAGGAGCGGTTGACCACGAGACGTGGCCGCTCGGCCGTGCCGCTGATCTTCTTGCGCAGCCGGAAATGCCGCCGGTTGCGCGAGACCCGCCGACGGGTGGAGATGTCCTTGCCGATCGGCTTGCGCTTGGTCGCAGTGGTTTCAGCCATGATCACTTACCTGTCTTTCCGACCTTGCGGCGGACGCGCTCACCCTCGAAGCGAACGCCCTTGCCCTTGTACGGGTCCGGCTTACGCAGCCTGCGGATGTTCGATGCGATCTGGCCGACGGCTTGCTTGTCGATGCCGGAAACGGAGAACCTGGTCGGGTTCTCCACGTTGAACGTGATCCCCTCGGGCGCCTTCACGACGACCGGGTGCGAGTACCCCAGCGAGAACTCCAGGTCCTGGCCCTTGAGCTGCACGCGGTAACCGACACCGTGGATCTCCATGCGCTTGGTGTAACCCTCGGTGACCCCGATGACCAGGTTGTTCACCAGGGTGCGGGACAGCCCGTGCAGTGCACGCGAGTCCCGCTCGTCGTCCGGCCGGGACACGGTCAGCGCGCCGTCCGACTGGTCGACGGTGATCGGGCTGGCGACGGTGTGCGCCAGCGAACCCTTGGGGCCCTTCACCGACACTTCCTGGCCGTCGATCTTCACCTCTACGCCAGAGGGGATAGTGATCGGGAGCTTTCCGATACGCGACATGTCGAGTTCCCCTCCTTCCTCACCAAACGTAGGCGAGGACTTCTCCGCCCACGCCTTCCTTCTTGGCCTGCTTGTCGGTCATCAGCCCACCCGAGGTGGAGATGATCGCGACGCCGAGTCCACCGAGGACCCTCGGCAGGGTGGTCGACTTGGCGTACACCCGAAGACCCGGCTTCGAGACCCTGCGCAGGCCCGCGATGCTGCGTTCCCGCGTCGGGCCGTACTTGAGCTTCACCACGAGGTTGCGGTGCTTGTCGCCCTCTTCGTCGTGGTAGCTCGCGATGTAGCCCTCGCGGCGCAGGATCTCCGCCACGTTGGACTTCAGCTTCGAGTGCGGCATCACGACCTCGTCGTGGAATGCCGAGTTGGCGTTACGCAGACGCGTGAGCATGTCTGCGATCGGATCGGTCATGGTCATAGTGACCGTCGCACCTTTCTCACCGGGGTTCCGCGCTGCGCTCCGGGTCTCCGGATGGCAGCGGGCCTACGGTGAAGTTGGATTTACCAGCTGGATTTGTGCACGCCCGGCAGTTCACCGGCGTGCGCCATCTCGCGGAAGCACACGCGGCAGAGGCCGAATTTGCGGTAGACCGAGCGCGGACGCCCGCACCGCTGGCACCGGGTGTAGCCCCGGACCTTGAACTTCGGCTTCTGAGCTGCCTTGTGGATCAGCGCTTTCTTAGCCATCACTGCTCCTTGAAGGGGAAGCCCAGCGCACGCAGCAAGGCGCGGCCTTCCTCGTCGTTGGTCGCCGTCGTGACAACGGTGATGTCCATACCGCGTTGGCGGTCGATCGTGTCCGGGTCGATCTCGTGGAACATCGACTGCTCGGAGAGCCCGAACGTGTAGTTGCCGTTGCCGTCGAACTGCTTCCCGGAAAGGCCGCGGAAGTCGCGGATACGCGGAAGCGCGATGGTCAGCAGGCGGTCGAGGAACTCCCACATCCGGTCGCCGCGAAGCGTCGCGCGGGCGCCGATCGGCATCCCCTCACGCAGCTTGAACTGCGCGATGGACTTGCGGGCCCTGCGCACCTCGGGCTTCTGACCGGTGATGGTGGCGAGATCGCGGACCGCGCCCTCGATGAGCTTGCTGTCCCGCGCCGCGTCACCGACACCCATGTTCACGACGACCTTGACGATGCCCGGAATCTGCATCGGGTTGTCGTAGTGGAACTGGTCCTTCAGCGACGGGATGATCTCGTCGCGGTAGGTGGCCTTGAGCCGGGGCAAGGTCTTCTCAGCAGTGGTCATGCTCAGATGTCCTTCCCATTGGTGCGGGCAATGCGGACCTTCTTGCCGTCCTCGTCGAAGCGGTAACCGACGCGGGTCGGCTTCCCTTCCGAGTCGACGACCATCACGTTGGAGACGTGGATCGCGGCCTCCTGGGTGATGATCCCGCCGGACTGCGCGCCCCGCTGGCCCTGGGTGATCCGGGTGTGCTTCTTGATCCGGTTCACGCCCTCCACGAGGACCCGATTCCGGTCCGGGTAGGCCTGGATGACCTTGCCCTTCGCGCCCTTGTCCTTACCCGAGACCACCAGCACGGTGTCGCCCTTTTTGATCTTCATCAGCTGCGCACCTCCGTCACCTGCGAGGTGGTCACCTTGAAGTACATGGTGTCGCGCCCTGCTTTCTGGATCTTCATGGCTTACAACACCTCCGGGGCGAGCGAGATGATGCGCATGAACCGCTTGTCGCGCAGTTCGCGCCCGACGGGCCCGAAGATGCGGGTCCCGCGCGGTTCCTTGTCGTTACGGATGAGGACGGCCGCGTTCTCATCGAAGCGGATGTACGAGCCGTCCGGACGACGCTTCTCCTTGACCGTGCGCACGATGACGGCCTTGACGACGTCACCCTTCTTCACGTTCGCGCCCGGGATCGCGTCCTTCACGGTGGCGACGATGATGTCGCCGATGCCCGCGTAGCGCCTACCGGAGCCGCCGAGCACACGAATGGTGAGAATCTCCTTCGCACCCGTGTTGTCGGCGACCCGCAGCCGCGACTCCTGCTGAATCACTGCTTATCTCCTGACCATTCTTGGCCTGACAGATTTCCGACCTGAAAGGCTCGGTCTTTCCCTAGTCTCGGCGTTCCAGGTGGATGACCGGCAAATTCGCGGCCTCCGTGGCGTACATGGGTTTGGTACGCGAGGAGGCTGAACACAGCCGACCGCCACCTGGGGCGTCGAAGTTACTTGGCCTTCTCCAGGATGTTGACCAGCCGCCAGCGCTTCGTCTTCGACAGCGGACGGGTCTCCATCAGCAGGACCCGGTCGCCGACGCCGGCCGTCTCCTGCTCGTCGTGTGCCTTGACCTTCGTCGTGGACCGGACGACCTTGCCGTAAAGCGGGTGCTTCTTGCGGTCTTCCAGTTCGACGACGATGGTCTTCTGCATCTTGTCCGAGACCACGTAGCCCTCCCGCGTCTTGCGGTAGTTACGCGTGGCCTCCTCGGTCTTCGTCTGCTCGCTCATGCGGCGCCCTCACCTTCGCCAGGGGTAATCGAGAGGCCGAGCTCCCGCTCACGCATCACGGTGTAGATGCGGGCGATGTCCTTGCGGACGATGCGCAGCCTGCGGTTGTTCTCGAGCTGACCGGTCGCCATCTGGAACCGGAGATTGAACAGCTCGGCCTTGGCCTCGCGAAGACGAAGCACCAGCTCTTCCGCGTTGAGCTCACGCAGTTCGGCCGCGGTAGTCGCTGCCACTAGAACTCACCACCTTCGCGACTCACGATGCGGCACTTCATCGGCAGCTTGTGCATGGCGCGACGAAGGGCCTCTTTGGCTTGTGCCTCATTCGGGAACGTCATCTCGAACATCACGCGGCCCGGTTTGACGTTGGCCACCCAGTGCTCCGGCGAACCCTTACCGGAACCCATCCGGACCTCGGCGGGCTTCTTGGTCAGCGGACGGTCCGGGAAGATGTTGATCCACACCTTGCCGCCACGCTTGACGTGCCTGTTGATCGCGATACGCGCGGACTCGATCTGCCGGTTGGTGACGTAAGCGTGCTCGAGAGCCTGGATGCCGTAGTCACCGAAGCTGATCCGGGTGCCGCCCTTGGACATGCCACCGCGGTGCGGCCGGTGCTGCTTGCGGTGCTTAACCTTCCGTGGAATCAGCATGCTGCTTACGCCTCCGTGCTTTCGCTAGCCTGCGCGGGCGCCTCGCTCGCAGTGGCCTCGGCGGCAGCGGCCCTGCCGGCCTCGGTGGAGGTCGCCGTGGTCCCGGAGGCACCGGAACGACGGCCGCGACGCTGGTTGTCCCTGCGCTCACCGCCACGCGGACGGGCAGCGGCCTCGGCGTTCTCCTTCTCCCGCTTGGCCGCCAGCCCACCGATGAGCTCACCCTTGTACAGCCACACCTTCACGCCGATCCGGCCGAAGGTGGTGCGCGCCTCGAAGAAGCCGTAGTCGATGTCCGCACGCAGGGTGTGCAGCGGAACCTGCCCCTCGCGGTAGGACTCCGAGCGGGACATCTCCGCGCCGCCGAGACGGCCGCTGCACTGCACCTTGATGCCCTTGATCTGCGAGGAACGCATCGAGGACTGCATCGCCTTGCGCATCGCGCGACGGAAGTTCACCCGGTTGGAGAGCTGCTCCGCGACGCTCTGCGCGACCAGCTGAGCCTCCGACTCGGGGTTCTTGACCTCGAGGATGTTCAGCTGGACCTGCTTGCCGGTCAGCTTCTCGAGCTGACTGCGCAGCCGGTCGGCCTCCGCGCCGCGGCGGCCGATCACGATGCCCGGGCGGGCGGTGTGGATGTCGATACGGACCCGCTCGCGGGTGCGCTCGATCTCGACCTTGGCGATCCCGGCCCGCTCCATGCCCTTGGAGAGCATGCGGCGGATCTTCACGTCCTCGCCCACGTATTCCGCGTACTGCTTGTCCGCGTACCACCGCGACTTCCAGTCGGTGGCGATACCCAGCCGGAAGCCGTGCGGGTTGATCTTCTGACCCATCAGCGGGTCCTTCCCTTCTTGCTTTCGGCCTTCTTGCGGGACTCAACCTCGATCGTGATGTGGCTGGTCCGCTTGCGGATCCGGTACGCACGCCCCTGGGCGCGGGGACGGAACCGCTTCAACGTCGGGCCTTCGTCCACGTACGCCGTGCAGATCCACAGCGTCTCCGGGTCGAGGTCGAGGTTGTTCTCGGCATTGGCCATCGCACTGGCGAGCACCTTCGCTACCGGACCGCTGGCGGCCTGCGGCGCGAACTGGAGCACGCTCAGGGCTTCATTGGCGTTGCGACCCTTGATGAGCTCGACGACGCGGCGCGCCTTCATCGGCGCGGTGCGCACGTAGCGAGCCCGCGCAACGGCGCGTGGTGCTTCCTCCACGCTTGCTGCGGCTTTCGCCATCGCTTTAGAACCCTTCTCCTGTTCGAATCCGCGCCTAGCGGCGGCGCGATTTCCTGTCGTCCTTGACGTGGCCCTTGAAGGTCCGCGTCGGTGCGAACTCGCCGAGCTTGTGCCCGACCATCGCTTCGGTGACGAACACCGGAACATGCTTACGACCGTCGTGCACCGCAAAGGTGTGACCGAGCATGTCCGGGATGATCGTGGAGCGACGGCTCCACGTCTTGATCACCGACTTGTCGTTGCCGTCGTTCGCCTTGTCCACCTTCTTGAGCAGGTGGTCGTCCACGAACGGACCTTTTTTCAGACTCCGTGGCATTAGTGGCTACCTCCTACTCAGCGCTTCTTGCCGGTGCGGCGACGGCGGACGATCATCCGGTCGGATTCCTTGCGGCGGCGGGTGCGGCCTTCGGGCTTACCGTTCGGGTTGACCGGGTGGCGGCCACCGGAGGTGCGGCCCTCACCACCACCGTGCGGGTGGTCGACCGGGTTCATCACGACACCGCGGACGTGCGGGCGCTTGCCCTTCCAGCGGTTCCGGCCTGCCTTACCCCAGTTGATGTTCGCCTGCTCGGCGTTGCCCACCTCGCCGACGGTGGCGCGGCAGCGCACGTCGACGTTGCGGATCTCGCCGGAAGGCATGCGCAGCTGGGCATACGGGCCGTCCTTGGCGACCAGCTGCACGCTGGCCCCCGCGGAACGGGCGATCTTCGCACCGCCACCGGGGCGGAGCTCGATCGCGTGCACCGTGGTACCCACCGGGATGTTGCGCAGCGGCAGGTTGTTGCCCGGCTTGATGTCCGCGCGGGGCCCCTGCTCGATCTTGTCGCCCTGCTTGAGCAGCCGGGGCGCGATGATGTAGCGCTTGTCCCCGTCGGCGTAGTGCAGCAGCGCGATCCGCGCGGTGCGGTTCGGGTCGTACTCGATGTGCGCGACCTTGGCCGGCACACCGTCCTTGTCGTGGCGGCGGAAGTCGATCACGCGGTAGGCGCGCTTGTGCCCGCCGCCCTTGTGCCGGGCGGTGACCTTACCGCTCGAGTTACGCCCACCGGTCTTGCTCAGCGGACGGACAAGCGACTTCTCCGGCTGTGTGCGGGTGATCTCGGCGAAGTCGGCGACGCTCGAGCCACGGCGGCCCGGGGTCGTCGGCTTGTGCTTGCGAATAGCCATGTCTGGAAATCCTTACGCGGCAGTCGTTATGCGGCACTGCCGCCGAACAGATCGATGGACTTGCTGTCTTCGGAAAGCGTCACGATGGCCCGCTTCGTGTCCTTGCGCTTGCCGTAACCGCTGCGGGTGCGCTTGCGCTTGCCCTGCCGGTTGAGCGTGTTCACGTTGATGACCTTGACGTCGAAGACCTTCTCGACCGCGATCTTGATCTCGGTCTTGTTCGCCTCGGGCGCGACGACGAACGTGTACTGCTTCTGGTCGAGCAGCCCGTAGGACTTCTCCGAAATCACCGGCTTGAGCAGCACGTCACGTGGATCGGGGATCACTGCTGCGCCTCCTTGCCTTCGAGCGCGTCGAACGCCGCCTTGGTGAACACCACGTCGTCGTTGACGAGCACGTCGTAGGTGTTGAGCTGGTCGACGGTGAGCACGTGCACGTCGGGCAGGTTGCGCACCGAGAGCGCGTTCAGCGCGTCGTCGTTGGTGAGCACGACGAGCTTGCGCCTGCTCGAGGTCAGCGCCTCGAGCGCAGTGCGCGCGGTCTTGGTCGAGGGCTTCTCGCCGTCGACGAGCCCGGTGATCACGTGCACCTGACCGTTGCGTGCGCGGTCCGAGAGGGCGCCACGCAGCGCGGCGGCCTTCATCTTCTTCGGGGTCCGCTGGCTGTAGTCGCGCGGCGTGGGACCGTGCACGGTGCCACCGCCGGTGAACTGCGGGGCGCGCTCGGAACCCTGACGCGCGCGGCCGGTGCCCTTCTGGCGGTACGGCTTCTTGCCGCCGCCGCGCACCTCGCCGCGGGTCTTCGTGTCGTGCGTACCCTGGCGGGCCGCCGCGAGCTGCGCGGTGACCACCTGGTGCATCAGCGGGATGTTCGCCTGCTGGTCGAAGATCTCGCCCGGCAGCTCGACGCTGCCTTCGGTCGCACCGTTCGGGGTTTTCACGTCAACGCTTGTCATGCCTTCGCACCACCCTTCGCGGCGTCACGAACGAGCACCAGCCCGCCCTTCGGTCCTGGAATGGCGCCCTTGATGAGCAGCAGGCCGTTCTCGGCGTCGACCTTGTGCACGGTCAGGCCGAGGGTGGTGACCTTGTTGTTGCCCATGCGGCCGGCCATCCGGGTTCCTTTGAAGACGCGGCCCGGGGTGGCGCAACCGCCGATGGAGCCCGGCTTGCGGTGCACGGCCTGGGTACCGTGGCTCATCCCCTGGCGGCTGAAACCGTGCCGCTTGATGGTGCCCGCGTAGCCCTTACCGCGACTGGTGCCGGTCACATCCACCGTGGCGCCGTCGCCGAACAGCTCGGCGGTCAGCTCCTGGCCGACGCTGTACTCCTCGGCGTCGGTGGTGCGAACCTCGACCAGGTAACGGCGCGGGGTGCTGCCGGCCTTCGCGAAGTGGCCGGTCTCCGGCTTGTTCACCTTGCGCGGGTCGATGGCACCGGTGGCCAGCTGGACCGCGGTGTAGCCGTCCGTCTCGTTGGTCCGCACCTGGGTGACGACGTTCGTCTCGGTGCGCACGACGGTGACCGGGACGACCCGGTTCTGCTCGTCGAAGACCTGAGTCATCCCCAGCTTCGTGCCGAGGAGTCCTTTGGTTTGCCTGTCAGACATGTTCTCTAGCTCTCTCGATCCTTGTCCGGCCCGCCGGTTACTGGATGTTGACGTCGACGGAGGCCGGGAGGTCGATACGCATGAGCGCGTCGACCGTCTTCGGCGTCGGTTCGAGGATGTCGATCAGTCGCTTGTGCGTGCGCATCTCGAAGTGCTCCCGCGAGTCCTTGTACTTGTGCGGCGAGCGGATGACGCAGTACACGTTCTTTTCGGTCGGCAGCGGCACCGGCCCAACGACCCGAGCACCGGTGCGCGTCACCGTCTCGACGATCTTGCGCGCGGAAGCGTCGATCGCCTCGTGGTCGTAGGCTTTGAGCCGGATGCGGATTTTCTGTCCCGCCATGGTGGCAGCTCATCCCTCTGTGTCGATGGTCGGACCCCGCTAGCGAGTCCTCCGTGTCTGCTGCATTGACCGGAACACGCGGTCGGGCGTGTCGCCTGGGTCGCACACAGCGATGCCACTGAATCTTTCGCTGGGCTGGTTCGCTTTCACTCGCGCAGGGGCGGCCGGAACTTGATCCTGTTTCGGACCGTTTCCGGCCGCCCCGCTACGAGCAACCCGTCAAGTGTGACACACCGGATCCGGCGAACTTTCACCGGGGTGCCATTAGACGGCTATTGATGCTATTTGATCACCTTGGTGACCTGGCCGGCACCAACGGTGCGGCCACCTTCGCGGATCGCGAAGCGCAGACCTTCGTCCATGGCGACCGGCTGGATCAGCTGCACGCTGATGTCCGTGTTGTCGCCCGGCATGACCATCTCGGTGCCCTCGGGGAGGGTCACGACGCCGGTCACGTCCGTGGTGCGGAAGTAGAACTGCGGACGGTAGTTGTTGAAGAACGGCGTGTGCCGGCCACCCTCGTCCTTGGAGAGGATGTAGGCCGAGCCCTCGAACTCCGTGTGCGGGGTGGTGGTGCCCGGCTTCACGACGACCTGGCCGCGCTCCACGTCCTCACGCTTGATACCGCGCAGGAGCAGGCCGACGTTGTCGCCCGCCTCACCGTAGTCGAGGATCTTGCGGAACATCTCGATGCCGGTGACGGTGGTCTTGGTCGACTTGTCGCGGATACCCACGATCTCGACCTCTTCGCTGGAGTTGATCTTGCCGCGCTCCACCCGGCCGGTGACGACGGTACCGCGACCGGTGATGGTGAAGACGTCCTCGATCGGCATGAGGAACGGCTTGTCGATCTCGCGCACCGGGTCCGGCACGTTCTCGTCGACGGCTTCCATGAGCTCGGCAACCGAGTTGGCCCACTTCTCGTCGCCCTCGAGCGCCATCAGCGCCGAGACCTTCACGACCGGGGCGTCGTCGCCGGGGAACTCCTGCTCGGAGAGCAGTTCCCGGACCTCCATCTCGACCAGCTCGATGATCTCGTCATCGTCGACCATGTCGGCCTTGTTCAGCGCGACGACGATGTAGGGAACACCGACCTGACGCGCGAGCAGCACGTGCTCACGGGTCTGCGGCATCGGGCCGTCGGTCGCCGCGACCACGAGGATCGCGCCGTCCATCTGAGCGGCACCGGTGATCATGTTCTTGATGTAGTCAGCGTGACCCGGAGCATCGACGTGCGCGTAGTGACGCTTGTCGGTCTGGTACTCGACATGCGAGATGTTGATCGTGATACCGCGCTGCTTCTCTTCCGGCGCGTTGTCGATCTGATCGAATGCCCGCGACTGGTTGAGCTCGGGAAACTTGTCGTGGAGCACCTTGGTGATCGCCGCGGTCAGGGTGGTCTTCCCGTGGTCGACGTGACCAATGGTGCCGATGTTCACGTGCGGCTTGTCCCGCTCGAACTTCGCCTTCGCCACTGGATTGTCCTCCTGGACTTTCTCTTACTTATCTGCTTGCAGGGTCTAAGCGGCCGGTGCTACTCGCCGGTCGCCTTCGCGATACTCATTGCTCGGCTTCGGGTTCGCTGCGCGCCTCGGTCGCTAGCGCTCCCTCGTGTGCTCACTCACCCGTCGCCTTCGCGATGATTTCCTTCGCCACGTTCACCGGAACTTCGGCGTACGTATCGAACGTCATGGAGTAGTTCGCCCGACCCTGTGTCGTTGACCGCAGGTCGCCGACGTATCCGAACATCTCCGACAACGGCACCGACGCCTTGACGACGCGGGTCCCGCTGCGCTCGTCCATGGACTGGATCTGCCCACGGCGAGAGTTGAGGTCACCGATGACATCGCCCATGTACTCCTCGGGCGTGGTCACTTCGACCGCCATCATCGGCTCGAGAAGCGCCGGCTTGGCCTTCTCCGCCGCTTCCTTGAGCACGGCCTTACCGGCGAGCTTGAACGCCATCTCCGAGGAGTCGACCTCGTGGTAGGCGCCGTCGATCAGGGTGAGCTTGAGCCCGACGAGCGGGAAGCCGGCGAGCACGCCGTACTGCATGGCTTCCTGGGCGCCCTGGTCGACCGAAGGGATGTACTCACGCGGAATACGGCCACCGGTGACCTTGTTGTCGAACTCGTACATCGCGCCGTCTTCGGACTCCAACGGCTCGAGATCGACGATCACGCGGGCGAACTGGCCGGAACCACCGGTCTGCTTCTTGTGCGTGTATTCGTACTTCTCGACCTTCTTGCGAATGGTCTCGCGGTAGGCGACCTCGGGCTTACCGATGTTCGCCTCGACCTTGAAGTCCGTCTTCATCCGGTTGACCAGCACCTCGAGGTGCAGCTCGCCCATGCCGGCGACGATGGTCTGCCCGGTCTCCTCGTCGAGGTTGACCTGGAAGGTCGGGTCCTCGTCGGCGAGCTTCTGGATCGCGATCGAGAGCTTCTCCTGGTCGGACCGGGTTTTCGGCTCGATGGCCACCCGGATGACCGGCTCGGGGAAGGTCATGGACTCCAGCACGATGGGGTTCTGCGGGTCGCAGAGCGTGTCACCGGTGGTGATGTCCTTGAGGCCCTGGACCGCGTAGATGTGGCCCGCCTGCGCCTCTTCGACCGGGTTCTCCTTGTTGGAGTGCATCTGGAAGAGCTTCCCCATGCGCTCCTTGCGGTCCTTGGTCGCGTTGAGCACCTGGGTACCGGGAGTGACCTTGCCGGAGTAGACACGCAGGTAGATCAGCTTGCCGTAGAACGGGTGCGCGGCGATCTTGTACGCCAGCCCGGAGAACGGCTCCTCGATGCTGGCCTTACGGCTGGCCGGGGTCTCCCCGTCCTGCAGGGTGCCTTCCACGGCGGGCACGTCGAGCGGCGAGGGCAGGTAGTCCACCACCGCGTCGAGCATCGGCTGGACGCCCTTGTTCTTGAACGCGGAGCCGCACAGCACCGGGTAGGCGGCGCGCTCGACGGTCAGCTTGCGGACACCGGCCTTGATCTCTTCCTCGGTCAGTTCCTCGCCGCCGAAGTACCGCTCCATCAGGGCGTCGTCGGTCTCCGCGACGGCCTCGACGAGCATCGTGCGGTATTCCTCGGCCTTCTCTTGGAGCTCCGCCGGGATGTCCTCGACCTCGTAGGTCTCGCCCTTCTTGACGTCACCGCGCCAGGTGAGGGCCTTCATCTGAACGAGATCGACGACACCCTGGAAGTCGTTCTCCGAGCCGATCGGCAGCTGGAGCACCAGCGGGGTGGCGTGCAGCCGGTCCTTGATGGTGCTCACGGTGAAGTAGAAGTCCGCACCGAGCTTGTCCATCTTGTTGACGAAGCAGATACGCGGAACCTCGTACTTGTCCGCCTGCCGCCACACCTGCTCGGACTGCGGCTCGACGCCTTCCTTGCCGTCGAAGACGGCGACCGCGCCATCGAGCACCCGCAGAGAGCGCTCCACCTCGGCGGTGAAGTCGACGTGCCCAGGGGTGTCGATGATGTTGACCTGGTAGTCATCCCAGAAGGTCGTGGTAGCAGCCGAGGTGATGGTGATACCCCGCTTCTGCTCCTCTTCCATCCAGTCCATGGTGGCCGCGCCGTCATGGACCTCGCCGAGCTTGTAGTTGATCCCGGTGTAAAACAGGATCCGCTCGGTCGTCGTGGTCTTCCCGGCATCGATGTGCGCCATGATGCCGATATTGCGGACCTTGTTCAGGTCGGTCAGCACGTCACGTGCCACGGAAATTCCCCTGTCTCGAGCGAACTTGGCCGGTGGTTCACCAGCGGTAGTGGGCGAACGCCTTGTTGGATTCGGCCATCTTGTGCGTGTCCTCGCGGCGCTTCACGCTGGCGCCGAGGCCGTTCGAGGCGTCGAGCAGCTCGTTCATCAGCCGGTCGGTCATCGTCTTCTCCCGGCGTGCCTGGGAGTAGGTCACCAGCCAGCGCAGCGCGAGCGTGTTCGCGCGGCCGGGCTTGACCTCGATCGGCACCTGGTAGGTGGCGCCACCGACACGGCGGCTCTTCACCTCGAGGGAAGGCTTCACGTTGTCGAGCGCGCGCTTCAGGGTCACGACCGGGTCGGTACCGGTCTTGTCCTTGGTGCCTTCGAGCGCGTTGTAGACGATCCGCTCGGCCACCGACCGCTTCCCGTCCCGCAGCACCTTGTTGATCAGCTGGGTGACCAACGGCGAGGAGTAGACCGGGTCGGAGACGAGCGGCCGCTTCGGGGCCGGTCCCTTACGGGGCATGTCAGCTCTTCTCCTTCTTCGCTCCGTAGCGGCTGCGCGCCTGCTTGCGGTTCTTCACACCCTGGGTGTCGAGGGAACCGCGGATGATCTTGTAACGCACGCCGGGGAGGTCCTTCACACGACCACCACGCACGAGCACCATCGAGTGCTCCTGCAGGTTGTGCCCCTCACCCGGGATGTACGCGGTGACCTCGATACCGCTGGTCAGCCGCACGCGCGCGACCTTGCGCAGCGCCGAGTTCGGCTTCTTCGGCGTCGTCGTGTACACGCGAGTGCACACCCCACGCCGCTGCGGGCTCCCCTTGAGCGCCGCAGTCTTCTGCTTGGCGACCTTGTCCTGGCGGCCCTTGCGGACAAGCTGCTGGATCGTGGGCATTAACCCGGCTTTCTCTCGTGCTGCGTTGCTTCTGCTCTTCTGTTCCCCGACGCGTGACCACCGAACCCCCAGCCCCCGAGGTCGGGCGTGTCGCCCGCTTCTCGACCGCGTAGCACCGCAAGTCGCTCACTCGAGGCTCTGGTGAGGGGTTCCGCGGTGCGTACGCACGCGGACGACCCGACAATCGCCGGGCACGAGCATCAAAGATACCCGCCCCGTGACAGCCGGTCAAAACGGGGTGGGTCGAACATGCCGAGTTCACTCCCGGACGGCCCGGCTGTCAAGCATCCACACCGGTGTGTGCACACCTCGATCACGCCACAGAACCCCCACACCGAGACAGTATCGTCCAGGTATGAGTCTGTGGCGCAGCAGGGTGCTGGTGACCGGCGCGGCCCGCGGGATCGGGGCGGCGACCGCGCGGGAACTCGACGCCCGCGGCGCCCGGATCGCCCTCCTGGACGCCGACACCGCGGCGCTGCGCGAGCTCGGCGTCGAACTGGGTGAGCGGCACGTGGTCATGCCCGGCGATGTGACCGAGTCCACCGCCGTCCGGCTCGCCGTCGACGCGGCCGCCGAGAAGTGGGGCGGGCTCGACGCGGTCGTGGCCAATGCCGGAATCGCGAGCTGGGGCACCGCGGCCGAGCTCGACCCCGAGGCCTTCGCCCGCACCGTGGAGGTCAACCTCACCGGGGTGTTCCGCACGGTGCATGCGGCGCTGCCGCACATCCTGGAGTCGCGCGGCTATCTGCTGCTGGTGTCCTCGCTCGCCGCGATGCTCCCGGTACCGGCGGGCAGTGCCTATGCGGCGAGCAAGGCGGGCGTCGAGGCGCTGGCCAACAGCATCCGGCTCGAGCTCACCGGACGCGGGGTCGCGGTGGGCAGCGCGCATATGGGGGTCGTGGATACGGACATGGTCACCGAGGCCGCCGCGGCGATGCCGGTGTTCGGTTCCGTCCAGCGGCTGCTGCCCTGGCCACTGAACGGCACCACGAGCCCCGAGGAATGCGCCCGTCATTTCGTCACCGGCATCGACCGGCGCAGCCGCAGGATCTACGTGCCGAGGGCGGGCGCGCTGGCCAATCCACTGCGGCCGCTGCTCGGTTCCGCACTGCTGGACTGGACCGTCACCAATTTCGGCTCCGGCATGCTCGCCGAGGCCGAGACACAGCTGGCCAGGTTCGGCAGCGCGCTGTCCGAACGCATCTCCGGTCTCGGCCAGGACAACTGAACCGGGGCTCGTCCTCAGCGCCAAGGCCGCTCTTGCCACCAAGGCAACCGGCACCGCGGCGGGGTTCCGCCACCCGCACTGCCACGCAAACTGGGCGCAACAATCAGTTACAGCGGGAGGGTGCAGGAGAAGGTGCAGCCCTGCCCCTGCGCACTGGTCACCCACAACTCGCCGCCGTGCGCGGTGACGATCATCCGGCAGATGGCCAGCCCGAGACCGCTGCCACCCATCCGGTGGTATCCCGCGCTCGGCAACCGTTCGGCCCATTCGAAGATCCGCTCGCGTTCCGGTTCGCTCAGCCCGGGCCCCTGATCGGTGACCGAGAGGCCCGCCGTTTCCCCGGTGCTCCAGACCCGGACCCGGATGTCGCCCTCTCCCGCGTATTTCACCGCGTTGTCGAGCAGGTTCGTGATCACCTGGTCGATGCGCTCGCGGTCGGCGAACGCCTCGACCGGTCCCCCTTCCACGGCGATGTCCACGCCGAGCATCAAACCCGGCGCGCGGAACCGTTCGGCGACGTTCCTCGCTTCTTCGGCGAGCTCGATTCTGTTGCGCAGCAACTGGATTCCACCACCCTCGAACCGGGCGAGGGTGAGCAGGTTGTCGATCATCCGGCTCATCCGCAGCGTTTCGCCGAGGCTGCGCTGCACGCCGGAGGCATCGGATCCGGTGAGCTCCGGGGATTCGCGCAGCAGTTCGAGTTCGAACCGGATCATGGTCAGCGGGGTGCGCAACTCGTGCGAGGCGTCCGCGATGAGCCGCTGCTGCCCGGCGAGCCCCTGCCCGATCCGGTCGAGCATCTCGTTCAGCGTTCCGGCGAGGGTGCCGAGTTCATCGGCGCTGCGCGGCACGGTGATCCGCTCATCGAGCCGGTCCATGGTGATGGTGCGGGCACGTTCCACCATGGCGGTGATCGGGCGCAGCGCCGAGCGGGTGAGCAGCCAGATACCGAGCATGGCGAGCACGATCGTGGCCGGGATCCCGACCGCGAGCGCATCGCTGATGTCCGCGACGGCGTGCTCGATCGCGGTCAACGGCGAGCCGATCACCAGGACCGGGGCGCCGGGGCCCGCGCCGCTCGGGCCCGCGACGATCCGGAAGGCGCGCTGCTGCCCCGGCGGTACGAGGCGCAGGCTCTGCATGTCGTTGCGGGCCCGCTCGAAGTTTTCCCTGTCCCCGGCGAGTAACGTGGGAGCGGACCGGATCCCGTGCCTGGCGAGGATCCGGCCGTCACCGCCGAGCAGTTCGGTCGTCGCGTCGTTGGAGCGCACCGCGTCCAGTCCGGCCTCGGCGAGCTCGGCGAACCCCGCCTGGCGCACGCCCTCCCGGACCATCAGCGAGAACGCCGCACGCAATGCCGTGTCGTCGCGCTCACCGAGCTCGGCACCGAGCCAGGCCGGGGCCGCGATCCCCAGCAGGATCAGCGGTATGGCAAAGATCGAGCCGAACCACAGGACGAGGCGTAACCGGATGGGCACCGCGACTCAGGTTTCGATGCCGTAGCCGATTCCACGAACCGTCCGGATCAGATCCGGGCATCCGGCGGCCGTGAGTTTTCGGCGTATATAGCCGACATACACATCGACGACATTCGATTTACCCTGGGCCGCTGATCCCCAGACATGGTGCAGAAGTTTCGCCCGGGATAATGTTTGTCCATTGTGTAACATGAGGTACTCGAGCAACCGGAATTCGCGCGTCGACAACTCGATGTCGGCACCCTGGTAACGCACCCGGTACACATCGGGAACGAGTTCCACTCCGCGCGCGACGATACTCGTCGGACGTTCTTGCGGTTTCCGACGTAATACGGCGCGCAGCCGGGCCATCAATTCGGTGAACGCGAAGGGCTTTATCACGTAGTCATCGGCGCCGCAGTCGAGTCCGCGCGTCCGGTCGCGCACCGAATCCCGTGCCGTGATCATGATGATCGGCAGCCATTTTCCGTTGTCCCGCAAGGTATTACAGACTTCGAACCCGTTCATCCCGGGCAGCATCACATCGAGGAAGGCGGCATCGTAGGCACGTTCGCTCGCCGCGTGTACCGCTGCACTTCCGTCCCGCACGACATCCACGAGATGCCCATCGGATGTCATGCGTTTCCGTATCGCATCGGCGAGCCGCTGCTCGTCCTCGACAACCAGAATCCGCACGTAATGCCCTCCTCCCCATCGAGCATGACAGTGGGATATCCACACCGAATCGTCCATATGGGTCACATTCCTCACTATCGGACACACCTCTGCGTAATCCTGTGAAAGCAGCGTAAATATTCGCGTGGGACACCTATTCATGCGAATCCGATGAGAGCCCGGTGAGAATCGTTCACCGAGTGCCCGCGAATCCGTGCCGGATGCACTTTGTCACTGCTACCAAGGAATCACCGTGTCCACCGGATAGCTAAGGAGATCCCTTGATGTACAACGGAAGACAGTTCCGCGCGGCGATCGGCCGGGCCGGCGTGACCCCGCTCATCGGGGTGTTCGACATGTTCTCGGCCTCGGTCGCCGCCAAACACTACGACGGCCTTTTCGTGTCCGGCTTCGGGTTCGCCGCCTCCTACTACGGCTTACCGGACATCGGCTACATCGCCTGGCCGGACATGGTCAACTTCGTGTCCCGGCTGCGGCTGGCCTTCCCTGAGCACCACCTGCTCGTGGACATCGACGACGGCTACGTGGACCCGGAAGTCGCCTGCCATGTCGTCGAACAGCTCGAAGCCATCGGCGCATCCGGGCTCATCCTCGAGGACCAGAAGCGGCCGCGCCGGTGCGGACACGTCGACGGAAAGCAGATCCTGCCGCTCGAGGAATATCTGGAAAAACTGAACCTGGTGCTGGACACCCGGCGCGACCTGGTCGTCGTCGCCCGCACCGATGCCACGGAGGAGTCCGAGATCCTGCGCCGCGCCGAGGCCCTTGCCGACACCCGCGCCGATGTGGTGCTCGTGGACGAGGTGCGAACCGTCGACTGGATCCGCAAGGTGCGCGCGGTGATCGGCGACAAACCGTTGCTGTTCAACCAGATCGCCGGTGGCAAATCCCCACGGCTCTCGTTGCGCGAACTCGAGGAGCTCGGCGCGGATGTGGCGATCTACTCCACACCGTGCCTGTTCGCCGCCCAGTCTGCCATGGACGAGGCGATCGCCACGCTCAAACGCGATGGGGGAAGGCTTCCGGAAATGGGACCGGATTCCATCGGGGTTCCCCAGGCGCTCGAACTGCTCGAGCAGAACATGAGCCGGTTCCATCCGAAGCGGCGGGCGAACGTCGAGCGCTCCTTCGAGCAGGAAGCGGTCACCGTCTCGGTGAACTAGATGATTGATTCCTTGGTCAGTGGTCGTAGGCGGTCAGTGACCGTTTGTTGATGGCATCAGTGGTCCAGTTGTGCCAGATTCCGGCGGCCATGGCGAGGAGGCGTTGGGCGACGCGGGTGAACACGCCGGTTGGGGTGCGTCCGCTGTGGTGTTCGAGACCGAGTTGACCTTTCAGTGTCTGGTTCACTGATTCGATCCACTGGCGCACCCTGCCGAGGTGGCCGTGGGTGTAGGTCTCGTCGCGGCGGTCTGGTCGTAGCAGCCCAAGCCCCATCGAATCGGTG
>NZ_KB905397.1 GCF_000379465.1 Sciscionella marina DSM 45152
AGACTGTGCCCTTGCCGGTAGTCGGGAGAGTTGATCGCTGATGGGATGTCGTGCCCACCTCTGTTGGGGTGTGAGTACTCGTTCATTAGGTCGTTGATGGTTCTCCTGCGGGCTGCTGATGGTGATCGACTGCGAAGACGGGAGAAGCGTTGCTGTTTGTTGGAGACGATTGGTCGGAGGCCCATCACGATGTTGAGCTGATGGATCCCACGGGTCGCAGGCTGTCCAGGGCTCGGTTGCCGGAAGGGGTCGCGGGGATCGCGCGGTTGCACGCGATGATCGGCGAACACCTTGGCGAGGACGCGGACGAGGCCGAGGCGGTGATCGGGATCGAGACCGACCGGGGTCCGTGGGTGCAGGCGCTGATCGCTGCGGGCTATCGGGTGTTTGCGGTGAATCCGTTGTCAGTGGCCCGTTTCCGGGAGCGGCATAGCGTGTCGGGCGCCAAGAGCGACACGGCCGACGCGCATACGCTGGCTGACATGGTGCGCACTGACTCCCACCAACTACGTCCGGTTGCCGGAGACACCGCGGCGACGGAGGCGGTCAAGGTGGTGAGCCGGGCGCATAAGACGTTGATCTGGGAACGTACCCGGCATATGAACCGGCTGCGGCACGCGTTGCGCGACTACTTTCCCGCAGCGCTGGAAGCGTTCGACGACCTCGCCGCCGCCGACACGTTGGAGTTGCTGGACAAGGCTCCGGACCCAGCCTCGGCGGCCCAACTGACCATCACGCAGATCAGCGCCGCACTCAAGCGTGCCCGTCGTCGCAGCATCTCAGACAGAGCCGCAGCCATCCAGGCCACGTTACGGACCGAGCAGCTGGGCCAACCCGAGGTGGTGACCGCGGCCTACGCCGCGACCACGCGCGCGGCGACTGCTGTCCTGAGCACGATCAATGAGCAGATCAACGCCTTGCAGGGACAGGTGGAGGCACATTTTGGTCAGCACCCGGCCGCTGAGGTCCTCCTGAGCCAGCCCGGCCTAGGGTCGATCGCCGGCGCTCGGGTGCTTGGCGAGTTCGGCGACGACCCCCGCCGTTATACCAGCGCGAAGTGCCGCAAGAACTACGCCGGCACCAGTCCGATCACACGCCAGTCCGGCAAGAAGAAGACCGTGATGACTCGCTACGTCCACAACGACCGGCTCCTCGACGCGCTCGCCGTGCAGGCTTTCTCAGCCCTGCAAGCATCCCCGGGCGCACGGGCCTACTACGACAAGCTCCGGGCACGCGACATCGGTCACCGCGCCGCGCTGCGACAACTCGCTAACAGGCTCGTCGGAATCCTGCACGGCTGCCTCAAAAACCGCGCCCTCTACGACGAAGCAACCGCGTGGTCACATCATCTCGAGCACGCCGCCGCTTGACATCCAAGCTCCTGGGATGTCTTTTTTCGCCCGTACGCTCGCTCCGTCGACGATTGCTCGGGACCAGTCGATCAAGCCACGGCTGCCGAGTTCGTCCAGGACGACGTGGTGCAGTCGGCGCCACAAGCCCGCCTTGGTCCACTGGCTGAATCGGCGGTGCGCGGTCTGGAACGGCACACCGAACGAGGGCGGCAGGTCCCGCCAAGCACAGCCGCTGGTCAGCACATACACGATCGCGGTGAACACCGCACGATCGTCCAGTGGTGCCGTACCACCACCCTGCCTACGCGGCCGAAACTCCGGGACCAACGGCTCAACCAGGGCCCACAGCTCATCGGGCACCAGCCGCAACGACAACGGATCACTCACAGTCCAAGATCATCGCGCAAACATGCCCGGCTGCCACGTAAGACACGCTCTTAGATTCAACCGGGCAGCTTCAGGATCTCATTGGCCTGCTTGAGTTCCCAGTTCTCCTTACGCAACCGATCCAGCTCGGCACGATCGCTCGTGACCGGTTCGCCCTGCACGGGCTGCTGCTCGAGCACCTCAACGATCCACACGCGCAGCATCTCGGGAAGCACATCGACCACCGGGCCCGATGGCGTGCACGTCAGCATAGACAGACTCGTACTCATCGAAATGATCAAAAGCAAGCCGGACAGCCCTCTCGCGAACCCCGCGCGAGTAGCGCTTCGACATGGCGACCACCTTCCTCACACAAGGAACCGACCCCCAACCCATGACGGTTCACAGTCCTCGTTTGCTCTCGTCTGTCATGGCCCTGAAGTCAGGAACAGGCTGACAAATCAGACAGGGCGAGTTCTACGTACTTGCTGGTTCTTGCACAGTTGACCGATTCCAGCAGGTGGTGGCCACTCCCCGGAGATGGCGACCTTCACCAAGAATGGCTAGCAAAAGTTGCACCTTGTCACGTTGTGTAACAGCAAGGGGTCAGCGGTGGCTTCGTCTCCCCACGG
This sequence comes from Sciscionella marina DSM 45152, assembly GCF_000379465.1. Classification (GTDB taxonomy): domain Bacteria; phylum Actinomycetota; class Actinomycetes; order Mycobacteriales; family Pseudonocardiaceae; genus Sciscionella; species Sciscionella marina. The sequence goes on from NZ_KB905397.1 coordinate 2,351, forward strand.
GCCTAGGCTCTTGCGTGGATCACGTGCAGTCAACTCACATCCGTGGCCATCATTGCGGGTGGCTGGTGGAGGAAAATGCCGGCCTGGGAGGCACGACAGGTGAACATCGATGATGCGGAACCCTACCTTCGACACGTCACTGGCCGTGGATCTACCCGTGACGCGTTGAAGTGGCTGCACGAGGGGCGGACACTGCCCGCGCCCATGCGTGTCCGTGAACTCCTCGCGGCCTTAGTGGCGGTGGCCGACCATTCTAACGCAGCATTGGCCGATCTGGGGAATCGAGCATTACGAGAGGTCTGCCGCGACCGCCTTCGCTCTGATGTTGACACCGGCACCGGGTTACTCGCGATCGATACGGTTCCCCGGCCGCAGCACTTCCGACAAGCTCTTGACGAGGTGGCCAGCCACACCGCTAGCAGGACGTTGCGGGATATTTCGGTGGCTGCGGTTGCTGCTGCGCAAACTAACGACCCAAGCGTCATGAACGCTCTGTGTGCTGTCGCTGGTCTCACGTACAGCGAACTGAAGCTACGCGCTCATCCGACCAAACTGCCCGGCAAACCGTGTGGACACTGGACAAACGAGCAGTACGGCACCGCATTCGCGGTAATTGATTCCATCATTCAAGGCACTCATACCGAGGAGAATCCGGCGCGGATCGCCCTGCGGCCGGTCGAACTACTCCTACCTCCGAGCGACGCGACGGACGGCTGGGAGCAGGTCGAGCGTATGCGCGCCGGGGGCGTTCCATACGAGATGTTGTTGACACAACGATGGGTCGGTAGCGCCTGGGGTGCCCATCGAAATCGCATTTCGCAGAAGGTGCAGGACGCGGTGGCGACGGTGTTGTGCGGGATGTTGGACAGCCGCCTCATCTCCTATCGACTCCTTGACAAGACCGCGGCCTCCAAGACGCTGCTCGCCAGCCTGAGCGTGCCGGAGCAGGACAGCAGCGGCAGTTCCGACCCGAGCAGCGAGGAGGACCGTAGCAGCGTCTCGGGTCAGGTAAAGGTGATCGTCCGACCCGGCAAGGCCCTGTACGCCGTCGCCGTGTCAGTCGCCAAGGATCATGGGACTGCGAACAAAAGCGGAGGCAAACTCCTACAGTTGCCGGGCAAGCTGCGCGTGCCGGCCGCGGCGGTTCTCGCCGGGCCCGGTTGGGCCGCCCGCGGCGAATCGGTGGACCTCGTCCGCGCGTTTGAAGGTCGGGTCTATACCGAACTGACCATGAGCGAGCTCGTCGAAGACATCGTTTCCGCAGGTCAAGATCGGACGACGAATTCTGTCGGTGGCGAGGTGCAGACTAATCCACGGTCGGCGCAGCATCCAGCGCCGAACGAGCACGACACGCAGGAGTCAGATTAGTGACACAGATCACTCAGCAGGCCCGCAGGCAGCTCATCGCGACGAGGGTCGAGGCAGCCGACACGTCATCACGCGCTCGCCGCACATTCAAGTGGCGTGATCAGGACGTGTCATGGCCCGAGGTGCAGATTCCCGTCACTCACGCCCTGCTCAACCCACGGAGCCACCGGATCAAGCCCCAAGTCGAGTCGGTCGCCGCCCGGCAGCGTGTCATCGTGGACGACCCATTCGGTGCAGAGGCTCAGGAGGTCGTTGCTCAAATCATCCAGGAGACCCCAGGCTATAAAAGGATCGAGGCTGAGCTCCTGCGCGACGGGCAACTCGAGCCCGGCGTCATGACCAGTGAGGGTGTGCTGATCAATGCCAACACTCGACTGGTGGCATTGCGGGAGCTCGGGTTTAGCAACATCAAGGTGCACGTCCTTCCCTCGGACGCGACGGAAGCCGAGTTGACCGATCTGGAGCTCAGCTTCCAGATGCGGCGCGATGTCAAACAAGACTATTCCTTTACAGCCCAGCTCCTGTTCATCCGTGACTTGCTCAACGACGGCTGGTCTCCCGAACGGATCGGCCTGGAGATGGACAGGTCACTAGACCCGAACAAGGAGTCCGACCGCAAGCAGGCGGCACAGAGGGCAGAGACCGACGCCCGCATTCTCAACATCATCGAGAACGTCATCGCGAGCAGCAATGGCAATCTGAGCTACGCGTTTTTCGACGACGAGCAGCAGACTCTGAAAGACATCGATAGCGCATACCAGGCACACAAGGACAAAAACCCCGGGCTGGCGGAGCGCGAACGCAATGCCAAGATCACGGGAATGCTTGCAGGGTTGGACTACCGGCGGGTTCGGCAAATCGATGGGACCTACCTGAACGACTATGCCGTGGCGGCCTTGGATGAACAAGCAGCCCTGCATGGCCACGCATGGCCCCTCGCTGTCGGGTCCAGCTCAACTGCGCCTGACGTGTCTTTGGACGGCTTGGATGTCCTCGACGACGTCCTGACTCTCACGACGCGACCTCCACCAATGAGGTAACGCTCCAACCGATCTTTGATGCGCTGGCTACAACAGCGGAAGACGACGATGTGAAGTTCCCGCCGAACGAGGCCGGGGAGCAGCTGCAGATGCCCCGAAAAGCCTTCGAGGCTGCTGTCTTTCACGCATTGCACATCGCGGCCGACAACAAGGACCGAGACAATAGGGGACAGAGCGCCCTCCTGTCCCCTATGCGTCACCTGGACAACGCCGCCAAGGAATGCGATCGTGCGCGCGCTGCGTTGGGCGACATCGGCAACCATCACGGCTTCGACTTGGAGAAGCTACGACGTGCCGCCGAAGATTATCAGCGCTCTCATGATGAGCTGATAATGGTCGTGGAACAGCTGGGCGTGAGTGGTACGGAGGACGCTGACGCGTGAGCGTTTCTGCGGTGGTTCGGCTCACGTTGAGCCAAACGAGCCCGCCGGTTGTAGTGGCCAAGCGTGATGGCGACGTTCCTGATGTTTTTTGGGGCCAACTGCGTGTGGCATGGGGATACGAGGGTGATCCTGCCCGCGCTGTCCGTGTTTCGCTGTCACGATTCCGGACCAACTTGACCTGGTTGAAGCCTGCATGTCAGCGTCATGGCGTCAGTTTGGATTGGGACCCTCGTGTGCTGGAAGTGATCCGGCAGGCTAGCACCGAACGGCGCGCTCTCGACCAGCTCATCCTCGATGTGTCTGGGCTCACGCCGGCGGAAGTTCAAGAACGATTGACAGACACGCGGTTCCAACGGCAACTCAAGCAGTTCCAGCTTCGCGATGTGGGGCGACTGCTCGCTCTCCCCAATGGCGCGAACTTCTCTGTGCCCGGTGCTGGAAAGACGACCGTAGCCTACGCTGTTTACGAAGCCGAGCGGGCAGCCGGGCGGTTGTCGCGTCTGCTCGTGGTAGCTCCGTTATCAGCGTTCGACGCCTGGCACAACGAAGTTGAGGCGTGTTTTGACCCGCAGGATCGGCCGCGAGTTGAAGTCTTCACCGATCACGCACCCCTCAACGCCGAGATCCTTTTGATCAATTACCACCGGTTGGCCAACAACTACGAGTCGGTTGCGCGGTGGGCGGCCAAGGGTTCCACGCTGGTCCTACTTGATGAAGCCCATCGAATGAAGGCTGGCCGGAGTGGCACGCACGGCAACGCCTGCCTTGACCTCGCTTTCACCGCAAGTCGCCGGGACATCCTGACCGGAACTCCCGCGCCACAGTCGGGCGCGGACTTCGTGGCGTTGGTCGACTTTCTCTGGCCCGGGCAGGCGCGTCGAATCCTGCCGAGCGAAGCTCTTGGAAGCCGTCCACCCGCTCATGCGGTGCACCAGGTCGCCGACGTCATTCGTCCGATGTTCGTCCGGACCCGTAAGGAAGAACTTGGACTCACCCCACCAACGCTGCGGGTCGAACCCGTGCCGTTGGAGGGTTTACATCGCGACATCTACTTCGCGCTGCGCGATCGCTACGCTGGCATGCTCAAGATGACGATAGCTGATCGTGCTGAACTCGGGCGTATGGGCACGATTGTGATGTATCTGCTTGAAGCAGCTACCAATCCACATCTGCTCGCTGCTGGATCAAGTGATGACGATCCGCCGATTTTTCGCCATCCGCCGCTGACCGTTGAGCCAGGCAGCAGACTGTGGGACCTTATTCAGCGGTACAACCAGTACGAGACCCCGCCGAAGTTCTCTCTCGTCGCTCAGATGATCAAGGAGAACGCTGAGCAAGACCCGCCACGCAAGACCCTGGTGTGGTCAAACTTCGTCCGCAATCTGCGCGCGATGGAGCGCATGTTTGCCCGCTATGAGCCAGCCCTCATCTACGGTGAGGTCCCATCAGGGAACAGCAAGCCCACAGCCGAGCGCACCAGGGAGAAGGAACTCCAGCGATTCCGCGAAGATCCGAATTGCATGGTGCTGCTTGCTAATCCTGCAGCGATGAGCGAAGGAGTAAGTCTCCATCAAGTCTGCCACGACGCGATCTACCTCGACCGCACGTTCAATGCTGGGCAATACCTACAGAGCATCGATCGCATCCACCGTCTCGGCCTGGAGCCGGGGGTAGATACTCGGCTTACTTTCCTACTCACTACTGGAACGATTGACGACATCGTCAACGAGCGCATCAGGACCAAGGCTCAAGCACTCGGTGACATGCTCGATGATCCTGACCTCGTCACGATGGCGTTGCCCAGCGAAGACGAAGAGGAGTACGGAGCAATTCTCGATGAGGTCGAGGACATCAAAGCCCTCTTCACGCACCTGCGCGGGGAGCCCTAATGTCGGCCGATCTCGACCGTCCCGGTCGGTCCGCCACCCTGCCGGGAGTCCTCCAGATCCAGGCAGCCTACTGGGTCACGCAAGTGCTCGATGAGACGGGCGCTGCGCAGAACACGCTTAACCGCAGCTACCTCAACTTGCCCACCGGCGGTTGGCATAGCCGGGCATCGCTTCTTGCTGGCCAACAGTTGCTTGCTGACCTTGGCTTGATTGTTGAGCGAGGGTCGTTGTTCATTCCACAACCGACTCTGCTTAATTTGCGAGGACTGCCGCCTGACGCGTTCGTCGAGACCTTGCTTGAACGCATCCTCACGGAGCGCAAAGACATGTGGCTGCCAACCTTTGCGAGCAGTGACTTGGTCTTCTGGGAACGAGTCCCGGAGGATGCCAAGGATCTATTGTGCTCGGTCTTCGAAGATCCACAACGACGCGACACCTTCGTGCTCTCCGCCGCACGCAAGGTGGATGCGACACTGCTGGCCGAAATCGGTGCCGAGGGCGAGGAGGCGGTTGTTCATGCCTGCCGCGAGTATCTCAATGCCCGAGATCGAGGTGACCTTGCCGACCAAGTCGCACGTCTAAGCCTCCAAGATGACACGCTTGGCTATGACGTCTCCAGCCCTGACTGTCGCGGAAGGCGACACCACTTGGAAGTAAAGGCCACCCGAGCTTTGGGAGGCCGCGTCGAGTTCTATATCACCCGCAACGAGGCCCAGACCGGGGCCACTGACCCTATGTGGGCGCTCGTCGTCGCCCGCCAGGAGATCACCAGTACTCACGGCCCACTGCCAATGCACGTCATCGGCTGGCTCACATACCGAGATGTCGCGGCAGCCCTACCCAGCGATGCGCCAGCAGACAAGTATCTCCGAGGTCGATGGGCGTCCGCCCGCCTCACCGTGCCGGACACCAAGATACGTCCCGGACTGCCGCTCGATCGGGACTAGGCAGTGACAAGATCCAGCAACTCACAGCCCGAATCCCAGGACTCTAAGTTACTCGGCAGTATGATCGAGCCGTGCTCGGAAGTGAACCTGACTTGCTCAGGTGACACGGTCGGCGCAAGGATTAACGAGACACGGCGGCGCTGACACGCCACTGCGCTTCCCCTGTACAACAGCCCACATGCGGCACGATGCGAAGGATGGGAATGACGGTCACGACGAGTCACGATGCGAGCACGCCGTCTCGCGCATCACGCCGTGCAGCCAAGAGCACCGTCGTTCCGCTTCAAAGCCCCCTACGGCATCTTGACCCAGTACAGATCAGCGCCGCAGCTCGTGCCGAGAGCCGCAACCGCGAGGTCCACCTGCCGCCCGTTAGCACTTATCGATGGTGGGCAAGGCGCACAGTGGCAGTCAACGGTGCCGTCATCGACGCAGTCAACACTGACATGACCGGCCGCCTTCTAGTCTCCGATATCTTTGCTGGCGGTGGCGTCATCCCCCTCGCAGCGGTGATGCGAGGTCATCAGGTCTACGCCCAAGACCTCAACCCGTGGGCAGCGGACGGGTTGTCAGCCATGTTGGGCCTCCCTGCCCCTAAGCGGTTGCAGGACGCCGCTGCGACACTTGCAAACTGGGTCCATGGCGAGGTTCAGGCTGCCTACGGCACTACTCTGTCTGACGGTACTACCGGGCACGTCTCCCACACCTTCCGCGTTGCCACCTCCGAATGCACCGCCTGCAGGCAACGAGCGCGGATGTTCCCGTACGCACTCGTGTCGCTGCTTGCGCGCCGAGAACGTGGTGAACCGGCAGCGTTCTTAGCGTGCCCCCGTGGCCACCTCTTCAAGGGAGACTCCAACCGCCGGTGCGCTTGTCCGGAGTGCAACATCCGCACCGATCCTGCGGAGGCTTACACGCCAGGTCGCAAAATCGTGTGCTGGAACTGTGGTCACATTGATCGTTTAGAAGCCCGCGCGGAGACATGGGACTGGGAGGTTGTTCTTGTCGAGCGCAGCCGCCGTGGACATCGCGAACTAGCAATCCCCACTAATGCCGAGAGAGAGGCCGCAGACGGCCCTCAATGGTCACCCACCCTTTCCCTCGGAAAGATTCCCGATGGACAAGAGACTCGTGTCCTTCTACGTCATAGCTTCGAATATTGGGAGCAGCTTTATCCAAATCGGCAACGGGTGCTGATGGAGCGCTTGCTCGACGCAGTGCAACACTGTTCCCAGGACCCCGCAGTTGTCCGGGCGATTACTACGTGCGTGATCGGTTCTGCCGAAATGGCTGGGAATCTATCTCGGTGGGATCGTTATTACCTCAAGAGCTATGAATCAATGGCCGGTCATCGATTCAATCTGACAACATTTGCAGTCGAACCAAATGTTTGGGGAACTCAAAATAGCGGTCGCGGCACTGTTCTCCGCCGTTTGGCTCAACTCCTCAAGGCTGCTTCCTGGCTAAATGAAAAGACCGGACGCGCACTCATGGTTGACGGCCCTGTCGCTGCTACAGACACAATAGCAGACCGTACTCTAGATGCTGACGTTCGAGTAGTGGAAGGCTCGTCAGAACGGCTCTTGCTTCCCGATAGTTGTGTACATCTTACTCTCACAGACCCTCCGTACCATGACGATGTCCAGTACTCTGAACTGTCGCTCCCACTACGCGCCTGGGCAAAGCTCGCCGACGGTCAACTTATTGGTGAGGCAGTAGTCAATGCGGCGACGGGTCAACTCGCCGACGACGGTGCCTACGAAGATATCCTCGCGCGCATCTTCACGGAAACACGCCGCACCCTCCGAGGCGACGGGCATCTTATATTCAGCTATGCCAATCGCAGTCCGCAAGCTTGGGTAGCACTCTTCTCCGCACTGCAACGAGCTGGCCTTCGAGCGATTGGTTGCGAAATCGTTCATAGCGAGAACGAAACCGACCATGCCAAACGTGGCGTACGTGCATGCACGCGGGATCTTTTGATGGATCTCGTCCCCGTCGGCAACTGTCCGATCGAACAGCATCGACCACGTGTAGACAAAGAAAGTGATGAAGTTGATTTTCTCAAATCTGTCTCCGAGGATTTCCTCCTAGTTGGCAACCTGAAAGGAGACTGGCAAGAGGAGTTCCACCTTCGGCTATCAGAGACGAGTTTCTTACAGAATTTGCGCAGTCGAGTCCAGGATGAGCCTGAATAGGGTTGCTCCATAGAAGACTGATGGCCGGACGCTGCGGGCGCAAGCAGAGAGGCGGCGAACTCAAGGTTCGTTCTTGACTTGTTTCTGTGCTCGGGCGGCGAGGACGGGATGGCGGCGACCTTGTCCAGGCTCAGGTGCTCCCAGAAAGCCGGTGAGACGCTTCGGCGAGCTGCACGGAATGACCTTGTCGGGAGTGACGATGACATCGACGCGGAAGTCGTGCTCGGTTTCTTGCAACTCATCGTCCACGACTGGCAGAGAGTGAACCGTGGTGACGATCGGGGTCGCCGGGCCGATGAGCCCGGGCTCTTGGAGCAGCGCAACTTCGATGTCGGAGTAGCTGGCGCCCTTGCCGAGTCGGGCGCCGTGGCAGTTGACGGCCACGCTATCGCAGACGATGAGATCGATGGGTTCCACATCGTCGAGGTCGACGTGCCGGGCGACGGTTGCCGCGGTGCGGCAGGAGGCGGCTTCCTCAGGCGAGACAGCGAGGGCGGCAGGATCGAGCAGATAGAACGGATGCTGCTGGGCGAACTTTGGCACCGCCATGTAGACGGTCTTGCCTTCGCGCAACACTCTCACGCGAGCGGGAAATTGAGCCTTGTCCGGTACAGCCTTGATTGCCCGTGCGGCCTTCCGCGTAGGAAATCACTGAGCTGGGCCGCGGCGGCATCCGTGCCGACGAAGTCTGGGATGTGGCCGTGCACGCTACCGCCGACTACCAGACCCACGCGGTCGAGCAGGTCCCAGGTGCGACGGCTAGCTGTATGAGGCCATGACGTTGGTGATGCCGGTGTGGAGTCTGGAAGCAGGTGGCTGATCTCCTGCGGTAGTGTGGGGTCGATGGTAGTTGTAATGGACGTTCCACATGTTCAGGGCGGCTGACCGTTGGTGTTCGCTGGTCCAGGTTCGGGTGTAAAGGAATTCCTCGGCCAGAATCCGGTTGTAGCGCTCGATTTTCCCGTTGTGCCGGGGCGTGTACGGCGTGATGCGCTGGTGGCGAGCGCCGCGTAGAACGGTGGCGAAGTCTTTCGCGCGATAGCAGGCGCCGTTATCGGTGACCAGCCGGTGAATGTGGGTGATGCCGTGGGCGGCGAAGAACGCGCGAGCGCGATGAGTGAACCCGATCGCGGTGCGGGTGGTTTCGTCGGCCAGGGCTTCGGTGTAGGCCAGGCGTGAGAAACCGTCGATCGCGGAGTGTAGATAGGTGTAGTGGGCGCGCCCGCCGCGTTTCTTGCCGCGGTTCACACGTTTGGCTTGTTCACTATCACGGCCGTGGGCCCGCCAGCCGCCACTGTCTGGAATGCTGCCGACCTTTTTCACATCGAGGTGGACCATATGTCCTGGCCAGCGGGCATGGATTCGTCGTGGCGTGCGGTTACTTTTCCCGGTCGGGTCGAGGAACTTGCGGTGATTCAGGCCGAGATGGGCCAGCTGCCGCGACACTGTGCGCACGGAGATCGTGATGCCCTCGGCAGCAAGTTCGAGGCTGATACGGCGGGCGGAGTACTTGCGATCCCGCCGCAACCGTTCGATCCGGACCACAACCTCTGCCAGGGTCGCGGTGGGCTGACGGTGCGGGACACTGGCCCGATCGGCCAGACCGGCCTCACCGAAGCGTCGATAACGACCGACCCACTTGCTGGCGCATTGCCGCGAAATCCCTATCTCCGCGGCCACATCAGTGATCGGACGTGTCTGACAACGCCGCACCAGACGGCGACGGCCTTCCAACGACAACGGGGCATTACGGTGATACACGGGCGGGTCTTTCTACTCGGCTGATGGCTGACTTGGCAGTTTCCATCCTGCCGCCGAAAGACCCGCCCCCCACCAAGCCCTACCCGCCGACACCAACGTCACGACCCGCAACAGCTAGCGGTATTCTTGAGCTCGTCCACTTCGTGGTTCGGCACGACGCTCCTTATGTTGTGCTCATCAGGGAGAGCACCCGATCGTAGACATCGTGCGCGACCGGTTCGGTACGCCAGCGGCATAGCTCCCGTCCAGCGTCGGAGACGATGTTCAACCAACCGCCGTCGCGAGTCGCTTCGACCACGTCGATGGCTTCGTGGAACGCGGCAGAGGCCAGGTCGAGTTGGCCTCGGCGGCGGTGGGGCAGGCTCAGGCTTCCGAGCACGATCGCCCCGGACTTGGTCTGCTGGAACAGTGCCCGCGCGGCCTCTTCCAACCTCTGCTGCGCGCTACGATCCTCGCCGGGAAACAGGTAGCAGGACCCGTCAGCCGATCAACTGGTTCGGGGAAAACAGGTGGCCAGCGGTATCGGCCGGATCGATCTTTCCGAGCTCAGTGTCCGCGCGCCCCAGGGCTGACTCGCATGCCCGTGAGTCACCCAGCATCGCGTGTACTTCAGCCGCATTCAGCAGTGCCAATCCGGCCAGAAAGTAGCTGGTTTTCCGAGTCGTCTCGGTACGAGAGGACAAAAGAGCAGGCCTGTAACCGATTCACTCGACTCACTCACCAATTTCAGCCCTGACCGCGGCAACAAGCGTCCTCGAGCGGCTGGCTCCCACCGCCAGCCTCTTCCAAAGTTTTTCAACCGAAATCGGTCGCTGGCGAAGGCGCCGGTGTTCAGAATCTTCACGACGTGTGCACTCTAGAAGCTCGTCCTCATCGCAGTGCACGGCGCCCGCCGGCTTCGACCCCGGCAGCACTGTCGATGGCTCCATGCTAGATCGGCTGTCGTGTTCGGTCACAAATGTGGCCGACTGCTGGTCGTGTCCCTCAAAGGGGCTCTGTAGTGCGCGCAGCAGACCTGGGCCAACCTCTGGCCAGTCGATCAGCAACAAGGGGCCGACCGCATCGAACGCCGCTTTACCCCACGTGCCGTGAACTACCGGTTCGGCAACGTTCAACGCCAGCGTCACCACGCTCGAGGCCAACAACAACCGGCGTGCAGGCTTCAAACCTCCCTCACCCATCCCACACACGGTCAAGTGCCGTGTCCCCACGAGCAGACTGCGCACCGTCAAATCAACCGCGGGCGCCACCAGCGGCGCCACGTACATCGGCACGCCGATGCTCAACGCCAGATGCAGCACATTCCCGAAGCCGAACAAGAACGTGAGACCGATGACCAGGCTCATCATCACCGAGGCGAATCGAGTTACCGTTGCCGAAGACATCGCGACCACCTACTGCTCGGTTCCAGTAGCGGGAAGCGAACCTAGACCACGAGCTTGCCGTCCAAGCCCTGTTGGTCAGTCCCGTGTACGTAATTGCTTTGGATTGTGGGCGCTGTCGGAACATCTACGATCGTGTGGCTTGCAGGAGACCTCACCTCAAAGCCTTCGCCGGAGGAGCGCGTAATTCGACCGTTCGCACGAGGATTCCCCTGTGGGTCACGCATCACGACGCCGCGCTCGCGGAGTCGCTGCCGCACGGTTTCGGGATCTACACCGTGTCGTTCCCCGATACGCACCAGCGACCACCCCTGCTCATACAGATACACGGCGTCATCAACCTGCTCGACGGCCAAACCCTGACGCCGCATGAGCACCTCGTGACGGTGCAAGATCGCGCTCACCGTTGCCCGACTGACCCCGAATTTCTCGGCCAACTGATACACGGTCGCCCCAGCCCGATACCCCTCGATTAACTCCCGCTGACGCCCCACATCAAGCTGCCGCGCACGCCCCGGACGAGACCGCGACACCTCAACAGACCGTGGTTCCGAAACCTCTGGCAGCTTCCTAAGAAGGCTCTCTAACGCACTGACCTGGTCCTTCGTGTTGTAATAAGCTCCCCCAAGGTCCACGCAAATAGGAGGCTCGTGCTCGCGGAGAACGCGAGCCTTTTTGCGTTCCGCCTGCCGATCCAGTGTGGTCGCGTCACTGTCCGACAGCCGAGGTGCCGCTGAGCCGCCCAGCGCCTCGGCGAGCGTCCGGGCGCGGCTGTGCGCGTCCAGCACATACGCCTGGCCTGCCCTCTGTGGTCGGCCACATGTGTGCGGCACCGCCTGGTCACCTCGACGATCGCGTCGCGTTCGGCATAACCGGCTGGGAACAGGAACAGTCCGGAATCGAGGTGATCGGCGATCCCGCCTACCAGGGAACTTCGTATTCACTCCACGAAAGAGGGCGCTATCACGAATCCGATCCGCTACCGAACGCTGTATCACGCACCTGAAAACCAGAAATACTCGCCACCGGATATCGCGATCGGTTCGCCGAACTCGCCAAAGTAATCGAAATCGTCACATCACTCGAATTCTGCGGCCTCGGATGGCGGCCGTGAATAAAGCTCAGTGATCTACTCGCAGGCATCGGAATCAGCTGTACTTCGATGCCTTCTTCGAACAGCACACCGATTTCTTCGACCGGCGATCACCAGACGGCGCTCCGGTCCTCGCCGCTCTCGGGGTGAGCTGACCTCGCTCAGAAAAGAGTCGCGGGCTCGACCGGTTCCGGCTCGGGCAGTGCGTCGAGGCCGGGCACCAGTGCTCGCACCTCGTCGTGGAACCGGCGGGCGAGCGCCAGCGCGTCGTCGTTGTCCGGGGTGTGCACGAAAACCGTCGGCGACCGGCCCTCGCGCAGCCAGTCGGCGACCACCTCGGTCCACGGCCGCCACCCCTCGACCGTCTCCTCGACCGAGTCCCGGCCGAGGTAGCGGACGATCGGCTGGTCGGTCAGCGCCCGCGTCCGGCGTGGCAGCCGCGGTTTCTTCGCCCAGGCCTCCTGTTCGGCCGCACTCGTCGGCGGGCTCCGGAACAAGACCGTGGTGTCGAACGGCACCCACTCGGCGTCCGCACCGGCGAGCGCCCCCTCCAGCGACGAGGCCGCGCCGGAATCGGTGAAGAACCCGGGGTGGCGCACCTCCACGGCACGCCTGCGGTCTGCGGGGAGCCTGCGCAGGAATCGGCCGAGCACATCGATGTCCGACGGGCCGAACGAGCCGGGCAACTGGGTCCACAGGACCGCCCGTTCACCGAGCGGTTCGATCGCGTCCAGGAACGTCCGCATCTCGGCCTCGACCCCGGCGAACCGGCGCTCGTGCGTGACGAGTTTGGGTAGCTTGACCACGAACCGGAAGCCGGGGCCGGTCTGCCGCGCCCACGCCGCGACGGTGTTCCGGGCCGGAGTCGCGTAGAAGGTGGTGTTGCCCTCGACCGCGTTGCACCAGCCGGAGTAGGCCCGCAGGCGCTCGCCGGCGGGCAGCGACTGCGGCAAGAACCGCCCGGGCCACGCCTTGTGGGTCCACATCGCGCAACCGACATGAAGACGTGCCACCGGCGTCAGCTCCCATCGATCGTGAGTGGAAATTACTACCCGGGCAGTTGTTTCCACGCACGGCATCGGGATCCGCCAGCCGTGCGGCGAGTAGCGCGGCGTCAGCGAACATCGAGTGCGTTCCTTAGGCCATGGCCAGGACGAGCACTCCGTCCTCGTCGACGTACACGGTCTCACCGGGCCGGAACACGATACCGCCGAAACCGACAGGCACATCGACTGTGCCGGTGCCGTTCTTGGTGCTCCTGCGTGGATTGGTCCCCAGCGCGGTGATCCCGATATCGAGCCCGGCGAGGGCCACGCTGTCGCGCACCGCGCCATGTATCACGAGACCGGCCCACCCGTTGTCGGCGGCCGCTGCTGCGATCCGGTCGCCGACAAGTGCACTGTGCACGAAACCGAGGCCATCGACGACGAGAACACTGCCGTCGCCGGGCGTGTTGAGCAGCTCGCGGAGCAGCCCGTTGTCGAGCAGGCAGGAGACTGTGCGTACGGGACCGTGGAAGCGCGTGCGGGCACCGTAGTGCCGCAGCGGCGTGTCACACACGAGCGCGCGTTCGCCGTACTCGTCGACGAGGTCAGCGGTGCTGAAGGTCATGTCAGGTTTCCTTTCCGGGTACGGGCACGGCGGGGTAGGACACGAAGGTGCTGCTGTTCTCGTCGATGGTGAGCATGCCGATGGGCACGGCCGCCGCCGGGGCGTCGAAGTCGAGACCTGTGGAATGGACGGGTGTGCCGCGGCTCGCAGCCGGGGCCGATACTGAACGTCTTGAGAAGCGGAACCCGCTAGCCGACTGCCTTTCGGACATGGTGCCCGCGAGGTCCCTGAGCTCTGCCGTGCTCACTTCGAGACCGACCGCCCCATCGAGCAGTGCCTCTCGCACGCCGGCGGCCAGCCGGATCTCCAGCACTCGGGCGAGCTCGGCCTGAGACATGGTGTCGCTCTCCCGTAGGTGCCGCAACCTGGCGCCCGCGAAAATCTTCTCCACGCACCATCACCTCGTCGCGTCGGTGCCGCCGTCCGGGACGGTAACAGCCCTGGCCTTCGCAAACTTCGCAGAAATGTGCGAAAAGTTCGCCAGAGGCGACACCTTTGGGGTGTGCTCCCAATCTTCACCCGAGGTCATCGCCGCAGTGGTCATCAAGAGAACATGGCAACATTCGCAGGGCGGAGCCAGTGTTCCGCGAACTCCGAGGCGATCGCTTGCCGAGTCCGCGGGACGGGAGGATCCGGCTGGCGACCGGTCCGCCGCCGGAACCGCGGACGTCCTGGGTTCGGTCCCGGGGACCGCCGCGGTGCGGACCGGAGTCGGCGAGGTCATCCGGGGGCGCGTTGTCCACCCTCCCACGACACGCCCATTTTGGGTGGCTCAACACTGTCCGGCACAAGATGTAGTATCGAGTCGCTGATGGTCCACTGGCCCGTTCCGGGTCGGTGGGGCAAGAGGGAACCCGGTGCGAATCCGGGACTGCCCCGCAGCGGTAAGTGGGAACGACCGCCGTCAGTCTCCGCGGAGACAAGCACTGAGCCACCCGGTTTGGGAAGCGACGGCCAGTAGGACCGGCCTGATCAAGGCCGGATGCCCGCGAGTCCGAAGACCTGCCATCGGTGCGAGCGCGTGGAGTGCGCGCTGTCCGGAGCCTCGCGGGAGGGCCGATGCGGACGAGAGTGATGGTGGCTGCCGAACGTGCTGCCGTCGCGGCTCCTCACGCGCCTCTGGCGGCCTCCGGGCTCGGCAGAGCATCGCGAGAGAGGGAGTCCTGTGGCTGAATCATCCAGCAGCCTGATCACCAACCACCCCGATGCGGTGGTGACGCACGTGCGGGTCTTACGGCGCGACGGTTCGATCTCCGAATTCGACGCCAGTAAGATCTCGGTCGCGCTCACCAAGGCGTTCCTGGCCGTCGAGGGGGACGGCGCCGCAGCGTCCACGAGGTTGCATCGCCTGGTCACCGAGCTGACAGAACAGGTGCGGCAGTCGCTGCTGCGCTACGCGGGACCGGGGACTCTGCTGCACATCGAGCAAATCCAGGATCAGGTCGAGCTCGCGCTCATGCGCGGCGGGTATCACCAGGTTGCCCGCGATTATGTGCTGTATCGGGAGCAGCACGCCGAAGCCCGGCGGGCCGAGGCCGGGCTCGTTGCGGAGCCCGCCGGTTCTTCCGCACCGGACCTGAACGTCACGGACCACGACGGCTCGCTCCGCCCGTTGGACTGGAATCGGGTGTGCATGATCGTCGACCAGGCATGTTCCGGGCTGGACGAGATCGATCCGGCGGCCGTTCTGGAGGAGACGCGGCGCAACCTCTACGACGGGATGAGCGTGGGAGAGCTGGACGAGGCGCTCACGCTCGCCGCTCGCACGCTGGTCGAGCGCGACCCCGGGTATTCGCGGGTGAGTGCGCGGTTGTTGCTGGACCAGCTGCGCCGGGAGGCCCTGTCGTACCTGGCCGGATCGCCGCGGGAAGCGGACCAGGAGCAGATCCGCGACCGCTACCCGGAGTATTTCGCCGAATACGTGCACCACGGGATCGAGCTGGGGATGCTGGCTCCGGAACTGGCCGAGTTCGATCTCGGCCGCCTGGGCCGGGCGCTGCGGGCCGACGGGGACCTGCAGTTCGACTACCTCGGGCTGCAGACGCTCTACGACCGGTACTTCCTGCACCACAGCGGTACCCGGTTCGAATTGCCGCAGGCGTTCTTCATGCGCGTGGCGATGGGGCTGGCACTGAATGAACCGGACCGCGAGGCTTGCGCCGTCGAGTTCTATGAGCTGTTGTCCTCCTTCGACTTCATGTGCTCGACGCCCACACTCTTCAATGCGGGTACGACTCGGCCGCAGCTGTCGTCCTGCTTTTTGACCACGGTTGCCGACGATCTGGATTCGATCTTCGCGGCGTACCGGAACAACGCGCTGCTGGCGAAGTACTCCGGTGGGCTGGGCAATGACTGGACGCCGGTGCGCGGCATGGGCGCGCACATCAAAGGCACCAACGGAACCTCACAGGGCCTCGTGCCGTTCCTGAAGATCGCCAACGACACGACGGTCGCGGTGAACCAGGGCGGAAAGCGCAAGGGTGCGGCCTGCGCCTACCTGGAGACCTGGCACATCGACATCGAGGAATTCCTCGACCTGCGCCGAAACACCGGCGACGACCGCCGCCGCACCCATGACATGAACACCGCGAACTGGGTGCCGGACGAGTTCATGCGCCGGGTAGAGGCCGATGCGAGCTGGACGCTGTTCTCCCCGGACGAGGTGCCGGACCTGCACGATCTGTACGGCACCGAGTTCGCCGAACGCTACCGGCATTACGAGGCCGCCGCCGAACGCGGCGAGCTGAAGGTGTTCCGGCAGGTGCGCGCGGTGGACCTGTGGCGGCGGATGCTGACCATGCTGTTCGAGACCGGACATCCGTGGATCACGTTCAAGGACCCGTGCAATCTGCGTTCCCCGCAGCAGCACGCCGGGGTGGTGCACTCCTCGAACCTGTGCACCGAGATCACGCTCAACACCAGCATGGAAGAGGTCGCGGTGTGCAACCTCGGGTCGATCAACCTGGCCCGGCACGTCACCGCCGACGGTATCGACCATGAGCAGCTGCGGCGCACCACCCGCACTGCGGTGCGAATGCTGGACAACGTGATCGACATCAACTTCTACACGATCCCGGAGGCGCGGAACTCGAACCTGCACCACCGCCCGGTGGGACTGGGCCTGATGGGCTTCGCCGACGCACTGGTCGTGCAGGGACTGGCGGCGGCATCGGAGGAGGCAGTCGAGTTCGCCGACCGCAGCATGGAGGAGATCAGCTACCACGCGATCGCGGCTTCCAGTGACTTGGCGACCGAGCGCGGCAGCTACGCGTCGTTCGACGGCTCGCTGTGGAGCCAGGGGGTCCTGCCGATCGACTCGCTGCGGATGCTTGCGGATTCCCGTGCGAACACGGACTTCGACTACTCGTCCAGCATGGATTGGGACGGCCTGCGCGAGCACGTGCGCGCCAATGGCATGCGCAACTCCAACGTCATGGCGATCGCGCCGACCGCCACCATCGCCAACATCTGCGGTGTGAATCAGTCGATCGAGCCGCCGTACCGCAACCTCTACGTCAAATCGAACATGTCCGGCGACTTCACCGTCATCAACGAGCGCCTGGTGGCCGACCTGAAGCAGGCCGGACTGTGGGACGAGGCGATGGTGTCGGACCTGAAGTACTTCGACGGGATTCTCGGGCCCATCGACCGGATCTCGGCCGAGCTCAAGCGCCGGTACGCCACCGCTTTCGAGGTGGAGGCGCACTGGCTGGTGGCCGCCGCGGCGCGCCGGCAGAAGTGGATCGACCAGGCACAGTCGCTGAATCTGTACCTTGCCGAGCCCAGCGGCCGCAAGCTCGACGAGCTCTACCGGCTGGCCTGGCGCAGCGGGTTGAAGACCACCTATTACCTGCGCTCCAGCAGCGCGACCTCGGTGGAGAAGAGCACCCTGCGCGGTACCGACGGCAAGCTCAACGCCGTGCCCACCGCACCGGCCGCGGCCCCGTCCCCCACGGCGACGCCCGCGCCTACCGCCACGGCGACGGCGGTGGCCTGCTCGATCGAGGACCCGGACTGCGAGGCCTGCCAGTAGGCCGCTGCCGCCCCCACAGTGCGGGCACCACATACCTATCCGAGTGAAAGAATCGAGAGTGAACATGACCTCCGTAGACCCCGACACCTCTGGTCTGGGCGAGATCGCCCGCGGCGCCGCGCGCATCGACGTCGATGACAAGGCGATGATCAACGCTCGCGCGGACGTGAACCAGCTGCTGCCGCTGAAATACAGCTGGGCGTGGGAAAAGTACCTTGCCGGCTGCGCCAACCACTGGATGCCCAGCGAGGTGTCCATGCACGCCGACATCGCGCTGTGGAAGTCCCGGGACGGGCTCACCGACGATGAGCGGCTGATGCTCAAGCGCAACCTCGGGTTCTTCGCCACCGCGGAATCCTTGGTGGCCAACAACATCGTGCTGGCGGTCTACCGGCACATCACCAACCCGGAGTGCCGCCAGTACCTGCTGCGGCAGGCCTTCGAGGAGGCCGTGCACACCCACACCTTCCAGTACATCTGCGAAAGCCTCGGCCTCGACGCGGGCGAACTGTTCAACATGTACCGCGAAGTCCCGTCCATTTCGGACAAGGACGCCTGGGCACTGCGTTACACCCAGCACCTGGAGGACCCGGAGTTCACCACCGGCGGCCCGGACCGGGACCAGGCGTTCCTGCGCGACCTCATCGCCTTCTACGTGATCTTCGAGGGCATGTGGTTCTACACCGGATTCGCGCAGATCCTCGCGCTGGGGCGGCGGAACAAGATGGTCGGTATCGCCGAGCAATACCAGTACATCCTGCGCGATGAGTCCATTCACCTGAACTTCGGCATCGACTGCATCAACCAGATCAAGCTGGAGAATCCGCACCTGTGGAGCCCGGAGTTCCAGGAAGAGGTGCGCGGGATGCTCACCGAGGCGTGCCGCCTGGAAGTGGCGTACGGCCAGAACACCATGCCGCACGGGATCCTCGGGCTCAATGCCCAGCTGTGCGAGCAGTACATGCACTTCATCACCAACCGCCGCTGCGCCCAGCTCGGTTTGGGGCCGGTCTTCGCCGAGGTGGACAACCCGTTCCCGTGGATGTCGGAAGCGATGGATCTGAAGAAGGAGAAGAACTTCTTCGAGACCCGAGTCAACGAGTACCAGTCCGGCGCCACGCTGGACTGGGACTGAGGCACTGCGCGATCGGGGGCGTGTGGGTTCTCCGGCCCCATGCCCCCGGTGGTCACCACGCCGAGCACGCGGAGAGTCTCCGGACCCTCCCGGCCGGACCGGCCCCGCCCGCGCTCTCGCGGCACGATGACCTGCGGGTATCGAGCGCGGCGGCGGACACCGCGGCCGCCGCGCTCGACCTGGCCGCCGTGATCGCCACCCGTCGGCCGGAGCACGGGTTCACCGGATGCCGCGCGGCCAGGCGAGAGGAATACGGTGGCAGAGGTCTAGTTCTGTGGTATCCGCCACCGGGGCGGTGTCCGGTCTGTTCATCGCGGTTCGGTCGGCCTATGCTTCGGGCGCCGTGGTGTTCGGGAAGCCGGTGTGATGCCGGTGCGGCCCTCGCCACTGTGATCGGGAGTCCCGGCTGTCCGCGCTGCGGAGCCACTGGGCGCGTGTGCGCCTGGGAAGGCGGCCGGAACGGTTCGTCGCCATGAGGTTTCGGCGAGGAATACCCCGTCAGCCAGGAGACCGGCCACGGCACCCGTGAAGTAGCTGTCCACGAGGTGTTGGAGGCGCTGTGCTGCCTGTTGCGTTGTACGCTCGTGCTCGGTCGGTCGCCGGCCTTTGCGTGCGAAGCGGTCCCGCCCTGTTCCGTGGTCTGCACCGTTAGATGGCTGCGCTGACGCGGAGGACGGTTCTGGCCGGTGGGCTCGCAGCGGCGGCCGCGCCATTGCTTGCCGGGTGCGGCTCGGGTTCGTCCGGGGATCGTCTGCGAGTCGCTTTCGCCGCGGGCGGGTCACGGGAGAGCCTGGATCCCCACGTGGCACCGGAATTCGTCGACCAGGCGCGGGCCCGGGCCTGCTTCGACACGCTGGCCGGTTGGTCACAGCAGATGACCGCCGAACCGCGGCTGGCCGAGTCCTGGGAGGTCGACAAGACCGGGACGCGGTGGCTGATCCGGCTGCGGGACACCAAGTTCCACGACGGACGACCGTTGAGCCCGGCCGATGTGCTCTACAGTCTGCGCAGGATCACCGACCCCGGCACGGCCGGTTCGGCTGCTGCCGAGTTCTCCGGCGTCGACCACTCCGCGAGCCGTGCGGTCGCGCAGCGCGAGGTGGAGATCGTGCTGTCCGGGCCGAACTTCCTGTTCCCACTGGCTTTGGCGGCTCCCGGCGCCGAGATCGTGCCCGCGGGAACCACGGACTTCACCCGCCCGGTCGGCTGTGGCCCGTTCCGATACGTGTCCTTCCACCCTGGCGGGCCCGCGCTGTATTCGGCCTACGAGGGTTATTGGGACGGTCGACCGCCGAGTCACGAGCTCGAGTTCGTGCCGATCAACGACGAGAACGCACGGGTCGGCGCGCTGTTGTCGGGGCAGGTCGCCTATGCGGACAACCTGCGGGCCAGCAGCGCCGCGCAGCTCGAGGGCGATTCACGGGCCCGAGTGCTTTCCGCGCCCGCCTCCTCCTATCAGAACATGCCGCTGAAGGTCGACCGTCCGCCGTTCGATGACGCGCGATTGGTGGAAGCGGTGCGCTCCGGCCTCGACCGCGAGGCGCTGGTGCGGGTGGTGCTGTTGGGACGGGGCGAGGTCGGCAACGACCTCTACGGGCATGGCCTGCAGTACTACGCGAACCTGCCCCGAGTCACGCGGGATGTCGATCGTGCGCGATCACTTGTTGCGGAGGCAGGTGCGAAGGGGCGCGGCATCGAGCTGCAGACCAGCGGCAGCGACCCCAACTACGAGCCTGCCGCCACACTGATCGCCGAACAGCTCGGCGAGATCGGGCTGAAGGTCACTCCGCGGATCCTGCCGCCCGACGGCTACTACGCGGCCATCCAGCGCCAGGGCGTCGCCTCGGTGAGCAGCACCGGGGCACTGCCGCTCCCGGACTATGTCGGACGCCGCCTGGTCAGCACGGCGAGCAACTACAACTTCACCGGGTACCGCAATCCCGAGATCGACCAGCTCTACGCCAAAGCGATCTCCAGCCCCGACGAGGGCACCCGGGCGGCGCTGTTCTCGCGCGTGCAGGAACTGGTGCGAACCGAGTCCGGGATGCTGGTGTGGGCCTCGGCGGACTGGAGTACCGGGGTGGCCGCCGGTCTGCGGGGTATGCAGGCGGCCAAGCCGAACACCGACCGGTGGGCCCGCTTCGACAAGGCCCGGCTCGGGTGACGCCTCGGTGACCAGCGACGAGAGTGTCGGGGTCGCCACCGAGGCCGGTGGGGCGCGGCGACAGTCCTGGCGCCGTGCCCTCCGACGGTCGAAGCGGACGCGCACGGCGCTCGCCCGGATCGCGGTCGCGCTTGCTCAGCTGGCGGCGGCTTCGGTGATCGTGTTCGCGCTGAGCACCCTGCTGCCGGGCGACACCGCCGAGATCGTCCTCGGCCAACAGGCCACACCTGCGCAGATCGCGACGCTGCACAGTCGGCTTGGCCTCGATCGTCCGGTGCTCGACCGTTTCGGCGACTGGGCTCTCGGTGTGCTGACCGGCGATCTCGGACGGTCTTTGGTCACCGGTGTCCCGGTCGCCGAGGAGCTCGCCGAGCGGGTGGCCAGCACGGCGACGCTCGGTTTTGCGGCGCTCATGGTGATCGTGCCGTTGGCCATGGTCGCCGGAGTAGTGGCCGGTCGCCGGCCCGGCTCGGTGGTGGACCGGGTCATCACGGCGACGTGCGTGGCCGGGCAGGCGGTCCCGGAATTCGCACTGGGACTGATCTTCGTCGGGGTATTCGCCATCGGACTGGGCTGGCTGCCCGCGACGGGAGCCGGTGGGAGCCTCGGCGGGCCCTCGGTATTGGTGCTGCCGGTCGCCGTGCTGGTGCTCAACCAACTCGGGCGGCTGGCCCGCCAAATCCGGATCGGGGTGGCCGAAACCGACAGCGCCGAGTACATCGAGCACTTGCGCCGGCTCGGGCTCGGTGGGCCGGTGGTGCTGTGGCGCCACGTACTGCCCGCGGCGGTGGTGCCGTCGATACAGCAACTTGCCCGGGTCATCGATGGCCTGCTCGCCGGTGTGGTCGTAGTGGAGGCATTGTTCGCTCTGCCGGGAGTCGGAGCAGGCTTCGTTGCGGCGGTCGGCGCCCACGATCTGCCGCTGGTCCAGGGTTACACCTTGCTGTTCGCCACGACCACCGTGGTGGTCAATCTCCTGGCCGATCTGGCTTCCGTGCGCCTGCTGCCCGACCGTGAGTCGCTCTCATGACCGATCAGCTGCTCACGGCCCGATTCGTGGCCGCACGGAGGGCTCGGGTCACCGTGACGACGGTCCTCGGGGCGATCCTGGCCGGTGTCCCGTTGCTGGCCGCGCTGTTCGGTCCTCTTCTCGCCCCCACCACGCCGCCGGGGACCGCGCCACTGCTACCTCCCGGCGGTGCCGGAACCCTACTGGGGACCGATGTCCTCGGCCGCGACGTGCTCGGCCTGGCGCTGCGCGGGGGCACCACGGTGATCGCGCTGACCGTCGGGGCGCTGATTCTGGCGTACGTGGTCGGCGCACCGCTGGGTCTGCTGATGGCAGCCACCAGGCGGCGACGGCTCGCGACCGCGACACTGCGGGTGCTCGATGTCTTCCTGGTTTTGCCACCATTGCTGGTGCTGCTCGTGTTGGCGGGCACCGGCCGCCGGGGCGTGCTGTGGTTGCTGATCGCGACGGCGCTCGGGCAGCTGCCTGCGCTGGTCCGCCTGGTCCGCAGCGCGGCCTCGGCACCTCGCAGGCGCGCCACGATGGAGGCGATGATCCAGTCCGGCGAATCGTGGTGGCGAGTGCGCCTTTTCGAACCGTGGCGAGCGGCGCTCGGGGCGATGCTGGTGGATACCGGTACCCGGGTCGTGCTGGTGGTCACCATGCTGACCAATGCGAACTTCCTCGGCGTGGGCCTCGATCCGGCCACGATCGACTGGGCAGTCGTGATCCAGCAGAATGCCTCCTCGCTCTACCTGGCACCGGCCGCCCTGCTCGTGCCGGCCGCGCTGTTGGTGGCCCTGTGCACCGGCGCGAACCTGCTGGCCGACCGGATGCTCGAGCGAAGGGGAGGTCGACAGCCGTGAGTGAGCCGAGTCGGCATCCCGGCCCGGTCCAAGGCACCGATCCCGTCCTGTCGGTCCGCGGGCTCACTGCCCGCGCCGGGAACGATGTGCTGCTGACCGACGTTGCCCTCGACCTTCCTGCCGGCCGAGTGCTGGCGGTGGTCGGCCCCTCGGGCGCGGGCAAGAGCACGCTCGGGCTCGCGCTGCTTGGCGAGCCCGGCCCCGGCGTCGAGCTCGGCGGCAGCGTCCGCGTCGAAGGAACCGAGCTGCTGGGCATCGGAGCCGGCGAGCGCCGGGCGCGGCTGGCCGCCCGGGTCGGGCATCTGCCGCAGCATCCGGGCTCCGCGCTGGACCCGCTGCGGCGGGTCGGACGGGTCATCGAGGAACTGGCCGCGACCAGGCACGGCCGCGACCGTGACCGCCGACAGGAGGCGGTGCGGCAGGCGTTGCTGCGGGCGGGTGTCCCGGCCGGGGAACGCCTGGAGCGCCGCTATCCGCACCAGCTCTCCGGCGGTCAACAGCAGCGCTTGGCCCTCGCGCAGACCCTGGTCACCGAGCCACGGGTGGTCGTCCTCGACGAACCCACCACCGGACTGGACCCGGCTGCCACCGACGCGCTGGTCACCAACCTCGGCGCGCTCGCGGCCGACGGGGTCGCGCTGGTCTTGCTCACCCATGACCATGACCTCGCCCGCGCCATGGCCCACGAGGTCGCGGTCATCCGCGATGGACGGTTCGACCGGCGCGGGCCGGTCCACGAGGTGCTCGGCGAAGCGCCGGTGCCGGTCGATGCACCCCTCGCGGGCACCGAGCAGGAGCGTCCGCGCTTACGGGCCGACGGTCTGCGGGTCGTGGCCGGGGCGGATCGTGTCCTACTGGAGGTGGATTCGTTCACTGCCGTCGCGGGAACGTGCGCGGCGCTCGTCGGTCGCTCCGGCGCGGGCAAAACCACCCTGGCACGTTGCCTGGCCGGGCTGACCGTTCCGCGCGCCGGCCGGGTCGAGGTGGATGGCATCGTCCTCGCCCCGGACGCGCTCGACCGTCCTCGTGAAGATCGCCGTCGGCTGCAATACGTCCACCAAGACCCCAGGGCCACGTTCCTGCTCCGTCTCCCGGTTCTCGACCAGATCGCCCGGCCGGGGATTCTGCTGCGTGGTCTCAGCGCCGAGCGCGCGCAAGCGCAAGCGCGCGAACTCCTCGAACGCCTCGGGATGCACCCCGACACCGCGGCCAGGCGCCCGCACCGGCTCTCCGGGGGCGAGCTGCAACGAGCCGCGCTCGCCCGTGCGATCATCGCCGACCCCGCCGTGCTGGTAGCCGACGAGGTGACCTCGGCGCTCGACGCCGCGAACCGCGCCGGTCTGCTGGACGTGCTCGACCAGCTGCGCCGCGAGCGCGGGACGACCCTGGTCCTGGTCAGTCACGACGTGAACCTGGTGGCCACGGTCGCGACCACGACCACGCTCCTCGACACCGGCAGCGTCCTCGACCACGGCCCGACCGGCCAGGTGCTCAGCCGCGTGGTCCACCGCAAACCGGTCGGCGTCACCACGGCCGAGCGCTGATCGAGAACAGGTTCGGTCAATCATGGTTCTGTGTACCCGACCGCCAGGGCCACCGATTGCCGATCCGGGCAGGCTGATCCCTGCCGAGCTCACTTTCACCGGTCCATTCACCCACACCGAGCGCGCTACCGTGCTCGCCGAGCCCACGGAGGAGCAATCACCATGGCCGAGCCCACCGACACGCCGGACTGGCAACAGCTGCTGCACACCTGGGACCGTCAGCAGCAAGGGTACGTCGCGCACCGCGAACAACTCATCGGCACGATGCTCGACGCCACCGAGGCCGTCGTCGGCGACGCGCCACTGGCGCTCGACCTTGCCTGCGGCCCCGGCACGATCAGCGCCCGCCTGCTCGAACGCTTCCCGAAGGCACGCTGCGTAGCAGTCGACATCGACCCTCTGCTGCTGGCCATCGGACAAGGCGCCCTGTCCACCATGGACGGGCGCCTGCACTGGGTGGACGCCGATATCACCACCGACAGCTGGCTGCAGGCCATCGGTGATGAACAGTTCGACGTGGTCCTCTCGGCCACCGCGCTGCACTGGCTCACTCCCGCCCAGCTGATCACGACCTACCGCGATATCTCCGCCGCCCTGCGCCCCGGCGGTCTACTGCTCAACGCCGACCGGCTGGAATTCGACGAACGTAGCCCCACTTGCCGGGAGCTCACCGCCACGGTGACCAAGACACGCTGGCAGACCGCATTCTGCGCCGAGGACATCGACGACTGGGAAACCTGGTGGGCCTCCCTCGCCGGTCACCCTGTGCTCGAAGCGCTGCTCGAAACCCGCCGTGAACGATTCGCCGGAAACGACGGCACCACGACACAACGCCGCGGCGCCATCACCAGTTACGCGCTGCACGTGGCCGCCCTCGCCGAAGCCGGATTCCACGAGATCGACACCATCTGGCAGGACCTCAACCGCCGACTCCTGCTCGCCATCAACTGACAGTTCGCCCGCCTCGGGCCGGTCGGCAGTGTGGTCACCGACACCGAGAGGGAAGGGTCACCGCACCAGGATCATCGGCGCGCATACCAGTCGAGTACCCGGGGCAGGCCCTGGTAGAGGGTGTCGAAATGCTCGAGCGGACCGAGATCGGTCAGCGGTGCGTCGGCCCCGGACCGGCGCAGGCTGCGCTGGCAGTGCCGGGAGTTGGTGATGGTGACCTGTGTGTCGCCGTGCGCCGCGAACAGGTGCACCGGTGCCCGGGGGCGCCACGAAGTACAGGTGTCGTCATTGTCGCGCAAGGCTTTACGGACCCCACCGGTCGGGTGCAGCAGCCGGTTCAGGTAGGCGGTGGTGAACAGGTCCTGCGGAGTGGGCGGCAGTGCGGGGAATATCTCGTCCTCGCTGTGCGACCCGTCGAACAGCGCCTCCACGGTGCGATCGAACGGCGGCCGGAACACCTCGGACGGTTCGCTGTAGAAGTGGTGGATCCTGTTCATGGCGACCGTCCAGTACGCGAGGTAGAAGGCGGCGGCCGCCGGTGCCACTTCACCGCTGCCCAGTGCACCGGGAATCTCGGCGTGTTCGGCGTCGAGCGGTCCGCTGATCGGTGCCAGCGCACCGAGTCGCCATGGCCCCTGCCTCGACTGCAATGCCCTGCCGAGCGCCATGGCCGCGTGACCGCCCTGCGAGAACCCGGTGACGAACACCGAGCGCCGCAGTATCCGGTGCCGCCCTGCGGCGACCGCGCGGGCGGCATCCAGCATGTCCAGCGAGGCGCTGGCCTCGGAAGCGGCATCCATGTACGGGTGCAGACCCGCACCAAGGCCGAGCCCGAGGTAGTCGGGGGCGACCGCGGCGTACCCCCTCGAGGCGATCAGCAGCGCCGCCCCGCGATCCATGTTCGACGGCTCGAGCGAGGCCACATCGGCACGTCCGGTCCTGGTGCCATGCGTGTAGGACACCGTCCGGAGTACCCGATGTCCATTGCGGGGCAACACAACAAGCCCGCTGGCCACGGTCGGCGCGCCGGATACCCCGAGCGTCCGGTACCGCACCCGATAGGCGTCCGCACCGAATCGGGCACCGGTGGCGTCGAATCCGGTCTCGCCGAGCCGATTCCGCAACGCGGCGGCATCGAGCGCCTGTACTCGCACGACATCGAGCACCTCACCACGGCTCGGGCTCGCCTCGGCGATCGTTCCCGAGGTCACCGCCAGAACACCGGCACAGACCGCTGCCAGCGAAACACGCACCATCCTCATCCAGGAAGCCATGGCAACGAAACTAGGCCGCGGAACAACCATCCCCCAGCCGGTGCGCCCCAGCTCCGCCGGTAGGGCTTTCCCCCGGAAACGAGTCCAGCCGCGCGTCATTACCACTCGGTAACATATCGTCGGCGTATCGAAAATCGGATACGTGCCGGCAACACGATGCCGTCTTGACTGGGGGCATGCCCTTTAGCGAACCAGCACGAGCGGCGGCGCGCTGCACCCGATCGCCCGCGATCTCGTCCGCTCCGCCCAGCCCGGCGTTGGGGATCACGGTCTACGGCTGTGGGCGGGATGAGGCGGTGCTGTTCCGGGAGTCGGCGCCGCGCTTCGGCGTTATTCCGACCATTATCGAATCCCCTGTTTCCGAGGACAATATCGACCTGTCGTTCGGGAATCGGTGTATCAGTGTCGGCCACAAGACGCGTATCACGGATTCCACGCTGCGCGCGCTGAGCAAGGCAGGCGTCGTGTACATCTCGACGCGCAGTGTGGGATGCAATCACATCGATGTGGAATACGCGGACAGTGTCGGCATCTCGGTGGAGACCATCGCCTATTCGCCGGACAGTGTCGCCGATTACACGCTCATGCTGATATTGATGGCGCTGCGCAATGCGAAATCCTCGGTGCTCCGGGTGGCCGAGCACGATTACCGGCTGGGTGAGGTGCGCGGGCGGGAACTGCGGGACCTGACCATCGGGGTGATCGGCACGGGACGCATCGGCGCCGCGGTCGTGGACCGGTTGCCTGGCTTCGGCTGCCAGGTGCTCGCCTACGACAGTCATCCCCGAACCTCGGCCGATTATCTTCCGCTCGACGAATTGCTGCAGCTGAGCGACATCATCACGCTGCACACCCCGCTCGACGCGAGCACGCACCATCTGCTGAACCGACGGCGCATCGCGGCACTGCGGCTCGGCGCGGTCGTCATCAATACCGGGCGCGGTCCGCTGATCGACACCGAGGCCCTCGTTTCGGCACTGGAAAGCGGT
Source organism: Sciscionella marina DSM 45152 (assembly GCF_000379465.1). Classification (GTDB taxonomy): domain Bacteria; phylum Actinomycetota; class Actinomycetes; order Mycobacteriales; family Pseudonocardiaceae; genus Sciscionella; species Sciscionella marina. The sequence goes on from NZ_KB905397.1 coordinate 29,988, forward strand.
CGGCTGGGTGGCGCGGCACTGGACGTACTCGAAGGGGAAGAGGGGATTTTCTACACCGACTGCAGTGCAAAACCCGTCGAGAACGAACAGCTACGAAGGCTGCAGCGGCTGCCGAATGTGCTGATCAGCCCGCACACCGCTTATTACACGGAACACGCGCTGAGCGACACCGTGGAGAACTCCATCATCAATTGCCTGAAATTCGCCGGAAGAAAGCAGCACTGGATATGAAGATCGGAATCATTTTCGGGGGACCTTCCGAGGAGCACGCCGTCTCCGTCAAATCCGCGCAGGAGGTCGCGAAGCACCTCGACCCCGAGAAGTACGAGCCGTTCTGGATCGGGATCACGCACAGCGGAACCTGGAAACTCTGCGAGGGCCCGGGCACGGACTGGGAGAACACCGGTCGCCCGGCGATACTGTCTCCGGACCGGAGCGTCCACGGACTGCTCGCGTTGGAACAAGGACAGTACCGGCCGGTCGCCCTGGATCTGGTGTTTCCCGTGCTGCACGGCAAATTCGGTGAGGACGGCGCGATCGAAGGTTTGCTGGAGCTCTCCGGAATCCCCTACGTCGGCTGCGATATCCAGAGTTCCGCGCTATGCATGGACAAGTCGCTCGCCTATCTCGTGGCCGGCGACGCGGGGATCGGCACCCCGAACTTCCGGACCGTGACCTCGAAGGAGGATCTCGATCCGGATCGGCTCAGCTATCCCCTCTTCGTCAAACCTGCCCGTTCGGGATCCTCGTTCGGCGTCAGCAAGGTCTCGGACAAGGAGGAATTGCCGGGCGCGGTGGAGATCGCGCGGCAATACGATTCGAAAGTACTGATCGAAGAGGCGGTCGTGGCCACCGAGGTGGGCTGCGCGGTACTGGGAACCGGCCCGGATCCGGCCGTCGGCGAGCTGGACCAGATCCGGCTTTCCCACGGTTTCTTCAAAATCCATCAGGAGGACAATCCGGAAAGCGGTTCCGAGAACTCGACGATCAAGGTTCCCGCCGAGGTTTCGGCAAAAACACGGAAGCACGTGCAGCAGACGGCGAGAACCATCTATCGTGCCCTGGGCTGCAGTGGGCTCGCGCGGGTGGACATGTTCCTGAAAGAGGACGGCACGGTGCTGCTCAACGAGGTCAATACCCTCCCCGGGCTGACCTCGTACAGCCGGTACCCGCGGATGATGGCCGCCGCCGGATTGTCGTTCTCCGAGATGATCGACCGCATCGTGTCCTCGGCCGCGGCGGGCGGCCTTCGATGAACGGGGATTTCGCCTTCGTCGACGACCTCGTCCCCGGAATTCGCTGGGATACCAAGTACGCAACCTGGGACAATTTCACCGGAAAACCCGTCGACGGATACGTCGCCAATCGGATCATCGGAACGAAAGCATTGTGCGCGGCCCTGGAGCGGGCTCAGGACAAGGCCGCTCCCCTCGGGTTCGGCTTGCTCCTCTGGGACGGTTACCGCCCGCAACGCGCCGTGGACTGCTTCGTGCGGTGGTCGAAGCGACCGGAGGATGGCCGGACGAAATGGCGGCACTATCCGAACATCGACCGGGCGGGAATGTTCGAGGCAGGATACGTGGCCACCAAATCGGGACACAGCAGGGGAAGCACCGTCGATCTGACGCTCTATCACCTGGCCACCGGTGAGCTCGCCCCGATGGGTGGTGGCCACGATCTGATGGATCCGGTCTCCCATCACGGGGCACATGGAATCACGGCGATCGAGGCGCGGAACCGCGCGCAGCTGTGTTCCATCATGGAGGACTGCGGTTTCGCGCGGTACGACTGCGAGTGGTGGCACTATACGTTGACGGACGAACCATATCCGGACACATATTTCGATTTCCCCATCACCTAATGAAGCACGAGGATTCCTTCCATGACCGTCATCCGCGCGGTACGTACCGACGATGCTCCGCGGCTCACCGAACTACTGACCCAGCTCGGGTATCCGAACGAACCCGGCGCGGTCACCAATCGGCTGGCTGAGCTGCTGGAATCCGATACCCAACGACTGTTCACCGCGGGCCCGGACGACGACTCCCGCATCGACGGCTATCTCAGTATCGAACGGCGGTTACTCCTCGCGGAGGACGAATACGCCGAAATCACCGGCCTCGTGGTCGATTCGACGGCCCGCCGTTCCGGTATCGGCCGAATTCTGGTCGACGCCGCCGAACAATGGGCAGTACGGCAGGGCCTCCACACGGTCATGGTCCGATCGAACGTGGCACGGTCCGAATCCCACCGGTTCTATGCGGGAATCGGGTACCAGCGAAAGAAGACCTCGCATGTCTACCGTAAGGAGATCTGAACCGTGAGCGCACCGCGGATCGTGATCGCGGGCGGCCATTCGGCCGGGCACATCGAGCCCGCGATGAACTTCGCCGATGCGCTGCGCCGACTGGATTCCACCGCGGAGATCACCGCACTCGGCACCACGCGCGGACTGGACACCCGGCTCATCCCGGCCCGTGGTTGTCCACTCGAGCTGATCCCACCGGCTCCGCTGCCGCGCACGCTGAACCGGGAACTGCTGCGCACACCGGGCAGGCTGCGCGAATCGGTGCGGGCGGCCGGGTCGGCGCTCGACCGGATGCGAGCCGAGGCGGTGGTGGGTTTCGGCGGCTATGTGGCGGCCGCGGGCTATCTCGCCGCCCGCAGGCGAGGGTTGCCGATCGTCGTGCACGAGGCGAATGCGCGGCCCGGGGTGGCCAATCGCTTGGCGGCCCGGATGACCACGCGGGTGTTCACCGCGGCGCCGAATGTCCGGCTGGCGCACGCCACCGCGATCGGGATTCCGCTGCGTCCGGCGATCACCGGGCTCGACCGCTCCGCGCTGCGTGATGAGGCCCGGCGGCGGTTCGGTCTGCGCCCGGAAGGACCGGTGCTGCTGGTGACCGGTGGTTCGCAGGGTGCGGGATCGATCAACGACGCGGTATCCGGGGCGGCCACCGCACTGCGGGCGGCAGGCGTGCAGGTACTGCACATCACCGGTCCGCAGCACGTGGTCACGGTGCCGGATGGCGAACCGCCCTATGTGGTCCTCCCCTTCATCGAGGAAATGCGGTACGCCTACGCCGCAGCCGATTTCGTCATCTGCCGCTCGGGGGCGATGACCTGCGCCGAGCTGGCCGCGATCGGACTGCCCGCCGCGTATGTCCCGCTTCCGCTGCGCGGCGGCGAACAGGGGCGTAATGCCGAAGCGGTGGTCGCGGCCGGTGGGGCGCTGCTCGTCGAGGACGGCGAGCTCGACCGGGCCTGGATCGAACACACCCTGATCCCGGTGCTCACCGATCCCGGGCGGATCGCGGCGATGTCGGCGCACGCCTCGGCGGCCGGGGCGACCGATGCGGACCTCGTGCTGGCCCGGCAGGTGCTGGGCGTGGTCGCCGAACGGCGTGGCTCCCGCTGATCCTCAGCCGCCACTGCGCAGGGCCGCCACCGGAAGCTGCACCCGGACCCGGAGCCCGCCCGCGGGACGCGCGGCAAGATCGAGGACCCCGCCGTGGGCTCGGGTGATGCTGTTGACGATGGCCAGGCCGAGCCCGACGCCCGCATGATCGGTGCGGATTCGCCTCGACCCGCGCTGGAACGGCTCGAGAAGCGTGGAAACCACGTATGGCTCGAGTTTCTCCCCGGTGTTCTCGACGGTGAGCAGCACCGCCTTGGGGTGCACGCTGGTCCGGACCGAAACGGTGCCCTCCGCGGGCAGATTGTGCACGATCGCGTTGTGCACCAGGTTCGTGGTCAGTTGCAGCAGCAGCGCATACGAACCGAAGGCCGGGGCGATGTCACCGGAGGTCTCGAGGGTGACCCCGCTCTTCTCCGCGAGCGGGAGCAGTGTCTCGGTGGCTTCTTCGGCCACCAAGGACAGGTCGACGGCTTCCCTGCTGAACGACCGTCGATCGGCGCGGTGCAGCAACAGCAATGCCTCGGTGAGGTCGATCGCCTGTGCGTTGACGAATCGGAGGCGTTCGATGAGTTCACCGGTGTCCCGGTTCGGATCGTTGCGCGCGACGTCCAGCAGGGTCTGGGTGACCGCCAGTGGGGTGCGCAGTTCGTGGGAGGCGTTGGCGGCGAACCGCTGTTGTTCTGCCACGTGCGCCTCCAGCTGGGCGAGCATGGTGTCGAAGGCATCGGCGAGTTCACGGAACTCGTCGTTGCGGCCCTCCAACTGGATTCGGTGCGCCAACGAACCGGTCGCGGCCTTGCGGGTGGCCTTCGTGATGCGGGTCAGCGGGGCAAGCATGCGCCCGGCGAGAAACCAGCCACCCACGAGACCGAACACCAGCAGGAAGACCATCGCCAAGGCGGCCTTGGGGCCGAAGGCATCCACCAGATCGGCGCGGTTGGGGCCCACGCTGTGCCCCGAGCGGTAGGGCACGTAGCGCAGCAGGAACACCCACACCACCGCCAGCAGCAGACCACCTGCCAGCATCAGGAATCCGGCGTAGCTGAGGGTGAGCTTGAGCCGAGCGCTCAGGCCCGATTCCCTATCCATCCGTTTCCCCGGTTTCGATGCGGTAACCCACGCCGGGCACCGTGGCGATGAGCCAGGGTTCGCCGAGCCGTTTGCGCAGCGCCGAAACCGTGATGCGCACGGCATTGGTGAACGGGTCGGCGTTCTCGTCCCAGGCCCGCTCCAGCAGCTCCTCCGCGCTGATCACCCCGCCCTCGGCGGCTACGAGCACCTCGAGCACCGCGAACTGTTTCCTGGTCAGCCCCACATAGCGGCCGTCCCGGTAGACCTCGCGGCGGAATGGGTCCAGCCGCAGACCGGCGATCTCCCGCACCGGCGGCCGGTTGTGCGCCCGCCTGCGGTCGAGCGCCCGGAGCCGGAGCACGAGTTCACGCAGTTCGAACGGCTTCGTGAGATAGTCGTCCGCACCGAGCTCGAACCCGGTCTCCTTGTCGTCCAGCCGATCGGCCGCGGTGAGCATGAGGATCGGCATACCGCTGCCCGAGGCGATGATCCGCTTCGCGATCTCGTCCCCGGAGGGCCCGGGAATGTCCCGGTCCAGCACGGCGATGTCGTAGGCGTTGATGCTCAGCAGTTCCAGGGCGGTGTCACCGTCAGCGGCGATGTCCGCGGCGACCGCTTCCAGGCGCAAGCCATCCCGGATCGCCTCTGCCATATAGGGCTCGTCCTCGACGATCAGCACACGCACGCCCTTGATGCTACGAGCTGACGCATATCGATGGCATATCGAAAATCGAATACGTGCCGGCAACGCGGAACCGCCTTGACTGAACGGTATGACCTACCGCGAACAAGTACGCACCAGAACTCCGGGCAGCACCGTCTTCGATGACGGCACTCCCACCGTGGCGAACCTCGATCCGGCACTGCTCGCCGCCCTGCGCGAGGCCGCGAGAGCCGCCGAGGAAGAGGGCATCGAACTCCGGGTCAACAGCGGCTGGCGGACACCCGAGTACCAGAACCGGCTCCGCCGCAAAGCCGTCTTCGAGTACGGCTCGGCGAAAGAAGCAGCCCGATGGGTCGCCACGGCGGAGACCTCGGCCCACGTATCCGGGAACGCGGTCGATATCGGGCCACCGCACGCCGCGGCGTGGCTTTCCGAGCACGGCGCCGAATACGGGTTGTGCCGGATCTACCGCAACGAACCCTGGCACTTCGAGCTGCGCCCGGAAGCCATCGAGCACGGTTGCCCGCCGCTGTACGCCGACCCCTCACAGGACCCGCGGATGCACCGATAACCCGGTTCAGCCGGGTAGTTGGGCACCATCGGGCATGACCATCTCAGGACCAGTATGCAGTGCCCAGGAGGTTGGTTTCCTCGATCGGCGGTAGGCCGTCATCGAGACTACGTAGCCGAGCGTAGATGGTGCGCATCGTAGACTTATCGGGAATGTGCTGCCCACCTGCCGCGAGCTCCAGGACAGTCAGGGTGCTCACCAACCTGATCGACCCGACAGTGCGGCCGCTGACATGGAGTCGACGAAGTCGACGGATTTCCGCAGTGGCAGTTCGTGCCCCAAGTCCGTCATCGATGAGGATGGTCACGGCCTCACCTGCCTCGGCGGCGACCACCGCATGTGCAATGACCATGGCCTCGCCGAGATCTTTCGGGCGCTTTAGCCGTTGTTCCATGGGCTGCCGAGTGATCCGGTGGATCACAGCTGCCAGTTCGGGCGTTTGGTCATCGGAAAGTACTTGCATCCATGTGGGTGTCAGCTTTCGCCAGACCACAGCAGCAGCACGGAAACGCTCCTCTTGCCGAGACTTGCGAAACACCTCCTTTTGCACCGTTTCCGGGGCACTGAGGTGACCGAGTACCCCGATGAGGAGACGTTCCTTGTTGATGGAGAAGAAATTCAGGCCGGGACCAGCATCGATGATCGGCGGGTGACTCATCCCGCGTCGTTCCCCTCCGCCGTGCGCTGGCCGACATCATCTGGCAGGTTGATGGCCTCGTCCAATGCTGCCAGGTCGACGTGCGCATCAGGTAACTCGGCGGGATCAGCCCACGCGATCGCATGCTGGATAGGCATGATGCCTGCCTCGCGCAAGTGAGCCTCGGCAGCCTCCAGCGTGATGCCGCGCAACGTGGCGATTGCCTGCGCAGAAAGCACGCCTTCCTCGTAGCCCTTGATCGCGCGGGCAAGCAACCGTTGTGGCGCTCTCCGCCGATCGGAATCGGCCTGCAAAGCGCGATACTGGTCGCTCCAACCGAACCGGGTAGCCAGCTGTGGTGCGGTCAGCACCTTCCACTCCTGTTTGGTGTCCTCATCGATGTACATGGCCTGAGTCAGGGCAATGGCCGCCATCTGCGGTGACACGAGAAAGCGCTGCACGACCTCCGAGAGGGTGGATCGAGTCGCCAGTTCTCGGTTCCCGAGAAAATCACGAAGTCCTTCGACCGGTACGAGTAGATGCCGAGCGAAAGCATCGGCCCGAATCTCCGTAGGAGTCCGGCCATTCCCATCACGCGCATCGCTATCGGTCCAGTCCTGGAACAGCACGTGGCCGAGTTCGTGAGCAAGCGTGCTGCGCTGTCGCATCGGATTCCGGGTTCGCGCGACACCGATGAACACGGCGTCGCGCACCGGGTCCCGCATCGTCAAGCCGTGCTCATCCGGGCCAACTTCGAGAATGGCCACGTCGATCCCGGTCGCCTGTTCGATGACGGCAACAAGATCACCCAACGGTTGCACACCCAAGTGGTGCTCGTGACGGAACCGCGCAGCAGCCGTACGTCCCTCGTGCTCGGCGTTCAAGATCATCTACCTGTCTCAGATCGCAGCGGGGATAGCCTGATCGTCCAGGTAATCGTTCAGCTCCACGAAGTGGAGCAGCGCCTCACGCATGCGATCCATCCCGGAACCGTTGGTTGCTCGCGCCGCGTACTGCATGCGATCGGCTGCTGTTCCGGCATCGGTGAGCTGAGCGACCGTATGCCCGGTTGCCCACGCGATAGCCACCACTTCCGGCATCTTCGCTGGCCTTTCACCAGAGATGATCCGCGACAATGTGGGTTGCGAGATGCCAGTCGCATCCGCCAGAGCGCGCTGGCTGATCCCCGCAGCGTCACGGGCACGCTCTATCAGTGCACCAACACCGACTGTCATCATCAACACCCCTCCCACAACTGAATCACAAACATTTTTCATGATTCAGTATAACTCAGCGCTGAGCTACCGGCCAGCACTACGTGCACACCGCGCTTGTCGTGCACAGGCCCCGCGGATGCACCGATAACCCGGTTTCAGCCGGGTAGTTGGGCACCATCGGCGAAATCGGTGGACCGCGTCAGCTCGCTCCATTCCTGGAATTCCCGGTCGACGGCGGCGCGGCCATTGGTGACCAGACGCAGCGCATCGGAACCGAGCAGCAGATGGGCGGGCGGATCCGGCACCTCGATGATCTTCAGGATCGCAACGGCGGCCTGCTCCGGGTCGCCGAGCTGATTCCCGCTCGCGGCGATCCTTCGTTCCCGGATCGGGTTCATGACCTCGTCGTAGTCCGGAATGGACCGCTCGGTGCGGGTCATCGAACGGCCCGCCCAGTCGGTGCGGAAGGACCCCGGTTCGACCGCCGTGACATGGATGCCGAGGTGCGCGACCTCCTTGCCGAGCGTTTCCAGCAGTCCTTCGAGGGCGAACTTGCTTCCCTGATAGAAGGATGTGCCGGGCACCGTGATCAGGCCGCCCATCGAGGTCACGCCGAGAATGTGGCCGCGCCCGCGCCCGCGCATGTACGGCAGTACCGCCTTCACGGTGGCCACCGCGCCGAACACGTTCGCCGCGAACTGGGCGCGCAGTTCGGCCATCGTGGATTCCTCGAAAACGCCTTCGTGCCCGTATCCGGCATTGGCGATCACGATCTCGATGGGTCCGACGGTCGCCTCGATCTCGTCGACCGTGCGGAACACCGCGTCGTCGTCGGTGATGTCGAGGGTACGGGCGAGTGAACGCCCTGGCGCCAGGGCCGCGAACGCCTCGGCGTCGGCCGGTGTGCGCACGGTGCCGACCACGGTGTGCCCGGCCTCGAGAGCTTTCACGGCGAACGCCTGGCCCAAACCGGAGCTCACACCGGTGATCAGGAAGGTCTTTGTACTGGTCATGCACTGAGTCTACGCTATGTCGAAAATAATCTTCGCGATGTTTTTTATTCTCGACATGATGTACAATCTCCGTCGATGGGTGAGACGAAAGACGGGCGCAGGCGGCGCAAGGCGGCCCCGAGCAAGGGAGACCTGCGCGAACAGGCCATTCTCGACGCGGCCGAACGGCAGCTTGGCGAGGACGGACTGGAGGGCATGACCGTCGAGACCATCGCGAAGGCGGCCGGGATCACTCGCGGCGCCTTCTACTTCTACTTCGGTTCCAAGAACGACGTGCTCGCCGCGCTCGTGGAGCGCACCGTGTCCACCTTGCACGCCGACGTGACCGATGCCGCGGACGGCAGCACACCCGGCGAGGCCCTCCGGGAAGGGGTCCGGCACACCGCGCAGATGTGGCGCGAGCACGGCACGGTGATGCGTGCCGCCATCGAACTGTCCCCGGTGGTCGCGGCGATCGACGAGGCATGGCGCCCGGCCGTGGCCGCGGTCGCCGTCGCCACCCGCACTATCGCCGAGCAGGCCGGGGTCCCCGCCGGAACCGGTCCACAGGAAGCTGCCGCGCTCACCGCCGCGCTGGTGTGGATGACCGAGCGCGCCTTCTATCAGGCCACGGTGACCGGCGGTTCGCTCGAGGATACGGCCACCACCCTGACGCACCTCTGGCTCACGGCGCTCGGTATCGACGCGTAGGTGTCAGGCACATGGCGGTCCCGTGACAGTGCGGGCGCCGATGGTGGCCGCATGCAACCCGACTCGATCACGCAACCGGTCGCTGTTCCGCGCGGCCTGCCCACCGAACGCGATGCGGGCCCCTTCGACCCGCCGAGCCAGATCACCCGGCTGCGCACGACGCGCCCGGTCAGCCCCATCGTCATGCCGGACGGCCACCAGGGCTGGATCATCACCGGCTACGAGGCGGCCCGGCAGGCCCTCGCGGACACCCGGTTCAGTTCCCGCCTGGACCTCGGAATCATCCATATGCCCTACGAAACCCCGGGCATGCCCGAGCAGACCGAACCGAACCCGCCGATGCCCGGCCTGTTCGTCGCCATGGACCCGCCTGACCACACCAGGATGCGGCGTAAGCTGACCGGCGCGTTCACGGTGAAACGGATGAAGAAACTCGAGGAACAGATCATCGAGATCACCGAGCGGCAACTGGATGAGCTGGCCGGCCTGACTCCACCCGTGGACCTGGTCAGGGAATTCGCGCTGCCGGTGCCCTCACTGGTGATCTGCGAACTGCTCGGTGTCCCCTATGCGGACCGGGAAACCTTCCAGGCCAATGCCGCCCGGTTCATGGTCCGGGACGTGAGCCTCGAGGACAAGATGGCCGCGACCGGGGCGATGACCACGTATCTGGCCGAACTGGTCACCCGCAAACGCGCCGAACCGGGCGAGGACATCCTCTCCGCTCTCGCCCGCCATGCAGATCTGACCATCGAGGAACTGACCAACGCCGCTTTCCTGCTGCTGCTCGCCGGGCACGAAACCACCGCCAATATGCTCGGCCTCGGCACCTTCGCGCTCCTGGAGAACCCGGATCAGCTGGCCGAACTGCGCGCGGATCCGGAACTGCTCCCCGGAGCCGTCGAGGAGCTCATGCGCTATCTGTCCATTGCGGACATCTTCTACCGGTACGCCACCGAGGACATCGAGCTCGGCGGGGAGACCATCCACAACGGCTCGACCGTGGTCATTTCCCTGCTGGCCGCCAATCGTGATCCACACCGGTTCGAGAACCCCGACACCCTGGACATCCACCGCACGGCGCGCGGTCACCTTTCCTTCGGGCACGGCGTCCACCAATGCCTCGGACAGCAACTGGCCCGGGTCGAGATGCGTGCCGGTTTCTCCGGACTGTTGAGCCGTTTTCCGGACATCGAGCTCGCCATTCCCGCAGCCGAGGTGAAACTTCGGACCGATATGAACGTCTACGGCGTCCACGAATTGCCGGTCAGCTGGACAGCCCGAGCGTGATCCTGGCCAGCTGAGCCCAGTCGGTTCGGCCGCCGGCACGTGTCGCCTCGGCGAACTCGTTCGCGCCGAGGCGATCCCGCACGGCCTGTTCGATCCGGACCGCATCCGGGCGGGAGCGATCCGATACTCCGCACACCCCGACGCTCGCCGCGAGCAACCGGGCGGCCTGCTCGTAGTTTTCCTCGCGCAGCGCCAGGTCCGCGATCCCGACGAGTACCTGCGCGATCTGCGGTGCATGGCCGGAATCGGATACCGCACGGAAGGCCGCGGTCCGGTGCGCACGTGCCGCATCCGGCTCCTCGGCGAGATACCCGAGCAGGTCCTGGGTCACCACGTGGATGTTCTGTTCCGCCTCCGCGCCGAGGGTGGCTCGCGCGATGCCGAGTTGTTCCCGCGCCTGTTCGGTATCACCGCACCAGCGCGCGAGTTCCGCCTTCGCCAGGGCCAGCTCGGCGAGCGCGTTCGGCCAGGCCACCCGTTCCGCATGCCGCTGCGCCTCGGTCATGGCGGCCGTGCTCGCTTCCTGGTCCCCGGCAAGCCAGTACAGCTGAGCTTGCCGGGACCGCATCGCCACGACGTCCTCGACCGAACCGACCTCGGTGACCACCGCGATCGCCTGCTCGTAATGTTCGCACGCATCGGCGAACTCCCCGCGCATCGCGAGCCGATCGGCCAGTTCGGCCAGCGCGAACGAAGTCCCCCACCGATCGCCGAGCGCACGGAACTCGGTGCGCGCCTGCTCCAGGTACATGTCCACATCGGACTCGTCCCGGCCGAGCACGATCCGCATCTTGCCGAGCTGTAGCCGGGAAAGGGCGCGCACCCACGGGTCCTCGTGCTCGAGCAAGGGTTCGAAAGCGGACAGGAACGCGTCCGGACCGTGCAACAGGCGTTCCAGGGCGACCACGAGCACCACCGCCGGATGCGGGTTCCGGACTCGCCCGCCGATCTCGAAAACCTGGCGGATCCAGTCCTGCGCCTGCTGTGCGTCGGCGCGCCCGGAGGTCAGGAATCCCGCGACGAACGCGTAGACCGTGGCCCGGACCTCGTCGGGCACTTCGCCGGGCAGCTCGGTCGCCGCGATGAGCAGTTCGCCACCCTCGAGCTTGTGCCCGGCGAGCCACCAATACCAGCCGGAGGCCGCGGCGAGGCGCATCGCCGCGGGTGCTTCGCCCGCCCCGAGCACGCCACGCATCGCCGAGACGATGTTGTCGTGCTCGATCTCGAGCGTGGCAAGCCATTCCAGTTGCCCGGCACGGCGAAGATGCGGTTCCGCGGTTTCGGCGAGCTCGGTGAAATACGCAAGATGCCTGCAGCGCAACAGATCCGACTCCCCCGCCGCCGCGAGGCGCTGCCCGGCGTACTCCTCGACCGTGCCGAGCATCCGGTACCGCGGCACCCGTTCCCCGACGGCCTGCACCAGGGACTTCTCGGTCAGCGCGGCCAACGATTCGAGTGCATCCCCACCGCAGACCTGTTCGGCCGCCTCCAGGCTCGCACCGCCGGAGAACACCGAGAGCCTGCGCAGCACCAGCTGTTCGGCCTCGGTGAGCAGTTCCCAGCTCCAGTCGATCACCGCGCGCAGTGTCCGATGCCGTGCCAATGCGGTGCGACTGCCACCGGTCAGCAGGCGAAACCGGTCATCGAGGCGATCGGCGAGCTGTTCCAGGGACATGGTGCGCAACCTGGCCGCGGCCAGTTCGATCGCCAGCGGCATCCCGTCCACCGCACGGCAGACGCGCGCAAGGGCGGAAAGGGTCGGCGGGTCGGCGGTCAGATCCCTGCGCACCGCACCCGCCCGGTCCCACAACAGGCGGACCGCGGGCGAGCGCTCCAGTTCGCCGGTGTTCGCATCCTGCTCCGGCAAGTCAAGTGGCTCGACCGGCCACAATCCCTCACCGGTGATACCGAGCAGTTCCCTGCTCGTCGCCAGGATTCGCAGCCCTCGGCACTCGCCGAGCACCCGATGGGCGAACGCCGCCGCCGACTCGATCACATGCTCACAGTTGTCCAGAATCAGCACCATCGCCCGATCCCGGACCGCGGCGATGAACCGATCCACCGGCTCCGCCCCCTTGGCCTCGCCGAGCAGCGAATCCCGTAGCCCGAGCGCACCGAGCGCCGACTGCGCCACGTCATCCGCCGCACCGACCCCGGCGAGCTCCACCAGCCAGGCTCCGTCCGGCAGATCACCGAGCAGGGTGCGCGCGGTTTCGGTGGCCAGCCTGGTCTTTCCCGAACCACCCGGCCCGATCAGCGTGGTCAGCCGATGCTCCGCGATGAACTCGCGAACTGCGGCGAGTTCGGTGTCCTCGCCGATGAAACTGGTCAGCTCCGCACGCAGATTCGTCTTCCGGCTGTCTTCCTGTGCCCCGAGCTCACCCCGGAGCAACGCGGTGTGCAGTGCGGACAGCTCCGGGGACGGATCCGCGCCGAGCGCATCGGCCAGGACTTCCCGCGTGCGCTGATACACCAGCAGCGCCTCGGTTCCCCGGCCCGCCGCGGCGAGTGCGCGCAACAACGCACCGGCCAGTCGCTCCCGCAGCGGATGTGCGGCCAGCAGGTCGGTCAGTTCCCCGGCCAGTTCCGCTCCGTGACCCAGACCGATCTCCGCGTCGAACCGGTCCTCCAGCGCGGCCAGCCGCAGCCCCTCAAGCCGCGCGGCAGCCGCGTCCAGCGCCGCGCTGTCCGGCACACCGACGTCCTGTATGGCCGCGCCACGCCACAGCGCAAGAGCCTCGCGCAACAGCCGTACCCGCCGCGGATCATCGCCAGCACGGGCCCGGGCGAGCAGCCGTTCGAACCGCGCCGCGTCCACGGCATCGGGTTCCACCTGGAGCCGATAACCGTCCGCCTGCCCACCGACCGCACCGTCCGGCAACACCTTCCGCAGCCGGGAAACCAGTCGCTGCAGAGCGTTCGCCACATCGGCAGGCGGACGCTCACCCCAGATCCAGTCCACGAGCCTCCCCTTCGGGACCACGTGACCCGGTTCGAGCGCGAGGGCGACCAGCAAGGCGCGCAAACGGGCGCCCGGCACCTCGGCCAGGGCCCCGTCGTCCGCCCGGACCTCGAACGGTCCCAGGATCCCGATCTGCACCCGGTCAATTTTGGCACGGGTAACCACCGGCACATACTTGCGTGATACGCATATTTGCGTATCACGCAATTTCTGACGTAGGCTGAGGGCATGGGTTTGCGGGAGCGGAAGAAGGCGGCGACGCGGGCGGCACTGAGCTGGGCGGCGATCAGGCTTGCCGTGGAGCACGGCCTGGACGCGGTGCGGGTGGAGCAGATCGCGGAGGCCGCGGACGTCGCACCGCGCACGTTCAACAACTATTTCTCGAGTAAGGCGGAGGCGATCGCGTCCCGCCATCTGGATCGCTGTCTGGGTATCGCGGAGGCACTGCGGGAGCGCCCGTCCGCGGAACCGCTCTGGGAGGCGATCACGGCCTCGGCCGTGGCGCAGTTGGAACCGGGCGCGGAGGTGACGGAGCACCCGGTTCCGGACGCGGAGCGTTGGTCGGCAGGGCTGCGCATGATGGTGCGGGAGCCCGCGCTGCACGCGGAGGTGTTGCGCGCGGGGGCCACGGCGGAGTCCGCGATCACCGCGGCCGTCGCGGCGCGCACGGGCACGGATCCGGATCGGGAGCTGTATCCGCATCTGGTCGCGGCGGCGGTGATCGCGGCGATGCACACGGCGATCGCGCACCACGTCCGCACCGATCCGCCGGTCGCTGTACCGGATCTGCTCACCGAAGCCCTGTCCCGTATCGCGGCGGGATTACCGATCCCCTGACTGTCCATTGTGAACAAAAGGAGTGCATGGATGTTCGATGTGGTGATCGCGGGCGCGGGCCCGAACGGTCTGATGCTCGCCTGTGAGCTCGCCCTTTCCGGTGTCCGTCCGGTGGTTCTCGAGCGGCTGGCCGAGCCCGACGACAAGCAGCGGGCGAACGGCCTCGTCGGCCAGGTGATCCGGATGCTGGACCGCCGCGGGCTCTACGAGCGGTTGACCGAGCCGGGGGCCACTCCGGAACCGACGGCACGCTACATGTTCGGCGCTTTTCCGCTCGAATTGGCGGATCTGCCGGAGAATTCACTCTCCACGTTGCTGGTCCCGCAGCGCACGGTGGAACGGATGCTCGCCGGACGCGCTGCCGAGCTCGGCGTGCCGGTGCTCCGGGACCACGAGGTGACCGGGCTGAAACAGGGCACCGATTCGGTCCTGGTGGAACTGCGGGACCGGGAACCGATCGAGGCCGCCTATCTGGTCGGGGCCGATGGCGGGCACAGCGCGGTGCGCAAGCTGACCGGGATCGAATTCCCCGGGGTCACCGCGGACGATTCGGTGTCGTACAGCGGTCATGTGCACGTGGCCGCCGAGTACATCGGCGCGAACAACGAGCTGGTGGTGCCCGGATTCGGTACGGTGCCGCCGTTTCAACACCTGCGCACCGAGCACGGGATGATCACCTGGGCCCCGTCCCTCGATGGCAAATCGATGCTCACCACGATGGAATGGGGCAGGCCCGCCGAGGGCGAGGCGAACCTGGCCGAGTTGCGCGCGAGTGTGTCCCGGGTGCTCGGCGCATCGCTGCCACTGGAACCGCCGACCGGCCCGGAACCGCATCTGCTGCGGCGGTTGTTCGGCGGCAACACCAGGATCGCCGAGCGGTACCGCGCGGGGCGGGTGTTCCTGCTCGGCGACGCGGCACATGTGCACTCCGCGATCGGCGGTCCCGGCCTGAACCTCGGCCTGCAGGACGCGCTGAACCTCGGCTGGAAACTGGCCGCGCAGCTGCACGGCACCGCACCGGCCGGGCTGCTGGACACCTACGAGAGCGAGCGTGCCCCGGCCGCGCGGCGCGTCGCGATGCACACCCAGGCGCAGGCGCTGCTGATCCGGCCGGGCGCCGACGTGACCGCGCTGCGCGAGCTGTTCGGGGAACTGCTCGCCGAACCGGTGAACCGCGGCCACCTCGCCGACCTGCTCTCCG
Organism: Sciscionella marina DSM 45152; assembly: GCF_000379465.1. Lineage (GTDB taxonomy): Bacteria > Actinomycetota > Actinomycetes > Mycobacteriales > Pseudonocardiaceae > Sciscionella > Sciscionella marina. The sequence continues at coordinate 45,559 of NZ_KB905397.1, forward strand.
GTGCGGACATCGGCTACGACATGGGCCGGGCGAGCGGGCCACTCGTCGGACGGTTGGCGCCGGACCTGCCCGGGCTGCGCGAGCTGACCCGCACCGGGCGGCCACTGCTACTGGATCCGAGCGGGAAACTCGACGCGGGACCCTGGTCCGCGCTGGTCGACACGGTGGCCGTGGCCGGACTGGACACCGCGCTGCTGCTGCGCCCGGACGGGTACGTGGCCTGGCAGGGCGACACCGCCGAGGGCCTGCGCGAAGCCCTGGGTACCTGGTTCGTCACGGGCTGAGTTTCTTCACGAATCGCCACTACCTCGACAGGCGCCCGCTTACGATGCAAGCGACACTATGGTCAAAGCGGACACAGAGCGAGGGAGGGCACGTGGTTCACCAAGGCAAGGAGTTCGGCGTCGACCTGTATGAGCTCGAGACGGTGGCCAAGAGCCATTTCCCCACCGTCTCCAGCGTCTACGGGGATGCGATGAGCAACTGCGATCGCGCGCACACCGGGACGGACTCAGCGATGCGGCGGCCGGAGGAGTTCGGTGGTGGCAGCCTCGGTCCGGTACACAAGGCCTACGCCGATCTGCACGAGTTCGTAGCCGGTCTGCTCAAGGACACCAAGACGAACCTGGACGACACCGCGTCCGAACTGGACAAAGCGACCCAGCTCTACGCCGAGCAGGATCAGGGCGCCGCCAACGAGCTGCACAGGCTCGAAGACACCCGCGGCAAGCCGAAACCGGAGTGAACCGATGAGCTACGACGAGCTGATGCAGCACGCGAAGGACATTCAGAAGAAGGCCGTCGAGAAGGAGGGCATGGACCAGGCCAAGGTCAACGCGCAGGCGACCGGCGGCCAGGGAGTGCCGGCGCCGGTCGACTACGACAAGATCGAGCAGAAGTACGCATACATCCCCGGGCTGTTCGAGCCGTTCTCCCGATTGCCGGACCCGGCCGGCTTCGAGCCGCTGATCGATGACCTGCAGAAGGCCATGGGCGACCTGGCCACCGGGGCGACCAGCAATCCGCTCGCCAAGGACGTGAACTTCGCGAACCCGAAGCTGGACAAGATGACCACGGCCGGTGGCTATCTGCAGGGCTGGACCGGCGACGCGGCGATGGCGTTCAAAGAGAACTTCATCGACCCCTTCAAGACCATCGCCAACAACCAATTCACCATGGTCTCCACCATGAAGGGCGCGCTCGAGGCCCACCAGGCGCTGTGGAAAAAGGCCCGCGAGGACATCGACAAGATCGCGCACACCACCAAGGACGCGCTGGACAACGCGGGCGGCTGCGGGAAGAACGAGTGGAGCTTCGGCTTCTCTGTGTTGTCCGCGGTCGGCGCGGTCGGCGGGGTGCTGCTCACCGTGGCGACCGGCGGAACCGGTGCCGCGGTGGCGATTCCGGCGATCGGCGCGCTCGCCTCGGTGGGAAGCGCGGGGGTCGCCGGGATCACGGCCAGCGGCGACTCGGCCGAGGAGATCACCAAGTCCATGAAGGAAGCGGTCGACAAACTCACCCAGCACATCAAGGACGTCGAGTCCAAGGAAATCGCGGAGAAGGTGCAGGGAATCCTCTCGGCGGCGAACGGCGCCAAGGACCAGCTCGTCGCCAAGCGCCCGAAGCTCGCCGGGATGGACGACGGCCAGCTCACCGGCGACGGCGGCATGGGTCGCTCGGACTAGGAGGAATCATGGTGGATCTGGCCGAGCGGCTGGACGATATCCGGGTGCACGCGCGGGCGCCCGGTACCGAGATCGAGGCGGAACTGCGGGACCGTGGCGCGGTCAAGCTGACCTTCGGGGAAAGCATCTACGACTTCATCAGCGAGTCGGCACTGGAGAGCGCGCTCGTCGGAATCGCGCGCATGCTGTGGACCGGATGGCAGCGCCAGTACCAGCTGGCGATCGATGAGACGGACCTCAACATCGACGCGAACGACCGGCACGATCTCAATTTCTTCGCCGAGCGCGACGAAATCGAGAGCACCGGAACCTCCGGCGATGAGCGGATCAGCATCTCCGCGGTCGGCATGCAGAACTTCTCGGTTCGGGTCAAACCCGGTACAGTGCGCGAGATCTCCGAGGACGAGTTCAGCGCCGGCGCAGCCGAGGCTGCCACCAGACTGGTCCAGGATTACCAGGACAAGGTGGACGAGCTGAAGAAACGGTACTTTGGATGAGCAATCGCAAGCCGCTGCTCGTGGGCGCGGTCGTCGTAGTCGTGGTCGCCGTGGCCGCCGTGGTCACAGTCGTGCTGGTGAACCAGAACAGCACCCCGGCCGCGCAACCCTGTGACATCCCGCAATCGGTCCGCGAGCAACCCGCCTCGGCGAAGTCCGCACCGGGTGGCGGCGGGATCCAGGTCGAGGACACGGGATTCTCCCAAGTGCCGCAATTGACCGCGGGCGCCGTGCTGCGTAACACCAGCGATCACATCGCCTACCGCACCAAGGTGGCGTTCTTGCCGGTCGTCTCGATCGATGGTCATCCGCCGAAACCGCTACAGAATTCGCTGATGACCACGGAGATTCCAGTACTGCAGCCTGGCGAGCAGATCGGTATCGGTCGGGTGCTCGGCATCGGCTCCACTTGGCGGCTGACCAAGATCGATATCGATCTGCAGACAACGACCTGGCTGGCCAAAGGCGCGCTCGGCCGGTTCGCCCAGACCAAGGACACCGTCACCGACTTCACCAAAGCCGGGGCCAGTCCACCCACCGATGTTGTGCACTACACCGAGAAATCGGCCAGCTGCCGCCCGCTCGTGAACCGGCACAGCTCCGTGGTGTACCGCGATGCGAGCGGGAAGATCATCGGTGGCGACTTCGCCGCGCCCGATGGCAAGGGCAATCCCGGCGCGGGAAACCTGCAACCCGTGTCCAGCCCCTCCTGCACACCGGGAGAACGGAAGACCTGGATCGTCCCGTTCACCGAGATCCCGAAGGCGGCCGATAAACAGCGCACCGAGGTCTATTCTTACTGCGATCTGAATGCGCCGGAGAACGACATCAACGCGCAGTTCGGTTAAGAGCGTCCTGCCTTCTGTCTTGGGTGTAAAATCACTGATGATCGTTGACACTGGAACCTACTGGTCGCGATGACCTGCCGGTACTTTGGCATTACTCGGCAATGCTTGACCAGTGGCAACGTCGACACCGGGGTGAAGGCCCCGAGGGGCTGCGGCACCGTTCCCACAAACCGCACACCGGTCCTCAAGTGACACCGGGCGGGACTGTCGAGAAGATCATCCACCTACGGGCGAACTATCACTTCGGCCGGATCAAGAGTGCGATGTACTTTAAGCGCCATCCCGACTTCAGGGTCAGCGATTCCGGTTTATGGCGTGTCCTCAAGTGGCAGGGCATGGCCAGGCTCCCCGCCTCACAACGCTACGAACGGCGTGACCTGCAGTGGGAACGCTACGAGAAAGAGATCGTCGGCCCGCAGGGGCTCCGCGGGCTGACGACGACGCGCCGCCCGCCCGGCCCGCAGGCACCGAGGACGCGGCGATGTCGGCGATTTTGATATCGAGAGGGAGCGTGGCCGTCCTCGAGTCACTGTGTCACTGTGTCCTCGAGTCACTGCGCGCTGTGCGTGACCAGGACGTACGCCATCGAGCATGAAAACGGGTTTCCCACAGCTATGATCTGCGGAAACCCGATCCCAGTCGGGCTGGCAGGATTTGAACCCACGCCTGCTTGGACCCCCTACAAGCCGACCCGACTCGGGCGGCGGGAAGCTCACGAGCGAGCCTGAGTCGGCACCTCCGGTCGACTACGGTCAGTGATCACCCAGGCTGTCCAACCGGTAACCTCATACAAGTCGGGAAGCTCACGCCCTGCGATTTTCGGCTGGTCCGCGACCGATCACGCCCGCAGGCCGTCGATCGCGGCGTCGATCGCGGCCAGGGCCGCCTTCTTGTCGAGACCTGCTCTCGAGACAAGCGAGAGACCCTGGACGACGTACAGCAGTAGCTGGGCCTGATCCTCGGGGCGGGCGCTGTCGGTGACCTCCCCAGCGGCCTGTGCACGATGCAGTGCGTCCGCGACGATGTCGGTGAACCCGCGATAGGAGCGGGCGACGATTTCCGTGGCTTCGCTGTCGTGCGGTACGAGTTCGGCGGTCGTGTTACCGACGAGGCAGCCGTTCGGCGTCCCCATCTCGGAGATCAGTTCGTCCGTGCGCGCCGGGTGGGTCAGGATCTCGCGAAGCACCGGGAGAAGTGGAGCGGTGTCGAGCGCGGCGGTCAGGCGCCGTTCGTACACCTGCCAATAGAGCCTGACCGCCTCGAGGTAGAAACGGCGTTTGTCGCCGAACGTTCCGTAGAGGCTGCCCCGCTCGACGGCCAATGCGTCGACCAGGTCCTGGATCGACGTAGCCCCGTATCCCCGGGACCAGAACAGTTCAAGCGCGCGTTCCAGGGTCTTGCCCTTGTCGAACTCGCGGGGGCGTCCGGTTCGTGTCACGTGTCGAACTCTACGACTTCTTGACAGCTCGTTCAAGAAGTCGTAGTTTCCCTCATGCTACTTCTTGAACGGACACACAGAATTTGGTGAAGTCATGAAATTGGTGGGTAAGACAGCACTCATCACCGGATCCGGCGCGGTAGGCGGACTCGGGCACACGACAGCTCGGATCCTGGCCGAACAGGGAGCCGACGTGATCGTCACCGGCACCGATCCAGAGCGCGGAGCCCAGGTCGTAGAAGACCTCAACACGGTCGGTGGTGAGTCCACCGTCGGGACCGCGCGCTTCCTCGCAGCCGATCTGGCCGACACCACGGCCGTGCGTAAGCTGGCCGAAGACACCGGAACAGTGGACATCCTGATCAACAATGCGGGCATCGTGACATTCAGCCCGACCACCGAGCAGGACCTCACGAACTACGACTCCGCCTTCACGGTCAATGTGCGTGCGGTGTTCCTGCTTACCGCGCTGCTCGCGCCGAAGATGGCCGCCAATGGCGGCGGCAGCATCGTCAACATCAGCTCCACCGCCGCCGCCCTCGGTATGCCGGGCATGGCCGTTTACGGCGCCACCAAGGCGGCGCTCGAATCACTGACCCGCGCCTGGGCGGCAGAGTTCGCCCCGGTGAACGTTCGCGTCAACGCCGTCGCTCCGGGCCCGATGCGCACCTCGAAGGTGGTCGCCTCGATGGGCCCGGACATGGGCGGCATGGGCCTGACAACCGCGCTCAAACGCACCTCCGACCCGACCGAAGTGGCGCACGTGATCGCCTTTCTCGCCAGCGAACAATCCAGTTACGTGACTGGGGCGACCGTGGCGGCCGACGGTGGCCGAACCGCGATCTGAGTCGAACCCGGCTGCCCGCCGGAGGAGTGCGCCGTACCGACCGGAACAGCCCGTCAGCGCTTTCGAACCGCGTGCCTCGTCGGCGCCAGATCAGAAGATAAGGAATCCCATGAACCGTCTTGAGGGAAAACACGCACTCATCACCGGAGGAACGAGCGGAATCGGCCTCGAAACGGCCCGTGAGTTCCTCGCCGAGGGGGCCTCTGTGGCGATCACCGGCCGCTCGCGGGAAAAACTGGATGAGGCCGCCCGGCAATTGGAGGGTCCGCTGCTGACCATCACCAGCGACGCCGGCGACGTACCCGGCCAAGCCGCGCTCGCAGCGAGTCTGCACGCGGAATGGCCCAAGCTCGACATCCTGATGAGCAACGCCGCCGACGTCACCCATATCCCGATTGAAGAATGGACCGAGGACGCCTTCGACAGACTCGTCGCCACCAACCTCAAAGCACCATTCTTCTTGATCAGAGATCTGCTGCCGCTCTTCTCACCACAGTCCTCGATCATCCTCGTCGGTTCGGTCTCCGCCTTCATCGGACACGAGAACGCGGCGGTCTACGGCGCGGCCAAGGCGGGCCTGCTGTCCTACAGCCGTGGGCTGACCTATGAGTTGAAGGACCGGGGAATCCGTGTCAACGGATTGAGCCCGGGGCCGACCGTGACCAACGCGCTCGCACCGCTTGGCCCCGAACGCCAAGCCGCCATCTACGAGGAACTCCGCCGGACCGGCCCCCTCCACCGCCTGGGAACCGCCACCGAACTGGCAAAGGCAGCCGTCTACCTCGCCTCGGACGAATCCGCCTACACCGCAGGAACCGTGCTGCGCGTCGATGGTGGCATCGGAGAACTCGCCTACTAGTCTCCCGAGGGAGACTGTGCGCAGCTTCTCTGGGACTGTCCGGGTAACGGTTCTGGCGCACTTTTCATGATGCGGCGGGTCGTCCGGCTCCGGATCATCGTTACCCCACGAGTCTTCGCAACAACCCCTGTCGAGTTCGGCCGTGCACACAGTCCGAACTTCACGAAAAGGGGTGCCAGAGCCGCTGGCATGACCCGCCCGTTGGAGGTATTTGCGGATGTCTGTACGCGACTTCGTCGGCGCGTCGTGAGGTCGTGGCCGTTGAGCCGCCGATTACGACGATCCGCGAGCCCTGGCGGGCGAATAGTTTCGGTAGTCTCCTGTTGCTGATGGCGACACCGTTGGCAAGGCCGAGATACTACAATACGTTTGAATGGCCAGCTTTCAAGTGAACACAGCGGCTGAGAGAGAACGATCAAGCGGCTTCGCTTTCCCGCAGTGTCGCAGTGGCGATGTCGAGGAAATCGCGCAGCAGCTTGTCTCGCCGTTCCACGTGGACGGCGAGACAGGTTTCCACGGCCGGGGCATCGGTGACGGGCAGGCTGACCAGATCCGTGCGGGAATAGGATTCCGCGAGACTGCGCGGAATCAGCGCCATGCCCTGGCCGGCGGCGATCCGCTCGAACTTCTCCTCGAGCGTCGCCGTCCGCCGCCGGGGCGCGTCGAGCTGCGGTTCACCGTCGAGATCCGTGGTGACCAAGGCTCGGCGGTGCGCCAGCGGATGGGTCACCGGCATGCACGCCACACGCTGTTCGTGCCCGATCGGCATGGTGCACAGATCCGAATCGTCGAAGGGCCGCCGTAGATAGCCGACCTGGGCCCGGCAATCGCGCAAGGGTTTGTCCTGTTCCCACCAGAGCGTGGGAATCACATCGGTTTCCAGGAATTCCGCGCGGGCATGACCGATCGGAACCTGAGCGAGGCGGCAATAAATGGCTATGTCGACATGATGCGGGCGAAGAACGAGGGACTGGACGACGGCGTGCCGCGCACCACCGATACGGCGAGCCCGACGAGCTTCCGCACCTGGCTCGAACGGGTGCTCGAGCCTGTGGTGCGGGCATGAACAGCGCGCGCATCATCGGCGCGTCCCGCACCCTCGGGCTGGGCCTGGCCACCGAGTTCGGCCGCCGCGGCTGGGCCGTGACCGGAACCGTGCACGGGAAACAGCGAACCGGGCTGCACGAACTCGCCGAGACATCCCACGGCCGGGTCAGCGTCGAAACGCTGGACATGACCGAACCGGAACAGATCTCCGCATTGCGTGCGCGGCTGACCGGGCGCACCTTCGATCTGCTGTTCGTCAACGCCGCGATCACCCGGGGCGATTCCCGATCGGCGAGGTCCCGGCCGAGATGTTCACCGAGGTCATGCTCACCAACGCGCTCAGCCCCATGCGAGTCGTGGAATCGCTGCGCTCCCTGGTGACACCGCAAGGGACCATCGGCATCATGTCCGCGCGCCAGGGCAGCATCGGCTTCAACACCCGCGGCGGGCAGGACGTCTACCGGGCGAGCAAATCCGCGCTGAACCAGCTGATGCGCTGCTACGCCGCCCGGTACGCGGACAGTGCGCACAGCCTGCTGCTCGACCTGCCCAGGCCATATGCGCACCGAACTCGGCGGACCGGGCGCCACTGAGCATCGAGCAGTCCGTTCCCGGTGTGGTGGACATGATCGAACGCCACCGCGGCGAACCGGGGCTGCGATTTCTCGGCTACCAGGACGAACCGGTGCCCTGGTAGCCGCGGGAAAGTGCGTCAGCGCGCGTGGCCGCGGATCTCCACCCGGTCACCGACATGCAGATAGTCGAAGAACACCTCGGCGCTGTGCCGGGTCAGGTGCACGCAACCGTTCGATTTCTTCCACACATTGCCCTCGTGGAATGCCCGGCCGCGGTGATCGAAGAATACCGAGAAGTTCATCGGCGCACCGTGGAACTGGCTGGAACGATGATCGATGTCTTTCCAGGTGACCCGGTAATTCCCCGGCAGCGTGCTGTTGTTCTTCCCGCTCGCGGCCAGCGCTCTGCCGTACCAGGCCCGGCCGTCCTTGATCAGCCACGCCTTCTGCGTGGTCAGATCCAGGCACGCCTTCGCCGCCGCGGTACACGGTGTCCCCGGCACCGTGGCCGGTGCGGCGCCGGCCATCGCGGGCACCGCGACCAGCACTCCGGACAGCGCCAAGACCCCGGAAACCATCCCAATTAGGCGTTTAGCGGACATTTCGACCACTCCTAGCCGTTGGTTGTCCCCTCCACCATCGGTGTTCGGGGCATGTCGCGCCACCCACCAGAAGGGTTAAGTTCGTGCGGCACGTCCCAACGGCACCGGCTAATCCGGGTGGAAGGGGCTGACCGTCACACCCTTTCCGGTGTGCTCGTCGAAGGAGTACACCCGCTTTCCGCGGACGAAAACGGTGTGCGCGCGGCTCATGACATCGAGCGGATCCCCGGACCACAGCACGATATCGGCGTCCAGCCCGGGTTTGAGCGCGCCGACCCGGTCGTCGAGGCCGAGTATGCGCGCGGGTTCGAGGGTGATGGCGCGCAGGGCGGTCTCCCGGTCGAGCCCTTCCTTGACGGCGAAAGTGGCCTGGTGCACCAGGAAATCGATGGGGACAACGGGGTGATCGGTGGTGATGGCGATCCGCACCCCGGCCTTGGCGAGCAGCCCGGGGTTGCGCAGTCCCCGCCTGCGAACCTCCACTTTGGACCGGTTCACGATGAGCGGCCCGATGATGACGGGAATGTCCTTGTCCGCAAGCAGATCCACGATGCGGTGCCCCTCGGTGCCGTGGTTGACCACGAGCCGGTAGCCGAATTCCTCGGCGAGCCGGATGGCAGTGGCGATGTCGTCGGCCCGGTGGGTGTGCTGGCACCACGGGATTTCCCGGTTGAGCACGGAAAGCAGCGCTTCGTTGCCGAGGTCGTGCTGGAACGGTTCGCTTTCACGGGCGGCCGCTGCTTTGCGTTCCCCGTAGTCGCGCGCGGCCAGCAGTGCCTTGCGGATCACCGCGGCCACCCCGAGCCGGGTGGAGGGAAGCTTTTTCTGTTCCCCGTAAATGCGTTTGGGGTTCTCGCCGAGCGCGCTCTTGATGCTGACCGGCTGGCGGACGAGCATCTCGTCCACGGTCGCGCCCCAGCATTTGAGCGCGGCGGTCTGGCCGCCGATGGGATTCCCGGAACCGGGTTTGATGACGGCGGTGGTGACCCCACCGGCGAGCGCATCCCGGAATCCCTCGTCGTCGGGGTTCACCGCGTCCAAAGCCCGCAGCGCGGCGCCGTTGGGGTCGGTCATCTCGTTGACATCGTCACCCGCCCAACCGTCGCCCTCCTCCCACACGCCGATGTGCCCGTGCGCCTCGACGAATCCGGGAAGCACCCAGAATCCTTGTGCGTCGACGATTTCCGCATCCTCCGGCACGGTCAGATCGGCGCCGAGCGCGGTGATCACCCCGCCCTCGACGAGCACGGTCGCGCCCTCGATCGGCTCCCCGTCGACGGGAACCACGTATCCCCCGGTGATCGCGATTCTCATAGCGGCCGAATCCCCCATTCTCCGCGCCATTCCGCGCCGGGTGCGAGCCAGATCAGATCGTCCCCGGAATTGAGCGCATCGGGTGGACAGGTCATGGGTTCGATCGCGACCGCGCCCGGCCTGCCGTCGAACTCCGGCGGAGTGAACGCCTGCACCCACGGGAATTCCGGACCTGCCCACAGTTCCACGCCATCACCGTCCGGATGCACGAGCCGGTAGTGCGCGCGCCCGTCGGTACCGAACTCGATCCCGGTGAACGAGGCGTCCAGCGGCCGGTTCGCGCGGATCTCGCCCGCGGTGGCGCCCCCGATCGCGGGCACGTTCTCCGGTATCCCGGAGGGGATCATCGTTTCCCGGTTGAGCGGAAGCCAGCGGGACACCGGCATTTCCAGCACGCATTCATCGTTGTCCCGGTTTCCCGCGCGCACATAGGGATGCGTGCCGAGACCGAACGGCACGCGCGCGTTCCCGGCGTTGCGCACCAGATGGCTCACCCCGAGCCCGTCCCCGGTGAGCCGGTAGCTGACCTCGGTGCGCAGTGCGACCGGCCAGCCCTCGCCCTCGGGAATGTCCACGCCGAGCGTGATCGCGCCCGTCTCCCGGTCGAGCACCTGCCAGACGCGCTTGCGCGCGAGGCCGTGGATGGCGTTGCCGCGCTCCTGCTCGGTCACCGCGAGCTGCTTCGGTGTTCCCTCGTAGGTCCAGCTCGCCTTCGCGGTCCGGTTCGGCCACGGCACCAGGATGTTCCCGCAGGCCAGTGGTGGCTCGGCGTCCTCGGCGAAGGTCTCGGTGTACGGCGCGCCACCCGATTCGTAATACCGCAGCGTCGCGCCGCGTTCGGTGATGATGGCCCGCGCGCCCGCCGCGCTGATCTCGTACTGCTCACCCGTCTTACCCATGTGGTGACGCTACCCTGCCCACGAACAACCGGTTCACGAACCAGAGCAGTACGCCGATCGCGAGCAGAATGCCGCCGATCACGTAGTCCTGGCTGTCCCGACCGGAAAACGGGCTCGCCAGGAAGGCACAGGTGATCGCGCCGAGCACCGGGATGACGGTCGGCACCCGGAAATGTTCGTGCTCGGCCTTCTCCCTGCGCAGCACCAGAACCGCGATGTTGACCACGGTGAACACGAGCAACAGAAGCAGCGAGGTGGTGCTGCCCAGCGCCTCGAGATCCGTGGTGGACACGAGCACCACGGCGATCAGGCTGGTGAAGATGATCGCGACCCACGGGGTGCGCCGCGCCGGGTGCACCGTGCCGAACAGGTTCGCCGATGATCCGCTCGTTCGACATCCCGTACAGCAACCGGCTCGCCATCAGCATGTTGATCAGTGCCGAGTTCGACACCGCGAACAGCGCGATCACACTGAACAGCCACGGCGGGAACCCCGGAACGCCCGCGCGCACCACATCCAGCAGCGGGGCACTCGAGGATTCCAGCTGTTCGGTCGGCACCACATAGGCCGAGACCAGGGCGACCAGGAAGTAGATCACCCCGACGATGCCGAGCCCGAGCAGCAGCGCACGCGGGAAGATCCGGGCCGGTTCATGGCATTCCTCGGCCATGTTGACCGAGTCCTCGAACCCGACCATGGCGAAGAACGCGAGCGCGGTGGCCGCCGTGATCGAGAAGAAGGTGCCCTGGGTCGGGTCGAACTGGGTCAACCGCGCGGGCTCGCCGCGCCCTTCCGAGGCGGCGATGATCCCGACCACGATCACGATCGCGAGCCCGGACAGTTCGACACAGGTGAGCACCACGTTCGCCTTCACCGATTCGCCGACCCCACGGAAGTTGATCAACGCGAGCAGGGCGACGAACAGGATCGCGACCACGATGGTCGGTGCGTTGACGAAGCTGGAGAGGTACTTCCCGCCGAAGGCCGTCGCCGCGGAGGAGGCCGAGGTGATCCCCGAACACATCACCGCGAACGCCACCATGAAGGTGAAGAACGGGATGCGGAACGCGCGGTTGGTGTAGAGCGCGGCACCCGCGGCCTTCGGATACTTCCCGACCAGTTCCAGATAACTGAACGCGGTCAGGAAGGCGACGGCGAACGCGATCAGGAACGGCACCCACACCGCCCCGCCCACCTCGCCGGCGACTTTCCCGGTGAGCGCGTAGATCCCGGTGCCGAGCACATCGCCGATCACGAAGAACAGCAGCAGCTTCGGGCCGATGGCCCGCTTCAGGCCCGGCTGTTCCACTGTGACCCCAGTCATAGTTCGTATTGTGCACGGCGGGCCACCGAATGCGATACCCCTTCGCGGCGGGGTCACGGACCGAAGCCGATGGTTGACAGGGACTTAACATGTTCTGCGGAACGAGTTGGCGCCGAACCGGAGCGTGATGCCGTGTTTTCCAGGACAGGCCTGCTCGCCGGCATCACCGTGGTGATCTCGGCGGCGCTGCTGTTCGGCTCCCTGGTGTTCGCGCGCCAACAGCGACCGGCCGCACACGAGGAGTTCATCGAGGTCTCCCGTGGCGGCTGCGGACACGGCCCGCTGCCCCACGAGCCGGGACCGCAGACGGTGACCGTGCGCAATACCGGGGCCGTGACGGCGACCGTGCAACTGGTCGACCCGTCCAGCGGTGCCGTGTACGGGGAGGTCGAGGCGCTCGGTTCGGGCACCAGCAGGCCGATGCGGGTGAACCTGGGCAACGGGAGCTACGCGTTCCGCTGCGCACCGGACGAGACGCGGGTGAGCGACGGCCCGAGCTTCCGGATCACCGGTGCGCACGGGCCCGGTTCGGTCGCGGTCGCCCCGGTGACCAAGAACGATCTGCTCCGCCCACTGCGAGACTACAAGGACTACCTCACCCACGGCCTCGATGTGCTGCTCGCCGATACCCAGGCGCTCGCGGGCACGAGCGATCGGGCCGCCACCGAGCGGGCCTGGCTCACCGCGCACCAGGACTACGCGCGGCTCGGCGGGGCCTATGACGCGTTCGGCGACCTCGGTGATGCGATCGACGGGCGCGCCGACGGGCACCAGGACGGGGTCACCGACCCGGAGTTCACCGGTTTTCATCGGGTGGAATACGCGCTCTGGCACGGAAAACCGATGACCGAGGTGGCGTCCTGGACCGCCCGGCTGCTCGCGGATGTGCGCTCGCTGCGCGGAGAACTGGCCCGCATGCAGGTCGACCCGAAGGACTTCGCGCTGCGCGCGCACGAGATCTCGGAGGACGCCATTCAATTCGAACTGACCGGGGCGGCCGATTACGGCAGCGGCACCAGCCTCGCCACGGTTTCGGCGAACCTGGATGGAACCAGTGCGGTGCTGGACACCCTGCGCGGGGTGCTGCGCGATCGTTACCCCGGAATGTCCGATGTGGACACCTGGCTCGGCAAGGCGCGCTCGGCGGTGCTCGCCGGGCGGCGCGCGGACGGCGACTGGATCCCACTGGACGCGCTGCCTGCCCTCCAGCGCGAGCGGATCAACGCGACACTGAGCGAACTCGCCGAACGACTCGCCCCGGTCGCGGCGATCTGCGCGCCGAGGAGGATCCCGTGAGCGAGCTTGACAGCGAACCGATGACACAGCGCGCCGCGGGAGCGGCGGAGCTGAGCGCCAGCGAGGTGAAGCCGTGAGCGAGGGGCTCGGGCGGCGTTCGTTCCTGCGTGGCGCGCTCCTCGGTGCGGGTGCGGCGGGCGCGACCGGCGCGGTCACCGCGAGCACGGCCGACGGCGCGGACGGTCCCGAGTACTTTTCCTTCCACGGCCCGCACCAGCCGGGCGTGCTGCGCCCGAACGCCGCGCAGGCACTGGTGGTGAGCTTCGACGTGATCACCGAGGACCTGCGCGGGCTGTTACGCACGATCACCGAACGGGCCCGGTTCCTGTGCACCGGCGGCACCCCGGAACCGATCGGCATCGAGGACGCCCCGCGTGATTCCGGAGTGCTCGGCCCGGAAGTGCCCGCCGACGGGCTCACGGTGACCCTCGCGGTCGGTTCCTCGCTGTTCGACGGGCGGTTCGGGCTCGCCGCGCGCAAACCGCCGGGACTGATGCCGATGCGCACCTTTCCCAATGACTCGCTCGATCCCGCGCAGTGCCATGGGGATCTGTGCCTGACCTTCGCCGCGGAGCACCGGGACACCGTGCTGCACGCGTTGCGTGATATCGCCAAACACACCCGGGGCGCGATGCAGGCGCGGTGGAAGATGGACGGGTTCACCTCGCCGAGCCGTCCGCACGGGACACCACGCAATCTCCTGGGTTTCCGGGACGGCACCTCGAATCCGGACGCGGGCGACCGGTCCGAGATGGACAGTCTCGTGTGGACACCGGGCGGCGGGACCTTCCAGGTGGTGCGGCTGATCCGGATGCTGGTGGAATTCTGGGACCGCATCGATATCAGCGAGCAGGAGAACATCTTCGGCAGGCGGCGGGACAGCGGCGCACCACTGGACGGGCAGCACGAATTCGACGTGCCGCGATTCGCCGAGGATCCGGTCGGCACCGCGATCCCGATCACCGCACACATCCGGCTCGCCAATCCACGCCGGGCCGACACCGAGCCACAGCGCATCCTGCGCCGCGCCTACAACTACGACCGGGGTATCGACAAGGCGGGCAATCTGGACATGGGCTTGCTTTTCACTTGCTACCAGCGCGATATTCGTAACCAGTTCGAAGCGGTACAAACCAGACTGATCGATGAACCCCTCGTGGACTACATTCAACCGTTCGGTGGCGGTTACTTCTTTGTCCTTCCGGGGATCACCGATCAGCGCGATCATCTCGGCAGTGCCTTGTTCGAGGACCGATGAGGGTCGAACACGAGGAGGAACGGTGAACCGGAGAAAACGAACGGCGGCCCTGATTTCCGTCGCGGCTGCGGGGTGCCTGCTCGCCACCGCGTGTTCGGGCACCGGCGGGGAGGTGAACGTGGCCAAAGCCTCGAACGACACCGCGACACCGATCAAACACCTCGTCGTGCTCTTCGACGAGAACATCTCCTTCGACCACTATTTCGGCACCTATCCGAACGCCACCAATGCCGACGGCACCCCGTTCCGCCCGAAGCCGGGAACCCCGAAGATCAACGGGCTCACCCCGGAACTGCTGAACCACAATCCGAACGCCTATCAGCCGAAACGGCTCGGTCCGGACAAGGCGGCCACCTGCGACCAGTCGCACGACTACGACAAGGAGCAGAAGGCCTTCAACGGCGGAAAGATGGACAAGTTCGTCGAGCACACCGAATCCGACACCTGCACGGGGCAGCCCGCGCTGTTCGGTGAGCCCGGACTCGTCATGGACTATTTCGACGGCAACACCGTCACCGCGATGTGGAATTACGCGCAGCATTACGCGCTCAACGACAATTCCTTCAACTCCGTTTTCGGTCCGTCCACCCCGGGCGCGATCGATCTCGCCTCCGGGCAGACCCACGGCGTGTACGCGGTCGACCCGAAGACCGGGGACAAGGTGAACCCGCCCGATGACGCCACCGTCGCCTCCCCGGACAAGGACGGCGTGGGCACCCTTGTCGAGGACCCCGATCCCGCATGGGACGACTGCTCGAACAAGAACCGCACCAGCGATGACCAGCTCGCCGCGTTCCAGGGCAAGAACATCGGTGACCGGCTCAACGAGCGCGGGGTCAGCTGGGGCTGGTTCCAGGGTGGTTTCCGCCCGACCGGTGAACACGACGGGCACCAGGTCTGCGCGGCGAAACACAAGAACATCGCCGGACAGGAGCAGCTCGATTACGTGCCGCACCACGATCCGTTCAACTACTACAAGCCGACCTCGAATCCGAAGCATCTGCCACCGGAATCGCCTGCCGAGATCGGCAAGGACGGGCAGGCCAACCACAATTACGACCTCACCGATTTCGACACGGCGCTCGAGAACGAGCTGCCCGCGGTGAGCTTCCTCAAGGCCCCGCAGTACCAGAACGGGCACGCGGGGAACTCCGACCCGATCGACGAACAGCATTTTCTCGCCGAGCAGATCAACAAGATCCAGCACTCCAAGGACTGGAAGTCCACCGCCGTGGTGATCGCCTACGACGACTCCGACGGGTGGTACGACCACGCGCCTTCACCGATCGTCAACGGGTCCTCGGACGCGAAGCTCGATTCCCCGATGTGCAAGGCGAAAAAGCAGGGCCTCGGCGGATTCGCCGACCGCTGCGGCTACGGCCCCCGGTTGCCGTTCCTGGTGGTCTCGCCGTACGCCAAGCAGAACTTCGTCGACCACACGCAGACCGACCAGACCTCGATCATCAAGTTCGTGGAACGCAACTGGAACGTCGCCCCGGTCGGCGGCGGTTCCTACGATGCGCGCGCGGGGAGCATGGGGAACATGTTCGACTTCAAGGCGAAGCCGAACACCCGGCCACTGCTGCTCGACCCGGAAACCGGGGCGGTGCGTTGACCCCCTGCGGACACCACAGGGTGCTCACTTCGCCGGGTCCTCTCCCGAGGGCCCGGCGAAGTGCTTTCCCGCTCGCCCTCAGAACGCGCCGAGACCGTTCGGGATACCGGCGCCGGTGGGGCCGTCCCATCCGGCGGCTCCGGTGCAGAGTTCGGCGCCATACTGCCGGCACGCCGATGCACCCTGTTCGGCGTTGCTCCCGCCGGTGACATCGGTGATCGCACTTTTCGGCGCGGTGTACATGGTGTTCGGCCCGTGGACCCCGTCGATGTGGCCGCCGCGGGCGTAGAGCCCCGCGATGAACGGGGAAGCGGCACTGGTTCCGCCCGCCACGAGCCAACCGGGTTTGCTTCCGTCCGGCACGAAGGTGTCGTACACGGCGACACCGGTCGTCGGATCGGCGACCGCCGACACATCCGAAGCCGCGCGATGCCCGGAACAGTGTGTGGACACCGATGCCGGTTGCCCGACCGCCGGATCGGTGGCGTTGTTGCAGCCGCTGCCCGCTCCGACCCATTTCCCCTTGAACATTCCGCCCCATGCCTGCTGGGTGTAGGTCTTGCCACCATCGCCGGTTTTCAGCGTGGTACCGCCCACCGAGGTGACCCAGGGCAGTTCCTGCGGCCAGCGCTGATCGGTCCCGGTATAGCCGCCGTCCCCGGACGCCGCGAGCACGGCCATTCCGGTGTGATTCAACGCCTTCGCCGGTGCACCGCCGTTCATCTCACCGGCTCCGAGGATTCCGTTCGGCAGTCCGTAGCTCATGCTGACCGCGCCGGCGCCGTGGGAAGCGGCATAGTTCACCGCGGTGCCGAAGTCATTCGCGAGCGGGACCGAAAAGCCGTTGAGGATCGCCCCGAGTAGTTTCAGGATGTCGGTGGGTATCTGCACCATTCTGATCTTGCACCCGGGACAGGCCGCGGATGCCATGTCCAGGTCCAGCGCGGTCTCCGTGGCATAGGACCGCTCGATCGGCGCGTTGGCGTCATTCGACGCCAACGCGGGTCCACCGTGGTAATCGGTGACCGTCAGGCAGCCATTCGCGGTCGTGCACTCGGGCAATCCGTACTGCTGCCGATAGTGGGCGAGGTCGGATTCCAGGGAGGGATAGGCCCCGACCCCGACGATGGCCACCGTATTCGCGCTGCCGCCCGATGGCAGGTGATAGGCCTTGGCCAGTTCGCCGGGCCCGTAACCGGCCGGAGCCGCGGTGGAAAGCGGCGATGCGGAATCGCGCGCGGACGTGACGAGCTTCGCCCCGCAACCCAGATTCAGCAATCTGCCGCGATAGCGCACCGTGCAGGCATCGGTGATTCCGTGATCGAGCCCCAGAGTGCCGGCGCGCACCGCGTGGGCGAGCGCGGAAACCGGCACCGGGACCGGTGCGGCGACGGCCGTGCCTGCCAGGGTCGCCGCGATCGAGCCGAGAACCAACGTGACGAGTGAGAAGCTGCTGCGCTTCATCGGAACCTCCGCTCCACGCTGAGCAAGGACAGCGTCCATGGAACGCGCGCGGGGACACCGCGGACACCGTCGAAAGTCGGTGGCGACGCTTGGGTTACCCCATCGGGGCCAGCGCTCAGCGGTTCTCGCCGACCGCCCGATAGCGCAGGAAAGCGGGCAACAGCAACGCGGCGAGGCTCATGCACACCACGACGAGCACTCCGCCACCCGCGGTGGCGGCGGCCGTTCCCACCACGGCAGCCGCCCCACCGTGCACCGCGTCGGCGAGGCTCGGGCCACCGGTGACCACGATGACGAACAGGCCCTGCATGCGCCCGCGCATCTCATCGGTGGCGGCCGACTGCAGGATGGCGGAGCGGAAGATCATGGTCATGGTGTCCGCGATGCCGCCGAGTACGAGCATGCTCACGGCGAGCGGAAGCGAACCGGAGAGACCGAAGCCGATCATCGCGATCCCCCAGGCGAGTACGCCGAAGGTGACCGCGACCCCGTGCCGGTGCACCCGGGAAATCCATCCGGATGTGAGCCCGGCCAGTACCGAACCGGCAGGGATCGCCGCGTACAGCAGGCCGAGCGCGACCCCGCCGCCCGGATCGCCGAAGGTCTCGCTCGCCATTTGCGGGAACAACGCCCGCGGCATCCCGGCGATCATCGCGATCAGGTCGGCGAGCATCGCGGCGAGCAACACCTTGTGCCGCAGGAAATAGCGACAGCCGTCGAGCACATCGCGCAGTCCTGCGGTGCGTACCTGCCCGGAAAGCGGTGGCAGCGAGGGCATCTTCCACACCGCCCACAGGGTGGCCAGCAGCGCCAGCGCGTCGATCAGGTACAGCATCGAAAGGCCGATCACCGGGATGAGCGCGCTGGCGATCATCGGGCCGAGCAAGGCGCCGAAGGTCATCATCGTCATGTTCAGCGCGGCCGCCTGCGGCAGCAGGTGTTCGGGGACCACGCGGGCGATCGAGGCGTTCCGCGCGGGACCGTTCACCCCGAACAGGCCCTGCTGCAGTGCGTGCAGCAGGAAAAGCAGCCAGAGCGAGCCGAACCCGGCGAAGGCCTGCACCCACAGCAGCACCGAGGTGATCGCGATGCCGACGTTCGTGCCGATCAGCAGTTTGCGCCGGTCCACCGTGTCCGCGATCGCCCCGCCCCACAGGGCGAAGACCACGAGCGGGATGAGCGCGAAAACGCTGGCCAGGCCGACGTAGGCGCTGGACCCGGTCATCGCGAACACCTGGATCGGCACCGCGACCCTGGTCAGCTGGGTGCCGATGGAGGTGACCGTGCTGGCCAGGAACAGGCGCCGGTACGCGACGGTACGCAGTGGCCGGGTATCGATCGCGAGCGAGCCGATACGTGCGCGAAACCCGGTCCCAGAAGCCACGTAGGAGCAGCCTAGAAACCCCGCGCAACCGAATTACGCGCGGCGCGCGCCGGTCAGGCTCCGAGGCGCTCGATCTGCCAGGTGTCGTCGTCCCGGCGGTACCGCAGCCGGTCGTGCAGCCGGTCCTTGCGGCCCTGCCAGAACTCCACGGCGCGCGGGCGGACCCGCCAGCCGCCCCAGTGCGGGGGAACCGGGATCTTCTCGGTGTCCGCGAACTGCCGCTCCACCTTGGCCAGTGCGAGGTCGAGCGCTTCCCGATCGGCGACCACCCTGGACTGCGGGGAGGCCCAGGCGCCGAGCTGCGAGCCGCGCGGCCTGCTGCGCCAGTACGTCTCGGTTTCCTCGGGCGAGACCTTCTCCACCGTCCCGCGCACATGCGCCTGGCGCTGCATCGCGAACCACGGGAAAGTCACCGAGGCGAGCCTGGTGTCCTGGAGCGCACGGCTCTTGGCCGAGGCGAAGTTCGTGTAGAACACGACCCCGCGCGCATCGATGCCCTTGCACAGCACCGTTCGCGAGGAAGGCGTGCCATCGGCATCGGCCGTGGCGAGCACCATCGCGTTCGCCTCGGGCAGCCCGGCACCGCTCGCCTCGTCCAGCCAGGCCTGCAGCTGTTCATGCCAGGTCGCGGCCAGTTCGGCCTCGAGCAGCTCACCCTGCTCATACGACACTCGCATCGCCGGGAGATCGATCGCGGCGTTCGTGTCGGTCATCGGCTCGCCCTCTCGGTAGAAACGACGTGTCCACAGACCGTACGGGCTACGCGCTGGTCACGAAAGCTACCGGCGCGTGATACGCCGCACCTGGAACGATGCACGACGCTGGAGTGATCCACGGGCCCTGCAGAACAGTCTTTGCAAAATTTCCTCTGCATAACTGGTTCTGCAGAGCTCTGTGATCGGTGAACGCCCGCGACTTCGTCCACCCGGCACCACCGGGTCACCCCGGCCATGAAGAATGACGGCATGCTCGAAGCGACGAAGGCCGCCCTCGACAAGCGGCTTGCCGATGAACAGCGCGCCGGACGCACGCCCTCGCTCGTCGGGGCGCTGGTGCGCGACGGTGAGCTGGTGTGGTGGGGCAGGCGCGGCACCCTCGACGGCCACGCGAACGGACCCCGCCCGGACGAGGACACCCAGTACCGGATCGGCTCGATCACCAAGACCTTCGTCGCGGTCCTCGTCCTCCGGCTGCGCGATGAGGGCAAGCTCGCGCTCGACGATCAGCTCGACAAGCACCTGCCGGGCACCCCGTTCGGTGACCGCACGATCGGTGCGCTGCTCGCGCATGCCGCCGGGCTCTCCTCGGAGGCACCGGGACCGTGGTGGGAGCGCGCCGAGGGCAAGCCGTGGCCGGAGTTCGCCACCGAACTCGACGCGGAATCCGTGCGCATCGACCCCTACCGGCGGTTCCACTACTCGAACCTCGGCTTCGGGGTGCTCGGCGAATTGGTCGCGCAGCTACGCGGGAAGTCCTGGTTCGAGGCCACGCAGGAGGAAATCCTCGACCCGCTCGGCATGCCCCGCACGACGACCGGCCCGGAAGGCAAGTACGCGCCCGGTTTCGCGGTGCACCCCTGGGCGGATGTGCTGCTACGCGAACCGAGCGAGGACGCGAAGGCCATGGCGCCCGCCGGCCAGCTGTGGAGCACGGTGACCGATCTGGCGCGCTGGACCCGGTTCTTCGCCGGGGACACCGCCGAGGTGCTGAGCAGGGACACGCTCGCGGAGATGTCCGAACCGCGGATGATCGGCGACGGCAACGCCTGGCTCGGCGGCTACGGCCTCGGCCTGCAGCTGTTCCGCAGGCAGGGCAGGCGGTTCACCGGGCACACCGGTTCGATGCCCGGCTTCCTCGCGACCTCGCTGGCCGCGAGCGGGGACGATATCGGCGCGCTCGTGATGGCGAACGTGACCCGGGGACCCGAGATCGACGCCGTGGTGACCGATCTCGTGGACATCCTGGAGACCCGCGAGCCACGGCTCGGCGCGGAATGGCACGCCTCGGCCACTGTGGACACCGGCCAGCTCGAACTGACCGGGCCCTGGTACTGGGGACCGATGCCGTACGCACTGCGGCTGCTACCCGACGGCTGGCTCGATCTTTCCCCGATGAACGGCGGTGGCCGAGCCTCCCGGTTCCAGCCGTACGGGGACGGGACCTGGATCGGCCTCGACGGTTACTTCACCAGGGAGATCCTGCGGGTCAACCGGGACGCCGCGGGGAACCCCAACCACCTGTGGCTCGGCACGTTCATCTTCACCCGCACGCCGTACGCCACAGATGCGCCGGTACCAGGCGGGGTGGACGAGAAAGGCTGGCATACCCCGTAGCCCCGGTCACGCCGCCCACTTGCCGAGCTCGGCCTTGGCGGCGGCACGCAGCGAGTCCGGGTCGAGACCGCACAACCGCTCCACGGCCTGCGGATCCGCGCGAACAATCCCCAGCAGTACGTGCAGATCCTCGATTCTCTTGTCGTCGTTGTGCACTGCCTCGCGCAGCGCGCACTCGAGCGATTTCTTGGCGGCCTTGGTGAACGAATTGTGCCCGCGCGACCACCGTTTCGGCGGTTTGTCGAGCGCGCCGGCGCCGAATTCCTCTTCCACCCTGCTACGCACCTCGTCGACATCGATGCCGAGCGCGGCAAGTGCCTCGGCATCGAGTTCGGCATCGCCACGCACCGCGCGCGCCCGCAGCAGCTCGGGCGTGACACCGGCATCGGCGAGCACCCCGGAAGCGGGAAGGCGGCGGTCCACGGTGAGTCCGAGCAGCAGGTGCGCGCTGTCGATCTCACCGCTGTGCATTTCCCGTGCCTGTTCCTGAGCGAGGACGACAGCCCTCCTCGCGGAATCGGTGAACCGTTCGAACATGGCCTACCTCTCGTTATCCGATACTGCGATGTTTCTTGTGCACGGCCTGCCGGGAGACCCCGAGCCCGGTCGCGATGTCCTGCCAGGACCAGCCGGCCGCTCGCGCATTGCGCACCTGCAGAGTCTCGAGCCGTTCGGCGAGGTCACTCAGGGCGCGGACGGCGCGGAGGCCGACCGAGGGATCCGGGCTCGCCGCCCGGTCTGCGATCGCGGTGTGTACTGCCATGTCGTCAACTTACATTGACATAATTCATTTCGTCAACCTTTATTGACAAGGCGGTGGGGGTTACCGGATCGGCGGTACTGCTGCAAGACTGAGCCCATGACCGAGTTGCAGATTCCAGCCGACCTCAAACCCGCCGACGGCCGTTTCGGCTGCGGCCCGTCCAAGGTTCGCCCCGAACAGCTCGCCGCGCTCGCCGCGGAGGGTGGCGATGTACTCGGCACCTCGCACCGACAGAAGCCGGTGAAACAACTCGTCGGCCGGGTGCGCGCGGGGCTGAAGGACCTGTTCTCCCTCCCCGAGGACTACGAGGTGGTGCTCGGGGTCGGCGGATCGACGGCCTTCTGGGACGCCGCGACCTTCGGCCTGATCCGGGAGCGTTCGGCGCACCTGAGCTACGGGGAGTTCTCCGCGAAGTTCGCCAAGGCCGCGGGCGGCGCCCCGTTCCTCGCCGACCCGGTCGTCGTCTCGGCCGAACCCGGCTCGGCACCGGTCCCCGCCGCGCAGGACGGCACGGATGTGCTGGCCTGGGCACACAACGAGACCTCGACCGGGGTGATGGTCCCGGTGATCCGCCCCGATGGCGCGGAGCTCGTGGTCATCGACGCGACCTCCGGCGCAGCCGGGCTTCCGGTTGCCGCGCAGGACTTCGACGTCTACTACTTCGCGCCGCAGAAGGGATTCGCCTCGGACGGCGGGCTGTGGCTCGGCCTGTTCTCCCCGGCCGCGATCGCGCGAGTAGAGGAGATCGCCGCGACCGACCGCTGGATTCCGGAGTTCCTCTCGCTTTCCACCGCGCTGGACAATTCCCGCAAGGACCAGACCTACAACACCCCCGCGATCGCGACCCTGCACCTGCTCGCCGGCCAGATCGACTGGATGCTCGCGAACGGCGGTTTGCCGTGGACGACCAAGCGCACCGCGGATTCCTCCGGCCGGCTCTACGAATGGGCACAGAAATCCGCTTTCGCGAACCCCTTCGTCACCGAGCAGGCCAACCGCTCGCAGGTCGTCGGCACCATCGACTTCGCCGATTCGGTGGACGCGGCCGAGGTCGCGAAGATCCTGCGGGCCAACGGGATCGTGGACACCGAGCCGTATCGCAAGCTCGGCCGCAACCAATTGCGCATCGGTATGTTCCCGGCGATCGAGCCCGCCGACGTGACCGCGCTGACCGAATGCATCGACTACGTCGTCGAGCGGTTGTAAAGCCCCGATGAAACTGCGGTAGTCATCGGCGCGCCTGCCACGTCAAGGCGGCGCGCCGATTTACCGTTGTCCCAGAGTGCTTCTGCATGTGGATGTGCTCTGGGACCGGTCATGTGTTGGGAGGTAGCGGATGCGATCGTTGCGGATCGTCGGGCTCGACGAGAGCGGAACGTTCGTCTTGTGCGAGGACTCCCATGGCGAGCGATTCAAAATCCCCGCCGACGCCCAGCTGCGTGCCGCGGCCCGCGGTGACGTGACCCGGCTCGGTCAGATCGAGATCGAGTTGGAGCACAATATGCGACCGCGCGAAATCCAGGCCCGGATCCGGGCCGGTGAGTCCGTCGAGCACGTGGCGCACGTCGCCTGCCTGCCGATGCAGCGGGTGGAGCGGTTCGCCTACCCGGTGCTGCTCGAGCGGTCCAGGACCACCGAACTCGCCCAGCAGGCGCACCCGGTCCGCGAGGACGGCCCGGATGTGCAGACGCTTTCCGAGGTCGCCGCCTGCGCTTTCGGGCACTGGGGCCAGGACTTCGACTCCGCGAGCTGGGATTCCTGGCGCGGGGACGACGGGCGCTGGGTGGTGCAGCTTTCCTGGAAGGCGGGCCGTTCGGAGAACCGTGCGCACTGGGCATTCTCGCCCGGCGCGCACGGCGGCACGGTGGTCCCGCTGGACGAGCGCGCCGAGCACGTGCTCGATCCGCAGTCCCGCCGTGGCCTGCGCACGGTCGGTTCCTCCCGGCCCGCGCGGGACACCGAGCCGGAATTCCTGGTCACGAACACCTCGGACGACACCGAGGGCTTCGAGGAAGCCGACACCCTGGTGCGCGGCGAGCTCGAACCGATCCCCGCCGGTGATCCGATCCTCTCCCCGCCGGTCGAACTGGTCGCCCCGGAACCCGAACCGGAGCCGGAACCCGAGCCCGCGGCACCGGAGCCCGAGCCGGAAACGGAGCCGGTGAAGCAGCAGGCCGCGGCGCCGAAGCCGAAGAACAAGGGCAAAGGCAAGCCCGCCGTTCCCGCCTGGGAGGACGTGCTACTCGGCGTCCGCTCCAACCGCTGAGAACCGGTCCGCGAGCGCGCCGTCCAGGCGCACAGTGCGGCTGTCGTCCTCCCTCCTGGTCAGCGTGACCAGCAGGTGATCATCGGCGAGCCGTTCGGCCAGCCCTTCGCCCCACTCCACGACCACGGCGGCGGAGTCCAGATCGGTGTCCAGGTCGAGGTCGTCCAGCTGCTCGAGATCACCGCCGAGCCGGTAGGCGTCCACGTGCACCAGCGGGACCCCGTTCTCCCCTTCCGGGTGCACCCTGGCGAGCACGAAGGTCGGCGAGCTCACCCGGCCGCGTACGCCCATTCCCTCGGCGATCCCGCGCGCGAGCACGGTCTTGCCCGCGCCGAGCGGACCGGAGAGCAACACCAGGTCACCGGCGCGCAGCCGGGCACCGAGCCCGCGCCCGAAGGCCAGCGTCGCGTCCACATCCGGCAGGGTGATCACGCCTTCTCCTTCTCGATTCGACCGTCCGCGCAGCGTTGCAGCAACCCGATCAGACAGGCGTTGACCAGATCCGGCTGTTCGAGCAGCACCATATGCCCCGCACCGGGCGCCCGCACCAGCTCCGCATCGGGCAGCTCGGCCGCGATGCGTTCGGCGTGCTCAAAGGGCAGCAACCGGTCCGCGTCCCCGGAGAGCACGAGCACCGAACTGTGTTTGAGCCCGGCGAGCGCCGCATAGCGGTTGTGCTGACCGAGCGTGTTCAGGAATTCGGTGAGCTCGGCGACCCCGGTCACGGCGAGCATATCGGTCATGAACCGCACGAGCGCGGGGCTGACCTCGCCCGGTCCGAAGGAAAGCCTGCGAGTGAGCCGCCTGGTGACCCCGTCGCCCGCGGTGCGCACCAGTTCCACGAACCCCGGCTGCCAGTCGGCGAGCCGCCCGACGCCTTTGGGCACCGGATTGCGCGGGGACAGCGCCGATCGCGGCAACCCGTGCGCGCCGACATCCCCGGCCGAGGTGGCCAGCAGTGCGACCCCGCGGACCCGTTCGGCGAACAATTCGGGGTGGATCCGGGCCAGTTCCATGATCGTCATGCCGCCCAAGGAATGCCCGACGAGCACGAGCGGCCCGTCCGGGGCAACCGCGCGGATCACCGCGTCCAGATCGCGCGCCAGCTGGGAGATCCGTGCCGAACCCGGGATCGCACGCGCGGAACGCCCATGGCTGCGATGGTCGTAGAGCACCTGGCGGACCCGCGGCCCGGTGAGCTTGGCCAGCTGCTTGCGCTGGAAATGCCAGCTCCTGCGGGACAGCGCGAAGCCGTGCACCAGCACCACGGTCAGCTCCGGACGGCCACCGCGCTCCGGGTCGACCTCCTCGACTGCGAGCGCCACCCCGTCGTCCGCGGCCACCGTGGAGCTCCGGCTCGGCACCAGCTCGCCGAGTGGTTCCCCGGCGTAGGGATCCTCGCCACCGCGGCGCGCCCGCACCAGCCCGGCGACCGCGGCCGAACTCGCCGCGACCCCGAGCAGCCCGCCGACCAGACCGGCGATCCGTCCGTTCATGCGCCCGTCCCGCGGTACCCGCGCTGCACCCGCGGCCGGTACATCCCGGTCACGATCTCGTAGTCGATCGTGCCGAGGGTGTCCGCCCATTCGGTGGCGGTCGGTTCCCCATCGGCGCCGGTGCCGAACAGGGTCACCTCGTCCCCGGGAGTCACCTCGTCGTCGCCGAAATCGGCCACGATCTGGTCCATACACACCCGGCCGCGCACCGGACGCCGTTTTCCGTTGCACCACACCGAGAACCGTCCGGAGAGGCTGCGCGGCACCCCGTCCGCGTAGCCGACCGGGATCAGCCCGAGCGTGGTGTCCCGGTCCGCGGTCCAGGTGTGTCCATAAGAGACAGACTCGCCCTCCGGCGCACGTTTCACCAGCACCACGCTCGAGCGGAAGGTCATCGCCGGGACCAGGTCCTCGGGCTGCGGGCAGGGGTTCAGCCCATAGGTCGCGATCCCCGGGCGCACGATGTCGTAGTGCAGCTCGGGCAGGGTCAGCGTGGCCGCCGAGTTCGCCAGGTGCCGCAGCGGATCGAGCCCGGCGTCGCGGGCGATCGCGTACGCCTCGTCGAACCGCTTCGCCTGCGCCGCAATCGAGGCGTGCCCCGGCTCGTCCGCGCAGGCCAGATGCGACCACATCGCCACGACCGGATGGCCGGACCTCGCGGCGGCGCGGGTCAGCTCCGGCCAGTCGACGGGCGGGCAGCCGTTGCGGTTGAGCCCGGTGTCGATCTTCAGGTGCACCGGAAGACCGGCGGGAAGGGCGGCGAGCTGTTCCGCACTGGCCACCGAGACCTCGATACCGCGCTCAGCCGCCTGTGCGAAATCGGTGCCGGGAACATCCAGCCAGCACAGCAGCGGCGCGGTGATTCCCTTGTCGCGCAGGGCAACCGCCTCATCGAGGGAGGCGACCCCGATCCGGCTCGCCCCCGCATCGAGCGCCGCGCGTGCCACCTGCTCCGCGCCGTGCCCGTAACCATCGGCCTTGACGACGGTCAGCACCTCGGCCCCCGCGGCCCGCTCGGCGAGCAACGCGACATTGTGCCGGATCGCGTCGAGGTCGACGAGGACCTGCGCGCGTTCACTCATGACGTTCCCTTCCCAGTATCGAGCGGATCGCGCCCGGGATTCCCGCGGCGAGCACCGAGGCCGAGATCGGTGCACCGTCCGCGGCCAGCTCGGCGGCGAGCGAATGCAGGTACGCACCTGCGGCGGCCGCGTGCGCCGGCGCGACCCCGGAGGCGAGCAGCGCACCGATGATCCCGGAGAGCACATCGCCCGAACCGGCCGTCGCCGGCCAGGCGCCGCGGGCCGGGTTCACCAGCACCGCGCCTTCCGGATCCGCGATCACCGTGGTGTGCCCCTTGAGCAGCACGGTAGCCGAGTACCGGGCGGCCGCCGCACGGGCCGCCGCGATCGAGTCCGGTCCCGGATCCCCGGCCAGCCTGGCGAACTCCCCGGCGTGCGGGGTGAGCACCAGCGGGGTGCCCGGATCGCGCGCGTCCAGCACCGTGGGGTCCGCGGCGATCATGGTCAGCGCGTCCGCATCGGCGAGCACCGGAACCCCGGCGGCAAGCACCTCGGTCAGCACCGACCGGGCACTGTCCCCGGTGCCCAGTCCCGGGCCGACCACCCAGGCCTGCACCCGGCCCGCATCGGTGACCGTTCCCGAACCGACCACCTCCGGCCAGCGCGCCCGCACCGCGTCCGCGCTCGAACCCGCGTACCGCACCATGCCCTGGCTCGTCCGCACCGCACCCGATGCGGACAGCACCGCGGCCCCCGGGTAGGCGGCCGAACCGGCGGCGATCCCGGTGACCCCCTGGCTGTACTTGTCGTCCTCCGCGCACGGCAGCGGCAGCAGCGCGGCCACATCCGCGGCCTCGAACAGCCGGAAATCCGGATCGGCGCACGGAATCCCGATGTCCACCACCTCGGTCCGTCCACTGTGGACAGCTCCGGCACCGAGCACGTGCGCGGGCTTGAGCGCCTGGAACGTCACCGTCGCCGCGGCACGCACCGCGGGCCCGTCCACCGCGCCGGTCTCCGGATCGACCCCGCTCGGCAGGTCCACCGCCACGATCGGCGCGCGCACCTCGGCGAGCAGTTCCGCGGCGGCAGGCCGCAGCGGGCCACGCGCGGAGAGCCCCACGATCCCGTCCACCACCAGGTCCGCAGCACACAGCGCAGCGGCGGCCGAGTCCGCGGTCACCGTGCGCCCACCCGAACGGCGCAGCGCGGCAAGGCCCACCCGGTGCGCCCGCTCCGGGGAGAGCAGCACCGCGGTCACCCCGGCCCCGCGCGTACGCAGGAAATGCCCTGCCCACAGCGCGTCACCGCCGTTGTTCCCGGAGCCGACGAGCAGCACCACGTGACGCCCGTACGCCTCGCCAAGCAGCGCCAGCACCCGCTGCGCGACCGCGAACGAGGCGCGGCGCATCAGGACCCCCTCCGGCGTCTGCTCGATCGCGCGCGCCTCGATCTCCCCGAACCGCCGCACCGTGTACCCGTCCCGCACCCAGCCGAGTTTGCCACACCCCCGAACAAGGCGGCATGACCAGGGCAAACAGTCGAGCTACGATCCCTGCGCGAGGGGAAGCGCGGCCAGCGAGGTCGTCGCGATCGCGGTCAGCTCGGCGCGGCTGACCCCGGCGGCCGCGAGCACTTCCATGCCGCGGGTGACGGCGACGAAGTAGGCCGCGAGGGAGTGCGCGTCGACCTCGGCCGCGAGCTCGCCGCTGTCCTGGGCGTCGATGATGCACTGCCGGTAGATGCCTTCGAGCCGGGTGAACCCCTCCAGCGCCGATGCGGCGACATCGGTGTCCCGGTGCCCCAGCTCGACGGTGGCCTTCGTGAACAGCGAGTCCTGCCGTTCGTTTTCGCTGAGCACGAGGGCGACCTTGAGCATCTGCGCCTTGATCCGCTCCAGCGGCGTGGAACCGGGACCGGCCAGCGCCTCGTCGACGGCCGTGATCGCCTCGGCGGTGCTGGCCAGCAGCGCCTTCATGAACAGCCCGCGCTTGCCCCCGAAGGCGTTGTACAGGCTCTGCTTCCCCAGCCCAGTCGCCTTCATCAGGTCGTCGATCGTGGTTCCGCCGTAGCCGTTGTGCACGAAGGTTTCCCCGGCCGAGGCCACGACCTCGGCCTCGACGAACTTCCGCGGTCTCGGCATGCACCCATTCTACTTTTATTGACTATGTAGTCCATAATTGTATTGTGGACTACATAGTCAATAACTACGAGAGCAGGAGCTCACATGACACCGACGACCGCCAGGACTGCCCTGGTGACCGGGGGAACGTCCGGGATCGGACGCGCGATCGCAACCGAACTGGCCGGGGAGGGCGTGCACGCCTTCGTGACCGGAAGGCGCCAGGACCGGCTCGACGCGCTCGCCGGGGAACTGGGCGAGCCGGTCACCACGATCCGCGCGGACATCTCGAACCTCGAGGACCTCGATCGGGTCTACGACGCGATCCGGGAACACGGCGCGGGCCTCGACATCCTCGTGGCGAACGCGGGTGGCGGTGCCTTCGGGACGCTGGCGGAACTCGAGCCGGAGGATTTCGACCGCACCTTCGGAACCAACGTCCGCGGTACCGTCTTCACGGTGCGGAAAGCCTTGCCGCTGCTCAATTCCGACGCCTCGGTCGTGCTCATCGGATCGACCTCGGCCGCGCGGGCCACCGCCGCGTTCGGGGTCTACTCGGCGAGCAAAGCCGCGATCCGCCAGTTCGGCCGGGTCTGGGCGATCGAGCTCGCCGAGCGGGGAATCCGGGTCAACACCGTGACCCCGGGACCGACCGAAACCCCCGGGCTCGCCGGATTGGCGGCCGATCCGGACCAGGCACGCGCCCTGTTGGACGACGAGGCCCGCCGGGTCCCGCTCGGGCGGCTCGGGCAACCGGCCGAGATCGCCGAGGCGGTGCTGTTCCTGGCCTCATCACGGGCAAAGTTCATCACCGGCACCGAGCTGTTCGCCGACGGCGGGGAATCCCAGGCCTGACCCGCGGCGGAGAAGGATCAGCTCTCGGGCGTCGCGTCCCGCTCGGTGAAGACCTCGCGGGCGACGAAGGTCGCGTTCAGGGCCCGGGGGAAGCCGCAGTACACGGTGGCGTGCAGCAGCGCTTCGGTGATTTCCTCGCGGCTGATGCCGACGTTCAGCGCGGCGCCGATATGCACCTTGAGCTGCGGTTCGCATCCCCCGAGAGCGGTCAGAATCCCGAGAGTGACCAGCTGACGGCTACGCGGATCGAGTCCGGGCCGGTCGTAAATATCCCCGAACGAGAACGCGGCCACGTGGTGCCCGAGCGCGGGGTTGACGTCGGCGAGCGAGTCGACGACAGCCTCACCCTGATNCCCGTCGATCCTGGACAGCACCGATTGCCCGTGACGGCGGCGGGCGAGGTTGTCCGGACTGTCGATNTCGTACTGCGCGGCAGTGCTGGTCATGGCTGGTGTACCTCCTGATAGACAGCGATCTTGTACTCGGTAGCGGCAAGGGCGAGCTGCAGTCCGGCGATCCGGGACCGCA
>NZ_KB905398.1 GCF_000379465.1 Sciscionella marina DSM 45152
CCACGAGCAGCCAGGTGCCGGTCAGTGTTGTGGGGGTGGGTTCGGTGATGGGTTCCCAGGTGATTCGGTAGCGCCAGTCGGTGATGGTCGTGTCGGCCAGTTCGCGGCGCCGCCAGGACGCAAGCGCGGGCAGGATGTCCCGCAGCTGCCCGTCCTCGACCGCCAACTCATCGGCGAGCCCATCGACGTCCCCGTCCTCGACCGCCGCCCAAAATCGCGAATCACCTGTCGTGTCCACTGCGGACTGCTGTGCCGGACGGTCGGGCCAGAACCTGGTGCGTTGGAAGGCATAAGTGGGCAGATCAACCGCCTGTCCATTCAGGACAGTGGTCCAGTCCACCGAAACACCGTGCACATGCGCCCGGGACAGGCTGATGCGTAGCGCATCCTCGACCGGGGTGTCCTTACGCAGCAAGGGAATGAACACCGAATCCGGTAGTGTCTCCGATCCTATTGACGACAAGGTGCCATCGGGTCCGATCTCGATGAACACCGAAACGTCCCGCGCTGCCAGGGTTTCCACGGCATCGGCGAACCGGACCGGATGCCGGGCCTGCTCGGGCCAGTAATTCGCACCCAGTGTCTCAACGAGTCCGCCAGTGAGCGCACCAGCCCACGGAATCTCCGGCACCGAAAACTCCAATTCCCCGGCCACTTGGGCGAGCTCATCGAGGACGGGGTCCATGTGGTGCGAATGGAACGCATGAGAAACCCGCAACCGCCGCACCCGATAACCCCGCTCACCCCACCGCTCGACGATTCCTTCGACCGTGTCGGCATCCCCAGAAACCACCACCGAGGCCGGACTATTCACCGCGGCCAGCGACACCCCATCAACGCCATCGATCTCGGCACGCACCTCGGCCTCAGACGCCGCAACGGCCACCATCGCCCCACCCTCGGGCAACGCCTGCATCAGCCGGGCACGAGCGGCAACCAGCCGCGCCGCATCAACCAGCGACAACACCCCAGCCGCATACGCCGCCACGATCTCACCAACCGAATGCCCCGACACTGCATCTGGCCGCACCCCATGGGAAGCGAGCATCGCGACCAGCCCTACCTCGACGGCGAACAACCCGGTCTGGGCATACAGCGTCTGATCCGCCCGCTCATCCTCTCCCTCGGCCAGAACCACATCCCGGATCGAGGTGTCGAGTTCGGCCTCGATGAGCGCGCACGCCTCGTCGAACGCCTCCGCGAACACCGAACACGCGGCATACAGCCCTCGACCCATCCCAGCCCGCTGACTGCCCTGACCCGCGAAGACGAAGCCCACCCGGCCCGCACGCACCGAGCCGGTCACGACGCCAGGCGCGGACTGGCCAGTCGCCACGGCGGCCAGGCCCGCCAGCAGTTCCTCGCGGCCGCTGCCGGTCACCACGGCACGATGGTCGAACGCCGTCCGAGTCGTCGCCAGCGACCAACCTGCATCCGCCGAACCCAGCCCCGGACGGGCCAACACAAACTCCCGCAACCGGCCCGCCTGCGCTACCAAACCCGCGGCCGACCGAGCCGACACCGGCCAAACAAAACCACCGATAGCGGGAACACGTGCCCCCTCGGCGGGTTCCTCGACGTCCTCGGCGGGGGGTTCCTCGAGGATCACGTGCGCGTTGGTGCCGCTGATGCCGAACGCCGACACCCCGGCCCGACGCGGACGCTCACCAGCGGACCACTCCACCGGCTCCCGCAGCAGCTCGACGCTGCCCGACGACCAGTCCACGTGCGGCGACGGCTCGTCCACGTGCAGCGTCGCGGGCAGTTCGCCGTGTTGGAGAGACAGGACCATCTTGATCACGCCGACCACACCGGCGGCCTGTTGACTGTGGCCGATGTTCGACTTCACCGATCCCAGCCACAGTGGCCGATCACGGTCCCGCCCGTAAGTGGCGAGGACGGCCTGCGCCTCGATCGGGTCGCCCAGGGCAGTGCCGGTGCCGTGCGCCTCGACGACGTCCACGTCGGCCGCGTCGAGCCCGCCGTTGGCCAGCGCCGCGCGGATGACCCGCTGCTGCGAAGGACCATTCGGCGCCGTCAACCCGTTGGAGGCGCCGTCCTGGTTGGTCGCACTACCCCGCACCACCGCCAACACCCGATGGCCATGACGCCAAGCATCGGAGAGGCGTTCGACGGCCAGCATGCCCGCCCCCTCGGCCCAGCCGGTTCCGTCGGCATCGGCGGAGAACGCCTTGCACCGGCCATCGGCGGCCAGGCCCTGCTGGCGGGCGAACTCGACGAACACGTCCGGGTCGGCCATGACCGTGACGCCACCCGCGAGCGCGAGCGTGCACTCCCCCGACTGCAGCGCCTGCACCGCCAAGTGCAGCGCCACCAACGACGATGAGCACGCGGTGTCCACCGTCACCGCCGGGCCCTCCAGGCCGAGCGCGTAGGACACCCGGCCGGACAGGATGCTGGTAGCGGTGCCCATCAGCAGGTGGGCGTCCGCGTCGGCGGCGAGGGTGGAGCCCGCGCCGTAGCCGGAGGCGGCGGCTCCGGCGAACACGCCGGTGCGGGAGCCGCGCAGGGTGGTCGGGTCGATGCCCGCGCGTTCCAGGGCCTCCCACGACACCTCCAACAACAACCGCTGCTGCGGATCCATCGCCAGCGCCTCGCGCGGGGAAATTCCGAAGAAATCCGCGTCGAACTCGGCCGCATCGGTCAGGAAGCCACCAACTTGGGCGTAGCCGGTGTTGTGCACGTCCCAGCCGCGGTCGGTGGGAAAACCGCCGACGGCATCGGTGCCCGTGGTCAGGAGGTCCCAGTACTGCTCGGGGGTGGCGACGCCGCCGGGCAGGCGCAGGCCCATCCCGACGATAACGAGGGACTCGGTGTCCGCAGTGGCCACCGCGACCGGCCGGTCGGTCTCGGTGGTGTCGCCGACCAGTTCACCGCGCAGGTACGCGGCCAGCGCGATCGGAGTGGGGTAGTCGAACACGAGGGTCGCGGGCAGGCGCAGAGCGGTGCTCTCG
Organism: Sciscionella marina DSM 45152; assembly: GCF_000379465.1. Classification (GTDB taxonomy): domain Bacteria; phylum Actinomycetota; class Actinomycetes; order Mycobacteriales; family Pseudonocardiaceae; genus Sciscionella; species Sciscionella marina. Next base: position 2,976 of record NZ_KB905398.1, read on the forward strand.
GCCAGCCGATCGCGCAGCTCCACCGAGGTCAGTGAGTCGAAGCCGAGGTCCTTGAACGCCCGGCCGGGGTCGACCGCCGTGGCCGAAGCGTGTTCGAGAACGGTGGCGGTACGGGTGCGGACCAGGTCGGTCAGCAGCCGGTCCTGCTCGGTCCTGGTGAGCCCGGCAAGCCGCAGGACCAGCTCGGAATCGGCGCCGCGAGTAGGTTCGGGTTCGGCGCTGCGGGCCGCTGCGGCCTCGGGCAGTGAAGCCAGCAGCGGACTCGGACCGCGCAGGGTGAACGTCGGGGCGAACCGATCCCAGTCGACATCGGCGAGCGTGACCGCGCATTCGCCACCGTCGAGGACCTTGCCAAGGGCCTGCACGGCGAGGTACGGATCCATGGGGCACACGCCGCGGCGCCGGGCCTGCGCACCGCCGTCTCCCGCGCCGAGGCCATGTCCGCCCCACAACCCCCAAGCCACCGAGGCGCCCGGCAGGCCGCGAGCACGGCGGCTTTCCGCGAGAGCATCGAGGAAGGCATTGCCCGCAGCGTAACCAGGCTGCCATGCGCTGCCCCAGGTCGCGGAGACAGACGAGAACAATACGAACGCCTCGAGATCCTCAGTCAACTCGTCGAGCCATACCGCGCCCGCCACCTTGGCCTCGGTGACGGCGGCCTGTTCGGCCAGCGTCGTGTCCTGCAGCGCGGTTGCCTGCCCAACGCCCGCGGCGTGCACGACGGCGGTCAACTCTGGGGTGCGGTCCAGCAGCGCGGCGACGTTGTCCCGGCAGGCGACGTCACCGGCGAGGACATCCACCGCTGCGCCGCGCCTTGCCAGCTCGGCGACCAGTTCCGCGACGCCATCCGCGCGGGGACCACTCCGGCCGGTCAGCACGAGGTGCGGTGCACCGCGATCGACGAGCCACCGGGCGACATGGCCACCGATCGCGCCAGTGCCGCCGGTGATCAGGACGCTGCCGCGCGGCGTATAACGCTCGGTGCCACGGGGCAGCGGCGCCCGCACCAGCCGACGTGCGGCGATCCCTGCGGGCCGCAGCGCCACCTGGTCCTCACCGCGGTCCGCCAGCACCGCGCACAGTCGCGCGGTGGCGCGATCATCGAGGGTTTCGGGCAGGTCGATCAGGCCGCCCCAGCGGTCCGGGTGTTCCAGACCGATGACCCGGCCGAGGCCCCACGCCTGCGCCTGGTAGGGACGGGGCAGCGGCTCGGCAGGGCCGGTGGCGACCGCGCCCCTGGTGAGCACCCACAGCGGGGCCGTGATCTCGGCATCGCCGAGCGCCTGGGCGAGGGTCAGCGTCGCGGCGATTCCGTTGGGCAGCATAGGGAATTCCGGGTGCGGCATCTCGTCGAATGCCAGCACGGACACGATCCCCGCGAGGTCCGTCCCAGGCAGCGCGGCGGCCAGTTCCGCGCGGTCGAGGCCATCGATGTCCAGGGTGATGACGTGTGCGCCACGCTCGGTCAGTGCCGGGCCGATTTCCGCCGACTCGCCCACCAGCAGCCAGGTGCCGGTCAGCGCCGCGGGGGCGGGTTCGGCCACCGGGGTCCAGGTGATCCGGTAGCGCCAGTCTGCCGCGCTCGAATCGGCCAGTTCGCGGCGCCGCCAGGACGCGAGCGCGGGCAGGATGTCCCGCAGTCGCCCGTCCTCAACGGCCAACTCGTCGGCGAGCCCGTCGAGGTCGCCGTGCTCGATCGCGGCCCAGAACCGCGAGTCGACGGTGGTATCCACTGTGGACTGCTGGGCGGGGCGTTCGGGCCAGAACCTGTTTCGCTGGAAGGCGTAGGTGGGCAGCTCAACCGTCTGTCCACTCAGGACAGTGGTCCAGTCCACCGGGACACCGTGTACGTGTGCCCGGGACAGCGCGGTGCGTAGCGCTTCCTCGGCCGGAATGTCTTTGTGCAGCACGGGGATGAACACCGAATCCGGCAGCACGGTCGAGCCCATCGACGACAGGGTCCCATCAGGACCGATCTCGATGAACACCGACACATCCTGAGCAGCCATGGTGTCGAGAGCATCACCAAACCGCACCGGCTGCCGCGCCTGCCCCGGCCAATACGATGCATCCGGCGTGTCAATCAACTCACCCGTGAGCGCACCCGCCCACGGAATCTCCGGCACCGAGAAATCCGATTCCCCGGCCACCCGAGCCAACTCATCCAGAACCGGGTCCATGTGATGCGAATGAAAAGCATGACTGACCCGCAACCACCGCACCCGACGATCCCGCCCTCGCCACCGGTCGGCAACCTCCTCGACGGTGTTGGTGTCACCGGAAACCACCACCGAAGACGGACCATTCACCGCCGCAATATCAACACCGTCAACACCAGCAATATCCGCAAGTACCTCAGCCTCGCTGGCGGCGATCGCGGCCATCGCCCCACCCCCAGGCAAGGCCTGCATCAACCGAGCACGAGCAGCCACCAACCGAACCGCATCATTCAGCGACAAAACACCGGCAGCGTGAGCCGCAGCGATCTCCCCCACCGAATGCCCAACCACCACATCCGGACGAACACCATGCGCCGCCAACAGCGCAACCAAACCAACCTCAACCGCAAACAAACCCGTCTGCGCATAAAGCGTCTGATCCGCCCGCTCATCGCCCCCATCCCCCAAAACCACATCCCGAACCGGAACATCCAGCTCAGCCTCAATCAGCGCGCAAACCTCATCAAACACCTCCGCAAACACCCGACTCAAGGCATACAGTTCACGACCCATCCCAGCCCGCTGGCTGCCCTGACCCGCAAACACAAAACCAACCCGACCCAAACCAGCAACCCCAGACACCACCGTGCTCACCGACCGGCCACTCGCCAACGCCGCCAACCCATCCAACAACTCACCACGATCGGAACCACAAACAACCGCACGATGACCGAACACCGACCGCGTCGTCGCAAGAGACCAACCAACATCCACCGGATCCAGCTCCGGACGAGCCAACACAAACTCCCCCAACCGAGCAGCCTGACCCACCAAACCCTCAGCAGTCCGAGCAGACACCGGCCACACCGGAACACCCAACACCACAGCACGCTCCGATTCCCCAGCCGCATCCTCATCCTCGGGAGCGGGAGCTTCCTCGAGAATCAGGTGCACGTTGGTGCCGCTGGCGCCGAAGGCGGAAACTCCGGCGCGGCGGGGGTGTTCGGCGACGGGCCACGGCACCGATTCCCGCAGCAGCCGCACCTTCCCGGCCGACCAGTCCACGTGCGGGGAAGGCTCCTCGGCATGCAGGGTCGCCGGGATCCTCTCGTGGCACAGGGCGAGCACCATCTTGATCACTCCGGCGACGCCCGCCGCCGTTTGGGTGTGCCCGATGTTCGACTTCAGCGAGCCCAGCCACACCGGAGTTTCCCGGTCCTGGCCGTAGGTGGCCAGCAGGGTTTCCGCCTCGATCGGGTCGCCGAGCTCGGTGCCGGTGCCGTGGGCTTCCACGACGTCCACATCGGACGGTGTCAGCTTGGCGTCGGCGAGAGCGGCGCGGATGACACGGCGTTGGGCGGGAGCGCTGGGGGCGGTGAGCCCATTGGAGGCGCCGTCTTGATTGGTGGCGCTGCCTCGGATGACCGCCAGCACGCGGTGCCCATTACTACGGGCTTCCGAGAGGCGTTCGAGGGCCACCATGCCCGCTCCTTCACCCCAGCCGGTGCCGTCGGCATCAGCGGAGAACGCCTTGCACCGGCCATCGGAGGCCAGGCCCTGCTGACGGGCGAACTCGGCGAACATGCTCGGAGTGGCCATCACCATCACCCCACCGGCGAGCGCGAGCGTGCACTCCCCGGAGCGCAGCGCTCGGATCGCCTGGTGCATCGCCACCAGCGACGAGGAGCACGCCGTGTCCACGGTGACCGCAGGGCCGTTGAGGCCGAGCGTGTAGGCGAGCCTGCCGGAGAGCACGCTGATCGCGTTGCCCGCGACGAGATGTCCTTCCGGCCCACCACGCTCACGGGAAAGCCAGTCATAGCCGGAAGCGGTGGCGCCGACGAACACGCCGGTGGGCGAACCGTGCAGCGCCGTGGGTTCGAGGCCCGCGCGTTCCAGGGTCTCCCAGGCCACCTCGAGCAGCAGCCGCTGCTGCGGATCCATCGCCAAAGCCTCACGCGGGGAAATACCGAAGAAGGCCGCGTCGAACTCGGTGGCGTCGTGCACGAAACCGCCCTGGCGCTCGTAGCCGGCGCCGATGTCCTCGACATCCCAGCCCCGGTCGGTGGGGAAGCCCGCGACGGCGTCGGTGCCGTCGGCGAGGAGGTCCCACAGGTCCTCCGGTCCGCGCACCCCACCTGGGTAGCGGCAGCCCATGCCGACGACCGCGATCGGCTCCTCCGCCGCCGACTCCAGCTCGTGCAGGCGCCGGCGGGTGTCGTGCAGGTTCGCCGTCACCTGCTTGAGGAAGTACCGGAGCTTGTCCTCACTCACTTACGCCACCTCGTCGAATGCCGGTCAGTAGATGCCGAACTCTTTGCCGATGAATTCGAAGACCTCGTCGTCATCGGCCGACTCGAGCCGGCCGGAGACATCGGGGCCGTCCGCCCGTTCGCGGATCTCCTTCCACCTGGCCAGTACGGCCTCCAGACGGGCGGTGATCCGCGCGGCGCCGTCGTCCTCGGCCTGGTCCACCGGCATTCCGATCAGCATCGATTCCAGCCGGTCCACCTCGGTAAGCACGCGTTCCGGTTCGGCGCCGTCACCGGTGACGATCCGCAGCAGATGTGCCGCCAGCGCTGCCGGGGTGGGGAATTCGAAGACCACGGTGGATGGCAGCTTCACCCCGGTCGCGGCCGAGAGCCGGTTCCGCAACTCCAGCGAGGTCAGCGAGTCGAAACCGATCTCGCTGAACGCACGGTCCGGCGAAATGGCCGCGGAGCCTGTGTGGTCCAGGACCCGCGCCGCCTCGGTGCGCACCAGCTCGGTGAGTTCCCTGTCCCGCTGGGCCGGGGGCAGCCCGGCCAGTCGTTCGACAAGAGCGGGACCGTCCCCGCTGTCGGCGGGCTCCGGTTCGGTCAGCGCCTCGGCGACCTCGGCCAGGGACTCGAACAGCGGGCTGGGACGGCGCAGGGTGAACGCCGGGGCGAACGTCGCCCAATCCACGTCCGCGATCGTCACCAGATCCTCACCGCCATCGAGCACCTGGGCCAGGGCACGGACCGCCATCGCCGGGTCCAGCTCGCGCAGTCCGTGCCGCACCGAGCTCACCGGATCGGTGCCGTCGGCCCACGGCCCCCAGGCGATCGAGGTCGCCACCCGGCCGTGCGCACGGCGGCGTTCGACGAGGGCGTCGAGCGCCGCATTGCCCGCCGCGTAGCCGGGTACAAGGGCGCTGCCCCAGGTGGCGGCGATCGAGGAGAAGACCACGAACGCGTCGAGCTCGCCGATCAGTTCGTCGAGCCAGATCGCAGCGGCGGCTTTGGCGGCGGAGACCTCGGCCAGCTCCGCCGTACTTGTATCGGCGACCGAGGTGGCCTGGCCCGCGCCTGCGGCGTGCACAACGGCGGTCAGCGCGGGGCCCTCGGCGGCAATCCGGTCCAGCAGACCGGCCAGCTCGGCGCGACGGGTGGTGTCGCAGGCGAGGATCAGCACCTCGCTGCCTGCGGCGGCGGTGTCGGAGGCCACCGAGGCGGCTTCGGCGGTCAGCTGATTGCTCGCGGCAAGGACGACCCGCTCGGCGCCCCGTCCGGCGGCCCACCGGCCGACCTGTCCACCAATGGCGCCAGTGCCACCGGTGACGAGGACACTGCCGCGCGGCGTCCAGGTACGCGTGCGACGGGGCTGCGCGGCACGGGTGAGCCGCCGGGCCAGGATGCCGCGCTGGCGCAGCGCGACCTGGTCCTCCCCTGTCCCGGCAAGCACGGCGCACAAGCGGGAGGCGATGCGCTCGTCCCAGTTCTCCGGAAGATCGGCGAGCCCGCCCCAGCGTTCCGGGTGTTCCAGGCCGACGACCCGGCCCAGGCCCCAGGCTTGCGCCTGCGCCGGACTGGCTGCCTCGCCGGGAGCGGTGGCGACGGCGCCCCTCGTGAGCACCCACAGTGGAGCGTCGATCTCGGTGTCGCCGAGCGCGTGCACCAGGTCCAGCGTTGCGGCCAGGCCAGCAGTCATAGTCGGCCCGTCATCGGTGGGGGTTTCATCGAGCGCCAGCAAGGAGACCACCCCGGCGAGCCGGTCGAACTGGGCCAATTCCGCCCGATCGACCCGGTCGGCGGTGACGACGTGGGCGCCCCTCTCGGTCAGCGCGCGGGTGACCTCGGTGGAGCGACCGAGGACGAGCCAGGTACCGGTCAGGGTCGTGGTTCCGGATTCGGTCACCGGATTCCAGGTGATCCGGTAGCGCCAGTCGGCCACGGCGGACTCTTCGCGTTCGTTGCGCCGCCAGGAAATCAGCGCGGGCAGCAGATCGCCGATGCATTCGTCATTGACGGCGAGTGTGGCGGCGAGTTCACTCGGATCACCGTGCTCGACGGCGGCCCAGAATGCGGATTCGGCCGAGGAGCCGCCGGTAGCGGTTCCACCCGGCTGGACCCAGTAACGCTCGTGCTGGAAGGCGTAGGTGGGCAGGTCGACGGTCGTGCCACTGCCGAGGATTGTTGTCCAGTCCACGGCGACACCGCGCACGAACGCCTCCCCGAAGGAGGCCAGCAACCGGTCCGCGCCACCATCATCACGACGCAACGTCCCAACCACGATCGGATCAGCGTCCTCGAGGGTGTCGGTGACCGCGGTCGTCAGCACCGGATGCGGAGACGCTTCAACGAACACACCGTGCCCGGACTCACCAAGCGTGCGAATGGCGCGTTCGAATTCGACCGGTTCCCGCAGGCTCGCGAACCAATACTCGGCATCCAACTCCGGACCCGACAGCATCTCACCGGTCATTGCCGACACCATCGGAACATCACCCTGCTGCGGACTAATCCCATCCAGTACGGAAAAGATCTCCTCCCGCAGTGCGTCCACCTGACCCGAATGCGACGCGTAATCCACCGGAATCATCCGCGTCCGCACCTCCGGACACGAATCCGCCAGTTCCTCCAAGGCCCCCGGGTCACCCGACACCACCGTCGCTTGCGGACCATTCACCGCAGCCACAGAAAGCCGCACGCCCCACGACTGGATGCGCTCGCGCACCACATCAGCTGGCTCGGCAATCGACATCATCCCGCCCTGGCCCGCCAGCGTGGCCAACGCCTTACTGCGCAAAGAAACCACACGCGCACCATCATCCAACGACAAAACACCCGCCACCACCGCAGCAGCAATCTCACCCTGCGAATGACCAACCACCACATCCGGAACCACCCCAGCGGCCTTCCACACCTCCGCCAGCGACACCATCACCGCCCACAACGCAGGCTGCACCACATCCGCAGACTCAAACCCATAAACACCAGACACGACATCATCCAAAGACCAGTCCATAAAAGGCGACAACGCCCCAGCACACTCAGCCAACCGTGCGGCGAACACCGGCGACACCCCAGCCAACTCCCGGCCCATCCCCAACCACTGAGAACCCTGACCCGGAAACACAAACACCCTGCGACCAATGGCACCAGGCGCGGCAACACCGGTGAGCGCGTCCGCGCCGGTCGCCACCGCGGCCAACCCGGCAGCCAGCTCGTCGCGGGCATCACCGAGCACCACCGCACGATGTTCGAACACCGAACGAGTACTCGCCAACGACCACGCCACATCCCCATCCGGCACCTCCGGCCGGGCAAGGACGAACTCGCGTAGCCGACCAGCCTGGGCCGCAAGGGCCGCCGCGGTTCGCGCCGACACCGGCCACGCGGTGACACCCGGCGACAGCACCGGAGCGGTCGCGGTGGATTCGGCGGGCACCGGTGCGGGAGCCTCTTCGAGGATGACGTGGGCATTGGTGCCGCTCATTCCGAAGCCCGAGACGCCCGCGCGCCGGGTCCGGTCACCCGCCTGCCACGGCACCGGTTCGCTGAGCAGCCGCATCGCCCCCGCGGACCAGTCGACGTGCGGGGACGGCTCGTCCGCGTGGAGGGTTCGGGGCAGTTCGCCGTGCCGCAGCGCCAGCACCATCTTGATCACCCCGGCCACCCCAGCGGCGGCTTGGGCGTGCCCGATGTTGGACTTCACCGAACCCAGCCACACCGGCTGCTCCCGGCCCTGACCGTAGGTGGCCAGCAGCGCTTGCGCCTCGATCGGATCACCAAGCGTGGTGCCCGTACCGTGCGCCTCCACAGCATCCACATCGGACGCCGAAAGGCCGGCGTCGGCAAGCGCCGCGCGAATAACCCGCTGCTGCGACGGCCCGTTCGGCGCGGTCAGGCCGTTGGAGGCGCCGTCCTGGTTGACCGCGCTGCCCCGGATCACGGCCAGTATGCGGCGGCCGTTGTGGCGGGCATCGGAAAGCCGTTCGACCGCCAGCATCCCGGCGCCCTCGGCCATCCCCATGCCATCGGCGCTCGCAGAGAAAGCCTTGCAGCGCCCGTCCACGGACAGGCCGCGCTGCCGGGAGAAGCCGACCAGGTCGCGCGGGGTGGCCATCACGGTGACACCGCCGACCAGCGCCAGCGAGCATTCGTCGTTGCGCAGCGCCTGGCAAGCCATGTGCAGCGCCACCAAGGACGAGGAGCAGGCGGTGTCGACGGTGAGCGCGGGCCCCTCCAAGCCGAGCAGGTACGACACGCGTCCGGACAGGACACTCGTCGCGTTCCCGGTCATCAGGTGCCCCTCGAGGCCACCGCCCGCCGCCTGGCTCGTGAACTGGTCGTAGCCGGAGAAGTAACCGCCGATGAACACGCCGGTCCGGGATCCGCGCAGGGAACCGAGATCGATGCCGCCGCGCTCCAGGGCTTCCCAGGACACCTCGAGCAGCAGCCGCTGTTGCGGATCCATCGCCAGCGCCTCACGCGGAGAGATCCCGAAGAACCCGGCGTCGAATTCCGGGGCGTCGTGCAGGAATCCACCCTCGCGCACGTAGAGCGTGCCGGTACGGTCGGGGTCGGGGTCGTAGAGGGTGTCGAGGTCCCAACCGCGATCGGTGGGCAGTCCGGAGATCGCGTCACCACCGGTCGCCAAGAGTTCCCACAACTCTTCCGGACTGCGCACCCCGCCGGGAAATCGGCAGCCCATGGCGACGATCGCCAACGGTTCGTCCTCGGTCACCCGCACGCCGGGGATGTCCGCCGGTACCGGGTCCGCGCCGAGCAGCTCCGCGCGCAGGAATGCGGCGAGCGCGACCGGATCCGGATGATCGAACAACAGCGTGGTCGGCAGGTGCAAGCCGGTCGCGGTGTTGAGCCGGTTACGCAGTTCCACCGAGGTCAGCGAGTCCAGGCCCATTTCGCTGAACGCCCGGGTCTGCTCGATGACCTCGGCGGAGTCGTAGCCCATGACCATGGCGGCCTCGGCGCGGATCAGGTCGACGAGGACCCGTTGCTGCTCGGTCTCCGGCAGTCCGGACAGTCGCGTGTACAGTGCGCCATCGGTATCGACGCCGGTCTGGGCCGGTGTCGCCGCACCAGCCGTGCGCAGTTCCGGAAGGTCGCGCAGGAATGGTGTGTTGCGCAGGTCTTCGGCGCCGCGTTCGGTTGCCAGCGCGTCGAAATCGACCTCCATCAAGGTCAGGACGACGCTGTCCGGGTCTTCGATCGCCTGGCCCATGGCACGCACGGCGAGCTCGGGGTCCATGAGGACTTCCCATTTGTTGCGGGCGAGCCGCTGCCGGGCGCCTTCGCTGGCCTGGCCGACCCCGCCGCCGTCCCACGGTCCCCAGGCAAGCGACAACCCGGCCAGCCCGCGTGCCCTGCGGTCCTCGGCCAGTGCGTCGAGGAAGCAGTTCGCGGCGGCATAGTTGCCCTGGCCGCCGTTGCCGAATGTGGCCGAGGTGGAGGAGAACAACACGAAAGCATCGAGGTCGAGGTCCGCGGTGAGTTCGTCCAGCCACACCGCACCTGCGGCCTTGCCGGACAGAGTGCTGGACAGCCGTTCGGGGTTCAGCCGGTCCAGGACACCGTCGTCGAGTGCACCCGCGGCGTGCATCACGGTGGACAGCGCAGGCCCGGTGGCCGCGATGCGGTCCAGCACACCGGCGATCTCACCGCGTTCGCCGGTGTCACAAGTGAGGATGTCGACGTCCGCGCCCGCACCGGCCAGATCGGCGGCCAGCCCGGCCACGCCATCGGCCTGCGGGCCGGAGCGGCTGGTCAGCACCACGCGCCGGGCCTCGCGAGCCGTCAGCCAGCGGCCGACGTGACCGCCGATGGCCCCGGTGCCGCCAGTGATGAGCACGGTGCCGCGCGGACGGTAGTGCGTGGCCGAAGTGGCCGGCAGCGGTGCACGGGCCAGTCGCCGGGCAAGAATTCCGTTGCCACGCAACGCAACCTGGTCCTCATCGCGTTCGGCCAGCACAGCGCAGAATCGGCCGGCCGCCCGCTCGTCCCAGGCTTCGGGCAGATCGATCAGCCCACCCCAGCGGTCGGGATGTTCGGCGGCCACGGTCCGGCCAAGGCCCCACACCTGCGCCTGCCGGGGGTCGGCCACGACCTCGCCGGAGCCGGTGGCGACCGCGCCCCGGGTCAGAGCCCACAACGGTGCGTCGATCCCGGCATCGCCGAGCGCCTGCACCAGTGCGAGGGTTCCGGCCAAACCGGTCGGCACCGCCGGATAACCGTCCATAGTGGACTCATCCAGGGCGAGCAGGGACACCACGCCATCGGGACGCAGCCCGGCGAGCCGACCGGCAAGGGCTGCGCGGTCGACGGTGTCCACGGCGATGGTGATCACCTCGGCGCCGTGCTCGGCGAGTGTCCGTGCGGCCGGATGCTCGGGAAGTTCAGCGGAGGAGACGGCCAGCCACGTACCGGAGAGCACCGCCGTCGTTGGCGCGGCCACCGGTGCCCAGGCAACCCGGAACCGCCAGTTCTCCGCGGCCGAGTCGCCGCGTTCACGGCGGCGCCAGGAGGCCAGTGCGGGCAGCACGCCTTCGAGGCGGGTGCGGTCTTCGATGGCGAGGGTATCGGCCAGCGTGTGCAGGTCGCCCTCCTCGACCGCGGCCCAGAACCGCGCCTCGGCCGTGCGCGAGCCACTGTCCTGTCCCGGCACGGTGGCCGTGGTCTTCGGTTGGGGCCAGTAGTGCTGGTGCTGGAAGGCGTAGGTGGGCAGCTCGACCCGATGGCCGCCGCCGAGCACGGCGGCCCAGTCGATGTCCACCCCACGCACGTGGCCCTCGCCAAGCGCGCGCAGGATCCGTTCGGCACCGCCGTCCTCGCGGTGCAGCGTTCCCACCACCATCGGCTCGGGCAGGTCCTCGCGGGCATCGAAAACCTCTTCCACTGCAGTCGTCAGCACCGGATGCGCCGAAACCTCGATGAACGCCTCGTACCCGGACTCGGCCAGACTCAGCACGGATTCGGCGAACCGGACCGGCTTGCGCACATTGGCGTACCAATAATCGGCGTCGAGCTCAGTGCCGTCGAGCCAGCGACTCTCCACAGTGGAGAAAAAAGGAATTTCCCCTTCTGCAGGCTGAATTCCGGCCAACTCCCCGGGCAGTGTCTCGGCAAGCGGCTCCACCAGTACCGAGTGCGCCACGAAATCCGTTGCCGGAATGCGCCAGCGCATCACCCGGCGGGAGCGCAGTTCCCTCTCGAACTCGGTCAACGCCTCGGGTGAACCGGAGACCACGGTGGCGGTCGGGCTGTTCACCGCCGCGACGGACAGCCGCTCGCCCCACGGCTCCAGGATGTCGCTGACCTGCTCGGCGGGCATGACCACCGACAGCATTCCGCCCTCGACGTCCAGGACGCTCAACGCCTTCGACCGCAGCGCCACCACCCGGGCGGCGTCCTCCACCGACAAAACCCCAGCCACACACGCCGCGGCAATCTCGCCCTGACTGTGCCCGAGCACGGCGTCCGGACGCACCCCGGCCGCCCGCCACACCTCGGCCAGCGACACCATGATCGCCCACAACACCGGCTGCATCACATCCGCGCTGTCCAGACCAGGGGCGCCGTCGACACCGTTGACGACATCCGTCAAGTCCCAGTCCACAAAGGACGACAAGGCACACCCACACTCGGCGAACCGGGCAGCGAACAGCGGTGACTCCGCCAGCATCCGCCGACCCATCCCCAGCCACTGACTACCCTGACCCGGAAACACGAACGCCACGCGCTCGCGGTCACCGGCAGCGGCGCCGCCCGTGATCACGCCCGGATCCGGCTGTCCGGTGGCCACCGCGGCCAGACCGGCCGCCAGCTCCTCGCGGTGCGCACCGAGCACCACGGCCCGGTGCCCGAAGCTCGCGCGGGTGGTTGCCAGGGACCAGGCGAGGTCGGCGGGATCCAGCTCGGGCCGGGCCAGGACGTACTCCCGCAGTCGCCCGGCTTGCGCCGCCAGTCCCTCCCCCGTCCGGCCCGATACCGGCCACGCCCGCGCCTCGGTCGCCAGCACCGGCAGATCCCGGCCGGTCACCTCGGCGGCGGGCTCATCCGGTGCCTCCTCCAGGATCACGTGCACGTTCGTGCCGCTCATGCCGAACGCGGACACCCCGGCCCGCCGTGAGGCGCCGTCGCTGATCCAGGGCAGTTCCTCGGTGAGCAGCCGAACCTGACCGGAATCCCAGTCGATGTGCAGGGACGGTTCGCCGGCGTGCAGGGTGCGCGGCAGCGTTTTGTGCTGCAGGGCAAGCACCATCTTGATCAGCCCGGCGACACCAGCGGCCGTCTGGGTGTGGCCGATATTGGACTTCACCGACCCCAGCCACAGCGGCTGGTCACGCTCCTGACCATAGGTCGCGATCAGCGCACCCGCCTCGATCGGATCACCCAGAACAGTGCCGGTACCGTGCGCCTCGACGGCGTCCACATCCGAAGAACGCAACCCGGCATCGGCCAGCGCCGCCCGGATCACCCGCTGCTGCGCGGGACCATTCGGCGCCGTCAGCCCATTCGAGGCCCCATCCTGATTCATCGCGGTGCCACGAATCACCGCCAGCACCGGGTGCCCGAGGCGACGAGCATCGGACAACCGCTCCACCGCCAGCATTCCGGCACCCTCGGACATCCCCATGCCATCGGCCTCAGCGGAAAAGGCCTTGCAGCGCCCGTCCACGGACAGACCGCGTTGCCGGGAGAAGCCGATGAACTGGCCCGGCGCGGCCATGACCATCACACCGCCGACCAGCGCCAGTGAGCACTCCCCGGTCCGCAAGGCCTGGCCTGCCGTGTTCAGGGCGACCAAGGACGAGGAACAGGCGGTGTCGATGGTGACCGCCGGCCCCTCAAGACCCAGGGTGTAGGCGACCCGGCCGGAGATGACACTCCCGGAGTTGCCGGTGACCAGGTAGCCCTCGGCGCCGCTGTCGCCCTCGGCCATGCCTGCCCCGTACCCGGTGAGCGCGGCGCCCGCGAAGACCCCGGCCGGTGTGCCGCGCAGCGATTCGGGATCGATCCCCGCTCGTTCCAGGGCCTCCCAAGACACCTCAAGCAGCAGCCGCTGCTGCGGATCCATCGCCAAGGCCTCACGCGGGGAAATCCCGAAAAACCTGGGATCGAACTCGGCCGCGTCGTAGAGGAACCCACCGAACCGGGTATAGGACTTGCCCTGCTTGTCAGGATCGGGGTCGAACAGGTCAGCGTCCCAACCGCGATCGGTGGGGAATTCGGCGATGACGTCCGCGCCCGCGGTCAGGAGATCCCAGTACTGCTCCGGGCTTGCGGCGCCACCGGGGAAGCGGCAGCCCATGCCGATGATCGCCAGCGGCTCGCCGGGATCCGCGGTGACCGCCGCAGGGGCCGCCGGTTGCTCCGCGGCGCCGGTGCCGAGCAGCTGCCCGAGGATGCGCTCGGCGAGCGCCGCAGGATTCGGATAGTCGAAGACGATCGAGGAGGGCAACTTCAGCCCGGTCGCGGCATTGAGCCGTTTGCGCAACTCCACCGCGGTGAGCGAATCGAAACCGAGCTCCCGGAATGCCTTCGCGCCGGGCACCTCGCGCGCCGAATCGTGTCCCAGGGTCGCGGCCGCGTGTGTCCGCACCAGTTCGGTGACGATCCGGGAACGCTCGGCGGCAGTCGCCTCAGTTAGGCCGCGGGCCAATTCCCCGTTCGCCGCGGGTGTCGTTTCCGGTGCCGGGCCGGTGTTCTGCCGGGCCTCGGGGATGCGTTCGAGCAGTGCGCGGGAGCGAGCTGCGGTGTATACGGGGGCGAAGCGGGCCCAGTCCATATCGGCGAGCACGAGGAAGGTGTCGCCCTCGGCGAGAACGCGCCCCATGGCGGCCAGCGCCGGCTCCGGCGGGAGGAATCGCATGCCCTGGCGCAGCAGCCGCGCCGGGGTGACGCTGCCCGGCTCATGTGCCGTGGCGGCGTTCAGCGCGTCCCAGTCGCGGGTGTCCCACACTCCCCAGGCGATCGAGGTGGCGGGTAGGCCGCGAGCACGGCGACATTCGGCGAGGGCGTCGAGATGGGCATTGGCGGCGGCGTAGACACCGTGCTCGTTGCTGCCCCAGGTGGCCGCGATCGAGGAGAAAAGCACGAACTCGTCGAGGTTCCCGGTCAGTTCGTCCAGCCAGACCGCGCCCGCGACCTTGGCCGCCAGCGCGGTCGCCAGCCCGTCGATATCGGTCTCTTCGATCCGGGTCAGATGGAACACGTTCGCCGCATGGATCACCGTGCTCAGGGCTGGTCCGCTCGCGGCGATCCGATCCAGCAGACCGGCCATCTGGTCCCGTTCGGCGATGTCGCAGGCCACGACGTCGACCGCGGTTCCCTGGCCGACAAGGGCAGCGGCGGACGAAGCCAAGGCCGCGCTCGGCCCGGAACGGCTGGGCAGCACGACCCTGCGGGCACCGTGTTCAGCCAGCCACGGGCCGATGTGCGCACCGATGGAGCCGGTCCCGCCGGTGACGAGCACCGTGCCACGCGGTGACCACGGGGCGGTGTCGGCCCGGCGCTGCCGGTCCCGTTCCAGCCTGCGCGCCAAGGTCCCGGCCGGGCGAACGGCGACCTGGTCTTCCGCGCCACCGGCCAGCACCCCGCACAGCCGCCGCGCCGTCGGCTCGTCCCAGGTGCCGGGCAGGTCGATGAGCCCGCCCCAGCGGTCCGGATGCTCCAGCCCGACGACGCGGCCGAGTCCCCAAGCCTGTGCCTGCACCGGGTTTGCCGGTTCATCTGCTGCAGTGGCGGCGACCGCACCCCGGGTGGCCACCCACAGTGGGGCGCCGATCCCCGCGTCACCGAGCGCCTGCACCAGACCGAGGGTCGCGGCGATGCCCCGGGGCACGACCGAGTTCTCCGCTACCGACTCCTCATCGAGGGCGAGCAGGGACAGCACTCCGGCGAGCTCGTCTCGGGGCAGTTCGGCGGCGATGCGTTGCCGGTCGGTGTCGTCCGTCCGCAGCACGCGGACCTCGGCACCGTGGCCGGTTAGCGCCCGCAAGCAGTCATCCGGGACTGCCGCACCGGTCACCACCAGCCAGGTCCCGGCCAGAACCGGGGTGCGATCCGCACCGGCCGGAGTCCAGGTGACCCGATACCGCCACTGCCCGGCCGCGGCATCGTGGCGTTCGCGTCGGTGCCAGGACGCGAGCGCCGGAAGGACCTCGCCCAGGCTCTGGTCGTCGACGGCCAGGGTGTCGGCGAGACCGCGGACATCGCCGCTCTCGACGGCGTTCCAGAACACCGATTCGGCGGTGTCCTCGGCGAGCGCGGGTGCCTGGGCCGGTTGTGGCCAGTAGCGCTGCCGTTGGAAGGCGTAGGTGGGCAGATCGACCGGGTCCCGCTGGTCGAGCACCGCGGTCCAGTCGACGGTGACACCGTTCACGTGGGCCTCGGCGAACGAGAGCAGGAGGCGTTGTGCACCGCCGTCATCGCGGCGCAGCGTGCCGGTCACCACGGGGGAATCGTCCTCGAGGTTGTCCGCGATCGCCGTCGTGAGCACTGGGTGCGGGGAGGTTTCGAGGAACACCCGGTGCCCGGATGCGCCGAGGGTACGGATGGCGCGGTCGAATTCGACGGTGTTGCGCAGGCTCGCGTACCAGTAGCCCGCATCCAGCTCCGAGCCCTCGAGCATCTCTCCGGTCATCGCCGAGATCATCGGGATCTCGGCTGCGTGCGGGCTGATTCCTGCCAAGAGACCGAGGATCTCCTCGCACAGGTCGTCCACATGGGCGCTGTGCGAGGCATAGTCCACCGGGATGATGCGGGTGCGCACCTCGGGGCAGGACTCGGCGAGCTCATGCAGCGCCCCGGGGTCACCGGACACCACTGTCGACTGTGGACCGTTGGCCGCCGCGAGCGCGAGCCGATCGCCGCAGGCCGCGATGCGATCCCGCACCACCGAGGCCGGTTCGGCAACGGACATCATCCCGCCACGCCCGGCCAGAGCGGTCAATGCCTTGCTGCGCAAGGCCACCACCCGTGCGGCGTCCTCAAGGGAAAGAATCCCGGCAACCACGGCGGCGGCGATCTCGCCCTGCGAGTGGCCCACCACCGCGTCCGGCCGCACCCCCGCCTGCCGCCACACCTCGGCCAGCGAAACCAGCACCGCCCACAGCGCGGGCTGCACCACATCGGCGGACTCGAATCCGTGCGCACCGGCGAGAACCTCGTCCAGTGACCAATCCACGACGGGCGCCAAGGCCGCGGCGCACTCGGCCAAGCGGGCCGCGAACACCGGGGAGGACTCGGCCAGCTCCCGGCCCATGCCCAGCCACTGGCACCCCTGGCCGGGGAACACGAACACCGTCCGGCCGACACCGCCCGCCAAGACCTCCCCCGTGACCACCTCGCCCGCGGGCTGCTCGGCCGCGGCCGCGGCCAGCCCGGCGACCGGATCCTCCCCCGTCACGACCGCCCGATGCTCGAACTCCGAACGCGTCGTCGCCAGTGACCAGGCCACATCGGCGTTGTCCAGCTCCGGATGGGCCAGCACGTGTTCCCGCAGCCGACTCGCCTGCGCCGCCAGTCCCTTCCCCGAAGGGCTCGACAGCAACCAAGCCGTCGCCCCGGTCAGCACGGGAAGCCGGGATCCGGCGGCGGCCACGTCCTGCTCGTTCTCCTCCGCCACCGGTTCGGGAGCTTCCTCGAGTACCAGGTGCGCGTTGGTGCCGCTGATGCCGAAGCCCGAGATCCCCGCGCGCCGCGGCCGTTCGCCCGCTTCCCACGGCACCGGCTCGGTCAGCAGCCGCACCGTGCCCGGCGACCATTCCACGTGCGGGGAGGGCTCCGCGGCATGCAGGGTGCGCGGCAGCATTCCGTTACGCAGCGCCATGACCATCTTGATGACCCCGGCGACCCCGGCAGCGGCCTGGGTGTGACCGAAGTTCGACTTCACCGATCCCAGCCACAACGGCCGATCGTCCGGCCGGTTCTGACCATATGTGGCCAGCAAGGCGGTGGCCTCGATCGGATCGCCGAGTGTGGTTCCGGTGCCGTGCGCCTCGACCGCGTCGACCTCCGCGGCGGGCACCCGCGCGGCGGCGAGGGCCGATTCGATGACCCGCCGCTGCGCTGGGCCATTGGGGGCGGTGAGCCCGTTCGAGGCGCCATCCTGGTTCACCGCACTGCCGCGGATCACCGCCAGTATCCGCCGGCCGTTGCGGCGCGCATCGGAAAGCCGCTCCAGCACCAGCATTCCGGCACCTTCACCCCAGCCGGTGCCATCCGCCTCGGCCGAAAAGGACTTGCAGCGCCCGTCGCCGGCCAAGCCCTGCTGCCGGGCGAACTCGGCGAACAAGGTCGGGGTCGACATCACGGTCACCCCACCGGCCAGCGCCAGCGAACATTCCCCGGACCGCAGCGCCTGCGCGGCCAGGTGCAGTGACACCAGCGAGGAGGAGCAGGCCGTGTCCACCGATACCGCGGGCCCCTCCAGGCCGAGGGTGAAAGCGACCCTCCCGGAGAGCACGCTGTTCGCGGTCCCGGTCAGCAGGTGCCCTCCCACGTCCTCGGTACCGATGCGCAAGCTCGTGCCATAGCCGGAGGAGTAGACCCCGGCGAACACTCCCGTGCGGGTTCCGCGCAGCGAGGATGCCACGATCCCGGCCCGTTCCAGGGTCTCCCAGGAAATCTCGAGCAGCAAGCGCTGCTGCGGGTCCATCGCCAACGCCTCACGTGGCGAGATACCGAAGAAACCGGCATCGAATTCCGGGGCGTCGTAGAGGAAGCCGCCCTGGTGCGTCGTCGAGAAGCTGGGTGTCTCCGCGTCGTACAGGTTGTCGACATCCCAGCCGCGGTCGGCCGGGAAACCGGATATCGCGTCGACTCCGTCGCCGACCAGGCTCCAGAACTGCTCCGGTCCGCTTATACCGCCGGGAAAACGGCACCCCATACCGACGATGGCGATCGGCTCGTTCGCGCGTTCGGAAAGCTCACGAGCCTGTTGACGCGTCTTTTGTAAGTCGGCGGTCACCAACTTCAGGTAGTCGCGGAGCTTATCCTCGTTCGCCATTACTCCACCATTCCAAGGCACACCGAAATATCGGGGTCAAGAATCCATCAATCGCGAATAAGCGGAACAAACACAACAAGACGTCATTGGGCAGGTAGATCTACTCGACAGCACAAAAATCAATCCCTGAACGAACCGTCAAGTATCGCTTGGAAACGAAGCATGATTGCCCGCCACGCGGTCAATCATGCTTCGGTATTACGAAAACCGCCGCCAAAGCGGGGTCTGTCCGGCAGCCGATTCGTATCGGCAGCCACCCAGCCCAAGTACCCGGATACACGCCACGAGAATCCGCCGATTCCCGAGCTCAGGACGACGGACGATGCCCACTAGGCACGCGCGGCCTCGTCGACCACCTCCGCCTCGGCTTCGACCACGTCCGCGCTGACCTCCGCCGCATCTTCAGCCGTGGCACCAGCGGGCTGAGCTGGGACACTGAGCCCGGGAACTCCCAGTTCGGGAACTGTCTTCACCGCCTCGAGCGCGGACTCGATCGCCTCGGAGAGCGAGGGCGAAACCGTGTCGTCGAGCTCGATCTTCGTCACGGGCACATCCGCATTGGTCGGGAGCGTGTCGTCATCGAACAAGGCGCTGCCACGGATCGCTTCCTTCAGAGTCACCGATTCGTCATCGGTGATCTTCCGGCTGAGAACAAGGGAGAACTTATAACCCACCGTCTATCACCCTTAAAGTCCTATACATAACGGATATTCGGCTCAGTCAACGGAACAAACCTAACCAAGCCGCTTCGCGCGACGCAAGAGTCCTGCAGCTATCGGAAAACACTCGCTCATCGAGATGTTCAACCGCATAAATCCGGCGGCTGAACAGAGACGACATGAATCCCTCGATCCGGATTGCCGGGGTACCCTCGCAGCGCAATATCCCGAGTTTTCCTCGCTAGCCTGGAGTACCATGTCCCAGCATTCTTCCGAAGACAGCCTGTGGTTCCGCCGTTATCGGCCCCACCAGGATCCCGCTGCCCGGCTGGTGTGTTTCCCACACGCGGGCGGGGCCGCCTCGTTCTTCCGCCCGGTTTCGTTCGCGCTCCGGTCCCGGGTAGATGTCATCGCTGTCCAGTACCCGGCACGCCAGGATCGCCGGGCCGAGGCGCCGATCGACGATCTCCTGACGCTCGCCGACCGGATCCACGGTCTTCTGCGGGAGCAGCCGGAGCTCCCCTTGACGCTGTTCGGTCACAGCATGGGAGCCATCGTGGCCTTCGAGGTCGCGCGCCGCTGCACGGCCAAAGGACCATCCCCAGTGGGACTGTTCGTTTCCGGGCGCCGCGGACCGGCTATCCATCGGGAAGAGGGGGTGCACCAACGGGACGACGAGGGACTCTTGGCCGAGATTCGCGGACTCGGCGGATCCGCCGCGGAAATACTCGACGATGAAGAGATCATGCGCGCCGCGCTACCCGCACTGCGCGGGGACTATCGCGCGGTGGAAACCTATCGCTGTCCACCCGAGGCAACGGTGCACTGCCCCATTTCGGTACTGACCGGGGAGGACGACCCCAAGACGACGCTCGACGAGGCGAAGGAATGGGCCCAGCACACCTCGGGACGGTTCGACTTGCGAGTCTTCGAGGGCGGGCATTTCTTTCTCACGTCCAATATGGACGCGATCATCGAGCACCTGGATCGGCACTTCGAGACCGCCGGGGTCGGCTCAGGTATCTGAGATCGATCCGGCGGTCGGCGGTTGTTCACCTGATGCTACTGCGGTGTTGAACATCCCCAGGCCGTGAGAGGTGCCGGTACCTGCGAACCGGCACCTCCTCCGTCACCGGAGCAGCTTAGCGAAACCGGACCACATGTCCGCGTAATGCTGCGCCAAGCCGTGCACCACCTCGGCACAGTGTTCGGGAACAGCGGTCGCGAGCTGCGGTAGACCATGCTTTTCCACCGCATTGCGGTGCAGCAGGCGAAGCAGCTGACGCCCCTCTTCTTTGTTGCGCAACGCCGGGTCCCGGAGCAACTTCTCGAGCAGGATCACCGGATCATGCTGCGAAGGATCGGAATCCCGCTGCTCAGTCCGCTGCCGCTGCGCCACGATGGATCCCGGTCCCCGCACCGCATCGTCGGTGCGGGTTTTCCGCTCCACGACGGCGGGCTGCCCGGAAGCCAGGCGCCTGCGCACATCGCTGACCGTAGCCGGGGAAACGCCGGCGCGGCGCGCAATCTCCCGGAGCGAGGCGTCGGGATACTCCTCCATCAGCCGGGCGGCCCGGATTCTCCCCTCTGCCTTGTTCAGCGGGTGAATCTTGCCATCCTTACCGACCCGCGCCACGGGCTCCGTGATCGCGCCACCGAGGCCACGCCGCACATTTCCCACGGTTCGCGCACTCAACCCGGAAACATCCGCAATCGCCCGGTCCGACTTGTGCGGATGCGAGGTGAGGATCCGCACCGCGGCGGCCCGGCGATCCTCCACGGAAAGCGGAAGCCCGTGCGTCACGTTCGCCTCGACGGCACGCAGAAAAGCGTCCTCCTCGGTACCGTCGAAGAACTCGACACCGATCACGGTCTGCCCCTTCGCTACGGCAGCGAGCAATCGGTGCATCCCGTCGATCACCCGCATCGTGCTCCTGTCCACCAGGATGGGCGGCAGCGGATCATCGACCTCGGCCAACCTGGCGATATGCGCGGCATCCTCTCCATTCAGCCGAGGCGAATCGGCGTGCGCCAGTTGCGCGATCGGGATGGTGACGCATCTGCCTTCACGGTTATCGCAATCCGAATCCGGTCGCGTTGGAACAGGCATTTCCGCCTGGCATGAAGACTCGTCCCGTTGAACAGTTCCACTGATCAAGGAGACACCACCTCCCCACGAAGCACGCTATTTCACGATTCTTCGCGAATCGTGATCATACATCCAGAAAAGCCGATCGGCTATATATACAGAGCCTGACAATGTCGTATTCCGCGACATTGTCACACCGGGAATTGCCCTCGAATTACTGTTTTAACAATCGCTGATAGAAACCGCAACGAACTATTTCCCCATTGACGACTGCGGTTCACCAACCATAGCGCCACGCAAAGCCCCAGTTCGGGCACCTCCTGCCGCTCGATGGAAAAGGTCGAATTTGCCTGTCGCCCCACTTTGCGTAGCGCCCCATCACAGGTTATAGCTTAGACTCCCCACAATACGAGCGTCAAGATAGCATATATCGGACAACATGCCCATTTCTGGCGGCGAAATGCGAGCGGCCGTTACTCCGGATAATCAGGCAAATCAGTCAGCTCGTGCACGTCCTACCGCTGTCCCGAACCCAACCCGCAGCGCAAAGCCCTGGATCGCGTTCGTGAATAGCAGTAACGAATCCTGGCCGAGATCGTCGCGCCGATTACGCTCAGAACATTGAAGGGGTCTGCAGGTACCTGCAGACCCCTTCCATTGACACTGCGAACAATTCGTTAAACGATAACGCACCGAGAGTTTATCTCACGTTACGTGCTGAGCAGCCCTGCGTTGTACGCCGCTGCGACCGCCGCAGCCCGGTCACTGACCCCGAGCTTGCTGTAGACATTGAGCAGATGAGTCTTGACGGTGGCCTCGGTGATGAACAGCCGCGCCGCCACTTCACGATTGGTGTTCCCCTGCGCGACCAGATTGAGAACCTCGACCTCGCGTTGCGAAGGAACCTCGTTCCCCGGAACCTCGGGTTCCCGGACCCGGCGCATCAGCCGCGCCGCGACCGTAGGGGACAACACCGCTTCGCCTTCGGCTGCGGCGCGAACCCCGCGCAGCAGCTCCTCCCGGGGCGCGTCCTTAAGCAGGTACCCGGTCGCACCGGCATCGATCGCCGGGAGCACGTCGGCGTCGGTGTCATAGGTGGTGAGCACGAGCACTCGAACCGGAACCCCGGTGCGGACGAGTTCGGTGATCGCGGCGACGCCGTCGGTCCCCGGCATGCGCAGGTCCATGAGCACGACATCGGGGCGCAGCGCCACGGCCTGCCGGACCGCTTCGGCACCGTCCGCGGCCTGTCCGACCACTTCGAATCCGGAGTCATTGGCGAACATGCTGCTCAATCCGTCCCGCACGACGGGGTGGTCGTCCACGATCAGCAAACTGACAGGCCGGTTCACAAGCTCACCTCACTGATTCCCCGAGGACCGGCCGCCGATTCGTCCCGGATCTCGCTCACGGTCGCGTTTCCTTCCGCGACCACCGGTACGCGAGCGGAGATTCCCGTTCCCGCCCCCGGATCCGACTCCACCTGTAGTGTCCCGCCAACCTGTTCGGCCCGCTGGCGCATGCTGAGCAATCCGACACTCGAATCGGCCCCCCGCTCGTTGAGATTGAACCCCTTACCGTCGTCACGCACATCCACGGCGACCTCATCGGCAAAGTAGGACAACGTCACGCCGACCCGGCTCGCCTCGGCGTGTTTGCCCACGTTCGCCAGCGCTTCCTGGGTGATCCGCAGCAGCGCCGTCTCGGCCTCGGCATCGAGTGGCCGCACGCTGCCCGTCGTGGTGAAGGCGGCAGCCACCCCGTTGCGGGTCGACCAGCGCTCGGCGACTTCACCGAGCGCGTGCTCCAACCGCGCGGTGCGCAAGGGCTCCGGGCGCAGCGCGCCGACCGAGCGCCGCGCTTCGGCGAGGCTCTCCCTGGCCAGCTGTGTCGCGGATTCGATGTGGTGCCCGCGCCCGTCGATGTCCTGTTCGGCGGCCCGCAACTGAGCGATGATCCCGGTCAGCCCCTGAGCGAGGGTATCGTGGATCTCCCGTGCCATCCGCTGGCGCTCGTCGTGCACTCCTGCATCGCGCGCCTTGGAAAGCAGCTCCTCATGCAGTCGCGCATTCTCCTCGAGGCTCGCGGCGAGCCTCCTGTTGGCGTCTCGCGTTTCCGCGAGAGCTCGTTCACGCTCGTCATTGCGCCGTCCACCGTGCCAGATCAACCAGGCGAACACGCACATCGGGACCACGTTCACCACGAGGACAGCGGCGAAGCTCAACAGCCCGAGCATCGTGGTCTTGTCGATCTCGGTGGCCTGTGCCGTCCCCGCTATCAGCGCCACCGCAGCGATCACCGGCAGCTGCCACGGCCAGGGAATCAACCGGAAGGCATAGACGTAGGCCGCGGGCACGAACGCCCCGAACCACGGATCGCGCACCACCAGGAGCGCCATGATGGCCAGTAGGCCGAGGACGAAAACCGTCATCACGCCCGGGCGTAGCCGCCATTCGGGGAACAGCGTGAACAGGAACAACATCCACAGAGCTGCCAGACCGCAGAGTCCGAGGTCCACAGCGAGCGAGGCACCATCGGCATGCTTCTCGATGATGGTGAAGGCGGTCAGCCCGGCGAGCAGCACATAGGGCAGTACCGTGACAACGGGGTGCCGGTGTGACTCCCACGATCGCATAACGCCATCCTCCTTCAGGCCCCCGCCACCTGAACGACCGCATTCAGCCCTTCGCAAAGGAAGCGCGCACGCGCTTGCCGTTGATCAGGACCACGACACCGAGTAGCAGCAGCCCGCAGATCCCCTGCTCGATCTTGACCCACAGCGGTAGAAAACCGGGAAGCGCGAGGATGACCGCGATCACGACCACCATGACCCCGGAGGAGATACGCAACCGCAGATACGACCTCGCCGAACCACGCGCCGCGCTGACCGCGAAACTCAACATCAACGCTCCGGTCAGGGCGACGATGATCGTCCGGATCCACACCGCGTCGGTGACAAGTGTGGGATTGTTCTGCAGCACGATGTCCGCGACGACGGTCAAGATGCTCACGGCCAGGTAGGTGCCGATCAGCACCTTCGGTGTCCGAAGTTCCTTGCTGATTTCGCTCATGCTCATCCCTCTCCTTTGTTCGTCTGTAACCGATCCTGCCGGGCCGTTCCCCGCGCGCGCATCCCCTGATGGCTCGATCCTCCGCCTCCACCGATCGGTTGATCGCATGCCGGACACGACGTGTGTCTCCGTGCCGGAGGACGCGGACTCGGTCGCCCAGGGTACACGCTCGCTGACCGAACGTTTCGGGGTTCGGTCCGCTCGTCCCTGTGTTCAGCTGGGTGCGGGTTTCGTATCGCGCACGAGCAGAGCGAGTATCGCCGCGAGCAGGGCGACCGCGGTACCGACCCAGTAGACCGTGTGCAGTCCGGTCATGAAGGTGTGGTGGGCAACATCGCTGACGGTGTCGGCGATCCGGGTTGCCTCGGACGCGGAGGTGCCGCCATGGGTGAGTCCCTGGACGATCCCTTCTCGTGCGGCGGGCGGAAAGCCGAGTTCCACGGTTTTCCCCAAACCGGCTGCGACCTGATCGGCCTCCAGTGTGCTGCCGAGCGCTCCGCGCAGGTTGCCGGCGAAAGTGGAGCCGACGATCGTGGCCATGACTCCGCCTAGTACCGAAGTGCCGAGGGCTCCGCCGAGTTGGGTCATGGACTGTTGCAACCCGGAAGCGACCCCGGCTTTGTCGACAGGTGCGTTCCCCACGATCGCCTGGGTGGCCGCCACCATCATGAACCCGATGCCGAAGCCGGCGATCACGAAGATGGGGACCAGTTCCCACACGCTCGATCCGATCTGGATGCGTTGCATCAGCAGCAGCCCGATCACCAGCAACACGGCGCCCGAGACGAGGGTCTTGCGCACCCCGGCTTTCTCGGTCATCCATCCCGAGACCGGGGAAGCGACGAGCGAAGTCGCCGAGAGGGGCAATAATGCGATTCCGGTGGCCATCGCGGAGAGTTCTTGGGGACCCTGCAGGAAAAACGTCATGAAGAACATGAGGCTGAACAGGGAGAACATCACCACGATCATCAGCACGATACCGATCGACAGTGAACGGTTCCGGAACAGCGAAAGCGGCACCATCGGGCTGTGCGTTTTCCGCTCGATGACCATGAACACGGCCAGCAGTACGAGCCCCACTACCAAGAACAGCATGGTCGACGCGCTGGTCCACCCACTGTCCTGGGCTTGAGTGATGCCCCACACCAAGCTGGCCATGGCGAGGGTGAGCGTGACCGCACCGGGCACATCCAGGCGGTGGTTGCCTCGTTCACACGATTCGCGGATGATCACCAATCCCAGCGAGACACCGAGCACCCCGAAAGGCAGGTTGAGAAAGAACACCCACGGCCAGTTCGCGTACTGCACGAGTAGCCCGCCCACGATCGGTCCACCGGCGCTGGCGATGGCCGAGATGGAGCCGAAGATCCCGAGCGCGCGGGAGAGCTTGTCCACCGGGAACGCCGCACGCAGCACACCGATACCCGCGGGCCCGATCATCGCCCCGAACACCGCCTGCAACCCGCGAGCGGCCACCAGGAACCAGATCGAACCGGCCAGCCCGCACAGCAATGAGGCGAGCGAGAACCCGCCCACCCCCACCAGGAACAGGCGTTTGCGACCGAACTTGTCAGCCACCCTGCCCATCGGAATGGTCAACCCGGCCAACACCAGCAAATACGCGTTCGTGACCCACTGAATCCCCTCCGGGCTCGCATGCAGATCACTGGCGATCGTCGGATTCGCCACCCCCACGACGGTGCCATCGATCATCACCACGAAAATCCCGGTCACCACCGCGAACAAGCTCAACCAAGCATGACGCGGAATAGTGCTGCCGCCCGTTGGTGGATCAACATGCGCGCCCGGCGTAGCAACAGACAATCGCACACCTCCGGGAAAGAAACTTGGACTCGCCGTACAACCTACGGACAACCACCGAACCAGTCGACCAGGAAGGGGTTCACACCTGAACGGCATCACCGCAGACAGTCCTCGGCTGTCGTATGACTGCGCGGAACCCCTGCAAACTGCATGAGGCTGCGGGTGGTCCACCCGGTGACCGCCGCGACCTCGACGCGGGGGCAGCGGCGACGGAACTCGCGCACGATGTGCTGCTTCCGTTGGTCGTTGACGCCCTGGGGGTGGGATTGGGTCTTCTGTAGGAGCCTTTCATACGGTGTCTGGCCGTCCAGGCTGCCGTGGGGGCGATGATAGTTGTAGTAGTCCTCCCATTCCTTGAGTTTCTCGTTGAACGCACCGATGTCGCCGAGGACGACACCGTCGAGCAGGCGGTAGAACTCTTCGGCGTCGATGCGGTGGGAGCGTTCGACCTTGCCGTTGAGCCGCGGGGTGGCGGGACGGATGTAGACATGACCGATGCCCTGGTCGAGCAGGTGCCAGTGAAACGCCGACTGGAACTCGGCTCCGTTGCGTTCCTAACGGATGTCAAGCCGCTCGGTGGGGTTTAGCGTGTGTGTTGGACGGGTCGGTGGATGGAGCGCGTGGCGACTTCTTGGTTCGCTGACCCGTCCCCACTACGGTTGTCTTGCGGGATCGGCGAATGTCTTCGGGCACGGTGTATCGCTCGGCGACTATGGCGCGGGCTTGAGCACGAGTGACTGGCGTGCCGTCGACGTCGCGTAGCTGGTAGGGCGTGTTGTTCTTCCAGCAGGAAGCGATGCGTGTCAGCAGGGTGGTTGCGATGTGGCAGAGCGCAGAGTTGTGGTGTTTACCGGCTTCGACCATGAGCCGGTGGTATTTGGCTGCCAGGGTGGGGTCGTTGCGGCGGGCCTGGCTGGCGGCCATGAACAGCGCTTCGCGGAGTAGGGCGTCGCCGCGTTTGGTCGGTCCGCCGTGGCTGCCGGAGAGGCCGGAAGCATCCAGTGAGGGAACAAGGCCGCTGAAGCCGCGGACCGCGGCCAGCGACGAGAAGCGGTTGATGTTACCGAGTCGTCCGAGAATTACCGCCCCGGTCACGGCCCCGATGCCGGGCGCGGAGGTGATGATCCCCTCGGGGTCGCGTTCGGCGACCAGGACGGTGATGCGTTCGTCGACGTCTTTGATTTCGTCGGTGATCGCCAGCGCGAGGCGGGCTTCGACGGCGATGTCGTCGGCCAGCTCGGAAAAGGCCAGTTCCTCGCCCCACAGCTGTGCTGTGGCCGCGGCGGCAGCCAGGATCTTGTCGGCCTCGGGTTCGCCCCATGAGCCGCGCGAGTGTCGGTAGAAGAACCGGGTCAATCGCGAGCGGCCGAGGCGACGGATGGTGTGGGGGTCGGCGTAGCCGGCGGCGAGGAAGCGCCGTGGAGTCTTGTTCGCCAGATCACCGCTGAGGGCGGCGTGCCAGTCCGGTCCGAGGATCTCCAGCAGTGCATCGAGCCGGGCCAGGCTGGCGGTGCGACGCTGGACGAGCGTGGAGTGCAGCTTTGTCGCGCGCCGCAGCGGATCGCCTGGACCGGCGCCTCGCTCGGGATAGAGCCCTTCGGGGTGCAGCAGCGGCAGCCGGGCCAGCAGGATCGAATCCAGCCGATCGCTTTTGGTGTGTTTGGCATAGTAGGCGCGCAGATCCGCCGAACGCTCCGCCGATACCAGCACCACGGTGGCGCCCTGCCTGCGAAACCACGCTGCCAGCGGCACCCACGCATTGCGCGTCGGCTCCATCACGACCGTCACCTCGTCCGGCGTGACGTCGCTGGACAGTCGTGCCCACAACCGGTCTAAATCCTCGCCACGAGTGCGGAACCGGTGCCCGGACCACAACACCGTGCCCCGCTCGTCAGCCAGACTGGCTTGGTGCGGTGCGCGGACTGCGATGTCGATGCCCATCCGAACGATCACTATCGGAGCTCCCTTTTTGTTCGACTGAAACCAGAACCGGCCGCCGGGGCTGCCGTGGGAGCTCGATCCGCACCAGACATTCGCTAACAGGGATCCACCTCCGGCCCGAAGGCCGACGCGGTCGCCGGGTTCCTAACAGGGCATCTCGAACTCCGGCAGTGGCCCTGCCCGCCAGCATGGTCAACAGGCAAGGAGTCGCGCAGCGCTCCACTCGGTCAAACAACGTTGACGGGCAGGTGCCGGACGACCCAATCCTGCCCCGCCGGCCGACAAGACAAGATCAACGCCGCACACCAAGCTTGAATGTCGGTCTGGATCTTCTCTACCTGGAATGGCAGTCGAGACAGCACGAAGTCCAGAAACTGGATCGCGGTCTTCTGATCGGACCGAGGGTAGATCCGCAGGATCCGCAAACGGGTGCAGTCATCGATCGCGGTGTACTGGTAGAACCGCTTCTTCCGACCGGTGTCGGTCATGATCGGATCGACGAACTTGACGTCGATCTGCAACTGGTGGCCAGGTCGTTGCTTCTCATACCGCTTCCACCTCTGGCGGTGGCGCTTGTAGCGCTGGGAGGCAGGTAGCCGGCTCATGCCCGGGCGCTTGAGGATGCGATAGATCGTGGATGCGCTGATCTCTTGGTCGTGGTAGCGGCGCAGGTACATGCTGATCTTCAGCGGGCCGAAGTGGTAATGCTGCCGGAGGTGGACGATCTTCTCGACCACCTGCGGGTGAGTAATCGTCGGGCAATGCAGCGGCGCACTGGAGCGGTCTTTCAGCCCGTCGATGCCCTCGTCCTCGTAGCGCGTTTCCACCGGTAGAACACGGTGCGGCTGATGCCGTAATACCGGCAGGTCGCCGCAACGTTGCCGCTGATCTCTTCCGCGTGACGAAGAACGGCCAGACGCCGGTTCGCGCGCCTGACCAGATCCTTCTCACTCCACACTCGCTCAGCCATGGGCCTCCCTTTGATCAAGAACCCAGACTGTCAACAACCTCAGTCAGTTTTAGAACTAGATGCTGTCGCCGACGAACTGAATGATCGGCCCCGAGAAACACCCGACTGGCTCAAACCCACCGAAATCCTCAACAAAATCCCCCTCGAGCACAGTGGTGCACCCACCACTTGACACCGCCATCATCGAGGTATTGCGCTCGACCGGTTGACCCCACACTGGAGCCGATTACGTATTTCCTGCTCATCCTCAGCGGAATTGCACCATACACCCGCTAGCCGAATCAGCGGTCTGCCTGAGACCGACTCCGACCGGGCCCACTTTTCGGCCAACCTAGAACCTACGGATGAAAAGGCCGCAGCCCTGGATGACACCTAGTGCCACCGGGCGCCGGTCAATGCCGGTTTGTGCAGTTCAACCCATAAATCGCCACCCGAGCGGTGTCAGCCAGTACCGAACTGTACCGGACAGGACATCGACACACGAGCCCGAACGGAGCCCGGTGAACCTTACACTTCAGTCCTAAGTAGACATATGGCCTTGCTGCAGCGAACCCTGCGACGGAATATGCTACCTATCCGCGCGCAGGCTGGCTCACCGGTGGTCGCGGCTTTCGGTGGGCACTTTTCACCCCTCTCGGTTCAGAGCCGTAAGGCCAGTCTTGGCCCCGAGCAGCGGGATACGCAGATCATCATGCAGGTGTTTTCGTTCTGTTCCTCGGTTGTCAGGACGTGGTCGCGGTGGTCGGCTGTTCCCTCGACGATGTCTGTTTCGCAGCTTCCGCATATGCCGTCCTGGCAGTCGCTGATGACGTCGATTCCGGCTGCCCGCACGACGTCGAGGATGGAGCGGTCGGCGGGGACCGGCAGTGTCAGGCCCGAGTTGGTCAGCTCGACGACGAACTCGCGCTCATCGTTGTCCACGGCGGTGGTGGGGGCGACCGAAAACAACTCGTATCGCACTTGATCCGGTGAACCTGATCGGCGTGCTTGGTCCCGGACCGCATCGATCAGTCCTTGCGGGCCGCACACGTAGATCAGTTCGCCGCGATTGGCCGATGCCATTAGGGTCGCGAGGTCCGGGCGGCCGTATTCGTCCTCTGGTTGCACCGAGACCCGGGGGCCGTGGGCTTCCAGTTCGTCCAGGAATGCCATGGATCGGCGTGAACGTCCGCCGTACCACAGCCTCCAGTTCACGCCGGCGCGCTCGGCCTCGCGGATCATGGGCAGGATCGGTGTGATGCCGATGCCTCCGGCGATGAAGGTGTAGCTTGTGGCGTCTTCGAGCCGGAAGTGGTTATGTGGGCGACGTATCCGCAGCACGTCGCCCACGGTGACCTCGTCGTGCAACCATCGCGAGCCACCACGGCCGTCCGGTTCGCGTAGCACCCCGATCCGGTAATGGTCGGTCGTTCCCGGGTCCCCGCACAGTGAATACTGGCGAGCCGAGCCATCTGGGGTCAGCACGTCGATATGGGCGCCCGCGCTCCACGGCGGTAGTGGCGCGCCACTGGTGCGGCGTAGGACCAACGAGCGCACATCGGTGGCTTCGTCATGTGCCTGGGTGGCGCGTACGGAGATGGGGATGCGATCACCAGGCGATGTCAAGGCGCTCAAGCCCCCGGAAGAAGTAGCTGGCGATATAGGTGGGTTCGTAGCCGTCCGCCAACCGCAGTGTGGGCAGCCGGTCGAGCAGGGTCTCGATGGCCACACGTACCTCGGTGCGGGCCAGCTGGGATCCCGGACACTGGTGGATGCCGCTGCCGAAGGCCAGATGTTCCCGGACGTTGCCGCGGTCGAGATCGACCTCGTCGGGGTGGTCGAACTTGGTTTCGTCGCGGTTGGCCGAGCCGAACAGCAGCAGCAGTGCCGTGCCCTTGGGCAGGGTGACGCCGTCGAGTTCGACCTCGCGGGTGGTGACACGCATCAGTCCGCGGTGCGGCGCGTCGCGGCGCAGCGTCTCCTCGAGGATCTTGGGAAGGATTCCCCGGTCGGCTGCCGCCCGCTTCCACAGGTGCCGGTCGTCGTCGAGCATCAGCAGCAGGGCACTGGTCATCAGATCGCGGGTGGTGTCATGACCGGCGAAACGCAGGCCGCGGAACATGTAGTGCAGGTCGCCATGGCTGACCGGTGGGAAGTGGTCGCTGCCGTGGACGAGGTCTGACATGAAGTCCTCGCGTGGGTTGGCGCGGCGATCGGCGGCCATCTTCTCGACGTAGTCCTGGTAGTCGTGCAGGCGCCGGGCGGCCTCGACCTTCCCGTCGACGGGCGCGAGCGGGTTCATCAGCAGCATGTAGTCGTCGGTCCATGCCTGTACTCGGTCGACGTCCTCGGGCGGGATACCGAAAACCAGGCTGACCACGAGCTGGACGAAGGGATCGGAGTACTGGCCGACCAGGTCCGCTCGTCGTTCGGGTACAACGGCGTCGATGAGCTCATTGGCGCGCCGTTGCATCGCGGGAAGCTGCCGGCGTACGCGGCGACCGGAAAAGGCGTGGTTGAGCACCTGCCGCAGCGGCGCGTGCTGGGGTTCGTCCGCGTTGACGACCGTGGACGCTTCCGGTAGCAGCCCGTCCAGGGCTTCCAGTACCTCGGGCGGGTTGGTCCACATCGTCGGGATGGCGTTGGCGGAGGAGAAGGTCTCCGGATCGTCGACGATGGCCCTGATGTCGTCGTAGCGGGTGACCATGTAGGCGTTCAGCGCGGGGCTGTAGGCCACCGGCTGCTCCGTGCGCGACCAGCG
The DNA here is from genome assembly GCF_000379465.1 of Sciscionella marina DSM 45152. Classification (GTDB taxonomy): domain Bacteria; phylum Actinomycetota; class Actinomycetes; order Mycobacteriales; family Pseudonocardiaceae; genus Sciscionella; species Sciscionella marina. Next base: position 34,704 of record NZ_KB905398.1, read on the forward strand.
ATAGAACAGGTGCGGGTCGGCGCGGTGGGGCGAGACCATCGGGTTGAATTCGGCGAGTCCCGCTGGCTGGGCGTTCGTCACAGCACACTCCTTTGTGTCGTGTGTTCCAGACCCGGCCGACGGTAGGCAGCTATGCCGCTGCGGGCTATGCGCTCGACGTAGCGGATATCCGCCCCGCGCACGCAGTCTCAGCGTGACTGGTCGTGCAGGGTGGCGACCGGGAGGTCACCGAACCGACGGCGGTAGTCGCGGGCGAATCGGCCCAGGTGGTGGAAGCCCCAGCGGGTGGCGATTTCGGTGACGGTGCGATGCGCGGGATCGGCGTTGACCAGGTCTCGGTGCGCGGATTCCAAGGCACGTGCGCGCCGGTACGCGGTCGGGCTGAGGCCGAGCTCGCGGGCGAACGCGTTTTGCAGGGCGCGCACGCTCACGCCGCAGACCCTCGCCAGTGCCAGTACATCCACCGGTTCGTCGAGGTGCTCCTCGATGAACCGGACGGCCGTGCGCACCACGCGGCTGGTGGCGATCGGTCGTTCCGCGTCGAGTTCGTCGCGATACTCGTGCCGCGCGGTGTGCAGGAATGAGGTCAACAGCGTCCTTGTCAGCGAGTCGGCGATCCGCCGGCAGCGTTGCGGTGGGAGTGTGCTGCCGAGATCGAACACGGACTGCGCGAGACCGACCCAGGAACGAGCCGCGGCATCACTCAGATCGAGGGCGTGCTCGAACGCGATGGAACCTCGCAGGGGCCGATTCAACAGCTCGGTCAGATCGCGTTCGAGCACTTCGCGACTGAAGCGGATCCCGATCTGGGCGCACCCGGCGTTCCACCGGTCGATGACCGAGGGCAGATCCGGTGTGTAGACCGCGGCGGTGGAGGGCGACGCGATCAGCCGCTGATCGCCGCAGCGGGTATCGACGCGTCCGGACAGGGGGATGTTGACCTGGTACCCGGTTTCCAACCGGCCACAGTCCAGTCGGACCGCTGCCCCATACTCGATCGCACCGACGGTCATCTCGGGCCCGAACTCGCAGGCGCGCAGCCGCATTCCGACCGACTCACGGCCGTCCTGGTCGACCGGTATGAGGTGATGCGGGAAGAACGCGCGTTCGCCGATCGAGCGAGCACGATCGAGGTCACCGGTCGAGACGACCAGCCACTGCACACCACTGCGTTGTGGTTCTCGGCGCATAACTACGAATCCCTGGGTCGGCGCCTTTCAGGTAGATCGGCCGGAGCCCGGCCAGTCAGACACGGTTTCTCTCCATCCCTGTGGGCGGTTCACCGAAAGTCCGGGGGTGTTGTTGGTGTTCCGATCACCAGGCCACGGCCAGGTATTGGGTTTCGGTGTAGTCGAGTACTCCTTCGTGTCCGCCCTCGCGTCCAAGCCCGCTTTGTTTCGCTCCCCCGAACGGTGCGGCCGGGTCCGACAGCAGGCCACGATTGATACCCACCATGCCGGTTTCGAGTCGTTGTCCCAACCTGATGGCTTTGCTGACGTCGCGCGCGTACACGTAGGAGGCGAGGCCGTATTCGGTGTCGTTGGCTTGAGTGACCGCGTCGCGTTCGTTGGTGAAGCGCACGATCGGGGCGACCGGACCGAAGATCTCGGTGTGCAGGATGGCCGCGTCGGTGGGTACGTGGTCCAGGATCGTCGGGGCGATGTACCAGCCTTTGCCCTGGTTCTCGGTTTCGCCGGTCACCAGGGTGGCGCCGGCGGCCAGTGTCGAGTCCACGAGCGCGCGGATGTTGTCGCGTGCCCGTTTGTCGATGAGTGGTCCGAAGTCGGTGTATTCGTCCAGGCCGGGGCCGATGACGAGGTCTTGCAGCCGCCGCGCCAGTCCGGCGACGAACTCGTCGGCGATGTCGTCGTGCACGTAGAACCGGTTGGCCGCGGTGCAGGCCTGCCCGCCGTTGCGCATTTTCGCGATCATCGCGCCATCGAGGGCCGCGTCGAGGTCCGCGTCGGCGCAGACGATGAACGGGGCATTGCCACCCAGTTCCATCGACGAGGCGAGTACGCGGTCGGCGGCCTGGGCCAGCAGGCGGCGCCCCACGGCGGTGGATCCGGTGAACGAGATCTTCCGTACCCGGGCGTCGTCGAGCAGTGCCGACACCACTGGTCCGGGGTCGCTGGTGGGGATCACGTTGACCACCCCGGGTGGCGCGCCAGCACGCTCGAGCAGGCAGGCCAGCGCCAGTGCCGTCAGCGGGGTCTGCGCCGCGGGTTTGAGCACGGCGGTGCATCCGGCCGCCAAGGCGGGGCCGATCTTGCGGGTCGCCATGGCCGCGGGAAAATTCCAGGGGGTGATCAGCGCGGCGACACCGACGGGGTTGAGCGCGGTGACCAGGTGGTTGCCGCCGCCGGGAGCTGGTCCGATCGTCCCGGTCAGACGAACCGCTTCCTCGGAGTACCAGCGGAAGAACTCGGCGGCGTAGGTGACCTCGGCGCGGGCATCGGCGATGGCCTTGCCGTTCTCCCAGCTGATGAGGGCGGCTAGCTCATCGCGGTGTTGCTGCATGAGCTCGTAGGCGGCGCGCAGCACCTCGGCGCGGGCCCGGGGCGGGCGCTGAGCCCAGGTGGGCAGGGCGGCCGCCGCCGCGTCCACCGCCTTTCTCGCCTCGCCCGGGGTCACCGCGGACACCGTCGTGATCGTCTCGTCGGTCGCGGGGTCGAGGACGTCGAACGAGCCGGCACCGGCTGTCGCGCGCCATTCGTTGTCGATCCAGGCGCCGAGCGGGCGATGCGGCGACAGAAAGGTGTCTACCGCGTTGCGGGCGTGTTCGCGGTTGTCGGTCATTTCCCGAACATCTCCACGAACGCGTCCGCCCCCTGGCGCAGCGCCTGCTCGTAGGGTTCCTCGCGGCTGGCGAGGAACAGTGAGCGCCCGGCCAGCGCGGCCTGGCCGCCGCCTTGGGCGAGTTCGGCGTAGTGATGGACACGGTCGGCCAGATGCCCGGCGGGGACAACCTCGTCGACGATGCCGAGTTCATGGGCGCGGCGCGCGCCGAAGGGTTGCCCGGTCAGGGCGTTGGTCAGCGCGGCCTTGATCGGGACTCGGCGGGCCACCGGGCCCTGCGCGATCATCGGCCACGTGCCGAGGGTGGCCTCGATGGTACCGAGCCTGCAGCCCTCGACCGCGATGACGATGTCCGCGCTGCACACCAGTCCGAACCCGCCGGCCAGTGCGTCACCGTTGACCGCGGCCAGGATTGGTTTGCGCGCTCGCGGAAAGTGCGCGAACAGCTCGACCGCCGCGTCGGCAAACTCGCGGGCCGTTCCGGTTTCGCGCAGTTTCGGCCCGTCGGCGCCGCCGCAGAAGAACTCGCCGGCTCCGGTGAGCACGAGCGCGCCGACCGAGTCGTCGCCGTCGAGCTCGACCAGCGTGGTGTGCAGTTGAACGGTCAGGTCGGTGTCGAGGAGGTTCTTCGGCGGGCGGTTGAGCCGGATCCAGGCGACGCGGCCGCTGCGTTCGATCTCGACCAAGGGGCGTGTGGTGGTCATACCGCGTGTTCCTTTCGGCCGGTGATGGTGGCTTCTGGGACGTAGTCCAGGGCGAATCGCTCCTCGCACAGCTCGTCGAGCCGTTCGAGCAGCCGAAGGTGGGCCGGGTGGTTCCAGTACTGGTCCTGGAAAGCAGTTTCCGAGCTCAGACGGGCCAGGCAGGCGTGGGTGAAACCACGCTGCAACCCACTGGGGTTGAGGTTCTGCCCGAAGGTCAGCTCGAGCAGGCCGGGCAGGCTCCCATGGACCCCCGCGCCGAACTCGGATAGGGCCTGGGCCAGATCTTCGATGCGCCCGGGTTTCGGTTTGAAGACCACATAGTGTTCGAACATCGCTCAGGACTCCTTTCACGCCTCGCGTGCGGGCAGATCGGACACGAGGGCTTGCAACTCATACAGCGCGGAGAAGTCGTCCTGGCCGTGGCCCAGCCCGATACAGGACTGGATCAGTTCTCGGGTCACCGCGGCCAGTGGCAGCGGTACACCGAGCTCGCGTGCCTGCTCGAGGCCGAGGTCGAAGTCCTTGCGCAGCAACGTGGTGGTGAACGTGGGCGGCTGGTAGTCGCGGCTGATCAACGGTCCGGACTTGGCGGTGATGAACTTCGAGGACAGCACCGTGTTCCCGAGGAACTCGAAAAAGGCCTCGCGTTCGATGCCCGCCTTGTCCATCAGCGCCAGCACCTCGCCCAGGGATTGGGTGATCAAGCCGAGCAGCAGGTTGTGACCGAGCTTCGCCAGCCGCGCGACCTCCCCCTGTCCGGCATACACGGCGGCACGGGCGATGGTCTCCAGCAACGTGGACACGCGATCGAAGGATTCCCGCGGGCCGGAGGCGACGACACACGCGCCGCCGGCAGCGACCACGTCGGGGTTGCCACTGATCGGCGCGGCCACGAAATTCCACCCGGCCTGCTCTGCCGCGTCCCGGGTTTCGGCCGAAGCCTGCGGTGAAACGGTCGAGCAGTCGACGATCGTGCGGTCCGGGCCGGTGCCACCCCCGGAGAACAGGCCCCCGGGGCCCGTGGTGACCGCCAGCAGGTCGGCAGGGCCGGAGACCGTGATGAACACGACCTCGCAGTCGGCCAACTCCGCCGGAGTACCGACGGGATTCACGTGGTCGGTTCGCCACTGGGCGATCTTCGATGGTGTCCGGTTGTAGGCGGCGATGGTGTGACCGGCGTCGATCAGGCGATCGGCCATCCGAGTACCCATGCGGCCGAGGCCGATCCAGCCGATGTGCGGGCGTGATGAGGACATCAGGCTCCCTTCGGCTCGGCCGCCACGGCCCCATTACCCGTGGAGTGCGCGGGCACGACGTTGCCGGTCGGCACGGTCGAGGTGTTGAACGAGAACCCGTTCCAATAGCGGGTGCCCGCGACCAGCAGTTCGTCGGCGGGGAATCGTGTGATCACGCGGGCGCCGTCGGCGGTCACGACGACTTCCTCCTCGATGCGCGCCGCGGACGAGCCGTCCGGGGTCGGCCAGTAGGTCTCCAGCGCGAAGACCATCCCCTCTTCGATGTCGACGGGATGGTCGAGCGAGTGGTAGCGGCTGATCAACGGCTGCTCCCAGACCGAGAGGCCGACGCCGTGGCAGTACTGCAGCCCGAACGCCTCTTCCTCGCTGGCATACCCGAGATCCTTCGCAGACGGCAGCGCTCGCGCCACGTCGGCGCTCGTCGCGCCGGGGCGCACCGCTGCGATCGCGTTGTCGATCGCCTCGCGGGCCTTGCCGTAGGCGTCGCGCTGGGCGCTGCTGGCGCTGCCCACGTTCAAGGTTCGGTAATAGCAGGTGCGGTAGCCGTTGAACGAGTGGATGATGTCGAAGTAGGCGGTATCGCCGGGCCGAGTCAGCCGGTCGGAGAACACGTGCGGGTGCGGGCTGCACCGTTCACCCGAGATCGCGTTGACCGCTTCGACCTCTTCGGAACCGAGTTCGTAGAGCACCCGGTTGACCAGCGCGACGCACTCGTTCTCGCGGGTACCGACGTGCAGGTTGCGGTAGAGCTCGTCGTAGGCGGCATCGACCATCCCGGCCGAATGGTCCAGCAGGGCGATCTCGTCGACGGTCTTGATCCGCCGTGCCCGCTGCATCAGCTCCTGGCCGTTGACGATGTGCAGACCCTCCGCTTCCAAGGCGCGCAGCACCGGAATTTCGACCACGTCGACACCGATCGACTCGCCGGACAGACCGGCATCGCGCAGCAGTTGGGCGATGCGGTGGGCGTTGCCGCGTTCCACACCGACGTCCTCGGGGATCGAACCCCGCCAACTCGAGATCCCGGCCTGCCAGCTGTCGGGACCGAACCAGGGCGCGTGTGCCTTGTGCTGGCGAGCCGCGGAACCGATATCCCACAGGATCGGGTCCCGATCACGCATCACCAGCGCGCACCGGAACAGTTTGTCCCGTGCCCAGTTGCCGATGTAGGTGGCGGTGGTGTAGCGGATGTTGTTCATGTCGAACAGCACCAGCGCGCCGATATCGGAGTCGCGCAGCTGCCGTTGGACGCGTTCGAAGCGTTGGGTGCGCAGCCGGGTGAAATCGACCCGCTGTTCCCAGTCCACGGCCATGACCGCACCCGGCGAGGCCACCGGCGTGTCGTTGTTCAGAATGCCCATCAGAGAACTCCCTTGTCCTTGCTCGTCACACCGGTGCGTACTCGCCCGCTTCGACGGGCGTGGCCGCGGCCGCGGGTGGTTCGTCGGTGCGGTCCAGCGCGTTCCAGGCGGCGTCGATGATGTGCTGTGTCGTCAGGCCATAGCGTTCGAACAGGTAGGGGCCGCTCAGCGCTCCTTCGGCGAAGGTGTCGCGCAATCCCACTCGCCGTAAGGTTCGTCCCAGCCCTGCCTCGGCGAGGGTCTCGGCGACCGCGGATCCGAGTCCGCCGATGATGCTGTGGTTCTCCGCTGTCACCACCGCACGCGCCGACCGGGCGACGCGCACAACCGTGTCGACGTCGAGTGGTTTGATCACCGGCACGTTCACCACGGCGACCCGCACACCACGGCCTCGCAGCGTCGAGGCGGCGGCCAGTGCGGCCGACAGCATCATGCCGTTGGTGAAGATCGCGACCTCGTCGCCCGTGGAGATCACCTGCGCCTGCTCCAGCGACACGCGCCGGTCCTCGTCGAAGATCACCGGGATCTCCCCACGCTTGAGGCGCAGATATACCGGGCCGGGATGATCGGCGATCAACGGCACGATCTGTGTGATCTCCGCGGCGTCGGCCACGTCGATCACGGTCATGTTCGGCAGTGCCCGCATCAGGGCGATGTCCTCGATCGCCTGATGGCTGGGCCCGCCGGGACTGGAGATGCCGGGCATGAACCCGATCAGGCGCACCGGCAGGTTGGGATAGGCCACCGCGTTCACGATCTGATCCAACGGCCGTCGCGTGGCGAACACACCGAAGGTGTGCACGAACGGGTTCAGTCCTTCGCGGGCCATCGCTCCGGCCATGCCGATCATGTTCGCCTCGGCCATGCCCGCATGCACGAATCGGTCCGGCAGCTCGTCGCGGAACAGATCGACCTCGCACTGCCGGGTCAGATCCCCGGACAAGCACACGACATCCTCGCGTTGTCGTGCCAACTCCACAAGAGCACGGCCGTAGGGTTTCTGCACGGTCTGGTAGGGCGGTTCACGCATAGCGCGCCTCCAGTTCGGTGAAGGCCTGGTTCGCCAGGTCGGGGGGAAGTTTGATGAAATGCCCGTCCGCGTCGGGGGGCAAGCAGTCGAGGCCGTGCCGGGTGGAGGTGCGCGCGATGATCACGCTGGGACGTGTCGCGGACAGGGCATCGGCGTACGCGTGGCGCAGGGCGTCGAGATCGTGCCCGTCGAGCTCGGCGACGTGCCAGCCATGCGCGGCCCACTTCTCGCCGATGGGCTCCAGGGTGGTGATCCCGTCGACAGGACCGTCCACCTGTGAGTTGTTCGCGTCCAGCACCACCGTCAGGCGGCCGAGCCGGTGGTGGGCCGCGAACAGGGCCGCCTCCCACAACTGGCCCTCCTCCAGTTCACCGTCGCTGCACAGCACGAACGTGTGTGGCGCGTCCGCTTCCTCCTCGCGTCCGCGCAACCGGTCGGTGTAGGCGAATCCCACACCCCCGGACAGGCCCTGGGCCAGGGAGCCGCAGGTGAGGTCCACGGCCGGGGACCGTTCGGTGCCGATGGCCTCCACACGCGACCCGTTCTGCCCGTATGCGGCCAGTTCCTCGGGGTCCAGCAGGCCGACTTCGGCCGCGACCGCGTAGGCGGCGACGATGTAGTGACCGGGCGAGCAGACGAACCGGTCCACGCCGGGCCGGAACAGCTCGGCACACAACACCGCCAGGGTCTCGGCCGCGGACAGGGCCTGGCCGAGATAGCCGAACCCCTGTGGTGCCACCATGCGCAGCGCGCGCAACCGGATGCCCGTGGCCACCCGGGCCGCGTCGTGGCGCGGGGCGGGGATCGCGGTTGCGCGCGTGGGGGACAAAGAGCGTGTCATGGGTTGTCCTTCGGGTCGGTGGGATCGCTGATCGATCATCGCGTCACGCTGCCCAGCTGCCGAAACGGCCGCGGTAGAACAGCAACGGATCGTCGAGTTCGGACTCGTCCAGGTCGGTGACGCGCCCGAGGACGATCTCGTGATCGCCGGCATCGTGCACAGTCTCGAGCCGACATTCGACGTAGGCCAGGTGCCCTTCGAGCACCGGTGTTCCCGTCCGGGACGGATGCCAGCGCACGCCGCGGAACTTGTCGCCTCCCGAGACGGCGAAGGTGTCACAGAGTTGTTGCTGCGCCCCGCTGAGGATGTTGGCTCCGAACCGGCCGGTCTCGACGATCCTCGGCCACGAGCGTGAGGTCTTTTGCGGGCAGAACAACACCAACGGCGGGTCCAGGGACACGCTCACCAGCGACTGCACGAGCAGCCCGGTCGGCCCGGCCTCGTCAACGCCGGTGATCACGGCGACCCCGGTACAGAATCGGCTCATCGTCGTTCGCAGTCGGCCCGGATCGACACTGGGTTCGAGATCCTGGTCGGTTGTCATGCCACGCTCTCCTGTTCCACAAGACCAAGCCGGTACCGGTCGGCGAACTCGACCATCGCCGAGTGACGGGCCAACCGGGCACTGTCGGGCGTCACCAGATGGCTGTACACACCACAACTGCCCAGACCGGCACTTCGAACGAAATCGGCGACCTGCTGCGCGGGGCCCGAACCTTCAACGACGGAATCGACGCGGACCGGGACCATATGCCCGGGACGGTTGAAGTCCTCGCGAACCGAGCCGGGATCGGCCAGCAGCCGGGCCGTTCTGGCCCGATCACGGGCCGAGATGCCGGTCCCTATCCCCTCGGCCGCATCGACGGTCACCCGCATGGCACCAGCCGGACCGTCCTCGTCGGTCCACGGCATCCCAGGCAGGCCCAGCCGTTGACACGCCGGAGCAGACACAGTGACGAACACCAGCCCCGAGCAATGGCGAACGACAAACGCCATCGTCGTCGCGGTCACCAGGCTCCCGGCCACGACAACAAGCCCGACAGGCTCACCACCCTGTGTCGACCCCAGAACCACAGGACGCCCCGCGCGAAGCTCGCCGACCGGATCCACCGGGACACCGGCACTGGCCGGTCGCAGCGCCGACTCGGCGGCTGTGGCCACGCATCCATCGACCGCGACACTCATATCTCAGGCTCCACTTCGCTGTAAGACCCCTCGAATCAGGTTGAAGCCAGTCTGTGGTCCACGAGGCCCCCGCACCATGGGCTGGTTACACAAAGTGTCGGGCAAGTCTTGTGCGGCACGCGTCCAGCAACTCGGATCCCGGACTTCACACCATTTCCGCCACTAGACATGAGCAGCGAATCTGTTGGATCGACACCCGCGCGAGGCGCAGTGCCAAGCAGAACCCACAACGTTCGGCCATTCTTCCCGGGAAGGGGTTTGCACAAACGCGGGCGCGCACTCTGTCACGACAGACCGTATACGGATTCACGACGGCGGGGCGAGACTTCGAGCCGTTCGAGACGAACCCCAACGCCGATGCCCCGGTGTGGTTCTCCCTAGCTCTGACCAATGGAGGTCACCATGACGGACACCCTGTCCCCTGCCGCCGAGACGACTCGTGCCACGGGATACGACGCCGACATCGTCGCCCGAGCAACCGCGTTGCACGACCTCATCCGGGACGAGGCAGCACAAGGAAACGAAGCCCGCCAAATCACCCCACGCGTGACCGACGCGATCGACGAGGCCGGCCTGTTCAACCTGATGGTCCCGACCCGGCTAGGCGGACCCAGCGCCTCGGCTCGCACCATGATCGAGGCACTGATCGAACTCGGGCGAGCGGACGGTTCAGCGGGATGGAGTGCCGCACTGGTCAACGCGTGCACCTGGTTCGCTGTCACCTACGGCGAAAAGGCCCAGCAGGACCTGTGGGCAGGCCATCCCCAGACCAAGGTGTGCGGGATCTTCTTCCCCGGTATGACCCGCCGCCACGAACTGGGCACCGGCTCGAAAGTCGAGGGCGGGTACGTGCTCACCGGCCGGTACCCCTACGCCTCAGGCAGCGCCGTCGCCGACTGGGCCACGCTCGGGATGATGGTCGACGGCCCGAACGGTGAGCCGACCATGGCACTCGGGCTCGTCGAAGCCAAGGACTGGACGGTCGAAGACACCTGGTTCACCTTGGGCATGCGCGGAACCGGGAGCAACACGCTGGTCGTCGAGGACGTGTTCATCCCCGACCACCGCATTCAAACGTTCGAAAACCTCTCCCAGGGCCGCTACGCCACCCCGTTCGCCGAATCCGAACCGAACTCGCGCGCGGCATTCCTGCCCGTGGGCACCGTGATCCTCGCGGCCCCGGCGATAGGCCTCGCCAAAGCAGCACTGGACTACTCCCTGGGCAAACTGCCGACGCGCTCGGTCGGGTACACCGTGTACACCGAGGCGCGCAACTCCCCCACCCACCACATCGCCATCGCCCAAGCAGCCAGCAACATCGACGCCGCCCACCTGCTGCTGGGCCGCGCCTGCGACGACATCGACTCCTACGCCGCCCGAGGCCAATACCCCGACGACCGCGCCCGCAGCCGCATGAGGATGGACACCGGGCACGCGATCTCCCTGTGCAAGGACGCCATCGACGCTCTCATGACCGCCAACGGGGCCGGAGCGTTCGCGCAAGAAGGCACACTCGGCCGCATCTGGCGCGACGCCAACACCGGGGCACGGCACGCCTTCGCCACCCCCGAGATCGGCAAGGAAGTCTACGGGCGCCTGCTGCTCGGCGCGGACGACGCACTGACCATCCAGGTCTGACCAGTGTCGTGGCGGGATACCGTAGTCCCGCCACGACACCTTCAAGGAGGCATCAACGTGGATGCAGCCGAACCAGCGGAGCCGGACTGGCTACTGGACCTCGCGCCCAGAAAAGACGACCCGGTCGAACCGCTCAGCGACGCCCCGACAAGAACACTCGCCGTGACCGAACTGGGCGACGGCCCCGTCGCGTGGGCGGTGGTAACAGCACGGCGAGCAGCCGACCACATCCTTGAACTGCTGCCGGCGTTCGGCGGCGACCTGGCCGCCGAACAGCTACTGCGGCGTGCCGTCGAGTCGACCACGATCGCCGTGCTGCGAGCGTTTCTCAGCGGCGACCCCGAAACCCTCTGGCCCGGCACCGAACCCGCCGACGCCACCAACTCCTACGTACGCCGCGGTATCTCGATGGACTCCGTGATCCGCGGCATCCACCTGTGCCAAGAAACGATCACCGCCAGCCTCCTCGACGAAATCGACCGCCGCGGGCGGCCGGTGACCGACGCCCAGCACGCCAACGAGCTCCTGTTCCGCTGCTTCGACCTATTCAGCGCCAACATCGCAGCGCGTTACTCACTCGAAGCCGAGCAATGGTCACAATCCACAGCAGCGATACGAGCCGAACTGATCGACAAAGTGCTCTCCGGAACAGCCGTCGACGGACAACAAATCTCATCCGCGCTCGACTACCAGCTCGACGGAAGCCACCTCGCAGGGGTGATCTGGCTGGACCCCTCCCACGCCCAAGCCGGCGCACAAGACGAACTCGACGCCGCCCTCGACACCCTCGATCGAAAACTCGGCCAACACCACTCCCTACGCAGGTGGGCCGACCTGTCGACCGTGCACATCTGGCACGAGGACCCAGACGGCAACATCTACCAAGCCCTGCGGAAAATCAACGAATCCCCGCTACCGTCACGACGCGCCCGCATGGCGATCGCCGGCCAGGAAACCGGAATGGAAGGCTTCCGCAGCAGCCACACCCGCGCCCTGTCCGCGGCACGCGTCGCGAACTTCTCCGGACAACAAGCGGCCTGGATCACCGACTACGCCGACATCGAACTCGTCGCACTCATCAGCACCGACCTCGACATGACCCGCTCCTTCATCCGACGCATGCTCGGCCCACTCGCCCACGACGACCAACGTGCCGCCGAACTACGCGAAACACTCGAGGTCTACCTCGACGTCCAACGCAGCATCACCCAAGCCGCCCGACGACTGCACACACACCGCAACACAGTCGTCTACCGCATCAAAAAAATCGAAGAAATCTTCGGCACCGACCGACTCAAAAACCACTCACTCGAACTCGGCGTCGCACTCCGCGCCACCTCCAGCCTCGGCGCCCCCGTCCTGTTCACCCGACCACCGCCGACAACCACCTGAACAACACCCTCGAAACCACACCGCCAGAACGAGACAGGTCCCTTCACCAACGAGCTCGCTCCCCAACGGAACCTGATCTCGCTCAACCGCATTCAGGACCACCCCAGCCGACCCGCTCGTCACCACCGCCGTCGACGATGCACCCGGGAAACCGCGACAAGTACGCAGTCAGGCCAATCGGCGTGTCATTACGCTGGGGTTGCCATGTTGAGCTTCTTGGTGAGTGATCATCGGTCTTGTCCCGGATGATTCGTGGGCGCGCACCGAGCCGGTGCTGCCGCTGTGGATCGGTCGCAGGCAACGGTTCCCGGGACGGTTTCCGCTCGACGGCGAGCACTTCCGGCGTGCCATCGACGGGGACGTCACCGCTGATCTTGATGTCGAGACCGAACAGTTCCGTCCGGTAGTACGGGTCGTGCGCACAGGGCGAAGCTGCGTCGCCGAGAGCAGCCACGGCCCCCTGGACCCGCTGGACAGCGGAGCTCCGGGGATGTTCGGCGATGTGCGCTGCCGGGCACCGGGGTTCGAGGAGTCGTTTCGCCACGACGCACCTGCAGTACGCGCTGCGCACCGCGAGCGCCGATCACGAGTTCGGCGGCGGCCCCGTACGTGCCGGGAACCGCGTCGTCCGCAGCCTTACCTCGGTGCCCTCACTGGCTCGTCACCAGGCCCGGGTGCTCGTCGCGCCCTCGGCCGACCAGCCCCTCCCCGATCTGCGGTTCGCACCGGACTACGCGCGGTCGGCCGGTCGCGGGCGGGACCCTGAATGGGCTGCGGTGAGGAGCGCGTCGAGGTCGTCGTGGGTCGGGGGTCGCGTAGGGCTGGGCCAGAACCTGCTGGATAACTTCGGGCAGGTCGGCTTTGCGCAGCCCGAGCTCGGCCAGTGACCGGGGTGCCCCTGCCGCGGTCGCGAGATCGGCCAAGGCGGTGGCCGGGTGGTCAGTCCGCAGTGCCCGGGACAGGGCGGCGTTGGCAGCCGGTGCGGTGGGCAGGTTGAAGGCCGCCACGTGCGGGAGCACCACGACGTGGGTCGGCGCCTGCGGCAGGTCGAAGGTGCCGCCCAGGATGTGACAGAGCTTGTGGTGCAGTGACATCGTGGTCGCCCCCAGGCAGGCGCCGCAGAGCCAAGCGCCACGCAGAGCCAAGCGCCACGCAGGGCCAGGGACCGCGCCTCGCGGTCCGACGGGTCGGCAGCGATGGCGGGCAGGGCGGCGGCCAGGCACCGGATGCCGTCTTCGGCGAACAGCTCGATCACCGGTGACGTATCAGGCGCGTAAAGGGTCTCCACCGCGTGGGCGATCGCGTTGATCCCGCTGGTGCCGGACAAGGGAACCGGCAGGGCCATGGTCAGGTCGGGGTCATAGACCACGTTTCGGGGCAGTGCGGCCGGATCGCGTCCGGTGCGTTTCCGGCCGGCCTCGGTGATGCCCCAGACCGGTGTCATCTCGGAACCGGAATAGGTCGTGGGCACGGCGACGACTGGCAGGCCGGTCTCGAGGGCGATCGCTTTGCCGAGCCCGATGGTCGAACCGCCCCCGATCGCGACGCAGCCGTCCGCGTCCACCTGCTGGGCGTGGTGCCGTCCCGCGGCCGCGACCTCGGCGGGGACGTGCATCCGGGCACCGGTGAACACCCCGGCTGCCCGGTTGCCGAGCAGGTCGGCGACGTGGTCGGCCAGGGTGCGCTGGTTCGGCGTGGTCAGCACGAGCAGCCGGCGTAGCCCGAGCTCGGAGACCTCGGCGTGCAGTTCGGCCAGCCGTCCCGGATCGAAGACCACTCGCATGGGCGGGGCCTCGTAGGTGAACGCGCCGGCCGTCACGCCCGCTCCTCGAGCACGATGTCGAAATGTGCGTGGACGAAGGGCGCCGTGACCCCGAAGGCTGCCGCTGCCTCGTCGTCGTCCGATTCGGCGAAGTCCGCCAGGAGGCTCTGCTTGACCGCGAATTGTTGGCGCTTCGCTAGGAGTCGAGCATCTGTCGTGCCAGATCATGGGTCGTCAGGAAGTCGAAACGCCGAGAACTTCCTGTCTCGCAACGCCGCATGCTGATCCTCAGCTTAGTTGCGGATTGTTCATGCTTCGGGCACGCGTATCCGGGGGGTAACACCCTTTTCGCCCACCGCGATTCCTGTCAGTAGACGATCAAACCGAGTCTATCCTCAGGCAGAGGCTCGACACGAAGGAGCACACGCGTGAGGTTGGAGTCGATTCAGACACGAAACTTTAACGGATATGGACGTCTTGTGTGAGATTTCTGAGGGCAATAGATAGACCAGCATTGTCACTGGCGTCAGTCCTGGAATGGAGACAGTAAATGTTTGAGCGCAATGCGGAATTTCCGATGGCTGTCGCTAGCGACGATGACGACGGGCTGAATGCCGCTATCGACTGGTGCTGCGAGCACATGCGCGACGATGACATCCTCACGGTGTGGACTCACTTGAGGTCAAATCTGCGCAACAGCCCGCAGCTCGAACACTTCGTCGCGTCTCACCGGAACGTCGAGCACGTCGCAGGCAAAGGCGGAGGATTCGTCCGTCACACCGGGCCGGTCTTGATGGCCTGGCCGGGCATGGCAGACATAGGAGAGCTTTTTAGATTCGGCGTACATCACATACGCGCCCTGGGCGTCGTTGTGTCGAACGAAGACACGATCAGACCTTGGGTTTCGGAAGTCAAGCCGACGATTCTTGGCGATTCTACACCGTGGGAGGTCCAGACTCCCGAGATCGACGGCATCGTCATGGAGGCACTGAAGAGCCTGACTCGAGCCATGAACCACAACAACACCATCTCGGCGGGTTCCGAGAAGGACCAAGTGGTAAGCACACTGCTTGCGTTGCACGATGCTGGGATCACCATGGATGACGAAGCAATGGAGGGCTGGGCGCTGGCGCACGGGTGGTCGGGCAAGAATCCTCAGCAACTGGGTAAGTATGTCCGGGACATCAACCAGGGGAAACGTCCGCAGTGTCGCACGAATGTTCGACCGGACTACGTTGACTTCCTGCGTCGGCGCGCCAGCTGCCGTGACTAGCCTGACTCACAGGTGCGACACCGAGGCAGTGCAGGTCATCGCACTCTCCATGAGCGAGCCGACACCGACCACACCGGCCAGGCTCGCCTCGCTCAGCAGGGCCAGATGGAGTTGAGGGAGAGTCATGCTCGTACGGTTTCGGCTCACCTGCTGCCAGCCGCATAAGAGCGACACGCCCGGAACGTGGTCGCGATTTTCGTGGCATGAATCGTGGCACGAACTCGCGGCCAATAGTGGGATTTCTGGGTTCCATGTGACGGATCGCGGGACTATAGTCGCTGGTAGAGGCCTTAGAAACGAATGTTCCTGCTCTCCGGAAGCAGGTGTCGCAGGTTCGAATCCTGCCGAGGGCGCCAGGTCAAAGGCATGCATTGCTGGTCGGACCGGGGCTCATGGCATGAAACGTGGAATAGCTCTCGACAGACTGGGTGCATGCCTAAAACCAGTGTGCCCAAAGAACATCACGAAAAGGGGAGCATCGAGACGCTCCCCAGTGGGGCTCTTCGCGTCCGCGTCTACGCGGGCGTGGATCCCGTCACAGGCCTCCCGCACTACCTTCGAGAGACCGTCCCAGCTGGCCCCATACCTGGAACAAGGCCAAGAAAATTGCCCGCTGTCTAGCGCATCAAGTTGACGAAGGCAGGCGCCCCAGGACAGAGGCCACGCTCACTGAACTCTTGGACATACATTTCCCGATACTCGATTGCACTGAGACAACTAGACGAACATACGAGCGTCATCGGCGTAAGCGCATCGAACCAGCCCTTGGGAAACTCAAGATCGCCAAAATCGACGCGTCGATTATCGAGTCATTCTATACCGAGCTCCGGACTTGTCGTGATCACTGCAAGCGGCACAAGCATATCCGGCCTGACAAGACGCACGTTTACAAGCCACTCGGGAACTCAACCATTCTGGAAATACATGGCATCCTGTCGAAAGCATTCGGCCGAGCCGAACGCTGGGACTGGATTGTGCAGAATCCAGTTAAGAAGGCGGAGGCTCCAGCGAAGCCAGAACCTGACCCGCAGCCACCGTCTCCGAACGAAGCAGCCAGGATTCTCAATGAATCGTGGAAGGATGTCTCATGGGGAACGCTGGTATGGGTAGCGATGACGACGTCACCCCGCCGCGGGGAATTGTGCGCGCCTCGATGGAGTGATTTCGATGCTGATCGCAGGGTGCCTACTTATAAGCGTTCCATAGCTCAGGATGGGAAGGAGCTATGGGAGACAGACATGAAGACCCACAGAAAACGCATTGTCGCATTGGACGAGAACACCACGGCGATCCTCAGCGATTATAAAGCCCACTGCCAACGGATGGCACGACTCGCGGGAACGCACCTTCGGAGGACACATATATATTCTCTCGTGTTCCGGATGGGACCGTCCCGCTAAAACCTGCTTCGGTTTCACAGCGCTACCGTCGCCTTGCTCGGCGACTCGGCATCGAGTCGACCATTCATAAGCTACGCCACTATACTGCCACTGAGTTGATCACTGCGGGCGTTGATACCCGCACGGTGGTTGGAAGGCTCGGTCATGCTGGCGGGGGAACAACCACACTCAAGATGTATGCGGCATGGGTCAGCGAAGCCGGTCAGCGCGCTTCCGCGATTCTGCACGGACGGATGCCGCAACGCCCCATCGGGCAGGTCAGTACAATCGAGCGCGCCAAGGACGACCCCCAAGCGCCGTTCGAGATAGTCGCCGCTTCGATTCAGCGAGGCATCCTCGCGGGAAAGCTCTGCTACGGCGAAGTTGTGCCCTCTGTCAAGGAAACCGCCGCCGAGCACACGGTCCGTGTCGGTACCGCACACCGTGCGCACGGACTGCTGCGATCACGGGGTCTTGTCACTGAAGGCGGCCGCGGTACACGGCCTACAATCATTGCGCCCGAGGCGCCCTGTGATTCAAGAGCGTTGAAAGCGACGGAGTCCGACGCCTCCGAGTCTCACGATTTCGACGATAGCGAAAAGCTACTCGAACTGCGTCTATTTTCCCTGGTTATCCCTGTCAAGGAATTCAGCACTCAGGCAAGCCCCACAGATGCGACTACACTTCGTCTTCTCTTAAACGGGACTGCACGGCGGCACGGCGGATCTGAATTTAAGATCGAGGACTACGAACTGGAAGTACGCCAGGGAGGAAATTTAGTCACGACATTTGTCGCCTTATGGCTACGAGTGCCTGAGAGTCGGCAGAATGAAGCGTCTGGCAAGGCTGGCGATTAGACGCGCCATTACTTTCTACCTTCCCTCAGATGACAGGTACCATCGGTACCGGCGTCGTCCAGGGATTCGTCCGGTTCGATGTCTATGACCTCAACGACGAGGGGTGCCTGATGAAGCGGGAGCGTGCGACCACTCTCCTCGAGGAGCTGATTCGTCGCACAGCGGGTGCTGGTTGGCCGGTTCAGTTAGTGGAAACGGTCTACGTGTTCGGTTCATACTCCCGAGGCGCCACGGAGCCCGGTGATCTTGATGTCGCGGTCGACATTCAGCGTACTGACCAGTGGGTCGAGCATTTCGTCGCATGCCTGTTCGAAGGTCGAGACCCTTACTCTGAGCTTCGCCAGGCACTGCGTGGCAGGACCCGAAGCGTCTCGATCCTGTTCGAGCGTCGTCACGACCATGATGACGTGCCCATGAACTTGCTGTGGCGGCGAGGTGAACCCCTTGAATTGGCCGTCCAACGCATCCACACCATACCGGTAGACCCCACAGCTGGACGCGCATCCCGAGATGCCATGCCCGCCTGCTTCGAGGGGCTTGACAAGTGGTTACCCCGGTTTATGCGCCGCAAGAGTTCGAGGAACTGATCACTAATTAGACGGGACATCGACCACTAGTCCTGATCAACCGCGCCCCTCAGCGCTGCTATCAGCTTCCGGTGGCCTCCGCGACGAACCGGTGCTGACCCATCCAGCCGGTCTGCTCGATCTGCCGGACCCGGTGCTCGGGATCGAAGCTGATCTCGTACCTGGCTTCACTTCCGGGGCGAGTGAGAAACAGCTCCCACTTCGAGGAATCAGCCGAGTCCGCGCCGCCGTCACGCAGATCCAGCGAAGCGTGGTCGACGGCCGGATCCCCGTTGACGTAGCCGAGGCTGGTGCGGGGCGTTCCGGTCACTGCACCGCGACCGGCCAGCAGCGACCAGGCTGTGACCGACAACGGCTCGCCGGGCAGCAGCCTGTCCGCTTCGATGCGATGGGTGCGCTCTCGTCCGTCGATCTCCGCCACCGACAGCTCGTAGCCGCCCTGGGTGCGCCGGATCGCGTAGGTATCGGTGCCTAGTGCCGTCGTCGTGGTGGATTCACCGTGCTCGAGGGTGAAGTCGGCAGCGATCGACCAGCTGGAGTGCTGGGCGAGCGCGCCGAAGTCCGCGTGCCCGGTGTAGGTCTCCTCGACCTGCCAGCTTCCGTCCGGGAGCCGGCTGTGCCGGTACCGCAGGCGGCCCGCCTCGATCTTCCCATCGTAGTCGACCAGCCGCCCCTCATCGACCGTCGTGGCCTGCGCTGCCACGGCGGGGGGCTCGGGTTCGGGGACCGGTCGCTGCGCGACGCTGGTACGGGCGGCGAGCAGCCCGTCGAGATCGGCGCGCGTCAGGTGGTAGCCGTTGGTGAACACCGCACGGGGCCGGCGGAGTGTCGAAAGGTCTTCCAGCGGGTTGGCCTCGCTGAGCAGCAGGTCGGCCCGGGAGCCGACGGTGATCGTGCCCCATTCGCTTTCCTGGCCGAGGAAACGCGCGGCTTCCCTGGTGCCGCAGCTGAGCGCCTCGAACGCGCTCATCCCCGCCGCGAGGAAGTTCTGGAGTTCATCGTGCACCGAAAAGCCCTCGAACACCCATGGCGTGGGCGTGTCGGTACCCAGCAGCAGCGGAGCGCCTTCCTGGTGCAGGATCGAGATGACCCGGAGATGCGCGTCCACCCGCGCCTGGTTGACATCGCGCCATTCCGAGGCCGGGCCTTGCATGTCGAGATTCGCCCTGGTGGCCTCGACGTTCCACTGGGAAATCGCGGCCGGTGGCTCGTAGCACAGGTGGCGTTTCGCGTCGTCGGTGACGTTGCCGACCTGGCCTTGCCAGGTGATGGTGGTGGGGCAGTTCCAGACCTGGCGTGCCGCCAGCTGGCCGCCGAGGCGGCCGATCGCGTCGTAGTCGAGGTGGTAGGCGATCACGCGCATGGCGTCCAGGCCGAACTTCTCCCCCATCGACCTCCCGGCGGGAAACTGCGTGTCCGGTTTGTGGTGGTCCAGGGCGACGCTCATGAGGTGCTCGAAGCAGTTCATGCCCGCGTCCATGGCCTCTTCGTTGGTCACGCCCTCCGGGCAGTGACCGGTGACCAGAATGCCGGCGTCGGCCGCGGCCCGCCCGACCGCCCGCAGGGTCTCCAGCCGCAGCCAGGAGTACGTCTTGATCTGGTCGTACCCCCGGTCGATGTAGTGCTGGACCAGGTTGTTCGCCTCGGCTGGGTCGTCGAGGTAGACGCACTGGGGCCAGACCGTCAGCCCTCGTTCGTCGACACCGTCGACGAGCGGGCTCGTCGACACCAGGTGGGGGCCGGGCAGTGCCCCGGACCGTACCTGCTGGGCGAAGGCCAGGACGAAAGGCTCACCGGACATGTTGCGCACCTGCGTGACCCCGCTGGCCAGGTGCATCCCGAAGACGGTCGGGTCGCGCAGGTGAACATGCATGTCCGCCAGGCCCGGCGACAGATACAGGCCGGCCCCATCGATGTCCCCCTGCTGCGGCGGGCGGTTGGCGTCGGTTCTCTCCACCGCCACGATCCGCCCGTTCTCGATGACGACCGTCTGTCCACGAAGGACTCTCTCGGTGTCCATCGGGACGACATTGACGTTCCTGATGGCGACCGCGCCCTCGGATCGAGGCGGAAGCGCGAAATCTTCTAGAACTACTGCCACTGATCACTCCTTCGCAGAGGTTCCCTTGTGCCGACTCTTCGACGTGGCTTGGCCGCGCCGCGATCGGCCGCACCCAAGCCGACTGGTCGCACACCCAGCACGACCACTGCCCGGCGCCAATCTATTCTGGGGTGTACCGGTGCTCAATGCGATCGTCATATGTAGCGTCTCGAGACGCATAGTCTCGCCATCTGTGGCGTTACCAGTCGGGTGCCTCGCCGTCACCGGCAACCACCTCGTCGATCCCGTTCACGGCCACGACGATTGTGGCGCCGATGGCGTCCAGACTTCGGCAATCGTCTCGCACCCGGGGGCGATTCATTCGCATAGCCTCTCCGCAATCGAAGCGACGATGCCGACGTCGTCTCCTAGGACGCATCTGAGGCCGCGCTGTCGACGCAGCTCCGACCTCGACCGAAAGAGGTAACGCGCGCCATGTTCAGAAAATCCGTTCCCGCCACAGCACCGCGCCGGACCGGCCGCACTCGGGCCGCCCTTGCCGCTTGCATCGGAGTGGGGCTTGTCCTGTCCGCATGTACCGGCACCAGCGCCCAGCCCGACTCGACCAGCTTCACCTACTCCTTGTCCAGCGCGCCGATTTCGCTCGACATGGCCAAGGATTTCGGTCCGACCACCGAAACCATCACCCCGCTGGTTACCGAACCCCTCGAACGAATCTCCACCTCCGGCCAGCTCACGCCCAACGTCGCCACCGCGGTCAAGCAGCCCGATCCGACCACACTCGTGTACACGCTCCGCTCCGGGATCAAGTTCTCCGATGGAAACCCCCTCACCGCCGACGAT
The DNA here is from genome assembly GCF_000379465.1 of Sciscionella marina DSM 45152. Classification (GTDB taxonomy): domain Bacteria; phylum Actinomycetota; class Actinomycetes; order Mycobacteriales; family Pseudonocardiaceae; genus Sciscionella; species Sciscionella marina. Next base: position 55,673 of record NZ_KB905398.1, read on the forward strand.
GTCGCCTGGAGCATCAATCACGCGGCAACCCAGCCGGCACAGACGGCGGGCGACATCACCGCCTTCCGCGGCGTCGCGGTCACCGGACCGCTCGAAGTCACCGTCAAGCTCAAGGAGCCCGACCCGGCGGCGCGCGGCAAACTGGCGCTGATCACCTCGGTGCAAGAGGCCAAGTTCGCCAAGGAACACGCCACTGACCTCGGCGCCCGCACGGCACTCCCAGTCGGCAGCGGGCCTTACGTGTACAGCTCGTTCGCCACGAACGCGGTGACTCTCAAACCCAACAAGTACTTCTGGGGCCAGCGGCCGACGTGGAAGAACATGACGTTCAGCTTCATCGACACCGACACCTCGGCACAGCTGGCCATGCGCTCCGACTCCATCGGCGGCGCATCGGTGTCGGATCTCAAGACCGCGTCCAACTGGAAGTCCGCTGGCGCGACGCTTTACGCATCGCCGACCCTTCAGTCGCAATACCTGTCCCTGAACACCTCAGTGGCCCCGTTCAGCGACGTGCACGTGCGGAAGGCGATTGCCTATTCGATCGACAGGACGGGAATCCTGAGCTCCGCCTATGGCACCTATGGCAACCTGCTCAAGGGCTTAGTGGTACCGCAGACCGTCGCCAATGTCGCCCCGTCAGCCGAAGCGGCCACACAATTCGTCGGCCAGCTCCCCCAGTACGGCTTCGACCCAACCAAGGCCGCGTCCGAGCTGGCGCAGTCCTCGGTGCCGCATGGCTTCACCGTCACGGTTCCCTATCCGACCAGCTTCCCCTGGTCCGAGCTGACCCTGCTGAACCTGCGACAGAACATGAAGAAGCTGGGTGTCACCGTCAATCTCAAGCCGGTGACGCAGAACCAGTGGCTCACCAGCGTATTCGGGCAGCAGAACACGGGCATCCAGATCGGCCTCGCCGGTGCAGACGTCCCGGACCCCAACGGACTGCTCAACGGCATGGTCGGCAGGGTGAACATGGGTCCGCAGCACTTCAACACGACAAGCTGGACGACACCCACCGTCGAGCGGGCGCTGCCGATCCTGTCGACTTCGAGCACGTCCACCGACCGCTGGTCCGCGGCCAAGACCATCCTGGCCCAGGTCGCCACGGAAGTTCCCTACGTCCCGCTCTTCTCGCCCAACAACGTGGTCGCGCTGGCCAAGGGATACAAGTTCACGAAGAAGGTCGACTACTTCGACATGATCAACGGCAGCTGGGTCTACGATCTGAAGGTCGCCAGTTAGCACGCGAAGCATCCCCGCCGCGTCGTCCTGCCGGTCATCGATCGCTGACTGGCAGGATGGCCGCCGAGACGGGCATGTGGCGCTCGAACCAGTCGAGCACGCGGGTGCTGTGGTCGATCACGGCGGGAAAGGCTTTGATTCCGTGCCCTTCGCCGGGGTAGGACACGCAGACCGACTCGACGTGCGCGGCCAAGAGCGCTTGATGCAACTCGATGGCCTGGCTGGGCGGGGTGCACCGGTCGTCAAGCCCGGTCGTCTGCAACGTAGGAGTACGGACGCGGTCGGCGAACATCACCGGGCTCCGCTCGTGATAGAGACCACCGGCCGCGTGTGGGTCGGCAGCGAGGAAGATCCGGTCGAAATACGGGATGTTCGAAGTGTTGTGCTGGGAGTACCAGTTCGTCACCGGCGCCATCGGCACGGCCGCCGCGAACCGCTGGTCCTGCGTGATCAACCACGAGGACATGAAGCCCCCATAGGACTGCCCGGTGACTCCGACACGGCCGGGATCGACCACGCCGGTGGCCACGAGGTGATCGATACCGCTGAGGTAGTCGCCGGTGTCGGCGCCGCCCATGTCCCCGAACACCGCTTCGGCGAACTCCTGGCCCCGGCCCCCGCTTCCGCGCGGATTCGGATGCAGGACCGCGTAGCCGCGGCTGACCAGCAGCGGCGTGAGGTAGTGGCCCAGCTCCCACCTGTTGCGATACGCCCAGACCGGCCCGCCGTGCACGTACACCACCAGCGGATGCGGCCCCGGCGTGTCGGGGGTGCACAGCAGGCCCTCGATCTGCCAGCCGTCCGGCGCGGACCACCGCACCGGCACGACCGCGCCGGCCACGCTGGTGAGGTGATCGGCCCCGGCGTGCCGCAGGCTGGCGACCACCTCGGTCTTGCCGTCACGCACCCAGGCCAGCTCGGGATAGATGTCGTAGGCATGGTGGACCACCGCGGCCGAGCCGTCGGCAAGGTAGGACGCGACCGGATAGCGATCGCCACAGGTCGACATACTCGACCAGGACTCGCGCGTCTGATCGGTCGTGGCGTCATACACGCCCGAGACGGTCTCCAGCCCGCGCTGCCCGAGAAAGGCGAGCCGGTGCTCGTCGAGCCAGTGCAGGTGCGTGACATCCACTCCGAGAGTGTCGATCACCGAGCGCTCGCCCGACTCACCGAGCAGGACAACGTCCCCGGCCACCAGCCATCGGTCGGAGCAGCAAGCCTGCACGATCGCGACGTGCCGCCCGGCCGGGTCCGCGGCGGGCCAGCCCAGCTGCCGGTCGGTGCGGTAGATCGGCTCGACACGCCCCGAGGCTATCTCCAGGCGAAGCAGGTCGGCGGAATACCAGGCTCCCTCGTCGGGCATCGGGCTAGCGACCACCACGAGCGCGTCGGCGCCGCACCAGGCTGCCTCCCACACATTGAGGCCCTCCGGAGATGCCTGCCGCACGGTGCGCTGCTCGACGTCGTAGATCCAGACGCTGCGCCAGTCGTCGGCGGCGGCTCCCGCGTCGACCACGGGCAGCCACTGGTCCGCCCTCGCCTCGACCCGGGCCACGCCACCGGAACCCTCACCACCCGACATGTCGGCCCCGAGCCCGGCGACGCCGAGTAGGATCCGATTGCCCGAGGGAGACCAGTGCAGATACTCCACGGTACCGGCGATCGGTGGCGTGGTGTGCCGCTGCCCCGTGGCCAGATCGAGCAGCTCCAGCTGCTGCACGCCGCACTGCGCCCGGCCGGAGGTGAACGCGATCGTCCGGCCGTGCGGTGCATAGCGCGGCCGCCGCTCGTCGGCCCCACCATCGGTCAACTGCCGTGCGCCGTCCCGGTCGGCGAGGCAGAGGCAGGTGCGGGGCCGCCCGGCGAGGGTTTCCCGTACCTCTCCGGCGAATGCGATCGCGGACCCGTCCGGCGCCGCGGCCGGGGTGGTGGCACTGCTGATCCGTCCGAACCCAGGTGCCTGGACTGCCTCGAAATACCGCTGAGTCCTGCGGAAAGCCTCGGTGGCGCGGATGTCCGCGGCAGTCGGATCGGGAAGCGTCATGGCAAGAATCCTTTTACGGCGAGTTACGCGGTGTCACGTGCACAGAGCCGGACTGTCCTGGTGTGGCTCTCGATCATCTGCTGCCGTCGCATGCGACGGTCCCCGGCTAACGGGACCGCCCAGCGCCCCCGAGCTGCTCCCAACTTGCCCGTGCGGCGCCTTCGATCTGCTTCTTGACATCGCCGAGGTACTCGGTCAGGTATTCGTCGAACTCCGCGGTGAGCCGGGCGATGGTCGCCGCTACGTGCTGGCGCGCGTCCCTTTCGACGGCCCCGATCTCCAGCCGGGAGTGGCAGTCGAGCGCGTAACGGGTTCCGCTCGGTGTCTCCCGGGCGTGGTAGGTCGCGAGGACTTCCATGACCCCGTCGGCGTCGTCATCGTAGTGCGCGCTGAGGCTGAGTCGCCGCGCCGTATTGTCCTGCTCGGTGATCCGGATCAGGCGGGCGTCGGGATCCTCCTCGGTCTCCAGGCGCATCCGGTAGGCACCCAGCGGGGCGCCCAGCTCGTCCAGCGGCTCGATGATGTATCCCAGCGCGCGAAACTTCTCCGCGCCGGCATAGTCCCCGACGATCGCTTTCCACACCGCGTCCGCGGGCGCGTCGATGTCGACCGCGACGTGGTTGACCGTCGTCGCCAGGGTATGGCTTGGCATGTCGTCACCTCTTCGCCGGCATGTGGCTGGACAGCCAGGCCATCAACCGGGCGCTATAGTCGAAAAACGTGGGCATCGTCCGGACACCGTGCCCCTCTTCGGGATAGGTGACCAGCACACTGTCCACCCCGGCGAGCCGCAGCCCATGGTGGAATTCCAGCGCCTGCGCGGGGTGACTGATCTTGTCCTTCGCGCCGCACACGCTGAGGGTCGGAGTGCGCACCCGGTCCAAGTAGTGGATCGGGCTCCTGCTGAAGTACCGCCCGGTCGGATTGTCGGGCCGATCGTCGAGGAAAAGGTCGCAGAACGTCGGAACGTTGCCGGTGAAGCGGTCGCTCACCCAGTTGGACGTCGGCGCCACGGGTATCGACGCCGCGAAACGTTGGTCCTGGGTCGTCAGCCAGCAGCTCATGTAGCCCCCGTAGCTGGCGCCGGTGACGGCGATGCGGTTCCCGTCGATGACGCCGGCCGCTTCCAGCGCGTCGAGGCCCGAGAGGTAATCCTGGGTGTCGGCGCCGCCCATATCCCCGTACACGCGACGGGCGAAGTGCTGCCCGCCACCCATCGAGCCGCGCGGGTTCGGTTGGAAGAGCGCGTAGCCCGAGGCGAGTGCCAGCTGCGCGAACGCGGATCGGCCGACATACGACGGTGGCGTGTAGAAGACCGGACCGCCGTGAATCTGCATCACCACCGGGTGCGGGCCTTGGCCCGGCGGCGTGAGCAGCCATCCGTGGATCTCCAGGCCGTCCGGAGCGCTCCAGCTGACATCGCGCGCGGAGCCGAGCGAGGACACCGACGCGGTGGTCTGCTCGGTGCCGAGGCGGCGGACCTCGCGCTCCTGGCCGCCCTCGAACGCGATCAGCGCCGGTGGCTCGAAGAAGGATTCGGCGACGAAAAGGACGTCATCGGGATGGCGCCCGAGCGGAGCGATCTCCGGGAAGATCGTGCCCGAGATGGTGCGCTCACGCCCGCGCCACAGCTCCCGGCTGGACCCGACTTTGGTGTCGAGCAGGCCCAGCAGAGTGTCCGGACCACGCAGTGCGGTGAACAGCAGGTGCTGTTCCCCGCGCCAGAACGGATGCACGACGTCGGCGTTCAGCGTCTCCGGGCAGGTGACGGCTCCGCTGATGACGTCGATCAGCCGGATATCGCCGGCGGTGATGTCGCGATCACTGCACACTGCCTCCACGACCGCGATCGTCGCGCCGGACGGGGCGGCGGCGAGCCCGGCGAGCTGGTCTTTCGGGCGGAACAGCACGCAAGCAGCACCGGTATCCAGCTCAATCAACCGCAGATCGGCCTCGTACCAGGCGTTTTCCTCGGGTTGGTCCGAGCAGATGGCAGCGATCCGGCGCGGGCCGCACCAGACACCGCGCCAGATGTTGAGCCCGCACGGCGTCAGCTGGCGCACACGATCGGTGGTCAGCTCGTAAACCCAGAGCGTCCGCCATGGCTCGCTGTCGGCCACCCCTTCCACGACTGGCATCCAGGACGGCCGGTCGGCGTCGACGGCCTCGACCGCCACGGCGCCCTGGATGCCGGCCAGATCGGAGCCGAAGCCCGCCACCCCGAGCAGGATGGACTTGCCGTCGGAAGACCACTCCACCGACTCGATGAAACCTTCGGGCGCGGGAGTCGGCCGATCGGTACCGGTTTCCATATCGAAGATGCGTAATCCGCCGGCATCGGCCTCCCGGTCGGAGAGGTAGGCGATCAGCCGGCCATCGGGCGACCAGTTGGGCTCGGTGTCCGATCCCGGACCCTCGGTGAGCACATCGAGTGCACCGGAAGCCAGGTCGATGAGGGTGAGCCGGGTCGAGGAGGTGCCGTCGCGCTTGAGCCCGCCGGCCAGCGCGTCGCACACCGCCGCGGCCGCAGCGGCGGTGCGCCCGTCCGGGCTCAGCGCGAGTTGGTTCACGGTGGTGACAAGTCCCGAGGCAGGACGGAGCCAGGCGGCCGTGACCTCCTCGGCGCGCTGGAACTCGGGGTGCTCTCGAATGTCTGCTGCCACGCTTTACCTTTCCTCACGATCCGATGCTCTGCCTGACCCGGTTCTTCTCAGCTCAGCGGTCCCTTGGCAATGAGGCCCACCTGATCCATCACGAACGCCAGCCATTCCGCGGTGTATTCGGCCTCGTGGCCGCCGGCTGGCTCGTGGCCGGTGTTGGGCCACACGCGCAAGTGCACGGGCCGCGTACCGGCGTTGGCCTCCTCGATCCGCGCGGTGAACTTCCGGCCCTGGAAGGGACGGCAGATGCTGTCCACGGTGCCGAACACCTGGAAGACCGCGGGATACTCCACGTCGTCGGCAATGTTGTGGTAGGGCGACCAGCCGATGATGCGCCGGGCGTCCTCGGGGTTGGTCGGATCGCCCCAATCCTCGGAGACGATGTTGCGGACCCAGGCGGTCTCCGGGACCACCGGCAGGACCTCCATCATGTCGTAGATCGCGACGAGCGGGGCGACCACGCGCCACAGATGCGGCTGGAAGACGACGGCCGCGCCGGCCACCATGCCGCCATTGCTGAGCCCGTGGAAGGCCGTCCGGTCGGCGGCGGTCACCCCATCGGCGATCATGGTCTCGACGATGGCTTCGAGGTCGTGGAAGGTATTGACCTTGTTCTCGCAGCGACCGCCGTCGTACCACGCCCGGCCGTACTCGCCGCCGCCGCGCAGCGAGGCCAGCACGAAGATGCCGCCCGCCTCGATGAAGGGCAGGAAGATCGTCGGAAAGGTGGGCAGGAACGAGGTGTTGAAGCCACCGTAGGCGAACACTAGCGCCGGCTGGGGTGTGCTCAGGTCGAGATCCTCGCGGTGGACCATGGTGTAGGGCACCCGGACACCGTCCCGGCTGAGGGCGAACCGTGACTCGGTGACCACGCCGGTGAGCCGGTGCTGGGTACCGCGGATCTCGCGGAGATCACCGGTCTCCGAGTCGTGCAGCAGCACCCGTTCCGAGCTGGTGAACGTCTCGTGAGTGAAGGTGAAGACGTCGGTCAGCGGCCGGATGGTGCGCTCGTAGTTCAGCGACGGGGTGGAACCGGGGTTCTCCAGCGGCAGGGTCTGCAGGAGATTGCCGTCGAGGTCGAACACGCGAATCCGCACCGACACGTCGACCAGGTCGCCGACGTAGATGCGGCCGGCGACCACACCGGCCCAGGAGACGAACCCCTCGCTCTCGGGCACCAACTCGCGCCAGGTGGTGACGTCCTGCGAGGTCTCGGCCGGGATCTCGACGATCCGGCCGGGCGAGAGGACGCTGTTCACCCTGGCCACGTAGGTGCCACCGTCGACCCAGGTGCCGTCGCAGTCACCGTCCCAGCCCTCAGGCACGAACGGGCGCACCGCGAGGGTCTCCAAGTCGAGCAGCACGAGCGCGACGTGCTCGTGTGGTTCCGCGACGGCCACGGCCCAGCGGCCATCGGGCGAGATGTGCGGCGTCAGCCCGCCGTGGATCGAGGGAACCAGATCACCGGCCAGCACCACGTCGTCGCGTTTCTGGGCGCCGTCGGCTACCGGCACGAAGCGGAGCCGGTGGGTCCCGTTGTCGTCGCGGTCGTTCATCCAGAAGCCGCTCTCGTCGGGCAGCCAGCCGGGTCGCGCCTCGGTGTAGAGAATGACGCTCATCTCGACCAGCCGCTCCCCTGTGGCGGTCGCGTAGGCGACGAGCCGACCCCGCTGCTCTCCGTTCACCAGCCAGCCGACAGCGACATAGGAACCATTCGGCGACGCCTCGAACATGAACAGCTCGGCGTAGGCTTCGGGTTCACCGAGTTCGGCGGCGAAGGAACGGGCTGAGGCGACGAGGTGGCCCTGCCCTCCGGGCTCGGTGGAAGCACGGAGCACATCGCCATCTTCCTTGACCCGCTCGAACCACCACCGCCCGCGTTTTCGCGGCGGGACGGTGGCGCTCGCCGCCTGACCCTGCGGCAGATCGCTCAGCTGTGACAACCGGTCCCGTACCGGCAGATAGTTGGGTGAGGCCAATGCGGTTTCGTGGGCCAGCCGGTCCCGCTCCCACTGCCAGTCGAGGGCCTTCTTGGTGTCCTCCTGTAAGTGCGGAAAACGGTCCTCGAAGGTGACCCCTCCGACGGTTTTCAGGGTGGGTCTGGCTTGCATGTCCTGGCTCCTGCGCTGGGTGGGGAGAGTGTCTGCTGCGTCCGGCACGTGGGTCAGCCCATCACGTTGCCGGCTGTCGACGAGGGTTCGCGCAGGCGCGAATAGCAACCAAGATTCAAGACGACGCCGGTCCTGGGGAGGGTGTACTCGACCGGCCGCAGGTCGTGCTCCGCGCCCGACTCGCTGGCCGAGACGATAGCGTGCAGGAAGCCGCCGACGACCGGTGCGTTCTTGAACTGGTTCCCGCTGGTTCCGATCGCGACGTAGTAGCCATCCACGCTCGTGCGGTCGTAGATCGGCGCCCAGTCGGTGCTGACGTCGTAGACCCCGGCGATTCCGCGGACCGCGCCCGGCACCCGGACGTCGGGGAGTCGGCGAGCCGCTCGGTATGTCTGCGCCTCGTAGACCGAGCGGCTCGGATTCATCGCGTAATCGTCCGCGTCATCGAGCCACACCAGCGGGTCACAGTCGGGCTCCGCACCGCCGACGAGCAACTTTCCCGAGGGCGTGCGCCGGAAGTAGATCCCGAGGTCGAGATCGGCCACCAGCGGGTGCTCTCGGCCGTCGCCCGGCAGCTCGTGGACCTCCTGCCGCAGCGGCCTGGTGCTGATCCGGAACTCATCCAGCACGCCCGCCATCTCGTTGACCGCCGAGGAATGCGGTCCGGCGGCGTTGACGAGGACCGCGCAGCCGATGCTGCCCTCGGCTGTCCGCACGCCGGTTACCCGTCCGTCGCGGATGTCGATGCCCATAACCGTCTGGCCGAGGAGGAACTCCGCCCCGTTCCGCTGGGCGGCGACCATCAGGTTGTGTGCCGCGAACGCGGGGTCGTCGACGAATCCGGCATCCGGGGTCCAGGTGCCGCTGAGCTCGCCGTCCGGATCGTCCCAGAACCGCTCACTCGTCACGGGCTTGTGCGGATAGTGCCGCGCGGGCTCGATGCCCGGGGTGCGTTCGCGAATCTGCTCGGCGGTCCAGCGCTCATAAGGGACACCGATCTCGTCGAAAACCGCGCAGGTCGCTTCGTGATCAAGGGATGGGGCGTCCAGGAAGAGAGCACCGGTGCGATGGAAGCGCGCGAGAAGCCCGTCGTCCGTGCCGCCGAGGTGCTCTTCCCACTCGCGCCATGCATGGTGCGATTCCCACGCCGCGGCGACGCCGGCGAAGGTCGAGTAGTTGAAGCGCACCGCCGCGGAAGAGGCGCTCGTAGAACCCATCCCGGGCCCCTTCGCGCGGTCGAGGACGAGCACCTTCCGGCCGGCCTTGGCGAACTCGTAGGCGATGGAGCAACCGATCACCCCAGCGCCGATGATGACCACTTCGCGTGCCGAACTCATCTCGTGCCACTCCTCTGACGATTGCGGATTTCCCAAACGTTAGCGCCGGAGGCAGGCGCCGGGCACAGACACTTGTCTCGTCTCCCAGCCCTCGGTCGCGACATCTGCCGAACGTTCAGCACCAGTTCTTCACGCGCGTGAAGAACTGGTCGCCATCAGTCCTCGGCCAGGGTTCTCCGGTCATGTCGGTACTGCTTGTACGCCTTGCCGGAATCGTGTGGGCGCGTCGTTGTACAGGTTGGTCACCGATGTGGAACAGCCCGCGGCGGCGGCCACGCAGCGGGACACACTCGTCAACCCGTGCACTACGGATGCATCATTTATCCGCCGAAGAGCGCGGTGGCATACACGTCGCGATCCGGCTGTCGAAAGCGCCGCATCCGCTCTGGTCGGCCCGCTCGAATCCGTCCCAGATCGATGCCCGGCGGTACCCGGATATCCTCAACTGGCTGAGCCCGTGGTGAAAAGCCGCGACATTCGTCGATACGTAGCGGGCGCCTCGCTCGCAGATACTGGTCGCCGCACAGCACACCCGGGGTCCTCTCCGGCCGACGCGGAACACAATCCAGACGGTTCCGAAAGCTTCTTACCTGAGGAAGCAGGTCACCCGTGACGATTGCGCTTTTCCTGCTCAGGCGACTAGGTGGGATGGTTGTCCTGCTGCTCGTATTGAGCTTGCTGGTATTCGGCCTCTTGGCGCTGAGTCCGGTATCCGAGCTGACGACATTGCTAGGTACCCAGCCCTCGACGCCGGAAGCCGTCCAGGCCATTACGGCGGAATACCATCTCAACGATCCCTTCCTGGTGCAGTACTGGCACTGGCTGGTCGATGCGCTGCATGGCAATTTCGGGCAATCGATTCAGTCCGGCGAGCCGGTCGGTAGCGTGATCGTCTCGCACCTGCCGGTCACCCTCGAACTGGCCCTCTACGCCGGCCTGCTGGTCCTGGTACTGGGCGTTCCCGTCGGTATGGCCGCGGGCATCCGGCGGGGGCGGGTCTTCGACCGCGGGGTCTCCGGGCTGACGATCGTCGGGATGAGCGCACCCGGGTTCAGCCTCGGCATCCTGCTGATCTACGTCTTCGGGGTCGCGCTCAACTGGTTTCCCGTGTTCGGGCCGGGCGGGGACCAGGCCGCGGATCGCGTGGCGCACCTGACCCTGCCCTCGATCGCGCTGGCCGCCGGCCTGATCGCCCTGATCGTGCGGCAGACCCGGGCCGCGACGATGCACGTGATGGAGCAGGACTACGTCACCTTCGCCCGTGCCCGCGGGATCAGCCGACCCCGGATCATGGTGTCCTACGCACTGCGCAACACCGGCCTGCCGATCGTGACCGCCGCCGGGCTGCAGCTGATCGTGGCCATCTCCGGCACGGTCCTGGTGGAGAGCGTCTTCTCGATTCCCGGCGCGGGGCAGCTGATGGTGCAGTCCATCCAGTCGGCCGACATCCCGGTGGTCCAGGGCCTGTCGTTCTTCGTCGCGCTGCTGGTGATGGTGGTCAACCTCATCGTCGACGTGGCCGTCCTGATCATCGATCCGCGCACCCGCGCAGCAGCGAGAGGATAACCAGACATGATTGCTGCCAACGTGACGGCCGAGCTCGGCGGGCGCCGCGGTGCCCGCCGCCGGATACCGGTGCTCCCGCTGCTGTGTGGTCTCGTTCTCCTGGTGGTGCTGGTCTGTGTTTTCGGCGGGACGGCGCTGGCCCCCGACGATCCGACCGCGCAGAACCCGTTGCTGAGCGTCTCCCCGCCCGGCGGCGGGCATCTGCTCGGCACCGACCAGCTCGGCCACGACGTGTTCTCCCTGCTGCTGGCCGGGACCTTCCCCTCGGTCGTCGGCCCGTTGGCGGTCGCGCTCGGCTGCTTGGGCATCGGCGCGGCGCTGGGCATGTCCGGCGCCTACTTCGGCGGCGTCACCGACACCATCGTTAACCGGTTCACCGACCTGGTCTACGCGCTGCCCGCGCTGCTGATCGCGATCGTGGTCCTCGGGGTCGTCGGCGGCGGCTACTGGCTCACCGCGGGAGTGCTGCTGTTCCTCTCGCTGCCCTACGAGATCCGGCTGTGCCGCAGCGCCGCGCTGGTGCAGGTCCGGCTGCACTACGTCGACGCCGCGCGAACCATCGGCATCTCGCCCGCGCGGAGCCTCTTCCGGCACGTGCTCCCGAACATCATGCCGACCGTGATCGCCACTTTCCTACTGGACTTCGTCAACGCGCTGATCAGCTTCGCCGCACTGAGTTACCTGGGATTCGGCGTGCAGCCGAGCAGCCCGAGCTGGGGCAGGATGCTCAGCCAGGGACAGTCCCTGATCACCCAGAACCCCTGGCTGTCGATCGCTCCGGCAGTACTGATCATCATCACCGGGGCGAGCGCGACGCTGCTCGGAGACTGGGCGTACGAACGACTGACGGCCGCTGGGGGGACCCGATGACGAACTTCACCACCTCGACGCAACTCGACGAGACCGAACGCGCCGTCGACGGCGCCACCATCCTGACCGTGAACGCGCTGCGCGTCACCGCGGGTGCCGCACCCGGCGGACGAACGCTGGTCAGCGAGGTCAGCTTTCAGCTCGGGCGCGGCGAGACCCTGGGCGTGGTCGGCGAGTCCGGCAGCGGCAAGTCATTGACCGCAAAGGCCGTGGTCGGCCTGCTCCCCGGCGGGCTGCGCGCACAGGGGTCGATCGATTTCGCTGGTCACCAGCTCATCGATGCCACCCACCGGACCTGGCGGACGCTGCGCGGGCCCCGGATCAGCCTGCTGCTGCAGGACCCGTTCACCATGCTCAATCCCCTGCAGACCGCCGGCACGCATCTGGCCGAATCCCTGCGGCGGGACAAGAGCCTGGACCGCGGCGCGCGACGCGCGGAGATCGCCCGGCGCCTGGGCGAGGTGGGCCTGGCGCCGGAGGTCGCCGACCAGTACCCGTTCCAGCTCTCCGGCGGAATGCGGCAACGGGTCGCACTCGCCGCCGCGCTCGCCCGCGACCCGGAGCTGCTGATCGCCGACGAGCCGACCACCGCGCTGGACGTCACCACCCAAGCCGAGGTCCTGCAGCTGCTCAAGGACATCCAGCGCCGTCGCGGGATGAGCCTGATGCTGATCACCCACGACCTGCGGGTGGCTTTCTCGATCTGCGACCGGGTGCAGGTGATGTACGCCGGCTTGCTGATGGAGCAGTCTCCGGCGGCGGTGCTGGCCACCGATCCCGGACATCCCTACAGCGCCGGGCTGCTGATCGCGGACCCACCGGTCACGCACTACGTGGCCGAGCTGACGGCGATTCCGGGCAGCGTGCCGCACGCGGAGGATGTCGTCGACACCTGCGCCTTCGCCGCCCGGTGCTCCTGGGTCAAGCCGGAGTGTACCGCCGCGAAACCGCCACTGGTCTCGGTTGGTCCGAGCCGGACCTCGGCCTGCCTCCGCCTGGACGAGATCCGGGAGGAGCTTCGCAGCACGCTCGACCGGATCGACGATCCGGCGCCCCCGCCGGCGCTGCCCGCGGCCGACAACGCCGTGGTCACGGTCACCGAGCTGCGCAAGACGTTCCACACGCGCAGGCTGGTCGGCAAGGCCCGGCACACCATGGCCCTCGACGGTGTCAACCTGCAGATCGCGCACGGGGAATCGGTGGGCGTGGTGGGCGAGACCGGTTCCGGGAAGACCACGATCGCCCGCTCGCTGCTCGGCCTGGTCACCCCTGATTCAGGGCAGATCAGCCTGGACGGCATGGACGTGAGCAACTACCGCCGCCTCAGCCGGCTCACCCGCCGCGAGGCCCGCCGGTTCGTGCAGATGGTCTTCCAGGACCCCTACACCTCGCTCAATCCCAGCCTGAGCATCGGGACGACACTGCGTGAGGTCCTGTCCGTCCGGGGTGATGTCACCGATCCGGGCGAGGAGGTCGCGAGCCTGCTCGGCCGGGTCGGGCTGCCGGCCTCCTATGCGCAGCGGCGTCCCGCGACGCTGTCCGGAGGCGAACGGCAGCGGGTCGCGATCGCTCGGGCCATCGCGTTGCGGCCCCGGCTGCTGGTCTGCGACGAGCCGGTCGCCGCGCTCGACGTCTCCGCTCAGGCCCAGGTGCTCGAACTGCTTCGCGACATCCGCCGCAGCGATGAGCTGAGCACGCTCTTCATCACTCATGATCTCTCCGTCGTGCGGCAGATGACCGACCGGATCATCGTGCTGTATCACGGGCAGATCGTCGAAGCCGGAGACACCGCGACCGTGCTGGACAACCCGCAGCACACCTATACGCAGCGGCTTCTCAAGGCCGCGCCCGGTGTGCTCAGTGGCGCCGATCATGCCGCGGACCCCGCGTGGGGCGAGGGCGAGGCATGACCCTGTCCGCCCCGGCCGCGACAGGGGCTCGCGAGATCTGCCGCGGCGAGGCCGCGCTCGGCACCCGAACAGCGGACCTCGGTCTGTGTCGACACGAAACGGTGGCGATTCCTACGATGCCCACCATGGCGTCCGACTTGCAGCGACTCGTCGACCATCTCGGCGCTCGGCTGCGTCGGTCGGTCGCCATTGATGATGCCCACATCCGGCTGCTCGCCTACACCGCGCACACCGGCGACGTGGACCGGGTGCGGGTCGAATCGATCATGCGCCGCAGCGTCTCACGCGAGCTGATCGCCTACATCAAGGCACACGGCGCTGGCCACGAAGGAAAGATGTTCACGCTGCCGGCCAGCTCGTCGCTCGGGTTGGATGTCGACCGGATCGGCATGCCGATCCGGTATCAGGGAAGCCCACTGGGCTACCTGTGGCTGATCGGTTCGGAGGGCCCGGTCGTCGACCAGGCCCTCGATGCGGTCAGCGAAGCGGCCGGGCAAGCCGCCCTGATCCTGCACGGTGAATTCCTCACCTTCGAGGTGGCCCGCGGCCGCGAACGTGAACTCGTCCGTGACCTGCTCTCCCCGGATGGCGAACTGCGCGCCGACGCGGCGGGCAGGCTCGTGGAGGAGGACATCGCCGTCGATGGCCCGGTCTCGGCGGTCGTCGCCGCGCCCACCCACAAGCCGGGACAGCCGCCGGGCGAGCAGGCGCGGCTGGCGTTGCAGATCGCCATGGACCACGGGCGACGGCGGTTGCCGCCGAAACACGCTCTCACGCTCAACCGGCCCGATCACTCCCTACTGCTGGTCACCTGGAGTGGTTCGGTCGCCGCGGCCGCGAAGTCGACCCAAGAGCTGGCGATGTCCGTGCACGAACGTCTCACCGTGGAACTCGGCGGGGACGAGGATCCCTCCTGCTGGGTCGGCACCGCGCAGACCCGGCCGAGCCTGGCCGAGGCATACCGCGCGTACCGGGAAGCGCGGAACGCGGCCGACATCGCGCAGATCACCGGTGTACTCGGCACGATCGTGTGCTACGACCGATTGGGCGTCTACGCCCTGTTCGCCAAGTTGCCACCGGAAGAACTTGCGGAGGGCATCCACGAGGGAATTCGCCCGCTGCTGGACGAAGCGTCGGGTCATCAGGACCTGATGGAAACACTGCAGTCCTACCTACACAACGCCGGGGACTCGCAGCGCACGTCGAGTCAGCTGCACATCCACCGGGCCACGCTCTATCAACGGCTTCGGCGGATCGAAAAACTCACCGGCCTCGATCTTTCCCGCGGCGACGATCGGCTCGCCGCCCACCTCAGCGTGAAGCTCGCGCGGCTGACTCGCCTGCTGTAGCGAGCCGGTCCGGAACTCGGCCTGAACACGGCCAGAACCGGCGCGCCACGCCGGTTCGTTCCGAGATATTGCTTGGGTGCTTGATGTTGTTCAGCGAGACCATAGAGCATCCTCGACGCTGCATACATGCTGGAGTTGAGGCACGACAGCACGGCGGTGAGAACGATAAGACTCATGACGACTCCCACCGCGGGTATTCCCAGTTGGGTCAACACGGCCGAATAGGGGCTGTCGGTCACTTGGCTGCTGTTCCAGGGAAGCAAGGTTACGACGACGAGAATCGAACCGATGTAGAACACCAATATCCGGAATATAACGCTGTTCATGGCTTTGCGTACGCTCCTGCCAGGATCCTTCGCCTCGCCGCCAGCGACAGCGGCGATCTCGGTGCCGAAGTACGAGAACAGGACGGCTGGTGCGGCGAACACGACGCCCGACCATCCCTCAGCAAAAAAGCCGCCTTGCGAGGTAAGATTCGAGAGCCCTGGCGTATCGAAGGACGGCACACCACCACAGAATGCGACGACCCCCAAGGCGATGAACGCGATGATAGCGGCGACCTTGATGGTGGAGAACCAGAACTCGAACTCCCCGTAAAATCGCACGCTCGCGACATTGACTGCCAGCATCGCGAGTGCGCATGCCAGCGCCGCCAGCCAGGCGGGAATCGGCGGGACTAGGGCGTGTTTCAATGTTTTGATCAGGTGAGATGCTGCTGATTTGGCGATGTGGGCGTGTCGTTGATCAAATGGGTGAGGTCTCCGGTAGATGGATCAACGACCAAGCTGATCGAGATTACCGGAGACCTCGTGGCCAGCGTAGCGGCGACGGGGCGAGCCGACCTCACCGACGCGCAGTGGGCGATCCTGGAACCGCTGCTGCCCGTGGGTAAGAAACCGGGTCGCCCACCGACGTGGACCAAACGGCAACTGATTAACGGGATCCGCTGGCGGGTGCGCGTTGGTTGTCCCTGGCGGGACATCCCAGCGGCGTATGGCTGCTGGCAGACCGTATATGGGCTGTTCCGGCGCTGGCAGCGTGCCGGATTCTGGGCGTTGATCGTGGCCGCGTTACAGACGCGGGCCGACGCCGTCGGCCTGATCACTTGGGAGGTGAGCGTCGACTCCACGATCAACCGGGCGCATCAGCACGCCGCCGGGGCGCGGACCCATCCAGACGCACAGAAGCAACCGCCCGGTGGGGTCGGTGAGCCCGAACCAGTCGACGGGACGCGAGCGAATACGCGAAGCTCCCTGGCTACGACGCTGAAACGATCGCGCAGCCGCCGCGGTTGTTCCTGTGTCATCTCACCGACCAGAACACGACGCGGCGTAGCTGCGCGGGCTGGGCTGGGTGCCACGACGGTGACGAGCTCCTGGCGCTCCGCGTGGCGGTGATTGAGGATCGTATCAGTGGGGAGACCGCGCGCCAGGTGGCCGAGTATCGCTCGCCGGTTCCGCTTTTCGCTTCGGGGGCAGAGGCCGCGGTCCATGGTCTTCGGGATATCGAACAACCGGGTGCGGACACGCTTCGTTCGATCGCGAAGATCAAACGGGTCCGTCCAGACCTCGAGTTCGATCCCTAAGAAGGCGAATCCACAGCGCAGAACACCCACTATCACGAGGCATAGGACGACTCCGGACACTCGGGAACGACACGCAGAAACTATCGTTGTCCGTCTGGGAGATGGGCGACAGCTGCTCGGGGCGCTGGCGACCATCTTCAGTGTGCGACGTGGTCCGGGATTGCCTGTGAGGCATCGGTCTGGTTTGGTTCCCCGGTTCTGCGAGCGAGTAGTCGCCAGCCGGTCATCGGGGTGCGGCCACGTTTGTCCCGTGGCCACGTGCTGATTTCGCCGAGTCCGTCCGGGATGATGCCGAGGATGTCCGCGGGCGCGAGCTNATCGATCGTCCAGCCGTCGTCGAACAGCTCGCGCAACCATTCTTCGCTGAGTCGGCCCAGATCCGGCGTGCGCGCCCCGGGGCCGGTCGGCGAAACAGAGCACCGCCACCCGGCCGCCGTGACGGCAGACTCGGCGCAGGACGTCCAGGTAGCGCCGTTGCGCTGGCGCGGG
>NZ_KB905399.1 GCF_000379465.1 Sciscionella marina DSM 45152
GTGGACGTGTGGGTGGCGTCGGGGTTGTCTTTTGGCGAGCGGTGTCATGTTTTGGCCTCCTTCCCGTGGGTCTGTGCATCTTTTCCGGTGAGAGATCAATCGTGGTGAGTGGTTCACCGATGGTGGTGCCCTGCTTGGGGTGCCTGGGAAGGGGAAGTCATGAACAGTGTGGTGCGTCGGATGGTGGCCGGGTTCGCGGTGGCCGGGATCGGTGTCGGTGTGCTCGGTGCTACCGCGAGTGCTGCTGAGGCTTCTGGTGCGGGTTTGCTGCCGTGTACTGCGAATCAGTTCACGACCAACCTCGTGCCTGGTGATGCGGGTATGGGGAATCGTTCCGGGGCGATCCAGTTCACCGCGAAGCAGGGTGAGCGTTGTGCGCTTGCCGGGGTGCCGGAGGTCGGGCTGGTGGGTGCGCACAACGTGTTGGTGGACAACGAGGCGGCCGGTGGTGCGCCTGCTGTCGGGATCGCTGATGGCAGTTCTGCTTATGTGCCTTTGCACTGGACAGCGGTCGCCGAGGAGCAGCAGACGCCGAACGCGATCACTTACACCGCTGCGGCGGGGAGTAATCCGCACGGGGATCCGATCGATCCGAACGTGAGCCTGGGCTGGAATCTCGGTGCGGTGGATGCCAATGCGGACAGCCACACCATCGATGTCGGTGCCGTGCACGCGGGGACCGCGCCCACCCCGGAACGCTAGAACACGGGGGAGGGAGTGCCCGCACAAGCACGGACACTCCCTCCCCATCCTGGAAACCGGGTATTCAGCCTGGCGAGTGGGGCTCGGCGTCTTCGGTATCACGTGCAACGACGACGGGAGATCCGTCGTCGGCGGCGGTGGCACGGACGCCGGCGAGCACGATTGCGCTCACCCGGTGCGCGTCGGCTCGGGTGAACGTGCGGGTACCGCGGGTGATGAGCATCTGGACGGGTCCGGTGAGCATCTCGCTGAGGAAGGAGGGATCGATCGTGGGCAGCTCGCCGCGTTCGATCGCGGTCCGCAAGCGGTGGTGCAGGGTTGCCTGCCGCCGGTGGGACACCTCGTCGACGACGGCTCGTAGCTCGGGGCTCTCCCGGGCCGAGGCCACCACGCTCAGCAGTGCCCGGCCTTGCGGGCTCGCCATGGCAGTGGCGACGGCTTCGAGGAAGTCGACGAGGTCGGTGTCGATGTCGCCGGAGTCGTGCAGGGGCGCGGCGTCGGCGCCGAAGCTGGTGAGTGCGTCGGCGACCAGTGTGGTGCGGTTGGGCCAGTTGCGGTAGACGGTGTTCTTGTTGACCTCGGCAAGCTCGGCGACTTGGTCGTAGCGCAGGCCGCCGATGCCTTCGCGGGCGATCAGTGTGGCGGCCGCCTCGAGAATTCGGCGTCGCACCTGAGCGGTGCGCCCGCCCGGGCGGCGGGTGGGCCCTCGTGTCGATCCGTCCTCGGCCACGGATGGCAGTTTACCGTGGTCGGGTTGTGTGGAGTCGGGTGTTGCGTGCTTCGATGGCTTTCCAGGTGGTGGGGATCGTGAGGTCGGCTCCCTTGTGTGCGAATTGTTGGGCCGCCGTTGTGTGGGGGTGGTGGTGTGGCTGGGGGTGTTGCCGATCGCGATGTAGAGCCCGAGGTGTTCGGTGAGCTTCTCGTCCGGGCCGAATACCGGTCGGCGCGCTGGCGAGTGTGCTTCGTCGGTGCCGACGATGAGGTCCGGGGTGTTTTCGTGGCTGGAGGCGACGGTGACTGTGACTCGGTCCCCGTTGTCGATGAGTGTTTCGAGGTGTTCCTCGAAGCGCAGGTCGGCCTGCTCGGGCAGGGTGTGTCCCGGCGGCTCGTGTCGGGTTGTGCCGATCTGGGTCACAGCCATCCGTGGTCGCGGGCATGGGCGGCGGCTTCGGTGCGGGTGCGGGCCTGGAGTTTGCGCATGGCCGAGGAGAGGTAGTTGCGGACGGTGCCGGGGGACAGATGCACCGTGGTGGCGATTTCCTCGGCGGTGTTGGCGGGCCCGACCTGGCGTAGTACGTCGAGTTCGCGGTCGGTGAGCGGGCAGTTGGCGTTGTCGAGTGCGGTGGCGGCGAGTTCGGGGTCGACGTAGCGGCCGCCCTCGTGCACGGTGCGGATGATGTGGGCAAGCGTTGTGGCCGGGGTGTTCTTGGTGACGAACCCCATCGCCTTGGCGGCCAGGGCGCGCCGGAGTACGCCGGGGCGGGCGTGGCGGGTGAGGATGACACAGCGGGTACCGGGATGGTGTGTGGCGACGTGTTCGGCGACCTGGGCACCGTCGAGTCCGGGCATCTCGATATCGAGTACCGCGATATCGGGCCGATGGGCGCGGATCACCTCCAACGCTTCGTTGCCGGTGCCCGCCTGACCCACCACGGTGAGATCGTCTTCCATACCGAGCAGGGTCGCCACCGCATGACGAGTGAGATGCTCGTCTTCGGCCAGGATGAGCCGAATCATGAACGCACCGGTAGCTCGGCGTGGACGGTGAAGGTGTCCTCCTGTTCCGGTCCCGCGGTCAGTCGTCCGAGGCGTTCGGTCAGATAGCGCTGCAGCCCGGCCAGACCGGTGCCTTCGGTGCCGGGCCTACTGTTGGTGGCCGGTACGCCATCGTTGGTCACGAGCAGTTCGGCGATACCGGTGTCATAGCCGAGGATCACCGAGCAGTGGCCGGCGTTGCTGTGCCGCAGCAGGTTGGTCATCGCCTCGCGCAGTACCCGTCCGAGTATGTCCTGGGTCTCGTCGGGAAGCCGTGCCGGGTCGCCGGTCACGGACAGTTCGATGTCCGCGGAGCCGAGTGTCTCCTGGGCTCCGGCGAGTTCGGCGGCCAGGGTGGTGGTGCGCCGGTCTCTGCTCAGGGCACGCACCTCACTCATCGCCTTACGCGCCACTCGCGCCACCTCGTCGATTTCGCCACGTGCTTCTCCGGCCCCGGCCGGCAGGAGTTTGCCGGCGAGCTCGCTTTTGAAGGCCACCACTTCGAGCGCGTGGCCGAGGATATCGTGCAGGTCGTCGGCGAGCCGGAGCCGTTCCCGTGCCGTGGCGAGCTCGGTGGCCATTCGCCGGGATGTGTCCAGGGTGTTCATCGAACCCAGCCAGTAGACACGGTTGAAACTGGCCATCCACAGCACGGCCATATAGGCGGCGGCGATCGTGGCGCTGGCCCAGTTCGGTCCGCCGTCGGGTGGTGGGGGTGCCAGGAGCACGCCGATGCCGAATGCGGCCAGGCAGGCACCGGTCACCGAGGCGATCACGGTCCGCCGGTCGCGCCGGGTGAGGCTGTCGCCGAGCAGAAGTGCGGGACCGAACGCCCAGATGGAACCGAGCGGGCTGCTCAGGATCCCGAGGCAGAGCAGGCTCGTCCCCGATACTGTCGCGAGGACGAGATAGCTTCGTGGTGGGTATGTTTTCGGGTGTCGCAGGCTTCGGCGGAACCACCAGGAGTGCAGTGTCAGTACGCTGGCATCCAGGAGCACCAATGGTGCGGCGAACCGGATGCCGGGCCAGTCCAACATGAGGAACACGATCGGTAGCCCGGCGGCGATCGGACCGGTCATCGCGACGAAGATGATCACCATTCTCCGGCGCGCCGCGGGCAGCGCCGGATCCTCGGCGTCGGTGGCTGCTGCGATGCTCACCGGTGAAGGCTATCGCTGTTCACTCGATACGGGGCAAGTTGATGACAGCTGTCATCTGTCCTGATGATGCCGGCTACTACCGTGGGTTCCGCCCGGCCGCCACGCTCGGGGTATGACACGAACGACGCGTCGATCCGCCTCGGCCGGGAAACAGGCGCCGACCGGTGCCGTGGTCGAGATCCGCGGGTTGCGCTGCCGCTATGGCGACTACGAGGCGGTGCGGGGCATCGACTTGCAGGTGCGACGGGGCGAGGTGTTCGCCCTGCTGGGCACCGATGGTGCGGGCAAGACCACCACGCTCGAGGTGCTCAGCGGTTTTCATAGGCGTTCGGGCGGAACGGTGTCCGTGCTCGGTATCGACCCCGGTTCGGGGATGATCGAGTTGCGTGCCCGGATGGGGGTCATGCGGCAAGAGGGTGGGTTCATCGCCGAGCTTTCGGTCGCCGAGACGCTGCGCCTTTGGCAGCGGCTGACCAGCAGGGCCGATGATCCCGGACGGCTGCTGGCCCGTTTCGAGCTCGCCGAGCGCGCTGATGTGCCGGTCGCGAAGCTCTCCGGTGGCGAGCGCCGCAGGCTGGACCTCGCGCTGGCCGTGTGGGGCACCCCTGAACTGGTCATCCTGGACGAGCCCACCACCGGGCTGGATCCCGAATCACGGCGCCGTAGCTGGGATGCGATCGCCGAGCTCACCGAGGCCGGCCGTACGGTCATCCTCACCACCCACTATCTCGAGGAGGCTGAGGCACTTGCCGATCGGCTCGCGATCATGCACCGCGGGCGGATCGCGGCCTCGGGCACGCTGGCCGATGTCGTCGCGGCCCGTCCGGCCGGCTTCTCCGCGACAGTGCCCGGCGCGCCATCCCAAGGGCTGCCCGAACTCGGTGGTGAGGTCACCACCACCGCATCCGATGGCGTGACGGTCATCGCGGTCTCGACCAACGACCTGCAGACCGATCTCACTCGCTTCCTCGGCTGGGCGGACAGCGCGGGGATCCGGTTGGACGGTCTGCGGGCCGCTCCGGCCTCGCTGGCCGAGATCTATCACGGTATTCGTGCCGCCGACACCGACGAGCAGGACTGAACCGTGATACGCGCATTGGCAGCCACCGAACTGCGCGTGCTCTGGCGCAACCGTACGGCGCTGTTCACCGCGGGCCTGTTGCCTCTGGCACTGGGTGTCTTCTGGTTGTTCGCCTACCCCAGGCAGACCCCTGGCCAGTGGGCCACGGTGATCGCGCTTCAGCTCGCGGTGGTGGTAGGCATGAGCCTCTATCTCACCGCGACATCCACGATCGTGGCCAGACGCTGTCACCTTGTGCTCAACCGACTGCGCACCGGTGAGCTTTCGGATTCCGCACTGCTCGCCGGTCTTCTGGCGCCCAGCGTAGTGACAGCGCTGGCCCAACTGATCGTGCTCGGGACCGCCGACATCCTCGCGGGTGCACCGGCACCGGCCGATCCGAGTGCGCTGGCGCTGGCCGTTCTCGCGGGTCTGTCTCTGGCCGGCACCGCGGCACTGGCCACCACGCTGATCACGCCGAGCCCGGAGCGTTCCAACGTCACCGGTCTGCCGTTGGTGTTCGTGCTCATCATCGGCGCGGTCGTGCTCACCCTCGACACCACCGGCAGCCTGCCCCACATCCTCATGGCTATCCCCGGCACCACCATCGGCAGGTTCGCCGCCCTTGCGTATCACGGAAACACCTGGGCACCAGGAACCGGTGGTGTTCCGGCCGCACTGCCCGCGGTGGCGGCCCTGATCTTCTGGCCCATCATGTTCGCCGCCCTCACCCGCAAACGATTCCGCTGGGACCAGAGCAATCGAAAGGTAGGTATTTCTACGATGGAGTCCACTCATGAGTGAAGCGACCACGACCGCGCAGGTGCTGGAACTGTACCGGGAGGCGTGGGATTCCGGTGACGCCTCGGCTTTCGGGAACCTGTTCACCGAGGACGCGACGTATGTGATCTTCACCGGCCACGCCCTTTGCGGGCGAAAGCAGATCCAGAACGATCATCACGAGGTGTTCACGAGATGGCAGAAAGGCACCAGACTCCTCGTTGAGGCCTTGCAGACCACGATGCTCGATGACAATACGGCTGTCATTCTCACCCAGGGAGGAATCGGCACCGAAAGCATCGAGTTCGACAAATTCCAGACGTTTACGCTCGTCCGCCGCGAAGAACGCTGGTTCATCGCCGCATTCCAGAATACCGAAATGAGCGCGCACGCGGACATCCCGCGATGAGCCGCTGATCCGAACAGCCGAGGAGAAGACCATGACCGACATTCGCGTACGCCGCACCGGAGTACCCGCTCAGTACGAAATCGCCGAGGGCGGCGACACCCTCACAAGGGTCTCCGCGCGAACCGCACAGCACGGTGGCGAATTGGAAATAGGCGGGAAGACCTACCGACTCGAGAACTCCGCGTTCGGCTGGGACTGCCGACTGCACACCACCGACGGCAACGTCATAGCCAGCGCCGAACGCGCCGGGCTCCGCAGCTGGAACATCACCGCCGCCGGACGGCAGCTACGCATCACCCGTGCCGGGATCGGCGCCCGGAACCTGGAGCTGACCGAAGACACCGATCAGATCGGCAAGGTCCGCAGGGTCTCCCGGGGCGCCGAAGCCCACTTACCCGGACTCGACCGCCCAGCAGCGGTGTTCATCGTGATCGTCGCACTGGCCATGTGGCAACGACGCCGCCGGGCTGCCGTCATCGGCCGCTGACCACGAACTCGAATGCAGCACAGGGAGCGATCCGCATGCCCAAGACCGTATTCCTCGCCATCACCGTCACCATGCTGGCGGCGGCGATTCCGGGAACCGCCGCCGCGGCAGCACCGGGCGCCCTGCACTGGGGCAGCTGCCCGGCGACTGTCACCGGGCATGGCCTGGAGTGCGCGAGCCTCGCCGTTCCGGTGGACTACCGGAACCCGCATGGCCGCAAGATCAAGATCGGGATATCGCGACTGCCGAGCAAAAAACCGGCACAGCGCCGCGGTGTACTGCTGACCAACCCCGGCGGGCCCGATCCGGGAATGAACTACCCGGCGAGACTGGCCGAACAGGGACTGCCGCAGAGTGTGCGGGACAGCTACGACGTGATCGGGTTCGACCCCAGGGGTTTCGGCAACAGCGCACCGGTGACCTGCGACCTCACCGCGAAGCAGGCCGCGACCGGCATCGTCCCACCGTATGCCAGGGACACCGCCGATGTGCTCGAGCAGGCCGCGGCGTCGAAACGGATCGCCGAACAATGCGCCAAGGCGAGGACGGCGTGGCTGCGCCCCTACATCAACACCGCCAACACCGCGCGGGACATGGATCGGATCCGGGAAGCACTCGGTGAACCCAGCCTCTCGTTCCTCGGTGCTTCCTGGGGCACTCACCTCGGCGCGGTGTACACCACGCTGTTCCCGCGACACAGCGACCGGATCGTGCTGGACAGCAATCTGAGCCCCGGTGGCTGGACCTATCCCTATGAACGCCTTTACGGCCAGGGCTTCCAGGACCGGTTCCCGGACTTCGCGAAATTCGCCTCGGCCGACCCGCAGTACGGCCTCGGCGACACACCGGCAGAGGTGACCGCGAAGTACTTCACCCTCGCGGCCCGACTGGACAAGAAACCGGTCGACGGGATCGACGGTCCAGGATTCCGGTACGTCACGTGGGGCGCCCTGTTCGGTGATCAGAACCTGCGCCCACTCGCCGAAATCTGGCACCGGCTGGACACCGGCCGCCCCCTACCCACCGGCCCGCCAGCCACCGGTCCCACACCGGACCCGGACAACGAGACCTCCGGCCAACTGGCCATGACCTGCGGCGACTCACGTTGGCCCACCTCGATCTCCTCCTATGTGCGGCACGTCGCGATCGACCGGCTCCGATACCCCATGTTCGGCGCTGCAGGGGCGAACATTCAGCCATGCGCATTCTGGCCGAACCCGGCAGAGCCACCGGTGCACATCGGTGACCGGGGACCTTCGAATGTCCTCATGGTGCAGAACCTCCGCGATCCCGTGACCCCGCTCGCCGGTGCCCGGCAACTACGCCGAGCATTCGGACACCGAGCCCGGATGATCACCGCCGACCAGGGCGGGCACGGCGTCTACCTGCTCAACCACAACAACTGCGCGAACAACACGGTGACCACTTTCCTGACCACCGGAAGGCGACCGGCGCACGACCACACCTGCACGGCGGAAAAACCAGCCGGATAGCGGCGATCGGGATCCACTCGACAATCGAGAGGAAAGCCGAGGCACAGTGAGGCCGATCCGGGACCGACGTGTTTCCGGTCGCTCTCGGCGGTGACACGTTCGGCCGGACCGGCGACGAAACGGATTCGCACCGGGTACTGGATACCTATCTCGCGGGTGGTGGCACCTTCATCGACACCGCGACGGCTGCTCCGTATTCGTGCCGGGCAATCCGGCGGCGAGTCGGAGACGATCACCGGCTCGTGGCTGGCCGCTCGTGGAGCGGCGCTGGCCACGGTCGCGATCGCCTGGCTGCGTGACCGCGCAACCGTGGCCGCACCGATCGCGAGCGCTCGAACTTCGAACGATTCCCGGCCTTGTTGGCTTCGGCGGAGTTCGATCTCCCCGCGGACGAGACAGCAGCACTGGACGAGGCTTCCGCGCAATCGAGTGATCTTCGCTATCCGGTGAGGGATCGTCAGGGATCTGTCATTTTCGTTGCGTGTCACCGAGATCGTCGGGTCTGGTGCGGATGAGCCCGGTCAGGCCGCGGTCACCCCGGCCACACTGCGCAGCCGAGGCTGCGAAACCACCGGCCCAGCCCGCGCTGGCGAACGAACAGTCCGTCTTATCCGGGCTGACCCATGGGTACTGCAGCGGGGAATCTCAGCGTGCGGGTTGTGTCGGGAGATGGGCTGTGGTGTCGGTGAATTGGTAGGCGTCGAGTGGGAAGTGGTCGGCCTCCCACATCGTTTCGAGTGTGGCGGCCGGGCGCAGTGGGACGTCGCCGTTGTCGTCGAAGTAGTAGCTGTTGGCGCCCGCGCACCGACCCTGGAAGAAGACCTGTTTATCGCGGCGTTTCAGGGCGGCTTCGAAGTATTCGGCGTTGGCCTCCTCGGTCACCTCCACGCGGGTCGCCTTGCGTTTGCGTGCGGTTTTGAGCAGCCGGATGATGTGCCGTGATTGGGTTTCGATGAGGTTGAAGTAGGACGATCCGTTGTAGCCGTAGGGACCGAGGATGCTGAACCAGTTGGGGAACGCCGGGACGCTGATGCCCTGGTAGGCCTGGAACCGGTTCTCGGTCCAGAATGTTTCGAGGTCCTGGCCGTCGGCGCCGCTGACCGGGAATGGTGGCATGTTGCCTTTGTCGAAGACCTTGAAGCCCGTGGCGAGGATCAGCACGTCGACTTCGTGCTCGGTACCGTCGGCGGTGCGCACGCCTTTCGGGGTGATCGCCTCGATCGAATCTGTTTGGAGGTGAACGTTCGGGCGGTTGAATGTCCGGAGGTAGGTGTTGGAGAAACTCGGGCGCTTGCAGCCCAGCGAATAGTGCGGAGTCAGTTTGCGCCGCAGGTCGGGGTTTTTCACCGAGCGGCGCAGGTGCAGCAGGCCCAGTTTCTCCCCGAACGACGCGGTCGGGACGTACCCATGGAAGTGCGCTGCGAGTGGGAAGGTGATCTCCACGTAGGTTTGGCTGACGAGCCGGGCGAGGGCTTTGGACGCCGGAATGATGCTCAGTGCGGTGCGCAGCGGCCAGGGCAGAGCGCCGTCGGGTTTGGGCAGGCACCAGATCGGGGTGCGCTGGAAGACGGTGAGCTGCTCGACCTCGGACGCGATGCTCGGGATGATCTGCACCGCCGAGGCTCCGGTACCGATGATCGCGACCCGCTTGCCGTTCAGGTCGACCGAATGGTCCCAGCGGGCGGTGTGCATGACCTCGCCTGCGAACTCGCCGACGCCGGGGATCTCGGGTTCTTTCGGTTTGGTGAGCACGCCGGTGGCTGCGACGACGTACCGCGCCGAGATGACCTCGTCGCCGTCGAGGCGGATCTCCCACAGGTCGTCGGCATCGTCGTAGGCCGCCGCGAGGACGGTGGTGCGGAGCCTGCTGCGCCGGCGGACGTCGTATTTGTCGACGCAGTGCTCGGCGTATGCTTTGAGTTCGACGCCGGGGGCGTAGACGCGCGACCAGCCGGTGATCTGCTCAAAGGAGAACTGGTAGGCGAAGGACGGGATGTCCACGCCGACGCCGGGGTACGTGTTCCAGTGCCAGGCGCCGCCGAAGCCGTCGCCTTCCTCCAGCAGCAGGTAGTCGCTGAAGCCTGCGCGGTCGAGCATGATGGCGGCACCGATGCCGGACAGGCCTCCGCCGATGATGACGATTTCGTGATCCGGGATGCGGGCACCGGTACTGGCAGGGGTGGGAGTAGCGGCGCCGGAGCGAACTGCGTGAGTCATCGGGCGGATTCCTTCGCGGTCGTGGGGACGGTGGCCGCGAACCGGGAGGTCGCGCCCACGATGATCGTGTCGACCTGGTACTCGACACCGTCGGCGGAGCGGATGCCGTTGACGGCGATTGCATAGGCAGGCCAGTGGATGAGCCGGGTGCGCGGGTTCTGCAGGGCGGCGTAGTAACTGGGGCTGACCGTGACCTCCCGGCTGTCGAAACGCTTGTTCGGGGTGAGCTGGCGACGGGTCCAGGCGTCACCGACGGAGAGCCGCAGCCAGGCACGCGAGGCGAGGCCGCGCAGTGGGCCGGGCACGCGCAAGGGAGTCACCCAGGTAGAGGTCTCCTCGAAGACCGTCACCGTTTCGGCCGTGTGCAGTACCTCCGGCAGGATCGAGGCCGCCTCGGCGCCGCTGGCCAGGATGGCGACCCGCTCCCCGTGGTAATAGTGTTCGAACCAGCCGGTGCCGGTCAGCAGCTTGCCGTGAAAGGGCGCGGATTCTGCCCGGGCACGTCGTCCGCTTCCGGGGCGTGCCGGGGCGTTGCGGGTGGCCGATGCCATCACGCGACCGCCTTGGGGGACAGGCCCTTGACCCACGACTGCGGTTTGTCGATGAGGAACCGGGGGACGTGGTTGGTGATCTTGACCATCGGGTCGGCGAGCAGCCGGTGGTATGGGTGGCTGCGGTCGATGATCATATTCCCCATGACCTTGAGTGCCTGGTAGGAGGCAAGCCGGGCGGTGTACTCGCCGCGGCCACCGAGTTTCTCGAAGCGGCGGACGGCGTTCATCAGCTTCTTCTCCTGCAGACCCATGCCGACGATGTTGTCGCGCATCTTGTTGATCAACGGTGCGAACACCACGATCAGGCCGACCACGACGCGGGGATCGAGCAACTCGGCCGCGCTGCTGATCGAGCTGATCCAGCCGCGCGCGCCGAGGTAGTCCAAGACCTCGAAATCGACGGTGATGTGCCGGGCCTCGTCGGAGTTGATGTGGCGGAAGACTTCGTGGCACAGCGGATCCTCGACGGTATCGGTGAGGAACTTCACCAGGGCCCCGTCCAGAGCGCACTCCAGCAGCGGAATGAGAGCGGCGAGCCCCTGCAACGGCAGGGTGTCGCCGTAGGTGTCGAGAACCTTGATGGCGAGCTTGACCTGCGTGTTCGGCTCGGGGATCCGGCCGTGCTCGAGCATGCCCCAGCGACGCATGAGCGCGAGCTCGGCGTTCGCGTGTTTCTGCTCCTCGGCGTGGAAGTACCGGTAGATCTCGCGGATCGTGGCTGTCGGAGCTTTCGCCGCCAGTGACGCGAACCCGCGGGCGCCGATGTGCTCGATCCACACCAGATCGGCCATGAAGGGGGTCAGCTTGTCACGCGTTTCCTGTGACATCGTCTCAGCACCCGGCGCGTCCCAGTCGATGTCCGCCAGCGACCACTGCTTGTGCTTGATCGTCTGCAGCATTTCTTCGAAGTCGTAGCTCATCTTGATCCTCCTGTTCCGAGCTGAAAGACGCCAGGCGGCTCAGCAGACCGCCGACGCGGGCGTGGGTGGTGGGGATGAGGCGTTTGGTGAGCCGGATGGCGCGGGCATCCAGCTGGGGCACGACGCAGCGCCTGCCCTTGTCATGACCGTCGAGCGTCATCCTGGCGGCCTTCTGCGGGGACGTCCCGACCCAGTCGGCGATGCGCGCGGTGGCGGTCTCGGTCTCGGTCTCGATGAGCTCACCGGAGAAGATGTTGGTCTTGACGAACGTCGGGCACAGGACGGCGACACGGATGCCGCCTTCGGCCAGTTCGGTGGCCATGGACCGGCCGATTCCGCCGGCTGCCCCGGTCACCACGGCGGTCATGGCCTGGAACACGTGCATCTGGCCGGGCCACACCCGGTGCTCGGCGGTGAACCCCGCATTGCGGATACGACGCGCGAGCTCGGTGCATTCCGCGCTGAGCATCTCCGTGGAACCGGCATGGATGCGCGTCGGCGGGAAGGCATCGAGACCGGCGAACTCGAGGCGGAGCCCCTCATCGCGCCGAGACTCGGCATCGGCGTAGGTGGCCAAAATCCCCCGTGCGACCGTGGCCGCGGCGAAGGGGTCCCGCTCGACGCGATCACGGGCCACCGCCAGCCGCAGCGACAGGTCGACCACGGGGGACAAGGTGACCAAGGCGGCAGGCAAGGGCTCACCGGCTCGCGCGAGTTCAAGCCCGAGGAGGTGCCCGTCGGCGGAATCGCCGGCCACGACGACGCGCCCGGCTGCATAGCCCTGACCGAGCAGCCAGTCCCAGGCGGCGCGGATGTCTCCGGACGCGGCGGGGTAGCGATGTGATGGCGCCAGGCGGTAGTCGATGGAGGAGACCGGCAGGCCGGTGCCCTCGGAGATATGCGAGGTCAGGCCGCGATGCGTGCGACTCGAGCACACCGCGTAACCACTGCCGTGGATGGAAAGCACAGCACCGTCGGCGCGGGCCGTACCCGGCGTGCGCACCCACTCTCCACGGACGATCGGGCCTGCCGCTGACGGTTGCTCGACACGCTCGAACACCGCACCGGGAACCGGTGGTGAGGCCACCGCGAGTCCGCGAGCGATCAGCGCCCGGCTGGCACGCACTTCGGCGCGGTTGTTCGGGATGGCGAACGTCGACGGCCGCCATGTGGCAGCGAGCAGGCCGATGGCCGCTCGGCTGCGCCGGGAAATTCCCGGAGCCGCCCAACTCTGAAGGCGCATGCCATCAGAATCACGGTTGGGAGTGGAGATGTCAAACTCCTGGCCTGCCGCTGCGCGTCGAGTAGTCCTCCCTACGGTGGAAAACCGCAGCGCACCGTCTCGCGCGCAGCGGCGCTCTGCGGTGATCGGCGCCGCCCGTGGATCCGGCCCATGGAGGAGAGGTCGTCACCGGAACCGATGGACGCCGAGAATCCTTGCAGGACAGGGGTTCGGCGAACTTCACCGACATGTACTTGCTTCCAGTATCGCAGTGGTGGATCAGACCCGGTGATGAGTCGGTTGCATTTGTGGCTCGAGGTCCGGTGGGTGGAACAATGTTCGCTATCGTGGGGAACAAGATTTTTGCCTGTTCCTGGCTTCGTGGTTGGTCTCGCCGCAGTCGCGCGTGCCGATCGTGCGGGACACGTGTGTAACCCTTGCCCGGAATCGCCGGAGTAGTCGCCTGCGGGAGGAACGAGATCCGATTGCGCGTTAGGATGCGGCGATGAGGCGTCCGGCTCCGTTACAGTACGTTCCCGAAGCCCCGGCGAGGGCGGCGATCTTCATGGTGGTCACGGTCCGTCCTGGTGCCGAGGACGAGATCCGTGAGCTGTTCGCCGATGCTGCCGGGCTGGCTCGTGCGGTGGCGTTCCGGGCTCCGGAGGACGAGCTGAGCTGCACCGTGGGGGTGGGTGCGCAGCTGTGGGATCGGCTCTTCGATGGCCCACGGCCCGCGGGGCTGCATCCGTTCCGCGCGCTGACCGGCGCGGTGCACACCGCGCCGGGGACGGCCGGTGATCTGTTGTTTCATGTGCGGGCGCGCCGGCTCGACCTTTGTTTCGAGCTCGCCAGCCAGTTCGCCCGGCGGTTGGCCGGGTATGGCGAGGTTGTCGATGAGGTGCACGGGTTCCGGTATTTCGATCAGCGGGATCTGCTCGGTTTCGTGGACGGCACGGAGAATCCGACCGGTGCGGAAGCGGCCGAGGCAGTGTTCGTCGGGGATGAGGATCCGGTTTTCGCCGGGGGAAGTTATGTGCTCGTGCAGAAGTATCTGCACGACTTGGATGCCTGGGACGCGCTGACGGTCGAGGAGCAGGAACGTGTCATCGGGCGCCACAAGCTCAGTGACGTCGAGTTGCCCGACGCGGACAAGCCGGACAACTCCCATGTCGCGGCGAACACGATCGTGGATGCCGACGGGACGGAACGGCAGATCGTGCGGGACAACATGCCCTTCGGTGAGATCGGCGCCGCGGAGTTCGGCACGTATTTCATCGGGTACGCGGCCGATCCGGACGTGATCGAACGAATGCTGACCAATATGTTCATCGGTGACCCGCCGGGTAATCACGACCGGATACTGGATTTCTCGAGGGCGGTCACCGGGGGATTGTTCTTCGTGCCCACGGCGGAGTTTCTCGATGACCCTTCTGCCGTGCTCGATTCTGCAGGACCCGAAGCCGTGCCGGCGGTCGATGCGGGCGGACCAAGTTGTGCCGAGGGATCATTGGCCATCGGCGATCTGAAGAGGAGCAGTGCATGGTGAACAATCTGCACCGGGAATTGGCGCCGATCTCGGATGGCGCGTGGTCCCAGATCGAGGAGGAGACGCGGCGGACGTTCACCCGGCATCTCGCCGGCCGCAGGATTGTGGATGTGGACGGTCCGGCGGGGCTGGAGTTCTCCGCGGTGGGCACCGGTCACGTCCATGCGATCGACGGTCCGCTCGAGGGCGTGGTCGTCCACCAGCGTGAGGTGCAGCCGCTGATCGAATTGCGGGTGCCGTTCACGGTCACCAGGCAGGCGGTGGACGACGTCGAGCGGGGAGCGCAGGATTCCGACTGGCAACCGGTCAAGGATGCCGCGAAGCTGATCGCGTTCGCCGAGGATCACGCCATCTTTCATGGTTCCGCCGCAGCCGGGATCGACGGTATCGTCGCCACCAGCTCCAACGCGGCTCTCACGCTGCCTGCCGAGGCCCAGCAGTATCCCGACGCCGTCGCGCAGGCCTTGACCGTTCTACGGCTGGCCGGCGTCGACGGGCCGTACAGCCTGCTGCTCTCGGCGGATGCGTACACCGCGGTGGCGGAGACGACTCATTCCGGCTACCCGGTCCGTGATCACCTCGAACGGCTGCTGCCCAACGGGGGCGCCATTTGGGCGCCGGCGCTGGAGGGTGCGCTGTTGGTTTCCACCCGTGGTGGTGACTATCAACTGCACATCGGCCAGGACCTTTCCATCGGTTACACCTCGCACGACGGCGACCACATCGAGCTGTACCTTCAGGAGTCGCTGACTTTTCAGCCGTTCACTGCCGAATCCAGCGTCGGATTCACGGCCGGCTGACGAACACGGTCGTCGGATTCAGCCAGGGGGCCGGGTCCTGGAGCAGAGTTCCTGGGGCCACGTCGAGGTCATCTGTTGCTGGCTGAAACTTCCGGCATCAGACGGCTCTCGGTGTGAGCGGGCCGGATCGTGTGGGCGAGAATGCCGTGCAGTGGGAACGATTCCTTTCCGGACCGGTCGCCTCCCCGTGATCGTCACCCCCGGCGGGAGCACCGGTATCGGATTGGCCACGGCGAAATACGTCGCCGTCCGAGGTGCTCGGATGCTGGTCACCGGACGCGGCAAGGGAAAGCCTCGACGTCGCGGCGACCGAGCTCCGGCCGCAGGGGCGCGGCCCGCACCTTCGCCAGGGAGCTGGTGCCCCGCACTGTCCGGGTCAACGCCGTCAGTCCCGGTGGCATCGACACCGGGATACACACCAAGATGATGTCGGCACAAGAGGCGGCAAACGCCGATGAAACGCGTCGGCCGGTTCGAGGAAGTCGCCAAGGCGGTCGCCTTTCCCGCCTCGACGGTGCCGGGTCAGTTTTTGAAGGTGTGCCGGTAGGCGGTGGGGGTGGTGTTGAGTGTGCGCCGGAAGTGCAGTCGCAGGTTGGCGGCTGTGCCGAGTCCGCAGTCGCGTGCCACGTGGTCTATCGGCTGGTCGGTGGTCTCCAGCAGTTCTCGTGCCCGGCCCAGACGCGCATCGAGCAGCCATTGCAATGGGGTTGTGCCGGTCTCCTCGGTGAACCGGCGGATGAGGGTGCGCTGGGAAAGGCCCGCATGCCGGGAGAGCTGACGCAGGGTGATCGGTTCGCCGAGGTGTTGCAGGGCCCATTCGCGGGTATCGGACAGCGATGCCTCGCCGGCTACCGCGACGGGCGCGGGAACGTACTGGGCTTGCCCCCCTTCGCGGTGTGGTGCGGCGACCAGGCCGCGGGCGATCCGGTTGGCCACCACTGCCCCGAGATCGCGGCGCACGATGTGCAGGCACAGGTCGATTCCGCAGCACACCCCCGCGGAGGTGAGGATGTTGCCCTCGTCGATGTAGAGCACGTCGCGATCCACTGACACGGCGGGAAATTCGTGTTCGAACTGGTCGATGTACTGCCAGTGGGTGGTGGCGTGCAGTCCGTCCAGGACGCCCGCGGTGGCCAGTGCGAAGGCGCCCGTGCAGATCGACACGATCCGTTTGCCTTGTTCGTGTGCCTCGGCCAGGGCGGCGAGTACGGCTTCGGGCTGGCGGCGGGGTGGCTCGGAGCCGGGCACGATCACGGTGTCGGCGCGGCTCAGTTGTTCCGGGCCTGCCTCGGCGATGACCGCGAAGCCTCCGGTGGTGTGCGTTTTCGCGCCGAAGGTGTGCACGGTCGTCTCGTACGGGGTCTCGGGCCGAGGGGCGAAGATCTGCGCCGGGATCGCGAGATCGAGGGGCATGACCCCGTCGAGAGCGAGGATCGCGATCCGATGAACCGTCATGGCAATATCCTAGCGAAGCAGGTCATTTTTGCCTATCACCAGTTCATGGCGGCATCGGGCACGCTGAAGGCATGCCAACACCGACCCATGAGCCGCCCTCCGCGGTGGCTGACGACTTGATCGCGCTGCCTGGTACGCCGTTGGCCGAGGCCGTGGTGGAGCTGATCCGCCCGGTGCACACGCCGGCGGTGTTCAACCACAGCATCCGCAGTTACCTGTTCGCCCGGCGGCTGGCAGGTCATCTCGGCCTGTCCGCGGACAGCGACTACAACGACGATCTGCTGTTCACCGCGTGCGCGATGCACGATCTCGGTGTCGCCGTGGGCAGCCCGCACCAGCAGCGATTCGAGGTCGAGGGTGCCGATCGCGCCGCCGAATTCCTCACCGGTCGCGGGGTGTCCACAGCGGAGGCCGATCAGGTGTGGCAGGCGATCGCCTTGCATACTTCGACCGGCATCGCGAACCGCCGGGGCACCCTGTGCCTGCTCGTCCGCGAAGGCATCGCGCTCGATTTCGGTGGCCCGATGGGAAATGCGTATGTCGAGGCGGTCAGCGATGAGCAGGCCGATGCCGTGCACGCGGTGTATCCCCGGCTGAACATGATCGGTTCGCTCGTCGACGCGATCGCCGCGCAGGCCTCGCGATCCGCGAGGAACGCACCCCGCTATTCGATTCCCGGCGAACTGCTGCGGGAACGCGAGGCCTACGGCCGGACCCGAATGGAGCAGTCCTTCGGCTCCTCCCGCTGGGGCAACTGAACTCTCCCGATTCACCAACCACCTGACAATGAAAGGAAACACAACAATGAGCAAGCACATCGTCGAGGTTCCCGAGGATTCCGAGGTCTTCGGTAAAACCGTCAGTGCGTTCGCGAACTTCGGGTACTCCGCCGCGGTCCGTTCGCACGGGCACCTGTTCATCGCGGGCACGATCGGCCGCCGCGCCGATGGCACCATACCCGAGGACATCAAGGAACAAACCGAGATCGCAATTGAGCGCATCGCCGAAATCCTGCGACTGGAAGGACTCGACCTGTCCGCGCTCGTCGACGTCACCAGCTACCACGTCGATATTCACCAGCACCTGCCCGGTTTCTCCGCGGCCAAGAAGCGGCTGGTCGAGCCTCCCTTCCCGACCTGGTCGCTGATCGGGGTCAGCGGACTGGCCAGCCCCGGACTGCTCGTCGAAATCCGCGCCACCGCCGCCTACCCCGGCCCGTCCTGACAGTTCGCCGCCGGGCCCGGGACCGGGCAATCACCTTCCGGGAGTCGCTGATGAAGACCGTCCGGTGTCCGGGCCAACGCCATCTCCTGTTGCTCACCTCGATGATCGTCACGTTCCTGGCCTCCTTCAGCGCTCCTACGCCGCTCTACGCCAGCTACGCCGACCGATGGCACTTCACGCCGATAACAGCCGCCACCCTCTTCGGCACCTACGCCATCGCCGTTCTGGCCGCGCTGCTCGTGTTCGGCAGAGCATCCGATTACCTCGGCCGCAAGGCGGTGCCGCTGGGCGCGCTGGTGCTGCAGATCGCCGCCATGGTCGTGTTCAGTGAAGCCGGGGCCACCGCGGCCCTGTTCCCCGCGC
This sequence comes from Sciscionella marina DSM 45152, assembly GCF_000379465.1. Classification (GTDB taxonomy): domain Bacteria; phylum Actinomycetota; class Actinomycetes; order Mycobacteriales; family Pseudonocardiaceae; genus Sciscionella; species Sciscionella marina. Next base: position 18,148 of record NZ_KB905399.1, read on the forward strand.
GGGGCCTATTAGGGATCGCAACCGGGCGAGCTCGGCGTGATGATGCTGGATATCGAACGCGGCACCCGGGCCAATGCCGTGGCGCCCGGACTTGGCTCCGGGACCGGCGCGCTGCTCTCCGGACTGGTCGTGCAGTATCCGCCCGCTCCCACCCGGCTTGTGTACCTCGTGTTCATCGGGATCTTCGCCGTGCAGGCAATCGGCTTGGCGCTGCTGCCGGAAAGATCTGGCCGCAGGCCCGGACTGCGCGCCGCCCTCGTGCCTGAATTCGCGGTACCCCGACACCTGCACCGCGCCTTCCTCGCGGTGGCACCGGTGCTGTTCGCCGTGTGATCACTCGGCGGCTTCTACGCCTCGCTCGCACCGGCCCTGGCACGGCAACTGTCCGGGTCGAGTTCCGTGGTGCTCGGTGCTCGGACTTTTCGCGCTCACCGCGGTGAGCGCGGTCTTCGATCATCACCATCGTGCTCGCGCGCACCACGGCCAAAACGGTGATGTTTCTGGGAACCGCGCTGCTCGTACTCGGTTCGCTGGGAACCCTGTTTGCTGTCGAAGTGTCGTCGATCACCGGATTCTTCGGGGTACTTTCGTCTCCGGGATCGGCTGGCTCATGGGGTTCCTGGTTCCTCGTTCGCAGCTTGCGTAGTGCGCGGAGAGATGTCGGGTACTGCGAGACGAGATCGGGCTGCGCCCTGCCGAAGTCGAGGCGTTCCTGGCCAGAGGGATGCTCATCAACACCATCCTCGGGCTCCGGCTGCCCGACCTCGTATCGGCCGAACCGGACGCCGTGAGATCCTGGACTGTATCTTTGATGAGGCCGCCGACGAGATCGTCGCGCTTGCATCCGAGCAGATGTCACTGCAGGACTCCGACAGAGGCAGAGGCAAGTAGGACAAGGGACTGGTTGATCGATGCAGCTACTTGCGTGACCTCATGGTGTATCGCTGTCAGCGTGGGTTCGCGCGCTCAGTGGTCGTAGCATAATGACACGTCGTGTCGTTTTCCTTGTGGTTGAGCCGTGTTGGATGCTGTTGGCGTGGTTGAGGAGTTGATGTCTGACGAGTTTCGGGGCCGAGATCGAGCCCGTACTTCCGGTGATACAGCGGCGGTTTCACCATCCTGGGTGGTCGGCAGCTGCTTCATCTCGGGTTGAACCGGCGTAGGTTTCTCGACCCCACCGGCGCCGACAACCGCCAGCCGCAGCGGATCCTCGCGCGCTTCCAGATCCAAGCCGGCCCGGCGGGCGAATTCTCGGAATTCGGAGATGTTCGCTGGTCGCCCGCGCTTGCTATTCCGGGCTGGACGATATTCCGGGTGGTTTGCGCCAGAAACCGAGTAGGCGCGCGGCCAGGAGTAGTACCAGGAACAGGACGATGAACAGTCCGCCGGTCAGCAGCGGTCCCTGTGTGATGGCCAGTATCGGTACCACCGCGGTGATCAGTCCGCCGCCGATGAAGGGGCTGCGGAACGGTTTGCTCAGCGCATACGCCTTGCCCGTGATGGTGGTGAGATTCGGGTCGACCATGCGCAGCAGCATCAGGCCGACGGAGGCGACCCCGGTGAGCGTGCCGAAGTTGACGATCGCCTGCTCGAACCAGTTCTGCTGGAACAGTCGTGGCCCGATGAGGAAGAAGAAGCCGATCGCCAGTACCGCCGCGAGCACCATGAGCACGATGAGTGCACCGGCGTTGTCGGCGACCACCGGAAGCTGGATCGATGCGACGGCCGCGACGATCAGGACGTCCAGCGCGATCGCCTGGATCGTGCGGAAGCTCGCCGCGTCAACGGTGTTCCGCAGCGGCGTCCTGTCGAGTACCGCTTGCACGATGCCGCCGCCGATCATGGCGAGCGGGAACAGCGGCATTCCGGGGACCGCGAGTTCGATGAAGTACTGCAGCACCCAGCCGATCAGCACGGCGACCGCGACCAGCGCGGCGTGGTAGGTCAGCGAATCGATGAGGTCTTTGTTGAACGCGGTGCGACCCGTCGAGGTGCGCCGGGACTCCGGGAGGATATCGCTGCGCCGGTCGTCCTCGCCGACATCGTGCGCGGTGACGTGACCACGGCGCACGCCTCAGTTCACCAACACCATCCCGATGGTGATACCGAAGACGAGCCCGACGGTCGCCGAAGTGAGGCCCAGCGAGACGCCGGCGCTCCAGCCCTGTCGCTGGTACACCTCGGCCATTGCTCCGGCTGCACCGTGCCCACCGGCCCAGCCGATCTCCACCAGGCTGCCGAACATCGGGCTGACGTTCCACAGCGGTACCAGGACGAGTCCGGTGACGACCAGTGGCACTCCGATCATCAGGAACGAGCCCATGTAGCTGAACAACACCTGCGGGACGATCATCCGGTACGTATCGCGCACTTTGGGGATCCGCATCCCCATCAGCATCGGCGCGAACACGACCGTCGCGAGGACGCCCGGCAGTCCGGACCAGGTCTCGACAAGCGACGTGGGGAACAATCCGGCGCCGTACGGTCCGAGCGCGAGCCCGACGACGCCGCCGATCAGCGCTGCCGGGAGGAACAACCGGCGCAATGGGCGGGCCACGATCCTGATCACGGTGCCGGCGAGCAAGAGGACGCCAAGGACGACGAGGGCGAACATGAGCGTCTCGAGGTTGCCGACCGTGTCAACGGGGAACATCGTGACTCCTCGACACCGGCAGCCCAGGGCTGCGAAATCGCTGGTAGCGCAACGGCAGCAGTGTATCCGGCTGGGTGGGTCCGGTCAGCCAGTCGGCGATCAGGGTCGCGACGGCGGGCGCGATGGCGAAGCCGTGTCCCGACCAGCCAGCGCCGATGAGGACGTTGCTGACGGTCGGCAACACATCCACTATCGGCAGCGCGTCCACACTGCATGTCTCCGCACTGCGGGTGTCGACCTGCTCCACGATCGCGTCGCCAAGCGCGGGAAACACCGTCCGTGCCTCGGCGAGATTTCGCTCGACGTTCTGCTGAACCGGCTCGCCGCGCCGGGTTTCCGGGTTCCAGCGGCCACGCCAGCCGCCGGAGATCATGACCGAGCCGTCCAATGGTTTCATCGACAGCGCCCGGTGGTCATGCCCGAGCAGGTGCCCGCAGATCGGGTTGGCCGTCTTCACCGTCATCGCCTGGGGGATCAGCCACCACAACGGCAGCTGCACATCGAGCGTGGCGGCCAGATCGGCGACCCCGGTGTTGTTCAGCAGCACGACGGCCTCACCGGCTTCGAATCGTCGGCCATCGGCGGTTTCCACGGCGGACACCCGAGCTCCGTCCCGGATCAGCTGCGCCACCTCGGTGTGTTCTTCGAACACGGCACCGGCCGCCATGGCAGCGGTGGCGAAGGCCCGGGTCGTGGCGGTGTGGTCGGCCATGCCATCGAGCGGGCACCACAGCGCACCGTGCACCGTTTCGGCCGCGCCTGGCTCGTATTCCCGGACCTGATCACGGTCGAGCACCTCGGTGGGAATGCCGAGTTCGCGCTGGTGCCATGCGCGGGCGCGCAGGCTGGCCAGGCCACCGGTGGTCCCGGTAACCTCTTGCTCGACCAGGTTGAGCCCGCCGGTCCGCTCATAGCCGATATCGGCCCCGAGGTCGTCGGCGAGCCGTTCCCAGAGGGGGTAGGCCAGCCGCATCAACGGCAACTCTGCGGCGGCTCGGCGGTTGGCCCGTACGCCGCGCTTGCCGAGTCCGCCAGAAGCGCCGGAAGCGACCTCCGCGGACTCGAGCACCACGACCTGCTCACCTCGTCTAGCCAGGTAGAAGGCGAGGGCGCAGCCGTACACTCCGGCGCCGACGATGACAAACTTGTACCGCACAGAACCTCCACAGCTCGGTGAATTGGCTACACTGTAGTCAGAACTCCATATTGATCGCAATGATGAAGTGGAAACTCCATACATGGCTGAAGACTTCGCCGGTCGTGTCGCGGATGCCGCGGCGCGACTCAAGCCGCAGGAACGTGTCGTCGCCGAGTACCTGCTGGCGCAACCTGACCAGGCGGTTCTCGCATCGACCTCGGACATCGCCTCCGCCACCGGCACCAGTGACGCGACAGTAGTGCGCACCGCCCGAGCCCTCGGTTACTCGGGGCTGCGCGAGCTGAAGAAGGTACTGATGGCCGGGGTCACCGACCCGCCCGATCCGATACGCGTTCTGGAGGGGCGGATCGCGCGTTCGGACAGTGCGCTCGGTCCGGTACTCGGTGAGGTGCTCACCGACGCGGCAGCGCTGCTCGCCCGTGTTCCCGAGGAGCTGGACGAACGGTCCTGGCAGCGGGCGGTGGATCTGCTCGACAGTGCGCAGAAGGTGTGGCTGTACGGGTTCGGACCGGCCGGTCTGGTGGCGGAGTACCACGCACTCGCGTTCTCTCGGCTCCAGCGTCGAGCCCAGGCCGTGACCCAGACCGGGTTCCGGCTGGCGGATCCGCTGATGGGTATCGACCGCGGTGACGCCGTGCTGATCTACGCACCACTACGCCGTTTCCACGAAATCGACGTCACCATCGCGCATGCCCGAAGGCTCGGCGTGCCGGTGATCCTGGTGACCCAAGCACTGGGAGCGAAGCTGCGCGACGAGGTCGACGTGGTGCTCGAGGTGCCCTCGGCGACGGTCACCATGGTCAGCGAAAACCTCATCGATCTGCTTTTCGCCCACGCACTCACGCTCGAGCTTGCGCGGCGTGACAAAGTCGGCTCGGTCACCGCACGCCAACTGCTCGATCAGTTGCGCGCCGAGATCGTCAGCGGAACCACGGATGATCAGCCGGACTAGCGCCGCGTTACAGACCTAAAGCCTGGGCCAAGCAGGGGACTGGGGCGATGACTGGGTCATCGCGAGCGTGTGTGCCATAGTGCGGGCAGCCGGTAGGTGGTCAGGTAGATCAGCACGGCGACGGCGGCGGCCACGAACATCGCGATATCGCCGACCGCGGGGAACGCCCGGACGAACGGTCCCACATAGGCGGTGGAGTTCCAGAACGGGACTGAGGCGAGTACGCCGATGATCCACGCGAGCGCGCCCCACTCGAGTTTGCGCCGGCTGTCGTAGAGCTCCGGGATCCGGCCGCGGTCGGAACGCGTGCCGTAGAAGAAGTCGGCGAGCAGGATCGCGGCGAACGGGGCGATGAAGTACGAGGTGAGGTTGAGGAAGATGGAGAACTTGTCCTCCACACCGGCTTCGCCCCACAGACAGGTCAGAAACGACAGCGTGGACATCACGACCACGCCGGTGGTGCGGCTGATGGGGATGCGCAGCGTCTGGATCGAGATCGCGCCGCCGTAGATGTTGAGGAAGTTCTGCGCCAGCACCGATCCCACGATCGCGATCAGGGCGGGGGTGGCGAATGGTCCGGTGAGCTGTTTGAGTGCTTCGACGGCATCGCTGCCGCCCGCTCCATTGCCGACCAGGACGCCGAGTGTGCCCAGCCAGAACAGCGTGATGAAGTTGCCGATCCCGGTGTACCAGGCGGTCGCGCGGCTGACCGAACGGGAATCGGGCAGATAACGGGAATAGTCCGAGGCGAACGGTGCCCAGGCGACGAGAAAGGCCAAGAAGAATCCGGCGAAGGTGATCCACCCGCCGCTGCCGGAGGCCTTCAGGGCGCCGGTGTGCACCTGCCCGACGGGCCCGCGCACTATAGCGACCACGGTGATCATCACGAACAGCAGGGACAGCACGATCGAGAGCAATCGCTGAAAATAGTGGATCATGTTGTAGCCGTAGATGGAAATGACCATCACGATCAAGGTCAGGCCGAGCGCGCCCGTCCAGAACGGCGCACCGGTCAGTGCGCTGAACGCCTTGCTGCCGAGAATGACGGTCACCGCAGACCAGCCCACGCCCGCGAACACGTTGATGTATGCCACGGGCAGCACGTTGCCGAGAAAGCCGAGCGGGCCACGCGCCTGAATCTGCTGTGGCACGCCGAGCCGCACGCCCATCCGGGACATGACGGCCATCAGGACCGATCCCAGTGCGGTGCCGGTGGCGATGGCGAGGATGGCCGAGCCGACGCCGAGCCCGTAGGCGGCGGCGCTGAATCCCAATAGTACGACGGGGAAGTTCAGTCCGGCGGCGAACCACACGAAGAACTGCGAGCGGGGTTTGCCGTGGCGTTCCGCGTCCGGGATGTGGTCCACCCCGAACGGTTCCACGGTGGTCAGGGAGGTGCCGTACCGGGGACCACTGGTCTCCGTTTGGTGCCCGGTGGCCGGGCGGCTGAGTGAGGACACGGGTACTCCAGGGACGGGGTGCGGGACGGGGTCGGATCAGCGCGGTTCGGGCACTGCCGGGTGCGCGCCGTGGCCGGTGATCGACAGGTGGGTCATGGCGTGACCGTGGGCGGCGAGATGGCGGTGCGGCCGACCGCGCGGGATGGTCACGACATCGCCTGCGCGCAGCGGATGCGTGCCGCGTTCGTCTTCCAGTGCACCGTGTCCGGCAAGCAGCACCAGGGTCTGGTCGGCTTCGTGGGCGTGCCAGATCGTTCCGGAGCCGGGCTCGAAGGTGACGGTCAGAACATCGTGTTCACCCGCGCGCTCCGCGCGGTGCGCGGTCCGGGCTCGGACGGTGCCGAGGAACAGCGGGTTCGCGGCACAGTCGAGTTCGGCAGGTTGGGAATCGTCGGGGAACCGTAAGGTGATGGCGCTCGGTTCCGCCGGAGTCTCGTCGACGACGGACATGAGTCACTCCTCGGCGTTGAGGATAGGAAGTAAGTGGGTGGCACGACGGCCACCGGGTCGAATAATGAATGACTGTTGCATGCATGGTGAGGTTGCGTCAATCCCGGCAAGCCGGGACCGAGCCACATCATATTTCCGCCGTATTCGGTTGCTACTACTAGTTTCCTCGGCTATTTCCCGGTTCACCTGGGCTGCGCTATCCCTGCCGAGCGGGAGTTTGATTCGGATCATTGACGGTCGGCTGGCATGCAAGTTACGGTTCTTGTATGCAAGAAGCTGTCAGCGGCGATGAAGCCGCCGTCCCGGAGGCTCCGATGAAAGAGATGCCCGCGAAGGGCAGCGGAGCCAGGGCTCGCGTGATGGAAGGCTTGCGCCAGGCGATCGTGTCCGGGGAACACCGCCCCAAGCAGCCGCTGTACGAGTCCTCGATCGCCGCCGAGTACGAGGTCAGCAGGACTCCGGTGCGGGAAGCGCTGAAACAGCTGCAAAGCGAGGGCCTGATCGAGATCCGGCCGCGGGTGGGCACCTTCGTCCGGTCCCCGAGCCGCCGCGAAATCGTGGAACTGTTCGAGCTCAAGGAGATGCTCGAAGGGATGGCGGCCCGGTTGCTGGCCGGTCGCGGATCGGTCCCGATACTCGACCAGCTCGACGAGAACATCGAGCAGTCTTCTCATGCGGTGGAGCGCGGTGACACCGAGGAGTACTCGCAGCTGGTCCACCAGTTCCACGAGTTGCTGGTCACCGGTGCGGACAACACTCAGCTCGAGGTGCACTACCAGCAGCTGATGAACCAGTTGGCCTATCACCGCCTGGTTTCGGCCTCGCTGACCCAGCCCGGCCGGCCCGATGTCTCACTGTCCGAACACCGGCGGGTGTTGGAGCTGATCCGGGAAAAAGACGGCTTCGGTGCCGAATTCGCCATGCGTGACCACGTCCGTTCCAGCGAACGGGCGACCATGTCCGCCGATGATCCGCTCCTCGGCGGCCGTCCACTACGGAAGGAGCTGTAGTAGATGCGTTTTTCGATCTTCCACAACGTCGGTGCACCCGGGCGTCTGCACGAAGTCGCGACGGTATTCGACGAGATGCGCGACATCGCGACGTTCGCCGATCAGGCGGGCTACCATTCGATCTGGTACACCGAGCACCACTTCGGGCACGAGGGCTTCGAACTGGTGCCCAACCCGGTGCTGATGGGGACCGATATCGCGGCGCGGACCTCGCGTATCCGGATCGGCCAGGCGGCCAACATCGTGACGTTCTGGAATCCGATGCGGCTGGCCGAGGACATCGCCATGCTCGACCAGCTCTCCGGTGGTCGAGTGGAAGTCGGAGTCGGGCGCGGTCTCTACGGCCGTGAGGCGATGAACCTCAATCCGAGTGCCGATCCACGCGATCAGGAACAGAATCGGGCGCTGTTCGAGGAAACACTCGAACTGCTGCGCAAGGCGTGGAGTGGCGAGTTCTTCGCGCACCAGGGACAGTTCCACCAGCTGCCCGCTCCGGGAATCACCTGGGACCACCCGCTCTCACCGTCCTCGCCGGAGTTCATCGGCGAGGACGGCACGATCGCGAAGCTGCGCGTGGTCCCCCAGTCACTGCAACGCCCGCATCCGCCGCTGTCTCAGGTGATCGATTCGCCGCGGTCGATCGAGAGTGCCGCGCGGTCCCGGATGAACGGCATCTTCTGGATGCCGCCGATCTCCGAACTCAAGGACCGCTTCGCGCTCTACCGGGACACGCTTTCCGAAGCGACCGGTACGCCACAACAGCTGGGCGCCGGTCTATCCCTGGTCCGGGATGTGTACGTGGCCGACACCATGGAGCAGGCGCGCGCCGACTTCGAGGAGGCGCTGCTGACCTCCTACCGGTGGATCTGCCACTGGCGCGGGCTGAACAATCTGCGCGAGGTGGGCGAGGACATCAGCGGCCGCGAACTGGACTACGACTTCCTGGCCGAACGCAATCTGCTGGTCGGCACCCCGGACTTCGTGGCCGGGAAGGTGCAGGAGCTGCAGGAGGAGTTGAATCTACAGGACCTGATGCTGTGGACCACGCACCCCGGCCTCGAACACCGCAAGGCGATGCGCAGCTTCGAGCTGTTCACCGAGAAGGTCATGCCCCAGTTCGCCGGGGAGAATGCGTGAACCTGATACGGCGGATCGTGACGATCACCGAGGAACCGTTGGGTGAGCTCGGTGCACCGGTGCACACTCCGGTGCGCAAGGCCGCATCGGTGGCGGTGGTGGCGAATCCCTGGCTCGGCAGGGGAGTCCGCACCGATCTCTCGGCCGAGGCGGATGAGCTCGCGCCGCTGCTGGCGCATGCACTCGCCGACCGGCTGCTGGCCGCACTCGGCGGTGCCACCGGGGTCGAGGCCTTCGGCAAGGCGGCGATCGTCGGGCTGGACGGCGAGATCGAGCACGCCGGAGCGCTGATCCACACCCCGTACTTCGGGGATGTGCTGCGCCACCGCACGGAGGGCGAGGCGATCATCGTGTTCTCCGATCAGCGCGCCGCCGCGGGAACCACCCTGCAGGTTCCGTTGTGGCACAAGGAACGTGCCGCCACCCGCTCGCACTACCAGACCATGTCCGTGCGGGTGCCGGACGCACCGCGGCCCGGCGAGATCGCGGTGATCGCGGTGGCCTCGGACGGACCGCGCCCGAACGCGCGCATCGGCGACCGCGCCACGGATTCCCCGCTCGCCGAAGCCGTACTGACCCGAACAGGAGTGGAACAGACCGTATGAGCACCGCTATCCGCAGCATCACCACCTACGTGGACGAAACCCTGACCGAGGGCGGCAGGCCGGTCGAACCCGCCGCACGCGTAGCCGTCGTGCTCGCCGTGCTCACGAATCCCTGGGCAGGCCAGGGATTCGTGACCGAGCTCGGCCCGACCATCGACGAGGTCGCACCCGATCTGGGCAAGCTGCTCAGCGATCGGGTGGTCACCGCGCTCGGCGCCCCCGTCGAGGCGTACGGGAAAGCGGCGATCGTGGGCCTCGACGGGGAGATCGAGCACGGATCCGGACTGATCCACACGCTGAAGTTCGGCAACCACTTCCGGGACGCGGCGAAGGCGAGCACGCTGTTGCCCGCGGTGGAAAAGCGCGCCCCGGCGGGAACTGTGTTCGACATTCCGCTCAAACACGTCACCGACGCGACCATTCGCTCGCATCACCAGAGCGTCGAAGTACGGGTCCCGGACGCACCGCGGGGCGAGGAGATCATCGTCGGACTCGCCGCGGCCGCGCAGGGGCGTCCGCAGGCACGGCTGGCTTCACTGGCGAGCGAACAGTGAGCCCGGCCGGGACGGTGATCCTGCTGCACGGTGTCGGCCTGGACCACACCATGTGGGATCGGGTCACGCCCACACTCGCCCAGCAGTGCACGGTGCACACCCCGGACCTGCCCGGGCACGGGGACGCGCCGGACGCGCCCGAGGGGTGCACGCTCACCGACCTGGCCGCACCACTGACCGGACTCGGCGCCGGTGCCGTTCATCTCGTGGGGTTCTCGCTCGGCGCGCTGGTTGCCACCCGGTTCGCCCTCGACCATCCGGAACGGGTGGCCTCACTGACCCTGATCAGCGCGGTGGCGAACCGCTCCGCGATCGAACGTACCTCGGTGACCGGACGATTGGAGGCGGCCCGGGAGAACCTGCCCGCCACCTTCGACGCCGCTATCGAGCGCTGGTTCTCCCCGCAGTGGCGGGCCACGGAGCCGGAGCTGGCCGAGCGGGTACGCGCCGTACTGCGCGCCAACCGGCCCTCCTCCTACCTGGCCTGCTACACGGTGTTCGCGCACGCGGACGCCGAGCTGTGGCCGCTGTTGCCGCGGCTGAACCCAAGGGTGCTCGCGATGACCGGGGAACAGGATCCCGGGTCGACTCCGGCGATGTCCGCCGCGCTGGCCGAACGGGTGCCGCACGGGCGTTCGGCGGTGGTTCCGGGCGCCCGGCACCTGCTTCCCCTCGAACACCCCGAAGCCGTGACCGAAGCGGTCCTCGCCCAGCTCGACGACCGTCCTCTCGAACTACCCACAGGAGCCGTTCAGCGATGACCGATCAGCTTCCGCGCTATCAGCACTACATCGCCGGCGAAACCCGCGCCCCCGCCGAGGGCGAGTACTTCGCCAGCGACAACCCTGCCACCGGCCGAGCCTGGTACGAAGCCGCACGCGGTACGGCCGCCGACGTCGAACGCGCGGTGACCGCAGCAAAGCGGGCCTTCGAAGATCCCTCCTGGCGCCGGCTTTCCCAGACCCGCAGGGGCGCGCTGCTGCGCCGGGCCGGCGAGCTGATCGGCGAGCATGCCGAGGAACTCGCCCGCGTGGAGACCAACGACAACGGCAAGCTGCTCCGCGAGATGACCGCCCAGCTGGCCGGACTGCCCGAGTACTTCCACTACTACGCCGGTCTCGCCGACAAGATCCACGGCGAGACCATCCCGGCCAGCAGCGTCGATGTGCTCAACTACACGCTGCGCGAACCCGTCGGCGTGGTCGGGGCCATCACGCCGTGGAACTCACCGCTGCTGTTGACCACCGCGAAACTGGCCCCGGCCCTGGCCGCCGGTAACACCGCGGTGATCAAACCCTCCGAATACACCAGCGCCTCGATGCTGACCCTGGCCCCGCTGTTCGACCAGGCAGGATTCCCGCCCGGAGTGGTGAACGTGGTCACCGGGCTCGGCGCCGATGCCGGGGCACCACTGGTGGACCATCCGGATGTGGCGAAGCTGTCGTTTACCGGCAGCACCGCGACCGGAGCATGGATCGCCGAACGCGCCGGGCGGCGGCTGGTGCGCGCCGGACTCGAACTCGGAGGCAAATCCCCACAGCTGGTGTTCGCCGATGCGGACATCGCCAGCGCGGCGAATGGTGTCATCGCGGGAATCTTCGCCGCCGCGGGACAGACCTGCATCGCGGGCAGCCGCGTGCTGGCCCACCGCTCGGTCTACGACGAACTGGTCGCCCGCGTCATCGAGCGCGCCAAGACGATCCGGATCGGTGACCCCACCGATCCGGGCACCGAGCTCGGCCCGCTCGCCACCCCGGCACAGCTGGCCAAGGTGCAGGACTACGTCGAGGCGGGCCAGGCCGACGGCGGCGCACTCGCCTACGGCGGCGGGCAGCCGGACACCGGACTCGGCGGATGGTTCCACGAGCCGACGGTGTTCACCGGTCTGGACAACCACGCGCGGATGTGCCGCGAGGAAATCTTCGGCCCGGTGGTGGCGATCATCCCGTTCGACGACGACGAGGAAGCACTGCGCATCGCCAACGACACCAATTACGGCCTCGCCGCGGGAATCTGGACCAAGGACCTGGGCCGCGCCCACCGCGCGGCCGCCGCGCTCGACGCGGGAACCGTCTGGGTCAACATGTACCGCGCGATGTCCCCCATGTCCCCGCGCTCCGGATTCAAGACCTCCGGCCTCGGCGTCGAACACGGCACCGAAGTGATCCGCGAATACACCCGGCTCAAGAGCGTGTGGATCAACACCAGTGACGAACCCGCAGGCGACCCGTTCGTGCTGCGGTCCTGAGCATTCCCGCCGGAGAAAGGCAAGCCGATGAGCGACCTCATCCCCACCATCGACGCGGACGGCGTCGTGGACAAGACCGCTCTGCGTACCGCGTTCGGCCGGTTTCCCAGCGGCGTGACCGCGATCTGCGCACTCGACCAAACGGGCACGCCGACCGGGATGGCAGCGAGTGCCTTCGTAGCGGTCTCCCTGGAACCCCCGCTGGTCGGAATCTGCGTGCAACACACCTCCACCACCTGGCCACTGCTACGTCACCGGTCGCGGATCGGGCTCTCGGTGCTCGGCGAGTCCCAGGATCGCGCGTGCCGCCAGCTTGCCGCGAAAAACGGTGACCGGTTCGCCGGAATGGACTGGCACACCACCAAGGAAGGGGCGCTACTGCTGCACGGCGCGACCGCCTGGCTGGACTGCGCCGTCGAACACACCGTCACCATGGGCGATCACGACCTCGTCGTGTTCCGGGTACACCGCCAGTGCACCCATCCCCAGCGCGGCGCGCTCGTGTTCCACGCCAGCAACTTCCACGGGCTCGCCGAACTGGACCAGGCATCATGACAGTGCTGCCCGGATACGACCCGAGGCTCGCCACCGCCCCGGACACCGGCGGCCTCCCCGCCGCGCTGGCCACGCTGCTGGACGGCAAACCGGTACTGCTCGCCGATGACACCGGCGGCCAGATCCTGCTCGCCGCCGCTCTTGCCGAACCCGGCTGGGTCGCCTGGACCGTCCGCTACAGCAGCGGTTTCCTGTACACCGCCATGGCGCCGGACCGCGCCGCTGCGCTGGACCTGCCGCCCATGACGGCGAACGCGGACGCCGAAGCCGCGCCGTTCACCGTCGCTTTCGACGCGGCGACCGGAGTGGGAACCGGCATCAGCGCCACCGATCGGGCCAGAGCCGCCCGGTTAGCGGCCGATCCGGCGACATGCCCGCAAGACCTGCACCGGCCCGGCCACGTCATCGGATACCGCACCCATCCGGATGGGCTGCTTTGCCGCCGTGGTGCGGGCGAAGCCGCCGTGGCGCTCTGCGAGCTCGCCGGGTTGCCACCGGTCGGACTGCTCGCGGACGTGGTCACCGATCCGGGCTGCCCGGCCGAACTCGCCCGCAAGCACGGGCTGCCACTGCTCGATCTGGCCGAACTGACCGAAAACCGCCGCCGACAGGCCGATCGGGTCACCCTCGAGACCCGCTCCGAGCTGTCCACTGAACACGGGCCGTTCGCCGCGCTGAGCTACCGGGACCGGGTCACCGGCGCGGAACACTTCGTGCTTCGCCCGCGCGAACACCGGACCGGGCGGCCCGTTGTCCTCGTGCACCGGGAATCCCCGCGTGACCTGATCACACCGCGCGATCCCGGCCCCGTCCTGCGGGAGATCGCCGAGGAAGGCGGCGCGCTCGTCTACCTGCGCGAGCCCTTACAGTCCGCCGGTCCGGTCGTGCCGAGCGCGGCGGCCGCACTCCTGAACGCGCTCGGTATCACCGATTCCCGGCTGCACCCCGCGTCCACGCTCTCGGAGGTTTGAGCTGTCCGTCGAGCGGGCTCCGGCTTCGCAGACCGGGACGGTGCGCAGCGGTGCGGCGGCCATGACTTGACGACAGCCGATGGCTTCGTCAGTCGAGCGCGTCTTCGGTCGCGTGATGCTGGACTCGGGTTTCGCGTTCTCGTGTGCAGTGTCGCCCCTTGGTCAGCGCCGCTGACGATCTGGCCGAGGGCTGCGATCACCATCCCGATATAGGGGAAAAGACCGGACACGACGGGATTCCCCACGGCCAGCAGTAGTGAACCGGTGCCGCAGCCCGCCACCGAAGGCTGTAACCAGGAACAGGTAGCCGCTGATCAGATACGCCGCGAGTTCGATCCCAGCGCAGCGCCGGATGCTCACGCTCCGCGGCGAGGAACGACGAGAGATGGGTATCGGCCGCCACCACCGCGTAGAACAACAGAGCTACTCCCGGAGTGGTGGACAAGCGCGTCGTCTCTGTCCGTCGCTCGTACGGCAGGACTACCGGACCGGCAGGCCAGGCGGGTGGGGCACGGTACGAGGTCAGCCCGCCGGTCGCGCGTTCTTGGCCGCCTCGGACAGTTTCGGCAGATAGCGGTCGAGCATCCACGGCAGGCTCAGCACGTTGGCGGTGCTGGTGGCGAAAACGAACGGCGGATCGGTGTACGGGATGTATGCCTTGTTCCGCACTGCGGGCAACTGCGCGAAGCCCGGCTGGTTTTCCGCGGTCCGTTGTACGGCCGTCGTCGGGTACCAGGCGATCAGCACGTTCGCCTTGATCGAGGACAGCTGTTCGGCGCTGATCGCGGTGGAGAACGTGGTGGAACCGTCAGTATGCGCGAGGTTCTGCACGAACGGATCGACCGTGAAGCCCAGCGCGGCGAGCAATTTCAGCCGGGCGTCGTCGGCGTGGTAGAGGTTGAATGTGCCTGCCTTGAGCTGGCTGCCGAACACGACCGTTTTCCCCCGGAACTCCGGATGCGAGGCGGCTGCCTTGGCGATGCGCGCCTCGGTGGTCCTGCGCAATTCCTCGGCCTTGTCCGAGCGGCCGAGTGCCTTCCCGACGAGGGAGAGCTGGTCCTGCCAGCTGGTTGCCCACGCCTTGCCGGGGTAGGCGACCGTCGGTGCGACGTTGGACAGTTGCGCGTACTGCTGTTTGTCCAGCCCGGAATCGACCGCCAGGATCACGTCGGGATGCAGCTTGGCGATGTCCTCGAACGGAACATGGCCGCTGGTGGTGTTCAGCAGGGCCGGCTTCTTCCCCTTCAGTAGTGGCTTGTCCCAGGGGAGGATGCCGTCCTTGGTGCCCGAGTCGGAACTGAAGTCCGGCATGCCGACCGGAACCACCCCGAGCGCGAGTGCTGCGTCCTGGCTACCCCAGCCGATGGTCACCACACGCTTCGGATGCACCGGCACATGCGCGGTACCCAGCGCAGACCGGACGGCTACCGTCTGATCCCGATCGTTCGCTGCATGTGTGCCGCCACAGCCGACCGTAACGGCGGCCGCCGTGATGAGCACACCGAACATCCCCCATTGCCGCAACCGGCGCCACATTGCTCCTCCTCCAGAAACTAAGGTATAGCTTACCTTACTACGACCCGGCCGGGTTCCACGTTCGCTGTGACACACTCCAGTGGTGCGTATCGGCTGCCTCGAGCAGCGTGCGCGGCACGGTGGCACGATCGGTTGGGGCGAGCGGGTCCAGCGGCTCTTCCTCGCTGTCGGCGTTGGGGGAGTGGCGCTTCGTGGCAGACCGTCGGCCCTGGGAGGTGAGTTCCGGTACTCGCCTGCGCCCGTCGGTGGGATCGCCCCTGCCCATCAGCAATACCTGCTCGACGCAGGTCTCGGTGATCGACATGGCGTTACCGGGGGTCGATGCCGGTCCGCCGCCACGAGGTCGTGGACCGGAATCTGAGAGAGCACGCCTGGTGGAGGGGTGCTCGCCAGCCGAATCAACCTTTCGGAAGTGCTGCGCGGTGATGAACAGCAACACCGGTACGGCGTAGCTCGGCAGCCCGAACAGTGGACCCGGCAGCAGGCCGGAAGGTGTCGACGATCCGGGATTCACGAACGTGACACACTGCCTGCCGGGTATCGGGTCTTTTCCGGGCGGCCGGGGTCGGCCAGGCAGCCGGCGACCGTGTGCATCATGAGGCCCGTGCAGCGGGCGAACTCGGTTGTCTCGGCCAAGTCGGCGAGACCGGCCGGATCGCGGGTGCTGACCAGATGTGCGTACGCCGCAACGGGCTCCCCACCGGCGTGCCGGACCAGATCGATCGCCGTGTCGGCCAGTTCCGGCGCGGAGGGACCGGGGTGCAGAACTTCGCTGTGGCCGCTGGAGCGTGCGGCCAGAACAGTGATGACGTGACCTGGTTTGGTGAAGTCGGCGGGCCCGGCTTCGGGGTCGGCGAGACGGCGCAGTGTCATGGCTCGCGAGGTCGCGGAGATTCCGGTACCGGTTCCGGTCGCGTCTACGGAGACTCCGCACAAGTCGCCCGACCGGCCGAGCTCGTGGATAGGGCTCATCATCGGGATGGTGAGGCGTCGCATCGTCTGCCAGCTCAGGGCGGCCGAGATGAATCCCGAGGTGTGCCGTACGAGAAATGCGACCGTGCTCGGCGTCGCGGTCCGGCCACAGAGAACGAGGACCGCAGCGTCTCGGAGAGGATCGGCGAGCGCGATCGGTTCTGCGCGGGCGAGCGCCGCTGCCACCGCCGTCCCGGCTTGTCCTGGCCCGTCTGATTCAGTCACGGTCGGCTCCCAGGTAGTGCGCCAGCCGGTCATGCAGGCCCGGTCTGGTCAGGGAGCGCACGAGCGCGGCCAGGTCGGAGGCGTCGTGCCCGTCCCCGGCCGAGGTGAGCTCCAGGACCGCCCCTACCGAAGGGGCATCCAGGCCGTCCGATTCGGCGACGATTTTCTCCGCGGCGGATCGTTGAGCCTGCCTGTCGACCGAGGCGGTGCCCAGACCCAGTCGGACGGCCTCATCCGCGGTCACCTCACGAGATGCCAGGAGTAGTTGGCGCGCGGCCCTCGTTCCGATCAGCTGGGCCAGACGCCGGGTGCCGAGTGCGACGCCGAAGCGGAAACCGGGGAAGCGCAGGGTGGTTCCCGCGTCCAGCAGCCGGTGCGAACAGGCTGCCACGATGTCCGCGCCGGCCCCGATCGCTTTGCCCGCTACACAGGCAACGGTCAGGTACGGGGCCCGGTGCAGGCGTTGCAGCAACTGTTCGATACGCACGAAGCGGAGCAACAGCTCACCGTCGGAGGCGTCGAGAACTCCGCTCATGTCGAAACCCGCGCAGAAATGACGGCCCCCACCGCTGAGCACCACGGCGCGGGTCGTCCGCGCGTCCACGTGGTCCAGCGCGTCGTGTAGGGCTTCTACGGTTACCGCGTCCAGTGCGTTGGCCCTGCTGGACCGGTCGAGAACCATGGTCACCACATCGCCGGTGCGTTCGGTGCGCACGGCCTGGTGGCCGGTATCGGGCTCGGCGGTGTTCACGCCGCCCCTCCTTCAGCAGTCCATCCCTTGATCACCTCGTCGTTGTGCTCGCCGAGCAGTGGTGGTGTGCGTAGCTGCGGCTCGTGTCCGGTGATCGGCACCGGGAAGGCGACCGAATGTGTTGCGACGCCGTTGGGAAGGGGCATCGGGCGCACTAGGCCCAGCGCGGCCACCTGTGGGTCGGAGAGAGCTTCCGAGAAGGTGTTGATCGGGGCGCACGGCACCCCGGCGTCCTCGAATGCAGCCAGCCATTCGGCCGCGCTTCTGCGCAGTAATGACTCTGCCAGTTCGGCGGCCAGCGCATCCTGGTTGCGTGCCCGCAGCTCCTGAGTCCGGAAGCGCGGATCGGTCAGCAGCCGCTGTTGGGCCGTCACTTCACAGAACCGTCGCCAGAGGTCTTGATTGCCGGCGGCGACCACGAAGCTCTTGTCCGCGGCACGGAAAGCCCGGTAAGGGGCGTTGCGTGGGTGGGCGGATCCGAGGCGTTGCGGGTCGTGTCCGGTGCCGAAGTACTCGCTGGTCTGCAGTGCGGAAATGCCGAGGAGGGTGCCGAGCATCGAGCAGTCGATGTGGGCTCCTGCGCCGGTCCGGCTTGCCCGGTGCACCGCCGCCACGATCGTGTAAGCGGCGTAGAGCCCGGCGACGAAGTCCCCGACCGGGACACCACATTTGACCGGATCGCCATCGGGTTCCCCGGTGACGCTCATCAGTCCGGAAACAGCCTGTACGGTCACGTCGAACGCGCCGCGCCGCGCATATGGTCCGGTCTGTCCGTAGCCGGAGATCGAGCAATACACGAGCATCGGGTTGACCTCGGCGAGCGCTTCGTAGCCCAAGCCGAGACGTTCGAGCGCACCTGCACGAAAGTTCTCGACGAGAACATCGGCATTGCGGACCAGATCGAGCACCGTTGTCCGGTGGTCTCCGGACTTCAGATCCAAAGCGATGCTGCGCTTATTGCGGTTGACCGAGGCGAAGTTGCCGCTGTAGCGATCCGGTGTTTCGCCCATCAGCGGTGGCCATTGCCGCATCCCGTCCCCGTCGTCGGCCCGCTCGACCTTGACGACGTCGGCGCCGAGATCGGCAAGCAGAGACCCGGTGAAGGGCCCTGCCGCGATCTGGCCGAACTCCAGCACCCGCAGTCCGGCCAGAGGAGCTTGGTCCTGTGACACGGTCATGCTCCTTTCCGCAGTCCGGCCTCGACCATGAGCGGAACGATCTGTTCGCCGAATCGCTGCAGATCCGGGAGATAGTCGAAAAAGTTGACCTGTACTCCGTCGCAACCGCTTTCGTGGAGTTTGGTGAACCATTCCACGATCTGTTCTGGTGTGCCGACCAGATGCACATTACCGCCGACGACCCATTGTTCACGGCTGTGCCCGCGCCAGGATTTGTTGTCCCCGCCGGTGAAACCGGCGACGAAATTGTCAGCGGCTACGGTGTCCTCGTTGTCGAGGATCGCCTGATACGCGGCCCAAGCTTCCTGCTCCGTATCGCGGCAGATGACGTGTGGATTGATGACGGTGCGCACTTCGCGGCCGTATGCCCTGGCGAGGTCTTTGATCTTCTTGTTGTGCGCGGGAAGCGTTTCCACCGCCTGGTGCGGATCGGCGCCGCCGGGACTGGTGATGAAAATGAGGTCGGAGTACTGCGCCGCATAGTCCAGCCCCGCGGAGGAGGAAGCGGCGTTCACCAAGACGGGCCGTCCGTGCACAGGCTTGGGGAGAATGTGCGCGTCGTTCATGGACCAGTACTTCCCGGCTTCGGTGCGGTTGTCCTCGCTCGTCCACAGCTGCTGCATCATGTCCGTGAACTCCGCGGCCATGGTGTAGCGCTGGTCGTGCTCGATCGGTTCGAGGCCGAACATGCGGTACTCGCTTGGCTTGTACCCGGTCACGACGTTGAGCCCCCAACGACCACCGGAGATGTGGTCGATACACGCGCCATACTTCGCCAGGTGCACCGGATGCCATCCATAGAGCACGTGCACGGTGCTGATCAGGAGCAGCTTCGTCGTTTGCGCGGCAAGCGCGGCCGAACTGATCAGCGGGTCCAGTTCGTGCTCACGGAAGTGGGTCGTGCCGCCGTAGCCTCCTTTGCCGAGCCACTGGCCGAGGCCGAATGCGAGGTCGAAGCCGTACTCTTCAGCGGCGATCGCGCAGCGAGCGTTGTAGTCGTAGGTCCAGGAAGTTTCGCGTGGCGCCGACGACGGACTCCACGCGCCTTCCTGCAAGGGAAGGAACAAGCCCAGCAGCAGTTTGTTCTCCATCGCCGCGGTGAGTGGAGAAGTAGGTGCGGGTGTACTGACCGATTCGAAGTTGCTCGGCATCGGTGGCGATCCTTTCTTTGCCGGTGATCAGTGATTCTTTGTGGTTGCTTCGGCTGCGGGCTTGTTCGTGTCGTCCTGGAGTGAACTGTCGATGTCGGGGAGCAAGAACAGTGCGACCAGCGAAATGACGCACATGGCCATCAGGTAGATGGCGATCGGGATGGCCGAGTTGAAGGTGGCCATGAACGCGGTCGCGATGAGCGCCGCGGGCCCGCCTGCGGTGACCGACGACAATTGGTAGCCCAATGACGCCCCGCTGTAGCGCACATCGGGTGGGAAGCTCTCGGCGATGAAAGAACTCTGCGGTCCGTACTGCATGTCGTGCACGATCAGCGAGGCAACGATGCCGATCGTCATCAGCGCCGGAACGCCGGAGTCGAGCAGCCCGAAGTAGGGGAACGCGAAACAGAACATGACCACGATGCCGATCGTCAGCATCTTCTTGCGGCCGATCCGGTCCGAAAGCGCTCCCCAGAACAGGGTGCTGACCAGCGAAATCGCGGCAGCGAGCATGACCGAGAGCAGCACCGTCGACCGTTGATGATGCAGGGTCGTGACCCCGTAGCTGAGCACGAATGTCGTGAACAGGTAAAACGAAGCGTGCTGCCCGGCCCGCATCAGCGTGGTTTTGACGACCGTGCGCCAATGATGACGCAACAGGTGCGCGATCGGCGCTCGCCGGATCGTCCCGGCCCGTCTCGTTGCGGCGAATGAGGCGGTTTCCTCCACCCGGAGGCGCATGATCAGCGCCAGGATGGTGAGCAACAGGGTGAACAGGAACGGGATCCGCCAGCCGTAGGACTCGTACGCCTGTTGGCTCATCGTTCTGCCGGCCAGCTCGGTGACGATCGTTGCGGTGATCAATCCGAGTGGTGAACCGAACTGAGGCAGACTGCCCATGAACCCGCGCTTGCCCCTCGCCGAGTTCCACTCGGTGGCCATCAACACCGAACCGCCCCAGTCGCCGCCGACCCCGATACCCTGCACGATGCGAAGCGCCACCAGGATGGCCGCTCCCCACATGCCCGCAACGGCGTGAGTCGGGGCCAGGCCGACGAAGAACGTTCCCAGCCCCATCAGCAGCGTCGTCACGATCAGCACGGTCCGACGTCCAAGCCGGTCGCCGAAGTGTCCGAAGATCATGGCCCCGACGGGACGGGTGATGAAACCGGCGAAGAAGGTCGACAAGGACAGCAACGTTCCCGAGTACGGACTCGAGGCAGGAAAAAACAGGTGGTTGAAAATCAGTGCGGCCGAGAGGCCGTACACATAGAAGTCGTACCATTCGATTGCGCTTCCGACCGCCGAAGCGGCCAGAGCACGACGAGCCATCCGAGAATCCGACTTGGCGGCACCATCTCGGGAGACCGACATCCGAAACCTCCTTGTATCGGACGGGCCACGGCTGTCAGGCCGCGAGTTTCCGGTTCTGGCCACGGAAAAAGACAAGCGGATCGCCGGGCACATGCCCGGCGTCGACGACTAGGCCGATGAACAGGGTGTGGTCACCGGCGACCTGCGTGGTGACGATCGCGCACTCGAACCACCCCAGCGCGTCGGTCAGCACCGGGGCGCCGAGCAGGCCACCGTAGTGATCGACGCTGGCGAATTTGTCGTCCGAACGGCCTGCGAAGACCGAACAGAGCGCTGACCCCTTGCTGTTGTCGGGCAGGACGTTGATAGCGAATGCCCCGGCTCGTTCGACCGCCACCCGAGTACGCGATGTCTCGCCCAGTGAAATCAGCATCAGCGGTGGTTCCAGGCTGACGCTCAGCACAGCGTTCGCTGCGCATCCCTGAGGGGCGCCGTCCGCGGTGCACGTGATGATCGTGATCCCGGTGGTGAACGTACCCGCGACCGCGCGCAGCGTCGTAGGGGCCACCGACTTTCCCAGTTCCCCGGAATCGATTGTCTTGGTATTGCCCGGCATGGCTTACTCCCTTGGTACCGGTCGCCTTGGTGATTAACATTTCCAGGTGACCCAGGCGCCGTCATCGGAGACATCGCACGATCTGGAGGGCGGAAACTGTGACGACATCGCAAACGGCTCCGACCGGCGACGACTTCGCCCGGATCGGCCGCTACGTCACCGAAACCATCTGTGCCGGAAACCCCGAGTATTCAGAGCTCAGCGCCACGGTGTTCGCCGACGTGGTCCAGACCAACGTCCAGAACGCGAGGGTCTACCGGGACGCCGTGGTGCTCCAGCGCAGACCGACCAGCGAAGATCTCGCGTCGCTGGCCGATGCCGCCCGGCGCCGTGTCCACCAAGGCGTGTCCCTGGCGGCGATGTTGCGCGCGTACCGCATCGGAGCCCGCGCGATGTGGGAGAAGCTCAGCGAACGTAGGGACGACCTGGATCACCCAACGCTCACCGACTGGACGCTGCGTTACATCGATTGGGTCAGCAGTGAAGCGGAACGGGCCTATCTCGCCGAACGGGACGAGCTCCTCGACTCCCGGCTCGCGACGGCCGGGTTGCTGTTGTCTCGCCTGATGGAAGACGATTTCCCGGGCTCCGGCCAGCGCGACTCCGCAGCACGCTCGCTCGGCCTGGACCCGGAAACCCCGCACGTCGTGGTCGTCGTGAACGCCACCAGCCGCGCGAGTGGCACACTCGAGAGTCAGCTGAGCCATGCACTGCAGGTCCTGCGTAGGCTCCTGCCGGACGCGATCTCCGCACTCCTGCGCCGCGGCGTGGTCGTTCTCGTGCCGACCGCGGCCACGGCGTCGGTCGCCGAGATCGTCAGCCGGGCACTGCACCAGGTCGCCGAGCTCCCTGGCATCCTCAACGCGGGTGTCGGCAGACCGGCCATGACCGCCGCCGGGGTGGCCACCGCCGTCCGGGAAGCTGAGCGGGCCCGTGCCCTCGGCGAGATCCTGCATCCGGATGCGTGGACGCACGATTACGACTCGATGAGCTTCTTCGACCTGTTCCGCCAGGGTGAGGCCGTGGACACCTTCGTCGAAGCGGTCCTGGGCGAGCTGCTCGGCTCCGACCGCAATGGCAAGATCGCTCTCGTCCGGACGCTGTACGTGTACTTCACCCTCGGGATGAACCGGCGGGCCACCGCGTCACGCCTGGGGATCCATCCGAACACGCTCGATTACCGGCTGCGTCAGGCGACAAAGACCTCAGGGGTCGCGCTGGCGTCGCCCGAAGCGTCGTTCCGGTTCCAGCTTGCTGTCCGGCTTCTCCCGCTGTGCAGCCAGAACTCGTGGTTCGGCGACCGCTCGTCGCTCGCGGAGATCCTGGCCGACTGACGAGAGCTCATGCGTCGCTCCGGCTCGGTGCGGCGGGTTCCGCGCCGAGGCGCCGAGCCAGCGACGCCAGCGACAGTGCGAGCAGGCCCCGCGGGTCGCGGGGATCGTAGCCGCTGATCGAGGCCACCCTGCGGAGCCGGTAGATCACAGTGTTCGGATGTACGCTGACCGCCCGGGCAGTCTCGGTGACGCTGCCGCAGGAGTCGATGAACGCCGTGATCGTCGGCACGAGGTCGGCGTCGCGCCGGTCATCGTAGGTGATGAGGGGGGACAGTGCGTCGTGGCACAGCTCGGCGACGGCCGGGCTGTCAAGTACGACGCGTTCGAGTAGAACATCGTTGTGCCACAAGGGATCTGGGCAACCGAGGCCCAGCGCGATCCGGGCCGTCCGGCGCGCTTGCTGGTATGCCGCAGGAACACCGGCCAAACTCTCCCCGGCCACGGCGATCCCGGCTGTCGCCTCGAGTGCCGCGGCGAGTCGTTCGGTGAGCAGCTGGATCGACGCTGTCGGCCCGTCGGTCAGCCAGATCGCGACCAGGGCCGCTTCTCGGACTCCGACCAGCACGCGCGATCCGGAATGGTGGCGCTCGGTCAGTGCGACCGCGGGTGCCACGAGTTCCTCAGGGCGGACCGACCGGTCCCGGGGCAGGAGTACGACCACGGCGTAGGCAGCACCCACCTCCATCCCGGTCCGGCGGAGCTCTTCGGGATCGGCATGCCCGGTGAGCATCGCTTCGAGTACCGCGTTGCGGGTGATCTCACGATCACTCCACACCGCCATGGCTTCGCGCATGAACCCGGCCGCGGTCGCGGCGCTGGCGCGCTCGACGTGCGCGAAGATCCGCTCGCCGATCGCGAGTGACCCGGCCATCTCCTCGCCGCTCTTGTGGTCCACGCGCTGCAGGAACGCCGACCATGCCTGCTGGCCCCAGACCGTGAACGACCGCATGACCGCGCCGATGGTGATCCCCATCCGCACCCGGTCAGCGCCGAAGGATTCGAACGGTTCCGGGTCGAAAGACGTTGCCGTGCCTTGTAAATCCTCCAGCAGGGCGTCGAGGTTGGCGCGAGCCGACCGAACCAGCTCGTGGCGGCCTTCCACCGGGACACGAGCGTAGTCGCCGATGTCGGCGGTGTAAGCCTCGGCGAACCGCTCGGCCAGGGATTCGGCGTCGGCCGCCACACGGGCCGCGATCGCGGCGATCACCGGGTCGCCCGGCCGATGACCCTCGTCACTCATGATCGTCCAGGATAGCCGAGGTACCGAGAGTATACGTACTCGTCTGTATATCGCGGAGGATGAACAGCGAGAGTAGCGGCCATACTGACCACGACCGTCGACGGCCTCGGAGGCCCTGAACAGTCCGCGGCGGCCGGTCTTCTCCGCTCGGCATGACCTCCCGGAGATCCTCCGGCGCATCCTCGACGACGAGCACCGGATCGTCGAGGCCTGCACGGAGATGATGACCGCGATCCAAGACGTCGTCCAGCCGGTCGTGGCGACCATGCGTTCTCGTTTTCCCGGTGTACCGCGACCGCGAGCCCGCTGCTCTTGCACATCGGCAGACAGGCGTTCCGCCGTCAGATCGACCTCCCGCCGCCCGCTGCCTACGCGGAGATGAACGAAATCATAGCCACGGACTCGGTCACCTGCGACGGGCAGGAAGGGGATGCAGGCGTTCCTGGTCAAGGGTACTCCGACCCGACGGGGCCGGTGATCGATGTCGATCTCGGCTAGGCGCCGGTGCGGGATCCTGTCCTCGTCGCTGCCGATCTGCTGGCCGCGCGGCTCGACCGGCCGGTACAAGGAGCGGCGTATTGCCCCGACAGCAGTCCACCAAATGAGACCAGATCCTCGAACAGGCAGCGCGGTTGTCGAACGCGGTACCGGGGTCGGTATCGATTCGCTGCTGGACGAGATCGGTGTCGCGAAAATAAGACTGTACAAACACTTTCCAACCAAGGCCGAGCTGATCCTGGTCTGCCTGTGGCATGTGGACGCCCGGATTATCGGGAACGACTGGCCGACGGCGCGGACATCTCGGCGGGGCCCGTCGAGCGGGTGCCGGGGATCTTCGGTTCGCTGCGGAGCTGGTTCACCGGCCCCGGTTTCCGCGGTCGGCGCGCTCGTCAACGCCACCGTCGAACTGGCCGATCCGGAGCATCCGGCCCGTACCGCGGTGCACGAGCACAAGACACGCACCCGTGCATGGGTGACCGACCTGCTCGCCGATTGCGGCACCGCCGCCCCGGCCTTCGTCGCCCGGCAGGTCGTCCAGTTGACGGCAGGTGCGATCACGGCCGTGCTGGTGGAAAGTGATCCCCGCGCGGCCGATATCGCCCAGGCCATCGCCCGGACGCTCCTCACCGTCGCCTGCGGCCGAGCCCGGCACCACCTTTCTACGGCTGTCGACCTGCACTGCCGGGTGGCGATCGTACTTGTCGTCATGGGGGCGGTTTGTGGATCCTACGAAATTCGTGCCTCGTTTCCTCGCTCCGACGCATACCGGAGCCCGCCTTCTGCGAACTAGCGTCGTAGGAATTCCGGGCCGCTCGCCGAGTGGCCCGGACACCGCATCGCCGAAGTCGCCTGTGGAGGCCAAGGTTGACCTCAATCCAGCCCGGCAGCACGGGGCCTGCCGATCGAGCCCGTTCCGATGAAGCCGATCTGGTCTGGTGCCCCGGCCCCGCCGAACTCGCCCGCAGTCGTGCCGAACGATTCCGGGTGCACGCGGGAGCTTCGGATCCGGCCGGCCTCAACGACATCGCGCGGGATGATCCCGCGGCGTTCTGGGCAACCGTGACCGCGTGGCTCGGGTTTTCCTGGCAGCGCAAGGCCGATGCGGTGCTGGACCAGCTGGCCGAGCCGCACACCACGCGGTGGTTTCCCGGTGGAAGGTTCAACCTGGCCGACAACGCCGTGCGCCGGTGGGTTCGCGAAGGCCGCGGTGACGACGTCGCGCTGGTGTCCGAGGATGAATCCGGCGAACGGACCAGCCATACCTTCATCGAGTTGTCCGAGCTGGTGGACCGCGTTGCGCGGGGGCTGCGTGCTGTCGGTGTCGAACCGGGCGACCGGGTCGGGATGCAGCTCGGGATGACGGTCGAAGCGGTGGCGGTGCAGCTCGGCTGCGCACTGATCGGGGCGGTGCTGGTGCCGGTGTTCTCCGGTTTCGGCTCCGGCGCCGTCGCCGAACGATTGCGCCTTTCCGGTGCGGTCGTGCACATCGTCTCCGGTGTGACTGTCCGGCGTGGACGGACGCTGAGCCTGCGGCAGCGCACTGCGGACGCGCTCGAGGCAGCGCACAGTGTGCGCACCACCGTCGTCGTCGGCGATCTGGACGACACGGCCAGTCCACGCCTGCGTGGAGAAATAAGCTGGCAGCAGCTGATCACTCCGGAAGGACCGGCCGGACCGGTCGAAGCCGCCGAGTTGCCCGCCGATCATCCGCTGCTGATCGCCTACACCTCGGGTACCACGGGCGCACCCAAGGGCGTAGTGCTCAGCCAGGCCGGATTCGCGGTGAAGGCCGCGTTCGATGCGGCATTCTGCTTTGACATCGGCCCAGGCGACCTTGCCTGCTGGATCACCGATCCCGGCTGGATCATGTGCCCCATCACCGTCCTGGGTGGTCTGTTGGCCGGGAGTGCGGTGGGGGTGTACTCGGGCTCGGTCGACCACCCGGACGCCGGCCGATTGTGGCGCGTGGTGCATGGGCTGGGGATCACGATGCTGGGTGTCTCGCCGACAATGGTGCGCATCTTGGCAGCCGCCGATCCCGATCTGGCTGCGCCCGAACTCGGCAGGCTACGCGTTTTTGCCTCCAGCGGCGAACCTTGGACGCCGGACGCCTACGCTTGGCTGTTCGCCACAATCGGCTGCCGGGAAATACCGATCATCAACTACTCCGGCGGTACCGAGGTTTCCGGTGCGATCCTGTCCAACACCACATCGCAACCGATCCATCCGTGCGGGTTCGCCGGCCCATTGCCCGGTATGGCGGCAGAAATCGCAGACGAGCAAGGACATCCGGTGCACCACGGGGTCGGGGAGCTCGTACTGCGCACCCCGTCACCCGGAATGCCCACCACCTTCTGGGCGGAACCGGAACGCTACCGGCGCACCTACTGGGACCGCTGGCCCGGCACCTGGGTGCACGGCGATTCTGTCGAAGTCAGCGGTCCCGAGGCGGTCTGGTACATCCGCGGGCGCAGCGACGACACCTTGAAGGTGGCCGGCAAGCGCGTCGGTCCTGCGGAAGTCGAAGGCATCGCCAACAGCCTGGACGTGGTCCTGGAATCCGCCGCGGTCGGTGTCCCCGACGATGTGAAGGGCGAGGCGATCGCGGTGTTCCTGCGGCTCGCTCCCGGCACTGCGGAGGAACCTGTCCGCACGGCGGTGCGTGGCCGGATCGTGGACAACCTCGGCAAACCCCTCAAGCCCAAGGCGGTGCTGGTCGTCGATCAACTGCCCCGTACGCGCAGCGGGAAGATCATGCGAAGAGTCGTTCGGGCCGTGTACCTCGGCCAGGAGGTGACGAACGTGTCCGCGTTGGAGAACGCCGACGCACTCGAATCCATCCGGGAGGCGCGATGACCCTGCACGGATCCTGTGCCGTCACCGGTGTCGCAGAAATCCCTCCGCGCCGCACGACGCGCGGGCAGACAACGCTAGGGCTGATCGGTAGGCTCGCCGCGGCCGCCGTGGCCGACGCCGGACTCGAACCGTCCGATGTGGACGGACTGCTCGTCGGCCCCCAGGTAGGCGAGACCCCGCAGCACGTGCCGGCCACCGTCGCCGAATACCTGGGCCTGGAGCCCCGCTACGGTGATGTAGTCGATCTCGGCGGTGCCGCTGGGCCGGGTATGATCTGGCGCGCGGCAGCGGCGATCCGAGCCGGCATGTGCGATACCGTCCTTTGTGTACTCGCCAACACCCGGGACCCGGACAACGTGCCGCGCTCGCCCAACCGCAACCCGATCCGCGAGTTCGAAGTTCCCTATGGTGCCAGCGGCGCGAACCAGGCCTATGCGATGGCCGCCGCCCGTCACATGGCTGATTTCGGTACCACGGCGGAACAACTGGCCTCGGTCCCGGTATTCGAACGCCGCAACGCCGGGCTCAACCCCGACGCGGTGTTCCACGGCAAGGACATCGCCGTCGAGGATGTGCTGTCATCGCCGATGATCGCGTGGCCGTTGCGGCGGTTGGAGATCGTGATGCCCTGCGGTGGCGGGGCCGCTGCGGTGGTGCAGCGCGCGGACCCAGCCCGGCGCGCCCCGCACTGTCCGGTGCTGCTGCTCGGGGCGGGGGAGAAGCTGACTCACCGGTCCTTGAGCCAGGCTCCGGAACTGACGACCACGCCGCTGGCGGCGGCGATCGCCACTTCGTACGACATGGCCGGAGTGCAAGCGAACGACGTTGACGTGTTCTCCCTCTACGACTGCTATTCCATCATGCTCGCGCTGACGTTGGAAGATGCCGGGCTATGCCGCAAAGGTGACGTCGGGCCGTGGATGGCCGATCAGGATTTCTCCTCAACGGGCAATTTCCCGGTCAACCCGCACGGTGGTCAGCTCGCCTGCGGGCAGGCTGATCTCGCGGGCGGGATGTGTCACCTTGTGGAGGCTGTCCGGCAACTGCGCGGCGAAGCAGGTGCCAGGCAGGTGACCGACGCCGAACTCGCGCTCGTCACCGGGAACGGTGCCACGCTCGGCGAAGAGGTCGCGATCGTGCTGGGAGCTGCCGGATGAGCGCCGTACCGCGCCCGGGGCGCCTGAGCACGCCCGCGACCGCCGAATACTGGCGGGCAGCCGCCGACGGTCACCTGCTGATCCAGCGTTGCCTCCATTGTGGACACAAGCAGCTCTACCCCCGCACACTGTGCACCCGGTGCTGGTCGGCGGAACTGGGATGGCAGGAAACGGTGGGGACCGGCTCGGTCAGGACGTTCACCGTGATCGAGGTGCCGGGCCATCCCGCATGGCGGGAAGAAGCCCCTTACCTGATCGCGCTCGTCGAGCTGGACGAAGGCCCTTGCCTGCTCGCGGGCGTGCTCGGCTCGGATCCGTACCGGGTCGCGGTGGGGCAGCGGGTCCGGTTCGTCGCCGACTCCGGGGGAGACCCCGCTGGGCCCCTCCCGTTCTTTGCCAGGGATGAGCCGTGAGCCCCCGGTTGCAGCGTGGTGCGGTCGCTTTGGTGCAGGTGTTCGGGCTGGCGGTGTGGTTTTCGGTGTCGGCGGTGGTGCCCAGTCTGCGCGCGGACTGGGGTGTGTCGACGACGGCGGCGGTGTGGCTGACCGGGTCCGTCCAATTGGGATTCGTCGCCGGCGCGCTGGGGTCCACGGCGTTGAACTTGCCTGACCGGGTACGTCCGCATGTGTTGCTGGCGGGTAGTGCGGGGCTCGCCGCGGTGTGCACGGTGTTGCTGGCCTGGTTCGTCGACGGGATGCCGGGTGCGTTGCCGTTGCGGTTTCTGACCGGGGTGTTCCTCTCCGGTGTCTATCCGGTGGGGATCAAGCTGATGGCGTCGTGGTCCGGGCAGGCCGCTCGGGGCCGTGCGCTGGGCATCCTGGTGGGGGCGCTCACGCTCGGGTCGACCTTGCCACACCTGATCGGCGGGTTCGGTAGCCTCCCCTGGCGTGCCGTGTTGGAAGCGGCTGCGCTGATCGGGTTGCTGGGGGCCGCTGTCGCGGCGGTCGTCGTGCGCCCGGGCCCGCACCTGAGCACCGCCGCCCCGGCTCGCAACGCGCGCTACGCCCTCATGATGTTTCGTGAGCGTGGGCCGTTGCTGGCGAACATCGGGTATTTCGGCCACATGTGGGAGCTGTACGCACTGTGGACGTGGATTCCCAGCTATCTGTTGGCCACACCTGCTGCGAGGAGTTTCCCGGTGTCGACGGAGATCGTCGTGTTCGCGACCATGGGGGTCACCGGAGCATTGGGTTGCCTGCTCGGGGGCTGGGGCGCGGACCGCTACGGGCGTTCGCCGGCCGCGGTTGTCGCTCTGGTCGTGAGTGGGACGTGTTGTGCCCTGTCGCCGTGGGTGTTCAACGCCGGCCCGGCTGTGCTCTCGGTGTTCTGCGCGATCTGGGGTGCGGCGGTCATCGCCGATTCCGGTGTGTTCTCTGCTGCGCTTTCGGAAACAGCCGATGCTCGTTTCGTCGGTACCGCGCTCACTGCCCAGACCGCGCTCGGGTTCGCGCTGACGGTCGTCAGCATCCAGCTGATCCCGGTGCTGGTCGGGTTGACCAGCTGGCGTTTCGCTTTTCTGCTGCTCATTCCCGGCCCCGTGCTCGGGGCGCTCGCGATGCGGGCGCTCGGTTCGCGAGCCACCAAACAGTTGAAGGAGTCAATATGACCACGACCGAAACCTGGCCGCTCGGAATGCCCGAGCTGGGCGCGAAAGCCGAGCTGAGCCGCACCGTCGGACCGGACGATATCGCGCTTTTCACGGAGCTCTCCGGCGACCGCAATCCCCTGCACTACGACGACGCCGCCGCGAAATCATCCCGATTCGGCGAGATCGTCGTGCAGGGCGGGGTCACCAGCGCGATCCTCAACGCGGTCGTTGCCGAAAAGCTGCCCGGCCCCGGCACGGTCTTCCTCAGTGTCTCGTGGAACTTCACCGCGCCGACCCGGCCCGGTGACATCATCACCGGCCAGGTCGAAGTCACCGAGGTCCGGGAAGACAAACCCATCACGAAACTCAAGTGCACCGTCGTCCGCGGCGATGGAACCGTCGCCCTGGAAGGAACCGCGGTCTGTTTCACGATGGCGATGTCTGACTGGAAGGGGCCTGGCGATGAGTGAACGCGCCCCCGTGCTGCTGTCCGCGGCGAGGACTCCCGTGGGCCGATTCGGTGGAGCGCTGAGCGGAGTGGACGCTGCCGATCTGGGTGCCCACGCCGTGCGCTCCGCGCTGAACCGCGCCGGTGACGTCGAACCCGAGGTGATCCTGCTGGGCAACGTGGTGCAGGCGGGTAATGGGCAGAACCCCGCGCGGGTGGCGGCGACGCGGGGAGGTGTCGCCACCACGGTACCCGGGATCACGCTGAACAACGTGTGCCTGGCCTCGATGACCGCAGCCGGAATGGCGGCCTCGATGATCCGTGCCGGTGAGGTGGAAACGGCGCTTGTCGGCGGTTTCGAGTCGATGAGCCGCGCGCCGCACGGGATCCGCCTGCGCGGTGCGGCGAAAGTCGGCGATGCGTCCACTGTGGATCTTCTGGTGCGTGATGGGTTGTGGTGCTCGCTCAGTGACCAGGGAATGGGGCCGATGTCCGACGCGGCGACCGCGGAACTGGGTGTCTCGCGCGATGACCAGGACGCGTTCGCGGCGGGAAGCCACCTTCGCGCAGCCGCTGCCCTCGACCGGCTCCGCGAAGAAATCGCACCACTTGGCGAACTCGACCGGGACGAAGGGGTACGGGCCGGTTCGACCCAGCAGAAGCTGGCTTCGCTCTCGCCCGCTTTCACTCCGGGAGGAACGTTGACCGCTGGCAATTCGTCGCAAATGTCCGACGCGGGGTCTGCCGGATTCGTATCGACAATGGCGCGGGCAGAGGCGATGGGAATCGAGCCGCTCGCGGAGATCGGAGGGTACGTGTCCATCGCGGGTCCCGATCCGACGCTGCATCTCAAACCCGCGCGGGCGGCCCGGAAACTACTCGAAGTGCATGGCCTGAGTCCGGCGGACGTGGATCTCTGGGAGGTGAACGAGGCGTTTGCCGCCGTCGTGCTGGCCACGGCGCGGGATCTCGACGTCGATCTCGACCGCGTCAACGTGAACGGGGGCGCCATCGCTCTCGGCCATCCCCTGGGCGCATCGGGATTCCGGCTCGTTCTTGCCCTGGCTTACGAAATGTGTCGTCGCGGAGCCGCGGTCGGTGTCGCGGCGATCTGCGGTGGTGGCGGCCAGGGAGGTGCGCTACTGCTGCGTCGCCGCTGAACTCTTGCACACCAGCCATCGCTGTCCGAAACAAGGAGGTCTCGGATGTCGAACACCGCTGCCCGTAAAGAAGACGTACCCGAGTCCAGGATGGCGCGCCGAGCACTGGTGGCTTCTGCTGTCGGAAGCGCCATCGAATGGTATGACTTCTACGTCTACGGTCTCTCGGCCGCGCTGATCTTCAACCACCTGTTCTTTCCGAGCAGCAGCGCCTACTCCGGCACCCTGCTTGCTCTGTCGACCTTCTTCGCCGGATTCCTCACCCGACCGCTCGGCGCGATGTTCTTCGGTCATTTCGGAGACCGGCTCGGTCGCAGGACGGTACTCATCGCCACCACTCTGATGATGGGACTGGGCACCTTTTTCGTCGGACTCGCACCCACCCACGAGATCGCCGGCAGCTGGGGTGCGGTCATCCTTGTCGTCCTGCGTGTCGTGCAGGGCATCGGTGTCGGCGGCGACTGGGGCGGTTCAGTGCTCATGGCCACCGAGTGGAATTCCGCCGACGGTAAGCGCGGACTGCTCGGTGCCTTGCCTCAGTTTGGCAGTCCACTCGGTTTGATCACCGCGACGATTGTCACCGAAGCGACCAACCGCTTGTTCCCCACAGGGAACTACGAATCCTTCGGCTGGCGGATCCTGTTCCTGTTCAGTCTGTTGCTGACTGTCCTCACTCTGTTCTTGCGGCTACGCGTGCGCGAAACCACGTCCTTCTCGGACGCCAAGAAGACCGGCGCGCTTCGCCAGGCTCCGGTTGCCTACCTGTTGCGCCATCACTGGCGTACAGTCATCAAGGTCACACTGATGCGTACCGGGCAGAATACCGGTTTCTACCTGTTCACCACCTTCGTGCTGAGCTACGGAGTCACCTCACTGCACCGTGAGCGCTCCACGATGCTGGTCGCCGTGTTGCTCGCAGCGGCCGTATCGCTCGGGACAACTCTGTTCTGGGGCGCCGTCTCCGACCGGATCGGCCGCAAACGCATCGTGCTCATCGGAATAGTGGCGATGTTCTGTTTCGCGATCCCGTACTACTCATTACTCGACAGTGGCAGCACGGTGCTGCTGTTCGTCGGTGTCGTGGTGTCGATGATCGTCCAGGACATGCAGTACGGGCCACAGGGATCCTTCATCGCGGAGAGTTTCCCTGCCGATGTCCGCTACAGCGGCGCTTCGCTCGGTTACCAGCTTACCTCGATCACATCGGGCGGTCCGGCTCCGCTGATCGCGACGGCGTTGATCGCGACGCTGCATTCCTCGGTCGCGATCGCCGTGTACCTCATGGTGACCTGTGTGGTTGCTTTTGTTGCCACGATGCTGTTGCCGGGTGTGGACCAACGTCCGGCGAAGCAGCGGTGCGCAGCCGAGGAATCCGCATCCGTCGACCCCGAACGGGTCTGAGGGTCCTGCGGTGGCTGCCGGTTCGGGTGAGGGCGGGAACCGGAAATCCGGTTCAAGTTGCCGTGGCCTCGATGCCTGCGTTCGTTGCCAGTGCGGCTGCTTCGCCGCGGGTGATCACGTTCAGCTCTTTCAGCAGGCTGGCGACGTGGAATTTCACGGTGCTTTCGCTGACACCGAGATCGGCGCCGATGGCCTTGTTGCGTTTTCCTTGTGTGACAAGCCGTAGGACGTCCATTTCTCGCCGGTTCAGCTCGGCGAGCTTGTTCTTCTCGGAGTGCTCGGCGGCTGGGGAGAGGGGCAGATCGATAGTGGTCCGGCTTCCCCAGTCGGGAACCGTGTCGATGTCGAGGGTGGCTCCGAGCTTATATGCGCGTCCTGCCAGCTCGCGGCGTAGTGCCGGGGCGTCCACGCTTCCGGTGCCCTGGTCTCGCACATCGACGCGCAGCGTTTTCTCGTTGCAGTGCTAGGCGATGCGCATTCTGTCGAGCCCCCGGCTGGGCGGTGAAGGCCAAGACGGCGGTCCGGGTCATCGCGTGCGCGGCCTTGGCCACTTCGCCGGGTAGCGCGGGCGCATCTTTGGAGGGAGCGGTGAACTCGATGTGCGCGTCATGGTGTTGCAGCATCTGCCGTATTTCCTTGCGCAGCTTGGTGAATGCGGTGGACCTCGAGTCATCGGACGAGGCGAGATCCGACGTCTGTGCTGAACGCAGCGCCACCAGCGCGGCGGAGTCGGTGGCCGCGTGGCGTGCCTGGTGATCGTCCAAGGCCGCAGAGCGTAGCGAGGTGAGGATGGTGACCAGCGTGGTTTCGTGGGGCGCGGACAATTCCGCGATGGTGCGTGCTCGTTCGCTGGATGCCGCGCGAGATTCGGCAAGGTAGTCAGGGCTTACTTGGGACACTTGTTGCCGAATCGAGGTCGCCACGATGCCGAAGATCTTTGCCAGCGTGGCGGAATCCGGGAAGTGCCGACGCCGGGAACAGGGGATGAGCACGAGCAGGGTGCCGACCGGATCCAGTACCACCCATGCCGTTCGTTGCGCTCCGGCGATCGTCGCCGTGGCGGTTCGTGGAACGCCCGGTTCCACCATGGCTTTGAGTTCTTCCAACTCCGCGAGGGTGACTTTGTTGATCGTCGTCGTGTCACCGGCTAATTTGCGGGGCCGGCCGGTGCACTCGCGAGTGAATATCACCAGAGCGGTGTGCGGCCACCGGTTGGCCAGAAGCCGGGATAACCTCGCGGCGATCTCGTGCCGCGGCCCCTCGATCACCTCACGCAGCGCCGGGAGTACCTCGTCCGGGACGGTGCTCACCGCATCACTCAAGCGGTGCCAGCTCCTGTTCGGAAGATCGGGTTTTGTTCGTCTTATGGCTAGGTCGCCCGCCGGGCTCGCGACGCCGGTGTCGGGGCCGGAATGCCTTGTGGCGTATATTTTTCGCCGAGTAAGAAGGAAATAGGTCTCATGTCGCAACGCGTGCGTGGTACCATCGCCCGTTCTTCCGGCGCGCCCGTCGAACTCACGGATATCGTCGTTCCCGGGCCGGGGCGCGGCGCGGCGCGGCGAGGTGGTGGTCGCGGTGGGCGCCTGCGGGGTATGCCACACGGATCTGACCTACCGTGAGGGTGGGGTCAGCGATGAGTTCCCCTTTCTGCTGGGGCACGAAGCTGCCGGTACCGTAGAGAGCGTCGGCGAGGACGTGGACTCGGTGCGGCCCGGCGACTTTGTCGTGTTGAACTGGCGTGCGGTGTGCGGCCGCTGCCGGGCGTGTCGCCGGGGCCGTGCGCAGTACCTGCGGGGCGCACGGTCGATCGGGTACAGACCGAAGCGGCACTCGATTATCTCGAAGACGTGGACCGGATACTCGATCAAGGAAAACCGGAACGATTACAAGAGCTATACAAGAAGCTTGGCTTGGAGCTGATCTTTGATTAGAAAAATACTGTGAAAGCGAAATCCCTTGGTAGGGATTGCAAATGTGTCGGAGGGGGCTATCGGAAACAATTCACCCGCCGCGTGTACTTCGAACAGGCCGCGTAGTGGGCTGGGGTCGCTGTCCCAGCTGTCCCATGAGCTTCCCGACTCGGACACCCTGCTTGGACAGCGGAGTACCGGCTACGGACTGTGATTATACTGCGGTGGGCACGTTGGGACGGCTAGGTCAGGGGTGTCCCAGCCGTCCTTATCCGGCGTCTGATGGCCTGGTGTGAGGTCCGAGTGAGAGCTGGACTGGTGTCCAGTGCCAGTTTGTCCGATTCGATTGCGGTTTGCGCTGGTCTTTGTGACAATCGGTCACTGTGAGTGAGTCGGTAGAAGCTGGGCAGGCCCCGATACCGCCGGATTTCCCTCCAGTGGTGTACGTGCCGTGTGCTGAGCACGTCGAGGAGATCGCGGATGCTCGGCCGGTAATGAGGCGGACGAAGGAGGGAAAGCTCGCCCTCTTTGTGTATTCGGCTCTTGACCGATTGCATGAGGGATGTGGTTCGGGTCATCCGTGGATTTTGCTCCCAGTGCAGGCCATGGATCCGTTGCAGCAGTCGCAAGGGTTTGAGCTGATACTGCTGGATGTGTTCATCCCGCCGGAGTATCGCTCGGAGTGAGTGGAACGGAAGAAGGGGGCAGGCGTGGGTAAGGGATATGAGCTCGGTCCGGGTGTACTTGATGGCATTCGGAGCAAGCTGGGTGACGCGCGCGGCCAGATCGAGGGATTGTCGGGTTCGGTTCCGCACGGCGTTGATGCTGGTCTGTTGACGGGGCCGATCGAGGCAGTGCTGTCGAGTTTGGTCGAGAACGCAGCACAGTTCTCGACGGCACTCGGCGGTGTGGCCGATGATGTCGATGCCAGTAAGAAAGATTACGACCGCGTCGAGACCGACGCCAAGGACCGGCTGCACCGCGTGAGAGGGGGGAAGTGATGCCAATTGAGACCAAGGTAGAGGGCAACCCCGGCAGTATGCGTGCTGCGGCGAACTGGCTGCGGCAGGACTTCTCGCGTGCCATCCATGGTGCAAACGACAAGGTTTATGGTGCGCGGAACAGTGCCGCGAGTGGTCTGCGGGGCGATGCGGCCGACAGTCTGCAGAACAAGCTGACGACCGGAGCGCGGCAAGCTGACGACTTCACGGAAGGGATTTCCGGTGTGTCGCAGAAGGTAGATGCCGCTGCCGATATTCTGCAACAGGTGCAGACCGATATGCAGCGGATCCGCTCGGAAGCGTCCGGAGCCGGGCTGCAGATATCAGGCACTGTCATTCAGGACCCCGGTCCCGCACCGGCGGCACCAGGTCCTGCCCCGGCTGGTTCGGACGCTACGCCGGAAGCAACTCAGCAGCACACTGGGGCGGTCCAAGCGCAGCAGGACCACACTGCGAAGGTCAATGCGTACAACAAGGCTAAGGCCGACGCGGAGGATGCGCATCGGCGCTGGAAACAGCAGATCGACCAGCGATCGCAGGACTTCCAGAATACGAAGAACAAGACCATCTTCACGCTCGCCGGTTTCGGGGTGACCGGTGGAACTACGGCGGCAGGCGTACATAAATCGATTCTTGAGAATGACTCCAAGGAACTGAAGATTCGAGCCGCCCAGTCGCTCAAGCATGCGGAAGCGATCGGCGGTACGGATCCTGCAGGCTTCTACAAGAACCTGGACGCGGCTGCGGCAGACACTGCGGCTGCGGACAGCCAGGCGGCACGGGCGGCGAAGTTCGGTAAGACGCTCAGTCGGGTGGGCAATGTCGGGGGTGGTGTCCTCGCCGCTGGCGGAGTCGCCTACGACATCGCACATGGCAAACCCGTAGCGCAGGCCGTCACCTCCGGAGCCGCAGGCTTCGGTGCTTCCGTGGCGACTGGCGCAGCTGTCGGCACGGTGATCGGTGGACCGGTTGGTACGGCTGTGGGGGCGGTAGCGGGGACGGTGGTCGGTGCCTTCACCTCAGGTGCGGTAGATTCGATGTTCAAGCATGGGGTCGGCCATGTCGGTACGGCGATAGAAGACGGCACGAAGGCAGTCGCGGATACCGGCAAGGCGATTGGATCGCTTGCATCGGATGTCGGTAGCGGGGTGAAGCATGTCTGGGACTCGATCTTCTGATCACTTGAGCACGCCGGATGTTTGGGCTTCGGGACCGATCGGCCGGTACCGTAACGCCATCATCTTCCTAGTTGTGCTGACGATACTGGCGCTAGTGGTCGGTGGATACGAGTACACTGAGGGACGCTGGATCGCCGGAACCGGAGGACTGTGGTTCGCGGTTTTGATAGCCGCTTGGGTCATAGTCGGAGTAGATGCACGGTTGCGACGCAAGAAACCGGCTGGTTCGGCTGTGGTGACGACCGTGACCGCTGAGGGACGCGCGGCAACAGGACTGAGCTATTCTGCGGTGCAGTTCGTGGGCTACCTGTTCGTGATGCTCTGGATCGCGGTCGCTCTCTTCCTGGCCGCGGTTCTCGCGAGCGCATCCGATGACACGACTGTGCAGAACGCGACGATCCCGTTCGTGATTGTGGGCGTACTGGTCCTGACGTTCCCGGCGGTGGTGCTGCTCGGCTGGTTTCGCCGGGGCCGGATCCTGCTTACGGCTGATGGGGTTTATCAGCGAGGATGGACCTTCGAGTCGTTTCTGCCGTGGTCGGCGATAACTTCGATCCAGCCGTATTTCCTCGATGGACCCGAGATCTGGGTAGCCGCTGGAGACGGCGAGCAACAGTGGCAGCGTAAACAGTTCACGCGTTGGTGGCGGCAGGATCGACTGCCAG
Source organism: Sciscionella marina DSM 45152 (assembly GCF_000379465.1). Classification (GTDB taxonomy): domain Bacteria; phylum Actinomycetota; class Actinomycetes; order Mycobacteriales; family Pseudonocardiaceae; genus Sciscionella; species Sciscionella marina. The sequence goes on from NZ_KB905399.1 coordinate 56,084, forward strand.
ATCGTCCGGTGATTCAGATTCCCGCGAAGACGCTCGGAGCCGACGCAACGTTCGCCTACTACCTGCTCGGCTACTACTACATGCATCCGGCCAACCGCACTGAACTCGGTAGCGCCATTGCGGTCGACCGAGCTCAACGAGCGAACTTTTAGCCGAGTTTCCCAAGGGCGGTCCGTTTGGGACAACCTGCTGGGAAAGCAACCTACAGCACTTTACCTGCGATTATGTAACGCTGAATACGTTTGGGACGGCTGGGACAAAGGGTGTCCCAGCCGTCCCAAACGGAGTGAAATCGGGTCGATGCCACTCGGATTCGAGGCTGTCCCGGTGTCCATCTACTGGTCGCCGGGGAGTGCGGGTGCGTGAATTCGACGCGCGGCGGCGATGCACGACATGCACGGCATGCCGGAGAAGGGCGGCAGGTGTTCGGTGGTGTCAGCTGCGAAGGTCCGGCCGCAGTAGGCTTCGAGTTCGTCGGGCACGTCGTCGGGGGGCGGCACGAGATGGACGACGCGCTGGGACTCGCCGACCAAGCCCCTGCGGAGGCGGACGAAAATCGGCGGGCGGGATTCAGTTGGCACGGTGCCGCCCGCTCGGCTGAATGTCGGTCACGCGCAGGGCGGCATGGCATCGCGGGCACCGGCTGAGTGGTGTCGCGGTGAGTGCGGCCGGGTGGAGGAGCGTGCCACAGAGCGCGGAGTACTGGCCGTGTTGTTCGATGATGGCGCGCGCAAGGTCGTCGTAAGTGACCGCGTGCTCGGTGTCGGGACGGGATCGCGTGTCCTTCGGCGAGCAAGCCGGAACAGAATCGGCATCGGCTCGAGGACGGCTGGCAGGCGTCCACGGTCGCGGCGATCTTGGATAATCCGCGCTACACCGGTTATGCGGTGTTCGGGCGCACGAGCAGGCATGACACGTTGTTGGACCCGGATGATGTGGCGGCCGGATACGTGGCGCGGTTCCGGCGCTCGGAGGCGTCCACGATCGTGCGGTCTCGCAAGCCCGCGCATCCGGCGATCGTGACGGTTCCGGTGTTCACCGAGACGCAGTTACGGCGCAAGCAGAAGACCACGGCCGGACTCGCGTCGGCGCGCAAGACCGAACGGGCCGGGCGGCCGACAAAGCGGACGTATCTGTTCCGGGGACGGATCAGGTGCTCGGTGTGCGGGCGGAAGATGGAAGCCAGTCCGCGTAAGCACGCCATGTACTACCGCTGTCCCGCGCGCACCCTGGCACCGGGTTCGCCCGTGCTGGCCGAGCATCCGCCTGCGGTGTACCTGCGTGAGGATCCGGTCAGCGAAGCGGTGAATGCGTTCCTTGGTGATCTGTTCGGCCCGGAACAGGTGGACGAGACGGTGCGGCAGATTGTGGCCGAGCAGCCGAAACCTCGTGCCAGCACGGACATGTGGGAAGCCAGGGAACGTTTGGAGAAGGCCGAGACCGAGCTTCGCCGCTATCAGCAGGCGATCAAGGCGGGCATGGACCCGGATGCGCTCGTGGAAGCCGTCAACATCGCACAAGCCGAGCGTGCCGCCGCGCAGGCGGCGTTGGCGCACGAACCGGTGCAAGGCAACATTTCCGAGGCCGAGGTGTACGCGATGCTCGACTACCTCGGGGATGTCGGTGCCGCACTCAACAACGGGAAACCAGAACGACTCGCACCGATCTACGACGCGGTGACTCTGAACGTGATTTACGAACCGGAAAACAATGCGGCTGAGATAACCATGGCCCTTGATGGGCGGGTGAATAATTTCTGTGTCGGAGGGGGATCACGCACGCTAACCACAGAAGAAACGCGCTGGCCGCTGCCGATTGCGGCGTGATGGCGGCTGTCCCAGCCGTACCGACCGTGGTCCATCTGGGACACCGGAGTCGGACAGGTGGTTATGGCGTTCTACCTGCGACTATGCTGCGGTCGACACGTTGGGACGGCTGGGACAAGGGGTGTCCCAGCCGTCCCAAACAGGCTGTAGCCAGGGTTGCTGGCACTCGGGTTCGAGGCTGTCCCGGCGTCCCGTTACTCGCCGTCGGGGAGTGCGGGTGCGTGAATTTGGCGTGCGGCGGCGATACAGGACATGCACGGCATGCCGGAGAAGGCCGGTACGTATTCGATGGTGCCGGGAGCGAAGGTCCGACCGCAGTAGGCTTCGAGTTCGTCGGGTACCTCGTTCGGGACGGGTACAAGATGGACGACGCGCTGGGACTCACCGACCAAGCCCCTGCGGAGACGGACGAACATCAGCGGGCGGGGTTCAGTTGGCACGGTGCCGCCCGCTTGGCTGAATATCGGTCACGCGCAAGGCGGCATGGCATCGTGGGCAGCGGCCGTTTGGTGTCGCGGTGAGTGCGGCCGGGTGGAGGTGCGCGCCGCAGAGCGCGGTGTACTGGCCGTGCTGGTCGATGATGGCGCGCGCAAGGTCGTCATAGGTGACTGCGTGCTCGGTGTCGGCGGCGTCGGTGACCCAGCAGTAGGTGAGCTGGTGTGTTGCCGTGGTCATGCCCCTGCGTTCTTCCCGTGCGGTTGGTGGAGGACACGCCCGGTGCCGAGGCTCGGGTTTGCGCGGGGAGCGCGGCGGCAAGAACGCCGTTCCTGTTGCGCCTTCCCAGCACCGGGGTGTCGGGTTCCACTCAACTTGCCCGAGGACGATTACCCCATGGCGGAAACGTCGGATTTTCGACGCAGCAACGTCGCACTATCACGGTTGAACTGCGCTGACGTGTACTATTTTAGACATGGCTGTCGCACATCGGCGCGCGTTCGCCACGGCCCGGAAGGCTGCCGGGCACACTCAGGAGAGCCTTGCCGGATCGCTGTACGTGGACCGCTCGACGGTGATCAGGTGGGAAGCGGGGGAAACCACACCGGTTGCGTATCTCTGGCCGAAGCTGGCCAGGACGCTCGGTGTGTCCTCGGACCGGCTACAGGACTTGCTTGCTGCGCCCAACCCTGACGGTAGGCCGCTGTCGGGTCTGGCGTCCGCGTGTGCCTGGATCGACGCACACGCCGGGTGGAAGCCGGGTACGGCCGGGGAGAAGGTTGCGGATCGCCGGTCGCGACTGGACGCGTCCAGCGTGTACGAGCGCAGTAGGCGCCGTTCGAACATGAGGCGACAAGCTGCGGCACAAGCACTCGCCGACTACTACGGCGCCGACGCACTCCATACGTTCCATTTCGGCGAGACGGAGCTTGCGACGACAATCGCCACGCGGCCGGAATGGACCGACAGCGCGCAGCGCGCCGCACGATTCGACGGGCTGGACGATGAACATGGGCTTGTGCTTGATGGTGCAGCGGCCCGAGTGGCGGTAGAACGGCTCGCCGAAGGTCTCGTGCTCGACGTTCGGTTCGCCGATGCTCCGATCTATCGCCTGCTCGGCATCGAGGGCGAACCGACCTTCGGCCTCGCGCGGTTCGCCGAGTACGCGCTGACGACTGATCTACTTGAGGCAGAACTTGCGGACTGCCTGGCAGGGCACGGAACGATGCCGCTGCGCGATCGTTGGCTACCGGATCTGGCGGCTATGTTCGACCTCCGGACACGACTGTGTGCGGGTGGTGTGGCCACGCTGTGCGCGTTCGCCCGTCCAGCCGACACACGGCGATCGGAACCGGACTACGCCCTTGTCGTGCAGAAGCGTTCCGGGCACGTGGTGAATGCGACCGGCAAGCTTGCCGTCGTCCCGAAAGGCTTCCATCAGCCGATGACTGACCCGCGCGCCGACGTGGCGATAGAGGACACCGTGCGGCGCGAGCTGGAAGAGGAGCTGTTCGCGCGCGCGGACGTGGACAACACACTCGGCGAAACCCGCGCCGCTGACCCCATGCACCCAAGTCGCCTCTCCGAGCCCATGCGATGGCTGACCGAGCACAACGCTCTCCGCATCGAACAGACCGGCTTCGGTATCAACCTCGTCAGCGGAAATTACGAGTTCGCCACCCTCGCCGTGGTAGACGATCCAGAATTCTGGACCCGATACGGCGGCGCCATCGAAGCCAACTGGGAAGCCGACGGCCTGCGACTCTACTCGACCCGTGACCGCGCTGGCCTCTCCGAACTGATCGGAAACGACTCATGGAGCAATGAAGGCCTACATGCGCTATTGCAGGGCCTTGTATTACTCCAACGGGGAAAGTAAATTGAGTCTCCGAATGTGGGCTAATTGAAAAGATATCACCACGGACGAGGTTTTGGTGGTTTGTTGTTGCGTTTTTCTAAATTCGCAAGCCTTGCCCTAGAGCCATTTTTTGAGCCATACTCCTTAATGGCCCACGATATCTCACCATCGGTGAGGTTCTTAATGAAAGGGATAACGTCACCCGACCAACGGAAGCGTCCGGTGTCTAGTTCCTTCCAGCAGTATCGTGGATCATTACGGAGGCCGTACTCGCTCGTGATGGCTTGAAATTTGTAGCCGTTTATTTTTCGGTCTTCGGGTAGCTTTGTGAGGATATGGCTTTGCCGGTATGGGTAAGAATCATTCGGGTCAACTGGTTTCTGAATGACGGACCCGTCGATATCCTCGTCACTCGAAATTGCAACGACAATGTCAGCATCAGCCACTTTTTTCTTCGATTGAAGCGTGACCGAATAAAGCGTGAGCAGCCGATCGCTCGCTATTCCTGTGGCTTCAAGTTCACCCTCAACGCGTTTCAATTCCCGAAGATAGTCTTGTACAGCACGGCTCCTTTTCGCACCAGCTTCTTCACTTGGCTTCTTTAGGTACTCAATCGGGTCGATTGGCGAGCGCGTGCCCAGCGGTATGATCTGCCATGACATTTCATCTGCAATGTCTTTGTTGAATACCCTACTTGCTATATCTCGGAAGTTGTATATCGCGGTTTGCGCAAGTGAGTATAGCACGACGCCGAAGTTGCTTTCATTGTAGAAATGTACGGCATTGTCTCGGTATAGGCTCATCATTTCTACGTTCTTGATAATCGCCTCACCGCTGATACCTGAAGGCCAGGTGTCTAGTTCTATGGCACGTTTCGCTGCGTCGTCAAGGCTGAGCGTACGATATGCCCCATGTCTTTTCTTTCGATAGTAAATCGACTTTTTGTTCTTTGATATGATTGCCTTAAATAACAATTCCCATGCGTTTGTTAAAAGTATGATGGTTACTTCATCTCGATAGGCAAATCGTGGCTTGTTGTACACTTCGATTGCCGCAAGCATTGCTGAAATTGCATTTCCGATTAGTTTCCTGCTCGAACCTGAGTAGTTCATACTTGCTCCGAGAGTCGTTGGTGTGACGCATCTGTTTCTCGGATATCTCCAAGGTTCAGTTACAAGGCGATGTGGAGCGCAACCGAACTGTGATCTTTGGTGAAGCGGCAGTCATGAAAGAGTTACGGGTAGTAAGCGGAATCACGCGAGGTTCTCGGAAAGAGTAGGGGCACTAAAACCAATCGACAGATTGGTTGTGCAGCTATCGTTGCCTCACGAGCCAGATGGCCAACGGACGGTCATGATGGTGGTGTCTTCGAGGGCTTCCCAGGAGTGGTCGATGCCCGGTCCCCACAATACGTAGTCGCCTTGTTCGGAGAGGGTGACGCTCTCGGTGGTGAGGTCGAGGCGGAACCGGCCGGAGATGAGCAGTAGGAGGGTGGTGCGCTGGTCGTCCGTGGTCCACCCGGCGCGCTTGTCGCCTGCTGGGTGGTTGAACCACTTGACCTCTACGTCTTGGGAGTGGCGCACGCCTTCGGCGGGGTCGATGAAGTGGCCGAGTATCCAGCCGCGTGTGTGTTCCCCGTCTGTGGCGGCGTTGCCGCTGTGCCAGTTGGCACCGGTCACCATAGCTCCCATTCGATCGCCGGTAAGTCGACTCGTTCGCCGCCGAGCTGGGCGAGTCGACGCAGCCCTTGCAGGTAGGCGAAGAGTCCTTCGTTGCTCCACGCTATCTCACCGGCGAGCTCGGCCACCTGGTCCCGGTCGAGGGTGGAGACTTGCCGTAGACCGGACGCTTCCCAGTTGGCTTCGAGTGCTCCGCCGTGCTCGGTCCAGAACTGTTCGTCGTCGATGACGATCAGGCCGGGGAACTCGTAGTTTCCGCTGATCAGGTTGTATCCGAAGCCGGTGCACTCGATCCGGAGTGCGTTGGATTCGGCCAGCCCCCGCATCGGCGCGGACAGTCGGGAGGGGTGCATGGGGTCGGCGTGCCGGTCCTCGGCGATGGTGTTGTCGATGTCGCTGCGGCCGAACAGTTCTTCTTCCATCTCGCGCAGCAGGGTCGCGCCGAGTTGGGCATCGGTGCGGTAGTCGGTCATGGGCTGGTGGAAGCCCTTCGGGATGACCGCGAGCCGCCGCGCTGCGTTGAGCACGCGCCCGGAGCGTTCCTGGATCATGAGCACGTAGTCCGGACGTGGACGCAGCAGACTTGCCGGACGCGCGATGGCGCACAGCGCGAGGGTTCCGCCCGCGCATAGCCGATTGCTCACGTCGAGCACGGCGCCGAAATCGGGCAGGTAGCGGTCCCGCAAGGGGAGCTGGCCGGGAGCCACGGGCCGGTTGTCCGCGAGTGCGTCCACGGTCTCGGCTTCGAGTAGATCCGTGGTCAGGGCGTACCGGGCGAACCGGTCCACGCCGAGTTGCCCGCCGATCGAACCGGCGCACACATCCGTGCTGTCCAGCCGGTAGAGCGGCATGTCCACGAGTTGAACGTTGACCGTCAGCGCCTCGGCGAGCCGCGCCACGGCCTGCTCGGCGGCGCTGTCATCGAGTGCCGGTTCCGGAGCGGGAGCAGTAGTCACGGCCAACCGATCCGCCGCTCCGAGCAGCGGCGCGGCAAGGTCGAGCCATTCGGCACTGGTCAGGACCGTGGTTGCGGTCTCGGTATCGCCGATCCGCGCGCCGTAGCGGCCGTATCCCTCCGGCGCGTCGCCGTAGTAGCTGGCCAGCGCCCAGACGAGTTGCTGTTGGCTGACCTGTGCACGGCGCTGACCCCGGTCGTGTAGGGCCTGGCTGTCGAGCTCGGCGAGCTGCGCGGCGACCTTCGCGCGCGCTTGCCCTGCCGACCACGTTGCGGCCTGGTCGAGCCATTCGAGCGCGCGCCCGATGTGCGGGTCTTCCACCAGTCGATGCGCGCCGCCGAGGCTCGGCTCTATGGTCGGCGACGATCCGGTCCCGGTGGCTTCGTGGAATTGTCGGCGCACGTCCTCGGGGGCTTGTTCGAGCGCTGTATCGAGCACTTGTTGCGCGACGTTCATCGGCACCATGTCCGGCTTCCGCCGCCAGTCGGCAACCGATCGGGCGCTCACGCCGAGATGTTCCGCGAATGCTTCGTTCGTCAGCCTGAGGGCTGCTCGCAACTGATCGGCCGTCCGGCCGGTCCACTGCCACACGCGGTCAGCCATGAGCGCACCTGAGCTGCGGCGCTGCATCCCGGCTGCATGGAGACTGCACTGCGGCTGCGTCCTCGCTGCATGGTTGGTGAGCGCGATCCGACGTTGAATTATTGGCATGAAACACAGTCATCAGAAAACCTCAACGACCGGGTTTGCGGCGCTCGCTGAATCGCTCGACGACGTTCGCGACATTGGTATTGATTTCGTCGCTGACAATGCCGAGCCCGTCGAGCTTTTCCGTGATTTCCCGCAATTGGTGCTCGATCGCCGCGAGTCGCCCCGGTACGTCTTCGTCGCCGCGGACGACCGGCTCGGCGAGTTTCGGTGGCCGTTTGCCGGCCAGCACCGCGGCGAGGTGTCCGGGGTGCCAGTCGAGGGCGGTCGACAGCGCTTCGAGCGTGCGGTCGCTTCGCCGTCGCTGCGCGGTGTTGTGCTGAATCTCGGCGACCGTGGCGCGGGACACCTGCGACCGCGCGACGAGCTCGCGCTGGCTGAGGCCGAGCTCCGACAACCGCGCGTTGATCGCTCGTGCGACTGCCTGCCAACCCTGCGCCACGTATCCCTCCGCTCTCCGCCGTGACCGCGAGATTAGCGTGATCCGGTTTCCTTTCGTCAAATCTGGCTAGGCGCGTTGCGCGATCGCCAATCATTTATCTTTCAATGTCTTAAATCAGACACAAAATACGTCTGATTTCTATCAAAGGACTTCTCTCATGAATTCAAACAACAGGACCCTTGTGTCTGCTCACCGTGGACCGAACTACACATTTCGCCAGGTCGCCTCGCTGCTCGGGATCGAGCAGTGGCGGGTGCACCGGGCCGTCCGTCGCGGAGTGCTCCGGGCACACCGGGAACGCTCGCGACTGGTCATCCCGGCTCACGAGCTCGCCCGCGTGCTGAACGGGGGTGGTCGGTGATGGAACACCAGGACAGGTTGCGGCAGATCGCGGACCGGCTCGACCGGTTCGCGGAGGTGGAAACGGACAAGCTCGCCGAGGTGGTGGGCACCGAGGGCGCGTGCATGGTCGCGATGACCGAGCCGGAGCCGCCCGTGCTGACCGGTGAGGAGGTGACCGATCGGAACCTTGCCGAGCGGCTGTGCTCGGGCTGCATGTTCCAGGAAGCGTGCTTGGAATTGGAGTTGCGCTGGTCCGGGCCGGTTCAGGTCGGCGTGTTCGGCGCGCTGCCGGATGAGGATCGGCGGGACCTGTATCCGATCTGGCGGGCACGCCGCGCGCAGCAGTGGGGCGGTGACCGGTGATGGTGATCAGTCTGTCTCCGCTGGAGATCCTGGCCGGGCTCGGTGTACTGCTCGCTGTGGTGTTGGTGTGGCGGTCCAGTGTCCGCCGCGCGAAGCGGATTGCCACGGCGGCGCGGGAGAGCGCGAAGCTCGCCACTCTGGCGGGCCGGGTCGGTATCGCCGGGGCCATCCTCGGCGGCGTTCAGTGGGCGTTGATCGCGTACTCGGCGAACACGTACCTCCTGGTCGGCGCGCTCGGTATCCCTGACCTGTTAGCCGGGTACGTGCTGGCGCGGGCGTTGACCGTGACCACCGTCGACGGCGGGCGTAGTCGTCGGGGTGGTGGTCGCCGATGAGTAGCGAACGTGTGGAGCAGGTTCGGCGGCAGGTGGATCGGCTGTGCTGGGCCGGTATCGGGCTCGGGTTGGCGTTCACCATGACCAACGTGCAGCAGTTCGCCGCGAGCGGTGCGCGGGTGTGGTCGCTCGGGTGGTTCGCGGCGTGGTTGCTCGATCCGATGGTGTCACTGGTGTTGCTGGCGGTGCTGCGCGCCGAGCAGACCACGGCCTGGTACCGCATCGGCATGGGTGGCTGGGTGCGGGCAGCCAAGTGGTTCACGCTCGCGGCCACGTACGTCATGAACACCTGGGCCGCCTACGCATCCGGAAGCGCGGCACGGGTGGTGCTGCACTCGGTCCCACCGCTGGTCGTGTTCGTCGCCGCCGAAGCGGTCACGGTGCTACGCGACAAGCTCACCGAGGCCGCCACCAGCGAGGAACCGCGTGCGACCGAGCCGGTGAACGCCGAACCGGCCGTGAACGGTGGGCGTTCACGACGGACCTTCGCCGACTACCTCGCCGTCGCCGAGGCCGCATGGTCGGCCGAGGTCGAGGTGACTCCAGCGTGGGTGCGCGAGGTGACCGGATGCTCGCGCGGCTTGTCCTCGCGGCTGGCGGCCGAGGTCCGGGAGCGCATGAACACCGGTTCGAAGGGCGCGCGGTCATGAACGGCACCGAACCGGAACAGCCGAACACGGAAGTCGTGCCCGCCGTGCTCGACGGCGAATTCGTTAACGATGACGAGCCGAAGGCCGGTACCGCACAGCCGGAGCTACAGGCCGGGCAGATAGGCGGATGGCGGGTTCCGCCGTGGCTGTGTTCGTGGAAAGGCGTGCGCCGCGCGGTTCGGGAGCTGTTGACGCGGGCGGCGTGTTCGCCGGTCTGGTTCCTGCGAGCCACGGCGCGAGGTGCTGTGTTGTCGCTTCGCTCGTGGCGATCGTGGGTGAAGGTCACCGACTTCCGGGAGGCCGCCGAGACTTCGGAGAAGTTGGCGGACAAATGGACCGAGATACGCGCGCTGACGCTGTTTCGATGGAAGGTCACCGGGGCTGTGGCCGCCGTGGTGCTGCTCGTGGGGCTGGTTGGCTTCGTCATCTACGGGTGGTCGGCGGTGTGGACGCTGTCGGGCGTGGGTTCGGTGGCGTTGGCGGTCGCTGGTCGCCGTAAGGATGGTGCGCCCGGTCGTAAGGCTGTGCTGGCGGGTCCGCGTTCGCTGACGTGGACGATGGATCCTGGTGTGTTGGTGGATGCGTTTCGGGACGCGAAGCTGATCGGCAAGGATGAATGGCTGCGCCTGGTGGAACGTGCGAACCGGCAGGGTGACGGCTGGGCCGTGGTTGTGGACCTTCCGGCTACGCGCAAGGCGGCGGATGTGATCAAGCATCGTGAAGCCTTGGCGTCCGCGCTGGCGGTCGATGAGGTGCAGCTCATCGTGGACAGGGTGCGCGGCCGAGGCGGTCACGCTGGGCGGGTGGCGATGTGGGTTGCCGATGACGATCCGTACGCGAAACCGCCGATTCGAAACCCGCTCGTAGTCATGGAGTCGTGGAACGCATGGCAACCAGTGCCGTTCGGGCGGGACGCGCGGGACCGCAAGATCGACCTTCCGCTCGTGTGGACCTCACTGCTCGTGGGGGCGATTCCGAGGCAGGGCAAGACATTCGCCGCGCGCCTCGCGGCGGCCGGGCTGGTTCTCGATCCGTTCACGATGCTGTATGTCTATGACGGGAAGGGCGGGAAGGACTGGCGGGCGGCCGAGTCGGTGGCGCACCGGTTCGTGTCCGGCGACGAACCCGACCACGTAGAGGCTGTCTGGAACGGGCTTGTGGAGCTGGTTGCTGAGACACAGCGCCGGTTCGCCCGTATGGCCACCTTGGACGATGAGGTGTGCCCAGAGTCCAAGATCACCCCGACTATCTCGACAGATCGCGCGCTGGGCATGCCGATCACGGCCGTGATCATTGACGAGGTGCAGGTGTATCTCGAAGACACCACGAAGGTGGATGTCGGCGGGAAGAAGACCACGCTCGGCGCGTACATCGCCGACCTGTTGACGTACTTGGCGAAGAAGGGGCCAGCGGCCGGGATCGTGGTCATCCTCGCCACCCAGCGCCCGGACTCGACCACGATTCCGTCCCGGCTGCGTGCGGTGCTCGGTTCACGGTTCGCGTTGCGGGTGATGGATTGGCGGGACTCGAACATCATCCTTGGTGAGCAGATGAACGCCCGCGGATTCGACAGTTCCCGTCTGCTCGCGTCGCACAAGGGAGTCGGCATCTTACGCCCGGACGGCGAGACCGAAGCAGGGGACAACGTGCTCGCGATGACCGTGCGGACGTACTTTATGCCCAACGACGACTGGCGGGCGATCTGCGAACGCGGAAGGGAACTACGCGAACGCACGGGCACTCTGACCGGGCATGCCATCGGTCAGGAGCCCGCACCCGCGCTGGGTACCGCGAACATGGCCGGAGTCATCACGGCCAGCACGGCGGCAACCGAGGTACCCGAACCACTGGCGTCTGTCCTGGCCTACCTGAACGACCAGGAGGAGGAACGCGAGTTCATCCCCACGGCCGAGCTGGTCGAAGAACTCGACGTCGACCCGACCCAGTTCGCCGTAGCCATGGGCGAACTCGGGTGCTCACCAGTCCGGGACCGCATCACCGGAGAAGATGGCAAGCCCCGGCGCGTGCGCGGCTACCGAGTGTCTGATATCAGAGCTGCTGGCGAACAGGGCGATTCGCCGCGTGGTGGTGATGATGAGCCCGCGTAATCGTTCCGGTTCAGAGCTGCTACAGGTACGATTACCAGGAGAATTGCCGGAGTTGACGCAAGATGTGGCTAAGGCGCTGTTGAGATTGCTGATCGAGGCGGCAGAGGTACCCGTTCTCGATCCGGCAAGCGAGGAGGTGAACTGTGACCGCTGAAATCAGTCCCGCTGATGAGTGGGCGACGTTGGATGAACTGCTCGGCGTCGACACCGTGGTCGATGATGCTGCCGGGCTGGTTGGACGGGTGGCGTTCTATGGGCGTTGTTCGACGGAGGACAAGCAGGACCCCGAAACCTCGTACGGTTGGCAGCGCAGTAACGCGGCGAAGTTCGTAGAACCGCTCGGTGGGCAGATCGTCGCCGAGTACTTCGACGTTGATCAGTCCCGGTCGGTGACCTGGGAGCGTCGGGAGCACGGTTCGCGTTTGCTCGCTGGATTGAAGAATCCGGCGCGTGGCTGGGATGCGGTGGTCGTGGGGGAGGGGACCCGTTGTTGGTTCGGGAACCAGTTCTCGTTGACCGCGCCCCGCTTCGCCGCGCACGGGGTCGAGCTGTGGGTCCCCGAGCTCGGAGGCCGGTTCGATCCGCGCAACCCGTCGCACAAGATGCTCATGTCCGTGCTTGGCGGGATGTCTGAGTCGGAACGCCAACATGTACAGGCGCGTGTCCGGGCGGCGATGGATACGCAGGTGGTGAACGAAGGACGCCACCAAGGAGGGCGCGCACCTTATGGGTATGTCGCCGTCGATGGTGGTCCGCACCCGAACCCCAGCAAGGCGGCCGAGGGGCATCGGTTGCGGGTACTCGCTATCGATGAACCAGCCGCCGAAGTAGTGCGGCGCATCTTCGCCGAATACTTGGACGGTTCAGGGGATCGGGCTATCGCAGCGATGCTGAACCGGGATGGGATTCCGTGCCCGTCGGCGCATCGGCCGGAGCAGAACCGGCACCGGCATCGGGATGGTTGGCAGGCCAGTGCGATACGGGCGGTGTTGGAGAATCCGCGCTATACCGGCTATGCCGTGTTCGGCCGGAGCACGCGGCACGAGACGCTGATCGACCCCGAGGATGTCGCGGCCGGGTACACGACGCGGTTTCGGCGTGCGGAGTCTTCCACGGTCGTGCGCTCGCGTAAGCCTGCGCATCCGGCGGTCGTGAGTGTGGAGACCTTCACTCAAGCGCAGTTGCGTCGCCGTGGCCGATCGGCGGGCGGTATGGCAGGGATGGCCAAAACTGAGCGCACGCGGACGCGTGGCACACGGCCGTATCTGTTGCGGGGCTTGGTCCGGTGCGGGTTGTGTTCGCGGAAGATGCAAGCCGCCGCGATCCGGAACGGCGTGTACTACCGATGCCTGGCACGAACGCTCGCGCCAGGTTCTGCGGTGCTCGAAGATCATCCCAAGACGGTGAACCTGCGCGAGGATGTGGTTGCCGAGGCCCTGAACGGATGGATCGGACGGCTGTTCTCGCGGGAGAACCGAGACACGACGGTGCGCGCGCTTGCCGCCGTGCAAGGAACGGATCGAGGATCGGCGGCACAGCGCGCTTTGTTGGAGCGAACCGTGGCGGATGCGCGGGAACGGTTGCGGCGCAACCAAGCTGCCATCGACGCAGGAATCGATCCGGCTGCGATTGCCGAGGCGATGAACGAAGCCTACGCGGCCAAGCAGGTAGCCGAGGCCGAACTCGAAGCGCTTCCGAAGAATGGGAACGTCACCGAGGCGGAGATATACGCGATGATCGACTCATTCGGAGACGTGGACGACATTCTCGCCAACGCAAAACAGCCGAGCTTGGCTCGGCTGTACGAAAAAATTAGACCAACTGTGCGGTACGAACCGCGAGAAAACACCCTGTACATAGCGGGAAGTCCGCGTGTGTTTAGCGTGTGTGTCGGAGGGGTGCAGCACGCACTAGTAGCAGCATTCGCACCTCAACTGATGGCTGCGTAGACCTGTCCCAGCTGTCCCGACGGGAGCTGGCAGAGGGACAGCTGGCTGGGACGGGTGAGCTAGCGTTCTGATCTGGGGAAGCACTCTTGTCGGGACAGATTGGACAGGTGAACAGCACCCGGCGGATTCATCTGGTGGAAGCATGTGATGCGAGGAGTTCGGTGAACACTTCGCTGGGCTTTTTCCAGTCGTGGATCTTACGGGGCCGGTCGTTGATCTCGGCGGCGACGGTGGCGAGGTAGTCGCGGTCGCTGGTGATGGCGGTGCCCTTGGGGAAGTACTCGCGCACGATGCGGTTGAGGTTTTCGTTGGAGCCGCGTTGCCAGGGTGAGTGCGGGTGGGCGAAGTACACCGGGAACTGTTTGGCGGTGATCTCGCTGTGCCGGGCCATCTCGGCGCCGTAGTCCCAGGTCAGCGACCGTTTCAGCGAGGCAGGCAGTTCGCCGGCCATGGCGATGATGGCCTGTGAAACGGTCAGGGAGTCGCGTCCGGCAAGTGGCACCAGGATGAGGAATCGACTGGTGCGCTCGACCAGGGTGGCCACCGCCGAGCGCCCGTTCTTGCCGATGACGAGGTCGCCCTCCCAGTGGCCCGGAACGGCGCGACCCTCGGCCTCGGCCGGGCGTTCGTCGATCCAGGCGGGTTCGGCGATGCGGGGTGCGGGTGGTGTGCGTGGCCCGGATTTCCGGGCGGTGCGCCCGGATCGCAGCTGGATCAGTTCACGGTCCAGTGTGGACACGGGTTGGGCGTAGACCCAGGTGTAGATGGCTTCGTGCGACACCCGCACATCCTGCTCGCCACTGATATCGGCCGGCAACCGGCCCGCGATCGAGGCCGGTGACCAGCCACGACGCAACCAGTACCGCACGTAGGCAGACAGCCGCGCAACGCGATCGACCTTGAGTCGTTTCGGTCGGCTCCGAGCCGCGAGTGCTGCTTGGTCTGCTTGATGACTACGGTAGCTTTCCCGGCCGCCGTGACGGGCCACTTCTCGCGAGACCACCGACGGGTCACGCCCGATCCGACACGCGATCTCGACATACTCCAAGCCCTCGGCCACACCCCGAGAGATCTCTTCCCGGTCAGCCACAGTCAACATCTTCCGCACGGCAGGTCATCCTCACCCACCGAACACCAAGATCAACTGCTACCACCGACTGAACTCAAGCCCGTCCAATCTGTCCAAATCGAGCTCCGAGGATGCAAAAGGGAGTCCTAATCAGGCTCTTCCCAGATGAGGGTGTAGGTCGGCCGGGCGCGTCGGTCCGCAGATAGACGTCGAGGTCTCCCGACGATGGAGGTTCCTACGCCATCCATCCGAAAGACCTCGACGTGTCCGACGCTACCCCGCCGGCCGGGTTCGGCCGCCCTGACCTGACCGCCTTCGCGGCTCATCCCAATCGACCCTGATCGGGTCTGCTGACCCCCTCGACGAGAACGCAGCGACATCACAGCCACCCAACCCCGACCGTCCGGGAAGCCGGGGCACGTCACATGGCCTGTGCTGCGGGC
>NZ_KB905400.1 GCF_000379465.1 Sciscionella marina DSM 45152
AGAGATCGTTTCAAAATGATCGGCGTGTCGTTTTGGTTGGGGTTGAGCCATGTTGAGACCCTTTGCGGGTGATTACCGATCTTGTTCCGGACGAGTTGTGGGCGCGTGTCGAGCCGGTGCTGCCGCCAAGGTCGGTTCGCAGGCAACGGTTCCCGGGACGGTTACCAGTGGACGATCGGGCCGCGCTGGCCGGGATCGTGTTCGTGCTCAAGACCGGTATCACCTGGCAGCAGTTACCACGAGAGGTCTTCGGTTGTTCGGGGATCACGTGCTGGCGCAGGCTCCGGGAGTGGACGGACGCGGAGGTGTTCGACATCGTGCACGAAATCCTGCTCGACCACCTGCGCGCACTGGATGTGCTCGAGTTGGAGACTGCAGTGGTAGACGGTTCGCATGTGCGGGCGTTAAAGGGGGCGACGCTGTCGGGGCCGTCTCCGGTTGACCGTGGACGCCCCGGATCGAAGCACCACCTGATCACCGACGGCACCGGCATTCCGCTCGCAGTTACACTGACCGGCGGCAACGTTCACGATAGTACCCAACTGTTCCCACTCATGGATCAGCTTCCGGTCATTCGAGGGAAACGCGGTAACCCATTTACCCGGCCCCGATGGCTGTTCGCCGACCGCGGCTACGATTCCGACCCCCACCGCGCGAGGCTCCGGAACCGAGGAATCATCCCGAAAATCGCGCGCCGCAACACCAAACACGGCTCCGGACTCGGCAAACACCGCTGGGTCGTCGAACGCGGATTCGCCTGGCTACACCAATACAAACGCCTCCGCACCCGCTACGAACGCCGAGCCGACATCCACTACAGCCTCCTCAAACTCGCCTGCGTCCTCATCTGCCACCGAACACTCACGACATCATTTTGAAACCATCTCTCAGTAGTTTCGCGGGAATCATGGCACTGACATAAGCGCAAGCCAGATTCGTCGGACCGGGTTCCCTACAGCCCCACACCGCGAAGACGCGCCGAATGACGGCCGCGACGTCGTGATTTCACCGGGCCGCTCGTGCCGTGGCAAATCCGCAGGCGCTCCAGCTGGCGGTTCGCCACGGCAATCCGGTACCACCCCAATCGGCCAGAACCAATCAACCGAAGGATCCGAACGATGAACACCGCCGCACAGGTCACCGTGGCGATACGGAGCACCGGTGGGCTTGCCATCTACGGCACCTTCGACGCCCGTGACGACGCGGCCCTCACCGGCGAATGGCTGATCGGAAACGGGAACCTGGCGTTCGCGGTTGGACTCCACCGACCCGACGTCGATCCCACTACCGCCCGCGCGATCGTTGATGTCACCGGAGAAGTCATCGAACTACCTGGACGCGTCGCGCTCACACTCACCGACACGGAACCCGTGATTCCCAATCATGGCAAGGCAGTCGTGTCCCTGCTACTCCGGCGACCGGCACGGTGTCTGGCGTTGTTCATCGGACCATTCGCGACCGCCATCCAGGCGCAAGCCTGGATCCAACCATCGACCCCTCGTGTCACCGGGGACGAAGAGGGAACCGCGATCCACATCCACCCGTTACAGCATCCCGGCGTGATCGTCCCAACACAGCGCTCCCGCCCGGTTTCTGGATCCGCTACCCGTGGATACACGCGTGGCACGGACGGGCAGAATGCAACACGATGATCTCCCCCGCATGACCCTCGGCGCACGACGTCGAGTGTCTACACCGGACATTGCGCGAGCAGTGATCGCTACCTACCGTGCCCCGCAATGGACCGCACCGTTACCCGGCTCGCCCGGAGTGCTCCGACACTGCCGACACGACTGCGAGCTACGAATCCGCACCCACGACGGCACAGTATGCTTCGTTACGTTCCATGCCATCCTCGAACCTCGCACGCCACGCCCAACACCAGCGCCGACCGCACGCACCCGCCGCCGACGGGACGGCGCCGGAACCCGCTGGCCTACCACATGGCGCGAACTACGCGCCCGGCTCCGCGCGGCCGGATGCCAGCCCTACAAGCGCGGTAAACACTGGCACGCCGACCTCCCCGACGGGGTCACCTACACCTTCGCCAGCACCGCCTCCGACCATCGCGCCCTACGCAACGCCGCGCACGATCTCGCCGCCCACGGCGTCGACACCCGCCGTCCCAACGGCCGATAGCAGCGTCCGACTGCCCTGACCTGTCCTCACTTGACGCGTGGATCGCTGGTGGTGCCACACCAGGCAACACTCCGGGTGCAAGGGGTCGGTTACCGACGGCCCACGCAGTCAGAACGAGCGACCTTGGTCGAGCGGCCCGGGGCATTTCAGCCCCGGGCTCTCACAGAACCGTGCGTCGACTGAAATCGCAGTCGTTCACCCGATGGTGTAAGCCTAGTCTCCAGTGTCATATGGCCGGGTGATCACAGCGACAGTTTTGTCAGACCCCGCCGCTAGCATGCTCGCTCATGTCAACGCAACAAATCTCTCCGGCACTACGCGGTAATCTTCGCCCGGTTCGTCTCGGCATCGATGTGGGTACCTATGGCACCGGCTATGGCTGGACGATCCTCGACCCAGACGGTGGTGGTAGCGGTCAACGCGAAATCACGAAGAGGCGGAACTGGCCTGGCGCTCCGCAGGACGCGGTCAAGACACTGACTCGCCTGCTGCTGGATACCGAGGGCGAAGTGGTGGCGTTCGGATACGACGCGCAGCAGAAGGGTGAACTGCGCAACGCTGGCGGTAAAGACTCCGGGCTCCGTTTGGTGGAGAGCATCAAGATGCTGCTGGGGCGTACCCCCGACAAGGCCGTGGACACCACGGTCACGATGGGCCAGTACACTGACCTGCCCGAACGCTACCTTGCGTTGTTTCTCAAGCAGGTCTATCGGCTTGCCGTGACCGACATCGCCAGGGCCGGGTACCGCGAAGACCAGATCCAGGTCTGCATCACGGTGCCGGCTGTGTTCAGTGACCATCAGAAGCAACTGGTCCGCGAAGCGGCCTACGCCGCAGGAGTCTCCCAGGATAAAGGCGCCCTGATCCTGGCGCTGGAACCAGAGGCCGCGGCCCAGTACGCCCTCACCTCAGGCGTACGGGTCGGGACAGGCGTCGATGCTGTACCTGTGGACCTCACCGCGCCGGGCACGCGGTTCGTAGTTGTCGACTGTGGCGGAGGTACGATTGACATCACCGCCTACCGGCGCGACACCGACGGCATGACTGAGATCGGCAAGGTGCGCGGCGCATGGCGTGGCAGCGTGTACCTCAACATCGCATTCGAGAACCTAATCCTCAAGCCACGATTCGGAGGAGACAAGGCATACGCCAAATTGCTCGACCGGTGCCCGGCTGCGATCCGCAGCATGCGCGACGCCTGGGAACAAGCGAAACGTCACGTCACCGTCGACCATTCCGACCCCCTTTATCTGCAGATTCCGGCCGAGGTCGCGCATCACCTCAGCCCACGCACCAAGAAGAACCTCAAAGACCAGCAAGGCGGCCAAGCGACCCAGCTCATCGTCACCGCCGACGACATCCACGATGTCTTCGCTCACGTCATCCCACAAATCGTCGAACTGGTCGAGCAGCAACTCGTTTTTTTGATTGACGAGTTCGGTCAGCTAGAACAGCCGGAGAATGTCCTGCTCGTAGGCGGGTTCGCCGAATCGGACTATCTGCGACAAAGCCTCGTCGACCACTTCACCGGAAGGGCGACGATTCTGACCCCACCCGACCCCAGCGGCGCCGTCGTCGCAGGTGCCGTTCGCTTCGCCTGCGAACCAGATACCCGCGCTCGCCGCGTCCGATACTCCTATGGCGCCAGTGTCACCGATGATTTCGACATCTATGCCGGCCACCGCGAGGAGTACAAGATCTTCGTCGACGGTAAGCCTATGTGCCACAACATTTTCGCGTCATACGCGCGGGCCGGCGACATCGTACCAACTACACAGGAAGTGTCTGGGATCCACTTTCCTGTATACGATACTCAAACCGCCATCGACTTCGATGTGTACCGCTCGACATCACGAAACCCGGAATTTGTGACAGACCCGTCGTGTGAGTACATCGGGACCTTGCAGGTCAGCGTGAGAGACGTCGTGAAACTTGACATGGGACGCCGGGGCGTAGAGGTGCGCTTCAGGTTCGGAGAGACTGAGATCGATGTCTGGGCGTACGTCATCGAGACCGGCGAGGCCGTGCACGCGGAGTTCGACTTCGTCAAACTTGAAGCACTCGCGGTGTGACATACCTGCGAGACCTTTGGCGGCAGGACCGTCGCATTTACAGTCGCCTCCTCGGCTGCGCTTTACGTAGTGGCTAGGCTGACACGCCCCCGTGCCGCCAATTACAGGAGGCTGGGGGTGTGTGCACCTTTCCGCAGTACCTGACCAATAAATTGGATGCCTGTCACCTGCATCCGGAAGCTGTCATTCTTGCGCGGAAACTACAAGGGATCCTACTTCGACGGTCGTGAAGCTCCGTAGTAGTCGTCGCCGGGGTGGCGGTATGGGCTGATTTGCACGGGTTGGCGGTAGTCCGGGGCGTTGATCATTTTGCGGTTGCCGAGGTATAGGCCGACGTGGTGGATGTTGGTGTCGTTGCCGTAGTAGACGAGGTCTCCGGGCAGGAGTGGTTGTCCGGGCGGGACCGGGTGTCCGGTGTCGTGTTGGGCGCGCGCGGTGCGGGGGAGGTTGATTCCGGCGGCGTGGTAGGCGGCTTGGGTCAGACCGCTGCAATCGAATCCGGTGTCCCCGTGCTCAGGCCCGTTGCCGCCCCACACGTAGGGCAAGCCTCGTTGGCCGCAGGCGTAGTTGATGGCGGCCATCGCGGCGGGTGTGGGTGCTTGAATGTTGGCGCATGCCCCGGTTCCGGTGGTTGGTGTGCTGGTGCAGCGGGAACCGGACACGGCGGCGACGACGGTGTGGGCGGTTTTTTCGTGTTGTGCGTAGGCGTTCGGTGTTCCGGAGCGTTGCACGGCTTGGGCGGCGTCGTTGACGCTCATGTGCTGCCAGCCGGGTGTTGCCTTCAGGTGGCGGTAGAACTGGGTGGCGGCGTAGGTGGGGGTGGTGATCTGGTTTCGGGTGCCCCATCCCATGGAGGGGCGTTGCTGGAAAAGCCCGAGGCTGTCGCGGTCACCGTATTCGAGGTTGCGTAGCCCGGATTCTTGGATGGCGGTGGCGATCGCGACGACCCAGCCTTTCACGGGGATGTGGAGTTGTTTGCCGACGCCGATGATGAGGGCGGCGTTGTGGAGTTGTTCGGGACCGTAGCCGGGAACGCTGTGCTTCGGTTTGCCATCTGCGGGGGCGGTGTCGGTGGTCGTGCAGGTGAGGCTGCTGGTGGTGCTGGTGTTGGCGATGACGGGAGTGATGGTGGCGACGCTGGCGATGATGACCACGAAGATCGCGGCCACGAGCGCGGCGGCGCCGAGTCCGATTTTGAGGCCCATGGAGGGGTGTCTCCCTCGCTGCTGCTTGAGCGGTCAGGAGCGGGTTCTGGCGAGCCTGTTCGGGCTGGCCGGTGGCGGTATCGGGGTGGGAGCGGGCAGTCGGTAGGGCGAGGCGGTGCGTTCGCTGGTGCCGGCGGGTTCGGGCCCGCCGGGTTCGGTGCTCGCCGGTGGTGCCAGTGCGGGCCAGGAGTAGCGGAGGTCTTCGAGTGCGCACCGTGTCGCGGTGGCCCCGCCACCTCGTCGTGTGGTCAGGGGGAGCCAGACGGGTTGGGCCGGGCTGGGGTGCCGCGAGCGGGGATCGAAGAGTTCGGCGGCGGCGGTGGCCACCGGCACGGCCTCGGGGTGGTCGAGGTCGCGGTGAATGTGGGTCAGGGCGGTGCGCGCGCCGGTTTCTCGACGGGTGGTGGGAAGCCATACTAGGACCGGGGTCGCGATGCGGGTGGTTTCGGCCAGTCGTGCGTAAGCGAGGAGTTTGCGGCCGAGTTTGGTCAGGGATTCGGTGCCGGTGTCGTATTCGAGGAAGAACTCGAGCTCGTGCTCGCCGGTGTGCCAGCGTCCGTAGGCGTCGGGGATGACCAGATCGCCGAAGTGGCGTGCGCAGCGGGTTTCTGACCACCAGACGGTGAGTGCTTCCCGCCTGGCGGCGTGGGTGTTCTGGCGGGCGTGGGCGATCAGGGAGGTGAAGAAGTCGGCTACGCCGACGGTGTGAGTCAGGCGCTGGTTGTGGGCGATGGCCATGGCGCGGTCGTGGCGGTAGCCGAGGTCTTTGACTTCGAGGCCGTGTTCGGCGGCCAGGACCGCGGCACCAGCGGGACCGAGGACGTAGTGCATGGGCGCGGAGCCGAGTTGCTGGAAAGGTTGGAATCGCGACACGGCACGCCAGAGATAGAGCTCGCGCAAGCGTTGACGTGTCGAACGCCCCGACGGGAACGCGGCGTCGCGGATCTGACTGCTGGTCAGCACCCGGTGTTCGTGCAGCAGCGCGAGGATCCACTTGTCGCGCGCGGTCAACCGGGCCGCGAGAACAGCTTGGTAGTCGGCGGAATTCGCCGCCCGGGTGGTGGCGCGACCGGGCAGTGTTTGGCGCATCGTGTGCTGGCGTGTGGTGGTGGTGATCATGAGGTTCTCCATTCACCGGCTCTTCGGCATGCGACAGCGCGCGCCAGTTCGGCGCCGAGTCCTGCGACATCGGCTTGTAGTCGCGTGGGTGTGGTCAGGGACGGGCGCGGCGTGGATCGGTCTTGGGCGCGCGCGGACGAGGCCGGGCGGCGGGTGTGGGTGTGCCGGTGTTCGTTGCTGTGACTGTGTTTGGTTGTTGTGTGCGGCGTTTGTGGCGTAGGGCGGCGCGGATGTCGCGGGCACGCCCGGGAATTGGGTCGGGCAGGGGTGTGGTGGTCATGGTGAACGGTTCGGTTTCTTCGCCGTGCACCACGAGGCGTGTGGCGGTGGTGTAGGCGCCGAGGTGGGCGAGGTCGTGATCGGTCAGGCGTGGGGTGGTGTGGCGGGAGAGTTCGCGGGCGTCTTCGGGGCTGGCGTTGAAGAAGATCTTCGAGCGGGCGTTGGTGGAGATGCCTTCTTTGAGTTCGCGCGGGAGTTGTCCGAGGTGCTGGTGCGCGAGGGTCATGGCGACGCGGAATCCGCGGGCTTCGGCGAGCATGTCCTCGAGGGGGTAGGGGAGGTTGAGGAAGTTGTGGCATTCGTCGATCACCAGGGACGCGTCGGGGCGCAGGCGTTGCGCGATCGCGGCGCGGGCGGTGGTGGCCTGCCAGGTGCGGGCCACCACCAGGGAACCGACCAGGCGGGTGGTTTCCTCGCCGAGGGATCCTTTCGGGATCCGCACGAGGCAGATACCGCCGTTGTCGAGGACGTGGCGCATGTCCACGGTGGAGGTGCCGCCGGCGATGGCTTCCTTGACGAAGGGGCGGAGCAGGAACGCGCGAACTTTGTTCATCAGCGGCGAGATGACCTGGGAGCGGCTGGAGTCGGTAAGTTGGTCGTACCACTCCCAGAACCCGGTCAACACGGGATCGGTGAGCCCGGTGGTGATGCGGGACCGGAACGCTTCGTTGGCCAGGAGTTTCGGAATGTCGGCCAGAGTGGGCACACCCTCTTGCGCGCGCAGGGTCAG
Organism: Sciscionella marina DSM 45152; assembly: GCF_000379465.1. GTDB lineage: Bacteria > Actinomycetota > Actinomycetes > Mycobacteriales > Pseudonocardiaceae > Sciscionella > Sciscionella marina. Next base: position 7,545 of record NZ_KB905400.1, read on the forward strand.
ACAGGCCGCGCGCATGAGGTCGTCGGTGCGTGGTCCCCAGAACGCGGAGTACACGCGGCGAAACACCGAGACGAGGTTGTCGACCTCGCGGTCGGTTTCCCCGCCCTCGAGGGGATTCAAACAGGGTGGGCGGTGCCGGGAGTCGGCGTCGAAGAGCACCACGCGCTCCGCGGCGGCGCGGGGCAAGCGGTTGAGGATGTCGGTGACCAGGTCGCCTTTGGGGTCGATGAGCACGAGCCCGCGCCCAGCGGCGGCGTCGTCGAGGATCATGTTCCCGAGCAGGGTGGATTTCCCGCTCCCGGTGGCGCCCAGCACGTGCAGGTGATGCCGCGCGTCGGCGACGCGCAGTCCGATCGGGCGGGCGTGGCCGGTGTCGGTCGTCCCGAGGGGTTTGGCCTGGGGGCCGGGGGTGGCCACGCCGGGTGGCGGGGAGACCGCGCGGGCTCCGGCGCGTTCGACACCGGGGATTTCGGCGTCGGTAGGCAGGTGCGCGATCGCGGCCAGCTCCGGTACTGAGAGCAGGTCACCGTGATCGAACCGGCGTGAGGCCAGGGCGTGGGCGGGGTGGCGGAGGTGGCGTCGGGTGTAGTGGTTGTGTTCGGTGAACGCCGCGAAACTCGCGGCCAGGGCGTGCGCGCGGCCGCGGGCGGTGTCGCGGGCCCGGGTCAGCTCACCGGTGGACGCGTTCGCGGCGAGGTCGGTGGCCACGGCATAGCGCACGACGGTTTCGTATTGGGCGCCGCGTTGCTTGGTGACGATGGCCTTGTTCTGGGCTGCGTATTCCAGCGAGGTCTGCGGATCCTCGCTGATCCGCCGCGGATCCCGGGTTCTTCCGCCGCGGGCTGTGTTGGTGCCGGGGGTGAGTACGTCGAGGACCTGCCCAGCGAGGTGGGTCGAGGAACCGTGGTGGACCCGGCGCGCGGCGCGGCGGGCTTTCGCGACGCGCCGCCCGGTCACCGGGCGGGCCAGGATTTGCACGCAGGCGTGTTCGTCGCGGCCGAGCCCGATCGGGGCGCCGAGCAGCGCGCGGATCGGGTCGGCGTCGAACCCGGTCCGGATCGGGAGCGCCTCGCTGCGGGCCAGCCGTAGTTGCCCGCCGACGGTGATCCGTCGCCATTCGTCGGCCAAGCGCGGCAGCGGGGGCTTCGCGGGGGTGGTGCGGGTGTGCGCGCCGGGCCAGGCGGCTTCGACGGCACGCTCGACCAGCGTGGGGGGAATCACCGCGGGGACCCAGAATCCGAGGGTGACTCCGTGTTCGGAGAACACGTACTCGAACCCGAGGTGCGGTTGGCCGGCCAGGAGGCGTTTCCAGGACGGTCGCAGGAGACCGACGAGGTTGGACCACACCGCGGCCCCGCCTGCCGGGTCGACCGCGGGCGGGGCGAGCACGGCCGCATACCGCGCGTCAGCCTGCAATCGCTCTTGTCTGCGGGCTCGCCACCACCGGCGTCCGGCCACATAGCCGGTCAGGACAATCGCGGCCAGCGGAGCGAGGATCGGGCCCCACGTGGTGGCCCAGTCCTGTAACGCGAGCAGCAGGGCGTGGGTCGTGCCGCCAGGGTCACGCAGGTAGTCACCGATCCACCCCTGCCGGACCGTTGAGGTGCCGGTCGACATGCCGACCGTTCCCTTCGTCAGGACCAGAGCGCTGGGAGGGATCTGTTCAGGACTCATCGAGATCGACCTGCTCATCCGCGACGGCGAATTCGCCGTGTGTGGTGGGATTCGTGTTGGTGGGGCCGAGATCGATGTAGGCTTGCGTGAGTCCGGTCTCGGTCGCGGCGGGGTCGTGGTCGGCGAATCCGGCCAGTTCCGCCGGGTCGGTGGTGATCAGGAAGTTCTCTCCTGGTGAGGCCAGCGCCTGGAAGGCCACACGCTGTGTCCCCGAGGACAAGAGTCCTTGGCCGCGGTCCGCGGAGAGCAGGAATTGGCGTTCCCCGGCGGAGAGGTCGAAGGTCTCGGCGATCTCGTCGATCGCCTGGGGTGCTTGGCGTAGCAGTATTTGGGTGGCGGCGTTGGCGATGACGGCCTTGCCCAGTTCGCTACCGAGGACATCGGCGGTGTCCTGGGTGGCCACGGTGAGCCCGGCCCAGTGTTTGCGCGCGGCTTTGGCCATCCGGAACAGAAACCGTGCCCCTTCGGGCTGTTGCATCAACAGCCACGCCTCATCGACCACGACCAGCCGGGGGCGCCGGTGCGCGGGGGTGGACACCCGCCGCCACACGGCATCCAGGGTCAGCAGCGTGCCGATCGCTTTGGACTCGTCGGGCAGATCCCGCAGGGAGAACACCACCAGATGCCCGTCCGGGGTGGTCGTGGTCGGCCCGTCGAACAAATCCGCGAACGTCCCGTCCACGTAGGGATGCAGGCGCGCGGCCAGATCGGCGGCCACCGTGTCCCCGTGGTCGCCGGTGGCGGCGAGCACGTCGCGCAGATCGCGCAACAACGGAGCCGGGCGGGTCCAGGTGCGTGGATCGCTGGTGATCCCGGTTCTGGTGTAGGTGTCGATGATCGCGGTATCCAGTACCGCCCGTTCGGCGGCGGTGACCGGTGCGCCGAACAGGACCGCGAATACCGTGTGCAGGAACAGGACCCGCCGATTCAGCGCGTCATGCGGCGCGGTGCGCCGCCCGCTCGCCGTAACGTGGATGGGCAGGTCGAACGGGTTCAGGCGCACGCCTCCGGCACCGAGGTGTACGTAGGTGCCGCCGACCTGGGCGGCCAGGCGGGCGTATTCGTCTTCGGGGTCGATGATGAACGCCTGCACCCCCTCGGCCGCCCACCCACCACCAGCATCGGAATCATTGGTGCGGATGTGGCGGTAGAGGCTACGCAGGGTTTCGAGTTTGACCAGATACGACTTCCCAGACCCGGAACGCCCGAGGATCACGGAGTTGAAGTTGTCGCACGCGAAGCGGTCCCAGTGCACCAGCCCCGAGGAGCCGACGTTGTAGCCATACAGCACCCCCGCGGGTGCGGTGGCGCTCGGGTCCGTGGGTGGCAGATCCGGGGAGGTGAACGGATACGCCGCCGATACGGCTGCGGTGTCGAAGGTGCGTTTCAACCCCAGCGAATCAAGCCCGAGCGGCAAGGTGGAGACCCAGCCTTGCAGGGCGCGGTAGGTCGCGGGTTTCGCGTCGAGCAGCAGCGAGGCGCACAGCGACCGTAGCGCCGAGACTTCCTCGGCCAGGGTCTTCTCGTCCGGGGCATGCACAGTCAGGTAGAGCCCGAATTTGAACAGGCGCCCCTCACCGCGCGCGATCCGACGGGAGAGCTCGGCGGCGTCTTCGGCGGCGGCATCCAGATCCGGGTCGTCGAGACGATCCTCGCGGGCGTTGTGCCGACGCGAGGATTCCAGTTTCGCGCGCTGTTTCCGTAGACCGCTGGCCGCGGTCGCCGGATCCACCGGTGCCACGTGCACCGACACATCCAAACGGGCCGGGTAGGTCAACAGCGGTGCGAGCCAGCCGGGATACACCTCCTGTGGATAGCCGGTCACCCCGAACGAGGCGACCCATTCGTTGCCGACTTCCAGATGCCGGGTCCCGACCGCGAGCGAGTCCGGGGTGAACGCTCCCGCCGCATACGCGGAACGACTACGCGCCATGTCACTCACCTGCTCTCGAAACTGCTGTCGTCGTCGATTGCTTGCTGGGGACGGGTATGGGGTTTTTGGTCGGCGAGTTCGTCGTCGTAGTCCCAGTCGTCCTCATCCGAAAGCCACGGACCCGCCTGCGATCGCGGGGCAGATACGGTGTTGCGGGGCGTGTGGGGAGTCGCCCCGTGCTGGCGGGGTGAGTGAGCCGGGTCGGTGCCCGTTGCCCGAACACCCCCGCCGCCTGTGCTCGGCGACAACGGCTGTGTCGGGTCGGTGGGTTCGTCGCTGCCGTAGAGGTCGGTGAAGCTGGTGGTGCTGGTGACTACGTCGTCGGCGGCGGCCAGCCCCGCCGACGGGGGCAGAAAGGTGTCGGGGTTGCACGCGGTGGCCAGCACCCCGGTCGCGGCCGAGGCATCCAGGGCGGTGACCACGATCCCGGCCGGAGACAGGAGTTCGACGGCCTCCCCGAGGCGACGGAGGAGTCGTTGTTCGGCGGCCTGGCGCGCGTGCCCCTCGATCTCCTCGTCGCTGTGCTGGCGGCGACGTCGTTGCAACACGGCGGCCAGGCTGAAACCGTGCTGCCCGGTCATCCCGTCGCTGGGGCGCAGGTTTTCGCGCAGGACCAGCAGTACCTGCCGGCGCAGCAGATCGGTCTGAGCGGCGAGGTCGGCGAGGTAGTCGGCGTGATCGCGGGCGGCGGCTTCCAGCGCCGGGTGCGGCAGCCCACCGGCCCGGGCCCGGAGTTCGGCGATTTGTGGGGCCAGATCGAGGCGTTCGGCGCGGACCAGGATCTGCACCGGGGCGGTCAAACTGTGCAGGTAGCGGGCGAACGCGGCGACCAGTGCTTCCTGCTCGCCGGGGGTGCGCAGCGAAAAGTTCACCGTGGAGCACACGGCGATGACCGCGAGCCCATCCGCGCCGAGATCGACCACACCGGTGTGCGTGCTGGTGTCCTCGATCCCGGTCGCGGGCAACTCCAACGGCACCGGCGCCACCCCCTGGCTCACAGCTCGGTGGCCGCGCTGAATGGAGCCTTCGGCGGTCAGCCAGGACGGGGCGGGGCGCACCCCTTCTGGGGCGGCGACCCGATGCGCGGGGGCCAGGCGTTGGCGGATCGCGGCGAGTAGGAGCTTGTCCAACGGCAGTCCGTCACGCTGCCCGAGGGCCACGACAGTGGCCGCGATCCCGACCGGGATCGCCACGATCAGAAACACCGCCAGCGGCAGGAAAGGGCGGGTCGCGAGGTAGAACAGGTAGAGCACGACACCGGCGCTACCGAGGATCAGGAGTTGACGGGCGGTCAGCGGTCCCAGGACACGATCGGGGCGATCGACATCGGCGGGAATTCTCACGGGCGTGGTCACGGGTATCCCTCACTTCTTCCGGTTCCGGCGCGTGGGCAGATCCAGCGGCAGCGCCAACTGGCTCCCGGTCCGTTTCGCCGGACTCTGGGACGGTGGGCTCTGGGGTGGTGGGGTCGGTTTGGGTTGGCGCTTGACACCGAGGGGCAGCGGGTATTGGCCCGAGGCCAGCGGGCGGTTACCGCTGTAGGGATCCGGGGTGCGTTTGCGGGGTGCCCGGGCGGCGCGGCTGATCTGTCCGGACGGTGTGATCAGGCCCGGCCCGGTCTGCCGTGGCGACGGCGGTGGGGTTGGGGTGGCGAGCTCATCGGCCAGACTCGTCTGGGAGGGGCGTGGGGCCGCTGGGCGCAGCTGGATCGGCAGCATGCCGGTTTCGGGTGCGATCAACGCGTTCGGCATGCGCGCGGGTGGGCGCGCGTTGCGGTTGACCCGCCCATCCGGAGTCAACAAACCCTGTTGCGCGACCGGCTCGGCCCCACGCCGGTCGCGTGCGGCGAGGTCGTCGGCCAGGGACCTCCGCCCGACCCGGTCGGGGTCACGTCGCACCGGAAACGGGAGCCCCAGCTGATCGCGCGGCAATGCGTTCGGCAGGTCCCGCAGCGGCAGCGCGCGCGGGTTCGCGTCGACACGAGTCTTGTCTCCACTCCCGTGCGGGGTGAACAACGACAACTGCCCGGGCCCAGGACGGCGATCCGGCTGCACAGGAGAAGTCCGGTCGCTGAGGCGTTCCCCGCGCCGGAGGGGATGGCGGGTGCGGCGTAGCCGCATCGGGAACATGAACTGGTCCGCCCGGGTCGCTGGTGGATCCGCCGGCACACCGCCGTCGCGACCGCCACGATCGGACTGGACGGGTCGGCGCTTACGGGGTTTCGCTTTGCCCCGGGACTTGCCGCCGAGCAGCCCCATGGCTTTGTAGGCGATCGCGCCGCGCACCAGCGATCCCAGCATCGACCGGCCGCCTCCGCGCAGTGGTTGCAGGCACCAGAACGGGATCTTGATCAGCACCCAGATCAGCGCCAGACACAGCAGCAGATGCACCAGCCCACCACTGGATTGCCCGAACAACGGGACACCGCCGGGAGCGAAAAACAGGCGCAAGGCGGTCACCAGCGCCAGCGACTGTCCCAGCTGAATGGCCAGCACCCCACCGAAGGCTTTCCACCACATGCGTGCGATGCCCTCGGTGTGCGGGAGAGCGTGCCACATCAACACGATCGGGGCGGCGGCGATCAACAGGATCGTCACCATGACCCGCACGATGAACGTGACCAACAGGATCACGATCATGACCACCAACGCCAGCGCGATGAACACCAGCCACCAACTGCCGTTCGTAACCGCGTTGAGAATCATCAAGGCCATGGCCGCCGCGGCGGTGTGCGGATCGACCCCGCTCCCGGTGACCGCCAGCGCCAGCGCGTTGGCCATCTGGATGGCCTTCGTCGCCACGAACAGCGACAGCGCCCCGGCCAGAAACCCGACCGCGATACGCGGGCCGATCTCCTTGACGGTGTAGCGGGCCTGCATGGTTTCGAAGCTCATGATCAGGATCCCGGCGACGAGCACGATGATCCCGTACACCGCGACCAGAATGTGCCACATCTGCGTCCACATCTGGCCCAGAGCCGGCAACGAACCAGGTTCCGGTGTGGTCAACAGTGTCTGTCCGAGCAGACCCAGCAGCGGGTTGAGCGCGCCGATCACGAACGCCATGAACCAGCCGTTGACGCCCTGCCCGACACAGGCGGCCACGTTGGTGATCCCGCACTCGGTGCCGCGCGGATCGAACGACGAATCCGGCCCCCGACGGGTGTGGTCGGGCGGTGACGGGTCGAACGAGGGCGGATGCGGAATACAGTCCGGCCCGGCACACGGCGCAGGCGCGTCCGGCGCAGGTGGAGTCGCCGGTGGCGCCGAGGAAGACGGCGAAGGCGGTGGCGGTGTCTGGGGTGTGGCCGACGCGGACAGCGCGGACCCCATGGTCAAGGCCAGCAACGCGCCCGGCACCGCCAGACACACAGCGAGACGGCACCAGCGACATGCGAAAAGACCACGGGAGTGTGGGCGGGCGTGTGTGAGGGGCATGGTTCACACCCCGCCCACGATGTTCTTGAGGATCTCGACCACCAGCGGTGCCAGGGCGGCCAGACCGAAACCGATACCGGCGGCTTTGAACGCGCCCTTGGCTTTTTCGATCTCGCCGGGCTCCCCGGAAGCCATCAGATACCGCAGGCCCCCGATCGTGAGGAACACGACCGCAACCCCGGCGAGGATGCCCATGATCCAGTTGCGGATATTGCCCAGCACATCGTCGACCGACCGGGCGAGCGCGAACACCTGGACCGTCTCGGCATGCGCCGACACGCTCAACAACAACCCGAGCGCGACCAGCTCAAGCACCAGCCAAGCACGATGCTGGCGTCGTTTTTCGAATCGCCGTGTTCCCGATTCGGGTGTGCGGTGGTCGCGGTCGGGTGTGGTGCTCGAGCACGCAGCCACTCGGTTGGTGGTGCGCCGAACGCGGCTGCGAGCCAGGCGAGCAGGGCGTGTTCCTGGGCTTGCCGGTGGACGGGTCGCTGCGCGGCGACGGCTGTTCGACAGTGTCGGGTGGGGGTAGCGAGTCAGTCGCATGAGGGGGCCTCCTGGCTGGGCCTCACGGGCGTCGACGACCGGCGGGCGGGTCCGTGCGAGCGGTGCGGTGCTGGTCGTGCGGGCACTCGGGTCCCGCGCCCCCTAACTCCGGATTTCGGGCCGTCTGGATGCACCGGGCGCGGGAATTTCTGCGCCAGTTCCGGACTGGTGCGTGTCACGTTGCGTAGTCGCACCCGGTGCGTCGACGAGCGCCACGACAACGGGCGCACGACAGTGCCGGCCTGGTGTTCGCCCGCCTCGCGCGCTGGTGTTGGCGCGGTGTCCCCGCGGGAGTCGTCATCGTTGTCCGTACCGCGCTCGGCTAGATACGACGCCAGCTGAAGTTCGGCGCGATGTCGGGCCTTTTGAGCCGCCTTGTAACTCTGGCCACGCGCATGGGCGGCTTCGATCAGCGACAACTCGCCGAAACGGGTCGCCGAGATCAACGCGGCCTCCGCAGCCGTGATCACGCCCGCGCGCACGGCGGTCGCGAGCACGAGGTCGGGGTGACCGCTCGGGGGCTGTGGTGGCCGGGACCCGAAGTCGTTGACGTCATCGACCGGGGTGGCCGCGTCGAGCGCTTCCCGCAGCGCGGCGGCGCCCGTACGGTAGGCCGCCCACCGCAGGCGCACGAGGATTGCTGGCCGGTCCAGATCGATCTCGCCGAGCGCTTCGAGGAAACCGCTCAACACGGCGGCGTGGATCTCGTGCCAGTCGCCGCGCAACCGTTTGGTCAGCGAGGCCGCGACCGGCACCAGAACCGGTAGTGCGAGCCCGACACAGGCCACGGTCCAGGTGCGGCCCTCGGCGCGAGCGCGGACGATCAGATACGTCCACGTGGCATCACGGGTCGCTTGCGTGCAGTCCTTGTGCAGCAGGAGCGCCCCCAGCTCATCCACGGGCACTGGCCCGGACGGGAGCCCGGGGATCTCGCTGCCCTGGACGCACACGGGATGCGGCCCGGTCACCAGCCACTCGAAACTGGCGCCAGCGATATCGAACACGCCGTCCTCGCCCACGTATTCGGGAGTACGGCGAAACGCGAAAACCCGCGCGTCGGGATCGTTTTCCGACAGCGACAAATCCATGTCGACCACTCCTGGAAATGGCGGAATCAGTGCGGCCCCAAGAAAGCCATCCCGACCGCCCCAGAAAAGCCTCACAACCGCCCCGTTAGCGCCTCAACCTCGCCCCAACAGCGCACCCAACCCAGCCGCGGTCCCCACCGATGACCGTCGCGCCGATGACAGTGCATCCTCGAGTTTCACGAGTGCGAGACACCGCGCGACACCTGGTGAGCGGCGATGAAACGCCCCGCTCCAACGCCGACCGCAGGGGCCGTCTCACGTAACGAACGCGAGAACCTGACCTGGGACCACGCCGCGACCACAGGGCGTGGGAGCTCGTCGACCACGTCCGCGCGAAACCGGCCTCCCGCCCGTCGACGTGGAGCCCAGCGAATTCGCGTAAGGATGCTTCTCAGGCCACTAGCCAACGTTTGGCGTGGCCCGGCGGGACCGAGAAGTCGTCCAATTTTTTTCTGTTTCCGGGTGTCTCCAAACGGCCGATTTTCCGGAGTTAGGGGGTGACAGCAAAAGACAGCCGGATCTCCCGTCCGGTGACCGCCATTTGGGAGGCACCCATGGCCCAGCGCTCGCAGCCCTCGGCCGACCGTCCAGCCAACCGGCCGCAGGCCCGACGCGACACGACACGACCGCCCCGCACCCGCCGCGGTGGCGACCGCGCGCCGTATCCGGGAGCTCCGTTCCCGACCGCGCGCCCCGCACGAAACTCCCGTACCGCCACACCCGCACGCCAGCATCCGAACCGGGCACGAGCGACTCCTCGAACTGGTGCACCGAACCCGATCCCGGCCACCGTGTGGGCGACCGGCTCAGAACCGATCGATCCGCACGACCCGTGGCCCACACCGATCGTGCAGGCCGCGACAACCACCTTCACCGACCCCGCGGACCGGGTGCTGATCCTGCCCTGGCCCACCGTCGACAACACCCCCGACAACGACCCCGACCAGAGCACGACCACACCACCACAAAAGTCAACCATGGTTGACGCTCCGGTTGCTGCGTGCCGGGTCGTCACCGGTCTTGGTCGCAGCGCCGAGACCGTGCAACCCGACCCGCATCGGGTTGCTCCCCGGCGGTCGCCGCGGCCGTTCTGGGACGAGTTCATCGACGAATCCCCCGCGCAGGCTCCCGGTGTACCGGCACCCCGGAGGCAGTCCCTCACCGAGGAGCACGCCGCCTCGGATCACGCGGTCACCGCAGCGACCGCGAACAACGCGGACGGTGCGGAGTTGGTCCTCACCTCACTCCCGAGTACCGGCGGATGCGAAGGCTCGGCGGATCGGATCGCGCGCGCCGCGGCGCGGTTGCTGCGCTTCGGCGGGATCCTCGCGGTCTATACCCACAGTGACTGGAATCAAGGCCGGCTGACGGACCCGACCGGCCCGATGATCGCCGCCGCGCAGAACGCCGACCTGCTCTACCTCCAGCACATCGTCACCCTGCTCACCCCCGTCCACAACGGAGCGCTCGCTCCCGCCGCCCCGCCACCCGGAGACGACGAGCAGACCCGCTTGGTCCACCGCGCCCAGGTCCGCGGACTGCCCGTACCGCACGTGCGCACGCACGGAGACCTGTTGGTCTTCGCTCAAGCCCACCCCCACCCCGCCACACCGGGCACACCCCAGTGACCCCTCCGCGCCCGCGCGCCAGCGCACTGGCCACCGCGCCCACTCCGCCACCCATCCCATCCAGTCCGTCGAAACGTGCGAAAGACAGGTGCCCCATGCCGCACACCCCAACCCCCGCATCGGCCACGAACACCACAGCACCGGCGAACACCGGAACCGGTATCGCGGCCGAGTTCGCCGGAGACGACACGCCCACCGTGCGCATCCCGCAGACCACCAAGACCAACGCCGGTTCCCCGGGCGCCGATACCACCCGCACCGGCCAGTTCGACGGTGGCGACCCGGTCGCACCGATAACCGCGACCACCCATCCCGATGGGCTGCCGGGCTCGGTGTGGGCGACCGCGCAAACCTCCCCGACCGCGCAACGTAAAGGTCGTTATGTCTCGGACTCGACCGCGCACCCGGCCAAGATGCTGCCCGCCGTCGCCGCGCACGCGATCACCCACTACACCCGGCCCGGCGATCTCGTGTTCGACCCTATGGCGGGATCCGGTACGACCCTGGTCGAGGCAATCGACGCGGGACGCCGCGCGGTCGGGATCGAGTACGAACCGCACTGGGTCCGCGTCGCGCAAGCCAACCTCGAGCTCGCGCGCGAACGCGGCCATGGGCACGACGGCCAGGTGTTCACCGGCGACGCCCGCCACCTCGAAACCCTGCTGCCCGCCTACTATCACCAGCAGGTGGCGTTGGTGGTGACCTCTCCTCCGTATGGGCCCTCGGTCCACGGGCAGGTCTCTACCGCCGGCACCGACTCACATGACGGGAAAGTGCATAAGTTCCACCACCGCTACGGCTCCAGTCTGGATCGCGGCAACCTCGCCAACGTCGGCCACCACCGTCTGCTCGCGGGATTCACCCGCATCCTCACCGGCTGCGCCACGGTGCTGCGCCCGGGCGGGCACGTCGTGATCACCGCCCGGCCCTGGCGCGAACATTCCGAACTGATCGATCTGCCCAGCCAGATCATCGCCTGCGGCCACCGGGCCGGACTCATCCCCGTCGAACGCTGCGTCGCGCTGCTGGCCCGCGCCGCCGACACCGACCTCGTCGCGCGCGGTTCCTTTTTTCAACGGGAGTTCATCCGCAAACAACGCGAACAAGGCTTACCGCTGCACCTGATCGCCCACGAAGACGTGATCTGCCTCCGCAAACCACTCCACCCCCACCCACCCCACCAACCCCGCCACTTCGCCCCGCCGGACAAGCTGCCGCGCCTGACGCACGTGCCCGGCAGGGGGTGGCAGGCATGAGCGCCCTCGTGCATTGCCGCGACTGCGGCTGGGAAGCCCGCTACCGCCGTGCCGCCGCCGCGCACCGTGCCGTGACCCGGCACCGCTGCCCGCACCCCGACGACCACGCCACGCGCCAGGCGCGGACACGGGAGGCCCAGCATGTCCACTAAACCAACCCCCTCCAACAGCAGCGAAACCGAGGCAGCCGAGGCCCTGCGGTTCGTGTCGAGCGAGGGACCGGTGATCGGGTCACTGTGCACCGGGGTGGCCGGGCTCGACCTCGGCGTCAGCGCCGTGCTCGGTGGCCGGATCGCCTGGTACTGCGAACCCGACCCGCACGCCGCCACCATCCTGGACGCTCGACTGCCCGGCATCGCCAACCTCGGCGACCTGCGCGCCGTGGACTTCGCCTCCGTTGAACCGGTCGAGGTACTCACCGCCGGGTTTCCGTGTCAGGACATTTCCGCGGCCGGTCGGCGCGCGGGCATCGAGAAAGGTGTACGAAGTGGACTCTGGCACAGCATCCTGGACGCCATTCGCCTACTACGACCCGCGCTCATCGTCGTGGAAAACGTCGCCGCACTGCGCTGGCGCAACGGCGGACTCGACCGCGTACTCGCGGGGCTGGCCGAAACAGGGTATGACGCGATCTGGCGTTGCCTACCAGCCGCCGACATCGGAGCAGCCCACCGCCGAGAACGCGTCTTCCTCTGCGCCGTCCCCCGAACGGCCACGAAAGCGCCAGACATCGACTGCACCGGCACGCAACGACAACCCCGGCGATCCGGCACCATGCCGGACGGTCGAGGACGGGTTGGACCGCAACGACGTCGTCAACCCGAACGCACCAGCAATGCAGCTGTTGCCGACGCCGACCGCGGCGGACTCCCGGTCGGCAGCGATCCAAACCGTGCAGAAACCGGGCCGCCCGATCCCAGCCGGGTGCGTGACCCTGACCGACATGGTGCGCCTGCTACCGACGCCGACCGCCTAGGACGCGAAAAGCTGCACCCGCCACACCCACGACTGCGGCGCCTCCCTGCCCGACCGCGCACGCGCACTGACCACACGCCCGACGTCACCGAGGACTCCCGCCCGCACAGCACCACACATCCGGGCACGAACGAAGAAGTCCTAGCCACCGGTGCTCGGCCAAGCGCAACGCTGCTGCCGACACCGACCGCGCACGATGGCTCGTCCAACGGAATCTCCGCCGCATCACGACAAGGCGGCCCATCGCTGCTCGACACACTGCGGCTGCTGCCGACACCCCGGGCGACAGATGGCACGAAAGGCTGCCCGGCACAGCGCGGCTCCAAGGGTGATCTGATGCTGCCCTCGGTCGTCATCGCCGTCACCGCACCCAACACCGCCACGCCGAAGAGCTCAGCGACGCGGAAGAGGGGTGTACAACCGTGACGACGCATCGGCACACCGAGTTGGTGGACTGGGGCGACTATGCCGCCGCGGTGCACCGCTGGGAACGCATCACCGGCCGCCAGGCGCCGTACCCGACCCAGCCCGGGCGACATGGACGGCCCGTTCTCTCGCCAGCGTTCGTGGAATGGCTCATGGGCCTACCACCCGGATGGGCCACCCACCCGCAACTCGGCCTACCGCGAACCGCCTAGCTACGGGCGCTGGGTAACGCCGTCATGCCAGCCCAAGCCCGCCACGCCGTGAGGTTGTTGCTCGACGACCTGGCCCTGCTCGGCGATTCTCCGCCGCGCCAACGCTCGGGCGATAGGTCCAACCGTCGAAGGCACAGCCACAGCTTCAGTCGGCCACACCACGAAGACACCGCGCGCAGTGCTCGAGCTCGCCACCCGGGCTCGACGGTTCGCCCCACCGCGACACGGACCCGGACGTCACGCCCTTCGACCCGTCCAGCACGCCCCGGGACCACGAGGCGCTGAACGAATTGCGAGTCACCGCACCTGTCCGTGGCTGGGGTGCCATGCGCCATCCATCTGATCCACACCGAAAGCGGACCATGCCAGGCGCACCAGTCGTATGAAATCGCCGAAAACCCGTACCGGTAGTAAAGGTCCACATCCGACTGCCCGAACCGGATGCGCGGCTGCCGGGACCTTGAATACCCGCCTTCCGTTTCAACCAGGCGAACGCTCTGAAAGTCGAGACACGACATGGCAAACAAGCACAACAAGAAGTCCAAGCTCACGGAGAAACTCCTCCACACGCCCAAAGAAGCCGCTGACATGCTCTCCATCCGAGAGTCGTGGTTGCGGCGCAAAGCAGGCCAACGCAAGATCTCGTGTACCTATGTCGGTAAGCACCTGCGTTTCTCGGACGCCGATCTCAAGTCACTCGTCAACTCGGGGGAGGGGCGCCAGACCTCGCGTACGCGAAGGATACGACGCTAGTAGCCCACCCGAGTCAAACGCCTCATCCGTAGAGTTTTCTCAGGTTTCCTGGTTGCTCTCCGGTGACACGCGAGCGTCCATAGACGACAGCGTCGTCCCACCTTGCCCACCACACCGATCGGAAGGGGTTCACCGTGGCGTGGCCCGAGCCCACCGGCAACAACAGCTGGCGTGTCCGGTACCGGCGTACCGACGACACGATCGGATCCATCCCTGGCTTCAGCACCCGAAAAGAAGCCGAAGACTACATCGCCGACATGGGAAGCGAACAACGCAAAGGCACCTGGATCGACCCAGCAGGCGGCAAAACCCTTGTCGAAGACTGGAGCCTTCCCTGGCTCGAATCGCTCGACATCGACCGGCGGACCGAAGATAACTACCGCAGCATCATCACCAACCACATCGACCCGAAATGGGGAAAACACTCCCTCGACCAGCTGTCGAACCTCAAAATACGTGCCTGGGAAAAACACCTCCTCGCCAACGGTCTTGCCACAGCCACGGTCAATAGCATCATCAAATGCTTCTCTCTGCTCCTTGATGATGCCGTCGATGAGAAACTGATCGCGACCAATTCGATCCAACGACGTCGACGCGGCAAACGCCGCCGCACCCGGCGCGCCCCCCGTAAAGTCTGGCCTTACCCGAGCGAAGTCCTCGACATCGCCGACCAGATTGCCTACTACTACGGTCCAGCCGGAGCAGCCCTGGTCGTCCACGCAGCCTGGACCGGCGCCCGCTGGGGCGAAAACGTCGGCCTCCAACGCATCAACACCCATCTGTTCGACGATGACACCGGACACATGACCGTCGATCCTGAAATCGGTGCGCTCCACGAACTCGACGACGGACGGCTCTACCTCGGGCCACCCAAAACCGAAGAGTCCGCGCGGACCATCAGCTACCCGCCTTTCCTCGTCAGGCTGCTACGTGCACATCTGCAATCGCACACACACCGGCATGTGTTCACCACCCCACAACACACCCTTCACCGGCGCAGCAACTTCCGTCGCCGCGCCTTCCGACCGTGCGTTGAAGGGAACCCGCACGTCACCAACCCGGAGCTGCGCGTGCAACCAGTCAAATCGGGGTTGACCTTCCACGGCCTCCGCCACGGGCACAAGACCTGGTTGATCGAGGATGGGGTACCCGAGATAGCCCAAGCCCTGCGACTCGGCCACGTGTTGCCCGACAAAGTCCAACAGACCTACTCCCACGTCGCCAACACCGTCGAGCAACGCCTGCTCGACGTCCTCCAAACGCGCTGGGAGAAAGCCGTCGCCAGCAGCGCCACTCCGGACGAATACACGGCTTGGCGCGCGAACGCATGACGCTGTCGATGCCGTGTTAGAGCGGGTTTCCTAGTGCCGAACTGGAACGCACCTCCTCGTCCGGGGCGTGTCAGACGATCTGACACTCCCGGCACACAGGGGCCGCTCCTGCTCGGCATCGACACCCTGCGTGCCTGGATATAGTCCCGGTCGTCTCCACCGGGATCGTGGAAGCCATCCGCCAGCTGCACCTGGCCCGGGCTAGCGTGGTCAAGGCTCGTACCAGTGCTCTGAACCAACTCCGCGAACTGGTCATCACCGCGCCGACGGCAGTCCGTGAGTCGCTGACTGCGAAAACCCTAGCCAGCAAAGCCAGCCAAGCCGTCGACTGGCGGCCGACCGGCACCGGATCCATGACCCGGTACAGGCTGCCACGCTCGCGCTACGCAGCATCGCTCGTCATGTCGGCTACTTCGCCGAAGAGGTCACGGCACTCGACGAGCACCTCACAGGCTTGGTACGCCAAGCTGCGCCGCGCACGCTCACCCTGCTTGGGATCGGACCCGTCCATACCGCGCAGCGACTGATCACGGCCGGCCAGAACATCGACCTGCTCCACAGCGACGCGGCATCCGCCCGCGTCTGCGCAGCCGCTCCGACCCCCGCCTTCTCCGGCAAAACCACCTGCCACCGGCTCAACCCCTTCGGCGATCGCGACGCCGACCGCACACTGCACCTGATCACCGTGGTCCGTCTGCGCTACTGTATCCGAACCCGCGCCTACGCAGACCGCCGGAACATCGAGGGACTATCCAAACGCGAGATCATCCGCTGCATCAAGCGCTACCTAGCCCGCGAGCTATACCACGCACTCCGCACCGCCCGGATGGTCCCGGATTGCTCGATCTACGTGAGTACCTTCCCCTCGGCCGTCTTCGAATTGCTTCGGTTCTACACTGAGCCAGAGTGGAGAGTCAAGGAGGTCTAGCGATCGTGTGCCTTGAACAAGTGACTGAAATGCCAGTGCGGGTCGCCGATGCAGATAGCCAACAGTTCCAGTCGGCAAGTGCGCCGCGTGGGTGACCGGTGAGGACCCCTGGATCAAGCCGTGACACCACGTGGCCGCTCATTCGCGAGGCGGGCGTTGAGCTGCTGTACGACCATGGCTACGAGAACATGAACACCCGCCAACTGGCCCACAAGGTGGGTATGAAGCCAGGTTCCTTATACTATTACTTTGACAGTAAAGAAGCGTTCCTTCATCGCGTGGTCATGGAGCTTCTTCAGGATATCGTCGATGACCTCGATGCACAGCTCGAAGGTGTCCAGAGCCCGGCGACGCGGCTAAAGCTGTATATCGAGACACTTGTCAAATGGCATGTTGACAACCACAAGGAGTCTTTTATTGCCCGAATGGAGGTCCGCAGCTTTTCGCCGGAGAAGTTTGAGACCTACATGGACCTGCGCGATCGCTTCGATTCAGCGCTAGACGACATCCTGGTCGCCGGTTACGAGGAAGGGATGTTCGTCCGGGATCCTGAGCACCTCATTCGCATCTCGGTGCTCACGATGATCACGGGTATCACTGTGTGGTTTCGCCCCGACGGCTCGTCGGGGCGAAAGGAACTGACCGCCTTCTACACCGATATCGTGCAGCGCATGGTCAGTTCGCGTGATCTCCGATCGGGCCCTGTTAGAGACAGCGACAACTTATGCACTCGGCCCGATCCGGAGGGACCACTCAGTCAAGCGCGTCGGCCGTCAGGCACCCGTAAACGTTGAGATCGGTCCTGTGCACGGTCGCGAAGTCGCCGTCGGTGAATCTCCACGGGACAGGACCGGACTACACCGGGGAGGCTCGCATTCAATCCGGGAGTAACCCGGAATCGCCGACTCGCTTGACTCTGGCTTCAGCGAGATCGGCAACACCGAATGCACAATGCTGCCTGGCCTCGTTGCGCATACTGCTGTATATCTCCGATCGCTGGCTCGTCACTTGAGCACAGGCTGGCTTTGCCAGCGCCGTGAAAGAGGGCAAGAGGCGCGAAGGTACGAGCCCGCGCTGTTGACCGGCGTCCATCGACTGCGCGAGGAGCGGTTTGGCCGAGCGTTCGCTGTCGCTTCCCGCCGAGGGGATCTGCCTTGTCAGCGCTGCTAAGCCTCTTTTTCTGTTGTAACGACCTGATCGCCGCAGCGATATGGGTTGCGTTTGGGCCGCCGTAGGCGGCCTCCTGTGTACAACAGGCGCTCGGCCGTGCCGACTGGGGAGTGCGCCCATTTGAAGCTCCCCTTCGTCGAGTTCCCCTGAGCGTGATCTCGGTACGCCGAGCATGGCCGTTCCCCGGCGAGGACGGTGGCACATCATCATCTCGCGACTGCAAAACGACCCTCGGCGTGAAGAGCGCGTCTTGTTACTGGCGGACCCAGAGAGCCATCCGCCCGTACCGGAGCGATCGTATCTCGGTGAAATAGCGGATGTCTGTCGGCGGCGAGTACTGGCTGATGTCGGTCAGCAATCACCTCCGGATCGACCTGTCGTGCACGGACGTATCGCCGCACGTTCGAGTCTTCGTTCGTGGCGAGTTGTGAAGCGAAGTCTGTCCCTTCCAAGTCGACGTGGAGTTTACTACCGTGCCATGATAGTGCTGCGCTATTCTAGCGTTAGTTTGATTCATGGCAAGGAGAGTGTATGTACCAGGCTTGCACGCACATCGCGTTGGAGGGCGCAGCGGCCAGCGGCTCGACTCGGAGCTGCCAGAAGCGCAAGATGCCCGGATCTCGAAGGCAAGTTCGTCGCCGATCTCGGGCTGCAAAAACGCGAATGGCGTGTGGGCGCCGGCTCGGCCCAAGTCGGCAGGCTCACTAGCGCTCCGGAACTGTGAAGAGCGGTAAGAAGCCCACGGCAAGAACCTTGGCGGTGCGCCGCTACTACGAAGAAAGAGGTACGCCATGAACCTGACTATGTTGCTTGAGATGGCCGTGTCCGGCTTTGGGGAGCGCACAGTGGTGGGAAACGCTTCTGGCGGCTTCACTCCAGCCCAACTAAAGGAGATGGCGCTCACCGGGGCTGCGTCCATAGCGGATGGCGGCCATGACGCTGTCGCTTACCTTGCCACGAATGGCCCCGCGTTCCCGGTCGCCATGTTCGCTGCGTCGTACGCGGGAGTTCCGCTGGTGCCGATGAACTATAGGCTCGGAGCTGAGCAGCTCACCCGGCAACTCGATAAGCACGCACGGGCACTACTCATCGCCGACGGTCCGGTGCGGATGGCTCTGGAAAACGATGGCCGTGATTTCTCCACACCGGAAGAGTGGCTCGAGCGCACGTCCCGGGTAGATCAGGACGCCGGGGCGCCGGCCGACGCCGGGGAATCATCGCCCGCGGTCGTGATTTACACGAGCGGGACGACCTCCGCGCCCAAGGGGGTGCTTCTGCGTCACCACAACCTGGTGTCTTACGTGTTGTCGTCGGTAGACTTCGGGTCCGCGGCCGCGGACGAAGCGGCCCTGGTGAGTGTGCCGCCTTACCACATCGCAGCAGTCGCCAACGTTATCTCCAACCTCTACGCCGGACGGCGGACGGTCATCCTTGATCAGTTCAATGCGGATGAGTGGCTAATCGCGGCGCGTCGCGAAGGGGTGACCAACGCACTCGTTGTACCGACGATGCTGTCCCGCATCCTCGACTATGGAACCGACCTGTCGATCCCGACGCTGCGCACCCTTGCCTACGGTGGCGCGCCTATGCCGCGTTCAGTGATACTGCGAGCCTTAGAGACATGGCCCCGAGTCGGCTTCGTCAACGCGTACGGTCTCACCGAGACCAGCTCGACCATAGCCGTCCTTAGCCCGGAAGATCACCGCGCGGCACAATCGAGTTCGGACCCTACCGTCCGAGCACGGTTGTCCTCGGTGGGAAGGGCCATTCCCGGACTGGACTTGCGCATCTTCGGGGCCGACGGAACGGAGGTCAGCGCGGGTGAGCTCGGGCGCGTATGCGTGCGCGGCGACCAGGTTTCTGCGGAATACGCTGAAACCGGCAGGGTTGTGGACGGTGGCGGCTACTTCGACACGCGTGACCAGGGCTATGTCGATGAGGAAGGATATCTCTTCGTCATCGGCCGCGCGGATGACACGATCATCCGCGGAGGGGAGAATATTGCGCCCGCGGAGATCGAGGATGTGCTGTCGCGCCACCCTGCCGTGCTTGATGTCGCCGTGGTCGGCGTCCCGGATGACGAATGGGGGCAGCGTCTCGAAGCAGCGGTAGTGCTGCGGGATGGTCAGCATATTGACCTCAGTGATCTTCGCGGCTTTGCCCGGAGGGCCCTCCGATCGAGCAAGACTCCCGAGCGATTCGTCTGCTGGGATGCGCTACCCAGGACAGAGACCGGCAAGCTCGTCCGACGCGAAGTGCTGAACAGACTTTTGGGCGAGCCAGGGGTTTCACGGGTTGAGTGAAGTGTGACCCGCTACACGCGCTCGTGTGCTAATCTAACTATCGACCGAATGAATGGTGGTCGACCCCGACCCGTGGGTCGCATGCATGGCAAAGAGGGCATCATGGGACGCAAGAGCGGCGTGTTTTTCGTCAACCAGCGCAAAGTTCCGGCCTATCCGGACGGAACGAAAACAGTCGACCAGATGTGCGTCTCTTATGACCTTCTGTCAGAGGTCGCGAGTGGACGGGTGCCGATCGTGCTGCTCCCCGGCGGTTTCCATACCAGCGTGTGTTACGACGAAACCCCGGACGGCCGTCCGGGCTGGAAGAGCTACCTCCCAGAACGAGGGTTCTCGGTCTACCTTCCCGAACCCGTGGGGCATGGACGATCTGGCTTTGATCACGCCCTCATTGATAAGGCGCATTATGAGAACAAGGCTGAATTGCTGCCACCGATCCTCTCGTTCAGCCAGGAGGTCGCTTGGGGCGTCTTCCGGTTCGGACCGTCGTATCCGGACTTCCATCCGGGCACTCAGTTTCCGCAGGACGCGATCGATCACTACTGGGCGCAGCTGGTGCCGAACGCCGAGGTGTTTCAGGCCGACCCGAACGGGGTGACGGTCGACGCCCTGGGGCTGCTCCTCAAACGCATCGGGCCGGCTGTTTTGGTTGGGCACTCACAATCCGGCCGCCATGTGGTACCAGCGGCGATGCGGTACCCAGACCTGGTCCGGGGGGTCATCAACCTGGAGCCAGCATGTGGAGCCTACGGCGATCCGGCCTCTCCGCCGCCACTGTCGCTGCCCGATATCGCCTATGAGGACGGACTCGACGATCTGGCGAAGGTTCCGTTCCTCTTCGTCTGGGGAGACAACCTCGCCGAAGCCCCATTCTGGGAGAGCCAGATCGCGTGGGTCGAGGAGTTCTCGACCAACGTCACTAAGGCGGGCGGCGATGTCTCGCAACTTTCCTTGCCGGAGGTTGGCGAGCCGGGAAACACTCACTTGATGATGCTGGAACTCAACAACCTCGCGATCGCTGACCTGCTTGTCCATTGGATCGAGTCTCATGTGGAGTGTACACGCTAGCATCGATCCGTTGCCTGCGCGGAAGTCAAGACGTCGTGGCTCAACGCCAGCCCGGAATTTGTGCGAGATCTTGCGTGAGGCTCTAGGGAACGCCCGAACACGGGACAGCCTCGCCCGCCACCGGGACGACCCTAACCCAGTAAGTGGTCGAAACTCGGATCAGGCAAGGTCGATTGATGCGAAGTGCAGTCATTGTGGACATTGTACGGATGGCGAATGAAAGGACGGAATACGTCATAGTAAATGATAGTAGAGAGCAAAAAGGATCAAGAAAAGGGGTAGTGACTGATGGTATGTGCGCATCGCGCCGGTCGTGCAAGGCTGGGAGGTATCCTTGCTCTGTCGGTAGCATTATTCTGTACGGTACTAACCAATTCCGCCGCGTATGCAACTGGAGCATCAAGCGGCAAGTGTAACGAGGTCAAGGTTCCTGTTACAGTTGCAGGCCTGAAGGGAACCATCGACGGCACGCTGTGCGTGCCCGAAGGGGCCTCGACATTGCAAATTCTCGTGCCTGGTCATACCTTCAACAGGAAAATGTGGGACGTATCGTATAAGTCGGATACGTATTCCTATGTTGACCACGCGAACAAGTCTGGATACGCGACGTTAGCGATAGACCGTTTGGGTACCGGCACATCGTTCCGACCACCTAGCCCATTGGTCACTTATGAGAGCAGTGTGGACACGGTGCACGCAGTCGTGGAAGCGGCGAAGCACGGAAATTTTGGTAGGCAGCTATCAAAGATCGTCCTTGTCGGGCACAGCATGGGGTCCGGGATTGTGTATGGTGAAGCCGGAAAGTATAAGGATATTAATGGATTAGTTATTCTGGGTGGTGGCCATGAAGATGACTTAGACTATATGCTGCGATTTTATGTCCCCCTGGTTCGGCCGGCAGAGCTAGACCCAAAGTTTGCCGGGAAAGGGTATGACCCAGGATATATTACTACAATCGACCACAGCGTCTTTGTGAATAAGGCAAATATTGATCCGGCGCTTCTTCATCTTAACGAAACTGAATTCAAAAGCGTAGACAGTCTGATAGCTCTTCTAACATATTTTAAAGAGTTTCCCGTCAATCGAACGATGTTGAACTTGTCGAAGCGTATCAATGTACCGAGTATCACGATCAATGGTTCTGAAGATCCCTTCTTCTGTCGAGGTGCCAGTATGCTTCCGCATATTACCGATGGTGTGAATCCCTTGCAGGCGCCTGACTGCAGTTCTGGCGAAGCGCTAGCGAACTTCGAACGACCGTTCTTCGGACCGAATGCGGTCGTGAGGGCGCAAGTGGTGCCGAATGCTGGCCATGGAGTGACGATCGAACGGACGGCTCCTAAATTCTATCGAGCCGCCACGCGGTTCCTCGATCAGTATGTGGGCAGTTAAGAGAATATGGCCTATTTGGAACGGGCAATGCCGAAGCACGATTGCGTCGAGTCTGACACGGCGTGTGCTACGCTGGTAAACGATGCGCCAAGGAGGCAGTACGGCCGAAATTACGATTATCGGTCATCTCGATTGGAAGTGCGCGTTACGTGGAATGTTCCGTGAGGTGGACGGTGGCCCCATCTGAGTAACTTCGCGGGGTTCTGCTTGTTGTTCAAGGAACTGGCCAGCGGCGTGAACCCTAGTTGATCATGGACGCACCCATTGGTCGATATTCCTCTTGCGGCAGAAGGAAGATCGGTCCAAGGGCGACGTGATCAGTGTGCATGATGTCTATTGGGTGCAGGCGTTCGGGAACCTGAATTGGTCCCGGCAGGAGCTCTCCGATTGCCTAGCTGCGCGAGCGGATGGGCTGTTCGAGTTGGCGGACGCGGTGTTGTGTACCGGTGGGAGAGGCCGGTCGTTGGTCGGGGTGTCCCTGGCGCCGGAGCATCGGCGTGGGAACGGCGGCTTGTACGACCCGATCAACAACGGCCGGATCGACCGCGGACGACGCTGTCCGGACTTTCGTTCACCCAAGCTGGCGACGGGCGGCTGATGCTGGCGGTGATGTCTGCCCGTGGCTGCGGCCCAGGGAGGTAACCTGTCCGGATCGCTCGTTCTGTCACACATACGGGCGAGGTATCGACGAGCACCACATGATCCCTGGCTTGCCGTATTCCGTCGTCGTAGCTCTGGGGTCCGGTCGAACCTCGTGGACGGCAGTGCTTGACGCGACCCTGCTGCTGCCCGGCGCCGACGTCGCCGCGGTGACCACCGAACAGATCCGCGACGTCGTCGAACGGCTCATTGCCGCAGGCCAGTGGCAGGCTGGTGACTTGGATGTGCTTGTGGTCCTCGACGCGATCCTTCCGAGGGAACTGAAATCTCCGCACGTTCCGATGACTCAGAGTCACCTCCAGTGTGCGGGTGGCGTGAAATGCCTGGGCTGGAGTCATCCAGCTTCAGTAGAACGCGCTACTCGATGGCATCGATAAGGCCCCAGTCAAAGGCGGTTGTGACGTCCAGTGGACGCCCGGTGAGGGCGAGAAACAGCGTGCGCCAACGACCGATGCGGCGCGCGATGCTGACCGTGCCACCGGCGCCGGGAATCAAGCCCATGCCGACTTCCGGAAGCCGAAACACAGTGCCGGGTCGTGCGATGACAGTTCCGGCGAAGGCAGGCAGTTCGATCCCCGCGCCGACGCAGGTGCCATGCACGTGGACCTCGGTTCGGTCGGCCAGTTGGTATAGCAGTCGGCCTGCCCCTGCGCGGGTGCGCACCAGGTGCGCGGTTGTTAGGTCGGGGGTTGCGCCGAACTCGTCGAGATCGCCCCCTGCGCAGAAAGAAGGGCCCGCGCCGTCGAGGACCACTCGGGCGATCGTGGAGTCGAGCGAGACGAGCTGCAGTGCTTCGACGAGGGCGTCCCGGACGTCGCGGCCGTAGGCATTGCGCCGCTCGGGCCGGTTGAGCGTGATCAGGAGGCGCTCTCCGGCGCGGTGTACAAGCACCGGCGGCTCCGGCGCCGGTGGTGGAAGTGGGCGGGGTCCCCGGAGTGCCAACCAGCGGGCGAACTCGGTACCGCTGAGCAGTGTCGAGTACGCGAACGACTCCAGGTCAAGCGCCGCTGAGACGTCAAGTCTTGTCGCGCGCAGCACCTGGGCCAACACTAGCGCGGCTTGCGGGTTCGCCTTGGCCGCCGAATGCAACAACTCGGCGTCCGCCCAGGGGTCCGCGCACCCCACGACTTGCGCACCGATCACGCCGTCCTGCGGCACCAAGGTCACGTCCAGTGCAACCGCCATCTGGCTATTGACGGCTCCCGGCTCGCGGGTCGAGACACCGACGCGGAGCCGGTCGGCAGGAGGCGGCGCCAGGGTTGCCTGGCTGTCGAGGTCTACCATGACCAGCGGCTCGATGAGCCCACCGTCGTTGTCGAGCAAAGGTCGTTCCATCGGATCGAACAGCTGTGGCAGCACGGTATAAGTCTACTCAACAAGCGCTTGGTCGCAGACTTTGCCGCGGCAGACAGTCGTCATAACCAGTCCGGCATCCGGCGCAGCCAGTGCTTCGGCCAGAGGCACGGTGAGCAGGCACAGATCCGCCGGTGCCCCGGCGGCGACTCGGCGCGGCGGGCCAGCCGGGGCGGTCAGAGGTGCTAGCAGGCCGTCGAGAACGCGGCGTGGCGACACTCGTTCATCCTGTCCCAGTTCGCGGGTCGCCGCTGCTGCGAGAATCCGCCAGGGATCCTCGCTTGCGAACGGCGCGTCGCTGCTGGGCGCCACCGACACCCCGGCAGCGAGCAGGCTCGCGTACCGGTAGAGGTCACCGTGCTCGGCTTCGGGGATGTCGGCCCGGTACTCGGGTCCGCGTTCGGCGACGAACCCGGGCTGGGTCACCACCACCGGTCCGACCTCGGCCAGTAGCGGCAGCGCATCCGCGGCCACGACCGCTGCGTGTTCGATCCGGTCCCCCGACACCGTGCCAACCTCACGGAGCACGGCAAGCGCGACGATGAGCGATTCTCGGGTCACCGCGTGGATGGCCACCGCCCGGCCTGCGGCGTGTGCTCGGGTGATCTCGGCATGCAGAGCGTCCCAGCGCGGTGGTTCGTGGTCCGGGGGAAGGATCTTGTGCGGGCCCAGCGTCACGCCGTCCGGCAGCCGAGTGTCGGTCGGCACGCCCAGCAACTGCAGTCGCTGAGGCAAGCCTGAGCCCGTCAGCAGCGCGACAGCTTCCGGCGACAGGTTCGGGGTCGCGTCGGTGACGCCCGTAATGCCCAGTGACAGCAGGCGTCGTCCCGCTGCCGCAAGGTCTGGTGGTGCTTGTTTTCCCATGCGCTCATGCAGGAGCCCGTCTGCCCGCCACAGCTGGCCGTCATCGTGCTCGGCGAGTAGACCGAGTTCGGTGAGTGCCCGCGTGTTAAGCGTCCACAACGCCCCGCCCCGGTGCTGTACCCGCACCGGCCGATCGGGGACCAGCTGGTCGAGCATGTGCCGATCGAGCACTCCTGCCACCCGCTCGTGATAACCGATCCCACGCACCCACGATCCAGAGGCTGCATGGAGCGCGCGAGCCAGCTCATCGAGGCCGCTGACCTCGGGCGGCCCGCAGCGCACTGATCCAGCGGCCGCGGCTAGCGACATCAGGTGTAGATGGTGGTCGTGCAGGCCGGGCAGCAAGGCGCCACCCAGCGCGTCCAACACAGCCTCTGTGGGCTCCGGACGTAACTCACCGCTCTCGGTGACTATCTCCCCGCGAATGCGGACGTCGACAATATGACCGTCGACCTCTGCGCGCCGGATCAGAATTCCCGTCATTGCACACCAAGCTCGGCCAGTACCCGTGCCGTATGCGCCCCCAGTTGCGGGGCAACACCCGCGGGTAGGCGGGCGAAAGGTTCCGCTATATCGAGATCGCCGCCGGGCTCTGCGCGTGTATCCAGTACGGCCGCGACCTGCTCACGAAGAGCTAGATCCGCCAGCCACCGGCCACCGGCCATCCGGCACGCTACTGCGACCAGCGCTGCGTTTACGCCGGTCATCGGGTCGGCGACGGCGTCGCCGCACGGCGCCGGAATCCCGGTCTCCGGATCGAAGGCGAGCAAACCGGCCGCCAGGGCCGTGTCGTCCCCGAATCCGACGGCGTTGGCCCACGGACCCGTCCGTCCATAGGCGGTGATACTCAGCCAACACTTGTCCTCGGCGCGCTTCAGCGAATCCTCAGCATTGATGCCCATCTGCCGCAACGCCCGAGGCCGGGACGCCTCGATCACCACGTCTGCTGCATCCACTAAGGCGGTCAGCGCGGCGCGTCCCTCGGGGGTGGCGAAGTCCAGCGCTACCGATTCTTGCCCAGCATGCAGCAGATCAAAGAAGTCGCGCGGACCGAACCTGGCCCCGTCCGGTCGGTGCACGCTCTCCACTTTCACCACCCGTGCCCCCAAGGAAGTGAGTATGTGTCCGCACAGCGGCCCCGCCCACAACGCCGATAGATCCACGACCAGCGTCGGCGGCAATTCCCATCGGCGCGGCCGTGCCTGGCCGCTGAGTACGAACGGCCGCACCTCATCAGCCTGCCCACGGGCGACCAACTGCTCGTCATGCCCGGCGGGTAGCGCCGCCGCGGGCAGGCCCAACAGTCGCGCTCGCTCAGCGAGCTCCCTGGCGCCATGTCGCGCAACGCCCGCTTTGAGAGCCGGTGCCGGATCCTCCAGCCAGGCCGGAAGCAGCTCGCGGTCCGATTCCCGAGCCAGGTTCACCCCGAGCCAGCCGTCAGCGGCCCGTAGCACCCGAAACGCTCCGCCCGCCGACTGCGGCGCGCCTCGCCGCAGACCCGCGAACGCCGCCCGCTCAGACAACACCCGCACATCGGGTAAAGCCGCGTCCCGCCCGCCGACGCGGACAAGCAAGCCCGTCGCCAGCAGAGCGCCCTGCACCGCACTCGCCACATGGCACGGCGCCCTTAACGGCGGGCCATCCAGGCGCCCGGTCAGTGCCATCGCGCCCGACGCCGCCCATGCTGCCGCCTCGCCCGCGCGTTCGGCATGACAGCTGACGGTGGCCCCCAGCCAAGACAACATTCGCGCGGCATGCCAAGCGGCGGGGCCATCTCCGGCCACAGGCAGACACAAGCCCGACAGCGGTCCTGCCGTCGCATCCCGGTCGATGGGCTGCCTCCTACGAACAAGATCCGGATCACAGCTCTGGACATGGTAGTCCCACTACACTTCGCAGGTAGCAGGCGTGTGAGGAAACACAAGATCGCCCCGCTGGCCTGTTCTTCCCTGACCGACAAACATCCAATCCCGCATACACTTGACACTCGAGAGCCATGCACCTGCGCCGCGCCGGCGTCGGCGATGCCGGCAATCGCCGTGTGTCTGGATCATAAAGACGCCCGTTCACGCAGATTCACCCCCATACTGGTCTCAAACCCAAAGACAGGCCCCGGACCCCACCACGTCATGCCACCGGACGCTACCCACCTGCGGATGCTCCGTGCCTTCCTGGGAAGGTTATGAGGCCTCTCGTTATCCGGGCAGTGACTCCGACAGTTCCCTTTGTCTGACGGATCCGCTGCGCTCCTCGGGGTATCGGCGACGTCGAGACGACACCCTTTATCCAGATTCCAGATAACAACACGTCGATATTCGCACATGACCGATCCTCATGCGCTCGAACTGGTAGCCGTCGAACGCCTGCACAACGATGAAGCCGAGGGACCCGCTCGCTGCCAACGCGACTTGGGTCATGCCGCGTTTCGGATCGTCACGGCGAACCATGTGCAGATGTTCTCAGGTTACCCCGCATTCCAGCGCACTCAGGCTGATGAGCAGTCCAAAGCCGCTGCGGCACAGCCTGTACAGCTTATCGGAGCGCAGGCAAGCCCGGACCATCCGTCACATGAGCAGTCGGTTCCGCGTCTATCGGCATACCCATAGCGGCGGGAAGATCATCTACTTGTCGTCGGCCCATCCACGACCGTCTCCGCGTCTCGCGGCGTATGTCACACCCGCGAATGTGACGTCATTCGCCCCTCCTCGTTCCGGATCAGCTCCGGCACGTCTCGGTCATCGTCTATTCCAGACGCGCCTGGAGTTCGACTCCCCTTAGTAAATACTGTTTGATCTCAGTAAATTCGAGAATCCCCTCAGTGCCACCTTCACGTCCCCAACCAGACTGCTTGACACCGCCGAACGGCTCAGTAAGGCAAACGCCAGCCTGGTTGACGGCCACCGACCCGGAGCGCACTCGCCGGGCCAGATCGAGAGCCGTTTTCTCATCACCGCCGTAAACTGATCCGGCGAGCCCAAATTCCGTCCCGTTCGCGATTCGAACAGCGTCGTCGACGGTGTCATAAGGAATGACGACAATGATCGGTCCGAATACCTCGTGTTGAGCGATATCCATCGTCTCATCTACATCTACGAGGAGCGTCGGTTCGAAGAAGTAGCCTTTTTCGAGATGGGGAGGCCGACGTCCGCCCGTGGCAATCTTCGCGCCCTGTTTTATGGCGCCCTCGAGCATATTCTGAACCCGACCGAGTGCCCGCACGTTGCCCAGTGGACCCATGTCGTTCGACGGGTCGAAGGGATCGCCGACTGAGATCGATTCGAATGCCTCCACGAGTTTGGAGACAATGTCATCGTAGCGCGACCGTGGAGCGAGAATGCGGGAGAGAGCAACGCAGCTCTGCGCTAACCCTCCGATGCTATTGGGAACCAGGGTTGACATCACCTCGTCCAGATCAACGTCGTCCATGATGATCGCGGGGGATTTTCCTCCAAGCTCCAGAGCGGTTCGCGCTAGACGCTTCGACGTACGCCCGACTACCTCGACTGCCGCGGGTATGCCGCCGGTCATGTGAACCATGTCGATGCCCTTATGCTCGACGAGGTAACGACTTGTCTCTAGGTCTACGGGCAGCGCACTGACCACGCCGGCCGGGAATCCCGAGATGCGGGCGGCCTCGGCCACTAGCCGAGCTGTGAGTTGGGAGTCTGGCGCGAATTTCATGATGACGGGGCAACCGGCGAGCAGGCCCGGGATGACCTTCATGCCTTGCTGTATCACGGGACCGTTGTAAGTGAGGACGGCCAGAACAGTTCCTATGGGGATCCGCTCGAGGAGCACCTTGCTCGTGGGTGTTTCACGAATCTCCTCCCAGGGCAAATCAGGAGCGAGCTCAATCGCTCTCTCCCAGATAAGTCGACCGGCACTGCCATTGATAGTTTCGCCGTGCAGCAGAGGGAACCCGGATTCGAAGGTCCAGGCTCGGTTCAGATCGGGCAGCCGCGCGACGAGTTCCTCACCGAACCGGGCGCAGACGGATGCGCGTTCCGCTGGGGCCATCCGAGGCCATGGGCCGGTGTCGAATGCTTCGCGTGCCGCCGCAACCGCGGCATCGGCGTCAGCAATAGAAGCCAGTGGAACGCTGGCGATGGTCTCCTCGGTTGAGGGCATCACCACGTCCCAGGTATCGACGCCGGATCCGGCCACCCAGTCACCAGCGATGAACAGTTTGTCGAGGCCTGGGATATCAATGTCCAGTGTGCGCTGTTTCGTCATTTGTGTCTCCCTCAAACATGGCCATAAGCACGTTTCTGTCAGCGGATAATGAAACCCGCATCCACCGGAAGCTGTACGCCGGTCACATATTTGGCGCCATCGCTCACCAGCCAGGCGATGGCATCGGAAACGTCCTTGGGCTCAAGCGAATCGACTGGAAGTGCGTTGGTCATCATCGCCTCCATCCACGGGGAGTCGCCTTCGGAGATGAGCCTTTCTATGGCGTCGTTCTGTGTCATGCCGCTAGCGACGCCGGTAGGGTGAATCGTGTTGACTCGGATGGAATGGGGAGCGAGTTCTAGGGCGAACACCTGCATGAGAGCCACGAGCCCCCGTTTGGCCGCGCTGTAAGCCTGGACACCCGCATTGGGAGTCCCGGTTCCCTTGATGCCGGTTGTCGAACTCGTCATCACGATTGATCCACCGCGACCACCGTTGACGAGTGCGGGAATCGTCGCTCTGCAGGTATTCCAGACCCCTGTGAGGTTCACATCGATGATGTCTTTCCACTCGGTAGCAGGATCGTCCTCGTGGAATCTGACAATTCCTGCGTTCGCCAGAACGATATCGATGCGACCGAACTCTGCAAGACCCGCGTCCACGACCTTCTGCAACGCAGGTTGATCACGGACATCGCCGACCTCGGCCAGGATTCGCCCTCCTTCGGCCTCCACCAATCGCGCAGTCTCCTCAAGGTCGGACAATGATGAATTAGGATATTCCATCGAGGGGATGTTCTGACAGATATCTACTCCAATGATATCCACACCTTCACGCGCCAGCCGCAAAGCGTGAGAGCGCCCCTGACCACGGGCAACACCCGTGATGAAAGCAACCTTTCCCGACAAATCCGATGCCATCTGGTTATTCCTCTCGATTGTCCCGTTTCTCGACGAACATAACTCCGCACCTGCGAACGGAACGCGCTACTCGACGTAGGCGAACGAGCACTGGCTTGAGCCGACTCAAGAATTAATCTGTCGTTCGATAGTTATCTTAGTCACCAGGTAGCACAGCTGCAAGCCCTCCTTCTGTATTATCAAACTCCTCAAAGGAACAACATCTGGCGCGGCGCAGTTGAAACTGGGAGCGGAGAACTGGCTTGGGCATGGGTCTCGACGTTTCATACGCGGCAGGTGAAGCTATCGTTTCCGAGCTATGCTGCGCCACAGCTTGACCAGCTGTGGCGCCGAAATTATTTTTCAGAGTCGACAGCGTTGAAAGTAATGTGCTGACGTAATCGGCCACCGAACTGGAATCAAGATTCCCCATAACAGGTCTTAGATATCCTGAGTCCCGTGCGACCAGCCTTTTGCTGCGTCAAATAAACTCAGGAGTAGGGGAACTGGGTGTTCGCCGCGGTGCGGAAAGTGTGTTGGTCGTCCGGGTGTACGCAACCAGATGGGCTGCACCCTCATTTTCGGTCCCATCCAAGCCGTCTGGTCAGTCCTAGGCTCCGCGGTAGCTGTTTGCGGCTTAGTTAGTCCGATGAAGGAAGCTTCTTCGCATCCTTTTGGACAAGCGGAGTTCCGCCCACCGACAGTATCCCGTTGCCGCCCTTGATGACTAGGAGCTCGACGCCTGTTGTGTCGTCGGCGTAGCGCTTGCCTAGCAGCACTTCGCCGGCGAAGCGGGGGTCAACTGGTGATGCGGGTGTGGATCGCTCGGCGGCGTCGACGAGGGGCGCTCCGCCGCACCGGAGATCCAGATCGGCGTTACTCGGTGCTTGCACGACCATCACGACGGTGTCGCTGACTCCGCTCGCAAGCTTGCTTCCTGTCCGAACTCGCATTGCGTACTCCCGTCTTTTGTCGCATCGCCTTTCCATCTAGAGAATGCTTGTCGGCGATGATGGTTGGTGGAACGTCATAATGTGACGGCTGCTTGTCGCAACTGTTTGATCTCAGTCCGCGATAAGCCCGATTCGAGGAGGATCTCTTCCGAATGCTGACCGAAGGTCGGGGCCGCCACCTGAACAGCCGCGGGTTCTTGTGAGAACGTCCACGCGGGACCTACCGAGCGTACGGTTCCGGCGCTCGGGTGCTCGACGTCTTGGAGGGCGTCGATCGCGGCCACCTGCGGATGGCCGACCAGTGTCGCGTAGTCGGAGAAAGGGACGGCGTCGCCTCGTACGGAGTGCACCAGGGAAATCACGTCCTGGACGCCGAGGCCCTTCTCCCGAAATGCACGCTCCCAGATGTCCTTGACCTCCGGTGCGTATCTGCCAATGCTTGTGGCCATGCGGCCGAAGTCCGCGAACCGTGGATCTTCCAGGTACTCCAGCATGTCCAGCTCGATAAGCAGACGATCCCAGTCCTCGCTATCGCCACGGCGCAGGCCCCAGAACACCCGTCCGTCTGTCGTCTCATAGCCGCGTTCGGGAGCTTTCGTGTAGCCCTCGTTGAAGACTCCGAACCAGTCGTCAGGATTGCTCATGCAGGTCCAGAGCAGTCCACGGATGTGCAGCAGCGAACCCAACATGCTGACGCACACTCGTTGTCCGGGCCCCCCTCGCGCCCGGTGGAGGAGAGCTGCCACGACTGCCTGAACGGCGAAGATGCCGGTGTTCATGGCGGCGATGTCCGTTCCGACTCGTACAGGCTCCTCGAAGGTCACGCCCAGTGAGTTCACATAGTCCGACATCGCCTGGACCACAAGCTCCGATCCGGGAAGATCCGCCATCGGCCCTTCCTCACCGAACGGGCTGATCGAGCAATAGACGATGTCGGGGTTGGTCGCGGTCATCGCGTCATAGTCCAAATGTCGCGGGAGCCGAGGCGACCAGTCGACGAGCACCACATCGGAGTTTCCCACTAGCCGATCGAGCACCTTCTGGCCGACGTCCAGGGAACGGTCCAGGGCGAGGCTCCGCTTGTTCCTGTTCAGCGCCATGAAAAGTGCGCTCTCTCCGTTGATATCCGGCCCGAGGAAGCGCGTCATGTCGCCTTCGAGCGGCTCGACTTTCACAACCGCGGCTCCGGCGTCCCCAAGTCTCATCGCTGTGAAGGGGCCGGTCACGCCCTGCGTTAGGTCGAGCACTCGGTAGCCGTCCAACGCGCCCGTCACTGCTGGCACCCATCGTGAACGCCGTTTTCGGAGGCGCCGAGAGCGGCCAGCACCTCGTCGGTGTGCTCCCCCTTCAGACCGCCGGACCGGTAGCTCCGGGCCGGAGTGCGCCCGAATGTCCACGGAAGCCCCTCCACCAGCACTCGCCCCCAGTGCGGGGTGTCGAGCTCCTGAACATAGCGGTTGGCGAGAACCTGGCGGTCACTCTGGACATCCTCGAACGACAGAGCCCGTCCCGCGGGGATTGCGCCGCGCCGGAACTGGAGGAGCCACCAGGTCAACGGCTTGGCGCCGAAAGCGGGGCGCAGCACGTCCTGGAGCGACTCGAGATGGGCGAGCCGAGCGCGATTAGTGGCGAACCGCGGGTCTTCTGCAAGCCCTTTGACTCTCAGCAGCTCGCAGAATCGCGCCCACTGGCCCTCCGATAGTACCGACACGAAGACGTACTTGCCGTCCTGGCAGCGGAAGGCCTGGTCGGGGGCGTGTGTGCTGCTCGCGCTGCCCCGTGGTGGTGGCTGCACACCTGTGGCGTGATACTCCGCGAGCCTTGTGGACTGGAGCGCCATGGCCGCCGCGAGCATCGAGATCTGGATCTTCTGCCCGCGACCCGTGTGTTCCCGGGATAGCAGAGCCATCAGGATAGCTTCGGCCATCATGCTGGCGGTGGTGATGTCGAGGTGCGCCATGTATCTGAGCATCTCGCCGTCGGTGCCGGGCGAACCTGTGACGCTGCACCATCCGCAGAATGCCTGCACGAACGGATCAGCACCCGCCTCGTCCGCCATACGGCCTGAATTGCCGTAGGCCGAGGCTGAGGCGTAGACCAAACGCGGGTTGAAGGCCGAGAGTTCGTCGTAGCCGAGCCCGAGGCGCGCAGCCGTTCCGGGGCGCATGTTTTCCATGAACACGTCCGCGGTGCGTATCAGGTCGAGCGCGCGTTGGTACCCCGCTGGATCCTTCAAGTCCAGTGTGACATGTCGCTTGTTTAGATTGGCCGACACATAGAGAGCGGCCGTGCCGTTGATGTGCGGGTCCACGAAGTGTGCGGGCTCGCCAGCGGGGTCCTCGACCTTTATGACCTCTGCGCCGAGAACGGCCAGTTGCTTGGACGCCCACGGCGCGACGGCGAACAGCCCTAACTCGATGACGCGAATGCCGTCCAGCGGTAGTGGACCGCTGCTGTCGGGCGGTGCTGCTTGCTGCCGGGGAGCCATATCAACGCCATCCTCGAAACGGCTGCGCCTGGACCGGCGCCGGTATGTAGTGGATGTCGATGTGGCGGGACTTGAGTAGCCACTTGCCTTCGTACGGTTCCAAGGTGTCGTCGTAGCGTCCCGCCATCGTACGCACGATTCCAGTGAAGTCGAGTGAATCCGCATCGAAGTGACAGGTGGAAGTCGCGACGCCGTCGACGATCTCGATATAGGGTTCATAGATCTTGTGACGGGTGTAGCGGAAATGGCCTTCCCTCTTGCCCAGGTACTTGTGGTACCAATCCACGATCGCTTGGCGTCCAACCCATCGCTCGCGCTGGAAGGAGTTGGTGAACACGGCGTCGGGGTGGAACAAATGGCTGACGTCCGGGGTCTTGCCCGCCTGCATCGCTTGATCGACCACGTGGCAGTAGCCGCTCACGATCTGTCGCACCTGTTCGTAGTCGTCCATAAGTGTTCCCTTTCCAGAGTCGACGGGGTTTAGACGGCTGCTTCCTGCTGGACTATCGCCCAATTGGCGGCGCCCACCTTGAGCCGCCTGAAGCTTGCCAACCTCTATTCGCTGATGTCGATACGCACAACGTCGCCTCGGTAGGAGTTTTCATAGTGGGCAGTTGGCTGCCGCACTCACCGTAGGTTCGCGCCATCTCACCCATGCCTTCCTTCCCTCGATTCGATGGAACAAGGGGGTACCTGTGACAAGAAATTAATCTATCGATCGCTTGTTTGTTAGTCAAGGGAGGCTGGGCCCAGCATGGCCGGGTGTCTCCTCGTCCAACGCCGTCTCGGGCGCGTTCTTCATAGACAGCTTCAACTGCCCGTCAGGCCTGGTCAAAGGCAAACCCTGCTCGCGAGCTGAGCCGCCATCGCCGCCGCAGCGGACTGCTCCGGCGAGAATCGCCGGCCCCGCTCCTTCTTCTTCGATGCGCTCGCAGCATCAGCTGTCGTCACTATCCGTGCTCATTCCAGCGGACTTCACGCCCGGTGCGTCGGGTCAGAACCGCCGATCGTGAAACAGTCCCAATTGGGGTGGTCGAAGGTCGGCAATCTGCATTAGGAGATGTTTTGGTGATGACGACGCGCGGTCGGCTTCGGCGTTGTGATCGAGGTGCTGGTGCGCCAGTAGGGGCGCGGTCTTTCATATTCACTGGGCAGGCGACAGGTGCCCCGGCATCTCGTGTTCGGTGATCTCGAGGACGGGATGCACCAGAGCCTTGAGGGAGGGGGTTGCCGCTCGAAGATATGGTGATCTTGGAGCCCAACGCGGAGGGCGGATTACCTCGCTGTCGTTAATCGATTGGAACAGACGAGCGCACCGCCGGGCATTGAGGCGGGACTGAGTTTCACACGGGACGCGTGCCTCGACGGCTGCGGCTAGCCATCTTGACCGGGTACTCATCCAGCGGCTGATCTAACTACTTGCTCCTGAAAAGTAGACAGGGATTGGGTTGGTGACCTGGGGTGATGTCGGTGCGTCTCTACTGGTGGATGGTCGAGTGGCGGGATCATGATCGAGAATCCTGGTGGTTGGGAACCGAGGCCAGATGCTGCGCACCATCGCTGACGAGCCGACGTCCTGGGACTCCGTGCTGCCGGAGGAGTTGCTCACGCTGCCGCATGAACCACCGCGCTATGTGCGGGCCAGCAAGGGGTCGATCGTGGACGCGGTCGAGCCGCGGATCCGGGCGCTGTTGGCGGCGTTCCCGGACATGCCGACCAGCGTGATCATGGAACGGGGTGGCTGGGACCGGGGTAAGACCGTGTTCTTCGAACGCGTGCAGCAGTTGCGGCTGGTGTATCGGCCATCGGTCAGGAAGGGTGTTGAGATCTTTCGTCACACATTGACCTTGAACACTCTCATCCCACACCTCCACCTGCGGCACGCCTCACACGGTCTTCACGGAATCATTAATCTAGCTGAATAGGAGACTGATTTGCTTGCAGTACAGTTTGACAAACCGGGATCTACCGACGCGCTGCTGCTGAACGAAGTCCCTGAGCCACGCCCAGGTCCGGGAGAAGTTGTCATCGAGTTCGAAGCGTCGACGATCAATCCGGCTGACTTGAAAATTCGGAGTGGATTCATTGCTCCTCGTGCCGGCTCTGCGCCGTTCACACTGGGATACGATGTCGTCGGAGTCGTCGTGAGAAACGGTCCGGGCGCACAACGTTACCGCATTGGTACCCGGGTCTTCGGCATGTCGGCGTTGGCGCTGACCGGGCGAGGGACCTGGTCGGATCTTGTGTGCCTCCCCGAAAACTCGATCGCGCGGGCGCCGGAAGACGTCGCCCCGGCAGTCGTGGCCCAACTGCCCTTGGCGGGACTGACCGCATATCAGGCAGTCCAGGTTCTCGATCTGTCCCCCCGAACAGGCGTTCTCGTGACGGGTGCGGCGGGGGCGATCGGCCGACTGGCGGTCCAGTTCCTTCGCCAACAGGGCATGAGTGTCCATGCGCTTGTCCGAAATGACGCGCAGGTCGCGGCGCTGCCTGCCGGGCAGGTGGTTCAAGTGCACATCGGGATAGCGCCGGATCTCGCTGTCGACGGTGTGCTCGACACGGTCGGTGCCGATTTCTCGAAAGTATTGCGCCCAGGAGGCTACTATGTTGGCTTGGTCCCAGGGTGCTTGCCGTCCAGGACGGCTCCTTCCATGTCGGGTAAGAAGTCCAAGGTGATCGTCACTCGCGAATCAGGCGAGATGCTAGACGAGCTGGCCCGGATGGTCGAGCGTGCGGAACTGGCGCTTCCTGAGCCGAAGGTCTTCTCCTTCAAAGAGATCCACCGAGCGCACGAAGAGTACGAGAAGAAATCCGGTCAACGTATCGCGATCGTGCGCTGAACGGAGCTCTCCGCAACGTCACTGCCGACCGCCGAGGGCCGGGGCACGCTCGTTGGCGAACCAGGCCGCGAGTTGACTCCGAGAACGGAAGCCAGTCTTGACCAGCGCTCGCTCTACATGACCTTCGACGGTGCGCCGAGAGATCACTAGCGACTGGGCGATCTCCTTGTTGGTCATTCCGTTGACGATCAGCTGGATGACTTCGCGCTCACGGCGGGTTAACAAGCCTTCGGGTGCCGAGGGACTCTCAGCGTTGCCAGTCGCAGCGTCGACGGTGAGCACATAGGCGATGGCCCGTTCGCGGTCGAGTGACTCTCCGGAAGCCAGGTCCTTGTCGAAATTTGGGCCACCCCGTGCCTTCCGAGCGATTCGCTCGTAGCGTTCACGCGTTTCCGTCAAAGTCACATCGCCGAAGAGCGGCGAGCTGCCTAACTCGCCGCAGAGGCCGTGTCCGATGCCCAAGAAGAGCGCGACGCGCCGGTGGTCGCCCGTCTCCGCGGCGAGCCATGCCAAAAGCTCTACACAAGCCGCCGTGCCGAGCCAGTCGCGCAGGGATCGCTTGAGCTCGATCGCTTCGCGCAAGATCTGCGCCGCGTCGTCGAAATCACCCGTCGACCATGCGATGAGACCTCGAGTCCACAGCGCCCAGGAGGTAGCGAATCGTTCGTCTCGTCGGCGGCCGAGCGCAATCGCGGTTGTCGCGTGGTCGAGCGCCTTATCGGTTTCGCCGAGGACACAGTGGACGAAGGCGAGTTGGGCACTACACAGAACGGTGAGGACATCGTCGTGTCCCACCTTCTCGTGGCCCTGCACCGCTGTAACCAGGAGATCTCGGGCAGCCTCGAGGTCACCCCGGATCTGTTCAGCGGTCCCCTGGAACTGCAGTGCTCGCGCACGGCCGTGGTCGTCTCCGATGCGCTCGGTCACGTCGAGGCACTCGCGGAGATGATTGTCCGCGACTTCGGCGTCTCCCTGTACCGCCGCGTACCACCCGACGGCCCAGAGCGCCTTCGCTCGGTCCTGACTCGGTTCCGGGTTCAGGTCGAGCGCGCGGCCAAGCCAGTGGCGGCCGTCGCGCAGATGCCCGCTTGCGTTCCAGAAGAACCACAAGGAGCAAGCCATGCGCAAGCCGGTGGCGTACTCGTCCTCCGATGTGAAGCAGAAATCGAGCGACGATCGGATGTTAGGCAAGTCCTCCTGGAGACGTTTGTTCCACACGACCTGTTGTTGGCCGCTGGTGTGCTTCTCGCCGAGGAGTACGACGCGGAGGTAGTGGTCGCGATGGCGTTGCTGCCACAGGTCGACGTCGTCGTGCTCGGCCAGTTTCGCCGCACCGAAGTGCTTGATGCTCTCGAGGAGCCGGTACCTCCTGTCCACTCCGCTGATCTGCACGGTGACAATGGACTTTTCAATCAACCTGGGAAAGTGTTCCAGTACGTCGAGGTCGTCCGCGGCGCTTTCGCTGATGCCCTGCACGTCACCGATGTCGAAACTGCCAGTGAACACCGACAAGCGTTCCCAGAGCGTGCGTTGCCCTGCGGTGCAGAGATCGTAACTCCACTCAAGGGTGCTTTGTAGGCTCTGGTGGCGATGGGGCCCCGCCCGGTTCCCTCTTGTGAGCATGTCGAAGACGGATTCGTGCCGGGCGAGGATCTGCGTGACCGGGACACTCCGCACCTGGAACGCGGCCAACTCGATGGCGAGTGGTATTCCGTCGAGTAGTTCACAGAGGTTGGCGACCGCGTCACGGGTCGGCTTGTCCATGACGAACTCGGGCTGGACCGCGGCGGCCCGCGCGGCGAACAAGTCTATGGCCTCGGAGCCTCGTCCCTCTCCTTCAGTCGTGCTTTGACTTTCCGCGGGGACCAGGGACAGGGGCGCGACGTCGAAAATGGTCTCCCCGAGCACGCCCAGCGGCTCCCTGCTGGTGGCGAGGATTCGCAGCTTCGGAGCGGAACACAGCAACTTGTGTGCCACGGTGCTGCACGCCTGAAGAACATGCTCGCAGTTGTCCAGCACAATGAGGGCATGGCGACGGGCGAGGCTCTCGTACAACGCGCTGTCGATCGGGCCCGTACCTACGCCGAGCGCGTCCGCTATGGCACCCGGTACCAGATCCTCTTCCTTGAGGGCGGCAAGGTCAATGAACCAGATGCCGTCGGGGTACATCCTTCGCAACTCCGCGGCCACCCGGCACGCCAGCCTGGTCTTCCCGACACCGCCAACACCGCTGAGGGTGACCAGCCGGGAGTCCGACAGGTGTTTCCGGATGGCATACACCTCGGTCCGGCGGCCGACGAAGCTCGTCAGCTCGGCAGGGAGGCGGTGGAGATCGGCGCCCGACTGTGCGGTTTCAACCATTGGACCTCCCGGCGGCATGTCGGGTCGGCTAGAGAGTGATGTGGCGGCGACCATGACGGTGCGTCCTTTCCCGCATCTCCGTCCTCCGTGCGTCCCTGCACCCTCAGGATGTGGAAGGTCTCGGCTCGGCCCAGTCGCTGCTCCCACGGCGAAGCCGCACCGAGGAGGGTATTCGGTGAATTCGTCGGCCTCTTCGGACGGGTACAGCCTCCGGGCGCGATACGGGACTCTTTGTCTTTAAGTGGCTGACCTGGGACTGCAGGTCCTGGAATGTGGTCGATATCATACGCGAGACCGATTGCGCTGACAAAATGACGGTGTGCGCGCGAATTCGTCGGATTCGCTGTCAGCCGTTGGCGTAGTTCGGCTCGCGTTGCTCGAGCGTCGCTCGCCGAGCCTCGAGCGAGTCGGGGTGAGACGAAAGCTCGCCCGTGAGTCCTTGCTCGAAGATGTAGCCGGGCTGCAGGTCCATGGTCTCGATCGCGTTCAGCGAGCGCTTGGCCATCTTGATCGCAGCCGCGCTGTGTCGGACGATGAGATCGGCGTGTGCGCGGGCACGGGCGTGCAGCTCGTCGGCGGGGACGACCTCGAGGACTCCGCCGAGCGCGGCGAGCCGCTGGACGCTGATCGGCTCGGCGGTGAGGTACATCCACCTGACCACCGGCTCGGGAACCAATCGTGCCAGGTGTCGGGCGCCGCCCATGATGCCAACGCTGACCTCCGGTGTGCCGAAGCGTGCGTTGTCGGCCGCGATGACGAAGTCGCACGACGCAGCTATCGCCAGCCCCGTACCGAGGGCCGCACCCTGGACGACGCCTATGACCGGCAGCGGACAATCCTGGATCGCGAAGAACGCCGACCGGACCTCGGCCATGCGCTCGTCGGAATTCTCGGGCGTTAGCGTGCCGAATTCGTGCAGGTCGTTGCCCGCGCAGAAATGCTTTCCTTCGCCCGCCAGGACGATGGCCTTCGCGCCCGGAAGATGACGGTCCGTTTCGGAGAACAGCTGTCGCAGCTCGCGGTACATCGCTTGCGACACTGAGTTCACCGGTGGTCGCGTGAGCGAGACGACGGCGATCGGACCTTTGCTCTTCAAAACCAGGAATTCGAATGTGCTCATGAACTCTCCTTATATGGTTGACGTGACTCGACCCAGAGCCCCTCTGCCTCGGCGAGGACCTTGTCGTTCAGGCGGACGGTTCCGCGCAGGATGCGCTTGCGCCCCTCGACCCATTCCACCCAGGCGTTACAGATGAGCTCGGTGGACACGGGGGTGAGGTGGCGGAAGTCGATGCGCAGGTACGCCGTACGGGCGATGGCACCCGCCGATGAGTAGTTCGCGAGACGCCCGAGAAGGTCGTCGAAGAATAGGCCGATGGCGCCGCCGTGTACCGCTGTCGTGCCAGCGAACCGCGGGCTGAACACAACTCGGCCGTTGATCTCGCGGTCGGTCTCGCCATGGACGTGGAGGGTCGGAACCAGACCGCGCTCTGAGGGCTGCAGCCGCGGGTTGTCGGGTGAATGGGCCGCGATGCCGGGGTCGTCGCGGAGGACTGGGAGCTTCTCCAGTTGCTTAGCGATCCGACCCGCTACCTGTCGGCCATCCTCGAGCAAGTCGGCGCCGGGTCGGGTGCGGGCGAGCGCGTC
The DNA here is from genome assembly GCF_000379465.1 of Sciscionella marina DSM 45152. GTDB lineage: Bacteria > Actinomycetota > Actinomycetes > Mycobacteriales > Pseudonocardiaceae > Sciscionella > Sciscionella marina. The sequence continues at coordinate 47,903 of NZ_KB905400.1, forward strand.
AAGGATCCGATTGAGCTCGGCGACGAGTCCCTCACTGGCCTGTCGTCCGGCGGCGCGCTGTGCATAATCGGTCATAGTTCGCGATTTCCCTGTCCGCAACTCGAATGAATCGATCGACTGCTTGATAAGCTGCTTATGGATGCTACTATGACGCATATTAACTAACAAGCGACCGATTAAAAACTGGAGGAGGCACAGTGGGCTTGCAACCGTCACCCGGCCGGCTCTTCGACGAGTTCCGGCTCCGCGGTACGCGGTTCAGGAACCGGTCCGCGGTGTCTCCAATGTGTCAGTATTCGGCCGTCGACGGTGTCGCGAACGACTACCACCTCGTCCACCTGGGCCGGTTCGCAATGGGGGGCTTCGGCCTGGTCATGACGGAGGCCGTCGCAATCTCGGCCGAAGGTCGGCTGACGTATGGCGACCTCGGCCTCTGGCGGGACGAGCAAGTCAGTCCGGTCCGGCGAATCGTCGAGGTCGTCCGCGACCACGGTGCCGTTTTCGGTATCCAGCTTGGCCACGCGGGGGCCAAGGCGTCGACGCTGCCACCGTGGGCGACGGAGGATGACCGACCCGTTGATGGCTCGTGGCAGCCACGTTCGGTCACTGACGAGCCGTACGCGCCAGGGTGGCTGACTCCGCAGGCCTTGACATCCGCCGAGCTGGACGCCCAGCTCGGCGAGTGGCGGGACGCCACACGCCGAGCGGTGTCGACCGGGGCCGATGTTCTCGAGATCCACATGGCGCACGGCTACCTGCTACACGCTTTCCTCTCGCCGATCAGCAACATCCGTACCGACGAGTTCGGCGGCGACCTGGAGAACCGGATGCGGTTCCCGCTGCAGGTCGCGCGAGCGGTCCGGGAAGAGTGGCCCGACGACCGCCCCCTGTTCGCCCGGCTCTCGGTCTTCGACAATGGCTACGAGGGCATCGATATGGAACAGACGGTTGAGTTCGCGACCAGGCTTGGCGCGCTCGGCGTTGATGCCATTGACTGCTCGTCGGGTGGCGTCGGCGGGAAGTACGTTCACCGGATCCGGCCCGGCTACCAAGTCACATGGGCCGGGGACGTTCGACATCGGACCGGGATTCCGACAGTCGCGGTGGGTCTGATCACCGACGCACACCAGGCGGACGACGTCGTTTCTGGTGGCTATGCCGACTTCGTGGCGATCGGACGGGAGTCGCTCGTCAACCCATCGTGGCCGGTCCAGGCTCGCGAACAACTGGGGCAGTTCGAGGCCGAGGACCGGTTCGACCTGCTCCCGGTGCAAAGCCGGTCGTGGATCGCGAAGCGGCACCGGCAACTGCAAAGGTCCATGGATCACCCGGCCCCGCCATCCGAACCCATCTCAGGTGAGGTGCCCGTAATAGCCGAGCGAATCGAGGAGCTGGCTGACCGGGCTCAGATCGTCGAGCTGGGGGCGAAGTACTGCAAGGGCGTCGACCAGGCCGATCAGGAAACCTTCCTCTCGATCTGGCACCCCGACGGCGAATATGTGATCGGCAGGCGGAAAGGCCGGTTCCGCGGCGCTGCCGAGTTGGCGCGTGCTCTGAGCTTCGTCCGTCAGAGCTACGTCAGTACGCACCACTGGACCACGAACCACGTCATCGAGCGGCTCGATCCAGACAACGCACAGGCGACGAGCGACTCGTTGGCCATCTGCGTCGACGCCGACGGCCGGCCCGCCCTGGTGTCGTCGACCTACGATGACTTGTACGTGCGGGTCGGTGCGACCTGGAAGCTGCGCAGGCGGGTCGTGCGACGCCGGTTCGTCTCGGATGCGATGAATCTGGCCCTGGTTCAGCCGCCGGCGCCGGATATCGAGGCGTGAGCAGCGGGCGGTCAGGGCGCCGCGCGTGACGCATCCATTAATGTCAGCACACGGCATCAGGATCGTGGCTGCAGCGTCGGTGAAGGGGAAGCCGTGAGAGTCGTAGGATCGAATCGCGACGAAACATGGGGCCGCATCAGGACCGCTGGAGTGGACCTGCTGTTCCGTCACGGCTACGAGGCGATGAACACGCGGCAGCTGGCTGAAGCGGCAGGGCTGAAGCCGGGCTCGCTGTACTACTACTTCAAGAGCAAGGAGGAGTTCCTCTACCGCTTGCTCGTGGATCTCCTCGGGGAGATCGTCGCCGACCTGGACGAGGCCTTGGAGGCGCTCCGTGACGCCACGGCCGCGCAGCAGCTCGACGCCTTCGTGCGAACCCTCGTCAAATGGCATGTCCAGCGCCGTGAAGAGACCTTCATTGCGAGCATCGAGACCCGCTCACTCTCTCACGACCGGCATGAGTCGTACATGGAGTTGCGCGACCGGTTCGACGCCATGCTGGGGGAGATTCTCGATCGCGGAATCACCGAGGGGATATTCACCCTGCCCCGTGAGCGCATCGCTCGCAACGCGATCATGTCGGCACTCACCGCGATCAGCGGTTGGTACGACCCGCGCGGTCCGCTCGGGCTCGAGGCCATCACCGAAGAGTTCTTGCTCCTCACGCGCCGGCTTGTCGGAATGTCCGCGGAATCCCCGCGAGAAGCGGAGCGGCTCGGAAAGGCCGGGATGAACGGCGGCAGGTCACACTCCCGCCGCGTTTAGCTGTGACCGCCAGGGCTCCGGTTTGCGCACCTTCATGCATGTCGCCAGCACCACGGGCGTTCTGCAGCGGGTAGTCATCTGATGGGCGGGACGCAGCGTCAGCGTGTCGCACTCCCCATCAAGGCGGTCACCGTCAGCGTGTCGGGCACGTAGACGGTCACGGGGCCGGGCATGTCGGCTTACTCGGCTGCGTGATGGGCAGGCCCAAATCGGCCCTACCCAGGACGTTCCAGCCGGAAGTTCCTGCCTGGTTCGTTGTCACAGACGTCTCCGTCCGGAAAGTGCCTCAGGTCGGCTCGAGCCTCTAGATGGAGCGCAAAGAAGGGCGTTCAGAGGCTCTTGACCCCTGTTTCGGCCCCAGTGTACAGTTATAAATCAAGCGATCGTTCGAATCTGGATGGCGGGCAGACGATTTCAGCATGAACAAGGAGTCGCAACGATGGAGTTGAGGCAGCACGAGAATGTAGGTATGGGGTCCGCGCTGCGCACGACTGCCCCGGCCGATGCGAAGCGCTTCCGCGCCGAGGGTGATTGGCGCGACCGGACTTTCCTCGACGATTTTCTCGACAATGTGGCCGCGCTGCCAGACAAGGCCGCGGTCGTGTCGTATCGCAAGGGCGAGCCCCTTCCGACCACGATCACCTATGGCCAGCTTGGTGCGCTCGTCGACCGGTTCGCCGGCGGTCTGCTCGCGGCCGGTATCGGGTCCGGTGACGTGGTCGCGATACAGGTCGCCAACGGATGGGTCGGACCGGCGCTCGCGTTCGCGACCATGCGAGTCGGTGCCGTGCCGAACCCCATCCCGATCATCTACCGCGAACACGAGCTGCGCTTCATGCTTGAGCACGCCGGGACCAAAGCCTACTTCGTACCTCAGCAGTTCCGCGGATACGACTTCGCCACGATGGCGCGCAAGCTCCAGAGCGAGATCCCCACGCTCGAACACCTGTACTTCGTGGACTCCGAAGCGGGCTTCGACCCCGAGATCGACTTCGTCGCTCAGTTCGTCGAGCCCAAACGAGAACTCGACCCAGGTCTGGGTGAGCGGCTGCAAAGCTTGCGACCGACTGCGGACGACATTGCGATGCTCGTCTACACCTCGGGCACGACCGGTACTCCCAAGGGTGCCGTACACACCCACAACACCGCCTGGTCGGGATACCGGAACGCCATCACCCAGGCACTCGATCTGACCGCCTCGGACGTTACCTTCATGGCGTCGACGCTCGGGCACCTCACCGGCTTCATCCACGGCATGCTTGTTCCGCTGTCGATGGGGCAGAAGGTCGTTTACCAGGACCTCTGGGACGTCGAGGGCATGCTGGACATGATGGATGTCGAAGGTCTCACGTGGACACTGTCATCGACCACGTTCGCGCTCGACATGGTGGAGGCTCAGCGCAAGCGAGCGCAGACACCGGCGAGCAAGCTGAGGGCGTTCGCCTGCGGAGGCGCGTCGATCCCACCCGGTGTTGCCGTCGCCATGGACGAATTGTTTTCGACGAGTCTCGTCCCGCTGTGGGGCTGTTCGGAGACGGGGATCGCCAGCATTCACCGGATCGGGGCGAGCGTCGCGACGCTGGACGTCAGCGACGGTTTTCCTGTCACGTGGCAAGAAACGCGGGTCGTCGACACCGACGGTGTTCCGGTTCCGGACGGCACCGTCGGCGACCTCCAGGTCCGCGGCCCCGGCGTGTTCGTCGGCTACTTCGGGCGCCCTGATCTGACGGAAGCCGCGTTCACGGCCGACGGCTGGTATGACACCGGCGACCTCGGGCGGGTCACCGGTGACGGCGCGATCCGCATCGAGGGCCGCAGCAAAGACATCATCATCCGAGGGGGACAGAACATCTCCCCGGAGGAGATCGAAAAAGCCCTGTACACACACCCAAACGTGCAAGACGTCGCGGTCGTTGCCTACCCCGACGACCGACTCGGTGAACGAGTTTGTGCCGTGATCGTCGCCGAGGGCGAGGCTCCGACGCTCGAAGATGTCGTCGCGCACGTCGAACGGGCCGGTATGGCGAAGCCATTCTGGCCGCAGAAGATCGTGGTGGTCAAGGATCTGCCGCGAACGCCGTCGGGCAAGGTACAGAAGTTCGTCCTCCGGGAGCGCCTCGCCAAGGCAGCGGTCGCCAGTCCAGGAAGGGCAGGATAGTGCGGCACGAGGCACCGAATGGTCCCGCTTACATCTCCGGGGTTTCCCAGGTGATCGTGGGTCGCGGCGTCGCGGCTCCGCCTTACATGAAACTGCTGGCTGACGCCGCGCGTGATGCCGTCACAGACGCCGGCCTGGAACCCTCGGCCATCGACGGCCTCGTGCTGTCCTCCTCGATCCCGCAGCCGTTCGTGTGCAACCCGGCGGAGCTGGCAGAGTACCTGGGTCTCGGAACGGCTTACGCTGTGATGGCTCCCTACGGCGGCCGCCCAGGGACGGACGTCATCAACATCGCGCGGTCGGCGATCGACGCGGGCCTGGCGTCCAACGTACTCGTGCTGTCGGCGGACAACTTCGCCACGACGCTGGGGCTGGAAGGCGCGATCGAGCTGTACATGGACAGCTTCGACAAGACCTATGAGAGGCCGTTCGGGCCGCTCATCCCCACAGCGTTCGCGATGATGGCAGCTCGCCACATGCACGACTACGGCACCACGCCCGAACAGCTGGCAGCGCCGGCAGTGACCATCCGGCGCCATGGGCTCCTCAACCCGGACACCGAAGTCCGCGGGAAACTGACCGTCGCCTCGGTGGTGGAGGACGTGGTGGTCAGCACCCCGTTGACCCGCTCGATGCTTGCGCTGATCTCCACCGGCGGCGCCCAGGGTTTCGTGGTCACCGGGCAGCCGCGCGGCGACCGGGCGGTGGAAGTCAAGGGCTACGGCGAAGCGGCGGCCTTCTTCAGCCTCACACAGGCCGACAACGTGGTGCGGTTCGCCCACATCACGACGGCCGCTCAGCGTGCGGTCGCCCAAGCCGGTATCACCCTGGACGACGTCGACTTCGTCGAGTTCTACGACCCGGCGACGATCGTCCCACTCGTCCTCCTCGAAGACATCGGGTTCTGTGCCAAGGGCGAGGCGGGAGCGTTCGTCGCGGACGGCATGACCGACCTCGGCGGGAAGCTGCCGATGAACACCCACGGCGGCACGCTCGCTTTCCGCCACCCCGGCATGGGTGCCGCACTGGACTCGGTCATCGAGGCAGTGGCCCAGCTGCGCGGAGAGGCCGGTGCCCGGCAGGTCGAAGGTGCCGAGATCGGCTTGGTCCACGGTCAGGGGAGCTGGCTGGCCAACAACGGTTTCCTGATTCTGGGGAGGGCACGATGAGCCGCGAATCCATCCCCGTCGATCCGGCTGTGGACGTGGACGCGTTCTTTTGGGAAGAATGCGCGCGCCGGATCTTCTGGCTCCAGCAGTGCGCCGACTGCGACCAATGGCAGTACTATCCGCGTGCCCTGTGCTCGCACTGCTGGTCGACCGAACTCGTGTGGCGCCGTCCCTCTGGGAAGGCAGTTCTCAAGACTTTCAGCGTCGTGCAGCGTGGCAGCGGCGGCTTCGCCGCCCTTGCGCCCTACGTGGTCGCTCTCGTCGAACTCGCCGAAGGCCCGACGATGATGACGAACGTCGTCGGAATCGACCCCGCGCAGATCACAATCGGGATGGATCTTCGCCTCGATTTCGAGGAACGCAACGAACGCACCGTCCCGGTCTTCCGGCCGGGGCAGGGGACGTCATGACACCCCCTGTGTTCACCTTGAGGTCAAGATCAGGCTGCGGTCTGCTGCTCGGTGCGCGTGTCACCCCATTCGGCGAGGATCTGGGCGGCATTGACCGTGCCGGCGCGGGGGAAGGCCTGGAAGAGCGGGCCGTCGGGGTGGGCAGCCATCTTCTCGGCGATGGCACGGGCGAGGTCCTTGATCGCCGTGTTGAGCGCGGTGATCACTCCCAACTGGGCCAGGACGGCGGCCTGCGCGCCTTCGATCAAGTCGGGGTTGGTTGTGTCGGCCGGCGCCGAGCACAGGCGAGCCAGCAGCACGGCGGCGGGTTTCTTGCCGGAGTGGCCCTGTTTGGCGCAGAACGCCGCGAGGCGCTTCTCGGTCAGCGAGGCGGCGGTCGGATACTTGGTCAGGAAGGCCAGAGAGGTCGCGCAGAACAGGCTAGCGAAGATGGTCTTGGCGCCGGACCAATGCGCATCCACGAGCTCGCCCCGAGTGCGCGTCACCGCCCCCAATGCCTTGGTGTTTCCCGAATAGCGGACCGCTGGGCGGAGCCTGTGGATACGCACTCGCAGGTAGTCAGCGAGCACCGCCGCGTCGCCGGGGTCGGGCTTGGCGCCGGGGAGCACCTCGGGCTCGCGCCACGTTTTGATCGCGTTCGGCTTGACCGGCATCACGTGATGTCCGGCCTCCAACAGCGTGTCCACGAGGTGCTCGTCCGGGCGCTCGATCGCCACCGGCATCCGGTCTGCCTCGCCGACCCTGCCCAACCTTCCGGCCAGCTTGGCGAACCCGGCAGCGGTGTGCTCAACAGTGAACGCCGTGACCTGGCGCCCAGTCTGATCCAGCACGCATACCACGTGCTCGACCGCGGCCCAATCGATCCCGACGAAGAACAACGGTTCATCTTCCAGCGACAACCCTGTCGCCTCTCTGGTCGCATCGTGGGGATGGAGCCAGGCGCAAGCGAGGGAACCGACAATCGAGTGATCACTAACCGGCGCTCTACGGAGCGTCCCTCTGTCATCAATCAACGGTTCCAGGAAAGCCGGGGGCGACAGTGTCATGAAAGCCCACCAAGGGTGACCACCAAAGGCGGTCACCCCGGTTTCCGCCCAATTTCTACCACAAGCCCCATCCAAGGACTCGCACGGAAGAGGGTGCACTAGTGACCAGCAGGGTCCTGATCACCGGCGCGAGCGCCGGTCTCGGGGAAGGGATGGCCCGGCTCTTCGCTTCGCGAGGCGCGGACCTCGCGATCGCCGCCCGCCGACTAGACCAGCTTGAGGCGCTTCGCGACGAGCTCGAATCGCGGTATCCCGGCCAGAAAGTCGTGCCGGTCCGCATGGACATCACCGATTCCGAGTCCGTGTTCGCGGCGTTCGACCACGCCGAATCCGCGCTGGGCGGCCTCGACCGTCTGGTGATCAACGCCGGACTCGGCAAGGGGTCCCGGCTGGGGGCAGGACGGTTCGATGCCAATCGGGACACCGCGATCACCAACTTCGTCGGCGGCATCGCACAGTGCGAGGCCGCGATGCGCGTGCTTTACCGGCAAGAGCACGGCCAGCTCGTCGTCATGGCTTCAGTCGTGGCGGTCCGCGGAATGGCCGGCCCGATGAACGTCTACGCCGCGTCGAAGGCCGCCCTCGTCCGACTGGCCGAAGGTATCCGCAGCGATGTCCAAGCGAAGGGACTGCCGATCAAGGTCACGACCCTGCGCCCCGGCTACATCGACTCGGAGATGCAGGCGCGGGCTGGGCGACAGCACCGGTTGATGATCGACAGCGAGCGCGGATGCCGCGTTCTGGTCGACGCGATCGAGCGGGAGGCAAAGGACGTCTGCGTGCCACGGTGGCCGTGGGCGCCGTTCTCGGCCGGTCTCCGTTATTTGCCCTCGAGCATGGTGCGACGCATCGTCTGATGCAAATCTTCTTCGGAGGTGAAAGGAAGTGGGCGGGATGGCCTACGAATTCGTGACGCTTGAGCGCATCGGCGCTACGGGTGTCGTGACGATCGACAACCCACCAGTCAACGCGCTCCACCCTGACGTGGCAGACGAGATCGAGCATGCCGCCCAGGAGGTCGAGGCGGACTTGGCCTTGCGGTCCATGGTTCTCACCGGCACCGGTCGCTGTTTCGTGGGGGGCGGTGACATCAGGTATTTCACCGAGATCGACAGCGCGGGCGCCGCGGCCATGGCCTTGCGCGTGCAGCGCATGCAGAAGTACCTGTTCGACCTGCGAGTGCCGGTGATTGTCGCCGTGAACGGTCACGCTCTGGGCGGCGGCCTGGAACTCCTGCTCGCGTGCGACATCGCGGTGGCAGAGGAGCAAGCCAAGATCGGCGTCACCGAGGTGCGGCTCGGGCTGATCCCCGGTGCCGGCGGCACCCAAATGTTGTTTTCCGCTTTGCCGGTCGGGACTGCGAAGCGACTGTTGTTCACCGGCGACCGACTGGGAGCGAGCGAGGCCCACGAACTCGGTCTTATCGACCAGGTGTGCTCGACCGGCCAATCCCTGAAAGCGGCACTCGCGATCGCCGAGCGGATCAACTCGGCAGGCCCGCTCGCGGTCGAAGCGGCCAAACGGTCGGCCAATTACCAGCTGCGGCACTCCTTGGATGCCGGTCATCGGCGAGAAGTTGAAATCTTCTCCGCGCTGTTCGAAACCACCGACCATCGCGAAGGGATCTCCTCGTTCCTTGAGGGACTCGAACCCAACTACGAGCGTCATTAACGGAGGCCGATCATGATCGAATCTCGCCGGACCGCGCTGGTCACTGGCGGCGGTGGAGGACTCGGTGCGGCAATCTGTCGGCGTCTCGCCGAAGACGGGCTGCACGTCTGCGTCGTCGACATCGCCGCCGAGAACGTGAAGTCCGTAGCCGACGCCTTGGTGGCGGACGTGCTCAGCGCGTCGGCTCACGTCTGTGACGTCACCTCGTCGGCCGAGTTGGACACACTCGCGGGTGAGATTATCCAGCGGTTCGGTGACGTGAGTATCCTGGTAAATTTGGCGGGTGCGGTGCGTAATGCCGTGCTCTCCAAGGTCACCGACGACGATTTCGACGTCGTCCTGACTACACACCTCGTCGCCACGATGCGCACCGTGCGGGCGTTCGCGCCGGGCATGAAGCGCCAAGCGTACGGGCGCATCGTCAATACGAGTTCGATCGCGGCGCGAGGGACCGTGGCCGGCATCAGCTACAGCGCGGCCAAGGGTGGTATCGAAGGCCTGACCCGATCGGCCGCCATCGAACTCGCTCCGCACGGCGTGACCGTGAACTGCATCGAGCCGGGCGTCGTGGCGACCGGCATGTTCCTCTCCACGCCGAAGGAATTCCAGGACGCGCAGGTGTCCCGCATCCCGGCGCGCCGTGCGGGTACCCCCGACGAGATCGCCGCCTGCGTCTCGTTCCTGGCCTCGTCCGATTCGAGCTATGTCAACGGTCAGACCCTGACCGCGTGCGGCGGCCTGTCGGTCGGCGCCTTCAAGTAGTGGCCGGTTCATTTGACCCTCGACGCACCCACACGCTAAAATCGAACGGTCGCTTGATTTATGATTGGAGTAATGGGTTCATGAAACTGGCAGTCGTACACATCAACGCCGAGCGAGGGTCCGAGCCCTACACCGAGATGGTCACCGAGGTGTTCAATCGGGTGAAGCGACCGGACACGGAGATCGTTCACCGGTGGGCCAAACTGAAGCGAGCGACCGATACGGTGTTCGGCTACCCGTACCTGTTGAATTCTGTCGACGTCATCCACAACATCCTCGACGCGGGACGCTCTGGCGTCGACGGCGCGATGGTCGCTTGTAGTGGAGATCCCGGCATTACCGAGGCGCGCACCCTCGTGGACGTCCCGGTCGTCGGGCCCTGGGAAGCGACCCTGCACCTGGCGAGCTCGTACGCGTACCGTTTTGGCGTCGTCACCGTCGAAGACCGGGCCTGGAGCGAGACGTGCCACAGCCTGATCGCGAAAAACGGCTTACTGGACCGATGCGCCGGTTTCGAGCGCATCGAAACCCCGTCGGCGAAAGCGTTTACAGAAGGATTCGCCAACCCAGATTTCGTGGTCAAGGACATCGTCAACCAGGCGAACAAGCTCATTGAGCGAGGCGCCGGGGCGATCGTCATCGGCAGTGCCGGGCTCAGCACCCTTGCCGGCTCCGCAGGGCTCACCCAGATCGAAGGTGGGATTCCCGTGTTCGAAACCTTGAGCATCGGCCTCAAAACTCTGGAACTCCGTGTGGATCTCACGCAAAAAGGCGGCCTCCCGTCCACCAGCCGCACCGGCTACACCCAGCGTCTGGACGACCAGGGCACCGACCGGGTGCGCTCACTCTTCGGGCTCTGAACCTCGCGACATACTGAAGGGAAGCACGATGACCAACGACTCAGCCGCCCATTCCTTGCTTGAAGAGGAGGAACGGGACTTCCAGCTCGTCGTCCGGCAGTTCATGGAACGGGAAGTCCGACCGCTCGTGGACGAGATGGAACGTGCAGGCCGGCCGCCTCAGGAACTGCTGAAGAAGATGGGGGAGCAGGGCATACTCGGTTGCTACGCACCCGAGGAATATGGTGGTGGCGGCGGCAGTTTGATGACCCGGGCGATCGTCGCCGAGGAGACGGCGCGGGTGAACGCCGGGCTCGACGCGACGCTGTTCGTCAACATCAGCCTGGTCACGCGGCACCTCATCAAGCGCGGCACCGAGGAGCAGAAGCGTCGCTACCTCGTGCCACTTATCGCGGGGGAGTCGTCCGCCTCGATCTGTCTCACCGAACCCCATGGCGGGTCCGATGCACTTAGCCCACGGACGACGGCACGCAAGGACGGCGACCATTGGGTCATAAATGGGTCGAAGACCTTTATCACTAATGCGCCCATTGCCGACGTGTTCATGGTGTTCGCGCGGACCAGTGGTGAGAACCGGCGCGCCCGTGGCGGTACGTGTTTCCTCGTCGAGCGGGACACGCCGGGGCTGTCTGTCGGAAAGCCGTTCGACAAACTGTCCTTGCGGAGTTCGCCCACCGCCGAGGTCTTCCTTGAGAATGTGCGCGTGCATGAGAACCAGGTGCTCGGCGAGGTCGATGAAGGCTTCTACTACATGCTGGAAGGTCTCGACCTGGAACGTGTCTTCGAGGGCGCGTCCAACACCGGCATCGCCCAGGCTTGCCTTGAGGTGGCTGTGGAGTACGCGCAGGACCGCGAAGTATTCGGCGAGCGGCTCGCGAGTTATCAGATGATCCAGGACAAGATCGCTCGCATCGCCACCGGTGTCGAGATGTCGCGCGTGATGTTTTACCACTTGATTCGCACGCTGGAGCGCGGCGAAAACTGTACGCGGGCGGCCGCCGTCCTGAAGCTTTACAGTTCCGAGGCCGCGGTTGAAGCATCCCGTGAAGCGGTCCAGATCCTCGGCGGTTACGGACTCATGGAGGAATATCCGGCGGCGCGGCTCTACCGCGATGCGAAACACCACGAGATCGGGGCCGGCACTAGCGAGATCCAGAAAATCATCATCGCCAGGGAGACTCTCAAGTCTGGGGGGAAGGCGAAATGACGGTGCTCCGATGACAGCGATCGAAACCAGCAAGTACCTTTCTGACGACGTCCTCGAACTGCGTGCCGTGCTGCGCAAGTTCATAGAGGCGAAGATGCCGCGGTCGCAGGCCGCAACATGGGACAAGGCCAACGAGTTTCCCCGCGACGTGTTCGACGCCCTCGCCCAGCTCGGTGTGGCGGGCCTGTCGATCCCGGAAGAGTACGGCGGAATGGGCCGGGATGTCCACGCCACCCTTATGGTGATCGAGGAGCTCTCCCGGCGCAGCATGGCGGTAGCTATCCCATACATCATGGCCAGCTGCTACGCGGGCATGACCGTCGTGGAATGCGGCAGCAAGGAGCAGAAGAAGCGCCTGCTTCCCGAGATCGCGGAGGGCCGGGTCCTCTTCGCCTACGGCTGGAGCGAACCGGACGTTGGGGCCGACCTGGCGAGCGTGAAGACGACCGCGCGACGCGACGGCGACAAGCTGGTCATCAACGGCTCCAAGAGGTTCTGCACCGGCGCGGGCATCAGTGACTACATCTACACGTTGGTCAACTCGGATCCGGTCGGAAAGCGCTACCGGGACCTGAGCGCAGTGCTCATACCTCCGACCGCGGACGGCGTGACGATCACCCCTATCGATTCCATGGGGCTCAAGGGCAGCAAGACTACCGACGTCACCTTCGAAGATGTGCAGGTACCCATCGAGAATCTGATGGGCGGCGAAGAGGCCTGGAACAAGGGCTGGTCGCTGATCACCGGCGCGGGCCTCGACATCGAGAAGCTCGAAGTGGCCGCGATGGCGCTCGGCCTCGGCCTGGCGGCCTATGACGATGCCCGGCAGTACGCCGAGGAGCGAACGCAGTTTGGGGTGCCGATAGTCGAGCACCAGTCGGTGGCACACTCGCTGGCCGACATGAGGACGCGGCTGTACGCGTCGAGACTCGTGCTAGAGGACGCGGCCGCGATGGCCAATCGCAACGAGAAGTGCGGCGTGGAAACCTCGATGGCCAAGCTGTTTGTGACCGAGTCGTGCAAATCCGTCGTCCTGGACGCGCAGACCGTGTTCGGCGCCTACGGCTACGTGAAGGACTTCGACATTGAGCGGTACGTGCGCGATGTCCTGCTGATGCCGATTATCGGAGGGTCTTCCGCGATCCAGCGGAACAACATTCACAAGTGGGCGCGGCCGCAGTAACGCGAACTTGGTGTGCCCGGGCCGGTAGGATCGACCGGCCCGGGCACAGCCGTTTCCACGTCAGATGATCTGGTAGATGTCGTCGATCGCGATCTGTTCGCCGGTCAGATACGGCGCCTCGTCACTGGCCAGAAACACCGATCAGCCTAGCCACCTCGACGGGATCGCCGTAACGACCCGGTGGGGCCGCCTTGATGACGGCCTAGATAAGCTCCTGCGTCAGGCTGTCGGTGGTCTGCCTCCAGGGCGTGCCCGGACAGATCGCGTTGACTCGGATGGTCAGGTTCACGTACTCGACGGCTGCGAACCGGGTCAGTTCGCGACAGCGCCCTTGGCCGCGAAATACGCCGGCATCCCAGGGAATACGACCGGCCCTGCGATCGACGCGGTGTTGATGATGGTTCCGCCACCGTTGGCCAAAAGCGGTGGGCTCGCGTGGTTCATGCCGGGGAAACACCTTCACCGTTGACCGCCCAGGGCCCCGGTCGAGCTCCTCCTCGTCGTAGTCGCACGTATTGGCCACTGCGCCGTCGATGTGACGTTGACGAGCCCGAACTGGGAGCTCGCTGCCTCGAGCATGGTCTTGATGTCTTCGGCTCGCAAGACGTCGGCATGTATGGGAAACAGTTCTCGCCAAGCGTCTTGGTGGTCTCTTCCTGCCGTCCCGAGATGTCGACGGCGACGAACCGCGCGCATTTCGCGCACGAACTCCTCGCCGATAGCGACTCCGATTCTCGAACCGGCTCCGATGGCCACTGCGATCTCGTTCTCCAGCCATCCCTCTCGTCTCCTCGCTTTTAGGCAACCTACGGCCTGATCAACGTCAAACCGAGGCTAGGACGACAGACGACGTTGACGGGTCCGTACGCATCCCCCGTCGCCGCCAGCGGGTAACGGTGCAGGTGATTTCCACGTGTCTCCTCGACTGTTCGGCTGAGACGCTCGTCACTAGGCAGAGGGCAGGTGACATTCAGCGTTCAGCACCCGGTCATCCGCGCAAGACCGTCACGGCGGTCCGTCCCGAATGCAAGTTCTCAACGAAGAGAAGCGAGAGGTTCATGACCACCACGAGTATCCCGCCGCGCCCCACAGTCACTTCCCCGGAGTTCGTCGAGGACCCGCACAAGTACTACCGAGTCATGCGCGACCACTATCCGCTGCTTCACGACGAGACGAGCGGGTACTACTTCGTCAGCCGGTTCGAAGACGTCGCGCGGGTATACAAGGACTCCGAGGCTTTCAGCAACGAGAACTACGCGTTCCAGATGGAGCCGGTCGTCGGCCGCACCGTCATTCAGATGTCGGGTCGTGAGCACACGGTAAACCGGAAGCTGATCACCCCGGCGCTGCGCGGCAACTACCTTGACGAGTTGCTGCCGCAGGTCGACGAGATCGCCGCCTCGATGGTCGCGGAGTTCCCGGACTCCGGCACGATCGACCTGGTCGAGAACTTCACCAAGTGGTTCCCGATCAACGTGATCGTGCGCATGCTCGACCTACCCAAGGAAGACCTGCCGAAGTTCCACGACTGGTACTCGTCGCTGATGGCCTTCCTGTCGAACCTGACGCAGGACCCCGAGATCCACGCATGGGGGATGCGGACGCAGAAGGACTACCCGGCGTACATGCTGCCGATCATCGCGGAGCGCCGCCGGAACCCGGGCGACGACCTCATCTCGCGTTTGACCCAGACGGAGACCCAGGGCGAGGCGCTTTCGGACGAACGGATCAAGGCGCTGATCGGCCTCCTCCTGATCGCCGGCGGCGAAACCACCGACAAGGCGATCGCCAGCACGATCAAACACCTGATGGAGAACCCCGACCAGCTGGAGGCCGTTCGCGCAGACCGAAGCCTGGTCGCCGCCGCGCTCGTCGAGAACCTGCGATACCACCCGCCGGTCCAGATCATCCTTCGTACGGCCACCCGCGACATCGAGGTCGCCGGCGACACCATCCCCAGCGGCAGCGTCGTGGGGTGTGTCAACGGCGCGGCCAACCGGGACGAGCGCCGCTTCGCCGACCCCGACCAGTTCAACGTCTTCCGCGAGGACGTCTCGATGCAGAACGCGTTCCTCGGCTCGGCGGACCACATCGCCTTCGCGTTGGGGCGCCACTTCTGCGTGGGGTCGCTGCTGGCCAAGCGCGAGGCAGAGACGGCGATCAACATGGTCCTGGACCGGTTCCCGACTCTGGAGTACGCGGACGGCTTCGTCCCCAAGGATGTCGGACTCTTCACTCGCGGCCCCGAAAAGCTCATGGTGAAGGCCTGACCGCGGCGCTGCTGCCCCTGTGCGAGGAAAGGCAAGACGAAGTGATTACTCAGCAACCGCAAGAAGAATCCACGACCACGCCGCACTATCGGATGTTCATCGATGGCGAATGGGTTGATACCGAGGAGAAATACAGCCTCATCAATCCGGCCACCGAGGAGCTCGTCGCGACCGCTGCGAAGGGTAGCCGGAAACACGCCGACTTCGCCGTCGCTGCAGCCAAGCGGACCTTTGAATCGGGTGTGTGGCGGGACTTGACCCCGGCCGCCCGCGCCGACATCCTGGACGCGGTCGCCGACGTGCTGCAGCGGCGCGGCGCCGAACTGACCCGGCTGGGCACGCTGGAGGGCGGTTGCCCGCTCAAGTTGTCCAACGCGTTCAACGAGCAGCAGCCCGTCGCGATGACCCGGTACTTCGTGAACCTGTTGCGCGGCTACGAGTTCGAGCGACCCGGTCCGGTCGTGGGTCCGCCGTTGGCCGGCGGGGTGATCCGGCGGGAGCCGATCGGTGTCTGCGCCGCGATCGTCCCCTGGAACTTCCCGTTACCGCTGGCCATCTGGAAGGTCATCCCGGCGCTGGCGACGGGCAATTCGGTCGTGCTCAAGACGGACGAGAAGACGCCCATCGGGGCCTTGGAACTCGCCAAGGAGCTCCAGGCGGCCGGTGTGCCGGACGGCGTATTCAACGTGGTGACCGGCGACGGCGGGGATGTCGGCGCGCATCTCGTCGCCCACCGCGACGTGCGGAAGGTGTCGTTCACCGGGTCGACCGATGTCGGCAGGCAGATCGTGCGCGACGGTGCGTTGAACCTGAAGAAGGTCACGCTGGAGCTTGGCGGTAAGGGCGCGAACGTCGTGCTTGACGATGCGGACCTCCGGCTCGCGGTCGACGGGGCCATCTGGGGTTTCATGATGCACTCGGGGCAGGCTTGCGAGGCGGGGACCCGGCTGCTGCTGCCATCGTCGCTCCACGACGAGTTCGTCGCCCGACTGGTCGAGCGCCTGCGGTCGCAGGTCATGGGTGACCCGCTGGACGTGGGGACCGACGTCGGTCCGCTGATCAACGCCACGCAGCGCGAGCGGGTCCTCGGCTACATCGACACCGCGAAGGAGCAGGGCGCCAAGGTCGTCTTCGGCGGTGGCATGCCGAGAGGTGATCTGTTCTCGAAGGGCTTCTGGGTCGAGCCGACGGTGCTCACCGACGTCACCAATGACATGACCGTGGCCAGGGAAGAGGTGTTCGGGCCGGTCCTGTCGGTCATCCGGTACGACTCGATCGACGAGGCCGTCAAGATCGCCAACGACACCGAGTACGGCCTGTCCGCGGGAGTGTGGGGCCGTGATCTCACTCGCGCGATCGAGGTCGGTCACCGTATTGACGCCGGTTCGGTGTGGATCAACGACTGGCACATGATCAACGCCGCGTACCCGTTCGGCGGATACAAGCAGAGCGGGCAGGGGCGCGAGCTCGGCGCGGGCGCCTTCGACGAGTACACCGAGCAGAAGTCGCTGCAGATCGCCCTCGAGCCGAAACTGGAGAACCGGGCGTACGCGCTGGTTCTGTCCAGCTCGCCGGCCGAGTGATCACCGACGACGACCTTGCCGTGATCACCCGAAATCCCACCGAAGAAGCATTGACTAAGTGGAGATCGCACCATGAAGAGTAAGGCAGCAGTTCTGTACGAAGCGGGTAAACCATTCGAGATCGAGGAGCTGGAGGTTGCCACGCCGGGCGACTTCGACGTGCTGGTCCGCTACGACTATTCGGGTCTGTGCCACTCCGACCTTCACATGGTGAAGGGGCATCTGCCGTTCCGATCGCCGATGGTCTTCGGGCACGAAGGCGCCGGCGAGGTACTCGAAGTGGGCGCCAAGGTCCGACACGTCAAGGCGGGCGACCACTTCGTGGCCTCCTTCTTCCCCGTGTGCGGCCGATGTCGTTGGTGCGCCACCGGTAACTCGCGCCTGTGCGACCTCGGGGCCCACGGGCTCGACGGATTCCTTCCAGATGGCCGATTCCCTTTCACCGGGGCCAACGGTGACTACGGGTCGATGATGACGGTCGGGACGTTCAGCCAGCACGCGACCGTGCCGGTGGATTCGGTGATCACCATCGACAACGACCTCCCACTGGACAAGGCCGCGCTCGTCGGCTGCGGTGTCCCGACCGGCTGGGGCTCCGCAGTCAACTCCGCGAACGTCCGCCCGGGCGACGCGGTCGTCATTTACGGCATCGGTGGCATTGGAGCCAACGCCGTCCAGGGCGCGGCCTACGCGGGTGCGCAGCACCTGATCGCCGTCGACCCGGTCGAGTTCAAGCGGGACAATGCGAAGAAGTTCGGTGCCACGCACACCGTCGCCACGGCCGAAGAGGCACTCGAGCTCGTCACCGAGCTGACGCGCGGCGCAGGTGCGGACAGCACGATCATCACCATCGACCAGCTCACGACCGAATCCGTGCGGAACGCCGCCGAAGCCACCAGCAAGGGCGGCACGATCGTGATCACCTCGATGGGCCAGTACGAGGACGACACCATTCAGCTGCCCGGTGTGCAGTTGGCCCTGTGGGGCAAGCGGATCCAGGGATCGCTCTATGGCGGGTGCAACCCGGCGTACGACATTCCGAATCTGCTCAGCCTGTACAAGACCGGGCACGTGAAGCTCGACGAGCTGATCACCCAGACCTACTCCCTGGAGCAGGTGAACCAGGGCTACGAAGACCTGGACGCGCACAAGAACATCCGCGGCGTCATCGTGCACGAGCACTGAGCTCGAGCATCTCCGGCTCACCGTCACCCAGGAGACGAAATGTCTTACGTCATCACGAGTTCCTGCATCGATGTGCTCGACAAGAGCTGCATGGATGTCTGTCCCGTTGACTGCATCTACGAGGGCGCGCGCAAGCTCTACATCCACCCGGACGAGTGCATCGACTGCGGTGCCTGTGAGGCAGTGTGCCCGATGAGCGCGATCGTCTATGAGACATCGGTCAAGCCGGAAGAAGAGCGCCACATCGAGGACAACGGGAATTTCTTCTCGTGTGTCTTGCCCGGCCGGGAGGAGCCGCTCGGCGTCGTCGGCGGCTCCCTCGAGATCGGCCCGGTCGGCGTCGACACCCCGCTGGTCAGTTCCGCCCCCTAAGAGTGGGACCTCTATGCGGCGCCGATGATACCCGCGGCGCCCACCGTTGCACGAGCTCAAGGGAGAGCAGCAAAGGATGCGCAGTATGCACGTCGCTGTCGTCGGCGCGGGCCCCGCGGGCCTCTACTCGGCCGCCGATCTCGTCCGGAGGTCCGATGCTGTCGTCGACATCATCGACCGCGTCCCTGCGCCATACGGCCTCGTACGGTACGGCGTCGCGCCGGACCACCCGCGGATCAAAGGCGTCGTCAAGAACCTCCAGCGCATTTTGGAGCGCGACCGTGTCCGGTTCATCGGCAACGTCGAGTTCGGACGGGACATCGACCGCGCCTTCCTCAACACGTACTACGACGCGACAATCTACGCCACCGGTGCCTTGCACAGTAAGCCGCTTGGGATCGAGGGCGAGCACCTGTCGGGAAGCTGCTCGGCTTCGAATTTCGTGTCCTGGTACAACGGCCATCCCGACGCGAAGGACCGGTTCGTCCTGGAGGAACCGGCAGCGGCCGTGGTGGGCGCGGGCAACGTCGCGCTCGACGTGGCCCGAATCCTCACCCAGTCCGTCGGCTCGCTCACCCTCACCGACATCCCACCCTCCGTGCTCGAATCCATTGCCACCAGCCGCATCCGCGACGTCCACGTTGTGTGCCGCCGTGGTGCTGCCGAGGCGAAGTTCACCACCAAGGAACTCCTCGACCTCCGCGACCTGCGGGACGTGGGTGTCGTCGTCGATCCGGCCGACCTGGAGGATATCCGCGTCGAAGACCTCGACCGAGCGGCCCTCGCGAATATCGAGCTATTCCAGGCGTGGGCGGCAGACCGCGCCGCCCAGCAAGGCGAGCGCAAGCGTATCCACTTCCGCTTCTGGGCCCGCCCGGAAGCGATAACCGGCAGCGGACGGGTTCAGGCCCTCCGAATCGAGCGGACCGAAGTCGCGGATGACACACTCCGCGGCACCGGCGACTTCTACACCCTTCCCGTTGGGATGGTCCTGAGTTCGGTCGGCTACCGGAGCACCCCGCTACCCGGGCTGCCGTTCGAGCCGGAACGAGGCATCCTCCCGAACATCGCGGGCCGGGTGGTCAACGAGCACGGCCACCACATCCCCTCGCTGTACGTCACCGGATGGCTGAAGCGGGGGCCGCACGGCGTCATCGGAACGAACCGGACGGATGCCGCCGAAACTGTCACCGCGGTGCTGGAAGACCTGACGGATCCGACGACTCGAACCGATGTCGCGAACGGCACCGACGCGGTCGGTGACCGGCTGCGCGGTCTGGGCGTCGAGGTCGTCGACTACGATGGCTGGCAGCGCATCGACGACCAGGAGCAACGGCGTGGGCAGGAGCTGGGGCGAGACCGGGTCAAGATCACCGAATGGGCGGAGCTTCGTGCCATCGGCGTGGGACGGCCCGTCGCCGAGACCCGCAGGAGTCGGTGACCACGATGATCGAATCGCTGACCCGCAACGACATCCGGACGGTGAACTAGTTGACGAATCTTTCTGCCGACACGGAGTTCGCTCTGGTCGTTGCTGAACGGCAGCGCGTCGCGGATGGCGTTGTCGCTCTGACATTTCGGCGCGAGAACGGAGGGAAGCTGCCACCGTGGTCTCCCGGTGCACACGTCGACCTGATCCTCGCGCCGGGCCTCGAGCGACAGTATTCGCTTTGTGGTGACCAAGACCAGCCGGATCAGTGGCAAGTCGCGGTCCTGCGGGAACCCGATGGGCGCGGAGGTTCCGCGTTCGTGCACGACAAGCTTGATGTCGGCGACACTGTCCTCGTCCGAGGACCTCGCAACCACTTCCGGCTCGCACCAGCACCGTCCTATCGCTTCGTTGCCGGCGGTATCGGCATCACGCCGATCTTGCCGATGATCGCCGAGGCGCACCACGCTGGCGCGGACTGGTGTCTCTGGTACGGCGGCAGGAGCCGCGACTCGATGGCCTTCCGCGACGAGCTCGCGGCCTATGGCGACCGAGTTCGGTTATGGCCGCAAAACGAGAAGGGGCTGCTGCCGCTCGACGACGTTCTCGGCCCTCGCGATACCGGCGCGCTCGTTTACTGCTGTGGCCCCGAACCGCTCCTGCGGGCGGTCGAAGAAAAGTCCAAGGCTTGGCCGGCCGGGGTCCTTCACACCGAGCGGTTCTCCCCGAAGGAGCTCGAGGAACCGTTGCAGCAAAAGACTTTCCGCGTGCACTGCCAGCAGTCCGGCACCACGGTCGAAGTGGCCGCGGACCAGACGATCTTGGAAGCGCTGGAGGATGCCCGGCTGCCGGTAGACTCCTCGTGCCAGGAGGGCACCTGTGGAACGTGCGAGACCGGAGTCCTGTCCGGTTGCGTCCAGCACCGTGACTCCGTCCTGACGCCGGAAGAAAAAGCCGAGGGAGACCGGATGATGATCTGTGTCTCCCGTCCGGTTGCCGGCGAGCTTGTCCTCGACCTCTGACCTCACCACGCCCGAAACTGGCGTCCGCTCAAGGAGAATCCCGTGAATGCTGTAATCGTCGATGCTGTACGTACCCCTTCGGGCAAGGGGAAACCCGGGGGACAGCTGTCGGAGGTGCACCCGGCCGAACTGCTCTCCCATGTCCTGCGGGCCTTGGTCGAACGGACCGGCGTCGACCCATCCTTGGTGGACGACGTGATCACAGGTTGTGTCACCCAGGCCGGAGAGCAGTCCCTGAATATCGGGCGCAGTGCTGTCCTCGGTGCGGGCTTCCCGGAACACGTGCCTGCGACGACGATCGACCGCCAGTGCGGGTCAAGCCAGCAGGCCACCCACTTCGCAGCGCAGGGAGTGCTGTCGGGCGCCTACGACGTCGCCATAGCTTGCGGTGTCGAGTCCATGAGTCGGCTGCCCATCGGCGCCGCGACGCTGGGGCAGGATGTCCTCGGCCCGGCGGTGGCACGACGGTACCCGGACGGTCTGGTGAACCAGGGCGTGTCGGCGGAGATCATCGCGGCACGGTGGAAACTGACGCGCGAGGATCTGGATGCCTATGCGGCGCGTTCCCACCGCCTGGCCGCCGCGACCGCGGCCGCGGGTGGGTTCGCGAAGGAAATTGTGTCCGTCGGTGTGCATGGAGCCACCGGCCTTGTCGCCGAAGACGAGACCGTCAGGACGGGGACGACCGCCGAGAGGCTCGCAGACCTGCGGCCGTCGTTCGCCGATGAGGTGATGAGCGCGAGGTTCCCGGACATCGACTGGAGGATCACCCCAGGCAACTCCTCACCGCTCACCGACGGAGCGTCGGCGGTTCTGATCATGAACGAGAATAAGGCACAGGCACTGGGGTTGCGGCCGAGGGCCCGGTTCCATAGCTTCGCCGTCACCGGCAGCGATCCGCTGCTGATGCTTACGGGCGTCATCCCTGCGACCGAAAAGGTGCTCGCGCGGGCCGGCCTCAACCTCGACGACATCGACGTGTATGAGGTCAACGAGGCTTTCGCGCCGGTCCCCCTGGCGTGGCAGCATGAATTCGACGCCGATCCTGAGCGGCTGAATCCGCGCGGCGGCGCGATTGCCCTGGGCCACCCGCTTGGTGCCTCCGGGACGCGTCTTCACACAACTCTACTAAACTACCTTGAGGCCACCGGCGGCCGCTATGGGCTGCAGACGATGTGCGAAGGTGGCGGCATGGCGAACGCCACCATCATCGAGCGTGTCTGAGCGCTGTCCGGCGATGACGAATCAACGAGCCGGATGTCGTTCTACGAACCCTGAGCAGACCCGGCTGACCTGTCCCACTGGCGATTTATTGAGTTCATAACTGGAGTCAAGCGCTCCCGCGGTTGGTATCGTCGCCCGTGGATGAGTCGATTGCCGGGGCGCGTGGCGATTCCTGTTTGCGCCGGCTCGTTCTCGTTTTGAGCTGTTGTGATTTGCGGGTGGAGCGCCGTTTGGCTCGGTGGGCGGCGGTGACCTTGTGTGGGAGTGTCAGCTGGTTGGCTCTGGCTCATTTTTCGTGATTGGTTCTATGCGAGGAGGACTCGTTTTCTGGGGAGGTCGAGGTTGGCTCGGCCGTATATTTGTCTTTGATCATTTTGATGCGGTTGACGTTGCCTTCGGTGGGGCCGTTGCTATGGGTCTGGGTCAGGCCAGCGACTATTGCTGCCTCGTCCTTGGCTAGTCCGCGGGTGAAGGAGTGTAGGTAAAAGAGATCGGTAGCACGGACTGTTGTGATCCAGTGTTGGAACCGGTTTTTGTTGTGTTGCCGGGGATTGAGCATTTCCGCGAATCCTTGA
>NZ_KB905401.1 GCF_000379465.1 Sciscionella marina DSM 45152
TGGCGGATCCCTTTATCCCAATCCTGAGCTACCCGTTTATCGATCCCCACACAACGCGCGGCGTGCGCACGAATCACACCGCGAGCACGCAGGGCGAAGAATTCCTCCCGTAGGGCNCNCATATCACGCCGGGTGGTCATTCCCGCTTCGCGAACCCACTTGTAACACGTCACCGCAACGAATTCCAGCTCTACGGCGACAGCGGCAACGTTAGGATTTTCCTTCAAACGTCNGAAAAACTCATCCTTATCCGCCTGCGTATACGAGCGCNGCCGCTTGNGCGGACGCGACATACCCGCCTCGCGTCGCCACCGGTAAGCAACCGATTCACTCACCCCGACCTCAACAGCGATCACACGGACCGTTCCACCACGATCAAGCCTCCGGAAAAACTCGACCCGCACCCAGTCCGCAACCCTATGCGACGAACCAACCCGCCCCGCATTCGCGACCATCCACACCACCATCCCGTCAAGGTGTTGCGACGACGGTTAGAACTCAAGCGGTGCGATGCTCGGTCAAATCCGTGAGCCAGAGCTGGTTCGGGCCCTTGGCAGTGAAATCACGCTGGACGAGGTCGTCGTGCGCCGACGCCCCCGACCGTTTGCCGTTGCCGCCGCGTTTCTTACCGAACGCGCTCCACCAGCGGTTATCCCGGCAGATCCGCCACACGGTCCGCTCCGCTGCCCGATACCCGGCCGCGGCGGCTTCGTCGGCCAGGAACCGGTAACCGAACTCGGGGTCGTCGCGGTGCGCATCGAACACCGCGTTCGCCAGATACGCCTCGGCCAGCTCTGCGTCGGTGACCGGCCGGGCCAGCCACCGGTAATACGGCTGCCCAGCGATCTTGAGCACCCGGCACGTCACCGCGACGGGGATGCCGTCGGCGGCCAACCCACGGACGAGCGGGTAAATCATTTTCCCGGCAGGTTCGACTGCGACAAATACGCAGCCGCGCGGCGGAGCACCTCGTTTTCTTGCTCCAGCAACCGGATCCGACGCTTCACGGCGCGCAACTCGGCGTTCTCACTCGAGCTAGCGCCGGGCTTGACACCATCGTCCACATCCGACTGTCGCATCCACTCCGACAGCGTCATCGGATGCACGCCGAAATCGGCGGCAACCTGCTCGAGCGTCACACCCGACTCACGCTGCCGAGCAACGCGGACAACGTCCTCACCGAACTCACGGGGATAAGGCTTCGGCACAGTGACATCCTTCCAGCCCGACCATCGGCCAAGCCATCTCACTTGTCACCCGATCTTGCAACAGACCCGGCGACCAGTCCCGGCGTGCTGGTGTTATTGGTGTTTGAAGTTTGGTTGGCGTTTTTCGGTGAAGGCTTGCATGCCTTCTTTTTGGTCGTGGGTGGCGAAGGTGGCGTGGAAGGTGCGGCGTTCGAAGAGGATTCCTTCGGTGAGGGTGGTTTCGAAGGCTCGGTTGATGGCTTCTTTGGCTATTTGGGTTGCTGGTTTCGACATGCTTGCGATGGTGGTGGCGATGGTGAGGGCTTCGTTGAGGAGTTTCTCGGCGGGGACGAGGCGGGAGATGAGTCCGGCGCGTTCGGCTTCGGTGGCGTTGATGGTGCGGCCGGTGAGGCAGAGGTCCATGGCTTTGGGTTTGCCGATGGCGCGGGTGAGGCGTTGGGATCCGCCCATGCCGGGAATGACGCCGAGGGTGATTTCTGGTTGTCCGAATTTGGCGGTGTCGGCGGCGATGAGGATGTCGCAGAGCATGGCGAGTTCGCAGCCGCCGCCGAGTGCGTATCCGGCGACGGCGGCGATCAGTGGGGTGCGGATGCGGGTGAGGGTGTCCCAGCCGGCGAACCAGTCTGCCGTGTAGACCTCGCTGAAGCTTTGGGGTGCCATTTCTTTGATGTCGGCGCCCGCGGCGAAGGCTTTCGTTGATCCGGTCAGCAGGATGGTGCCGATGTCGGGGTGGCGGTCGAGTTCGGTGGCGAGCCCGGTGAGCTCGCGCATTGTTTCCTGGTTGAGTGCGTTGAGCGCGTGGGGTCGGTTGAGGGTGATGCGGGCGACTCGCTCGGCGGGGTGGTCGAGGATGATGGTTTGGTAGTTGGTCATTTCGTGTTGTCCTTGTCGAGTTGGTCTTCGTCGATTTTGGCATCGTCGAGTTGTTTGTCGCGGATGGCGTTGATGATGGCCGAGAAGTCCTGGTGTGGTCCGTGTTTGCCGACGAAGGTGTCGTAGAGTTCGCGGGCGTGCTTGCCGAGCGCTGTGTCGACGTCCTGGGCTTGTGCGGCTGTGTTGGCGAGGCGGAGGTCTTTGAGCATGAGCCCGGCTGCGAACCCTGCGGTGTAGTTCCGGTTGGCTGGGCTGGTCGGTACGGGTCCGGGGACGGGGCAGTTGGTGGTTAGTGCCCAGCATTGGCCGGAGGCGGTGGAGGCGACGTCGAACAGGGCTTGGTGGGTGAGTCCGAGTCGTTCGCCGAGGACGAAGGCTTCGGCGACGCCGATCATGGAGATCCCGAGGATGAGGTTGTTGCATGCCTTGGCGGCCTGTCCGGCACCGGGCCCACCGCAGTGGATGGCGCGGGCGCCCATGTGCTGTAGATGTGGTTCGGCGACGGTGAAGGCTTCGCTGGTGCCGCCGACCATGAACGTGAGTGTTCCGGCTTCGGCTCCGACGACGCCGCCGGACACGGGTGCGTCGGCACTGAGATGTCCCGCCGCGGTGGCGAGTTCCGCGGCTTCGCGGGCAGCATCCACATCGATGGTGGAACACTCCAGGAACAGTGCCCCTGGCTGCACGGCAGGAAGGATTTCGCGGTAGCAGTCGAGCACGTGGTCACCGCTGGGTAGCATGGTGATCACCACTTCCGCCTGGGCGACCGCGGCCCGCGTGGTGTCGGCGAGCGTGATTTCGTTGCCGGTCGCGGTGGCACGGGCCTGCTCGGCGGGGTCGTATCCGATCACGTCCGCCCCTGAGGCCAGCAGGTTCGCCGCCATCGGGTTTCCCATGTTGCCCAGGCCGAGGAAGGCGATGCTCATCGTGTCACTCCCGTCAATTCGTTCGCGCCGAGATCGGCGAAGTAACTGTCCACGAGGTCCTTGTCGATCTCGGCGAGGGTGGCTGGGGACCAGCGTGGCGCGCGGTCTTTGTCGATGATCTGGGCGCGGATGCCTTCGACGAACTCGGCGGACCGGAAGGCCCGATGCGATATGCGGTATTCCTGGGTCAGCACGGCTTCCAGATCCGGTAGTTTCGCTGCGGAGCGTAGCGCGCGTAGCGTCACTGTGAGCGAGGTTGGGGATTTCGTTTCGATCTCCGTAGCCGCGGCGGCCGCGTGGTCACCACTCTGTTTGAGCCTGGCGAGGATTTCTGTGACTGTGTCGGCGGTGTAGCAGTGCTCGATCCAGGTGCTCTCGTCCGCGAGGGCACTCGATGGTGCCGGTTCGGCAATCGTGGCGAGCGCGGTCTGGGGAACACTCGAGGCGAGGGCATCGAATAGATCCGGGAGCCGGTCGGTGGGTAGGTAGTGGTCGGCGAGTCCACAGTGGATCGCGTCGGCGCCGGTGATCTGGGCCGTGGTGAGCGCGATATGGGTGCCGAGCTCGCCTGGGGTTCGGGAGAGCAGGTAGGTACCGCCGACGTCGGGGACGAAACCGATCCCGACTTCGGGCATGCCGATCCGGGTCCGTTCGGTGACGATCCGGTGGCTGCCATGCGCGGAGATACCGACGCCTCCGCCCATCACCAGTCCGTCCATGATCGCGATGTAGGGCTTCGGGTAGCCGGCAATGCTGGCGTTGAGCCGGTATTCGTCGGCCCAGAACTCGAGCGAGGCGCTGCCCCCGGCGCGGGCATCGTCATAGATCGACCGAATGTCACCTCCGGCGCACAGTCCCCGGTCACCCGCGCCGTCGACCAGAACCGCCCTGACCGCCGGGGCATCGCGCCACTGCGCAAGCTGGGCCGTGATGGCACTCACCATGTCGTGGGTCAGCGCATTGAGTGCGCGTGGCCGGTTCAGCCGGATATGGCCGATCCCGCTGTGGACGAGGAATTCGACATCGCTCATCAGGCGGCCTCCGCCAGCATCCGGCGGGAGATGATGACCCGCATGATTTCGTTGGT
Organism: Sciscionella marina DSM 45152; assembly: GCF_000379465.1. Taxonomy (GTDB): domain Bacteria; phylum Actinomycetota; class Actinomycetes; order Mycobacteriales; family Pseudonocardiaceae; genus Sciscionella; species Sciscionella marina. Next base: position 4,095 of record NZ_KB905401.1, read on the forward strand.
TCCTTCCAGGATCTGGTGCACCCGCAGGTCGCGGACGATCTTCTCGAGGCCGTACTCGGCCAGGTAGCCGTAGCCGCCGTGCAGTTGCAGCGCCTGATTGGCGACCTCGAATCCGGTGTCGGTGCAGATTCGCTTGGCCATCGCCGAAAGATGCGTGGCTTCCTCCGCATCCTGGTCGAGTGCCGTGGCCGCCCGCCAGAGCAGGGACCGGGCCGCCTCGAGGTCGGTGCGCATATCGGCCAGGCGGAATTGCAGCGCCTGGGCTTGGCTGAGTCTGGCGCCGAATGCGGACCGTTCGGACAGATGCCGTACCGCCATCCCGAGCGCGGCTTCGGCTCCGCCCAGTGAGCAGGCCCCGATGTTGAGCCGCCCACCGTCCAGAGCCGACATCGCGATCCCGAATCCGCCGTTCTCCGTGCCGAGGAGGGCGGCCGCCGGGACGCGGGCGCTGTCCAGGATCACCTGCCGGGTCGGCTGGGCGTTCCACCCCATTTTGTGTTCATTCGGTCCGAACGAGAGCCCTGGGGTGTCCCGGTCGAGGATGAACGCCGAGATCCCGTGTGGCCCGGGCCCACCGGTGCGGGCGAACACGACATACACCTCCGAGTGCCCCGCGCCGGAGATGAACTGCTTGAACCCGTCGAGCACATAATGCTCGCCCTCGCGGCGAGCCCTGGTAGACAGTGCGCCCGCATCGGACCCCGCATCGGGTTCGGTGAGGCAGTAGCTGCCGGGCGAGTCCATCGTGGACATTCCCGGCAGATACCGGTGGCGCTGTGCCTCGTCGCCGAATTGATCGATCATGGTGGCCACCATGTTGTGGATCGAGACATAGGCGGCGATCGACGGGCAACCACCCGCGAGTGCTTCGAACACCAGCGTCCCGTCCCACCGGCCCAGCGCCGCACCACCGAATTTCTCGGGGAGATAGAGGCCGCCGAGTCCGAGCTGTGCGGCCTTGCGCAGTACCTCGACCGGGAAATGCTTGGTCTGGTCCCATTCCACCGCGTGCGGTGCCAGATGTTCGGCGGCGAACTCGGTTGTCGTGTCGCGCAGTGCGCGCTGTTCCTCGGACAGTCGCATGTCCGCTCCTATCGCATGGTCGGGATGACGAAGCTGGCGCCTTCCTTCACACCCGATGGCCAGCGGGATGTGACTGTCTTGGTCTTGGTGTAGAAGCGAATGGAGTCCGGGCCGTGCTGATTGAGGTCACCGAAACCAGACCGTTTCCACCCACCGAAGGTGTGGTAGGCGATCGGGACCGGAATCGGCACGTTCACCCCGACCATGCCGGTGTCCACCCGCGTGGTGAAATCACGCGCCGTATCTCCGTCGCGGGTGAATACGGCAACACCGTTGCCGTATTCGTGTTCACTCGGCAACCGCAGCGCTTGCTCATATTCTGTGGCGCGGACGACCGAGAGAACCGGACCGAAGATCTCCTCCCGGTAGATCCGCATCTCCGGACGCACCCGGTCGAAAAGGCACCCACCGAGGAAGAAACCGTTCTCGTAGCCCGGCACGGTGACACCGCGGCCATCGACGACCAGCTCCGCGCCCTCGGCAACACCGATATCGAGATACTCGTGCACGCGGCGCAGGGCGTCCGCGGTGACCAGAGGACCGAAGTCCGCGGTCTCGTCATGCGCGGCGCCGAGCTTCAAGGCGCGCACTCGTTCGGTAAGTCGTTCGACCAGTGCGTCCCCGGTTTCTTCCCCGACCGGTACGGCCACCGAGACCGCCATGCAGCGCTCGCCCGCCGAGCCATAGCCCGCGCCGATGAGCGCATCCACGGCCTGATCCAGGTCGGCGTCGGGCATGACGATCATGTGGTTCTTCGCCCCGCCGAAGCACTGAGCGCGTTTACCCTGCGCGGCCGCCGTAGCATAAATGTACTCGGCGATCGCAGACGAACCAACAAACCCCACCGCCTCCACGCGTGGATCGGTCAACAACGCGTCGACCGCTTCCTTGTCGCCGTTGAGGACAGTGAACACCCCAGCAGGGAGACCCGCCTCGAGGAACAACTCAGCCAGCCGCAACGGCACCGACGGGTCGCGCTCGGACGGTTTGAGCACGAACGCGTTGCCACAAGCGATCGCCGGGGCGGCCTTCCAGAGCGGAATCATCGCGGGGAAGTTGAACGGAGTGATCCCCGCGACCACGCCGAGAGGCTGGCGCATCGAGTAGACATCGATCCCGGTCCCCGCGTTGTCGCTGTACTCGCCCTTGAGCAGATGAGGGACCCCGATGGCGAATTCCACCACATCCAGCCCCCGCTGAATGTCGCCCCGCGAATCAGCGATGGTTTTGCCGTGCTCGGCGGACAGCAGCCGGGCGAGCTTGTCCTCCTCGGCGCGCACGAGTTCCACGAACCGCATCAGCACCCGGGCACGGCGTTGTGGATTCCAGCTCGCCCATTCAGCCTGGGCTTGCGCGGCCTCCGAGACCGCTGCGGTGACCTCGGCCGCGGAGGCCAGCGGCACCGTGGCCTGGACGGAACCGGTACTCGGGTCGAACACATCGGCAAACCGGCCCGATACACCGGAAACGAGCTTCCCGGCGACAAAATGATGCAGTTCGGTTGGCATGACTGGCCTTTCGGGAAAAGGAAAGCAGAACGACATCGCCCGGCAGGAAGGCCGGACGTGTGTGCCGAAACGGCACGCAACTATTGGGGCAGGGCGATTTCTCGCACGCAAGCAGGACGAATCCGCATGCGTTCAACTCCATCCTCGTGGACGAACACGGACATCCACGGCCGGTATCCTGGCTCCCGGATCAACGACAACTCCGACCTTCCCGGCTCACGCCAGTGGCCTTGCACAGATGGAGCGCCGCTCCCCGGTCACAGTGGCGGGACCGCTCCGGACTCACACCGGATTCCCAGACACCATGGACCTTCGGACACCATATAGTAGGACGCCCAACTAAATCAAGACGCTCGACCCGCATTCGCCGGGCACTGGCCTTGCAGAGCAGCCTCGTGCAACTCTCAACCGGCTGCTTTTACCGCGCCGATCAAGGATTTCGAAGCCCACCGGGAACAGTTCGGGGACAGCAGTGTGCGCTCCAGCAAGGACCTCTCCTACGGTCTGCGTCCCGGTCAGGAGTGTCTGGTTGATTTCGAAGAAGGAGTGCGCTGATCGGGTTCGATTCCTAGGGTTAGATCGGCAGTGCCTGCGAGATCGCTTGTGTCGTTTCGATGGCACAGGAGCCTAAGTATGGCACCTGCAGGGTGTTGAAGCGACTGCTGGGAATAGAGATCGCGATGGCGCCGATCGGGCAGCGTTCGTTGTCGAGGATGGCGGAGCCGACGGCGCACACCTGGGGGCGCCACCATGCTGCCGCGTTGACCGAGTAGCCGCGCTTGCGGGTCCGTTCGATCTCGTCTCGTAGCCCGGTGGGGTCGAGGATCGTGGTGCCGGTAAAGGAATTGAGGCCACGATTGATAATGTTCTCGACTTCGTTTTCAGGTAGTTGTGCCAGGGTGGCCAGACCGCAAGAGGTCGCGTGCAGTGGGGCGCGCGTGCCGAGCTCGACGTAGGTGCGGACGGCTTGCCGGGAGTCTTTGCGGGAAATGATGATAAGCGAGTCACCTTGCCGCACGGTGAGGTGGATCGTCTCATCTGTGCGGGCGCGCAGATCTTCGAGGTACGAGTCGGCGATCGCTCGGATCTGATCTTTACCAACGGCGCGCAGGCCGATGTCGAGGGGTTTCGAGGTCACTGCCCAGCGACTCTGATCGTCGACGACCCGGAGCCAACCGACTTCTCGGAGAGTGACAAGGCATCGCTGGACAGTGGTTTTGGGTAAGTCCATCGCGCGTGCGAGTTCGGACACGCCGACGGGTTGTCGCTGGGCGACGTGTTCGAGCACCCGCAATGTGGTGCGCACGCTTGCAATGCCGTGCTGCGCGGTCACAGGACCTCCTTGTATGTGTACCACTCTACGGTACAGCATATGTTGTGCGGTGTTGCGCAAGGGCTCGAAACTCTCGGTTGCACCAGGTTCGGGTTGTTTCAAAATGAGCTGTGAACTGCATGAATATGTACGGACTTGACAGTCGTGTTGCGTGTGTTGAGTATAGGTTCTCTCGCTTTGGCGCTGTACCGATCTCCGGAACACCGCCAAAGCGAGAAGTCCGATCCACGTTGAGCACAGAGAGGTGCGATGGTTAAGCGATTGGGACTGTTTGTCGGTGGGGTCTACGCGGAGGCCGATGGTGCTTACTATCCGACAATCGATCCAGCCACGGGAACGGTGCTGGCCGAAGTCGTTCGTTCCACGGCTGAGGATGTCGACCGTGCGGTGCGATCCGCAGCTGCGGCGGCTGCCGGTTGGCGTCAGATCCACCCGGCCGAACGGGGGCGCATCCTGACGCGGATCGCTGCCGCGGTGCGTGCCGAGGTGGACGAGCTTGCCCGTACAGAGACTTTGGACAACGGTCAGCCGCTGTCTCAGTCCCGCGGGGATGTCGAGGTCGCGGCCCGCTATTTCGAATTCTTCGCTGGAGCGGCGGACAAGCTACACGGAGAGACGATCCCGCTGGGACTGGACTACTTGTCCTACACTGCTTATGAGCCTTTCGGTGTGATCGGATTTGTGCTGCCCTGGAACGCGCCGCTTCAGCAAGCTGCGCGTGGGCTCGCGCCCGCGCTTGCGGTCGGCAATTGTGCGGTGGTCAAGCCCGCGGAGGATACTCCGCTGAGCACACTGCGGCTGGCCGAGATCGCGTTCGAGTGCGGGCTTCCGCCCGGTGTGCTCAACGTGGTGACTGGTTTCGGCGAAGACGCTGGGCGCGCGTTGGCCAGTCACGAGCTGGTACGGAAGGTGGCCTTCACCGGATCGGTGGCTACCGGCAGTGAAATCATGCGATTGGCCGCTGACCGATTGGTTCCGGTAACGCTGGAACTTGGTGGCAAATCGCCCAATGTCGTGTTCGCGGATGCCGACCTGAAGGCGGTCGCGCGCAGCGCTTGGACCGCGTTCACATTGAAGACTGGGCAGATCTGCTCGGCGGGTTCGCGGCTGTTGGTGCACGACAGCGTCTACGACGAAGTGCTTGGGCAGCTGACACAGCGGGCCGTGGCCGCCAGTATCGCGCCCGGACTGGAAGACCCGGATCTGGGGCCACTCGCTACCGCCGACCAGTTCGAGAAGGTCCAGGACTATCTGCAGCTTGGCCGCGAAGAGGGCGCTGCCGTGCTTGCCGGTGGTGGCATCGCCGACCAGGGTGAGCTGAAGCGGGGCCGATTCGTTCGCCCGACTATTTTCGGTGAGGTCAACAACGGGATGCGGATCGCTCAGGAAGAGATTTTCGGGCCGGTGCTGTGTGCGATCCGATTCTCCTCGGAAGAGGAGGCGGTGTCGATCGCCAATGACACGCGCTACGGGCTTGCAGCGGGTGTTTGGACCCGAGACATCAGCCGCGCACATCGGGTGGCCGCACAACTCGAAGCCGGCCAAGTGTTCGTCAATGAGTACTTCGCTGGCGGTGTCGAGACACCGTTCGGCGGTTATAAAGCCAGTGGGTTCGGCCGGGAGAAGGGTGTCGAGGCGCTGCGTCACTACGCGCAGCTGAAGACGGTGACTACGCGGCTCTGACGGGGTCGCTGGTCCGTATACACCAACTGGAGCTGTCAAAGGAGACAGAATGAGCACGTATAGCATCGGGAGCGATGTCGGAGGCACTTTTACCGATGTCGTCGTCGTCGAGCGGGAGACTGGTCGACTGGCGCAATTCAAGTCGCCGACCACGCCGAACGATGTGAGCGAAGGAATTATCGCCGCGCTGCGGCTGGCTGCAGCGGCAGAGGACATCGAACTGCGTGAACTACTTGAGAACACCGAGATCTATTCGCAAGGCACGACCGTGGCTACGAATATCCTCGTGCAGCGGCGTGGCGCGAAGATCGGCCTGCTGCAAACAGCCGGATTCGGCGATACCATGTTTATCCAACGTGCTGGATCGCGGACCGCCGGCGTCCCGGAAGCCGAAATCAAGCTGTTCAGCAAGCTGGTCAAGCCAGCTCCGATCGTGGAGCGGGACATGGTCGTCGAGCTGCATGAGCGGGTCGACGTCAACGGCACTGTGCTGGCAGAGTTGTCCCGCGACGAGGTTTCCGCCGCCGTCGCGGATCTGCGCGAGGGTGGAGCCGAGGCGATCGCGGTATCACTGCTGTGGTCGTTCAAGAATGATGTGCACGAGCGGCTGATCCGCGAGGTGGTGGAAGCCGAGGCACCCGGGCTGTATCTGACCCTGTCCTCGGAACTGCTGCCACGTATCAGGGAGTATGAGCGCACGGTCACCACCGTGATCAACTCCTATGTCGGCCCGGAACTTAGTCGCAGCCTCGGTACCTTGGCAGAACGGCTCAAACAGGAAGGGATGCGCGTCGAGCCGTTGCTCATGCAATCACACGGTGGTTTGGCTTCCTTCGCCAAGAGCATGGAGCGCGGCGCTGGAACGCTGATGTCCGGTCCGGCGGGCGGGGTCGCGGGGTCGGCGTATCTCGGTGAACTGCTCGACCAGCCCAACATTGTCACCGCCGATATGGGCGGCACTTCCTTCGATGTCGGAATCGTGGTCGACCAGCAACCGCACACCGCGTCCGAGGCGATCATCGACAAGTACCTGACGGGAATGTCCTCGGTGAAGGTATCGGCGATCGGTGCCGGTGGTGGCAGCATCGCGAAGGTGGTCAACGGTTATCTCGAGGTGGGGCCGGAAAGTGCGGGTGCGGTACCGGGACCGGCCTGCTACGCGCAGGGTGGCGAGGATCCCACAGTCACCGATGCCGACGTCGTGCTCGGCATCATCGACCCGGACTATTTTCTCGGCGGACGGCTCAAGCTCGACGCCAGGGCCGCGTGGCAGGCCGTCAAGGACAAGGTTGCCACTCCGCTCGGGGTCAGCGTCGAGGAAGCGGCCGAGGCGATCAAGTCGATTACGGACAACAAGATGGCCGACCTGATCCGGCGCGCCACCATCGAACAGGGCTACGATCCGCGTGAGTTCGTCATCTTCGGATACGGCGGCGCCGGCCCAACGCATGCTGCGGGATACGGCGAAGAGGTCGGTGCGAAGGCGATCATTGTTCCCGCGACGGCAGCCAGCCACTCCGCGTACGGTATCGCCACCTCGGATTTGCGCGTTACCACCGAGCGCTCGCAGCCGATGGCCGCGCCGCCGCTGGCCGAACGATTCTCCGAACATTTCAGCCACACCGAGATCACCGAGATCTTCGACCAGCTCGACGCGCAAGCCCGGCAGGAGCTCGCCGGACAGGGCGGCGACCCAGGCGAGGTCGTGATCAACCACGTACTGGATATGCGGTTCCGTGGCCAGATCTACGAAGTTTCCGCACCGGTGCAGAACACCTCGTTCACCGCTGCGGACGTCGATGACCTCAAGCATGGCTTCGTCCGCGCCTACGAGTCGCTCTACGGTGAGGGCTCCGCTTACGCACCAAGTGGAATCGAGATCGTCACCTTCCGGGCCCAGGCGCTGATCCGCAACCCCAAACCGGCGTTGTCACGTCATCGGCCTCGGTCGGGTGCGGGCGTGGAACCCGCTCGTGAGCGCACTGTTTTCCTGCGCGGCGAGCACACCGCGCTGCCGGTCTACGAAGGGGAGAACCTCGCGTCGCAGGACACGGTCACCGGACCTGCGCTGATCGACTACACGACGACAACCGCCTTCGTCGACTCAGGCCAGCGGGCCGTTGTCGACGACCTCCTCAACCTCGTCATCACCAAGGAGAACTGACATGACAGTGACGACGGATACGGCGATCGACACGTCCCCACTGAAGTTCCAAACACCGGCCGATAACCTCGGCGCGGCTGACTATGAGGTGATCCGACACCGGCTCTGGAGTGTCAACGACGAAGCGTGCATCACGATGATGCACGCGTCCGGTTCGCCGGTCGTGCACGTCGGGGATTTCAACGTCTCGATCTATACCCCCGACGGGGACGTGGCCGTCATCGGCACCTACTACATGATCCCAGTCGGCACGATGGCAAGGATGGTCAAAGAGATTCTGGCCAGGTTCGGCGACAACATCGCCGAAGGCGATGTGTTCGTCTGCAACGACCCCTTCATCGCCGCGGCCCACCAGAACGACGTGCAGGTCGTGGCACCGTTCTTCCACGAGGACAAGCTGGCAGGCTGGACCGGGGCGACCGCGCACGAAGCAGACGTCGGCGGTATGGAACCGGGCAGCTGGTGCCCGAAGGCCGAGAACATGTACCAGGAGGGATACCGGATCCCGCCGAGCAAGCTCAAGGAACGAGGCACGTTCAACCAGGCTCTCTGGGACATGATGATGCACAACTCGCGCCTGGAGATCATGCTGGGCATGGACATGACCGCGATGCTGGCAGCCAACCAGGTTGCCCAGCGGCGGCTGACCGAAGTGTGTGACCGCTACGGTGCGGCGAACGTCGTCTGTGCCATGAAGACCGCCATCGAGCAGAGCGAAGCGGCGGTGCGCAAAGCGCTGTCTGAGTTGCCCGACGGGCGCTACTCGCACCGGGACTACATCGACCACGACGGGCGCAACAACGAGATCTATTCGACGGTCTGCGTGGTGATCAAGGAAGGTGACCAGCTCACCGTCGATCTCACCGACACCTCACCACAGGCACCGGGGTTCATCAACGCCACCGAGCCCGCGACCCTCGGTTCGATCGCAGCAGGGATGCTCGGCTTGCTCGGCATGGACGCGCCAGGCTGGAACGAAGGCGTGCTCAAGCCCGTCGACGTGAAGCTCAAGCCGGGCAGCCTGCTGGCGGCAGAGCCCCCGGCTCCGGTCAGCGCGTCATCGGTGGCGGCAGCTTGGACGGCAAGCCACGCGGTGATCGGCGCCATCGGCAAGCTGATCGCCGCACATCCCCGGTATGGCCAGGAAAGCACGGGGATGACCGATGGCTCATGGACACTGGTGAACTTCGGTGGCATCGACCGGTTCGGCCAGCCGTTCGGGGACATGTTCCTGGACCTGATCGCCTGGGGCGGCGGCGCCTACGCCAGCCGTGACGGCGTGGACACCGGCGGTGCGTTCATCGTCGTCCGCGGCCAGATCCAGGATGTGGAGATGCGTGAGAATACTGTGCCCGCGCTGTATCTGTGGCGTCGTGAGCGGGCGGACACCGGCGGACCGGGCCGCAACAGGGGTGGGGTGTCGATCGAGATGGGTATCACGCCGTACTTGTCCGACACCACCGGCGCGACGCTGGCCACCCACGGCGTCACCCAGCCGAACTGCGCGGGCATCTTCGGCGGCTACCCGGGCAGCGGAGCCGGGTACCAGTTGGTCCGCCGCTCCGATGTTTTCGACCGGTTCGACGCGGGTTCGCCGGTCACCGGAATGTCCAACCTCGGCGGTGAGCGGGTTGACCTCGAGGCCAAGACCTCTTTGTTCGGTATGAGCCCCGGTGATGTACTCAACGTCGAGCCACAGGGCGGTGGCGGCTACGGCGATCCGCTGTATCGGGACCCACATTCGGTCGCCGAAGATGTGCGCAAGCAGAAGGTCACCGTCGCCACTGCGAACACGATCTACGGCGTGGTGCTCGTCGATGGCACGGTGGATAGCGCAGCAACCGAACAGCTGCGCCACACCATGATGAACGCGCGCATCGAGCGCGGCACCGTTGACTCTCCCGCGCAGGCAATCCCGGCAGGCGCGATACCGCTTTTCACATTGGGCGACTCGCTGGAAGTCGTCGAATCCGACGGAGTGAAGTACTTCCGGTGCGGCGTCTGCTCGGCCTCATTGGGGCCGACAGGTGAACCGTGGAAGTCACATGCGGCCCGGATCGAACTGAGGCCGGATGAAGTGCTACCGCTGGTTCGCCTCGATTCTTCGATGACGATCACGCAGCACGCGTGCCCGTCCTGTGGCGTCTCACTCGACGTTGAAGTGCGCAGGCGCAGCGAGGCGCCGTTGAGCGACGTGATCATCCACTGAACACCGGACAGCACAAGGAGAACGACTGTGATACTCGCGGACAAGGTTGCCCTCGTCACGGGTGGGGCATCGGGAATGGGCCGGGCCGGAGCGCATCGTTTCGCCAGGGAAGGCGCCAAAGTCGTTGTGGCCGACCTGAACGAGGCCGGCGCGAAGGAAGTGGCGGAGCAGATCGTCGACCAGGGTGGCAGTGCGGTCGCGGTCAGCTGTGATGTCGGCACCGAGCAAGACAACATCGCAGTTGTCCGAACTGCCACCGAAACCTATGGTGGGTTGGACATCTTCTGGGCCAACGCAGGCATTCCGCAGGCATTTCGCAGGATCGCCGAGATCGACCCCTCCGAGTTCGATAAGCTCGTCGCCATCAACGCTCGGGCACCATGGCTCGGCGCGCGGGCGGCGCTGCCCGCACTGCAAGCACGGGGTGGCGGATCGTTCATCCTCACCGCGTCGTTGTCTGGGCTCAAAGGTAGGCCCGACGCGTCCGCCTACCAGGCATCCAAAGGGGCGGCAACTATGCTTGTTCGGTCGCTGGCCAAAGAGTTCGGACCATACGGGATCCGGGTCAACTCGGTGTGCCCCATCGCCTCCGAGACCCCGATGTGGGCGCAGTTTATGAACGGATACATGGAACCCGACAATGCCGCCAACACCTTCGCGCAGGGAATTCCGCTTGGGCGGCTCGCGGAGCCTGAGGACGTCGCCAACGCCGCGTTATTCTTCGCCGGACCTGATTCCGCCTACATCAGCGGCGTAAACCTGCCAGTGGACGGGGGATCCTCGGCCTGAACGGCATCACACCGCGACGATGTCCGCATGCTCCCCAGGGGACGGGAGCGTTGGCTGTTTTCGGAAATGGAGTGGGAATGAACCGACAGCACTGGCGCAGCGTGCTGTTCGTCCCGGGTGACCGACCCGACCGTGTCGCGAAAGCGACCCGCTGCGGTGCCGACGCCGTGGCGATCGACCTCGAAGACGCCGTCCCGCTGGAAGGCAAAGACCAGGCTAGAATTATGGCGGTGGAACAGCTCCGTGCCGGGCTGACCGGCCCGGTACTGGTGCGAGTCAACGCTGTTGACAGCGGTCTGCTCGAACGCGACATCGAGCAGCTTCGCCCGGTATGGCCGCAGGTCGACGGCGTGTTGCTAGCCAAAGCAGAAAGCGGTTCCGACGTGCTGCGCCTCGAACAACTGTTCACGGGCATGGCGGTTCCTGCGATGGTACCGATCGTCGAAACGGCGGTAGGGGTCTTCGAGGCGCGCTCCACTGCGGCGGCCTCACCGCAGGTCGCCACACTACTGTTCGGGCCAGCGGACCTGTCCGCAGACCTCGGCGTGGAGCCCACCGCAGAGGGCAACGAGCTCGCCAACGCTCGCGCCCAGGTGGTGCTAGCCGCCGCGGCGGCCGGGCTTCGCGCGCCGCTGGACGGTCCACACCTGGTGCTCGGTGACCGCGACGGTTTGATCCGGGCAACCCATGCGGCCCGCACGCTCGGGTTCGGTGGCAAGGTAGTGATTCATCCGGAACAGATTCCGGCCGTACATAAGGGTTTCGGCCCGCGTACCGATGAAATCACGTGGGCCCAGCAGGTGGTCGCGGCTTCCGCGGCCGCCGCCGCGGACGGCAGCGCGGTGTGTCGGCTCGACGACGGCACCTTTGTCGACGAGCCGATCCTGCGGCGCGCAAAGGCGTTGCTTGACGACTACCCTGATACGCGGCAAAGGGCAGTTGCGCGAGGGGCTTCGGCGGTGAACCCGTGACGGCGCCGACGCCGGGTCCATTGGACGGGGTGACTGTGGTGAGCATCGAGCAGGCAGTGGCGGCTCCGTTTGCCACGCGGCAACTGGCCGATCTCGGAGCCCGGGTCCTGAAGATCGAGCGGCCAGGTACGGGCGACTTCTCCCGCGGTTACGACGCCGCCGTCAAGGGCACTTCGAGCGTATTCGTATGGCTCAACCGTGGGAAGGAGTCCCTGACGCTGGACTTCAAGTCCGAGGACGGCCGCGAGCTGCTGGAGAGGCTGTTGGCGAGCGCGGATGTGTTCGTGCAGAATCTGTCGCCGTCGGCAGCAGAGCGGGCTGGGCTGGATCCCGCCGCTGTGCAGGACCGGCATCCGAATCTGGTCGTCTGCGGGGTATCGGGGTACGGCTCTGGCGGACCGCTGCGCGACGCGAAAGCCTACGACCTGCTCGTGCAGGGGGAGGCGGGGATGCTCTCGGTGACCGGGACACCGGAGGAGATGGCTAAGGTGGGAGTGTCGATCGCTGATATATCCGCAGGAATGTACGGCTATTCCGGCATTCTCGCGGCGCTGATGCAGCGGATGCGAACCGGTCAGGCACCGCCAGTCGAGATTTCCCTGTTCGATTCGTTGGTGGAATGGCTGGCGTATCCGCTGTACTACACCCATTTCGGCGGGATGACGCCCACCAGAATGGGTGTCAACCATCCCACGATCGCTCCGTACGGTGCCTTCGAAGCGAAAGATGGGCAGTGGCTGCTGCTTGCGGTGCAGAACGACGCCGAGTGGCGGCGCTTCTGCGACCGGGTCCTCGGCGATCCTGAACGGGCTGAGGATCCGCGGTTTGCCACCAACAGCGACCGCGTAGCACACCGGTCGGCGCTGGACGCGCTGATCGCGGATCGTCTGGTCGGCACCGACGGCGTCGCCATCCGAGCGCTGCTCACCGAGGTGGGAATCGCCAACGCGCGGATCACCGACATCGCCGACCTCGCCGGACACCCACAGCTGCTGGAACGGGACCGTTGGATACGGACTCCGATCCCGACCGGCGATGTCGAGACCGTTTATCCGCCGGGAATCCCGGGGCAACGCCGAACCGATCTCGGTGCGGTCCCGTTGCTCGGTGAGCACTCCGACCAGGTGTTGACCGAACTCGGCTACTCGGCAGAAGAGATAGCCCGGCTGCGCCAGCAGCAGGTGATCTGACCCGTTCCTGTCCCAGGAGCTTTCGCGGAAGGCATGACATGACCGTTCACACCGGATGGCAAGGCCGCTTCTTCGAGGACTTCGTTCTCGGCGATGTGTACGAGCACCCGCTCGGGCGCACCATCACCACCACAGACAACATCTGGTTCACCTTGTTGACTCAGAACACCGCACCGTTGCATTTCGACCACGTGTACGCGGCACGGACCGACTTCGGCAAGCCACTGGTCAACTCCTGCCTCACGCTGTCACTGGTCGCTGGCCAGAGTGTCACGGATGTCTCGCAAAACGTCTACGCAAACCTCGGCTGGGGACAGATCGAACTCCCACACCCCGTGTTCGAAGGTGACACCATTCGCTCACGCAGCACTGTCCTCGGCACCCGCCCCTCGCAGTCGAGGCCCACGCTCGGTGTGGTCGAGGTGCAGACCGAGGGCTTCACCCAGAGCGACGACCTCGTCATCCGCTTCACCAGGACACTGCTGGTCTATCGAACCGGGCACGGACCGCGAGCTACAAACGGCGCACAGGAGGAGCAAGCATGAGCACCACCACCGATACCGAGGTCCGCGCCGACCTGCGTGGGCTTGTCGACCGGGTCTGCGCGGACTTCCCCGACGCGTACTGGCGCGAACTCGACGACCAATTGGCATACCCGGAGAAGTTCGTCGATGCGCTCACCTCGACCGGAGTGCTCGGCGCACTGGTCCCCGAGGAATTCGGCGGACTTGGCCTCGAGGTCGGCGATGCCTCGGTGATCGTCGAGCAAATCAACCGCAACGGTGGCAACGCCGCCGCGGTGCACGCTCAGCTGTACACGATGAGCTCCGTGCTGCGGCACGGTTCCGACGAACAGCGCAAGCGTTACCTGCCGAAGATCGCCAGCGGCGAGCTGCGGCTGCAAGCCTTCGGCATCACTGAACCAATCGCCGGCACCGATACCACCAAGATCCGCACCTTTGCCCGCCGAGATGGCGACTCCTACATCCTCAACGGTCAGAAGATCTGGACCTCACGCTTGCAACACTCCGAGCTGATGCTGGTACTGGCCAGGACAACCCCGCTGGAGCAGGTCGCGAGGAAGTCTCATGGGCTGTCGCTGTTTCTTCTCGATCTGCGGGAGATCGAGGGAATCACGGTCCGGCCGATTCGAACCATGGTCAACCACGAAACCAACGAGGTCTTCTACGACGACGTGCGTGTGCCCGCTTCCGCGCTTGTCGGAGAAGAGGGACAGGGCTTTCGCTACGTGCTCGACAGCATGAACCCCGAACGGATCCTCGTCGCGGCGGAATGCATTGGCGATGGTCGCTGGTTCGTTGAGCGCTCCAGCCGCTACGCCACCGAACGAGTAGTCTTCGACCGCCCGATCGGGCAGAACCAAGGCGTACAGTTTCCGATCGCCCGCGCACACATCCATGTCGAGGCAGCCGACCTGATGCGCTGGCGCGCGGCCGAGCTGTTCGACGCGGGCAAAGAGTGCGGCGCCGAGGCGAACATGGCCAAGCTGCTCGCCGCAGACGCATCCTGGGAAGCGGCCAACGCCGCGCTGCAAACCCATGGCGGATTCGGCATGGCCTCCGAATACGACATCGAACGCAAGTTCCGCGAAGCACGCCTGTTCCAGATTGCGCCCATCTCGACCAACCTCATCCTCGCCCACATTGGCCAGCACGTGCTCAACATGCCGAGGTCATTCTGATGCCCGAGATCGCAGCGGAGGATATCCTGCACGGCTCAAACCGGGAGGCTGCGCCACAGACGAGCGAGACTACCCCGACCCGGGTCCTGGCCGAGTATGTCGCGCAGCCACCGGAGCGGGTACCCCAAGAGGCAATAGAGCTAGCCCGCACCGCGGTGCTCGACACGGTTGGCGTCGCCTTGGCAGCCGCCCGCGAACCCGTAGTCTCGGCGCTGGGCGCTGTATTCGGCGAAATCAGCGGCCCCTGCGTGACCTGGCTCGACGGCCGTAGCGCTGACCCAAGCAGGACCGCACTGCGCAACGCCACCGCCGCACACGCCCTTGACTTCGACGACGTTGACGACCTGTTCACCGGTCACCCGAGCGCCGTGCTGGTGCCCGCAGTGCTGGCCGTCGCTGAACAAACCGAAGCCAGCGGTGCACTCGCCGCGGAGGGCTACTGGCGTGGCCTTACCGTGATACGGGCGCTGGCCGCTGGACTTGGCGTCGGTGAACATTACACCCGAGGCTGGCACTCCACCGCGACCCTCGGCGTGCTCGGCGCTTCGGCGGCGGCCGCCACGGTACTGGGCCTGAACGCGCAGCAGACCGCGCACGCACTGGGCATCGCCGTATCCCGCGCAGCCGGGTCGCGACACAACTTCGGGTCGATGACCAAGCCACTGCACGCCGGGCTCGCGGCAAGCGATGGAGTGCTCGCCGCCGTACTGGCACAGGCCGGACTCACCGCTGGAAGTGACCCGGTCGGCGGCCCATACGGCTATCTCGGCCTGTACTCCGGAGCAGCCACCCTCACGGAGGCACAGCGCAGCGCCGCCACCGAACGCATCGTCGCGACGCTGCGCGACCCGGGCCGCGCAGCGCTCAACCTCAAACTTTTCCCATGCTGCTACGCAACCAACGCCGCCGCAGACGCCGCACTCGAACTACAAGCATCCGGGTTGCGGATCGAAGACATCGACACAGTCCAGGTAGCCGTACCCGCAGGGGGCCTGCAGCCACTGATCGAATCCGCTCCCCGGACGGGATTGGAAGCCAAATTCAGCGTCCACTACGTCGTCGCGTCTTGCCTCGCCGACGGGCACCTCAGACTCGACGCGTTCACCGACGCCGCGGTCGATCGCGCACCGGTGCTGGACCTCGCCGCACGCATCACCGCTACCGACACCCTCCCGACTGTGCAGACCGGCAGGCTGGTGTTCGCCGCGGAGACTACCGTGCGGACCCGAACCGGTGACACGACGGCAATCCGCTGCGACGCACCCCGCGGACACGCCGATCGTCCCGCGCGGATGGCAGATGTGCTGGCCAAGTTCGACGACTGCGTCGCGTTCGGTGGCGCAAACGTTCCCACCGACCTCGCCGAACGCTTGCACGGACTACCGGAACGGCCGAACGTGGCAGGCATCTTCACTGATCAATGACCACCGATGACGGCGACACCCGACGCCACCGCGTCGACGGTCCGTGGCCGTCCTCCGGCACCTTCGTGGTTGCGCTTCGCCAACCGGCGGGGCATCCACGGCCGCAGCGCTCCACAGGGCGCTGCGGCCAACCGATCAATCCTAGGGAGAACCGCATGGAACCCGTGCAGCTACTCGACCCCGACGGCCGCTTGACCCAGGACGAGAACTGGCCGCTAGAGCTCACCCCCGAACTATGTCGCGACCTGTACCGCAGAATGCGCCTCGCGCGTCGGTTCGACGAACAGGCATACGTCCTGCAACGGCAAGGCGAGCTCGGCTTGTGGCTGCAGTCGCTTGGTCAGGAGGCGGCTCAGGTGGGGTCGATCAGCGCAGTGCGGCCCGACGACCATGTGTTCCCGAGCTACCGCGAGCACGCCGCCGCGCTGTGCCGCGGTATCACTCCGGCAGAGTTGTTGGTGCAGTGGCGCGGTAGCCGCAACAGCGGATGGGATCCGGCGACCTATCGTTTCCACATCTACACTCTGGTTCTGGCCGCGCAGCTACCGCACGCGACCGGTTACGCGATGGGCGTGCAGCGCGACGGCACAGACGAAATCGTGCTCGCCTATTTCGGTGACGGAGCGGCCAGTGAGGGTGAAGCGAACGAGACCTTCAACTGGGCGGCCACAACCGAGGTACCGTTGCTGTTGTTCTGCCAGAACAATCAGTGGGCTATCTCCACACCTGCGCACACCCAGACGCGCACATCGCTGCACCAGCGTGCGCAGGGTTTCGGCCTCGAAGCCCACCTCGTCGACGGCAACGACATCCTGGCCGTACACGCGGTGACCGCTGCGGTCGCCGAGCGCGTGCGCAGCGGGGGAGGCCCGGCAATGATCGAAGCGCAAACCTACCGGATGGCCGGCCACAGCACCTCTGACGACCCAGACCGCTACCGCGACGCGAGCGAACTGGACAGCTGGAAGACCCGCGACCCGATCCATCGCCTCGAGCGGCTGCTCGAGGAACGCGGATGGATGAATGACGGATTCCGCGCGGACCTGGAAGCCGAGTGCGAGGTGTTTGCCAACCGTACAAGCCAGGAATGCAAGCAGTTGCCACTGCAAGACGTGTCCACACTGTTCAATACGGTCCTGGCCGAGCCGACTCCCTTGTTGACCGAGGAACACCGGCGCTACGCCGAGCTGGTCGCCTCTTTCGCGGAGTAAGCCTCTGCACCTCTTTCCGCACTGGCCGCACCGACCTACGGCCCTATCGACGGGAAATCCATGTCTCAGCTCACTCTTTCCAAGGCGCTCAACACCGGCCTGCAACAGGCGCTTACCAACGACCCCAAAGTGATCGTCATGGGCCAGGACGTCGGCGGACTCGGCGGAGTCTTCCGCGTCACCGACGGCCTGCAGAAGGACTTCGGCCCACAGCGCGTGATCGATACCCCTCTCGCCGAGGCGAGCATTGTCGGCACCGCAATCGGACTAGCGCTGCGCGGTTATCGGCCAATCTGCGAGATCCAGTTCGACGGCTTCGTCTATCCTGCCTTCAACCAGATCGTCTCCCAACTGGCAAAAATGCGAGCCCGCAGCCACGGCCAGCTTGCGCTGCCCGTGGTGATCCGCATTCCGGTCGGCGGGGGGATCGGCGCCGTGGAACACCACAGCGAATCAAACGAGGTGTACTTTGCGCACACCGCGGGACTCCGCGTGGTGTGCTGCTCGAACCCACAGGATGGCCACTGGATGCTGCGGCAGGCCGTCGCCTCCGAGGACCCGGTCATCTTCTACGAGCCTAAACGGCGCTACTGGGCCAAAGACGAGGTCACCGACACACCCGCCGAGTCAACGCTGCCACTTGATCGGGCACGGATACTACGGTCGGGAGACGACCTGACACTGCTCACCTACGGCGGCATGGTGGACACCTGCCAACGGGCCGCGGCAGTCGCGGCGGAGGAAGACCGCCGTGAGATCGAGGTTGTCGACCTGCGGACCCTGTCCCCACTGGATATGGAGACGATCGCGGCCTCGGTGGGCAAGACCGGGCGCTGCGTCGTCGCCCATGAGGCACCGACCTTCGCGGGACTCGGCGCCGAGGTCGGCGCCGAGATAACCGAATACTCATTCTACGACCTCCAGGCCCCCGTTCTGCGGGTCGGTGGATTCAACATCCCCTATCCACCCGCCAAGTACGAGGACCAGCACCTCCCCGACCTCGACCGGGTCCTCGACGCGGTCGACCGATCGTTTGCGTGGTGAGCCACCCATGAACACCTCTGCGAAATCCCAACAATTTCACCTACCCGATGTCGGCGAGGGACTCGAAGAAGCCGAGATCGTCACCTGGCATGTCGCGGTGGGCGACTCGATCGGCAATAACCAGCCACTCGCTGAGATCGAGACCGCCAAATCACTGGTGGAACTGCCGTCCCCATACGAGGGCACCGTCCTGGAAATCCTGGCCGAACCGGGGCAGACCGTACGGGTTGGCGAGCCGGTCGTCTCCATCGGCACTGCCACGGAAGAACCGGCCGAACCCGCGCCGGAAGTGCTTGTCGGCTACGGCCCTGGTACGAGCGCTCCGGCTCGAAGGCGCCGCAGGCAGACCTCGCAGGAGCAGCCACCCGTGGCGCGGTCCGTACAACCCAACGCAGCGCGGGCGAAACCCCCGGTCCGGAGACACGCCAAGCAGATGGGCATCGACATCGAGACCGTCACCGCGACCGGACCCTACGGCACTGTCACACGCCAAGATCTGCTCCGACACGCCGACCGGGCCACAGATCATCTACCCGATCCCGCACCGATGGCACAAGCAGCGACCCGGCCAGACAACGAGGCTCGGAGGACCCCGGTCACCGGAGTACGTAAGGCCACTGCGGCGGCAATGACCACTAGTGCGTTCAGCGCACCACATGCTAGCGAGTATCACGTCGTCGACGTGACACGATCGGTAAAGCTGGTCGGCCAGCTCAAAACCCACCCCGCGTTCGGGCAATCGAAGGTCTCGATGCTGCTGCCGGTGGCTCGTGCCCTCCTGGCCGCGGTATCCGAGCACCCGGCCATCAACGCGTCCTGGGCAGACACCGAGATCCTCGAACACCCCGCTGTCAACCTGGGAATCGCGGCCGCAACGCCCCGTGGACTGCTGGTACCCAACATCAAGAACGCCCAATCGCTGACCCTGCCCAGCCTTGCCCGCGCCATCACCGAACTGGTTGATACCGCCCGCAAAGGGCGATCGAGCCCACAGGAGATGACCGGTGGCACGATCACCATCACCAACATCGGCATCTACGGTATAGACGCCGGAACGCCGATCCTCAACCCCGGCGAAGCTGCCATCCTGTGTCTCGGAGCGGTGCGCAGGCTCCCCTGGGAACACAACGGCCGGATCGAACTGCGCTGGGTCACTCGGCTCACCCTCTCGTTCGACCACCGCATCGTCGACGGCGAGCTCGCAAGCAAGGCGCTCAGCAGAATTGGCCAAATCCTGCACCGACCGAAAACCGAGCTACTGCTGACCTGACCAAGGAGAGCGCGCATCGAGGGAGTGTCCGGCGAACGGCTCTGGCTCAAATCCGGTCGTAACTTATTGTGACGGTTAGTTGCATTCGGTAACAGCAGGAATCGCGGTGCTCTGGCCTCGATGTTCCGTGGGCGGATAGTGTCGCAATCAGGCTGCGACCTCGGTGTGTCGGTGCGCCGCAGAGGCCGTGGCGCAAGCTCGCCAACTCTCACCCGATGGCAGCTCGGCATCCGTGACCTGCGGATCCTTACTTCGCCAGAGCCTTATCGTTGTGACTACCGTCCGTCACCACCGAAAGTGCGTCAGAGCCCCATCGACATCACAAACTGTCGTTGCAGTACTAAGTCTTCGCGGATCCAGATACGACGGACCGGCACATGGTACTGACCATGATGCAAGGCGGGGCCGACGAGATCAGCGTCCCCAACGGGCCGTGGAAATTCGACGGCCAGCCGCCCGCCGCTGGGGCTCCGTCAACACACCGCCGAGGTCGTCGCCGAGCTGACAGAGCTGAGGTTCGGTGGAGAGCCGGTATGGGTTGATTGAACGGTAGGTGGGTCAGCGCCGCGGAACGTTGTGTCGATGCAAGGTTCGGCACACCGTGACGCGGAGACGGTGAACACGTCGACAAGGTCGGCGATGGTGTACTCGCCAGTACCGTGCATGCGCACGAGAATCTCGACTGGCGGCCAACGATCTTGGGCACGGTCGAAGATCTGTCGGCGGTGCTGCTGTCAACGGCACTGGGGGAACACGCTCGTGCCCAGCTCAGTCTGCTCCCGCCCGAGTTTCCGACGTCACCGCAGCTGGTGCCGGCCGAGCTGCCCGACACCGGCGTGACCGAGGCCATCACGTTGCTGGCGCACCTGATCGCGATGGCAGCGGCCGAGGGCCAGGTGGACGATGAAGAGTGAGCACACCAAGGTGACCGCATCCCACCGCTCCCGCGCGGCGGTCGTCTACGTTCGCCAATCCACGCCTACGCAATTGGGGCGCAACGCCGAGTCCATTGCCCGACGATACGACCTGGTCGAGTGTGCCATCATGCTGAGCTGGTTGCGCGCGCAAGTCCGGGTCGTCGACGCCGGTCGCCGTGGTTCGGTTGTCAGCTGGCCGAGAGCGAGCCGCCGTTCAACGCTGTGTCGTCGACGAACCCCGCGAGGTCAGACATTCCCTCGCGGGTTATCGGGTTCGTGTGTCGAATCCGTTGGCGAGTGCGTGGAGGGATAGGTCGAGGTAGGTGGTGAGGTCGGTGTCGGCTGTGGTGAGCCATTGGTCGAAGGCGGCGCGGCTGGCGGCGAGTGTGGTGCGTCCGATGGCGAGGGGGTAGAGGGTGTCGGGGGGCTGGTTGAGGCGCCGGGCGGCGAAATCGCTGACGGCCCGTTCCCAGGCGTCGTAGTGGGGCCCGGCGCTGGTTTGCAGGGCGGGGACGGTGCTGATGAGGTGCATTCGGGTGCGTAGTTCGGGGACGTCTTCGGCGCGGTAGTGGTTGACGCCGACGACGACTTCGCGGATCGCGTCCATGAGTGGTGTGTGGGGCGAGACGGCGTCGAACGCGGTGCGGAGTCGTTGTACTTCGCCGTCGAATTGGTGCCAGAGGGCGGCGGATTTGGAGTCGAAGTAGCGGAAGAAGGTGCGTCGGCTGACGCCTGCGACGGCGGCGATCTCCTCGACGGTGGTGTCGTCGAAACCGTGCTCGCTGAACAGTCGCAGCGCGGCGAGTTCGAGTTCGCGCGCATTGGTGGCCGGCGGGCGTCCCCGTCGCCGGGCGTCGGTGTCGCGGTGAGGCGTGGTCATTGTCTTCTATCCGTCGCAACTATTGCTTGTGTCACCCCGTGACGTTATCGTACCGTCTATTCGGCACTGAGTGCCGAATATTGAAGGTTTCGTGTGAAGGAGCGGACATGGCTGACGATTCCCGTGTGGCAGTAGGCGAAAACGACGTGGACGCGCCCGATGTGGTGACGTCGGATTTGCTGGTCGAGGAGGTCTCGATCGACGGTATGTGCGGTGTGTACTGATGTCTGATCCCCAACACGACCCGATCTTGGATCAAGCGTGGGTGCTCTCACCGTCGGTAGCGCTGCGCCCGGAGCCCTTCGGGGCGTTGGCGTATCACTTCGGCAACCGCAAACTCACGTTCCTCAAACGTCGGGAGCTGGTCGTGCTCGTCGAGACACTCGGCGAGCATCCAGACGTTCGGTCGGCTCTGGTGGCTGCGGGAGTCCCCGAAGTGGAGTACGGGGCTTATTGTTCGGCATTGCACAGTCTGGCTGGTACCGACATGGTTCGACCGCGCACACGGGAGGTGGCTGCATGACCGCCGTGCAGGAACGACCGGTCGGTGGATCGTTGGTCGACCAGTTCGAGTTGGGGCTGGACGCGCCGATCTGTTTGACGTGGGAGCTGACGTATGCGTGCAATCTGGAGTGTGCGCATTGCCTGTCGTCCTCGGGCAGGCGGGATCCGCGTGAGCTGAGCACCGAGCAGTGTGAAGCGGTGATCGACGAGCTGCAGCGGATGCAGGTCTTCTATGTCAACATCGGTGGCGGCGAACCCACGATCCGGCCGGATTTCTGGCATCTGCTGGAGTACGCGGTAGACCACCAGGTCGGTGTGAAGTTCTCCACCAATGGCGTGCGGATCACTCCTGAACGGGCCCGGTTCCTGGCCTCGACCGACTATGTCGACGTGCAGATCTCGTTGGATGGTGCGACCGCGGAGGTCAACGACTACGTGCGAGGTCCTGGTTCGTATGACACGGCACTGACCGCGCTGCGAAATCTCCAGGAAGCGGGGTTCGAGGACGCGAAGATCTCGGTGGTGTGCACTCGCGAGAACATCGGCCAGCTCGACGAGTTCAAAGCACTGGCGGACCGGTTCGGTGCGACGCTGCGGTTGACCCGGTTGCGTCCTTCGGGGCGTGGGGCGGATGTGTGGGACGAGCTGCATCCGCTTCCCGGGCAGCAGAAGGTGCTCTATGACTGGTTGATCGCGCATGGTGAGGATGTGCTGACGGGGGACTCCTTTTTCCATCTCGCCGCCTTCGGAGAGAAGCTGCCAGGCTTGAATCTGTGCGGTGCGGGCCGTGTGGTGTGTTTGATCGATCCGGTCGGTGACGTGTATGCGTGTCCGTTCGCGATCCACGAGAATTTCTTGGCGGGCAACGTGTTGTCCGACGGTGGATTTCAGCGCGTGTGGCAGGCCTCCGAGTTGTTCACCGAGCTGCGTTCACCGCAGACCGGTGGCGCGTGCGCGAAATGCTCGTTCTATGACGCGTGTCGCGGGGGGTGTATGGCGGCGAAGTTCTTCACCGGGTTGCCGCTCGACGGGCCAGACCCTGAATGCGTGCGGGGTCTCGGCGAGAGCGCGCTGGCCGGGGAGCGGACGGTTCCGCCTGCGAGCCGGGACCATTCCAAAGCCGCGCCGACTCGTAACCAGCCGGTGATGCTCACGCTGCTGTCCCGGCCGCCGGTGTCCGCGTGCGCGGAAAGCCCGCTCGCCGACTACGCGCCGGGCGCCCCGGAGCAGAAAGGCTGTTGCGCGTGACACTGGAGAATCCGTGGAAGCGGAACCCGTGGTTCGAGTCGGTCGCCGTGGCCAAACGCCGCGCCCGGAAGCGGTTGCCCGCCCCGGTCTACGGTGCGTTGGTGGCCGGGTCCGAGCGGGGCCAGACCATCGATGACAATGAGGCGGCGTTCCGCGAGGTCGGTTTCGCACCGCATGTCGCGGGACAGCGACCCGAGCGGTCGATGGCCACGACGGTCTTGGGGCAGGACGTTTCGTTGCCGGTGTTGATCAGCCCGACCGGTGTCCAGGCGGTGCATCCCGAGGGTGAGGTCGCCGTGGCACGTGCGGCCGCGGCGCGTGCGACGGTGATGGGGCTGTCGAACTTCGCCTCCAAGTCCGTCGAGGAGGTCACCGCCACCGGTGCACCGACCTTTTTTCAGATGTATTGGACCGGTGACCGCGATGTCATGATCCAACGGATGCGGCGCGCCCACGCGGCTGGTGTGATCGGGCTGATCGCCACTCTGGACTGGTCGTTCTCGATGGGCCGTGATTGGGGAAGTCCCGAGATTCCGGAGAAGGTCGATCTCAAGACCATGGTTCGGATGGCACCGAAGGTCGTGACCAAACCGCGGTGGCTCTACGAATTCGGCCGTACCGGCCAGATCCCGGATCTCACCGCGCCGAATCTGGCCCCACCCGGCGGTGCCGCGCCGACGTTTTTCGGGGCGTATCACGAGTGGATGACCACCCCGCCACCCTCATGGGCCGACGTGGCGTGGATGCGCGAGCAATGGGCCCAGATCAGCGGCACACCGTTCGTACTCAAGGGTGTGTGCCGAATCGACGACGCCCTACGCGCCCGCGACGCTGGTGTCTCTGGTCTTTCGGTCTCCAACCACGGTGGCAACAACCTCGACGGGACACCGGGCGCGATCCGGATGGTCAAGCCGATCGCCGACGCCGTCGGTTACGACGTCGAGGTCGTGACCGACGGCGGAATCCGCCGCGGCTCCGATGTCGTCAAAGCACTTGCTCTCGGCGCGCGGTCGGTGCTGATCGGCCGCGCCTACCTGTGGGGGCTGGCCGCCAACGGTCAAACAGGAGTGGAGAACGTCCTCGACGTCTTGCGTAGTGGCATCGACTCGGCGCTGATGGGACTGGGCGTGGCCTCGATCGACGAACTGACACCGGAGCATCTACTGGTGCCACCAGGATTCGAACGCCGGCTTGGTGCACCGACACCGGAGGTCGCAGGCCGATGACCGGTCACCTCACGCACGCCACCTGGCCCGAGATCGACCACGTCGAGCTCATCCTGGTCCCGGTCGGGTCGATCGAGCAACACGGTCCACACCTACCCTTGGATACCGACACCGCGATCGCGACAGCCGTCGCCCAGGGCGTAGCTGAAATCGTCGACGGCGCCTGGGTCGCACCGGCCATCGTCTACGGTTCCAGCGGCGAACACCAGGCCTTCCCCGGCACTAGCTCCATCGGGACCGAGGCACTACAACTACTGCTGATCGAGCTGGTGCGATCCATGCGGACCTGGGCCCGTCGCGTACTGTTCGTCAACGCCCACGGCGGCAACCTCCCAGCCCTGGACCGCGCCATCGGCCAGCTCGTGGACGAAGATCACGACGTGACCTGGACCCCCTGCGCAATCGATGACAGCGACCTGCACGCCGGACGCACCGAAACCTCGCTGATGCTGCATCTACGCCCCCGATCGGTGCGGCTCGACCGCATGGAACAGGGCAACACCGGCTCCCTGCAACAACTCCTACCCGCACTCGTCAGGGAAGGTGTGGGCGGCGTCTCGGCCAATGGAGTGCTGGGAGACCCAGCAGGCGCCACAGCCGAGGAAGGCGAACAGACCCTCGCGCGAATGGTGCAAACCATCGCTACACGAACCACAGCAGCAGTATGACCCGAGTAGCGATCGTCACCGGAGCCGCACGCGGAATCGGCGCGGCAACCGTCGCGCGACTCGCGGCCGACGGATACCAAATCATGGCAGTGGACTCTTGCGAAGGCCCACCACTGGCCAGCCGCGCCGAACTCGACGCCCTCACAGCCGCCCACAGTGACAACGTAGTCGCACACATCGCCGATGTCCGAGACCGCTCCGCGCTCGCCAAAGCCGTCACCCGCACACTCGAACACTGGCATCGACTCGACGTCGTCGTCGCCTGCGCCGCGGTGATGCGCGGCGGAGCCCCGCTGTGGGAAACCCCCGACACCGACCTGGACCTGCTGTGGGAGGTTGATGCCAAAGGTGTCTGGAATACCGCCGCCACCACCGTACCGGCCATGCTCACCGGCCCCGATCCGTCCGGCTGCCGATTCGTGGCCATCGCGTCCGCTGCCGGAACCCACGGCATGTTCCACCTTGCCGCCTACAACGCCGCCAAACACGCCGTGGTCGGCATCGTCAAAGGCCTGGCCGCCGACCTCGTCGCGACCGGAGTCACCGCATGCGCCGTCTCACCCGGATCCACCAACACACCAATGCTGCAGACAACCGCCGACCTTTACAGCGTCACCATCGACGAACTGACCGACCACCAGCTGATCAGACAACCTATCGACCCAGCCGAAATCGCCGACACCATCGCTCTCTGCGCCTCACCGGCAGGACGTGTGCTCAACGGCAGTGTCGTACACGCCGACGGCGGCTTCGCATCATGACCACCACACCCGCCCGACTTCCAGACGGCTTTGAGGTCCGGATCCGAGAGGATGTGACACGGCTGGCGAACGGGCACGTACTGGTAGGTGGCACTCCCTTGCGCGCGCTGCGCCTCACCGACGCGGCCACAGCACTGATCGAGCACGACCGGATCCGGGTAGTCGACCCAGCCAGTGCCGCACTCGCTCGACGTCTACTCGACGCCAACATCGCCGACCCCGTCCTCAGTGCGGCAGTGCCGAACCATGTGCTGACCGTCATCATCCCGGTGCGAGACCGCCCCGAACAGTTGGACCGGGCCCTGTCAGCCCTTTATCCACTCCCGGTGGTCGTTGTCGACGACGCCTCCACCGACCCAGAAACCGTCGCGCAGACAGCCGCACGCCACGACGCGCACCTGATCACGCTTCAGCTCAACCAGGGCCCAGCCGGTGCACGCAACGCCGGGCTCGCTCACGTCACAACCCCCTACGTCGCGTTCGTCGACTCCGACGTCGAAATCACCGCGGACGCCCTCCTACGCCTCACACGACACTTCACCGACCCCTGCGTAGCCATGGTGGGCCCCCGAATCATCGGTATCGCCCGCACGACGCGGCCGCGGTGGCACGAACGATACGACGAATCCGCCTCCTCCCTCGACCTCGGCGACCGCCCCTGCTCCGTACAACCAGGCGCCACCGTCGCCTGGATCCCCAGCGCCTGCCTACTCGCCCGCATCAGCCAACTCGGCGACGGCTTCGACCCCGACCTACGCATCGGCGAAGACGTCGACCTCGTATGGCGACTCACCACCAGCGGCCACACCATCCGCTACGACCCCACCATCACCGCCCAACACGACACACGACCCACCCTGACCGGATGGCTCGAACGCAAATTCGCCTACGGCACCGGCGGCGCCACACTCGCCCAACGCCACGGCACCCACACCGCCGTCGCACGACTCTCACCCGCCATGGCACTCGCCGCCACAGCCCTGCTCACACGCCACCGTTACTCGATCCCCATCGCGGTCGTCTGCCTCGCCTACAGCACCGGATCTCTCGCCCGCAGCCTGCCCGACGCTGTACGCGGCACCGGACTCGCCAACCGGCTCGCGATCCGCGGATTGGGCTGGTCACTACGCCAGGAATCGGCACTACTACTACGACACTGGTGGCCCGCAACACTCCTCGCCGCGCTCACGAACCGCACCGCACGCCGCGCCCTCACAACAGCGGCCATCATCGACCTCATCACGGCAAAACCCGGCAGCAACCAGAACCCACTCAACACATTCCTCGGACGCCGCATCGACGACCTCGCCTACGGCGCCGGCCTCTGGTGGGGAGCAATCAACATTCGCTCCCCCAAAACACTCGCCATACGGTGGATACGCGTGCGCCAGAAACCAAACCTGCACGCTGGCCTGTCCGCGAGGGGAAACTGTCCTTCTCGAGCAGTTTCCGCTCATGGCGTGTCCTACCGGTTGTGAATCGTTTGCCATCACGTGGTCCCTACCCAAACCGCTCCCACGTTTCAGAATCGATGAGCTTTCCCTTGAATCGTGAAGACAAGATCAATCTTAGGGCATGCGCTATAGGGGGTGGGCATGTCAGAGTCACAACGGAAGTTCGATCCGGAGTTCCGGGACGGTGCGGTGCACTTGGTTCTGGACACGGGCAAATCGGTCGCCGAGGTTGCCCGTGACCTGGGAATCAACTCAGCTTAACTGGGTAACTGGGTAACTGGGTAACAAAGGATCGTGAGCAGCGCGGCGCGGTCAATGGGATACCCGAGGATCCGGCTGCTGAGGTGAAACGTTTCGGGCTGAGCTGGCGTCGGTGCGGGCGGAGCGTGATCTGCTAATAGGTCTGGACAGCCTGCTCGTCGAGCGGCGGCCCGCCACGACCACTCATCCCAAGGCTCGGGTTTGCCACCCGCGGACAATGGAACAGTTCGGCGTGTGGGGCATCGAGAACCGAGTGCGCCGTGCGGGCCTGCCCCAGGAGTCGGACGTGGCGTGCTGGTGCGGGAGCCTGAACGGGCCGTTGGTGGCCTACACCGACCCCGCCCCCACCCTGCACCGCGGTCGATCGTGCCCCAGGAGGCGGTGGAAGAGGCGCTGGACGATGCGTTGTCCACCCGGCCACGGGCACGGGTGCGCCGGCTGACCGAGCTCGTGTCGTTCACCCAGGACGCCGATGGCGTGACCGCACGGGTACGGCCGAGGGAGGGCGGCGCGGAGTTCGACGTGCGCGCTCGGTACCTCGTCGGGTGCGACGGGGCGAACAGCCCGGTGCGTGACATCGCGGGGATCGCGATGGATGCCCCGGAGACGTTGGAGCTCATGGCCAACCGCTACTACCGCGCCGGCCTCGGGCACCTGCCGCACGTGTGCAGCGCCATCGGGTTCTTCGTCCGACCGAGCCGACCCGTCCCCACGTCAATGTACTGGCCACCGGCCCGGACGGTGACCGTTGGCTGGCCGTGCAGAAGCTCCGCGACGGCGAGCAGCAGCTGGTCGAGCTGGTCCGCGAGCAGTGGGAACTACCCGACCTGAAGGTCGAGCGCATCAACGTTATGAACTGGCGGATGAGCGCCCGAGTCGCACAGCGGTTCCGCGCGGGCAGGGTGTTCCTGGCCGGCGACGCCGCGCACCGGTTCCCCACTTCAGGCGGTAACGGGCTCAACTCCGGGGTCCAGGACGTGCACAACCTCGCGTGGAAGCTCGCGCTGGTCCTGTCCGGACCAGCCGATGACGCGCTGCTGGACACCTACGAGTCCGAGCGCCGCCCGGTCGCACAGTCCAACACGGATTTAGCCGTGCGCAACCAGACGCGGATAGACGAGATGGACGAGGCGTTCCGGCGCCGCGAAGAGCAGCCACAGCGCTGGCGCGATCTGCTCGTCGACCAGAACAAGCAGTTGCACAGCGATGGCCACACTCTGGGCTACGTCTACGGTCGGGGAACCATCGTCGACGACGGCTCCCCGATACCGCCCTACGGCTCGCAGCATTACTGGCCGACCGACCGGCCCAGGGCCCGGTTCCCGCACTTCTGGCTGGACGTCGGCAAGGCGGAGTCGACCATCGACTGGTTCGACACCAGGTTCGTGCTCGTGTGCGGCCCGGACGCGGAAGGCTGGGAGCGGGCGGGGAAGGACCTGGTCGCGTCGGTCCTCGTACCGTTCCAGGTCAAACGATTGCCGCACCTGCTCGGACCGCTGTCGATCCGCCATACGGGCGCTGCTCTCGTGCGCCCGGACGGGCACCTCGCCTGGCGTGCCCGAGGGGCGGGGGAAAACGGCGAACTCGCGGTCGCGCTCGGCCGGGTGCTCGCGGGCGGCACTCTCGCCCGTCCGCCCGCGTCCATGGCGGGCTCATGACTGTCGAGGAGCACCGGAACACGCTCAGCTACGCCAATCCGCCGGGCGTCGGTGAGCCGTTCAGCTCGTATTCCCATGTGGCGCGTACGAAACGGGCTCAACGCCCTCGCCCCTGGCCTCTACCCGGTGCCCGTGCGGGCCACCGGGGTCGGCTGGGCTGACCTTCGGCCGCATCGGCGCCCTGACCGCACCGGCGCTGGCCGGTGTGCTGCTCGACCACTCCTGGGCACCCCGCTCACTGTTCGGACTGCTCGTCGTCCCGTTGGTCGTGGTGGCCGGCGCGGTCATCGTGATCACCCTGCCACGCCGACGGCTACGCAAGGTCGTGCCCACCGAGGTGCCCGCTCAACTGCCCTGACCCGATCGGCACTCTGCGAGGAGAAGTACATGAAGGCCGTGCGTCTGCGCGATTACCACAAGCAACCCACCGTCGAGGAGGTGCCCGAACCGGTGCTGTCCGGCCCGCTGGACGTCATCGTGCGGATCGGGGGAGCCGGGGTGTGCCGGACCGACCTGCACATCACCGAGGGGCAATGGGCCCAGGCAATGGGCCCAGGCAATGGGCCCAGGCAATGGGCCCGCGGCTGCCCTACACCTTGGGACACGAGAACGCGGGCTGGGTGCACGCGGTCGGCGCCAGCGTCACCAACGTCGAGGTCGGCGACACCGTGATCCTGCACCCGCAACCGTCCTACGGACTGTGCCCGGCATGCCGGGCTGGCCGCGACATGGCTTGTGCGGCAAGCGCTTTCCCCGGTGTGTCCGATCACGACGGTGGCATGGCCGAGTACCTGCGCACGAGTTCGCGGGCGTGTGTCCGCCTCGACCCGGCCACCGACCCCGCTGACGTAGCCGCGCTGGCGGACGCGGGGCTCACCGCCTACCACGCGGTGCGTAAGGCGGTTGCACTGCTGCCACCGGGCAGCGTCGCACTCATGCAGGGCGCCGGGGGATTGGGACATCGGCATTCAGGTCCTGGCTGCGCTGACCGGCACGAGGATCGTCGTGGTCGACCGCGACGCGGGCGCGCTCGCGCTTGCCACCGAACTCGGTGCTGACGTGACTGTCCGGGCCGACGGTAACCAGACGGCCGCGGTACTGGACCTGACCGGCGGGCGCGGCGCGGACGTCGTGTTCGACTTCGTCGCCGAACAGGGTGCGGAGAATGACGCAGGGGCCATCACCGCGGCCGGTGGCTCGCTGTTCGTGATCGGGTACGGCGGCGAACTGCGGATCCCCACCATGGCATTGGTGGGGCAGGAGAAGAACGTCGTCGGCAACATGGTCGGCACCTACTGCGACCTGGTGGAGCTGATGGTGCTCGCCGAAACCGGCAAGGTGACACTGCGCACTCGGCGCTACCCACTGGACGCGGCCGCCGAAGCGCTCGACGATCTCACCCTGAACCGGGTTCGAGGCCGCGCGATCCTGGTCCCGTCCGCATCAACTGCGTGACCCGCTCGTCATCCACGACAACGCGCATGTGCCACGTACCGGCAGGATTGCCTCGATCAGCGGCATGAGTTGGGTGACATCCTGCCGGTTACGCCGCCCCCGACCAGGCGATCAACCTCACCAAGCAGCCTGGCCAGCAGCAGCTCGTGCGGGCGTGACTACACGCCAGCCTCGGTCCAGTCCCGTAACCACCGCCAGCAGATCATGCCTGAGCCATTCCCTATCTCCTGGCGCAGGAATTGCCACGGGATGGCCGTGTACAACCTCTGTAGAGCTGGGCTGTCGCGCGGACACGGCTGTCTTGGGCGGTGGTCGTTGGTCGCTCTGGCCCTGCGCATCGCGGACGCCTCATCGACGGTTCGTGCCGCCCGGCAGGGTCCCTTGGCGGGCATGGATTTCATGACCGGGTTTTGGGGCGGACGTGAGGATGGTGTGTTGCTTGTTCCGAGATGAGAGGGAGCGGGACGGCCGGCGGGAGCGTGGTCAGGTTGGGCCTGGTTTGGAAGGACTGAATCATGAGGGCGGCGAAGCGCCGTGACGTCGCCGCCCTCAGTTGGGGTGTCGCGGCTTGGATGCCCTCGTTGGTCATCAGTGCGAGGACGAGGTCCTCCAGTACAAAGTCCGCCCGAAGCTCGCCGGTATCCTTGGCGCTCCGGATGAGGTCGAGCAGCTGGCGCAGTGTTCGGTCGCGCTCGGCTACGAGGTCGACTGTCCCGGGGAGCCTGGAGGCGGAGCCGCGATCGCGTGCATGTACCTCCAGAAGCTTCTCGATCACCAGACCGAACCCGCGCCACGGGTCGTCGTGTGCCAGGCCGTCCTCCACGATGCTCGCGCATGAGGGCCTCTGGTCGGCGAAGGCCGCAGCCAGCAGGACGTCCTTGGTCGGGAAGTGCCGGTACACCGTCGCGACGCCGACCTGGGCGCATCGGGCGATCTCCCGGATCGGTACATCGATGCCCTCGGCTGCGAACACGGCGCGGGCGACAGCCAGGATGCGCTCCCGGTTGTCGCGTGCATCCGATCGGAGAGGGGTTCTCGGTTGGGCCGTCATCACTCTCATATTAGCGAAACGGGCGGCGTGCCCCGTTATGTTGAGGACCATGCGAGTAGTGCAATTCAATGAGTACGGGCCACCCACCGTTATGCAGGTCGCCACGGTCGAGGAGCCCCATACCGGGCCGGGCCAGATCCGTATCGGGGTGCGGGCCTCAGGACTCACGACCGGGGAGGTACGCGTGCGTTCCGGAGCGCTGCGGGCGATGGTACCCGTATCGTTGCCCTACCGGACGGGGTTCGACGCGGCGGGTGTCGTGGACGAGGTCGGTGAGGGTGTCGCAGGCGTGAGCATCGGTGACGAGGTATTCGGCATGACCGCTTCGGCCACCCGAGGCGCCAACGCCGACTTCGCGGTGCTGGTGGCCTGGGCGCCCCGGCCGGCCGTGTGGACGTGGGAGGAAGCGGGCGGTGCCGCGGGCAGCGTCGAGACTGCGACCCGCGTCCTCGACCGGCTGGCCCTCGGAGCCGAACAGACAGTGCTGGTGCAGGGCGCGGCCGGGGCGACCGGCTCGGTCGTCGTGCAATTCGCCCTCGCCCGTGGCGCCACCGTCATCGGCACGGCCTCAGAGCACAATCGTCAGTTCCTGCAGTCCCTCGGCGTGGTGCCGACGACGTATGGACCCGGTCTTGTCGAGCGGGTCCGCGCCTTGGCGCCGAGCGGGGTTGATGCGGTCATCGACTGCGCCGGTGGTGCCCTGCCCGACCTGGTTACCATCGTCGGCGATGCCGAGCGTGTGGTGACGATCGCGGACCTGGACGCCGCGGCGTACGGCGTCCACCTGTCACACGGCGCCCCCAATGACGCGCCCACTGACGGGACAGGCGCAACCACTGTGCCCCACGCCGATCCACTCGCTCTGCACGGCCTCACGACCGCGGTCACGCTCGCAGATAAGGGCTTGCTGCGCGTGCCTGTCGCGGCGGCATTTCCGCTCGATCAGGTTGCCGAGGCGCACGCACTGAGTGAAGGGCGGCATGCGCCAGGACGCATCATCCTGACGAACACAGCTCGTCGTTGACCTCCCACGGCCTCCACGGTGGATGCCGTAGCCAGTGGCCGCCTGCACGGCCGGTCTGCCATTCCTTAAAACGTAGTTCTCTCCTGCCGGATTTCGCGCTCCTGCTTCCCATCGCGACCGGTCTGGCACATCGGCGGACATCAACCATGATCGCCGGATACACGGAAACCGTCGAGCGGCACAAGGACGCCGGACTGACCGTTCCCGACGGAGTCGACTACCAGAGGCCGCGACCAGCTTTCTCACGGTCGCTTCGACTTCGGCGTCGGAAAGGGCTACCGGCGAACGAGTTCGCAAGGTTCTGGATGGTCGACGCAGACGCCGCCTCGCGTGACGAGGAGACTCGTGTGTTCTGGATGCGCGCATGGTCGGACACGGACGCTTCACCCACGGCGGTGCTTCTTGGAAGTTCTATGACGTCATGATCGACCCGACTGTCCAACCCGTCCATCCGGATCGGTGCGACGAGCGCGCCGTGCGTGACCAAGGCGGTCGGGACAGGTTCCAACTGTTACTCGACCAGATCGCAGACCCGACATCGTGGGCCGACGCCTCGTGCGGGAGCGCGCGAAGAAGTTCGACGGACCGTGCGCTCAGCCGGATCCGAGATGGAACCACCGTGCGACGGTCGGTGACAAGACTCTGGGCTTCGAGATGGTGGGTTCCGGTAGGTCAGTCGTTGATGGCGGCGATGCGCTCACTGATCGCCCGGGCTGCGTCGAGGACCAGTTCGATGAACTTCGCCTCGGCGCTGGTGTCCACGCGCGTGGCCAGGGCGGCCACGCTCACGGCCGCGACGACGTCGTCCGCGGAGTTGCGGATGGGCGCTGCGATCCCGAGTACGTCGGGATCCAGTTCCGCTCTGGTTATCGAGTAGCCGTCCGCGCGGATCGTGACGAGCCGTTTCATCAGGTCGTCGACGTCGGTCAGCGTGGCGGGGGTGAATTGCCGGAATGGGGCCGCGGATTCCAGGACGGCGCGCGCTTGCTCGGGCGGGCTCCAGGCCAGCAGTGCCAGTGCGGAGGCTCCGGCGTTGACGGCGAGGGTGCTGCCGGGTTCGTAGGAGATCCTGGCCGCGCGCGTCCTGGATTCGGCGCGCTCGACGCACACCACGAGATCGCCGACGCGGCGGGTCAGCAGGATGGTCTCGCCGGTGGCTTCGCAGAGCCCGGTCATGATTGGCATCGCGGCTTCGGAGAGCCCGTAGCTGCGCCGGGCGACCCGGGCGATTTCCAGGATCCGCAGTCCCAGTCGGAATCCTCCCTCGGGTGCCTCTTCCAGGAAGCGGGTCGCGACCAGGCTTTGCAGATAGCGGTACGCGGTGGAGCGCGCGACCCCGAGCCGGTCGGCGACCGCGGCTCCGGACAGCACCGGTTCGGTGTCGGTGAACATGCTCAGAATGTCCAGTGCCCGATCGGCGGTCGAATTGCGGGCGCGGTACGTCCCAGACACTTTTCCTGACATGCGGGACAGCCTAGGGCACTCACGGGTGAACCGAGCGCACACCAGGTCACCGCCCTGCTATTGTTGTTCGTATTGCAGGAGTTATATCCTGCTAAACAGGACATACAAGGTGGGTGTTGACGTGGATGTGACCGAACGGGACTGGCGCTGGGGGCGGGTACGCGAGCAGATGCGGGCGCGCGAGATCGACTTGCTGATCGCGTTGCCGGAGTCGAACCCAACGGATGCCCTGTACCTCGCAGGCGAACCGGGGGCGGTGCTGTTCCCGCTGGAAGATGAGCCGTTCGTGCTGCTCGGTGGCGAGGACAGTGACCTCGCCGTCGACCGGGAGGGCTGGATCAAGCAGCGCGAGAGTGCCACCGCGAACGGTTCCACCAAGGTTCCCTACGGCGCGGTGGTTGCCGCGAAGCTGCGCTCGACGAAGCTCGGGGCCGCACGCGTGGCTATCGCCGGCCTCGACGGGAACAACTATTCCCATGTGCGGAACGCCGACGGTTACGTGATCTATTCGACGGTGTCCCGGATCCTTGGTGCACTCGGCGACGCCGAGGTCGTCGACGGGGCCCCGGTGATGGCCGCGGCGCGCTACGTGAAAAGCGAGACGGAGATCGCGGGGCTGCGGGCCGGGATCGAGGTGGCCGAGGCGGGCGCCCGGGCGATCGGTGCGGCTTTCCGGGTCGGCGCCGAGCAGGCGGATGCGTACCGGGCCGGGATGCTGGCGATGATGCGTCCTGGCCTCGGTCTCCCGTCCATCGCCTGGTGCCCGGGAATGTGGGGCAACCCGCGGCCCCGCCTCGTCGCGACGCCGACCGGGCCGGTCGAAGAGGGGTTGTGTGTCGCGGCGGAAATCATGCCCGGCTACCCGAACGTGGTGCAGGTCGCCGACCCGTTCGTCGCCGGGCGCGTCCGCCCGCAGCAACGTGCGGCGTTCGAACTCAACATCGCCGCGTTCGAGGCGGCCCGCTCCGCGCTCGTACCCGGCGCGACCTGGCGTGCGGTGCAGGCGGCCGCGCTGGACGTCGCGAAGGGAACCGAGTTCGGGATGTGTTTCCTACTGCACGGCGGGTTTGACGGGCCGCTGTTCATTCCGAACGACGTGCCGGAGGCCGTGCTCGACGATCCCATCGAGGCGGGCTCGGTGTTCATCTGCAAGCCGACCGCGTTCCCGGCAAGCGAAGGACGCGTCGTCGCGCGCGCCTACGACGTCAGCTGGGGCGACATGCTCGTGGTGCGTGAGAGCGGCGCCGAGCGGCTCGGTACCCGACCGCAACACCTCAACTCTTACGAATAGAGCCGCTATGGAGTTCATCCGCTCCTTTGATATCGGCAAGTCCTACGACACCGGTTTTCCGCACTACCGTGCCCAGATTCTGTCGCGGCTGGAAAGCGCGCTGATGCTGGCCAGTCACATCGGCTCCGGCGGATGCGGGCCGAGCCTGCACTACCACCAGGTCGATCAGCTCTATTATCTGGTCAGCGGGTCGACGCAGGTCCAGCTCGGCGAGGGAGTGCACCACGCAGGACCGGGCTCACTCGTCTTCATCCCGGCCGGCCTGCCGCACTGCAACTGGAACGACGGCTCGGACAGTGAGACGCACTTCGAGATCATTGTCCCGGCGCCGTCACCGGTGTGGCCGATCGTGTATTTCGTCGATGGCCCGGGCGAGGTTCCTGCCGAGCATCGCACCGACCGGAGTGGTTACGTGATGTCCGCGGAGGCGGCCGAGTCGACCGAGCCGATGCCGGGTTTCCGGATGACCCCACTGGCCACCCCGGCCACCGGTTCCGAGCACATCGTGGTGAGCATGGCCGAGGTCGAGCCGGGGCACGGCGGACCGGGCACGCATATCCACGATTTCGACCAGTACTACCTCGTACTGGACGGTGAACTGACCGTCGAAGTCGCATTGGAGAAGCACGTGGTGGGCCCGCACAGCCTGGTTATCCTGCCCGCCGGGGTGCCGCATCGCCAGTACAACGAGGGCGCGGGATCGGAAAAGCATCTCGCGATCATCACACCGGTGCCCGCACAAGGCCGGCCGTGGGACGTCGGCGTCAGTTTCGCCGCGAATGGCGAGCAACACGATGGGCTGCCGATCCGTTGAAGGGACGCCGTCATGGCTGTGGTGATTGTGGGAGCCGGACCGTCCGGCCTGATGTCGGCGCTGTTGCTTGCGCGGCAAGGAATAGCGTCGACAGTGCTCGAACGGACAAGTCACCA
Organism: Sciscionella marina DSM 45152; assembly: GCF_000379465.1. Lineage (GTDB taxonomy): Bacteria > Actinomycetota > Actinomycetes > Mycobacteriales > Pseudonocardiaceae > Sciscionella > Sciscionella marina. The sequence continues at coordinate 40,468 of NZ_KB905401.1, forward strand.
GGCGTGCGCCCCTAAAGCGCATGTGCTGAACCCGCGCAGCCTGGAAATCGCCCGCGCCGCCGGGTTGGATGTCGCCCGGATGTGCCGGGAAGCCACACCGGCCACCGACGATCGGTGGTCGGTGTTCATGACCACGTTGACGGGCACCGAACTGGGCCGGCTGCCCTTCGAATCCCACGACGACACGCACACCCCGTTACCGCGCATCAACCTCGCCCAGCCATTGTTCGAGCGGATCCTGCTGGACGCGATCGCCGAGGAACCGCTCATAGAACTCCGCAGCGGACATCAGTGGCGCTCGGCGGAGGAATCGGCCGAGCAGGTGGTCTCCACGGTGTCCACTGAGGACGGATCCAGTTATAGGTTGCCTGCGCGCTACCTGTTGGGTGCCGACGGGGCGAACAGCTCGGTCCGCGCAATGCTGGGCATTTCCCTGGAGGGCCCGGTCGACGTGGCCCGTTGTCTGACCATCCATTTCGAGGCCGATCTGCGCGCCGTGGTCGGTAAGCGGACGGCGTTGTTCTACTGGGCGCTGGCCGGCAGCATTCCCGGGATCTTCATCGCCTACGACATCGCCAAGACCTGGGTGTACCTGTCCTTCGACGCCCCCGAGCACACGCCATCCCAGGCCGAGGCACTTGAACATGTGCGGCAGGCCATCGGGCGCAGCGACCTCGAGTTGGACGTGCGGCACGTGATTCCGTGGAACCTCGCGGGCCGGGTGGCCGACCGTTACCAGACCGGCCGGGTTTTCCTGGTCGGCGACGCCTGTCACAGTTTCCCACCCGCCGGTGGCATGGGCATGAACACCGGCATCCAGGACGCGCACAACCTGGCCTGGAAACTGGCTGCGGTGCACAACGGGCAGGCCGATCCGGCGCTGTTGCAGACCTATGAAATCGAACGGCGTCCCGTCGCCATCCGCAACACCGAACAGAGCATGAAGAACGCCCAAGCCGTCCCGGCCGTCTTCGCACTCACCGCCGATTCCACCCCTGCCGAGGTGGGGACCGCCATCAACGGCATGTACGAGAACTTCAACAGCCTGGCCGGGCAGATCGGCTTCAGCTACGGCGCCGGCCAGCAGCCCGGCGTCACGCACTACCGGCCCTCCGCGGAAATCGGCGACCGCATGCCACACGCCTGGATCCAGGCCGGCGAACGCGACCGTATCTCCACACTGGACCTGCTGGACGACCGGGGCTACACCGTGCTGACCCGCTCCGCGCAGACGCGGGACGTACCGGATCTGCGCACACCACTGACCGTCGTACGCATTCCCGGCGATTGGGCCGTGCCCGTCGAATGGCTGACCACCGTGGGGCTGAACGAGGAGAATTCCGCGCTGCTCATCCGGCCCGATGGCCATATAGAAGACCGCGCATCACACGGTCGGCTGCGCCTGCGTTTGACCGCTCCGGATTCGGCGAGCCCACGACAACGTCTGCGGAACTACGCGCCACGAGCGAAGGGGCTGGTTCCGCTGCACAACGGGCGGGTCGATCTGTCCGGGGACGTGCGCGCCCTCGGTGCGCTGCTCGGCGATCATCCGATGCCCCCGGTCGTGGCGAATGCCGAACAGCCGTGGCGTGGCATCACCCACGATGGCCACGTCATCCCCGCGCTTTACGGCCTGGAGGATCACGGTTTCGACACCGCGCCCACCGTGGCCGCGGCCCGCGCCTTCCATGCCGCCCTGCCCGCGACACTGCGCGCGCGGGCGGTGCTCCCGATGGATTCTTCCGCCTGGCGCCGCTGGACCAACGCCTTCCCTGATTGGGAACCGCACGGCGTGTGCCTGCAACAGCTCGAACCCGCGGCCAGGCAGGCCGCGCTGCGGCTCATCGAGGCGAGTCTGAGTGCCTCGGGTTACCGGAGCGCGCGGGATGTGATGCGACTGAATCGTACACTCGGTGAGCTCGTCGACGACTACGCCGACACGCTCACCGAATGGATGTATCACCTCTGCGTTTTCGGTGAACCGCATCCCGAGCGCCCGTGGGGATGGCAGATTTCCGGGCACCATCTCGACATCAACTGTGTCTTCGTCGGCAGGCAAATGATACTGACCCCGACTTTCATGGGCGCGGAGCCGTGGTTTGCCGAATCGGGAACCTACCGGGGAACGGAAGTACTCGCCGCCGAGCGCGCGGCAGGATTCGCTTTCTACGCCGCGTTGTCCGCCCGGCAGCGCGCCGAGGCGACCCTATATCGGTCCATGCGCGCCCGGGATCTGCCGCATGAACTGTCCGGGCTGATCGAAGGCCGCCACCTGTCCGGGGCCGGTCACGACAACCGGCTCATCCCCTACTCCGGGATACCGGCAAAAGACCTTACCGGACAACAAATCGGCCGCTTGCGCGAGGTGGTCGAGCCCTATCTGGATCGGCTGCCGGCCGGGCCGCGCCGGGCCAAATTCGCCGAGGTGGACCGCTGGCTGTCCGAGACCTGGTTCGGCTGGATCGGCACCGACGACCCGGACGGACCCTTCTACTACAAAGTGCAGAGCCCGGTGATCCTGATCGAATTCGACAACCACGGCGGGATCTTCTTCGACAACGAGGAAGCCGAACCGTTCCACACGCACACCATCGTGCGCACCCCCAACGGAAACGACTACGGAAAAGACGTGCTGCGCCAGCACTACGCGCGCCACCACCAGCCCCGGGAGACGTGATGAGCGACATCATCTGGCAGCCCGATCCTGATGCGATATCGGCATCGCGGATCGCCCAGTTCACCTCCTTCGTCGCGGATCGTCATCAACTGGCCCTGCCGGGCTACGCCGAACTGCACGCCTGGTCCACCGAGAATCTCGGCGATTTCTGGCAATCGGTATGGGATTTCTTCGCCATGGAGTCGACAACCGAGCCGGGGCCCCGCTGAACGAGACCAGGCCACAGTCGGCTTCCTGGTTTCGTGGAGCACGGCTCAATTACGCCGCGCACGCGCTGCGCCATGGTGAAAGCGAGGCCATCGCCATCGTCGGTGAGTCCGAACCCGGCACCGCACCGGTGCGACTAACCTGGGGTGAGGTGCGCCGCCAGGTCGCGGCACTGGCGGCCACCCTGACCGAGCACGGGATTGGGCCCGGCGACCGGGTGGCCGGCTACCTGCCGAACATCGCCGAGGCCGTGATCGCGTTCCTGGCCACGGCGAGCGTCGGCGCGATCTGGGCCTGCTGTGGGCAGGATTACGCCGTGCCCGCGGCACACGCCCGGCTGGGCCAGCTGGAGCCCGCCGCGCTGATCGTGGCCGATGGATACCGTTTCAACGCCGTGGTGCAGGACCGGTCAGCGGCGGTGGCTCAGCTGGTTTCCGCGCTGCCCGGCGTGCGCCTGCTGATCGCGGTCGAACGCATCGGCAGCGGCGTGCCGGGCGCACTGTCCTGGGACGCCGCCACCGCGGGTGATCCCGAATTCGCCCCGCTTCCGGTGGCCTTCGACCATCCGTTATGGGTGGTGTTCTCCTCCGGCAGCACCGGAATACCCAAGGGGATCATCCACGGGCACGGTGGGGTGCTGCTCGAGCAGTACAAAACCATGGGGCTGCACTTCGACCTCGGCGCCGCCGACACGTTCTTCTGGTTCACCACGCCGAGCTGGATGCTGTGGAACACCCTCGTCGGCGGCTTGCTGGTCGGGGCACGGATCGTCAGTTACGACGGCGGCCCCCACATCGCGGCGCTCTGGGACATTGCCGAACGGCTCGGGGTGAGCGTGCTCGGGCTCAGTCCCGGATACCTGCGGACCTGCCGGCAACAGCAGCTCACGGTGCGCGCCGGCCGCGCGCTCACGGCGTTGACGTGTGTCGCGACGACCGGGTCCGCCTTGCCTGCCGCGACGGCACGGTGGCTGGCCACCGAACTGGGGCCGTCGGTGCAGATCGCCTCGGTCAGCGGCGGAACCGACGTCGTCACCGGATTCGTCGGCAGCGCGCCGACGATACCCACCAGGGCAGGCGAAATCTCCGCGCCGTGTCTGGGGGTCGCCGTCGACGCCTACGACGACAACGGCAACTCCCTACGCGGGAAGGTCGGCGAACTGGTCATCACCCGACCGATGCCGTCCATGCCACTGGGCTTCTGGCGCGACGAGGACGGCCGCCGCTATCACGAGACCTACTTCTCGATGTTCCCCGGAGTCTGGAGGCAAGGCGATTGGATCACCATCACCGGCCACGGCGGGGTGATCATCCACGGGCGATCCGATTCGACGTTGAACCGCAACGGTGTGCGGATGGGCAGTGCCGATATCTACCAGGTGGTCGAGCAACTCGGCGAAATCGAGGGGGCACTCGTACTGGGCATCGAAGGCAGGACGGGCGAGTACTGGATGCCGCTGTTCGTGGTGGTGCGACCGGGCACACGACTCGACGACGGCCTGCGCCGCCGCATCGTCGAAGCAATCCGCACCGGAGCGTCGCCACGACATGTACCCGACGACATCATCGAGGCGCCCGGCATCCCGCACACCCGCACCGGGAAGAAGCTGGAAGTACCGCTCAAACGCCTGCTCCAGGGCGCTTCGCCCGCATCCGTGCTCGATGTGAGCGCCACCGACGATCCCGAATTGGTCGATTGGTTCATTCACTTCGCCAAATCCCGTAGTCCTGCTTTGCAGGAGCCGCGTGTCGTTTAACGGGACGGCGCGGTAATCTGGCGGTAAGTTCAACACTCCAGGAGGTAGTCATGACCGTAGTCGAAGACATCATGCTCATCGGGGCGGCACAACCGCTGCGCAGCATCGTCCGCGACGAGCACCAGCTCCTCTCGCCACCACACGCGCCGGACCTCCCGATCAAATTGTGGCGCGATTACCCGCCGCTGACCGTAGTGCATTTCCCGCAGGAGTACCGAGCACAGCCGTTCGCCCCGCCGCGAGGCCTGTATGAGAACGACGAACTTCGCGTCGAATGGCAGACCATGGACAACCGCCAGCCGTTCTATCACCGCAACTGCGATGTGGACGAGATCTCCTACCAGATCGCCGGAGACCGCACCCTGATGACCGAGCTCGGCGTGGTCGAACACGTCCCTGGCGATTTCTCACTCATCCCACGTGGAGTCGCCCACGACAATTACGGGCGCACCGAAAGCCACCTGCTGTTCTACTTCCCCGCTCCGGTCACCGAGTTGGAGCCGCCGCACCGGGTGTCCGCCCCGGCGGACCCGCCGTTCCCCGGCTGGACCGCAGGCAACGTGAACGAAGCGGTCACCCAGTGCATGGGCGCACCGGGCCACGACATCACGGTCTTCAGGGCTGACGAACAACTCCTGCTCAACCAGGTGCAGCATGAAGCCCGCCGCATCCAGATCCAGCGCGCCAACCCTAACCAGGACACCACCTGGCTCTACTCCACCAAGAACGTCCGGATCGGCACCGTGGGCACCAATCCGGGTGACGAGCGCCGTTACCGCCGTACGCTGGACGCCGATGAGATCCAGTACCAGGCAAGCGGGCGCCGCACGGTGATCAGCCAGCGCGGCATCGTCGAACTGGGACCGGGCGATTTCGTGCGGGTGCCGCTGGGCATCGCGCACACCGAAGTCAGCACCGAGCCCGGCCGCTACCTCAAGTTACTCTCCCACCAGGAACTTCCGCAGATCGCCGAAACGGACCGTGACGCCGAGGCCTGCACACCCGAGCGGCTCGCCGCCCTGGCCGGAACGGTGGCCGCACAGTGACCTCCATGCTCGCCCTCCGTGCGCATAGCGGCGCCGACGCCCTGGTGCTGGAGGATGTCCCCGTTCCGGATCCGGGGCCGCGGGATGTGGTCATCAAGGTCGCCTCGGCCGGTGTCGCTCCCGGCATGTTGCGGCTGCTCGAATCGGGCGCGTTCAAGCACCTGCCCACCACCGTTGGTCATGAGGCGGCCGGCACCATCGCGCAGGTCGGCGACGAGGTCACCGGGCTCGCGGTCGGCGACCGGGTTCGGATGCATCCGAACCTGAACTGCGGGGACTGTCGTTACTGTCGCGCCGGCCTGGACATGATGTGTGCCCAGCAGGCGATGGTCGGCCACGCCTTCTTCGGTGCGGGCTCCGCACCGATGTACGAGCAGTACCACGACGGCGGGCTGGCAGAATATGTCCGGGTACCGCACTGGCTGGTCGACCTCCTGCCCGATTCGGTCGGCTTCGATATCGGGGCCAAGGTGCACGATCTGGCCAATGCCGTGCGCGCGCTCAAATGCGCCGAGCTGCCCGCGGACGCGACGCTGGTGATCACCGCGGCGACCGGCACCATGGGCACGGCCACGGTCAAGCTCGCGGAGCACTACGGCGCAGCCCGGCTGATCCTCGTCGGCCGCGACCGGGCGCGCCTCGATGCGGTGACTCCGTTGGCGGGCAGCTCTCCGGTGACCGTGGTCGCCACCGGAGAGCTGCCCGACGAAGCCGCGCTCACTCAGCACTTGCGCGCGCTGGCTCCCGACGGCGCCGACGCGGTGCTCGACTACGTCCCGACCGGCCCGGTCACCGGCCAGGCCATGGCCGCGCTGGCCACCGGCGGCGCGCTCGTGCACATGGGTGGCAACCTCACACCGCTACCGCTGCCACCGGCGCTGCTGATGATCAATTGCTGGCGTTTCGTCGGCACCCGGGCGTGTACCCGCGCGGACGCCCGGGAAGTGCTGGACCTGCTCGCGCAGGGCACCCTGGCGGCCGACGAGCTGATCACCCATCGCTGCCCGCTCAGCGATGCGGTCAAGGCGATCGACGCCATGCAGCAACGCACGGACCCCATGTGGATGAGCGTGATCAATCCGTGAGCGCGCGAATGCGGGTTATCGGCACGAACGGCGACGAAAGCCAAGGAGACGCGGACGGGAAACCGCCACGCCAAGCGGTGATCGAGGCCGGCCAGGTACTGGCCGGCGCCGGGCTCGGCGACATGGTCTGGGGTCACGCATCCGTGCGTGACCCTGAGGGCCGTGGCGTGTGGATGAAGGCGTCCGGCTGGGGATTCGAGGAGATTGACGAGGACAAGGTGGTGCTCGTCGCGCCGGACGGCACGGTGCTCGAGGGCACTGGCCGCCGCCACCTCGAATACCCGATCCACACCGAGATCCTCGCGGCGCGTCCCGATGCCGGGGCCGTGGTGCACACCCATGCCCCGACGCTCGCCGCGTTCGCCTCACTGGACACAGACCTCAAGGCGTTGAGTCATGACGCGGTCCCGTTCACCTATCCGCAGCTTCCGCGTTTCACCGACACCGGTGCCCTCATCGCCACCCCTGCACTCGGTCAGGCCTTCGCCCGCAGTCTGGCCGACGCCAATGCAGTGCTCATCCCCAACCACGGAGCGGTCACCGCCGGGCCCGATATCGAGACCGCCGTGATGTACGCGGTATTGCTCGAACGCGCCTGCCACACCCAGCTCCTCGCGGCCGCGTCCGGCGGTCCCGCCGCGTGGTCGGACGAGGCGGAGGCCCATTTCAAACGGGATCAGGTATGGAATCCGGCCCAGTTGCACGCAGGCTGGTCCTACCTACTTCGCAAAGCCCGTTGACGGCACGCTGAGCCCTGAATTCGATATATATCGTACTAAATAGGGATTCATGGTGTGACGGCTTGGCTGGACGAGCGGGTGGGTATCGGGTGCGGAAACTCCACTGCTGACCGGGCGCTGGACATCCTGTTACTGCCGATCACCGCAGGCGCGGCCTGGGAAATGCTGCTCGTCTGGACGAATTCGATGGGGGCAGCGCGATGTCGCGGCAGGCTCTGTTGCCGCGTTTCACCACCAGTACCGCGACCGATCCGAATGTCTTGCGCAGCCGGCCGACCTGAATCCCGCGACCGTGGTGTCTCATAGCGACGCTGGATGAAAACGTCCGCGGTGCCGCGGCGCCGCTCCGGGGCGGGGCGGTCTGCGCCAGCGCCAGCATCGCGCGTCCGCCGCGCGGGTCCCGCCTGGCGGGCTCAGCTCCATCGAGCGCGCGGTCCGCGAGGCCGTCGCCGCGATGTCCCACGACATCGCTCAGAGTGTGTGAGTGCTGGCGTGATCGAGGATGACGATCTCGCTGTTGGCGGGCCCCAGGTTGCGCAGCAGGTTGTAGTGCAGTTCTTGATGGACGGGGGCGAGCCCGGACTGGTGGATCGGAATGGCCACCCGCGGGGCGACCGAGCGGAGATAATCGATGCCCTCGCTGATCTTCATCCACGGACCGCCGACCGGCAGCAGTAGCGTGTCGGCTGCGGCGGGCGGCTGGTCGAATGCGTCGCCGGGGTGATACACCGAGTCCGCGATGAGGTAGCCGTTGTTGTCCATACGTGGAAGATCCGGGTGGATACACGCATGCTGGCCCCCGGCCACCGTGATCCCGACGCCGTGGATTTCCAGTGTGTCACCTGGTTTGGCCACCCGGGTCGGCCCCGGATAGCCGGCTAGTGCGGTGGAAGCGCCGGGGCTGTGTATCAGCTCGGCGTGGGTGTTCAGGGCGCGAATCCGGTCGACGTCGAGGTGGTCCGGATGGGTGTGTGTGATGAGAATCAGATCCAGATCGCGCAGGTCCTCGAAGCCGGGTGAGTAGCTGCCTGGGTCGAGCAGGATGCGGACCGGCCGGCCGGATGCGGGGACTTCGAGCAGCACGCAGGCGTGGCCGTAATGGGTGATGTTCATGCGGGGGGTCCTTTCACCAGGTTGTGCACCGCGCCGACGCCGTCGACCTCGACGGTGACCTGGTCGCCGTCATGCAGCAGCAGTGGTGGGTCGCGGCGGAAGCCGACGCCGCCGGGGGTTCCGGTCAGAATCAGATCGCCGGGGTTCAGCTGGGTGAAGGTGGAGATGGTGGCGATTAAGCGTGGGATATCGAAGATCAGCATCGAGATATCCGAGTCCTGCACTTTTTCGCCGTTGACCACGGTTCTGATGCCCGCCCTCGACAGATCGACCTCGTCCGGGGTGACCAGGTGCGGTCCGACGGGTGTGCTGGCGTCCCAGGCTTTACCCTGCATCCACTGGTGAGTTTTGGACTGGAAATCGCGCATGGTGATGTCGTTGGCGACCGTGTAGCCCAGTACTTGGTCAAGGGCGTCCGCTTCGGCGATCCGCCGGCCGGTGCGGCCGATCACCACGGTTAGCTCGCCCTCGTAGTCCACCTGGTCCGATTCCGGTGGCAACACGATATCGTCGTAGGCACCGAGCAGGCTGGACGCGAACTTCGGGAACAGCACGGGATAGGTGGGCATTTCGCGGCTGGTCTCGAGGACATGATCACGGTAGTTCAGCCCGACGCAGAACACTTTCGACGGCTGCGGGACGATTGGGAGCCAGCGCACGGCGTCAACCGGAACCGCGCCCCGGGTGTCGCGGACCGCCGCGCGTAACACTTCCGGAGTAGTTCGCACACCTAGCTCGGTCAGACCGTCGAGTGGTACCATGGAAGACCCGGTCAACTCGCCGACGTGCCGCACCTTTTCGTGTTCATAAGTCACATAGGCCATTACTATTTCCCTTCGCTGGTGTGCCGCCAGGAGGCGAGCTGTCCGCCCCACAAGTTCACTGTGTTGGGCATGGGCTTCCACCGCCGCGGCACATAAGTCACCCGGTCGTCGTGGAATTTCTCCATTTCCGCCGACAATTCCACGTGATTGCCCGCGGGGTCGTCGAAGAACACGAACAGGTTGTTTCCCGGGCCGTGCCGGCCCGGTCCCCAGGTGACGTCGACGTCCTCTTCGGTGAGCCGGTCGCACCAGGATTTGAAGTCCGCCCACTCGGCGAGATCGTAGGAATAATGGTCGATATCGCCGCCTCGGCCGACATTGACCACGGCGAGTGAGTGGTGGTCGCGGTCGCTGCGTAGCCAGGCGAACCGGCCGTCGTCGAGCTGATCGGATATGCGGAAGCCCACCAGTTCGACGAAGAACGAGACCATGGCTTCGACGTCGTCGGTCCCGAGCGTGATGTGCTGGTACTTGATGGGCCTGCGGCCGGTGTCCGCGGCGGTTTCGCCCTGGCGCAGTACCGCGCTGTGGAAGTGTACCGGCGTGCCGTGCGGATCGGTGACCATGATTCCGCGGACGGCGCCGATTCCGGCATCCAGATACTGTGTCTCCAGTTCGCTCACCGAGTGCCCGGCCGCAGTGAGTCGCTCGGTGATCTGTTCGAGGCCGTTCTCGTCGCGGACCTCGAACCCGTAATGCAGCAAGCCTTTGGCGCCCTCGGTGAGCTCGAGGACGTGGTGGCCGCTGCCCCAGCCGAGGCGCAGCCCGCCCTCCGGTAGTTCTTCGTGCACGACAAGGCCCAGCACCCGCCGGTAGAAATCGGCGGCGGCGGTGATATCGGGGATGCGCAGGCCGAGGTGGGAGACGGCGGTCCGGGTCAGCGTCCCGGCGCCGCCGTGTTCGGCCAGTATCACGCGTTGTGGCTTATCCATTGCTGAGCACCCCTTCTGCTGAGAACCCGGTCCAGGACAGGACTCGGGTGGCGATATCGGCGCTGTCGCCGGGAAGCCAGGCCGCGGCGACGAAGTGATCCGGCCGGATCAGCACGAATCGCCCGGTGTACTCGGTGAATTCGCGCACCAGCGCACCGTCGACGTCGATCAGCACGCGGCGCCCGGTGTGCGGCAGCAACTCCCCGATGGTGATCTGCACCGGATCCACGGCTATTGCCCGCAGTAGCGGAGTGGCCGCCGCCCAGTCGGTTTCGGCGACTTCGACGCCGAGCAGCGACCACCCGGCCCCGAGTACCTCGTCGAGCCGGCACATCGTGTGCGTGCCTGTGTCGAATACCAGCGGCTGCCCGATCGGTATTCCGACAAGGTCGGTCCGGTCGGTCGACGCGAGCAGGCCCTCGGTGTACCGCTGGGTGGGGCGATACCGCATTTCTTCAAAAAAGGTGCGGCCTTCCGTGGTGGCCAAGGCCCGCGCGATGACGGTATCGCGATGGTCGGCGCTGCGTTGTGAGGTCGTCATGACGACCCGGCCCAGCCGTTCGGACAAGCGCACCGTGGCCAGCGCGTGCGGGCGGCGTTCGAGTTCGTAGCTGGCCAGTAGCGCCGGATCCAGCCGCCCGGCCAGTACTTCGGCGATCTTCCACACCAGGTTGGCCGCGTCACGGATACCGGAATTCAGGCCTTGTCCGGCGAAAGGCGGCATCATGTGCGCCGCGTCGCCAAGCAGGAAAGAACGTCCGAGCATCCATTGGTCGGCCACCACCGCGTTGAAGCGGTAATTCAGCGCGCGTTCGATCTGATCCGGGGTGATCGGGCGATACGGCGAGATCAGCCGCTCGATCAGCTCGAACGGTGGCACCTGGTCCGAGGTGCCCTCGCCCTCGAAGAGCCGGAACTCGTAGCGGCAGCGCCCTCCTTGCCCGGGAACGATCACATGCGGGCGCTTCGGGTCGCCGTGATGCATGGCGAACCGTTGGGTATGCGGGTCGGCCAATGCGTCGATGACCAGCCACACATCGGGGTAGCTGCGGCCGGTCATCTCAATGTCCTGCAACAGCCGGGTCGCCGAACGTCCACCGTCACAGCCGAGTACGTAGGCCGCGTCGATTGCCATCTCGCCGAGGTCGTTGACCGCGCGCACGGTCACCCGGTCCGCATGGTGTTCGAATCCGGTGACGCGATGTCCGAAGCGCAGCTCCACATTTCGCGCATCCGCCAGCGTACTGGCAAGGACCCGCTCGAGATCCGGTTGAGCGAACGGATTCTTGAACGGATAGCCGAGCCGGAACGGCCGCGGTCCGCGCGCGGTGAACAACACCGCCCCGCGTTGATCGTAGTAACGCGTGCCCGTTCCCGGTACCACAACGGGAAGGACCCGATCGACGACACCGGCCTGTTGGAACACCCGCAGCGACTCGTCATCGATGCTGATCGCCTTCGGTTCGTCGCTGGTGCCGCGATGTTGTTCCAGGACCACGACCCGAACATCACGAGCGGCCAGCAATACGGCGGCGGTCAGCCCTACCGGCCCCGCACCGCAGATCACCACATCAACAGTTTCCGTTGACGCGATGCGCACCATGTGCCTCACCGTCTTTCTCAGCCGAACGATGCATGAGCCCAGATTTAGCCTTATCGAGCTATTGGGCGGGACTTGGATCCCGTAAAAAGAACCAAGGTCAGGCCTCGCAGACTCCGGGTATGGCTACTTTGCGTTCGAGGGCCGGGTAGACGACGGTGCCTTCTGGGTAAAGCGCGAGGAGTTCCTGGAATTCGTCGCTGGCGAGCGCGGCGCCTAGTTGCGCGGCCGATTCCCAGGTTGCCACGTTGGTCACTGTCCGGCTGTCACCGAGGCCCCGGTGCAGTTGAGCGGAGATGAAACCGGGTGAGGCCATCATCACGAACGAATCCTTCTGCCACACGTCGAGGAAGGCTTCGTACTCACCTTCGGGGAATATGAAGGTGTTGATGACGGTGACCGGCCCGCTGTCGACCTCCTGTAGTTGCGTCATGAACGACGCGGACGGGTCGATCTCCCTAATTTCTATCACGGAACAATCCTTTCGATACACGGGTCCTGCCGTTGAGACCCGACGATGTTTGGTCAACCAGAATTAAGCCGGATTACGTAGTTCCATGCCGTAGTCGTTGCCGTTTGGAGTCCGCCCCAGCGTGTGGATGTGGAACTTCTCTGCGCGCTCGTTGGTCAGGAACACGCCGGGATGGTGGTCGAATTCGAACAGCGCGACCGGGCTCTGCAGCCGGTAATAAAATGGATCGGCCGGACCGGAGCCACCGATCCAGCAAAACCACGTCTCTGGAAGGTGTTCTCGGATCGCGCGGACCCGGGCCTGCCGCGGGCCCTCCGGAAGGTGCCGGGTGTAGGCGTCGACGATCCGCAGCGCCAGCTCGCGCTCGGTCTGGTCACACAGCTTCAGCGGGAGACCTTCGTAGGGAATGATCCGGTTGTCTCGTCCCATACCGGCCAGATGCAGATGGTCAACGGGGTGGACTCGTCCGGTGGGAACGTCCGGCCCGTAGGCATCCTCGTACAGCACGGCCCGCGCGCGTAGCTCGGGCCGCAGCCCGTTGACCACGGCCAGGCCGGTGTCCTCCTCGGCGGTGAGGATCTTCATGCCGGCCCGGGGACCTCCGTCGATCTGGTTGGGCTCGGCACCGAAGAAGAACGGTGAGATCACCATTTGCTTGCCGGCGAACAGGCAGTTCAGCACCAGGTGGTGGCCGGTGAGTTGCCAGCCCCACGGCTCGGTCTCCGACGGGGTGCCGAAGATGGTGAAGTTGTAGCTGTACTCGTTGAGGATCCGTGGCGCGCCCATCACCGTCCCGAGGAAGGCGTTCATCCGCATGCTGTCGCGTGCCTTCGCATAACCTTGCGGGCTGAGGCTGGCGCGCACCACGGTCATGATGGCCTCGCGGGTTGGCTCCGCCAGCTCATCCAGTCGTAGTCCGTGTCGGTACAGGTAGATTTCCGGGTTGGACCATTTGGCCCAATTCGCCGAGTCCAGTGGATGTATCAACTGGCTTTGTTGCTCGCCGCTCGCCGCCGTGACGAGGCCGTGCGCCGCCGCCATGGCCTCTGCGGTCGGCGCGCCGTCGTCGTCGACCGGGAACAACCCCGGCCGGCGGACGCCATCGCTGGTCACGCCGGTGAACGGCACCTCGACGGCCTGGCGGAATGGCGCGATCAAGCCGGCCTCGTCGAGCCGTTCGATCGTGCGGTCGGAATAGGTTCGGATGTCTTGGTCGAGGCCGGTGTAACGCGGGTGTCCGGGCGGAGGGACGTAATCCCGGAACGAGGCGGTCACCGCGAAGGTGGCACCGTGTTCGGCGTGATCGGCCAGCGCCTGTTCGGCGTTCGGCCACGCCTCGGGCCGGGAACAGCGCGCGATGATGTGCGCGTCCGGGCGCACCACGATGGCGGCACCAGGGGTGGCGAGCCCGGTCAATTCCAGCCACTCGGTATCGGTGACCAGTCGATCGAGGTCGAGCACGGCGATCGGGACTGCAGCGGCGGTCACCAGCGTGGCCCACTCATCGAGGCGTCCCTGGGTGAGCAGGGTGAATCCGGACCGGTCCACCAGGTCGACGATCGGCCGGGCCGCATCGTCGCGCCCGACGATCGTGTGCGGCAGCCGCCGGCCGATCTGCGCGGACGGTGTGTAGTGGCCGGGGTCGGTCACGTCCTGGCCGGGTGCATATCCATACCCCAGTTGCAGTCCTGGACAGTTGAAGCCCACCCACTGCTCCTCGGTGATCCGTTCGATGTCCGCTGCCTCCGGTGCGCCCCCGACCGCCTCCCGCATCCGCTGATGAGCGGCGTTGTTCGCGCTGCTCTGGCTGGTGTAGGTGATGGCGATGCGCCTGCGTTCGGCCTCGTAGGTGTCGAGCAGAGCATCGCCGGCCCAGCCGGCCAGCACGGCGGCGATCTTCCAGGCCAGGTTCGCCCCGTCCTGGATGCCGCTGTTCATGCCCAGCCCGCCGGTGGGCGGAAGCCGGTGTGCGGCGTCGCCGAGCAGGAATACGCCGCCGGCGCGGAAGCTGTCCGCCACCTCGGCCGCCATCTCCCATTTCGCCGTGCCGCGTACCGCGAAGGGCACATCGTCGCGCCCGAAGGCGGTGCGGACCAGTTCGGTGGCCTGTTCGTCGGTGAACTCGCGCTCGCCGACATCGAAGGTCGCGAAGGTCGCTTCACGGCCCGGGTCGTACAGGATGAATCCACCCGGAGCGGAGGGATCGGTGTTCATCGTGAGCACGATCGTCGGATCGTCCAGCCAGTCCCGCAGATCGGCGTGCAGGTGGACACTGAGCGACTGGCTGGACGGCCCGAAGGGACTGTTCGCTATCCCAAGCGCGGCGCGCACCGCGCTGCGCGCACCGTCGGCCGCCAACAGGTAGCGGCTGACCAACTGCACCTCTTCGCCATCCACGGTCGCCGTCGATACGACCCGCTCGCCGTCCTGCTGCATCGAGATCCATCGCCCCGTCACATAGTCCACCGAAGCCCGCGCCCGCACCTCGTTCTCGAGAATCGCCTCGAACTGCGGCTGGGCAATATTCACCCGCGGCCGCGCCGTCCACTCGGTGGATTGGTATTCGAAGGGCAACCTGCTGAGTTCCTTGCCGAAAAGGGTGGTACGGAAGCTCACCCAGCGGTCCGTGCCCATCGGCCGGGCCGCCGCCCGGATCGCGTCCACGTCGAAACCGGCCTGTGCACAGACGTCCAGGCTGACCGGACCCAGTACGTGGGCTTTGGGTACTGCGAGCCGGGACGTGTACGGGTCCAGGATGCGGGTACTCACACCTAGGCGTTCCAACAACGCTGCGGTCACCAGTCCGGTAGGTCCGGCGCCGACCACCAGCACATCGGTCGACACGAACGCGCGAGTCATGGGCGCGCCCCTGTTCCCCTGGTCGGGATCACCACGTCCACCTCCACTGCGGTGGATCCGGTCACCACGCCCGGATTGGTCTTGAAATGCTGGGCCCGTTCGGGTGCTGGATCGTAGGCTTTCTGGGCCACGTCGAGTGGTTGCTCGTGCTCGACCGCCCAGGTGAACCGGTTGGCCTCGCGGTCGGCGAAGGCGAACAGGATCCGGTAGCCATAGCGTTCCCGGATGGGGACCAGCCCGTGGAACCATTCGATGAACGCGTCCATCCCGCCCTCGGCGACCTCATAGGTGCGCAGCTCTACATGACTCATCGGCTTCCCATCTCCCATTCGTTGTCGACGGCGAGAACACCGCCGCCGTCCACCCGGAATTCCATGCCGGTGGTGAACCCGGCCAACTCGCTGCACAAGAACGCGCACGCCGCGGCGACCTCTTCTGGACGTCCCATCCGGCGTGCCGCGGCCATCCGGCCTTGCTCGGCCCGAACCTCGTCGTAGCTCAGTCCCTCGTTCTCCGCGCGCTGGCGCGCCAGGTTGTGCTGGCGGGGGCTGTCGATTAGCATCGGCAGGACCTGGTTGATGGTGACGTTGTCCCGCGCGACTGCCGTCGCGGTTCCGTGCATCGCGCCGGTCAGTCCCGACCGGGCCGCGGTCGAGGCGATCATCAGCGCACCCGGTGTGCGAACCATCGCCGAGGTGATGTTCACGATGCGCCCGAACCGGCGCTCGTACATTCCCGGCAGATAGTGTTGCACCAGCTTGAACGGTGCCCACAAATGCAGGCGCAGCGCCTCGTCGAGGTCGACATCGGCCAGCGTGCTGATCGGCGCCGGCTTCGGGCCCCGGTTGTTGGTGACCAGGATGTCCAGCGTCGGGCACGCGGCGAAAACAGCGTCCAGGCCCTCCTTGGTGCCCAGATCCGCGGCCACGCAGCTGACCTCGCCACCACTTTGTTCCGCCAGTTCGGCACGAACCTGGTCCAGGCAGTCGGCGTCCCGGCCATTCAGTGTGACGGCTACGCCCTCGGCGAGCAGCGCCCGCGCACAGGCAAGCCCCAGGCCCTGCGTCGAACCGGTGACCAGCGCGGCACGTCCGGCGATTCCCAGATCCATTGCTTCAGCTCCCCGCGCCTGGATGGTTGTTCGCGTTGGGCAGTTCTCTCTCGTTCACGTCCCTCACTATGTCCTGTTTTACAGGATGTTACTCCTACTATACGAGTCAGAATAGCAGGAGCTTCGGTTGACGTCACCACGGCCATGACTTAACGTAGTCCTACTTAAAGAGATTAATAACCTGATTTTCAGGACGAGGAGGCATCGATGGTCATCGAGGTCGACCGGGATCGGTGTGAGGGTTTCGGCTTCTGTGAGCAGGCCGCGCCGTCGGTGTTCGAACTGGACGAGAACGGCGAACTACATGTGTTGGTGAGCGAGGTGCCGTCCGCGGACGAACCAGCCGCCACGACGGCGATCCATCTCTGCCCAGTCGCCGCGTTGCATAGCAACTGACCGGCGCAGGGGCAAGGACGCCAGGTGGAGATTGTCGTGGTGGGCGGGTCGGCGGCAGGAGCGACCGCGGTGCGCTCGTTGCGGGCCAAGGGCTTCGACGGCGCCATCACCCTCGTCGGAGACGAGGCCGAGGCACCGTATTCCCGCGTTCCTCTCTCCAAGCAGGTACTCGCCGGCACCGCAGTGGCCGAGTCGACCCGGCTCCCCGCGCTCGAAGACCAGGCGGTGCTGCGCACCGGTACCGCCGCCATCCGCCTCGACCAGGACCGACAGGTAGTTGTCCTAGCCGACGGTACGGAAGCTCACTACGACGGCCTGGTGATCGCCACCGGCGCGCGGCCCCGCCGGCTCGGCGTAGCGGGTGAACACGGGCTGCGCACCATCGAGGACAGCCTGCGTCTGCACGCGCAGCTGACCCCGGATACCCGCGTGGTCATCGTGGGCGCCGGGGTGCTGGGCATGGAGATCGCTTCCAGCTGCCTGGCCCTGGGCATTCGCCCGACACTGGTCGATAAGCAGCCGCCGCTGCGCCGGGTGTTCGGCGACTGGATCTCAGCCCGGCTCACTCAGGCCGCGGCCGACGCCGGTGCGCGCATCCTGGCCCCAGTGCGGAGGTTGCGCATCGACGTTTCGCGCGAGCGAATCCGCGCGGTGATCGCGGACGGATGCCGTATTCGCGCCGACGTGTTGATCTCCGCGATCGGCGACGTCCCGGCGACCGAGTGGCTGGCCGGCAGCGGGCTACCGGCCTCGGACAACGGACTTGAGGTGGACAACCGTGGACGAGTGACCGACCGGATCACCGCGGCCGGAGATGTCACGCTCAGCCCGGTCGGCGGAGCGCTCCGCAGGCTTCCGCATTGGACGCACGCCATTGAACAAGCCCAGGTCGCGGCGGCCGCGCTGGTAGCTGGGGATGCGGCAGCGCCGTACGAGCCGCTGCCCTATTACTGGACAGAGCAGTTCGGCCGGAAAACCACCCTCTGCGCACACACGGCGCCCATCGGCCCCCCGGACGATCACAACGCCGAAATCCTGACCTGGTCGGCCGGACAAGCCGTGGTCGGCGCCCTGAATCACAAAGCCCCAGTCGGGCGACTCCGCCGGCTGCACGCATCATTGAACAGCGAAGGACCCCATCGATGACGACGCTCGAATCCGAAGTAGATCTGTTCGCCCCGGAAAACGTAGCTGATCCGTTCGCCGTGCTCGACCGGCTACGCGAACTCGGCCCGGCGGTGCACCTGGCCCAGCACGACTTCTGGCTGCTCACCCGCTATGACGACGTGCGGCGCGCAGCCGCAGACTGGAAGACCTTTTCCTCGGCGCAGGGAGTCGCACTAACACCACAGTTCAACGAGCAGCTGGCCGGATCGGTGCTCGCCACCGACCCACCCGAGCACGACCAGCTACGCGCGGTGCTCTCGGAAAAACTCGCGCCGCGCGGATTGGCCGCGATTCGCGCACAGGTTCGCGAATACGCCACCCGGCTGGTTGACGAACTCGTGGCGCGCGGCCATTTCGACGGCGTCACCGATCTCGCGGCGGTTTACCCCGTCAACGTCGTCGCCGACCTGGTCGGGCTGCCCCAGGAAGGCCGGGAGCTGCTACATCCCGGCGCCGACGCCAGCTTCGCGGCGTTCGGCCCGTGGGGGCCTTATGTACAGCAACACCTCCAGATCCTCCAGTCATATCACGGCTGGATGGCCGCGATGGCCGACCGAAGCCGCCTCGCCCCGGGTTCCTGGGGCGAGGTCGTCATGGCGGCTGTCGACGACGGACAGCTCACCGAACGCGCCGCCCACTCGACCCTCGGCGCCTACATGACCGCCGGCATGGACACCACGGTGAATGCGATCGGCGCGCTGTTGCAACTCTTCGCCGAGCAACCAGTCGTCTGGGAAACACTGAAAACCGACCCCGCACTCGCCGGTCCCGCCTTCGAAGAAATCCTCCGCCTTGAATCCCCCGTACAAGGTTTCTGGCGCCTGACGACTGCTGACACCGAGATCGACGGCATCCGCGTCCCGGCTGGCAGCAGAGTCATGCTGCACTGGGCCGCCGCCAACCGCGACCCACGCCACTACCCCGAACCGGGCACCTTCGACATCCGCCGCAACCCACTCGACCACCTCTCGTTCGGCCACGGCGTCCACGGCTGCGCCGGCCAGGCCCTGGCCCGCCTCGAAGCCAAAACATTGATCGAAACCCTGCTTGCCCGCGTCGAACGGTTCGAACTGTCCGGTGAGGTCCTCCGCCGCGGCAACCCGATCGTGCGCGGCCTACAATCCCTTCCACTGACCGCACACCGCTAGCCTGCTGCCAGGGAGTGTCCGGTTAACGGTGTAACTGGCGGTGTTCATTTCAGAGGTTTTCCGCCGCGGGCATGCGGTCGGCGAATGTGACGGCGAACGCGTTGATGGCGGGTTTCCACCGCATGGTCCAGCGTGCCTGACCCGTGCCTTTGGGGTCCAGGGACCTCGTCACCAGATACAGCGTTTTGAGTGCGGCTTGCTCGGTTGGGAAATGTCCCTTGGCCGTGACGGCGCGGCGGTATCGGGCGTTCAACGACTCGATCCCGTTGGTGCTGCACAGAACTCGTCGGATCTCGACGTCGTAGAGCCTGTTGCAAAATTGGCGGGTCGCTGGGCCGTTGTGTGCTTGTCGGAGACGATGATGGTTGCATGGCTCGTGGGTATCGTCCGGTGGTGCGGGATCAGGTGTTTTTGCTGCCGCCGGATATGCGGGAGTGGCTGTCTGAGGACCATTTGGTGTGGTTCGTGTTGGAGATCGTCGATCAGCTGGATCGCTCGGCGCTGCATGCTTGGCATCCTCACCTGGGGGCGGGGCGAGCGGCGTATGACCCGGACATGCTCTTGGCGTTGCTGATTTATGCCTACTGTCAAGGGGTCCGCTCGTCGCGGCAGATCGAGCGGTTGTGTGGCACGGACGTGGCGTTTCGGGTGTTGTGCGCGCAGGATTCGCCGGATCACACCACGATCGCTCGATTCCGTGCTGAGGCGGGCGAAGCGTTTACCGATCTGTTCGCGCAGGTGTTGATGATCGCCGCGCAGGCGGGGTTGGGGCGGTTCGGCACGGTCGCGATCGATGGCACCAAGATCGCCGCGAACGCCTCGGTCGACGCGAACCGGGGTCAGGAGTGGTTGGCCCGTCGCGCCGTGGGCATCGTGGCCGAGGCGGAGGGCAGGGACGCGGTCGAGGACGCCGCAGCCGCGCAGACAGGCAAGGACGACCGATCGGATCGTGTCGGGGTCAAGGTGGGTGATCGCACCCGGCGGGCCGAGCGGATCCGGGCCGCGGCGGAAGAAGTGGCGGCCCAGCAGCACAGGCGCGCACGTGCCGACGAGGAACATGAGGAGGCGGCGTTGGCGCGACGGCGCCGGTCCGAGAACGGGCAGCCAGTGGTTGGGCGGATCCCGAACGGTCCGCATCGACTCGCCGAAGCACGCGCCCACCTGGCACGGGAGATCGCGGCGCATCAGGCCAAAC
Source organism: Sciscionella marina DSM 45152 (assembly GCF_000379465.1). Lineage (GTDB taxonomy): Bacteria > Actinomycetota > Actinomycetes > Mycobacteriales > Pseudonocardiaceae > Sciscionella > Sciscionella marina. Next base: position 60,796 of record NZ_KB905401.1, read on the forward strand.
TCGACCGGTACGCCGCGTTGATTGCTGCAGGCAAGAAACCGATGGGGCGCCCACCGGTGCCGATGGACGACAGTACCCGAGTGCAGCGGGCCAGGCGCGTGGTCGGCAACGCCGAAGCCGCCGCAGAAGACTCGGCCTCCGAGGACGGACGTCGCGTGTCGTCGGCGAAGCGGTTACCGAACATGGTGGCGAACACGACCGACCCCACGTCGCGGATCATGCCGACCCGCAAGGGATACCTGCAGGGCTACAACGCCCACGTCGCGGTCACTGGCGATCAACTGATCGTCGCTGTCCACCTCGGACAGTCCACGAATGACCAGCACTGCTTCCCGCCGATGATGCGCACCGCGCAGCAGGTCGCAGCACGGTTGCACACCCGCACCGGCAACGCCTGCCATGTGATCGGCACGGTACTCGCCGACGCCGGATACGACAGCGATGCGAACCTGACCGTCGCAGGACCCGACCGGCTCATCGCACTGGGCAAAGGCAGAGATCAAACCCGCACCGCGGCTGCAGAACCCGTACACGGGCCACCACCTGCCGACGCGAGCCCACGTGAGGCCAACCGACACCGGCTGCGCACCCCCGAGGGCCGAACCTTATACAAACGCCGTGGCGCCACCGTCGAGCCCGGCATCGGCAATCTCAAAAAGATCCTCGATCGGTTCTTACGCCGCGGTTTGGCCAACGCGACCGGCGAACTCCACCTGGCAGCGACCGCGTTCAACCTCCTCAAGATCCACCGAGCAGCCCAAGCGACCTGAACCACCAGCCCACCAACACTCGCACCCGATCGACCCGACAACGAGCGACCTACAGACCCGCACACCACAAACGAATCTGCAACAGGCTCCGTAATCGAGGAAGGGCACGAACTCCGACCATGCGTTCTCCCAGAGCTTGATGATCGCCGGGTAGGAGCGCTCCCACTTTCCGCGCAACTCCGCGAAAGCCTCCAGGGCGGCGGACTCGTTGACTGCGGTATAGACCGGCTTGAGGTCTTTGGCCAGCTGGTCCCAGTACTTGCGCGAGGCATACCGGAAGGTGTTGCGGATCAGATGCAACACACAGGCCTGCACCAGCGCTTGGGGCCAGACGGTGGTGATCGCCTCGGGCAATCCCTTGAGACCGTCGCAGACCACGATGCAGACATCCGCCACGCCCCGGTTCTTCTCAGCTCCAGCACGCTCATCCAAAATTTCGCTGACTCACCATGCCCGGCGGTGCCGGCCCACAACCCGAGCACGTCCCGACGCCCCTGCAGGTCGACCCCGATCGCGGCATAGAACGGCCGGTTGCCGACCTGCCCGTCTCGAACCTTCACATAGATCGCGTCGATGAACACCGCCGCATAAACCGGCAGCAACGGCCGGGCACACCAGTCGGTCATCTCACCCACGACGCGGTCGGTGATCATGCTGATCCGGTCTTTGGACAACGACGCGCCATAGACCTCAGCGAAGTGCGCGCTGATCTCTCCGGTCGTCAATCCCTTGGCATACAGAGACAACACCACCGTGTCGACATCACCCAGGCGGCGTTGCCGCTTACGCACGATCACCGGCTCGAACGTGCCGTCCCGGTCGCGCGGCACCTCGATCGTGACCGGACCGACGTTGTCGGTCAGCACCGTCTTCGCCCGGGCTCCGTTACGAGAGTTACCGCGATCGCGGCCCTCGGGCGCGTGCTTGTCATAGCCCAGGTGCTCGCTCATCTCCTCATCCAGCGCGGTCTCCAACACCGTCTTGGTCAACAACTTCAGCAACCCGTCCGGGCCGGTCAGATCCTCACCCCGCGCACGGGCAGCCCGCACCAACTGCCCGATCGCGACACGCTCGGACACCACCTCACGCGGTGGATCCTGCGCAGCGACAGACACAGCATCCGAGGCATCATCATCAGCAGGCGACACAGCCGCCAGTATCTCGGTCATCACAGACCTTCCCCGCCAACCTACATTGGCGTGTCAGGCCAGTTACACCGTTTGCCGGACAGTCCCCTCTTAGACGGCTTGATCAACAGTTGCCGAATGTTTGGCTTGCGCGGAATGGTGCCCCGGACCGCGGCGTGCAGATGCATCGCGAGCCGCTGTTGTGGCTCCACAGCAGCGAAGTACTGCACGTTCCACCCGCACGCGCGGCGCAGGTTCTGTCAGAAACGGTCGACGAGTTCGCCGAAGTGGATCGCGTCGCGGGCGGCGGAACGGTAGTCGTAGGTGGACGGGTAGACTGGTGTCCCCTCGCCGTACACGCGACCATAGCTGGGCATCGTCAACGTGACGAACGTCGGCGACTCGACAACCGACATCGAAGCAGCTAACAGCGGCGGAACCGCCTCGATCGCCTACGCCAACCGCCCCGCCAAGCGCGCCCGCTTCGGAACCGCTCCACCCGTTCACGATCATCGACGCCATGGCCGAACTCGCCCCGACATGGCCCCTCGCTGGCTGTGAGGTAGATGTGGATTGAGCGGCCAGAACGACGCGATCGGGACGTACTCGACGCGCTGTTCAGGCAGAGGTCGGCCTGGCGACGAGGTCGATCGTGAGGTAGTCCATCACCGTCTGGGGATCGCCGGCGTCGGAGATCAGTCCGACATAGCCGTCGGGGCGGATCAGGACGAGTGTGCGATCGGACGCGCCATATGCGGCTGCGAGGTGGCCTTGGGTGTCGGCGATATCGCCAGAACCGGTCAGCTCATCGACGACGTGCAGGACCCTCAAGGCAGTGCCGTGGGCCTCGGCCGTGGTCGCGGACCCGAAGGCAAGGAGCGTGAATCGTCCGCCTCCGATCAGGTCGAACAGTCGCCGTTGCCCGTCGATTGTGGACAGTCCGGTCGCGTCGGGGGCGCGGTCGCCGGCACGGAGTGCTGCTGCGTCGTCGCGGTCGTCGCGTGTGAGGGCGGAGCCGCGGTATCCCACGTCGAGCTGGATCGTGCTCGCGTCGCGTCGAGTGGGTACAGCATGCGTCTCTAGTGTCTGTTTGAGGCGTGTGTTCGAAAGCTCCAGCACATGGGCCGCGATCGGCCGACGCTCGGCCTCATAGGTGTTGAGTAGTTCGAGTTGGGCGCCGCCGTTCACGACCGCCGCGAACTTCCACGCGAGGTTGTGCGCATCCTGGATCCCGGTGTTCATTCCCTGCCCGCCGGCGGGCGAGTGGATATGCGCCGCGTCGCCGGCGAGGAACACGTTCGCGTGACAGTAGTGGTCGGCAAGGCGGACATTGGCGCGCCAGACCGAGGACCACTCCGGTTCATGGAGCCGGATGTCAGTGCGGCCGGTGCGCCGCTCCAGAGTCTCCTGCATGCTCGCGAGATCGAGCCGGCCTTCCTCTCCGGGCGCCAGGGAGGCCCCGTATTGGAACAGGTCGGTCGAGGGCAACGGGCAGAGGCTGAGCATGCCTTCCGGATGCTGCCACGTCAGCCAGGCGCTGCGATCGAGGCCTGAGACCGGAAGATCGGCGAGGGTCATCCGCACGTCCTCGCGGGTCTCGCCAACAAACGCCACGCCGGTTTGCTTGCGCACGACACTGTGGCCGCCATCGCAACCAACGAGCCACCGCGCCCTGACGATCTCGGTCACGCCATCCACCACGACCTCCGCTGTGACACCGCCATCCGACTGGTCGAAGGCGACCAGTGTCGTGCCGAACTCGACCGTGCCCCCCAGCTCGACCAGCCGCAGTCGAAGCGCCTCCTCGACTCGCCATTCCGGGGTAATCAAACTTGCCGCGTACGGGATGTCGGAGCGGTTCGCCAGCGACTCGGGGATCGCTCCGCCACGCGTCATCCGACCATCGGGTGCGATGGAGTGCATCGGTATCGCCATCCATCCGTTCGCGATCACGCGCTCGGCTACTCCGAGATCCTCGAACACTTCGAGAGTGCGGGGCTGGACGCCCTTGCCGCGCGAGCCCGTCCGCGCACCATGCTCCGCCTCGATCAGACGGAACGGAACACCGTCGCGAGCAAGCTCACAGGCAAGCGTCAAACCCGTCGGTCCCGCGCCCACAACCAACACGACGGTGCCCTCAGCATCGTCCCGCGCAGTCGTCGCCAGCTCGCTCATCGCATCTCCCATCCAAGCAAGGGGGGCTCTATGGCTCGGCAGACTACATACGGTTGTATAGAAAGGGAACCTTTCTATGTTCGGTGGGCGACCATCGAAGCATCTAAGCCCGCGCAGCGTCGCCGGTACGGCGCGCAGCTTGAGTCCGCGATTCTCGGCGCGGGGTGGGACGAACGGGTCGAGGCTGGCTACGCACGGCTGGCCATGGGCTCGGTCGCCGCACGCGCCCGCACCAGCGAACCGATGCTGTACCGTCGCTGGGCGAACAAGGACCATCTCGTGCTCGCCGCCCTCGATCACTGTCGGACCGGTCACCTGGTCGAGGTCCCCGACACCGGCAACCTCCGCGACGATTTGCTCGCGCAGCTCGTCGCCCTGAGTGAATCCCGCGCCGGCTTCTTCACAATCGGAATGGACGCCGCATTCTCGGGACTACTCGTCGACACCGGATTGTCTCCCGCGCAGATTCGCGAGCAAGTCATGGGCGACCAGCTACCTCCGCACCGACGAACCGTCCACCAGCACGCCTCCGCCCGCGGTGAGATCGCCCCCGAGCGCGTACCCTCAACCGTGCTCGCCATGCCATTCGACCTCGTGCGCCACGCAGCGCGAAATCGTCCACCCCGGTGACCCGCGGCACCGGCCGGGCCGGGAGCGGACGGCTCACCAGCGCCCGCAGCGCGGTCTGCCGCGAGACCACCACGCCGAGACCGGACAGCACGCGGGCACCGGCATGCCCGGCCAGTTCACGGACGACATCGCCCACCTGCGCTCTCAGCCGAGCGGTGCGGCGCTGATAGCGCTCCAATACGCCTGACATCTGCTCGCGGAACGTCTGCAGTGGACAGTTGAGTGCGATGCACCGCGACCGTCGTGCTCGCCCGCGCATCACGACCCGCCGCCCATCCACTGGCACGTCGGCGACCTGCCGCACGACATAGCCATGTACCCGCCCCGTCTGGGCTCCGCAGCCCGGACGAACCATCGGCCAGGACGGTGTCGAGGCCCGCACCACAATCACGCCCGCATTGTCATCGACACCCTCAATGACCAGGCAAGACAGCCCTGAAAACATTAAGCACAGAAGTTGATCAACATCGCACTGGCCTCACACTGGTACCACCTGCCACTTCCTACCGGAACCGACACGCACCGTCACCACCGAATATGGGCCAGAGTCGGCGCATCGGTTGAATTTGTCATGCAGTTCGGTTTCGTTCTCCATACCCGGCCTGCGACACGAACTGAACGTCCCCTTGAATTGTGGAGGCATGCACTATAAGGAGTAGTCATGTCGGGATCACGACGGAAGTTCGATGCGGAGTTCCGTGACGGCGTGGTTCGGCTGGTTCTGGATATTGGCAGGCCGGTGGCGGAGGTGGCCCGTGAGCTGGGGATTAATCCCGGCACCTTGGGTAACTGGGTCGCGAAGCAACGCGAGCACGGCAGCATCGATGGTGCCTCGATTGATCCGGCTGCTGAGGTGAAGCGGTTGCGGGCTGAGGTGGCGGCGGTGCGGGCGGAGCGTGATCTGCTAATAGGTTTGGTCGGTGGGCGGGCTGGAGCGCGTGGTGGATGCCTGGTGACCTGATAGCCCGTTGAGGTTTTGCTTGAGACCGGCGCGTATCGGCGTGTCCGGCCCGTCCCCGGCTCTGTGGTGATCGAGGGTTCGGTCATGGTTCGAGCCGCTTGCAGGGTGACGTCGAGGGATGTGCTGGGCCGGTGAGCCCTCCGCTGGGAAACAGTGGCGTCCCTGTGGGGTGCTGGGATCGTGAACGGCTCTATCGGAGGTCAGGCCAGCAGAGCCTTGCTATTAGGTCGCCGCGCGTTTCCACCGGTTCTCGTGCCGGACGGTTACTTTTTCCTGCTGTGTAAGGAGATTCGGTGTCGATATTCTGCGGGGTTGATTGGGCGGAAGGTCATCACGATATTGCGCTGGTGGATGAGGAAGGCAGCCTGATCGCGAAGCGGCGGATCCCAAAAACACCCGAGGGTTTCGCCGAGTTCACCGCGATGCTGGCCGAGGCCGGCGACTGCGGTGAGACGCCGATTCCTGTGGCGATTGAGACCCCACGAGGACTGTTAGTGGCAGCGTTGCGCGCAGCTGGGCGGCGGTGTATGCGATCAATCCGCTGGCGGTTGCCCGGTATCGGGAGCGGAGCTCGGTCTCGGGTAAGAAAAGTGATCATGTCGATGCGATGGCGCGCTGGCCAACATTCTGCGCACCGATGCGCATGTGCATCGGATGCTGCCGGATGACAGTGGGTTGGCCCGTTCGATCACGACGTTGGCTCGCGCGTATCAGGACGCGGTGTGGCGCCGCACCAAACTGGTGCAGGAGCTGCGGGCCCGGCTGCGTGAGTACTATCCAGGTTTCCTGGCCGCGTTCGCCGCGGGTGCCGGCTCGGGGCGCGGATTGTCCACGACCCAGCTGGCCAGTGCCGATGCGCGAATGGTGCTGGCACTCGCTCCAAGTCCCGCCGAAGGGTTGACCGTGTCGAAAGCGCGGATCGAGACCGCGTTACGCCGCGGCGGCCGTCAGCGTCGCATCGCCAGCCTGGCCACCAAGGTCGTGACCGCGCTGCGCATCCCGCAGCTGCGCCAAGAACCGATCGTGGAACAGGCCATGGCCACCGAAACAGCGAGCCTGCTCAGCGTGCTCAACGCAATATGCGAGGCGGTTGATCAACTCACCGCCGCGCTCGTCGACGCGTTCACCCAACATCCGGACTACGCGATCATCACCAGTTTCCCCGGCCTGGCCGATGTCTCCGGGGCGATCGTGCTCGCCGAGATCGGTGACGACCGGAACCGCTTCACCGACCAACGAGCATTACAGGCTTTCGCCGGATCAGCACCGGTGACCCGAGCTTCCGGCAAGTCCCGGTCCGTGACGCGACGCCGGACCAAGAACAACCGCATCGCCGCGATCGGATTCTCCTGGGCATTCACCGCGGCCGCGCGACCATCACCGGCACGCGAACACTATCTGCGCCGCCGCGAACACGGCGACGGGCATCCTGCCGCGCTGCGCCACCTGTTCAACCGCATGCTCGGCCAACTGCACCACTGCCTGCAAACCGGACAGCTTTACGACCCGATCAAGGCATTCCCACCCCGCCCCGAACGCGTTGCGCCCATCGCTGCTTGACACGCTCGCGGCATCGGAGGTCTCAAGCGATCAGTGCTCGGGTGGGTAGAGGAGGCGACGAAATGAGCGTGGCCCGTTTCATCGCCGACCAGAGGACCGATCACCGGGTGCCACACACGATCACCTGTGTCCTGTTCGGCGTCAGTTTGTCGTGGTTCTACAAATGGATCAGCCGTGCGCCCACGGCCCGGCAACAACGCCGAGAAGCGCTGGATGCCGTCGTGCGCCAGCGGTTCGAGTTCTCCGGTGGCACATATGGCTCCCCGCGTATTTATGCCGATTTGCTTGAGGCTGGGTGGCGGGTCAGCGTGAACACGGTCGCTGACTCGATGCGTCGACAGGAGCTGATCGCGCGGAAAGTCAAGCGGTACAAGGGTTTAACTCGTCAGGACAAGTCCATGCCGAAGGTTGCGGATTTGGTGCGCCGGGACTTCACCGCATCGGGGCCGAACCAGAAATGGTGCGGTGACATGACCCAGATCCCCACCAGTGAAGGGCCGCTGTATATGGCCACGGTCATCGACCTGTACTCGCGGCGACTGCTGGCCTGCCCGGTCTCGGAACACCCGGACGCGGCCCTGGCCGCGGATGCGATCAAGATCGCCGCCACTGTCCGTGGCGGCCGCGAACAAATCGAGGGCGTGATCTTCCATAGCGATCGCGGCTCGACCTACACGGCTGGCCTGTTCGCCAAGCTGTGCCAGGAAAAGCTCGGCATCCGACAGTCGATGGGAAGGGTCGGATCCTGCTTCGATAACGCCGCGGCCGAATCGTTCTTCGCCACCCTCGAACATGAGGTCCTGTCCCGAAACCGCTTCGCGACCAAACGCCACGCCCGAGCGACCGTGACGAGGTGGTGCCGCGACTTCTACAACAACCAGCGCCGGCACAGCAGCACCGGATTGCTGGCCCCAACCGAGTACGAGAAAAACACCGCTGACCAACCGGCAGCGACCTAGAAACCCTCCACGATTTGAGGGGAAGTCCAA
>NZ_KB905402.1 GCF_000379465.1 Sciscionella marina DSM 45152
TCGTACTGCGCGGCAGTGCTGGTCATGGCTGGTGTACCTCCTGATAGACAGCGATCTTGTACTCGGTAGCGGCAAGGGCGAGCTGCAGTCCGGCGATCCGGGACCGCAAGATGTCCCGGTGCTCCAGCAACAGGTCCATACGCTCGGACACGGTGTCCTGGCCGGAATCGACGAGGTCGATGTAGTGACGCAGATCGCTGATCGGCATGCCCGAGGTACGCATCCGGGTCAGGAACACCAACCGGCGCACCGCAGGCGCGCCGTAGCGGCGGTGACCAGCCGCATCACGGGCAACCTGAACCAAACCGATGCGCTCGTAATACCGCAGCGTGTGCGGACTCACCCCGAGATGCTTCGCCGTCGTGGCGATGTCCCACTCGGTCGCATCGTCACGCGCAAGCGCACGCAGCGCCTCGATCGAAACCCCGCCGGGCGGATCCACCGCCAGACGCAGGGCCCGGCGCAGCATCTCATCCTCTCCCATACCGACCGACCGTAGGGGTGTGAGCGCACTCAAACGCAAGGACGCGCTCGAGCAAGGCGCCGATCAGGACAGCCAGGGCTCGCCTGAACTGCGATTTCCGATTCTGTCGGTGCCATGGTGCACGCTGAACGTGACCGACCGAGGAGGGATTGCATGGCGACGACGGTGCTCGCGACGGCGAGCTCGGTGATCGCGATCGTGCTGCTCGTGGCGATCGCGCTGCTGTGGCGGCTCTACGCGCAGAGTGTCCAGCGGACCGATGCCGCGCTCGCCGCGGTCCGGGAGGAGCGCACCCGGGCCGATGAGCGCCAGGACGCGCTGCGCCGCTACGAGGTCGCCTTCGCCTCGGTCTCCGGGCGCGGCGAGCTCGGCGAGCAGGTGCTCGTGGAGACCGCGCGCGCACTCGGGCTGCGCGAGGGCGTGCACTTCACGCTGCAGACCGATGTCGCCGGTGGCGGTGCGGTGCGTCCGGACATGGTGCTCGCGGTCGGCGGCGGACGACAGGTCCCGGTGGACGCGAAGATGACCCTCGCCTGCTGGGCGGAGGCGGTGGAGACCGATGACGTCGCGGAACGCTACGAGGCGCTGCGGGTGCACGCGCGCAATATCCGTTCCCGCGCCGCCGACCTGGCCGGAAAGCAGTATCAGCGCTGGGCGGACGCCATCTACGGCACCATCATGTTCGTGCCATCGGACGCGGCCGTGGTCGCCGCTCTGGACACGGACACCGACCTGCTCCGCTGGCTGATCGACCGGCGGGTGTTCCTGTGCGGGCCGACCGGCTTCGCCGTCATCGCCTCGGCGACCCTGTTCGCGGCGACCGAGAGCGCGCTCTCCGCGGATGTGGACCGCATCCGGGAGCAGGCGGTCGGTGCCCACCGTGCGGCCTCGGGGGCGGTTGACGCGGTCAACCTCTCCAGCACCCATCTGCAGCGGTTCCTCTCCGCCCGGCGGCGAGAACTCGACGCGCTCGAGGGATTCCGCGCGGCCGTGACCCCACTCACCGAGACCTCGGGTACCGCGAGCCCGGTCGCCCAGGTCCGCCGCAACGACGAACTGGCCGCGCACCAGGCCACGAACGGGCAACAGGGCAGCGCGGCCACGCGTTCGGGAGAGGAGGCGCCGATACGCTGAACGGGCATAACACGATGGTCGTTCCATGTCCGAATGTGCCGTTCGTGAAGTCCGAGTGACCGCTGGGGCCTCCGACCGACTGCATTTTCACGAAGAACAGCTACCGTGTAGACCCGTGACCGCAGTACGCGATCGGCGAGACGCACTCGACAAGCCACGTGACGGTACATCCGCACGCCCGGGCAAGGGCGGCGATGCCCGCTCCTCGTGGGGCCAGCAGATGGCGTTCGGGCAGGCGAACGGGGTGCCCTGGTGGGGCGCCGTGATCGTGGCGCTCGCGCTCGCGATCGTCGGTGCGCTCATCAACCACGTGATGACCGGCGAGTTCGGCATCGTGTTCCAGGGTGCCTACTTCATCGGCTGCGTCGGGGCCATTTGCATGGCACGCCGGCAGAACATGTTCGCCCCGATGGTGCAGCCGCCGCTGATCCTGGCCCTCTCGGTGCCACTGGTCGGCCTGGTCGTCGGCGGCGGCAACGCCGGGATGAAGGCGAAGCTGATCACCATCGGCACCTCCCTGATCAACCAGTTCCCGGTCATGGCGATCACCACGGTGATCACGGTCGGGATCGGTATCGCGCGGGTGTACCTGCAGAAGCGCCCGACCACACGCGCCGCCTCCCCCAGGCCGACCGGCGGTTCCGGGCGCGCCCCCGCACGCCACGGGCAGCGCAGTGGGTCCACCACGGCGAGCCAGGCGCGGCCGGGAGCGGCGGCGGCCGGTGCCGCGGCTACCCGTGCCGCTGGTGCGGGCTCGCGTACGGGCCCCCCGCAGGACCGCCCGGCCCGCCCCCAGCAGCGCCCCGGTGACCAGCAACAGCGCCCCGGCGACCAGCAGCGGACCGCGGCACAACCACGGCCTGCCGAACAGCAGCGGCGCGCGCCGGATCCGACCCGCCGCGGGGCGGCCCCGGCACGCGGCCAGCAACCACAGCGCGGCCAGCAGCCACAGCGGGACCAGCAGCCACAGCGGGACCAGCCGACCCGTGCCCAACCGCAGCAGCCACGCCAGCAGACCACGGCGCGCAATCCGGTCCGCGGCGAGGACGAGCGTCCGCGCAGGCGGGAGCAGCCGCCCGGAAGGGAGCGCGCGGCCGGCGCCGACCCCAGGGCACGCGGTGATCAGGGCACCCGGCGCTCCCCCGCACCCGGCGGGCAGCCACCGCGGCGGGACCAGGGCACCCGGCGCGCACCGGACCCGCAGCGGGGCGGCGAACCGCCGCGCAGGCGGGCCCGCCAGGACGAGACCCAGGAGCCACCACGGCGGCGCAACCCCGGGCGGGGCGAGCAGCCGCGCGGACGAGGCGCGGAGTCGGCGAACAACGCCCGTGAGCGCGCCAGGCAGATCCGGGAGAACACCGAACGCGAGGCGCGCCGCCGGGCCGACGAGGGGCAGCGCCAGCAGCCACGTTTCCGCCGCCGCGACGACCAGTGATCCGGTACCGGCAGTGATCCGGTACTGAACGCGACAGCGGCGCCGGGCGAATCGGATCGCCCGGCGCCGCTGTCGTTCGTCTAGCAGCAGTCAGCTATGTGACACGACTCACTCCCGCGCGCCGCCGAGGTTCTTCCGCAGTTCGCGGGGCAGGGCGAAGGTGATCTTCTCGTTCGCCGTGGTCACCTCGGACACGTCCGCCCAGCCGCGCTCGGCGAGGTACCGCAGCACCTCCTCGACCAGCAGCTCGGGTACCGAGGCCCCGCTGGTCACGCCGACCGTGCGCATCCCCTCCAGCCAGGTCTCGTCCAGTTCGCCCGCATGGTCGACCCGGTGGGCGGTGCGCGCACCCGCATCGAGCGCGACCTCGACCAACCGCACCGAGTTCGAGGAGTTGCCCGAACCGACGACGATCACCAGATCGCACTCCGGTGCCATGGTCTTCACCGCGACCTGGCGGTTCTGGGTGGCGTAGCAGATGTCGTCGCTCGGCGGATCGGACAGTTCGGGGAACCGCTCGCGCAGCGCGTCGACCCTGCGCATGGTCTCGTCGACGGACAGCGTGGTCTGGGAGAGCCACACGACCTTGGACGGGTCCCGCACCTCGACCGAGGCGACGTCCTCCTCGGTGTCCACCAGCTGGACGTTCTCCGGGGCCTCCCCCGAGGTGCCCTCGACTTCCTCGTGCCCGTGGTGCCCGATGAGCAGGATGTCGTAGTCGTCCCTGGCGAACCGCTTCGCTTCCTGGTGCACCTTGGTCACCAGCGGGCAGGTCGCGTCGATCGCCCGCAGTCCCCGCTCGTTCGCGCTCTCCCGCACCGCGGGCGAGACCCCGTGCGCGGAGAACACCACGTGCGCTCCCTCGGGAACCTCCTCGGTCTCCTCGACGAAGATCGCCCCGCGCTCGGTCAGCGTGCGCACCACGTGCTTGTTGTGCACGATCTCCTTGCGCACGTACACCGGCGCGCCGTAGCGTTCGAGTGCCTTCTCCACGGTTTCCACTGCACGGTCCACACCTGCGCAGTAGCCACGAGGCTTGGCGAGGAGTACACGCTTGCCGGGGTTGTCCTGCTCGACGGTCATACCTTCAGGGTAGGGCGCAACGGCGAACAGGTCGAAGACGACCGCGAAGATCACGTCGGCACCGGCGGGCACGGTATCGCGGTGCCGGTGCGCCCGGCCGCGCGGACGAGGATACTTGGAGCTGTGATGAAACGACTGCCGTTCGGCGTACGCCTCGCCGCGGGGATCACCGCGACGATGGTCGAGAACGCCCGCACGCTGCCGACCAAGCTGCTCGGGCTTCCGGTCACCGTGGTCAGTGAGGCGCTGCAGTACACGATGCGGCTGCAGCAGGGCCTCACCGAGCTGGCGATCAAGGGCGATACCGCGCTCGCCGGGCTGCGTCCGGTCGAGACGGCTCCCGCCTGGGCGACCTTTGACGAGGATCTGCTCGACGACGAAGGCTCCGGCGACTCCTACGGCAGCGCACCGATCGAGACCGCGGGCATCGAGGAACGCGAGATCGCGAAACTGCGCGCCGACCTGACCCGCTATGACCAGCGCGACCCCTCGGCGCTGAGCGCCTGGGATGCGGTCGCCCGCCAGCTCGCCACCCAGACCGAGGAACGCCCCGAACCGGCCGAGCCCGAACCGCCGCGCGCCTTCCCGAACTACCCCGAGCTCTCGGTGGCACAGCTGCGTGCCCGGCTGCGCCGGTTCTCCGTCGAGGACCTCGGCGAACTGCTCGAGTACGAACTCGCCACCCTCGACCGGGCCGACTACGTGCGCATGCTGCGCAACCGGATCGAGACGGTGCGCCAGGACAGCGCCGAGAATCCGGGCGATTCCGCCACGTGAGCACTCCGACCACGACCGCGGAGAACCCGTGGCCGGTTCGCACCGTCGCACGCAAGATCGGCGACTGGATCGGCAGGCTCGGCGAGGTCTGGATCGAGGGCCAGCTCACCCAGGTCAACGCGCGCCGGGGCACTTCGACCGCTTTCCTGACCCTGCGCGATCCGGCCGCCGACGTCTCGCTCACCCTGACCTGCCCGATGCGGCTGCTGCAGGCGCTCGAACACAAGCCCGCCGACGGCGACCGCGTCGTCGTGCACGGCAGGCCCTCTTTCTGGGCGGGCCGGGGCACCCTGTCGATCAGGGTGGACGAGATCCGCGCCGTCGGCATCGGTGAACTACTCGCCCGCATCGAGCGATTGCGCAAACTGCTCGGGGCCGAGGGACTGTTCGATCCGCGGCGCAAACAACGGCTTCCCGTGCTGCCCCGGCGAATCGGCCTGATCACCGGGCGCGCCTCGGCCGCCGAACGCGATGTGCTCAGCAATGCGCACGCCCGCTGGCCGCAGGCGCGGTTCGAGATCCACAACGTCGCCGTGCAGGGCCCGAACGCGGTGCCCCAGATCAACCGCGCCCTTTCCACGCTGGACATGAGCGAGGACGTGGACGTGATCGTGCTCGCCAGGGGCGGCGGCAGCGTCGAGGACCTGCTTCCCTTCTCCGACGAGGCACTGTGCCGGGCGGTGTCCGGCTGCCGCACCCCGGTGGTCAGCGCGGTCGGCCACGAACCGGACTCACCACTCTGCGATCAGGTCGCCGACCTGCGGTGCTCCACCCCGACCGATGCGGGCAAGACGATCGTGCCGGACATGACCGAGCAGGTGCGCGCCCTCGGAATCCTGCGGGACCGCGCACGCCGGGCCTTGGCCGGATGGGTGGACCGCGAACGCAAGCTGCTCGAGGCGCTGCGCAGCCGCCCCGCGCTCGCCGATCCGCACGCCGGGCTGCGGCGCCGCGCCGAGGAGATCACCGGGCTGCGGATGCGCGGCCGCCAGGCCATCCTCACCAGACTGGGCGCCGAACGCACCCAGCAGGCGAACCTGCGCGCTCAGCTGTCCACCCTCGGCCCGGCCGCGACCATGGCGCGCGGCTATGCGATCGTCGGCGTGCTCGGGGCGTCCGAGCAGACCGTGCTGCGTTCGGTCGCCGAGGTCACCGAGGGTGCCGAGCTACGCATCCGGCTCGCCGACGGTGCACTGCGTGCCGTGGTGAACGAGGTGAAGAAGACGGAATGAGCGAACTCGCGAGCGAATCATCGACACAGTGCCTGTGCGAAGCACCGAGCTCCGTCAGGGAGCGAGGGGCATGAGCACCGAGGAAAACGAACCGGAACTCGACTACGAGTCGGCGCGCGACCAGCTCGCCGAGGTCGTCGCCAAGCTCGAGGCGGGCGGGCTCTCGCTCGAGGACTCGCTCGCCCTGTGGGAACGCGGGGAGGCCCTGGCCGCGCTGTGCGAGCGCCATCTCGCCGGTGCCCAGGAACGGGTGGATGCCGCGCTCTCGGTCGTGGTGGACGAGACGGCCGCGGAAACCGAAGAGTCCTGAGCGAACGCTACTTGGCCGGACGCGGGACCGGCTGCGCGGTGGCCATCGCCGTGGCCAGCGTGCGGAACTGAGCCTCGCTCGCGTTCCCGGTGATCAGGATCCGCACCGCCCCGGTGTCCCGGATCCAGGTCTGCTCGTTGCGCACCGCGGGGTAGGTCCGCCACGGCACCCCGCCCGCCTGCTGGGTCCCGGTCGCCGAAGGGGTGCTGTCCTTCGCTTCCGCGGCCTCGGCCACGAGCGGGCCGGTCGGCGCGTCGCTCTGCACCAGCCGCAGATAGCCGTTCTGCGGGGTGACCCAGCCCGTGCGCACCTCCGTCAGTCCGCCGAGTGGGCTGACGTCGCCGGAGTTGGACCACCAGTCCCCGGGCAGCTCGGGCACCCGGATCGGGAAGTGCATGTCCTGCGCCACCGTGGTCAGCTGCTTGTGCGCGTCCTGGCGTGGCTGCACCGACTCGTCCACCGAGGCGTGCCCCGGGGAGAACGACCAGCCGCCGAGCAGCCCGACGAGCACGAGCACGACCACCGCGAGTACCACCATCGTCAGCATCATGTCGCGGGTACCGAGGCGAAGACGCTGCGTCCGTCGATCCTGCGCTTGTGGGTTCTGCGCTCCCGGGTTCTGCTCGGTCACTTTTCCATCGTGTCACCCGAGGGGCGGCGCGGGCATCTGGGAGGATCAACGCCACAGACCGCAAGGAGGCCACAGGATGACCACACCGGCTGACCACAGGACAGAAGCACCGGATCGCAACCTCGCGCTCGAACTCGTCCGCGTCACCGAGGCAGCGGCGATGGCCGCGGGCCGCTGGGTGGGGCGGGGCGACAAGAACGGCGGCGACGGTGCGGCCGTCGACGCCATGCGCGAGCTGATCGGCACCGTGAGCATGCACGGAGTCGTGGTGATCGGCGAGGGCGAGAAAGACGAAGCCCCGATGCTCTACAACGGCGAGCACGTGGGCAACGGGGACGGGCCCGACTGCGATGTCGCCGTCGACCCGATCGACGGAACCACCCTGATGTCCAAGGGGATGCTCAACGCGATCGCCGTCATGGCCGTCTCCGAACGCGGCGCGATGTACGACCCGTCCGCGGTGTTCTACATGGAGAAGATCGCCGTCGGCCCGGAAGCCGCCGACGCGATCGATCTGAACCGGTCCATCGAGGAGAACATCCGCGCCGTGGCCGAGGCCAAGCATTCCGATGTCACCGATGTCACCGTGTGCATCCTCGACCGGCCCCGGCACGGCTCCATCGTCGAAGAGGTCCGCCAGGCCGGGGCGCGCATCCGGTTCATCTCCGACGGCGATGTGGCCGGGGCGATCTCCGCGGCCCGCCCGCACACCGGTGTCGACATGCTGCTCGGTATCGGCGGCACCCCAGAGGGCATCATCGCCGCCGCCGCGCTCAAGTGCATGGGCGGCGCCATCCAGGGGCGGCTGTGGCCCAAGGACGACGCCGAGCGCCGGCGCGCCATCGACGCCGGGCACGACCTCGACCGGGTGCTGCACACCGATGACCTGGTCGGCGGCGAGAACACCTTCTTCTGCGCCACCGGGATCACCGACGGCGACCTGCTCCGCGGTGTCCGCTACGGGGCGGGCGGCTGCACGACGCACTCCATCGTGATGCGCTCCAAATCCGGGACCGTGCGCATGGTCGACGGCTTCCACCGGCTGAACAAGCTGCGCACCTATTCCGCCGTCGATTTCGACCGCTCACGCAATTCCGAGGAGCCCCCTCCGCTGCCCTGATCATCCGGCGCCGATCACGCGGATTCAGCGTAGGCGCCCGGCGAACTCCCGCAGTCCGTCCGAGAGCAGCGGGACGCCGAAGGTCTCCAGCACCGGCTCACGAGCCGGGCAGGCCGCGAAGTTCGGGCAGATCAGCGGGATCAGCACCCGGAGCACACTGGTCAGCTGGCCCGTCGGCAGCGCGGCGGAGACCACGGCGTTGCGCCCGTAGGTACCGACCGCGGCGAAGGCCTCCGCGAGAAACGCGGGCGCGCCAGCGGCGAGCAGCGTCTCCCGCAACGGGTCGCGCAGCTTGCCCGCATAGGTGCCCGGGGTGATCGCCTTGGCTGTGCCGTCGAGCCGGCGGCACAGCCAATGCCCACGCCGCCGGTGCACCGGCAGGGTCGTGAGCAGCCGGTCGGCCAGGCGCGTGTAGAGCCGCTCCGGATCGAAGGCCAGCGCGACCGCGTCCTGGTACACCTCGCCGGACCGGTTCACCAGCTCCTGTCTCGCCCGGTCCCGCGCACGCGCCTGCCGTGGCCTCGGCCGCCTGCGCCATGGCTGGTCCGCCGACTGCTCCGGCGGCCGCATCCACCGCTGTTCCGGTTGCCGCGCACCGAGATGCGCGATCCGGTGCTCCCTCGGCCACGTCGTCGTGCTCGGGGTACCGCGCCGCGCGCATTCGGCGCCGCGCTGCGAATCGAAGCGATGCCGACCACCGCAGTACTCACACTCGTACTGGTTCCTCGGAAGTCTTCGATAGCTCGCCATGAACCGCTACGGTAAGCCCGGCCGGGGTGCTCGTCTGTCGGCCAAGCAGGTAGCTCCTCTCCCGATGATCATGCCTCAGTGTCAGTTCCCCGGCATGTGGGTGACCGCGGCACGGGCGGGGTGACTCACACGGAGCAGTGTGCGGCTCAGAGCCCGAGCAGTCCGGGTTCGGTCGCGAACGCTCCGATCCGCTCAGCGTCCGGAACCAGGCGGCGGGTGCGCAGATCGAGCAACCCCGTGACGCTGTGCACCGTGGCCAGCCGGGTGCCGTCCGCGCTCAGTTCCTGGTGCACCCGCCCGGTCTTGCCGTGATACGCGAACTCGGTAACCACCTCGATCTCCCCGCCGCGGATCTCGCGCTCGAAGCGGATGGTCGTCTCCAGGTTCACCGGACCGAGGTGAGCCCCGGCGAGCGCGTCGAGGCAGACTCCGGCGGCCCGTACGCATTCCCAGCGCGCGTGGTCGGCGTACTCGAGGTATTTCGGGCCGCACACGTGCCCGTTCGTGTCGAAGTCGGCGTTACGCACCTGAATCCGCACGGTGAACGTCATACAGCCCATGCTCACCGGCTCCGCGGCTCCGGTCTTGGATGTTCCGGCCAGCGCGCCGGATCCACGGCCGCCCGGCCAGCTCTCCGGGTCTCGCCGCGGCGAGCTCGGCGCATTCCCGTGCCAGGTGCGCCTGGTCGGCGTAACCGGCGAGCGCCGCGGCGTCCGCGAGCCGCTCCCCGCGTTCGGTCGCCGCCAGGAAGGCCTGGAATCGCAGTATCCGGTGCAGCTGCTTCGGTCCCAGCCCGAGCTGCTCGACGCACCTGCGGCGCAGGGTCCGCTCGCTGGTCCCCAGCCGCGCCGCCGTGGCAGCGGGCCCGACCGTGCCGAGCAGCCGCGCGGCACCGAGGACGAGGGCATCGACGCCGGTCAGCCGCTCGGACACCAGGGCGCACAGTGTCCCGGCCACATCCTCGGCGGTGGCGAGCCGCCACTCGGCATGGTCGGCGGCAGCGCCCCAGACCTCGCACAGCCGGAGGCTGGCCGGCATCCCGCGCGGGCTCTCCCCGAGCACGCTGGCCACGAGCCCGGGGCGCAACCGCACTCCGAGATGTATCGCACCGGCGGCGACCGGGAACCGCACCGGGTTCGCGTTCGGGACGGCCGCATGCAGTTCCGAACCGGTCCACACCAGATCCAGGCAGCCATCGGGCAGCACCCGCAACCTGCGGTCCCAGCCGCCGTTGCCGATCCACACGCACCGGACCGGGCCGGGTCCGGCCGGCCGCTCCCGATACCGGCTCGGCCCCGCGACCCGGCGGACGGGAACGCCCATCAGCCCGCGTTCGAGGAGTGCCCAGGGAACAGGTGGGCGTCCGGGTCGAGCAGGACGGCGATGTTGTTCACCGCGGTCGCCGCCTCGCCGAATCCGGTTGCGATCAGCTTGACCTTGCCCTCGTACTGGGCGACGTCCCCGGCCGCGTAGACCCGCTCACGTGCCGTCCGCATCGTCGTGTCCACCTGGACGGCGCGGTGGTCGATCTCCAGTCCCCAGTTCTCCAGCGGACCGAGGTCGGCGATGAACCCGAGCGCGGCGACAACCGTCTGCGCGGGAAGTACGTGCACCTTGCCCTTGTCCGGCCCGCGTTGCACGGTCACCTCGACCTCGTCGAGTGCCGCGTTTCCGCGCAGCGCGGTCACCTCTCCGTCGGTGATGATCGGCACACCGAGCTCGGACACCTGGCGGACCGTCGCGGGAAGGGCGCGGAACTTGGCACGGCGGTGCACGAGCGTCACACTCGCCGCGATGGGGTGCATGGCCAGTGCCCAGTCCAGCGCCGAATCCCCGCCACCGACGATCACCACGTCCTTGTCCGTGTGCTCGTCCAGCTTCGGCACGAAGTGCACCATTCCGTTGCCCAGCCAGCCATCCCCGGCCGGGAGCGGGCGCGGGCGAAACTCGCCGATCCCCGCGGTCAGCAGCACCGCGCGCGCACTGATCACGCTCCCGTCGTCCAGCGTGACCAGCAGGGCCTGATCGGTATCGGTGAGTTCGCGCGCCTGCCTGCCCAGCAGGTAGCGCGGTTTGGCCTGGTCGGCCTGCTCCACAAGGGATTCCACGAGATCGCGCCCGCGCACCGAGGGAAACCCGGCGACATCGAAGATCTGCTTCTCCGGGTACATGGCGGTGACCTGGCCACCCGGCTCGGGGAGCGCATCGACGATCGCGGTGCTCAGTTCGCGGAATCCCGCATAGTAGGCGGCGAACAAGCCGGTCGGCCCGGCTCCGATGATCAACAAGTCGACTTCTGAGTCCGGTTGGGACATGACACGGCCTCGTTTCACGGTGCAGGTGGTGGACTGCGAGACCGACATTACGCGTGTGGTAGGCAACGGTTCGAGTGCTCGATCGGAGTGCAAGACTGTCGCCATGGCTGAATACCGCATCGAGCACGACACGATGGGCGAGGTCAGGGTGCCCGCCGACGCCCTGTACCGCGCGCAGACCCAGCGTGCCGTGGAGAACTTCCCCATCTCCGGACACGGCCTCGAGCGCAAGCAGATCCGCGCGCTCGGCCTGCTCAAGGGCGCCGCCGCACGAGTGAACCAGCGGCTCGGCGTACTCGAGGCCGAGGTCGCCGGGGCGATCGCCGAGGCCGCGGACGAAGTGGCCGAGGGCCGTCACGATGAGCACTTCCCGGTCGACGTGTTCCAGACCGGATCCGGCACCTCCTCGAACATGAACGCCAACGAGGTGATCGCGACCCTGGCGACCACCAGGCTCGGCCGGGATGTGCACCCGAACGACGCGGTGAACGCCTCGCAGTCGTCCAACGACACCTTCCCGACCTCCGTGCACCTCGCCGCTACCGAGGCACTGGTCGCCGACCTGATTCCCGCGCTCGAGCACCTCGCCGCGGTGATCGAGGGGCGCGCCACCGAGTGGGCCGATGTGGTCAAGTCCGGCCGCACGCACCTCATGGACGCCGTGCCGATCACGCTCGGTCAGGAAGCGGGCGGCTGGGCCGCGCAGGTGCGCTATTCGATCGAGCGCATCAGCGGCACGCTGGCCCGGGTCGGTGAGCTCCCCATCGGCGGCACCGCGGTGGGCACCGGGCTGAACACCCCGGAAGGGTTCGGCGGCAAGGTCGCCGAGGAACTCGCCACCGCGACCGGACTTCCGGTGACCGAGGCGCGCGATCACATGGAAGCGCAGGCGAGCAGGGACGGGCTCGTGGAAGCCTCCGGAGCGATGCGCGCGACCGCGGTCTCGCTGTTCAAGATCGCCAACGATGTGCGCTGGCTCGGGTCCGGCCCGCGTACCGGGCTTGCCGAGCTCGCACTCCCGGATCTGCAGCCGGGCTCCTCGATCATGCCCGGCAAGGTCAACCCGGTGATCTGTGAGGCCACGATGATGGTCGCCTCCCAGGTGATCGGCAACGACTCGGCCGTCGGATTCGCGGGTGCGCAGGGCAATTTCGAGCTGAACGTGATGATCCCGGTCATGGCGCGCAACGTGCTCGAGTCGGCCCGGCTGCTGGCGAACACCGCGGTGCTGCTGGCCGACAAGGTGTTCGCCGGTGCGCAGCCGGACGCCGAGCGGGCCCGCGAGTACGCGGAGTCCTCCCCCTCGATCGTCACCCCGCTCAACCGGTACATCGGTTACGAGGAGGCAGCAGCGATCGCGAAGCAGGCGCTCAAGGAACGCAAGACGATCCGCCAGGTCGTCATCGAGCGTGGACACCTCGAGTCGGGCAAACTGACCGAGGCGCAGCTCGACGAGGCACTTGACGTGCTGCGCATGGCGGGCGGCGGGCACTAGGACGAACCACGTCAGGAGGTACGCATGCGCACGATCCGACTCGGCCGGTCGGAGCTGAACGTCTCCAGGATCGCCTTCGGCACCTGGCAGATCGGCGGTGACTGGGGCTCGTTCGAAATCGAGACGGTCAAACAGGCCATCCGGTACGCACGCGAGGCGGGCATCAACTTCTTCGACACCGCACAGGCCTACGGGTTCGGTGCCTCGGAGCGGTTGCTCGGCGAGGCGCTGCGCGAGGAACTGCGCGGCAATCGGGATGAGCTGGTGATCGCCACCAAGGGCGGCATTCTTCCCGGAGCCGAGCGCAGCAGGCTCGCCACCCGGGCGAACCTGCGGGACGGCGTGGAGCAGAGCCTGCGCGCCCTCGGTGTCGAGCACATCGACCTCTACCAGGTGCACTGGCCGGATCCGGACACGCCTGCCGAGGAGACCGCGAGCGCGCTGCAGGAGCTCGTGGCCGAAGGCAAGATCCGGCACGCCGGGGTCTCGAACTACGACGCCGGACAGCTCGCGGCCTTCGACGCGGTACGGCCGGTGGAAACCCTGCAACCGCCGTATCACCTGCTGCGCAGGGAGATCGAAGGTTCCGCGCTGCCGTACGCCCGCGAACACGACATCGGGGTGCTCGTCTACAGCCCGCTCGGCAGTGGCCTGCTCACCGGCTCGTGGACCGCCGAGATCAGCTTCGCCGATGACGACTGGCGGGCCAAGGCGAGCGCGTTCACCGGGGACGCGCTGCGGCGCAACCTCGAGGTCGTCGAACGGCTCAAGGAGTTCGGCGCCGCGCGTGGCCTCTCGGTGGCTCAGGTGGCGCTCGCCTGGGTGCTCGCCAAGGACGGCGTGCACGTTGCCATCGTCGGATCGCGGCGCAGGGAGAGCATTGCCGACAGCGCCGCAGCAGCCGAGGTCGAGCTCTCGGCCGCGGACATCACCGAGATCGAGCGCATCGCGGCGGATGGTGTACAGATCGAACAGCAGGCCACCCCGGAGGGCATCCTCTGAAGGTCCCACCCACATCTGTTCCCCAGGCGGTGGAGCGCTCCGTGTCACGGAGCGCTCCACCGTTTTCTCTGTTGCCCCACAGGTCTTCTCGCGCATATCGCTCCCCAGCGGTTCGTCTCCGGCACCCGGCCTGAGTCGAGAATAGGGCGCGGTTTCCGGGGATCGCACGGCGAAAAGCGCGTGAATGGTGCCATTCACGCGCTCGTGCCCGGGCATCTGTCGGTGTACCGGTTCACAATGGCGTTGTGTTGTTCATCGATGTCGTCACCGCGTCCGCCACGATCGCGGCCACCAGGTCCCGGCGGGCCAAGATCGCCACACTGGCGGAGCTGCTGCGCGCCGCGGCCCCGGAGGAGATCGCCGTCGTCACGGCGATACTCGCGGGCACGCCGGTGCAGGGGCGGATCGGCATCGGCTGGCGCACCCTCGCCGACAATCGGACCGCCCCGGTGGCCGCGCCGGGGATCACGGTTCTCGAGATCGACGCGGGGATCAGCGAGCTCGCCGGGCTGAGCGGTTCCGGGTCCGCCGCCCGGCGCAGGGAGGTGCTCGGGAAACTGTTCGGCCGGTGTACCGAAGCCGAGCAGGAGCTGCTGTTCCGGCTGCTCACCGGCGAACTGCGGCACGGAGCGCTCGAAGGGATCATGACCGAGGCGATCGCGGCGGCCGCCGAACTACCCGCCGAGGACGTGCGCAGGGCCTTCATGCTGTGCGGTCACCTGGCCGAGACCGCCCGCGCGGCACTGGGCGGCGGCGCACCGGCACTCGCCGCGTTCGGGATCGAGCTCGGCCGCCCGGTGCGCCCGATGCTCGCCTCCCCGGGCACCGGTATCGAAGAGGCGATCCAGGAACTCGGCGCGGTCAGCATCGAGTACAAGCTCGACGGCGCACGGATCCAGGTACACAAGGACGGCTCGGATGTCGCCGTGTTCACCAGGACACTACGGGAGATCACCGCATCCGTGCCCGAACTCGTCGCCCTGGTCCGCGATCTTCCGGGAAACCGGTTCATCCTCGACGGGGAATCGCTCACGCTCACCGAGGAGGGCAAACCGCGGCCGTTCCAGGAGACGATGAGCCGCTTCGGAGCCGAATCCGAACGGGATGTGTTGCTGCGCCCGTACTTCTTCGACGTACTGCACCACGATGGCACCGATCTGCTCGACGAGCCGCTCCGGCAACGTCAGTCCGTGCTGCGTGAACTGGCGCCCGGGGACGTCATCACCGGAAGCACCGACCCGGCTGCGGCCACCCGGGTGTTCGACGACGCGCTCGCCGCGGGGCACGAGGGCATCGTGATCAAATCGCTGGACTCGGTGTACGCGGCCGGTCGCCGAGGGGCGAGCTGGCGCAAGATCAAACCGGTGCACACGCTCGATCTGATCGTGCTCGCCGCTGAATGGGGGCACGGTCGCCGCACCGGCACCCTGTCCAATCTGCACCTCGGCGCTCGCAACCCGGACGGCGGCGAACCGATCATGGTCGGCAAGACCTTCAAGGGGCTCACCGACGAACTACTCGCCTGGCAAACCCAGGCGCTGCAAGAGATCCAGCGCTCCACCGACGGCTGGACGGTGACCGTCGCCCCCGAGCTCGTGGTGGAGATCGCGCTCGATGGAGCGCAACGCAGCACGCGCTACCCTGGTGGGCTGGCGCTGCGATTCGCCCGTGTCGTGCGCTATCGGCCGGACAAGACACCAGGTGAGGCCGACACCATCGACGCAGTACGTGCCCTGCGCTGACCTGGCATTCCACTCCCTCTTGCCACCGCCCCAGGGAAGGCGTAGCTTCGGTCGTGACCAGATGAACGAATTTGGTCATACAGTCAGAAAGCGGGAATGGACACCGAGATGAACGCCAAGAGAGCCCGCGCCGATCAGATACTCGACGCCGCGGCCGAACTGCTCGTCACCGTGGGACATCGCAAGGTGACCATCGATGAGGTGGCCGAACGGGCGAACGTCGGTAAGGGCACCGTGTACCTGCACTGGCGCAGCCGCGACGAACTCCTGCTGGCCACGCTCGCGCGCGAAGGCGCCACGCTGATGGACGAGATCGTCGCGGCGGGACGAACCGATCCGGCGACCTTCCTGCCGCACCGGTTCTTCCGGCTGATCCTGCGCAGGGTACTCGACCGTCCACTGCTGCACGGCATATACACAATGGACAGTCAGGTACTCGGGAAGCTGTCCAGCACCGCGAGCGGAACGAACATCCGGAATATCAAGATCCTCACATTCGATGAGTACTTTGGTCTGCTCTCGGACAACGGGATCCTCCGTGCCGATCTGTCGGTCACCGCCATCACCTACGGCGTCACCGGAATACTCCTCGGATACGTGACCATCGATCCGATGCTCCCCGAGGAATGGGAGCTGACACCGGACGACAAGACCGACATCCTCGCCGAATCGATCCGCTCCGCATACGAAAACGAGCAGCCGGATCATGGGGCCCTTGCCGCTCTCGCGCCGAAACTACTCGTCCAGTTCGACGAGCTCGCCTCGTCCTACCGGGAATTCGTATACCAAAAGGCCAATTGAGAAAGGCCCGAAATGACCACCACAACGATGAGCTACCAGCAGATGCACGAATGGATGCACGGGATGCGCGAAAAAGCGCCCGTGCACTTCGATCGGGAATCGAATGTGTACGCCCAGGTTTTCGGTTACGCCGAGGCGTTCACCGCTCTCACCGAATACAAGGACTTCTCCTCGGACCTCAGCGACCTCAGCCCCGAGAAGCCGGAATTCGAACTGTTCCGGGAGGGAAGTTTCATCAACCTCGACCCGCCCGTGCACGACCAGCTGCGCGGCACCGTGAGCAAGGCGTTCACCCCCAAGGTGATCGCGGACCTCGAGCCACGGATCGCCACGGTCACCGACGAACTGCTCGAGCAGGCGGGCACCGAGTTCGACCTTGTCGAGCAGCTGGCCTATCCGCTGCCGGTGATCGTGATCGCCGAGCTGCTCGGCATCCCGACCAGCGACCGCCCGCTGTTCCGCAAGTGGGCCGATACCCTGCTCTCCCAGAACATCGCCGCGGACGATGTGGTCGACGATGCCCTCGTCGAGGCCGTTCTGCCGACCATGCACGAGATGAACGAGTACCTGCTCGACCACATTCGCAGCCGCCGACGCAATCCGGGAACGGACCTGACGAGCCACCTGACCCTCGTCGAGTCCGAGGGGCGCACCCTGACCGACAGCCAGATCGTCGGTTTCGTGGGGCTGCTGCTGATCGCCGGGCACATCACCACCACCGCCCTGCTCGGCAACAGTGCCATCCTGCTCGACGAGCGTCCGGAACTCCTGCCCGAACTCCGCGCGAACCGCGAGCTCGTTCCGCAGGCGATCGAGGAGTTCCTGCGCATCCGCTCACCGTTCCCCCGACTCGCCCGCAAGGCGCGGCACGACCTCGAACTCGGTGGCGTGACCGTGCCCGCCGGAACTCCCCTGCTGCTCTGGATCGCCTCGGCCAACCGGGACACCGCGCAGTTCAGCGCCCCGGACGCGCTGGACATCCACCGGCACCCGAACCGTCACCTGGCCTTCGGTAAGGGCATCCACTTCTGCATCGGCGCACCACTGGCCCGCCTGGAAGCGCGGGTGGCACTGAACCGCCTGCTCGACAAGTACTCCGGCCTCGCGGTCGCGGGCGAACCGCAGTTCTTCAACCCGATGAGCATCACCTCCGCCAAGTACCTCCCGGTCTCGGGTAGCCTGGCATGACGTGCAGCTGATTCAACGGCCAAGCCACGAGCTGACCTACGACGACGTCTTCCTCGTGCCGAACCGCTCCGCGGTCGCGTCCCGCTCCGATGTGGACCTCGCGACCTCCGACGGGACCGGCACCACCATCCCGATCGTGGCCGCGAACATGACCGCGGTCGCCGGGCGGCGCATGGCGGAGACGGTGGCCAGGCGCGGTGGCATCGTGATCCTTCCCCAAGACGTCGATTCCGAGGCGGTCGCCGAGATCGTGTCCTGGGTGAAGGCACGCGACACCGTCTGGGACACCCCGCTCACCCTCGCCCCCGGCGACGCGGTCGCGGACGCGCTGAACCTGCTCCCCAAACGCGCGCACGGAGCGGTCGTGCTCGTCGACGAGGGGAGCCGTCCGGTCGGCGTGGTCACCGAGGCCGCATGTGCCGGAGTCGACCGGTTCGCCCGGCTGGGCGATGTCGCCGATACCGACCTGCTCACCCTCGATCTGTCCACCAAACCGCGCGAGGTGTTCGAGCATCTGCACGGGCGCACCAACCGGATCGCGCTCGGGGTGGACACCGATGGCCGGCTCGCCGGGGTACTCACCGAGGTCGGTGCGCTGCGCGCGGAGCTGTACCGGCCTGCGCTCGACGCACGGGACCGGCTCCGGGTCGCCGCGGCGGTCGGGGTGAACGGCGATGTCGCGGAGAAGGCAGGCGCCCTGCTCGAGGCCGGAGTGGACACCATCGTGGTGGACACCGCGCACGGCCACCAGGAGAAGATGATCACCGCGCTGGGCGCGGTGCGGTCCTGCGCACCGACGGTTCCGGTGGTCGCGGGCAATGTGGTGACCGCGGCGGCGACCCAGGACCTCATCGAGGCCGGGGCCGATGTGGTCAAGGTCGGTGTCGGTCCGGGCGCGATGTGCACCACCCGGATGATGACCGGGGTCGGCAGGCCGCAGTTCTCCGCCGTTGCCGAATGCGCCGAGGCCGCCCGCGAACTCGGCAAGCACGTCTGGGCCGACGGCGGGGTGCGGCATCCGCGCGATGTGGCGCTCGCCATCGCCGCGGGTGCGGCGAACGTGATGATCGGCTCGTGGTTCGCCGGAACCTACGAATCCCCGGGCGACCTGCAGCGGGACGCCGAGGGACGGCTGTACAAGGAGTCCTTCGGCATGGCCTCCAAGCGGGCGGTCAGCGCGCGCACCAGGACCGACAGCGCCTTCGACCGGGCCCGCAAGGCCCTGTTCGAAGAGGGCATCTCGGCCTCCCGGATGAAGCTGGACCCCACGGCCCCCGGTGTCGAGGACCTCATCGACGGCGTCTGCTCCGGGGTGCGTTCCGCGTGCACCTACGCGGGCGCGGCCACCCTCGACGAGCTCACCGAACGCGCGGTGGTCGGGGTGCAGTCGGCGGCCGGGTTCGCGGAAGGGCGCCCGTTGCCGGGCGGCTGGTGACCCCTCACCCCGGGTGAAAGGCCAGGAGCACCTCGGCGATGGCTTCCGGATCGGCGACGTGTCCCTGACCGGCGAATGTCCTGTGCCTGGAGTGCGGGACGCTGCCGGCGATCGCGTCGGCGGCCGGGCCGAAGAACCCCGCGCCGAGTTCCCC
This sequence comes from Sciscionella marina DSM 45152, assembly GCF_000379465.1. Classification (GTDB taxonomy): domain Bacteria; phylum Actinomycetota; class Actinomycetes; order Mycobacteriales; family Pseudonocardiaceae; genus Sciscionella; species Sciscionella marina. The sequence goes on from NZ_KB905402.1 coordinate 19,089, forward strand.
ATCGAGCACCAGGACCGGTCGGCTGATCGTGGCAAGCCGTTCGGTGGCGGGCGCCCCGGTGCCGAGACAGGTCACGTCGTAGACGAGCGTCGGGGCCAGTTCGAGCAGGCCCGGCCACATCGGGGTGTGCCGCGCCGCCTCGATCTGGTCCTCGGGTGAGCCCCAGTTCCGCATGGCGTGGACGAGCGCGCCTTCGGAGTCCCCGCTCTCGACCAGGGCGCGCAGCCGTTCGGCAAAGGCGTGCTGGTGGCGGGGCGCTCCCCCGGTCATGTCGTACGGCACCTCGTACACCGAGAGCGTGCTGACCGGAAGCCCCGCGGCCACCGCCTCGAGTGCGAGCGCACCGCCTGAGGAGACGCCGGGCAGGTGCGCGCTCCCACCCGCCTCGGACACCAGCGCGGGCAGGTCCTCGACCTCCCTGGCGAGGGCGTAGGGCGCGGTGTCCCCGCTCCCCCACGGCCCCGGCGCGCGTAGTTGAACACGGTGCACGAGCGCGCCGGTTCCTCAGCGAGCGGCACGTTCTCGGATCCGTCGTCCAGTGCCCGCCGACCAGGATCACAGCCGGACCCGAGACGGTGCGCACACAGCTGATCCGGGTGCCGTCCTTCGAGATCACCGTTGCCCTATCGATCCATCCCCCGTCCGGTCCCCGCGGCGCCGCGGGGACCGGACGGCGATGATCAGGGCGCGTCGTGCTCGAGCATCTCGGTCACCAGCGCGGCGACCGGGGAACGCTCCGAGCGGGTCAGCGTGATGTGAGCGAACAGCGGATGCCCCTTGAGCTTCTCGATCACCGCGGCCACCCCGTCGTGCCTGCCGACGCGCAGGTTGTCCCGCTGTGCCACATCGTGGGTGAGCACCACCCGCGATCCGGTTCCCAGCCGGGAAAGCACGGTGAGCAGCACATTGCGCTCCAGCGACTGGGCCTCGTCCACGATCACGAACGCGTCGTGCAGCGAACGGCCGCGGATGTGGGTCAGCGGGAGCACCTCGAGCATGCCGCGGTCGATGACCTCGTCGACCACGTTCTGGCTGACGAGCGCGCCGAGCGTGTCGAAGACCGCCTGTGCCCAGGGAGCCATCTTCTCGTTCTCCGCGCCGGGCAGATACCCGAGATCCTGGCCACCGACCGCGTACATCGGGCGGAACACGACCACCTTGCGATGCTTGCCCCGCTCGAGTACCGCCTCGAGACCGGCGCAGAGGGCGAGTGCGGACTTCCCGGTGCCTGCCCTGCCGCCGAGCGAGATGATGCCGACCTCGTCATCGAGCAACAGGTCGAGCGCGATGCGCTGCTCCGCGGACCGCCCGTGCAGGCCGAACGCCTCCCGGTCGCCGCGCACCAACCGCACCTGCTTGTCCGCGGTCACCCTGCCGAGTGCGCTCGAGGTGCCCGCGAGCAGCCGCACGCCCGTGTGGCACGGCAACTCGATCGCGTCCTCGAGGTCCACATTCCCCTCGGCGAAGAGGTCGTCGACGTCCTGCGGGGACACCTCCAGATCGGTCATCCCGGTCCAGCCCGAGGAGATCACGTCCTGTGCGTGGTACGCATCGGCGGACAACCCGACGGCGGCCGCCTTCACCCGGAGCGGGACATCCTTGGTGACCAGGGTGACCTCGGTGCCTTCCGCCGCGAGGTTCAGCGCGCAGGCGAGAATCCTCGTGTCATTGCCGTCGGTGCGAAAACCCGGCGGCAACACGGTCGGATCGGAATGATTGAGCTCCACCTGGACAGTGCCGTCCTCGTCGCCGATCGGCACCGGCGTGTCGAGGCGCCCGTAGCGCACACGCAGGTCGTCGAGCAGGCGTAGGGCCTCGCGTGCGAACCACCCCAGTTCCGGGTGGTGTCGCTTGGCCTCCAGCTCACCGATCACCACGAGCGGGAGCACGACAGCGTGTTCGGCGAACCGCTGCGGCGCCCACGGATCGGAAAGCAATACCGAGGTGTCCAGCACGTACATGTGCCGGGGCACAGGGGTTTCGGAAGCGTGCGGAGCAGTCACGAGCTCTCCCTTGCGAACGCGGCACCACGTCCGCTGATCGTTGGGGCGAGGCAGGCTCCGCAAGTCCGGGCGTCCCATCGAGGACACCCGGCCAGAGAGCCGGTGCCGGCCCCCTCGCGCTCGCTTGCACGTTTGCGGGCCTCCCGGCGAACCGATCTGGGCATCGATCCGTCACCCGCAAGCTACCCGTGATACGGGCCGTTCGGTACGTGCCACACAGGTGATTTCCCAATTCGTCATGTTCGGCTGCACTGTGTGTAACCTGACACGCGGAATTACCCTGGGTCACGCCCCGGAAAAGCCTAGGAACCGAAGCGACGGTGCCTGATCGCGTAATCGCGCATCGCACGCAGGAAATCGGTGCGCCGGAACTCCGGCCAGTAGGCCTCGGTGAACCAGAATTCGGAGTGCACCGACTGCCAGAGCATGAACCCGGAAAGGCGCTGCTCACCAGAGGTTCGGATGAGCAGATCCGGATCGGGCTGCCCGGATGTGTACATGTGCTCGGCGATGTGGTCCACGTCGAGCACCTCGGCGAGCTCCTCGATCGTGGTGCCCGCCTCCGCGTGCTGCTGGAGCAGTTTGCGCACCGCGTCCGCGATCTCCTGGCGGCCGCCGTACCCGACCGCGATGTTGACCTGCATCCCCGGCTTGTCCTGGACGATGTTGACCGCCTCGATGAGCCGGGTCGCGATCTTGGTCGGCAGCACATCCATCGCGCCGACCAGACGCATCTGCCACTGGTTGCGCGAACCGGACAGATCGTCGACCACGTCCGCGATGGTGTCCAGCAGCGGGCCGACCTCGGCCGAGTCCCGATTCAGGTTGTCCGTGGAAAGCAGCCAGAGGGTCACCACCTCCACCCCGGCCTCGTCACACCACTCGAGGAACTCCTCGATGTGCGCGGCACCGGCGCGGTGTCCATCGGCTACATCGGTCAGTCCGGCGCGGCGGGCCCACCGGCGATTGCCGTCGAGCACGATGCCGACATGCCGCGGCCGACGACTCGCCCCGTTGATCTGGGCGTGAAGACGCCGTTCATACAAGCCGTAGACGACATGCGCAACCCGCGATCGCAAACTCACGTCCGACGAGCTTACACCGCGCACGGCAAGCCGGGTCGAGAAATGGTTATGAAAACGTTCACTTTTGTAGCCCGGGTTGAATCCACAGGTGGCTCTCAGCATCGTTTCGTAGCCTTGTTCCCGTGACCGCAGCCTTCCCGTCGCGCACCCCGATCGCCTTCGAGCGCCCCCGCATGCGTGGCGTACTGCATGCCTGGTCGTTCTTCATCAGCATCGCCCTCGGTGCGACACTGATCTCCCTCGCCGCCGCCACCGTCTCCGGACTCGCCGCGCTGGCCACGTCCATCTACGGCGTCACCGTGCTCGCCCTGTTCGGCACCAGCGCTCTCTACCATCGGCGCACCTGGCGAAGCGAATTCGCCTACACCTGGATGAAGCGCCTCGACCACTCGATGATCTTCCTGTTCATCGCGGGCACCTACACCCCGTTCACCCTGCTCGCGATGGACCAGCCGACCGGATACATCATCCTCGGCATCGTCTGGGGCGGCGCACTCGCCGGGGTCGCGCTGAAACTCGCCTGGCCCACCGCTCCACGCTGGCTCGGGGTGCCCATCTACATCGCGCTCGGCTGGGTCGCCGTCTTCGTCTTCCCCCAGCTCGTGGAACACGCCGGGGTCGGTGCCCTCGTGCTGCTGCTCGTCGGCGGAGCCTGGTACACCCTCGGCGCGATCTGCTACGCCACCCGCTGGCCCAACCCGTGGCCACGCACCTTCGGCCACCACGAATTCTTCCACGCCGCCACCGTCATCGCGGCAATCTGCCATTACATCGCGATCTGGCTGGCCATGTACTCCTAGACAGAGGCTCCGCTCTAGGGACGGTTCCAGTGCTTGTCGGCCGGGACCAAAATGACCGCGAGGGCCAGGAAGATCGCGGCTCCCACGAAGAATCCGCCCACCGCGCACAGGATCGCGAGCAATGCCAGTGCGGCCAGCGCGAACCAGCAGAACGGGTCCAGTTTCCCGAATCGCTTTCTCCCGCTGCGTGTGCCGGTGGGTGTAGCCGCCATCTGTTTTCGCCTCCCGAAGCAGTCTGTCGCAAAAGGGGACGCGGCGACAGCTTTTGCGTGACGTGATTCGGCACCCGGTTTTTGTCGGTCACCCGGCCTACGATGCGCGCATGATCGACACGATGAACCGAATCGGCGCGGCGGCCACCGAGGCATTGGACCTGTTCATCGCGGCGGTGGAGCAGATCCCACAGGAGAACTGGGACAGGCCGTCGAATCTGGCGGACTGGACCGTTCGCGAACTGGTGGGCCATGCGACCGGGAGCGCGGCGAAGGTGGTGACGCTCATCGAGGGCGGGAAGCTGTGGAATCGGCCTTCGGAGCCCGCGGACTGGATCTGCGCGGACCTGGCGGCACGACTACGAGAATTGGCCGCCCGGCTGCGGGATGCCTTGCCGCACGCGGAATTGGACGCGCCGCGACCGTCCCCGGACGGCGAGGCTCCGCTGCACCGGGCGCTGGCTTTCCCGGTCGCGGACCTGGCCATGCACAGCTGGGATGTGCACCGCAGTCAGGGCAGGTCGGTGGAGCTCCCGGACGATCTCCTGGCGTTCTGCCGTGCCCTGACGGAGTCGATCCCGGAGGAGGTACTGCGCCAGCCCGGCAAGTTCGGCCCCGCGCAACCGGCCCCCGCGGACGCGTCCCCGACCACGCTGCTCATGACCGGGCTCGGCCGCACGGCAGGCTAACCGCGGCGGGGCGACCAGCCAGGCCCGCCGTCCGGGGAACCACGCAGCACGACCCCGGGAGCCCTGCCCAGCTCCAGGCCCATGCGCACATCGTCGAAGCGCTGTTCGCCCACCACGATGACGTTCGGATGCCGCCCCCATTCGCGGAAACCGAGCCGTTCGTACAGTTCGATGGCGCCGTGGTTGTTGCCGCGCACCCCGAGTGCGAGGGTTTCGAGGCCCGCGGTCCGCGCGCCGGCGATCAGCTCGGTGACCACGCGATCGCCGAGCCCGAGCCCGCGCACCCCCGGCCCGGCCATGATCTGGGCGAGATCGGCGGTGTACCGGAACGCGGGATAAGGACGCCGCCGCCAGCTGCCCATGGCCTCGACCCGCGCACCCGCGTGGGCGAGTACGAGTTCGGCGTCCCCGCGGGCGATGGCGGTATGCAGGTCTTCGAGCCAGTCGCGGGTCTGTTCGCGGCTCGGCGGCGCGGGGTGACCGACCGCGCCGCCGTCGAGCACGACCTCGCGGATGAGCCGGTTGACCGCGCCGACGAGTTCCCCGCCGAACTCGGCCGCGCCGTGAGCACTGTGCCGGGACAAGTGGATTTCCGTTGTCACACAAGGCATTCTGCCTCGGTGCACCGACAGTCAGTCGGCTTCGGGTCCCCGGTTGCGCAGTTCGTCGACCCGCTGCATGGCCTCGCGCAGTTCGGCGAGCCAGGATTCGGTGTGCTCGCCGACCAGTCGCACCGCCCAGGAAAGGGCATCGGAGCGGGATCGAGCGACCCCGGCGGAGACGAGCGTGTCGAGCACGATGCGTTCGGGCTGGCGCAGCCTGGTCATCACGGGCACGGCGAGGGAGGTGAACACTTCCTCGGTACCGCCGAGCCGCGCGCCCCAGGCGACCTTGCGGTGGAAACGGTGCTCGGCCTGCCGCGCGATGGAGATGCGCTCCTCGCGGGTCTGCTCCCGGAACCGGCTGACCCGCCCGGATTCCGCCGAGCTGCGGGCCGCCTCGTCGCTGAAGGTGTCCTCGAGCCCGGGAAGGGTGCCGAGCACGGTGATCTCTTCCCGGTCGACGGTGACCTCCGGGGTTCCGGTGAACCATTCATCGGGCAACCGACCGGCGAACCACGCGGCGACATCCTCGGTCGAGGGGGCTTCATCCCGTCTGCGTCCCATGCCAACCACACCCTTTGATTACATGATTACCGTGTAACAACCACGGTACTCGGTTTTCGGGCGTCCGGCGTTCACTCCTGGCGGACGAGCTGGTCACGCAGCTGCGCGGGGTCGGTGACGGGGCGGTCGCACACGAAGCCACGGCACACGTACGCGGTGGGGCGCCCCTCGAGCAGCGGCCGGTCCGCGAGCAGCGGGGTCTGGCCCGGCGCGCCGTGCACGACGACCGAGCCGCCGGCGGCCGTCTCGACCGCGGTCCGGTAGAGCTCCCGGTCCGCACCGACCACGGCGACCTGCACCGGACCGGCCAGCATCGCCTCGGCGACGCTCAGCCAGTGCCCGGCGAACCGGGGTGCCCGGCGCGCGAGCACCCCGGCCCCTTGCACGGCCTCCTCGGCGAGCCCGCGGTATCCGCGCTCCGGATCGAGCGCGGACGCGGTGAGCAGGGCCTCGGTGACCGCGGCCGCCCCGGACGGCGAGGCGTTGTCCCCCGGGTCGGCGGGCCGGGTGATGAGCCGTTCGGTGTCATCGGCGGTGTCGAACCAGGCGCCCTCGCCGTCCCGGAAATGCCGCACCGCGATATCGAGCAGGGCACCGGCCCGCTCGAGCCAGCCGGTCTCCCCGGCAACTTGGTGCAGGGTGAGCAGCGCGGTGGCCAGGCACCCGTAGTCGCCGAGCACACCGGCCGCGGTACCGGCGACCCCGTGCCGGGAGGTGCGCACCAGGCGGCCGTCGATCAGGTGCACCCGCATCAGGAACTCCGCGGCCCCAGTGGCCGTGGCGATCAGGTCGTCTCGCCCGAAAGCGGCCCCGGCCTCGGCGAGCGCGGTGATCGCGAGACCATTCCACTCGGTGACCACCTTGTCGTCGCAGGCCGGTTGCGGCCGGTTCGCGCGCGCGGCGAGCAGCGCGGTGCGCACCCGCTCGAACCGGTCCCGATCGGCGGGTTCCTCGGCAAGGCACAGGGTGGAGCTGCCCGCCTCGAAGGTGCCCTGTTCGGTCACCCCGAACAGTTCCGCGGCCCAGGCACCGTCCTCGGCCCCGAGCACCTCGACAAGCTGGGCGGGCGTCCACACGTAGGTCAGCCCCTCCACGCCATCGGTGTCCGCGTCGAACGAGGCCGCGAAGGCGCCTTCGGCGGTGCGCATCCCGGTGACCAGGAAACCCGCGGTCTCCTCGGCGATCCTGCGGGCCTGCGCCGAACCGGTCCGGCGCGCCAGATGGGTGTAGGCACGCAGCAACAGGGCATTGTCGTAGAGCATCTTCTCGAAGTGCGGGACCACCCAGTTCGCGTCCACGCTGTACCGCGCGAACCCCCCGGCGAGCTGGTCGTAGATACCCCCTTGGGCCATGGCTGAGCCGCAGCGCTGAACGAGGCGCAGTGCGTCCGCGGATCCGGTGCGCTCGTGGTGGCGCAGCAGGAACTCGAGCACCATCGAGGGCGGAAACTTCGGCGCGCCACCGAACCCGCCGGTCTCCGCGTCGAACTCGGCGGCGAGCGTGCCGAGCGCGGCGTCCACCGCTGCCTCGTCCACCTCGGCGCGAGGCAGCGGGGACGCGTGTTCGGCGAGCTTGCCGGCGATCGTGGCCGCCGACTCGCGCACCTCCGCAGCACGTTCCCGCCAGGCGTCCCGCACGGCCTCGGTCACCTGGCGGAACGAGGGCATACCCCGCATCGGGGCGGGCGGGAAATAGGTACCACAGTAGAACGGCTCCCCCTCCGGGGTGAGGAAGCAGCTCATCGGCCAGCCACCCTGACCGGTCATCGCCTGGGTCGCCGTCATGTACACGGCGTCCACATCCGGGCGTTCCTCCCGGTCCACCTTGATGCTCACGAAATGCGCGTTCAGGAAGGCGGCGAGATGTTCATCCTCGAAGGACTCGTGCGCCATCACGTGGCACCAGTGACAGGCGGCGTAGCCCACGGACAGGAACACCGGAACGTCCCGGCGCGCCGCTTCGGCGAAGACCTCGGGGCACCACGGCCACCAGTCGACCGGGTTGTCGGCGTGCTGGCGCAGATAGGGACTGGTGGCATCGGTGAGGCGGTTCATCTGCCCACCGTCCCATGAATGCCTAGGCGCCGCCGTTGTGCGCCGACTCCGGCTTGCCCGATTCCGCGGTCTCCTCCGGCTCGGCGGCGCTGTCCGACTCGGAGCCCGGGTCCGGCTCCGCACCGGACCCGTCCGCCTGCTCCTCCGGTTCGGCGAGGTTGCGCTGCGCCCGCCGCAGGTGCTTGGTCATCGAGCGCACCAGGAACACCACCGCGATGAGCAGCAGCAGCACGACGAGCAGGGCGACCGGGGATGCCTTGCCGAAGTCCGGCCCATTGCCCCCGGTCTGGTCGCCTGGCTGCTTGCCCGCGAGCACCAGCGCGGCGCTCATCGCGAGTGGGGTCATGCGCTCACCTTCTCCTCGATGCCTTGGAACAGATCGTCCTCCGGCAGCGTGGTGTCCACCACGGAGCGGGCGAGCTCGTACTCCTCGGTCGGCCACACCTCGCGCTGCAGGTCGTCGGGCACGGCGAAGAACCGGCTGTCCGGGTCGATCTGGGTCTCATGCGCGAGCAGCGCCTTCGACCTGGCCTCGAAGTAGTCCGCGCACTCGACCTGCGTCGTTACCCGTTCCATGATATCCGGCTTATCCGGATCCCACTTCGCGAGCCACTCCGCGTAAGGAGAGTCGACTCCCTTGCTGGTCAGGACCTCGTGAAAGATCTCGAGCTTCTTACGGGCGAAGCCGTGCGAGTAGTAGAGCTTCAGCGGCTGCCACGGCTCCCCGGTGCCGGGGAACCGCTCCGGATCGGCCGCAGCCTCGAAGGCCGCGACGGAGATCTCGTGGCAGCGGATGTGGTCCGGATGCGGGTAGCCACCGTTCTCGTCATAGGTGATCAGCACGTGCGGACGGAACTCCCGCACGATGCGCACGAGTTCCCGCGTGGACTCCTCGATCGGGACCAGCGCGAAGCACCCCTCCGGGAGCGGGGGCGGCGGGTCACCCTCGGGAAGGCCCGAGTCTTCGTATCCCAGCCAGCGGTGCTCGACCCCGAGGGCCGCCGCGGCATTGGCCATCTCGGTCTTGCGCAGCTCCGCCATGTTCTCCAGCACGCCCGGTTTGTCCATCCTCGGGTTGAGGATGTCCCCGCGCTCACCTCCAGTGCAGGTGACGACCATGACGTCCACGCCGTTCGCCGCGTACTTGGCGAGCGTGGCAGCGCCCTTGCTCGACTCGTCGTCGGGATGCGCATGCACCGCGAGCAACCGCAACTGCTCCATACCTACCTCGTATCTCCCTCGTCCCCAGGCTCGTCCATAATCACGGGACTTGCGGAGCAACGCCCGTGACCGCGTCCATTGTTCCGCACGCATCCGACAAGCAGTGTGGAGTCCCCCGTGAGTGAACAGCTTATGGCCGAGCGCTACGGCGTGAAAGCCAAGCACCGGCCGCGCTGGGTCCGCTCCCTCGTCGTGGTCCTCGTGCTGGTCCTCGGCCTGCTGGTGGCCTACATCGCCTACCGCAATCTCGGCGCGGACCCGATCAGTACCGAGGTGAAGAGCTTCTCGGCGAGCGGGCAGGACACGATGAACCTCACTTTCACCGTGACCCGCGACCAGGCGGACAAGGCGGTGGACTGCATCGTGACCGCGAACCTGCAGGACGCCACCGAACTCGGCCGCAGGGAGGTTTTCATCCCTTCCGGGGACAGCTCGCGGACGGTCACCGCGGCCATCACGACGGGCACCCGGGCGGCGACCGGCAAGGTCTATGGCTGCTCATACACCGTCCCCGAGTACCTCGGCAAGACCGGTCCGGATCGGTGAATCGATTACCGAAAACAAGCGACCGCTCGCGCGGTGCGTGCTATCCTGTCCGTTAACGCACGGCCCCAGAGTGGGCCGTGTTTTTGTAGTTCCTGGCTAGCTGGAACCGGGAACCCCGCTCATCCGCCCGGACGAGCAAGCACGCAAGAAAGAGGAGTGGTGACCATGAGCGACGAACAGGTGACCTGGCTGACCCAGGAGTCCTACGACCGTCTCAAGGCGGAACTCGACGAGTTGGTCGAGAACCGTCCGGCTATGGCCGCCAAGATCAACGCCAGCCGCGAAGAAGGCGATCTGAAGGAGAACGGCGGGTATCACGCCGCTCGGGACGAACAGGGTCAGCAGGAAGCCAGGATTCGTCAGCTCCAGGAGCTGCTGCGTACCGCGAAGGTCGGCGAGGTTCCCACGAAGAGCGGTGTCGCCGAGCCGGGTTCCGTGCTCACCGTTCGCTACGAGGGCGACAAGGACACCGAGGACTTCCTGCTCGCCACCCGGGAAGAAGGGGCGCACGACGGTATCGAGGTGTTCTCGCCCAGCTCGCCGATCGGCTCCGCGTTGCTCGGTGCCAAGGACGGCGAGACCAGGGAGTACGCCCTGCCCAACGGCAAGTCCATGAAGGTGACGCTGGTCAAGGCCGTGCCCTACAAGGGATAGGTCCACAGGGAAACACGGGTGTCCGGGCGGGCACCCGTGTTCTCTGTTCACGGCCCGCGCAGCCGCTCCAGCAGGGGCCGCACCCGCGGCGGGACCGGGGTGGACAACGCGATCGAGGTCGCGAGCCGTTGCACCCCTTCCACGTCCACGATCTCGTCGATCACCCGTTGCAGATCCTCGTTCGACCGCGCCACGAGCCGGACGAGCAGATCGGCCTGCCCGGTCGTCGCGTGCACCTCGCAGACCTCGGCGATGGCGCGCAGTCGTTCGGCGACCACCCCGCGCCTGCCCTGGGCGATCTCGCAGCTGGCGAACGCGGTGAGCCCGTAGCCCATGGCGGCGAGATCGACCGCGGGTGGGAATCCGGTGAGCACCCCGCCGGCGAGCAGTTTGTCCAGCCGCGCCTGCACGGTGCCCCGCGCGACGCCGAGCCGCCGGGAGCATTCGAGCACCCCGAGTCGCGGTTCATCGGTGAGGAGCAGCAGCAGTTGGCCGTCGAGCTCGTCGAGCGTCATCGCGGGCGACCTCCGAGTACCGGGCGAATACTAGCCGATCTGCGCAATCTGACCGCACAGATCGATGATCAACTGTACATTCTGCCCAGCCGATCAAGAAACTATTGCACAGTCTGCGCTGGCGCTCGCATGCTCTTGTCCATGACGGAGACAACGGAAACAGCGACAACGGACCCTGGACTCGCCGCCCTCGTCGGCCTTGTCGAGTACGACGCGTCGGAAGACCCCTTCCCGGTCAAGGCGCTCGACGCGGTGGTCTTCGTCGCGGGCAACGCGACCCAGACCGCGCACTACTACGAATCGGCATTCGGGATGCGACTGGTCGCCTATTCCGGGCCGGAGCACGGTAACCGCGACCACAAAGCCTTCGTGCTCGAATCCGGTTCCGCGCGGTTCGTGATCACCGGCGGTGTCGCACCCGACTCTCCCCTGCTGGATCACCACCGCCGCCACGGGGACGGGGTCACCGACATCGCACTCGAGGTCGAGGATGTGGACAAGTGCGTCGAGCACGCCCGCGACCAGGGAGCCACCGTGCTCGAGGAACCGCACGACGTCTCCGATGAGCACGGCACCGTGCGCCGCGCGGCGATCGCGACCTATGGGGAGACCAGGCACTCACTCGTCGACCGCTCCCGCTACTCGGGCCCCTATCTTCCCGGATTCGTTGCCAGGCAACCACTTGTCACCAGGCGCCCGGATGCGCCGAAGCGACTGTTCCAGGCGGTCGACCACTGCGTCGGCAACGTCGAGCTGGGCAAGATGGATTACTGGGTCGACTGGTACAACCGCGTGATGGGCTTCGTGAACATGGCGGAGTTCGTCGGCGACGATATCGCCACCGAATACTCGGCACTGATGTCGAAGGTCGTCTCGAACGGCAATCACAAGGTCAAATTCCCGCTGAACGAGCCCGCCGTCTCGAAGCGGAAATCCCAGATCGACGAGTACTTGGAATTCTATACCGGGGCCGGCTGTCAGCACATCGCGCTCGCCACCGGAGACATCGTCGCCACGATCGAGAACATGAGCGCGAACGGCGTGGAATTCCTGGCCACTCCCGATTCGTACTACGATGACGCGGAGCTGCGTGACCGTATCGGCCAGGTACGGCTGCCCATCGGGGAACTCAAGCGGCACGGCATTCTCGTGGACCGGGACGAGGACGGCTACCTGTTGCAGATCTTCACGAAACCGATCGGCGACCGGCCCACGGTTTTCTACGAACTGATCGAACGGCACGGCTCGCTCGGTTTCGGAAAGGGGAATTTCAAGGCCCTTTTCGAAGCGATCGAGCGCGAGCAGGAACGCAGGGGGAACCTCTGACGATCAGGAAGCAGGTGACGGTGTCGCGGCCTGCACGCGCCGGTCGTGTTCGATCGCGTGCCGCACAACCGAAACCAGCACCTGCTTCGCCGATTCCCGTTCCCGCGCATCGCAGAGCACGATCGGCACCGAGGGCCGGATGGTGAGCGCATTGCGGATGTCCTCGACCTTGTGGTGCAGCAGCCGGTCGAAACAATTCACCGCGATGACATAGGGAAGGCGTGCGTTGTCGAAGAAATCGATGACCGGGAACGCGTCCGAGAGCCGCCGGGTGTCCACCAGGATCACCGCGCCGATCGCGCCGAAAACCAGGTCGTCCCACATGAACCAGAACCGTTCCTGGCCCGGGGTCCCGAACACGTAGAGCACGATATCCGAATCGAGCGAGAGCCTGCCGAAATCCATCGCCACGGTCGTCGTCTGCTTGTCCGGCGTCACCGTGGTGTCGTCGACATGTTCGCCGAGCTCGGTCATCGCCGCCTCCGTGGTGAGCGGCTCGATCTCCGATATCGCACTGACAAGAGTCGTCTTTCCGGTGCCGAATCCACCGGCGACGACGATCTTCGCGGAAGACGTCGGTCCGAGCGCTGCCGAATCCGTACCGTCAAACCGTCCTAAGACCACTGAGCACCCTCTCCATGAAATCGATACTCGGCCGGTCACCAGCCATGTGCGTCGCCGTGTGCACGACGACGAGTTCAGCGGCGGCGACATCGCCGATCAGTACCCGCGCCACGCCGAGTGGCAGCCGCAGAAACGCCGCGACCTCGGCGACCGAGCGGGTGTCGACGCAGAGTTCGCAGATGCTGCGGTGTTCCGGGACGGCGAGATTCGCGCTGTCCAGTCCCCGGTGGCTGGTCGAAACGAGCGCTTCGATGGACAGCTCGAGCCCAGGACGTGTTCTGCCTTTGGTGCGGAAATAAGGGCGGACCAGTTCCGGATTCCCCGATGGCTCGTCGAGGAATTCCTGTGGACCGGGTTCGGCGTGCGCGAACGGCTCCTTGGCTTGTTCGGGCACCGTCTGGCCGCCTGTCGGTTCGAGCGCGGCCGGGTCCACATCAATACGCCCGGCGAGCGTACCGAAATCCCGTCTATCTATTTCGTTCACCGCGAGCTCCCATTCCCGACTACTTGATATTCCGCCTTGGTTCGACGGACAGCACCCTGCCGACCCGGTCGACAAGCAAGGTCATCTCATAGACCACGAGGCCGATATCGGCGTTCGCGGAGCCGAGCACCGCGAGACACGACCCGGTCGAGATGGACATGAGGAACAGATATCCGTTGGCCATCTCCATGATCGTCTGTGCGACGGGGCCGCCGCCGAAGATGCGTGCCGCTCCCCTTGTCAGGCTGTTCAGCCCGGAGGTGACCGCGGCCATCTGGTCGGCTTTGTCCTTCGGCAATCCCTCCGAGGAAGCGAGCAACAGGCCGTCGGCCGAGACCACGGTCCCGTGGGTCACCCCCGGGACCCGGCGCACGAAATCCGCGATCAACCAGTCGCAGTTCTGCCCGGAATCCGTTCGCTGTGCTTGTGTCACCCTCACTCCTTGTCCGTGAGTCCGAACGGGTTGCCCTGCTCGGCCCCCTCCGAGCCGCGCACCGAATGCCCGACCGCCCTGCGGCCCGCGACGAAGCCGGACTGGAACCGGGCCATCTTGTCCCGTGCCGTGGTCGCCGCCTGTTCGGCATCCTCCGGTGACTGTCCGGCCGCCAGGCGGTGCTGCCCGCTGTCCAGCGAACCGGGAACCAGATACGCGTTCGGCACCCGTTTCGGCAACGCGGACTGCCCGTTCTGTTCCGGCTCGATGTCCCCGAGCAGTGCGGCCGCCTGCCACCCGGAATCGGATTCCTCGCGCCACTCGATTTTCGGATTACCCGATTCGTCGAGGGCGGTGAACACATCCGTTTCCGTCGTTTCGGAAAGCCACCTGGACATCATTTCCTGATAAATAGGCGTTCCCTTGCGCACGAGCTCCTCATGGCGTTTTCCGGTGCTGTCGTCCAGCGCACCGGAATATCTGCCGTTTCCGGTGCCGCCATTGCCATTGCCGTTGCTCGTCGCTTTCGCCCCGCTGCCGTCCTCGGCGACGCTCGCCGGCTGATCCGTGTATATCGGTCCGCTGCCGAGCGTGTCCAGGTGCAGTGGTGCGTCGAGCGCGGGCAGTTCGGCCTTGTTCTCCTCGAGATTCCGTTTTCCGGGCAGATCAGCGGGAACGACCATGGAATGCGCGTCCTCATCCGCATCACGTTGGGCGGGCACTGTCTCGAATCCGGTGCCCCCGATCTCCGCGGGCTCCCATTCGGCCCCGGTATCGTCCGCTCCGAATTCCGCATCCTCTTCCTCGAACCCGGAACGGGACAGCTGCCGGACACTGACCTGCGGCGGCAGCCCGGAGCTCGCCCGCGCCTTGTCGGTGAGCAGCTTCGCGGGCACCTTGATGCGCGCGACCAGACCGCCCTCGATGTCCTCGTTCTCCGCGAGCCGCACCTCGATACCGTGCCGCTTGCCGAGGCGGGCGACCACGTAGTGCCCCATTCGCCTGGTCACCGCGACATCCAGGTCCGGCGGCTCGGACAATGCCTGGTTGGCCGCCACCAGCTGTTCCTCGGTCATCCCGACCCCGGTGTCGGTGATCTGGATGGCCAGTTCGCTGTGCCGGTTCATCGCGGCCCGCACCCGGACCGTTGTCGATTGCTCGGAGAAGAAGGTCGCGTTGTCCAGCAGCTCGGCGAGCAGGTGCACCAGGTCGTGCACCGCCTGGCCGTGTACCGAGACATCCGGGACCGTGCCGACGTCGACCCTGCGGTAATCCTCGGTCTCCGAGACCGCGGCGCCGATGATGTCCGCGGCCCTCGTCGGCCGGGTGATCTGGTTGGCCGGACCGGAACCGGACAGCACGAGGAGGCTTTCACCGTTGCGCCGCAACCGGGTGGAGAGGTGGTCGAGCTCGAACAGGTCGGTGAGCCGGTCCGGGTCCTGTTCGCGATCCTCGAGCCGGTCGATGACGCCGAGCTGGCGCTGCACGAGCACCTGGCTGCGCCTGGAGAGGTTGATCAGGATCCGGTTCAGGTTGTCCCGCAACAGGGCCTGTTCGGTCGCCAGCCGCACCGCCTGGCTGTGCACCTCGTCGAAGGAGCGCGCTACCTGACCGATCTCCTCGGTGGTGTGCACCCCGACGGGTTTGATCCCGGTCCGCGCTGCTTCCCGCGGGTCCGGGTCGGAGAGGATCCGGTGCACGGTCGCGGGCAGCTGCTCGCTCGCCACCTGCAGCGCGGTGCGCCGCAGGGTACGCAGCTGACGGAGCATGGTGCGGGCCACGAAGAACATCAGCATCAGCGTGATGAACAGGGCGACGGCGAGCACGCTCGCGGTGACGATCAGCGAGGTGCGTGCACTGCTGAGCATGCCGCTCGCGGTGCTCTTCAGGTTCTCGAAGGCCCGGTCGAGTACCGTGGCGAACTTCTGGCTGATCGCGTCCGCGTTGGAGACGACCTGGCCGGTGTCGATCGCGGTCGGCAGGTTCGCCCCGGCACGCTGCACGGCGAGCTGCTGCAGCTGGAACTGGTTGTTGACCGCGACCCCGGTCATCTCGCCCGCGTAGGCGCGCTTGTCGTCATCGGGGCCGATGTCGTTGAACCGCGAGATCGAGGAGACCAGATCGGCCCCGGCCTCATTGAGCAGCTGTCCCTCGTCGTCCGCGAACCTGCCGCGCATGGCACCGAGGGTGAGATAGAGGTTCTGGGTGGACGCGTCTTCCTTGGCGTGCTCGAGCGCGTTGACGGCATTCTGGTTGTCCCGCAGCTCGGCACTGCTTCCGGCATAGGTCGGCTGCAACAGCGTGTCGATCACCGAGCCGTACGCGGAGTTCATCGTCGAAACCGAGATCGCGGCCGCGTCCGCGCCTCCCGGTTGCATCGCCATCTTGCGCAGCCGGTCGAGCGCGGTCATCCGCGGCTGGATGCGCTGAATGGCGGGTTCGGCGACGTCGACTTCCTGATTGGCTCCCTTGACCCGGTCCCAGGTGCCGTCGGTGGTGGAGATGTCCTTGTCCAGCTCGCCGTGACCGGGGGTGCGACCGCCGACGATCCAGCTCGCCATCGCCACCCGCTCGTGCTGCAGGGCGTGCGTGACCGCGGTGGCGTCGTAGTCGAAGCCTATGGCGTCGACCGAGCGCTGGTAGCTCGAGGTCTCGGCGACCCCGTCGTATATTCGTGCGGCTGCGAGGGCGACCGCGGCGATCGTCGGCAGCGCGAGCACTGCCAGCAGTTTCGCGCGGAGCGGCCAGTTAGCGAGTGTCCGCATCGTCGGTCACCTCGCGGCCGATCCATCCGGGCGTACCGGCATCCGTTGTTCCTTGCGGTGTCGGTAGGCGGCAGATCGCCACCTGATTCCTTCTAGCAAGCCAACCTTGATGCCCCGATCGGGTGCAAAAAGGTGATTCTCCGTAGTTCGCGCCGCACACTACCCTACAACTGTCGGGGGATAAAGACTTCAGACGAACTAGCCGATTGCAGAGGGCAACCGGGCTGCCGGCGCCCTTGACGAACTGCGTCCACCCAGACACCATCTCGCATGTTCACTCACAAGTGCTACCCCCGTTAACTAGAGGACAAATGTGACATGAGTCTCCGGCCGCCCGCCCGCAAGACCGTCACCGCACTCGCCGTCACGGCAGCGCTCGCCCTCTCCGGCTGTTCCGGCGAGTCCCCCTCGCGAGCCGAGCGGAAGACCAACTTCATCGACCGCGCCCCGGTCGCCACCGAAGCACAGATCAACTCCTCCCCGACCGCCGCGGCGATCCGGGCCCGCGGACAGATGTTGATCGGCAGCGACAAGAACCTGCCCCTGGTCTCCCAACAGAATCCGACGACCGGGCAGACCGAGGGCTTCGACGCCACCCTGTCCCGCATGCTCGCCAAATACATCACCGGTCAGTCCACGCCGCGAATCGTCTCGGTCACCCCGGAGAACCGCGAGCAACTACTCGAAGCGGGCACCGTGGACGCGGTCATCCGCATCTACTCGATCACCGAGAAGCGCGCCCGGCAGGTCACCTTCGCCGGGCCGTACTTCGACTCCGGGCAGACCATCGCCACGCTGCGCACGAATCACGCCATCCAGACCGCCGACGATCTGCGCGGCAAGAAGGTCTGCGTGGTCAAGGACACGACCAGTGAAAAGGCCGTCACGCAGAAGGAGCCGGAGGCCGCGGTCACCCCGGCCGCCGACTCCTCGCAGTGCGTATCGGCGCTCGAACAGGGCAAGGCCGAGGCCTACGTGCACGACCTGACCGTCGTCGCGGGCGCGGCCCAGCTGAACAACAAGATCAAGATCGTCGGCAACCCGTTCACCTCGGAGCCGTACGGCATCGGAATCCGTCACGGTGACGACTCGTTCAAGAACTTCGTCGATGACTGGCTGCGCAGTATCGAACGCTCCGGGTTGTGGCGCCAGGCGTGGCAGCAGTCGCTCGGCACGGTCGTCCCCGGTGGTCCGCCGAGCCCGCCGAACATCGGCGGCGCCCCCGGTACCTGACCGGGTTACCCCGGCCGATCAGGCACTGAGCCGAAACTGTGGATATCCTGGCAGTCTCCTGAGAAGGCCGCTGAACGCGGACCAGCCGGGGTATTGTCTGTCAAGGGGACGACATCACAGGAATTTTTCGCGGTAGGAGTTACAAGCGCATGGCGAAGCTGAGCCGGATAGCGGCGATCGTTCCGGTCATCGGTGCGACCGTCGCGGCGAGCGCGCTCGCCGGGGCCGCCGTGTACACGGTCGCGCAGACCGACTGCGACGGTGGCCAGTACATCCGGTCCGGTCACCAGGTCGAGCTGATCGGCAGCTGCGTGAACCGCGGTGAACTTCCTTCCGGCGTGCACCCGGCACCCCGCGAGTCGCACAAGACGAACAAGCGGGGCTGAGAAGCACACCATGCCCTGCTGCGCGCGGCCAGATCGGCGCCTCGCGGCGTTGTCGCGCACTCTGACCGGGCCTTACGCCATTCAGCGGAGCGCGCTGTGCAGATCCTCGACGAGGTCCTCGACGCGCTCGATGCCGACCGAGAGCCGGACGAGGTCCGCGGGCACCTCGAGCGCGGAACCGGAAACCGAGGCGTGGGTCATCGCCGCGGGGTGCTCGATCAGCGATTCGATCCCGCCGAGCGATTCGGCCAGGGTGAACAGCTTCGTGCGCCCGCACAGTTCGCGGGCCGCTTCGGCGCCGTCGACGTGGGTGAACGAGACCATCGCGCCGAACGCGCGCATCTGCTTGGCCGCGATCTCGTGTCCGGGGTGCCCGGGAAGGCCCGGGTAGTAGACGGTGCCGACCTTGGGGTGATCCACCAGCAGGCGGGCGATCTCCTCGGCGTTCGCGCAGTGCCGCTCCATACGCACCGCGAGGGTCTTCACTCCGCGCAGGGTCAGCCAGCTGTCGAACGGCCCCGGGGCGGAACCGGCGGCGTTGCGCATGAAGAACAGCTGCTCGGCCAGTTCCTCGTCCCCGGTGATCGCCGCGCCGCCGACCACATCCGAGTGCCCGCCGAGGTACTTGGTCGTCGAGTGCACGACCACATCCGCACCGAGCTCGAGCGGGGACTGCAGGTACGGGGTGGCGAAGGTGTTGTCCACGACGAGTTTCGCGCCCGCCGAACGCGCGAGACCGGCGAGCCCGGTGAGGTCCGCGATCCCCAGCAGCGGGTTGGTCGGGGTCTCACACCAGATCAGGCTGGTCTTGTCGGTCAGCGCGGCGCGCACCGCGTCGAGGTCCGAGAGCCGGACCGGCGTGTAGTCGATCCCCCAGTGCGCGAGCACCTTGTCGACCAGCCGGAAGGTGCCGCCGTAGGCATCGTCGGGGATCACGATGTGCGCGCCCGGCTCGGTGAGCACCCGGAGCACGGCGTCCGAGGCGGCCATTCCCGAGGAGTACGCGACCGCCCGCGCCCCGCCCTCCAGCGAGGCGAGACATTCCTCGAAAGCGGTGCGGGTCGGGTTGGCGGTGCGCGAGTACTCGTAGCCCGCGCGCAGACCCCCGACGCCGTCCTGGGCGAAGGTGGAGGTCTGGTAGATCGGCGTGATCACCGCTCCGGTGTGCGGATCGGGCTCCTGACCCGCATGAATAGCCCGTGTTTCGAACCCGTGTGCCATAGACCGGAGCCTACCCGCGCGGCATTCGGCACGCGCGGGCGGCAACCGTGCTCACCAGGGCTGCCGGCCTCCCATCGGCGGGTACGGCGGCTGCTGCGGCATCCCGCCGTACATTGCGCCCTGTCCCGGCTGCCAGGTCACATAACGCGTGGTCAGCGGCACGATCGCGAGCACGAAGGTGGCGATCGCCGGAACCGCGAACACGAACAGCACGCCGACCACCGCGCCGGCCGCCCGGCTGGTGGAACCGTTGAAGGTGGCACCGACGGCCGCGACACCCTGCATGGCGAGCACGCCGAGGGCGATCCAGCCGATGATGGCCAGCCCGGAACCGATCAGGGTCAGGATCTGGCCGAGCCGCTTGCGCATGAACAGCAGGATCGGCCCGGCGATGAGCGTGGCGCTCCAGATCACGAAGCCGATCGTCTCCCCGACGAGGATCCCCATGACCGAGGACGGTGCGTCACCGAGCACACTGATCACGCTGATCAGCATGTAGAGGCCGAACAGGCCACCGAGCAGGCCGAGCACACCCGCGGTGATCGCGGTTCCCCCGCTCGGTGGGCGGGTCTGCGGGTCGATCTGGACCGGGTGCTGCGGCATCGGCTGGAACCCACCCGATTGACCGTAGTTGGGCGGTTGCGGTGGGTAAGTCATGGCGTTCCCTCGTTTGGTCCGGTGTGTCCGTTACACGGATTTGACGCCGAACAGTAGCGAACGGCTCCCGTGGTCTGCACCACGGGAGCCGTTCGCTACTAGGTCGCTTTTCAGGTCACCACTGCTGGGGAGGGAACCCCTGCTGACCGGGAGGCGGCCCCTGCGGGGGCTGCTGCTGACCGGGGTATCCGCCGCCTTGCGGAGGCTGGCCGGGGAACCCATCGCTGGGCGGACCCTGCGGGGCCTGGCCGGGGAACCCGCCACTGGGCGGACCCTGCGGAGCCTGACCCGGGAACCCGCCACCGGGCTGGCCCTGCGGAGCCTGACCGGGCCCACCCGGACCGAACTGACCGGGAGCACCGGGGCCGCCAGGGCCACCCGGGCCGCCGAACTGACCAGGACCGCCGGGGCCACCGGGACCACCGAAGCCGCCACCGGGACCGAACGGGCCACCCCCGCCGACCTCCGCGGCCTTGGCCTGCATACCGGCCGTGGTCGAGGGCAGCCACCAGAGCACGATGACCGCGATGTAGATGATCACACCGACGATGCCCGCCGCCGAGGAACCGCCGATGAGGGCGAGGACACCGGCGATGATGCCGAGCCCGGCGCCCACGGTGACCGTGAGCCGCCCCCAGTTCTTGCCCTGACCGCCGAACCAGGCACTGATCCCGACGACGACCGTGATGATCATCAGGACGATGATCACGATCATCGCCATGGTCAATGCCGAGTTGAGCTTGTCCATCGACTGGCTGAGCTGCCCGGAGTAGGGGTTGTCCGCACCGCCGAACGAGGTCGAGTTGCTGCTCAGGTAGCTCTTCGCGTTGAGGGTGTTGACCAGCCCGAGGATCGTGAAGATCAGCATGATCGCGGAGAGGGCGATCGTGGTCCACATCGCCGCGGGCAGCGTGTTGCCCTGCTGCGGACCGCCCTGCTGCGGACCGCCCTGCTGCGGACCGCCCTGCATCGGGCCGCCCTGCATCGGACCGCCCGGACCCGGCTGGCCGAACTGCGGCTGGCCCTGCTGCGGCGGCATCCCGGGCTGGCCGTACGGCGCACCCTGGGCACCGGGCGGCGGGAAGCCCTGCTGCGGCTGGCCACCGAAGGCACCCGCGTTCGGGTCGCCCTGGGGCACGTAACCCTGCGGCTGGAAACCCTGCTGCCCGCCGAACCCGCCGGAGGGGTCGCCCGCGGGCGGGGTGTACTGGCCGTAGTTCGGCTGCGGCGGGGCGCCGGTCGGCCCGACCACCTGCGTGGAGTCCGGTCCCTGCTGCCCTGGTCCGCCGAGCACCTGCGTGCTCTCCGGAACATCGCCCTGCGGGGCGCTGCCCGGCATGACCGCCTGGGTCGGTTCGGCGCCGTCCTGCGGCTGATTGACCGCGGGCGGCTGCTCGCCCGGCCGGATGGCCTGAGTCGGTTCGGCCGTGGAGAACTGGTTCTCCCCGCCCTCTTGTGGCGGCTGCACGCCGCCCTGATACGGCTGCTCGCCCTGGCCCTGCTGGCCATCCGGCGGCTGCGGAGCACTCATCGGGTGAACTCCCTCGGATAATTGGCTGACTGTCGTCCGCTGCGTGGTGGCCTACGCTATCTGATCACGACGAACCTGGCAGTACGGCCCGCCGATTAACCGCCGAGGTAGGCCAGCACATCCTGCCGGGTGACCAGGCCCGCCGGCTTGCCTCCCTCGAGCACGAGCGCGCCGTCGGCTCCTTCGAGTGCCCGCATCGCCGCGCTGACCGGTTCACTGGAACCGATGGTCGGCAGTGGCGCGGACATGTGCGACTCCACGCTGTCGGTGAGCGCCGCCTTCCCGGAGAACAACGCGTCGAGCAGGTCGCGTTCGTTGACCGCGCCCTTGACCTCGGCGGCCATCAGCGGCGGTTCCGCGCCCACCACCGGCATCTGCGAGACGTGGAACTCGCGCAGGATCGCCACCGCCTCGGCCACGGTCTCGTTCGGGTGGGTGTGCACCATGTCCGGGAGCGAACCGTCCTTGCGGCGCAGCACATGACCGACGGTCGCCCCGGTCGAGTCCGGCGGGAGGAACCCGTAGGAAGCCATCCAGGAATCGTTGAACACCTTGGACAGGTAGCCACGGCCGCCGTCCGGGAGCAGCACCACGATCACGTCCTCCGGCCCGCAGCGCTTGGCGAGCTCGATCGCCGCGGCCACCGCCATCCCGCAGGAACCGCCGACCAGCAGCCCTTCCTCGCGCGCGAGCCGGCGCGTGGTGTGGAAGGAATCAGCGTCCGAGACCGCGATGATCTCGTCGCAGACGCCCCGGTCGTAGGTCTGCGGCCAGAAGTCCTCGCCGACCCCCTCGACGAGATAGGGCCGCCCGGAACCGCCCGAGTACACCGAGCCCTCCGGGTCCGCTCCGGCAATGCGCACCCCGCCCGCGGAGATCTCCTTCAGGTAGCGCCCGGTGCCCGAGATGGTGCCGCCGGTGCCCACCCCCGCCACGAAGTGGGTCAGCTTGCCTTCGGTCTGGCGCCACAGTTCCGGACCGGTCGAGTGATAGTGCGATGCCGGGTTGTTCGGGTTGCTGTACTGGTTCGGTTTCCAGCCGCCCGGCAGTTCGCGCGCGAGCCGGTCGGAGACGCTGTAGTAGGACTCGGGGTGTTCCGGGGCCACCGCGGTCGGGCAGACCACGACCTCGGCCCCGTAGGCGCGCAGCACATTGCGCTTGTCCTCGGAAACCTTGTCCGGGCACACGAAAACGCAGCGGTAGCCCTTCTGCTGGGCGACCATGGCCAGCCCCACCCCGGTGTTGCCCGAGGTCGGCTCCACGATCGTGCCTCCCGGCTTCAGCTCCCCGGACTCCTCGGCGGCCTCGATCATCCGCGCGGCGATCCGATCCTTCACCGAGCCACCCGGGTTGACGTACTCCACCTTGGCGAGCACGAGCGGTTCGACCTCGGCGGCCAGGGCATTCAGCTTCACCAGCGGGGTATTGCCGATCAGATCGGTCACGTGCTCCACGTATTCCACATGGCAAGACTAACTCTCGGATAAAGTGGTTCCGTGACCGAGCTTGCGAGGTCACGATCAGACACAGCACCGTTGGTCACGGGACCGACGAGCGTCAGCGAGGAGGGACCGTGACCGTCCTCGCGCTGCTCACGTCGAACCCGGAGGCCCTCGGGTTGCTCGCCGTGCTGCTCGCCGCGAGCCTGTTCGTGACGGCCGGTTCGCGCGCGGTGCGCACGCTGGTCATCGGCACCCCGGCGGGTCTTCGCCCGGTCGCGCGCCATCACATCGGCGCCCCGGTCATCCCGCCGCGGATGAGCAACCCCGCAGCGAAGGGACATCCGCGCCCACGAGCTCCTTCGACGATCGGCTGATCGCCGGTCCCTGTTCACCCCGTCGAAGGGTTGCTTCGTCATGCTTTCTTTTCTCGATCCCATCGTGCGCGTGGCCGCGCACGCCCTTTCCTGGCTCGTCGATCTGCTCACCCCGATCCTGCCCGCCGCGGCGCCCGGGCTCGCGGTCGTGCTGTTCACCCTCGCCTTCCGATTGCTGCTGCATCCACTGGCCCGCATGCAGGTGCGCGGGGAACGCGCCCGCGCCGCACTCGCCCCGAAGCTGCGTGCGCTGCAGGCCGAGCACACCGGGGACCGGGAGAAGCAGGCCGCGGCGACCATGGCCCTCTACCGCGAGCACGGGGCGAGCCCACTCGCCGGTTGCGGGCCGACGCTGCTGCAGCTGCCCGTGTTCTCCGTGCTGTACCGCACGTTCACGGTGACCACGATCGGCGGTGCGGCCAATGAGCTGCTCGGGCACACCGTGTTCGGTACCGCGCTCGGCGCCCACTTCGATCCGGCGAACCCGGTGTTCTGGGGGCTGCTCGCCTGTCTGGCGGTCACCGCGGGCTGTTCCTCGCTGTTCGCGGCGCGGCAGTCGAACGGCCAGGTCAGCGGGGTCATGGCGAAGCTGGTCCGAGTATTGCCCTTCGGCACCCTGTTCTTCGCGCTCTTCGTTCCGCTCGCCGCCGGGATCTACCTGCTGACCACCACGGCGTGGACGGTGGCCGAGCGCTGGTACCTGCATCGGCAACCAAGCAAAAGCTTGCTTGAGAACGAAAAGGTCGTAGAGTCAGGTCCATGCCAGAAGCCGTGATTGTCGCGACCGCCCGCTCTCCCATCGGGCGCGCCAACAAAGGATCCCTCGTCGACCTGCGCCCCGATGACCTGACAGCCAGGATGGTGCGCACCGCACTGGACAAGGTGCCCCAGCTCGATCCGGCCGAGATCGATGACCTGATGCTGGGCTGCGGGCTACCCGGCGGTGAGTCCGGGTTCAACATGGGCCGGGTGGTGGCCGTGCTGCTCGGCTACGACCACCTGCCGGGCACCACGATCACCCGGTACTGCTCCTCTTCGCTGCAGACCACGCGGATGGCGCTGCACGCGATCCGCGCGGGCGAAGGGGATGTGTTCATCTCGGCCGGTGTGGAGACGGTGTCCCGCTCGGGCAAGGGGTCCTCGGATTCCTGGCCGGACACGCACAACCCGCTGTTCGCCGAGGCCAAGGACCGCACCGCGCGCACCGCCGAGCAGGGCGCCGATTCCTGGGCCGATCCGCGCGAATCCGGTGACCTGCCCGATGTCTACATCGCCATGGGGCAGACCGCGGAGAACCTCGCCCGGCTCAAGGACGTCAGCCGCGCCGAGATGGACGAGTTCGGTGTGCGTTCCCAGAACCTCGCCGAGAAAGCCAGCGCGGACGGGTTCTGGGCCAAGGACATCACCCCGGTCACCCTGCCCGATGGCCGCGTGGTCGATGCCGACGACGGCCCCCGCGCCGGAGTAACCCTCGACGGGGTATCCGGGCTCAAGCCGGTGTTCCGCCCGGACGGCCGGATCACCGCGGCCAACTGCTGCCCGCTCAACGACGGCGCGGCCGCGCTCGTGATCATGTCCGACACCAAGGCCAAGCAACTGGGCATCACCCCGCTGGCCCGCATCGTGTCCACCGGGGTCACCGGACTGTCCCCGGAAATCATGGGTTACGGGCCGGTCGAAGCCTCCAAGCAGGCGCTCGCCCGCGCCGGGATGGGGATCGGCGACATCGACCTCGTCGAGATCAACGAGGCCTTCGCCGCCCAGGTCATCCCGTCCTACCGGGACCTCGGAATCGACCTCGACCGGCTCAACGTCAACGGCGGGGCCATCGCGGTCGGCCACCCCTTCGGCATGACCGGTGCGCGCATCACCTCGACGCTGATCAACTCGCTTCGGCACCACGACAAGCAGTTCGGCCTCGAGACCATGTGCGTGGGCGGCGGCCAGGGCATGGCCATGGTGCTCGAACGCCTTTCCTGACCACGGTCCCGGCCCGCAACGAGCGGGCCGGGATCTCACAGGACGGCACCGGCGAGCACACCCAGAAACAACACCGACACGATTACTTCGACCAGGAATTTCACCGTGCAGAAAACCTTCATGGCACACCTCCGGTGATCGCGTTCCGCAATCCTTGATACGGCAGTCGCTGGTGACCGGACAGGTCCGTGCGGGAGCATCTCCCCCGGAGCACCGAGACCGGACCTCCGGACAGGGATGAGGAACCGTGGACGAAGATCTCAGCAGTGTGGTGCGAAACGTGCACCGGAGGCCACGAGCAGGCTCGCCAATCACCCGCTCACCCGTGCCTACCTCGAAGCCGGGGTTCGGCTGCTCGATCGCGAGTTCGATGCCTCGCTCGACGGGACCGATCGGTTCGTCCGTCCACTCGGGACACTGACGAGAGACACGGTGATCGCCGAGGTCGGCAACGGCCCCGCCGAGCTTCCACGACAGGGCACCGTCGGATCGTTCCGCGATCGGTGGTCCTATTTTCCGGACTACGTGGCGGATCCGGCCCGCTATACGCTACGCGAGTACCATTCCGCGCCCGCCAATGTGCTCGCCAGGACGGCGGCGGGGAAACTACTCGACAAGGAATTCGCGGCGGCCGTGCACGAAATCGGCTACGAGAGCACGGTCATCGCGCGCGATTCGACGGCACTGCGATTCCGGTTCCTCGCCGTCGCGCTCGCCGCCCAGGACGAACACATCCGGGAAACGATGACCAGGCTGTACCACGACATCACCGATACCTGGCAGCAACTCTGCTCGGATGTGTTCGCGGCCCGTGGACTCCGGCTCCGGGACGGCATCGGTTTCACCGATCTGGCGACGATTCTCACCGCGCTCAACGAAGGACTGGCACTGCGTGACGCACACAGTCCGGGTACCGGAATCCTCGACGACGAACGGCGGCGCAGTCTCGTCGGACTGGCGGCTCTTGCCCTGTTCGCGGGCGCCGCGGACACCGGGGACGGCCGCTCGGTCGCGGGAAACGCCGAACACATCGCCGGAAAGAACGACTCTCGAGCCGCCGATCGCGAATAGGACCGTGGTGGGTGCACACCCCCGACAGCGCACCCACCACGGAACTTCATGCGGCGCGCAGGGCGTCGCGGAAACGCACCTTCGTTCCGGTGCGCACGATCGCGTTGCGGTAGATCCGCGCGGAGAGCCAGAGCAGCCCGGGAATGAAGGCGACCAGCAGCACGAGCGCGAGCACGATCTCCCATACCGGCACCCCGCCCATACCGATCCGCATCGGCATCAGGGTCGGCGAGAAGGTCGGGATGATCGACAGGATCTCCACGAAACGGCTGCCCGGGTTGCTCGGCAGGACCGAGATCCCGACGACGTAGCCAGCGATCAGCAGCATCAGCGGAAGGCTGATCACCTGCCCGATGTCCTCCTGCCGCGAGACGAGTGCGCCGAGCCCGGCGAACACGAGCGCGTAGGCGAGGAAGCCGAGTACGAACCAGACGACCAGCCACACCACGGTGCCCGCTGCGGCGCCGACACTGGGCAGCAGCCCGGTGAGCGCGGCAGGTATCACGGCGGCTGCCCCGATCAGCACCATTTGGGCGAGCCCGAGTGCGCCGATACCGAGGATCTTGCCGAACAGCATCTGCCACGGTTTCACGGTGGCGAGCAACAGTTCGACCACCCTGCTCTGTTTCTCCTCGACCACGCCCTGCGCGATGGCCTGGGCGTTCATCATCATCACGAGGTAGATCAGCACCCCGGCCGCGGCACCGAGCACCAATTGCGCGACGTCATAGGGGTACGGCGGTTCGAGCGGTTTCACCGTGGCCTTGGCCTGGCCGACCTGAGTGGCGACCTGCCCCGGGTCCCCGCCGAGCTTGTGGATCTGGTTGTTCAGCGCCTGCTGGCCCGCGAAGCTGTCGAACACCGTCTGCAGCTTGCGGTCGAGCTCCTTTTTCACCACGACCTGCACATCGGAGCCGGTGCCCACGAGCAGCGCGTCCAGCTTGCCGTCGGTGATCTGCTTGTTCCCATCGGCCTCGGAGGCGACCTGCCTGGTGGCGATGTTCTCGCCGATGCCCTTGGCGGTCGCGGTGACCGGGGCGGCGAGACCGGCGGTCTGTGCGGTGACCCCGATGGTGGCGTCCGGTCCCGAGGACATCCCGCTGATCAGCTTGACGATCAGCACGCCGATGATCATCAGGGCCATCATCAGACCGGTGAAGACTCGGAACGCCTTGGAGCGCATCCTGGTGGAGATCTCCCGACCGGCGACCAGGCCGACCGCCTGCCGCGAGCCGTAGTCGATGTTCGCCTGCGTCATCGGTTCGCCCCCTGGTTCTCGGTAACGACATTGCGGAAGAGTTCGGTCAGCGAGGGCCGGTGCCTGGCGAACTCGCGCACCGGGCCGGTCGCCAGCGCGGCCTGCAGCACCTGCTGGTCGTCCGCGCCCTCGGCGAGTTCGACGATGGTGCGGGTGCCCGCGCGCTCGAGCACCGTGACGCTCGGCATCCCGTCGGTCCACCCGTCCCGTGCACCCGGCGCGTCCACGCTCAACCGGGTCCGGCCGCCCGCGCGCAGTTCGTCCACCGGGCCGCAGGCGACCATCGAACCGCTGCGCACGATGCCGACCCGGTCGCAGAGCCGTTCCACGAGGTCGAGCTGGTGCGAGGAGAACACGACCGGAACCCCGGCGCGGCACTTCTCGACCAGCACCTCGCTCATCACCTCGACCGCGACCGGGTCGAGGCCGGAGAAGGGCTCGTCGAGCACCAGGATCTGCGGATCATGCAGTAGCGCCGCGGCCAGCTGCACCCGCTGCTGGTTTCCGAGCGAGAGGCTCTCCACGTTGTCCTCACGGCGGCTGGCGACCCCGAGGCGTTCCAGCCACTCGTCCACCGCCTTGTGCGCCGCGGACGCGGACCAGCCGTGCAGCCGCGTCAGATAGACCAACTGTTCGCCGACCTTCATCTTCGGGTACAGGCCACGCTCTTCCGGCATGTACCCGACGTGCCTGCGATTCTGCGCGGTGATCGGCGAACCGGCCCAGCGGACCTCGCCCCCGTCCGCGGCGAGCACGCCGAGCGCGATGCGCATAGTCGTGGTCTTGCCCGCGCCGTTGCTTCCGACGAACCCGAACAGTTCGCCCGCCCGCACGTCGAAAGTCATCCCGTCGAGCGCGACGACATCCCCATATCGCTTGGTCAAGTGATCGATCTCGAGCGCCGGCTCGCCCATCGGTCCTTCTCCGTTCGTTCCACCTCGTCCGCACGGCCGCGGACCCTCGATACTGACGGTACCAAAAATTGATATCAGAATCATAGCAGATACCTTGGAGGGTATCGCCTGGGTGATCCATTTTCTGGCCGAATGGTCAAATATCAGCACGAGCGGTCGAACAAGTCAACCCGGAAACCTCCCCTAAGGGAGACGACCGGACCGGGAAAGCAGAACGGGGTGCACGGGAAAGCTCCCGTACACCCCGCCTTGGCGAGTCCCGCCGAATCCGGCGGAACGAAGAATCAGCCGCGCGCTATCGCTGCCCGCCCATGAAGTAGGAGGCGAGCCGCAGCACCTCGAGGTAGAGCCACACGAGCGTGGTCATCAGGCCGAACGCCGCGTACCAGGCCATCTTGGCCGGGGCACCGCCGCGGACCATGCGCTCCGCCGCGTCGAAGTCGAGCAGGAAGTTGAACGCCGCGATCCCGATGACCAGCAGGCTGAACACGATCGAGAGCGTGCCGCCGTCGCGCAGCCCGCCGTTGATGCCGAACAGGCCGAGCAGCAGGTTGCCGAGCATCAGGACGAGCGCGCCCACGGTCGCGCCGATGATCCACTTGGTCAGCTTCGGCGTCACCCGGATCGCCCCGGTCCGATAGACCACGAGCATCGCCACGAACACGCCGAAGGTGCCCAGGATCGCGGGGAACGCCACCCCGGGCGCGATGGTGTCGAACACCCGGGTCAGCGAGCCGAGGAACACCCCCTCCGCGAGGGAGTAGACGACCACGAGCGCCGGGCTGACCTTGCGCCGGAAGATGATCACGAGTGCGGTCACGAGCCCGACCAGCATCCCGGGCAGCGCGAGCGCGGGGATGGCGAGCCAGAAGGTCAGCGCACCGGTCGCGAGCGCGAGGCCGATCGTGATGGCGGTCTTGGTGACCACGTCATCGATGGTGATCGGGCGCTCGGCGGCAGCGGTGCGCTGATCACCGCCGAATCCCGGGGGCATCCCGTAGCCCTGGGCCCCCTGGGGCGCCGCGGTCGCCGTGGCGCCACCGAAACCGACCGGGGTTCCGTAGCCACCGCCCGGCAGGTTGCGGAACACGGGGTTCGAACTGCTGCGCACACTGACCTCCTCGGGATCCTTCCTCAGCCGTACAACGCCGCACGGGGGAAGCGAGTTCCCGGGCCGCCCGGCAGCATGATCGTAAAG
The DNA here is from genome assembly GCF_000379465.1 of Sciscionella marina DSM 45152. GTDB lineage: Bacteria > Actinomycetota > Actinomycetes > Mycobacteriales > Pseudonocardiaceae > Sciscionella > Sciscionella marina. The sequence continues at coordinate 48,931 of NZ_KB905402.1, forward strand.
CCAGCTTTACAATCACCCACTGGTGGTACACACAGTAGAGCGTTCAGCTGACTTGTGGGTGAATGGGGCGATCAGATTCCATACATAGTGTAATCAAGTACCGCGTTTGCCCTGGCGAAATTCGCAGTCGAACATACTCCCCATGGCGGATTGTGTTTTGCCTTCCGACCCGAGAAGCTCTCACGCAGTGTCGTAACGGACTTGGGCGCGCCAGGCTGCCGTTACGAAGCTGATCAGGGCACGACCAACAGGGCAACGACCAACACGAAGTTTCGGGCGCGGAAGTTCTCGGGGCACAGGACGCGGGAACGCGGCAGCATTGTCGCGGGGGTACGCGCGTGCGCATGAGCCTGGGTGCAGCGCCTGTCGGAGGGATAGCACCGTCATGCGGCTCAGAAAGATCCTCGCAGGCATACTCGGCGCCGGGCTGGTCAGTGGACTCACCCTCGTCGCGACCCCGCAGCTGGCCTCGGCGGCGGGAATCGACGAGGGGGCCGGCATGTCCGTCGGCCCGACCCCGGGGGGCAACCCCGCGGGCACCTGGCTCGGCCAGTACGTGGTCGGCGGCAAGAAGGTGTTCTGCGTCGACTACGCGCTCCCCGCGCCCGGCTCGGACCAGCCGTACAAGCCGGGTGACGCGCTCAAGACCAAGTGGGGAACGGCGATCCCCAAGTCCCAGGCATCGGACATCTCCTACCTGCTGCTCAAATACGGCAACACGAAGGACAACCTGACCGCGGCGGCCGTCGCGCACCTGCTGCACAGCTGGACGGCCCCGGTGGTCAAGGGTCACCCCGGTGATCCGCACGACCCGATCTTCAAGGGCCACGACACCAAGTGGATCCAGCAGAACCTCGCCTACGACAGCGGCTACTACGCCTCGAAGATGAACGCCTCGCTCAAGCAGAAGGTGGCCGAGGTCAAGAAGGACGCCGCGGCGAACAGGGCGCCCTGGGATCTGCAGCTGACCCCGCCGGAGCAGCCGCAGATCAACAAGCCGGGCACCTGGACCCTCAAGCTCACCTCCGGCGCGAAGAACCCGGTCTCCGATGTGCCGATCTCGCTGACCAGCAGCCAGGCCACGATCGACGGGGCGAAGTCCACCAAGGTCACCACGGACGCGAACGGGACCGCCCAGGTCAAGGTGACCCCGACCGGCGCGAAGCCGACCCTGCAGGCGAGCCTGAACAGCCCGAACGCGCTGCCGAGGGTGCAGGAACCGCTGAACAACCCGAACGTACAGAAGGTCGTGCTCGGCGGTGGCGAGCAGAACCTCTCCAAGACCTTCGAGATCCAGGGTGGCGGGGTCAAGGTCACCAAGACCGATTCGGAGTCCGGTAAGGGCATCTCCGGGGTCTCGCTGCGGATCACCGGCGGCGACAAGAAGTCGCCGGCGCAGACCTTCGACGGCAAGGAACTGCTCGGCGCGGACAAGCAGCCCGCGGTGGTGCAGACCGGGGACAACGGGCTCGCGAGCGTCGGCGACCTCGCCGCCCCGCAGCAGATCTGCGTGATCGAGACCGCGCCGGCCAAGGACTACGACCAGTCCTACGACGCGAAGAACCCGCCGTCGGCCTGCGGCACGATCCAGCCGGGCAAGACGCTGGCCCTCTCGCTGTCCAACAAGAAGAACAAGGCCATCATCCCGGTCGTGATCCCCGCCGGCGGTAGTTCGCCGACCGTGACGGCCGCCTCCGCGACCAGCACGCTGCCCTCCTCCTACGGCCTGCTCGGCTTCGGCGGCGGGATCGTGGTCCTCGCCGGGGTCGGCGGCGTCCTGCTCACGCGCAAGCTGCGCAGGAGGTAACGAGAGTGCGTGAACCGAGCAAGCGGCAGGGTTCGCGCCTCGGCGCGGGTCTTGCCGCGAGCGGGGTCGCCGTGGCCGGGGTCGGGATCGTGGTCGCCGGGGTCGTCCTCGGCGCCTCGGGCAATGTCGTCCCCGGGCATGCCATGGCCGCCGCACACGCCTCCGGAGCCGGATACGAACACCAGGCCAAGGGCGCGGACAAGGAACCGAAGACACAGGTCAGCCCGGCCGCGAAGGAGGAACCGGAACCGGACAAGCCGCGGCCTCCACGGGCGACCGGCAAGCCCAAACCCCCTCCCGGACAGAGCCCGGGCACGATCCGCCTGCCCAAGGGCGGCACCGCCAAACTGGTGCGCTCCGAGGTCACCGCGAACCGCACGCTGCCCATTCCGAACGGGGTGCGCGAAGCGACCTGGTGGGGTTCCGGGCTGGACGCGAAGCAGGGCGCAACTCTGTTCGCCGGGCACGTGAACTGGGCAGGCCAGACCGGACCGTTCAACGAACTGTGGAACGACAAGACCGGCGATGTCGTCACCGTCAAGGACACCGCGGGCACCGAGTACCGGTACCGGATCGGCAAGGTCGTCACGCTGCACAAGAACGCCCTGCCCGACCAGGCGGAGCAGCTGTTCGGCCAGTCGGGCCCGCACCGCATCGTGCTCGTGACCTGCGGCGGCCGCTGGGTCGGCGGGGACGAGGGGTACGCATCGAACCGCATCATGGTCGCGAATCCGATGTAGCCGTCCGCGCACCGAGTCCCCCGCAGCGGGATTCGGTGCCCAGTGTGCAGACAGCTTCGCCACCCGCCCAGTAACCTACTGCCATTCGAAAACCGACCCGCGGCAGTTGAGGGGCGCAGGATGACCACTTATCTCGTAACGGGCGCGACGGGATTCATCGGCCGTCATGTCGTCCGGATGCTGCTCGAGCGCGAATCGACGACCGAAGTACTCGTGCTGACCAGGCCGGATTCCGCGGAGAAGCTGGCAAGGACCACGCTCGGCTGGCCGCAGGCGGTCAAGGTGCGCCCGGTCGAAGGCGATGTGCGCTCCCCCGCGCTCGGCGTCGGCGAGGCGACCGTGGCGGAACTGCGCGGGAAGGTCGACCACGTGGTGCACCTCGCTGCGCTCTACGACATGACCGCGAGCGAGGAGGACAACCAGCTCGCGAACGTGGACGGCACGAAGCATCTGCTCGAGCTCGCCGCGGCGATCGAGGCGGGCCGGGTGCACCACATCTCCTCCATCGCGGTCGCCGGGGACCACGCGGGCAAGTTCACCGAGGACATGTTCGACGTGGGACAGTCCCTGCCGAGCCCCTATCACCGCACGAAATTCGAGTCGGAGAAGCTCGTGCGCGAGGCAACCGAGGTGCCGTGGCGGGTGTACCGGCCCGCGATCGTGGTCGGCGATTCGAAAACCGGCGAGATAGACAAAGTGGACGGGATCTACTATCTGTTCCCCACGATCGCCCGGCTCGCGCGGCTGCCCGAGGTCCCACTCGTGGCGCCCGAGCTCGGCAACACGAACGTGGTCCCGGTCGACTACGTGGCCGCCGCGATCGTGCACCTGATGCACGAAGCCGGACTGGACGGGCGAGCGTTTCACCTGGTCAACCCGAAGCCCCAGGCACTGACGGATGTATACAACGCGTTCGCGCACGTCGCCGGGGCCCCGCAGATCGCGGTGCGGCTCGGCGACACCCTCTCCAACCCGGCGCGCGCGATCGGCAAGCTCGCCGAGCGTCTGCCCGGCGCCGGGCTCGTGCGTGACGCGGTGCTGCACCGACTCGACATCCCGCCCGAGGTGTTCGAGTTCGCCGGTCTGCCCACCGTGTTCGACACCCTCGCCACCAGGGAGGCACTGCGCAGCAGCGGCCTCGAGGTGCCGAGGCTGACCGACTACGCCGAGGTGCTCTGGCGGTACTGGCGCGAGCACCTCGACCCGTACCGCGCGCGCAAGCACGGCCCGCGCGGAGAGCTCGACGGGCGCCGGGTCGTGGTGACCGGGGCCTCGAGCGGGATCGGGCGGGCCACCGCGCTCAAGCTCGCCGCCGAGGGCGCCATCCCGCTGCTCGTGGCGCGCCGGGCGAGCGAACTCGAGGAGGTGCGCAGGGACATCCTCGCCGCGGGCGGCCAGGCAGGCGTGTACCCCTGCGATCTGACCGATGACGAGGCCGTGGCGAAGACGGTCGAGCAGATGCTGCACGAGTACGGCGGGATCGAGATGCTCGTGAACAACGCGGGCCGCTCCATTCGCCGTTCGGTAACTCTCTCGTATGACCGTTTCCACGACTACGAGCGCGCGATGGCGATCAACTACTTCGGCTCGGTCCGGTTGATCCTCGCCTTGCTGCCGCACATGACCGAGCGGAAATTCGGCCATATCGTCAATGTCTCCTCGATCGGAGTACAGGGCATCGCGCCCCGGTTCTCCGCCTATGTCGCCTCGAAGGCGGCGCTCGATTACTTCGCACGGATCGTGGCCACCGAAACACACGGCAAGGGAGTCACGTTCACCACGGTGCACATGCCACTCGTGCGCACTCCGATGATCCGCCCCACGAAGATCTATGACGCGTTCCCCGCGAAATCTCCGGAAGCCGCCGCGGACATGATCATCACGGCACTCAAGAAACGCCCCAAACAGATGGGAACGCCCTACGGCGCGGCGATCGGACTCGCTTACTCGCTCGCGCCCGGTTTCGTCGACGCGGTGGCATATCAGGGATACCAAGTGTTCCCGGAATCCGCGGCCGCGGGCGGTGAACGTGGCGAAACGAACAAGAAGGATCGACGCGTAACGCAATTGGCCACTACACTGATGAAACTAACGCGAGGATTTCACTGGTAGCCGCGCCCGTCCCGTTATCTGTCCACAATGGACAATGACGGCTGAGAAGGCCCGAGGTTGCGTCCGTGTGGCTGCCGTAAAAATCACCGCACCGTTTTCCCCATCCGCCCCGGAAAACGCGTACCGTCGACTGCATGGAGAACGAGTTGATCCCGTTGAAGGTTGGCTTCGATGTAGCACTGCGCGGTTTCGACCGGAACCAGGTGACGCAGTACCTCCAGGACGTGCAGGAGGAACTGCGCGTCCTGCAGACGGATCGCGACTCGGCCCTGTCTCAGGTGGACCGGCTCACCGAGCGGCTCAACATGGCGCGCTCCGAGATCGACTCACTCAAACAGAAGATCGACGAACTCTCCAAGGCTCCGGTCAGCGCCACCGATCTCGGTGAGCGACTCAACCGGATGATCACCCTCGCGAACGCCGACGCGAAGGACATCATGACGCGCGCCGAGACGGCCGCGGCGAACACGCGCACCGAGGCGGACAACGACGCCAAGCAGCTGCGCCAGCGCTACCAGGACATGCTCGCCGACCTCGACAAGACCCGCGAGGACCACGAGAACGAGCACAAGGAGACGATGCGCAAGGCGCACGCCGAGATCGAGCGGCTCTCCACCGAGGCCAAAACCGAGCGGGACCGCCTGGACAGCGAGTCGACCAAACGGCGCACCAAGACGGAAACCGACTTCAACGAGGAGCTCAAGAGCAAGAAGGAGAAGCTCGCCAAGGAAGTCGCCGACCGCGAGGCAAGCAGCAAGCGCGAGGCCGAGAAGCGGATCAAGGACGCCACGGACGAGGCGACCAAGCGCGTGCGCGAGGCCACCGAGGAAGCCGCCAAGCGGGTCCGGGAGGCCACCGAGGAAGCCGCCAAGCGGGTCCGGGAGGCCACCGAGGAGGCCAACCAGCGCATCGAGCAGGCGACCGCGCAGGTCGGGGCGCTGCGTGGGCTGCGCGGCCAGCTGCGTGACCAGCTCGGCGGCGCGCTCGAGCTGCTGCAGAAGGCCGGCCCGGCACTCGACCCGGAGACCGACGAAGAGGACACGCTCAAGGCCAACTCCGCCCGGATCGGCGAAGACCAGCAGGTCAAGCAGCCGGTCAAGGGATCATGGTCGCAGAACGGCGAGGTGCCGACCCCGCATCCGGCGCGTCAGCACAACACCGCCGCCAAGCAGGAGCAGAAGGCTCAGGACCACAAGGCGGAATCCAACCAGGAACGGACGAACCGGATCCCGAAATCGCACGTCACGGCGGGGTCGAATCACCGCTGAGCTGCGCTCGGCCCGCCTTCTGAGCAACCGGCTCGCCGAGCCGCGTCCGGATGTAGTGGCCCGCGTGCGCGAGCGCGCCGCGGGCTTCCGGCAGCAGCCGGTACAGCGCCTGGAACACATGTACCTGACCAGGCCAGATTTCCAGCGTGCAGTTCCCGCCCTCGGTGTTGACCAGGCTCGCCAGCGCCCGCGCGTCCCCGGACAGCATCTCCGCGTCCCCCGCCTGCAACAGGATCGGCGGCAGCCCGGAGAGATCACCGCGTAACAGCTCGAGCCCCGGTTCCCCGCTGCGGCCGTAGAGCGGGAGCATCCGCTTCGCCAGCCGCGCGCTCAGATACGGATCCCGGCGATGCTCATCGACCGCCGCGGCCGTGTTCGCCGAGAAATCCACCAGCGGGGAGAACAGCACCAGCGCCGCGGGCTGTGGCAGACCCTGCTCACGGGCCGCGATCGCCAGCCCGAGGGCGAGGTGGCCGCCCGCGGAGTCCCCAGCGACCACGATCCGCTCGGCCGGATAACCCCGCGCGAGCAGCAGCCTGAACGCGTTCAGCACATCCTTGGCGGCCGCCGGGTAGCGGTATCTCGGGGCCAGCCGATAATCCAGGGAGAACACGGGCAGACCTGCCCGCGCCGACAACTGCGCGATCAGCCCCCGGTGACTGCGTGGCGAGCCGCAGAGGAAGGCGCCGCCGTGCAAATACAGCACCACCGCATCGCTACGGAGCGGCACCGGGCCGTGCACCCACTCCCCGCGTACCGGTCTTCCCTCGTGATACGCCCGCTCCGCACGGATCCGCGCACGGCGGGACGGGGCGAGCGCGGGCAGCACCGTGTCGAGCAGGCCACGCGCCGCGAGTACCGAAAGGCTCGTCGCGGGCAGGAGATCGACCGCGGGGCGCACCACCACCCGCAGCGTATTGGCCACATACCTGCTCGAACGGCTCTGCGTCGCCGGGATCCCCATCGGCTCCATCGCCCGCACCTCCCCGCTGTCACACCCGTGCTCATCATGATCAGCGGTTCGTGACCCGGTCAAGCCGCCATGCGTGGGCGGACCCGGGAATGCCGCCCCGCTTCCGGAACACCGCTCTGGTTCCGGAACGCTGCTGTACTTCCGGGGTAGCCGATCCACTCCACGAACATCGCTCCGCTTCCGGAACGCCGATTTGCTCCGAGAACATTGTTCTGTGTCGAGAACACTGCTCTGCGCCGCGAGCGCTGTTCTGGTCCCGGAATGCCGATCTTCCCGAGAACACTGCCCCGTCCCGAGAACACTGCTCTGGCCTGCGAACACTGCTCTGCCTCGCGAAACAGCGTGCCACTCCGAGAGCACCGCTCCACCTGCGAACAACAGTCCAATCCGAGAACAGTGCTCTCTATCGTGAACATTGCCCTGCTGCCGAGTCGCGCGGGTCAGTCCCGATACAGCTCCGGTTTCTCGGTCAGCCGGACCTCGACGAGCTGTCCCGATTCGAGTGCCTGGACCGCAGCATCGCTGGACACCGCCACGGCATAGCCGTCCCAGGCGCTCGGCCCGCACAACCGGCCGGCGTGCACCGAGTCGATCCATTCACGGAGCTCGCGGTCGAAGGCCTCGACGAACCGGGTCGTCCAGTCCTGCAAGACCCCCGTTCGCAGCTGCCCCGCCTTCCGCACCACCACATCCGGCGGATCGGGCAGCCGCACGGCACCCAGTTCGCCGACCGTCTCGCACTGAATGTCGTAGCCGTACTGGCAGTTCACGAACACCTCGAGGTCGATGTGCACCCCGTCCTCGGTCTCGAACCGCATCAGCTGCGGGTCGCGCAGGTGCGGGAGCCGGTTCCCGGTGCTGCGCGGGACATGCACCTGGGTGCGCGCGATCTCGGTGCCGAGCAGCCAGCGGATGGTGTCCAGCTCGTGCACGGCGGTGTCCTGCACAGCCATCGCCGAGTGATACGAGTCGGGAACGGAGGCGTTGCGGTGCACGCAGTGCATGATCAGTGGCGCACCGATCTCCCCGGCATCGATGACTCGCTTCATCGCGCGATAGCCAGCGTCGTAGCGGCGCATGAACCCGACCTGGACGAGCCTGTCGCCGAACTCCTGCTCGGCGCGCACGATGCGCAGGCAGTCCCCGGCCGTCGTGGCGAGCGGTTTCTCGCAGAACACGTATTTCCCCGATTCGATCGCGGCGAGCACGTACTCGGCGTGTGTCGGCCCGATCGAGGTGACCACGACCGCGTCGACCCGATCGTCCGCGATGAGCGCGGTACCGCTCGGGATCGCGACCGCGCCGATCTCCTCGGCAACCAGCCCGGCGCGATCTGTGTCCACATCGGACACCGCGACGACTTCGGCCCCGGGGACGGTCCCGGTGAGCCGCCGGATGTGGTCGCTGCCGATCCTCCCGGTCCCGATCACTCCGACCCGCACCGTCATACCTTCGCGCCCCCGTTCGGCCGCCGCGTCTCGGAAAGACCGCGGCCACCGAGGTATTCCCGGGTGCGCACGGCGATCGGCAGCGGTGTCTCCGGACTGCACGGGTAGAGATCCTGTTCCACGACGACGAACACCTCGGCGTCCACAGTGGACAGTTCGGTGACGATCGCCGCCGGATCGGGCACCCCGGCGGGCGGTTCCACACAGACCCCGCGTTTGACCGCCTCGCCGAAACTCAGCTCCTCGGCGTACACCTGCGCGAGCACATCGGGATCCATCTGCTTGATGTGCACATAACCGATCCGCTCGGCGTAGTCCCTGATCAGCTGGACCGCATCGCCCCTGCCGTAGGCCACGTGCCCGGTGTCGAGGCACAGGTTGGCGTAGCGCGAATCGCTCTCATCGAGGTAACGCTCGATCTCTTGCTGGGTGAGAATATGACTGTCCGCGTGCGGATGCAGACACAGCCGCACATCGTATTCCTCGAGCAGGATCTTGCCGAGCTCACTGGCCCGGGCACCGAATTCCGCCCACTGCCGCGCGGAGAGTTCGGGCGATTCGGTGTACTCCCCGGTTTTCTCGTCCCGGTACTGCGGGGGGATGTAGACCAGGTGGTGTGCCCCCGTCGCGGCGGTCAGCTCGGCGACTTTGCGGGTGTGCGCCAGCATCTCCTCCCACTTGTCCGGGCGGTGCAGCGCACCGAAGGTCGTCCCGCCGGAGACTCGGAGTCCGCGCGATCCCACCTCCTCGGTCAGCTGTCGCGGATCCGTCGGGAGATACCCGTACGGACCGAGCTCGAGCCATTCGTAGCCCGCCTCGACGAGTTCATCGAGGAAGCGCGTGTAGTGCACCTGATGCTCGTCCTCGGGAAACCAGACTCCCCAGGAATCCGGTGCGCTACCGAGGCAGAGATTGCCGATCACGGCACGCGGCGACGTCGTTGTCATCGAGTTCTCCTAGAGATAGTGGCGCTGCCTGCGTTTCTGCTCCGTGTACGTGCGGTACGCGGTCCTTGTCGAGTCCAGTTCGGACACTTCACTGACCGGAACATCCCACCAGCCGCCATCGGGCGGGCCCGGGGCGCGGGGATCGGTCTCCACATGCACCACGCAGGTTCGGTCGCTCGCCTTGGCCCGGACGATCGCCTCGGTGAACTCCGCGACGGTGCGCGCCCGCAGGACTGTGGCGCCGAGGCTTTCCGCGTTCACCGCGAGATCCACGGGAAGCCGCTCCCCGTCCAGTTGCCCGCTCTCCGGGTTCCGGTATCGGTAACTCGTGCCGAACCGTTGCGAACCAAGAGATTCGGAAAGCGAACCGATGGAGGCGAAGCCGTGGTTCTGCACCAGGACCACGATCACCTTCAGCCCTTCCGCGACCGTGGTCACGAGCTCCTGTGCCATCATCAGATACGATCCGTCCCCGACGAGCACGACGACCTCGCGCTCCGGGGCAGCCAGCTTCACACCGACTCCGGCGGCAATCTCGTACCCCATGCAGGAATACGCGTACTCCACGTGATACGCCTTCGGATCCGTTGCCCGCCAGAGCATCTGCAAGTCCCCCGGCATGGAACCGGCCGCGTTGATCACCACATCGCCACCGTCGAGCGTCCGGTTGAGCGCACCCAGGATCTCCGTCTGCGCGGGAAGCGGTATGTGTCCGCGATCGAAACAGGCATCGACCGTGCGCGCCCACTCCGTTGCCAGGGAACGGATCTCCTCGCGGTACCCGCGTTCGGCCCGCCACTGCCCGAGCGCGGCCGCGAGCGCGCCGATCCCGGAACGGGCATCGGCGAGCAGCGGCTCCGCCGAATGCTTCACCGCGTCGATCCGCGCGATGTTGAGATTGACGAACCGGGCCCGCTCGCCGAACACGGTATGGCTCGCCGTGCTGAAATCCGAATAGCGGGTACCGATACCGAGCACGACATCCGCTTGCGCGGCAAGGGAATTCGCTGCCGTCGAGCCGGTCGCGCCGAGCCCGCCGACCGCGCAGGGGTGATCCCAGGCAACCGCGCCCTTTCCCGCATGGGTGTCGGCGACCGGGATCCCCGTGGATTCGGCGAACTCCCGCAGCGCCTGTTCGGCCTCGGCATAGACCACTCCGCCACCGGCGAGGATCAGCGGGCGCCGCGCCGAACGCAGCACCTCGGCCGCCCGGCGAACCGCGTCCGCATCGGGTTCCCTGCGTTCGATGTGCCACACCCGCCTGCGGAAGAATTCCTCCGGCCAGTCGAACGCCTCGGCCTGCACATCCTGGGGCAGACACAGGGTCACCGCACCGGTTTCCACCGGATCGGTCAACACCCGGAACGCGGCGAGGACCGCCGGAATCAGCTGCTCCGGGCGCGCGATCCGGTCGAAATACTTGGAAACCGGGCGGAAGGCGTCGTTGACCGAGACATCGCCCGCACGGGTGTCCTCGAGCTGCTGGAGCACCGGATCCGGGGCCCGGGTGGCGAACATATCGCTGGGCAGCAACAATACCGGCAATCGGTTGGTCGTAGCGAGCGCGGCCCCGGTGATCATGTTCGTCGATCCCGGCCCGGTGGACGCGGTGCACGCGAAGGTCTGCATGCGGTTGCGCATCTTCGCGAACGCGCTCGCCGCGTGTACCTGGCCCTGTTCATTGCGCGAGAGATAGTAGGGCAGCCTGCCGGTTCCCGATTCCTGCAACAGGGCCTGGCCGAGGCCGGCGACGTTGCCGTGCCCGAAAATACCCCACACACCGGGAATCAGCCGCTGTTCGATACCGTCCCGTTCGGAGTACTGGTTCGCCAGGAACCGCGCGAGCGCCTGCGCAACCGTCAGCCGGATCGTCATGACCGGTCCCCGAACGGCAGCCGCGCGTCGACCTTCTGGTCCGCCCAGGTATCCCGGATCCAGCCGTGCGCGGGATCATCACAGATCTCCCACGCCCGCTCCGTGCCCGGGCCCGCCATCACGTTGAGGTAGTACATATCGTAGCCGGGAACCGCCATCGAGGGACCGTGCCAGCCGTGCGGAATCAGCACCACGTCCCCGCCGCGTACTTCGGCGAGCACATCGATCGGGCGCTGTGCGGTGCCGTACACGCGCTGATATCCCATCCCGTTCCCGGCGATCTCGAAGTAGTAGATCTCCTCGAGTTCGCTCTCGGTCTCGCTCACCTCATCGTGCTTGTGCGGTGGATAGGAGGACCAGTTCCCGCTCGGCGTCAGCACCTCGCACACCAGTAGCCGGTCCGCCTCGAAGGTGTGCGGCAGGCAGTAGTTGTTGACCTGCCTGCTGCAGTTGCCCGCACCGCGCAGTTCCACCGGAACACCGTCCACGGGCCCATAGCGCGCGGGCAGTTTCGTCCCGGTGCGCGCGGCGGGAATCGCGAAGCTGCCCTCCCCCTCGACCGTGACCTCCGCATCCCTTGGCAGGTAAGCGAAATCGGTGACCGAGTCGAAAACCTGCGCGCGCCCGGCCAGCTCGAACCGCTGTCCGTCCACCGTGACGCGCGCGGAACCGGAGAGCGGGAGCAGGAGTGCCTCGGACTCCCCCGTCGTGAACCGTTCGGCGCCGGTAAGTGCGAGGATCCGGAGCCCGGAATACCCCCATCCGGCCGATTCCGGGGTGACGACGAGGCTGAACGGCCCCTCCGCCGTGCTCCCCGCCGGGCGATACAACATGTCATTCATAGCAATCCCACCGCCGTGTCGACAGCCTTGGCAACATCCTCATCGTGTGGATACAGCAGGGAACGGCCGACGACAAGCCCTCGGGCGGTCGGCAGGCCGAGCGCCCGCTGCCAGGAGGCGAAGGCCGCATCGGCATCGGTCACCTCCCCGCCGAGCAACAGCACCGGAAGCGCCGAGGAGGCGAGTACCCGCTCCATGTCCGCGACGACGGGCAGTTTCAGCCAGGTGTACGCGGAGGTCCCGCCGAGCCCCGAGGCGATGGTGATCGAGTTGATCACCGCCTCCGGACTGAGGTCATTACGCACCCGGCCGTCCACCCACTCGGAGAGAAACGGCTCGACCATCGCGATGAGCCCGCGGCCCGCGAGCTGATTGATGGCATGCGCGGAATTCTCCAGTACCGCGGGAGTGTGCGGATCATCGAGCGCGATCCGGGTGAGCATTTTCCCGCCCTCGAAACCGAATCGCGCGATCGCCCCGGCGTCGTAACCGGCGAACCGGTCGTCCAGTTCGAAACTCGAACCCGCCAGTCCGGTGCGGTTCATCGAGCCGAATACCGATTTACCGTGCAGCGCGCCGAGCAGGAGCAGATCCTCGAGCACATCCGCGGTGCCGAGCACCCCGGTGACCCCGGGACGGTCGAGCGCGACGCAGATCCGGTCGAGCAGCCCGCCACGATCGGCCATGGCGAGCGGATCGGCACCGATGGCGTTCGCCCCACGCGCGGGGTGATCGGCCGCGATGATCATTGCCTTACCGTGCGGGCCGTACGGCGAGGCGGGGCGCACCCGGTCCGCCGCGGCGCGCGCGATCGCCCCGGGGTCGCGCGCCCGCTGTTCGGCCAGGGCGCGCAACCGCTCAGCCATCGAGCACCGCGCGGACCGCGCGTTCATCGGGCATCGCGTCCGAACAGGCGAGTTGCCCGGCAACGATCGAGCCGGCCGCGTTGGCGAACCGCATGATGCGCTCGATTTCCCAGCCGGCGAGCAATCCGTGGCACAGCGCCCCGCCGAACGCGTCGCCCGCACCGAGCCCGTTGACCACCTCGACCGGAACCGGCGGCACCTCGACCGAACCCGTGTCATCCACCGCGAGCACCCCGGCGGGCCCCTTCTTGACGACCGCGAGCTCGATTCCCTTGTCCCGCAAAGCCTTCGCCGCCGCATCCGGTTCACCGGTGCCCACCGCGATCGCGCACTCGTCCAGGTTCCCCACCGCGACCGTGACGTGCTCGAGGGCCTTGTCCACCCAACCGTGCGCCTGCTCGCGGGATTCCCAGAACATCGGCCGGTAGTCGAGATCGAGCACGGTGATCCCGGACCGGGCGCGCGCCTCGAGTGCCGCGAGCGTGGCCGTTCTGCTCGGTTCGGCGCACAATCCGGTCCCGGTCACCCAGAAGATCCGTGCCTGCCTGATCGCCTCGAAGTCCAGCTCCGCGGTGTGCAGGTCCAGATCCGGCGCCAACGGGGCGCGGTAGAAGTACAGCGGGAAATCGTCCGGTGGGAAGATCTCGCAAAAGGTCACCGGGGTGGGCAATCCCGCACTGGTGCCGACGAAGCGGTCATCCACCCCGTATCCGCGCAAGGCACGGCGGATGAACCGGCCGAAAGGGTCCGCCCCGGTCTTGGTGACCACCGCGGTCGACCGCCCGTAGCGCGCACCGGCCACGGCCACGTTCGTCGCCGTGCCACCGAGGTATTTGCCGAAGGAACTGACATCCTCGAGTCCCACCCCGGTCTGCAGCGGATAGATATCGACACCGATGCGGCCCATGGTGAGCAGGTCGAGGGGTTCTCCCATGCGGATCAACGTGCCGCACCCATTCGACTTTGTCAAGACAATCGGACAATAAGGAAATGAGTTAGGCTGACTCCGGTGACGACCCCGGAATGGAGCGCGGCCAGCCTCCGGCTCGACCAGGACAGCCCGATACCGCTGTATGCGCAGCTGGCAACCCAGTTGCGCGAGGCGATCGATGGCGGAGCACTCGCCCCGGGTGCGCGACTGGACAATGAGACCGAGCTCGCCGCCCGGCTCGGCATCTCCCGGCCCACCATCCGCCAGGCGATCCAGAGCCTGGTCGACGCGGGCCTGCTCGTGCGCAAACGGGGGGTCGGAACCCAGGTCGTGCACAACAAGGTCGCCCGGCAGCTGCGCCTGTCCAGCCTGTTCGACGATCTGACCCGGCTCGGCAAACATCCGGGAACCCGGGTGCTCACCAACGGCGCCGAAACGGCGAGCGAGCACGCGATCGGTGCGCTCGAGGCACCGGAACTGGAGAGTGTGCACCGGATCGAGCGGGTACGCCTCGTGGACGAGGAACCGATCGCGCTGATGAACAACTACCTGCCGCCCGGCCTGATCACGCCGAGCGATGCGGAACTGCGCGCGAAAGGGCTCTACGAACTGCTGCGCTCCGCCGGGATCCGGTTGCACGCGGCGCACCAAAACATCGGCGCGCGCAACGCGACCGAGGAGGACGCGGAACTGCTCGGGGAACCGGTCGGTGCCGCGCTGCTGACCATGCACCGCACCACCTACGACGAGAACGGCCGCGTCGTCGAGTACGGCTGGCACGTGTACCGCGCCTCACGCTATTCCTTCGATCTCACTCTTCCCGGGGCGCGCTGAACCAGTACTAGTGTCCGTGACGGGAGCGCCGCACGCGTGAATCTCATCGGAAAGGACCGCCCCGGATGCGCATCGACCGGCTCGATCATCTCGTGCTCACCGTCGCCGATATCGACGCGACCGTCGATTTCTACACCCGCGCCCTCGGCATGGAAACCGTCACATTCCGGGGCGGGCGCACCGCACTGAATTTCGGTTCCAGCAAGATCAATCTGCACCAGGCTGGGCACGAGTTCGAACCCAAGGCCGCGCATCCGAGCCCCGGCAGCGCAGATCTGTGCTTCATCGCGAGCGATCCGCTCGACGAGGTCGTGGAAAGCCTGCGGCGCAACGGAATCCCGATCGAGGAGGGACCGGTCGGGCGCACCGGGGCGGCCGGGCCGATCACCAGCGTCTACGTGCGTGACCCGGACGCCAACCTGATCGAGATCGCCAATTACGAGTAGCGTTCCCAGCGCGGCAGGCCGCCGACGTAGGTGGCGCGCACTCCGATCCCGGCGATCTCCTTGCCCGGTATGGCGAGCGGATCCCGGTCGAGCACCACGAAATCGGCGAGGTATCCGGGAGCGAGCAGACCTTTGTACGCCTGCTCGTCACTGGCCCGCGCGGAACCGACGGTGAAGATCCACAGCGCTTCGGCCGCGCTGACCCGCTGCCTGCCACCCACCTCGGCGCCGTCATCCACCCCGCGCCGGGTCACCATGCTCTGCATGCCGAGCAACGGCTGATACGGCCCGCACGGATAGTCCGAGGACCCGGCGACGGTGACGCCCGCGTCGAGGAAATCCCGGTGCGCGAACATCCGCTCGGTCCGCTCCGGCCCGTACCACTCGTTGAGCGCATCCCCGTGGTAGGCGGGATATCCGGCGAACGGAACGGCGATCACGTCGAGTGCCCGCATCCGGTCCAGGATCGGTTCGTCGACCAGGGTGCAGTGCTCGATGCGGTGGCGCAGTCCCGGCCGCGGATCGGTCTCGGCGAGCTCACCGTAGATGTCGAGCAGGAGCCGGATGGCGGTGTCCCCGTTGGCGTGCACGCCCATCGGGGTTCCGTCCCGGTGCACCATGCCGATCTGTTCGCGCAGCGTCTCGGTATCGGTGATCTGCAGACCGTGATCCCCGGTTCCGGTAAATGGTTCGGAGAGCAGGCAGGTGCGCCCGCCGACCGCACCGTCCACGAACCCCTTCACCCCGACGTAGCGCAGCCAGTTGTCACCGAACCCACCGCGGATACCGAATTCGTGCGCCTTCGCGTAGTGGTCGATCCCCAGCAGCATGCCGGTGCGCAGGGTGAGCAGGCCTTCGCTGCGGGCCCGCTGTAGCAGGACGATGTCCTCCGGGGCGACCAGCGGATCGCAGATCGAGGTCAGCCCGGCGGCGTGCCACTGCTCGACGGCGCGGCGCAGGCCCAGCAGCCGCTGCTCGGGGGTACTCGGCTGGATCGGCGAATCCTGTGCGCCCGCCGCGGGCATCGCCACCTGCATCAGTGCACGTTCGACCAGCCGACCGTCGAGCCGGCCCGCCGCGTCCCTGCCGAGTTCGCCGCCCGCCGGTGGTGTGGAGTCCTCGTGGTAGCCGAGAGCCTGGAGCGCGGCACTGTTCGCCACCGCCCAGTGCGCGGCGACATGCGTGACGAGGGCGGGCACGTTCCCGGTGACCGCGTCGAGCGCCGCGCGGTCCAGTTTCCCGGTCTTCACATCATCGAAGCGGCTGCCCCGCACCCAGGCGCCCGGCCCGATCCGCGCCGCCTCGGCACGCACCCGCTCGAGCAGCCCGGTCATATCGCGGACCGCGTCGTGGGAGAGATCAAGGTGCAGCTGGTCCTCCGCGGACATCGCGAGATGGATGTGCGCATCGTTGAATCCGGGCACGATCGTCGCCGTACCGAAATCGGTGACCTCGGCCTCCGGGAACCGGTCGCGCAGTTCCCGCAGTGTGCCGGTCGCGAGAACCCGTTCCCCCTGCACCGCGATCGCCTCGACCGGTGGTCCGTGCTGGGTGTGCACGACGCGGGCTCGGTAGATCCTCGGGACGAGTTCCTCGATTCCAGTCATCATACCGAGACTAGAACCGCGTGGCATCCAGGTACACCCTTGACATCGGCCGGGGTTCCGATAGGGCTCGGAGTGAGTCATGCGCCATTGCCTTGAATCCCCGTCTTCTCCGGTGATCCGATAGCAGCATGACGAACCATCGGATCGCGCTCATCCCTGGAGACGGCATCGGCCGCGAGGTGACCCCGGCAGCCTGTGCGGTGCTCTCGGGTATCGGCGCCCGCCACGGCATCACGTTCGACTACGACGAGTTCGACTGGTCGTGCGCCCGTTACCGGGATCAGGGCGCGATGATGCCCGAGAACGGGCTCGACCGGATCAGCGGACACGACGCGATCTTCCTCGGCGCGGTCGGCGAGGTGGGGGTGCCGGACCATGTTTCCCTGTGGGGCCTGCTCATCCCGATCCGCAGGCGGTTCAACCAGTACGTCAACCTGCGTCCGATCAAGGTCTTCGAGGGAGTGGACAGTCCGGTGCGTGGTGCGCGTTCCGGCGAAGTCGATCTGGTCGTCGTGCGGGAGAACGTCGAAGGCGAGTACAGCGAGATCGGCGGCCGTTCCGGTCAGGGCACCGAGGCGGAGATGGCCGTGCAGGAGGCCGTGTTCACCCGCGCCGGCGTACGACGCATCGCCGAATACGCGCTGCGGCTGGCCGAACGACGCGGTGGCACCGTCACGTCCGCGACCAAATCGAACGGGATCGTGCACACCATGCCGTTCTGGGACGAGATCGTCGCCGAATGCGCGGCCGGGCATCCCGGGGTGTCCCTGACCTCCGAGCACATCGATGCGCTGTGCGCCAAGCTGGTGCTGAACCCGGCCCGGTTCGACGTGCTACTCGCCTCGAACCTGTTCGGCGATATTCTCAGCGACCTCACCGCCGCGATCGCCGGTGGAATCGGGATCGCGCCTGCCGGGAACATCAACCCGGAGCGGGAGTTCCCCTCGATGTTCGAGCCTGTGCACGGTTCCGCGCCCGATATCGCGGGCAAGGAGCTCGCCAATCCACTGGGCGCGATCTGGACCGCGGCGATGCTGTTGGATCACCTCGGCCACACCGAAGCTGCCGTGGAAGTCGAATCGGCGATGCGCGGGGTGCTCGCCGAAGCCCGGGTGCGCACTCCCGATCTCGGCGGTTCCGCGACGACCGGCGAATTCACCAAGGCCGTTCTCGAATTCACCGAGGCCTGAACGCACGAATGCCCCGCCCGATTCCGGGCGGGGCATTCGTGAAGTTGTGTTCGGCGGTGTCCTACTCTCCCACACCCTGGCGGGTGCAGTACCATTGGCGCTGGTGGGCTTAGCTTCCGGGTTCGGAATGGGGCCGGGCGTTTCCCGCACCGCTATCACCACCGAAACAGTCGTGAACCATTTTTTTGTTTTCGACCCTGTCTCAAGACCTGCAGGTCTTGGGGGGTTGTTGGTTCAGAATCGTATAGTGGTTGCGGGCAGAGCTTGTTACGTTTTGTTCGCGTTTAGTGTTTCCACCGCATCTGGTGTGGTGGGGTGTGTAA
>NZ_KB905403.1 GCF_000379465.1 Sciscionella marina DSM 45152
CGGCCCAGCGCGCCCGCACACGATGATCTGGTGCGTCGGGAGTTCACCGCCCACGCGCCGAATCGCCTGTGGTTGACAGACATCTCCGAACACCCGAGCAACGAAGGCAAGGTCTACCTCTGCGCGGTCAAGGACGTGTGGTCCAACCGGATCGTCGGCTACTCTATCGCTGACCGCATNAGCGCCCAGCTCGCCCTCGACGCCCTGGAATCCGCCGTCGCCCGACGCGGCGGCACCGTCGCCGAGTGCACGCTGCACAGCGACCGAGGAGGTCAATTTCGCTCGCGCAAGCCGCAACAATCGCTGTGGCGCCACCAGATTCGCGGCTCGATGGGCCAGGTCGGCTCAGCCGGTGACAACGCGGCCATGGAGAGCTTCTTCAGCCTCCTGCAACGCAACGTTCTCGACCGCCGTAAGTGGACCAGCCGCCAGGAACTCCGGACCGCGATCGTGACCTGGATCGAGCGCACCTACCACCGGCGACGCAGACAAACCCGACTCAGCCGCCTGACCCCCATCGAATACGAAACCATCATGACCCAAACCGCCCCAACCACGGCCTAAACAACTGTCACAGAAACGTTCAGCAGCCCCGTCGGGATTGTCGGACGATGCGTGCTGCTCGCAGTGTCAGGCTTGCTCTATTTCGAGTCGAGTTTGCCCAGCGGTTCGGCGGTCGCCGCCAGGGCCGCCCGGAACTCGGGCCACGCACCGTCTTCGAGGCCCAGCGCGGTGCGCAGATATGCCAGCGTGGCGCGTTGCACGAGCGCGACGCGTTCGGGGTTTTCGTCGGTGGTGCGCGTGTCGTGGGCGCCCTGGATGCCGCCGAGCCCGTGTTCGGCACCGAAAAGGGTCAGCAGATCGGTGGCCCCCGGGGCGAGGCGGAAGCCGTCGGTGAACCAGTCCGGGCCGCGCACCGTCAGTGGGGACTGGTCGGCGTCACCGGCGACGATCAGACTGGAGGTCTTCATCTCGGCGAACTCAGGACTCATGAATGGGAAGTACTCGGCCGCCATCGGGCTCAGGTCGGGGCCGCCGGTACCAGGCAGACATAGCAGCACCGCAACCCTGACCCGAGGGTCGGCCATGCTCTCGCCGGGCGTGCCGTCGGCGTCGATGACCCGCGCACCCACGAGCGTGCTCGCAGTCTGCGCGCCCCACGAGTGGCCGGCGGCCGCGATACGGTCGCGGTCGATGCGCCCGGCCAGTCCGGGCACCTTGGTTTCGATGACGTCGAGCTGGTCGATGATCCGGGTCAGGTCGGCGGTGCGGATGCGCCAGACGCGCGGGGTGCGCGGGTCGTCGGGGGTGAGCCCGAGCGAATCGAGGTGAGTGGGCTGAATGACAACGAACCCACGAGCGGCCCAGTACCCGGCCAGCGGCACGTAGTCGTCCATGCCCAGGGTCATGCCGTGCGAGAATACGATGACCGGCAGGTCACGGCCCGTCGCGGGTGCGGTGACGCGCACCTGCAAGTCCTGCCCGCGATCAGGGGCCGCGAGCGAGACCGGCCTGACCGAGATGACGGGAATCGTTGTGTCGTTCATGTGATGAAGACCTTCCTGATAAAGATGTGCCAGGTCTCCGATCCGGGCCACGCGTCTGAGATCATGGACTGATCCGGATCGGTGTTCCACATCAGGATAGCGGAACATTGATCCGATTAACAGTGAGGAGGGAGGCACCGTCGAATGACGACTGCTGACACCACGCCATCCGGCAGGCGTAAGCGCTCCGACGCGCGTCGCAACCAGCAGACACTCCTGGATGCCGCCGCTACTGTGTTCGTCCGCGCGGGCGTCGACGCTCCGATACGGGACATCGCCGCGGAAGCGGGCGTCGGTATCGCCACCATGTACCGGCATTTTCCCACCCGCGCGGATCTGGTGGTTGCCGTCTTCCGGCACCAGGTCGACGCACTCGCGGCCACTACTGCCGCGGACGGAGAGTCTCCCGAGGACGCCCTGCGGAGCTGGGTGCACCGCTTCGCCGACTTCCTGGTCACCAAGCACGGTCTGGCCGAGGCGCTCCATTCCGATCAGGCGGGGTTCGAGAGTCTGCACTCCGAGTTCGTCGACCGCCTCCTGCCCGTTCTCGACCGGCTCCTGAAGGCGGCGGCCGCGACCGGACATACACGCGACGACATTCGGGCCTTCGACCTGATGCTCGGCATCGGCAACCTCTGCATAGGAGCAGACACCTTCCCCGATTACCAGGCACGCCGCATGATCGACCTGCTCCTCACCGGCCTCGCGCGAACCGACTAAAATTGAAGATGTGGAACATGGCGAGCGGGCAGGCATGGTTTCACTGGGGCGGTCCCGACGATCCTGCTAACCAGACACAACAGAGTGTGACCGATGCCAAGGCTGCGGGCTTGTATCCGGGACTGGGGCAGACTTTCGCGCAGATGCTGGCAGGGCCACAGGACTCCCCGGACGGGAACGCCGCAGCCGAGGCGGCTACGCCTCCTGAGCGTGGGACCGGGGAAGTCCTGATCCGGTACCCGTGGGAACGGCATCCGCACTGGCAAGCCAGCTGGCTGGCCGACCAGGGGCCCCGCAGCGATCATTTCGAGTCCGAATACTTCTGGGAAGTCCTGCACTGGGCTCTGGCCCGCACCCCACGGGTGTTCCTCATCGAATCCGACCAAGGCAAAACGCCCCTACCCGGTAGCGAGACCGAACACGCTGCTGATGGTTCCTGCGTGGTCGGTGAATGCCGCGTGCGCGAACACCTCGCCAACGATCACGCCGCTTCGCATCAAAACTATCTTCAACTCACCCAAGCCATCGATGACCTCGCCGAACGCATCCACGAACTCCGCGCCGAACAACGCGAGCACACCCTGCGGTTCGACGACATCGACACCCAACTCCGCTCTCTGACCCGCACGATCGAACAACTACACCCGAACCCAGCAGAAACCCAGCGCTCCGACCAACCCGGCAGTTGAACCGGTCCATCTTGTCGATCTCTTCATCGAAGGGGCCTGCCGACGGAGCTGCATGCCGCGTCCGCGAAGGCCGTCATGCTCGCCGAGGTGCTGCGTCTCCTGTACGGATCACAGGTTCCGAGCGGGATTCGGGCAACGCGGGGTGAGTGTGGTGGCGCAGCAGTACGCATGGATCGTCGGTAGTCAGCGTGTGGTGCATCTGGCGCCACGTTCGACAGCCCGTCCGGTGACCGCGCTGTGTGGCACCACGCTCTACGTGAGCACCACCTTGAGCGGCGCGCCTCAATCTCTGCGCGTCTGCACCAGCTGTCGCCGAGCGGCGCAATGACCCACGATTAAACACATCCTTCCTCAACAACGACGACGGGCACTGCCAAGCAGCCGCCGCCCACCGAGCGCCGCAAAATATCGATATATCCCCTTTTCTGGTCAAGGGAGTCTGGGATACCGCCGGATCCCCGGGAAGGCACCGTGTCCAGCACGGACGCAGTGTTGCGGGGGTTCCGTCTTAGGCGCAATCCGGAGCGGGCATCGCAGCGGCCGGACCGTTGGTACCCGAGATGCCAGGACCGTGTCAGCTATCCCCGGTCGTGGCGCGGTTGCTCTTGGTTTGGTCGCGGTTGATCAGGCGTAGGCGGTTGGGGTTGAAGCGGCGGCGTCCGCCGCGTTCGGTGGCGGGGTCCAGGAGTAGGCGCGAGGTGCCAAGGGCGCGTTCGAGCATGGCGCGTCGGGTGTCGGTGTCGCCTGCGTCCCACTGGGCGACGATCTTCTCGCGGGGTAGCGCGCGGACGGGTCCGTCGGGTGCGCCGCCTTCGGCGAGGAAGCTGGTCGCGTTCGGCTTCGAGGTTGGCCAGGGACTCGGCTAGGGGTGTGTTTCCTGTGTCGAAGGCGGTGATGGTGATCTCGCGGCGCCCGAGCCGATCCGAGAGTGCCTGTTGGATGCGCTGGCATTCGGCGATCTCGGCCTTCACCGCCTCCAGCCGTTCAGCGACCTGGGCGCGCGCGACCTCCACGGCGGCTGCGTGTCGGGGATCGGAGAGCCGTGCCGCCACCTGCATGCGCAACTCAGCGTCCACCGACCGTGCGTCGGCGGCGACACCGCCACAGCCGCCGCTGGCCTTGCGGCAGTGATACTGGCGCCGCTGCTGCCCGTCGGCATAGAAACCCGACTGCGTACGCCCGGAGAGCGGGCGCTTGCACACGCCACACCGCAGCACCCCCGACCCGGGATACACCCGACCGACCCGGGCGGCGGCCACGGCGGCGTCCGGCGAACTTCGCCTGCAACCGTTTGAACTCGTCCGGGTCCACGATCGGCTCGCCCGGCATCCGGCCCACCACCTGCCCGTTATGCACAATCAGCCCCGCATTGCGCGGCCGCAACAGCACCTGGCGCACCGCGACCGGGGTCCACGCCTTGCCCTCAGCCGTCAAGAGGCCTTCGCGGTTCCAGTCGGCGGCGATCACCGCCTGGAATACCCCCGCCAGCGCGTCCCGCGTCCCGTCCCGCAACGCCTGCCGCTCCCGGGCCACCAGCTCGGCGGGAACCTCCTCGCGTTCCTTGCGCGTGTCGCGGGTGCCGCGCTCCAGGCCGGGGAACCCGAAGCTACGGCCACCCGAGTGCGGGACTCCGCGTTCGCGCATCGTGGCGAACCGGCGCTGAATACGCCGCTGCGTGTCATCTGATGAGCGGGCCGCGTGGGCGACCTCGACCCGCAGAATGAACCGATCGTCCGGGTCTGACAAGTCCCGTGATCCTCGGGCTGAGTAGATCCGGTAGCCCTTGTCCGCCAGATCGATCAGGCGTTCCAGGTCTCGGGGTTGGCGGAACAAGCGGTCGGTATGCCACACCACGATCCCGTCCGAGGCACCCGACTCCACCCGCTCCAGCAGCCGCTCCCAGCCTTTACGGCGGGTACCGCGCTGCCACGCCGACACCCCATCATCCAACTGGACACCCAGCATGCCGCCAACCCGGTCGATCACACGCCGGTTATCCGAATGCTGGGTCTCAACCTTCTCCCACTCACCCGTCTCCGGAACCTGCGACAACCGACCATACGAATCCAACACCAACCGACCCGCACGGCCATCCTGCCCCTGCTGACCAGCGGTAACCTGCCCATCGTGACCCACAACAACCACCGTAGGTCACCAAATAAGAGTCCGCTAGAACCAACACAACCACGCACGAAGCCCGTTTTACGAGGTCAGCGGGGTTTCCTCGGTCTCACTGCTGGGCTCATCGGCCTGCTCGCTCGCGGGTGCCTCACGCTTCACGGAGTTGAGCAGCAGCTGCGCCACGTCGAGCACCTCGACGGATTCGGAGGCGAGCCCATCGGACTGCCGGGATGTCACCCCGTCGCTGAGCATGACCCGGCAGAACGGGCAGCCGGTCGCGATCTTCGAGGGTGCGGTGCCCAGTGCTTCGTCCACGCGCTCCACGTTGATGCGCTTGCCGATCTTCTCTTCCATCCACATGCGCGCCCCACCAGCGCCGCAGCACATCGACCGGTCACCGTGCCTGGGCATCTCGCGCAGGTTGGCTCCGGCCGCACCGGCGAGTTCGCGCGGTGCGTCGTAGACCTTGTTGTGCCGCCCCAGGTAGCAGGGGTCGTGGTAGGTGATGTCGGTGGCACTCCCGCCGACCGGCGCGATCGGCACCAGTTGCCGCTCTCGCACCAGGCGGTTGAGCAGCTGCGTGTGGTGTACGACCTCGTAGTGCCCGTCGAGCTGCGGGTACTCATTGGCCAGCGTGTTGAAGCAGTGCGCGCAGGTGACCACGATCTTGCGCTTGCCCGGCTCACGGTCCTCGAACACCGAGTTGAGCACTTCGACGTTCTGCATGGCCAGCTGCTGGAACACGAACTCGTTGCCTGCGCGCCGTGCCGGGTCTCCGGTGCAGGTTTCCTCCGGCCCGAGCACCACGTACTTGACGTCGGCCATGTGCAGCAGTTCCGCGACCGCGCGGGTGGTCTTCTTCGCGCGGTCCTCGAAAGCGCCCGCGCAGCCGACCCAGAACAGGTACTCCGCGTCCCCGAGGTCCCCGTCGAACACGGGCACCTCGAAGTCGAGGTCCTCGGTCCACTGCAGGCGGTCCTTGGCGTTCTGTCCCCAGGGATTGCCCTTGTTCTCCAGGTTCTTGAACATCCCGTTGAGCTCGCTCGGGAAGTTCGACTCGATCATGACCTGGTAGCGGCGCATATCCACGATGTGGTCGACGTGCTCGATGTCCACCGGGCACTGCTCGACGCAGGCGCCGCAGCTGGTGCACGACCAGAGCACCTCGGGGTCGATGACGTCGCCGACGAGCGATTTCTCGGACTCCGCGAGCGCGAGCACGTCGATGCCGGCGTGCGGGTCCTCACCGGTGAGCCCGACCTCGTCGCCGGCCATGTCCCGCTTGCCGCCCGCGAGCAGGTAAGGGGCCTTCGCGTAGGCGTGATCGCGCAGCTGTGTGATGACCAGCTTCGGGGACAGCGGCTTACCGGTATTCCATGCGGGGCATTGCGACTGGCAGCGCCCGCATTCGGTGCAGGTGGTGAAGTCGAGGAATCCCTTCCAGGAGAAGTCCTCGATCTGCCCGGCGCCGAACACGTCCTTGTCCGGGTCGGCCTCCTCGAAGTCGAGCGGTTTGCCGCCGCTCATCATCGGCTTGAGCGCGCCGAGCGCGACATCGCCGGAGTCCTCGCGCTTGAAGTAGATGTTGAAGAACGCGGAGAGCCGGTGCCACGCGACGCCCATGGTCAGGTTGCGGGAGACCACGGCGAGCCAGAGCATTCCGGAGGCAAGCTTGATCAGCGCCATCACCGAGACCAGCACCGGGCTCGGGGGCAGCACCGAGGACAGCGGCTTGGTCACGAAGCTCGACCACAGCGGCATGTCCTCGAGGCCGCTGGATTCCTTGAAGGCCTTCACGCCGAGCATGCCGAGACCTTCGATGATCACGACCGCTTCGACGAAGTAGGCGGCGCCGAAGTTGGACCCGGCGAACCGCGACTGCCGATCGGCCCGGCGCGGGTGGTTGAGCTGCCGGATCACGGCGAGCGCAACCCCGCCGACAATCGTGCCGAGCCCGAGTAGCTCGACGAGCAGGCTCCACACCGACCAAGCGCCGAGGTAGGGCCAATGCCAGGACGGAACGAACGCCTCGCCGTAGGCTTCGAAGACGAGCAGGACGCCGAGCAGGAAGCCCCACATCACCATCCAGTGCCATGGGGCGACATGCCGGAATTTACTCATCCGCGTGTGCGCGGCGAATTCCTTGATCAGAGTCTTCAGGCGGGGAATGAAGGGGCCGTTGCGCGTCGAGTCCGGCTGGCCGAGCCGGATGATGCGCACCATCCGCCAGGCGCCGGAAAAGAACATCGCCCACGCGACCAGGCTGATCGCCACGCCGGCAGAGCCGAGCGTGATCTGCCACGCACTCATGGTCCGGGCCTTTCGTCAGGAACCGTTGATCCGAGCACCTTAAAGCTCATTACCGATGAGTAACTGATCGGCATGCCCACCGTCCCGCGAATGTGGTGCATGCCTCCTGGATATTGGGACTATCGTTCAGGTAATTTGACGTGACCTGCGAGAGGAAGGTGGAGCGGAGTGAGTCCGCGTTCGGGAGCGCGCAGTGGAGTGGACGGCCGCAAGGTGCGGGGTGAGAAGCGGCGCGCCGAGATCATCGAAGCGACCCTGCGGGTCATCGAGCGGGACGGCGTCGCAGGGGTCACGCACCGGACCGTGGCGAGTGAAGCCGGGATCCCGACCGCGTCCACCACCTACCACTTCGCGACCCTCGACGAGCTGCTGATCGCCACCCTGCTCACCGGCGCCAAGGACATGGCGACCGAGGTCTACTGGATGATCGACCACGTGCGCTCGCACGGCAGGCGCGCGGCAGCCGAGATCGCGGCCCTGATCGCGCACGCGCTCGGCCCGCAACGTGGGCGGACCATGGCCGAATACGAGCTCTACCTCCTCGCTGCCCGGCGCCCCTCGCTCCGTCCCGCCGCACGACGCTGGCTCGACGTGCTCACCTCGATGGTGCGTCACGACGACGAGGTCGCCTTCCGCGTCTTCCTCGCGGCCATCGATGGGCTACTCATCCAGGGCCTCATCGACGACGAATCCCCCCGAGCCGCCGACCTCGAACCGGTCATAGCCGCCCTCCTCCGCTCAGCGGGCCAGTCTTCGTGAGTGGTTGTGTTGGTTAGAACCCGCACAATCACTCACGAATGCGTATGCGTCCCGTTGTGGACAGGAAGTGGTTATCCACAACTGAGGATTAGGGTGCTCGCCGTTTTATCGGGATCGCGCGATAGTGAGGTATGCCGAGCAATGAGCGCTGGTCCGAGGAGCGGTTGACGCCGCGTCGTCGGCAGGAATGGCGCGCGATGCTCGCTCGGCAGCATGGAGTCGTGCATGTGCGCCAGCTGCGTGAGTTCGCGATCACGAGGGGCGTGTTGCAGGCGAATCTGGATGCGCGGCGATGGCAACGGGTGGTCCGCGGCGTCTATGCGACATTCACCGGTCCGTTGACGCATTCGGCGAAGGTGGCCGCGGCGCTGCTCTATGGCGGGCCGACGGCGATGCTCAGCCATACGAGTGCGGCTGATCGTTGGCAAGGCAAAACGGAACAACGGCGGCCGGCCGAGGTCGAGATCACCGTCGCCTATGGACGTTCGGCGATCTCCCAGCTGCCCTTGGTCAAGGTGCACCGGTCGCGCGCGATCCGGCATATCGGCGCCGGTAATGATCCGGAGCGTACGAGGAGAGTGGACACGCTCACGGACCTCGCTGTGGCGGAACCGAGCGTGGCGGATGCCACCACGATGTTCATCGGCCTCGCCGGACGCTGGCCGGTGACCGTCCGCCAGCTGGGGAGAAACCTCGAGGTGCGGCCGCCCTATCGGTACCGCAAGGCATTGAACGGGGCGCTCAGGCTCGTTGCCAGCGGATTGATGTCCGAGTTGGAGCGCGAATACCTGGAGCTGGTCGAGCGCGCGCACGGCATACCGCCCGCGCGAAGGCAGCAACCGTTCCTCGTGGATGATCGGATTCTCTACGAGGACGCGACCTACGATCACCTGGGTGCTTTGCTGACCGTGCGCCTGGACAGCCGAACCTGGCACGCGATGCCGTGGGTGGCTTTTCGGGACCGGCGAAGAGACAACGCCGCCGAACTGGCCGGCCGGTCACGACTGACCTATGGGTGGAACGAAGTCCACACCGATCCCTGTGGGGTCGCCGAGGAAGTCATCAGCGTCCTTCGCCGCAGTGGAGTGCTCTTCCTTGCCCGCCGCTGCCCGCGGTGCACGGTGAACACCCGCGCCGAGGCCGGCTGACCCCGCCGAGGGCCACTGAATCCGGACGGTCACCTACTCTGTGCCCCGCTGATCCCTCGCTACCGCCTCCGGCCTCGCCTGGAGAACCCTTCGTGAGCGGATGTGCGGGTTCTAACCAACACAACCACTCACGAAGCACGGAAAATCCCAGGTCAGCCCTTGACGATGTAGGTCTCGAGTTGTTCGCGGTCGGTTTCGAGTTTGGCGATCATGTGTTTGACGACGTCCCCGATCGAGACGATTCCGGCGAGCTGCTCGTCGTCGATGACCGGGATGTGCCGGACGCGCCGCTCGGTCATGGTGACCATGACACTGTCGACGGTGTCCTTCGACGTACACGTCACGATCGGCGTCGCCATGATCTGGCTGACCGGCCAGTCGAGCACTCGTTCGCCACCGGCATGCAGATGTCGCACGATGTCGCGCTCGGATACGACACCGGACGGTTGCTGATCGGTGAGCACGACGACCGCGCCGATGTTGCGCTCGGCCAGTTCGGCCAGCAACTCGCGCACGGTGCTCCGCGATTCGACCGAGGCGACGTTTGACCCCTTACGTTGCAACACATCCGAGATGTACATAACACGCTCCCGACAAGCGCTCAGCGGTGTGATCTCGGTTACAGTGTGCAGCGTTATGGAGTGGACGTAAATCCCCCATATCGCCCTAATCCCGAGGGACGGCACAGGCCTGGGTGGAGAGGTCAGAGGTACAGGCCGGTCCCGTGGTCGGTCCGCTCGGTCGCGGTCGCGTGGACGTCGCGCTCGCGCATCACGAGGTAAGTTTTGGCCCCGATCTCGACCTCGAGCTGTTCCTCGGGGTTGAACAGCACCCGGTCGCCGACCTTGACGTTGCGCACGCTGTTGCCCACGCCGAGCACATCGCCCCACTCGAGCCGCTTGGCCATCTGGGCGGTCGCCGGAATCACGATCCCGCCGCCACTACGCCGCTCGCCTTCCTCGGGTGTGGTTCGCACGAGGAGGCGGTCGTGCAGCATCTGTATCTCGAGTTTCTGGTCGGCCACCTGCGGCATGGTATCGGTGCCCCGGTCCGGGCTTTCCGGGTCGGTACGGTCCAGCGTGCTAGGCATCGAGTCCTCCGAGGGGCAGCGCGAGGCGGTCGGTGCCGGTCGTGGTCACGGTGACCGGAACACCCCAGTCCTGTCTGGTCAGCTGGCAGGCAGGGTGTTCGATGGCCGGATCATCGGCGCAACTCGCGGCCTGCGCGACGACGTGCAGCACGCCCTCGCCGATGGTTTCGTCGATCACCAGTTCACGGGACAGGTCGGTGTTCGTGCCCTTCCCGGACACCAGCAACTCGGGTGGTGAGGCGGAGACCTCGACCCTGGTGGACGGTCCGTATCGAGTGTCGAGCCGCTGGCCCGGTGCCGCCGCGAAGATCACGTCGAGCCGGATCCGGCCGGGGCGTATTCCGGTCGCCGGCCTGCTGATCCGCATCGCCTCGCCGCGCACGAGTTGTTGGGCGACACCGGGTGCCACGGGCCGCTCGATGCGGTGCGCCGCGGACGCGACGGTCAGGATCGATTCCTCGACGAGGAGTACATCCGATGGCTCGGCAAGGTCTTCGGCGAGGGTCGATACCTCGTCCGTCGCGGGGTCGTACCGGCGCAGGGCACCGTTGTAGGTGTCGGCGATGGCGATCGAGGCGTCGCCGAGGACGCCGACACCGAGCGGATGCTGGAGTAGCGCCTCGGCAGCGGTGCCGTCCCGGTGTCCGAAGTCGAAGAGCCCGGTGCCGATCACGGTGTGCACCTGTCGATCGGTGTCGACGTAGCGCAGTGCGGAGGTTTCGGCGTCGGCCAGCCACAGCCGGTCAGCGGTAGCCGCGAGCCCGGACGGCTGGGCGAAATGCGCTTCGCCTGCCGGGCCGTCCTTCAGCCCTTCCACCGTGGTTCCCGCGAAGCGCCGCACCGTACCGGCGATCGGATCGAACACGCTCAGGGTGTGGTTGCCCGCCATCGCGATCACGACGCCGCCGGTGGGGTGCCACCAGGCCACGTCCCACGGGCTGCTCAGTTCGATGTCGGTGGCCGGGCCGTCGGTGGCGCCGGCACGCCATTGACTGCCGACCCCGGCCACGGTGCGCACGGTTCCCGTGTCGAGATCGAGTCCGCGCAGCAGGTGATTGGCGGTGTCGGTGATGACCACGTCATAGCCGACTTCCCGGGCGATTTCCGTTGGCAGTGGCGTGATCCCGGACGGCTCAGCGAACTGGGCGGGCTCGTCGGCGCTGCCGCGTTCCCCCGTTCCGAATCGGCGCAGCTCGGTCACCCCGTCCGCGTCTAGTTCCACGACCGCATGCCGCGCCGAATCGGTGACGAGCAGCGTGCCTCGCGGTGTGTTCGCTACTTTCGCGGGGAAGCGGAGCGTCGTTGCCGGTGGTGGCGGTGGCACATAGGGGCCGTCGCCGCGGTGCAGGGTTCCGGCGGCCTCGTGCGTGGCGAGCTGCGTTTCGAGCACCGCCCGCAGCGCCTCGGCGTGGCCCTCGCCCGCCGCGACATGCACCAGGTACCCCTCCGGGTCGATGAGGGCGAGGGTCGGCCAGGCGCGCACGGCGTATTGCTGCCATGTCGTGAGCTCGGGATCATCGAGAACGGGATGGTGGACTTCGTAGCGTTCGACCGCGGCGAGCAACGCGTCCGGGTCCGCCTCGTGTTCGAACTTCGGGGAGTGCACGCCGATGGTCACCAGCACGTCCGTGAATTCGGCCTCGAGTTCGCGCAGCTCATCGAGCACGTGCAGGCAGTTGATGCAGCAGAACGTCCAGAAATCGAGCAGAACGAACTTTCCCCGGAAATCGCGGAGCTCGTAGTTCTTCCCGCCGGTGTTCAGCCAGCCGCGTCCGCTCAGCTCCGGGGCCCGGCTTTTCGCACGTTCACTCGTGGTTCGCACGTCTATCGGCAACGCGCGTTCCAGCGTGCGTGTTCCTTCCGGCTGCCAGCCGGGAAAGCGGTCCAGGATGTGGAAAACCCCGCGGTGCTGTCAGGTCGGGGGTCCGACAGCATCACGGGGTCATCCAGTACATCGACGGAGCGTCGTGCTGCGTTACAACCTCGGCGAAATTCGCTTGAATTCGTGCGGTACCGCGGATTTTCGGGCAGTTCAGCGCATCCGCGCGTGCTGTGCGTGAGCGATGGTCGCCAGTTCGTGACGCATGCGGGCGCGGTCGATGCCCGCCTTTCTCGTCTTGTTCGTGCGGTTGCGCTCCTTGCGGGCACGAATCTTCGCGGTGATGTTCATGGGTGCGCTCCTCAGTTCTCGTCTGTCCCCTGCTGTCCAGTATGACGCAATCCGTACGCACGTGCCAC
Source organism: Sciscionella marina DSM 45152 (assembly GCF_000379465.1). Lineage (GTDB taxonomy): Bacteria > Actinomycetota > Actinomycetes > Mycobacteriales > Pseudonocardiaceae > Sciscionella > Sciscionella marina. The sequence goes on from NZ_KB905403.1 coordinate 12,623, forward strand.
TTATTCGATGGTAATTTGGCGCACGGGCCATTGATTATGCGGCTAATCAAGCTATTTGCAGCAGTTCATCCGGACACGTTCAGTCGCTAAGGCTACCTACCTATTTCTAGTGTTCATGCTAGATAACTGCAGACAGGGGTAGATCCACTCGTGCGTGGTTGTGTTGGTTCTAACCAACACTTCCACGCACGAAGCGGTGTTCGCGCAGGTCAGCGGGTTAGCAGGAAGCGGCCGAAGTGGGGGACGGTGAAGGCGATGTGGCCGCGTTCGGCGGAGTAGACGAGCCCCTTCTTGATGAGGCTGTCCCTGGCTGGGGAGAGGGAGTTGGCGCGCCGACCGAGATGCCGGGCGACTTCGGTGCTCGCCGCGCCCGCGTCTGCGCCTTTGGTGAGCTCGGCCATGGCGTGCAGGTATTCGCGTTCGGCGGGGGTGGCGCGTTCGTAGCGGGACCCGAAGAACCCGACGGCGAGCTCGGTTTCGGCTTCCGGGGCGGCCATCTGGACGTCTGTGACGGTGATCGGGTTCTGCGGTGCGGCGTCCCAGGCTGCTTTGCTGTAGGCCTGCACGAAGTAGGGGTACCCGCCGGATGTGTCGTAGAGGGCGTCGAGTGCCTCGGGCTCGATGTCGGCCTCTTCGCGTTCGATGGGGGCGAGTACCGCGCGGTCGGCGTCCTCGCGTTCGAGCCGGTCGATCCGTACGAAGCGGAAGAGGCGTTCGGAGTAGGACTTGGAGGCCGAGAGCACGGTCGGCAGGTGGGGCAGGCCCGCGCCGACCACGACGAGCGGCGCGCTGGACTGGGAGAGTTCGTGGCAGGCGGCGCACAAGGCGGAGACGTCCTCGGGGCGCACGTCCTGCATCTCGTCAATGAGCAGGGCCACCCCGCTGCCCACATCGGCGGCGAGCTCGGCGACATCGGTGAACAGTTCGACCAGGTCGATCTCGATGTCCCCGGAATCGGCGCGGCCGCTCGCGGCGGGTACGTCGATCCCCGGTTGCCATCGGTCCCGCAGTTTCGCGTCGCTCGGTGCGCTGCGCAGCGCGAATGCCTTGAGTACGGCGAGCGTGGCCTCGACCCGGTCCGGAGCACGATGGCGCACGGCGAGATCACGGATCGCGCGGTGCAACGCCGCGGAAAGGGGTCTGCGCAGTCCGGCGTCCGGGCGGGCCTCGACCTTGCCCGCGCCCCAGCCGTGCCGCATCGCCATCGAACGCAGCTCCGCGAGCAGCACTGTCTTGCCGACGCCGCGCAGGCCGGTGAGGACCAAGCTGCGTTCCGGTCGTCCTTTGGCGACCCGCTCCAGGACCACGTCGAACGCGGCGAGTTCACGGTCCCGGCCGGCCAGTTCGGGTGGGCGCTGTCCCGCTCCCGGAGCGAACGGATTGCGGACCGGATCCATATCGAGGACTGTATCGGGGTTTCTAGGATCGATCCAAGATTTTGGAATACGTGTCGAGAGTAGGTTCTCGGGAGGAAGCGGACTCATCGAGAACGGGACAGGTGGACTGAACATGCTTCGTCGGATCGCTCGACCACTGCTTGCCTGGGTCTTCGTCAGCGGCGGAATCGACACACTGCGGCACCCGGCTGGGCGGGTCGAGCTCGCGCGCCCACTGCTGGACAAGACCATCGGCGACCGCTCGCTCCCGGTACCGACCGACCCGGAGACGCTGGTCAAGATCGACGCGCTGGTCAAGACCGGGGCCGGGCTCGCGCTCGGATTCGGGAAATGCCCGCGGTTGGCGGCGCTGCTGCTCGCCGCGAGCCTGGTACCGACCACGCTCGCCGGTCACTCCTACTGGGAACACGATGACGAGGCCTCGCGGGCCACACATCGGATCCACTTCGACAAGAACCTGGCATTGCTCGGCGGGCTGCTCATCGCCGCTCTCGACAAGGGCGAAAACCGAAAGCGGCCTTCGTGAGTGGTTGTGTTGGTTAGAACCAACACAACCACTCACGACCGGGCAAAACCCCAGTTCAGGCTGGGTTTGTCGAGCTCGCCTTCTCGGGGAGAGGGGTGTCCTCGTCCACGTGGTAATCGTCGGCGGTGGTCTCGTCACCGCTGTCCTTGGCCCCGAACGCGCGGGCGATCAGGGTGACGAGGACGGCGACCACGAGGTTCGCGATGAGGGCGACGAAGCCGACGTAGATCTGTACCTGCGAACCTTCGAAGGGGTGCCAGCCGAAGATCGACAGGTGCCCGAGTGGGAGTGCGGAACCACCGAAGTGTCCGGTTCCGTTCGCCCGGGGGATGCCGTAGAGCATGATGATCCCCCAGCCCATGCCGACGATCCAGCCCGCGATCAGGCCGGCTTTGTGCAGCCAGCGGGTGAACAGGGCGATCGCGACCGCGGGCAGAGTCTGCAGGATGAGCACGCCGCCGATCAGCTGCAGGTCGATGGAGAACTGCGGGTCGATGAAGACCACGAAGGCCACGGCACCGAATTTCACGATCAGTGAGGCGAGCTTGGCCTGTTTGGCTTCCTGGGCCGGGGTGGCATTGCGGCGGAGGTAGGACTTGTAGATGTTGCGGGTCCACATGTTCGCCGCGCCGATGGACATCACCGCTGCGGGCACGAGCGCACCGATCCCGATCGCGGCGTAGGCGATTCCGGCGAACCAGGACGGGAACTGGGTGCCGAACAGGTTGGGCACCACGGTGTTCGTGTCCGGTTCACCGGTCGCGTTGTTGGTGATCGGGCTGGTGCCCGCGGCCAGCGCGATGAACCCGAGCAGGCACAGCAGGCCGAGCACGAAGGAGTACGCGGGAAGGGCGACCATGTTGCGTTTGATCACCCGGCGTCCCTTGGAGGCGAGCACGCCGGTCACCGAGTGCGGGTACAGGAACAGTGCCAGTGCTGAGCCGAATGCCAGGGTCGCGTACTGCAGCTGGTTGTTCCCGGTGAGCAGGATCGAGCCCTTCGGTTTGCCGGTCTTCGGGGAGATCTCACTCAGTTTCTGCTGCGAGATGTCGAAGATGTGGCCGAATCCGCCGAACTTGATGGGCAGGTAGATGACCGCCACGATGATCACGATGTAGATCAGTGCGTCCTTGACCACCGCGATCAGCGCGGGCGCGCGCAGTCCCGACTGGTAGGTGTAGAGCGCGAGGATCACGAACGCGATCAGTAGCGGCAGGTGCCCGAGCAGGCCCGAGGCGTTGATCCCCATCGTGCGCAGTACCGCTTCGAGCCCGGCGAGCTGCAGCGCGATGTAGGGCATGGTCGCGACGATCCCGGTGATCGCGATCAACAGCGCGAGGGTCGGCGAGTTGAACCGACCGCGCACGAAATCGGCCGGGGTGACGTAACCCTTCGCGCGGGAGACCGACCACAGGCGAAGTGCGGGAAGCAGCACGATCGGGTAGGCGATGATCGTGTACGGCAGGGCGTACATGCCCAGCGCCCCGCTGCCGAAGATCAACGCGGGCACCGCGACGAAGGTGTATGCGGTGTAGAGGTCCCCGCCGAGCAGGAACCAGGAGATCCAGGCGCCGAATCGGCGGCCGCCGAGTCCCCATTCGTCGATGTGGTCGAGCGAGGCGGACTTCCATCGTGCGGCGACGAAACCGAGCACGGTCACGAACGCGAACAACACGACGAAAACAACCAGTTCGACGATCTGTCCGCCGTTCACTTGCCGTCCTCCCCGGAATTCTCTTGCGTGTCCTGCTTCTTCGGCTTCTTGTCCCTGGTCGCCAGGTAGACGATGGCGACGCTGATGACACCGATGAACACGAACAGGAACTGGTGCCAGTAGAAGTACGGCATGCCGAACAGCCGGGGCCGATCCGCGTTGTACATCGGGGTGAAGAGGACGATCAGCGGAACCAGTAACACCAGGTTCCACCACGACAGACGCAGCCCGGAATGGCCGCGCCGCCTCGGCTCGGACGACATCGGTGACCTCCAGCGGTTCGCAAGTGCCGGAATCATATGAGGTACGTGTGAAACCCCAAAACTGTCCCCAGCTGTGGACAGTTCCGGTACCTAGCTGTGGATAACCCCGGTTTCGATACTCTCGGCAACCCCCGAATGGCCTAATCACCGCACTTCGCCAAGGGTTTGCCCGCTATTCACTTTCAGCTGAGTGATCCACAAGCGAGCCCTGGGACTGCTTGTGCGTGGTTGTGTTGGTTCTAACCAACACAACCACGCACGACCGCTTCGACCTGCGGGAACGGGTCAGATTTCGGTGGTGAGGCGTTCGCGGTGGATGGGTCCGTCGAGGGTGGACAGTCGGATGCCGCGGCCGCCCCAGCGCAGGGCGACGATCTCGGCCGCGATGGAGATGGCGGTCTCTTCCGGGGTGCGGGCGCCGAGATCGAGGCCGATCGGTGAGGAGAGCCGTTCGAGTTCGTGTTCGCCGAACCCGGCCGCGCGCAGCCGGTCGAGCCGTTCCTCGTGGGTGCGCCGGGAACCCATGGCGCCGACGTAGCCGACCTCGGCGCGCAGGGCGACTTCGAGCAAGGGCACGTCGAACTTGGGGTCGTGGGTGAGCACGGTGACGACGGTGCGCTCGTCGATCCGTCCTGCTTCGAGTTCGGCGTGCAGGTATCGGTGCGGCCAGTCGACGATGACCTGGTCGGCGTCCGGGAACCGGCTCGTGGTGGCGAAGATGGGCCGTGCGTCGCAGACGGTGACGTGGTACCCGAGGAAGGATCCGATCCGCACCATGGCGGCGGCGAAGTCGATCGCGCCGAACACGAGCATCCGCGGCGGCGGTTCGAAGGTGGCCACGAAAACGGTGCACCCTTCGCCGCGGCGCTGGCCGTCCGGCCCGTAGTGCAGGGAGCCGCTGCGCCCGCTTGCCAGGCGTCCGCGCGCGTCATCGGTGACCGCGTCGTCGAACCGGTCCCCGCCGAGGGTGCCGGTCCGCCGCCCCGGCCACACGAGCAGGTGCGCGCCGATCCGCGCCGGATCGGGGTGTTCGACGACGGTGGCGAGGGCGACCGGTTCGCCGGAACGGACCGATTCGGCGAGTTCGAGCACCCAGTCCCCGGCCGGCTCCACGAATACGTCGAGGATCCCGCCGCAGGTCAGCCCGACGGCGAACGCATCGTCATCGGAGACCCCGTACCGCTGCAGTACCGGCGCCGATTCGGTGATCACCTGCTGGGCGAGCTCGTAGACCGCGCCTTCGACGCAGCCACCGGAAACGCTGCCGCGCACGGTGCCGTCCTCGGCGACGAACATCGCCGCTCCGGGCGCACGTGGTGCCGAATGGAAGGTCGCGACCACGGTGCCGAGCCCGACCCGTTCCCCAGCGGCCACCCTGGTGGCCAGTTCTTCGAGTACGTCACGCATCGCGCACCTCTCGCAGCAACATCCGCAGTGTTTCCAGGCTATGCCCGGCAAGCAGGCGGTCGATGTGCCCGAGCGCGGCCGCGATCCCGGACTGCACCGGCTCGTAGCCTGCCCTTCCCGCATGCGGGTTCACCCAGAAAACCTTGTGTGCCAAGCGATGTAACCGGGCCATCTGCTCGCCGAGCCGATCGGTTTCACCGCGTTCCCAGCCGTCGGAGTAGACCACGACCACCGCGCCGCGCGCGAACCCTCGTTGCCCCCAGCGATCGCAGAACACTCGGAGTGACTCGCCGATCCGGGTTCCACCCGCCCAGTCCGGGACCGTCCGGGCAGCCGCGGCCAGGGCCAGCTCGGGATCCCGGGCGCGCAGGGCCGGGGTGAGCCTGGTCAGCCGGGTGCCGATGGTGAACGTTTCGGTGGCCGCGCGCTTGGTCACCACGTGCGCGAACCGCAGAAGCGCGTCGGCGTAGGGACGCATCGATCCGGAGATGTCCAGCAACAGCACGATTCTGCGCGGTCGCGGTGTGCTTGCCCGGTGGCGGAGGTGCACCGGTTCCCCACCACTGGCGAGCATTCCGCGCAGGGTCCGCCCCGGATCGAGTTCGCCGCGATGCGCGGGGCGGCGGCGCATGCTCGAACGCAGTGGTGGCCGCACATCCAGCTCGGCGAGCAGGGCGCGCACCCGTTCCCGTTCGGCTTCGGTGAGCTCGGCGAGATCGCGGTGGCGCAGTATCTCGGTGTCGTCCGCCGCGACCCGCAGCGACTCCCCCGGTTCGCCGCTCGCCGTTCTCCTGTCGAGCGCGGCGATTCGCGGGCGCGCCGGTTTCTCGGTCGCCGGCGTGGTCCCGGGATATCCCGCGCCGAACCAGGCCGCGAAAACCCGTGCGTACACCGGAAGATCATCCGGTTTCCCGCACAGAGTCGCGCGCCCGGCCGCGTAGAGCTGGCGAGGGTCCGCGATATCGATGTGCCCGATGGCCTCGGTGAACGCCATGGCCCGGTGCGGATCGGCGGGGACCCCGGCCGCGGCGAGCGCGTGCGTGAAACCGAGCAGTCCGGGAAGCGGTTCCATCAGCTCGCCAGCAGGTTTTCCAGACCGGCCGCCAGGACCCGGTCGGTGTCCTCGTGGTACTTCAGCACGGCGCCGAGGGTGCGCGCGGCGGTCTGCGCGTCGAGCACATCCCGGTCGAGAGCGAGCAGGGCACCCGCCCAGTCGATCGACTCGGCGACCCCGGGTGGTTTGAGCAGCTCCAGTTCCCGGAGACCGCGCACCGCCGTGGCGATCTGATGGGCGAGCGCGTCCCCGATTCCGGGCACCCGGCTGTGCAGGATCGCCACCTCGCGGGTCAGGTCCGGGTGCTCGAGCCAGTGGTAAAGACAGCGGCGTTTCAGCGCATCGTGCACCTCGCGGGTGCGGTTCGAGGTCAGCACGGTGATCGGCGGCTGCCGCGCGGTGATCTCGCCGAACTCGGGGATGCTGACCGAGGACTCGTCGAGTACCTGCAGCAGGAATGCCTCGAACTCGTCGTCGGCGCGGTCGATCTCGTCGACCAGCAGCACACACGGTGCGGTACGCAGCGCGCGCAGTAACGGCCGGTCGAGCAGGAATCGTTCGTCGTAGAGTGATTTCTCCGCCTGTTCGGCATCGAGGTGGCCGTCCGATGCGGCCTCGAGCGCGCGCAGGTGCAGCAGCTGACGCCCGAAATCCCAGTCGTAGAGTGCCTGCGCGGCATCGATTCCCTCGTGACACTGCAAGCGGATCAGGGAAAGGCCGAGCGCTTGGCCAAGTGCTTTGGCCAGCGAGGTCTTGCCGGTGCCCGGCTCACCCTCGCAGAACAGCGGCTTCCCCATCCGCATCGCGAGGAATGCCGTGGTCGCGAGCTCCGGGTCGGCGAGGTAACCGGTGGCCTCGAGGCTGCGGGCCAGTTCGTCCTGGCTCAGGGTGGGGCGCTCCACAGACCGAGCCTAACCCCGTCCTCGGGTGTGTCCAGGTCTTCGCCGTGACCGAACCCCGCGCACTCCACCAGGCGCACGGCCCGCTCCCGCAGCCAGGTCTTCGCCCCGTGCGCGCCCCGCAACGTGGCAGCCAATTCGGTGAGGTGATCGGCCCCGATGAGCACCGGATGTCCCGGTTTTCCCTGGTAACCGGCCCGTGCGAGGACCGAGCGGGTGGCCAGGGCGCCGACCTCGCGCACCGTCTGTGCGGTCACTCCCGGCAGGTCGACCAGGTGCACCAGAACCGCACAGGCCCGCTCGGGTACCGCGGCGAGACCCGCGCGCAGCGAAGCACCCATGCCCGTTTCCCAGTCCGGCGCGTGCACGGACCGCACCTCAGGCGGTAGCAGAGCGTGAACCTCAGAAGCCGACGCGCCGAGCACCACGAGCACCTGGGCGCACCCACCATCACGCAGTGTGCGTATCGCGCGGAGCACGAGCGGCTCGCCCCCTACCTCGACGAGCGCCTTCGGACCACCGAATCGGGTCCCCGCCCCCGCGGCCAGCAACAACCCGACGACCTGCGGTTTCTCCGTCACCCATCCCAGCCTAGCCGTGCTTGTGCGTGGTTGTGTTGGTTCTAACCAACACAACCACGCACAAGCGGTCGTGGCACGATGGGAGCATCATGTCTGGGCAGAATGAGTCGGGGCACCGGGACAGTGAGCACCGAGAGTCAGGGGCGGCGAGCACTCCGAAGGGTGAGCGGAGGCGGCAGCAACTGATCGAGGCGGCTTCCGCGCTGCTCGTGGAGGGCGGCTTCGATGCGGTCCGGCATCGTGCGGTGGCCGAGCGTGCGGGGTTGCCGCTGGCCTCGACCACCTACTACTTCGATTCGCTGGACGACCTGATCACCGCGGCGGTGGCGCATCAGGGCCGGACCGAGCTGGATCGCAGTGAGCGGCAGTGGCGGGATGTGCCCGAGGAGGAACGCACGGTCGAGGCCACGGTCCAGGTGCTGCTCGATCACCTGCTCGGGCACCGGCAGCCGGACCCGGAGGCGGATTACGAGGCGGTGCTCTCCCGTTACGAACGGCTGGTGGCCACCGGCCGCCGTCCGTTCCTCCGCCCGCTGATGCGTGAGATGGGTGAGCAGATGGACTCCCTGCTCTTCGATGTACTCAGCCGCTGCGGTTTCGCCACGGACCGGGCCGCGGTGGATCGGCTGGTCGCTCTCGTGGACGGCACGGTGGTCAACGCGCTGATCGAGGTGAACCCGAATCCGCGCGAGGCGGCGGCACAGGCGCTGCTCGCCGAGCTGCGGGGCTGAGGTTAGGCTCAACGGTTGTGATCGCGAATGTGCTGGCGAACCGGTATGCCTCGAATGAGATGACCACGGTGTGGTCGGCTGAGCACAAGGTGTTGCTCGAACGGGAACTATGGCTGGCGGTGTTGCGCGCGCAGTCCGAGCTCGGGGTCGCCGTTCCGGACGGGGCGCTCGCCGATTACGAGCGAGTGGCCGACCGGATCGATCTGGACTCGATCGCCGCGCGGGAACGGGTCACTCGCCACGATGTGAAAGCGCGCATCGAGGAGTTCAACGCGCTCGCCGGGCATGAGCATGTGCACAAGGGCATGACGTCTCGGGATCTGACCGAGAACGTGGAGCAACTCCAGGTCCGCCGCAGCCTGGAACTGGTGCGGGACAAGGTGATCGCGGTTCTCGGTAGGCTGACCGGGCTGGCCGCGGAGCACGCGGAACTGGTGCTGGTCGGGCGCTCGCACAACGTCGCGGCGCAGGCGACGACGCTCGGCAAGCGGTTCGCTACCGCGGCGGACGAGCTGCTCACCGGTTACTGCAGGCTCACCGAGCTGCTGGAGCGCTATCCGCTGCGTGGGGTGAAGGGCCCGGTCGGCACCACCCAGGACATGCTCGATCTGCTCGGCGACGAGGAGAACGTGGCCGAGCTCGAGCGCCGGATCGCCGGGCATCTCGGGTTCTCCGAGGTACTCACCAGCGTCGGCCAGGTGTACCCGCGCTCGCTGGACTTCGAGGTGCTTTCCGGCCTCGCCCAGCTCGCCGCGGCGCCGTCGAGCCTGGCGAAGACGATCAGGCTGATGGCCGGGCACGAGCTCGCCACCGAGGGGTTCCAGAAGGGGCAGGTCGGTTCCTCGGCCATGCCGCACAAGATGAACACCCGGTCCTGTGAGCGGGTCAACGGGCTGATGGTCGTACTGCGCGGATACCTTGCCATGACCGGGGAATTGTCCGGGGACACCTGGAACGAGGGGGATGTCTCCTGTTCGGTGGTGCGCAGGGTGGCGCTGCCGGACGCGTTCTTCGCCTTCGACGGGCTGCTGGAGACCTTCCTGACCGTGCTCGAGGAGTTCGGTGCCTACCCGGCGGTGATCGGCCGCGAACTGGACCGGTACTTCCCCTTCCTGGCGACCACGAAGGTGCTGATGGCCTCGGTGCGTGCCGGGGTCGGCCGGGAAACCGCGCACGAGGCGATCAAGGAGCACGCGGTCGCGGTCGCGCTCGCGATGCGCGAACAGGGCCAGGAGCGCAACGATCTCACCGAACGGCTCGCGGCCGATGACCGGATTCCCTTGGCACAGAACGAGATCGAGGAACTGTTCGCCGACCGGCTCGCGTTCACCGGGCTCGCCGCTCGCCAGGTCCAGTCCGTTGTGGACGGTGTGGAGGAGATCGTGAAGCAGCACCCGGAGGCGGCCGGGTACCGGCCGGCACCGATCCTGTGAGTGCGCGGATTTCCGGGCTTTACCGGTATATCGTGAAGGGCTGCGCCGCGGAACGGCTCGATACCGCCGAGGTGCGCACCGAGGGCCTTGCCGAGGACCGGCGGTTCATGCTCGTCGAACCGGATGGTTCGTTTCTGAGCCAGCGCAAGGCTTCCGGGCTCGCGGTGCTCGTTCCCCGGCTGCTCGGCGACCGGCTCCAGGTCAGCGCCCCGGACACCGAGCCGTTGGAGATTCCGGTTCGCTACACCGGATCGCGGCGTCCGGTGAGCCTGTTCAACCGCTGGTTCGGCGAGGGGATCGATCAGGGTGAGGAGGCGGCCACCTGGTTCGCGGACCGGATCGGGCGCGAATGCCGGCTGGTGCGCACCCCGGCGGACCTGAACCGGCCGGGCTGGGGCGATACCCCGGGCAAGGTCGGTTTCGCCGACGCGCACGCGATCCTCGCCTGCAGCACCGACTCGCTCGCCGAGCTGAACCGGCGGATCACCGAGAGCGAGGGCGAACCCGTTCCGATGAACCGGTTCCGGCCCAATATCGTGCTGGACGGTTTCGGTGCGCCGCACCGGGAGGACCGGGTGCGCAGCATGCGCCTTGGCGGCTGCGCGTTCGCGCACTCGGTGCGGGCGATCCGCTGTGCCGTGCCGACCGTGGAGCAGTCGACCGGCCGCCGCAGTGGCCCGGAACCGACGAAAACCCTTGCCACGTATCGCAAGGAACCCGAACTGCGCGGCGGGGTGAGCTTCGGAGTCAAGCTCGCCGTGGTCCGCACCGGAAAACTCTGTGTGGACGACGAGGTCACCGTGGATGACTGGCTGCCGGAGGGCTTCACGGCGGCCCTTCCCTGAGCCGTCCACGGGTATCCTCGCTCCCATGACGAATATCGAACGAGTCGGAGTGGTCGGTGCCGGGCTGATGGGCTCGGGGATCGCCGAGGTCAGTGCGCGCGCCGGGCTCGATGTGCTGGTGGCCGAGCAGTCCGCGCCCGCACTGGCGGCGGGCCGGGAGCGCATCGAGCAATCACTCGAGCGGGCGGTGCGCCGGGGCAAACTCGAGGCGGCCACGCGCGACGAGACGCTCGCCAGGCTCCGCTACACCACCGATTTCGCCGATTTCGCCGACCGGCAGTTCGTGGTCGAAGCGGTCGTGGAGGACGAACAGGCCAAGGTCGAGGTATTCGCCGAACTGGACAAGATCGTCCAGGACAAGGACGCCATTTTCGCCTCGAACACCTCCTCCATTCCGATCATGAAACTCGGTATGGCGACCACGCGTCCCGCCCAGGTGATCGGGGTGCACTTCTTCAACCCGGTTCCGGTGCTCAAGCTCGTCGAGCTCATTCCCTCGCTGCTCACGGGGGAGGAAACCGCGCAGCGCGCCTCGGCGTTTGCCGCGGAGACGCTCGGCAAGATCGTGGTCCGTTCGCAGGACCGCGCCGGATTCGTGGTGAACGCGCTGCTGATTCCCTACCTGCTCTCCGCGATCCGGATGTTCGAATCCGGGTTCGCCTCGGCGGACGACATCGACAACGGCATGGTGCAGGGGTGTTCGCACCCGATGGGTCCGCTCGCGCTCACCGATCTGATCGGGCTGGATACCACGAAGGCCGTCGCCGAATCCATGTACACGGAATTCAAGGAGCCGCTCTACTCCCCGCCCCCGCTGCTTTCCCGGATGGTCGACGCCGGGCTGCTCGGCAAGAAATCCGGGCGCGGTTTCTACGATTACGCGAGCTGACCTCATCTCGGCACCGGGCTGGCGGCCTTGAGGTTGCGCAGCACCGGTGCCGTTTCCAGGGTGCGGATGCCCTCGAGCGCGCCGACCCGGCCGATCAGGTAATCGTGCAGTTCCGCCGGATTCGCGCACAGTGCGGTGGCCATGAGGTTCGTCGGCCCGGTCGTCGCGATCACGCTGGCGAGTTCGGCATGGGTGGTCATGGACCTGGCCACCGCGTCCAGCCGCGCCGGATCCACGGCCAGCCACAGCAGCGCTTCGGTGCGCACCCCGAACAGCGCGTCGTCGATCTCCAGGTCGAAGTACACTGCGCGGTCGGCGCGGAGTTCGGTGAGCCTGCGCGCCACGGTGGCCTGGGACCATCCGGTGGCCTCGGCGAGCTCGACATAACTGGCCCGCCCATCCCGTTGCAGCGCGGTGAGCAGGGCGCTGTCCGATTCCTCCAGAGGGCGCGCGGTGCCCGGTTCGGGTTCGGGCCCGGCGAGCGCGCGCTGCTGGTGTTCGCTGAGCATCCTGGTGAATCCGCCCCAGGTGGTCGGCCCGCCGAGATACATGTGCAGCATGCAGTGCGCGCTCACCGCGGTAACGCTCGCGGTGCGCGGGATGTCGTGCAGCAGCATCGCGCGAGCCGTGTCCGCTTCGGGTGCGGCGTTGACGATCGCGAAGATCTCGGTGCCCCCGGAGGTCAGCTTGACCCACTGAGTATCGCTGCGGCGAACCAGTGATTCGGCGACCGGGCGCGCGTTCGCCGGTGCCACGGTCAGCCGGATCATCCACTGGGTGAGCCCGGCCCGGTCCGGGAACGGCATGCCGATCACCCGCAGCCCGGCCCGTTCGCGCAGCCTCCGGTAGCGGCGGGCCACGGTCTGCGTGGAGACACCGAGTACCTCGCCGATCCGTGCGTAGCTCGCCCGCCCGTCGATCCGCAGTGCGTGCACGAGGGCCGAATCCAGCTGATCGAGCATGTGAGAATCCTTCAGTAGATCGGGTTCCGCGTGGAATAATATGCCGAACTGATCGCTGTTCGCGTGCCGATCGCTCAACCGCTGCTTAGCGTCGGCCGCATGACGACGACCGCACCGCCGCGGACCCGGGCGGCAGCGCTCGCCACGTTGCTGCTCGCCGAGGCGATGAACCTGCTGGACACCACGATCGTGCAAGTCGCGGCGCCGGTCATGCGGGCCGGACTGCGCGGCGATGCCGGTGATATCCAGTGGTTCAGTGCCGCGTACACGCTCGCCTTCGCGGTGCTGCTGATCACCGGCGGGCGCCTCGGTGATATCGCGGGCCGCAGGCGGATCTTCCGACTCGGCGTCGCCGGTTTCGTGCTCGCCTCACTGATCTGCGCGCTCGCGGTCGGCCCGGGCATGCTGATCGCCGCGCGTGCCGTGCAGGGCGCGGGTGCGGCACTGGTCATTCCGCAGACGATCGGGCTGATCAAGGCCATGTACGCGGGCCCGGAACTGGGCAGGGCGTTCGGCGCGATCGGACCGGTGATGGCGCTGTCCGCGGTGTGCGGCCCGATCCTCGGTGGGGCGCTGACCAGTGCGAATCTGTTCGATACCGGCTGGCGTGCGGTGTTCCTGGTGAACATCCCGTTCGGGCTCGCGGTGCTCGCGTGTTCTCGGCTGCTTCCCGAGGACCGGGCGCCGCACCGGCCCCGGCTCGACCTGCCCGGCACCGTGCTGGTGACGGTCGGTTCCGGGCTGTTGATCTACCCGCTGATCGAGGGGACGGGCTGGGTGCTGCTCGTTCCCGGGGTGCTCGTGCTGCTCGGATTCGCGGCGAGCCAACGGAATCGCCGCGCACCGCTGGTCGAGCCCAGGCTGTTCGGGAACCGGCGGTTTCCGGCCGCGCTGCTCGGTTCGACGCTGTTCTTCGCGGCCATGCAGGGATTGATCCAGGTGATCGTGCTGCACCTGCAACTCGGCGAGCACGCGGGTTCGCTGGCCTCTGGGCTGAGCCTGCTGCCCTGGTCGCTCGCGATGGGTGCCGCTTCACTGCTCGCGGGCCGGTTGGTCGTCCGCTACGGGGACCGGGTCATGTTCGCCGGGCTGCTCGTGCTCGGTGCCGGGGTCGCCCTGGCGCTCACCGGGCCCGCCGTGCTGTTCACCGGGCTGGGTATCGCCGGGTTCGGGATCGGCCTGTTCACCGCCTCGTTCTTCAGTTCCGCGCTCGCGAAGGTGCGCCCGCAGGAGAACGGCTCGGCCGCCGGTCTGCTCAACGCGGTGCAGCAGTTCGGCGGGACACTCGGCGTCGCGGTGCTCGGCAGCGTGTTCTTTGCGGTCTTCGACGGGTCCGCGGGGTCCTCGCTCGGCGGGCTGCGCCTCGCGTTCGCGTCTGCGTGCGTGCTGGTGCTGGGTACCGCGCTGGCCGTCGGCCTTATGCGCGCACGCACTCGCTGAGCTTGCGCTCCGGGTCCGCGAGCAGGTCCGCGTCCATGGTGTGCTCCTTGGCGAACAGCATGCGGGCCTGCACGATCTCCTTGGGCAGCTTCGCGGCGAGCACCGCGGTCAACGCACCGTCGCGCAACCAGCACGCCGACCACTTCTCGCCCGCCGGATCACCGCGCAGCACCAGGGTGTCGTCATCGGAGTGCCTGCCGAGGTACTGCACCATGCGGCCGAACTGGCGGGACCAGAAGTAGGGCACATCGTCGTACTCGGCCTCGCCGCCGAGGATGTTCTCCGCGATGGTGCGCGGCGAGGCCTGTGCGTGTGTCCAGTGCTCGAGCAGCAGCGGGCCACCGTAGCGGCGGGAGGTGTACGCGGCGCAGTCTCCGGTCGCGTACACCTGTGGAAGACTCGTGCGCAGTCGTGCGTCCACCTCGATCGCCCCGCGTGCATCGCGGTCGATCGGGCTCTGTTCGAGCCAGCCGGTGTTCGGGACGACGCCGATACCGACGACCACGGTGTCCGCCGGAATCCGGGTGCCGTCCTCGAGCTCAACGGCATCCGCGGCGATCCCGCGGACCTTGGTGTCGAGCCGCAGCCGGACCCCGGCCTCCGCGTACCAGGGTTCGAATGCCGTGGCCAGTTCGCCGAAGCCACAGCTGGGCAGCACCGTCGAGGCGGCCTCGAGCACCTCGACCCGGCACCCGAGCGCGGCGGCGGTGCCCGCGACCTCGGCGCCGATCCAGCCAGCCCCCACCACGACCAGGCGATGCCCCTCGGTCAGCCGGGAGCGCAGCGCGCGGGCATCGTCCACCGTGCGAATGGTGAACACCGCGGCACCGTCCTCGGCGGGCAGTGTGCGTGGTTTTGCCCCGGTCGCGATGACCAGGTGATCGTAGGCGAGCGCGCCGTCCGTGGTGCGCACCTCGCCGTCCCCGAGCCCCGTCGCCGCGCGGCCGGTGCACAACCGCGCATCCAGCTCCGGCAGCGTCGTATCGTCCACCTCACCCGCGAGGAACTGCTTGGTCAGGGGTGGCCGGTCATACGGCGCGTGCGGTTCCTCCCCGAGCACCGTTATCGGACCCGCGAAGCCCCGATCACGCAGCGCCTTCACCGTGTGCACCCCGGCAAGCCCAGCACCGACCACAACCACACCGCCAGTCATGCCGCCGATCTTCGCACGGAATCGGACGTGCGTGATTGTGTTGGTTCTAACCAACATTTCCCCTCACGAGGGGTTGTTTTAGCTGGTCAGGGGTTTGGCGATTAGTTGTATGGTGCAGGTTTTCAGGTGGCGAGGACGAGCTTGCCGAAGGCGGAGCCCTCTTCGAGCATGCGGTGAGCGCGGCCGGCCTCGGGCATGGGCACGACCTCCTCGATGATCGGGCGCACCGAACCCTGCGCGATCAGCGGCCAGAGGTGTTCGAGCAGTTCATGGGTGAGCTCGGCCTTGTCGGCCAGCGGTCGCCCCCGCAGTCCGGCGGCGTGCACGGTGCCGCGCTTGCCGAGCAGCTTGGCGATGTCGAGTTCGCCGAGGCGCCCGCCTTGCATGCCGATGATCAGCAGCCGGCCGTCGGTGGCGAGCGCGGACAGGTTGTCCCCGAGGTACTTCGCGCCCATGTTGTCCAGGATGACGTCGGCGCCGTGGCCCTTGGTGGCCTCGCGCAGGACCTCGGTGAAGGACTGGGTGCGGTAGTTGATGGTGATATCGGCGCCCAGCTCGGCGCATCGAGTGAGCCGTTCGTCGGAGCCCGCGGTGCAGGCCACCCTCGCCCCGAGGGCACGGGCGAGCTGGATGGCGTGGGTGCCGATCCCACCGGCGCCACCGTGCACGAGGAACACTTCGCCCGCGCGCAGCTTGCCCGCGCGCGCCACCATCGACCAGACGGTGTACGCGACCTCGGGCAGTCCCGCAGCGCTGACCAGGTCGACTCCTTCGGGGACCGGGAGCAGCTGACCGGCGGGCACCGCGACCTTCTCGGCGTACCCGCCCCCGGCGAGCAACGCGCACACCGGGTCTCCGACCTGCCAGCCCTCGACGCCCGCGCCAAGCTCGGCGATCACCCCGGAGCACTCCAGCCCGATGATCTCCGAGGCTCCCGGAGGCGGTGGGTAATTCCCCTGGCGCTGCAACAGATCCGCTCGGTTCACCGCGCTCGCCGCCACTTCGACGAGCACCTCGCCATTGCCAGGGACCGGGTTCGGGGTCTGCGCCCATTCCAGGACCTCGGGTCCACCCGGCTCACGAACGCTGATCGCATGCATACCCCGACCGTATCCGTTCTGGCCGGTTTTCGTTCGGTACCCTCCCCAGTGGAAGCGTGGCAGAGCGGCCTAATGCACTCGCCTTGAAAGCGAGCGTCGGGTGATACCGACCGGGGGTTCGAATCCCCCCGCTTCCGCTCTCATCCTCGACCGCGGTGCCGGGCAAGGAACTCCCGGACCAGTTCTTCGGTGAACGCGCGCGGCACCGGTTGTCCGGTGACCAGGACGCGGTAGTAGATCGGCCCGAGCAGTTGATCGATCGCGCGATCCAGGTCGAGTTCCGCGGGTAGTTCCCCGCGGGATACCGCGCGCCGCAAGGGAAGGCGGTCTCGTTCGCGTTGCCGGGCGAGGTGTTCGGTGCGTAACCGCTCGGCGATCGCGGAGTCGTGCAGTGCCACCCCGGTCAGGGCGCGCAGCATGGCCCCGGCATCGGATTCGGCGAGGAATTCGGCGACCGCGGCGAGGTGCGCGGTCAGCTCCTGTTCGAGGTCACCGTGCTCGGCCGGGGTCAGGTGCTCGGCGAGATCATCACCGAGCGCGTCCAGCAGGATGTCCACTTTGGACGGCCACCAGCGGTAGATGGTCTGTTTCGCGACCCCGGCCCGGGTGGCGATGCCCTCGATGGTCAGTGCGGCGAACCCGACCTCGACGAGCAGGTCGTCGACCGCGGCGAGTACGGCCCGCCTGGCCTGTTCGCTGCGGCCGTACCGGTTCCCCGAGTGTTTGGCACCGGACGCGTCCTGCCGAGTCTCGCTGCTGGCCTGGTCTGTCATGGGCGAACCGGGGCGCTGCCCGTCCTCCTTGTCCGGATCTTCCGCTTGTCCGGGCGAGTGTACTCGGCACTAGACAAGACGCAACGTTGCGTCTATTCTAACCTTATGACGAACACACTACGTACTCCGAAGGTGCAGGCTGTACTCGAGCGGCTGTTCGAGGCGGCCGCTCATGATCGGTCAGTGGGTCAGGACCCCGCGGCCTCGGCGCTCGAGCAGGCCGAGGCGAACTCCGGGGTCTACATGCCGATCTCGGCAAGCGGCGGGGAACTGCTCTACAGCCTGGTGCGGGCGATCCGGCCGGGCACCATCGTGGAATTCGGTACCTCGTACGGGATTTCGACGCTGTACCTGGCCGCGGCCGTGCGGGACAACGGGATCGGCGCGGTGCTCAGTACCGAGCTGAGCGAGCGGAAGATCGACGCTGCCCGGGCGAACCTGGCCGAGGCGGGGCTCGACGGACAGGCCACGATCCTGGCCGGGGACGCGCGAGAGACCCTTTCCGGGGTCAGCGGGCCGATCGGACTGGTGTTACTGGACGGATGGAAGGACCTTTGCCTTCCGGTGCTGCGTGCGCTGGAACCCGAACTCGCCCCGGGCGCGCTGGTGATCGGCGATGACAGCAGTTTCGCTTCGATGGCCGACTATCTGCGGTATGTCCGCGCGCCGGAGAACGGCTATGTGAGCGTGCCGTTCCCGGTGGAGGACGGCATGGAGATCAGCTGTTTCACCGGGCGCTGACCGTCCACTAGGGATACTCGGCGCGTGCTTCTCTCGGCGACATGCCGAACCGGCGGTTGAACAGCCTGGTGAAGTGCGGCTGGCTGGTGAACCCGCAGTAGGCGGCGATGTTCCCGATGGTGCGCGGGTCCCCGGCGCGCAGCCGGGAGCGGGCCGCCTCGAGCCGGCGCGTGGTGATCCGGGCGGCGATGGTGTCTCCGTCCGTGGCGTTCCCTTCCGCGGCCAGCAGGCGGTTGAGGTGCCTTGCGGTGATCCCGGCGGCCCTGGCGACGTGCGCTGGGGTGAGCCGGTCGTCGGTGAGGTGGGCATCGATATAGGCGTTGGCGAGCAGGATGTGCGAGTTCGCGGTGGGCGAACCGAGCAGCGCACCGCCGAGTGCCCAGACGCGTTCGGCGAGCTCGGCAGCACTGATCGCGCCGGATTCGCCGAGCAGTTCGGCGCGTAGCCGCTGCACCAGGGCGCGTTCGGTCGTGGTGGTGCCGAGCTTCACGGGTTCGGTCAGCGCCGAGGGCAGGCACCGTTCGCGGAACGGGGCGGATGGCAGGTCGAGCAGGATTTTCTGCATGGTTCCGCCGAACCCGAACAGGTAGGGCTTCGCGGGGTCGTAGAGCAGCGCTTCCCCGCTGCCGACCGGGATGTGCCCACCGCCGTGGTAGAAGAAGGCGTTGCCGCGCACGATGATGCTCAGGAAGACCGAATCCGAGGGCAGCCTGCGCACATGGGCCGGGGTGCGCTCGATGACGTGTTCATTGCCGGTGATCTCGGCGATCCGCATCCCGCCGAGGTCGGTATTGGCCTGGTCGGCGCGCAGCCCGCGGGCGGCGAAGGCGGAGCAGCGCAGCCCGACGAGCGCGGCCGCGTTGTAGTTCTCCCAGTACTCGATGCGTTCGGCAGGCGGCACATCGGTGGTGGAGATACGTGTGGTGCTTGCTTCCTCGCATGCCCGCATGGTCGCTCCCGGCGTCCGTCCGTCAGTGAGGATAAGCGCTCACCGGCCGTTCCGGGAGGGGTCACATACTCGAATACCCACCGTCAACGGGCAGTGTCACACCCGTGATGTAGGTGGCCGATGAGGTGGCGAGAAAGGCGATCACTTCCGCGACATCCTCGGGTGTGCCCCAATGCCCGGCGGGGATGCGATCGAGCACGGACTGCCGGGCGACCGGGTCGGCGCGCAGTCCCGCCGAAAGCGGGGTGTTGATCCAGCCGGGGGCGACGGCGTTGACCCGGATCCCTTCGCGCGCGTACTCCACGGCGAGTGCGCGGGTGAGCGCGGCGATTCCGCCTTTGCTTGCCCCATAAGCGGGCCGGTCGGGCGCACCGAAATAGGTGTACATGGAGGCGAGGTTGACGATGCTGCCGCCGCGCACGGCGAGCAGTTGCCGTGCGGCACTCGCGGTGCGCATGGCGGCCGTGAGGTTCACCGCGAGTACGTGATCCCAGGAATCGGGCCGGTACTCCGCGCGATCCAGGCTCAGTCCCGCGCAGTTGACCAGCACGTCCAGCCGGGTGAGCCGGGCGAGGATGGCCGCGATCCCGGTCTCCTCGGTGACATCCTGTTCGTACACGCTGATCCGCGGCCCACGCGGTGCCTCGGGGCCGTGCGCGCCGAGCCCGACGGCGTGCACCTCGGCGCGGAGTTCGGCGAACAGTCGCGCGGTGGCCGCGCCGATTCCGGATGTGGCCCCGGTGATGAGCACGGTCGCCGAGCTGAACAGGCCGGGCTGAAAATTCATGGCCGCACCAGGATCTTGATTTCCTCGCGTGCGCCGAGCAGTCGCTCGAATCCCTTGTCCACCACCGATTCCAGTGGAATCACCGAGGTGATCAGGGGCGCGAGATCGAGCGCCCCGGCCGCGAGCAGCGCGATGAGTTCGCCGTGCGCGTTCCGATAGCCGACGCTGGTGGTGAGCTTCTGTTCGGCGTTGATCAGCGCGAGGGCGGGCAGGGCAAGGGAATCGGTGAGTCCGAGCAGCACGCATTCCCCGCCGGGTTGCAGTGTCGCCAGTGCGGTGTCGAACGCTGTTTGGCTGCCGACCGCCTCGAAGGCGAGCGGAACCGTTGTCCCATCGGGTTTTTCCAGGGTTCGGGTGAAGCCGAGCGTGGGTGCGACGGCCCGGCGGTTCGCAGACGGGTCCACGCCGATCACCTCCCGGGCCCCTGCCTTGCGGGCGAGCAGGCCGAGCAGCAACCCGATCGGGCCGAGGCCGACGATCAGGCAATCCGTTCCGGGAACCAGTCCGCTGCGGCGGATCGCGTGCAGTGCCACCGCAGCCGGTTCGAGCACGGCCGCCTGCGCGAGGTCGATGTGTGGTGGCAGCCGGTGCACCATGTACTCGGGAACGCAGGCGAATTCGGCGAGCCCACCATCGCCCATCAGACCGGCGAATCCGAAACCGGCGCAGATGTTGTACCGCCCGGAACGGCACTGCGCGCAGGTTCCACAGCGGTAGTGCGGTTCCACGGCAACCGGATCGCCCTCGGTCACGCCGCGCACGCCGTTCCCGGTCGCGGCGACGGTTCCGGAGAACTCGTGGCCGAGGGTGAGCGGGGCGGCCCTTCCGGAAACCGGATGGGCGTGCCTGACCGGGATGGCGTGTGGACCGTCGAGGTATCCGTGCAGATCGCTGCCGCAGATGCCGCAGTAGGCCACCTGGACGAGCACTTCGCCGTCCCCGGGCTCCGGGCGATCGAGTTCGACGAGGCGCACCGAGCGCGCGGCGAACCAGCGGGCCGCCCTCACCGGTGCACCACCCGAGGCGCGGTCTCGGTGAGCAAAGTGGACAGTGCCAGCACGATCAGCGCGGCACCCGAGGCGATGAACATGGTCAGGCGTACTCCGTAGGAATCGGCGAGCCCACCGGCGACGGTCGGCACCACGAACCCGCCGATCGCCTCGCCGAGCCCCATGATCAGGCCGAGCGCGGTGGCGACGAGGTGCCGCGGCACGGTCTCGGCCGGAATCGTCGCCATGTACAGGGTGAAACAGCCCATCCCGGTGAACGTGAGCACCAGCACCGGAAGCAGCACGTACGGCGAATCGAGGTAGATGATCGCGAGTGGGCACAGCACGGCGAGCGCGGTGAACAACAGCATGGCCGGTTTGCGGCCGAACCGGTCGGAAAACCCGGGAACGAGCGCGCCCCACAGCACCCAGGCGATGCCCATTCCCGTCGAAACCAGGCTCATCGTGGTCGGCGAGTAGCCCTTGACCTGAGTCAGGTACAGCGGGGCGAAGGTCTGCGTGGTGATGAACCAGGAGATGTAGAACACCGCGATCACCAGGCACAGCAACACGTTCCGCTCGCGCAGTACGATCCGGATACCGCCGCGCCGGTGTTCGGATCGTTCCGGGTCCAGTTTGCGGTTACGGACGAACCGGGCGATGAGCGCGAACATGATCGCGCCGGGGATGATCGTGAGGTAGAAGGCGGTCCGCCAGCCGTAGTGTTCGCCGATCCACACGGTGACGATCGGCGCTACGATCCCGCCGAGCAACCCGGCCGAGGATCCCTGCAACAGTCCCATGTTCAGCCCGCGGCGGCGGGGCGTGGATTCGGCGAGCATCAGCGGCTGGGCAAGCGGGAGCACTGCACCTTCCGAGGCGCCCATGAGCAGCCGGAAGATGAACAGGCCGAGGAATCCCGCCGCGAACCCGGAGAGCGCGGAGAACACCGTGAAGCAGGCGACCGCGCCGAGCAGGAGCGGCTTGCGCGAATCGAAGCGGTCGGAGAGGGCACCTATTCCGGCCCCGGTCACCGCCCAGGCGAGCGCCGGAATTCCGCCGAGCAACCCGATCTCGGTATTGTCGAGGTGCAGTTCGTCCTTGGCGAACGGGATGAGGAAATTCAGCGCGAGCCGGTCGAAGAACACGAATCCGAACGTGGTGAACAGGATCGCGAGCAGGCCGTTTTCATAGGTGGCGAACCGGGTCCGGGACATGGGGACTCAACGGAAGAGGGTGTCCACGTAATCCGCCCCGATACCGACTTTCGCGTAGTGCTCGCGGCACAGCGCGATGTAGTCGTGCACGTCGAAAAACCCTTCGGTGTCCCCGTTCTCGTCCAGCCAGACGAGTGGTCCGGCGACCACGAACATCGCCTTCATCGGTTCGCCGGAATCATAGGCGACCAGGGTGTGCCCCTCGCCCGGAGTTTCGTACACGAAACTGCCCGGTGTCGCGGTCCACGGTCGTTCCAGATAACCCCATTTACCGGAAATGGTGTAGGCGAACACCTCGCGCGGATGATAATGCCGGTTCACCAATCCCGCCGAGGTGGCGCGCAGAATATCCGACCACATGTTCTCCTTGATCGAGATCCACAGTGGCCGGGAGCCGACGGTTTCGGTGAACGGTACGTAGTAGTCGTCATCGTCGACGGGCGCGTACTGGTGAAACACCTCGGGAAGGGCGTCCGGTCGCATGGAGTTCTCGATCGGCTTGATGTTCCGCCAGAATTCCGTTGTCGCTTCTTCGGGCATGGCAGCTCCTCTCCTTGCTGGGCAACGCTAGGCCGCTGTCGCCGATGCGGTCTTGCTCCTGGCGGACATCCCCGTTGTCCGAACCGGACACGGCCCATACGCTGCCGGGTATGAGTGATCAGGTGAGCCGCTTCGGCGCCGTCGAGTTGGAGGACCTTCCCGAGGATCTGCGCGGGCGAATCGGCGCGATCGCGGAGAAATCGGGCTTCGTGCCGAACATCTTCCGCGCACTCGGGCGCCGCCCGGCCGAACTGCGTGCCTTCCTCGACTACCACGACGCGCTGATGGAGCGCACCGATGGACTGAGCAAGGCCGAGCGCGAACTGGTCGTGGTCGCCACTTCCGCGGCGAACCACTGCACCTACTGCATCGTGGCGCACGGGGCGATCCTGCGGGTGCGCACCAAGGACGGCGAGCTCGCGGACAAGGTCGCGGCGAACCCCTGGCAGGTGGAGCTGGACGAGCGTGGCCGGGCGATCGTGGACCTGGCGCTCGCCGTCGCACAGGATTCCGAACGATTCGGACAGGCCGACCTCGACCGGGCGCGAACGGCTGGGCTGACCGAGGACGAGATCTGGGACATCGGCGCGATCACCGCCCTGTTCGCCATGTCCAACCGGCTGGCCCATTTCACCGCGCTCGCCCCGAACCCCGAGTTCTACCTCATGGGACGCACCCCGCGAGGCGCCTGAACACTCGTCGTGGCCGGTACTCACCCTGCGAACAGGGATTGTGCGCGGTTGTGTTCGTTCTAACCAACATTTCCGCGCACGAAGTCAGGTTCGTGCTGGTGAGGGCGTTTCTGGGTAGGGTGCCGCCATGGATGAGCTGGCGGTCGCGCGGCGCGAGGTCGCGGTGTGGCGGAACCGGTTCAGGGCGTTGTTCGACCGCACCCCGGCGCCGACCGCGATCTGTTCGATACGCGGTGAGCTCACCTCGGTGAACCCGGCGTTCGCCAGGCTGTTCGGGGTGAGCCCGGGTCGGCTGCTGGCGCGGGAGATCACCACGCTGCTGCGCCCGGTAGCCGAACGCGAGTTCGTCCGGGTGGTCACCGAGCTCGAACGGGGCAAGCGCAGCAGGCGCGCGCTGCGGATGAGCTGGTCGGGTGCGGGGATCCGGCACACGGCCCGGGTGACGGTGCAGCCGGTGCACGACGAGGACGGCATTGCCCTGCTGGTCACGATCGATCCGGATTCGGCGGTCGACGATGCCGTTCCGGTGCTCTCCGACCGGGAGGCGCAGGTGTTGCGGGCGAGCGCGCAGGGCAAGACCTCGGCCGCGATCGCCACCGAGCTCGGCATGACGACCGACGGGGTGAGCTACTACCTGACCAGGCTGACTCGCCGCCTCGAGGTCGCGAACCGGGTCGCGCTGGTGGCCCGGGCGTACACCCTCGGCCTGCTCGACGCCGAGGAATGGCCGCCGCGCTGATGGGTGCTCAGCCGAGGTCGGCCAGGGCGGAGACCAGCCGGTAGACGTCGCCCGCGCTGGTGTAGTGGGCGAGTCCGAGCCGGACGGCCCCGCCGACCTCGCCGACGCCGAGGGCGCCGAACACCCCGGTGGTGCCCGGGTCGGCGAAGGCGTAGACGCCATGCCGGGCCAGATGCGCGACGGCGTCCTCGGCTTTCATGCCGTCCACGGTGAACGCGAGCACCGGAACCCGGTCGGTGGCGTTGCCGATGACGTGGATACCCGGCAGCGCGCGCAGCTCGATGAGCAGGGTGGCGAGCAGGTTCTCGTGGTAGGTGCGCACTGCCCGCATGGTGGCGCCGAGGCGTTCGCGCCGGCCACCGCGGTGCGCGTCGTCCATCCCCGCGAGGTGGTCGATGGAGGCGGTGAGCCCGGCGAGCAGGGAGTACGGGTAGGCGCCGACCTCGAGCCGTGCCGCACCGGAGGCGTCGGGCAACAGGGCGGCGGACGGGAGCCGGTCGAGCATGCCGGGGTCCGCGAAGGCGAGCGCCGCCAGCGGCGGGCCGCCCCAGGCACCCGCGGAGACGATGAGCACATCGGCGCC
The DNA here is from genome assembly GCF_000379465.1 of Sciscionella marina DSM 45152. GTDB lineage: Bacteria > Actinomycetota > Actinomycetes > Mycobacteriales > Pseudonocardiaceae > Sciscionella > Sciscionella marina. The sequence continues at coordinate 37,027 of NZ_KB905403.1, forward strand.
GAGCTCGCCGATGTCCAGTGGGGTGAACGGGGCCGCGGCGCAGGCGTCCACGACGAGCATCGCCGAGGAACGCTTGGCCAGTTCGGCGATCCACGGGATGTCCGGGCTGGTGCCGACGACCGGGGAGGCGGCGGTGACCGCGACGACCTTGGTGCTCGTCGAGATCAGTCGCTCGTATTGCCACGCGGGTAGTTCGCAGTTCTCGATGTCGATCTCGGCCCAGCGGACCCCGGCACCGGCACGCTGGGCGGTCCTGCGCCACGGTTCGATGTTGGTGGGATCGTCGAGCCGGGAGACGAGCACCTCGTCACCGAGTACCCAGGATTCGCCGGCCGCGTTCGCCAGCCGCTGGACGAGCTCGGCGGGGTTCGAACCGAGCACGATCCCTTCCGGTTTCGCGCCGACCAGATCGGCGATCGCCTCGCGCGCCTCGCGCAGGATGGTGGATGCGCGCTGAGAAGTCGGATATATCCCCATAGGCCCGGATCCGGGGGCGCGCAATGCCGTGGACACGGCGGCGGCGACGGTCTCCGGCACCTGCATCCCGGCCGGCGCGTCGAGGTATGCCCAGCCATCGCCCAGTGCGGGGAACAAACCACGAACCCGGGCGATGTCGAAGGCCATGTGCCTACCGTAGACAGGGGCGCAACCGTTGGCGGTTCGGGGACGGTCCGGCGGCTACAGTGGAAGCTATGACCGAATCCAAGGACGGCAAGGGTGGGGAAACGGTGATGGTGGTCGGCCCGGACGGAACACCGGTCGGCGCGGCCATGATGCCCGAAGCCGGCGAGGAGGCCGAGGGCGGTGTCGGCGACATGGTCGAACAACCGGCCAAGGTCATGCGGATCGGCACCATGATCAAGCAGCTGCTCGAGGAGGTGCGAGCGGCTCCGCTCGACGACGCGTCCCGGGCGCGGCTGCGCGAGATCCACACTCGCTCGATCCACGAGCTCGAAGAGGGGCTCGCGCCCGAACTGCGCGAGGAGCTGGAGCGGCTCTCGCTGCCGTTCACCGGCGAGGGCAACCCCTCGGACGCGGAGCTGCGGATCGCGCAGGCGCAGCTGGTCGGTTGGCTCGAGGGACTGTTCCACGGTATTCAGACCGCGTTGTTCGCCCAGCAGATGAGCGCACGGCAACAGCTAGAGCGGATGCGCAAGGGCCTGCCGCAGGGCTTCGGTGAGGACGAGGGCGAGACCGGTCACGGACACGGGCCCGGCCAGTACCTCTAGCACGCGAGTTCGAGCAGGACGAACCCGTCCTCGGCGCGGTACCGCCGGTATCCGGCGCGCGCGAACAGCGCGAGGGAGGCGGTGTTCCCGGTGCGCACTCTGGCCCGGATGGACCGCACCCGCCGCTGTTCGGTGAGATAGTCCTGGGCGGCCTGCAGTACCGGCCCGGCGCGCCCGTGCCCGCGCCTGTCCGGGGCGAGCGTGATGCTCAGTTCCCAGGTTTCCGGTTCTTCTAGATCGAAGCGGACCGTGCCGATCGGCGCGCCGTCCTGTTCGGCGATCAGCAGCATCCGGTCGGTCCGGGTGAGGCTCTGCTGTAGCCAGGCGCGGTGTTCCTGCTCGGTGACGACTCCGGTGTGCACCGAGGACCGGCGGGTGTCGGGGTCGTTGCGCAGTTCCAGCAGTAGCGCCGCGTCCTCGGCACGCGCGGGGCGGATCCGCATCAGGCGAACAGGTCCCAGGTGAGGATCTCGTCCGCCTCGATGTCCCGGCTCGCGATCTTGCCGACCAGCCGGTCCAATTCGTGTACCGCGATCCCGTAGCCGGGGCGCTTCACCGCGATATCCGCGCGGGCCAGCGGTTTCCCGGCCGCGATGTCACCGGCGGCGACCAGGCTGCGCCTGCCGAGCCGGAACAGTTCGTGCTCCGCCTCGGTCACCCGCTTCACCGAGGAACCGAGCGAGTCCTCGGCCTCCCGGATCGCGGTCACCATCGCCGTCAGCTCGTCCGGTTCGAGCGCGAACGGATGGTCGGGTCCGTCCTGGTCCCGGGAGAGCGTGTAGTGCTTCTCCACCACGCTGGCGCCGAGTGCTACCGCCACCACATCCGCGGTATGCCCCATCGTGTGGTCACTCCAGCCGATGGGGATGCCGAACGCCGAGGTCAGCGTGCCGATCGCGCGCAGGTTCAGATCCTCGAACCGCGGCGGATAGTTCACCGCGCAGTGCAGCAGCACGAGCTGACTCGCCCCGGCCGCGTTCGCCGTGTCCAGCGCCCGTTCGATATCGGTCAGCGAAGCCATTCCCGTGGAGATGATCAGCGGCTTCCCCGTGGCCGCGCACCGCTCGATCAGCGGTAGATGGTTCACCTCGTACGAAGCGATCTTGTACGCCGGGATATCCAGTCGCTCCAGCAGATCGACCGCCTTCTCCTCGAACGGCGTGGACAGGAAGTCGATCCCGGCCCGGCTCGCGTGCTCGGCCAGCTCGTCGTGCCATTCCCAGGGAATCTCGACCCGCTTGATCATCTCGAAAACCGATTCCTGATTCTCGAGCAGATCCGCATCCGTCAGGTACGACATCGTCGGCGTCTTGCGACTGTAAAGCCCCTCCGCCGTGTAGGTCTGGAACTTCACCGCGTCCGCGCCCGATTCCGCGGCCACGTCGATCAGCCGGAGAGCCGTGTCCAGATCCCGGTTGTGATTCGCCCCCGCCTCCGCGATCACATACGTCGGACGGCCCGGGCCCACCTCGCGCGAACCGATGCGGACCTGCTGATCACCATAGCTGCGTGCACCCACGAGCCCAGTCTCTCACGCCCGGGTTATGGCCCCTGTTCACTTCGCTGCTCCGGACTCCGAGCGTCTGCGTGGTTGTCCACAGCGGCGGCGGTTGTCCCCAGATTTTTCGCGCCCCGCCATTCGCTGCCGTGCACCGATATACTGGATGCGGGGTCGCCCCCCGGTGAGGGTGGGGGATGTCGGGGTGGGGATTTGTTCGCTTTTGGCTCAGTGGAGCCGTCTTTCGATGGTGTCCAGTATCCGGTCGGCGCCTGCGCCGTCTACGGTGTTCCGGGCACGGGCGGCGCGCTCGGCGAGGCCTGCCCGGTCGCTGAGGATTTCGGCGAGCGTTTCAGCGGGCAGCAGTTCGCCGGGGTGTCCGAGTCCGGTGGCGAGGCCGAGCTCGACGGCCCGTTGGTAACCGACTTCCTGGTTGTCGACAAGGCAGATTATTGCGAGTGGGGTGCCTATGCAGCAGCCTTCGAGCAGGGTGATGCCCGCGCCCGCGCAGACGAGATCGGCGGCGGCGAGCCGGACCGGCAGGTCGGGTGTCGGTGGGCGAACGCGCACCCAGTCCGGACAGTCGAGTTCGCCGAAAACGGTGCAGTGCAGGGGAAGTCCGCTGTCGGCGAGCCGGTCGAGCAGCTCGGCGACCACGGGGGCGGCCAGTGTCGAACCGCCAAGGGTGATCGCCACCTTGAGAGGTAAACCGGTCGGCTTAGATCCCCGCCGGGCACTGCGAACCTTACGGCGCACCAGGGCATATTCGGGGCCGCGCAACAGGATCGGGGAACCGTCCGCGGGGCGCGGGGACGATGCGAGGTTGGGATCCACGACGATGTCGGCGCGCCGTCGGCCGAATGTCCCGTCCTCGATGTTGACCACGAGCGCGGAACCGGGCGCAGGTGCGTCGGTGTAACTGTCCGCGAGCACGACATCGGGCTGGCCGAGCTGCCCGGAAGCGACACCGAGCGCGTCGAATTCGGTGCGCAGCCAGTCCACCCCGACCGGCGGTTCGATGCCGACGGTCCACCCGCGGGCCACGGCTTCCTCGGCGAGCGCGAGGCAGCGCACGAGATGGCCGACACCGATCCCGGGGCCACCGCGCGCGTGCAGCGCGAGCCGGACGCTCACCCCGCGGCCAGTGGCTTCTGCGGGACGACGGAGTTGCCTTGCGCGATGTCCGGGCGGGACCGGAGAAAGTCGACCACGGCGCGCACATCGCTCGACGAGCTGCCGAGTTCGTCGACGATCGCCTGCACCACGGCATAGTCCTCGGCGGTGTCGACGGTCACGCGCAGGTCCGAATCGTCTCGTCCGCCGTGCACGCCGGCGCACCGGTACCGTTCCGGTGCGTGATAGACGGCGGAAGTGACGTGGATCCGGTCGCTGCCGCTGGCCTCGACCGTGTTCAGCACCTCCGCGCGCACGAGTTCGGTGTCCAGCCCGCGCGGGTAGGTCCGGGTGAGCACATTGGACACGTAGTCGAGGCTCGGGTCGGAGCGCCACAGTGCGACGACCTGACCGATCAGGCGAGGATCCAGCAGTGGACAGTCGGCGGTCAACCGGACGACCGCGTCGCAGGGGAACTTCTCGATCGCGAGCCGGTAGCGCTCGAGCACGTCGTCCAGGGGGCCCCGGACGACCGGTGCGGCACAGGCATCGGCCTCGGCTGCCACGGCGTCGTCGTCCGCGCTGGTCGAGGTGGCCACTATCACCTCGGCGATTCCCGGGGCCCGCCGCGCGGCGTCGACCACCCAGCTCAGCACGCTCGCATTGCCAAGCGGCTCGAGCACCTTGCCCGGTAGCCGCGAGGACGACAGGCGTGCCTGAATGACAGCGTTGACCAGCATGGGTGCCATGATGACGTACGGAGGTCATCGCCAACGCGAAAGGGTGAGGTACGTGGGGCCGCTGCAAGGCGCAAGCATCCTGCTCACCGGGGGAACCGGTTCATTCGGGAAGGCGTTCATCACGTACGCGCTCGAACACCTCGACCCGCGCAGGCTGGTCGTCCTCTCCCGGGATGAGCTCAAACAGTACGAGGCGCGCCAGCAGTTCGGCGACGATCCCCGGCTGCGCTGGTTCATCGGTGACATCCGGGACCGGCGGCGGCTCGAACGCGCCATGCACGGGGTCGACTACGTGGTACACGCCGCCGCGCTGAAACAGGTCGACACCGGGGAATACAACCCGTTCGAATTCGTGCAGACGAATGTGACCGGTTCGCAGAATGTCATCGAAGCAGCGATCGACACCGGCGTGAAAAAGGTCGTCGCGCTTTCCACCGACAAGGCGTCGAGCCCGATCAATCTGTACGGGGCGACAAAACTGTGTGCCGACCGGATGTTCATCAGCGCGAACCACTACGCGGCCACGCATCCGACACGATTCGCTGTCGTGCGTTACGGCAACGTCATGGGTTCTCGGGGAAGCGTGATCCCCTTCTTCAAACGGATCGCCGCTGAGGGCAAGCCGCTTCCGGTGACACACAAGGAAATGACCCGCTTCTGGATCACTCTTCCACAGGCTGTTCAGTTCGTTGTGGACAGTTTCGGGATGATGCACGGTGGCGAGCTCTACGTCCCGCGCATTCCGAGTATGCGACTGCTGGATCTCGCGGAAACGATCGCGCCCGGCGCGGAGGTGACCGAGGTCGGTGTGCGCCCCGGCGAGAAACTGCACGAGGAAATGATCGCCCCGGACGATTCCCGGCGCACCCTGTTGCTCGAGGATCGGTATGTGGTGTGCCCGCATATCGCGGGATGGGGATACGAGCCGCCGCAGGACGGATCGCCCGTTCCGGAAGGATTCGCCTACCGCTCCGATACGAACGATCTGTGGCTCACGCATGAGGAATTGCGTGAACTGGTCGACAATGGCTGAATTCCTCCCCTATGGTCGGCAGTCCATTGTGGACTCCGATATCGAAGCGGTGCGTGCGGTACTCGAATCCGACTGGTTGACCACGGGCCCCGAGGTGACCGGTTTCGAGGCGGACCTGGCCGAGTGGACCGGTGGTGTGCCGACCGTGGCGGTGACCTCGGGAACGGCCGCGCTGCACGTCGCCTATGCGGCCGCGGGGATCGGCCCTGGGGATGAGGTGATCACCAGCCCGCTCACCTTCGTCGCCACCGCCGCCACCGCTGTCCAGCGCGGCGCACGGGTGCGGTTCGCCGATGTCAGCGCGGACACCGGGAACCTCGACCCCGAGGCGGTCGCGGCCGAGTGCGTGCCGTCCACCGCGGTCATCGCTGCCGTCGACTACGCCGGACACCCGGCACCGATGGATGAGCTGCGATCATCGGCGCGCAAGGCATCCGCGCTGTTGCTCGAGGATGCCGCGCACTCGATCGGCGCCGCGCTCGGGGGGCGACCGGTCGGTTCACTCTCCGACCTCACCACGTTCTCCTTCTTCCCCACCAAGAACCTCACGACCGCCGAAGGTGGCGCGGTGGCCGCCGCGGATCCGGAGCTGCTCGATCGTGCCCGCAGGTTCCGCAACCACGGACTGGTCCGGGATCCCGCGCAGCAGCGCTTCCCGGACGAAGGGCCGTGGCACCAGGAGGTGCACGAGTTCGGCCTGAACTACCGGCTGCCCGATGTGCTGTGCGCACTCGGACGCGCACAGTTACGGCGGCTCGCCGCGTTCAAGACCCGGCGCGCCGACATCCACGCCCGCTACACCGCGGCCTTCGCCGAAGTGGACGGGCTGCGTGTCCCGGCGTGCCGCGCGGGCGCCGACCCGGTCTGGCACCTTTACCCACTGCGGGTGCCCGCTGAACGACGGCGAGTGATCTTCGAGGCGCTGCGTGCCCAAGGGATCGGCGTGCAGGTCAACTACATCCCCGCGTACTGGCACCCGGTGTTCGCCGACCTCGGGTACCGCAGGGGATTGTGCCCGAACGCCGAGCGCTACTACGCCGAGGAAATTTCCCTCCCCCTGTTCCCGGACCTCACGGACAGCCAGGTCGACCGGGTCATCGAAGCCGTCCTCGCCCAGCTCTGACCGGCCCGCGATCGCTCGATCACTCGTGCGTGGTTGTGTTGGTTAGAACCAACACAACCACGCACGAGACCCTGTTCGACCAGGTCAGGAGCTTGCCGGTTAGCTGTATGATGCAGCTTTCAGGAGACTACCCAGGAGCCGAGAACGGGGCGCCACTGGCGGATGGTGCGCTCCTGGGAGACCCCGGCCTCGGTGTAGGGATCGTCGGCCAGCAGGATGGCGAGCTCGCTCTCGTCCGCGGCGGCATAGATCACCAGCGATCCGGTGTCGTCGTTCCAGGGCCCCGCAGCGAGCACGTTCCCGTCCTCGGTCTTGGCGTGCAGGTACTCGCGGTGCCGGTCGCGGGTGGCAAGCAGCACCTCGCGATCGGAGCTGTACACGGTTTGCACGGCGAAATACTGCATGGGGCAACTCATCCGTTCTACGTGGCGTCATCAACACGGGAAGTGCTTCACCGTAGTGGCGTAGTACGGTCTACCACCAGTGATGAGGAGGGGTTGTGAACGACGGGACCCAGTCGAGCATGCATAACGTGGAGAGCTCGGTCGAACAGACACTCGGACACTTGCGCGTGCTCGACACATCTGGGCAGCCCGCCGATGTTCCGCTCACCCTGGAAGACCTGTACAAGGCGCACCGGATGCGGTTGGTGCGGCTGGCGATTCTGCTCGTGGACGAACAGGCGACCGCCGAGGATGTGGTGCAGGAGGCGTTCACCGGGCTGCATCGCAACTGGCGTAATCTCCGAGACGCCCAGGCTGCGGTCGGCTATCTGCGCACGGCGGTGGTGAACGGTTCGCGCAGCGTGCTCCGGCGCCGCAAGACTGCCCGTGAGTACACGCCACCGCACCAGGTCAACGCCCGGTCCGCGGAATCACTGGCCATGCTCTCCGCCGAGCACCAGGCCGTGGTGCAGGCGCTCGGCACCCTTCCCCCGCGGCAACGCGAGGTGCTCGTGCTGCGCTACTACGGCGGGCTGTCCGAGGCGGAGATCGCCGAGGCGGCCGGAATCTCCAAGGGCACCGTGAAGTCCACGGCGAGCCGGGCCCTGGAAACGCTCCAGAAGGCCATGGGTTCCAAGTGATTCTGGGCGGCGCGAAGGTCGTCACTCCTGACGGGGTGCTCGACGATGGATGGGTACGTGTCGAGGGCGAACGGATCGCCGGGGTCGGCAGCGGGCCGGTCGACGGTGAATCACTCGGAGGCTATGTCGTCCCCGGATTCGTGGACATGCACTGCCATGGGGGTGGTGGCGCGGACTTCGCCGAGGCGACTCCCGAGCGGGTGGGCACCGCGGTCCGCACGCATCGGGCGCGTGGCACCACGAGCATGCTCGCCAGCCTGGTCTCCGCGCCGATCGAGGTGCTGACCGGCCAGCTCACCGCGCTCGCCCCGCTCGTGGAAGAGGGGCTGATCGCCGGGGTGCACCTGGAGGGCCCGTTCATCTCCGACAAGCGCCGCGGGGCCCACAATCCGGCCGCGCTGCGGGACCCGGAACCGGATGCGGTGCGCGCGCTGCTCGCGGCGGGCGGGTCCGCGCTGCGCATGCTGACCATCGCCCCGGAGCGCGCGGGCGCGATCGCCGCGATCGAACTGGCGGCCGCCGAGGGAGTCACCGTCGCCCTCGGGCACACCGATGCGGTCGAGGAGCAGGTGCGCGCCGGGATCGAGGCCGGGGCCAGGGTTGCCACCCACCTGTTCAACGGGATGCGCCCGCTGCACCATCGGGAACCGGGGCCCATCGGAGCACTGCTCGACGACGAACGGGTCGCCGTCGAACTCATCTGCGATCTGGTGCACCTCGCCCCGACCACCATTCACCTGTCCGCGACCCACGCCGGACGGGCGCGCACCGTGCTGATCACCGATGCGATGTCGGCGGCCGAGCTCGGCGACGGCGACTACGAGCTCGGCGGGCTGGCGGTCACCGTGACCGAGGGCGAACCCCGGCTCCCGGACGGTTCGCTGGCGGGCAGCGTGCTGACCATGGACCGCGCCTTCGCGAACTTCGTACGCTCGGGCATGCCGATCACCGAGGCGGTGCAGGCGAGCTCCACGCTGCCCGCGCAGTTGCTCGGCCTCGGCGAAGTGGGCGCGATCGCCCAGGGACGGCGCGCTGACCTGGTGCTGCTCGATGAGGACCTGCGACTGCGGCGAGTGCTCCACCGGGGTTCGTGGGTATAACCTCGGCACTACCGTGAGCGAGAAGACACCGGAACAGCTGCTTTCCGAGGCGCTGCGCGCCAAGGCCGTGCAAGCGCCAGGGCAGGCGCGTGCCGAGGAACAGGTCCCTGTCGAGGCGGCGACCAGCCAGGACAGCCTGTTCACCGACAACGACGCCAGTTTCGAACTGCTCTCCGGTCAGGACTACCGGCTCTCCCCCGAACTGTTCGGCGAGCAAACCCCCGAACCGGCGACGACCCCGGCAACCTCGGCAACCGCCGACCCCGCCCGGCCACGCCCGCGCCCCGAACCGCCGCCACTTTCCGCGCGCTGGATCCTCCTGCTCGCCCTGCTGCTCGGTGCCGCGGCCGGTGCCGTCGCCGGCCTGCTGACCCTACGCTGACCTGGCCAAACAGATGCTCGTGCGTGGTTGTGTTGGTTCTAACCAACACAACCACGCACGATGGGTTTGCTTGTGCGACGCGCTACGGTCGAGCTATGAGCATCACCGAGGCATTGGTCGCCGAACTGGGGCGGGACGCGGTACTGACGGATTCAGATGTGACCGCGGGGTACGCGCGGGACATGATGCCGCTGGCGGACAGTGGTTCGCCAGCGGTGGTCGTGTTCCCCTCTTCGGTGGAGCAGGTGCAGGCGGTGGTGCGGATCTGCGCGGCGAGCGGGGTGCCGATCGTGCCGCGCGGGGCGGGCAGTGGCCTCAGCGGTGCGGCGAATGCGATCGACGGCTGCGTGATGCTCGTGCTGACCCGGTTCACCGAGATCGAATCGATCGATGTGGACAACCGGACTGCGGTGGTGCAACCCGGGGTGGTGAATCTCGACCTGCGCACGGAGGTGGAGAAGAACGGGCTGTTCTATCCGCCGGATCCGTCCAGCTATGACTGGTGCACCGTCGGCGGCAACCTCTCCACGAACGCCGGCGGGCTCTGCTGTGTGAAGTACGGGGTGACCACGGATTCGGTGCTCGGCCTCGAAGTGGTGCTCGCGGACGGGACGCTGCTGCGCACCGGGCGGAACACGGTCAAGGGCGTTGCCGGATACGACCTGACCAAGCTGTTCATCGGCAGCGAGGGCACCCTCGGGGTGATCACCAAGGCCACCCTCGCGCTCCGGCCGCTCCCGCAGGCCCCGTGCACGTTCGTCGCCGGGTTCCCGAGTCCTGCGGCCGCGGGCGAAGCGGTGACCAAGGCGGTGCGCGCGGGCGCGGTTCCCTCGCTGCTCGAGATCATGGACGCGGCCTCCATCAAGGCCTCCGAGCAGTACCTCAACACCGATATCGGGGCGGCCGAATGCGCTGCGCTGCTGCTCGCCCAGTCCGATAGCGGTGGTGAGGCGGCGATGCGCGAACTGTCCGTGCTCGAGGGCATCGCCAAGGACTGCGGGGCCTCGATGATCTACTCCACCGACGACCTCGAGGAGGGCCGGATGCTGTTGCAGGCGCGCCGTGTGGTGCTGCTCGCGCTGGAGACCTACGGCTCCTGGCTCACCGATGACGTGTGTGTTCCGCGCACCAGGATCAGCGAGCTCATCACCGAATGCGAGCGAATCAGTGCGGAGGTCGGCCTGCGCGTCGCCGTGGTCGGACATGCCGGGGACGGCAACATGCACCCGACGATCGTGTACGACGCCGACTCGGAGGGTGAGCTCGAGCGCGCGCAGCGGGCCTTCGACGAGATCCTCGGGGTCGGCCTTTCGCTCGGCGGCACGATCACCGGTGAACACGGGGTCGGCAAGATCAAACGCGACTGGCTCGCCCGCGAGATCGGCCCGGCCGGCCTGCGCGTGCACCGCCAGATCAAGCAGGCGCTCGACCCGGGGAACCTGTTCAACCCGGGTTCGATGTTCGCCCTGCGCGACTAGGCGCGATCCTCCAGGCGGTGGGCTCCGCCGGTCGAGCTCACGGCTGCTTCGCGCTTTTTCCGGCGCCTGCTGAGCAGGTACTCGATCACGATCGGCAGGACCGAGACCAGCACGATCAGCACGAAGATCAGGTCGATGTTCCTGCCGATGAAGTCGATCTGGCCGAGGAAGTAGCCGAGCACCGTGATCCCCGCGGCCCACAGCACCCCGCCGATCGCGGTGTAGGTGAAGTAGGTCTTCGGGTCCATCCGGCCGATCCCGGCGATCCAGGTGATGAAGGTGCGCACGAACGGGACGAACCGGGCGAGCACCACCGCCTTCGGTCCGTGCTTCTCCAGGAACGCGTGCGTCTTGTCCACGTGTTCTCGTTTGAAGATCTTCGAGTCCGGCCGGTTGAACAGCCGTGGACCGCTCTTGTACCCGATGAAGTAGCCGAGCGCGTTCCCGATCAGCGCGGCGACCGTGACCGCGAGACACACCACCCACAGCGGGGTCTGAATGTGCCCGCTCGCGACGAACAACCCCACCGTGAACAGCAGGGAGTCGCCGGGCAGCACCGGGAAGATGCTGCTCTCGATGAAGATCACCAGGCACACCCCGATCACCACATAGGTGCCGAATGTGTGCAACCACCACACCGGGTCGAGGATGCCGATCGCCTGCGTGGCCGTGGTCTGCGCGTCGATCACGTGACCACGGTACAGGCGCACGGATTTTGCCCTTGTGAGTGGCAGGGTCCGTTGTGAGGGCTTGTGTTGGTTAGAACCAACACAAGCCCTCACAAGCACCTGTTCGTGCAGGTCGGAATGGGGTTGGCCGGGGTGGGGCCAGCGGCCGTAGGATGGCGCGGTGACCTCACGTGGTAGGCGATGAGCGGCGAGCTGACCAGGCGCAAACGTTCGCATATCGACGTTTGCCTCAACCATGAGGTGGCGTATACCCGGCGCGCGACCGGGTTCGAAGAGATCGAACTGCCCTACCGCGCGCTGCCCGAGACGGATCTCGCCGTCGTCGACACCGGGACGGAGTTCCTCGGTAAACCGCTGCGCGCCCCGGTGCTGATCGGCGCGATGACCGGGGGCGCGGAGCTGGCGGGCACGATCAACGCGAACCTGGCCGTCGCGGCGCACCGGCTGGGGATCGGGCTGATGCTCGGTTCGCAGCGGGTGATGCTGGAGGACCCGGAGGCGGCGCGCAGTTTCCAGGTGCGCGAGCACGCCCCGGACGCGCTGCTGATCGGCAATCTCGGGGTCGCCCAGCTCGCGAAGGGCTACGACGCGACGCAGCTGCGCAGGGCGGTCGCCGAAATCGGGGCCGATGCGCTCGCGCTGCACACGAACCCGCTGCAGGAGGCCAACCAGCCGGGCGGGGACACGAACTTCACCGGGCTCGCGCACGCGATCCGCACCGTGGTCGGCGAGGTGGAGTTTCCGGTGCTGCTCAAGGAGGTCGGGCACGGGATCTCGGCGGGGTGCGCCCGCTCGGTCGCGGACGCGGGGCTCGCGGCACTGGATGTCGCCGGGGCGGGCGGTACCTCCTGGGCGAAGGTGGAACAGCTGGCCGCGTACGGCACGGTGGTTTCCCCCGATCTCGCCGAGTGGGGTATCCCGACCGCGACCGCGCTGCGGGAGGTGCGGGCCGAACTGCCGGAGCTGCCGCTCGTGGCCTCGGGCGGGATCCGTTCCGGACTGGACGCGGCGAAGGCCATCGCTTCGGGTGCGCGGGTGGTCGCGGTGGCCTATCCGCTGCTGCATCCCGCCGTCGAGTCCGCCGATGCCGTGACGGCCTGGCTCGAACGGTTCATCACCGAGCTGCGGGTCGGCATGTTCTGCGCGGGGTGCCCGGATCTGGCCGCGCTCTCCGGGGTGATCCCCTGTGGTACACCCCAGGGGTAAATCGGGGGTTTCCCGGATCGCGCCGAGCACCGGCCGCCTCTAGCGTTGCTGACCAGAAAAGCTGGGTGAAGGAGTTGCGGTAATGCGGAGAATCGTGCTTGCGTGCGGGGGTCTGGCCCTGCTCGGCGTGGCGCTCGCACTGTTCCTGGGGAACCCGTCGAGCTGGTTCCACGGTTTCAACGTGGACAAGGTGACGCGGTCCAGTCAGGACCTCAGCGAACGGGTGGCACGGGTGGACCTGGATGTGCCGAGCGGGGACGTGCAGCTGCACGGAACGAATGACGGCAAGACCCGGATCGTCCGTGAGCTTCGGTACTGGGGCGACAAGCCGTCGGATCAGACCTACCGGCTCGACGGGGATGCGTTGCGGCTCGGGGGCTGCGGGGACAACTGCACCGTCGACTACCGGGTCTATCTGCCCCGGGGTGCGGCGGTCGGTGGTGGGCTCGGCAGCGGGAACATGCTCGCCAACGCGGTCGGCGATGTCCGGCTCGACAACAGCTCGGGTGATATGCGATTCACCGATGTGAAATCCGCGCAGCTGTCCGTGGGATCCGGGAATGTCACGGTGGCCAAGGACGCCGGGGCGGCGAACGTGCGGAGCAGCAGCGGCGAGGTCGAGCTGCGCGATATCGCGGGCCGCGCGGATGTGCACGCCGGTTCGGGGAACGTCACCGCGCGGGGGATGCGCGGCCCGGTCAAGATCGGGAACAGCAGCGGTGAGGTCGCCGTGCAGTCGGTCGCGGTGGCGAACGTGAATGTCGATGCGGGCAGCGGGAACGTGGACATCCGGGTGCCGAGCGCGCCGTATCAGGTGCACACCGAGGACAACGACCGCGCTCGGGTCGATGTGCCCGACACCGCTTCCGCGCCGAATACGATCACGGTGCGCAGCGGTTCCGGTGATGTCTCTGTCGCGAAGTCCTGAGGGACCGGATCGGTGGGAAGGCTGTCTTGCGCTACCAGGGAATAGCGGCGGCCGCCCTGGTCACCGCCGGGGTGCTCGGTTTCGTCTCGCCCGCGGATGCGGGGCAGCGAGCGGAATGGCGGAGCTGCCCGAGCCAGGCACATCCGGACCTGCAGTGCACCCGGGTCTCGGTACCGGTGGACTGGTCGAAACCGGACGGGGACAAGATTTCCCTTGCGGTGAACCGGATTCCGGCAGGTGGCCAGCGGAGCGGGGCGCTGCTGACGAACCCGGGAGGGCCCGGTGGTTCCGGGACCGCCTCGGTGGCCATGGGCATGTTCGACCAGCCCGAGTTCGCCGAGCTGCATCGCCGCTTCGACATTCTCGGCCTCGATCCGCGCGGTGTCGGTTCGAGTAAACCGGTGCCCGGTTGTTCGGCGGGATTCGGCGCGGCAGACCGGTTTCCGGTGACCGCGGCCGGATTCGACCGGCTGCGTGCCGTCAACCGCAGCGGTGCGGAATCCTGCGATCAGCGGCTGCTCGCGCAGATGGACACGACGAGCGTGGCGCGGGATATGGACGCGGTCCGCGCCGCACTGGGCGCGTCGCGGATCAACTATCTCGGCATCTCCTACGGTTCCGAGCTCGGCGCGAAGTACGCGGAGCTTTTCCCCGGCCGGGTGCGCACGATGGTGCTCGACGGGATCGTCGACCACGGCCGCTCGCTGCGTTCCGATGTACTCCTCGGCGCGCGGGCGCACGAACAGTCCTTCGACCGGTTCGCGCGCTGGTGCGCGGACAATTGCCGGACCAGGAATGTGCCCGTGGCCCTGCGAACGCTGACCGAACGGGCCGCGGCCGGGCAATTGCACGCGGGCAACCGCACGGTCGGCGAAGCGGCGGTACGCGAAGGGGTGTACAGCGGGCTCACCGTGCGCGCGGGCTGGCCGGCACTCGACAAGGCGCTCACCGCGGCCGGTTCCGGGGACGCCAGCGCGCTCGTCGGCGCCAACGGTTCCGCGGATCCCGCGTACGCCCAGCCGTATCGGGCCGTCGGCTGTCAGGACTTCGGTACGTTCCTGCGCGGTCCGGGAGATGTGCGGGCGATGCGCGCGGCCTTGCGTTCGATCGCGCCGAACACTTGGCGCTACAGCGAATGGTGGGACTGGGCGAGCGGCTGCGTCGGCTGGCCAGCCCCGATCAGCAATCCGCCGAGCCCCGCGCGCATCCACACCAGCGCGCCGATCCTGCTCGCCAACGGTTTGCATGATCCGGCCACCCCCTACGCCTTCGCTATGGGAGTGCGGGCTCGTATCGACAACAGCGCACTTCTCACCTATCACGGCGATGGCCACAGCCTCCTGCTCAATTCCGCGTGCGGCCGCGCCAAGGAGGCAAGGTATCTGGTCACCGGAACGCCGTCGGCGCGCGCGGACCAGTGCCCGCCTCATCGTGAACCGGTTGGCGCGCAACGGGAAAAGTCGGTCCGGTCGGAACAGCCCGCGGCGCAGGTCTTCGCGGGTCGCGGAGGAATTCAGCAGCGCGGATACAAGGGCGGGCGCAGGAGTGCCGGATGATCGGTGGATCCGGGCGGTCCGTGGAATGCGTGGCTCCCATTCTGCCCCGGATGGAATGCGACCGTCCGGTGCGGCAGTAGGTGAAAAAGATCGCCAAGGAACACATGGCGTCGCGGGAAAGGTGCCTCCGGCTCCGTGCCATCGCGAAACTCCGCGCGGCGAAATTGCGGTTCTTCGTATTCGATTTCGCCGAGGAATCGCACTGATTGTCGACCTGTCGATGCGGCAGGACCCGGGATCCGGGTGCTCCATCTCGTCTCGTATAGTGGGAGTTCTGTTGCAAAATATGGGATACGTGCATACTGTGCCGAAGCATGACGAGTGCTGAACAGGCATACGGGCAGGGCCATGCGGAGAGCGTGGTCCGCTCTCAACAATGGCGGACGGTGGAGAACTCGGCGGGCTATCTCGCGCCGGAACTGCGGCCCGGACTGAGCGTGCTCGATATCGGTTGTGGGCCCGGCACGATCACGGTGGATCTCGCGGAGCGGGTCGCTCCGGGCCGGGTGCTCGGGGTGGACCCTTCGGCCGCGGTGCTCGAGGAGGCGCGCGCGAACGCCGAGCAGGCGGGCCGGGGCAATGTGACCTTCGAGCAGGGCGATGTCTATGCCCTGGATATCCCGGACGACTCCGTCGACGTGGTGCACGCGCACCAGGTGCTGCTGCACCTGACGGATCCGGTCGCCGCGCTGCGCGAGATGCTGCGGATCGCGCGGCCGGGCGGGCTCGTCGCCGTCCGGGACACCGACTACGCGGGCGCGTTCTGGTGGCCCGCCGATGAGCGGCTGACTCGCTGGCAGCAGGTGTACCGATCGGTCGCCCAGGCGAATGGTGCCGAACCGGACGGCGGTCGGCATCTGCTGGCCTGGGCGAACGCCGCCGGGGCGAGTGAGGTACTGCCGAGCGCCTCGATCTGGTGTCATTCCACCCCGGCCGAACGCGCGTGGTGGGGCGGGATGTGGGCACAGCGCATCGTCGACTCGCGGATCGCCGAACAGGCCGTGGAAGGTGGGCACGCCACCCCGGCCGAGCTCGAGGAGATCTCCGCGGGCTGGCGGGAATGGGCCGCGCATCCGGACGGCTGGTTCGCCATTCCGCACGGCGAGATCCTGTGCCGGGTCGATGACTGAGGCCGGATACCAAGATGTGATCAGTTCGACGGGCGCCGCGTGCCGGGATACGGCGCCCCGTCCGCTGGCGGCGCCCGGAACCGGTATCCGCCCAGGGTGGCGGCCCGATGCGGCGGCGGTGCCCACGGTGACCGGGTGCCACGGTCGACTACGAAGCGCAGGTAACCGGTGACGACGGGCATATCGGACACGCCGTCGCTTGCGCTTCCCCCTTGCCGCGGGGCTTGCCATTCCGCGTGATTCTCCGATTCCCTTGTCCGGCCGATACGGCAGCACGCCGTAGCAGAGCCGGAAGGAGCCCGCCTTGGCGGACAGGGAGCTCGATGTCTTCGCGCAGTCGCCGCCGGACTGGGCCGTGCTTCCCGCGGCCGAGGTGATCAAGGGCGTCGTCGAGCCGGAGACCGGGATGCGCACCTGGCGCCGCCGCCCGAACAATCCACCGGTCGTCCGGGTCGCCGACCGGTATCTGACCGGGGTGCTCGACCTGCGCGCTATCGAGTTCCCCTATGTGCTCGAATTCGTCCGCTGCCGGTTCGAGAACGCACCCGACCTGCGCCAGTCGAAGCTGGCCGGCGCGGAGTTCCACGGTTGCCACCTGCCGGGCCTGGAAGCGCGGAATCTGCGCTGCGACAACGACATCGTGATCCTCGAGACCACTGTGGACGGCGCCCCGATCAATCTGACCGATGCCGCCATCGAGGGTTCGCTCACCCTGGAACACAGCACGCTGAACAACCCGGGAGGGCGCGCGCTCTACGGAAACCGGCTCACGATCTCCGGCGCGCTGCTCGCCTCGGGACTGACCGCGCGTGGCGAACTGCGCCTGCCGAGCCTGCGGGTCGGCGGCAATCTCACCCTGCGCGGCGCCGACCTGGTCAATCCGAACGGGCTCACGATCACGCTCAACGCCGCGAACGTGGACGGCAACCTGATCTGCGGCCAGATTTTTGATGCCCCGGAACCGAAACCGTTCACCTCGACCGGCCTGATGTTCTTCAGCAACGCGCAGGTGTCCGGCGCGTTCGTGCTGCGTGGTGCCATGCTGCGGCCGAAGACCGAGGACGCCGATCCACCGCCGAACGACGACCCCTACTACGACATCCGGGCCACCGTGGTCGCCGACCGCGTCCAGGTGCGCGGCAACGTGCTCTTCGATCTCGGCCTGCACAGCACCGGAACCATCCGGATGGTCAACGGGCGGATCGGTGGCTCGCTGCGCCTCGCCGGTGCCGAGTTCGACATGTCCGAGGGGCCCGGGACCCGGCTGCGGGCGCTCAACATCGACGGCGCGAGCATCGACGGCGATCTCAACGCGCGGCAGCTGACGGCGCACGGGCAGCTGCGCATGGTCGGGGTGACCGTGCACGGGCACGCCAACTTCGACCTGGCCAATGTGGACAATCCGGGCGACGATGTGCTGGAGGCCCGGCATCTCGTGGTCCGTGGCAACCTGGAATGCCAGGCGCTGCGGGTACGCGGAACCGTGTCCCTGCAGGGCGCGGACATCGCCGTGAAGTTCGATCTGCGCGGCGCGCACATCAGCGAGCCCGGCCACCACTCCCGGGACGGGCGCCCCAAACCCCTGCTCGACATGCGGGCCGCGCGCGTCGGCAGAGACCTGATTCTCGGTTCCTCCCTTGACCCGTGCGTGATCGAGGGCGGACTGCGCATCGACCGGTGCACCGTCGGCGGCACCGCGAACCTGGCCGGGGTCACCGTGGGCGCCGAATGCACCGAGGACCGGATAGCGCTCGACGCGACCGCGTTCACCGCACAGCAGCTGCTGCTCACCCTCGGCGCCCCGGCGCGCGGAGCAGTCCGGTTACGGCACGCCAGGTGCACCTCGCTCGAGGACAACGAGCACCTGTTCGACGCGCACGGCGGGGTGGACCTCGAGGACTTCCGCTTCGAGGCGTTCACCGATCCCGTGCACGTCGTCGACGACGAAGCGATCGAGCAGAGACTGGAATGGCTCGCCCGGTCCGGCGAGTACCGGCCAGGGCCGTACGACCAGCTGGCCAGCGTGCTTCGCGCCTCCGGTAACGATGAGCACGCCGCCACCGTCCTGTTCACCAAACAGCGGCGCCGATACGTGGCACTGGCCAGTGGTTATCAGCGGCTCAACTTCCTGCCGCTGATCTGGAGCTGGTTGCAGCGGGTCCTGCTCGGCTACGGCTACCGGCCGATGCGCGCGCTCGCCTGGCTCATCGGCCTGTTCGCCGCAGGGTGCCTGTGGTTCTCCCTCGCCGGGCCGCTGCACGAGGTCAACTCCGACGACCACCTCTCCTGGAACCCCGTCCTCTACACCCTGGACCTGCTCGTGCCCATCGTGGACTTCGGCAACAAGGGACGGTGGTACGTCGACGGCCCCTCCCAGGCATTCGCCGAGATCCTCACCGCGAGCGGGTGGATCCTCGCCACCACGGTCGCCGCCGCGCTCACCCGGATGCTCCGCCGCTCCAACTGACCGGCATATGGTTTCCGGCCCGTCCGGCAGGCAGGATGGAGGCGTGATCGGTGACCGATGGGGTGTGCGCGACGGCGAGGTCGCGCGTTCCTACCCGTGCGATGACTTCGTCACCGCTTCCGCCGTGCAAGCATGGCGAGGTGTGACCGTGGAGGCGCCTGCCGAACTGGTGTGGCCGTGGGTGGCGCAGATCAGGCTGGCGCCGTACTCGTATGACTGGTTCGACAACTTCGGCCGCCGCTCACCGCGCGAGCTGGTGGGCCTTCCGGAGCCCAGGGTCGGGGAACGGTTCACGGCCGCGGGCGGCCGGAAACTGGGCCGGATCGTTTCGGTGGAGCCGGGGAGACAGCTGACCGGCACCATCATCGGCGCCTTCATGTCCTATGTGGTCGTGCCGCAGGAGCACGGCACGACCCGTCTGTTGCTCAAGGTCGTCATTCAGACCAACCGCTTACTGGGGATCGGGCTCTCTGTTGGTGATCTGGTCATGGCCCGACGGCAGCTGCTGAACTTCAAACGACTCGCCGAGCAGCATCAGCAGTGAGCCGACCGCGCGGCCGCTCGTCCTGAACCGGTCAGGCGGCCGAGCGGGCGTGCGCGTCGAGCAGTACGGCGATCGCTTTGGTGACCTTCGTGGCGAACGGGACGTTCAGCGATTCGTCGGCCACGTGCATGTTGGAGTCCGGGCCGAGCGCGCCGGTCACCAGGAACTGCGCGGCCGGGTAGCGCTCCGCGAGCAGGCCCATGAACGGGATGGACCCGCCCATGCCGAGCGCGCGCCACGGGTCGTCGAAGATGTCCGTGGAGACCTCATCGAGTCCGGTGGACAGCCATCCGGCGAGGGTCGGGGCGTTCCAGCCGTCCGCGGCCTCCACCCCGGACAGTTCGACGTGCGCGCCGTAGGGCACGTCGGTGGTGAGCAGTTTGCGCACATCGGCGAGTGCCGCGGTGGAATCGGCGGTCGGCGGGAGCCGGAAGGACAGGCACAGCGTGGTCGAGGCGCGCAGCACGTTGCCCGCGTCCGCGGGTGCGGGCATGCCGTCGGCGCCGATGATCGACAGTGTCGGCCGCCAGGTGGTGTTGAGCGCGAGCTCGAGGTCGTCCTCGGTGACCGGGGAGACCCCGGGAGCCAGCGCGACACCGGCCTTTGCGTACCCCGGAATGTCCGCGACCATGTCCTGTACCTCGGCGAGCCGGTCGGCGGGAACCTGCACGTTCATCGCGTCGACGAGGCATTTCCCGGTCGCGGAGTTCTCCAGCCGGTCCAGCAGCACGCGCAGCACGCGCATGGAACTCGCGACCGCGCCGCTGGCCACCCCGGAGTGCTGTGCGGCGTCGAGCACCTTCGCGGTGACGTGCACCTGCAGCAGCCCGCGCAGCGAGGTGACCAGCCAGAGCCGCCGGTAGTCCGCACCGCCCGCGTCGAGGCAGATCACGAAGGCCACGGTGCCGAGCCGTTCGCTGAGGTGCTCCAGGTAGGCGGGCAGATCCGGGCTCCCGGACTCCTCACCGGTCTCCAGCAGCAGAACGCAGCGACCGTGTTCGCCGCCGTTACGCTGGATGGCCTCGATCGCAGCGGTGGCCGCGAAGCCGGAGTACCCGTCGTCCACGGCACCGCGGCCGAACAGCTGATCGCCCTTGCGTACCGGTTCCCAGGCGGAAAGCCCTTCGGACCAGCCGTCGAACGGAGGCTGCTTGTCCAGGTGGCCGTAGAGCAGCACGGTGCCCGCCTCCGCGGCCGCGGAACTCGACGCGGGAACATCCACGAGCAGCAGCGGTCCCCTGCCCGGCAGCGTCACGACCTCCACCTGGGCCTCGCGCAGCCCGCGCGCCTCGATCCAGGCCCGCATGTGCTCGACCGCGCGCCCGAGATGTCCGCTCTCCTCCCACTGGGCGTCGAAGGCGGACGATACGGCGGGAATCCTGACCAGTTCGGTCAGCCCGTCCATGACGGCGGTGTCCCACAGCTCGGAGACGGTCTTGCTCAGCTCGGCGCGATCCATGCACCCGATCTTGCCACTCGGCAGGCGAGCCGGTTGTGCGTGGTTGTGTTGGTTCTAACCAACACAACCACGCACAACCTCATGTTTGCCCAGGTCAGCCGATCGATGGGTGGCCGTTGAGCAGGTTCCAGTTCAGCGGGCGGACGAACATCTGCCGTCCCTTGCCGGTGTCGGCGTGGAACACGATGCGGTCCCCGAGCACGGTGGAGACGATGTCCTGGCCACCGGGATCGGGCAGGCGCATGCCGTAGGTGTTGCCGTCGAGCAGGGTTCCCGGTGCCTTGGTGTACGGGCCGTACGGGGATTTCGCGGTGGCGTAGTTGACGAAGTAGTGCCCGCTGTTGAACGGGGCCGCCGAGTAGAACAGGTAGTAGGTGAACCCGTGCTTGATCAGGGTCGGTGCCTCGATGACACCGCGTTCCTCGGGGCGGTCGGCGGCCAGGGCGGCGCGCGGTGTCCCGGTGACGCGCAATCCGTCCGCGGAGACCTCGGCGACGTAGATGCGCGCGTTCGTCCCGCCGGGCCCGGTCGAGGCTTTGTAGGCCAGGTAGTGCTTGCCGAGGAATTCGTCGAAGGTGGCCGGATCGATCTCCTCGAAGGCGCTCCTGGTGCACACGATGGGTTTCTGCACGGGTTTGAAGGGCCCGAGCGGGGTCCAGGAGGTGGCCGCGCCGATGCACTGGTGGTTGTCCGCCTTGTTGTTCGCGGCGAAGTACATGATGAAGGTGCCGTCCGCGCGCCGGGAGACATCGGGCGCCCACACGTTGTAGCTGCCGGTTCCCTGGTACCGGCCCACCCAGCCGGGCAGATTCGGCAGCGCGTCGCCCCGATCGGTCCACTGTCCGTCCATGGTGATCGAGGCCTGCCGCACCGGGACGTTGCGCACCCCGTCGGAGTAGCCGACGTTCGTGGAGTAGGCGTAGTAGGAGATGCCGTAGGAGAGCACATCGGGATCGGGGAACGCCGCGCCGATGGCGGGTTTCGGTGCGGTCGCGGCACTCGCGGTGACCGGAAGTACGAGCCCCGCGACGGCGAAGCAGGCGGCGAGGGCGATCTTGCGGGCGGACGATCTCGGTGGCACGGGAGCTCCCGGTTCGGCTCGGTGATTCACTGATTACTCGGTGATATCGCGGCGGTCGTTAACCGGAAAACCCCGGAATCCGTGTTCTG
The DNA here is from genome assembly GCF_000379465.1 of Sciscionella marina DSM 45152. Taxonomy (GTDB): domain Bacteria; phylum Actinomycetota; class Actinomycetes; order Mycobacteriales; family Pseudonocardiaceae; genus Sciscionella; species Sciscionella marina. The sequence continues at coordinate 58,956 of NZ_KB905403.1, forward strand.
GGCGCGGTTTATCCCCGCTACGGGCGAGCCGGGGGACTCTCGGGCGATCGGTCCCACTGTGTATGGCGTCACACGGTCACGGATTTGCGATCCACGCCTCCATTCGAGTGACCGACGGGTCGCCATCACCAGCGGGAAACGGGCAACGCTTGGACTGTCAAGTATTGAATGTCCAAGCATTCGTGCAGCTCAGGCGACTTCTCGTGGTTGGAAAGAGACCGGCCGGCGTGCACACTGTGAGTGAAGTCATGTCAGGATGGAAGGCGACACCGCAGAACGCCGAGCCACCCCACGGCGTGGGCCACCGACCGTGGTCGCGCAGGGACGACTCGGTGCGGCAGGGCGGTCGCCACAAGTGACCGTCAAGCCTTGGCAGCAAAGGAGAACCACGCCATGCCACCACCCGAACCAACGCCAATGGTGCCGGGTTCGCGGACGGCAGCCCCGAGTCCTCACCAGGTCATTGAGGGACTGAAGGCCACGGATGATCCCCGTGCGCTCGAACTGCTCACTCCGGAAGGTGAACGGGTCGCCCATCCCGAATTCGACCCCTATCTCAGCGATATCGGGCCCGAGGAACTCAAGGGCTTCTACCGGGACATGGTGCTCGTGCGCCGTTATGACCGGGAGGGCAACGCACTGCAGCGGCAGGGGCAGCTGGGGATCTGGGTCCCGCTGCTCGGTCAGGAGGCCGCGCAGATCGGGGCGGGCCGCGCGCTGACGCCGAAGGACATGGCGTTCCCCTCGTACCGGGAACACGGTGTGGCCTGGTGCCGCGGCGTGGACCTGAAGGACCTGCTCGGCATCTTCCGGTGCAGTGACCACAGTTCCTGGGACTACCAGGAGAAGCGGTTCACCCCGTACACGATCGTCATCGGCAACCAGGTGCTCAACGCGGCCGGGTACGCCATGGGGCAGCGCTTCGACGGCAAGGTCGGCAACACCGACGAGGCCGAGAACGAGGCCACCATGGTGTTCTTCGGGGACGGCGCCACCAGCCAGGGCGATGTGCACGAGGGCTTCGTGTGGGCCTCGGTCTACGACGCTCCGCTGGTGTTCTTCTGCCAGAACAACCAGTGGGCGATCTCCGAGCCGACCGAGCGCCAGTCGCGGCTTCCGCTCTACAACCGGGCGCGCGGCTACGGCTTCCCCGGGGTCCGGGTGGACGGCAATGACGTGCTCGCCTGCCTCGCGGTCAGTCGCTGGGCGCTCGAACAGTGCCGCGCGGGCAACGGGCCGGTGCTCATCGAGGCGTTCACCTACCGCATGGACGCGCACACCACCACCGACGACCCGACCAGGTACCGGCTCTCCGATGAGCTCGAGACCTGGAAACTGAAGGACCCGATCGAGCGGGTGCGCGTGCATCTGGCGCGCAATGGCTTGGCGGACAACGAGTTCTTCGATTCGGTGCAGGCCGAGTCGGACGCGCTCGCCGAACAGATCCGCGAGCACTGCTTCGCGATGCCGCAGCCGGGCCCGGAACGGGTGTTCGCGAACGTGTACCACGATCCGCACCCGGTGCTCGACGCCCAGCGCGACGAGTACCTCGACTACCTCGCCGGGTTCGAAGAGGAAGGGGTGCACTGATGGCGGCACCGGTCATCTCGCGCGCGGCCGAGCAGAGCCCGAGCGCGACCCAGAAACTCACCATCGGCAAGGCGCTGAACCTCGGGCTGCGCACCGCGATGGAGAACGACCCGAAGGTCATCGTGATGGGCGAGGACGTCGGCAAACTCGGCGGCGTTTTCCGGATCACCGACGGACTGCAGAAGGACTTCGGGGAGCACCGGGTGCTCGACACGCCGCTCGCCGAGTCCGGGATCATCGGCACCGCGGTCGGGCTCGCGATCCGCGGTTACCGCCCGGTGTGCGAGATCCAGTTCGACGGGTTCATCTTCCCGGGATTCGACCAGATCGTCTCCCAGGTGGCGAAGGTGCATTTCCGCTCGGAGGGCAGGCTGCGCATGCCCATGGTGATCCGGGTGCCGTTCGGCGGCGGAATCGGCGCGGTCGAGCATCATTCCGAGTCCCCGGAGTCCTACTTCGCGCACACCGCGGGATTGCGCGTGGTCTCCTGCTCGAACGCGGTGGACGCGTACTGGATGCTGCAGCAGGCGATCCAGTGCGAGGATCCGGTGCTGTTCTTCGAGCCGAAGCGGTACTACCACTCGGGCGCGCTGCGTGCCGAGGTGGACACCGCGGTCACGCCCGCTCCCCTGTTCAGCTCGCAGGTGCTGCGCACGGGGAACTCCGCGACCCTGGTCGCCTACGGCCCCTCGGTGAAGGTGTGCCTGGACGCCGCGGCCGCCGCGGATGAGGACGGGACCTCGCTCGAGGTCATCGATCTGCGCACACTGTCCCCGCTGGACCTGGGCCCGGTTTTCGAATCGGTGCGCAAGACCGGCAGGCTGATCGCGGTCTCCGAGGCGCCCGCGAACTCCTCGCTCACCAGTGAGATCGCCATGCGCGTACAGCAGGAGTGCTTCTACTCCCTCGAGGCGCCGGTACTGCGGGTCACCGGGTTCGACACCCCGTACCCGCCGACCAAGCTCGAGGAGCACTTCCTGCCCGATCTCGACCGCGTGCTGCACGCCGTCGACCGCGCCCTGGCCTGGTGAAGGGGACCGAATGCCGAACTACAAACAGTTTCCCCTCGCCGATACCGCGGAGGGGCTGACCGAGGCCGACATCCTCAACTGGCACGTCAAGCCGGGCGATCGGGTTTCGGTGAACCAGATTGTCGTGGAGATCGAGACCGCGAAGGCCGCCGTCGAGCTGCCGATCCCGTGGGCGGGCCTGGTCACCGAGCTGCTCGTCGAACCGGGCCAGACGGTGGAGGTCGGCACCCCGATCCTCACCGTCGACCTCGATCCGGACGGTGCGGCCGCCCCCGAAACCCCGCAACCGGAACCGGAGCCCGCCGCCGAGGAGGAGATGAAGCCGCTGGTCGGGTACGGCTCGAAGACCGTGGTCGCGAAGCGGCGGGCACGCAAGGGCGCCGAACCGGTCGCTGCGGTGAACGCGGTGGCCGAACCGGCTCCGGCAGCTGAACCGGCCGGTGGCTATGTCCCGCTGGCCAAACCGCCGGTGCGCAAGCTCGCCAAGGACCTCGGCGTCGACCTGCGTGCCCTGCGCGGCACCGGGGAAGGCGGCGTCATCACCCGCGAGGATGTGCGCGGCTCGACCCCCGAGGCCCCCGCTGCGGCCAAACCGGTGACCAGCGGTGACCGGGAACGGCGGGTGCCGGTCAAGGGGGTGCGCAAGGCGACCGCGCAGGCCATGGTGTCCAGCGCGTTCACCGCCCCGCACGTCACCGAGTTCCTCAGCGTGGACGTCACCCCGATGATGGCCTTCCGCGAGCGGGTGACGAACCGGCCGGAGTTCCGCGAGGTCAAGCTCACCCCGTTGGCGTTCGCGGCGAAGGCGGTGTGCCTCGCGGCGCGGCGCACCCCCGATGTGAACGCGGTCTGGGACGAGGAAGCCCAGGAGATCGTCTACAAGGATTACGTGCACCTCGGGATCGCCGCGGCCACCCCGCGCGGTCTCATCGTGCCGAAGGTCCGGGACGCGGATTCGCTGTCGCTGGCCGAGCTGGCCGCCGCGATCGGCGAGCTCACCGCGACCGCGCGGGAGGGCAAGACACCGCCCGCGGACATGCGCAGCGGCACGTTCACCATCAGCAACGTCGGCGTGTTCGGGGTCGATTCCGGTACCCCGATCATCAACCCCGGCGAGTCCGCGATCCTCGCGCTCGGTGCGATCCGGGAGATGCCCTGGGTGGTGGACGGTGAGCTCGCCGTGCGCCAGGTCTGCCAGCTCTCCCTGTCCTTCGACCACCGCGTGATCGACGGTGAACAGGGTTCGCGATTCCTCGCCGACGTGGGTGCCGTGTTCGCCGACCCCGCCAACGCGATCACCTTCTAGAGGCCGAACCAGCTGTATCATACAGCTAATTTGAGGCATTATGATCTGCGAAAAGACCCCTCGTGAGTGGAAATGTTGGTTCTAACCAACACAACCACGCACGAGGGGTCTTCGCTGGCGCTCAGCCCCTCGTGCGTGACACGGCTGTGTCTTCGGTTCGCCTCGCAAGCTCGGCGAACGAGGGGTCTTGTGCGTTCGGGCGCCCGATCAGAAGGCCGCTTCGGGCACGTCCATGAGCGCGTTGTCGGCGTTGTCCACGATGGCGCGGCGCGCGGTCAGTTCGGGCAGCACGTTCTTCGCGAAGAACGAGGCCGCGGCGAGCTTGCCCTCGTAGAAGGAGCGGTCGCGGGCCGAGACCTCACCGCTGAGCTTGTCCTGGGCGATCGTGGCCTGGCGCAGCAGCAGCCAGCCGATGAGCAGGTCGCCGACCGACATGAGCAGCCGCACCGAGTTCTGCCCGACCTTGTAGGCCTCGGACCGGTTCTCCTGCGCGGCACCGAGGAAACCGAACAGGGTGCCGAGCATGCCCTGCACATCCTCGAGCGCGGTGCGCAGCAGCGCCCGCTCTTCCTTGAGCCGCCCGTTTCCGGTGTCGGCGTCGAGGAACGCGGTGATCTCGTTCGCGACGTGGGTCAGCGCCTTGCCGTTGTTCTTGACGATCTTGCGGAACAGGAAGTCCATGGACTGGATCGCCGTGGTGCCTTCGTAGAGCGAGTCGATCTTGGCGTCCCGGATGTACTGCTCGATCGGGTAGTCCTTGAGGTACCCGGACCCGCCGAGGGTCTGCAGGGAGTGGTTGAGCATCTCGTAGGCCCGCTCCGAGCCGACGCCCTTCACGATCGGCAGCAGCAGATCGTTGACCGCGGTGGCGAGCTCGACGTCCCCGTCGCCGTTCTGCATCTGGTCGGAGAAGGTTGCGGTGTACGTGTAGACCGCGCGCAGTCCTTCGGTGTACGCCTTCTGCAGCATCAGGATGCGGCGCACATCCGGGTGGTGGGTGATGCTCACCCGCGGCGCGGTCTTCGAGGTCTCGGTCATGTCGGCGCCCTGCACGCGCTCCTTGGCGTACTCGAGCGCGTTGAGGTAACCGGTGGACAGAGTACCGATCGCCTTGGTGCCGACCATCATCCGCGCGAACTCGATGACCTGGAACATCTGCGCGATGCCGTCGTGCACCTCGCCCATCAGCCAGCCCTTGGCGGGGGTGCCGTGCTGGCCGAAGGTCAGCTCACAGGTGGAGGAGCAGGCCAGCCCCATCTTCTCTTCCTCGTTGGTGACGAAGGCACCGTTGCGCTCGCCCAGTTCACCGGTCTGGCTGTCGAAGTGGAACTTCGGCACGAGGAACAGGGACAGTCCCTTGGTACCCGGCTTGGTCTCGATGCCCGGTCCCTCCGGACGGGCGAGCACCAGGTGCATGATGTTCTCGGTCATGTCCTGGTCGGCACAGGTGATGAAGCGCTTGACGCCGTCGATGTGCCAGGAGCCGTCCTCTTGCTTGGTCGCCTTGGTGCGGCCGGCGCCGACATCGGAACCCGCGTCCGGTTCGGTGAGCACCATGGTGGCGCCCCAGCCGCGCTCCACCATCAGCTCGGCCCAGTGGCGCTGTTCCTCGGTGCCGTTGTCGTGCACGACGCCGGCGAAGTTGGCCGCGCCGAGGTACATGAACACCGCGGGGTTTGCGCCGAGGAAGAGTTCGGCAGCGGCCCACTGCACCGAGGGCGGGATCCCGAAACCACCGAGCTCGCTCGGCAGTCCGAGGCGGTACCACTCGCCGTCGTGCGCGGCCTGGTACGAGCGCTTGAAGCATTCGGGAAGGGTCACCGAATGCGTCGCCGGATCGAATTTCGCACCCTCACGGTCGGACTCGGCGAACGAATCGGCGAGCGGTCCGACCGCGAGGTTGTTGACCTCGCTGAGCACGCCGCGCACCGTGTCCTCGTCGACCTGGTCGAACGCGCCCGTGCCGAGGCGCTCCTGAATGTTGAACACCTCGAACAGGTTGAATTCGAGGTCGCGCACGTTGCTCTTGTAGTGACCCATGTCGTCAACTCCCCTGGCCATGTTCCGACCGACCGCTATTACTCGCCGGTAACTTCAGGATATTACCCGAGGGTAAGTTCCGGCAAGCGGGCCAAGGGGTGCGCGCGATCACGTCACCCGGTGGGTCGACCGGATGACCTGGAAAAATCGGTTTTTCAGGCGCGTGCGGCACGCAGCGGGCGGGCCGGCGCGGGGACGGCGAGCCCGGTGGCGGTTCCCGGAGCGGTCCGCGCCGGGGCACTGGGCGGCTCGGGCTGCGTGCTGAGCACGGCGAGCCGGAACGCGATCGCGACCGCGTGCGCCCGGTCCCTGGCGTGCAGCTTGCGCAGGATGCTCTTCACGTGCGTGCGCACGGTCTCCACGGACACGAAGAGGGTTTTCGCGATCGCCTGGTTCTCCAGGCCGTCCGCGATGAGCTGCAGGACCTGGTGCTCGCGCCGGGAAAGCGGCTGACGGGAGCTCGGTGTGCGCCCGTTCGCCCCGCGCACGAGCGAGACCAGCGCCGGATCGAGGTAGCGGCGTTCGCTGTGTGCGCGCCGGACCGCCTCGACGATCTGGGTCGGCTCGGCCGCGCGTAGCACGATCCCGTGCACGCCTGCCGCGGTCGCGTCCGAGATATAGGGCGCGGCGCGGTGCGGATCGCGGACGAAGGACACGACCGTCAGCGTCGGAGCGGACGAGACGAGCAGCTTCGTCAGCTGCCCGCGTGGGTCGAGACCGGCGTCGATGAGTGCCACATCCGGGCCGAACCGTTCGACGAGCTTCGCTGCCGCATGCACATTGTGCGTCGCGCCGAGCCAGCGAAGGCCTGGTGCGTGATTGACCAGGTTCGCCATCCCATCGCGGAACAACGGAGTCTGGTCGATGAGCACGACGCCGAGCCCACGGTCGTGCGGTCGTTGTGCGCCGGGCTGGGTACCCGCACGCGATCCCGTCACGCGGAAGGGATTCGAATTAGCGCTGCCAGCCATCCGTCCTCCGATCGGTATTCCACCCGTGCGGGCGATCAAGTGTGCCGCAAACAGGTGTTGTTGACCTACGAGTAGGTATCAGCTCGGGTGACGGGACAATCTCCCCCTTTTGGGTTGTCCTACCCGCCCGTAACGGAAACCTCTGACTCCGAGCTTTCCATGCGGTCCGCAACTCATTGCATCACCGATATTACATGTGGTGCACATGAGACGAACGTTTGTGCATGATTCCGTAGTGCGTGGTTGTGTTGGTTAGAACCAACACAACCACGCACGACCAGTGTTGACCTGCGGATTTACGTGGGGCTTCGAGGCGCCTGGAGATCGCCTTTGATCTTCTTGCTGTTTCTAGGGTTCTTGCTAGATAGCTGAATAGGAAAGGAGAAATGGTCGGCCGTGAGGCGAAACGACCGACTGCCGCGGACGTTTGGTTGCGAGGGCAATAACCGAAGAAACCCTCAGAAGGGGGAGGCCGTTCGGCGCAACCCGTATAAGGGATATTTGAGGTTGCCTGACCTCCCTCGTACCGGTTACCGCTCGAGGATGGCCGTGATGCCCTGTCCGCCGGCCGCGCAGACCGAAATGAGGCCGCGTCCGGAGCCCTTTCCGGCGAGCAGTTTGGCCAGTGTCGCGACGATCCGGCCGCCGGTGGCCGCGAACGGGTGACCCGCGGCGAGCGAGGAGCCGTTCACGTTGAGCTTGGCCATGTCGATGGAGCCGAGCGCGGCGTCGCGGCCGAGCCTCTCCTTGCAGAAGCCAGGGTCTTCCCAGGCGGCGAGGGTGGACAGTACCTGGGACGCGAACGCCTCGTGCACCTCGTAGAAGTCGAAGTCCTGCAGTCCGAGCCCGGCGTTGTCCAGCATCTCCGGAACCGCGTACGCGGGCGCCATGAGCAGGCCCTCGTCCCCGTGTACGTAGTCGACGGCCGCGGTGCGCGCGAAGGTCAGCCGCGCGAGCACCGGAAGGTTGCGCTCGGCGGCCCATTCCTCGGTGGCCAGCAGCACGGTCGAGGCACCGTCGCAGAGCGGGGTGGAGTTCCCCGCGGTCATCGTGCCGTTCTCGCCGCCGAAGGTGGGCTTCAGCTTGGCCAGCTTCTCGGCGTTCGAATCGGGGCGCAGGTTCTGGTCGCGGGTGAGCTTCTGGAAGGGGGTGAGCAGATCGTCGAAGAAGCCCCGTTCGTAGGCGGCCGCGAGTTTCTGGTGCGAGGCCGCGGCGAGCTCGTCCTGCGCCTCGCGGGTGATGCTCCAGCGCTTCGCTGTGATCGCGGCGTGGTCTCCCATGGACAGCCCGGTGCGCGGCTCGGCGTTGCGCGGGAAATCGGGCACGACCTGGGTCGGGCGCAGCGCGGTGAGCAGCCGCAGCCGTTCCTGGACGGACTTCGCCGCGTTCAGCTTGACCAGGATGCGGCGCAGATCGTCGTTGAGTCCGAGCGGCGCGTCCGAGGTGGTGTCCACACCGCCTGCGATGGCCGAGTCGAGCTGGCCGAGCGCGATCTTGTTCGCCACGTTGACGATGGCCTGCAGGCCGGTGCCACAGGCCATCTGCACATCGGAGGCGGGCGTGTTCGGGGACAGCGTCGAACCGAGCACGCACTCGCGGATGAGGTTGAAGTCGCGGCTGTGCTTGAGCACTGCACCGCCCGCGACCTCGCCGATCCGTTCCCCCTGCAGATTGAAGCGGCTGACCAGTCCTTCGAGGGCCGCGGTGAACATGTCCTGATTGGACGCGCTCGCGTACGGCCCGTTTGAGCGAGCGAACGGAATTCGGTTACCACCGATCACGGCTACAGTACGGACCGTGCTCGGAGTCGGCTTCGCGGCCATCTGGTCCTCCTGGGTGTGACGAACCTGCTTGTTACTGTCGACAATAACCTACCCGTGAGTAGACTTGCCCCACTCGTACTTCGTGCGTGGTTGTGTCGACGCTGACCAACACAACCACGCACGACCGGGGCGGAGAGAGGTGCACATGGCGAAATCGACAGATCGGTACCAGTGGTTCGCGAACTCGGGACCGGGAAAACTGCTGGTCGGCAAGCTGGGCTTACCCGAGCCGACGCCGTTGCGCCGATATGAGCCCGGCCAGGCGCTGCTGACCGGGCCCGCGCTCGTCGCGGGTGACGGCAGGCTCGCGAAGCAGGTGACCGGGCAGCTGCGCGGCGCGGGCGCACACGTGCTCGAGGAACCGGGCAATGATCGCTACGGCGCGCTCGTGTTCGATGCGAGCGGGGTGAGCGGCCCGGAGGGGCTGCGCGAGATGTACGAGTTCTTCCACCCGGTGATCCGCTCGCTGGCACCGAACGCGCGGGTGCTGGTGCTCGGTACGCCACCCGAGTCGGTGAGCCAGGTGCCGGGCAAGGTCGCGCAGCGGGCCCTCGAGGGCTTCGTCCGCTCGGTCGGCAAGGAGCTCAAGCGCGGGGCGACGGCGCAACTGGTCTACGTGGCGCGCGGCGCCGAGGAGTCTGTCGAGTCGACGATTCGGTTCCTGCTCTCCGCGAAGTCGGCCTATGTGGACGCGCAGGTGGTGCGGGTCGGCACCAAGAACGGTGCGCCGGTCGAGCTCCCGGAGAACTGGGAGCGCCCGCTCGAGGGCAAGACCGCGGTCGTCACCGGGGCCTCGCGGGGTATCGGTGCCGCGATCGCGGAGGTGTTCGCCAGGGACGGGGCGCACGTGATCGGGGTCGACGTGCCCGCGCAGGGCGGTGACCTGGCGAAGACGATCAACAAGGTCGGTGGTTCGGCCCTGCAGCTGGACATCACCGCCGAGGACGCCGGGCAGAAACTGATCGAGTTCTGCGTGCAGCGCCGCGGCGGGCTGGACATCATCGTGCACAACGCGGGGATCACCCGGGACCGCACGCTGGGCAAGATGTCCGACGCCGAATGGGACTCCGCGCTCGCGGTGAACCTGATCAGCCAGCTGCGGATCAACGATGCCCTGCTCGCGAGCGAGGCGTTCGGCAACGGCGGCCGGATCATCGGGGTGTCCTCGATGGCCGGGATCGCGGGCAACTTCGGTCAGACCAACTACGCCACGACCAAGGCCGGGGTGATCGGCATGGTCGACGGGCTCTCCGGAAAGGTCGCGAAGGCAGGCGCCACGATCAACGCGGTCGCGCCGGGCTTCATCGAGACCAAGATGACCGCCGCGATGCCACTGTTCACCAGGGAGATCGGCAGGCGGCTCAACTCGCTGTCCCAGGGCGGGCATCCGGTCGACGTCGCCGAGACGATCGCCTGGTACGCGAACCCGGCCTCCGGCGCGGTGAACGGCAATGTCGTGCGCGTCTGCGGTCAGAACCTGCTCGGAGCGTGATCATGGCGACCAAGGAACTCGCGGCGGCACCGAAGCTGCCCGTGCTGTTCGGCAAGGCGGCGCTGACCGGGTTCACCCGCAAGGGCGGCGAGCTGCCGAGCACCGAGTACACCCGGCAAGGCGTGGCGATCGATCCGCAATCGCTTGCGGAGTACGACCACGTGTGCGGTTTCCGGCTCTCCGATGTGCTGCCCGCGACCTATCCGCACATGCTCACCTTTCCCATGGCGGCGAAGCTGATGTCCGATCCGGGCTTCCCGTTTCCGCTCGTCGGGCTGGTGCACGTGCGCAATGTGATCACGGTGCACCGGCCGCTGCTGATCGGTGACCGGCTGGATCTCGCGGTGCACGCGGCCGACCTGCGCGAACACCCGAAGGGGCAGCAGTTCGACCTGATCTCGCAAGCGTTTGCGGGCGGCGAGCTGGTGTGGGAGGACGTGTCCACCTACCTGCGGCGCGGCGGCGGGAGCGGTGGTGCGCGTGAGCCGAAGCGGGAATCCGCTCCGGCCGAACCGAAGGCGATCTGGCGGGTTCCCGAGGACATCGGCCGCCGGTACGCCGCGGTTTCCGGGGACGCGAACCCCATCCACCTGCACGCGCTGACTGCGCGGACGCTCGGGTACCGGAAGGCGATCGCGCACGGCATGTGGTCCAAGGCCCGTTGCCTCGCCGCGTTCGAAGGGCAGCTGCCCGGGGCCTACCGCGTGGACGTGAAGTTCCAGCTGCCGATGTTCCTGCCCGCGAAGGTCGCCTTCAGTGAGGCGCCCGAGGACACCGGGACCCGGTTCGCCTTGCACGATCTGCGCTCCGGGAAACCCCACCTCAGTGGCACGGTAACCCCGCTCTGAGCTGTGATTACCCATCTCGTGCGTGGTTGTGTTGGTTCTAACCAACACAACCACGCACGAGATCTCGGGAGCGATTTGGCCGGTTCGTTCGTTGACCGGATGTGGCCGTATTTCTGCTTGTCTATGTGGTGCTCGAACTGGCCGCGATCGCGGCGGTGAGCTGGGCGATCGGGTTCTGGTGGATGCTGCTCGCCCTGATCGTGGGCGCGCTGCTCGGTTCGTGGCTGGCCCGCCGGGAAGGGCGCAGGGCGTTCGCGGCGCTCGGCGCGGCGACCCGTTCGGGTGGCACGGGACACGAGGAGTTGACCGATGGCGTGCTGATCGCGATCGGCGGGGTGGCGATCATGCTGCCCGGTTTCCTCAGCGATCTGCTCGGCTTCGCGTTCCTGCTGCCACCGACCCGCAAGCTGCTGCGCGGGTACTGGCTGCGGCGGCTGGAGCGGCGCTCCCCCGGGTTGCGCACCGCGAGGATGCGGGGAACCGGGACCGTGGTGGATGGGGAGGTCGTGGACATGCCCGCGGACACTCCTGGCGAACGGAAGGACCGGCCCGCGGACGAGCACACGGTGATCGAGCTGCCGCCGAACTGACCCGGTCAGTCGGCCTTGGGCAGGTCGAACAGGCCCATCATCCCCGCCGCGAACGCGAGGTCGCCCTTGACCTTGAGCTTGCCGGTCACGAACAGCAGCGGGGCGGAGGCCTTGCCGGTGATCAGCTGGAGGAAGTCCGCGGGCGCGAGCGTGATGCTCACCCGCGGTGTCGCGCCCCGGCCCTGGGTATTCGGGCATTTCCTGACCGCACAGCTGCCGTTCTCGATGACCGTTTCGTACCTGTCGTAACCGCCCTCTCCGGATCCGCCGGTGAAGCGCCAGTGCACGACGGCCCGGGTGTCTGCCGCCCGATCGGCCCGCAGGTGTTCACCCATTCGGCGGAAAATCTCGTCGAGAATGACGGTGCGAAGGCGCGGCTTCCCGAGTACGTCGGCGAGCTGACCTTTACTTGCCCGGCCGATGAGCCTGGCAAAGGTGGCGGGCTGTACCTGGGTGACGTCCACGTTCCCACCCCCGGAGCTGAGCCGGTCGATGGCGAGCAGCAGCCGGGTGAGGTCGCCTTTGCCCAGCGTGTTGGGGTCGATGTTGGCCGCGACGGCCTCGGTGTCGAGCGCGGCGAGCTCCGGGCTCTCCGGCCCGAGCGTGTCCAGGAGATCGAGTAGCTGCTTCGTGCGCAGCGACGCGGGGTTCGCCAGCGCCTCGGCACGGTCGTTGTTCGCCATGCCAATAAACTTACTGTCGAGTAGGTACGGCTTTCAAGACGGTAAAGTACCGTGTTCACGCATCGGCCTGTGCAACTTGCGAGGGGTTGAGGAATGGAGCTGGTCAACGAGGAGGCTTCGGGGCGTCCGAAGCGGTTGCCGAGAGAGGTTCGGGAACGCCAGATCCTCGACGCCGCGGTGAGTGTGTTCTCCGTGCATGGCTACCACGCGGCTTCGATGGACGAGGTGTCCGCGACCGCGGGGATCTCGAAGCCGATGATCTACTCCTACCTCGGTTCGAAGGAGGACCTGTTCGCCGCGTGCATCCGCCGTGAACTCGACCGCCTGCTCGTGGCGATAGCGGACCGGGCCAAACCGGGACTGCCCGCCGATCAGCAGCTCTGGTACGGGGTGCTGGCCTTCTTCGAGTTCATCGGGGCGAACAAGGACTCCTGGTCGGTGCTGCACCGGCAGGCGAGTGAGCACGGTGGACCGTTCGCCGCAGAGCACCGCCTGCTGCGCACCAGGGCGATCGAGCTCGTCGCGGCACTGGTGATCAGTGCCGCCGGGCGTTCGGAGCACAGCGAGATCGGTGCGGCGGCACAGCGCACGGGTGAGTCGCTGGCGGCCGCCGTCGTCGGCGCGGGCGAGTCGCTCGCCGACTGGTGGCTGGACAATCCGCAGGAATCGGCGCGGCATCTGGCCGAGCGCATGATGAATGTCGTCTGGGCCGGGTTCGGGAACCTGATGGACGGCAAGGTGTGGGCGCCCCCGCCGGAGGCGGATGAGTGAGCTCAGGGCGTGGCGAAACCCGCTGGCTCATGGTTAGATGGCCTTGGTCGTATCGGATCGCCGTGCACGCCATGTGCGGGGGTCCGAAAATATTGTGGTAAGTCGTAGCTTTCCTCCAGATGTCAATTCGGAGAAGTCGCGGTTTGACACTCCGACCAGGAAGCCGTAACCCTCGGCTTCTTATTGTTTCGCCGGCATGTTGTGAGGAGACAACAGTGGCACAGGGCACCGTGAAGTGGTTCAACGCGGAAAAGGGCTACGGCTTCATTTCCCCGGAGGGCGGCGGCTCGGACGTATTCGTGCACTACTCGGAGATCCAGGGCAGCGGCTTCCGCACCCTCGAGGAGAACCAGCGCGTTGAGTTCGAGGTCGGTCAGGGCCAGAAGGGTCCGCAGGCGCAGAACGTTCGCGCCCTCTGATACCGAGACTTCGCATGATGAGAAACCCCCGGCGGATTCCGATCCGCCGGGGGTTTCTCGTGTGTGCCCTGCTGCTCGCCGGCACGGTGACCGCGGCGCCGTCCGCCATCGCGGCCGAATCGCCGAGTATCCAGCAGATCCACGGCACGACCTTCCGTTCTCCCTATGACGGGCAGCGAGTCGTGGGCGTCCGCGGCATTGTGACTTCGGTCACCACGAAGGGGAGCGCGCAAGGGTTCACCTTCGCGAACTCCGCCCGCGCCGCACGGTCGAGCTCCGCGCTGGTCGTTTTCACCGGTGCGCAGACCCCTCGGGTGCGCACCGGGGACGCGGTCAGCGTGTCCGGTACGGTCACCGACCATTTCGCCGATGCGGCCCCGGAACGTAGTCTCGATCTGCCGCTCACCGAGATCACCGCGGCCACGTGGACGGTGACCGGGAGCGGGCCGATTCCTCTCCCGGTGCTGCTCGATCACCGCACGGTCCCCCGTGCGTTCACCGCTTCGGCCGGTGGACGCAGCATCGAATACCACCGGCTGCGCCCCGATCGGTACGCGCTCGACTTCTACAAGGCGCACGAAAGCGAACTCGTCGCGGTGCGCGATGCGCGCGTGGTCGGGCCGACCAACTCGCACGGCGAATTGTGGGTGACCGCGCGCGAACGGGACAACCTGACCCCGCGCGGGGGTACCCGTTATGGGTCCTACGCGCGGCCCAACTCGGGGCGGCTGCTGGTGAGTCCGTTGCCGGGGACCGCACCCTTGCCCGCGGCCGATACCGGTGACCGGCTCGGTGGCCTGACGGTCGGCCCGCTCGGCTACTCCCAGTTCGGCGGTTACGAGCTGCGCGCGGCGCGGCTCGGGGTGTTGCGGCACGGCGGCCTGGCGCGGGAGACGACCCGGACACAGCGCCCGAACGAGCTCGCGGTCGCCACCTACAACGTGGAAAACCTTTCCCCGCAAGATGATCCGGCCAAGTTCGACCGGCTGGCCGAGGGGATCACCGGTAACCTCGCCGGACCGGACATCGTCTCGCTCGAGGAGATCCAGGACGACGACGGGCCGGCCGACGAGGGGGTCACCTCGGCCGGAGTCACCCTCGACAAGTTCACCGAGGCGATCGCGGCCGCCGGTGGACCGCACTACCGGTGGCGTCAGATCGATCCGGCCGATGGCGCCGATGGTGGCCAACCGGGCGGGAACATCCGCACTGTGTTCCTCTACAACCCCGCGCGAGTGTCCGTTGTGGACCGTCCGGGTGGCTCGGCGACCGAAGCCGTGCGGGTGCTCGGCGAACCCGGCAGGCCCGAGCTCTCGGCTTCTCCCGGCCGGATCGCGCCGCGTTCCCCGGCCTGGCTGGACAGCAGGAAGCCGCTCGCCGGCGAGTTCGTCTTCCGCGGTCATCGCGTGTTCGTCCTCGCCAATCACTTCAATTCCAAGGGCGGCGACCAGCCACTCGCCGGTCGATACCAACCACCCCAGCGGTCCTCTGAATCGCAACGGCTCGCCCAGGCCGAGCTCGTGCGCGGTTTCGTCGGTGAACTCGAGGCCAAGGATCCGCTCGCGAACATCGTCGTGCTCGGCGACCTGAACGACTACCAGTTCTCACCGGCCGCGCGCACCCTCACCGGCGGCGGCGCCCTGACCGATCTGGTCGATACGCTGCCACCCGCACAGCGGTATTCCTATGTGTATCAAGGGAATTCGCAGGTTCTCGATCACATCCTCACCAGTCCGGGCCTGGGCAGGCCGGATTACGACATCGTGCACCTCAACGCGGAATTCGCCGATCAGGTCTCCGACCACGATCCCCAGGTGGCCCGACTGCGGCCGCTGCGCTAAGCGCTCGTCGCCCTGCTGGGATCGATGAGCCGGAACGCCGCACCGGTCGGGTCGGCCACATCGGCGAGCCTGCCGTGCGGGCTGTCCGAAGCGGGGCTGAGCACGGTCCCGCCGAGCTCGGGTACCCGGGCCAATGCGCCGTCCACATCCTCGATGCCGAAGTAGTTCAGCCACCGCGAGGTGCCCGGATCGGGTTCCATGGTGCGCAGATCCGCCATGCCCGCCACGACGTTCTCGCCGATCCGCATGGTCGAGTAGCGGAACTCATCGCTGTCGGCCATCGACTCGAACACGCCCCCGAGGACCTGGGCGTAGAAGTCCGTGGACCGCTGGAAATCGGCGCTGTGGTACTCCGTCCACACCACCGACCGGTTTTCCGCCACCTTCTCGAAACCGTTGAAGTCACCCGGTTCCCAGAGCCCGAACGCCGCGCCGAGCGGATCGATGAGCACCGCCATCTTGCCCAGATCGCCGACCGGCATCGGTTCGACGGTCACCGTCGCCCCGTGCTCGCTCGCGGCCGCGGCGGACGCTCCGATGTCCGCGGTCGCGAAGTAGGTGCTCCAGGAATCCGGAATACCATCGCCGGGATCGTGCCCCATCAGACCGGCGACCTGAGCCCCGTCCGCGCGGGCGCTCGAGTACCCGCCGAACTCCGCGTTGTCCGGGTCCACCGCCCAGCCGAGCAGGCCCTCGTAGAACTGTCTCGCCTGTTGTTTGTCCGAGGTGAACAGGTCGACCCAACAGGGTGTCCCCGGTGCGAATACACGTTCGCTGATGGTCATCTTCTCGCTCCGTTGCGATACGCGCCCGGCTGCTCGCCGCCGGGCTGGTGTTTCGAAGATAGACCTGGGTGCCGACGAAAACCGGCCGGTGAAGCAAGGGATGACTTTGGTCCCCGGCCGGAAGGGCCCGGTGTTCGAGCACCGGGCCCTCGGCTCAGGGCGGAGGATGCGGGATTTGAACCCGCGAGGGTGTTAACCCAACACGCGTTCCAAGCGTGCGCCATAGGCCACTAGGCGAATCCTCCGCGAAGAAGTATACGCGCCGGGTTTCGTGAACCCGCATGGGCATCGACAGCCGATGGTGACTACACTCGACGGCGGACCTCGTGCGGCGTCCATCCTGTGAACCTCCCCAGGGCCGGAAGGCAGCAAGGATAAGCGGGCTCTGGCGGGTGCACGGGGTCCCCTTTTTCGCCTACACACAGGGGGCGCGGTGAACCGTCCAGCACGCCGGGATCCGAGCAAGCTGACCGAGGCCGATGGGTTCCGCGAGTTCGTCGCGGACGGTTGGGGCGCCGCCGACCGGACACCGAGCGTGCTCGACGGACAGTCCGCGGCGGCAGCCGAGCACCGGGCGCGCCTGTCCCACGAGTTCGCCGGGCAGCGGATCGCGGTCGCGGCCGGGCGCGCGCCGGTCCGGGCGAACGACACCGACTTCGACTTCCGGCCGGACTCGGACTTCGTGTGGCTCACCGGCTGCCGTGCCGAGGGGGCCGTGCTGGTCATGCACCCGAGCGGGGACCGCCACGACGCGGTGCTCTACCTGCGCGCCCCGGCGGGCCCGAGCGAGGCGGACTTCTTCGCCAGCGCCCGCGACGGCGAGCTGTGGATCGGCGCGGTCCCCGGGCTCGCCGAATGGGAGCAGGCACTCGGCATCACCTGCCGCCCCATCGAGGAGCTGGCGAACGCGCTGCGCGGCAACTACCCGCCGGTACTCGCGACCAGGGGCATCGAGCCGCTACTGGACGCGCTGGTGCTCGGGGACGGCGCGGAGCTGCGCAGGGTGCTCTCCGAACTGCGCCGGATCAAGGATGACTGGGAGATCGGCCAGCTACAGGCCGCTGTGGACGCGACCAGTCTCGCGTTCACGGATGTCGCCCGCGCGATTCCGGAGGCCTTGCGGCACGGTGGGGAGCGCTGGCTGCAGGGCACCTTCGATCGCAGGGCGCGCACCGAGGGGAACGGCGTCGGGTACGCCTCGATCGTCGCGGCCGGACCGCACGCGCCGGTGCTGCACTGGGTGCGCAACGACGGTGCGCTCACCGAGGACGCCGCGGTGCTGCTGGACGCCGGGGTGGAGATGAACTCCTTCTACACCGCCGATGTGACCCGCACCTTCCCCGTCTCAGGAACGTTCAGCGAGGCCCAGCGCAAGGTCTACGAGCTCGTGCACGAGGCGCACGTGGCCGCGATGGCCGAGGTGAAACCGGGTGCGGAGTACCGGGCGTTCCAGCGCAAGGCCATGGAGGTGCTCGCCACCGGGCTGCACGACTGGGGATTGCTTCCGG
Source organism: Sciscionella marina DSM 45152 (assembly GCF_000379465.1). Classification (GTDB taxonomy): domain Bacteria; phylum Actinomycetota; class Actinomycetes; order Mycobacteriales; family Pseudonocardiaceae; genus Sciscionella; species Sciscionella marina. Next base: position 76,654 of record NZ_KB905403.1, read on the forward strand.
TCAGCGTCGCCGAATCGCTCGAGGCGAAGGGCCAGCAGCACCGCCGCTACATCGTGTGCGGGGTCGGCCACTTCCTCGGCATCGACGTGCACGACTGCGCCCGTTCCAGCGCCGAGGCGTACCACGACGGCACCCTCGAGGCCGGGATGGCGCTGACCGTGGAACCGGGGCTGTACTTCCACCCGAACGACCTCACCGTCCCCGAGGAACTGCGCGGGATCGGGGTGCGGATCGAAGACGATCTCGTGGTGACCGGGACCGGCAGCCGGGTGCTCTCCGACGGGCTGCCGATTACCGCGAACGGCATCGAGGACTGGGTCAGCGGGCTTCGGTAGGCTCGCTGACGTGGTTCTGGCTCTCTACCGTAAGTATCGCCCGGCAACCTTCGCCCAGGTTGTCGGTCAGGAGCACGTCACCGAACCGCTGCGGGCCTCGCTGCGTGCCGGGCGGATCAATCATGCCTACCTGTTCTCCGGCCCGCGCGGCTGCGGGAAGACCTCGAGCGCGCGCATCCTCGCCCGCTCGCTGAACTGTGTCGCGGGCCCGACCGACGAGCCGTGCGGGGAGTGCAATTCCTGTATCGCGCTCGCCCCGAACGGTCCCGGTTCGGTGGATGTGGTCGAGCTCGACGCGGCTTCGCACGGTGGTGTGGACGATGCGCGTGAACTGCGGGACAAGGCCTTCTACGCGCCCGCCGAATCGCGCTACCGGGTGTTCGTGGTCGACGAGGCGCACATGGTCACCACGCAGGGATTCAACGCCCTGCTCAAGATCGTCGAGGAACCGCCGGAACACCTGATCTTCATCTTCGCGACCACCGAACCGGACAAGGTGCTCCCGACGATCCGTTCGCGGACGCACCATTATCCGTTCCGGCTGATCCCGCCGAAGCCGATGCGGGCGCTGCTCGAGCAGAACTGCGCTGCCGAGGGAATCCCGGTCGAACCGGCCGTGTATCCGCTGGTGATCCGCGCGGGCGGGGGTTCGGCGCGAGACACCCAGTCGGTGCTCGACCAGTTACTCGCCGGGGCCGGTCCGGACGGGGTCACCTATGACCGTGCGGTCGCACTGCTCGGGGTCACCGATGTGACGCTGCTGGACTCGCTGGTCGACGGGCTCGCCGCGACCGACGGTTCGAGCGTGTTCGGGACCGTGGAACGGGTCGTCGAGGCAGGGCACGATCCGCGCCGGTTCGCCTCCGATCTGCTCGACCGGTTCCGCGATCTGCTACTGCTGCAGGCGGTGCCCGGTGCCGCGGAGCGTGGTCTCGTCGCGGTGCCCGAGGACCAGCTGGCCACCATGGACAAGCAGGCGCGTGACCTCGGGCAGGCGACCCTGACCAGGTACGCCGAGATCCTGCACACCGGGCTCACCGAGATGCGCGGAGCGACCGCGCCCCGGCTGCTACTCGAGCTGCTGTGTTCGCGGATGCTGCTGCCCTCCTCCAGTGACACGGAATCCGCTGTGCTGCAACGGGTCGAGCGCCTGGAGCGACGGGTAGCCGCCGGAGTTCCCGCCGCGGCGGCGCAGCCGGAACAGGCGCAGTCGGCGCAGGCACCGCAGGAGCGGCCCAAGTATCAGCGCCCGAGTGAGCGAGCGGCCGCGCCCGCTCCGGAAGCGGCTGCTGCTCCCACGGCACCGGAACCTCCGGCATCCGAACCCGCGGCACCGGAGCCCGCGCCCACCGAACCCGCGCTGTCCGAACCCGCGCCCACCGAACCCGCGGCACCCGAACCCGCCGTACCCGAACCCGCGGCACCGGAACCCGAGCCGGTGGCGGCGAGCGCCCCCGAACCCGCGGCCCCCGAACCCGCTCCGGAGCCGCAACCCGAACCCGCACCGGAACCGGAACCCGAGGCCGCGCGGGCGCCCGATCCGGAACCGGTTGCCGGTCAGGTTCCGCCGACGAGCACCGGGACCATGGACGCGGCCGGGGTGCGCAGCGTGTGGTCCGAGGTGACCTCCGCGCTCCGCGAGCGCAGCCGCCCCGTGCAGGCTATGCTCGCCGCGGCCACCGTGCAGTCCGTCGAGGGCAACACCATCGTGCTCGCCCATCCGGCCGCTCCGCTCGTGCGTCGCCTGTCCGAACCGCACAACGTGGAGGTCGTCGCCGCCGCGCTCACCGACGCGCTCGGGGGAACCTGGCAGGTGCGCTGGGTGCACGGCGACGCGGCGGCACCGGCCCCGCAGGCGGCGCCGCCGAAACAGAAGCCGAGCTTCGAACCGCCTAAACGCACCCAGCGCCGGGAACCCGACCCCGAACCCCCGCCACCGGAACCCGAGCCGGAACCGCCCGAGCCACCCGAACCGATGGACGACGAGTCCATGCTCGCCGAGGCCGCGCGCCCGATGACCGAGGAGGAACGGGCGAACCAGCGGACCCCGGAGGACGAGGCGATCGACCTGCTCACCGAACATCTCGGCGCGCGCAAGATCGGCGGGGACGAGTAACCGTTCAGATCGCGATGTGCAGCGTGCGCGAGAGCACGAGCCCGGCCGCGCCGAGGAGCGTGGCGTGGTCGTCGAGATTGGTGAACGCGACCTGAGGCGGCCCGGCCGGATGCGGCGGGATGCCGCGGTGCAGCTGGTGCTCGATGCGACCGCGCAGGGTTTCGCCCGCGGCCACGGCGTCCCCGTGCAGGATGAACAGTCCCGGGGCGAAGGTCTGATGGAGATTCGCCATGCCGATGGCGAGATTGCGGGCGTACTCGTCGAGAAGTTCGGCGGCATGTGGATGATCGCGTGCCGCGAGACGGGCGAGCGGTCCCGCGGTGAGGGTTGCGGCTCCGGGAAGCCCCTTTTCCAGGGCCTCGGCGCGTAGCCAAGTGTGCGTGGCGATGGTCTCCCAGCAGCCGATTCGCCCGCAGTGACAGGGTTTCCCGTGCAGATCGACGGTGGTGTGGCCGACCTCGCCGCCCGTTCCGCCCGGTCCGCGGTGCACGCTGCCGCCGATGACCAGGCCGACGCCGAGGGCCTCGCCGGTGTAGAGGGAGGCGAAACCGGCCCGGCCGCGCCCCTGGCCGAACCAGCGGTCGCCGAGCGCCTGTACCCGGGGATGCACGTCGATCCAGGTGGGCAGCTCCAGGGTGGTGCTGAGGTGTTCGGCGACGGGCAGGCCGTCGAGCGCGGGGGCGAGCGCGATGTGCACGATGCTGCCGCTGTCGGTGTCGACCATGCCGCCGATCGCGACCCCGATCCCCATCGGCTCCGCGCTGCCCGCCGCGCGGATCTCGGTGAGTGCTTCGGTGAGCGCCTCGAGTGCGGGCGCGCCACCGGAAACGTGCACGTCGTATTCCCGCCGGGTGCGGGCGAGCAGGGTGCCTCCTGCGCTGATGAGCGCGGCCTCCACGGTGCCGGGTAACAGGTGTGCGCTCGCGATCGGCGGGGCGTTCTCGGCGAACCAGAGTGGCCGCGAGGGTTTGCCGCCCGCTGCGCTGCTCGGCCGGCTGTCCCCCTCGGCGAGCAGCCCGTTGTCGATCAGCTGTGCGGTGATACTGCCGATCGTGGCGCGCGAGACCCCGGTCAGCCGGGCGAGTTCGGCGCGGGAGAGCGGGCCGGTGTCGTAGAGGGCCTGCATGATCCGTGCCCGGTTGACCTCACTGGCCAGCACGGGCGAGATCAACGGTGCCTCGGCTGCCATCCGACTCCTCGCCTCCTAGGGTTTGTTTCGGATTCAACATACAACGTAGTGAATTGGCTGGCCAGAGCCGTAGCCCAAGCACTATTGACCTAGGTTAGTTTAAAGAGTAAACATACTGAGATCCAAGGCAATGTGGCTGTAGCGAGGTGGCTGTGATGAGGTTCGGCATCGTCGGAAGCGGGATTCGTGGCCGGATGTACGCTCGTTCGCTGCGGGAGGCGCCCGGGGTCGGTGTGGTCGCGGTGTGCGACCTCGACCAGTCCAGTGCGCAGCAGCTCGGTGAGGAGTTCGGCGTGGCCGCGTTCACTGATCACCGGCAAATGCTCGCGGACACCGAACCGGACGCGGTGATCGTGGCGACCCCGGACTTCGCGCACCGGGATGTGGCGGTGGACAGTGCGAAGGCCGGTGCGCATCTGCTGATCGAGAAACCGCTCGCCACCACCCGCGAGGACATCCGCGCGATCCACGAGGCGGTGGCTGCGGCGGGCGTGCAGTGCCTGGTCGGATTCGAGAACCGGTGGAACCCGGCGATCCGCCGGTTGCGCGAGCTTTCCGCCGCCGGGAGGTTCGGCGAGGTGCTCACCCAGAACATCCTGTTGTCCAATACCTATTACGTGCCACGGGAAATGCTGTCCTGGGCGGCGAAATCCTCGCCCGCGTGGTTCCTGATGAGCCACACCGTGGATGCCGCGGCCTGGGTCGCGGACAAAGCGATCACCTCCGTGGTCGCCCGCGGCTCGCGGGGTCGGCTTGCCTCGCTCGGTATCGACACCTGGGATGTCATCCACGCGCTGCTGACTTTCGCCGATGGCACCACCGCGAACCTGACCTCGACCTGGGTGCTGCCCGATTCCGAACCGTCCATTGTGGACTTCAAGTATCAGGTCGTCGGCACCGAGGCCGCCGTCGATGTGGATCTGCAGGATCAGAGCGTGCGCCTGGCCGCCGAGGACTACAGCTGGCCGGGCCTGCTCGGCGGGGAACTCGACGGGCGGTTGCAGGGCCCACCCACCTGGATGGTCCAGTCCTTCGCCGCGCGGTTGCTGGACGGCGCTCCCGTCGGGCCGGGGATCGCCGACGGCGCAATGGTGACCGATGTCGTGCTCGCGATTCTCGAATCACTCGAAACCGGGGCGCCAACGCCGGTCACCCCGACCCTGTCCGGATCGGGCGCGGTGTCCCATGCCTGAGATGCTCGCCGGAAACCCCCGCACCACAACGCGTCTGGGTACCCGGGTCGCGCTCATCGCCGCAGTCATCGGCGTGATCTACGGCTACGACAGCGGTTCCATCGGTGGTGCGCTGGTCGTGCTCAAACAGCAGTACCAGCTGAACACGCTGTGGGTTTCGGTGATCACCTCGATCGTCGTGGTCGGCAGCCTGTTCGGCGCGGTCATCGGGCCACGCATGGCGAATTCGCTGGGCCGCAAGCACACCATGGTGGTGATCACCATCGGGTTCGCCCTGTTCGCCGCGCTCAGTGCGGTGCCATGGGGCATCGTGTGGCTGACCGTCGTGCGCCTGTTCCTCGGCATCACGATCGGACTGTCCACCGTGGTCGCCCCGATCTTCATCTCCGAATTCGCTCAGGAACACCAGCGCGGCAAACTCGGTACCTCATACCAGTTCTTCACCTCGGCGGGCGTGGTGATCTCGCTGCTCGTCGACTGGGGACTCGCGGACAGCGGTTCCTGGGAACTCATGCTCGGCCTCTCCGCGATCCCAGCGGTCGCCGTGCTCGCCGCGATCATCCGGTTCCCGGACAGCCCGCGATGGTATGCCATGCGGGGCCGGTACGAGGACGCGCTCGGTACCCTGCGCCGCATCGATCCGGATGTCGCCGAGCAGCGCCTCGCCGATATCCGCGCCGACCTTGCGGGCGGGGAAATCGGGCGGTTCCGGGAAATCTTCACCCGCCAATACGCGCGCGCCACCTTGTTCGTCATCGGTTTCGGTTTCTTCGTGCAGATCACCGGCACCAATACGATCCTGTACTACAGCCCGCTGATCTTCCAGCAGGCCGGAATCAGCAGTGCCTCGAACTCCATTCTGGTCTCCGCGATCGTGCAGGTGTTCTCCATTGTCGGCGTCGTGCTCTCTATGCTCGTCGTCGATCGATGGGGGCGCCGCAGGCCACTGTTGCTCGGCGGTGCGGGCATGATCATCGGGCACGCGGTGATGATGATCGTGTTCGCCAGCGGGCCTTCCGGGGCCATGGGATACGTCGCGGTCGGCGCGATCGGTTTGTTCTACGTCGGTTTCTACTTCGGAATCGGTTCGCTGATCTGGGTCTACTGCGGCGAGGCGTTTCCCGCCAAACTCCGCAGTGTCGGCGCCGCGGCCCTGCTGATCACCGACTTCATCGCCAACCTCATCGCCACCTTCGCCTTCCCCGGCATGCTCGACGCACTCGGTGGCGCCTGGGCGTTCGGTGTCTTCATGGTGCTCTCGGTCGCCGCGTGGATCTTCATGCACCGGATGGCCCCGGAGACCAAACACCGTACCCTGGAGGAAATTCGCGACTACTGGAACAACAACGGGCAGTGGCCGAGCGCCGTGCAGCGGTGAACCGGTTTACCGGAACAGCGCTCCGCTTCGGTTGGAACGATGCTCCAGGTGTGTCAGACTGGCCGTATGGCAACGCGGACGAGCCGGACGCAGCGGCGCGCCGAAGCGCTCTCGCGCGAACGCATCATCGATGCCGCCGTCGAACTGCTCGATTCGGCAGGTGATGGCGGACTGACCTTCCGGGCCCTGACCGAACGCCTCGCCACCGGGCCCGGAGCGATCTACTGGCATGTGGCGAACAAAGGCGAACTGCTCGAGGCCGCCACCGATGGGGTCATCACCGCCGCGCTGGCCGCGAAACCCGCTGAGCCGGCGGATTCACCGCAGGACCAGATCCGCGCCATCGCGCTCGGCCTGTTCGACGCCATCGACCGGCACCCGTGGCTGGCCCCCCAGCTCGCCACCCAGTTCTCCCGCAAACCATGGGGACCCGTCACCCCACGGATCTTCGAAAGCATCGGCAGGAAAGTCAGGGAACTCGGTGTGCCCAAGGAAAACTGGTTCACCGCGACATCCGGGCTCGTGCACTATATACTCGGTGCCGCCGGACAGAACGCCGCCAACGCCGCAAGCGTCCGCCGTCTCCGAACTGAGGCCGAACGCGCCGAATTCGTCGACGCCGTATCCAAGGCATGGGAAGAACTCGACCCCGAGGAATACCCCTTCACCCGGGCCGTCGCCGATCAAGCCCGCGAACACGACGACCGCGAACAGTTCCTAGCCGGAATCGATCTCGTGCTCGCCGGAATCACCGCTGTGCAGCTTCGGTAAAGCCGGGCTACGGGGTTCGTTGGTTGCTATTCAGCCATTCCAAGCCTTGCAACAGTGCGAAAAGCTCCGCGCTGCTTCGTGATTCGTCCGCGAGCAGGTCTGTCAGGGCAGCGCGATCGCGGGTCGAACAGAGCCGGAGGCCGGTTGCTTCCCGGTTGGTTTGCCAAACGTCGCCGTATTGACCCCAGAACTCCGGATCGTCGATCGCGGCGAGGGCGGTGAATTCGTAGTTGCCGTTGACGAGGGTGATCCCGAAGCCGGTGCGTGCGATATGCAGGGCATCGTGTTCGGTCAGCCAGCGCATCGGTTCGGGGAGGTGATTCGGGTGCGGTAGCTGCTCTTCGAACTCGCGCCGCACGGTCTCCTCGATCGCAAAATCGGCGCGCGGGTCGATCATCGGTCGGTGGAAACCATCCGGGACCACGAGCACATAGCTCGGCTCGGACCGGCGCCGGGCGAACGCATACAGCGTCGTCACCCTGCTCACGCACGGGCGACCGCCGAGATCGAGCGCGGTCGCCAAGTCCGGCAGCCATCGATCCCGCAGCGGCATATTCTCCTTGCACGTCACACTGTCCGCGAGCTCGGCCGCCAAGAGACCACTCGTGACCGCGTACTCCGTGAGACGAGATGCACCGAAAACCGCCCTGTCTTGGGTGTCGAGCACGATTCCTTCGGCAAGCCGCTCAATGACCGCCTGCGTCGCAGCATCATCCAACTCGATCCCGCGAACATCCTGCGGCGCAACGAACATCGCCTTGTCGGGCGGGCTGCTGAGCCATTCCGGCCGGGTCGTGATCGTGGTCGCGATACTCTTCCTGCCGAAACGAACCCGGTGGAGCGCATCGCCTCCATAGTACTCGCCGAGCGTTCGCACCATCGCCTCGCGGCTGATCCCCGCGCGGCGCGCGCTGCGTTCATGCACCGTCTGCACGTCCAGCCGCGACCACCGATCCGCGACCTTCGCTCGCGCCGTACCCGGTGTCCAACCGGCCTGGTCGTCGACCCACGCACAGGTCGACGCCAACCCGGACAACGGCCCTCCGGACCAGCTCACCCCGGCACCCCCGCCCTCGGGTGTGCGACGAATGCACGCCGATCGGAGAAAAACATGTCTAGACGATAACAGATCGAGCAATACGGCGCCCGCTTCTCTGGCATGCCCTGTTCGAGCTGCCTCAATGCACTCCTGCAACCGACGTTCGCCCCACTCACACCTGGAGTCTGAGCGCGTCTACTCTGTCGGCTCGGCCTGCTGTGCCGTCTACTTGGATAGGGTACTCAGCGCATCGTTGACCACGCGCGCCGTCTCCACGCTGCCTACGGTCTCCGCGTCAAGGGCGGACGGTATCTCTTCCGAGTCTTTGAGTACCGTGGCTGTCGCGTCCTCGTTGCCCCTCTTTTGCCTCACGCATCGACTCATGCGGCGGATCACGCTCTTGGCCTTGATCGCTCATCACGATCATCCCGTGTTAGGAACCCTTAGAGGCCGTCGGGCGCATCCACCGCGATCCCGACCGGGCAGCTCACCCCGGTTCCGCCGATGCCGCAGTACCCGTTCGGCACCTTGTGCAGGTACTGCTGGTGGTATTCCTCGGCGTAGTAGAACTGGGTCAGCGGCGCGATTTCGGTGCTGATCTCGCCCTTACCGGCGGCGCGCAGGGCTTCACCGTAGCGGGCGGCGCTGTGCTCGGCGGCGACGCGCTGTTCTTCGCTCGCGTAGTAGATGGCGGAACGGTATTGGGTGCCGATGTCGTTGCCCTGGCGCATGCCCTGGGTGGGGTCGTGGCTTTCCCAGAAGGTGCGCAGTAGTTCGGTGTAGTCGATGGATCCGGGCCGGTAGGCGACGAGTACGGCTTCGGTGTGGCCGGTGAGCCCGCTGCACACTTCTTCGTAGCTGGGGTTGGGGGTGTATCCGCCCGCGTACCCGACCGCGGTGGAGTAGACGCCGTCGAGGCGCCAGAAGATCCGTTCGGCGCCCCAGAAGCAGCCCATCCCGAATACGGCGGTGTGCACGCCTTCGGGAAACGGCGGGAGGATGCGCCGATCGGGGTGGACGGCGTGCGCCGACGGTATCCGCATGGGCTCGTCCCTGCCGGGCAGTGCCTCGGTTGCGGTTACAGTTTTGGTCTTGTCACGTCCGAACAGCGCCATACTTCAAGGTTAGGGGCAAGTGGGGTGAGCGTCGAGCGGTTGCGCGCGGTGTGGGAGGAGATGGGCACCCGTGACCCGCTGTGGGCGGTGTTCAGCGAACCGGACCGGCGCAACGGTGGCTGGGAGTTCGAGGAGTTCATGGCGACCGGGGTGCGCAATGCGGCGTGGCTGCACCGCAAGCTGGCGGACAACGGTCTTGAACTGGGTGAGCGGCTGCTCGATTTCGGCTGTGGGGTGGGCCGTCTTTCCTGTGCGCTGGCCGAACGTGGGCATCGGGTGACCGGGGTGGACATTTCGCGCAGCATGGTGGCGCTCGCGCGGCGCTACAACCGGGCCGGTGCGCGCGCGGAGTTCCACGCCTATGACGGGCGCACGCTCCCGTTCGAGGACGGCGCGTTCGATGGCGCGGTCAGTCTCGTGGTGCTCCAGCATCTCCCGCCGCCGATCCAGGTCACCGCGCTGGTGGAGATGCTGCGGGTGGTGGCTTCCGGCGGTCTGGTCGTGCTGCAGGTACCGGTCGCGCCCCGGGTGCCCGGCCCGCTCCCGGAGTCGGCGAGCCGCGCGCAGCTGCGGGTGCTCGCCGTCCCGGAACACATCTTGGCTGGTCAGACCGCGATGCTCCGGGTGGAGGTGACCAATCGGGGCGACGCCGTCTGGCCCGCGGGATGCGGGATCCTGCTCGGTAATCATTGGCGCAGCGGGCAGCGGATGCTCGTGCAGGACGATGGCCGCGCGGGTCTGACGCACGCGGTGGAACCGGGCGCGGCGACGGTGCTCGAACTCGAGGTCACCGCGCCGGAGCGGCCGGGGAATTACGTCCTGGAACTGGATCTGGTGCAGGAGCTGGTGCGCTGGTTCGCGGACGCGGGTTCCCCGGTGGCGCGGCTCGAGGTCGAGGTCACCGAGGGAGCCTCGGAACCGGTCGAGCGGCCCGCGGATCCCGACGGCGGGATCGAGATGCACCCGATGCCGGATTCCCTCGTGCGTGAACTGGTGCAACACTGCGGTGCACGAGTGCTGTGCGCGGTACAGGACAATTTCGCGGGCGAGCCGTGGCACAGCCGCACGTACCTCATCCGCCGATAAGAGCCGACAAGCGCCGATAAGACTGGGATCCGAGACGACGATGAGCTGGCAGGACGAGCTCGAGCAGCTGGACAACGAACTGGCCGAGGGCAAGATCGATGCCGGTGAGCACCGCCGCCGCGCGGACGATCTGCTCGCGGGCGCTTCCGGGCCGACCGCGGGCCCGGCAGCAGGCTGGCGTTCGCAGTCGCCGAGCCGCAATGCCGAACGGGACACCCAGCAGCTGCGCCCGCCGTGGGAACGCGGTCCGGCGGTCGGGAACGTGGAGGAGGAACCGGAGAAGAAGCCGGTACCGGAACAGACTCCACAGGAGTTGACCAACCCGATCCCGCCGGTTCCCACGGAGGAACCCAAGAAAGAGCCGACGTTCCCTCCGGTGCCCCAGCCCGCACCGCCCCAGGCCGTGCACCAGCAGCCCGCACCGCCCCAGGCCGTGCAGCAACCGCCGTGGCAGCGCCAGCAGAGACAGCCGTCCGCGCCGGTCCCCGAGCTGCCGGAACCGAAGCAGCCGCGCCGCAAACTCTCCCAGTCCGGCAAGCTCCTGCTCGCCGGTATCGGCGGGGTGCTCGTGCTCGCGCTCGTCGCCCTGCTCGTGTGGTTGCTGGCGTTCCGGAACGTTTCCGAGCCAGCGCCACAGCGCCAGGGACCGCCCCCGTCCCCGGCGAGTACCGAGGCAACCGGGCCCGCCGTGCTCCCCTCCGGGCTCGCCGCGCGCCTGCCGAAGCTGCCGGGGGTGCCGCTCAAGGCCCCGGACATGCAGCCGATCGATTCGATCGTGAAGGCCGGGTACTACACCGAACAGATCGCGCAGAACATCCAGAAGGCCGGTCCGCGCTCGATGTTGGTGCGCCAGTCGGTGCGGTCCGGAACGGAGCTCTATCTGCTCGCGGTCATCCCGGGCACCAGCCAGCGCAACTGCCAGCTCACGGCGGCCGGGCTCAACGACTTCCAGCGCTCGCTCGGGTTCACCGACACCCGCGACGGGTTGCTCGGCGCGAACACCAGCACGCTGAGCCTCTCGAACAAGCAGGGCGTCTACTACCGGGGCGCGTACTGCTCGGACCGGATGACCGTGCTCGTCGCCTCCGCCACCGCGAAACTGGACAAGGCGGACAGCCTCAAGTCCGGCTACGCGGGCTTCGGTAAGTCCGTGGCCAAGGCTTTGCCACCCAATTGAGCTGAGTCGGCCCGCTCGATCACTCGATCGTGGCGCGGTGCACAATGAGGCGACCACGCTCACGGATCTTTTCGCAAAGGGGGTCGCGATGACCTGGCAGGACGAGCTGCGCAGGTTAGAGGATGACCTGGTGAACGGCCGGGTTTCGGCTGAGGACTACCGCATCCGTCGCGACCAGCTGCTCAGCTCGGCGAACGCATCCCCGCCGCCGGACACCTCGATGGACAGCACCCAGTTCATCCCGCCGATCACGGACACCGGAGCGGACGCCACCCAGGTCGTCGGGCGCCGGCCGCAGCAGCAACAGCCGCAGCAACCCCAGCAACAATGGCAGCCCGGCCAGCAGCCGCAGGCCTACCAGCAGGGCTATCAACAGGGTTACCAGCAGCCGCAGCAGCCCCAGCAGGGCATGTTCGATCAGCCGCCGCAGGAGGACAACGATCCGCCGTGGGCAGGCGACGAGTTCCCGCCATTGGCCGCGGGCAGCTCCGAATGGGTCAAGCAGGGCCCGGAAACCGGTGAGCAGAACAAGGGTGCCCGTGGCAAGGTCATCGGTATCGTCGCCGGGGTCGTGCTGATCGTGGTGCTCGCCGTCGGCGCCTGGCTGCTGTTCGGCCAGGGTTCGGGCTCGCAGCCGCCGCAGGCGGGCGGGGACAAGAACAATTCCCAGGGTCAGGGCGGCGGGGAGCAGCCGAAGCCGAAACCGAAGCCCGATCAGCTCGGCCTGATCGATCCGCCCGGCCAGACCGAGGACCACGCGAACGTGAAAGACCTGCAGAGCCTTTCCGGCGCGAACTACCTCAATCCGCAGGAACAGCAGGCCTACACGAACGCGGTCGTCGGCAAGACCGTGTTCAAGGTCAGCCACCAGGGCGAGAACACCTTCGCGCTGATCGCGGCGAAGGCGAGCACCCCGCAGGGCGCGACCGAAGCGGTGAAGGAACTCAACGACGCCGAGCTGTCCAACGGCATGAAGAAGCTCGACGGTCAGCCGAAGGGTGTCGCCGCGGCACAGGTCCAGCCGAACAAGGCGGGCGAGAACAGCGAGATCCGCGCGCATTACGCGCACGGCACGGAGATCGTGCGGGTGCACGTCTACGGCCCGGATTTCGCTACCGTGCAGCAGCAGTTCACCAAGGTGCTGCAGGACCAGCTGAAGGCCGTTCCCGCCGATGGCTGAGGCGGCGCGGCGTACGGCGTGCACCGTCGTCGCGGCCAACTATCTGCCCGCGGCACGGGTGCTCGCCGCCAGCTATCTCGCTACCCACCCCGGTGACGAGTTCTGGATCACGGTCATCGACGCACCCGCCGAACGGGACGAGTACGAGGCGGGTGCGCGCATTCTCGGGCCCGCGGCCTTCGGTATCGAGGCAGGCGAATACCTGCGCATGGCGACCGCCTACTCGGTGACCGAACTGGCCACCGCGGTGAAGCCGTATCTGCTGCGGGTGCTGCTCGAACGCAGCACGGTCGCGGTGTTCCTGGACCCGGACATCACGGTGTACGCGCCGATGCCGGAACTCACCGAGCTCGCGATCGAACACGACCTGGTGCTGACCCCGCACGTGCTCGACCCGATGCCGCGCGACGGCAAGGAACCGGGCGAGGGTGTGATCATGGGGACCGGGATCTTCAACCTCGGTTTCCTCGCCTGCGGCCCGGGAGCGGGACCGTTCCTGGATTTCTGGGCGGAACGGCTGCGCACGGACGCGATCGCGGCGCCCGAGGAGCAGCTGTTCACCGATCAGCGCTGGGTCGACCAGGTGCCCGCGCTGTTCCGGCACACGGTGCTGCGCGATCCCGGTTTCAACCTCGCCTACTGGAACGCGCACGAGCGCGCGCTGGAAAAGGGCTTGGACGGCGCGATCCTGGTGAACGGCGCACCGCTGCGGTTCTTCCACTTCAGCGGGTACCGCCCGGAGCGGCCTTGGCAGCTGAGCTATCACTGCGCGCGCGAGCCGCGGGTGGTGCTCTCCGCGAACCCGATCCTGCGGGAGCTCTGCGATTCCTATGGCGCGGCGCTGAAAGCCAATGGCTACGCGGAAACCCTCGAGGCGATCCCCTATGGATTCGCGCGGCTGGCCGACGGCACCCCGATCACCTCGGTCATGCGCAGGCTGTTCCGCGGCGCGTGGATCGAGGCGGAGCGCCCGGATTCCGCGCGGCGCACCCGAACCGTGGAACCCGTGCCACCGCACGCATACGATGGCACCGACGCCTTCGCGCACTGGCTCGCCGGACCCGCGGACCGGGCACAGGAACGCAGCGGGCTGAACCGGCTGCTGATGTCGGTGTGGAGCGGGCGGGCCGATCTGCGCCGCGCCTTCCCGCGCCCCTACGCGCAGGACAACGCCGGATTCCGGTACTGGTGCGGACAATCCGGGGTGGCCGAGTTCGGCCTGCCTTCCTGGGCCCTTCCCGCGCACTCCGAACCGCGGACCGTCGCGGTGGACAAGCGGCCCGGGGTGAACATGCTCGGCTACCTCACCGCGGTACTCGGACTCGGGGAAATGGCGCGGTTGCTGCACGATGCGGTCGCCGCCTCGGGGATTCCGATCAGTTCGGTCGTCGAGGAGAAAGCGGTCTCCAACCGCACCGCGATGGCCCGCCCGGACACCGAGGGTGCGGCGCGTTACGGGGTGAGCCTGCTGTGCGTGAACGCCGACCAGACCCAGGTGATGGCCGAGGCGCACCCCGAGGTGTTCGCCGACCGCTACCGCATCGGGTTCTGGGCCTGGGAGCTCGAGGAGTTCCCGGAATGGCTGCATCCGGCCTTCGAACTGGTGGACGAGATCTGGACGGTCAGCGAGTTCTGCGCGCGGGCGATCCGTCAGCACACCACCCTGCCGGTAAAGGTCTTTCCCGCCCCGGTGCGCGAGATCGCGTCCGTCGAGCCGAAAACCAAGGAATACACCCAATTCCTGTTCGCCTTCGACTTCAACTCGGTCGGTGAGCGCAAAAACCCCTGGGGCGCGGTGGATGCGTTCCGGCGCGCCTTCGGGGACCGTGACGATGTGCGCTTGGTACTCAAGGCGATCAATCCGGACCTGCATCCGATCGCGGCGGAGCGGCTGCGGATGGCCGTGCTCGGGGACGAGCGGATCACACTGCTCGAACGCTACCTCTCCCCGGAGGACCTGCAGGCGCTGTACGCGGAGAGCGACGCCTATGTCTCGCTGCACCGCAGTGAGGGCTTCGGGCTCACCGTGGCACAGGCGATGGTCATGGGAATCCCTGTCGTGGCAACGGATTACTCCTCGACGACCGAGTTCGTGGATGACAAGACCGGGTGGCCGGTCCCCTATTCGCTGGTTCCGGTCGGCAAGGACTGCTTCCCGTACCACGAGGACGCACTGTGGGCGCAGCCGGACATCCGTGCCGCTGCCGAGGCGATGCGCCGGATCGTCGACGACCCGGCCGAGGCCGCGCGCCGGGCCCGGGCCGCGCGGGAGTACATGCTGCGCGAGCATTCCATGACCGCGGCCGCCACCTGGGTCGGCGAACAGCTGCACGCCGCGCACGCCGCCTGGCTGGCCGGGCGGGAGCCCGTGCCGGAGCCGGAACCGATCCCGGATCCCTTGGCACCTCTGGATTCCGCGAGCGCCGCGCTGGACTGGCGCGCCGAACCCGGGACGAGCGCGCGCAATCCGCTCGCCCCTGCCGTGCGCAAGGCGATGCTGCGGCTGCTCGATCACTACGATGTGCACCAGCGCGCCGTGCTCGGCGAACTCACCAGTGGTGGCCAGGAGACCGCGCGGCGGCTGCTGCAGCGCATCGAATGGCTCGAGGCGACGGTGGATTCCTTGCGTGCCAAGGCGGATGAGACCGGGGCGAACACCAACCGGCTGACCGCGCTCACCGATGAACTGCACACCGGCTACCGGGAACTGCGTGCCGAGACACCGGGGAACGTGGTGCGGATCGGCAATCTGGAACGCGATCTCGATGAGCTGCGCACCGGATTCGCGGGCAATGCCGAGGAAATCGGGGCCACCTTCGCCGATATCAACCGGCAGTTCGCCGAACGCGATGCGCGCTCGGACAACGACGAGTACCAGATCGCCGAACTCAACCGGCGGCTCACCGCGGCGGACGACGCCGCACGACTGCGCCACGCCCCGCTTCCGGACGGTACCGAGGTCGTGCGCTGTGACGCCGGTGATCTGCTCGTGCCACGGGATGCGGTGATCCTGCCGTGGTTGCGCTATCACCGCAGCTGGGAGACCGCCGAGGCGAAGCTGATGGCCGAGCTGATGGGCGAGGGTGCTTTCCTCGATATCGGCGCGCACGTCGGGTACCACAGCCTCGCGCTCGTGCGCGGGCGCGGAGCGGTGCGGCGCATCGTGGCCGTGGAGGCCGATCCGCTGAATGCCTTGCTGCTTCGGCGAAATCTCGCGGTGAACCTGCCCGGCGAGGCGGCGAACGCGGTCGAGGTACTGGAACTCGCCGCCTGGGACACCGAGGCGAGTGTGCGGATCGATCGCGTCGAGGCCGAGAACAGCGGCGACATCCGGGTGCACACCGGGGAAGGCGGCACCCGGGTTTCCGCGCTGCGCCTGGACGGGCAGCCCAGCGTGCTCGCCGGACGGGTCGACGTGATCAAGACCGATCTGCAGGGCAGGGACCACCGCGCCTTCGCCGGGCTCGCCGGGCTCGTCCAGCGCGATCGCCCGCATCTGGTCGTGGAGTTCAGTCCCGAGGCCATCGAGGAACTCGGCGATGATCCGCGCACCGCGCTGCACGGTTACCGGGAAGCGGGCTATGCGGCCATTCCGGTCACCGAGAACGGCCCGGAAACCCAAGCCGGTGACCCGGAGGTGCTCATCGCGCGCGCCCGGGCGAGCGAACCGGGGCTGCTCACCCTGTGGTTGCGGCCGAATTGAGCGTCCTGCGCAGCGGGGAACCTATTTCGGGTGCTGCTTGAGCATCTGCTCGAGTTTGTCGAGCTGTTTCGGGCGCAGCAGCGGGGCTTCCCCGGTCGCCATGCCGCGCTCGAGCATTTCGAGCACGACGACCTTGGAATTCACGATCATGTTCTGAATCTGCGTGAGCCCGCCGTCCATATCGTCATAGGCACCGAACGAGACATTGCTGAAGATGTTCGAGGCGTATTTGTCGAGCGGGAGGCTGAACGAGTCGCCGAGTACGACCGCTGGCTCGTCGATCATGCCCTTGGCCGGTCGGTTCCGCACGGTGGTCATGGAACGCAGGCTCGTGGGTTGTTCCGGTGTGCCACCGGAAACCCCGTCCGGGGTGAGCCGGTACTGTGGCCATGGCTCGGTCTGGTCGCTGCCGAGCAGCCGGGCGAGATCACCGGTGCGGGTCGTGGAGGTGACCTTTTCGGCCTTCCAGGTCTTGCTGACCCCGGGCTGGATCCGTTCGCAGACGGCACGCAGCGCGGCGATCGCGCTCATGTCCTCCCAGTGCGTGTCGTTCTTGAAATAGATCTCGTCCGGGTCCACCTTGCGCAGATCGGTGAGCGTTTTGCGGACGTCGAGAATATGGTCCTGTTTTTCGATCTCGGGCCAGAATTTGTCGCGGTACCCGGTCATGCATTTCTTGCCCGCGTACTGGTCCGGCAGGTACTGGTTCAGAATGGTCGATTTGTCCGGCGGGACGAGCACGACCGGGGTGCGCCCGGATTCGCGCAGGATCTTCTCGAAGCGGGCGACTGAGGCGATCACGTCGTTCATCGAGCGCACCGTCACGCATTTCATGCTGACGTCCATGCCGTAGTACAGCCAGCCGTCCTTGCCGCGGATCACCTCGGGGTACTGGTTGCGCTTGGCGGCGACCTCGGCCTCCGGGGTGACCGAGCTGGCGCCGCCTGTCGAGGGGCCGAAGGGGGAACCACCGGAACCCTCGCCCTTGGGGGGCAGCTCACCGAAGACGCCCTGGCTGATCGCGTCCTCGGCGCGCACCCCGCCCTCGCGCAGCGGAAGATTGTCCGTGGCCCACTTGTCCAGACCGGTGAACATGCCGAAGCCGCGGTCCGGACCGGGAAGGGCGGCCAGCTTGTGGTTCTCGAACTCGGTCGGGCGGATGCCGATCGCGTAGGCGATGGCGGGGAGTAACAGGAAGGCGACCACACAGATCAGCGCCACCCGCTGGGTACGCCCGTGCCGCGGCCGGTGCAGCGGATGCTCGGGCGGCAGCCACGACTCGTATACCGCGATCGGCATCGTCGTCTCGTCCGGAGCACCGTGGACGGGCCTGCGTCGACTCACCGGGACACCCTAAAACATCGCCTTCTGACCTGCGCAAATGGGTCTCGTGCGTGGTTGTGTTGGTTCTCACCGACATAAGCGCTCACAAGGCGCCTGACCCGGTGGCTTAGGCTTGGGCGCGTGCAGCACAGCTATTCGGGCAAGGTCCGTGACCTGTACACGGACGGTGACGATCTGATCATGGTCGCGAGCGATCGGGTGTCGATCTACGACGTGGTACTCCCGACGCCGATCCCGGACAAGGGCAAGCTGCTCAATCAGCTCGCCGCGTGGTGGTTCGGGCGGACCGAGCACATCGTGGGCAACCACGTGATCTCCACCGAGGATGTGCCCGAGGAGTTCCGTGGCCGGGCGGTGCGCTGCAAGCGGCTGGAGATGCTGCGGGTGGAATGCATCGTGCGCGGCTATCTGACCGGGCTCGGGCTGCGCGAGTATCAGCGCGACGGGGCGATCTCCGGGGTGCACCTCCCGGAAGGACTGGTCGAGGGTGATCAGCTGCCGGAGCCGATCTTCACCCCGACCACGAAGGCCGAGCAGGGCCACGACGAGTTCATCACCTTCGCGGATGTGGCCGACCAGATCGGCGCGGAGCTCGCGAACCGGCTGCGCGAGTACTCGATCCAGGTTTACACCGAGGGCGCCGCGTACGCGAAGGAGCGCGGGGTGCTGATCGCGGACACGAAGTTCGAGTTCGGGCTGGACGCGGACGGGAACGTACTGCTCGCCGACGAGATCCTGACTCCGGACTCCTCACGGTTCTGGAACGTGGACGAATGGCAGCCCGGCGGGCCGCAGCGCTCCTACGACAAGCAGCTGGTCCGTGACTGGGCCTCGGGAACGGGTTGGGACAAGACCGCCCCCGGACCGGAGATCCCCGCGGATATCGCCGAGTCCACCAGCGCGCGCTACCGCGAGGTCTACGAACGCGTCACCGGAACCGCCTGGAATCCCTAGTCGAGAATCGCCCGCACCAGCGGGACGAGCGCGGTGCTCGATTCCCGCGGGCGTACCGGGTCGACGCCGATGGCGAACAGCGATCCTGCGCCGTCCTCGGGTGCGTACCGGTATTCGCGCAAGGGTTCCGGCTCGGGCGCGTAGTAGAGGATCGCCCCGCACGGCCGTTCGGTGAGCCGGAAGTTCTCGAAATAGCCGAGGATCTTGTACAGCTCCTCGGTCGGCGGACCGGCCCGCCTGCGCAGTTTCGGGTCGATCAGGCTGATCCGGTCGCCGCGGCGCGCGACGATATCGGGCACCCCACCGAGCGCCCGCCCGGTCCCGGTGCGCAGCCAGCGTGCCGCGCGGCCGGGAATCGAACGCTGGAAGGACAGCTCGACCTCGCCGAGCAGATACGCGGGATCCCCGGTGCGCCAACCTTTTCCCGGTTCGGGCTCCGGGATCCGGAGCGTCCGCGCGAGCACCGTGGCGAGCAGCCGGAGGCACCACAGTTCGAACAGCTTGGTGTCGAAGCGTTCCCCGTAGAACGACCATTCGAGCTCGCCGGCGCTCGCGACCGGTTCCCCGCCGATGACCCGTTCGATCCAGTCGGCGAGTTCGGCATACGGTGCCCCGCTGGCGATCTCGCGCCGCCGCAGCCTGCGCCGCACGGTGCCGAGCAGTGTGCGCTCGCCGTGTTTGCGCCGCACCTTGGCTGCTTCGGGGACGCAGGCGGCGAATTCGGGCAGCCGCAGCAGCGAGCCGAGCGCGCGCATCGCGGAGCGGGCTGCCGCGTGTTCCGGTCCGGGTTCGGCGGCCGCACTGCTGGCGAGCGCGGTGCGCAGTTCGTTCGTCAACCACCGCGCGGCATAGGCGGCGAGGATGTTCTCCGGAGTGTGCGCGCTGCGGTGTACCTCGAGCACCGGGAAGCTGCCGTGTTCGCCGGTGCCGAGCTGGGCGAGATAACGGTTCACGTCGAGCTGCCCGGTGATCGCCCCGGCGCGGTCCAGGGTGCGCAGCCGGTAGCGGAAGCTACTGTCCGCGGCGATCCGGTCGAGCAGTTCACGCAACCGGTGCGCGGCGGCGAGCGCGACCCGCAGGCGCAGCCCGGCGAGCAGTTCGGTGAGCTCGGTGTCCCCGTCGCGTTCCCGGAGGCCGAGCGCGGCGCGCCGTTCGAGCGGCTGGGTACCGGATGCGAAGTACCGGCCGAGCAGACCCAGGCTGGCCCCGATCGCGGCCCTCCTGCCCTCCTCGCTCAGCGTGGCGCCCGGCTCGACGGTCACGGTGCGCCGATGAGGTGCCGGAGTTCGCGGGCCGCGGTGGCCAGTCGGTGCGCGGCGAACACCTCGAGGAAGGTGCTCGCCTGTTCATCGTCGATCCCGGCCATCTGCGGCACCATCCGATCCGCGATCGCCTCGTCCACCCCGGCCCACAGCTGAGCCCCGCTCGCCATGCGCAGCAGCACCACCCGCAGCACATCCACCACCTGCGCGGTGCCGACCGGCCAGCTCACCCCGTTCTCCGGATGGCGCAGGCGGTCCACGACGGACTGCAGCCGGGCCAGCCATTCGGTGTCCCCGGGGACCTCGAGTGCGTAGGTGCGCGCCAGCCATTCCTGAGCGTTCGCATAGGCCTGCCGGAATTCCTCGGTGACCGGTTGCTCCGCGGTTCCGGTCTCCTCGGGCACCCCGACCGTGACGAACTGGAACCGGCGGGTGAGCCCCTGCGAGATGCGGTTCACGAAGTAGGTGTCCAGGTCGTTCATGGACGCGATGATCCGGAACCGGGCGGGTATCCAGAGTTTGCGCGCCGCGGGCTCGGCCTCGAACCACAGCTCCACCGGGGTCTTGCGGAGATGGTCCGCATCGCAGCTGGCGAGCACGGTGAACAGAGAGCCGATCGCTTTGTCGATATCCGCCCGGTTGAACTCGTCGACCAGCAACCAGTTCGCCTGGGTTTCGCCGTCCGCGTGCTCCTGCTCCGCCTGCACCAATTCGGCGCAGCGCAGCGCCGCCGCCACGACGTGCCCGTGCGAGGCGCTGAATCCGCCACCGCTGTCCGGGCGCAGCCCGCCGACCACGTGGAACGGGGTCCAGTCGCTGGTCGCGGTCGATTCGCTGAGTTCGGCGCGGAATCCGGCGGCGAGCGCCCGTGCGAAGGTGGTCTTCCCGGTCCCCGGCGGCCCCTGCAGCACCAGGTGCCCGACGAGCAGCGCGTGCACACAGCGGCGCACGAGGTTGTCCGCGTCCGGAAGCACCACGTGTCCCCGGGCCAGTTCCTCGTGCACCCGTGCGGTCACCGTGTCCAGATCGGGGAACCGCAGCGCGGGTCCGACGACATCCCGGGTCCAGCCGTGATCGGGCGGCGGTGCCCAGTCGACGGCCGCCGCGGTGCGGGCGGCGGCCCCGGAAAGGCGCATCTCGAGCTGTTCAGTCATGCGGAATTCCCCATTCGGCGAGTTTCCCGGGCAGCGCGCGCGGTTCGGTCCGGGCTATCCGATAGGCCTCCATGCCCTGGCAGAACGCTCGCCGTCCGCCGGGGCGGGCCTTCGCGATCCGGTTCACGAACGTGGCGAGCAGCTTGTCGTGCTCTGTTCCCGCCCAGTGGTACCAGTCCTGTTCGCCGCCCAGCTCCCCGCCGGCCACCGCGATGAGCACGCGGAACGGGTTGTACCCGCTCGGATCGGACTGGTCGAGATAGGAGGGAAGGTAGAGGCTGAACACGTCCGCGAGCCAGTGTTCCGCGGGCCGGATGGCGGTGAGCTCGCACCAGAATCCGTACATGTCAAGGTATTCGCCGACGCCGAGCCGGGCGGCCTGGCCGAAAAGGGCCGCGCAGCGCGCGATCTCATCGTCCCGGGATTCGTTGTCCACGCCCAGTTCCCGCCAGCGCGCCAGGGTCGCCGAGCCCAGCGCGGTGAGCCGGTGGCTCGGGTATTCGCCGAACACCAGGTGCATGGCGCGCATATCGGCGACCGCCTGCACCCGGTCGGTGACCGTCAGGGCCTCGCCGCGTTCGGTCTGACCGAGCCAGGGCACCAGGCGCGCGCTGTTGCGCAGCGAGGTGCCGAACGGTTCGAGCCTGCGCCCCGCCCGTACCCGCGAACCTTGCACGATGTGCTCAAGCCAGTTGGCGAAGCCGTCGCGCAGCGCGTTTCGTGGTTCCACGTTCCTCGCCTTGCTTCTTCTCGGCGACCAGCAGCAGTTCGTGCACGGTGCGCGCGGTGTAGCCGCCGTAGCTGGCGTAGTTGCGCCGCGGCACCTCGAGCACCGAAAGGCTGCCCGGTTCGAACAGATCCCCGCTGAGCAGTTCGCTGAGCAGTTCCCTGCCGGTGTCGTTCGGTCCGGTGTCGAACGAGCTCCAGTGGTTGGCCCCGGTGAAATAGCTGATGACCACGGTCCGGCAGGCCGCGCGCTCGATGAGCTCGTGCATGTCCGCGATGAACCGTTTCGGTTTGCAGAACGTCGAGGTGAAATCGTCCTCCGGGTTCTGCCCGCGAACATAACGCACATTGGCGAAGTATTCGTCGACATCGTCCATTTCCGGGTACCGGCACAACACGTTCGGCAGGAAATAATAGGCGGTGTACTGCCGGAAATTGTATGGCGGATCGATGTAGAGCACCGAATGCCTGTCCACCTCTCCGATGAAATCGAGGGTGTCGCGTTCGACGCCGACCGTGTGCCCGCCGACCCCGCCCAGGTACGGATCGAGCGCGGGCGGATCGAAGCGCAGCGGCCGAAGCGCCCGGGAATCCCAGCGATCGCGCGGAAAGTCGTGGTACGTGCCCTGAGTATTGGAGACCTTTTCCACGGCTCGCATCAGGTTCGCCAGCAGCAGCGCGTAGGTCTGCCGGTCGATCAGGTCCGCGCGCTGCCAGGCCCGCAGCTGGTTCACCGCCAGATCGATGCGGTGCGCGTTCTCCGGGGTGAAGAACCGCCGATGGCCTTTCGCGCCGCGCGAACTCTCGTACGCGGAATTACTGCCGAGCTCGCAGTAGGTGTCGAAGAAATGCGTCTTGCGGTGCCGCGCGGGCAATTGTCCCGGCGTGAGGTTCGTCAGATGTGTCTGCACGGTGAGGTAGTTCTCGTAGCGGGCGCGCCATTCCGGTTCGCCGAGGAAGGCATAGCCGGGTTTGCCGGACAATTCCTTGACGATCCGGCGCGCCACCGGCAGGTATTCCTTCACCCGGCGGGCGGGCAGCAGCGCGTGCGCGTCCGTCTGCGGTGGTTCGGCGGGCAGCAGGTACGCCTCGGCGAGTACCGCGGAGAACAGGTTGATGTCGTTCGCGGTCACCCGGTAGCCGGCTTGTTTGAGCCCGAGCGAGACCGCGAGGCTTCCGGAGAAGGCGTCCACCACGTGTGCCCCGGGCTCGGCGTGCTGCTCCACGGTGGCCAGCAGCTCGGGCATGATGGCCTGCTTGCTCCCGAGGTATCTAGCAAGCACTGGCCCTCCCGAGCACAAGGTATTCCGGGTCGTTGCGGCCGGTGACCTCGGCGTCGGTCCGGTTGAACTGGCGGTAGCGCAGTTCCAGTGGCCGCACCGTCACGTTATCCGCCCCGAACACCTCCTCGACGCGCCGGACCAGTTCGGGCAGGGTCACCGAACGCGCGTTGCCGGTGGCCGGCCCGCCGCGGGTGGAGTAGCTGAGCAGCAGGTGCGCGCCCGCCTTCGCCGTGGTGCGGGCGAGTTCGCTGATCGCCCCCGGCGCTTTGGTGCGCGAGCAGTACGGCGAGAGGTACCGGCCCTCCGGGTAGAGGCCGCGGGTCACCTGCCCGTTTCTGCTCTGCAGCTTCGGCGGGACGGCGGTGACCAGGGTCTCCAGCAGGTGGTAGAAGCGGCTGTACTGCTGTGCGGTGTACGGCGGGTCCGCGTACACCACGCGCACCCCCCAGGAGCGCAGCTCGTCCGCGGTGACCTCCTCGACCCTGGCCTGGTGCGCGCGGTGTCCTTCGGCGCCCGTGGCGGCGACCTGCTCCAGGGTGCGTGCCGCCTCCAGGAATCGCGCGCCGATGTCCACGCTCCGGTCGGTGAGCGCTCGTTTCGCGTGGAACCCGAGGTTCTTGCCCTCGCGGATGCGGTGTGGCTGGGCGAAGTGCTTGCCCGGCGAGAACACGGCGGTGGAGGCGGCGTGGCACAGCGCGGTGCACAGGCAGGCGTGCGCCCAGCCGCCGGGTTCGGTGACCTCTCCGATCGCCGCGCGCAGTGCTTCCAGGGTCAGCGCCTGGCGCAGCCCGAAATAGGTGCCCGCGTAGGTGGCGCTCAGCAGCCCCGGTCCGGCGTGCTCGGCGTGTTCGGCCGCGGTGCCGATCCGGGTGAACAGGGCGGTGAGCGCGGTATCGGCGCCGGTGACCCGCCAGCGCTGGGGCAGCTCGGCGCCGATGCGCAGTAGTTCGGGCCCGTCCTGGGCGGCAAGCGCCGAGTCCTCCTTGGCGAGCCAGCCCCCGAACTCCCCCGGGATGCGGACCGCGGCGAGCACCTGATCGGCGAGCGCACCGATTCGCGTGTCCGGCGTCCTGCCGACGCCGAGTACCGCGGTCGCGAACAGCGAACTCGACGTGAGGGCGTCCCCGGCCACTACCCGGTTGCCGTGCTGCGCGAGCTCCTGGGCGACCACCGTGGAACCCGTGAACGGTTCCCAGACAGTGGTGGGCGCGCCCAGCTCCTCGACGGCCGCGGTGATGTGCCCGATCGTCCGCAGCTTGCTGCCGAGATACTGCACCGGCCGCCAAGCACCCACGCTGTCTCCTCCCGCACCGAGTCCGTGCCCACCCTATGGCCACCCACCGACAAAGCGAGGAACCGTCGCCGATTGGTTGCCGCGCCGACAGGGTGTTGCTAGCCTAGACATGTACGGATGATCGTCTGCTGGTGGAAACTTCAGCACCCGCGAACGCGGCACAGCCGGTTGACGTACGCTATAGAGCCGCCACCCACCGGGTAGGCGGCTCTAGCCGTTTCATGACAAGGGTGCATCGTCAGACCGTACGAGGTAAGCGCATTCGCTCCCGCTCCGCGCCGATAGACGATCGACTGTAGTTCGTGCAGATAACGCTGTTCGGTGTAACCGAACCTGTCGTGATTGAACGCCGCACCGGTGGCGGACGCGATGGCGTCAGCCAACTGCAATTGTTCTAGGCGGGATGGTTGGTCGAGGTGTCCGCCGTGCGGATCGAGGTGTGGCCAGGCGATCTGACATTCTTCCTCGGCACGCAATTCCGCCTCGTACGCTCGGAGGCTGGAGGTCTTGAACCGCACTATGTGCGCCAGCGTGTAGCGGAGTAGTCGGCCTCGCTCTCGGGCTATCCACGACAATCGCTCCAACAGGTATCGGAGCGTCAACAGGTAGGCGGGGTCCTCGTCGAGCAGCGGACCGTTCAGATGACGTTTGCAGACGATCACCGAGGACACTGTCAGCCAGGGTCGGGCGGCGAGTGTTTTCGCCAGATGCAACCGTTGTGAGTGTCCTTGAATGTTCTTCCAGTGCAGGGGGTCGCCAGGATTGCGCGCTCATGATGAAGTGGTCACTGGATGCCGGTGTGTGTGCCCGCTGCCCGGATTCGTCGATGAACGCGTGCAGTATCGGCAAAGACACATATCCAAGTTACGACACCTGATCGAGTGGGCGCGTCCGACAACCGGGCGAAAACACCTCTACCGAGCCGCGCTGGTCGAAACCCGATGAACCCAAGCCATGCTGACCCAACCCCAGAGAACCCAAGCCGTGCTGGTCAAACTCGACAGAACCACGCAGTCAAGTGAAGGAGTTCGCACCTTGGGGGTATGGAGGCTAGGCCCCCATAAACAATCACCAGCCGATGGTGGCCCACGTTTTCCGTGGGCACACCCCGGCCAATCGGGTGGGCGAGGGGGGAGTTGAACCCCCACGTCCTTTCGGACACACGGACCTGAACCGTGCGCGTCTGCCATTCCGCCACTCGCCCGAGCGACGGAGAAACAGTAGCACTAAGGGGGAACGCCGATGATCCCACCCCCACTCGGTTGGCCGGATCGTTAAAATCACGGATGGAGTGTCAGGTGAAGGGAGTGGGGCGTGGGGCGTGCGGACCGGTTCGAGAGACGGCTGGAGTCCGCCGTCGAGCAGGGCTTCGCGCGCGTGTTCGGCGGCAAGGTGGTTCCGACTGAGCTTCGGCAGCACCTTGAGCGTGAGGCGGAGAGTAAGGTGCAGCGGCTCGCGGGCGGCCACCTGCTCGCCCCGAACGTCTTCGCGGTCCAGCTCGGACCCGCCGACCACAAGCGCCTTGCGGGCGGTGACGAGGACGAACGACGGATCTGCATTGAGTTGGCCACGTATCTCGCGGAACATCTCGCGGAACGGGGCTATCAGACATACGGTGACGTCGTAGTCTCGATAGAGCGCTCCGAGACACTACACACCGGACAATTCCGTACGGAATCGTCCGTCGACCCCGACGCCGCGCCGCCGGGGGAACGGGCGGAACCATCCCGACGAGCAGAGGACCGATCCATGAGCCAGCCTCCCGGCCAGTATCCAGGCGACCCGTACGGTCAGCAGCCCGGCTATGACCCGTACGGGCAGCAGGGTCAGTACGGTTACGACCAGGGGTACGGTCAGCAGCCCGGCTACGACCCGTACGGCCAGCAGCAACCTCAGCAAGGTTACGACCAGGGCTACGGCCAGCAGCCCGGTTACGACCCGTACGGCGGCCAGCAGCCCCCGCAGGGCGGTTACGACCAGGGCTACGGCCAGCAGCCCCCGCAGGGCTATGACCCCTACGGCCAGCAGCCTCCCCAGGGCGGCGGGTACGACCCCTATGGTCAGCAACCCCCGCAAGGCGGGTTCGACCCGTACGGCCAGCCCCCGCAGGGCGGCTACGACCAGGGCTACGGCCAGCCGCCATCGGGACCGGTGCCGCAGCAGTACGGCACCCCGCCGGGTGGCCAGCCGGGGATGGACCCGAACCAGGCTTACGGCGCCCCGATGGGCGCCCCGCAGCAGCCGCCGGTGCAGCAGCAGCCCCCGATGCCCGGCGGCCGCCCGCTCGCGGCATCGGTGCAGCTCACTGACGGTACGAATCGCAGTCACGCACTGCGTCAGGGCAGCAATGTCGTCGGCCGCGGCCAGGACGCGGACTTCCGGCTCCCGGACACCGGGGTGTCCAGGCGGCACCTGGAGATCAACTGGAATGGGCAGAGTGCCACACTTGACGACCTGAACTCGACCAACGGGACGACGGTGAACGACACACCGGTCCAGCAGGGATGGCAGTTGCAGGACGGCGATGTGATCCGCATCGGGCACTCATCGATGGTGTTCCACGTGCAAGGGTGACCACTCGCCAGGAGCAAGGCACGGTGGTGCGCCGCCGTGTCACGGGAGAAACGGCCCAATGCGAGGCGGGTCGATGACGCGTCGCCCCGGGCCGCCGGGGACCGACGAGGCAGGAGCGGACGAGGCGCGTGCCAGAGCTGGTGATGCAGTTGACCAGGGTGGGCTTTTTAGTCCTGCTCTGGCTGTTCGTGCTTGCCGCGTTGCGTGTTGTACGTTCGGATCTGTACGCGGCCTCCGGTCTTCGGGTCTCGATCCCGAGTTTCCGGCGCGGCGGCGGGAAGAAGGACAAGACCGGCAAGCGGCCCGCGCGCTCGGCGCGGCACCTCGTGGTCACGCACGGCGCGCTCGCCGGAACCCGGATCTCCCTCGACGAGCGCCCGATCCTGATCGGCAGGGCGGACGACTCGACGCTGGTGCTCGACGACGACTACGCGTCGACCCGGCACGCCCGGCTATCCCTGCAGGGCAACGACTGGTATGTGGAAGACCTGGGCTCGACGAACGGCACTTACCTCGATCGGGCTAGAGTCACGGCACCGCTACGGGTGCCACTTGGCGTCCCGATCCGAATCGGCAAGACGGTGATCGAGCTGCGCTCATGACTCTGGTGCTGAACTACGTTGCCCGCAGTGACCGCGGCCTGGTGCGTTCCAATAACCAGGACTCGGTGTACGCGGGCCCACGACTGCTCGCTGTCGCGGACGGCATGGGTGGCCATGCCGCGGGCGAGGTGGCGAGCAAGGTGGTCATCGCCGCGCTCGCCCCGCTCGATGACGACGATCCGGGCGACGACCTGCTCGGTGAGCTTCGCGATGCCACCTTCGCCGGCAACGGCGCCATCTCCGAACTGGTCGCGAGCGATCCCGATATGGACGGGATGGGCACCACGCTGACCGCGGTGCTGTTCGCGGGCACCCGGCTGGGCCTGGTGCACGTCGGCGATTCGCGTGCCTACCTGTACCGCAACGGCCAGCTCACCCAGATCACGCACGACGACTCCTTCGTGCAGTCCCTCGTCGACGAGGGACGGATCACCGAGGACGAGGCGCAGAACCATCCGCAGCGCTCGCTGCTGCTGCGCGCGCTGACCGGGCACGAGGTCGAGCCGAACCTGACCATCCGCACCACGCAGGCCGGGGACCGGTATCTGCTGTGCTCGGACGGCCTTTCCGGGTTCGTCTCGCACGAGACGCTCACCGAGACCATCAAGATGCCGGATCCGCAGGAGTGCGCGGACCGGATGATCGAGCTCGCCCTGCGCGCGGGCGGCCCGGACAACGTCACCGTGATCATCGCCGATGTGGTCGATGTGGAGTTCGGCGAGGACGCACCGATCGTGGGTGGCGCCGCGGGTGACGGCACCGACGACGCACCGCCGCCGAACTCCTCGGCCGCGCGGGCACAGGCGATCACCGCACCGCGCCCCGAGCCGCAGCGGGTGGAGCCGGAGCCGGACGGCCCGGACCCAAAAGCGAAACGCCGTAAACGGTTTCGGCTGCTGGCGATACTGGTCGTGGTACTGCTCGTGCTTGGCGCCGGGGTGGTGCTGACCCGCTGGCTGGTGCTGCAGCAGTACTACGTGGGTGCGGATCCGCAGAGCGGGGAGATCTCGGTTTATCAGGGAGTGCGCGGGGAATTCCTCGGCATCTCGCTGCACCAGAAGGTCCAGGGCACCTGTGAGCAAGGCACGGGCAACTGCGAGCGCCGGTTCCTCAACGACTTCAAGCTCGGTGCCCGCGACCAGCTCCGGCAGGGTATTCCGGTGCAGGGCGGCCTGCAGGCGGCGCAGCGCAAGATCGTCGACCTCAATCAGGACCAGCTTCTCCCGGCGTGTAACCAGCCAGGCCAGCAGCCGGCCCCGGGAGGCGACGCGCAACACGGGCAACGGCCAGGTGTGGACTGTCGAAAGGGGCAATAGGTGTCGACCCCCTCTGGCCAGTCCGACCAGCCGAGCGTCGGTGATCTCGCCGCTGCTCCACCCAGCAAGGTGCCGACCAAACGCGGCGTAGAGCTGATGCTGCTCGTGTTCGCCACGGTCCTGGTGACCGGCGCGTTCATCCTCGTGCAGGGCAATCAGGCCCAGGAGCTCAAGCCGGAGATCCTGTTCTACGCGCTCGCCTACCTGGCGATGTTCGGGATCGCGCACGTGGTGGTGCGCAAGTTCGCGCCGTACGCGGATCCGCTGATCCTGCCCTGTGTCGCCCTGCTCAACGGGCTCGGGCTGGTGATGATCTACCGCATCGACCTGGCGAAGGCCGCGGCGGCCGAGCGTGCCGCGAGCGCGTTCTCCGGGTCCGCGCCGGGCCAGGTCATGTTCACCGCGATCGGGATCGTCCTGTTCTCGGTGTTCCTGTACTTCCTGCGGGATCACCGGATGCTGTCCCGCTACGGCTACACGCTCGGCCTCGTCGGGCTCGCGCTGCTGATCCTGCCCGGCATCCTGCCCGCGAGCATCTCCGGAGCGGGCGGGGCGAAGGTCTGGGTCCGGATCCCCGGGCTCATCGGGCTGCAGCCCGGTGAGTTCGCCAAGATCATGCTGTTCATCTTCTTCGCCTCGTTCCTGGTGGCGAAGCGGGACCTGTTCATGAACGCGGGCCGCACCTTCCTCGGACTCGAGCTGCCGAGGCTGCGCGATCTGGGTCCGCTGCTGTTCGCACTCGCCGCCTCGGTCGGAGTGCTCGCGCTGGAGAAGGACCTGGGTAACTCGCTGCTGATCTTCGGTGTGGTGCTGGTGCTGCTCTACATCGCGACCGAGCGGTTCGCCTGGGTACTGATCGGGCTGATCCCGTTCATCGCGGCCTGTGTGGTGGCGTTCAAGCTGCTCAACCACGTCCAGCAGCGGGTGACCAACTGGATCGACCCGTTCTCGAACTATTCCGGCGCCGGTGGCGGCTACCAGCTGGCCCAGTCGCTGTTCGGGCTCGGCACCGGGGGGATCTTCGGTACCGGGCTCGGCGCGGGCCGCCCGGAACTCGTGCCCGAGGCGAACAGTGACTTCATCGTCTCCGGTATCGGTGAGGAACTGGGCTTCATCGGGCTCGCCGCGCTGCTGCTGATCTATCTCGTGCTGACCATGCGCGGGATGCGCAGCGCGGTCGCCGTGCGGGACACCTTCGGCAAGCTGCTCGGCGGTGCGCTGGCCTTCTCGCTCGCCTGGCAGGTCTTCGTGGTCGTCGGCGGGGCCACCAAACTCATCCCGGAGACGGGACTGACCACACCGTTCATGTCGGCTGGAGGGTCTTCACTGCTGGCGAACTACATTCTCGTCGCCATCCTGTTGCGCATCTCGGACGCGGCACGGCGACCCAAGTCGACACCTTCGCGCCCGGGTGTGCAGAACACCCCGATCAGCCAGGCGCACACCGTCATGGTGGAGCGGCCCTCATGAACAAGTCGATCCGCCGCGTCGGCATGGCGATGCTCGTGATGGTGTTCCTGTTGCTGGCGAACGCCACGTACGTGCAGGTCATCAAGGCCGACGAGTACCGCAACGATTCGCGCAACCAGCGCACCCTGCTCGATGAGTACTCGCGCCCGCGCGGGATGATCCTGGACTCGAGCGGGAACGTGAAGATCGCCTCGGCCAAGGCGACCGAGGACCGGTACAAGTATCTGCGCACCTACGCGGACGGGCCGACGTATGCCCCGGTCACCGGCTTCTACTCGATGAACTACGGCTCGACCGGACTGGAGCGCTCGCAGAACACGATCCTGAACGGGACCGATGACCGGCTGTTCGTGCGGCGCCTCTCCGACCTGGTCACCGGGCGCAATCCGGCCGGGGGCAATGTGCAGACCACGATCGACGCGAAGGTGCAGAGCGCGCTGTACCACACGCTCGCCGATCGCGGCTACACCGGAGCGGCGGTCGCGATCAAGCCCTCCACCGGCGAGGTGCTCGGCATGGTGTCCACCCCGTCCTTCGACCCCAGTCCGTTCGCCTCGCACCTGACCAAGGACCAGACCCAGGCCTGGCAGAAGGACAGCACCGACAAGACGCAGCCGATGCTCAACCGGGCCTTGCGTGATCCGTTGCCGCCCGGTTCGACCTTCAAGCTGATCGACGCCGCGGCCGCGCTCGGTTCCGGGAAGTTCAACCCGGACAGCAAGTTGACCGCCGAGTCCAAGATCACCCTGCCCGGGACCTCGACGACGCTGGAGAACTACGGTGGTTCGCACTGCGGCAGCGGCGGGGACCAGGTCACCATGACCGAGGCGCTGGCCCGCTCGTGCAACACCGCGTTCGCCTCGCTGGCCGGGGCGGTCGGCAAGGACGCGCTGAGCGCGCAGGCCAAGAAGTTCGGGGTCGGGGAGAAACAGGATGTCTCCGGAATCTCGGCGACCCAGTCCACCCTCGGTGACATCCCCTCGAACGCGGCGCTGTATCAGACCGGGATCGGCCAGCGGGATGTGCAGTTCACCCCGTTGCAGAGCGCGGAGATCACCGCGGCCATCGCGAACAAGGGCGTCCGGATGCAGCCGCAGCTGGTCAAGAAGATCCTCGGCTCCGATCTGACCTCGATCTCCGACTACGACCCCCAGGAGCTCGGCGAGGCGACCAGCCCGGATGTGGCCGCCCAGATCATCGGCATGATGAAGCAGTCCGAGAAGATGTCGCACCTCTCCGACGGAGTCACGGACAAGTTCGACGTCGCCTCGAAGACCGGTACCGCCGAGCACGGCATCAACTCCAAAGCCACCGTTCCCTACGGCTGGTACACCGCCATGGCCCCGGCCAACAATCCACAGATCGCGGTCTCGGTGATGGTGAGCAACGGCAGCCCGTACGGCCAGAGCACCGTCGGCGCCAAGCTGGGCGGTCCGGTCGGGCACGCGGCGATCAAGGCGTACCTCGGGGGCGGATGATGCTCGCTGACGGTCAGTTGCTCGCCGATCGCTACCGGCTGACGAGGCGCATCGCCGTCGGCGGGATGGGCGAGGTCTGGGAGGCTCAGGACACCCGGCTCGACCGTAAGGTGGCGCTGAAGGTGCTCAAGGCGGAGCTGTCCGGGGACGCGGAGTTCGTGCACCGGTTCCGCACCGAGGCGCGTACCACGGCCTCGCTCAACCACAAGGGCGTCGCGGCGGTGCACGACTACGGCGAGACCGCGTCCACCGCCGGTGGCCCGGACGACACCGCCTACCTGGTGATGGAGCTCGTGGACGGCGAGCCGATGGCCGCGCTGCTGGCCAACTACGGACGCCTCTCGGTGGACTTCACCCTGGATGTGCTCGAGCAGTCCGCGCACGCGCTGCAGGCCGCGCACGAGAGTGGACTGGTGCACCGGGACGTGAAACCCGGCAACATCATGATCGCGAGCCGGCCCGGTGGGGAGATCTCGGTCAAGCTCACCGATTTCGGTATCGCGAAGGCCGCGCACGCCGCCCCGGTGACCCGGTCCGGGATGGTCATGGGCACCGCGCACTACATCGCCCCGGAACAGGCCACCGGTTCCGAGGCCAGCCCGGCATCGGATGTGTACTCGCTCGCCGTGTGCGGCTACGAATGCCTCGCCGGGCGGCGCCCGTTCCTGTCCGACCACGCGGTCACCGTGGCCATGCAGCACATCCGGGACGCCCCGCCGCCGCTGCCCCCGGACATTCCCGCGCAGGTACGGGCGCTGATCGAGATCGGCATGGCCAAGGACCCGAGGCAGCGGTACGCGAGCGGGGGCGAGTTCGCCGCGGCCATCGCGCTGGTGCGCACCGGCCAGATGCCTCCGCCCCCGCGCGGGTACCAGCAGCCGCAGACCGCGATGCTGCCCGGCCAGCCGATGCCGACCCAGGCGATGCCCGCGGGCGCGCAGTACCCGGCGACCGGGGCGGGCTACGCGCAGCCGCCCGCCCGGCGCGGTTCGAAAACCTGGGCCTGGGTGCTCGGCACGATCGCGCTGGTCGCGGTGGCGGTGCTGGCCGCCTTCCTGCTGTTCGGGAACAAGGGCTCGGGCAGCGGGGTCGTCGCCCCGTCGAACGCGCCGACGCCGACCCCGGATCGCACCACGAAGCCCGAGCGCACCACGACGCAGCAGCGCACCCACGAGACGCGGACCACAACGAGGACCGAAGAGGAAACGACGACACCCGATCGGACGACATCGGTTCAGGTGCCGAATGACCAGTTCAGGGGCTTTCCGGCGGGGGCGGCGGTCCATGAACTGCGCAAGGAGGGGCTCCGGGCGATGCGGGTCGCCAAGGGCGGGGGTTCGTCAGATCGTGGTGGTTGTCGCGTCACATCCATAATCCCGAACGGTGAGGTTCCGTCCGGTTCGCATGTCATCGTGTTGTGCGCACCCGGCGGGGACGAGGACGGCGAGCAATGAACAGATGCGAACGCAGCATTGAGGCGGGTATGACTGGAGGGCAGCAATGAGTACGCCGCAACTGCTTTCCGACCGCTACGAGCTCGCCGAGACGCTCGGTTATGGCGGCATGTCCGAGGTGCACCGCGGCCATGACGTGCGGCTCGGGCGTGAGGTCGCGGTGAAGATCCTGCGCGCCGACCTGGCGCGGGATCCGCAGTTCCAGGAGCGGTTCCGGCGCGAGGCGCAGAACGCGGCCGCGCTGAACCACCCGGCGATCGTCGCCGTGTACGACACCGGGGAGACCGAGACCGATTTCGGTCCGCTGCCCTACATCGTCATGGAGTACGTGGACGGGCGGACGCTGCGGGACATCGTCAAGGGCGACGGCCCGGTCGAGGGCAAACGCGCCATGGAGATCATGGCGGACGTCTCGGCCGCGCTCGATTTCTCCCACCGGCACGGGATCGTGCACCGGGACGTCAAACCGGCGAACGTGATGATCGCCAAGGGCGGCGCGGTCAAGGTCATGGACTTCGGCATCGCCAGGGCCCTTGCCGACGGGCAGGCCGCGATGACCCAGACCGCGGCCGTGATCGGCACCGCGCAGTACCTCTCCCCGGAGCAGGCGCGTGGCGAGGCCGTGGACGCCCGCTCGGATGTGTACTCCGCGGGCTGCGTGCTCTACGAACTGCTCACCGGGCAGCCGCCGTTCACCGGTGACTCGCCCGTGGCCGTGGCCTACCAGCACGTCCGGGAGGACCCGAACCCGCCGTCCTCGGTGTATCACGAGGTCACCCCGGAGCTGGACGCGATCGTGCTCAAGGCGCTCGCCAAGAACCCGGCCAACCGATACCAGACGGCCGCCGAGATGCGTTCCGACCTGGTCAAGGTGCTTTCCGGGAAGGCGCCGGACGCGCCGATGGTGCTGACCGACGCGGACCGCACCTCGATCATCGCCGGTGAGGGGGCCACCACGGCCATGGCCGCCGGGCAGACCGAGTTCTTCGACGACGCGCGGCCCTACGACGACGAGTACGACGACTACGACGAGGCCGCCGAGCTCGAGCGGCAGCGCAGGCGGCGCAAGGCCTGGAAACGGGTCGGCATCGTGGCACTGTGCCTGATCGTGCTCGCCGGTGCCGCCTGGCTGACCACCTACCTGCTCGGCGGGGACGACGGCAACAAGGTCGCCGTGCCCAACCTCGTCGGCCAGAAGCAGGAGGCCGCGGTCCGTCAGCTCAGCGAGAAGAACATGCAGTACACGCTCAGCGACGTGTTCTGCGAGGCGCAGCCCAACGGCGCACCCGGACCGTGCGGGCCCGACCAGATCGGCAGCGTGGTCAACACCGATCCGGCTGCGGGCGCCAAGATCGACCCGATCAGTACCAAGATCAAGGTCGGTATCGGGAGGGCCCCGCGCGAGGAGCAGGTGCCCCAGGTCAAGGGCGCGAGCCCGGACCAGGCGCGGCAGAAGCTCAACGGCACCGGGTTCCAGGTCGCCGATCAGACCCAGGAACGCGAGGTCGACGATGATTCGCTCGCGGGCAAGGTCGTGGCCACCGATCCGAAGGCGGGCAGCGATCTGACCCGCGGTTCCAAGGTCACCCTGATCATCGGGAAGCCCACGGAGAAGGTCAGCCTCTCCGACTTCACCGGCCAGCAGTACGACCTCGCGGCGAGCAACCTGCGCAATATGGGCCTGAACCCCTCACGCCAGGATCTGGACAGCGACCAGCCGGAAGGCACGGTGATCGGCCAGTCGCCGCGCAGCGGTCAGGTGCCGAAGGGGACCACGGTCACCCTGAAGGTGTCCAAGGGCAACCAGTTCACCATGCCCGACCTGACCGGCCAGACCCAGAGCGAGGCGCAGAGCACCCTGGCCGGGAAGCAGTGGCAGGGCAGCTTCAACGTGGTCGGCAAGCCGGTCACCGATCAGAACCAGGACGGCAAGATCCAGCAGTCCAACCCGTCCGCGGGCGCCAAGGCCAGCACCAGCGACACGATCACCATCGTGGTCGGCAAATACCAGGCGGGTGGCCAGCCCACCACCACGCCGACCCCGCCAGACGGCGGTGGTGGCGGCGGCGGGGGCGGTGGCTTCCCCTTCGGCGGCTGACCCCTCGGGCCGATTCGCCCAGCTGTAGAAAAGGTCGTGCGTGGTTGTGTTGGTTAGAACCAACACAACCACGCACGACCTTTCGTTTGTCCTGGTCAGCGCGGGGCCATGCGCAGCGAGCCGTCCATCCGGATGGTCTCGCCGTTGAGGTAGTCGTGCTCGATGATCGACTGGGCGAGCTGGGCGTACTCCTCCGGGCGGGCGAGCCGTTTCGGGAACGGGATTCCCTCGGCGAGCCCGGCGCGGAACTCCTCGGTGACCCCGGCGAGCATCGGGGTGTCCACGATTCCGGGCGCGATGGTCATGACCCGGATTCCCTGCTGGGCGAGGTCACGCGCGGCGGGGAGGGTGAGCCCGGCGATCCCGGCCTTGGAGGCGCTGTACGCGGCCTGGCCGATCTGCCCGTCGAAGGCGGCGATCGAGGCGGTGTTCACCACGACCCCGCGCTGCTCGTTCTCCAGCGTCTCGGTCTGCGCGATCGCGACCGCGGCAAGGCGCATCACGTTCACGGTGCCGATCAGGTTCACCTCGACGACCTTGCGGAACACGTCCAGGTCGTGCGGGCCCTTCTTGGACAGGATGCGGCCCGCGGTGCCGATGCCCGCGCAGTTGACCACGATCCGCAGCGGGGCAGCCGAGCCGGAGGCTGTGGCCACCGCGGCCTCGACCGAGCCCGGATCGGTGACATCCGCGGCCACGTAGGTCACGCCCTTGACCGCCTCGGCCTTGTCGATGCTCGCCTGCAGGTCGAGCGCGTACACCGTGGCACCGGCTTCGGCGAGCCGCGCTGCCGTGGCCGCGCCGAGCCCGGACGCACCGCCGGTGATCAGTGCCGCTGTCCCGTTGATCCGCACCTTGGTTCCTCCTCGTTCACACGAACAATCCGGGTGGAAGGTTACCGCCAGGTCCCCTCGTGAGTGGTTGTGTTGGTTCTAACCAACACTCGCGCTCACGACCAGGGAGGAGTGAGGGCCCACAGCACTGGCCGCATGCGGGCTAGGCTGGGCTGGGTGAACGTGATGGAGAAGCTCACCGCGAATCTGCCCGGTATCGAACGCATCGAGCGCGGGGATGTGGTCTCCGTCGTCCGCTTGCACGGGGTGATCAGTTCCACCCCCTCGCCATTGTCCCGGGGCGTGATCAACCTGAACGCCGCGGATTCGGCGATCAAGAAGGCCTTCGAGCACGACCGGCTCAAGGCGGTCGCGCTGGCGATCAACTCCCCCGGCGGGATGCCCACCCAGTCCGCGCTGGTCGCCGAACGCATCCGCGGGCTCGCGGACGAGAAGAACATCCCGGTGCTCGCCTTCTGCGAGGATCTCACCGCCTCGGGTGGGTACTGGATCGCCTGCGCCGCGGACGAGATCTACGCGCACCGCACCTCCATGGTCGGTTCGATCGGCGTGGTGAGCGCGGGCTTCGGGGTGCGCGCCCTCGCCGAGAAGATCGGGGTCGAGCGGCGGGTGCACACCGCGGGCGCGAGCAAGCACCGGCTGGACCCGTTCGACGAGGAGAAACCGGAAGACCTCGAGTGGCTGCGGGGGATCCAGTCGGCCCTGCACGAGCAGTTCGCCGACTGGGTCCGGGAGCGCAGGGGCGAGCGTCTCAGCACCGACCGGGACCTGTTCGACGGGGATGTCTGGGACGGGAAACGCGCGGCCGAACTGGGCATCACCGATGGAGTCGGCAGCCTGCGCGAGGTGATCGAGCGGCGCTATCCGGACGCGAAACTGGTGGTCGCCGAGCCGAGGAAACCGCTGCTGGCCAGGCTCGGAGTCGGTGGCCCCGCGGCCTCCGTGCTGCAGGCGGCCGAGCACCGGTTGGCCTGGACCCGGTTCGGTTTGTGATCAAGTTGGGGGTCACCGGTAGACAGCCGCCGCAAGACTCGGCAAGATTCCCGCTGAAGTGAGTACACGTGATGACAACCAGGGCATGCTCGTGCTTGCCGTGGACGATGAGCAACATGGCCTCGACGAACTACGGTTCCTCCTGAGCCAGCACCCGCGCGTGCGCAGGGTGCTGCTCGCCGGGGAGGCCGCCGAGGCGCTGCGGCTCATCTCCGGCGGGGACGAGGAGGTCGCCGCGCGCCGGGACGCCAAGCAGACCGCGGTGGACGCGGTGTTCGTCGATATCGACATGCCCGGGCTCTCCGGAACGGAGCTGGCACGGGTGCTCGCCGCGCTCAAACCCGGCCCGCCCGCGATCGTGTTCGTCACCGGATTCGGCCAGGAAGCGGTGACCGCCTTCGAACTCGGCGCGGTCGACTACGTGCTCAAACCGCTCAAGGCGGAACGGCTGGCCAAGGCCGTGGACCGAGTCTGGGCCGACCGGATGCACGTCACCGGTCCGCAACCGGGTGTCCCCGGGCTGCCGCAGGTCGAGGCCGAGGACTTGAACGACGAGGTCATCCCGGTCGAGCTCGCCGGGACCACCAAGCTGATCTCGCGCTCCTCGGTGCGCTGGGTGGAGGCCCAGGGCGACTATGCGCGGCTGCACACCACCGAGGGCTCGCACCTGGTGCGCATCCCGCTCGCCCAGCTCGAGGAACGCTGGGCCGAGGCGGGCTTCGTGCGCATCCACCGCTCCTATCT
Source organism: Sciscionella marina DSM 45152 (assembly GCF_000379465.1). Lineage (GTDB taxonomy): Bacteria > Actinomycetota > Actinomycetes > Mycobacteriales > Pseudonocardiaceae > Sciscionella > Sciscionella marina. Next base: position 114,536 of record NZ_KB905403.1, read on the forward strand.
GGTCGCGCAGGGCCTGATCACCGAGCTGCGCATGGGCACATCGGGCTACACGGTCGTGCTCGGTGACGGTGAGCAGGAGCTCCCGGTCTCCCGCAGACACACCCGCGACCTCAAGGACCGGATCGTGCGCTCCCCGAAGAACGGCTGGGGTTCATGACTGCTGTGCTGTCCCGATGCGGTCTTTCCTGCGCGCCTCGCTCGCTGGGGCTCGCTGCGATGCGCAGAAAGGCCGCCTCTCATGACTGAGCATGGCCAGGGCCCGGCCGCCCCGCAGCGCATCCACCGCAAACGCGTGGTGCTCGCCGGCGGGAACAGCCCGGTGAGCGTGCTCCGCGCCCGCGGTGAGGTCGAACAACAGACGAGCATGGGTGAGCTGCTGGTCCGCAATCTGATCCGGGCCCAGCTGCGGGTCGCGCTCGGCCTCGCCGCGATCGTGACCGTGCTGTTCGGTGCGATCCCGCTCCTTTCGGTTTTCCTGCCCGCTTTCAATCACGCCACCCTGCTCGGGGTCCCGCTCCCCTGGTTGCTGCTCGGGGTACTGGCCTTTCCCGTGCTTTTCGCCGCCGGTTACGTGTACAACCGGATGGCCGAGCGCAATGAGCGCGATTTCGTGGACATGGTGGAGAACTGATCGGACCCAGCGGTGGAACTGAATCCATGGGCGATCGCTGGGATGGCCGCGGTCGGATTGTTCACCTTCTGGCTCGGGCACGCCTCCTCGCGCTCCGCGGTGAGCACCCCCGACTTCCTTGTCGCGCGGCGAGCGGTGCGGGCAAGGCGCAATGCGGCCGCGCTCGCCGGTGAGTATCTTTCCGCCGCCTCGTTCCTCGGCATCGCCGGGCTCGTGCTCTCCGATGGGGCCGGTGCGCTGTGGTACCCGGTCGGGTTCACCGCCGGTTTCCTCGCCGTGCTGCTGTTCGTCGCGGCCCCGTTGCGCCGTTCGGGCGCCTACACCTTGCCGGATTTCGCCGAGGCCAGGTTCGGTTCGCGGCGGCTGCGCGGGCTGTGCGCGGTGTTCGTGCTGCTGGTCTGCTATCTGTACCTGATCCCCCAGCTCCAGGGCGCCGGAATGGTGCTCTCCTATGTGCTCCCGGTCCCGACCTGGGTCGGCGCGATCGTGGTGATCGCGGTCGTCGTGGTGAACGTGCTCGGCGGCGGAATGCGCACCGCGACCCTGGTGCAGGCCGCGCAGTACTGGATCAAGCTGTTCGCGATCGCCGCGCCGACCTTCGTGCTGTGCCTGGTGTTCTTCATCGCCCGACCGGATCACGCCGAACGCCTGGATGCCGCGCGCACGCCGACGTTCACCGCGGACACCACCGTGCACGTGCAGACCACGGTGCGGATGACGGTCCAGGAGACCACCCCGGTCGCCGCTGAGGGCCGGATCGACAATGTCGCCGCGCACAGCGGAATGGTGCTCACCAAGGGGGTGCACACCGTCGACAAGGGCACCACACTTCGCTTCCCCGAGGGAACCTCGGTGCCCGCGGTCGGCAGCGCCAAATCGGCGAACAGCGACTGGTTGCGGTTCGGCGGCGGGCAGGACGCGGTCGAGGCCTACTCGCTGATGTTCGCGCTTTTCCTCGGCGCGGTCGGGCTGCCGCACGTGCTCGCCCGGTTCTACACGAGCCCGGACGGGCGGGCCGCGCGGCGCACCGTGCTGCACGTGCTTGCCCTGCTCGGCGCGTTCTACGTGTTCCCGACCGTGCTCGGTGCCCTTTCCCGGCTCTACGTTCCCGAGCTGATGGTCACCGGCCGCGCGGATGTCGCGGTACTCGATCTGCCCGGCGCGATGCTGTCCTCGATGACCGGCCAGATCCTGACCGGGGTGCTCGCCGCCGGTGCCTTCGCCGCGTTCCTTGCCACCTCGAGCGGGCTGCTGGTGAGTCTTTCCGGGGTGATCTCCACCGAGGTGCTCACCGGGCGGGTGCGTGATTTCCGCTGGGCGGCCGTGCTCTGCGGGATCATCCCACTGGCCGCGGCCATCGCGCTGCGCCCGAGCGAGATCACCGTGGGCGTGGGGATGGCCTTCGCGCTCGCCGCGTCCACCTTCGCCCCGCTGCTGCTGCTCGGCATCTGGTGGCGCAAGCTGACGGTGGCCGGTGCCGCGACCGGGATCGTGCTCGGCGGCATCCTCGTGCTCGGCGCGTTCACCCTGTCCATCGTGTCCGGCTACACCGGTGGCTGGGCACCCGCGCTCGTCCGCCAGCCCGCACTGCTCTCGGTGCCCGTGGTGTTCCTCGTGGTGCTGCTGGTCTCCCGGGCCACCAAGCAGCAGCCGCAGGCCGAGGTGAACGCGATCTTCCTGCGGTTGCACGCCCCCGATCCGCTCGGGCTCACCAGAGACCGAGACACCGAGCGGTTCGGGCCGCCGCGGGATCAGGGACGCAAACCGTTGCGCGGCGGCAGGCACCGGAGGCAGTAGCCGAGTCTGACTGCGTCCTCACCGGGCGCCATGGCACGATCGGGGGGTGGTAGCCGAGGTAGCAGTCTCCGAGATTCCCGCCGAACTCCCCGAAGGCGAGGTGCTGCTCGACGTCCGCGAGGACGACGAGTTCGCCGCAGGGCATGCGCCGCAGGCCGTGCACCTGCCGATGTCCGCGCTCCCGGACCGGGTCGCGGATGTGCCCGAGGCCGACCTCGTGTACGTGATCTGCCGTTCGGGAGGCCGGTCCGCGCAGGTCACCGCATATCTCAACGCACAGGGCCGCTCCTGCGTGAACGTGGCCGGCGGGATGCAGCACTGGGTGGCCGCCGGACGGGACATGACCAGCGACTCCGGCGAAGACCCCGCGGTGATCTGATGACCGCGGGAGCGAATCGGGTGCGCTGGGTCGCCAGCCCGCCACCGGGTGCCGGTCCCCGGCGTCCCGCGGTGCGGCGGCGGCCCTACACCGGTCCGCCCTCTTATCCGGCGACCCCGCGCTGGGGTTTCCCGCAGCTGGCCTGGCGCTGGCCGACGAGCGTTCCGGGCACCGCGCACGAACCGGCGACCGAGGAATCGGTGCGCGTCGCCGGGCGGCTGGCCACCCTGATGCTGCTGATCACCACGGTCACCGCGGCCCTGGCCACGATCGCCGAGCTGGTGCGTTACATCCTGCTCGTGGTCAGCCTGTCCGCCCCGGTGCCCGAGGGACTCGCCGCGTTCTCCGACACCTTCGTCATCTCGGCGGGCCTGGTCACCGTGGTGTTCGCCATCGCCTCCCTCTACCTCGTGCTCCGCTGGCTGCTGCCTGCGCGCGAGCTTGGGGAACGCGGACGCGTCTCGGCACGCGGTGACGGCTGGGCGCTGGCGTGCGTGCTCATCCCCGGATGGAACCTGATCGGTGCCTTCTACGTGCTCGCCGAACTGGAGCACGTCGCCTGCGAGCGCCCGCCCGGTAGCCGTCCGCGCCCGAGCACCGCGACCTGGATCTGGTGGGCCGCCTGGCTGGCCAGTGGCGTGTTGTTCGTGCTCACCCTCGTCTGGGGGTTGCGCGACTCCGTGCAGGCCATGGCCGACGGGGTGCTGCTGCACGCGGTGACCGACGCCGTCGCCCTGGTGCTCGCCTACCTCACCGCGCGCACCGTCACTCGCCTCACCGGGTTGCTCGCCCCGCTCACCGACGGCTCCAGCCCATACCGTCGGATACTCGCCGTGCACGGCGCACCCACCTCGCTGGAGCGCGCGCCCCGCCCCGCGACCTCCCCGCGCTGAACTGCGCAAACACGTGCTCGTGCGTGGTTGTGTTGGTTCTAACCAACACAACCACGCACGAGGTTTCTGGGTAGGCTCGACACTGTGCAGCCCTTCCTCGTCGCGCACCGTGGTGCCTCCGCCGACCGCCCGGAGCACACCCTCGCGGCCTATGAGCTCGCCGTGGAACAGGGCGCCGACGGGGTGGAATGCGATGTGCGGCTCACCAGGGACGGTCACCTGGTGTGCGTGCACGACCGGACGGTGAGCCGCACATCGGACGGGCGTGGTTCGGTCGGCGATCTCACCCTCGCCGAGCTGGCCGAGTTCGACTACGGCAGCTGGCATTCGCGGCCCGCCCCGCTGCTGACCCTGCGTGCCCTGCTGGAACTGGTCGCCGATACCGGGGTCCGGCTGTTCGCGGAGACCAAGCATCCCGCGCGGCACGGTTCCCGGGTCGAGGAGCGCCTGCTGGCCGAGCTCGGGGAGTTCGGGCTCGCCGATGGTAAGGCCACGGTGCTCTCGTTCTCCGGTACCGCGTTGCGCCGGATCGCCGCGCAGTCGGTGCACGTGCCGACCGTGCTGCTCACCGATCAGGTCACGGCGCGCCGGCCGCTGCCCAGGACGGCCACGATTGCGGGCCCCTCGGTCACCACCCTGCGCACCGATCCCGATTATGTGCGCCGCGCGGGCCGGGAGATCTACGCCTGGACCGCGGACGAGCCAGCGGACATCGCCCTGTGCGCGCGGCTCGGGGTCCGCTACCTGGCCACGAACGTCCCCGGCAAGGCGCGCGAAGCCCTCGGTTAGCCGGGCCTGCGCGCCCGGTGCCTGCGTACCGCGTCCCGGTTCGCGCAGACCGGCGAGCAGTATCGCTGCCGCCCGCCCCGGGTGAAGTCGGCGAACACCGCACGGCACTCCTCGAGGGCACAGCGCCCGAGCCGGTGCATGCCGCGACCGGTCAGATGCACCGCGGTCCCCACACTGATCAGCGCCTTCACCACGCCCGCCGCGCCGAGCCGGTCATCCCGGTAGTGGATGTGCCAGCCATCGCCGAGGTGATCGGTCAGCCGCGGATAGGAGGAGGACTCGGCGAGCAGGGTGTTCAGCAACCGGGCGCGCTCGGTGTCCTCCCTGGTGTCCACAACCTGCCGCCACCGCTCGAGGAACCGGCGCACCTCGTCCAGATCCGCCTGTCCGCACGGGCCGTTCAGGGCCACTCCGGCGCGGGCGCAGCGTTCGGACAGCTCGGTCGGATCGCGCGGCGGGGCGCCGATCAGGTCGACGGCCAGCCGCACCGGATCCTCGCCGTAAGGGTTCAATCGCACAGGACTATTACAGCACGATGGCGCTATGGCCGCCGTACACCGATGGATCACGATCTCGAGCCACCTCACCAGCCAAGGGTGGGTCCGCTACCAGCGATGTTGCTGCGGCCGCGCCCGCGTCCTGCTCGGCAGTGAACCCGTCGGCGGCTCGCGAAGCGCGTGCGGCTGGCGCTGATGGAGCTCACCCGATCGTCGTGAGTGCGTGTGTCGGTTAGAGCCAACACAACCGCGCACGAGCACGTCCCGGGAACACCGCGAACTGGTCGTTCGTTGGACCTAGCAGAAAGGTTGAGCCGTTCTGACTCAAGGTTGCTTGACGAACTGTTCGCAACAAGGCAGACTTGAGTTAGGTCCACTCACGTGGCGTAAGAGCCGCGCGTGCAGCAGCGGCCGACACCAGAGCAGAACAAGCTAGGAGGTAGTCCCATGGCGCGAGCGGTCGGTATCGACCTCGGCACGACCAACTCGGTCGTCTCCGTCCTCGAGGGCGGTGAGCCGACGGTCATCGCCAACTCCGAGGGTGCCCGTACCACCCCGTCGATCGTCGCCTTCGCCAAGAACGGCGAGGTGCTCACCGGACAGTCCGCGAAGAACCAGGCGGTCACCAACGTGGACCGGACCATCCGTTCGGTCAAGCGGCACATGGGCACCGACTGGCACACCGACGAGTTCGACGACAAGAAGTACACCGCGCAGGAAATCTCGGCGCGCGTGCTGATGAAGCTCAAGCGGGACGCGGAGTCCTACCTCGGCGAGGATGTGGACGACGCGGTGATCACCGTCCCCGCCTACTTCGAGGACGCCCAGCGTCAGGCCACCAAGGAAGCCGGGCAGATCGCCGGGCTGAACGTGCTGCGGATCGTGAACGAGCCGACCGCGGCCGCGCTGGCCTACGGCCTGGAGAAGGGCGAGAAGGAGCAGACCATCCTGGTCTTCGACCTCGGTGGCGGCACCTTCGACGTCTCCCTGCTCGAGGTGGGCGACGGCGTCGTCGAGGTCCGCGCGACCTCCGGTGACAACCACCTCGGTGGTGACGACTGGGACCAGCGCATCGTCGACTGGCTGGTGGACCGGTTCAAGAGCGCCAACGGCATGGACCTCACCAAGGACAAGATGGCGCTGCAGCGCATCCGGGAGGCCGCGGAGAAGGCGAAGATCGAGCTGTCCAGCTCCTCGAGCGCCAGCATCAACCTGCCCTACATCACCGTGGACGGGGACAAGAACCCGCTGTTCCTGGACGAGACGCTGTCCCGCGCGGAATTCCAGCGCATCACGAGCGACCTGCTGGACCGCACCAAGACCCCGTTCAACAACGTGATCCGGGACGCCGGGATCAAGATCGGCGACATCGACCACATCGTGCTCGTCGGCGGTTCCACCCGGATGCCCGCGGTCGCGGACCTGGTCAAGGAGCTCGCCGGTAAGGAGCCGAACAAGGGCGTCAACCCGGACGAGGTGGTCGCGGTCGGTGCCGCGCTGCAGGCCGGTGTGCTCAAGGGTGAGGTCAAGGACGTCCTGCTGCTGGACGTGACCCCGCTTTCCCTCGGTATCGAGACCAAGGGTGGCGTGATGACCAAGCTCATCGAGCGCAACACCACGATCCCGACCAAGAAGTCCGAGATCTTCTCCACCGCGGACGACAACCAGACCACGGTCGGCATCCAGGTCTTCCAGGGTGAGCGTGAGATCGCCGCCTACAATAAGAAGCTGGGCACCTTCGATCTGACCGGGATCCCGCCCGCACCGCGTGGCGTGCCGCAGGTCGAGGTCAGCTTCGACATCGACGCCAACGGCATCGTGCACGTGAACGCCAAGGACATGGCCACGGGCAAGGAACAGGGCATGCAGATCACCGGTGGCTCCGCCCTCGGGCAGGAGGACATCGACCGCATGGTCAAGGACGCCGAGGCGCACGCGGAGGAGGACAAGCAGCGCCGCGAGGAGGCCGAGGTCCGCAACCAGGCCGAGACGCTGGTCTACCAGACCGAGAAGTTCGTGAAGGACAACGACGAGAAGGTCCCGGACGAGGTCAAGACCAAGGTCAACGCCGCGATCGACGAGGCCAAGGAAGCCCTCAAGGGCGAGGACATCGAGCGCATCAAGGCCAGCGTGGAGAAGCTCGCGAGCGAGTCCCAGGCCATCGGCCAGTCCATGTACGCGGACTCGGGTGCCGAGGCCGCCGGTGGGGCCGAGGGCGCCGCATCCGGAGCCGAGGCCAAGGACGCCGGTGCCGAGGATGTCGTCGACGCCGAGATCGTCGATGAGGACGAGAAGAAGAAGTAACGATGGCGTCCGAGAACCAGCAGAACGAGGACGGCACGGCAGAGGAGCCTCGCGTGGTGGTCCGGGACCGGCGCAAGGTCGATCCCGAGACCGGCGAGGTGCGGCCGGCCGAGGAAGTGGCCGAGGCGGACGAGGTGCCGATCGAGGTGGAGATGCCGGAGGCCGGTGAAAGCGGGGCCGCGCCGCAGTCCGACACTGCCAAGCAGCTCGAGGAGCGGACCGCGGACCTGCAGCGCCTGCAGGCCGAGTACGCCAACTACCGGCGCAGGGTGGAACGCGACCGCGAGGTCTCGGCGGTGAACGCCAAGGCCGGACTGGTCGCCGAACTGCTCACCGTGGTGGACGACATCGAGCGGGCCGCCCAGCACGGCGACCTCACCGGTGCCTTCAAATCCGTCGCGGACAAGCTCACCGGAGTGCTGCAGCAGGCGGGCCTGGAATCGTTCGGTACCGAGAACGAGCCGTTCGACCCGAACGTGCACGAGGCCGTGCAGCACAACACCTCCGCCGAGGTGGCGGGGCCCACCGTGACCACGGTGCTGCGCCGCGGGTACAAGATCGGCGAGAAGGTGGTGCGCAACGCCATGGTCGCGGTGACCGACTACGAGGCGCCCGCGGGTGAGGAGTCCGCCGGTTCCGAGGAGTTCGCGGCACCCGAACAGCAGCAATGACCGCGGTAGCGGAAGGAGGGACACCACGATGACCGCACGGGACTGGATCGACAAGGATTTCTACGCCGAGCTCGGTGTTTCCTCCTCCGCCTCCGCGGACGAGATCAAGAAGTCGTACCGCAAGCTCGCCCGGGAGAACCATCCCGACGCCAATCCCGGCAACGCCTCGGCCGAGCAGAAGTTCAAGGCCGTCTCCGAGGCGTACGGGGTGCTCTCCGATCCGGAGAAGCGCAAGCAGTACGACGAGGCGCGTTCGATGTTCGGCTCCGGCGGCCGGTTCGCCGGTGGCGGCTTCGGCGGCCAGCAGGCGCCGGGCGGGTTCGACATCAGCGACCTGTTCGGCAACATGCAGACCGGGACCGGCGAGGCCGGCGGCGGACTCGGTGACATCCTCGGCGGGCTGTTCGGCCGGGGGCGCTCGGGTGCGAGCGCGGGTGCCGCCCGGCCACGGCGCGGCGAGGACGTGGAGACCGAGATCCGCATCGACTTCACCGAGTCGATCAAGGGCGCGACCGTGCCGCTGCGGCTCGCTTCCCCGGCCACCTGCGACACCTGTCACGGGAACGGGGCGAAGCCGGGCACGAACGCACACCAGTGCGCCACCTGCCACGGTTCCGGGCTGGTCTCCTCGAGTCAGGGCGCGTTCGCGTTCTCCGAACCCTGTCGTGACTGCCGGGGAACGGGGCGCATCATCGAGACCCCGTGCCCGGAATGCGGCGGCAGCGGGGTGTCCACGAAGACACGCACCCTGACCGTGCGGATTCCGCCCGGTGTCGAGGACCTGCAGCGGATCCGGCTCGCCGGGCAGGGCGAACCGGGCGCCAACAAGGGACCGAGCGGCGACCTGTTCGTCGTCGTGCACGTCTCGCCGCACAAGGTGTTCGGGCGCTCCGGCAACGATCTGACGATCACCGTCCCGGTCACCTATCCGGAGCTCGTGTTCGGCACCACGCTGACCGTGCCCACCCTGGACGGCAAGGTCAGCCTGAAGGTGCCCTCGGGCACCGCGTCCGGGCGCACCCTGCGCGCCAGGGGCAAGGGTGTGGCCCGCAGGGACGGTCGGACCGGTGACCTGCTCGTCACGCTGAAGGTGGCCGTCCCGGCTACCATCGATGCGAAGGCGCGCAAGGCTCTCGAGTCCTACGCCGAAGCCATCGCCGAGGACAACCCGCGCGCTGAACTGGACGCGATGCTGAACGGGGCTGACTGATGGACGCCGAGTTCGACCCGAGAATGGCACCCCCGGACGCCGACGCTCCGGTGTACGTCATCTCGGTCGCGGCGCAGCTCTCCGGTCTGCACGCGCAGACCCTGCGCTCCTACGACCGGCTGGGCCTGGTTTCGCCCGGCCGGTCGAGCGGGGGCGGGCGGCGGTACTCCGTGCGGGACATCGCCCTGCTGCGCGAGGTGCAGCGGCTCTCCCAGGAGCAGGGCGTCAATCTCGCGGGTATCAAGCGGATCATCGAGCTGGAGAACCAGGTCGATGCGCTGCGCGCCAAGATCACCGAGCTCACCGAGGAACTCGCCGCGACCCAGGCGGCAGCTTCCCAGGCGGCCGCGGCGATCCACCGTTCCTACCGCAACGAGATCGTGCCGGTGCGCGAGCAGAACACCTCGCTCGTGGTGTGGAATCCGCGCCGCCGTCCGCCGCGGCGCTGATCACCGGACCTGGTTGAGGAACGCCTTCGTGCGTTCCGTGCGCGGATTGTCCAGTACCTCGGCAGGCGGTCCCTGTTCGACGATCACCCCGCCGTCCATGAACACCACGCGGTCGGCGACCTCCCGCGCGAACCCGATCTCGTGCGTCACCACGACCATGGTCAGCCCGTCCTCGGCGAGTTTCTTCATGGTCTGCAACACTTCCCCGACCAGTTCCGGGTCGAGCGCGCTGGTCGGTTCGTCGAACAGCATCAGCTTCGGCCGCATGGCAAGCGCCCGGGCGATCGCGACCCGCTGCTGCTGACCACCGGAGAGCTGCTTCGGATAGGCGTCGGCTTTCTCCGCGAGCCCGACCCGGTCGAGCAGTTCCCTGGCGTGCCGCAGCGCATCGGCCTTGGCCGCACCGGCGACCCCGACCGGTGCCTCGATGATGTTGCCGAGCACGGTCAGATGCGGGAACAGGTTGAATTGCTGGAAAACCATGCCGATGTGGCGGCGCTGCGCGGTGATCCGCGAGGGGCGCAGATGATGCACCGTCCTGCCGTGCACCCGGTGGCCGATGAGCTCGCCCGCCACGTGGATCGAGCCGCCGTCGATGCTCTCCAGATGGTTGACACAGCGAAGAAATGTGGACTTGCCCGAACCCGAGGGGCCGAGGACGACGACCACCTCACCGGGGGCCACGTCGAGATCGATACCGCGCAGCACCTCGAGCGGGCCGAAGGATTTGCGCACCTGACTGGCGTGCACCATGGGCGTGGTCATGATCATTCGCTCCTCACCGGCTTGCGGCGGCGCAGCAGGGCGAACGCCAAGAATCCCTGTGGTGCCGCACGAGTGCTGCCCTTCGCGTAGTGCCGTTCGATGAACGACTGCCCGATGTAGAGCACCGAGGTGATGACCAGGTACCAGATACAGGCCACTAGCAGCAGCGGAATGGTCTGGAAGGTGCGGTTGTACACCGACTGCACGGTGTAGAGCAGATCCGCGAGCGCGATGACGCTCACCAGCGAGGTCGCCTTGGCCATGTTGATCACCTGGCTGCCGGTCGGCGGCACGATGAACCGCATCGCCTGGGGCAGCACGATCCGGCGCAGCGTGCGCCCGCGCCCCATGCCGAGCGCGGCGGCCGCTTCCTGTTGCCCGCCGTCGACCGTGATCAGCCCGCCGCGCACGATCTCGGCCATGTAGGCGATCTCGTTCAGCCCGAGCCCGAGGATCGCCGCGGTCATCGGGGTGATCACGGAGTTCGTCTCGAACTGCGCGAAGGCGGGACCGAACGGGATGCCGATCGAGAGCTGGGGCATCAGCGCGGACATGTTGTACCAGAACACCAGTTGCACCAGCAGCGGAGTGCCGCGGAAAAACCAGACATAGCCCGAGCACACCGCGCGCAGCAAGGGATTCTCGGAGAGCCTGCCGATCGCCACGAGCACGCCGCCGAGGATGCCGATGAACATCGCGATCACGGTGAGCTCGAGGGTCATCAGCAGGCCCTGCCCGATGATCTGCGCGTTCAGATAGCTCGCGACCACGCCCCATTCGAAGTTTTCGTTGGTCACCAGCATGTGCACGAGCTGGGCGAGCAGCACGAGCAGCACCACACTGGCCACCCAGCGCCAGGGATGGCGGACCTTGCGCGCGCCCGCGACGTCGATCTCGGTGCCCTCGATCGGTGGCGAATCGTGCAGCATCGTCATGATTTCCTCGCCAGATTGATCCCGGCCTTATCGAGGCCGTTGTGCGAAACCTTCCATGCGGAAAGGATTTTTCCGTAGGTACCGTTGCGGACGAGTTCGTTGATCGCCGCGGTCAGCACATCGCGCAGCGGGCCGTTCTTCGGTACCACCGCGCCCTGGTACAGGGTGTCGAAGCCGTTCGGTTTCCCGACTCCGGCCAGCTGCAGATCCTTGCCCGCCATGTTCACGAAATAGGTCAGCGGGGCCTGGGAGGAGAAGAACCCGTCCGCGCGATCGGCCTGCACGGCGAGCACCGCGCTCGGCTGGTCCTTGTAGGACTGGATGTCCGGGGCCGGTTTTCTCGCGCCTGCGCACCGCTTCACCTGTTCCCGCAACACATCCTCGGCCGAGCCACCGGACATCACGGCGATGCGCAGCCCGCAGGTGTCCTCGATCGAGCCGATGTGTTTCGGATTTCCCTTGCGCACCGCGAAAACCACGTATTCCTTGACCCAGTCCACGAAGTCGTTCTGCTTCTGCCGCTTGGGGAAGTCCCCGGTCGGGCCGAGCGTCAGGTCATAGCGGCCCGCCTTGATCCCGGTCAGCTGGCTCGGCAGGCCGTCCACGGTCACGTTCTCGATCCGGATCCCGAGCAGTTGCCCGAGCGAGGTCGCCAGATCGGCCGAGACCCCGCGCAGCGCCCGGCCGTCCGAACCGGCGATCGTATAGGGCGGGAAGGAACCGTTGTTCACCGCGATCAGCGAGCCACGCGCCTTGATCTTCGCGGGCAACCGGTCGTGCAACCGCTGATCGGTCTGCTGGCGCAGCACCGAGGCCGTGGTTCCGGTCGAGCCGTGCAGGAAACCCTCCACCTCGGGTGGATTGGCCCCGCAGGCGCTGACCGCGGCCAGCGCGGCGACCAGGACGAGAAGCAGACCCCGGTTCATGGCGCCGCGAGTTCCCGGACCGTCGGGTCGACCCGGAACCGCCGGTTCGCCAGCACCGGTAGGTTTTCCCGTGCCGTGGTAAGCAGTTCCGGATCCAGCTCGGCGAACAGCAGCCCCGGACGTGTTCCGAGCCTGGCCACCGCGGTGCCGAGCGGATCCACGACCAGGCTCGAACCGATGTTGCGCCGCCCGCATTCCCCAGCGCCGATCAGATAGCAGGTGTTGTCCAGCGCCCGCGCGGTCACCATGACCTCCCAATGCCATTCCTTGAGTGGGCCGCGCACCCACGCGGTCGGGCAGGCGATCGCCTGGGCGCCCGCGTCCACGAGCAGCCGGGCCAGCTCCGGGAACCGCACGTCGTAACAGGTCATCAGGCCGATCTTCCAGCCCGCGCAGTCGATGACCACCGGATCACCGGAACCCGGTGCCACCCGGTCGGATTCCCGTGCCCCGAACGCGTCGTAGAGATGCAGCTTGCGATAGGTGGCCAGCACCTCGCCGCCACGGATCGCGACCAGCGTGTTGTACACCTTGCCGTCGACGCCGGGCTCGTGCATGCCGAAAACCGTTGTCATGCCGGGGGTTTCCGCGGATCCCTCGCGCAGCGCGCTGACGTACGGCCCGTCCACCGGCTGCGCGGCGTCCCGGATCTTGCCCGGTTCATCGATGAACAGTGCCATCGAATCCTCGGGCAGCACAAGCAGATCGACCCCGGCCGCGCTCGCCTCGCGCAGATAACCCCGCGCCTGCCCGGCATTGGCCCGCCAGTCCTCCTCGACCGCGAACTGTCCGATCGCGACTCTCATGATGCTCCGTTCGTCAGCTGGTGGAAATCGGTGAACAAGGCCTCGGCGTCGACCGGTTCGGGCGCGATGCCCTGTCCGTTCAGTTCGGCGCAGAAGGCTTCTATCATCGCCTTGTTCTCGGCGAGCCCATAAGGCATCCAGTCCTCGCCGAACAGCAGCGCATCGTGGCGCAGCTGGTCGAGCAGCCACGGTGTGGTGTCGGCGAGCAGCCGCCGCCTGCTCCACCAGTGGTGCTTCGCCGCGTCGAAGGCCGCCGATACCGCGTCGAGCGCACCGGGAAACCCTTGCACCGCCTCGCGTTTGACGGTCAGCAGGTGGATACCGGGCACGAAACCGTTGCGCAGGAAGTATTCCTCCTCGGCACCCGGATAGCCCCGGTACAGGTGCCGGAACCGGGAGTCCGGGCCGAACATCTCCTCCGGCATGAACGGGGTGAAGATCGCGTCGAACCGGCCGTCGGCGAGCCCCGTGGTCAGCGAGTCGCCCTCGCCGAGCACATTCACGTTGTGCGGTAAGGAAAACGGGCCGATCCGGTCCTTTCCGGTCTCACCCGCGGTCAGCGGCCCGATCGTCCAGCGGATCGAGTCGAGCGGAACCCCGGCATCGCGCAACAGGGCGCGGGTCCAGGTGTTGCCGGAATCGACCCAGCCGGTCAGCCCGATGCGGGTGCCCGCGAGCTGCGCGGGCGAGGTGAGCCCGGAATCCGCGCGCACCAGCACGCAACGCTGCCGGAACCCGCGCATCACGAAGACCGGGAGCCCGATCAGCCGGTCGTCTCCGCCCGCGATGCCGAGTGCATAACGGCTGAACGAGGTCTCCCCGCCGTCGATATCGGGTTCATCGAGCACATTCGGGGTGACCGCACGCAAATCGAGATCGAGCTCGATGCCGTTTGCCCGCACCGCACCGGTGATCAGTGGCATCACGTGATCCCAGTCCCGGAGCGCGAGACGCAGACGGGTTGTCGCCAAGACCGGACTCCTCTGTCCAAGTGGGTGAATGGTCAGGGAGCTTATGTACGGGCTATTTTCCGCGCAATAGATCTTTTGTTACCGTACAAAACAATTCCGTCCGGAGAGGGAAATTCGAATGCCCACGGTGACCGCGGCATGGCTCGCCGCACACATCAGCAATGCCAGCGCGCGCGGAATCGCGGCCGCGGTCGCCGATCTGGTGCGCCAGGGCGATATCGAACCCGGCGCGAAACTGGCCCCGGTGCGGGCGCTGGCCACCGAGCTCGACGTCAGCCCGACCACGGTCGCCGAGGCCTGGGCGATCCTGCGCCGCCATCAGGTGCTGCGCACCCAGGGGCGCAACGGCACCGTGGTGACCGGTCCGCCCTCGGTGCCGCATCCGGTCCGCTACGAACGCATCGGGCACTTCGCCGGGCAGCTGCGCACCGATCTCTCCCTGGCCGCGCCCGATCCCGCGCTGCTGCCCGAGCTCGGCGCCGCGCTCGACAGCGCGCTCGGTGATTCCCGGTTCAACGCTTATCAGCGCGAACTGGTCACCCCCGCGCTCGACCGGGCCGCCCGCGCGCACTGGCCGTTCGAACCGCAGGCACTGATGGCGGTCGGCGGCGGCTATGAGGGAATCCTGCTCGCCTGCCAGACGCAGGTGATCGCGGGCGACCGGGTCGTGGTGGAGGAACCGACCGCGGCCCGGCTGCTGGATGTGCTCGATCTGCTCGGCGCCGAGGTACTGCCGGTCGGTTGCGATGCGGCGGGCCCGCGCCCGGACGAGCTCGCCGAGGCCATGCGCCGCAAACCGGCCGCCTTCCTCTATCAGCCGCGCTCGCTTTCGGTCTGCGGGCACGTGGTCACCGCCGCGCGGCGCGCCGAACTCGCCGAGATCCTCGAACCGGGCGGCACCGCGATCATCGAGGACGACGGCCTCGGTCCGCTCGCCGCCGCACCGCCGCACAGCCTCGGCGCGCTGCTGCCCGAGCGGACCGTGCTCATCAGGTCCTACTCCAAATCCCACGGGCCCGATCTGCGCATGGGCCTGGTCGGCGGTTCGAGCGAACTCATCGACAAGATGCGGGTGCTGCGCAGTTTCGGCACCGGCTGGACCAGCCGCATCCTGCAAGGCGCGCTCGCCGCGCTGCTCGAGGACCCCGCGGACGCGCGGCGCCTGAGCCACGCACGGGAGCGCTACACCGAACGCAGCGCCGCGCTACTGCGCGCGCTGGCCGAGCGGAACGTGCCCGCACAGGGCGCCGAAGGGTTCGTCGTCTGGGTACGGGTGCACGAGGAAACCGACGCGCTCGTCACCCTTGCCGCGCACGGGATCGCCGCCAGCCCCGGTTCGCGCTACTACAGTGGATCCCCGCAGCAGCCCGGTATCCGGATCGGGTGCGGGCGGCTCGATCCGGAAAGCGCGGAGTTCACCGAACTCGCCGACCTGCTCGCCCTCGCCGCGCGCGGGGGAACCTCCGGTTAGCGCAGGTGCGCGTAGTTGCCCGGATTGCGGTCCAGATAGGTGGCCAGATCCTGGGGTGGGCGGCCGGTCAGGTGCGCAACCGCCTCGCTGACCACGTGCATTTCCCCGGTCGCGATCGCCGCATAAGAACTCACCCAGCCGGCGAGCTCCCAATCGGCCGCACCGTAGGAAGCGCGCGAAGCATAGGCCTCCTCGCGGGTTTCGGCCACGTATTCGATGGTGCGCCCGGTGAACCGGCTCAGGATCGCCGCGGCCTCGGGGAAATCGATCGCGGCCGGGCCGGTCAGGTCGTAGGTGTGGCCATCGTGCACCTCCCCGTCGAGCAGCACCCGCGCCGCCGACTCGGCGATGTCCTCGTGCGCGATCGCGGCGACCTTCCCATCCCCGCCGGGGCCCCGGATCACCCCGTCCTCCCCGGTCATCCCCGCGAACATGGCCAGGTAGAAACTGTCCCGCAGAAAGGTGAAACGCAACCCGCTGGCGCGGATGTACTGCTCCGTGTGCCAGTGATCGCGTGCGAAGGTGAACGTGGCATCCGGTGCGGCGGCGAGAAAAGACAGGTACACCAACCGTTGCACGCCCGCCTCGGCGGCGGCGTCCACCGCCGCTTGGTGCTCGGCCACCCGGTCCGCGCTCTCGTGCGCCGAGACCAGGAACGCCGTGCGCGCCCCGTCGAAGGCGGCCCGCATCGTCGCCTTGTCCGCGAAGCTCGCCGGTTCCGTCCGTACCGCGCCCGCCAGCTCCGGCAACCGATCCGGCGACCTGCCGATCAGCCGCTGCCGCGCGCCCGCCGCCGAGAGCCGCGCGGCGAGCAACCGCCCCACCGTTCCGCTCGCCCCGGTCACCGCGATGATCTGCTCCGAAGTGCTCATGCGCCCCACAGTAACCGCGAGCAGGACAGCGCGCCGTCGGGTGCACAGCCTGCGCGGCACCGCTTGAGGGGTTATGGTCATCTGCCGTGGGACGGAAATATGAGCAGCAGCTGGCGCTCCCGATCGCGGCCGAGCAGCTCGGTCAGCTCGCCTATCAGGTACTCGGCGGACTGCCCAGGGTTCGGAGCAGCTGGGGCGAACCGGGTGCGGTGCACGCCAGGACGGGGACCGGCATGGCGAGCTGGGGAGAGAACGTCAGCGTCCACATCCGGCCGGTGAGCGGGGGATCGCAGCTGTTGATCACCAGCCAGTGCATGCTGCGCACGCAGTTCATCGATTACGGCCGCAATCGCCGGAATGTCGAGCTGATCGTCAACGAGCTGCTGGCCCGCTGTTCATGAGCCCGCTGTTCATGAGCCCGGTGGCATGAGGATCGACTTGGATTCGCAGAACGCGGCGAGTCCTTCCGGTCCGCCCTCCCTGCCGATTCCGGACTGTTTGTAGCCGCCGAACGGTGCGCAGGAATCGAAGGCGTACCAGTTGATGCCGTAGGTGCCGGTGCGCACGGCGCGGGCGATGTCCACCCCGTGCTCGACATCGTTCGTCCACACGGATCCGGCGAGGCCATAATCGGAATCATTGGCGATGGCGACCGCCTCGGTTTCGGTTTCGTAGTCGAGCACGGTGAGCACCGGGCCGAAGATCTCCTCCCTGGCGATCCGCATGGCGTTGTCCGCCTCGTCGAACACGGCGGGCTCGAGGTACCACCCGGGGCGTTCGGGCCGGTTTCCACCGGTGACCAGCCGGGCTCCTTCGGCGCGACCGGCGGCGAGGTAGGACTCGACGCGTTCGCGCTGTCGTTCGGAGATCAGCGGGCCGAGCTGGGTGCCCGGATCCTCCGGGTCCCCGATCGCCATGGCGTTCGCGGCCGCGGCGAGCGCCTCCACGAGCTCCGCGCGGCGGGATCGGGGCGCGAGGATCCGGCTCTGCGCGACGCAGGCCTGCCCGGAATTCATCAGCCCGGAGAACGCGATCATCGGGGCGATCGACGGGATGTCGGCGTCCTCGAGCACGATCGCGGCCGATTTCCCGCCGAGTTCGAGGCTGACCCTGGCCATCCGGTCCGCGCAGCCGCGCGCGATTTCCTTGCCGACGGCGGTGGATCCGGTGAAGCTGACCTTGTCCACCCCGGGATGCGCGGCGAGGTAAGCACTGGCTTCGGTGGCGGCGGGCAGTACGGAAAGCACGCCTTCGGGGAGCCCCGCTTCGGCACACAGTGCGCCGAGGGCGAGCGCGTCGAGCGGGGTTTCCGGGGCGGGTTTCAGGATCACCGGGCATCCGGCGAGCAGTGCCGGGGCGAGTTTGTTGATCGCGAGGAACAGCGGCACGTTCCATGCGGTGATCGCCGCGACCACGCCGACCGGTTCGCGGCGCACCAGGGTGCGGCCGAACCGGCCGGTCCGTTCGCTTTCCCAGTCGAATTCTCCGGCCGCGCCGCTGTAGTACTCGAGCACCGAATCCGATGGCAGGTGCTGCATCGTGCTGATCACGCCGTGCGGTGCACCGGTTTCCGCGGAGATCAGCGCGGTGAATTCGGCGGCCCGTTCGGTGAGCAGCCTGCGCAGTTCGGCGAGTACGGCGGCACGGTCCTCGGGCGCGGTTTTCGGCCAGGGTCCGGATTCCAGTGCTTCGCGGGCGACCGCGACCGCCCGGTCCACATCGGCTTTGTTCGCCGCGGGGCACGAACCGGACGGTTCCAGGGTGGCCGGTGAGGTGATGTGCAGACGTTCGCCGTTCGCCGGGGTTTCCCAGCGGCCACCGATGATCAGTTTCTCGTATTCAGTCATTGCGCTGCCATATCGTCGAATCCGTTGAATCCATAGCGAACGTTTCGGCCGATGATGCCGAGTTCGAACATCCCGGTCCCGGTTTCCTCGATTCCCGGCCCGCGCAGCTGGAACCGGGCGAGAATGTCGGCAGGGCACAGTGCCCTGGTCACCACATCGATTTCGCGGACGCTGCGCCGCAAACCCTGCACCGCGAGCTCGCCCTGCCACATCCCGTGCCGCCAGTCGGGTTCCAGGCCGTAGCCGGTGCCGACGCCGATGTAGTTGGCGAGCAAGGGGGTGCAGACCACGGTGAGTTCGGGACCCGATGGGCGGTGGAAGACCAGTTTCGCCTCGGTGATGTCCCGGCTGCCCGGGGCGAACGTCAGCTGGTGTTCGGGGCGGCCGAGCCAGACCGGTTCGCTGCCGTCGGCGGGAATGCGCGTCGCGTCCTCGACGGTGCGCCGTCCCTCGCTG
This sequence comes from Sciscionella marina DSM 45152, assembly GCF_000379465.1. GTDB lineage: Bacteria > Actinomycetota > Actinomycetes > Mycobacteriales > Pseudonocardiaceae > Sciscionella > Sciscionella marina. The sequence goes on from NZ_KB905403.1 coordinate 133,205, forward strand.
TCCTCCTGGATGATGGTCACGATCGCGAACTCGGCGAACCGCATCACCGTGTAGATCCAGAAGAATCCACCGTGCGGGGTGTCCGCGCGCCGACCCGGTGGCTCAGCCTCGCCGACCGGGCGGACTCCCCAGGAACGGTCCCGGTTTCCGGACCACTGCCCGGGTTCGATGCGGTATTCGGTGCCCTGCACCTGGAGTTCCCCGCTCCAGTTCCCGGTCTGTGCGAACCGCTGGGTGTCGATGACCACGCGCTCGAGTTGCCGCTGGAACTGCCGGGATTCCAGGTGTGCCGGGAGATCGGCCTCGAAGGTGAGGTCGAACGCGAGGTCGTGTTCGCCGGGTTCGAGCACGACTCGCAGGGTGCGCAGGCCTTCGCGGACCTCGATGCGGAACGGCCCGACCGAGGTGTCCATGCGATCGGCGCCGAGCGCTTTCGAGGCCCGGACCACGATGTGCTCATCCGCGTGCCGCACCACCGCGAAGGCGTCGGTGACTCCGAGATTGGGGTACTGCCCGTGGCCGAGGATCAGAAAAGGGTCTTCGGCACCGCGATGGCAGTTGAAGTAGTAACGGTCATAGAAATTGCGATCGGATGTACCGACATGTCTTGCCACTTCGGCGATCTGGTGCAGTGGATAATCGTCGAGCGGGGAGAGCATCACACCAGCCTTTCTAGTTGTCGAGCCAATAACTTCCCTCGAGCATCTTTTCCAGCGCGGGCCGGTTCATCAGCAGGTCATCGGGATCCCGCGGAGCCTCGGCCTGGCCGAAGTGGATGGCCCGGTGCTGGATCCGCAACATGATGAGCGCGTTCCGCAGCGCCGCATAGCACAGGTAGAACTCGAGATCCCGCGGTTCGTGTCCGGTCATGTCCCGGTACCGCGCGCAAACCCGGTCGATGGTGAACAGTCCGGGAAGACCGGCCAGTCCGGCGGCCCTGGCGAGGTCCTCGAACCAGCGGTGGAAGAAGATCAGCCAGCCCAGGTCCAGTTCCGGTGGCGCGAGTGCGGTCATTTCCCAGTCGAGTACCGCCACCGGCCGGAAATCGTGGTACATGACGTTCCCGATCCGGGCGTCACCCCAGCACAGCACCGGATCACTCGGCTGTTCGGGCCAGAGCCGGGTGAGCCGGTCGAACAGGCGGCCGATGATCGGCGCGTCCGGTCCGCGTTCGGCGATCCAGCGATGATAGGCACGCTGCGCATCGATGTGCGCGGCGAGCAGCGATTTCCCCGGCACGCCACGGGTTTCTCCGCCCGGACCGGGTCCGCTGAGGCTCGATTCATTCAGGAAGGCGAACCGGCCGAGCGGATCGTGGATGCCGTGCAGTGCGGCGAGGATGTCCACGGTGTTCGTGGCCAGGCTCGCCTGTTGTTCCGCGCTCGCCTCGGTCACCCAGGACTCGAAGTTGTACGGCATCACATCGGGTGGCACCTCGCCGTACGCGCGGCGCATCACGAAGAACGGCGCGCCGAGCACTCCCGGGTCCTCCTCGAGCCACAGCACCTCGGGAACGGGAACATCGGAATGGGCACGCACCAGCCGCATCGTGTGGAACTGCTCGCCCATCGCGTAGCGGGGAAACACCGGCACCGCATCCACGACCGGGGCAACCCGCGCGACCAGTTCGGCGGGTTCCCGATCCGCTCCCCAGCGCGCCGTGAACAGTACAGTTTCGCTCGACATGCCAGCCGAGGCCGGAACGCCGACATCTTCGATGACCGGGTGTGCGTCCGGCGGAAGCTTCGCCGCGAGCCAGGTGGTCAGTGAACCGGTGAGTTCGCCGACGTCCGGCCGGGAAGAGGAAGGTCGGGCGAGCTCCGCATGTTCGGACATCAGGACACCACCACCCGGTCACCGAAGTTTATGAAACAGGTTCGCATCGTGGCCAATGAACCTGCCTGCTGATGTGACTTGTTTTGTAGAACAAGTTCTACCATCAAGGTGCCTGGCGTGGAACCCCTGAACGGTGGTCAGGCCGGTGGGCCGGCCGCGAGCTGGGCGGTGAGCAGTCGGCAGGCGGACTGGACGTGTTCCTCGGCGAAGCGGTTCAGATCCTTGGTGTTCCTGGCGCGCAGTAGGCCGATGAGCTCGCGGTGTTCGCCCGCGATGATGCCCCGGTAGTGCTCGTAGCCGAGCCGTGCGCGGGTGAGCTGGAAGAGCTGGACCTGCGCGCGGATGCCGTGCCACGCGGTGCTGAGCCTGCTGTTGCCCGCGATGCGGTAGAGGGTGTCGTGGAATTCGATGTCCAGGGCGGACAGGATGGCGGCGTCCGCTTCCTCGGCGACGGCGGTGGCCATCCGGTCCACGACGTAGTCGAGCTCGTCGAGCTCTTTCGGGCTCGCCTGGGTGGCGACGGTGAGCGCGGCGAGCCGTTCTAGCGCGCCGCGGACCGCGTAGACTTCCTCGACATCGGTCACGGTCACCTCGATGACCGTGGTGCCCCGATGCCAGCCGCTGTGCACCAGGCCCTCACGGATGAGCAGCCCCAGTCCCTCGCGCACGGCTCCCCTGCTCACCTCGAGCGCCGCTGCCAGTTCGACCTCGCGGAGCGCGGAACCGGGTTCGAATCGCCCTTCGAGGATGGCGCTGCGCACCTGCTCGGCCACCTCATCGGCGAGACCGCGTCGGCGCGCCTTGGGTATCTGGCTCATGTCCTGATGTTGACATTCGAACATGCGGACATGCAAGCTGACCGGGCACCCGATCGCGAAGGAGTCCGCAATGACCCGCCCTGGTTTCCACCTCGCCATCCCGGTCGACGATCTGGATCGGGCCCGCGAGTTCTACGGTTCGGTGCTCGGGCTCGAGCAGGGGCGGTCCGCGGACGCCTGGGTGGACTGGAACTTCTACGAACACCAGCTGGTGACCCATCGGGTGACCGGCACCGGTACCGCCACCGCGGGACACAACCCGGTCGACGGGCACGAGGTACCCGTCCCGCATTTCGGGCTGCTGCTCAGCATTCCGGACTTCCACACGCTCGCCGACCGGTTGCGCGGCGCGGGCACCGAGTTCGTGATCGAGCCGTACCTGCGCTTCGCGGGTGAACCGGGCGAACAGTGGACGATGTTCCTGCGCGATCCGGCGGGCAATGCGCTGGAGTTCAAGGCCTTCAAGGACGAGTCCCAGGTCTTCGCGGTATGAGCGGCACGAACGGCACGAGCGATGCGAACGGCACGAACCGCGGGGTGCTCGTCACCGGCGCCTCACGGGGTATCGGCCGGGCCGTGGCCGAGGCGTTCGCCCGCAACGGTGACCGGGTCGCCGTGCACTACGGCAGCAGGCGGACGGACGCGGAGCAGACCAGGGCCGCGCTCGCAGGCAGCGGGCACACCCTCGTCGGCGGGGAGCTCGGCGACCCGGAATCGGCCGAGCGGATCGCGCGCGAGGCGGACAGCGCCCTCGGCGGCATCGACGTGCTGGTGAACAACGCGGGCATCATGCGCGCGCATCCGGTCGCGGACAGTACCTATTCGCAGTGGCGCACGGCGTGGGAATCGACGCTCGGGGTGAACCTGTGCGCGGCGGCGAACCTCAGCTATCTGGTCGCGCGCGGACTCATCGAGCGGGGCGCGCCCGGCTGGATCGTGAACATCGGCTCGCGGGGCGCGTTTCGCGGCGAACCGGACAGTCCCGCATACGGCGCGAGCAAGGCCGCGCTGCACGCGCTCGGCCAATCGCTTGCGGTTTCCCTTGCACCGCACCGGATCTCGGTCACCTCGGTGGCGCCGGGGTTCGTAGCCACCGAAATGCTCGCCGACCGCTACGGCGGCGCGGACAGCGCGGGCAGCGAACGGATCAAGGCACAGAGTCCGTTCGGCAGGATCGCCGAGCCCGCGGAGATCGCCGCCGCGGTCACCTACCTCGCCTCCCCGGACGCGCTGTGGTCCTCCGGCGCGGTGCTCGACGTGAACGGCGCCTCGTATCTGCGTACCTGACGTGCGTGCACCGACCCCACCGGCACTGTGCGTGGGCAGCGGCGACTACCCTCGAGAGCCAATCCTCGTCGAGCCTGTGAGATGGAGCCTGCCGTGGCCAAACGAACCGCCGCGCCGACCACGACCACTGACGGCCCAGCCAAGCGCCAGCCCTGCCCGTGTGGTTCGGGCAAGCGCTATAAGGCGTGCCACGGCGCCCAGGGTGGCGCGCCGGTCGATGTGCACGTGCCGCGCCCGTTCGAAGGGCTCACCGGTGAGCCGGAACTGGTGGCACTGCGCGAATTCGTGCCCTCGGCGACCCTGGAACTGCCCGAGATCGACGGGCGCAGGGTGGTGCTCGGCACCGTGCTACCCGCCGCGGCCGCCGCGTTCGTGCGCAATGACGATGTCGCGCTCGTCGGCATGCAGACCCAGACCCGTTCCGGGGACCTCTCGCGCGATCTGGCCAAGGCGATCGACTGGGTGAGCAAGGCCAAGCCGGGTGACTCGCTGGCCACGGTCGGGCAGGCGACCGAGGCGGACACCACGCGGCTGCAGGACCTCATCCCGGCCGATTTCCCGGTGCACCCGCAGGTGCACGAGGACTTCGCCTGGTGGCTGCCCGAGGACACGGACCCACAGGGTGAGCTCGCCGCCTCCATCGAGCGCGCGAACGAGGCGATCATGCCGACCGAACGGCTCGGCGAACTCACCGGCGCGTACTGGGTCGCCGCGGGCGAGAAGGCGCACCTGCGCTGGGTGCGCAGCGAGGGCGAGGACGAACTGCTCGCGGCGATGGCCCGGCTGCACGCGCGCGGAGAACTCACCCTTGGCGAGGATTCCCGGTTCGCGGGATCGTTTCGCGCGCACGGACTGCTGGTGCCCGTCTGGGACCTGGATCCCGAGCCGCACTCCCGGGAATGGGAGCAGCCGGCCACGGAACTGGCCGCCCGGCTGACCGAGGCACTGGCGGACATCGGGTCGAACCCGCTCACCCCGGCCGAGCGGCGGGCGTTGCAGGGCTTGCGCGGCAGGCAGATCACCTTACGGTGAACCAATGATCGTGCATATCTGCGGCGCCGAGGAATGGGCGGAGGCCAAGCGTGCCGGGGCGGTGCGCGCGGCCTCGCTCGACGAGGTCGGGTTCACGCACTGTTCCGATCCGGGAACCGTGCATCTGCCGGCCAATCTGCTCTACCGGGGCCGCACCGACCTGGTGTTGCTGGAGATCGATCCGGCCGCGCTCGGCGCACCGGTCCGCTGGGAGCCCGCCGATCCACCGGTCCCGGGCGGGCCGTGGTTTCCGCATGTCTACGGGTCGATCGAGGCCGCGGCCGTGGTGGCGGTGCACGAGTTCCTACCCGGCTCCGATGGGGAGTTCAGCCCGCCGCCGACCTTGGCCCACCGGTAAAGGGCAACCTCGTGCGGCCGGAGTGCGTGTCTGTGTCATACGGTGGTCGACCGGCCACTGAGGCAGGAGTCGGACGGTGGTCGCAGCAATCCCCGTCGTGCGCGTCGCGGGCGCGAGGCTGGGGTGGTGCACGGTGAGCGACCGGCTCGCGCTCGGTGAGCACACCGAGGACTTCGGCGAGTTCGTCCGGGTCAACCTGCCCGGATTGCTGCGTTATGGGCACGCCCTCGCGGGAAACCCGCACGATGCGGCCGATCTGGTGCAGACCGTGCTCGAGAAGGTCGGCTCGCGGTGGACGCACGTGATGCACAAGACCGGGGACCCGCTGGCCTATGTACGCCGTTCCATGGCGAACGCGCACATCAGCCACTGGCGGCGTACCCGCAAAGAGAATCTGGTCGCCGAGATCCCGGACCAGCCCCGGGTGGAACCGGTCGATTCCTTCGACAACGAACCGTTGTGGCAGGCATTACGCGCACTGCCGCCGAGGCAACGTGCGGTCATCGTTCTGCGTTATTACGAGGAATTGTCCGAAGCGGAGATCGCGGAATCACTCGGCGTGAGCCGGGGAACCGTGAAGAGCCAGGCGAGCAAGGCGATGGACACCCTGCGCACCCGGCTCGACCAGGCGGCGGGAGGTGACCGGTAGTGGAGATCGATGACGAGCTGCGCAGGCTGTTCACCGACGAGCGGCTCACCCTTCCGGTCGGCGAGGGTGCTGAGCAGGCGATCGTCGCCGGTGCCGCGCGCAGGCGGAAACGGCGCGGGGTCGCCGGGGCGGCCGCGGGCGGGGCCGCGCTGGTCGGTGTGGTGTTCGCGGGGATCGCGCTCGCCGGATCCAGCGCACCGCACAAGGCCCCGCCCGCCGCGCCGATGAGCATCACGCCCACCAGCAGCTCGAGTTCTCCGGCGCCGAGCTCGACCCACCGGCCCGCCGCGCCACACCGGCTGCCCAAGACCACCCGTCCCGAGCTCACCAAGACAGCGCAGCCGCCGCCGCGCACCACGCAGCCCTCCACTCCGCCGACCTCGCCGGAAGAGACGACGTGGACCGCCAATCCGATTCCCACGCCGTTACCCCTCGACACGCTTCCGGAAGGCGGCTAGACGACCGGCAAACCGGATGGCCTGACCGTGGCAGTGGAAGTGTCTTGCCGGTGGACGTGCTCCTGGGCCACGGGGTTCACCGAACTCGGTGTCGGGCGAGTACGGGCGCAGACCATGGCGGTCGACACCGCATGACGCCGGGGCGAGCGGCCGGAGCAGGGATCATCACGAGACGCATTCCGGACGTGCATCGGCGGCGGGCCCCTTGCGGGGCCCGCCGCCGATCGGTGTTCGCGAGCAGTCGTTCGGGACTCGCTCGTCGGGACCAGCTTATTCGGCGCTGGCTTCTTCAGGACCTAGACGGACCCACCCGCGGCGCGGGGAGCCGAGGGGTCGGAGCCCTCGTCACCGACGGCCTCGCGGGCGAGGAAGTTCTCCACGTCGAACAGGTTTCCGTTCGCGCGCTTGATCACGTTCAGCAGGGTGTCCATCGAGGCGACTTCCTCGACCTGCTCGGCGAGGAACCACTGCAGGAACTGCTCGCCCTGATAGTCGTCCTCCGCGCGGGCCGCGCGGACGAGGGCGTTGATTTCCGTGGTGACTTCTTTTTCCTGTTCGAGCGCGAGCGCGACGAGTTCGTCCGCGGTGGAGAATTCGTTGCGCACCTCGTCGATGCCCTGGATCGTCGGCTTGTCGCCCTTGTCGAGCAAGTACTGGACGATCATCATCGCGTGGTTGCGCTCTTCGAGAGCCTGCCGGTAGAAGTGCTTCGCCAGCTGCGGGAGGTCCTTGTCGTCGAACCACACCGCGACGGCGATGTACTGCTGTGAGGCGGTCATCTCATTGCGCACCTGCGCGTCGAGCAGCTGGTGGAACTTCGAAACATGCGTCACTGATTGGGCCGGTGCTGTCATAGTTAGAACGGTACGCCAGGGCATTGAATTTGTCGTGCCGAAATCGACCATTTATCACTCGATTGTGTCACGAAAGGAAAGGCTTGAATTAATTTGTTTTGGCTACCCTTATTTTGTCAAGGCTTACCGAATTAAGGATAGCCTAACTTTATTGGCCCGCCCTTGGTTAGCTTATCCTGACCGTATCTCCGAACCGGTTATTCGCGCAATACGATGGGTCCCGTGCAGACACGGTTGATGGAACAGAACCCGCTTCCCGAGGCGATCAGCGGACGGCTTCGCGATCAGCTCGCCTTCATCATCGAGATCGACAAACTCAAAACGGTCCTGCGGCAGTCCCCGCTCGCGGCCGCCGCTCGGCGGGAGAACGACGCCGAGCATTCCTGGCATCTCGGCCTGATGGTGGTGCTGCTCGCCGAATACGCGAACGAGCCGATCGATATCGGGCACACCGTGCAGCTGGTGATCGTGCACGACCTCATCGAGATCTACGCCGGGGACACGCCGCTGCACATGGCCGACGATGGACAGCAGGAGCGGGAGCGCGCCGCGGCGGACGAGCTGTTCGCGATCCTGCCCGCGGACCAGGGGGCCGCGATCCGCGCGCTGTGGGACGAGTTCGAGGCGCGGGAGACCGCGGAGGCGCGGTTCGCCAAGGCGATGGACCGCTTCCAGCCGATCCTGCTCAACTGGATGGCCAAGGGCGGCACCTGGGAGGCGCACGGGGCGAGCGTGGACAAGGTGCTGGGGCGCACCGCCGCCATCGAGGACGGCGCTGCCGTTCTCGGGCAGGCACGGGAACAGATCTGTGCCGAGAGCGTGCGCCGGGGCTGGCTCGCCCCCGAGCCGGCGGATCCGTGATCCAGGAGGGCTCCGGAGCGGGCAGGGTGCGGGTTCCGCGACGGATCGGCCGTGCCGCATTACCCTGCACCGTATGACCTCCGGCGAAGCACAGTCCGATCCGGCCGGTGCGCGGCTCGATTTCTGGTCGTTCGTGGAGCTGGCGAATCGGCGGCTCGGTGCCGAGTTCGGGCCCGAGCACCGGCAGCTCGCCACCGAGGTGCTGTTGACCCTGAACCGGGCGTCCAACATCGTCACCTACGACCTCGAGTCCGCCGTACACCGTCCGCGGGGCCGGTCCTGGTCGGCCTTCCGGCTGTTGTTCGTGACCTGGCTCGCCGGTCCGCTCGAGGCCAAGCACGCCGCCGAGCTGACCGGGATGAGCAGGGCGGCCGTCTCGAACCTGGCCAAGCCGCTGGTCACCGAGAGGCTGCTGGACCGCGCCCAGGGTGAGCACGACGGGCGCTCGGTGCTGTTCTCGATCACCGAGGCCGGGCGCGCCGAAATGGTCGAGGTGTTCCGTGCGCAGAACGCCCGCGAGGTGGAGTGGTGCGATGTGCTCACCGAAGCGGAGCAGCGCATCCTGGTGATGTTGCTGAACAAGCTGATCACCAACCGCGACCAGTTCGACGTGCGCGGCCGCAACTGAGGGCCGGGTCTACTGTGGAGGCATGCGCAACGAATCCTCGAGTGCCGCCGAGTTGATCGTCCGCTGCCTCGAACGGGAGGGGGTCGAGGTCGTCTTCGGTATTCCCGGTGAGGAGAACATCCGGTTGACGAACGCGCTCGATCGCTCGGCCATCCGTTATGTGCTCACCAGGCACGAGCAGGCGGCCTCGTTCATGGCGGAGATCTATGGCAGGGTCACCGGGCGCGCGGGTGTGGTATCGGCCACTCTCGGGCCGGGTGCGATCAATCTGCAGCTCGGGGTCGCCGACGCGATGACGAACAGCACCCCGCTCGTGGCGATCTCCGCGCAGGTCGGCAAGGACCGCAACTACAAGGAATCGCACCAGTTCGTGGATCTGGTCAGCATGTTCGCGCCGATCACCAAGTGGTCGGGAAGCGTACCGGGCGCGGACGCGATCCCGGAGGTGTTCCGGCGTGCGTTCAAGACCGCCGAGACCGAACGGCCGGGTGCGGTCTATGTTGCGGTTCCTGAGGATGTGGACGCCGAACCGGCCGGTGAGGACCTGAAACCCTTGCCGCGCAATGTGGTGCACGCCGAGGCGCCCGCGCCGAACCAGATCGAGCGGGCCGTGGCGGTGCTGCGCGCGGCCAAGAACCCGATCGTGCTCGCCGGGCATGGCGCCGCGCGTAACGGGGCGAGCGCCGAATTGACGAAGTTCGCCGAAACCCTCGGTCTTCCGGTCGCGACGACCTTTCACGGCAAAGGGGTCATCGCCGACGACCACCCGAACGCGATCGGCACCATCGGGTTCATGCGCCGGGATTATGCGAATTTCGGTTTCGAGTCCGCGGATGTGATCATCGCGGTCGGGTACGAACTGCAGGAGTTCGATCCCAAGCGCATCAACCCGGACGGGGACAAGTCCATCATTCATGTGCACCGGTTCCCCGCCGAGGTGGACGCGCACTATTCCGTCGACGTGGGGATCATCGGGGACATCGGCGCCTCACTCGATGCCCTGGGATCCGCGCTCGCCGATGGGGCGCACCCGCCCGCGCCGAGCACCGCGGCGACCATGCTGCGTGAGGAGCTGGCGCGCGGCGAGCAGGACGACCGGTTTCCCCTTGCGCCGCAACGGGTTGTGGCGGACACGAGGGCCGCGCTCGGGCGTGCGGATGTCGTGCTCGTCGACACCGGGGCGCTGAAGATGTGGATGGCGCGGCTCTATCCGACCTACGCGCCGAACACCTGCCTGATCTCCAATGGGCTTTCCACCATGGGGTTCGCGCTGCCCGGTGCACTGGCCGTCCACCTGGCCCAGCCGGGAACCAAGGTCCTCGCCGCGGTCGGTGACGGGGCGTTTCTCATGCACTCCCAGGAGATCGAGACCGCGGTCCGGGAGAACATTCCGCTCACGGTGCTCGTCTGGGAGGACAACGGGTATGGGCTCATCGAGTGGAAGATGGATATGGAAACCGGCGAGCACAGCAATGTCGCGTTCACCAATCCGGATATCGTCACCTATGCGGCGAGTTTCGGCGCCACCGGTCATCGTATCGGTAGCGCCGGGGAACTCCTGCCGACCCTGCGGTCCACGCTCGACGAGCCGGGGGTCTCGATCATCGTCTGCCCGGTGGACTACCGGGAGAACCTGCGGCTCACCGAGCGGCTCGGGCACCTCGACGCGACCTTGTGAGCTTGCGCTGGTCACGTTCCAGCCAGAGTTCCGCGGAGATGAGCGAGAACAGTATGGTCAACACCATCGTGGCGGCGGGGATCGCTTGGCCGAGCGCGAACTCGTCGCCGTGGAAGGTAGTGTTCAGCTGCGGGGCGAGCACCATCCCGACCACCACGCCGATGACCCGGTTGACGATGATCGACATCGTCATCACGAAGCTGCGGATCATCCACCGCCGGTGCTGCACGAAGTTCCGGCGCCGGGCGCAGAGGAACCCGGCCGTCGTCGTGCCGAGCCACAGCACCGCCTGGGTCACATCGCCGATCGCGGTGATCGGGCCGAACGGACTCATCGCGCCGACGATCAGTGCGAGCACCCCGGCCGGGAGCGCCGCGGCCACATAGGTGCGGCCCGACCAGCGGTGCACCTTCGGGTAGGCGACGCGCAGCCGCGGCCACACCTGCAGACAGCAGGTCACCATCGCGACCGCGCCGAACAGCACATGCCCGACCAGGAACGGGTAGTGCAGCGGGAAAGTCGAGGGCACGCGGGACTGCGCCGGGTCGAACGTCAGATAGGGCGTCACGAACAGCAGCACGAACGCCGTGACGGCCAGCCCCAGCGGGCCCACCCAGGGCCTGCGCCACCAGCGCTGCCGCCCGGCCGGACTCGGTCGGGCAGGGGTCGTACGCTCCGCGGTAACAGTCATGTTTTCGACCGTATTTTTCCGGTGCCCGGTCAACCATGCGGTGCGCTGGTGAAAGCCCGGTATGGTTAGCCCCACCCTCGGGTCAGCCCGGTTCGGTGGGCTGTTCGCGGCGGGCCGGTTGTATGCGCGGTTATCCACAGCTCGCGCGGTTGTCCACAGATTTTCGTGAACGGTCCAGCGAGGCCCTGGTACCGATATACTGGATGCGGGGTCGCCCCCCGGTGAGGGTGGGGGCTGCGTGGGGCTGGAAGCTTCGTGGGGCTGGGGCTTCGGATAGTGGGGTAGAGCTCATCCACGGCCGGTAGAGGTAACCGCCGAAAACCGGTACCTTCATTGTGGTGCGCACGTTGCTGATCGACAATTATGATTCCTTCACCTACAATCTATTTCACTATCTCGCCTCGGTCAGCGAGCAGGAGCCGGTCGTCGTCAAGAATGATGAGCCGGGATGGCGTGCCGCGCTGCTCGCCGAATTCGACAATGTGGTGCTCTCCCCCGGCCCCGGAACGCCGGTACGCGAGGTGGACTTCGGTATCTGCGCGCCGGTCGTTCGGCAGTTCACCGGACCACTGCTGGGCATCTGCCTCGGGCACCAGGGCATCGCGGCCCTGCACGGTGGCAGCGTCGTCCCCGCCGCCGAACCACGGCACGGCCGCTGCTCGACCGTGTTCCACAACGGAAGCGAGCTGTTCGCGGGCATCCCTTCGGCGTTCACGGTCGTCCGCTATCACTCGCTGGTCGTGGACCGGCTCCCCGCGGAACTCGAAGCCACCGCGTGGACGGCGGACGGGACACTGATGGCGCTACGGCACCGTGAACGCCCGCAATGGGGAGTGCAATTCCACCCGGAATCGCTGTGCACCGAATACGGTGAGCGGTTGCTCGAAAATTTCCTGCGACAGGCGGAATCGCGAAAAACCGGAACCCGGACCGTGATCGACATGCGGTCGGAAAAACCGGAACGCGAATTCGAACTGCTCGTGGAAACAATGCACAACGCCTGCGCCGAGGAATACGCGTTCGAGCGGTTGTTCGCCGACAGTGCGCACGCATTCTGGTTGGACAGCAGCAAAACCGATACCGAACTCGGCCGGTTCTCGATCATGGGCGACGCGAGCGGGCCACTCGCACGCGTCGCGAGCGCGGACGTCGCCAGCGCGACGGTGACCGTCCACTCCGCACACGGAACGGAGGTGGCCTCCGGGTATCTCCTGGACTGGCTGGACCGCGACCTGCGCGGGATCCGGGTGCGCCGCCCGGAACTTCCCTTCGAGTTCGCGCTCGGCTGGATCGGCTATCTCGGCTATGAACTGAAGGCACAGTGCGGCGGCCGGGCCCGGCACCGCGCGCCGGACCCGGACGCGCACCTGGTGTTCGCCGACCGGGCGGTGGTGTTCGACAAGGAGACCGGGACGACGTACCTGCTCGCGCTCGCCGAGCCCGCAAACCCCGGCGGCACACGGCAATGGCTCGCCGAGACCCGGGCGAAACTGGCGAACACCGAGACCGGAAGGGCCACCCGGACCGTGCGCGTCGGAGAACTGCGCCTGCGCCACGACCGCGCCGGATACCTCGAGAAGATCGCCGAATGCCAGCGGCTGATCGGACAGGGCGAAACCTACGAGGTCTGCCTGACCAACATGATCGAAGCGGACGGTGACATCGACCCGCTCGCCGCCTACCGGGAACTGCGCGCCGCCAATCCCGCCCCGTTCGCGGCGCTGCTCGCCTTCGACGGGCTCACGGTACTGAGCACCTCCCCGGAACGGTTCCTCAAAGTAGGTGCGGACGGCGCGCTCGAAGCCAGGCCGATCAAGGGAACCCGCCCGCGCGGGAGGTCACCGGAAGAGGACGCGGAGCTGCGTGCGGACCTCGCGGACAACGAGAAAGACCGTGCGGAAAACCTGATGATCGTCGACCTGGTGCGCAATGATCTCGGCCGGTGTGCGGAAATCGGTTCGGTGGACGCGAGCGAGAGCTTCCGGGTGGAAAGCTATGCGACGGTGCACCAGCTGGTGAGCACTGTCCGGGCCAGGCTGCGCCCCGGTTGTTCGGCGGTCGACTGCGTGCGCGCGGCGTTTCCCGGCGGCTCGATGACCGGGGCGCCCAAGGTGCGCACCATGCGGATCATCGACGAACTCGAAGAGGGGTCGCGCGGGGTCTATTCCGGGGCGATCGGCTATTTCTCGCTTTCCGGGGCGGCGGATTTCAGCATCGCGATCCGCACCCTGGTGCATGCGAGGGGGCGGATCCGTTACGGGGTCGGCGGGGCGATCGTCGCGCTGTCCGAACCGGAAGCTGAGTTCGAGGAGACCGCGGTCAAGGCCGCACCGCTGCTCGGGCTGCTCGGTGCGGCCTTTCCCGGACGGGCGGATCAGCTCGCCAGGTGATCGGCGAGGCCGGTGATCCCCGCCGCGTAGATGGCACGGGTGAACGTCTTGTCCAGCTCCGGCTCGTCCGCGGCCTCGGCGTCGTAATGGCACCACCACTCGACGAAGGCCTCGTCCGTCGCGGTGACCGGCGCGACCCGCACGGTGGACCGGTAACGGCGCACCGCGAACGGGCTGTCCAGAATGTCGTAGGTCATCCGGCGATCGGTGTCGTCGAGACTGACCAACCGCTCGCGCACGGTTCCGCCGTCCGGGAGGGTGAGCAGGCGGACCGCACCGACGGTCGCCGCGCTCGCCCCCGTTTCGAGTTCGCTGCGCGCGATTCCGGGGTGCCAGGCGGGCATTCCGTTGAAGTCCCGCACGATTTCCCACACGGTGTCCGCGTTCGCCGGGACGATTCCACTCGCATACGGCCGGGGCATCAGTTGTCCTTCCCTCGCGCGCTCTTCTTGAACGCCCGTGTCTGTTCGGTGAGCGCTCGTTCGACAGGCAGCCGTTCCATGCTGCTCGCTCCGTAGAAGCCGTGGCAATACTCCGTCCGCGCCAACACGTATTCGGCGTCTTCGGGCTCGGCGATCGGCCCGCCGTGGCAGAGCACCAGCACGTCCTCGCGTATCGAACGGGCCGCCGCGGCCCACTCGTCGATCAGGGCGACGCAGTCGTCGAGAGTCTTCGCGGTCTCGGCGCCGATCGAACCACCGGTGGTCAGACCCATGTGGCAGACCAGGATGTCGGCCCCGGCCTCGGTCATCGCGCGGGCGTCCTCGACGGAGAACACGTACGGCGTGGTGAGCAGATCCTGCCGGTTGGCCTCGGCGATCATCGCGACCTCGTGCGCGTACCCCATGCCGGTCTCCTCCAGGTTCGCCCGGAACGTGCCGTCGATGAGGCCGACCGTGGGGAAATTCTGCACCCCGGAGAATCCGAGCCCGCCGAGTTCGGTGAGAAAATTCGCGATGTTCAGGAACGGATCGGTGCCGTTGACGCCCGCGAGCACCGGGGCGTGCCGCACGACGGGGAGCACCTCGGCGGCCATCTCGACGACGATCTCGTTGGCGTTCCCGTACGCGAGCAGGCCGGCGAGCGAGCCGCGCCCGGCCATGCGGTACCGGCCGGAGTTGTAGATGACGATCAGGTCGATCCCGCCCGCCTCCTCGCATTTCGCGGAAAGCCCGGTCCCCGCACCACCGCCGAGGATCGGTTCCCCGGCCGCGGCCATGGCGCGGAATTTCGCGAGCAGTTCGGCGCGGTCGGTGCGCGGCATGATCAGATCACCTCATCGAATAGTGCGAGCAGTTCCGTGGCGAATTCGGGGTCGTTGATGTGGTGCCGGGAGCGGATCACCCGGCGATCGGTGTTCTGCCGCACGGCGCGTTCGAGGGTGCCGAACAGTGCCGCATCGGCCTCGGGGTGGTGGAAGGGCTGGCCGGGCGCGTCCAGCGCGGAGACCCCGCCCGTCGGGAGCAGGAACCGGACCGGGCCGGAGCAGGCGTTGAGCTTGCCCGCGATGAACTCGGCGATCCGGGTGCACTCCTCGACATCGGTGCGCATCAGGGTGATCTGTGGATTGTGTGGATACAGTGTGCGCTCTGTATACATTGTGGGCACGGTATCCATAGCGCCGAAGTTGACCATGTCGAGTGCGCCGCAGGAGCCGACATAGGGCACCCCGGTCCTGGCGATCGCGTCCATCCGGGTCTCGCCCGCGCTGAGCACGCCACCCGCGATGTGGTCGCACACCTCGGTGGTGCTGATGTCCAGCACCCCGCCGATGAGCCGGTCGTCGACGAGTTTCTCCATGGCCATGCCGCCGGTCCCCGTCGCGTGGAACACCAGCGGATCGAAGCGTTCGGCCAGCGCCGTGCTCACCGCCTGCACGCAGGGAGTGGTCACGCCGAACATGGTCAGCCCGATCGCGGTGCGGTCATCGTGCACCGGGACCGGATGCAGGCAGGCCCCGGCGAGGGCGTGTGCCGCGTTGCCGAGTACTTGGCGGGAGATCCGGTTCAGCCCGGCCACATCGGTGACCGAATGCAGCATCGCGATATCGCTTCCCGCCACATAGGCGGAGACATCCCCGGAAGCGACCGTGGAGACCATGATCTTGGGCACGCCAACCGCGAGCGCGCGCATGGCGGGGGTGATCAGGGCGGTGCCACCCGATCCGCCGAGCCCGAGCACCCCACCGACCGGTTGGGCAGGCAGCCAGGCGGCGAGCGCCACCGCCATCTCGGCGACCGCGCTGCCCCGATCCCCGGTGAACACGGCATCCGGGCCGCCGGGGTGCGCCGCGGCTACCGTGCCGGGCTCGATGTGTGCACTGGATTCCGTGGATGCTTTGTATACAGTGGATGCAGCGGTGGTGGAGATGTCCACGGTGCACACCGGTACCCCGGCCGCGCGGACCAGCTCCGCGACGTAGTCGAGCTCGGTTCCCTTCGTGTCGAACGTCCCGATGATGTACGCCGTCGTCATATCGCCTCCCTGGGAACGTTTCGGCCGCGGCCGAATCTACTCGTTGCCATACTGCGCTGGTGGACGGGAAAGCGGAGCGGTTCGCCAGGATGCACGAGGAGCGCGCGGCCTTCGTGCTCGCCAACGCATGGGACGCGGGCAGCGCGATCATGCTGCACGCGGCGGGGTTCACCGCGCTCGGGACCACGAGCGGTGGGCTGGCGCTGCATCGGGGCCACCGGGACGCCGCGAACCTCGTCGGGCGCGCGGCCACCCTGGACAATCTGCGCGAGATCGTGGACGCGGTGCCCATCCCGGTCTCGGCAGATCTGGAGAACGGCTTCGGTGACCGGCCCGAGGAGGTGGCCGAGACCGTGGCGCTCGCCGCGCGGACCGGGGCGGCCGGTGGCTCGATCGAGGATGCCACCGGGCGCGCCGAGGACCCGCTGTACCCCTTCGGTCTCGCCGTCGAACGGGTCGCGGCGGCCGCGGAAACAGCCCGGGCGCACGGATTCGTGCTCACCGCGCGTGCAGAGAACTTTCTGCAGAGAAAATTCGGCATCGAGGAGACCATCGAACGCCTGCTCGCCTACCAGGAAGCGGGCGCCCACGTCGTCTACGCGCCCGGGCTGCCGGACACCGAGTCGATCGCCCAGGTCTGCGCGGCGGTCCGGGTCCCGGTGAACGTGCTCCCCGCGGGCGCAGCGGCACGCTGCACGGTCGCCGAGCTCGGCGCGCTCGGGGCGAGCCGGATCAGCCTCGGCTCGGCCCTTTCCCGTGCGGCCATGACGAGCGCATTCCGCGCGGCCCGCGGAATCCTGGAGACGGGTGAGCTCGCGCTGGACGCGTTCCCGATCGACGGCCTGCTCAGCGGCGGAACCGGTCAACCGCTCGCGTAATCCCGCTCGAGGCCGTCGAGCAGCCATTCCAGGGTGCGCGCGAAATCCTGTGGCGGTGGCGCGAGCCTGCCGGGGTCGTTCGCCCACGCGATGAAGTGCGGATGCACACCTTGCTCGGTGATCCGGTCGAGGTAGGGGCGGGCGAGATCGGCGAGCTGTCCCTCGCTCTGTACCCCGATCCGGGCCCGCATCGCCCGTTCCTCGAGCGCGGCGAGTCCGGTGCTGTACACCTGCCCGAACACGGTGCTGATGCAGCCCATCCTGGTCGCCGCGTCGAGCCCGAGTCCGTCGAGCTCGGCGAGGCAGTGGTCGTAGACCGCGAGTGCGTTGGGGCCGAGCGGCGGGCGGCTGAACGCGAGCCGGGCCCACCACGGATGCCTGCCGAGCGCCGCGCTCGCGGAATGCCCGAGCCCGCGCAGGCAGGTACGCCAACCCTGCCCGCGCGGTATCTCGAGTTGCCCGAACACCTCGTCGTTCATCAGGTCGGCGAGCCCGTCCTTGCTGCGCACATAGCGGTAAAGGGCCATCGGGCTGCGGGTGTCGATCCGGGTGGCGATCGCGCGCATGGTGACCTCGCCGCGCGGATCCTCGTCGGCGATCGCCATCGCGGCCGCCACGATCCGCTCCCGGGAGAGCTGCTCGCCGGCGCGGTCGGCGGGCTCGGTGAGCCAGATCAGCTCGCCGTCCCCTTGTGGTGTCGTCATTGACGGCATCGTAACTGGAATGTACAACGTACATCATGAATGTACAACGTACACAGACCGACGTGCTCGTGGTCGGTGGCGGACTGGTCGGGCTCACCGCGGCACTGGTACTGCGTCACCATGGGCTCGCGGTCACCCTGTTCGAACGCCGCACCGGAGCCTCCTCGCAGCCGAAGGCGCGCCGGGTGAACATGCGCACGATGGAGATCTTTCGCGAGCTCGGCCGCGCGGAACTGATCCGCGAAGCGGCGCGGGATCTGGCGGGCCATGACCGGATGGCCGCGGGCCGCACCCTCGCGGAGGCCGAGCTGCTTCCGTTGTGGCGCCCGGCGGACGACTCGGGAACCGCGATCGAACCCATTCTTGTGGAGCCAAGCCCCGAGCTGCCCTGCCTGATCGCGCAGGACCTGCTCGAACCGGTGCTGCGCGAGGCCGCGGTTCGGGACGGGGCGCGGGTGCGGTTCGGCACCGAGGTCGCCGGAGTCGTCCAGGACGCCGAATCGGTGACGGCCACGACCGATACCGGCGAACAGGTTCGGGCGCGCTATCTGATCGCGGCCGATGGCGCGCGCAGCCCGATTCGGGAGGCGCTGGGCATCACGCGCTCCGGGCAGGGCGTGCTCGGCGAGCCGAACGTGAACGTGTATTTCACCGCGGATCTGCGGGAGCTGGTGCGGGACAAGCCATTCAACCTCTGCCAGATCGAGCATCCGCAGGCCCGCGGCGGGCTCTGCTCGGTCGACGGGCGGTATCGCTGGGTGTTCATGGCCGCGGGCGGGGATACCGGGCGGGAGTGGCAGAGGGTGTTGGAGACCGCGATCGGCGCACCGCTTCCCGGCCTCGAGGTGCACAATGTCCTTGCCTGGCAAGCGGAAATGCGGGTGGCCGATCGGTATCGCGCGGGACGGGTCTTTCTGGCCGGGGATGCGGCGCACGTGATGCCGCCGTTCGCGGCGAGCGGGGCGAACACCGGGATCGCCGATGTGCACGATCTCGGCTGGCAGCTCGCCGCGGCCCTGCGCGGCAGGACCGGACCACTCGACGGTTACCACGCCGAACGGCATGCGGCGGGCTGGTTCACCGCCGAGCAGTCCAGCATCCGCACCGTCAACCTGCGCGACGGTGTACCGAGTGGTGAAGGGCTCGCGCATCCCTATGTCCTTGCCTGCGGCGGATTCCAGTATCCGCTTCCCGGGATCACCGAAACCGAGCCGATCACCGAATTCGCGCCCACCGGCCGGATCGGGACCCGGATTCCGCATCGCTGGCTCGCCGAGGGGCGCTCCACCCTCGACCTCGCCGGGCCGGACTGGGCCCTCGCGGTCGCGGGTTCGCCGATTCCCTGGCAGGACTGTGGTTTTCCGGTGCACCAGGCAGATGTCGATTTCCTCGAGCCCGGTGAGGCGGTGCTGCTGCGCCCGGACCAGGTCATCGCCTGGCGCGGTACCGATCCGCGACGGCTCACCGAACTTGCGGTCGCCGACGGTGTTTGCTTCACTACTGCGCAGTAATGCCCCCGCGATGAGGAGGCTCTTATGCGCCGGTTGCGGGCAGTCGCGCTCGGAATATCGTTCGCCTTACTCGGTTCGACGGCGGCCGCCGCGCCCAAAGTGCCGAGCGCGCCCGGGGTGGACACCAGCTATACGCAGATCACCGGCGCGGGCGGGGTGCGGCTCGGCGCGTTCGTGGTGACTCCGGAAAGCTCCGGCCCGCATCCGCTGATCGTCATGCCGGGCAGCTGGAGCGCGCCGAGCGCGGAGTATCTGCTCGGCGCGCAGCGGCTCGCGCGGTCCGGTGGGTACACGGTGATCAGCTATGCGGCACGCGGATTCGGCGACTCCGGAGGGCGGATCGAGGTCGCCGGTCCCGAGGATGTGACGGATGCGAGCTCGGTGATCGACTGGGCGGTGGAGCACCGCAGCATCGGCAGGATCGGGATGGCCGGGATCTCCTACGGTGCGGGCATCAGCCTGCTCACCGCGGCCGCGGACAAGCGGGTGCACGCGGTCGGCGCGCTGAGTGGCTGGGCGGATCTCGGGGAATCCTTGTATGCCGACAAGACCGTGAATGTGCAGGCGGCGGAGTCGTTGCTCGCGCTCGGTCGGCTCACCGGACGGCCCGGAACCGCGCTGAAGTTCATCGAGGACAACTACCGTAAGGGCGACCTGAACACGGCGCTCGAGCTCGCTCCGGAGCGCTCGGTCTCGACCAAGGTGGACCAGCTGGACAAGGGCAAACCGGCGATCCTGCTCGCGAACTCCTTCGAGGATGGGATTTTCCCGCCCGGGCAGTACGTGGACTTCTTCAACCGGCTGCACACCCCGAAGCGGCTGATGCTGCAGCCGGGCGAGCACGGAACCGGTGAAGCCACCGGCGCGCTCGGCCTGCCGAACGAGGTCTGGTCGAACCTGACCCGCTGGTTCGACCACTACCTGCGCGGGGCAGGCAACGGGATCGACACCGAGAGCCCCGTGCAACTCAAACCGGCCAAGCAGGACGCGTACCGCGGCTATGCCTCCTGGGCGGCGACGCAAGGTGCCCAGCACCGGCAATATCTGAGCGCCCAAGGGATCGGGGCGGCACCCGCGTCCTGGAGCGAACGCATCGAGGCGGGTGTGCCGTCCCCGGCGGACAGCGGCACCCTCATCCTCAGCGGCGCCCTGCTCGGCTACCTGAAGGCCCCGGTCACCGCGCCGATCCCCGCGGTGTCCCGGAACAACGCGGGAGTGTGGTCGGCTGCACCGGTCGCCACCGACACCCCGGTCACCGGAACACCGCGCCTCGCGGTCACCGCGACCCCGAGCACCAGGGACACGACGCTGTTCGCCTACCTCTACGACACCGACGCGCACGGCAACGGGCAGCTGATCACGCACGAACCCGTCACCATTCGCGGCGCCGAACCCGGTGCGCCGCAACGGATCGAGCTCGCGCTCGAGCCGATCTCCTGGACCGTCCCAGCCGGGCATCACCTCAGCCTCGTCGTGGACACCATGGACGGCCGGTACGCGAGCGCGGCCACCAAGGGCAGCACGGTCACGTTCGGTTCGAGCCCACAGCACCCGGCCACGCTCACCTACTGAGCAGATAGCGGCCGGTCAGCGAGTTCGCGCAGTCGGCCACCGCGCGCGGGGTTCCGGTCGCCACGACCGTTCCGCCCTGCGCACCCGCACCCGGCCCGAGGTCGATGATCCAGTCGGCGCGCGCGATCACATCCAGGTTGTGCTCGATGACGATGACACTGGAACCCGCATCGAGCAGCAGGGTGAACAGCGCGAGCAGGCGCGCGATATCGGCGCGGTGCAAACCGGTGGTCGGCTCGTCGAACACATAGCGCCGCGGTTGGCCGTCGAGTTCGTCGGCGATCGCCAGCCGCTGCGCCTCGCCCCCGGAGAAGGTGTTCAACGGCTGGCCGATCGGCAGATAGTCCAGCCCGACATCGGTCAGCCGCTCGGCGATCGCGCACACCTTGGGATCCGGGAACTGTTCGGTGATCTCGGCAGCCGTCAGCTCGTGCAACTCGCCGATGTTCTTGCCGTGCACCCGATAGCGCAGCACCTCCGCGGCGAATCGGCGGCCACCGCACTGTTCGCAGATGTTCGTGACGGGATCGAGGAAAGCCAGATCGGTGTAGACCACACCGAGGCCGGAACAGTTCGCACAGGCGCCCTTGGAGTTCGCCGAGAACAGCGCGGCTGAGACCCCGTGTTCGGCGGCGAAGATCGTGCGGATCCGGTCCAGCATTCCCGTGTAGCTGGCCATGTTCGACCGCCGGGAACGGTGCACGCCCAACTGGTCGACGAAGTTCGCTCCGGGCAGGTACTCGCGCAGCAGTGTGGATTTTCCGGAACCGGCCACCCCGGTGACCGCGGTGAGCACGCCGAGCGGGATGTCCACATCGATCGCGCGCAGATTGTGTTTCGCCGCCCCGCGAATGGCCACCCAGTCGAGCGGTTTCCGTGGTGAATCGTTGATTTCCGGGGCGCGCTGCAAGTGTTTCCCGGTCGGGCCAGTGGAATCGGTGAGCCCGGAAACCGGTCCCTGATACACCACCTGGCCGCCCGCGGATCCGTGCCCTGGCCCGATGTCCACCACATGGTCGGCTTGGGCGATGATGGCCGGATCGTGTTCTACGACGATGACGGTGTTCCCCTTGTCCCGCAGGGAACACAGCAGCTCACCGGCCGCGTGGATGTCGTGCGGATGCAGCCCGATGCTCGGCTCGTCGAAGATGCAGGTCATATCGGTGAGGCTGCTGCCGAGATGGCGCACCATCTTCACTCGCTGCGATTCGCCGCCGGACAGTGTCCCGGTCGCCCGGTCCATGCTCAGATAACCCAGTCCGATGGCGACGAGCCGGTCCACCTGCTCGATGGCCACCTCGAGAATCGGGGCGGCGACCGGGGATTCGATAGCGCGCAGGAACCGCGCGAGTTCGACCGCCTCGAGCCGGTAGCACTCGGCGAGGTTCATCCCGCCGACCCTGCTGGACAACGCGGCCGCGGACAGCCGGGCACCCTGGCACTGTTCGCACACCCCAAGGCGCACAACGGATTCGAAGGCGGCCCTGGTCTTCCCGGACAGCGATTCGGGATCCTTGGGCAACCAGATGCGTTCGAAGCGCTGCAGCAGGCCCTCGTACTTGGTCGGCACCGGACCGCCCTGACTGGGCAGCTGCACGGTGGCGTCCGCGCCGTACACGAACGCCTGCCATTCCTGTTCGGTGTAGCGCTCCAGCAGCTTGTCGTTGTCGAACAGCCCGGAATCGGCGAAGGTGCGCCACATCCAGCCGCCCACCCCGAAGGTCGGGAAAACGATCGCACCCTCGTTCAGCGAACGCGTCCGGTCCACGAGCCGGTCCAGATCCACGGTGCGCACCTCGCCGAGCCCCGAACAGCGCGGGCACATGCCTTCCGGATCGTTGAAGGAGAACAGGTTTGAGGCACCGAGGTACGGTTCACCCGCGCGGGACCACAACAGGCGCAGCAGCGCGGCGATATCGGTGATCGTGCCGACCGTGGAGCGCGAGTTCCCGGTGATCCGTTTCTGGTCGACCACGATCGCCGCGGACAGGTTCGTCAGCCGGTCCACGTCCGGACGGCCGTATTTCGGCAGCCGGTTGCGCACGAAGGTGCTGAAGGTCTCGCCGAGCTGACGCTGCGATTCGGCGGCGATCGTGTCGAAGACGAGCGAGGATTTGCCCGAACCGGAGACGCCGGTGACCACGGTGAGTTTCCGTTTCGGGATATCGACCGAGATATCGCGCAGGTTGTGCACCCGGGCCCCGCGTACCCGCAGGTATTCTGTCGTTTCGACCGCTGTCATGCCGGACACGCTATGCGGTCAACCGGCCAGTTTCCGGCCGCAATCGCGCGGAAAATCGTACGCCACAACGCGATCCTCTTCGGTTAATCTGCTCTGTGCTCGTTCACCGTCGAACGGAGTTGGGGATGACGACCAGGATCGCGCAGGACGCGGGCGTGACACGGCAGCAGTGGAAGTGGTCGGTACTCGCGGGGATGGCCTCCTATCTGGACGCGGGGTCCATCGTGGCACTCAGCGCGGGATTGACGCTGTATCAGGCGGAGCTGGGGCTTTCCTCGACCGCGGTCGGCGCGCTGGCCGCGATCGGGCCGAACGCGATCGGCGCGGCCATCGGCTCGGTGATCGGTGGCCGGCTCGGGGATCGCTTGGGACGCAAGCGGATCTACAAGTACGATCTGCTCGTCTACGCGGCGGGGATCGCCTGCATCGCGCTCGCGGTGAACCCGGCGATGTTGTTCGCGGGCACCTTCGTGGTGGGGCTCGCGGTCGGTGCCGATGTGCCGACCTCGCTGGCGCTTGTCGGGGAGTTCTCCCCATCGCGGGCGCGGGCGCGGCTCATCGGTCTGACCCAGATCGCCTGGTACAGCGGGCCGATCGTGGTGCTTGCGCTGTCCTATGCGCTTTCCGGGCTCGGGCTGCTCGGCGTGCGGATCGTGTTCGCCCAGCTGTTCGTGGCCGCGCTGATCACCTGGGCGCTGCGGCGCGGCATGTCGGAATCCGCGCGCTGGCAGGAAGCTTCGCGTGGCGGGGTCGCCCGGATCCGGGCGCTGTTTCGCGGCAAGACCCTGCGCGCGCTGTCCTGGACGAGCGTGATCTATCTGTTCTGGGGGCTGGCCGCGGGTACCTATGGGATCTTCACCCCGTACATGGTTTCTTCGCTCGGCGCGGGCAGTCAGGCGACCGGGGTGGCGTTGTCCGGGGCGGGGTTCCTGATCGGGCTGATCGCGATCGGCGCGCTGTTCATGCCGTTCGCCGACCGGGGGCACGTGATACGCCGCCGGTTGTGGCTGATCGGCAGCATCCTGCAGGTGGCCGCGTTCGTGCTGGTGCTCGTGCTGCCGTTCACGATCCCGGTGATCATCGCGAACATCCTGCTGTTCTACGTGGGCAGCGCGCTCGCCGGGGAAGCCTTCTACAAGGTGTTCAGCCAGGAGCTGTTCCGCACCGAACTCCGCGGCACCGCGCAGGGGTTCACCTTCGGCCTCGCCCGGCTGCTGCTCGGGGTGTGGAGCCTGTTCGTACCGGTACTCGGGTCCGGTGGATTCACCCCGGTGGCCGCCCTGTTGCTGGTTTTCCTGGTGATCTCCGGGATCGCGGGATTCGTGTTCATGCCGGACACGGCGGGGAAATCACTCGAGCGGATCGCCGAGGAACGGTCGGGTTAACCCAGCGTGCATTGACGAACGCGCTCCAGCACTCTAACCTACTCGCCGGTAACCAGCTCAGTGATGAGGTGATCGGCTTGTGGAAGAAGCTGCTCGCGGCCTGCACGGCCGCGGTCGCCGCGCTCGGCGTGTGTGCACTGCCTGCTGCGGCACAACAAGGCGATTTCTACACCCCACCGGATCCGGTGCCCGCGGGCCACAATGGCGATCTCCTCCGCAGCGAACCGATGAACACCCTGCCGCCGAGCGGGGCGAAAACCACGCGGCTGATGTACCACAGCACCGACGCCGCGGGGAAACCGATCGCGGTCACCGGAACGTATTTCGCGCCCAAAGCGCCGTGGAAGGGCAAGGGCGAGCGGCCACTCGTGGACCTCGCCGTCGGCACCATCGGCCAGGGGGATCAGTGTGCCCCCTCGAAGCTGTTCGAAAAGGGCATCAGCCTGGACGGACCGGGCGGGCCGATCGTGGAGTACGAGTGGCTGATGGTCGGCGCGATGCTCGCCAAGGGGTACGCCGTCGTGGTCACCGACTACGAAGGGCTCGGCACCCCGGGCACGCACACCTATGTGAACCGGGCGGATGAGGCGCACGCGGTGCTCGACGCGGCCCGCGCGGTGCAACGACTGCCGGAAAGCGGTATCGGCAAGGACAACCCGATCGGCATGTGGGGCTACTCGCAGGGCGGTGGCGCGGTGGCCGCGGCCGCGGAATCGGCGCGCGAGTACGCGCCGGAGCTGGCCATCAAGGGCACCTATGCCGGTGCGCCGCCCGCGGATCTGCGCGCGACGCTGAAGACCATCGACGGCACGATCCTCAGCGGTGCCATCGGCTACGCGCTGAACGGGTTCGAGGCGCAGTACCCGGAGATCAAACCCTTGGTGGACTCCGAAACCAACGCCAAGGGCAAGGAAATGCTCAATCGGGTCGGGCAGGAATGCGTTGTGGCCACCGGACTGAGCACCGGTTTCCAGAAGACCAAGGACTTCACGCGCACCGGGGAACCGCTGAGCGCGGTGCTCGACCGGTACCCGATCGCCAAGCAGATCCTGGACGAGCAGAAGATCGGCAACCGCGAACCGAACGCCCCGGTCATGCTGGCCTCCAACGTCAACGATGATCTGGTGCCCTATCCGCAGGTCGCGCAGCTCGCCAAGGACTGGAAGGCCAAGGGTGCCTCGGTGAAACTGGAGTCCGAACCGCTGCCGCCACTGTTCCCGGGCACCGCGCTCGGGCACATCGCCCCGTGGGTGATCGGTTCCCCGGTCGCGCTCGACTGGCTGGGCAAGCAGCTCACCGGATCAGGCGGGGCGGAGTAGCTCGCCGCGCAGGCTCCCGCGCATCGTGCGGACCGCGACCACCGCCCAGGCGAACACCAGGAACACGTACAGCACAAGGGAAGCGTCGGCGAACAGCCCGGCGCCGGTGCGGGCGGCCAGTGCGCTCGAGCCGGTGACACAGGTGCCGACCGGGAAGGTGAAGGCCCACCAGGTCAGCGCGAACGGCATACCGGAACGGAGGGTGCGGATCGTGACGGCGGCGGCGATCACCAGCCACAGCATGGCGAAGCCCCAGACCGGGATGCCGTAGAACCAGCCGAACACCTCGGCGGCCTTGCCATAGGGCGCGGGCAAGGCCGCCGGGGCTGCCTTGCCGAGCAGGTTCGCCGCGGTGACCGACTGGCCGAGCGGGCCGAGCACGATCCACATGGTCGGTACCGCCGTGGCCGCGGTCGTCTTGTGGTGCACCAGTTTCTGCCAGATCTGCGGGATCAGGCACAGGGTGGCGAACAGGCTGATGCCGAACATCGCGTAGCAGCCGAGCGTCATCGTGGTGCGCAGCCCCGGATCCGCGATGTGCGGGATGAGCGCAGCCCCGTTCGCCGCGGAGACCATCGGCGGGACCACCGGCATCAGCCAGCCGCCGAACGCGGCATCGGGCGCGATCCGGTGCGAGGTCATCATCTTGTACGGGATCCAGGCCGCGGTGAACAGGCCGAACACGGTGCCCGCGGTCCAGAGCACGTAGTCGATGGTCAGTCCAGCGGAAGTGCCGAGGATGCCGCTGCCGATCGAGAGCGCGCCCGCGCCGACGGTCATCAGCGCCATCGGCGGGGCGCCCCAGAACTGTGCGGCGACCGGATTCGCCGCATGCCCGCGCGCCCGGTCGGTGTGCCGCACCCAGTGCACGACGGTCGCGAACAGCAGCGCGAGCAGCATGACCGTGGCGAACACCCACACCACGGTCGCCGGAACCCGCAGGGCCGCATTCCAGTGCGGAAGCGTGGCCGCCGCGTTCGCCACGATCCCGGTGCCCATGATCGAGGCGTACCAATTGGGCCCGATATTGGCGAACAGTTCGCGTGGGCGACCGAGTTCACGGAACAGGACCGGTTCCGGCGGCGTGCGTTCGGCGAGAGAGGTCATGCGAGGCGGTCCTTCCGGAGCATCGCAGCGAGCGCCAGCGAGCGAATCTGCGAAGGCGCCGATCGAGTGAGGATACGAGGGAGCGCTAGCGACTGAGGCCCGGAGCGAGTGAGAAGTCGAGCCAACGTCGGAGCGCACGGAGGGCCGCATCGGGTCAACAGGGTCATGCTTCAAGGGTTGCCGCGTGGCGGGCACCCCGGTAGACGGTTCCGCACTCGACATCCATAATCTGTGGTTATGACTGAGCCACTTCCGCCACGGGTGGCGGACCTGACCGGATACGACCTCCTGTTGTCCCTGGCCAGGCTCGGCAGTATCGGGGCGGCGGCGCGCGCCCACGGGATCTCCCAGCCCGCGGCGAGTGCGCGGATCCGCCGGCTCGAGGCGCAGCTCGGGGTGCCGCTGGTGGAACGCACCGCGCGCGGTTCGAACCTGACCGCGCGCGGCGGGCTGGTCGTCGACTGGGCCCGGCCGGTGATCGCCGCGGCCGCCGATCTGGAGGCGGGAATCGCCGCGCTGCGCGATGAACACGACACCCACCTGCGGGTCGCGGCGAGCCTCACGGTGGCCGAGTACCTGTTGCCCGGCTGGCTGCTCCGGTTGCGTGCGCGGCATCCGGGCACCGCGGTCGCACTGGTCTCGGCGAACTCCTCCGGGGTGATCGAGGCGGTGCAGTCCGGTTCGGTGGAGCTCGGTTTCGTGGAGGGGCGCTCGGTGCCCTCCGGGCTGCGTTCGCGCACCGTGGCCCGCGATGAGCTGGTGCTGGTCGTGGCGCCCGGTCACCCGTGGGCACGGCGGCGCGGCGTGGAGGGTGCCCGGCTCGCCGCGACTGCGCTGGTCACCAGGGAACGCGGATCGGGAACCCGGGAGGTGCTGGCCGGGGCACTGCGCGCGGGCGGGGTGGACGCGCTCGCCGAACCGTTGCTCGAACTGTCCTCGACCACCGCGATCAAATCCTCGGTGGCCGCGGGGGCGGGTCCCGCGGTGCTGTCCGCCCGCACCGTCGCCGGTGAACTACAGGCGGGAACCTTGGTCCGGGTCCCCGTCGCCGGGGTGGACCTGACCCGCCCGCTGCGCGCGATCTGGCCCGCCGGGCAGACCCCGCGCGGTCCGGCGCGTGATCTGCTCGCGATCGCCGAACGGGAACGCTGATTCCGTTCGGTGGGCTGGTTCCGTTGTACCGGAAGGACATGTCCCGTCCGGCGCCGGAACTGGGCACCTCGCAGACCGCCATGCACGGCCGCTACCACCTCGAGCAGGTGCGCCCGCACGCTGTCCGCGCCCGGCACACTGGCCGGTCAACGCGGCGGCCAGGCGCGGCTCATGGCGCGGAACACCGGATCGAGCACTTCGGCGGGGCGCAGGAAGACGTCGACCCGCTCGATCGTGTTTCCGTCGAAGGTGAGGATTTCGCTTGCCTCGACCGTGGTTCCGTCGAGCTGCGCGTGCCAGAGCAGTGCGGCCCGTGGCGCCTCGCCGAGCACCGTGTCCACGGCGAGCCGTTCGAACACCGCTGTCCGCGCGCGGTAGACCTGCCCGATCGCCTCGGCTTCCCACGTGCTGAACGGGCTGCGGAACACGATGTCCGTACCGAGCATGGCGAGCAGCCGCTCGGTGTCGTTGGCGGCCAGTGCCCTGGCGTACTCGTGCGCGCTCATCGTGTTCTCCCGGCGAGTGTTTCGCTAGCCTGTCGCATGAGTGCCGCGATGATCCGAGCGGCGGGCTCTGCGGTGTGCACCAGCCCGGCCGACTGGCCCGCGTACATGGCGAGTGCCTCGAGCTCCCCGTGCGCGCCCGCGGTCGGGATCATGTCCGCGTAGCGCAGATGTTCGCGGCCCGCCCGATCCACCGCGACCACGGTCCCCGCGCCCGGCCGCTGT
The DNA here is from genome assembly GCF_000379465.1 of Sciscionella marina DSM 45152. Lineage (GTDB taxonomy): Bacteria > Actinomycetota > Actinomycetes > Mycobacteriales > Pseudonocardiaceae > Sciscionella > Sciscionella marina. The sequence continues at coordinate 161,818 of NZ_KB905403.1, forward strand.
TCCCCTGCGGGGCATCCGGCGCGCCGCCATTCCGTGACGGTGGAATTGCGCAGGGCCCGGTGCGCCGCGGCGGGCCAGCCGCCGTCGAAACAGTGGGTGTGCACGGTATCGGTCACTGCTGCGGCGCGGATCCGTTCCCGGTACAGCGCATGGGTGTCCGCCTCGTGCGCGGTGAGGAACCGGGTGCCGAGCCAGCCTGCCTGCGCGCCGAGCATGAGTGCCGCGGCGAGTCCGCGACCGTCCCCGATCCCGCCCGCCGCGAGCACCGGCACCGCACCGGCCACGTCGGCCACGGCGGGGACCAGGGCCATGGTGCTCACTTCGCCGCGCACGTGCCCGCCCGCTTCCCAGCCCTGCGCCACGATCGCGTCGGCACCCGCGTCCACGGCGTGCCGTGCCTCCGCCACATCGCCGACCGTGTGCAGGTGCAGCGCCCCCGCGGCGTGCACGCGTTCGGTCAGTGGCGCCGGATCGCCCCAGAACGTGGAGATGACCGGAACCCCTTCGCCGAGGCAGACATCCAGCACCTCCTCGACCGGGAAGTCCAGCACCAGGTTCACCCCGAAGGTCCCGTCGGTCAGCTGCCGCACCCGCCGGATCCTGCGCCGCGCCTCGTTGCCGTTCACCCAGGTCAGGGCAAGCATGCCGAGTCCGCCCGCCGCGGTGACCGCCGCGGCCAGTTCCGGGGAGGCCGCCGAACCGATCGGGGCCTGCACGACCGGTTCCCGGATCCCGAGCAGTGCGCAGACCGGTGTATCGAGCTCACTCATGCGTATCACCGTGTTTCGGAAATCGAAGCAGCAGGCCGCGATGTTAGCGTGTCTGAATCCGAAGCAGCAACCGAGCGAGGTGTGATCCCTTCGGTGACGACGCCGCAGCCAGGCAAGCCGGTACGTGGATCCACGACCGGCCGCCCGCTCATGGCCGCGCTCGACCTGTTCGGCCGCCGCTGGGCGCTGCGCATCATCTGGGAGCTGCGCGAGGGTGAGCTCGGCTTCCGCCCATTGCAGGCGCGCTGTGACGGAATGTCCTCGAGCGTGCTGCGCCAGCGGCTTACCGAACTGCTCGAGGCCGGGCTGATCCATCAGCTACCGGACAGCCGCTACCGGCTCACCGAACTCGGCGATGCGGCCTATCAGGCGCTGTCCCCGCTCGTGGACTGGGCGGACCGCTGGGCGCGCGAGCTGTCCTAGTCGGTTTCGTGCGGGCCACTCCCGGGAAGTTCAGTCGGCTCGTCCTGGATCGATCGGTCCAAAATAAGGTAGGCTCGGGACATGACCGACACCGCGAACCGCTCTTGCGCCCAGAACCCGGTTTCCGGGTTACCACTGCACGAGCTTGCGGGATTCACCCACCGTTGGGTCGATGCGGGAGGCGTCCGGATTCATGCCGTGGAAGGCGGCCGTCCGGCTGGGCCCGCCGTCGTTCTGCTCGCCGGATTCCCGCAGACCTGGTGGGCCTGGCGCAAGGCGATGCCGGGACTCGTCGAGCGGTTCCGCGTCATCGCGATCGACCTGCCGGGGCAAGGCCACTCGGAACGCCCGCACGGCAGCTACGACACGCACACCGCCGCCGCGCACGTCCACGCCGCGGTGACCGCGCTCGACGTGCCGAGGTACTGGCTCGTCGCCCACGACATCGGAGCCTGGGTGGCCTTCTCGCTGGCCCTGAAATACGAGGACCACCTGCACGGTCTCGCCCTGCTCGACGCCGGGATCCCCGGAATCACCCTTCCGGACACCATCCCGACGGATCCCGATCGGGCCTGGAAGACCTGGCACTTCGCGTTCCACCTCGTGCCCGATCTCCCCGAGACGCTGCTCGCCGGTCGCGAAGGTGCCTACGTCGACTGGTTCCTGAAGGTCAAGGCACTGTCCCCGCATACCTTCGAGCAAGCCGAGATCGACCACTATGCCGCCGCGATCGCGGCCGAGGGAGGTCTGCGCGCGTCGCTCGCCTACTACCGGGATGCCGCGGAATCGGCGCGGGAGAATCATGATGCCCTCGCGCGAGGGCACCTGAGCGTCCCGGTCATGGGAATCTCCAGCTCCCATGGCTCGATCCCCGATATGGCCGCTTCGCTGTGCCCCTGGGCGGACAATGTGTCGGGCGCAGTCATCCCGGACGCCGGGCACTTCATTCCCGATGAGCAGCCCGGCGCACTCGTGGACGCGCTGACCGCGTTCATCGATCGCGAAGCCGTGGGGTAGCCAGGGCGGCCCACTGCCGGGGGGAATCGGTGACTCGAACTCTAATTCTCCAGCAGCCGGCGTGGACCCGGTCCGTGGTCGGCGAGGGTGTCGTAGGGATTGGCGAGCTTGCAGCTGCCGATGGAAAGGCAGCCGCAGCCGATGCATTCGGTGAACTCATCGCGCAGCTGCTGCAGCCGGTGAATGCGCTCGTCGATCTCGTTCTGGTACAGGCGGGTGACGCGTTTCCAGTCGGCGCGCGAGGGTGCGTGATCGTTGGGCAGCTGGGAAAGGTACTCGGCGATGCTCGCCAGCGGTACCCCGACGCGCTGGGCGATGCGGATGAACGCGATGCGGCGCAGGGTTTCCCGGGGATAGCGGCGCTGATTTCCGGAGGTTCGCCTGCTGTGGATCAGATTCTGCCGCTCGTAGAAATGCAGCGCGGAGATCGCCACCCCGCTGCGCTCCGAGACCTGGCCGACGCTGAGTTCCTTGGCGTCCCACGGAACCTGGTTCATCCGGCTCCCTCCTTCCTGAATAATACTTGAGGTTAGCCGATCGAAGCCGATGATGCCAAAGCATTGACCTGAACCTTTATTGAGGTTTTATCGTTCGCTGCGACAAGGTCGAGAGCGAGGAGTGCAGTCATGGAAACGTATCGGCTCGCGGTACTGATCGGCAGTGTGCGCGAGGGCAGGTTCGGCCCGGTCGTGGCGCGGTGGTTCGCGCAGCGGGCGGGCGCGCGCCCGGATGTGGAGGTGGACCTGATCGATCTCGCCGCGGGGCCCGTGCTCGCGGAGCGCATCGAGGCCGCCGATGCCGTCGTGGTGGTCACCCCGGAGTACAACCACGCCTATCCGGGCCCGCTCAAGGACGCGATCGACGCGGTTTTCCTACCGTGGCACGCGAAACCGGTCGGCTTCGTCAGCTACGGCGGCATCTCGGGCGGGCTGCGCGCGGTCGAAGGGCTGCGGCTGGTGTTCGCCGAACTGCATGCGATGACCGTCCGCGATTCGGTGAGCATCGCGGACGTCTACGCGCAGTTCGACGCGGACGGCGCCCCGGTGGAGCCGAAACCGCTGGAGGAGGCCGCGGAGGTGATGCTCGACCGGCTCGCGTGGTGGGCATTCACCCTGCGTGATGGTCGCAAAACAAGGGAGTTCAGCTAGGTTACTGTCTGGTAGGGTCGCCCTATGCGCGATGCAGGGCTGAACGAGCGGCTATTCAGCGCCGTTTACCCGATCGTGCTCGGCGCTGCGGAACGTGCCGGTCAGGGCCGGATCCGCGAGCAGCTCATCGGCCAGGCGAGCGGGCGGACGCTGGAGATCGGCGCCGGGAACGGGTTCAATCTGCCCTACTATCCGCCCGCGGTCAGCGAACTGACCGTCTCGGAGCCGAGCGCGCCGATGCGCAAGCGGTTGCAGCGCAGGCTCGCGGCCGACCCACCGGCGGCAGCGGCGTGGCGGATCCTGGACTCCCGCGCCGAGGAGCTGCCCTTCGCGGACGGCGATTTCGACACCGTGGTCGCCAGCTATGTGCTCTGCACGGTCCCGGATCCGCGTGCGGCACTCGCCGAGTTCGCCAGGGTGCTCGCGCCGGGTGGCAGGTACCTGTTCCTGGAACACGTGCACGCGGGGCCGGGCACGCTGCTCGGTCACCTGCAGGACGCCGTCGAGCGCCCGCACCGGTTCTTCGGCGCGGGCTGTCATCCGAACCGGCGCACCGAACGATCGCTCTTCGATTCCCCGCTGACGGTGGAACTTCTCGAACACGGCAGGATGCCGCTCGGTATGCCGACCGTGCGCCCCATCATTCTCGGCACGGCGTGCCGCGACTGACTTCGCCCAGGAGGTAACCATGCCTGCGACACACGAGGTGACCAACCAGGCCCCGCCGCTGCAGGGCCACGACGTGGCCGCGTACCGGCCGCTGCTCGACGGGGTGCGGGCGAACGGGGCCGGATGGGCGGAAGACGCGCTGCACGAACTGGGCACCCTCGCCGGGAGCGCGCAGGCCCAGGAATGGGGCCGGGTCGCGGAAAAGGTGCCACCGGTGCTGCACACGCACGACCGCTACGGGCACCGCATCGACGAGGTCGAGTACCACCCGTACTACCACGAGCTGATGGGCGTCTCGGTGCGCAATGGCCTGCACGCCGCGCCATGGCGGGAAGAGAAACCCGGCGCGCACGTGGCCCGCTCCGCGAAGATGTTCGTGTGGTGCCAGGCCGATGCTGGGCACCTGTGCCCGATCTCCATGACCTACGCCGCCATTCCCGCGCTGCGCACCGAGCCGGAACTGGCGCGGTCGTACGAGCCGCTGCTCACCAATCCGGTCTACGAGCCGGAACTGCGCGCACCGCTGGAGAAATCCGCGCTGATCGCGGGCATGTCGATGACCGAGAAGCAGGGCGGTTCAGATGTACGGGCGAACACCACGAAGGCGGTGCCCAACGCGGACGGGAGCTTCGCGCTCACCGGGCACAAATGGTTCACCTCCGCACCGAACTCGGATGTGTTCCTCACGCTCGCCGTGGCGCCGGGTGGGCTGAGCTGTTTCCTGGTACCGAAAATCCTGCCCGACGGCAGCCGCAACACCGTGCATCTGCAGCGGCTCAAGGACAAGCTGGGCAACAAGTCCAACGCCTCCTCGGAGATCGAGTACGACAACGCGCTCGGCTGGCCGATCGGGGAACAGGGCCGCGGGGTGGCCACCATCATCAAGATGGTGAACATGACCCGGCTGGACTGCCTGACCTGTTCGGCTTCGGCGATGCGGCTCGGGCTCTCCCAGGCACTGCACCACGCGCGGTACCGCAGCGCCTTCGGCGGCCTGCTCATCGATGCCCCGCTGATGCGCAATGTGCTCGCGGATCTGGCGATCGAGGCGGAGGCCGCGACCCTGGTGACGATGCGGCTGGCGGGCGCGGTGGACCGGGCAGGCGCCGATGAACACGAGGCGGCGCTGCGCCGGATCGGGATCGCGATCAGCAAGTACTGGGTGTGCAAACGCGCGCCGGTGCACGCGGGCGAGGCGCTGGAATGCCTCGGTGGCAACGGTTATGTCGAGGAATCCGGGATGCCACGGCTGTACCGGGAGGCCCCGCTGACCTCGATCTGGGAAGGCTCGGGGAATGTGGCCGCGCTCGATGCGCTGCGTGCCATGGCGCGCCAGCCGGCGACCGTGGAGGCGTATTTCGCCGAGGTGGACAAGGCTTCGGGGGTGGACGCGCGCCTGGACGACGCGATCGCCGTACTGCGCAAGGAACTCTCCGATTTCGAGGACGTGGAATACCGGGCGCGCCGGGTCGTGGAACTGATGGCGCTGGTCCTGCAGGGCGCCGAACTGCACCGAACCGGAGACGCCGCGGTCGCGGACGCGTTCTGCGCGACCCGGCTCGGCGGCGACTGGGGCGGCGCCTTCGGCACGCTGCCGAGCGCCGCGAACACCGACGCGATTCTCTCCCGCGCCACGATCTGAGCGCGTCAGGGCTTCATGTCCTGCCGTGCTGAGACATTGGCGAAGTACCTTCGCGAGACATCGGCGAAGTACCTTCGCGAGACATCGGCGAAGTACCTCCGCGAAACACTGGCGCGGTGCCTTCGCGAAACACTGGCGGAATACCTTCGCGTGCCGGATCGGCGTCTCGTCGCGAAGGCGCGCGATCACCACGGCCGGCGCTCCGGCTCGATCCTCCGCCTTGTCGATCTCGGGCGCGGGTGTGCCCCGCAGGACGATCCGACTTCCGCTCGCGACGGGCGAGAGCTCCCAGGCGCACCCTCGAGTGTGCTAGCCTCGGTGTCGTGATCACCGGGTCGGCCATGGGCCACACACGGATTGGATTCCCGGTCACTTCGTGACCGTGGCGCGGGCGAGAGGCCCGCCGCCCCTCCTTTTCTCGCATTCGATGCACGGCATGCGAAAGGAGGTGAATACATGTCCCACGCGAATGATGCCGGGCAAGCGTGGCGGGAATTTCTCGCCACGTACGAGGTCGGTTCGGTGCTGGACGCGACCATTGCCTCGGTCGTGCCGTTCGGCGCTTTTCTCGAGATCGCACCGGGAGTGCACGGCTTGCTGCACGCGGTCGAGTCCGATACCGAGTCGGTCGTCGGCCAGCGGCGCCGGGTGCAGATTCTGGCGATCGACGCCGGGCAGCAGCGCTGTAGCCTCGCTCCGGCGTGAGTGACAGGTCGGGTGGGGACAGAAAGCGGCTGCCCCCACCCGACCCGTTCAGCCTACTGCGGTCCGGATCACTGTGTTTACCGCCCGGATGCGCCTAGGGTGACAGGGAACAGCATCCGTGGAGGTGGCAGTGGCTTTGTTCGCTTCGGTCGACGAGGTCTCGGCGCGGCTCGCCGAGACCGGGTACCTTGCCTCCGGTGAGGTGGCCACGGCGGTGTTCCTCGCCGACCGGCTCGGGAAACCACTGTTGATCGAGGGCCCCGCCGGGGTGGGCAAGACCGAGCTGGCGAAGGCGGTCAGCGCGGCGAGCGCGGCCGAGCTCATCCGGTTGCAGTGCTATGAGGGTATCGACGAGGCGCGGGCCCTGTACGAATGGAACCACGCGAAACAGCTGCTGCGGATCACCGCGGGGCGCGGGGAGAGCTGGGAACAGGCCCGCGCCGATGTGTTCGGCGAGGAGTTCCTGCTGCCCCGCCCGCTGCTCTCCGCGATCCGCAGCGAACACCAGACGGTGCTGCTAATCGACGAGACGGACAAGGCCGACCTCGAGGTGGAGGGCCTGCTGCTCGAGGTGCTCAGCGATTTCCAGGTCACCGTCCCGGAATTGGGCACGATCAGCGCCCGGCACGTGCCTTTCGTGGTACTCACCTCGAACGGAACACGGGAACTGTCCGAGGCGTTGCGCCGCCGCTGCCTTTTCCTGCACCTGGATTTCCCGGACGAGGAACTGGAACGGCGGATCCTGCGCTCCCGGGTGCCCGCTCTGGAGGAAAGCCTTGCCGCCGCGGTGGTCGAGATGATCAATGCCTTGCGCGGTATGGGATTGCGCAAACCGCCTTCGGTTTCGGAGACCGTGGACTGGGCGCGCACCCTGCTCGAACTCGGCGCGCGCACCCTCGATGAGTCGGTGGTCGCGGACAGCATGGGGGTATTGCTCAAGCACCGCACCGATATCGAGATCGCCCACGAGAAACTGCAGCTACCCGGATGAGTACCGGTACCCGGCTCGTGGAGTTCGTCCGGGCCCTGCGTGAACACGGAATCACCGCGGGGCCGAGCGAGACGATCGATGCGGGCCGGGTACTCGAAGTGCTCGGCCTGGCCGACCGGGAACGGATGCGAGCCGGGCTTGCGGCCGCGCTGCTACGCCGCGGTGGCCAGCGCGCGGTGTTCGACCAGGTATTCGATCTGTACTTCCCGCTGGGTATCGGTGCCCCGGACGCGCACGCGGAAACCCTTGGACAGTACCGGGAACAGCTCGCCGAAGCGCTGGCCTCCGGTGCCGCGAGCGAGCTCACCGAGGCCGCCCGCACCGGGGTGGAACTGTTCGGCGCGGTGGACTCGGATGGCGGATTCTCCGCGCACCAGACACTCGAGGCGATCCAGCCGCAGACCCTGGTCGCGCAGGTCGCCGAGGCCGTGGCATCCGGGGGATTCGCCGAACGGCTCGCCCGCGACACCGCGCGCAGGCGGGTGGCCGAATTCCGCGAACGGGTGCGCACCGAGGCGCGCAGGCGCATCGCGGAATCCCGTGGGCGGGAACGCATTCACCGGCATGCGGTGACGCCCTCGGCCGAATCGGCCGAACTGCTCGCCCTCAACGCGGAACGGCTCGCCGCGCTGCGCCGCACCATCGGCCCGCTCGGCCGCAAGCTCGCCACCCGGCTCGCGGCCCGGCGCACCCACGCCCGGCGCGGCGAGATCGATCTGCGCCGCACCCTGCGCCGCTCGCTGTCCACCGGCGGGGTGCCGATGCGGCCCGCCTACCGGAAACCGCGCCCGAACAGGCCGGAAATCGTGCTGCTCTGCGATATGTCCGGCTCGGTTGCCAATTTCGCCACGTTCACCCTGCTGCTGGTGCAGGCGATGCGCGACCAGTTCTCCCGGGTGCGGATTTTCGCGTTCGTGGACAAGACCTGGGAGGTCACCGAACTGTTCGAGGCCACGGATCCGGATCCGGCGCGGATCGCCGAGCGGGTGCGGTCCAGGGTCGCCCCGGTCGCCTCGCTCGCGCACAGCGATTACGGGCGGGCACTCGGCACGTTCCTGGACTGGTACGGGGACGCGATCTCGGCGAAGACCTCGGTACTCGTGCTCGGCGATGCCCGCACCAACTACGGCTCCCCGAACGTGGCCGACTACGGCGCGATCGTGGCGACGGCACGCGCGGTGCACTGGCTCAATCCGGAAGCCGAATCCCGTTGGGACACCGGCGATTCGGCCGCCGGCGCCTATCACGCGCTCGCCCCGATGCACGAGTGCAGCACGATCGCCGCACTGACCGAACTCGTCGGCCGGATCCTTCCGGTCTGAAAAACAGCTTGCCGAGCCCGGTAGACTCACACCGTTCGTGCCGAGTAGCGAAAGACCTGTCGGAGGTGGGGTCGATGACCGCGCGCACTGCCGTCGCGGGGCGATCTTCCGGCTTCACGTCCCGGCCGAGGGCCTGACTCGCAGGTTCCACGCTGCCGCGCACCCGTGCCGCGGCTGCGCTCACACGAACACGTAAGGAATCCTTTCCATCATGGCAATTCGTCATATCTGGACCACGCGCGCCGAAACCAGCGCCGACATCCCGGTGATCCGGGAGATCGATCTGGCGGCCTTCGACACCGCGGAAGAGGCCGAGCTGGTCGACGCGTTGCGGGCGGACCCGGCGTGGATCGACGGGCTGTCGCTGATCGCGGACGATCAGGACGGCAATCCGGCCGGGCACGCCCTGCTGACTCGCTGCCACATCGGGGAGGTCCCGGCCCTGGGCCTCGGACCGGTCGCCGTGTGGCCCGAACAGCAGAACACCGGTGCCGGAAGCGCGGCGATACGGGCCGCGCTGCGGGCGGCCACCGAGGCCGGTGAACACTTCGTCATCGTGCTCGGGCACCCGAACTACTATCCGCGGTTCGGGTTCACCCGCGCGGCATCGCACGGGATCGGTATCCCGATCGAGGTTCCGGAAGAGTCGCTGATGGCGCTCTCCCTTGACGAACGGTTCCCGCTGCCGAGCGGCACCATCCGGTACGCGGCACCGTTCGGTATCTGAGCCGGGGCACCGTGCAGGACCACGCCCTGCACGGTGCTCATCGGGCCTGTTCGTCGAGGTAGCGGATCAGCTTGCCGTGGAAGGTGCCGATCAGCTGACGGAACGCGGCGCGGATGAGCGGCCCCGATGCGGGAATCAGTTCCTCGAACTGGATCTGCCAGCGCACATCCGTGCCGTCATCGGCTTCGGTGAAGGTGAGCTCGCCCGCGTAGTTGCGCATCGGCGCGGGAGTCACGAGCGTATAGCCGATCCGCCGGTGCGGTTCGAAGGCGGTGATCCGCTCCTTGACCGGGAGCGGACCGCCGGGGAAGGCACCCATGGCGCGCACGGCGCCGACCCCGCGTTCGTCCGGGTTGCCCGTGCGGGTGAGTTTGGTGGCTCGCACGACCGGTTTACCCCACTTGGTCCAATCCTCCGCGTTCGCCACCGCGTCGAAGGCCGCCTGCTGCGAGGCCTTGGTGTGCGCGGTGAATTCGAAGGAGAACAGGTCGGCCATTGGTCACCTCGCGGGGTCGGTTCCGTACCTCTCCCATCTCATACCGTCGGTATGCGAGCCGTCAACTCCTCGCTCACCCGCCGAGCGTATGCATCAGTCCCGTGGCCCCTTCGGCGCCGGCCCGGACGAACATCGGGGTGACTCCGGACGGGGCCGGGTAGTCGTGCAGTGTCCGCCCACCGGGCACGAAGCGGTGCCGGTTCGGGTCGTACCAGAGGTCGCGCGGCAGCACGACGTCCCGGTGGTCGCCCTTGGTGATCATCGGCGCGGCGAGCAGCGCGGGCCCGAGCATCCACTCATCGTCGATCGTGTCGAAGCGGTGATCCTTGGCGAAGTCGAAGAACACCGGCCGCATGATCGGGCTCCCGTCCCGCACGGCGCGATCGACCTGCGCCCGGATGTAGGGTGCGATCTTTTCGTGCAGCCGCACCGCTTTCGCGTACTCATTCGCGGTCTGCGGCGGGTACTTCACCGGCTTCCCGGTCGTCGTGTCCACAGTGGACACCGGTGAGGTCGAGGAGTACATGAGCGGCATCAGCGCGGCCGCCTGGGCCCAGCGCACGAGCAGATCCCCGGATGGCGGCGGCAGGCTGTTCGAACCGCCGATCATGTCGGTTTCCACGAAGGGATAACCGTTGGTGGAGATCGCCATCGAGCGGCGCAGCGTGGTGCGCAGCCCGTCCCAGTTCGCGTCCGCATCCACCGCGCGGGTGACGAAACCGTAGCGCTGGTTTCCCCAGTGGGTGCGGATTCCCGCGCCCTGTTGGTCGAACTCGTCGGTCATGTCCGCACCGATGCGCTGATAATCGCGCGGGGTCAGATTGTTCGAGGTGGCACAGGAATCATCGAAGAACCGGGTGTCGAATTTGAATCCGTCCACGCGATAGTCCTGCATGAGTTTGCGCAGCTTGCCGGTGTACCAGTCGCGCGCCTTCTTGTTGGCGAGGTCGATGATCCCGGCCTTGCCGTTCCACCATTTCACCGTGCATGCCTTGTTCGGATCGTCCTTGGCGCGCACCAGATAACCGTGATCGCGCGCGTAGGCGTAGTTCTTCGAATCCAGGTTGACCCAGAACGTGGTCCACAGCCCGAACTTGTACCCCATGCCGTGGATCTGCTCGACCATCTTCTTCGGATCCGGGAAGGTGCGCGAATCGAAGGTCATGTTGCCGTAGTTGGACTCCCACTTGTCGTCCAGCTGAATGGTGTGCCCGTCGACCTCGGCCGCGCGCAGCTGCTTGGTCCAGTCGAGTACCTTGCGCTGATCGATATCGCGGTAGTACTGCGCCCAGGAATTCCACAACGGTTTCGCGTATTCGAACGGTTTCGCATCGGATTTCTCCGGCTTGCCGACCTCGCGCAGATAGGCGTCGTACACCGCGCGCCGGTCGCGCTCCAGGAAAACCGTGCTGGTGAAATCCTTGGTGTTGGTGACCGTGAGATCACCGCGGCCGTTCGCGAACTTCACGCGCATCGGCTGCGGGGTGCGCACGTAGACCCCGACCGATTTCGAGGTGTACCAGTACGGTTCCTGCATGACATAGCTCGACGGCGAGAAGTCCTTTTCGTCGACCTTCCCCGCGGAGTACGGATATGGCTGCGCGGTCCCCTCGCTGGTCTCCCCACCGCCGTACCAATGACCGGAGGGGGCGAGCTCGAAGTGGGTTCCCCGCTCGCCGACTCCCGCTCCGAGCACCGACCAGGCGAGCTCCACCCGGTCGGATCCGGGGGTGATGTCCAGTCGGACCGTCTTGCCCGCGGTGGAATCCGCCTCGGCGAGGATGTGCCCGTTTTCGCGGTGCACCGAGCGCACCCGGGTGGCCACCGCGCCGTTGCCGAAGGTGAACGCGTCCCGCGCGGTGCGCAGTACCGGTTCGCCGTGCCGGGAGACGGTGAGCCCGAGCCGTTCCGGGGCGATCCGCAGCTGGTAGCCGGCGAATCCGTAGACGAATCCGCCCGGGCTCGCCGAGGCAGGCAGTGCGGTGGCGGCCAGCAGCGCGGCGAGCGCGCAACAGACCAGGGACCAGCGTCGCATCACGACCTCCGGTTCTGCATAAAGATGATCGGTTCGACAGTGAATCGGTCAGAAACAAACAAACCCTGCCGGGTGTGGCGCTGTCAAGGGTTCGGCGCAGACTCGAGCTGTGACCGAACCATCGACCGAACCCGGCACCGAGCGGCTCCGCGCCGCGCTGCGCCGGGTGCTCCCCGCGGACCGCATCCTCACCGACCCCGACACGATCCGGCGCTACTGCCACGATGAGGCCGAATGGGCCCCGCACGGGCAACCGCTGGCGGTGGTGCGCCCGCGCACGGCCGAACAGGCCCAGACCGTGGTGCGGTTCGCCATCGAGCACCGGGTGCCCGTGGTGCCGCGCGGCGCGGGGACAGGTCTCTCCGGTGGCGCGAACGCGATCGAGGGCGGGATGGTGCTCGTCTTCGACGCGATGACCGCGATCCGGGAGATCGACCCGGCCGAACGGCTCGCGGTCGTGGAACCCGGCGTGGTCAACGAGGATCTGCGCACCGCCTGCGCGGAACACGGGTTGTGGTATCCGCCGGATCCGGCCAGCTCGCCATGGTCGACCATCGGCGGCAACGTGGCCACCAACGCGGGCGGGGTGTGCTGCGTGAAGTACGGGGTCACCCGGGACTACGTGCTCGGCATGCAGATCGTGGACGGGCGGGGCGAACTGGTCCGGCTCGGCAGGCGCACCGCGAAAGGCGTGGCCGGATACGACCTGTGCGGGCTGCTGGTCGGTTCGGAGGGCACCCTCGGTGTGCTGACCGAGCTCACCGTGAAGCTGCTGCCCGCGCGGGCACCCGAACGCACCATCGCGGGCTCCTTCGATTCGGTCGTGACCGCGGGCGCGGCCGTGGCCAGGGTCGCCGAGGCCGGGATCGTGCCCTCGGCGCTGGAGCTCGTCGACCGGCACTGTCTGCGCGCGGTGGACGAGTGGAAGAACATGGGCCTCGCGGTGGACGCGGATGTGCTGCTGCTCGGCCGTTCCGATGAGGAGAGCCCGCGGCAGGCCGAGGTGATCCGGGACTGCTTCGAGGCGGCGGGCGCGAACTGGGCCGCGGTGTCCACCGACGAGTACGAGGCCGAGGCACTGTTCCAGGCGCGGCGGCTGGCCTATCCCGCGCTCGAACGGCTCGGCCCGGTGCTCACCGAGGACGTGTGCGTGCCCAAGGGGAAGGTGCCCGAGATGCTCGCCCGCATCGAACGAGCGGGCATCGAGCACGAAACGCACATCGCGAACATCGCGCATGCCGGGGACGGGAACCTGCACCCGCTGTTGATCACCCAGCCCGGCGATGAGGCGGCCAGGGTCCGGGCACAGGCCGCGTTCGCCGACATCCTCGAGGCCGCGCTCGACCTCGGCGGCACGGTCACCGGGGAACACGGGGTCGGTCTGCTCAAGGCGCCGGGACTGCGCGCGGAGCTGAGCGAACCCGCGCTGGAGATGCATCGCCAGGTCAGGAAGGCCCTCGACCCGTTCGGCATCCTCAATCCCGGCAAGGTATTCGGTCAGTGATCTATTCACTTCGTCCCGTGCATGGCTATGGGCGCGCCGACATGGGATGATGCCCACGGAGTTGGGAACCTTGGAGGAATAAGGGAGACCGGACGAGGCTCTGGGGAGAGGCCGCGTCGGGAGAGGGCGATGGTTCAGCAGCGCGAGTTTTCCGAGCGGGCGGGATGGAGAACTCATGCCGAGCGCGTACACGGACGGGGTTACCGTCGCTACTCGCTGTTCGTGCTCGCTCTCGGAGTCCTCGGCGCGCTCGCCCAGTGGCTCACCACCGAGGTGCACTGGAGCACCGGCCAGATCCTGCCCGCGCTGCTGATCACCGCGGGGTTCCTGCTCGCCGAGGCATGCACCACCGACATCAACGTGGGCCGGATCGACTACACGATCTCGCTCACCGCGATCCCGATCGTGATCGGCCTGTACACCCTGCCGTTCCCGATCGTGCTCGCCGCGCACCTGGTCTCCGGGCTCGCCATTCAGCTGGGCCGCAGAGCGTTCACCCACGTCCTCTACAACGCCGGGGTGCTGTGCGTGGAGATCGCGCTGCCGTTCCTGTTGTTCCGGCTGCTGTCCCCGGTGCAGGCAGTTCCCGGCTGGGTGGTCGTGGTGCTCGCCGTGCTCGCCTCCTCGCTGGCCAGCACCGGGCTCGGGCTCGGCGCGCTGCAGACGGCCGGCGCGGGCCTCGGCATGCGGCAGGTCGCCAGCCTCGGCGCGCGCACGGTGGTCGTGGAGATCGTGGCCACCATGCTGACCGTCGCGTTCTACGGAGTGGTCCGCGATGTGGCCTGGGGCTGGCTGTTCGTGGTGCTGCTCGCCGGCGCGATGCTCGCCATGTTCTTCGCCTACGGGCAGCTGTTCCGGGAACAACGCGATCTCGGCGCGCTGGCCAACATCAGCCTCGAGGTGGCGCGCAAACGTGGCGCCGGACCGGGGCCGTTCGAAGCGGACGGCAGGCAGGAGATCGACGCGCAGTGGGCCCGGGTCGGCGAGCAGATCCGCGATCAGATCGGCGCGGACCGCATCGTGCTGCACCTGGTCGAGGACGACAACGAGGCGGTGCGCACCGTGATCGCCGGGCGCGCCCTTCCCGAAGGCTGCCAGCCCGAGGAGTTCTGGCGGGAGGACCCGCTGCTGCAGCTGCCCGGCACCGAGGTGCGCTATCACCGCCGCCGGGACGCCGCCGAGGAGGTCGCGGCCGCGCTGCGCGGCAGGGGCGCGCACGAGGCGCTGGTGGTGCCGCTGCGCAACTCGGCCCGGCTGCTCGGCGCGGTCGAGGCGCACGACAAGGCCAGCAGGTGGCGCGGGTTCGGCAGGGCCGACATCCGGTTGCTGCGCACCATCGCCAACCACCTCTCCACCGCGACCGACAACCAGCGGCTCGTCGCACGGCTGCGGCACGACGCGTACCACGATCCGCAGACCGGGCTGCTCAACCGGCCGGGCTTCCTCGCGGCCGCCGGGGAACAGGTCGGCGAGGGCGCGATCGTGCTGCGCGCCGATCTGGACGTGCTCTCCGGGGTCTCCGACGCGCTCGGTCAGGTGTGGGGGGACCGGATGGTGGTCACCGCGGGTCAGCGGCTGCGTGATCAGCTCGGCCCGGAGGTGCCGCTGGCCCGGATCGAAGGCGGCCAGTTCGCGGTGCTGCTGGACGGTTCGCGGCCACCCGAGGAGATCGCCGAACGGCTGCGTTCCGCGCTCACCGCGACCTACACCTTCGGCAAGCTCTCCGTGGAAGCGGAGGCTTACCTCGGATTCGCCAAGGTGCTCGAATCCTCCGGCGAGGAAACCGATGTCACCACGCTGCTGCAGCGCGCCGATGTCGCCCTGCGAACCGCGCGCAGCAGCGCCGAATCGGTCCGGGAACACTCGCCGAGCATGGGCAGCGTCTTCCTGCGGCGCTTCCAGCTGGTGACCCAGTTCCGCCAGGCGGTGGACCGCGGCGAAGTGCTCGCCTACTACCAGCCGAAGGTGGCGCTCGGCAGCAAGCAGCTGCTCGGCTTCGAGGCCCTGGTGCGCTGGCGGCATCCGGAGTTCGGCCAGCTCTCCCCGGACGAGTTCGTGCCCGCGGTGGAAGCGACCGGGCTCATCGACGTGCTCACCGCCTTCGTCAGCGAGGAGGCGATCAAACGCATCCGGGCCTGGCTGGACAACGGGCTGCGAATGGGTGTCTCGGTGAATCTCGCGGTGCGCAGCCTCGGCGACGACACCCTCCCCGAACAGGTGGCCGAGGCACTGGAACGGCACGGGGTGCCCGCCGAACTGCTCACCTTCGAGATCACCGAGTCCGGTGTGATGGCCAATCCGGAGCGGGCCCTTCCGGTGCTGCGGCGGCTGCATGCGCTCGGTGTGGTGCTCGCACTCGACGACTTCGGCACCGGGTACTCCTCGCTCGCCTATCTGCGCCAGCTCCCGGTGGACGAGGTGAAGATCGACAAGAGCTTCGTGCAGGGCATGGGGACCGACCTGGGAGATCTCGCCGTGGTGCGCTCCATCGTGGAACTCGGGCACTCCCTCGGCCTGCACGTGGTCGCCGAGGGTGTAGAGGACGACCTGTCCAGGGAGGCCCTGCTCGGCATGGACTGTGACGTGGCCCAGGGCTACCTGATCTCGCGTCCGCTGCCCGAGGACAAGCTCGAGCCGTGGATCCGCGCACGCACCCTTCGTGAACCGGGCGAATGCGGCGCTGCCCGGCTCACCCTGCTTTCGTGACCCCCGCCGCGCGAGCCCCGGAACGCCCATGTACTCTTTTGGAGGCTCGCGGGCAAGCGGCGAGCATGCCCCTTTAGCTCAGTCGGCAGAGCGTCTCCATGGTAAGGAGAAGGTCTACGGTTCGATTCCGTAAAGGGGCTCGACGGTGGGCGATGTGTGCTCACGGATTGCGTGGGCCTTGCCGTCTCGCTGATAACTGTGGGGGCGCAGCCCCCACGCCCCGGCCCGAGGGGACTTCGTCCCCCGGACCCCCTGGGTGGGTGGCCGAGTCGGGTGCAGCGGGTAAGCTTGGCAGGGTTCAGGCTCGCTTGGCGGTGTAGCTCAGTTGGCAGAGCAAACGGCTCATAATCGTTGTGTCGCCGGTTCAAGTCCGGCCACCGCTACTGAACCGACCCGATAGGCACAGAAGACGAAAGGCTTGACCCGTGGCTGCCTCTACCGACGTGCGACCGAAGATCACGATGGCGTGCGAGGAGTGCAAGCACCGCAACTACATCACCAAGAAGAACCGGCGCAACAACCCGGACCGTCTTGAGATGAAGAAGTTCTGCCCGAACTGCGGCGCGCACCGTACGCACAAAGAGACTCGCTGAGACTCGCTGACGAGGACGACGCGCGGTGGCGCTCGACCCGAACTTCATCGGCAGGCATTATCCGGCCCGGGAAACCTACGAGGTCGGCCGGGAGAAGATCGCCGAGTTCGCTGCGGCGATCGGGGACACCAACCCGATCTACCTGGACCCCGCCGCCGCGGCGGCTGCCGGGCACCCGGATGTGATCGCCCCGCCGACTTTCCTCACGATCGTCAACCTGCGCGCGATCAATGTGATCGTCGGCGACCCGGAACTCGGGCTCGACTACGGGCGCATGGTGCACGGCGACCAGAGCTTCGATCACCGGCGCCCGGTACACGCGGGCGACCGGATCGCGGTCAGCGTGACCATCGAGGACATCATGGCCCGTGCGGGCAACGACTTCATCACCATGCGCGCCGAGGTACACGACGAGGCCTCCGAACTCGTGTGCGTGTGCCGTGCGCAACTCGTCGTACGGGGTGACGAAGCATGAGTGCCGAGCCGAGGAGCACGGGAGCATCGCAACGAGCCCTGGCGAGCGAGGAGCGGACCGGGCGAGGAGGCGAGGCATGAGTACCGTCACGAAGGGCGAGGAATTCGGCCCGCTCGAGGTCACGGTCACCCGTGCGAATCTGGTGCGCTACGCGGGCGCCTCGCTCGACTTCAACCCCATCCACTGGAACGAGCGGTTCGCGCACGAGGTCGGGCTCCCCGACGTGATCGCGCACGGCATGCTCACCATGGCCTTCGCCGGCAGCCTGGTCACCGACTGGGCAGGAGACCCGGGCAAGGTCCTCGAATACGGGGTGCGGTTCACCAGGCCGGTCCCGGTCCCCGACGACGCCGACGGCGCCACCGTGACCTTCACCGGCAAGGTCAGCGAGGTGAGCGAAGGCAGCCCGGCCATCGCCAAGGTGCTGATCACGGCCAAATGCCAGGGCCAGACCGTGCTCGGCAAGGCCGTGGCCAGGGTCGCCGTTGACTGAACCGGTGGCCGTCGTCACCGGTGCCTCCCGGGGAATCGGCGCGGCCACCGCACGCATCCTCGCCGGGAACGGTTACCACGTGGTGGTCAACTACGCGGCCGATGAAGCGGGCGCGCGCTCGGTCGCCGAGGAAATCGGTGGCACCCCGCTGCGCGCCGATGTCGCGGACCCCGGACAAACCGAAGCCCTGTTCGCCGGTGCCGCGGAACTCGGCCCGCTGACCGCGCTGGTCAACAATGCGGGCATCACCGGAAACCACATCGGCCCGCTGCACACCCATGAACCCGAGGCCGTGCGCCGGATGCTCGAGGTCAACGTGACCGGCGTGTTCCTGTGCTGCCGCGCGGCGCTGCCCTGGATGACCGGCGGGGCCATCGTGAACGTCTCCTCGACCGCGGCGTTCCGCGGATCCCCCGGCGAATGGGTTCCCTACGCGGCCAGCAAGGCCGCGGTCAACACCATGACCACCGGACTGGCCACCGAGGTCGCCGAACGCGGCATCCGGGTCAATGCCGTCGCGGCCGGGCTCGTGGAAACCGGGCTGCACGCCGCGGCCGGGGAACCGGGCCGGATCGGGCGGGTCGCGCCCAAGATCCCCATGGGCCGCGCGGGCACCCCCGAGGAGATCGCCGAATCCATTGCCTGGCTGCTCTCCCCGGCCGCCTCCTTCGTCACCGGTGCCGTCCTCCCGGTGAGCGGCGGTTTCTAGGCCGTTCTCGATAGGATGCGGCCCATGAACTCCTACTGGCGCGTCGTCCTTCCACCACCGGCTGCCTGACCGGCAGCCGTTCGCCGACCCGGTGCGTCCGGGTACGGCCATCGCGTGCTGCCGACTCCCGGGTCAATGCAGCGGCGATTCAAGGGACGCAACACATGTCAGGACAGGAGTATCGATCAGGGCTGGCCACGACCAGGGGTGCGGTGTTCGTGCTCGGCGCGGCCGGCCTCTGGGGAACAACGGGAACGGCGGCCAGCTTCGCGCCACGGGCCGCGTCGGGGGTCTCGATCGGCGCGGCCACCATGGGCATCGGTGGCCTCGTGCTGCTCGCCCTCGCCGGGCGCACGGCGCTGCGACCGCTGCGGGCCGGGCGTGCCCCGGTGGTCACCGCACTGCTCGGGGCGGCGAACGCGGCGATCTATCCGCTCGCCTTCTACACCTCGATGAGCCTCGCCGGGGTCGCCGTGGGCACCGTGGTGACCATCGGGTCCTCCCCGGTGTTCGCGGCCCTGCTCGAACGGTTCCTGGACAGTGCCCGCCTCGACCGGACCTGGCTGCTGGCCACCGCGGTCAGCGCGATCGGGGTGGCCGCGCTCGTGCTCGGCGGAGAAGGACCAGGCGCGGGCACGCAACCGGTGCCCGGGGTGCTGCTCGGGCTGGTGAGCGGGGCGAGCTACGCGGGGTACACGTTCGCGGCCGGGCGGCTGATCGGCGCGGGGCACTCCTCCCGGGCCGTGGTCGGGCTGCTGTTCGGGCTCGCCACGTTCGTGCTCATCCCGGTGTTCGCGGCGACCGGCGCGCCCCTGCTGCGGGGCAGTGGCCTCGTGGTGACCGCCTACCTGGCCCTGGTCCCGATGTCGGTGGCCTACGTGCTCTACGGTGCCGGGTTGCGGCAGCTGCGGGTGACCGCGGTCGCCACGCTCACCCTGTTCGAGCCCGGGGTGGCCGCCGTGCTCAGCGTGCTCGTCGTGGGTGAACGGCTCGGCGTGCTCGCCTGGATCGGCGCCGCGCTGATCGGGATCGGGCTCGCGCTCACCACCCTGCGTGGGCGCTGAACCCGATCGCCCGGCGCAGAATCAGGCCCCGGCGTGCTCGGCGAGCCGGCCGGCCAGGGCCCGCACCAGCTTGCGGAGGGCCTCGGGGCCCTCGATCACGAACGGCCGGTCGAGCGCGGCGAGCAAGGGCGGTATCCATTCGAGCCGTTGGGCCCGGATCCGGGCTCGCAACCAGGGAGTATCGGGATCCAGCTCTTCCAGGGTGGCGATGGACGGCGGGAAAACGGCACGGATCTGTTCGGGTGTCGCGCGCATCCGCACGGACACCTCGTGCTGGTGCGGTGCCTCGGCGATCGCGGTCAGCACCCGCTGGGCCGGATCGAATCCGTCCGGTACCGCGAAGGTTCCCGCGCGCATCGCGACGCCGCTGATCCGGTCGACGCGGAAGGTGCGCACCTGCTCGCTGGCGGAGTCGAAACCGGTCAGATACCACCGCCCGGAGTGGGTCACGATCCCGTAGGGATGCACGACGCGTTCGCTGGCCCCACCGTGCCCGGCGATGTAGCCGAGATCGACCGGGCGGCGATTCCGGGCCGCCTCCGCGACGGTGAGCAGGACCTCGGCCTCCGCGGTGCGCGCCGAGCGGGCGGGCGCGGTGAAATCGGCGATCTCCAGCAGCGCGTCGAGCCTGCGGCCGAGCGCTTCGGGCAGCACCCGGCGGACCTTCGCGACCGCGCTCTCGGCGGCCGCGGCCGAGGTGCCGAGCAGCCCGGCGCGCCGGCCCGCGACCAGGCCGAGCAGCGCGGCGAGTGCCTCCTCGTCGGTGAGCATCAGCGGAGGCATCCGGTAGCCCGGGGAAAGGCGGTACCCGCCGTACCGCCCGCGCACCGAGCGAACCGGGATGTCCAGCTCGAGGAGGTGCGCGATGTAGCGGCGGACGGTGCGCTCGTCCACGTCGAGCCGCCCGGCCAGCTCGGCGATGGTCCAGGTGCCTCCGCGCTGCAGGATCTCCAGCAAGGCCAGTACACGGGCGATCGGCCGAGTCACGGACGGAAGTTTCCCAATACCGGGCGGATCCTGTCCAGTATCGCTTCTAATGTGGCGGATGTCCACGGAGGGACGGGTGCAGAACCGCCCTCCAATACAGATTGGATCCACCGTGCAGCTTGCCTCTGTCCGCGTCATCACCAACGACGTCAACCGGCTCGTGCAGTTCTACGAGCAGGTGACCGGCCTCGAGGCGCGGCGGCCCGCCGAGCAGTTCGCCGAGTTCGCAGGCCAGTCGTGCACCTTGGCCATCGGCAGCGCCGAGACGATGACGCTGTTCGGTGCCGGGGCGGCCGTCCCCGAATCGAACCGGACCGCGATCCTCGAATTCCTCGTCGAGGACGTCGACCGGGAATACGTTCGGCTGACCGGCCTGGAACTCGCCCCCGAAATCGTGCAGCAGCCGACCACGATGCCGTGGGGGAACCGCTCCCTGCTGTTCCGCGACCCCGACGGCAACCTGGTCAACTACTTCACGCCGGTCAGCGAGGACGCCCGCGCACGGCTCGCCCGCTGACCGCGCGAAACTACTCGGCTTCCCGGAGGAATTCACCCATGCGCTGCACGCCGGTGACCATGTCCTCGGCGTCGAGCGCGTAGGAGAGCCGGAAGTAGCCGGGTGTCCCGAAGGCCTCACCGGGCACCACGGCGACCTCGGCGTGCTCGAGCACCAGGGCGGCGAGCTCGACCGAGTTCTGCGGGCGCTGGCCGCGTAGCTCCTTGCCGATCAGGCCCTTGACGCTCGGGTACGCGTAGAAGGCGCCCTGCGGGGTGGGGCATTCCACGCCGGGGATGTCGCCCAGCAGCGGCACGATCTCGCGGCGCCGCGCGTCGAAGGCGGCGTGCATCTCGTGCACCGCGTCGAGCGGTCCGGCCACCGCGGCCAGGGCGGCGCGCTGGGCCACGTTGGAGACGTTCCCGCACAGGTGCGACTGGAAGTTGGACAGCGCCTTGATGATGTCGTCCGGGCCGATCACCCAGCCGACCCGCCAGCCGGTCATCGCGTAGGTCTTGGCCACCCCGTTGAGTACCAGGGTCCGGTCGGCGATCTCCGGAACGACCACGGGCAGCGAGGGGGCCTCGGCGCCGTCGTAGAGCAGGTGCTCGTAGATCTCGTCGGTGACCACCCAGATGTCGTGCTCGGCGGCCCAGCGCCCGATGGCCTCGACCTGGTCGCGCGGGTACACGGCACCGGAGGGGTTCGACGGGGAGTTGAACAGCAGCACCTTGGTGCGCGGGGTACGGGCGGCCTCCAGCTGCTCGACACCGACAAGGTAACCGGTCGACTCGTCCGCGGTGACCTGCACCGGAACCCCGCCCGCGAGGGTGATCGCCTCCGGATAGGTGGTCCAGTACGGCGCGGGGAGCAGCACCTCGTCACCCGGGTCGCAGAGCGCGGCGAAGGCGCTGTACACCGCCTGCTTCCCGCCGTTGGTGACCAGGACCTGGGAGGCCTCCACGGCGTACCCGGAGTCGCGCCGGGTCTTCTCCGCGATCGCCTCGCGCAGTTCGGGAAGGCCCGCCGCGCCGGTGTAGCCGTGGTTGGCGCGCTGCCCGCAGGCCTCGCGCGCGGCCTCGACGATGTAGCCGGGTGTCGGGAAATCCGGCTGGCCCGCGCCGAACCCGATGACCGGGCGCCCCTGCGCCTTGAGTGCCTTCGCCTTCGCGTCGACGGCGAGGGTCGCGGACTCGGCGATCCCGCCGATGCGCGCGGAGAGACGGGCTGATGCGGGGGCTGATGCGCTTGCGGTCATACCCCGATTCTCGCAGAACCGGGTGGCCGGATTCACACCAGGTCGAGGGGGTGGTGCCGGGATGACAAACCCGGTCGAGTACCCGGCCGTGGTCGTGCCGTACACTGCAATTCTCGGGTGACCTGATACCCGCGTATCAGGGCGCACGAAGGGGCGTAGCTCAATTGGCAGAGCAGCGGTCTCCAAAACCGCAGGTTGCAGGTTCAAGTCCTGTCGCCCCTGCGCACAACGTTGCCGGACGAACCGAGAAACCCCATTGTCGAGCGGAGGGACGCCGTGACCGAGGACGAAGGCGACGCGGGTCGCGAGCGCGAGAAGCGCGACGACTCCGAGGCGTCCCAGCCGTCCCGTCCGACGACCGCGGCGGATCGCAGGGAACGTCGCCGCGCCGCCGCTCGGGAAGCCGGCGAGACCGGGAAACCGGCAAGGCCGAGTGCGAAGCGCTCCGAACGGGACACCACGCGCCCGGCGCAGAGTGGTTCCACAACCGAAAAGAAGGGGCGCCCGACTCCGACCAGGGACGGCGAGGTCAAGGCGGACAAGCCGTCGGTGTTCAAGCGGCTCGGCCGGTTCCTCCGGGAGGTCGTCGCCGAACTGCGCAAGGTCATCTGGCCGACGCGCAAGCAGATGATCACCTACTTCACGGTCGTGCTGGTGTTCGTCGTCGTGATGACCGCGTTCATCTTCGGCCTCGACTACGGCCTGACGAAGGGCATCTTCTACATCTTCGGTTGAGGCGCTTGGACATATCGATGAAGGGAAGCGAGACCGACCGTGACCGCTGAGAACAGCACAGCCGACGCTGAGGACGTCGTGGACGCCGAAGTGCAGGCGGCGCAGGACGACAGCGCGCCGGTCGAAGCCGATGCGGCGCAGCAGGACGGTGAGCAGGACGCTCCCGAAGAGGACGACGCTCCCGTGCAGGACGCTGCCCGAGCTGCCCAGGACGAACCGGCCGAAGCCGAGGCCGCGGAAGCCGACTCGGACGAGGAAAGCGACCCCGTCGAGGAACTGCGCGCCGCCCTGCGCACCGCACCCGGTGAGTGGTACGTCGTGCACTCCTACGCCGGTTACGAGAACAAGGTGAAGACCAACCTCGAGACCCGTACCCAGACCCTGGACATGGAGGACTACATCTTCCAGGTCGAGGTACCCACCGAGGAAGTAACCGAGATCAAGAACGGCCAGCGCAAGCAGGTGCAGCGCAAGGTCCTTCCCGGATACATCCTGGTGCGCATGGACCTCACCGACGAGTCCTGGTCCGCGGTGCGCAACACCCCCGGTGTCACCGGCTTCATCGGTGCCACCTCGCGCCCCTCCCCGCTGTCGATCAACGAGGTGCTGAAGTTCCTCGCGCCCGCGGTGGAGAAGGAGAAGCCGAAGCAGACCGGCGAGCAGGCGAGCAAGAGCACGGGCACCGAGGCAGCCGCGTCCGCGTCCGTCGAGGTCGACTTCGAGGTCGGCGAATCGGTCACCGTCATGGACGGGCCGTTCGCGACGCTGCCCGCGACGATCAGCGAGATCAACGCGGAGAGCCAGAAGCTCAAGGTGCTCGTTTCGATCTTCGGCCGGGAAACTCCGGTCGAGTTGACCTTCAACCAGGTGTCGAAGGTCTAGCGGACGCCCCAGGCGGCGACCGGCGTCGTTCTCGCCTCCTCGCGTACCAAACCCACGTACGCCACGGAGGCTGCGGCCTTGCCGGTCATCCACCTGGATGCGCCCGCTACTATGGGAAAATCGGAAATTCGTGGGAGGGCCACGCGCTGGCCCGGACCACAGCTGCTTCCTGAAGGAGGAACAGTCATGGCAAAGCGCAGCAAGGCGTACCGCGCGGCGGATGAGCTCATCGATCGCGACCGGCTCTACACCCCGCTCGAGGCGGTGGGCCTCGCCAAGGAAACCTCGAAGGTCAAGCAGGACGCCACCGTCGAGGTCGCCATGCGGCTCGGGGTGGACCCGCGCAAGGCGGACCAGATGGTGCGCGGCACGGTCAACCTGCCGAACGGCACCGGCAAGACCGCCAGGGTGATCGTCTTCGCGACCGGTGACAAGGCCGCCGAGGCCGAGGCCGCGGGCGCCGATGTGGTCGGCTCGGACGAGCTGATCGAGCGGATCCAGGGCGGCTGGCTCGAGTTCGACGCCGCGATCGCCACCCCGGACCAGATGGCCAAGGTCGGCCGTATCGCGCGGGTGCTCGGTCCGCGTGGCCTGATGCCGAACCCGAAGACCGGCACCGTGACCCCCGCGGTCACCAAGGCGGTGCAGGACATCAAGGGCGGCAAGATCAACTTCCGGGTGGACAAGCAGGCGAACCTGCACCTGATCATCGGGAAGTCCTCCTTCGAGCCGGAGAAGCTCGTGGAGAACTACGCGGCCGCGCTCGACGAGGTGCTGCGGAACAAGCCGTCGGCGGCGAAGGGCCGGTACCTGAAGAAGGTCACCTTCACCACCACGATGGGCCCGGGTATCCCGGTCGACCCGAACCGCACCCGCAACCTGCTCACCGACGAGGCCTCGGCCTGATCGGTCTGACGTAAACGAGTCCGGTACCTCCCACCGCGGGGAGGTACCGGACTCTTCTCGTTCGACTGGCAGGGCGTTTGCGGAGTAGCTCAGCCGCAGTGCGAGGGGGCCACCTCGGTGATGAGCCACTTGTTCTCGTGCACCACCGACAGCGTGAAGGTGCCCAGCTTCGGTCCCCCGCTGACCGGGAAGGAGCACGAGTCGATGGTGGTGCTGGTGGCCTGGTTCGGGGTTTCCGGCAGCCCCTTCAGGCTGACCTGCCGGTAGCTGTCCGGGTCCGGAACGGTGATCCGGCCGAGCGCTTGCGCGCAGTCCGGAGCCCCGTGCTGCTGGGCGAATTTCTGCGCGGCCTGGTCGTTGAACATCAGGCAGGCGTGCTTGCCGAGCTCGGCGGCCGAACCCGGGGAGGCCGCGGCCATCCCGACCTCGCGGTAGAGCTCGGCCACGGCGTCCTTCGGTGAGTCGACGCCGACCTTGACCTGCTGCTGGGGCCGGGCGAGCGGGAACTTGGCCTGGGGGCTGTCCTCGTCCCCGCCCCCGCCGAAGTAGTGGTCGATGGCCCAGCCGGCGATCGCGATCACCACGATGAGCCCGACCACCCAGCGGACCGGGGCGCTGCGCAGGATGCGCTTCCACAACGGCGGATTGGTGGCCCGTTCGACGCGCTGCTGGGACTGCTGCAGCGCGGTGAGCTGTTCGCGGACCAGGGCGAGCTCGTTCTGCACCCCCGTCTGAACCGGTTGGCTCGCTTGACCAGGCTGGCTTGGCTGTCCCGGCTGCCCGGTGAACCGGGCGCCCTGGTCCTGCTGGGGGAACGGGGCGGGATACCCGGGGTCGTACGGTACCGGGGGCGGGGCCTGCTGCGGCGGGTACTGCTGCTCCTGCCAGGCCTTCCACTGGCGGAACGCGGCGAGCTCGGCCTCGGTCGGCTGGGGTTGCGCCGCAGGCGGCTGCCCTGCCGGATACGGGGCCGCGCCGGACTCTGGGCCGGGCCCTGGGTCGAACTCCGCGCCGGGTTCCTTGTCGGTCACGGCTCCCATGATGCCGCTATCACCAGGGGTGCGCACCAGCCCCCTCAGGTGATGGCGTATCCTTGACTGGTTCCACCAGAGACCGCTGGTTTTCCCCGGATGGGGAACGAAGGCCCGGAACAGGATCGGGCGGCCCGCGCAGGAGGACGAGGCAGACGCGTTCGTGCTGGATGTCGTTCCGCAGTGCGCGCCGGTTCTGTGTCAGACGCAGAGCTTCAGGCCCCGTGTTTCCGCGCCGGGGCGTTTTCGATTCTTCCTCCTCCGGGTTACTCGTCAGGCCGACACCTGAACCAGTACGGCCAAACCTATGAGAGGAGGCGCCATGGCGAAGCCCGAGAAGGTGGCGGCGGTTGCCGAGATCGCGGGCAAGTTCCGTGACTCGACCGCGGCCGTGATCACCGAGTATCGCGGGCTCTCCATGTCGCAGCTCACCAGCCTTCGCCGGGAACTCGGCGAAGGCGCCAGCTACCGAGTCGCGAAGAACACCCTCGTGAAGTGGGCGGCGGCGGATGCGGGCATCAAGGGTCTCGACGACCTGTTCGTCGGCCCGACCGCGATCGCCTTCATCACCGGGGAACCGGTCGAGGCGGCCAAGGCGATCAAGAAGTTCGCCAAGGCCAACGACGCGCTCTCGATCAAGGGCGGCTACATGGACGGCCGCCCGCTGACCGCGGGTGAAGTCAACGAGCTCGCCGACCTCGAGTCGCGCGATGTGCTGCTCGGCAAGCTGGCAGGCGCCATGAAGGGCAACCTCACCAAGGCCGCGGGGCTGTTCAACGCCCCGGCCTCGCAGGTCGCCCGCCTTGCCGCCGCGCTGCAGGAGAAAAAAGAAGCCGCTTAAGACCGAACCGGTCGCCAAGCACAGAGGCGAAACGGTCGCCAAGTAACAAAGGAGAACGCCATCATGGCGAAGCTGAGCAACGACGAGCTGCTCGACGCGTTCAAGGAGATGACGCTGCTCGAGCTGTCCGAATTCGTCAAGCAGTTCGAAGAGACCTTCGACGTCACCGCGGCCGCCCCGGTTGCCGCCGTGGCCGCCGCCGGCCCCGCCGGTGGTGCTGAGGAAGCCGTCGAGGAGAAGGACGAGTTCGACGTCATCCTCGAGGGCGCCGGCGACAAGAAGATCCAGGTCATCAAGGTCGTCCGGGAGATCGTCTCCGGGCTGGGCCTCAAGGAGGCCAAGGAGCTCGTCGAGGGCGTGCCGAAGCCGCTGCTGGAGAAGGCGAAGAAGGACGACGCCGAGGCTGCCAAGGCCAAGCTGGAAGAGGCCGGCGCGGCTGTCAGCGTCAAGTGAGCACTGCGTAGTTCTGCTACGTGCACGGGGCGGGTATCCACTGGGTACCCGCCCCGTTTGTGTATGCACGAGATTACGAACCGGACACGGGCGTGCTTCCGAGCCAGCGAGGCAGTAGGGTTCGTGACTCACCAGTAACTTATCCCGAGCCGGCTCGTTGCATCGTTGTGGCGAGGAATGCGGTCTAGGAGGAGGTCCCATGGGCGTTGAGGTACAGGTCGAGAACCTGACCAAGTCGTTCGGGAAGCAGAACATTTGGCGTGACCTGACCTTCACCCTTCCGCCTGGCGAGGTTTCGGCACTCCTCGGGCCTTCGGGTACCGGGAAGTCGGTGTTCCTGAAATCGATGATCGGCCTGCTCAAGCCCGAAAGCGGGCACTGCATGGTCGCCGGGGTGGACACGGTGCGGTGCTCGGAGCGCGAGCTCTACGAGATCCGCAAGAAGTTCGGCGTGCTCTTCCAGGACGGCGCACTGTTCGGCTCGATGAACCTCTACGACAACGTGGCCTTCCCGCTGCGCGAGCACACCAGAAAATCCGAGACCGAGGTCCGGCGGATCGTGCTGGAGAAGCTCGAGATGACCGGTCTGTCCGGGGCGGAGGGCAAACTCCCCGGTGAGATTTCCGGTGGTATGCGTAAACGTGCCGGACTGGCCCGCGCGCTGGTGCTCGATCCGGAGATCATCCTGGTCGACGAGCCGGACTCGGGTCTCGATCCGGTCCGCACGACCTACATCAGCCAGCTGTTCCTGGACGTTAACGCGCAGATCGACGCGACCTTCCTGATCGTCACGCACAACATCAACCTGGCCCGCACGGTCCCGGACAACATCGGCATGCTGTTCCGCAAGGAGCTGGTCATGTTCGGGCCCCGCGAATTGCTGCTGACCAGTGAGGAACCCGCGGTGAAGCAGTTCCTCAACGGCCGGATGATCGGCCCGATCGGAATGAGCGAGGAAAAGGACTCCGCGACCATGGCCGCCGAGCAGGCGATGATCGACGCCGGGCACCATCCGGGCGGGGTAGAGGACATCTCCGGGGTGCCGCCGCAGATGATGCCCTCGCCGGGTGTTCCGCAGCGCCAGGGCGAAGTGCGGCGCAAGGACCGGGTCATGCAGCTGCTGCACACCCTGCCCGAGCAGGCGCAGCGCTCGATCATCGACAGCCTCAGCGATGAGGAACGCACCCGTTACGGTGTGCGGGAACGGGTGGTCGCGGGAACCGGAGCACGGGGCGGGGACACCAACGAGTTCCCCACCCAGGAGCAGGGCACCGTCTCCGGTCAGCTGGCCGAGAACCAGGTCGCGGAACTGCCGACGAGCCGGTGGCGACCGACGCCTGGGCGGCGCCGCAAGCCACGTCCCGGCCCACCGCAGCAGTGAGCGCTCGCAGGATCACGGGCGGAACGGGGCGGTAACAGGGGTATGGCTACCAAATCGGAAGCGAGGTTTCCTGGCGCGGGCGCACTGCGGCAGACCGGAAGCTTGTTCGCGCTCGGTCTCGATGTGGCGGTGCTGCTTTTCAAGCGGCCGTTCCAGCTGCGCGAGTTCGTCCAGCAGTGCTGGTTCATCGCGAGCGTGACGATCCTGCCGACCGCGCTGGTCACGATCCCGTTCGGCGCGGTGATCGCGCTGCAGCTCGGCTCGCTGACCCGCCAGCTCGGCGCGCAGTCGTTCACCGGAGCGGCCAGCGTGCTCGCGATCGTGCAACAGGCCTCTCCCCTGGTCACCGCGCTGCTCGTGGCCGGTGCCGGTGGTTCGGCGATCTGCGCGGACATCGGTGCCCGCACCATCCGCGAGGAGATCGACGCGATGGAGGTGCTCGGCGTCTCCGCGGTGCAGCGGCTCGTCGTGCCCCGGGTGCTTGCCTCGATGCTGATCGCGATCCTGCTCAACGGGCTGGTCAGCGTGGTCGGTGTGGCCGGTGGGTACACCTTCAACGTGCTGCTCCAGCACGGCACCCCGGGCGCGTACCTGGCCAGCTTCAACGCGCTGGCCCAGATGCCCGACCTCTACATCGGCGAGTTCAAGGCGCTGCTGTTCGGGTTCATCGCCGGGGTGGTCGCCGCCTACCGTGGCCTGCATCCGCCGCCCGGGCCGAAGGGTGTCGGGGACGCGGTGAACCAGTCGGTCGTGGTGACCTTCCTGCTGCTGTTCCTCGTCAACGGTGTGCTTACGCTTGTGTACCTGCAGATCGTCCCGACGAAGCTGAGTTAGGAGGTGAACAGTCCGTGAGCGAGCTTGCGAGCGAACGAAAAGACACAGCGTGCCCACGAGCTGGCACACCGAGCCTCAGCGAGGTGAGCCTGTGAGTGCCCTGACCAACTTCGGCCGCAGCGCGCGTAATGTCGCCGGTGCGCCGTTACGGCTGCTCGATTCGCTCGGCGAGCAGATGTCGTTCTACCTGCGCGCGCTGGCCTGGACCCCGCGCGCGCTCAAGCGTTACACCAAGGAAGTGCTCCGGCTGCTCGCCGAGGTCAGCTTCGGTTCCGGGGCCCTCGCGCTGATCGCGGGCACGGTCGGCGTGATGATCGGGCTGACCCTGTTCACCGGGATCGTCGTCGGACTGCAGGGCTACACCGCGCTGAACCAGATCGGTACCGCGGCGTTCACCGGCTTCATGTCGGCGTACTTCAACACCCGCGAGATCGCCCCGCTGGCCGCCGGGCTCGCGCTCTCGGCCACGGTCGGTGCCGGGTTCACCGCCCAGCTCGGCGCGATGCGCATCTCCGAGGAGGTCGACGCGCTCGAGGTGATGGGTGTTCCCTCGCTGCCGTATCTGGTGACCACCCGTATCCTCGCGGGCTTCGTGGCTGTTATCCCGTTGTACGTGATCGGCCTGATGACCTCGTACATCGCCGCCCGGCTGATCACGATCACCGTGTACGGACAGTCAGGTGGTACCTATGACCACTACTTCAACCTGTTCCTGCCACCGGAGGATGTGCTGTGGTCCTTCGGCAAGGTACTCGTGTTCAGTGTGGTGATCATCTTGACGCACTGTTACTACGGCTACACGGCGAGTGGTGGACCGGCCGGGGTCGGCGTCGCGGTCGGTAAGGCCGTGCGCACCACGATCGTCAACGTCACCCTGCTGGACTTCTTCCTCTCGCTCGCGATCTGGGGCGCGACCACGACCGTGAGGATCGCGAATTGACCGGGGTCCTGGCAAGTGTGCGCAAGAAACTACTCGGGTTGCTGCTCGTCGTGTTGATCTTCGCGTTCTTCGCGCTGACGATCGCGTTCTACAACAAGGCGTTCACCCCGGTGGTCAGCGTCAGCCTGCGCACCGACACCATCGGCAGCCAGATGCAGCCCGAGGCCGACGTGAAGGCGCACGGCACGGTGATCGGCGAGGTCACCGCGATCAAGGCGGACTTCGGCGGCGCGGACCTCGAACTGGCCATCAAACCCGAGTACGCCAAGCAGATCCCGGCCGACGCGACCGCGCAGCTGCTGCCCAAATCGCTGTTCGGGGAGCAGTACGTGAACCTCGGCTACGCGCCGGGGGACAACGGCCCGGTGCTCGCCGACGGGGGCCGTATCGCGCAGAACAAGAGCGCCGGAGCGGTCGAGGTCGAGCAGGCGCTGAACAACTTCCTCCCGGTGCTCAAGGCGGTCGAACCGGAGAAGCTCTCCGCGACCCTGGCCGCGGTCTCCACCGCCCTGCAGGGCCGCGGTGAACAGCTCGGCCAGACGATCACCCAGGTCAACGAGTACGTCAAGCGGCTCAACCCGCAGCTGCCCGCGCTCACCGACGACATCAGCAAGCTGGTCAAGGTCTCGAACACGTACAACGACGTGCTCCCGGTCGCCACCGACGCGCTGACCAATCTGCGCACCACGACCAACACCCTCGCCCAGCAGCGGGGCAACCTGGACAACCTGTACAGCACGGTCTCGGGAACCTCGGCGAACCTGCAGAACTTCCTCGCGGCCAATGAGCACAACCTGATCGGGGTCGGGAAGAGCCTGCGCCCCACGCTCGAGACCATGCAGAAGTACGCCCCGCAGGTGCCCTGCTTCTTCCGCAGCCTCGCCCGGCTGGTGCCCAAGGCGGACAAGGCCTTCGGTAAGGGAACCGACAAGCCGGGGCTGCACGCGAACCTGCAGATCAACGTGAACCGGGGGCCGTACAAGGCAGGCCTGGACACGCCACGCTACGACGACACCCGTGGCCCGCGCTGCTACGACATCAGCCCGCGCCCGGACCCGTTCCCGCAGATGCCCCCGGAGGGCGCGATCAAGGACGGTGCCTCGCAGCCGCCCGCTCCGCGGACCCAGAGTGACGGCATGCTGCCGCCGGATCAGGCGGCGAAGCTGGTCACCACCCCGCAGTCGGCGTCATCGGACTCCTACGGCCCGCCGAACTCCAAAGCCGAGCAGGACCTGGTCACCTCGCTGACCGCGCCCGCGCTCGGGATACCGGCCGCCCAGGTTCCGCGCTGGTCGACCCTGCTGATCGGGCCGCTGATGCGCGGTGCCACCGTCGACTATCCGGGGGCGGGTGCGAAATGAGGGGACTGCTCGCTCCGCTGATCAAACTGCTCGCGTTCGTGCTCGTCACGGTGCTCGCGACCGGGCTGCTCGCGCTGACCATCGCCAACGCGAACTTCTCCGCGTCGAGCGACTACCGCGCCCGGTTCTCCGATGTCACCTCGCTCAACGCGGGTGACGATGTGCGCATCGCCGGGGTGAAGGTCGGCGAGGTCAGCTCCATCAAGATCGTGGACAAGGACTCCGCCGAGATCGGGTTCAGCGTGGACAAGTCCGTGCGCATCCCGGCATCGGTGCACGCGGCGGTCCGCTACCGGAACCTGGTCGGGCAGCGCTATGTAGAGCTCGACCAAGGGACCGGGGACGCGAACGCCACGCTCAACCCCGGGGACGTCATTCCCATGGATCGCACCCGCCCCGCGGTCGACCTGACCAAGCTGTTCAACGGGTTCTCCCCGCTGTTCCAGGCGCTGAACCCGCAGGATGTGAACAAGCTGTCCAGCGAGATCGTGCAGGTGCTGCAGGGCGAGGGCAGCACGGTCAACGGTCTGCTGGCCACCACCGCCTCGCTGACCTCCAAGATCGCGGACAAGGACGCCGTGATCGGGAAGGTGATCACCAACCTGAACTCGGCGCTGACCACGCTGAACGCGCACGCCCCGCAGTTCACCGACCTGGTGGACACGGTGCAGCAGCTGATCAGCGGGCTCGACGAGGACCGGAAACCGATCGGGGACGCCGTGGACACCCTCGGCGGTCTGGCGGACACGGTCTCCGGATTCGTCGGTGATCTGCGTGACCCGGTGAAAAAGGACGTGCAGCAACTGGGCCGGTTCGCGGACAACCTCAATGCGCACCAGCCGCAGGTGGAGCATTTCCTGCAGTACCTCCCGGACAAGGTCGCGACGATCTCCCGCGCGGGCAGTTACGGTTCCTGGTTCCAGTTCTATTCCTGCACCACGAACCTCGACGTGCGGGTTCCCGGCCTGATGCCGAAACCGGTGAGCCTGCCGATCGGTAACTCGACCCAGGCGAGGTGCAAGCAGTGAAATCCTTCTCCTCGCGCAATCCCATTCCGATCGGGATCACCAGCCTCGTGGTGATCGTGCTGCTGGTGGCCGCCGCGCTGAACTCGGACAACCTGCCGCTGATCGGCGGCGGCACGACCTACACCGCGAACGTGCGGGAAGCCGCGGGGCTGGACTCCGGGGCGACCGTACGCATCGGCGGGGTCAAGGCGGGCAAGGTTTCCGACGTCCGCCTCGACGGGGACCATGTGCGCGTCGATTTCCGGATCAAGGACGCGTTCATCGGGGACAAGAGCGAGGTCGCGATCAAACTGCAGACCCTGCTCGGGCAGAAATACCTCGACGTGGAATCGCGCGGTTCGAAGGCGCGCAATCCCGGCGACCCCATGGGAGAGAACACCGCCGAGTCGATCTACTACGACGTGCAGGACGCGTTCAACGGGCTCGCCGACCGGGTTTCCGACATCAACACCGATCAGCTGGCGAACAGCCTGGAGACGCTGTCCGACACGTTCAAGGACACCCCGGCCAATGTTCGCTCCTCGCTGGACGGGTTGTCCCGAATCTCCAAGACGATCTCCTCGCGGGATGCCCAGCTGCAACAGTTGCTGAACAACACCAAGCAGATCTCGTCCACCCTGGCCAGCCGTAATCAGCAGGTGGAGAAGATCCTCGGGGACGGTAGCTCGCTGCTTTCCGAGATACAGCAACGTAAGCAGGCCATCGACACACTGCTGAAAATGGCCCAGCAGCTGTCGAAACAGGTCGACGGACTGATCGACGAGAACGACGCGCAACTCAAGCCGGTGCTGGACAAGCTCAATCAGTTCACCGGCATGCTCGAACACAATCAGCAGAGCCTCGCGCGCGGTATTCAGAACCTGGCCCCGTTCGTCCGGGTGTTCAACAACGCGCTCGGCAACGGCCGCTGGTTCGACGCCTACATCTGCGGCCTGATCCTTCCCCCGTCCCTTCCCGGGGTGAACGGCGCCGACTGTTCCTGGCCACACGAGGGGGACAAATGACGGCGAGCACGAAACTGCGGCTCGATCTCGCGCGCGGGATCGCGATCGGCTGCGTCGTCGCCCTGCTGCTCACCGCCGCGCTGTGGTGGGCCTTCTCGGCGGCGGCGGGCACCAAGGTCACCGCCTACTTCGCGAACGGGATCGGCGTCTATCCCGGCGGCACCGTGCGGGTGCTCGGTGTCCCGGTCGGTTCGATCGACGAGGTCACCCCGCAGGACAACCGGGTCAAGGTGCAGATGACCGTCGAGGACGGGGTGACCCTGCCCGCGAATCCGACGGCCGTGGTGATCCTGCCCTCGGTGGTCAGCGACCGCTACATCCAGCTGCCCCCGTTCCACGGTGGCGCCAAGGCCGGGAAGAACACGATCATCGGGCTGAACCGGACGCGTACCCCGACCGAGATCGACGATGCCTACCGCACCCTCGACAAGTTGTCCCAGACCCTGGGTCCCAATGGTGCCAACAAGAACGGCGCGCTCTCCGATGTGCTCAACACCGGGGCGGCGAACCTCGCGGGCAACGGACAGAACATCGCCCAGACCCTGCAGGGCCTGTCCAAGGCGGCCGAGACCCTGAACAACAGCAAGGGCGATCTGTTCGGCACGGTGCAGGAGCTCGCCAAGTTCACCACCATGCTGCAGCAGAACGACGCCCAGGTGCAGGACTTCTCCAAGCGAGTCACCGATGTCTCCGGGTTTCTCGACGATGAACGCGGGGAGCTCACCGCGGCGGTCAAGGATCTCGGCCCGACCCTGGCCAAGGTCAAGGAGTTCGTCGGCAAGAACCGTGGCGGCATCAAGTCCAATGTGGACAATCTGACCAAGGTCAGCAAGACCATCGCGGACAATCGGGGTCCGCTCGCCGAGACCCTCGACCTCGCCCCGCTCGCCCTGGACAACCTGTACGGCGCCTACAACGCGTCCTCGGGAACCCTGGACGCGCGGCCCGCGCTGCAGGAGCTGACCGATCCACCGCTGACCATGCTGTGCACGATGATCAAGAACTTCGACCACAGCAAGCTGCCCCAGGACCTCGGCAAGGCCTGCCAGTCGGTCGCGGACATCGTGCAGGGCATCATCCCGCTGCCGCCGCTGTCCAGCGTGATCACCGCGCTGCGCCAGGGCAAACTCCCGCAGCTGCCCAAGCCCGCGCTGAACGCCCTCGAGTCGGCCAGCCAGAACGAGGCGCCGAAGGGAGGCAAGTGATGACCGCGTCGAACTCTCGCGAGGATCCCCGCGAGGATCCCAGCATCGCGGCCTTCTCCGCCCGGCGTGCCGAACGGGCCCGCAGGCACACCGAACGGGTGCGCGCCCGGACCGCGGCGGCCGCCTCCGTGACACCGCCCGTGTCGAGCCGGAAGGCCAGGCGCACCAAGCGATTCGTCACCGCCGCCGCGATCGGGGCCTCGGTCAGCCTCGCGCTTACCGGATGCGGGCTGTCCAACGGCCTCTATGATGTGCCGCTTCCCGGCGGGGCGGACCTCGGCAGCGATCCGCTGACCCTGCACGTGCGGATGAACAACGTCTACGACCTCGTGCCCCAGGCCGCGGTGAAGATCCACAACGTCACCGTCGGCAAGGTCACCGACATCGCGCTGGCCAACAAGCAGTCCGGTAAGTGGCAGGCCGATGTCACCATCGAGACCAACCGTGGGCAGACCAAGCTGCCGGAGAACGCCATGGGGCAGCTGCGCCAGACGAGCCTGCTCGGCGAGAAGTTCGTGGAACTGGTCGACCCGCCGGACGGCGCGCACGGCCGGCTCGCGAACAACGCGAAGCTGCAGGAGGACCCGAACTTCAACCACGTCGAGGTCGAGCAGATCTTCGGTGCCCTTTCCCTGCTGCTCAACAACGGCGGGCTGCCGCAGATCCGCACCATCTCCAATGAACTCAGCAATGCGATGAGCGGGCGGGAAGGCGATATCAAGGGCCTGCTGCGCAATCTCACCAACCTGGTGTCCACTTTGGACAGTCATTCCGGGGACATCCTCAAGGCACTGGACAACGCGCAGAAGTTGTCGGGAACTCTGGATGCGCAGAAGGACCGGCTCACCGGGGCGATCGACAACCTGACCCCAGGCCTGAAGACCCTGCGCGACCAGCGCACCCAGCTGGTGGGCATGCTCAAGGCGATGCAACGGCTCTCCGGGGTCACCGTCGACACGATCGACAAGACCCGCACCGACATGATCGCCGACCTCAAGGCGCTCGAACCCAGCCTGCGCAAGCTCGCGGACACCGGGGACAATCTGGCGAACTCGCTGCCGTTGCTGGCCACCATTCCGTTCGGGGACTACGCGGCCAAGACCTTCCGCGGCGACTACGACAACCTGTACGCGAACATCGACCTCGACCTCGGCCACCTCATCCAGAACATGGGCCGTTCCCGGCAGAACTTCCTGACCCAGACCGGGCTCTTTCCGCCGGGAACACCCGGGATCAACGACCAGAACCCGCCGCAACCGGGACAACCGGACGCGGGCACCGGATCCGGGACGTACCCGAACGATCCGGACTACGGCAAGCCACCGCAACAGGTGCAGGGTCAGCAGCCACAACAAGAGGTCGGCCCGAACGCGCCGAGCGAGGGCAGCGGCAGTGGCGGCGGTCTCGGCGGCATCTTCGGAACCCTCTCCGGTGGAGGTGCCTTTTAGATGATCACCAGAACCACCAAGATCAAACTGATCGTGTTCGTGATCGTGGCCATTCTCGGGGTCGGCTACGCGACCTGGCGCTACGCGGGCGGGGACCGGGTCATCGGGAACACCACCTACACGGTCCCGATGAAACTCGGGGACACCAGCGGGATCTTCACCAATGCCGAGGTGACCTATCGCGGGGTGAAGGTCGGCCGGGTCGGCGAGGTGCGGCTGACCAAGACCGGGCTCGATGTGGACCTGGTCGTGGATCGCAGTGCGCCGCCCATTCCTGCCGAGGTGACCGGGACGATCGCCGACCGTTCCGCGGTCGGCGAGCAGTACGTGGACCTGAAACCCAAGCAGGGAGTCAGTTCCACGGGCCGAACCCTGGAAAACGAGCCGGAGGACAAGCGGACCATCGCCGCGGCGGACACCTCGGCCCCGTTGCCCACGCAGGACCTGATCAACGATGTGAACGGGCTGTCCACCTCGGTGCCGCTGGACTCGCTGCGCACCGTGGTCGACGAGGCGTACACGGCGTTCGGCGGCACCGGGCCGGATCTGCAGCGGTTGCTCGACGATTCGCAGAAGTTCATCTCGACCGCGCAGGACAACCTGCCCGCCACGCAGCAGTTGCTGGACACCAGCAGGACCGTGCTGGGCACCCAGATCAAGGAAGGCTCGAACCTCAAGCAGTTCGCGGGCGATCTGCGCGGGGTCTCCGCCTCGCTCAAGGGATCTGATGCCGACATCCGTTCGCTGATCGACAAAACCCCACCCGCGGCCCAGCAGGTCAACGGTCTGGTCAATGACAATGCGCAGAACTTCCCGAAGCTTCTCCCGCAGCTGTGGACCACATCCGAGGTGCTCCGTACCCGCAACAAGGGCCTGGAGCAGACCTTCGTCGTGTACCCGATGCTGGCCGGTGCGGGTGACACGATCCTCGATGCGAACGGGAACGCGAACCTCGGTTTCGCGCTGAACCTGATGAACCCGGCACCGTGTGTGCGCGGGTACGAGTCCACGAAGAAGCGGCCCGCCGCGGACACGAATCCCTTGCCGCAGAACAAACAGGCCTACTGTGCCGAGCCGAGCGGGAGCCCGATCAACGTGCGCGGCTCGGTGAACGCGCCGTACGCGGGTAAACCGGTCGAGGTCAAGCCGGTGCAGGCGCAGCAGCAGCCCAAGGACTCCCCGGCCGGTCTGCTCGGGATCACCCCGCTCGGGCCGGGTCCGCAGGACCTGCCGAAGGCCCTGGACTTGGATTGACATACGTGCACGTGACAACGGCCGACTAGCATGGAGCGATGATGACGAGCAGTACCGGAATACGGGCACGCGCACGCAATCCGTACCTGATCGGTTCCGTCGTGCTGCTGGTGATCGCGCTCGGCTTCGCCATCTACTTCGGACTGGCCTGGATCCGGGCGAGCACCAGTCAGGACACGCAGTACGCGACCGCGCGCGAGGATGTGCTCCGGGTCGGCGGGCAGACCGCGATCAACGTGACCACCATCGACTACCGCCGTCTCGACCAGCTCAAGGGTGAACTGGAGAATTCGACCACCGGGGATCTGCACGAGCAGGTCGGCAAGACCATCGACAAATACAAGAAGCAGATGGGCGATACGAAACTCATCACCCGCAGCGATCTGGTGGAAAGCGCCGTGGTCAATCTGGACACGCACGCGAATACCGCCAGCATCCTCGCGGTGGTGAATTCGACGAACGAAACCCAGCAATCGGGCGACAAGAACTCTGATGACAAGAACAAGGCCGCCCCGAAATCCCAGCGGTTGCCCGTTACGGTCAATCTGACCCGGGCCGATGGGAATGCGCCGTGGAAGGCCAGTTCGGTCAGCGGCGCACCGGTCATGACCGGAGATTCAGGCAACTGAGCAAGGTCTGACAAGGGCAGCGTTCGAGGAGACCAGTGCTCGGGAAAGGATGAACGTGGCACAACCGCCCCGCCGCCAACAACCGCAGCCGGGTCCGCGCCGTAAGGTCGCGGGCCGGGCGAACATGCAGTCCCGCGGTTCGTCCTCCTCGGCCGGGCTGCGCAGGCCTTCGCCGAAACCGCGCCCGGAACCCGAAGAGACCACGCCCGAGGAAGCCGTAACCGAGGAAGCCGTAACCGAAGAGACCGCGCCCGAGGAAACCGTAGCCGAAGAAGCCGCGCCCGAAGCCGCGGCGCCGGCCGAGACCGAACCGCAAACCGAACAGACGGAACAGGCCGAACAAACCGAACAGACCGAGCCGGAGATCGCCGAGCCCATCGAGGAGGCGGGCAAACCGAAACCGGTCGGCAGCAAGGCACGCCGCGGAACCGAGACCATTTCCTACCCGCCGCAGTCGGAGATGTCCGGCGCGGAGACGAAGAGCGAGCCCGCGGACCCGGCCGAGGCGCAGGACAAGCCGGTGCGGCTGCGCGGCGCGGCCATCATCACCGTGATCGCCGTACTGCTCGGTGGATTCGCCGTGTTCGCGGGGATCGCGGGCGCCAACGCGGGCGCGAACCTCGGCGACAACACCGCGATCGTGGACAACAAGACGACCACCCAGGTCAAGCAGCAGGCCACGAACGCACTGAACACCATGTTCAGCTTCGACTACAAGAACCCGGACAAGACCAAGAACGAGGCCAAGTCACTGATCCTCGGCAAGGTCAGCAGCCAGTACGACCAGCTGATGCAGGTGCTGCGGGACAACGGCGCGAAGAATCAGCTCTCGCTGTCCTCCGCGGTGCTTTCCATTGGTGTGCAACGGATCGAGGGAAACCGTTCGCGGGTGCTCGCGCTCATGTCGCAGACCTACTCCAAGGGTGGGGGCAAGGGCGGCCAGCAGATCCCGACGCTGGGCATGATCCGCGCGGACCTGGAGTTCACGAACAACGCCTGGAAGGTCAGCGGACTGAAGATGCTGTCCTCCTGAGCCGGTGCTCTCCGGCGAGGCACTGCGCTGGGCGCTCGACGCCGTAGCCGACGGGTCCGAGGTGGTCTCCGCGGCGGGATTGCGGCAGGGAGCCAACCCGTGGCTGCTGCGGTTCGAACCGGCAGGCCGACTCGAAGCGGCCGTGCTACGCCTCGGTGACCCCGCCGATCCCGAACACCGCCGCCGGTTCGGCACCGAAGTGGCGGCGCTGCGGCTCGCCGGTCGGCACCGGTTACCCGCTGCGCGGCTGATCGCCGCCGACCTGGACGGCAGCTCGGCGGGTGCGCTCGCGATCCTGACCACGGTGCTGCCCGGGCACAGCCGGATTCCGCGAGTCGCCTCCGCCGAGCGGCTGCGTCGCCTCGGTGCCACGGCGGCCGCGCTGGGCTCGGTCCCGTTGCGACCCGGGGCCGAACTCCCCCTGCGGACCCGCTCCATCGCGGACGTCGACTTCGCGGCGCGGCGTCATGCCCAGGGCAGTACGGCGCTGCTCGATGCCGCCCAGGAACGACTGGAACAGCTGGCGGAGCCCGTCGGCCCGACGGTTTTCGTGCACGGCGATCTGTGGCACGGCAACACCCTGTGGTCCGGCGATCGGCTCACCGGCCTCGTCGACTGGGACTGCGCGGGTGCCGGGCCGCCGGGAGTCGATCTCGGCGGGGCGCGATTCGACGCGGCCCTGAACTTCGGGCTCCCCGCGGCCGAGCAGGTGCTGCACGGCTGGCAACAGGCCACCGGCAGGCGGGCACACCGGTTCGCCTACTGGGATCTCGTTGCGGCGTGCTGCACCCTCGCCGATATGGCGTACATCGTCCCCGTCGTCCACGATCAAGGCCGGACCGATCTCGACGCGGAAACCCTCGGCGGGCGCCGGGACGCGTTCCTCGAGGCCGCCCTGGCCGGGTGATCAACTCCGCACGTCGACCGGGGGCAGAACGGTGACATCGATCGGCGTCGCGAGCAGCTCCGGGAGCTGGGCCCGGTAGTCCTTGTAGTGCGCGGACGTGCGGTGTGGCAGCACCCTGTGGTCCGGGGATCGGCTCACCGGCCGTATCTCCTTGCCAAGCGGCATCTGGACGAGAACGACCGGCGTGGGGTCGTGAACCTGTGGTTCACGACCCCACGCCGGGTATCCGTGTTCAGCGATTCGTGCTCAGCGGGGAAGGGGTTGTCCCTTTGTCTCCGGGCCCACGAACCAGATCAGGCCGAGCGCGATCACGTAGGACGCCACACCGATCGCCGTCGCTGCCGTCGAGATGCTCCCG
This sequence comes from Sciscionella marina DSM 45152, assembly GCF_000379465.1. Classification (GTDB taxonomy): domain Bacteria; phylum Actinomycetota; class Actinomycetes; order Mycobacteriales; family Pseudonocardiaceae; genus Sciscionella; species Sciscionella marina. The sequence continues at coordinate 202,278 of NZ_KB905403.1, forward strand.
AGCAGGCTGATGAGCAGACCGGCGGTGAGTGTGACGAATGAGCCTGCGATCCGGGCAGAGTTGAACACCGCCGAGATCGCGGTCGCCCGTCCCACTGTGGGGAACAGTTCCGGCATGTAGATCGGCATCCACGCGAACTGCCCCAGGATGAAGAACCCGGCGACGCCTGCGGCGACGAGGGCGATCCCCGGCGTCGAAACGGCGAAGAAGAAGATCGGCAGGATCAACGCCGAGCCCGCGTAGTAGACGAGCATGGTGGGTTTGCGGCCCCAGGTGTCGGCAAGGTAGCCCAACAGTAGGTACCCCGGCACGGATGCGGCATTGAACACCAGGCCGCCGTTCGCGGACCATGCGCTGGCGGGCAGTCCCGTGTTCTTCGCGAGTTGGCCGATGTACTGCGGGATCCAGGCCGACACGCTGTAGAGGCCGATGACCGACACCACGGTGATCAGGAGAAGTCGCAGCGCCCGCCGGCGCAGGTGCGGCCGGCTGAACACCGACGTGAACGGAGACCGCAAAAGCTCTCGGTCCGCCGGCCCGACCTGTCCACCGCCTGCCGCGGTGGCCTTGGCATTGCGCCTGCGTTCGCGGATCTCTGTCCACATCTCCGGGTCGTGGACGGTCCGGCGCACGTAGAGCACGATCAGTGCGGGCAGGGCGCCGATGAGGAACAGATACCGCCAGGCCGCGGAACCCAGCGGCTGAAGGAGAAACCAGGCCAGGGCCGCGAGTATGGCGCCGACCCCGAACCCGGACTGCAGTACGGCGGCTGCCCGTCCGCGGGAGCGGTCGGGCCACAGCTCGCCGATGAGGGCCGTCGCGCTGCCCCACTCGGCGCCAAGGCCCATCCCGGTGACGAAGCGCAAGGCCAGCAGCCACCAGTAGTCGGGCGCGATCGCGGTCAGGCCGGTGAACACCGCATACCAGAGGATCGAGATCATCAGGATGCGGCGGCGCCCGAGGTAGTCGGCTGCGAAGCCGGCGACGATCCCGCCCAGGGCCCACCCCAGAAGGGTCGCGGCCACCAGCGCGCCGACGTAGGCGGGAAGTCGTTCGAGTTGGCCGCTGGTCCCCAGGTCGGTGACGGCCGCCGAACCAGCGAGGACGAGTGCGTACGTCTCGAACCCGTCGAACATCCATCCGAGCCACGACGCCACGAGTGCGCGGCGGCTGGTCCTGTCGATGCTGCGCAGGGTCGTGGTTCGATCGCGGGTGCCGAGCGGCGGTACGCCGCTCTCCAGGTCGGACACGGTGCTCTCCTTTGCTCTCCGTTGAGCTGAAGACTCGACGTCCGGGTGCTCAGTCGAGCACGTCGACCGGGGCGAGAACGGTCACGTTGATCGGCGCCGCGAGCAAGTCCGGGAGCTGGGCCCGGTAGTTCTTGTAGTGCGTGGACGCGCGATGTGCCTCCAAGGCAGACGAATCCTCGTAGCACTCGAGAAGGACGAACTCCGCACCGTCCTCCTGAGTGGTGAACAGGTTGTAGGAGTGGCAGCCCGCCTCGGCGCGGGTCGGAGCCACCATCCCCTCCAGCAGTGCCTGCAGTCGGCCGGAGGTCTCGGGCGTCGGGGTGAAGCGGGCGATCACGGTCACGGGGCTCTCGTCGGCCATGGTGTCTCCAGTCGGTTGGGTGGGGCGCCTCTTGCGTCCCTCTGGGTAATACGTTATAAAACGTCTTATGCATCATGTCAAGACCGAGTCGCAGGCGGCCCACCCGGCGCCTGCTCTCACAGGCATGTCGCGGCGCGGCGGGCCACCTCCGCCGGGTTCAATACGACTTATGACATCCCCTGAAGACTTCGGACCGCGCCTCGACCTGACGGACGCCGACCTGCGGATCCAGCGCGGTCGAACCTCGGCCACGGCACAGCTGGCCGAACAGATCAAGGCGTTGATCGTCAAACAGCAACTGCCACCGGGCGCACGGCTGCCCACCGAGAAGGAGTTGATCGCGGAGTCCGGTCTGAGCCGGATCACCGTCCGCGCCGCGGTGGGCGCCCTCGAGCGTCAGGGCTGGGTCGTGCGCAAGCAAGGGCTGGGCACGTTCGTGTCCGAACCGCTGGACCAGGAGCTGTCGTCCGGGGTCCGCACGATCACGGAGGTGCTGCTCGATCGCGGTGTCACGCCGCAGATCGAGGTCATGAGCTTCGGAGTCGAGCCCGCATCGGCGTACGTCGCGCGGACGCTCGGGGAGCGTGAGGTGCTCACCATCCGCCGCCGCTACGGCGACGGTGAGCAGCCCGTGGCGTTGGTGACGATCCACCTCCCGACCTGGGTGCGCGAGGCCGCCGAGCCGTTGCGTTCGGCCGAACCGGCCACCGAGACCACCTACACGATGTGGGAGCAGCGGCTGGGCACGCGCATCGCGGAGGCCCGGCACGAGATCCACGCCGCAGGCGCGTCCGCGGATGTCGCGGTGGCGCTGGGCGTCGACGAGGGCGCACCGGTCCTCGTCCTCGATCGCGTCAGCTTCGACCACGACAACCGGCCCCTGGAGGTCGTGGTCTTCCACTACCGACCGGATCGCTACGGATTCTCGGTGACGCTTCCCCGTGTCATCGCGGACGGGACGGTCGGCATGACAGAGAGAACAGAAAGGTTGCAACAATGACCGACGCCGAACCCGGCACACCGAAGCCCACTCGCGGGGGCGGCCCGCACGTCGGCCTGATCCTCGCCCTCACCATCCGCGGCCTGTCCGTGGGCAACTATCCGGACATGACCCGCGTCGCGCAGACGGCGGAGTCCCACGGGTTCGACTCGGCGTGGCTGTGCGACCACTTCCTGACGCTGAGCCCCGACGACTATGTCCGCGACGCCGGGATCACCGACGGGGCGAACGGGGACGCGCCTGCGGTGGAGGGGCCGTCGTCGATCCCGCTCCTGGAGTGCTGGACGGCGCTGTCCGCGCTGTCGCGCGACACGACCTCGTTGCGTCTGGGCACCAGCGTGCTGTGTAACTCGTACCGCTATCCCGCCGTCCTCGCCAAGATGGCTGCGACCCTCGACGTGATCTCGGGCGGGCGCGTGGACCTGGGGCTGGGGGCGGGCTGGTTCCAGCAGGAGTTCGAGGCGTACGGGATCCCGTTCCCCTCGACCGGCGACCGTGTCTCGGCGCTCGCCGAGTCGCTGCAGGTGATGCGCAGCGTCTGGACCGAGACCAACCCCCGGTTCAGCGGCGAGTTCTACACGATCGACGGTGCGATCTGCGACCCGCCGCCCGTCCAGCAGCCGCACCCGCCGCTGTGGATCGGTGGCGAGGGGCCGCGGGTCGGCCGCATCGCGGTCCGGCACGCGAACGGCGTCAACGTCCGATGGTGGCCCGCCGAGAAGTGCGCGCAGCGCCGGGCGCTGCTCGACCGCGAGTGCGAGGCGATCGACCGTGATCCCTCGACCTTCGAGCTGTCGGTGACGACATTGCTCGCACCCACCGAGTCGCCCGAGGTCCAGCGACAGCTGCGCGCGCGGTTCAAGTCGATCCCGGACAGCGGCCTGATCACCGGCTCCGCCCAGGCCTGTCTCGAGCAGATCAGCGAGTACCAGTCCGCTGGGATCAACCATTTTCTGTTCACGATCCCCGACGTGGCCGACTCCGACTATCTCGACATGGTGGGCGAGCAGATCCTTCCGCACCTCGGCACCGCCCAGCCCGCCTGACCTCCGCACACACCCGCCGAAAGTGAGCCGCACCATGACCTCCGATGTGACCTCCCGGTCGACCGAGACCGCCGGTGCCCAGTACCTCCGTCCAACCGAGTACATCGACTCCGACCATCCGACCGTCGTCGAGACCGCACGCCGGATCACCGAAGGCGCCACGACCGAGGTCGAGCGTCTGGGCCGCATCTACCACCACGTCCGTGATCTGCCCTACGACATCCTGGCCTCGTTCCGCTACCTCGCGAAGGGGCAGACAGCGGCCAGCGACGTCCTCGAGAACGGCGTCGCGTTCTGCATGGGCAAGGCCAGTTCCTTCACCGCGCTGGCCCGCGCCGCCGACATCCCGGCGCGCGTCGCCTTCCAGGCGCTGGACGCGCCGGAGATGGAGTTCCTGTCCCCGGAGGTGCGCGTGCTGTGGGGTGGGCCGGTCGGTCGCCCGCTGCCGTGGCATTCGCTCGGCGAGGCCTTCGTCGAGGGCCGGTGGGTCAAGCTCGACGCCACGATCGACGCGCCCACCGCCGCCGAGCTCGGCAAGCCTTACACGGTCGAGTTCGACGGCCGGACCGACATTCCCACCGTCGAGGGACCGGTGCTGCGGGAGAACGGCAGCTACGCCGACTACCCCGCCGAGGTCGCGGACTGGTATCTGCGCCTGGCCCGCGAGGTGCTCGACGCGCTCGAATCGAGGGCGGCGCATGACCGCGTGGCCGCCGACGACGTGCTGTGGAGCGGGCCGGATCCCGAGCGCGTCCGCCGTCAGGCCGTCGCCTGATTTCCCTGCCTGACCTTCCCACCGCGTTCCCCCGCACCGACTCGAGAAGGACGTCACGATGTCCGTTCGTCAGATCACCTCCGTCAACCCCGCGACCGAAGAAGTCCTGGGTCGCTTCGACCCGCACACCCCGGACCAGATCGAGGCGGCCCTCGCCAGGGCCGCGGCCGCGGCCGCCCAGTGGCGGTCGGTTCCGATCGAGGTCCGCGCCCAGCACTTGCACCGCGCCGCCGCCATCATGCGCGCCGACCGGGACAGGCTCGCCGCGCTGATCACCGGGGAGATGGGCAAGCCGATCGCCGAGGCGGAAGCCGAGGTCGAGAAGTCCGCCTGGTGCTGCGAGTACTACGCCGAGCACGGTCCGGCGATGCTCGCCCCCGAGTCCGTCGAGACCGCTGCCACACGCAGTCACATCGCCTATGACCCGCTGGGTCTGGTGCTTGCCGTGATGCCGTGGAATTTCCCGCTCTGGCAGGTGTTCCGGTTCGCGCCGCCTGCGCTGCTCGCGGGCAACGGCGCCGTGCTGAAGCACGCGTCGAACGTTCCGCGTTGCGCCCTCGCGATCGCCGAGATCTGGGAGCAGGCGGGCTGCCCGGCCGGGCTGTTCACCACACTGCTGGCCGGCCCGGACGCCGTGCCGGACCTCATCGCCGACGACCGCATCCACGCCCTGACCCTCACCGGCTCCACCGAGGTCGGCGCCCAGGTCGCGGCCATGGCCGCTGCGCGACTCAAGCCCCAGGTGCTCGAGCTCGGTGGCTCCGACCCGTTCATCGTGCTCGCGGACGCCGACATCCCCGCCGCCGCGGCCGCCGCCGTCTCGGCCCGGACACTCAACGCCGGGCAGAGCTGCATCTCGGGCAAGCGCTTCATCGTCGAGGACGCGGTCGCCGCGGAGTTCACCGAGGCGTTCGCCGCGGGGGTCGCCGCGCTCACCGTCGGCGATCCGATCGATCGCGATGTGCGGATCGGACCGTTGGCGAGGGCGAGCATCCGCGCGGACGTGCTCGACCAGGTGCGCCGCAGCGTTTCGGCGGGCGCCAGGATCGTCACCGGCGGCACGGTGCCGGAGGGGCCGGGCTTCTACTACCGGCCCGCCGTCCTCGACACGGTCACCCCGGAGATGGCCGTCGCGGCCGAGGAGACCTTCGGTCCGGTCGCCGCGGTCATCCGGGCAAGGCACGCATCCGACGCGGTCCACATCGCCAACGCCACCGAGTTCGGTCTCGGTGCGGCCCTGTGGACCTCGGACCTCGATCGCGCGAACCACCTCGTGCCCCGCATCGACGCGGGTGCCGTGTTCGTCAACGGGATGGTCGCGTCCGACCCGCGTCTGCCCTTCGGCGGAGTCAAGCGCAGTGGCTATGGGCGTGAGCTCGGTGTGTTCGGAATCCGGCAGTTCACCAATGTCAAGAGCGTCTGGTTCGGGCCGGCGCAGAACGGCCAAGACCACCCGCTCAGCGAATGAACCGCCAAGCCGAGAACGAAGGAGCTCCCATGGCATCCCCTCAGCCCGCGCCCCAGCTCGACGAGTCGTCCCAGCGCGCCGGAACCGTCGCCATCGTCGGCGGTACCGGCGCCCTCGGGCTCGGACTCGCGACACGGTGGGCGCACGCCGGAATCGACGTCCGTATCGGTTCGCGCCGTCCGGACGCCGCACACGCCGCCGCCGCGCAGCTGCCGGGCGCGTCCGGCGGGGAGAACGCCGCAGTGGTCGACGGTGCGCCGGTCGTGGTCATCGCGGTTCCGTTCAGCGCGCACGTCGAGACGGTGCGGTCGATCGCCGAGGTCATGCGGCCGGGTCAGCTGCTGATCGACACGACCGCCCCGATGGTGCCGGCCCGCCGCGGGCTTCGCCCCATCACCGTGTGGGCGGGTTCGGCCGCGGAACAAGCCCAGGATCTGCTCCCGGCCGGGGTGTCCGTCGTCTCCGCGATGCAGACGGTCAGCGCCGCGACCTTGCGGGACCTCGACCAGGTCCTCGACGAGGACGTGCTGATCTGCGGCGACAAGGCCGCCGACAAGGCAGTGGCCGCCGCGCTCATCGAGCGCATCCGAGGTCTGCGCGCGGTCGACTGCGGCCCGCTGGACATCAGCGGTGTCAGTGAGCGGATCACCGCACTGTTGGTCGGCGTCAATCGCCGGTACAAGACACATGCCGGCGTCCGCCTCACGGGATTGCCTGTGCCGCCGACGTGCGCAGGGCTCGGCCGTCCCGCGTGATCGCCCCAGCCCAGCGGAGCCGCACGCACACTCGGTACGACGAGCTCGCGTTGATCTTCCGCGGCGGGCCGGTCACGGCAACCCTCACCTGGCTCCGCGCCTGAGGAGGCAGCCCTAGATGGGCCGCGTGGTGGTCAGGATCAGCTCCGCCGTGCGCAGATCGGTGACCAGGCGGTTGAACAGCCTCGCGTGCGCCGCCGCGATGATGCTGCCCACCTTGTCCGCGCCCGCGGCCACCGCGATGGTGCGGGGCACCGCCCGCAACTGGGCGGGGCTGATCCGCACCATGCGATCGCTGCCGGGGAAGACGACCTCCTCCCCAGCGGGGCCGAAGAAGTTCAGGCAGATGTCCCCGACCGCGGTCTGCAGGCTCCCCGCATCCATCGGAATGGCCGCGGACATGGAACTGCGGGAGCTCGGCGGCGCACCGATCCCGATCAGTGCGACCTTCGCCCGGCCCCACATCTCGGTGACCTGGCAGAACTCGGGATCCTGGGCCAGGGTGGCGCGCATGACCTTGGACGGCATCGCCTGGGCGAACAGGAAATGCGGCCGGGCCCCGGCCTGTTCGGCGATGGCGCGCACGATCTCGTTGGTCTGGTGCCACGGTTCTGGTTCGGATACCCCGCCGACGGTCGGTGCCACCTCGATACCGGGCAGCGCGGGCAGGGTGGTCCGGCTGAGTTCGTAGACGGTCTGGCCGGAGGAGACCAGCAGCACCTCCCCGGGAGACAGCGCGGCCTCGCGCAGCGCGGCGCCGACCGGTTCGGCGAGCGCGCTGATCGGCCCGTGCCCGAACGGGGCAAGCCAGACCCGTTCGATGCCCAGCGCCTCGGCCAGTAGTTCCGGGTCGGGTTCCACGGCGGGGGACCCCGGCTCGTGCACGGTGATCCGGACCATGCCGATCCGCCGCGCTTCGGCCAGCAGCCTGCTGACCGTCGGCCGGGAGACCGCGAGCCGCTCGGCGACGCGGGCCTGGCTCAGCTCCTCGAGGTAGTACAGCCGCGCGGCCTGATGCATCAGCCGTAGGTCACGGTGTGTGTGCTGATCGGAACCCATAGCGCCGTCCTCCCGGCCGTGCCGTGAACATATGTTCAAACCTGAACGGATGTGTTGACGGATGTTCAGCCCATGGTGATGCTAGGTGCGGCAGAAGTCCAGAGGGTTCGCACGAGACCAGCGCGACCCGTGCCAATGGAGGTACCAGGTGTCGGACATCCCGGATCGGATGCGAGCGGTCGTGGTGCACGGTCCGCAGGATTACCGCCTCGAGGAGGTGGACGTGCCGCGCCCCGGTGAGGACGACCTGCTGCTGCGGGTCGAAGCCGTCGGCGTGTGCGCGAGCGATCTGAAGTGCTACCACGGGGCGGCGAAATTCTGGGGGGATGAGCACCGCCCGGCATGGGCGCAGACCGGCCGCACGCCGGGCCATGAGTTCGTCGGGACCGTGGTCGGCGGCAGCGAGCGGGCGCGAAGCAGGCACCGGGCCGAGGTCGGCGACCGCATCGTGTGCGAGCAGATCGTGCCGTGCGAGGAATGCCGCTACTGCCGCACCGGCAAGTACTGGATGTGCGGACCGCACGACATGTTCGGCTTCCGCAACTACGACGGGGCGATGGCCGAGTACATGCTGGTGCCGCCCAAGGCCCGGGTGCACAAGGTGTCCAAGGAGCTCGCCCCGGCACATGCCGCGTTCGCCGAACCGCTTTCCTGCGCGCTGCACGCGGTCGAGCGGGCGAACATCCAGTTCGGTGATGTGGTCGTGGTCGCGGGATGCGGGCCGATCGGACTCGGGCTGATTGCCGGTGCCCGCCAGAAGAATCCGCTGACCCTGATCGCGCTCGATCTGGACGACGACAAGCTGGAACTCGGCCGCAAGTGCGGGGCCGACCTGACGATCAACATCCGCAGCGAGGACGCGGTCGCCAAGATCAAGGAACTGACCGAGGGCTACGGCGCTGATGTGTATCTGGAGGGCACCGGGCATCCCTCCGCGGTCGGCCAGGGGCTCGACCTGTTGCGCAAGCTGGGCACCTATGTGGAGTACTCGGTGTTCGGTTCGGATGTCAGCGTGGACTGGTCGATCATCTCCGATGACAAGGAACTCGATGTGCTCGGCGCGCACCTCGGCCCGCACTGCTGGCCGGCCGCGATCAAGCTCATCGAGGACGGCAAGATCCCGGTCGAGGACATCTGCACCCATCAGTTCGGGCTCGAGGAATTCCAGCAGGCACTCGATCTGGTCGGGGACACAGCCGGTTCCTCGGTCAAGGTGAGCATCCTGCCCGGCGGGACGGCGGTGCGGTGATGAGCAGCCTCGACACCGCGGGCACCCGCGAGACCTTCCTGGACCGCATCGGCATCCCGCACAAGCTGCGCTGGGGATTCCTTGCCGTGCTCGTCTTCATGACCGGGAACGGCACCGAGTCCAACTTCATCTCGCCGCACATCAGCGCGGTGTTGCACAGCCCGGAAGCCACCGTCGCGGTGATCATCTCGATGTACAGCGTCGCGGTGCTGGTCGGCAGCTACCTGTCCGGGGCGCTCGCCGATCTGTGGGGACCGCGGCGGGTGATGGTGCTCGGCTTCGTGATCTGGGTCGTGTTCGAGGTGCTGTTCCTGCTCAGCCTTTCGCTCGCGAACTTCCCGCTGGTGTTCATCACCTACTTCCTGCGCGGTTTCGGATTCCCGTTCTTCGCGTTCGGGTTCCTGGTCTGGGTGAACATCACCACCCCGGTCGCGCGCAACGGCACCGCGGTCGGCTGGTTCTACGTGATGTTCACCGGCGGGCTGCCGACCCTGGGCTCGCTGTTCGCGCTGGGCATGATCCCGGCCTTCGGCGGCAGCACCGGCGGGGAGACCGGTGCGATGATCAGCTCCACGGTTCTGGTGCTGATCGGGTTCCTGATCATGCTGTTCGGGGTGCGTGATCCCCGTGGCAGGCAACGGATCGCGCCCGAGGGCGAGTCCAGCCTGCAGGTCATCACCGCGGGGTTGCGGCTGACCGTGCGCCAGCCCAAGATCCTGATGGGTTTCCTGGTGCGGCTGATCAACACCGCCCCCGAGTTCGGGATGTTCATCATCCTGCCCACGGTGATCGCCGATGAGCTCGGCTGGGGGCAGGCGCGCTGGCTGACCATGACGGTTCTGGTGTATGCCACCAACATCCTGGTGAACGCGGTGTTCGGCGCGGTCGGAGATCGCTGGGGCTGGCGGCGCACCGTGCAGTGGTTCGGAGTGTTCGGTTCCGCGGTCGGATTGCTGCTCTGGTGGTACGTCCCGCACATGGTTCCGGCCGGATCCACCTGGGGCTTCTGGCTTTCCACCGCCGCGGGCTGTGTGTTCGGCTGCCTGCTCGCCGGGTTCGTGCCGATGGGCGCGATCATGCCCGCGCTCGCGCCGCAGCACAAAGGCGCGGCGATGGCCATGTACACCACGGCAGCGGGCGGGGCGAGCTTCCTCGGTTCCGGTGTGGTGGCGCTGGTGCTGGCCATCGGGCTCGGCAACACCGGTGTGGTGTGGGCGTTCGTGCTGCTCTACGCCGCGGCCTTCGTGATGGTGTCGTTCCTGAACGTGCGCACCGATACCGCGCCGAAGAACCCGGCGCTGGCCACGAGCGGAACGGACTGAGGCGATGTTCGACCTGAGTGGACGGGTCGCGCTGGTGACCGGTGCCGCCTCGGGCATCGGCCGCCAGGTCGCCGAAACCCTCGCCGAGCGCGGGGCCACCGTGGCCGGTGCGGACCTGAAAGCCGAGTTCCCGGCCGCTTGTGCTTCCACGCACCGCCTCGAGGTGACCGATCCGGAATCGGTGCGCGCGGTGACCGCGGAGGTGCTGGCGCAGCACGGCACGATCGACATTCTGGTCAACTCGGCGGGCGTGGCACGGCTCGCGCCCGCCGCCGAGGTCACGGTCGCGGACTGGGACTTGACCATCGCGGTCAACCTCACCGGTACCTTCCTGATGTGCCAGGCGGTCGGCGCGGCGATGGCGCGACGCGGCTATGGGCGGATCGTGAATCTGGCCTCCCAGGCGGCAAGTGTGGCGTTGGACAGACACGTCGCCTACTGCGCGAGCAAGGCGGGGGTGAACGGGATGACCCGCACACTGGCCCTCGAATGGGGACCGAGCGGGATCACCGTGAACACCGTCTCGCCGACCGTGGTGCTCACCGAGCTCGGCCGCGCGGCCTGGGACAACCCGGCGGGCGAGGCGCATCGCGCGGAGATCCCGGCCGGGCGGTTCGCCGAACCCGAGGAGATCGCCGCCGCGGTGACCTACCTCGCCTCGGCGGAAGCGGCGATGGTCAACGGCACCGAACTGCGGGTGGACGGCGGGTTCACGATCCGCTGAGCCGACCCGCGCTCAGCACTTTCCGAGGCACTCAGCACTTTCCGAGGGTGTCCTCGAGGGATTTCTTCTCCTCGGGCTTCACGGTCAGCTTGTACTGGTGCTTGATCGCCACGAAGCTGGCCGCGTAGTCACAGCGGTAACCGGCATCGGACGGCATCCACTCGTCCGGGGTCTTGTCGCTCTTCTCCTCGTTCGAGCTCCCGGAGACCGCGATCAGCTGCGGGTCCTTGAGATCGTTCGCGAAGGCCTGGCGCTGGTCCTGGGACCACTTCGCGGCCCCGGTGCGCCAGGCGTCGGCGAGCGGGACGATGTGGTCGATCTGCACCTCGGAAGCCTTGCTCTCCTTCTGCCCGTCGTAGGCGCTGGTCCAGGTGCCCGAGGTCGGGTAGCAGTCGCTGCCCACCTTGACGTTCTCCCCGTCGCGCTTGAGCACGTCCTCGCGGGTGTTGCAGTTGCCCTCCTGGGCGATCCAATGCGGGAACTTCTCCCGGGAGTAGCCGTCCATGGAGCCGTCCGCGGCCACGGTGAGGGTGCCGAGGTAACCGCGGGCGGTCCCGGCGTCCGGGATTCCGGGCGGGGTGGCCGATGCGGGCACGGCGAGCCCGAACAGGCTGATGCCCGCCGCCGCGGTTAGTGAAATGGTGGCGGTACGTAAGCGAAGTTTCGTCATCTTTTGACGATCGCGCACCAATGTGACGTGCGCAATACTTTCGGGTGACTCACCGACGAACGTAGGGGGTCAGCACGCGGTCACCAGCCGTAGATCCTCGGTGTGCCGATACCAGGACCAGCGTTCGAGCGGCCTCGGATGCGGCTGACCGTCGGTGACCGGCCGGCACGGGGCGCAACCGAACTGCACCGCTCGCCCGGTCGCGGAGCGGGTCCTGCGAAACCGCCTGTGCACGGTGACTTTCACGCCTTCGCCGCCGGGGCGCACCAGCACGGTGCCCGCGTCCCGGTAGAGCACCGCCGCGCTGTCGCAGTACACCGTGGCGCCGGTCACCTGCGCGCTCGCCGAACCGACGACGACCCCGCCGTGATCGTCGCGGATCAGCGGAATGCCGGTCACCGCGGCGGTGCGCACCGTGTCCGGATGGGCGCGAACCGCGACCTCGGATTCGCCGGACGGCAGGTAGGCGACCGCGATCTGCTGGAGTTTTCCCTTGCGCAGCAGGCGAATCGCGACCGCGGCGAGATCGGCGTCGGTGCCGCGCACCACGAGGCGTTCCACGTCCAGCGCCGGATCGATGTCCTCTTTTCCGGACAGTGGCCCGGACAGTTCCGCCGTTCGCATCATTGACACGAGAAGAGAGAGTACGCTTGTCGACCGGTACAGCTTGGTTTCGCAAATCGATCAATATCAATGGGAGTTTGACATGCCTGCCATCGTGCTCATCGGCGCCCAGTGGGGTGACGAAGGTAAGGGCAAGGCCACCGACCTGCTCGGCGACCAGGTGCAGTGGGTCGTGCGTTATCAGGGCGGTAACAATGCAGGGCACACGGTCGTGCTCCCGGACGGTCAGAACTTCGCGCTCAAGCTGATCCCCTCGGGCATTCTCACCGAGGGGGTGACGAACGTGATCGGCAACGGTGTCGTCGTGGATCCGGGGGCCCTGCTCGACGAGCTGCGCGGCCTCGAGGAGAAGGGCGTGGACACCAGCAGGCTGCTGCTCTCCGCGGACGCGCACCTGATCATGCCGTACCACATCGCCATCGACAAAGTCACCGAGCGCTACCTGGGCAGCCGCAAGATCGGCACCACGGGCCGCGGGATCGGGCCCTGTTACCAGGACAAGGTCGCCCGCGTCGGGGTGCGCGTGCAGGACCTGCTGGACGAGAAGATCCTGCGCCAGAAGGTGGAATCGGCGCTCGAGGTGAAGAACCAGATCCTGGTCAAGGTGTACAACCGCAAGGCACTGGACCCGGCCCAGGTCGCGGACGAGGTGCTCGCGCAGGGTGAGCAGTTCGCCAAGCGCATCGCGGACACCAGGCTCGAGCTGAACAAGGCCCTCGAGGCGGGCGAGACCATGCTGCTCGAGGGTTCCCAGGGCACCCTCCTGGATGTCGACCACGGCACCTACCCCTTCGTCACCTCGTCCAACCCGACTTCCGGTGGGGCGAGCGCCGGTTCGGGCATCGGGCCGGGCCGGATCAGCGCCGTGCTGGGCATCCTGAAGGCGTACACCACCCGGGTCGGTTCCGGGCCGTTCCCGACCGAGCTGACCGACGAGATGGGCGAGCACCTGCGCAAGGTCGGCGGGGAGGTCGGCGTGAACACCGGGCGCGACCGGCGCACCGGCTGGTTCGACGCGGTGATCGCGCGCTACGCGACCCGGGTCAACGGCATCACCGACTACTTCCTCACCAAGCTGGATGTGCTCTCCGGACTGGAATCGGTGCCGATCTGCGTCGGCTACGAAGTGGACGGTTTCCACACCGAGGACATGCCGATGACCCAGACCGATGTGCATCACGCGGTTCCGGTCTACGAGCAGCTGCCCGGTTGGTGGGAGGACATCAGCGAGTGCCGCCGGTTCGAGGATCTGCCGAAGAACGCGCAGGCGTACGTGCACCGGATCGAGGAACTGTCCGGGGCGCAGGTTTCCGCGATCGGTGTGGGTCCGGGGCGTGACCAGACGATCACCCGGCACGACATCATTCGATGAATTGATTCGCAACTCGCGTGTTTCCGTCCCCGAGATAATCCCTTCCTGTGGACGAAACATGCGTCCGATTGACACCATGTGCGGCGCGCTGGTGCGATCGGTTCCGTGATTTCCCGAGAATTTCCCGAAAACGGAGACCCGTTCGGCGGTGACCGGTGATGGCGAGCGTCACCGCCGTCGCCGATCAGGTGCGCCCGCAACGCAACCGGCCGGGCCGCACCCGTCGCCGCGCCCGGATTCCCTTGCTGCGCTTGGCAAGCCCGGTGGCGATCGTGCTCATCTGGCAGCTGGCCAGCAGCACCGGACTGCTGCCGAGCCGGTTGCTCGCCTCCCCGATCGCCGTGGTGCGCGCGGCGGGCGAGCTCATCGCGAACGGGGAACTGACCTCGGCGCTGGGGATCTCGGTGGTGCGCGCGTTCCTCGGTTTCCTGATCGGCGCGGCGCTCGGCGGTCTGTTCGGTACCCTCGCCGGGCTCACCAAGGTCGGTGATATCGGCATCGATCCACCCATGCAGGCGCTGCGGACCCTGCCGCATCTGGGCATGATCCCGTTGTTCATCACCTGGTTCGGGGTCGGCGAGGCACCCAAGATCGCGATCGTCGCCTTCGGGGTCGCGCTGCCGATCTATCTGCACGTGTACGCCGGAATCCGCGGTGTGGACCGGAAGCTGCTCGAGGCCACCCGGGTGCTCGGTTTCTCTCGTGTACAGCGGCTGCGCCATGTGGTGTTCCCGGCCTCGACCGAACACGTCATGGTCGGGCTGCGGCTGGCCTTCGCGAGTGCATGGCTCTCGCTGATCGTGGGTGAGCAGATCGCCGCGGACACCGGGATCGGCTACCTGATCAACAATGCGCGCGATTTCCTGCGCATCGATGTGATCCTGGTCGGGCTCGCGGTGTACGCGATTCTCGGCCTGCTCACCGATGCCGGGGTGCGGCTGATCGAGCGGAGGGTGCTGCGATGGCGGTGACAGTACGTGGACTGCGTAAGACCTTCGGCGAGCGCGCCGTCCTCGATGGCGTGGATCTGACCGTGGCGCGCGGGGAATTCGTTGCCCTGCTGGGGAAAAGCGGATCGGGCAAGTCCACCCTGCTGCGGGTGCTCGCCGGGCTGGACGGGGCGGTCGAGGGAATCGCGGATGTGGCGGGCAGCGTCTCGGCGGCCTTCCAGGAACCGCGACTGCTTCCCTGGCGCAAGGTGTGGCGCAATGTGGTGCTGGGCACGCAGTGCTCCCGCGAGCAGGCGGTGCGCGCGCTCGCCGAGGTACACCTCGAGGACCGCGCGGATGCTTGGCCGGGCACCCTTTCCGGGGGCGAGGCACAACGGGTTTCCCTTGCCAGGGCGCTGATCCGGGAACCCTCGGTGCTGCTGCTGGACGAGCCGTTCGGTGCGCTGGACGCGCTCACCAGGCTGGCCATGGGCGGGCTCGTGCAGGAGTTGTGGCGCAAGCACGGTCAATCGGTACTGCTGGTCACCCACGATGTGGGGGAGGCGCTCACCCTCGCCGACCGGGTGCTCGTGCTCGAGGACGGGCGGATCTCCGCCGAGCACCGTGTGGATCTCCCCCGGCCGCGCGCCGAACGCGAACTGCTCGCCCTGCGGGACACCCTGCTCGCCGAACTCGGGGTGGAGCAGCATGCGCTGGCTTAGCTGTGTCGCGCTGCTCCTGCTGCTCGCCGGGTGTGCCACGAATACCGAGGAACGTGGGCTCGTGCTGCAGGTCGGTGACCAAAAAGGACAGACGAAGTCGCTGCTCGCCGCTTCGGGACTGCTGCGTACGCTGCCGTTCCGGATACAGTTCTCCACTTTCACCTCCGGCCCGCCCGAGGTCGAGGCGGCGAATGCCGGCGCGATCGACACCGCCTCGGTCGGGAACACTCCGGCATTGATCGCGGCCGCGGCGAACGCAGACGTGTCCATGGTCGCCGCCGCGCAGGGAGCACCGAGCGGGGACACCATCCTGGTACCACGGAACTCCCCGATCCGGGACCTGAAATCCTTGCGCGGCAAGACGATCGGCGTGGCGAACAGCACCTCGGCACACGGGCACCTGCTGGCGCAGCTGCGCCGGGCCGGGATGACCAAAGACGACGTGCACATCGCCTATCTGCAACCGGCAGACGCCTTCGCCGCCTTCAGCCAGGGCGATCTGGATGCGTGGGCGATCTGGGATCCCTACACCTCGCAGGCGCAGATCCGCGAGCACGCGCGCGTTCTCCTCGACGGGACCGGAGTGGCGAACGCGCTGAACTTCCAGGTGACGAGCCGGAAAGCGCTCGCCGATCCGCGCAAGGCCGAGGCGATCCGCGCACTGGTGGTCGCGACCGCCAAGGCGCAGCGCTGGTCCCAGAGCCATCCCGAGCAGTGGGCCCGTGCCTACGCCCACGACACCGGGCTGCCATTGGCGGTCGCCCGCCTCGACGTTTCGCGTGGCGTGCAGCTTCCGGTCCCGCTCACCGGCGCAACCGTGCGTTCCGAGCAACAGCTCATGGATGTGTTCGTGGCCAACAATTCCATCCCGCAGGGCATTCGGTTCGGCGATTTCGTCGACGACCGCTACGACAAGGATCTGCAACCATTCCAGGAGAAAGGCATCCGGCAATGAGCATCGAACTGCACTGGTTCCTTCCCACCCATGGGGACGGCCGGTTCATCGCGGAGCGCCCGCACGTCTCCCCGATCGCGGCGGCGAGCCCGCGCCAGCCGGACATCGACTACCTCACCCAGGTCGCGCAGGCCGCCGAACACCTCGGGTTCACCGGAATGCTCACCCCGACCGGGTCCTGGTGCCAGGACGCCTGGCTGACCACCGCGGCCCTGCTCGCGCGCACCAAGCGGATCAAGTTCCTCGTCGCGTTCCGTCCCGGAGTGCTCAGCCCGACTCTCGCCGCCCAGATGGCCGCCACTTATCAGCAGATCTCCGGTGGCCGCCTGCTGCTGAACATCGTGACCGGCGGGGAATCGGTCGAACAGCGCCGGTTCGGCGACCACCTCGACCACGACCAGCGCTACGCGCGCACCGACGAATTCCTCAGCGTGCTGCGCGCCGCCTGGTCCGGAACACCGGCCGATTTCCACGGCGAGCACTACGAGATCGAGGGGGCGCGCACCTACTCCGTTCCGGACCCCGAGCCGCCGATCTACTTCGGCGGGTCTTCCCCCGCCGCGCTTCCGGTCGCCGCCAAGCACGCCGATGTGTACCTCACCTGGGGCGAACCGCCCGCCGCCGTCGCCGAGAAGGTCGCCACAGTGCGCGCCATCGGCGAGAAGTACGGGCGGCGCCTGCGGTTCGGTATCCGGCTGCACACCATCTCCCGGGACCGCTCCGAACAGGCCTGGGCCGTGGCACAGGACCTGTACGACGCCTTCGACCCCGCCGATGTGGCACAGGCCCAGGAATCCTTCGCCCGCAGCGAATCCGTCGGGCAGCAGCGGATGGCCGCGCTGCACGGTGGCGATCTGGGCGACGACGCCCGCTCCCTCGAGATCTACCCCGGACTGTGGTCCGGAGTCGGTCTCGTGCGCGGCGGCGCCGGAACCGCACTCGTCGGCAGCCACGCCGAGGTCGCCGACCTCATCGAGCAGTACACCGAGGTCGGGATCGAGGAATTCGTGCTCTCCGGGTATCCGCACCTCGAGGAGGCGTACTGGTTCGGTGAGGGAGTTCGCCCGGAACTGGCGCGGCGCGGGCTGGTGGGTACCGGTTCCGAGCCGGAGCGCCCGAACCTGCGCGTGGCGGCACTGTAATTCGTCTTTCCCGAATGGTTTGCGCCTCTGCTGCCGGTCGGCCGACGGGAACCGGAACGGTCCGGCGAGCGGGCTAGCACGCCACACCCGGTGCACCGAGGAACGGACAGTCGTCATCGGTACGACCACCGGGATGGCGTCGCGCTTTTCCGCAGCTGCGGGACTTCCCCTGTGGTAGGGATAATCGCATGGGAACCGCATACCCTCCGTCACGGCTGCCCCAGTGTCACCTGTGCGGCGGCCAGCAGATCGGAAACCTCGGTGTGGTCAGCCAGCACCACGTCGGAATACACCCGAACAGCCGGAGTCTGTGGGCGCAACCGTTGTCCGCCCTCAACGCGTTCGTGTGCCTGGGATGCGGACACACGACGCTCTACGCCGCCGAACTCCCGAAGGTCCGGGAAGAAGCCGCGAAGCATCCCGACCGGTTCATGTGGTGAACGCACGACACCACGACCCGGCGTGCAGCCGCCTGCCTGAGGCCTGATCCGGCTGCTCAGCCCACCGGCTCCGGTTCGGTTTCCTTCGCCGATTCCTCCTCCAGCAACGTCCGCTCATCGAACGGCTGCGCACCGCCGAGCACCGAGGTCATCCGATCCCGGTCGATCTCGTGGGTCCAAGTCCCGATGATCACCGTGGCGATGGCATTGCCCGCGAAGTTGGTGAGGGCGCGGGCTTCGGACATGAACCGGTCGATGCCGACGATGAAGCCGACCCCGTCGACAAGGTCGGGCCGATGGGACTGCAAGCCACCGGCCAGGGTGGCCAGGCCCGCCCCGGTGACTCCGGCGGCGCCCTTGGAGGCGATGACCATGAACAGCAGCAGGCCGATCTGCTCGCCGAGCGCCAGCGGTTTGTCGAGTGCTTCGGCGACGAAGATGGAGGCCATGGTGAGGTAGATGGCGGTCCCGTCCAGGTTGAAGGAGTACCCGGTGGGCACGGTGATCCCGACGACGGGTTTGCTCACCCCGAGGTGCTCCATCTTGGCGATCAGCCTCGGCAGCGCGGCCTCGGAAGAAGATGTGGACAGGATGAGCAGGAATTCCCTTGCCAGGTAACGGAAAAGCCGGAACACGTTCACCCTGGCGACGGTCCACAGCACGGTGCCGAGCACGCCGAACACGAACACGAGGCAGGTGAGGTAGAAGCCGACCATGATCACCGCGAGGCTGCCGATCGCCTTCCATCCGGTGGCACCGACCACGGCCGCGATGGCGCCGAACGCGCCGACCGGCGCGGCCCACATGATCATCGACATGATGCGGAAGACCAGGCGCTGAATGTGCTCGATACCCCGCCGGATCGGTTCCCCGCGTGTGCCGAGTTTCTGCAGTGCGAATCCGGCGAGCAGGGCGACGAGCAGGGTCTGCAGCACCTGTCCCTCGGTGAGCGCGGAGAACAGCGATTTCGGGATGATGCCGAGCAGGAATTCGGTTGTTCCCTCACCGCCCTCGATCTGTTCGCGCCCGGAGCTGGCGATGTCCTTGGTCAGGTGCAGCCCGTTCCCCGGTTCGAGCACGTTGCCGACCAGCAGCCCGATCACGAGCGCGATCGCGGACATCACGAGGAAATAGCCGATCGCCATTCCGCCGACCTTGCCGACCTTCGCCGCCCGCGCGACCGAACCGACGCCGAGCGTGATCGTGCAGAAGATGATCGGCGAAATCATCATCTTCACCAGATCCACGAATCCGGTGCCGAGTGGTTTGAGATCCTTTCCGAACGCGGGAAAGATCAGCCCGACCGCAACACCGAGCGCGACCGCCACGATCACCGCGATATACAGATAATGCGTGCGGTCCAGCTTTTTGGCTACCCCAGCCGATTTCGGCACCGTTGCCTCCAGTGATAGATGAAACGCCGGGGGAACTATTGGCCACCCGGCGCGGTGCCGTCACGATTGTGTTCATATCGTTCACGGATGCGGATGAGTGTCGCCAGACAACTGCTCCTGCTGCAGGTGGTGGTCGTGGTACTGCTCGTCGCCGCGGGATCGGTGCTCTCCGTGCTCGATGCGCGACGGGCCGCGCAGGACCGGGCGCGCGAGGTGGTACGCACCGTCGCCGAATCGCTCGCCGATCTGCCCGGCTTCCCCGCGGACACGAAAGCGCTGCAGCCGCTCGCCGAACAGGTGCGCGCGGACACCGGGGTCGACTTCATCACGATGATGCGCCCCGACGGGGTGCGCTACACCCATCCGAACCCGGGCCTGATCGGGAAACGGTTCCTCGGGAATACCGCGCCAGCACTCGCCGGGCACACGTTCACCGAGACCTACACCGGAACACTCGGCCCTTCGATGCGCGCGGTCGCACCGGTGTTCGACCGGCAGCATCGCGTGCGCGCCCTGGTCGCGGTCGGCATCACGATCCGCGAGGTCACCCAGGAACTCCGCGACCGGTTGCCGGTGCTGCTCGGGGTGGCCGCGGTGGTGCTGGTGGCCGGGCTGGCGGGCAGCTACCTGGTCAGCAGGCGGTTGCGGCGCCAGACCCGCGGGCTCGCCCCGGACGAGCTGACCCGGATGTTCGACTACTACGAGGGCGTGCTGCACGCGGTCACCGAGGGGCTGGTGCTGTTCGACCGCGAGGGCAGGCTCGCGCTGTGCAATGACGCGGCGCGCGCCCTCCTCGAGCTCGACGGCGATCCGCGCGGACGCGCCGCGGCGGAGCTCGGGTTCGCCGGAGAACTGGCCAGCGCCGTGGTCTCCGCCGAACCGCGCACCGACGAGGTCCACGTGACCGATGGCGGGGTGCTCGTGGTCAACGTGGCCCCGGTGCACGCGCGCGGGCGCCGCCTCGGCACCGTGGTCACCCTGCGCGATCACACCGAACTGCAGGCACTGACCGGGGAACTCGACGCGGTGCGCGGATTCGCCGAATCCCTGCGCGCCCAGGCCCACGAATCGGCGAACCGGCTGCATGCGGTGGTCTCCCTGGTCGAGCTCGGCCGCCCGGAGCGAGCAGTCGAGCTGGCCACCGAGGAGCTGGCCACCGCGCAGCAGCTCACCGACCGGGTCGTCGGCGCGGTCACCGAACCCGTGCTCGCCGCCCTGCTGCTCGGCAAATCGGCGGAGGCGAACGAACGCGGGGTGGAACTGAGCGTCACCGAGGACACCGAGGTCGGCGAGGGTCTGCTGGAACCGCGCGAACTGATCACCGTGCTCGGTAACCTGATCGACAACGCCATCGACGCGGCCATCGAGAACGCCGCGGCGGCCCGGCCGCGGGTGGAGGTGACCGTGCGCGTGTACGAGGGCGAACTGCTGCTGCGGGTCGCCGACAGTGGGCCGGGAGTCGAGGCCGGGCAGCTGCCGCAGCTGTTCCGCCGCGGCTGGACCACGAAGTCCGGTGGCCGCGGCCTCGGGCTCGCGCTCGTCGGCCAGGTGGCGCGCCGCAGGGGTGGATCGGTCGAGGTGCACGGTGCGGAGTTCAGCGTGCGGATTCCCGTGGAGCGGCCATGATCGCGGTGCTCATCGTGGAGGACGAACGCGAGGTGGCGCGGGCGCACGAGGACTACGTGGCGCGGGTGCCCGGATTCACCGTCGCGGGCGTGGTGCACTCCGGGGCCGAGGCGCTGCGGTTCTGCGCGCGCGAACCCGTGGAGCTTGTGCTGCTCGATTTCTACCTGCCCGATATGCACGGCCTCGCCGTCTGCCGCGCGCTGCGCGGGGTGGATGTCATCGCGGTGACCTCGGCGCGCGATCTGGCCGTGGTGAAGGACGCGGTGTCCTCCGGGGTGGTGCAGTATCTGCTCAAACCGTTCGCTTTCGCCACACTGCGGGAGAAACTGACCCGCTACGCGCGGTTTCGGGAACAGGCGGCGCGCAGCGGTGAGGTCAGCGATCAGGCCGAGCTCGACGGGATGTTCGCCGCCCTGCGCGCCCCGGACCATCACGCCCTGCCCAAGGGAATGAGCCGGAGCACCCTGGACGCGGTGCGCGCGGTACTCGGCACCGCCGAACAGGGGCTCTCCGCCGCCGCGGTCGCCGAGGCCATCGGTGCCACCCGGGTCACCGCCCGCCGTTACCTGGAATACCTCGCGGACAACGGGATCGCGCGCCGGGCACCGCACTATGGTCAGGTCGGGCGGCCGGAGGTCCACTTCTTTTCGATCGACTAGAGTTTTACAGTTGGTTCCCGTGGTTGACTCCGTTTCCCGTTTCGACGGCTTCGCCGAGGAATACGACCGCGTCCGGCCGAGGCCGCCCGCCGCGCTGTTCGAACTGCTGCGCCAGTACACCGGCCGGGAAGCCCCGGCCGTGGTGGACCTCGGCGCGGGAACCGGACTGTCCACCGAGCCGTGGCAGGGAATCGCCGGGCAGCTCTCTGCCGTGGAACCGAATGCCGAGATGGCCGCGATCGCGCGCGCCAGGGTTCCGGGGCTGAGCATCGCCGACGGGACCGCCGAACACACCGGGCTGCCGGACGCGTGCGCCGATCTGGTCACCGCGAGCCAGGCGCTGCACTGGTTCGACGCCGAACGGGCGCTGCCCGAGGTCGCCCGGATCCTCAGACCCGGCGGGGTGTTCGCGGCCTACGACTGCGACTGGCCGCCGGCCGTGCACCCCGAGGTGGACGCGGCCTATCTGGAGTTCGAGCGTAAGCACCACGCGGCGCAGATCGAGCTGAACCTGTTGCCGCGCAAGGCGAACAAACACGAGCACGCGGAGCGGATGCGGGACAGTGGCCGGTTCCGGCTGGTCCGCGAGATCGCACTGCACGCCCAGGATTCCGGGGACGCCGCGCGGTTGTGTGCGGTCGCGGAAAGCCAGGGTGGCACGGTCGCGCTGCGCAGGGCGGGTGTCGGCGACGAGGGCATCGGCATGGATGTGCTCGCCGCGACGGCCCGGCGACACCTGGCGGAACCGCGAACCTGGTGGTGGACCTACCGAATCCGCATCGGCGTGGTCTAGGAGCTGTTCGGCAGGGCTCGCGCAGCGGTGCGGGCTGCGGGGCGGGTGACAGGCGGCTCCGCCGCTGAAAACCTGGTCTAACGGTCCAGCGCCGCCTCGTCCTCGTCCAGTTCGCGCTGCACCCGGCGGAACACCTCGTCGTCGATATCGCCGTTGTCCCGCGCCTCGATGAAGGTCGAGCGCTCCACCTTGATCATCTCCCGGCGGATCCGGCGGAACTTCGACATCGGGGTCTCCTCGTCCTGACGGCCGAGCTGTTCCCACACCCCGTTCGCACGCAGTTCGGCGTTGGCGCGCAGCCGGTCGATCAGTTTGGTGTGTTTCCCGGTCTTGTCGAGCTCGTCGAGCCGGTCGATGGACCGCCTGGCCGCGGTGTGCCGGATCTGGGCCTCGGCGAGCCGGTCCTCGTGTTCCTCGTTGCCCTCCACACCGAGGCGGTTGATCAGCCAGGGCAGGGTCAGTCCTTGCAGCGCCAGGGTTCCCACTGTCACCACGAAGGCGCACAGCAGGATCACCCCGCGCTGATCGGCCGCCATCGCGATGGGCAGTCCGACCGCGGGGGCGAGCGAGACCACCCCGCGCATGCCCGCCCAGGACAAGACGGTCACATGTCTCCAGTTCGGGCGCGGGTCGTTACGGCGCACCAGTAGTCGCGGAATGAAGGTGACCGGGAACAGCCAGGCGATGCGCACCAGGATCGTCACGAGGAGCAGGGCGAGCGCGACGAGGAACACCGAGACGGACACCCCGGTCGCTTCGACGGCGTTCCGCAGCTGCAGGCCGATCAGCGCGAACACCATCGATTCGAGCAGCATCTTCACCGCGTCCCACACCGCGGCGTCCTGCAACCGGGTGGCATAGCCCGCCTTGGTGGAGTTGTGCCCGAGGTAGAGCCCGGCCGAGACCACCGCGAGCACGCCCGAGGTCTCCAGGTCCTCCGCGATCAGATAGGCGCCGAACGGCACGAGCAGGCCCATCGCGCTCTCCAGGATCGGGTCCCCGATCCGCATCCGCACCTGGTGCACCAGGTAACCGATGATCAGCCCGATCACGATGCCGCCTGCCGTGGCGAGCGCGAACATCCACAGTCCCCTGCCGAACGAGAACCCGGTGCCGATCGCCGCGGCCACCGCGACCTTGTAGGTGGTCAGCGCGGTCGCGTCATTGCCGAGGCTTTCCCCGGAGAGCAGGGTCATCAGCTTGCGCGGCAGCCCGAGGCGGCGCCCGATCGCGGTGGCCGCGACCGCGTCCGGCGGAGCCACGATCGCGCCGAGCACCAGGGCCGCGGGCAGCGAGAGTGAGGGAAGCAGCCAGTAGGCGGTCAGCCCCACCGCGGCCGCGGTCACCAGCACCAGTCCCACCGCGAGCAGCGCGATCGGGCGGATGTTCGCGCGCAGATTCACATAGGAGGACTCCAGCGAGGCCGAGTACAGCAGCGGCGGCAGGATCAGCGCCAGGGTGAGCTCGGGGTCGATGTCGAAGGCGGGCAGCCCGGGGATGAACGAGACCGCGAGCCCGGCGGCGAGCAGCACCAGCGGGCCGGGGATCTTATAGCGCCGTGATGCGGCCGTCACCACGAGTGAACCGGCCAACAGCAGCAGCATCTCCACCCCGGACATGGGTTCTCCTCCTCGTACAGCGGCCTAGACTGAGCTCATGAGTTGTGTGCACGTGCAGGCGCTCCCCGAGCTGCGCATCGATGCCGGGCAAGGATGCGCCGATTGCCTCACGCTAGGTGAAGATACCTGGGCACACCTGCGCGCCTGCTTAACCTGTGGCCATGTGGCGTGCTGCGATTCCAGCGAGCACCAGCACGCGAGCGCGCACCACGCGGTCACCGGGCATCCGGTGATGCGTTCGGTGGAGCCCGGGGAGAGCTGGCGCTGGTGCTACGTGGACGCGCGCCTGGTGTAACCCATGTCCTAGGCTGGCCCCGTGCGCGTTCTGGTGATCGGGGCCGGTGCTCGCGAGCACGCCCTCTTACTCGCGATGTCCCATGACCCCACGGTGACCGCCCTGGCCTGTGCCCCGGGCAATGCGGGTACCGCGGCCGTCGCCGAGCAGCCGGCGATCGCCGATCCGAACGATGCGGCCGCGGTGGTGGAGCTCGCCCGCGGCTGGTCGGCCGATCTGGTCGTGATCGGGCCGGAGGCTCCGCTCGTCGCCGGGGTCGCGGACGCGGTGCGCGCCGCGGGCATCGCCTGCTTCGGCCCCTCCGGATCCGCGGCACGCATCGAGGGTTCCAAAGCCTTCGCCAAGGACGTCATGCACGCGGCCGGGGTGCCCACCGCGCGCAGTGAGACGGTGGACAACCCCGCGCGGCTGGACAAGGCACTCGCCGGGTTCGGCCCGACCTATGTGGTCAAGGACGACGGGCTCGCCGCGGGCAAGGGGGTCGTGGTCACCGAGGACATCGAGGAGGCGCGGGCGCACGCGCTGACCTTGCTCGACGGCGGCCACCCGGTGATCCTCGAGTCCTTTGTGGACGGTCCGGAGGTTTCGCTGTTCTGCCTCGTCGACGGGGAGACCGTGGTCCCGCTGCTGCCCGCGCAGGACTTCAAGCGCGTCGGGGACGGCGGGGTCGGCCCGAACACCGGCGGAATGGGCGCCTATGCACCGCTGCCCTGGGCCGAACCCGGGCTCGCCGACACGATCGTGCGGACCATCGTGGAACCCACCGTTCGCGAACTCGCCGCGCGCGGGGTCCCGTTCAGCGGGCTGCTCTACGCCGGGCTCGCGCTCAGTTCGGACGGTCCACAGGTCATCGAGTTCAACGCGCGTTTCGGGGATCCGGAGACCGAGGCCGTGCTCGCCCTGCTGCGCAGCCCCCTGGCCGGGGTCCTGCACGCGACCGCGACCGGACGGCTCGCCGGACTTCCGCCACTCGAATGGGCGGAAGGGACCGCGGTCACCGTCGTGCTGGCCGCAGAGGGCTACCCGGGCACCCCAGGCATCGGGGACCCGATCACCGGGGCCGAGGCCGAGGGCGTGCTGCATGCGGGTACCCGCCGCCGCGAGGACGGGGCCATCGTCTCCTCGGGTGGCCGGGTCCTCGCCGTCGTCGGTGCCGGGGATGACCTCGACGCCGCGCGCGCCCAGGCCTATCAGCGCATCGAGGGTGTGCACCTGACCGGCGGGCACTACCGCACGGACATCGCCGAGAGTGCGGCCCTGAGCTCTCATCCGTAGCGGGCCCCTTGCAGGAACCCCGGCGGATTCCGCCGCGTCGAACAACCGGTACGGCTGCCCGCTCCTTGGTAGCCTGCTGATTGGTACGCAAGCTCGGGGCAGGGGAAGGTACCGTCGATGGCCGATACGCACACCGCCGACCCGCTGCAGCGCGCGCTCGCCGCCGTCGAGAGCGCCGAGCTGCGGGCCACGGCGAGTACCGAACGGGCATTGGCGCCGAGCGGGATGCGCGATATCAAGGTCGACAAGGACAACGTCCTGCAGGTCGCCAAGGTCGTTCAGCAGGTGCTGGACAGCGAGGGGCGCAAGATCCGGGACCTGCTCGGCGAGATCGGGATCCTGGCCCCGGGCGATGACCTGGTCAGCAAGGGGATGGCGGAAGCCTGGGACAAACGGCTGCGAACCGACCCGGACTCGCACGTGAACCGCATTCAGGGTTACCTGGACAGCCTGGCGCGACTGGTGGACAGGTTGACCGAGGCCGCGCGCGGCTACGGGTTCAACGAGGAGGAGATCGCGGGAGCCCTGAACAAAGTGGGCAGGCAGTGAACGCCGATATCCCGGACTATCGCTGGGCTGGCTGGTCCAACGCGGAACTCGCGCGCGAGATCCGGGCGATGCGCTCCGGAAAGGGCGTCGATTCGCTTTCCCTGGCCATCGGCAACCTGTTCGAGGCCGCGCAGGCGATGGCCGCCGTCGAGGACAGACTGCGCACCCAGCTCGGCAGGCTCGGGGTCGCCTGGGGATCGGGGCTCGCCGCGCACGAGGCCGGTGCCACGCTGAGCGGGGCCGCCGAAGACGCGAACCAGGGAACCGCCCGCACCGAGTCGATGCGCGCCGGGCTGGACCAGACCACCGAGTCCTTCGTGCACACCAGGAACAGCATGCCGGATCCGGATGAGCTGGACGGCCCCGCCGAGAAGGGGATGCAGACGATCGTGACCGGGTCCGGGGACTGGACGCGGGCCGCGCAGACATCGCATGAAGCGCGGCAGCGCGCGGTCGACGGGCTGACCGGGTACACGGACGCGAGCCGGACCTCGGTCGCGCAGTCCGAGTCCGCGGACGATCGCGAGCCCCGGCATCAGGTGGACGGCTCGGGCTTCGACGCGGCGGCGGCCGTCGCGGGCATCGGCGGTGGCGCGGCCGGGGTCGCCGGGCTGCAGGGGTGCGGGGAGCAGGTCGTGTACGGGAACGACAGAGGGGTGACCCAGCCGCCGGCCGGACGCGAGGAAACCGACGAGGACCACGTGCGCAGATTCGCCGTCGAGGACACCGACCTGTTCACCGAGGAACGCCCGGTCGCGCCTCCGGTGCTCGAGGGGCCGGGCGAGCAAGACCAGAAGGACGAGCGTGCCTGACTCCGTCGTGCTCTCCCCGCTCGAGTTCGATGTGGCCTGGGAACTGGAGGGGCACCGCGAACCGCGCCCGGCGATCCGGGTGCCGAGCCCGGGCCGCTATGAATCCGAACGGGCCGAACTCGTGCGGTCCGCGCTCGCCTCGCTCGGTGCGCGCGGGCTGGCCCGCCGTGGCCGGATCGACGGAGACCTCGCCGACCGGCTGGCCCTGCTCGCGAACTATCGCCTCGCCGTGGACACCTGGGTGTACGCCGAGCGGTGGATCACCGCGCTCGCCGTGACGAATCGGCACACCGCCCAGCTGGCCGTGGTGGACTCCGATGAGGTGTGGCTGATCCCGGCGCGGGAGAACGCGCTGGTCGAGGCCGCGGTATCGGTGGCGGGCAGCGCCCCGCAGGGTGCGGGCTCCTCGGTGAGCGTTCCCGAGGATCTGCTGGTGCGGGTGGACGCGGAGACCGGTGGTGATCCGGAGGCGATGATCACCAAACTGGAGCGGGACGGCGTGCGGTTGAACTCGGCACAGACCATCGCGCAGATGGCCGGGGACATCTCGGTGCGTGGCCAGTTCGGTGCCGAGCGCCGGGCCGCGGACGGCGGGTTACGGCGCGCGAACCGGGTCGTCGGGTTCCACGACAACCCGTCTGGGCGTTTTGCCCAGATCACCGGTCGAGCCAAGGACGGCACCACCTGGTTGACCATGACCCCGGCCGACAACGAAAAACTCCTCATGTGCGTTTGCGAATTGCTGGATGAGCTGTGAGCAGGCGAATTCGGGCTTAGAGTATTAGCGAAACCGGGCGAACGTCGGGGAACCAGTGCCGCCCCGCCCACGTCCGAGGAGAAGACTTCGAAGCACCAGTAAGGGGGCCGAGCGCCATGGTGGACAAGTACTTCGACAAGGCCGAGTTCGAGACGATGCGGCAGTCGATCGCCAAGTTGAAGACGGAATACGAGAAGGTCGGGGACGCCCCGGACGCTCGCATGCAGCGGCTCGACCACAAGGCGTTCGGCGAGGACGAGCACTCCGGAACCACCGGCAAGGCGGTCACCGATCATCTCGGCGGGGTCAAGGAGAGCTACGGAACCGCGCGGAACCGGCTGCACGAGGTCGAACAGGCGCTCGACGGCATCTACCAGGCGCACCTGGAAGCCGAGAAGGTCAACAAGGACAACCTCACTCCAAAAGACTGACGGGGAGCAGAACAGATGCCTCAGATGGCGGATGCGGAGATCCCTGGTGCCGAGGACATCAAGGCCCAGGTGCAGAAATGGCGCGGGGTGAACACGGCCGAGTTCAAGGATGTGCAGGGCAGCCTGGAGACGGCGGCCGAGCAGGCGGGGAACTCGCACAAGCAGCTGCAGGGCACGATCAGCAGCCTCGAATCGGCGTGGCAGGGCAAGGACGCGGACTCCTACAAGGGGTACATGCAGACCTTCTCGAACGCCTCGAAAGCGGCGCATGAGCTGCTCAACCAGGGCGTGGAGAGTGTCCGGTCCGCCGTCAAAGAGCTCGACGACGCCAAGGGCGAGATGGACGCCGCGATGAACCAGGTGGAGAGCTCCTACAAGCAGAAGCTCTCCACCGAGGAGACCGAGGCGGCCAAGCACCCCGACCAGAACGGCGGCAAGCCGACCGAGGCGAAGAAGGCCGAGCTCGGCAAGGCGGCCGCGGACGAGAACCGGGACAAGATCACCCAGGCCGAGCACAAGGCCCAGGGCGCGATGAAGAAGCTGTCCACCGAGCTCTCCAAGCAGACCTCCACCATGAAGGACACCTACAACAACGTGCCCAGCCCCGGCGGGAGCGGCGGTTCCTCGCTGAAGACCTCCTCGGTCAGCGGCGGCAGCGGGTACAGCGGGTTCTCCGGTGGCGGCGGCTCCGGCGGAGGAGGCGGCGGTGGCGGCGGTGGCGGCGATATGGGCTCCTCGGGTGGCCCGCCCGCCGGTGGCCCGCCACCGGGCAACGTGCAGCAGTGGATCGACAAGGCGATCGAGGAGCTGCGCAAGGCGGGCGTCAACGTGTCCGATGCGGACAAGAAGATCATCTGGCAGATCATCGAGAAGGAATCCGGCGGCAACCCGCACGCGATCAACAACTGGGACTCGAACGCGGCGAAGGGCACCCCCTCGAAGGGGCTCATGCAGTGCATCGACCCCACGTTCCAGTCGAACAAGCTGCCCGGACACGGCGACATCTACAACCCGGTGGACAACATCTGCGCCGGGGTCAAGTACTCGATCAGCCGCTACGGTTCGCTGTCCAGTGTTCCCGGCGTCAAGGCGATGGCGCACGGTGGCGGTTACGTCGGCTACTGATGTGACAGGCTTGGGTTCTCCGCGAGTGTGAAGGAGCCAGGCCATTGTTGCGAGTCGCCGAACGGGCCGCCGTCGCGCCGTTCCATGTCATGGAGGTGCTCTCCGCGGCCGGTGAGCGTCAGCGCGAGCGCGGTGACGTCGTCTCGCTCGCCGCGGGACAGCCATCGATCCCCGCGCCCGCGGTGGTGCGGGAGACGGCCGCGCGCGCGGTGACCGAGTACCGCCTCGGTTACACCGAACAGCTCGGCATCCCGGAGCTGCGTGCCGGGATCGCCGGGCACTACCGGCACGCCTACGGGCTGACCGTCGAAGCCGAGGACGTCGTGGTGACCACCGGTTCGTCCGGCGCGTTCACCATGGCCTTCCTCGCCGCCTTCGACGCGGGCGACCGGGTCGCCCTGCCCAACCCCGGTTATCCCTGCTACCGCAACATTCTGGGCGCGCTCGGCTGCGAGGTCGTGGACCTGCCGTGCGGGGCGGAACAGGATTACGTGCCGACCCCCGAACTGCTCGACCGGCAGCAGGACCTGGCCGGGCTCGTGGTGGCCGGTCCGGCCAACCCGACCGGGACGGTGCTCGGCGCGGAGCGGCTCGCCGAACTCGCCGAGTACTGCCGGGACCGCGGGATCCAGCTCATCTCCGACGAGATCTACCACGGGATCACCTATGGCGCGGACTCCGACTGTGCCTGGCGCACCTCCCGCGAGGCGATCGTGGTGAACTCCTTCTCCAAATACTGGGCGATGACCGGATGGCGCATCGGGTGGATGCTCGTGCCCGCGCGACTGCGCCGCGCCGTGGACACCCTGGTCGGCAACTTCTCCATCTGCGCGCCCGTGCACTCCCAGCTGGCCGCCGTCGCCGCCTTCGAGCCCTCCGCGTATGCCGAGGCCGACGAGGCCGTGCGCGGATACGCGGGGAACCGGAAGATCCTGCTCGACGGCCTCGGCGAACTCGGGCTCGACCGGTTCGCGCCCGCCGAGGGGGCCTTCTATGTCTATGTCGACATATCGTCATTGACCACGGATTCGGTCGACTGGTGCCGCAGGCTGCTGGCCGAGACCGGGGTCGCCGTGGTGCCCGGAGTGGACTTCGATCCGGAGCGCGGGAACGAATTCGTCCGTCTTTCGTTCGCAGGTACGAGCACGGAAATCACCGAAGGCCTCGGCCGTATCGGAGAGTGGCTGTCAGTGCACTCACCGGGACAGCGCTCCGGGTTCTCCGGGTGAAGTTCAGGGTCATACCGGTGGTGGGCCCGATCCGGCTCGTGGAGACTGGACGGCAGCAATGGCTGCGAAGTTTCGGAGATTGAAGGTTGACATGGTGCTGAAGGTGCTCGGCGGGATCCTCGTCGTCTGGGTCGGGTTCATGGTGCTCGGCGCGGTCGTCAAAGGCCTGTTCTGGCTGGTCGTCGTCGGAGCGGTGCTGTTCGCGGGTACTGCTGCCTATGGCTACATCAAGAACAAGTCCCGCAAGCAGATCCATTAGGGACCTTGCCTGGGGCGTGATCAAGCGGTCGACGCTCCCCGCCGCCCCGAAAAGGTGACGAACCGCCGGGTAGCGACTACGGTCGGTCCCGCGGTCCGAGCACGCGGACCGGGAGCGTGAAGGGAGCAATCATGGAATTCGGAGACCTCGCGAACAAGGCCAAGGAGTTCGCCGGAGAGCACGGCGACAAGGTCGAGCAGGGCCTGGACAAGGCAGGCGAATTCGCGAAAGAGAAGTTCGGTCACGAGGAGCAGATCGACAAGGGCATGGACAAAGCCCGTGACTTCCTCGGTGGCCAGGGCGAAAAGGGCGGAGAAAAGGGCGGCGAGCAGCGCTGAACCCGGCCACGCTTCAGGCCGGGTTCGCGGTGTTCTTGCGGACCCGGCTTGCGGCCACCGTCCCGCGCCGCTCCAGGTAGCGGGACAGGTAACCGAGCGGGATGGTGAGCACCAGGTAGCACAGCCCCGCGACGATCACCGAGGTCAGGGATTTGAACTCGGTGAGCCCGACCTGGCCCCACTTGGTGAGCTCGTACTCGTCGATGGTGAGCCCGAGTGCGTAGACGAGCGAGGAGTCCTTGGCGAGCAGGATGAGCTCGTTGGTCAGCGGGGGAAGCACGATCCGGAACGCCTGGGGGATGATCACCGTGCGGTAGGCCTGCGGGCGGGTCATGCCGAGCGAATCGGCGGCCTCGACCTGGCCCTGCGGCACCCCGGTGATCCCCGCGCGGATGGTCTCGGAAGTGTAGGCGGCACCGACGAGGCCGAGCGCGAGCATGACCGCGAACCAGTTGTCGTAGCGGGCGTTGAACGCGATCGGCACCCCGTAGCCGAGCGCGATGAACACGAGCAGGGTCGGCACCCCGCGGAAGACCTCCACGTAGGCGGTCGCGAGCCAGCGATACGGGGCGACCTGGGACATCCGCATCAGCGCGATGATCAGCCCGAGCGGGAAACCGAAGGCGAACCCGAGCACCGTGTAGAAGATCGTGTTGACCAGCGCGGTGGACAGCACCCCGGGGAACTGCCCGGCGATCGCGACCGGGTCGAAGAACGTGACGCCGATCTGGCGCCAGTCCGCGAGCAGTGCGAGCACGAGAATCGCCGCGAGCAGCACGAGGTATTGCACGGCGCGGATCGCGCGTGCCCGTGGCGTTTTGGGAGCGCTCATTCTCAGGTGAACCATTTCTTGTAGAGGCGCGCGTAAGTGCCGTCGGCGTAGGCTTTCCGCAGCACCCGGTCGATTTCCGTGCGCATCACGGTATTGCCTTTGCGCACACCGAACCCGAGTTTTTCCCCGGTGTCGAACTGCGCGGTGGCGACCAGTCCGGGGTTCTGTTTGGCAAAGTCCAGCAGCGGCCCGTTGTCCTGCATCGCGCAGGCGACCTTCCCGGTCTTGACCCCGGTGAATTCCACCGTCATCTCATCGAACTGCACCACTTGCAGCGGATTACCGTGCGCGGCGTTCCATTTCCGGGTGTACTCCTCCCCCGTGGTGCCGACGAGAACGCCGATCTGCTTGCCGCGCAACGCATCCATGCTGTCGGCCGGTTCGGTCGCCCGGCACAGCAAGGCCTGTTTCGCGTCGAAGTACGGGATCGAGAAGTCCATGTTCTGCGCGCGCACCTTGGTGATCGTCATCCCGCCGGTGCCGATATCGCACTGGTTCGAGTTGTACGCGGTCCCGGACTGGATACCTTCGAAGGAGGTGTCGATGATCTTCTGCGGCAGCCCGAGATCGCGGGCGACCAGATCGATCAGGTCCACGTCGAAACCGACGATCTCCCCGTGCCTGACCGACTGGAACGGCGCGAAGGACAGGTGCGTGCACACGGTGAGCTGGCCGGGCGCCACGAGCGGGACTCCCTTGGGACCCTTGATATTCGCCGCCCGCGCGCAACCGGCGAGCAGCAGCACGGCGGCGAACAGCACGAGGAGGCGCTTCATAGCACCTTCGCGAGGAAGGACTGGGTGCGCTCGTGCTGCGGATTGCTGATCACATCGCGGGGTTTGCCCTTCTCCACGACGACCCCGCCGTCCATGAACACCAGCGAATCGCCGACCTCGCGGGCGAATCCCATCTCGTGGGTGACCAGCACCATGGTCATCCCGTCCTCGGCGAGCCCGCGCATCACGGCCAGCACCTCGCCGACGAGTTCCGGGTCGAGCGCGGAGGTCGGTTCGTCGAAGAGCATCAGTTTCGGTTTCATGGCCAGGGCTCGCGCGATGGCCACTCGCTGCTGTTGCCCGCCGGAGAGCTGGTTCGGGTAGGCATCGGCCTTGTCCGCGAGCCCGACCCTGGTGAGCAGGTCCTCACCCTGCTGCTTGGCCTCCGCCTTCGGTATCCCTTTCACCTGGACCGGGGCCTCGATGACATTGCCGAGCGCGGTCATGTGCGGGAACAGGTTGAACCGCTGGAACACCATGCCGATCTCGCGGCGCTTCTCGGCGACCTCGTGCTCGCGCAGTTCGTGCAGTTTGTCCCCATGCTGGCGGTAACCGACGAGTTCCCCGTCCACCCACAGCTTGCCCGCGTTGACCTTCTCCAGGTGGTTGATGCAGCGCAGGAACGTGGACTTGCCCGAGCCCGAAGGCCCGATCACGCACATCACCTCCCGTGGGGCCACCTCGAGGTCGATGCCCTTGAGGACTTCGAGGCGGCCGTAGTGCTTGCACACGCCCTCGGCGCGCACCATCGGTTCCTGCGTGGGCTGCTCACTCATCGCGCTGCCTTCCTGAACGAGAACATCCGTTCGGCGAATCCCGGCTGCGTGGCGATTCCGCTCACGCCACGCGAGTACCGCTTCTCGATGCGGGACTGGAAAATGCTCAGAATCGAGGTGAGCAGCAGATACCAGATGGCCGCCGCGATCAGCAGCGGAATCTGCTTGAGGTTGTCCGCGTAGATCTGTTGCGCCGCGGTCATCAGTTCGAAGTAGCCGATCACCACGACCAGCGATGTGGTCTTGAGCATGGCGATCGTCTCGTTCCCGGTCGGCGGCAGGATCACCCGCATCGCCTGGGGCAACACGATGCGCCGCAAGGTCTTCCCCTGCCGCATACCCAGTGCCGAGGCGGCTTCGCGCTGCCCCTCGTCCACCGAGGAGATCCCGCCGCGCACGATCTCGGCCATGTAGGCGGCCTCGTTGAGCCCGAGCCCGAGCAGCGCGGCGACGAACGGGGCGATCAGCGTATTGGTGTCCACGCTGAACGTTCCCCAGCCGATGCGCGGGTAGAGCAGGCTGAAGAAGTTCCAGAAGATCAGCTGGGTGATCAGCGGGGTGCCGCGGAAGAACCAGATGTACACCGCGGCCGCGCCGGAGACCAGCGGGCTGCGGGAAAGTCGCATGATCGCCAGGATGATCCCGCCGACCACCCCGATCACCATGGACAGCACCGTGAGCACGAGGGTGTTGCGCAGCCCGGTGAGAATCCGGAAATCGAAGAGATAGCGCCACACCGTCGGCCATTCGAAATTCCGGTTGGTGACGATGCTGTAGATGACGCCGATCGCGATGAGCGCGATGACGACCCCGCCGATCCAGCGGCCGGGCCTGCGCACCGGAACCGCCTTGATCGGATCCTGCTGCTCTGTCGTCATGAGTAATCCGTAACCTTCGGGTTCACTTCGGCCTTCTTGATCGCGCCTTCGTCGAGGCCCCATTTCTCGAGGATCTTGCGATAGGTTCCGTCGTCCATGAGCGATTGCAGGCTCGCCTGGACCGCTTTCGCCAGGCCCGTATCGTCCTTCGGAACGGCCACGCCGTACGGGGCGTTCGCATAGGATTTGCCGACCTGTTCGAGCTTGCCCTCGGACTGTTTGATCGCGTAGGCGACGACGGGGGAATCGGCGAGTGCGCCCTGCACACGTTTCGCGGAAAGCGCGAGGTTCACATCGGTCTGCGCCTGGAACTGCAGGATGTTCGTCTGCGGCTTGTGTTCGACCGTGCAGCGTTTGTTGCGCGCGTTGAGGTCGTCGATCTGGGTGGTGCCCTTCTGCACGGCGATCGTGGTGCCGCACAGATCATTCTCGTTCAGCCGGTTCGGATTGCCCTTGAGCGTGCCGAGCGAGGTGCCCGCGATGTAGTAGGAGACGAGATTGACCTCGGCGAGCCGGTCGGCGCTGATGCTGAACGAGGAGATCGCCGCCTCGTATTTGTGTGCCTTGATGCCACCGAGTAGCCCGTCGAAGCTGGAGTTCTGGAATTCCGCCTCGAGGCCGAGCCGTTTCGCCATGGCGCGCCCGATGTCCACATCCATCCCGACCAGGGCCCCGGAATCCCGGAACTCGTTGGGCGGGTAGGTCTGGTCGTTCGCGATCAGCAGCTTTCCGTCCTCGGCGTCCTTGGCCGGGACGAGGCTCGCCAGCTTCGCATCCTTGCTCACCGGAGGGAGCACGGTCTTCGTGGAATGCCCGGTCGGTTCCCCGGTTCCCCCGATACCGCAGGAGGTCAGCGTGAGCGCGACGACCACGAACGGTAAACATCGGGTGACTAGTCGGCTGGTTCCTCGCGAAGACACGGGCGAATCCTGCCACCTCCAAGCGGGTGATGGGGAGAGGCAGAAGGCGTGTTCTTCGCGTTCCGCATCTGCGGACCTGCTCCCGCGCGCGATATTCGCAGACGCGGAGCATGTTGTGTCCGAACTCCGAGGGGGGCAGGCTTGGGGTGGCTGTGGTCCCGATCACTACTCCCACCACCAGGAGGGCCAATGCGCATCACGATGACCGTCGACGGAACGTCCTATACCGACGATGTCGAGCCTCGAACGCTGCTTGTCCAGCATCTTCGGGAAAACCTCGGCAAGGTGGGCACCGTCATCGGCTGTGACACCAGCAATTGCGGTGCGTGCACCGTGCATTTGAACGGTCGCTCTGTGAAGTCGTGTTCGGTGCTCGCGGTGCAGGCCGACGGCGCCGAGATCACCACCATCGAGGGGCTCGAACGGGACGGTCAGCCGCATCCGGTGCAGCAGGCCTTTCACGAGAACCACGCGCTGCAGTGCGGATTCTGCACGCCGGGGATGATCATGCAGTCTATCGATCTGCTCGGCGACACCCCGGATCCGAGCGAGGAACAGGTGCGTGAAGGCCTCGAAGGCAATCTCTGCCGCTGCACCGGCTACCAGAACATCGTCAAAGCCGTGCGTGCCGCGGCCGGTGAGCTGGGGGCGAAGCGATGACCGAGACGGTTGACCGTGAACTCGGTAAGGCCCGCACCCGCAAGGAAGATGCGCGGCTGATCAGCGGCCGCACCAGGTGGACGGACAACATCACGCTGCCCGGGATGCTGCACATGGCCATCCTGCGCAGCCCGGTCGCGCGCGCCGGGATCGGCAAGATCGACACCGATCAGGCCCGGGCGAGCTCCGGGGTGGTCGCCGTGTTCACCGGCGCGGATCTCGCCGCCGAACAGGGCTCGCTGCCGTGCGCCTGGCCGATCACCGAGGACCAGAAATCCCCGAACGCGCCCTCGATCGCGGACACCACGGTGAACTTCGCCGGTGAGGCGGTCGCGGTCGTGGTCGCCCGCAGCGCGGCCGAGGCGCGGGACGCGGTGGACCTCATCGATGTCGACTATGAGGATCTGCCCGTGGTGCTCGATCTGGAGACCGCGGCCGGTGACGAGGAGGTCATCTATCCGGAGCTGGGCACGAACTGCAGCGCGAACTGGGTCTTCGACTCGGCGCAGGCCGGTTCCGGTGGTGATGTGGAGGACGCGATCCGAGACGCGGATGTGGTGGTGCGCCGCAAATTCCGCCAGCAGCGGCTGATTCCCGCGTTCATGGAGCCGCGTTCGGTGCTCGTGGACCCGACCGGACCGCAGACCACGATGTACTCGGCCACTCAGGTACCGCACATCCTGCGCCTGATGCTCGCGATGAGCCTCGGCGTCCCCGAGCACAAGATCCGCGTGATCGCCCCGGATGTGGGCGGTGGCTTCGGCGGCAAGCTCCAGGTCACCCCGGAGGAATTCCTCACCTTCCTGATCGGGCGCAGGCTCGGCAAACCGGTGAAATACACCGAAACGCGCACCGAATCGCTGCTCGCCGCGCACCACGGCCGGGACCAGATCCAGCGCCTGACCCTCGCCGCGCGCGGTGACGGCACGATCACCGGGCTCAAGGTGGAACTGCTCGCGGATATGGGCGCCTGTCTGCGGTTGGTCACCCCCGGTGTGCCCATTCTCGGCGCGTTCATGTTCAACGCGATCTACAAGATCCCCGCATACCACTTCTCCTGCACGAATGTGTTCACCAACAAGGTGCCCACGGATGCCTATCGCGGGGCGGGCCGCCCGGAGGCCACCTTCGGGATCGAGCGCATGATGGACGAGCTCGCCGTGGAAATCGGCGTGGATCCGCTCGAGATCCGGGAGAAGAACTGGATCAAACACGAGGAATTCCCGTACACCACCGTTTCCACGCTCACCTACGATTCCGGCAACTACGAGGCGGCGACCGCGCGGGCCACGGAACTGTTCGGTTATCCGGAACTGCGCGCCGAACAGGCCCGCAGGAGGGAAAACGGGGACCCGGTTCAGCTGGGTATCGGCGTCTCCACGTTCACCGAGATGTGCGGGCTCGCCCCGTCCCGGGTGCTCGGCTCGCTCAACTACAGCGCGGGCGGCTGGGAACACGCCGAGGTGCGCATGCTGCCGACCGGAAAGGTCGAGGTGGTCACCGGCTCCTCGCCACACGGGCAGGGGCACGACACGGCGTGGTCGCAGATCGTCGCCGACCGGCTCGGGGTGCCCTTCGAGGATGTCGAGGTGCTGCACGGGGACACCCAGATCTCCCAGCGCGGCATGGACACCTACGGTTCGCGTTCCCTTGTGGTCGGCGGGATCGCACTGGTCAAGGCGCTGGACAAGGTGATCGAGAAGGCCCGCCCGATCGCCGCGCATCTGCTCGAGGCCGCCGAGGACGATCTGGAGTTCACCGCGGGATCCTTCGGGGTGCGCGGGACGGGTGCGGCCGGGGTCACGATCGCCGATATCGCGCTCGCGGTATTCGCCGCGCACGATCTGCCGGACGGGGCCGAACCCAATCTCGACTCCGAGGCCAGTTATGACCCGGAGAACTTCTCCTTCCCGCACGGCACCCACCTGTGCGCGACCGAGGTGGACACCGAGACCGGCGCGGTGCGCATCCGCTCGTATGTGTGCGTGGACGACATCGGCAAGGTGGTCAACCCGCTCATCGCCGAGGGACAGGTGCACGGCGGGCTCGCCCAGGGCATCGCGCAGGCGCTCTACGAGGAGGCGGTGCACGACGAGTTCGGCACCCTGACCACGGCCTCGCTCGCGGACTATCTGGTGCCCTCGGCGATGGACCTGCCACGGTTCACCACGGACATGACCGAGACCCCGGCGACCTCGAATCCCTTGGGCGTCAAGGGAGTCGGCGAAGCGGGCACGATCGCGTCCACCCCGGCCGTGGTGAACGCGGTCCTCGACGCGGTACGCCAGTTCGGGGTGCGCGATATCGAGATGCCCTGTACCCCGCAACGGGTCTGGCAGGCGATCCAGGGAGGTTCGAAGTGATTCCCGCACCCTTCGACTACGCCGCACCGTCCACTGTGGAGGAAGCGGTCACCGTGCTCGCCGATGCGGGTGAGGATGCCAAGGTGCTCGGCGGCGGGCAGAGCCTTATGCCGGTGCTGCGGATGCGCCTCGCCGCCCCGACCACGGTGGTCGACCTCGGCCGGATTCCCGAACTGCGCGGGATCCGCGAGGAGGCCGATGCGCTCGTGATCGGTGCCATGACCACCCACGACGAGGTGTGCCGGGCCGAATCGGTGCGCGCGCACGCCGCCCTGCTCGCCGAGGCGACGCACACCGTGGCCGATCCGCAGATCCGGCACCGGGGCACCTTCGGCGGTTCGCTGGCCCACGCGGACCCCGCGGGCGATCTGCTCGCGCCCGCGCTCGCCCTGGACGCGAGCATGACGATCGCCGGACCGGCCGGGCGGCGCACCGTGCCCGCGGCCGAGTTCTTCGTGGACTTCTTCACGACCGCGCTCGCCGAGAACGAGGTCCTCGTCGAGGTCCGGGTGCCCAAGCACACCGGATGGCAGGCGCACTACGAGAAGTTCAACCGGGTCGCCCAGGCCTGGTCCACCGTCGCGGTCGGGGCCGCGCTGCGCATGGAAGGCGGTGCCATCGCCGAGGCGAAGGTGGGACTGACCAATATGGACACCGTTCCGGTACGCGCGCGTACGGTGGAGGCGGCCCTGATCGGCCGCCCCGTGACGGCCGAGGCGATCCGGGAGGCCGCGCGCGATGCCGCCGCCGGAGCGAACCCCGGTACCGATGCCAACGCCGATGCGGCCTATCGCACCCAGCTGGCCAGGGTGCTCACCGCACGCGCGGTGACCGCGGCCGCGCGAACCTAGGAGGAATGCTTGCGGTTAAGCCATGAATTCTCCGTTCCCGCCCCCATCGACGTGGTGTGGGCCGCGCTGCTCGATCCGGAGCGGGTCGCCCCCTGCATGCCCGGCGCCACGCTCGAAGCGGTGGAGGGTAACGAGTTCCGCGGCACGGTCAAGGTCAAACTGGGACCGGTTTCCCTGCTGTACAAGGGAACCGGGAAGTTCGAGCAGACCGACGAGGCCGCGCGCACCGTGGTCATCGCGGCCAGCGGGAAAGACTCCCGCGGGAACGGCACGGCCGCGGCCACGGTCACCGTGACACTGAGCGAATCCGGCTCGGGAACCAGCGGCGCGGTGGAGACCGAGCTCAACATCACCGGCAAACCCGCCCAGTTCGGCCGCGGCATGATCGCCGAGGTCAGCGGGAAGATCCTGGCCTCCTTCGCCGAATGCCTCGCGGACAAGCTCGCCACGTTGGAGGCAACCACCGAACAGGAGGAGCCGCAACCGGCAGCGTCATCGGAAGAGCCCGCGCCGCAACCGAAACCGCAGAGCGAGGCCATCGACCTGATGGACTACGCGGGTGGCACGGTCGCCAAGAGCGCGCTTCCCGTAGCGCTCGGGGCCGTGCTGCTCGCGGTGCTGTTCTCCGTGCTGCGCCGCAAACGGGCGCGGCGCGGGCGCGAACAACTCACCGGGTGATGCCGATCGCGGCGATATAGATCGCCGCGGGATTGCCGAGTGGCCAGTCCGGGAGCGGATCGATCGTGTCGACCTGCACGAAACCGCGGCGCTCCCAGAACGCACGTGTCGCCACATAGGGTGGGTATCCGGCGCACGCATCGAGGGTCTTGACCTCCAGCACGCGGAGCCCGCCCGCGCTCAGTTCGCGCACGATGTGCTCGAGCAGCCGGGTGCCCACTCCGTTACCCCGCAGCGGTCCGGCGACGGCCAGCCACAGAATCTCCGCCGCCTGCACCGAACGCCGGTCTACGATGACGAAACCCCCGAGCCCGACGCCATCCTCGGCGACCCAGGCCGGGTGTTCCCGGAGTTCGGTGGCGATCTTGTCCGGGACGTCTTCGGTGAAGTATTCGGGCAGTCCCCGCACGATCGCGACGCAGTCGTCGGTGTCGGCGGGCACGGCCCGGCGGACGGTGCGCACCACGCGATGCTCGCAGGCGCCGCGCCCGGTGCGCAATCGGGTTTCTACAGCCTGCGGTACTGCTGCACCTTGTTCCGGTCGCGCACCGCGATGCCGTTGTCCTGCAAGCGATCCCGCAGCACCTCGGCCTTCACCGTATTGTCCGCCTTCAACGCTGATCTGCGCTCCCGCAACAGCGAGTGCGCCGCATCCTCGAGATCGGGGTGGCCGTCGAGCCAGGCGCGGTACTCCGCCTCGTGTGGATCAGCGGTCAGCAACTGTGGATAACCGCGGGCCCGTAACCGTTCTGCGAGCACGTTCGTGGACAGATCTGTTGCTGGGGAACGGAAAACCTCCCGCCCGTCACGCGCGATGAGCACGAGATCCTTGCCGTCCAAGAGGATCGTGCCGATCTTGGCGCGCGCGATGAACCGTTCCTCGCCCTCGCGCGCGGTGTGCAGCCCCTCCTCGGTGATGGTGACGGTCAGCGCCTCGCGCTTGGCGATCTCGGCGAGCACGATCCCGCCGGCCAG
This sequence comes from Sciscionella marina DSM 45152, assembly GCF_000379465.1. Taxonomy (GTDB): domain Bacteria; phylum Actinomycetota; class Actinomycetes; order Mycobacteriales; family Pseudonocardiaceae; genus Sciscionella; species Sciscionella marina. The sequence goes on from NZ_KB905403.1 coordinate 243,011, forward strand.
CCCGAGCACCGTCAGCAGTGGGACCAGCCACACCGTGGGAATGTTCGCGGCGACGCGCAGGGCGGCGGGCGCGGAGGAGAACACCGACACGATCCAGTGCACCACTGGTTTGAGCACGAAACCGATGCCGAGGCCGACCGGGAGGCCGATGATCCGGAAGAACCACAGCCAGCCCTGCGGAATGCTCACCCGGTCCTGTCCGGAAAGTGTCGTGCTCATGGTTCGTCTCCCGAGCTCGTGCTGCTTCCGAGAAAGCGTGCGATGATCAGTTTCAGCATGGGTACCGGATCGGTTTTCACATCCGGATCCGCGTTCAGGTACGCGGCGTCGATGATCGACCGGATCCAGGTGGCCGCCTCGCCCGCGTCGAGTTCGGCGTCCACGGAACCGGCGGCCGCGGCTTTCTCGATCAGTTCGGTGAACCCGGCGTGCACGATCGCCTCGTTCGCCATGACCACCCTGGCCAGTTCCGGGTCGTCGTCGATCACCCGGAGTAGTTCCACGAGCAAGCCGTGCGCCAGGTCCTCACGGGCCGGTTTGGCGAGCGTTTCGACGATGTCCAGGATCGAGACGAGCGGATCGGTGGTGTCGGCATGCCCGGCGAACAGAGCCTCGCTGTCCGGGATGTCCTGTTCGAAGATGGCCCGGAAGATGGCGTGCTTGTCCTTGAAGTAGTAGAAGAGGCTGCCGGTGCTGATCCCGGCGGCCCGCGCGATCGAGGCGGTCGTGGTCTTGGTGAACCCGCGCTTGGCGAACAGCTCGGCCGCCGTCTCGACCACCAGGGCGCGCCGCTCCCGATGTCTCGCCTCGTCCACCGTGCGTGCCATGCCCGAATAATAGACTGACTGGTCGAACTATGAAAAATGCCCTGCTCACCAGCTGTGCTGACGCGGGTGCGTTCAGGCGGAGGCGGTGCCCTCGATGGTGAGTTCCCCGGGGAGACAGATCCGGCAGAAGTCCACCCCGAACGGGGTCAGCGCGATGCTGCGGCGCACCGTGCGAGCCGCCCTCCCGGCCTCGCGCATCGCCTCGGTGACCGTCGGCTGCACCTCGACCACTTGGTACCGGCCGGCGTCCACGGGCTCTTTCCAGAACCAGATGAGGCCGAGCCGTTCGAGGTTGTTGAGATAGGCGGGAACTTTATCGGTTTGTCGACATCCGGCGAGTTCACCGATCATCGAGAGCCCGTAGGCGACCTGGCTTGAGCCGACGCCGAACGGCCGTCCGGTGCGCACGTCGATCGCCGGCTGGGCGCCATCGGTGGCGAGCACCCGCAATATCCGTGCCTCGTCCGGGGCGAGCTCGTCGATGATCCGGGCATAGGCCGGGTGCACGTACTCCGCGGACTCGCTGAAGCTCACATCGGCCGAGCGCTGCAGCAGGGCCGCACCCTTGGCGCGCAGGGCCGAGCCGTTCACGTAGCCGGGGCGTGCGCCCGCGGGCAGGTTGTCCGCGGGGAGCCCGAGCGCGGTCCGGGAGACGGCGCGCAGCTGCTCACCGGCGCCCTGGGCCAGTTCGGCCGGGGACTGGCCCTCGATCGCGGCGCGCACGACCGCCACCCCGACCGTCGCCGAGGCCCCGGCCAGCTTGCCCGCCGTGCGCAGCAGCTCGTTCGCCGAGTTCCGCGCCCGCTCACTCGCGTCCTGTACGAAGTTCATGACGCGCCAAGGATAGCCGTACCGGACAACGCCGCTACACACCGAATATCGCGAGGTGCACGAGCCCGGCGGCGAAACCGAGCACCGCGCCGTGCACGAAGAGTAGCCATTCGTCCTGTTTGATCGCCGAGCGCAGCAGCTCGTTGAAGTCCGAGAGGTCGAGCTGGTGCATCCGCGTCGCCACGAACCGCCGGATCTTGCCCGACTGCGAGCGGTTGAGCGCGTCGTCGGAGAACACGAGGGGCGCGAACTCGCTGGCCTCCTCGGCCATGCTGGACCGGATCCTGCGGAACCTGGTCGGCCCGATCGCCGCCTCGGCCGCGGCGCGCGCGGGCCCGATCGCGTCGTCGATGGCCGGGCGCAGGGCGCTGGCGAGCAGGGCGCGGGTGCGATCCGAGCGCGGTCCGTGCAGCAGCTCGTCGCCGACATTACGCAGCGTGATGACATCCTCGGCGATCGTCTTCGCGTACTCCTCGGAGATCTCCGCCTTGCGCTTGATGAACAGGCCCTGGCGCCAGGGCACCAGCCGGTTCGGATAGACCGGCTCGAAGATCATCATGATGCCGACGTAGTTGGCGATATAGCCGATGATCACGCCGCCGATCGGCAGCACCCACCAGTACGGGAGCGCGTGCACCACGGCCACGAGCGCGAAGCCCATAGGAAAACCGAAATAGAACCCGAAATTCTGCATGAATCGCAGCTCTTTACGGCCCATGTTCCGGAAAATGTCGTTCAACAGCGCAGGATGTTCGGACAGATAACGGATCACCATGAGCTTCGCGTCCACCAGCTGCTCGATGTTGTCCCCGATGTCCTTGGTGAGCCTTTTGAGGATCTTGGGCAGTCGCTGGTCCACCCTGCGGTACACCGCGACCCGCACCACCGGGGGCAGATCGCGCCACAGTTGCGGCTCCTCCTGCTCCATGATGCGGTTGACAACATCGCGGATTTCCGCTCGTGCCACCGTGATGAGGTGTTCGGCGATCGTGTCCGGTTCGAGTTCGCGGTAGAAATCCCGGATCCCGCCCACCTTGGCCAGGCTCTTGTCCACCGCGATACTCGCCATTTTGGCCGCGCGGGAGGGCACGATGCCCTGCCAGCCGAACCGGCCCTCCTGATCGATCGCCGGGATCACCTGTACCCGGCGCGGCAGGAACGGGTACAGCAGGCGCAGCCCGGGCATCCGGACGCCGTGGAAGCGCAGCGGGGCGAACAGCATCAGCACCCCGGACCAGTTGGTGACGTACCCGATCACCCCGGTGAACAGCGGAATCGAGATCAGGTCGGTGAGCAGCTTCTGGTCCACCACGCCTCCCCGAGAGGTTCCGCCGAACGAGTTGCGTCACTCTAGCCCAGGTCACCCAGCCGACTACCTGGTGTGGGATCCGGTTACGCACAGCATCTAGCGCGAGGCGAGGCACAGCAGTTATCGTTGTTGTATCGGATACGTGTCATTTCCCACGAGCTTGCGAAGACATATTTCGATAACGCCAGGTTCACATTATCGTTGTCTTGCCCGGTGATCCCGGGGACCGCAACGCGAGCGGTGGCGCCGGCGCCCATCTGGGGCTTGCCGGATCACGCAACAACACGCACGATGGTGTGCTGATCGCGGCCATTCGATGAGGCATGACCGCGCGCAGGGGCATGCCCTGACCGGGCCTCTACCTGCGCAACCATCCCGACTGACCATCGCGGGTAACCCGGCTTTCGTTAGCCGGGACGCCGCGTATGAGCCCTAGGAGGCGGCCAGCCGTGACCCGCCAAGTAACCGGTCTTTACGACCCGCAGAATGAGCATGACGCGTGTGGTGTTGCTTTCGTCGCCGATATGACCGGCAGGCGAACCCATGACATCGTGCGCAAGGCACTGACCGCCTTGTGCAATCTAGAGCACCGCGGTGCGCGTGGTGCCGAAGCCGATACCGGTGATGGCGCCGGAATCATGCTGCAAATTCCGGATGATTTCTTCCGCGAAACAGTGGATTTCGAACTGCCGAGTGCGGGCGGTTACGCGGCGGGCACGGTTTTCCTGCCCGCGGACGCGGATCGGCGGGCGCGGGCGATCGAGACGATCGAGCGGATCCTGGCCGAGGAGAACGCCCGTTTGCTCGGCTGGCGGGAACTGCCCATCGACACCGATCACGTCGGCCCCACGGCCAAGACCGTGATGCCGCATTTCGCCCAGTTGTTCCTCGCCGCGCGCCAGCCGGAGGTGGTCGGCCTTCCGCTTGAGCGGCTGGCCTACGTGGTGCGCAAACGCGCCGAGCACGCGCTGGCCGAGGACAAGGTCTATTTCCCCAGCCTTTCCGGGCGGACCATCATCTACAAGGGCATGCTCACCGAGCCTCAGGTCGAGCGGTTCTTCCCGGATCTGCGCGATGAGCGGGTGACGAGCGCGATCGGGCTGGTGCACTCGCGGTTCTCCACGAACACCTTCCCGTCCTGGCCGCTCGCGCACCCGTACCGGTTCGTCGCGCACAACGGGGAGATCAACACCTTGCGCGGCAACAAGAACTGGATGAACGCGCGCGAATCCATGCTCGAGACCGAGCTGATTCCCGGTGAGCTGGAGCGGATCTTCCCGATCATCACCCCGGACGCCTCGGACTCGGCGACCTTCGACGAGGTGCTCGAGCTGCTGCACCTCGGCGGGCGTTCGCTGCCGCACGCCGTGCTGATGATGATCCCGGAGGCGTGGGAGAACCACGAGGAGATGGATCCCGCGCGCAAGGCTTTCTACGAGTTCCACTCCACCCTGATGGAGCCCTGGGACGGGCCCGCGCTGGTGAGTTTCACCGACGGAACACAGATCGGCGCGGTGCTCGACCGCAACGGGCTGCGCCCGGCGCGTTACTGGGTCACCGACGACGATCTTGTCGTACTCGCCAGTGAGGTCGGCGTGCTCGACATCGCCCCGGAAAAGGTGGTGCGCAAGGGCCGCCTGGAGCCGGGCCGGATGTTCCTGGTGGACACCGGACAGGGCCGGATCGTCGAGGACGGGGAGATCAAGGGCGAGCTCGCCCGTGCAAACCCGTATTACCAGTGGGTGAAGGGCGGACTGCTGCACCTGACCGAGCTGCCCGAGCGGGAGCGCGAGGTGCCACAGCACGCCACGCTGGTGCGCAGGCAGCAGTCTTTCGGCTACACCGAGGAAGAACTCGAGACCCTGCTCGAACCCATGGCGCGCACCGGCGCGGAACCGATCGGCTCGATGGGCAACGATTCCCCGCTCGCGCCGTTCTCCTCCGGATCGCGGCAGATTTTCGATTACTTCACGCAGTTGTTCGCTCAGGTGACCAATCCGCCGCTGGATGCCATCCGCGAGGAACTGGTCACCGCGCTCGGCAGCCAGATCGGTGCCGAGCCGAACCTGCTGGACGCGAGCGCGGATTCGTGTCACCGCATCGTGCTTCCCTTCCCGGTGCTCGACAACGACGAGCTCGCGAAACTGGTGCACATCAACGATGACGGCAAACGGCCGGAATACCAGTCGGTCACGGTGCTCGGCCGGTACGAGGCCAGCGGCGGCGGTACCGCGCTGCGCAGGCGCCTCGACGAGATCTGCACCGAGGTCTCCGAGGCCATCGAGGACGGCGCGAAGCTGATCATCCTCTCCGATCGCGGGGTGGACGAGAAGTACGCAGCCATCCCCTCGCTGCTGCTCACCGGTGCCGTGCACCACCACCTGGTCCGGGAGAAGACCCGCACCCAGGTCGGGCTGATCGTGGAGTCCGGGGACGCCCGCGAGGTGCACCACATCGCGCTGCTGATCGGTTACGGGGTCGCCGCGGTGAACCCGTACATCGCGATGGCCACCGTGGAGGATCTCGCCCGCCGGGACCTGGTTCCGGGCGTGGATGTCAAGCAGGCGCCGCGAAACCTGATCAAGGCGCTCGGCAAGGGCGTGCGCAAGACGATGTCCAAGATGGGTGTCTCCACAGTCGCTTCCTATGCGGGGGCCCAGATCTTCGAGGCGATCGGGCTCGGCGAGGAGGTCATCGAGCACTGCTTCAAGGGCACCACCTCGCGGCTCGGCGGAATCGGCTTCGACGAGCTCGCGGAGGAGGTCGCGATCCGGCACCGCAGGGCCTTCCCCGCGGACGGATTCCAGGCCAACCACCGTGAACTCGAGACCGGCGGCGACTACCAGTGGCGCCGCGAGGGCGAGCCGCACTTGTTCAATCCGAAGACCGTTTTCAAGCTGCAGCACTCCACCCGCAGCGGGAAATACGAGGTTTTCAAGGAATACACCGATGCGGTCGACGACCAGGCCCGCGAACTGAAGACACTGCGCGGACTGTTCGAGTTCGAATCCGACCGGGAACCGATTCCGGTCGAGGAGGTCGAACCGGTCTCCGAGATCGTGAAACGGTTCGCCACCGGAGCCATCTCCTACGGGTCCATTTCCATGGAGATGCACCAGACGCTGGCGATCGCGATGAACCGGCTCGGCGGGAAGTCGAACACCGGGGAAGGCGGCGAGGACCCGGAGCGGCTCTACGATCCGGAGCGGCGCTCCGCGGTGAAACAGGTCGCCTCCGGCCGGTTCGGGGTCACCAGCGAATACCTGGTGAACTCCGACGACATCCAGATCAAGATGGCCCAGGGCGCGAAACCCGGTGAGGGCGGCCAGCTTCCGGGCAACAAGGTCTACCCGTGGATCGCGCGCACCAGGCACTCCACGCCCGGTGTCGGGCTCATTTCCCCGCCGCCGCACCACGACATTTACTCGATCGAGGACCTCGCGCAGCTCATTCACGACCTGAAGAACGCGAACCCGAACGCGCGCATTCACGTGAAACTGGTCAGCGAGGTCGGTGTCGGCACGGTGGCCGCCGGTGTTTCCAAGGCACACGCGGATGTGGTGCTCATTTCCGGGCACGACGGCGGAACCGGCGCCTCACCGCTGTCCTCCATCAAGCACGCGGGCGGTCCCTGGGAGCTCGGCCTCGCCGAAACCCAGCAGACCCTGCTGGCGAACCGGTTGCGGGACCGGATCGTGGTGCAGACCGACGGGCAGCTCAAGACCGGGCGCGATGTGGTGATCGCCGCACTGCTCGGTGCCGAGGAGTTCGGTTTCGCCACCGCGCCGCTGGTGGTCTCCGGCTGCATCATGATGCGGGTGTGCCACCTGGACACCTGCCCGGTCGGGGTCGCCACGCAGAACCCGAAGCTGCGCGAGAAGTTCTCCGGAAAGGCCGACTACGTGGTGAACTTCTTCGAGTTCATCGCGCAGGAGGTGCGGGAAATCCTTGCCTCCCTTGGGTTCCGCTCCATCGAGGAAGCAGTCGGGCATGCCGAGGTGCTGAACAAGAACGCCGCGTTCGAGCACTGGAAAGCGTCCGGGATGGACCTCTCCCCGATCTTCGCGATCCCGGACATTGCCCCCGAGGGCAGGCGTAACCAGCAGACTCTGCAGGACCACGGGCTCGACCGCGCGCTGGACAACACCCTGATCCAGCTCGCCGAGGGCGCACTGGCCAGCGGGGACAAGGTGCGCCTCGAACTGCCGGTGCGCAACGTGAACCGCACCGTCGGCACCATGCTCGGTTCCGAACTGACCCGCCGCTGGGGTGGTGTCGGTCTGCCGGACAACACGATCGACATCACCTTCGGCGGAACCGCGGGGCAGTCGTTCGGCGCGTTCGTGCCGAACGGCATCACGATGCGCCTGTTCGGCGACGGGAACGACTACGTCGGCAAAGGGCTCTCCGGTGGCCGGATCATCGTGCGCCCGGACAAGCTGGCGAACTTCGCCGCCGAGGAGCACACCATCGCGGGCAATGTGATCGGCTACGGCGCGACCGGTGGGGAGATCTTCCTGCGCGGCCGGGTCGGCGAACGGTTCTGCGTGCGCAATTCCGGGGCCACCGCGGTGGTCGAGGGCGTCGGTGATCACGGCTGCGAATACATGACCGGTGGCCGGGTGGTCGTGCTCGGCGGGATCGGGCGGAACTTCGCGGCCGGAATGTCCGGCGGAATCGCCTATGTGCTCGATCTTCCCGCGCACCGGGTGAATCCGGAAATGGTCGACATCGAACCGCTCGACGACAACGACGTCGAATTCCTGCGGGAGACCATCAGCAAGCACGCCGGCGAAACGGATTCCTCGGTCGCTTACCGCCTGCTCAAGGATTTCGAGACGGAGGTGCGGCGCTTCGGCAAGGTCATGCCGAAGGACTACAAGCGAGTGCTGCAAGCGCAGGCCAGTGCGGAAGCCGAGGGCCGCGACGTGAATGAGGCGATCATGGAGGCAAGCCATGGCTGACCCCAAGGGTTTTCTGACCACGACTCGGGAGACACCGAAAACACGCCCGGTCGATCTGCGGCTGCTCGACTACCGCGAGGTCTACGAGGATTTCGCCACGAGCAAGCTGGCCAAGCAGGCCGGGCGCTGCATGGACTGCGGCATTCCGTTCTGCCACGAGGGTTGCCCGCTCGGCAATCTGATCCCCGAGTGGAACACGCTCGTCTGGCGGGACGACTGGAAGGACGCGATCGAACGGCTGCACGCGACGAACAATTTCCCGGAGTTCACCGGGACGTTGTGCCCCGCGCCGTGCGAGACCGCCTGTGTGCTCGGCATCAACGATGATCCGGTCACCATCAAGCGGGTGGAGATCTCGATCATCGACCGCGCGTGGGAGGAAGGGTTCGTCAACCCCGAACCGCCTACGACGAAGACCGGGAAAACGGTGGCGGTCGTGGGATCCGGGCCTTCGGGACTCGCGACCGCCCAACAGCTGACCCGTGCGGGCCACGAGGTCACCGTGCTCGAGCGGGCGGACGCGATCGGCGGGCTGCTGCGCTACGGCATCCCGGCGTTCAAGATGGAAAAGCACCGGCTCGACCGGCGGCTGGACCAGATGCGCGCCGAGGGAACGAAATTCCGGGTCAACGTCGACGTCGGAGTGGACATCACCGCCGAGCAGCTGCGCGCGGACTACGACGCGGTGGTGCTCGCCGGTGGCGCGACCGCCTGGCGTGACCTGCCCGCATCCGGGCGCGAGGCCACGGGCATCTACCAGGCCATGGAGTACCTGCCGCCGGCGAACCGGGTCGCGGCAGGGGAACTCGAGGCCACCCCGATCAGCGCCGAGGGCAAGGACGTGATCATCATCGGCGGCGGGGACACCGGCGCCGACTGTCTCGGCACCGCGCACCGGCAGGGCGCGAAATCGGTGACCCAGCTGGAGATCATGCCCGAGCCGCCGCAGTCGCGCCCGGACAGCCAGCCCTGGCCCACCTATCCGATGCTCTACCGGGTCACCTCGGCGCACGAGGAAGGCGGGGAACGGCTGTACTCGGTGAACACTCAGGAATTCGTGTCCGATGCGGACGGCAACCTGAGTGCGCTCAAGATCGTCGAGGTGACACGGGAGGACGGGAAGTTCGTCCCCGTGGAAGGCAGCGAGCGGGACCTGCCCGCACAGCTGGTGTTGCTCGCCATGGGATTCGTCGGACCGCAGCAGGAAGGCCTGCTCACCGAGCTCGGTGTGGATCTCGACCAGCGCGGCAATGTCGCGCGGGACGAGAATTTCCGCACCAGCCTCGACAACGTGTTCGTCGCCGGAGACATGGGACGCGGACAGTCGTTGATCGTGTGGGCCATCGCCGAGGGCCGTTCCGCGGCCGCCGGAGTCGATGCGTACCTCACCGGTCGCGAGGTGCTGCCCGCGCCCATTGCGCCGACGGACCGCCCGATCGCCTGATCCCGCTCCGCCTCGGGATCAGTCGCGGTTCGCGCCTGCCGGCCACAGCGTCGTGGCCGGCAGGCGCGAATTCGTATCGTTCACCAGCCGATCGCGGCCCCGTCCTTGCGGTGATCGGAGGCGGCCCGGTAGATCCCGTTGACCGGACCGCCCGGGCCGGTGGACGCGGGCCAGTCGCCGGCCTTTTCCGGGGTGAAGTGGATGGCCTGGTACCCGCCGGTGTTCCCACTGGTCGGCTCGGTCGCCTTGTGCCCCTTGCGTTTCAGCTCGGCGCCCACGGTGTCGTCGAGCTCGCGCTCCAGTTCGAGGCTGTCGTCGAACTGGTTGTGGTAGAACCGCGCGGCATCGGTGGCGGCCTGCGGGTTCAGCCCGAGGTTGATCATGAAGACCATTTCCAGGGCCTGCGCCTGCGCCTGTTCGCTGCCGCCCATGTTCCCGAAGGACAGCACGGGATGTCCGTCGCGGGTGACGAACGCGGGCATCAGCGTGTGGTACGGGCGTTTGCGCGGGGCGACGATGTTCGGCGACTCCGGGTCCAGGTTGAACAGCGCTCCCCTGTTCTGCAGCGGAAAACCGTAGCCCGGGATGCCGACACCGGAACCGAAACTGTCGAAATTGCTGTAGATGAACGAGGTCATGTTGCCCCACCGATCGGCCGCGGTGAGATAGACCGTTCCGGAATTGATCGCGCCGGGGACCTTCGGCGGGGTGGCGCGCGCCGGGTCGATCCGGCGGCAGAGCTCGGCACCGTGCCGATCGGAGAGCAGCATGTCGAAGGGGACATGGGTGAACCGCGGGTCGCCGTTGTACCGGTTGAGATCGTCATAGGCGAGCTTCTTCGCCTCGATGATCAAGTGCCAGAACATCGGTGACCGCGGCCCGAGCCGGGCGAGGTCGTAGCCGAGAACGGGTGCGAACTGTTTGATGATGTTCAGCATGATCAGCGCGGCGAATCCCTGGTTCGGCGCGGGCAGCTGGTGCATCCGGTAACCGTGGTATTCCACCGAGATCGGCTCGACCCATTCGGCCCGGAATTCGGCGAGATCCGCGCGATTCATCGCCCCGCCGACCCGCTTGCTCTTGGCGACGACGGCTTCGGCGATCGCCCCGCGGTAGAAGCCGTCCCGGCCTTCGCGCTGCAGCAGCCGGTACGCGTTCGCGAGCTCCCGATTGCGGAAGATCCCGTACAGCGGCGGGACATTCCCGTCCACGAGGAAGGCGTGTGCCGCATCCGGATCCTTGCGCAGCAGCTCCACCGCACCCGACCAGCTGTCGTGGATCCGTTCGGTGAGCCCGAATCCCTGCTCGGCGAGCTCGACAGCGGGCGCGAGCAGGGTATCGAAACCCCGGTTCCCGAACCGCTTCCGCAACTGGTCCCAGCCCTCGACCGCGCCGGGGACGGTCGCCGAGTCGATCCCCGTGTCGGGCATCCCGTACTTCGCGGTGTGGCCGCGGCGGGCGAAATACTCGGGTGTCCACGCCGAAGGCGCCCAGCCCGCCGAGTTCAGCCCGTAGACCCGGCGGTCCGCCGCGTGGTAGTGCAGCGCGAAGCTGTCCCCGCCGATGCTCGCGCTCACCTCTTCGACGAGGCCGAGTACCGCCGCGGTGGCCACGGCCGCGTCCGCCGAGGTACCGCCCTCGGCGAGTACCCGCACCCCGGCCTGAGCGGCGAGTGGCTGGCTGGTCGCCACGATTCCGTTGCGGGCGAGCACTTCCGCCCGGGTCTGGTTGTTCCATCCGGCGGGCCGGTCGCCGCTCGGTGCCTCGATCCGCACCCCAGGTACCGGGTTTCGCGGATTCGGTGCGCCGAACGGGGCCGGGCTGAGCGTGGTCCCGGATGTGCGTGCGGGAGCAGGATTCGCGGCGACGCTCGGTGTGCTGCCGATGGCGGTGAGCGCCGCCCCCGCGGCGCCCGCCTTGACGATCGTACGTCGGGATGGCCTGGCGACGTTGCCCATTGTTCTCGAGTCCTCTCGATTGCCGAGTGCCCGAACACATTTAACGCACGGCAACCAAGAGGGGCAAGGTCAGTGACGGTCAGTGCGGGGCTGCGGGGCTGCGGGGGNGAGGGGCGCACGCAGGGTAATGGCGCGCCGCACGCTATGTGTCCCCGCCGAGGGGGCCGGAGTCTCGAATCGCCCAAACCGCGCGCACTAGGGAAACTGTCGGTGCAGATAATCGGCGAGTGCGGCGATCGCATCGGGATTGCGCGGGCTCTCCACCAGCGCCGCATAGGGCAGCGCGAAGAACCGCTTGTTCTTGATCGCGGGTACCGCGGCGATCGTGGGATACCCGAGCAGGAATCGGCGCTTGTCCTCGGCGGTGTGCTGCTGACCGGAGTCGTAGTCGTTGATGAGCACCACATCGGGTTCGCGCTCGGCGACGGGTTCCCACTGGTAGCGCACCCAGGTGTCCGGGCTGTCCGCGAAGATGTTGCGCCCGCCCGCTTTCTCGATGATCTCGTTCGCCGCGGCGTACCGGCCAGCGCTGGTCGGCGCGTCGGTACCGGAGTCGTAGAGGAACACCTTCGGCTGTGGCCGGTTCTTCGGGATCCGGGCCTGCGCCTCGGCGACCTTCTGCTGATACCCGGTGATGAGCCGATTCGCCCGGTCTTGCACCTTGAACAGTTTCCCGAGGTTCCGGATATCGGTGTAGAGGGCCTGCAAGGGCGCCATGATGCCGCGATGCGAGCCGTTCCGGCAGGATTCGCTGAGCAGGTAGCTCTTGATGCCCTGCTTCGCCAGTGTTTCCGGGGTCACCCCACTGGCCTGGCTGAACCCGTAGGACCAGCCGGCGAACACCAGATCGGCGTTCACCCCCTGCGCGGTCTCGGTGTTGAGTTTCTTGCCGAGTTTGCGGGTCTTCGCGAAATCGGCACGCCACGGCGAGGTCTCCAGTCCGCGGGCGTCCTCGTTCATGGTGTATCCGGCGAGCCGGTCGCGCAGGCCGAGGGCGAACATGATCTCGGTGATCCCGATGTCATTGGTCACCACGCGTTGCGGGGTGCGGTCGAAGGTCGTCTGCTTGCCGCAGTTGGTGATGGTGACCGGGGCGGCCGGGGAACTCGGCGCGGCCGATTCGATCGTGGCCCCGCAGCCGGCGAGCAGCAGACCCGCGCACGCGGCCGCGGTGATCCGGGCGATTCTCATGGGTTCTCCTCGATGGTGGAATACAGCAGCTGGGGCGTCCCGGTTCGCGGATGGTCGACGAGGTCCGCGCGCACCCCGAATATCTCGGCGATGAGCTCGGGGCGCAGTACCTCCGCCGGGGTTCCCGAGGCGGCGAGCGCACCGGAACGCAGCACGTAGAGGCGATCACAGTAGTGCGCCGCGAGGTTCAGGTCGTGCAGGGCGAGCAGCACGGTGACCCCGGCGGCGCGCACCGTATCGAGCACTTCGAGCTGATGGCGCACGTCCAGGTGGTTGGTCGGCTCGTCCAGCACGAGCACCCGCGGCCGCTGAGCCAGTGCCCGGGCGATGAGCACCCGCTGGCGTTCCCCGCCGGAGAGGGTCTGGAATCCGCGGGTGGCCAGGTGTTCGGCGCGCACCGTGCGCAGTGCCTCGGCGCAGTGCCGCTCGTCCTCTCCGGTCTCACGGGCGAACGGCTTCTGGTGCGGGATCCGGCCCATCGCGACGATCTCGGTGACCGTGAAGTCGTGGGTCACACTGGATTCCTGGGTGAGCGCGGCAAGCCGGCGTGCGGACTCCTTCGGATGCAGCGACTCCAGCTCGTCCCCGCCGAGCAGTACGGTGCCCGTCGCCGGGCGCAGCGCGCGGTAGGCACAGCGCAGGGTGGTGGACTTGCCGCTGCCGTTCGGCCCGACGAGGCCGACGATCTCGCCCTCGCCAGCGTGCAGGGTGAGCCCGTGCAGGATCGCGGGAACGGTGACCGAGTCCAGTTCGAGGTGCATCACTGACCTCCGAACTGGTAGCTGCGGCGGCGGAGCAGGAGCAGGAAGGACGGCACCCCGAGGACCGCGGTCAGCACGCCGAGCGGCAGCTCCTCCGGCGCGGCCAGGGTTCTCGAGGCCACGTCCACCCAGATCAGGAAGCAGGCACCGGCGAGCGGGGCGATGGCGAGCACCTTGCGGTGATCGGCCCCGGTGACCATGCGCACCAGGTGCGGGAGCATCAGCCCGACGAATCCGATCGCCCCGCTGACCGCGACGAGCACCCCGGTGAGCAGCGCGCAGACCACGAACAGCCGCACCCGCAGTCTGCCCGCCGGTACGCCGAGCGTCGCCGCGGTCTCGTCGCCCATGGCCAGTGCGTTGAGCCCGCGCCCGCACAGCCACAGGTAGCCGCTGCCGAGCAGCACCGCGATCGCGGCGATCGGCAGCGAGCCCCAGTTCGCCCCGGCGAGGCTGCCCATCAGCCAGAACAGTACGTCTCGCGCGGCATCGGCGCTCGGCGCGCGGAACACGATCAGCGTGGTGATCGCGGAGAACCCGTAGGCGAGCGCGGTCCCGCACAGCACCAGCCGCAGCGGGGTGAGCCCGTGCCGGGTGCGCGCCACCAGATAGACGATCGCGCTCGCGAGCAGCGCGCCGAGAAAGGCCGCGGTGGACAGCGCGTACAGGCCGAGCCCGGCGAGCAGGCCGAAGATCGAGACCGCGGCGGCACCGACAGAGGCACCGGAGGAGATACCGAGCACGAAGGGATCGGCGAGCGGGTTGCGCACCACGGCCTGGATGGCGACCCCGACCACCGAGAGGCCAGCGCCGACCACCGCGGCGAGCAGGGTGCGTGGCAGGCGGGTCTGCATGACGATGTTGTCCGCCCCGGCGAGGCTGTTCGGCAGACTGCCACCGAATGTTTCGCCCGCCAGAATGTGCAGTACGTCACCGAATGATAAGGACGCTGCCCCGAATGTGGTTCCGCACACAACGGAAATGACGAGTGCCGGGATAAGGAAAAGTGCGATGGCACACGTTCGATATCGCATATTGCTCCATTTCCGCAGACCTCGACGGGTTGGAGCCGAGCACGCTCGATGCGGGTATTCGGGCTTGTCCCAAGGGTTTTGGGGCCTACCGTTGCGGGTCAGCGCCGGAGTTCGACCGGACTTCCCCCGCATCGCGCGGTGGTCAGCGATCGGCGATGTTACACGGTTTCGACGGGTGAGTGAGGTCACCACGCTCAGCGGTTACGAACCCGAAATATTTATCGGGTACGTGACGATCTACTAGGTGTACGGACCAATTCAAGACGGCAGTCGGATGCTTGGTCAGGCCTCGGCGAGAGCGGTTGTCCGGCCGACCCGACGTGACGTGTGAGACGAGGAGGAAGCAATGGCAGCGGTTTGGGTATCTTTCGCGATCGAGGGCGGCGCGGCAGTTGCTGTTTCGGCGACACTGGCGAAGTGGGCACGTAAGGGCTTCACTCTTCGCGGTGCGCGTCACCCGCAGAACTGAGCTCGAGAAAACGGTGCCCCCGGATCGCGTGATCCGGGGGCACCGTCGTATCCGGGCGGGTTACTTCGAGCCCGCGGGGTTCAGCTCGGAATCGAGCTGCCCCTCGTTGTTGATCTTGTCCATCGGCACGCCCTTGGTCTCCGGCATGAACAGGATCGCCGGGAGAGCCACGAGCGCGGAGAGCATGATGTAGAAGGCCGGGATCTCGTTCACCCCGGTCGCCTTGATCAGTGCCTCCACGAGCAGCGGGGCGGTACCGGCGAACACCGCCGTCGAGACGTTGTAGCTGATCGCGAACGCGCCATAGCGAACCCTGGTCGGGAACATGGCGGGGAAGGTCGAGCCGATGACCGCGAGGATCAGCACCAGCAGCAGACCCAGGATGCCGAAGCCGACTCCGAGCAACAGCATCGATTTCTGCTGCATCAGCCAGAATGCCGGATAGCTGAGCACCACCAGCCCGATGGCCGCGGTGATCAGGATCGGCCTGCGCCCGATGCGGTCGGAGAACGCGCCGATGAAGCCGATCACGGCCATCTGGCAGAGCTCCACGATGATGATCACCCAGGACGAACCGTCCGCGGAGAAGCCGAGGTGATCCTGCATGTACGAGGGCATGTAGGTCAGCAGCAGGTAGTCGGCGATGTTCAGCATGAACACGATGCAGAACAGCTTGACCAGCATCCGCCAGTTGTTCTGGAAGATCTCGCGCAGCGGTGCCTTCTCGGAGCGCTGCCCGGCGGCCTCCAGCCTGCGGAACTCCGGGGTGTCCTCGAGCCGCGAGCGCAGGTAGAGCCCGATCAGCCCGAGTGGGACCGAGACGAAGAACGGAATACGCCAGCCCCAGTCGAGCATCGCGTCCTTGCCGACGATGCCGAGCATGGCGAACACCACGATCTGGCCGAGCACGTATCCGGTCAGGGTGCCGAACTCGAGGAAGCTGCCCCAGAACCCGCGGCGCTTGGTCGGGGCGTACTCCGCGATGAAGGTCGCCGCCCCGCCGTACTCACCGCCGGTGGAGAACCCCTGGATCAGGCGCAGCAACAGCAGCAGGATCGGTGCCAGTATGCCCACGCTGTACCCGTCACTGGAGTAGGAGGGCAGCGCGCCCACCAGACCGGTACAGCCGGCCATCAGGACGATGGTGATGGACAGGACCCGGCGGCGGCCGAGCTTGTCACCGAGCGGGCCCCAGAACAGACCGCCGAACGGCCGGACGATGAATCCCGCGGCCAGGGTCATCAGTGAGTAGAGCAGCGCGTTGGTGCCCTCACCGGGAAAGAAGTGGGTGCCGACGGCGGTGGTGACCATCCCGGCGGTGAAGACACTGTAGTCGTACCACTCGGTCGCGTTCCCCATCGCCGATGCCCAGACCGCTCTGCGTACGGTCCGTTCGTCCACCCCAGGTTGTGCGGTGCCCCCCGTAGCGTCAGCTGTCGTCATACTCGCCCCTGATCGTCTTGGTAGCTGCGTTGCTGCCGACTGACCCTAGGGGAACGTTCGCCCGATCGCACTACCAACGCATTTCGGATTGTCAACTTTCTACAACTTCGCTGACCTGGGGTCAGTGCCTGTTCGCGGAGGGTCGACGATCGTCAGTTCCGGAACATTCCGGCGACCAGTTCCAGGGAGCGGAGGCGGTCCTTCTGGTAGTACAACGAGTTGGTCACCATCAGCTCGTCCGCTCGTGTCGCCTCGAGCAGCTCCGCGATTCCATCACGCACGGTAGCAGGTGACCCGATGATCTGTGTCGACATCCGTTCCTGGATGAACGCGTGGTCCGTCTCCGTGTAGGGGTACGCGTCCGTCTCCTCCGGGGTTGGCAGCTTGCCGGGGTTGCCTTGGCGCAGCCGGAGGAACTGCAGCGCGCCCGGCCGGGCCATCTCCTGCGCGTATCCATCGTCATCGGCGCAGAACACCGCGGCCGCGACCATCGCGTGTGGACGTTCCAGCTCCGGGGAGGGGCGGAAATTCTCCCGGTACAGCTTCAGCGCGGGCAGCGTGTTCGCCGCGCTGAAGTGGTGCGCGAAGGCGAACGGGATCCCGAGCAGCCCGGCGACCTGCGCGGAGTAGCCACTCGAGCCGAGCAGCCACAGCGGCGGCCGGTTACCGGGGGCCGGGACCGCGGTGATCCCGTCCGATTCGGCCTCGAAGAAGTCGATGAGCTGGCGCAGCTGCTGCGGGAAGTCCTCCGCGGAGAGCCCGGCCGCGGACCGGCGCAGCGCCGCCGCGGTCGCCGGATCGGTGCCCGGCGCGCGCCCGATCCCGAGGTCGATGCGGTCCGGATGCATCGCGGTGAGCAGGCCGAACTGCTCGGCGACGACCAGCGGCGGGTGGTTGGGCAGCATCACTCCACCGGAGCCGACCCGGATGCGCTCGGTCGCGTCCGCCAGGTGCCCGATCAGCACCGAGGGGGCCGAGCTCGCGATGCCCGGCATGTTGTGGTGCTCGGCGACCCAGTATCGGGTGAACCCGAGCCGCTCGGCGTGCCGGATCGCTTCGGTCGAGTTGGTGATTGCCTCGCTCGCGGTCGAACCGCTCGTCACGGGGGCGAGGTCGAGTACCGAGAGGGGAATGGAAAACGGTGCATGCACGGCCGTTCCAACGCCCGCGCACGCACCGCGAATTCCTGTCCGTATGGCTCTTTCTAGCCGCCGCTGCCGACCGCGGACTTCTTCTGCCACTGATCCCAGGGGATCGCCCAGTCGTAGAAGTCCCCGTCCGCGCTGCCGAGCTTCGCGTTCGAGCCGGTGATCTCGACCGGGTCACCGATCTGCGCGAAGTCGTAGTACTGCTTCGCGCGGGTGTTGCTCAGGTTCACGCAGCCGTGCGAGACGTTGGTGGACCCCTGTGCCCAGGTCGACTCGGGCAGCGCGTGGATGAACTCGCCGTTGTTCGAGATCCGCACCGCCCAGTGCACGGGCAGGTCCTCGTAGCCGCCACGCGGGTTGTTCATCAGGTAGGTCGAGTGCTTGGACATCACGACGTGGGTGCCGCTGCGGGTGTTGCGCCAGAGCACCGAGTCCAGCCCGTAGCTCGCCGGGTAGTCCTCGATCATCTTGCCGTCCTTGAACACCTGCATGCGGTGGGTGTCCGTGTCGCCCTTGACGATCTGCGAGGAGCCGATCTTGAACGCGCTCGACACGTCGTCCGAGCCGAACTTGCCGTTGCCCATGTCGAGGCCGTAGAGCTTGGCGCTGACCTTCACCGTGGTGCCCGGCTCCCAGTAGCCCTTCGGCCGCCAGTGCACCGAGGAACCGTCCAGCCAGGCCCAGGAGCCCTCGGTGTTGTTCGAGGTCTCCACCTTGAGCGCCTTCTCCACATCCGCGCGCTTGCTCTGCGGGATCAGGTTCTGGCCGAAGTCGATCTTGATGGGCATCGCGATGCCGTAGGTCTGGTCGTCGCCGGTGTTGATGTGCCCGCTGACCGTGCTCGTCGGATCGATCGTGGAGAAGGAACCCTTGACCGGGCTCTGCCGACCGTCGCTGGAGACCATGTTGCCCGACCACGTGTAGGTCTTGCCGTAGCCGAGTGGCTCGGTCGTGGTCCAGGTGCGGTTCTGCGCGTCCGGCTCCCCCTTGACCTTCGCCCCGCTCGAGGAGTTCAGTGCCACATCCGCGAGCGAACCGTTCTGCACGCTGAGCTTGATCGGCTGCGTCGGGTTGATCAGCTTCGAACCGTCGCCGGGTTCCTGCTTGAGCTGCACCTGCTTCGCGACTGGGACCGGCGCCTGTCCTTCGTCCTTGCCCCCGGCGTCCGTACTCCCTTGGCCGCCGCTGCAGGCCGCGAGTGCCACGGCGGTGGTAGCGGTGAACGCGATCGCGAGCAGCCGCCTGTGCGTCCTGCCGCCGCGCCGCGTCACGTGCCGCGTCGTGCGCTCGACTCCCATTCCTTGTCCCTTCCCCAAAAAACCCGAATTGCCCGACTTTGATTGTGACGTTTGGCGACACGCTGCCGTTCGCACATAATACTGTGATAACCATCACGAACGGTTATGCGGGGTCGCCAGGGACTGCCCCAGGCAAGTGAGTCCCGCCTGGATGGCGTGACTTGCGGTCACTCTACCCAGGGGGAGAGACGAAAACGGACGTCGTTATCGAGGCGTGCTCTTACTGGCCGAGCTGCTGATCGGCTTCCCAGGCGAGCCGCTCCTGTGTCCACTCCTGGATCAGTTCGCGCGGGGAGATTCCGCGCAGCTGCGCCAGCTCGTGCAGTTGCCCGTCCGCGATCGGGTTCAGCCGCACCCGGTAGGACAGCGGCTTGCCGAACTGATCACCGCTGGCCGTGGTGTCCGCCTCCGGATTCGGGGCGAGCGCGGCGAGATACGACTCGAGCTCGTGATCGGGCGCGGAAGGGGTCGGTTCGGGGTCGACGGGGCGGTGTTTCGAAGTCCGGTTCGCCCGTCCGAGAGGAAGTGCCACGCGCACACCATAACGGTTTCGTCTCGGCGGGGTTCGCGGCTCACCGGTCCGGACATGGAGAACCCCCGCGCCAGGGGGAGGAACGCGGGGGTCGGAGGGGATCTCCACAGGTGCTGACCGGGGGGTGTGTCAGCAAGTGAATTGTGACACGTGAACGCGTAAGACGGCAGTATGTTGACGCAACGAAAATTCTTGCCCTGAGCCCATTCTTGTTGGGTTGAAACTGACTCGGGCGATTCGACCCGGCGTAGTCGTGCGATTCACTCGCCAGGGGGCTGCACCGTTTACCTGGGAAGGTTAGCCTCGCGGCAGACAGCGAAGGCGGGAGGGTGGCATGGAACGCTTCGCCGGATCATCCGAGGTGCGTAGATTCCTCGCACAACAAGACGACGCGATCGGTCGGCAGAACGCCGCGAGTGGCGGTGGCGTGCCGGCGCAGCGGACCGGGGGCGAACCCGCCCGGGTCTCCGAGCAGGACGTGCACCGCGCGCGGCTCGCCGTGGCGCGCGGTTCCCAGGACGCCGAGGACTGCAAGCTCCTGCTCGACATGCTCGGTCTGACACCGGGTGACCAGGGCATCGCACCTGTTCGCGAATGATCGCGTACCCCGCTGACGACGCTCACGCGGGGATGGCCTAAGCTCTAATCTGCTCGCGGCGCACACCGCCGGGAGCTGGGTCGGTAGGTCCAAGACCCGCCGGGCTCCCATCGTCCAGTGGCCTAGGACTCCGCCCTTTCACGGCGGCAACACGGGTTCGAATCCCGTTGGGAGTACGCTGTGTAAAGGCAGTATGCTGAATTGAATATTCTGGCCCTGTGGCGCAGTTGGTTAGCGCGTCGCCCTGTCACGGCGAAGGTCGCGGGTTCGAGTCCCGTCAGGGTCGCTTCGAATCGGATGGGTGGAGTGTGCTCATGGAGTGCATTCGCCTTTGACCGATTCGAAGATGTTTGTCCGGGGGCGACCCCCGGACGCCCGCGGGGCGGGCTCCTTCTGTTGACTGCGCGGTCGCTCTGGGCGGTGACCAGCAGTAGTAGGGGCTTGCTCCTGGGTTCGGCCAGGTAGCTCAGTTGGTACGAGCGTCCGCCTGAAAAGCGGAAGGTCGGCGGTTCGAACCCGCCCCTGGCCACCGTGTTCGCAACCGCTCCGGCGCTGGTCGGGGCGGTTTTTTCGTGTCTGGTGGTGTCAGTGGGACCGGTCGATCCAGGCGTGGAGCAGGCGCGGGTCGGGGGTGAATCCATTGCGGGTGTAGGCCGGGACCGCCCGTTCGCTGGAGTGCACCGTGACGCGTTCGAGCACGCGCTCGCGTCCGAGATCTTGGACCGTCGACATGAGCTGTGCCCCGGTCCCGCTGTTGCGGTGTTCGGGGACGTAGACGCACTGCATGTCCCCCGAGACGTGGTCGAGCGATCTCGCGGGCTCGGTACCCGCGCGATGATCACCAGCCAGGCCATTCCGATGATCGTGTTCTCGCGTACGGGGACCAGACACTGATGTGCTGCCGCGTGTTTGCGTGCCCAGGTCGTGAGCAGGTGAACGAACTCGTCGTGCGCAGTGACCGGTGTTCCTTCTCGTTCCAGGAGCCAAAGCCAGCGAAGCTCGGCCACCACCGGTAGTTCGTCGTCTCGGGCGGGCCGGATCACGGTCTTGTTCATGGGCGCCACTCTGGACTGCGCCGTGAACCGTTGGGCCTCGATCGCCCCGATGGGTTCAGCTCAGCGGGCGCGCCCGCGTGACCTCGTACTCGGTCACCGAGGCGGAGCGGATCGCCGCGCTCTGTTCCTCGCTGGGACCGCCGTCCCGGAACGCTTCGACGGCGGCCTGCGTCTCCCAGCGTTCGAATATGTCGATGCGGCCGTCGTCCACCAGATCCGCGGTGATGGCGAAGTCGAGGCATCCGGGTGCGCGGCGTGCCTGTTCGACGATGTGCGCGCAGTCCGCGAGATAGGACTCGCGGTCTCCCGGGGCGACGACGATGTGCCCGGCGACGATCACCATGTGCTGCTCCTCCGCTGGTTCGAACCGGCCGTTACGGAGCAGGACTCGCGGCGACGGCCGAACTCATCGGCCACAGCACTATTCGGCACAGCACTACTCGTCGGCTGGGGCGTTCAGCCACCGAGTGTTTTGCTCCATTCGGTGTATTCGGCGAGCACGTCTTCGTGCACCTGGACGCCGAGACCGGGTCCCTGTGGCACGGACATGTGCCCGTTCTCGACGGTCCTCGGTTCGGTGATGTCGCGTGCGTAGTACCGGCTGCTCGCGGAGAGGTCGTTGGCGAGGGTGAAGCCAGGCAGCGAGGCCAGTGCCGCATTGCCCGCCCTGCCGAGCCCGGTTTCGGCCATACCGCCGCACCAGACCCGCACCCCGCTGGCGAGCGCGGTGTCGTGGATACGGCGTGCCTCGAGGTAGCCGCCGACCCTGCCGGGCTTGATGTTGATGATCGAGCAGGCGCCGAGCCTGATCGCGGTGGCCGCGGTACCCGCGGAGACGATCGACTCGTCGAGGCAGATCGGGGTTTCGATGCGCCTGGCCAGTTCGGCGTGGCCGAGGAAGTCCTCGGGCTCGTACGGCTGTTCGATCAGTACGAGGCCGAATTCGTCGAGCGCGGCCAGATGCCGTTCGTCGCCGGGACGGTAGGCGGTGTTGGCGTCGACCTGCAGGGCGAGTTCGGTCCCGAAGCGTTTCCGTACGGCACGGATCGGTTCGATGTCCCAGCCCGGCTGGATCTTGAGTTTGATCCGCCGGTATCCGGCATCGACGTGCCCGTCCACCTCGTCGAGCAGGTCGTCGGTGTTCTCGGCGATGCTGACCGAGACCCCGGAAGGCACGCACGTGCGCACCCCGCCGAGGTATTCGCCGAAGGAGATGCCCAGGGCGCGCAGGCGCGCGTCGAGCACCGCCATCTCCAACGCCGATTTGGCCATCGGGTGCCCGCGGAAGTCCGCGAGCAGCGGTGCGACCTGTGCCGGGGTCAGCTGCCCGGCCTCGGCGAGCCGGGGCGCCAGGCAGCGTTCGATGACGTCGGCGGCACCGCCGAGGTATTCCGGCGAGTACGTCGGTTCGTTCTCGGCGACGCACTCACCCCAGCCCTCGACGCCGTCGATGCGCATCCGTATCAGGAGCGTGTGGTGGGTCGACTGCGTTCCCCGCGAGGTGCGGAACGCGCTTACCCGCGGGATCGCGATCTTGCGCAGTTCGAGGCTTTCGAGCTTCACTCGGACATTCCTTCCGTGAGGATTCGGGCGAAGAATTCGCGCACGGCGGGCAGCATGGCGGAACCCTTGTGCCCGGCGCCGGGTACCACACCGCGTTCGACATCGACCCCGTGCGAGGTCAGATTCCGTTCCAGAGCGAGCAATCGCTCCTGCCGGTCGGCGCCCGCCCGGTTGGCCTCCGGCATCCAGTGCCTGCTGGTCTCCGGTACCCACACCTCTTCGCCCCCGTGGTCCTGCTCGCCGATCACGGTGAGCACCCGGACCCGGCGCAAGGCGGCCGGATCCACTGCTTTTCCGAAGCGCCCGGCGATATCGCGGGTGCCGACCCACCAGTCGCGCTGCTCGTCGAGCAGGGTGACCGCGCCGGGTGCGCCGATGGAGACCGCGGCCAGCCGTTCGGCGTGCAGCAGCAGGAATCGGTGCGCGAACTGCGCGCCGCCGGAGAATCCGTGCAGCAGCAGCGGTCCCGGTTCGATGCCGTACCGTCCGGCGAATTCCTCGACCATCCGGATCAGCAGCAAATCGAACCGGATCCCGTGGAATTCCAGGCGTTTGTAGTTGTCCACGTCATCGGGATCCACGATGCCGCAAGGGAAAAGCGGGGCGAGCACCACGCAGCCGTGCTCTTCGGCGAACTCGGCGAAGGCGTCCCGGTAAACTGTCGGCTGGCGCAGGGTCCCGTGCACCACCAGCACGATCGGGACCGGTCCGGACTGTCCGGCCAGGCGTGGCGGCACATAGGTGTAGTAGCTGAACCGCTGATCGGCCCGCAGTGCCCAGCCGGGCGCCTTGCCGTACAGGTAGTGCGCGAAGCGGGCCTCGACCCGTGGACCGGTCACGGCTGATCCTGGTGCGCGGTGATCATCGGGCGGGCCGTCTCGGTGCTGTTCACGTTCACCTTGCGGTACCAGTGCAGCCCGCCGGATTCGGGGAATTCCACGGTGATCGTGTCGTGGAACGGGGATTCCACGAAGTACCAGTCGAGCACCAGGACCCGCGGTTCGCGCCAGTGCGCCGCGCCGAGCACGCGCATCCACCGAGGCTGATAGGAGTGGTGCAGCCGCCAGCAGGTGACCGTGGTCTCCGATTCCACCCATGTGGACAGTCCACAGTGGACATGGTGGCTGCCGCGCGGATCGGTGAGCGTCACGGTCAGTACGCCGTCGGATTCGGTGAAGGCGATCGTGCGCAGTTCGTCCTCGTTCGGCTCACAGGTGAACCGGGTGTTCGCGAGTATCGGTTCCGGATCGGCCGAACGCAGCACCGGTTCCTGGTTGTCTTCGGTCAGTGCGGCGGCCAGCCGGGTGTCGCTCGCCGTGGACGGGGGGTTCTC
The DNA here is from genome assembly GCF_000379465.1 of Sciscionella marina DSM 45152. Lineage (GTDB taxonomy): Bacteria > Actinomycetota > Actinomycetes > Mycobacteriales > Pseudonocardiaceae > Sciscionella > Sciscionella marina. The sequence continues at coordinate 266,769 of NZ_KB905403.1, forward strand.
GAACGCGGGAAGCAGATATTCCTGCACCAGCCCGGAAAGGTAGCGGTGCAGACCGTGGGTGATGCTGCCGGTCGTGGTGATCACCGCGTCGTGCTGCGGGAACACGAACACGTCCTGGCCGAACATCCCGGAGGCGCGGGAGCCGCCCTGTTCGGTCAGCCAGATCTGGTAGCCGTAGCCCTCGCGCTCGTCCCCGCCGTCGCCGGGAACGAACTCGGCACCGTTCCAGCTACCGGCATTGGCCTGGGCCACGTGCCAGAAGGTGGCCTCGTCCACCCAGCCTTCGGGCAGGATCCGCTCGCCGTTCCACATTCCGTCGCGCAGATGCAGTACGCCCCACTTCAGGAAGTCGATACTGCGCAGGCTCAGCCCGTTGCCCCCGGAACAGATCCCTTCCGGATCGGTGTCCCAGCTGTGGCCGGAGAATCCGAGCGGTTCGAACAGCCGCGGGGCGAGGTATTCGGCGACACTGGATCCGCTGGCCCGCTGCACGATCGCCGAGAGCATATGCGAGCTGGCGCTGGAGTAGGTGAACGCCTTGCCCGGTCCGGTCTCGACATCCCGGGAGAGGAAATCGGTGACCCAGCTGGTTTCCAGCAGTCGCCAGGTCTTCCCGGAAAGGCCGACGCGGTGCCCGGTGCGCATGGTGAGCAGGTCGGCGACGGTGATCGCGCGCAGATTTTTCCCCGCGGTTTCCGGAACCTTCTCGGGAAAGAACGAGACCAGGGTGTCCTCGAGCCGGATGTGCCCTTCGGCGAGCGCGAACCCGATCGCGGTCCCGACGAAGGACTTCGTCGCGGAATGCAGCGTGTGCGGGAGATCGGCGCGGTAAGGCCACCAGTAGTGCTCGAGCGCGAGCTTGCCGCCCCGGTAGATCAGCAGGCTGTCCAAGGACATCTCGCGCCGTTCGAGTTCGGCGAGGAAACCGAGCACGGAACCGCCGTCGACGCCCGCCTCGGACGGTGCCGCGTACTGGAAGGTCACGAATACTCCTATGCGTGCTTGCCGACCCGGGAGGTGAGCCGTTCGGCGACCCGGGAAAGGACGATGTTGACGATGATGTAGAACAGCCCGACGCCGATGAAGGACTGGATGAAGTTGCCGGTGAACTCGCTGAGGATCTTGCCGTTGTTCAGCAGTTCGCTGAGCCCGACCACATAGCCGAGACTGGATTCCTTGATGGTGCGCACCATCTGCGTGATGAGCGCCGGGGTCAGCGCCCGCGTCGCCTGTGGCAGCACGATCAGGCCCATGACCTCGCGGTGCCGCAGCCCGATCGCCTTGCCCGCCTCACTCTGTCCGCTGCCGATGGACAGGATCCCGGCGCGCACGATCTCCGCGAAGATCGCCGAGGCATGTGCCACGATCGCGAGCACCAGCTGCCAGAAGGTCGGCAGCCGCAGGCCGAGCATCGGCATGGCGAACATGATGAAGAACAGGATCAGCAACAGCGGCATGGCGCGGAAGAACTCGATGAGCCCGGCGCAGGGCAATCGCAGCCAGCGGGAGCGGCTGATCCTGCCGAGCGCGAGCAGCACCCCGAGGATCACCGAGAGGGCCGTGGAAACCAGGCCGACGACCAGGGTCAGCCCGAGCCCGGTCGCCAGGAAACCCAGATAGTCGCCGTCCACCAGGATCGCCCAGCGGTCCGGATCCAGCTGTCCGGAGGCACCGAGGGCGATGAGCATCCCGGTGACCACGGCGAGCAGGACAACCGTCGCGATGATCGACACCGTCCGCAGGCGGGCGCGCGCCCGCGGGCCGAGCTGATCGAACAGGGCGTCGTCCGCCGTGCCGGTCTTCGCAGTGCTGTTCATCGCAGTACCCGCGCTTTCCGCTCGAGCAGCCGGACACCGAGGCTGACGAGCAGGTTGATGGCCAGATATCCGCAGGCCGCGGTCAGGAAGGCGAGCACCGGCTGGGCGGTGTCCAGATTGAACGATCGCGTTTCCAGGGTGAGCTCGGAGATCCCGACCGCGGCACCGAGCGCCGAACCGAGCGCGGTGTTGATCAGGATGGTGCCCAGTGGCTGCACCATGGCGCGCAATGCCTGGGGCAGCAGCACATCGGTGAGCACCCGCCGGAACGGCAGGCCGATGGCGCGCGCCGCCTCGATCTGGCCGCGGTCCACGATGCGGATCCCGGAGCAGACCGTTTCGCAGACATAGGCGCCGAAATAGCCGCCGAGGCCGAGTACGAAGCACCAGAACAGCGGGAGCAGCAGCCCGGCGTCCGGGAGCCCGAAGATCAGCAGCACCACGATCAGCAGCAGTGGCGAGTTACGCACCACGTCGACGTAGAGCCTGCCCGCGATGCGCAGCGGGCGCACCGGGCTGATCCGGAACACCGCGAGCACGATGCCGATGACGAAGGCGATCGGGAATGCGGTCACGGTGACCAGAACGGTTTCACCGAATCCCGCGAGCAGGTCTTCGCCGTATGAGCCGAACACGCAAGCCTCCTTCAGGAACCGGGAACCGAGCCGACGCGGGGTGGATGGGGTACGGGGCCGGGAGTCAGCACACCGACCGTGCACTCCCAGAGCTTGCGCCAGGTCCCGTCGGCCATGATCCGGTGCAGGAATTCGACGACCACCGACTTGAATGCCGGATCGTCCTTGGGTGTGCCGATCCCGAACGGACTGGAACCGAACGCGATATCGGTCATCCGCAGTTCCTTGTCGATCACGGATTTCCCGAGCAGCAGCGCGGTGTTCGCCGACCAGGCGACGACCCGTCCCTGGCGCACCGCGGACGCGTTCTGCGAGGATTGTTCGAACAGCACCGGGATGGCGTGCGGAACCTCCTTGCGCAGGGATTCCTCGGCGGCGCCCGGTTGCACGGCGACCCTGCGGCCGTCGAGATCGCTCAGCCGCCGGATATCCCGGTTGTCCGCGGCGACGAGCACGCCGGAATGCGCCACGTAGTAAGGACCAGCGAAGTTCACCAGCCGCGCGCGGTTCTCCTTGATGGTGTAGGTGCCGATGGCCACATCGACGGAATGGTTGCCGAGCATGGCTTCGCGGGTGTCCGAACCACCGGTCACCGTGTCTACCTCGGGCTTGCCGAGCAGGTACTTGGCGAGCAGTTGCGCGATACCCGCGTCGAATCCGGTGACCGCACCGGTTTTCACGTTCTCCAGCGCGAAACCGGGATTGGTCAGCGAACCGGATTGGCGCAGGTAGCCCCGTTGCCTGATCTCGTCGATGGTCGGGGTGCGCGGCAGCCGTCCGGCGACCGGGCCGTGGGCGATGGCGCCGGACTGGTCGATCGTGGCATAGCGCGGATTGCCCGCGGTGCGCTCGGTTTCGCTGCCGCTACACGAGGCCAGCAGCGGCAGCGCCCCGAGAGCGAACAGGGCGCTGCGCCGGTTGGGATAACGCGTGCTCACGAGGCGGGCCTGGTTTCGGTGTGCTCGAGAACCCTGGACAGGAAATCCCTGGCACGCTCGGTCTTCGGGTGCGCGAAGAAGTCCGCGGGGTTCCCGGACTCGGCGATGCGGCCATCGGCCATGAACACCACGCGGTCGGCGACCCGGCGCGCGAAACCCATTTCGTGGGTCACCACGACCATGGTCCTGCCCTCGGCGGCGAGTCCGGTGATGACGTCGAGCACCTCGTGCACCATCTCCGGATCGAGCGCGCTGGTCGGCTCGTCGAACAGCAACACGCGCGGGTCCATCGCCAAGGCCCGCGCGATCGCCGCGCGCTGTTGCTGTCCACCGGAAAGCCGCGCCGGGGGTTTGTCCGCGTGCTCGACGACCCCCACCCTGGCCAGCAGTTCCCCGGCACGCCGGTTCGCGTCCTGCTTGCTGCGCCTGCGGACCCGGATCGGGCCGAGCGTGACGTTCTCGCGCACCGTCTTGTGCGCGAACAGGTTGAACGACTGGAAGACCATGCCGATATCGGCACGCAGTTCGGCGAGCGCGTTGCCTTCCTCGGGCAGGGTCTTCCCGTCGAACTCGATCGTGCCCTCGTCGATCGGCTCGAGGCGGTTGATGCAGCGGCACAGGGTGGATTTGCCGGAGCCGGACGGCCCGATCACCACCACCACTTCGCCGGGTGCGATGTCCAGATCGATCCCGTCGAGCACCTTGGTCTCGCCGAAGGACTTGCCGACTCCGTTGAGTCGCACGAGTGGCTGTGTGTCAGTGGTGGTCATCGCCATCGATTCCCATCAGGTCCGGGGAGTGTGGGGAGAACTGTGTCGTGAGAACTACGGATTGTTTTGCAACTGGGGTCCTTGCTACAAGCACTGTAGTGGCAACTACGATACTGTCAATAGTTGTCGTGTAGACTTTCAAGCGATGGACGAGATCTCGTTCGCCGAACGGGTGGACAACCACCGTGCTGCGCTTTCCCCTGCGGAGCTGCGGGTCGTCGAGTACCTGCGGGAACACGCGCACGACGCGCTCTTCGCGACCGCCGAGCAGCTGGGCAGGCTCACCGAGACCAGTGATGCGACGGTCGTGCGTACCGCGCGCACCCTCGGTTACAACGGACTGCCCGAGCTCAAACAGCAGGTCGGCCGTTCACTGGTCGACGAGGTCCGTCCCTCGGTGCGGCTGCGCAGGCGCATCGAGCACACCGGCGAGGATCATGATTCGACGCTGCGTTATGTGTTCGCCGAGGCAATCGAGCGGTTGCAGGAGACGCTGCGCCTGGTCGGCGAGGAGGATGTGGCCGCGGCGGTGGAACGGCTCACCGCGGCAGCCGAGACCTTCGCCTTCGGGGTCGGTGTTTCGGCGCTGTCCGCGCGGTACCTGGCCAAACGCCTCAACCGGCTCGGCCTGCGCGCGCACGACATCTCCGGTTCCGGTTTCCTGCTCGCCGACGAACTGCTCACGATCACCGGGGACGCCTGCATCGTGTTGTACGCGCCCGGCAGGATGCTGACCGAATGCGAGGTGCTGCTGCGCCGTGCCGAAACGGTGGGCGCCTCGGTCGTACTGGTCACCGATTCGCTCGAGGCGCGGCTGCGCGAACGCGTCGGCGCCTGCCTGCAGGCCGTGCACGCGCCGAGCGGCAGCACCGGCGAATGCCTCGCGGCGATGACGGTCACCGATGCCGTCCTGCTCGCCGTGGCCGGACGCGATGAGGCGCGCGCCGAACGGACCTCCGAGCTGCTGACCGGGCTCCGTGAGCAGCTGGCCCCGGGCGCCAAGGACACCAAGCGCAGACAGCGCTGAATACTCGACTGGCCCAGCCTGGTGCGCGGCTGGGCCAGTCGGGTTCGTGTTCGGCGAATCAGGAGTTCTTGGCGGCGACGACCCGGTAGGCGTTGGAGAATCCGCGGTCCTTGAACAGTTTCATCACCGCCCGGTCCACCACGACGGACAGCACGAACAGCGGGATGGCGGCGATGATCGCCGCGGAGCGCAGCAGCTTCCTTGCCCGCGAGGGGGTGGGGATCCAGGGCGCGTTCTCGCCGGTACGGGTGGCGTTGTTCAGCACCAGCCACAGGGACAGCGGCAGATCGTCGCAGCTGCGGGATTCGTCGCGCTGTTCGACGACCACGGTGGCCCCGAGTTCGGCGAGCGCGGTGCGCAGGTTTCCGATCGAGACGAAGTTCAGGTGCTGCGGCTGCATCCACGGCAGCCACCAGCGACCCAGGAACCGGTTCCACCGGCATTCCGGATCGGGTACCTCGATGACGAGGTGCCCGCCGGGACGCAGCATTCGCAGCGCGGACTTCAGGTGCGCGCGCGGATCGGAGGTGTGTTCGAGGTAGTGGAACATGCTCACCGCGTCGTAGCTGTCGGCGAGCTGTTCGGACAGTTCGGTGATGTCCCCGCAGTAGCCCTTCTCGACCCGGCCTGCTTCCTCGGCCAGTTTGACGCCGTCGCTCAGGTCGAGGCCGTCGAATCGGGTTTGCGGGAACAGTTCCTTCGCGACCTGTGGGAAATGCCCGTGCCCGGTGCCGACATCCAGCCAGGTTTTGGGATCCATGACGGTTTTTCCCGCCTCGGCGCGGGACCGGTAACCCTTTTTGTTCTGTTCGAACACCGAGCCCATGTCCTGCTCGCCGAGGCCGTCGTAAAAGTCGCGGTAGTAGAACTCGAGGCCGGCATCGTTGAGCATCGGATTCTGGAAGATGTGCCCGCATGCCGTGCAGCGGTCCAGGTTGAACCTGCCCGGTTTGAGCTGGACCACGTCGTTGGAACGCACGTGCCTGCGCAGTCGGCTGGATTCGCACCACGGGCAGGTTTCCCTGCGTGGCTCGAAGAATCGCTCGGTGCCGTCCGCGAGGTCAGCACGGTACACCGGCCGCCGTTCTTCAACCATGGCCGCGTGTTCGGCTTTTTTCGAAGTCATAACGTTATCCTTCCGGTTACCTTGGCGGGGACTTCCGCCAGTTCTGCTGCTGCGGTGGGCGCTCCGCCCGCGGCCTGAAATGAGTCCCGGATGCGCAGCGCACTGTCTCGATAGGACGGTTCGGTGAGTACCTCGTCGATGGCCGCGCCGATCCGCTCGGCTCCGGATCTGGCGAACCGCAGACGTACCCCGGCCCCGGCCTCGACGACCTGTTTGGTGACGACGGGCTGATCGTCCCGGATCGGTGCGAGCGCGAGCGGTAGCCCGTGCCACAGCGTTTCGCACACCGTGTTGTGTCCCGCGTGGCAGACCACCGCGTCCACCTGCGGCAGCACGGAAAGCTGGGGAACGTGCCCGCGGACGAGCACGTGCGGCGGCTGCGGGCCGAGCACGCCGCCCGGGTCCACGATCACCGCCCGGATATCGCGCTCGGCCAGCGCCGTGGCGCACCGGGAGAGGAAGTCCCCGCCCGCGTCCACATTGGCTGTACCCAACGTGACGAGTACCGCGGGACGCTCGTCTTTCCAGGTATGCCAGGGAAAATCCGCGTCCGCGGGGCGCTCGGCGATGGACGGTCCGACGAACCGGACCGTCGGCTGGGGTTCGTGTTCCGGGCCGAGCAATGCCCGGGTCGTGAACGCGAGGACCAGTGTCGGGGAGAACTGCGGATCGATGACCCGCGTGGCATGGCCGAACCGTGCCCACAGCCCGTCGAGCTGATCGCGTACCCAGGCTTCGATCTTGGGCAGGCCGATCAACGGGTCGTCGAACGCGGCGGATGTGGTCGCCGAGGTCACCCACGGAATGCCGAGCTGCTCGGCGACCAGCGCACCGGCGAAGGCCTGCTGGTCCACCACGAGCACATCGGGACCGAATTCCTCGACGGCCGCGAGCACACCGGGAACCATGGCTTCGCCGAGTGGAATGAGGAAACCCTCCCACAGGTAGCGGAGCGCTTCCACGTGCCGGACCTGTGGCGGGCGCCGCCCCAGTACGACCTCGGTGCTGCAGTCGTAGATCGGATGACGGTCCCCGGCCAGGGTGCGCACCATCTCCGCATCGCCGACCCAGGCCACCTCGTGCCCCGCTTCGGCGAGACAACCGGCTACGCCGACGGTCGGATTGATGTGCCCGACCAGTGGGGGCACCACGAAAAGAAACCGGCTCATCGCTCTCGTTCCCTGCGGGAGCTCGGCGCTTCGCGGTGGCGCTGTGCCGACAATTCGCTCGCAGGCTCGCTCATCGCGTGTGCTCCCCTTCTGATTCCGGCGCGCCCACCGCACTGTGCTGCGGCCGGTGCCGGTTGATCCACGGCACCATCAGTTCGCGTACCGACTGCGGTGCCTCGGCGAGCACCGAGTGATCCCTGCCCTCGATGATCGCCACCTTGCAGGAGGGAAGTAACCGGGGCAGCCAATCGGCCACCTGGACCAGATCCGATTCACTGCCGAAGATGGCCAGGACCGGGCAACCGATCGCGGCGAGTTCCGCTTCGCCGAGCAGCGGACCGCGCGGGATCTCGCTGGCCATCGTGGTGGCGGTGAAGATCTTGCCCGCGGCCACGCTGCGCCGGGCGGTGTGCGCGCCGCGATTCTCGCTGATCCAGTTCAGCACATCGGGATGCAGCAGGTGATCGGTCGCATTGCCGAGCAGTTCGCGCAGTTTCACCGACCAGGCCCCGGTCGCGGGCTCCGATTCGATGACGACCAGGCTGGCGACCCGTTCCGGATAGCGGTGCGCGAAGCTGAACGCGACCGTGCCCCCGAAACAGTTGCCGACCAGGTGCACGGGTCCGGTGATCGCCAGCTCGTCCAGCAGCCCGGCGAGGTCCGCGACGGTGTCCCCCAGGGTGTAGCCCTGTGCCGGGCGCTCGCTTTTGCCGTGACCGCGCAGATCGTAGGTCACCACATGGAAACCCGCGGACGCGGCGGGCGCACCGAGCGTGAAGTAGAAGCTGGCCAGGCTGTCCCAGCCGAGGCCGTGGATGAACACCACGGTCGGCTGCTCCGGCTCGGTGGATTTCGCGGCCAGCCGTTGCACGTGCAGGCGGGCACCGTTGGCGGTGACGAACGGCATCGGTCAGTGCTCCTCGCCACCGAGCCGGCGCACGATGTAGGTGACCAGATCGCCGACGGTCAGTGCGATGATCGCCTCGAGGTCGAGCTCGGCGGCGAACTCGGCGAAGTTCACCTTGTCCCCGTACCGTTCGGTGAGCAGGTTGCCGAGCATCACCAGGTCGATGCTCTCCATGCCGAGGTCCTCGTGGAAGGTGTCCGCCATACCGACCTCGGTCGCGGTGAGCTCCATATCCTCCAGCACCTGCGCCAGCATGTCCGCGATCTCGGCGAGCACCTCTTGTTCGTCGGCCACCGTGGCCAGTTCGCTCTCGGTCATGACGTCCTGCCTTTCAGATGTGCTGTTCATGCCTCGTCGGTGGTCCAGGTGACCAGGTAGTCGCGGTCCGCGCGCCAGGGATCGGTCACCCGCGCGTATTCCGGGTGTTCCGCCGTGAATCGGGTCTCGGCCACGGATTCGGTGACCGGCTCGATGCCGATCCCGCGATCGCTGCCCGCCGGACCGGCGATGGCCACGGCGACCTCCCCACTGTGTGCCGCGCGGACATCCAGTTGGGGGAGCGGATCACGGCAGACCCCGTGCACCACGGCCTGGCCGTCCGCGTGCTCGCGCACCCCGATCTCGGCGGGGTACAACGGCCCCCATCCGTTGTCCCACAACCAGATGCGTGCCGCGTCCTTGATCGCGATCCGGTGCAGCAGCCAGGCGCGCCGTTCCCGCGGTGGCAGGCTGTCGTACTCCTCGCGCTCGCCGAGGCCGAGATGGTTGCGCAGCACGAGTTCGCGGCTGGCCAGATCCGTCCAGTGCTCGGAAAGCAGCACCCAGCCACCGTTCTGGCGCCGGGAAAGCGTGTTGCGTTCGGGCCACCGTTCCACGACGACCGTCTGCGGTGAGTTGTCGAACCGCCGATCGGTCCAGTCGCCGAACTCCGCCCACACCCGGCCGTCGATGGACAGCTGCGCTTCGGCGACCACGGTGGTGTCGGTGACGGCGGTGATCCGGACCGTGCAGTGCAGCCGTTTCCCGGGCTGGGGATGCGGGCCGTGGAACCGGATCCGGCTCAACCGTGCGGGAAAGACCGAGGCGCGGCTGGGCAGGGTGGCCACCACCCAGTAGCCGAGCACCTGGCCGACATTGTCCAGCAGGGCGCCGGGTGCCTCCGGCGTGAGCAGTACCGCCCGGGCATGCCGTGCACCGATCGCGAGCAGTTCCACGACCCCCTGGAACCGGGGCCCGTGGAACATCCACCGCCTGGTGTAGAGCTCGGCCGCGGTCATCTCCGGGGCGCGCTCCTCGGCCGGTTTCGGCCAGGCGGCCGGGGATTCCGCGGGGTGCCGTTCGGCGAGTTCGGCCACCAGGCTCGCGTGCTCGCCGATCCGCACCTCCATCAGGTTGTCCCCGACGGGGCGGCCGGTCACCGGGAGCTCGGTGGCGGGAATGGCCGTGATCCACCGGTTCAGCACGACATCGCGCAGGCCGATCACCACGCGGCCGGGCGCGGCCTGCTCGACGAGCCGCATCAGGTGCTGGATCATCGTGGTGGCGGGCAGCACCGGGAACTGGTCGGCGAGTTCGGGCCAGTCCGCGCGCTGCCGGAAGAAGCAGTGATCGAGCAGGTACGGCATGCCCTCGACGGACACCCGCAGCTGCGTGCTGAATTCCCGGAGCGTGGCCGGGGAGGTGTGCTGTCGCGCCGCCAGCACGGTGCCGACGGTGTCCGCGGTCTCGTGCAGCAGGGCCCGGAATTCCGCCGCCATCGGGGAGCTGGCGGCCACAGCGTCCAATGCGGACGAATCGGACAGTCCGCTGGTGCGCGGGGTACTGAGCAGCGAACGCAGCGAGTCCCGGGTGGGGGTGTCCAGGGCGACCGTGGGGCTGCCGAGGTTCAGCCGCATCGAGTGCCGTGGCCCGGTGCCCGCGGATTCCAGTGCTGCCACGGTGTCCGGGCCACCGGCTGCCCATACCGCGGCGGCCACCCTGCGCAGCTGGGCCATCCCGGTCCGGCGTCCGGAGCTCGCCGCGACCGCGAGGTGTTCGCAGTCCTGCAGGGTGTCCGTGACCAGCGAGGTGAGCTGCCCGGTCCCGGCCTGCACGAACACCCGGTATCCCGCCTGGTACATCGCGGTGATCAGCTGCCGGAACCGGACCGGTTCGAGCAGGTGTCGGACGAACAGTTCGCGCACCGCGTCGGCGGATTCCGGATACGGTTCCGCGGTGGTCGCCGACCAGATCGGCACGCTCGGCCGGTGCAGTTCCAGGCGGTCGGCGTTCTCCCGGATCGGGCCGAGATAGGGCGCCAGCATCGGGGTGTGGAAACCCGAACGGAACGGCAGCACCTGGCACATCACCTGGTGTGCGCGGAATTCCGTCACGAAGGCGTCCACCTCCGCGGCCGGTCCGCACACCATCGACTGGTTGGGCGCGTTGTCGTGGGACAGCGTGATGCCCGGGTGTTCGGCGAGCGCTTCGCGTACCCGTTCGGCCGAGGTTCCGATCGCCGCGAAGGCCACATCGGGCATCCTCAGCGAGTCGGGATCATAGGTGTCGAGGAATTCGTCGATGGCCTCCGCGCGGTGCAGTCCGCTCGCGGTCATCGCGGTCCATTCACCGATGCTGTGCCCGGCAACCCCGTCCGGGGTGATCCCGATCTTGCGCAGCACGCCGTCCAGCGAGCGGCCGAGCTGGGCCACCGCATGTCCGTGCCGCCCGGTGTTCCCGACCAGCGAGCCGCCCGTGTCGAAGGTGAACCCGAAGCGGCGCGCCACATCCTCGACGTTCGGCGTGAACTCCGCTTCCAGCCCGGGGAACAGATAGGCCAGTTTCCCGCCGTCACCGAGCAGCGGCGCGGGATAGAACCAGACATCGTTGCGGCCGCGCCAGGAACGGGTATCGCCGGCCCGGCCGAGCAGCTTGCGGGCCAGTGCGAGCCGTTTCTTCGTCGGGTCCACAATGGACAACCTGCTCGGACCGGATCCGGTTGCCGTGCCACGGATCTCGGCGTCCTCGCGGTCGAGCACCCCGGCGAGCGCGTGCGGATCCGGCGCGGCGAGCCGCAGCACCTGCTCCGGTTCGGTGACCGTGATGCGTGCCCGTGCCGCGGCGTGCGCGTGTTCCTCGAGCACCACGTGTGCGTTGATACCGCCGAAACCGAAGGCGTTCACCGCGGCCCTGCGTGGTCCGTCCGCGTCCCAGGGCCGGGCGGTTTCGGTCGGCCGGAACCGGGTTTCGGCCAGCTGTGGGTGCGGATCGGTGCAGTGCAGGGTGGGCGGCAGCGTCCGATGGTGCACGGCGAGGGCGGCTTTGATCAGTCCCGCGATCCCCGCGGCGGGCATGGTGTGCCCGATCATCGACTTCACCGAACCGATCACCGCGGGCTCGCCCGCGCCGAACACGGTGGCGAGCGTGGCCAGCTCGGTGCCGTCCCCGGCCGGGGTCGCGGTGCCGTGTGCCTCGAGCAGTCCGACCGAATCGGGCTCGGCGGGGTCCAGTCCGGCGCGCTCCCATGCCTGGCGCACCGCCCGCACCTGACCGCCGTGGTCCGGATTGAGCAGACTCGATCCCTTGCCGTCGCTGGAAACCCCGCTTCCCCGGAGCACCGCGTAGATCCGGTCGCCGTCCCGTTCGGCGTCGGCGAGCCGCTTGAGCGCTACGACCCCGGTGCCCTCGCCGATGAGGATGCCGTCCGCGTCCCGGTGGAACGGGCGGATCCGTTCGCTGCGGGACAGTGCCCCGAGTTGGGCGAACACGCTCCAGAAGGTGATGTCGTGGCAGTGATGCATGCCGCCGGCGAGCACCAGATCGCAGCGGCCACTGTGCAGCTCGCCGATCGCCTGGTCCACGGCGACCAGGGAGGACGCGCAGGCGGCGTCCACGGTGTACGCGGGGCCACCGAGATCCAGCCGGTTCGCGAGCCGGGACGCGGCGAGGTTGGGTATCAGCCCGATCGCCGATTCGGGTTGGTTCGATCCCAGTTGCGTGCTGAATGCCCCGCGCACCTTGTCGAGCTGGGCGGGGCTCAGTTCGGGAAGCAGTTCGCCGAGGGTGTGCACCAGCTGACCGGCGATGCGCACCCGCTGGTTGTACCGGGCCATGCTGGGGCCGATGTAGCCGCCGCGGCCGAGAACCACGCCGATCCGGTCTCGCTCGGGCAGCCGCTCCGCACCGCCGCTGTCCTCGATCGCCTGCGCCGCGACGTGTAGCGCGATGAGCTGATCGGGTTCGGTATCGGCGACCGAGTTCGGCATGATCCCGAACCTGGTCAGGTCCACCTCGGCGTGTTCGTCGATGAACCCGCCGCGGCGGCAGTAGACCAGTTCGGCCGCGTCCTCCGGGTGATCGCGCTTGGTGGTGTCCCAGCGACCGACGGGGACCTCGGTGATCGCGTCCACCCCGGCGCACAGGTTGGCCCAGTAGGAGTCCAGGTTTCCGGACCCCGGGAAGAGCGCTGCCATACCGACGATGGCCACACCGGTCATTCCCGGCTCACCAACCCGAAGCGGTGTACACCACCGCGTTGTTGCCCTGCTCGCCCCAGGCCAGCTCGCGCAGCAGCGCGAGCACGCCCTCCTCGGGGTCGATCAGCCGGATACCGCGCCTGTCGTACTCGCGCATCAGCTCTCGCGTGACCATGCCGTCGTGGTTCCCGGTGGCCGCCCACGGTCCCCAGTGGACGGTCAGCGCACGGTTCCCGGTGCGTGCCGCCCAGTTCGCGCCGATCGTCTCCAGGGCGTCATTGGCGGCTGCGTAGTCGGCCTGGCCACGGTTGCCGTACACCGCGGCGATGCTGCCGAAGAACACGGTGAACGAAGGCTTGGTGTCCAGACTGGTCAGCTCGTCGAGCAGGGCCCGCGCGCCGCCGACCTTGGTGTCGTACACCCGGCTGAAGGATTCGAGGTCCTTCTCCGCGATCAGCCGGTCGGCGAGCACCCCGGCGGCGTGCACCACGCCATCCAGCCTGCCGTGTTCCGCGTGCACCTGCTTGACCAGGCTGGCCACCGCGTTGCCGTCCCGGACATCCAGGGTGTGGTACTCGGCATCGGAACCGAGCGCGCGGAGTTCGGCGAGGGTACCGGAAACCTCGCGCTGAGCCAGGATTCTGGACACCTCGCGCTCGACATCGGCCGGGCTGCGTACCCCGGTTCGGATCACCGCGCTGCGCAGTTCGGCCGGGGTGGTCGCGGCGGCGATCGCGGGATCCTCGGGACCGTCCGGCGGCGGGGTGCGCCCGGCGAGGTGGATCCGGCACTGGCTGCTCACGGCGAGCAGACCGGCGAACCGGGCGGTGATCCCGCGGCCGCCACCGAACAGCAGTACGACCGAATCCTGGTCGAGCCCGATCGCCCGCGCCTCGCTGACCCCGGTGCCCGCGGGCCCGGATCCGTTGGTGGCCAGGGCACCGAGCGAGGCCTCGACCGGTTCGAGGCCGTACCGATCCGATCCCGAGCGCCGCACGACCGGGGCCGGTTCGGGGCGGCACAGCTCGTCTGCCACGGAAGCGGCCAGCTCCGCCGGTGCCGTCTCCGGATCGAGCTCCACCAGGCGTGCCAGGGTGTCCGGGTATTCGCGCGCCACGGTACGGAAGAAGCCACGTAGCCCGGCCGAGTGCCCGGCGCCGCCATCCGGGCCGAGTGCGATCAGCCACCGGGCACCGTTGCCCAACGCGGTGCGGTACAGCGGAAACGCCTCGGGGAGCGCCTCGGTGTCCACATCGGACAGGTGACCGGCGTGGATCAGTCCGTCGACGTGTTCGCTTGGTTCCTGGTCCGCGGCGCCCCGCAGCAGCTCGGCGCCGTGACGGGCAAGTTCGCTGCCGAGCGCTTCGGCGAGCCGGTCCTCACCCACGAACAGGAACCGCTTGTCCGGCAAGGAATCCGGCGCACCGGTCGCGGCGGTCAGTGGTACCTGACGCAGCTCGAATCTGCGCGGGGCCTCACCTGTGACCGGCTCCGGGGCTTCCTCGGTGACGGGCTCCGCGGTTTCCGGTTCGCCGTCGAGCCGTTCGGTGAGCCAGGATGTGATGGCCGCGATGCTGCGCGCCTTGGTGAGTTCTTCCATCTGCTCATCGGCCAGGGTGCCCTGGATGCCGAGCCGGGTGCCGATCTCTCCGGCGATCTCGGCGCGCTTGATGGAGTCGATGGAGAGGTCCGCTTCCAGATCGAGCTCGGGTTCGATCATCTCGGCTGGGTAGCCGGTGCGGTCCGCGATGACGCCGAGGACCACGGCGGGAATGTCGGCGGCCGGTTGTGGTTCGGTGTGCTGTTCGGCAGCGGTTTTCGTTGCCGCCGGGGCCGGAATGCTCTCCACCGTGGGCAGTTCCGGGTTCGGTGCGGGGACGGCGTCGAGAGTGGGCCGGGGTGCGGCGGTTCCTGCGGCGGGGCCGAGATAACTCAGCAGGACATCCCGTTGCGCGTTGACCATTTCCCTACTGCTGCGCAGGAATTCGGCTATCAGCGCTTCCGGATCGCCTGGACTGCCGTTGGAGGGGCGGGATGAAAACACGGTGTTCTCCTGTATACGGCGTGCGGGAGCCAGTGCACCGGCCGGAATCTCCCCGGAGGCGTTGCGCACCAGCTGGCCGTTGACTGTCCACTGTGGATTTTTGGTTCGGGTGGCCGTTTCCGGGTCCACCGCGCCGCGACCGTCCACCAGCCACGCGGTGCGCGGTTCGGCTCCGGCAACGGCGAGCTGGGCGAGCGCGAACAGCAGGTCGGTGATGTCCCCGCGGCGGCCCGGCTGGGTCGTGATCATCCGGTGTGGACGGTCCTTGAGGATCTTGGCCACGAACCCGCTGAGCACCGCTCCGGGCCCGGTTTCGACGAACACCCGCACCCCGGCCGTGTACATCGACTCGATCTGCTCGACGAACCGCACCGGATTGGCCAGTTGCGCGGCCAGTTCGGCGCGGATCGATTCCGGCCGATCGGGGTAGGTCTTGGCGGTTCGGTTGGCGTACACCGGAATCTCGGGCTCATGTACCGGCTCCCCGGCGAGCGTCGCGGCGAAGATCCGTTCGCTCTCGGCGACGAGCGGGCTGTGGAACGCGCAGGCGACCGGGATCCGTTTGGCGCCGAGCCCGCTTTCCCGGAATCGGTGCACCGCCTGCTCGATCGCCTCGGCCGGTCCGGAGATCACGGTCTGTTCCGGGGCGTTGTGGTTGGCCACCACGACCTGCTCGGTGAGCCCGAACTCGGCCAGTGACAGCGCGACCTTCTGGTGCGCCGCGGAGACCGCGGCCATCGCGCCCGGTTCGTCGCCGACCGAGTCCAGGATGGCCTCGGCGCGCCGTTTGCTCAGTGCCACCAGGGATTCCGGCTCGATCGCGCCCGCCGCGGTGAGCGCGACCAGTTCACCGTAGCTGTGCCCGGCGACGACCGAAGGCGTGACCCCGGCCCGGCCGAGCAGTTCGTGCACCGCCAGCCCGGTGATCCCGAGCACCGGCTGCGCAACCCTGGTATCGGTGATCCGTTCCGTCTGCGCGGCACGCCCTTCGGCATCGAAGGCGGTCGCCGGGTGCAGCAGGTCCGCCAGCTCCTCGCCGAGTTCCAGATAGTGGTGCAGCTCGGGGAACGCGACGAACAGCGCGGCGAGCATGCCGACCCGTTGACTGCCCTGCCCGGGGAAGAGGAAGGCCAGTTCGCCCTCGGGTTGCCGGTCTTCGGCGCGGAACAGGCCGGCGGCCGGATCGTGTTCCCCGGCCAGCGCGCGGTGCAGTAGCTCGGTGAGGTTGCCGGGATCGGTGGCGACCACGGCGATCCGCACCGGTGCGGTCTGCGCGTCGGTGCGCAGTGCGGTGTTCAGCGCGAAATCCCGGAGCCGCCCGGTTTCGTCGGCCGCCAGCAGATCCAGCAGCTGCCGCACCGAGCGCTGCGCTGCCTCCTCGCTCGCACCACGGAACACGAACAGCTCGGCGGGCCAGTCCGGCAGCGCGTGCGAGGGCGGCGGTCCCTCGTGACCGCGCAGTACGACGTGGAAGTTGGTGCCACCGAACCCGAACGCGCTGATCCCGGCGACCCGCTCGCTCGGCGCGGTCGCCCACGGACGCGCCTCGGTGTGGAAGGCGAACGGGCTTTGCTCCGGATTCCAGGACGGGTTGGGTTCGCTGAGGTTCAGCGTCGGCGGGCGGATTCCGGTGTGCAACGCGAGTGCAGTCTTGACCAGACCGGCCAGGCCTGCCGCACATTTGGTGTGCCCGATCTGCGATTTCACCGAGCCGAGCACACAACCACCCGGCCGGGCACCCGCCTCGGTGAACATCTCGGTCAGGGTGGCCAGTTCGGTGCGGTCACCGACCACGGTCCCGGTGCCGTGCGCTTCGATCAGCTCGACCTCGGACGGGGCGATGCCCGCGTTGCGGTAGGCGCGCTCCAATGCGGCGCGTTGCCCTTCCGGCCGGGGCGCGGTCAGGCCGAGGGATTTGCCATCGCTTGCCCCGCCGACCCCCTTGATCACGGCGTAGACCCGGTCGCCGTCGCGCTCGGCATCGGCGAGCCGTTTCAGCACGAGGCAGGCCACACCCTCGCCGAGCGCGATGCCGTCGGCGGACTGGTCGAAGGTGCGCGATCTCCCGGTCGGGGACAGTGCCTGCACCGAGGAGAACAGCAGATAGTCGTTGATGCCGTTGTGCAGATCCGCGCCACCGCACAGCACCATGTCGCTGCTGTGCGTGGCGAGCTCCTTGCAGGCGATGTCCACGGCGGCAAGGGAAGACGCACAGGCCGCGTCCACCGTGTAGTTGGTGCCGCCGAGATCGAGCCGGTTCGCGATGCGCCCAGCGATCACATTGGCCAGCGCCCCGGGAAAGGAATCCTCGGTCAGCTCCGGCAGTTGCCCGGCCAGCTCCTCCGGCAGCTCGCCGAGATAGGCGGGCAACACGGTGCGCAGCACGGATGCGTTGGACAGATCGCTGCCCGACTCGGCACCGAACAGCACCGAGGTCCGTGCCCGGTCGAACACGCGGTCGGCGTAACCCGCATCGGCGAGCGCCCTGCGCGCCGACTCCAGCGCGAGCAGCTGCACCGGCTCGATGCTGCCGAGTGCCGAGGGCGGAATCCCATAGCTGAGCGGATCGAACGGGATCTCCGGCAGGAATCCGCCCCATTTCGAGGATGTGGTGCCGGGTTCGCCGTTCTCGGAGTAGTAGATCCGCGGATCCCAGCGTTCCCCCGGAACCTCGGTGATCGAGTCCACGCCGCGCAGCACATTGGACCAGAAAGTGTCCAGATCCGGCGCGCCGGGCAGCATCGCCGCCATCCCGACCACGGCGATGTCCACCGGCTCGGGTACGGCGGATTCGGCCGTACCGCCGAGCGTTTCCCGCAGCCGCGCCGCGCGCTCGCCGAGGAACGCGGCCGCCCGCTCGGTCACCGTGCCGTGCAGTTCGGCGATCGTGGTCACCCCCGCGCGCAGCCTGGCGACTTCGCCCGCCATGAAAAGGCCCTCGCCGCGTTGGCGTGCTTCGCCGACCTCGACGAGTTGTTCGCCGCGGCGTTCGATTCCCTTGCTGGCGATCCGCAGCCGCCCGACGTTCAACTGTTCCAGCCGCTCCCACAGTTCGCGGCCGGTGACCCCGTTTCCCCGCAGTTCGTCTTCGGTTGCGTGGAAGTCCTCGGTGAACGGGCCGCTGACGCATCTGGTCGCGTGGCCGGGCGCGGTTTCCAGCAGGTCGGTCCGCTCCGCGCCGAGCACCTGCTGCTGGAACAGCGGCCGGATCGCGCCGTGTGCCACGGCTTCCTCGGTGAACAGATAGGCGGTGCCCATCAGCACTCCGACCGCGACCCCCCGCGCGGCCAGTGGTGCGGTCAGCGCGGCCACCATCGCCGCGGACCGCTCGTCGTGAATACCGCCGGCGAACAGTACCTGGAGTTCACTCGCCTGCTGCCCGTTGTGCTCCAGGAATTCCTCGAGCACCGCGAGCTGCGCTTCCCACAGGGTGAAGCTGTTCTTCGGCCCGATGTGCCCGCCGCACTCGGCGCCCTCGAAGACGAACTTGCGCGCGCCCGCGGCGAGGAACTGGCTCAGCAGTCCGGGCGAGGGCACGTGCAGGAAGGTGGCGATGCCCGCGTCCTCGATCGCGGCCGCCTGGGTCGGCCGCCCGCCCGCGATGATCACGTGGCTCGGCCGCTGCTCCCGGATGACCTCGAGCTGCGCGGTCCGCGTCCGCTCGTCGGCGAAGCCGAGAATGCCGACGCCCCAAGGCCGATCGCCCACCTGTTCCCGGGTGCGCCGCAGGATCGCGCGGGACTGTTCGGCGGTGGAAAGAGCGAGCGCGATGCACGGCAGCCCGCCCTGGGCGGCGACCGAGGCGGCGAAATCCGCCTCATCGCTGACCCTGGTCATCGGGCCCTGCACGACCGGAAGCCGGGTGCCGAGTGCCCGGCTCAGCGCCGAACCGGGGCGCAGCGCGTCGGCCGAACCCGGGTGCGCCGCTTCCTCGATCGCCGTGCGGACCGCCCGGATGGCGTTGCCGATGTCCTGGTGTCGGCGGGCGAATCCGGCGGCAAGACAACCGTCCTGGCCGACGGCGATCGGTTCCCCGACCGCCTGACTGTGCAGCACCTGTCTGCCGTTCTCGGCCACCGGTTCCGAACCGTCCATGGTGCGCAGTGCCTTGGCCACCGCGACCGGTAGCCGCACCTCGGCGAGCAGTGCGAGCTGGCTGTCCAGGACCACCCCGGCGGCGCCACCGAGCACCGCGGCGGCCGCGGTGTGCGGACCGATACCGCCCGCCGCCCACACTCCGACGGCAACCCGCTCGTCCGCGAGCAGTTGCTGGAGCAGGACGAAGGTGCTGAGTTCGCCCGCCCTGCCGCCGCTTTCGCTTCCCCGTGCGATGAGCCCGTCCGCGCCGGATTCGACGGCCGCCACCGCTTCGTCCAGGCTGACCACTTCGACCAGGACCCGCCTGCCGGTCAACTCCTCGGTGCGCCAGCTCGCATCGGCGGTGAGTACGACCGTGTCCACGCTTTTCGCGTCGCACAATGCGGTGAATTCGTCCACCGAAAGAGTGCAGTCGCCCGAGACGCGCACGCCGATCGCGCCTGGCGCCCAGCGCATCGCCTGCGCGAGTGCCCGCCTGGAACGCCGGCCACTCGCGCCGAGATCGAGCACCCCCAGCTCGCCCGCTGCGCACACCGCTGCCACAAATCGCGGATCCGGTAGCCCGAACGGGCAAATACCAATGACGAACCCACCCTTTGAGGATATGCCTGGCAAAGAAGTCTCCCCGTTTCATCGATCGCAGTTGACGACGCTACCAGTCAACGTGACGCGGAAAGCGGACTCTACCACCATTGTTTGATGGATACGACACGATCGTCTGTCTCCCCAAAAGCCGTGTAGACAGCAACCATTGCAAGGGGAAAAAGGATCGATGAACAATACACCGATAGTGTGACGTCGATCGGTCTGCCGAATTTTCCATTCTGCCTTGTTGGTAAATGAGTGGGCGTGCTTCAGAGCTCAAGCATCCTGGCTCTGGTGGCACGAATGTGCTTCGATAGCTGAGTGTGAGGGAAACTCTTCGGTACTCACTCCAAAGTGTCGCGTCGTCGACGAGTGGGGCTTTCGGAATGCCGGTTCGGTGTCCCGAATCGAAATGCACAGAGTTTCACTGGTCGTTCTACTAGTCGTTGCGTGCAGCCGGTTCGGCCGGACTTTGCCTGGCATTATTGGCACCGATGTCTGACACACAAGAACTGATTCGGGCCCGCTTGGCTCGCACTGTCCCTTGGGGACGGTGACGGCGCGGTTCGGTTGTACGAACACGATGCCGATGACGCGGTGCTGCGACAGTAGCTCCGCCTGGGGGTCACCGGTCCAGGGTTCGGACGAGCCATTCGATCATGCTCGGCCAGACCTCGGCCGCCTTGGACACCGCGCAGTGCCCGGTGTCCGGGACCAGGTCGACCTCGGTCTCGCGGCGACCGGTGAACACCAGCGTGTCGTGCTGCGGAACGTGCACGTCGTCGGCCCCGTTGAGCACCAGCATCGGCGCGTTGCGGTCCTGGTCGAGCAATGAACGCAGGGAGAACTCCGGCAGGTGCCTGCCGAGCTCGGCATCGGTGGGACGATGCGCGAAACCGAGCGCGTTGCCGAGGATGTCGGACATGCCGAACACCGTCTCCCGGCCCCGGGTGAAGGCCGCTTCGACCGGTCCGCCGAGGTCGATGGCCGCGTCGACCTGGCCGGTGAGACCGGAGCGCGCCGAGTAGTAGCCGCCCATCGAGATACCCAGGTGTGCGACCGTTCCGTTGCCGAGTGCACGGGCGTGCGCGATCAGACCGTCGACGATCTCGGCTCCGCCATCGGGGGTCATGGGCACCTCGGATTCCCCGGTGCCGGCGATGTCGAAGGCCAGCACCCGGACCCGGGCCCGCTGGGCGAACCGGACCAGCACGTTGTGCACATCCATCTTCCAGCTGTCCACTCCACCACTGGCGAGCAACACCGGCGCATCGGCTGCGAGGCCGGGCGTGGCGAGCAGGTGCACGGGAACGGCAGTGCTGCGACCCCGGTAGGGCAGGTCAAGGACCTCTCGGTGGAAGTCGACGGGGAAACCCGGTGCGGCCAGGCGGTACTGCTCGACCTGATCGGCGAGGGCGGCGCGCTTGCGGTCATCGGCGAGCGTGGGGAATTTCGCCCAGCCGTAGGCGAGCGCGGCCAGGTCATGCCGTGCGGCATCGGCGTATCCCGCGGCGAGCCGCGACCATTCGTGCACCCAGCCGCCCGCCGTATCGGCCCACATATCGGTGATCGTGGCGCGCACCGCGTCCACCCCGGCTGCCGGTAGCCCGGTCGCGAGCATTTGCGGGTACCGCTCCGCGAACAGTTCTTCCGGGTCCTGCGGCCACCGGTAGGACATAGCGCGCTCCTCATTAACGCAACTTTCCTGCGATAGTGACGCTACGCCGGGTTCACCGATAAAGCAAGAAACCTGCGTTAGGGTGCCGGGGTGAGCGATGACGAACCCCGCACGCGTCCCGGAGGGCGTGCCGCACGCGTGCGCAGTGCCGTGCACGAGGCCACCCGCGCGGCGATCCGGGAACACGGCCCCGAGCAGCTGAGCATCGGGGATGTCGCGGCGCGGGCCGGGGTGCACGAGACCTCGGTCTACCGCCGGTGGCGCACCAAGGAGAACCTGATCGTGGACACCCTGCTGGCCTCCAGCAGTGAGCACGTGCCGGTCCCGGACACCGGTTCGATCCGCGCCGACCTCATCGCGTTCGCCGATTCCGTGGCCGACTACCTGAGCACCCCGCTGTCCGTCGCGGCACTGCGCGCGACCGCCGCGATGACCGAAGCTGTGCTGACCAAAGACGTGGTGTCCGCGCAGTTCTGGGCCTCGCGCTACGAACTGGCGCAGGTCATGATCGAACGCGGAATCGCCCGGGGTGAGCTACCCGAGGGCGCGGACCCGCGCACCGCCCTGGAAATGCTGATCGCGCCGCTGCATTTCCGGGTGTTGATCGCCAAGGAACCGCTGCCCGATCGCCTGCCCGAGCAGCTCGCCGATCTGGTGCTGGACGGGCTGCGCGCCCGCTGACTCGTTATCCGGTCAGATCGCCCTCGCGTTCGTTGAGTTCCGCGTAGCGGCGCAGTTTGTCCTCGTCCACGGTGACCCCGAGTCCCGGCCCCTCGGGGACGTGCAAGGCACCGGATTCGAAGCGCAGCGGCTCCACGATGTCGTCGGCGTGCAGGTAGTACATGGAATCGATGGCGGTGGACAGCACGGGGGTGCTCGCGACCACGGCGAGGTGGGCGGCGGTGGCGATGCCGAGTTCCCCGCCGCTGTGCAGGTTCATGCCGAGCCCGAAGGTCTCGCAGTGCGCGGCGAGGGCTTTGGTGGCCGCGATCCCGCCCCATTTGTAGACATCGCCGTGGATCACGTCGACGGCGCGCATCCGCACGGCGGGGGCGAAATCCTCGAAGCGCACGACGCACATGTTGGTGCACAACGGAATCCGGACTTTCTCGTGCACCTGGCTCATGCCCTCGATGCCGACGCAGGGGTCTTCGAGGTATTCGAGATCGAGCTCTTCGAGCGCGCGCCCGGCGCGGACGGTGTCGGGCACGGACCAGGCGGCGTTGGGGTCGACGCGCAGCAGGCTCCCGGGCAGCTGCTCCCGCAGTGCGCGCAGGATCTCGACATCGCCGTGCGCATCGGTGGTCCCCTTGAGCTTGACGGCAGTGAACCCGCCCTCGGCGACGACCCGTTCGGCGTGCTGGGCGATGGCGTGCGGGGAGGAACCGTCGGCCCGGGTGATCAGCGCGGTGATCGGCACCGATTCGCGGACCGGCCCGCCGAGCAGGTTCAGCAGGGACTGCCCGCTTGCCTTGCCGATCACGTCCCAGCAGGCGACGTCGATGGCGGCGATCGCGGCGTACCCGAGATAGCCGTGGAAGAACGGCACCATGTGCTGTTTGCGGTGGAAGGCCTCGAGCGCGAAGGGTGAGGTGCCGCGCAGGTCTTCGGCGAACCGGCGGACGAGGGCGGCGACCGGGCGGCCCCACATGGTCTCGCCCCAGCCCTCGATCCCGGAGTCGGTGCGGATCCGCACGATGGTCCGGGTCTCGCCGGTCTTGGTCTCGAAGGAACTGGTGAACGGGTTGGTCAGCGGCAGGTTGACGACCCACACGTCGACATCGGTGATCTGCACGGGCTACTCCTGGGCGGTGGCGTGGTGGAAGGCGCGGATGGCTTCGGCGAGTGCGGTCGCCCGCTCGGCGAGCAAGCGCGCACCGGTCTCCGGATCGGCGCCGCTCGGATCGTCGGTCTGCCCGCCGACCCTGGCCCATTCGCCGTGCCGTTCCACGGTGAGCCCGGGATAGGGCGGCCGGTCGAACAGGGCGGGCGGGTCGACCGGGGTGCGCCGGGGAACGGGGGACCGCACGAGTTCGGGGTGTGCGGCGAGCAGCAGGCTGGTCTCGAATTCGCCCGCGTGACCGGGATGGTGCGGGGATTCGCCGAGCGACCAGTAGGAGCAGGCACCGACGGCGACCTCGGCGCGCAGGGCGAACCGTTTGACCGCGAGCCGCATGATCTCCTCGTTCCCGCCGTGCCCGTTGACCAGCAGGATGCGCCGGAATCCGCTCTCGGCAAGGGAATCGAGCAGATCGGCGAGCACCGCGGACAGGGTGGGCGCGGACAGCGAGATCGCGGCGGCGAACAGGTGATGCGGGCTGTGCCCGAACGGCAGCGCCGGGGCGCGCACCACCTGTGGATCGGCCGCACCGAGCAGGTCGAGGGCGCGGTCCACGCAGGCGGTGGCGAGCATGGTGTCGGTGCCCATCGGCAGCGCTTCGGCATGCTGCTCCTGGGAACCGATCGGACACAGGGCGATACCGCCCGCATCCGCGGCGGCACGCACCTCGCGCCAGGTCATGGTGGTCAGACTGGGCACGGTCGACTCCTTTTCGTAGCGTGGCATGGTGGTCCGATGCATGTGGTCACCGCACCCGAGCCCGCGCCATGGCTCGGTGCCGTGGAACTGGTGCCCGGCCAGGTCACCGCGGCCCTGCTGCACCGGTCCGGGGAACTGGAGCGCACCGCGCGGGCGAGTTTCGGGGCGCGGGCTGGCGTCGCGGAGATCGAGGACGCGCTCTACCGGGTGGGCGCGGAGTGTTTCGGCGGGCACCGGCTGCTCGGCATCGGGGTCGCCGCGGCCGGGCTGGTGGACGCCGAGGCGGGAGTGTTGCTCGAGGTGCACGATGTTCCCGCGCTGCACGGGTATCCGGTGGTCGCGAAGCTCTCCGATCGGTTCGGTGCGCCCGCCGCCGTGGAACACCGGGCCCGGCTGCAGGTGCTCGGCGACCGGTGGTTCGGCGCCGGGCGCGGGCGGGCCACCTTCGCCTCGGTGTCCACCGGAACGGTGCTCGGGGCCGGGGTGCTCTACGAGGGCCGGGTGCTCGCCCCGCAGGGTGGGCGCAGCGGGGCGCACATGACGGTCGCGGCGAGCGGGCTGGAGTGCACCTGCGGGAAACGCGGCTGCTGGAAGACGCTGGCCACCACGAGTTGGCTCACCACGGCCGCGTCCGCGCGCGGGTTCCGCGGTGATCCGGTCGAGTTGCTGCGGGCCCCCGGTGAGTTCCAGTCCACTGTGGACGAATACGCGGACAATATCGCGCTCGGCCTGGTGAACATCCAGCAGTTGTTCGCCCCCGGCTTGTTCATCGTGCACGGCGAGGCGGTTGCCGGGGGTGAACCGTTCCGTGCGCGGATCGAGGCACGGTTGTGCGCCGGACTGGTCGCGACCGCCGAGCGCCCGAGCGTGGTGTTCGGCGAATACGAGCACAGCGCCCTGCTCGGCGGGGCCGGACTGGTGCTGGCCGGGCATTAGCACGGGGCTCTCCGGCTTCTCCGGCGTGGATCCAGTCCGGGGACGGCGGCGAGCAGCTCGGCGGTGTAGGGATGCTCGGGCGCGCCGAACACCTGCGCCGCGCTGCCCAGTTCCACCAGCTCGCCCGCGCGCAGTACCGCGACCCGGTCGGCGATCCGGCGCACCACGGCGAGGTTGTGCGAGACGAAAACGTAGGTGAGCGCGTGCTCGGATTGCAGGCGCGCCAACAGGTCCAGGATGCGTGCCTGTACCGAGACATCGAGTGCGCTCGTCGGTTCGTCGAGCACCACGAGTTCGGGTTCGAGCGCGATCGCGCGGGCGATGGAGATGCGCTGCCGTTGACCCCCGGAGAATTCGTGCGGGTACCGGTCCTGCATGGCGGCCTCGAGCCCGACCGATTCCAGTAGCTCGCCGACCCGCTCGCGCACCTGTCCGCGCGCCCGCCTACCGCGCAGTCCCGGTTCGTGGGTGACGAGCGGTTCGGCGACGATATCGGTGACCCGCATGCGCGGATTCATGCTGGAGTACGGATCCTGCAGCACCACCTGCATCCGCCTGCGCAGAGATCGCAGTTCCGCGGGGGCCACGGTGGCGAGGTCCTTGCCCGCGAAGTGCACCGTTCCCCGGCTCGGTTCCAGCAGCGCGAGCAACAGCCTGGTCAGGGTCGTCTTGCCGGAACCCGATTCCCCCACGATGGCCAGGGTTTCCCCACTGTGCACGGTAAGATCGACGTCGGAGAGCACGGTGTCGGCGCCGAAGTCCTTGCCCAGCCCGGTTATCTGCACCAGTTCGGTCACGGGGAGACCTCCAGGCGTGGTGTCGCGGCCAGTAGCCGGCGGGTGTACTCGTCTTCCGGCTCCTCGAACACCCGCTCGGTGGCCCCGGATTCGACCACCACGCCGTCGCGGCAGACCACGACCCGGTCGGCGAGCTCGGCGACCACCCCGAGATCGTGGGTGATCAGCAGGATCGCCATGCCGTGATTGGCGCGCAGTTCGGCGAGCAGATCGAGGATCCGGGCCTGCACGGTCACATCCAGTGCGGTGGTCGGTTCGTCCGCGATGAGCAGGCGGGGCCGCCCGACGAGCGCCATCGCGATCATCACCCGCTGCCGCAGCCCGCCGGAGAGCTCGTGCGGGTATTTGCGGGCGCGCTGTTCGGGTTTGTCGATGCCCGCCTCGGCCAGCGCTTCGGGGACCGCGGCCAGTGCCTCGGTTCGGCTCGCGCCCTTGTGTTTGCGCAGCACCTCGGCGACCTGGGCGTCCACCCGTTTCACCGGATTCAGACTGGTCATCGGGTCCTGGAAGACCATCGCGATCTCGTTGCCGCGCACCGTGCGCAGTTCGCGTTCCTCGAGGTCCAGCAGCGAGCGCCCGTCGAACTCGATGGACCCGCCCGCGTACACGCACGGCGGCTGCGGGTTCAGCCGCAGCACCGAGAGCGCGGTCGCGGACTTGCCGCTGCCCGATTCCCCGACCACGGCGACGATCTCGCCCGCGCCGACGTGGATGTCGATGCCGCGCACCGCGTGCACGACGCCGTCGGCGAGCTGGAAATCCACCCGCAGGTTCTCGATGTTCAGCAAGGGATTCATCGGCGGTAGGCCTTCGGGTCGGCGACATCGCGCAGTACATCCCCGGCGATGTTGATGGCAAGGGCGGTCAGCATCAGCGCGCAACCGGGGAACACCGCGATCCACCAGGAGGTGCCGAGATAGAGCTGTCCGTCGGAGAGCATCGAGCCCCAGGTGACCGTGGTCTTCGGGACGCCGAGGCCGAGATAGCTCAGCGAGGACTCGGCCACGATCGCGGAGGCTACGTGCAGGGTGCCGATGGTGGCGAGCGGGGCGAGCACATTGGGCAGTAGATGGCGGCGCATGATGGTGCCCGAACGCACCCCGATCGCGCGGGCCTCGGTGACGAAATCCCTGGAGCGCAAGGAAAGCACCTCAGAGCGCACCACGCGTGCGTAGTTCACCCAGCCGGTGAAGCCGAGCACCAGGATCACGTACCACAGCCCGGATCCGAGGAAACCGACGATGGCCAGCGCGAGCAGGATCGAGGGGAAAGCGAGCTGGATATCGGCGATCCGCATCAGCACCCTGTCCACCCAGCCGCCGCGGAATCCGGCGATGAGCCCGATCAGCGCTCCGAGGATGCCCGCGAGCAGTGCCGCGCTGCAGCCGACGAGCAGGGAGACCCGGGAGCCGTAGATCAGCCGGGAGGTCAGATCCCGGCCGAGCTGGTCGGTACCGAGGAAATGCCCCGCCGTTCCGGGCGGTTGTAAGCGGGACAACAGATCCTGGGCGTTCGGATCGTAGGGCGCGAGCAGCGGAGCGAACACGGCGGCGAGCACGAACAGGGCAAGCAGGATCAGCGCGGCAAGGGCGAGTTTGTTCCGCACCAGCGCGCGCAGCGTGGCGTGCGAGGTTCCGGCGGTCTTGGCGGTCACGGCGGTCATGCTCGACTCCTCACGCACTGCGCTCCCCGGGCCGCGGGCGGCCCTGCGATGCTCGCCCGATCGTCGTCTTCGCGGATCATGCGCGCACCCGCACTCTCGGATCGAGGAAGGTGTAGGAGAGGTCGACGAGCAGGTTCACCACCACGAAGGTGGCCGCGAAGAACAGCACGGTCGCCTGCACGAGCGGGAAATCCCGGTTCGAGATGGCTTCCACGGTCAGCCTGCCGACCCCTGGCCAGGAGAACACCTGCTCGGTCAGGATCGCCCCGCCGAGCAGGCTGCCCACTTCGAGGCCGATCACGGTGACCACGGGAAGGGCGGCGTTGCGCAGCCCGTGACCGAGCACCACCCCGAGTTCGCCGAGCCCTTTCGCCCGCGCGGTACGCATATAGTCCGCGCCGAGCACATCGATCAGCGAGGACCGCAACAGCCGGGCGATCATCGCGACCGAGTAGATGGCCAGCGTGACCGAGGGCAGCACCAGGTGTTCGATGCCGCCGTACCCGGACGCGGGGAGCACCTGCAGTCCGACGGCGAACACCAGGATGAGCAGGATTCCCGCCCAGAACGGCGGAGTGGACTGTCCGATGAGGACTCCGGTCATCACCCCGGTGTCCGAACTCTTGCCCCGGCGCAGCGCGGCGAGGGTACCCGCCGGGATCGCGAGCACCAGCGCGATCACCAGCGCGGCCGCGGCGAGTTCCACGGTCGCGGGGAGCCGTTCGGCGAGCACCGAGCTCACCGGCTGGTCGTAGAACAGCGAATTGCCGAAGTCGAACCGGAGGATCCCGCCGAGATAGTGCAGATATTGCAGGAACAGCGGGCGATCCAGGCCGAGGCTGGCGCGCAGGCTCGCCTCCTGCGCCACGGTGGCATCCGGAGGCAGCAGCACCTTCACCGGATCACCGGAGATGCGGACCAGGAAGAACACCACGGTGGCCACGCAGAACAACACGAGCAGTGCGCCGCCGATCTTGCCCGCGATGGTGCGCAACAGGTTCATCCGGTGACCTCCGCGCTGTCCATGTCCAGCACCCCGACCGCGTTGGGCCGCCAGCGTGGCCGGTCGTTGCGGGCGAGGATGTTGTCCAGCTGGAACAGGAAAACGAACGGTGCCTCGGTGTGCAGCAGCCACTGCAGTTCGGTGAACGCGCGCATCCTGGCCCGGGGATCGACCGCGCTTTCCTCGATGTCGATCAGCCGGTCCGCACGCGGATCGTGCCAGCGGCTCTGCCTGCGGTCGTGGCGAATGTTGGACTGCACAAGGCTTTCCGCGTCCCCGGTCCAGCCGGTGTTCTTGGCGAGGTAGATCGGGCCGAGGGCACCGGAATTGCTGGAGGTGAGCCTGCTCTTGTAGGTGCTCGGATCGAGCACGGTGACCTTGGCGCGTACCCCGGCGTGCGCGAGCAGGCCCGCGATCGCCTCGGCCACCTGGGAATCCGCATTGGACGCGGTGAGCCTGGTGTCCAGTCCGTTCGGGTACCCGGCCTCGGCGAGCAATTGCCTGGCGCGCCGGATATCCCTGGTGTAGGCGGGAATCGCGGGATCGAACCCGTTGGCCTCGCGCGGGAACATGGTCGGTACCTCGCGTGCTTTCCCGTCCAGCACGGCCTTCACCAACAGCGGCACATCGACCGCGTGATTGAGCGCCTGGCGCACCCGGCGGTCGGCGAGCGGGCCCTCGCGGGTGTTCAACGAGAGATAGTAGGTGGGCATACCGGGGAAGTTCTCGATCCGCACCCCGCCGTATCCGGCGAGCTGGCGGGCCGCGTCCGGGGTGAGCTGGGTGACCATGTCCACCTCATCGCTCTGCAGCGCGGCGAGCGCGGATGCCGGATTGGGCATCGGCTTGAACACCAGCTCGGCCAGTTTCGGGCGGCCCGACCAATGTCCGGGAAACGCGCGCATCCGCAGTTCGTGATCGCGCTGCCAGGACACGAAGCGGAACGGTCCGGTGCCGACAGGATCGCGCGCGAACCGCTCCGGCCCGACCTCGTCCAGGTAGCGTGGCGGCACGGCGACCCCGCCGAACAGCGAGACCTTCGCGGGCAGGATCGGATCGTGCTTGCTGGTGTGCACATCCACGGTGAGCGGGTCCACCACGGTCGCGCCGTCCACATAGCGCAGCTCCACGATCGGTGAATGCGTCGCGGGATCGCGCAACCGGTCGAGGCTGTATTGCACGGCGTGCGCATCGCAGGGTTCGCCGTTGTGGAACCGTACCCCGGGGCGCAGGTGGAACCGCCAGGTCTGCTCGTCGAGCACCGACCAGGAGGTCGCCAGCCCGGGACCGAGCCGATTGTCGGTGCCCCTCGTGGTGAGCGTGTCGAACATGTTGATCAGCACGTTCATCGAGGGCATGTCGCCCTGTTTCTGCGGGTCGAGAGTCTTGGCCTCGTCCGGCTGGGACACCCGCAGCACCCGGCTACGCGGCTCGGCTGCGCTCACCCCGCAGGCGCCGAGCAGCGGGGCCAGCGTGGCGAGACCGCCGAGGCGCAGTGCGTCGCGCCTGGACTGCCGCCGAGCGGTCACCGCGGTACCTCCCGTCTTTGGGACATATTCAATCTACCGACATAGCGTTTCGTCAGATGGAACGCTGGTTGGTTAAGCTAGGCGGCATGCGAAGGGCTGTCAACAACCCCGATGACGGGCAACCGGTCCGCGGATCGGTGGACAAGGCGCTCGACCTGCTCGCCGCGCTCGCTTCCGGGGACGGCCCGCACCGGCTCGCCGAACTCGCGCGAGAGACCGGGATCGCCAAACCGACCGTGCACCGGATGCTGCGCACCATGGCCGAATCCGGCTTCGCGGTCGGCACCGAGGGTGGCGCTTATCACGTCGGCCCGCGCTTTCTCGGGATGGCGGCGGCCGCGCTCGCGGGGAGCAGGGGCAACCAGTTCGCCCGGCCGGTGCTCGAGGAACTGCAGCGGCGCACCGGGCACACCGTGCACTACGCGGTGCGGCACGGCGGCGAGGCGATCTACGTGGACAAGGTGGAGCCAGCCCAGTCGTACCGGATGACCTCGCGGGTCGGTGGCCAGATTCCGCTGTACTGCACCGCGGTCGGGCGCGCGATCCTGGCGCGGCTGCCGGAGCGCGAGCGCGCCGAGGTCCTCGGCACGGCACCGCTTCCCGCGCGCACCGAGTACACGCTGACCGACCCGGACGCGATCCGGGCCGCGCTCGCCGAATGGGACGAGCGCGGATTCCTCACCGAGGATCGGCAGAACGAACCGGATATCCGCTGTGTCGCCGCCCCGGTCATCGATGGGCTCGGCGCCGTCATCGGCGCGATCAGCGTGTCCGGACTGGTGTTCACCCTGGACGAGGAGAGTATCGAGGTGTATGGCCCCATGGTGCGCGCCGCCGCCGACGAGGTCTCCGCGACCCTTGGCGGGCAGGGGCCACGGTTGAGCTCGGTGCGCTCATGAGCGAGCTCGCGAGCCTGCTGCGGGAAGGGGCCGAGCAGCGGGTGTACTCCGCGGCCGCCTGGTCGGTCGGGAACGGGGAACGGGCCATCGACCGCGGTTCGCTCGGACATCGCGCACACGGCGGGATTCCGGTGGACGGCACCGAGAACTGGGACCTGGCCTCGGTCACCAAACCCATCGTCGGCCTCGCGGTCATGGCGCTCGTCGAGCGAGGGGTGCTCGGACTCGAGGACACCCTCGGCAGCCATCTTCCCGGGTACACCGGCGGCGACAAGGCGGAGCTGACCGTGCGCCAGCTGCTTGCGCACAGCTCCGGGTTACCCGGCGGGGTGCGGTTGTTCGCCGACCATCCCAGCAGGGAGGGGTTCCTCGACGCGCTGCGTGATCTTCCGCTGTGCCGCCGGCCGGGTACCGGGGTCGAGTACTCCTCGCAGGGGTTCATGCTGCTCGGTTTTCTCGCCGAGGCCGCGTCCGGACGGCGCCTCGACCATCTTGTCGAGGACTACGTCTGTGCACCGCTGGGCATGGACGCCACCCGGTTCGGCCCGGTCGCCGAGGCCGTCGCGACCGAGTACTGCCACTGGCGCGAGCGGATGGTGATCGGCGAGGTGCACGACGAGAACGCCGTGGTGCTCGGCGGGATCTGCGGGCACGCCGGACTGTTCGGTACCCTGGACGACCTCGAACGGCTCGGCATGGCGCTGGTCCGCGGTGGTGGCGAACTACTCGGCGCCGACACCTTCGCCGAAATGACCGCCTGCCACACCGAAACGCTGAACCTGCGCCGATGCCTCGGCTGGCAAGGATTCGACCAGGACTGTCCACTGGGGACGGTATTCGGACGGGATTCCTATGGGCACACCGGATTCACCGGCACGAGCATCTGGGTGGATCCCGCGCTGGGCCGGTATTTCGTGCTGCTGACCAATCGCGTGCACCCGAGCAGGGAACCATCCGGTATCGAGGTGTTGCGCCGGCGGTTCCACGAACACGCGGTCGGTTTGTAGGTTCGATCCGGCTCTGGGTGGTCATTTCGTGCTATCGAGAATTCAGGAACACTGGGATTGATGAAGATTCGCTTATCGAGGCGATCTGTGTGTGATCGGTAGCGGAAACGCTGAGGTGAGCTGTTCACGGCAGAGTCGGTGCTCGAAGTGCTAAGGCTGGCGCGGAATGTGTCGCGCGGCCGATCGATCGACACCATGGAATCCGCGATCTTTCTCCGTGAACGTATGCCTGGATTTTTGGAATGCAACAAACTCAAGCCGGAATCACCACGCCAACCGGACGTACCTACCGAAGCAGCCACGATGCGAGCCGCGAATCAGCTTTCGTCGAGGAACGAATCCAGGTAAGTCCAGGTCGTCTCCGCCGCCGTGCGACCGGTGAGCACACCCAGATGCCCGCCCGGTGCGGTGTGCAGGCGCACCTCGGGGGCGTTCGGCAGGACCCGCACCACGTGGTGGGTGGCCGCTTCCGGGGCGAGCACATCGGAATCGCCCGCGATGTTCATGACCGGCACTCGCACATCGGAGAGGTGCACGGTGCGCGTCGGCCCCTCGACCCGTCCGGTGGCGAGTTCGTTGGCGCGCACCAGACGGTGATAAGCCTGCGCGATGGCCCGGCCGGGGTAGCCGTACATATTGCGCATCATGTCGTCCACGGCCTCGATATGGGCGAGCGCGTCACGGTCGGCGCTGTATTTGAACACGGTCAACGGTTTGCGCAGATATGTGGAGAGCGCGGTGGTCTTGAACGCGAGGCTGACGAGGTTCGCGGGCACGGTGCCGAGGGTGCGCAGCGCGGTACCGACGACCTGTCCCCCGGTGACCTTGCCGAGCAGCCGCAGCGGATCGGCAAGCCGCACCTTGGACAGGTCGACCGGGCTGGCGATCATCGCGACCGCGCTCACCGGAAGTTCGGCGAAGGCCGCGGTGGTCAACAGACTGAACAATCCGCCGAGGCACCAGCCGACCAGCTGCACCGGTTCGCCGCCGCGGTCCTCGGACACGGCGCGGATCGCGGCGGGGAGCACATCCCGGATCCAGAACTCGAGGCCGTGCGCGCGGTCCTCGAACGCCATCGGGCCGTAGTCCACGAGGTAGGTCGGCCGCCCGGAGAGCACCAGATGTTCGGCGAGCGAGCAGCCCCTGCGCAGGTCCATGCAGACCGCGGGCGCGCCGAGCGGGGGAACCAGCAGCACCGGTGGCCCCTCGACCGGCACCTGCTCGGTGTAACGATGCACCGTCTGCTTGGGGCCTTCGGCGATGATCGTGGACGGAGTGCGCCTGGTGTCCGCGAGCCCGCCCCGAACGAGGAAATCGAACAGATTCGTGCCCGAGGCGAGGACATCCTCGATCAGCGGCACGGCAGCACTCCCTAGGTCGTCGCCTGGACCTTACCTGTTTCCCGGCGCTGGATCCCACGCAGTGCCGAGCGCACATTGGACAGTTCGGTGCGGATACCGGCCAGCTGCTCGCTTTCCGGCATCGCGGGGAACTCCGCGCGGTCCCCCGGCCGGTCCACCAGCCTGGTCAGCGCGGTCATGGCCCGGACAAGGCGCTGCACGTCCTCGGGATCGGGCAGCGCGGCTCCGTGCTGGATCTCCACGGCACACCGGGTCACCGCATCGGTCGCGCGCTCGAGCCCGACCACCGCCGGCCACCACGCGGCGACCTGGCGACCCGCCTTCGAGGGTTCGGCGAGCAGTCGCTGGAATTCGGCGCGCAGATCGGAAAGCGCACGGTAGGCCCGCCTGCGCAACACCGCCGAGCCCTGCGGAACCCCGGTCAGCGCGCGCTCCAGATAGGTGGAAAGCGCCCGGATCACCTCGGTCATCCGCCCACCCAGGCGCGGGCTCCTGCTGCCCGGCCAGAGCAGGTAACCGAACACGAGCACGATCGCGCAGCCGACCACGGTGTGGATCAGCCGCGCCCACAGGGTTCCCCAGCTGTCGCCGTGCAGCAGGTCCTGCTGCACGAGCACGAGCGGGGTGACGAAGGTGGAGAACATCCCGTAGTTGCGCACCTGGCCGATCGGCAGCATCGCCGCGATCACCAGCACGAGCAGCACGAGCAGCCAGCCCGGCGGTGCCCACAGCACCACGAGCGAACCGAGCGCCGCGCCGACCACCGTTCCCCCACCGCGCTGCACCGCGCGGGCGAACACCGAGCCGAAGTCCGGTTTCAGCACGATCGCCGTGGTGAGGGCGAGCCAGTAGGACCGCTCCAGCCCGATCAGGTGGCCGAGGCTTTCGGCGAGCGCGAGGCAGAGCGCGAGCCGCACCGCGAACAGCCAGGTCTCCCGGCCAGGGCTGAGGCGGTCGATCAGCCAGGCCCGCGCGGTCCGCCGATCCCGTGCCTGGCGCTTGTCCGCATCGGCCCCGTGCACCAGCTGCTTGCGTACGTTCGTGATCCCGGTCTGCAGCGCCCGCACCAGGCGCGCGTGGTTGTCCGGCAGTCGGGTGTCCGCGGCCGCGCGGTCCTCGTCGATCGCGTCCGCGAGCTCGTGCACCGCGTCGATCACCGCGCGCGGTGGGCGATGCCTGGCATGCAGCAGGGCAACGCTCGCCTCGGTGATCGTGGTCGCCGAGGTGAGCAGCACGAGCAGCCTGCGGTAGGCGCGGTCCCTGCCGTGCAGCCGCGAGCGCACCGTCAGCAGTGCGTCGTAGGCGGTGTTCATCGCGGCGGTGAGTTCCTGGCGGGCCGGATGCGCCTGTTCGGTGCCGATCGCGCCGAGCAGTTTCGCCGCGCCCCGGTACACCGCGGCGACCATGGCCCGTTCCGGGGCGACCGGGTGCACCGGCCAGGCCCCGATGGTCAGCAGCAGCACCCAGGCCGCTCCGACCGCGAAGCAGCCGGTGACCACGAAGGGATTCGTGCCGAGCGGGGCCTGGGCGGTGCCGACGATGCCGAACACCAGGAACTGCAGCCCGGCCAGCGAGGAGATATCGCTGCCGTCCGAGGCGATCGCGGACACGATCCCGAGCAGGCAGACCAGGAGCACCGTCCACCAGCCGGACCCGCCGAGCGAGCTGCCGAGCAGGATCCCGACCGTCGCCGAGCCGGAGACCGCGCACAGTCGCCGCGCCCGGTACCGATAGGAGCCGGGAGCCATGGCCATGGTCGCGGACAGTGCACCGCTGGAGGTGAGCATGCCGAGCTGGAGCTGCCCGAGCAGCAGGCCGAGCGCGATGGGCGCGGCGATGCCGACCGCGGCCCGCACCGAACGCTTCACATCGATGCCGGCCCGTTTCGGTTTGAGCAGCTGGACAAGCCAGTGCGCCGGGATGCCGTCACTGCTCTGCACGGCTATAACCTTAGAGCACGCCCGAGAGCTCCGTGTCCTGCTGCGCTGCGCGCATGGCGAAGTGCCTTCGCGTGCCACCTCGCGGCGTTGTTCTCCTCCCGCTTGGCTTAGAGCACGGTCTGCTTGATGAACTCCAGGGTCTGCGGCCAGGAGCGCTCGTAGGCGACCAGGTTGACCGGATTCTCGTGCCGGGTGTTGTTGGAGAAACCGTGCTCCGCCAGCGGATAGAGGTGGGTGATCGTGTCCGCCTCGGTGCGTGATTCGAGCCCCTCACGCAGCCGTTCGAAACTCTCCCGCGGGACCAGCGTGTCCTGGCCCGGATAGTGCACCATCGCCGGGGCGCCGATCCGGCGCGCCTCGGTGAACGGGTCCAGGCTGTGGTTCGGCGCGGGCTCCAGCGGCACGGTCGGGTGGTAGGCGATCACGTTCGCCACTCGCTGATCCGCCGCGCCGAGCAGCAGGGCGAACCGCCCGCCGAGGCAGTAGCCGATCACCCCGACCTTGCGCAGCCCGAGCTCGCCGAACAGGTACTCGAGCAGGGCGCGCTGCTCACCGATCGCGGTCGCGTCGTCCAGCTGGGCGAGCATCGCGAACAGGTCCTCGTGCGTGTGGGTGTCACTGCTGGCCCCGTGGAACACATCCCAGCACAGTGTGGTGACCCCGGCGTTCGCGATGTCCTCGGCGAAGGTGCGGACTCGGGCGCCGATGCCGTCGATCATCGGGAGCAACAGCATGCCCCCGCGCGAGTCGCCTTCGGGTTGGGCCAGATGGGCGTTCAGTTCACCGATTCGTACCTGCGAGGCGTTCACCACGTCGAGCTCCTTCCTGCTGTCCGCCTTGATACCACGGGGTCGACCATCCTGGATGCGTCCGTACACCTTGGCCTGGCGCGGCCGCGATCCACCAGTTGCTGCCCGCCGGGTTCTTCGCCGAGGCCGCCTCGGTGGATTCCACCGTGGGCAAACCGGTGCCGGGGAAGGGGTTCGCTGACCGGCGAGGCGCTCCGTGATCCGGTTCGCGCCCTGTGGTGTCCGGCTAGTGCACCTGCTCCCCGGTCGCGCGCCGCCACCGGGTGAACCCGCCGTCCAGCGGGCGCGCGTGGTATCCGCGCTCGCGCAGCAGCCGCGCCGCGTTCGGGGAAACCACGCAGTACGGACCACCGCAGTAGGCCACGATCTCCAGATCGGGAGAAAGCGTGCCGAGCCGCTCGCGCAACCGGTCGAACGGCATGGAGAGCGCGCCGGGAATGTGCCCGGCCGCGTATTCCCGCTCACTGCGTACATCCAGCACCAGTACCCCGGGATCGTCCAGGCGTGCGGCCAGTTCCGCAGTGTCCACCGGGCGCATCTCCTCCGGATCACCGAGCTGTTCGGCGACCGCGCCGCGCAGATCCGCCAGCCGCGCCTCCGCGAATCGTTGCACCGTGTCGAGGAAACCCGGGACCGAATCGTCCGCGAGCCGGTAGTACACCCGCTTGCCCTCCTTGCGCGCCGCGACCAGGTTCGCCGCGCGCAGCTGCTGCAACTGCGCGGAGGTGTTCTTCACTGCGATCCCCGATTCCTCGGCGATCTCCTCCACCGTGCGCTCCCGGTCATCGAGCAGATCGAGCAGCCGCAGCCGGACGGAGTTCGCGATCGCCTTACCGATGCGGGCGAGCTGGGCATAGATCGGTTCCTCGGGAAACTCAGCCATCGATATCCACCGTGCCACGGAGGAATTCGAGATAGCGCCGCGCCGAGTCGGCCAGGACCTTCTTCGCGTTCGCCCGGATCGCCGGGGACCACCAGCCGCCGTAGATGCGCTCGAACGAATACGGTTCCAGGGTGTCCACGATCGCGCGCACGCCGCCTTCGGGAAGCGGTAGATGGTTCGGCGCGCTCCAGATGAACGAGACCCGGTCCTCGCCGGGTGTCACGAACAACGTGTCCCCGCACAGCAGCACGCCCGCGCCGTCGGCTCCCGTCCAGTGCAGCACCGCGCTTCCCGGGAAATGCCCGCCGGTGCGCACCAGGTGCACACCGGGCAACGGGGAAAGCGTGTCCGACCACGGGCGCAGCGAGGGAATCGGGCGCTGGATCCAGCGCGTGTCCGACGCCGGGAGCAGTGCCTCCGCCTCGAACTCCCGCGCCCAGTCCGCCATCGCCCCGTACATGTGCGGGTGACTCGAACTCACCGCCCGCAGACCACCGGCCTCCCGGACCGCCGCGATCGCCTGCTCGTCCAGGAACGCCGGCGGATCCCACAGCAGATTGCCCTGCTCCGTGCGGACCAGCACCCCGCGTTGGCCGACCCCGATGCCCGGGGTGACCCCGATCCCGGTCAGCCTCGGCTCCAGCTCCGCGATTTCCGTGGCATAGCCCGCATCCGCCAGTTCCGCCATGGTCGTCCAGCGCTGACCGGACGGCGGAACCCATTGCCGCTCATCCGTGCACACCACACAGGTATCCGGCGGGCGCTCACTCTCGGGATGGTGCGCGCCGCAGGTGGGGCAGATCCAGACCGGCATGGCCGCCTCCAAGCAACATTCCAACGATCTTTAGATTAAACGATCGTTAGATCGAAGGCAAGGGACCGCGCTGCTCGTCGAAGGGGCTGAACAAGCAGCAGGCCCACGCGCGGCGGATGATCCGGCGAGTGGGCCTGCGGGTGGGTCGTTCGGCGTCAGTGCAGCGCGAGCGCCCGGCGCAGGGTGGAGAACATATCGGTCTGGTTGGTCAGCCCGGTGATGTTGGCCGCCTGCGGTCCGTACCCGGCGACCCGCACCTGGGTGCCGGTGTGCTCCTGCGATTCACCAGGGGTGTTGGTGGCGTAGTTGATCGTCATCGGCGCCCCCTCCTTGGTGATCAGGGTTGCCGTTTGCCCCGGGCTCTTGGCGTCGTTCGGGATGATCTGACTGCTGTGCCCGTGGTCGGCGGTGGCGAGGACCAGGGTGTCCTTGTGGCTGCGCGCGTACGCCATGCCCGCGGCGACCGCATCGTCGAAGCCGACGGTTTCGCCGATCTGGCCGCACGGATCGGCGGCGTGGTCGCGCTTGTCGATGCTCGCGCCCTCGACCTGGAGGAAGAAGCCCTTCTTGTTCTCCAGGTTGCCGATCGCCTGACGAGTCATGTCCGCGAGGCTCGGCTGTCCGGCTGGCAGCTTCTTGTTCGGCTCGCACTTGCTGGGCTTCGTGCCGCCGACCTTCGCGGCCGGGCCGGTCCACTGCTGCTCGAGATCGTTCTTGGCGAACAGGCCGAGCACCGGCTTGTTCTTGGGTGCCTTCTCGAGTTCCTTGCCGGTGTTCGCGGTCTGGTATCCGGCCGCCTTGGCCTGGTCGAGCACGGTCTTGCCGTTGAACTTTCCGGCCTTGACCTGCTGGCCGAAGTACTCGGAGCCGCCGCCGAGCAGTACATCGGGGCGGGTCTGGACGAGCTGCTCGGCGATCGAACCGGCGCCGCCGTTCTCCTTGGCGTTGGCCGCGCACTTCTTGCTCGTCTCGTTCGGTCCCTTGCAGTCCCGGTCCACCACGTGCGAGCCGAGCACCGCGGGGGTGGCGTCCTGCACCTCGGCGGTGGTCACGTCCCCGGTCCGGTAACCGTTGCGCTTGGCCAGTTCCAGCACACTCGGCTGTGGATTCCCGTACGCGTCAACGGAAATCGCACCGTTGTAGGTCTTCTGGCCGGTCGCCCAACCGGTACCGGACGCGGCGGAATCGGTGACATAGTCCGGAGTGGACGGATCGTTGCGCTGCACCGAATAGGTCGTGTAGGAACCGGTGAGCGGTAGCCCGTCCATGTTCAGCCTGCCCGCGGCCCCGCGTGCGTAGTTGCGCGCGCTGGTGATCTCCGAATCCCCCATCCCGTCGCCGAGGAACAGGATCACGTTCTTCGCTTTACCGCCCTGGATCGCCTGCCGCACCTCGCTGGTCCGGTCCCCGGTCGATGCCTTGAGCTGTGGTCCGCTCGCACCGGTCTGCGCGATTGCGACCGGGGCGCCGACCGCGACCGCGAATCCGACCGCCGCCACGGCTACCCACCTTCGGCGAATCGACACTGTCATCAAAACCTCCGCTATCAGGTTGTTCTTCGCGCCGAAGCATCTATCGCGTATCTGTGCTGAATCGGACACTTCGATGGCCGATGCGCCACCTGCCGGTGAACAGCACGCGAAAACACCAGGTCGAGCCGCACGCACACGGTCGGTCACGAAACCGCGCGCGAGTAGTCGCGGCATTCCGAATTCGACCGTTCGGATGTCGCAGGGAGCGGGGAATCGCGGTCGGCCTGCCGGGATCCATCCGAACCGCGGCGCGAACCGGTCCGGAAAAACACTGCTCCAGATTTGCTCCACGACACCACAGGAGAAAGCGGAGCGAAGATCATCCGGTTTCCCGGGCGGAACGAATCGACCGGCTGATCGCCACAGCCTGCCGCACGCCGCCAGGCAGCGTCGTGAACAGGGGGTACAGGAGTTCGATCGGGGTCCTGCCGGATCAGGCCCGAACCATGAACGAAAACCAGGGCGTTTCCGGAGAATCGGGAACGCCCTGGTCATAACCGGAGCCGCCTGGGGGAATCGAACCCCCGACCTACGCATTACGAGTGCGTCGCTCTGGCCGACTGAGCTAAGGCGGCAGCAACGGTCAGTGTACTCATATGATCGCCGTCACTTCTGTGGCCCCTGCTCGTTGTTCCGAACGTGACGCGGGGTGCGTCGATGTCGCCCTGTGCACGCGGAGGAGGATTACTGCAGATGAGGGGACGCTTGCCGAGAGCTCTGTCGGTGCCGGCGGTGGTGCTGGTGTGCTCGCTGACGGCATTGCCCGCGGCGGCCGATGTGTCGATCCCGACGACTCCGGTACCGCACCCGGTGGATCCGGGCGACCCGCCGGTAGTGGGCACGCAGGGGCCGCAACCGCTGGGCCACGCGGTCGGGGATGCCGGCTCGGCGGTCGGTGATCTGCAGGTGCTCCCCGGTCTGGTGGATACGACGACGATCATGCCGGGCATGGGTGATCAGCTGCCGAAGCAACCGCTGCTGGAGGGGGGCCTCGGCACTTCGAGTGCGCAGGTGAACTCGGAGGCGTATCTGAACTATGAGCGTTCGATCGCGGAGTCTTCCCCGCTGGGCTTCGCGTTCGGGGGGAATTCGCCGCGGCTGCCGGGCGCGCTGAGTCAGACCGCGCTCCCGGACAATCCGCAGGCGGTGCACGGTGGTCTGCAGCTGCCGAAGAATCCGCTGTTGAACGTGGGTCTGTTGCAGGGCTCGGCGAATGCGCGCTATTCGCCGACACTCGGCCCGTGCACGGACGGCCCGATCTCGGATTCCTCGACCTCGGTGGCGAATCTGTCCGCGGTGAACCTGAATCTGCCGGGCAGCTCGGGTCCGCTCTCGGATGTGTTGAACCCGGGCAAGCTGGCGGCGCTGCCGGATCAGGTGCGTAAGGCGGTGAGCACGGACCCGGCGAAGGGCGGCATCGACCCGAAGCAGGCGCTGTCCGCGCTGACCCCGAAGGCGAGTCAGGGCAACCAGCTCGAGCAGGGTGACTCGGGGATCTCGCTGATCAGCGCGCCGAATCTGATCAGCTCGCGGTCTCAGGTGAAGCTGGTGGACATGCCGGGCACGAAGAACAAGGCGGTCCGCTCGGCGACGACCTTCCAGTTCGCCGATGTGACCCTGTTCAAGGGCCTGCCGATCCAGACCCAGATCAAGGTCGCCAGCCAGCCGAAGCTGACGGTGACCTCGACGGGCAAGAAGGACACCTCGAAGGTGGAGTACACGGCCCCGATGCTGGAGGTGCATCTGCCGTTCCTGCCGCCGATCAAGGTGGACGCGCGGCACCCCTTCCAGGCTCCGCTCTCGCTCCCATTGCCGAGCCTGATCCCGCCGAACGTGAAGCAGGAGTTCACCCAGAAGTTCGGGATGAACCTCGATGAGATGCGCAATGTCCCGGTGCTCGGTGAAGCGGCGAAATTCCTCGACGACAAGGGCGGCAACGGGTTCTCCCTGGATCTCGGCCTGCTGCGGCTCAAGGTCGGGGATTTCAAGCAGAACGGTCAGGCGCAGACCAAGGGCAAGGGCGGGGCGCCGTTCTCCGGGTACCAGCTCGGCGCGAGCGCGAACATGGCCAGCCTGGACATCCTCCCGCTCGATCTGCTCAAGCTGAAGGACGGCCCGAAGTCGCTGGCCACGGCGACGCTCGGGAAGCAGGTGGCTCGCGCCTACGCGCCGACCAACGGGGTGGAGTGCGGTACCACGAATCCCGGTGGCGGGGCGGCGAAACCGAGCGGTGGTGTGCCCGCCAAACCGAAACCGCAGGCCAAGCAGCTCGCCTACACCAATGGTGCCTATGAATCGGTGCCGCTGTTCTGGACGGGCACCGGGCTGCTGCTCGCGGGCGCGGTGCTGATGGCCGCGCTGCCGCGCAGGAGGGCCCGGCGCTGACTGTCTGACCGGGCTCGGGGGCCTCGCGAGGAAGCGCCCGAGAACCCGCCGCGGTGCACGCGGCATTGATGGAGGAAAACGGCTTCGCCGCCGGAGAGAGTCTCGTCCAGGTGCTAGCTGCCGGTGATCCGCTGCCAGAGGCTGGGCTTCGGGCTGAACTCGGGGTCCGCCTCGGCGAGCGCGGAACGGACCTCGCCGATGCTCGGGTTGACCATGGCCCGCTCCCCGATGACCACGGTGGGCACGGTCTCGTTGCCGTCCGCGACCGCGCGCACCTGAGCGGCGGCCTCGGGGTCCTCCCAGATGTTGTGTTCCTCGACCGGTACGCCGAGCCCGCGGATCTTCGGGGTGAGCATCATGCAGAACGGGCAGCCGGGCCGCCAGTAGTACTGAATGGTCACGTGCGGATCATCCTCTCTGCAGGGTGGTGAGCATCGCCTCGACGGCGATCCGCGGTTTGACATTGAGTTCGATGGCTTCCCGGCAGTCGAGGATGGCCTCGATCCTGCGCAGTGCGCTCGCCGCGCTCAGCTGCCCGGCCAGGGTCGCGGAGTCCCGGGCACGGTCGGGATGGTTGAGCGTGACGTGCGCGCCGGTGGCCTTGGTGGCGAGCACATCCCGGTAGAACCCGGCGAGGTCGACGAGCGCGAGGTCGAGGCTGTCCCGCTGGGCCCGGGTGGCGCGGGATTTCTGCCGTTTCTCCAGGTCGCGTTCGGCGCTTTTGGCGGATCGTTCGGCGGCCGCGGTGCCCTTTCCGGAACCACCCGCGCCCATGGCGGTGCGCAGTGCGGCCTTTTCGGCGTCGTCGCGGGCCGCGCTCATGCTGCTGGCCTCGGACTCGGCGGCGCCGACGAGCTGGTCGACGCAGGCGAACACATCGGCCGGCCTGCGCAGTGAGCCGGGGATGCGCAGCACGGATTCCCGCCGTTCGCGGACTTCGGGATCCTTCGCGAGCCGCCGTGCCCGCCCGATGTGCCCGCCGCACACCGAACCGGCCCAGCTCGCGGTCTCCGGGTCGATGCCGTCCCGGTTGGTGAGCACCTCGGCGATGGCCTCGGCGGGCGGGGTGCGCAGGTTGATCACCCGGCACCGGGAACGGATGGTCACCGAGACGTCGTCGGGATGGTCGGAGGGGGCGCACAGCAGGAACACGGTGCGGTCCGGCGGTTCCTCGACGGCCTTGAGCAGGGCGTTCGCCGCGCCCTCGGTGAGCCGGTCGGCATCGGAGATGATCACCACCTGCCAGTGCCCCGCCGAGGGCCGCCGGGCGGCGAGCTGCACCAGCGAGCGCATCTGGGCGACCGGGATGGACAGTCCCTCCGGTTCCACGATGTGCACATCGGCGTGGGTTCCGGCGATCGCGGTATGGCAGCCGGAGCATTCCCCGCAGCCCTCGCCCTCGGTGCACTGCAGTGCGGCGGCGAAGGACCGGGCGACCACCGAGCGCCCCGATCCCGGTGGGCCGGTGAACAGCCAGGCATGGGTCATACCACCGGTGCCGCCCGCCGCCGCGCTCGCGGCCGCGGACAGTTCCGCGACGGCCTCGGTCTGCCCGACGAGATCAACCCAGACGCCGGTCCGGTTCGTCACTGCCCTCGCTCCTCCCACGTCCGTCTTCTTCAGTTGTACCAAGGAGCGCCGCGAGCCTGCCGGTGATCTCCGCGATGAGCGCATCCGGCTCCTGATCGGCGTCCACCACCACGTACCGGTCCGGGTCGGCGGCGGCCAGTTCGGCGACGGTCGTGGAGACCCGCCATGGGCTCTCCGGATCGGTCTCCGTGGCGTTGTCCAGCAGCACGGTGATGTCCGGGCGCAGCCGTTCGGTCGCCCAGTCGGTGAGCGCGTCCAGTTCGCGTTCTCCGGTCTCGGCGAACCGCACGGTGACCACGGCCGCGCCCTGCTGCAGCGCGGGCCGGATCTCCCGGTCGCCCGCCTCCGCGCGGACCGCCGCGGCCAGCAGCGCCCGTGCCTTGGGTGAGTGCAGCTGGGCGGTCTCGGCGATGGTGCCGGCACGCTGCTCGTGGTCCCCGACGAACACGGTGGTCATGCCTCGCGCGCGCAACCACTCGGCGATGCGCGTGGCCTGCTCGGTCACCAGCGCGTCCCCGCCGCCCTCGACGGTCAGCAGCAGCCCGCTGGTGCGT
The DNA here is from genome assembly GCF_000379465.1 of Sciscionella marina DSM 45152. GTDB lineage: Bacteria > Actinomycetota > Actinomycetes > Mycobacteriales > Pseudonocardiaceae > Sciscionella > Sciscionella marina. Next base: position 310,258 of record NZ_KB905403.1, read on the forward strand.
GCCCCGCGCCCGCGCACCATGCGCACCAGGTTCGCCAGGATGGATTCGGTGGACCGGTCGCCCATCTGCCGATAGGCGATCACCCCGGACAGCGCGGCGAGCAGCCCGGCGCCACCGAGCACCGGACGGGTGCCGTCCATGATCATCTCCCGGCCGAACAACTCGATCCGGTGCTGCTGGGTGAGCCCGACCAGGATCGGGGATGCCACCGTTGAGCCGAAGAGCATGACCTTCATCAGCGACTGGTAGACCGAGTTGACCCGGCCGCGCACCTCGTCCTCGACCTGCGCGCCGATGATCGTGATCCCGGTGAGGAAGGCGATTCCGGCCGCCGCGCCCACGATGTACACCGTGATCAGCGACATCACCAGGTGCGGGGAGATCGCGGACGCGGCAAGGGCGAGCCCGGCGACCACGATCGCCACCCCGAACAGCCGGTTGTGCGTCATCCGGTGCGCGATCCGCGGGGCGAGCACCATCCCGGTGGCCAGCCCGCAGAACAGGGTCACGAACAGCACCCCGAGCACCGACTCCCCGGAGAGCAGGCTCTGCGCGTACTGCCGCGCGGTCCCGATCACCGCGCCCGCCGCGGCGAAGGCACCGATCATGCCCAGCAGCAGACCGCGGATCAGCGGGGTGGCCCCGGCGATGCGCAGCCCCTCGCGCAGCATCCGGAGGAAACCCTCGCCGTCGCCGACGCGTTCGCGCTTTCCGGTGCGCCCGGAGATCTCCGGGATGCGGGTGCGGATGATGATCGCGCTCACCGCGTAGCAGCAGCCGCTGATCATCACGATCAGTCCGCTGATCTCCATCGGCGACTGGCCGACTCGCAGGGAGGTGTAGATCCCGGAGAGCACGGCGTAGAGCAGGGCACCGGTGAGCACCGCGCAGCCGTAGGTGACCACGAGCCCGACCTGGTTCGCCGTTTCGATCTGGGCGCGCCGGCGCATCAGGTTCGGCACGCTGGAGTCCTTGGCGGGTACCCAGAGCATGGCCATGCAGCCGACCAGGAAGTTCGCCCCGAACAACCACCACACCGTGCCGACAAGCGGAATCGAGACGAACAGGGCACACCGCACCAGATCGGTGACCACCATGACGGTGCGCCGGTCGAATCGGTCCGCGAGTACCCCGCCGATCGGGGCGAAGATCAGCCCGGGCGCCAGGTTGGTGAGTACCACCCCGGCGAACGCGAAGTTCTGCGCGAAGTAGCCGTGCAGCAGCTGGCTGGCCAGCCCGGAGAGGGCGAGGAACCCCAGCCAGTCCCCGACGCTGCACAGATAGGAGGAGGCGAGCAGCCTGCGGAACGGTTTGATGGCGAGTACGCTGCGCACCCGCCTGCTCGTGGATGTCGCTTCCACCGCGGTCAGGCTCACTCGAAGAGCGCTTTGATCTTGTCGTAGAAGTTGAACAGGATGATGATCACGAAGATGATCAGCGGGATGATGCAGCCCGCCGCGCCGGACTTCTTCTTCTGTTGCTGGTTCCGCTGCTGTTGCGGACCGCGCTGCTGCGGGCGCCGTTGTTGCTGCGGCTGCGCGGCCCTGGTCTGGGGCCGGGCGGGCCTGCGCGGGCGCGGCTTTTCCGTCTCTTCGGCCTGCTCGGCAGGGGCGAACACCGGCCCCGCCTGCTCGGCCTCTTCACGCGCCCTGCGCTTCTGCTCGGCGAGCTTGGCCTCCACGGTCGCCTGCAGGGACTTCGGGTCGGGTACCTCGGTGTCGGTGTACCGGCCGTAGGGATCCTCGCGCGTGTCCTGGTACTCGTTGCTGGTGACCAGCCCGGCCAACGGGTCGACGAAACGCAGACCGGGCGGTGGCGAAGCAGTACCGTCCGGTCCGAACGGGGAGTCGTAGTCCTCGGCCACGTGCGGGTCCGTCACGAATCCAAGCCTAACGCCAGTCCGGCTCAGGAGCTGGACTTCGAGGAGGTCGCCTTGGATTTCGACGTCTTCGCGGTGGACTTGGCCGCCGTGGACTTGCCCGTGCTCGATTTGCTCGTGCCCGACTTGGTGGTTGTCGACTTCTTCGCGGTGGAGCGCTTCTTGGGCGCGGGGCCCTTGGCGCGCTTCTCCGCGAGCAGTTCGGCGGCGCGTTCCGCGGTGAAGTCCTCCACCGTGTCCGAACGGCGCAGCGAGGCGTTGTACTCGCCGTCGGTGACGTAGGGGCCGAACCTGCCGTCCTTGACCACCATGGGCTTACCGGTCGCCGGGTCCTCGCCGAGCTCCTTGAGCGGTGGTTTCGCCGCCGCCTGGCGACCGCGGCGCTTGGGCTCGGCGTAGATCTTCTTCGCCTCCTCGAGGGTGACGGTGAAGATCTGCTCCTCATCGGTGAGCGAGCGCGAGTCGGTGCCCCGCTTCAGGTACGGGCCGTAGCGGCCGTTCTGCGCGGTGACCTCCTCGCCGGTGTCCGGATCGGTACCGACGACACGGGGCAGGGAGAGCAGTTTCAGTGCCTCGTCCAGGGTCACCGTGGACACGCTCATCGACTTGAACAGCGATCCGGTGCGCGGTTTCGGCTTCGCGGCCTTCTTGGTGCCCTTCTTGGGCGCCCCGGAAGAGGACTCGGCGGGCTCAGCCGGTTCGGGCAGGATCTCGGTCACGTACGGACCGAACCGGCCCTCCTTGGCCACGACCTCGTGCCCGGTGACCGGATCGGTGCCCAGCGAGCGCCCCTCCATCGGGGTGGCGAAAAGCTTCTCGGCGATCTCGGTGGTCAGCTCGTCGGGGGCGAGGTCATCGGTGAGGTTCGCCCGCTGCGCGTTGCCGTCCTCCCCGTCCCGCTCCAGGTAGGCGCCGTACCGGCCGACCCGGACGTAGATGGTGCGCCCGGCCTCGTCGGTGAGCATCGGGATGGAGTTGATCTCCCGGGCGTCGATGTCCTCGACCCCGGTACCCACCAGCTTCTTCAGTCCTCCGGAGCGGCTGATCGAACCGGCGGGGCCGTTCTCACCGCCGAAGTAGAAGGAGTTCAGCCAGTTCACGCCGCGTTGTGAGCCGGTCGCGATGGTGTCCAGCTCGTCTTCCATGGCCGCGGTGAAGTCGTAGTCCACCAGCCGCTCGAAGTGCCGTTCGAGCAGCGCGACCACGGAGAAGGCGACCCAGCTCGGCACGAGCGCGGAACCCTTCTTCCACACGTAACCGCGGTCCTGGATGGTCTTGATGATGCTCGCGTAGGTCGAGGGCCGCCCGATCCCGAGCTCCTGGAGCTTGCCGACCAGGCTCGGCTCGCTGTAGCGGGCCGGTGGGTTGGTGCTGTGCCCGTCCGGGGTGAGCTCGGTCGCGGTGATCGCGGCGCCCTCGGTGAGCTGGGGCAGCCGGGACTGCTTGTCGTCGGCCTCGCCGCCCGTCTCGGTGTCCACCGATTCCACGTAGGCCTTGAGGAAGCCGGGGAAGGTGATGGTTCGCCCGGAAGCGGCGAAGGTGCACTCCTCGCCGGTGCTCGCGGTTCCGGTGATGCGCACCGAGGTGGTATTCCCGCGCGCGTCGGACATCTGCGAGGCGATGGTGCGCTGCCAGATCAGCTCGTAGAGGCGGAACTCGTCCGGGGAGAGCTCCTTGGCGACCTGACCGGGAGTGCGGAACGCCTCGCCCGCGGGGCGGATCGCCTCGTGCGCCTCCTGCGCGTTCTTCACCTTCTTGGCATACTGGCGCGGGGAGTTCGGCACGTAGTCCTTGCCGTAGAGCTCCAGCGCCTGGGAGCGGGCCGCGGTCAGCGCCGTCTCCGAGAGGTTCGTGGAGTCGGTACGCATATAGGTGATGTAGCCGTTCTCGTACAGCCGCTGCGCGATCGACATGGTGCGATCACTGGAGAACCGCAGCTTGCGACCGGCCTCCTGCTGCAGGGTGGAGGTCATGAACGGCGCGTACGGCTTGCGGGTGTACGGCTTCGACTCGACGCTGGAGACCTGCAGCGCGGCCCCGGTGAGCGCTTCGGCGAGCGCCCGCGCGCCCGCCTCGTCGAGGACCCTGGCCTCGCCCTTGAGCTGGCCGCGCTCGTCGAAGTCCCGCCCGGTGGCGAGCTTCTGCCCGTCGATGGAGACCAGCCGGGCCCCGAAGTTGCGCGGCTCGGCCTCGGCGCCCGCGTCGAGCTGCGCGGCGATGTCCCAGTAGTTGGCCGAGACGAACGCGATCCGCTCGCGTTCGCGCTGCACCACGATGCGGGTGGCCACGGACTGCACCCGGCCCGCCGAAAGCTTCGGCATGACCTTCTTCCACAGCACGGGGGAGACCTCGTAGCCGTAGAGCCGGTCCAGGATGCGGCGGGTCTCCTGCGCGTCGACCAGGTCGTTGTCCAGTTCGCGGGTGTTCTCCGCGGCCGCGCGGATGGCGCCCTCGGTGACCTCGTGGAACACCATGCGGCGGACCGGGATCTTGGGCTTGAGCGTCTCCAGCAGGTGCCAGGCGATCGCCTCGCCCTCGCGGTCGGGGTCGGTGGCGAGGTAGAGCTCGTCGGCCTCTTTGAGCAGTCCCTTGAGCTCGGTGACCTTGGACTTCTTGTCCGGGGTGACGATGTAGAGCGGTGCGAAGTCGTTGTCCACGTCGACCCCGAGCCGCGCCCAGGACTCGCCCTTGTACTTGGCGGGCACGTCTGCGGCACCGCGTGGCAGATCCCGGATGTGACCCGCGGACGAGTCCACGATGTACCCGTTGCCGAGATACGGGGCGATCTTGCGCGCCTTCGTCGGTGACTCGACGATCACGAGTCGCCGGGTACCGGCCTCGCTCTTGGTCCCTGCCACAGCTCCCCTGCTTTCCGTATGGTCCTCCGGCACGCCAGTGTGCACCCGGTCCAGTCGAACACGCGGAGCCGACCTCGTTCGGACGACCCGGTGTGTCACCGATTCGGGTTGCCCCTCGGTGCCGCGTCGCCCCAGTCAGCTGATGCCACCGCGACACAGTAAACGTCCCGTTCATGGATGCTACCCACGTTTCGTGGCAGCGCTCACTCGCGTTAACGGCGTTCGTCAAGCACAGCCCTGCGGAGCCGTGAGCAAGATCACAGCAAACCAGGCTCGAATTAACCGTGAAGAGTGAACGAACGACGCACGGTGCCGGACAGAGCATGATAAGTGCACCCCATGCGTAGATCAGGAGGCTTTTTCATGCTGAAACGCCTGCTCGCCACGGCGACCGCGGTGCTGGCCGGTACCGGCTGCACGCTCGCCCTCGCCGTTCCCGCGGGTGCCGCGACCGACCCGAGCGCCGCGCCCGACTTCCACGCCACGCTGAAACTGTCCAACTGCTCGGGCGGGCTGGTGCGCATGCCCGGGGCCAAGGGCGGGGACAAGGCGCTGGCCATCTCCAACGGGCACTGCTACGACATCGATGCGCTCAAACCGGGGGTCGCGCTCGTCAACAAGCCCGATGCCCGGAGTTTCGGGCTGCTCGACGCCTCGGGTGCGCAGAAAGCGACGCTGAAGGCCACCACCCTGGTGTACGCCACCATGACCGATACCGATGTCTCGCTGTACGCGCTGGACAAGACCTACGATCAGATCAAGTCCCAGACCGGGATCGAGCCGCTGAACCTGTCCGCGAGTCAGGCCGAGCAGGGTGACCCGATCACCGTGGCCTCCGGATACTTCACCGAGAAGTGGGACTGCTCGGTGGATGGGTTCGTGCCCCAGCTCAAGGAAGCGGACTGGACCTGGAAGAACTCCATTCGCTACACCAAGGAGTGCACCACCAAGCACGGCACCTCGGGCTCGCCGATCATCGCCGCGGACGGCACGAGCATGGTCGGGATCAACAACACCGGCAATGACGACGGGCAGCGCTGCACCCTGAACAACCCGTGCGAGGTGGACGCCCAGGGCAACGTCACGGTGCACAAGGGGCAGAACTACGGCCAGCAGACCGATGCGCTGCCCGGATGCTTCGAGGGCTCCAAGCTGAACCTGTCGAAGCAGGGCTGCACGCTGACCAAACCGCACACCAGCTGACTCAGGGGATCGCCTCGAGCGCCGGTTGGCGAACCCTGGCCAGTTCGGCGGGGCTGTGCGCGTTGACCACGGTGATCTCGCGGTGCGTGGCCAGCTCGCGCAGCCGGGCCTGGTTGGCCAACCGGGTGCTGCGGTCGGTCTGCACCCGTGACTCGAACAAGCCGAGCGCGGGTGGGCAGTGCGGCCGTCCGGCCAGCTCGCCGGGGTGGAAATAGGCGTCCCCGGCGTGCAGCAGCCAGCCGTTCGCGGTGCGCACGGCTACCCCGGTGTGTCCTCGGGTGTGTCCGGCGAGCGGCACGAGCACCACCTCGGCCGGTATCTCGGAAAGGGGGCGTGTCGCCGCGAATCCGTACCAGGGCTCTCCGGTCGGTTCATGTGGCTGCCACTTCGGGCCGTGTGCGAACTGGACGTGCCGATAGCGCGGTCCGCTTATCTCGCGCAGCTCTTGGGCGTTCGCGTGCACCGTGGCGTGCGGGAAGTCGGCGAGCCCGCCCGCATGGTCCAGGTCGAGGTGGGTCAGCACGATGTGGCGCACGTCCTCGGGTTCATGGCCGAGCGCGCGCACCTGGTGCACTGCCGTCTCGGTCATGGTGGTGCGCACACCCACGGTGTGGACGAAGGATCGGCCCAGCCATGCGGCCGGGCGCTCGACCGCGCCGGTGCCCATTCCGGTCTCCACGAGCACCAGCTCGGATCCGGCCTCGATGAGCAGGCAGTGGCAGACCATCTCGGCCCGCCGCAGCAGGCCGGGTTCTCCGTCGATCAGCTTGCCGCCGAGCGGGCGCATCGTGCCGCAGTTCAGGTGGTGGACTCGCATGCCCTCGTCTCCTCGTCCAGGACGGCGCGCAGGTGCGCGCCGACGGTGTGCAGCGGTGTCAGATCGTGGTTGGTCTTGGCGAGCAGCAGTGCGCCCTCGATCGAGGTGAGCACCACGGTGGCGAGCTCGGCGGCCCGTTGGGCAGGCAGGCCGCTCGCGGTCAGCTGTCCTTCGATCGATTCCAGCCAGCCCGCGTAGCTCTGGGCGCAGGCCTGCCGGATCTGCTTGTTGCCGCCCGCGTCGAGTGCGATGGTGGCCAGCGGGCAGCCGTGCTCGAATCCGGATCCGCGCAGGTTCTCGCCGAGGGCTCCGGCCACGGCCGCGACCGCCTCGCCGGGACTCCGGTGTGCCGCGAGGATTCCTTGCAGTCCCTCGCGCAGTCGTTCCCCGGACAGTTGCACGGCTTCGACCGCGAGCTGTTCCTTGCCGCCGGGGAAGTGGAAGTACAGCGAACCCTTCGGTGCACCACCGGCACTGGTCAGCTGGTTCAGCCCGGTGGCGTGATAACCCCGGCTGCCGAACAGCTCGGCCGCGCTCTCCAGCATCCGCTCTCTACTGCCGCTCATGGCCCGACCGTACGCGAAATATGACGACCGGTCTAGTTAGATATGGCAAAACCGGATGCGTCCGCGCCGCAGCGGACGTAATCTGCACGGCATGGACAACCTCCGCTGAACAACGCGCCGAAACGGACGTCTTCGCGGAGGTTTGTCATGTCTACGAATGCTGTCGTGTGTTCCCGGCTGGGGTTCGCCTGGCCGGACGGGACCCGGGTGTTGCACGAGCTCGACGCCGCCTTCGGCGCCGGGCGTACCGGCCTGCTCGGGGAGAACGGTTCCGGGAAGTCCACCCTGCTGCGGTTGATCGCCGGGCAGCTGACGCCGACCTCGGGCTCGGTGCACTCCGATGGCGAGGTCGGCCGGCTGCCCCAGGAACCGCACCCCGCGGCCACGCTCGCCGAACTGCTCGGCATCGCCGGGAAACGCGCGGCGCTGCAGGCGGTCGAGCGCGGTGACGCTGGGGCGCTCGCGGAGCTCGGTGAGGACTGGGAGGTCGAGGAGCGCGCCGCGGCGATGCTGCACGAGTTCGGGGTGCCCGCCGAGCTGGACCGGACCGTGGCCACCCTCTCCGGTGGGGAAACGGTGCTCGCCGGGATCGCGGGCCTGCTGCTGCGCCGTCCCGCGATCACGCTGCTCGACGAGCCGACCAACAACCTGGACCGGGAGGCGCGGGAGCGGCTCTATGCCGCGGTCGCCGAGTGGCCCGGGGTGCTGCTGGTGGTCAGTCACGACCGGGAACTGCTCGAACGGGTGGACCGGATCGCCGAACTGCGCGCGGGGCGGCTGCGCACCTTCGCCGGGACGTTCACCGACTACCAAGCGGCCGTCGAGGCCGAGCAGGAGGCCGCGCAGCGCAGGGTGCGCGATGCCAAAGCAGCGGTGCACCGGGAGAAACGCCAGCTCATCGAGGCCCGCACCAAGCTGGCGCGGCGTGTTCGGTATGCCCATACCGATTTCGCGAACAAGCGCAGGCCGAAGGTGATCATGAAACTGCGCGCCCAGGAAGCGCAGGTGTCCGCGGGCAAGCACCGGATCATGCAGGAGGGCAAGCTCGCCGATGCCGAATCCGAGCTCGACCGCGCGGAGTCCGGGGTACGCGCGCAGGAGCGCATCCGCGTGGACCTGCCGGAGACACGGGTGCCCAGTGGGCAGATCGTGTTCCGGCACGGCGGGCTGCTGGTGCGCGGACCGGAACGGATCGCGGTGCTCGGTCCGAACGGTTCCGGGAAGACCAGCCTGCTGCGCGCGATCCTCGCCGCCGGTGTTCCGGTGCCTGCCGGGTACCTGGCGCAGCGGCTGGAGCTGCCCGAGGCGCAGGTGTCGAGTGGGCAGAGCGTGCTGGACACCCTGCGGCGCGCGGCCCCGGAGCTGAGTCCGCGGCAGGCGCGCGCTGGTCTGGCCCGGTTCCACCTGCGCGGGGACACGGTGGAACTGCCCGCGGCCGCGCTCTCCGGTGGGCAACGGTTCCGGCTGGCCATGGCCTGTCTGCTGCTCACCGCGCCCGCGCCCCGGTTACTGCTGCTCGACGAGCCGACCAACAACCTGGATCTGGCCAGTGTGGAGCAGCTGACCGAGGCGCTGGCCGGGTTTCGCGGCGCCCTGCTCGTGGCCGGTCACGACGAGGCGTTCCTCGAGGACATCGGGGTGACAAGGCGATGGTGCGTGCGCGCGGGCCGGGTCAGCGATTCGGGCTGAGCGCGCCGATCAGCTCGCGGAACCGTTCGAGTCGCCGCCTGCCCTGCACCAGCAGCGCCGGATCGCCGTCCTGCTGGTGCACCGGGCGGCTGCCGACGCCGAGCTCACGCAGCGCGGCCGCGAGCGGGTCATGGGTCTGCGGGGCCTCGGGGTCCAGGGTGAGCCGGTAGCCGCGCTCGGTCTCCGCGCCCGCGGCCAGCGCCCACAGCCGCAGCGCGGCCCCGTCCAGCCGGAACTGTTCGGGGACGGACTTCTGCGCGCCCTCGCACCAGCTGGCCGCGAGGGTGGCCAGATCGGTGCGAAACGGGGTGCGCAAACGTTTGTCTCCATCGTTCGCGCTCGTCACTCCGCGGGCCGCGAACTCGGCGCGCAGTGCGGAGAGCCGCCAGCGCTGATCCACCGGGACCGACAACCGGCCCGCCGTGCCCTTGCCGAACAGCTCCGCGGTGCCCGCCCCACACAGCACCCCGGCCAGATCGGCGGGCCGCGGTGGGTTGGCCTCCGCGGAGAACAACGACATCTGCACGCGGGCAGCTTAGAACATACGTTCGATCAGTCAACCACTGTCCGGGGGGTCACCAGGGGATCGAGCCCTCTTCATCGAAGAATCCGCCGCGCGGTCCGCCGTCCGACAGGGTGGCGAGCCGGATCGCGATCGCGGTTCCCTGTTCGGGGGTGCGGGATGCGGCGAATCCGGTGAACTCGGTGGCCACATAGCCTGGGCAGCCGGTATTCACCAGGATGTTCGTCTCGGCGAGGCGGCGGGCGTACTGCGCCGTGATGCTGTTGAGCATCGTCTTCGATGGCGCGTACGCGGCCAGCTGCGGGCCGGTATGCAGGCCCAGTGCGCCCATGTTGCTGGACATGTTGACGATGCGCGGGGATTCGGCCCTGTGCAGCAGCGGGAGCATCGCGTTCGTCACCCGGACGACCCCGAACACGTTCGTGTCCAGGACGGTGCGCAGGACGTCGAGGTCCAGCGTGGTCGGGTCCTGCGCGCCGTTGTCCGCCCGGCCTCCGATGCCCGCGTTGTTGACCAGCACATCGAGCCGCCCGGTCGTCTGCTCGATGTTTGCCGCGGCCGCTTCGGCGCTGTCCTCGGAGGTGACATCGAGAGCTCACCCTCGTCGAGGTCAGCGAGGTTCCGGGGCTGCCGATCGCGCGCTGGCCCCGGCTGGACGGTTCCTATCCGGACGGGCCGGGCCCGGAGGTGCGCACCCAGTCACAGCTCGCCCAGCTCGTGGCGCTCGGCAGGACGCTGCTGGTGATTCCCGCCTCCAGCCGGGGCTGGCAGTGGCCCGAACACGTCGCGGTGCCCGTCGTAGACGCCCCGGAAGTCACCACGGTGCTCGCCTGGCAGCCGAGCAGCCGCGCCCCGGAGCTCGCCGCGCTGGTCCGCGCCGCGAGCCAACTCAGTTCGAAACCAGCACAGCTCAGTCCGGGGACGGCAGGTGGGCAAGGGTGAAGTCGCGGACCGCCTCGATGTGTGCCACGGTCAGTTCCTGTGCGGATATCGCGTCGCGGTTGTCGATGGCCGCGGCGATGTGTTCGCACTCGTCGGCGATCCGGGTGAGCATTCGCGGATCGTTCTGCAGTGCCCGCCAGGTGATGCCGCGCGGTACCTTGCGGTAGAGGGCATCGGAGATCCCTTGTAGCTGGCTGTTGCCCGCCGCCTCGAAGATCGTCCGGTGGAAGCTCCCGTAGGAGCGCTGCCATTGCGCGGCCGCGGCCTCGGGGTCCCCGCCGTCCCGGATCATCCGCACGAGCTCGCGGAGCTCGGCGACCGAGTCCCGCAGTCGCCGCAGCTGCGCCTCGGTGATCCGTTCCGCGGCGAGTGCGACGGCGCGCCCTTCCAGCAGCTCGCGTACCTCGACCACTTCCATGATCTCCCGGTACGAGGGGACACGGACCCGGAATCCGCGGTTGGGCACCCGTTCCAGCACGCCGATCGCCTCGAGCCGGTTCAGCGCGAGGCTCACCGGGGTCCGGCTCACGTTGTGCTCCGCGGCCACCTTGGCCTGGCGGATCCAGCCGCCGAGCGGGATCTCCCCGTTGGCGATCCGATCGCCGAGCGAGATTGTCAGCTCTTCGACGACCTGCGGGGTGTGGCCGCTTTCCGCCAATGCCGCCTCCCAAATCGCCGCTCGTCCGGGTGCCGGACCGAGATCACATCATCGATAGTCGAACACGGGCAAGATTTCATGCACACTGAAGTTGATTGCATGCAATTTATCGAGAGGAGTGATCGCCATGGCCATCTTGATCAGTGGGGCCAGCATCGCGGGCCTGAGCGCGGCGCAGCGGTTCGCCGCGCTCGGCGCCGAGGTCACCGTCGTGGAGCGGGCACCGAGCTTGCGCAGGCACGGGGCGCCGATCGATGTGCGGGGCGATGCCCTGGATGTGGCGGCCAGGATGGGCATCCGGGACGCCCTGGTCGCGCACGAGACCGGTGCGGCTCAGCGGACGGCGTTCACCCATCTCGTGGATGCGGAAGGGGTCCGGGTCGGCACACTGCCCACCGAGCTCCCGCAACTGAGCTCGGATGATCTGGAGCTGTTCCGCGAGGACCTCATCGACATCCTGTACGGATCCGTCGACCCCAAGGTCACCTTCGTGTTCGAGGACTCCATCCAGGAGCTGACCGACACCGGTGCGGCGGTGCAGGTCCGGTTCGCCAGCGGCCGCACGGGCAGCTACGAACTGCTGATCGGGGCGGACGGAATCCACTCCACCACGCGGCGGCTGTTGTTCGGGCCGGAGCGGCGGTACCGGCGTCATCTCGGCGTGTACTACGGAATCCTCTCCTTCCCGGACGAACTCGGTGCCGATGGCGAGACCTATGTGTACAGCGAGCCCGGCCGCTCTGCCCTCATCAGTGACTACGCGAGGTGGACGGGCGGCGGTTTCACTTTCCTGTCCCCGGAAATCCCGCACGACTACCACGATGTGGAGCAGCAGCGCCAGATCGTGCTGGACGCCTACTCCGAGGTGCGCGGGTGGAAAATTCCCGAAATGCTCGAGGCGCTGAAGAACTCCGGGGACTTCTACTTCGATTCGGCCAGCCAGATCCACATGGACGGCTGGTCCCGAGGGCGCGTGGTGCTGCTCGGCGACTCGGCCTTCGCGCCATCGTTCTTCTCCGGCCAGGGAACCCCGCTGGCCATGATCGGCGCGGACATCCTGGCCGCCGAATGGGCGAGCTGTGAGGGCGATCTGGAGAAGGCGTTCGGCCGCTACGAGGAAGCGATGCGCCCGCTGGTGTCCGTCGCGCAGGACGGGGTCCCCGAGGCGCGCGACCGGGTCGTCCCGGCCAGCTGGGAAGCGATCGAGGAGCGCAACCGGCAGTGGCCGCCCAAGCTCGACTGACCCCAGTGGTGCGGCGCCGGAACGGGTGCCGGGCGCAGCCGCAGTCCGTCCTGGCGCGGCGCCCGGGTCAGGCACGATTCCGGGACACGAACCAGCCGGGCGACCACAGCCGCAGCGTTGTCCCGGCCGCCTTTCCGGTGTGTTCCGGATACGGCAGATCGGTATCGCGCGCCACGCGCCCGTCGCGCTCGGCACGGATCCGGTGGCGGGCCTCGTGATCGCGGGTCAGCAGGTACAGCGCCGAGGTCGCCATCCGGCGCATTTCCGGGGAAACGGCGATGATCTGGCCAGCGGACCAGGAATCCAGCACTCCTCGTTCCGCGTGCTGCGCCGCTCGGCGGCCTCGGGGAAGCGCAACACTCCCGGTTCCGGCGCGCTCCCGCGGAACGCCCGGTCGTCCAGCATCCGGGTGGCCAGCCCCGGGTCGCGCAGCAGCGGCACCAGGTGATCGAGGGCCGGGACCGCGGTGGGAATGCCCGACTGCCCGGGCGTGGCGGCGCCTCCTTCGCAGGATCGCCTCGGCCGTGCCCGCATCGCGCCGCCGGGGTGACCGCGCGTTCTGCTCGGGGGAACAGGTACGGGGATGCCTATATTGGACGGCGATGACGGAGGAAATGTATTCGGTCGAGCAGGTCGCGGAACGCCTCGGCCTGCATGTGCGCACCGTGCGCGCCTACATCCGCTCGGGCAAACTCGCGGCGGTGCGCATCGGCAAGCAGTACCGGATCGCGCGCGCCGACCTCGAGGCACTGACCGGCCGGACCGGTGCGCGACCGGATTCCTCGATCGAGGTGTCCAGCATCGTGCAGATCGAGGGTGTGGACACCGGTGCCGCGGACCGCATCGGCACCCTCGTGCTCACCGCGGTGAACACCGGGCGCGGGCAGGGCGATCCGCTGCAGGTGCAGACGGTGCATGATCCCGAGCGGGAGCGGCTGAAGATCGTGTTGTTCGGTGCTCCGGCGGCGAGCGCCGAAGTGCTCCGGCTGATCGACGAGGTGCTCCCCGGGATACTCCGGGACTGACCGGTATTCCGGGGAGCGGTGCCGCGTGGTTCAGCGGTTTCGGGCTCAGAAGCCGACGATGACGATCTTGCGATCCCGGGCGCCGTCCGTGATCCCGTTCGCGAAGTTGGCGTCCGCCTTGGCGAGCTCCTGCTGGTTCGGATAACTGTTGGTGCAGCTCGGACCGGGGCCGCCGCCGGACATCAGTTCCGAACACGGACCCTGATAGTCGTCCGGAAGGCCGAGATCGTGCCCGGTCTCGTGCGCGGTGATGCGCGTCTGGTCGTACTGCTGGGCCTGCTGGTTGTCGATGTAGATATCACCGTTGCCGTGCCCGTTTCCGGTGTAGAACGAACCCTGCTGGAAATTCCCTTCGTGGTAGTTCAGCATCGCGCCGCCCGAGGATTCGGAGAAACGCACATTGTGCAGCGCGCCCCAGTGCGAGACACCTTCGCGGATCACCGAGGCGTAACTCGGTGCGGCGGAAACGTTGTAGGTTACGGTCACCTGCTCGACCGATGGCGTGGCCGCGGAAGCCATCGGCGCGCCGACGGACACCGGAATCGTGACCGCCGCGATCGTCGCGGCAGTGAACGCGGTTCTGCGAAAACGCATGATTGTCACTCCAGAATGTTCGATAAATCAGTCCGTGTGAAGACCGAGAATATTGATACGAAGGGTGACCATCAACTCACTTTCGTCGGTTGAATCGCATTAACAATTGACGAGTCGGTGCAATTCTTGATCACATCTCAGTTCTCGCCGGAGAATCGTTCCCATGCGGATTGGCGGGTCATTTCCAGCGCCCCGCCGATCTGCGACCAGGTCCCGCCGAGTTCGCGCGCCTTGCCGACCCAGACTCGCAGATTGCGCTCGGCCTGCGCGCCCGCGGCGGCCACCGCGCCGAGATTGCCGAGCACCGTCTCCAGTGGCAGCTCGGCATCCCACGGGGCGACCGGCTCGGATTCGCTCGGCGCGCCCGCGATGACCTGCGCTGCCGCGGTGACGCAGCCCGAACAGATGAACACCCCCGGCCCGGCGACCAGACGGTCCACCTCGCTGTCGGGTTTCCGGCAGAACGAACAGTCGGCGATATGCGTCATCAGGCACCTCCAAAGCGTGTCAGGGAATCCCTGACGTTGTCAGGGTGAACCTGACACATGCTCGAAGGCGTGCGCTGGCAGGGGGCCGGGGGTGAGCACGCCGGTCATGAACAGTGCGCACAGGGCGAGGCGGGTTCCTGCGGTCCTTCGCATGAACCGATTCCTTGGCATGGAACACTCCTGTCGAGTGTGGGCCGGACCTGGCGATGGCGGGAACTCTACGGCCGGTCCGCCGCGGCGACCATGAGCGGAACCGGTCAACCATCCCTCCGTGGTGAGGTGTCCGGGCACGATCAGCCGAGCAGCCCGCGCTCGTAGGCCACGGCGACCGCGGCGGCGCGATCACCGACCCCGAGCTTGGCGTAGATATTGAGCAGATGGGTCTTGATGGTGGCCTCGGTGATGAACAGCCGCGCCGCCGCCTCGCGGTTGGTGTTGCCCCGCGCGATCAGGCCGAGGACCTCGCGTTCGCGCGCGGAAAGTGGTCCGCTCTCCGGGGTCCGCACCCGGTTCATCAGCCGGGCGGCCACCGAGGGGGACAGCACCGATTCCCCCGCGGCCGCGGCCCGGACCGCGCGCAGCAGCTCCTCGCGCGGCGCGTCCTTGAGCAGATAACCGGTCGCGCCCGCCTCGATCGCGGGAAGCACATCGTTGTCGGTGTCGTAGGTGGTGAGCACCAGCACCCGGACCGGGACGCGGGCGCGCGTGAGTTCGGCGATCGCGGTGATCCCATCGGTTCCCGGCATGCGCAGGTCCATCAGCACCACATCGGGGTGCAGCGTGCTGGCCAGCCGCACCGCTTCGGCGCCGTCGGCGGCCATGCCGAGCACGGTGAACCCGGGATCGCGGTCGAACATGCTGCTCAATCCATCCCGCACGACCGGATGATCGTCGGCGATCAGCAGGGTGATGGCTGTCTTCACGACCGCTCCTCTGCGCTTGCCGGGACCCGGGCGGAGATCCCGGTCCCGCTGCCCGGCATCGATTCCACCTGCAGTGTGCCGCGGACTCCCTCGATCCGCTGGCGCATCCCGGAAAGGCCGAAGCCGGTACCCCCGGTCCGGGTGCCCGGTTCGAAACCGCAGCCGTCGTCGAGCACGTCCACGGCGACCTCCTCGGCGAAATACGACAGGGTGACCCCGACCCGGTTCGCCCGCGCGTGCTTGGCCACGTTCGCCAGCGCTTCCTGGGTCACCCGCAGCAGCGCGGTCTCGGTATCGGTATCGAGCGTTCGCGCGGTGCCCGTCGTGGTGAGTTCGGCCGGTATCCCATTGCGGACCGACCAGCGTTCGGTGACCTCGGCGAGCGCGTCGTCCAGCCGCGCGGTGCGCAGTGGTTCCGGGCGCAGCGCGTGCACCGAACGCCGTGCCTCGGCGAGGCTTTCCCGTGCCAGGCCGGTCGCCGATGCGAGGTGGCGGCGCCACTCCCGCTGGTTCTCCGGCACCTGTTCGGCGGCCTGCAGCTGGGCGATGATCCCGGTGAGCCCTTGGGCGAGCGTGTCGTGGATTTCCCGTGCCATGCGCCGGCGTTCGTCGTGCACTCCCGCTTCGCGGGCCTTGTCGAGCAGTTGCTCGTGCAGCCGTTGGTTCTCCGCGAGGGTGGCCTCGAGCTGGATGTTGGCCTCGTGCACGTCCTCGAGTGCCTTCTCCCGTTCCGCGCTGCGCCGCGCACCGAGCCAGACCAGCCAGGCGAACACGCACATCGGCACCACGTTCACCAGGAGCACGGCGAAAAAGCTCAGCATGCCCAGCGTGGTGCTCTTGTCGATCTCGGTGGCCTGCGCGGTCCCGGCGATCAGCGCGACCGCGGCGATCATCGGAAGCTGCCACGGCCACGGAATCAGGCGGAACGAGTAGATGTACGCGGCGGGCACGAACGCACCGAACCACGGATCCCGGACCACGAGCGCCACCATGATCACGAGCAGGCCGAACACGAACACCGTCATCAGGACCGGGCGCAGCCGCCATGCGGGGCGCAGGGTGAACAGGACGAGCATCCACAGCGCGGCCAGCCCGCACAGCCCGAGGTCCACGGCGAGCGAGCCCGGGACGCCGTGCTTCTCGGCCACGGTGAACCCGGTGAGCCCGGCGAGCAGCACCCACGGCAGCACCGTGATCACGGGATGCCGGTGCTCCTCCCAAGATCGCATCGCGGCACTCCTCCCCGAACCCGGCTACCCCGGCCAATGTAGTTCAGGCGTGGGCGAAGAGCCCGCGCACGCGCTGGCCGTTGACCAGGACGACCACGCCGAGCAGCAACAGCCCGCAGATCCCCTGTTCGATCCGCACCCACAGCGGGAGAAAGCCCGGCAGCGCGACGAGCACCACGATCGCGACCACCATGACCGCCGAGGAGATGCGCCATCGCAGATAGGACTTCGCCGAACCACGGCTCGCGCCGACCGCGAAACTCAGCATCAGTGCCCCGGTCAGCACCACGATGATCGTGCGAATCCACACCGCATCGGTGACCAGTGCCGGGCTGTCCCGCAGTACGACGGCCGC
This sequence comes from Sciscionella marina DSM 45152, assembly GCF_000379465.1. Classification (GTDB taxonomy): domain Bacteria; phylum Actinomycetota; class Actinomycetes; order Mycobacteriales; family Pseudonocardiaceae; genus Sciscionella; species Sciscionella marina. The sequence continues at coordinate 327,250 of NZ_KB905403.1, forward strand.
GATCACGGTGAGCACGCTGAGCGCGAGATAGGCGCCCACCAGTGCCTTCGGCAGGCGCAGTTCACGGTGAATCTCGGTCATGCCATCGATTCTGCTGCCCGGCCCGGGCGCGCGCATCGACCGACTCCCTGGTTTCCCGGCTCCACCGATCGGTGGAGTGGGCGGGGAAATCCGCTGGTCTGGGGACAAGCCGCTGGCTACCGTGATCCCATGATCTACGAGCACCCACTCGCTTATCTACTGGGGCTCGAGGGAATCGCCCTGTTGCGTTCCTTCGGCGGGGAATACGGCAAGGAATTCACCGAAGCCAGGATCGCCGAGGTCCGGAAACTGCTCGCCGATGAGCGGCTGGCCGATTCCGCGGTTCCGGTAGAGCGGGTCGATTCCAACTCCGGTTACCGGGTCTGGTCGCGAACCTACGATGCGAAACCGAATACACTCTTCGATTTCGAGGAACCCATCGTGCGCGGATTCCTCGCCGGGCGGGAACCGGGAACCGCGCTGGATGCGGCCTGTGGCACCGGTCGTTACGCCGAACACCTCGCCGGTCTCGGGCATCGGGTCATCGGGGTGGACAGCTCGGCGGAAATGCTCGAGCACGCGCGGAACCGGGTCCCGGGCGCGGAATTTCACCTCGGTTCGGTGACCGGGATTCCCCTCGGGGACGATTCCGTGGACACCGTGGTGTGCGCGCTCGCCTTGGTGCACATTCCGGAGCTCGAACCAGTGTTCGCGGAATTCGCGCGGGTGCTCCGCAAAGGTGGCCGGCTCATCATTTCCGATCTGCATCAGGAATCGGTGTTTCGCGTTCTGGTGCCCCAGGTGCGCGATGAGCAGGGTTCCCGCGGCCGATTGCCCGCGCACCGCCATCTGACCGGAGACTATCTGCGCGCCGCGCTCGCACCGGGGTTCCGGGTGCTCGACTGTGCGGAACCGCGCGGCTATCCGGAGCCCGCCCCGGAGGCGGCGACCGGGCTCGGCCCGTGGGAACTGTGGCCCTGGAGCCTCGCCGGGCTCGTCCGGGAGGCCGCGAGCGCGGCACGGTACGGCAGCCCAGTGACCGTGGTCTGGCACTTCGAGCTGACGGGGTGACCGTCGAAATAGGTGGTCACAGTTCTGGGATCTGCGTAGTTCCCCGGTTCATACGCGGACCGCTCCGGGTGTGTGCCCCGGCGATCTCGGTAGTTTCTCCGATGCTGGGCGGTGCTGACCCTGCTTACGATCACTGATGGTGACGACTGGCAGGGGAGGACTGTGATGGCTGAACCGGGCTCGTCGAGGACTGTGGCGGCCGAGGATGCCGTCGACCGGTTGTCCTCGGCGGCGTCGGCGCTCGAGCAACGGACCAAGCAGATGCGTGCCGAGGCGGAATCGGGACACCTGCGCATCGATCTCGAGGACGGCCGCGCGCTGCACCGGACGCTTTCCGCGCAGATGGACCGGATCAACGACTGGATCGAGCGGGGGAAACAGCTCGCCGCACCACTTCCCTTCGGTGCGCAGTGGGTCGGCGAGGCGATGTCCGGGAAGTTCTCCGGCCGCGCCGACGGCACGGAGACCGCGCTCGTCGCGGTGCTCGCCCAGTACCGGGACGCGGTCGGGGACGCGGTGGCCGCGCTGCAGGCGGTGCTCGACGGCTACGCGGGAGCCGAGGATCACAACCGCGCGATGCTGAACAAGGTGCCGAACGTGGGTGAACAGGCATGACCGATCCCGAGGGCAATCAGGGCTTCTGGGGTCACCTGCTCGACTCGATCGTGGTCGGCCCCGACCGGGTGGTCGACCAGCAGGGCAACTGGGCTGCGATGTCGCACACCGAGCTGTACAACGGCGTGCACCAGAACAGCGATCCGCAGCAGGCCTACGACCGCGCGGTGGAGTGGGAGAAGCTCGGCAACGAGATCACCGACCACATGGACTCGCTCTCCTCGACCGTGCGCAAGCACACCGAGAACTGGAAGGGTTCCTCGGCGGAATCGGCCCGGTTCGCGATCGACGAGCTGATCAACTGGGGCAACCAGGCCGCGCGCACCTCGGTCGCGATGGCCAAACCGGTTCGGAAACAGGCCGAGATCGTGGCCACCGCGCGCGCGAAGATGCCCGAGCCGGTCAACGTGAACTACGAGCAGCTCGCCCAGCCCTTCGGCGGTGGCGGGATCGGTGATCTCGCCGGTGGGCTGACCGATATGCACGCGAAGGTGCAGCAGGCGAACGCCGCGCACCAGCGGGCGGTCGACGTCATGAGCACCATGGAGGAAAGCTCCAAGCACGTCGATTCCACGGTGCCGCAGTACATCCCGCCGCGCCCGGTGGTGCACAAGGAGGCGCGGCAGGCGGGCACCCCGCTCGCCACGCAGTCCGCGCCGCCGAACACCGGGCCCGCCGCTCCCACCCCGCAACAGCACGGCGGCCCGGCCGCGCCCGCGGCACATCAGCCACCGGCCGGACCGGGCGCGGAACCGAATCCGAATCCGAACCAGGCCACCGATCCGAACCCGCAGCCGCAACAGGGCAGCGGTCCACAGGGCACCACGACCACCTCGGGAACGCCGGCGACCGGTGGGGCACCGCCTCCCGGCGCGCCACCGGCCGGACCCGGCCCACAGCAACCCAATCCGGCATCGCGGCCGTCCTTCGGCGGTCCGGGGCCGATGCTGCCCGGACCAGGAGGAACCCGCCCCAGCGGCGGTCCCCGTCCCGGGACGCCCGGCAACGGACCGCGCCCGGGTTCCGGTCCCCGGCCGGGGTACGGTCCGCGTCCCGGCGAACCGGGCTCCGGTCCACGCCCCGGATACGGTCCGCGTCCGGGCTCTGGTCCCCGGACCGGGTACGGACCCCGGCCGGACAGTTCCGGAACCGGGCCCGGTACCTCGGAAACCGGTCCGGGTTCGCGCGGTGGTGCGTCCCGGCCGGGTGGCCGTCCCGGCGCGGTGCCACCGGGCGAGGAAGGGGCACGCACGGCGAATGCTCCGCGTGAGGGAGCGGCGCGGGGCGGTTCCGCCGCGAACGGTGGCGCGCGGGAGGCACTCGAACCCGGGCAGCGGACCGGGGCGCGCGGCGGTGGTGTCGCGGAACCCGGCGGTCAGGCGAATTCCACGCAGGGCGGCGGTTCGGGCAAGGGCACCGGGGCCGGTGCGCCCGGTACCGGCGGTGCGCGCGGCGAACGGGACGCCGAGCACAAGCGCAAGGGGTACCTGCAGGAAGAGGACGATGTGTTCGCGGTACCCGAAGCCGATCGGTTGCCGCCTCCGGTGATCGGCGGAACCCCCAAGAAGAAGCGCCCACCGGCGCCGAATGCCTGATCGGTAAAGGAGTTCCTGGTGCCTCGCGGTGTGGAGTACGTGCTCTCCTTCCTCGAATACGACTACGTGTGCGAAGAGCTCGGAATCGCGGAAATGCCCTATCCGGTCGAACTGGCGCGCCACGGCAAGACCATGGCCGAGCGCGCCGAACTGTTCGAACAGGCCAGGGAATCCCTTGTGGGCAAAGGTTTCGCCGATCCGGACGGGATCGACGGCACGCTGGCCGGACTGCTCTCCGAGGTCTCCTCGGCGCGCCATCTGGTGGATGTGCTCGCCTTCGACGGCAGCGTGGTGCGCGCGGTCGCCGCGCACGACGGGGACCGCTGCCTGCTGGTGATGATCGACGCGGGCGAGGTGATCGTCCGCTCGATCGATCTGCCGCTCGGCACCGTGCTGCTGTCCCTTTTCCCGGAGACCCCGGCCGGTCCGGGACAGAGTTTCCCGGTGCCGTTGCGGGCTTTCCTGGAGATCGCCGAGGCCGAGTCCGGGGACGCACCACCGGATCCGTTCGCCATGGGCCAGGAGGACGAGGCGACGCGGATACTGCAGCGCTACGGTCTTTCCGCGATGGACGCGGTGCGGGTCTGCGCCATCGCCGAGGAACGGGTCCGCGGCGGGCAGTTCGGGGTGTCCACCCGGCTGCCCCGGCGCGGCACGCTGAGCAGAGAGGGCATGGTGCTCTCGTTCTTCGACACGAAATCCGGTCGCTATCTGATGATCAACGACGGGGAATGGGTGAGCATCACTCCGGCCGATGCGAACCGTATCGCGCGCCGGATCGAAGAAGCCGTGGCCGAAGCCGCCTGAGAACCGAAGCCTGAGACCCAGAGGAGTCAATCCGTGGAAGACAACTGGAGCAAGGATTTCACCGCGCGCATGCAGGATCTGCAGAAGCGCTCGGAAACCTTGACCGAGAACCTCGGCTCGGCCAGTGGCCGGGCCAGCTCGCCGGACGGTTCGGTGCGCGTGGAGGTCGGCGCGAGCGGTGCGCTGCACAGCATCGAGTTCGTCAAGGATGTCAGCGAACACACCCCGACCCAGCTCAGCGCGCTCGTGATGAGGACGGTGCACACGGCCCAGCGCCAGGCCGCGGAACAGGCCACCCAGGCGATGACCGAGTTCGGTATCGAGGGTGAGGCCATGGCGCGGTTCGTGAGTTACCAGCCCCCGCTGGACGATGAGGAACTCGCCGAACTCAACGAGGGCAACGCCGATTTCGGGGTGAACACCGAGGTCGAGGCCGAGGAGGCGACACCGCCCCCGGCCGCTGCCGCCCCCGCACGGCGGCGCGTCGTCGAGGACGACGAGGACGAGGAAGACAACGCGCCATGGTGAACCGGGCACACGAAAAGCCTTGTGGGATAACCGATCGGGGAGGCCGGAATGGCTAAGGGCGGCGGCGCCACCGCGCAGCACAACAGCAAGATCGACGAGGTCAAGCAGGGCGCGCGTGGTGAGGGCCCGGACGTCGTCGGTCAGGTGATCGACGATGTCTCCCAGGTCGCCGATATCGCCTCCTCGATGGCCGATCCACTCGGCTCGGTGCTCAGTGCCGGGGTCGGCTGGCTGCTCGACCACATCAGCTTCCTCAAGGAGCCCATGGACAAACTGCTCGGTGACGCGAACGCCGTGCAGTCCAGCGTGGACCAGCTCAACCAGCTCTCCCAGCAGCTCGGTGAGCTCGCGGAGACCCATGACTCGGATGTCGGCGATGTGCGCTCGCAGTGGTCCGGGGATGCCTCCGAGGCGTTCGGGTCGAGCATGGACCAGTTCGGCGAGGAACTGCGTACGCTGAGCAACGCGGTCGAGGCCTGTGGTTCGGTCACCTCCATCTCCGGTGGTCTGGTCGCCGCGATGCACGACATCGTCAAGGAAGCGATCAGCAGCCTGATCTCGCAGCTGATCGAGGGCGCGATCGCGGCAGCGGCGGCGATGCCGATCACCTTCGGTGCCTCCGAGGCGATCTACATCGGAGTCGCGGTCGGCAGGGCGGCGGCCAAGGCTGCCGAGCTCGCCGCGAAGATCGCCAAGCTCGCCGCGGCACTCGCGCGGATGGCGGAGCGGCTGGAGACCCTGGTCTCGATCGTGCAGGAGCTGGCCAGCGCCACGGAACGGTTCAACAGCAGTGACTCCGAGCCGGACCTGAACGGCGGCCCCGGCGGCGAGTCCGGCACCAGCTATCAGGGTTTCCAGGGCGGCGACGGTTCCGTGCAGCTACAGGACGGTGGGGGACCGCCCGTGGACAACACCTACCAAGGCTTCCAGGGCGGGGACGCCCAGGATGTCGCCTTCCAGAACGGCGGCGGCCCGGGCGCCCAGTACGGCTATCAGGGTTTCCAGGGTGGCGGTGGTCAGGATCCGGCGCTGCAGAACGGCGGCGGCCCGGGCGCCCAGTACGGCTACCAGGGTTTCCAAGGCGGTGGCGGTGGCGGTGGTCAGGATCCCGCGCCGCAGGACGGCGGCGCCCCGGTGGGTGGCCCCGCTTATCAGGGCTTTCAGGGCGGCGGCGGCGGTGCGCCGGTGCCACCGCAGAACCCGGGCGCACCGGCGACCGAGTACGGCTACCAAGGCTTCCAGGGCGGCGGCGATCAGGGCGCGCCTCCTCCCGGTGTGCAGGGCACTCCAGGTGGCGGGCAGCAGTACCAGTACGCCGGATTCGGCCAGGGGCAAGGTGATCCCGCCGGACCGCCGCCCGGGATGCAGCCACCACCGGCAGCCCCACCGCAGTCCCCCGATGCACCGCCGAACCTCGGCAACGGACCGCAACAGGGCGTTTCGGCGCAGGGGTACGTGCCGAACATTCCGGACACCCCGACCCCGCAGGGCGTGAATATCCCGCCGACCGGTCCGGGCCAGTCACCCGGCGGTTCGAACCCGCCGACCCCACCACCTCCGCCCCCGATGCCGCCGATGGGTGGACCTGGTGGCGGTGGTCCCGGCGGTGGTGGTCCCGCAGCCGGCCGTCCGCAGAAGCCGGCGCCCTACGAGCCGGTGATCCCGGAAGCTCCGGAACCGCCCAAGCCGCCGATCGCTCCTCCCCCGCAGGACTCTGGCCCGGCTGAGCCGTTGAAGCCGTCGGTGTCCGACCATGGCCCGGCTCAGCCGTCGCAGCCCTACACCCCGCACATTCCGGATGCGCCGGAGCCGAAGCTGCCACACATCCCGACGGGGCCCGGTCCGGTGATGCCGTCCGACCACAACCCGCTGCACAATCCGGCCGAGGGTGGCCACGGTCCGGTGGTGCATCCCAGCCACCCCGCCACCTCGCCGACACATATCGACCCGTTGAAGCCGGAGCTTTCGCCGACACATATCGACTCGCTGAAGCCGGAGCTTTCGCCGACGCATTCCGACCCGTTGAAGCAGGGGCTTTCCCCCACGCATCTCGATCCGGCGCAGCACACGATGCCCTCGGCGCAGAGCTTTGACGGTGGCAGCACCGGTGGAGGCGCGGCCGGCGGCGGAGCCGGTGGCGGGAGCGCGCCGACCGGCCAGCAGGTCGACGCGCAGACCCCGGGCCAGGGACCGGTCAGCGGGGCCGGCCCGACACCGGCGCAGGGCATGCCGAGCCAGGGTGGTGCCCCGGGAGCCGGTGGTCCCGGCGGTGGTTCCGGTGGCGGTCAGACCGGCGGTGCCCCGATGGGCGGCGGCGGAATGGGCGGCGGCGCAGGTGGTGGCCAGGGCGGGGACAAGGAGCACAAGGGCAACAAGCTGATGCCGCGCAGCTCCGACCTGTTCGCCGCCGAGGACGAGCATCTGCCGCCGCCGGTGATCGGGGAACGTCCGCCGAAGAAGAAGCAGCAGGGCTAGCAGGGAGGTCGGCATGGCGAGATCGCACGGCGGGTCTTCACACGGCAGTTCGGGACACGGCAGTTCCGGACGCGGGAGCTCGGGACACGGTGGTTCCGGCAACGGGCGCAAGGGCGGTGGCTCGCACGGCAGCTCCGGACACGGCGGTTCCGGTGTAGGCAAGCCGGGTAAGGGGAAGGGCTACTCGGCCCAGCCCCAGGGCCTGCACAACATGTCCTCGAAGCTGTCCAATCTCGGGTCCACATTGGACAATGTGGCGGGCAAAGTGAGCTCGGCAGGTCCGGGGCACGGTGCTTTCGGTGTCGTCGGGCAGAGCTTCGGCGGCAAGATCACCACCGTGCTCGAATCGACCGGTCAGCGGATCACCGGCATCTCGAAGTCCGCGCACGGGGCGAGCCGCAAGGTCAAGCGGGTCGCGGAATCCCTGCAGGAGAACGAGGAACACAACAAACGGTTGTTCCAAGGGCTGGACAAGAACGGCGGCTCGGGCTCGCGCGGGGTGGACCCGAAATACCACCGGCAGGGCGGCGGGCATTTGCGTCCGCCGGGTGCGATCAGACCGCCGCAGGAACACACCCAGTACACCCCGCCGCCGGGGATCGCGAACGCGCATGCCGGGCCCACCAGCGAGGAACTCAGCGCGATCGGCAAACACTGGAACCGGCAGAACTGGTTGCAGGCCGCGAACAAGACCCAGGCCTACGATTCGCTCGAGGACCTTCCGTTGAAGACGACCTCGGCGCTGAATCAGCACGGGATCAGCCTGCGCCCCGGCTGGTGGGGGCATGACCCGGTGATCCAGGCCCATGGACACAAGCTGACCTCGTACGACGGGTTCGTCGGACGGGTCAGCGGCAAACCCGACGGTGGTCGCCAGGACGCGCAGCACCTGCACGAGTGGGCAAACGGGCGGCGCCAGTTCCGCGACCTGCCACCGCATCTGAAGGACATGGCGGCGATCACCCATGTCGCGGAGAACGGCCGCGGCTATACCGCCGATGTCGTGAATTTCAACCACGAAATGGGGCGAATCGCCCAGATGAACCCACAACAGGCGGCCCAGCGCTGGCGTGAGATGGGCGAGTGGTTCCCGCCGAAGCACACCGCCAAGACGGACGGGGAGTACCTGCCACCGCCCTCGCCGTGACAGAGGTCAAACCCGGCCCACCCGGGGGTGACTTTCTCGGTAAAGTGAGCGTTGCGAAACAACGCCCATCCACGGAGTGAGAGCATGCCCGTTTCCGGCAGGGAGGTCCCCGAGCCTGCCGGACGCATCGCCAAGCGCGCCGAGCTGCGGGCGTTCGCCGAGGGGAACTGGCCGGACACACCGCTGCTGATCACCGGTGAAGCGGGCATCGGCAAGACCACGCTGCTCGACGAGACGGTGGCGCACGCGCGCTCGCTCGGGCGCACCGTGCTGCGCACCTCGGCGGCCGCCCCGGAATCGGGCATGGCCTACGGCAGCCTCAACGATCTGCTCGGCGAGGTGGTCGACGAGGAACTGCTCGCCACCCTGCCGGAGCTCCAGCGCGCCGCGGCCGAGGTGGTGTTCCTGCGCAGCAGCGCGCCGGCCGAACCGCGCCAGCTCGCCGTGGTCACCGGGATCGCGATGCTGCTGCGTGAACTGGCCGCCCGCGGCCCGCTGCTGCTCGCCATCGACGATGTGCACTGGATGGACGCCGAATCGGTGCTCGCGCTCGGCTACGGGCTGCGCCGGATCAGCGAGGCACCGGTCGCGCTGCTCGGCACCGGTCTGGTGTACCCGGCCCCGTTCGGCGCACACGTCGCCGCGCTCCCGTTCAGCTGGGCGCGCCGGGTGGAACTGACCGGTCTCGGCGCGCAGGAGTTCGGGAACCTGTTGCGGGACAACGGAATCGAACTGGACGGCGCGGACACCGACCGGTTGCGCGCCGAAACCGGGGGCAATCCCGGATGGGCGCTGGAGATGCGCGAACCGGGTACGCTGCCGCGCTCGATCACCACCAAGGTGCGCACCTGGCTCGGCGGGCTCAGTGAACCCGCGCGGGAGGTGCTCGCCACGACCGCCGCGTTCGGGCGGGCCCGGGCGGATCAGGTGCGGCGCGCGCTGGACGGTGACCGCGAACCGCAGCAGGCGATCGATGCGGCGAGCACCGAACTGGCCATCGTGGAGCGGGACGGGGAACTGCTGCCGAGCCACCCGATGCTGGGCAGTGCCGCACTGGTGGAACTGGCCCCGGGAGCGCGGCGGCAGCTGCACGCGCGCCTGGCCACTGTGGTCGAGGAGCCGGTCGAGCAGGCGCGGCATCTGCAGCTGTCCGCCGAACCCGGGGCGGACGAGCGCACCGCGGACGCGCTGATGGGCGTGGCGCGGCGGGCGCGGGCGCGCGGGGAGATCGGGGTCGCCGCCCGCATCGCCGAACGCGCGCTCGCCCATGTCCCCGCGCACCTGCAGACCGCGGTGTGGCTGATGGAAACCGCGGCCATGCAGTTCTCCATCGGCGCGTTCAACCGGGTGTGCGAGCTGCTGGCGGCGGTGGAGTTCACCGAACTGCCCATCGGCCTGCTCGATCGCGGGTTGCCGCTGCTCATCGAGGCGACCACGCTGATCAGGGGAAACCAGATCACCGCCGAGGTGATCGGGGAGCTGCGTGCGGCCATGCGCGAGGATCCGCTGCGGCTCGCCGTTGTCGACGGGATCGGCGCGGACCCGGACTTCTTCCCCGGCCAGTCCCGGACCATGGCCGAACACGCGGTCTCGGTGCTCGATTCCACCGGGCTCGCCGATACCGCGCTGTACCGGGCGCTCGGCGAACTCGTGGAGCAGCGGGTGCGCCGCGGACTGGAGCCCGATCCGGAGATCGCCGAGCGGCACGAACAGGTGCGCAAAGGGCTGCTCGCCGCCGGATACGGGGAGCACGCGACCACCGTGCGCACCGCGTACTGCCTGCGGGTCGGGCTCGATCCGGTGCGCTCGAGGGACGCCTTCCGCGCCCGGCTCGCCACCGCGACCGAGCGCGGGGAGGACTACCTCGCCGCGCAGTACCGGGTGCAGCTGGCCGCGAACGAGCTCGTGCTCGGGGACACCGAGCGGGCCGCCGAACTGCTCCGCGCACTCGACACCCGCCCGTTCGGGGACGGCACCCCACCGGTACTGCTCGCCGCCAAGGGACGGCTGCTGATCACCCAGGGCCGGATCGCCGCGCTGCACGGCTATCTCGCCGAACAGGCCGGTTCCGGGCACGGCGACCAGCACTACCGCCAGGTGTATGCGCACACCCTCACCGGAATGGCCGCCAACCGGGAACTGCGCTGGGCCGATGCCACCGAAGCGCTCGCCGCCGCGGCGCGCCTGGTGCCGTGGCTCGGCAAACTCGACCCGATCACCGAGCTCGCCATCGACACCGAGTTCACCGAGGCGCTCATCGGGGCCGGGCGGTTCGCCGAGGCCGGAAAGTTCGCCGAACGGGTCGTGCTCCCCGGGGTGCGCGCCCGGCTGCACGGCATGCTGCGTGCCGCCGAAGGGGACCTCGAAGCGGCCGAAAAACTGCTCACCGAATCCATCGCCGAGCTGCGGGACAGCCCGTTCCGCCCCGCCTACGGGCGCAGCCTGCTCGAACTCGGCAGGGTGCGCAGGCGCAAACGGGCCCGCCGGTCCGCGCGGGAAACCCTGAAGCGAGCCACCGGGCTGCTCACCGAGATCGGCGATGTCCCGCTCATCAGGCAGGGCGAGGCCGAACTCGCCAGGCTCGCCTCGGTGCGCGATTCCCGGGAGCTCACCGCGGCCGAACGCCGGGTCGCCGAGCTCGTGGTGACCGGGGCGAGCAACCGGGAGGTCGCCGCCGCGCTGTTCGTCTCGGTGCGCACCGTGGAAAGCCATGTGCAGGCGGTGTACCGCAAACTCGGGGTGCATTCGCGCACCCAGCTCGCGGTGCGGCTGCTGCCGAACGCGGTCCCCGAACCGCGGGCCAACTGACTCAGTCCAGGCAGAACTCGTTGCCTTCGACGTCCTGCATCGCGATGCAGGACTCCTCGACACCATCGGCGGGCAGCAGGTACAGGCGCGTCGCGCCGAGCGCGACCAGCCGCGCGCATTCGGCCTCGAGGGTGGTGAGGCGTTCCTCGCCGACGAGCCCGGTTCCGGCCCGCACGTCGAGGTGCACCCGGTTCTTGGCGACCTTGCCTTCGGGAACGCGCTGGAAGAACAGGCGCGGACCGGCGCCGGTGGGATCCACGCAGGCGAACGCGGAATCCTGCTGTTCGAGTGGCAGCGAGCGGTTGAACTCGTCCCAGTCGGCGAAGCCTTCCGGGGGTGGCGGCACGACGTATCCCAGCACCTCGCACCAGAACCGGGCGACGCGCTCGGGCTCCGCGCAGTCGAAGGTGATTTGGACCTGTTTGACCGATGTCACCGACCCACCATAAGCACCCGCGCTCGCCGATACCTAGTGGTTTTTCCGCTAGAGCGCCAGGCCGACCCCGGTCAGCACCGACCACGCGAGCATGGCCAGCCCGGTGTCCTTGAGCACCGGGATCAGCGCGGGCCCCTCGGTGCCCGAGGCAACGGTGCGCACGCCGCGCGCCACCAGGACCGCGGAGAGCAGGCCGAGCAGCACGAAGGGGTGCCACGGCGCGAGTACCACGCTGATCACCAGCGGCGCGACGACCACGATCACATAGGCGATCCGGGTGCGCTCGGCGCCGAGCCGGACCGCGAGGGTGACCTTGCCGGAATCCGGGTCGCTGTGTACATCGCGCAGGTTGTTGGCGATGAGCACGCCCGCGGAGAAGGAACCGACCGCGACCGCGCACAGGATGGCGGGCCAGCTGATCCGCCCGGCCTGCACGTACTGGGTGCCGAGCACCGCGACGAGGCCGAAGAACAGGAACACGGCCGGTTCACCGAAGCCCGCGTAACCGTAGGGGTGCGAGCCGCCGGTGTAGAACCAGGCGGCGAGGATGCACACCGCGCCGACCGCGAGCAGCCACCACTGCCCGGTGCCGAACACCAGCACCAGCCCGGCGATCGCGGCGACCCCGAAACTGGTGAACGCCGCCGCGCGCACCGTGTTCGCGCTCGCCGCACCGGAACCGACCAGCCGCAGCGGGCCGACCCGCTCATCATCGGTTCCGCGCACCCCGTCGGAGTAGTCGTTCGCGAAGTTGACCCCGACGATCAGCGCGAGCGAGACGATCAGCGCGCACAAGGCCGCCCACCACTGGAAACCGCCGATACCGAGTGCGGCCCCGGTGCCCACGAGCACCGGGGCGATCGCGTTCGGCAGGGTGCGCAGCCGCGCACCCTCAACCCACTGCGCCGTTGTTGCCATACTGCCCATTCTGCTCTACGGCGCGGCGGCCGGTTCAGTGGTGCTGGCTGGCGAGCAGCCGGTTGTTCCGCTCGATCTGCGGCAGCGATCTCGGCGCCGTTGCGCTCACCCGTTGTGTCGCGGGGAACCCGTTCTGTGCGGTGTGCGCCGGTTTGCCCGCGGTGAACAGCCAGGTGTCGAGCAGCTGCTCGACCGGCTTTCCGGAGATCCGCTCGGCGAGCGCGGTGAACTGCGGGATCGTGCCGGTGCTGTACCGCAGTTTCGCGGTCCAGGCGTGCAGGAGCGCGAAGAACGCCTTGTCCCCGAGCACATTGCGCAGCGCCTGCACGGCCATCGCGCCCCGGTCGTAGACGGCAAAGCTGTCGAACTGGTTGTCCGGACCCGGGTTCCCGGGCAGAATGTCCCACTTCTTGTCGCCTGCCGGGGTTCCCGCGTACAGCGAGTCCATCAGCTGCTGGGCGGTTCCCTCACCGGCATGCTCGGACCACAGCCACGAAGCGTAGGTGGCGAAGCCCTCGTTGAGCCAGATATTGCGCCAGTCGTGCACCGAGGTGGAATCCCCGAACCACTGGTGCGCGTTCTCGTGCGCGATCAGGCCGAGGTTCGAACCTTTCGCGAAATTCTTCACCCCGTAAATGGGCCGGGTCTGGGTTTCCAGGGAGAAGCTCAGCTGACTGGAAACCACCCCGCCCTGGGCCTCGAACGGGTACTTGCCGAAATTCCGCGCCTCGAAATCGAGCACCTCGGGAGTGCGCTGCACACTCGCCTTGGCCGCGTTCAGCGAATCGCCGAGGGTTTTCTGGTACGCCGCGATGAACGGCAGTCCGTCCGGGGTCGTCCCCTTGTCGATCTCGTATTTCCCGATCGCCAACAGGGTCAGATAGGGGGCCTGTGGTTTGGGCTGGCGCCAGCTGTACCGGGTGGTGTCCGCGGTCGGGTCGGACTCACCGACCAGATCTCCGTTGCTGATCGCCTGCAGTCCTTTGGGAACCGCGACGGAGATGTCGTAGCTCGCCTTGTCCCGCGGATGGTCGTTGACCGGGTACCAGAAAGCGGCCATGTGCGGTTCCTGCGCGGCCAGCGCCCCGTCCGGGCCGGCCACCCAGTCTTTTTCCCCGTTGATCGACACCTGCGAGGGCACGCCGTGATAGCGCACCACCACGGTGACCTGTTTCCCTTCCGGCAGATCGGTCTTCGGAGTGATGCGCAGTTTCGCGTTCTTCTTGGCGAATTCCGCTTTCGCGTTGTCCACGAGCACCGAATCGGTGTGCAGCCCGAAATCGAGGGAGAACGAGGAGAGATCCTTGGTCGGGGTCAGCAGAATGGTCGCCGTCCCGGAGAGCTGGTCCCCCTTGGGCTGGTAATTCAATCGGAGATCGTAATGCCCGACGTCGTAACCGGTGTTGCCGTCGTTCGGATAGTACGAGTCGCCGATGCTCGACCCGCCCGGTGAACCCGCGGCGGCCGCGGTACCGGCGAACAATGCGACCGCGCAAACGGCGCCGATCGTGGTCGCCGCGGCTCTTCCTGCCTTGAACATGAACCCTCCATTCATTATGGAGAGCACGCTAGTCAGCACGGACGGTTTCGAACAGCGCCGTTCGGCGGGCATCGCAGTATCTGGGAGCCCTTGCTATTCACACCGAGCTATTCACACAGTGCGGCGGCCACGCTCGCGCGCAGCCGGGCCCGCTCGGCGCGCAACCGCTCGCGATCGGTGCGCACTTCGATCACCCGCAGCCCGGGGGCGGGGCGCACGGCCTCGGCGAACGTGGCGCGGTCTTGCGCGATGGTGTGGCGCACCCCGTATCCGGCGCACAGTGCGCCGATATCGGCCCGGTGCGCGGTACCGAACACGCGCTCGAAGGACTCGGCGTACTCGGGCTGGCCCTGTTCGAGCAGGCCGAAGATCCCGCCGCCGTCGTCGTTGTTGACCACGATCGTCAGATCCGGCTCGGGTTCACCGGGCGCGCGCTGCAGCCCGTTCACATCGTGCAGGAAGGTCAGGTCGCCGAGGAAGGCGTAACCGGGGACCGCGCGCCCGCGTTTGGCGGCGACCGCGAGGCTGGCCCCGATGGCCGTGGACACGTTCCCGTCGATCCCGGCCAGTCCGCGGTTCGCCAGCACGGTCAGGTCGCCCCGGCGCTCGGCGACCAGGTCGACATCCCGGATCGCGTTGGAGGAACCGAGGAACATGGTCGCCGGGGAGGGCAGCGCGGCGAGCAGATCGAGTGCCACGTGCGCCCCGCTCGGCCAAGTGCAATTTGCCAGCCAGGATTTGATGACCTCGGTGACGCGGGAGTTCTCCTTGCGCCACTGCGCACTCCACTGGCCGCCGGCGCGCACATCCACCTCGGCCTCGGTGAGCTCGGCGATCGCGGACGGGTCGAGGTGCTCGGTGGCCGATTCGGCGAGGTACTGCGCGTCCGCCCACTGTTCCGGCGTGCACACCAGGTGCACCGGCAGGCCGGACCCCAGCAGCCGGTTCACCCCGCGGGACAGCGTGGACCGCCCGACGAGCACGATCGCCTCCGGCTGCAGCTTCGCGGGCAGCTCGTCCACGCTGTTGAGGATCAGCGAGGCCGAGGAGATGGCGTACCGCGGCCCCACCCCGGGCGGTTCGACCAGCAGCGGCCAGTCCATCCGGCGGGCCACCTCGCCCGCGGCCGAAGCGGCATGCCATGGCGCGTCCCCGACGATCACGAGCGTCTTGCTTGGCAGGGCGCGCAGCAGCTCGGTGCCCCCCGAATCGGGTGCCCCACGGGTGGTGATCGCGGTCCACGGCACTCCTTCCGCGCGGCCCTCGAGGGATCCCGGCCAGTCCCCCTCTTCGGGGACCAGCGGCTCGCGGAACGGAATGTTCAGATGCAATGGACCGGTCGCCCCGGCAAGAGTTCGACACAGTATTCCGCGCCACACCTTGTTCTGCCCGGATTTGTGTTCGGCGAGCGGAAAATCCACCGTTCGTACGTGCGGGGCGAAAAGTCCGTGCTGCTGGGTGGTCTGGTTCGCCCCGCTGCCGACGAGCTCGGCGGGGCGGTCGGCGGTGAGCAGCACCAGTGGTTCCCTGGAGTGCGCCGCTTCCAGGACCGCGGGGTGCAGATTGGCGAGTGCGGTACCGGATGTGCAGGTCAGCGCCACTCGCCCGGTGCGAACCGGTCCGTGCCCGAACCCGCGGGAGAGGCCGAGCGCGAGGAAGCCCGCGCTGCGCTCGTCGATGCGCACGTGCAGCCGGATCCGGCCGGCCCGCTCCGCGTCGTGCAGTGCGAAGGAGAGCGGGGCATTACGGGAGCCGGGACACAGTACGACGTCACCGATTCCGCAGCGGATCAGTTCGTCGACGATGACTCGTGCCTGCGCCGTCGACGGGTTCAGACTCATGGTTCTATCCTCCCAGTCATGGAGGTCTCCGAGCTGTTCGACCCGTCACGCTGGGCGCCAGTCGACAATTTCGCATTCACCGATATCACCTATCACCGCACTGTCGAGCCTGGAGTGGCCCGCATCGCGTTCAACCGGCCCGAGGTGCGCAATGCTTTCCGCCCGCACACGGTCGACGAGCTGTACACCGCACTCGAACACGCCCGCACCTCCGCCGACGTCGGTTGTGTGCTGCTCACCGGGAACGGGCCATCCCCGCGGGACGGGGGCTGGGCCTTCTGTTCCGGCGGTGACCAGCGTATCCGTGGTCGCACCGGTTATCAGTACGCCTCCGGGGAGACCGCGGACACCGTGGACAAGGCCCGCGCCGGGCGGCTGCACATCCTGGAATGCCAGCGGCTGATCCGGTTCATGCCCAAGGTGGTGATCGCCGTCGTACCCGGATGGGCAGCGGGCGGCGGGCATTCGCTGCATGTGGTAGCGGATCTGACCATCGCCTCCGAGGAACACGCGCGATTCAAACAGACCGATGCCGATGTGGGCTCTTTTGACGGCGGATTCGGTTCCGCCTATCTTGCCCGTCAGGTGGGGCAGAAATTCGCCCGCGAGATTTTCTTCCTCGGCCGGGAGTACACCGCGCGGCAGGCACACGAAATGGGTGCGGTGAACGTCGTCGTCCCGCATGCGGAATTGGAGCGCACGGCGCTGGAGTGGGCGCGCGAGGTGAACGGGAAATCCCCGACCGCGCAACGCATGCTGAAATACGCGTTCAACGCGATCGACGACGGGCTCGTCGGCCAGCAGCTGTTCGCCGGTGAGACGACGCGGCTTGCCTACATGACCGACGAGGCGGTCGAGGGGCGGGATGCCTTCCTGGAGAAGCGCTCGCCCGACTGGTCGGCATTCCCGTACTACTACTGAGCCCTACGACTATTTGCGAGAGAACTGTGCGCGAGATCGTTCTCGATGGGTCGCCCGAACCCGTGCTCGAACTGACCGAGGCCCTGCATGCCGCGCTGAACGATGGGGAAACCGTGCTCCCGCTCGCGGGCACCGATCCCAGCTGCGCCGCACTGCGCGCGGCCATGGCACCCGAGGACCCCGTCGAACCGGAAACCGCGGTCCTGATCGCCACTTCCGGATCGACCGGTGAACCCAAGGGGGTGCTGCTCTCCGCCGCGGCGTTGCGGGCCTCCGCCACCGCGACCCACGAGCGTCTCGGCGGGGAGGGGCACTGGCTGCTCGCCACCCCCGCCTGCTACATCGGCGGGGTGCAGGTGCTCGTGCGCGCCCTCCTTTCCGACACCGAACCGGGGATCGTGGAGACCCGCGGTGGCTTCGTTCCGGAGGCGTTCACCGCCGCTGCCGCGGGAGTGCTCAACGAGCCGGGACGGCACTACACCGCGCTGGTGCCCACCCAACTGGCCAAACTGCTCGAGGACGAGGTTGCCTGCGAGGCGCTGCGCGGGTTCGACACGATCGTGCTCGGTGGCGCGGCGACCTCCGCGGGCCTGCGCGCCAGGGCCGCCGACGCCGGGGTGCGGGTGGTCGCCGCCTACGGCATGAGCGAGACCGCGAGCGGTTGCGTCTACGACGGGATTCCGCTCGACGGCGTGCAGGTGCGCCTCGCCGAGGAAGGCGATGGGATCGGGGTGATCGAGGTGTCCGGGAGCGTGCTCGCGCACGGCTACCGGCGCGCGCCCGAGCGCACTGCGGAGTCCTTTGTGGACGGATGGTTCCGGACCGGGGATCTCGGCCGGTTCGACGGTGAACGGCTCGAAGTGCTCGGCCGCGCCGACGACATGATCAACTCTGGCGGGGTCAAACTCGCCCCCGCGCTCATCGAACGGGTGCTGCTCGCCCAGCCCTCGGTCGCCCAGGCCTGCGTCCTCGGGATGCCCGATGAACACTGGGGAGAGGCCGTCGTCGCCGCGATCGTGCCCGCCGGCGGGGTCGGCGGGCCCGACGAGGCCGCGCTCGCCGCCGCCGTGCGTGCCGAACTCGGCAAGGCCGCGGTGCCGAAACGCTTCGAGCGACTGCCGACCTTCCCGATGCGCGGCCCTGGAAAGGTCGACCGTGGCGCGGTTCGTGAGGCCATGGGCGAAAGCTGAGTGGGTGCCCGTTGGCGCCGTGCTGCCGGAACGTGAATCCTCGGGCAGTTCCGCGTTACTCCATCGAGACGATTCTTGGTGCTGTCTCTGGGAAATCCTGGTGCCATTCGGTATTATAGACGTCATGAACGCGGGGAAGTGTTCGGCGGTGTTGTCGAACAGGGAGTTGTTTGACCATGCCGACGGCGGACTCACCACCGAAGACAACATGGTGCTGCTGTGCGCTTATCATCACACCCTGATCCACAACACCGAATGGCAAGTCAACATCCACAACGGGCTGGCTTGAATCGACCCCGTCCGAATTCATCCCACCCGACTACCGGCGATCCTCGCTCCCATCCATTGGGACACAGCACAAGGAGAATTCATGCCCGACCGCTCTTTTCGTTTCGGTGTGAACCTGGGCATCTGCGAGTCGCGCGCGAAGTGGCAGGACAAGGCCAGGCACGCGGAAAGCCTCGGTTACGACGTGCTCGCGGTACCCGACCATCTGGGTTTGCTTGCCCCGTTTCCCGCGCTGGCCGCGGCCGCCGAGGTCACCACGGCACGGCTGGGCACATACGTGCTGAACACCTGCTTCTACCGGCCCGCGCTGCTCGCCAGGGAGGTCGCCACCACTGATCTGCTCGCCGACGGACGCCTCGAACTCGGTCTCGGCGCGGGCTACGTCAAGGAGGAATTCGAGGCCGCGGGGCTCCCCTTCGTCAGCGGCGGTGAGCGCCTGAACCAGTTGCGGGACACCGTGGACCAGATGCGCAGCCTGTTCGCCGATGGCCACCGGCCACCGGCCATGCAGCAACCGATGCCGCCGATCATGGTCGCCGGTTCGGGGCCCCGGATGCTGCGGTACGCCGCCGAACACGCCGATATCGTCGGCATCGCGTTCTCCTTTCCCCGGAACGAGAACGACACCGGGACCGCCAGGCTGGCCGAACAGGCAGAACTCGTGCACACCACCGCTGCCACCCAGGCGGCCGATCCCGAACTGAACCTGCTCGTCGTGGGTGTCTACCCGGACGTGTCGACCGCCGACTTGTCCCTCCCGCGTCAGCTCGCCCCCGACCTGCCCGAGGAGCAGATCCGGACACTGCCCGGTGTGCTCGGCGGCAGTCCGGCGACGATCGCGGACACCCTGCGCGAGTACCGGGAACGCTACGGGCTCACGTACTTCACCGCGTCCGAATTCCACATGGAGGCCTTCGCCGAGGTCATCGCGCGGCTGCGGTGAACCGCGGAACTCAGCCTTCGAGCGCGGAGCGGACCGGGCGGAACTTGGCCGCCGCCTCGGCGGCCTCGTTGTCCGGCTCCGAATCCGCGACAATGCCGCCGCCCGCGTACAGCCGTGCGGTGGAACCGGAGAGCTGGGCGCAGCGCAGCGCGATACCGAACTCCCCGTCCCCGTGCGCATCGAGCCAGCCGACCGGGCCCGCGTACCGGCCACGGTCCATGCCCTCGAGTTCCGCGATCGCGCGCACCGCGGCGGCGGTCGGGGTGCCGCCGACCGCCGCGGTCGGGTGCACCTTCGCGGTCAATTCGAGCAGTGAGGTCTCGGCCCGCAGTGTGCCGTGCACCTCGGTGGCCAGGTGCGCGACATTGGGCAGCCGCAGCACGGAGGGGCCGTCGGGAACGTCGAGCCGGGAACAGTACGGCTCGAGGCAGGCGACCAGGGATTCGATGCCATAGCGGTGTTCGCCGAGGTTCTTCGCGGAAGCGAGCAGTTCACTGGCGAGCTGGTCGAAATCGGTGACCCCGGCGCGCGGCCAGACCGTCCCGGCAAGCAACCGCGCGGAAACGACCTCCCCGGTACGGCGCAGCAGCAGTTCCGGGGTGGCCCCGATCAGCCCGTCCACCGCATAGGTCCAGCAGGTGGGGTAGTTCGTGGCGAGCCTGCCGAGCAGACCGCGCTCGTCAAGCGGTTCGTCGGCGTGCGCGAGCAGATCGTGCGCGAGCACCACCTTGTCCAGCTCACCGGCGCGGATCCGTTGCACCGCACGCTGAACCGCCTTCTTGTAACCCTCGACGGTGAGCCGGCTGTCCGCGTAGCGCACCCCAGCGGGCACGCGGACGGGTTCGGTGCCGAACTCCTCCGGTTCGCCGACCGTGGTCATCCAGCTCATCCCGTCCCGGCGTCCGAAAAGCACTTTCGGCACCACGAGTACCGAATCGCCGGGATCATCGGCGAACGCGAAACTGGCGAAGGCGACCGGACCGGTTCCCGGGATGCCGAGCTCATCGCGCACCTCGAGGCCCTCGGTGAACTCCGCGAACCGTTCCCGGGCCGCGGCGAAACGGTGCTCCCCTGACAGGCGGAACCGGGCCGCGACTCCCCAGCCGACCAGGCCGTCCGCGCCGCGCACCCAGGCGCAGCCCCCTCGCGCCGCGGGCAACAGATCGAGCAGGGCGCCGGGGTCGGCGACGGGGCGCGTGGTCACGGTCAACACGAACGCACGGTACCCTGCGGCGATGGCGGGCGGACGGGGCACGAAGGCGACAAGTGAGTGAGGACACGAGTGAGCGCCAGCGAACGAGGCCCGCAGCGAGCGCAGGAGCCGAGCGTCGGTTCCGTGGCGACAAGTGAGTGAGGACACGAGTGAGCGCCAGCGAACGGGCGATACCGGCCTGGTTCCGCCGTGTCGACCGGGCCAGGGCCGCCAAGATCACCGCGCGGATACTGCTCGTGCTCGCCATCGCGTTCTCCGCGCTGACCGTGCTCACCTTCTTCGCCGCGATGCGCGATGACTACTCCATCGGCAAGCGAACCGGCAAGGCCGATGCGGATGTGCTCAGCGTCAGCTACCGGCGCACGATCATCCGGTTCACCACCCCCGACGGCCAGGTGCACGTCCCGGTGACCGGGGTGCTCTATCCGCGCAAGCTCGAACCGGGCAACCGGGTGCGGGTGGAGTACGACAAGGTGAACCCCGAACTGGTGCGGGTGGCGGGCCGGGACTGGCGGCTCGCGCTGCTGCCCACGGGGACCACGCTGCTGGTGACCTGGGTGATCGCCGGACCCTGCCTGTGGCTGCTGCGCCGGACGCGGCCCTCACCCGAGGCGGGCGCGCAGCCACCAGCCGAGGATCTGGTCGGTGACTCCGGGCGCGGCGACGAGTAATCCGTCCGCGGGCAGCGCGATACTGGCTCCGGACGGGTCGAGTACTTCGGCACCCGCTTCGGCGGCGAGGGCGAGCGCGGCGGCGACCTCGGCCCGCTGATATCCGTGCAGCACGGTGGCCGCGGCGTGGCCGAGCGCGACCTCGGTGACCGCGAGTGCCGCCGAACCGAGCACCCGGACCCGCGCGTGCGCCCGGGCGGCGAACCCGCAGAACGCGGTCATCCCCGGCCACTCCTGACCCGCGAGCAGTTCGGTGCACACGATGGTGCCCGCGGCATCGGCCCGGTCGGCGAGGGTGAACGCGACCCCGTTGGCCCGCGCCCCGCGACCGCGTGCGGCCGCGTAGATCTGTGCCCGGTAGGGATCGGCGACCACACCGACCACCGGACCGTCCGCGTCCAGCAGTGCGAGGCTGTACGCGCACCACGGCAGCCCGGCCAGATAGTTGGCGGTGCCGTCGACCGCGGCGAGTTCCCAGCGCACCGCGTCCCGCACCGGGGCATCCGCGGTGGCGACCGGGATCCCGGGGAATTCCGCGGCCAGCACCCGGCGGGTGTGCCGTTCCAGGGTTCGGCCGGTGTCGGTGACCCAGTCGAACGGCGGGCTGGCCCCGCGTCCGGCGGTCGCGGTGATGACATCGGTCGCGTCGTTGGCGAGCCGTCCGGCGATCTCGAGCGCGCGCGAGACGACCACCTGATCTGCGGGCCGCGCTGGCAGGACGGACATGCCGTTCATGGTGCGCGCGCACGGTGTCGGCCAACCGACCGGAAAGTAAACCGGCCGCGAAAGTTCAGCGCACCGTGGCGAGGACGATCTCGGCAGCCGGAGCGTGCGCGTGGGCCGGCCCGGCGATCAGCGAGGCGGCGAGCGCGGCGACCGCGAACGCGGCGAAAAGCGATCTGCGCAGTTTCGTCATGAGTGCCTCCCTTCACTCCCTTGGACGCACCGGACCGCGCTTCGGTTCGGGCCGAGATCAGTCTGTGTCCAGCATCGACGCGCATGGTGATCGATGCTTGACCCTCGATCACTTCCAGAGCGGCAGGGTTTCCCAGTCGTCTGGGGTGCCCAGGGCGCCGATGATCATTCCGGCGTCCTTCGGGAAGGTGCGCACAACGGCGGGGAGGATGCGCATGTTCGTTCCGGTTGTGTGTGAACCGAGGTACTGTAGGAGGGTGGGCATCGCGAAGGTGGTGCTCTTCGCTGAACCGATCGCGTCGAGAGAGTCGACTTTCCCCTTCAGCGGGAGCTTTGGCGTCAACGAGTAGTACCGGTTGAAGAACCGTCCGTGATGTGCGCAGACGTTGCGTACCACGTTCAGGGCTTTGAACCATGACTTCAGTTGCGCCGCATTGAGCTGGAAGCGTGCCGCGACATCCGCACGTACCTGGGGTGGCGCGAAGCTGTAGAGGTAGGAAAGGCCACCCCAGTCGAGGACGTCGGTCGCGACCCAAACCGGGATGACGCCCTGACGGTTTTCCCGGTGATGGACGACGAAGTCGTCACGTGATTCCCGCACCTTGCGGTCGAGTTTGTCGAGCCAGCGTGGATAGTCTTCGGCGCGGTCGATCGACAGGAGTCCAGGTTTGCGGTGAACCATCGGGTCGATGGCGCCGAGGGCGTAGGCAAGCAGTGCGCGAAGGTAGGTTTCGACGTGCTGGATAGCCACGAACGTTGCTGAACGCAAGCGGTTGTCGAACTCCCACAGTGCTTGCACCCATGTGATGGAAGTTCCGAGACGGAACTGGTCACTCAGCACACCGTCTGCGTCTCGCACCCGGAACGGGTACCAGTAGCCGCTGAGCGTGTAGTAGCCCGTGCGCTGCAGAAGCGCCAACGCCGCGGTTGCATTGTCGATCAGCATGCCGCGTTTTTTGAGCAGTTCGAGTTGCTTCGGGTAAGTCAGATGTGGTTTCGGCTCCATTGCCAACGGTTCATTCCCCAGAGAAAAGTAAAGACCGGCCCTGGACCCCGAAGGGCGGAACCGGTCGTGTTAAGCCAAGGTTACCACACGACGTGAGAGCCACGCTCTTAGCAAGTTCACATCCCCGTAGGTCATAGTGGAACTCGTGCGCATCGCGATCGTTTCCGAGAGTTTCCTCCCGCACGTGAACGGGGTGACGAACTCGGTCAAGCGCATCACCCGGTACCTGCATCGGCGCGGGGACGAGGTGTTGATCATAGCCCCGGACGACGGGCCGGTCAGCTATGACGGCGCGCGGGTGGTGCGGGTGCCCGCGGTGGATTTCCCGCTGATCGATTCGCTCCCGGTCGGCTGGCCGACCATGCGGATGCACCGCTTGCTGCATGATTTCGCGCCCGATGTGGTGCACCTCGCCTCACCGTTCTTCCTCGGCTGGCGGGCGGCCTCGGTGGCGCGCAGGCTGGATATCCCGGTGCTGGCGGTGTACCAGACGGATGTCGCGGGCTATGCCCCGATGTACAACCTCGGCTTCCTGACCGGGCCCGCCTGGGTGTGGATCCGCAAGACGCACCGGCTGGCCGCGCGCACCCTCGCCCCGTCCACGGCCACCGCGCGCACCCTGCGGGAGAACGGGGTGCCGCGGGTGGAGCTGTGGCCGCGCGGGGTCGACCAGGAGACCTTCCATCCACGGCATCGCAGCGCCGGACTGCGCTCCCGGCTCGCCCCGAACGGGGAGCTGCTCGTCGGCTTCGTCGGCCGCCTGGCCAGGGAGAAGGCCGCGCAGCGGCTGGCCCCGCTCGCCGGGGTGCCCGGTGTTCGGCTGGTGCTCATCGGTGACGGTCCGGACCGCGCGAAACTGGAGCGCCAGCTGCCCGGCGCGGTGTTCCTCGGCCAGCTCACCGGTCCCGAACTGGCCACGGCATACGCGAGCCTGGATGTGTTCGTGCACACCGGCATCCACGAGACCTTCTGCCAGACCGTGCAGGAAGCGTTCGCCTCCGGGGTGCCCGCGATCGCCCCGGACATCGGCGGGCCGCGCGACCTGATCGAGCACGGCGTCACCGGGTACCTGCTCGACGACGAGGAATTCGCCAGCCAGCTGCCCAAGGTGGTGCACGAGCTCACCGACGCACGAGTGCGCGCGGGATTCGCCGAACGGGCCCGCGCCTCGGTGCGTCCCCGCACCTGGGACGCGGTGTGCGCGCGCCTTGTCGAGCACTACACGGAGATCACCCGATGACCGTACCGGCCCGATGCGGCCTTTCTTCTGCGCCTCGGGCCGCGGGCGGCCCTGCGATGCTCGGAAAGGACCGCCTCTCATGACCCTGATCGCGCAGCTGGCCAACTTCTACGGTCCCCGGTCCGGTGGCCTGCGCACCGCGCTGAACCACCTCGGTCCGGGTTATCGCGCGCAGGGCCACGAGGTGGTGCTCATCGTGCCCGGGCCGGTGCGCTCGGACGAGTACCTGCCCAGCGGGGTCCGCCGGATCACCATTCCCGCGCCGATGATCCCGGGGACCGGCGGTTATCGCGCGGTCGACCCGATGCGGGTGCGCTCCGTGCTCGAGCGGCTGCGCCCGGACGCGATCGAGGTCTCCGACCGGCTCACCCTGCGCGGACTCGGGAAATGGGCCGCGCGCAGGGGAATCCCGAGTGTGTTCATCTCGCATGAACGCCTCGACCGGTTGCTCGGCCAGGTGCTGCCCTCCGCCGCCGCGCGCCCGCTCGCCGACCGGCTCAACGCGCGGATGGCGGCGAGCTACGACACCGTGGTGTGCACCACCGCGTTCGCCCGCGAGGAGTTCGACCGGATCGCCGCGCCGAACGTGCGCCAGGTCCCGCTCGGGGTCGACCTGGCCATGTTCGCTCCCGGCAACCGGGACCAGCGGTTGCGCGCCGAACTCGCGGGCGGCGCCGAGACCCTGCTACTGCACTGCGGGCGGCTCTCCCCGGAGAAACACGTGGACCGCAGCATCGACACGGCCGCGGCACTGCTCGATGCCGGGGCGGATGTCCGGCTGGTGATCGCCGGGGACGGCCGCTCCCGTTCCGCGCTCGAACGCAGGGCGGGCGGGCTGCCGATCGATTTCCTCGGGTTCGTGGACGATCGCCGGACCGTGGCGAAACTGCTCGCCAGCGCCGATGTCTCGCTCGCCCCCGGACCGCACGAGACCTTCGGGCTCGCCGCGCTCGAAGCGCTCGCGAGCGGGACCCCGGTCGTCGTGTCCCGGTCCAGCGCGCTCTCCGAGATCGTGCGGCCCGGCTGCGGGGCGGCGGTCCCCGACGCGCCCGATGCCTTCGCCGCCGCGGTGCGTGCACTGCTCGAGTCCCCCGAACCGGCCCGGCGCACCGCGGCGCGCACCAGGGCGGAACAGTTCACCTGGCCGAACGCGGTCACCGGCATGCTCGGCGCGCTGGACCTGGCCTGAATACTCGCGAACGGGTGAACGGGCTCGCCGGGGCCTGCCGATCACTACAGCGAGTTAAGCTTTCTGTATGTCCCGAGCGAGCCTTGACAAGGAACCGCACGAAGTAGCGGCGATGTTCGACGAGGTCGCGCCCCGCTACGACCGGATGAACACGATCATGGCGCTCGGGCTCGACAAGCGCTGGCGTTCGGCGACCCGCAAGGCGATCCAGTCGAAACACGGGGAACGGGTGCTCGATCTCGCGGCGGGCACGGCGGTCTCCACGATGGAGTACGCGCGCAGTGGGGCGTGGTGCCTGGCCGCCGACTTCTCGCTGGGGATGCTGCGTTCGGGTGCCCGGCGGCCGGTGCCGAAGGTGGCGGCGGACGCGCTGGCGCTGCCGTTCGCGGACGACTCCTTCGACGTGGTGACGGTGTCGTTCGGGCTGCGCAATTTCACCGACACCGCGGCGGCCGCGCGGGAGATGCTGCGGGTGACCAAACCCGGTGGCCGGGCGGTGATCTGCGAGTTCAGCACCCCGCCGAACGCCGCGATCCGCTGGGCCTATTTCGGTGTCGCGCTGCGGCTCATCCCGGTGATCGCGCGGATGGCCTCCTCGAACCCGGCGGCGTACACCTACCTTCCGGAGTCGATCCGGGCCTGGCCGCGGCAACGAGAACTGGCCCGGATCTTCGCCGAGGCGGGCTGGTCGGAGCTGGAGTGGCGGAATCTCACCTTCGGGGTGGTGGCACTGCATCGAGCGGTGAAGCCGAACGGCTGAGCGGGCACGTACACTCGATCGAGCGGGCCGACGGGAACCGAATCGAGGAGTATGGATGAGCACGCCAAGCCGCCGGAAGGCGAACGAGGACGCTGAGGTCATCGTCGTCGGCGCCGGGCCAGCAGGTTCCACGGCGGCGACCTATCTCGCCCGGGCGGGCCTGGATGTGCTGCTGCTCGAGAAGACGGAGTTCCCGCGGGAAAAGGTGTGCGGGGACGGGCTGACCCCGCGCGGGGTCAAGCAGCTGATCGACCTCGGTATCGACACCCGGGAGGAAGCGGGCTGGCTGCACAACCGCGGTCTCCGGGTGGTGACCGCGCACCACAACATGGAACTCGACTGGCCGGAGCTGTCGAACTTCCCGCCCTACGGGGTCACCCGCACCCGCCGCGATTTCGACGAACTGCTCGCCACGACCGCGCAGCGCGCCGGTGCCCGGCTGATCGAGCGCACCACGGTGACCGGTGCGGTCACCGATGACCGGACCGGCCGGGTGGTCGGCGTGCAGGCGAAGACCGGCCCGGACAAGGCCGAGGTCACTTATCGTGCGCCGCTGGTGCTGGGCTGTGACGGGGTTTCCGCGCGGCTGGCGCTCTCGATGGGCATCGGCAAGCGGGAGGACCGGCCCATCGGGGTCGGTGTGCGCCGTTACTACTCCAGCCCGCGGTCCAAGGACGACTACATCGAATCGCACCTCGAGCTGTGGGACCGTTCCGATCCGGCGAACCCGATCCTGTTGCCGGGCTACGGCTGGATCTTCCCGATGGGCGACGGCACCGCGAACGTCGGGCTCGGCATCCTGTCCACCACGAAGGCCTTCGGCAACACCGACTACCGCGCCTTGCTGCGCACTTGGCTGGACGGCACCCCCGAGGAATGGGGCCTGCGCGAGGAGAACGCCACCGGCAAGGTGCTCGGCGCCGGGCTGCCCATGGGCTTCTCCCGCACCCCGCACTACGCGAACGGGATGCTGCTCGTCGGGGACGCGGGCGGAATGGTGAACCCGTTCAACGGCGAGGGAATCGGCTACGCCATGGAGTCCGCGAGGATCGCCGCGGAGCACGTGGTGCAGGCGATGGCGCGCGCCGAAGGTCCCGCCCGGGAACGTGCGCTGCACGGATACCCGAAGGCCATCCGTGAGGCGCTCGGCTCCTACTACACGCTGGGCAACATCTTCTCCAAGATGATCGGGAACCCGACCATCATGCGGCTGGCCACCCGGCACGGGATGCCGCGCGAACGCCTGATGCGGCTCGTGCTCAAGCTGCTCGCCGGGCTCTACGAACCGCGCGACGGCGATATCAACGACCGGGTCATCGCGCTCGCCACCAAGCTCGCCCCCGCGGCTCGCTGACCTAACCTCCCGCACCCCCACACGCCCCTCGTGCCCAGCACGAGGGGCTTTTCGATCTCTTCCGCAAGATCATCATCACGTGGCGTGGATCACGCGTGCCGGATGAGTGTGGGGGGTGGCGTACGAGAGTGGGGTAGGTCATACACTAGGGGTGTCTTGTGAAACAGTTCACAGAGCTCTAGGCGAGCTTGTGAATAGTTTCACAAGCCTGAGTGTCCGGTCTCGAAGAGGAGGCGAGCGTGGAATACGTCCCGATCCTGCTGCTGTTCGTGCTCGGCTTCGGGTTCGCGGTCTTCTCCGTCACGATCGCCGAGGTCACCGGTCCGCGCCGGTTCAACAAGGCGAAGCAGGAAGGCTACGAGTGCGGCATCGAGCCCTCTCCGCAGCCGGTCGTGGGCGGCGGGCGGATGCCGGTCGCGTACTACCTCACGGCGATGCTGTTCATCCTGTTCGACATCGAGATGGTGTTCCTCTATCCGTTCGCGGTCACCGCGGACGCGCTCGGCGTGTTCGGCCTGGTGGAGATCGTGCTGTTCATCGCGACCGTGGCATTCGCCTACGCCTACGTGTGGCGAAGGGGAGGCCTGGACTGGAACTGACCCGGTTCCCGAACCGACTCCAAACCACCACCACTGGAGGACATCATGGGGCTGGAAGAGAAGCTCCCGAACGGGATTCTGCTCGCCAGTGTGGAGAAACTCGTCAACTGGACGCGGAAGAGCTCGATGTGGCCCGCGCAGTTCGGTCTCGCCTGCTGCGCGATGGAGATGATGGCGACCGGGGCGACGCCGTACGATCTCGCCCGGTTCGGCATGGAACGGTTCGCCGCGACCCCGCGTCAGGCGGACGTGATGGTCGTCGCCGGGCGGGTGACCAACAAGATGGCCCCGGTGCTGCGCCAGGTCTACGACCAGATGTCGGACCCGAAGTGGGTCATCTCCATGGGGGTCTGCGCCTCCAGCGGCGGGATGTTCAACAACTACGCGATCGTGCAAGGCGTCGACCACGTGGTGCCGGTGGACATCTACCTTCCCGGCTGTCCACCGCGCCCGGAGATGCTGCTCGACGCGATCCTCAAGCTGCACGCGAAGATCATGGACGAACCGCTCGGGCCCGCGCGGGCGCGCGACAAGCTGGAGAGCGGTAAGACGACGCCGATGATCCCGTCCTCGGTGAAATACGCGAAGGACCCGGACAAGCTCGCCGGGCCGCGCGATCCGAACGGTGCCTCCGGCGGGATTCCGCTCGTCGAAGGAGGAAAGCGATGAGTGAGCTCGGACCGCGCGATTCCGGTACGGGCGAGCCCGGTTCCTCGGCCGAGCGGCCCGCCGAGCACGCCACGGATGCCAATCAGCCCGCCGAGACCGAACGGCCCGCGGTCGGCAAGGCGCGCAAGGGAATGTTCAACGTCTCCGGTTCCGGGGACACCTCGGGATTCGGCGGGCTCGCGGTTCCGCAGGCGACCGTGCCACCGGCGGAACGGCCCTACGGCGGCTGGTTCGACGAACTCGCCGACGAGCTGTACGCGGCGATGCGCGAGCGCGATATCCCCGCCGAGGCGATCAGCCAGGTGACCGTGGACCGCGAGGAGATCACCTTCTTCGTGCGCGCCCAGCATTTGCTGGCCCTGTGCTGGGCGCTGCGCGACGACCCCGGGCTGCGCTTCGAACTGTGCAGTTCGGTGTCCGGCGTGGACTATGGCCCGGAGGTTCCCGAGCGGCTGCATTCGGTGTACCACCTGACTTCGATGACCTACCGGCGCCGGATCCGGCTCGATGTGCCGCTGCCGGTGGAGGATCCGCACGTGCCCTCGGTCGTCGCGCCATACCCGACCGCGGACTGGCAGGAGCGGGAAACCTACGACATGTTCGGGATCGTCTACGACGGGCACCCCGGGCTGACCCGGATCCTCATGCCGGACGACTGGGAAGGCCACCCACAGCGCAAGGATTACCCGCTCGGCGGCATTCCCGTGGAATACAAGGGCACCGAGATCCCGCCGCCGGACCAGCGGAGGTCGTACTCATGAGTGACGAAGCACGCTTTTCAGCTGAGGAGCCGTCATGACGACCGATTTCGATTTCGACAAGGTCACAGAGGAAAGCGAGTACGCCGCATCCCGCGACACCACCGAGGGCCGCGTCTACTCGGTGACCTCGGACGACTGGGATGTGGAATCCGATGGTGCCGGGGACGAGCGGATCGTCATCAACCTCGGCCCCTCGCATCCCTCCACGCACGGCGTGCTGCGGCTGGTCGTGGAACTGGAGGGTGAGACGGTCACCCAGCTGCGGCTGGTCGTCGGCTACCTGCACACCGGGATCGAGAAAAGCTGCGAATTCCGCACCTGGACCCAGGCGGTCACCTTCCTCACCCGCGCCGACTACCTGTCCCCGATCGCGAACGAGACCGGGTACAGCCTCGCGGTGGAGCGCCTGCTCGGGGTCACGATTCCGCGGCGGGCCCAGCTGATCCGGATCCTGCTGCTCGAACTGAACCGGATCTCCTCGCATTTCCTCTCCCTGGCCACCGGCGGCATGGACATGGGGTCCACCACCGCGATGAGCTACGGCCAGCGCGAGCGCGACGAAGCGCTGAAGATGCTGGAGTTCATCACCGGACTGCGGATGAACCACGCCTTCGTCCGGCCCGGCGGGGTCGCCCAGGATCTGCCGGAAGGATATGAGCAGCGGATCGGTGAATTCCTCGAACTGATGGACCGCCGCCTTCCCGGCTACGACCAGCTCCTCACCGGGCAACCGATCTGGCGGGCCCGGCTGCGCAACGTCGGGGTGCTCCCGGTGGACGCGTGCATCGCGCTCGGGGTGACCGGACCGATCCTGCGTTCCGCGGGCCTGGCCTGGGATCTGCGCAAGACCGAGCCCTACCTCGGCTACGAGGAGTTCGACTTCGAGGTCCCCACCTCGAACGACGCGGATTGTTTCGCGCGGTATCTGCTGCGGCTGGACGAGATCCGCGAATCCTGCCGGATCATCAAGCAGGTACTCGGAAAACTCGAACCGGGGCCGATCGTGGTGGACGATCCCAAGATCGCCTGGCCCGCGCAGCTGTCCATCGGCTCGGACGGGATGGGCAACTCGCTCGAACACGTCAAGAAAATCATGGGCCAGTCCATGGAATCCCTGATCCACCACTTCAAGCTCGTCACCGAGGGCTTCACCGTCCCGCCGGGGCAGGTGTACCAGGCGCTGGAGGCCCCGCGTGGCGAGGTCGGGTTCCACGTGGTCTCCGACGGCGGGACCCGGCCGATGCGGGTGCACGTGCGCGATCCCAGTTTCGTGAACCTGCAAGGAACTCCGGCCATGTCGGAGGGCGGACTGCTCTCCGACGCGGTGGCCGCACTCGCTTCCATCGACCCGGTACTGGGAGGCGTTGACCGATGACTCGCGAAGGCGACGATCGAACGAGCATCGAGGGGCGAAGCCCTGCGGAGCGGGGTGTTGAGGAGCTGAGCCGATGACACACGCAGCGCAGGAGACTTTCGGCGAGGAGACGGTCCGCGAGGCCGCCGAGATCATCGCGCGCTACCCGCAATCGCGCTCGGCCCTGCTGCCGATGCTGCACCTGGTGCAGTCGGTGCAGGGCTTCGTCTCCCCGGAGGGGATGCGGTTCTGCGCCGAACAGTTGGAGCTCTCCGAGGCCGAGGTTGCCGCGGTGGCCACGTTCTACACCATGTACAAACGCTCCCCGTGCGGACAGCACCTGGTCAGCGTGTGCACCAACACCCTGTGCGCGGCGATGGGCGGGGACGCGATCTACGCGAAGCTGCGCGAAAAGCTCGGCCTCGGCGAACGGCTCGAGGGCAATGAGGAAACCGCCGGTGAACCAGGGGAACCCGGCTCGTTGACCCTGGAACATGCCGAATGCCTCGCCGCCTGCGATCTGGCCCCCGTGCTCCAGGTCGACTACGAGTACTTCGACAAGCAGACCCCGGAATCCGCGGCGGAACTCGTGGACCGGCTGCGCGCCGGCGAGGCCCCGGCCCCGAGCAGGGGGCCGGGACTGCGCGGTTTCCGGTCCGCCGAACGCCAGCTCGCGGGGTTCTTCGACGGTGAAGCCGCGCTCGAGTCCGTTGTGGACGGATCGTCGCAGGCGGTGGAAACCCTGCGGGGCGCCCAGATCGCGGCCGAACACGGCTGGGTGGCACCGGAAGCGGAGGACGTCCCGATTCCCGAGGTCGAGGAGGGCGCGAAATGACCGAGCCGGTAACGGATCCGCTGACCCCGGTGCTCACCAAACGCTGGACCGAGCCGGATGCCTGGAGCATCGAGACCTATCGCCGCCTCGGCGGGTACACCGCGCTGCCCAAGGCACTGCGCGCGAGCCCGGAACAACTCGTCGCGCTGGTCAAGGATTCCGGGCTGCGCGGCCGTGGCGGCGCCGGATTCCCCGCGGGCGTGAAGTGGTCCTTCATGCCCAAGGACGAGGACAAACCGCATTACCTCGTGGTGAACGCGGACGAAGGAGAACCGGGGACCTGCAAGGACATCCCGCTGATGATGGCCGATCCGCACTCGCTCATCGAGGGCTGTGTGATCGCCGCCTACGCGATGCGTTCGCACAGGTGCTTCATCTACGTCCGCGGCGAGGCGCTGCACTGTTACCGGCGGCTGCACAACGCCGTCCGCGAGGCGCACGCCGCCGGCTTCCTCGGCGAGAACGTGCTCGGCACCGGATTCGACATCGAGATCACCGTGCACGCGGGCGCGGGTGCCTATATCTGCGGTGAGGAGACCGCGCTGCTCGACTCGCTGGAAGGGCGGCGCGGGCAGCCGCGGCTCAAGCCACCGTTCCCCGCGGCCGCCGGGCTCTACGCGCAGCCGACCACGGTGAACAACGTGGAGACCATCGCCAGCGTGCCGTTCATCGTGAACGCCGGATCGGCCTGGTTCAAGCGGATGGGCCGGGAGAAATCCCCGGGGCCGAAGATCTTCTCGCTTTCCGGGCACGTGGAGAAACCCGGGCAGTACGAGGCCCCGATGGGCACCACGCTGCGCCAGCTGCTCGACCTCGCGGGCGGCATGAAAGACGGGATCCCGCTGAAGTTCTGGACTCCCGGCGGATCCTCCACGCCGATGTTCACCGCCGAACACCTCGATGTGCCACTCGATTTCGAGGGCGCGGTCGAGGCGGGTTCGATCCTGGGCACCACCGCACTGCAGATCTTCAACGAGACGGTTTCCGTGCCGTGGGCGGTGATGAAGTGGACCCAGTTCTACGAACACGAGTCCTGCGGGAAGTGCACACCCTGCCGGGAAGGCACGTTCTGGCTGGCGAAGGTGCTCGAACGCATGGTGGACGGGCACGGCACCGAAGAGGACATCGACACCATGCTCGATGTGTGCGACAACATCTTCGGCCGTTCCTTCTGCGCGCTCGGGGACGGCGCGGTCTCCCCGATCCAGAGTGGGATCAAGTACTTCCGGGACGAATTCCTCGCCCTGTGCGAGCAGAACAAGGCCGAACGTGAACTTGCGGGAGCGCGCGCATGACCACCGTCGAGGAAACCACGCAGACCCCGGTGCCCGAAGGCCATGTCCGGCTGACCATCGACGGGCGCGAGGTCATCGCCCCCAAGGGGGAGCTGATCATCCGGACCGCGGAGCGTGAGGGCATCGAGATCCCGCGGTTCTGCGATCATCCGCTGCTCGATCCGGCCGCCGCATGCCGGCAGTGCCTCGTCGAGGTGGAGATGAACGGGCGCGCCATGCCCAAACCGCAACCGGCCTGTGCCATCACCATTTCCGATGGCATGGTGGTGCACACCCAGCACGGCTCCGAGGTGGCCCGCAAGGCCCAAGAAGGCGTGATGGAGCTGCTGCTGATCAACCATCCGCTCGACTGCCCGATCTGCGACAAGGGCGGGGAATGCCCGCTGCAGAACCAGGCGCTGCGCCATGGCCGCGCCGAATCCCGGTTCCGGGACCAGAAACGGACCTTCACCAAACCGATCGAGGTCTCCAAGCAGGTGCTGCTGGACCGCGAGCGCTGCGTGCTCTGCCAGCGCTGCACCCGGTTCTCCGCGGAGATCGCCGGGGACCCGTTCATCGAACTGCTCGAACGCGGGGCACATCAGCAGATCGGCACCGCGAAGACCGCGGATGCCGAAGGCTGGGGCGCGGTCACCCCGCAGGGCCAGCCTTACCAGTCCTACTTCTCCGGGAACGCCATCCAGATCTGCCCGGTCGGTGCGCTCACCAGCGCCGCGTACCGGTTCCGTTCCCGGCCCTTCGACCTGGTCTCCGCGCCGAGCGTGTGCGAGCACTGCTCGAGCGGCTGCGCCGAGCGCACCGATTTCCGCCGGGGCAAGGTGATGCGCAAGCTCGCCGGTGAGGACCCGGAGGTGAACGAGGAGTGGATCTGCGACAAGGGCCGGTTCGCTTTCCGTTATGTCACCGCGGATGACCGGATCACCCGTCCGCTGGTGCGGGAGAACGGAAAACTGCGCGAGGCCTCCTGGACCGAGGCGCTGCGGATCGCCGCGGACCGGCTGGCCGAGGCGCGGGACAACGGCGGGGTCGGGGTGCTCCCCGGTGGCAGGCTGACCGTGGAGGACGCCTACGCCTACGCCAAGTTCGCGCGGATCTCTTTGCACACCAACGATATCGACTTCCGTGCCCGACCGCATTCCGCGGAGGAACTGGATTTCCTGACCACGAACGTGCTCGGCACCACCCCGGAGGACGGGGTGACGTTCACCGGGCTCGAGCGGGCGAACACGGTGCTGTGCGTCGCGCTCGAGCCCGAGGAGGAGGCCCCCGCGGTCTTCCTGCGGCTGCGCAAGGCCGCCCGCAAGGCGGGGACCAAGGTCGTGCACATCGGGCAGTTCAGCACTCCCGCGGTGGACAAAACCTTCGGCACCCTGCTCGCCTGCATTCCGGGCGAGGAGACCAATGCAGTACTGGGCCTGCGTGAGCACGCTGCCGATGTGTACGCCCAGCTCGGCGAGGGCGGGGTGATCCTGCTCGGGGAGCGCGCCGCCGAAGTGCCCGGGCTGCTGTCCACGGTTGCCGGACTCGCCAGGGAAACTGGGGCGCAGCTGGCGTGGATCCCGCGCAGGGCCGGGGAACGGGGTGCACTCGAGGCGGGTGCCCTACCCACCCTGCTGCCCGGTGGGCGCCGGGTGGACGACACCGAGGCCCGCGCCGAGGTGGCGGCCGCCTGGGGGCTCGAAGCGCTTCCCGAGCTCGCAGGTAAAGACGCCAGCGCGATCCTGACCGCAGCGGCGAACGGGAAACTGCATGGGCTGGTGCTCGGCGGTGTGGACCCGGACGACCTGCCGAATCCGGAACTCGCCCGGGAAGCCCTGGCGCGCGCGGAGTTCGTGGTGAGCCTGGAACTGCGGCGCACCGCGGTCACCGAGTACGCGGATGTGGTGCTCCCGGTCGCCGCGGCCGTGGAGAAATCCGGTACCTATCTGAACTGGGAGGGCAGGCCGCGCCCCTTCGACATCGCCATCGAGAACACCGGGATCCTCTCCGACTGCCGGGTGCTGGACACCCTCGCCGTGGAGATGGACACCGACCTGTTCACCCAGACCCCACAGGCCGCGCTCGCCGATCTGGACCGGCTCGGCACCGTGGAGCCACCGGTCGCACAACCCGGCTGGACGATCGAGTTCGAGGGCGAGGGGCCACCGAAATCCCCGCTGCGCCATGGGAAGGCGCGGCTGGCCACCTGGCATCGCCTGCTGGACAACGGATCCCTGCAGGACAACGAACCGCATCTGGCCCAGACCGCGCGGGAGACCGTGGTCAAGCTCTCCACGGCCACCGCTCAGGGGATCGGCGTGGGTGCGGGAGATCCGGTCGTGGTCAGCACCCACCAGGGAAGGATCGAGCTACCCGCCGAGATCGCGGACCTGCCGGACGGTGTGGTGTGGCTGCCCGCGAACTCGGGCCCGAGTACGGTGCGGGCCAGCCTCGGCGTCGGCCACGGTGACCTCGTCGATGTGCGTGCGGGAGGCGGCGAATGAGCGAGTTTACGAGCGAATCATCGATACAGCGCGTGCGCGAAGCGCCGAGCTCCGCCAAGGAGGGAGTGCGATGAGCGCGCGGGAACTGATCGCGAACGACCCGACCTGGCTCTCCCTGGTCAAGGCGGTGCTGGTCTTCGCGCTGCTGCTGGTGATCACGATCCTGCTCATCTGGTTCGAGCGCCGGGTGCTCGGCCGGATGCAGCAACGGCCCGGACCGAACCGGGTCGGCCCCTTCGGGCTGCTGCAGACGGTCGCGGACGCGCTCAAACTCGCGTTCAAAGAGGACATTCGCCCGAAGCTCGCGGACAACTGGGTCTACTTCCTCGCGCCCGCGATCTCCGCGGGTGCCGCTTTTCTCGCGTTCTCGGTGATTCCGCTCGGCGGCCAGGTGAACCTGTTCGGGTACCAGACATCCCTGCAGCTGGCCGATATGCCGGTGAGCCTGCTCGTGGTGCTCGCCTGTTCCTCGGTCGGCGTGTACGGGATCGTGCTCGGCGGCTGGTCCTCGGGTTCTCCGTATCCACTGCTCGGCGCACTGCGCAGCGCGGCACAGGTGATCTCCTACGAGATCGCGATGGGGCTCTCCTTCGTCGCGGTGATCCTGTTCGCCGGCTCACTGTCCACAGGGGACATCGTGGACGCACAGGGCCAGGGTGGGGTCTGGTACGCCTTCCTGCTTCCGGTCAGCTTCGTGATCTATGTGATCTCCATGGTCGGCGAGACCAACCGGGCACCGTTCGACCTCGCGGAGGCGGAATCCGAGCTCATCGGCGGGTATCACACCGAATATTCGTCGATCAAGTTCGCGATGTTCTTCCTCGGCGAGTACGTCAACATGGTCACCGTCTCCGCCGTCGCGACCACCCTGTTCCTCGGCGGCTGGCACGCCCCCTTCTGGCTCGGCGGGGTCGGCGGCGGGGTGCTGAACACCGGGTGGTGGCCGCTGCTGTGGTTCCTGCTCAAGGTCGTGTTCATGCTGTTCATCTTCGTGTGGCTGCGCGGTGCGCTGCCGCGGATGCGCTACGACCAGTTCATGAAGCTCGGCTGGAAGGTGCTCGTCCCGGTCAATCTGGTGTGGATCGTGGCCGTGGTCGCGGTGCGGACCATGCGCAACACCGGGGTCGGCACCGCTCAACTGCTCACCATCATCGGCATCGTGGTGGTCGTGGTGCTCGCGATCGTGCTGCTGTTGCCGAACCGGCCGGCCGCCTCCGATGTGGAGGAAGTGCCGGTGACCGGCGGCGACCATCCGCTGCCACCACTGGATCTCGAGGTTCCGAAGGTGCCCAAGCGCAAACCCGTGGCCGCGGCTCCGGCACCGGAGCTCAGCGCCGAGGAGGAAGGAGTTCCCGATGGGCGTGCTTGACCCACTGAAGGGTTTCGGTATCACGTTCGCCACCATGTTCCGCAAGGTGGCCACCGAACAGTACCCGGAGGACTACCGGCCGACCGAGCAGCGGTATCACGGCCGCCATCAGCTCAACCGGCACCCGGACGGGCTGGAGAAGTGCGTCGGCTGCGAGCTGTGCGCCTGGGCCTGTCCCGCGGACGCGATCTTCGTCGAGGGCGGCGACAACACCGAGGAACAGCGCTACTCGCCCGGTGAGCGCTACGGCGCCGACTACCAGATCAACTACCTGCGCTGCATCGGCTGCGGCCTGTGCATCGAGGCCTGTCCGACGCGCTCGCTGACCATGACGAACTTCTACGAGCTCGCCAACGACGACCGGCAGAACCTCATCTACACCAAGGAACAGCTGATGGCCCCGCTGCTGCCCGGGATGGAGCAGCCCCCGCACCCGATGCGGCTCGGCGAGGACGAGCAGGACTACTACGTGAACGGGCCCGAGCTGGCGCGCAAGGCTCAGGAGGAGGCACCGTGACCGAGCTTGCGAGGTCACGATCAGGCACGGCACCGTCGGTCGCGGGGCCGGCGAGCGCTAGCGAGGAGGCACCGTGACCGTCAGCGTCTACGAAGAGATCGCGTTCTGGATACTCGGTCCGCTCTCCCTCGCCGGGGCGCTCGGCATGCTGTTCTCCCGCAGCGCGGTGCATTCGGCGCTGTGGCTGGTGCTCACGATGCTTTCCCTCGGGGTGCTCTACATGGTGCAGGACGCACCGTTCCTCGGGATCGTGCAGATCATCGTCTACACCGGCGCGATCATGATGTTGTTCCTGTTCGTGCTCATGCTCGCCGGCCGGGAATCCTCCGACTCCGTGGTGGAAGTCCTTCGCGGGCAACGGATCTGGGCCTCGTTGCTGGGGATCGGGCTCGCCGGGCTGGTCGTGGCCGGGGTGGCCCGATCACTCGGCGACGTGACACCGGCCGGACTGGACAATCCCGCGGCGAACGGCTCCGGCGGACCGGGGAACGTCGCCAATATCGGGCAGAGCCTCTTCACCAGGTATCTGTTCCCCTTCGAACTCACCTCCGCGCTGCTGATCACCGCCGCGATCGGCGCGATGGTGCTGGCCTACACCCGCAAACAGGCCAAGGGCGGGAAAAACCGGCAGCGGGAAATGGTCAACATGCGCTTCCGGGAGAACACGCGGCCGGGCGCGCTGCCCGGACCCGGCGTCTTCGCCACCGCAGATTCCGTTGCCACACCGGCCTTGCTGCCGGACGGCTCGATCGCCAAGGAATCGCTTTCCCGGATCATCGAGACCACACCGGTCACCCAGATCGAGGAGGACGAGGCGCTCGCCGACCGGCATCCGGACGCGCACGCGCTCACCGGGGCAGCCCGTGACGGCGACGATGGAGCGAGCATCGTAGCGAGCCCCGCGAGCGAGGAGCGCAGCGAATGAGGAGCCGAACCATGGTGGCCGACAAGGAGAGGGGCGGCAAGGGATGACACCGACCTACTATCTGGTGCTCTCCGGGGTGCTTTTCACCATCGGAACGATCGGCGTCCTGGTGCGGCGCAACGCGATCGTCGTGTTCATGTGCATCGAGCTCATGCTCAACGCGGTCAACCTCACCCTGGTGACCTTCTCCCGCATCAACGGCGGGCTGGACGGTCAGATCATGGCCTTCTTCGTGATGGTCGTCGCCGCGGCCGAGGTGGTCGTCGGGCTCGCGATCATCACCTCGATATTCCGGACGCGGCGTTCGGCCTCGGTCGACGATTCGAACCTGCTGAAGTACTGAAGGAGCAGCCGCAGAAATGAGCATCGCCGCATCAGAAACGGTGCAGCAGGCGAGCGGCACCATGTCGCTCGCGTGGCTGCTGTTCGCGCTGCCCGCGTTCGGCGCGCTCGTGTTGTTGCTCGGTGGGCGCAGGACGAACTCCTGGGGACACATTCTCGGTGTGCTCACCGTGGTCGCCGCGTTCGCGGTCGGGCTGGTGCTGTTCTTCACCAGCCTGGGCGCACCGCCGGACCAGCGCACCCTGAACCTGCACCTGTTCGACTGGATCGACGTCGGTTCACTGCAGGTGGAGTTCGGCATGCGGCTGGATCCGCTCTCCATGGTGTTCGTGCTGCTGATCACCGGGGTCGGCGCGCTGATCCACATCTATTCGATCGGGTACATGGACGACGACCGGGACCGGCGGCGGTTCTTCGGCTACCTGAACCTGTTCGTGTTCTCGATGCTGATCCTGGTGCTCGGCAACAGCTTCATCACCCTCTACCTCGGCTGGGAAGGTGTCGGGCTCGCCTCCTACCTGCTCATCGGGTGGTATTCGGATCGCCGTTCCGCGGCCACCGCCTCGAAGAAGGCCTTTCTGATGAACCGGGTCGGGGATGTCGGCCTCGCGATCGCGATCTTCCTGCTGTGGGCCAACCTCGGCAGCACGCAGTACACCGAGGTCTTCGCCCGCGCCGGTCAGCTCTCCCCGGGAACGGCCACCGCGATCGCGCTGCTGTTGCTGCTCGGTGCCTGCGGGAAGTCCGGCCA
This sequence comes from Sciscionella marina DSM 45152, assembly GCF_000379465.1. Lineage (GTDB taxonomy): Bacteria > Actinomycetota > Actinomycetes > Mycobacteriales > Pseudonocardiaceae > Sciscionella > Sciscionella marina. The sequence goes on from NZ_KB905403.1 coordinate 366,642, forward strand.
GTTCCCGCTGCAGGCCTGGCTTCCGGACGCGATGGAGGGCCCGACCCCGGTTTCGGCGCTGATCCACGCGGCAACCATGGTCACCGCGGGCGTGTATCTGGTTGCGCGCTCGAACCCGATCTTCGACCTCACCGAGACCGGTCGGCTCGTGGTCACCCTCATCGGGGCGTTCACCTTGCTGCTCGGTTGCATCGTGGGTTGTGCCTATGACGACATCAAGAAAGTGCTCGCCTATTCCACGGTTTCCCAGATCGGTTACATGATGCTCGGTGTCGGGCTCGGGCCGTTCGGCTACGCGCTCGGCATCATCCACCTGCTCGCCCACGGTTTCTTCAAGGCGGGGCTCTTCCTCGGCGCGGGTTCGATCATGCACGCCATGAACGACGAGGTGGACATGCGCAAGTTCGGTGGCCTGTGGCGGAAGCTGCCGATCACCTTCGTCACCTTCGGGCTCGGCTATCTCGCGCTCATCGGTTTCCCGTTCCTTTCCGGGTACTACACCAAGGACGCGATCATCGAGGCGGCCTTCGGCGCGGGTGGCTGGCGCGGCTGGGTGTTCGGTCTCGCCGGTGCGATCGGTGCCGCGCTCACCGCCTTCTACATGACCCGGCTGATGCTGATGACCTTCTTCGGCAAGTCGCGGTGGAAGGAACTGCGTTCCGCGGACGACCGGGAATTCCACCCGCACGAGGCGAAACCGGTGATGTGGGTGCCGATGGTGCTGCTCGCGATCGGCTCGCTCGGCGCGGGCGCGTTCTTCGTGCTCGGCGACCGCGTGGTGAACTACCTCTCGCCGACACTGGGCCGGTTGTCCACCGCGGAATCCCATCCGATTCCCGAACTGCTGATCACCATCGGAACCCTGGTGCTCGCCGCGATCGGGGTGCTCGTCGCCTGGCTGATCTTCGGCCGTGCCAAGGACATTCCGGCGCAGCGCCCGGAGAACGTGTCCGGGATCGTGCGCGCGGCACGCAAGGATCTGTACGGGAACGCGCTCAACGAAGCCCTCATCGCGCGGCCGGGTATCTGGCTCGACCGGTTCCTCGTCTGGCTGGACAACAAAGGCGTGGACGGACTGGTCAACGGGACGGCCGCGCTGTTCGGCGGTAGTTCCGGGCGATTACGCAGGCTGCAAACCGGTTTCGTGCGCTCCTACGCGCTTTCCATGCTCGCCGGAGGGGTAATTCTCATCGGTGCGCTCTTGATGGTGAGGTACGCATGATCCAGTCCTCCTCCCAGCATTCCTGGCTGCTCATCGCGCTGCTGCTGATTCCGCTCGCGGGCAGCCTGATCGTCGCGCTCCTGCGGGACCAGCGGGCCGCGAAGTTCACCGCGTTCGGGATATCGCTGGTGGAATTCGCGCTCGCCGCCTGCATGTGGGGCTCCTTCCACGGGGACGGGGCGCGGATCCAGATGGCCTTCTCGGTGCCCTGGATTCCGGACTTCGACATCAACATCGCCTTCGGGATCGACGGGATCGCGATGGTGATGGTGCTGATGATCGCGGTGCTCTCGCCGATCGTGATCGGTGGCTCGTGGACCGAGAAACTCGCCGAGGGCCGCAGTCACTCGGGCTTCTTCTCGCTGCTGCTGTTGATGGAGGCATTGACCATCGGGGTGTTCGCCACCACCGATGTGTTCGTCTTCTACGTGCTCTTCGAGATCATGCTGATCCCGATGTACTTCCTGATCGGGCGGTTCGGCGGGAACAACCGGCAGTACGCGGCGGTGAAGTTCTTCCTCTATTCCTTCCTCGGCGGGCTGCTCATGCTCGGTGGCGCGATCGGGGCCTATGTCTACGCGGAATCCGCGACCGGGCAGGGCACCTTCGACTGGATGAAGCTGACCTCGATCGTCTCGCACGCCCCGTTGCACGTGCAGGTGTGGATCTTCCTCGGCTTCTTCGCCGCGTTCGCGATCAAGGCCCCGCTCGTCCCGCTGCACACCTGGCTGCCGGACGCGACCCGGGAGGCACCGGTCGCGGCGGGCGTGATGCTGGTCGGCGTGCTCGACAAGGTCGGGGTGTTCGGGTTCCTGCGCTACTCGATCCCGCTCACCCCGGAGGCGTCGAAAACCCTGGCCCCGCTGGTGCTCACGCTCGCGGTGATCGGGGTGCTCTACGGTTCGCTGCTCGCCGCGGGACAAAGCGATATGAAACGGTTCATCGCCTATGTTTCGGTGGCCCACTTCGGATTCATCGCGCTCGGCGTGTTCGCGTTCACCCAGCAGTCCGGGGTCGGCTCGGTGACCTACATGGTGAATCACTCGATCTCCACGGGCATGTTCCTGATCGTGATCGGCATGCTCGCCGCACGCGGGAAATCCGCACGCATCGCGGACTACGGCGGGCTCGCGAAGGTCACCCCGCTGCTCGCCGGTGCCTTCTTCATCGCGGGACTGACCACGCTCTCGCTGCCCGGGACGAACTCGTTCATCTCCGAATTCCTGGTGCTGCTCGGGGCCTATCCGAGCCAGCCCGCGTTCACGATCTTCGCCGCGGTCGGCATGGTGCTCGCCGCGCTGTACGTGCTCTGGCTCTACCAGCGGGTGTTCACCGGAGAAGTCCGCGGGGACGCGCTGGTCGGGCTCTCCGGCGGACCGGGTGCCGCCATGCGCCCGGATGTGGGCGCGCGCAAGGGATTCGGTGACCTCGGTATCCGGGAGCGCTGGGTGCTGGCCCCGCTGCTCGTGCTCGTGATCGGGCTCGGTTTCTACCCGCAACCGCTGCTGGACAAGGTAGGGCCCGCGGTGGCCGATACATTGAGTTCTGTTGGGGTGCAAGGAAAATGAGAGACCTCATGGCTGCCGTGCTGGCCCGATGCGACCTTCCCTGCGCCCCTTGCTCGTCAGGGCTCGCCGCGCTGCTCGGAAAGGACCGCCTCTCATGACTACGCCAGCATCGCTGCCGGATATCGACTACGCGGGCGTTGCGCCCGTCCTGATCATCCTCGGTGCCGCGTGCATCGGTGTGCTGCTCGAGGCGTTCGTGCCGCGCAGCCAGCGCTGGGCGGTCCAGGTGGTGCTGTCCCTGCTGGCGATCGTGGTCGCCGCGATCGCGCTCGGGGCGTATCTGTACACCGGACCACAGAACACCTCGACCTTCGCCGGAAGCATCGCGCTGGACCGGCCCGCGCTGTTCCTGTGGGGCACCCTGCTCGCGCTCGGACTCGGCTCGATCCTGCTCATCGCGGATCGCGTGGTGGAACCGGGAGGTGCGTTCGTCGCACAGGCGGGGATCCGGCCGGGAACCATGCTCGACAAGGAACAGGCGAACCGGTCGAGCATGCAGACCGAGGTGTTCCCGCTGGCGCTGTTCTCCCTGGCCGGGATGATGATCTTCTGCTCGGCCAACGATCTGCTCTCCATGTTCGTCGCGCTCGAGGTGCTTTCCCTCCCGCTGTACCTGATGTGCGGGCTCGCCAGGCGGCGCAGGCTGCTCTCCCAGGAGGCCGCGGTGAAGTACTTCCTGCTCGGCGCGTTCGCCTCCGCCTTCTTCCTCTACGGGGTCGCGCTGCTCTACGGCTACGCGAACTCGGTGAAACTGGCCGATATCGCGAACGCGGCCGGGGGCACGAACCGCTCGGACGCGCTGCTGTTCCTCGGTATGGGGCTGCTGCTGATCGGCCTGCTGTTCAAGGGTTCCGTCGGGCCGTTCCACACCTGGACCCCGGACGTCTACCAGGGCGCGCCGACCCCGATGACCGCGTTCATGGGCGCGTGCACCAAGGTGGCCGCCTTCGGCGCGATCCTGCGGGTGCTGATGGTGGCCTTCGGCTCGACGCACTGGGAATGGCAGACGATCATGTGGGTCGTCGCGGGCATCTCCATGCTGCTCGGCGCGATACTCGGGATCACCCAGACCGATGTGAAGCGGATGATCGCCTATTCCTCGGTGGCGCACGCGGGATTCCTGCTCGTGGGTGTGCTCGCGCTGGACGGGAGCGGAATCCGGGCCACGCTGTTCTACCTGATCTCCTACGGGTTCACCACGATCGCCGCGTTCGGCGTGGTCAGCCTGGTACGCGACGGCACCGGTGAGTCCACCAGCCTGTCCTCCTGGGCCGGGCTCGGGAAACGGTCCCCGCTGCTCGCCGGGATCTTTACCTTCCTGCTGCTCGCCCTCGCCGGGATCCCCTTGACGAGTGGCTTCGTGAGCAAGTTCGTGGTGTTCGCCGCGGGCATGAGCGCGGGCATCACCCCGCTGGTGGTGCTCGGCCTGATCGCGAGCACCATCGCCGCCTTCTTCTACCTGCGGGTGATCGTGCTCATGTATTTCTCCGAACCCGCCGCGGACGGGCCCACGGTGACCTTGCCTGGCATGTACACGACGGCGGCGATTACGCTTGGCACGCTCGTGACCCTGCTGCTCGGCGTGTACCCCTCGTTCATGCTCGACTGGGCGGGTACCGGTGGTTTCGTCGTGTGACGCGCCTCCCATCTCAGGGGTGTGTAGCGGCACATCGGTTGGCGCGAGCAATTTTGTCCTGAATGATCGGGATAAGAGGTGCTGACTAGTAAGGATGACGCGCGACGATGACCACCCCGGACGATCGGCTGCCGCTCGACGAGATCGACCCCGATCTCGCCGCTTCGATTCGGCGGGGGCTGGTCCGTATCGAGGAGACCCTGCACGAGGCCGTGGCCAGCGAGGTCGAGTTGCTCACCGAATCGGCGCGCCATCTCGCCGACGCCGGGGGTAAGCGGATCCGCCCGCTGCTCACCCTGCTCGGGGCGCAGTTCGGCGAACCGGCCCGCGAGGACGTCTACACCGCGGCCGCCGCCGTCGAACTGGTGCACCTGGCGACGCTGTACCACGACGACGTGGTGGACGAGGCCGAGATCCGCAGGGGCGCCGCCTCGGCGAACGCGCGCTGGGACAACACGGTGGCCATCCTCACCGGGGACTTCTTGTTCGCGAAGGCCTCGCTGCTGGTCTCCGATCTCGGCACGGACGCGGCGCGGATCATCGCGGAGACCTTCTCCGAACTGGTCACCGGCGAGCTGCGGGAGACCATCGGGCCGGAGAAGGGGGAGGACCAGACCGCGCACTACCTCTCGGTCATCGGGCAGAAGACGGGTTCGCTGATCGCCACCGCGGGCCGGTTCGGCGGCATGTGTTCGGGCGCCGAGGGCAAGCATGTCGAAGCCCTTCGGGAGTACGGCGAGGTCATCGGTGCCGCCTTCCAGATCTCCGACGACATCATCGACATCCTCTCGCCATCGGCCGAGTCCGGGAAGATCCCCGGCACCGACCTGCGCGAGGGCGTGCACACCCTGCCGATGCTGTACGCGCTGGCCGCCGGGGACACCGATCCGCGGCTGGCCGAGCTGCTCTCCGGGCCGATCACCGAGGACGCCGCCGTCGAGGAGGCGCTCGAGCTGCTGCGCAGCAGCTCCGGGATCCGGCGGGCGCAGGAGACCCTGCAGAACTACTCACAGCGAGCACTCGACGTGCTCGAACTGCTTCCCGATGTGCCTGCCCGTGCCGCGCTGCGCTGGATATCGCATTACGTAGTGGAACGGACGTCCTGAAAATGGCCGCCCGGGGCCCGGTATTCGATATCCATTACCCTCGGCCGGACGCAATTAGTACTCGTATTCCGATGGTGAAGCGGTGAGCAGGCGTGATGCGTAAGCCGGGAGAATTCGCCGGGAAAAACTGCCGGAATAGACGGTTGTCCAGGCTGTTCGCGGTGGGTATTCGGCGCCGGCCCACCTCTTAATACCGTCAGTGTGCTTGCCGATAGGGCTGATACCCCGATCGTGGTGACGCATGTGGTGGGGCACACTTGCTTATTCAGGCTGGAGGTACTTGCGAGATGTCCTGGGAGATCTTTGTGCAGGTATGGCTGTTCACCATTGTCGGATTCGTCGTCGGCGTCGTGCTCACCTGGCTGATCGGGGTACTGCCGCTGCGCAAGAAGCTCGCGCGGCGCACCGAGGAAGCCAACCGGGAGGCCCGGCGGCGCGCATCGGAGCAGAGCCAGGCCGCGCCACCCAAGGTGAGCAGGCCGTCGACCGCGCGCTCCGAGGGCGTGGCCACGCTCGCCGCGCCCGCGGTCGAGGAGGAAACGCCGCGCCCCGCCGAGCCGACGCGCACCGCTGAACCGGTCGAGACGCCGCGCCCGGCCACCAGGCAGCCGATCGCCGAGGAGCGCCCGGAGGAGCAGACGGTCGTCCTCGAGGCCTTCGATTTCGGTGGCCCCGATTCGCGCACCCAGACGCGGGACCTGGCCGACGAGGAAGAGGACGAGGAGCCCTGGCGCCCCGAGGTGCGGATCGATCCGAACGACCGGCTCTCGGACCAGCTGGCCAAGCGGGACCCGCAGCCGGAACCGCTGGACCCGGAGCAGCGACCGGGCGAAGCGGGCCTGTTCGAGCCCGCGGGTGCCGAGCCGTCGAGCGTCCAGCCTTCGGTCTTCGAACCCGCGGCGGCCCCGGAGCCCGAGCCGGAGGCGCACCCCGAGTCCGCGGGCAGTTCCGCGATGACCTGGCTGCGGCCCGGCGAGTTCGAGCAGGCGCGGCCCGGAGAGTCCAGCCAGGGCCAGTCGTTCAGCTTCCTGGACGAGCCGCGTGAGCCCGTCACCGGGTTCCCCGAGCCCTTCCCGGCCCAGCAGCGGACGGAACCCGCCGCGGAGCCCGTTCAGGACGACGCGCCCGACCTGCCCCGGCGCACCCCCGGAGCGGCCGCCGCGGCGGCCGACGGCGGGCCGCTTGCCGCCGCCTCGTCCACTGCGGGCGGTGGCTCGCTGTTCGACCCCTCGGCCGAACCCGGCGGAGAATCCGCGGGCAGTGCCCCGGTCGGCCCGTTCGGTCCCGGATCCGCCCTGCCCCGCCCGGACGGTTCCGCGCCCGCACCCGAGTTCCGGGTGAAGGCGCGCACCTCGTCCATGGTGTTCCACACCGAGCAGTCCCCGTTCTTCGACCGGCTGCTGCCGCAGGTGTGGTTCCGCGATGTGGATGACGCGGCGCGGGCCGGATTCACCAGCTGGGACCGCCCGAACTGAGCTGAGTCAGCGGACGGCCTGGCGGGTCAGATCAGCGGGATCGAAGGTGCACGGGAATGGCCCCTTGATCGCGTGCTCCGTGTCCCCCAGGCAAGCGGCGACCTGTTCGTAGCTCCCCCCGCCGAGCCGTTGCACGTGCAGGCATGGTTTCGGGTCCAGTTCCAAGCGCCAGTACCAGGGAATCTCGGACTCGGCGTAGAGATCGGGCTTGATCGCCCTATCGGCGGGCTTACTCCCCGGAGAGACGATCTCCACAACGAGTAAGAGGTCTTCGGGGGCGAAGTATGTCGGATCTTTCCCCGCGGCGGCCCGGTCGACGACGGCGATGTCCGGAATGGTCAGCCGTTCGTCTGGATGACGCACGTTGATCGCTTCGATGACTTCGACGTCTGCACCTGCCGCATTCGCTGCGGCTTCGAGGACGTTCGCGAGGCGGCGCGCGGCGCGTTGATGCTTTGTGCCCGGTGATGGGCTCACGGTGAGGACGCCGGGGGTGAGGATTTCGTGGCGGTTCCCGTTTTCCGGGAGTGCCTCGACATCGGCGGTCGTCCACGGGCCCGCGTGGCTCAGGGAATCGGCTGCGACGCTCATCGCGCCTCCCTTCCAGGTCACCCGCTATGGTACGCGGCGCGCAGCTCAGCGCTCTATGCTGAGTGCGCCGGAGGGGCAGATGTTGACCGCTTCCTCGACGGCGCCCTCGTCCCCGGCGTCCGGGGTCTCGTTGAGCACGATGACCGTGCCGTCGTCCTCGCTCTGGTCGAAGTACTTCTCCGCGGTCAGCACGCACTGCCCGGCGCCGATGCAGACTTCGGTGTTGGCGATGATCTTCATGTGGTGGGTATGCCTTTCGTGTGAAGGTCTCTTGTCTACCAGGCGACGGGCAGTTCGTGCACGCCATAGATCGCCATATCGGAGCGCAGCGGAACCTCTTCGGGTGCCACGGCGAGCCGCAGCGTTCCGAACCGGTCGAGCAGGGCGCGGAACCCGACGGTCATCTCGGAGCGGGCCAGCTGCTGGCCGAGACACTGGTGGATGCCGTGGCCGAACGCGAGGTGGTGGGTGCGGGCCCGGCTGACGTCCAGCTCGCCGGGGTTCTCGGTGAGCGCGCCGTCCCGGTTCGCGGCAGCGAGGGACAGCCCGACCGTCTCCCCCGCGCGGACGAGGTCGTCCCCGATGCTGAGATCCTCGGTGGCCACCCGGGGCACGAGTGAGGAGATGACCGTCAGGTAGCGCAGCAGTTCCTCCACGGCGGTCGGCATCAGCCCGGGGTAGGCGCGCAGGATGTGCAGCTGCTCGGGATGGCAGAGCAAGGCGAAGGTGCCGAGGCCGAGCATGTTCGCCGTGGTCTCGTGGCCCGCGGCGAGCAGCAGGAACGAGATGTTCACCAGCTCTTCGTCGGTGAGCCCGGACTGGGCGATGAGCCCGCTGAGGATGTCGTCGGTGGGAGCCCCGTGCTTGTCCCGCACGAGCTCGTGCAGGAACTTGCGCACCGCTACCGTGGTCCGCTCGATCTCGTCCACATCGGTGTCCCGGCGCAGCAGGGTCTTGGTGGCGTGCTGGAACTCCGTGCGCCGGGCGTAGGGCACCCCGAGCAGTTCGCAGATCACCAGCGAGGGCACGGGCATCGCGAAGTGCGCGACCAGATCGGCGGGCTGAGCACTCGCCGCGAGCTCATCGAGCTGATCCGAGACGATCTCGGCGATCCTGGTCTCCAGGGCGCGCATCCGGCGCAGGGTGAACTGGCTGGTCAGCAGCTTGCGGTACTGGCCGTGTTCCGGTGGATCCATGCCGATGAAGGAACCGGGCGGGGTGCCCTCCCCGCGCCGCTCACGCAGTTCCCGCAGCCGCCGGGCACGCTCCGGATTGTCCGCGGTCACCGCGCCGGTGCGGTCCGAGCTGAACCGCGGATCCGCGAGTACCGCCCGGACCTCGGCGTGCCCGGTCACCACCCAGCTGCGGGTGCCGTCCTCCAGGTGCACCGCCTGCACGGGCGGGAAGGTGAGCAGTTCACGCGGTGGATCGAAGAAAGTCTCGCGCTGTACTGGGAAAGTCGAAACACTCATGGCACCTCCAGTGGCCGCGAGATCCGTCTCCTCCACCGTAGCGATAATCTTGCATACACTGCAATATTATTGAAAGGTAAACTGCCTCCCATGACCCAGCAAGGGTTGCGGGAACGGAAGAAGCAGGCCACCCGCACCACGATCGCCGAGCACGCGTGGCGGCTCGCGCTCGAACACGGCATGGACGGCATCACCGTGGACGGGATCGCCCGCGCCGCAGGGGTTTCCCCGCGCACGTTCTTCAACTACTTCGCGACCAAGGAAGCCGCGATCGTCGCGCTGGTGCAGGTCTCCACCAGACAGGCGGTCGAGCAACTGCGGGAGCGCCCGGCGCACGAATCGCTCGAGCAGGCCTTCGACGCGGTACTCGAAGGAACGGCGGGCGAGGCCTCGATGCTCGGGGTCGCCGAGATGCTCGGCGCGAATCCGGGGCTGCTGCCGCACCTGCACGCCGCACTCGAACAGCCGGGCCTGCTGATGCGCGAGGTGATCGCCGAACGCACCGGCACCAAGCCGGACGAACTGTACCCGGCGGTCGCCGCGGCCGCCCTCGCCGCCGCCTACCGGGTGGCGATGCGGTACGAGGGGCCGCGGCAGCGCACCGTGCTGCGGGCCGCGATGCGCCAGCTCATGCACGGCATCGCGGAACCGCTCGATTAGCTGACCGTCCAGGTGTCGTTGCCGCGCAACAGCTGCTGCAGATCACCCGGGTGCTTGGTCATCGCCGTCTGGACCTGCTCGCGGGCGAGGTCGTCGTAGCTCGGCGCCTGCACATTGCGGAAGATCCCGGTGACCGTGTGCGCGAGATCGGAACCGGTGAGCCGGGAGAGCGCGAACGCCTGGGCGGGATCGGCCGCGGCCGGGTTGTGCGTGACGACCTGTTCCACGCCGACCTCGGCCAGCTTGCGCACGGTGAGCCCGCCGGTCTCCGGATCGCGCACCACGCCGTACTCGAGCTCGCCGTCGGAGGACTCGGGACCGAAGATGACCGGTTCACCCTCGCGCAGCGGGATGATCCGGCGCTCGGCCTCGTCCCGGTCCTTGAGCATGTCGAAGGCGCCGTCGTTGAAGATCGGGCAGTTCTGGTAGATCTCCACCAGTGCCGAACCACGGTGGTTGGCGGCCGCGGTGAGGACCTCGGTCAGCCCCTTCTTGTCCGAGTCGAGTGCCCGGCCGACGAAGCTGGCCTCCGCGCCGAGTGCGAGCGAGACCGGGTTGAACGGGGTGTCCAGCGAGCCCATCGGGGTGGACTTGGTGACCTTCCCGGTCTCCGAGGTCGGCGAGTACTGGCCCTTGGTGAGCCCGTAGATGCGGTTGTTGAACAGCAAAATCTTGATGTTCACGTTGCGCCGCAAGGCATGCACGAGGTGGTTGCCGCCGATGGACAGCGCGTCCCCGTCCCCGGTGACCACCCAGACCGAGAGATCGGGGCGGCCGACGGCGAGCCCGGTCGCGATCGCGGGCGCGCGGCCGTGGATGGAGTGCATCCCGTAGGTGTTCATGTAGTACGGGAACCGCGAGGAGCAGCCGATCCCGGAGATGAACACGATGTTCTCGGGTTTGAGCCCGAGCGTGGGCAGGAAAGACTGCATGGTGTTGAGCACGATGTAGTCGCCGCAGCCGGGACACCAGCGAACTTCCTGGTCCGACTTGTAGTCCTTGGCTTTCTGCGGTTCTTCGGTGCTCGGCACGAGGTCGAGCCCACCAAGCTGCGGTAGCCCCAGATCCGTCGCTGTCACGATGCCTCCTCGAAGGGAAAACGTGCCTCGTCGGTCATGCGATCTCCCCTATGTGGTCGGTGAACACCTGCTCGAGTTCCTCTGCCTTGAACGGCAGCCCGGCTACCTTCGTGTACGAGCGCACATCGACCAGATACTTGCCGCGCAGCAGCAGGGCGAGCTGGCCGCCGTTCATCTCCGGAACGAGCACGCGTTCGTAGCGGCGAAGGACATCCCCGAGGTTGGCGGGGAAGGGGTTCAGGTTGCGCAGGTGCGCGCTCGCGACCGGCATGCCCTTGGCGCGCACCCTTCGGGCGGCCGCGCCGATCGGGCCGTAGGTGGATCCCCAGCCGAGCACGAGCATCTTCGCCTCGCCGCCGGATGGGTCGTCCACGGTCAGGTCCGGCACCTCGATACCGTCCACTTTGGACTGACGGATGCGGACCATCGCGTCGTGGTTGTCCGGGTCGTAGGAGATCGAACCCTTGCCCTCCTGTTTCTCCAGGCCGCCGATGCGGTGCTGTAGACCGGGTGTCCCGGGAACCGCCCACGGCCGGGCCAGGGTTTCCGGATCGCGCAGATAGGGCCAGAACTCCCCGGAATCGTCTGGCGCGTTGGGCTCGTTCGCGTACTGCACGGAAAGATCGGGCAGCTTCTCCACATCCGGGATCAGCCACGGTTCCGAGCCGTTCGCGATCGAGCCGTCGGAAAGCAGGATCACCGGGGTGCGGTAGTGCAGCGCGATCCGGGTCGCTTCGAGCGCCGCGTCGAAGCAGTCGGAGGGCGTTGCCGGGGCGACGATCGGGACCGGGGATTCGCCGTTGCGGCCGAACATCGCCTGCAACAGGTCGGCCTGCTCGGTCTTGGTCGGCAGCCCGGTCGATGGCCCGCCGCGCTGCACGTCGATCACCACCAGCGGCAGCTCGGTCATCACCGCGAGGCCGATGGTCTCGGATTTGAGCGCCACACCGGGGCCGGAGGTCGTGGTCATGCCGAGCCCGCCACCGAAAGCGTGCCCGAGCGCGGCGCCGATCCCGGCGATCTCGTCCTCGGCCTGGAAGGTGGTGACGTTGAAGTTCTTGTGCTTGGACAGCTCGTGCAGGATGTCCGAGGCCGGGGTGATCGGGTAGGTGCCGAGCAGCACCGGCAGCTTGGACAGTTCGGCCGAGGCGACCACTCCGTAGGCGAGCGCGGTGTTCCCGGTGATCTGCCGGTAGGTGCCCGGCGCCAGCTTGGCGGGGGCGACCTCGTAGGTGACCGCGAAGGCCTCGGTGGTCTCGCCGTAGTTCCAGCCGGCGCGGAAGGCCAGGATGTTCGCTTCGGCGATGTCCGGCTTCTTGGCGAACTTGTCGCGCAGGAACTGCTCGGTGCTCTCGGTGGGACGGTGGTACATCCAGGAGAGCAGACCGAGGGCGAACATGTTCTTGCAGCGCTCGGCGTCCTTCTTGCCGAGGCCGGTCTCGGCGAGCGCGCCCTGGGTGATCGTGCCCATGGCGACCTCGTAGACCTGGAAGTTCTCCAGCGAACCGTCTTCGAGCGGGTTCGCGGCATAGCCGACCTTGGTCAGGTTGCGCTTGTTGAACTCGTCGGTGTTGACGATGATGATCCCGCTCTTGGGCACATCGGCGAGGTTCGCCTTGAGCGCGGCCGGGTTCATCGCGACGAGCACATCCGGGCGGTCGCCCGGGGTGAGGATGTCGTAGTCCGCGAAGTGCAGCTGGAAGCTGGACACGCCGGGCAGCGTGCCCTGTGGGGCGCGGATCTCCGCCGGGAAGTTCGGCAAGGTCGCGAGGTCATTGCCGAAGGAGGCGGCCTCGGATGTGAACCGGTCCCCGGTCAGCTGCATGCCGTCTCCGGAGTCACCGGCGAACCGGATCACGACCCGGTTCAGTTTGGTGCTCGAACTGTCGCCGACCTTCTCGTCGACCTCGCTCAGGCTCATCGCTTACCCGTACCTTCTCTCCACGCTCGGGCCGCTGCTCAGGGTTGCCAACCCTTTGCTTGCGCACCGTCGATGCTAACCGTCTTCGCTCGAGGCGCACCGAGTGCACATGGTGCTCCCACTTCGCAGGAAAACGCATCGTGTGCTGCATCATCGCGCAACCACCCGCAGGGCCTGCCGTGACTGCTACCAAGCGCATGTCAGTACCGCTGCATCGATTGTGTCGTACAAGCACCCATGTGTCGGAGATCACGCCGCGCGTGTTTCGTGGTACGGAACTTCAGTTAGCTCGAGGTTCAACCTCCCGCGGTTTCGAATTCCATCCGGTCGACCACATCCGGGTCGGTGATGTCCAAACCGTCCGCCATGGCCTTCTGATAACGCACGATGCTGTCCGCATCGATCGCCGTACTGTCCACTCCGGCCTTCCAGTACGCGCGCGCCTGCATGTCCTGGCGGTCCACGGCACACTCGTCGAGGGTGAAGCGGCGCAGTTCGCGCACCACCGCCGCCTCGGCGGCCAGCCACGCCTGGGTGCGCCCCTGCGGCGCGGCGACCGAGCGCACCAGTTCGACGAGCGCCTGGCGGGGTTGCCCGGTCAGCCAGTGCACGCTGGTGTGCTCGCGTTCGGGGAGCAGCGCCTTGTCCGATTCCTCCGCGGTGGAAAGGCAGACCAGCGCGGGCACATCCGGGGGCAATGCTTCGACGATCGCGGCGACCGCGGGCAGGGCGCTCGCATCCCCGACGATGAGGTGCCGGTCCACCGGGGCCGCCGAGGTGAACTCATGGCGCATTCCGGCGAGCCCGACGACCTCGCCCGGTCCGGTGCGCTCCAGCCAGGCCATTCCCGGTCCACCGTGATGCTCGGCGACGTCGAACTCGATCCGGTTGCGTTCCGGGTCGAAGCTGCGCACCGTGTAGGCGCGCGGCAGTGGCTGTTCTGGCTGCTCGGCGCCCGGGAGCATCAGCTTGAACGCGTCCGCCGGCCAGATGTCCCGATACTGCGCCAGTCCCGAACCGTGCACCGCCACCCGGCGGAATCCCCGGGAAATCGGCCATACGCGCTCGACCTCGACCTCGCAGCTGAACGGGCCCTGGCCGTGCTGGGTGATCCGGCGGATCTCCTGCCTGATCGAGGTCATCGCGCACTCCTGAGTGTGTTAGCTTAGCCTAAACTAACACAGTCAGCGATGGCTGATCTTCGCCCGCATGGCCGCCAGGCGCTCGGCGAACGCGGGCGAGTTCAGCGATTCCACCTGCGGGGCCAGCTCGACGTCCACCGCACCGGCGTGCGCGTCCAGCGCGGCCGTCGTGCGCATGCTCGCCTTGGTGGCGAGCACCAGTTCCCGTGGCGCCTGGGTGGCCGGTTCGGCGAACTCCACCGCGGCGGCGACCGGGTCCTCGGCAGCCGAATGGGCGAGACCGGCACGCACCGCGGCCTCCGCGTCCAGGATCTGGCCGAACAGCACCATCGCGCGGGCCGTCTGGGGACCGACAGCTTGCTGCAGCATCCAGGTCATCCCACCGCCCGGGTGAATGCCGAGCCGCAGGAATCGCGCGTCGAACCGTGCCTTCGGGCCCGCGATGCGCACATCGGCGGCCAGCGCGAGATTCAGGCCCGCGCCCACCGCAGCCCCGTTCACCGCGGCGATCGTGGGCAGGCGGCACTCGGCGACCGCGAGGAACCCCGCATAGACCGCGCGCAGCCCGCGCTCCTGTTCGGCCGCCGCACTCGCATCGGTGAGCGCGGCGAGATCCGCCCCCGCGCAGAACGCCGGGCCCGCGCCGGTGATCACCAGCGCGTGCACCGAATCATCGGCCTCGCAGCGGGTCACGGCCTCCGCGAGCTCGGCGGAAAGGTCTGTGGTCAGGGCATTGCGGCGGTCCGGGTCGTGCACGGTGAGCACGGCGACGCCCCCGGTGTGTTCGGTGCGGATCTCAGCGCGAGTCTCAGCCATGACAGGCGAGATTACCGCTCCGGCATCGGCGGGCGCTCCAGCAGCGTGGACAGCACCACCGTGGAAACCGTGGTGTCCACGATCTCCAGTGCGCGCACCTGCTCCAGCACGTTCTCCAGATGGTGCATGCTCGCCGCGCGCAGATGCACGATCGCGTCCGCCGAACCGGTCACCGTGTACGCCGCGACCACCTCCGGGAACGGTTCCAGCGCGCCCCGGATGCGCGCCGGGGTGATGTTGCCCCGGCAGTGCACCTCGATGAATGCCTCGGTGCCCCGCCCGATCGCCTCCGGATTGACCACCGCGGTGAACCCGCGCAGCACGCCGAGCTCCAGCAGCCGGTCCACCCGCCGCTTCACCGCGGGCGCCGAGAGCGCCACCTCCTTGCCGATCTCCGCATAGCTGGCGCGCGCATCGCTCACCAATGCCGAAATGATTCGCTGATCTGTGGCGTCCATGCGCAACATTCTGCCTGTCTGTCCGCAACATCGCGACATTGTTCGATGGTCGCCACGCACATAGATTTGGTGTTATGACGATCTTGGAGTCCCCCGGCGGCCAGCTCATCGCCGAACGCGTACCCACCGTGCGCAGCTACCTGATGTGCCCCCCGGAGTTCTTCACCGTCGAATACTCCATCAACCCCTGGATGGACCCCACCGCAGGCGTCGACACCGAGCTCGCCATGCGGCAGTGGACCCGGCTCGCCGACACCTACGAACGCCTCGGTCACCACGTGCATCGCATCCTGCCCCAGCCAGGACTGCCCGACATGGTCTTCGCCGCCAACTCCGGGACCGTCATCGGCGGCAAAGTCCTCGGTTCTCGATTCCGGGCGCCGCAACGAGCCGCCGAAGCCGAACACTTCCGCCGCTGGTTCCTCGAAAACGGCTACACCGACGTCGTCATGCCCACCGCCGTCAACGAAGCCGAGGGCGACTTCGCCTGGACCGGGAGCCTGCTGCTCGCCGGGACCGGATTCCGCACCGACGAGCGCGCACACGGCGAAGCACAGGAAGTGCTGGGTGTGCCGATTGTTTCCCTGCGTCTGATCGACCCCAGCTACTACCACCTCGACACCGCCCTGTTCGTGCTCAACGAAGGGCCCGAAGCCAACATCGCCTACTACCCCGAAGCCTTCTCCCCCGGCTCACGGCAAGTACTGCTCCGCCTCTTCCCCGACGCCGTCATCGCCACCGGTGCGGATGCCGCGTGCCTCGGCCTCAACGGAGTCAGCGACGGATACCACGTCGTCCTGCCCGCCGAAGCCACCGCACTCGCCGAACAATTGCGCGCCCGCGGTTATGCGCCGCTGCACGTGGACATCTCGGAACTGCGCAAGTCCGGCGGTGGCCCCAAATGCTGCACCATGGAATTGCGGGATTGAGTCAGTCACTATCGGTAGTTGCCTGCTCGGCTGGTGGATGGGCAGATTCGTTGTGCCACAACGGTTCTGACGTGGTTTCCGAACAAAATCGTCTGTGACGATCTGTGTCCGTGGCAAGCTGGCCGGGACCGTTCGCGGAATCACCACGGAATGACTCGAGGGCTCCCGGCGGCCGGGCGGATGCTCTGTTCACTTCGCACGTGAACCACCAGACCCACAACACGGCGACCGGTCACACCAGACGGGACGTTCGCGATGTAATCCAAGCGGGCAAGCGGGGTCGGGTCGGCCCGCCAGCGGCCAATGAATCACGGTGCAGGCCAAGCGGACAGCCTTGTGCCTACGAGTCGGCTGTGCCCACTGCCTCGGCTACGGCAATGAGATTCACGTAGTCCCGGAGATGAGCAATCTGCCCGCCGCGCACAGTCAGCACGACGATGTTAGGCAGGGTGAAGGCGCGGCCTGCTCGATCCTTTCCGATGGCCTCCTGCTCCACGACAATCGTGTTCGGCTCAGTCGTGTCGAGGATCGATAACGTGTGATACCGCTCGTACTTCAGCGGGAGATCGCGCCAGCTACCAATGACAAACTCGAGAATCGCTTCTCGCCCCTCCAGCCGGGAGGGCACACCAGGTCTCGTGAACGGAAACTCGTGCACCGCATCGACCGCATACAGGCGCGCCATGTCATCGGCAGACCGAGTTATCGCGGCCTGCCGATGAAGCTCCAGTACATGGCGAGCACTACCGCTGGCCAGGGGTTCATCCATGGTCGGCAACGCTACTCCGACCTGGCCAAGAAAGCCCGGCGGTCGATGTCGCGATTGACCTGGCAAGCCCTTCACGGGGGACCGTCTTACCTCGCGGCGGCCGCATCAAGGGCGCGGTTCGGCGTCGCTGTGCGATGAGCCGGCTCTCACCCCTGGCCCAACCACCGCGAGGCGAAGCGGGTGGCAGCGGCGAAAGGGGTGGAAGGATGCTGTTGTCGGCATACAATTTGGAGCCATGGCGGAGACGATTCAGGGGTGTGTTCTTGCGGCTCGCAGAGGTGACGTGGTTTTTGCGAGTGCGTCCGGTGTGGCGGATTCCTACAGCGGGGAGTCCTGTACTCCAGATACCCGATTTCAGCTTGCTTCGGTAAGTAAGCAGTTCACGGCGGCGGCTGTCTTAGCGTTGGTGGATAGGCATGAATTGCAGCTGGATGATCCGGTATCTCGTTGGCTTTCACATTGCCCTTCAGCATGGCGAGACATGACGGTACATCACTTGTTGTGTCACGGATCCGGTTTGGGGCATTGGGAAGACTATCCGAATATCGACCTTTACCAACCGTTACCAGGCGGCGAGTTCATCGAGATACTTGGTCAGCGTTCATTGTGTTGTCGGCCCGGTCATGCGTTCCGGTACAGCAGTCCCGGTTATGTCCTGCTCGCGCGGATTGTGGAACGCGTCGGCGAGCTGCCATATCGCGAATTTCTGCAACAATCGCTTTTCCTGCCACTCGGTATGGATCGCACGTTCGTCGGCACTCCTGACGTCCGGACGGATATCGCTCGCGGTCATGATGGTGCAAAGCTGACCTCTTCCTACGAACTCGATACCGTTGGTATGGGAGCTGGAGATGCCTGGTCGACGGTGTCGGACCTGCTCCGCTGGGATGAAGCGCTTCGTAACGGCGATGTGCTGAGTGCCGACTCGCGCGCAGCGATGTTTCATAAGCACATCGACTGCGGCGAGCGTCTGCCAGAAACCGGCTACGGCTACGGTTGGTGCCTCGGGCCGCTAGTCGACCGGCCGGCGAGATGGCATGACGGCGACAACGCCGGATTCAAGGCTATGAATGCCTGGTTCCCCGGGCTGGACCTGCACTGTGCCGTTCTCAGCAATCAAGAGGCAACAGATGTCGAAGCGATGCGCAAGGTCCTTGAAAAGATCCTTGCCAGTATCCCAGACTGAGCGACAAGGTCCGATTGGTGTCTCCGCGGCGGGTGGGGACACTGTGCGCCTCCTGCCACCATGGGGCGAAGCGACTGGCAAAGCGGAAGAAGGACGCCGAGGTGCGGAACCATCGCCGAATAGGGAGCTTGTCAGATCCCCGAACGCCGCCGTCTTGCCCGGTCATGCGGACGACGCGTGGAATCGATGAGTGCTGCACCATGGAATTGCGCGGCTAGTTCGGAAGTCGGTGGGATTCGTTGAGCCGTACTACTCGTAGACGATGCCCGCTTCGGTAAGCCGTTGCTCGGTGCGGTCCACGGCCGCGGTGAGTTCGGAAGGCGCTGCGCGGATGAAGAAAGTCACGAGGTCGGTCGGACCGTATCGGGTTTGAATTTCGCTCAACCGCCGGTCAATCGTGGTCACCGTGCCGTTCGGCGCGGTGACCATATCGGCCCACCACAGGGCATCGCGCGGCGGTGTCTTCTCGTCGGTGAATTCGGCCAGATCACCGCCGAGGTCGCGGAGTTCGCTCTCGCGGTACGCGCAGGAGTGATGGGCCACCAGGTGCATGAGCCGCGTCGGCGCACCAGTGGCGGCCAGGTAGCGGGCACCATGGTCGGTGCGCGCAGCGGACGAGCAAGATGGTCCTTGGCGCAGGTGCCTGATGGGGTGAGGTGTTTGTGGTGCACGCCGCCGACCTCGGCGCGCTGCGATCACCACTCAGGGCTCATTTCAAAAGGCGCTCTGACAGGTCACCGGCACGCTTGCCATGACCGACCGGTCGGTCCTATGGTCGAAGTAGTCGATTGAAGGATGTTGGCGTTGGAACGTCCGGGTGCCGATGCGCCGTTCGAGGCCAAGTTGACGTACTACCGCCCGATCCGGCCGAGTCGAGGCGTTCGCGTTCCCCATCGGTTTGGGGCTTCTACGGTGGCGTTGTCCCCGCCCCTGGTGTTCGCGAAGTCCCGGGCCGATGAGATGGGCGAGTTGCTTGTCCGAGCCGCGGGGCGCCGGGAGCGTGAGCGGTCGGGATCCGTTGGCGGGGATGGCGGGTCCCCGGGATCCGGGTGGCGGTCATGACGGCAGGTGCGGCGAAGGCAGCGCGGTCGGTGTTCACGGTGCCGACGGCGCTGGGTGAGATAGCGGTGCACCTGCGGGAACACCCCGTCGCGGAGCAGGGTGCCGTGCTGCTGTTACACGCCAACCCGGGAGACAGTCGAGACTTCGACGCGGTCGTGGAGGATCTGGTTCGGGAGTGGACCGTCGTAACGCTCGACTGGCCGGGCTACGGTGGCTCCACCGTGACCGAGCCGGACCGGGTGACCGCGGACGGGCTCGTCGAGGTGGCCGAAGATGTCCTGGATGTCCTGGCTGAACGTGGGATCGTGCGGCTCTCGGTTCTCGGCAACAGTGTCGGCGGCTACGTGGCGGCCAGGCTGGCACAACGGCGCCCGGCGGTGATCACCGGTGTCGTACTGGTGGATCCCGGTGGCTTCACCCCGCACAACCCCCTGACCCGGTTCTTCTGCCGGCACGTGATGGGCCGTCCGCGCTTGGCGCGGGCGTTGGTCACTCCGCTCATGCGAGCCAATCTGGGCCGCCTGCGCACCCCCAGCGCTCGCGCCAGCTACGCCCGCGCCCGTGCGATCCGGCGGGATCGGCGGCGGCTGGCGGTCCATTGCGCGATATGGCGGAGTTTCTCCGACCCACGGTTCGATCTCACCGACAGTGCCCTGAGCGCGCCCGCGCTACTGGTGTGGGGACGGCGAGATCCGGTGTTGCCCGCCGCGATCGATGGCCGGCGTGCGCGGCGGGCACTGCCCGACGCGCAGTCGGTGCTGCTGGCCACCAGTCACGAGCCGTTCAATGAGCGGCCGCACGATTTCCTGGAGCACGTCTTGCCTTTCCTGCGTCAGCACACGATGAACACCGCAGGAGTCGATGATGAGGTCGGCTGAGTCCGGTCGCCGATCTCTGCTGGAGGCCGGCCAGCGACTGCTGGCCGGCGAAGACCTTTCCCGGCTGTCGGTCAACGCCATCGTCGCCGAAGCCAAGATGGCCAAGGGGAGCTTCTACCAGCATTGGTCTACTCGCACCGACTACCTCGTCGCCCTGCACATGGCCTTTCACGACCAGCTCACCGCCGCGGCCGACGCCGCGATCGAGGCCTTGCCGGCAGGATTGGACCGGCTGGCGGCCGGGATGACCGCCTATCTCGATGGGTGCCTGAACCACCCCGCCACCAAGGCGCTGCTCGTGCAAGCGCGCACCGACGCTGCGCTCGGCCCGCATATCGCCGCGCGCAACGACCAGTTCGCGCGCATCGCCGTCGCCGACCTGGAAGCCCTCGGCTGGCACCGGGCCGGGCCCGTCGCGACCCTGTTCGTCGCCGCCGTCGCCGAGATCGCCCTGCATGAACTCGGCACCGGTCAGCCACACCACGATCTGCGCACGGCCGCGCTCCGGCTCGCCGCACACGATCCCCGCACCGGTACCCGAGAGACATGATCGGTACGGGGATGCCTCGCCGAAACGGTCGCCGTTCCGGCAGCAGGAAGGATCGTCCGCGCAGTATTGCGATGAAAGCGCCCTTGGGTGAATTCCCTGAAGAAATCGATGACGGAAATCGACGTACTCGAGTTCGGTGAGGAGCACTACGAAATAACAAGAGAACGGGAATGGTGCACGGTCACGGAACTGCCGGTCCTGTGTTCACCTGCTCGCAGGTCGGCAGGCCTTGCGTCCGCGGTCGGCGTGAGTAACCTCTGCTGTCATGCCCACTTCTCTGTTCGCGTGAATCCCGGTCAGCGACCACGCGGTCGCGGTTGCCTGGTATGAGCGGTTTTTCGGGCGGCCGGTATCGTTCGCGGCGACCGAGACCGAATCGGTGCGGGAGCTCGGCGAGAACAGCTGGGTGTACGTCGTGGAGGATCCGGCGCACGCGGGCCATGCGATGAATACGGTGCTGGTGGATGATCTCGAGGCGGTGGTCTCCGGGATTGCCGAACACGGTATCGATCCGGAGCAGCGGGACACCTACGACGAGGGTATGCGTAAGGTGATCTTCCGGGATCCGGACGGTAATGAGTTCGGCTACGGCGGCCGGTAACGAAATGCATTGAGGGCTCCCGGATGGTGCGCTCCGGAAGCCCTCTCGCGAGAGCCTACCTGGACTCGTCGGAATCCGCATCTTTTCTGCGATGTGATCCGCGCCGAATCAACCGGGGCTGGACCGGCCGTGTCGCCAGTACCCGAAGAAGGCGATATCGGCTTTGGGGATACCGCGTTCGTTGACCAGGTGGCGGCGCAGTCCGGTCGGCAGTTTCGCCTCGCCCGCGGCCCAGGTGTAGAAGGGTTCCGCGGGCAGCTGGGCGTTTCGCACGGTTTGGAGTGCGAGTTCTCCGGGCAGGGCATCCGCACGGTCGCGGGCGAGCCAGTGCACGCGAACTCCTTCGGGGGTACGGAAATCGTGCTGGATATCGGCGGTTTCCGGGACTTCGAGGAATACCTCGGCGGTGAGTGTGGTGGGAGCGTTCTCGAGGATGGCCAGGATCGCGGGTACGGCGCTCTCTTCGCCGACGAGCAGCTGCCAGGATGCCCTGGCCGGCGGCAGGTAGGTCACGCCCATGTCGAAGATGCCAGCGGGATCGCCGGGCTTGGCGTGCTGTGCCCAGGTGGATGCGGGAGCCTCGCCGTGCAGTGCGAAGTCGATGTCGATTTCGCCGCGTTCGGGGCGCGCTCGCCGGATCGTGTAGTTGCGCACCCAGGGGCGACGTGTCTTGGGCATCATGAGCAGCTGCGCCATCCATGCTTCGTTGGACAGCGTCGGCATGGTCAGCCGGTCCTGTCCTTCGCGGGGGAAGAACAGGCGCACGGTCTGGTCCTCGCCCGAGGGTTTGAACTGCTCGAGTTCGGGGCCGCCGAGGGTGATGGTGGTGAAGTTGGCGCTCAACCGGGTGTTGGCGAGCACTTCGAGGGTGATCATCTTCCGGGTGTCGGGCATCCGCACTTTGGGTAGCATCACATCGCCCCTTCCACGGCGTATCCGCAGTTCATAAGGCTATTATGAGCAATAACTTGTGTTCAACGCTACTCGCTTTCGCACGGCGCAGCCGGAGGTGTCATGACGGCGGACAGCAGGCGGCTTCAACCACGTAAACGGCCGCGTCAGGTCCGGGCGGAGCTCACCAGGCAGCGCATTCTCATCGCGGCTGCTCACGTTTTCGCTGAGCACGGCTACGCCGCGGGCACCACCAACCGCATCGCCGAGCAGGCGCGGATCTCGATCGGCTCGCTGTATCAGTACTACCCGAACAAGGACGCGATCCTGAGCGAGTTGCTGTTCCGTCATCTGGACGCCGCGGCCACCGAGGGGCCGGGTCTGGAGGAGGCTTCGCTCGAGGGGATCATCCGGAACCTGGTGCGCGCGGCGATCGAGAACCACCGGGATGATCCGCAGCTGCTTCGGGTGCTGATCGAGCAGGCTCCCCGGTCGCCCGAACTGCTGGAGAAGATCGATCAGTACGAGCGTTCCCGGGCCGCCTATATCCGGGAACTGCTCGGCAATCATCCGGATGTCCGGGTCGAGGACACCGAGACCGCTACCCGGCTCGTGGTGTCCACGATCGAGCTCGTCGTGCACAAGGTGGTCGCGGCGCCCGACCCCATCGATATCGGCCGGTTCGAGGAGGAACTGGTCGCCATGCTCACCCGCTATCTCACTTGGTGAGGTTCACCGTTGCCAGTCGGCGAAATCCTGCTGGGTGTCGAAATAGTAGGTGAGGGTCAGGATGCCCATGGTGGCTTCGGTCGCTTCGCCCCGCAGCCCGGTCAGCTCTCCGGTGCCGGAGTGCGGCACCACGGTGCCGAAGGTGCTCTGGGCCCCGTTGTCGGCCAGGCCACCGTGCTGGATGACGAAGGTGCCGCCGCGGCCGTCGAGGGTTGCGCGGATGAGTTCGGAGGCCACGTAACCGCTGCCCAGGTTGCCCTGGGCGGTGAGCACCTCGACCAGTCCGGTGCCCTCGAGGCCGTTTCGTTGAACTCCGCCACGATAGTTCTTGCGGATCGTGATTCTGGTGAGTCTCGGGCCGTCCTCGGGCTCGTGGTAGGGGACTTCGTCCCAGTTTTCGATATCGAACTCGGCCTGAATGGTCTGTGGTGTGGTGAAGTCCGTCATGACTACAGAGTGTGCCATTCCGGGCTGCCGGTTCAGTAGTACTCGTTCGGAGAAACGCCGAGCTCACCGGATGCACCTCGCCGAGCAGTTCGAGTGCCCGGAAACGGTGACACAGCAGCATTCGGTGCCGAACGGGAGCGCGATGGTGTCGATGGCGAATTCGCGCGGCCGCCCGTGGACGAGATATTGCTCGGAACGGACACCGAGACGAGGCACGCAGGCGCGCGATTCGGCTCAGGCGGTCCGGGTCAGGATCTGTGCGGCGACAAGGTCCGGTTCGCGCAGCGGGAAGAAGTGGTCGCGTCCGGGAAGGACTTCGACCTGACAGTCCGGGATCAGGGTGGCGCGTTCATGCGCGAGAGTCGCCGGGCACAGGGCGCTGTGTTCGGCGATGACCACCCGGGACGGGACGGTGATGGCGCGCAGTTCCTCGTCGGTGAACGGAACCGGCGCGCAGGCCCCGGGAAGGAAAACGGTGTTGGCACGCAGCACGAAGGAGAAACCGGGATCCGGTTCGCGCAGTGGCCCGATCCGCCCGCGTATCGGTTCCGGGAGGAAGGCGAACGGAAGCATGCCCAGCAGCCAGGTGTAGAAACGCGCGCCGAGCGGGGCGAACACCGGCGAGTCGAGCAGGGTGAGGCTGCGCACCCGCTCCGGATAGCGCACCGCGAACGCCGCCGCGATCCAGCCGCCGCGCGAGGTACCGGCGAGATCGGCGCGCTCGATGCCGAGTGTTTCGAGGGTCTCGGCGAACCAGCGCACGGTGCTCGAAACGTCCGGCATCGGGGCGGTCTGGCGGCTCATGCCGAGTTCGCCGATCGGGTCGAGCACGTGGATCCGGTGCCGCGCACCGAGTTCGGCCACGGTTGCGGCGTAAGAAAGGGAGGTTCCGTTGGCCCCGGGTAGCAGTATGAGCGGGGAGCCGTCCGCGCTTCCGCAGCTGCGTACCCGGGTGGGGCCGAATTCCGTGGCCACCTCGAGCTCTTCGCAGGGGATCGGCCACCGCGCGGCCGCCTCCGCGTACCGGTGCTCAAACCAGCGCCGCGCCGCGCCGGTCAGGAAACCGTTCATGGCCACAATGCTCGCAAGGCGGACCGGTCGAAAGCGATGGCTTCCTCGAGTTCCTCGGCGACATCCAGCAGCACCGTCTCGTTCCCCGGGGCGGCGACGAGTTGCACCCCGACCGGGAGACCTTCGGCCAGTCCGCACGGCAGGCTCACCGCGGCGGCACCGGCCACGTTGAACGGCACGGAGAACGGATAGGCGCCCCACAGTGGGTCGACCTCGACCCCGCCGATCGACCGCGGCCGCTGTCCGTGCGGGAAGGCCGGAACCGCGACCGAGGGAGTGACCAGCAGATCGACCTCGCCGAACAGTTCGGCGAACCGGGAGCGGTAGGCCCGCAGCGCGCGCTCGGCCTCGGCCACCGCCGCGGGTTCCAGGCGGGCCGCGCCGCGCAGGGTGGCCAGTTCGTAGCGGGTGAGCCGATCGTCGAAGGTGCCGAGCAGATGCCCGCGCTCCCGGTGTTCCTCGGCGAGCACGAGCGGGCCGAAGATCTCGGCCCAGCCCTCGATGGGCAGCGGGCTCTCCAGGAACTCGTGGCCCTGCTGTTCGAGCAGTGTCACCGCCCCGTGCACCGCCTTCGCCACGCCTTCGTGCACCGGCCTTCCCTGTGGTGCCGGGAAAACCGCGATCCGCTTCCGGCCGGTGGCGCTGCGCGGATAGACCCGGCTGGCGAGCACACCGAGCAGCAGTCGCGCATCCGCGACGCTCGCGGTGATCGGACCGGGCCCGGAAAACGGGGTCATGGCACGGAAACCGTCCTCATCGACGCACAGTCCCTGGCTGGGCTTCACCCCGACGAGGCCACAGAACGCCGAGGGGATGCGCACCGAGCCGCCGCCGTCGCTGCCGATGCTCGCCGTGGCCAGGCCCGCGGCGACCGAGACCGCGCTGCCGCCGCTGGAACCACCCGGGGTGCGTTCGGTGTCCCAGGGGTTCGCTGCTTCCGGGCCGAGCAGATTCTCCGAGGTGGCCGACTGGCCGAATTCCGCCATGTTCGTTTTCCCGGTGATGACCGCGCCCGCTTCCCGCAGGCGGCGCACCACTCCGGAATCGGTGAGCGCGCGGGCATCCTTGTGCAGTAACGAACCGAGCCCGGTCGGTGCACCGGCCAGATGGAAACAGTCCTTGACCGAGAGCGGGACGCCGAGCAGTTCCCCGGTCTCGCCGCGCCGGTACGCCTCGGTGGCCGCGCGGGCCTGCTCGGTGGCGATTTCCCCGGTGCGGCAGGCGTACGCGCGCAGTTGCGGTTCGAGGCGATCGGTCCGTTCGGCGAGGGTGCGCAGGTATTCGGCAGGGCTCAGCTCCCCGGTGCGGAACGCGGTGGTGAGCGCGGTGGTCGAGGAGAAGGTCACCCGTTCATGCTGTCGGGACCGGCCGGACACGTCAACCTTGCCGGGCGGCAAGGAACTGGTCGATTTCCGCTCGTTCCGGTGCGGTGGCCGGACCGGTGCGCGAAACAGCGATGGCCGCGGCCGCGTTCGCCCTGCGTGCCGCGGTTCCCAGCCCGGTACCGCGCAGCAATTCGGCCGCGAGCACCCCGCAGTGCGCGTCCCCCGCGCCGTTGGTGTCCACAGCGGCCACCGGGAATCCGGGGACCCGGGCGGTCGCGGCGCCGCGCCGGATCGTGCAGCCGGCCGCGCCGTCCCGGATGAGCAGGGTGCAATCGGGGAATTCGCGCATCGAATCGATCAGCGGGGCCGATTCCTCCGCGTTGCAGCTCAGGATATCCACTGTGGACAGTACGGCGCGCAGGGTTTCGGGTGGAATGTCCGGGGTGAGTGGTCCGGGATCGAACAGCGTCCGCGCGGATCCATTACGTGGCAACCAATCCAGCAGGGTGTCCCGATTGGACTCGTGCAGCAGGCTGTATCCGCTGACATAGACCAGATCCGCCGGGCTCGCGGTGATCCCGTCCAGCGCGCCCGGCCCGAGCCCACCCTCCGCGCCGGTCCCGGTCACGAAGGTGCGCTCCCCATCGGGTTCGACGAGCGCCACACACACTCCGGTATCGGTTTCGGTGCTCGCGGCGCGCGCGACCGCGATGCCCTCGGCCCGCAGTGCCGCGCGCACCTGCTCCCCGAACCGTCCGCCGCCGTGCGCGCCCGTGTACAGCACATCCGCGCCGGACCGGGCCGCGGCCGCCATCACGTTGAACCCGCCGCCGACCAGGAGTTCGGTGCTCTCGGCGAGCAGATCACCGCCGCGCGGCGGCAGCGCGGGCACACGCAGCACCAGATCCACCACCACCTGCCCGGTGTGCAGCAGCCGCCCGTTCATCGGCGCTTCCACCCGAGCAGCGCGTACAGCCCGGCGGCGACGGCGAAGGCGATCACCCAGCCGAGCCCGTTCTCCCCGGGCCAGGTGTGCGCGAAGGGGCCGGTGAACCACTGATCGGTGGTGAACAGATAACCGGCGAGGATGCCCGCCGCCCAGGACAGCACCGCACGGGGTGCGCAACCCGCGCGATACCAATAGCCGCTCGTGCGGCCGGTGTCCATCAGGGCCGCGGCGTCATAGTGCTTGCGCCGCACCATGTCCATGGTGAACACGCCGACCCAGGCCGTGCTCGGCACCGCGAGCAGCGTGATGAACGTGACGAACGGCTGATAGAAGCTGTGCGCGAGCAGCATCAGATAGATCGCGCCGAGGAAGGTGACGACCACATCCACGATCACCGCGTACACCCGCTTGATCCGGATGCCGAGGGTGAGCGTGGTCAGCCCGGCGGAGTACACCGAGAGGTGATTGGAAAGCAACAGCCCGCCGAACGCCGCGATCAGATAGGGCGCGGCCATCCAGGTGGGGAGCATGGCGCGGATCGCGGCCACCGGATCGCTCGCGTTCGCCAGGCCCGGGTCCCCCGCGGAGAGCAGGCTGCCCAGCGAGATCAGCAGTACGAGGGGAATCCCGGCACCGGCTGCGGCCGAGGCGACCAGTGCCCCGGTGCGCGCGCTCCTGGACTGGTAACGGGACATGTCGGCGGCCGCGTTCACCCAGCCGATCCCGGTTCCCGCCGCGATGGTGCCGATTCCCGCAATCATCGCGCCGATCGAGGCGGGCCGCGCCGAACCGACCGCGTGCCAGTCGATCGTGGCGATCAGGTTCACCGCGACCACGATGTTCAGCGCGCCGAAGATCCAGGTGGCGATCCGCTGCACGGAAAGCAGTACCCGGTGCCCGAGTCCGGAGACGATCACGGTGAGCCCGATGAACACCGTGATGCAGCAGATCGTCAGTGCCGGGGCGGACTTCGCCTCGGCCGGGGTGCCGAACACGATGGCGCACAGGGAAAGCAGCGCGAAGGCCGCGGTCGTGGTGTTCACCGTTTCCCAGCCGAGCCGGGAAAGCAGCGAGACCAGGGTCGGGCCCGCGTTGCCGCGTACCCCGAAAACCGCGCGGGACAACGTCAGTCCCGGTGCCCCGCCGCGCCGCCCGGCGACGGATACCGCGCCGACGATGGCGAAGGAACCGACCGCGCCGAGCACCG
Source organism: Sciscionella marina DSM 45152 (assembly GCF_000379465.1). Lineage (GTDB taxonomy): Bacteria > Actinomycetota > Actinomycetes > Mycobacteriales > Pseudonocardiaceae > Sciscionella > Sciscionella marina. Next base: position 394,382 of record NZ_KB905403.1, read on the forward strand.
CGACGATCGCGGACTGCCAGAAGGTCAGCCGCTGGATGCCGACGAGGGTCGCACCGAGCGGCAGGCCGAGAATGGAGACGTTCGCCGCGAACCACACCCAGAACAGCTGCATCGGCCGTCCGGTGCGCTCGCTGTCCGGGACCGGCTCGATCCCTCGGGTCTCGAGCGCGCCACCCGGCTCAGCGGCGGTCTCGGCGACGCTCATCCGCCTCCTCTCGCACCTTGAGCAGTCCGGTGACCAGTGGTTCCAGTTCCAGGTCGTTCACCTCGCGCACCGTTTCCACGAGTTCGCGGGGCAGCCCGGCGACACCGTGTCGCGCGCCGAGTATCGCACCGCAGATGGCGGCGATCGTGTCGGTGTCCCCGCCGAGCTGTGCGGCAAGGCACAGCGCCTGCTGCGGTTCCTCACCCCGCGCCTCGGCGAGCGCGAACGCGGCGATCACCGATTCCTGCGCGGCAACGGATGTGCCGACCAGTTCGGCGATCGTCTCGACGAGTTCGGCGGTTCCCATGCCGCGCACCAGTTTCCGCACCCAGTGGAGGCGCGCCGCGATGTCCGCGCCCGCCCTCCACACGCCGAGTCCCGCGCCGTGGGTCGCCGCGAGTTCCGCGCTGTCCAGTGCCGCTTTCGGTTCGGTGCCCTCGATCGAGGAGGAGACCGCGGTGGCCACGGCGGCCGCCGCGGCGATCCCGATGTTCGTGTTGTGCGTGACCCTGCTGGTGGCCACGACCGCGTCGAGCATCGGAGCGAGCCGGGGCGGGGTGGCGATCGCGACCGGGGTGATGCGCATGGCCGCGCCGTTCGTAGTGCCGAACCGCCCGGTCTCCTCCGGTCCGACGCCCGCGTTCAGTTCCTCGAGCGCGCGTTTGGTGGACGGGCCGAGCAGATCGGCCGATCCGCGCCGGATCATCTCGGATTCCCAGTCCAGCAAGGCTTTCGCGAACACGGTCGGATCGATCTGGCCACCGCCGTCGATGAGCAGGCGGGCCAGCAGCACGGCCTGTTCGGTGTCATCGGTAATCGATCCGGCGGGCAGGCCGGGCGCGATCGGCTGCTCGGGCCGTGCCGGGAGCAGGGTGTCCACGGTGCCGTAGAGCTCCGCGATCCGTTGCCGGGAAAGGGATTGCGTCGGCATGCCGAGTGCGTCCCCGAGTGCGAGCCCATAAAAGGCGCCGAGCGCCCGCTCATAGCTGTTCATCTGTTTCCGAAGGTGAGGTGGAACTGGAATCTGTGCGGGTCGAGCAGGCTCGTCACGTGTTCCACGAACCGGCCGTTCACCATGGTGCTGCACCGCACCGACTGGAGGAAGACCTCACCGGGGGCGCGCTCGAGCAGTTGCGCGGATTCCTCGTCCAGTGGCGCGGTGTCGATCCACTGCTCGCCCATGTCCGCGCGCAGTCCTGCCTCCGCGAGGCTCGCGGTCAGCGAATCCCCGCGCAGTCCGCGTTCGGGCAGTTCGGCGAGCGCGCCCTGCGCGGGTACCAGGGAGTGCTCGAGGGACACCGGCCCGTCCCCCTGCTCCCGGCGCAACCTGCGCACCGCGATGAATTCCTGGATACCGAATCTTTCGGTCAACGAGGCATCGGTGACCCGTTCGATGCCGAGCAGTTCGGTGCTGATGCTGAAGCCCGAATCGGCGAGCGCGGTGGCCCAGCCGAGGTCCTGGTCGAGCGGCACGCCGTCGAAGGCGACGAAGGAGCCCACCCCCATCTCGGTGGCGATCAGCCTGCGGCGTTTGAGCTCGTCGAGCGCACCACGCACGGTCCCCCTGCTCACCGAGTAGCGCTGCGCGAGCTGGTGTTCGCCCGGCAGCTGGTCGCCCTTGCTGAGGCGGCCGGAGTGGATCTGGTCGGTGAGATCGGCGATCAGCCGATTTCGTTTCCCGAACAGCCCTTGTTCACGCCTGTCCATACTTGTACTTTAGGTCGCGGCGCTGTGGCCTGTCCAACTGAGGCTACGGTTGTCACATGGGAAAACGTGAATCCGTTTACGCTGGTGCTCGGGCGCATTATCTGTCCCCGAAACGGCGTGATCCCGTCAAGCGGTCGGCCGAGGAACCGCTTTCCCGCGCATTACTGCGCGAGGCGGTCGCCGGACTGGGGCACCAGGGGCCGGTCCGGGTACTCGATCTGGGCTGTGGCACCGGGGACGGGCTCGATCTGCTCTCCGAGGTACCGCACGCGGTGCAGTACACCGGGCTGGACAGCGATGCCGACATGGTGCACACCGCCGCCGAGCTGCATCCGGACGCGCGGTTCGTGCGCGGGGATCTGCGCGGGCCGCTGCCCGAAGGTGAATTCGAGCTGTACATGTCCTCCGGGGTGCCCTATTCGCATCTGCCGGCCGAACAGATCGAACAGGCGCTGCGGGGAATCTTCGAACACATCCGGGAAACCGGGAAACCGGCCGCGCTCGTCGCCGATGTGCTCGGGCGGTACTCGATCGAATGGCTGCCGAACTGGGGCCACACCCGCTGGGACTACGCGATGACCTTCTTCGAGGGGGAGAGCGCGCCCGCCGGGGAACCGATGACCTTCCTCGCGGGCGAGGATTTCGCGGCGCTGGTGCGGAACGCGGCGAGCTCGGCCGGGGTGCGGCTCGCGGACACCCGGTTCACCGACCGTTCGGTGCTGCTGGGCAGGCACACCGCGACGCGCACCTTCAACCCGCACATCCCGCCATACCGGAAACTGGTCAACGAACTGCACAGTGACGTCGAGACGGGGGGCAAGGAGACCGGCGGATTCGAGCGGTTGCTCTTCGATCCGCCGCAGACGGGGGCGCCACCGGCGGTGCTCGAACATTTCGCGGAGCTCGCGTCCCGGTGGAACGGCATCGTGCGCGCGGCCATCGATCAGGAGCAGCCGGGAACCGCGCTCGCCGAGGAACTGCTGCGCTGTGAACGGGAAAATCGCTCCGGGCTCGGGGTGGGGCACTCACTGATCGCCAGCGTGCGCGTACTCCCGTGACTCCCGTGGCACCGGTGGCATCCAGTACCGGCCTACGCCCCGCTCGGCGTCCGCACCGCGCACGTACCTGGCCTGCGCGCGGTGGGGGCCTTGTGGGGCGTGGACCTCGTGGAGACCGCGCTCGGTATCGAGCTTCCGGACACGGTGCACCAGCTGCCGGAATTCGGCGTACTGTGCGGTGCGGCGGCCGAACATATCGGCTTGTTCAAGGATGTGCACTCCTGTGCGAAGGAGCGCGTATTCGGCTATACGCACGATTCGGTGCTGTTACACGAAAAACATTCCGGAATGACCATGCGCGGACACCCGCACCGGAATCGCCGGTCTGCCCGCGATCATGCGCGGCGATTTCGACTGGCATTTCGAGGTCGGCCGGTACAGTGGCCAGGACGTGGTCGAGCAAGGGCGGCCGACCACATGGACGAGTTGTCCACCGCTACATTCCCGTCGGGTGCCAGACCGTTTTCGCCTCGGTGAGGGCGCGCAGCCGCTTGATGTCCGGGCGCCGGGTCCAGTCCGGTTCGCTCGCCGGGGCGGGCAGGACTCGTTTGACCGTCTCGGCGGCGGCGCGTTCGAGTTCGCCCGCCTGATCGGCGGGGGCGCCGCACAGATCGAGCGCGTTCACATCGGCGTGCGCGGCCAGGTGCCCGGCGAGCTCGCCCGTGTCCCCGGTGAGCACATTGACCACCCCGCCCGGCACATCGGAGGTGGCCAGTACTTCGGAGAGGGTGATCGCGGGAAGCGGGCGCGCGGAACTGGTCAGCACCACCGCGGTGTTGCCCGCGGCGAGTACCGGGGCGAGCACGCTCACCAGTCCGAGCAGTGCGGAGTGCTGCGGGGCGAACACCCCGACGACGCCGGTCGGTTCGGGCACGGTGAAGGAGAAATACGGTCCGGCGACCGGATTCGCGGCACCGAGCACCGTCGCGATCTTGTCCGTCCAGCCCGCGTACCACACCCAGCGATCGATCGCGGTGTCCACAATGGACGCTGCGTTCGATGCGCCCTCCGAATCGCGCACCGCGGACACGAACTGTTCCCTGCGGCCCTCCAGCATCTCCGCGACCCGGTAGAGCACCTGGCCGCGGTTGTACGCGGTGACCCCGGACCAGCCAGGGAACGCCTTGCGCGCGGCCGAAACGGCGTCCCGCACATCCTTGCGCGAGGCCTGCGCGGCGTTCGCGAGGAACCGGTCCTGGGCGTCGGTGACCGCGTAGGTGCGGCCGGATTCCGAACGCGGGAAGGACCCGCCGAGGTAGAGCTTGTAGGTCTTCGCCACGGTCACCCGATCAGACATCGAGGTATGCCTCCAGCCCGGTGCGCCCGCCCTCGCGGCCGAACCCGGATTCCTGATAGCCGCCGAACGGGGCGGCCGGATCGAAACGGTTGAAGGTGTTCGCCCAGACCACACCGGCCCGCATCCGCTGCGCGGCCCAGAGAATCCGGGATCCCTTCTCGGTCCAGATCCCCGCGGAGAGACCGTACGGGGTGTTGTTCGCCTTCGCGACCGCCTCGTCCGGGGTGCGGAAGCTCAGTACCGAGAGCACCGGTCCGAAGATCTCCTCGCGAGCGATCCGCATCGACTGGGAAACCTGGGAGAACACCGTCGGCGCGAAGAAGAAACCCTTGTCCGGCAAGGGACACGGGCTCGTCCAGCGGTCCGCACCTTCGACCTCCCCGCTGCTGGTCAGCTCGCGGATCCTGGCCAGCTGCTCGGCGGAGTTGATCGCCCCGACATCGGTGTTCTTGTCCAGCGGGTCACCGATGCGCAGCCGCCCGATCCTGGTGCGCAGCTTGCCGAGCACCTCATCGGCGACCGATTCCTGCACCAGCAACCGGGATCCGGCGCAGCACACGTGGCCCTGGTTGAAGAAGATCCCGTTCACGATGCCCTCGACCGCCTGATCGATCGGGGCATCCTCGAACACGATGTTCGCCGCCTTGCCGCCCAATTCGAGGGTGAGCTTGCGGCCGGTCCCGGCCAGGGTGCGCTGAATCTGTTTGCCCACCTCGGTGGAACCGGTGAACGCGACCTTGTCCACGCCCGCGTGCCCGACCAGTTCGGCGCCGATATCGCCCGCCCCGGGCAGGATGTTCACCACTCCGGGCGGGAGTCCGGCCTCCGCGCAGATCTCGGCGAACACCAGCGCGGTCAGCGGGGTGGTCTCGGCGGGCTTGAGCACCACGGTGTTCCCGCAGGCGAGCGCGGGCGCGATCTTCCAGGCCGCCATGAGCAGCGGGAAATTCCACGGGATCACCTGGGCAGCGACCCCGAGCGGGCGCGGATCGGGGCCGAAACCCGCGTAGTCGAGTTTGTCGGCCCAGCCCGCGTGGTAGAAGAAATGCGCTGCCGCGGTGGGGATGTCGGAATCCCGGGATTCCTTGATCGGCTTACCGTTGTCCAGGGTTTCCAGTACGGCGAGTTCCCGGGAACGTTCGGCGATCATCCGCGCGATGCGGAAGATGTACTTGGCGCGTTCGGCGCCCGGCATCGGACCCCAGACCTTGTCCTGGGCCCGCCGCGCCGCCGCGACCGCCGTGTCCACATCGGACGGTGCGGCGGTGGAAACATCGGCCAGTACTTCCTCGGTGGCCGGGTTGATCGATTTCAGCCCGGGACCGGCTCCCTCGACGAATTCCCCGTCCAGGAACATCCGGTACTCCGATTTGAGCCGCGCGATGTCCCGGTTCTCCGGTGCGGGCGCGTATTCCCATTCCATGCTCATATGTCGGCTCGGTTCCTCACTCGCTCCGCTCCTCGCTCGCTGCGATGCTCACTCGATCGTCACCTTCGCTAGTCCACCGTCACATAGTCGGGGCCGCTGTAGTGCCCGTCGAACTGGGTGCGCCGCTGCATGAGCAGATCGTTGAGCAGGCTGGAGGCACCGAAGCGGAACAGGGCGGGATCGAGCCACTGCTCCCCGGCGACCTCGCGCACCGCGACCAGGTAGCGGATCGCGGTCTTGGTGTCCCGGATCCCGCCCGCCGGCTTCACCCCGCGCAGCTGCCCGGTGAGCGCGTGCCAGTCGGCGACCGCCTGCAACAGCACGTGGGTGACCGGCAGGGTCGCCGCGGGCGAGACCTTGCCGGTGGAGGTCTTCACGAAATCCGCCCCGGCCAGCAGCGCCAGCCAGGACGCGCGGCGCGCATTGTCGTAGGTGGCCAGCTCGCCGGTCTCCAGGATCACCTTCAGATGTGCCGTCCCGCAGGCCCGCTTCACCTCGCGGATCTCCTCGAACACCAGCCCGTAGTTCCCGGAGAGGAAGGCGCCGCGGTCGATCACCATGTCCACCTCGCTCGCGCCGGCCTCCACCGCCGTGGCCACATCGGCGAGCTTGACCGCCCGCGCCGCGCGGCCCGCGGGAAACGCCGTGGCCACCGAGGCCACGCCGACGCCGGTGCCCTCGAGTTCGCCGACCGCGAGCCCGGCGAGATCCGGGTACACGCAGACCGCGCCCACGCTCGGCACCTCCGGATAGTCCGGATCCGGGCGGCGCGCCTTCGCGCACAGGGTGCGCACCTTGCCCGCGGTGTCCGCGCCCTCCAGCGTCGTCAGGTCCACCATCGAGATGGCCAGGTCGATCGCGGTGCGCTTGCTCGCCTTCTTGATGCTTCGGGTGGCCAAGCCCGCGGCGCGCTGCTCGAGCCCGACCGCGTCCACCCCGGGAAGCCCGTGCAGGAACCTGGTCAGGCTCGCCTCGTCCCGGGTGATGTCTTCCAGAGCTGTCACCGAACCTCCTCGCCGATGCTCGTCGGTCCAGTGACCGGCAGTGCTGTGCCCGATGGTGACCTCGCAAGCCCGGTCACGTTTCGAGCTCGTCCCGGTCGCGCTCGCGGCGTTTCGGACGCTTCACTTCCACCCCGCCCATGAACGCGAGCCCGGTGATCTTCACCGTCGGGCGGCCGTCGCCCGCGTCCGGCTCGTGGATCTTGTTGTCGAAGGCCCCCATGAACCCGATCCCGTTGACGTGCACGTTCACATCCTCGGGCACCCGCACCTCGATCCCGCCCATGAACGCGACACAGGTGATCGTGGTGTGCGCCGCGGAGAACTTCGCCTGGGACAGGTCCAGCTCCCCGCCGCCCATGAACGCCACCGCCGTGTGGGTCGGCGGAACCGTCCATGCCCCCTTGCGCTCGAAGCCGCTCAGCACGCCGACCGAGACCTGCGAACCGGGTGTGCCCCCGCTCCGGTCCGGCAGCGCGGGCTGATGCTGCGCGGCCAGCGGGGACTCGATCGGCAGATCCGCGGTAACCGGGGTCAGCTCCCCGATGGTCTTCGCCTGGTACACCGTGGCCAGTCGTTCGTCCAGTTCGGAAACGTCGATCCGGCCGTCCGCCATCGCCTTGTGCAGTGCCTGCGCGACCTTCTCCCGGTCCGCGTCCGAGGCACGCATCCCGTTCGGCTCGCGTTTCTCCAGTTCATCCGCCACGTGCCCAGGGTAGTACGTGGGGCCAGGCCACGGACCCGTTCGGGTCAGAGAGACCGCGCCATGCGCGGTCAGCTCAGTGAGGCGCTCGCCGACCGCAGCTCTGCAAGGGCCGCGAGGAGGTGCTCGGCGAGTTCCCCACCGATGCCACGGTCAGCCTCGGACCACTCGGCGTATCCGCGTTTGAAGGCGAGGAGGCCCAGCTCGCTTGCGAGGGCAGCGATCGGATCGGGCGTCCCGCGAGCGACAAGGGCTGCCGTCATCGCGGCCGCGAGGCTGACGCTCTTGAGGGCGTCCCGCTGTTGAAGTTCGGTGCTGGCAGCGACGGCTGCCTTCAGGCGAGGGGCGAGTTCGCGGCTCTCGGGCCCCATCGCGGTCGAGGCGCGCTCGAGGCCGGCGGCGACCGCCTCGAGTGGGCCGGCATCAGCGGGCGCCTCGGCGATCCCCTCGGTCAGCAGCCGGCTCAGCGTCTCCTGTCCGGCCACCAGCAGCTCGCGCTTGTCGGGGAAGTGCCGGAAGAAGGTGCTTTTCGTGACCCCGGCGCGCTCGGCGATCTGGGTGACCGTAGTGGCGTCGTAGCCCTGCTCGGTGAACAGATCGACGGCGGCGGTGACAAGGCGTTCGCGCGCTCCCGGTTCCCAGCGGCCCATGGGGCCATCATAAGCGACGGGACTTTTGTGCCGTCGCTTGCTATTGTGACGGGATAAAAGTCCCATCACTTGAGGGGGAACTCCATGCACGTCTTCGTCACCGGCGGCACCGGTCTGATCGGGTCCACCGTCGTCGCCGAACTGCTCGGCAATGGCCACACCGTCCTCGCGCTCGTCCGTTCCGATGCTTCCGCGGCGGCTGCCGAGGCGGCAGGTGCCGAGCCGCTCCGGGGAGCCCTCGCCGATCTGGATGTCCTGCGTTCCGGCGCCGCCGCGGCCGATGGGGTGCTCCACCTGGCCTTCGGTAACGACTTCAGCAGCGCCGATGCCCTGGCCAAGGTGGTCGCGGAGGAAAGCGCGGCCATCGCGGCCCTCGGCGAGGAACTCGTCGGCAGCGACCGCCCCTTCGTCACCGTCTCCGGCACTCCCGCCGTGCCGGGTCGCGTGTCCACCGAGGCGGACCCGGCGATGACCGACGGGCCGGTCGGTGGCCGTGGGCGCGCGGTGACGGCGGCCCTCGGTCTGGCTGCACGCGGGGTTCGGAGCACCGCTGTACGGCTGCCGCGCACGGTGCACAACCAGGGTGCGGGCGGGTTCGCCGGAGTGCTGACCAACATCGCACGCCAGAGCGGAGTGTCCGGTTATCCAGGCGACGGCACCCAGCGTTGGCCCGCGGTGCACGCGCTCGACGCCGCGGTCCTGTTCCGGCTCGCCCTGGAGCGGGCGGAAGCCGGTACTTCCTGGCACGCGGTGGCTGATGAGGGCGATACGGTTCGGGACATCGCCGCGGCCATCGGCCGGCAGCTGGGCCTGCCGGTCGAATCGGTGCCCGAGCAGACCTACGGCCCCCTCGGGCCGATCTTCGCGATCGATCAGCCCTCGTCCGGCGCCCACACTCGGCAGGCACTCGGCTGGCGGCCGAAGCAGCCGAGCCTGTTGGAGGACCTGGCGAACGTCCGAGCCTGACCAGGTTTCGGCGCGCCGTGTCCTGGCAGTCGCTCGGTCGGAGGGGAGGAGATCCGGTCAGCGCTCGAAAAATGCCTGGTCACCGGGCACTCCGACGCGCTCGGTCGGGCGTCGGCGGTAGAGCAGGAGCTCGGTGATCGGGCCGTGCAGGCCGACGGGCGCGGGCCCGCCCCTCGCGCACGGGGTCCGGAGCTGCGTTCCAGCCGAAACGGATAGGTGATCAATTCGAGCCATTTCTCCAGTGCCCCGGCGGCGACCTTTGTTGCGGGGGTGAACGGGTGCCCGAGGGCGAGCAGTGCGTCGGCGCCGTGGATCAGGATCTCGAAGGCCATGCGACGGGCGACGAACGCGGCGGTCCTGAGCGGTCCGGGAATGGGGACCCACACCGGGCTTTCCGGTCCTGCCTCCAGCAGGGGTTTTCGGTGAGCCACTCCGCGTCTTCGGCCAGCCAGGGATCGAGCGCCGCGACGTCCTCGTGTACGAACGCGGTGAGGTCGCGTTACGCGAAGTCGTCCTCGGACAGCGATTCTCGTGCCCTGATGCGCACGGTGCCTCCACCCAGGTGTGCCACGCCGAGATGCCGGATCAGCTGGCCGGGCTTCCACCCGAGGGAGGTGGTCACCGGAACGGCCGGTTCCGCGCCGCGCGCACCCGTTCGGTCTGCACCCCGGTCTGCGCGCCGTACTCGGTGAACTCCCTCAGCTGACCGGTTCGGTGGCGCCGTGCCGCCAGAGCCGGGCGTAGGAGCCGTCCGTGTCGAGCAGTTCGGTGTGCGTGCCGCGCTCGATGATCCGCCCGCCGTCGAGCACCAGGATCTGATCCGCGCGTGCCGCGGTGGCCAGCCGGTGCGCGACGATGACCGTGGTGCGCCGGTTGGCGAGGCGTTCGCTGGCCTCGAGCACGGTGGCTTCGGTGCTCGGATCGAGTGCCGCGGTGGCCTCGTCGAGCAGCAGCAGATCGGGATCCACGAGCTCGGCGCGGGCGAGCGCGATGAGCTGACGCTGCCCGGCGGAGAGCCCCTGTCCGCGTTCGCCGACGACATGGGTGAACCCGCCGCGCAGCGAGGCGATCATGTTCAGCGCCCCGACCGCGCGGGCGGCGCGCTCGACCTCCACATCGCCGGCCGAGGGGCGGCCGTAGCGGATGTTGTCCGCGATGGTTCCGGTGAACAGGTGCGCCTCCTGTGGGACGACGCCGAGCCTGCCGCGGTACCCGGACAGTTCATAGTCGCCGACCGGGACCCCGTCCACGAGCACCGCTCCCTCGGTCGGGTCGTAGAACCGCGCGAGCAGTTTGACCAGGGTGGATTTCCCCGCACCCGTGGCGCCGACGAGGGCGACGCTGTTCCCGGCCGGGATGTCCACCCGCACATCCGCGAGCGCGGGTTCGGGCGCCTCGGTGTAGGTGTAGCCGAGGTCCCGGCAGGAAACCTCGCCGCGCAGCTTGGCGGGCACCTCGACCGGATGTTCGGTCTCGCGCAGCGAACTCGGGGTGCCCAGCAGCTCCCCGATGCGGCGCAATCCGACCGCGGCCTGCTGGTACCCGTCGAACACATTGGACAGCTGCTGGATCGGCGCGAAGAACTGGCCGAGGTAGAGCAGGAAGGCCACGAGCACCCCGGGCGCGAGCCCGCCACCGGCCACCCAGGTGGCGCCGAAGCCGAGCACCAGTGCCTGGGCGAACTCCGAGAGGAAGGTGACGAACGGGAAGTACAGCGCGATGTAGCGCTGGGCGCGCAGCCGGGTGCGCCGGTAGGAGTCGGACAGCGAGATGAAGTGTTCGGCCGAGCGTTCCTCACGGGTGTTCGCCTGTGCCACTCGCATTCCGGAGACGTTCTCCTGCAGATCCGCGTTGACCTCGCTGATCTTCTCCCGGGCCTTGGTGTACGCGGCCGAGGAATAGTGCCGGAACACCGCGGTGGCGATGATCAGCACCGGCAGCACGGACAGCGCGATCAGGGCCAGCGCGGGATCGATCACCAGCATCGCCACCGCCATGCCGAGCACGGTGACCAGGCTGACCACCGCGGTGACCAGACCGGTCTGCACGAAGGTGGACAGCGCGTCCACATCGGTGGTCATCCTGGTCATGATCCGGCCGCCGAGCTCGCGCTCGTAGAAGTCGAGGCCGAGCCGCTGCAGATGCGCGTAGCTGCGCACCCGGAGCCCGTAGAGCACGGATTCCCCGGACCGTGCGGTGATCACGGTCTGCATGCGCAGCACGATCCAGTCCACGATCACGATCCCCGCGGCGATCCCGGCCATGGCGAGCACCACCGAGGGCACGCGCGCGCTGACCCCGGAGTCGATCCCGGTGCGCACGAGCAGCGGGACCACGATGGTGGCCAGCGCGTCCAGCGCGACCAGGCCGAGCGCGACGAACAGCATGACCCGGACCGGTCCGAGCAGCGCGCGCAGCGAGAACCTCGGGAACGGGACGAGCGGATCGTCCTTGGTGCGCGGTTTCTCGGTCGCCGGGGGCAGCGCCTCCACCGCGTCGAGCAGTTCCGGGGTCGGGGTGAACATCTCGCCGGTCGTGGTGCGCTGCGCGGCCTCCGATTCCCCGGAACTCCGCGCCGCCTGCTGCCACAGCGCGGGCGTGTAGTCGCCATCGGCCTGGTCGAGTTCGCCGACCGGTTCCTCGATGCTGTCGGTGTCCCCGGAGAGCAGCGCGGTGTACAGCGGGCAGCGCTCGGTCAGTTCGTCCTCGGTGCCGATGTCCACCAGCCTGCCCTCGTCGAGCACCGCGATCCGGTCCGCGAGGTGCAGTGTGGAGCGGCGGTGCGCGATCAGGATCGTGGTGCGCTGCGCGGTGACCTGGCGCAGCGTTTCGTGGATGGCCGCCTCGGTCGCCGTGTCCACCGCGGAGGTGGCGTCGTCCAGCACGAGCACCCGGGGATCGGAGAGCAGCGCGCGGGCCAGTGCGATGCGCTGGCGCTGCCCGCCGGACAGGGTGAGCCCGCGCTCGCCGACCGTGGTGTCGTAGCCCTCGGGGAGTGCTTCGATGAACCCGTCCGCCTCGGCGGCCTGGGCGGCGGCGCGCACCTGCTCATCGGTCGCGTCCGGGCGCCCGTAGGCGATGTTGTCCCGCACCGAGGTGGAGAACAGGAACGCGTCCTCGAACACCACGCCGATCGTGCTGCGCAGCGAGGCCAGCCGCAGCGAGCGGATGTCGTGGCCCGCCACGGTGATCGCCCCGTCCTGCACCTCGTAGAACCGGGGAAGCAGCAGCGAGACCGTGGATTTCCCGGAACCCGAGGTGCCGATGAGCGCGACCGTCTCGCCGGGCTCCACCGCAAGGCTCACCCCGTCGAGCACCGGTTCCTCGCGGCTGTACCCGAACCGCACCGTGTCCAGCTGCACGCGCACCGGACCCCCGGGCACATCCACGGCCTCCGGATCGTCGGTGATCTCCGGCTGCGAGTCCACCAGGTCGTAGACGCGTTCCGCGGCCGAGCGCACCAGCTGGCCCATCACCACGAGCCCGGCGAGCAACCGTGCCGGGCCGACGAGGGTGGCAAGGTAGCTGGAGAACGCGAGGAAGGTGCCGAGGCTGATCTCCCCGCGCAGGGCCAGGATCCCGCCGAGCGCAAGCACCGCCACCTGGCCGAGCGCGGGCAGCGCGGACAGGGTGGCGGTCGGCACCGACTGGAGCTTGGCCGCGCGCATGCGTTCGGCGAACAACACGCCCGCCCGTTCGCGCATGCTCCGGGTCTCGCGCCGTTCCTGGCCGAAGCCCTTCACCACACGCACCCCGGTCACCGTCTCCTCGACGTGCTGGGCGATCTCGGCCGCGCGCTGCTGAGCCGACCAGGTGGCGGGGAACAGCCGTTTGCGCGAACGCCCGGCCACGATCGCCAGCGCGGGCACGATGACCAGCGCGATCACCGTCAGCAGCGGGGAGAGGTAGAGCATCGCCACCAGCGAGGCGAGGGTGAGCGCCACCGTGCCGATGGACAGCGGGGCCATGGAAAGCAGGCCCTGCACCAGCTGCAGATCGCTGTTCGCCCTGGAGACCACCTGGCCGGTGCGCAACTGGTCCTGCTTGGCCCCGTCCAGGCGCTGCACGCTGGTGAACACCGAGCGGCGCAGCGAGTGCTGGACGTCGAGCGCGAGCTTGCCCGCGAAGTACCGGCGCACATAGGCGGCGACGAACCGGATCGCGGCGAGCACGAGCAGGGCGAGCACGAGCACCGGCATATTGCCGGTGTGCCCGGCGACCGCGTCGTCGATGCCGACCTTCGTCAGGAGTGGGCCCGCTGCCTCCAGTCCGGTGCCGAATACGGCGGAGACGAGGACGAGGACGGCGAGGCCGCGATGGGCGAAGCACTCCGCGGCCAGTCTGCGGATCCAGCCGCGGCGTGCTGTGGTGGTGGTTGAGTCGGGCACCGAACCAGGTTACGTCGGTCCACCGACAGAAGCCGCCGAATTACGATACGTCCCTGCGCTGCGACGTCGGCGGAGTACCTCCGCGTTGCAGCGCACCTCGGAGTCGCTTGCTAGGACACGTCCCTGCGCTGCGCCACGAACCAGCCGAGACCGGCGAAGATCAGCGTCCACACCAGGAAGATGAGCGCCTCGATCCACCAGCTGTAGGTGCCGCCCGCACCCGCGGCGAACCGCATCACCTCGGTCATCCCCTCGGACAGCCGCGGTGGCAGATCGGTGATCCGCGAGGTGACGTCATCGGCCGCGATACTGGACACGATCCCGCTGCCGGACTGGTTGATCAGGAACCCGGGCACGTGATCGCCGATCCGCACGACCGCCAGGTTGAGCAGGTTCTCCGCGAGCAGCGTGTAGAGCAGCAGCACGAGCGTGGTCGCGATGACGTTGCCGAGCAGCGCGCCGACCCCGACCCCGAGCAGGGTCCACAGCATGGTGGACAGGATCCCGGCGCCCACGATGCCGAGCCACACTCCGGGGCTGGGCAGGAACTGGGTGTGCCCGCCGGTGACCGAGCCGAGCCAGATGCCGAGGCTGGAGATCCCGGTGACCACCACGCCGTAGGCCGCACCGACCACCGCGTAGAAACCGAACTTCGCGGTCAGCACGGAGACCCGGCTGGGCGCGGTCAGGTACGAGGTGGTCATCGTGCGCCGCTGGACCTCGTTCGCCATGGCGAGCCCGCCGAGCACGATCGGGAAGATCGTGGAGATGTTGATCGCGCGGGCGAGCGCGAAGGAGGCGAACGGCAGATCCGGAATGTCCGCGCTCACCCCGAGCGAACGGGTGCCCTCGACGACGCGATCGGTGATGAAGCTGACGAACGAGGTGGCGATCCACGACCAGCCGAGCGCGAGCAGCACGGTCGGGATGAGCAGTCCCCACCACACGCTGGTCGTGGTGAACTTGCGCAGTTCGGCCTTCGGCAGGGTGGGCGCGAACAGTTTCACCTTCGGCGCGCCTGCCGGTGGGTATGCCTGCTGCTGGTAGTAAGTCATCAGCGGTATCCGCCCTGGTTCGGTGGGTAGCCTTGCTGTTGGTAGTAGCCCTGCTGCGGCTGCTGCGGGCCCCAGCCCGGTGGCGGGGGTGCCGCGAACTGGCCACTGGTGAGCTGGAAGAACAGCTGCTCCAGGCTGGTCCGCTGCTCTTCCATGCCGTAGGTGGCCACGCCGATCTTGGCCGCGATATCGCCGACCTGCTGGATCCCCGCGGCCACCGAGATGCGTCCGTCCTGGGTGGCCTGCAGGTCGGTGAAGCCTTCCGCGCGCAGGGCGTCGGCGAGCCGCGCGTTATCCGCGGCCCGGACCAGCACCCGGCTGCGCTGCTGCCCGCGCAACTGCGCGAGCGGCCCGTTGAACATGGTCTGGCCGCGGGAGATGATCACCGCGTGGTCGATGAGCTGTTCGACCTCGGCGAGGATGTGGCTGGAGATCAGCACGGTGCGCCCGCCACGCGCGTACGCCTGCAGGAAGGACCGCAGCCAGGCGATGCCCTCCGGGTCGAGCCCGTTCGCCGGTTCGTCGAGCACCAGCACCTGCGGATCGCCGAGCAGGGCCGTCGCCAGGGCGAGCCGCTGTTTCATACCGAGCGAGAAGGTGCCCGCCATCCGGTCCGCGGCCACCCCGAGCCCGACGAGCCCGAGTACCTCCTCGGCGCGGTGATCGGGGATCCCCATCGCCGCGGTGTACACCAGCAGATGGTTGCGCGCGGTGCGTTTGGGGTGGAAGCCCTGCGCGTCGAGTACCGCGCCGACCACCCTGCCCGGCTCCTCGAGCTGTTCGAAACCGACCCCGTTGATGGTCGAGATCCCCTGCGAGGGACGGACGAGGCCGAGGATCATGCGCAGGGTCGTCGTCTTCCCGGAACCGTTCGGTCCGAGGAACCCGGTCACCGAACCGGGCTCGACGGCGAAGCTCAGGTTCGAGACAGCCGTGACCGGGCCGAACTGCTTGCTGAGGCCGGAAACCACGATCCGGCCGCTGCGGTCGTGCACGCTAAGCACTCCGTTCTTCCGTGCTGCTCGTTGTGCGCCGGTCCGTTCTATGCGCCTGCGCCCGATCATCCAACAGCGCCGATCTTGCCCGAGTGTGGGGGCGCCGTGGGCCGGAAAACAGCCAAGTGACGGAAGCCACCACCCCCCGGTTGGCGTAACGCTTAGGTCTGGCTTAAGCTTGGTGGTGCGACCCGCTCCCGGCGACCCCCAGGCTGGTAGAGCGGGTCGCCCTTTTGTTTCAGGTTATTTCACGTGATTCCTGTCCGGCCCGCGCGCTACCTTGTCCGCATGCGCGCACTGTTCGTGACCTCTCCCGGCCTCGGCCACAATTTTCCGCTCGTACCGACCGCGTGGGCGTTGCGCTCCGCGGGCCACGAGGTGCTGTTCGCCGCCGGTGGGGCCGCGGACCGGGTCGCCGCCGCCGGGCTGCCCGCGGTGGACACCGCGGAGGGGGTGAACTTCGCGGAGGTGTTCGGCGGGTACGCGCCACCACCGGACGCGACGCCCCTGGACATCGCGGGCGGACTGTTCGCGCGGGTGAGCGCGGAGGTCGTGGACAGCGCCGTCGAGCTCGGCCGCCGCTGGCACCCCGATCTGGTCGTGTACTCCGGGATGCAGGGCGCCGGACCGTTGCTCGCCGCGGTGCTCGGGGTGCCCGCGGTGAACCACGAGTTCTCCTTCGCCCCGCTCCCGGCCGCGCTGCGAGTACGCATCGCGGAGGGGCTGGGTGACGCCTACTCCCGGTACGGCGTGCGTTATGCCGAGCCCGCGCTGACCGTGGCGATCACGGCGGCCAGCCTCGAACCGGAACCCCGGGAGGTCGCGCGGATACGTCCGGTCGCGTACAACGGCGGCGCGCGGTTGCCCGAGTGGCTGCTCGAACCGCCGGAGCGTCCGCGCATCGCCGTCACCCTCGGCTCGGTGTTGCCCGCGATGGCCGGGCTCGGCGCGCTCGACGGGCTGCTCACCGCGATGGGTTCGGTGGACGCCGAGTTCGTGCTCGCCCTGGACGGCGCGGAGGTCGGCGGGCTGCCGCCGAACGCCCGCGCGGTCGACTGGCTCCCGCTCAACCAGCTGCTGCCCAGCTGCGCGGCCGCGGTCCACCACGGTGGTTCGGGTACGACTCTCGCGGTGCTCGATGCCGGATTGCCCTCGGTGATCATTCCGCAGGGCGCCGACCAGTTCCGGAACGCCGAACTACTGGACGGCTGCGGTGCCGCGCTGGTGGCCGAGGGGGACAAGGTGGACGCCGCCCTGCTGAACCGCCTGCTCAGCGAGGAACCCCTTCGTGCGGGGGCCGGGCGGCTGGCCGCGGAACTGCATGCGCAGCCCGCGCCGAGCACCCTCGTCGACCAGTTCGCGAACCTGCTCTGAGAGAACTGTCGTGACAGGGCCTGCGCGGCTGTACCGCTGAGGAAACGACCTGACTCACCGAAAGCCATCGACGAGGAGAACTCCCTTGCGTCTGCTGTTCACGTCCGCGCCCGGGATCGGGCATGCCTACCCGCTGGTGTCCTCGGCATGGGCGGCCCGCGCGGCCGGTCACGAGGTCACGTTCGCCGTTTACGGGGTCACCGATCAGCTCGCCGCCGCCGGGCTGCCCGTGGTGGACAGCGCGCCCGGGGTGGTGCCGTTCCAGCAGTTCCAGTCGTTCTTCGCGCGCTATCCGGAGCTGCGCGTGCCGGTCGACAAGCGCACCGGTGACCAGGATGCGGTCCCGGGCAAGCTGTTCGGGCACGTGAGCGAACCCGCCGTGGCGCGCACCGTGGCGTTCGCGAAGCGCTGGCGCCCGGATGTGATCGTGCACGAGACGGCCGAGGGGGCGGGACCGCTCGCGGCCGCATGCCTCGGGGTGCCCGCGGTGTGCCACGCGATCTCGGCGGACAATGCCGGGCGCGCGTACCCGCTCGCGGTCGCCGAGGCGCTCGGGGAACGCTATGCCGAATACGGCGCGGAGCAGCGGACTCCCGACGCCTGTCTCGATCTGATGCCGCCGCGGCTGCTCGCCGATCCCGATCCCGGCTGGGAGTTTCGCTATCTGCCGTACAACGGCGGGGCGGTGCTTCCGGAATGGCTGGAGGAGGATCCGGGCCGCCCGCGGATCCTGGTCACGCTCGGCTCGGTGCTTCCCGAACTGTCCGGGGTTTCCGGTCTCGGCCAGGTGGTGCGGGCCGCGCACGAGGTCGATGCCGAGTTCGTGTTCGCGCTCGGGAACACCGATCTCGCCGAACTCGGTCCGCTGCCGGACAACGTGCGGCAGGTGCCTTGGGTACCGCTCTCCCGGGTACTGGACGGCTGTTCGCTCGCCATCCATCACGGCGGGGCGGGCACCACGTGCACCACGCTGGCCGCCGGGGTTCCGCAGCTGGTGCTGCCGCACGGGATGGACCATCACGTGAACGCGAACCTGGTGACCAAGGCCGGTTCCGGGGCAGTGCTCGAACAGGACCGGCTCGGGGAGATCACCGGGCAACGGGTGCGCGAATTGCTCGGTGACGAATCGCTGCGCGGTGCGGCGCGCGATTTCGCGAAAGAGCTCGCCGGGCTGCGACCGCTCGGCGAGCTCCCCGCGTTGTTGGAAACGCTCTAGACGACGGTGGCCAGCTCGGTGTGCGCGAGGCCGTGCGCCTCGGCGACCGGGCCGTTGGTCAGCTTGCCGTCGTGGGTGTTCAGGCCGAGCGCGAGCGCCGGATCCGCGGCCAGCGCGGAGTGCCAGCCCTTGTCGGCGATCGAGACCGCGTACGGCAGCGTGACGTTGGTCAGCGCGTAGGTGGAGGTGTTCGGCACGGCGCCGGGCATGTTGGCCACGCAGTAGAACACCGTGTCGTGCACCGCGAAGGTCGGGTCGTCGTGCGTGGTGGCCCGCGAGTCGGCGAAGCAGCCGCCCTGGTCGATGGCGATGTCCACCAGGACAGCGCCCGGCTTCATCCGGCTGACGAGTTCGTTCGAGACCAGCTTCGGGGCCTTCGCGCCCGGCACCAGCACCGCGCCGATGACCATGTCCGCGCTGGTGACCGCCTCGGCAAGGTGCAGCGCGTTCGAGCTGAGGGTCTTGAGCTGCGGGTGGGTCTCGTCGATCTGGCGCAGCCGGTCCACGTTGGTGTCCAGCACGGTCACGTCCGCGCCCATGCCCGCGGCGATGCGCGCGGCGTTCAGCCCGGAGACGCCGCCGCCGATCACGACGACCTTGGCCGGGAGCACGCCGGGGACCCCGCCGGGTAGCACACCGCGCCCGCCGGAGGGCTTCATCAGCGAGTACGCGCCGACCTGCGGGGCGAGCCGGCCGGCCACCTCGGACATCGGGGCGAGCAGCGGAAGCGAGCGGTTCGGCAGCTGCACGGTCTCGTAGGCGATCGCGGTGGTGCCCGAGGCCAGCAGCGCCTCGGTGAGCGCCTTGTCCGCGGCCAGATGCAGGTAGGTGAACAGGGTCTGCCCGGAACGCAGCCGCGGGTACTCCTCGGCGATGGGCTCCTTGACCTTGAGCACCAGCTCGCCCTCGGCCCACACGTCCTCGGCGGTCTGCAGGATCTTGGCGCCCGCGGCGAGGTAGTCCTCGTCCGCGATGGCCGAACCGATACCGGCGTCGGTCTCCACGAACACCTCGTGGCCGTGCTCGGTCAGCTCATGCGCACCGGCCGGCGTGAGCGCCACCCGGTACTCGTTGTTCTTGATCTCCTTGGGGACCGCGATCTTCATAGCAGCTCCATCTCACTGTGCGTACGTGCTCCCCCGTGCCACGTACCACAATGCTGCCCCATTTGGCCCATGTCATCGTGCCCTTGAGACCAAATCGCGCGGATTGCTTTGTCTCATCAGCACAATTTATACCCAGCGTAGTGTCACTAGCTGTACAAGCAGCGCCATCCGGATATCGGGCTCCTCCAGGCTCACTCCGGTCAGTTCGACGATCCTGCGGATCCGGTACCGCAGGGTGTTCGGATGGATCCGCAGCTCCTCGGCCGCCGCGCGCGGATCGCCCGGATGGCGCAGCCACGCGTAGAGGGTGTCCACATAGCAACTGGTGCCGTCCTCATCGGCCTTGCGCAGCACCGGAATCGGGCCCAGTTCGGCGACCCCGGCGGAACCGGCGGCCGCGGCGGCACGGTGCAGCGCGAGCACCGTCCACGCCTGCTCATAGGCGGCGCTGTGGCCCTCGAGCAGCCCGGCGCGCAACAACAGCAGCGTCTCGTCGGCCTCGGCCCGCGAGGCGGCGAGTGCCCCGATCTCGGTCGCGGAACCCGCCGCGACCAGTGGCGGCATGTCGTGCGCGGTCAGGGTTTCCGCGAACTTCGGCCAGCTGTCCTTGCCCACGACCGCGTACAGCACACCGTCCAGTTCGGCGACCGCGCGCAGCCGGGAGAACCCGGTCGTGATGCGGTCGAACAGCGCCAGCCGCACCCCTTCCGCGTCCACCTCACCGGATGGCGCGCGCCCCGCGGCGTCGATCGCCACCACGCGGTGCGGTGCATCGGGCAGGCCCAGTTCGGCGACCGCGAGCCGGGGTGAACCGGTGCCGTCGAGTAGCCCGCGCAGCGTCTCGGCGAACCGGCGGCGTTGCGCATCGGTGCGCGCACGGCGGCGCAGCAGGTGCAGCGCGACGACCGGGCCCGCGTCCGCGAAGGCCGCGGAGCGCTCATCGGAAACCCGTTCCCGCACCACCGCCCACATCGAACCGAGCAGTTCGCCGCCCATCCGGATGGGCACGATCAGCCGCGGCAGCGTGCCATCGGCCTGCGCGGGCACGAAGATCGCCGGGCTGCCCTTGGAGAGCTGGCGGAACACGCCCTTCGAACGGAACTTCGCCAGCACCTCGTCCGGCTGGCGCCGCCCCATGATCGTGGAAACCCGCGCCGGGTCGGTGATGTCCTGGCGCGCCGAATAGGCGAGTACCCGGGAGTTCGCGTCCTCGATCGTCACCGGCGCGTCCACCATCGCGGCCACCGCGTCGGCCAGCCGGAACAGATCACCGAGCGCGCCCGATGCCGGATCGTCCCCCTCGTCGTTCTCGGACTCCGCCGCGTCGAGCACCGTGCGCAGCAACCACACCAGCTGAGCCCATGCGGTCTGCCCGTGCACCTCGATCAGCGCGACCCCCGCCGAACGCGCCGCCCGCTGCACACTCGAAGCGATCGGCGGTTTCAGTACTACTCCGGCCGCCTTGTGTTCGCCCGCCATCTGGATGAGGGTCGTGGCTTCCTTCGCGGTGTTCGCGGCGACCCCGAGTAACAGGTCACCCGCCGCCGCGTGCCGTCCGGGCTCGGCGATCACGACATCGGTGACCGCGACCGCCTCGTCCGGGACGACGACGGCGTGCAGCAGTGTCGGCCCGACCCGGTCCACGACGCCCTGCACGGTGGTCATGGGGGAACTGTATGCCTGGCTGGTTCGCTCTCGGGGGCGCGGCTGCTTGTCGTTTGTTGCACCTGTTGCATATAATGCACTTATTGCGCTTGGAGGTGTGATGGTTCAGCGAAGCGGGATGCCTACCCTTCCTGGGGAGGGCGATGCGGAGGCCGCACGGGCGGCTCTCGTTCGCGTCCGAGATGCGCTGTCCGAGCACGGTGACAGCGAGGACGTCGTCAGGGTACGGGTGGAGGACGAACCGGATCCGGTGACGATTCCACGTCCGGCGATGGATCTGCTCGTCCGTGTGCTCGCCGCGATGTCCGCTGGACAGGCGGTCAATGTCATGCCCGCGCACGCCGAGCTCACCACACGGCAGGCCGCGGATCTACTCAACGTTTCCCGGCCGTTTCTGATCGGACTGCTCGAATCCGGCGAGATCCAGTTCCGAAAAGTGGGGACGCATCGCCGGGTGTATGTTGAATCGTTGCTCGATTACCAGCGCCGGGATGGCGCGCAGCGGCTCGACGCGGCGGATGAGCTGAGCAAACTTTCGCAAGACATGGATCTGCTGTAAATGCCGTTCGTTGTCGTGTACGACGCCAACGTGCTATATCCATCCACCCTGCGTGACCTGCTCATCCGGGTCGCGATCGCGGGGCTGGTGCAGGCCAAGTGGACCGAGCAGATCCTTGACGAGACCTTCGGCAATCTCGCGGTGAACCGTCCGGACCTCGACCCGCACCGCCTTGCCCGCACGCGCGAACTCATGGGTAAGGCGGTGCGGGATTGTCTGGTTACCGGATACGAGCCGTTGATCGAGGCCATCACGCTCCCGGATCCCGGCGACCGGCATGTGCTCGCCGCCGCAGTGAAAGCACATG
This sequence comes from Sciscionella marina DSM 45152, assembly GCF_000379465.1. Classification (GTDB taxonomy): domain Bacteria; phylum Actinomycetota; class Actinomycetes; order Mycobacteriales; family Pseudonocardiaceae; genus Sciscionella; species Sciscionella marina. The sequence continues at coordinate 416,063 of NZ_KB905403.1, forward strand.
CGGAGGTCGTGGTCACCTTCAACGGAAAGGATTTCCCGGCCGATTGTCTTGCACCGTGGGGTGTGGAAACCAAGCACCCGGATGATTTCCTGCTCGATCAGTTCCATCTGGATGCTGTCGCCGTGCATCTGGCCGTGCAGGCGATCGCGAGCACTCGGCGACAGCCGCCCGAGGATATCGCCGACGTGCTCGATCACCTGGAATCAAATGGTGCGGTGCGGACGGCGGCGGTCCTGCGGCGCTGAGGACTACTGCTGCTGGCGTTTCAGGTTCGCCACGATCTCGTCGATCTTCTCCAGGATCAGCGGCTCGGCCGATTCGCTGGTCACGCCGTGCTCGTTGAGCAGCGCCGCGGCCGGTCCGCCCGCGGCCAGCACCCCGAGCAGCAGGTGTTCGGTGCCGACGTAGTTGTGGTTGAGCTTGAGCGCGACCTTGACGGTCTCGTCGATGACGCGGCGGCCCATTTCGGCGTAGACGAGCCGTAGCGGCGGGGTCTCGGCGTCCCGCGGGAACCGCTGTACGAGCTGTTCGAGCACGGTGTCCAGGGATCCGCTGAGCTGATCGACGATGAGGGCGGCGACGCCTTCCCTGATGGACAGGGTGCCGTGCAGCAGGTGTTCGCCGGTGATGGAGGCGCCGTTGTGGGTCCGTGCCACATCCTGGGATTGGACGAGTGCCTGGCGGGCGCGATCGGTGAACCGTTCGTACATCCGGAAGGTGTCCCGCTGCTGGGCGGCCTGTTTGGAGACGCCGATGGCTTCGCCGATCTGGGCCCAGGACGCGCCGGTGTCCCGCGCCCTGGCGACGAAGTGTCCGACGAGCTGATCACCGAGGTCGGCGAGGGATTGGGCACGCCGCTGGGCCTCGCCGACCCGTTCGAGTTCGGTGGCGCTGGGGGTCTGTGTTTCGAGTTCGTCGATGAGTTGGTGCAGTTGGATGTTCGCCATGCCGTCAACGATAGATTGACGTCACTGGACCGTCAAGGACGAGTTGACGCTGAGGTCGACTCTTTCCCGGTGCCTGGACCTGAGTTGTCGCCCTCGGGCGTCGCGATTAGCTTCGCTGGGCATGGAGCTCGACATTCCGGTCATCGATCTCGCGGAGATCGAGAGCCGTCGTGCGGAATTGGCGCGTGCCGCCGAGGAGATCGGGTTTTTCCAGTTGACCGGTCACGGGATCGCGCAGTCGGAGATCGACCGGATCCTTGCCGTGACCAAGGAATTCTTCGCCCTCCCCGAGCAGGACCGACTGGCGATCAGCAATCTGGGCTCGCCGCATTTCCGCGGGTACACGAGGCTGGGTACGGAACACACGAACGGGCGAGCCGACTCGCGGGAACAACTCGATATCGCCGAAGAGCTCCCGGCGCGCGCGCCTGCCGAGGGAGAACCCGCCTATCACTGGTTGCGCGGACCGAATCGCTGGCCGCCCGCGCTCCCGGAGCTGCGCCCGATCGTGCTCGGTTGGCTGGAGAAACTGCGCCCGGTGGCCGATCGCCTGCTCGACGAGTTCGTGGTCGCGCTCGGTGGTCCGCGCGGTTTCTTCGCCGATGCCTTCGCCGAGGACCCGCACGTGCACCTCAAACTGATCCGCTATCCGGGACTCGGTGCGGCGGCCAACGAACAGGGTGTCGGTACCCACAAGGACTACGGCTTCCTGACCCTGCTGCTCTCCGACGGTGTCCCTGGGCTGCGGGTGCAACCGCGCGCCGGGCAGGAGATCGCCGTCGAACCGCGGCCCGGCGCGTTCATCGTGAACCTCGGGGAACTGCTCGAGGTGGCCTCGCGCGGCAGGCTGATCGCCACCCCGCACCGGGTCGTGGCTACCGGATCGGAACGGTATTCGGTGGCTTTCTTCTACAATCCGAGCCTCGATTACCGGGTGCGGCAATTACCGGCCGAATTCGTCGCGGACGCCCCGGGATTCACCGCCGATCCGGACAATCCCCTATTCGACGTGTACGGAAACAACGCCATGAAAGGCTGGCTGCGCGCCCATCCCGAGGTCGCGAACCGGCACCACAAGGAGCTCGTAGAGCGCACTGAGGAGAAACTGTCATGACCGAAGCACCGAATTGGTCGTTCGAGACGAAGCAGATCCACTCCGGGGCGGAACCGGATCCGACGACGGGTGCGCGGGCGACCCCGATCTACCAGACCACCTCCTATGTCTTCCGCGATTCACAGCACGGCGCGGACCTGTTCAGCCTCGCGGAACCGGGGAACATCTACACCAGGATCAACAACCCGACCCAGGAAGTGCTCGAGCAGCGCGTCGCCGCGCTCGAGGGCGGGGTCGCCGGGCTGGCGTTCGCCTCCGGATCGGCCGCGACCACCGCTGCGGTGCTCAACCTCGCCAATTCCGGTGACCACATCGTGTCCAGCCCGGCGCTCTACGGCGGGACCTACAACCTCTTCCATTACACCCTGCCGAAACTGGGTATCGAGGTCAGTTTCGTCTCCGATCAGGACGACCTCGATTCCTGGCGTTCCGCGGTACGGGAGAACACCAAACTGTTCTTCGCCGAAACCCTGGCCAATCCGGGAAGCAATGTGCTCGATATCCGGGCGGTCGCCGATATCGCGCACGATTCCGGAGTCCCGCTCATCGTGGACAACACGGTTCCGACGCCGTATCTGCTCCGCCCGATCGAGCACGGCGCGGATGTGGTGCTGCATTCGGCGACGAAATACCTCGGCGGGCACGGCACCACGGTGGCCGGGCTGCTGGTGGACGCGGGAACCTTCGATTTCGGTGCCGATCCGCAGCGGTTCCCCGGTTTCACCGAACCGGATCCGAGTTATCACGGCCTCAAGTTCTGGGAGGCGCTCGGCCCGGGCGCCTATGCGGCGAAGGCGCGCGTGCAGCTGCTCCGGGACACTGGTGCCGCGATCTCCCCGTTGAACAGTTTCCTCATCCTGCAAGGGATCGAAACGCTTTCCCTGCGGATCGAGCGGCACGTGGCCAATGCGCAGGCGCTCGCCGAATGGCTGGAGTCCCGCAGCGAGGTGGAGCGGGTGTACTACGCGGGCCTGCCGTCGAGCCCGTATCACGGTGCCGCACAGAAATACCTGCCTCGCGGAGCGGGTGCGGTGCTGTCCTTCGATCTGCGCGGCGGGGCCGAAGCGGGCCGGAAGTTCGTGGACGGCACCGAACTGCACAGCCAGCTGGTGAACATCGGGGATGTGCGCAGCCTCATCGTGCACCCCGCGTCCACCACGCACAGCCAGCTCTCCGAGACCGAGCAGCTCTCCAGTGGGGTCACTCCCGGGCTGGTGCGGCTCGCCGTAGGGTTGGAGGGAATCGAGGACCTCAAGGGGGATCTCGAATCCGGGTTCCGTGCGGCGAAGACGACGGTCGATTGAGCATCGTAGGGCCGCCCGCGGCCCGCGGAGCACAGCGAGTGAGGAGTCGAGCCATGGTGCGGCAGGAGACGAGTGAGTGAGGTGACCATCAGCGGGGGCTGGCGGGAGGGAGACCCCACCGGGCGGCGGAAGTTCTTCACCGCCCGGTGGGGTCTGCTCACCGAGTCCGGGGCGGCGTTCCCGGAGTACACCCTCGCCTATGAGACCTGGGGAACGCTGAATCCCGAGCGGGACAACGCGATCCTGATCGAGCACGCGCTCACCGGGGACAGTCACGTCGCCGGTGCGCAGGGCCCTGGGCACCCCTCGCCGGGCTGGTGGAACGGCCTTGTCGGGGAGGGAAAGGCCATCGATACCCGGCGGTACTTCGTGGTGGCACCGAACGTGCTCGGTGGCTGCCAGGGCTCCACCGGCCCGGCCACCCCGCGCCCGGACGGCTGGCCATGGGGCGGCCGGTTTCCCGCGCTGACGGTGCGCGATCAGGTCGCCGCCGAGCTCGAACTCACCGAACACCTCGGCGTCACCCGCTGGGCGGCTGTGATCGGCGGTTCCATGGGCGGGATGCGCGCACTGGAATGGGCCGTGATGTACCCGGACCGGGTCGCCAAACTCATCCCGCTGGCCACGGTCGCGGCCGCCTCGGCGGACCAGATCGCCTGGAGCAGCACCCAGATCCGGACGATAGAAGGGGATCCGCGCTGGAACGGCGGGGACTATTACCACATCGAGCAGGGGCCGACGGAGGGACTCGGCGCCGCGCGGCGCATGGCGCAGTTGAGCTATCGCAGCGCGCTGGAGTTCGACGATCGGTTCGGCCGCTCGTTCCAGGACGGAGAAAACCCTTACAACGGCGGAAGATTCGCGATCGAGTCCTATTTGGACCATCACGCGGGCAAGCTCATGCACCGTTTCGACGCGGGCAGCTACGTCGTGCTCAGCCGCAGCATGAACGGACACGACATCGGCCGCGCGCGCGGTGGCCTGGAGCGCGCGCTCGGCTCGATCAGCGCGGAAACCCTGGCCGTCGGGGTCAGCTCGGACCGGCTCTATCCGCTCGAGCAGCAGCGCCGGATCGCGGAAACGGTGCCGAAAGCGCGTCCGCTGCTGGTGCTCGATTCACCGCACGGGCACGACGGTTTCCTGATCGAGACCGAACAACTCGCCCAACCGCTCGCCGAATTTCTGAGCGGCTGAGCAAGAGGTCATTTCACAAAGACACCACCTGCTGCGCGGGGCCAGCGCAGCGCAGGCACGGCGCGCATTGTCGTCAATCACCGCAGAAACCCACTGCGGCCCAATCCTCCGCCGCGCGGCTCACCCACTGCCTCGGGCGCGGGTGTCCCGCTGGGACACAGTCCCGCTCGCGACGGCGGCCATGATGAAACGACCTCTACCACCTGAACCTCACGAAGCGCGCGTACCCAGGGTGAGAACCCTTCCCTGTTCGGCGTTGTTGCCACACACTGGCAACTGCAAGAGCGTGCTGTTCTGAGGAGGTTCGGGTGACGGACACGCTGCGGCTGGGCCGGGAAGGCAAGCTCGCGATGCTCGGGATGACCGCGTTCATCCTGTTGTTGCACGTGCTCGGCTGGGGCTCGCTGGTGTTTCTGGTGGCACCGCAGCATTTCACGCTTGCGGGCAGCCAGGTGTTCGGTATCGGGCTCGGGGTCACCGCTTATCTGCTCGGGATGCGGCACGCGTTCGACGCGGATCACATCGCCGCGATCGACAACACCACGCGCAAACTCATGGCCGAGAAGAAACGCCCCGTTTCGGTGGGTTTCTGGTTCTCGCTCGGGCATTCCTCGGTGGTGTTCGGGCTGTGTGTGCTGCTCAGCTTCGGGATCAGGGCACTCGCCGGACAGGTGACGAACGAGGCATCGACCCTGCAGGCGGTGGCCGGGGTGATCGGCACCGTGGTCTCCGGGGTGTTCCTGATGCTGATCGGGCTGCTCAATCTGGTGGCACTGCGCCATATCGTGCGGGTGTTCCGCGGATTGCGCTCCGGGAACTACGACGAGCACGAACTGGAACAGCGGCTGGCTAGCCGCGGATTCATGAACCGACTGCTCGGCCCGGTCGCCCGTTCGATCCGCAAACCGTGGCAGATGTACCCGCTCGGACTGCTGTTCGGACTCGGTTTCGATACCGCGACCGAGATCAGCCTGCTGGTGCTCGCCGGTGGGGCAGCGGCGTTTTCCCTTCCGTGGTACGCGATTCTCACCCTCCCGCTGTTGTTCGCCGCGGGGATGAGCCTGCTGGACACCATCGACGGGTGTTTCATGAACTTCGCCTACGGCTGGGCGTTCGCGACCCCGGTGCGCAAGGTGTACTACAACATGACCGTCACCGCGCTCTCGGTCGCGGTGGCGCTGGTGGTCGGGCTGGTCGAACTGATCGGCCTGCTCGCCGAGAAACTGGATGTGAATTCCGGGCCGCTCGCCTGGATTGCGAATCTCGACCTGGATTACGTCGGTTTCGCCATCGTCGGGATTTTCGTGCTCACCTGGGCGATCGCGCTCGCGGTGTGGCGGATCGGGAAGGTCGAGCAGCGGATGGGCACCCCGAGTGGTTCAGTCGCCCGCAGCGAGTGACTCGATCGCGCCGAGGGCCATCGCGGTGAGCAGTTCGGCCATCCGTCCGCGGCCGAGCAGCCTGCTGTGCGGGGTGGAGTTGATCAGCCCGAACACCGCGTGCGCGGCCGCGCGGGCGGTGAGCTCACCGGTCTCCGGGATCGTGGCGCGGATCGCCTCGACCCACAGTTCCACGTAGCGGCGCTGCTGGGCGCGCACCCGCTTGCGGTCGGATTCGGTCAGGTGGGCCAGATTGCGCTCCTGGACCACGATCAGCGCGGGATTGTCGAGCGCGAAGTCCACGTGGAAGGCGATCAGTTCGCGCAACGGGTCCTCGGCCGCGCGCCGCTGCTGCCCGCCTGCCCAGAGCCGGTCGCTGATCGCGGTGAGCATTTCCGAGAGCATCGCGTCCTTGCTGCGGAAATGCCGATAGAGCGCGGGACCGGAAATGCCGACCGCCGCGCCGATGTCGTCGATACCGACACCGTGGTAGCCGTGTGTGGCGAACAGCCCGGCCGCGGCGTCGAGGATCTGCTCGCGCCGCGCCGGTCTCGCCGTGTCCTCCGCCAGCGTCACACGAACTCCTTTCTCCACAGTCAGGTTAGCTGCTGTTAACAACGCGCGGTAGCCGTTGTGCCGGGTTCTGCGTCCATTCGGTGCATTTTGTGGCGACGATCTCGCTTCCGGGGTCCGCGAGTGCTACAAGTTCTGTGACCGCCCACAGCTGTCCACAGCACAGAACAAGGGGGCTCTCATGCGGAAACTGCTCGGTCTCGCCGGGGCATGCGCGCTCGGAATCGGACTGCTCGGCGCGATGCCGGCGAATGCGACGCAGGCCACGAACTATGTCGCGCTCGGCGACTCGTACTCGGCCGGGGTCGGTTCCGGGGACTACGACCCTGCTTCGGGGAACTGCAAGCGCAGCGCGAACGCCTACCCGAAGTTGTGGGCGGCGGCGAACAAACCGGCCTCGTTCAGCTTCGCCGCCTGCCTCGGCGCCAAGACCGGGGATGTGGTTTCCGGACAGCTTTCCGCGCTCAGTTCGGCGACGAGCCTGGTCTCGATCAACATCGGCGGCAACGACGCGGGGTTCACCCCGACCCTGACCTCCTGCATCAGCGGTGGTGACGCGGGCTGCAAGACGGCGACCGACAAGGCGATCGACTACGTGCACACGACACTGCCCGGTCAGCTCGACACCACGTACCAGAAGATCAAGGCGGCAGCGCCGAACGCCAAGCTGGTCGTGCTCGGCTATCCGGAGCTGTACAAGATCGGCGGTTCCTGCTCGGCCGGTCTCTCGGACACCTCGCGCGGTTATATCGACAACGCCGCCGATGAGCTCGACACGCAGCTGGCTGCGCGCGCCAAGGCCGCCGGGGCCACCTTCGTGGATGTGCGCTCGGCCTTCTCCGCGCACCGGATCTGCACCGCCGATCCGTGGCTGCACAGCACCACCTGGCCGGTCGACGAGTCCTATCACCCGAACCCGAAGGGGCAGTCCGAGGGCTATCTGCCCGCGTTCAGTGCGGCGGGCAAGGCGGCCGCCGCGGTCTAGGACACGTGCACTGGACGCGCCTGTTAGTAAGCGTTAACCTCTAGGCAGGGTTAACGGCGACTAACGAGGAGCAAGATGGACGCGCCCGTGCTGCAGAGCAAGGCCGATCCGGCATCGGCGGCGTTCACGAGTAATGCCGAGGCGCATGCCGCGCTGCGCACCGAGCTCGAAGACCGGCTGGCGACAGCACGGTTCGGGGGTTCGGCCAAGTCACGCGAGCGGCATGTGGCGCGCGGGAAATTGCTGCCCCGCGACCGGGTCGACGCGCTGGTCGATCCCGGCTCCCCGTTCCTCGAGCTGTCCACGCTCGCGGCCGACGGCATGTACTCCGATGAGGCGCCCGCCGCGGGGATCATCACCGGGATCGGCAGGGTGCACGGCCGGGAATGCGTGATCGTGGCCAACGATGCCACGGTCAAGGGCGGAACGTACTACCCGATGACGGTGAAAAAGCATCTGCGCGCCCAGGAAGTGGCGCTGCACAACAACCTGCCGTGTATCTATCTGGTCGACTCGGGCGGTGCCTTTCTGCCGCGCCAGGACGAGGTGTTCCCGGACCGGGAACATTTCGGGCGGATCTTCTACAACCAGGCGACCATGTCCGCGCACCGCATCCCGCAGATCGCCGCGGTGCTCGGATCCTGCACGGCAGGTGGCGCCTATGTGCCCGCGATGAGCGACGAGGCGGTGATCGTGCGCGAGCAGGGCACGATCTTCCTCGGCGGCCCGCCCCTGGTGAAGGCGGCGACCGGGGAAGTGGTCACCGCGGAGGAACTGGGCGGCGGCGAGCTGCACTCGGGTACCTCCGGGGTGACCGATCACCTCGCCGAGGACGACGCGCACGCGCTGCAGCTGGTGCGCCGGATCGTGTCCACACTCGGTCCGCGGGTGGCCCCGCCCTGGGAGCGCGCCGAGCCGGAACCGCCCGTCTACCCGGCCGATGAGCTCTACGGTGTGGTGCCGGCGGATTCGCGCACTCCCTACGATGTGCGCGAGGTGATCGCCAGGATCGTGGATGGTTCCCGGTTCGCGGAGTTCAAGCAGAACTACGGCACCACCCTGGTGACCGGTTTCGCGCGGATCCACGGCCATCCGGTGGGGATCGTGGCGAACAACGGAGTGCTGTTCTCCGAGTCCGCGATGAAGGGCGCGCATTTCATCGAACTGTGCGATCAGCGCAGGATTCCCCTGGTTTTCCTGCAGAACATCACCGGGTTCATGGTGGGGAAGCAGTACGAATCGGGCGGGATCGCCAAGCACGGCGCGAAAATGGTCACCGCGGTCGCCTGCGCGCGGGTGCCGAAGTTCACCGTGATCATCGGCGGTTCCTTCGGTGCGGGGAACTACTCCATGTGCGGGCGCGCCTATTCACCGAGGTTCCTGTGGATGTGGCCGAACGCGCGGATCTCGGTCATGGGCGGGGAGCAGGCGGCATCGGTGCTCGCCACGGTGCGCCGGGAACAGCTCGGCGATGACTGGAGCGCGGAGGCGGAAGAGGAATTCAAGGACCCGATCCGTGAGCAGTACGAGGCGCAGGGAAATCCCTACTACTCCACCGCGCGGATCTGGGACGACGGGGTCATCGATCCCGCCGACACCCGCATGGTGCTCGGACTGGGGCTCGCCTCGGCGGCCAATGCCGAGCTCGAACCCATTTCCAACGGCGTCTTCCGGATGTGAGCGATGTTCGAAACGGTACTGATCGCCAACCGCGGTGAGATCGCGGTCCGGATCGCGAAGACCCTGCGGCGCATGGGAATTCGCTCGGTCGCGGTGTACTCCGATGCGGACGCGGACGCGCGGCACGTGCGCGCGGCGGACAGCGCGGTGCGCATCGGGCCCGCCGAGGCCGCGCGGAGCTATCTGTCCATTCCGGGCATTCTCGAAGCCGCCCGTGCGAGTGGCGCGCAGGCGATCCACCCCGGGTACGGATTCCTCAGCGAGAACACCGAATTCGCCGCTACCTGCGCGCGCGAGGGGATCGTGTTCATCGGCCCGCCGTCGAGTGCGATCGAGGCGATGGGCGACAAGATCCGTGCCAAGCAGACGGTGACCGCGGCCGGTGTTCCCGTCGTGCCCGGGCGGACCGAATCGGGAATGAGCGACGCGGAGCTGATCGAGGCGGCCGCGGAGGTCGGATTTCCGGTGCTGCTCAAGCCATCCGCGGGTGGTGGGGGCAAGGGCATGCGCCAGGTCACCGAGGCCGGGGAACTGCCCGAGGCGATCGCCTCCGCGCGCCGGGAGGCGGCCGCCGCATTCGGGGACGACACGCTGCTGATCGAGCGGTTCGTGCGCAATCCGCGGCACATCGAGATCCAGGTGCTCGCCGATTCCCTCGGCAACACGATCCACCTCGGTGAGCGGGAATGCTCGCTGCAGCGCCGCCACCAGAAGATCGTGGAGGAGTGCCCCTCGGTGCTGCTCGACGCGGCCACGCGGGAACGGATGGGCGCCGCCGCGGTCGATGCGGCCGCCGCGGTGGGCTATGTCGGCGCGGGCACGGTGGAGTTCATCGTGTCCGGGGACCGGCCGGAGGAGTTCTTCTTCATGGAGATGAACACCCGCCTGCAGGTCGAGCATCCGGTCACCGAACTGGTCACCGGGGTGGACCTGGTGGAACAGCAACTGCGCGCCGCGGCCGGGCTTCCGCTCTCGGTGACCGAACCGGTCTTCGACGGGCATGCCGTCGAGGTGCGGGTGTACGCGGAAACCGTGTCGGAACTGGGTTTCCTGCCTTCCGGGGGAACCGTGCACGCGCTCGCCGAACCCGCGCAGGTAAGGGTGGACTCCGGGATCGAGCGCGGGGACAGCGTCACCAGCCACTACGACCCGATGCTCGCCAAGTACATCGCGCACGCCCCGAGTCGGGACGAGGCGATCGGGAAACTGCGCACCGCGCTCGGTGAGACCGTGCTGCTCGGGGTGCCCAACAACATCGCCTTTCTGCGCGCCCTGCTCGCCGACCCGCAGGTGCGCGCCGGTGAACTCGACACCGGACTGGTGGAGCGGAATCTCGAGCGTTACCTGGAAACCGAGCCGCCGGAGCACGTGCTCGTCGCCGCGGCCATGGAACGCGCACTGTGGCAGGAGGCGAACGCGGGCACCGATCCATGGGCGACGCCCGGTGGCTGGCGGATCGGGGAACACGCCTGGACCCGTTGGCAGCTCGCGGTTCCCGGCGGGGAACCACTCGCGATCGCGCTGCGCGGGCGCGCCGGACGGGCCGAGGTCGCGATCGGGGAGGCCGAACCGGTCACCGCGAGCGCGCGCCGGGCCGAGGGTGCGCTGGTCGTGGAATTCGCCGGGGTGCGCCGGGTCTACGCCGAGGCGCGCACCGGGGATTCACTGTGGCTCGCCCACGAGGGCGCGTGCTGGCAGCTCACCGAGATCGAGCGGCTCGCGGCGAACCGAAAAGAGGCCGGGGCGCGTGGTGGACCGGTGGTCTCCCCGATGCCCGGCACCGTACTGCTCGTCAAGGCCGCGCTCGGGGAAACGGTGCGCGCCGGTGCGCCCATTGCGGTCGTGGAGGCGATGAAGATGGAGCACACCATCACGTCCGGGGTGCACGGAGTGGTGACCGAATTGCCTGCCGAGGTCGGGAAATCCGTGGCACTCGGCGAAGTTCTCGCGGTAATCGAGGTGAGTTGAATGATCGACTTCGAACTTGGTGAAGAGCACGAGGCGCTGCGCAAGACCGTCGAGGAGTTCGCGCAGGCCGAGGTGGCCCCGGTGATCGGGGACTTCTACGAACGCGACGAGTTCCCGTACGAGATCGTCGGGAAAATGGGCCGGATGGGTCTGTTCGGACTCCCGGTGAGCGAGGAATACGGTGGCATGGGCGGGGATTACTTCGCGCTGTGCCTCGCGCTCGAGGAGCTCGCCCGGGTGGACTCCTCGGTGGCGGTCACCGTGGAAGCCGGGGTCTCGCTCGGGATCATGCCGCTCTACCGGTACGGCACCGAGGAGCAGAAACGCCGCTGGCTGCCCGAACTGACCGCGGGAACGAAACTCGGCGCGTTCGGGCTCACCGAACCGGACGGCGGCTCCGATGCCGGGGCCACCCGCACCACCGCCGTGCTGGACAACGGGGAATGGGTGCTCAACGGGTCCAAGGCGTTCATCACCAACTCCGGAACCGATATCACCGCACTGGTCACCGCGACCGCGGTCACCGGGAAAAAACCCGATGGTGGCAAGGAAATCTCCACCATCCTGGTGCCGAGCGGGACCCCGGGGCTCACTGTCGAGAAGAAGTACTCGAAGGTCGGCTGGAACGCCTCGGACACCCACCCGCTTTCCTTCGACGACTGCCGGGTCCCCGCCGAGAACCTGCTCGGTGAACGCGGCCGCGGATATGCCCAGTTCCTGTCCATTCTGGACGAGGGCCGGATCGCGATCGCCGCGCTCTCCACCGGTCTCGCGCAGGGCTGCGTGGACGAAAGCCTGCGCTATGTGCGCGAACGCAGTACCTTCGGCAAGACCATCGGTGGGTATCAGGCGATCCAGTTCAAGCTCGCCGATATGGAACTGCGCACGCACAACGCGCGGCTGGCCTACTACGCCGCGGCCGGGAAGATGTTGCGCGGCAAGCCGTTCAAGAAGGAGGCGGCGATCGCCAAGCTCACCGCCTCCAACGCCGCCATGGACAATGCCCGGGATGCCACCCAGATCTTCGGCGGTTACGGCTTCATGAACGAGTTCCCGGTCGGCCGGTTCTACCGGGACGCGAAGATCCTGGAGATCGGCGAGGGAACCTCCGAGGTGCAGCGGATGCTCATCGCGCGGGAGCTCGGCCTGCACTGAGCCGGGCGGTGCCCACCCCGAGCAGGGCGATGATCGTGAACCCGGCGAACAGACAGCGGGCCGCGGTGGTCAGCTCCGGACCGCCGATGTCGACCAGCAGTACGGCGATCGCGGCACCGGTCGCGGTGGCCATCGTGAGCACCGTCGCGACCGCTGCCGCCGCCTGTTGTGCCTCGGCCGGACTCTCCGCGAGCGACATGGCCCGCGCGGTCAGGTGCGGCATCGCGATGCCGATCCCGGCGCCCGCCACCAGAAGCGCGACCAGCCAGGCCAGGACGAGCACGGCCGAGGCGTTCGGGGCGAACAGCAGCGTCAGCGCAGCCAGTCCGACCGTCAGCACCGCCGGACCGGCCAGGATCAGCACGGAGACCGCACGCCCCCGTGCGGAGGCGCTGCCGATCTGGGTGAGCGCCCAGCCGAGCGACAGCGCGGCGCCGTAGAATCCGGCGGCCACCGGCGGCAGCTGCCCCAGCCGTTGCCCGAACAGCGGCAGGAACGTCTCGACCGCCACCGCCGAGGCCAGCACCGCGATCGTCAGGTACACCCACCGCATGGCCGAGCCACGCCGGTAGGTGGACACCGGAAGCACGCGGACCGTATGCCTGCTCTCCACCAGGACGAAGCCGATCAGCAGGACCGCGGCCGCGAACACGAGTGCGAGCCGGACCGTCCAGGACTCGGTCAGACCGGCCACGCTCAGTGCGCCGGTCGCCGCCACCACGGATACCAGTGACCACACCGGTATCCGGAGTTCACCTTGCGCCGGAACCCCGTCCGGATGGAGCACCCGCACGGCGATACCCCCGAGCAGCACCGCGCAGATCGCCAGCGCGGCGAACGCCCAGCGCCAGGCACCGGCCTGGGCCATGGCGCCACCGACCGCGGGTCCGACGAAGTTCCCCACCCCGAACATCGCCGAGATCACCGCGGTACCGCGGGACCACAGCGCGGACGGCAGACTCGCCTGGATCAACGCGAATCCCAGCCCGCTGAGCAGACCGGCGCCGAGACCCTGCAGCCCGCGACCGGCCAGCATGAGCGGCATCGCCGGGGCCAGCGCGCACACCACCGAGCCCGCCGCGAACACCCCGAATCCCGTGGCATAGGCCGGCCGGGCACCGATCCGGCGCAGCACCGTGGCCGTCAGCATCGCCGCGATGACCTGACCGGCCAGGAAAACCGTCATGTTCCAGGCGTAAAGCTCCCCGCCGCCGATCTGCTCCACCGCGGTGGGCAGCAGGCTCGCCGCCAGATAGATGCTCACCGCACCGACGAACACCCCGCCGGCCAACACGACCACCGTGGCGCCGTACGACCGCAGCTCCCGCCACGTCCCGGCATTCTCATCGGTTATCACTGTTCTCCTCGACTCTCGGCAATACGTTCGCTGAGCACATTGCCGGAGCGCGGGACCGCGGTGCGGAAGTCGACACGCGATGATTCGGCTCACAGTTTCGCCGGAGCGGCTCAGGTGCTCGCGGTGAACCGCCAGAACGGCCGCACGGCAACGGCGGCGAGCAACACCAGGATCAGGCACAGTACCGCGCCGCCGGACCAGGCGAAGGTCAGACCGGTGGCCGAGGCCATCGCTCCGGCGCGCAGATCGCCGAGGCGCGGGCCACCGGCGACCACGACGGTGAACACCCCCTGGAGGCGGCCGCGCATGCGGTCCGGTGCGAAGGTCTGCAGGATGGTCTGCCGGTAGACCGAACTGACCAGATCGGCCGCGCCCGCACAGCACAACAGCAGGACGGCGATCCACAGCTGGTGCACCATCCCGGCGATCGCGATGGCCGCCGCCCAGGCGAGGACCGCGAGGGTGAGCGCGCGGCCCTGGCGGCGGATCCTGCCGAGCCAGCCACTGAACACGCCGACCACGATGGCACCGATGGCGATCGCGGAGTACAGCAGCCCGGCGCCACCGTGGAACCGGACGGCGGCGGCCTCCGGGAACAGGGCGGTGGGCATCGCCAGCACCATCGCGGCGATGTCCACCGCGAAGGACATCCACAGCACCGGGTAGCGGCCGATGAAGCGCAGCCCCTCCCACACCATCCGCATTCCCGCGCGCCGTTCGCCGGTACCGGTCGCGGGGATCGTGGGCAGCCGGATCGCCGCGTAGAGCAGCGCGGTGAACAGCACGGCATCGGTTCCATAGGCCAGCGCGAACCCGTGCGGAAGTCCGGTGAGCGCCCCGGCGATCAGCGGTCCGGCGATCTGGCCGATATTGCCCGCGGTGAAGTTCAGCGTGTTCGCGGCCGGGACCAGCTCCGTGGGAACGATTCGAGGAATGATCGCGCCGCGCGCCGCGGAGGAGATGGCGAAACCGGCGGACTGGACGGCGAGCAGCCCGAACAGCAGCTCGACGGAGCCGATCCCGAGTAGTGCCTGAGCCAGCAGTCCGACCGTCACCACCCAGATCACGGCCGAGGCCCACAGGTGCAGCATCCGCCGGTCGACCCGGTCGGCGATCGCCCCGCCGTACAGACCGAAGAACACCAGCGGGACGAAGCCGGCGAGCCCGGTGAGGCCGACGTACAGCGAGGAGCCGGAAAGGTGGTACACCTGCATCGGCACGGCGACCTCGGTGACCTGGGTGCCGAGAAAGGACAACGCCTGACCGGAGAGCAGTCGCCGGTAGGCCCGGATGCGCAGCGGCCGGGTGTCGAGAGCGGCGCCACGCAACCGCCCGAGCAGGCGAGTTTTCGGGGACGAGTCACGCTCGGGGACGCGGGCGGGGGAGGCCATCCGGTCACCCTTCCATCCGAAAGCAAGGCAAGGCTTTCCTTATCTCGCCGACTTCTTTCGGAAAACCGCCAATCGGCTGGTTGGTCCCGATCGACCGCTCTGCCGCGTCCCGCCGTCCGGCTAGACTGGGGGCCGATGTCGGAAAACGGACAGGCGTCGCTGGTCACCACCGCGCATCGGCATGTCGCGGGCGAGGTGATCGAGCGCCACGCGCATCCGTTCCATCAGCTGATCTACGTCAGCAGCGGTGTCCTCGCGGTGCGGACGGACGCGACCGCGTGGGTGGCTTCGCGAAGCCGCGCGATGTGGGTTCCGGCGCAAACCCCGCACCAGCACCGAGTCCACGGTTCCAGTCTCGTGTACACGATCGGCTTCGCATCGGCCGATGCGCCGTTGCCGACCGCGGCACCGGCCATCGTCTCGGTCGGCCCGTTGCTACGGGAACTGCTCATCGCGGGCAGCGCGCCCGAACTTCCGGAGGACGAACGGGAACGGATCCGGGCGGTCCTGTGTGACCGGCTGCGGCACTCCGCGCTGCAGCCCTTGCTGCTGCCCGTCCCCTGCGACCGGCGCCTCGCGCGGGCCTGCGAGCTGGTGACCGAGGATCTGGCCCGGCCGCGCGGGATCGCCTGGCTCGCCCGGCGAAGCGGGGTCAGCGAACGCACCCTCACCCGGTTGTTCCGCACCGAATTCGGGCTGACCTACCCTCAGTGGCGAACCAGCGTCCGGATCTTCCACGCGATGATCGGCCTCGCCGAGGGAGCCACGGTCACCGAGGCCGGGCAACGCTGTGGCTGGGCGACCACCAGTGCGTTCGTGGATGTCTTCACGCGCACGCTCGGCCAGACACCGGGCAAATACCGCAGTGCGGTCACCGGGGAACGCGGCTGAGCGCCCATCCGGGCCCGCCGGAACCGGATGGGTGCTCCTGCTCAGGTGAACGAGGGGCGCAGCGGCATGCGCGAGTGTTCCCCGTCCAGCTTCACGCCGAGGATCTGGTGCAGCTGGATCATGTTGCGGTCGAAGCCCATCCGGGAGGCGGCCATGTAGAGCCGCCACACCCGCGCGGTCGCGATGCCGACCTCGTGCACGGCGGCCCGCCAGTTCTCCTCGAGGTTGGCGCACCAGTCGCGCAGGGTCAGCGCGTAGTGCTCGCGCAGGTTCTCGGAGTGCCGGATCTCGAAGCCCGCCGCGTTCATGGTGGAGGCGAGCCAGCCGGGCCCTTCGAGTTCGCCGTCCGGGAAGACGTACCCGTTGATGAACGGCCCGGTCTCGGCGGCCATGGAGTCGTCGGGGCGGGTGATGCAGTGATTCAGCATCCGCCCGCCGGGCACGAGTTTGGCGTACAGGGACCGGAAGTAGCCGGGGATCTCGGCCATCCCGATGTGTTCGGTGAGCCCGATCGAGGAGATGGCGTCGAACTCGGTCTCCGGGATGTCGCGGTAGTCCGAGTGCCGGATCTCGGCGAGATGGTCGAGCCCGGCCTCCTTGATGGCGCGCTGGCCCCATTCGGCCTGCTGCTTGGACAGGGTGACCCCGATGGCGCGCACGCCGTACTCGCGCGCCGCGTGCAGCACCATGCCGCCCCAGCCACAGCCGACATCGAGCAGCCGCATGCCCTCGCGCAGCCCGACTTTCTTCGCGACCAGGTCGTGCTTGTTGAACTGGGCCTGTTCGAGGCTGTCGTGCTCGGCGCCGTAGACCGCGCAGGTGTAGGCCATGGAGGGGCCGAGCACGTAGCGGTAGAAGGTGTTCGAGACGTCGTAGTGGTGGTGGATGGCGTTCGCGTCCCGGTTTTTCGAATGCCGTCGCCCACGCACAGTGGACTCCTGCGGCGGCGGCTGCACCGGCCACCAGAACCGGGCAGCGGCCAGCTTGGCGAACACCTTGAGCCGCAGCTCCCGCGGAATATCGGCCATGCTCAGCTTCGGCATCAGGGAAAGGCCGGTGTGCATGTCCCCGACCACGTCGATGGTGCCCGCCACGTACGCACGGGCCACGCCGAGCTGGCCGGGTGCCGAGGCGAAGTAGGACAGCGCGAGCGGAGAGTTGATCTCCAGTCGCACCGGCGCGTTCCGGTCTCCGGTGCTACTTCCGTCATAGGCGCGCACTTCGACGGGAAAATCCGAGCCGGTGATACGCGAGAAAACATCAGCGATCCGCATTGCGTACTATCCTCCGAGAACACATTTCGTGTACAGATCTTTGGCCCTTGACTGAGGGTCGTACTTCTTCTTCGCCTTTTCGTAGGCGGCACCGTTGTAGAGTTTCCAGAATTCCTCTTCGGTGTAGAAAGATTCCGAGTAGAGCGATTTGTGCCCGCCGAGCTCGGTGACCTTGTGTTCGATCAGCCGGTTGAAATGCCCCTCCTGCTCCCACCCGGTGAGTGGGACGGTCGCCCAGAACCCCACATTGACGTACAGCTTGTCCGCTTCCATCGGGTACAGCGGCCAGGTGCGTTCCCCGCGCAGTTTCAGCGGGCACAACCAGACCGGGGAAATGCCGATCTCGGTGTGGAAGAAATCGAGGAACTCGGCCAGTCGCTCGACCGGGATCTCCACATCCTGGATCACCGGCTCGCGCTGTGGTTTGCCGACCAGTTTCGCGCCCTTGGAACTGAACCCGTATTTGCGATCGAGCGCGACGGCTTTCCGGTAGACATCCGAGCGCCGTTTCGCGCGCGGCCAGAACCGGCGCACCAGTGGGTGCTGCGCGCCGAGTGCCCGGGAGCACCAGAACCAGTCCACATCCCAGCGCCACAGGTAGTCGCGCACCGTCAGGTTGTCCACCGGGCGCTCGCGCAGCGATTTGTAGTACACCCGCTGGCCCGCGTAGTCGCTGGTGCCACCGGGTGCCTCGGATACGAAGCTGCCCAGGGTCAGGTAGCACTCCTCGCGGCTGAACACGGTGCCGTCGATGAAGTCCACCCCGATCCCGCGCCAGCTCCGTTCGGCGCAGATCTGCTCGATCGCGGTCACCGCCTCGCTCGCCGAACCGAATCGCTCGTGGCGCAGCCGGACATACGGGGAAACCGGCTGCAGCTCGATGCGCAATCGCAATGCGTAACCGAGTGTTCCGTAGGAATTCGGGAAGGTGGTGAACAAATCGGGGTTCTGCTCGGCGGAAGCGGTGACGATTTCGCCGTTCGTGCAGAGAATGTCCATTTCCAGTACGGATTCGTGCGGCAAACCGTGCTGGAAGGATGTCGATTCGATACCGAGTCCCGCCACCGCCCCGCCGAGGGTGATCGTTTTCAGTTGCGGCACCACGAGTGGCATCAGCCCGTACTGCAGGGTCGCGTCGACCAGGTGCTCGTAGGTGGTCATCCCGCCGACCTCCGCGGTCCTCGTGACCGGGTCGACGCCGAATACCTGGTCGAACGCGGCGACATCCAGGCGCGGTCCGCCGCTGTCCCGGAACCGGAACAGGTTCGATGTGGCTTTGCCCAACCGGACGGGGGTACCCGGGGGAAAGGCGGTGTACTGGGCACGCAGATCGCGTACGGCGGAGGAGTAGTCTGGCAGGCGGCCGGAGTCGGACATGAGGTCGATGTTAACTGCGTGATCACGCTCACGGCTTGATCCCCGCGATTAGGGCGAACCGCAGCAACGTCGGCCGCCCCGATGCGTCACCAATAACAGGGGAGTGAGGGCGAAGGGATTGAATCGGTCGATGACGAAGAACCGACGGCGGAATCGTGCGCGGCTCGGTATGGTCGCGCTCGCTGGTGCGGGCACACTGCTGCTCGCCGCATGCAGTGGTGGTTCGGGCAGCGGTGGCAGCGGTGGCGGTGGCGACGATACGCAGGACGCCACGATCGCGATCACGCCGGCGGCCAGTGCGCAGCTGAGTCCGAACGCGCCGATCAACGTGAAGGTCGCGAACGGCAAACTCACGAATATCGCCGTGACCAATGACAAAGGCAAAGCGGTCAAAGGGGAATTTTCTCCGGACAAGACCTCGTGGCACACCACGGAAGACCTCGGCTACGGGGCGACGTACAACGTGGACGCGAAGGCGAACGGGGACGGTAAGAACACCGACAAGAAATCGACCGTGCACACGATCGATCCGAAGACGACCGCCTATCCCGCGCTGATCCCGCCGCCCGGTTCGAACAACAGCATCGGCGTCGGGCTCCCGCTCGTCGTGCAGTTCGACCACAAGATCACCGACAAGGCCGCGGCCGAGAAGGCGCTGCAGGTCACCTCCACACCCAATCAGGAGGGCGCCTGGCACTGGATCGACGACAAGCAGGTCGACTACCGGCCCAAGGAGTTCTGGAAGCCGGGCACCAAGATCCACCTGCATGTCGGCATCTACGGGGTGAACCTCGGTGACGGGGTGTACGGCAAGGCCGACCGCGACCTCGACCTGACGGTGCACGACTCGTGGATCGCCAAGGCGGACGCGAACGGCGAGAAGATGGCCATCGAGCACAATGGCCAGACGGTCAAGACGATGCCGGTCTCGATGGGTAAGGACGCCACGCCCACGCACAGCGGGGCGCATGTGGTCTCCTCGAAGTCGCGCTCGTACCAGATGAATTCCTGCAGCTACGGCGTCTGCGGTGGGCCGGGCAGCTACAACACGACCGAGTACTACGCGGAGCGGATCTCCAACGACGGCGAGTTCGTGCACGAGAACCCGGACTCGGTGGGTTCCCAGGGCAGTTCGAACGTCTCACACGGTTGTATCAACCTGAACCAGTCGAACGCCTCCTGGTTCTTCGATCACTTCGGAGTGGGCGATGTCGTCGAGGTCGCCAATGGTGGCAAGCAGCTGCCGGTGTACGACCTCTACGGGGACTGGTCACTGCCCTGGGACCAGTGGCTCAAGGGCAGCGCGCTGCACAAGAACTGAGCAACCCGAACCGAGAACCGCCCCCGGCCGTGTGCCGGGGGCGGTTTTTCAGTGCTGCACCGAACGGCGCAGGAAGGCCCGGTTCCAGCCGGGCCGCGTTCGGTCGCTCGGGGTCCACATCGGCAGGTGCTCAGGACTGGTCTTCGGTCACGGAACCATACCGCCCGGCAACCGAGCGATATTTACATGCAGGATGGATTGCTTGTAGGTTCGTTCGCAGGTTCGAGGCGAGGAGGCCCGATGGCGAAGCAGCCGAGGAGTCTGAGCGGAAAAGTCGTCGTCATCACCGGCGGCGGGCGCGGAATCGGCGCCGCGACGGTGAGTGCCCTGGTCGCGCACGGTGCCAAGGTGGTCATCGGGGACATCGACCAGGCGAGCGCCGAGGAGACCGCGCAGCGCCTGGATAAGGAGCCGATCGCGCTGCAGGTCGACGTGACCGATCCGGAGGCGTTCACCGCGTTCCTGGACGAGGCGCAGCGCCGGGCCGGACCGATCGATGTGCTGATCAACAACGCGGGCATCATGCCGCTCGGCCCCGCGGACGAGGAACCGACCGGAACCGCGCGCAAACAGCTGGAGATCAACCTGTTCGCGGTCATCCACGGCACCAAGGAGGCGATGCGCCGGATGAAGGCGCGCCGCCGCGGCCACATCGTGAACATCGCCTCGATCGCGGGGGTCGGCGGGTTCCCCGGCGGGGCAACCTACTGCGCGACCAAGCACGGGGTCGTCGGCTTCTCCGATGCCGTGGCCAGGGAACTGCGCGGCACCGGGGTGGACATCGCGGTGGTGCTGCCGGGCATCGTGCGCACCGAACTGGCCAGTGGGCTCGGCGAGGCGAAGCTGGTGAAATCCGTGGCCCCCGAGGAAGTGGCCGCCGCGATCGTGCGGGTGCTGCAGTTCCCGCGGTTCGACGTTTTCGTCCCCGGATTCGCCGGTGCGCTGCTGAAGCTGCCGAGGGCGCTGCCGCGCGGGTTCACCGACTGGATGGCCCGCGCCCTCAAGGCCGATCAGCTGCTGGCCGGCGGTGCGCATTCGGCCGAGCGCACCGCCTACGAGCAGCGGGTCAGGGGTTGACCTCGCTGCCCCACTGCTCGGGTGGCGTGCCGTGTTTCCGGAAATGCTCGATGCCGACCCGGATGAACAGCGCCCGCGCGCGCAGGGCGAGCCTGCCGTCCGGGGCGTCCAGCCTGCCGAGCGCGCTGGTGTAGAGCTTGCGCCCGGCGGTCCCGTCCACCCGGGCGTCGATGAACAGCACGCTGCCGACCGGGACCGGGTGCAGGAAGTCGGTCTCCAGTTTCCCGGTGACCGCCGGGTAGCTGACCAGTCCGCACACCGCGCCGAGCGTTTCGTCGAACGCCGCGGTGAGCACCCCGCCGTGCGCGAGCCCCGGAGCGCCCTGATGGGCCTCGCTGACCTTGAATTCGGCGCGCACCGTTGCTCCCTCACCCGCGGTGGTGCGCAGGTGCAACCCGCCCGGTGTGCCGCTCCCGCAGCCGAAACAGTCCCGGTAGTGCTCGCCGAGCAGCTGCCCGGGCGCCGGTGCCTTCGGGCGTCGCGTGGCGGGTTCGACCTCGACGGGCGGCCACGATTTCCCAGTACTCACCCCGACGAGGTTAGGTCGGGTTCCCCGATTTGTCCGTACCACGTGGGCGGACTCGCAGTGCCGCCTCGTATTCCGGCCACAGCGCGAGCAACTGCGCCCTGCCCTCGGTGCTCAGGCCCCGTTCGCCGAGCCAGCCCTTGGCGCGCAGCGTCTCGTCCAGCGGGGTTTCCCGCCCGGCGCCCGCCGCGGTCAGCGCCTCGAACTCGGCGGGTGCGGCGTGGCCGAGGGAACCGAGCCGGGCAGCGAGCGCGGCCCGCACCGGTTCCGGGAACACCGCCTGTGCGCAACGCTGCGGCAGCGAGACGGCCAGCATCCGCTCGCGCAGCGCGGCAAGGGCCACCCCGGCGGCGACCCCCACGTTCAGCGATTCCACCTCGGTGGCCATCGGAATGCGCACCACGTGGTCCGCGCGCTCCAGCACGGCCTCGCTGACCCCCGCGGTCTCGTTGCCGAGCACCACGGCGAGCGGGCCACCGGAAAGCGGGGTGAGCGCGGGAACGGTGCGCCCGGCCGGTGCGGTCACCGCGATCTCGAAACCCAAGGTGTGCAAGGAATCCAGCGCGGTAGTGGGATCCGGGTAGCGGTGCAGGCCCGCCCGCAGCACCGCGGCGCGGGAGGCCTCCAGCGCCCGCCTGCTCGTCGGGTCGGTGCGCTCCTCGGTCAGCACGATATCGGTTGCGCCGAGCCCGCACGCGGTGCGCACGATGGTGCCGAGGTTGCCCGGATCGGCGATGTCCTCGGCGACGAGGGCGAGCTCGCCGAACTCTCCGGACCGCGCGCCCAGCTCGGCGACGGCGAGCGCGGTCACCGGTTTCTGGCTGCGCAGGGCCTGTTTGAGCACGCCGGGGGTGACCTCGTGCACCGGGCAGTCGGGTTCCCGGTCCAGTGCGCGCCCGGCGAGCAGCACGAATTCCAGCGCGGCACCCGCTTCGATGGCCTGTTCGACGAGCAGTTCGCCTTCGAGCACGCATTTGTTCGCCGCGCGCCGGGCCGTCGCGGTGCCCAGTTCCCGCACGGCGGCGATGCGGGGATCCTTCACCGAGCTGATGATCGCCATTCGTGCAAGGTAACCTCTCGCCGCGTGGGGCATTACTTCAGTCAGCGACCGGTTGCGCGGTCCCGTCCGGGCGTGGTCCCGGTGCGCGCGGGTGAGCTGGACTTCGAGCTCGGCACCGATGCCGGGGTGTTCGCCAAGGACCACCTCGACAAGGGCACCGCGGTGCTGCTGGACGAGATGCCCTGGCCGGACACCGATGGCACGGTGCTCGATCTCGGCTGCGGATACGGGCCCATCGCCTGCGCGCTCGCGCTGCACCGGCCCGGTTCGCGGGTGTACGGCATCGATACGAACGAGCGGGCACTCGAACTGACCAGGGCGAACGCCGAACGGCTCGGCGCCGCGAACCTGACCGCGTGTGCCCCGGACGAGATGCCCGATGCGCTGCGCTTCGACTACCTGTACTCGAACCCACCGGTGCGTATCGGCAAGGCCGCGCTGCACGAGCTACTGCTGCGCTGGCTTTCCCGGCTCACCGAGGACGGGCGCGCCTACTTGGTGGTGCAGCGCAACCTCGGTTCGGATTCGCTGGCCGCGTGGCTCGTCGCGCAGGGGTATCCGACCGGACGGCTCGCCTCGCACCGGGGGTTCCGCGTGCTCGAGGTGACCGCGCGAACCTCAGAACCGCAGCAGGGGTAGTTCGGCGGACAGATCCGCGCGGTGCCCGGAGGCCCGCACCGCGCCCTGTTCCATGGCTTCCGCCCAGCCCAGCAGGCCACAGACCAGCAGCAGCCAGCTGCGCGGATCGGTTTCCACGGTGTTCGGCGGGGTGCCGCGGGTGTGCCGGGGTCCCTCGATGCACTGCACCGCGGCGAACGGCGGCACCCGCACCTCGACGGTGTGCCCGGGAGCGAGCTGTTCGAGCAGCCGCAGACTGAGCCGGACCGCAGGCGCGAGGACCGTACGGGCGGGAGGCTCGGCCTCCCCGCGAAGCCACGGAAGGACCTCGCCGACCGCCGCACGGGCCTGCGCCGGGTCTACGCGTTTCCGGCTCAGTAGTCCTCACCGATGACCGGCGGGGCGACCTTGATCTCGTCGTCGCCGAACACGTTGTCCGCCGAGACCAGGAAGGAGTTCTGCTCGTGCACCTGGTCGCCGCCGCTGCCGCCGAAGCCGCCCGCGCCACCGGCCCCACCGGCACCGCCCGCACCCGCGGGTGGCATCCCGGCCGGGTTCTGCATGTCCGAGCCGTAGGAGCCATAGGAACCGTAGCCGCCCGGCTGCTGGTGCTGCACCGGAGCGCCGCCGGAGGCTCCGCCGCCGTGCTGCTGGTTGCTCGCCTGCACGGTCGCCCCGGTGTGCCCGCCCGCGCTCGGCTTGTCCTGGCCGAGCGGGTCGAAGCCCTCCGAATTGGGTGAGTTCCCGCTGAGACCGCGGTTGGCGAGGTAGGGATTACCGCCCTTGGTGGTGTCCCCACCGCTCATGCCCGCGCCGCCCGCGCCCATGCCCGGGGACATCGGGGCACCGGCCGGGGTGTTGTTCTGCGGGGCCGAGGACGGGGTGGTGTTCGCCGCGGACGCGTTGGTCGCCCCGGTCGTGGCACCCGGCCGGGAACCGGAGGAACGCTCCTCGTCCTTGCCGCCGCGACCGCCGAAGGCCGCACCGGTGAACCCGCCGGGGGCGAGTTTCGGGGCGAGCTGGCCACCGAGCGCGCCGAGTGCCGCGCTCGCGCCCAGCGTTCCCGCGGCGCTCTCGTTGTAGCTGGCCGCGGCCGGGGCTGCCGGGGCCGAGCTCGGCAGGTGCGGTTGCGGTGCACCAGAACCGGACATTCCGGTCGGCGTGGAGCCGTAGCCCGCGGTCTCGGTGTTGAACCGCGGCGTCTGGTCCTGGCCGCCGGTCTGCTGGAAATTCGCCCTGTTGTGGCCGCCGGAGAACGTGGCGCCACCGGAGATGAGCTGGTTACCGACCTCGAGCACGATGTTCGGCGGGTTGTAGAAGTTCGCCATGGTTCCCGCGTTGTGCTCGCTGGCCGCTTGGTACTCGTTCATCACCTGCACGGCGCGCTCCGAGGCGTCCCCTGCCGCGCGCTCGACCTTCTCCAGATCCTTGCCGTGCAGCGCGATCGCGGCCGCCGGGTTGACCGGCTTGCCCTGCCCGGGAGGCACGGCGCCCTCGGCGGGCCAGGACATGGCGCCACCGTCGGTCTTGGGCACCGGCTCGGGCATCTTGGCGCGCGCGGTCGAGACGTGGTCGGCCTGGTCCTGCGCGGTCTGGCGCATGACATCGGCCGAGGCCTGCGCGGCGTCCGCCCACTGCCGCAGCGGGGTCATGCCCTTGTGCGCGGTCTCTCCCGCGCTGCCCTCCCAGTTGGCACCGATCTTGTTGAGCGAGTCGTTGAGCCGGCCGCTGATGTCCACCAGCGAACGCTTGAGGCCCTCCCAGTACTCCAGCTGCGGGGTGGCCGCGCGGGCGCCCTCGCCGCTGTTGATCCAGTTGTACAGCGTCTCGTGGTTCTGTCCGCGCCAGCGCATGTCCGTCATTACTGGCCACCCCCTTCGCGTGCGTGCTTGTGCCACATCGCCGCGTTGTCGTCCTCGGAATTGCGGTAAGTGCGCTCGGTGCGCTGCAGCCCTTCGACCACATTGCTGAGCTGGCGCGCGTAGTTGAGCAGCACGTTCTCCGCGTTGAACTCCTCGGTGCCGCCCTTGGTGCGGTTGTTGACCGCGTGCGCGGTCTCGGCGCTCACCGGGTCCCCCGCCCAGGGCTGCTGGTGGGCGGACTGGATGCGGCGCAATTGCTGCTGCACGCCATCGAGCGCCTCACTGAATGCCTGCTTGGCCGCCCCGATCGAAGCCGGATCGACGTGCAGCCGCTGCGACCCACCCGGCTGCCCGGTGTTCCCACCTGGTGTAGACACTGCGCCTCCCTGCTCGCGTATCGATGCGACGATCGTAGCTGCGACGTATGACGCGGTGGTCCGGTTCCCGGAGATACGATCGCCCCACTTGAGCCACTTCACCATACAAAATCACGCGCAGCCACACAGCGGAGCCGTCGAAAAATCTCCGCGCGCGCGTGCGAGGGACCGGGCGAAACGCCACTGCCGGGCGCCCCGGGGTGTCCCGAGCCCGGGGATAGGGTCCGGATGTGACTGCTGACCAGCGAAGCGCCCCCGGGCCGATCGAGGACTACGCGCTGCTCTCCGATATGCGCACCGCCGCGCTCGTCGGCAAGGACGGCTCGATCGACTGGCTGTGTCTTCCCCGCTTCGATTCCCCCTCGGTGTTCTCCAGGCTGCTCGGCGACGAATCGCACGGGCACTGGCGGATCGCGCCGACCGCGCAGGTCACCAAGGTGGAGCGGCGGTACCGGGACACCACGATGGTGCTCGAGACCGACTTCCACACCGAGGAGGGTGTGGTGCGGCTGGTCGACGCCATGCAGCCGCACCAGACCGACACCGACGACGCGCCCGCCGTGGTGCGCACCGTGATCGGGATCTCCGGTGAAGTCACCCTCGAGATGCGCTGGGTGCTTCGGTTCGCCTACGGGGACTCGATCCCCTGGGTGCGCCGGGTGCGCGCGGAGGACGGGGAGTACATCCTCGCGGTCGCCGGTCCGAGCGCGGTCACCCTGCACGGGGATCTGTTGCCCTATCGGGTCGACTCGGAGCGCGCGCACGGGGCGGAGTTCACCCTCGACGAGGGCGAGCAGCTGTCCTGGGCGCTGTCCTACTGCCCGGATCCCGAGGTGCACCAGCCGGTGATCGATCCGGCGGTCGAGGTGGACAACACCGAGCGATGGTGGCGGGACTGGGCGGGCGGGCTGCGCTACGAGGGCCCGCACCGGGAGGCCGTGCGTCGTTCGCTGCTCACCCTCAAGGCGCTGACCTACGCGCCGACCGGGGGCATCGTGGCCGCGCCGACCACCTCGCTGCCCGAGACCATCGGCGGGGAGCGCAACTGGGACTACCGGTACTGCTGGCTGCGCGATGCCACGCTGACCCTGCTCGCGCTGGACAACTTCGGCCGTTCGGGAGAGGCGTTCGCCTGGCGGCGGTGGCTGCACAGGGCACTGGCGGGGGATGCGAGCGATCTGCAGATCATGTATAGCATCGACGGTTCGAGGCACCTGTTCGAACAGGAGCTCGACTGGTTGCCCGGCTATCACGGTTCGGCGCCGGTACGGGTGGGCAACGGGGCGTTCCGGCAGCAGCAGCTGGATGTGTTCGGCGAGGTCATGGACGCGCTGCAGCTGGCGCGCGAGCGCGGGCTGGAGGAGACCCCGGAGTCCTGGGCGATGCAGCGCGGGCTGATGCGCCACCTGGAGACGATTTGGCAGCAGCCGGACAAGTCGCTGTGGGAGGTACGCGGCGAGGACCGGTACTTCGTCTATTCGCGGGTGATGATCTGGGTGGCCTTCGACCGGGCGGTGCGCGCCTGCGAATCGGGCCTTCCCGGGCCGGTGCAGCGCTGGCGGGAGATGCGCGAAGCGATGCACGCCGAGGTGCTCGAGCACGGGTACAACACCGAGCTCGGCACGTTCACCCAGTATTACGGCGGAACGACGGTGGACGCGGCGACATTGCGGCTGTCCTCGGTCGGGTTCCTTCCCGGCGACGATGAGCGCATGCTCGGCACCATCGACGCGGTCGGCCGGGAACTCGCGCACGGCGACCTCGTGGATCGGTACACCACCGGTGACCAGCAGGGACTGGACGGGCTCTCCGGCAAGGAGGGCGCCTTCCTGATGTGCTCCTTCTGGTACGTGGACGCGCTGGCCCTCGCCGGGCGCCGGGAGCAGGCCGAGGCGATGTTCGAGCGGCTGCTCGGGCTGGCCAATGACGTCGGCCTGCTCGCCGAGGAGTACGACGCGGAGCAGCAGCGGTTCATCGGGAACTTCCCGCAGGCGTTCTCCCACCTCGCCCTGGTGAACAGCGCGGCGACGCTGTGGGGCGACGGCGTGCACCGCAGGCATCACCGGGACCGTACGCGGGCGGAATGACTCTGTGCGCTAGTACTCACTGTATGAGTTCCCTGCGAAGTACCGCGTGTCGCCGCCCGATCAGATGAACTCTGCGTAGTACCATGCGCAACTTTGACCACAAGTGTTTACAACGGCCACATCGGTCACGCACACTTGCCGCGTGACCGGTTTGCGTGAAAGCTTCGACGGCTCCGTGTATCGACGGGGGCGTGGGGATTCGCGATCGGAACCGTGGATTTTCGCGCAATTAAGCGTGCGGAATTGTTCACTTCGGGCTCCGTTTTCGCAAACAGGCAAACCGTTCCGAAGATTATTGCCCCACGGGTCGGGCGCGCATATCATACGGCTCTCGCCATGAATTAACGGAAAATCACGGTTTGTGGTGAGTGCCTTGCATCCGCCTACTGGCGGTGACCGGGGCGAATCTGAAAAGCGAGGGCACAGAAAGGCATGATCATGAAGATCAGACCAAGACTCATCGCGGCGGGTGCGGCAGGAGTGTGCGCCGCGGCCTTGGCACTTCCTATTACTCAGGCTGGTGCCGAACCGGCGAACACACTCCCGGCGAACGGTATGCAGAACCCGGATGATCATTCGATGGGTTCGCAGATCCGGAAGCACGAGGGCCGGCCCGCCGCGCGCACGTTCTCCGCACTCGACAAGGCCGCGTCGAATCTGCAGGCGGGCGTGCAGGGCATCGATGTCTCCGGGCATCAGGGCAATGTGGACTGGAACGCGCAGTGGAATGCGGGTAAACGGTTCGCCTGGGTGAAGGCGACCGAGGGCACCGGTTACACCAGTCCGTACTTCGCCCAGCAGTACAACGGTTCGTACAGCAAGGGATTCATCAGGGGCGCGTATCACTTCGCACTGCCGAACAAGTCCTCCGGCGCCGTACAGGCGAACTACTTCCTTGCGCACGGCGGAGGGTGGAGCGGCGACGGGAAGACCCTTCCCGGCGCGCTCGACATGGAGTACAACCCGTACGGCGCCACCTGTTACGGGTTGAGCAAGTCCTCGATGACCAGCTGGATCAAGGACTTCTCCGACACCTACAAGGCCAAGACGAACAAGTATCCGGCGATCTACACCTCGACGAACTGGTGGAACCAGTGCGTCTCCGGAGACTTCTCGAAGACGAATCCACTGTGGGTGGCACGATACAGCTCGAGCGTCGGCGCGCTGCCGCCGAACTGGACCAGCTACACCGTATGGCAGTATTCCTCATCGCCGATCGATCAGGACGTATTCAACGGTTCCTATGATCGGCTGAAGGTATTCGCCACGAATCACGACTGAAGCCGGAGTCGCATAGTGCCGAATTCCCCGCCATGAGCCGTCTTCGTGGCGGGGAATTCGGATTTCAGTAAGGACAGCAAAACTGTCAACTGTGAAACTGTAAACTCTCAAGAAGGGGTCGGCAGAATCATGAAGTCGGGGAAACACGGAAAACAGATCCGGGCGGCGAGCGCGACGGCCGGGGTCGTGGCCGCGGCCTTGTGTCTCGGTGGCACGCTCCCGGCGGGCGCGGAAACCGAATCGGTGCAGAACCATTCGATGGGCGATTCCATTCGCGCCGAGCAGGGCAAGGCACCGAAGACCTTTTCCGCGATCGACAAACGCGCGGCGCGCCTGGCCGATACGGTGCGCGGGGTCGACGTGGCCAGCCACCAGGGCACTGTGGACTGGGCCGCGCAGTGGAACGCCGGTAAACGGTTCACCTGGGTGAAGGCGACCGAGGGCACCGGATACACGAACCCCTACTTCGGCCAGCAGTACAACGGCTCCTACGACAAGGGCTTCATCCGCGGCGCCTACCACTTCGCGCACCCGGACTCCACCTCCGGCGCGGAGCAGGCCAACTACTTCCTCGCGCACGGTGGCGGATGGACCGGAGACGGCAAGACCCTTCCCGGCGCGCTCGACATGGAAAGCGTGCAGGGCAAGCCGGCCTGCTACGGGCTGAGCAAGTCCGCGATGGGAGCCTGGATCAAGGACTTCTCCGATACCTACAAGGCCAAGACGAACAAGTATCCGGCGATCTACACCTCCGCGAACTGGTGGAGCCAGTGCGTGGACGGGGACTTCGCGAAGAGCAACCCGCTGTGGGTCGCGCGCTATGCCGCCGATCCCGGCCAGCTGCCCGGGACCTGGGGCGGCTATTCGGTGTGGCAGTACAACGATTCACCGATCGATCAGAACGTGTTCAACGGTTCCATGGATCAGCTCACCAAGTTCGCCACCGCTGCGGACTAGGCGAACTCGGGCAGACGAGCTGCCAGTTCATCGGGTGCGGGCATGGCCGCGACCTCCGCGGCCATGGTCCGGGCAGCCGCTGCCACCGCCGGTGTGGTGAGCAGGTGCCGTGCGGCCTCGGTGATCGTGCCCGGTTCGGTGAGTATCGTGCCGAGACCGAGCGCGTGCACGGTTTCGGCATTGGTGAACTGGTCGGCGCCCTGCGGGAGTACCAGTTGCGGGATGCCCGCGGCGAAGGCACCGAGCATGGTTCCGCTGCCGCCGTGATGCACGGCGAGCGAACTGGCCCGCAGCACGGCGTCCTGGGACACCCACGTTTCCAGGCGCACGTTGTCCGGGACGGCGCCGAGCGTCGCGGGATCGACCGCGGGCCCGGTGGCGACGAGTACCTCGGCGTCCAAAGTGGATAGCCCGGCGATGGCGGTGCGTAGCACTTCGACATCGCCGAACGCGGTGCCGAACGTGAGATAGAGCAGCGGGTGCCCGGTCCGGACGACCGGCTCGTGCCATTCACCGGGGCGCAACGGAATCCGGTCGGTGGTGGCGAGGGCTTCGGGTGCCTGCGCGGATTCCGGGCAGATATCGATGAACGGATCGGTGGCCTGCGGAGGTTCCCCGATACCGATTTCGGCGGCGAGCGCGCGTGAGTTCCGCTGGATCTCGGCGCCGAGGTCGGACGGGGAGACTCGGCCGAAGCCATGCCGCATGCCGGGAATACCGGCGAGTTTCGCGGCGAATCCGCCGCCGATGTTGCCCTGCTCGTACACGACGAGATCGGGGCGCTCGCGCTCGAGAATCGGGGTGAGGTCGGCGAGGAATCGGCGCGGCATGGCGTCCCCGAACACGGCGCCGAGGACCGGCCGCATCCCGTCCCCGCTCGGTGGCCGCCGGGGCACCGAGCCGGTCGCGGCGGCGAACGCCTCCTGGATGCTCCCACCGGCAGGCATCGTGCGCAGTCCGGCCTTCTCCGGTGCGGCCAAGAAGTCCGCATCGGTGGCGAACAGCACCTCATGCCCGGCCGAGCGAGCCGCCCCGGCGAGTGGAAGCAGCGGGCGCACGTGACCGTGGCCGGGAGCAGAGGTGAACAGCACTCGCATGCGTGCTCCTCGCTCGTGCCCTAGTCGAACAGCCGCGGCAGGGTGGCGTTCCAGGTCTCGGCGAGCTCGGTGAGGCTGAACTCGGCGACCCCCTGGATCTCCAGGCTTCCCGACTCCGCGTCGACCACCCCGGTCTTGCGCCAGGGCAACCCGCGCGCGGTGCACATCTCGGTGAACCGCAGTTCCTCGGAGCGCGGCACGGCGACCACGGCCCGGCCCGCGGATTCGGCGAACAGCTGCACGAACGGGTCCTGGTCCGGGTCGAGCAGCACCCGGGCCCCGGTCTGGCCGATCAGGGCCATCTCGATGACGGCCTGGATCAGCCCGCCGTCGGCCACATCGTGTGCCGCGGAGATCATCCCGTCCCGGGAACCGGCGACCAGGATCTCCCCGAGCAGCTTCTCCCACGCGAGATCGGCCTTGGGCGGGAGACCGCCCAGGTGGCCGTGCGCGACCCTGGCCCATTCGGAGCCGTCGAACTCGTCCCGGGTCTCGCCGAGCAGCAGCAGGGTTTCCCCGGTCTCGGTGCCGATCCCGGCCGGGATGCGCCGGTCCACATCGTCGATCACGCCGAGCACCGCGACCACCGGGGTGGGCAGGATCGCGGTCGAGCCGGTCTGGTTGTAGAAGCTGACGTTGCCGCCGGTGACCGGGATACCGAGTTCGGCGCACCCGTCGGCGATCCCGCGCACCGCCTCGCGGAACTGCCACATGACACCCGGATCCTCCGGGGAACCGAAGTTGAGGCAGTCGGAGACCGCGAGCGGGGTGGCCCCGCCACAGGCCACATTGCGGTAGGCCTCGGCGAGTGCGAGCCGAGCGCCCTCGTACGGATCGAGCGCCACGAAGCGGGAATTGCAGTCGGTGGCCACCGAGATTCCGCGGCCGGTCTGCTCGTCCACCCGCACCATGCCGGAATCCGCGGGCTGGGCGAGCACCGTGCCGCCGCGCACATAGCGGTCGTACTGGTCGGTGACCCAGCGCTTGGCCGCGAGGTTCGGCGCGGCGAGCATTTCCAGCACCGTCCTGCGCAGGTCATCCGGCCGGGCGAGGCTCGCGGATGTGTTGGCCTGCAAGGCGTCCTGGCTTTCCGGGCGCTGTACCGGCCGCTGGTAGACCGGTCCGTCGTGCGCCACGGTGCGCGGTGGCACATCCACCACGGTCTCCCCGTGCCAGGTGATGACCAGGTTGTCGCCGTCGGTGACCGCACCGATCTCGGTCGCGGTGACATCCCATTTCGCGCACACCGCCAGGAAGGCGTCCACGTGTTCCGGGGCGACGACCGCGCACATCCGTTCCTGGGATTCGCTGGAGAGCACCTCGGCCGGAGTCATGTCCTTGGCGCGCAACGGAACCCGGTCGAGTTCCACGCGCATCCCGCCGTCACCCGCGGAGGCGAGCTCACTGGTCGCGCAGGAGAGCCCGGCCCCGCCGAGGTCCTGGATGCCGACCACGATTCCCGCCCGGATCACCTCGAGGCAGCACTCGATGAGCACCTTCTCCGTGAACGGGTCGCCGACCTGCACGCTCGGCAGTTTCTTGCGCCCGCCGGAGGTCTCGTCCCCCTCGAAGGTCTCCGAGGCGAGCACCGAGACCCCGCCGATCCCGTCCAGGCCGGTGCGCGCCCCGAACAGGATCACCTTGTTCCCGGTGCCGCTGGCATGCGCCAGGTGCAGGTCCTCGCTGCGCATCGCACCCACACACAGGGCGTTGACCAGCGGGTTCCCGTTGTAGGACGAGTCGAAGACGAGCTCACCGCCCACGTTCGGCAGGCCGAGGCAGTTGCCGTAGTGCCCGATGCCGTCGACCACCCCGCGCACCACGCGCCTGGTGTCCTCGGCCTCCGCGGCACCGAACCGCAGCGGGTCCGCGACCGCGATCGGGCGCGCGCCCATGGCCATGATGTCCCGCACGATCCCGCCGACCCCGGTCGCCGCGCCCTGATGCGGTTCGACGTACGAGGGGTGGTTGTGCGATTCGACCTTGAACGTGACCGCCCAGCCGTCGCCGATATCGACGACGCCCGCGTTCTCCCCGATTCCGGCGAGCAGACGTGTTCGCATTTCCTCGGTCGTGGTCTCCCCGAAATACTTCAGGTGCACCTTGGAGGATTTGTAGGAGCAGTGCTCGGACCACATCACCGAATACATCGCCAGTTCGGCCTCGGTCGGGCGGCGGCCGAGTATTTCCCGGATGCGGGCGTACTCGTCGTCCTTGAGACCGAGCTCGGCGTATGGCTGGTCGAGTTCCGGGGTCTTCGCGGCCTCGGCCGTCGTGTCGATCATGCGTTCACGCGCCAATTGTCCGGCTCCTCGCTCGCTCCGCTCCTCCCTCGTTCCTCCGTCGATGCTCACTCGTTCGTCACCTTCACCAAAGAGTCGAGTGCGGAATAGAACATGCCGAGTCCGTCGTCGCTCGGGCCGGTCAGCGGATCGATCGCGTGTTCCGGATGGGGCATGAGGCCGAGAACGCGTCCGTTCGCCGAGCAGATTCCGGCGATATCGGCGCGCGAACCGTTAGGGTTCTCCTCGATATAACGGAAAACGATCCGGTTCTCGGCCTCGAGCGCGGCGATCGTTTCCTTGTCGGCCTGGTAATTGCCCTCACCGTGCTTGATCGGAACCAGGATCTCCGCGCCCGGCTCGTAGCGGGTGCTCCACGCGGTGCGGGTGTTCTCCACCCGCAGCCACTGGTCCCGGCACACGTAGTGCAGCCCCGCGTTGCGGGTGAGCGCCCCGGGAAGCAGCCCGGCCTCGCACAGGATCTGGAAACCGTTGCAGATGCCGAGCACCGGCATCCCGCCCGCGGCCGCCTCCAGCACCGGCCCCATCACCGGGGCGAACCGGGCGATCGCGCCGCAGCGCAGGTAGTCGCCGTAGGAGAACCCGCCGGGGACCACGACCGCGTCCACCCCGTGTAGCTCGGCGTCCCCGTGCCAGAGCGGGACCGCCTCGGCTTCGCAGCGGCGCACCGCGCGCACCACGTCCCCGTCGTCGAGCGAGCCGGGGAAGGTGATGACCCCGATCCTCATGACCCGACCCTGCGCACCGTGAACTCTTCGATCACCGTGTTCGCCAGGAACTCTTCGGCGATCCGGTGCAGCGCCGCATCGTCGACGGAGTCGTCGACATCCAGTTCGAAACGCTTGCCCTGACGTACCTCGCCGATACCGGTGAACCCGAGGCGAGGCAGCGCCTTCGCGACGGCCTGCCCTTGCGGGTCGAGGATCTCCGGCTTCGGCATGACCTCGACGACGACTCGTGCCACGTGCGTGCTCCAGATGGTGTGGGGTTGGCGTGACGGCTTCATCGTAGCCGTTCGCTTCCGGCGAACTCGGGGCGCTGTCCTGGGAGGTAGGACCGCGTGGCGCGGCTCACCGAGCGTGTGCGCCCGGCGCCGATCGGGAGCGCCCGGCCCCGGCCGGGCTCGCACCGCGCACGGTTTCCGAACGGCTCGGCGCGCTCATCGCCGCCGGGCTTGTGGACCCGGCGCGGTGCGGGACGCGAGTAAGCTGTTCGCGGAGCGCGCTGGGTGAGGCGTTTGTCGATTCGATCTAGCACAGTGCGTGGCGATAATGCTTGCCAGACAAGGAGAAAATCGATGCGATTTGTCCATTATGGACATGCTTGTGTTCTGGTGGAGACGGAACGGGCCAGGCTGCTTTTCGATCCGGGCGCGTTCTCGACGGGGTACGCCGGGCTCACCGATCTGGACGCGGTCCTGATCACCCACGAGCACTTCGATCACCTCGACACGGAGGCGCTTCCGGCGCTGCTCGAGGGGAACCCGCGGGCGCGGCTGGTGGTGGACGCCGGGGCGGCGAAGCTCGTGGAGGGCCTGGAGTTCACGGTGGCGCGCCCGGGTGACGAGCTCACCCTCGGCGGGGCGAAGGTGCGGGCCACCGGTGGGCAGCACGCGATCATTCACGAGGACATTCCGGTCATTTCGAACACCGGTTTCCTCGTGGAGGACGGCGGTTTCTATCATCCCGGCGACTCGCTTTTCGTTCCGCCACAGGAGATCGACGTGCTCGGGGTGCCGATTTCCGGACCGTGGCTGAAAACCTCCGAAGCGATCGGATTCGCGCGGGTGGCCAAGCCGCGGGTGGCGGTGCCGATCCACGAGGCGGTGCACGCGAATCCCGCGATGTTCCACGGCATGATCGGCAATCTGCTCCCGGAGGAGACCGCGTTCACCGTGCTCGAGCAGGGGCAGCAGACCGCTCTCTAGCGAATCCCGCGTAGGTCAGCGCCCTCGCGCCCCTGGCGAGTGCGCTGTCCACGGCCCGCAGCACCGGGGTGATCTCGGTGCCCGCGGGCACATCGAGGCGCACCAGCCCGCCGCGCCGTGCGGTCCGGTCGATGTGCGCGTGCAGTGCGATGCCGGGTTCGCGGACCCGGCCACGGATGACCGTCAGCTTCTGTAGATCTCCGCTGTGCAGATCTCCGCTGTGCAGACCGATCAGGTCGGTGCGTCGCGCGCACACCAGATATTCGTTGCGCCGCAAGGCGACCAGGGTTCCCATGGAGGCGTGCCAGCCTGGCGCGGCGAAGGCATGGCTGCGCAGCCCGGCCGCGTCCATCGCCCGCCGTGCGGCCAGTAGCCGCAGCCCTGCCTCGTGCGCGGGGAGGGTCGCGAACCGGACCTCCGGGCGGGTCACGATCGCGTCGCCGAGTTCCGCGCGCTCCGCGAGCCAGTCGCGCACCTTCCGTACCCGCAGCGGGTCGACGAGCAGCGAGGCGGGCACCCCGCGAGCGTGCAGTGCGTCGAGGAAGTTCGCGCACCAGCGCTGTCCCTGGTGCGTGATATCGGAGACCGAGACCACCAGCCGGGTGTCCATACCTCGAGTACAGCCGCGTTCGGTGACCAGCTCATGACGGCCCGGCGACCGCGCCTCGACTCTTGTCCGAAGACTCTCACTCGAACATCGGTGCTGTGATCCAGTTCATAGATCGTTACGGAAACAAGAAACTTGAGTCGTGCGTTGTCAAGGGTGTATCCAGTCGGCAGGAGCCGCTGGTCAGCGAGAGGAGAAGACCATGTTGCTGCGTACCGAACCCTTCCGTGAGCTCGACCGCCTGTTCTTCAATGGGCAGGGCAATGCCGGACGGAACAACGGCTGGACGAGCCGCACCGGAAGCCTCGCCATGGACGCCTACGCCAAGGACGGCGAGTACGTGCTCAGCTTCGACCTTCCCGGGGTCGCCGAGGACGCGATCGAGGTGAAGGTGGAGCGCAATGTGCTCACCGTGAAGGCCGAGCGCACTCCCGAGTACGGCGAGGACGCCAAGGTGCAGATCGCCGAGCGCCGCCGCGGCACCCAGTCCCGCCAGGTGTTCCTCGGCGAGACCCTGGACACCGACGACATCACCGCCGACTACCAGGCCGGCGTGCTCACTCTGCGCATTCCGATCGTGGAGCAGGCCAAGGCGCGCACGATCGCGGTCAACGGGGCGAAGGAGCTCGCCAACTAAGAGCTCGCGAACCGAGCGAGTGAAGGTCCGTACGAAAAGTGCCTCCCGGTATCGGGAGGCACTTTTTCATTGCCGGGGCTTTATTGCGGCGGTGTGATCAGTGCCGCGGTGAGCAGGCGGGGGAGCACCTGGGTGATGAACGGGCTTTCCATCGGGGTGAGCTCGCCCTCGAACATCACCCGCTCTGCGGCCGTCTCGTACAGCGTCGCGAGCACCGAGGCCACGTCCTCCACCGGCATGGTCAGCTCCACCCCGACTTTGGTGAACAGGGTGGCCAGTACCTCGGAGAGCTGGCTGTCCAGCTGGTTCATCATGTCCCGGAACCCGGCGCGCAGCTGCGGATCACGCAGCGCGATCGCCTTGAACTCGATGGTCATCAGGTGCCAGCTCTTGTCGGTCACGAGCGGTTCCAGATAGACGGCGCTGACCCGGCCGATCGCCGCGCGCAGCGAGGTCAGATCGCGCAGCTCGGCGTCCCCGAGCACCTCGGCGAGCGTGCTGCGCAGATTGTCCACCTGGGTGCGCATGTGCTCGTCGAAGACGGCGAGGAACAGGTCTTCCTTGCTGCCGAAGTTGGAGTAGAAGGCGCCCCTGGTGAATCCGGCGCGTTCACAGATCAGCTCGATGGGGGCGTCCCGGATACTGTGTTCGGTGAACACCTCATAGGCGGCGTCCATCAGCCGCCGCCGGGTTTCCGCGCGTCTGCGGGTACCCCCACCGGGTGAGGTCTTCGCCCGCGGGGCCCCGGGATCGGCAAGCTGGTCGCCAGCACCTCGAACTGTCATAACTCCAGCGCCTCCCGGCCCGTCCTGCCCACGTGACTCAACACATACAGCGTTCAATACACTGTGCATCTAGGATACGTCATGTATCGAGTGGTGTCGCGGCCTGAGTTGACACAGTCGAGACCGCGCATCGTTCATCGTGGTGAACAGCTTCGAGCACAGCCGGGAGCCAAAACATTGTCTTCGTTCCTGTACCGCCTTGGTCGTGCCGCCGCGCGCGCTCGCTGGTTCGTGCTCGCCGCCTGGCTCGTGGTGCTCATCCTGGTCGGCGGGTCCTACATGCTGTTCAACAAGGGCACCGAGGACAACTTCACCATTCCCGGCTCCTCCGCCCAGGACGCGCTCGACCACTTGAACCGGGTGTTCCCGCAGGTGAGCGGTTCGCAGGGACAGGCGATCGTGGTCGTGCCCAAGGGTATGGACATCCACGACCCGGCGGTCAGGACCGCGGTGTCCACCGCCACCGAACGGATGGCCAAGGTCGATCAGGTCACCATGGCCGGGAACCCGTTCGACAAGAACTCCAAGGGGCAGATCGCCAAGGACAACCAGGCGGCGCTGATCCAGATGCAGATCAACGCGCAGCCGCAGAACATCCACCAGCAGACCAAGGACGAGCTGTCGAATATCTCGCATGACCTCGCGCGCCAGATAGGCCACGAGGCCAAGGTGCAGCTCGGCGGGAACGCGTTCAACAACCCGCTTCCCCAGCTGGGCATCACCGAGGTGCTCGGTGTCATCATCGCGCTGATCGTGCTGCTGCTGATGTTCCGCTCGTTCATCGCGGCGGGGATGCCGTTGCTCACCGCGCTGATCGGGGTGGGGATCGGCGTCGGGCTGACCTATGCCGCGACCGCGGTGATCGAGATCAACTCCACCGCCCCGCTGCTGGGCATCATGCTCGGGCTCGCGGTCGGGATCGACTATGCCCTGTTCATCCTGTCCCGACATCGAGATCAGCTCGGCGAGGGACTGGAGGTGCGCGAGTCGATCGGCAGGGCGACCGCGACCGCCGGATCCGCGGTCATCTTCGCGGGCACCACGGTGATGATCGCGCTCATCGGGCTGTTCGTGGCGGGAATCCCGTTCCTGACCGTGATGGGCATGGCCGCGGCCTTCTCGGTCGCGGTGGCGGTACTGGTCGCGGTGACGCTCATTCCCGCGCTGCTGGCCTTCGCCGGGGAGAAACTGCGCCCGCGTTCGGCTCGCCCGCGCAACCACGGCAACACCAAACCGCGCCGTCAGCCCAGGCACCGCATCGCGCGCGGCTGGGTGAAGGCGGTGACCAAGGTCCCCGCGCTGACCGTGGTGCTGGTGATCGCCGGGCTCGGGGTGTGCGCCCTGCCCGCGAGCGATCTCACGCTCAGCCTGCCGAACAACGGCCAGGAACCGGTCGGCACCGCGCCGCGCGATTCCTGGGACACCATCTCCGAGCATTTCGGCCCCGGGTTCAACGCCCCGCTGATGGTGACCGCGAACATCGTCGGCAGCCACGATCCGATCGGCGTGATGAACGGGATCGCCGACGAGGTCCGGGATCTGCCCGGGGTGGCCGCGGTGCCGATCTCCACTCCGAACGCGACCGCGGACACCGGCATCATGCAGGTGGTCCCGGACGGGGACGGGTTCTCCGAACAGACCAAGCAGCTGGTCACCAAGATCCGTTCGCTGCAAGGACATTTCCAGGACAAGTACGGGGTCTCCACGGCGATCACCGGAATCACCGCGGTCGCGCTCGACGTCTCCGATCAGCTCGCCGGATCGCTGCTGCCGTTCGGGATCCTCGTGGTCGGGCTCTCGCTGATCCTGCTCGCGATGGTGTTCCGCTCGATCTGGGTGCCGATCAAGGCCGCGGCGGGCTATCTGCTCTCGGTACTCGTCGCGTTCGGGGCGACCTCCTTCGTGTTCGTGCAGGGGCATTTCGCCGATCTGTTCAACATCCCGAAGACCGGCAGCGTGATCAGCTTCTTACCGATCCTGCTGATGGGTGTGCTCTTCGGTCTCGCGATGGACTACGAGGTGTTCCTCGTGACCCGGATCCGCGAGGAATTCGTGCACAAGGGCGACCCGCGCCAGGCGATCGAGACCGGGTTCATCTCCGCCTCCCGCGTGGTGACCTCCGCGGCGATCATCATGTTCGCGGTGTTCGCCGCCTTCGTCCCGGAGGGGAACGGGCCCATCAAACCGATGGCGTTCTCCTTGGCGATCGGGGTGTTCGTGGACGCGTTCATCGTGCGGATGATCCTGGTCCCCGCGGTGCTCGCGCTGCTGGGCAAGCACGCCTGGTGGTTGCCGCGCTGGCTGGAGCGGCGCCTGCCGGTGTTCGACGCCGAGGGCGACGGCCTGATGAACGAGCTGCGGCTGCAGGACTGGCCGAGCCCGGAATCCGATGACGCGATCAACGCGGCCCGGCTGCGGCTCGGCGATGACCGCAACCACACCGTGTTCTCGGACTTCGCGGTGCACCTGCCGCGCGGTGGCGTGCTGGCGATCAGCGGACCGGCCCCGTCCGGTAAGTCCGCGCTGCTGTACACGCTCGCCGGGCGGGTGCGGCGCATCGACGGTGATCTGAAGGTGCTCGGCAACGTGCTTCCGCAGCGGGCGCACGCGATCCGCCGTCGGGTGGCGCTCATTCCCTGCCGTACCACCAACCATCCCGGCGAGGAGGTGCGCGCCGCGCTCCGCGACGGGATCCGGCTGATCCTGCTCGACGATGCCGATCTGGTGGTGAACACCGAGGAGCGCGCGATCCTCCGGGATGTGCTCTCCGCCCCCATCGGCGGGGATGGAACACCGGCGAGCGTGGCGCTAACGTGTCAGTCCCCCACCTTGCTTTTCGACCTGTTACCCGCGGGGACCGTCTCGGTGGATCTGGGTAACCGGCCCGCGAACGTGGCGCCCGCGAATGACGACCCGACGATGGAACAGACCCTCACGATCCAGGACGCGGAGGTCAACTGAATGTTCGACCCGCAACGCAAGTCCCGATTCGGCTCGCTTTTCCGGCCGTTCGCGAACGCGGCCGGTTCGACCGGTACCGGCCCGGTCACCTGGCGCACCTGGCTCGGGCTGATCATCGTGCCCTCGCTGATCGTGGGCGTGCTCGCCTGGGCGTTCTGGGCACCGGGGACCAACCGCGGGAGCGCGCAGGCCGCCGTGGTGAACAATGACGAGCCGGTGAAGATCCAGGGGCAGCTGCTCCCGCTCGGCCGCGAACTCGCCGGGAAGATCATCGACAACAAGGACTCCAGTTTCGACTGGAGCCTCACCAACGAAAGCGATGCCAAGGACGGACTGGCGAGCGGAAAATACGCCACCGTCGTCACCATCCCGAAGAATTTCTCCAAATCCGCGACCTCCGCGGCGAGCGTCACGATGAAGGGTGATCCGAAAACGGCGCGCCAGGCCAATGTGGACATCAAGACCTCGAGCAATGGCAAAGTCGTCGACCCGATGATGAGCAGCGATATCGCCAAGGCCACCGTCGCCACGCTCAACCAGCAGGTCGTGGAGACCTATCTGGACCAGATCTATGTCGGCTTCAACGGTATGCACGACATGATCGGCAAGGCCGCGCAGGGTGCGGGCAAGGTCAAGGACGGGCTGAGCCAGCTCACCAGTGGCACCGGTCAGCTCGCCGACGGCACGAAACTGCTCAGCGGCGCGGCGAACCAGCTCGACACCGGGGCGCAGACGCTCAACGGCGGGATCGGCCAGCTGGCCCAGGGCTCGGGCGCGCTGGCGAACGGGCTGCAGCAGGGCGCCGAGCAGACCAAGCAGATGCCCGCGCTGATGCGCAAACTCGCGGACGGGGCCAAACAGGTCGCGGACGGCAACCAGAAGATGGCCGACCAGATCGGCCCGATGGCGGACGGCATCATCAAGTTCATCGATTCCCTCCCCTCCACCGACGGAGTGGCCAAGAAGTTCCAGCAGATCGCCGCGCAGTGCGAGGCATCCGGTGCGGCCCCGCAGTTCTGCGCCGGACTGAAACAGACCGCGGACAAGTTCGCCGGGCAGTCCGACGACACCAAGGGCCAGCTCGCCAAGATCCGCCAGGCGGCGGTCGACACGAAGAACGGAACCGCCGCGCTCGCCAAGGGTGCGAGGCAGGTCGCCGACGGCAACCAGCAGCTGGCCGACAAGGCACCGCAGATGATCGGCATGATCGGGAAAGCGGCCGATGGCGCGGGCAAGCTGGACGGCGGGATCCACAAGCTGCAGGGCGGAACCGGGCAACTCGCGAACGGGACCAAGCAGCTCGCCGACAAGGCACCCGAACTCGTCAAGGGCGTCGGCGGACTACAGGACGGTGCCTCGAAGCTCGGCGACGGCGCCGGGCAGCTCGCGGGCGGGCTGGACAAGGGCAAGCAGCAGGTGCCCAGTTACTCCGAGGACGGCAGGGACCACCTGAAGACGGTCGCGGCGAATCCTGCGCTCGCGAACGCGCTCGGTGGCCCGGACTTCGGCCCGTTCGCGATCGCGCTGATCCTCGCCGTCGCGCTGTGGGCGCTCGCGCTGGCGCTGTACATGCTCACCCGCGCGGTGCCACCCGAGGTGCTCACCTCACGGGAACCGACCTGGAAGATCGTGTTCCGTGCCGCACTGCCCGGTGCGGGCATCGCGACCGCGGCCGCCGCGGTGATCAGCCTCGTACTGCTGCCCTTCCTCGGTCTCGGTGTGGCGCACTGGTTCGAACTGCTCGGGGTGCTCGTGCTCGCCGCGAATTCCTTCGTCGCGCTCAACCAGGCCGTGATCGCGATCTTCAAACGACCGGGGAGATTCCTGTCCTTCGCGGTGCTCGTGCTCACCATCGCCAGCGGGGTGGTCAGCACCGTGCCTGGCTTCTTCGACACCGTCGGCGGGCTACTCCCGA
Source organism: Sciscionella marina DSM 45152 (assembly GCF_000379465.1). Lineage (GTDB taxonomy): Bacteria > Actinomycetota > Actinomycetes > Mycobacteriales > Pseudonocardiaceae > Sciscionella > Sciscionella marina. Next base: position 458,050 of record NZ_KB905403.1, read on the forward strand.
CCAACGGCGCGATCGAGGCCGTGCGCTCGGTGACCACCGGATCGGACGGGCTGGCCAGCGGGCTGATCCAGTTGCTCGCCTGGCTGATCGTCGGCGGACTGGCCAGCATCGTGGTCACCGATCGCCGCCGTTCGCTTCCCGCGCGGCAGCTGCGGCTGGGGGCCTAGAATCCTGGTTCAGAAGCCCTTGGTCAGCAGCGGCCAGGCGCGCTGTAGTTCACGGAACCAGTACGGCCAGGAGTGCGTGCCCGCGCCGTAGAAGTCGGTGGTCACCGGGATACCGAGCAGCTTCAGCTTGGCGACGAAACCGAGCGAGTTCGCCAGGGTCGGCGGTTCGAGCAGGTTCGCGGCCGGAGTCTGGTCCGGCGGGTCGAGATCGGTGGACAGCCCGTTGCCTGCGGAGACGAACAGCCGGGTACCGCGCAGCTTGTCCGCATTGTCGAAGGGGTTGTGCGCCCGCCAGATGCCGGACTGGGTGACCGGGTTTCCCCAGAGCGCGAACGGGACCTGGTCGCTGCGCAGGGTGCCGAAGAGCACGGAGACCTGCCCGCTGGGCGCGCGGGTGTTCAGGATCCCGCTGAAGGCCGCGGCGGCACCGAACATGCCCGGGCGGCGGCTCGCGTACTCCATCGCGCCGTACGCGCCCGCGGAGAGCCCGGCGATCGCCCGTTTCGTGCCCGCGCGGTAATTGCGTTCGAGGATCTGGCGCATCTCGTCCAGATGGAATTTCTCCCAATTCGGCGGACCGTACTTGCCGAAGTTCCACCAGTCGGAGTAATTGCCATTGATGCCGTCGCTCGGCATGGCCACGATGACGTTCTTGTCTTTCGCGAATTGTTCGATATCGGTGAAATCCGTCCAGGACCGGTAGTCGTGGGCCGGTTCGCAGCAGCCGCCGAGCAGGTCCACGACCGGCCAGGTCCGTGGCGAGGTCCTGGCCCAGCCGGGCGGGAGCAGCAACCGCATGCTCGCCTTCCTGCCCAGCGCGGGGGACTGCATCCGCACATCCAGTTCCCGCGGGCCGATCCACTGTTCCTGGTAGACGCGCGCACCGTCGTCCGCCTGGCGCTGTGCCGCGGCCGCACTGGTGACCCCGGTGGCACTCAGTGTGAGTAGTACGGCCGCCAACAGCGAAAACACTGCCTTCGCCGTCTTGCTTCCGATACGCATACGCGGACTTTATCCGCGGTGAATCGATCATCCGGAAAAAACAACCCTTCGCGGGGAGTGCGCGTATCCCCGGTATTGGTCACCGGTAACTTTCCCGTTGTGTTGCGTGACTGGCTGAACCCCGCGAAGCCGCTCGAGTCACGGGCCGAACGCGGCGAGCGGCGGCTCATCGTCATCGAGCTCGTCATCGTCTTCGCGATCACGCTCGGGCTCTCCGGGCTGCGCAGCCTGCTCTCGCTGCTCGATTCGCTGCTGCGCACCACCCCGCTGGACAAGCAGACCGTGGCGATCAACGCCCCGCAGGCGCGCGCGGACTGGCTCGACCTGCTCACCCAGCTCGCCGGGATCCTGCAGCTGTTCGCCTGGGCGGCGCTCGGTCTGTACCTGTTGCACCGCAGCGGGATCGGTGCGCGGGCGATCGGGCTCGCCCGCCGGGTGACCGGGCGGGACTGGCTCGGCGGGGCCGGGCTCACCGCGCTGATCGGCATCCCGGGGCTCGGCCTGTACTTCGCCGCCCGTGCGATCGGGGCGAACCTCAACGTCGCACCGTCCACATTGGATGGAACCTGGTGGCGGGTGCCGGTGCTGGTGATCTCCGCGGTCGCGAACGCGGTCGCCGAGGAGGTGCTGGTGGTCGGGTTCCTGTTGACCCGGCTGCGCCGGTTCGGGGCCAGGGAGAACAGCGCGCTGTTCATCGCCGCCGTGCTGCGCGGTTCCTATCACCTGTACCAGGGGTTCGGCGGATTCGTGGGCAATCTGCTCATGGGCCTGGTGTTCGGGCGGGTGTGGCAGCGGACCAACCGGCTCTGGCCACTGGTGCTCGCGCACAGCCTGATCGATCTGATCGCGTTCGTCGGCTATGCGCTGCTCGCCCCGCTGCTACCGTTCTTGCGCTGAGCAACGATCAATTGGTTAGATCGTGAATTCGCACAACAATCCGTAGGTCCTGTGGCGAATCACGATCGAATACGTTGTCAGCTCTCGGTCCGGCACGTGGTTGCGAGTACGCTCCGAAACCATGGGAAGCGTGGAAAGCGAGGTCGGCACGCTGCGCAGCGTGCTGCTGCACCGTCCGGGCAAGGAACTCAAGCGACTCACCCCGCGCAACAATGACCAGCTGCTGTTCGACGGCCTGCCCTGGGTCGGGCGGGCGCAGGAGGAACACGACGCGTTCGCCGAACTGCTCCGCTCGCGGGACATCGAGGTGCTGCTGCTCGGTGAACTGCTCGCGACCGCGCTCGAGGACGAGCGCGCGCGGGCCGCGGGAATCGGTTCCGCCGTGGTCGAGCGGCGGATCGGGCTCGATCTCGCCGACGCGCTGCGCTCGCACCTGAGCGGGCTCAAACCCGAGGACCTGGCCGGGGTGCTGATGGCCGGGCTCACCTTCGAAGAACTGCCCGCCGCCGAAGGTGCCTCCCTGGTGCGCCGGATGCACCAGCCCGCCGATTTCCTCATCGAGCCGCTGCCGAACCTGTTGTTCACCCGGGATTCCTCGGCCTGGGTCGGGGACCGGGTGGCGATCGCCTCGCTCGTGCTTCCGGCCCGGATCAGAGAATCCGCCATCACCGACATCGTGTACGCCTACCACCCGCGGTTCGCCGGGACCGCCCGCGCCTACGGTGCGCACTCCGCGCCGATCGAGGGCGGGGATGTGCTCGCGCTCGCCCCGGGCGTGCTCGCCATCGGTGTCGGCGAGCGCACCACCCCGGCCGGTGCGGAATCCTTCGCGCGCAGCGCCTTCCGCGACGAGCTCGCGCACACCGTGCTCGCCGTGCCCATCGAACAGCAGCGCGCCTCGATGCACCTGGACACCGTGTGCACCATGGTCGACACCGATGCCGTGGTCATGTACCCGGCCATCCGGGACAGCCTCGACGCGTATCCGGTGCGCCCCAACGGAGACGGGGTCACCGTCGAAGGACCGGTGCCCTTCCTCGACGCCGCTGCCGAGGCCATGGGGATCGGGCGGCTGCGGGTCATCGACACCGGGCTCGATCCGGTCACCGCCGAACGCGAACAGTGGGACGACGGCAACAACACCCTCGCGCTGGCCCCCGGTGTGGTCGTTGCCTACGAGCGCAACACCGAGACGAACGCGCGGCTGCGCGACGCGGGGGTCGAGGTGCTGCCCATCTCGGGTTCGGAACTGGGTTCCGGTCGTGGCGGACCGCGTTGCATGTCCTGTCCACTGGACCGCGCCCCGCTCTGAGCAACCCCGTCTAGCTCAGGGGCAGATCGAGTTGGTCCACGGGCACATCGCGGCGTCGTAGTCGTCCGTCAGCCGCTGCTGAATGAATGCTCGCGTGACGTTGTATTCGAGCTTCAGCCATCGGGCGAGGATCAGTACCGAAATCGTCCGGGCACCGCAGCACGTAACGCCAGGGCGAGGGATTGTGCGTGTCCACCCGTAGTCCAGGTGTCATCGATCAGCAGTATATGTGCGTTTTCTGGTAGGTGATGCGCGATATGGAAGTGTTCGCCCGACAATCCGCGCGGGTTGTCCGTTACCCGTGGGGCTACCTGGACCTCCGTGGTCCGCGCGAATCGGGTGGCGTAGTGGTGCAGTTGATGCTCACCTTGCCGTCCGGCGAGTGAGGGAACACTCGCCCAGTGGGCTATTGGGGTTCCAGCCAGCGCTTCCACGCATGCGGTGTGGTGCAGTGCGAGTCCGAGCGTGCTGGCCACGATGCGCTGATGTAAGGGTGGCGGGCGTTCACTTTTGTAGCCGCGCATCACGTAGCCCGACTGGCGACCTGCGATGGCATAGGTCATGATTCCGACACGATCGGCCAGTAGCTCGCCTGCTGTTGCGCGGTGTTCGTGGCACCGGAAACAGCGCTCAAAGCCGTCTACCGGTGTTGTGCAGACGGAACAGGTGACCAGCCGCTCACGAAGTGGATTGCGGAAATAACCACCGGCCGAGCGTGTCAGGATCACGCGCAGGTGATCTACGGATGGCTCGGTCATGCCGAGGCGGTCCCGAGCGGGCTCAGGGCGCGCTCGACCTCCAAGTCTTCTCGCGCCAGCTCGCCGACAATCGAGATGACTTCCTCGCTCGTGCTTGCGATATGCACTCGGGGTCGGTGCCGGAGTTCCTTTGCCCAGTCGGTGTTGTTCAGCACGGAGGTTGTGAGCACGACCGGCCGACCGTGCTCGACGGCGAGCCGGGCCTGGATCCGAGTGCCGCTGTGTTCACCGGCTTCCACGATGACGGTGGCGAGGCTGTATCCGGACATGGTGGCGTTGCGCTGCGGAAAGTGCTGGCTTCGCGGCGCTGAACCAGGCAGGAACTGTGAAAGGACCAGGCCGTCTTCGCCGATCTGGTCTTGCAGTGCCCGATTCTCGTTCGGGTAGTACCTGTCGATTCCGGTACCGACGACCGCAACGGTGCGTCCGCCTGCCGCGAGCGCTGCCGAGTGCGCTGCCGTATCGATTCCGGCGGCAAGACCCGCGACTACCGTGATGCCTTCGGCCACGAGTGATCGGGCGACCTGGGAGGCGAACTCGCGTCCGCCCGCTGACGCATTCCGTGAACCGACAACGGCGACAGCGCGGTCCTTCGGAACCACTGTCCCCTTGGTGAACAGCAGGGCCGGAGCCTGATGAACCTCGCGCAGCTTCGTCGGATAATGGTCATCAGCGATAGTGAGCATTGACAGCCCGGCAGCGCGCCACGCGATGATCGTCTGCTTCGCCTCTGTCAGCTGATCGAGTTCCTCGACCGGGTCCAGCAGCGTCGGAGGCTGGGTTGCTCGCCACACTGCAAGTGCGCTGCCTTCGGCCAGCACATTGGTGGCGATCTCCTGGCGAGTCTGCTCGGTTGACCGTGCCGAGAGCAGCGCCAGGAGGGCAGCCTGCTCAGTCACATCGGCGTCGTCCACTCGCCAAGTGTCCGAGTGGGTGCGTGCCCTCGGGGCAAGGGACACGCTGAATTTGTCGAACTTAGGTTCGATCGTACTCGATCCCATTTAGCTAAAGTCTTTAGGTATATGTACGCTAGCTATAGCTAGACGGGAGAAGGCTTATGGCACGTGTCGGATTGACCACGGAGCGGCTGACTCGCGCCGGTGCGGAGCTGGCCGATGAGGTCGGCTTCGCGCAGGTGACGGTCTCGGCGCTGGCCAGAAGGTTCGATGTGCAGGTCGCGAGCCTGTACTCGCACGTCAAGGGCTCGGCGGAGCTCAAGACGGGGATCGCGCTGTTTGCGCTTGCCGAGCTCGCGGACCGGGTGACCGAGGCGCTGGCCGGACGAGCGGGCAAGGACGCCCTTTCCGCGTTCGCGAACGCCTACCGCGATTACGCGCGGGAGCACCCTGGGCGGTTCGCGGCCGCCAAGCACCCGCTCGACGCGGAGACGGCCGCCGCGAGTGCCGGGCCCAGGCATGCGCAACTGACCAGGGCGATCCTGCGTGCCTATGACTTGGACGAGCCGGACGAGACGCACGCGGTCCGGCTGCTCGGCGGCGTTTTCCAGGGCTTCGTGACCCTGGAACTGGCGGGCGGATTCGCGCACAGCTCTCCCGATGCGCGGCAGAGCTGGGACTGGGCCATCGAGGCCCTGGACGCGCTGCTGCGCAACCACGCGACAACCGACGGGGAATGAGAACGATGATCAGCACACCCATCACCGCGGAGCTGCTGCGCGGGGCACTCGAACTGGAGCGCACCGAGAATGGCCTGCTGCCGCACCGACTTCCGGCATGGGCCCGTGCCCAGGCCGCCGATCCGCAGCTGACGATGGCGGAGGCGCAGCCTTCCGGGGTCCGACTCGCGTTCCGCACCACGGCCACCGTGGTGGAACTGGACACGCTGCGCACCAAGCGCGCCTATATCGGTGCCCCGCCGCGCCCGGACGGCGTCTACGACCTGCTCGTCGACGGCCGGCTCACCGCGCAGTCGGGTGCGACCGGCGGCAACGTGCTGACCATCGATCTGCGCACCGGATCCGCGACGCGGGAACCCGGCCCGGTCGGCACCGTGCGGTTCGACGGCCTGCCCGGGCACGCCAAGGAACTCGAAATCTGGCTGCCGCACAACGAAACCACCGAGCTCGTCGCACTGCGCGCCGATGCCCCGATCGAAGCGATCACCGAACACACCCGCCCGGTGTGGCTGCACCACGGCAGCTCGATCAGCCATGGCTCGGACGCGGCCAGCCCCACCACGACCTGGCCCGCGCTCGCCGCCTCGCTCGCGGGTACCGAACTGGTCAATCTGGGGCTCGCGGGCAGCGCGATGGCCGACCCGTTCACCGCCCGCACGCTGCGCGACACCCCGGCGGATCTGCTCAGCGTCAAGCTCGGCATCAACGTGGTCAACGGCGACCTGATGCGGTTGCGCGCCTTCGGTCCCGCCGTACACGGATTCCTGGACACCATCCGGGAAGGGCACCCGGATGCGCCGCTGCTGGTGATCTCGCCGCTGTACTGCCGGATCCACGAGGACACTCCCGGTCCCGCCGCCTTCGACTTCGAGGCGCTGGGCAGCGGGCGGCTGCGGTTCCGGGCGACCGGCGACCCCGAGGCACGCAGCGCGGGGAAGCTGACGCTCACCGTGATCCGCGAGGAACTGGACCGGATCGTGCGGCGGCGCGCGGCCGAGGACCCGAACCTGCACTACCTCGACGGCCGCGAGCTCTACGGCGAGGCCGATTTCGCCGAACTGCCGCTGCCCGACGAGCTGCACCCGGACGCGGCGACGCACCGGCGCATCGGGGAACGCTTCGCCAAACACCTCGCCGAACTGGTGCGGTGATGGCTGGTCACCACGCGAGGAGCAGCAGGGCGGTGCCGAGCAGTTCGACGAGGAAGTAGCACCAGATGGGATAGAACGCCCTCGGCCGGTCGATCAGGGCGGAGAGCAGCCTGCCGAGGGCCATGCCCCCGAGCGCGGCGGCGACCGTGATCACCGCACCCTCGCGGATACCATCGAGGTCGAACGCGGCGAGCAGCAGCACGGCGGCGATGGCGAGGCCGAATCCGCCGTAGACCGCACGGACCTCGGCGCGCGCTTCGGAGCTGTCTGCGCTGAGCCGGAACGGCCGGGCCAGCGCGGCGGGGGCGATGAGCGCATAGCAGCCCATGCCGAGAAAGAACGCGCAGACGATGAGGATCAGGACGGTACTCATGGCAGCGTGGTTTCCTCCGGCGGATCGGCTTCCGTGCGAGCATCGGGGATGTGGACGATCCCGCGCTTCCGGAAACGTGCTGTGCCGCGGACGAGTCCCGGATCTGGATCAGGCCGGGGCAGGCCGCGTATCTGGGGCCCGCGCTGCGCCTCGGCGCGCATTCCGGCTCGGTGGACTGCTTCGCGCTCGGGTTGGACGCGGACTTCACGCTGTGCGCCGAGGGCATCGGTGAGCGGCGGGCGCGCAGTGCCCTCATTCCCGCGCGACAACCTCATCTGCTTTCCGCGCACGGCCGCATGTTGTTCTGCTACCTGGATCCCGGATCGGCCGCCGCCGAGCGGATCCGGGAGCGGATGAGCGAACACACGAGCGCGGCACGGTTCGGGTTCAGCGGGGAACGCGAGCTGATCCGGCGGGTGCGGGCCACGGGGCCGCGCGAACTGTTCACGAACCCGGATTCCGCGCGGCTCGATGAGCGGATCCGGGTGGCGCTGCGCATCATGCGGGCCGATCCGGCGAACGCCCCGAGCGCGGATCGGCTCGCCCAGCAGGTGCACCTGTCGAGCTCGCGGTTCCTGCACCTGTTCTCCGCGCACACCGGGACGAGCTTTCGCCGCTACCGGTTGTGGAACCGGATGCTCTGCGTGGCCGCGGCGATCGAGGCCGGACATGACCTGACCCGGGCCAGCACCGTGGCCGGGTTCGCCTCACCCGGTCACTTCAGCGACAGTTTCCGGGCCATGTTCGGCCTTCCCGCGAGTACTCTGTTGGCCGGGCGGGTGCGTATCACGGTGCTCGAACCGGGTGATCCTGCGTCATGATCGGATGAGCGAATGTTCTACACGGGTGCGTCCGAGCGCACGCTCGCTTTCGCCGCGCTCATCGAGGGCTTCTTCGGATGCCTCTGGTTCGGCTGGGGCCAGGAAGGACCACCGGCCTGGGCCGTGCCAGTGCTGATCACCGGCCAGATTCTCGCGGTGCTGCTCCTGCTGGGCGGTGTCGTGGCGATTCTCCGGTCACCACGGGATTCCTCGCCGCTGCGGGACCGCGCGGCCGCCCGGCGGTACGGAATCACCGTCGGGGCGGAGTTCGGCGTGTGCGGTGTCGGCGCGGCGATCCTCGGTGCCACCGGACATGCGGAGTTCATCTCCGCCCTGATCTGTTTCGTGGTGGGAATCCACTTCACGCCGCTGAACCGGGTGTTCCCGGGGATCGGCATGCTCGCGCTCTCCGGTGCGGTGACCGCGGTGGCCGTCGCGGCCCTGATCACCGGCCTGGCCAGCCCCGTGCTCCCGAGCACCGTCACCGGGCTCGGGGCCGGGCTCTGCCTGCTCGGGCACGGCGCCGCGCTGCTGGCCGGGTCACTGAGCCGGAAAACCCCTAGCCGAAAGTCTCCAGCAGCAGCTCGGTGAGCAGGGCCGCGTCGGCATCGAAGGCGACGTGCGCAGTGGGCTCGTCCGGGGTGTGCGGGCGCCGGTCCATCACGGTGCGGCCGATCGTGAGCGGGCTCGTGGTCTCGACGCGGACCGGGATGTGCTCGGTGGTGATCAGTTCCGGGCGCACAAGGCAGGCGGTACACACCACATCGTGCACCGGCGCGGCATCGGTGCCCGGCAGCATCGCCGTATAGGCCTCGATCCGTTTGCCGATGAACCGCGCGCAGGCGGTACCGGCCGGGGTACCGAGCGCCCCGAGCGCGTCCACGCTCGCCCTGCTGATCAGCGCACGATGGGTGGCGTCCAGTGGAACGAGGGTCAGCCGCTCGAATCCGGCGGAGAACACGACCGCGGCCGCTTCCGGATCACCCCAGATGTTGAACTCCGCGGAGGCGGTCACATTGCCGACCGCGTGCCCACCGCCCATGATCACGAGTTCGGCAACGGACTCGGTCAGCCCGGGATCGATCGCGAGCGCGGTGGCGATATTGCTCAGCGGGCCGACCGCGACCAGGGTGAGCGGATCGGTGACCGTGCGCAGGGTTTCGACGAGGAATTCGACCGCCCCGGTGCCCGCTGCGCTGCTGTGCGGTTCCGGAATGTCCAGGGCCAGACCGTGCGGATCGGCTTTCCCGTCCCGTTCGTAGTGCCGCGGCCCCGGCGAACCGTTGCGGGCCAGCGGGCGGGAAAGGCCGCGGTACACCGGAATATCGGAGCGCCCGATCCAGTCGAGCACCCGCAGCGTGTTGTCGGTCGTATTGGTGACCGGGACATTGCCGTTCACCGTGGTCACCCCGAGCAGTTCGAGTTCGGGATGCAGTGCCGCGAACATGATCGCGACCGCGTCGTCGGTTCCGGTGTCCACGTCGAGAACGAGCCTGCGCGTCATACGCGGCACGCTATCGCGTGAACCCCTGGGTCAGCAGCGGCCAGGAGCGGTGCAGTTCCCGTTGCCAGTAGGGCCAATCGTGCGTGCCGTCGCCGTAGAGATCGGTCGTCGCGGGGATTCCGGCCTTCTGCAGCGAATCGGTGAACATCTTCGTGACGGTGCCCATTACGCCCTCGACGGGATCGAATCCCTTACCCGGTTTGTCGAGCTTCCCCGGTTTCCCATTGCCCGAGGAGAAGAACAGCCGGGTGCCGCGCAGTTCGCGGACGTGCGCGATCGGATTGTTCTGCTGCCAGATCACGGATTCCCGGTTCGGGTCACCCCATAGCGCGTTCGGATCGAGACCGCGGGCGAACATCAGCAACTGCAGCGCCTGGGGCACCGCGGGGAACGTGGTGTCCAGTAATCCGCTGTACGAGGCGGCGGCGCTGAACATCCCGGGGCGCAGCTCGGCATAACGCATCGCGCCGAATCCGCCCATGGACAGTCCGGCGACCGCGCGCTGATCGCTCGCGTGATAGCCGCGCTCCAGGATCTGCGGGAGCTCGTCGAGATGGAAGGTCTGCCACGCGGGCTTGCCGTGCAGCCAATCGGAGTAGAAGCCGAAGGTGTCGGCGGTGGGCATCGCGATGATGACGTGCTTGTCCCGCGCGAACCGCTGGATGTCGGTGAACTTCGTCCACGCGGTGTAGTCGGCGTCGTCATTGGCGCCGTGCAGCAGGTACACGACCGGCCAGCTGCGCCCGGATTCCGGCGACCAGCCGGGTGGCACGATCAGCCGCACCATGGCGTCCCTGCCGAGCGCGGTCGAGGAGATCGTGAGGTCCATGGTTCGGTCGCCGAGCCATTTCTGGGTCACGACATGGGCCCCGTTCGCACTGCGCGGGGTGACCGCCGATGCGGTGCCCGGCGCGGTGAACAGGGCGATGAGCAGTGCTGTCAGCGCGACGCGGCACGCCATTGTGATCCGCCTCATATTTTGACGGTAGGTATTGCTCCCCTCCAAGGGGTACCGCCAGGCGGGTAATCCTCGGTGACCGAATGGCTACCCGGCGAAGGTACGGGCCGCCTCGAGCAGGGCGTCGTTCTCCTCGCGCGTCCCGATGGTGATCCGCGCCCCGGAATCGGCGAAGGCGCGCACGATCACCTTGTGCCCGAGGCAGTGTTCATCGAAGGCCGCAGTGCGCGCCCCGAGGGGCAGCCAGACGAAGTTGGCCTGGCTCGGCGGCACCTCGTAGCCGTACTCCTGCAGCGCCGAGCGCACCCGCGCGCGTTCGGCGATGATCTCCCGGCAGCGCGCCATGAGTTCCTCCTCGGCGTCCAGCGAGGCGATCGCCGCGGTCTGGGCGAGCATGTTCACCGCGAACGGCACGGCGACCTTGCGCAGTGCCTCCGCCACCGGGACCGGCGCGGCGCAGTAGCCGACGCGGATCCCGGCCAGCCCGTAGGCCTTGGAGAAGGTGCGCAGTACCGCGATGTTCTCCCGGCCCTCGGCCCAGCAGCGCTTGGCGAACTCGATGCCGTCCGGGACCTCCGGGTCGTCCACGAACTCCCGGTAGGCCTCGTCGAGCACGATCAGCACGTGTTCCGGGGCCGACTCCACGAACCGGGTGAGCTCGGCCCCGGTCAGCGTGGTCCCGGTCGGATTGTTCGGCGAGCACAGGAAAACCACCCGGGTTTCCGGGGTGATCGCGGCGAGCAGCGCGTCCACGTCGAGCGCGTGTTCCGGGGTCGTCGGGACCGTGATCTGGGTGGTGCCGACGACCTGGCTCAGGATCGGGTACGCCTCGAAGGAGCGCCAGCCGAACAGCACCGCATCCGCCGGGGTGCATGTGGCCTGAATCACCATCTGGCACAGGCTCACCGAACCGCAGCCGACGACCACCCGCCCGGGCTCGAGATCGAACCGTTCCGCCAGGCGGGAGACCAGCGCCTGGGAACCCGTGTCCGGGTACCGGTTCACCCCCGCGGCCGCCTCGGCGATCGCCGCGCGGACGCTCGGCAGTGGACCAGCGGAAACCTCATTGCTCGCGAGTTTGATCGCCCCCTGAATGGTCTTCCCGGGAACGTAGGCGGGCAGCGTGGCGAGGTCGGCGCGTGGCAAGGAGGTCATGGGCACAGCTAATCAGGATCGGCTCCCGCGGCGGAACCGGGAGGAGGCCGGTAACCGTCGGTGAAGTGTTGACTCGTGATCGCACCGACCGGTTGGCTTGCCCGATGACCCAAACCTTCACCGAAACGGTGCGGCTCACCGATGGGCGCGCACTGCGGATGACCATCGCCGAACCCGAGCACGCGGTTCGCGGCGGGCTGATCGTGCTCCACGGGGATGCGGCGGCCGATATCCCCGCGACACTCGCGTGCGAGGGCTGGCTCACGGTCGTCCCCGAATCCGGCGAGGGGCAGATCATCGAAGACTTCGACGCGGCCGGGGTGTGGCTGTCCGAGCGGGACATCTCCTCCGACCGGCTCGGTGTGCTCGGTTTCGATCTCGGTGGCGGATACGCGCTCGAGATCGCGGCCAAGCGGTCCATCGGGGCCGCGGTGAGCATCGCCGCGCCCGGGATCCTCGAACCGGGCTCGGCGAGCCTGCCCGCGCTGCGCGATATCGCCGGCGAACTGTCCTGTCCCTGGCTCGGCGTCTACGGGGACGCGGACGGGTTCGCCACCGCCGAGGCGATCGAGGTGCTCAAGCGCGCGGTCGCCGGTTCGGAGGTCGCCCACGACGTGCTCACCGTGCCCGGCGAGGAGCACCGATTCGACCGTGATCAGGAGGTCGCGGCCGGTGTACTGCACCGGGTCGTCAACTGGTTCGACGCGCATCTGCGGTGAGTGGGACATCTGCCCCTAGGTTGTGCCAGGCACGGGTGGGTGTATTACGCTGGGGCCGCCTCCGCGTTCCCGTCCATCCCCCCAACGGTCGAGCGCGGAGGCCCATTACCAAGGAGGCCGAAAAAGCCGATTCGGCCAGGTGAGATCCCCTTGACGGACAAAGGGGATCGGCTTGCTGGAGGTCGGTTTGGTATCTACCGGCACAGCATCCACGGTCCGTGGTGCTCCCGTTCGCGGGCGCGCTTAGGTACTGTGCCAACCGTGAATGCTGAGCCAGAAGTCTTGTGGCGTCCGGAAAAACCCGAGCAGACCGCGACCGCGCGGTTCCGCGACTGGCTGCGGGAGCGGCACGGCCTGGAACTGGCCGACTACGCCGAGCTGCACGAGTGGTCGGTCGCCGAACTCGAGGCCTTCTGGTCCGCCTTCGCCGAATACGCCGGTGTGCGGTTCCATCAGCAGCCGAGCTCGGCGCTCGGTACCCGCACCATGCCCGGTGCGCAGTGGTTTCCCGGAGCCACGCTGAACTATGCCGAACACGCGCTCACCGGCCGGGCCGACGACGCGCTCGCCGTGGTGTTCGCCCGCGAGGACGGGCTGCGCGACCGGGTCACCTACGGACAGCTGCGCGCACAGGTCGCCGAGGCACGTGCGGGACTGCGTGCGCTCGGGGTCGGCCGCGGCGACCGGGTGGCCGCGTTCGCGCCCAACTGCGTACAGACCCTCGTCGCCTTCCTGGCCACCGCGAGCCTCGGCGCCGTGTGGTCCTCGTGTTCCCCCGACTTCGGTGCGCACGCGGTGATCGACCGGTTCGCCCAGATCGAGCCGAAGGTGCTCATCGCCGTGGACGGGTACCACTACGGCGGGAAAGTCCGTTCCGTGCTGGACACCGTCACCCAGGTGCGCGAGGCCATCGACGCGGAGTGCGTGCTGATCGACTACACCGGTACCGGTTCCCTCGAGGGCACCCTGCCGTGGAGCGAGTTCACCGTCGAGCGCGGCGAGCTCGACTTCGAACCGGTGCCCTTCGACCACCCGCTGTGGGTGCTCTACTCCTCGGGAACCACCGGACTGCCCAAGGGAATCGTGCACGGGCACGGCGGCATCGTCGTGGAACACCTCAAATCCCTGCGCCTGCAGATGGATCTCGGCAAGTCCGACCGGTTCTTCTGGTTCACCACGACCGGTTGGATGATGTGGAACCTGCTCGTCTCCGGACTGCTCGTCGGCTCGGCGATCGTGCTCTACGACGGTTCCCCTGGATATCCCGACATGTCCGCGCTCTGGCGGCTCGCCGCCGAGGAAGGCGTCACCTACTTCGGTACCTCGGCCCCGTTCATCCAGGCCTGCCTCAAGGCCGGGATCGATCCGCGCGCCGAGTACGACCTCAGCGGAGTGCGTGCCCTCGGCTCCACCGGGGCACCGCTTTCCCCGGAAGGATTCAGCTGGATCGGCGAGCACATCGGGGAACGCGTGCAGATCTGTTCCGTCTCCGGCGGCACCGACCTGTGCACCGCCATGGTGTGCTCCGCCCCGGACGTTCCTGTCTGGCGCGGTGAACTCTCCTGCGCCGCGCTCGGTTCCGCCGTCGCCGCCTACGATCCCGAAGGTCGTCCCGTGCTCGGCGAGGTCGGCGAACTCGTGATCACCGAACCCATGCCCTCCATGCCACTGCGGCTCTGGGGCGATGCCGATGGCAGTAAGGAACGCGAGGCCTACTACGAGATGTACCCCGGGATCTGGCGCCACGGCGACTGGATCACCATCACCGAACGCGGCTCAGCCGTGATCCACGGTCGCTCCGACTCCACCCTCAACCGCGGCGGAGTGCGCATGGGGACCGCCGAGTTCTACCGCGTCGTGGAAGGCTTCGAGGCGATCGCCGACTCCCTGGTGATCGACACCTCCGCGGGCGGGGCCGAAGGCAAACTCCTGTGCTTCCTCGTGCTCGCGCCCGGGACCCAGCTCGCCGACGTCGAGCCCGAACTGCGCAAAGCCGTGCGCAGCGAACTGTCCCCGCGCCACGTGCCCGACGAATTCCACCTCGTCCAGGCCATCCCGCGCACCCTCAACGGCAAGAAATGCGAGGTCCCCGTCAAACGCATCCTCGCGGGTACCCCCGTCGAGAAAGCCGTCTCCCTCGACGCGCTCGCCAGCCCCGAAGCGCTGCAGCCCTTCATCGACCTCGCCGTGGAGCGATCCGGGTGATCGGCGTGATCGGTCTGATCCGCCCAGCGCAGCGCCGGTTCGGTGAGCAAACCGTAACCCGCGTGCGGAGCCTGCGAACGGGTGTGTAAGCTATCTTCTGCACATAGCCGAAGGCTCCAGGAGGCTTCGCCTAGTCTGGTCTATGGCGCCGCACTGCTAATGCGGTTTGGGTTTACGCCCATCCCGGGTTCAAATCCCGGAGCCTCCGCGCTCGTCGGTTCGCCGACGACACAACTGAAGACGGCCAACAGGCCATGCGCCCGTAGCTCAACGGATAGAGCATCTGACTACGGATCAGAAGGTTTGGGGTTCGAATCCCTACGGGCGCGCAACGTTTTTGCAGTTCAGGGGCGGCTTCTCGGGTGTTACCGAGGAGCCGCCCCTGACTTATCCCTTTATCCATCCCTGTAACTGCAGGGATGGCTCTGTGCTTATAGGGATTACGTTGTGTAGTTGTGACTGGTTGCTGCTTCCATCGAGGCGCGGTGTGGGGGTGTCAGCGGTCGGCACGGTGTTCTGAACTGTGTGCACCGGGGCGCACGCCCTGCTTTGGTTGGTGCTGCGGTGCTGCGGTGCTGCGGTGCTGCGGTGCTGCGGTGCTGCGGTGGGGTGAGGGGCTTGTGGGTTGGCGTGTTTCGTGGAGCGGGTGGGGTTTGGGAGTCCTGCGTTGTTGCGGCAGCGGGACGCGGTGTTGCTGGAGTTGGTTGCGGATCCGCTTGGGGTGGTGCGGGTTTGGGCGTTGTCGCCGTTGATGTTGGATCAGGCCGTCGCCGGGTGGCGTGCGGCCGGTGTTGGTGTTGTCGGGGTTCGGGCTCGGTGTGAGTTGCTGTGTGCCGGGACTGGGTGGGCGTGCGCGCGGGGCTGGTTGGTGCGGGATCCGTTGGCGGGTGTGGCCCGGTTGCCGGGGACGCAACCGCGGTTGCAGTTGCCGGTGCCGGTGGTGCGCGAGCTGGTGATGGTTGGGCATTGGTTGGCGGAGCAGGCTGAGCGGGACTGGGGTGGTTCGCGAGGTTCGTGGTTGCGGTGGTTTCGTGCCGAGCAGAGGTGTCTGCAGGTGCTGTTACTTGCTGAGAGTGGGCTGCGTCGCGGTGAGTTGGCGGGGCTTCGTACCGATGACCTGTGTGGCCAGGGGTTGTGGGTTGAGCGGGCGCGGAAACCGGGTCGGTGTGGTGGCGTGATTACGGGGGCGACGAAGTCTTATCGACATGACCGGCTGTCTCTGTCTCGAGCCACGGCGCTCTACTGGCGGCAACACATTCGCACTTGGTATCCGGATTCCTTGGACAGGGCGCGATGGCTGTTCTGTGCTACCCCGGATACTGATGTCCCGCTTGTCCCGGGGACGGTCGCGGCGCGGCCGGTGTTCCTGGCCAATCACGTTGACCGGCGAATCGCCATAGATGTGGCGCCGCATCGGATTCGGCACACCGTTGCCTGCGTTCTGACCGGCTGGGGCGATCCCGGCGCGGTCCAACGGCGTCTGCGGCACCGCCGGCTGGGCACGACCATGGTCCACTAAGTGGACACCAGCCAACTGGGCGACGACACCCAGCATGGCGCTGATCTGGCATGCGAAGTACTTCGCCGACGTCCCCGCGCAGCAGGTGGTGTCATGGTGAAATGGGCTCTTATTGCACGGTGCGGGCGAGGATTCCGAGGGTGGCGCGGAGAGCGTCTGCGGAGATGACGGGGAAGATGGCGCGTTCGCGCCAGGCCGGGTCGATTTGTGACCAGTCGTAGTAGGAGGTCACCAACGTCGTAGCGGCGTCGGGGTCGGCGGGTTCGAGCTGGTAGCCGTAGACGTGCCCGATGGGTGGGCGCTGTTGGCCTTCTATGGTCCAGGCGAGTTCCCGGTTTTCGATGTATTTGGTGATACGTACGGTTACGTCGTATCGTCCGAGTGGGTAATCCCCGAGGGCTTCGCGGTCCATGTGTACCACGAACCGGTCGCCCTCGGCGCCCACGCGGTGCCCGTCGGCGCTCATCAGCATTCCGGAGCTGTCGATGGTCACGTGCCCGCGCGGGTCGCACAGCACCTGGAAGATCACCTGAGGACTCGCGTCGATCCTGCGTTGCGCCGAGAGCCTTGTTTCATCACTCACCTCGCCCAGTCTAACCTTTGTGTGGTGGCCGTACGGGCACGCGGGTATTTCCCAACGAACAAGCAGCGCTCAAATGCCTGTAGCTTGTGACGACGGACCATGTGCTGGAAGCCAGTTCTCGACGCGTTCTTCATCACTTTCGGTAACTGCTGGCCGGGAGCCGAACAGTACTCACAACACACGCCGGAAATACCGTCCGCGCGAAAGCCCTCTACAGCCCCGAGACCAGCAGCATGGTCCTGGTTGCTCAACAAGACACCGAGAGATGCAGTGCCCAGTGGTGCCATACGCCAACAGGTAGGTGCCAGCTCGCGACAGGGTTCTCTAGCCGATGCTCGGCTGGGACCTTCGCGTCGAGGGGCCGATCCCTCGTTTTGCGTGTCCGGTAGTTCCATCACCAGTCAGCCACACGCGAACACAACAGCACAAGAAAACACGCCCCGTGGGACGAATCAACACGATTTGGACGCGGAAATCGTACGGATCAGAAGGTTTGGGGTTCGAATCCCTAGGCGCGCCAGAGTTTATGCAGGTCGAGGGAATTCCACCGGCGGCATTCGGTGGAGCTCCCTTGGTTTGTTCCTTTATCCATCCCTTTAAGTCGGGGCCCTGCCGGGCCGGTAAAGAAATGTTTTTGAGGCTGTTTTCCTTGCGGTGTCAGCGAATTCGGTGCCACGGTGCCGGTTAGACCACTTGTCGGCGTAATTGTTGTCTGTCCCCTACGAGATCTGTCAGATGTTCAAGCGACAGTCTTGCTGACCGGGTCTTGGTATCGATCTCGCCCTGATGGAGAAGTTCGTGCGGCTGCGTCAAGTGCGGGTGCTCGTCCAGTAGCGCTTGGCGATGTTCAGGTGGAAGGAGCATTCGAGGGCGGTCACGGCCTGGTGGGACCCGATGTCCGTGGTGAGGAAATCCGCCAGTTCCTCCTCGTTGTGGAACACGCCGTCCCAGGTGAGTGTGGGTTTGGCGGCGACGAGGCCGAGGAATCGGGTCGCCGGATGTGTGCGTAGCGCGGCGGTCAGCTCGTCGGTGGCGTGCGGCAGGCAGGAAATGCTGAGCACGACTTCGGTCTGGTAGCCGAGCTGGTGTGGGTCGATTTCGACGCGCGGCCGGAGCATCCCGGAGTCGAACAGGGCGGTCGCGGTGCGCCGGGCCCGTGATTCGGTGATCTCGAGGCTGCGGGCGATCTCCGAGTGGGGGGTGCGGGCGTCGGTCCGGAGTAGCCCGGCCAGGTCTCGTTCGAGCGGGCCGAGTTCCTGGTGGCGTTGGCCGCGCTCGGTGATGGTGTGCTCGGTGAGGGCGGCGCGCTGCTCCTCGCCGAGCCGGGGTAACCGCCAGGCCGCGGAACTGGTCAGCCTGCGTAGCACCCATTCGCTGCGGACCGTGCGGATTCCCGCGATCCGGGGCAGCTCGGTGGTCAATGCGGTGGTGGTGGCCTGTCTGGTCATGCCGTGCAGCACGGTGTAGACGTCGCCGCGTCCGGAGCAGACGCTGACGAAGGTGGTGTCCGTCCGCGCGGCGAGTGCCGTGGCTACCTCGTGTGCGGCCCCCGGTTCGGTGTCCAGCCACACGTTCACCGGAACCCCTTCGGCGAGCAGTGACCAGTCGAGCTCGCAGATGACCCGGAGCAGATCATCCTCGACCAGGCGCGCGTACCGGCGGGTCACGGTGCGCGCGGAGACACCGATGGCGCGCGCCAGTATGTCGAAGGGCGCGCGGGGCGCGTGTTGCAGGGCGGCGACCAGGTCGAGGTCGACCTCGTCCAGGCAGGGTGCCTCGGCCATCGTGTTCCTCTCCTCGGTGTCGGCGGCGAGCTTAGCGCAGGAATCCGGCAGGTGTAGACTTGCCTGAATCAGGCGTCGAGGAGCTCTATCTTGAATGAATACGGCATTATGTGCGATGCTGACGCTCGGGTATGAACAAACCTCGATGGTCAACGGAGAAGGAGGTGGCGGATGTCGTCGGTGCGCCCTGGGGGAGTCAAGATCTTCGTCATCTCCGGTGTGGGCACGACCCTCGAGTACTACGACTTCCTCATTTACGGCACCGCTGCGTCGCTGGTGTTCAACAAGCTTTTCTTTCCGGTGAGCGATCCGCTGATCGGCACGCTGTTGGCCTTCGCGGCGTTCGGCACCGGTTTTCTCGCCCGGCCGATCGGCGGCGTCCTCGCCGGTCATTGGGGTGACCGGCTCGGCCGCAAGCGGATGCTGATGCTGACCCTGGTGGTGATGGGCACGTCCACGGTGCTGATCGGAGTGCTCCCGGGTTACGCCACGATCGGTGTCTGGGCGCCGATTCTGCTGGTGCTGCTGCGGTTGGTGCAGGGATTCGCCTCCGGCGGCGAGTGGGGTGGTGCGGCACTGTACGGGGTCGAGTCGGCACCGCCGGGCAAACGCGCGCTCTACGGCAGCTTCACCGGCGCGGGGATCAGCATCGGCGGGCTGCTTGCGGTGCTGGTGTTCGCCGCGATCTCGGCGCTGTTCCCGGATTCGATGCAGACCTGGGGCTGGCGGGTACCGTTCCTGCTCAGCGCGGTCCTCGTCGTGGTCGGGCTGGCCGCGCGCCGCGGTGCGGGGGACACCCCGGAGTTCGAGCGCACTGAACGGCCGCCGCGGATTCCCTTGGTGACCGTGTTCACCGAGCATCTGCGGGCGCTGTCGCTCACTTTCGGGCTGAGCATGGGATACAACGCGATCGCCTATCTCGGCTTCTCCTTTTTCCTCACCTATGCACTCGCCGTCGGACACACGCAGGCGCAAAGCCTTGCGGCGCAGGCGATCTTCCTGACCGGTACCACCGTGTTCTCGTTCGTCTCCGGCGCGCTGGCCGATCGCTTCGGCCGTCGTCCGGTGGTGTGCATCGGTGCCGTGCTCACCGGGATCTACCTGTTCGCGTTCTTCTGGATGGTCCACCAGGGCAACGATTTCCTGTTCTATCTGGCGTTCGCGCTGGCATCCCCGCTGACCGCTTCGATGAAGGGCACCACCCCGGCGATGATCGCCGAACAGTTCCCCGCCCAGGTCCGCTACAGCGGCGCCTCGCTGGGCTATCAGCTTGGTGCGGCGCTCGGCGGCGGTCTCGCGCCCACTCTGGCCACGCTCGTGTTCGTCTCCTCGGGCAAGGCGTCCTGGAGCGTTCCGTTGCTCGGCGCGGGTGTCGCACTGCTCGTACTGGTCTGTGCCGCGCTGTTGCCCGAAACCGCGCCGCGCCGGATCGGCGAGCGCGCACAACCCATTCCGGAGGTAGCCAAATGATCGAGGTAGCCGGCATCCACGACTGGCTCGCCGGACATCGGGACGAGCTGGTCGCCGATCTCGGCGCGCTCGTCGGTTACGAGAGCCCGAGCGGGGATCCCGCACTGCTCGCCGAGACCCTGAGTTGGCTGGAACGCTGGATCGGTGACCGGCTGGGCGCCGCGGACCGGCGCGAGCTGACGGCCGGCGGGGAACACGGATCGGTGCTCGTGCTGGATTTCCCGGGCCACGGCACGGCGCCGGTCGTGTTGCTCGGGCACTACGACACCGTGTGGCCCGAGGGAACCCTGGCACAGTGGCCGTACACGGTGGACGGTGACACGGCGAGCGGACCCGGCACCTTCGACATGAAGGCCGGTCTGGTGCAGGCGTTCTGGGCGTTGCGAGCCTTGGCGCGCAACGGATACACCATGCCGCCGGTGCGGATTGTGCTCAACGGCGATGAGGAAATCGGCAGCCCGGTTTCCCGGCCGGTGATCGAGCGCGAGTGCGCGGATGCCGCCGCGGTGCTGGTGTTCGAGGGCAGCGCCGCGGGCTCGGTCAAGACAGCGCGCAAAGGGGTCGGGATCTTCGAGATCGCGGTCACCGGGCGCGAGGCACATGCCGGACTGGACCCGGAGAAAGGTGCGAGCGCGGTCGATGAACTGGCGCGGGCCACGCTCACACTGCACGCCTTGACCGACCTCGCGGCGGGAACCTCGGTCAACGTGGGGCTCGTACACGGGGGCACCGCGAGCAACGTGGTCGCCGGAAACGCCGCGGCCACGGTGGATGTGCGGGTGCGAAGCCGGGCCGAACAGGACCGTATCGCGAGCGCGCTGACCGGACTGCGCACAACGGACCCGCGGGCGCAGATCACGGTCAGCGGGGAGTGGAACCGGCCGGTCATGGAACGCAGCGCAGTGGCGGGAAAGCTCGCGGAACTCGCCAACCGGGCGGGCGCCGGACTCGGCCTGGATATCGGCGAGCGCGCGGTCGGCGGAGCCAGTGACGGCAATTTCGTTGCCGCACTGGGGGTTCCGGTGCTGGACGGGATCGGCGCGGTCGGGGATGGCGCGCATGCCAGGCATGAACACGTTTCGATCGCTGCCATGACCGAGCGTGCCGCCGTGGCCGCCGCGGTGATCGCCGAATTCACCGGCAACCTTGGAGGACCGCTGTGAAGATCGAGGGAATCGAAATCCTCCGGCTCAGACTGCCGTTGCGGCACCCGTTCCGCACCTCGTTCGGTGCGGTGCACGAACGCGAAGTGCTCCTGCTGCGCGTGCTCACCCCGGATGCCGAGGGCTGGGCCGAATGCGTCGCGTTCAGCACCCCCATGTATTCCTCGGAATACGTGGACGGCGTTGCCGAGATGATCCAGCGGTTCCTGATTCCGCGGCTGCGCGAGGAACGGGAACCCACCGCGGAGCAGCTCGGCGAGTTGTTCGCCCCGGTTCGCGGGCACCGGATGGCGAAAAGCACCGTGGAGACCGCGGTTCTCGACGCCCAGCTGCGCACCCACGGGCTCGCACTCGGCGGTTACCTCGGCGCCACCCGCGAACGGGTTCCGGCCGGGGTATCGGTCGGGATCCACGATTCGATCCCGGAACTGCTCGATGCCGTCACCGGATACCTCGACGAGGGCTATGTGCGGATCAAACTGAAGATCGCGCCCGGCTGGGATATCGAGCCGGTGCGCGCGGTCCGGGAACGCTTCGGGGACGAGCTCGTGCTCCAGGTCGACGCCAACTCCGCGTACACCCTCGCTGACGCGCGCGACCTCGCCCGGCTCGACCCGTTCGACCTGCTGCTCATCGAGCAACCGCTCGGCGAGGAACAGCTGCGCCAGCACGCCGAACTGGCCTTGCAGCTGCGCACTCCCGTGTGCCTGGACGAATCGATCGTCTCCGCCGGGGCCGCCGCGGACGCGATCGCGCTCGGCGCCTGCCGGATCGTGAACATCAAACCCGGGAGGGTCGGCGGCTACCTCGAATCACGGCGCATCCACGATCTGTGCCAGGCCAACGGAATCGCCGTATGGTGCGGCGGAATGTTGGAAACCGGGATCGGGCGCGCGGCCAACCTCGCCCTCGCCGGACTGCCCGGGTTCACCTTGCCAAGCGACACCTCGGCCTCCTCCCGCTACTACGCACAGGACATCACCGAACCCTTCGAACTCCGGGACGGTTGCCTGGAAGTGCCTACCGGTCCCGGAATCGGCGTCTCTGCGGACCAGGACGCCCTTGCCGCGCTCACCACCGCGCGGCAGTGGATCGCCTTCTGATCATCGGAGAGCATCAGGAGCGTTAGGGGTGTGTCATTCGAACGACAGCCCCCGACGACGGTCTTGGTCCAGACGAATGGTTTGGGGTTGGCGTTTCAATCGTTGGTCCACTGTCGTACGCCGTTTTCCAGTGCGGTGACGCTGCGGTGGGCTGAGCGGCGAAGACGCCGCCGCCTACGCGGCCCTCGGCGCCACCGTTGTCACCGTCACCGTTGACACCACTGCACTCACCGACATGGTTGACGTTCACCTGCAAGATGCTCGAAAATGGTGCTCGCCGCGCACCCTGCTGCCGACCATGAAGCGGCGCACAGTGCCCGACAGCCCGCACGGGCCGTTCCTAGCTGTTCACACAATGAACTATTCGCCGAGTTGGGATCACATAGATGAGCCGAACGATTCAAATCGCACCGTCTGACCTTATTCACTGGGTCACATGGGAATCGATACCAGGATCTTCCGAGGTACGCGACCGCTGCAATCCTCAGTTCGTCGCATCGGCGTTGTCAGAACTGGACGGAGCTCGAGTCGTCTCGGTCGACATCAACTCCTCTGGCGAGTGCGAGTTGCCGGCACCGCCCGGCTTCGAAGATCTCCCCGGTTGGGGCACGATGACCGGCCTGCCCGAGTACTGCGAGGTCCGCGTCGAACAATTCAGCCCGGGCGGCGCTACCGCCCAGGTCACCGTGTGGGTGCCACTCGACTGGAACGGTCGCTTCCTGGGGACCGCGGGCTCCGGCAACCGCACGAATAGCGTCTATGTTCCGTCGTTCGACATCCTGCGTGTACTGACTCCGACGATGGCGCTGAAGAACGGCTTCGCGACAGCCACAACCGACGGCGGCGTCGGGCTGGACGAGCCGCGGATGTTGGACTGGCAGTTGGATGAGGACACCGGCGAACTGAACTGGGACCTCATCCAGAACTGGGCGCACCGCAGCGCTCACGAGATGACCATCATCGGCAAGGCCGTTACCGAGACTATCCACGGAGAGGCGCCCGAATACTCCTATTTTTGCGGCTGCTCCGGAGGTGGCCGACAGGCGCTTGTACAAGCGCAGCGCTACCCGGACGACTACGACGGAGTGTGGGCTTCTGATCCCGCGATCAACTGGACCAGGTTGATTACCGCCGAGCTTTGGCCGGCGCTGGTCATGAAGGAGTATCACAATCCGCTGTCCCCAGCGAAGCTGCGAACGTTCCGTACTGCCGCACTCACGGCCTACCCGCAGCGCGACCAGGCAGATTCACACGAGTTGATCGCATTCGACGCCAGTGCCGTCATCGGCACCAACACCCCGGACGGGGAAATCACCGCCACCGATGCCGAGGTTATGCAACAAATCTGGGACGGGCCAAGAGCCGCTGATGGTGAATTCCTCTGGTACGGCCTCCATCCCGGAGCGGAAAGCTGGGGAGACAACATACTCAAGACCGGCCTGTGTATGACACAGGAACAAGACGGCGGGCTCGTCCCGGCACCGTTCGAAATAGCCGCGTCATGGTTTCGGACGTGGCTACTGAAAGACTCCGACTGGGATTGGACGACGCTGACCTTCGAGTCGTACGAAGAACTGTTCCGCCAAGGAGTTCAAGAATTCGCCGAGGTTGCCAGCGACAGCGCCGACCTTTCCGGTCTGCGCGATAGCGGTGGAAAGCTGATCCTGTCGCACGCGTTGAACGACGAGCTCATCTTCTCGCAGGGCTCCATCGACTACTACAAGCGTGCCGTTGTGGCGACCGGTGAAGTGGGCGGCTTCTTCCGACTCTTCTGCTCGCCCGGCGATGGTCACAGCCACGTGGACGCCGGTCCGGGACTCACGATCGCTCGCGGTATGGCCGCGCTCATGGAGTGGGTAGAGGAGGGCAAGGCGCCTGATTCGATCACCGCGGAAAGGTTTGATCTCGAACTGCAAAAGATTGGCGATGAGGAGCCAGTACCCGCTTTCACGCTCTAGTGCGACAGTCTTTTTCTGCCCGTCCGGATCCCGGACCGTCCGGGCACGTCGTTTGACGCTGAGGAAATCTTTTTGCTTTCTTCAAATCAAACTTCTGCCGTAGCAGCCTACCGACGCTCCGCAGTGAGGTTCGGTAGCTACCGGAAGAATGACGCTATTCTCCCGATCCGCCGAGCTTGCCGACCTCCGAGTAGGTCGGCTGGTGCGCCTCGAGTCCGCCGTCCACGTTGAGCGTCGTGCCCGTCACGAACGCGGCATCGTCCGAAGCGAGATACGCCACCGCCGCCGCGATGTCCTCCGGCTTGCCCAGCCGGGCGTGAGCGTATTGGACAGGAACACCTCCCGCATCTCTGCGGGCATGAACTCCGTAGCGGCGGGCGTCAGCATGAGTCCGGGATTGACGGCATTGCACCGAATCCTCTGCTTGCCGTACTGGGTGGCCACGTACTTCGTGAGCATCATGACGCCGCTCTTGGAAGCTGCGTACGCCATCTGCGTTCGATCGCCGGCCTGCCCCTGTGTCGACGCGGTCATCACGATCGAGCCCCCACCATGCTCCAGCATGTACGGAATCGCATACTTGCAGCCAGCGAGATATCCACGCAGGTTGATCCGCATGGTCGTATCCCACGTATCGAAATCGATATTGAGAACATTGGTGTCCTTCGACGCGTGCTCCGGCGAGAGAATCGCTACGTTGTTGTGCAAGACGTCAAAGCGCCCGAAGTGCGCCGCTGCGTTATCCACCAGCTGCTTGATGGAGCCGGTGTCGCCGGCATCGAACTGCACGGCGAACGCTGCGTCACCGATCTCCTTTGCGACTTGTTCCGCGCCGTCCCGGTTCAAGTCTCCGAGAACGACCTTTGCGCCTTCGCTCGCCAGCCGCCGCGCTGTCGCCGCCCCGATGCCCGACGCGCCGCCGGTGACGAGCGCTACCTTGCCATCGAACCGTTGACCAACCGCCATACTCTGCCACCTCTTTCAGATTCGTCTCGCACCAACTTGGGAGTCCAGTACGCTGCGCCGACACGTGCCGAAAGTCAACGGGCCCATGAGGCAAGCGCCTGTTCGACAGTGACGGCGCCAGTCCCGGGTGCGCTGCGGATGTGTGTCGGCGTGACGCTGAAGCGCGGAGCCGGAGCGGGTTGGTTCACCTCGCTCACCTCGGTGTATGTTTCGCGGGCCGCGAGCTGTGCGTGGTCTTTCGCCTCGCTCAGCGAGAGGACGGGCGCGACACAGGTGTCGGTGTCGGCGAAGTGAGCTGTCCAGTCACGACGTGTGGCGCGAGTGAACTGCTCGGCGATCCGTTTCCGGAGATCGGGCCACCGTTCCGGATTCGAGCGCTCGGTCTCGTCGGCCTGGTGCACTACATCCGGCGCAGCGTCGCCGACGGCTTCGGTCTGCTCGCGCCCCTGGCCGGCCGGATCGAGCCCACCACCGCGATGGACCAGGTCGGGGCCAGGGCCGACGCCCGCACCCATGCCCTCGTGGCACGAGTACATGACGACGGAGCACTCCGCACCGACGTCACCACCATGGACCTGTCCCTGCTCATCGATCAGTTCAGCCGCCTCCCGGCACCACCCGACCAAGGCTCCCCACCTGCGAGACCGTCTGCTGGGCATCGCCATTGACGGCCTCCGCTCGACCACGAACACGCTCCCCGCACCGGCACCCGCCCCTGACGTCTACAGCGAGCTCTGGCAGCACAGAGCAGATGTAGGGAACTAGGAAAGCGAGCGGCTCGTCACTGTCAAGGGCTCGGCCAGGCGGTGGTCAATGGACGACAAGGACGGCGCATGTCGCGTGTTCGGCGCAGGCGGCGCTCACCGAGCCCATGAGGAGTCCGGCGACGGCTCCGTGTCCGCGGGAGCCGACGATGAGCATGGAGGCCGAGGAGGCCTCCTCGATGAGCACGCTCGCGCTGTCGCCCTCGACGACGACGGACTCGCATGCTTCCGGTTGCCGGTCACCGAACGCCTCGCGCAAGGCGTCGTGCTGGATGCGGCGAGCCCACTCGTCGTCGCCACCGATCACCTCGCTGCCGTAGACGTCTTCGGCCGAGGAGGGCGCCTGCCATTCGGTGACGATCCTCAGCCCGGTGCCCAGGGCGGCGCCGAGGTTCCCGGCGATGCGCAGTGCCATGACGGAGGAGGGCGAGCCGTCCACCCCGCCGATGACCGCGTCGGAGACCTCGGTGACCGTGTGGCTCACGGGTGCGGCTTGCGGGACCTGCCAGATGTACGAGCTTCTCCTGCCACTGATGCCCGGCGATGCCCCGGTTGACGACGGGGCGGGGACCGCATGAGCGTCCCTGCGTACGAGGCTGTCATCGCTGCCACGGCTCGACCCGGGGTTTTCGTCGGCGCCACGATGGTGATCGTCGCGCTCGCCTGCCTGGGCTTCGCCTCGGTCAACGTCTTCTCCGAGGCGACCGGGTACGTCGACGCCGACCCCTGAATAGCCCGGCCGTGGAGTCGGCGTTCCACCGGCCGATCGCCGCTGATAAACCACGTCCGGGCGGGCGATGGTGGCCCAGTCCTGCCAGGGGCTGCATGGCCACCAACTCGACCTCACCCGGTGCGGCTTGACACAGCCTTGCCATCGCCGCGATGTCACCATCGCAGATGTCGTCCCGGATGGCGTCGAGGCCGTCGATCGCGGCGCTGGTCGCCGCGCCCAGTTGGTCCAGCGTGCTGGCCGGCTCGAGCGGCGGAGTGATCACGAATCGCTCACGGATCTTAGCTGGTGCCCGACTGGCCGAGCTGTTCCAGGGCGCGCAGCACCTGATCGGACGACGGGGACATTTGCAACGCGGACGAGGTCATTGGCGGCACCTTCAGTGAGAAGTCAGGTTAAGACTCAGCGTCAGGACTTACAGCGGCAGGTCAAGGGACCCGGCGAACTCGCGTAGTAACCGGTTCGAGCGTTCGGGCTGGTCCCACAGCACTTGGTGGCCGGCTCGCTCGACGAGTTGGAACGTCACTTCGGCACCAGAGTGCTTCTGGATCTCTGCTGCGACGTCAGGCGGGGTGAGCGGATCCTCAGCGCCGGCCAGCACAAGCAGCGGCTCACGCACCGTAGACAGGTCGGCGCGCAGGTCGAGGTCGGCGAATGTGGCCATGAAGTGCTCGTTGACCTCGGGCGTGGTGATCCGCTCATTGACGATCCGAGTGAGCACGTCGCCCGGCGGGCGCAGCCGGGCCAGTGGCGCGCAGACCCGAGCCCATTCCTGCTCGTTTTCCGGCGACGGATCGTGGAGAGTCCGTGCCATCACCCGGGCGGCGTCCTCTCCCCCGAGTTCGCGGTATCGCTCGATGATCTCGCTTGCGGCAGCCCTCCGCGCCGAAGACCCGACGATCACTCCACCCCGAACCACGCCGGGATGGCTGGCCAGAAATCGCTGCACCACGAACCCGCCGAACGATGTCCCGACCAGCAGAACGTCCGTCAAGCCGAGAATTTCCACGAACTGACGGACATCGTTGGCCCACTGGTCCAGTGTCCAGTGGGCTGGATCCGATCGGTCGCTCCGGCCGTGGCCGCGCTGGTCGGGAACGACCACTGTGGCCCAGTCCTGCTGCGGCGCAAGGAAGTAGCGCAACTGCGCGCCGTCGATCCCCGGTCCGCCATGCAGGCCGAGAACAACCGGCTTGCGCGAGTCCCAGGACCGCCGGGTGGAGGCGGTGAAATAGATGCCGACGTCGGCTAACGTGATTCGCAAAATGCGTCCCATCATCGTGAGGTGGACCGACCGACGGGTCGGCCGGCGAACCGAATCCGGAGGTCGATCGGGAACAACGTGCTGTTGGTGGAGACAGACTTCGGGAGCACTCCACTCAGCTTGACGGCCGTGCCGGGGGACTTGCTGAACAAGCTCGTCGAGGCGCCGCAGCGCGAGATCCGCAGCCACGCACCGGCGAGCGCCTGCCCCAAAGGGGAAATACTCCGTGATCCACGGACGCAAACTAGCCCATCGCTCGGGCCTGAACTTCTCGGGCGTTGGGAAGCGTCTCCCCGTCATCCGAGCCGACCTCATCGTCGTCGCCGACTTTGGCCTCCTGCCGGTTTCCCCGGACGCCGCGGGGGCTTCTACCGGCTAGTGGATGCCTCCTACGAGCGCTGCGTGCTTGCGGTCAGCTCAAATCTTCATCCGTCAGGATTCGACGAGATCATGCCGAAACCCTCGCCACGGCGACCGTCGATCGGCTGCTGCACCACGCCCACGTCGTGGTCACTGAAAGTGACAGCTACCGGCTTACCGAAGCCACTACCGGCAAGGGGGTGAAGCTTTTCACCTAACAAGCTCGGGGAGAAACCCTGTCCACCAGCGTGGAATTCTCCTGTCCACCCACGGGGAGAACAATGTCCGCCACCGGGGAGAAGACCGGCTCTGGCACACTTTCCGTGAAGCCGTGGACTGGGTGCACGGTCGAACTCGACAGGAGTTGTTGCGGAGACCCGTGAATCGCTGTCGCCCATCGAGATCCGGCCGACCAGATGGCACGCGACATCCTACGATCCGGATCCGGACGACCTACCAGATCACGACAAGTGCGCGAGAGCCAAATTTCTTACAGTCCCGAAGCCCACATCCGAGTGCGCTGTGGCGGCGTTGAGTGCTGTCGTGCTCGAGTGATGGTGCAGGGGTGGCTGTGCGGTCGGTGTTGGTGGGAGGTCTCGCCGGTAGGCTCATTCGGTGCCCAGGGTGCGGTTGAGGTGCTCTACCTTGCCGTTCTGCCGGGGCCTCTCAAACACCCGTGATGACGGAGCGGCCGGGCATCGCCGTGGTGACCGGGGCAGTGGTGGGCTTCGTTACGGGATCCAGTTCTCGATGCGGCAAACCTCGGCTTGGCGGGGGAACACCTTGGTTGTCAGCACGCGGTGCACTTCCTCGTCGCCATCGAGGCAGCCGTCGGAGAGCACCGTGATGCGATAGTCGAGATCGGCGGCCTGGCGGAGCGTCGAGAGCACCACACCGCTGGTGGCGATACCGCTGAGGACAAGGGTATCGATGTCCGAAGCACGCAGCACGACGTCGAGGTCACTGCCGGCGAAGGCGCTGACCCGGCGTTTGGTGACCACGATGTCGCTTCCCTGCGGGGTGATGTCGGGATGGATCTCGGTGTCCCTTTCTCCGATGAGCATGCCGCCCGAATCGGTAATGGCGCCGAACCCGCGGTTGCGGCTGCTCACTTCGGGATATCCGGCCCGAAATCCGACAACCACATAGATGACCGGGAGCCGGGCGCTTCGCGCGGTGGCGATCGCCTGGCCGAGGCGGGGAAGGTAGTCCGGGAAACCTTCGGTGAACCGGGAGACGATTCCCTGCTGTATGTCCATGACCAGTAGTGCGCTCTTCGACACGGATTACTCCTTTCAGTATGACCGCTGGTGGCGGCCGCGAAGCAGTGAGGCGATGGCTGCGACCACGGCCATCACGGCCGCTGCGGTGAACACGGTGACCAGACCCTGATGGAACGGTGCCGAAACCAGGGACGGGAAAAAGCCCTTGCCCGTGAGGATGTCTGCGTTGTGCTGCGGCAGAGCCTGCAGTACGCCGCCAGGGGCGAGGAGGTGCTCGATCGGGTTGTTCCCGAGGAAAGTCGCGAAAAGCGTGCTGACCGGAGGGAGTGCGGCCACATGGCCGGCGACGGCGGTGGGAACGCCCTGGGACTGCAGTCCGTTGGACAGCGTGAGCGGCAGCGATCCGGCGAGGCCGGAGATCATCAGCGAGAAGAACACGCCGATGGACAGGGCCGTTCCGGAGTTCTGGAAGGTGGACCGCATGCCCGAGGCGACCCCGCGCTGTTCGGGCGAGACACTGCTCATGATCGCCGAGGTGTTCGGTGCGGAGAACATGCCTTGCCCGACGCCGCTGCACAATAGCAGGACGGCGAACAGCGGGTAGGAGAAGTTCACCGGCAGCGAGAGCAGGCCGATGAACGAAGCGGCGACGATACCGAGGCCGGTGGTGGAAAGCGGCCGGGCACCGAATCGGTCGGAGAGAAAACCGGAGACCGGTCCGGCCAGCAGGAAACCCACGGTCAGCGGCAACATGTAGATGCCGGCCCACAACGGGGTGTCCTCGTAATCGAAACCGTGTAGCGGTAGCCAGATTCCCTGCAACCAGATGATCAGCATGAACTGCAGTCCACCGCGCGCCACCGCCGTCAACAGTGCCGCGAGGTTACCCGCAGCGAAGGCACGGACCCGGAACAGCGCCAGGCGGAACATCGGTTCGGCGATCTTGGTCTCGGCGACACAGAACACGATAAGCAGCAGCACCCCGAGTCCCAGCCCCCCGAGCACCCAGGGGCTTGTCCAGCCGGTCGGGTGCTCACCGTAGGGCTGGATCCCATATGTGATCGCGGCCAGCAACACACCGGTCCCGGCCGCGAAGGTGAGGTTGCCGATCCAATCGATCCGCGCTGCCCGGCGCTGCCCGGTCTCACGCAGGCTGCGATACGACCAGACCGTGCCGACCACCCCGATCGGCACGCTCACCCAGAACACGGCCCGCCAATCGATCGCGGCGAGCAGCCCTCCGGCGACCAGGCCGATGAACTGCCCGGCCAGGGCGGTGATCTGGTTGATTCCCAGGGCCATACCGCGTTGGCGCGCAGGGAATGCGTCGGTCAGGATCGCCGCCGAATTCGCGGTGAGCATCGATCCGCCGAAAGCCTGGACGATCCGCCAGCCGATCAACCACAACGCACCCGGCCCAGCGCTGAGAGGGTCCAGCGAGAGCGCGAGCGAAGCGCACGCGAAGATCGCGAAACCCATGTTGTACATGCGGACCCGGCCGAAGATATCGCCCAGTCGCCCGAGTGCTACCACCAGCACCGCGGACACCAGGAGATACCCGAGGATCATCCACAGTAGGTACCCGATGTTCGCTGGAATCAGCGGGTCCAGGCCGATTCCCCGGAATATCGCGGGCAGCGAGATGATCACGATCGAACCGTCGACCGTGGCGATCAGTACTCCGAGGGTCGTATTGGACAGCGCCACCCATTTGTAGCGGGGCCCCACGGTCGTGCCGGTGTCGGTGGTGGTCACAGTTTGTCCCCGAGCCGGTCGAGCAGCGGTAGCACGGCGAGCAGCTTGCGGCGTTCGGTCATGGTGAATTCCGCGGCCAGCACCGCGGCCAGCCGTTGCACACTCTCGGAGCGCCGATCCCTGAGCACCTTGCGACCCGCAGCAGTGAGCGACATTCCCACACGCCTGCCGTCGGCCGGATCGGTGTCGCGTCGCACCAAGCCCCGCCGTTCCAGGACGGTGAGCGTACTGCCCATCGCCTGCGGCCGGACCCGTTCGAGCTCGGCAAGCTCACCAGGCGAGCGCGGACCGTCCCGCTCCAACCGGCCCAGCGCCGACACCTCGGACATCGTCAGCTCGCCGACAGCGTGACGCTGTCGCAAACGCCGGGCGACCCGCCCGATCAGCAGCCGCAACTCACCACCGAGCTGTACCAGTTCATCGGACTCACGATCCCGCATATTTAGTAACAATAGACTTATCAATCTACTATTGCGAGTGGCGGAGCACTATGTCCGGATGATCCCGGTATCGGGCCGAATCGACGAGGGGCAAGACTTGCCCCATAGGGACAGGCATCGATCGAAGCGATCGAGTCGCGCGCGGTGACCGCCCGCAAACACCGGCAACTGATCCACGACCTGCTCGATAAGGTTGAGGCCGCCCGAGATCACCGCAAGATCGATCTCGGCTTGAACACCGTCAAACGCTACGCGCGCATCGATCACTCCGGCGGTGGTGTAGTGCCGCAGGGCGTGCTCGGCCCCGAGGCAACCGGTCACAAGGTTGGGACCATGCGTCCTTTGGCGGCATTGAGCATGGAGGCCGAACACCGCGCATCTCGAGGTCGACACTGTCCCCGAGCCGACCGGTTTCGCGGGGACGCCGGTGCCGTTGGGGCGAGAACAGTTGCACCTCATCGCGGCCGTCGGCATACACGCCGTCGCGACGGCGGAACCGGGATGCACCCGCCGGGGACGGCGCACCGCCGACGATGTCGGCTGCCTGTGACCGTGACGAGCCCGCTACCCCGGAAGGAATCCGGCTGCTACCGGCTGCTGAGCTCGGCCAGCGCAGCAGCCGGGTGCCGGTATCGCTCGCTGTCGTTTCAGCTCGCGGCGAGGGCAGCGTATTCGGCGTCGGTGAGCAGCCGCGAACGGATCAGGAAGCGGACCCCCTCGGGCGCTTCAAGGGAGAAGCCTGCGCCCCGGCCGGGCACCACGTCAATGGTGAGGTGGGTGTGTTTCCAGTACTCGAACTGAGCCGCTGACATCCAGACCGACACCGGTTCATCGACTCCGGGCACAGTCAGATCACCCAGGTGGACATCGGAGCTGCCGATGTGGAAATCCCCTGCGGGGTAGCACATGGGTGAGCTGCCGTCGCAACACCCGCCGGACTGATGGAACATCAACGGCCCGTGCATGCCGGTGAGCCGGTGCAGCATGTCCGCGGCGGAAGTGGTGACATCGACCCGCTGCATCGCAATCCCTCTTGTCTTCGTCAACGAGTGGGGCGCTCCAAACGGTCGCCTTCCACGGCCGGTTTCAGAACAGGCCCTGCGGCTGGTCTGAGTAGCTCACCAACATGTTCTTGGTCTGCTGGTAGTGATCGAGCATCATCTTGTGATTCTCTCGCCCGATGCCGGATTGCTTGTAGCCGCCGAAGGCGGCGTGGGCGGGATAGACGTGGTAGCAGTTGGTCCAGACTCGCCCGGCCTGGATATCGCGGCCGGCCCGGTACGCGGTGTTGATATTTCGCGACCACACCGCGGCGCCGAGCCCGTAAAGGGTGTCATTGGCTGTCTTCACGGCATCGTCGTAGTCGTCGAACTTCGTGACCGACACGACCGGGCCGAAGATCTCCTCCTGGAAGATCCGCATCTTGTTGTCGCCCTCGAAGATCGTGGGTTTGATGTAGTACCCACCGGAGAGCTCACCGGCCATCTCCGCGCGTTCGCCGCCGATGAGAACTTTGGCGCCCTCCTGCTGGCCGATGTCGAGATAAGAGAGGATTTTCTCGTACTGGTCATTGGAGGCCTGCGCCCCGACCTGCGTTTCGGTGTCCAGCGGGTGTCCCTGCACCAATGCCTCGGTGCGCTTGATGACGTCGGGGACGAACTCTTCATAGATGCCTGCCTGGATCAGCGCACGCGACGGGCAGGTGCACACCTCACCCTGGTTGAGGGCGAACATAGTGAAGCCCTCGAGAGCCTTGTCGTAGAAGTCGTCTCGATGCGTGGCGACATCGTCGAAGAAAATGTTCGGCGACTTCCCACCGAGTTCCAGGGTCACCGGGTGAATGTTCTCCGAGGCGTACTGCATGATCAACCGCCCCGTCGTCGTCTCCCCGGTGAAGGCAACCTTGGCTACCCGCGGGTGCGCGGCAAGCGGCTTGCCCGCCTCGGCGCCGAACCCGTTGACCACGTTCACCACTCCTGCCGGGATCAGATCGGCGATCAGCGAAAGCAGCACATGGATCGAGGCCGGAGTCTGCTCGGCGGGCTTGAGCACCACCGTGTTCCCCGCGGCCAGCGCCGGGGCCAACTTCCAGGTCGCCATCAGAATCGGGAAATTCCACGGGATGATCTGCCCGACAACCCCGAGCGGCTCGTGGAAATGGTAGGCCACCGTGTCCGAGTCGATCTCCGAGATGCCGCCCTCCTGAGCCCGGATCGCAGCGGCGAAATACCGCCAGTGATCTACCGCCAGTGGGAGATCAGCCGCCAGCGCCTCACGCACCGGTTTGCCATTCTCCCAGGACTCGGCCACGGCCAGCTTTTCGATATTCGCCTCGACACGGTCGGCGATACTGTTCAACAGCGTCGAGCGCTCAGTCGCCGAGGTCTTCGACCACGCTCCGAAAGCACCCGCGGCCGCCTCGACCGCACGGTCGATGTCCTCGGACGTGCCACGAGCGATCTCGGTGAAGTCTTGCCCCGTCACCGGCGTCGGATCGGCGAAATACTGCCCCTTGGCCGGTGACAGATACTCGCCGCCGATGAAATGCCCGTAGCGAGACTCGTAGGAAACCACACTCCCCGCGGACCCCGGGGCGACGTACTGGGTCATGACAACCTCCACCCACCCGCTCAGCAGGACAACTGACCGTGAGCTCCGCATAAGCGGGAAAAACTCGATCACAAGGCCGTATCTGCGGTGTCTTCATGCTCATGGTAACGCGGTACCGACATTATGCGGTAGGGGCAACAAGCCGTCCGGACCAGACGCAAGAGCAAAGGCCGCCAGGGTCCCCTCCCAGCCGCCCTCCGGCGCAGTACTGCTGCGAGGGCGTTCACCCCTCGAGCGACCCCGATGGCACCGGATCGATGCGGTGGTGGCCAGGAACCGTGGTCGTCACCGGCTGTTTCGCAGCGGTGTGGGATCGCGGTAGGCGCGCCAGCAGGTGACGCGGAAGGGCACTTCGATCCTGCCGTCTTGGCCGGGTTCGCTGTGCGCTCGGATGTATTCGAGCGCTCGTGTTTCGGTCCGGGTTTTTTCGGTCGGTCCGGCGGTCAGCACGGGGCTGTGCGTGCAGACCCAGGTCGCAAGTTCGTCGGCACGCATCTGCCTGTTCCAGTGGAAAGTGGCCTGCTGCCATTCGGCGAACGGCAGTCCGGGCGGTAATCGCGGCGGTTGCCTACGCCTCGCGCCGGGCGCGGTATCGGCGCCGTGGCGCATGGTCGCCAATCCAGACAGCCACCGCTGTGCGGGCTCGTCGAGGCCGCAGTACAGCACGGCCAGCACACCGCCCGGGCGCAGTACCCTGCTGATTTCCTGCCCGGCATTCGGCTGGGTGAACCAATGCCACGCCGAACACACCAGGACCGCATCGAGGCGTGCGTCGCGGATGGGGAGCGCTTCCGCGGTGGCGGTGATCGTCGTGATCTGGGGTGAGCGCTCGTGCAGCAGCCGGTTCATCCGGGCATCGGGCTCGACCGCGACCACATGCCTGGCCCGTCGCGCCAACACGCGGGTGGCGATGCCGGTTCCCGCCGCGAGATCGAGCGCGAGCTCGCAGCGCTGCGGCAACGCCCAGTGCAGCGCGAGCAACGGCGGTGCGGGACGGGTCTGGTCGTACTCTTCGGCTACGAGACCGAATGAGCGGGCGCGCGAGCGTCGCGCTACGCCGGAGGGGTCGGGTTCCTCCGGCAGCCGCAGCGTTCCGAGTACAGGCAGACTCCGGCCACGCTCCGACGGGACACCCGACCGGCGAGCATGCCACCAGCTGCCCAGATACACCGCAGCGATCACCGCGCCCACCACACCGGCCGGTATACCCACGAACAACCCGATCGTCGCCCCGATCCCCAAACCACCGCTGTCACCCGAACTAGCCAGCACGGAGAGGGCTGACAGGACCGCAACCATGGCCCGAAGCATAAGAACCGCCCAGTGAGACCGCCGTTCGGTCGCCAGCCCGGTTGCCGCGGACGTCGCCCCCAACCCGTTTCAACCCGCCCCCTACCGAATCACCCGTATGCCAAGTCGGCCTTGCCCAACATCGACTCGATCACCGGAGATCAAAAGTCACCGGGAACCGCAATCGACGGCAAAAGGCGCAGTCCAGGCATACCGGACAGCAATCCGACGCTCATCAGAGCCGAAACTCCCGAATCCATACCCGGCATCCCTGGGTGCCGGAGGGACTGGCTGGCCCCTTTGTCAAGCTGTGAGTGCGTGTTGGGCTCGAGTGTTGTTGATCATGGTTCGGTGGATGACCTCGAGAGTCGGCGTTTGAGGATTCGTAGGGCCTCGAGTCCGCCGTTGCCGTTGGCTTTTCTGCGGGCGATCATGGCGCGTGCGTCAGGATGCCAGTGGGCTTGTGTGTGGGCGATCTGGTGCGGGGCGGCGTTGAGGTGCCGATTGCCGGTACGTGACAGACGGTGGCGAGTTCGATTGGATGACCACACCGGCAGCGGCGCGGTTGCGGTATGCCTGGCGTAAGCGTCTTTGGAACGAAACCGTTCTATGCCGGCGGTTTCGGCAAGGATCTTCGCTGCCGTAAGCGGACCGCATCCGCAGATCGTCAGCATCGGGGGCGCCAAACGCTGCATGAGTGCTGTGATCTCTGCGGTGAGCTGATCGATTTCCGCGGTCAGGGCACGGCCGTGCTGCATCAGCGCGTGAGCGAGTCGTGCGACTATGCCGGTCAGCGAGCTGAGTTTGGTTTCGATCTTGTCGTACGCACTGGTTCGTTCGATCTTGGTCGGTGGTGTCCAGCCGGGATCAAGTTCATGCAAGTGCCAGCGCTCGACCGGCGCCAGCACCGGCACACGGCACAAGATTCGGGTCGTCGAAATCCGCCGAGATCGCGGTCCGACCATGAGAGAGTCGCAATCCAGCGGATGGCCTTCTGCGTCACGACACGACCCGTGGCTCATGATCGACTGCACATTCAGGCTCCGCCACGGAAGCTTCCTCCCGCGTTGCCGGAAACACGGGCCCACGTCGGCGGCACCCATGCTGACCACGTCCGCTGCCTTGATATGGGTTCAGCGGGGATCTTGGGCCGGTCGTAACATAGGAGTGAGCACGGGTGATGAACCCACCTGCACTTCGCCCAATTTTCGAAACCCGTGGCGTTCGTAAAGACGAATGTTGCGTGGGTTCGTCGAAGTAAGATAGGCAGATTTATGCTCTGCGTCACAGCGCCGAAGTCCGTGCGCCAGGAGCGATCCGCCGTAGCCCTGCCCGCGTCGGCCGGGCTCCACTCCGATCAATGGTAGATACCAATGATCTTCTGTCGGTTGAAAGCTGTCCATTTGGTCGAGGAATTCAATTGCCTCATCCTTGATGTCTGGGTCGAACTCTTCGATTACCGTGCCAAAGGCGTTCTCGTCTGAGTGAACCCCGGGGCGGAGCCACGTGGCGGCTCCAGCTCCGTCATTGGTCACATCGAAAGACCCATCTTCGAAGCCGCTGCCCGCGAGAGCATCTCGCATTCCAGGGAAGGCCTCCGCGAATTTGCCTGGCCGTGAGTACAGCCAGCGGACGGTTGGATCATCGCAGAACGCCAGAGTGAGCGTCGCCTTCGCATCGGCGACATGGCCGGGGCTGCCAGACACGACATTCATGAGTGCTCTCCCATCGTCGAACCAGACCAGTGCACACATCTACATGTACAGGTTAGCCTGGGTCTTTCGTGAGCGGATGTACGACACGGGCTGTAGATGCACGAAAGTGCCTGTCCTGCAAGGGATAACGGGCTTGCTGGAGTCCATGATCGTCCGAGCCGGGACGCACCCGGCGGGTGAAGCGTGACAAGCCAAGGAAACGAGTCGAGATTACTGCGAACGGGCGGGTGTCGTGTCGCACGCCGGGACATGCGTACCGCGGGAGACCGCCGAGCACACCGGT
The DNA here is from genome assembly GCF_000379465.1 of Sciscionella marina DSM 45152. Lineage (GTDB taxonomy): Bacteria > Actinomycetota > Actinomycetes > Mycobacteriales > Pseudonocardiaceae > Sciscionella > Sciscionella marina. Next base: position 495,688 of record NZ_KB905403.1, read on the forward strand.
TTGATCGGCGGGATCGGCGGGGCGCTGCTGGATACCCATAAGGGTCCGCCCGGCATGCTCCGGGACGGTGCCGCCGGGCTGACGCGACATCAGCACTCCGCATTCCTTGTCTTCTCCGAGCGAGGGAACGGAGGTGTTACATCCGTTTGCTATCACGTCACGAGCGCCGCGAATTCCATTCGCGGGCCGGACGGCCCCCCAGGACAGTCGATATGTCCCGAACAGGCAGCATCTGCTGCCCGATCGTGCACGACGGGCTCCGGCTGCGGATCATGGCGTCGCGGGGCCGCTCGGCCGTGACGATTCCGCCCAGAACCCGGTGAGGACCTCGGCGACACGGGCAGAATCCTGGACCATCCACCAGTGTCCGATACCTGGCAGGATCTCCTCCCGGGCGCCGGCCCGTCGGGCCGCCCGCCGCCTCATCGATTCGCTGCCCACGAACGTGTCGCTCGTACCGATGACGGCCAGCCCCGGCCGCGCCGCGGCGGCCTCGAGATTCCGTCCGAGCTCGGACATGACGGGCTGGATGGCGGACCGGTAGAACGCCAGGATGGCACGACCCATCTCGGGTCCCTGTGCGCCGGCGATGCTGGTCGCAACGCTGCGGTCGGCGCCGACCCGCTCCATCACGCGCTCCGTCCGCTCGGCGATCGTGCCGCCCATCCAGCGCGCCACCGACTCTTCCCCGAGCTCGGGGGTCTGCCATTCCCGAGCGAGCGGGTGCCACTCGTAGTCGGGGTCGAAGACGCCGAGCGAGTCGCTGACCCAGCTGCGCAGCAGGTCGGGGCGCGCCATGGCGACGGCCAGCACGGTGCTGCCACCGACATCGTGGCCGACGAGGTCGACGGGCTCACCGATCCGTTCGAGCTCCTCGATCAGCCAGTCGCGGAGCGCGTCGACCGTTCCGGGGAAGTCCTCCGGAATCGGTGCGCCGAACCCGGGCGGGCTGAGACGACGGGCGTCCGGGAGCGCGAGCCGAGCGAGGAGGGGGTCCCAGATGGATCCGTTCTCCGGGTTGCCGTTGACGAAGACCACTGCCACGGGACCGATCCTCTCCGGATCGTGTCCGTCAGCGCAAGGGCGAGATCGGGGTGGCAGGGCGATCGTTGATGTGGCACGGGCGATGCTTTCGGGACCGTTCTCCGGCGGCCGGATGCCGTCGGCGACGGCTCTCGCGCGGATGCGAAGGCGTTCGTCGAGGCTCGGGAACGGCCGGATGCGCGTGATCCGAGGCGCCCCGTCGAGGGCGTACATGGCCACGGTCAGCGGATAGCGTTCGACTCGCGAGGACACCACCCGCCGCCAACCCGCGATCGTCGGGGACGGCCCGCCGATCCGCAGATGGTAGGTGCGGATCTCGTAGACGTCGCCGAACGTGCCCGGTTCGACGTCGGGCAGGAAGTCGAACGGACGATAGGTGGCGATGTCGAGGGTGTCGAGGTGCTTCCCGATCCCGAACGGGTCCGCACTGTGCAGGATCCGCTCGCGCTCGGCGGCGAGCCAAGCGAAAGCCCAGTGGACGGCAACGGTTGATGAGGGGTGCCGGGGCTCGTCCGACGCAGGGTCGATGCCTACCGCTACTACGACGGGGTGCGATTCACCGAAGGCACACCAGGGTGTCTGGTGCTGGTCGATATCGACGCGAACAACGCCGAGGCCGCCCGCAGATGGGCAGACGCGATGATCACTGCCGGGCGTGACGAAGGACCAGCGCCGGGGATGCTCGCGGCGAGTTTCTTCCTTGATACCTCTGGGCAGAAGATTCTGAACGTGGCCGAATGGGTTGAAGCCGCTGCGCATCAAGCCATGATCGAAAGACCCCGCAGCAACGCCTCCCGTGGCACGCCCCGGATGCTGATGGCGTCAGCCCCATTGGCTTCGTCCGCAGCAGTCTCGCTCTTCAGGATCCGGACTTCGGTGACACGAGTGGTAGTGCACAATCACGCAGAAGTCTACTGAAATACTCGGGATCCTCCATCGGGCCAAAATGGCCCTGATCTTCGATATCGATGAACTGCTTGTGCGCGACTTCGAGGGTGTCGAGGAATTTCTTTGCCGTCGGTGCCGGGGTGAACAGGTCGAAGCGGCCACCGACCACGATCACCGGCACCTCGAACGCCGCCCCCGCTGCGCGGTCGAAGAACCGCGGGAGCTCTGCCAGCGCGATCTCCATGTTGAGGGCGCTCGCCCTCCTGTTCGCCAGCGTCGCGAGGTCGCGCCAGCTGTAGTCCGGCGATCGGAAGGCCAACCAGAACAGCGCTCGCATCGCGTTCGGGTCGCGGTGGTTGCCGAATCCCAGTTTATGGTAGGCGTTCCGCACGACGCCGATAGCTTCGGCGGTCACACCTTGCGGATATTCCTCGATGGCGGAGAGCGCGGTGACCAGTTTGGTCTCGCCGCGACTGCGTGCCGCAGCGAGCACTTTCTCGTAGCCGTACCGTTCGGCGGCCATGAAGTCCGCGACCTGGCCGATCCCGAGATAGGCGCCGAAATGGTCGGGCTCACGACGCAGCATCTCGATCGCCACCGCCGTTCCCCACGAGTGGCCCACCAGCACGACTGGACGGCCAGGAAAGCGCACGCGCAGCTGCCGAACCAGGTCCAGACCGTCTTCGGCGTACCGGTCGAGACCCACATCGTCGCGCTGCAGCCCGTTCTGGACAAGGGTCTTACCGGAGTTGCGCTGGTCCCAGTGCACGACCGTGAAGTCGGACTCCCACTCACGCTGCATGGCGTAGGCGAAGGGCATCATCGGGAGGCCAGGACCTCCGTGCAGATACACTAAGAGCGGGTTGGCCAGGTTCTCGCCGCGTATCTGCACCCACTGCGGGACACCGCCGATCGTCCAAGGGGCGAGTTCGCTCACGCTGCCTGCACCATCGAGCCGTCGATCGCGCTCGACCCGGCGCTGCAGGAACCGACGAAGCCCGATCAGCGCGGCCACCATGGCGGCCAGGGGCGCCACGATCCGGCCCAGGACCTTCATCGGGGGCACGACCCGTCGAACAGGGGTGGATTCGGTGCGACCGCAGGCGAGAGCGAGCCTGCGGCCCGGCCGACCCCCTCCGCGTTCAGTGGCGCGTGGTCGCGCCGTACCGCGGCGCGATCTTCAGGGAACTGCGCCGAAATCTTCACCTGATCCCGAGCTCGACCGATCGGTGGCCCGGCTTGTCTCTGGCCCTGCGACTTTGGTGACATGGCACTAAGGCTATACCGGTAAGTCCGCATCAGTTACCACCCGAACCTGTTCCACCGAAGTCGCCATCACGCGAGCCGATGGCTGTTCGCCGACCGCGGCTACGATTCCGACCCCCACCGTGCGAGGCTCCGGAACCGAGGAATCGTCCCGAAAATCGCCCGCCGCAACACCAAACACGGCTCCGGACTCGGCAAACACCGCTGGTTCGTCGAACGCGGATTCGCCTGGCTACACCAATATAAACGCCTCCGCACCCGCTACGAACGCCGAGCCGACCACCGAAATCACAAACTGTCGTTGCAGTACTAAGCTTACGAGACACGAGATGCTCCTTCGATCAGCTGATCGACGCAACCGGGTCGTCGTCGACATACCGGCGGTGCGATGAACAAGACCGGGCGCCTCCGTGCTGTACCAGGTGTCCATTTCAGACTGCGTGCAGGAGCGCAAGCCGGTGCTGCTGTCGGCGAACCAGGTGTTTCCTACGGATCAGGTGTCGTGTTCGGGAGAGGGGGCAGGCGTGGTGGTGTGCTGGACGAAGGCGGCGATGTCGGGTGACGTGGCGGACTCCGACCACGCTAGCCGCAGCTCGCTGGCCGACAAATCTGTCACCGCCACGACGGAGATCCCGGTCAGCACCATCTCCGGCAACAGCGACTCCGGGACGAACCCGACCGCTTGACCCAGGCGGACACAGGCCGCGTATTGGGCCGCGTCCGATACGGACGGTCCCGGCTTCCACGTGTGGTGGGCCAGGTCGACGCCCGCCCAGAATGCCGCCTGTTCGGGTGTGTTCCCCTGCCAAACTGCGAAGGTCTCGCCGTCGAGTTCGGCGCGCTCGATGAGCGGACGGGTGGCGAGCGGATGGGCGTTGGACACGAGCGCGACGCGCGGGTCGGACCGGATGAGATCGTTGTCAAGGCCATGCATATCGAGCGGGGAACGGACCAGGGTGAGGTCGGTTTGTCCCGCCCGTACCTCCTCGACCTGGACCTGTCCGTCCACCACGGCCCACTCCGCCGGGGCATGATCGTGTCGCGTCGCGTTGTAGGAGGCCACGAGAGATTCGAGGGTCTCGACGTCGCACGCTCGCGCGGTGACCCGTAGGCGCCGTCCCTGCTGGCTGCGTCGAGTGGCGCGGGTGATCGCCGCCCGGGCGGCCTCGTCGAGCACGCGAGCATCGTCGCGCAGCGACCGGCCCGCGTCGGTCAGTGTCGCGCCGTGATGGTTGCGCTCGAACAGGGCGGCCCCGATCATCGCCTCCAGGCTTCGGATCGCCCGCGACAGTGCGGGCTGGGTCACCTCTAACCGCTCGGCGGCACCGGTGAAGGTTCCCTCCTCGGCCACCGCAAGCACGTATCGGAAGTGTCTGAGCTCGATTCTCGGTTCCACCCTCCGAGTCTCCCAGCGCTGCGGCGATGCCGCGAGGACATGGCCCCATGTCATGCAGGTTTTGGACGGCGATGGGAGTCATGCGTTGTACTCGCGGTTCCGGAGTGAGAGCGAAGGGGATGAGCGATGGTTCGGAAAGCGGTCGTCACGGGTGGTACCGGGGGGATCGGGTTCCACGTGGCCGCGCAACTGCGGTCCGAGGGGTTCGAGGTCACCGTCGTCGGTCGAGACGCCGAGCGCGGCCAGGAAGCCGTCCACCGGATCGGGTCCGACGCCCGATTCCTGCGAGCCGATCTGTCCTCGCTGCACCAGGTATGGGCGCTCGGAGCACGACTCGTCGAGGAAAGCCCGTGGCAGTTGCTGGTGAACAACGTCGGCGGCATGTGGTCGACGCGTTGGGAGACCGTCGATGGTATCGAGGCGAGCTTCGCCCTCAACCACCTCTCTCCGGTGGTGCTGACGTCGGTGCTGCTCGGTGCCCTCCGCGCCGGTGCTCCCAGCCGGATCGTCGACGTCACCTCCTCGTCCATCACGACCGCCGTAGCCGACGGCGTCCCGACCTACGAGGATGTCGAACAGGACGGCGAGTACCACGGCATGTCGGTAACGGGCCGCGCCAAGCTCGCCCACCTCGCTCACGTCCAGGAGCTGGCCGAGGAGCTGCGGGGAAGCGGTGTGTCCGTGCTCGCCGTCGATCCCCTCGGCCCGGCCGCGGCGATGACCCCGAACGCCGCCGCGATGACCCCGGAGATCTTGCCCCCCGTGCTCCGTCACCTCTGGGAGCAGATCCAGGCAGGCCTCCGGCCGCCCGCCGAGGCCGCTCGAGCGATCGTCGCTGCGGCTACCGACCCGGTCCTGGACGACGCGACCGGCCTGGTGCTCGGTCCGGACGGTGCGCCGTCCGACGAACTCAGCCGGTACGTCACCCCAGACCTCGCGACGGCTGCAGGCGCGCTGACGAGACGGACGCTCACCGATCGAACAGGTGCGCCGCCAGCCTAGCTTCGCAACGCGTGGAAGTGGGTCTGGATGCCATCGCGCTCCATCTTCCGCCTGGCACCGCTTCTTGTGCTCCAAGAGCAATCGCGCTCCATCGTCAGCTCGCCGATCTTGGCGTACGACTCCGGGGTCTTGGTCTCGCCCGCGGTGGTCTTCGACTCGAATACGTCGGCCAGCAGCTGGTTCTTCCAGGCCGTGATCTGGTTGGGTGCACATCGGACCGCTGCGCCGACTGGGCCAGCGTCTGGTCTTTCTTCACGGCCGCCGGGGCGACCTTGGCCTTGAACGCCGCCGAGTGGTTCCTACGCTGACGAGACACGAGATGCTTCTTCGATCAGATGATCACTATCGAAGCAGCTCCCCACCTAACGAGCTCCAGCCCGGTAGACACGCCACAAGATCAGCGACGGAACCGTTCACCGTTACAGTCCCACCGTCAACGCGGTGCGAGCCTATCGGCAAACCAGTCGGCGACGAGGGACGTGCGTTCGTGGCAGTGGTTGTAGATGGTGTGGTCACCGTCTGGCCAGACGCACAGCGTCTTGTCGGCGCCTGCGCTGTCCAGGAAGGGCTGCTGTGCGTCGAGATCGAACAGTGCGTCGTGCCCGCCGTGCAGAACCAGCAGTGGGCAGTCGATGTGTGCGCGGCGCGGGTCGAACTCGAGGCGCCGGAAATTCGCGGCGATACGGTCGGTGTCGGGCGTGCCCAGCATCGCCGCGGCCTGTTCGTCGAAGCTGCGATGTCCGAGCAGCGACGGTCGGGCGGGCGCGCCGTTGACGCAACAGGCCCGCAATCTGCGGTCCGCGGCGGCGGTGAGTGCTGCGTAGAGACCGCCGAGGCTGTTGCCGAAGATGCCCACCGCCGAGCCGAGTGATCTGTCGTGGTCCACGAAGTCGAGGTACCTGCCGTACGCGGCCGGAATGTCCACGTCGAGGAACACGCGATGCCGTAGCCGGGTCTCTCCCTGGCCCGGCCCTTCGGCGAGGATGGTCGCGAAGCCGCGCGCCGCCAGCGCGTCGGCGTGACGCCAGTACGCGGCTCCCCACCCGCTCTGGCCGCCGAACACGATGACCGTGCCGAGCGCCTCGGTTCTCGGTGGTCTGATCAACCAGCCGACCAGATGCTGCGAGCCGAAGCCCAGTACCAGTTTCTCGAAGCGGTCGCCGAGGACGCCGGACAGGGTGGACAGCAACGAACTCAATTGGTCGTACAGCTGGTGTTTGCGGGGTGTGTCGTCGTTGAACGCCATCTGCGCGAAGATCAGGTCGGCGACGGCCGCGCGGTACGCCTCGACCGCCGTCGCCGGATGGCCCGCCTCCAGCGCCTGTCGCCCGCGGACCTCTTGGGCGTGTGCCAACGACTCGGCGGCGACGTCCCACGCCGATCCGTCAGCCGTCATGGCCTGCATTCGGGTGATGTCGTCGGGCAGCATCCCGTAGTCGAACATGCGGGTCGGCGTCATCGACCGCCACTGTGCAGCCAGCAGTTTCTGCGCCGGTGACGAGGTGTCCGTCGGCCGGTTCATCGTGTGGCCGTCATTCGCGCTCCGTCCGGCTCCGGCCGGCTGACATAGTTCAGTTTCTCCCGGAGCTGCGCGATCAGCGGACCGATGCCTGCTGCGGCGCATGTTCCGAAGATCGCGAAGTCCGGTCGGCTGAGGAACATGTCGGCGCCGACGTCGTCGAGATATCGCGTGTACGTTCCCGCCACGTCCCGGAAGGAGCGGGCTTCGCCCTCGGCCAGCGTGTGCACCGTGCAGCCGATCTCGTCCAGGAAAGCCTCCTGCTCGCGATCGAGCAGCCCGTCGGTTCCCGTCCGGGTCACCAACCGGAAGCCGTGGCCGAATACGTCGTCGAACCTTCCCGACCGACCGTCCGGGGTGGACACCGGTCCCTGTGGCGCGAGGGTGCCGGCGAACGGTGCCGGGGTGCCGTCACCGGCCGTGTGGACGACCCCGGTCTCGAGAACGGGGAACGGAGGTGGCGGCGGCATGGAACCGCTGAGGAACGCTTCGTCACGGGCCGCGGCACGCGCCGGGTCCATTGTGTACGCGACGTCACCGAGCATGATCGACGTCTCGATGATCGTCAGGGCGTGTGGCCGACGTTCCCCCTCGTAGGTCGCCAGCAGCTGCTCGGCGGCCCGTTCCCGCAGCACCAGGTCGAGCTTCCACGCGAGGGTGACCGCGTCCCGCATCCCGGAGCAGGCGCCCTGGCCCATGGTCGGAGGCATCGTGTGCGCCGCGTCGCCCACCAGGAACACCCGATTGCCTACGCTCCACGAATCGGCAATCCTCGCCCTGATGGGATACAGCACCTGACGGATGATCTCGACATCGTCGGGGCCGAGGCCATGCGTCTCCCACAGCCACTGCCACGCGCGGTCCCGGACCTCGAGGACGTCCTCGTTCTCACCGGGCAACGCGGCAAACTCGAAGCGCTGCCGCTCGTGACCGATGGGCATGAACATGTGGGGCCTTGCCGGGTCGCAGAACAGCATGGTGTGGTCGAACCGAGCCGGGAGCCGGCGCAACGTCTTCGTGTCGATGTTCAGCCACCGCTCGTCCACACCGAAGTCGAACTGCCCGATGCCGAGCGCGGTGCGCACGAAGCTGTTGGCGCCGTCGGCGCCCAGCAGGTACCTGGACCGGACCGTGGCCCGGCGATCACCGTGCGCCTCGTGCGCGGTCAGCTCGACCCGATCTGCCAGGACGTGGAGGTCCGTCGCCTGCCATCCGCACAGGTGCAGGACGTTCGGGTGCTGCCGCACCCGCGTATCGATCGCGTCCTCGATGTCCGGTTGGTACATCGAGATGTGTGCGGGATGCCCACACGACTCACCGTCCCACGGCAGCTCGACCAGGAGCTTGCCGTCGGTGTTGATGTACTTGAAACTGTCCAGTGCATGGGCATCCCGCAGCGCCACGTCGACGTCCGCGGCGGCCTGCACGATACGCGCGGCCTCCCCATCGATGTGGGTGAGCCGTGGCAGGCCGTACAGGTGCGAATGCCGCTCCACTACGACGACGCGATGGCCCATCCCGCCCAGTATCGAGGCGGCGACCAGACCAGTCGGGCCGTAGCCGACGATGGCGACATCGGCATCGTAGGACTCATCGATCATTGCGCGCTCCCACCGATCGTTCGCGATAACTGAACCTAATAGTTAGGATGATTATGACTCTTTGTGTGTCAAGTCAGCGGCGGTACGCGGAACAGGCGCTCGGCGTTGCGGTGACTCACCATCGCGTGCTGCTCGTCATCCAGCTCCGCTTTGGACAGGAACTCGGTGGCGACACCGCTGTCCTCGTAGGGGTAGTCGACCGCGAACAACACCCGCTCGGCGCCGACCTTGGTCAGGCAGTAGTTCAACGCGTCGTGGTCGCACATGCCGCTCGTGGTGATCCAGATGTTGCGCTGGAAGTACTCGCTGGGCGTGAGCTGGAGGCCGACCATGTCCAGCACGTCGCGCGCCCACGCGTAAGCTTTCGCGTGCATGTTGTCGATGCGCCACAGCCAGAACGGGAGGCCTTCACCCAGGTGGCCGAGGACAACGCGCAGGTTCGGGTGCCGGTCGAAGGCGCCGCTCAGGATCAGCCGCAGCGCGTGTGTCGAGGCTTCGGCCTGGAACCCCCAGATCGCCTGCTGCAACCCGTACGGCTTGTACGGCTCCAGCATCTGCGGACTCGGCATTCTCGGGTGCAGGTATAGCGTGCTGTCCGTCTCCTCGAGCGCGGCCAGGATCGGTTCGCACTCCGGCTCGTCCAGATACCGGCCGCCCGTGTGCGACCCGATGAGGACCCCGCCGAATCCGAGTGTCCCCGTGGCGCGGCGGATCTCCTCCGCTGCCGCTGCCGGCTCCTGGGGCGCGACGGCGGCGAGCCCGGCGAACCGCGTGGGGTGAGCGGCCACGATGTCCGCGAGCACGTCGTTCATCTCGCGTGCCAGCGACGTCGCGGTCGCGGCATCGGACCAGAGTTGCACGCCCGGCGGGTTCAGGCTCAGGACCGACACGTCGACTCCCGCGCTGTCCATCTCGTCCAGCCGGGTCCGCAGATCCGTCAGCCGCTTGCTGATGAACTCGTTGGCGATGAAACTGCGGGAGTAGACGCGTTCGGCGTCCTCGCCGGAAAACGCCGGCAACTCGGCTGTCCGGTTCCAGTATTCGGTGGTCGCGAAATGTTCCTCGACCGCGATGACGCGTCGGCTCGTGGTGTCCGGCATCGCTCGTACCCCTTTTCCGGAGTTTTCTCCCTGCTCGTCCATGCACGCTATGGCCGCGCCCGACACGCGTGCTGTCCCCTGCTCTTCCTAGGAGCGCCAGGGGCACCCTCGAACTAAGGTCGTCGACATGCGCCGTGACAACCTGCTCGGCGAGTACCTGCGCGCCTGCCGCGAACGGGTCTCGCCCGCCAACATCGGGCTGGAGGCGCTCGGGCCGCGCCGGGTGCCCGGACTGCGTCGTGAGGAGGTCGCGCTGCTCGCAGGCATCAGCGCGAACTACTACCTGCGGTTGGAGCAGGGCGTGGACCGGCATCCCTCGGGGCAGGTGCTGGAGTCGCTCGCGCGGGCACTGCGGCTGGACGAGACGGAGACGGTCCACCTGCTGGCGTTGGGCCGCCCACCGGCGAAGGACGTGACCGGTGCCGGGATGGCGGCTGTCCCGAGCAGTATCAGAGGGCTGCTGCGGACGCTGGAGCTGCCCGCCTTCGTGCAGGACGAGCACTTCGACGTCCTCGCCTCGAACGCCATGGCCGTGGCGCTCTCACCGACACTGCGCCCCGGTCGCAACCGGGTGCTTTCGGTGTTCCTCGATCCCGACGAGCGCGCGTTGTTCGCCGACTGGGAGGTGGACTCCGGTCTCCTGGTCGCCTCGTTCCGCGCCTCCATCGCGGCCGACGCGGCCGACCGGCGCACGACCGAGCTGGTGGACGAGCTCTCGGCGCGCGACTCGCACTTCCGTGAGCTGTGGGCAGGCCACGACGTCGCCAATCGCGTGGACCGGCCACCGGTCCGTTTCGCCCACCCCGTGGTCGGCCAACTCACGCTGATCCGGGACAACCTGGCCGTCGACGGGCCTGACGCGTTGCGGCTCATGGTCTATCACGCCGATCCGGGCTCGGCCGACTTCGGCAAGCTGGCCCGGCTCAGGGAGTTGACGCTCGAGCGGCCTTGACACTCGTTTCGCGCCAAGGACATACTGAAAAAGACCTAACCATTAGGTGTTATTCAGTGAGAGGACTCCCGAGCAGATGGCTCTCCAGCATGAGCAGGCGGCGTCCGGCGTCGACGACGCCGCGGTACCGGATATCGACGTCGGCACGATGACCCGCGACGAACTGATCGCGCACAACCTGCGTGTCGTCGAGGCGCACTTTCACAACGAGAACCCCGAGCTGATCGACAAGGCACTGGCCGTGTACGGCCCCGACATCGTGTGGGAGGCCCCGGCACGCGGCCTGGTCTACGACGACGTCGAGGAGGTTCGCGAAGGTTACCTGGGTATCTTCCGGACCGTGCACTGGAACCGCACGACGTCGTTGCGCCGCTTCGCCACCGAGGACTTCGTGTTCGACGACCAGATCGCCGACCTGACCGTGGTGGGCACGGACATGCCCAACCTCCCGTTCGAACCCGGCCAGCGGATCAGCATGCGCCTGATCCATTGCTTCGAGATGAAGGACGGCAAGATCGCGCGCGAGATCACCTACGAGATCCCACGCTCGCACGGCGGCCCGCTCGACAACGACGCCGTGCCCGCGGGTGCGGTGGTCACCGACTTCCCGGACGGTCCCGACTACGGCAAGTGGGCGGCCAAGTGAGGTTCATCGGATACATCCACAATGGAGCTCGACACGTCGGTGCCGTCGAGGGGGATCACGTCATCCCGCTGGGTGAGGTGGACGCCTTCTACGCGGACCCGTGGGCGGCTACTGTGCGCGCGGACCAGGTGGTGGAACGACTCGCCCGCGCCGAGCTGGTCGAGGCGCCACCGGTGCCGGAAACCGCGCGGGTGTTCTGCGTCGGCATCAACTACCGCGCGCACGGCGACGAATCCAGGGAACACTCCGGGCTGGACACCCCGAAGGTGCCGATGATCTTCGGCCGGTGGGCCGACACGCTCGTCGTGGACGGCGATCCGGTGCCGGTGCCGCCGCACGAGGTCGGCCTGGACTGGGAGGTCGAGCTCGCGGCGATCGTCGCCGACACGGTCTGGGCCGCGGATCGCGACACGGCGGCTCAGCACGTGCTGGGATACACCGTCTTCAACGACCTCAGCGCACGCCGGAAGCAGTTGGAGACGGCACAGTTCACGTTGGGCAAGAACGCCGACCGCAGCGGACCGATCGGCCCGGTGGTCGTCACCGCCGACGAGATCGACGACCCCGACTCGCTGACGCTGTGGACTCGTATCGGCGACTCGGTCATGCAGTCCGGCAATACCAAGGACCTGATTCACGACGTCCCGTCGATCATTGCCTACATCACCGACACGGTGACGCTGAAGCCTGGCGACGTGATCGCGACCGGCACCCCGGCCGGCGTGGGGCTCGGCAGGAAGCCACAGGTCTACCTGACCCCCGGTGACACCGTCGAGGTCGAGGTGGAGCGCATCGGTGTGCTCCACACACCGATCGTGAGCCGCGCCGACCTGGAACTCTGATCATGTACGAAGCGAGGTCGGTGCTCGATGACCGCGGCGAGGTGCCGACGGTCGTCGGCGGTCGCCAGATGGCGGCGGTTGCGGGTGAGTGGATCGACGTGTTCGCGCCGTCGCGGCACGACACCCGGCTGGGGCGCGTGCCGAGGGCGCGCGCGGCCGACGTGGACCGCGCGGTGTCGGCCGCCCGCGCCGCGCTGCCGGGATGGCGCCGCCTGCACTTCACGGAGCGGCAGCACGCGCTGCTGTCCATCGCAGCTGAATTGTCCGATCACGCCGAGGAACTGGCACTGCTCACCGCCGCGGACACCGGCAACGCCCTGCGGCCGCAGGCACGGCCGGAGTCGGCCACGCTCGCGAGGTTGTTCCGGTACTTCGGCGGCGTCGCCTCGGAGGCCAAGGGGGTCGTGCTCCCGGCAGGCGACGGCCAGCTGCAGTACACGCAACGTGAACCGGTGGGTGTGGTCGGCGCGATCCTGCCGTGGAACTCGCCGTTGATGATCGCCGGCATGAAGATACCCGCCGCGCTGGCGGCAGGGAACACGATCGTCGTCAAGGCGTCGGAGGAGGCGCCACTGACCGTGCTGCGCCTCGCCGAGCTGTGCGCGCCGCACCTGCCGCCGGGCGTCCTGAACGTCCTGACCGGCTACGGAACCGAATGCGGGACGGCGCTCGCCGAGCATCCCGGAGTGGACAAGGTGTCGTTCACCGGATCCACCGCCGTCGGGCGTTCAGTGGGCGCGACCGCCGGTGACCGCCTCGCCCCCGTCTCGCTGGAGCTGGGCGGCAAGAGCCCGACCATCGTGTGGCCGGACGCCGCATCGCCGGACCGGATCGACGAGACGGTGGCGGGCATCCTCGCGGGCATGCGCATCACCCGGCAGGGCCAGTCGTGCACCGCGGGCTCCCGGCTGTTCGTGCACGATGACGTGTACGAACAGGTGCTCGATGCCACGGTGGACCGGCTGCGTGCGCTGAACGTCGGCGACCCGCTCGACGAGACCACCGATATGGGCAGCCTGATCAACAGCAGGCAGTACGACCGTGTCCGCGACTACGTGCGGGAAGGGCTCAGCAGGCCGGACATCGGGGTCGCGCTCGACGGCCTCACCGGACCGTACGACGGGCTTTTCATGGGCCCGACCGTGTTCTCCCGGGCGGACAACGCGTGGCGCCTCGCCCGCGAGGAAATCTTCGGCCCGGTAGTCGTCGCCATCCCGTGGCGCGCCGACGAGGAAGTCGTCGCGATGGCCAACGACTCCCATTACGGGCTCGCCGCATACCTGTGGTGTCACGACCTGGACCGTGCACTGGCGGCCGCCGGCGAGGTCGAGTCGGGCTGGATCCAGGTCAACCAGGCCGGTGGCCAAGAGGTGGGCCAGTCCTACGGCGGCCTCAAGCAGAGCGGTATCGGCCGGGAGTTTTCGCTGGAAGGGATGCTCGAGGCGTTCACGACCATCAAGCAGGTCAACGTGCGCATCGACCCGCTCCGGCCGGGTGCCGTTCGATGAGCGCCAGGAGCGGCCCCCTCGCCGGCATTCTCGTGATCGACCTCAGCCGAGCCCTGGCGGGGCCGCACGCGGCCATGATGCTGGGCGATCTCGGCGCCCGGGTGATCAAGATCGAGCGTCCCGGGAGTGGCGACGACTCCCGAGGCTGGGGCCCGCCGTTCGTACATCCCACCGGTGCCGACCGTGAGTCGACGTACTTCTTCTCGGCGAACCGGAACAAGGAGTCGGTTGTCCTCGACCTGACCGAAGGGCACGACCTCGATGTGCTGAGCGCATTGCTGCGTCGTGCCGACGTGCTCGTCGAGAACTTCCGGCCCGGCGTCCTCACGCGATTGGGTCTCGACGCCGAGGGGCTGACCGAGCTGAACCCGAGACTGGTGACGTTGTCGATCAGCGGGTTCGGCCACGACGGGCCGGAGTCCGCACGTGCTGGCTATGACCAGATCGCGCAGGGCGAGACCGGGCTCATGTCCCTCACAGGTCCCTCGGCCAACGACCCGCAACGAACGGGCGTACCGATCACCGACCTGCTGGCCGGTATGTACGGCGCATTCGGCGCGGTCAGCGCGCTGCACGAACGAGAGCGGACCAGCCGCGGCCAGATCGTGCGCACCTCGTTGCTCGCGGCCGGTATCGGCGTGCACGCCTACCAGGGCACCGCCTGGACGGTGGGCGGCGTTCGCGGCCGGGCCGCGGGCAACCACCACCCGTCAATCAGCCCGTACGGCCTGTTTCCCTGTGCCGACGGCAGCGTCCAGCTGGCGTGTGGCAGCGAGGCCCTGTGGCGGCGGCTGTGCGCCGAGTTCGGCTTGGACGCCGAAAGGCCGGACATCGCGACCAACGCCGATCGGGTAGCCCGTCGCGAGGTGGTGGCCGCCGAGCTGGAGAAGGCGTTCGCTGACCTTCCGGCCACACGGCTACTCGATCGCCTGGCGGCGGCCGGTGTTCCTGCCGGGCGGATCCGGACACTGGACGAGGTGTACGCCTGGCCGCAGGTCGAGTCGCAGGGGCTGAAGACCACGGTGCACCACGAAACGGTCGGGCCGATGGAGCTACCGGGCCCGCCGCTGCGGTTCTTCCGCACCGGCTCGGGCCAGGAGCACGAGGTCACCAAACGTGACCACCGGGCCCCACCCGTACTCGACGCGGATGCCGAAGCCGTCCGCGCGTGGCTGGCCGCGATCGACCAACCGTGAACGGGCGCGACGGCCGCGCTATCCCGTCGTCAGGGCGTGCTCACGAGCGAGATCGGCGGCCCTGTCCAGATTGCCCGCGACGACGGCTTTCGCGATGCGCTGATGCAGTCGCAGGCGCGATCGCTTGTACCGGCGGTGGCTGGTGTCCTCCTCGACCGAGCCGACACCTAGCGTCTCGGCATCGATGAACCGCAGCATCGACAAGTAGGTCTCGCGCAGGATCCGGTTGGGGGTGATTCGCGCGAACGTCCGGTGCAACTCCCAGACCGCGTGCACGAACGCGTTCGGGTCGTCGACCACGTCCGCCAGCGCCTCGGACTGCGCAGTGATCGCGACGATGTCGTCTTGCGTCCGGTGCTCGGCGGCGTCGACGATGATCCGTGGTTCGAGCAGTTCGCGGACGACCACGGCGTCCGCGACCCGGACGGGCTCCGCGTCCACCGTCAGCAGACTCTGGCCCAGCCGTACCACCGGATCGTGCTGGGCTACGAACAACCCGCCGCCGGGACCTGGGCGGACGGCCACGACTCCCTGCGACTCGAGCAACCGGACGGCCTCGTTCATCGTCGCCTTGGCCACACCGACCGACGCGCGGATGTCGGTCTTGGTGCCGATCAGCTGGCCAGGCCGCAGCCCTCGCTCGGCGATCTCGCGCCGAACGTGTTGGCCAACCGCCTCGGCACGTGTCATCCTCGAAAGCGCCACGTCCACCATGACCCGATTATAGGATCACGTCGCGATCCTCATCCCGAACCTCGGGGCCAATCGTACGGATCAGAAGGTTTGGGGTTCGAATCCCTGCGGGCGCGCCAGATTTTATACAGGTCCAGGACACTCCATCGGTGACATCCGATGGAGTGTCCTGGACTTATCCCTTTATCCATCCTTCAACTGGGATGGTCGGTGGGCGTCGTAAAGGGCTGTGTCGAGCCTGTTTTCGTTGGTGTGTCAGCGAAGTCGGTGTCACGGTCACGGTGGGACCACGTGGCGACGTAGGTGTTGTCTGTCACCCAGCGTGTTGTTCGGCTGAGGACACGGCTGCACGTCGTCGCGCGAGTGGGTTCGGATTCTCCTGCAGCGGCCGAGCCCACTTCCGCTTCGTCGGGCCGGGCGCCGGTTGTCATGCCTGTAGTCGCGGGAAGAGGGCTTCGGAGTTGCCTCGGTCGATGGCGGTTCGGAGGCCGTGGTCGAGCGGGTACTTCTGGTACGTGCGGTTGAGGAAGGTGACCGCGGCGGCGGGGGCGAAGGGGTAGTCGCTGCCGTAGGTGATGTGGGTGGGTTCGGCGACTTCCAGGAGGCTGGGCAAAGCTGCTGGAGAGGACGAGAGGGCGATGTCGTAGTAGAAGCGGCGGAGCGGTTCGAGTTCTTTGTGGACTTGGCGGTCCTGGTTGAGCATGGCCCAGGCCTGCTGTGCCCTGTTCTTGGTGTTGAGGATGGTCAGCAGGATCCGGTAGGAGATGTAAGGGACGAATCCGCCCGCGTGGGCCAGGATGAATTTGATGTCCGGGTACTGCTCGATCGCCCCGGAGAGGATGAGGCTGATCGCGGTCCGAGTGGTGTCGAGCAGGAAGTCCGCGGTGAAGGTGGGGACGTCCGGGACTTCGGGCGCGGGGAGCTCGCCGGGGTGGGTGAACACCGCGGCGCTGCGGTGGTGCAGAAATTCCAGCAGTGGGGCGAATTCGGGGTCGCCGAGGTAACGGCCGTCGTTGTTGGCCAGCAGGACGATCCCGTCCGCACCGAGCACGTCGAGGGCGTATTCGGCTTCGGTGAGGGCGCCGTCCACATCGGGCAGCGTGAGGGTCGCGAACTGCCCGAACCGGTCCGGATGGTCTTTGACGAGTTCGGCGGCGTATTCGTTGATCTTGCGTGCCCAGCGTCGTGCTTCGTCGCGGTCACCGAAGTACACACCGGGGGTGGACAGCGACAGGATCCCGGTGCGAATGCCGTGTCCGTCCATGAATCGCACCGCCGCCGACGGTGACCACTTCGGCAGCTCGACCCCGCCGGGGCGGATGCCCTTCTCGTGCAACCACTCGGCGTAGCGTGGAGGAAGGAAATGCTGGTGGGTGTCGATGCGGTGCGCGCGACTCACGGGCGGCTCCAGCGGTCAGTGGTCGAGATGTTCGGCGGCGTCGAACAGGGCGCGGGCGTGCAGTTCGAAGAGGCGGATGAGATCGACGGAGTCACCGCCGATCTCCTTGGCGATGAACAGTCCGTCGGCCGCGGCCATCGCGTAGGTGGTGAGCAGCCCGACGGCGTCGTCGTCGATGTGGGGAGCGAATTCCCGCGCGAGTGCGGCGAAGCGGTGATGCGCGGTGTGGCGGACCTCGAGGAAGACGGTGCGGGCGCTGGGTTCCTCCGGGCGGCGTTCCAGTGCCAGCATCAGGCCCAGCCGCAGGAAATCGGGTGCGTCGAGCAGACCTTTGGCGACGGTGACGGCGAGGTCGCGCACGGACTCCGGTGAGGCGTGCATGTCCTCGGGCAGGGCGGCGGCCAGCCACGTGTTGAAGCTGCGCTCGATGACGGCGGCGATGAGTTCGTCTTTGTCCTTGAAGTGCCAGTAGATTGAGCTCGCAGGCAGGCCGGAGCGCGCGCTGACGGCGTTGATGCTGGTGCCGTCGTAGCCGCGTTCGCCGGCGACCTCGACTGCGGCGTCGAGGATCTTGCGCCGTGATTCCTCGCCGTTGGAGCGGCGCTGGCGGGTGGCGCGGGGGTCGGCCGATGAGACTCGCTACTGCGCGACGGCAGTCATTGCGCGGGCAAGGAGTTCATCGATCGTGTCGGAAGTGTCCTGGAAAATCCATGCGGTGATGGCTGCGTCCGCGCAGGACAGTGCGGAGCAGATCAGCGCGTGCGGACGTGGATCCGATCGATCGTCGGGGTCGATCTGGAGTCTGCGGGAGACCTCGGGCCGCAGAAGTGGGGACCAGCGCGCGTGCTTGCCCGAGTGGGCGGCGGCAAGCGACGGGGTGCTGTACATAAGAGTGATCAGCTGGCGGGACCGTTCGGTGTCCGAGGCATAGCTGCGGCTGAGCGCTCCTAACGCGTGCCGGAGGGATTGCCACACGGGTTCATCGACGGGACGTTCTCGGAGCGCCTCAAGCAGCTCCAGGCCGACGGAGTCCCCGTCGCCGAGCAGTGCGTCGTCCTTCGAGGTGAAGTAACGGAAGAAGGTCGTGCGCGAGATCTCCGCAGCCGCACAAATCTGCTCCACGGTGGTGCTGTCGTAGCCCGCATCCAAACACAGGTCCAGAGCGATCTGGGAGATCTGGGCACGCATGGCCCGGCGCGCACGCTCACGTGCACCTCCGGCCTGCCTGGGGTTCTGCACCATATGCCCATGTTACAGCAGTCCTAATATGTTACAGTGTTTCACATTCGGGACAGTGACCTAGGAGCTGGTATGGCAGAGTCGAAGACCATCGTGATAACCGGCGCGAGCGACGGAATCGGTGCTGCGGCAGCCCGTCGGCTGGGCAACGACGGTCATCGCGTCGTCGTGGTCGGCCGCTCACCACAGAAGACGGCTGCCGTGGCGCGAGAGGTCGGCGCCGCTGATCACTATCTCGCCGACTTCACCGAGCTCGAGCAGGTTCGGAGCCTCGCCGACGAATTGTTGGCGACCTACCCTCGCATCGACGTGCTCGCCAACAACGCGGGTGGCGTCTTCGGCGACCCCACGAAGACCGTCGACGGGTTCGAGCGCACATTTCAGATCAACCACCTGGCGCCCTTCCTCCTCACCCGGCTGCTCATGGACACCCTCATCGACTCCCACGCGAGCGTCATCCAGACCTCGAGCACTGTGCGGCCCGCGCGAGAGATCGACCTCGGCGACCTCAACCACGACAAGAACTTCAGCCCTGTCCGGGCCTACACCGCCGCGAAGCTGGAGAACGTCCTGTTCAGCACCGAGCTGCACCGTCGTTTCGGCGCCCGGGGGATCTCGGCAGCCTCCTTCTACCCCGGCAATGTGGCCTCTAGTTTCGGCACGCAGTCTGAGAGCAGGCTCATGCGCTTCATCACCACCAACCCGATCTCGCGGCGCCTCATGCTCATCAGCCCAGATCGCGGCGCAGACACACTCGTGTGGCTCGCCGAAGCCACGCCGGGGCGCGACTGGGAGCCGGGTCGGTACTTCTACAAGCGCGAGCCGACCAAGCCGCAGAACGGCCAAGCCCTCGACGCTGACCTCGCGCGCCGTTTCTGGGACCGTTCCGAGCAATTGCTCGGCGTTTAACACACAGGTCATGCCCCCAGCCCACACCACAGCCGCTCCTGACCCGGATCGCGAAGATACGGCCTCTTCGCAGCGGACCGTCAAGGTGGCCACGGTGTGCGGTGACAACTGCCCGGTCCATCTCCTTCAACCGATCTCGACGTGCCTGACGCTACCCCGCCGTCCGGCTTCGGCCATCCCGATCCGAGGTCCTTCGCTCGACTGGATGGCATCTATCAGCGCATGGTCGAGGCCTACCGTCACGAAGACCGGCAGCGTGGCCGCGAGCTGATGGCCACACTGATCAGAGACCTCAGCACCGGCGTCCCGAAGACGCTGAGTGAGCTCATCACGCTGGGGCGGACCTTGAGAAAGCGCGCCGCTGACGTACTGGCCTACTTCGACCGCCCCGGCACCGGCAGCGGTCCCACTGCGGCGCTCAATGGCAGGCTCGAGCATGTCCGCGGCAGCGCACTGGGCTTCCGCAACCTGACTGACTACATCGCCAGGTCATTGCTCGAGACCGGCGGCTTCAGACGCCAACTACACCTTCGATTGGGATGAGCCGCCAATCCGGCATGTGACGACAGATACCGGAACTGGGCGCTGGGCCGACGCGCTGCGGCCCGGGCAGGCGGCCACACCCCGCGGGCTACGGTGCCACCGGGCATCGAGGCACCACCGCCACCGGGCCCGCAGGGACCCGCCGACTGGCCCGGTGGCGCAACGCCCGCCCCAACCGGGTGCTCAATCCGCTGCGCCAGGCCGAACGCTACGACCCGACCGGCGACTACACTCGCCGCTGGGTCCCCGAACTCGCCGGCCTCGACCAGTCCCGCGACGTCCACCAGCCGTGGCGCCTCGGCGAATCGGCGCTGCGCGTGCTCGGCCACCCACCACCGATCTCGACACCGCCCGGCGACGCTTCCACGAACAACGACGACTGGCCCTCGACATATGAACTCACCCATCAGCCGGCCGGAATCGGCGGGAACCGCGGTATTGGCCGGCTGCGGCGACCTCGGCGCACGCGTCGGCCAACGCCTGACTCGCCTCGGTTACCGCGTGCTCGGGCTGCGCAGACATCCCGAACACCTGCCCGTGGGCATCGCGGGTCAGGCAGTCGACCTCCGCGAGCAGCGACCACAGCTGCCTGCCGACACGACCCTGGTCGTGGTCGCCCTGACCGCCGATGCGTATACCGCTTCGGCCTACCGCGACACGTACGTGACCGGATTACGGCGCGTGCTCGACGCGATCGAGGAGGATCTGCCCGCACCGCCCCGGATGCTGCTGGTGTCCTCGACCGCCGTCTACGGCGTCACGGACGGGAGCTGGGTCGACGAACAGCACCCCGCGATCCCCGCGACCGATACCGGCGCACAACTGCGGGCCGCGGAAGCATGCCTGCAGGCGCGGCAGCCGGAAGGGATCGTGCTGCGCCTCGGCGGCCTCTACGGGCCCGGCCCCAGCCGACTGGTGACCAGCGTGCGCGATGGGACCGCCACTGTCCCGGCGGCGCCGATGTTCACCAATCGGATCCACCGCGACGATGCCGCCGGTGTGATCGTGCACCTGGCCACCCGGAGGGCATCCGCGCAACGGCTGTATCTCGGCGTGGACCACGAGCCCGTCGAACGGGCCGTGGTGCTGCGGTACGTCGCCGAACTGCTCGGCGTGCCGCCACCGCCGGTCGCGGCCGAGGAGTCCGGGCGCGGCTCCGGTAAACGCTGCAGCGGCGAGCTGCTGCGCTCGACCGGGTACACCTTCAGCTATCCCACCTACCGCGAGGGCTACCGCGCCGCCCTCGAAGGGAGTCGATGACATGCGCTGCGTCGTACTCGGTGCCACCGGCTACATCGGCGGCCGGCTCGTGCCCCAGCTCCTGCAGGCCGGGCACCGAGTCCGGGTCGTAGCCCGCGATCCCGACAAACTCTCCGATGTCCCCTGGCGAGACGCGGTCGACATCGTGCGCGGCGACGTCATCGATCCCACCGACATGCACACCGCGCTGCACGGGCAACAGGTCGCCTACTACCTCGTGCACGCCCTGCACCGCACCGACTTCAGCCAGCTCGACCGCACCGCCGCCCATAACGTAGCCACCGCGGCACGCCGAGCAGGCCTGTCCCGGCTGGTGTACCTCGGCGGTATCACCCCCGCCGGCGAGGAGGCGCTCTCCGAGCACCTCGCCTCCCGTACCGAAGTCGGCCACATCCTGCTCGACTCCGGTGTCCCTACCGCGGTACTGCAGGCGGCAGTGATCATCGGATCCGGCTCGGCCAGCTTCGAAATGCTGCGCTACCTCACCGAACGGCTGCCGGTCATGGTCACCCCGCGCTGGGTGCACAACCGCATCCAGCCGATCGCGGTCCGCGATGTGCTGCATTACCTCACCCATGCCGCCGAACTGCCCAGCCAGGTCCACGGCAGCTTCGACATCGGCGGCCCGGACGTGCTCACCTACCTGGACATGATGCGCCGATACGCGGTCGTCGCCCAACTGCCGAGACGATTCGTGCTGCCCGTGCCGGTGTTGACCCCGTGGCTCTCGGCCCAGTGGGTCAACCTCGTCACGCCCGTACCACGCAGCATCGGCATCCCGCTGATCGAATCACTGGTGCACGAGGTCGTCTGCCGCGAGCACGACATCGACGCGCACATCGGCCGACCCGCCGACGGGGCGACGCACTACGAGCACGCGATCGAACTCGCCCTGACCCGCATTCGCGACGCCGAGGTGCCCACCCGCTGGTCCGACGCGACCTGGCCGGCAGCGCCATCGGATCCGCTGCCCACCGACCCGGACTGGTCCGGCGGCACCACATACCGGGATGTCCGCGAGCGCCCCACCAGCGCCACACCGGCCCGGCTGTGGCAGGTCATCGAAGCGATCGGCGGTGAACACGGCTGGTACTCCTTCCCGCTGGCCTGGACCGTTCGCGGCTGGGCCGATCGCCTCCTCGGCGGTGTGGGACTGCGCCGCGGCCGCCGTGATCCACGCCATCTGCACGTCGGTGAAGCCCTCGACTGGTGGCGCGTCGAGACCCTCGAACGCCCGCACCGGCTGCGACTGCGCGCCGAGATGAAACTCCCGGGACGCGCCTGGCTCGAACTCATCGCCGAACCGGACGACGGCGGCGGAGCCCGCTACCGGCAACGCGCCCTGTTCGAACCGCACGGCCTCGCCGGGCACCTGTACTGGAAAACCATCGCCCCCTTCCACGACATCATCTTCGGCGGCATGGCCCGCAACATCACCACCGCTGCCGAACGCATCGCCGACAACGAACCCGAGTCCCCGTGAACCGGAGCCGGTGATCCGTCGGTTCGACCACCGTAGAACGTCCGGATGCCAAGGCGATTCCCTCGCGTGCTTGGTGAAGTCCCGCGTTGGCGTATACCGCGGGCGGCCTTGTGCTGTCGGGTTTCCGGTCGGAGGCAAGCCCCGATGTGGACCGTGTGTTGCTCGCGGATCGAGGTCAGGAACCGGCCGTCGTGACGGTGTTCCCACGGATCAGTGAGATGCCCACCCGGTCGGCCGGGTCTGACGAGACGGCCGATTCCACGATCGCCGCACGGGTGGAGGCACGGCACCCTCGATGGCCGGGCTCCGTGCTGTGTTCGAGTGCCGTAGCGTTCGAGTGCCGTAGCGTTCAAGGACGCCGTAGCGCACGTCGCACGATCACCGGATGCCGGACGACCGCAGGCGCGACCCTGAGCGCGAGAAGCGTGACCGCCAACCACGGGCGCAGATGCGGTGTGATCGACCGGATACGCCCGTCCGCGGCCAGCCGCAGCACCATCGCGTCGTCAAGTCGCAGCGCGCCGATCCGAGCCTGGCCGACGACCACCCGCAGCTCGCCATCGCCGAGCTCGGCATGCCACTGCAATCGGCTCAGACGGCCGTAGATCGCCGCCAACAGCACCCGGAGGTCTTCCGCGCCGCGGAAGACCATGCGACCGGACAAGGGTGACACCAACTCGGCGTCCGAGGAGAGGGTCGCGACCATCCCGTCGATATCGTTCGCGACCGAGGCAGCTCGGAACCGGGCCACAGCGTCTTCCACACTTCCCATTGTGTCATCACGCGGACCGCGAAGCCCGCGATCAATCCACCGTTCCAAGACGGGCTGCCTGCCACCCAGTACAGCGCAGATCGGTGCCGCTGACGCCCGAATCGCGGTCTCCTCGGCTGAGCTGCCGGTGCTGGATCGTGTCAGGCTGGGCGGGGTGTGACCTCGGTGCCTGCGCTCCAGATGCGGCGGATGGCGCGGGTGCGGGTGATGTCGTGTAACGGGTCGCCGTCGATGAGCAGAAGGTCGGCACGTTGTCCTGGCCGGATGGTGCCACGATCGGTGAGGCCGAAGTGGCGAGCGGGCAGAACGGTCGCCGCTTGCAGGGCTTCTGCGGTGGAAAGACCGGCATCGACGAGCAGTTCCAGTTCGTGGTGGAGTCCTGGTCCGTGTGGCACGGGGTTCGGTATCGGCGCGGGACCGGCGAAGGCGTCGGTGCCGGCGAGGACGGGTATTCCTCCGGTGTGCAGGGCGGTGACGCTGTCGCGGCTGTAGGTGTATTCCTCGCCGGGCAGGGCGACAGCGGTGATGACGGCTTCCATCATGGCCAGTGTCGGCACGGCGGCCTGTTGCTGTTCGCGCATCTGCGCGATCGTGTCGGGATCGAGCACGCCGTCGCGGGGCACGTGGGTGATGATGTCGGCACCGGCTCGCACGGCGCGCCGGTAGGCGTCGAGGGCGGAGGCGTGCGCGACGGTGAGTTTGCCGTGCGCTTTGCCCGCGGCGATCACGGCGTCGATGGTGGCCTGGCCGAGCAGGTCTGCTTCGATGACGATCTTGATGTAGTCGGAGCCCTCGGCCACCCGGTCGGCGACGAAGGTTTCGGCCTGGGCGGGATCGGTGAGGATCGCCTCGGTGGGCATGCCGGGCATGCGGGCGTGGTTGCCGCCGGGGCCGATGGCGGGCAGGCCCGCGCTGCGGATATCCGGGATGTGGCCGCGAAAGGAGTCGGTCTTGTTCCGGGGCCAGCAGGCCATGTCGAGCGCGGTGGTGATGCCGTGCCCGGCGAGAGCGGCCAGCTCCGGTGGCGCGTTGAGGTGTACGTGGGCGTCGAACAGTCCGGGAAGCAGCGTCGCGCCCGCGCCGTCGATCGTGTCGGCCGTGCCGGGCCCGCCGTGCGGTGTGCCGATGACATCGCCGTCGATGGTGACGGTGGTGGGTTCGGTCAGGTGCTCGGTGTCGAACACGCGGACGTTGGACAGCGTGGCTTTCATGGTCCCTCCGTCATTCGGCCCTCGGTGAGAAGGCGTTGTGCGTTGCGGGTGGTCAACTGCCGCCAGTCGGTGTGCCCGGCCGGTTCCGGGGCACGGTCGAGCGCGGCGATCTGCTCGCTGACCGCCGGCCGCGGTGTCCAGCAGTAGTCGCTGCCGTAGAGCAACCGTTCGGTGCCCACGAGCTGGGCGAGGGCGGGTGCCTGGGCGGGGAAGGGGGTACCGGCGAGGTCGTACCAGAGCCCGGCGAGCAGCGTGCGGGTGTCGGCTCGGCCGTCCTGCGATGTGAAAGCGGTGCGGAACAGCTCGATGCGGTCGGCCAGCATGGGGAGTGTGCCGCCGCAGTGTGGGATCACGAACCGGATGCGCGGGTAGCGCTGCAGCGCGCCGGTGAGCAGTAGGTCGGTGACGGTGCGGGTGGATTCGAATGGGAATTCGAGCATCGGGCGGGGCCGCTGGGGACTGAGCGCCCGCCAACAGCTCGGTGAGGTGGGATGGACGAAAGCGACGGCGCGGCGTTCGTCCAACGCGGCCAGCAGGGGCGCGAAGTGGGGGTCGCCGAGGTAGTTCCCGGCGATGTTGGATTCCAGGATCACTCCGGCGGCGTCGAGTTCGTCGAGGGCGCGGTCCAGTTCGGCCAGGCTGGCGGGGATGTCCGGCAATGGCAGGGAGGCGAATTGGCGGAACCGGCCGGGGTGAGCGCGTTCGAGATCGGCGGCGAAGTCGTTGACCTGGCGTGCCAGCTCTGCGGCGGCCCGGTCGTCCCCGAAATGCACGCCCGGTGAGGAAACCGAGATCACCGCGGTGCGGATGCGGTGGGCGTCCAGCAACGCCAGGTGCGCCTCAGGACTCCAGTCCGGCCAGCCGGGCATGCCGTCGGGGTGCTCGTGCCCTGCCTCGCGGGCCTCGGTGCGGTAGCGGTCGGTGAGAAAGTGCGCGTGCACATCGATGAGCTCGTCCTCGGCCATGTCGATCTCCCATCCGGGTTCAGCCCCGGGTTCGTACCGGTGTCCGGTGGCTTCGATAGGCAACGGGAATCGTGAGCCGCCGGAGCCGACGGTGTCGAGGCGACCGGTCAGTGGACGGTCCCGTTTTCGAGGCGGGCCAGCGTGTCCTCGTCGAGTGCGATATCGCCCGCCGCGGTGTTCTCCATGAGGTGCCCGGTGCTCCCGGTTCCCGGGATGAGCATCGTATTCGGTGCGTGCGCCAGCTGCCAGGCGAGACCGATCTGCGTCGGCGTCGCGCCGAGTTCCTCCGCGACGGCGGTCACGGCGGGTGCTTCGGTGACTTTGGGGAGATCGGCGTATCCGCCACCGCCGAGCGGGAAGTAGGGCACCCAGGCGATGCCCTCGTCCCGGCAGGCCGTCAACAGTGGTTCGAAAGCGCGGTCGAGCAGGTGGTAGATGTTCTGCACACACGTGATGCCGATCGGGCTCGCGGTGTGGAATTGCTCCACCGTGATGTGGCTCAGACCGATACCGAGGATCTTGCCCTCGTCCCGCAGCATTGCCAGTTCGGACAGCTGATCCTGCAGTGGCACGATCTGGTCTCCTTCGGCAAGCAGACCGGGCCGATAATCCATGCGGCGCAGGTACACCACGTCAAGCCGATCGGTATCCAACGTCGCCAGATTGGCCTCGATGGCCTCGCGCAGCTCATGGGGCTGTTGTGCGGCTGTCAGCGGTATGGCCCCTGGGACGGGTTTCGCACCGGCCTTGGTGGCCAGCACCACCTCGTCGCGTACGTCCCCCAATGCCGCGCGCAGCAACCGGTTGGCCAAGCCGTCGCCGTAGAACTGCGCGGTGTCGAAGTGCCGCACCCCGAGCTCGAATGCCCGGCGCAACAGCGCCACCGCCTCGGTCCACCCGGCGGTGCTCGTCGCCCGCCTGGCGAGCTGCCCCATGCCATAGCCGATCCGCGGCAGCGAGCGGCCGGCGAAGGGGAACACTCCACCAGGGAAAGCAGGCGTACGAGAAAGACTGTTCATCACTGGATGCTAATGCGGCGGCGCCGGTCGCCGCACATCGCCGCACCGCTGGACAATGACCGGTAGTTATCGACATGTCGTTCCAGGCAGGCAGATGGATTCGGCAAGGAGATATCTGATGGGGCGAAAGCATTGCGGACTTTGACGGGACGGATCGGCGCGGCGCCGGCGGCTTCGGTCCTTCCGTTGTCGCGGGCCACTGCGGCGCCGAGCTCACCGCGGTCATGTCCCCAGTGAAGTTCGCCGTGCGCCTGCGATCCGGCCCGGTCCACGGCGACTGGTTCCAGAACCCGGCCCGCTGGTCGCCGGGACCAGGGCGGCGGTTCACCCTCGTCGATCAGCACCCGGACGCGTGCCGCGAGCAAGGTACGACAGCGATCACCGGCGAAGGCAAGTGTGCTGAATCGAGACCCATGACAAATCTCAGTGGTCACCGTGGTGTCTGCGGTTTACCGTGAGTGACGTGGAAAGGGGGTACGGCATGGTCGTTCCGGCGCTCTTCTGGGTTTTTCAGATCACTGTGGGGCTGTGGATCCTCGCCGAGATCGTGCTGCAGGTCGTGCAGTTCCGGCGCGGTGCACGGGCACGTACGACGGAATGGCGTAGCCTCGGCGCGATCGTTCTCGGTATCGCGCTCGGCGATGTCCTTGCGGGGCTCGCGCGGCGCTTCGTTCCGGTATTGGCTGCGCATATTCCGTGGGTTGTCGCGTTCTCTGTCGCGTTGCCGGTGCTCTGGTTCGGGATCGGGTTCCGGTTGTGGGCCATGCGAACGCTCGGCCAGTTCTTCCGTGGGGTGGTGCACGTGCAGGAGGGGCACCGGTTGGTCAGCGCGGGGCCGTACCGGATGCTGCGGCATCCTTCCTATACGGGTGCGCTGATCGCGGTGGTCGGGATTTGCCTGCTGTTCAACAACTTTCTCGCGATGATCGCCTTCGCGGGATGCGCGTTCGCCGGGATCTACTATCGAATCCGGGTCGAGGAGCGGGTGCTGATCGAGGGGCTCGGCGCCGAATACGCCGAATACCGCAAGCACACCAAGCGGCTCATTCCCGGCGTGTGGTGACCGCGGACGTCGGCCGGGAGCTCCCGTGGTGTCCGGGCCGCGCTGCCCGGAGCGCCGGGAAGCGCGGGATGCCGAAGGCATCATCGATGCTCCGGGTCCGGTGCGGACCAAGGCAGCAGCGAGGTGTCGCGTACGGCGGCCCGATGCTTTGTGCGCTCGCCCCCGCTCATCCCGTCGACCAGAGCGGATACGCGTGCGCGCAGTATGCGGCGAGGCCCCGGGCGAACGACGCGAGCAGGTCGGCGGTGTAGTGACTCGCCCGCCACGCGGCCGTGAGCGTCATCGTCAGCGGTTTGCCGTCCGGGCCGTGTATGAGCAAGGGTTCGATGCCGTAGCGCGGATCCTCGGAGACGACCGCGACGCCGTGCCCTGCAGCGGCCAGCGCCTGGGCGAGCAGCGGATTCGTCGTCTGGGACAGTGCCGTGTAGCGGCCGTCCATCGCTTCCACGGCGCGGTCCAGGATGCCGCGTGTGTGGTGCTCGGCGGTCGGTAGCAGCAGCGGTTCGGCCACCAGTTCGTCCAGGCCGACGTGGCGGCGCCGCTCGGTGTGCCAGGGGTGGTCGGGCGGCGTGTACACCCACAGTGGCGGGTGCCCGACGGTCAGGGTTTCGGTACCGACCGGTGGTGGGCTCGCCGACACGGCGAGGTCCGCGCCGCTGGCAAGCGCGGTGTACGGTGCCTCGCCGGTGGCTTCCAGGACGTCCACGTGTGGCCCGTCCCGGCCCGCCGACACCACGTAGGGGGCGATCACGTCGGCGACCGTTGCCGAGGGGGCGGCAATCGTCAGGCGGGGCGGCACACCGTCTGCCAGGGCACGCAACAGGGACGCCGCGCTATCGGCGCGGGCCACCAGGTCGCGGGCGACCGGCAGGAATCGGTGCCCGGCGGCGTTCAACCGCAACCGCGTTCCACCTCGCTCGAAAAGGCTCACCCGAAGGCTCGCTTCCAGGGCGCGCAGCTGCCGGGACAGCGACGGCTGGGTGACGTGGACCTGCTGGGCGGCGCGGGCCGTGGATCCGGTGTCGACCACGGCGAGGAAATACCGGACGTGTCGTAGATCCATGGGTGTGTCTCCGTCCACTGCGGTGGGGTTCATGCGAGCTCTACGCCTGATGGGCATCGGTGCCCTGCGAACTGAGTATTGGACAGCATCGGCGAGTTCTTCAAGAATCACGCGGTATCTCCGTCGGCTACACCCGACCCTGCCGTCCTACGTTAGGCGCTCACCATGCCTCTCAGCCGTCGCGCCCTGTTCGGCGTCGCAGCCACCGGCGTTGCCAGCGCCATCGCGCCTGCTGCCGCTGCCGTGCCGACCGCCGTACCGGTGCCCGCCGATCGCCGCCGGCGGACCCTGCTCACCGCCGGCGAACTGCGTGACGGCAAGGCCACCGCCCCGGTCGACGACTCCGCGTTCGCGTTCCCGGTCGGTGCCGCCGCGCCGCGTCACCACTTCAGCGGTTCCCTCGTGCTCGACGCCGACGACAAGAGCGGCGGCTGGGCTGTTCTCAAGGACGAGGTGGGGGTGACGGCCTCGGCGGCGTACGAATCGCTGCCGAGGATGGACCTGACCTTCGTGCAGACCGGCACCCACCTCATTCCGGTGACCCAGGGACTGCAGTACACCGGACACGCTGCCTGGAACGTCATCATCGGTCCCGGCCGGATGTGGCATGAGACCGGCGACGGCGGTGCCGACCGGGCCGCGTTCCCGTTCACCCTCTGCCACCGCAATTCCAATGACACCTTCAGCGGTGCCATGACGTTCCTTTTCGATGGCGATGGTGTCAGCGACGTCCGATTCCAGATCACCCAGGAAATCTGTACCTGGCTCAATTTCGATCGATGGGGACAGCGGGCGGCCGCCTACGTCCCGAAAACCGTTCCCGGGGCCGATCGCATCCGCCGCGCTCACCTGGCCGAGGTCGCGGGCCGCATCCCGGTGCGGCCGCTGGAGAGTCTTGCCGCCGACTATCCGAAGGCCGGGATCGATACCGCCAGCTTCGGCCGTGGCGTCACCACGGACGCGATCAGCGCCCTCGGCGTCTACTACGACGGCGTCAACTACACCGCCGAGGCCCGCACCCGCCACGGCGTCTACGCCTTCCCCGAATCCCTGCGCCTGGCCGCATATTCGCTCGCCAAGACGGCCCTCACGAATCTGGCGCGGTTGCGTCTGTCCCACAAGTACGGGGAGGACGTCGGGGCGCTGCTCGTCAGGGACCTCGTGCCAGAGGCCGCCGACTCGCGGGGTGACTGGTCCACCGTCACCGTTGACGACGCTCTCGACATGGCGACCGGCAATTACGCTTCCGCCGGGTACGAGGTCGACGAGGACGGCAAAGGGATGGACGACTTCGTCCTGACCGAGCCCGAGACCACCAAGACCACCCTCGCCTTCGACTGGCCGCACGCCACCGAGCCAGGGACCTACTGGAACTACCGCACTTCGGATGTGTACATCGCGGCCCTCGCGCTCTCGAACTACCTCAGGCGAAAGGAGGGCGAGGATGCCGACCTCTATACGTTCCTGGACGAGGAGGTATACCAGCCGGCCGGGCTCAGCGCCGGGTTCCGCGCCCAATGCCTGCGCACGGACAACAGCGCCCGCGGACAGCCGCTCGGTGGATACGGCCTGTACTTCACACCGGACGACGCGGCGAAGCTGTCCCGGTTCCTGAACGTGCACCTGGGGCGCGCCGGTGACCGCCGACTCCTCGACAGGAAGGCCCTGTCGGCCTCGCTGCAGCGCGATCCCGAGGACCGCGGTCTGCCCTGTTCGTCCTCCGGCAAGTCCTATCTGCACTACCACCAGTGCACCTGGGCCGCACACGTCGAGGCGGCGAACCCGGCGTTCACTGAATACGGGTACGCGGAAGGCACCGACTTCTGGGTGCCCTCGATGTCCGGTGTCAGCGGCAACGAGATCGTGATGATGCCCAACGGTGCGACCTACTACTACTTCTCGGACAACACCGAGTATGCGTACTTCTGGCCGGTCTTCGAACTGCACAAGCTGCCCGCGGCCGAGGGCACACCGGGTGTGTGACGTGACTTCGGCGCCAGTCGGCCGGTGCGAGCGCTCGTTGCCCGTTCCCCAACACCAGGCGAACACCGGCCTGGATCGTGTCGGCTCGAATTGTCCGCCGGAGGCAACGAAGAAATCCGGGAGAGTTCCCTGACGACCTGTTCTCCGCACCTGTCCGCATCGTGTCTGCTCTGCCTCATTGGCTGGTGATCCGCGCCGTGTCCCGTCCGCTGCCGCTGATTCTTGTCCAGGCGCCTGGTCGCCTTGCCGACGACGTGACGGGTTTCGCCGCCGACGTCGAGCGGCGGGTGAAGCCATGTGCGCCCGGCGCCCTCGTCGTCTATCCGGAACTGCACCTCGGCGAGAGTGCCCCCGGCGTCCCTGCCGCCCCCGAAGATGCCGCCGAACCGGTCGACGGCAAGCGCGAGGCCGCCTTTTCACAGCTTGCCGGGGATCTCGGCGTCTGGCTGGTGCCGGGAAGCGGCTACGAACGCGGCGCTGACGGCCATGTGTACAACACGGCTCCGGTCTACTCGCCCGGGGGCAAGCGTCTGGCCGCCTACCGCAAGGCCTGCCCCTGGCGTCCGTACGAGACGGTCCGGCCGGGCAGCCGGTTTCAGGTGGTGGACCTACCCGGCATCGGCCGGATCGGCATCTCCATCTGCTATGACACCTGGTTCCCGGAGATCTCTCGGCATCTGGCGTGGATGGGGGCCGAGCTGATCGTCAACGTGGTGCGCACCGCCACCAGCGATCGTGCCCAGGAGGAGGTCTTGAACCGGGCGAATGCCATCGCCAACCAGGTCTTCGTCGCCAGCGTCAACGCCGCCGCCCCTTCCGGTGTCGGCCGCAGCCTGCTGGCCGATCCCCAAGGCACGGTCCGCTCCCAGGCCGCTGGCGACGGGGATCTCACCCTCACCGATGTCGTCGACCTCGATGAGGTCACGAACGTACGCCGCTACGGCACCGCCGGGCTCAACCGGATGTGGGAGCAGTTCCGCCCTGGTGACCCGGTCCTGGAATTGCCGCTGTACGGGGGTCGTATCGACCCCGCCGTCTGGGCCACCAGCCCGTGGATCCCGGCCACCTGACCCTTTCCGTCCGGACTCGTGCCCCGCCATCCGAGGAGCCTGCGCGATGAGTGACCAGAACCTGCGACTCAAGGGTGAGCTGAGTCTTTCCTCCGTCGTCCTGTTCGGCCTGGCGTACATCTCGCCGGGCATCGTCGTCACCACCTTCGGCGTGATCGCCGCCACCAGCGACGGCACCGCTCCCACCGCGTATGCGATCGCCACCGTCGCGATACTGCTGACCGCCCTGTCCTACGCGAAGATGGCGCGCGTCGTGCCGGGCGCCGGGTCCGTGTATTCGTATGCCCGCAAGATGCTCGACAGCCGTATCGGCTTTCTCGCCGGCTGGGCGATGCTCCTCGACTATTTTTTCATCCCGATGGTCGGCTGGCTGATCCAGGCGACCTACTTCCAGGCCCAGTTCCCGGCCGTACCACGGTGGGTCTGGCTGATCCTGATCATCGCGCTGACCACCGGCGTCAACGCCTTCGGTATGAAACTCGCCGACCGGGTCAACAAGGTCCTGATGGCCGTCACCGTCGGCTCGCTCATCCTGTTCACCGCACTGTGCCTCGTCTACCTCGGCCACGACAACACCGGCCCGGTCACCGACGCCGTATGGAATTCCCACACTTCCATCGGTGCGATCACCGCGGCCGCCGCCATCGCCGCCTATTCCTTCCTCGGCTTCGACGCGATTTCCACCCTCGGCGAGGAAACCAAGGACGGCGCCGGAACCATCGGCCGCGGCATCATCGCCTGTGTCATCGCCACGGGCGGGATCTTCCTCGTGCTCTCGTTCGTTCTCCAACTCGTCCACCCGGGCGGCCAGTTCGCCAACGAGGACGCCGCCGCCTGGAGCATCAAAGTCCTGATCGGCGGGCAGACCTACGCCAACATCGTCAACTTCATCTCGGTCGCTGGTGGCGTCGCCTCCTGCATCGCACTGCAGGCCTCCACCGCCCGCCTCATGTACGTCATGGGCCGCGACGGCGTGCTACCCCGACCCGTGTTCGGCCGGCTCGCACCGAAGCTGGGCACGCCCATCACCGGGCTGTTGCTGACCGCCGCCGCCGGTGTCATCGCGATGACACTCGACCTGGCCACCGCCACCTCCTTCATCAACTTCGGCGCGTTCCTCGGCTTCGCCTTGGTCAATGTCTCCGTCATCGCCTACCTGTTCCGCGAGCGGAAAGCAGGCCGCCGCCACAACCTGTTCAACTTCCTCGTCCTGCCACTGGCCGGTGCCGCTGTCTCGGTGTATCTGCTGAGCCAACTGGGCGCCACGGCACTCAAGATCGGCGTGGTGTGGCTGGTGATCGGCCTCATCTACCTGGCGTTCCTCACCAAGGGATTCCGCAGGCCCACACCCGAGATGACCCTGGACGAGCACGCGTCGCCGGGCTCGCCCGACGACACCTCGCTGGCCCGGGAGCGATGATCACCGGTCTCGGTGATACGGCGGTCACTGTGTTGCCCGGTGGCTGGGGCGGGCTCGGTGCAAGTGGTACCCATCCGCCCCGGGCTCGGCACCGAACCAGGAGTAAGAGACAGTCATCCAGACCAAGGTGCGCACCACATGCAGCCACGCTATCTGCTCACCCTTGCCGCGGTCCTGCTGTTGGCCGGGTGTACCGGCGCGGAGGCACCGCACCCGCGTCCACCGGCCGCCGAACCCGCGGTCGCGCCGCCGCTACGTACCCAGCCCGCGGGGCGGGTGATGCCGGTCGGCGCGTCACCGGAAGGGATCGTCGTGGACGCGAGGACTCGGCGGGTCGCGGTCGGTGCCCGCGAACCGGATGCGCTGGTGTTGGTAAACGCCGACACGCACGCGGTCGCCGAACGGATCCGGTTGCCCGGTCACCTGCGGCATCTTCAGCTGGCCGCGCCGGGGGGACCGGTGCTCGTGCCGGACGAGAACGCGAACAGGCTGCTGGAAATCGCCCCGTCGAATGGGAAGGTGACCGCGAGCGTGCCGACCGGACCGTCACCGCATGATGCGACGAGCGCCGCGAACGGCACCGTGTTCGTCGCCAACGAGGCAGGGCACAGCGTCGTCGCGGTGCGCGGCACCACCGTGGTGCACCGGTTCACCGAATCGCCGCAGCCCGCGGGGCTCGCCGCGGTGGGCGACCAGGTAGCGCTGGTCGATGTGGCCGACGACAGCCTGCGCTTGTTCGACGCGGCGACGCTTCGGCAGACCGCGCGGTTGCCCGCGGGCGATGGCCCGACGCACCAGGTCGCCGACCGGCACGGCCGGTTCGTGGTCGTGGACACGAGGGGCGGTGCGCTACTGGTCTACTCGAGCGGGCCGAGCCCCCGGCGGATAGCGCGGATGCCGTTGCCGGGTAAGCCATACGGGGTTACTTACGACCGGATGCGCGATCGGGTGTGGGTGACGCTGACCGCGCGCAACCAGCTCGTCGGCGTCGACACCTCGGGGGCGCGGCCGCGCGTGGTCGCGCGCCTGCCGACGGTCCGCCAGCCCAACAGCGTGGGAGTCGACGCGGCCACCGGTCGGCTGTGGGTCACCGGCACCGCAACCGGGCAGTTGCAGAGCATCGACGCCGATGCGTATTAGCATCGGGGGATGCGGGTACTGATCACCGGTGGGGCCGGGTTCATCGGGTCACACATCGCGGAGCTGCTCGCCGGGCAAGGGCACGAGCCGGTGGTGCTCGACGCGCTGCTGCCTGCCGCGCACGGCGATGGTGACGTTCCGGAGTGGATCGACGAGAACACACTGGTGCGTGGCGACGTGCGGGACCCGGACGTGTTGCGCGAGGCGCTGCGCGGTGTGGACGTGGTCTGTCATCAGGCGGCGATGGTCGGGCATGGGGTGGATCCCACGGATGCGCCGGACTACGCGGCGCACAATGATCTCGGCACCGCGACGCTGCTCGCCGAGATGTATCGCGCCGGGGTCACCCGCCTGGTGCTGGCCAGCTCCATGGTGGTCTACGGGGAAGGGCGCTATCGCTGTTCCCGGCACGGCATCGTGTCACCGGGTCCGCGTGACCGGGCGGACATCGAGGCGGGCCGGTTCGAGCCGCCGTGTTCGCGTTGTGGTTCGACGCTGGAACCGGAACTGGTTCCCGAGGACGCGCCGGTGGATCCGCGCAGCACCTACGCGGCCACCAAGTTGGCACAGGAACATCTGGCCGGGGCGTGGGCACGCCAGAGTGGTGGTGCTGTTCACGCCATGCGTTACCACAACGTGTACGGCCCCCGGATGCCGCGCGACACACCGTATTCCGGGGTTGCCTCGATCTTCCGCTCGGCGCTGGAGCGCGGTGTCGCGCCGACCGTACTGGAGGACGGCGCCCAGCGAAGGGATTTCGTGCACGTGCGCGATGTGGCGATCGCGGTTGCCCTCGCCGTGCAGGCGCAAGCCGAACCGGGGCGCTGCACGCCGCTGAACGTCTGCTCGGGTCAGCCGCACACCGTCGGCGAGATGGCCGCCACGCTCGCCGAATGCATGGGTGGGCCGAGCCCGCGGATCGCCGGTGGGGCCCGGTCCGGCGATGTACGGCACATCGTCGCGGATCCGGGGCGCGCGCAGCGTGAGCTCGGTTTCCGTGCCGCGATCGGGTTCACCGAAGGCATGGCCGAGTTCGCCACCGCGCCGCTGCGTGCGCCGGCTACCAGATCGTGAACAGCAGGTGGTTCACCAGCAACGCGAGTACCCCCTGCGCGGCGAGCCAGTATCTCGCCTGCCCGCGGGGGATCGCGGCACACGGGATCAGGAGCCACACCGCGAACGGAAGCCAGATTCGTTCCACCTCGGCCTTGCTCATCCCGGAGTAGTCCGAGGCGGCCACCGCGATCGCGGCGGCCGCGGCCAGCAGCACCGCGATCAACGGCAACCGTTTCGGATTCGCCACCATTCGGCGCACACCCACGACAACGGCCGGTCCGAGCGCGAACAGCAGCGCGGCGATGTTCGACCAGACGAAGTAGCTGTACGGCCTTGTCTTCGCGACACTGTCCGCGTAAACGATCCGCACCAGGTCGAAACCGGTGAACCACCAGAATCCGAGAGCCGTGAACGCGCCGACGACCGCCACTACCCCGAGAACGGCGAACGCCGCGCCGAGCCAGCGTCTCGTCACCGCGAACACGGCGATCGGCAGCAGTGCCGCCGTGGCGAGCCCGTAGGACAGGTACAGCGAGTACCCGAGCAACACACCGCCACCGAAGGCGACGAACCGGCGCGGCCAGCTCGAGGCGGCGCAGCCGAGCGCCACCAGAGCGACACCCCAGGCGAGGATCCCGGCGAACATGCCATCCGCCGAGACGCCGACCCAGACCGCCCCGGGAAACAGCACGGCGAAGGGCAGTACCCGCCGGGCGAGATCCTCACTGGCAAGCGCACGCAGGGTCACCGCGACCGCGACCGCCGCGGAGGCGCCGATCAGGATGGTCACCATGCCCGCGCCGCCACCGCCGAGCCCGAGCAGGTGCATCGACACGTACAACAGGAATGCGCCGGGTGGATGCGCGCCGACGTGCATCGACCACGGTGCGGGCGTGTCGGTCAGCACGTGCTGGCTGAACTGCCCGAGCATCGCCACGATGTCGTGCACCCGGCCCACATCGTGGTAGTACTCCTTGTCCGAGGTCAGCCGGCCGGCGATGCCGACGTCCCACCCGTCGACCAGCGCGAGCGCGGTCGTCCAGGCCACCGAGATCAGATACGCGGCCGTGAGCAGCACCGGCCAGCGAAGTCGCACGGCCAGCTCGGGACCGCGAATCACCAGCACCGCGGCGAGCAGCACGGCGGGTACGGTGCCCGAGCCCCAGTGTGGGGCCCACCCGGCCAGCAGTGGTGGCCAGCCGAGGAAGATGTCCACCCCTCGAGCGCGCAACTGCCAGCCGCCGAGCGCGGCGATCACCACGAGCACGACCGCCAGCGCCACGACGAACAGGTCCAGGGCGGGGCCCAGCCAGCGCCGAGGGCCTGCCCGGGTCGCGTGTTCGCGCTCGTGTTCCACGGCGGTCATCACGTCACGGTAACCACCGGCGGCAGGCCTGCGGGCACTTCATGCGAACAATCACCGCAACCGGGCAATCCCCGCGGCCTTCGCCTCCGAATCAACGAACATGGTGTTCTCCATCGAAGTGATCTTGCCGTGCTTGGACGAGGCGGAGTCGCTGCCCGGCGTGCTCGCCGAGCTCCCCACCGGTTTCCAGCCGCTGGTCGTCGACAACGGGTCGACCGACGGCACTCCGGGCATTGCGCGCGAGCACGGGGTACCGGTGGTGCACGAGCCACGTAAGGGCTACGGTGCCGCCGTCCACAGTGGCCTCGAGCAGGCTCGCACCGAGCTGGTCGCCGTGCTCGACGCGGACGGTTCACTCGACCCGGGCGTGCTGCCCGAACTCGCCGAGGCCGTCGAGTGCGGGCGGGCGGATCTGGCGGTCGGCAGGCGGATTCCGGTTCGCCGGGGCGTGCAACCCTGGCACGCCCGCGCGGGCAACGCCCTGCTGGCGGCCTTGTTGCGGCGCCGAGGCGCGCCGGTGCACGACATCGCCCCGATCCGGGTCGCGCGGCGAAAGGCACTGCTCGAGCTCGGAGTCGTCGACCGTGGCTTCGGGTACCCGCTGGAGCTGCTGAGCAAAGCGGCCGAGGCGGGCTGGCGCATCCACGAGACCACCGTGGATTACCGCCCGCGTACCGGCGGCCGGTCCAAGGTTTCCGGTTCGGTCACCGGAACGGTGCGCGCCGTGCGCGATATGGCGAAGGTGATGCGCGGATGAACCACGTGATCCTGGTCCTGGCCAAGGCTCCGCGAGCGGGTGCGGTCAAGACGCGGCTGTGCCCGCCGGCGACCCCCCGGGCGGCCGCCCGCATCGCCGCGGCCGCCTTGCTCGACACACTCGACGCCGCGGCGGCGACACCGGATGCCCAGCTCGCCGTCGCGCTCTCCGGCGACCTCGACGACGCCGAGGACCGCGTCGCGCTGCATGCCGCACTCGGCGCATGCACTGTCTTCGCTCAACGAGGGGACAACCTCGGCGAGCGGATCGTGGCGGCGCACGCCGAGGTTGCCGCGCGGTTTCCCGGCATGCCGGTGCTGCAGATCGGGATGGACACCCCGCAGGTCACCCCGAGCGTGCTCCGTTCCGGTGCGGCGCCGCTCGTGGCGGGCACCAGCGATGCGGTGTTCGGGCACGCCGAAGACGGCGGCTGGTGGCTGCTCGGACTGCGCGATCCACTGCGGGCGAGGCTGATCATCGAGGTGCCGACGTCTCGTCCGGACACGGGGGCCCGTACCGAGGAAGCCTTGCGCGCTGCCGGGCTCAGCATCCATGCCCTCCCCGTGTTGTCCGATGTGGACACCGGCAAGGACGCGGTCGCCGTCGCCGCGAACGCACCGCACGGCCGGTTCGCGGCCGCGGTCGGGGCCCTGCTGTGAACAGCGGGATCCGTGACGCCGACTTCGAAGCGGCGCTGGGCGGCACCATGACCGTACTGCAGCGCTGTGACGGGACCTCCGTTCCGTTGCCCGCGCACCGCTGGCACGCCGATGCCGAACAGCACGACCGCTGGTTGCTCGACCGCTGCGCCGGTGCCACCATCGACCTCGGCTGTGGACCGGGAAGGCTGGTGCGCGCACTGGTCGCCCGCGGCGTGCACGCACTCGGCGTGGACATCGCGGCCGGTGCGCTCGCCGCGTGCACCCGCAACGGTGCTCCGGTGCTGCGACGTGATCTGTTCGGCCCACTGCCACACGAGGGCGCGTGGAGCCGGGTGCTGCTCGCGGACGGCAACATCGGTATCGGCGGTGACCCGGTGGCGTTGCTGCGGAGGACGACGATGCTGCTGGTGGACGGTGGCACGATCCTGGTGGAGCTGGCCGGGCCCGGCGAGCACAGCTGGACCGGCTTCGCCCGGTTGACCGACGGTGAGCGAGGCGGACCGTGGTTTCCGTGGGCCGTTGTCGGCGCCGACAGCATCGCGGCCGTCGCCGCCGAGGCCGGACTGCGGGTCTGCGAGCTCACCCATAACCTCGGCCGCTGGTTCGCCGAACTCACCGCGGACGGCGGGCGCGCCGGATGAGGAAACACCGGGCGGTTCGGCTGGCGCAACCCGTTGCGGGGGCCGTGGGCCCGCCTTCGGCCGGACGACTCCCGGCGAGTCCGCTGCACCTGCCCAGGACCGCCCGGCCCGCGCGGTCGCTCGCCAAGCCCCTGGGGCCTTCACATTCCTTTACCCGTGCAGCGATGCGGGACCGGCGGATTGCTTCGGTCAGCTCGCGGCGCGATGACCGGATCGTTCGGCGTGTAGTCCCGGGTTCCCGAATGCGGGCCCGGTAGGCGAGTTCTCCGTCGGCGCGTAGCACGGTTCCTGTGGTGTGGGCGGATTCGTCCGAGGCGAGGTGGACGGGTGCTCGCTGGCGATGGTCGGTAGTGGATCCTGCGATCGCCGGGCGGCTTCATCGAGTTTTCCTGCGAGTGGCCGGTGATCGCGACAGATGCCTTCTCGGTGAGGGACTCGCGGGCGGTTTTGGGGCCGATTTCGCTCGGTTGGCGCCGCGCTCGATGGCATGTGGGTGTGCTCGGGCGTGTTTGTCAGGGTTCGGTTTCCAGGTCGGCGAGCAGTTTCAGGGCTTCTCGGCGGCGGGTGTGGCCTTTTGTGTCAGTACGACCAGTTTCGATCGTGCTGAGTGTGGGTCTGGTGTGACTTCGAGAAGTCCGAGGGCGACCAGGCGGTGCTTACGCCGATCAGCCGGGCGAGCTCGGACATCCGGGCAGCCATCTTGTGTGAAAGAAGGATTTCTGTCCCATGAATATTGTTCGGCACGAGCTTGTTCGTGAACGGGTTCGCGGCGCACGGCAGCAGCAAGAAAGCAACCCGAACTCCCTGTTGAGCTCCGACACGATGAATCCCCCATTGCGGCGCGGTGTCCAGCGCTGCCTTTTCGCCAGATCGTGATCGTTTCCGTGCCGCGACACCGGGCACACTGCCGGTCAGTGCGAGGTCGTGGCACGCAGGGTGCCGAGGGCCGTGGCGCCGGTCGATTCGGGCGCGGCGGAGTAGACGATCATCGATTGATCGGTGTCGGGCAGCAGCAGGGTGTCGCAGTCCAGGGTGAGCGTCCCGAGATCGGAGTGCTCGATCGTCTTGCGCATCGACCGGGACGTCGTGGAGCGTCCTTCCTCCCACATGCTCCAGAATCGCTCGCTGCCGTCGAGCAGGTTCTCGATCAGTATGCGAAGGTCCGGGTCGTGTGGGTAGCGCGAGCGCGCGGTGCGCAGCAACCCCACGGACTGCTGGGCCGTCGTTTCGACCTCCTCCGGGGTGGACGCGACGTGACTGACACCTGAACCGAGAAACCGCTGCCAGATGATGTTGCGTTGTCCATCGGGCCAGCGCATGAGATCGCCGAACAGCGCGCGGGCCATGGAGTTCTGCGCCAGTACATCGCCCTTGGCCGACAGTACGAGCGCGGGCAGGTCGCTCAGCCGTTCCAGAAGCCGCAGTACGCTCGGCCGCAACGACATCTCGATCCGGCCGGACAGCGGCGGCGAGCTGCCCGCCAGCCGGAAGACCTGGTCGCGTTCGTCGCGCTCGAGCCGGAGTGCCCGGGTCAGGGCGGTGAGCACCTGGGCGGACGGCTGTGGTCCGCGGCCTTGCTCGAGACGGACCACGTACTCGACGCTGAGCCCGGCGAGCTGGGCCACCTCCTCACGGCGCAGGCCGGCGACTCTCCTTCTGGGACCGCTGGGGAGGCCGACGTCCTCGGGCGCGATGCGTGCGCGGGCGGCCTTGACGGCGCGGGCGAGCTCGATGCGGTCCATTCGCCCATTCTCCTACCCGGCGGCGCGGACATCCTGGAACGGCCAGTACCACTCTCGGGCGTACCTGGATGGCGTCTCGCCCCCTGCCTAGCGTCGAAGCATGAGCAACTCACAACGAACTCCGAACACCGCCACTGCCCTGATCACCGGCGCCAACAAGGGCATCGGCTACGAGACCGCCCGGCGGCTCGGCGAGCTGGGCTGGCACGTCTTCCTCGGCGCGCGTGACGAGGTCCGAGGGCAGGAGGCTGCCGAGCGGCTCACCGCCCAGGGCGCGAATGTGACGTTCGTGCCGCTGGACGTGACCTCCGACGACTCCGTCGCCGCGGCCGTCGAGGCCGTGCGGGAGCACAGCGACCGGCTCGACGTCCTGGTCAACAATGCCGGGATCACCGGCGAGCAGGTCGGTCCCATGGACCAGCTGATCACACCCGAGGAGACGCTGCCACAGCACCTCGTCCCCGTCCTCCGCGTCAACGTCCTCGGCCCGGTCCGTGTCACCCACGCGTTCTTGCCGCTGCTGCGTGCCGCGGAGGACCCGCGGGTGGTGATGGTCTCCAGCGGCGCTGGTTCGCTGACGGTCGCGACGGACCCGGAGCGGCCGGAATCGGCCGTCGCGCACCTGATGTACCCGGTGTCCAAGGCGGCCCTGAACATGCTCACCGTCCAGTACGCCAACGGCATCCCCGACGTCCGGTTCAACCTGGCCGACCCCGGTTTCACCGCCACCGACCTCAACCACCATCAGGGCACCCAGACCGTCACCGAGGGCACCGACGCGATCGTCGCGTTCGCCACCACCTCACCCGGGCCGACCAGGCAGTACAGCGACCGCAACGGCAACGTCCCGTGGTGAGGGCAGTCGAGATGACCGGCGGCACCGTACCCACCTTCTCGATGGCCGAACGGGACCGGCGGTGGGACCTGGCGCGGGCATTCATGGCCCGCCAGGGCCTCGACGCGCTGCTGATCTTCGGTGAGCACGAAGACGCCGGCCCGGCGCCGTTCGCCTACGACACCTGGTTCACCAACGGCCGGGCCGGTACCACCGTCGTCTTCCCGCGCGAGGGCGAACCGGTCTCGCTGCTCCCGATGGAGATGTTCACCAAGGACCACCTCGAATCCGCCCGCCGAGGCGACACCATCTGGATTTCGCCGGAGAACCTGCGCATGTCCCGTGACTCCAGCGTGGTCACCGCCACCCTCGACGAGTGGGGGCTGGAGAAGGCGACGATAGGGGTCGTCGGCCTGGAGCCCTATCCGCCCTGGCATCCCGAGGGCATCGTGCCCTACCGGCTCTGGAACAGCGTCCTGGCCGCCTTCCCCGCAGCCGAGTTCACGCCGGTGGGGATGGCTCTGTCCCGGCTCATCATGGCGCTGGGCCCCGAGGAGATCGCCGTGGTACGTCACTCGGCGCGCATCGGTGACGCCATGGTGCGGGCCATGGTGGAGACCGCCGCCGCTGGTGTCCCGGAGAGCGAGGTGTACGCGGCCGGAATGGCTGCGGGATATGCTCGTGGAACCACCCCCGCGGCCATGCACTTCTGGACGGGCCCCGCCCCGCTCGCGTCGGGTCCGCCGCCGTGGAGCTATCGCCCGCAAGCCCCTCGTGTCCTGCGGTCCGGCGAGGTCATCTCAGCCGAGGTGTTCAGCAATGTCGCCGGTCGCCACACACAGCACCAGGTCACCATCACCATCGGTGAACCGCACCAGGACCTGCGGCGCGCCGCCGACGTCGCCCGGGCCGCGTACGACGCCGGACTGGACGCCTTGCGCCCCGGACGGACGTTCGGCGAGGCCGTCTCCGACATCCGCAAGCCGTACGCCACCGCCGGAGGATGGGAATTCGGCCCCGCCGTCCACACACTCAACCCGATGATCGCGGCGAGTGGTTTTCCCAACGACGCCAGCCGTCGTATGGCCGGCGCCGATGCCTACCCGCCCGAGGACGACCACCGCCCCACCATGGCCGCGGACCTGGAACTCGAACCCGGAATGACCTTCGCCCTCGAACCCAACTACGCCTACGGACGGCACCTTGCCTACCTCGGCGGCACGGTGCTCGTCGGCGACGACGGTCCGATCGAGCTGAACCCGTACACGGCGCGGATCCTCCGCGCCGAGGGCGTCCCGGCCTGAGGTCCGTCGAACGCCTTGTTCATCGGCTGGACAGCACGTCCCTGATGCGGGCAGCGCCGGAGTGTTCCGTCAGCCGTTGCCGTACGTCGTCGGCGCGGACAGCGCGAACAGCTTCGTCCTTTCCGAGAACGAGGACCGGCTGAGACTCTTCGGCGATGCTCGCTGAGCACGGAGAACGTCGAACCTCGTCTGGATCTGGGGCGCCGTCGTGACTCGGCGTGCGATCACGCCCATTCCTGAGGGAAGTCGCGGCCCTCCCCGTTCAGTGGTCGTCGCGGTCGTTGTCGTGGGTCTCGTGGTACTCGGCCTCGTCCATGCCGCGGCGCCAATACCCGATGCACAGTGTGTCCTGCCTGGCCAGCCCCCGTTCTCCGCGCAGATGATCGCGAAGAGCACGCACCACACGGGATTCCGCGCCCACCCAGCCGAACGCGGTTCCCCCCGGTGGCCAGGACAACTCGCGCACCGCCGCTATGAGGGGTTCCGGATCCGCCGCGGCACCGGTATGCAACCAGCGCACCTGGAAGCCCGGTGGATACCGCAGCCGCTGCTCCTCTTCCGGACCGGGTACGGCGAGGATCGCCTGCCCGTGAGCATCCTGCGGAGTTTCGGCGAGGAGCGTGGCCACCGCGGGCAGCCCCGCGTGATCGGCCACCAACAACGTCCAGTCGGCGGCCCGCACGGTCTTGCCTCCCGGTCCGGTGACACCGAGCAGATCGCCGGGACGAGCCTTGGCGGCCCAGTTGCCCGCGACACCGTGACCGTGCAGGACGAAGTCGATGTCCAGTTCACAGCTGTCCGGGTCGTGCCGCCGCACGGTGTAAGTGCGCATCACCGGGCACAGGTCGTCGACCGGCCACAGCAGTTCCCCGGACGAAACCCGTTCCGGTAGCAGCGGACGATCCTGGCCGGGCAACGGAATATAGATCTTCACGTTCGGGCCGGTACGGTCGGCACCGAACCCGGCGAGCTCGGCGCCCCCGAAGGTGATCCTGCGCAACCGGGGCGTGATGTGCGTGGCACGCAGCACTTCCAGTGTCCGGAACACGAAGCCTTCGAGAGCACGCCTGCGTCCGGATGCGACCGAATCACCGTGAACCGCCACCACGACACCTGCCTGCCTTCGACGTCGACACACCTGCCAACAGTTCACCACACCCGTGCGTTGGCAGTACTTTCGACTTCCGCGCTGCGGCCGCCCCTGGCCGCCGTGGACCGGAGCCGGACCGCAGGGGGCTGCGCTGTTTCTCGGCATGGTCCGGATCTCGTCGGCCGAGTCGGTAGGTGTTCTGAG
The DNA here is from genome assembly GCF_000379465.1 of Sciscionella marina DSM 45152. Taxonomy (GTDB): domain Bacteria; phylum Actinomycetota; class Actinomycetes; order Mycobacteriales; family Pseudonocardiaceae; genus Sciscionella; species Sciscionella marina. The sequence goes on from NZ_KB905403.1 coordinate 539,537, forward strand.
TGAGACGCGTGGGTTCAGGCATGAGCGAGCAACAGTTCCAGTAGCTCCGCGCCGCCGTTCGCGAGCAGGTTGTGTGGGGCGTCGAGATCGGTGACGGTCCAGTTCGGGTCCGCACGCAGTGGTTCGGCGACGGCGCCGAACGGGGAGAGTGGCAGCCAGCTCGGCGCGGCGGCGAGGACGTAGTGTCTGCGCGCTATCGTCTTGTGTGCTCCTGTCAGGCGCACCGCCTGCAGCAGGCTCCCGATGGGGTGCGGTCGAGCGCGGTCGTCGAAGAAGGGCAGTGGGGCGAGCCCGAGCCCGGTGGCCGCCGAGCCGGAGAGGTACCAGTCGCGCTGTTGCCGGTTGGTCATCCTCGCGCAGGAGTCACCGTCTTCCGGCACGAAGGCGTCCAAGTACACCAGCGTGTGGACCTGTGCGGGCAGCCGGTCGGCGGCGCCGGTGATGACGGCGCCGCCGTAACTGTGGCCGACGAGAACGACCGCTTCCTCGTGGGTGGCGAGGATGCTGGTGACCTCCTCGATGTGCGTGTCGAGGTTGGCCGAGGGCGCGGCGGGACCTGACGGGTCGAGCCCGGAGAGGGTGACCGCATCGGCCGCGTGTCCGGCACGCCTCAGTCCGGTCGTGATCGGGTCGTACCACCAGCCGCCGTGGCACGCACCGGGAACGAGTACGTACCGGGTCATCTCAGGCACCCCGATGGTTGGATTCGTGTTGTGGTGAAGGCGAGTCGTGCGCTCCGCCGAGTGGATACCCTGCCGCCAGGGTGCTGGTGACGGAGGCGGCGATGGTGGTTGTCGGCCTGCCGATGAGGCGCCGCAGATCGCCAGGGGTCGCGGACAACTCCCCGCGCGCGATGGCGGCATCGGCCTCGAGCAGGGCATCCGCGCTCGCCTCGGGAACCCCGGCGTCGAGCATGATCGCCTTGTACTGGGCGGGCTCCATGCTGTCGTAGGCGATGTCCGCACCGGTCTGGGCGGACAACTCCGCGGCGAACTCCGCGAGCGACCACGCGGTGTCCCCGCTGAGTTCGTACACCGGGCGAAGCCCGTCATCGGCGGTCAGCACGATGGCGGCGGCCATGGCGTAATCGGCGACCGCCGCGGTGGCCACCCTTCCGTCTCCCGCGGCACCGAAGACCCGACCGGCCTGCATGGTCGGCCCGAGGAAACCGGTGTAGTTCTCGTTGTACCAACCGTTGCGCAGCATCACCGAGGGCAGACCGGTCGCCGTGATCAGCTGCTCGGTAGCCCAGTGGTCCCTGCCGATGGAGAACCCGGCGTTCGGCGCGTCCAGCACACTGGTGTAGGCGAGCAGCCCGACCTCAGCGGCCTTCGCCGCCTCGATCACGGCGGCATGCTGGGCCATCCGCTCGGCGCCCGGCACATTGGTCGAGACGAACAGCACCCGGTCGCCGGGGCCGAACACCTCGGCCAGCGTATCCGGGCGGGTGTAGTCCGCCATCCGGATCGGCACGCCCTGCGCGGCCAGGTCAGCCGCCTTCGCCTCGTCCCGGACCACCGCGGTCACGCGCTCGGCGGGAACCAGGCGCAGCAGTTCGGCCACCACCGCTCGGCCGAGTTTGCCGGTGGCTCCGGTCACCACGAGTTTCATCGTTCCTCCCAGTAAGACAGTGCTCCGCAGAGCGGTACCCCATTTCGAAACTGAACGTTTCGTACGGTAAGCTCTCGTCATGTCCACGTCAAGCTCGGATACCCCGGCCACCACCCGCCGATCCGGCCGGCCGCGCAGTGAACGTGCCCGCGCGGCCATCCTGCGCAGCGCCGAAGAGCTGTTGGACGAAGAGGGCTACACCGCGGTGACCATGGACGCCATCGCCTCCCGCTCCGGAGCCAGCAAGGCCACGCTGTACCGGTGGTGGCCGAACAAGGCGGCCGTGGTCATGGACGCCTACTTCGAGCACAACAACCCGGACATCTCGTTTCCCGACACCGGATCGCTGCATGCCGATCTGGTCCAGCAGCTGAGCGCGGTCGTGCACGGGATGAACGACACCGTGGCCGGGCACCTGCTCGCCAGGCTGATCGCCGACGCGCAATACGATGAAGGGTTGGCCGAATCCCTGCGCGGCCGGTTCATCAGCGCACGCCGGGCCGACGCCGTCGCAGCGATCGAACGTGGCCGCGCCCGAGGTCAGCTACGCCACGGCGCCGACCCCGAGGTCCTCGTCGACCTGTTGTACGGCGCGCTCTACTACCGGCTCCTGGTGACCGGTCAGCACACCGGCACCGGCTACGTGCACACCCTGCTCGGCCAGCTCGGAATCTCATCGCCGACCGAATCCGGCTGACCTGGCGTCCGATCAGAGCCCGGACCGCGGCCTCGTCGTTGCGGTAGGCTCGTTCCGGTCGGTCAACCGCGGCGATGGGGTGAGATGGACGGCGGCGCAAACCAGTTCGAAGGCCGGGTCGGCAAGCTCGTACAAGCCGGGCAGGTGTACGGGGACATCAACCTGAACTACGGGCCGCCCGAGCGAACCGTGGTGCCGTACCACCTAGGCCGCCGGGTGTCGCCCTACGCCAACAATACGGCGCAGTTGCGCCAGCTGACCGAGCTGCTCACTCCTGCCGAGCAGGAAGGTCCGGCGCGGCTCGCGCTCGTCTGCGGCGGGCCGGGAAGCGGGCGCAGCGCGCTGGTCACCCACGTGGCCAACGACCTCCGGGACTGCTTCCCGGGCGGGATCGTTGCCGTCTCGCTCGGCGCGAAGGACGACGAACTGGTGCGAGTCAAGCTGGCGGAGCTGCTCTCGGCCGTCGGCTACGACCTCGACCGGATACCGGCCAGCCTGGAGGGCCGCGCCGGTGTGTGGCGCAGCTGGTCGAAGGGGAAACGGCTGCTGCTGATCATCGACGATGCCCTCACCAGGGCACAGGTCGAGGCGTTGTTACCGGGGCCCGGCCGGTCCTCGGTCGCGGTGGTCCGTTCCGGTGCGGTCACCGGTTTGGTCGGGCGTGACCGTCAGGTGCACATGGAGCCGCTGAGCGACGAGTCCGCGCGTGCCCTGCTCGGCGAGTTGACCCCGGGACTCGATCTGGACGCGGAGCCGGACGCGCTGGGGCGGTTGCTGGATCGCTGTGCGGGTTCGGTACTCGCGCTGAGGGCCGTCGGCGCGCTGCTCGAGGAGATGTCCCCGGTCCGTTTGGCGGGGAAGTTGGCCGAGGCGGAGACGGCCTTACGGGCGCTGTCCCGCCTGGACGATGTGGCCGTGCGCGCGGTGTTCGACACCGCCTACCATCGCCTCGACGATGATCCCCTTGCCCAGGAGTGCTACCGGTTTCTCGGCGTGCATCCGCCCGATGCGGGCGTCACCCTGGAAGCAGCCGCCGCGATCTTGGATCAGGATGCCGAGGATGTCGAGTTCGCGTTGACCGAGCTGGTCCGGCGCGGATTGGCCGTCGAGGTCGTGGAGCAGCGCTATCAGATCGCCACTCCGCAGCTGGTTCGACCGCACGCCGCTGTGCTGCTGCGCGAAGCGGACGAGGACGAACGAGTCCGGCGCCGGATCGTCGCCTACTACCTGCACCGGGCGCTGGCTTGTTCGCGCGCGTGGATGCCGGAGCGGATCTGGCTGGCCGAAATCTGGGCCGAGGCCTTGCCCGCGCCCGAGCCCGATTCGGCCGTCGCGCAGGACTGGTTGCGCGCCGAGCGGACCAACCTGCGGGCTGTGGTCGATCTTGCCTACGGCCTCGGCGAGCTGGACCAGACCTGTCGGTTCGCGGTCGCGCTGTGGCCTTTGCATGATCAGGACAAGCACACGCTGGACATGATCGCCGTGTGCGAAGGGGCGGCGCGGGCCGCGGACGAGCTGTCGGCACCGCTTGCCGCCTCGGTAGTACGCCAACAGCTCGCGTTCGGTTATCGGGAACTGCGCGATCTCGACAAGGCAGCCGAGACCCTCATGACCGCGCTGCGGGATGCCGGGAAGGCAGGGTCCCTGCTCGCCGAGTACAGCGCGAAGGAGGCGCTCGGCCTGGTATGCCGTGACCAGGGGGCCCTGGAACGGGCGGAGCTGTTGCTGAAGGAGAACCACGAGTTTGCTCGGCGCAGCGGGGATCCCCGGCGGGACGCACTCGCCTCGTTCCACTACGGCTCGGTGGCACGTGATCCCAGAGAGGCCGGATCGCTGTTCGATCTGGCGGCCGAACGGTTGCGCGCGGAGCCGTACAACCTGGCCAAGATCGCCTACTGGCGCGGTAGGCGGCTGGTCGAATTCGGGCGCCACGACGAGGCGGTCCTGGTACTCGCGGACGCCGCCGAACAGGCCAAGGCCGGTGGCTGGCACACCGTGCGCGTGCAGGCATGCCAAGCGCTCGCCGACCTCGCGCATGCTCGCGGCGAGGTGGAGGCCGAACGCCTGCATCTGACTACGGCGCTGGAGATCGTGCAGGTGCGGGGGTTCAGCCCATATCTGGCCGACGTGATTCTGGACCGCCTGGAGCAGCTGCCACCCCTGCCACGGTGACGGTTTCTCCGGTCAGCCGCAGTCTGAGACGCCCGGGCAGCTCCGCAAGACCTCGGCCAGAGCACAGCCAGGTGTGCACCGCGGAAGCGAAGAGGTGCCCCTGTGCCGTGGCGCCGAGCCGGACGGTTGCGCCATCGGTGGATCCGAACAGCCAGCCCTGATCATCCCGGGCGGCGGCGAGCTGGCAGCCGGGGAGGGCGCGCAGGGTCGCGTCGATCCATTGTCCGGCGTGCGCCACGCTCGGGTGCACGACTATGTCCGCCATGGGAAGCAGCCCCAGCTCCGGGTCCTGCGCGTCGACGACGAGGTGGGTCTCCGCGGGCATTCTCGAGGGTTCGGTCAGCGATCCGGCGGGATACCTGTCCAGGGTCACGTCGAGCTGGTGTGGCGCTGGGGTGAGCGTGGCCCGGACGAGCGTGGCGTTCGGTTCGGGGAACCCGGTACGGGGAATGGGCGCGGCCGTCGTGCGGGCGTGGTTTCCCGGATCCGGCAGTCCGGCGAGGTCGAAGACGGTGTGTCTGAACAATGCGGCGAACTCGCCCGGGCGTGCGGTGGCCAGCGTCGTGACCGGTGCATAAAGATCCGGATCGTGTTCCAGAATGGCCTGCTCGATCCGGCGTGGGAGGTCGTCACCGGGGTCGATCGTGGGTGCCAGGCGCAGCAACTCGCCGACCGGTGAATCCGGGGCGACTGCTTCGGTCGGGGCGCTGGCCAGCAGAATGGGGGTGCCATGAACAGCGCTGTAGAACAGCACCGAACCATGGTCACCGAGGACCACGTCCGCGGCGACGAGTGCGGGCATCCACAGATCGCCCTCGGGCAGTACGAGGACGCCGTCCCGGCGGCACTCGTCCAACCACATTCGTACCTGCCACGGGGAGTGGCCGTGCGGGATGTTCGGGTGCAATGCCAGGGCGAGGCGATGAGTCTCCAGGGGGAGCTGGTGTGCCAAGGTACGGACCAGTTCCGGCCAGCGGCCGAAAAGCGAGTGTTCGCCCCAGGTCGAGGAGACGACGACCAACCGTTGTCCGGCGGTCAGCCCGAACGCCTGCCGGTAGGTCTCGCGCAGCGGCCGGCTCGCGGTCAGCCGGTCGACGCAAGGATCACCGAGGACCACGGCCGCTGGTACCGCTTCCGGGCATGCCACGCGTAGCCGTTCGAGTTGCTCGGTGTGCGAGAGTGCGATGACGGTAGGTACCACGGCACCTTTGTGCATGAGCCAGGAAGTGGACAGACCGAACACCGGCTTCCGGCTTCCGGCTTCCGGCTTCCGGCTTCCGGCTTCCGGCTTCCGGCTTCCGGCTTCCGGCTTCAGATATTTATTGTATCCCATTCCGTGTGGGATAACCACCAGCGGCGCTTTTATTTTGTGTAGGTCACCGCCGTAGCTGGCGGAGATCGCGAGGCCGAATTGTCGGCGGATGGCTTCTTTCCAGGAAATGGGTCGAATACCACGGTCGATCAGGTATTCCTCGGTCCCCGAGGTGAACGCGCTGGAACCCGGACAGGTGAAGAAGATTTCCAGCCGCTGATCACGGGCGATGATCGGCAGTACATCGAGCAGACGGGTCGCGGCCGTGACGTTGTGCACGACCGCGAGGACCGTCGTCGACGCCTTTGCCGTCCGCCAGCGTTGTGGCAGGAATCCGTTACCGTGCCTTCTCACAGATTGATATCACCGTGCACATCACGGGCTTGGATGAGTGTACCGACATCGCCGGATACCTGATTGTTGACCGAACCATCACCCGCCTGCTGGGTCACTCTGATCTTTTCCCATTCGGCGCGCAGTTCCGTCTTGAATTCGGCATCATCGTTTTCGGCCCGGTCCAGTCGCTGCGCGACCGCCTCGATGTACTGCTCGTCCTCCGGCCGCTCTGTCGCTGCCTCGAGCTCGGCGAGGGCTTCCTTGTCACCCGAGAACTTCTTTCGCACGAGGTCGTAGAGGCCCGTAGCCGCCTTGCCCGCGAGTGCGGCCGCGATGGAGATGAGAATCGGCTCGGGCATCGAAGACTCCCTTCGCGTGCTGTCGTGGCGTTACCTGCCAAACGTAGCAGCAATCAGACCGCCATCGGGGCAGCACAATCACGATGCCTGTGCGGACTGCCACCGGCCGCACAAGAGCGAACGGGTGGCGAGGGTGTCCCGGTGCCCGTCCCGGAACTCTCGCGAACACGGCAGGTCCCGGGACGGTTTCGGGATGATTCGACCTCGGCGAACGCGGGCGCGAGTCGATCGTCCCGGTATCGAGGGATTACCGGACGGCACGAGCACCGGCAGACGGCAGCCCGAGACGCGCCATCGACATCCACGAGGGTGTTGGCGTCAATGCCGGGCCCAGGAATCGGGTCGAGTGCCGTCGATATCGGTGAAACCGTAGTCGCGGGCGAGGTCAGCCACGGTCACCGAACGCTGGTTCCACCGCGCCCGGTCCGGGTCCGCGGCCAGCGCGGCGACACCGCGGCCGACATAACGCGGTGATTCGGACGTCTCGAACCCCTCGGGAGCCGCGGGATAGCCGGCGACCGATCCCTCCAGAGCATCACGCCAATTTTCCTCAGTCACCCCGAAGTTCTCCAACATGATCTCGGAACGCAGCCAACCCGGTGTGAGCGCGAGCGCGGTCGCCCCAACGGGTTCGAGCTCGTGTCCTTGGGAGAATCCCAGCCGGTTCACCGCAACCTTCGTGAGGTCGTAGTACACCGAAATCCGGTACTGGTCGGCGTTGAACGCGGCAGTGCCGTCGGTGATCTCCACCAGCAGCCCCCCGGGCCGGTCGATCACCAGCGGCAGCAGGTGATGCGAGGTGACCAGGTGGGTCTCGATCGCCAACCGCAGAATCCGCAGACCGGTATCCAGGTCGTGGCGCCAGACCGGCGTGTTCCACGTCGGCGGCGGGCCCTTGAGCACCTCAGCACCCCAGATGCTGTTCACCAGCACATCGACGTGGCCGTACTCCGTGCGCAGCCGCTCGGCCAATCGGGTTACCTGCTCAGATTCGAGGTGATCGACCTGGACCGCCACACCCACACCGCCCGAGCGAGTGACCAGCTCGGCGGTCTCCTCGATCGTTTCCGAACGATCGTAATCCGAGCGGACCGAGGGATCTCCGGAGCTGCTGGTGCGCCCGGTGCAGATCACCGTCGCACCTGCTTCACCCAAGCCGGCTGCGATACCCCTGCCCGCGCCGCGGGTCGCGCCAGCCACCACCGCCACCTTGCCACGAAGCGCGTCACGATCCGGCGACCACATCACCGAAGTCTCTCAGAGCATGCACTCGGATAGCCAGAGCGACGCCCAGAAAGTGCCCGCTACGGTCGACACCGGCCCCGCCGATCGGCGCTGGTCGGGACCGAAACCGGTCCCCTGCCCGTGTCGATTCGACCTATGGTTCTCGAATCTGCGGCTACCATAGGAAAAGACAGGGCCGATACCTTGATCATCAGAGTCGGGCTCGTCCGCCGAGCCCCCATGGTGTGAGGAGGAGTATGTCCGTGCGAGCTGTCCCGCCATTCCGGGCGGACCATGTCGGCAGTCTGCTGCGGCCTCGTGAGCTGCGTGAGGCCCGTAGGCGGCACGCAAGCGGTCAGATCACCGATGTCGAACTACACCTGGTCGAGGACGAAGCGATCCGCCAGGTGGTTCGTCAGCAGGCAGACATCGGGCTGGCGAGCGCGACCGACGGCGAGTTCCGGCGTTCGTCTTGGCACATGGATTTCATCTACCAGCTCGGCGGTGTGACGCCATCCGACGAGCAGATGCACGTGCGGTTCCAGAACGACGATGGCGGCATCGAGTTTTCGCCCTCGGCCACTGCGATCACCGACAGGATCGCGTTGGAGCAGACGATCTTCGCGGATGACTTCCGGTTTCTGGCAGGCGAGACGAACGCGACGGCGAAGCTCACGATTCCGTCGCCGAGCATGGTGCATTACCGCGGGGGTTCCGCCCAGATCGACCGTTCGGTATATCCGAACAACGAGGAGTTCTGGACCGACCTGTCGGCCGCTTACGCCGCGCAGATACGAAACATGGCGCAGCTGGGGTGCCGGTACTTGCAGCTGGACGATACGAGCCTGGCCTACCTGAATGATCCGCGACAGCGCGCGATGATGTCCGAGCGGGGTGAGGACGGGGAGCACCAGCACGAGCGATACATCCGGCAACTCAACGCCGCACTGGCCGGCCGGCCGGAGGGCATGTGGGTGACCACGCACATGTGCCGCGGCAACTTTCAGTCTTCCTGGGTGGCCGAGGGCAGCTATGAGTTCGTAGCGGAAGTGTTGTTCAACGAGCTCGACGTGGACGGCTTCTTCATGGAGTTCGACGACGAACGCTCCGGCGGGTTCGAACCGCTCCGGTTCGTCCCCGAAGGCAAGCAGGTCGTGCTGGGGCTGGTCACCACCAAGCACGGTGAACTGGAGGCGAAAGACGAGCTCAAACGCCGGGTCGAGCAGGCAAGCAAGTTCGTACCACTGGAACAGCTGTGCCTGTCACCGCAATGCGGCTTCTCCTCCACCGAAGAAGGCAATAACCTCACCGAAGCCCAGCAATGGGCGAAGCTCGCCCGCATCGTCGAAACCGCGGAAGAAATCTGGGGATGAACCTCCTCGCGCCTCCAAGGCGCGCAACCGCGGCCGACGATACGGTCAGCGCCCGCTGCGGGCTCGCGAACTCAGCGCGGCGTTCACATCCTCGGCACCGTCGAACTGCCGCTCCGGCAGGGCGCACAGATGACCAAGCAGGTCGTCGTCCGCGCCTTCTGCCGCGGCGTGCAGGATCACTGTCCTGCGATCACACGGATACTCGAGCCCGCCAAGCGTCGTGGCCAGCGAGTCGGTGTTCAGGTTGTCCACGGTGCTGATCCCTTCTTGCGCAAGACCGGGCTACGCGCCGCTGCCCACCGAGTCGGCGGCCTGCTCGCCATGCGGAACGCCGGCCCGGCGAGCGCAGTGCGCACAGCAGAAGAACCGTCCCTCGATTTGGACCCCGTGTCCGATCACCCGGCACGAGCAGTGCTCGCAGACCGGGGCGAGCCGGTGCACGGCGCACTCGAACGAATCGAACACGTGCCGTCCGCCATCCTGCGTGCGAATCTCGAAGACCATCGCGTAGTCGTTGCCGCATACCTCACACTCGGACATGCCTCTCTCCTCTCGTCGCGCACAGCTCTGTGCAGGACGGTCGATCACGCCCCGCCGCGCGCACTTCGTCGCCGCCCGGGGACTCGGTGAACGTCGAGGACGCCGAGCTTGGGGACGTTCTCCATGAACCGCGAGGGAATCCTCGAACCGGGTGCACTGATCGTCGGCGCTGGGACGCCGACGCCGGTATCGATCACTCCGGTCATCGGGTTCATCCGGACCTCCCTGACGGCCCGGCGGCTCACCTCCCGGGTACCCGCGACGATGCCGTGGAAACCCCACGGGTCTGTGCCGCACGCACGTATTGCCCGAGCCGTGCGGACCAGCCGGTCGGACAGCCCCGCGGCCTCCTTTCGCCTCGGCGGTGTGGCCGCAACCGCGCCTTGACCGGCACGCAAGAGGGCGGCCCCGTGAATATCTGCGCGTAGCTGTCGCGATTTGCGTCCAGCGGTCCGGTCGTCACGCTGGTTCTTGTCGGTGCGGAACGAACCGCCGGATCATAGGCGCGGTCTGCCCGGTGGCGTGGGCCGTGCACGCAGCGGTCACCAGGAAGGCCGCGCCGACGACGTGGTGGGCGGCGACTGCACCGATTGCCACCGCGATCCGCATTCCCGGATAGTTTGCGGGTTCCGCATGCCGGATAATGCACAAAAACAACAAGTAGGACAAGAAGTCCACGAGCCAAGACCTCGGCACGGCCGATACGTGCCGACAGGAATACCAAGGTCGCGACGAAGAGCAGACAGACGTGGCACCCGAACCAGGTGGGCTCAGGGGTCTCGGCGCCGCCGGGGCCTGTGTCTCGTGATGTTGGGTGCACTGGCTCCGTCACCGTTCGAGCGGATCGGTGACCATCGAGATCGATCACGGCGGGCACGGACGAGGTGGATCTGTTGACCACTGAGGAAGCACACCAGCAACGGCTCACCCGCAACGTCAACGAACTGCTGCAGGAACTGCGGGTGGCACAGGCCGGGGTGCAAATACTGTTCGGTTTCCTCCTGGCGGTTGCTTTCACAGATACTGACGCACGTGCCGGCACGGACATCCACACCATCCACGTTGTCACCGTCATGCTCACCACCTTCTCGACGGCATTACTGATCGCACCCGCAGCGTGGCATCGCATGCTGTTCCGACGAGGGCAGAGAGCACGAATCGTCCGCGTCGCGAACCGTTGCGCGGTCGCCGGGCTCGGCTTTCCGGCCGCCGCGATGACCGGCACCGTCCTCTTACTCACCAAGATCGTCCTCGGCGGCACGCCTGCCATCCTGCTCACCGCCGCAACAGCCACGATATTCACCATATTGTGGTTTGCCACGCCACTGCAGTGTCGCTGTTCGGTCGCAGAAGCCACACCGGTCGATGAACGTGACCGGCGGCCAAAGGATGGCTCCGAATCCGGCAAGGTGTAGTTCCGAGGGCGGCGATCCACAGCATCATGGTTGTAGCCGCCCGCTACTGTTCGGCTCTGCCGGTGGCGTGAGTGGCCAGGATCGTAGCGGCCCGGACAACTGGATCGCATCGCGTACTTCGCCGCGGACCGTGATGTCATGGATGTGGCTGTCGCTTCGAGGGAGTCGCGAGTAGGCGACCGCCGACACGGAACGGTCGGCGCTGCGCCGCCAATCGACGGGGCGGTGCAGATGATCTGAGCCCTTTGCGGAGCGGAACGCCCGCTGACGTCGGAACGGCGGCCAACGGATTCGAAATCGGCTCACCATCGGTGAGGTCGTCGGGGTTTACCGGACTCGCTGTGCGGGTAACGCATCGACTCGACCGTTCGCGGCCGTGTGCGATCGGATGAAAGGGGCGCCCCATGACGAACAAGAAGAAGGCCAAGAAATGGGGACTGCGCAGTCGCCATTACGCCGAACGTGCCGAAGCGGCCGCTGACCGGTCCGAAGCGGCCGTGGCGCGCATCGTCGAGCTGTCCGAGCATACCGGCGCCGTGGCCGATGAGCATGACCATCGACCCCCGGTCTACACCGCCGCGCGGGAGACCGATTCCGTCCCCGCGGCTGCTGAGGTGCCCTCGGCGGGAGGACCGGATCAGGAAAGGAATTCGTATGGCTGACAATGTGTACCGGGTGACCGAATTGGTCGGCAGTTCGCAGGTGAGCCTGCAGGAAGCGATCCAGGGCGCCGTGCGACGGGCGAGTTCGACGCTGCGGGAAGTGAGCTGGTTCGAAGTGTCCGGGATTCGTGGACATGTCGCGGATGGTGCTGTCGCGCATTTCCAGGTGACGGTGAAAGTGGGCTTCACGATCGAGGACACCAAGGATTAGCGTTCAGGCGGGTCGGTGGATGCCGCGGCGTTCCAGCCATTGCATGATCGGCCCCGAAGCGACACCGTGCACGACGACAGAGGCGGTTACCGTCAAGGCGGTGATCCGCCACAAGGAGTCCTGCCCGGAGAACGAGGCCATGCCGAGTGCGAACGACAGGTAGTAAATGCTGCCGATACCGCGCACACCGAAGAAGGCGATCGCCGCCGCGGCGGGCTTTTTCGCCGGGGCACCAAGCAGGGCCAGCCACCCGAGCAGCGGCCGGGCCACCAGCACCGCGAACCCGGCGATCAGGACCTCGACGAGCCGTACCCCGGTCAGCAGTCCGTCACCGATCGCGACGCCGAGCCCCGCGAGGGCGATCACCACGTAGAGCCGCTCCAACTGTTCGCCGAACTGGTGCAGGATCTGATGGTATCCATGGGATCGTTCGCTGTAGCGCACCGTGACCGCGGCGACGAACACGGCAAGGAAACCGAGCCCGTGCACGAATTCCGCGAGGGCGTATGGCAAGGCGGCGATCGCGACTATCGCGAGTCCGTCGGAGTATTCGCTCAACCGCACCTGATCGTGCGAGACGCGGAACATCAGCCAGCCGAGCAGCCCGCCGCAGATCACCCCGACGAGTACACCGAGTCCGATCCGCACGACCACGTCAAGCAGCACGAATCGCCCCCAGTCGACCGCGGGGGTCTCGACGAGCGCGACCGCGGCGAGCACGAATGGCATCGCGCAGGCGTCGTTGAGTCCTGCCTCGGTTGTCAGCGTGAAACGCACTTCGTTGTCCTTGCTGGCCCCCGGTGCGGGCACCTGCACGTCACTGGCGAGTACGGGGTCGGTCGGCGAGAGCGCGGCGCCGAGCAGCAGGGCCGCGGCCGGGGCCAGCCCGGCCGCCCACCAGCCGAGCACCGCGATCATCGCGATCGATAACGGAAGAGTGATCGCGAGCAACCGCATGGTGGAACGCCAACCACGCCAGCTCAACACCCGGTCCGACTTGAGGCCCGCGCTCGCCAAGGCCAGCAGCAGCCCGAACTCCGCGAAACGTTGCACGGCATCCAGATGCAGGCGCGGGTCCACATCGGCACCATGCGGCATGATCGGAAGCAGGCCGAGGATGATCCCGACGACGAGCATCACCAGCGGCATCGAAAGGGGCCGGTTCTTGAGGATCCTCGGCAGCACGGCGGCCAGCAAGGCCAGCACTCCGGCAGCCCCGAGTACGGCGATCAGCATGGTTCCCATTCTGCAGCCGGCGCCGCGTCTCCCGCCCGTGCGGCGATGATGGTCATGATCGCTGCTCGTCGACCGGGGCCGTCGTCAGCAGATCCTGCCGGTAGTCGTTGGGCAGCTGCGCGACCAGATCGTCGAACTCTCCTTGGGTCACATCGGTCTTCGGGTATCCCCGGCTGACCTCATGGCTGTCACTCACCGTTCCCACCTCCCTCAGAATCAACGCAGGGGTGATACCCACATCGAGCGGATGCGTAACCTCACACCATCCTTCCCGAGGGCGCACGGTGGCATGAGCGACGAAGCAAGGCGGCCGGGGAGTGCCCCGGCCGGTTTCTCGGCTTTCGAGGACCTGGCCCTTCCGAGGACCTGGCCTGGATTCGAGGATGACGCTGTCCCGCCGCGCCTGACCCGATGTCGATCTGGCTCCGGTAGACGAGCCTCATGAACCGGACTCTCTAGGTGGCTCGTTCGTTCGGTTCGGCTGCGTCGATGATGGTTCGGCGCTGTTTGTGCCGTTGTTCGTAGGTGGCCACCGCCGAACGCTGGTTCGGTGAGAGCTCGCGCAGCCGTGGCACGATCTCATCGACGGTCATCTCGTCATAAGCCGGCCAGGGCTCCGTGCCACGCAGCTCATCGATACGCCGTAATACGGTGGTCCGGGCTTGGTGTTCGGCTTCGTAGCCCTCGACTTGGTGCAGTTCACGTTGCGAAAGGGGCGGCAGCTGCGGGAGTAGCTGTTCGACGTTGAAGCTGTTGTAGTCGGCGATGGGTAGGTCTTCGGCGTTGCTCGTCAGACCCGCGGCTTCGCCTTCGACGGGGGCGAAACCGGGGATCCGGCGCGCCGTTTCCCGTGCCTTGCGAGCCTGCCGACGTCCCGCGCGCCCTGTTCGGGTCAGCACGTCTTCGCCGCGCCGCGCCAGCTCCGAATAGAACTCATCGGCCCGTCCTGTCCAGCTAGCACGATCCTGCCAAGCCTGCGCGAACTGTTCCTGGAGCCAGTCGGCTGCCCCGAGCGTGGCGGCTGCGATCCTCCTTGCTTGCTGCCGTGTATTCATGCGGGACTCCTACTGTCGTGGCGTAGCGGATGAGTACCCGGTCACTCGGGGGCTTACACATCGGCCTGCCGGTTGCCGGAAGGGACGCTCGGGTACTCGTGCGCCGCTGGCGGGTCGCCGGATTGTCCGAGGGAGGCGCGCTCGATCGTGTAAGAGCGGGCGAAAGCGACCAAGGACCAGGATCCGTTCGGGACCGAGCTGGACGTCAACGGCGCGCGTAAGCGTCCTCGCCTTCTTGCGCTTGGTCTTGGCCCGGTTCTCCAGCAGCGGATGATTTCCTTGATCGGGCTCCGGTCCAGGGCGCCGGACCGTACGCCCAGCGTCAAGACCTTCCCGGTGACTGCTCGGACAGGCCGCGCAAGGCCGCAGGGTTTCCGGGTCAGCTGCTGCTCGCGGTGTTCGCCTGGGCGGCGAGTTCTCGGCGCAGTTCGGTGAGCTTGGCGTGGTAGCGCTCGACCGAAGCCAGTTTGATCTCCTCATAGCCGCGGATCATGTCGGGCAACTCGGCGAGTTCGGTGACCAGCGGCAGTGTGTCGGGGTTCAGGTCTGCCAAGGCGGCGCCGAGCACATCCCGGTACTCGTCGATCAGTGCCCGCTCGAGCTTGCGCACGCGCATGCGGCCGAACGGGTCGAGGGCGGTTCCACGAAGCCGTCGCATGGCGCGGAGGACCCGGAAAACCGGCCGGAACCAGGGGCCGAGGGAGAGTTTGTGTTTCATGCCGAGTGCGCGCAGCACCGGTGGGTGCAGCCGGTATCGGATCGTGGCGTGCTCGCCCCACTGTGCGCGGACCGTTTCGCGCAGCGCCGGGTCCAGGGAAAGCCGGGCGATTTCGTATTCGTCTTTGTACGCCATGAGTTTGAACAGGTGCCGCGCGACGGCTTCGGTGAGCCGGGTGCTGCCGGGCAGCAGCTCGGCTTCCCGGGCACGGACCTTGTGCACGAACCGGGTGAAGGTGTCCGCGTAGCGGGTGTCCTGATAGGCGGCCAACTCGGCCGCGCGGTGCGCGATCAATGCGTCGAGGTCCACGGGCGCGTCCGGGTCCGGGGCCTCGGCTCTGGGCTGGGCGATCAGGCGGCGGCCGTGCCGGAAAGCAGCCAGGTTCGTGTCCACCCGCGCCCCGTTGAGCCGGATGGCTTCTTCGATCGCCTCGGCGGGCAACGGAATTCCCGCGACCTGGTAAGCGGCGCCGACCAACAGCATATTGGCGAACTGCTCGTCACCGAACAGCTCGAGTGCCAGCTCGTCGGCGGCGAGGTAATGGGCCGCGGCGACCCGCTCGTCGAGCGCGTAGCGGATGCCGTCCCCGTCGGGGGAGGGCGCGGTGGGGTCGACGATCCGTTGCCCGGTCGGAACATCGGCGGTGGAGACGACGGCGATGGTGCGGTCGGCGTCGGTGGTCTGCGCATGCCGGGGATCCACGGCCACGAGCGGATCGCAGCCGAGATAGAGGTCGCATTCCCCGCCGGCGAGCTTGGCCGCGCGAGCGTGCGGATCGGTGCTGATCTTGAGGTCGGAGACGACCGCGCCGCCCTTCTGCGCGAGCCCGGTCTGGTCGAGGGCACGGACATAGCGGCCCTCGATCGCCGCCGCGGTGGCCAGGATCTGGGCGACGGTGACGATGCCAGTACCGCCGACTCCGGTGATGCGGAGGGTGAAGTCCTTGTCCGAGCCACGTACGGCGGGCTCGGGCAGTGTGCCCACGTCCGCGGTGGCGCGGGTGCCGGTGCGGGGTTTTCCCTTGGCGGTTACGGTGATGAACGAGGGACAGTCCCCTTCGAGGCAGGAATAGTCGAGGTTGCACGAGGACTGGTGGATCCGGGTCTTGCGGCCGTATTCGGTGTCGACCGGACGCACCGAAAGGCAGTTCGACTTCCGGCCGCAGTCCCCGCAGCCCTCGCAGACGCGCTCGTTGATCATGACCTTGGTGGCCGGGGTGGGCATCGTGCCGCGCTTGCGTTTGCGCCGTTTCTCCGCGGCACATTCCTGATCGTGGATCAGCACGGTGACACCGGCGCGGTCGGCGAGCTCGGTCTGGGCGTCGAGCAGCTCCGCGCGGTGGCGCACGGTGACCCGTTCGCGGTCGGTGATCCCCGCGCGCCGCAAGGCTTTCCGGATCTTCGCCGGTTGTTCGGTGGTCACGACCACGCCGGTGACGTTTTCGGCAAGGACGGTCGCGACGAGCCTGCCGATACCGCCCTGCCCGCCGATGGCCTCCTGCCCACCGGTCATCGCCACGGTCGCGTTGAACAGGATCTTGTAGGTCATCGAGACGCCGGCGGCGACGGCGGCCCGGATCGCGAGACTGCCGGAGTGCGCGAAGGTGCCATCGCCCAGGTTCTGCAGGAAATGCCGGGTTTCGACGAACGGTGCCATGCCGATCCACTGCGCACCCTCGCCGCCCATCTGGCTGAGTCCGGTGACGGTGCCGACCTGTTGTTCGGGCATCATCAGCACCATCGCGTGGCAGCCGATCCCACCGCCGACCAATGCCCCTTCGACGGGCTTGGTCGAAGAGTTGTGCGGGCAACCGGAACAGAAGTACGGCGGGCGGGTCGCGAGGGTCAACGGGATACGGCTGCGGGCGCGGCTCTCGGTCCGCGGCGGAAGTGGCGCGAAGGCGTGCTCGCGGAGCCGCGCGGCGAGCCCGGGCGCGATCAGATCGGGATCGAGTTCGCCGATATCGGTGAACAGGCGCGCTCCGTGGCGGTCCCGTTTACCGGCTACCGCCGGTGCGCCCGGAGTTCCGTAGAGGATGTCGCGGATCGCGATCTCGAGGAAGGCCCGCTTGTCCTCGACCACGATGATCTCGTCGAGGCCTTCGGCGAATTCACGCACGACGGTGGGTTCGACCGGGACGATCGCGCCGAGTTTGAGCAGCCTGATCCCCTGCCGCTGCAGCGCGGGTTCGTCGAAGCCCAAGGAATCCAGGGCTTGGCGCACGTCGAGATACGTCTTTCCGGCCGATACGATGCCGATCCGAGCCTTCCGCACGGCACCGAGGATGCGGTTCACACCGCTGCGGCGCAGGTATTCGAGCGCGAGCGGCCAGCGAACCCGGTGGAAGCTGCGCTCCAGCGCGGCCAGCTCCTCGCCAAGCAAGCGGGCATGCGGAACGTGCGAGTAGGCGCGCAACCCATCCGGAAGGCCGGTGAGATCCGGGGGAGTCCATTGTGGACTCACCAAGGCGGTCGAGGTGCCATCGGCGACATTGGTCGCGACCTTCATCGCGGCCCATAGTCCGCTGGCCCGCGAGAGTTCCACGGCGTGCAGGCCGAATTCGAGGACCTCCTGCGAATCGGCGGGGTAGAACGTCGGCAATCGCAGATCCGCGAACGCGGCTTCCGAGGAACAGGGCACGCTGGAGGACTTCGCGCTCGGGTCGTCGCCGACCAGGGCGAGAACCCCGCCGTGCGGAGAGGTTCCGGTCATCGCCGCGTGCCGGATGGCGTCGGTGGCCCGGTCGAGTCCGGGAGCCTTGCCGTACCAGACGCCGGTCACGCCCGCGGTGGTCAGCTTCGCCACCTGCCCGGCCAGCTGGGTCCCGGCCAGCGCGGTCGCGGCCAGTTCCTCGTTCAGCGCGGCGGAATGCACGATCCGGTTGGCGTCCATCAGCTTCCGGCGACGCGCGATCTCCAGGTCGTAGCCGGCCAGTGGCGATCCCTCGTAACCGGTGACGTAGAGCGATCCCGGGTGTCCCAGGCGTTCGTCGTGGCGCTGCCGATCCAGCAACATCCGCACCAGCGCCTGTACTCCGGTGAGGTGCACCTGCCCGTGCTCGGCCAGGTAGCGATCGTCCAGCGAGAACGATCCCGAACGCGGGGCCGTCGATGTCGCGGCGGGCGGTTTCGAGGTGTCCAGGGGCGCGTTCATCGCGAACTCCCGTTCTTCCACACGTCGTCGTGGTGCCCGCTGCAGATGCGAGCTGGCCGCATGAAGTTAGAAAACCGTCGGCCAGGTGGTCAATAGATGGTCTGTAGAATGAGCAACTGGTAAGGAATACCGGCCGGTGTTACGCCATAAATGGTCCATTGGCTGAGCCATCGGCATACTCGGGCTGCCATACCGGACTCGACCTGGCAACCGGTACATTTCGAGGCCGGAACGGTAAGCAACCGGCGCAGCATCGTGGAGAATCGTGTGACACCGGCCTTCGAACCCTTGGATGCCGCGGTACTCGAGCTGATCGCGGAGGATCCGCGAGCCGGCGTGCGGGAATACGCGCGGCGACTGGGCATCGCGCGGGCCACCGTGCAGGCCCGGATCGACAAGCTGGTGCGGACCGGCGTGCTGGCCAGCTGGCAGCCGCAGATCGACGCCTCCGCCATGGGATTCGGTGGCATGGCCTACGTCCGGCTCCATCTCTCCCAGGGCAAGCTCGACACGACCATCGAAGGGCTGGCCGCGATTCCTGAAGTCATCGAGGTGAACGCGATCGCCGGAGATGCGGATCTGCTGTGCCGGGTCGTGGCGAAGGACAACGCCGGACTCGAGGAAGTGCTCCAGCGGATCATCGCGGTCGACGGCGTGGAGCGGTCCTCGACCGAGGTCGTGCTGAGTCGCCGGCTGCAACCCCGGGTCGAGCCGTTGATCGCCAAGCTGCACGAGGAACTTCGGCGGGGTCTTTCCTAGGCGCGAACCGGGGCAGCGTGCACACCCGCGCGGACCGAGGTTCGTGCGCCGTGGCCGAAGCGGATACGGGCCGCCGGTTCATAGCATCGAGCGGTCCGTTGCGATTCCGGTCTCCGTATGACAGGAGTTTCCCATGGCGCACCCCGTTCGCAGCCGACTCGGTGTGCTGCTCGGCAGCACCACACCGCCCGAGCAGATCGGTGCGCAGGCCCATGCGGCGGAATCCGCGGGCTACGGCGAACTGTGGATCCCGGAGGACTACTTCTTCCTCGGTGGGGTCGCCGGTGCCGCGCTCGCCCTCGGCAGCACGGCGCGGATTCCGGTCGGGATCGGCGTGGTGTCCTCGGTCGTCCGGCATCCGGCGCTGTTGGCCATGGAGATCGGCACCCTCGCCCGTGCCTATCCGGGCAGGCTCATTCCCGGGATCGGGCACGGTGTGCCCGGCTGGACCGCGCAGATGGGGTTGACCCAGCGGTCGCCGATGAGTGCGCTGCGCGAGACGCTGACCGGGGTCCGGGAGCTGCTTTCCGGGAAGACGGTGGACGAGGACGGCCGGTTCGCCACCTTCCGGCAGATCGCGATCACGCATCCGGTTCCGGACCGGGTACCGCTGTACACCGGGGTGCTCGGGGACAAGGGACTCGAACTGACCGGCCGGCTCGCCGACGGGCTGCTGGTCAGCGCGCTCGCTCCGGTCGAGTACGTGCGTGCCGCGCGGGAGAAGCTCGACGCGGCGGCAAAGGCGGCCGGACGCGAGCAGCGCCCCGGGATCAGCGTGCTCGCGGCGGCCAACATCACCAGGGACCCGGACCGGATCGCGGCGGCCCGTGCGGCGCTCCGGCCCGTGCTGGCCTTCTACCTCGCCGCGACCGGGCCGACCGCGCTGTTCGGTGCGGTCGGGGTCAACGAACAGCTCGCGGACATGCTCGCCAGGGGCGGCGCGGAGACGGTGGCCGCGGAGATGCCCGAGGAATGGCTCGACGTGTTTGGCATCGTCGGCGATCAGGACAGTGCCAGGGCGCGCATCGGGGAGTACCTCGATGCCGGTGCGGACAGCGTTGTGCTCGCCACCGTCGTCCCGGACGGGGCCGAAGAAACCCTGGCCGCCACCGGTGAACTGACCGCGGAATTCACCCACTGAAACACCAGTGAGCACCGAAAGGAAACTCCCATGAGCAGTGACCTCGAACAGATTCTCGATGTGCACAACGGTTGGTACGAAGCCAATATCGGTCTGGTCGCCGAGAAGATGCTGGCGTATTTCCCGGTCGGGGACGGATACCACCAGTTCAATCTCAACGGCCACACCTACCACGGCGTGCTGGACAAACACCGGTTGTGGGTCAACTCCGCGAAGATCGGGCTGACCATCGCCGGGATCAAGGACACCGTCGGTCCGGACGTTCAGCTTTTCGGGGATGTCGCGCTGCTCACCGCCGAAGGCGTGGCCGATCTCGTCATGTCCGGGGGAGCCGATCCGGTGCCGACCCCGTTCCGTACCACCGAATTCTTTCGCCGTGACGATGGCGAGCAGAATCCGGAATGGCGGATCTGGCACATGCACGTGAGCGTGACCGATCAGCAGATGCCCAAGTACGGGACGGAATGAGCATGGCGCCGGACCGGGTGCGTATCGCGGGCGATGCGGGACCGCTGTCGGTACTGTGCGCAGGCATGGACCGGCCGGGGACCCCGCTCGTACTGCTGCATCCCATCAACTCCGCCGCCGTGGTGTGGGCCGAGGTCGCGGCCGGTATCGACCGGCCGGTGCTGGCCGTGGACCTGCGCGGGCACGGTGAATCGGTGCTGATCGGTCCGTTCACCGTGGCAGAGGGATATGTGCCGGATGTGCGCGCCGTGCTCGATCAGCTCGGGCTGGCGCGAGCCCATTTCGGCGGCGGTTCCCTCGGTGGCACCATCTCGGTCGCCCTGGCAGCCCTTGCCCCGCAACGGGTCGCGAGCATCACCGCGTTCGGGTCCACGCTGGGCACCGGTGTTCCGGACGAGGCGATCGCGACGATGGTGGCCGAGCTCGAAGACAAGGGCACGGCCGGATATTTCGCCGATCAGGTACGCTTGATCGTCGGCCCGGCGTACCGGGAATCCGCGCACATCCGCACGGTCATGGCCGAAGCCGTCGGCCATCGCCCGGAAAACGTGGTCGCGCAGATCCTGTACGGCGCCTTCGGAGCCGATATCCGGGCACTCGCGGGAAATCTCTCGGGTTCCGGTATCCCGGTACGCGCGGTGACCGGATCCGCGGACCCGACCTGCCCGCCCGCGATGTCCGCGGAGCTGGCCGAGGTCACCGGCGGCACCGCGATGACCCTGACCGGAGTCGGCCACCTGCCGATGCTCGAGGAACCGGAGCGGGTCACGGAAATCCTGCGGGAGAACATCGCGCGAGCCGAGGACGTGAATCGGTGACCTATTCGATCGTCGCGCGCGATCCGGCCACCGGTCAGCTCGGAGTCGGTGCGCAGACCCACTTCTTCGGTGTCGGCGCGCTGTTGCCCTGGGTCGAAGCGGGGGTCGGCGCGGTCGCCACTCAGGCGTTCGTGAACGTCGATCACGGTGCGCGCGGACTGGAGTTGTTGCGGGCCGGGGCTTCCGCATCGTCCACAGTGGACACATTGGTGGCCGGTGACCCGGATTCGGCGTATCGCCAGCTGGGCGTGGTCGATGCCGCGGGCTCGGCCGGCACGCACACGGGAACCTCCTGCGCCCCGTGCGTCGCGGCGGCGCGCGGCGCTCAGGTCACGGTGCAGGGGAACATGCTCGCCGATCCGGATGTGTGCGCCGCCGCGCTGCGTGCCTTCGAGGCCGATGAGGGCGATCTCGCGGACCGGATCCTCGCCGGGCTCCGGGCCGCGGAGGCCGCAGGGGGCGATGTGCGCGGTTCGCAGTCGGCGGCCCTGCGCGTGGTGTCCGGGCACCGTGGCCCGGCACCGTGGAACGAGGTGCTCACCGATCTGCGGGTGGATGATCACCCAGATCCGGTCGCCGAGGTCGCCCGGTTGCTGCCGCGGTCCCGGGCGTTCGGCGTGGTCGGTTCGGTGATGTTCGCCCGTGGACTGACCCTCGGCCCGTTCGCCGGGATCGGGCCGGGTGAACTGGACGAACGGCTGCGTGCGCTCGCCGATGCCGCGGAGGTCATCGGGCCGGACAACCGGGAGGCCGATTTCTGGCGCGCGGTGCTGCTCGCCCGCGCCGGGCGGACAGCCGCGGCGGCCGAGCTGTTCGCGGAGGTCACCGCGAACCGCGCGGAACTGTTGCGGTTCGCCGAAAACCTTGCCCCGCTCGGTTTTCTCGACGAGGAAGCGCTCGCCGCGCTCACCGGACACGCCAGGAGGGACCCATGAGCGCCGATGCGGCGGCCGCGGTGCGCGCGGACCGGGTGACCGAACTCGCCGCCGAGCTGGTCCGGTGCGACACCAGGAATCCGCCCGGCGGGGAATGGCCGGTGGTGGAACCACTGCGGGCCGTGCTGCGTGAGCTGGGTGCCGAGTTGACGATCGTCGAACCCGAACCGGGGCGGCCTTCGGTACTCGCCCGGCTCGGGTCCGGGGACCGGCCCACCCTGCTGGTCAACGGGCACACCGACGTGGTTCCGGTCGTGGCCGGGGACTGGTCGCTGCCGCCGTTCGCCGGGCAGGTGCGAGACGGGCTGCTCTACGGTCGCGGCGCCTGCGATATGAAAGGCGGGATCGCCGCGGCGCTGGAGGGGATGCGGGCCTGCCGGGATGCCGGGGTGTCGCCGCCTGCCGATATCGCGTTCCACTTCGTGGCCGATGAGGAGACCGGTGGCCAGGCCGGGACCGAGGCACTGGTCGCGGCCGGGCTCGCGGACGCGGACGCCGCCATCGTCCCGGAACCCAGCGAGCTGCGGGTGAGTGTCGCCGAACGGGGTGCGCTGCTGGTGGAGATCCTGGTGCGGGGCCGCGCGGCGCACGGCAGCGATCCCGCGGCGGGGCATTCCGCTGTGGCCGACGCCGCGCGAATCGCATCCGCGTTGCACGAGGCCGATTTCGGGGCCGGGGAGCATCCGTTCCTCGGCACGCCGACCGCGAACGTCGGCACGATCTCCGGTGGCACCGCGGTCAACATCGTGGCCGCCGAATGCCGGCTGCGGGTCGATCGCCGGGTGCTGCCCGGGCAGACCCGGCAGCAGGCGCTCGCCTCGCTGACCGCGGTGATCGAGGCCGCCGGTGTGTTCGACTACGCCGTGACCGTGCTCGCTTTCGCCGAGGGCTCCGAACTCGATGCCGCGCACCCGTTCGTCACCGAGGTGCGGCAGGCCGCGGAGCACGCGCCGGTACGCGGCCTGTACCTCGGCACCGATGCCCGGTTCCTGCGCAATCGGCTCGGCATTCCCTCCGTGGTGTACGGGCCGGGTTCGATGAGTGTCGCGCACGCCGCCGACGAGTACGTGCCGATCGCCGAACTGGCCACGGCCGCGCGCACCTTCGCCAGGCTGTATGCGAGTTTCCGCGGCGCAGATGGCGGCCGTGCCGGGTAGGGTTCCGGGATGGAACAGGTCGCCGAGGAATGCGTCGAGGACGTGGTCCGCGGGGCACTGCATTTCGGCAGTGGTGGTGGCGGTGATCCCTATCTCGGGCAGCAACTGGTGGTCGCGGCGATCCGGCGGCACGGTCCGATCCGGCTGCTGAGCCCGGAGACGCTGGCCCCGGACACACCGGTGCTCCCGGTGGTTTCCGGGGGAACCCCGGTGGCGCTGACCGAGAAGGTGCACGGCACGCTCGAAGCGCGAACCCTGCGTTCGGTGGTGGAAGCACGGATCGGCCGGGAGTGCGCGGCGGTTCTTCCGGTGCAGCTCGGCAGCGTGAACGTGGCCGTCGCGCTGGCGGTGGCGGCCGAACTCGGCCTGCCGTGCCTGGATACCGATCTGATGCGGCGCACCTGGCCCTCGATCGACATGACCTTGCTGCGCCTGTTCGGGTATTCCGCCGCGCCGATCACCGTGGTCGGCGGGGCGGGGGTGGTCGCGGAGTTCAGCCGGGGCGCGGACGCGGTGCTCGGCGGGCTGCTCCGCGCTGTCATGCCCGGCCTCGGCCTCGTCGCCCTGATCAGCGCGTACCAGGTGACTGCCGGGGACTGTGCCCGGTTCCACGCGGGTGGGTCGATCAGCGACTGTGCCCGGATCGGTGCGGCACTCGCGGAGGTGGCACCGGCTCAGGAAGCAGGGTTCGAACCGTATCTGCGTGCCTGTGGCGGACGGCTGGTGTGCTCGGGAACGGTCGCCGAACTCGTGCAGCGCTATGGCGAGGGCTGGCCGCGTGGCGTCGTCTCGCTGCGCACCCCGGAAGGCCTGGTGCGCCTGGATTTCCAGAACGAGAACCTGATCGTCAGCCGGGAAGGCGCGGTGCTGGCCACGGTGCCGGACCTGATCGGCATCGCCGACTCGGACACCGGTGCCCTCCAGCAGACCGTCGATCTCGTCACCGGGCAGGAGGTGCGGGTGATCACCGGCCCGGTCGATCACCGCTGGCATACCCCGGAAGGCCTGACGATGGTGGGACCGCGGGCCTTCGGCTACCCCGTCGACGCGGTCCGGTTCGATGGTGCCGTCTCGGCGGGCCAGGGACGATCGGCGGAGCAGGGACGATCGGCGGAACGGGGATGAGCGGGCTCCGCGTCGGCGTGGACGCCACCGCGGCGGTGGCGCTCGACGAGCACGACCGGATCCGCGCGGTGCGGCACGGCGACACCCCGGCGCGGATGCTCGAGCAGCTGCTCACCCGGGACATCGAGGCCGCGGTGATCGACCGGGTCGTGGCGATCCTGCCCGATCCCGAGCCCGCGGAACTGAAGGCGGGGGCACGCGTGGCGGTGCTGCGCATCGGTGCCCCCGCGACGACCGCGATCCCGCCACTGGCCGCCTGGCCCGCTCGCGAACTCGCGATGCTGGCGGGACCGGTGACGGTGGTGCGTGGCGGGCACGAGTACGACGGGCGGGTCTCGGCACCACTGGATCTGGCCGCGGTGACCGAATTCGCGCACGGCTGCGCGGGAATCGCCGGTGCCGTCGCGGTCGCGGGCGTGCACGGCCTGGAGTACCCGGAGCACGAACGGCTGGCGGCGGCCCTGCTCGCCGAGCAGCTGAGCGTGCCGGTGATCCGTGGCGGCGAAACCGAGGCGCTCGGGCTGCTGGAACGGGAGAACACCGCCGTCCTCGATGCCGCCATGACCGCCGCGGTCGATGCCCGGATCGGGGAACTCACCGCCGTTCTCAGTGCACGGCAGCCGAACGCGGAGCTCTTCGTCCTCCGTGGGGACGGGACGGTACTGCCCGCCCATCGGGCACGGCGTCACGCCACGGCGCTGATCGGTGCCGCCCGGGCCGCCGCGCTGCACGGTGCGGTCCGGCTGGCGGGAACGGCTTCGGCCGTCGTCGTCGAGGCGCGCTCCGATGCCGCCGTAGTGGGCCGCGTCCGGGGCGGATTGCTGCCCGGAGCGGGGCGGTTGCGGGAGATCGCCGGTATCCGGACCGGAGTGCGCACGCCCCGGCCGGTCGTGGTTTCCCGGCGCCAGGCGGGTTTCCCGGATCGGTTCGGCGCCGCGCTCGCCCGGATGCGGGCCGGGCACGATGAGCTTCCGGTGGTGGTTCTCGGTGACCTCGCCGACGAGATCGCGGGGGTTCCGGTCATTCGGCCACCGGACGGCGAACTCGCGGCGGTGCTCGGTGCCGCGACCGCCGAGGCGGCGGGTTCGGTCGACCGGATCTTCTGGCAGGGCGCGGGGGACCGGCAGGAGAGCGCGAACCGGGCCAGGCGGTTGGCGCGCGATGCCGCGGTGCGTGCCGGTGCGGATCCGCGCACGCTTCGCGAGACACCGGTACGCGCGGCCCTGACGACCTACGTCCCCGTCCCCGCGGCGCGCCTGCAGGTGACCGCGATCGGGGCGTTGCTGCAACCGGCTCCGGTGACGCCATGAACTCCGTCCCGATCACCCTCGGCCAGCTTCTGGAACTCGGCCTGCTGCCGGAGCACGAGGTGCTCGGCGGGGCGAGCGGACTGCACCGGCCGGTCCGGGTCGTGGTCGGCTCGGACGTGCACGAGATCCCCGAGCTCGCCCCGGGAAGCGTCGCGGTGTTCGGCAGGGAACAGCTCGTCCTCGACGACCTCGCGGTGGATCTCGCGGTCCGGCTGGCAGGCAGCGCCGGTCTCTCCGGCATCATCGCCGCGCACCCGCACCGGCGGATTCCGTTCGTCACCACTCGGCTCGCCGATCGGCTGGCCCTGCCGCTCATCGGCGTGCCGGACATCGCTCCTGCGGCGGTCGTGACCGCGTTCGATCCGTATGTCCGTGCCCCCGAGATCGCCGGGCTGAAGGTGCTCGGCGAGGTGGCCCGCCGATTCCAGCGTCCACCGGCGGACGCGCAGGCGCTGGTGTCCTCGCTGACCGCGGCCGTGGGTGAACCGGTGGCCCTCGTCGATGCGGAATCCCGCCTTCTCGCCGGTGATCCGGCGGTGCACGCCCTGCTCGACGGTGCGGCGGTGCGGCTCGGTGAACGGCATCCGGTCGCCGCGACGACCGGGACCGATGACGAAGGCCTGCTGCTGCATCCGGTGCAGGCCGATCCGAGCGGGCCCGCGGTCTGCTGGATCGTGGTGCGCCGGCCGCGATTCGGGACCGGGGTGCTGCTCGAACCGGTCCGGAACGCGATCGCGATCGCCGCGCTGTCCTTCGCGCTGCACGTGGCCGGTGAGGCGGTCCGGACGGAACGCGAACACCGGCGCCGTTCCCTGCTGCTGAACGAGATCCTCGAACAACCGGAGGAGCTGGGCAGCCGGAGCGTCGAGCGGGCGACCGCGCTCGGCTGGCGGCTCGCCGGATGGCACACCGCGGTGCAGGTGCAGGTCTCGGCGCTGCCCGCAGCCGTCCGGGTTTCCGCGCTCGGCAGCGAACTCGAGGAACGGCTCACCGAGCACGGGATGCCGGTGACACCGGTGGAGCGCGCCGAGGGCTGGATGTTCTGGACGACGAGCGAGGCAGCCGCTGACCCGGCCGATCCCGGACCGCTGATCGGGTGGATCGTGCGGACCCTGGCCGCCATCGAGGCGGAGCACCCGGGGCTGCGGCTGTGCGCGGGCATCGGCGGCGCGCATCCGGGCGCGGCGGGCATCGGCCGCTCCGCCGAACAGGCGCGCCAGGCCGCCCTGCTCGCGCGCACCGCGCACCGCCCGGCGGCCGTGGAACACATCGACGCGGCCAGCACCCGGCGGTTGCTCGCGGGCTGGTACGGCACGGCCGCGCTGCGCGGGGCGACCGCCGAACTGCTCGCCCCACTCGATGCCGCCGACCCGTCCGGCGCACTGGTCCGCACCCTGCGCTGCTATCTCGACTGCCAGTCCTCGGCGAAGGCCGCCGGGGAGGTGCTCGGGATCCATCGCAACACCGTCATGCAGCGGATGGACCGGATCGCCGAGCTGTTGCCCGCCGACCTCGGGGACCCAGACGACCGGCTGGCCGTGCACCTGGCCACCCGCGCTGTCGGCGTGGAATGGGACGAGTCCTGACCGGTTCCGGTGGTTGCCCGGATTCGATGGTTGCGCAGCGCCCTGCCGGGCATCGAGGACAGGGCGCTGCGCCCACTGACGGGCACCGGATCCGTATCTAGCCTCGTGTGCCATGACGGTCGTGGACAACCGGAGGGATCACTCCCCGGCACCGATCCAGGAGGGGCAGCCTCGCCTGTCCCGCCTGGTCGGGGCCCGGCGTGGCTGGTTCGCGGTACTGGCCACGGCGGCGGGCCTGGAGCGGCCACTGGCCGGAGCGGTGATCTGGGATCCCACTCAGCCGCTGCGTCGGCACCAGGTGGTCCTGCTGACCGCGGCCCGCCCCTCGCGTGCCGAGCTCGCCGAGGCGGCGCTGGCCGGTGAGCGGGCCGAAGCCGCCGCGATCGTGCTGCGCGACGGTTGTCTGCCGGGGGATTTCGATGTCACCGCGGCCGGGATCCCGGTGCTGGCGGTACATGCCGGGGTCGGCTGGGAGGAACTGGGCGCACTGGTTCACTCGCTGGTGTCCCGCCACAGGCTTGGCGTCCCGGATTCGGTATCCACCGCGAGCGGGTTGTACGAACTCGCCGACAGCGCGGCGCTCGCCTTGGCGGGTGCCGTGGTGCTCACCGATGCCGCGCTGCGGGTGCTCGCCTTCGGCCGCGAGGGCGGGGCCGAGGAGGTCACCGAGGAACCGGTTCTCACCCGCCGGGTCTGCGGGGACGAACTCGCCGCCGTCCGGAAACTGCACGGCATCGCCTGGATCGGGCAGCGGCTGGTCGCACCGATCGAGGCGGCGCACCGCGTGGTCGGATACGTGCTGCTGACTCCCGGACCGGACACTCCCGGCTTCGCGGAGCGCGTGCTCGGCGATGTTTCTGCTGCGGCGGCCGCCTGGTTCCCGGACGCCGGTGCCGGACCCGACGCCGAGGACGAGGTCCGGGCCGAGCTGCTGCGCGGGCTGCTGGCCGGAAAGGGGTCACTGGAGGCACTGACCGAGCGGTTACCTGCCCGGCGCCGGGCGTGGTATCTGCTCGCCCTCGGCACGTATGGCCCGGAGTCCGCCTTCCCGTCGGAACGGGAACCGCCGCTGGCGCGCTGTGCCCGGATGCTGAATCCGGAAACGATCACCGTCATCCACGATTCCGTCGCCTATGTGTTGTTCACCGGTGCCGGTGATCCCGGTGCGTTCGCCGAGCAACTGCGCGGGCGTGCCGCGCGGTTGTCCGGTGTTCCGGTGGTCGCCTGCCTGACGGCGGCGGTGACCGCGGCCGAAGAGATCCGCGCCGAACGTGAACCGCTACGGCATGCCGTTGCCGTGCTGGCCGCGCGGCGCACGCCGACCACCGCGCCACTCGCCGAGCTCCGCCCGGACATCCTGATCGCCGAGCTCGCCGGTCTGGTCGCCGAGCATCCCGGACTGTTGAGCGGTCCCGTCGACATCCTGCGGCGCGGCGGGTCCCGGCGCGGTGCCGAATACCTGGACACCCTGCTGAGCTGGTTCGACGCTGGTTGTGACGTGACAAGGGCGGCCGCCGCGTTGCGGGTGCACCGGAACACGTTCCGGTATCGCTTACAGCGCATCGAAAAACTCTGCGCCCTTGATCTGGAGGATGCCGTGCAGCGATTCACCCTCGAACTCCAGGTGCGATTACTTGTGCTGCGCGGCGGCTGGTGAGCCGTCCGTCGGCGTCGACGTCCAGCTGGCGAGCAGGTTGATGGCTTTGCGGGAGGGGGAGCCGGGTTCGGTGGTGTAGATGTAGAGGGTCGTGTCCGGGTCGCCGGGAGGCGTGAGGCTTTCGTATTCGACGGTCAGTTCGCCGACCAGTGGGTGGTGCAGGTGTTTCGAGCCGTGGGTGCGCTGGTGGACCCGGTGCTGTTCCCACCATTCGCCGAATTCGGGACTGTGTTCGCGGAGCTCGGCGATGAGTTCGGCGGTCGCGCGGTCATCCGGGTCCCGGCCGACTTCGAACCGCAGGCTTTCGACGGCGGCTCTCGCCTGGTCCGGCCAGTCCACGAACAGCGATCGGGCGTCCTGGTCGAGGAGCATCCAGCGGGCGTAGTTGCGCCGTACCGCGGGCATCCGGTCGAAGTCGGCGAACAGTGCCTTGGCCATCCGGTTGGCGGCCAGGATGTCGGTGCGGCGGCCGAGGACGAGCACGGGTTCCCCGTCGAGGGCGTCGAGCAGCTGATGGATCCCCGGGCGTACCCGTTGCACACCACGGGATTGCCTGCGCGTGGTCGCCGAGCTCGGCCCGATGAGGTCGTCCAGATGGGCGCGCCCCGCGGCATCGAGTTCGAGGGCCCTGCCGATCGCTTCCACGACCGCGGGCGAGGGGGTGATGGGCCTGCCCTGTTCGAGCCGGGCGTAGTAGTCCGCGGACACGCCCGCCAGCCGGGCGACTTCCTCACGGCGCAGTCCCGGGACCCGGCGCACCCGTCCGTCCGGTGGTAGTCCGGCCCGGGACGGATCGACAACGGCGCGGGCCCGGCGGAGGAAGTCGGCGAGTTCGCGATTGGTGACCACGGAACCCATTGTCGCCGATCTCGCCGCCCGGTGGCTGGACCTGTGCGACCTGGGTCGCCCCGTCCTGGGTTGCCCCGTCCTGGGTCGCCCCGTCCTGGGTTGCCGGGTCCGAGCCCGCACAGGGCGCGAGATGGGCCCCCGGAACCCTCTGTTCGACGGCAGGCTCGAGGCATACCGGCGCCGGTAGGCGCGACCGGTGAATCGTCAGCAAAGGATCGAATTCGTGAGCAAAGTCTTGATCGTCATGTCCGCTGCCAGCACCTGGGAGCGCACCGATGGTTCCTCGTACCCGACCGGCTACTGGGCCGAGGAACTCGCCGCACCGCACAAGGAGTTCGCCGAAGCCGGGTTCACCGTCGATTTCGCCTCCCCGGGCGGAGTGTTGCAGCCACTGGATGCGCACAGTGCCGATCCGGAACTCGCCGGGCCGGACTGCGCGAGCCACGTCGAGCACGCCGCGGAAGCACTGCGGAGCTTCGGGCCGTTGCTCGAGCTCGAGGAGATCGACATCGCCGACTATGTGGCGGTGGTGCTTCCGGGCGGACACGGCCCGGTGGTGGACCTCTACCAGGACGCGCATCTCGGCCGCCTGCTCGCCGCGGCCGAGGCAGGCGGAAAGCTCATCGGCGCGGTCTGCCACGGACCCGCGGGCCTGTTGTCCGCGGTGGACGAGGAAGGGAAATGGCTGTTCGCCGGGCGGGAACTGGCGGCGTTCACCGATGAGGAGGAGCAGCTGTTCGGTACCGCCGAGGGTGCGCCGTGGCTGCTCGCCGGCAGGCTGCGTGAGCTGGGCGCGAAGCACTCCAGTGGCCCGGCCTACGAGGCGTTCACCGTCCGGGACCGGAACCTGTTCACCGGGCAGAACCCCGCGTCGAGCGCTCCGATGGCCGAGGCGATGGTGGCTGCCCTGACCTGATCGGTCTCGGCTGTTTCCGCGGGACTCCTATCCAGCACCGTGATCAATCCAGACTGTGATCAATCCAGGAAGGAGCGTGAACGCTGTGGCCATGTCCCCCTCGGTCGCCGACATCCTCGCAAGTGTGCAGCATGGCGTGCTCATCGGCGGCAGCTGGCGACCGGCACCGAGCGGATCCGCACTCGAGACCGCCCCGGCCGACCCGGCCGGAGTTGACGAATCCGGCCCGCGCCATGGTTTGTCGGCCGCGTGGTTATTCAGCGGTAGGAGCGCACGAAGACGGTGCGGACTCTGGCGGTGACATAGAGCAGGTAACCGACGACGAGTACGGCGAGCAGGAACCCGCCCACGGTGGTGGGAAAGGCGCTGCTGTCGGGGTCGAGGAAGCTGCCGTAGAGCCCGGGATCGGCGATGAGGAAGTACACCAGGTAGGCGAGCGGGAACACGACCCAGCTCAGCGGCTGCCACCAGGCGCAGTTGCCCTGGTTGCGCCCGACCAGGATCCAGTCGAGCAGCACCACGAGCGGGGTGACGATGTGTTCGAACACGGACCAGAGCTGGTCGTAGTCGCCGCCCATCAGCCCGGCGTAGACCGCGGCCACGAGCAGCAGGAGGACCGTCGTGGCACCGCGCGGCCACGGGTTGCGTGGTTCGCGGCCACCGGTGCACAGCGGATAGGCGGCCAGGCCGAGATAGACCAGCGCGGTGAGCAGGCTGGCCTGCTGGCTCAGCCCCGGAATCGCGTTCGCGAACCCGGAAAGCTGGACCGCGGCGATGAATCCGGTGAGTGCGCAGGCCACGATGAGTAGCCGCCACAGGATCACTGCGAGCATGGCAAGAGTGTGCCCGATTCGGGGGAAGTGTGGGCGATCAGGGCGAAAATACCGGTAGCGTGCCCGTTCGGTCGCGGTGACCGTCGATGATCTCGGTCAGCGTGCGGACCGCCGCGGCCCACTGTGCGTCGTCGAGCCCCATGCTGACGGTGATCCGCAGCCGGGAGATCCCGTCCGGTACCGAGGGCGGGCGGAAGCAGCCGACCCGGAGCCCCGCGGCGCGGGCATGGGACTGGGCGGTGAGGGCGGCCTGGGGGGACCGCATCGGCACCGAGACCACGGCGCCCGCGGGCCGCGGTACCGCGAGCAGATCGGCCAGTTCGGCGCTCCGTTCGTGAATCCGCGCGGGCAGATCCGGACTATGGCGCAGGATGCGCAGGGCGGTCAACGCTCCGGCCACCGGGGCCGGGGCGAGGCCGGTGTCGAAGATGAACGGGCGCGCCCGGTTGATCAGGTGGTCGATCAGGGCGCCGGGCCCCAGTACCGATCCGCCCATGGCGCCGAGCGACTTGGACAGTGTCGCGGTCATGATCACGTGCGGATGCCCGGCCAGTCCCGCGCGGTGCACGAGTCCCCGGCCGCCGTCGCCGAGCACGCCGAGCCCGTGCGCCTCGTCGACGAGCAGCAGCGCACCCGCTTCGGCGCAGGCGGCCGCGAGTTCGGTCAGCGGCGCGGTGTCCCCGAGGACGGAGAACACCGATTCGGTCAGCACGAGCGTGCGGCGGTCCCCGGCCTCGGCGAGCGCTGCCCGGACGGCGTCGAGGTCGTTGTGGGCCACCACTTCGATCCGCGCCCGGGAAAGCCGTGCGGCGTCGATCAGCGAGGCATGGATGTGCGCGTCCGAGATGATCACCGTGTCCCGGTCCGCCAGTGCGGTCACCGCGGAGAGATTGGCGTGGTATCCCGTCGAACAGACCAGCGCCGCCTCGTGCCCGGTGAATCCGGCGAGTTCGCGCTCCAGTTCGGTGTGCCCCGCGGTGGTTCCGGTGACCAGCCGGGAGGCGCCCGCGCCCGCACCCCAGTCCAGTGCCGCCTCGGCCGCGCCGCGGCGTACTTCGGGATGACCGTTCATGCCGAGGTAGTCGTTGCCCGCGAGGTCCAGGAGCTCCTCCCCGAGCTCGCGCGGCCGCAGAATACGTTGCAGGCCCGCGGCTTCCCGTGCGCTGCGTTGCTCGGCGAACCAATCCGCCCAGGCGCTCATCCTGCCTCCGCGGCGGCCACGATCCCGGCACAGAGTGCGGCGATGTCCGCATCGGTGCACACATACGGCGGCATCGTGTAGATCAGGTCCCGGAACGGGCGCAGCCACACTCCCTCGGACAGTGCCGCCTCGGTGGCCGCGGCGACATCGACCTCGTGGTCCAGTTGCACCACGCCGACCGAGCCCAGCACGCGGACATCCACCGCCGGAATCTCGTGCAGTGTCTGCAAACCCGCGTTGATCCGGCGCACATCGGCCAGCCAGTCCCCGGTGGCGAGCAGATCCAGGCTCGCGGAGGCGATCGCGCACGCCAGCGGATTGCCCATGAAAGTGGGCCCGTGCATCAGCACGCCGGACTCGCTCGCGGAAAGCCCACGGGCGACCTCGCTCGTGCACAGGGTCGCGGCCAGCGAAAGGTAGCCACCGGTGAGCGCTTTGCCGAGGCAGAGCACATCCGGGAACACCCCGCCTTCCTCGGTGGCGAACAGAGTGCCGGTGCGGCCGAAACCGGTGGCGATCTCGTCGAACACCAGCACCAGCCCGTGTTCGTCGGCGACCTCGCGGAACACCGTGAGGCACTTCGCGGGGTAGGGGCGCATTCCGCCCGCGCCCTGCAGCAGTGGTTCCACGATCAGCCCGGCCAGCCGGTCCGCGTGTTCGGCGGCGAGCGCGCGAAAATCCTCCGCCCACCCGGTGATGTCCTCGCCGAGTGCGGGCGGGCGGTCACCGAAAACCTGTTGGGGAAGGAGCCCGGACCACATCGTGTGCATTCCGCCATCGGGGTCGCACACGCTCATCGGGTTGACGGTGTCGCCGTGATAACCGCCGCGCACGGTCAGGAATCCGGTGCGCCCGGGACGGCCGGTGCCGCGCTGGTACTGCAGCGCCATCTTCATCGCGACCTCGATGCTCACCGATCCGGAGTCGGCGAGGAACACGTGCTCCAGCCCGGCCGGGGTGAGCTCGACGAGGCGCCGGGCCAGTTCGACGGCCGGTTCATGGGTGAGGCCGCCGAACATCACATGCGACATCCGGTCGAGCTGGCGATGGGCCGCTTCGTCCAGCACGGGGTGCCGGTACCCGTGAATCGCCGACCACCAGGAGGCCATGCCGTCGACGACGGGACCGTGGCCCTCGATGCTGATCCGGCTGCCCGAGGTCGCGGTGACCAGCCGGGCCGGTGCCGGATCGGTCATCGAGGCGTAGGGATGCCACACGTGCTCGCGGTCGAAGGCGAGCAGTTGCTCGGGTGTCATGCGTTCGGGAGGACGTCGGTGCCCGCGCCGCGCCGCCGGATCGAGGGGTCGGGTACCGCCGGGGAAACGGCCTGCTGTTCGCGCTCCTCCGGGGAACCGAGGACGACGAAACCGTTGTCCCGGATCATTTCCAGATCTGCCTCGGCGGCCTGGCCCTCCGAGGTGAGGTAGTCCCCGAGGAAGATCGAGTTCGCCACGTGCAGTGCGAGCGGTTGCAGCGAACGCAGGTGCAGTTCCCGGCCGCCCGCGATGCGAACCTCCTTGTCCGGGCACACGAAACGCGCCAGCACCAGGATCTTCATGCACCGCGCCGGGGAGAGCTCCCTGGTGTGCTGGAGCGGGGTTCCGTCGAACGGGATCAGGAAGTTCACCGGGATCGAGTCGGAGTCCAGTGCCTTGAGCGCGAACAGTGCCTCGACCAGTTGCTCATCGGTCTCGCCGAGTCCGGCGATGAATCCCGAACACGGGGAGAGGCCGCCGTGTTTGGCTTTCTCCACGGTGTCCACCCGGTCCGCGTAGGTGTGGGTCTGGACGATGTTCTCGTGGTTGCTCTCGGCGGTGTTGATGTTGTGGTTGTAGGCGTCCACCCCGGCATCCTTGAGCCGCTCGGCCTGATTCTCGGAGAGCAGCCCAAGGCAGGCGCACACCTCGACATCCGGGTTCTCCCGTTTGAGCGCTTCCACCATCTCGGAGACCCGGCCGATGTCCCGGTTGGAGGGACCGCGCCCGGAGGCGACGAGGCACACCCGGCTGGCGCCACCGGCGAGGCCCGCTCCGGCCTGGGCGAGGGTTTCCTCCTCGGAGAGCCAGGAGTACTTGAGGATGGGTGCCTGGGAACCGAGCGCCTGGGAGCAGTAGTTGCAGTTCTCCGGACACAGCCCCGATTTCAGGTTCACCAGGTAGTTGACCTTCACCGTGTTGCCGAAGTGCGCCCGGCGCAATCGGCTCGCGGCGGCGACGAGGGGCAGCAGCTCGGCGTCCTCGGTGCGCAAGATTGCGAGGGCCTCGTCCGGCGTGGTGGGAGTCCCGTCGAGAATGGTGTCGGCGAGCTGCTCGAACGTGGAACGCATTGCTTCTCCTGTGTCGAGTCGGCCTTGCAACCTGAACGTTGTTCAGGTGAACAGCGTTCAGGTTAAACTGGACGGTTCCATCGGTCAACAGGAGGAGCCAGGGTGCGCTACCACCGGGAGGATGTCGTGCGCAAAGCGATCGAGGTGCTCGACGAGTACGGGCTGGAATCGCTCACGATGCGGAGGCTGGCCACCGAACTGGGGGTGCAACCGAGCGCGCTGTACCACCACGTGCCGAACAAACAGACGCTGCTCGCCGCGATCGCCGACGAGATCGTGGCCCGCGGCAGGCGCACCCAGCGGGCCGGCGAATGGGACCGGCGGGTGGTCGAGATCTGCGCCGAGCTCCGGGATGCGATGCTGGCCTATCGGGACGGGGCCGAAGTGGTGGTCACGGCCTACACCTTCGGTCTCGGTGCGGTGGAACCGGCGAGCAGGCTGCGCGAGGTGCTGCGGGAAAGCGGCCTGCCTGCCGGTCAGGTCGAGATCGGTACCCGGGCGTTGCTGCACGTGGTGTTCGGGCACACCGCGGAGGAACAGGTGGCGCTGCAGGCGGCCAGTGCCGGGGCGATCGAACGGGAACCACAGGGGGCGGACGATTTCGAGCACGAGCTCGGGCTGATCGTGGCGGGACTGCGCGCCACCGTCCACCGGTGAACGGGTTCACTGGTACACGGTGAGCCGGACTCCTTCGGCGATCCGGTACGGGCGGGTGTCCACGATGGTGCCCAGCAGCTTGCGCAGCCGGGACACCTCGGCACGCACCGTCACCACATGATCGGCGTCGCCGAACAGCGCCCGGCTCAGCGCTTCGGCGGACAGCCCGTCCCGTCCCGCCCGGTGCAGGGCGACCAGGGTCTCGGCGTGACGCCGGGTGATCGTCCGCCGCCATCCGGAATCCTCGGCACGCACCCGCAGTAGTGGTGTCGCCGAAAGTTCGAGATCCAGGAACAGGTTCCGGCCGGGGCCGACCGGGCGGATCAGCCAGCCATCGGCCAACCGCTCCGGCAGGCAGGCACCAAGCCCGGGAACGGCGAGGGCATGGCCCTGCCGGGGTGCGGCCACCCGATCCTGGGGCGCGATCCCCGAGCTGTGCGCGACCCAGCCGTGCTCGTCGGCGACGACGGCGGGTCCCGGAGAACCGGCCAGCATCGGCTCGGCGGCCTGCCGCAGCCGGTCCAGCCGCTGCTGGTGCGAACGCCAGAGCTGGGCTTCGGCGAGCCGGCACCCGGTCTCGACCAGTGCCCCGATCGCCGGATGCAGGGTCAGCGCCGGACCGCTGACGTCCACGATGCCGAGCAGCTCCCCGGTGCGCGGATCGTGCACCGGGGAGGCGGAGCAATACCACGGGTGCTGGCCCTGTTCGAAGTGTTCCCCGGCGAGGAGCTCGACCGGGGCCGCCTCGGCAAGGGCGGTGCCGATCGCGTTCGTGCCCACCTTCGCCTCGGTCCAGTCCGTGCCCTCGATGAACCCGAGAGCATCCGCGCGGCGGCGGACCGCCGTGGTGCCCGCGCGCCAGAGGATGATGCCCTCGGCATCGGTCACCACGAGCAGCATGTGGGCCGCGTCCGAGGTGGCGCCGATGCTCTGGCCGAGCCCGTCCACCACCTCGTGCAGCGGGGAACCCTGTCGCCGCTGCGCGAGTTCTTGTTCGGCAACGGAATCACGGGCATTGATGCGGTCCGCGGTGAGACCGAGCCGCAGCATCCGGGACCAGGACTGGGAGACGATCTCGCGCGGGCGTACGGGCGGGCGACCGCCGCCGAGCACGGCCTCGTGCATCCGGACGAGTTCGCGCGCGTGACTCGGCAGGTTCCGTCCCGGAGGGATCGCACTGCGCACGTGCATCACCTCCCGCACCATCGCGGCAGCGGTCCCAGCATAGGTGAGCCCGGGTGCCCCCGCCATGGGCAATTCGCGTGCAACTCGCTGCAACCCTTGTCCGCGCCTGCCGAGCGGAGTGTGATCGGCGCTATAGCACCGACACCGTTCGTAGGAGCTCCGATGACGCAAATGCAGGACAAGGTGGCGCCTTCCGCGCAGTCGCGTGTCGACGACTGGCTCGGCCGGTTCGAGGCGGCACTGGCGGCGCGCGATATCGATGCCGCGGCCGCGCTGTTCGCCGTGGACAGCTTCTGGCGGGATCTGGTGGCCTTCACCTGGAACCTCAAGACCGTCGAAGGACGCGACGGGGCCTCCGGGCTGCTCGCGGCCTGCCTCGACAGCATCGATCCGTCCGGCTTCCGCACCAGTGAACCGCCGACCGAGGCCGATGGGGTGCTCGAGGCTTGGATCGAGTTCGAGACCGCGACCGGCCGGGGGAAAGGGCATCTGCGCCTGAAAGCGGAAGGTGCCTGGACACTGCTGACCAGCCTGCGCGAGCTCAAGGACTTCCCGGAACCGCGGGCCGAGCTGCGGCCCAAAGGCGCGCGGCACGGCGCGGTCGCCGGGCGCCTGTCCTGGGCCGAGGAACTGGAACTGGAACAGGACCGGCTCGGTCGCCGGGACCAGCCGTTCGTCGTCGTGATCGGTGGCGGGCAGGGCGGAATCGCGCTCGGCGCCCGGCTTCGGCAGCTCGGCGTACCCGCGCTGGTGGTGGAGCGCAACGCGCGCGCCGGTGATTCCTGGCGCAACCGGTACAAGAGCCTGTGCCTGCACGATCCGGTCTGGTACGACCACCTGCCCTACCTGCCGTTTCCGGAGAACTGGCCGGTTTTCGCGCCGAAGGACAAGATCGCGGACTGGCTGGAGATGTACACGCGCGTGATGGAAGTGCCGTACTGGACCAGTTCCGAGGTCACCTCCGCCGCCTACGACGAAGAGACCGGGTACTGGTCGGTCACCGTGCGCCGCGACGGCGAGGAGATCCTGCTCCGGCCGCGCCACCTCGTGTTCGCCACCGGAATGTCCGGCAAACCCAACCTGCCCTCGTTCCCCGGGATGGACGAATTCGCGGGCGAGCAGCACCACTCCTCCCGGCATCCGGGACCGGACGCGTACCGGGGCAAAAAGGCCGTGGTGATCGGTTCCAACAACTCGGCACACGACATCTGCGCCGCACTGTGGGAGCACGACGCCGAGGTCACCATGGTGCAGCGATCCTCGACGCACATCGTCAAATCCGATTCACTGATGGAGTTCGGCCTCGGTGATCTGTACTCCGAACGCGCCGTGCGGTCCGGAATGACGACCGAGAAAGCCGATATGGCCTTCGCCTCTCTCCCCTATCGGATCATGCCCGAATTCCAGATACCGATCTACCAGAAAATCCGGGAACACGACGCCGAATTCTACGAGCGGCTCGCCAAAGCCGGATTCCAGCACGACTGGGGCGACGATGGATCCGGACTGTTCCTGAAATACCTGCGGCGCGGCTCCGGCTACTACATCGACGTCGGTGCCGCCGACCTCGTCGCGAACGGCGAGATCCGACTCGCCCACGGCCAGGTCGACCACCTCACCCGCGACTCCGTCATCCTCGGCGACGGCACCGAACTGCCTGCCGACCTCGTCGTGTACGCCACCGGATACGGCTCCATGAACGGCTGGGTCGCCGATCTGTGCGGCCAGGCCATGGCCGACCGCGTCGGCAAATGCTGGGGCCTGGGATCCGAGACCACCAAAGACCCCGGGCCATGGGAAGGCGAACAGCGCAACATGTGGAAACCCACCCAGCAACCGGGATTATGGTTCCACGGCGGAAACCTGCACCAGTCCCGGCACTACTCGCTGTACCTCGCCCTCCAGTTGAAAGCGCGCTACGAAGGGATTCCCACTCCGGTCTACGGGCTGCAGGAGGTACACCACCTGTCCTGAACACGC
Organism: Sciscionella marina DSM 45152; assembly: GCF_000379465.1. Taxonomy (GTDB): domain Bacteria; phylum Actinomycetota; class Actinomycetes; order Mycobacteriales; family Pseudonocardiaceae; genus Sciscionella; species Sciscionella marina. The sequence continues at coordinate 578,514 of NZ_KB905403.1, forward strand.
GCCTCAGGAATGGCTGCGATCGAGCCCGGTGTGTACATTTCCGGCAAGCGGTGGCGTGCGCAATGAGGACAACCTCGTCGTCGGGGATCCGGCCGGTGCCACGTCCCCGCAGTCCATCCCGCACGAGCCGAATGTGGTCAGCCGATGAGGATCACCGAAGCCGAAGTCATCGTCTGTTCTCCCGGGCGGAATTTCGTGACGTCGAAGATCACCACGGACGACGGCGTGAGCGGCATCGGTGATGCGACGCTCAACGGCCGGGAACTCGCGGTGACCGGTTATCTGACCGGGCACATCGTGCCGCTGCTGATCGGCCGGGACGCCGCAGCGATCGAGGACACCTGGCAGTACCTGTATCACGGTGCCTACTGGCGGCGGGGACCGGTGACCATGTCGGCCCTTTCCGCGGTCGACATGGCGTTGCGGGACATCACGGGAAAGGAGCTCGGGGCTCCCGTGCACCAGCTGCTGGGTGGCCCGAGCCGGGAGGCAGTGCTCGTGTACGGGCACGCGTCGAGGATCTGCTCGAACAGGAGATCGTTCCGCACCTTCCCGCGGTCGACGCGGACGCATCCGCTTATGCCGCCACGGTACTGCGCCGGTTCGCGAACCCCGAGGTGCCCTACTCCCTCGCCAAACCGGGTGCCGATGGGAGCCAGAAGATCCGGCAACGACTCGCGCCGACGGCCGTGGCGGCGCTGGAGCAGGGCCACCCACCGAACCGGGTCGCGGCGGTTCTCGCTTCCTGGATTCGCTGGGTCACCCACTGCGCGCACTGGAACAGCCGGACCGGCTGGTGGATCCGCATTCCGCGACCCTGCCGGAAATCGTTCGCACACACCGTGGCGCGAGCGCCGCGCTCCGCATCCTGGACACGATTCCCGTGGTACCGAACGGCTGTCGAGCGATACGAGGTTTCGGGCGAGCGTGGCTTCGCAGGTTCAGGACGCGACACGGTAAACGGGAGATCGCCCGGTAGGTCAACGCCGATGTCCGGGTGCGCTTTCCTCCGGCCCGGGTGGTGACAGCGCGGGGAACCAGATGTCGCCGAGTGTCCTGGCAGGGTCGAGCTGCGAGCTGATCGTGCCCTGCAGCCTCCAGCGCACGAAGAATCGTTCGAGCTGGCTGACCAGCAGCTCGATGCGCAGACAGGCTTCCGCGTGCCGATCCTCGCCCCAGCGTCGCAGGTAATCGGGCATGGCGGCGGGCAGGTCGTCGATGGCGCGCTTGGCAATCGGTCTGAACGCCGGTTCGAGGGCGACGGCTTCGTCCCAGGCCGGCAGAATCGCTTGGTTGGACTCGAACCATTCCAGTGCCCGCCGTACCCAGTCGTCGAACGCGGTGCGGGAACCCGAGGTCAGCACGGCGTCGAGATCCTGGTAGACGGTCCGTGCGCGCTGGGCCATCGTTTCGGCGCCGATTTTGTGCAGCACGTCCGGCTTGTCGGCGAAGTGCAGGTAGAACGTCGCCCGGGAGCAGCCGACGGCGGCGGCGATATCGTCCACGGTGACCGCGGCGTAGCCCCGTTCGACGAACTGGCGTTTGGCGCTTTCCAGCAGCTCACGCCGGGTGCGTTGTTTCTGTTGCTGGCGCAGTGTGGTTCTGGCCTCCCCGCCCTGCTTGCCCACCCTGACCTCCCGGGTCTCGTCCGCGCAGCCTCACCCTCGGCGAGTATACATTCGCGCACTCACTAGACATCGCGTCAGTGAAATGGCACGGTGAGTCCACCCGCACCAAAGAGAGGTTGGGCGATGGTCGCACCACCGGCGGTCTGCATCATCGGAGCCGGTTGTTCGGGTTTCACGACCGCGAAACGGCTCCATGACTTCGGTATCCCGTTCGACTGCTTCGAGGAATCGGACGATGTCGGCGGAAACTGGTATTTCGGCAACCCGAACCGGCGCTCGGCGTGCTATGAATCGCTGCACATCGACACGTCCACCTCGCGGTTGCAGTTCGAGGACTATCCGGCGGGCGAGGGCTGGCCCCATTTTCCCCATCACACGCTGATTCACCAGTACTTCCGCGACTACGTGGACCATTTCGGCCTGCGCGAGAAGATCACGTTCAACACGCGAGTGGAACGAGCGGTCCGGGACGAATCCGGGCGCTGGGCCGTCACGCTGGACACCGGGCAGACGCGCTGTTATGACGCGCTCGTGGTCGCGAACGGGCACCACTGGAATCCGAATATTCCCGAATACGCAGGCGAATTTCACGGCCCGGTGTTGCACAGCCACGAGTACCGCAGCCCGTTCGAACCGGTCGACATGCACGGGAAACGGGTCGTGGTGGTCGGCATGGGGAACTCCGGGCTGGACATCGCTTCGGAACTGGCGCAGCGCACCGTGGCCGACCACGTGTGGGTATCGGCGCGCCGCGGTGTCTGGGTGCTCTCGAAATACCGCAACGGCAAACCGGCCGACAAAATGATGATGCCACCGTGGATGCCGAAAAAGCTCGGCCTCGCGCTTTCCAGGCGGGCGATCAAGAAAACGCTCGGCCACATGAGTGCGTACGGCCTTCCCGAACCGGATCACGAGCCGCTTTCGGCGCACCCCTCGGTGAGTATCGATTTCCTCGCACGGGCGGGTTCCGGTGATCTGACCTGTGTTCCGGAGATCGAACGGTTGGACGCGGACGCCGTGGTCTGTGCCGATGGCCGGCGTATTCCGGCCGATGTGCTCGTACTGGCGACGGGATACCGCATCAGTTTTCCGTTCTTCACCGACCCGGAGCTGCAACCGGACGGGCAGCATCGGTTTCCGTTGTTCAAGCGGATCCTCAAACCCGGAATCGACAATCTCTACTATGCCGGACTGGCGCAGGCATCCCCGACGATCGTCAACCTCGCCGAACGGCAGAGTAAGCTGATCGCCCGGCATCTGGCCGGCGAATACGCGTTACCATCCGAGCGGGAAATGCGGGAAATGCTCGCCCGCGATGAGCGTAAGCATCTCGGGCAGTACTACGACACTCCGCGGCACACGATCCAGGTGGATTTCGCGCGCTATGTCAAGGATCTGGACAAGGAGATCGAAGCGGGTGTCCGGCGCGCCCGATCGACCACGGGGGCCCGGTGACCGTGGCGGGCGTGTGCGCACCCCGTTTCGCGGGTGTGCACGCATTGTTGGCGCACCGGCTCGCCAGCGGTGCGGAGGCGGGCGCGTCGATCTGCGTCATCCAGAATGAGCAGACCGTGGTGGATTTGTGGGGCGGTACCGCCGATCCGGGCACCGGCACGCCATGGACGCGGGACACCCTGGTCAACACCTACTCGCTGACCAAGACCATGACGGCATTGGTGGCACTCAAGCTCATCGACGAGGGGTTGCTGGATCCCGGGGCGCCGGTGGCACGGTACTGGCCGGAGTTCGGCGGTGCGGGCAAGCGCGGAGTGCTCGTACGGCACGTGCTCGGTCACACTTCGGGTGTCTGCGGTTGGGAACGCGCGGTCACCCTGGAGGATCTCTACGACACGAGCCGGGCCGCGGCGCTGCTTGCCGGGCAGGAACCGTGGTGGTCTCCCGGTGTGGGTTCCGGTTATCAGGTGATCAGCCACGGGCATCTCCTCGGCGAACTCGCCCGGCGGATCACCGGGTGCAGCCTCGGAGCCTTGCTCGGCGAACAGTTCTCGGCCGTGCGGGAAGCGGACTACTGGCTCGGTGCCCCGGAGAGCATCGACGACCGGGTCGCGACGCTGATACCGCCATCCCGACCGGTGACCGATCGCGCGGCAGTGGATCCGCACAGCATCGCGGTGCGCACCATGACCAATCCGCTGATCCGCACCGATGTGACGACCACCAGGGCCTTCCTCGCGGCGGAACTCGGCGGTTTCAACGGTCAGGGCAATGCGCGGTCGGTGGCCAGGCTGCAGTCGATCATCTCGCACGGTGGCCGGTTCGGGGGGCGGCGTTATCTGCGCGCGGAAACGGTGGACCGTATCTTCGCCGTGCAGGCCGACGGCGTGGACCGGGTGCTCGGCGCGCACCTGCGCTTCGGCCTGGGATACGCCCTGCCGAGCCCGCATGCGATGCCGGTGCTTCCGGACGCACGGATCTGCTGGTGGACCGGTTACGGCGGATCCGTGGTGGTCAACGATCTCGACCGGCGTCTGACCATCGCGTACGTCATGAACAGGATGGAACCGAGGCTGGTCGGCGCCGAAAATGGCCGTGCCTATCTGGAGGCGGTCTACGCGGCACTGGAGGGCTCCGGCCGATGAGCCGGGACGGCGGGCACTCTTGACGGCCGGGGCGGCGCGGGATCCGGCGGAATGTGACAAGCTCGGCGTATGCCCATCACCACGCTGCGGATCCCTACCGCGGACGGCCAGGCCGACGCGCTCGCCGCGCACCCCGGGGACGGCGCACCGCATCCGGGAGTGCTGCTGTACACCGACGCCTTCGGTATCCGGCCTGAACTGGAGCGGAAGGCCACCGAACTCGCCGGGCACGGCTACTACGTACTGGTGCCCAATCTCTACTACCGCCACGGCCCGGCTCCGGTGCTCGACCTGCCCGAGCACATCAGCGAGGAGAACCGGCCCGCGGTGTTCGCCGAGCTGATGCCGCTGCTCGAGGAGCACAGCACCGAGCGGGTGCTGCGCGATGCCGAGGCCTATCTCGGGTTCCTCACCGAACAGCCCGGGGTCAGCGCCGGGCCGGTGGCGGCGATCGGGTACTGCATCGGTGCCCTGCTGGCGATGCGCACCGGGATCGCGCATCCGGACCGGGTGGCCGCCGTGGCCGGATTCCACCCTGCCCAGCTGGTCACCGAGGAACCGGACAGCCCGCACCGCCAGGTCGGCGCGCTCGCCGCCGAGGTGCATCTCGGGCTCGCGGAAAACGACATGACCCCGGAGGCAATCAGCGAGCTGAACGAGGCGTTCGGGGCTGCGGGGGTCAGCTATAGCACCGAGATCTATCCCGACACCGTTCACGGCTTCACCATGTCGGACACCGCCGCGTTCGATCCGGCCGCGCTGCAGCAGCACTGGGATCGCCTGCTCCCGCTGCTCGACCGCGCACTGCGCTGAGGAGTTTCCCACCGTGCGGACATATCTGGAACTGCTGGACCACGTACTGACCACCGGGGTGCGCAAGCAAGACCGGACCGGGACGGGCACGCTGAGCGTGTTCGGCCATCAGCTGCGGTTCGACCTCGGCAGCGGATTTCCGTTGCTCACCACGAAGAAGGTGCATACTCGCTCGGTGTTCGCCGAGCTGCTGTGGTTTCTCCGGGGAGCGACCGATGTCGGGTGGCTGCACGAGAACAAGGTCAGCATCTGGGACGAATGGGCGGACGAGAACGGCGAGCTCGGCCCGATCTACGGTTACCAGTGGCGCTCCTGGCCGAGTCCCGATGGTGAGCACATCGACCAGATCCGCACCGTGATCGAGCGGATCAAGACCGATCCGGACTCGCGCAGGAACCTGGTCAGCGCCTGGAATGTCGCCGATTTGGACCGGATGGCGCTGCCGCCGTGCCACACGCTGTTCCAGTTCTACGTCGCCGAGGGACGACTGTCCTGCCAGCTCTATCAGCGCTCGGCGGATGTCTTCCTGGGGCTCCCGTTCAACATCGCCTCCTACGCGCTGCTGACCCAGCTGGTCGCCCAGGTGTGCGATCTCGAGGTGGGCGAGTTCGTGCACACCCTCGGTGACGCGCACCTCTACCTGAACCACCTCGACCAGGCCCGCGAACAACTCAGCCGGGAACCACGCCCGTTGCCGCGGCTCGTGCTGAACCCCGCGGTGCGCGATATCGACGAGTTCACCCTGGCGGACATCACGGTCGAGGGCTACGACCCGCACCCGAGGATCAGCGCGCCGATCGCGGTGTAGTCGATTCGCGGATCTCGAGCGCGGCGGGCAGCAGCACGGAATCGGTCGGCTCCTGACCGTCCAGCAGCTGCATCAACAGGGCGACGGTCTTGCGGGTCCCGGCCTCGAACGGGACCCGGACGGTGGTGATGGCCGGGCGCGTATTTCCGTTCCCCGGCCACGGTCCGGCGGTGTTCGGCGCAGATGTGCCCGGCCCACAGCGTGATCAGGTCATCGACCGGCTCCGCGCCGAGCTCGGTCAGCGCGGCGCGCAAGGGCGGCATGACTCTCCCCGCTCGACCGGGCGCTGCGCCGTGCCGCGGTTTCGCTCAGCGCAGCGCCGCGCGGATGAGGTAGCCGTGCGGGACCCCCGGTGTTCCCCGCGGCGCGTCCGGGTACGGCCAGCGGCCCAGCCGGGTGCCGACCGTGCTGAACAGGGAAACCTCGGGATCCCAGCCGCGCGCGGTCAGCAGGGCCTCCGGTTCCTCGGTACCGAACAGCCACGGTGCGCCGTGCTCGGCCATCCAGTCCAGCGTCGCGCGCATCGCGTGCGCCTCCAGCACCGAACGGCCGACCACGTCCAGCAGCAGGGTGCTGCCCGGCGCGCTGAGGTCGGTGAGGCGGTCGAGCAGGGTGAGCACGGCGGACTCCTCGAGGTACTGGGTGAGCCCTTCGACCAGCCAGCAGGTCGGCAGGTCGGCCCGGAAACCCGCTTCGCGCAAGGGATCCCGCCAGTCCGCGGCCAGATCGACACCCACGGTGCGGCGCGCGCAGCGCGCCTGGGCGTCGATGACCCGCTCCTTGTAGGCAAGCACTTCCGGCCGGTCGAGTTCGAACAGGGTGGTGCCGGGCGTGAAGTCCAGCCGGAAGGCGCGGGTGTCCATGCCCGCGGCGAGCAACGCGATCTGACTCGGCCGCAGCTCGGCGAACGCATCGTCGAAATACCTGGTGCGCACCGGGATTGTCGGCCCGCCGTCGAACTCCTCGGCCAGTTGCCTGGCGGATGCGCCGGCCAGTTGTTCGGCGAACGGGTCGGCGAACAGCGCGTCGGGCCGGCGGCTTTCGGCGGCGCGCATCGCGGCGGTCAGCCTGCTGGTGTGCGCGACCGGATCGAGTTCGTCTGTCTGCATGCTTCGAGGTTCGCAGAGATCGGCGGTTCCGCTACCATTAACCGCCGTATTCGGCTGATAGTGCTGCACGATTACCCTTGTGTGGTGGAAACCGTCACACTGGACGAGCTAGACCGGCGGATCCTGCATGCGCTCGCGATCGCCGGGCGGACACCGCTGCGCCGGATCGCCACCGTGCTCGGCTGCTCGGAGCGCACGCTTGCGCAGCGGTACCGCAGGCTGCGGGACGCCGGGATGCGGGTGGTCGCGGTCCCGGACCGGCGCAGGCTCGGCCGGGCCGACTGGCTGGTGCGATTGCGCTGCGCACCGGACGCCGCGCCGCGGATCGCGCAGGCGCTGGCGCGCAGGGAGGACACCTCGTGGGTCGCGCTCGCCTCCGGTGGTACCGAGCTGACCTGCATGGCACACGCCGAATCCGGTTCGGGCAGCCTGCTGCTGGAGAAACTGTCCCGCACGCCGCGAATCGATGCGATCACGGCGCACTGCGTCCTGCGCGACCTCGCGGGCGCCCATGGCTGGCCCGGCAGGCTCGGCGCGCTCGAGGCCGAGGAGATCGAGCGGTTGCGGGAACCCGAACCCGCCGAACACCGCGGCCTGCCCGAGCGCATCACCGCAACCGATCAGGCCCTGCTGCGTGCGCTCGCGGTCGATGGGCGCACCGGCTATCCGACCCTCTCCGCGCTGACCGGGACGCCGGAATCCACGCTGCGCAGGCGGTTGACCGAGCTGCACCGGCGCGGGGTCTTCTACTACGACGTGGACATCGATCCCGGGTGGTTCGACTACGACTGCACGGCCGTGCTCTGGCTGACCGTGGCACCCGGGGAGCTCGACGCGGTCGCCACGGCGCTTGCCGGGCACATCGAGGTCGCCTATGCGGCGGCGACGAGCGGCGCGGCGAACATCGTGGCCTTCACCGTCTACCGGGATCTGGACGCGTGTTACGGCTATCTCGCCCACCGCCTCGGCGCACTGCCCGGGGTACTGACCGTGGAGACCTCGCTGATCACCCGGCAGATCAAGGGCCCGGGCGCCGACCTGGCACCCTAGCCGGTCGCGGCCCGCTGCTGGGTTCCGGTGGAATCGGGCTGGGCCGGGGGACGAAATCCTTGCCACGGATGAGGATCAGCGCGAGTAGCCCGTGCCTGAGCAGCAGGTCTGCACCGACGAGTACCAGGCCACCGTCGACCAGCCGGCGCGCCAGGAAAGCAAGTCCTGTTCGGTCTTGTCCGCGGCCTGCTGCCAGCGTTTCCTCGTCGGTGATGTTCATCGTCAACTGCGCGACTGGATGGCCGTTCGTCGCTTCCCGCGGCCCGGATTCTTCTGCTCGGCTCATGGGACGGAGGTCACCAGCTCCGGCGGCTGCGGGAACGTATACGCGAAAGCGCCGCCTCGCTACCATGTGCGAGCGATCGGATACCAGGTAGACGGGAGCGCGCAGGGATGACCACACCGCAGGATGCGGGCTATGAATTCGACCCCGAGACGCTCCCCGCGCTGATCCGCGAGTTCGAGGACATCGCCGAGGACTCCAGGAAGTTCGAGAGCGAGATCCGCGAGGCCTCCGCTGTCGCCACCGCCCCGGCCCCGGATGTGCAGAGCGAGTCGTACCTCGCCGCGTATCAGGCGTCGCTGGACAACGCCGCGAACGAGGCCAAGGGGGCGACCACCTATCTCGATGGCCTGGTGCGGAGCATGAAGAAGGCGCTCGCCGACTACCGCGGGGCCGAGGATCGCAACGCACAGGATCTGCGAAGGAATCGGACGTGACGGCGGGGTATACCGGGGCGGAGATCTACCGGAGGCTCGTGGAGCAGAAGCGTGGCACCGAGGGCCTGCAGCAGTCCACGGACCAGGTTTTCCGGCTGATGCAGCGGTTCACCGAGCTGTCGAGCCGGATCGAGAACGCCGCGGGCAAGCTGGAGGGCAGCTGGACGGGCCCGAGCGCGGGTGCCGCGCAGCGGGGCGCGGGCCCGGCTTCGGCGATGTTCTCCAGGATGGCGGAAAGCCTGGACAAGGCCCAGGAAATGACCCGGGCACAGGCGGAGATGACCGATGAGGTCAGCGGGAAGCTGGTGCCGGTTCCCGCGATTCCCGCGCAGCCGAGCGGCTTGACGAAACTCGACGCACTCCTGCCCGGTCATCCGGGGGCCGCCGACTACGGTGCCGCGATGCAGGCGAAGCAGGGAGCCGAGGCGCACAACATTCACCAGTACCGGAGCCTGGCGGCCGCGACCGGCCGGCACATCGACAACCTGCCCCGGACGTATCCCGCCCACGGCGAGGACACCGCGGGCGGTGGGCATCCGATGCGGGTGCAGGCGGCGCAGGACTCCGCGAGCGGTGCCGCGGGGCGAACGGATATCTCCGCGTACACCCCGCAGGCCGGTGCGGACACCGGAACCGGTACGGGCGGTAATGCCGGGTCCGGCTCGGCGTCCGGCCCGTACGGTGGAATCGCGGCCGGCCATGTGCCCGGTGGCCCGCGCGGCACGGGTACCGGGCAGCGGCCGGTGTCCGGTACGGGACGAGGAAGGAAAGCGGACAGGGAGAAGACAACACCCGATTTCCTGGTCACCCGCGGGCACGGCAACGAGGTCGTCGGGGATATCCCGCCGACGGCGCCGCCGGTGATCGGGCAGGACACCGAACCGCACCACGACCCGAACGACGAAGGCTGAGCCAGCGATGCTTCCTGGTGGCAGGGTCGTCTGCCATGCCGAGCACTTCATCAGCCTGGCGCGCCATTTCCAGGTCGGCGAACCGCATTCGGTGCTGGCCGGTGAACTCCTGTGGCGCTCGCAGGAGGCCGAACAGGATCAGCTCACCACCGCACTGCGGGCCTTCGGCGAGCGGGGGCTGCTGGAGGACCAGGACCACCTGGACCGGGATTTCGCGGTCAGCATGGGGGTGCTGTGTCATCCCGATGCGGCCTACTATGGCTGGTTCCGGGACACCCAGGACCGCTGGGAGATCCTTGCCGCGCAGCGTGGCCAGGAAGCGGTGTGCGCGGTGCGCTGCAACGGCGGCCTGTGCCTCGACCAGATCTCGCCGGGCGCGCTCGCCAAGGGTTTTCTCGCGGAATGGCCTGCCGCGACCGCCGCCCGGTTCGCGCCCATCCGGCTGTCCCTCACCGAGTTCGTCGAGCCGCCCCGCGCCGAGGACAGCGTGCTGGTCAGCAACGACTACTCGGAAACCGATGATGACCGGGCCACGGTGTTCACGCTGATCCGGGCGGGGATCAGCACGGCGAGCGCCGAAGCCTACGTCCAGGTCCGGGACCGCGCGGAGCGTCCGCAGCGCAGCCCGTACTCGCTCGGTTACGTCGCCGGTCGCCGTGGTGCCTGGTACAACCTGTTCGAGACCGACCAGCTCGGCGACACCCACGTGCTCTGCGGACCCGCCACCGAGGACGCGCTCACCGAACAACTCGACCGCATGCGCGCGGAGTTGAGTTAGGAGTCGGCGGGGCAGGTGTGCTCTAGGAGTGCGTCTGATGACTCTCGTCCGTCGCGAGCGGGAGCCAGATCGGATGCATCGCAAGGCGGACGACGACAGCGCAGCGGCGCTGCGCGGGAGGAGGACAACGCCGCGAGGCGCCGATATGGCCCCGCGCAGCAGGACACGGAGCCATCAGGTGTGCTCTAGGCTGTTCCGATGGCCCGGGCGAGTCTGACGCGGATCCTCGACGACCTGGGCGGCACCCTGCTCGAAGTGGTGCACGGCGATCCGGACCGGGTCGGCGAGGTCGGCGGTGTGGTGATCCACGATGCGGTGGAGGAACCGGCGCTGCCCCCGGCCGCCGTGGTGCTCGGGGTCGGGCTGCGCGAACCCGCGGGGATCGCGGCCCTGCTCGACCGGCTGCGCGGCCGGGCGGGGGCACTGGTGATCCGTTCCCCGGTGCCCGCAGGGCAGCGGCTGCGCACCGCGGCGGCGGATGCGGGGGTCGTGCTGCTCGCGGTCGCGCGGGGCGCCTCCTGGATGCAGCTCGCCGCGCTGTTGCGCTCGGTGCTCACCGAGGACGGCATCCGCGTCGAGGACACCGAGACACTGGGCGGTTTCCCGGCCGGGGACCTGTTCTCCCTGGCGAACGCGATCGCGGCGCAGCTGGATGCCCCGGTCACCATCGAGGACCGGGGTTCCCGGGTGCTCGCGTTCTCCGGCCACCAGGAGGAAGCGGACCAGTCCCGGGTGGAGACGGTGCTCGGCAGGCAGGTCCCGCAACGCTATTCGCAGCTGCTCACCGAGTCCGGGGTGTTCGACGAGCTCTATCGCAGCAGGCGGCCGGTCTACGTGGATTCCACCGGACTGGGCACGGAATCGATCACGATGCCGCGGGTGGCGATCGCGGTGCGCGCGGGTGCCGAACAGCTCGGCTCCATCTGGGCCGCGGTGCACGGACCGCTTTCCGCCGAACGCGAGGCGGCGCTCACCGATGCCGCGAAGGTGGTGGCGCTGCACCTGCTGCGCATGCGGGCCGGGGCGGATGTGGGCCGCAGGCTGCGCGCGGACCTGCTGAGCACCGCGCTCGAGGGTGGCCCGGACGCGCACGCCGCGGTGGACCGGCTCGGGCTCGCCGGAACCCCGGTGATCGTGCTGGCGCTCGCGATGCGCGGCTCGCAGGAACCGAGTGGTTCGCTGAGCGAGGAGACCAGCAGGGAAACCGAACGCCAGCGGATCGCCGACGGCTTCGCGATGCATCTGGCCGCGATGCACCCGCGCAGTGCGGTCGCGCTGCTGGAGAACCACGCCTACGGGTTGCTCCCGGTGGACGGGGAGGATAGCGATGCCGGGGAACGGGCCCTGCGGGTGGCCGGTGACTTTCTCGGCAGGCTCGGGGACCGCACCGATGCGGTGATCGGGATCGGTTCCTGCGCGCGCACCAGCGCGGAACTGGCCACCGCGCGGCACCGGGCGAGCCGGACGGTGCGGGCCTTGCGCGCGCACGAGGACGGTCCGCGGGCGGCCCGGTTCGCCGAGGTGCACGGGTGGATCCTGGTTTCCGAGCTGCGCGAACTCGCCATCGGACAGGGTGACCGGCCCAGCGGGGCGCTCGCCGTGCTGCGCGAGTACGACGAACGGCACGGGGCGAGCCTGGTGCCCACCCTCGCGGCCTGGCTGGACGCGTTCGGGGATGTCGGCGCGGCCGCCGCGGCCCTGCACGTGCACCCGAACACCTTCCGTTACCGGTTGCGCAGGCTCACCGAGATCGGCGGCATCGATCTGGCCGATCCGGCGGACCGGTTCGCGGCCATGCTGGCACTGCGGGTGTTCAAGGATTAGACGCTACGTCGGATCGCACGAAAGCCCGGTACCGATTTTGGCCGCGCGCACCGAAGCCCCGTGCCCGCTTGTCGCCCTAGAGTGCGTCTGCGAGCTCTCGTCCGTCGCAGCGGGACACGGAGTTCTCAGATGTGCTCCTGGGTTGACAGGCACGAACAGCGAACGGAGCTGGTGCATGGGTCCACGCAAGGTCATCGTCATCGGTGCGGGCATGGTCGGGTTGTCCTGCGCCTGGTCGCTGCAGGAGTACGGCATCGAGGTGGAGGTGCTGGACAAGGCAGCGGCCGGGTCCGGGGCGTCCTGGGGTAACGCGGGGTATCTCGCCCCGGCCTTCACCGTTCCGCTCCCCGAACCCGCGATCCTGCGCTATGGGATCCGTGCCGTGCTCGACCGGCACTCCCCGGTCCGGCTGCCCCCGCGCGCCGATCCGGAGTTGGCCCGGTTTCTGCTGCGGTTGAGCCGGAACTGCACCAGCGCGCACTGGACCCGAGCGATGGCCGGATACCGGGTGCTCAACGAGCGGATCTTCGAGTCCTTCGACGCGCAGCTCGCCGACGGGGTGCGCGGCGAGGTGCACTCCGCCGATGTGCTCGCCGCCTTCGCCGGGGCCGCCGAGGCGACCGGACTGCAGCACGAACTCGACGGAGTGGTCGCCAGTGGGCAGCAGGTCGATCTGGAACTGCTCACCGGGGAACAGGCCCGCAAGGCCGAACCCAATCTCTCCGGGCGGGTCGGGCTCGCGATGCGGGTGCGCGGGCAGCGTTACCTCGATCCGGTCGCCTATGCGGGCGCGCTCGCCGCGAGTGTGCGCGCCCGGGGTGGCACGATCACCGAACAGGTCCCGGTCTCGGCCGTCCGGCACTCCGCTGGGCGGATCCGGGTGCGGTGCGCCGATGGTGGCCGCGAGGCGGACGCGGTGGTGCTCGCCAGCGGTGCCTGGCTGCCGGAGCTGGCCGCCGCGCACGGAGTGCGGATGCCGCAATTCGGCGGGCGCGGGTACAGCTTCACGGTTGCCCTGCGCGAGCCGCTGCGCACTCCGTTGTATTTCCCCACGGCCAGAGTCGCGCTGGCCCCACGCGGGGACCGGGTGCGGATCGCGGGCGTGATGGAGTTCCAGCGGCCGGACGCCCCGCTGGACCCGGCGCGGATCACCGCCACCGTCCGGTCGCTGCGGCCGCTGCTCGCCGGTGCCGACTGGTCGGACATCCGGGACCAGTGGGTGGGTGCGCGGCCGTTGAGCGCGGACGGGATCCCGCTGGTCGGCCCTTCGGCCACCGAGGGCGTCTACATCGCGGGCGGGCACGGCATGTGGGGAGTCACCCTCGGCCCGCTCACCGGAAGACTGCTCGCCGAGCACATGGCCACCGGCGCCACCGGCCCCGAACTCGATTGGTTGCGCCCGACCCGCTGAGCCCGGCTCGCTGAGTAGGGCTCGAGATCAATGGAGATCGCGATGCTACGAGAGCGTATCGAGACCGAGCCGAGCCCGGCGCGGGTGCGCCGGATCGGCCTGCTGACCGGTGTCGTGCTGCTGCTCGCCTACACGATCGACTACGTGGACCGGTTCGCGATCAGCATGGCGCTGCCCTCGATCGGCACCGAGTTCGGGCTTTCCAAGACGGCACAAGGGCTTCTGGTCACGGTGTTCGCCGTGGTGTACATGCTCTGCCAGATCCCGGCCGGGGTGGTCGCCGACCGGTTCGGTGCCCGGATCCTGTTGCTGACCACGCTGTTGCTGTGGTCGGCGTTCACCATGTTCACGGCACTCGCCGGGACCTTCGCCCTACTGCTCGTACTGCGCGCCACATTCGGTGCCTCGCAGGGATTTTTTCCCGCGGCGAGCTTCAAGACGGTGGCCGAGCGCACCACCCCGGACAACCGTGGCACGGTCATGGGGCTGGTCATGTCCGCGAGCGGGATCGGCAGCGGGCTCACCCCGTTGCTCGCCGCCCCGCTGCTGATCGCCTTCGGCTGGCGCGGCACGTTCGGCTGGCTCGCCGCGGCGGGCGCGGTGCTCGGCATCCTGCTGTGGCTGCTGATTCCGCGCCGGCTGCCCGCGCGGATGTGCGAACTGTCCGCGCAGCCGCCGAAACCGACCCCGGCCGCGCGGCGGGCGGTGCTGCGCTCCCCGCAGGTGTGGTTGTTCGCCGGACTGTTCTGCGCCAAGAACTTCGTGGTGTACGGGCTGATCACCTGGGTGCCGAGTTATCTGCAGGAGGCCGAACAGGTCTCCATCGGGCAGACCGGGGTACTGGCCGCGATCCCGGCGCTGATCGGGTTCGCCACCACGATCCTCGGCGGCTGGCTGTTCGACCGCTACTTCCGCACCCGCCCGCGCTGGTACCTGTTCGCCACCACGCTCACCTCGGCGATCCTGCTGGCTCCCATGGCCCTGGCGAACACCGCGGGCCAGTTCATCCTGTTCGAGGCGCTCGCGCTCGCGGTGGACGGGCTCGGTTCCATGGCGCTGTTCGGCCTGCCGATGCGGGTGTTCCCCACCGCGCTGACCGGATCGGGGATGGGCGTGATCAACTTCGGCGGTCAGGTCGCGGGTGCCGCCGCGCCACTGCTGCTCGGCATGCTGGTGGACGGATTCTCCTACGCGGCCGCGTTCGGTCTGCTCGTGGTGGCCGGGCTGATCGGGGCCGGGCTCGCCGTGCGGATCCCGCAGCGTGCCGAGGATTTCAGTTTCGCGGTGAAGGGAGCCTGATGGAAGACGAGATCATCGCCCGCGCCGAACAGGTGGGGCTCCGGGTCCGGATGCACGCCCGCGCCATCGACGGGACCGGGAGTTTCGGGATCGGCGCGGACGAACCCGTGGTGACCGCCTCGGTGCTCAAGGTGCCGCTTGCCGTGGAACTCGCCGACCAGGCCGAGCGGGAGCACTGCGATCTCGCCGAGCAGATCACCGTGCCCGCCGGGCCGAAAGTGCCGTCCCCGTACGGATTGGCCACGTTCCGGCATCCGGTGACGCTGTCCCTGGACGCGCTGGCCACCCTGATGATCGGGATCAGCGACAACGTCGCCACCGATCTGGTGTTCGCGAAGATCGGCAAACCCGCCGTGCGCGCCCTGCTGGACCGGCTCGGCCTCGCGGGCACCGTGATCGAGCAGGACTGCGCCGAACTGCTCGGCACCATCGGCGAGGACCTCGGCTATGACTATACCGATGACGAGCGCGCCCTGACCGAGCTGACTCCGGAACAACTGCGCGGCCTGCGTGCCCTGGATCCGGCACAGACCTGCCGCAGCACGGCGGCGGAGATGACCGCGCTGCTCGGCATGATCTGGCGGGACGAAGCGGCGGGCCCCGGCGCCTGCGCGGATGTGCGCCGCTGGCTCGGATTGCAGGTGTGGCCGCACCGGCTGCGGTCCGGTTTCCACACCGACGAGGTGCGGATCAGCGGGAAAACCGGGACGCTGCCCACGATCCGCAATGAGGTCGGGGTCGTGGAATACGCCGACGGGGGCAGGTTCGCGGTCGCGGTGTTCACCGAGGCGGTCGATGCCCGTTCCCAGGCACCGGAACGGGACGCGTTCATCGGATTCGCCGCGGCACGGGCGATCGAGGTAGTGAGGAGCCAAGCATGAACGAGAACGTACTGCTGCGCGGCGGTCAGGTGTGCGATCCGGGAACGGGGACCACGCGCACGGCCGATCTGCTGGTCCGCGATGGCCGGGTGGCCGAGATCGGGACGGATCTTCCCGTGCCCGAGGATGTTCCGGTGCTCGACGTGACCGGGCTCGTTGTCGGGCCGGGATTCATCGATCTGCACAGCCATGTGGACTCCATCGCCGGGCAGCGACTGCAGGCCATGGACGGGGTGTGCGCGACCCTGGAACTGGAAGCGGGCGCGGCGCGGGTGGAAACCGCGTACGCCGCGGCCGCGCGGGACGGGCGCCCGCTGCACTACGGGTACGCCGCGTCCTGGGCCGGTGCCCGGTTCGCGGCCCACACCGGCGCGGACCCGGACGACATCCTCGGCGTGCTCGGCGCACCGGAATGGCAGCGATCCTCCACCCCGAGCGAGCGGGCGACCTGGCTGAACAGGCTGGAGACCGAACTCGCCGCGGGCGGGCTCGGGATCGGCATTCTGCTCGGCTACGCGCCGCGCACCGATCCGGCGGAATTCCTCGATGTGGCACGGCTTGCCGCGAATGCGGGAGCGCCGACCTTCACCCATGTCCGCGAACTGGTGGAGGCCGACCCGACCACCCCGGTGGACGGTTCGAGCGAGATCGCGATGGCCGCGGCGGAAACCGGTGCGGCCATGCACCACTGCCACGTGAACAGCACCTCGCGCAGGCACATCGACCGGGTGCTGTCTACTTTGGACTCTTCGCGATCCGCGGGTTCCCCGGTCACCGTCGAGGCGTACCCCTATGGCGCGGGTTCCACCGCGATCGGCGCGTTCTTCCTTTCCCCGGACCGGCTGCCCGCCTGGGGCATGAGCCCCTCGGATCTGGTGCTGGTGGACACCGGGGAGCGGATCGCCGATGCGGCGCGACTGAACGAGGTGCGCGCGAACGATCCGGGCGCGCCGTGCATCGTGCACTATCTGGACGAGCGCGCCGAGGCCGATCGTGCGCTGCTGCGGCACGCGCTCGCCTTCGAGGACAGCATCGTGGCCAGCGACGCGATGTTCGTCAGCTGGCCCGACGGCAGCAGGGAGAGCACCGAGTGGCCGCTGCCCGCCGGTGGGCGCACCCATCCGCGCACCGCGGGCACGTTCAGCAAATCTCTGCGCCTGATGGTGCGCGAACAGGGCGCGTGGACCTGGCTGGAGGCCTTCCGCCGGTGCTCCTATCTGCCCGCGCGGGTGCTGGACCGGGTGTGCGCCACGGCGAGCGGGAAGGGGCACCTCGGGATCGGCGCGGATGCCGACATCGTGGTGCTCGATCCGGAAACCCTCACCGACCGCGCCACGTTCGCCGATCCCACGCGTACCGCTCAGGGTGTGCGGCATCTGCTGGTGGACGGCACCTTCGTGGTGCGGGACGGTGAACTGCGCGCGGACGTGTTCCCCGGACGGGCATTACGCGGTCACTGAACCGAAACCAGGGCTCAGCCGAATTTCAGGAAGGGGCAAGGGATGTCCATCTTCGACATCGCGGATATCGCAGGTATCGAGCAACCGATCGATCTCACGTTGAGCCCGGACGGCTCCACCGTGGTGTACGTGCTGCGCACTGCGGACACCGAGGCCGACGAGAATGTGCACGAGTTGTGGTCGGTCGGTGCCGATGGCACGCCGCCCCGCCGGATCGGGGAGGGCACCGATCCGGCGATCAGCCCGGACGGTGAAACGCTGGTTTTCCTACGGCAGAACCAACTCTGGACGATGCCCATGCACGGCGGCGCCCCGGAACAGCTCACCGATCGCCCGCTCGGCGCCGGTCCCGCGGTGTGGCATCCGGACGGTCGCAAGCTGGCGTTCACCGCCGCGTTCGACTTCCGTGGTGGCACCGCGCATTCGCCCATCGTCACCACTGCCGCGGTGCACAAGATCGACGGCGGTGCCCGGTTCCGCGGGGTGTACGGCCAGCTTTTCCTGCTGGATCTGGACAGCGCCGAGACCACCATGCTCACCGGTGGCGAGTTCGAGGTGCACGCCCCCGTGTGGTCCCCGGACGGCAGCGAACTGGCCTATCTGCGCGGTTTCGCCGAGGACACCCCGACCGCGCGGGCCTATGTGCTCGATCCGCGGGACCCGGCCGCCCCGCATCGGCTGGTGCCCGGACCGGTCTCGGTGTCCGCGCTCGCCTGGCACGGCACGGATCTGCTGCTGGTCGGCGAACCCGAACCCGGGGTCCGCAATGCGGTGCTCACCCGGGTCGACAGCGAGGGCGATGCCTCGGTGCTCACCGCGGAGCTGGACCGCGCGGTGCTGCCGGGTGCTGTCGGTTACCCCGGCGCATCGCCCGCCGTGCTCGGCGAGCAGGTGCTCTACTGCGTCCGCGACCGCGGGTGCACCCATCTCTACCGGGACGGCGAACCGCTGCTGGCCGGGGAACACGTGGTCTCCGGGTTGAGTGTGTCCGGCGGGAGTATCGCGGTTGTGGTCGCCGATCCGCGGCACAGCGGGGAAATCGGCGTGATCGACCCGGAAACCGGGCGGTTGCGGCTGTTGACCGAACACACCCCGGACCGGTGCGTCCCGATCGTCCCGGTCGAGCGCACCTTCACGGTGCACGATGGGGTCCAGGTGCACGGCTGGCTGGTACGCGATCCGGAACAACGGGAACCGGGCCCGCTGCTGCTCGATGTGCACGGCGGACCGCACAATGCCTGGCATCCGGCCCTTGATCCGGCGCACCTGTACCATCAGGTGCTCGCCGCGCGCGGCTGGTCGGTGCTGCTGCTCAATCCGCGCGGCAGCGACGGCTACGGCGAGGAGTTCCTCCGTGCCGGAATCGGGGCCTGGGGCACCGCCGATGAACGGGATTTCCTGGATCCGGTGGACCAGCTGGTCGCCGAGGGCCTTGCCGATCCGCGGCGGCTCGCGCTCTGCGGCTACAGCTACGGCGGGTTCATGGCGTGCTGGCTGTCCACCAGGACCGAGCGGTTCGCCGCGGTGGTCACCGGTGGGGTGGTGTGCGATCTCGACCTGCTGCGCGACACCTCCGATATCGGGGAATGGTTCTACGAACAGGAAATCGGTTCAGCAAAAGCACAGTCACCGATCCAGCACATCGACCGGGTCAGCAGCCCGACACTGGTGCTGCACGGGCTGGCCGATCAGCGGTGCATCCATGCGCACGCCGAGCTGTGGTATTCCGGGTTGCGCCGTCGTGGGGTGCGCACCGAGCTGGTCAGCTATCCGGAAGCGAGCCATCTGTTCATTCTGGACGGTCGTCCGACGCAGCGGATCGACTACAACCGGCGCATCCTCAACTGGGTCACCAGGCACACCGGAACCCGGGTGCGCGGCGGCGCCGATCCGGACTACTGGCAGCGCAGGCTCGCCGCGCTGGTCGAGTCGCACGGCGTCGTGGGTGCCTCGCTCGGTATCGCGGTCGGGGACGAGATCAGTACCGCGGCTGCCGGACTGCTGCACACCGGGACCGGGGCCGCGGCCCGCACCGGCAGCCTGTTCCAGATCGGTTCCATCACCAAGGTGTACACCGCGACGGTGCTCATGCGCCTGGTGGAGCGCGGGGAACTCGGGCTGGACGAACCGATCGAGCGCTATGTTCCGGGCATCGCCGAAGGTGTCACCGTGCGGCATCTGCTCACCCACACCAGCGGCATCGACGGCGATCTGTTCCACGACACCGGGCGCGGGGACGACTGCCTCGAGCGGTACACCGCCAAACTCGCCGAGGCAGCCCGGATTCACCCGATCGGCGAGACGTTCTCCTACTGCAACGCGGGATTCAGCCTGCTGGCCCGGATCGCCGAGGTGTGCACCGGAAAGGTGTGGGACGAGCTGTTCGGCGAACTGCTGCTCGAACCGCTCGGCCTGGAACACACCGTGCTGCTTCCCGAACAGGTGCTGCGCTTCGACGCCGCGATGGGGCACGTCACGGGCAGGGACGGCAAGCTGGCCCCTGCCCCGCAGTGGCATCTGCCGCGCGCGGTCGCACCCGCGGGCGCGATCTGCGCCACCGCCGAGGATGTGCTGCGGTTCGCGCGCGGACAGGTACTGCGCCAGGAAACCGCCGAGCTGATGCGCAGCGAACAGGCCGAGCTTCCGGATGCGAGCCGTGCGGATGCCTGGGGTCTCGGCTGGTGGCGCAACATCTGGGACGGCACGCGGTTGATCGGCCACGATGGCAACACGGTCGGCCAGTCCGCGTTCCTGCGGGTGCTGCCGGAGGCGGATATCGCGGTCACCCTGCTCACCAATGGCGGCGAGGCGAACCCGCTTGCGCACGAACTGTTCACCGAGATCTTCGGGAAGTTCGCGGGCATCACCCCACCGGAACCCGTGCGCCCACCGGAACAGGGCAGCGTAGACAACGGAACCGGGGAACCGGCGGACTGGCACCTCGGTGTCTACGAACGGGCCGCGCTGCGCTTCGAGGTTTTCCGGCAGGACAACGGATTGCGCGCTACGTACACAACATCCGCGGTCGGTTCGCTCGGGGAACCCGAACCACCGCGCGAGTTCGCCCTGGTGCCCTGCGCGCAGGACGCCTATCTGATCCGGGAACCACGCACCCGGGAATGGCAGCGGGTGCGGTTCTTCCGGCTCGCCGACGGCACCGCCTACGTGCATTTCGGGTTGCGTGCCACGCCCAAGGTCCGGCCGTGAAACGCGCCGCGGTGGCACTCGCGCTGCTGCCGCTGCTCGCCGGTTGCGCGGTCGGGGCGCACACCGGCGGGGACACGATCACCATCGCCATGCCCGCGGGGTCGGCGAAGTTCGACCCGCAGGCTTCCTCCTCCTCGATCAATATGGCGCTGGTCCCGCTCGCCTACCAGAAGCTGGCCAGCACGAACCCCGATCACACCCTGGCCCCTGACGTGGCCAGCGGCTGGACGGTCAGCCCGACCAGTGCGCGGCTGCGCATCCGGGACGGAGTGCGCTGCGCGGACGGGGAAACCCTCGATGCGGCAACGGTGGCGGCGAACCTGAACTATGTCGCTGATCCGGCGAACAAATCCGAACTGCTCGACGTCGCCGTCCCCTCGGGAGCCGAGGCAAGCGCGCACGGCAAGGAAGTGGACGTCCGGCTCGCCGCCCCGGAACCATTCTTCATGCAGAACGTAACGATGCTGGGATTGGTGTGCCACAAGGGAATGCGCGATCGTGCGGCGCTGAACAAGCACAGTGAAGGGTCCGGGCCCTATGTGCTCACCGAAGTCGCGCCCGGGGATCACCTCGGCTACACCAAGCGGCCCGGTCAACCGGAACGGCTGCCGCGCAGCATCGTGGTGAAGTTCGTCAATGACGAGACCACCATGGCGAACCTGCTGCTCGGCCGCCAGGCCAATATCGCCGGTATCCGCGGACCGGACCGGGACCGGCTCGCCGCGGCGAAACTCTTCCGGCGCAACACTCCGGAGACGGTCGGTGAGCTCTACTTCAACCAGGGCAAGAAGACCTTCGCCGATGTGCGGGTGCGCCGGGCACTGGCCATGGGGGCGCGGTTCGACAACGCGGCCAAGGCGATCACCATGGGCGAGGGGCGGCGATCCACCGGACTGATGCCGGACCCGAAGCTCTGCCCCGGCGACAATGCGCGTGCGCTGCCCGGCTACGACCCCGCGCGGGCGCGTGCCCTCCTGGACGAGGCGGGCTGGCGGACCGGTCCGGACGGGGTGCGCGCCAAGAACGGCACGCCGCTTTCCTTCTCGCTGAAGTTCCCGCCGCTTGGCGCGGCGGCCGCGGAATACCTCGCGCAGCAGTGGCGTGCGATCGGCGTTACCGTCCGGCTCGAACAGCGCACCACCGAACAGCTGCTCGCCAGCATGATGGGCGCCGGGGACTGGGACACGGCGTTCGAGAACGTGAACGTCACCAACCCGTCGACCATCCGCGCCTTCCTCTCCGGACCGGCCCCGCCGGACGGCTCGAATTTCGCGCACATCGAGAATCCGGGCTATGTGGCAGGGATGCGGGCGGCCAGTCAGCGCACCGGGACGGCGGGCTGTGCCGACTGGAACGCCGCGGAGACCGCGCTGTTCCGGAACGCCGATGTACTACCGTTCGCGGATTCGAGCACCCCGTCGTTCGGTGCCGGGGCGCGGTTCGAGCTGGACGGCAACGGAGCCTTCGTGCCGACCGCGTTCCACCGGGGCACGTCATGAACCACTGGCTGGTTTTCGCGGCACGCAGGCTGTTCCGGTTCGTGGTTTCGCTGTTCGTGCTCGCCGTGGCCACCTTCGCCATGGTGCACGCCATCCCCGGTGATCCGGTGCGGGTCGCGCTGGGACTCAAGGCACCGGCGGCGCTCGTCACGGCGAAACGGCACGATCTGGGCCTCGATCTGCCGCTGCCGCAACAGTTCCTCGACTATTTGCAGCGACTGTGCACCGGACGGCTCGGCAGTTCGCTGATCTCCGGTCTGCCGGTGCGCCGGTTGCTCAGTGAACAGCTGCCCGCGACCGCGCAGCTGGCCTGCTATGCCTTTCTGCTCGCGGTACTGCTCGCGGTGCCGCTCGGCATGTTCGTCGGGGTGCGCACGCGCAACGGCCGGGCGCGCGGCACCGAGGCCGGTTTCGTCACGGTGACCGGGTTTTTCTCGGTGATACCGGATTTCCTGCTCGCCGTGGGATTGGTGTTCGTGTTCGCGGTGACGCTCGGCTGGTTCCCGCCCGCCGGTCTGGCCAGCCCGGTGGCGTTCGTGCTTCCGGTGCTCGCGCTCGCCGCGGCACCGGGTGCGCTGTTGTCCCGGATCGTACGGGTGGAGACCAGGCGGGTGCTCGATGCCCCGTATCTGCGCACCGCGCGCGCGAAACGGCTGCCGGACCGGCTGCTGTACCTGCGGCACGCACTGCCCAATCTGCTCACCTCGACGCTGACCATGAGCGGGCTGATCCTCGGTTCGCTGCTGGCCGGGACGGTGCTGGTGGAGAACATCTTCGCGATCCCGGGGGTCGGCATGCAGCTGGTGCAATCGGTGCTGAACAAGGATTATCCGGTGGTGCAGGCCCTGGCCATCGTGTTCGGTGGTGCCGCATTGCTGATCCACCTCGTCGTGGACATCGCCATCGCGGCCGCCGATCCGCGTTCCACGATCAGGGAGCGCTGAGATGCGCCAGCTGACTCGCCCACTCGGGCTCACCACCCTCGTACTGGTCAGCGTGACCCTGCTGCTCGCGGTGTTCGGCCCCGTGCTGTGGTCGGCGCGCGCGGATTCGATCGATATCGACGCGATGCGCCAGGGAATGTCGGCGGCGCACCCGTTCGGCACCGACTATCTCGGCCGCGATGTGCTGGCCAGAACCCTGGTGGCCACCCGGCTTTCGGTGCTGCTGGCGCTGCTGGCCACGGTGCTCGGGGCGGCGCTCGGCATCCTGCTCGGTACGCTGCCGGTCGTGCTCGGCAGGCGGATCGGCGGGCTCGTGGTGGCGTTCATCAACCTCACCGTGGCCTTTCCCGGCCTGCTGCTGGCGATCTTTTTCGGCGTGGTGTTCGGGGTCGGCGCGGACGGTGCGGTGCTCGCGCTCGCGGTGGCCCTGACGCCCAACTTCGCCCGGTTGACCTATACCAGGGCGGTAGCGGTGGCCGAGGCGGATTTCGTGTCCGCGGCGCGATTGCTCGGGGTGCCGCGCGCTGTGGTGATCACCAGGCATGTGGTGCCGAACATCGCCGAGCCACTGGTGGTGAACTTCGCCTCGGCGATCGGCAGCGCACTGCTCAGTTTCGCGGCGCTGTCCTATCTCGGTTTCGGGGTGCAGCCGCCCTCGTACGACTGGGGTCGGCTGTTGAACGAGGGCCTGCCGCGGATCTACACCGACCCGGCCTCGGCGCTGCTTCCCGGCTTCGCGATCGTGTTCGCCGGGATCACCTTCGTACTGGCCGGTGAACTGACCGCCCGGCTGCTGACCGCGGAACCGCCCGGTCATCGCGCGGCGCCGCGGGAAACCGCCGCACCCGGGGAACCGGAACCCGGCGGGGAACACGGCGTGCTGCGAGTGGTGAACCTGCGGGTGCGGTTCCCCGCCGCGAACCCGGTATGCGGCGCCAGCTTCACCCTGCACCGTGGAGAAATCCTCGGCCTAGTCGGGGAATCCGGCTCCGGGAAGAGCGTCACCGGTGCCGCCATCGCCGGTCTGGTACCGCATCCCGGACAGGTCGAGGCCGAGCGGCTGGAGTTCGACGGCGAACCGCTCGATCCCGCCCGGCTCGGCGACCGGCTGGCCATGGTGTTCCAGGATCCGATGAGTTCGCTGAACCCGGCGCTGCGGGTGGGCAGGCAGCTCGCCGAGGTCGCCGAGGTGCACCGGAACGCCGATCGCCGCTCCGCCATGGCCCGTGCGGTGGATCGGCTGCGTGCGGTGCGCATCCGGGATCCGGAACGCCGGGCCGCGCAGTATCCGCACGAGTTCTCCGGCGGAATGCGGCAGCGTGCGATGATCGGCATGGGGCTGATGGGCGAGCCGAGGCTGATCATCGCCGACGAGCCGACCACGGCACTGGATGTCACCGTGCAGCGGGACATTCTCGGCCTGCTCCGCGAGGTGCGCGATACCCAGGGGACCGCGGTGCTGTTCGTCAGCCACGACATCGCCGTGGTGCGTGAGCTGGCCTCCCGGGTGCTGGTGATGTACGCCGGGCGGATCGTCGAGGAACTGCCCGCGAGCGCGCTGGACACGGCGGCGCACCCGTACACCAGGGCACTGGTGGCCAGCTCCCCGGATCTGCGCACCGACCGTTCGCTGCCGCTGGCCACGATCGAGGGCCGGGCGCCGGATGCCACCGAGGAGCTGCCCGGCTGTCCGTTCGCGCCGCGTTGCTCCTACGCCGACGAGCGCTGTCACACCGAGCTCCCCGCGCCGCGGGACCTCGCCGGGCACCGGGTGAGCTGCTGGCATCCCATCGGGGCACTGGAGGTCAGGGCATGAGTGAACTCACGGTGGACGGGTTGACCGTGCGGTTCGGCGCGCACACCGCGGTCGACGGGGTCAGCCTCGCCGTCCCCGCGGGTTCGGTGCTCGGCCTCGCGGGCGAGTCCGGGTCCGGCAAGTCCACGATCGCGCGCGCCATCGTCGGGATGGCACCGATCAGCTCCGGGAGTGTCCGCTACGACGGGACGCCACTGCGCACCCCGGACCGCCGGATCCAGCTGGTGTTCCAGGATCCGGCCGCGGCACTGGATCCGCGGCGCAGCATCGGCTCGTCCATCGCGGAAGGCGTGCGCGCCAAGCGAACCGCGCGCCGCGCCCGGGTACGCGAGCTACTGGAACTGGTGCACATCGATCCCGCGCGGGCGAACCTGAACCCGCGCGAGTTCTCCGGAGGACAGCTGCAGCGGGTGTGCCTCGCGCGCGCCCTCGCGGCCGAACCGGAGTTCCTGATCGCCGATGAGATCACCTCGGCGCTGGACGTCTCGGTGCAGGGCGCCGTGCTGAACGTGGTGCGGGAAATACAACGGGAGACCGGGATCGGGATCCTGTTCATCAGCCACAATCTCGCCGTGCTGCGCTACCTCGCGGACACCATGGCCGTGCTGCGCGCCGGAAAGCTGGTCGAACAGGCGGAGACCGAAACCCTGCTCGGCGCGCCGGAACACGAGTACACCAAGCAGTTGATCGACGCCGTTCCCGGACAGGAATAGGGTGAGAACCGTGTCCTACGAAACCTTGCGCGTGTCCATCGCGGACGAACTGGACGCGTTCTTCGCGCAGTACACCGCCGCCGGGCAGGCCAAGGGGCTCGTCTACGGGTTCAGCGATACACGCGGGCTGGTGCACTCGGCCGGATTCGGCGTGGCAGACGAGGCGGGCACGGTCCCGGACGCGGACACCCTGTTCCCCATCGCCTCGATGTCGAAGAGTTTCATCGCCTGCGCGGCGCTGCTCGCCAGGGACCGCGGTGTGCTGTCCCTGGAAGACCCGATCACCAAGTATATTCCGGAGTTCCGCGCGAGCGCCGCGCCGGAGGACCCGTGCGAACCGCCGAGCATCGGGATGCTGCTCGCCATGCGCGGCGGGCTCACCGAGGACAATTCCTGGGTGGACCCGTTCATCGGCATGCCCGAGCGGGAACTGCTCGAACTTGTCGGCAAGGGTGTCCGGTACAGCAACCTGCCCGGCACCGTGTTCGAATACTCCAACCTCGGCTATACGCTCGCCGCGATCGCGGTCGGCCGCGCGGTGGGCAACCCGATCACCGATTTCGTGCGGGACGAGGTGATCGCGCCACTCGGCCTGGCTTCGACCTGTTTCGACAGCGCGGCACCGGAACGACGCGCGGTCGGTTATTCGCTCGACGCGCACGGCGACTGGGTGCCGTATCCGC
Source organism: Sciscionella marina DSM 45152 (assembly GCF_000379465.1). Taxonomy (GTDB): domain Bacteria; phylum Actinomycetota; class Actinomycetes; order Mycobacteriales; family Pseudonocardiaceae; genus Sciscionella; species Sciscionella marina. The sequence goes on from NZ_KB905403.1 coordinate 604,668, forward strand.
CGAACATCTCGGACGGGTTCGCCGGGGCGGGTGGCATCATGAGCACCGTCCGGGACATCGCGGGCTGGATGACCTGGCTGGGTGCGGCGTTCCGCCCGCAGTCCGGCAAGGATCGAATACTCGGCAGGGCGGCGCGCCGGGATATGCAGCGGCTGCACAGTATCGCGCGCCCGGCCGTCGTGCTGCGTCCGGACGGCGGGCTGCACGCCGGGCTCGGCGGATACGGTCTCGGGCTGAGCATCGAGGAGGATCCGCGCTGGGGCACCGTGGTCTCGCACGGCGGCGGACTGCCCGGGTTCAAGCTGTTCATGTGCTGGCATCCGGATTCCGGGCACGGTGTCACCGTGCTCACCAACAGCCACCGCGGCGATCCCGCCGCGCTGTGCACCGAGGCACTGCAGCGCATCCTGACGCGGGAGAAGGCACCGGCGCGGACCGTCACGCTGTGGCCGGAAACCGAACGGCTGCGCGCCGAGGCGGATCGCCTGGTGCGGGACTGGGACGAGGAACTGGCCGCACGGATCTTCGCGGAGAACGTCGACTTCGACCGCCCGCTCGCGGAACGCCGCGCCGAGGTCGCCGAACTCATCGCGGAGATCGGCCCGCTCGCCGATGCGCCTGCCGCGGTGGTCTCCACCTCCAGCCCGGCCGATGTGACCTGGTCGATCCCCGGCGAGCGCGGCGAACTGCTGTGCATGATCCACCTGACCCCGGTCGATCCCGCGCGGATCCAGGAATTCGAGGTGCGTGCCGTGCCCGCGCACCGGCCACGCGCGGCGGCTCCGGTGGACATCTCCCCGCGGCGCACCCGGCTCGGTGACGCGTTCATCGGCCCACCACGAGACATCCTGCTCCGGGGCTGAATTATCTCACCGGCTCGTCTTGCTGGTGGGCATGTGGGTGACGGATTTCGTGGCGCGTCTTCGGGCCGAGCACCTGCCGGGCGACCGCGATGGCCGCGGCCAGTTCCGTCAGTTCCGCGTCCGGCACGTCCCCTGCTTTCGCGCACACCGGTCGTTCCCTGGGATTGCTGTCGTGCGCCCGGGCCGGGACGCGGTCGCCGCGTGCAGGATGTTGCACTGGATCCGGCCGAGTTCCCCGCACCCGGCGGACCGGCCGTGCCGGTCACCACGATTCCCTGCTGCGCCGGTCCAATGGACAACGGCACGTATCGCGGGCGCGCGCCCCTGCCGACCTGGGAACCGAGCCCCGCCGTGCGGCTCGCGGAGCCGGAGTAGCGCCGCCAACCGCCATGAGTCTCGGCCCGCTCCGCCTTTGGGAGCGGTGGGGTACCCCGTCAGGTGCACCTTTGCATTGCGGCCTTGCGCACTTCCGATGGACCGATCCTGCCCGATCAGGCGTACCGTGCACCCGGAGTCTCGGTGTTAAGTACGTTTCGTGTCTGTCTGGTCGGAACGCCGCTTGGAGGTCCGATGCGCTATCGCCTGCTCGGGCCGTTGACGCTGGACGATGCTCCCCTCGAGCATCGCAGGCAGCGGACGGTGCTCGCCGCGCTGCTGGTGCACGCGGGGAAACCGGTGCCACTCGCCGCGCTCATCGACGAACTCTGGTCGGATCCACCGGAATCCGCGCAGGTCATGGTGCAGATGTGCATCTCGGAGCTGCGCAAATCACTCGCTCCCGGGGTCGCCGCGCGCGATCCGGGGCAGGTGCTGCGCGGCCGCCGCGGGGGCTACACCCTCGATGTGCCGGGCGGGGAACTCGACCAGACCCGCTTTCTCCGGCTCGCCGAGCACGGCAACCGGCTGGCCTGCGAGGGACGTGCGGACGAGGCCTCGGCCGTGCTGCACGATGCGCTCGATCTGTGGCGCGGCGCTCCGCTCGCGGATGTGGACGGAGGACCCGCACTGTCCGCGCATGCCGCCTGGCTGGCCAATCTGCGCACCGTGGCCATGGAGCGCGCGGCCCGGGTGGATTTCGAGCTCGGCCGCTACGCCGAGGTGATCGCCATGCTCCAGGTCGAGGTGCTCACCGATCCGGCGCAGGAGGCCCTGGCCGCGCATCTGGTCAAGGCACTCGCCGCGACCGGACGGCGCGGGGAGGCGGCGAACGTGTTCGAACAGGTCCGGTTCGCGCTCGATGAACAGCTCGGAGTGCGCCCGGGAAACGAGCTGATCGACGCGCTGCGCTCGATCGAACCGGCAAACCGGCCGAGTGATCCGCCCGCGGCGCAACTTCCGCCACAGCTGGGCGATTTCACCGGGCGCCGGGACCTGCTCGCCGATATCCACGCCCTGTTCGAGGAAACCGATGGACCACGGGTGCTCGTGCTGTGTGGACAGGGCGGGATCGGCAAGACCACGCTCGCGGTCCGCGCGGCGCATCTGCTGCGCGAACGATTTCCCGGCGGACAGCTCGCGGCGAACCTGCGCGAGGACGGCAGCCGGATCCACGAGACCCTGGCGCGATTCCTGCGCGCGCTCGGGGTGGACGAGTACCGGTTGCCCGCCGACCACACCGAACGCAGACAGCTCTGGCGCAGCCATACCGCTCGCGCCGAGGTGCTGGTGTTGCTGGACGACGCCGCCAACGAGGCGCAGGTGCGGGAACTACTGCCGACCGGATCGCGCTGTGCCGCCATCGTCACCTCGCGGCGCAGGCTGCTCGGCCTGGAGGGCGCGCGCACCATCGAGGTCCCCGAGCTGCCCGGGCAGGACGCGGCGGAGCTGCTGGACAATCTGGTCGGCGCGCACCGGGTTGCCGCCGAACCCGGGCAGGCCGAGCGGCTGCTCGCGCTGTGTGCCGGGTTGCCGCTCGCGGTGCGGATCGTGGGCGCGACGCTGGCCGCGGCGGCGCATGAACCGATCCGCGAGCTGGCCGACCGGATCGCCGACCGGCACCGGAACCTGTTGCGGTTGCGCGCCGGTGACCTGGATGTGCGGGCGACGCTCGAGGTCGGGATCGCCGAGTGCGATGCGGCCGCGCGGCGGGCGCTGTGCCTGCTCGGCGCGTTCCGGTTCGCCACCTTCACCGCGTGGACCGTTGCCGCGCTGACCGATACCCCGGAATCCGAGGCCACCGACATCCTGCGTGGGCTGGTCACCGCGCAACTGGTGCAGGCCGCGGGCCGGGACCGTCTCGGCAGCACCCGGTACCGGATGCACGAGCTGATCGCGGCCTGTTGCGCGGAGCGTGCCGATGCGGCCGAGGTCGACGCCGCGCTGGACCGGATCTGCGCGGGTTACCTGTTGCTCGCCGGGCTGGCGCGGCGCACCTTGCGGCGCGGCTGGTTCCCACCGGACGAGCCGGACGCCGCACCGGAATCGGCCACGGCGCACGCGGTCGTCGAGAATCCGGGCGGCTGGTGCCGTGAGGAGCTGGCCAACCTGATCGCGGTGATCGGCATGGCCTTCGAACGCGGCTGGTGGTCGCTGACCGCGCAGCTGTCCGGGGCGTTCGCCGGTATCGCCGAACCACGGCCGGGCAGTGTGGAAACCCGGCAGGTGACCATTCTCGGCCTGGTCGCGGCCCGGCAGAGCGGTGATCAGGGCGCCGAGGCGCGGAGCTTGTGCGCGCTCGGCGATCTGCGCTGGGACATCGGCCAGGCGAAGGTTGCGCTGCCCTGCTATTCGCTGGCGATTCGCCGCTTCGAGGCCAGTGATGACCGGCCCTCGGCTGCCCGGGTGCTGCTCGCCCGCTCCGAGGTGCTGCTCGACCTGGGCAGGCTCGGCGAGGTGCGCGCGGACCTGCACGCCGCGATGCACATCCTGGAACGCGAGGGCGACCGGTTGTGGTATGCGCAAGCGCTGCGCCAGCTCGGTTCGCTGCTGTTCGATATCGGCGAGATCGATGAGGCGCTGCGGCTCTATCAGGAGGGCAGGCAGCTGATCCTGCGCCACGGGACCCGGCACGAGCTGGCCAGGGCGAGCAAGACGCTCGCCGACATCCACTCCTGGCACGGTGACCATGCCGAGGCGGAGCGCCTGCTCGCCGAGTCCTTCGACATCGCGACCGAGCTGGCCGACCGGCACTGGCGGGCGCACGTGCTGCGCTCCATCGGCAATCTGCGCAGACGGGAAGGCAGGCTCACGGAGGCGGACAAGGCGCTCGGCGAATCACTGACCCTGTTCGAGGAGCTGCAACATTCGCACGCGCGCGCCTACACGCTGCGCTGGATCGGCGAACTGCGCCTGGACCAGGGTGACCCGGTCGGCGCCGAGCAGCAGTTCCTCGCCTGCCAGACGCTCTGTTACGCATCCGGTGACCGGCGCGGTCAGGGATATGCCCGCTATGGCCTCGGCAAATGCCGCCTGGCCTGTGGGGAGATCGAGGCCGGGAACCACCTGCTGCACAGCGCGGCGCGCATCTTCGGCGCCCTCGGTTTTCACCGCTGCGTCGACCTGGTCGAATCGGCGCTCAAGCGTATCTGAGGCCGGCATTTAAGGTTCGTTTAGTCCCCTCCGGTTCCCTATCGGTACGTTCCGTCGAACTGGAGGGCATATGCATTACAAGTCCGGAATCGCGATCCTCGCGGCGCTCGCGTGCACCACCCTTACCGCGGCCACGGCGACCGCGTCGAACGCACCGGAGCTCGCCGCGAAGCAGGCGCTCGGCGTTGACGTGTCCAACCACAATGGCTCGGTCGATTTCAAGAAAGTCAAGGCATCCGGGCGGGAGTTCAGCTTCGTGCTCGCCTCGGACGGGAAATCCTTCAGCAATAAGCTCTTCAAGTCCCAGTACTCCGGTTCGGCCAAGGCCGGACTGATCCACGGCGCCTACCATTACGCTCGGCCGAATCAGTCGTCCGCCGCGCAGCAGGCGAAACGATTCCTCGGCATCGCGAACTACAAGCACGACGGAAAAACCCTGCCGCCGGTCATCGATCTGGAACCGGGTGGGGCCAACGGCTGTTACGGCATGTCCGCGAAGCAGACCAAATCCTGGATCACCGCGTTCAACAAGGTCGTCAAGGACCGGACCAAGCACAACGCGATCATCTACACCAACCCGGGCTTCTGGTCGAAGTGCACCGGTAACTCAAAGGGCTTCACCGGCAATCCGCTCTGGGTCGCCTCCTGGGGAGTCTCCAAGCCGCAACAGGTCGGCGGCTGGAAGGGCTACACCTTCTGGCAGTACAGCGATTCCGGGAAAGTCCCCGGGGTCAGCGGGAAAACCGATCTGGACAAGTTCTCCGGCAGCAGCGCCGAACTGAAGAAATTCGCCGAAAAGTGAAAGGAGCAGTAATGCGCAGTCGAACGACCAAGGGGATCGCCACCGCGGCCATCGCGGTAGCACTGTCCATCTCCGGAACCGGGATCGCCACCGCCACGGCGGACACCGCGGCCCCGAAACAGGACAGTGCCGCGGCGAAGAGCATCACCAGGGGTGAGGTCATCAAGCGTGCCCAGAAATGGGCGAAGAACCCCGTCCCGTACAACATGAACAAATACAAGGACGGTTATCGCACCGACTGTTCCGGCTATGTCTCGCTCGCCTGGAAACTCGGGGACAGCCTGTCCACGGTGACCCTGCCCAATGTCGCGAAGCCGATCAAGAAGAGCCAGCTCAAGGCCGGTGACATCCTGGGCAATCTCGGGCCGGGAACCGGTGGGGCGGCGGGACATGTGGTGATCTTCGAGAAGTGGGCGAACAAGAAGCACACCGCCTACTGGACCTACGAGCAGACCCCGCCGCACACCATGCACCACAAGGTCTCCTACCCGGGCCACAAGAACTTCAAACCGTACCGTTACAAGAACATCAAGGACTGATCATGATGCGTAGCCAGCTCTCCCGCGGTCTGCTCGCCGTGGCCCTCGCCGGCGCCACCCTGCTCGGTGGCGCGGGAATCGCGAGCGCCGCACCGGCCGCGGGACAGAAACCCGTCGACGACTACAAAGGACACTGGGGCCAGACCTACGGTTTCGCCAAACAGAACTGCACCGCGTTCGCCGCCTACCGGATCGTGCATCGCTTGGGTGTCAAGGGATTCAAGAACCAGTGGAAAGGCCAGGTGTTCGGTGACGCCGGGCACTGGGACAACGCGGCGCGCGCGGCGAAACTCAAGGTGGACAACAAACCGGCCGTCGGCGCGATCGCGGTCAACGATGTGCACAAGGTCGGCCACGTCGCCTATGTGAACAAGGTGAACTCCAACGGCAGCTTCGATGTCGAGGAGTACAACTGGAACAACCCGCTGCATTACGGGACCCGCAAGGGCGCCAAGCACGGAAACGGGCAGGCACAGTTCCAGCACTTCATTCACTTCAAATAGCACAGCATTTCAAATAACACGGTATTCACTTCAAGTAATTCAAACACGAAGCGAGCGTATCGGGGCCGGGTCACCGAAGTCCGGCCCCGATCGCGTTGGAGGGCAAGAAGAATGCGCAACAGAAGAATCCTCGCCGTGTTCCTCGCCGGGGCCGCCTCGCTGACCGTGACCGCGGGCGCCGCACAAGCCACGCCAACCGAACGGGCCACACAGGCCGCGCCGAAACGGTGCACGGCCACCTGGTACGGCAAGAAGGGTGAATTCCCGCCGGGTGCCCACACCGCGAACGGGGACAAATTCGACCGGTTCGCCATGACCGCGGCGAACAACAAACTTCCGTTCGGCACCAAGGTCAAAGTAAGCTATGGCAAGAAATCCGTGACGGTGCGGATCAACGATCGTGGTTCCTTCCACGATCCGGTCTGTCTCGACCTCACCTATGGTGCCTTCGGCAAGATCGCCGATCGGGACAAGGGCATGATCAAGGTGAAATACCAGGTTCTCGACTGAGGCCCGGCACGCCCGGGTTCACTCCCCCGCGAGGCCGAGCAGATGCGCCAGCTCGGCCTCGACCGCGTCGAGCGGGGCGAGGCTGTGCTGTCCGCGGGCGAGCGCGATGGCGCCCTCGACGGCCGCGATGATCAGGGTGGCGAGCGTGTCGGCGCGGTCGCTGGTCGCCGGTTCGGCGCGCAGGATCCCGGTCAGTGCCTCGTGCCAGTCCCGGAAAACGTCACCCGCGGCCCGCTGTGCGGCGGTCGCGTCGTTCTGCAGCGCCGCGGAGAGAATGGGGCAACTCTCCGCATAACCCGTGCTCCGGAGCATGTCCCGCCAGTACTCGATCAGCGCGTGCAGCCCATCGGCGAGGCCCTGCTGGTCGACCACCGTGGTGATCAGGTCGGTCAGATCCTGCCCGGATGTGCGGACGGCCTCCTCGGCGAGCTCGGCCTTTCCACCGGGGAAATGCGTATAGATCGATCCACGGCCCGCACCGCTGTGCGCCAGGATCTCCGCTACCCCGCACCCCGCGATCCCGCTGCGCCGGAACAGCGTGACCGCGCTGCTCAGCAGGCGTTCGCGTGCTCCTCGTGACATGCCACACCTTGACTAGACCGATCGTTACAGTCACTCTACCAAACAACCGAGCTGTACCAATCGGTCTAGTGACGAAGGTATCCAAGGTGTTCAGGAGGAGGACCCATGACCGGACTCGGCGATCCCCTGCGGCTGGCATGCGGACTGGTGCTGCCCAACCGGCTGATGAAGGCCGCGCTCAGCGAGGGGTTGGCGGACGGCGAACATCGGCCGGACGATCGGCTGGAACGCCTCTTCGCCCGCTGGGGCAGTGGCGGCTACGGGCTCGTCGTGACCGGAAATGTCATGGTCGACCGGGATCACCTCGGCGAGCCGGGCAATGTGGTGCTCGACCGGGAGCGGGACCTGGATCGGCTGTCCCGCTGGGCGAAGACCACCAAGGACGGCGGGGCGCCGATCTGGGTCCAGCTCAACCATCCGGGCAGGCAATCCAATCCGCTCGCCACCCGGAGCCGCCCGGTCGCGCCATCGGCGATCGCGCTGAACCTGCCGGGCCTGCCGACCCCGCGCGCGTTGGGCGAGGCGGAGATCGAGGAGATCCTCGAGCGGTTCGCCGCCGCGGCCGCGCTGGCCGAGTCGGCCGGGTTCGACGGTGTCCAGGTGCACGGGGCGCACGGCTATCTGGTCTCCCAGTTCCTTTCCCCGCTGTCGAATCAGCGCGAGGACGCCTGGGGCGGTGATCCCGCGCGGCGGATGCGGTTCGCTCTCGAGGTGGTCCACCGGATCCGCGCCACGGTGAGCCCGGGATTCGCGGTCGGGATCAAGCTCAATTCCGCGGACTTCCAGCGTGGCGGATTCGGTCAGGACGAATCGCGGGCGGTGATCGAGCACCTGGCCGCCGAACAGGTCGACCTGATCGAGATCAGCGGCGGAAGCTATGAATCCCCGGCCATGATGGGCCGCCCCGCCGTGCAATCCACGAGCACCAGGGAGCGCGAGGCCTATTTCCTCTCCTACGCGCAGTCCGCGCGGGAGGCTGCCGGTACCGTGCCGCTCGCGGTGACCGGTGGATTCCGGTCCCGTGCGGTGATGGACGGGGCGATCGGTTCCGGGGCCTGCGAGGTCATCGGGCTCGGCAGGCCGACGGTGATCAGTCCCGAGGCGGCGAACGAGATTCTGGCCGGCCGGGATCGCCTCGACGCGCCGCGGATCTCGACCGGGTTGCCGCGCGGGCTGGCGAAACGGAGCGCGGTGAAGTCCCTCGACGGTGCGCTGGACTTGCAGTGGCACACCGACCAGCTGCACCGGCTCGGCGCGGGCCGCGATCCTGCGCCGGACCGGCCCGCCTGGCGGACCGGGATCTCGATGGTCAAACGCAATGGCCTCGACGCCTTCCGGGGCAGCGGCAGGAGCGCGGGGTCCGGATCGGAGCGGGTGCTCCGCCGGTTCCGTTTCGAACGCGCCGTCGGCCGTTATCTCGCCAATCCCGCCGTGCGCGGGCTTTCCCGTCTCGGCATCCGGGTATCGCTGGCGACCGAGATCGAGACGACCGGACGCAAAACCGGGCAGCCGCGGCGGGTTCCGGTCTCCGTACTGTTCGACACCGAAGGTGCCTGGCTGATCTGCCAGCACGGCACCCGCTCCGGATGGGGAGCCAACCTCACCGCGCATCCCGGGATCCGGGTGCGGCAGGGAAACCGCTGGCGCACCGGGACGGCCGTGTTCGTGCCCGAGGACGACGTCGAGGCCCGCGCTCGCAGCTTCGCCCCGCATCCGGCGCTCGGCGTGCTCAGTGCGGCGACCTTCCGCGCGCTGCAGACCAGGCCCGTCTCGGTGCGGGTGACCTTCACCGACGGCTGAGCGTGAGGTCAGCCGATCCGGGAGAGCACCGCGCGCAGCAGCCGGGTGTACGGGTGCCAGCGCGCGGGGGAACCGACCGTGCCGGTCAGTGTCCGCTCGGCGCGGTCGAAGCAGTCCTCGAGGCAGGCGTCGTGCAGGTGGCGGAACACGAGCGGCCAGCTCAGCCTTGCGGGCCCGGTGGTGCGCATGGCGAGCAGGTGGCGCAGCACGGTGTCACCGGAAGCGCTGGGGTGCACGGTGAATTCGTGCAGACCGTCGAAACCGCGTGGCGCGCGGAACCGGAACCGGACGAGCCGCCCCGGAAGGTATTCCTCGACGGCGTAGCGCACCGGTCCGTGCCCGCCATCGGCGCCGACCGTGAGCGGGCCGTCCAGCAGCAGCGGGGGCCAGTGCTCCACCGGCCAGAGCGGGTCCTGTTCTCCGGACAGCCCGTCGAGCAGGGCCGCCGCGCGCTCGGCAGGCACGGGCAACCGGCGTTCGTGCAGGTTGTACACGGGCATGGCAGCTCCTATTAGAGATGGCTCTCTAAAAGAGCGAAGCATATGCTTGCCGCCATGGCAAGGCCTGCGCGGTTCAGCACGGAGGATCTGCTCGATGTCGCGGTCTCGCTCGCGGCGCAGGGCGGGCCCGCCGCGGTGACCATGGCCGCCGTGGCACGGGCGGCGGGTGCCCCGAGCGGTTCGCTCTACCACCGGTTCCCCGGCCGGACCGCGCTGCTGGCCGGGACCTGGCTGCACGCGGTGGAGGCGTTCCAACAGGGCTGCGCGGAACGGCTGCGCACCCGTCCGGCGCTCCCCGCCGCGGTGGGGACCGTGTGGTTCGCCGTGGACTGGAGCCGCCGCAACCCCGAACGGGCGCGGGTGCTGCTGCACGGCGCGGGCGAGTTCGATCAGGGGAACTGGCCGGAAGCGGACCGAACCCGGCTCGGTGAGGGCAATGCCGCGCTCGGTTCGCTGCTGCGCGAGCTGGCCGGGGTGTTGCGCGCGGACGGCGAGACGGCCGAGCACGCGCTCGAACGGCTGCGGCTGGCCGTGGTGGACCTGCCGCTCGCGCTGGTGCGGCGGCATCTGCTCGGCGGGGAACTGGGCACCGGAACCGCCGCGCTGGCGGCGAGCTCGGCGCAGCGGCTGCTCGAGCACCCATAGTCGTTAACTATGTCATCGATTCATGATCGCTCTTTCCGTCTATCGCAGTTCTGTGACGTGCAGAGATCGTGAGGCGGATCGGCGCATTCGAGTGCGTTCGCGGGCTCGGGGGCTTGCATTCGATCGCGAGCGACCTAGGCTCGTTCCCCGAGTTCACCGTGCGCGGCCGAGGAGGTAACAGGTGTCAGAGGATCGTTCGCGGCTTCCGCTCCCGGACCCGGAGGCGCCACGGGCGACCGCCCTGGATGTGCACGATCAGCACCCGCCGTTCGAACCGCGGCAACCGCGCCGGGCCCCGGAAGGCGCGCCGAACGTGGTCCTCGTGCTGCTCGACGATATGGGATTCGGGGCACCGAGCGCGTTCGGCGGCCCCTGTTCGATGCCCACCGCGGATCGCCTCGCCGATGGCGGGCTGCGGTACACGCGGTTCCATGTCACCGCCATCTGCTCGCCGACCAGGCAGGCGTTGCTGACCGGGCGCAATCACCATTCGGTCGGCATGGGCGTGACCACGGAGATGTCCAGTGCCGCACCGGGCTACACCGGGATCCGTCCGCAGTCGGCGGCCACGATGGCGCAGCTGCTCTCCGGTAACGGCTACAACACGGCCGCGTTCGGCAAATGGCACCAGACCCCGGCCCGGGATGTGAGCGCGGCAGGCCCGTTCGACCGGTGGCCGACCGGCGAGGGCTTCGAGAAGTTCTACGGTTTCCTGTGCGCGGAGATGAACCACTGGTACCCGGTGCTGTTCGACGGTACGAATCCGGTGGAGCCCAGCCGGTCCCCGGAGGAGGGCTATCACCTCTCCGAAGACCTTGTCGACAAAGCGATCGACTGGGTGCGCACCCAGCGTTCGCTGAAACCGGACACGCCGTTCTTCGCCTATCTGCCGTTCGGCGCCACGCATGCGCCCTATCACGTGCCCGCCGAATACCGGGACCGCTACAAGGGCCGGTTCAGCCACGGCTGGGACCGGCAGCGCGAGATCACCCTGGAAAAGCAGAAGGAACTCGGGGTGGTGCCACCGGACACCGAACTCGCGCCATGGGCCGAGGGAGTGCCGCACTGGGACGAGCTCGGCGCGGCCGAACGCGGGGCGGCCGAGGCGCTGATGGAACTCTACGCGGGGTTCGCCGAACATACCGATGTCCAAATAGGACGGTTGGTGGACGCGCTCGGCGAACTCGGCGAGCTGGACAACACGCTGTTCGTCTACATCCTCGGGGACAACGGTGCCTCGGCCGAGGGAGGCCTCGGTGGCACGCTGAACGAGCACCGGATCGCCAGCGGGATCACCGACACCGCCGAGCACATCCTCGACAACGTCGAAGCACTCGGGGATCCGAGTACCCACGCGCACTATCCGGTCGGCTGGGCACTCGCGATGAACACGCCCTATCAGTGGACCAAACAGGTCGCCTCGCACTTCGGCGGCACCAGGGACGGGATGATCGTGCACTGGCCCGCGGGGATCGCCGAACGCGGCGGGATCCGCGACCAGTTCCACCACGTCATCGATGTGCTGCCGACCCTGCTGGAGGCCGCCGGGATCCCGGAACCCCGTGCGGTCAACGGAATCACGCAGCAGCCGATCGAGGGCACCAGCATGCTGTACAGCTTCGACGCCCCGGAGGCTCCGGACCGCCATCGCACCCAGTACTTCGAGATGGTCGGCAATCGTGGGATCTATCAGGACGGATGGACCGCGGTGACCAGGCACGGCACCCCGTGGGAGATGGTGCAGGATCAGCGGCGCGGCTTCGATCAGGATCGCTGGGAGCTCTACGACACGAACACCGATCCGAGTCAGGCGCACGATCTGGCCGCCGAATTCCCGGAGAAGCTCGAGGAACTCAAGCAGTTGTTCCTCATCGAGGCGAGCAGGTTCAACGTGTTCCCACTGGACGACCGGATGACCGAGCGGGAGAACCCGAAGGAGGCGGGCAGGCTCGACCTGATGGGCGACCGGCGCTCGATCACCTTCCACGGCGGCGCGCCACGGCTGACCGAAGAGACCGCGCCCAATGTGAAGAACCGCTCGCACGTACTCACTGCCGATATCGAGACCGGAGAACGGACCGGCGGGGTGCTGCTCGCCCAGGGCGGCCGGTTCGGCGGCTGGTCGCTGTACCTGGTGGACGGAAAACCGTGCTACGCCTACAACTACTTCGGCACCCAGACCCATCACGCGCGGGCTACGCAGCCGATTGCGCCCGGCAGACACGAGATCCGGCTGGAATTCGACTATGACGGCGGCGGGGTCGGCAAGGGCGGAACGGCCCGGCTGTACGCGGACGGCACCGCGCTCGCCGAGGTGCGGGTGGATGCCACGATCCCGTACTACTTCGCGTTCGACGAGACCTTCGATATCGGGGTCGACCGCGCATCCCCGGTCACCGAGGACTACGCGCCGCTGCGCAATGCCTTCGAGGGGGTGCTGCACTCGGTGCGGGTGGACCTCGGCGCGGATCTGCACAGCGATGCGGAGACCGACCGGGAAGCGGACCTTTTCCGGGCCGCCCATGAATGAAAGCCGAGACCGGTAGTCCACTGTGGAGCGTCGCGAACTCGAGTATTTCCTCGCCATCGCCGAGCACGGCAGCTATACCGCCGCCGCGCAGGCGCTGCACGTCGCGCAGCCCTCGCTCTCGCACGCGATGAGCGCACTGGAACACCGGCTCGGCGGGAAGTTGTTCCATCGCTTGCCGAACGGGATCGCGCTGACCCCGGCGGGCCGGGCGCTCGTCGATCCGGCGCGGCAGGTGATGCGGGATCTGGCCACCGCAACCGATTCGGTGCGCGAGGTGCTCGGCCTGACCGGTGGCCAGCTGGACATCGTCGCGCAGACCACGCTGGCCGTCGACCCGCTGGCCGCCCTGCTCGGCGAATACCTCGCCAGCTACCCGAATGTCGCGGTGCACGTGCTCGATCCCGAGCTCGGCAGGGAGGTCAGCGCCAGCGTGCGCAGCGGGGAATGCGAGCTCGGCATGGTGGATTCGGCGACCGAACTCCCGGAAATGCGCAGTACGCTGCTGCCCGGAAGGGAGATCCGCGTGGTGCTCCCGCCCGCATTCGCCGAACGCGCCGGAACCCGGATCGGGCTCGCCGAACTGGCCACCATGGATTTCATCGCCACTCCGGTGGGCACCGCCACCCGGGAGATCATCGAGGATGTGCTCGGCGGCTGCGCCGATCCGCCCCGGGTCGCGATCGAGACCGCACACCAGGCGATGATCGTGCCGCTGGTGGTCGCCGGGGCCGGGGTGAGCCTGCTGCCCAGATCCATGGCCGATGACGCGACCCGCGGCGGGGCGGTCGTGCTTCCACTGCGCCCCCGGGTGGTGCGCCGGGGCCGGTTGTTCTGGCGTTCCGGCCCGCTTTCCCCGGCCGCCGAACAGTTCGTGCGGCTGGTCGACCGGACCGGGAACGGGCGGAAGCAGGGGCGATAGCGGTGTTCTATCGACTGCCTAGAAATCGGGTATCGCCCTTTTGTTGACCCGCAGTGAAATTCGGTGCGAGCATCTACGAAATTGTTGATGCGCCGACCATTTCGGACCGGAAACCGATCGTGAGGAGTCACCATGAGTTTCACGGCCGTGGACAACGCGCCCATTACCGGGTTCCACCGAAAACTGGTCGTCGGCTGCTGTGGTGGCCCGTTGCTGGACGGGTACCTGCTCGGTATCGTCGGGGTCGCGCTCGCCGGTGCGACCACGGAACTGCGCCTGAGTGCGACAAGCGTGGCCGTGGCCGGGATCGCGGCGCTGGTCGGCATGTTCTTCGGCGGGCTCGTCTTCGGCCCGATCACCGACCGGGTCGGGCGCAAACCCATGTACACCCTCGATCTGCTCGTGCTGATCGCCGCCTCGGTGCTCTCGGTTTTCGTCACCTCGTCCTGGCAGCTCATCGTGCTCCGGTTCGTGATCGGGGTCGCGATAGCCGCGGATTATCCGATCGCGACCACCCTGCTTTCCGAATGGTTGCCGAAAAAACACCGCGGCCGGATGTTCACCGCGGTCATCATCATCTGGTACATCGGGACCGCGCTCGCCTATTTCGTCGGCTATCTGCTCACCGAGATGCTCGGGGAAGCGGGCTGGCGCTGGATGCTCGGCAGTTCCGCGGTGCTCGCGATCATCGTGTTCCTGATGCGGCTGAGCACCCCGGAATCTCCGCGCTGGCTCGCCGGTGCCGGCCGGATTTCCGAGGCGCGCCAAGTGATCGAGCGCGCGCTGCAGACCAGGGTGGACCTCGCCGAGCTGGAGAACATCGGGGAGAGCGAGACCGAACGCGGCCGGATCGGGGAACTGTTCCGCGGGATCTACCGGCGCCGTACCCTGTTCGTGGTCGTCTTCTTCACCTGCGCGATCATTCCGCTGTTCGCCCTGCTGACCTTCGGGCCCCGGCTGCTCGGCTCGTTCGGCATGGGCGAGGGCAACGCGTCGAACCTCGGCACCGCGCTGATCAATCTGGTGTTCGCGCTCGGCTGTCTGCCCGCGATGCGGCTACTGGAAACAGTCGGGCGGCGGCGCACGATCGTCTTCTCGTTCGCGCTCATGGTGCTACCACTGGTGGCGCTCGGTCTTTTCCCGGCCGCCTCGCCCTTGCTGACCATCGGGTTCTTCTGCCTCTACGCGCTGTTCTCCGGTGGTCCCGGAATCCTGGAATGGGGCTACCCCAACGAACTGTTCCCGACCCGCATCCGCGCGGCCGCGGTCGGCATGGCGGTGGCACTCACCAGGTTCGGCGCCGCGGTCGGTACTTTCCTCGTTCCGCTCTCGCTGACCGGTCTCGGTGCCTCGACCACCCTGTTCATCGGCGCGGGAATCACCTTCCTCGGTTTCCTCGCCTGTGTGGCCTGGGCCGAGGAAACCTCGCAGCGTTCGCTCGAGGAGACCGGAGGCGGTGTGGCCGCTCGGCCGCGCGCCCGAAACCGTGTGTGACCGTAAGATTTTCGCGTGCTCCGATCGCGCACCAATGATCGAGCACGTCGAGTTCAGTGGCGACTGTCGCCTCGGTAGGCATGGTCCCGGCTGAATCGGTGTTCGTGCGTGGCGGGTGGCCATCTTGGTCGGGCTCCGCGCCGGTCGGCTCAGCCGTTCTCCTCGAGGTAACGGCCGGTGATGACCTGCACCGGGATCCGGATGAACAGATCCCCCGCGGCCCGTAGCCGACAGGAGAGCGCGCGCTTCTCCTCGGCGCCCTCGATGCGCCGGGCCATGCCGACCGCGACCACACTCCATCCGCTCCGGCGCACTTCATCGATGCTGTCGGCCTCGAAGGCGACGACCGTGTCCGCGAGCCTCCCGAGCGCCCCGTCCGTCGTGGTGCGCACGAGGATGTCCTGATCCTGCATCAGGAATCCGACCGGCCGGATCGCGGGGAGCGCGTCCTTGGTGAACACCAGCCTGCCGATGGTCGCCTTGCGCAACAGCCGGAGACACTCATCCCAGGGCAACTCACGCATGATCCCTCCCTCGCCTCGGCCTCACCTGTGACCATTACTCAACGGCGGTTTCCCCGTACAGGGCAGAAGGTCATCATCCGGGACGACGACCGGCACGAGTCGGCAACCCGGGCGTGCCCGGGGTGACTCATCCCTCCGGACAGGGTTCGGGGACATCGGGGGTGCCCTTCTCCGGTACAGCGACGGGTGCGCCGGACGCTTCTGTCCACAGTGGACGCATCCGGATCCCGGGGAAGAGTTCGCGGACCGGGGACTCGGTGACGAGGATGCTCATGTGCCGGGCTAGGCGAGTTCCGCGCGGATGGCCGAACCGACCGCGTCCAGTTCACTGAGCAGTCTGCGCGCGGTGGGGCTCGGCGGTGTGCTGTCCGCGAGGGTGACCCCGACGGTGCGCGTGGTCTCGAGTTCGGTACCCAGCAGGCTCAGCTGGTCCTCCCCGCGTGCGACGAGTTCGGGAAGCGCAGCGAGCACATCGGTTTCCAGCAACAGGGACCGCATGGTCAGGATCGAGGTGCACTCGATCCGGTCGGCGGGCAGCGGGAGGCCGTGTCTGGCCAGCGCGGTCTCGAGTTCCTGGCGCAGTGTGGTCTGCGCGATCGGCACGATCCACGGATAGTGCAGCAGTTCCGTGAGTGGTGGCGGTGTGGCCGATCTCGTCACGGGATGCCCGGCACGGGTCACGAGCCGGATCGGTTCGCGGTAGAGAGCCCTGCGCACGGTGCGGTCCGCTTCGACCGAGGACAGCCTGCCGACGGTCAGGTCCAGTTCACCGGAGAGCAGTTCGGTGCGCAGCAGTTCCGGGGAACCCTCCTGGACGATCACGGTGATCCCGGGATGGGCCCGCTTGAGCCGGGCGATGGCGCGTGGCAGCAGCACATTGGACCCGGCGAGATGGGTGCCGACGATGACGGTTCCGGTCGCGCCCGCGGAGAGCTCGCTGAGGTGTTTGCCCGCGCGGCGCACCTCGCCGAGGATGGCGTCCGCGTGCTCGAGGAAGGCCGTACCGTGCTCGGTCGGGCTCATCCCGCGCACGGTGCGCTCGAACAGGCGCACGCCGAGCAGGTCCTCGAGTTCCCGGATACCGCGGGTGACCACGGGCTGGGTGATGTGCAGGTGTTCCGCGGCGGTCACCACGCTGCCGTGCTCGGCGACCGTGGTCGCCAGGACGAGGTGCCGCAGCTTCAGCCGGCCGTCGAGCAGATTGTCCGCCATGGGCCCATCCTAGCCAGGCCCTATAGCCATATGGGCATGTCCGGTTCGCAGGAAAGTATTTCCCCGGCATGCCGGGAGCGCGCGAAGATCGTCCTGGCACGGTGAACAGGAGGTGGTCGGTGTGCCCCTTGCGCACTACATCGGTGGCCGGTTCGAGGAATCGGGTGTTCCGTTCGAACTGGTCGATCCGGCCGACGGGACGGTGATCGGCACGGTCCCCGAAGCGGACGCGGCGACCGTGGACCGCGCGGTCACCGCGGCGCGCGCGGCGCTGACCGGGTCCTGGGGTGCCTGCGGCGATCAGGAACGCGGCGCGATGCTGCACCGGATCGCCGAAGGAATCCAGGTCCGGTTCGAAGAATTCGTCGCCGCCGAGGTCGCGGACACCGGCAAACCGGTCGAGCTGGCGCGCACCGTGGACATTCCGCGCGCGATCGCGAACTTCCACGCCTACGCGGATCTGTTGTGGGGCCGCGCCGAGGACAGTTATCACACCCCGACCGAGGACGGCGCGGGCGCGCTGAACTACACGGTCCGCCGCCCGCTCGGCGTGGTCGCGGTGATCGCGCCGTGGAATCTGCCGCTGCTGTTGCTTTCCTGGAAGGTCGCCCCGGCACTGGCCGCGGGGAACGCGGTGCTGGCCAAACCTTCCGAGCTGACCCCGTCGAGCGCCACACTGCTCGCCGAGGTCGTCGACGCGGCCGGGCTGCCCGCGGGCGCGTTCAATCTGCTGCACGGTTTCGGCGCGGACAGCGCGGGGGCGATGCTCACCGCGCACTCCGGAGTGGACGCGATCGCGTTCACCGGGGAATCCGCGACCGGGAGCGCGATCATGCGGTCCGCGGCGCAGCGGCTCGCCCCGGTCTCGTTCGAGCTCGGCGGCAAGAATCCGGCCCTGGTGTTCGCCGACGCGGACTTCGAGGCCGCGGTGGCCGGCACCGTCCGCTCCGTGTTTACCAATGCGGGCCAGGTCTGCTTGTGCACCGAACGGGTCTATGTCGAGCGGTCCATCTTCGGGGAGTTCGTCGAAGCGCTCGCCGAACGCGCGAAAACGCTGCGCCTCGGTGCCCCCTACGATCCGGGCACCGAGATGGGGCCGCTGATTTCCGCGCAGCACAAGGAAAAGGTGCTCGGCTACTACGAGCTCGCCAAACAGGGCGGCGCCACGGTGCACGCCGGTGGCGGCGCCCCGGACCGCAGCGGCTTCTTCGTGGAGCCGACCGTGCTCACCGGGCTGCGCGAACAGGACCGGCCGGTGCGCGAGGAGATCTTCGGCCCGGTCTGCCATCTGGCCCCGTTCGATACCGAGGAGGAGGCGCTGCAACTGGCGAACGACAGCGAATACGGCCTCGCCGCGACGGTGTGGACCGGCTCGCTTTCCCGCGCGCACCGGGTCGCGCCACGGCTGCAGACCGGGATCGCCTGGGTGAACTGCTGGAATCTCCGGGATCTGCGCACCCCCTTCGGCGGGGTGAAGGCCTCCGGGATCGGGCGCGAGGGCGGAAAACACTCCCTCGACTTCTTCTCCGAACCGATGAATGTGTGCGTGAAACTGTGACCGGACAAGCGATGACCGAAGCCGCGGACCGCTTGGCGCGGGCACACGCCAGCGGCGAACCCGTCGAACCGGTGCGCGAACTGCTCACCGATGTGGATCAAGCGTACGCGGTACAGCGGGAGCTGGCCCGGCGCTGGACCGGCGAGGGTGCCCGGCGCACCGGCCGCAAAATCGGGCTCACCTCGCCGAGTGTGCAGCGCCAGCTCGGCGTGGACACCCCGGATTTCGGCGCGCTGTTCGCCGGGATGGCGGTGCCCGAAGGGGCGGAGATCCCGGTGGGTGCGGTACTGCAGCCGCGGGTCGAGGCGGAGATCGCGCTGGTGCTCGACGCGGATCTGACCCAGGAGCGGCACACGATCACCGAGCTGATCGGCGCCTGCGGCTATGCGCTGCCCGCGATCGAAATCGTCGGCAGCCGGATCCGGGACTGGGACATCAGCCTGCTGGACACGGTGGCGGACAACGCTTCGGCGGGGCGCTATGTGCTCGGCGGCACCCCGGTTCCGCTGCCCGCGGCCGGGGACCTGCGGCTGGCCGGGATGGTGCTGGAGCGCCGCGGGGAACCGGTCTCCACCGGTGCGGGCGCGGCCTGTCTCGGGCACCCCTTGCGTGCGGCGCTGTGGCTCGCGGACACTCTCGCGCGGTACGGGGAACCATTGCGCGCCGGGGACACCATCCTGACCGGGGCGCTCGGCCCGGTCGTCGCGGCGGAGCCCGGGGATGTGTTCGAGGCGCGCATCGAAGGGCTCGGCGGCGTGCGCGCCGCGTTCGCGAAGGAGACGGTATGAGTGTGGCAGTCATGGCCGGGGTACTCGACACGGCCGCGCGCTCGGCGCGGGCGGTGCCCCGGCTGACCGAGGAACGCGAACTCGATGTGCCGCAGGCCTACGCGGTGCAGCGGGCGCTCGTGGATCTCCGGCTCGGCCGCGGGGAACGGCTCGCCGGAATCAAACTCGGATTCACCAGTGCCGCGAAGATGCGCCAGATGGGCGTCTCCGATCTGATCTGGGGACGGCTCACCGATGCGATGCGGCTGGCCGACGGCGCACACCTGGAACTCGGGAACTTCGTGCATCCGCGCATCGAACCGGAGATCGCGTTCCTGATCGGGGACCGCATCGACGAGCGGACGGCCGATCCGGTGCGCGCGATCGAGGCGGTCGCTCCCGCCTACGAGATCATCGATTCCCGCTACGAAGGCTTCCGGTTCTCCCTTCCCGATGTGATCGCGGACAATTCCTCGTCCGCCGCGTTCGGGGTCGGGGCCTGGCGCGCACCCGATACCGAGCTCGGCAACCTCGGCATGCTGCTGGAGATCGATGGCCGGGTCGCCGAAACCGGGAGCAGTGCGGCGATTCTGGGACATCCGCTGCGTTCGGTGCACGCGGCCGCCCGGCTGGCCGCGACCGCGGGGCTCGCGCTCGAACCGGGCTGGGTGATCCTCGCCGGGGCCGCGACCGCGGCGGTCGCGCTGGAACGCGGCACACACGCGCGAGTCCGGACGAGCGTGCTCGGCACGGTGGAGGTGACGGTGCATGACTGAGCAGGCGATCACGGTGGCCGGAAAGGCCGTTCCCCGCGGACGGTTTCCGCATCTGCGCCGTGCCGGGGACTTCGTCTATGTCTCCGGGACGAGCGCACGCCGGCCGGACAACAGTTTCGCCGGGGTCGAGGTGGATGAGTTCGGCACCACCCGGCTGGACATCAAGGCCCAGACCGCCGCGGTGCTGGAGAACATCCGGGATGTGCTCGCCGCGGCGGGCGGCACACTGTCCGATGTGGTCAATGTGACCGCGTATCTGGTGAACATGAACGATTTCGGCGGCTACAACGAGACCTACGCCGGATTCTTCGACGAACACGGACCGGCGCGCACCACCGTGGCCGTGCATCAGCTTCCCCATCCGCACCTGCTGATCGAGATCGCCTGTGTGGCCCATCTACCCGTCGACCGGAAGGAGTCCTGAGCAGTGTCGCCCAAGACAGAGTTGCCCCGGAACAGCCGCAAACCGTTCAATTTCCAGCAGTGGATCGCCGAACACGAGCATCTGCTGCGCCCTCCGGTGGGCAATGTGCAGCTCTGGGAGGACGCCGATCTGCTGGTCACCATCGTCGGCGGGCCCAATCAGCGCACCGATTTCCACGATGATCCGATCGAGGAATTCTTCTATCAGATCAAGGGGAACATGGTGCTGCGGGTGATGGCCGAGGAAGGTGAACCTCCCGAGGACATTCAGATCAACGAGGGCGAGGTGTTCCTGCTCCCGCCGCACGTCCGGCATTCCCCGCAGCGCCCGGAACCGGGCAGTATCGGCATGGTCGTGGAATTCGCCCGCCCGCAGGGATCCCTGGACGCCGTCGAGTGGTACTGCACCGCGTGTTTCCATCGGGTGTACCGCGCCGAGCTGCAGCTCGAATCGATCGTGCGCGATCTGCCCCCGGTGTTCGCGGACTTCTTCGACGAGCAGGGGCACTGCGCCAACTGCGGGGCCGAGCATCCGGGCCGGGAATGGCCCGCGCAGCTGCGCCCGGTGACCGGCGGGGGAGCCCGGTGACCGTCGTCGACGTGCACACCCACGTCTTCCCGCAACTGTCCCAAGTGGAGTCCGCCATCCTGCACCAGGAGGACGGGCCGTGGCTGCGGACCGATGATGCGGAGACCGGGATGATGATGAGCGGGACGCAGGAGTACCGCCCGGTGCACGCCCCGCTGTGGGACCCGGTCTCCCGGATCGCCGACGCGGACCGTACGGGCGTGGACATCCAGGTGATCTCCTCCACCCCGCTGCTGTTCGGGTACACCCATGATCCGGGGCGCGCCACGGACTGGTGCGAGCTGATCAACACGCGGATCCTGGAGTTCTGCGCGTATGCACCCGATCGCTTCGTCCCGCTGTGCCAGGTTCCCTTGCAGGACACCGAACGCGCCTGCGAACAGCTCGACAAGGCGCTCGCCGCCGGGCATCGCGGTGTGCACCTCGGCAATCACGTCGGCGAGCGCGGCTTCGACGACGGTGGGATCCGGGAATTCCTCGGCCACTGCGCGCTGCGCGAGGCGCCGGTGTTCGTGCACCCCTGGGACATGCTCGGTGCCGATCGCATGCCGCGCTACATGCTCTCCTGGCTCGTCGGCATGGCCGCGGAAACCCAGCTGACCGTGCTCGGGCTGATCCTGTCCGGCGGTTTCGAAGCGCTGCCGGAGAACCTGCGGCTGTGTTTCGCGCACGGCGGCGGGAGTTTTCCCTTCCTGCTCGGCAGGGCGGACAATGCCTGGCGGCGCAGGGATATCGTGCGGGCGGACTCGCCGAAACCGCCATCGTCCTATGTGGACAGGTTCTTCCTGGATTCCGCGGTGTTCGATCCGGGCGCGCTGCGGCTGCTGACCGAGGTGATGGGCACCGAGCGGGTCATGCTCGGCAGCGACACCCCGTTCCCGCTCGGTGAAGAGCAACCGGGGGAGCTCGTGCGCTCGGCCGATTGGCTCAGTGCCACCGAACGGCAGGCCATTCTCGGCGCGAACGCCCTGGAGTTCTTCGGCATCGAGAACTAGGGCGCGCCGGGTCTTAGGGCATCCGCAGCCGCGCGGGATCGATCGCGGTCATGGCGGTCGTCCCGTCCAGTTGCCACCCCGAATCGTAGGCCGCGGCGAAGGTTTCCGCGCCGAGCACGGTTTCCGCCCGGTCGCTGAGTTCGCGGACCTGCCGGTCTGTGTGGTCGTGCGCGCCGCGCAGCCGGGAGGCCGCGCCGAGCAGCACGGCGGCCGGGCGCCACCGGCCGAGTTCCCCGGCGAGTGCGGCGGTGTTCACCGCGACCCGGGACAGGATCGGCAGGTCCCTGGTCTCCAGCCCGACCGCGTACGCCCGCGCCAGCGCCTGTTGCGCGCCGGCCGGATCACCAGCCGCCATGCACAGCGAGGCCCGTACGTTGCCCGCGAAGGTGCGCGCGTGGTCACCGGGGAAGGTGGCGTCCCCGCACAGTTTCCGGTCGGCGTCCTCGAGTAGTTCGCGCGCCGGCTCCGGTTCGCCTTGCTGCACCCGGAAACTGGCCTCCCACACGTCCACGAGTGCCGACATTCCCGGCGCGCGCACCCGCAACGCCCGCTCCCGCGCCGATTCGATCATCGCGATCGTCCGGGCGGTGTCCCCACGCCGCAGGTACAGGTCGATCCAGCGCAGATCGGTCAGCACCTCGTCGCCGAGGGACAACGTGCCGAACTGCCCGGAGAGCTCCCGGGCCTCGCGCAGATCGGCGAGCGCACCGTCGAGGTCGTCGTACTGCCGCAACTGAGCGCGCATCGGCAGGGCACTCGACTGGCCCCAGCGATCGCCTGCCTGCCGGAAGCTCGTCAGTGCGGCCTCCAGGTCGGTGCGGACCCGGTCGAGCTCGCCCGCGTTCTCCGCGAACTCGGCCCGGAACATCCGGGCCAGCCCGGAGCGCCAGACATCCGCGCTTTCCGCGTAGCGGTCCAGGATCGCGAGCGCGGTCCGCTCCTCGTGCAGCAGCGCGAACGGGACCGCGATGAGCACGCTGTGCGGATTCGGCAGCTCCGGATACCCGGACAACCGCCCGGCGAGCTCGGCCAGCCGTTCCGCGTCCCCGTCCGTCGTCCCCGCGGTGCTCGTCCTGTTGAACAGGCAGATCACTTCGGCGCAGTCCCGATCCGGTGCCGGTGTGCCGCCGGGCACCGCAAGCACCTCGCCGAGCCAGTAGGCCGCGTCGGTGTGCCGGTCGAGAATGTGCCAGTACCAGGTCAGGTTCATGGCGATGGCGAGGGCGCCGGTGGCGTCTCCGGTGGCGCAGCGCCTGCGGATGGCGGCGAGCACGTTGTCGTACTCCGCGCCGATCATCCGGACCGCGCCCAGCTGCTCGGGTCCACGCAACGCGGGGTCGTAGGCCGCGAGCAGTGCGGCGAAGTGGTCGGCGGCGAGATCCCCCGCGGTGCCCCGATCCCCCGCGGCGGCAAGCTGTTCCGTGCCGTACCCGCGCACCGTCTCCAGCATGCGGTAGCGGCCGGGCTCGGCCAGCTGCAACAGCGAGCGGTCGACCAGTCCGGAAAGCAGCTCGGGGACCTCGGCGGGCGGCACGGCGGTGTCCGCGCAGACCGCGACGGCCGATTCCGGGGTGACCCCGCCGGGCAGGATCGCGATGCGCTCGGCGAGCGTGCGCTCGTGTTCGCCGAGCAGATCCCAGCTCCAGGCCAGCACCCCGCGCAGGGTGCGGTGCCGGGGAAGCGCGGTGCGGTTGCCGGTGGTGAGCAGCCGGAACCGGTCGGAAAGCCCCGCGGCCAGTTCGGGCAGCGACAGCGTGCGCAACCGGGCGGCGGCCAGTTCGAGGGCCAGCGGCAGCCCGTCAAGGCCGCGGACCACCTGCCGGATCTCGGGCAGCGTCACCTCGTCCACCGCGAAGCCGGGGCGCACGGCAGCGGCCCGTTCGGTGAACAGGCGCACCGCTGCCGTGCTCCCGGCCCGCTCGACCCCGTCCTCCGGGCCGGGCAGCGCCAAGGGGCCGAGTGGCACCAGCGCCTCGCCGTCGACCGCGAGTGGTTCGCGGCTGGTGGCCAGCACCCGCAGCTCCGGGCACCGGGACAACAGCGCGGCGACCAGGTGGGCCGCCGTGTCGATCAGATGCTCGCAGTTGTCCAGCAACAGCAGGCTTTCCCGGCCGCCGAGCTGGTCCACGAGGGCGTCCAGTTCATCGCCGTCCGCCCGGCTCCTGGCCTCGAACACGGTGCCGCGCAGCCCGATCCCGGCGAGCAGGGCCGCGCCGAGCTTGGCCGGTTCGGTGACCGAACCGAGGTCGATCATCCAGGCGCCGTCCCGGTACTCGTGCCGGTGGCGGCTGGCCGCTTCGACGGCGAGCCGGGTCTTGCCCGCACCGCCCGGGCCGAGCACCGTGACCAGCCGCCCCGCGCGCAACAGCGTGTCCAGCCGGGCCAGATCCGCATCCCGTCCGATGAAGCTGGTCAGCGGCGCGGGCAGATTGCCCGGTTGCGGCCGCGCGGTGCCCAGGTCCGGGGGCTCGGCGCGCAGCAGGATCAGGTGGCGTTCGCGCAGTGCCGCACCCGGATCGGTGCCGAGTTCTTCGGCGAGGGTTTCCCGGACCCGCTCGTAGAGGGCGAGCGCATCGGCTTCGCGTCCCTGGGCCGCGAGCGCGTCCATGAGCAGCGCGGCGGCCTGTTCGTGCACCGGGTGTTCGGTGCGCAGGGCGCGCAGCCGGGTGGTGGCCGCGTCGGCCTGGCCCAGTGCCAGTTCGGCGGCGGCGAGGTCGGTGACCGCCTGCAGCGAGATCCCGGCCAGCCGGGTCGCCGCTGCCGGTGCCACCGCGGCGATGACCGCGGGCTCGGCTCCAGGGTGCTCGCCCCACAGCGCGGCGGCCTCGCCGAGCACGGCGGCCGCGGCGGGGACCTCGCCCGCGCGCAACCGCTCGTGGCCGTCCGCGGCCAGTTGCTCGAACCGCAGCGCGTCCACCCCGGCGGGGTCCACGGCGAGCCGGTAGCCCCCGGAGAGCTGGGTGATCGCTTCGGCCTGGCCGAGGGTGCGGCGCAGCCGGGAGACGAGGGCCTGCAGTGCGTGCGCGGGATCGGCGGGTGGATCCGCGCCCCAGATCGCCTCGATGAGGGCCTCCTGTCCGACCGCTCGCCCACCGGCGAGGGCGAGCCGGGCGACAAGGGCCTGCAGCCGGGCACCCGGGACGCCGAGCGCGGTATCCCCGTTCGCTACCGCGAAGCCGCCGAGTATCGCGATACGCAGGTCCATTCCCCGATTTTCGCCCACCGCGGCCACGTGAGCGCCAGGCGCCCCCGCGTGAGTGCCGTACGCGTCCGGTGTGAGTGGTTCGGGTGAACCTGGCGGCACCTGGAGCGGCCAGGAATCGGAAGGGGAGTTCCCATGCATGATGTCGCGATCGTCGGTGCGGGCCCGGTCGGCCTGTTCCTCGCCTGCGAGCTCGGTCTCGCCGGCTGCTCGGTGCTGGTGCTCGAACGGGAACCGGAACCCGGTTCCCCATGGCGGACGGAGCCACTCGGCACGCGTGGTCTCTCCGCCACCTCGCTGGAGGCGTTCCACCGCCGCGGAATGCTGGATCAGCTGCTGGCGGCCTCGGGTGCGGAACCGGTCACGTCCCCGGAAACCGATGCGCCGCAGCCCCCGCACATCGTGGGCCACTTCGCGGGCACCGTGCTCGATCCGGCCAAGGTCGAACTGGGCGCGTGGCCGTACCGGTTGCCGACCCCCGCGCCGGAGTTCCTGATGACCACCCTCGACGCGGTCGAATCGGTGCTGGCCGAGCGGGCGGACAAGCTCGGTGTGGAGATCCGGCGCGGGGTCACCGTGGACGAGATCGCCCAGGACGAGCAGGGCGTGACCGTGCACGCGGGCGTGCAGCGGTACCCGGCGCGGTGGCTCGTCGGCTGCGACGGCGGCCGCAGCACGGTGCGCAAGCTCGCGGGTTTCGCGTTCACCGGCACCGAGCCACTGTTCACCGGCTACGTCATGCTCGCCGAGCTCGAGGATCCGGAGAAGCTGACCCCCGGGATCAACCTGACCGCGACCGGCACGTACCTGCGGCTGGAGGCGGAGGGGCACCTCGGCATGATGGACTTCGACGGCGGCGCGTTCGACCGCACGCAGCGGCTCACCCGCGAACACCTGCAGGAGGTGTTGCGCCGGGTCTCCGGGACCGATGTGACGCTGACCGGGGTCACGCACGCTTCGAGCTTCACCGACCGGGCCATGCGGGCGAGTACCTACCGGCACGGTCGAATCCTGCTCGCCGGGGATGCGGCGCACATCCATTCCCCGCTCGGCGGCCAGGGGCTCAACCTCGGCCTCGCGGACGCCGTGAACCTGGGGTGGAAACTCGCGGCGACCACGCGGGGACAGGCCCCGGACGGGGTGCTGGACAGCTACGCCCGCGAGCGCGAGCCGATCGCCGATTCGGTGCTCGACTGGTCGCGCGCCCAGGTGGCGATCATGCGGCCGGGTTCGCATACCGACGCGGTCCAGGGACTGGTGCGTGACCTGCTCGCAACCGAGGACGGGACCACCTATGTGTTCCGCCGGTTCACCGGTGCCGCGATCCGGCACGACCTCGGCGGCGAGCATCCCCTCGTCGGCGGCAACGCCCCGGATTTCCGGTTCGCGGACGGCATTCACCTCGGCGAGCTGATGGCGGACGGGCGCGGTCTCGCCCTCGAATTCGGTACCGAGGACCGGCTGCGTGGCGCGGTCGAGGGGCGGGAGGACCGGCTACGGCACGTCGGCGCTCCGGTGCGCAACGACCTCGGACTGGGCGCCGTGCTCATCCGGCCGGACGGAATCGTGGTCTGGGCGAGCGATCGCGGCGCCGATCCGGCCGGGTTCGAACGGGCCGTGGAGCGGTGGTTCGGCGGGCCCCGCTGAGTTACGGTGGTTGCCGTGGAACTCACCGATTTCCCCGCGCTGAGCTTCGACTGCTACGGCACGCTGATCGACTGGGAGACCGGGATCGGTTCCCGGCTCGCCGACTGGGCGCGGGTGCACCGGCTCGACGTGTCCGCCGAGGACCTGCTCACCAGCTATGCCAGGCATGAGGCCGCGGCCATGCGGGACACTCCTGCCGCGCGGTACCCGGACATCCTCGCGCGTAGTTTCACCGCGGTGGGGCGGGATTTCGCCACTCCCGCCGATCCGGAGGAGGCCACCGCGTTCGGCCGCTCGGTCCCGGACTGGCCCGCTTTCCCGGACTCCGCGGAAGCGCTGCGCGCACTCGCCGAACGCTACCGGTTGATCATCCTGTCCAATGTGGACAGAGAATCCTTCGCGGGGAGCAACGCCCGGCTCGGCGTGCGGTTCGACCATGTCCTCACCGCCGAGGACATCGGTTCCTACAAGCCCGATCCGCGCAACTTCACCGCCCTGCTCGGGCTCGGCGGACCGGAACCGCTGCACGTCGCACAGAGCCTGTTCCACGACCATGTCCCGGCCGCGCGGGCCGGTCTGTCCACCGCGTGGATCAACCGGAGGAAAGGGAAACCGGGGTGGGGCGCGACCCCGCCACCCGAGGTCGTGGTCAGCCCGGACTGGGAGTTCGCCTCGATGGCGGAGTTCGCCGAGGCGGCGGTTTAAGGCCGATTCCGGTTTTCCTTATGTGCCAGGAGTTCTAGCATCGCGGTGAACGGTCGTTCGGTCCGCTACTGGTGTGTCTGTGATTTGTCATGGCGGTTTGTAGGATGCGGGTCATGGTTGCTGTGGCCTTGTCGATGACCGATGACCAGCGTGCCGAGTTGAGCCGGATGGCGGCGTCGTCGACGTTGCCGCACCGGCAGGTGGTGCAGGCGCGAGCGTTGCTGTGGGCGGCGGATGGCGTGGCCAACGAGGAAATCGCACGCCGGTCTGGCGTGGACTCCGATGCGGTGCGCCGCTGGCGGTCCCGGTTTAGCGAGGCCGGGGTTGCGGGTGTCGGGCGTATCGCCCGAGGCCGGGGACGCAAGCCCAGTTTGCCGCCGGGCACGGTCGAACGGGTGCTGCACGCCACCNCGCACGAGACACCGCCGGGCGGGGCCACGCACTGGACCACCCGCACCATGGCCGCCCGGGTCGGGATCGGTAAGGACTCGGTGGCCCGGATCTGGGCCGATCATGGCCTCAAACCGTGGAAGGTGGACACGTTCAAAATCAGCAACGATCCACGGTTCGAGGAGAAGCTGGTCGATGTCGTCGG
>NZ_KB905404.1 GCF_000379465.1 Sciscionella marina DSM 45152
AGAGATGGTTTCAAAATGATGTCGTGAGTGTTCGGTGGCAGATGAGGACGCAGGCGAGTTTGAGGAGGCTGTAGTGGATGTCGGCTCGGCGTTCGTAGCGGGTGCGGAGGCGTTTGTATTGGTGTAGCCAGGCGAATCCGCGTTCGACGACCCAGCGGTGTTTGCCGAGTCCGGAGCCGTGTTTGGTGTTGCGGCGCGCGATTTTCGGGATGATTCCTCGGTTCCGGAGCCTCGCGCGGTGGGGGTCGGAATCGTAGCCGCGGTCGGCGAACAGCCATCGGGGCCGGGTAAATGGGTTACCGCGTTTCCCTCGAATGACCGGAAGCTGATCCATGAGTGGGAACAGTTGGGTACTATCGTGAACGTTGCCGCCGGTCAGTGTAACTGCGAGCGGAATGCCGGTGCCGTCGGTGATCAGGTGGTGCTTCGATCCGGGGCGTCCACGGTCAACCGGAGACGGCCCCGACAGCGTCGCCCCCTTTAACGCCCGCACATGCGAACCGTCTACCACTGCAGTCTCCAACTCGAGCACATCCAGTGCGCGCAGGTGGTCGAGCAGGATTTCGTGCACGATGTCGAACACCTCCGCGTCCGTCCACTCCCGGAGCCTGCGCCAGCACGTGATCCCCGAACAACCGAAGACCTCTCGTGGTAACTGCTGCCAGGTGATACCGGTCTTGAGCACGAACACGATCCCGGCCAGCGCGGCCCGATCGTCCACTGGTAACCGTCCCGGGAACCGTTGCCTGCGAACCGACCTTGGCGGCAGCACCGGCTCGACACGCGCCCACAACTCGTCCGGAACAAGATCGGTAATCACCCGCAAAGGGTCTCAACATGGCTCAACCCCAACCAAAACGACACGCCGATCATTTTGAAACGATCTCTGAGATGGTCGCCGCTATCGGACGCCAGGTCGATGGCAACGACAAACCGGCAATCGTCGGGGCATTCACGCTTCATATAGTTGTAGTGACATGCGAGCCTGAACACCGGGTCGATGACCTCACGCACGCAAGTGTCATAGACTGCGTCCCGCTCGGGAATTCCGGATACCTGTATCGCGAGAACCGTATTGGCTTCCGTTTGGCGCACGGCGACACTGAATTCAACCGACGGTATGAGCAGCCCATCGGATTGAACATCGCGCAGGTCCTGTAGCAGACGGTCGGCAACCTGATGCAGATCCAGTCCGGCGGTTTCATCGTAGTCGTCACCGATCAAGAAGTCGTCATCGGGCGTGGCGATTTGTTCTTGTGATTCGTCAATAGACATGAATAGCTCCATTTCTGATCATCCCATCGAATGTGTCCGCATGGATTCGGCGATGCGAACACGTCCATGGACGCTCGGTTCGCATGAAATGTCAAATAGGCGAACCGATATTAACCCAATCCGGTCCATGGGAACCGGCGGTTGGTAATGCCACCGGGGGCCACGATGGAAATGGCCACACACGAGACGGTCGTCTTGTTCGTATGGTTACTTGACATGGGGGCAGGGATGGAGCGTCCATGGTTGTGTGGCCCGAACATCCGGATGCGCACCGACGGGCTACGCCCTGGCCGGGGCATGACCATCCATTGAACAACTATGATCGGGAACTTGTCATGTCCTACAACGAGAATAAGACCATCGCCGACCCGGCTGCTGCCCAAACGGATCAAGAAACACGGGTATCCAGCACGGAAACCAGGCTGTGGTCAGTCCTGGAAAACCATCCCGGCGCGACCACTGCGAAACTAGCGCGGGCCGCCGGGATGGGACGATCGACCGCAGCGAAGATCCTGCCCCGCTGGGAGCGTGACAGCATCGTCACGCGTACCGAGGGCGAGAAACAGAGCGCACCGCACACATGGTCCATTCCGGACTCTGTCAAGACTGATGTCGGTGCCACGACACCGGTCGCCACAGGCGACGGCAACCTGGGGGCGTCAACCGAAGGCTCGTCGGAGGGCGGGAAGGCCCACTCGTTGGACGGGCAACGTGCCGGTGATACCGGTGACCATGAACACAAAACCAACATCGTCACCGCTGCTGCGGCGCCCATGGTCCCCCAGCGCGATGCACAGGGCGCACAACCGGATCAGGTCGTCAACGTGGCGGTGTCGGGGGACACGAGGAGGCTGCCGAAAGGAGGATTACGTGGGTTGGTGGAGGACTACCTCGCCGACCGTCCGGGGCAGAGTTTCGGTCCAGCACAAATCGGCAAGGACCTCGCGCGCTCCGGTGGCGCGGTCAATAACGCGTTAGAGAAGCTCGTCGCCCAGGGCTACGCGATCAAGACCTGCGAGGCACCGAAGCGGTTCACCCATCACACCACGGAGAACGTGAAGTAGGTCAGTTCACACCCCCGGCGCACGTCGCATTGTTGTCACACGGTGTGTACCGGGTTCTCCTTGTGTCCCAACCCTTGTAAGTCCGCCAACGGATTTCGCCGACGCCTCGATGTCTGTCGCGCAAGGCGCGTGCGGTGGGTACCGTTCGTTTGTTTCCCGGGCAAGGGATTCGGCGGAGCTTTCAAGTTGAAGTTGACGCTCAGGCCCCGTGGAACCACGGCATTCGGTTGACTTCTGGTGGACATGCGGCAACGGAACCAACGCGGGGGGCGAACGAAGCGGGCGTTCGAACGTGCTGTGGCTCGTGTGGCGCGGGTGCGTTCGCGCGACTGCTAGTCGGTACCCGCCTCCGGTCACCTTTCGGCGCCGCGACCGGCGGAACTGGATCGTCGGATTGTTGGCAACAGTGTTTGGCCGCGCGGTGGTGGTCCGTCCGATCACGCTCGGAAGCCGAGCCGAGGACAGCCGCCGACGCGGCGGTCAGCTGCGGGTTTCTGAGCGTATCCCGCGCCCCTTTCGTGGCGTCCCAGTGCGCCTCGGCGTACAGGCGGTTCAGGTCGGGTAGCCCGGGGCCGAACGTCCATCCGAATTCGCGGCATTCTGCCTGTTGACTGAACTAACCGGCTTGTTATGCCAGGTGGGCGGGCTGGGGCTCGAGCCGTTGCAGTCCGGTGTTCAGGCAACGGGCGATATCGCAGCGGGGTTGGTGGATCTTCCCGATTTCGACGCCACAGTCGGGGCACCATTGTTCAAGGTGGAAATCGTCGGGTTCGGCGGCTGTGCTCATGGTGTGCTCCTGGTGTTGTGGTCGGTCAGGAAGTCGGTCCATCGGTTGCCTGCTGCGGTGTATTTGCTGTGCTTTCGCGAACATCGCTTCAGCGGCGATGTAATGCTCGGTGGCCGCGATCGAGGTGCGGTGGCGGTGTGCGGCATGGTCGGATCCCCTGGGTCGCGATGGCGGCGGGCCGGGCGTGGTGCTGGATGAGTTACACGGTGGTGAGCATGGCGCGGGCGCGGCGGTCGGCCATGACGGGGTGGGTCAGGTGGCGGTCGTCGTCCGCGATAGTGACGGTCACGCCGAAGCGGGGTGGCCATCCGTCTGGGTCGGCCCATCCGTAGAGGGTGGGAAGCGCGGACAGGGCCTGCACGGTGGCCTCGGCGGCGGGGTCGCCGTCGCGGTAGCCGAACACTTCGATCTGGATCTCGACAGCGGGCTCGTGGGCGGTGATGGCGTATCGCAAATGCGGCGAGA
Organism: Sciscionella marina DSM 45152; assembly: GCF_000379465.1. GTDB lineage: Bacteria > Actinomycetota > Actinomycetes > Mycobacteriales > Pseudonocardiaceae > Sciscionella > Sciscionella marina. The sequence continues at coordinate 3,592 of NZ_KB905404.1, forward strand.
GCCGCGCGCGTAGCTCGGCGAGCTCGCGTAGCGGTGCTGGGCCTGCGGGCACGGTGAGATCGGTCAGGATCCGCAGCGCCAGCTGATGCAGGTCGTGGTTGTGGGTGTCACCGAGCAGTGGCCCGTAGCGGCGACTGGTTGTGTCTGCTGCCTCGATTCCGGTGAAGCCGCACGAGTCGCGGCCGTGGGGGAAGACCACGGCGGATTGGTCGACTACGGGTGCCACGAAGGCGCCCGGGCGGACGAACCAGGGCTGGCCACGCATGGAGGTCCACACAGCGTCGGTGTCGAACGCGAGGACATGGTCGGTACCGTGGCTAGTGGGCCAGGGCCAGGGCCAGAGATCACCCGGGTAGGTCACCGTGCCGAGGTGGTGGGATTCGGCCTCGTTGAGGAAGGCGGTGACCATGGTGGTGAACTCGCCCGCCGTGCTGGCCGAGGCGATGTCGTGGAGCGCGTCGCAGGCACAGTCTTGCAGGTGGATGGATCCGAGCCATTCGGCCTCGGCTCCGCGTCCGAGGTAGAAGTCGTTGGTTGTGGACGTGATCATGACGGGCCTTTTTCTGGTGTGGTGGTGGTTTTTCCGGTGTGGGTGTCGCGCATGAGTGGCATGGGTACTGAGGGTGGTGCGGCGGGGTCTTGCAGCCATGCGTGGATATCGGGCGGGCCGAGTGGGTCGTCGCCTTCGGGGAGACGTGGTTTGGCGGGGTCGAGGCGGTGCCATGTGGTGCCGCCTCCGACGGTGAGGAACACGGCACCGGGGTGTGGGTCGTAGGTGATGATCCAGTCGCTGGTGTGGCTGGTACGCCATGGTCACGGCCATCCGTAACCGCGTGGGTAGGCGCGGCCACATTGTTCGATCTCCCACTGCGCGAACAGCAGGGTGACCGCGCGACGGTAGGTCGTTTCGTCGGTGGCGGTCAGCGCGCAGTGTCCCGGTGGGAAGACCAGGAGGTCTCGTGGGTTGCAGTTCCATTGCAGCGAGCCGAGCCATTCGGCGTCTTTGCCGCATCCCACGTAGAAATCGGTTTTGTCTGACATCGGTCCTAGCTCCTGACGAACGTGGTGTACGGGTCGGGTGCGGCATGCGCGTACGCGCTGGCATAGGGGTGGGGTAGGTGGCGACTGCTTGGATCCGCTGCGGGCACTGGTGTGGGCTGGTCGTGGTGGTCGGTGCGGCGCAGCAGATAGGCCAGCACGATCACCGGGGTCCATGGCCCGGGTAACAGCACGGCGGCCACGGTCAGCGCGAGGCGGGTTTTCCGGTCGGCCATGAGGTTTCTCCTTCCAGGATGACGCTGCTGGTTGTGGGGTGTAGACGGGTCCACCGACGGCGAGGGCGAGGCGGCACCCGACGGAATCGCAGGCCTGCAGGTCCCAGAAGCCTCGGCGGATCGCTTGAGCCCCGATCGGGTGCCCGATGACGGGCAGGGTGCTGTGGCAGACGATCCAGCTCTGGCGGGCGAGCGCCTCGGCGACGAGCTGGTCGTGGCGCCCGGGCGCGAGGTGCATGCGATTGCCGGGACGGAAGAGGCCCGTGTCGCCTTGGCGATCCAGCAGGCGTGGCATGCCGCTGGTGGTGTCGCGCACGTCTACGGGGCCGTCGGGTGGTGTGGTGTTCATGGCTGCATGCCCCGACCGGTGTTCGCGGTCGGTACGGTTTCGGTGTCGGGACAAGCGCGCGGACAGTACCGGTGATGACCGGGGTCGCTATCACCGGGTGCGGTGCTAGCAGGTTTTCCGTGGGGATCGCTGGCCTGGCCGAGGTAGTACTCGCCGAGGTCGGCGAGGGTGGCGACGCGCACGACGGGCACCTGGGGTGCGTGGCATTCGGGGCATTCGCCGAGCATCAGCCAGGTCCACAACGGGTCGAACCCGGATAGGTCCGGAATGAAGCACCAGTGCCCCTCGTCGGTGGTGACTTCGATCAGGTCCCCCGGTATGTTGCGGGCAACGCCGTAGTGGCGGATCGGATCGTCGCGCACGGTCACGGCATCGATGTTGATCCCGAGGGCGGTGGCCAAGCATCCGGCGGTGATGGAGCGCCGATGCCATTGCAGGGCGAAGTCGTAGCGGTGGGCGAACTCGTGGGGGCGATGTCGCGGTAGCGGCGCGCGGCGCTGATGGCGCGGCGGATGAAGGTGGTCATGGGCGAACGGTGTGTCCTTTCACAGGTTGTGGTGGGGTTTGGAGCGCGTAACTGGGGGTGTCCTGGGTGGGTCGGGGTCAGTGGGTGGCGCGTAGTGCGGTGGTGGCGGCGTGGCCGATGGCGCGCGCGGTGGTGGTCGGGTCGGTGAGGGTGTGCACGGTGGTGCCTGTCATCGGTTCATTTCCGGGTGAGTCCGGTGCCAGCCACAGCACCGCGCACCCGTTGGCGCGTAACCGGTCCAGCAGCTTCTGTCCGGGTTCTTTCGTGTCTATTTCGAAGCGCCCGTCGGACACGATGACCAGTAGGCGGGCCGCATCCGGGCTGGATAGGTCGAGGGCACCGTCGAGGGTGCTGATCGCCCGGTCGATCGGGTGCCCGCCTCCGGATGCGTGGAAGGTGGTCACCTGGTGGGGTGTGGTGCCCGGCCGGGTGATCGGTTCGACGATGCCGCCGAAGATCACGGTGGCCGAGCTTGCGGGGACGGCGGTGTGGCGGGTGGCGTGCGCGAGGATCCAGGCCGTGGAGGCGACCGGTGCGGTGAAGCTACTCATCGATCCGGATACGTCGCAGGCGATGGCGATGCGCAGCGGCGGTGCGGGCACGCACATGCGGGTGGTGCGGGTGAACGGTTCGGCGGTTGGGATGGCTCCGGCGGCGCGTTGTGCGTCGGCGGCGAGCGCGCCACGCATGCGCAACCGCCCTGGTGGTGTGGGTGAGGTGGTTTTCGTGGCGGTGCGTTCACGCGCTCCGGCGGTGGTCAGGGCGCGAGCCAGGTGCCGCGCGGCGCTGCGTTCCCCGGAGCGTGGGGTGCGTGTGCGGTGAATGTGGGTCAGCAACGACGGGGCACTGCCAGCGGCGAAAACCCCGTCTGCCGCGCTCTGCGCGTCCTGGCGTGCTTGTTGTTCGGCGGCACGCGTTTCGGCCTTGCGGGTTGCGGGGTCGGTCGGTGCGGGCTCACCGCTGACCGCGCGGGCGATCGCGGCGGCCGCACCCGCGATGGCCCGGGCCAGTTCGGATGGCGTCCCGTTGCCGCTGCCGTTGTTGGTAGCGGGGTCGGGGGTATTGGGTGGCTGGTTCGGGTCGGTACCGATCGCTTCGCACCAGCGGCGCCCGAGTTCGAGCATGGCTTCGGTGTTGTCGTCGGCGGTTGTGTGGGCGGTGCGCCAGATACGCCGTAGGGTTCTCAGGGTGTCGGTGCCGAGGATGCTGCGTGCTACGCGGTCGACCCGGGCGGTTTCGCGGTGGTTGAGTACACCTGCGTCCACCCGCGCCAGCAGGAGTGCGGCGCTTTGCGCGGCGTCGGGTGCGGTCATTGTCGGTGCGGTGGCGGAATTGTTGGCGTTCGTGTCGGAGAGGATGAGGTTGGTGGCGCTGGAGCGCAGCCAGTACCGGTCGCCCGGGCGGCGCTGGAGTTGACGTGCTTCGATGCGGGATTCCTCCAGGAGTGTGGCTGCCGCTGCCGCCCCGGGCGGCGTCCCGTCGGGTGCGCGCCAGCGCGAATGCGCGGCGTGCGCGCATTCGTGGGTCAGCAGTCCCCACAGGGTGCGGTAGCGGCGACGGTCCCCGACACGGTGCGGGGCAACGGTGGCGGGGTCGACCCCGGGGGTCAGGTGGGTGCCGTCGACTTCGATCGCGGCCAAGTCGGGGAAGAAACACGCTGGCGCACCGTGCCCCGCGCCTGGGGCGACGGTCACGATCAGATCGTCCCGGTCGGCGATGGTGGGCGCTTCGTTTCCGAAGGCGGCCGAGAGGCTCAGCCATCCGGGTTGGGCGGGAAATACGGCGGTCGGGGCGGCTGTGCGGGTTGCTACGTGGGGGGTCATCGGCGGGCATCCCTTTCCGGGCGGTCGAAGGCGGGTGCGGTGTGCTGTGGCTAATACCGGGTGCCCAGGGCGAGCGGGGTGACGTTGGTACCGAAGGTGTTGCGTACGGCTTCGGTGACGATTTCGCGGTCCTCGTCGGGGGCGATGCCGACCAGATTCCCGGCAGCGGCGGCCACGCCCAACACATCGGCGATGCGCCCGAATGCGATCAGTTCGCGCAGCTGCGGTGCCCAGCCGATCTCGCCCTTGTCTTGGCGTGCGGAAAGATGCCGCGCTATCCGGATCGCTTTCGGGTCGATCCCCAAACCGGTGGCGAGATCGTAGTCGGTGGGTACCTGGATCTGCACGGAAAACCGTGATGACAGTGCCTCGGTCAGTATCGCACCGTGGACTCCGGGGTTGTGTCCGGCCACCACATAGAATCCGGGTGCGGCGTCCACGGTTTCCCCGCCGTTGGCCTTGATCACGATTCGGCGGCGCCCGTCCATCGCGGGATACACCACGGCCAGCACCGAGGGCGGTATCAGGGTGGCGTCATCGATGAACAGTGCGCTCCCGGTCCGCATCGCGGTCACCAGCGGGCCGTGAATGAATTCGTAGCGCCCGTCCGGGGTTTGGGTGTATTCGCCCACGAAATCGGCCACGGTGGTGTCACCGTCTCCGGGAACGGTGATCAGATCGGAGAACGCCGCTTCGATCACCGAGGTTTTCCCGGTACCGGGTGGGCCGTACATGAGGGCGGGCACGTTCTTTTCGCGCAGCCGCCGTAGCGCGGTCACGTCCGAGAGGCCGGAGAGTTTGCGCGGGTGATACATCTGCCCGTTCGGGCGGGCAACCGGGCTGGTCACCAGTGCGGCCGGTTTCGGCTTGGCCGTGGTGCCAGTGGATCGGGTCGGGCTCGCGGGGGTTGTGGTGCGCTGGTTGACGGTGGCGGCTTGTGCGGCGGTGGTGGTTTTGTCGGTCGCCCGGTAGATCACCGGGCTGGTGCCCGCTTTTTCGGCTTCCCCGCGCGTTTCCAGCGTTGCCAGCGCGTTGCCCACCGCCCCGGACGAGCGCCCCAGCTTCTGGGCGATCATGCCCGGGGTAATCGTGTTCGGGTGTTGGGCCGCAAGCTGTTCGGCCACGATGCGGCGCAGTTCACCGTTAGGCAGCCGGGCAGTGTCGCCACCCGAGGCGGGGCCGTTGGTGGTTGTGGTCATCGCGAGAGTCCTTTGTCGATAGTGATGGCGCAACAGGAGGGGGAACCGGTAGCCGGGACGGTGTCGCGTAACCGCTAGGCGTCGGGGTCGACGTCGTGCCAGGGAACGAATGCGGCGAACCGGGTGCCCGGTAGGCGAACCAGGAGCTCACCGGTGCAGATGTCCGGTAGTTCCACGGTTACCAGGGATCCGGCCGCGACGGTGCGCACGGGCACGGTGGCGCTGATCCCGGCGTCGGTGGTCATCGTGGTTTCGGTTGTCAAGATTCCGGATACGGTTTCGCGGTCCTTCATTTGGGCACACCATTCCCGTTCGTGGTTGGCTGATTTTGTGGTTTCCGGTTTTCTCGGTGACACGACAAACGTAACTCTGCACGAATGTGATCGCAATAGCTTTCCGCTCCCATTTTTCGGGTAATTTCGCCGAAAAATGGGGGGTAAATGCGGAATAGCGCATTGTTTGTGCAGTTCAGGGTTCCGGTGTCGCTCCCCGGTCGACAGAATTCAGCGGAGGTCAAAGCCGCGGCTGAATGAATTGGTTTCAATAATAGCGAGCGGATGGCGAGTGTCCGGAAAGGTGAGGTGTGGATGCCAGCCGCCACTGATGAAGACCGGCGATACTGCCGTGACACCGCCGCCGGGCCTGATGTGATTACCTGCTTGGTGTCAAGCGAGTCTGGGATACCGGTGGATCCCCCTCGGGGGCGTGTGTGCTGCGGCGACGCCGAGGCCAAGGGGATCCGCCTTAGACGGATACCGGAACACGTGCCGGAGCGGCCGGGTTGATGGACCCTCTGGTGGCAGCCATATTCGGCGCTATCCGAGGTGGACGTGGTCGTGACGGGTAGCGCCGACACATGTCGGCGGCGCCGTGACCGCCCGCTGGCTGGTGCGATCGGCGCGGGCTTCCGGGTCCTCCCGATGCGCCGGTGAGGGTTTCCTTCCCGAAGCACGCGCATCGTGCGGGTTGCCTTGCTTTCGGGTGTTTGGGATGGCTTACCGGACACGTTTCGAACTGGTATCCGGAGAGGGCAAGACTGGGTATGACGCGCGCGCACGAAAATACTTTTCTTGTGTGGCAAGGGTTTTGTTTCCGTGATCGACGTTAGCATCGACTCGGGGGCGTCGGTAGTTGTGCATCGAGGTATTTCATTGTTCTCGATTACCGCGTTGTCGATGGGCGCCACCGGATCGGTGACGCCTATCGGAGGTGTCGTGTCAGCGCCGTTGCGGGGTGGCATGCGTGCCCATAGCGGTGTCGTCGGTTCCGGTGATGCCGGTGTGGCGCTGGTGTAGCCGTCGCGCCAGTTCGAGTGTTTCGGGGGTGGGGGTGGTGTCGAGTTCGGTGAGTCGGGTTTCGAGCAGGCTCAGGGTGCGCGAGATCGCGTCATGGCGGCCGAGGTTGGCTTGCAGGCGCATGATGTCGCGGTAGAGCAGCTCGTTGTGCGGATCGAAGCTGCGCGCGGTTTCGAGTAGCTCGAGGGTGTAGTCGGGGTCGGTGTGCACCTGGGCACGGGCGAGGGCGGCCACGGCGTCGAGGGCGTCACGGCGGGTGGCTTCGCGGGTGACGATGAGCCAGTCGGCGTGCAGACCGTCAGCCAGCGCGCCGCCGTAGTGGGTGACGATCGCTTTGTCCGCGGTGATGCGTTCTTCGCTGGTGCTCGCGCGGCGGCGCTGGGCCACCGCGTCGGCGAAGCTCCAATAGTCGACTTCCACGAGCGCGGGGTCGAGGCGGTATCGACCGTGCTCGTGGCGCACGAGGCCGTCGGCTTCGGCGGCGGCCTGCTCGTCGAGGGTGCGGCGCAGGCCGGATCGGATGCGGGACAGGACGGTGCGCAGCACATTCCCGGGGCGCTGTGGTGGCTGCTCGGGCCAGAGGGCGTCGATGATCGCTTCGCGGGTCACGCCGTCGGGGTGGACGGCCAGGAAGGTCAGCAGCTCGGTGGGGCGGGCGGAGAACCCGTGCGAGATATCGCGTAGCCGTTCGGGATACGTGGGGGTGGGGCGCCAGGACACGGTAGGGGTGCCGAACGCCGTCAGTACCAGTGGCGCGGCGGTATCCGCGGTCTGAGAACTCGAGGCGGTGGTCGGGAGTGTGTCCGGTGCGGTGCGTGCGTCGCGGTTGTGTTCGGCTTCTGGCGTGGTGCGGGTGATTTCCAAGCCATGTTGGCCCTCGGGTGCACCAGTGGGCGATCGCGGAGCTTCGAGGCTGGGGGGCGGGGAAGAGGGGGAAGGTACGGACTGGCTTGCTGGCCGGCCGTCGTGTGTGGCGTCGTGGCCGGTGGGCGCCGATGACCGGCCGGGATCGGCGGCGCGCAGCAGTATCAGCAGATCGCGGGTGGCGGTGTCGGGCAGGGTGAAGGCGCGGGCCCCGCGCAGCTGCTCGCCGCGACCGGGAGAGGTGGCCGAGATGACCCCGGCGGCGGTGACGTAGGCGGTGATCCCGGGGCGCCACTGTCCCAGCAGTAGCGCGGTGATACCGGATTGGCCGCCGTTATCGAGCACGCCTTGCAGCCGGGCCTGGACCGCTTCCTCGGTGGGAGGCCTCGTGACGAGCATGCGCGGTCTCCGCTGCGGTGCACCGTCGTCGGGGGCGTCACCTCGATTGTCGCCCTGGGATAGGAGGTGACACTCGAGTTCGGCCAGGGCGGTGTCCAGATCGTCGACGAGGTGAATCGCGTGGGGAAGCGCCTCGGTCCGGGTGGGGATGCCCAATAGGCGGGTGAGATCGGGTTGGGGAACGAGCACGGTGACACCCGGCGTGGACCGGGTGCTCAAGGCGCCCACGAGGATCGCGCGTGCCGCGGCGTGGCCGCCTGGCCCGATCAGGCCCAGGCCACGGGATCCGGCGAGGTCGAGCGCCAGCGCGCGGGCGCCGGTCGTGCTGGAACCGGCGCTCGATTCAGGGCCCTGGAGCGCGAGTTCCGGCGTCAATGCGGCAGCGCTGGTGGAACCCTGTTGCCCCACGAGACCTCGTTCTGCCACGACGCGTCGTTGCCCCGGTGGCAGGACTTGCACCGAGACCTGTTCCGGGCCGCCGGTTTCCGCTCGGAGTTCTGACCTGACGATCGGATCGGTCTCGGTGTGGTCCTCGCAGGTGTCGCTGGCTTCGGCGAGCAACGTGGTGTCCTCGTCGTGCCCTCGGGCGCGCTGATGCGCGTGGTGCAGCTGGTAGACCACTGGGGGCAGCGGCACGTCATCGTCGCGGGCGCCGCTGCCGGGCCGGTAGCGGGCGTGGCGACGACGGCGCACGAGCAACACTGCGGCGCTGAGGGCCGCGGCCAGGCCAAGACCGACGAAGACCTCGCTTCCCCACGCCATGCTCCCTACGGGTTGCTGCGGAAAGCCGCGATCCTGATGTTGCCCCGTGGTGACAGGCGCGTGCGATGGCCGAGCCGGTACCGGAGCGCGCGATGCCTCCGGTGACGCCGGATCCGGCGGTGCCGTCGATAGTGCGATATGCGGAGAAGGAACGTGATTCGTGGCGGGGATGGTGGGCTGGTGGACCGGTAGCTGCAGGGTGTCGCCGGGGTGGATTCGGTTGGGGTTGGTCAGCACTCGCCCGCCGGGTTGGGTGCTGCCGTGGTTGAGTGCCCAGATCTCGGGCCAGCGGTCGCCGTTGCCGAGGTGGCGTTGGGCAATGCGCCACAGCGAGTCGTGGATCCCGTTCTTGGGCGGCTGGACCCGCACCGTGCCCACTGGGTCCCGCGAGGGCACCGGTGCGGTGGGGGCGGTGGCCACGACCGGGGTGTACCCGATGGGCGTGGGTCCGGTTCGCGGGGGCATCGGGGACGCGAGCGCCGCGCGGCCGAGCACGGCAACCAGCAGGGCCGCGATCAGGACCGCGACCATCCGCCGCACGGGCCCGGCGTGACGCTGCAATTCGGGCCAGCGTGCGCCGCGCGCCACCTCGGCGGTGCCGGCGATAACGTCGACGGTGAAGACCAGCCACAGGATCCAGGCCAGGCACGCGCAGGCGTCGAGCACGAAGCCCGCGGGCATCGGCGTCATCAACACCGCGCCGAGCTCTTCCAGGCTGGGCCAGTGATCCGGTAGCGGCCAGCCGATGAAACACACCAGCGCCCACGGCAGACCAGCCACCAGCCCCAGCAGGACGGTGGCCGCGCACAGGCCCCGCGCCACGCGCCAGCCGCACCACACGACGGCACGTAACCCTGGCCGGAGAGCGGACGGGCGTCGCCGAGCGGGGCGCATGGTTACCTCCGCTGCCCCGTATCCGCACCACCGGCGCGGGTCGCATCGGCGTCTGTGGCTTCCGGTCCACCATGGGAAACCGACTTCCCCGCGACGGAGCTCTCAGCTCGGTTGGAGACATCCGCTGGTGTAGCTGGCTTCGAGGCCGGTGCCGGGTAGTCACCTTCTGGGGGTGATGTGCTCGGGGCTGTCGTGGCCGAGGTGCCGGTAGCGTCCTTGGTTCTTGGTGTCGGGGTGGTGCGGTGATTTCTCGTGTCGCCTCGTTTGCGCCTGCCGCGCCCACGAGTGGGTTTGTGCTCGGTTTGCAGACGGGAGAGCTCGCTTTCGGGAACATCGGTGAACCCGGCCAGTTCGGTGAGGCCGAGGACGCCCAGGCACTCGTCGAGGACCTCGCCGAGCTCACGGTCGATGCTGGTGAGGTCCTCGATGATGTGGGCACGGCGGCGCGCGAGCTCACCGACGTGCTGGGCCAGTGCGGCACGTTTCGCGCTGCGGGCAAGGTCGGTTTCCTCGACACGGCGCGCGATCTCGTCTGTCGTCATCACCATCAGAACTCTCCTTTTCGTGTCGGTGAGCCTCGGTGCCGAACCCGCTCGGCGCCGGGGTGGTCAGGGTTCTATGCCGGTGATCCCGCGTCGGGGATGCGCGGAGCCGCTGCCGTGCGCGTCGAGATCGTTGATCCCGATCAGACCGAGTAGTTGGGTGCGCACTCGGGTGGTGACCGTGACGGTGACCGTGTCCGCGGTGATCCGAACGGTGCCGGTCGCGCCGATTCGGGCCAGGTAGGTCTGGGCGAGCCGGTCGGCCTCGGCGGGATTCAGTCGTAGGTCACCGTGGGAGCGGTAGGCGGCGAGATCGATTCCCTGGGCGCCGGCGCGGGACGCGGCCTCGGCCTCGCCGGTGACGCGGACTTTCGCCGCCAGCGCGAGTCCTCCGTCGAGACACAACCCGGCCAGGGCGAGCACACCGACGAGGATGACGACAACGAAGGCCGACACCCGGCCCTCGTCGGCCCGCCACCACCGGCGCCAACAGTGCGATCGTCGTGTGGGGGTCATCGGGTCTGTCCGGGTTGGGATCGGTAGGTGTCGATGACCTCGCTCGCCCTCGCGTGCAGGCTTGTCGTGCCGGGGGCGCCGAGCAGGAGGGCTTGGCCGAAATCGACCGTGCAGCCCACCGTGACGGTGACCGCGCCGCTGGGAACGAATCTACTTGTGCTCGTGGTCGTGGTTTCGTTGCGGCACATCAGTCCCGCGTGGGCGAGGGCGGCATGGGCGGTCCGGGTCGCCGCGATGCTAGCGGCCGGGGCGCTGTGTTCGAGGCTGGCCGCGCGCGCGGCCTGGTGCGCGGCGTCGTTGAGGCGCAGGCGGGCGTCCACACCCCGGTGGCACACCACGGCGATAAACACCAGCAGCATCACCAGAACCGGCGCGAGGAGAATGGCCTCGGCGGTGACCGAACCGCGCTCGTGCCCCCACCATCGACGCCACGACAACCGGGGTGTGCCCGAGGGGGCTGTCATGACTCGCCCTCTGGCGATGGCGCACCCTCGTCGGGGGTGTCGCTTGGCGGGAGCCGAGGCGCGTTCGTGCGCGTCGGCGCGGCACCAGGGTCGCTGGTGCCTGAGGGGTGTGTCGGATCGTTCGGGTCGACCGGATTGTGGTGAGTGGGGTTTTCCCATGCGAACGGTCCAGCATCGCTGATATCGCGCGCGGCCGTGATGTGGGCGAAGGCGGTCAGCGACAACTGTTCCGCGGCGCTGTGCAGCCGTTCGAGGGGATCCTCGGGGAGTCCGGCGAGGGTGGTTTCGGTGTGGGCGGCCAGGTCGGCGCGGCGCAGTTTCGCCTCCCACACGCGGGCCAGGGTGACGCAGTCGTCGAGGCAGTCACACACCTGCTCGATTTCCCGATCGATCGCGGTGAGCGCGTCCCGCACCCGGGCCGCGAGATCCCCGGAACCGGGTTCCTGGGCGAGATCCTCGGCCAGGGCGCGGGCGTGGCGGGTCAGGTCGAGGCAGCGCAGGGTTTCCCACACGAGCAGATGCGCTTGCCGGGGCAGTCCGGGATCGAGCCACGCGCGGGCCGGGCTGGTGTGCAGCACGTCGACCGCGTCGATCAGCGCGCACACCGTGCCGTGGATGGGTTCACCGAGGCCGGTGAAGTCCTGGCTGCGGTAGAAGAACTCCCCAGGCCGGCTGGCCAGGCGGCATCCGCGCCCGTGAGCGTGCCGGGGGGCGAGGGCCTCGGGTCGTGCTTTGTCGAACGCGGTGAGCCCGGCCAACAGGAGTGTCCATCCGCCGAGGACGAACACAAGTACGGCCGCCCCGGTCGGCGCGGTGATCCCCGCAGTGACCAGGCTGGCACCGGCCAGCGCGGTGATGAGAACCTCGCCGTGGGCCAGCGCTCGCCAGCGTGCTCGGCGACGGTGTGCCGGGGACAGGTGCGGGTTCCACACCAGCCGATCAGCGCCGTCGGCGAATGGTGCGCGTGCGACTGGTGAGGTGTTGGTGGTGTCTCCCATGGCGAATCTCCTCCCCGTGAACGGAATCGACGGAGTGCGGTGTCAGGTAGCTGTTCCGGTGTCGGGGATGAAGCGTTCGACCGCGCCGGAGGCTTCGGCGTGGACCGGGAGGTGCAGGCCCGGGACGACTGGTGTGGCATCCCCGCGGATGCGCACGGTCGCGGTGGTCGCGGTGCGGGCCACCCACAGGTGGGGATGCCGCAGCGGTCCGCGCGCGAGGTCGTCGAGCAGCCGCCGGCCAGCGGCACGTCCAATGTTGGTGGTGCCGTCTTGGGTGCGAGTGGCCGCGAGGGCTTGGGAGGCGGCCGCTTGGGCGACATGGGTGGCGTGGGACCACAGGGCGAACTGGATGATCAGCAGCAGTCCCAGCAACACCAGCGGGGTCGCGATGACCAGTTCGACGGTGACCGCGCCCCGATCCCCGGACACCATGCGCCGCGCACGCGGCCACCACGAGTGCGGCACCAGGGCTGGTCGAGTGTGGCTGGCCATGTCAGCCACCGGCGCCGAGGTCGATCGAGTTCGCTTTGGCGGTCAGTTTCGCCACGATGATGGCGATGATCGCGATCGCGGCGATGGCCATCAGCGCGGTGACGATCACGGTGGTGGTGATTTCCCCGCGTTCCGGTTTCTGGCGCAGGGCCAGAATCCGGGTCGCGGTCACCACCGCGAGGGTGTGCAGAGCGTGCCACATGGTGTGTCTCCCTTGGGGTTGCTGGTTTCTCCTTGCATGCCTGTGGTTGATCTGGCGGGTTTCCTAGAGGCCGGTGAGGACTTGGGTGATGGCCGGGTAGGCGATGAACCCGAGAAATCCCAGAAACAGCAGGGTTACTGGCAGTGCCATGCGTTCGGTGGCCGCTTGGGCCTGGGCTTCGGCGTCGGTGACCTGGTGGGTGCGCAGCGCCCCGGCTTTGGCCGCCAGGGAGGTGCGGACTGCAGCGCCCTCGGATCCCGCCAGCGAGACCGTCGCGGCCAGTTCGGACAGTTCGGCGATGTCGAGCTCGTCGCCGAGCTGCTCCAGGCTGGTCCAGACGGTGGTGCGGGTCAGGCGGGCGGCGTCGATGGCGCGGCGCAGGTGCGCGAACGCGGGCCCGTACCCGACGGTGACCGCGTCGAGCAGGGCGACCTCGACTCCCGCGCCTCCGGCGAGGGTGATCCACACCAGGTCCAGGAACGCCGAGAGCGCGGTGCGGAATTCGGCGCGTGCCCGTGCCGCGCGGGTACGGACTTCGAGGTCGGGGACCAGGAACCCGAGTGCGGCGAGAACGAGTCCGGCGACCAACGGGATCGTAATGCTCAGCGAGAGGCCGCCGAGGATCAGCAGCGCCTGCAGCAGCAAGGGTACTAGCAGGCCCGCGATGGCGAGGATCGCTTTCGCGGCGAGATGGGAGTCCCGGTGGCGCTCGAGCACGCGTAGGTCGTTGCCGATCCTGGTTCCGGGCAGTTTCAGCGCGCGCAGACTCGGTACGAACCATCGCCCGCAGGTGGTGACCCAACCGGTAGCGGCGGTTGTCGTGATCGGGTCAGCCGGGGCTGGTGCGTGGGCCGGTGTCAGGCGAGCGCCGAGCGCGGGGCGGGCGGGCCAGGCCCCGATGAGCAGCAGCCACAAGCCCACACCGGTGCCGGTGCCGAAACAGATCGTGGGAATCACCGGAACTCACCTGCCTGGTCGTGTTGTGGGGTTCGGGTGGTCAGGGACAGCACGCGGGGTGTGCCGGTGCTGGTGGCGATGCGCGCGAGCCAGGCGAAACCGGCCGCGAACAGGGCACCGAGGACCAGCAGCACCATCTGGCCGGCCGTATGGTCGTAGACGGCGAGGTAGGCGCGGTTGAACACGACGACCCCGGCGGCGAATGCGAGCGTGGTGGCGACGATGACCCGCACCGACGTGCGCGTGCGCGCCCGGCCGGTTTCCACGCGCATTCGCATCGCGGCCTGCTCGCGCGCGGCGGTGGCCAGCGACCCGAGCAGCTCACCGAGCTCGCGGGCCTGATGCTCGGCGGCCAGCACCAGGGAGGCCAGCACGAGGTCCGCGGTCGGGTCCGCCAGCTCCTCCGAGAGCTGTCGCAGCGCCGGTGCCAGGCGTTGCCCGTTTTCCAGACGCGTGGCGACGGTGGTGATCTCACGACGGATCGCCACGGGGGCCAGGGGGGCGGTGGCGAGGATGGTTTGTTCCAGCCCGGCCGCAGCAGCCAGGACATCGCGCAGCATCTCGGTCCAGGACGCGATCGCTTCGATACGCGCGACCCGGCGGGCGTGGGCACGGTCGGGCCCGACCAGACGCGGAAGGAACCACACCCCGGCCGCGGTCAGAATCGCGCCGACCACCCACCCGGTGCCCGCCCCGACCACCAGGCCCGCCCCGGCGGCGATCACGACACGCGCGAGCCAGCGCCGGTCCCGGGCACGCTCCCCCAAGGTCGGCCGCCAGCGCCACGTGCCGCTTCCGGTGTCGCCGATGCCGGGGCGTCGGCGCAGACCCGAGAGGATCAGCAGTGCGCCGGTCGCGGTCCCAAGTCCCAACAGCGCCGCTACAGCCGTGGTGATCATGATGCCCACCCGCCGTGGGCGCAGGCGAGGAGGTCGGGATCGAACCCGACCTCGATCAGGTCGTCGAGGGTGTCGGCGCGCAGCGCTCCGGGGACGGGGACCGCGCGCCGATCGGGTCCTGGCCGGTAGACCTCGTTGGACACCACCGTGCCCGCGTCGGCGCCGACGACCTCGCGGATCGAGGAGATCACCCGGCTCGCACGATCGCCCGCGCGGTCGAGATGCACGACGAAATGCACCGCCGAGGCGACCAGCAGCGCGGTCGACTCCAGTGGGAGGCGTTCCGGGCCTTGGGCGGCGTAGGAGGCCAGGCGGGTGAACGCGATCTTCGACGACGAGGCGTGCAGGGTGGCCATGGAGCCGTCGTTTCCTTGGGACATCGCGTTGCACACCACGACCACCTCGGGCCCGCGGATCTCCCCGACGATCACGCGATCCGGGCTCATGCGCAGTCCCCACCGGACCAGCTCGGCCTGGGAAACCGCGCCCTCGCCTTCCACGTTCGGCTCGCGGGCCTGCAGCGCGGTCACATCCGCATGCAACGTGGGGTCGCGGTCCAGGCCGAGTTCGAACGCGTCTTCCACGGTCACCACGCGCTCGCCCGGATCCATCTCCGCGGCCAGCGCGCGCAGCAGGGTGGTTTTGCCGTAGTCCGCACCCCCGGTGATGAGGATGTTCTTGCGGGCTTTCACCACCGCACGCAGAAACCGTTCCAGCCCGGCATCCAAGGTCGCGCGCTCGCGTAGTTGCGCCAGGGTGGCGGTGAGATAGCCGTGGCGGCGCACCGACAACGCGGTCACCCCACCGGCGGTCAATCCCATCACGGCGAACAGGCGCTCCCCGCCGGGCAGCTGCAGATTCAGGGCCGGGGAGCCGCGATCGAAACGGCGTTCCTCCGACGATGCGCGCGCGGCCAGATCGCGTACCAGATCGGTGAGCTCCGTGTTCGAGGCCGCGATCGGTGCCACCTGAGCACGGGTGCCGTCGGTGTACTGCACGAACACCCGATCCCACCGGTTGACGTTGATCGTTTCCACCGCCGGGTTGTCCAGCAGCGGCTGTAGACCACCAAGGCCGAACACCTCGTCGAGCACCGATTCCTGGACCAGGGCCTCGGTCTCCGAATCCAGCAGGCGCCGACCGGCGAGCAGTTCGGCTTCGGTGTGGGCGGCGATCGCGGCATCGGTGATTTCGCGGCCGATCGCGCGGCGCCGCTCGCGCGACACCGGCCCGGACTCGGTACCGCCGGCCTGTTCGACCCGCGCGGGCAGCTGTGTGGTCAGCGCGTGACGCAACCGCTCACGCAAGCCAGCGTGAGGATCCGATTCGCCGTCGTGATCGGCACCCCGACGAGGGCTAGTCTGATAGGGATTGTCGCGTGTCATCGTTGCTGCCTTCTTTCCGCGAGGTTCGTGTTTTCCGGGCCGGGCGCCGCGATGGCAGATGGGGTGGCGGGGTGGTTTCCGCCCGGCGGCGGATTCTTGGGGCCAGGTCGTGCCGGTGATGCGGGCTGCGATGGTGCCGGGTGTGGTGGGCCGGGCAGGAGCGTGCCGGGATACCGAAGGTGCTGGGGCGGGACACCCGGGATCGCCCCGATCGGCAACGGCGGACTCGTGTGTTGACCGGAAGTGGTGGTGGCGAGGGCGCGGGCGATCGCCGCGGCGACGCGTGTGAGCCCTCCGGCGCGCCGCCGTCGGATGGGTGTCCGGCCTGCCAGGGTCGCCGCCGTGGCCGGATCCCGGGGTACGCGGGCCAGCACGGGTACGCCGA
Organism: Sciscionella marina DSM 45152; assembly: GCF_000379465.1. Classification (GTDB taxonomy): domain Bacteria; phylum Actinomycetota; class Actinomycetes; order Mycobacteriales; family Pseudonocardiaceae; genus Sciscionella; species Sciscionella marina. Next base: position 19,817 of record NZ_KB905404.1, read on the forward strand.
GCTCTCGTTCGACCTCCCCGGTGGCATAGCCCTGCCCGGACAGCACCAGAGCCGGCCGCGGGGTCCAGGCCGCCAGCTCGGGTAACCGAGCGGCCAGCGCCGCGAGCTCGTCATCTTCGGTGCCAGCAACCAGAACCAGCGCGTCCGCGCGACGCGCGATCGCTTCCGCCGCGGAACCGGTGTCCATGCGCCCGCAGTCGACGAACAACACCGCTCTGCCCGCACGCGCGGCCCGCTCGAGGACCGGCCCGCCCGATGCGGCGACCAGGGCACGCAGCGCGGCCTGGGCATGCCGACCATTCGACGGGGCGGTCAGCATCCGCAACCCCCCAGAAACCGTCTGGGTGTGGTTCCACAGCAGCGCCGGATCCGGGTTTCGCCGCGCGGCCGCGGCGAAACTGACCAACCCCGGTGTGACCGACAGGCCGAACCGCAGAGCCAGTGCCCCGCCCGCGGGGTCGGCGTCGAGCACCAACCGTTCCGCGTCCCGGGGCCACTCGGCGGCGACCGCGACCGTGATTGTGGTGACCCCGGGCGAACCCTTGAGCGAGCACAAGGCGATGAGCATTAGCGGCCCCCGGGTTGCAGCACCAACGCCACCTGCCCCGTGGGAACTTGGGCCAGCTCGGTGGCCGTGGCGCTCGCCAGTTGCAGTGAGATCACCGTCGTCTGGTCATCCCCGGCCGCGGCACGCCCCACCACCGTCGCGGGCCACATCGACCCGACCGAGGCTTGTTGGTCACTGTCGCCGGTACTCGTGGAACCGGTGGCGGGGTTGGTGACGACCACCGAAACGGGGGCGCCCGCGGCCAGTTCCGGGGGATACGCGCCCGGTTTCAATCCCACCGCGACCACCGACTGGCCCGCACCGGGTATCGCCGCGGCACCGACACTGTCCGGGGTGATCAACGCACCGGGTCCCAGGCTCGTGGCCATCGGTCGACCGAGCACCTCACCAGCGTGTGCCGCGGGAACCGTGGCGACCCCGGCCGCAGCGGAGATCTCGGTGCTGCGCAGATCAGCGCGTTCGAGGACGTGTCCGACCGTGACCGGGCGAGCGATCGCCAAGACCGGCACCCGGTCCTGGGTGCTGGTCGACCACCACACCGCGCCGCCCACACACACCACGACCAACAACAGCCCGAGCACCAGATGCGGCACCCGCCGCCGCGCCACCCGGGTACGCACCGGCCCTCCCGGGTTTCCCTTCTGCCCCATCCACGACACCGCCCCCGATGCCTCGTGACCACCCTCTCGGGCGGGAGAGGTGTGAGTGCTGGTCATGACCGCCTCCAGACATAGCTCGCCCGCGCCATCCATTCGCCGCGCACCTCACGCGCCGAACGAATCGCCGAATTTCGGAAAACAATTCAAATGTCAGAAAAGAAAAGAAAGCCGTGCTAACGCCGGCGCGTGCCCAGCGCTTGTGCTTGCGCGACCCGGAAACTCGCCGCAGCTTGTGTGGTCAAGTCCCCGAACATGCCGCCGCTCCCGGCACCGGACCAGGTCACCGTCCAGTGCACCGTTGCCGTGACCGGAAACCGGGTATCTGGTTCGCCCGCGGAGGATCGCTGGTAGGTGTGCCCACAGTCCGGAGACGACCCGCGAGGATCCCCACCCGCAGGAAACGGTGTTCCCCGTCCCGCACAGGTGACCGTGCTGCCATCACCCATCGACCACGACACCGAGCGCGGGGTGGCGACCGCGGTCACCGACACCCCGGGCACCGACGCGGTCGCGGACTGCCGCGCCCACCCGTGACGGTCCAGCCACAACCAGGTCGGCAGCCGCACCAGCTGCGTGCCCGCCGGGTTCGCCGCGATTGACGGGCGGGGCAACCGCAACTGCGACCGGGCCTGCGCCGCCAACTCCTGCGGCGAAGGCACCGCAACCGGTTGCGCGGCCGGGCCATCGGGAATCCACACGGGCGCCCGATACAACGCATCCCGGACCCCCGAGTTCGAACAGCGGTAGGTATACCAAGCGCCTCCCGCACCAACCGGTGATTGGGCCGCGAGCAGCGAACCGTGTCCGGCAGCCCGCGAAACCAGTTGCACACCAGCAGAAACCTCGGCATGGGGAAAGTGGAACACGATCGCTTGTACCTGTTGGCTGGGTGGCTGGTAATCGCTGCGCGTGTAGGAGCAATTCGCCGAATTCGGTCTCCCACCCAGGATCGAATCACCCGAATCCGACTTCGGCGACACGCGCCCGCCAGTATGCTCGTTCCCACCCGGATGGCGCGGTCGTGCCGGCTGCGCTAGGTATGGACGTGGATTGCGTGGTGCTTGTCCGCCTCGCCCGGCTCCGAGCTCACACCCGGGGTTGGGCTGCTGTCCGCACTCAACCCCGCCGAACCAGCCACCCGCAACCGCCGGAGAAACTGATACCAGGACCAGTGAGGCCATGCCGGCCGCGAGGACCGAAATACGGGTCAACCGGTGCATGCTCCCACCCCCTCGACCGCGAACCGCGTCACCCGCCACGAACCATCCGAGACGAGCTTGACCTCGGCGGTGATCGACCGTTTCCCACCCGGTTGGTCATCGACCGGCTGCCCGTTGTCAGCGCGGTATTTGAGCCAACCGCTGTCATCACCACAGTCGTGGACCATCACCGTCTTCGGCGCACCGACCGGGGTCACCGACTCGACAACGGGCTTGTTCACCGGATCCCCCTTCGACACCAAGTGGTTGTAACGATCGGCGTACATCTGCCGCGACAGCACAGACAGCGCATCCCCGGTCGCATGCGCACCCAGACGAGCCGAGCGCCAATCCGATGTCGCCGAGACCACTGCCACGTCCCGCCACATCGCCACATACGCGGCCATCGCCTGGCGTTTCGCGGTATCGGACGGAGAAACTTGCATTGTGCCCGATGTCGGTGTCCTCGCCGCGCTCGACGAACCCGCGGTAGCGTGACCACCGGAGCCGCAGGCAACCAAGCCCAGTGTTCCAGCGATCGCGCCGAGAGCCAGGAGTCGGTGGGTGAAACGGAACCGGCACATGGGATTCCCCCGAGCTGTCGGTGTCCGGACGTGGCGGTTCTCAAGCCGTGGGACTGTCATACACCGAACTACGGTGACTGTTTCAAGACCGGTCCCGTGCCCGATGCCAGAGGATGGGGGAGGCCGGTCCACGAGTTCACCCTTTGGCATGAACCCGGGTGCGCCGACCGGCGAGCATGTCCAGCATGAACCTATGGGAAGCCCATTGACCGCAGACCCGAGGCCGCCGTGGTGAACGGGTGGTGGATCCTCGGATTCACCGCCGCCGCAGCAGTGCTCGGTGCTCTTGCGAGTTTCGCGACACGCAGCATGCTCTCGTATCCCCGAGCTGTGTTGGCTTCCTGGTGGCTCGGGGCGCTGGCAACGGGTGTGCTCACCGCGGTGTTGAGTTGGCGAGTCGGGATGCGCGGCGAACTCGCCGTCTACACGGTATTCGCTATCCTCGCGGTACCGCTCGCGGTGATCGACTGGACCGAGCACCGACTGCCCCGAATCCTGATGTGGCCACAACTCGCCTTCTCCGCTATCGGGTTCATCATCCTGTGCATAACCCGGGACAATCCCTCCCCTGGGATCCGCGCCCTGTGCGCCCTGCTGGCCGCAGCGGGATTCTTCCTGCTGCTGGCCATCCTGACCTCCGGTGGAATCGGTGCTGGCGACGTCAGCCTCGCCGCCGTCGTGGGGCTGGTCACCGGGTGGGACAGCTGGGCCACAACAGCCGTTGCGCTCATCCTGGCCTCGCTGCTCGCCCTCGCTCTGACCTCGGTCCCGCAGGTGCGCAGCCGCGACGAAAAAGGACGAGCGGCCATCCCGTTCGGACCGTGCATGCTGCTCGGGACACTCGCCGCCATAGCAGTGCTCGGAGGATAGAAGCAGAATCAGCATCATATGCTCCCCTCGGGTTCTCTCGTTCGTTGTTGTGCGGTTTGCCTTCATATGGCTGGGTATCGTCACGTCATCCAGGCGACGGCCTGTTCAACACGTGGGTTTATCGCTAGAGCCGGATTCGCCGTCGGTGTCGGCCTCGATCACGATGCTGATGCTGCGGCATCGCCCGCACCAGACCATTCCTGGCTTGGCGGCCGGGTCGGGTAGCCCGTGATCGTCGTCAGGCACGTGCACCAGTTGGTGGTGGCCGCAGTCAAGCATGCTGGAGGTCTGCATAGCGGTTCTCGATTGGTGGGTGGTTGGTCCGGGTAGCCCCCGGATGGAGTCCGGGGGCTACCCGTTCTGGGACTTTCAGTTCACCGGAAAACTCGGCCGTCTTGTGTCGAGGCCGGGTGTGTTAGGCGTGGCGTACGGACGAGGTCTTGTTGTTGCAGAAGCTGTTTTCGTTCCAAGGGCCACCCGATATACCGCTGAGATGGTTGCGGTAGTTCGGTAGGTCGTAGAGGTTCCAGAACCCTGATGTTCGCGACCACAGCGAACTGGTGCGGTTATCGAAGCCTTGAGCGGCGAGGTTCGGGCTGCCCCACTTGAAGTACGCCATGGCGCCCTGCCCTCCGAAGCCATCGAACAGGCACAGGTATCCATTGGGGCATCGGTTATAGCCACCTGCCACCCGGGTCACGCCTTGTGCCGATCTAGCGCGTTCGATCTGGTGGGCCACGGCGAGATCCTGTTTCGTCGCAGGGCTCGGAGAATCCCGTACCAGACCGTGGCTCGCAGGTGCGGTCGTTATGCTTTCTGCATTGGCGATACCGCCCAGGACGGTCCCGCCGAGAACACCGGCTGCCGCTGCTGTCAGGCACACGCGACGCAGGATAGGGTTCATGAGAATTTCCTTTCGTGATCACTGTTTACTAACAGGACGTGGTTGCGAGGGTTTAGGGCACAGAGTGTTGCTGCGCCCTGTCGGGACGACTGGATTCTGTGGTGAATGCCTGGCCGTGCAACGGCTATACGCATTTCAGCGATGACATGTTGTCCGCGAGCAGGTTTGTCGGCGGACCTGGAATCAGGTAGTTGAAACCCTGATACTTCGGTTCGGTCCAGAACTGCCAGTTTCCCGGTGCCCGTTTCCATGTGGCGTGTGTCCGGTTGTCGAAGTGCTGCGCGGCCAGGTTCGGAGAGCCCGATCGGAACCACGCCATCGCGCCTTGTCCGTTGGGTGCGCTGAACAGGCAAGTATTTCCTGCTGGGCATCGGTTCCATCCGCCTGCGGCGGTCGTGACTCCCTGAACAGAGCGGGCGAGTTCGATCTGGTGGGCCACTACGAGATCCTGCGAGGTCGCCAGGCCCGGGGAGACTGAGTTCATTTGCAGGTTCGGCGGCGAGAGCTGACTGGTTTCGGCAGCGGCGCTAGCACCGAGGACAGGGCCGCCGATCACGCTCACGCCTGCCGCCGTAAGGCACACGTGTCGCAGGAAACGGTTCATGAGAATACCCTTTCGTGAATCAATTGGAATGAAGCGGGAATGTTCATTCGGCCACGACTTTGCCCGTTCTTCTCGGGCTATCTGCGGCCGTTGTTCCCGTGATTTCGAGTCTGCACCGACTCTGATTCGGGTTCAAGAGGTTTAGGTGGGACAAAAGTGGCACAAAATCGGGACAGCTTGTACCAACTTGGTACAGTGCAGGTCAGCGCCCTACTGGCTGTGGATTCCGGTTGTTGAGCCACTGGGACACAGTGTTGATGCTGCCCGCTGCGTGAGGGGACATTTGCAGACTGTGACCATATCCGGGGAGGCTGACTGCGGTGAGCTTCCGAGAAAACGACGGCGCCAGTGCTTTCTGTAGGGCGCTGCTGCTGGAGCATGAATGCTGGAGGAGTCCGGCGCAGAAGATGTCGTCTTTGCTGCCATTCACGACCAGGGTTGGGACCTGGATTTCGTGGGTGTGGGCGGTCGAGATGCCTTCGGTGACACCTGTCAGTACCTCGGTTATCCCGACCCAGTCCTTGTGTGCCTCGTCAGCAGTTTTGGTTCGAGCGGTCTCGTCGGGGCTTCCGAATAGGCGGGCACGTGCTCCAGGTTGGGTGGTCAGTGCGCCGACGTCGAGGCCGACGATCGGGCGGAGCTGCTGATCCAGGACCGCGGGACCGAGTTTCGTCAGAAGGAGGTTGATCAGCGTGTCCGGGGAAATCATGTCGCTCCACCCGGTCAACACGAGCCGGTCCATGTCGTGCGGATACTTGGCCGCGGTGACGACACTGAGCGCGCTACCCAGGGAGTGCCCCATCAAGGTCACCTGTCGCGGCCTGTCCCCACCGTTGAAGTGGCCGTTTCGCAGCGATTGAAGGATTTGATGCAGTGCTACTGCCTGGCGATCGATCGTCAGACCAAGGGAAGACAGGTGCGTCGAGCGGCCATGGCCGGGCCGATCAATCACCAAGCTGGCTAAACCGCGGGACGCGAGTTCGCGTTGAGCGTCAGGGCTGGTCCCCAGGCCGGTGAAGTATTCCCCGGAATACGTGGCGCCGTGCACGGCCAGCACTACGCGCGATCCTCCGCCGGGTGGTGCACAATATCGACCGTAAACCTGGATGGTCTGGCCACCGTAGTCCACGGGAATCATCTGCGCTTGGCATCGCATGACTTTCTGAGCTGGTGCCGCAGTCGAGGGGGTTACGCCAGCCAGCATTACCCCCAGGAAGGTCAGGAATGTGGCGATTATCCATCGCATGCCGGGCGTTTGATGTTGCTTGCCTGTGGTTTTCATTGTTCCTCCGGTTTGATTTTCGGTGACACGTTTTGAGCCTCATCTGAGCCCTCGTTACCCCCGTGGCGGTGATGAAGCGTTGAGAATTAGCGGAAGTGGGGATCAAAATGGTTGTGACCGACACCTGTCCGGCGCCATTGTTCGCCTGTTCGCCGTGAAGATTCTGGCGTTGGTTTTTCCCCAGCGATAGCTAGCTCTGCCTCGGGCCTGCGGTGGTCGACGTGGACGGTGCGGGGCTGGGGCCGGGAGGTGCGGCAGGGATACGCGACACCTCCCGGCCAACGCGATTCGACACGCGCGATGACTTCGGTTATCGAAGTCATCGGCGTTGGGGGTATGTCGAATCGCATATTTATATTGTGGACGTATCGGGTGGCCTCAGCGATGGTTTTGCGAGGACAATTTTGTCCTCATTTTGTGCTCAACCTGTGCCTGTGTGAATTCCGCGCGTACGCGAATCGCCATTTCTGCGATGGTGTCGACGTCGAGTGATGATGGAATCAGCGTCTGCGCGCGACGGACAGCTGGTTGAGCTGGACCCATCGGCTCGCGATTCTCGTTGATACTCGGCGCTGACGCTGGTATGCGCAGCTTCTTTTGCCGCGTGCGGGGTGTTTGCCGGTGGCTAGGCTGCGCCGCGTCCGCAGTCTGGGGATCGGTGGTTGGGTCGCCCGACCCAGGAATCCAGGGTCGCGATGCGGTCTCGTGTGTCGAGGGCGCGGGGATCGTGCATTCCCATGAGAATTGTTTCGGCGTCGCGGTAGGAGACTCGCGCGCGCTGTTGGTCGCCGATCGCGGTGAACGTTTCGGCGCGGGCGATCAGTGTTTCGGCTTCGCTCCATCGTTCGTGGTTGGAGCGTCGCATGGTTAGTGCTTTGTCGAAGTGGTTGAGGGCGTTGCCGTACTGGTGTTGTGCCAGCAGTACGAGGCCGAGGCGATGGTGACCGAGGGCTATAGCGGGCCGGTTGCCGATCTTGCGTGCGCCTTCGAGGGCTTCGGTGGCGCAGGCTCGCGCGGTCTCCGGTTCTCCGATGCCTTGGTAGGTACCGGCCAGCATGGCTCGGGTCAGCGAGCGCCCCAATGCGAAATCGGCGGCGGCGAAGAGGTTTTCGGCCTGCTGGTAGAGGTCCCTCGCGGCCTGGTAGTGCTGGCGTGCCATGTGCGCTGAGGCGAGGCCGAAGCAGGTCCAGCTTCGGGAGTGATCGTCGCCGAGCTCGCATTGGAGTTGGTCGGCGTGTTCGAGGTGTTCGATGGCGGTGGTGCGGCCGAGTTCGTAGTGGATCCAGCCGAGGCTCTGTTCGCCGCGAGCGATGCCGAGCTGATTGTCCAGGGTTTTGGCGGCCGTGAGGCCATGGTGTGCGGCGGTCAGCCAGGCACTCCAGTCCTTGGCGATCCACAGGTAAGGCAGGAACAGGGTGGGCAGGATCCAGGCCAGATCGTTTTCCTGTTCAAGGGCGTATCGGGCGATCTGCAACGCGGTGTGAATGTGGCTGGCACACCAGTTCATCGCGGCGTCATACTGCCCCTCGAACGTCGCATGGTCGGCCGGTCGAGCAAGCTGCTGGACCTCGACGCTGGGCGACGTCCAGTTGGTTCCGAGCGTGGTGCTGGCTTCCCATGCGGTAGCCGCATACCAGGCCAGTAACCGATCATGGGCGTGTCGCCGCTCGACGTCAGTGAACTGGTCGGCGGCCTTGCGGCGAGCGTGGCTGCGTACGACTTCGTTCAACCGAACCTGCGGCAGCCGCGCACCAGCGACAGTCTCCACTAGATGGCGGTGCAGCAAAGAGTCCATGATCGCCGCGGCACTGTCCCGGTTGAGCCCTGTCAGGGCCGCCAGCGCATTCACATCGAAACAGTCCGCGGGGCTGTCTCCAGCCAGGGTGAACATCCGGGCCGCGTCGCCCGCCAGGACTTGCAGCGAGCGACCAAGCTGCGCGTCCAGGTCGACGTTTGGATCCGACGACGAGAACAGGTCGGTGTCGCTGGCCAGCGGATCCGCGAGCCGCGCGAGAGGCCCGGGATGGCGTTCCAGGTAATCGGCCGCTAGGTTGACTGCCATGGGCAGTCGACCGCACCGGCGCACTAGTGCCTCGGCGGCGATCAGATCGACGTCCACGCGCGCATCTCCGAGACGGTTCCGCAGGAAAGTCAGTGCTGTGTCGCGATCCAGAGCGGTCAGCTCGACTGAGAGCCCGGCGGTATGGCGTAGCAACGAGGGTTGGCGATTCCGGCTCGTTGCCACCACAGCACTTCCGGGCCCCGGCAGCAGGTAACGGATCTGCGCGTGATCGGCGACGTCATCGAGGACGATGACCGCGGGCCGGTTCGCCAGGATTGACCGGTATCGCGCGACCCGGTCGTCCAGCGAGGGCGTCCCGAGAATGTCCGTGGCGCCGAGGGCACGCAGGAACCGGTCGAGAATCGGTCCGGGGTCTGCGGGGCCCTCAGGGCTGCTTGCGGCGAAGTCCGCGTACAGGCAACCGCCTGGGAACCGGTCCTGGACCCGGGCTGCCCACCGGATCGCCAGGGCGCTCTTGCCGACCCAGAGCCCACCGGTCACCACCATCGTCGTTGCGATATCCGGCCCGTCCCGGGTAATCGCGGCTTCGTCCATACGGCGCAGATGATCCTCGCGTCCTACGAAGGTGTCCGGCCCGGCAGGTAGGAGCACCGGCCTCGCCGCGGCACCGGTCTCGGGCTGGTGGGTCTGCGCCGCGGCGATCCGGATCAACTCTCCATCAGCAGCCAGCGCGTCATCGAGCAGCTCGACGACTGCGGGTTGCAGACGCCGTCGCCCGTGCAGCATCTTCGACAAGTACGAACGGCTGTACCCGGTCCGCATGGCGAGATCCATCAAGGAAATCCCGCCGCGCCAGCGAAGGTAGTGCTTCACCGCCTCGGCAACCTCGTTAGCCACCGGTGCCTCCCCTTTTCCGGTACCAGCCAAAGCAGATCAACCACCGAGCAGGACCGTCCGGCGCGAGAGGCTCCCGGGAACGGGAACACTGCCGCCACGCACACCCCCCGGTGTCGTGATGGCCACTCCGCCGATGCGGCCGACCTCATCTACTGGCCAGCACCACGCTATTGCCACTGTTGTACCGACTCGGTCCACGTGTCGAGATCCCTGTCGCACGCGCGTTCTCGGCGGGGAACCCAGTATCGGTCCTGCACTCTGCTATCAGGACACCTAAGGTTACTGAGGTTTACATTTCCATGCAAACCTCTTGACAACATGCAGTTGATACAGATCGGCCCCGTTACTGGCGTTAACAGGTCGGGTTGCCGCGGAGTGTGAGCTGGGGCTACGGTGGAGAAGACGTCGACTGAGCGGAGCAACTCAGTGTCACAGCACAAGGACGAGCCTGCACGGGAATCATCTGATCGAGTGACGGTGGGGAAAGGCGAACCTACCGAGACGCCTCTGGCTGGCATTCTGAATCGGCTGCTCGATTTGAAGCGGCGGGACGACGGCAAGGTGTATTCGGATCGGCAGGTGGCCGAATGGTGCCAGGAGAACTGCGAGACCGGGTTCTCGCACACGTATTTCTGGATGCTGCGCACGGGGCGACGCGAGAATCTGCTTACCGCCCACGCCCACGCCATAGCAGCGTTTTTCGACGTCGACGCGGAATGGATCACCACCCCCAACAAAGCCGTTCGAGCCATCACCCAGTTGGACCTGGCTATCGCGCTGCGCGACAGCAATGTCAAAGACCTGGCGCTACGCGGCTCGGAACTGTCCTCCGAGGGGCTCGCGGCGGTCCTGGCCTACGCCGATGAAGTTCACCAGCGCGAACAGACCGGAGACGAGTCGCAGTCCGAACGGTAGCCAAACTCCATGCTGCCGTGAATGGTTAACCGGCCGGACATGTCCGCGATATCGATCAATGGGGATTTGGGAGGCGACGGTTTGGGCGGGGAGCTGAAGAGCCGACCACACGAGCTCGAACTCGCACGATGGGCGAGACGTGAGTTCCGACAGCTAGGCACGACAAAACGCCTGGATTGGGACAAGCTACGTGAATGGATCGGCGAGCGTCGCGGGAAACCTCTGTATATCGACCCATACCCGCTCGAAGCGAACGTTTTCGGACTGTGGCTCGGGTACAAGAATCAGGACCGGATCTTTTATCAGTCCAGGACTGTGCCCTGGCATCAGCGCCACATCATCTTCCACGAACTCGGTCACCTGCTGCTCGACCACCCCAGCGATGAGCTCAACACGGACGGACTGTCCATGTTCCTGCCCGAATTGCCGGGCTCGCTGCTGAAGTTCATCCTTCGGCGTTCCTGCTACGACGAGGAGAAGGAGACCGACGCCGAGGTTGTCGCGAGCATCCTGCGCGAATGGGACCACCGCCTCAGTGAAATCGCGCCCCCTGCCTCGCAAGGCACCGCGCGTGAGGTCGACGCCGCGCTCATCGACCAGATACTGCCGAGGTAGCCCGATGTTTGCTCTCACGATTGTGCGCAACATCGTCATGCTGGTCGGACTGGTGTGGGTCGGGATGCGATTGGTCCGTGACCCGAGCAATGGGATCCTGCGTGCCGTGTTGCCGGGCCTGGTTCTGGTCACCTTCGAAATGTTCGACCCCTACCTGCCCGGGCGCCCCTATCCCTTCGGGCTGTCCGCGCCCGGTTTCAGTTGCCTGCAATACGTTCTGATGATGACAGGCTCGTTCTGCACATTGGTCGCGTTCGCCGCCGTCACCCGCAGCAGCGTCCGTCGGTTCCTGAAGGCACACGTGCCTTTGCTCGTGGTGGCGATCGCCGCGACGGCGATCTTCGGTGCGCTGACGCCGATCACGGTCGAACGCAACGAGTTCACCGATCGCACCTTCGCGGCGATGTACCTCGTGGCGAACGGCTACATCGCCATCCTCATGTACGCCGCAGTCGCCGAGGCCCGCCGATGCGCTCGGGGCAGCGCGCGCATCCAATCGATCGCGATGGCAGTCATCACGGCCAGTCTTGCGATCTTGGCCCTCGCCACCACGCTACTCAGCCTCGTGCACCTGCTGACAGTGCTCGGCACCGGCTACCACAAACCCCTGGGGAAGACCGGCGGCAGCCTCGTCCTGATCGGCGGCATCATCTTCGCCTTCGGGCTGTGCTACACCGCCATCGTGATGCGCGGGCGTGCACTGCGCTTCTGGGCTCGTAATGTCCGGGCCCACGCGAGACTGCAACCGCTATGGCAGCTACTTAACGAAACCTTCCCGCACAACCACCTCCGCCGCGGCCCCGACCCCGGCCCCATCGGGGCACTGTCCCCGCGCGGCGCCGATCGCCGCTTCTACCGGCGAGTGATCGAATGCCTCGACGGACTGGTGCGTCTCTCGCCCTACCTTCCACCCGACATACACGAAGGCGACACTCAGCGGCGCGCTTCAGCGGTGCTGGCCGCAGTCGACACAGTCGCTCCCGATCGGCTCGACGACCGAAAATCAATGGGCCCCATGGCGGTCTCGTCCACCGACTTCGACGCCAACCTCGAAGAACTCACCGCGCTCTCGCGCGCGATCGCAGAACTGCAACAAGAAAGGCAGCGACCACCATGGTCACCATCATCGGCTCCGGCATAGCAGGCATGTGCACCGCCATCGCCCTGCACCAAGCCGGTATCCCCGCCGAAATCTACGAACAGCGCAAGACCACAGGCGACGATGCGGGCGGTCAAGCCCACCTCGGGCTCTCCCGCACCGTCGCCATCCCCGCCCTGACCGCACTCGGCCTCAAAGACGAGATACTCGCCGGCGGATTCCTGGTGCGCCAAGTCGAGATCCGCGACCACACCAACCAGGTCCTGAACACCTTCCAAGCCGCGCCAGAAGGCAACGTCGGCATCACCCGCGCCGAGCTGTACCGAATCCTGCACACCGCCCTCGAAGACCGCGGCATCACCATCCACTACCGCCGCGCACTCCACCACATCACACCCCAAGACACCGGGGTCCGGCTGGAGTTCCGCGACGGCACCCGCATCCATACCGCCCTGGTCGTCGGCGCGGACGGACTGCGCTCCACCGTCCGGGCCCACATCAGCGACAGCACCCCAGGAGTACAAGGGCCCGAATACGGCCGCTGGTGGTATGCCCACGGCATCACCGACCACATCGACACCCCCACCCCGCCAGACACCTTCGTTGTCATCCGCAACCAGAACACCCAACACGCCTTCGGCTACCTCACCCTCTCCAACATCGGCACCCGCTGGTGGCTCCGCATCGCCGCCCCCGCACGCCACACCATGATCCGCCCCGACAACCCCGCCGACCGCGCCGAACTCGAAAACCTGGCACCCAACGACACCGCCGCCACGATCATCCGCAACGCGACCATCGACATGTCCAGCTACAACGCCGACTGCATCCCACCCGACCAACCCTGGACCGACCAGAAACACCTCGCCCTCGTCGGCGACGCCATCCACGCCTGCATCCCCTCATCCAGCCAAAACGTCCCCCTCGCCGCCGAAGACGCACTCACCCTCGCCCGAGCACTGCGCGACTGCGACACCCAAACCATCGCACTCGACCGCTACGAACGCATGCGCCGCAACCGTGCACACCGCGCCCTCATAGCAGGAAACCCAGCCAACGGAATCGACGCCGGACCCGAATACCCCATCGACTGGAACACCCCGATCACCGACCACCTCGCCACAACAACCGAACAGCAATACCGCATGCCAACAGAAACCGCTTCCGTTCCCTGACCTACGGCACCATTGAAGACGGTGTTGACTGAAGTCGATCCGATCATTGGAGGAGTAACGAGAGAACAACTCGCCGAAACTGCCGAACACCTGCTCCACATGAAGGGCCCCGCCGCCCTCGTCTCAGGAAGAGGTGGGCGGCGGGGCAGCAGGCCAGCGGGGCACTGGGGGAAGAGCGCCACACACCGGCCACTTGAGGCTAGCACCAGAAAACCGGTGGTACCAGCCTTTTCGTTGACCGCTGTGCCTAGTTCGTGGCGTCCCCATTCGATTTCCCCTCCACTGGGATACCGTCGAATGTTCCCGCGTCCGGGTCGATCTTGTCGGCCGTCGTCTGTGCGTCACCCATCAGCTGCGCGCTCGCTTTGAACAGCGTCTCCATGACATCGTTGAGCTGCTTGGTCAACGCCGGATCACCTGTCGCATCCGGCGGCAATGGCGTGGGCGCATCATCCAAGGCACCGCGCATCCCAGCAGCCGCATCGTTGAGCAGCGCCTTCGCGTCTCGCATCGATTCGCGAGGAGCGGCCGCATTGTCCTCGGACATCGGTTACCCCTTTCCATTGGATGGAATTTCGAATGGAGAGCTATGTTTCTTGGTTGAACTCGGGTATCTTCAATGCCTTTTTCGCCGCTGAGGTTACTGTGGCACCGTTGGCTGCCGAGTGAAGGACTCCATTGTAGACCAGGTCCCACACTAGGCGGTCACTTTGGAGTAATAGGGTGCTAACCTCAACAGTGCGACCATTGGAATCTGTCAGGTGCAACTCCATGTCTGAGGTGTAGCGGCGCAGGGATATTTTGGTTAGCTCATAGATTCGTACCCAGCGCTTGTTGTGGCGCAGCCATTCCGCTCCTGCGGCACACTTGTTGCCACGTACTGTCAAGGCGGCTAGTAGCGGGCCGATGATGATGATCGGCCATATGTACCAATACTGCATCCACCCAAAGAACCCGCCGCCTTTGAGCCAAACGACAATGCAGATACCCAGAAAAACGACGACAGCGCCGAAGAAGAACCCAAATACCGTATGGCGCCGATTGGCCTGATACCAAGCCAGGACGGGACCTTCGCCGGGAGGTGGCTCTGGCTTCTGTTGCTCGCTACGCTCGCGAGCTGCCGCGTTCTCACGATCGTCTCCGTGGTAGATGGGAGCGTGCGGCGGTTGAGGCTCCCCAGTCTGCGGGTCCGGGCGCGGCGGCAGATCCACTGGATGGTTCGTCATGGCTGGAGCCTAACCGGGCAGTCCATTGGACTCGATCTTGATGCGACCATAATCCTTCATGCCCTCACCAACAGCGTGCTTGATCTCCGTTCCGTGGTCGGAGATGTAGTCAACCAAGTGATCCGCAGCGGTCGAACCCGCGAACCCTCCTGCCACGCCGCCAATGACGGTGCCGAACCCCGGAACCTCGGAACCCGTGATAGCGCCGACAGCGGCGCCAGTAAGCCATCCGCCGACGGCACCGCCGACGGCGCTGCCGGTTGTTTCCGCAGCGAAATGCGCCGCTGCATCACCAAAGGACTTTTGGCCACTTGCAGCGTCGAATATGGCACCTCCCAAGCCGATTGACGTTCCAAGGTAGGGCATGCCTTTGAGGACCGGTGAAGCCCATTTGACCCACTTGGCATCGCCGGCCAGTTTTTCGAGGCTAGTTCCTGGATTGGCTGCGATGAAATCTTTAGTTTTCTTTCCAACGACAGAAGTGAATTTCTCCAGCTGCTCGGCCTTCTTCGTGTAGTCGGCCTCCAGCTTGTCTGCGTGCTTCTTGCCCCAGTCAAGGACAGCCTGCTCTTCTGTTGTCAGCTTGATCAGATTGCCGGAGTTGAAATTCTGAAAGATCTTCCCGGTGTCGACAGCATCATCGGCTTTCTTGAAGAGCTCTTGCGCCTGCCCATGGAACGCCTTGACGTAGGTAGCCGCCCATGTAGCGGCTGAGGCCCCGACAGTCTTCAGCGATCGCACGGTCTTGCTGGACTTGGCGATGCCATCGATCAGGTCTTTATGGGCGTTCTGCTCATCGTTTCGCGCTTGGTCGATGATGGACTTGGCCTGCTTGTAGGCGGCGAGCTTGCGGTTGTAGTCGTCGACTTTGGCCTGATGATCGGCTTGCGCGGCGGCGTTCTGCTTCCCGATGGCCTGCATATGGTCGGGAAGACCGACGCTCTTGATCGGAAGCGGGGCCGGTCCGGGCGGAGTGGGTGGCATGATCAGCGGCCCGTTCATCTCCAGTCCGGCACCGGTGCTGGTGTGGATGGCGTCCTGCATCTTGTTGACCACGCCGTCGAGGGCGGCTTTGAACTCGCGTTCTTTCTTCGCGACTCGGCGGACCTGGTATTCGAGCTCGTCCACATCGGAGGTGTCGATATCGGCCAGCGCATCCCCGCAGGCGTTAGAGGCTGGGCCAGTCCAGTTGGATTCGCGGGTGCTGTCGACATCAGTGAGGTCGTCGCCGGAGCCGGTGAGAGCTTGGGCGTAGCCATCGAGGAAGCGAGCGCTCTCTTCGAGGGTGCCGGGGCTGCCCTTAACAGTTGTATCAAGTGGCTGCATATCAGTCCTCCCTGGCCTGCTCGGTGACGGTGTGACCGGTCATCCCCACTTCCGGCCGCCTTCCTCGCGGTGTGCTTGCTTGAGCGCGTCGGTGTTCGTGTTCTCCACGTCGTCGTAGGTACCGTTTGAGGCGTGGATCTTGCCCGCGATCGACTCCTGCTTCGCCGCGATCGCGGCACCGGATTTCAACAGGTCGCTGATCACCTCGGCGAGGATCGCCGAGGAATCACCCGCGTCCGGGGCAGGCGGCGCTGATGAGGCACTCTTGGCCAGGTTCTGCGCCGATTTCCGCAGCTTGCTGGTCATCTGCGTCAACGCCTCGGATTTGTAGTCGTATCCCGACATCCGTATTCCTCCGTACTGGTCCGTGCGCGTTACGTGTGGCGTGCCGACGCTCGTAGCACCGGGTTGTAGGCAATCACATCGGCACCAGTGTTCGCGGCGATTTCGGCCAGATCATCCACCCGAACCGAGCCCGCGGGCTGGTGCTGTCCGCAGCTGGCCACCAGCTGCTCTCGATCGGTAAACGCCGCCAGTACCAACTCACCCTCATCGTTCAGATGCAGCTCGATCTGAACCTCCCGTGCGCCTTTGCGAAAGGGACGGCAGGGCAGCCATACCAAACCAGGCTCGGTATCCAAGGTCGCTTCTGGCCACTCGACCTCAGCGTCGTCCCAATCGGGAAACCGTAGTTCCGGCGGAATCCATGCATCCAGCGCAACCGTCGCGAAACCGACCAATTGCCGCAAAACATCCAACTTGTTGCTCGGGAACTCGACCGCATGCCCGTGAGCACCGTGGTACTGCTGCAACTTCTCAAAGCTGGAGTACACCGGCAGGGTGAGTGCCCCGTTCGCGGTCTCCCGCGGAGCCAGCTGCGGCATGCTCCCACCGAAACGGGGCATCCGGACCGGAATCCACACGGTCGCCGGAAGCCGATCCAACTCATCAGTATCCAGAAATAGCGGCTTCGATCTTCGCCCAGCCATCCGTCGACGTCCCCCTCTTCCCGCCCCACTGCGTTCCAGGAACGGCAACCGAACGCGCAGGTCACACGCAAGCACTCAGAGTAACCCACAGAGGGTAGCGAGACCGGTGACCCGAACGGAACAGCGAATCAGGAAACGCTGGCAGAACAACGAAGCGTGCACTACTGTGAGTGTCCGCGAGCGCGACCGTGGAATAGGTGTCAGTTGCCGGTCAGGGGCCAGTGGTGGTGCCCGTCGGGGGCATCAAGCCACATGGTTTGCCGACCTGGGGTGGCGGTCATGCCGAGTCGTTCCCACCCGGGTTGTCCGGTCGAGTGCCAGCGATCGAGCGTCTTCTCGATGACGTACCAGATGGGTGTGGGCCCGGCTTCGGTTATGGTGCGTTCCCCGCGGCCCAGCGGCACGGTGGCCCACGACCCGTCGGGGGTGGTGAGGTAGCTGGCGTCCACGGTTCCTTCGTCGTTGAGGGAGTAGCCCAGCGAGAGGCCGGGGAGTTCGAGTGCTGCCCACATCCAGGCGACGGGGCTGATCTTCCACGGCTCGGTGGGCGCGGTGGTGGTGCGTTGGCGTTCATCGCCGGCTGGCTGGGCGCTGGCGAGGGTTTCGGGTGCTTCGCCGGTGTGGCGCATGGACATGAATTGGCCGAGTCGTCGGCTGAACCGGCCCTCGAGGCGGTCGCCGTGTTTTTCGAGCAGGACGAGGTTTCCGGCGTGAATAGTGGGCATGATGCTGACCAGTATTCGGCCACCGTCGCGGACTTGCTCGGCCCAGGCCCATGGGACCGTACTCACCGAGCAGGTCGCGATGATCCGGTCATAGGGTGTTCGTGCGGGAAACCCGTTCTCGCCGTCGACGATCGCGAGGATCGGGTGAGCCCCGAAGCGGGCCAGGCGGGCACGGGCAGTCTCGACCAGCTCATCGTCCACGTCGATCGACACCACGTTGTCATCCCCGAGCCGGTGGGTCAGGAGTGCGGCGTTGTAACCGGTGCCGGTACCGATTTCCAGCACGCGGTCCCCGCCGCGCACATCGAGGGACTCCAGCATCCGCACCATCAAGTCCGGCTTCGTGGACGAGCTGATCGGCACGCCCCGCGCGTCCACCTTCGTGATCAGGGAGGTGGGCGAATACACGAGTTCGAGCCCCGCCGGGCCCGCTGTGTCCACCGGCGTCCATTCCGGCGCGCCTTCCTGCTTCCAGATCTGGGGAACGAGCCGGTGGCGGGGTGTGTGGGCGATGGCGTTGTACCAGGCCGGATCGGTGAGGTCGCCGCGGTCGCAGAGCAGGTTCGCCAGCGCCCGGGCGTAGTGGTGCCAGGGCTTCGGCGTGCTGGGGTCCGCGGGGTTGGTCATGGTTTCCCTTCGATGAGCAGCTCGGCGAGTTGGCCACTGAACGAGATGCCGGTTTCGACCTCCAACCAGTCCACGATCCCGGTGGCGTTGAGCTCCAGGAAGGTCCACGTCCCCTCGGGGCTGACCACGAAGTCCAGCGCGCCGTAGGGCAGGTCGAAGTGTTTCATCAGCCGTTCGATCCCGCACCGCACTTCGGTGGGTAGGTTGATGACCTCGTAGCGGTGTGCGTCGTAGTCGGTGCGCCAGTCCACGTAGGCGGCGGTGCTGGTGGCGTGGATCGCCACGGCCGTCACCGAAGCGCCGATGACGATCACGCGGACCTCGTACGATTTGGGTGCCCACCGTTGCACCAGGTGCGCGGTCTGCGTGACACCGCGCAGATCGGCGAGATCGCTGTTGGAGATCAGCCTGGTGCGCAGGAATTTGTGCCCGCCCTGCTCGTAGATTCCGCCCGCCCCGATCGCTTTGTTGATCGCTGGTCCCTCGGCGGCGAAGGCGCGTACCGTGTCTGGTTCGTTGGTGATCGCCGTGTCCGGCACGCCCAGCCCACACCGGGCTGCGGTGGCGAGCTGCACCGGTTTGTAGGCGGCCTCGGCCAGCCGGGACGGGTGCGAGCACCAGAACACCGGCAGCGAGGCCAGCATCCCACCGAGCCCGTATTTGGCTTCCATGCTGGCGTGAAACCTCTCCGGGCCACTCAGGTGAGGCGAGAGCGCGAACGCTTCAGGGGCGCGATACCAGACCGAGGTCACCTGTTCCAGGTCGATGCTGCGGTAAGGCGTGGTCATCGTGCCCACCCATTGGCCCCCACGCAGCCGAGCGTTCAGGCTCAGCCGCGCGGGAAACCAACGAGTGTTGACCCGATGCACCACCGCTTCCCGCTCCTCCAAGGCAGTGATCAACCGGTCGGCGGTCAGGTCACGGTCGGAGGCCAGGATCAACACCGCCATGGTTCACGCCTCCAACGGCGAGTCCGGGCAAAAGTCGTAGAGCCAGTCTTCGCCCGGCTCGCTCGGGCCTTCGTCTCCGTCGTACTGGCTTTTCGTCTTCGCCGTCGCCATCGTCACCGCTGTGCCGTCCCGACCGATCGTGACTTGTCGAATCGGGTCGTAAACCCAATCGCTCACCTCGGGCAACCCGCGCACCCTGGCCTCTTCCAGATCCCGCAACACCCACGGCCGCACGCCGGGACCGGACGGTGGCTCGGCCGTAACGGGCGCGCCGTCGGGACGTGCCAGCGGGAACTGGCCACTATGGGTGGCCACCGGATCATCCAGGAATCCAGTGCTCATCTGTAATCATCCTCTCTTCCCCTAACTCCGGACACAGCCGATCTGGCCTGCCCGCCGCGTCACCGTGGTTTGGGTGACGAGTCTTTCCCGCTATCGCCGCCTGCGATGCAGCCCGAGGGCGACCATGAGCGCGTGCGGATGGAATTCCGGCACCACGGTGACCACACGCACCGGTGCGCCCGCGCGGATCAAGGATTCGGCCCACAGGCTCGCCTCGGTCGCGACCGCCCATCCGGTGATCGCGATCTGCTCGGACTGGATCGTCGGTGCGTCGGTGGTATCGAGCACCAGCGTGTAGCCCACAACAACCTCCTGCAGGGTGGAACACGGCGAGGCGCAGCGCGGTCGCTGCGTCGGTCGGGGTACGCAGCTACGCCCCGCCATGGGCTCGGGGATTACTCGGCCATCGGGACCTCGAAGGGCAGCCTGTCCGGGGCAGCGAGGCTGCCGTGGGTGAACATCGTGGTGTTAAACCAGCGATCCATCGCTGGAGGCTGGTCGCCGAGCAGGGCGAACCATCGGCCGCTGGTCGGTTTCGTAGGCACTACGGCAGCCTCGTGCTGGAAGACCAGCACTCGATCATGCCCGGTGTTGACTTCCAGAACGGTCACTGGAGCAAGGTCCCGGAGATCGTTCGGGATGGTGAGTCCGGTTTGGGCGTGGACATGCTCCGCGAGCGCGACGCGCACCGGCTTGTTCCCGACGAACCCGCCGGGAAGTCGCCACCCGGTCGGGCCGGGCACGATCAGGATCCGGCCGTGCGCGAGCTCGTCATTGAGGTCATGAACCACCAGCTCCACGCGCACCCGCCAACCGTGGCCAGCCATCAGGCTCCCCGTTCCGTCATGTCGCGATCCCCTGGTGGGGAGACCGGGGCCGTCCAGCGGCACCTCGACGGCCCCGGTTCCTCCCCGCCGCTGCCCTCGCCGGGAGTCCACGCAGCAGCGGCCGCCTTGATGTGGCACAGGGCCTCGATGTTGCGCGTCACTGCCGCATGGGCCAGCACGAGAAGCTCATGCAGGTCGTAGAGGTGATCCAGCACCGCGCGGTGATCGCGTTCGTGGCGCAGCGCCACCAGCTCGCCCGCGTTGATGTGCGCCTGGATATCGCGCAAGCCTTCCAGAGTGTCCTCGGCGATCAACGAGTGATCAGCCATCCTCCTCGCCTCCGTCCCGTCCCAAGTTTTCGGTGGCTTGCTCGATCGCGCGGGCATTCGCGATAGCCAAGTTGGCCGCTCCCATCAGGGAATGAGCAGCCCGCAGCAGCAAGGCGTGCAGATCTTGGGGGCTGCGGGTGTTCTCCAGCAGCGTGGTCCCGCTGCGATCGGAGACGACATGGATCGCGTTCAGCGCATCAATGACCTCGGGCCGGACCTGTGCGCGCTCGCTCGTCTTGGTGGGCTGTTCGGCAGGGGTGATCACTTCCCCGGCCGCTTGCTCCAGCTCGTCGGCGGCCTCGCGGAACTCCGCCGCGTACTGCCGCAACAGACGTTCGGGGATTTCCCCGCGCATCACGCGAAACAGCACAGCCTGCCACTGCCCTTCGCGCTGCAGAAACCAAAGCGCCAGTTCGGCAGCCGACCACGACCGCGGCTCTCTCATACGAACCCTCCCGCCCGCATATCGCGACGATCGCGCACCGTCACGCACGCCAGCCGCTCGGCGCGCTGCTCCTTCTCCCGTAGCTGCACCGCTGCCCGGCGTCGAGCGATGACCTCCGGGCGCGCGTTGATCGCGTCCACCACCTGGCGGCGTCGAACAGCGCTCGGGGACGCAGCACCTGCTGCTGCCACTGTCCGGCGCCGCCACAACCGATCCACCCAGCTCACGTGATCACTCCCATCGGATCGGTGGCCACGCGCACGGCTTGGCTCGCCCCGTGCAACGTGGCGAGGAGATTGCAACGCTGTCGCTCGCCGAGCATGCCGCTGGGCAACGACTGACGAGCGCTGCGGAGAACGGTCTCCACCAAACGAAGCTCCGCATCCAGTTCCGCGATGTGCGTGTACACGCTGGTGGAACGGTCACCACACATGGTTCCAACACCTTCCTGGTGACATGACTCCAATGTCATGGTTCACGATAATGACATGGTTACAGTAAACAGGCAACCTGGCTGGAACCAAGGGTAGATGTTGTAAGGTGGTTACATGCCTGGAACCGGTGACACTCCACGGGCTCGGCAACTCGGTGCAGAGTTGCGGCACGCTCGCGACGAAGCGGGCTTTGGTATGCGCGAACTGGCCGCCCGACTCGGTATTTCGCACACCGCCGTATCGCATTGGGAGTCAGGACGGCGGGCACCGTCAGTCGAAGACCTCTCCGGGGTGCTGGGAGTGCTCGGCGTTACCGGCGAGGATCGTGAGCACCTGCTGAAATTGGCCAGGGACGCTGCCGATCCGAACTGGCTCGCTCCGGGTCTGGATCGTCACATGGGTGCGCTGATGGAGTACGAGCGCACAGCAAACTTGATCACCAATGTAGAGCCATTGCTCGTCCCCGGACTTCTGCAAACCTCCGACTATGCGCGCACGATCATGCGCGGAGCCGGAGCGACCCAAGGTGAGGCTGAACAGCGGGTCACACTCCGAGTCGGACGACGCGACGTGCTCACACGCCGCAAACCGGTCGAGTTCGTCGCGGTGATCGGCGAGTTCGCGTTGCGAAATCCCCCATGCGACACAGAGGTCATGCTCGACCAACTGCACGAGCTGACCAAATGGCAAGCAATGGAGAACGTAACGATCCAGGTGCTGCCGCTGGCACACCATTATTCGCCCGCGCTGGAAGGCCCTTTCGTGCTGTTCGAGTTCGAACGGGCCAAACCGGTCGTACAGATCGAGCACTACCGCTCAGCGACCACACTGACCGATGCGCGAGACGTTACGGATTACAAGGCAGCGGTGGATATCCTCCGCGACAACGCGATGAGCGCCGAGGAGACGTCGGCGCTCATCGCTGCATTGATGAATGAAATGGAGCATACGACATGAACGAGCAATGCTGGAAGGTCTCCAGCTACAGCGGGAACCAGGGCAACTGTGTCGAGGTGAAGCCACTGGCAGACGGTGGTGTGCTCGTCCGCGACACCAAGGACCGTAGCGTCCCGCCATTTCGGTACACCGCAGCTGAGTGGGACGCTTTTATCAAGGGAGTCAAGGACGGCGAGTTCGACCTCTGACCTCCGGCCGCAGGCCGCCTCCGCCCTCCATGAGGAACCGGAGGCGGCCCTTGTATTTCGATGACTTCACCCGTCTGGCCGCGTCATGCGGGACAAGGAAAGGGGCACCTGATTGGAGCGGTTCGTACTGACGTCGCTGGACGGAATCGGCCTGGATGCTGTGGCCCACTTGCCAACGTCCGGGGCGACCCAAGGTGTCGTGGTTCAGTTCCACGGTATCAACGCGAACATGGACGAGGGCGGGATGTATGTTCGCTTGGCCGATCAACTGGTCAGTGCGGGTTCCGCAGCGCTGAGGATCAGTTTCCGCGGGCACGGGGGCAGTGGTGGTGCGCAGCGGGGTGCGACGATCGCGGGCGAGATGCTGGATCTCCAGGCGGCGATCGAGTATGTGATGGACCGTTGGCCTGCGCGGCCGCTGTATGTTGTCGCGTCGAGTTTCGGGGCAGTATCCACGGCGCTTTCGTTGCCATGGCTGGATTCCCAGCTGGCGGGTCTGGTGTTGTGGAATCCGGTTCTGGATTTGCGGCGCACCTTCCTCGAACCAGAGCTGCCGTGGGGTCTGGAGAACTACAGTCCTGAACAGCAGGCGCGCCTGCATTCTCGTGGGAGCTTGTTCATCGATGGCGAGTTCGAGTTGGGCAGGGTGATGTGGTCCGAGTTCGGCCACTACAACCCTGCCGACGAGTTCACACGTTCTCGCGTGGCTTCTCTGGTCGTACACGGTGACCGTGATACGGCCGTCTCCTACGAGATCGCCAAGACAGCCGCGGCGGAGAAGTCGGGCTGCCAGTTCCACACGGTGACGGGATCGGATCATGGGTTCGACACCCGGGCGCACGAGGACGAGGCGATTGCTGCGACGATCGCGTGGTTGACCGAGAAATCGTCGGCGTCGTGAAGATCTCAGACCTCTACGGTCCCGTCGAGTTGCCCGACGATGCCATCGTCGGCGAATGCTGCGTGCTGGGATTCCCCAAGGAAGCGCGTCTGCGGCAAGCACAGACCTCGCAGGGCGCCGTGGAGGCTGGTGCTCCGGTAGTGGTGGGTGCGCGCTGCCTGTTGTGCAGCCATGTAACCGTCTACGAGGGAGCTCGGATCGGCGACGATTGTTTGCTTGAGGACCGCGTACGTATCGGATATGACTCTCGCATCGGGTCACGTAGCCGGATCATTTATGGTGCTTACGTTTGCGATCGTGTCGAGATCGATGCCGATGCGCGTGTGGCTGGGTTTGTTTGCGATGCCAGCTGGATCGGCGAACGAGCAACGGTGATGGGGCAGCTCGTACACGAATACACCAGTCCCCATCGAGACTGGTGGGCCCCGGACGAACCATCGCCGGTGGTTGAGCATGATTCGGTCGTCGGCTACGGCGCCCGTGTGATCGGCGGTGTCCGGATCGGGCCGAGAAGCTACGTCGCAGCGGGTGCAACCGTGACCTGTGATGTGCCGTCGAGACATGTGGTGACCGGGGTGAATGTTCAGACCCCCGCTGCCTCCTGGCCAGGGAGACGGTTACGAGAGCTGCTGGCGCATTGGCGCGGGGAATCTTCACCGGGCCAGTAGTGGTTGTGAGCGCCCGCCTGCCGAGTTGACGACCGGATGCTCAGGCTGGGGTGAAGAACGGCGAGTCTTCGGTGTCGCTGCCGGCCTCGTCTTTGGGGCGCTGCTGAACCAGTGGTGGCTCGCAGGCGAGGGTGGGCAGGTTCTGGTTGGGGTACCGGTCCTGGACGTCCTGGCGGGGATGGTTGATGTAGAGGGTTGGCAGGTACTCGTCGACCGGGATGATCGCTTGGTCAAGTCCGGCGTCGAGGACGGTGTCGAGGCCGCTGCGGCTGAGCAGGTAGGCGAAGCTGCAGTGGCTGTAGCCGGGGTGTACGTACCCAAGGATGGCAGGGCGGTCGGGATCGAGCTTGTACCGGCCGAGGTAGATGAAATCCGCGGCGCTGTGGGCAGCAGTCATCTCCAGCGTGTCATGGAGGTTTGTCGCGAAGTTCGGACCGACGATCGCGTCGTCTTCGAGGATCAGTGTCCAGTCCGCGTCGTGTTCGGCTGCGTCGTGCCAGCAGGCCAGGTGGGCGAGCGTGCAGCCGATCTCGCCGTATTTGAGCGGGCGGCTCCACCAGGGATTGTCGGATTCGATCTGCCAGGGAAAGCAGCGCACACCGCGGGCCTTCAGTTCGTCAGCCGTGATGTCGAGGCCGTCGAAGCTGGTGTCCCAGTCCGAGGTGAACTGCGGGGCCAGCTCGGCGGGGATGGTGCGGCTGATCTCGCTGCGCCGGTCGCTGCGTCGGGTGAGGTTGATGACGTAGGTGCGGATCGTCGTGGCCATGACTGTTCAGTTCTGGTGTCCGAGGTAGCGGTGCGTGTTGTTCGTGATGACTTGGAATGGTTCGTTGTGGTGGCGGGTGAGGATCAGCAGGGGCTCGACGTCGTTGAGGTCGGCGACGTCGGTGATGCCGCCGACCCGACGGGCCTCGGTGACGAGCACGAAGTCTGCCTCGCCGACACGATCGGTGAGGTATTGGGTGCTGCGTTCACCGCGATTACCTTCAAGCAGGCAGTAAGCCGCGCCGAGTACGCCGAGGGTGAGGCAGCCGCCAAGGAGGAACACGGTGGTCCCTTGGGCGAGGGTTAGGCGTGTCAGGACAGCCAGGTCTTCGAGTAGTGCTCCGCGGTGTCCCCATTTGGGGCCGAGGGCCATTTCGATTTGGGGAACGACGAGGGGGTCGTCCTCACCGAGCTCGTGGGGTTCGAAGTGGAATGGGAGCTGTGGCAAAAAGGAGCGGTACTTCGCGTTCCATGGTGGCCCACCGACCACTACCAGGACGTCGGATTCCGTGGCGTAGTGCTCTGATGGGGCGAAGTCGCGCACGGTCGCTTCGGGTTCGAGTTGGGCGAAGCGGGTGCGCAGGTAGATGAGGGTGTCCAGGTCGGCGAACTTGGCGTACCGCAGATAGTTCCGGTCTTCTGCTGCGGCGTATTCCGGGCGCTCGTCCGCTGGGATCTCGGAGCACACGACATCGATACGGGCACTTGGGTGTAGTCCCCAGAACTGCTTGGTCCCGTCCCGACTATCCGCTTTGCCTGTTGCCGTGTTTGCAGGGCTGGGCGTCGAGCTCGTTGGTGCGTGCGCCTCGTTCAAGAGTTGGTAGGCAAGCGTGTCAACGGCGGAATCGGCTTGGCGCCGCACGGTCATGGAGACACATCCTTGCGCCGCAGCGTAGGACGATCGCCGTTCAGTGAGGGTCGGATAGCAGTGATCGGCCGACAGGTTGAACTCGACGTCCAGGACATCACGGATTGCGGGGACCTGCTCCTCAATAGCCGCACGCAGTGTCTGTACCAGGTGCTTGACTTCAGCCGCCGAGCTTTGATCACCGACACCCTGGCGCCCAAGATAGTGCCGCACCGGGGCGCTGAGCGAATCCAGCACCGCCGTTGGACGCGCCAGAGCGAGTCCTCGTCGCAATCGCACGAGGTCGCGCCTAATTTCCTCCAGGCTCGGAGAACGGTCGTCGCTCACGATGAACACCATATGATCAGTTTCTGTTCAGTTGAACAGTAACTCATCCAATTTTTGGGATTTCGGGCCGTGCCTCCAGAAACCACACTGAGCGTACAAACCCACTGCTGTCGGGGCGACCACAAGAACCGGCGACGGGTTTCCTCATCCAGACGCAACCGTAAGTGAAGGCTGTCAATCCATGTGCGACCTGACGAGCTCCCCTGTACCTGACCACGTGATTCCAGACAGGAGTGTCCACGGATGCACGCGCAGGTAGCATCGATGCGAATCGTCCTGGTCCGACTCCAGCCCGCATACGCACGCGGCGAAATCGACCGGGTCTGCCATGCCACCTACGTGGATCCCGCATCGCCACCGGCGACGATCAAGACCCTGTGCGGGCTGCACCTCGATCCCCGAACGGTCGACTTTTTCGGCCGCGCGACAGGGGTTCTGTGTTCGGGATGCGCGCCAGCGGTGCGCATGCCAAGGTCGGCTAATCCTCAGGAAACGGCCGAACCTGTCAGCACCGGGACGAGGCTCGACCTGGCGCCTGCGGCGGCGATCGTGCCGGGCAGCCCTGCGATCGGATTGCGGGACGAACGGCTGGTACACCGGGTCCCGTCAGAACCGATCGTTCGCGAACTCCATGGCAAGCCAGTGGTTCTCGCGCCCTGCGGTGTGATGGCGCATCCAGTCACGAGCGAGCCACCGCGCAGCTGGGCTCGCTGCCGCACATGCGCAGAAGACGAAGGCAGTTATGGCGCCATCCGGGATTGAGGAGGAGAAGAGCTTGTCGCGTGGTTTCGCATTCCCAGACCTCGCGGCGGGGCGGCATGGCCTCTGCGTCGGCATGCGTGCCGTCTCGCCGCGGACCAGACACGACAGCGATCCACGGAAGTGAGGGTGGGGTTCCGTTGATGTTGACGGTGCAGAGTTTCCCGACTTTCGAGCGCGCCTATGGGGCGGTGCTTGATCAGGTGGTGAACCGGTATTGGTACCGGAACGCGCCGCGCGGGATAGAGAGTCGTGAGGTGTTGAACGTGGGGTTTCAGCTCAACGATCCGATCCAGCGTGTGGCGTGGCTGGGTTCGCGGCGCACGAATGTCGTGTTCTGTTTCGCGGAGGCGTTGTGGTTTCTGTGGGGCCGTGACGATCTGGCGATGATGGCCTACTACGCGCCGAGGATGCGTGCCTACTCGCGTGATCAGACCACGATCACTGGTGCTTCGTATGGCACCCGCCTGTTCGGTGACATCGATGAGGATGAGCGTTCGCAGTTCGATCGCTGCCTGGAGTTGATCCGCGGTGATCCGGCGACGAAGCGATCGTTCATGGTGATCTTTCGTCCGTGGGAGACCACCGACCCGGCTCATCCGGATGTGTCGTGTGCGGTGGGGTTCCAGCTGTTGGCCAGGGATGGGTTGTTGAACGCGACCTGCTACATGCGCGCCAACGATGCGATGCAGGGCCTGGTCTCGGATGTTTTCTCGTTCACGCTGATTCAGGAGTTCGCCGCCCGCCTGCTCGGCCTCGACGTCGGCGTGTACGGGCACCTGGTCGGGTCGATGCACCTGGGCGTGAAGCACCTCTCCCGCGCCCAAACCGTCCTGGACGAGATACGCCAGCCGGACACGGTGCCGCGGCGGTTCCGGTTTCCAGCGATGCCCACCGACACGGGCTGGGATGATGTGCAAGCGTTGCGCGGGCACGAATACGCGTTGCGGACCAACGAGATGCGCTACCCGCCCTGGTATATCGAGTCTCTCGGGTTCCCTTGGTATTGGCAGCAGGTGCTGTTGTTGTTCGAGTGCTATCGCCAGATCGCGCACGAGCCCGAGCAGAGTCTGGATCCGGTCACGCTGGCCGCGTTGGATCCCGGGTTCGCGTGGCTGGTTCGGCATCGGTGGCCCAGCCGCATGCCCACCACCGGGGGATCAGCGTGAAGCGGCATAGCGGGGTGTCGGGGTGCGTGCTGGATGGGGTCGAGTGGTCGCGGTGGACGGTGATCCTCGTGAAGCCGGACGCGCTGCGCCGCGGGCTGGATCGGCATGTGCTGACCCGGATCGGGTTGGAAGTCGATGTGGTTGCGCAGGTGCGGGTCACGGTCGCGGCGTGGCAGATCCATGTGCATTACGCGGACATGCTCGTTGACGCGGACTGGTTTCCCGGTCTGGATGTGCCGGCCGTGCTCGAGGCCATGTATGTCGGGCGCGAGGTGATCGTCGCTCTCGGGCGCGGGCGCGACGACCATACGACTTCTCGGGTTCGGGCGCTGCTGGGGCATTTCGATCCCTCCCGGGCGGCGCTGGGCACGATCCGCGGGGATCTGGGCATCGACACCCTGGCACGTGCTCGCGTGCGGGGCCGGTTCGTGGAGAACCTCGTGCACACCAGCGATACCCCGGCCGCGACCCGACGGGATTTCGGCACGTGGTTCGGCGCGGACCAACACGCCCTACTCGACCCCACCAGCCTCGCCGAGGATGGCCAGGCTGGCGCGATGAAGGAGGTTTCCCCATGACTCGCCTAGGTTCACTGAACACTGGTCCGCGCACGCTGCCGTTGATGCCCGCCGGGCAGCAGGACGGGCTGGATCCGTATATGGCCCAGATCGTGACCTACCGCAAAAGCGGGCTCTCGTTGAACCACATCATCGGCTGCCCGTTGGATTGTGGTTATTGTGTGCGGCATTTCTGGGGCAACTTCGACGTGAAAACCCCACACCTGCTGGTCTCCACCGGTCGGGCGGTGGAGTTGTTGGTGGCCCACGAGGGATTCCGCCCGCACATCACTCCGGTCCAGTTGTTCAACAAGGCCACCGACCCGTTCCTGCCCGGGGTGAAACCGCACCTATTCGCGGTGCTGCGCGACCTCGATGCCCGTGGGTTGACGAATCTGGTCTTGGTGATCACCCGGTTCCGCGTCACCGAACGGGATATGGCCGCCCTCGAAGAACTCCGGCATCTGCGGGTGACGGTGTTGTTCACCTATTCGGGCATCACCGATGAGCGGGTCGAACCGATCGCGAAATCCCGCATCACCGTCTCCTCCCTGCACACCGCCTGCCGCACCAAACAGCGCACGAAGGTGATTCTGTACTGGCGCCCGATCGTGCCGGGCTGGAACGACGACCCCGCCACCATGGCGCATGTGCTCGACATTGGTCGGGATGCTGATGCGGTCGTGTTCACCGGCTATTACCACAAGGAAGAAAACGCTGACTACCTCCGCAACCTCGGCGTCGAGGTCCCGTACGCGCACGACTACGCGCGCCGCAAGGTGCTGCCCGCCGAGCTGGATCAGACCGTGATCGATGCCTGGCGCGCCTCCGGGGCCCGGGCGCCGTTGTTCCGCAAAACCTCCTGCGGCGTGTCGTTCGTGCACGGGGTGGCGGATTACAACGGGCATTGGGGTGTGCGCGAGCTCTGCGATATCTGCCCCACCCAGCAGCAACAACGCTGTTCCCAAGTCCACGTACCACCCACCCAGGATCGGCTGGAGCAGGTGCTGGACCAGCTGGGGTATGAGACCCC
Organism: Sciscionella marina DSM 45152; assembly: GCF_000379465.1. Lineage (GTDB taxonomy): Bacteria > Actinomycetota > Actinomycetes > Mycobacteriales > Pseudonocardiaceae > Sciscionella > Sciscionella marina. Next base: position 49,623 of record NZ_KB905404.1, read on the forward strand.
GGTGATGCTGGATGGCGGGCATATCTGGACGCACGGGTTGAGCGAGCAGCAGCGCTATCCGATCCAGCACCAGCTCGGCTACCAGATCTGGGACCTCGACCTGCCCCACTTCGCCCACGCCCACGGCCGCTCCCTCACCGGCTATGCGCCCAGCGCGGAAGACCAGGACCATATTGCGGCGGTGCGCGACCGGTTCAGCGCGGAAACGAGGTTTGATGACGACTAACACCGTATCCGCCCGGTATCCGAGGGGGCAGCGTTGAACACACCAGCCGCGGCGTGGACACATGCCGACCTCGTCTGCATTGACCTCGAAGGCACCGGACCCCAGGACCCCGCGGGCGAAGCCATGCTCGAAATCGCCCTCGTCCCCCTCATCCACGGGGAACCGGCTATCGCGCAGGCGTACAGCACGTTAGTCAATCCCGGCCGCCCCATCCCGCGCGGGCCGTGGATTTCCCCGGGCATCACCAACCCGGTTCTGGCCACCGCGCCGTCTCTGGCGGAGGTCGCCCCGACGATCGCGTCGCGGGTCGCCGGGAAGATCCTGGTCGGGCATAACGTCGCCGTCGACTGGCGCCTGCTACACCAGCTCGTCCCCGAGGCAGCGCCGGTCGAGCTGCTCGACACGCTCCGGCTGGCCCGCGCCCTGCACCCCGAACGCAAGAGCGGCCACGGACTCGCCTCTTGGCTGGAACGGCTCATCCTCACCCCACGCGTCGATGAGCTGGTTCCCGGGAGTCAGCACCACCGGGCCCTCTGGGATGCCACCGCCGCCGGGCTCCTGCTTGCCGCGCTGCTGGCCGATCAACCCCACGATCTCGCCTCTTTGCGCACTCTGGCCGGTATCCGCCTCACCCCAGCACCCGAGCCCATGGAGCAGCCATCGTTATGGGACTAGCAACACCACCCGCACTCCCGGCCACCGCGAGCGGCACGTTCTGGCTCGGCGGGGACCTGCCCGTACACCGGATCGGGTTCGGGGCCATGCAACTCACCGGCCCCGGACACTGGGGCCCACCACCCGATCTGGCTCGGGCGCGGGCGGTGCTGCGGGACGCGGTCGCGCTCGGGGTCAACCACATCGACACCGCCGACGCCTACGGACCCCACACGGGCGAAACCCTCATCCACGACACCCTCCACCCCTATCCCGAGCGCCTGGTCATCGCCACCAAGGGCGGCATGACCCGCCCTGGTCCCAACCGGTGGCAACCCCACGGCGATCCCGACTATCTGCGCCGGTGTGTCGACGCCAGCCTCACCCGGCTCGGCCTCGAGCGCATCGACCTGTACTACCTGCACCGCATCGACCCACATGTGCCCCTCGCAGACCAGCTCGGCGTCCTCACCGAAGCACAGCAGGCCGGCAAGATCCGCCACCTCGGCGTCTCCAAGGTCAATCTGGACCAGCTCCGCGAGGCCCGGACCCATGCCGAGATCGTCGCGGTGCAAAACCGCAGCAACACCGCCATCCCGGACACCGAGGTGCATGACTACTGCACCCGATACGGCATCGCCTACGTCCCCTTCGCGCCCCTCGGCGCCGGAGCCCTGCTGCCGCAAGCAAACAAAACCCGTGCGGTTGGCGAACAGTTGCGCTGGCAACTCGACCGCTCCCCGGTCACCCTGCCCATCCCCGGCACCGGCAACCCGGCCCATCTGCACCACAACATCGAAGCCGCTAGAAAGACCCGAACCCCATGACAATCCCCGAAACACCATTGCAGGTTTGGAACATCACCATCCAAGGCCGCAACCTCGGCCAGGCGCTGCGGAACGCCGGTGAGTGGTTTCACCAGCAGGGCATCGATGACGCCACCGGCTACGGCATCAACATCGAGCAAATCGAACTCGACGCCACCTACCTCGACATCTGCTACCGCCCCATGCACGACGACGAGAATCTCGACGCCCCGAGCTCCGAGGGGAGGAGCATGCCGTGAACACCAGCGCGGAAACCACGCCTGCGGCGTTGCGCGAGCAGATGATCGCGGCCATCAAGGAAAGCTACACGCTCTCCCCGGTGGTCGAGGACGCGCTGCGCGCCGTCGAACGACACCAGTTCGTCCCTCAGGTGAGTATCGAGGAGGCGTATGCGAACGAGATCGTCGTGACCAAACAAGACGCGGACGGGCAGATCCTGTCGTGCTTGTCGCAGCCTGCGATCGTGGGGATGCAGCTCGAACAACTCGCCGTCCAGCCCGGTGACCGTGTCCTGGAAATCGGGGCGGGAACCGGCTACCACGCCGCCCTGCTCGCCTATTTGGCCGGACCGGGCGGGCATGTCACCGCGATCGACACCGACACCGACATCGTCACCGACGCCCGCGCGCGCCTGGCCGCAACTAGTGTCGGCAACGTCGAGGTCGTCCGCGGCGACGGCGCCCTCGGCCACCCCGCCAACGGGCCCTACGACAAAAACGTGGCCACCGTAGGGATATTCGAGATCCCCGACACCTGGCTACACCAGCTCGCCCCAGACGGGCGTGTCGTCGCACCCGTGCGGTTGTGGGCCAGCGTGACCCGCTCCCTCGCCCTCGAACACGGCCCCACCGGCTGGTACAGCGTCGATCACCAGATGTGTGGGTTCATCCCGCTACGCGACAGCACCGCCGACGACCCCCGCACCATCCTCAACCTCACCCCCAACCGCACGGTGCAGCTACACCTCAACCAGGAACACCACCTCGACACCGAACACCTGCCCGGAATCCTCGACCAACCCGCGGTCACCGTCGGAACTGGGGTGATGTTCGGTCGCAGGGAATCGGTCGAATGGCTCTACCTCTGGCTGACCTGCGTCCTCGACACCGGAATCTGCCGCATGCCCGTCACTCAAGAAGCCATCGACACCGGGCTCGTTGACCCCATGTTCAGGTGGGGCACCATGGCCACCCCTGCCCGCGGCAGCCTCGCCTACCTCACCTGGCGAACCGAACCCGACGACCACCGCGACCAGCCACTGGAAGTCGTCGTCATCGGCCACGGACCACAAGCCAGCCTCCTCACCACCGAAATCGCCGGACACATCCAGACCTGGAACCAGCAGTTCCGACACAGCGGTGTCGCGTTCGAAGTGTCCGCTGAAGCTGGTGCATCCGATGCTGACTCCACCACACGGTTCAGCCTCCCACGCGCTGGCCGATCAATCAGTGTCATCTGGCGGTAGTCGCCATGAGTTGGGCCGTCATCCCTATTCCGACCGTTAGTTCCCTCGCGTTGACCGAGGTCCTCGTCACGGTCCTGACACGTGTCGTGGCGGGCCGTCGTGCCGAGTGAACCATCACCGATGATGCGCAAGATCTATCTCGCCATCCGTAAACAGGTCGACGCCGGTGCTACTCGTGAAGAGATCGCACGCAAGCTCGGCATCCCCATGGATGTGGTGCTTGCCTTTTGCCCAAAGGAGCCCGGAAGGGCTGGGACCGCTCGCATCACGAAGGAGCAGCTAGGAATCATCACCAAGGGCTGGCGGGCTGGACGCCCGGTGATTGAGATCGCCCAACAAGCCGGTGTTTCCCTCAAGACTGTGCGACACCACCGCCCCGACGGGACCGGGGAATCACCTCGACGTAACACGTCCGGAGAACCCGGAAGCGACCAGCGCCGAATCACCGGTCAGCAACGAGAAATCATCAAAAACGGATGGCTGACGGGACTGCGAGTGGAGGATATCGCGCGCGAAGCAGGAGTATGCCTTCGCACAGTGGAGCGCTATCGCCCTCCAACAGCCACTAAGAAGCGCGCCAAACGCTTACCTGTCACCAAAGAGAAGCAACAGATCATCGAAGACGGGTGGCGCGGCGGCCTCAGTGCAGCTGATATCGCGCACAAAGCCCAAGTCTCCTTGGTGTCGGTGTACAGATACCACCCACAGAACCCCGCTCGCACATCAGCCACCGAAGCATTGGAAAACGTTCCTGCGCAGAGCCGCAGCCGCGGAAAGCGCGGGATCTCGATCGAACAGTTGCGGACCATCACCGAAGGATGGCACGCGGGCTTGCCGGTCGATGATATCGCCTCACGTGCCCAGGTTTCCCCGGCGACAGTTCACCGACATCGCCCGGACGGCATCCCTGAAAGAAAGCGACGATCAACCCGAGCAAAACCCAGCAGAGACCGACGTCGACTCACCAGCAAACAAGAAAAACAAATCACCGAAGGGCTACAAAACGGGATTCACCCGCAAAAAATCGCGTACCTCGCCAAAGTCGACTTGACAACAGTGTATCGGCGGAAAGCGAAGAAATGACAGCACGAGTGGACACCACCTCCGCCGCCCACCGGGATGCCACACTATTCCACGGTTGAGCTTAAAACTTCCATGATACGCGCAGCGAGAACCGATACTGGCGCCCACTGATCGGCGACCGCGTTCTCAGGGAAGATGATCCGACCAAGGGGATCCCCGAGGCTGCGGGATTCCCCGACTTTGAGGGCCTTGGGAGCGACGTGCGGATAGTAGGTCCAGACAGCCTCGCCGACGAGGACAGGCATCTCGATCGAGTGGTTGTCGAGGTGGACGACGAGGGTCATGACGCGGCCGGTATGGGTCGATGAGGGGTCGACGCGGGCGGCGCCTGCTTCGGCGTCGATCTCGTAGCCACCGAGGGTTTGCACCAGCGCATCGACCAACGCGTTGCTGGCCATCAGCAGAGCAGTCCGGCCTTCGCGGGTGGATGGTGAGAGGGTCTTGCCTTGCTCGGTCCATGCTTGGCGCGCTTTGTCTTCTAGGTCCACCGTTCCGGTCGCCACGAGATCGCTCCTTTTCCTGGTCGAGGTCTTCACCGTAGGCGCCGGGTCTGACATTCCCGCAGCGCATGCCACTGGGAGTGCCGACGAACACACGTCAGCACGCAACCGCGAGGACGCTTTCGGTGACTGCTGACACCCGGCTTGACTATGAACAACTATCGAACTTACGTTCGATAATTGCGAGTCTTGGGAGTGGTGCGTGATGCGGTTCGGACTACCGGATGCGTCGTGGGCGTCGGTCGAACGGGTGGCCTCGGGCCGCGCGAGCGTGCGGCCGGAGCAGGCAGTTGATCCTGGGGGTGGTGTGTATGTGCCGCCCGCGGGGATGCGGGTTCGCTGCCCGTCCGAGGAGGGGGATCGGGGGTGGGTGCCGTACGCCGAATTGCACTGTCACACGGACTTCAGTTTCTTGGACGGGTCATCGAGTCCCGAAGATTTGGTGGAGGAGGCTGTTCGGCTGGGGTTGGATGCGATCGCGGTCACCGATCATGACGGCATGTATGCCGCGGTCCGGGTCGCCGAAGCAGCCCGAGCCTGCGGGATCCGCACCGTGTACGGCGCCGAGCTGACCCTGGATGCAGGCGCGCCGGAAGGGGAACCGGATCCTGGTGGGCGGCATCTGCTGGTGCTGGCTCGCGGGCTGGAAGGCTACCGGCGCCTGTGTCGCGTGCTCTCGACGGCGCATCTGCGCGGGGAGGGAAAACGCCAGCCGCGGTATGAGGTGGATGAGGTTGTTGAGGAGTTGGCTGGCCACGTGCTGGTCCTATCCGGCTGCCGCAAGAGCCTGGTGCGCCGCGCGCTCGCCGAACGCGGTCCGCAGGCGGCGGGCGAGGAGTTGCGGTGGTTGGTTGACCGGTTCGGCGACGAGCATGTCGCTGTCGAGTTGCTGGATCACAGCATGCCGGGTCAGGACCGGGACAATGATGTGCTCGCCGGGATCGCGGGCGATCTGGAGCTGGCCACGATCGCGTCGGGGAATGTGCACTACCACCAGCCGAACCGGGGTCGGTTGGCCGCGGCGATGACCGCGGTCCGTGCCCGCCGCAGCCTGAACGAGATGGATGGCTGGCTCCCGGCCGCGCCGATGGCGTATCTGCGCTCCGGGCAGGAGATGGCCCACCGGTTCTCCCATTTCCCGGGGGCGGTGCAGCGTGCCGCGCTCCTCGGCGTCGAATGCTCCCTCGACCTGAGCCTTGTGGCTCCCGAGCTTCCGCTGTGCCCGGTCCCGGACGGGCACGACGAAGCCTCCTGGCTGTGTGAACTGACCTACCGATTCGCCCGCGAGCGCTACGGACCACCGGCCGGGGCTCCGGAGGCGTATGCGCAGCTCGACCGCGAGCTCGATGTGATCAAGCGGATGGGGTTTCCGGGGTATTTCCTGATCGTGCGCGACATCGTGCAGTTTTGCGAGGACAACAACATTCTCTGCCAGGGGCGAGGTTCGGCGGCCAATAGCGCGGTGTGTTACGCGCTGCGGATCACCAACGCCGACCCCGTCCGCTGGAATCTCCTGTTCGAACGGTTCCTGTCCCCGGAGCGCGACGGATACCCGGACATTGACGTCGACATCGAGTCTGGGCGCCGTGAGGAGGTGATTCAGTACGTGTACCAGCGTTATGGGCGCACGAACGCGGCGCAGGTGGCGAACGTGATCACCTACCGCATCCGCTCGGCGGTCCGGGACGCGGCGAAAGCGCTCGGCTACACGACCGGCCAGCAAGACGCCTTCTCCCGCATACTGCGCCAACACCACATGACCAGCCACACCAGCCCTGCTTCGAAACCCAACGACCGCAACACCAACGACGGCGCGGACGGTGAGGCGGACGTGATCCCAGCGGATGTGCAACAGCTTGCCGAGCAGTTTGTGGATCGTCCGCGGCATTTGGGGATTCATTCGGGCGGCATGGTCTTGTCGCGTACCCCGGTCAGTGAGGTGTGTCCGGTGGAATGGGCCCGGATGGAAAACCGGTCGGTGCTGCAATGGGACAAGGACGACTGCGCCACCGCGGGCCTGGTCAAATTCGACCTCCTCGGCCTCGGGATGCTCACCGCCCTGCACCACACCATCGACCTCATCGCCGAATACCACGGCGACACGATCGACCTCGGGCACCTTGATCTGGCCGATGCGAATGTGTACGACATGCTCTGCCGCGCGGATGCGGTCGGGGTGTTCCAGGTCGAATCCCGCGCCCAACTCGCCACCCTCCCACGCCTGAAACCCCGGTGTTTCTACGACCTCGTGGTCGAGGTCGCGCTGATCCGTCCCGGCCCGATTCAAGGTGGGAGCGTGCACCCGTACCTCCGGCGTCGTGACGGGGAACCCTGGCAACACCTGCATCCCTTGCTGGCCAACAGTCTGGACAGAACACTCGGTGTGCCGTTGTTCCAGGAGCAAGTGATGCAGGTCGCGATCGATGCCGCCGACTTCAGCCCCGCCGATGCCGACCTATTGCGCCGCGCGATGGGCGCGAAACGCTCCGCGCGCGCCATGCAGCGTCTCCGCGAGCGTTTCTTCGCCGGGACCGATACCAACGCCATTCCCCGTACGATCGCCGAGACGATCTTCGAACAAGTGCAGGCATTCTCGAACTATGGGTTCCCGGAAAGTCACGCGCACAGCTTCGCGCACCTGGTCTACGCCAGCGCCTGGCTCAAACACTACTACCCAGCAGCCTTCTGCACCGGCCTGCTGCGCGCCCAGCCGATGGGCTTCTGGTCCCCACAATCCCTGATCACCGACGCACGCCACCACGGCGTGCAAATCCTGGGACCAGACATCAACCACAGCAGCGTCGAGGCCACCCTCGAACCCCACCCGACCAGCCGCGACCACCGCGCCATCCGGCTTGGCCTCAGCGGCATCGGCAACGTCGGCGACACTTACGCCGAGCACATCGTCACCCAACGCGATGAACGCGGCCTCTACCGGGACCTCAACGACTTCCTCGCCCGCGCAGGCACAGACCTGCCTCGTGGTGTGCGCGAAGCCCTCGCCACCGCGGGTGCCTTCGACACACTCGCCTCGAACCGGCGCGAAGCCCTGTGGAGCATCGGACACCCCGCCCACAACCACCCCGACACGCTCGACCTCGACGCCTCGATCACCGCACCCGCACTGCGCGAGCTCGATCCGACTGAAACCGCACACGCCGACCTGTGGGCCACCGGCATCACCCCCGACCAACACCCCATCGCCCACTACCGCCCCCAACTCACCAAAACCGGAGCGATCCCCGCCGCTCAGGTCGGACACTATGCGGACAAGAGGATCCTGCGGGTCGCCGGGCTCATCACCCACCGACAACGCCCCGGCACCGCAGGCGGAATCCTGTTCCTCAACCTCGAAGACGAAACCGGCATGGCCAACATCCTCATCCACCCACCCACCGCAGAACGCTACGCACGCGCCCTGCAGCACAACGCCATCCACATCACCGGACAACTCCAAGCAGCCAACAACACCCACACCCTCATCGCCCACCACATCACCCCAATCCCCATCGCCCTCCCCACCGAAAGCCGCGACTATCGCTAACTGCTAAGCCGATAACGCCTCGTCGGCGTGGATCCGCGGTGTATGAAGCAGGAGTGCGGTTTCTCCGGTGCTGCCCACAGGAGAGTCGCGCCCGCGCCCGGGTACGCCAGCACCGACTCGGTCGGCGGGCACTGATTCTGCGGATCGGTAACCTCCTTCGAGACCCGAGGCAGACGGTCGGTTACTTGTCCCAGTTTTTCCAACTGTTGCCGGAATGTTTGGGTCCCGAATACCTCCACTGCGGAAGCGAGCGCGTCTGTTTCTCGGGCGCTGAGCGTTCTCTCGCTCGTCTGCATCACGGTCGGCCTTCGGCGCAGCTCGCGCCCAGCGTCTCGGCTATGGTCTCGCCTGTCCTCTCCACTCTGTCCATCAGCATCTCCAGCCAGTCTGGCGAAGGGGTGAACACCTTAACGAGGTGCTCCGGCAGCACCGCGCCCGAGGACACATGCACCTGGGCAAGTACCTGCTCGTCCTGTGCTTCGTGTTGGGTCTTCCAGCGACGCAACCTTTCCGCAGGATATAGCTCCTCTGCGGTGGTTGAGTCGTCCATCTCAGCGTGGTGCGGATGGCACAACAACAGCAGGTTGCGGAAGCTGTCGCGTGGCGCCGGACGGCCCAGTGCAGCCGGACAGGTCTGTTTAAGGAGCGGGTAGCCGTCGGCGCGCATCTGGACTGCGTTTTTGGACCACCGACGAGTAAGATAGATCATAGCGTCTAACGAGGAAGCGGGACCCATGCCCAGCGAGGAAAATAGACATCGAGATTACGGTACCGAGGAACATTTAGGCAGGTCAGCCAAAGACTTCGCGCAGGCGTATGGCTATGTCCAATCGGGCAAATACATCAAAGACATGGGGGAGGAATTACCACGAACTCCCACGCCTTGGTGGGGTGGTGCCCTGGCATCGATCGCCGTGTTGTCGCTGATCGCCTGCATCGTTATTGGGTTTGTGTACAGCATAAAGCTTGCCACAATGGGCGGACTAGTTGTAACACTCCCACTATTTATAATAGTGGGAGTTATAGAGCTGGTATACATCATCAGGCGTAACAAGAATAGTGACCATTCCTAGTCGATCCGGTTTCCATGGTAGAGAATAATACTGATTAAAAGTGCACCAACGGTGAGTGCGACTGCTGGGACTAGAACAATCGGGTCGAACCCAGAAATATAGTATCCCAGATAGCATCCGATAGCACAGATGATAACAATCGCCAGGTGTAACCACGATGTGCGCCGCTTCATTCGTCGATACTCTTTTCAAAGATCAGATGCTGGCGGCGAGCGATAATTCGCCGCCAGCATGACTGGTTATCTTGTTTGATCTATTCAGTCGATGCTCGATACAAGAGGTACGCTCCGGCAGCGATACCTATCAGCCCTACACCGAGCGTGAAAACGCCGAGGAGCAATGAAGACGCAAGCACTTCACCCGCAAAGACGCTCACCTCGGCACCGCCCGCAACGCCAAAAGCGCCCCCGATGCCAAGACCCGCCGTCCTCGTAGAAGCTCCGGTGGCGTCTTGGTTGTTGATGGGATCACCTTGCGCGTAGGCGTAGGTGTTGACTTCTTGGTTGGTGGGGTCTGGTTGTGTGTAGCGGCCGAGGCTGGGATTGTAGTGGCGGTATCCGAACAGGTCTAGGCCGTTTTTGAGCTGGTAGGCGCCGATGTAGCGGATGGGGTTGTCGGCCGCGGCGTCGCCGGTGGTGACGGGGTCGCCGTAGGGGGTGTAACGGTAGCTCGCGGCGAGGTTGCCGCTATTGTCGAGCATGCCGATGGTGCTGCCCTGATAATCAGTGATCAGGTTGTATTTCTTCCCGCTGGCGACCTGTTCGGTGATCACCTTCCCATCGGGGTCACGGTTGTAGCTGGCTTTCTGCCCATTCACGGTTTCGGAGGTGACCCCGAGCGCGGTGTGCGCGAACGTATGCGTCGTGGTGCTGTTGTTCGGGTTTTTCTCCGTGATCACGTTCGGTTGGGTGTTGTTCAACGTGTCATACGAGGCCCGCAGAATGTCCGGATCGGCCTTGGTGAGCTGATCGGTGGAACTGTAGGTCAGTGTCGAATCCGGACCTTGGGTGCTGGTCATGTTGCCGGTGCTGTCGTAGAGCATGGACTGGTCACCGGCTTGGGTGGTCTGGTTCGACGCGTTCAAGGTGAACTGTTGCCCGTTGAGGCCGGTCATGTTGTCCGCAAGGTCGTAGTCGAACTGTTGGGTATCGGCCTTGGTCATCCGATTACCACCGTCGTAGGTGTAGTTCACCGTGCCAGTCGCATCGGTCTTGGCCTGCACCTTCCCGGTATCACTCCCGGCACTGTTGCTGTACCGGTAGTCGTTCGACAACACGGTCTTTCCCGCGGCGTTGGTGGCGGTCACACCGATTTGGCGGTCGGCGTCGTCGTAGGTGTTGTTCTGCGCCCCACCGCCGGGGAAACTGGTCTTGGTGCGGTTGTTGTCGTTGTCGTAACTGAAGCTGGTCTTGTCGCCTTGCGGATCGGTCATGCTGGTCGTCCGGTTGGCCGTGTCGTAGCCGTAACCGGTGGCCCCGTTGCCGTCGTTGAGGCGGGTGAGGTTGCCGGCTTTGTCGAACCCGTAGGTCGTGGTCGTGTCGCCACCGCTGCTGTCCTGGCGGCGTTGGCTCACGATCAGGCTCGTGTTCCACACATCGTATTGCGTGGTGAGGGTGATTCCGCCGGTTTGTTGTTTGGTGAGGTTACCGTCGGTGTTGTACTCGTAGCTGGCTAGGAGTTTGGCGTCGCCGCTGGGTTGGTCTTGGTCGATTTCGACGACTCGGTCGAGTTTGTCGTAGTAGTAGTGCAGCACCACCCCGTTACCGTTTTTCACCGTCGATACCCGGGATAGGGAGTCGTAGGTGTAGCTGCTGGCGCCGCGCGGTCCGGGTGGGGAGGTCTTGGTGAGGTTCCCGGACCGGTCGTAGTCGAGGCTGGTGGTGTGCCCGTTGCCGTCGGTGACCCGCGAGAGGGTGCCGTTGGCCTGGTTGTAGGCCAGCGTTTGCAGATCCGCGTTCAATCCGTCGGAGTGCACCTTGGTCACGTTACCCGCGGCATCATGCGACTGGGTAGTCGTGTTGCCCTGCTGGTCGGTGAACGAGGTGGGTAGGTTCGGGTGTGCCGCGTCCGCGTAGCCCACGCTGGTTTTCGCTCCGGTGGGCAGTTTCGTGCCGATCAGGTTGTTGCGGTCGTCGTAGTCGGCGGTGGTGTTCTTGTCGTTGCCGTTGGTGATCTGGGAGAGGCTGCTGTTCGCGGTCCACTGCTGTTTGCGGGTGTGTCCGAGCGGGTCGGTGGCCTCGGTCTGACGCCCTTGATCATCGTATTTGTAGGTGGACGCGTGCCCGTTCGGGTCGGTCTCGGTGGTCTGATGATCCCCATACGAGAACTTCGTCGTCAGCGGGCCGAGTCTGCTGTTCGGCACCGTGAGCGAGGTGAGCCGGTTGCTGGAGTCGTAGTTGAATTCATACGTGTGCCCCATCGGGTCGGTCAGGGAGGTCATCAACCCGGCGTTATTCCAGGCCTGTTTCGTGGTTTTGCCGTCGCGGTTGGTGAACGAGGTCATCTGCCCCGCGTCGTTGTAGGTGTAGGACCCGGCGGCGAGTCCGGTGGGGTCGGTGACCCGGGTGATGTGTTTGTCCGAGTCGTAGTCGAAGGTGTTGACCCGGCCCTGGCTATCGGACACCGACGCGGTGGTGCCATCGGTGTTGTACCGGTAGCTGTTCGCGTTCCCATTCCGATCAGCTTGGGCCAACAGCCATCCGGCCGGGTTGAATGTCCACACCTGCCCGGCCTGTTTACTGGAGGGTTTGAACGTGAGCGTGAACCCGCCACCCTCGGTTTTCTGCAACGTGGCACCCACCCCGGGAGCCTCCTGATAGCTGCCGTCACTGTTCTTCGAGAACGTGGCGCAATAGCCGGAATCACCGTGCAACGTGACATTCCCATTCGAGAACGTGAGGCCGACATCGTGTCCACCCGATAACGTGGTGCCACCACCAAAACCACCAGGGTTCCCGCGGGAATTGTAGATGTGATCCACCGACAGATTCTGCCCGGTTCCCTTGACCGTCAAATCCCGGTTATCCAACACCACATTCCCCGAACCAGTATCCACCAGCATCTGCAACCGATCATTCACCTGGAACCGCTCCAACGGGAACGACGGCAGGATCCCGGCCTGCGCGGACGGACACCCCGGCACCGCCGAACGCGCGCCCGCGCTGCCCTGCTTGGCCGAGGGATGCCACGCCCCACCCGGCGGCGCCCCGCCGGTCGGTTCCCGATTCACCTCACTCGGCGGCACCCACGCCTGCTCCGAAACCGGATCACCCGTCGCATGCGTTCCCCGCGGACTATTCGAAGGTTTCGCGTTCGCCGACCCTGAGATCGACATCGCTGTCGCCACCGAAATCGCTGTTACTAATGTGCATCCGCGCAGCACGAGGCTGCGCGGCGATCTGCCGCTCATAACAAAAAACCCCATTCCCAAAAATGGACCACCCAGAACTCCGCGAGTAACGCGAAGAACGCTCACGTTACGACTACCACATGATCAACAACCAGCACGGGAGTACAAGTTCACCCGAATGCCACACACCCGATAAGCATCCCGAACCGGATTTCCCTGATGCCGTAACGTTCGCGCACCTAGCGGCGATGACGGGCCGACTACCACTGCAGCAGCTGGGCGAACACCGGGCTTGAGTAGCAGCGGTACAGCGGTTATCGCATTCTTCACAAGAGGCCAGTGAAGAATGCGATGGTGATGGCGCTCATGACGATGATGACGCCGGCGCGGATCACTCGTGGGCTGATGCGTTGGCCGGCCCACGCCGCGATGTAGCCGCCAGCGATTCCCGCTAACAAGACCGGGAGTGTCTGCAGCCATGCCACGTTGCCGGTTGCGATGAACACGATGACCGCGATGGCGCGTGAGGCGGCGAGCAGCAACGTTTTTGGCGGGTTCATCGCTTGCACGTCGGCTGAGCTGAACAGGCTCCAGATGGCCAGCATCATGATCCCGACAGCGCCGCCGAAGTAGCCGCCATAGATGCCGACCACGAACTGCGCGACGAGCAACGGCTTCGTGGTCAGCGTGACCCGCTCCCGCAGGATCGCACCAGCCTGGGGGCCGGCGGCGAAGATCAGGGTCGCCGACAACAACAGCCACGGAACCGCGGCATCGAAGACGGCTTGCGGGGTGATGACCAGCAGCCCCGCGCCGACCAGACCGCCCAAAGCAGTCACCACGACCAGCAGCCGCAGCGGCAGGTCACCGACAGACACCAGGCGGTCTCGGCATGCCCACGTGCTGGCCATGCTGCCGGGAAACAACGCGACGCTGCTGGAAGCGTTCGCCGCCACCGAAGGCACTCCGACCCCGATCAGCGCCGGCAGCGTGACGAACGAGCCGCCACCTCCCACCGCGTTCATCGCCCCTCCTACGAGGCCAACACCGATGAGCAGCAATAAGTTCAGACCGGTCACATATCCCAGCCTGGCGGCGTCCCCTCATCGCCACAATGCGGAATCACCAGAGATAGCCTGTGCCTGAGGCGAAGGCTGATCGCCATGAGGAGACCGATGCGTTTCGATCTGATCGACCTGCAACTGTTTGCCGAGGTCGCCGAGGCCGGCAGCATCACCCGCAGCGCCGAACGCTTGCACTTCGCTCTGGCCTCAGCCAGCGCGAGGATTGCGCATCTGGAGGACGCGCTCGGTGCGCCACTGCTGCTACGCCAGCGGCGCGGTGTGCAACTCACTCCGGCCGGTCGCGCACTGCTGCATCACGCCCGCATCGTGCTCGGACAGGTCGACCAGATGCGAGCAGACCTCAGCGACTACGCGCACGGACTCAAGGCGCACATCCGGCTGCTGTCGAACACCGCAGCCTTGACCGAACACCTGCCCGAGGCACTGCACGCATTCCTGGCCCAACACCCCACCATCGACCTCGGCATCGAGGAGCTCCCCAGCTACGACATCGTCACAGCGCTCGCCGCGCGCCGCGCAGACATCGGCATCGTCGCCGACACCGTCGACATGGGTGAACTACAAGCCTTTCCCTTCCGCCGCGATGACCTCGTGGTGGTGCTCGCCGCGCACGACCCGCTCACCCGCAACGACCGGATCAGGTTCGCCGAGGTTCTCCAGCACCCCTTCATCGGGCTCAACGACGGTAGTGCCCTCGAGCAGCACATCGCCGAGCACGCCGCGCGCCTCGGCGCCCGCCCTTCCTACCGGGTCCGCCTCCGTAGCTTCGACGCGATCTGCCGCATGGTCGAGGCCGGAATAGGCGTCGGGATCATCCCCCAGACCGCCGCCCAACGCTGTAGGCGCTCAATGGCCATCGAACACCGACCCCTCGACGAGCCCTGGGCGGCACGTCAGCTCTCCATCTGCGTCCGAGACCACGACCAGCTCCCCACCCACACCCAAGCGCTGATGAACCACCTCCTCGGGCACGACGCCACGACCTCCCCCTGAACACGGCCCCCGTTCGCACGTGGCCCGTAAAAGGGATCCCTTCCGTACGTACGGCCAGGGTCGGCGGCTTCTGGGAACCGAGCTGTCGGGGCTCGGGTTTGACTTCGAGTGCGCTCGAAGCTCTAGCGTCGCGTTCATGATGACGGTGATCGGTGAGCGGCTGCGGATGCTGGTCGAAGAGGTCGAGGCCCGAGATCTGCCGGAACTCTCGGAGGAGTTGGTGCGCTCTGTGGATCTGCCGGTGGATCGGGGCGAGGGTATGGCGATTGCCGAGGTCGCCGCAGTCACCGGCGTCAGCGCGCACACCCTGCGGTACTACGAGCGCATCGGTCTGCTCACCGTGGCGCGGGACGCCGGTGGTCGACGTCGCTATGACGTGCACGCGGTGGGTCGGGTGATGCTGGTGGGCCGGCTGCGGATGGGCGAGATGCCCGTCCGCGATATCGCTCACTATCTCGACCTGGTGGGACAAGGGGAGGCCACGGTCCCGGCCCGGGTCCATATGTTGCAGGCCCAGCGCAGGGTGGTCCGTCAACGACTGGACCAGCTCCGGGACGTCCTAGCCGTCCTTGATTACAAGATCACCGCGTATGGGGGCAGTGTCAGTTCGGACAGTCCACAGTCGTCCTCGCCGTACGAGCCGCGAGGTGAGAGTTGATGTTCATCCATCTCGACACTCTATCCGTTCTGCGCGGGCGGGCCGAGCAGCTGCGCTGGCTGCACGTCCCCGTATGGACCCAACCCGATGTCGCCCCGGAGAGCTGCTGATGGCCGCTATGAACACCAGCGAGCCCGCGAGAGAGTCGGGCGCGGTGAACACGCGGGTCGTGCTGCGGCCCTACGGCAGCGCGCTGCCGCTGGGATTGCTGTCCTTCGCCGTCGGGATGGTGCTCGTCGCCGGGATCGGACTGCAGTGGATTTCGGGTTCGGATGTCGCCACGGCCGGGTTGGTGATGGTGGTGTTCGTGTTCCCGCTGCAGGGGATCGCCACGGTCTTCGCCTTCCTGTCCCGCGACGTCGGGGTGGCCACCGTGCTCGGGCTGTTCTCCACCTCGTGGATCGCCACAGGCCTGACCCACGTTCTCTCACCGCCGGGCTCCACGAGCACCGCGATCGGACTGTTTCTGTTGGCGTTCGCGCTGGTCCTTGTCGCGCCCGCTGTCGCGGCCGCACCCCTGCGTCCACTGCTCGCGGTGATGCTCGGCGTGTCAATAATACGGGCGGTACTCGCCGCGCTCTACCAGTTGACCGGGGCACCGTGGTGGTCACACGCCGAGGGAATCACCGCGCTAATACTGGCCGGGATCGCGGTCTACAACGGCGCCGCGTTCTTACTGGAGGACGCCCGCCAGCATCCCGTCCTTCCCACCACGCGTCTGGGCAGCGCATACCGAGCGCTACACGGGAACATGACCGAGCAGATCGCCCGGACCCCAAACGAAGCTGGAGTACGCCAACAGCTGTAGTCCCGGATGAGCCCCTGACAGAGGCCAGACGACCGTTAGGAAATCACCGGCGATGTATGGGCGTTCCGCCCGTCGACACCCGCCCCATCGTCCGTATGCGGATCGGCGACTGCACCACAATGCTGGCCATGGAGGAGCACGAGATCGTCGGCCGCGGGTCGATGGACCGGCTGTGGATCGTAGGCGAGACGGTGCGCCGCGAGCGCGGTGCGCATAGCGATACCGTCGCGACGCTGTTGACCCACTTGGAGCGACGAGGGTATCCGTACTCGCCGCGCTACCGCGGTATCGACGAGCAGGGCCGAGATGTGCTGACTCGCTTGCCTGGCGTGCCGGTGCCGACCTTGCGCGGCGACGACCAGCTTCGCGAGGTCGGCGGCGCGATCGCCACCTTCGCCGAAGCGGTGCGCGATTTCCGTGCCCCGCCGGGAGCGCTGTGGCGCAATCCGGAGGACTGGCCGCTGCACGGCGACACGGTGATCCACAACGATATCGCGCCGTGGAACATGCTGGAGCGCGACCAGCGACTGTGCGGGCTGGTCGACTTCGACTCGGCCCGGCCGGGCCGGGCGATCGAGGACGTGGCCTATGCGGCCTGGCACATGACCCCGTTGCATGACGAGCTGATGGGCGACGGTGCTGCCCCACCGGCTCTGGCCGAGCGTCCTCGGCGATTGCGGATCTTTGCCGATGCCTGCGGCCTGGACAGCCAACAACGCTGCCGGTTGCTCGACGAGGTGGCTCGAGTCCAGATCAACCAAGCCGCCCGGGTCGCTGCGGGCGCGCTCGGCCCGCGGGCTGATACCGCGCGGCACTGGGACAGCGGGCGGTTCACCGTCAACATCGCCCGCTCCCTGCTATGGCTCGACCACCATCGTGACCACCTCCAACAGACACTGACCTAAGCGCTACCTCGCAGA
>NZ_KB905405.1 GCF_000379465.1 Sciscionella marina DSM 45152
TCTGCGAGGTAGCGCTTAGGTCAGTGTCTGTTGGAGGTGGTCACGATGGTGGTCGAGCCATAGCAGGGAGCGGGCGATGTTGACGGTGAACCGCCCGCTGTCCCAGTGCCGCGCGGTATCAGCCCGCGGGCCGAGCGCGCCCGCAGCGACCCGGGCGGCTTGGTTGATCTGGACTCGAGCCACCTCGTCGAGCAACCGGCAGCGTTGTTGGCTGTCCAGGCCGCAGGCATCGGCAAAGATCCGCAATCGCCGAGGACGCTCGGCCAGAGCCGGTGGGGCAGCACCGTCGCCCATCAGCTCGTCATGCAACGGGGTCATGTGCCAGGCCGCATAGGCCACGTCCTCGATCGCCCGGCCCGGCCGGGCCGAGTCGAAGTCGACCAGCCCGCACAGTCGCTGGTCGCGCTCCAGCATGTTCCACGGCGCGATATCGTTGTGGATCACCGTGTCGCCGTGCAGCGGCCAGTCCTCCGGATTGCGCCACAGCGCTCCCGGCGGGGCACGGAAATCGCGCACCGCTTCGGCGAAGGTGGCGATCGCGCCGCCGACCTCGCGAAGCTGGTCGTCGCCGCGCAAGGTCGGCACCGGCACGCCAGGCAAGCGAGTCAGCACATCTCGGCCCTGCTCGTCGATACCGCGGTAGCGCGGCGAGTACGGATACCCTCGTCGCTCCAAGTGGGTCAACAGCGTCGCGACGGTATCGCTATGCGCACCGCGCTCGCGGCGCACCGTCTCGCCTACGATCCACAGCCGGTCCATCGACCCGCGGCCGACGATCTCGTGCTCCTCCATGGCCAGCATTGTGGTGCAGTCGCCGATCCGTTTGCGTACATACCGCAGGGTCTTCGTCTCCCGGCTTGTGGTTGTTGGGGGTTGGCTGGGACAGGAGTTGATCAGATGGGTGATTGCTGGAGTGCTGTGCCCAGCGTGGCGATGCGTTCGGCGGCGTGGGGGAGCTCGCCGATCCAGATCGCAAGATGCGCGGGTTCGACCCGGCGCCATCGGTCGATTTCGGTGAGAAGTGCGGGGAGTCCTCCATTTTTGGGCCAGGCGATCCGGGCTCCCGCTGACACGTCTCGGTCGGTGAGCCCGCGAAGCCGGTCGCGGTCGGCGCGGAACTGATCGGGAGTGCGAGCGACGGCTTGCCAGGTGTCACCGAAGCGAGCGGCGCGTCGCAGTGCGGGGAGCGACGTGCCGCCGACCACCAGGGGTATGGGTCGCGCGGGTGTCGGCGCAAAGACTCCGCCGCCCAGACCGCGCCCGGTGGCGTGGAGAGCGCGCACGGTTTCGAGGATCTCGTCGGTACGACTGCCGCGACCGGTGAACTCGGCCCCCACGGCGTCGAACTCGGAACGTTCCCAGCCGGTACCGACCCCGAGCAGAACCCGACAAGGTGCTAACGCGTCGAGAGTGGCGGTCTGTTTGGCCAGCAGGATCGGCTCGCGCAGCGGGGTGATCAGCACCGAAGTGCCCAGTAGCAGCCGGCGTGTGCGGGCGGCGACGAAGGCGAGGGTCATCAGGGGTTCATGTACTCCGCCATAGGTGTGGTTGTAGCCGCCTGGGGGCAGGAGATGGTCGGGTAACCACACCGCGCCGAACCCGTGGTTCTCGGCGGTCACGCCGAGGTCGGCCACCGTCCGAGTGTCGGCGGTGGCCGATTCGCTGGGTAGGACCAGGTCTATGCGCATGTCGGGGCTCCTTCGACGAGGTCAAAATGGTCGAAGACCGCCCGGGGCCACTCGTCGGCGGCCGGGCCCACGATCACGTGTCCACCACCGATCTCGAGGAGTCGGGCCCCGGGAATCCTGTGGGCCAGCTCCGCGGAGTGCGCCGGGTCGACGAGTCGGTCGTCGCGGGGGACCACGACGAGTGTCGGGGCCCGGACTTGAGAGAGATCAGCGCGCACGTCCAGTCGTCGGGCGAGGTCGGCCTGGGCGGCCGAGCCATCAGGGGCGTTGGCCGCGATCTCGAGAGCGATCGCGTCCGGATCGTCGCTGCGGTGGCGCCATTCCGATTCCGAGCTCGATGCCCAGACCAGGAACCGGCCCAGGGTCAGCGAGTCGCCGGCCTTGAGCAGGGCGATCCACACCCCGCACGCCAGACGCAGCGACGTGCTCGCATGCGCTAGCCCGGCAGTCAACACGATTCGGCTAATCCGGTCTGGATGGCGGGCAGCGATCCGCACCGCCACCGCCGAACCCAGCGAGTATCCCAACAGATTAAACCGTTCCACGCCGGCGGCGTCGGCGGCGGACACCGTGCGGTCTGCCAGCTCGTCGAGCTGTAGAGCGTCTGCCGCCCGTGGGGACGGCCCTGTCCCGGGGTAGTAGGGGCAGATGACACGACCACTGCGGGTCAGGTCGTCCAGGAAGGGGACGTTGAATTCCGGGGTGCCGCCGGCACCGTGCAGCACCACGGTGCCGGTAACCGAAGCGGGGCCGCGGACGAGCGCATCCAGAGGGGTGACAGTCATGGCAGGATCATCGACGTTCACACTGATATGAAGGTCAAGGGAGCACGGGTGCGGATCGGGGAACTTAGTCAGCGGACCGGGGTCGGCGCGCACTTGCTGCGCTACTACGAGGCCCAAGGTTTGCTCGCGCCGGGCCGCGGGCCGAACGGCTACCGCGAGTACACCGCCGACGACGTCCTGACTGTGGTCCAGATCCGCAAACTGCTGGAGGCCGGACTGTCGACCGAGGACATCAGGCTCCTGCTGCCGTGTGCCGCCGGTGCGGCACCTGATCTCGAACCGTGCCCCGATCTGCTCGCCACGCTACAGTCACGCCTGCGCGGGCTCGATGAGCGCATCGACACGCTCGCTCGGTCGCGCGAGGCACTCCGCCGCTACCTCAACACGACCGTCTCGCAGTTCCTGTCCTCGTGAGCGGTTCCAACGTCACTCGATCGCGTCTGTCCCGCTGCGGGGAACCTCATGAGACGGGGGCGTACGGTGAGGTCTCGGGACGCCTCTTCGATGCTGCGGGAGAGCCGGTGTACGCCGATGTCGGCGATCGCGTCATCGGGATCAGCGCGGAGCGATCGCGCGCCGTGCCGAGGACCATCACCTCCAGCTTCGGCCCTGAATGCGAGACCGCGACCCGTGCCGCGGTCGCCGTCGGTTTCGTGCACCCCCTGGTTACCGACGACGAGTTGGCGCGCTGAAGCCTGGGGCGTGGTCGGCCGGAATGCGGCACACCAGGTCGGGGTTGTCTCTGTCGTCGGCGAAGGTCCTGGCAGGAGGTGTGGGGTGTTGAAGCAGGCGCTGTTGGTGATGGACGTGCAGCAGACGGTGGTCGGCTGGATCAACGAGGGGCAACGGTACGCGGCGCGGCTGGCCGGTGCCGTCTCCGCGGCGCGGGAGGCCACTGTTCCGGTGATCCACGTGGTCGTGCGGCACCGGGACGGCCATCCCGAGGTGGACCCGGGTGGCAGGTTCTTCGCTTCGGTGATCGGCACGGACACGCTCACGGAGTCGAATCCTGGTAGCGAGATCCATCCTGCGGTGGCGCCGCGAGACGCGGAACCGGTTGTGGCGAAACGGTTTATCAGCGCGTTCTACAACTCCGATCTGGAGACCCTGCTTCGCGCGTGGCACATCGATACCTTGGTGCTCACCGGGCTCGGCACCAGCGGGGTGGTGTTGGGCACTCTGCGCGATGCTACCGAGCGGCAGTACGAGCAGATCGTGCTTTCCGATGGATGCGATGACACCGACGCGGAGGTGCACCGCGTGCTGACCGAGAAGGTCTTCCCACGCGAGGCGGAGGTGATCACGATCGCGGACTGGGTTTCCCGCCTTGGCTAGGCGCTCCAGCGTCCGCAGGTTCTGTTCCGGGGTCATGATCTCGGGCACGCCGTAGCAGTGGGCGACAGTGAAAAGTTCCAAGTTGGGGCCGGTGTTTCCTTCGGCCCATACCGGCTCGGCGACACAGAGCCGGGCGGGCCGGCAACGATCAGCAGGACTTCGCGCTCGCCGAAGCCGTGAACCTGCTCGTCGGGCCGGCCCACGTGTGTGACGATAGCCAGTTCCCCGGAGCCCTCGTCGAGCAGCACGGGATAGCGCGAAGCGATCAGCTCGCCGTCGTTATCGCTGACCAACGTCGCTCACGGATTCTCCACGATCAGGCGCCGCACCGCCTGTTCATCGGTAACCGCGTGCGTGGGATTGTGCCGCATCTGTTCATCATCACCCCTCGCGTACCCGCCGATCGCGGGACAACGACGGCTTCGATCTCGTCGTCTCATCGAGGATCCTGCACTACAGCGACACCGAGGCGGCGCGACGTTTCCTGGTCGACGGGCTCGGGCTGCGCGAGACGCTGACGGTGCGCGATGACGACGGAGACGTCGTGCACGGTGAGCTGCGCTGGCCTGGTGGCGGCGCCCTGGTGTTCGGCGGCACGAAGCACACCGGTGGGGTGCCACGAGGGCCTCAAGGCCGCAGCGCTGTACCTGATCACTCAGGACGTCGACGCGGTTCATCGGCGTGTCCAAGAGGCGGGCGGGGAAATCGTGACGTCTCCCGGACGTAGCGAGTTCGGCGAGGGGGGCTGCCAGCGCCTACGCCTTCACGACCCGCGATCCCGAGGGCAACCTATGGACGATTGGCGACTACCTGGGGCGGCAGTAGCGGCACCACAAGGCCCGCAGCACGCCGGCAACCCCGGGTGCAGAAGGCGATACTCGGGCGATACCCAGCGGACGGGACTGTCATTCTGGACTTCGGTGCCTTGGTGGAACAGTGCTTTCCAGCCGTCAGGGGTGTACTGCCACAACGTTGACCGTCGGGTGACGCGAGCGCTCTGCTGCAACGTGTAGGTCAACAAGAAGATCTCGGGGGCAATCTGTTGGCAGTGAAAGCCGGCGGTTGACCACGGGTCTTCGTGGGGTTGCTGGTGGCGCTGTTCAAGCATATCGAGTACGTAGGCACGGCTATAGCGCTGGCCTGAGGCGCCAATCTCCCAGAACCCCTCGGCGATCATCGCGTCGAAATCGTCTCTGGTGGTGCCGAACTCCGGACGGTGGAACAGCGGCTCGCGGCGGACTAGACCGAACCCGCCGCACCATCTCGACCGCCTGCACCGGATGGTCGGCGACGGCCCGTCCCTGCGCGCTCGGATGCGGCTTATGTGGGAGCTTCGAGGGCGCGCCGACCGCGAATTCGCCGAGGAGACCGGCGAAATCCCCGCAAGCGCCCGCCCGGCACGCGGTGCCGCTCGGCTTGGTCCTGCACTGCCGACTGCCACATCCTCCGATGTGCCCGACCACATTTGGGCTCAGCCGCAGCGCAAACGCCCCGCCGCGTACCGGGAATGGCTGAGTCAGTACACCGAACTCGCCGGAGCCGATGTCGGCAACTACACTTGTCGACCAGTCGCAGAGCGGTGAACCGGGGCGGAACTGGAAGCCGATAGCGGCGTAACGTCCGGCGTCTCAGCTTGACCCGAGCACGGTCGACACCGGACCGGGGCAGCAACCTACAGTGCTCTATGTGCGACCAGGACGTGGCGGACACGTCGAGCGGGTCTGTAGAGTTTTCGGCTCTGTCACGAGTGGCGGTGGGGTCGCGGCGTGCGGTTAGAGCGCACAGGTGCCCATTCACCCCAAGGTGATGGCCCGGTTTCGGCCACAGCCCCAGCCGCTCCACGGGCGATCGGTGTCTCGGCGATTCGTCCTGCAGGGCGGATCCCCGGGTCTCCGGTAATGCCCTCAAGGCGGCTTGCCCTCAAAGGGCTGGGTTGGCTGTAAGTATCTCAGCTCTGAACAGCTCGGGGCAAGCGATCAGCCGGTGCGTTCGGTGGCGCGCGACTGGTCGAGGTAGGTGTGCACGTGGTTGGTCAGCGCGGCGTCCACGCGTTCCGGCTCTTCGGTGCGGAGCTCGTCGAGCAGATGCCGGTGCTGGCGGGCGATCTCGCCGGGTTCGCCGTGTTGTGGGGCATCGCGTAGGAAGTAGGCGCGCACTCGCGGTTGAAGGGTGCGCCAGATCTGTAGCGATTGGGTATGGCCTGCGGCGGTGATCACCGCTTCGTGGAATTCAACGTCGAGGTCAGCGAGCTGTTCGGCGTCCAGTGCGGAGCTGGATCGGCGCTCCATCCGGGCGACAATCCCGCTGAGGTGTTCGACAAGACCGTCTGGTGGTGTCTCGGCAACCGCGCGGAACGCCGCACGCTCGATGACCAGGCGGATTGGCACCAGGATCTCGGTGATCTCCGCTTGGCTGATCTCGGCGACCACAGCGCCGCGATAGGGATGTGTGACCACGAGTCCTTCGTGTTCGAGGACCATGATCGCCTCGCGGACAGGGCCGCGACTGAGGTTGTAGGCCGCGGAAAGATCCCGCTCGACGAGCCGATCGCCCGCAGTGAATTCGCCAGTGGCGATGCGGTGCCGGAGATGGCGCAGGATCCAGTTCCGCCGCGACTCGGGTGGGGCGGGAGCCGGAAGCATGCTGCAAACCTTAACAGATGGGCGATGGTTGACCATCTGCCATCGAGCGGTTTACTGTTCCGTCCATTCACTGGGTTGTGAAGGAGAACGGATGAGCACGGACGATGCTGCGGGGATGGTCGGGCAGGCCGCCGATGCGCAGGCCGGTGAGGAAATGGGGCCGTCGGGTGTGCCGAGGCGAGTGACCGTGGCCGCGGTGCTCGGGACGGTGCTGGAGTGGTATGACTTCGCGATCTACGCGGCCCTGGCTACGGTGATCGCCCGGTTGTTCTTCCCTGCCGCCGATCCCACGGTCGCGTTGCTGGTGGCGCTTGCGTCGTACGCGGTGGGGTTCGTCTGCCGCCCGGTGGGTGCGGTGGTCTTCGGTCGGATGGGTGACCGGGTGGGTCGGCGTACGACTCTGGCGGTCACGATCCTGGTGGTCGGTTCGGCGAGCCTGCTGATCGGTCTGTTGCCCACCTATCCGAGCGCGGGTCTGCTCTCCCCGTTGTTGCTGGTCATTCTGCGGATGGCGCAGGGGTTCGCGGTCGGTGCCGAGTGGACGGGGGGCGCGACTTACCTGATCGAGCATGCCGCCACCGGACGCCGTGGACGGTATTCGGGGATCGTGCAGGCGGCGACGGTTGTCGGTTTCCTGCTCGGTGTCGGGGTGGTGACGTTACTGACGTCGACCCTCGGCGAGGCCGCTGTGGCTCATGGCGTCTGGCGGGTGCCGTTCCTGCTCGGTGGGGCCGTCGCGATTGTCGGCTTGTTCGTCCGGCTCGGGCTCGCGGACTCGCCGGAGTTCCGTCGGGCGCGAGGCGCCGCGCTCACGGTCGACACCGGTCCCGCCGAGTCGATGCGGCGGAATTGGTTGCTGGTGTTCGGCAGCGTGTTCGGGCTCGCGGTCTTGGGGTACACGGCGACTGGTTTCCCGTCCTACGTCGCGGGGGTGACCGGTCTGCCGCTGACTAGTGCACTGGCGACGAACGCGGCGGCGCTGGTAGTCGAGGTCCCGCTGATCATGGTTGCCGGGGCGTTGTCCGACCGGGTGGGCAGGACCAGGGTGATGACAGTGGCGATGGTCGGGTTCGTGGTGACGGTGTATCCGGTGTTCCTGCTGGTCGGCAGTGGGTCGGTGCCGCTTGTGCTGTTGGGGCAGGTGCTGTTCGTCGTGTTGTACGCGGGGGCGTCCGGGCCGATGGCGGCGCTGTTCATGGAGCTCTTCCCGACCAGGCTGCGGTCGACGGGATTCGGCACGTCGTACAACATCGGGGTCGCACTGTTCGGGGGCACGGCGCCGCTGGTGAACACCGCGCTGGCCAGCTGGACTGGGTCCACCATGGCACCCGCGCACTACCTGGTGTTCGGTGCACTGGTTGCGCTGGCCTGCCTGTGGCGGATGCCTCGCGGCCACGACCGGGAGCTGCCCCGATGATCGCGGCCCGCACCAGGCATCCCCTGGACCTCGCCCTCATCGGGGGGTACGTCGTGGATGGCACCGGAGCTCCGGCGGTGCGCGCCGACGTGGGAGTACGCGGCGACCGAATCGCGGTCGTCGGCACTGGCGGGTGGGCTGCCGCAATGACCCTGGACATCACTGGCAGGATGGTGACCCCCGGGTTCGTGGACCCGCACAGCCACAGCGACTGGTCGGTGTTGGGTAACCGAGACGCCCAGAGCACCATCCGCCAGGGGGTGACGACCGAGGTGGTCGGCAACTGCGGGGTCACCTACGCACCACTGACTGATGCCGGGGTGCCTGCGGCACGGCGTGCGCTGCGCGGCTACGGGTACGACGGCGATATCGGTTGGCGCTCGTTTCCCGAACTGCTCGAGATCGTGCACGACCGCGACGGTGGGACCGCGCAGAACCTCGCCTGGCTGGTCGGCCACACCGCGCTCCGAGAAGCTGCGGGCCTGTCCGGACCGCAAGCGTCCACCGAGGCGGTGCGACGAATGTCAGCTCTGCTGAGCGAAGCCTTGGAGGCGGGAGCGCTGGGCCTGTCGACCGGGCTGGAGTACGGCGCGGGCAGGGAAGCGCGAATAGCGGAGCTCATCGCGGTGACGAGTGCACTGCGTGACTACGACGGCATTTACGCCAGTCACATCCGAAACCGCGACGCTCGATTGAGCGAGTCCGTCGCGGAGTTCCTCACCGTCGCGCGAGCCCACGAGGTGCGCGCCCAGCTCTCACACCTCAATGTTCGTTACGACACCGGGGCGCCCGCTGGTGCGTGGCGCGAGGCGGTGGACGCGCTGACCCGGGCGCGGGAGGCCGGGCTGGACGTGGCTGCGGACATCACTCCGCTGTGCCACGGAATCGGGCTCGCCATTGGACTGCTGCCGTCGTGGGTGCTCGACGGAGGCTACGAGGCCGCCGCGAAACAGCTCGCCCACTCTGCTGTCCGGGCCCGGCTACGCCGGGACTGCGATCGATACTGGCGGTTCGTGCACCACGGTCAGTGGGACCGGGTCGGTCTGTTGCGCAGCCCCGGGCTGCCGGAGCTGGAGGGCCTGCCCTTCGTCGAAATCGCCGCGCGTCGTGGGCAGGACTGCTGGGACGCGTTGTTCGACGTACTCGCTGCCGCCGGTCCGCAGATGGCGGATGTACAGCTGCTCGGGCGACTGTTCACCCCCGGACACGTCGCTGAGGCCGTGGCACACCCACTGTTCTGTCTCGGTGTCGATGGCTTCACCACCCGTCTCGACGGCCCCCTCGCCGCCCGCACCCGCCACCCGCTGTTCGTCAGCGGGCACACGCATTACCTCGCCCATCACGCACTGCGCAGCGGAACCCTGTCCGTCGAGGAAACGGTGCGAAAGATGACCTCGATGGTCGCTGACCGGTTCGGCCTCGTGCGGCGCGGCCGCGTGGTTCCCGGCTGGTACGCCGACCTCGCGGTGATCGACACCGCCGTACTGGCCGGTGCCGACACGGCGACATTCCACGGCGCGTACGCCGACGGCGTGCCGCACGTGTTCGTCAACGGCGTCGCCGTGGTACGCGGCGGAGTCCACCTGGGAACGCGGTCCGGCCGGTTCCTGCGTCGATCCCCCGAAAGAAACGGAGCATGTGCATGAAGATCACCGACGTGCGGGCGGCCGGTCTGCGCGGGGCAACCCCACAGGGTGGCTGGACCGAAGAGCTCGCGCCCGATGACGTGGTCCATACTCTCGTCGCGGTGCACACCGATGCCGGCACTGTCGGCATCGGCAGCGTGTTCACCAGCGAGGCCCTGGTGCATGCCGCCCTCGACCTGCTGCGACCGCTGCTGATCGGGGAGCATGCTCTCGAACCCGAGCGGGTCACCGAACGCCTACACCGCACCACATTCTGGCTCGGCCGCGGTGGATCGGTCACCCACACCATCAGCGGCGTCGATACCGCCCTGTGGGACTTGTTGGGCCAGGCGACCGGTCAGCCGGTCGGAAGGCTGCTCGGCGGCCGCTATCGCGATCGTGTCCGGCCGTATGCCTCACTACTGATGGAGCGGCCCGAACGGTTGTGCGCCCACTTGCGCGTTCTGGTCGAGGCTGGCTGGACCGCTTTCAAGATCGGCTGGGGACCGTTCGGACGCGAGAGCCACCGTCTCGACGAGCAAATCGTCGCCGCCGCGCGGGAGACCATCGGTGCGGACGCGCTGCTGATGGTCGATGCCGGGGGAAGCGACAGCGCCTGGCACCAAGGGTACAAGTGGGCACTCCGTACCGCGCAGATGCTCGCCGAGCACGACGTCGCGTGGTTTGAGGAACCACTGCCGCCGGACGCTCTTGACGATTACGTTCGGCTGCGCGAACGCGCTCCTGTCGCCATCGCGGGCGGCGAGGTACTCACCCGCCGCCAGAGTTTCTGGCCGTGGTTGCAGCGCGGCGCGCTCGACATAGTGCAGCCGGACGTAACCAAGGTCGGCGGACCCAGCGAGCTGCGCCGTATCGGATGGGTCGCGCACGATAACGGCATCCGGCTCATCGCGCACGGCTGGAACACCGCCATTGGACTGGCCACCGACCTACAGCTGGCTTCGGCTTTACCGGAGACCGACCTGGTCGAATACGTCACTGGCTCGCCGTACATCGACGACCTCCTCACCACTGCATGGTCGCTGGACACCGATGGGATGCTCACCATCCCTGAAGGCCCCGGTCTGGGCGTCGAACTGGACCCCGAAGCGCTGGCCCGCTACGCCGACCCCAGTGTCCTCCTCGATCCGGACCGGCCTGGGAGGGACCGGTTGGGGGCAGACCGATGACCGCCACGGCGATCCTGGTCAGCGGTGCCGCGTCCGGCATCGGGCGCGCGACCTGCGTGCTCGCTGTCCGCGACGGCCACCACGTACACGCCGTGGACCTCGACCCCGACGGGCTCTGCGAGACGGTCGAGCTGATCGGCGCCGCGGGTGGTCAGGCCACCGCACACCGAGTCGACGTCACCGCGGCCGACCAGGTGCAGACGCTGTTCGCCACGATCGGAGACGGGCCCCGGCTGGCGGGAGTATTCACGGCCGCCGGGATCGACCGCGGTGGCCCGGCCGATGAGCTCGACCCTACGACCTTCCGGCAGGTGCTGGAGATCAACACCACCGGTACCTTCCTGATCGTGCAGCAGGCGCTGCGGGCGATGAAGGCCACCGGCGGCAGCGTGGTGCTGTGCTGCTCCCCCGCCGCCCAGGTCGGCTTCGCCGCCGGCGGCGCCACCGCATACGGCGCGTCCAAGGGCGCGATCGCGTCGATGACCCGCACCATCGCCGTCGACTACGCCCGCTACGGAATCCGCGTCAACGCCGTCCTGCCTGGGCCGACCGAGACACCGCTGATGTGGGCCAACGTCACCTCGGCCCAGTCGGCCGCGCTGCGCGGCCAGATCGCCGGCGAGGTCCCGCTCGGGCGGCTGGCCCGTCCCGACGAGATCGCCGAGTGCGTGCTATGGCTGCTCTCCGACCGTTCGTCCTTCACCACCGGATCGCTGGTCGGCTGCGACGGCGGCGTCCTGGCCAAGTCCTCGATCAGCGCCTGAGCCCTACCTGGGAGCAATCATGAACACAGAGACACCCATGCCCTGTGTCGGCGTCGGCACCACCTGCTGGGCGATCGGCGATGGCTGGATCCCGCCCTACAGCACCGGTGACGACCCGGCCCTGCGCAGCCACGAAAGCCTGTGCCTGCTCAACACGGGAGAACGGGCCGCGTACGTGCAGCTGCACCTGTTCTTCGCCGACCGCGAGCCGGCGGGCCCCTACCTTGTGACCGTGCCCGCCCGCCGGGTCCGCCACGTCACCCTCAACAACCTTACAGAACCCGAACCAGTCCCCACAGCGACGGACTTCTCCGCCCTGATCACCTCCTCGGCTCCGATCATCGCGCAACACACCCGTCTCGACTCGCGCCAGCCGGCTAACGCGTTGCTGAGCACGATCGCGTTCCCGGTGCGGGGTTGAGCTTCATGAGTGCCGTCGATCGGCGCCGCGCCACCACAGCAGTGATCCTGGCGACCTGTGGCGCCTCGCTGGGTGGGTTCATGTTCGGGTTCGATACCGCCGTCGTCAATGGCACCGTCGACGCGGTGGAACGGGAGTTCGCGATCGGGCCAGCGCTGCTCGGGACCATCGTGGCCGCCGCATTGTTCGGCGCCGCAGTGGGCGCCTTCACCGCAGGTCGGGTGACCAACCGGCTGGGAAGGCGCACCACTATGTTCCTCGCCGGTGCGCTGTTCCTCGCCACGTCGGTGCTCAGCGCGCTTGCACACACCGGCACAGAGCTGGCCGTGTGGCGATTACTCGGCGGCGTCGGGGTCGGCACCGCCTCGGTCGTCGGCCCGCTCTACATCGCCGAGATCGCCCCCGCCCAGCTACGTGGGCGGCTCGCGTCGGCTCAGCAGATGTCCATCGTGCTCGGCATCTTCGCCGCGCTAGTGTGCAACGCGAGCCTGGTCGGCGCCGCAGGCGGCGCCGACCAGGTACTCGGCGCCGGTCTGCCTGCGTGGCGGTGGATGTTCCTGGTCGGCGCGGTCCCATCGCTGGCCTACGCACTCGCTGCGGTGGCGCTCCCCGAATCGCCCCGTTACCTCGTCGCCCTCGGCCGCGACTACGCCGCGCGGCGAGTCCTGCAACGCCTGCATCGAATCCCCGAACCACAGGCCGAACACGACATCGCAGCCATCGCCGCGGCACTCAACCCACCGAACCCGGCGAGTCCGCCGGACCTGGCGAACCCGGCATCCGGCGGGCTGTCTCCCGAGCGCACCATGCTGCGGCGTTTGCCGCGGATCATCTGGATCGGCATGGCGATCGCCGCGCTGCAGGCACTGGTCGGCATCGACGTGATCTTCTACTACTCCACGTCGCTATGGGCGCAGGTAGGGTTCGGTGACGAGTTCTCGTTCTGGCTGTCCGCGTTCACCTCCCTCGTCAATGTCGTGGCGACAACAGTGGCGATTGCGCTGATCGACCGGATCGGACGGCGCAGACTGTTGCTCGGCGGTTCGATCGGCATGACCGGCGCTCTAACCGTCATGGCAGTCGGCCTCTCCCAAGCCCACGAGGTCGGCGACGCGGTCAGCTTCACCGACGGATGGGGCGTGGTCACACTGCTGGCCGCGAACGTGTTTGTAGTGGCGTTCGCGGTATCCTGGGGCCCGGTGGTGTGGGTACTGCT
This sequence comes from Sciscionella marina DSM 45152, assembly GCF_000379465.1. Lineage (GTDB taxonomy): Bacteria > Actinomycetota > Actinomycetes > Mycobacteriales > Pseudonocardiaceae > Sciscionella > Sciscionella marina. The sequence continues at coordinate 13,084 of NZ_KB905405.1, forward strand.
CGGGGAGATGTTTCCAACCCGGCTGCGCGCGCAGGGCGCTTCGCTGGCCGCATGCGCCAACTGGGTTGCCGGGATCCTTGTCAACCTAACCTTCCCCACACTGCGCGAGCTATCCGTGCCAGGCAGCTACAGTCTCTATGCCTGCTTCGCCGCCGCCTCATTTGCCCTCGTGTTCATCGCCCTCCCGGAAACTGGGAACCGTCCCCTAGAGGAAATCACCGATAACCACTGACCCGCCCACCGAGTGAAACCTTGCGTCACACCCGGCAGACACTTTACTGTCGCGCCGACATGTCCGACGGATTTTCGCCACCGGCATGTGACCTGACCTACGGGAAAGGTTCCAGTTTCGGTGGCTAACTGGCAGCCGATCCGAAAGGCTGTGTCGTATGCCCCGTGCCTATCCTGTCGAGTATCGACCGCACCTTGTCTTCCTCGTCGAGTAGGATGCCGTACATCGCAGACGCGACGCGGGATCGGGTTGCAGACACCGCCCCATCGCTTCGCGCCGAGGTGAGCCGTGTTGATCGACCGCGGGTTGCTTCGCGGCTAGCCTTGGCCCAGGTCGGCGGAGACCCAGTGTTCTGGCTGCATGTACAGGGTGACGTGTTCGCCGAGTTGGGTCTGTTCGTATTCCACGAAGTCCTCGACCCTGTCCGCAGGGAGGTACCGCGCAGCCATCTGCACAGCTTGGTCGCGGCTATCTGCGGTGATCCTGGATACCGGCCCCTCCACCGACACGTAGCGCACGGTCGGCTCGGTCCGTTGCACCATCAGACTGAAACGCCCTACAGCCCGAATTGCTCGCGCCTTTCGAGAATCGGGCCCGGTACGTACCCACAGCTCGCCGCCCGGCGCGTAGTCGTACCAAATGGGTATCGTCAGCGGTGCGCGGTCGGGCCATTCGACCACCGACAGGGTACCGATACCGGGTTCGGCCAGGAACTGCTCTCGTTCTCGTCTCGATAGTCCATGTCGTCGACCGTAGCGGCGACCACCGACAACTCTCGGCTGGCGGACATCCCGCCCCTTGCCACCTACACGCTCGGCCCAGCACGACGTATCACTGCAACATGACACAGCCACATAGCCGGTGTCTCAAGAGAAACCCCTGTCAAACGTTCGCAAGCGGATCCTCGGGTGAGATGCGCTCGGTCTCGGCGGGATCAACAGCCAGCGCTGAAATGCTGGGAGCATCCGGTGCTGTTTCGATTGGAGAACATCGATGCCTCGTGCTGTCAGCCTGATCCGCTCCAGCGCCCTGTCCGGCGTGGCCGAATATGCCTACGCGGCAACCGCCCCGGCTGACGCTCGACTCATCTTCCTTGCGGGTGCCTGCCCTTTGAACGAGGACGGCTCCACTGCTGCCGTGGGCGATGTCGCCGGGCAAGCTGCTCACGCCGTCGAGAACATGAGTATCGCTCTGGCCGAGGCCGGCGCGTCGATTGACGACGTCATCAGCACTCGCGTGCTCGTCGCGTCAACGTCGCGAGCCGATCTTGTAGCAGCCTGGCAGGTCGTGCGCGACGCGTTCGGAGAGCACGACGTGCCCAGCACCCTCATGGGCGTCACCGCGCTCGGCTACGACAATCAGCTCGTAGAGATCGAGGCGATCGCTGCCGTCACCGACTGACGATCACCAGCAGTGCAGTTGAGCCGACGACGTAAGGGGATCGACAACCGGCACAATAGCTGGCAACGAGCTTTCCGTAGCTGCTGTTGGCCGGCATGGGCAAAGAATCGCAGGGTAGGTGGCGCATTCGAACGGCGGCAGTCGCCCCCAGTCCGACACGAGCACGCCGTCGTCCAGAAGATCCTGAACGCGCCTCAGCCGCTGAAAGGTGCGAAGAACGAGGGAGGTCAGAGGGGCTCACCCTCAAGGAGCGGGTCGAGGACGCGGTAGGAGTCGAGGTCGCGGAAATGTCGCGCGTACAGGTCGACGGCGTCCTCGTCGAGGTCCTCGTCCAGGGCCGTCGCCACGTCCACGATCTGCATCAGCCGGGTCGAGATCGTGTCGCCATCGGCATTGCGGTGGGTGCACTCCTGAGCGCGCCCGTGAGCGTCGGCCAGACGCCGCACCGTCTCATCAGAAGAAGCACGGAGCAGGACGACATCTTCTCGGTACAGCGCAGGGCGGTTCCGGTCGCTGCTGATCGACTCGAAGAGCAGGAGTGCGACGTAACGGTTCGCAATCATGACGATCACCCTAAGCATCGCCGAAAGCAACCGCCTCAGGGATTTCACTGAGAACTCGGCCGGCTTCTCCGCCCGAACATCGGGGCATCAGCAGAGTTTCCGCAACCTACGGCGTGACGGTTTCACCTTCGAACTCCACCCGACGAAACAGCATTCCAGCCAAGCCCAACGGCTTGGGCCCGTCCCCTCAATGTCCTAGGCGAAGTGTCAACCAGGCTTTCGTCATCCGCACCGGATCCGGCACCGTGACTTGGCTTCCTACTCGCGCCTCGATTGTGGGGTGCGGGCTACGCCACCGAACTTGCTCGCGCCCTGGCCTGCTGGTACGACACGCACTCCGAAGCCGGGGTCGCCCCTTCCCTTCGTGTCTACGTCTTTCCCGATAATCAGGCAAGTCGAAAGGTCCCCGAACGGACAGGCTTCCACCCCATCGGGGTCCGACCAAACTGACGAACGGCAACTTATCTACGAGACTCCACTGCGGTAGGCAGAGTTCGACCCTGTACGAAAAGGATCCTTGGATTCTAGCGGGACAGCGCAGGGACTCGGTGTACATGAGCGGTGAGCTGCCGGACGAGTCGGTGCCGGATGGCCCTGCAGCCGAGGTGCCGGATGCCGTGGGCTTCGACGCCGCAGACGCCTGCGAGACGGTGCGCACCGCCAGACTGGTTCCCTACGGTCGGGACTACACGGCCGCACCGGCCGTCGGAGTGGTCCTGAAGCAGACACTGGCGGCGGGAACCGACGTCACCGTGGGGCAGGCAGTGTCCCTACACACCGAAGCGGGAAACCTGGCTCCCGAATAGACCCGACCAAGCACGGCGCGTCGGCGGCACAGGTCGAGTTCGTGAACACGGCAGATCGACGGCCAACGCACGGATGACCAGCGTCCACGACGCCACCAGGTCATCGTCCGACCACTTCACCCGCACGACTTCGAACCTAGCCCGACGGTGGACGGGTCTTCAGCGGACCGTCCACTTTCTCGAAGATTCCCTCGCCAGAGGCGCGCTGTATGGGTGCGAGCATGGCGGCTTGTTCGGCACACTGGCCACCATGACGGTATCGAGGGCCTTCGCCAACGTGCTCACCGACGACGTCGCCGGGACGCGCGACTTCTATGTCAACCTGCTCGGGTTCACGGTCGCGTTCGACAGTGATTGGTTCGTCAACCTCACCTCAGGCACGCTCGACCTCGACGACGGGCACGGGACGCCAGCCGGCGAGCTCGGTATCTGGCGTCGGGATCATGAGCTGCTCCCGGATGGGTTCCGGCAGCAGCCGGGCGGGGTGGTGCTCTCGTTTGTCGTGGACGACGTCGACGCAGTCCACGTCCGCGCCCAGCAGCAGGGCCTGGCGATCGTGGCCGGGCCGCAGGACCTGTTCTACGGGCAGCGCCGACTCTTACTCACCGACCCGAACGGGGCACTGGTCGACGTCTCCACCCCGACCGCGATGTCCGAGGCTTTCACCGCCAGCCTCGTCCAAGACGGCAACACCATCCGCCAGAAACCTGAACACCCGTAACGCAGACGGATCCGCTGTCCGAATCACCGCATCAACGCCCAGTAACTAGTAGGCGATCACCGGGCCGCCCACAAACATCCGGACAGTCCCCGACACCAGCGTAAGGCGGATTTGTCGAGTGGGGTCGGGGGCTCGTCGTCTCCTCGCTGGGACTGTGCTGGTAGCGGCGTTTCGGTCTTGCTATGCCGATTCTCATATAACAATATGAGGGACTGTCCGATGAGTGGCGCCGCTGTTCCTGGCACAGTCCGGCCTCGTGAGGGTTTTCAGCTCCACTTGCCCGGCGAGGTGACGATGCGTTGGGAACTCTGTCAGAGTTTGGGCTGGTGGCGTTGGCCGCGACCTGGGAGGACGAAGAACCTTGATGTGACGTCGCGCCCCGCAGGTGTCGAGGATGAGACTATGTGTCCTGACTCGGGCTGTTGTGCTGTTTTGGGGCTGCCCACACCGATCCTGGGCGGGTGCTCGCGGCGGTGTAATCGGAGTGGTGCCGTGTGAGTAGTTCACTGCCGAGCCGTCGTGCGCGGCCGAGTGGATCGTCGGGGTCGAGTTCCACGTCTCCTCGCCGGTTGCCGATGCCTCGCTCGACACCGACGAAATGTTGGCGCAGGTAGCGGGAGGCCTCGTGGACTTGTGAGACGACGGCGTTTGTCGCCGCGGGAAAGGTCTCCTCAGAGGAAATGAGCAGCGCGATTCGTTTTCCGGCCAAGGCGTCGACGACTCGCTCCGAATCGGGATAGCTTGCTGCGGTGTAGCAGAAGAGGCGATCGAAGAAGTTCTTCAGCGATGCCGCCATCCCGTACCAGTACAGTGGCGTGGCATAGACGATCGCTTCTGCGGGGATGAGCTCTTCTTGTAGTAGTTTGGCGTAACCGTCGGCTATTCCACAGTCGCCGTCGGGCTGTCTGCAGATTCGGCAGTCTCTCAGAAATCCCGTCACCGCTTCGGGCAATGAGAGGAGGGTGGCCGTCGTTCCGGATTCACGTATGCCGTAGGCACACGCCTGCGCCATCAGTGTGGAGTTGCCATCTCGACGCGGGCTGGCGGTCATCACCAAGACGGTCATGTCAGCAGCGTGGTCCAAGCCGCGTGCCGTGTGAAGTACGAACATTATTGTCCCGCACTAACCTTCTGGATACCGTGCAGGTATGAAGCCTGCGGAGGTGGAGCCCGAGCACTGTAGGGTCGAGGTGGCGATGCGCGTCGTCGGGGGACGCTGGAAGTTGGCGATCCTGCTCAAGCTCTACGACCGAACTCACCGTTTCGCCGAGCTCCAGCGTGCGCTGCCCGGCGTCACCGCCCGAGTGCTCACCCGTCAGCTTCGAGAGCTCGAGTCCGACGGCCTGATCAGTCGGCGGGTGTACCCGGAAATTCCTCCTCGCGTGGAATACTCACCATCACGCGTCGGCAAGACCCTCGAGAGTCTGGTCCGCGAACTCGAGCGATGGGGAAACTGGTACGTCGAGAACTCGACGCGAGAGGTCCAACAACCCGGCTAGCGGCGGCTGAGTGTGGTCACCTGAGCTGGCCCCGGTTGGTGGGTGGTTCGGACCGAATGTTGGCCCCACCCGGTTTGTGATCTTCGCGTCGTTGTTGTCGGCGTGGAGGTCGAAGGCGGCGTACTCGAGGGTGGAACTGTTCGAGCAGATCAGGCGTGATCGGCGGATCGAGGGGTGCTCGATCCGGGAGTTGGCGGAGCGGCATCGGGTGCATCGCCGGACGGTGCGGCAGGCGCTGTTGAACGCAGTTCCGCCACCGCGCAAGCAGTACCCGGCTCGCACGAGACCGGCGCTGGACCCCTACACCGAGATCATCGACGGTTGCTACAGGCTGATCGAGACGTGTCGAAACGACAGCGCCATACCGCTCGGCGGGTTTGGCAGCGGCTGGTGGCTGAACACGGGGCGGAGTTGTCGGCGTCGACGGTGTCGCGGTATGTGGGTCGCCGTCGGGGTGAGCTTGAGCTGGATCGAATCGAGGTCACGGTGCCGCAGACCCACCTACCGGGGGCCGAGGCGGAGGTGGATTTCGGCGAGTTCTATGCCTATGTCGCGGGTGTGTTGGTGAAGTTGTGGATGTTCGTGCTGCGCCTGTCCTACTCGGGCCGCGCCTTCCATATCGCGTTCGCGACCCAGGCTCAAGAGGCGTTCCTAGAGGTGCATGTGGCGGCGTTCGTTCACTTTCAAGCGGTTCCGGCCAGGATCCGTTACGACAACCTCAAACCTGCGGTCGTGCGGGTGCTCAAAGGCCGCGATCGCGCCGAATCGGAGCGGTTCATCGCGCTGAGTACGGTTACGACTCGTTCTTCTGCCAGCCCGGCAAGGAAGGCGCGCACGAAAAGGGCGGCGTCGAAGGCGAGATCGGCCGGTTCCGCCGACGCTACCTCGTGCCGCTACCCGAGGTGGCCTACCTGGCCGCGCTGAATCAGCGCATCGCGGCCGGCGACCAGCTCGACGACGACCGGGTGATCACCGGCTGGGCCAGCACCGTGGCCACCACGTCCGCCACCGAACTGCCCGAGTTGTGCCCGCTGCCGGCCGAGCCGTTCGACTCGGCCCGGTTGCTGCACGCGCGGGTGGATGCTCGGGCACGGGTGGCAGTGCTGCTACTCGGCGCCGGCACGGCTGGTTGGGCACCGGTTGCCGGTGCGCCTGTCTGCGGCCACGGTCGAAGTGCTCGACGGCGCGACCGTGGTGGCCAGTCACGTACGCGCCGTCGAGCGTTACAGCGAGGTGCTTTGCCTGGACCATTACCTCGAAGTCCTGCAGCGCAAACCCGGACCCCTGCCGGGCGCGACCGCGTTAGCCCAGGCCAAAGCCGCGGGCGTGTTCACCGATACCCACCAACGCTACTGGGACGCCGCCCGCTCTGCCCGAGGTGACGCTGCCGGCACCCGCGCGCTGATCGAACTGTTATTGGCCCACCGCAGCCTTCTCACCGACGCCCTGCTGGCCGCGATGCGTACCGCGGTCAAGACTGGGGTGCTGGATCCGCAGATCGTGCTCATCGACGCCCGACGACACGCCGCCAGCGAGATGGCTGCGGTGGTCCCGATCGGCGTGCTGGTCCGGCTACGACCGCGCCTGCCCTGGGCGCCTGTGACCACCTACCGGCTGGGAGTAACTGATGCCGACCGATTCTGATGCCGCCGCTCAGGCCGCGATCGACGCCGCCGCCCGTGATCTGCACCTGCCCACCATTCGGACCGAAGCAGCCCGGCTGGCCGAGATCGCCGGTCGGGAACGACAAACTTACCTGGCGTTCCTGGCCGAAGTGCTCGCTGCCGAAGTCGACGAGCGCGGCGAACGCCGCCGCACCCGCTGGATCGCCGAGGCGAAATTTCCACGCTTGAAACGGCTTTCCGAGTTCAACACCGACGCCGTGCCCAGCATCGAACCGGCACACCTGGCCACTTTGGCTTCCGGCGCCTATCTGGAGGCCGGCGAACCAGTCGTGCTGCTCGGTGATTCCGGCACTGGCAAGACGCACGTACTCATCGGGCTCGGCTTGGCCGCCTGCGAACAAGGCAAACGGGTCCGGTATGTCACCTGCGCCCAACTGGTTAACGAACTCGTCGAAGCCGCCGACGAACGATGCCTATCCCGGCTGGTCGCCCGCTACGGACGTCTCGATCTATTGCTGTTGGACGAACTCGGCTACGTCCAAATCGACGCCCGCGGCGCCGAACTCCTGTTCCAGATCATCACCGAACGCGAAGAATGCGCCTCGATCAGGCTGGCCACAAACTTGCCATTCAGCGAATGGGGCACCGTGTTCGGGACCCCTGCCTCGTCGCGGCCCTGGTCGACCGGATCACGTTCAACGCACACACCTCGAGACCGGCACCGAATCCTACCGGCTACGCACCAGAAAAACCCACAACTGCGCCAAGAAAATTAACTGACCGAAAACCAGCTCCGCTCACCTGAATCACTAGCGAGCGGGACTCGAAACGAGGATGCGGCACAGTTTCCCGTCAGGCACACCCAGCATCTCGCTCTGTCCCCAGTTCGGCCTATCCGCCGGGATTTGCTGGTCACAGTTGGCTCCACCGTAAGCCTGACCATAGGTGTCCTGGGTTATGATCCCGTCGACACTGGTCTGATTCACATCCCACCACTCCGGACCGCCGAGACCATCGAAACAAATGGTTACGAGTTGACCGGTCGGGTTTTCATACTGGACACGCGCCTGCAGACGGCTGCTGTGATTACACGCAACCTGCTGCGTCAGCGGCGACACATCATGTTTCCCATACATACTCGGCTGCGCCGAAACCGTGCCCCCACTTGCCGCCAAAAGCGCCAAGGCACCAACTGTAACGGCAAGGACGGATTTGGTTCTTTCGCACCTGATTCTTCGAAACACGTTCATTCCCCTTTTTTACTGAACACAAGAATAGATTGGTACCCCAGTGCTAAAATGGGTTTACTCCCCAGACGCTGCGGCGTCCATCCGCCAGAGGTCAACTACCGCTGCTACAGCGATCCGCTGACCACGGCAGCGGACACCGATCAGTCCGGCCGCATCGCGTCCTCAAGGGCACTGACGCGCCGCTGCCGGTCATCAACCCGTTCCTCGATCGCGACCAGAAGCGCCACAATCGGATCCGGGGAATACCCACGCACCGCGCTGCCGGCCGCATCGGCCGGGTACGCGACCGCCAGCTCAAGAACTTCTTGCCGGACCCGGTTAAGGTCCGCACCCACCGACACAAGCACCTCAGCGGCCACGCCACCCTCCTGCGCGATCAATCCGAGCAGCAGATGCTCGGTATCCACCTGCACCTGCTGCAGTCGCTCCACCTCGCGCTGGCTCAACTCGAAAACCCGCACAGCAGCCTGGCTCCAGCCGGGCCCTTCCGTGTCCGTAGGTTGACCAGCCGCGATGGCCCCATACAGCTGCTCGCGGACCCCTTCGATCCGCGCGTGCAACGACACCAGGGTGGTCACCGCCAGGCTGTCAGGCCGCCTCAGCAGTCCGAGCAACAAGTGCTCGGTATCGACCAAATCGCAACCCGAACGGGCGGCTTCATCCCGCGCCAACGCCACCACCAGCAACGCACGATCGGTGAACCGCTCGAACATACCTCACAGTATGCGCCAGCCCGCCGACCAACGAAAAGCCACAAGCCCACTCGAACTACAGCGTTACCCCGCAGCGCAACAACAGCACGAACCGCCGACAGGACCGGTTCGTCAACACGATCCACCAAACCCGCCAACCTCCGGAGCCAAAATCCATGCCGGCCGGCGGGGCCAGGTCACTTGACGAGACGCACTACGACCGCCGTCGTCAAACCGGAGACCGCCACGCAGCCGCCCAACGCAACCTCTTCAACCGCCTGCTCGGCTGTCTCCACCACTGCCTCACCGCACGCCAGCACTTCAACGAGAACACCGCGTTCCCATTACCCATCGCCCCGCTAGATCAAGCAACCGCTTGACAACTAAACGCGTGAGAAGTCTGCCACCGACGGACTCCAACAACTCATTCTGCAATAAGTTCTTAGTGAGTGTGATCTGTCTCCTGTGGCTTTGCGTATCTGTAGGCGGGCGGGATCCACGTCAATGTCCGCGTGGAGGCAAACAAACTGTGTCTGCTGGCGCTGATCGAGGTGCGCGCAGACCGCAGGGAGCTTGTCGCTCTAGCTGACGGCTACCGCGAGTCCACCGAGTCTTGGGCGGACCTGCGTGACTGCGGGCGCAGTGGATGCGTGCCTCGGTCTTCGCCGCCGGCGACGGGGCCTGGGGTTTGGGGTGCGCTACGCGAGGTGTTCCTCGAGACTTGGGAGCAGCGATACTGAGGTTTACAAGATCGCCAGCGTCCTTGCCGTGCCCATGTCCGCACACCTGGGTGCAAAGAGGACCCTGGCGGAGATCTGGAACGGCGAAGACCGCTGGCGCGCGGTAAAGGGACTGGGTCCACCAGCGCCCCGACGGCGCCACAGGAGTCTTCCTTTTCGCCATCTATACCGCAGGCATACGCGTGCCGGACGACGCTCCGAAGACACCGGCGACCTGATCAACGGCGCCGGGCGCTGGTGGCCGCGCCAGAACATTCAGCGATAGCCACGCACCGCGCGCGACAGGCTCGTTGTAACGGTACTGCTGCCTACACTGCTGCGGATGGTGTCCACAGGATGGGAGCCTATTGTTAAGCCGGTAATCCCAGGTATCAGGACTTGCGGAATGAGAATTGGGACGGCATCGGCTGCGGGGTGGCTGGACATCTCGAAGTGTGAGGGTAGCTGCGCCTTTGTCTGGGAGACATCTGATCTTAGCAGGTCTCCGCACTGGCGAGGTTGAACAACGAGCTCAGCCGGCGTGGAGGGTCCGAAAGCGATCGGGTTTCGCCGGGTCCCGATCAACGACTTGGATCGGTGCCCAAGCCCATTGCCACACGCTGATACCCGGTGTGCAGGAGAACCCGATCGGCCCGCGGGTGCCCTCGACCGTCACGCGCGGCCATGACTCGGCGATGGCCGCACGGTCTGTGCCGTGGGAACGCAGCACCTCAGCGAGGACGGCGACGGTGTCCCAGCCCTCGAAGGCGACGAAGGAGGGCACTTCGCCCAGCCGCTCGCGGAGCTCCTTCCCGACGCGTTCGCCGAGCGGACCGAGGCGCTCGGGCAAGTAGCGCAGGAACGGAATCCCGGTGCCGTCCTCTCCCAGCACCGCGGCCCATTCGGCGAACTCCGATTGTCCGGCCGGAGCGCCGATCAGGATCTCCGCGAGCCGCCGGTCGCCCCGGACGGCCCTGACGATCGGCACCGCCGGTTCCGGATGGCCGACCAGGAGCAGGAGCGCCGTCGCACCGTGGTCGACGAGCGCGTCGCACAGCGCATCCGGGGTGAGCGCGTTCGTGTCGAGTTCGACGACGGTGCCGCCGCGGGGAGCGAGGTGGTCTCGCAGGACGCGGGTGCCGGACGCCCAGTAGATGCTCGGCTGGGTCGCTACGGCGACCCGACGACGGCCTGCGCTTAGGAGGAAGTCCGCGTAGATCCGCCAGCCGTGGGACTGGGCCGGGGCCAGGCGCGCGACCCACTCCGTCGGTTCCCCGGTGAGCGCGTCGAGCACCGCGGACGAACAGAGGAACGGCATGCCGAGGGCGTCGGCCCGGGCGGCGGCGTGGCGGGCGGCCACGCTGTGGTATTCGCCTGCCACGGCCGCCACGTCGAGGCCAGCCAGTTCGTCCACGGCCGCTGCGGCCCGCTCCGGATCGGCCGCGGTGTCCCGGACCACCAGCTCCAGTGGTCTGCCGTCGATCCCGCCGGCATCGTTGACGTCGCGAACGGCCAGGTCGAGTCCCGCGAGCAAATGTCGCCCCGCCTCGACCCAGCCGGGCCGGGACAGCGGAACGAGAACGCCCAGCCGGACGGACGACCTGTCTGTGTGCTCCGCTCCGGACAGAGATGGTGGCGTGTTCATCGGGTGGCGTCTCCTCTGGGACGATGAGGCCGCGGTCCGTCCGGAACGCGCGCCGATCGGGGCCGACGGTTCGCGTTCATCACGCCTCGCTGCGGCGCACGAGCCTGGGTGATCATGCCGGTCATCGGACCCACCACCATCACCAATAGGCAACCGATTATTTGTGCGCTGGGCTGTCAGGCTACATCGTCATCGGCACCAACAAGGGTCTGCAACCCGGAAGATCTTTCCTAAACATGCTTTAGCCGTAGTAGGTGGCTTCGGCAGCCAGCGTCGATCCGGTCGATCACGTGGTGTCGGCGGGGGAGCGTCTTCATAGCGACGTAGCCCGTAGCCTTGTTCGCGTGGCAGATGGATCAGCATCGTGAATCGGCTGGTGCGCTCGACCAGTGTCCCGATCGCTGAGCGCTGCAGCCCGATGAGCAGGTCACCCTCCTTACGGTTCGGGGGTGGGTGATGTCGGGGCCGTCGTAGGGTCTTGATCGCTCTCCTTGGGGCAGCGGGTATGGCTGAGGTCTCCCTGCCGGGTCTGGTCACGGTTGTGGTCGGTGACGGCTTGCTGGGAATGGCCGCCCACTGCTCTGTTGGTGGCTCGACCGCTGATTGAGACTTGCGCGATCTGATCGTTGGGTAAGGACGTGCCGGCGTGGCTGCCGTTCAAGGAGACCCACGGTGTCGGTCGCGAGGTGAGCAGCCACATTGGCAGCGGTATGGGCAGGAATCGACTCGGGAAAGCGGAGGCACCACTGCGTGGTCATCGACGTTGCCGGCCGTGTGCTGCTGTCTCGACGTGTGGTCAATGACGAGGCCGCGTTGCTTGAGTTGATCGCGACCGTGTTGCGTGTGGCTGACGGAGCCGATGTGGTGTGGGCTACCGATCTCAACGGTGGTGGTGCGGCGCTGCTGATCGCGTTGCTTGCCGAACGCGGCCAACAGCTGCTCTACATCCCAGACCGGATCATCCATCATGCGGCGGCGACTTACCGTGGTGATGGCAAGACCGATGCGAAGGACGCCCGGATCATCGCTGACCAGGCCCGGATGCGCACCGACCTGCAACCGGTGCGTGGTGGTGACCAGATCAGCACCGATCTGCGGCTGCTGACTGCCCGGCGCACGGATCTGATCTTCGATCGCGTCCGCGCGATCAACCGACTGCGGGCCACGATGCTGGAATACTTTCCCGCGCTGGAAGCCGCGTTCGACTACTCCAAAAAGGCGCCGCTGATCCTCGTAGCCGGCTATCAGACTCCGGACGGGATCCGGCGGATCGGCGCCTCAAGGCTGGCGGCGTGGCTGAAGAAACGCGGCGCACGCAACCCCGCGGCGTTCGCGACCAAGGCCGTGGACGCGGCCAACGCTCAGCACACGACCCTGTTCACCCAGGCCATGGGTGCCCGGCTCGTGGCACGCCTGGCCGAACAGATCCAGGCGATCGACGCTGATATTGCCCAGCTCGACGAGGAGATCGCCACGCAGTTCGAGCAGCACCCCGACGCGCCGATCCTGCTGAGCATGCCCGGCTTCGGTGTCGTGTCAGCGGCGACGTCCCTTGCCAACACCGGTGGCGGGGACCTCAGCGCGTTCGAGACCGTCGACCGGCTCGCCAGCGTCGCCGGCCTCGCCCCGGCGCCACGGGACTCGGGTCGGACCAACGGTAACCACCACCGCCCTCGCCGCTTCAACCGGCGTCTGATGCGAACCTGCTACCTTGCCGCGCTTTCCAGCCTGAAGAACAGCCCCGCCTCGCGAACGTTCTACGACAGAAAGCGCGCCGAAGGCAAGTCCCACAAGCAAGCCGTTATCGCGCTCGCCAGACGGCGCATGAACACGCTCTGGGCCATGCTGCGCGACCGCACCAGCTACCAAGAAGCCACTACGCCGCAATCCACATCAGCGCCGCCCATCGCTGCTTGACACGATCATTGAGATTCCTTAGAGTGCATGCCTCTACGATTCAAGTCGGAAGTTCACAGTCCCAAAACGATCGCTTTGCGCACGCGGAAGCGGCTAGCGCACTTGGATTTGCGCGGTATGTCCGCTTGATCTGGCCAGTCGGGCATCACGTGTCAGCAAGGGACAATCCAGTGCTTCGGCCAGGGCCACGTAGGCGGCGTCATAGCCGGAGACGCTGTGGCGTAGCTGGAGTGCACGCCGCCGCAAGCCATCGGCGGAGGGCCAACGTTGCACCGCAAGCTCGTCGAAGTCGGTCAACAGATCTTCGGCCCTGGCTGCGCTGAGGTGACCACCGAGCGTAAGCCCGCGCAGGCCGGATACGATCTCGAAATCGAGCAACGTCGGTGCGTGTAACTCTTCACCGGCCAGGTAGGCCCGCAAATCCTCGGTGCCCGGGGCGATAGCAAGCGCGTCAATCGCAGCCGCACTGTCGATGACGATCACGCGTTGCGGCCCAGCTTTAGCTCCCGCTCCGCGCGGGCCTCGTCGATGGTCTCGACTGCGGAGGCGTCGGCACTCTCGGCGCGCCGAGCGGCACGCTCCAACACCTCGCCGACCGTGGGCCGCTCCGTCTCCCGAGCGATGAGCTCAAGCATGTAGGCATTGAGCGACTCGCCCCGAGCCGCCGCCCGCGCCTTGAGCTTTCGGCGCGCCTCATCTGGAACATCTCTGACCTGCAATAACGAACCCATAAATACAGTGTACATCAAAATTAATGCTTAATGCATACACCGTGGAGGTGGCGAATGCACGAGCTAAACCCCGCAGAGCGCTTCTTTGTGGTGACCGGTGGGCCCGGCTCCGGCAAGACGACCTTGCTGGACCGTCTTCGCCAAGGCGGCTTCGACACCACCATGGAAGCAGGTCGTGGCACCATCCAAGCCCAAGTCGCGATCGGTGGGCAGGTCAGCGAATACCTCGCCTGACTCATCGATTCACGTGGAGAGTCGGATGCTTGGCCAACGGGCACGTCCGGTTCGACGGGCGGGGACGGGAAAACCGACACCCGAAAGGGTGCACGGCGTCCCGTCTCCGACGCAACACATGGAACTCGATCGCCGCCGGCGCGGAACTGCTGTTCCAAGTGCTCACCGAACGCGAAGAAACCAACAGCATCGCCATCGCCTCCAACCAGTCGTTCTCCAAAGCGCACATGTTTCGGCGAACGTGTGTGAGGCTGCGCCGAAATGTCGGGTTCGGCAGCCGTCCGGCATCGACATGGTCGGCGAGGTAGATCAGCGGCACTTGTGGGTCCATGCCGAACGCGGTCGCGACGAGTTTCGGGTCCATGGTGTTGACCAGGTCGACCAGGCGGGTGCTGCGGATCATGCGAGGTGAGATTCCGCAGTCGTCGAGTACATGGCTGAGATAGGCCCTTGATGCGGGTCCGCGTCCGGCCTTGGTTCCTTTGGTGACCAGGACATGCGGGTTGGTGGTGCGCTGCTGGTCGCGGTGCGCCAGACAGCGTTGCAGCGCGGCCCAGCTGGCGGGATCGAGCGGGACCGGGTGCGGCCGGTTCCCGAGCAGGCAAGTTTGGGCGTGGTGATCGATGTCGTCGATCTGCAGCAGCCGGGCCTCCTGGCTGGAGGCTCCGTGCAGCAGGGCGAGCATCCCGACGAGGGCTTCGTGCGGGTGAACGTCGGTGTCGGTGGTCCAGCGACGAAACAGTTCGCGTTGTTGATCGAGGGTGAGGGTGCGGCCGCGGAACGCGTTGGAACCGTTGGCGGATAAGTTCTTGCTGGGATCGATGAGCACTAAACGCTGGTTCTGGGCGAAGCGGAAGTACTGGCGCAGCACGGTCAACCGTCGTTCGCGGGACTTGGGTCCGGTGGCTAGGAACGCCTCGAGGTCGTGGATGTCGACGCGGCTCCACTGATTCTTTCCGCGATTCGTGATCAGGAACCGGGCGAGGTCCCGCATGATGGATAGTCCTGTCTCGAGCGTGGTGTCACTGCGAGGTCGGGTTCCTGCCCGGCGGGCGCGTTCCCGAGCCCGCAGCATCGAGGCAGCGAAACCAGCCACGGCCGGCCTCAATGATTCGGCAACCTCGTCGATGCGGCGTTGTCGTCGTCCGGCCGCGAGTCGTTCGGTCTGGTCGCTGGGCAGCGCCAGGCGTCGATTGGTGAAGAAGTCCTCCAGCGCTCGCGCTAACGGGCCCGTCGAGCGGCCCGGTTGACGCGCTCGTTCAAGCAGCGCGGCGGGGACGTTGGGATGCTCGTCTTGCAGCAGCCGGCCCAGCTCGGTGACCAGAGTCGCTGCTCGGCTCGAACAGAACCCAGCGGCCACATGCCCGGTGAACTCTCGCAGCCACCCTGGCGGTTCCGCGAGTTGAGCGATGAGACTGTCCGCGCGGATGAAGGGCCGATCCGGATGGCGCTGCCAGCACGGTGAGCGCAACCCAAGTCCGGCATGGCGCCGCAGCGGGCCGCATTGCCGGCAGATTCGGGGCGGTTGCTTGGATGACCGCGGCCGCGACATGGGCCGCACCAGCCGGTGTCGGCTCGGAGATAGCCGGGCCGGGCGCAGCGTGGGCATGGTCGTTGTGCGGCGAGCAGCTCGGCTTTGCGGCGGCAGGGCCGACATATCGTGGCGCTGGATGACCGCACCGGGTGTCCACATTGGATGCAGCGCCGGGAACATAGGACACATCGGCCGGTGTCGGGTTGCAGGACGCGTTGCTTGCCACAGTCCGGGCATGGCGCCTTGACTGCGGCCTCGCGGATACGGCGGACGCAGCGGCAGCAGTGCTCGCGCTCGAGGAACCCGACGGGAGCTCCGCAGTCGACACAGTCGCGCTGACGTTTCCCCATCGTGTCAATACTTCTCGTCGTCGGAGATCACAACGGCGGCATCGACCGGCCACGATCGCTCACGGCCTTCGGCTCCGCAGCGATCGACTGCGGTGACGCCGCGGACCGCTCGACGGGAGTCGTGTCCACCTCGAACAGGTCGTTGGGAGTGCAGTCCAACGCAGTGCACAACGCGATCAGGGTCGACATCTTGATTTGGCTGGGCTCCTTGGTGAACAACGCCGACACCGAGACCGCGGACATCTCCAGCCCAGCCTTTTCTGCCAGCAGTCGGCGCAGCTGAGTTCCGGTCCACACCTCGCGCTGCGCGGCCGCCATCCTCAGCCGCCACCGGATCTTCACGCCGGGTCCTCCTCCTCTTCGGTCAGCTCGGACAGGGTGCTGGAAACCGCGCGCCGATAGGCGTCCTCGATGAACGTCGCCGACGGGAGGACATAACGCATCGTCGAGCTCACAGTCCAGTGGCCGAGAAGTTGTTGAATGGCAACGAGATCCACGCCTCGCTCGCAATTATGGGTGGCGCAGGCCCGCCGCAAGGCATGCGGGCTGAACCACTCGGTTTGCGGCCGACCCTCGAGTTTCATCAGGCGCCGGAGCCGGTTTCGGATCGTTCCCCGATGCAGGCTTCCACCGGATTCGTCCTCGAATAGCACTGGCGAGGCAGGGAATCGGCCGCGCACGTCGTTGAGGAACCAGCGCAGCACCAGGTCCAGGCCGTCGAGCATCGGCACCCACCGTGGCCGCGGGCCGGAGGTGTGAGCTGCTTTGCCGAACCGGACATGCAGCTTGCCGAACGGCCCACGAGTGAAATGCACATCCGGAACGTCCAATAAGGACACTTCCTCCGACCGCAGCCCGGCGTGATAGAGACTGCGGAACAGCGCGTAGTCCCGCGCGGCCGGCGCATACTTGCACGCGGTCGCGATCCTGCCCTTCAGGAAGTCGAAAAACTCGGTCACCCGCTCCGGTGTCGGCGGCGGGACTGAGTCCGGCGAGTCATCCCCGACATGGCGGGACGCGTTGAACTCGTCCACCGGGCACACCAGCCGAACGCCGAACCCGGCTTCGATCTCGGCCGCCTTGCGCACCTGCAAGAACCGGTGGAAGCCCTTGAAGGTCTGCACATAGTCCCGCCGCGTTGATGCCTTGCGGCCGGCAATGGCGAGATCTCCTACGACCCGGTCGACATCCTCTGGCGTCACGTCCCACGCGGGTCGACCCAGCGCGGCCAGCGTCCGCTCTAGCAGTCCGATGTCGTTCTCGATGGTCACAGGGCTGAAACCCCGCGCCTGCCACGATGCCACGAACGCCTCGACACACTCGGCCTGGAACGTCCACGGATCCGTGGTCACCGGTTCGACCGGCACTCCACCACCCGGGATCACCCGCAGCTCGCCGACCATCCGGCCACCTTTTTCACACCTGACTGATTGAGGTGGCGCCTAACATAGCGGTTGATTACCTGAAAGATCAAGGATTGCCGCACGAGGTCATCATCGCAGGCACCAGGGCAGATGGCCGCCAACGAATAAGTGCCAGCCCCAGGTCGCTGGGGAGAAACCTTCACCGACCCCAGGTAGTGCGCTGCCATCGTCGACCGGCTCACCTACCACGGCACCATCATCGAAGCCGGCACCCAGTCCTACCGTTTGGCGAACAACCGCTCACAAGCTGAGCTGACGATCAGACCCGGGCCCGTGCGGGCACCTCTCGCGCGAGCAGGACCGCGACTGCACCGAGCAACGTTCCGGTAATCCTGCGCTGCCACGCCGCCCAACTGGGCCGGTTCTTGATGAATCCAGCGATCGCTCCTGCCGCGACCACGATCAACGCGTTCACACTTAGGCTGACGACGATTTGCAGCGCACCGAGCGTGAAACCCTGCGCAGTCATGTGACCCCGATGCGGATCGACGAACTGCGGAATCAACGAGAGATACATGATCGCGGCCTTCGGGTTCAACAGGTTGGTGATCAGCCCCATCCGGAACAGCTTCGCTGGCGAGTCCCGCTCAAGATCACGCGTTTCGAACAACCCGCGGCCGCCGGGCTTCAACGCCTGCCACGCCAAATACCCCAAGTACGCAGCACCAGCGGCCTTGAAGCCGATGAACAACCACGGAACCGCCACGAACACGATGGCGAGCCCCAGGTTGGCCATCGTCATGTACACCACGAATCCGACGCCTGTCCCAGCCAGCGAGATCAGCCCAGCAGTGCGTCCTTGGCTGATGCTGCGCGACACCAGATACATCATGTTCGGTCCCGGCGTCAGGACCATTCCCAACGCTGTCACCGTCATACCGACCGCTGCGGCCGTCGAAATCAGCATGCCGACAGCATCCCAGACCGGAGCCCGCTCAAGCCATCACGGTGGCGCCAAACACAGTTGACACATTTAAAGGGTTGCTGACCGTCAGCCGGTAGCGTCGAGCAATCCGGCTTCCGGGTTCCCCTTACGAGACAGAAGCTCACGGCTGTGGCTGGGTCGTCTTGCCAGGCTTGGTGGATCTCGAGGCGGAGTGCGCCCGGGTCAGTGAGGGTGCAGGGCGCGGAGTGCGGCGTCGAGGACGTGGTCGGGGTCGGCGGTGATCGTACTGTCCCGCACCCCGTCTCCGAGATGCGGGCCGCTCAGCCGGCGGCCAGGCGGGCACGCAACGCCTGGTTGTCCCGCTCGAGTAGGTGGTTTTCCCTGGTGAGAGTGGCCATGCGGTCGAGCGTTGGGGCCAGCCCCGCGTCGGAGTAGCGCGGGGTGATGTGCTGGCGGCAGTTCCAGTTCACGCCTTGCACGGTCACGATCACCAGGCGCTCCACTCGCCCGTCGGTGCGAACCGAGCAGAGCCGTTCGGCGAGGGCCTCGTCAGTGTCCCGGACCTGCGCACGTCCGAGGATCTTCAGCCGAATGCGGTTCGGGTAGCCCATGAAGAACGCCGAGATGCAGTCGTCGCTGACGAGGTTGCCGGTGGTGATGTACTGTCGGTTCCCGCGGACGTCGGCGAAAGCGAACGTCTGCTCGTCGAGGACGTGCACGAACCCCTGCGGACCTCCGCGGTACTGAACGTAGGGCCAGCCGGTCTCCCCGACGGTCGCGAGGTAGAAGCCGTCGCGCGCGGCGAGGACCTCTGGGGCACGCCCGGCCTGATCCTCGACGACCGAGTCGTCAGTGTCGCCGACTCTCGGGGCGACATGGTCATCGGTCTCGAACAGGGCTCCCCTCTGTATCGCAAGCTCGGTCTGGCCTCGGTCGGTCACGGGCTGCTCGGGTGCGAGCAAGTCACCGACTCGATCATTACTGTCCGAGTCCGCTGGCTGTTCCATGACGCTGACGGCCGTCAGCTCACCGACGGCACCAACATCTACATCCTGCGCCGCGACGACGACGGGCTACACGCCTACGTGTGCATTGCCACCGACGACGCGGAGAAGATCCAAGCCATCGCCGCCGTCCGAGGCGTCGACCTCAATCAGCCCAGCTGAGCTTTACAGCGCGCTTGTTCATAGGCGCCGGTGAGGCGACTCGAGCAGTGCATCGTCCACTAACCGGCAGCTCCATAGGGTGCATCCACGTCGAGCGGCGCGGGTGGCGTCACCGACTTGAACCGCTCCGATATCCGCTGTTGCGGCGTTTGAGGAGTGATCCGGGAGCTTGGCAGCTCGGTTTCGATCTCGATCCGGTGGCGAGCGTCAGAATCTGTTCCAGGCTCTTGGGCAGCACGAAGATGGGAGTCGAGCACGTGTCAGACAGCACACGCCGCACGAAGAAGCGGCAAGATGTCGGCGGCGACCAGGTGATGGCGTTCCGGGCGCGGCCCATCACCTGAACCGACGGTTGAGCTCGGGATCGGTGCTGGAGGCTGTCGTCCGCTGTACGCTGCAGGACACCCCCGGGGGGCGTGGCTCGCCCTGCACGCGAGGGTGGATGGTGTCGGACCGGACGCACTCGACGAGCGTGTCGAGGAGCGGAGCCTGTTCTACACCTGGGCCATGCGCGGATCGCCGTTCTTCTTTCCGACGGCCGATCTCGAGGCCTTCACAACGGGGGTGCTCCCGCAGGGGGAAGAAGGCACGTCGGCGTTTCATTCTCGGGGTTGTGCCGGCTCGCGAGAGACTGGACATGAGCCTGGAAGAGGCCACCGACCGCACCCGCTCGGTCCTCAGTGACGTGCTGAAGTGCCGGCAGCTGGCCATCAACGAGCTCGGTGCCGAGCTGGCGCAGGCGGTCGCGGGCAACCTGCCGAGCGCGCCCCGGCGCGCCTGGGACTCGGAGGGCCCGTACGCGAAGGCGCAGTCGCTCGGCGAGGGGGTAACCCACTTTTGCCTGCGCATCCTCACGCTCGAGCGGGTAGTTTGCTTCGCCAACCGCGAGGGCAAGAAGCTGTCCTTCGTCCTGCTCAAGGAGTGGCTAGGCGGTAAACCCAGCCACGTAAACGCTGAGGTGGCGCGGGCGGAGCTCGCCCGCCGGTACTTGCGCTGCTACGGGCCATCATCACGGGCCGACCTCGCCGCATGGATGGGAATCGCGTCCGGTGACGCGACGTCATGGTGGCAGGAGATCGAAGATTAGGTCACCACGGTACAAGTGGACGGCCGCGAGCGCTGATTGCTTGCCGATGACCTGGAGACACTGCGTTCACCGCCCGAGTCCTCGGGGGTCCGGATGCTCCCGCCACGCGATCCGCTGCTACAGCTGCGCGACCGAGAATCACTGGTGCCAGACAAGACGTTGCACCGCCGGATCTGGAAGACGGTCGGGGAGCCCGGCACCGTGCTCGTCGATGGCCGATTGGCCGCCACCTGGCACCCGCGCAAGAGCGGGCGCACGCTGTCGCTCACGGTGGAAGCGTTCGACGTCCTCACTTCCAGAGCGCGGAAGACAATTGCGACGGAATCGGAGGCCTTGGGCACTCTACGCGGCTGCACGTTGGTGCAAGTCGAGTTCACTTCATAACCATGGCATCTACTGGCGCCAGTTGAGGAACCGTGCACAGTACTTCGGGCACTCCTGCAGTCGACTTCGGACACTGACATCAGAGCTTGCGGACGCGGGACGCGACGAAGCAGAAGCTGTCCTGCTGCGCTGCATGGTAGTCGAACTCGACCTCGTCGCCGGTCTCCAGGACACGGAAGCCGTCCATCTCGATCGCGCTGAAATGCACGAAGGCATCGTGGCCGCCCGACAGGTCGGGCGAAGTGATCGCTCCCCAGCCCTTCTCGGCCTTGAAGAACTTCACAGTGCCGTGCGCCATGCAACCAGCATCGCTGACTCTCGCCCTACGGGCAAGCGAGGGCGTGTGGGAGCTTGCCCATCCAGGTACGTTTGGCTGAAGCAGGTACTCCGGGCCGTCAACGATCAAGTCGGCACGGGGCAGACCATGGTGACGCGGCGCCGCCAAGAGTCCAGGGCGTACGCGTTGGACTTACAAGCGGGTGTTCCCTAAGCCGAAAGATCTTTAAGTGTTCAGCCCTGGCCGATGGTGCTTTGCCGCCGGATGAGTGTGTGGTCGGCGACCACAAGTTGTGGTTTGTGTGTTTCGCCGTGCTCGATGCTGAGTGCAAGACGCCGCACGGTGAGTTCGGCGATTCGTCGCTTGTTGGGCCGGATACTGGTCAGGGTGGGGGTGAGGAAGCTCGCCTCCTCGATGTCGTCGAAGCCGACGATGGCGAGGTCCTCCGGGATGCGCACGCCTGACGACAGCGCGGCATGCATGGCCCCGGCCGCCAGCAGATCGGAGAAGCAGAAGACCGCGTCTGGCAGTTCGGGGCCGGTCAGTAGCCTCCGCATCGCCTCCGCACCGTCGCGCCGGTGGTACGCGGGAGCGTGTGCGATGAGCTCATCGCGCCAGTCGAGTCCGGCCGCCGTGATCGCCTGCCGGTATCCGCCCAGGCGGGGGCTCTCGGCGTCCACTCTCGGTTCGGTGAGCGGACCGATCACCGCGATCCTGGTGCGGCCCAATGAGATCAGGTGTTCAGTGGCGGTGCGGCCCGCGGCGAGGTTGTCGATCACGACATGGTCGGTGCTCTTGTCTGCCGCTGGTCCGCCGAAGAGCACGAGCGGGGTGGCGTCGGCTCGTTCGGCGATCTCGGCTGGACTGAGCACGGAGGGGTAGAGGATGAGTCCGTCCACCAGGCGGGGCCGGATCCCGTTGAGTACCTCGGATTCCCGCTCGGGGCGGGAGTCGGTCTGCTCGATCAACAGCGTCCATCCTCGACGTTCGGCCTCCTCGATCACCATGCTCGCGATCTCGGCGAAATACGGGATGGCGATCTCCGGCACACCGAGAGCGATGACACCCGAACGCCCGCCCGCGAGGTTACGGGCGGACAGGTTCGGCCGGTAGTTCAACTCGGCGAGCGCCCGCTCGACCTTGGCGCGCGTTCTCGGGGCGACCGTGGCGCGGTCGTTGATCACGTTGGAGACCGTCATGGCCGAGACCCCGGCCAGTGCCGCGACATCCCGGAGGCTGCTGACCATCATCGTTCCCTTCGCCGGAGGCATCGGATGCTATGTCGGGCACTGTAACGATACGACGATGCAGGATTATTTTCCTCAACGGCAAATCCATCTTCTCTTGACTTCCTTCATTTTAGCGTTAAAAATCGGCGCCACCGCTCGAGCGTCGAGTGGGGGAGGGAGCAGCGGTCATGCGCGGAGTCGTACTTCCCGGTCGCCGGACTGTCGCGTTCCGGGACGTGCCCGACCCGGTGCCAGGGCCTGGGCAGGTGGTGCTCGGCGTGCGGGCCTCCGGGCTGTGTGGCTCGGAGCTGCGGATCATCTACCGCAGGGAACCCGGACAGGACACGCCCTATCGTGATGGTGTGATCGCCGGGCACGAGCCGGCCGGCGAGGTGCTCACCGTCGGAGCGGGGGTGCGCTCGGTACGAGAGGGTGATCGGGTCGCTGTCTATCACATCGCCGGGTGCGGGCAGTGTGTCGAATGCCGGGCCGGCTGGCAGGTCGCGTGCGAGTCACCGAATCGTTCGGCCTACGGCTACCACCGCGACGGTGGTCACGCGCCGTATCTGCTCGCCGAGGAAAGCAGCCTGGTGCCGATCCCGGAGCCGCTGAGCTACGCCGACGGCGCACTCGCTTCCTGTGGCCTCGGTACTGCCTACCAGGGGGTACTCCGCACCGGACTGTCCGCGCGGGACCGGGTGCTGGTGGTAGGGCTCGGCCCGCTCGGGCTCGGGGTCGCGCTGCTTGCCTGCGCGCTCGATGCGCAGGTCGTCGCGGTGGACACCAACCCCGGCCGTCGGGACCTGGCCGCCACCGCGCTCGAGTGCCGGGCGTATGCGGCGGGTGAGGGCATCGCGGAATTGCTTGACGAGGAGACCGGCGGACACGGGTTCGAGGTCGCCTTCGACTGCACCGGTTCCGCCGAGGGACGGTCGCTGACCCTGTACGCGGCACGCAGGCGGGCCCGGGTGGTGTTCCTCGGCGAGGGTGGAGAGTTCAGCTTCGCGCCGAGTCCCCTGCTGATTCACAAGGAGATCAGCCTGCTGGGTTCCTGGGTCTGCAACATCGCCAGTCTCAACGGGCTGTTCGAGTTCCTCGCGCGCAGCGGCGTGGCGGCCGAGAAGATCGTGACGCACTCCTTCGCCCAAGAGGACGCGGAGCGGGCCTACCGCATGTTCGACGAAGGCAGGACGGGCAAGGTGATCCTGAAATGACTCCGGTATGGGACTGGACAGGCAAGGTCGCGCTGGTGACCGGTGGCGCTTCGGGTATCGGCGCGGCGACGGCGCTGGCCTTCGCAGAGAGGGGTGGCGATGTGATCGTGGCCGATGTGGACGGTGACGGCGGTGGGGCCGTCGCGGCGCGAGCACGCGAGCACGGTGTGCGAGCGGAGTTCGTCGAGTGTTCGGTGGCGGCGGAGGATTCGGTACGCCAGCTGCTCGAGGTGGTCCGCGAGCGGTTCGGGAGGCTCGATTTCGCGGTCAACAACGCGGGTGTCGAGCAGCGCAGGGCGGGCGTCACCGAGTGCACGGAGGACAACTGGGATCGCACGATCGACACCAACCTCAAGGGAGTCTGGCTGTCGATGAAGTACGAGATCCCGCTGTTCGGACCGGATGGCGGTGGGATCGTGAACATGTCCTCGATGGTCGGCCTGGTCGGCGTTCCCGGTGCGCCCGCGTATGTGGCGAGTAAGCACGGGATCATCGGGCTGACCAAAAGCGCCGCGCTCGAGGTCGCTGACAGCGGGATCCGGGTCAACGCGGTGTGCCCGGGCAACATCCGCACGCCGATGGTGGAAAGGGTGTTGGCGCGGGAACCGGCCAAGGAAACCGAATACACCGCGAACACTCCGCTCCGGCGGATCGGGACCCCGGAAGAGGTCGCGAATGCGGTGCTGTGGCTGTGTGCGCCGGAAGCCGGTTTCGTCACCGGACACGCGCTGAGTGTCGACGGGGGCGTGGTCGCGAAATGAGGATCATCGACATCTCATCACCGATCTCCGAAGACAGTGTCTCCTGGCATGATCGGTTCCCTACCGAGGTCACCTGGCATTCCAGGACGAGCGCCGGTGAGCGCACTACCAACAGCACCTGGCGCTTGCACGTGCACACCGGGACGCATGTCGACGCGCCAGTGCACCACCTTGCCGGTGGGCAGACGGTCGACGAACTGGAGCTCACGGATTTCCTCGGACCTTGTCGGGTGCTGGATCTGCGTGATGCCCGCGGGCAGATCGGGCCGACCGAGCTCGCCACGCACGGCCCGCGGGCCGGAGAGCGATTGTTGTTGCGTACCGCCAACTCCGAACGTGGGCTGCTGGCCGAGAGCCGGTTCACCGAAGACTACATTGGAATCTCCGCCGAGGGTGCGCGGTATCTCGCGCAGGCCGGTGTCCGGCTGGTGGGCGTCGACTTCCTCTCGGTGGAGGCGGCAGGAGCACCGGGCGCGGAAACCCATCACATCCTGTTGGGTGGCGGAATCCGTGTGCTGGAAGGGCTCGCGCTCAGTGGGGCGGTCGGAGGCGAGTACGAGCTGCTGTTCCTGCCGTTGCCTCTCGTCGGCGCCGATGCCGCACCGGGCAGGGCGGTACTGCTCGAACCAGGTTGCTCACCCACTCCACAGACGACAGAAAGCACGAAACCGTGAACCTCAGTCAACTGCGACGGGCCATGCGCGAGACCGATCCGGCTATGAGCGCCTTCGATCCGTTGTCACGCATCCTTTTCCACGACGATTTCGACGCCGGCCTGAATGGCTGGACACTGATGACCGGCAACTACGAGCGTTCACTTGGCACGCTGCTGCCGCAGCAGCGTGACTTCCGGCCGCCGATGCTGTCGAACCTGACGATGTGGGACACCGGCTCCGCCGGATCCCTGCACGGCAGCTACGCGATGAAACTGGCGACAAGGCCGGTGCCGGGCAGTATCTCGGTGGGCATCAAGCGGATGACTTTCACCGAACCGGTGCCGATCAGGCTGGAGGCCTGGTTCACCGTCAAACCGGAGGCGTCCAGGATGCGGCTGGCCGAACACGATGTGCGCTCGTTCGGCGTGTTCCTCGACCTGCAGGACAATGCCGAACGCGTGATGCCGCACCTGCGCTACGCCAACGCGACCGGCGGTGCGGGGGAACGCAAGTGGCAGTACAAGCGGGACCGGCCCGCCACGACCGAGCTCAGCGGGGAGACCCGAACGCATTTCCATCTCGGTCCGGACGGCTGGTTGGACGTGCCGGGCGGCGGGCAACGGCTGTGCTACAACGAGTTGCCGACGAAGCAGAACTGGCACTACCTGCGGGTGGGCTTCGACCTGGTTACCCGGCGGTTCACCGAGCTGCGCTGCAATGACCGAGTGCTCCCGCACGGTGAGCTGGCGCCGATCAGGATGCCGGCCTGGCCCAACCTCTGGCAAATGCTCAATGTGGGCTTCTGGGTTGAGTCCGATGTGGACAACCGGTCCTTTTTGTATCTGGATTCGGTGCTGCTGTCGGTGGAACGGGAGACATCGTGATCGAGAGTCATACCGCGATCTTGGAGCGGCAGAGCCCACTGTGTGGTGCGTATGCCACCGAACCGTACGAGACCGCGTGGGCGAAGGAGGCGATCTTCTTCGCGCTGGCGCATGGCGAAAGCGGGGATCCCGGCTCGCATTCGGCCAGGGTTCAGATCTCGCCGGACGGGATGCGATGGTGCGACGAGGGAAGTGTGCTCGAGATCCGGCAGGGCCAGCTGACCAGCGTCAAGGTCGGCCATTTCGGTGGTTGGCTGCGCATCGTCGGGAATCCGGGGGGCAACGTGGAGCTGGTGCTCAGCGTGCGGCTGGTACTTAAGGGGTGACCTGGCCGGGCACGAATCGTGTGGCGCACGCCCCTGGGCTACTGGCCAGAGGCGGAGTGTCGCACGTTCGACAATGTCGTCGACGAAAGAGGGACCAACCGGATGAACAAGAGAGTTCTCTCCGCCGGCACCATCGGCACGGTGCTGGAATGGTACGACTTCAACCTCTATAGCACCGCCTCGGCCTTGGTGTTCGCCCGGCTGTTCTTCCCCGGCGATGATTCGGTGCTCGGCACGCTCGCCTCGTTCGCCACCTTCGCCGTCGGTTTCTTCTTTCGGCCGCTCGGAGGTGTGCTGCTGGGCAACCTGGGGGACCGGATCGGGCGTCGCACGGTGTTGATGATCAGCCTGGTGCTGATGGGTACCGCGACCACACTGATCGGAGTGCTGCCGACCTACGGGTCGATCGGCTTCTGGGCGCCGGTGCTGCTTGTGATACTGCGCGCGGTGCAGGGGATGGGTGCCGGCGCGGAGTACGCCGGGGCGATCGCGTTGACCACCGAACATTCCGTGGAGCGAAGAAGAGGCTTGTTCGGCAGCATTCCCGCGATGGGCATCGGCCTCGGAAATATCGCGGCGACCGGTATATTAGCCTTGGTCTCTTCCCTTTCGGAAGAGGATTTCCTGTATTGGGGATGGCGGTTGCCGTTCCTCGCCAGCCTGGTGGTCGTCGGTTTCGGATTGATCATCAGGTTGCGAGTACCCGAAAGCGAGGTATTCGAGGCAACGAGGAAACGTGGCGGGATCGCAAAGGTCCCCATGCTGAAATTGGTGCGTACTGCGCCGAAGCCACTGTTCCTGTCGTTTCTCGCCAATATCGGGCCGAATGTCGCAGGATACGTGCCCTCGGTGTTCTCGCTGACCTACCTGACCCAGCAGGTGCACGCGGACAAGAGCATCGGGCTGAATGCCTTGCTGGTAGCCAATACCACCGGACTGGTGGTCACACCGATCTTCGGCGCGTTGTGTGACCGGGTGAATCGACGCGCGGTGTACCTGTCCGGGGCGTTGTTCTGCGCGCTCACCTCGTTCCCGTTTTTCTGGTTGTTGGACACCGGTACCGCGCTCGGTGTCACGATGGCGATCCTGCTGATGTTGACGGTCGGGGACGGCGCGATGCTCGGCTCCCAGCCCGCCTTGCTGGCCGAGGCGTTCCCGACCCAACTACGCTACAGCGGGGTAGCGTTGAGCCGCGAACTGTCCGCTGCGCTGATCGGTGGCACCGCCCCACTGGTGGCGACTGCGCTCTATCAGGCCGGCGGGAAGAGTCCATGGCTGGTAGCCATTTACATGTTGGTGCTGTACGCGGTCAGCGGCCTCGGCGCCGCACTGCTCGGCGCCCAGCGACGATACCGGATCGGTGACGAAGTGGGCGGCTCGCCGAATACCACGGTGACCGAGGACGTACGGAGGTGAGTGTGACCGGCCAGGAACCGTTCGCCGCCGAGGTGGTCCTCGGCGATCCGAAGGCCGAGATCAGCCCGCTTATCTACGGCCAGTATCTGGAACATCTCGAGGACTGTATCTACCCGGCGATCTGGGACGAGCAGTCACCGCAGGCCGACGAGCACGGGTTGCGGCGGGATGTGATTGCGGCGGCGGTAGAACTCGGCGTGCCGGTGGTGCGTTGGCCCGGCGGGTGTTTCGCGGATGTCTATCACTGGCAGGACGGAATCGGTGCGCGAGCCGAACGGCCGGTGCGGCGGAACTGGCACTGGGGTGGGCTCGAACCGAACCAGTTCGGCACCGACGAGTTCCTGACCTGGTGCGAGGAGATCGGCGCCTCGTCCTACCTCAACGTGAATCTCGGTACCGGCACCCTGGACGAGGCGTTGCGCTGGATGGACTACTGTACCGGGACCGAGGACACCGCGGATGTCTTGAGACGCAAGGCGAACGGGCGTTTCGCGCCGTACCGAACCGGATTGTGGGGGATCGGCAACGAGACCTGGGGTGCCTGGGAAGCCGGCACCATGGGGGCCCAGGCGTACGGGCTGAAGCTGGCCAACTGGTCGGACTTCGCGCTCCGTCACCACCCCTCGGTCGAGCTGCTCGGTATCGGTTCCTCGGAGGGCGGGGAACCGGGATGGGACCGGACGGTGCTCGATGCGGCGGGCGCCAAGCTCTGTTACCTGACCAACCATGTCTACGGCTATTCGACCGATCGGGTCAGTGGTGCGGAGTACCTCAACGTCGCGTTCACCCCAGTGTATTTCGAAGCAAGGCTCCGCGCGATGGCTGCGGTGCTGGACGACTTTCATCGGACCAGCGGTGCCGAACCAGTGCGGATCGCTGTGGACGAATGGAACATCCGGCATTTCGAGACGGACGGGGCGGGCGGTTATCGGCTCAACCGGGCGAGCCCACGCAACGTACAGGACGCGGTGTTCGTCGCCGGGGCGCTAAACTCCATGATCCGGCTCTCCCCGGTGGTTGGCATGGCGAACTACGTGTTCTTGGTCAACGGCAACGGTGTGCTCAATGTGCGCGGTAGCGAGCTGGTGCGAACCACGCTCTACCACGTTTTCCGGCAGTACCGCTCGTGGCTGCGAGGGCGCGTGATCGAGCTGGACGTCCGCTCGCCGAGTACCGAGCTGCCCGAGCCACGGCCGGGTGAACCGGGACATGTCCCGGTTTCGGCCGGCTTGCCCGCACGGGCCTCGTACCTGGACGCGGTCGCCGCCGTCGACGAGGGGCGGTGCGCCGTGTCACTGGTGAACCGACATCGATACACGCCGATCAGGGTGCGGCTCCACGGCGCCGTGCGCTGGCGGGAAAGCTGGACATTGACCGATGACGACCTGTACGCCGTCAACGATTTCGACCATCCGGAGCGGGTACTGCCAAACCGCGAGCCGATCGATCCCGCGACGACCGAATGGGTCTGCCCGCCGCATTCGGTCACTTTGCTCAGGGGTGAGATATCAAGAGGTGCGGCATGAGGATCACCGGACTGCGGACCTATCTGGTGCCCCCGCGGTGGCTGTTCCTGCGGATCGACACCGACGACGGCGTGACCGGCTGGGGTGAGCCTGTAGTGGAAGGCCGGGCGGAGACGGTGGCGGCCGCCGTCGCTGAGCTGGCCGATTACCTCGCCGGGACCGAGCCACTGCGGATCGAGGATCACTGGCAGGTGCTGACCAAGGGCGGTTTCTATGGTGGCGGCCCGGTGCTGTCCTCGACCGTCGCCGGCATCGACCAGATGCTGTGGGATATCGCGGGCAAGGTCCGCGGTGCCGGGGTGCACGAGCTGCTTGGCGGTCCGGTACGTGAGCGGGTACGGTCTATTCCTGGATCGGTGGCGATAAACCCGATTCGGTGCATGAAGCGGCGGCCGCACAAGTGGTGGCCGGTTTCACCGCAGTGAAGATGAACGCCTCATCCGACCTCGAACACATCGACACGGTGTCCGCGGTCACCGCTGTGGTGGGTCGGGTGGCCGCCGTACGGGATACACTCGGCCCCGGATCGGGACGTGGCGATCGATTTCCACGGCCGGGTCTCGCTGGCGATGGCACGCAGGTTGTTGCCCCGGCTCGAGACGTTCAACCCGCTCTTCGTCGAGGAACCGGTGGTTCCTGAGCTCGGAGCCCGCCTGCCGGAACTCGTGCGATGCTCACCGGTACCGATCGCCACCGGTGAGCGGTTGTACTCGCGTTGAGATTTCCGGCACGCGCTCGAAGCCGGTGTCGCCGTGGTACAGCAGGATGTGTCGCATGCCGACGGGATCTCCGCGACTCGCCGGATCGCGGCGATGGCAGACACCTACGGTACCGCGTTGGCACCGCACTGCCCGCTAGTGGTCTGTCTGGGTTTTGATTTGGTGGAGGGTCGTGCGACCGCGTTGGGTCTTGGTGATGATCTCTTCGGCGGGTGTTTTCCAGACGAAGGGTTTCGGGGAGGTGTTCCAGTGCTCGGCCCAGACGGTGATGGCCTGCTTGAGGTCGGAGACGCTGGTGAACACGCCCCGGCGCAGGCGCTTGTCGGTGAGTTCTTTGAACCAGCGCTCGATGAGGTTCAGCCACGAACTCGATGTGGGGGTGAAGTGCAGGTGCCAGCGGCGACGGTCCTTGTGTGCCAACCATTTCTGGATCTCCGGCGTGGAGTGCGCGGAGAGGTTGTCGAGTGCCACATGTACCCCGAGTCCGCGCGGAACGCTGCGGTCGATCCGTTTGAAGAACCGCAACACGTCCGCGCCGGTGTGCCCCCTGACGCAGGTCGGTGAGCACCTCGCCGGTGCCAATGTTCATCGCGGCGAACAGATCGATCGTGCCGTGGCGCTTGTAGTCATGCGTCATCGTCGTCGCCCGGCCGGGCTTGAGCGGCAACGACGGCTGGGTCCGATCCAGGGCTTGACATTGCGTCTTCTCATCGAAGCTAAACACCACCGCCCGGGCTGGCGGGTTCAGATACACCCCAACCACGTCGACCAGCTTGTCCTCGAACTGCGGATCATTGCTGATCTTGAAGGTATCCACCTTCCAGGGCTTCAGCCCGTGATCGGCCCAGATACGAGCCACCGAGTCCTTCCCGATACCAACCCAGGCCGCCATCGAGCGGGTGGTCCAGTGCGTCGCCCCGCCAGGGGGAGTTTCGTGCGCTGTGGTGTGCAAGACGCGCTCGACCGTGCGCTCCGGCAGACTGGGCTTACGTCCTCGCCCCTTAGCGACACGCCCGACGCCCGCGACACCGGACTCGGCGAACCGGTAACGCCAGCGCCGCACCGTATCCGAGTCCACACCCGACCGTCGCGCGATCACCTCGTTGGCTACGCCGTCGCCCGCCCACAGCAGCGCCCGCGCCCCCACCACCTGCCGATGCGGCAACCTCGACGACCCCGCCATCCGCCCCAACGCCACACGCTGCTCGTCCGCCATCGACAACGCCGCAGCGACCATACCGACATCCTACAAACCACCAAGCCAAATCACAGACGCACCACTAGGCTCGCGACGTGTTCGCCGAGCACTTGGTCGACGCGGTCCGGGGTATCCGCTCGCTCGGTATTCGCAAACCGCCAAGCCTCTCCGAGATCATGGACCGACCGGGACTGGAGCACCCGCCGATTCGCACGTGATGCAGTGGCGGTCCTCGACACGCCCGGGCTCGGGACCGCGCACGTGTACGACGCGTCGATGGGTGGGCGGGTCGCACAGTGGCTCGCCGTGGACCGCCCTGGTCGGGTCGCTCAACTTCCGGCTGCGCAAGGTGGTCCGCAACAGGGCCGGTTCCGTTCGAACAGGCCATGGTCACGGTGCTCTACCTCGCGGTCGGCAACCTCAAGAATTGCCGTCGGCCGAACGCGGCTCAGGTTGGAAGCGAGCGCTGCAAGCATTCCTCATATACTTCGAGGGGCGGATCCGCATCCTCTGAGACCGCCACGGTCATTTACATAGACGGCCAGGCACGCCTTGATACCGCGCGCGGTACAGTCGTTTGCGGTGCCCAGGATGATGCTGGCCCAGGCTGGGATCTGCCCGGCTGACGCAGAGACGGCCTGTGGAGGTGTCGATGACGGTTTCGTCGTGCTACGCGTTGAGCAATCATTGGGATGACGCGCGTGCTCGGTTGTCTTCGCTTGAGCAGTGGCTCGATCCGGCCACCCGGGATTGTCTTGCCGCGCGTGGGGTGGGTCCCGGGTGGTCGTGTCTCGAGGCCGGTGGCGGTGGTGGTTCGGTGGCGATGTGGCTCACCGAGCAGGTCGGCGATTCCGGCGCTGTGCTGGCCACTGACATGGACACGCGGTTCCTCGAGCCGTTGGCGGGGCCGAATCTGGAGGTACGTCGCCACGATTTGGCGACCGAGTCACTGCCGCGCGAGCGCTTTGATCTGGCGCATTGTCGGCTGGTTTTGGCGCATCTGCCCGAGAGGGGCCGGGCGCTTGGCGAGATGGTGGCGGCCGTGCGCCCTGGTGGCTGGGTGGTGGTCGAGGAGATGGATTTCGTGTCGGTGGCCGCGGACCCGGCGCATGAGCATGCGGGCGCGTTTATGCGGACGATGGCGGCGCATGACGAAGTGCTGCAGGGCCATGGGATGGATCTCCACTATGGACGGAGTCTGTTCAGCGAGCTGCGCTCCTGCGGGCTCGGCGAGGTGACCGCCCAGGGGCATTCGCGGATTTGTTCCGGCGCGACGACTGCGGCACGTACCTGGCAGTTGACGTTTGATCAGCTGGGCGCGGAGATGCTCGAGGCTGGGCTGGCGCGCGCTGATTTCGATGTGGCGCGTCGGATGTGCGACGAGCCGGAGTTCAGCTTTCTGAGCCAGACTGTGGTGGCTGCCTGTGGGCGCAGGCCATGATGCTGCAGTCGTTGTACTGAGATCGCCGTGTCGCGGTCACCTCGCGGTGAGTTGGGCCGCCTCAAGCCGGTGGTAGATGGCGTGCTCGCGGTACATCAGGTCCAGCAATCGTTGCAGGCGCCGCGGCTGCAACGTGGTGGGGTAGTTCGGCAACGTGATCAGTGACGCGATCGAGCGTGGGATTTTGACGTAGTTGGTGAGCGTATCGACCACGAGTTCGCGGCTCGAGGCGAGTCCGGCGGCTTGCTGGATGGCGCGGCGGAACGCGGCGACGGTGTGTGGGTTGTGTTTGGTGTAGCTGGCTGTGGCGTAGTAGCCGTCCAGTGGGAAGTTCGCGGTCGGGCCGCTGCACGGGCTCAGCACGGTGCGTGCGCCTTGTTGTTCGGCGAGGGTGACGAACGGTTCGGGGAACCAGGCGGCGTCGATCTGGTGGTTGTGCAGTTTTGTCAGCGCGTCTTCGAACGGCATGCCGATGTATCGGGTCCCGGACGGGTCGATGTTCATGCTGCGCAGGACGCGGTCAAGGGTGACGCTTTGGATGTTGGGGGCGGGGTTGTTGATGGCGACGGTCGCGTTGGCGAGTTTGGCGGGCGTGTCGATGGGTGAGTCTGGCGGTACGACCACGCCGGTTTGATTGGTCGCGGCGAGCCCGGCTTCGGCCACGACCCGCAGGTCGATCTGGCCGCGGTCGGCGGCCTGGAAGTAGGTGCCGAGATTCCCGCCCGCCTGGATATCGGCCTTGCCCTGGTTGAGTTCGGGGATGGCGAGGTTGGACTGTGACACCGTGTCGATGGTGACGTGCAAGCCCTGGGCGGTGAACAGGCCGCGTTGCTGCGCGATGTAGAGCGGCGCATCGTCGGCGGTAGACAAAGCAGACACGTGCACGTCGGTGTCCTCGCCGCTGGGTATCACCGCGCGGTGACTGTGGCTGCCGCAAGCGACGGTCGCGCCGGCAAGCAGTAGGCAGGCCAGCAGCGCCAGGGTGGGTTTGGCGGCGCGTGAGCGGTAGTGGGGCCGGGAGGTGCTGCTCATTCGGTTCCTTGCTGAAAGTAGTGCGCGGGCGGGGTGAACCACCAGCCTGGGGGCGCCGGGTCGTTGTCCAGCCCGCTGATGCGGGCATTGAGCGCCTGGATCAGTAGCAGGATCGTGTCCCGGTGTTCGGCACCCGCGTCGGGTTGTTCGCCTTGCGCGACGGCGTCGTGTCGGTGCATGGGGATCATCCGTTCCTACCGGGTGCCGGGACCGGGGCCGCGGTGTGCCGGTTGGCCAGCGCATGTTCGACCACGGCGATCAGCGTCCGTGTGGCCGAGGTGGTGTCTCGCGCGTCGCAGTCCACCATCGGGCGGCGCGCGTCGAGCGCGAGCGCTTCGCGCAGATGTTCGTGCGCGTAAGGGAAATCGCCGTCGAAACCGTTGACGGCGATGACGAACGGGATATTGGTGCGTTCGAAGTAGTCGATCACCGGGAACGAGTCGATCAGGCGCCTGGTGTCCACGAGAATGACCGCGCCGATCGCGCCGCGCACCAGGTCGTCCCACATGAACCAGAATCGTTGCTGTCCGGGTG
Organism: Sciscionella marina DSM 45152; assembly: GCF_000379465.1. Taxonomy (GTDB): domain Bacteria; phylum Actinomycetota; class Actinomycetes; order Mycobacteriales; family Pseudonocardiaceae; genus Sciscionella; species Sciscionella marina. Next base: position 47,163 of record NZ_KB905405.1, read on the forward strand.
TGCCGAACAGGTACAGGACCAGTTGCTCGCGCAGCGAGATCCGGCCGAAATCCATCGCGACGGTCGTGGTGGCCTTGTCGACGGTGCCGGATAGGTCATCGACACCGACGCTGCGGTCGGTGAGCACTTCCTCGGTGCGCACCGGCGCGATCTCGGACGCAGCGCCCACGAACGTCGTCTTACCGACACCGAACCCGCCGGAGACCACGATCTTGACCGGTGTCGGCTCACCGTCATCGTGCGGTCGCCCGCGCATCGGCTCAAACTCGCTTGCGGAGTTCATCGAGCACCTCTCCCAACAGCTGCGTGTCTGCGGCTCGTTCGGGGTCGAACCGGTATGTGTTGACCATTCCCGCTTCGACGAGGTCGGCGAGCAGTACGCGCACCACGCCAAGCGGCAGCCCGAGGCTGGCGGCGAGTTCGGCCACCGAGGTCGCCTCCTGACATCGGCGCAGTAGCTCGGCGGCTTCGGGAGACACCTGGCGGGGCGGCGCGATCAGCGGGTAGCCGAAGCGGAACATGTTGTCCGGGTCCCAGGCTTGTTTGATGCCGATCAGCCGATGGTGAGTGTCGGCATCCCACGCTCGCGCCACGTCAGCGGGGGCGTTGGCCGAACCGAGGAAGTTCACCGGTACCCCACCGGCGGCCCACGGTGCGATGGCCTCGAGCAAGCGTGTGCTGCCGCTGACGCTGCTACCGGCGTCGATCGGGGCGCTGACCACATAGACGGAGTAAGCGGCGTCACGATGCCCGACGCTGCCGATATCCGACCCGTAGCGGTGGAACGCGCCACCGAGTTGACGTAGTTCGACGAACAACACCGGTTTTGCGCTCGTATTCATGGTCGTCAGCAGCGCAGAGACCGTATCGTCGGTCAGCTCAGTCAAAACTCCGCCGCGCTTGTCGGCGGCGATCGGCGTCGTCGGGTCCTCGTGGACCTCGGCGATCGAGGTGAACGGTCGCTGGGCCACGGTGTCGAGCAGTGGGGTCGCCACCGAACGCATCGGTGTCAGCAGTGCGGATCCTTGTTCGACCGTGCCGATGTGTGCGATGCGCAGATGCACGAGCGGACACGCGGCCGAGGCGCCAGGCAGTTGCAAACCGGCCGTACTGCCCAGCAACGCGATCGAGGTGGTCATGGTCGCCGGCAGAAGCGGTGCCCAGCGAACGTAGCTGCGCAGCACCGCTTCGGCGTCCTTGCCGTCGTAGTACAACCCGCCACCGTAGAGTTCGGGTTCGTCGACCAGCCCGAACTCCATCGCGGTGACCACGCCGAAGTTGCCTTTCCCACCGCGCATCGCCCAGAACAGATCCGGCTCGTGGTCACCGTCGACGAGCCGCCGGTAGCCGTCGGCCGTGACCACCTCGATCTTGCGCACGTAGTCGGCGCTGAACCCGTAGGTACGCCCGAGGGGGCTGAGCCCGCCGCCGAGCGTGTAGCCGATCACGCCGACACTCGGCGCCGAACCGCAGACCGGTGCCAGCCGGTACGGTGCCGCCTCGTCGATAACATCCCGCCAGATGACACCCGCTGCCACCTTGACGCTGCGTTGCCGCCGGTCGATCTCCAACCGGCGCATCCGACGGGTGCTGATCAGCAACGCGCCATCGGTATTGCTCAGGTTGCCGTGCCCGGTGGACTGGACCGCGACCGGAAGGCCGTGTTCCGCGGCGAACTCGACCGCCGAACGCACATCGTCGCTCGTGCGCGCCCCGACCACAGCCAGTGGCCGGTGTGCCGGTGCGCCGAACGAGCCCGCTTGCTCGACCGCGAAGCCCTCGTCACCTGGCTCGAAGACCGGCCCGCTGATGCCTTCACGCAAGGCGGACAAGGCTGCCGCAGACGGCGCCGAAAACGAGGCGGCCGGACTGCGTCCGGTGGCGCGCACGAGCGTCTCCGGTGGCATGACGACCTCATCGGCGGTGCGACCGCCGGTGAGCACGTAGGGCCGCACCAGCGGGCTGGCCCGGTTCGATGACGGCTCACCTGGTGTCATCACGTGTCGGGCAGCTCGGCACGATGGGACGGGTTCACCGCCCGACCGACGCGTTCGACCAGTACTGCCATCTCGTAGGAGACCAGCCCGAGGTCGCACGATGGGGCGGCCAGCACAGCCAACGACGACCCATCCCCGACGGCCATGAGCAACAGCGTGCCGCGGCGCATTTCGACCACCGTCTGAGTCACCCCGTCCCCGTCGAACACCTGCGACGCGCCCGCGGTGAGGCTGGCCAGGCCCGAAGCGATGGCCGCGAGCTGGTCGGCCCGGTCACCGGGCACCTCCACCGAGACCGCGACCGGTAACCCGTCCGAGGAGACCACCACGGCGTGCGCGACGCCCGGGACCCGCTCGACGAAGTCGGTGACCAGCCAGTTCAAGTCCGCAGGCGCGGTTCTAGCTTCCTGCACAGGGTTCTCCTCTCCACACCGGCACGTTGCCGAACCGGACAACTCGCTCCTGGTCGCTCAACTACTCCCCGTTTCCTCATCACGCCGCAAACCCGGCGGCGTGGTTGGCGCAGCCGCCGCCCGATAGCCGCGCCGCGAGCCGGATTGCAACGCCGCGAAACGCTCCCGCAACGCCTCCGGACTTTGTTCCCAGCTCGGTCGGTCTTGCGCCCGCGGTCGCGCGCGCTCGTTCAGGGCCACGTGATCGGATCCCGCCGATCCGGGAATGTAGTTGGCGCCCGGATCACGGCGCGGCAGCCCCATCGAAGTCCGTCCTGCCGCGCTCGGATGATTCATGGGAGCGCCCATTACCGGTAACGGCCGCGACACCGGCTGCGCCGACCCGGCGCGGTGTGCTTCCGCGTGTCCACGGCGCGCGCCAGCCTGGTAGGCAGCGAACCGGTTTCGCAACGCGTCCGGGCCCTGCTCCCAAGACTCGCGCTGCTCGTGTCGAGACGTCGGTTCCCCGTGGCCGGCCTGCCCTGGTCGGCTTACCTGCTCGGATGATGGTCCGACCATCGAGCCGGGCACGTAGTTGCTGCCCGGCTCGCGGCGCGGTAACCCCATCGAGGTTCGCCCCCTCGAGGTCGGTGCCCGCCATGCGTGCTGCGACGCGCTGGCGCGCGGTCCTGCCTCGCCGCTGGCGCTGCTGGGATGATCGATCGCAGGCAATGGCTCGTCACCGAACCAGCTGCCCGCGGCCGCGCCGGTTGCCGACATCGCCTGCACCCAGCGCTGGCCCGGCCACCCGGGGGCCGGTTGCCCGGGCCAAGCCTGCGATGGTGGTTCCGTGAGCGGCACCGGTTGCCGCGAGGTGACCAGCGTGGCAGGCAGTATGGCCAGCGCTATCAGCCCGCGCTGCTGGCCAGGCACCAACCGCACGTCGACGCCGTGCTTGTGCGCCAATCGCCCCACCACGAACAGCCCCATGTGCCGCGAGACGCCGGGCTGGATGACCGGTGGGTCCACCAGATCCGCGTTGCGCTGCGCCCGCTCATCCTCAGCGATGCCGATGCCGTAGTCGAGGATTTCCACCGCGACACCGCCCTGCGCATCCGCCGGGTATGCGCGGACCTGCACCGGTTGGTCCGGTGGGGAAAAAGTCGTCGCATTATCCAGTAACTCGGCAAGCAAATGCACCACATCGGTCACCGCCGACTCGCTGATCAACACGTCCGGCAGCCCGGGCTCGACCTCGACTCGTTCGTAGCGCTCGACTTCGGAGGCGGCCGCACGCACCACATCCAGTAACGGCATCGCCTCGGTGAACCGCCGGCTCGGTTCCTCGCCGCCGAGCACGAGCAGGTTCTCGCCGTTACGCCGCATCCGGGTAGCCAAGTGATCGAGCCGGAACAGACTCCGCAACCGGTTCGCGTCCTGCTCCTGCTTCTCGAGACCATCGATCACCTCGAGTTGGCGCTCCACCAGGGTCTGGCTGCGCCGCGAAAGGCTGACGAACAACGCGTTGATCTGGTTGCGCAGCTGCGCCTGTTCACCCGCGAGCCTCGCCGCGACCCGATGCACCTCGTCGAAGGCACGTGCCACCTGGCCCACCTCATCGACCGAGTCGACCTCGATCGGTGCCACATGCTCGGCCACATCACCGGGCTGGTCCGAATACAGGCGGGCCACCAACGCGGGCAGCCGCTGGTCGGCGACCGCCATGGCACCGCCTCGCAGGCTCCGCAACGGTCGAACCAGCGACCGTGCCACCATGATCGTCGCGAACAGCACGACCAACAACACCGCCAACGCGACCACCCCGGCGATGATCGCGTTGCGCACAGCGGTCCCGGCGAGCTCCGCCGCCCGATCGCTGACCGACCCGATCAAGCCCCGCTCCACCACACGGACCTTGTCAAGTGTGCCGGACACCGCGCCCGCCCACGTTTGCGCAGCGTTGCCCGGCGCACCGGCGATCCACCGGCCATCAGAGCTGGTGACCTGATTGAGCATCGCCTGTGTCTCGTCGATATCCTGCCCGGTCACGACGTAGGCGTACCGCTGCTGCTCTGCCCCGGTCGCAGCGACCTGGAACTGCTGGTAAGCGCTTTGCTGCGCCGAAACGGCCGCGTTCAACTCGGCCAGCCCGCCGAGCTCGAACCCTTTCGCGCGCAACGCCGAGCCCACCAGGCTGCGTTGGATCCCCACCTGCAGCTTCAGCCTGGAAATATCCCCGAGTGCCCGCACCGAGGACAACAATCCCGGATCGGCGGTCTCCGCGGCGATCTCGTCATCCACCGCCAGCAAATCGGCGATGATGTCGGTGTATTTCTGAATCACCACATTGACTGGCAGTCGACTTTGCTCCACAGTGCTGCGCAAACTGGGTAACTCACCGATGCGAAACGCCGCCGTGCCTGCCCGCGCCCGCACCGGCGCCGGGTAGCGCCCACCCACCCCGAGGTCAGCACGACGCAGCTCGCCGGTCAACGCATCGTCCACACCCCGATACGCCGACCGCAGTGCCCCCTTCCCGTTCGCCGGTCGACCGGTCGCCGCGAAGGCAGCGGCAGCAGTCTGTTCGGCCTCGAGTTGCGCCGCGGCAGCGGTCAGTGAGCCGCCAAGGCGAGCCAGCGCCTCGGTATGCCGATCGCCGAGCGCGTTGCCAACCGCACCGACGACCCCGAACACACCAAAACCCAGAGCCACCAAGGTGGGCACCAGGATCAGCGCAACCAGCCGCCGACGAACCGGCCAGTCCCGTAACCGCCGCCAACCACCCTGTGCACCACCGACACCCCTGCCCCCGTCGGTGAGCACAGTTTGCCCAGTGCTCTTGCCCCTTGCCGCGCCGCGGTCAGCCAATCCACACGCCGTTCCCGGAAGCGATGCTCATCGCCACCATCCTCACATCGGCCCTGGTTCCTACAACACCGATTCCTACCAGCATTTCAGAGCGTACCTACACCGACGACCACAGGTAGTTAGCCTAGCTCAACAACAAGGTCTTCCACGACCCCGAATACGGTGAACAAACCGACACCGCTCCAACCGGCCATGTTTCCGTGGCGACCGTAACGCGGCCGGTGGTGATCGCCTTGTCAGTGCCGGATCGAGTCGCCCTGCCGGTCGGCGTGCGTATCGGCGCACACCCGGCCGTCCGGCGTCCCGGCGGGTGCGGCCCCGCCATCCACGCAAGTATGAGGCGCTGCCGTCGGTGGCGCCCTGGCCGACCACCACAATGCAAAATTACGTCTCCACGAGCACGGTTTCATTCGCCAATGCGCGCAATACCGGGGTGAAAGCTCCTACGCCGGGCACCCCGACGATACGGCCGAACAGCGTCGCGGTCGCCGCGATCCACCGGATGGAGGTGCTCGGCTGGTCGCGACCGATACGCACCTTGGCCAGTTCCTCCACAGCGGTCGCCAGCACACGGCGCGCGGCGGCGGACCCTGCTACCGTTCAGGATTCCTGGTGCGGGACATCCACCGAGCCTTTTGGAGTGTTGTTTGTGCGGTGCAGCCTGTGTTGCAGGATTATGTCGAGTTGATTCGTGTCGTTGGCACGAACGGCCAGCGATCTTCTCACCGGCGGATACCCTGAGGCGATCAAGGTGTAGTTCCCCTCGTCGACTTCGGGAAAGTGGTATGCGCCGCTGTCATTGCTGATGACACTGTTGTGGATATTGCCTGTGTCATCGACCAAAGTCACCAGCGCCTCGGCGACCGGGGCTGCATCGGTGGCGCGGCGGACGAAGCCCGTGACCGAGGTGCGGACCTGCAGGGGTATATCGACCGTGACAGTACCTGCCTCGGGCACCGTCACGGTCTGTACGGCTGGTGGTTTGTCGACAGGGGCTGCGGTGACGATGTAATCACCGCCGAGCACGCCTTGAAAATGATAACGGCCGTCTCGATCGGTTCGGTCGGTATCGGTGACCATTCCCTGCGTGTCCACCAAGGTGACGGTCACGGAGTCCCATTTCTTGCCTGCAGCGACGACAGTTCCCTGCAGCACACTTGCACCGTCGAGTTCGAGTTCGAGCGCGACGGGTTCGCCTCGCAACTGGACGGCTTTCGCTTCGGGACGCATGCCGTGTGCGTACGCGATGAGTACGAAGGATCCGTCCGGGGCACCTACGAGGGCGTAACGGCCGTCCGAACCGGATACACCGAGCGCGTGCTGTCGACCATCGTGGTTGATCAGCGTAAGGGTAGCCCCGGTCAACGGTGTGAGTCGGGCATCGCGCACATGGCCGTAGACGACGTTGCCTTCCGATGGCGACCGTGCTTCTCCCGCCCCGTAGACCCCCTGGGGCGCCACTCCCGGGCTGTGGGGTTCTTCGGGTTCACTTTGTTTCTCGTATCCGGCGGAATTGATCAGCCGGTGAGCGGTCGCGAGTACGACTGCCCCGAGTAGTACCGCGCCGGCTCCGATACCGAAGGGAAGATGGTCGCCGTAGGCTGCTGCCAGTATTCCGGCTACCCAGGGGGCCAAACCACCACCAAGAAAGCGCACGAAACTGTAGGCCGCGGAGGCGGTTGGCCGAGCGACGGGCGATACGCTCATGACGGTCGCGGTGACCAAAGTGTTGTTCATACCGATAAACGCGCCACTGATGACTACACAGACGATCACCACGAGCGGGCGCTCGACCCAGATGGCGATCGCGGCGACGTCGATCGCCATCAGCACCAAAGTCAAGTACAACGACCGCGCCGTACCGATCGCACGTTCGGCCCGCGGTGCGACGAATACCGCGAAGATCGCCACCAGTAGGCCCCAGCCGAAGAAGACGAAACCCAGCTGGTGCACACCGATGTGCATCGGGTACGGCGCATACCCCAGGATGGTGAAGAATCCCCAGTTGTACAGCAGCGCCGTCAAGGAAACGGTTAACAGACCACGGTGGCGTAACGCCTTGACCGGTGCGGACAGAGGTGTCCGTTGCGCTGGTCTCGGCGTTGGCGACAGCAAGGTGACGACCATGATCAGGGCGATCGCCATCAACACCGCCACACCGAAGAATGGCCCACGCCAGCTGACCCCACCGAGCAAACCGCCGACCAGGGGGCCGAGCGCGATGCCGAAGCCGAGTGCGGCCTCGTAAAGCATGATCGCGCCTTCGAACCCGCCGCTGGCCGCGCCCACGATGACCGCCAGCGAGGTCGCGATGAACAGGGCATTGCCCAGTCCCCAGCCAGCGCGGAAGCCGATGATGCCGTCAACACCGCTCGACAACCCGGCCAGCGCTGCGAACACCACAATGATGATCAGCCCGGTGACCAGGGTTTTCTTCGCGCCAATTCGACTCGAAACCCAACCAGTGACCAGCATCGCTACCGAGGTCACCAACAGGTAACTGGTGAACAGCAACGAGACCTGAGATGGTGAGGCATGCAACTGGGATGCCATCGTCGGCAGGATCGGGTCGACCAGCCCGATCCCCATGAACGAAACGACACAAGCAAATGCGACCGCCCACACCGACCGTGGCTGCCGCAAGAAGCTGGGCCTTCGTCCAGTCGTCTGTTCCGTTGCATTCGTCTCGACCGTCCGGCTGGTCATTCGATACCACCGCTACCGGCACTGCCCCCGCATCGTCCAGCATCCCGCTCACGGCGACCGGGATGCCGCCGACGGAGCGATCCGGCATGATCTCGCCCGGCCGCACCCGACTCCCCGGACCTGTCCGCAACGGTGCCGCGGTCGATTCCGTGGTCGATGGATTCGGTCATCGCAGCCCTCGCAGCCGCGAGCGCCATCGGCACCGCTTCCGGATCAACCAGTTTCCGCAACGCGGCGGCCGCCGCCACCAGCGCACGCACCTCTGACTCATCCAGATCCCCGATCAGACTGCACAAGAATGCTCGCCGACTCTGCTGGCGACGCGCCAGCAGCTCTCGCCCTTTCGGGGTGATCGCGATTAACACGCTCCGGCCGTCCATCGGATCGGTCTCGCGACACACCAGCCCTTGCCGTTGCAAACGCGCGATCATCGTCGTCATCGAGGGCTGACTGACACCCTGCTGTTGCGCGAGCTCGGTCAACCTATGACGCCCAGAGTTATCCAGCGTGGACAATGTGCTCACCGCCGTGAAACTCAGTTCACGCAGCGCTGCGGTCTGCCGGAGGACAAAGCGGGTGATCCCGTCCAGCGCCTCCGCCGCCTCGACCCGTTCGCTCGATGAAACCACAAGAAAAATTATATAGCCACCCTATGTACCTAGTCTAGACCACGAAAGAAAACTGGAACCCTCGACAACAACGGATACGACATGGGCCTTGCCTCGGGACACAGAAGTCTTGGCGTATCACAGGCTTCGGGGATCGGATGCCTCTTGATTCAGAACGCGGCCAGGACCAGACGGGAGCGCAAACCTCTGACAACTCAGCCCGTCACAGGCAGCAGGAAGCCCGCGCGTGACCCCGATACGGCCCCCTGGGGCAGCTACGACCACTGATCATCCGGCCAATCAAACCGGTCATCCCATACATGTCGGAAGCTCAAACCTGTTTCCGGGTGCGGAGGTCCCGCAGAGACACCGCTGCGGCTCGTGGCCGAGGCGGTTCCGAAACACTGTTACCGGTCGTCGGCGATGAGTGCCTCGAGGGGCTCGAGCGCGCCGAGGATGGTCTCGCGTTCCTCCGGGGTGAGGCGGTTGAGGCGCCTGCGCAGTTCCTGCATGCGGGTGGAGCGCCTTTCCTGGATGACATCGCGGCCGAGTTCGGTCGGCGCGACGAGAGAAGCCCGCCCATCGGCGGGATCGGGTTCGCGCGCGACATAGCCCTTGGTCACGAGGGCGGCGATCATCCTGGACAAGGTCGGCGCCGCGACACGCTCACGATTGGCGAGGTCGCCGAGGCGCATGGCATCGGAGCTGACGAGGGTGGCGAGCGCGGAGACGGCGCCGTGACCGAGCCCGTATATATCACCGCATCTGCGCAGGGACCTGGACAATCGTCCGACGACGAGATACAACCGCGTGGTCACCTCGTCGGAGGCTTCGGCTTGTTCGATCGGCAATTGTTCAGTCGCCATGTCCCGTGTCCTCTCCGGACTGTGCCGGCAACGATCAAACCATCCGTTATGTTCCGATTCTTTCACGTGTCTGCGCATCCGTACGTAATAGGACACGATGTCCGACGCTTCGGTTCGTCGGCATCAAAAGCCTGGTACACGCTGTCAAGCCGCGGGGTGCGGAGCGTCAGCAACGACTTAGCTGCGGAGCCACCTTCTTTGGGATGGTTGGTGTCCATCAGGCTGACCGGTTCATCTGAGCATCGCCTGCTCATCGAATGGCGGGCGCGAGTGCCTGTGTGGGCACTGGCGAACGGCGTGGTGGTCCTGAACGAGGGGAGGTGATCTCCTCGAGGGTGGGTGGCGAGATTTGCCAGTATCCGCCTTACCGACGCACGCGGCAAAACGGACCTGGAGGCCCCGCTTGAGGCTCGGCCGAGCTGGCGCTCCGTGTGCTGGGCTGTTGCTTCAAGCATGGGGCGCCTGCTTCGCGTCGGTCTTCGGGAATGTTCCACCCGATGACCCGCGGACGCTGTTCGTAGCGGAACAGTCACTCGTCTGCAGGATGGTGGCCGATCACGAAAGGTCTAGGGTGATAGTTAGTTAACGTAAACAACATCTCGTGGTTATTTGGTGGTAACGATATGTGCGGTATTACCGGATGGGTGTCGTTTCGTCGCGATCTGACAACGCAGCAGGCGGAGCTGGACACGATGACGGAAACGATGTCCTGCCGCGGACCGGACGCGACAGGCACCTGGTACGCACGGCATGCCGCACTCGGGCACCGCAGGCTCGCGGTGATCGACCTGCCCGGTGGTGCTCAGCCGATGGCCATCGACACCGGGCAGGGCGCGGTGGCGATGGTCTACTCCGGTGAGGCCTACAACTTCACCGAACTGCGTGACGAGCTGCGGCGGCGCGGCGCCAGATTCGACACCGACTCGGACACCGAGGTGGTGCTGCGCGGGTATGTGGAGTGGGGCGAGGCGGTCGCCGAACGGTTGAACGGCATGTACGCCTTCGCCATCTGGGACACGCGCAACGAAAAGCTGGTCATGATCCGGGACCGGATGGGCATCAAGCCGTTCTACTACTACCAGACCGCGGACGGTGTGCTGTTCGGCTCCGAACCGAAGGCGATCCTGGCCAACCCGCTGGCCGAACACGTGGTCGGACTGGATGGGCTGCGGGAGATCTTCGCCTTCGCCAAGACACCCGGCCATGCGATCTGGGAGGGCATGCGCGAACTGCGACCCGGCCACGTTGCCACCGTGGACCACAACGGACTGCGCGAAACCCGCTACTGGCAGCTGGAAGTCGGTGAGCACGCCGACGACCAGCAGGCGACCGTGACGCATGTGCGCGAGCTGCTCGACGACATCGTGCGGCGTCAGTTGGTCGCCGACGTGCCGCGCTGCACGTTGCTGTCCGGCGGGCTGGATTCCTCGGCGATGACAGCGCTGGCCGCCGGTCAACTGCAGGAACAGGGCGAGGTGGTACGCAGTTTCGCGGTGGACTTCCCCAACCAGGCAGAGCACTTCCGTGCCGAGGACGTCAGTCCAACCCAGGACACTCCGTACGTGCACGCGGTCGCCGAGCACATCGTCTGCGAGCACGAGGACATCGTCCTGGACGGTGCCGCCATGGCCGATCCGGCGGTGCGGGCCGCCGCCGTGGGCGCCCGGGACTTCCCGCTCGGAATGGGAGATCGGGACAACTCGCTGTACCTGCTGTTCAAGGCGATCCGGGGGAAATCGACCGTGGCGTTGTCCGGCGAGTCCGCGGACGAGGTCTTCGGCGGCTACCCCTGGTTCCACGACGAGGCGCAACGCACCGCGGACACCTTCCCGTGGCTGGCCAACCCGCGCTCGCCGATCAACGCCACCGGTCTGATGAACGCCGAACTCGCCGGGAAGCTCGAACTGGATACCTACAAGGCCGACCGGTACCGGGAAGCGCTTCGCGAAGTCCCCCACAAGGACTCCGAGACCGGGCTGGAACGGCGGATGCGTGAGGTGTGCTATCTGCACCTGACCCGGATGGTGCAGAGCCTGCTCGACCGCAAGGACCGGATGTCCATGGCCGTTGGCCTGGAGGTCCGAGTGCCCTTCTGCGACCACCGGCTCGTGCAGTACGTGTTCAACACACCCTGGTCACTGAAGACCTACGACGGGCGGGAGAAAAGCATCCTGCGCGGCGCCACCCGCGACCTGCTTCCCGAATCCGTGGCCGACCGGAAGAAAAGCGGTTACCCGGGCAGCTTCGACCCCGGTTACCTGACCGCCATCCAGGGACACGTCCAAGACCTGCTCGCCAGCGACCACCAAGTCCTCGACTTCTACGACCAGGACGCCGTCAAAGCCGCCACCACCGCGACCATCACCGCGATCACCAACACACAGAGGTCCGGACTCGAACGTATCCTCGACTTCGCCACCTGGCTCGATCTCCGCAAGCCCATCCTGAAACTCGACTGATCGCAGGACACGCCGCACAGGTTTCTGCGGAAATGGGTGATTCTTCGGGACTTTCGCTTGAGCGGTGTTTCCGGCTGTGTTGTTAGTAGTGTTCGGCCCCCGGCCAGCGGTTACCGAAGGTGATGGCGAATGCGTCGAGGACTGGCTTCCAGCGCATGGTCCATCGTCGTGCCCCGGTCCCAGTTGGGTCGAGGCTACGAGTTACAAGGTACAAGCACTTCAGCGCGGCGTCTTCGTTGGGGAAATGCCCACGTGCTCGCACGGCTCGCCGGTAGCGGGAATTCAGGGATTCAATCGCATTGGTGGAGCAGATCATCTTCCTGATCTCGACGTCATATTCGAGGAACGGTGTGAATTCTTCCCACGCGTTACGCCAGACCCGGATCATCGCCCGATATTGACTACCCCATTTCTTTTCCAGCTCGTCCAATGCCGTGCTGGCGGCATCGACGGTCGCGGCAGTGTAGATTGGTTTGGTATCTTGTCGTAGCCCGTCCCAGTATTTCCGGGAAACTAGGCGGAACGTGTTCCGGATGAGATGCAAAATACAGGTTTGTACGATAGTTTCCGGCCACACGTTCGCGACGACCTCAGTGAGTCCTTTCAAACCGTCACACACGAGGAAAAACACGTCGCGAACACCACGGTTTTTCAGGTCCACGAGCACGCTCATCCAAAACTTGGCTCCCTCACCACCCTGACCGGCCCACAAGCCGAGAACGTCCTTGTGGCCGTCCACAGTCACGCCGATAGCGGCGTAGAAGGCGCGGTTCGTGACCTGACCGTTTCGCACCTTGATGTGGATCGCGTCGATGAATACACAGGCGTAAATCGAATCAAGAGGACGAGCGCGCCAGTCCTCCATCTCAGCGACCACGGTGTCAGTGATCCGTGATACCGTGTCCTTACCGACCGAAGCGCCATAGATTTCATCAAAATGTGCGGAAATCTCGCCCGTCGTCAACCCTTTCGCATACAAAGAAAGGACCACTTCGTCCACATTCCTCAACCGGCGCTGCCGCTTCTTCACGATCTTCGGTTCAAAACTCGATTCCCGGTCGCGAGGAACATCGACCTCCACCTCGCCGGCCGAATCGGAAACCACCGTTTTAGACCGCGTACCATTACGAATATTAGTTGACGACCGATCCGTCTCGGCGCGATTCTTCTCGTGCCCGAGATGCTCGGTCATCTCCTCGTTCAACGCAGTTTCCAACACCTGCTTGGTGAACAACTTCAACAGCCCATTCGGACCGGTCAACTCCAGCCCACGCGCCTGCGCGTCCGCGATCATCGCTGTGACCGCAGCCTGCTCCGCAGACAACCCCACCTGCTCACGTTTGCGTGCACTCATAGCATCAGATGACATCACTGTCCGTACCCATCCCACCGGACCTCAGCCCGGTGTGTCGGGCCTGAACCACCAACTTGTTCAATACCGGCAGGGAGTGTGGTCTGCAGCCATGATCTCCTCAGGTGGTGGTCGGGTCTGGCTCGTGAAACACCTGTCACCCTGCGGGGTTGACTCGCGAGCGGCTTGCTTCCCGGCCACCGCTGCTTGGCGTGGAGTGGCTGAAGAGAGGCCTGCAATGCCGAAAGTTGGTGTGCCCTCCTCGCCCCCATAATGGTTCGTTCGAGGAGGATCTTCGTTGGCACAGCAGACTTTCCGGCCCGATCAGATCGTGATCGCGATCGATCCGCACAAGGCGTCGTGGACCGCAGCAGTGGTGGACGCGAAGCTGCATCCGTTGGCGACGCTGCGAGTTCCGGTCAGCCGAGACGGCTACCGACAGCTCCGTCGCTTCGCCCGCCGCTGGCCGGGGGTGTGGTGGGCCATCGAGGGAGTCACCGGCCTCGGGGCGCCGCTGAATGCTCGGCTCGACGCCGATGGCATCAAGGTTGTCGACGTGCCGGCGAAGCTCGCCGCTCGGGTGCGCATGCTCTCGACCGGACACGGCCGCAAAAACGACGACGCCGACGCGATCTCGGTGGGCATCGCCGCACTGACCGCGACCGACTTACAGTCGGTCGGCCTGGACGGAACCATCACGGCGCTGCGCGCGCTGGTCGAACACCATGACGACATGATCCGGACCCGAACCCAGACCATCAACCGACTGCATGTGTTACTCACCAAGCTCATTCCCGGCGGCGCACCCACAAACCTCAGTGCCGATGCTGCCGCAGGGCTGCTGCGCACCGTCCGATCCCGCGACATCGCCGCGGCAGTCGAGCACACGGGCACAACACTGACCAGCTTG
>NZ_KB905406.1 GCF_000379465.1 Sciscionella marina DSM 45152
TGCGACGCTTGAGCTCCCGAAGCTCTTGCGCCGCGTTCGTCGTGACGCCAGGCTTAACCTCGTCCCCGACGTCAGCCTGACGCAGCCACTTCTCCCAACGTCATCGGATGGACCCCAAAGTCACTGGCGACCTGCTCGATCGTCACGCCCGACTCGCGGTTGCGGGCGACCCGGACAACATCCTCACGAAACTCGCGCGGGTAGGGCTTGGGCACAGCAACATCCTTTCAGCCTGCACATCAGCAAGCAATCTCAGATGTCACAGATCCCTTCAGCAGCCCCATCTACGTAATGACCGTTCCCGGAAGCCGTCCGCGATCAAGCCAGGCAACCAGGGGTGAGCAACCAGCACCGATCACCATGGCCTCCGATAACCGGCTCTGGCCGCCGTCGACGATGCCTACGCCGAAGTGCAGTGCCCCGCACGTACACCCGACAACACCCAGCCGAACGCCAGAACAAGATCAACTCCGGCGGGTCTGTCCAGATAACGGCTCTGGCCCGAATCCGGTGGTGACGCCGTGTAGTTCAGCCGAGCAGGATGCGGTGGCGTAGGAGTGGGAAAGCTGCGCGTCCGTGTAACTGCCGCTTGATCGCCTTCGTCTTGGTGTTCACACCTTCGGTTCGTCCATTGTGGAATGGACAAGTGAGGGTGGCATTGACGGCGTCGCGGTCGAGCTCGAGCCCGCGAGTGAACGCGTGCAGATGGGGCAGATCCTCGCCCCGGGCCTGGTCGATCCAGCCGGTGAGGCGCAATTCGTTGCCGGCTGTGGGGGCCAAAAGGGCAGCGAAGTCGCCGACGAGACCGGCCAGCGCTGTCATCTCGGGGCAGGCGGGCACCGCGGCGTTGAGCCGTTCTCGCTGGTGGGCTTTGAGCCGGTCTGGTCGTGTGAGCAGGTAGCGGGCCAGGCGCCGTGGGGAGATGGCCGGCCGGTCGGATTCGACGCGGCCTTAGGTGATGTAGCGGTAGAGTAGGTTGAGGCTGTCGGGGTAGCCGAGCTGTGTGATCTCGGCGAACAGCGTCTGTACCGGAACGGCGGGTCGACTTCACGGCGGGGTCGATTTCACGGTGGGGTCGCAGATGCTCCCGGTAAGGGTCGACCAACGTGGGGCGCTACTTCGGCGCCCGGACCAGCCGCTCGGGTGCGCTGATCCGGGCGTAGCGCTTGACCGTGTTGAGTGCAAGATTCAGCCGGCGGGCGCATTCCAGCAGGCCGACATCGGCATCGAGCAGGTCATGGACCTGCCGCCAGCGCTGCCGTGTGGTCTGGGCTTGGATGCCCTCTCGCGGCGGTGGTCCGGTCTTGCCCCAGCAGCTGCTGTGCGCGGCGACCTCTTTGATGACGGCCTCGGCGAGGTTATGCCAGAGGTGCCACCGGTCGGCGACCTGCACCGCGTCGGGCAGGGCACGACGGATCGCTTCGGCGTAGGCGGCCGAGCCATCCCGGCAGACCACCTCGACATCGGGGTGCTCCCGTAACCAGGCTTCGAGCACCTCGGTCTTGCGCTCCGGCAGCACGTCGACCCGCTCGCCGGTCTCCGCATTGATGATCACAGTGGCGTAGCGCTTTCGCTTACACAGCGCGAAATCGTCCACCCCGATCACGCGCGGCGTCGCCGAGGCCGGTAACGGCAGCTTCAGCAGCGGCCGCAGCGCAGTCTGCCGCGACAGCACGACTCCAAGCCCGCCCAGCACTCGCGCGCCGGCACGCCCAGCCAACTCCCGGACCACGCCGCCCACCTGCCTTGTCAACCGCACGGTGCGCCGCTGATACCGCTCGATTACGCCGGCCACCTGCTCACGGAAAGTCTGCCTTGGACACTCAAGGCTGGGCCAACGCATCCGGCGTGCCCGGAGTCGTATCAACACGCGCCGCCCACCGACCGGCATGTCGGCGATCTGCCTACGGAAGTAGCCATGCACACGGCCCGTCCGGGCCGCGCATCCCGGGCATACCACCGGGCCAGGCGGCGTTGATGCCCACACCACGAGACACCCCGCGTCCTCCTCTACACCGTCGATGACCAGGGACGACAGCCCCGCGAACACCAACTTCAGAAGTCGATCAACATTGCACTGGCCTCACACTGGCCCGAGCCACCGCATCCGACAGACACCGACACGCACCGTCACCACCGGATTCGGGCCAGAGCCAGTCGTCGGACAGTCCCCGCGCTCGCGGTCGAGGTGGAACGGTTTCGGGTGCTGTACAACACGATTCGACCGCACCAGGCCCTTGGTGTCGTGTTCCGGTCAGGGTATATCTCGACTCCGACAAAGACCATCGACGCGGTCGGCGCTTTTGCGATTGATCCGGCACTCGGCCCGGACGGTGCGGCCGAACCGAATGGGTCATGGCGTGTGCCGGAGTGTTCCGGGGGCCAGGTGTAGTTCGGTTTCGGCGAGGTCAACGGCCATCTGCTGGACCGTGGTAGGGAATCGGGGGTCGGCGTTGAGGTCGGCGCTGAGGCCGTCGATGACGACGAGGATTTTCAGTGCGACCGCTTCGGCGTCGGTGGTGTGGAATTCGTCGGTGTCGATGCCACTCTGGATGAGGCTGGTGAGTCGTTCGCGCCAGTGGTCGCCTTGCCGGATGACACGTTCGCGCAGGGTTGGGCGGTAGCGGGCGAGGTGGCGCGCGTTGAGCCAGAGTCGGTTGACGTCGTGGAACTCGGCCGACAGCGCCAGCGAGAGAAAGTGCGCCAGCCGCTGGGTTGGCGTGGCTTCGTTGTCGGCGCTGATCAGGGTGGAGAGTTCGGTTTCGGCGACGTGGCCGAAGGTTTCGGCGACGAGGTCCTCGGTGGCCGGGAAGTAGTGTCCGACGGTGCTGTTGCGGATGGCGAGCATGTCGGCGACACGGCGCAGCGTGATGCATTCCAGGCCCTCGGTCAGCGCGAGCCGTGCGGCGGCCTCGACGATTTCGGCGCGTCGTTCGGCGGGTGCTTTCCGCACTCGATTGCCGGTGACTCTTGACGACATGCTCCGAATGCTATTAGATCTGCCCCCATCAGTTCTATCGGTCACTTGCCCGATAAGCGGGTGGGTGGAGCTCAACGGGAGGCAGCGATGGCATCGTTCGAGCCGGAGTACGAGCAGGGCGTGCCGCGAATGTGCCCGCGAGGGTCGTGCTGATGTCGTTGAGTCGACGGCAGTTCCTGAAACCGGCATTGGCTTTTGGCGTGTCCGCGGTGGCCGTTCCCGGGCTCGCGGCGTGTTCGAGCCCGGCTGCCGGTACTCGGTATGCGTCTGCTTCCGCTCCGCCTCCGGCTGCGAAGCAGGGTGGGCGGCTCATGGTCGGTCCGCTGGGCGATGGGGGAAACTACGACACGGTCACGAATCTGTTCGATTACCCGCAGATGCCGTTGAGCTCGATCTACGAGGGGCTCATGGCTTATCCGAGCGGTCAGTCGCGCTGGGCGGCCCGGAATCTGCTGGCTCGCTCGATCGAGAAGAGCCCGGACGGTCTCGCCTATCGGTTCGTGCTGCGTGCGGGTGTGCAGTTCCACCGTGGTTTCGGGGAGCTGACCGCCGAGGATGTGAAGTACTCGTTCGAACGCGCCGCCGGGCTTGTCCCGCTCTACCCCGGTGCGGCGAAGGACAATACCTCGTTCTATGCCGCGGATTTCTCCGATCTGACCGGTGTCACGGTCACCGGTCGGTATTCGGGTGAGATCCGGTTCCGCAAGCCCTTCGTTCCGTTCGAGACCATCACGCTACCGTTCGCCAGCAGCGGTTGGATCGTGTCCCGGAAGGCGATCGAGAAATACGGTGCGAGTGCTTCGCAGAATCCGGTCGGTACCGGTCCGTATGAGCTGGTGAGTTATTCGCCGAACTCGCACATGAAACTGCGCCGGTTCGCCCACTATCACGGCGGCAACCAGGAATTGGGCGCGCACAACGCTTTTGATGAGATCGATCTGGTGCTGGCACCGAACAGTGCCCGTTCTTCGGGGCAGGCGCTGACCGTGCCGATCGAAAGCGGCGAGGTGGATTTTGCTGACACCCTCGGCGCCCTGGATGTGCAGTTGTTGGCCGATGATCCGCGGTTCACCGCGTACCGGCCGAAGCAGGCACTGAATTCCTACTTCCTCGCCATCGACGCCCAGCATCCGGTGTTACGCGATATCCGGGTCCGGCAGGCGATCCGGTGCGCGGTCGATATCGAGGAGATCAACCTCGCGAATCGGGTTCCGCCCTCGAGCAGGCTGAAGGCGGCGGTCGCCCGCGAGCTCGACGTGGGATACTGGCCCGAAGCACCGAGCTACGAGCGGGATGTCGGGAAGGCCAGGCGGCTGCTCGCGCAGGCGGGAGTGCGGGATCTGTCGCTTCCCATCGCGACGCCGAACATTTCGATCACCACGGGCGATCCGAATGCGGTGATGCAGGTGATCCAGTCCAATCTCAAAGATGTCGGTATCGCGGTGGAGATCATCGCCACGGCGCCGGACAGTTTCGTCAGCCAGCCAGGAGCCGCCGGACTGCTGTGGGGAAACTTCGCCGGCGCACCGGACCCCTATTTCCAGCTGGAGTGGTTCACCCACGACCAGCTCGGGGTGTGGAACTACGCGTCCTGGAGCGAACCGGAGTACGATCACCTGCACGATCAGCTCGGCACGACCACCGATCCGCGGCAGCGCAAGGAAATCGCCGTTCGCATGCAGCGGCTCATGGACTCCGGATCGGCGTACGTGTTCGCCTCGCAGGCGGTGAACTTCGGCCTGAGCAAATCCGGTGTCCGCGCCGTGTTCGACGGCAACGGAAACCCCCAGCTGCACTACTTCTACCGGGTCGCCTCATGATCGGCTACCTGGTGAAGCGGCTGAGCCTGGCGATACTGGTGCTGCTGCTGGTCATGATCCTTCTGGTGCTGCTTATCCAGTTCATCCCCGGGGATCCGGCCCGCACCATCCTGGGCAACCACGCCACACCCGAGCTGATGGCCCAGGTTCGGCGCAACCTCGGCCTCGACGACTCGGTGCCGCAGCAGGTGCTGACATTCGTCGGCGACGCACTGCGCGGGGATCTCGGCCAGGACTACATTTCCGGGCAGCCGGTGACCAGTGAGATCGGCACCGCGCTGGCGAACACCGCGCTGCTGAGCCTGGCCAGTATCGTGCTGGCGCTGATAGTCGGGATCCCGATGGGGCTGATCGCCGCGGTCCGCAAGGGCGGGATCATCGACCGGTGCATCCGCGCGTTCTCGGTGCTGCTGTTGAGCATGCCACCCTATGTGGTCGCGCTGTTGCTGCTGCTGTGGTTCGCGGTGGACAACCATCTACTTCCCGCGCTCGGTGCGGGGAACCTGGCGGATCCGGGTGACTATCTAGCGCACCTGCTGCTGCCCGCGCTCGCCCTTGCGGTGTTCTGGTGGGCTTATCTGGCCCGGCTGGTGCGCGGCAGTCTGCTGGAGGTGCTCGGCCAGCCGTATGTGCGCACGGCCCGCGCCTACGGCCTGTCCAAGCAGACGACGCTGTATCGGGTCGCGTTGAAGAACGCGCTGGTGCCGATCACCGCCCTGACCGGGCTGCTGTTGGGCTATGTCCTGACCGGCACGGTCTACACGGAGGTGATCTTCAACCGGCCGGGCATCGGCAGCCTCGCCGTCTCCGCGGTCGGCAACCGGGACTGGCCGATAGTCCGCGCGATCGTGCTGATCTACGCCGCGGCGTTCATCCTCGGCAATTTGCTGGCCGACCTCGCTTATCAGTTCCTCGATCCGCGGCTGCGCCTGGACAACCGGACGGAGGCGTTCCTCTGATGGCGGTCATCAAACCCTCCGTGGCCCGCGACCTACCGGCAGGACCTGGTGCACAGAGCCGGGTCCGGGAACTGCTGTCCAAGCTCAGCAGCCGCCCCAGCGCGGCGATCTCGACGGCGGTGATCCTCGCGCTGATCCTGCTGGCGCTACTCGCTCCGGTCATCGCGCCGTATGACCCCACCCACATCGACGTGTACACCCGACTGAGCGCGCCCTCGGTGCAGCACTGGCTGGGAACCGACTCGCTCGGCCGGGACAACCTGTCCCGCACCATCTACGGCAGCAGAGTCGCCCTGGAGATCGCGCTGCCTGCGGTGTTCGGCGCGTTCGTGGTCGGCGCGGTGCTGGGGATGCTCGCCGGCTATCTGCGCGGCTGGCTCGACCGGGTGCTGGTCGTGGTGTTCGACACGCTGATCTCGTTTCCCGCCGTCATCCTCGGACTCGCGCTGCTGACCCTGCTCGGCCCTTCGGTCGGCAGCGTGATCTTCGTGATCGGCATCGCACTCGTCCCCTACTACGGACGCCTGGTGCGCGCCCAGACACTCGCCCAGCGTGAGGTCGGGTACGCCAAGACCGAGCGGGCGCTCGGCGCGAGCAGGCGCCGGGTACTGGGCAGGCACCTGTTCCCGAACGTCGTACCCGAGCTGCTGACCGTCGTGGCGATGGACGTCCCCGGCGCGATCGTCGACGAGGCTGGCCTGGCCTTCCTCGGTCTCGGCGTGCAGCCGCCGACATCCGACTGGGGTGTAATGCTGGGCGACGGATTCACCAACATCGCCGCGTCCCCCTGGGGTGTCGTCGGCCCGATCCTCGCGCTGATCGTGCTGACTGCCGCGTTCCTGGTGCTCGGCGAGTCACTGCGGGACACGCTCGACCCCGGCCGCCAGGGCAAGCGCCGAGGGCTGCTGTCCCGGTTGAGGAGGAATCACCGTTGACTACCGAAGCCACACTGAGCGTGCAGGACCTCTCGGTCGGCTATACCAGCGCAGGCAGCCACCGGCTCGCCCTGGACCGGGTAAACCTGGAGATCGGGGAGCAAGAGATCCTCGGGGTGGTCGGCGAGTCCGGCTGCGGCAAATCGACACTGAGCACCGCCATCATGGGTCTGCTGCCACCCAACGGCCGCATCCTCGGTGGCCGCATCGAGCTGCGCGGCCGGGGTGATCTCACCGAGCTCTCCGACGAGGCGATGCGCGGCGTGCGGGGCAGCGAGATCGCGGTGATCTTCCAGGACCCATCCACCAGCCTCAACCCCCGCATGCCGGTCGGCGCACAACTGACCCAAGTGCTGGGCGCCCATCCGGGCAAACACGGCTCGGCGCGAGACAACCGCGAACAGGTAATCTCCGGGCTGACCGAGGTCGGCATCCCGAACCCGCAGCGGGCACTGGGCCGCTACCCGCACGAACTCTCCGGCGGGATGCGCCAGCGGGTGATGATCGCGATGGCGCTGCTGCTCGACCCCAAACTGATCATCGCCGACGAAGCCACCTCGGCGCTCGATCTCACTCTCGAGGCGCAGATTCTCGAGTTGTTGTTGCGTGTGCGCGACAATCACGGCACCTCGTTGCTGTTCATCTCGCACGACCTTGGTGTGGTGTCCCAGTTCTGTGACCGTGTCGCGGTCCTGTACGCGGGCCGGGTCATCGAGGAAACCACCGCAACCGCCGTGCTCGCCCAACCGGCACACCCCTACACCCAGGCCCTCAACGCCGCGGTCCCCACCCCGGCCACTCGCGGCAGGCGACTGGCCACTGTGGACGGCCGCATGCCCGACGTCGAGCAGCCGCTGGCCGCGTGTGGTTTCGCGCCCCGCTGCCTGCACGCCACCGAACTGTGCACCAGCGCCGCCCCCGAGCTGCACCCCACCGACGGGGGCACCGCACGGTGTTTCGCCCTCGCCCCGGAGAACGCCGAGATCTGGCCGGATCCGCCCTCGGTGGAGGATTGGCGTACCGCGGACACCGATACCGGTCAAGGTTCCGAAACACCACCTGAGAAGGCCCCACTGATGCTCGCCGAGGACGTGGCGGTGCATTTCGGTGGCAGCCGGTCCCGGTTCGTGCCCGCCACGCGCCGCAGGGCACCGGTGCGGGCCGTGGACGGGGTCTCGCTGACGCTGCGCCGTGGCACGGTCGTGGGCATCGTTGGTGAGTCGGGCTCGGGCAAGACCACGCTCGGCGAGGTCTTCGTGAAGCTGCTCGACCCCACCCACGGTGCGATGACTTTCGACCAGACCGACACCACACGGCTGTCCACCGCCGCGACCCGCCGGTTCCGCCGCCGGGTGCAGATGATCTTCCAGAATCCGTACTCCAGCCTCTCCCCGCGCGTGCGCATCGGTGAACAGGTGACCGAGCCCTACCGGATCCACCGCATCGAACCGGAAAACCGCCGCACGACCGCGCAACTACTCGCCGCGGTGAACCTGCCCGCTTCGCTGGCCCGCGCCTATCCCGCCCAGCTCTCCGGTGGACAGGCCCGCAGGGTCGGGATCGCCCGCGCCCTGGCCTGTGAACCGGATCTCGTCGTTGCCGACGAACCCACCTCCGGACTGGACCAGTCCGCCGCAGCCTCGACCATCAACCTCCTCGCGGATCTGCGGACCAACCGCGGCCTGACCGTGGTACTGATCAGCCACAGCCTGCCGCAAGTCATCGCCGTGGCCGACGAAATCTGCGTGATGTACTTCGGGCAGATCGTGGAACGCGGCACCGTCGATGACCTCATCACCCGCCCAGCGCACCCCTACACGAAGGCACTGCTGGACCTCGTTCCCGATCCCGAACCGGGAGCACGGCTGCGCAGGCGCCGACTACTCGTCGCGGGCGAGGTGCCCTCCCCGGACGCCCCGCCACAGGGGTGCCGGTTCCACCCCCGATGTTCCTTCGCCCGCGACCTGTGCCGCACCACCGCCCCCGTTCCCACACCGCTCGACGAGCCGAACGGGGCCGGGCACCTGTCGGCCTGTCACTTCGCCCACGACATGGCGGCCGGAACACTCGAACCGGCCACCAACTGACCCCTCAACGATTCCCTTCGACCAAGGAGCTTCGAATGTCGACAAGCCACGTCTGGCAAGGCGTGATCCAGCGCGGTGTGCGCATCCCGATGCGCGACGGCGTGCACCTGTCCGCGGACCTCTACCTGCCCGGGGAAGGCACCGGGCCCTGGCCTCTGGTGCTCGAATTCCAGCCCTACCGCAAAGACGAGATCGACTCCGAAAAACGCTTCTACACCGAACTACCCAAAAACGGATACATCGTCGCCCGCCTCGACGTACGCGGAACCGGCGCCTCCGCCGGAACCGTTGTCGACGAATACGTGCCCCAGGAACAACAGGACGGCTACGACGCCATCGAATGGCTCGCGCGGCAACCCTTCTGCGACGGCAACGTCAACATGATGGGCATCTCCTACGGCGGATTCACCGCACTCCAGGTCGCCGCCACCCAACCACCACACCTGCGTTCGATCATCCCGATGTACTTCACCGACGACCGCTACCGCGACGACTGCCACCACGTCGGCGGACATCCCCGCCTGTACTACGACATCGGCTTCTACGGCACCTTCATGGTCGCCTACAACGCCCTGCCGTCCGAACCTGAATGGTCCCAGGACTGGGCCGAGGTATGGCGGAAACACCTGGCAGATAACGAACCCTACCTACTGCCGTGGCTGAGCAACCAGACCGATGGCCCCTACTGGCGACACGGTTCCGTCGGCGACATCGCCGAACAGATCCAGTGCCCGGTGTTCATGATCGGCGGCTGGGCCGACGGCTACAAGAACGCACTCCCGCGCCTGTACGAGAAACTGACCGTACCCAAACGCGTACTCGCCGGACCCTGGAACCACGCCGTGCCCGACTCGGCAACCCCCGGCCCCCGCATCGACCACCTCCACGAAGTCCTACGCTGGCTCGATCACTGGTGCCGCAACGCCCCCGACCCCGATGCGGCACCCGTCTTGGTCTACGAACAACACTACGAACCACCCGTCGACCCCGACCGCACCCACCAACCGGGCCGCTGGCGAGCCGAACGATCCTGGACACCAGAAGGGTGCAGTGAAACCACCTACCACCTCGGCAACCAGGGCACCCTCCAAACCGGGACCAGCGCGCACGGAACCGACACCCTCGTCTACGACGCCACCGTCGGAACCTGCGGCGGCCTCTGGTCCGGCGGAGTCCCCTTCGGCCTGCCCAGCGACCAACGCCCCGACGAAGCCCTCGGCCTCACCTACACCTCCCCGGCACTCACCGAGGACCTACACATCCTCGGCCGCCCCAGCGTGCAACTACACATCTCCACCACCGCGACCGTGCTCGGCTTCACCACCAACCTCTCCGATGTCGCCCCCGACGGATCCTCCCAACTCGTCGCGAAAGGCATCCTCAACGCCACCCGCCGGAACTCGCTCACCAAACCGGAACCACTCGAACCCGGCCAGGAATACGCGCTCACCATCCAGATCGACACCACCGCATGGCGATTCCAAAAAGGCCACCGGCTACGCCTGACCATCGCCAACACCGACTGGCCCAACGTCTGGCCAACCCCCGAACCCGCCACCAGCACCATCCACCGCGGCACCGGCCACCCGTCACGGCTGACCCTGCCCACCGCCCCAGCCACACCCGCACTCACCACCCCCGAATTCCAGCCCGCACCCGAGCAACCCGAACCACTCCGGCACGAACCCAACCCACCGGCATGGCGCATCGAACGCGATGCCCTCACCCGCCAAGCACGAGTCAGCTACCACTTCGACTACACCGACCGCGTCAACGCCCACACCACCGTCGAACGCCACTACGACTTCCACACCCACACCGACCCCGACAAACCCGCCCAAACCAGCGCACGCGGAAAACACACCTCCATCATCCGCCGACCATCCGGCACCATCCAAGCCGTCTCGGCCACCTCCATACGCGGCACCGACACCCACTTCCACATCACCATCGACCTCACCCTCACCATCGACGACCACCCCCACCACACCCGAAGCTGGGCAACCACCATCCCCCGAAACCTCTGCTAACCCCACCGTGCCAACGGGTTCAGAAACAAGCAGCATGCCATAGAACCCAGTTCTCACCGAACACAACGCCCCCGCAACAAACGGCGTCCACATCGACTTCAAGGAGGCCCGCCTACACGTTCGTGCTCTTCCTCGACCACCAGCCACCGGAGAAGAGCACGAACGGCAATCTATCCCGCGCCCAACCGAACAACGGATCAAGATCAAACCCGGCCAGATCCTTGAAACAAGACACGGGTCCGGCCCAAGTTCGAGCCCGCCCTCGAAACGTGCCGGGAGATCAAGGCCCACGCCCCGCACTGCCGGGTCATCTTCACCGTCCACGAGCTCAAGCGCCTGGGGCGCTACTCCTCCGAGTTGACCGCACTGGCCGACCACCTCACCGCGCATGGGATCGTGCTGGAGATGCTCGCTAAGCCGCTGGCCGGAATCTACGATCCGTCCCGCTTCGGGTGGATTCCTTGCTCCTTCTTCGGCGCGATGGCCGAAACCGACCGCGAAAACACATTGGAGGGTCTGAACACCGCTGTTCGTAAGGAAAATCATGGGGGCAGGCTGCCGGTCATCATCGACGACATGATTCATACTGCTGGGCCGCCGCGCGAACGGCGAGTCGGTGGACGACAACCGACCGGATCTGATCCTCCCCGCCGACGAACGCAAAGGCCAGAGCCCGAGCCTCGCCAACATCTAACGCGCGCTGGCCGAACACGCAAAACGCGCGGCGTACCCCGAGGCCGTCGAACAGGCCCGCACCGACTTCACCGCACTCCGAACTCGCAGCTGACCCGCACGGGGAACGGAGCGATGTCGTCCATGCAAACCGGTCAAGTCTCCATCTGGACACCCATCGCGGTCGGCGTGATCGCCTTCTGTCGGGCGACTCGCTGTCAGTGTCGAAGTTGCCGGAAGAAGGCGCGGACGTCGTCGACGAACAGGTCGGGAACTTCGAACGCAGGGAAATGCCCGCCTTCGGCGTGCTCGCGGAAGAAGGCGACGCTGTCGGTGGCGCCGAGGACCTTGGCCACGAGTGGGTCGCTGTAGAACAGGGACTGGCCGTAGGGTACCGGAGAAGATCCGCCCCAGCCGGTGTTCTCGGCGTGGGCCAGTTCCCAGTAGAAATCGGCCGCCGCGGGTCCGGTGCGAGTGAACCAGTAGAGACTGGTGGTGATCAGGACGTTCTCGTGGCTGATCGGTGTCGCGGGATTAGCCCACTCGACGAACTTCTCGGCGATCCAGGCCAGCTGCAGGATCGGGGAATCGGTCAGACCCGCCGACAAGGCATTGGGCTCGGTCGAATGCAGCACCCGGTAGCCCTTCATCTGCGACCAGCGTCGTTGCGCCGCCTCGAGTTCGCTGCGTTCGTCAGCACTCAGACCGTCTGGGACCGGGAGATCCTCACCGACCATACCAAGCTGGAGCCGGTCACCGTGGGTGTGGGCACCGATCACTCGGTCGGGCAGTAGCGCCGCTACCCGGCCGGTCACACCGGCGCCGATGTCGCCTCCCTCGACGCCGAAGCGCTCGTAGCCCAGGCGGGCCATCAGCTCCCCGAACGCCAGCGCGGTCCGCTCGAAGTTCCAGCCGCGCGCCGAGAGCGGGCTCGAGAAGACGAAGCCGGGCAGCGAGGGGATGACCACATGGAACGCGTCGGCCGGGTCACCGCCGTGGGCGCGTGGATCGGTCAGTGGCCCGCTCGCTGCGAGGAACTCTACGAACGAGGTTGGGTAGCTGTGGTTGAGCAACAGCGGCGTGGCGTTCGGCTCAGGCGAACGCAGATGCAGGAAATGAATAGTTTGCCCGTCGATCTCGGTGACGAACTGCTCGAAGGTGTTCAGCTCGGCCTCATGGGCGCGCCAATCGAACCCGTTGGCCCAGTAGGTGGCCAGCTTATGGAGGTAATCGGATGGGATGCCCCGGTCCCACGATGATTCGGTGCTCGGCACCGGGTACGGCGATCGGGTACGGGCTAGGCGCTCACGCAGATCATCGAGGTCAGCCTGCGGAATATGGATGCGGAAGGGATCGATGTCAGTGTTCATGAAGATTAATCTATAGTTCGCACAGGTCAGAAACTGTTCTCTATCACCCGATCGGAACGGTGTCGGTCGCCACAACCTCCCCGCGAGGTGACGATCAGTGGGTCAGGACAGGGCGGCGGGGGAACAGCACGCGGGGGACGAGGCGGGTGTTGTGGTTTTGTCATGATTTTCGTGTAAGCCGCGGATGCTTACTTTGTTATTCTAGTGGATGGTGAGTCGGTCTGGAAAGAGCGCGACAAGAGTGTTGAGTGCGTTTTTCCATCCCCGTGTCCCGGTTCTTGACTCGCCTCCTTGTTTGGCTGTTGATGTTTCGGAGTCCGAGGCAGACTAGTTTTGTAGCGGCTGCGTCACTGTCGAAGTGTCCACGGTTTTTGGTGAGTTTCCGCAGCTGGAAGTTGATGTTTTCAATGAGGTTCGTCGTGTAAATGACACGACGGAGTTCGGGTGGATATTCGAGGAACGGCGTGAAGTCGTCCCAGGCGCGTTGCCACAACGGGGCTGAGTTCCAGTGGCGTTGACGACCCCGAACAGTCACAACCACACAACTTCGTCGACGACGTGAATGGACGCCGTCGACGGTGTCCTCACCCAATGGCACAATCCGGCCCCACGGCGTTGCTCAGCGAACCCGCACCGGCAGAGGTGCCAGCGGCCTCCCCCTCTCCGCGGTGGCGTTTCGAGTATTTCTCAACCTCATCCAACTGGTCTCGCTCCACAACCTCATAGTGCTGCGACTGCATCAGTCCACCTTCGGCACCTCAACGATCCTGGAGAACCGAGACCTATGGCGCCACCGTGGCGTCGGCACTGTGGTGTCGGCGACCGGACGTTTACCAACCGCTCGGTCGCCGGATCGTTTCCCCGCGTAACAGCGCCGACAACTCGTGTCGCCAGACAACGTCGAGGCCCTGGTCCAGGGTCGCCGGCGCAGCAGCGCGCGTCCTCGCAGACGTCTGCGAGGCCATCGAACCTGCCCGAGCCTGTTACACGCTGACATGGATTTCCACGGGGATTTCGGTCTGGCGGTGGAGCAGTTCCTCGGCTGGCCACGGTCTGCCCGCGAGCACCGCCGGTCTTCCTATCCACCCGGTGACAAGATGCCCCCGCATGTTCGCCGCTCAGGCCTTGGCCGAGGTGGACTATGGGTATCTGTGGGTTGACGGGGTCCACTTCGAGGTCCGTCTGGAACGGGGTCGAGTGTGCCTGCTGGTGATGTTCGGGGTCCATGCCGATGGCGTCAAGGAGCTGGTCATGCTCGCCGAGGGGGTTCCGTGAGTTTTCCGAGGCGTGGGCCGATTTGCTCCGAGGCTGCAGCACTGCGGTATGACCGCGCTGGGTGCGGCGGTGCCGGTCACCATGGGGTGGTGGTATCCACGGTTCTCGGGGAGCTCGACGCGGGCACTATCAGCTGCTCCAGCAGGCGTTCGACCAGTTCGGGATCACGAAGCAGGTATGTTCGGCCGTGCTCGATCTTTCCCGAGTACAGTTCCTGTCAATTGTCGGGGCGTCACTGCTTCGGCACGCGGCCAGCAGCTCGGCCATGGACGGCCGCGAAACCAGAACGCCTCGACGATGGAGCGACATGAGCGACTCCCCGCTTGAGCCGGTGGCAACGCCATTGGCTGACCTGCTGCACACGGTCCTGAAGGGCCTACGAAACGACCTGCCTGGGGACTTAGGCGCTGCGGTAAGTGTTACTCATCCAGCCCCGAACCGGGGAGGAGGTCAGTTGTATGTGTTGGCGGCGACCGGTGTCGGCGCCACACTGACCCCGGAGACCACCGGCGAACTATGGGGGCCGTCCTTGTTGGCGGCGGGGTGGGAAGGCCCGCTGGCCACGGACGATATCTGGCATGACTCACGATGGCCGCATCTGCAGCTGGCCAGGCTTCTCGAACGGGTTGATGCCAGCCAACACGAGCAGATCAGGCGGGTCAGCGGTGCCGCGGCGATGCCTTCGATCTGGGACGACGACGGGCTCGTGATCCTGTCAGTCTATCTCGACCGCCCCGCCGACGACGACACGATCGCCATCCTGGCCAGACATGAACCATTGGTGACCAGTGCGGTCACGATCGCAGGAATCGCCGAACGGAGCCACCAGAAATCCGAACAAGTACTCGACGCACTTGCCTCACGTGCCACGATCGAGCAGGCAAAAGGCGCGATCATGGCGTTACGGCGCTGTGCTCCCGCGGACGCCTGGAGCATGCTGCGCGCAGTCAGCCAGGATGCCAACATCAAGGTTCGGGAACTGGCGACCGCGTTTGTCGAACACGTCGAACAACTGCCTGCCCAACAGGCCAACGATCAGCGCCGCATCGAAACGCGAGCCCGAGCGCGGGAACTGGCGATCGGCTTGTGGGACGGTCTCCACCGCATCGACCCGTACGACGACGGCCAGGGCCTCAATTAACCGGGCTCATCACCGGACGACCAATTCGGCACAATCGATGTTCGCTTTGCCTAGCCGGCGGGCTCGACCTCGGCGATTGAACCCCCGCGAGACACGATACGTATCCCAGGGCACGCAACGCAGCCATGTCGCTATCATCGCAATCTGCCGGTCGACCAGGACACCGACAGAACGGCCTCTGACCCTGTCGCCGACCACAGTCGGATGACCGCAGGCGCCGACACCGCGCAATCATGCAACCATCCACCTCTCCGACGTCCCGCCGATCGAATGACAGGGAGTCTGTCCAGATAACGGCTCTGGCGCATTCTCGGTTTGCGCACACGCCGGACTGACCATGCTGCTGCTGGCCGTCGGCGCGGCGAGTTTCGTCGCGATCGACCACTTCCTGCGTACTGCCCTCGGTGTGCCCGGCGACATCCTCTCGCTGGTCCTGCTCATCCTGCAGCTCACCTCATCCGGTGGCCTCTATCCCATGCCCACCACACCCGGTATTTTCCAGACACTCAACCCGATCCTGCCGATGACCTATCTGATCGACGGCCTGCGGGTGACCATCTCGGGCGGCCTCATGTCACACCTGGTCCGCGATCTCGGTGTACTCGCCGGGTTCGCCGCCCTGTTCCTCGCACTCACCTCCCTCACCATCCGACGACAACGTGTGTGGACCATCTCCCGACTCCACCCCGAGGTCGAACTCTGAGCAACCGACAAGGCGGCGTGAAACCTGTCGCTGCGCACCGAAGCCACCCAGGCCGGGCTGGAGCGACAGTTCTCCTTCGTCCAACGCGAAAATACCCACCCATCCTCCACCGCCCATCGGACAGTCCTGTCCGGGGCGCTGTGCCGGTGCGGCTAGTCCGAAGGATCATCGCTTCGCCGCTCGCCTGGGGAATCCCGATTCCGATCGTCGTATCCGAGCGTGTCGAGCAGTTGCTGCTTGGTCATCTGGGATCGGCCGCGAATATCGTGGCGTTGCGCATCGGCGTAGAGCTCGTCCTTGGTTCGCGTGCCCTCGTGGTCTCGTCGGGCATTGTCACCATCCGGTGCCGGTACGGCTTGTTCTTCCCGTTGCTCTCGTTCGGCGCGGCGCTGCTGTTCTCGGTAGCCGTACGCGGCTTGGCGTACGGCCTGATCGCTTTCCAGGCTGGACCCCAACGCCCCAGCGATCACACCCATCGTGGTGAATCCCCACGCCAGTGCGACGTACATGCCGACGCTGGCCGAACCCACCGTGCTGGTCAGCAACGAGGTGGGCACCAGGAAAGCCGCGATGGCGAGGTTCACCACAAAGAGCCCGAGGTACAGACACGCGACACCGATGATCAACGTAGCAACGGTAGAGATGTTGTAGAGCCTGGTCAGCTCCTTGTCATGACCGCTGTCAGTGGCAGCAGGTCGTTCCCAGAGTCCGTGCGCGGCGATCAGCCACCCGACGAGCAGCACGATCGACGCCAGCGCGGCACCGACCTCGCGTACCGGGTCCAATTGGGTGGCCAGTTGCCAAATGGTGCTCGACGAGAGCCCGAAGGCACTGGTGGCGATCGCCGCGGCGAGAGCGCTGGTCATGCCGAAAATCAGCCGCCACGGGCGGTTCGTGCGCACCATGCCGGTCACCAGCCGGAAACGGCCACGGCGGCGGGTGGACTGGTAACGAATGCCGGTACCACCCTGGCCAGTGGTGGTTTCGTACCGGTGGACCGGCGCGAGAAACCCGGTGAGCCCGCTCTGCGATCCTCGCCGCGTCGCCTGAGTGTCCCCCTCGACGTCCCCGCTCGAAGTACTCAGCTCACCGACGATCTGCGCCACGAGCAGGCGCGCCCGGCGGCGGGTCTGGAGACCACCGAGTGATGGTAACGCGACGACCGCGACACCCTCGTCGTGATCGACCTCGGCCACTATCGGGCGGCGGTCGCGGCGCAGCGGCAGGTCGGTCAGGCAGATCGCGTAATCCCAGTCGTGCTGCGCGGTCCGGCGGGAGAGATGACCGAGGATATCCACCACATCGTGTTGGCCGGCCGCGACCGGATCGGTCTCGACCTCGATGGCCCAATCCTGCTGATCGCCGAGTAGCTTCGGCAAAGCTTCGAGCAAATACTCGGCTACTTGCCGCGGGACATCAGGGTCAGCGACCAATCCGATAGTGCTCCGGTGTGTCACGGTACTGGCTCCTCACACCTACGGGACGCGGTTCACTGATCCTGCTCTGGCACGGGAACGTACCGGGGCAGCTGAGCGCGAAGGCCGATCGGCCGCGACTTGTGGTGCCACAGGTACCTGTGCCGCTCGCCGGACGGCTGCCCGACGGGATCGGCTGGTTCGCGATCGAAAGTCCGCCGCCGAAGTGGCCCCTGTTGCGCTACCACAGCATGTGTGCACTCGAGCAGGCCTGCGCGTCGTCCTGAAAGGCCGGAAGAACCGTTCTCCGTACCCCGAGGCGCTCGTCTCATCCGAAAGTCTTGTCATGGCCCCATATCCCATGCAAGCACCCTCCTTTCCCTGCGGGACGCCGATCACCGAGCCGTATTCGTGGACTACGCGAGTTCGCCGCGAGCCTGTCAAAGATTCGGACGGTGCGAACATCTGCTTCTTGCTCGCCCTCGCATGGTCACTGTTGGATCAGGCTGGTCGATTCTTTGCCGCTGGAGTGTTTGGGGAGTTCGGGCGAAGCGGAATCCAGGGGAACCGCGGGACCACGGATCAGGCCGAGTTCGACGTTATGGCGCTGGTTGCGGGTGCGCAGCATGGCATGCAGCAGCCAGTCGATGGCGACGTACAGGCGGTTACCGGGCAGCGCCAGCAGGTGGTAGGCGCGGGTGATCAGCTTGGCCAGGGCTCCGGAAAGCGGAATGTGCAGCGGGTTTGCCGCAGCCTCACCGGTGCCGAGGTCGACCACGAAGCCGAGATCGTGGTGCCGGTACTCACGCGCGATGCCATGGCCCAGTGACGCGGCGACGTTGACGCCTGCCAGGGTGCCCTGCCGCTGGGCGTGCTGCGCGGTCATCGCCGTCGGCCGGCCACCGCGAGTCCGGTCGGGCACCGCGGCGGCATCACCGCAGGCGAACACCTCCGGCTGCCCGGGCACCTGAAGCCGTCCATCGACCGTGACCCGGCCCTGCCGGGTGGGCACACCCATCTCCTCGATGAGTGGGTCAGGACGTACGCCCACACACCACACCACCGTGTGCGTGCCGATCCGCTCACCGGTGTCCAGGGTGACTTCGTGTTGCCCGGCTTCGTGGACAGAGGCGCCGGTACGCACCTCGACACCACGGCGGCGCAACACGGTGTCCGCGGTGCGGGACAGCCGCTCGTCCAGCGAAGGAAGCACCCGGTCGGCAACCTCGAGCAAAAGCCAACGGATCCGCTGCCCATCCAGCTCCCGGTGCCGCGCCGCCAGCTCGGCGGCGAACGCGGGCCCCTGAGCGGCGACCTCGGTTCCGGTATAACCAGCGCCCACCACGACGAACGTGCACCGCGCCACGCGCTCGGCAGGATCCTCGGCCGCGGCGGCCAGTTCGATCTGCCGCACCACGTGGTCACGCAGATACAGCGCCTCCGGCACACCACGGAAACCGTGCGCATGTTCGGCGACACCGGGAATCGGCAGCAGTTTGTTGACACTGCCCGCGGCGAGCACCAGCCTGTCATAGCCCAGTACACGGTCCCGCCCTTCGGCATCGGTGTACCGGATCTCGCGCTCCCGCAGGGAAAACGAGCACACCTCACCCAACGCCAACCGCACCCCGGGCAACGCCGCCGGTAACGACACGCACACCCGTCGCGGGTCCAGAATCCCCACGGCGACTTCGGGCAGCAACGGTAGATAGAGGAAATAATCCGTGGGATTGACCACGACGATCTCCACCTCGTCCATGGACAAACGCCGACACAGTTCCCTGGCAGCATGGAAACCAGCGAAACCGCCGCCCACGACCACCACACGACTCGATGCCATGACGATGACCTACCCGAACACGACCAATCCGAAACTACAATATCGGTCGGGCGACACAGCTGCTCTTCCAACGCGGGGACACGGCCGGCTGGCCGACGGTCGGGTTGGTGCACCGCATCGGGTCGTACTGCACGCGCACCACGACGGCCACCCAACTTCCCGTTTTCCCACCTGGCTCGGCGGGAGGAACAATAGTCCGGACTGACAGTTCAGACCGCGGTGCCGTTGTTCAGGTCGATGCGCGTCTGGCGTTCCGAGCTGATCCACAACATCACCTGTTGGCTCCGGAGTATATTCCCGCCGCTTCCGCGGTGACGACGTCGGATAGGAGCTGTTTCGGGCCAGCCTGCTCAGTCAGCAACGTGTACCCGTAACGCTTGAATGGCCGTTCCGGTGCTGCGACCCGGTGAAATGGCTTTTCTGCCACTGTGAGGCTTGTTTCGGTTCGGCGGAAAGCGGGTACTTCCTGGGCAGAGCATTGATACGGGAGGCCGCCGTTGAAGGAACGATTGGCGAGTTATCGCGCGAAGCGGGACTCCTCGCGAACGCCGGAACCTGCCGGGGACAGCGGGCGGCGCCCAGGTGGCCCGGTGTTCGTGGTCCAGCGGCACGAGGCAAGCAGCACACACTTCGACTTCCGTCTGGAGATCGATGGTGTGTTGGTGTCCTGGGCGGTACCCAAGGGACCGTCTGTGGATCCGGACGATCGTCGGCTTGCCATACGCACCGAGGACCATCCGCTGGGCTATGCGGACTTCGAAGGACGAATACCGCAAGGCGAATACGGTGCCGGGACCGTCATCGTATGGGACACCGGCCATTTCGACGTGCTGACCACCGGGTCCGCGCGGCAGGCGCTTGCCGATGGCCATCTCACCGTATCCCTGCACGGTACTAAACTGGCCGGGGGCTTCTCGCTCATCCGCAGGCCCTCGGGTCCTCGGGAACAATGGCTGTTGCTCAAGAAGAACGACGAAGGAGCCGACCGGCGCCGCAAGCCGGCCGAGACACAACCCGAGTCGGTCGTCAGCGACCGCACCAACAAGGACTTCGCATGAGCGGCCCCGCATGGCATGAACCCACGCTCGCCACTCTCACCGGTCGACGGTTCTCGGATGAGCATTGGCTGTTCGAACCAAAATTCGACGGCGTCCGAGCTGTCGGTGTCCGCGATACCGGTACGCCGAAGCTGTACTCGCGCAACCGGAAAGAGATGAACGACTCCTTCCCCGAGCTCGTCGAGGCACTGACCACATGCGGCAGGCAGCGATTCGTGGTCGACGGCGAGATCGTGGCTTTCGACGGGAGGAACACCAGCTTCGCGGCCCTGCAACCCCGCATCCACCTCACCGACCCGCGCCGAGCACGCGCGACCGGGATGACAGTGTACTACTACCTGTTCGACCTGCTCTACCTCGACGAGCGGGACACTACCGAACTGCCACTACGGCAGCGCAAAACCATGCTTCGGGACGCGTTCGAATTCACCGATCCGGTGCGGTACACCACCCACCGCAACACCGATGGCGAGCGATACTTCAGGCAGGCATGCGGGCGTGGATGGGAAGGGGTGATCGCCAAGCGGGCCGATGCCGCCTATCACTCGGGCCGCTCGTCTGACTGGCTGAAATTCAAATGTTCACAGGGGCAGGAATTCGTCATCGCAGGCTTCACCGACCCACAAGGAGCCCGGCTTGGCTTCGGCGCTCTCCTGCTCGGCTATTATGAGAACGGGCGGTTGCGCTATGCGGGCAAAGTGGGCACCGGCTTCGACGAGAGCCTTCTCGGCTCGCTGCACGCCCAACTGCGTGACGGCGAAATGCCGAGCTCACCGTTCACCGATCAGGTGCGCGAGCCGGGCGCGCATTGGGTGTCTCCGTCGTTGATCGGGCAGATCGAGTTCACCGAGTGGACCCGCGACGGCAGGCTTCGCCATCCCAGGTTCTCCGGCTTGCGCGAAGACAAGAATCCCACCGAGGTCGTACGCGAAACACCGGGAAACGAGGACGTGACCGAAAACCGATGAGCAAGGAAACCGTCAAGGCTGGCGCCAGGAGAATCCCGATCTCCAAAGCGGACAAGGTCCTGTTTCCCGAAGATAGTAT
The DNA here is from genome assembly GCF_000379465.1 of Sciscionella marina DSM 45152. Lineage (GTDB taxonomy): Bacteria > Actinomycetota > Actinomycetes > Mycobacteriales > Pseudonocardiaceae > Sciscionella > Sciscionella marina. The sequence goes on from NZ_KB905406.1 coordinate 21,333, forward strand.
TACCAAAGCGGACCTCGTCGGCTACTACCGCGACATCGCATCCACTTTCCTCCGGCACGCACGGGGTCGCCCGGTCGCAGCCGAACGCTATCCTGATGGCATCGACCAGCCGCGCATCTTCCAGAAGAACGTCCCCGAGCACTATCCGGAATGGGTGCCTCGCGTCGAGGTGGGAAAGAAAGAGGGTGGTGTCACCGTGCACGCCGTATGTGACGACACACAGACGCTCGTGTACCTCGCCGATCAGGCATGTGTCACCCCACACTTGTGGCTGTCACGCACCGACGAGCTCGACAGACCGGACCGGCTGATCTTCGACCTCGATCCGCCGGGGACCGACCTTCCCATGCTCCGGTCTGCCGCACGCAGCGTGCGCACCATCCTCGATGAGATCGGTCTGCCTGCCTTTCTCATGGCCACCGGATCCCGCGGCTTCCACGTACTGACGCCACTACGCAGGACACAAACCTTCGACCAGGCCCGCGAATTCGCCCGCCGACTGGCCACCTTGCTCGCCGAGCGACACCCGGACATGCTCACAGTCCAGCAGCGCAAACAAGACCGGGGCGACCGCATCCTCGTCGACTACCTGCGCAACTCCTACGCACAGACCGCCGTGGCGCCCTACGCCGTACGCGCCCGACCGAACGCTCCCGTCGCGACTCCACTGGACTGGAACGAGTTCGACACCACCACACCATGGCAGTACACCATTCATACTCTCCCGGACCGACTCAAGGACCGCGGCGACCCGTGGTCCTCACTCAGGAACCGTGCACGGACTCTGACCGAGCCACGTCGCGAACTCGAGCAGCTCATCGGCCAATGATCTATTCGAAGACGAAGGCAGTCGAACCGTAATCGAATTCGAACTCACACATGACAGAATCAGGACAGAGCAATTGTCACCGCGCTTCGACAGCTGCCGACACATGCGATCCAGCATCGAAAGTTCGTGGCAGGGGATTGATTCGTCGGAATCAGCTTTCGGATCGCATATGGTCATGCCGTCCGGAATCAAGACCAGTCTCTATCGACGGTCACCACTGCGAACGCGTCGGGACAGCACAAGGGCGGTGCCGGGGCCCCGGGCCAGTGAGCTCCGGTCCGTTCGGCGCTCGGTCACCGGACACACTGTGCTCCCCGCATGCTCTGCGATACTCGCGACACATGCATTCGACGGTGTCGTCGAGGGTTTTTCGGCACCGCACACGGTTGTTCGAAATGGATGGTCCGACGCGACGGTGGCCACTGGTAGTCTCACCGGGCGTCGCGATGGGGAGGGGCACGCGTCCTGGTGGGCGCCGCGGTCTTCAAAACCGACGAGGCCGAGTATCTCGGTCTGGCGGGTTCGATTCCCGTTCCCCTCCGCCGACGGGTCCGACCGCGTTTCCAACCTCGTGCGGCCGGGTATGCCCTACGCTTGCGTGTGTGCCCTGACCTGACCGCGTGCAGGAGGTTGCCAGGATGCCCCGTTCGATCCGGATGACCCAGTACGCCCACGGCGGCGGGTGCGCGTGCAAGATCCCGCCTGGCGAGCTGGAGCAGGCGGTCGCCGGGCTGGTCGGCGCCGGAGCAGGCGAGCACGAACTGCTCGTGGGGCTCGATGACGGGGACGACGCCGCGGCAGTGCGCCTCGAAGGCGACACCGCGATCATCGCGACCACCGACTTCTTCACCCCTGTGGTCGACGACCCGTACGACTGGGGCCGGATCGCCGCGGCGAACGCGCTCTCCGACGTGTACGCGATGGGTGGCAGGCCGGTGCTCGCGGTGAACTTGCTCGGTTGGCCTCGGGAGAGGTTGCCGACCGAGTTGCTGACCGAGGTGCTGCGCGGTGGAGCGACCGTCGCGTCCACGGCGGCTTGCCATCTCGCGGGCGGGCACAGCATTGATGACCCGGAGCCCAAGTACGGGCTGGCGGTGACCGGGACCGGCAGTGCGCAGCGACTGCTGCGATTGGGGAGCGGCGAACCCGGCACCCCGTTGTCGTTGACCAAGCCGCTGGGGATCGGCGTGCTGAACACTCGCCACAAGGCGACCGGCGAACGATTCGAGCAGGCGATCCAGGCGATGACCGCCCTCAACCGCGAGAGCTCCGAGGCCGCGGTGCGGGCGGGGCTGCGGTGCGCCACGGACGTGACCGGATTCGGCCTGCTCGGGCATCTGTACAAACTTGCCCGCGCCAGCGGGGTGACCGCGCGCGTCGACCCTGCCGCGGTGCCCTATCTCGAAGGGGCGCGCGAGGCCGCTGAGCAGGGGTTCGTCAGCGGGGGTACCCGCCGCAACCTCGACTGGGTATGGCCGCACACACGCTGGGGCGCGAGTGTCGGTGAGCTGGACCAGCTACTGCTCGCGGACGCGCAGACATCCGGTGGACTGCTTGTCGCCGGGGAATTGCCCGGCGCGCCGGTGGTCGGGGAACTCACCGAAGCCAGTGACAGCCCACTGGTGGTGGGCTGATGCCGGACAGCGATCCGCGGCGGACCGTGCCACGAACCGATGTGGTGCTCGCCGATCCACGGCTTGCGAGCGTGCGCGAGCGGGTCGGCAGAGACGTGCTCAAACGCGCGGTGCACGCGGCGCAGGAAGCAGTGCGCGGCGAGATGCTCCTCCCGGAAGGGGTCGTGGAGGCCGTGTTGGCCGCGTTCCCGGCCCGGCCGTGCTCACTGCGGCCGGTCGTCAACGCGACCGGGGTCGTGCTGCACACGAACCTGGGCCGCGCGCCGCTGTCCGAGCGAGCCGTCGAAGCGCTCAGCGGCGCAGCCGGGTACACCGATGTGGAGTACGACGTGCGCACCGGCACGCGGGCGCGGCGTGGCGCGGCGGCTGCCGACGCGTTGCGCGATGCGGTCCCCGCGGCCGCGGATGCGCTCGTGGTCAACAACGGTGCCGCCGCGCTGGCGTTGGCCGCTACCGCGCTGGCCGCGGGCCGTGAGATCGTCGTCAGCCGCGGCGAGATGGTCGAGATCGGCGACGGGTTCCGCATCCCCGAGCTCGTGGCCAGTACCGGCGCCCGGCTGCGCGAGGTCGGCACCACGAACCGCACGAGCCTTTCCGATTATGCGCAGGCGCTCGGCCCGGACACGGGGTTCGTACTCAAGGTCCATCCGTCGAACTTCACCATCGGCGGGTTCACTTCCTCGGTGCCGGTACGTGAGCTCGCCGGGCTTGGAGTGCCCGTGGTCGCCGACATCGGTTCCGGCCTGCTGCACCCCGATCCGCTGCTTCCGGACGAACCCGACGCGCAGGGCTGGCTCGCGCAAGGCGCTGCTGTTGTCACCGCGAGCGGCGACAAGCTGCTCGGCGGCCCGCAAGCCGGATTCGTACTCGGCGAGCGGGAGACGGTGCGACGGCTGCGCAAGCACCCGCTCGCGCGCGCGATGCGGGTGGACAAGCTCGTCCTGGCCGCGTTCGAGGCCACACTGCTCGGTGCGGGAGACACGCCGGTGCTGCGCGCGCTGCACGCCGATGAGGGCTCGTTGCGCGTCCGTGCGGAGGCATTGGCGGCCGAACTCGCGCGCGGCGGTGTCGACGCGGATACCGTGCCTTCGGAGGGGATGGTCGGTGGCGGCGGCGCGCCACAAGTCCGGTTGCCCGGCTGGGCCGTCGCCCTGCCTGAAGCGTTCGCCGCATCACTGCGCTTGGGCCGGCCGTGTGTCGTCGGCAGGCTCGAAGCGGGCCAATGCCTGCTCGACCTGCGCTGCGTTCCCGCAAGCGACGACGAGCGGTTGGCCGCGGCGGTGCGCACGGCGGCGCGGGAGCGGGCATGCACGTGATCGCGACCGCAGGCCACGTCGACCATGGCAAGTCGACGTTGCTGCGCTCGCTGACCGGAATGGACCCCGACCGGTGGGCCGAGGAACACCGGCGCGGCATGACGATCGACCTCGGCTATGTGTGGACGACCTTGCCCGTACACGGCGATCTGGTGTTCGTGGACGTACCAGGACACGAACGGTTCATCACCAACATGCTCGCCGGGATCGGCCCGGTCCCCGCGGCGCTACTGGTGATCGCCGCCGATGAAGGGTGGTGCAAGCAGACCGAGGAGCACGCGGCCGCGCTCGAGGCGCTCGGCGTCCGGCACGGATTGCTCGCGGTGACCCGCTGCGATCTTGCCCCGGCCGGTCCTGCGATCAATGCGGCAAAACGACGGCTGGCGGGTACGTGTCTGGATGCGTTCGAGGCGGTCGCGGTCAGCGGCGCGACCGGCGAGGGCCTTGGCGAACTGCGCGAGGCGCTTGAGCGATTGGTGGCGACCATGCCCGCGCCCGCGTCCTCGGCCACCCGGCTGTGGGTGGACCGCGTGTTCACGGTGCGTGGCGCGGGCACCGTCGTGACGGGGACGCTCACCGGAGGGTCGATCAGCATCGGAGATGAACTGCTGGTCTCCCCCTCGGGCGAATCCGTGCGCGTCAAGGGCGTGGAGAGTCTCAAGCAGCGGATTGGATCGGTCTCGGCTGTGGCCAGGGTGGCGGTGAATCTGCGCGGGCTGGATCGCAACCGCCTGCGCCGAGGAGATGCTCTGCTCGCGCGCGGCCGGTGGAGCGAGGCATACACCATGGATGTCCGTGTGGAAACCGAACGATTGCCCACTGCCCCGATGCTGCACCTTGGTTCGGCCGCGGCCTCGGCGCACGTGCGCCCCCTCGGCGCACACACCGCGCGACTAGCGGTGCGTCGTCCGCTGCCGGTGCACGTAGGCGAACGGCTCATCCTGCGCGATCCGGGCACGCGGCACGTGACCGGTGCGGTCGTCCTGGACACCGATCCGCCGCCGCTGGACCGCCGGGGCGCGGCCGCGCGCCGCGACGCCGAACTCGCCGCGGTCACCGGCGAACCCGATCCGGCAGGCGAGGTACGCAGGCGCGGCACGGTGCGGCGGGATCTGCTGGTCACTGCGGGGGTGCTCGCCCCGGATGCGCCCACACCGGAAGGTGCCGTTTCCGCGGGCGCATGGCTCGCCGACGCGGACCGCTGGCGAGACTGGCAACGCGAGTTGACCAGGCTGGTGGACCGGCACGCGCGGGAGCGACCACTGGCCCCCGGCCTCATCCCTGCCACAGCCGCCCGGGTGCTGGGCCTGCCGGAATCGGCTGTGCTGGAACCGCTTGTCGCGGCATGTGCCGAGCTGGTCGTCGATGCGCACGGGATACACCGTCGCGGCACGACACCGACACTGCCCGACCAGCCCGCCGCGGCGCTGCACCGGTTGCGAGAGCGGCTGCAGCGCGAACCGTTCGCCGCGCCCGAGCTTCCCGAGCTCGCCGAGGCCGGGCTGACCGCCGCGCATCTGGCCGTCGCCGTACAGCAGGAACAGCTGCTGCGGGTCGCCGACGGGGTGTACTTGCTTCCCGATGCGCCAGCGCAGGCGCACCGTGCGCTGGCCGGGCTCACCGAACCGTTCACCATCAGCGAAGCCCGCCGTGTGCTGGGCACCAGCAGGCGTGTGGCGGTGCCGTTGCTCGAACTCCTCGACGGGTACGGGGTGACGGTGCGTGTCGATGGCAACCGCCGCAAGTTGACCGGTGAACGGTGCTCAGGACAAGTACCGGGACAAGCGCCCGAAGACACCGGGCTGCGTTAGGGCCCGGGTACGTGCATAATCCGCGGGAAGACGGGTACCCGGAAATGCGACGGCAGGCGAGCGGGACGGGGAACGGCGTTGGGCGTGAAGCGGTGGCTGAACTGGCCGGTACTGCGCCAGTTCGCGAGCACCGACCCGAGCGGGCGTGGTGCGGCGGCCAAGAGTCGTACCAGTGCGAACCTCTCCCCGCGCACCGCCGACGCGGACCGGATCGTGAAGTCGGTGTGCCCGTACTGCGCGGTCGGCTGCGGGCAGAACGTCTACGTGCGTGGCGAGCGTGTCACACACATCGAGGGCGACCCGGATTCGCCCGTCAGCCGCGGCAGGCTGTGCCCGAAAGGGTCGGCATCACTGCAGTTGACCACCGGTCCGGGTCGCGAGCATCGGGTGCTCTACCGCAGGCCTTATGGCACCGACTGGGAGCAACTGGACCTGGACACGGCGCTGGACATGATCGCCGACCGGGTGATCAAGGCGCGCGGTGAGTACTGGCAGTGGCAGCAGGACGACGTCCGCACGCGCCGCACGATGGGGTTCGCGAGCCTCGGCGGCGCCACACTGGACAACGAGGAGAACTACCTGATCAAGAAACTGTTCACCGCGCTCGGGGCGGTGCAGATCGAGAATCAGGCACGTGTTTGACACTCCTCGACAGTGCCCGGTCTGGGTACTTCCTTCGGTCGCGGCGGCGCCACGACATTCCAGCAGGATCTGCAGCACTCGGACTGCATCCTCATCGAGGGTTCCAACATGGCCGAATGCCATCCGGTCGGTTTCCAGTGGGTGATGGAAGCCAAAGCACGCGGCGCCACGGTCATCCACGTGGACCCGCGGTTCACCAGGACCAGTGCGCTCGCTGATCTGCACGTGCCGCTGCGTGCGGGCACCGACATCGCCTTCCTCGGCGGCATCGTCAACTACGTGCTGGCGAACGAGAAGTACTTCCACGACTACGTGGTGCACTACACCAACGCGGCCTCGATCGTGACCGAGGACTACGCCGGACCGGCGGACATGGACGGGTTCTTCTCCGGGTTCGACGCCGAGAAGCGCCACTACGACTTCCACACCTGGCAGTACGAGGGTGCCGAAGTGCAGGCGGCATCGGGCGAGCGCGATCTGGAGTACCCGGACCGCGCGGGCGGCGACCCGCCGTCCGGCTCCGGCGTGCGCCAGGCGGGGCGCGGCGAGGCACACGGTTCCGGCGGGGCCAGTTCGGGGCAGGCACGCACCGATCCGACGCTGCGCCACCAGCGCACCGTGTTCCAGATCCTCAAACGGCACTTCGCGGATTACACCCCCGAGATGGTCGAGCAGGTGTGCGGGGTACCGCCGGAGAAGTTCCTGCGCGTGTGCGAGTACCTGACCGAGAACTCCGGGCGCGAGCGCACCAGCGCGTTCGTGTACTCGGTCGGCTGGACCCAGCACACCGTCGGCGTGCAGTACATCCGCACCGCGTCCATCCTGCAGACCCTGCTGGGCAACATCGGCAGGCCCGGCGGCGGGATCCTGGCCTTACGCGGCCACGCCTCCATCCAGGGGTCGACGGACATCCCCACGTTGTTCAACTTGCTGCCCGGCTACATCCCGATGCCCCACGCACACGCCAACCAGGACCGGGCGGCCTTCCTCGCGGCCGAAGGCACGGACAAAGGGTACTGGGCGAACATGGGCGCATACCTGACCAGCTTGCTCAAGGCCTGGTGGGGTCCGGCGGCGACACCGGAGAACGATTTCTGCTTCGACTACCTGCCACGGTTGACCGGCAGTCACAGCACCTACGAGACGGTCATGGCCCAGACCAGGCGCGAGTGCGTCGGCTATTTCCTGTATGGGGAGAATCCGGCTGTCGGTTCGGCGAACGCGAAGCTGCAGCGGCTCGGTATGGCCGCGCTGGACTGGCTCGTGGTCCGCGACTTCTCGCTCATCGAGAGCGCCACATGGTGGAAGGACGGCCCGGAGATCGAGAGCGGGGAACTGTCCACACGCGAGATCGCCACCGAGGTGTTTTTCCTGCCCGCTGCCGCACATACCGAGAAAGACGGCAGTTTCACCAACACCCAGCGGATGCTGCAGTGGCACCATGCGGCCGTGGAACCGGAAGGTGACGCGCGCAGCGACCTGTGGTTCACCTACTACCTCGGCAAACGCATCCGGGAGAAACTCACGGGCAGTACCGACGACAGGGACCGGCCGCTTCTCGACCTGACATGGGACTACCCGGTGCACGGGCCGCTGGACGAACCGGACGCCGACGCGGTGCTCGCCGAGATCAACGGCGCCGATGCGCAGGGGAATCCGCTGTCCAGCTACGAGCAACTCACCGACGACGGCAGCACGACGTGCGGTTGCTGGATCTACTGCGGCGTACGCGCCGGCGGGGCCAACCAGGCCGCCCGCCGGGAACCGGGCGATCGGCAGAACTGGGTCGCCAACCAGTGGGGGTGGGCGTGGCCGGCCAACCGGAGGATCCTCTACAACCGCGCCTCCGCCGACCCGGACGGCCGCCCCTGGAGCGCGCGCAAGGCACTCGTGTGGTGGGACTCCGATGAGCAGCGCTGGACCGGTCACGACGTCGCCGACTTCGCCGCCACGAAACCGCCGGACTATCAGCCGCCATCTGATGCGCACGGGCCCGCCGCCCTGGCGGGCACCGAACCGTTCGTGATGCAAGACGATGGCAAGGCGTGGCTGTTCGCCCCGGCCGGGCTCGTGGACGGCCCGCTGCCCGCCCACTACGAACCGCAGGACTCGCCGTTCGAGAACCGGCTCTACCCGCAACAGCGCAACCCCGTGCGGCAGGTACTGCCGTTCAAGGGCAAGCACAACCGGATGCAGCCAAGCGGAGCGCAACCGGGTACGGAAGTGTTCCCCTACGTCGCGACGACCTACCGGCTCACCGAGCATCACACTGCCGGCGGGATGAGCCGCTGGCAGCCCTACCTCGCGGAGCTGCAACCGGAGATGTTCTGCGAGATCTCCCCGGAACTCGCCGCGCAGCGCGGCCTGACCCACCTTGGCTGGGCCACGATCGTCACCGCGCGTGCCGCGATCGAGGCCCGCGTGCTGGTCACCGAACGGATGAGCCCGATCGCCGTGCAGGGCCGCACGCTGCACCAGGTCGGGCTGCCCTACCACTGGGGCCACAACGGCTATAGCACCGGCGACGCGGCCAACGAACTGGCCGCGCTCTCGCTCGACCCGAACGTGCACATCCAGGAGGTGAAGGCGTTCGCCTGCGACATCCGCCCCGGCAGGCGCCCGGATGCCGCGGGCACAGCCGAACTGGTGCGCGAATACCAGCGCAGAGCGGGAATCACCGACGAGACCGGAACGGAGATCTGACATGACCGACACGGCATCGAGCACGGGTAGCGGGCACGATCCCGCGGCGGCGAGTGGCTACCCGGACCACCCTCCGCGGATGGGCTTCTTCACCGACACCTCGGTGTGCATCGGTTGCAAGGCCTGCGAGGTCGCCTGCAAGGAATGGAACCTGATCCCCGAAGACGGCCTCGACCTGACCGGCATGTCCTATGACAACACCGGCGGGCTCAGTGCCGACACGTGGCGGCATGTGGCGTTCATCGAGCAACGCAAACCGATCGGCGTGCAAGACCCTGGATTGCAGCACACCGGGGATGTGCTGGCGATGGCCGAGCAGGGTGCGGCCACCCCTCCCGCGGACGCCGCGATGAATCCCACCACACCGGGCCAAGCAGGTGAGTTCCGCTGGCTGATGTCCAGTGATGTGTGCAAGCACTGCACCCACGCCGCATGCCTGGATGTTTGCCCGACCGGTTCGCTGTTCCGTACCGAATTCGGCACCGTGGTCGTGCAGGAGGACATCTGCAACGGCTGCGGCTACTGCATTCCCGCCTGCCCATACGGCGTGATCGACCGCCGCGAGGGCGATGGCAGAGCGTGGAAATGCACGCTGTGCTACGACCGGATCGGCGCGGGCGGTGAACCGGCGTGTGCCAAGGCGTGTCCGACCGAGTCCATCCAGTTCGGCCCCCTCGACCAGCTGCGCGAGCGGGCGCGGCAACGTGTCGAGCAGCTGCACGGCGAGGGAGTCGCCGATGCCCGGCTCTACGGCGCGGACCCGGACGACGGTGTCGGCGGGGACGGGGCGTTCTTCCTGCTGCTCGACGAACCCGAGGTCTACGGTCTGCCACCTGACCCTGTCGTCACCACGCGCGATCTGCCGTCCATGTGGCGTCATGTCGCCGCCGCGGCGGGCACGCTGGTCGGTATGGCCGCCGCCGCGTTTACCGCCGCCGCGTTCGGCAAGCGCTGAACCGTCCCTGAGGAGGCCGACATGAGCCACACCGACGCCGCAGGCAACCGCGCGCGCACCGGCCGCAACGCGGTCACCGGAGGACGCAGGCACCGGCGCAAACACGGTGAGCAGCCCATGGTGCCCGATGCCGAATTCGGCTCCTACTACGGACTTCCGGTGCTCAACGCGCCGGTATGGAAGACACCCGACGTGCCCGGCTATCTGTTCTTGGGGGGCCTCGCGGGAGCGGGTTCGCTGCTCGGCGCTGGAGCCGCGCTCACCCGCAGGCCCACACTCCAGCGGATCACGACGACGGGCTCGATCGGAAGTGCGCTCGTGTCCCTCGCGGCACTCGTACACGACCTTGGCAGGCCAGCGCGGTTCCTGAACATGCTGCGTGTGTTCAAACCGAGTTCGCCGATGAGCGTGGGTTCCTGGCTGTTGTCGGCGTATGCGCCTGCCGCCGGGGTCGCCGCGGTGTGGGCACATCGCGAGGGGCTCGTCAGAGTGGCGGCCGTATCAAGCGTGCTCGAGCGGTTTCCCACCATCACAAGGATCGCAGGCACAGGCGCCACCGCGGCAGCCGCGGTCACCGGGCCCGCCGTGGCCGCATACACCGCCGCCCTGCTCAGCGACACCGCCGTACCCGCATGGCACGACGGCTACCGTGAACTGCCGTTCGTGTTCATCGGGTCGGGCGCGGCAGCAGCCGGTGGGCTGGGGCTGTTCGCACCGACAACGGAGAGCGTGCCTGCGCGCGTGTTCGCCGTGCTGGGGGCAGGCTGTGAGCTCTTCGCGTTCGAGCGCATGCGTAGCAGGCTCGGCATGGTCGGGGAACCCTACGACACCGGCCCCGGCGGCATGTACCTCAAGGCCAGCAAGGCACTCGCGGTCTGCGGTGCCGCCGGAGCCGTGCTTGGCCGGCGAAGCCGGGTGATCAGTGCGCTCTCCGGTGCGGCGCTGTTCGCGGCTTCTGCCGCCACCCGCTGGGGCGTGTTCCACGCAGGACTGACCTCAGCCAAAGATCCGAAATACACCGTCGTGCCACAACGAGAACGGCTCAACCAGCGGCGCACGCGGCAGTAGGCCCTCGGCGGCCACCGACTCGGTTGGCTCGCCTCGTACGGCCATATGGACAGTGACAGGAATAGCCCTTTCTCGGCAGCTTCACGAGCAGCCAAGTACGGCCGCGGCTACTGCGCCGCAGTGCTCGCACCACCGCAGGACCAGAGACCGATGTGGCCCCGACGGTTCCGCGCCGAGAGCGGAGCCGCGGCAGCACCACGACGTGTCCGCCCGCCCCGGTGAACGGCCGAATCCTCAGGAACCCCCAAGCAGCATGCGGGCGTCCCTGGCCATCGGCACATCCTCACGAGCCGCGATCACCAGCGTGCGGACGGCCGCGTCCGGGGTGCTGATATCGGTGTCGGGCTCTGCGCCGACGTTGTGCGGCTCATCCACCGTGACACCGAGATAGCCGAGCGCGGTGGCCACGTGTGTCCGTACGAATGACTCGTTCTCACCTACTCCGCCGGTGAACACCAGAGCGTCCAATCCGCCGAGAGCCGCGGTCATGGCCGCGATCGCGGCGCAGAGCTCGTGCAGGTAGACATCCACCGCACGGCGAGCGTCTCGATCCGCGCGCCCGCGCAGCTCGCCGATGTTGGGATTGCCTGCCATGCCGAGCAGACCGGAGTGGTACTGCAGGGTATCGGCGAGTTCCTCGACACCGATGCCCGCATGTTGTTGCAGCCACAGCAGAATCGACGGGTCCACGCGACCGCTGCGGGTGCTCATCACCAGGCCTTCTAGTGGGGTGAACCCCATGGTGGTATCAAGGCTGTGGCCGTGTCGCACCGCGGCCAGCGAGGCGCCCGCACCGAGATGGCAGACGACGATGCGAATATCCTTGTCCGCAAGCAGTCCCACCGCTCGCGTCGAGGCGTACTCGTGGGACAGCCCGTGGAACCCGTACTTCCGGATGCCGAACCGATCCCGCCATTGCCTTGGTAATGCGTAGTCCCTTGCCGCATCGGGCATCCGTGAGTGGAACGCGGTGTCGAAACAAGCCACCACGGGCAGACCGGGCAGCTGATCGGCGACGATGTCGATGGCGGCCAGAGCCATTGGCTGGTGCGCCGGAGCCAGCGGTATCAGCTCCATCAGTTCTGAGCGCACATCCCTGTCCACCAGGACGCTGCCGGTGAACCGGTCGCCTCCGTGCACGATCCGGTGCGCAACCGCGTCAACCCGGCCAAGTCGTTCGGTGAATCGCGACAGGCGCTCGCGGTCGATCTGCCCCTTGTGGACGGCGATGTCCTCGCTGTCCAGCACTGTGTCGGACTCGTCCACCAACCGTAGTTTCAGGCTGCTGGAACCGCAGTTGACCGTCATCACCGTGGTCACGATGGCCACGACCAGTCGCGAACCTCGGGCGGATCTTCTCCGTACTGTCGGGTATAAAGCCGGGCGCGCAGCCGGGTGTCGACCATCTGTTGTCGTAGTTGGGCTCTGCGCACGCCGAGACCGGGGACACGATCGATCACGTCCATCACGAGGTGGTAGCGGTCGAGTTCGTTGAGCATCACCATGTCGAAGGGGGTGGTCGTGGTGCCCTCCTCGATGTATCCGCGAACGTGCAGGTTCGCGTGGTTGCTCCGCCGGTAGGTCAACCGGTGGATCAGCCACGGATAACCGTGGTAGGCGAAGATGACCGGCCTGTCTTCGGTGAACAGCGCGTCGAACTCGGCATCGGGCAGGCCGTGCGGATGCTGGTGCTCGTCTTGCAGCCGCATCAGGTCGACCACGTTGACCACACGCACGTTCAGCTCCGGGATGTGGCGATGCAGCAGGTCCGTGGCGGCGAGGGTCTCCAGCGTCGGCACATCGCCCGCGCAGGCGAGCACCACATCCGGTTCCGCGTCGGTGCTGCTCGCCCAGTCCCAGATCCCGAGGCCGCGGGTGCAGTGTTCGATGGCGGCGTCCGGTCCGAGCCATACCGGTTCCGGGTGTTTCCCGGCTATGACGACGTTGACCAGATTCTCGCTGCGCAGGCAGTGGTCCATCACCGAGAGCAGCGTGTTCGCGTCCGGTGGCAGGTATACCCGGACGAAGTCCGCCTTCTTGTTCACCACGTGGTCGATGAACCCTGGGTCCTGATGAGAGAAACCGTTGTGGTCCTGTCTCCACACATGCGAGGAAAGCAGGTAGTTCAGCGATGCGATCGACGCGCGCCAAGGGATTTCCTTGCTGACCTTCAGCCACTTGGCGTGCTGATTGAACATCGAGTCGATGATGTGGGTGAACGCCTCGTAGCAGTTGAAGACACCGTGCCTTCCGCTGAGCAGGTAGCCCTCCAGCCAGCCCTGGCACAGATGCTCGGAGAGCACCTCCAGCACGCGGCCGTCCGGCGCCAGGTGGTCGTCGCCGGCTCGCAGTTCAGCGGTCCACGCCCGGTTGGTGACGTCGAAGACGGACTCCAACTTGTTCGAAGTCGTCTCGTCCGGCCCGAACAGCCGAAAGTTCGCCGCCTCTTGATTGGCGGTGAACACCGAACGCAGGAAACCGCCCAGTGCCGCCATACCGCTCTGGTTCACCGCGCCCGGAGCCGGAAGTGCAGTCAGATAGTCCCGGAAATTCGGCAGTCGCAATGGTCTGCGCAGCAGACCGCCGTTCGCGTGCTCGTTTGCGCTCATCCGCGCGTTGCCGTACGGAGCGAGATCGGCGAGTTCGGATCGCAGCGTCCCGTTACCGTCGAAGAGTTCCTCCGGACGGTAGGAGCGCAGCCAGCTCTCCAGTTGCCGTCGATGCTCGGTGTTGGTGCGCACTTCCGCGAGCGGGACCTGGTGCGCGCGGAAGGTTCCTTCCACAGCCATCCCATCCACCTCGGCCGGTCCGGTCCATCCCTTCAGGGTGCGCAACACGATCATCGGCCAGATCGGTCGTATCGATTCGCCGTCTTCACGGGCGGTACGCTGGATCGCGCCGATTTCGGCGACCACGGTGTCCAGCGCCGCTGCCATCTGCTCGTGCATCGTTTGCGGATCCGTCCCGCTGACCAGGTAGGGCCGGTAGCCGTAGCCTTCCAGCAGGCTCACCAACTCGGGCTCGGGAATCCTGGCAAGCACCGTGGGGTTGGCGATCTTGTACCCGTTGAGATGCAACACCGGCAGCACGGCTCCATCGGCACGCGGGTCGAGGAATTTGTTCGAGTGCCAGCTCGCGGCGAGCGGCCCCGTCTCCGCCTCCCCGTCGCCGATCACGCAGCAGGCCAGCAAATCGGGATTGTCGAACACGGCGCCGAACGCGTGCAGCAGCGAATAGCCGAGCTCCCCGCCCTCGTTGATCGAACCCGGTGTCTCCGGAGCGGCATGGCTGGGGATTCCTCCGGGGAAGGAGAACTGCCGAACCAACTTGGCCAACCCCGCTTCATCCTGGGTCACATCGGGGAACCGCTGGCTGTAGGTACCTTCCAGGTAGGCGTTCGCCACCACACCTGGGCCACCGTGACCGGGCCCGGCAACGAAGATGGCATTCAGCTTCTCCTGTCGGATCACCCGGTTGAGGTGGGCATACACGAAATTCAGACCAGGCGTGGTGCCCCAGTGACCGAGCAGTCTCGGTTTCAGATGTTCGGCTTGGAGCGGCTCCCGCAACAACGGGTTGTCCAACAGATAGAGTTGCGCGGCGGATAGGTAGTTGGCCGCGCGCCAGTACCGATCGAGCCGCTCGAGCACTGTCGCGGTGCTTTTCGGTGCCGTATCGATCGGTTGCTCTGCGACGTGTCCCATGAACGGTCAAGTACCCATTCGAGTCCTCGCGGAAACAGCGGCTGGGCGTCCGCCGGGTCAGCTGAGAGCCGACCGTCTTATTGGGACTGCTTCAGGACCGCATCCCGCAACCTTTCCAATCTGCGCGACCGGACCCGTTACCGCCCGTGTCCTGCCGCTGGATCTGTGGCGAGCTCGGCTCCGACACCGCCGCGGGGGTTCAGTGGTGATACGGACACCGCCGCAGCGCGGCTGCCCGTGAGACATGGTCGCGGGTACTCACTTCCTTGACACCTGGCGACATCATTCATACATTTCTCGTAATTCTGTATGAATGATGTCGGGAGGTTGGTCCGCATGACGCTTGGTAAGACCGCCGTCGTCCTCGGTGGCAGTGTCGCTGGTCTGTGCACCGCGGGGGCGCTCGCGCCGCACTTCGAGCAGGTCGTCGTGCTGGAACGCGATGAGCTTCCAGCAGAGGCCGAGCACCGGCGTGGTGTGCCGCAGAGCAAACACCCGCATTTCCTGCTGAACTCGGGCCGGCGCGCGATCGGGGAATTGTTCCCCGGCTTCGAAGACGAACTCATCGCCGCGGGCGGGCTGCACCTGATGCCGTCGATGGACGCGGCCTATCTCGACGGGGAGGGCTGGTCGGCGCGTAAGAGCAGCTCGATGACGATGGTCTACAGCTCGCGAGTCCTCATCGAGCGCGTGTTGCGCGACAAGGTGCGGGGCATGGCCAACGTGGGTATCCGCGAGGGGGTCGCAGTGAGCGGCCTGACCGTACGCGGTGGCGGCACCCGCGATGGCGCGGTCACCGGGGTGTATGTCACCACATCCACCGGTGACGAGCACATTGACGCGGACTTCGTCGTGGACGCGATGGGCCGTGGCTCCTCGGTCGGCGCCTGGTTGGTGGCGGCGGGGTGGCCAGAGCCGCAGGTGCAGACTCTCGATGCCAAGGTCACCTACACCTCGCGCTGGTACGACCTGCCCACAGCCGACCAGCGACCCGTGTCCTGGTGGTGGCGACACCTGGTGATCATGCCGACCCCGGACAAGGGGCAACACCCCGCTGAGCACGAGTTCCTGGTGAACTTCTTCCCGATCGAGGGGAACCGCGTCATCGCCTGCATGGGCTCATGGGGGATCCAGATGCCGCGCACCGCCGACGCGTTCATCGAATCGGCACGCCGGGTGCGGACACCGTTGTTCGCGGCAGCGATGGACAAGTGCGCCCCTACCTCGGAAGTACACCTGACCCGGTCGACCGGCAACAAGTGGCGACGCTACGACCGTTGGTCGAGGCCTCCGCAGGGGCTGGCATTCATCGGCGATTCGATCTGCGCGTTCAATCCGTTCTATGCGCAGGGAATCAGTTCCGCTTCGGGTTCGGCCTTGCTGTTGCGTGAACACCTCTCCCGCGCCGGGCGTCTCGACGCGGAGTTCTGTGCGCGGTTCCTCGCCGGGCAGCGCAAGGTACTCGGCGTGCCGTGGCGCCTGGCGATGGTCAGGGACCAGGGCTACGAATGTGCGGTGGGTACGGAGAAGCCACCCGAGTGGAGGCGCCGGGTCCTGGCATCCGTATCCAGTCCCGCGTTCAGCCTCATCGTCGGCGCCGCCCGCGAGGATGCTGTGGTCGATGAGCACTTCGCCAAGGTGTTCAATCTCGACGAATCGCTGGGGGAGATGATGCGAAACCCGCGGGTTATCGCAGGGCTTATGCGATACCGGATCCGCGCGGCTTTAGGCCGAAACCGGATTCCCTTCGCGTTCGACCCGCAGGCCGAACCGCCGGACACCGACTACTCACCTGGCGGCGCCGCCGATACCGCGACACGAACGGCCGCATAATGAGCGCCGTGTGCGGACCGGGGGTGGAGGCAGTCACCCGCGGTCTCGGCTTCGACTGCCACGACGTCTCCCCGGTGGCCTCGATCCGCTCCCCCTGGGATCTCGCGAACTGGACCATGCCACTACTTGAGCTGCTCGTCGTCGGTGGTGCGATCTTCGCCCTGGTGCACGCCGTTCGCCGCTACCGCGCAGGCGATCCGGTCAACCTGGCACTCTGGTGTGCCTCGCTGGTCTACCTTTTCGTGACCGAGCCGCCGCTGTATTTCCCGGAGTGGTTCGGTCTCGACACGTTGTACGGTTTCATCTTCGCCCACAACCAGTTCACCGTGCAGTTCATGGCGGATCGGTTGCCGCTCTACATCGTGGCCTTCTACCCGATGATCAGCCAGGTCGCCTACGAGCTCGTGCGCTCGCTCGGGATCTTCCAGCGCCGTAGCGTACTGGCCGGGTCGGTGACCGTGGCCTTCGCTTGCCAAGTGTTCTACGAGGTCTTCGATCAGCTCGGTCCGCAGCTGAAGTGGTGGGCCTGGAACACGGACAACCACATAGTCAACCACCCTGCGATGGCCTCGGTGCCGATGACCAGCATGCTGCTGTTCGCCTCGGTCTCGATGGCGGCCATGACCTTTCTGGTTGTGCGTCTGACCGGCGGTCCGGCCGCCGATGGCGGTCCGCGCCGGGGGTGGTCGCTGGTGCTGCGCGTCCTGGTGGCCGGTGTCCTGACGCCGCCGACCATGGCCATCGCCGGCATCCCGTCGAGCTTATTCGGCGGGAACAGCCCCAACATCACCGGGCAAGCCTGGAGCCTCGGCATCGAACTCGCCCTGGTCTGGCTGGCCGGTGGCTGGATCGTCGTCTCGCAGCTGCGGGCTCGGGATCGCGGACCGGACGAACCGCTGCCCGCCTTCGTCCGGTTCTACCCCGTGCTCTACCTGGGTGGGATGGCGGTGTTCTGGATCAGTGCCCTGCCGGCGTACCTCACCGCGCACGACGGCATCACCACCGACCGAACCCCGATCGGAAGCGGACCGTACGCGCTCGCCTGCTTCATCGGGTCCGGCCTGCTGCTGGCCGCGTTGTATCGGCGGGACCGAACACGCCGCATGGCACCCGCCGGCATCTGAGGTACTCCATCCGGGAAGATGGACCGCATGGGCCACCACGGATGGCAGGGCAACCCCCCGGGAACCGAGGACGAGGCACGCCGCCGGCTCGTCGAGGCGGCGACGGCGTGTATCGATCGTGCCGGGCTGGCCAAGACCAGCTTCTCCGATGTCGCCACGGAGGCCGGAGTGACCCGGCAGACCGTGTACCGCTACTTCCCGCGTCTGGCGGACATCCTCAGCGCCGTCGCCCAGGCTGGCGCCGACGAATTCGCGCAACGCATGCAACACCACCTGGCCGCATTCGGCAGCGCCGCCGAGGCTGCGATCGAATCCGTCGTTTTCGCTGTCCGAACCATCCCCGACGAACCCTACATGGGCCTGTTGCTGCAGGCAGGTGAAGCTGACTTCTTCACCGCCGGATCCACCTCTCCCCTGGCTTTCTCGCTTGGCGCGCGGATCCTCCGCGACCTTCCGGTCGACTGGCCGGCTGCCGGCGTCACCACCGACGAGGACCTCCAGGGGCTCGCCGAGATCCTGATGCGGCTTTTCATCTCGTTTCTGCAGTACCCGTCGATACCGGCTCTCACCGATGACCAGTTACGTGCCCTCGTTCGCCGCTGGCTGGGTCCGGCCCTCGGCGGATGACGGCAGCGACAAGAGCGGGTTTCCGCTTCTGGAAAGGAGAGCGAACAGACGAGGTACCGTCGTCGCCCCAACTCCGGTCCAATCCATATGCGGTATCGGGGCGCTCGAACCTCCCGTGGGCGGCGTGGTGAACGGCCCTGGCGGCGCTCGAGATGTGTGGGGCCAATGCCGGTCACGCCAGTGGCAGCTCACCTGCGGGTGGTCGGCCGTCGGCCGCGCCACGCGGGAGCGACAATCATAGTGAACGTTCCATGGCGAAAGTGCCCGCGCGCGTTGGTCTTCCGAGCTCCAGCAGCAAGCGTAGAGGAGCTCTTCGGCAAGGATTCGGTTGCAGCTCTGCTCTTCCGTTGTCGCCGGGGGCGAGCTTGGTCCGCTTGTGCCTGGCGCCGAGCAGGGATCGGGCGAACGCGTCCGCACGATAGCGGGCCCGCTGCAGGAAACGGATCGCCGTGGCGGTCTGCTCATCAGGCAGTGGCTCGGTGAAGGCCAGGCCGGTGTGCCCGTCCGCCATATCGCGCACCAGGACGTGTCCCTCCTCGACGACGCCCGTGGCCACGTCCGGGATGCGATAATGCTGCCGTTGACGGCGTATCACTGAGGACGATCATGCGGAGTTCCCCTAGTGCGTAGGCGCAGCGTTCCTGGACCGCGTGCAAGAGTTGTTCTGCAGGTGTCCGTTACTGAAATTCCAGCCGAGCGGTGGCCCGGCGGTGATTCCCCTGATCCGCGTGTCCCAGCAGTACCTGGCCGACCCCGGCTGTTCCCACGGCAATACGCACCCGGTCTCCGCCTACGTCCACGTGTCACACGGCTCCCCCGACGATGCCGCCGACGCGACGCTGGACCAGTTCGAACGCTACGCCCGGGAACCCGCGATCGCGTCGTCGACCTGTGCGCGAGCTCGACAGCTGAACTCGAACGGGCCAACCCGACCACATCGGCGGCGACACCATCACCGGGGCCAATTCTCTCCGCCAACCGCTCGCCCCACGGCGATCGCGAGTTCGGCCTCAATGTGTCATGGGTTCTTCAACAATGAATCTTGGACACGAACGCGGGCGTGCCGCCACCCGCCGAGCTTCGACAACCGGCGACCGACACGAGCTGTTGGAGGCCCCGCCTGGCCAGCGCTTCCCGACTGTCCCGACGTGGCGTGTTCAAGTCGGTCTCGCGACCTCGCCCGCCGTGCTCACCTGTGCCCCGGTACCGGCGGCACCGGTTCACCGACTCGCGATACCGAGCGTGGGTTGCGGGAACCGGACCAGAAGTACGCGGCGCGCCTCGACGTGTATGCCCGAAACATCCGCACTGGCACAGCCATGGCGCACCGTGCCGAGCAACGATTCGCGCTGTGCTCGACCTTCAAGACGCTGATCGCCGACCCGGTGGGCGCTCTCAAGGCCACCCGCACGCCGGATGAGCGAGTTCCCGGACTTTCGGAGACCACAGGTGTCCCGAATCGTTGGGTCCGCCGGCTTCCGACCGCGGTCGCGAGGCGATGGACACGACTGTGCCCCGCCACGCGCCACTGGCGGCAGCAACGCTGCGGCAGTTGGCCGGATGCGTGCGGATCACTCGACGGTCGGAGTCCACGACCAATGCGCATGATCGGCACTCCCAGGACAGCCTCGGCACGGCTGGCGAACCGACCCAGTCGGCGGGTGTGTGACACGATAGCTTGATGGCCATTTCTTCTCGTGCCACTCGCCGGGCTGTAGGCCTGGCTGGGTTGCTGGGCACGGCGGGTGCCGTGCACTTCATTCGGTCATCGGTGTTCGAGCCGTTGATTCCCGGCCCGCTGCGCCGGGTCGCGAGCGCGCGGGCGTGGGTGCTCGGTTCGGGCGCGGTAGAATTGGCTTGTGCAGCGGCAGTTGCCCATCCGCGCACGCGCCGGTCGGGCGCGGGGGCGAGTGCGGCGCTGTTCGCGGTCGTGTTGCCCGGCAACGTGCAGATGGCCCTGAACTATCGTCGGTCGCACAGGCCTGCTTGGCAACGAGCCCTCGCCTACCTCCGGCTGCCGCTGCAGTGGCCGCTGGTGGCCCTGGCGCTGCGGGTGCGCAGAGACAGCGCGTAGCAGCAAGACTTGCCCGGGTTACTCAACGGGTTTGGCGCCTGCGAGGTCTGTATGTGGTTCGGTGACCAGCAGGTGGAAGGTCTCGCTCCGGTGGTTGAGCTGCTGGTGATCGGTCAGTCTCAGTCCTGCGGGCGCCAGCATGTCGGTGATGTCGCTGATCGCTCGGAGCCGCAGGCCGTGTTGGGCGAACGATCGTGCGGCCATGGCGTCGGGGTCAGCCAGGCCCAGGATCGCGCGGCCGGTACTGGATAACACCCGTCGCAACTCGGAAAGGGCATGGTCGAGGTCGGCGAGGTAGTAGACGGTGTTGAACGTGAGGGCACCGTCGAGTACGTCATCCGGCAAAGGTAGCTGAGTCATCGAGGCGGTGTGCAGCTGCAGCTGTCCGTTGTCCAGCTGGTTGCGGTAACGGCGGGCGGCACGGTCCAGCATGGTGGTTGACACGTCGACGCCGTGTACCCGTCCGGTCGGGCCTACGTGCTTCAACAGTAGGCCCAGGCCTGTCCCGCCGCCGAATCCGAGATCGGCGGCCGTGGCACCGGGCGAGAGCGCCAGTTCGGCCGCGGCGGTGGCCATACTGGGATGGTTATACCGATTCAGCACCGCACCCACGAGGCGACCGCCAAGCCCATGAGGCTCAGCAAGTTGGCGTGCCAGCGCTTTCCGCATCGTCCACGGCTCCGTCCAGTAGAAGTGTGGCTTTCGACGGCGGGCTTCGGTACGCGTGCCTGAGTTCGTCGCCGGTGCGCGTTCCCGCATACCTACCGCACATACCATCCGACGATACGGCCCGCCGCCCACATCCGCGATCGGCTGCACCCACTGGTGGGGCGCGGTGGATTCGTCGACCAGCCATACAGGCACGAAACGGAGGATCGCATGGATGTCCATGCGATGGCCGACGAGCTCGGCTGGGGCCGGGAACCGGGCCGGTATTTCCCGAAAGCCCAGGATGCGCAGGCCACAATGGTCGTCGATGAGCTTGCCGAGCGGAAAGCGACCTGGCTCGGTGCGGCACTGTGCGGAATCGGATCGGTGTTCCTGGGCCTATTGATCGTGTTGGCGGTGCTCACGGCGATCACAACGCAGGTCGATTCGGACACAGCCGCGACCTACCGACTGGGCCTGCTCATCGGGGTCGCCGCAGCCGTCTGGGCGGTGCTGTTGATGGGCGTGTGGATCCTGCCCTGCCAATGTCCGCGCCCGGGCATGTTTCTTCTCCAGCACGTACTGGAGAAGAAGCACTCCGATCGTCTCTGACGCGCTCGGCGACCACCAGGTCACCACCGCAAGCTCGCCGGGCCGGCCGGTGCGAGATGGAGCCGATACGCCCCGGAGGAGCACACACAGCCAGTTTCATGACGAGCTCGCGATAGGTGAATACGCGACCTCACCAGTCCCGGATCGTGACAAGGAGGGCTCGATCGGGTTTGTCCGCGCCGGCGCCGGGGTAACCAGTTGCCTGGACTGGGCAACGCGGAGGATGCGGAGGGGCTGGATGGCGTCAGCAGCACAGGATATGTCTGTCTCGGCGTTGGCTGGGATACGGGTGATCGACATGGCTGCGGTGGTGATGGGCCCGTACGCATGTCAGATCCTCGGTGATCTCGGTGCCGACGTGGTGAAGGTGGAGCCGCCGCCGGGGGACATGACCCGGCGCAGCCAGCCGCAGGGCCGCGGTGGGATGGGGGCGTTGGCGTTGAACGTCAACCGCAACAAGCGAAGCGTGGCGCTGGATTTGAAGTCCAATCAGGGGCATCGGGCGATGCTGGAGCTGCTCCGTGGCGCGGACGTGTTGATCACCAACAACCGGCCCGGCGCGTTGCGGCGTCTTGGCTTGGACTACGAGGCCGTCGCCAAGGTGAATTCGCGTTTGGTCTACTGCAGTGCGCAGGGTTTCCGCAGTGATTCCCCGCGAGCCGACCGGGCGGCCTACGACGAGATCGTGCAGTCGGCTTCGGGGTTGACGGACCTGATGCGGCGGGCCACCGGGCAGCCGACCTACGTGCCCACGATCCTGGCCGACAAGGTCTGTGCGCTGACGATCGTGTACTCGGTGCTGGCGGCGGTGATTCATCAGCGCGCTACGGGGCGGGGCCAGCACATCGAGGTGCCGATGGCGGACACGATGCTGGCGTTCAACCTCGTCGAGCATCTGGCTGGGCAGACCTTCGAGCCCCCGGCCGGCCCGGTCGGGTTCCCGCGGTCGCTCTCGCCAGGCCACGCCGCGATGCCGACCGCGGACGGGTGGGCCTGCATCATTCCCTACACCCCGCGCAACATTCGCGATTTCTTCACCGCCATCGGTCGGCGCGATGTGGCCGAAGATCCCCGGTTCGCCGACGCGGAGAGCATGGCAGCTCATCACGGCGAGCTCTACGACCTGATCGCCGAGGTCGCGCCTGGGCGCACCACCGCCGAGTGGGAGAGTCTGTGCGCCGAGCACAGCATCCCGTTCTCCCCGGTGCTCAATCTCGACGAAGCCCCTGTCGATGACTACACGACCGGCGGAGGTCTGTTGCACGTCGCCGAGCACCCCACCGAGGGAGCCTACCGGGTGATCGGGAACCCGTTGCGGTTCTCGGACACCCCGACCACGGTGCGCACCCACCCTCCGAGATTGGGGCAACACTCCGCCGAGGTACTGGCCGAGCTGGGCTATGCGACCGCCGAGGTGGCGGCCATGGCCGAGCAGGGCGTGATCGTGGTCGACGAGACGACGGGGAGGTGAGGACCTGACTATGCGCAAGGCGAACCCGGCACGGGGTTCTGGTGATGCCGATCGATCCACCACAGGTGCGCAATGCGGTTGTCCCGGCCGGTGAGTATCCCACGGCCGCTCAAGATGCCTCGACGCAGCCGACGAGCTACGGGCGGAGGTACTCGCATCCGAACCCTTAACCCGTCCGCCGCACCGGTACCGCGACACAGCAAGGAGCCAACGCCATGACCTCCGCCTCATCATCGAGCCCCCCGGAAGAGCCCGCTCAGTTCGCGCCGCTGCCGGGAGACTTCTTCGGTTTCGCGGACCTGTTGGCCGAGCACGAGCAGGCCCTTCTGCAGCGGGTACGCGTCTTTCTGCGCCAGCAGGTCGCCCCCATCGCCAACGACTACTGGTCCCGAGGCGAGTTCCCCTTCCAACTCATCGACGGATTCCGTCAGCTCGACATCGCCGGGGTGATGTACGAAGGACTGTCGCAGCACCGCGGAAGCCGCCTGCTGAGCGGATTCCTCGCCCTGGAAATCTGCCACACCGACCCGTCGACCAATACCTTCTACGGAGTCCACAGCGGACTGGCCATGGGCAGCATCGATCGCTGCGGCTCGGGCGAACAGAAACAGCTCTGGATGCCCGCCATGGCACGCATGGACAAGATCGGGGCCTTCGCCCTGACCGAACCACACGGCGGGTCCGACGTCGCCGGGGGTCTAGAGACCACTGCTCGCCGAGAGGGCGACGAATGGGTCCTCACCGGCGAGAAAAAATGGATCGGCAACGCGACGTTCGCGGACCTGACCGTCGTCTGGGCCCGCGATATCGAGGACCACCACGTCAAAGGCTTCATCATCGAGAAGGACACACCCGGCTTTTACCCCACCAAGATCGAGGGAAAGATCGCCCTGCGCGCGGTGGAAAACGCCGACATTAATCTCGACGAGTGCCGCGTACCCGAGGCAAACCGGCTGCAACGCGCCAACACCTTCCGCGATACCAGCGACGTGCTACGCCAAACTCGCGGCGGAGTGGCCTGGGGCTCGGTCGGCTGCATGATGGCCGCCTACGAACTTGCCCGCGACTACACCATCACCCGCGAACAGTTCGGCCAGCCGATCGCGAAGTTCCAACTCATTCAGGATCACCTGGCCACCATGCTCGGTAACATCACCGCCTCGCTGTCGATGGTGGTGCGTCTGGCCCAGCTGCAAGACCAGGGCGTCAACAAGGACGAGCACTCCGCCCTGGCCAAATCCGTCGTCACCACAAAAATGCGTGACACCGTGGCCCGAGCCCGGGAAGTCCTCGGCGGCAACGGAATCTTGCTCGGCCACAACGTGGCCCGCTACTTCGCCGACGCCGAAGCGCTCTA
>NZ_KB905407.1 GCF_000379465.1 Sciscionella marina DSM 45152
GGGGAGGGAGTGTCCGTGCTTGTGCGGGCACTCCCTCCCCCGTGTTCTAGCGTTCCGGGGTGGGCGCGGTCCCCGCGTGCACGGCACCGACATCGATGGTGTGGCTGTCCGCATTGGCATCCACCGCACCGAGATTCCAGCCCAGGCTCACGTTCGGATCGATCGGATCCCCGTGCGGATTACTCCCCGCCGCAGCGGTGTAAGTGATCGCGTTCGGCGTCTGCTGCTCCTCGGCGACCGCTGTCCAGTGCAAAGGCACATAAGCAGAACTGCCATCAGCGATCCCGACAGCAGGCGCACCACCGGCCGCCTCGTTGTCCACCAACACGTTGTGCGCACCCACCAGCCCGACCTCCGGCACCCCGGCAAGCGCACAACGCTCACCCTGCTTCGCGGTGAACTGGATCGCCCCGGAACGATTCCCCATACCCGCATCACCAGGCACGAGGTTGGTCGTGAACTGATTCGCAGTACACGGCAGCAAACCCGCACCAGAAGCCTCAGCAGCACTCGCGGTAGCACCGAGCACACCGACACCGATCCCGGCCACCGCGAACCCGGCCACCATCCGACGCACCACACTGTTCATGACTTCCCCTTCCCAGGCACCCCAAGCAGGGCACCACCATCGGTGAACCACTCACCACGATTGATCTCTCACCGGAAAAGATGCACAGACCCACGGGAAGGAGGCCAAAACATGACACCGCTCGCCAAAAGACAACCCCGACGCCACCCACACGTCCACAGGGCAGCCTCGTCGCCGATGGTGGTGCGCTTGAGATTCCCGCGAACCGCACCCGATGACCCGAGTTCACGCATCAACCGTTCCACGGTGCGGCGCGCCCACCCGAACGCCTTGACGATTCAGCGTCGGCCGTGACTTTCTGGCCCCACGAACACCGAAATTTTCCTCCTCCAGTCGCGCGGAGCGCGGAGCCGATGCCCGCCGAACCAGCACGACAGTATCCCGTCCCGGTTCAGCTCGGCGGCTTTCCAGGAGTCGGGGCATTGAAGACGGCTCGTACGGCTGTTTCATCGCCCTCGATCTCGACGAGCCCAGGGGTGTCGTCGAGATCGAGCACGCCGGCCGCCAATCCGAGCACGATCGCGCCATCAGCGCGCAGGACGGCGTCCAGATCGCCGCCGTCATGTGCCTTCGCCTCGATGCCCGAGCGTGTCGCCCGCAGCTGGAAAAGCTGATCCTCGACCGCGATCCCCACCGTCGCGGACCGGTGCGGGGCCGCCCTGCCCTCGAACAGGGCCCGCAGGGGTACGACCAGCCATCCGGCACGGAAGTGGTCCTCGCCCGGACCACGCACCATCAGTGGTGTGGACCAGCGGATGAGACCTTCGATCGGCTCGCGCAACTCGGCGCCCCACGGAGTGAGCGCGTACCGGACGGCGTTGCCTTCTTCGGCCAGTCTCCGCTCGATCACTCCTGCGGTCTCGAGATCGCGGAGGCGGTCGGTGAGCAGGTTCGTGGCCACGCCGGGAAGGCCATCGAGCAGTTCGCGGTAGCGGGCGGGAGCGATCAGCAGTTGGCGGACGATGAGCAGATTCCACCGGTCGCCGACCACATCCAGTGCCCGGGCGAGGCCGCAGTACTGACCATAGCTTCGACTCATGCCGACTACTTTACAATCTCAAGTCGGCTTGATAAACCTGTATCGGCGGAACCGCCGCGAGAAACACCGGCACGGGAGCGCATCGATGACCGAGACCTCAACCTCCGGGCAGGACGCGGATTCCCTGCTTCGGGCTCGTGCGGCACTGCGCGAGCTCGTCCCCGACCTCCTCACGCTCGTACGCGGTATCCCGGACGCCAGCTCGGCCTCGGTCGGCACCTGGACGGTAAGCGATGTCGCGGCTCACCTGTCCCACTCCTTTCGCGCCGACACCGACGCCATCGCCGGAAGGACTGTCCCGCAAGCGATCGTGACGAAGAAGGGAATAGCCGAGGCCACTGCTAAGCTGCTCGCCGAGGACGGTGAACGGGACCCGGCGGCACTCGCGGATCGCATCGACACCCTTTCCGGCGAGTTCGACCGGATCGCGTTGCATTCTCAAGCAGCCACCGTGAATTGGCTGCAGGGTACCCCTCTGCCACCTTCGGCGGTGGCCGGTCATCTGCTCACCGAATGCCTCATCCACGGCCACGACATCGCCACAGCCACCGGGCACCCGTGGCCGATACGGCGGCACCAGGCCCTGCTCGCGATCGAGGTCTTCCTGCTGCCGCTGATCGCGGTGCTGCCGCCGACCGCTTTCGTGAATCAGGAAAAGGCCGGATCCTTCCGAGCACGCGTCGAACTGCGCCTGCGCGGCGGAGGACGCACGACAATGGTTCTCGACCACGGTTCGCTCACACTCGAACCCGGGTGCACGCGTGACGTCGACGCCCATATCTCCGCCGACCCACCGGCTCTGATGCTGACGCTCATCGGCCGGCAAGGAATCGGGAAACCGCTCCTCGAAGGCAAACTCGCCGCCTGGGGAATCCGGCCGTGGAAGCTCACCCGCATGCTCAGCGTCATGAGCTTCCCGTAGCCACTCGCTCGTCGCGACCCGGATGCGGTGTTCCGTACGACACCGGGAACAGTTCCCGGTAGAAGTCGTCGCCGCGGAATCCGGCGGTGTGGTGCGGGGAATCCCACTCCAGCGCCATGACCTCGCTTCCGTCGGCGGGCCGGAGTTCCCCGGACAGGCGGTAATCGGGGTGCACGCCGTCGTCGCTGGGGGCCCAGTCGAAGGTGAGCGGGATACGGTCCCCGGGGGATACCGCGATCCCGTCCTGGGCGATCGGAGCATAGAGCGGTGGCCAGTTGGTGAGCTGCTGGACGGAGTCGATGGGCTCGCCGGTTTCGTCCACCCAGAGCCGTACCCCGAGCGCGAAACCGTGCAGCATGCCCTCCGTGGTCACCTCCAGTTCGAAGTGATCGGTGCCGGACCGGGCCAGCTCGCCGTTGAACTCGAGGGGTTCCACCTCCGCTTGGCCGGACAACAGCGTCTCCCCGGTGATGCCGAAAATGCACATGCGTACATCGAACGGCCGCCCGACATCGGTGAAGATGTTCTGCAGCCATCCTTCGCTGCCCTCGACGAGCGCGGGCAGGCACGGACTGGGCAGCCGGTTCAGGTCCACCGCGGCGACCGTGCTCGTGCTGCGGTGCGGGATGAACCGGCCGCCGGGTTTGAGAAACCGCTTCCGGGCGTCGTGCAGCACCTCTGCGACACCTTCGGAACTGCTGATCGTGCCGATGATCTCGGAGACGCACAGGTCCACCGGTTCGGGCAGGGACAGCTGGGTGGACAGTCCCTCCAGGATCGTCACGCGGTCGGTGAATCCGGCCCGCGCCACGGCGGCCCGCGCCAGTTCCGCGGACTCCGGCATCACCTCCATCGCATAGACGTGGCGCGCGCCGGACCGGACGCCCTCGATCGCCCAGATGGCGTCCGCGCCGGTGCCGATGTCCAGCACGGTCCGTCCGGGAGCGAGCCGCTGGACGGCGGTCCGGTACCACTCGGTCCGGAGCTCGTCCTCGATCATGTACTCGTAGAGCGTGCTGTCGAAGACGGGGTATTCGCCGACCGAGGGGAACATGAAAAACCCTGCCTGCTCCCAATCCCGGTAGACGGAGACACCGATCTCCTCGGCACCGGCCTTGAGATTCCTGACCGTCCTGTCCTGCATCGATTCCTCATTCCTCAGCCCGGATCCCGATGGCGCTCCGGCGATGCACTCCATCGTGCCCCGCGCGGCCCTCCCCCGGTCCCCGGTCGGGCGGATTTCGGCAGGATGCTCGTTTTCCCGCCGCGACCGGCGGTCGCGGCGGGATCGTCAACGCGTGGAGGAGTCGTAGCCACTCCGGTCTTCGCGGTCCCTGTTCGAGTCCCCGCTCTTGGTCGAGCCGGGCCCGAAAAAGAACCACGCCACCACGACGATGGCCAGGATCACCAGTGCCGCCCAGTACGGATGCCCGAACGCCTGACCGACGCTTGACGGCACGAACCAGCCCTGGAGCGCGATCATGACCAGCAAGCAGGCCGCGGCGATGATCGCGGCGAACAGGAGCCGGAACCATTCGGCCCACAGCGACTGGTTGTATTCCTTGGAACCCTTGACCGGCTTGCTCGGCCTCGGGCCGTCCGCGAATCGGTACCGGAACCAGGCATCGGCGCGCCGGATGATCGAATGCCCGAACGCCACGGTGAAACCGAGATACATCGACGCCAGCGCATGCGCCGCGGTCGGTGGGGCCCCGCGCACGACATCGACCGCGACCAGGATGACCAGGCCGAGATCGACGAGCGGGACACCGGCGAGTATGACGGAGCTCAGACGCTGGGCCTTGACCAGATAGCGCACCGCGAGACCGCCGACCAGAAGCACCCAGAAGGCGACCTCGGCCACCACGATCGCCGCGATCACGAGGTCACCTCCGGCGCCAGCAGCTCCAGCTGCGTATCGAGGATCTGCCGCATCTGCTCATCACTCAACAGTTCCGGGGCGGTCAGCCGCCGCAGTACGAGGCCGTCCATCACGACCGCCAGTTCGCGGGCGGCCGCACGGCGGTCGAAGTCCGCGCCGACCGCGCCCGCCTCCAGCAGATAGTCGAAACAGTACACATAGAAGTCCTCCAGTTCCCGATGACCGCACCGTGCCGCCTCGCCGAGCGGCTGATGCACGACCGCCTTGACGATGAACTGCAGGTGCGCGTGGAAATCCGCGGTGCTCTCCTCCGTCGTCGGCAGCACCTGCAGCAGCGCCGACCGGACCCGTTCACGGGCCACCGCCGGAGACAGGCCCGCGCCGGAACCGGATTCCCCGGCGACGAGCACATCCCCGACCCGCGCGGTGATCCGGCGGCCCAGCTCCTCCATTGCGAACACGTGCAGTTCGTCCTGCGTGGTGAAGAAGTGCCGCACGGAACCGGTGGACAGCCCCGCCTCGGCCGCCACCGCACGCACCGACGCCGCCTCGAGCCCGTCCTTGCGCAGCAGCCGCCACACCGCGTCGGCAAGCAGTTGCCGACGCGCTTCACCATCGATCGTCCGAACCACGCTGTTCAAACTATCACACGTGTGATAGTTTGACTCGGTGACGCGCCCCACCTGCACGACGCGCTGACGGACCCGCCCAAGAACCAACCGTCCACAACGGACACTCGAGCGGTCCCGGTACCAGCGGCACCGACCATCGTCAAGCCATCCGGCGGTTTCTGGCACCGTCCTGGTTCGTAGTGGCAAGCTGCCACTCTCGGCCCGCAGACGTTGTCCCGGCGCCGCGGGACCCGGCATCGTGGAATCGTCTTCGCAGGCTGCAGGCAGGGCGGTATTCCATGCGCTTCCATCTTCTCGGTCCCTTCGACATCGTCCACAACGGGCGCCCGGTGGTGCTCAGAGGATCGACGCAGCGAGCCGTACTCGCCTACCTGCTGCTGCACCACAACGAAGTTGTCGCGACGAGCTCCCTGCTTTCCGCGCTCTGGCCGGAGCAGATCCCGGCCACGGCGCGCAAGATGGTGCAGAACGCGGTCTCCGGGCTGCGCTCGACGCTCGCGGCGGGCACCAATCCCGGTGAACAGGAACCGATGCTGCTCACCCACGCGCCCGGGTACCTGCTGCGGATCGATGATGAGCAGCTCGACCTCGCCCGGTTCCGCCGGCTCGCGGCCGCGGGCCGTGCCGCGCGGGACAGCGGGGACACCGATGGCGCCGTCTCGGCCATGGGCGAGGCACTCGCGCTGTGGCGTGGCCGCATGCTGGCCGATCTCGCCGAGACCGGAGTGAACTGGCCCGAGCTGAGCACGCTCGAGGATGAGCGGCTGGCGGTGCACGAAGACCTGTTCGCCCTGGAACTCGACCGCGGCAGGCACCGCGAGGTGCTCAGCGCGCTGCAGGAGCAGGCAACGGCGAACCCCAACCGCGAGCGGCTCAACGCCCAGCTGATGACCGCGCTCTACCGGTGCGGGCGGGCGGTCGACGCGCTCGAGGTCTTCCGCGCCACCCGGGCGAGCCTCACCGATGAGCTCGGCCTCGAGCCCGGACGCGAACTGCGCGAACTCGAACGCGCGATCCTGCAGCACGACGAGGCGGTGCTCGATCGCACTCACCCGGCGGAAGCCGGTCCCCAGCCGATGGCCGCGGTCGTCTCGGCTTCCCCCGTGGTCCCGATGCCCGCTCCCGAGCCCGCGGACGAACCGGCCGAAGCCGGGGACGAGCGCCCCGAATCCTGGCGGCCACGGGAAACCGAGGCCGAACGCAAACCCGTCGTGGCGGTCGGGATCGCCGCCGCCACCTCCGACGACCCCGAGGAGGCCGGCGAGGTGCTGGCCCGGCTCTTGGCCGTGGTGGAGGAAGAGGCCGCCACCGAGGACGCCCATCTGCCCGGCATGCACGGCCCGGTCCTGCTCGCCGTGTACGGGCTTCCGCGCACCCGCGAGGACGACGCGGTCCGGGCGGTGCGCACCGCGCTGCGGATCCGGAACCGGCTCGCCGAATCGGGAATCGCCGTGCAGGTGAGCGTGGAAACCGGGGATGTGCTCACCACGCCTTCGGTGATCGGCGAGGAATCGGTCACCGGGCCGGTCCTCGATCGGTGTGTCCGGTCCACGCTCAGCGCACCGGAAGGCCGCGTCCGCGTCGTGGAGGCAGTCCGTGAGGCGAGCGAACCCGAGGTCGGCTACACCGCCACCGAGGAGGACGGCCGGTGGGAGGCTTGTCTGCTGCGGCCCCGTCCGGTGCCCGAACCGCCGGACACCCTCACCTTCGCCGGTCGCGACCACGAGCTCGAGCTGCTGCACCAGTTCCTGGGTTTCGTCGAACGCGGCCGTCATCCGCATCGGGTGACCGTGCGCGGCGAGCCCGGTATCGGCAAGACGCGCCTGCTCATCGAGTTCCGCCAGCTTCTCGAGGAACACCCGCGGATCCGGGTGCTCGACGTGGCCGGTGACCTGCTCACCGCGTTCGCCTCGGCCCCGGGATTGCTGCCCGGTACGGTGACCGGCCTGCGCGGTGGGGAGAGCGGACCCGCCCTCCGTGCCGCCGCGACCGAGCTGACCGCCAATGGTCCGCTGGTCGTGCTCGCCGACGATGTCCAGGACGCGGAGCTGCGCACGAGGCTGTCCTGGCTGGGCGAAGCCAGCGCGGGACTGCCGGTCCTGAGCGTCACCGCCGAACGCCCCGACCCGCACGACGTGCAGCCGCAACCGGTCACCGGGCAGACGACCATCGTGCTGGCGCCCCTGGCCGACGAGGCGGTGTCCAAGCTGCTCGACGTGCTGCTGCCGAACACGAACCGGCTGGCCCGGACCCGGCACGAGCTGATCACCCGGATCGGCGGCAATCCGCGGTTCGCGCAGGCGTACGCGCGAGCGGTGCACGACGACCGCACGACCCTGTCTCCTGCCCTCGGGCACACGGCACCTCCGACCCCGGCGAGCATCCGTCGCACGCTCGCCGCGGTGCTGGACAGCCTGGCTCCCGTGGAGAAGAGCGTGCTCAAGGCGGCCACCCTGACCGGCGAGGTCTTCGAGGCGGACGAGGTGACCGAGGTCTGCGACCGCGACCGGTCCGAGGTGGCCATGGCACTGGGCTCGCTTGCCGCGCAAGGCCTTCTCGAACACGCCGGGCACGGATTCGCCTTCCGCTGGGCGCCGCTGCGCGAACTGGCCTACCAGCGAATCCCGCGTTCGGCGAGCACCGAGCTGGTGCGGCGCTTCTCCGGCGGCCGCGTCGCGCGCACCGGGATTCCCGCCTGAACGTCCGAAGCCGCCGGGGCGCTCGGTCCACCCCGGCGGCGGTCCACCCGCTCAGCTCTCCCGGGCCTTCAGTGTGTCCAGACCGTACTTCGCCGGGGCCGCCTCGTGCCGGGAGGTGAACGGGCACTTCCAGTCCGGCTCGGTCATCCGCCCCGCGTAGTGCCGGGAGGGCATCTCGTACTCATAGGTCGTGAAACTCGGGTTCACCGAACCGTTGTTGTTCGTCTCCCGCTTGCGGATGGCGTCCTGCATCGAGAAAAACTTCTCACCGAGCAGCATGAACTGCATGAGGGAGTTGAACGCGATCGCCGGTCGTACGAACCGGCGGCTGGCCCGGGACGAGCCGGGGTGCATGCCCACCAGGAAGAAGGCGTGGCCCGCGACGTGAAAGCCGAAGTGCGGCTCGTTCGGATCCGAGGTGGCGCCGTCGTCCAGGCCGTAACTACGGCTGTCGATATCGTGCATCAGCTGCAGGTGCCGCCAGAGCAACCGCTCGAACTCGAGCTCCTCCAGCACCTCACCCGGCGTTTCGAAACTCGCCACGAAGGTGCGGAAGCTCTTGTCCGACAGGGTCGGGCGGATATCCCGGGCATAACCGAGCAGTTCCCGGTAGTTGGCGCGCGCCGACTCCGGCTCCCCCAGTGCCGGGTAGTGGCCGTGCCGGATGGTGCCTTTCTTGAGTGCCGAACGGGCACCGAGACAGCTGAATTCTTTGCTCTGAATGAACTCCTCGAGTTCGGCTCGGGCATCGGTGGTCATGACGCAACCCCTTCATCTCGGGCTCTGTTCGATGGCCGGTCGAAAACGCGCACGCGCACCCCGCGCCGGATCCGGTACCGGCGTCGATCCGGGTGATGGTCCGATCGCGCGGCTGCCGCGCCGCGTCCGGGAAAGCGCCATCGCGCTCAGCGCCCCAGCTTCGTTCGCACGGTGTGCAACAGTTCCGGAACCCTGTTCTCGAGGTAGAAATGCCCGCCGGGATAGAGGAACAGGTCCGGATCGCTGCCCACTTCCAGCCACGACGCGAGCTCCTCGGTGTCGGCGCGCGGATCGTGATCGCCGCCGAAAACGGTCAATGGCACCGGAAGCACCGCTCCGGGCACGTGCCGATAGGTCTCGTTGACCGCGAGGTCGGCGCGCAGCAGCGGCAGGAACATCGACAGCAGCTCCGGTTCCCGGCGCAGCACCTGCGGCAGCCCGCCGAGCGCGTCCAGTTCGGCGGTGAGCCGGTCGTCCGGAAGCCCTCGCAGCGGCGGACGGTTGTCCGGAAGCTGCGGTGCGGCCCGGCCGGATACGAACAGGTGCCGTGGCGGGTGGGCACCGCGTTCCACGAGGCGCCGGGTGATCAGGTAGACGGCCAGGGCTCCCACACTGTGCCCGAAAAACGCGTAGTCTCCGGTGAACGCCTCACCGAGATCGTCCAGCGCATCGTCCACAAAGGACTCGATGTTCTGGTGCGGGCGTTCCCGGCCACGCTCGGCACGGCCGGGCGGTTGTACCGGGAGCACGGCGAGCCCGTCCCCCGCCTCGGCCTGCCAGTCGCGGTACACCAGCGCGCTTCCGCCTGCGTGCGGGAAGCAGAACAACTTGGTCACCCCGGTGCCGGGCATCCCGCCCGGCAGCCAGGGGCGTTCCGGCGCGCCAGTCACCGCACGTCCACGGTCAGATAACCGGGAGGCGGCTGGATCTGCGCCAGATCCGACTCCAGAACCAGTCGCTCGCCGTCCCGGGAGAGCTCGCGGAATCCGGCGAACGCGTAGGTCACGTACATGACGCGATTGCGGCCGGTCTCCACGAAGTCGGCGCGTAACGTGGCACCGTCGGCCTTGGCCAGCCCCATGATGTGATTGAGCAGCACCGTACCGACTCCGCGGGACATCACCCGGCAGGACATCAGCATCATCCGCAGGTGCCAGGCGGGTGTGCCGCGTTCGACAAGGGCCAGCCCGATCTTGCCGTATCCGCCGTACTTGTCCGAGAGCGAAGCCACGAGCAGCACGTGATCGGGCGAGTCGCGCAGCTCGTCGAGCTCGTCGTAGGAATAGACCCGCCCGGTCGAATTCAGCTGATTGGTGCGCACCGTCAGCTCTTCGGCCCGCTGCAGGTCCTCCCGCTGCGCCCGGCTGATCGTGAACGTCATGTCCAGTGTGGACAGGAATTCCTCGTCGGTGCCCTGATACTCCTGCTCCACCCGGTCCCGCTCGGCAGCGGCGCGGTAGAGCTGGCGGCGGATCCGCGACTCGTCGGTGACGAACCGGGGCCGGAACTCCTCCCCCGCGAGTACCTGTTCGAACCGGGCGGCGCCGACGGTCGTCACCGATGGCAGCGCGTGCGCCACCTCGTCCAGCTCGAACTGCTGATCGTCGACGAACGCGATCGCGTCCAGGCCGATATTGAGCGCTTCGGCAACCCGTTCCACAGAGCCGGATTTGGGGTTCCAGTTGATCTGGGGATACAGGAAGTACTCCTCGAGCCCGGCGGCCCGCAGCCGTTCCATCGCCGCGTCGTGGTCATTGCGGCTGGCCACCGAATGCAGCACACCCAGCTCGTCGAGCCGCTTGATCTCGGCGACCACCTCCGGCCGGACGGTCACTTCCCCGTCCTCCAGCAGCGTGCCCTGCCACAGCGTGTTGTCCAGATCCCAGACGACGCATTTGATCCGGCCCCTGCCGGGCTTCCGCGACGTGCCGGGCTCGGTTTCCGTGCTCGTCATCGCGCCACCTCTCGATACGCTTCATCGGCGATGGTCAGCTCCTGGATCTGGGTGCTGCCCTCGATGATTTCCATGACCTTCGCGTCCCGGTACAGCCGCGCGACCGGATAGTCCGGGCCGCACCCGTTCGCACCGTGGATCTGCACGGCATCCGAAGCGGCCCGTGCGGCGGCGGTGGACGCGAAGTACTTGGCCACCCAGGTGGCCATGATCGTCGCCGGATCTCCGGCATCCTTGAGTCGCCCGGCTTCCGCGCACAGCAGGCGCGCCGCATTGCGCGCGGTGACCATCTCGCTGATCTTCGCCCGGATCTGTGGCTGATCCCGCAGCAGACCGCCGCCCGCGCGACGCTGCGAGGTGTAGGCCGCCGAGGCGTCCAGGGCGGCCCGGATGATTCCCACCGAACCGCTGGCGACGCTGTACCGGCCGAGGTCGAGCGCACCGGTCATCACCGTGCCCGCCGCCCAGCCGGGCGGGCCGACCAGCGCGTCCGGGCCGAGCCGCACGTGGTCGAACTCGATCGCGGCGAGCATGCTCGCGGCGGTGCCCAGCACCCGTGAGACCGGGCTGACCCGCACGCCGGGATGGTCGGCCGGTACGAGGAACGCGCTCATCCCGCTCTCGGTTTCGGCGAACACCAGCAGCACCCCGGCCCGTTGCCCTCCGGTGATCCACTTCTTGGCGCCGTTGAGCACCCAGCCGTCGCTCTCGGCGACCGCCGTGGTGCCGGCCACCGTGGCATCGCTGCCGCTGAACTCGGGCTCGGTCAGGCAGAACGCGCCCAGGGTTCCGCCCGCGGCGAGTGCGGGCAGCCAGCGCTCGCCCTGCTCGGCTGAGCCCCAGCGCTGCACGGTCGCGGTCACCATGGTGTGCACCGTCAGCAGGCTGCGCACCGAGGAACAGCCGCGGCCGATCTCCTCGTGTATCCGGCCGAGGGTGACCATATCCATGCCGGTACCGCCGGACTCGGCGGGCAGAAACGGGCCCCACAGTCCGAGTTCGCCCAGCCGCCCCTGCACTTCGGCGGGAATCTTCTCGGTCCGCTCCCACTCGTCCGCGTACGGGGCCACCTCCTCGTCCACGAACCGCGCGATCGTGGCGAGATCGGGTATGGCCGCCCGGGTCCCGGCGGTCATGTCACCGCCCCGCTCTCGGCGGCCTCCGCACGGCGCTGCACGAGTTCGGCCATCAGCACCACGGTGCGGAAATTCTCCAGCCGCAGCTCCTCGTTCGGAATCTTCGTGCCGAACGTCTTCTCGATGAACATGACCAGTTCCATCGCGAACAGGGAATTCACGAATCCCAGCGCGAAAATGTCCTCGTCGTCGGTGAACGACATTCCCGGAAACTTCGCGGCGATGAAACTACGAATGTCGTCGCGCACATCCTGCGCCATGGGGGAACCTCTTTCCTGTGGAATCGTCGGGCCGGTCTCAGGCGTGGGAGTAGCTGTGGAAACCCTTGCCGCTCTTCCGGCCGTGCAGTCCCGCCGCGGTCATCTGTTTGAGCAGCGGGCACGGCCGGTACTTGCTGTCGTTGAACTCCTCGTAGAGCACCTCCACGCTGTAGAGGATCGTGTCCACGCCGATCAGGTCCGCGGTTTCCAGCGGTCCCATGGGATGCCCGAAGCACTCGCGGAACACCTCGTCGACGGTGGCCGCGTCGGCGACCCCCTCGTGCACGAGGAACGCGGCCTCATTGACGGTCAGCATGAGCACTCGATTGGACACGAAACCGGACGCGTCGTTGACCGGGATGGGTTTCTTGCCCATCGACTCCAGCAGGGCCCGTACGGTGTCCTTTGTGGCCTCGCTGGTGTGATACCCGGGAATGAACTCGCAGGCGGATTTCATCGGGACCGGGTTCATGAAATGCACCCCCATCACCCTGTCCGGGCGGCCGGTGCATGCGGCGAGCTTGGTGATCGGGATGGCCGAGGTGTTGACCACGAATACCGTGCTGTCCTTGCAGGCCGCGTCGAGCCGCGGGTAAAGCCGCGCCTTGAGATCCCAGTTCTCGGTGATGTTCTCGATCACCACCGCCGATTCGGCCAGTGTCTCCAGCTCGGTACCGGTGCCGATCCGCGCGAGCACCGCGTCCGCATCCAGCTCCGGCCCGCCCAGCATCCGGCTCATCCGGCACTCCAGCCCGATGCGGTCCAGGGCAGCGGAGAGGGTGGCCCCGTCGACATCCACGAGCGTCACCTCGTGCCCGCTGGTGGCGAGGTTCTGCGCGACACCGGTGCCCATCACCCCGGCACCGACCACTCCGACCTTCGTCATCGTTCCTCCTTGGCTGCGTTGCTCTCGGCCGCATTGCTCATCGTCAGGTCCAGCACGCCGTCCAGCCGCCCGTGTGCGGCCCGCACCGCCTCGGCCCCGCCGGGGTGTTCGGCGGCGAACACCACCGTCGCGCCCAGCTCCGAACCGAGCCGGATCGCCAGATCGCGGGCCGTGCGGTCCACCGGGCCCTCCACCAGGTAGACCGGTTGCGGACGCGCCGCATCGGCTTCGCGGGCGCCGAGGGCGACCTCGGTCGCGGACCGGGCCGCCGTCGGCTCGATCCAGTACCGCTCACCGCCGAACACGTAGCCGGGCACCGTGGTCTTCCGCGGTTGTCGTCCCTCGTGGTAAGCGCGCCAGTCGAGCTCCACTCCGGACAGCCAGCACCGGCCGAGCGCCCCGGCCAGCACTTCGGTGTCCGGTCGGGGATCGGCCTCGCCGGGCAGGGTCGGCACGAGCAGCCTCCAGGACTCCTGCGGGAAGTCCGGGTGACCGCGGAACATGGCCCCGAGTGACTGCCCGGCACCGAGTTCCAGCAACACCGTGTCAGGCAGGGCACTGGCCGCATGCTCGATCATCGCCGCGAACTGCACCGGACGGCACATGTGCTCGGCCCAGTAGCCCGGATCGCGGAGCTGCTTTGCGGTGATCGGCGCCCCGGTGAGGTTGGACAGGTACGGCACATCCGGTTCCTGCGGGTTCAGGTGCTGTCGCGCCCACGCGGTCAGTTCGGCGGCCACCGGGCGCAGGGTGCGCGAATGGAAAGCGTGCGTGGTGCGCAGCGGGCGCGCGGGGACACCGTGCTCGGCGAGGGCGTCCGTCAAGCCGGTCATCCCCTCGGCCGCGCCGGAGACCACGACCAGCTGCGGACCGTTGATCGCGGCGATATCCACCCCGAACGCCGCCGGATCACCCACCAGCGCGGTCAGTTCGGCCGCACCGAGCGGAACGGCCGACATCGCCCCGCGCGACAGCTTCTCGATCAGCCGGGCGCGGAACGCGACGAGCTCGGTCGCTTCCTCGAGCGTCAGCGCGCCCGCGAGCGCCGCGGCCGCGAACTCGCCGACGCTGTAACCGGCCAGCACCGAGGGCTCGATCCCCCAGGCGCGCAGCAGCCTGCCGAGCGCATAGCCGAGAGTGAACACGGCGGGCTGGGTGAGCGCCGGGCCGGCTTCCTCGGTGTCGGCGGCACGGCCGAGCAGCCGCGCGAGCTCGCCGCCGCCGTCCGCGCGGGGCCCACGCAGGCTTTCCGTCGGATCGCTGCCGAGATCTCCGGCGAACAGGGCAGCGCACTCGTCGACCGCGGCCTTGAACTCCGGTTCGCTCTCGTAGAGTCCACCGGCCATACCGCGGTACTGCTCGCCGACCCCGGGGAGCAGAAACCCGGCCCGGCGCGGAATGCTGTCGGCCTCGGCGAGGATCCGGGTGTCCTGGGCGGCAAAGACTTCGGCTGCGTCCTCGGGCGAGGACACGACGGCCATCCGCCGGTGCGCGAAGGTCTTGCGCCCGGTCTGCAGCGTGTACGCCACATCGGCGAGATCCGTCCAGTTCTCCCGATCGGCGGCGAGCCGTTCGCCGGCGGCCGCGGCGGCTTCGGCGGTCCGGGCCGACCAGACGAGCAGCTGGTGCGGGCGCGCGGCGGGACGCGGTGCCGGTTCCGGCTCCGGGGCCTCTTCGAGCACCACGTGTGCATCGGTTCCGCCGAAGCCGTTGGCGCTCACCCCGGCCAGCCGTGGGCGCCCCCCACGCGGCCACGCGGTGGGTTCCCGCGGCACGACGAGTTTGTCTCCGCTGTGCGCGAACTGCGGATTCGGGCGTTCGAAGTTGATCGCGGGTGGCAGTTCCTCGTGATACAGCGCGAGCGCGGCCTTGATCAGCCGGGCGATCCCACCTGCCTGGTTGATGTGCCCGAGGTTCGCGTCGATCGAGCCGAGTGTGACCTGTTCGACGTCCTCGACGTCGAAGATCCGCTGCAGCGCGGCGATCTCGGCCACGTCGCCGAACGGAGTCCCCAGCGTGGACACTTCGACGTGATCGATGTCCGAGGGTTCGACATCGGCCGCGGCCATGGCCTCCGCGACGACCGCTGCCTGGCC
Source organism: Sciscionella marina DSM 45152 (assembly GCF_000379465.1). Lineage (GTDB taxonomy): Bacteria > Actinomycetota > Actinomycetes > Mycobacteriales > Pseudonocardiaceae > Sciscionella > Sciscionella marina. Next base: position 14,855 of record NZ_KB905407.1, read on the forward strand.
GGGAACACCGGGGCGGTTGAACGACTGGCGGCCCTGCCTTCCCTCGTGGTGGATCGCCCAGCCGCGGATTACGGCGTAGACGCGGTCCCCCTCGGACTGCGCGTCCTCCAGTCGCCGCAACACGATCACGCCGAGACCATTACCGGGTACCTTGCCGGTGGCCTCGGCGTCCAGGATCCGGTTGACCCCGTCCGGGGCGAACCGGCTGTCCGAGCGGTAGAGGTACCCCGGCTCCTGGGGCACCACGACCGACACCCCGCCGGCGACGGCGAGATCGGACTCGCCGGTGAGCAGGCTGGAGCACGCCTGGGCGACCACGCTCAGCCCGGTGGAGCTGCAGCTCTGCACACTCACCGAGGGCCCGGTGAAATCGAGCGCGAACGACAGGCGCGAGGCGAGCAGATCCTTCTCGTTCTGCAGGATCAGCTGATCCGGCCCCACGGTCAGCGCCGTGACATCGTTCTGCAGCAGGTTCGACATCAGATAGGTGCTCGGCGCGCCACCGGTGAACACCGCGGCCAGGCCCTCGACCCCGTCCGGATCGATTCCCGCGTCCTCGAGCGCGTGCCACGCGCACTCCAGGAACAGCCGGTGCTGTGGGTCGAGCAGTTCGGCATCGGCCCGGTCATAACCGAAGAACTCCGCGTCGAACCGGTCGATGTCGGGCAGCATCCCGGCCGCGGCGACGAACGCGGGATCGTCGGCCAGTTCCGCGGAGACGCCCGAGTCGAGCAACTCCTCGCGGGTCATCCGGGTGATGCCGTCCCGCCCCGCGCACAGATCAGCCCAGAACTTGTCCAGGGTGGGGGCCCCCGGAAAATTCCCGGCCATGCCGACGATCGCGATGTCGTCGGCGGTGTCCCGTGGTTGCATGGCCATCGCGCGGTTCACCTTCCGGTCCGGCTCGGTCGTTTGCGGAGATTCGCGGCGCGGGCACGGCGGCGCTGTCCGCGTGCGGAGACATCCTCGGTCACCCCGCCGGGCCCCGCGGGCGCCTCGTCGGATTGCGGTTCGCCGAGCAGGGTGACGAATTCGGCAATGGTCGGCTTCTCGAAAAGACCGGCCGGGGCCAGCTCGACACCGAACTCCTTGGCCACCCTGCCGATCAGCACAAGCCCGATCAGCGAGGTGCCGCCGAGGTCGAAGAACGGATCGTGCACACCGACCCGTTCCAGGCCGAGGCATTCGCACCAGGCCGCGGCGACCCGCTCCTCGACCGGAGTGCGCGGGGCGAGGAACGCGGTGCGCAGCTCCGGGCGCGGGTAGCGCTGTCCGGACGGCACTCCGGTCTCGGCACCACCGAGCAGCGCGTCCACCGAGCCCATCCGGCCCAATGCGCCGAGTACCTCGGTCAGCGGCAAGGGCAACACGGTCACCTGCGGCTCGGCCGAGGCGAGGATCCGGGTCAACAGCTCGGTGCCTTCCTCGGCCCCGATGCCGAACTCCTCCCGGAACCGGCGCGCACCGTCCTGCAGCTCGGCCGATCCGGAGAGCCCGGAGCTGGTCCAGGCATCCAGCTGCCACGGTCCCCAGGCCACCGAGACCACCCGTTCGGCCGCCTTGCCGAGCGCGTTCTCCACCGCGGCGAACCCGTCGAGGAAGGCGTTGGCCGCGGAGTAGTCGGTCTCGCCGACGCCGACGGTGAGCGTGACCGTCGAGGAATACAGCACCAGCACCTCGACCGGTTCCGCGCGCAGTGCCTCGGCAAGGGCCAGGGTGCCGTCGATTTTCGGGGCCAGCACCGCGGCCGCCTGCTCGCGGGTCTTGTTCTGCAACAGGCCGCCTCCGGCGATACCGGCCGCGTGCACCACTCCGTCCAGTGCGCCGAAGTGACCGCGCACCTCGGCCAGCAACGCGGCCGCCTCGCCGGGAACGCTCACATCGGCCCGCACCGTCAGCACCTCGGCACCAAGCGCGCGCAGGTCCCGGATCGCGAGCAACACCGAGCTGGTCCGGTCGTCCACTCCGTGCGCGCCGATCCAGTCGTCCCAGCTTTCCTCCGGCGGCAGTGCACTGCGACCGGCGAGTGCGAGGTTCACCCCGAGCGGGGCGAGCCGCCGCGCGAGGGCCAGCCCGAGCACCCCGAGCCCACCGGTGATCAGGTAGGTGCCACCGGGTTTCCACGCCTGCTCCGCGGCGGCCTCGGGCAGCTCCACGACATCGAAATCCCGCAGCCAGCGACGGCCACCACGCCAGGCGGCCACCGCGACCCCGTCCACCGTGTCCGATGCGGATACCGGAGAGGCGGCGAGCAGATCGAGTTCGCTCAGCGCCTGGTCCGCCGGGTTCCCGGTTCCCGTCCCGGTTTCGGCGAAATCGGCGTACTGCGCGCGGACCAGGGGGTACTCCGCGGCGATCGCGTCACCGGCAGCGGCCAGCGTCGGACTGAGCGGATCGGTGGCGTCCGCCCCGAGCACGTCGAAACCACAGCGGCCAAGGGTCAGCAGCTCCACGCGGCGCGCGGAACACTCGGCACCGATCGCCTGGCCGAGCCACATCAGGCTGTAGAAACCGGATTCCCGGTCGCTCGCGGTCAGCCCGTGCGCGTGCACCACCCGCAGCGGACCGTCCCCGCCCGTGGCAGCCAGCACCCGGCGGTAACCGTCCACATCGGACGGTTCGCCACCGGCCAGGGTGACCCGATGCCCCGCTTCCCTGGCACGCCTGGTGAACTCCTCGGCGAACGGGCCCGGCTCGGCGAACAGCACCAGTTCCCCCGGTTCGGCGGGGATCCGGCGCGTGTTGTCCCTGCGCCAGGTCGGAACATGAGTGACCAGTCCGTCGCGCTCCGGTGCCGGTTCCGCAGCGGTCTCGTTCCCGGTTCCGGTCATCTGGGACATCGACCAGCTGCTGCCTCGCGATTCGACCTCGGGCCAGTAACGCGTGCGCTGGAAACGATAGGACGGCAGGCGGACGAACTGGCGACCCGGTCCGGCCCCGGCACTCCAGTCGATCCGCACACCCAGTTCCCACAGCCTGCCGAGCGCGGTGAGCCAGCACCGCCGGTCGTCCCCCGGCGCAGGATCGGCGAGCAAGGACACCACCGGAGTCCGCGGCGCGCACTGTGCGGCCGTTTCGGCGCCGATCGCGTCGAGCCCGGCCTCGACGAGGATCTCGGCATAGTCGGTGGCGGCCCGCAGCCCGTCGATGAACCGGTCGGCAGAACCGGCCCAGTGTTCCGGATCCGTGGCCTCCGCCGCGGTGAGCTGCTTGCCGGTGCGCGCGGAGATCACCGGGATCGCGGGCGCCCCTGCGGCCGGAATCGTCGCGCTAAGCGCAAGTTCGAGCCCCTCGGCGAGACCGAACAGCCCACCGGCGACGGCCGCGACGCACTCCCCGGTGCCGCGGCCGAGCAGCACCGCGGGCTCCAGGCCCCAGGCGGTCAGCAACCGCCAGTAGGCGTATTCGACGGCGAAAACCACAGCGCGCTCGTCGGCCTCGGCCGTCCCGGCCAGGGCGGCGAGCAGATCGACCGCACCGTCCGGATCCGCCCGGCGGGCCAGCACGACGGCGCATTCCTCGATGGCAGCGCGGAAGGCGGGCTCGGTGCCGTAGAGCTCGTCGGTGACCTGTGTCCATGGCCGCACGGTTCCGGGCAGCACCAGGCCGAAGCGCCGGCGGTCGGCGCTCGCCGTTTCGTCGGTGTCCGCACCGCCCTGCAGATCACGCAGTGCCGTGACGGCCTCGGCGGCATCGCGCACCACCACCGCCTTGCGCCGGGGCAGCGCGCTGCGCCCCGCCTGGGTGGTGAAAGCGACGTCGGCGAGTTCGAGGTTCCGCTCCGTCTCCAGGTGTTCGGCCAGCGCCTCGGCATTGGCGCGCAGCCCGGCCTCGCAGTGACCGGATACGGTGAGCAGTTGCCAGTCCGGACCCGGCCGCGGCGCCACGGCGGGCGTGGCCGCGTCGAGTACGAAGTGGACATTCGTCCCGGACCAGCCGAAGGAACTGACCCCCGCTCGCCGCAGGCCCTCGGCATTGACCGGGAACGGCAGCACACCGGGCACCGGCCGCACCGTGCCCTCCGGTGTGACGACCGAATTCGGCTCGGTCAGATTCAGGTTTCCGGGCAGCGTCGAGTGTTCCAGCGCGAGCACCGTCTTGATCAGGCCCGCCATGCCCGCGGCAGCGAGGGTGTGCCCGACGTTCGTCTTCACCGCGCCGACATACAGCGGATCCGGCGCGGTGCGCTCGGCGAAGATCTCCTTGAGCGCGGTGAACTCGATGGCATCTCCCAGCTGGGTACCGGAGCCGTGCGCCTCGACATAACCGATCTCGTCGGGCAGCGCCCCCGCATCGGCGAGGGCCGCGCGGATGACGGCGTGCTGCGCGGCACGGTTCGGGGCGGTGAGGCCGTTGCTGCGGCCGTCCTGGTTGGTCGCGGTGCCCCGGATGACCGCCCGCGCCCGCCCGGCCGGGCCGACCTCTCCGGCACGGCGTAGCACCACGACCCCACCGCCCTCACCGATCACGTAGCCATCGGCCGATTCGTCGAAGGTCTTCGTACGCCCGTCGGCGGCGAGCATGCTCATCTTGCAGGACTGGATGAAGACGTCCGGGTTGATCATCGCCGAGGTGGCTCCGACGATGGCGATATCGCACTCGCCGCGGCGCAGGCTCTGCACCGCGAGATGCGCCGCGCTCAGCGCCGAGGAGCAGGCCGTGTCCACGGTCAGGCAGGGCCCGCGCAGATCGAGCAGGTGCGCGATCCGGCCCGCCGCGGCGGACAGTGAGCTCCCGAGCCCGAAGTACGGATCGTCGGCCGCCCCGACACCGTCGGCCTCCAGCTGACGCATGCTGTACTGCATGGTGTCGATCAGGCCTGCGAACACGCCGGTACGGCTGCCACGCAGCTCCTCGGCGGTGAGCCCGGCGTCCTCGATCCCTTCCCAGACCAGTTCCATCAGCAGCCGGAAGGACGGATCGAGGCGGCGCGCCTCCTGCGGCGAGAGGCCGAAGAACGAGGCGTCCCAGCCGTCGAGTCCGGAGACGAACGCTCCCTGCTGGGTGTATGCCTTGCCCGCGGCGGTGCGATCCGGGTCGTAATAGTCGGCGGCGCGCCAGCGTTCCGGCGGGACCTCGCGCACCAGATCCCGGCCCTCCACGAGGTTCGTCCAGAATTGCTCGGGTGTATCGCTGCCGCCGGCGAACCGGCAGGAGAGCCCGGCGACGGCGATGTCGAGGCCCGCGGAGCCGGGTTCGGTCACGGTCGCGCCGGTCCCGGCAGAGGCCGCGGGCCCCAGTTCGGTCAGCAGCTGCGCGGCGAGCGCGGCGGGGGTGGCGTGGTCGAACACCATCGTCGGCGGCAGTGCGAGGCCCGTCTCGGTGTTGATCCGGCCGCGCAGTTCGATCGCGGTCAGCGAGTCGATGCCGAGTTTGGTGAACTGCTGCCCGGCCGGGACACCTTCGGTGTGCCCCAGCACGGCTGCGGTGTGCGTGCGGACCAATTCGGTGAGGACGCGTTCCCGCTCCGCCTCCGGCATCCCGACGAGCCGGGCGCGCCACGCTTCGGCGGTCTCGGTTCCCTCCTGCGCGCGAGCGGCCTCGGCCTCGGCGATCGCGCGGACCTCGGGCAGTTCGGCGAGCAACGGGCTCGGTCGCAGCGCGGCGAACGGCGGCGCGAACTTGTCCCAGTTCAGTTCGGCGACGGTGAGCGCCAGCGCGTTCCGGTCGAGTGCGTTGCCGAGAGCCGCGAGCCCGGTCTCCGGTGCCATCGCGGGTACCCCGAGGCCGCTCAACAGCTCGTCCAGTTCGGCACCCACACCCATGCCGACCTCACCCCAGCGTCCCCAGGCGATCGAGGTCGCGGGCAGGCCCGTGGCCCGGCGCCGTTGCGCGACCGCCTCCAGGTAGGCGTTCGCCGCCCCGTAGGCGCTCTGCACGGCATTGCCGATGGATGCGGCGATCGAGGAGAACAGCACGAACGCGTCGAGTTCGAGGTCTGCGGTCAGTTCGTCGAGATTGCGCGTACCGGCAACCTTGGGGCGCAGTACATCCGCGTAGCGCCCGCGGTCCATGGACTCGACAAGGCCGAGATCGAGCACACCGGCAAGGTGGAACACCGCGCGCAGGTCCGCCCGGACGGGCCGCAGCACCGCGTCGAGGGCCTCCCGGTCGGCGACATCGCAGGCGAGCACGCTCACCCGCTCGCCGAGTTCCGTGATCAGTTCCGCCGCGCCCGGTGCCGCACTCCCCTGCCGGGACACGAGGACGACCCGTTCGGCGCCGTGCTCCACCAGCCAGCGGGCCAGGATTCCGCCCAGGCCGCCGGTTCCACCGGTCACGAGCACCGTGCCACGCGGTCGCCAGGATCGTACCCGCTCGGTGTGCTCGGCATGCGTGAGACGGCGGCCGAAGGCTCCGGTGGCGCGGATCGCGACCTGGTCCTCAGCGCGCGGACCGGTGAGCACCCCGCGCAGCAGTGCGACGGCGGATTCGCTCACCTGCTCGGGAACATCGACCAGACCGCCCCACCCCTGCGGGTTCTCCAGCGCGGCGGCACGGCCGAATCCCCACAGCTGAGCCTGTTCCGGCGCCTCCGGCGCCTCGTCTTCGGCCGCGCACACCGCCCCCCTCGTCACCGTCCACAGTGGACCCTGGGGTTCGCGCGCGGACAGCTCTCTGACCAGTTCCATGCTCGCCTCGGCGCCGAACGAGAGCCCCTCGGTCTCGGTCTGGTCGAGTGCCAGCAGCGAGACGATGCCGTCGTAGGGTTCGCCATCCGGGAGTTCGTCCAGGGACACCTCATCGGGGCGATCGAGCACCAAGCGGCGCACCTCCGCGCCGGAGAGCGCCTGGAGCGTCGCCGCCGTCCAGGGATGTTCCTCGGAAGCACTGGAGCTGACCAGCAGCCAGCGGCCACTGGCGGTGGTGCTCGCGGGCGTGCACGGCTGCCAGCGGATCTCATAGCCGAGCGCGTCCGCCTCGGCCGCCGCCGAACGGGCGCGCCGATAGCGGGTCAGCGCGGGCAGCACCGTGCCGAGCGGGGCCTCGCTGTCGGAGAGCTTGAGCTCGGCGGCGAACTCGCCCACATCGCCTGCTTCGACGACCGACCAGAACCGACTGTCCTCGGTTCCGCCGACCACACGATCCGCACCGGGGTCCTCGAGCCAGAACCGCTTGCGCTGAAAGGAATAGCCCGGCAGCGCGACGGTGCGGGCGCCGCTGCCCGCCAGGTACTCGGCCCAGTCCACGGCGGCCCCGTTGCTGTGCAATCTGCCGAGCGCGGTGAGCAGGGTCTGCGCCTCGTCCCGGTCCTTGCGCTGGCTCGCCGCGAACACCGCGTCATCGGGGCGGACCGACTGGCCCATCGGGGTCAGCGCGGCATCGGGCCCCAGTTCGAGAAACACCCTCGCATCGTGCGCATGCAGTGTCTCGACGGCGTCGGCGAACCGGACGGTGCCGCGGACGTGCTCGGCCCAGTAGCCGGGGTCGGTGAGCCGCTCGGCGAAAGCACCGGTCAGTGTGGAGACGATCGGAATCGAGGGCTCGTGGTAGGTCAATGTCCTTGCCACCGCGGTGAATTCGGCGAGCATCGGTTCCATCAGCGCCGAGTGGAACGCGTGCGAGACCGTCAGCCGGGTCGAGCGGCGGTCCGGGAACCGCGCGGCCACCGCGAGGGTCGCCTCCTCCGCGCCGGAGAGCACGACCGCGCGCGGGCCGTTGACCGCCGCCAGCGCCACCTCCCCGGACAGTTGCTCCCGGACTTCCTCCTCGCTCGCTTCCAGGGCGATCATCGCGCCACCCGGCGGCAGCGCCTGCATCAGCCTGCCGCGGGCGAGCACCAGCTTCGCCGCGTCCTCCAGGGAGAACACCCCGGCCACATGCGCGGCGGCCAGTTCCCCGACCGAGTGCCCCGCCAGGAAATCCGGGCGCACCCCCCACGCCGCGAGCAGTCGGTAGAGCGCCACCTCGAAGGCGAACAGCGCGGGCTGGGCGAATTCGGTGCGCTCGAGCAGACCGGGATCCGTGCCGAAGGCCACCTCCCGGACCCCGGGCAGGTGCGCGCATGCCTTGTCGAAGGTCTCGGCGAACACCGGGAAGCACTCGTAGAGCCGCTGGCCCATCCCGAGCCGCTGCGCCCCCTGTCCGGTGAACAGCGCCGCGAGCCGCCCGCCGGTGTCGCTGCCGGTCACGGTGCCCGCATCCCCATCGGCGAGCGCGCGCAGTCCCGCGGCCAGCTCCTGCCGGTCCGCCCCGGTGACCACCGCCCGATGCTCGAGCACCGTCCTCGTGGCCACGAGCGAATGCGCCACATCGACCGGTTCGGCCCCCGATTCGTCCACTGTGGACAGCAGCGCGGCGGCCTGAGCCCGGAGCGCGCCCGCCGAGGCACCGGACAGCGGGTACGGGATCACCGGGGGCGTGCGGACCATCCGCTCGGCCGCGGCCTCCTCGACTGCCTGTTCGAGGACGACGTGCGCGTTGGTGCCGCTGATACCGAACGCCGAGACCCCGGCGCGGCGCGGCCGCTCGGTTTCGGGCCACGGCCGGGATTCGGTGAGCAGTTCCACCGCGCCACTCGTCCAGTCGACGTGCGGGGACGGTTCCCCGGCGTGCAGCGTCGCGGGCAGCACACCGTGCCGCATCGCCTCGACGGCCTTGACGATTCCCGCGATACCGGCCGCCGCCTGCGCGTGACCGATGTTGGATTTCACCGAACCCAGCCACAGCGGCGCGGTCGAGTTCGTGGCGGTCCGCTCACGTCCGTAGGTGGCCAGCAGGGCCTGGGCCTCGATCGGGTCACCGAGCGCGGTCCCCGTCCCGTGCGCCTCGACCATGTCCACGCCTGCCGCATCCACACCGGCATCGGCCAGCGCCGCCCGGATGACGCGTTGCTGCGCGGGTCCGTTCGGTGCGGTGAGCCCACTGGACGGTCCGTCCGAGTTGACCGCGCTCCCCCGGATCACGGCCAGCACCGGATGACCGTTGCGCCGGGCATCGGAAAGCCGTTCCAGCATCAGCATTCCGGCGCCCTCGGCCCAGTTGGTGCCATCGGCGGCCGCCGCGAACGGCTTGCATCGCCCGTCCGGTGCCAATCCGCGCTGACGGGAGAACTCGACGAACGCGCCGGGCGTCGCCATCACCGTCACCCCGCCCGCCAGCGCCAGCGTGCATTCCCCGCTGCGCAGCGAACGGGCCGCCAGGTGCAGCGCGACCAGCGAAGAGGAACACGCCGTGTCCACCGAAACCGAAGGCCCCTCCAGCCCGAGCACATAGGAAACCCGGCCGGACACCACCGAGCCGGACGTGCCGATGCCGAGATAGCCCTCGTGCTCCTCGGGAAGCGCGGTCAGCCTCGAGGCGTAATCCGTGAAGCCCACCCCGGCGAACACGCCGGTGGCGCTGCCCTTCAGCGAGTCCGGGGCGATCCCGGCCAGTTCCACGGCCTCCCAGGCGGTCTCCAGCAACAGCCGCTGCTGCGGGTCCGTCGCCTCCGCCTCCCGCGGCGAGATGCCGAACAGTTCGTTGTCGAACTCGGCGGCGTCGTGCAGGAAACCGCCCTCGCGGACATAGCTGGTGCCAGACTTCGACGCGTCCCGGTCGTGGATGGCCTCGACGTCCCAGCCGCGGTCGGTGGGCCACGGCGAGATCGCGTCGACGCCGTCGGCGACCACATCCCAGAGCTGCCCCGCGCTGCGGACGCCACCGGGGAACCGGCAACTCATCGCGGTGATCGCGATGGGCTCACGCTCCCTTTCCCGCACATCCGCGAGTTCGCGGCGAGTTTCGCGCAGGTCGGCCGCCATCCGCTTGAGGTAGTCGACGTACTGCTCTTCCGAAGGCATGGGTCATGGCTCCCGGGGACTGGTGGTTGGGGTCAGCGCGAACCGAACTCGTCGTCGATCAGGGCGAGGAGATCCTCCGGCGAAGCGGCTTCCAGATCGGCAGTGGATTCCGGGACACGATCCGGTTCCCTGGCCGACCAGGCGGTCAGCAGCCGCCGCAGCCGCACATCGATGTCCGGGTCGGCGGGATCGGCTTCGTCGAGAAGGGCTTCGAGCCGGGTGATCTGCTCGGTCACCGCGACTGCCGGGCCGGTCTCCGCGAGCAGTTCGGCTCGCAGATATTTGGCCAGCGTGTCCGGTGCCGGGTAGTCGAACACCACCGTGGTCGGCAGTTGCAGCCCGGTTTCGGCGGCCAGCGCGGAGCGGAACTCGACCGCAGTGAGTGAATCGAATCCCAAGTCCAGAAAGCCCCTTGCCGGGGCGATCGCGGCCGGTCCGGCATGCCCGAGCACGGTCGCGGCGTGCCCGCGGACCAGGTCCAGCAGGGTGCGCTCCTGCTCCGGGCCGGACTGCCCGGCGAGCCTGCGCCGCAGTTCTCCGGCCTCGGCCGCAGCCGCGCGGCGGCGCACCACGGGGACCAAGCCCCGCAGCACCGGTGGAAGCAGACCCGCTCCGGCGGCCGCGGCCAGCGCGGTCCGGTCGAGCCGCACCGGTACCGTCGCGGCCGGTTCGGTGGCCAGCGCACGGTCGAACAGCGCCAGACCGTCCGTTGTGGACAGTGCCGGGAAACCGGTGCGATTGAGCCGCTGTGCGGCCGTTGCGTCGAGTGCGCCGCCCATGCCCTCGGCCCAGCGGCCCCAAGCAAGCGAGCGCGCGGGCAGGCCGAGCGCCCGCCGATAGGTGGCCAGGCCATCGAGGAACGCGTTCGCCGCCGCGTAGTTGCCCTGCCCGGCATTGCCGAGCACCCCGGCGGCCGAGGAGAACAGTACGAACGCGGCGAGCTCGCGTTCCTTGGTCAGTTCGTGCAGTTGCCAGGCCGCGACCGCCTTCGGTTCGAAGACATCGGCGAGGCGCTGCGGAGTCTGGGCCTCGACCAGCCCGTCGTCGACAACACCCGCCGCGTGCACGACCGCGCGCAGTTCCGGGATTCCCGCCAGCAGCCCGGAAAGTGCAGCGCGGTCGGCGACATCGCACGCCTCGATCCGCGCGGTCGCGCCGAGCTCGTTCAGTTCGGCGAGGAGCTCGGCGGCCCCGGGGGCCTCCGGTCCACGGCGGCTCGCCAGCACCAGATCGGTCACCCCGTACGTTCGGACCAGGTGCCGGACCACGTGGGCGCCGAGGCCGCCCGTGCCACCGGTGACGAGTACCGTGCCGTCGCCGAGTCCGGGGGCATTCGAGGCGGGCTCCCGCACCGGTTCCAGCCGCGGTGTGTACGCCACACCGTCCCGCAGCAACAACTGCGGCTCGCCGGTGGCCAGCGCCCGGCCCAGCAGCGCGGTATCACCGTCCCCGTCCACGAGAACGAACCGGTCCGGATGCTCGGACTGCGCGGAACGCACCAGGCCCCAGACCGCGGCGGCGACCGGATCGGCGCCGTCGTACTCGGACAAGGCCACGGCACCCGTGGTCAGCACGACCAGACGGCTCTCGGCGTACCGCGGTTCGGCCAGCCACTCCTGGACGGCGGAGAGCACCCGCGCGGTCGTCGCCCGCGCCGCACCGAGGAGATCACCGTCCGATTCGGGCAGTTCGAGCACGACCGCGGGCGGAACCTCGGTCCCTGGCTGCTCCCAGCGCGCCCACGCCATTTCGGTGCCGCCGAGCGCGGCCTGGTTCCAGGCCAGCCGGTGCAGGTTCTGCTCCTCGCCCCCGGGAACGGCCGGGCGCTCACCGAAGGCGATCTCGGCGGAGAGAACCGGGGCGCCCGAGACATCGAAGACGGTCAGCTCGCCGTCCTCGGTCAGCCGGGCCCGGACGGTGGTCGCTCCGGCGGCGTACAGGGTGACGTTGCGCCAGGCGACCGGCCAGCCGTACGTGCCGAGCAGCGGTTCGAGCAGACCGGGCGGCAGGCCGTAGAGCTGCGCGGTGTCGTCCGCGGCATCCGGGGCGAGCAACTCGGTGAGCGGGCCTTCCGGTGCCACCGGGGCCGGGACGGGTGCGCTCACCAGGTATCCGGTGGCGTGCCGCTGCCAGTCGCGGCCGGCCCGGGAGTGAATGGACACCGCGCGCCTGCCGTCCTGCTCCGGTCCGACCGCGACCTGGACCTCGCGGTCCCCGGCCAATGGCGCCTCGACACGCAGTTCGGCCAGGGTGCCCGAACCTGCCTCGTCACCCGCCCGGATCGCCAGCTCCACCAGCAGGGTGTCCGCCAGTTCTCCCGGCAGCACAGCGCCGGGCAGCATCCCGCTGCACAGCACCGAACCGTCACCGGCCGAGGTGACCGCGGTGGCCAGCACCGGGTGTCGCAGTTCGCCGGACGCGGCCGCCCGCGCGGGTTCGCGCAGCCAGAACCGTTCGTGCTGGAACGCGTAGGTGGGGAGCTCCACGGTGTTCGGTCGGGCCGGCGCGAAGTAGCCGGACCAGTCGACCTCGACACCGCGCACGTGCAGGCGGGCCAGCGCGGTGACGGCCGCGGTGGCTTCGTCGTGACCGGCGCGCAGGACCGGGATCGCCGTCGCGCTGTCGGCGGCCAGCGCGGACAGGACCGCGTCCGGGCCGATCTCCAGGAAGGTGGTCACGCCTTCGGCGCACAGCGTTTCGACGGCATCGGCGAACCGCACCGGTTCCCGCACATGGCGCACCCAGTGATCCGGATCGCCGAGCTGGGTGCCGAGATTCCCGGTCCGGGTCGACACGATCGGGATCGACGGTTCGGCGTAGTTCAGATTCCCGGCGATCTCGGCGAATTCGCCCAGCATCGGATCCATCAGCGCCGAGTGGAAGGCGTGCGAGACCTCCAGGCGTTTCACCTTGCGCCCCCGCGCTTCCAGTGCCGCCGCGGCTCCGCCCACCGCCGTTTCGGTTCCGGAGAGCACCACCGACCGCGGACCGTTGACAGCGGCCAGACCGGCGCCGTCGGAGAGGAATTCGGCGACCTCGGCTTCACTCGCCTCGACGGCGACCATCACGCCCCCCTCGGGCAGGGCCTCCATCAGCCGTCCCCGCGCCTCGATCAGGGTGACCGCGTGCTCCAGGGACAGCACCCCGGCGACGTGCGCCGCGGCGATCTCGCCTATCGAGTGCCCGGCGAGGAACGCGGGCCGTACTCCCCAGGACTCGAAGAGCCGGTAGAGCGCGACCTCGAGAGCGAAGATCGCGGGCTGAGCGGAACCGGTCCGGCCGAGTGTTGCGGCATCGTCCACATCCCGCACGGCGGGCAGCAGTGCGGCGATCTCGTCGTAGGCCGCCGCGAACGCGGGAAACGCCGCGTACAGCTCGCGGCCCATCCCGGCCCGCTGGGACCCCTGACCGGTGAACAGGAAAGCCGTCCGGCCCGGGGCAGTCGCACCGGTGATCAGGTTCGCGGCCGCGCCGTCGATCACGGCCGTTCCCTCGGACAGGGCGTCCAGTCCGGCGGCCGCATCCCCCACGATCACGGCACGGTGTTCGTGCTGGGTCCGCGTAGTGGCCAGGGAGAACCCGACATCCGCCGCGGCACCGAGTTCGTCCACAGTGGACGCGAGCCGTGCGGCCTGCGCGGCCAGTGCCTCCGGGGTGCGGCCCGCCACCGGATAGGCGGCGACCGGCAGCGGCTCCGAGGGCCGTGGTTCGGGTTGTTCGGGTGCCTGTTCCAGGATCACGTGTGCGTTGGTGCCACTGATCCCGAACGAGGAGACACCGGCCCGGCGCGGGCGATCGGTCTCCGGCCACGCGCGCTTGTCGGCCAGCAGGGCGACATTGCCGGACTCCCAGTCCACGTGCGGGGAGGGCTCGTCCAGGTGCAACGTCTTCGGCAGCATGCCGTGCCCGATGGCCTCGACCATCTTGATGATCCCCGCGACACCGGCGGCCGCCTGCGTGTGCCCGATATTCGACTTGATCGAGCCCAGATACAGCGGTTCCGCGCGTCCCTGGCCGTAGGTGGACAGCAGCGCCTGCGCCTCGATCGGATCACCGAGAGCCGTACCGGTGCCGTGCGCCTCGACAGCGTCCACTGTGGACGCTTCCACCCCGGCATTGCCCAGTGCCGCACGGATCACCCGCTGCTGCGAGGGACCGTTCGGCGCGGTAAGCCCGTTCGAGGCACCGTCTTGATTGACCGCGGACCCCTTGACGACCGCCAATACGCGGTGCCCCTTGCGCCGTGCCTCGGAAAGCCGCTCCAGGACCAGGAATCCGACGCCCTCGGCCCAGTTCGTTCCGTCGGCGGCACCCGCGAACGGTTTGCACCGCCCGTCCGCGGCCAAGCCGCGCTGCCTGGAGAATTCGATGAACATGTCCGGAGAGGCCATCACGTTGACCCCGCCGGCCAGTGCCAGTGTGCACTCGCCCGCGCGCAGTGCCTGCGCCGCCAGGTGCACCGCGACCAGCGAGGAGGAACACGCCGTGTCCACCGACACCGCCGGGCCCTCCAGGCCGAGCGCGTAGGCGACCCGGCCGGAGATGACGCTGCTGAACGAGGCCGTGCCGAGGAAACCCTGCACCTGCTCGGGAATTGCGCTCAGCCGGGAAACGTAATCGTTGGACAGCGCCCCGGCGAACACCCCGGTTGTGCTGCCACGTAAGGACGCCGGATCGATCCCGGCCCGTTCCACCGCCTCCCACACGGTCTCCAGCACCTGGCGCTGCTGCGGGTCCATGGCAAGAGCCTCGCGCGGCGAGATCCCGAAGAACTCCGGATCGAAATCGCCCGCATCGTAAAGGAATGCGCCTTCGGAGGCGTACGTCGTACCGCGGTGATCGGGATCCGGGTGGAACAGCGAGTCCAGCGGCCAGTCCCGGTCGGCGGGGAACTCACCGACACCGTCGCCGCCCTCGGCGACCAGCTGCCACAACTGTGCCGGTGAGCTGACACCGCCCGGATAGCGGCAACCCATGCCGACGATCGCGATCGGATCGGCCGTCGTGCCGGTTCCCGTCACTTCGGGAACCGTGGCGACCGGAACCGCTTCCGCGGAGCCGAGGAGTTCGGTGCGCAGATAACTGCTCAGCGCCGCGGGTGTCGGGTGATCGAAGACGAGCGTCGCGGGCAGCCGCAGCCCGCTCGCGGCATTGATCCGGTTGCGCAGTTCCACCGCGGTGAGCGAGTCGAAACCGATCTCGTTGAACGCCCGGCTCGCGGCGATCCCGCTCGCCTCACCGTGCCCGAGCACCAGCGCGACCTCGCGGCGCACCAGGTCGAGCAGCAGTTCCTCCTGCTCGGCCCCAGGCAGCCCGGCGAGGCTGCGGCGCAGTTCGCCCGCCTGCTCGGCGGTGGCCGTCCTGGCCTTGGCCCGTGCGGAACCGCCGACGAGAGCGCGGATCAGCGGGGAGATCGGCGCCTCGCTGGCCCGCACCGTCGCGCGGTCGAGCTTCAGGCCGAGCAGCACGGCGTGGTCGAGGCCGACCGCGCGGTCGAACATCGCCAGGCCCTCGGCACCGTCGATCGGCGGGAAACCGCTGCGCCGCATGCGTTCCTCGCCCTCATCGCCGAGCTCGCCGCGCATCCCGCCGGACCACAGGCCCCAGGCGATCGACTGCGCGGGCAGTCCTTCGGCCCGGCGGCGGACCGCGAGACCGTCGAGGAACGCGTTGGCAGCCGCGTAGTTGCCCTGCCCGGGATTGCCGAGCATCCCGGCGGCCGAGGAGAAGTTCACGAACCAGCGCAGCGGAAGGCCCGCGGTCAGCTCATGCAGCTGCCAGGCGGCGTCGGCCTTCGGGGACAGCACCCGGTCCAGCCGCTCCGGGCTCAGCATCTCGATCGGGCCGTCGTCGAGCACACCGGCGGCGTGCACCACACCGGTGAGCGGGTGCCCGGCCGGGATCCCGGCGAGCAGCGCGGCCACGGCCTCCCGGTCGGAGCTGTCGCAGGCGGCGATCCGGACGGAGGCGCCCAGACCGGTCAGCTCCCCGGCCAGTTCCGCCGCGCCGGGAGCGTCCGGTCCGCGACGGCTGGTCAGGATCAGGTTGCCGACGCCGTGTCCGGTGATCAGGTGCCGGGCCAGCATCGCACCGAGCCCGCCGGTGCCCCCGGTGATCAACACGGTCTCGTGTGGCTGCGGTCCGCGCGGGATGGTGAGCACCAGCTTGCCGACGTGCTTCGCCTGGCTGAGCAAGCGAAACGCCTCGGGCGCGCGCCGCACGTCCCAGACCCGGCGCGGCAGCGGAGCGAACGTGCCCGCCCCGAACAGTTCCAGGACCTCGGCCCACATCCGGGAGAACTGGTCCGGCCCCGCCTCGATGAGGTCGTAGGGCCGGTAGTGCACGCCCGGGTGTTCGGCGGCGACTTCCTCCGGATCGCGCAGACCGGCCTTGCCCATCTCGAGGAACCGGCCGCCGCTGGGCAGCAGCCGCAGGGACGCGTCCACGAACTCCCCGGTGAGCGCGTCGAGCACGACGTCGACGCCGCGGCCCTCGCTGGTGGCCAGGAACTGCTGCTCGAAATCCAGGGTGCGGGAGTTGGCGATGTGTGTCTCGTCGAGCCCGGCTTCGCGCAGCAGGTACTGTTTGGCCGGGCTGGCGGTGCTGTACACCTCGGCGCCGAGATGCCGGGCGATCTGGATCGCCGCCATCCCTACCCCACCGGCTCCGGCGTGGATCAGCACGCTCTCCCCGGCACGCAGCCCGGCGAGCTCCTTGAGCCCGAAGTACGCGGTGAGGAAGACCAGCGGCACGGATGCGGCCGCTTCGAACGTCCAGCCGTCCGGGATGCGCGCGCACATCGAACGCTGCGCGGTGGTGACCGTGCCGATACCACCGAGGGCGACACCCATCACCGGATCACCGGGAGCGAGGTCGTCCACGTCGGCTCCGACCTCGATGACGGTCCCCGCCACCTCGTTGCCGAGCGGTCCGGGTTCACCGTCGAACATGCCGAGCACGTTCAGCGCGTCCCGGAAGTTCAGGCCCGCCGCCGAGACCGCGATGCGGATGTCGCGTGGTGCCAGGGGATCCAGCGCCTGCGGGCACGGCTCGATGCGCAGGTCCTCCAGCGTCCCTCGCGCGGCCATGCCGAGCCGCCAGGCTTCCTCCGCTGGCGGGGACAGGACATCGGGTCCGGGCACCGGGCCGAGACGCGGCACGGAGAACTCCGCCTCGCACACCGCCAGCTGTGGTTCACCGGTCGCCAGCGCCGCGGCGATCTCCGCACCGGAGAGATCTCCGGTGTCGCTGTCCACGAGGACGAACCGCCCCGGGGACTCGCTCTGCGCGGACCGGACCAGGCCCCAGACCGCGGCCGCGGCCGGATCGACCCGCTCACCGGTGGCGCCCGTGGTGAGGATGATCAGCCGCGCCTCGGCGAAGCGTTCCTGGCTCGACCACCGCTGCAGGACGCCGAGGACTTCCCGGGTGGCCAGCCGCGCACTGCCCGCGGCGTCCACCGGATCGGTCAGCACGGGCAGCACGACGACCGGTGGGACCGGGCCGTCGCCGAGGCGGCCGTGAAAGGACCACTCCACGGCTTCGGGCTCCGCGGGTACCGGGAGCGGGGCCCAGTCGAGCCGCCACAGCGCGTCCATCCCGGGCGCCGCGGGCACGGTAAGCGGACCCGCGGTGAGCTCACGCAAGGTCAGCGAGCCCACGGTGACCACCGGCGCACCGGTGCCGTCGGCCGCGCGCAGCGTCACGGCGCCGGATTCCTCGCGACCGATCCGCAACCGCAGCCGATCGGCGCCACCGGCGTGCAGGGTGACGTGCTGCCAGAGGAACGGCAGCTGCGCACCTCCGCCCTCGCCGGTGAGCAGGCCGATCGCGTGCAGTCCGGCATCCAGCAGCGCGGGATGCAGACCGAACCGTCCGGCATCGGAGGTCACCGAGGCATCGGGCAGTGCCGCCTCGGCGAAGACCTCGGTTCCCGCGCGCCAGGCCCGGGTCAGGCCACGGAAACTCGGCCCGTACTCCATACCCGCGGCGGCGAACGCCGGATAGACCTCGGTGAGATCGATCGGCTCGGCATCGCGCGGGGGCCATGCCGTCAGCTCGAACCCGGCACCGGGAGCGACCGGTGCGAGGGTTCCGGTGCCGTGCAGCGTCCAGGCGTCCTGTCCGGATCGGGAGTAGACCGCGGCCGCGCGGCGGCCGGTTTCGTCCGGCCCGGCCACCGCGACCTGCACGTCGACCGCCCCGGCAAGCAGCATCGGCTCCCGTAGCGTCAGCTCCTCCAGGTGCGCGCAGCCGGCCTCATCACCCGCGCGCAGCACCAGTTCGACCAGCGCGGTGCCCGGGACGATCACCGAGCCGCCGACAGCGTGATCGGCCAGCCAAGGGTGAGTGGACGGGGAGATCCGGCCGGTGAGCACCACCCCGGAGTCCTCGGCCAGCGCCACGGATGCGCCGAGCAACGGATGAGCGGCGTCGGCGAGGCCGAGCCCACTCGGATCACCGGCTCCCCCGGTACCGCGCAGCCAGTAGGTGTCCCGCTGGAACGGGTAAGTCGGCAGGTCCACGGTCCGGGCGCCGGTGCCCGCGTAGAACCTCGTCCAGTCCACCGTGGCGCCGCGCACGTACAGCTCGGCGAGTACGGACAGCGCGGTCCCGGTCTCCGGCCGGTCACGGCGCAGCACCGGCACCGTCAGCGCGCCCTCGGCGGGCAACGTCCTGGCCGCCATCCCGGCAAGCACCGAGTCCGGCCCGATCTCGATGAACCGGGTAACGCCCTCCTCGCGCAGAAACCGGACACCGTCGGCGAACCGGACCGGTCGCCGCACGTGCCGCGGCCAGTAACCGGGAACAGTCACCTCGTCCGGGCCGGCGAGTCGTCCGGTCACATTGGACACCACCGGGATCGTGGGCTCGTGGTAGCTCACCTGCTCGGCGATCGTGCCGAATTCGGTCAGCATGCCGTCCATCCGCGCGGAGTGCGAGGCATGCGAGATGTTGAGCCGTTTGGTCTTCCTGCCGCGCTCGGCGAACGTCGCCGCGAGCGCCTCGGCCGCCGCCTCCTCGCCGGAGACCACGACCGAATCGGGCGCGTTGAGGGTGCCGATCGCGAGGCCCTCGGGCAGTTCCGCGCTGACCTCTTCCTCGCTCGCCTGGATACCGATCATGGCGCCACCGGGTGGCTGCGCCTCCATCAGGCGACCGCGGGCCGCCACCATCCGCGCCGCGTCGGCGAGGTCCCAGACCCCGGCGACGTGCGCGGCCGCGAGCTCACCGGCGGAGTGCCCCACGACGTAGTCGGTCCGCGCTCCCCAGCTCTCCAGCAGCCGGAACAACGCCACCTGGAGAGCGAACAGCGCGGGCTGGGCATACCCCATCCGGTCCAGTGGTGCCTGTTCGGTACCGAACACCAGTTCGGCGAGCGGCCGGTCGAGGTGTTCGTCGAGTGCGGCACACGCTTCGTCGAATGCCGCCCGGTACACCGGAAAGGCGTCGTAGAGCTCCCGCCCCATCCCGCAGCGCTGGGATCCCATACCGGAAAACAGGAACGCGGTCCGCCCGTGCGACGGATCGCCGGTGACCACCCCCGGAGCGGGTGCGCCGTCCGCGAGCGCGGTCAGTCCGGCAGCGAGGTCCTGGCGCGTGCTGCCGATCACCGCTGCGCGTGATTCGAGCGCGGTGCGAGTGCTCGCCAGCGACCAGCCGAGGTCGAGCGGGTCGGTTTCGTCCACTGTGGACAGCAGTTCGCGCGCGGTCGCCTGCAGTGCCGCCGGGCCACGGGCGGAGAGCACCCATGGCTGGGCGGCAGGCGGAGTCCGCGCACCGGTCTGCTCCTCGGCGGCGGGCGCCTGTTCCAGGATGATGTGCGCGTTGGTCCCGCTCAGGCCGAACGCCGAGACCCCGGCCCGGCGCGGCCGCTCGCCCGAGGGCCAGGCGCGGCGCTCGGTGATCAGCTCCACCGCTCCCGCAGACCAGTCCACATGCGGCGTCGGTTCGTCGATGTGCAGCGTCTCGGGCAGCACGCCGTGGCGCATCGCCTCGATCATCTTGATGATTCCGGCCGCGCCCGCCGCGGCCTGAGTGTGCCCGATGTTCGACTTGATCGAGCCGAGCCACAGCGGCTCCTCCCGGTCCTGGCCGTAGGTGGCCAGCAGGGCCTGCGCCTCGATCGGGTCACCGAGCGCGGTACCGGTGCCGTGTGCCTCGACCGCGTCGATTTCGGCCGCATCGAGTTTCGCGCTGGCCAGCGCCGCCCGGATCACCCGTTGCTGGGAAGGACCATTCGGTGCGGTCAGTCCGTTGGATGCACCGTCGGAGTTCACCGCCGAGCCACGGATCACCGCGAGGATGCGGTGCCCGTTGCTCCGGGCGTCGGAAAGCTTCTCCAGCAGCAGCATGCCCGCGCCCTCGGACCAGCCGGTGCCATCGGATGCCTTCGCGAACGCCTTGCAGCGACCGTCCGCGGCCATCCCGCGCTGGCGGGAGAACTCCACGAAGGTCTCCGGGGTGGCCATCACCGTGACACCACCGGCGAGCGCGAGCGAGCACTCCCCCGAGCGCAGCGCGTGCGCGGCCAGGTGCACCGCGACGAGGGACGAGGAACAGGCCGTGTCGATCGTGACGGCCGGGCCCTCGAGACCGAGCGTGTAGGCGATCCGGCCGGAGAGCACACTGCTGGAGGCACCGGTACCGAGAAACCCTTCGACCTCCTCGGCGGCCCCGTCGAAGCCGGACACGTACTCGCTGCGCATCGCCCCGGCGAACACCCCGGTGTCGCTGCCCTTGAGCCGCGCGGTGTCCAGGCCCGCCCGTTCGAAGGTCTCCCAGGTGACCTCCAGCAGCAACCGTTGCTGCGGGTCCATGGCCAGTGCCTCCCGCGGCGAGATACCGAAGAAGCCCGCGTCGAACTCGGCCGCGTCGTGCAGGAACCCGCCCTGATCGCAGTAGGTCGTGCCGCGGTGTTCCGGATCCGGGTGGTACAGCGCCTCGATGTCCCAGCCGCGGTCGGCCGGGAAGGCCGAGATGCCGTCGCCGCCACCGGAAACCAAGTCCCACAAGCCTTCCGGCGAGGTCACCCCGCCCGGGTAGCGGCAGGCCATACCGACAACGGCCAGCGGCTCGGAACCGCTCTGCTCGGCCTCCTGGAGCCGGCGCCGCGTCTCGCGCAGTTCGGCGGCCAGTCGCTTGAAATAGTCGAGCGTGCGCTCGTCGGTGGTCATAGCGGTGGTCCTCCTAGCGGCGACGGAGCCGTGGCGCCGGGCCCGGGTCAGAGTTCGTTGTCCAGCAGGGCGAACATGTCGTCGATGGTTTCCACGTCGAGGTCGGCGTCGTCCTCGCCTTCCGGCCTGGACCGCTGCTGCCAGAGCGTGACCAGCTTCCGGAGCTTCGCCTCGACCTCCGCGCCTTCGGCCTCCGATACGTCCACTGTGGACAGTTCGGCGGCGAGCCGGTCGATTCCGGCGGTCACCCCGGGTTCCGGTTCGGTGGCCGCGGGAACCACTTCCGACTGCAGGAATGCGGCGAGCGCGTTCGGGGTCGGGTAGTCGAAGACGAGGGTCGCGGGCAGCCGCAGCCCGGTGGCCGCGTCGAGCCCGTTGCGCAGTTCCACGGCGGTCAGCGAGTCGAAGCCGAGTTCGGTGAACGCCCGGTCCGGTTCGATCGCGCCCGGGCCCGCGTGCCCGAGCGCGGCCGCGGCCTGGCCACGGACCACGCCGAGCAGCACCTGTTCCGCGTCCGGCCCGGACAGTCCGGCGA
Organism: Sciscionella marina DSM 45152; assembly: GCF_000379465.1. Classification (GTDB taxonomy): domain Bacteria; phylum Actinomycetota; class Actinomycetes; order Mycobacteriales; family Pseudonocardiaceae; genus Sciscionella; species Sciscionella marina. The sequence continues at coordinate 36,352 of NZ_KB905407.1, forward strand.
GCCTGCGCTTGAGCCCTTCGGCCTGTGCCGCTCCGGCCACCGGTGCGGCGCGGCGGGCGGACCCGCGCACGAGACCGCGCAGCAGCGGCGGAATCGGTTCCTGCTCGGCGCGCAGCCCGGCCAGGTCCAGTTTCACCGGAACCGGCACCGGTTCGGCGAGGCCGATCGCCCGGTCGAAGAGTTCCAACCCCTCCGCGGGGGTGAAGCTGCCGATACCGTTCCGGCCGATCCGGTCACTGTCCGCCGAGTCGCCCATCCCCCGGGCCCACAGACCGAAGGCGAGCGAGGTGGCGGGCATACCGAGGGCGCGCCGGTGCTGGGCGAGACCGTCCAGGAAGGTGTTGGCGGCGGCGTAGTTCGCCTGCCCCGGCGCGCCGAGCACCCCGGCCGCCGAGGAGAACAGCGCGAACATCGCCAGGGCACGATCCCGGGTGAGCTCGTGCAGGTTCCATGCCGCATCCACCTTGGGGCGCAGCACCTTCGCCAGCCGCTCGGTGTTGAGCCCGGTGAGCAAGCCGTCGTCCAGCACCCCGGCAACGTGGATCACCCCGGTGAGTTCCGGGATCCGGTCCAGCACGGCGGCGAGCGCCGCGCGGTCGGCGGCGTCGCACGACTCGATCCGGACGGTGGCTCCCAGCCCGGTCAGCTCCGTGGCCAGTTCGGCCGCGCCGGGCGCGTCCGGGCCGCGACGACTGGTCAGCACCAGATCGGTGATGCCGTGCCGGGAAACCAGATGCCTGGCCAGCATCGCGCCCAGTTCTCCGGTGCCGCCGGTGATCAGCACGGTGCCACCGGCCGGGTGACGCGGAACGGTCAGCACGACCTCGCCACCGGGCCGTTGATCGGAGTGTCCCTGTTCGAGATGACGCAGTGCCTCCGGCGCGCGGCGCAGATCCCAGGCGCGGGTCGGCAGCGGAGTGAGCACACCGGCCTCGAACAAGGCGCTCAGCTCCTCCCATATCCGCGCGATCCGGTCCCGGTCCGCGTCGATCACATCGCCGACCCGGTAGGTCACACCGGAATCCTGCCCGTCCGGGCCGCCGTCCGGACCGGACTCCGCCTTGCGCATTTCCACGAACCGCCCACCGCGCGGTAACAGGCGTTCGGCCGCCCCGGCGAACTCCCCCGGCGACTGGTCGAGCGCCACCTCGGCACCGCGGTCCTCATCGGTGTCCAGCACCACGGCGCCGAAGTGCCTCGCCAGCTGGACGGCGGCCGTCCCGGCCCCCCTCACCGCGGAGTGGATCAGCACCGATTTCCCCGCCTCGAGCTCCGCGAGATCGGTCAGGGCGTGGTAAGCGGACAGGAACGCCAGCGGTGCCGCGGCGGCCTGCTCGAACGTCCAGCCCTCCGGAACGCGGGCCAGCAGCTCGCGGTCGGTGAAGGTGAGCGGCCCGAACCCGCGGTGCACCAGGCCCATCACCGGATCACCGGGCGACAGATCACCGATCGCCGAGCCGGTTTCCACCACCACACCGGCGGCCCCGCAGCCGAACCGAGCCGGTTCTCCCGGATCCGTGCCGAGCGCGGTGCGCGAGGAGCCCGCATCGGCCGCACGGACCGCGATCCGCACCGAGCGGGGCGCGAGCTCGGCGGTGGCCTCCGGATACGGCTCAAAGCTCGGTCCGGTGAGGTCCAGGAGCCAGGCCGCCTCCTGTGGGGGCGGCAGGAGATCGGTGGAGGAGACCGCGGTGAACAGCCGGGCGGCGTGCACAACACCGTGCCGCACGGCGAGCTGCGTCTCCTCTCCCAGCACGGCGAGCGCGGTCTCCACTTCGGACTCCTCGGCGTCCAGCAGCACCAGCCGTCCCGGGTTCTCGGACTGGGCGCTGCGCACCAAGCCCCAGACCGCCGCGGCGGCCGGATCGACGTCGTCCGCCGCGGACACCGCGACAGCATTCTGGGTGCGCACCACCAGCGGAGCCGGATCGCCCTCCGGTTCCGCATCGGCCAGTTCCTCGTGCAGGCCCGCCAGGACCCTGGTCAGCAGTTCGTGGGTGACCGCAGGGGTATCCGCCCCATCGGGTACCGCGGCGAGCACCCGAGCCCGCGGAACCGGTCCGGGCTCGTTGGCGACCGAGGCCCAGTCCAGCCGGTACAGGTCACCGGAACTCCCCGGTCCCGGCTCGGTGATCTCGCGCAGCGCCAGCGCCCCGACCGTCAGGACCGGGGCACCGGCTCCGTCGGTCAGCTCCAGCCGGACCGTGTCCGATCCGGCGGCGGTGACCCGGACGCGGGCGGCCGTCGCCCCCACCGCGTGCAGCACCACATCCCGCCACTGGAACGGAAGCCGGGTCGCGTGTGGATCCGCCGAGGGCAGCAGGCCGATCGCGTGCAGCGCGGCGTCGAGCAGCGCCGGGTGCAGCCCGAACCGGGCGGCGTCCTGGTGCAGCGCGGCGGGCAGTTCGAGCTCGGCACAGACATCCTCACCGATCCGCCAGGCCGCGCGCAGCCCGTGGAACGCCGGACCGTAGTGCAGCCCGGCCTCGGCCAGCTCCGTGTACAGCTCGGAGATCTCGAGCGCCTCGGCCCCGGGCGGTGGCCAGGCCCCGTCCTCGGCGGCGGGATGGGTCTCCGCGCAGCCGAGCAGGCCGCTCGCGTGCGCCGTCCAGGGTTCGCCCGTGGGCGCGTCGACGTGTCGCGTGTGGACCGATACCGGGCGGCGGTCCTCGCCGTTCGGGGCGCCGACCACGATCTGCACGGCCAGGGCACCGCGGTCCGGCAGCACCACCGGCGCGGCCAGGGTCAGCTCGGCCAGTTGCCCGTAACCCAGTTCCGCACCGGCCCGCACGGTCAGTTCCACCAGGGCCGCTCCGGGCACCAGCGCGGTGTCCCGCACCGCGTGGTCGGCAAGCCAGGGAGCGGCCGTGCGGGACAGCCTGCCGTAGGCGATCAGTCCGTCTTCGGCGGCCGTCGAGGAGATCGCCCCGAGCAGCGGGTGCCCGGTGGAGGTCAGCCCGAGCCCGGCCGCATCACCGGTGTCGGCGGGCGCCTCCAGCCAGAAGCGCTCCCGCTGGAACGCATAGGTCGGCAACGCGACCTCGCGGGCACCGGTGCCCGCGAAGAACGTGGCCCAGTCGACCTCCGTGCCACCGGCGAGCAGCCGCGCGAAGGCGGTCTCCGCGCTCGCCGATTCGGCGCGGTCCTTGCGCAGCACCGGAACGAACACCGCGTCCGGGGCGCTGTCGGTCCCGGCGGCCGAGAGCACCCCGTCGGGTCCCAGCTCGGCGAACCGGGTCACTCCGGCCTCGGTGAGTGCCCGGACACCGTCGGCGAACCGCACCGGTTCCCGAACATGGCGCACCCAGTAGGCCGGATCGGTCAGCTGCTCGGCGAACCGGCCGGTGACGTTGGAAACGACCGGGATCGACGGCGCGGCATAGTCGATCGAGCGCGCCACGGCTTCGAATTCCGCCAGCATCGGCTCCATCAGGACCGAGTGGAACGCGTGCGAGACGGCCAGTTCCTTCGTGCGGTGGCCACGTTCGGCAAGGGCCACGGCCGCGGCCCGCACCTCAGTGTCCACACCGGACAGAACCACGGATTCCGGCCCGTTGACCGCGGCCAGCCCGACCTCCGCGGAGCAGAACTCGGTGGCCTCGGCCTCGCTCGCCTGCACCGCGATCATCGCCCCACCGGCGGGCAACGCCTGCATCAACCGGCCACGGGCCGCCACCAGCCTCGCCGCGTCCGCCAGCGAGAACACCCCGGCCACGTGCGCCGCGACGATCTCCCCGATCGAGTGCCCGGCAAGGAAGTCCGGCCGGATACCCCAGGATTCCAGCAGCCGGAACAGCGCCACCTCGAGCGCGAACAGGGCGGGTTGCGCCGTACCGGTGCCGTTGAGCGCTTCGGCGTCCGGGACTGCCCGGAGCTCCGGCAACAGTGCGAGTACTTCGTCGTATGCGGCGGCGAAGACCGGGAACGCTTCGTAGAGCCCGAATCCCATGCCCATCCGCTGCGATCCCTGCCCGGTGAACAGGAACGCGAGCTTCCCTTCCTTCGCCCGGCCGGTGACCACCCGGTCCGTGGCATGCCCCTCCGCGAGTGCGGTCAGCCCGGCGCGCAGCGTCTCGGTGTCACCGGTGAGCACGGCACGCCGCTCGAACGCCGTGCGCGTGGTCGCCAGCGAATACGCGATGTCGACCTGGTCCGCGGAGCCGAGCGTGCCCAGCAGCTGCCCGGCCTGAGCGGACAGCGCCTCCTCGGTCCGGGCGGAAAGCAGCCACGGCAACAGCGCGGGCGCCGACACCGTGCGCGCGGTCTCCGGTTGTTCGGGCGCCTGTTCCAGGATCACGTGCGCGTTGGTGCCACTGATCCCGAACGAGGACACCGCTGCCCGGCGCGGACCGTCGTCCTGCCGCCACGTGTGTCCCTCGGTCAACAGTGCGACACTGCCGGAATCCCAGTCCACGTGCGGAGAAGGCTCGTCCACATGCAGCGTCCTTGGCAGCATCTCGTGGTTGATCGCCTCGACCATCTTGATGATCCCCGCGACACCGGCGGCCGCCTGCGTGTGCCCGATATTCGACTTCACCGAACCCAGCCACAACGGCTCTTCCCGCTCCTGACCGTAGGTCGCCAGCAAGGCCTGTGCCTCGATCGGATCGCCCAAAGCCGTACCCGTGCCATGCGCCTCGACAACGTCCACTGTGGACGGATCAACCCCGGCATTGTCCAGTGCCGCACGGATCACCCGCTGCTGCGAAGGACCGTTCGGCGCGGTCAGACCGTTCGAGGCACCGTCGGAGTTGATCGCCGAACCCTTGACCACGGCCAGTACCCGATGCCCATTACGGCGCGCATCGGAAAGCCGCTCCAGCAACAGGAATCCGGCGCCTTCGGCCCAGCTCGTCCCATCGGCGGCACCCGCGAACGGCTTGCACCGCCCATCCGGGGCCAGACCACGCTGCCGGGAGAACTCGATGAACGGATGGGGACTGGACATCACCGCCGCACCACCGACCAGTGCCAGACCGCATTCGCCCGAGCGCAGCGCCTGCGCCGCCCAGTGCAGCGCGACCAGCGAGGAGGAACACGCCGTGTCCACCGAAACCGCCGGCCCCTCCAGACCGAAGGTGTAGGCGACCCGGCCGGACAGCACACTGCCCGCGCTGCCGGTGCCCAGCAGTCCTTCCATGCCTTCCGGTGTCGCGGAGAGGCGGGAGGCGTAGTCGTCGTACATCACCCCGGCGAACACCCCGGTGGCGCTGCCGCGCAGCGAGACGGGATCGATTCCCGCCCGTTCGAAGGCCTCCTGCGCGGTCTCCAGCAGCAGGCGCTGTTGCGGGTCGAGGGTGAGCGCCTCGCGCGGCGAGATGCCGAAGAACTCCGCGTCGAATTCCGCGGCCTCGTGCAGGAATCCGCCCTCGCGGGTGTAGGACGTGCCTGGATGATCCGGGTCGGGGTCGAACAGCCGGTCCAGATCCCAGCCGCGGTCGGCAGGAAAGGTGGTGATGGCGTCGGTGCCCTCGGCGACGAGTCGCCACAGATCCTCGGGTGAGCGAACCCCGCCGGGGAAGCGGCAGCTCATCGCGACGATCGCGAGCGGTTCATCCGGTTCGGTCCGGTGCGCTCGCTTCCGGGGAGTCTCGGCGGCCGCACCGACCAGCTTGGTGCGGATATGGGTGGCCAGTGCCGCGGGACTCGGGTGGTCGAACACCAGTGTCGCGGGCAGTCGCAGTCCGGTCGTCTCGCCGAGCCGGTTGCGCAATTCCACCGCGGTGAGCGAGTCGAAACCCAGCTCGGTGAACGCGCGCCCGGCCTCGATGGATGCCGTGCTGTGCCCGAGTACGTTCGCCACCTGCCGCCGGACCAGTTCCAGGAGGTGGCTATGCTGGTCGGCGGCGGACAGCCCGCTGAGCGTGGCCGATAGTCCCTCCGCGCCCGCCGCGTTGGCCGCACCCCGCCGGTTCGGCACCCGGACCAGTCTCCGCAGCACCGCGGGCGGCTCCGCCGTCCGGGCCAGGGCACGCAGTACGGGCAGGTCGAGTTCGACCGGTACCGGGACCGGGGTCTCGACGGTTTGGGCCGCATCGAAGAGGGCAAGCCCCTCGGGCACGGTCAGCGCGCCGAACCCGGACCTGGCGAGCCTGTCCACATCGGACTGTCCACCCATTCCGTCCGCCCACAGGCCGTAGGCCACCGAGACCGCGGGCAGTCCCTCGGCCCGGCGGCGGCGGGCGAGGTCGTCGAGCAGGGCGTTGGCGGCCGCGTAGTTCGCCTGGCCGGGGCCACCGAGAATGCCGGAGACCGAGGACAGCAGCACGAACCGGGTCAGCGGGCGCTCGCGGGTCAGCTCGTGCAGGATCCGGGCCGCCTCGGCCTTCGGCCGCAGCACGGTCTCGAACCGCTCGGGGGTCAGCTCGGTGAGCACACCGTCGTCGAGAATCCCGGCGGCGTGCACGATCCCGGTCAGATCCTCGATGCCGTCGAGGAGTTCGCGCACCGCGATCCGGTCGGTGACGTCACAGGCGACGACCTCGGCGCCCAGTTCCTCGGCGAGCTCGGCCGCTCCGGGGGCTTCCGGGCCGCGGCGGCTGGTGAGCACCAGCTTGCCGACCCCGTGCGCGGTGACCAGATGGCGGGCGATCGCCGCACCGACGCCGCCGGTTCCGCCGGTGACGAGCACGGTGCCCGTGCCCCAGCCGACGGGTTCGCCCGGTCGGCTCCGGGTGAGCCGGGGCACTTCGGCGGCCCCGTCCCGGACACGGACCTCGGGTTCACCGGTGGCCAGCGCGGCGGCCACATCCTCGCCGTCCAGGATGACGAGGCGGTCGGGGTTCTCCGAGGCGGCGCTGCGGGCCATGCCGCGTACGGCCGCCCCGGCCGGGGAATCCCCGGTGCGCAGCACGAGCCGGGACTGTGCGAACCGTGGGGCGGCGAGGAATTCCTGGACGACCCGCAGGCTCGAGGCGAGCGCCTCGTGGGGCTCGGTGTCGAGGACGGTGTGCACGACGGCGGGCGGAGGCTGTTCGCCCGGGTCCTCGAGCAGTGCAGCCTCGATCGGGGCGAACGCGACGGGTTCGCCTGCCGGTTCGGCGGTGATCCAGCTCAGTTCGTACAGCGAATCCGTATCCGACCGCGCCGGAAGCTGCGCGGTACGCACCGTGACGGCGCCGAGCGTGGCCACCAGTGTTCCGGCGGCATCGGTGGCGAGTACCGACACGCTGTCGGTTCCCCGCGCCTCGGCCCGGACCCGCAGTGCGGTGGCTCCCGTGGCGTACACGGCGACCTCGGCGAAGCCGAACGGCAGTCGGCCGCTTTCCCCTGGCAGCAGGGCGATCGTGTGCAGGGCAGCGTCCAGCAGCGCCGGGTGCAGCCCGAAGCCGTCGACCTCGGTGTGTTCCGGCAGGGCCACCTCCGCGAGAACGGCATCCCCGTCCCGCCAGGCGGCGGTGAGCCCGCGGAACGGCGGCCCATAGTCGAGGCCCGCGGCGGACATGTCCGCGTAGAAGCCGTCCAGCTCGATCGGTTCCGCGGTGGGTGGCCATTCGCGGAGACCTTCCGGTGCGGCCGGGTGGGCGGCGGCGAGGGTGCCGCTGGCGTGTTCGGCCCAGTCGCCCTCTTCGAGGCGGGAGTGGATGGAGACCGGGCGGCGTCCGGAGGCATCGGCTTCGCCCACGAGGACCTGGACCTCGATCGTGCCGCGCTCGGGCAGTACCAGGGGCGCGGCGAGGGTCAATTCCTCGACCGCCGCGCAACCGGCCTCGTCTCCGGCACGGATCGCGAGTTCGAGCAGTCCGGTCCCGGGAACCAGAACCTCGCCGAACGCGCGATGTCCGGCCAGCCACGGGTGCGTGGCCGCCGAGAGCCGTCCGGTGAGCACCCAGCCGTCCCGGTCGGCGAACGGCACCGCGGCGCCCAGCAGCGCATGCCCGGCCGCCTGCAGCCCGGCCGCGCGGACGTCCGCCGCTCCGGTGCCGGTGGCCAGCCAGAACCGGCGGCGCTCGAACACCGAGGTGGGCAGGTCGACCGTTCGGGCGCCGGTGGGCCGCAACAGCGCCGCCCAATCGACCGGCACTCCGCGGGTGTGCGCGGCGGCCAGGGTGGTGACCGCGGCACCGGCCTCCTCGCGGCCGTCGCGCAGGAAGGAGGCGGCGAAGACCTCGCTTCCGGTCAGCGCGGTGAGGACCGCACTGGGACCGATTTCCAGGTATTTCGTGACATTGGCTTGGGCGAGCCAGGACAGGCCGTCGGCGAACCGGACGGTGGCGCGGACGTGCTCGACCCAGTAGTCCGGTTCCGCGACCCGTTCGGTCCGTTCTCCGTCCACGGTGGACACGAACGGAATCCGCGGAGCCGAGAACTCCAACTCCCCCACCACCGCAGCAAACTCGGTAAGCATCGGCTCCATCAACACCGAATGAAACGCATGCGACACCTCCAACCGCCTCGACCGGCGACCAGCAAACCGATCCACCACCCCGGAAACCGCACCACCCACACCCGACAACACAACCGACTCCGGACCATTCACCGCAGCCAACGACACCTCATCCGAAAGAAACCCGGCAACCTCAGCCTCACTCGCCTGCAAAGCAACCATCACCCCACCCCCAGGCAACGCCTGCATCAACCGCCCACGAGCCCCCACCAACCTCGCCGCATCCTCCAACGACAACACACCAGCCACATGCGCCGCCGCGATCTCCCCAACCGAATGCCCAACCACAAAATCCGGCCGAACACCCCACGACTCCACCAACCGAAACAACGCCACCTCAAACGCAAAAATCGCCGGCTGCGCCACCCCCGTCCGATCAAGTCGCCCAACATCCCGCACCACCGGCAACAACCCGGCAACCTCATCAAACGCCGCCGCAAACACCGGAAATGCCTGGTACAACCCCGATCCCATCCCGGCACGCTGCGAACCCTG
>NZ_KB905408.1 GCF_000379465.1 Sciscionella marina DSM 45152
TGGCGTCACCGCATGCGCGGCTCCATGGGCCAGGTCGGCGCAGCGGGTGACAACGCCGCCATGGAAAGCTTCTTCAGCCTCCTGCAACACAACGTGCTCGACCGCCGCAAATGGGCCACCCGAGAACAGCTCCGGATCGCGATCGTAACCTGGATCGAACGCACCTACCACCGGCACCGACGCCAAGCCCGACTCGGCCGCTTGACCCCCATCGAATACGAAACCATCATGACCACACCAGCCGACCAGGCCGCCTAACCACTGTCACAGTTTCATTCAGCAGCCCCCTTGAGGGACGCCTGGCACCGCCTCGACCGCACCCGAAACCCAGCGTGGCCAGCCATAGCCGAGGTCGTAAACCTGCTTGACCGCGACGGTACGCTCAGATTGCTGCTCGGGAAAAACGCTGGGAGACCTCGATAAGTGCCGCAATGCTCGACGACGAACTTCGCAACGCGCGGTGACCCGTGGGCTTCCCCTAAAAACCCTCCACGATTTCAGGGGAAGTCCATTTCATGGGATAGGTCCCGAGATCGGGTGTGCTTGGGTGGCAAGTGGGGGATTTTGGATCATCGCCGTCGGGCTCGCGAAGATCGTCTAGATCGAGGCTATTTGAAGTGGCAGCCGGTTGTCAGATCGACTTGGATCTTGGGAGAGGAAATGTCGATATCGTGCTCGCCGGAGTAGCTTACCTGGAAGTGAATATCGTTCTTTGTGAGGGTGAATGCATCGATTGATGTGCGCTCGCTCGCATAGTGGTATCCGTTTTCTGCTGCTGCTTGCTGAAAAGCACGTTTAACGTAGTCCCATCGCTGTTTGTCGATTTCCGGATAGTTCGATGTCATGTGGTGTGCTGGATACATCTCGAACTCGCCGTGGTCAGAGACCTGGATCGTTCGCTGGTCGATCGGACCGTGTATCTGGCAGGTCTGATTCCAATACTCTTCGAATAGCCCCCACTTCCAGCTGACGGTATCGGGTTCCTGTGCAGTGATGACGCGCATCGCGTCGTCATGCAGTCGTTCGATATCGCCGCGCGCGACCGCGAAATTCGGGTTGCTCTTCGCTTCGTCGAGGGATTTCCGGTCTTGCTGTTGCTGCTCTTTTTCTAGCTGTCGATCTTGGCGTTGAGTGTATGCGGCGCTGTCACCTTGTGAGGCGATGCCTGTGGTGGCGATGAAGGCAATGATGATCACGACCCAGATACCAAGATGCAGCACGCCGGTTGGTTTGCGGCGCACCACGAGCGGGATGCCGACACTGAGTAGCACGACAAAACCGAGGATCACCGCATAGAGTGGGATGAAAGCAATGATGTTGCCCGCACTGCCACACATCGGTCGTTGGTCGGGTGCGGAACAGCTGTCAGTGGACATGGCGGCCAGTCCAGCGAAGAACAACGCGACCGGGGTGCCGAATAGCAGCAGCAAGCCGCTGGTCAATAGCCCGCTGATACCGCGATTCCGTGATCTGGGTTCTTCGTCTTCTGTCATGTCCGCTTCCTCCCCGTAGTAGCGCGTCGCCATACCCATCTGGCCGCGCTGATGGTAAGGCACCCATATCGGACGCGCACGAGTTATGGACAAGTTTGCCCGAATCGGTTGGTCAGGTGTATTGGTCCGGTTTATCAGGCAGCGTTATGTTCGCCTGCGCCTCGGGGAGTCGGGATCGCCGTCGCCGGGCTCGCGAGCATTGCCGCGCTGGGCGCGGATGGCCTCTATGTGGAGGCAAATGTGGAAACGAAGCTGCGCGGCTCGTTTGAGGAACAGGCCAGGGTGCTCCAGTCGTCGGTGGGTGCGCCGTGGTTGACGCGTAACGAGGCCCGCGCACGGGCGAATCTGCCCGCGGTGGCGAATGGGGACGAGCTGGTCACCCCGCTGAACGTGACTGAGGGCGGGTCGGGCTCGCCGCGCGACACCGCCCCGGACCCCGGCGAATGTGTTGGAGGCACTGTGATTCGCACGAAAGACTTTCACGGCAAGGTCAAGGCCGCGGGTGAAACGGACGGGTTGGCCGATGGGCAGTTCACTGCGCTGGTGTCGGCGTTCGGCAGCGTTGATTCGGTGGGGGATGTGGTGCTGCCGGGCGCATTTACCAAGACCCTCGACGCGTGGCGGGAATCGGCTGATCGGATTCCGGTGGTCTGGTCGCGCAACTGGGGTGACCCGTTCTCCCACATCGAAGCGATGAGCAGGAGTTCATGCCGTTCGTGAAAGCGGTCCGTAAGGCGATCACCAAGGTGACGCGTCTGCCGGGTGGCATGGTGACCGCGGTGCTCATGTCTCCCGAGGACGACGGGACGTGGGATCCGTTGCAGGACAAGAATGACCGCTTCTGGCCGGATGGTCTGCGGGCGGTCACGGTCAGCTACGACCACGGATACGGCCCGATCGCCGGTGACATCACCGACGGCGTGTTGGGACAGGCGGTGCTGTTGCTGGAACAGGTGGAGCGGTATAAGTCGATCCAGGTTGGCGACGAGCGGTTCACCTTCGCCGACCCCGGCGTCACCGGAGCATGGTCCGAGGTCGTCGAACGCTACCGACTGAATCAGGGAGACCGGTCGTGACCGCACCGGGTGGAGGGATCTTCCCTGGTCTGATTTTCACGGCGACCATCACCATCGTGCGCGCACCGGACGGCCTGGACGCAGAGGGCAACCTCGTCCGGGACGGGCACCGCGCGGCACGCACGGCGCTGGTGGGGGTGTCGGTGCAGCCGATCCGGCGTTCTCCGAGCAGCGAAACCCTGGCTGATGATCGCGATGTGGTGATCACCTCGTGGCGGGGCTACACCCCGCCCGGCCGCGACGCCGACGTACGCGCCACCGACCGGATCGAATGGCTCGGCCAGACCTACGAGGTCACCGGAGAACCGGTCCACTGACCCCACCCGTGCCGAGCGTGCGCGGTGCACCACGTGGAATTCACCATCACCCGCGTGACCGCTAGTTCGCCGGGTTCGGCATCAGGGGCGGGTGGCTGATGCGGTCCAGTACTCGACGAAGCGGCCGTCACGGAACCGTAAAATGTCGTTGCCGAAGAAGTTCATGACACCGTCGGGAGTATGTCCCTGGCCGGTCCATCGGCCCGCTACGAGGTCACCTTCCACGAACGGTCCGACTTCGAGGATGAATTCGATGCTGGTGAACATGGCTTGCGTCTCAGCGATGGCGGATGCGAGTTCCTCGGGGCCGTGAATTTCGTGGTCGGGCCAGTGACCGTGGAAATCCTCGCTGATGAGGTTACTCGCAGCGGAGTACGGATCGCCGTTCCATAGCTCACTGAGCCAACGGTGGTACAGCCCATGCCCCTCGCTCACGTCTTGACCTCCTGCGAGTGAACGTCCTCGTTCAGCTGATGCTGCCAGATCGTGTGATGAGTGCAAACTGGAGGTGTTCGTGGCAAGACTCGACGACCCGGCCACGGCAACCGGCGCTCAACTACACCTTGGTGATCGGTGCCAGGGCAGTGACGGGTGCTTGGTAGAGACCGACGATCGCGTCGGTCAGGCCGGTCGCGGCGGCGTCCCAGCTGGCTCTTGGGGTGGCTTTGCGGGTGGCCAGGGCGCGCTCGTGTTCGGCGCACATGTTCACGATGAGGTGGCGGGCCATGATGCTGCGCTCGACGTGCACCTCGGCGGACAGCTGCGGCAGGCACCGGTTGAATCCGTCGACGATGGCGACCAGTGATGCTGAGGACAGCGCTTCGTCGGCGATGGTCTCGTGCAGAGCCGGGTCCGCGATCAGTTGTGCGAGGAAGCGCGCATACCAGCTCGGGCTTCCGGCGGAGGCTAGGTGCGCGGTCAGCGGGCCGACCAGGCAGTGCGCCCATTCTCTGATCTGGGTGGGGTCGCTCATCGCCTCGATCGCGGCGGCGCGAAGGTGTTCAATGGGTTCTTCGTGTGTGCGAACGATCGCGCGGACGAGGTCGTGTTTCGTGCCGAAGTGGTAACCGACCGCGGTGTTGTTACCCTGCCCGGCGGCGTCGCTGATCTGCCGGTTCGATACGGACATGACACCGCGTTCGGCGAACAGCCGTTCCGCGGCGGCCAGGATTGCCACGCGCGTGTGCCCTGCCCGCCGGGTCTCGCCGTCCTGGCTGCTCATGATCACCATGGTCACCTACCAGGTAATCGGGAGCGTGTGCACGCCGTAGGCGAGGTGGTCGTGTTTGAACTCGAGCCGATCCACGGTGGTGGCCAGTCGCAGGGTCGGTACGCGGCGGAAGAGCGTTCGATACACGATCTGCAACTCGGCGCGAGCGAGATGCTGGCCAACGCACTGGTGTCGTCCGTAGCCGAAGGCCAGCTGTTTGCTCGCCGTGCGGTGCAGGTCCAGCTGTTCGGGTTCGGAAAACACTCGCGGGTCCCAGTTCGCCGCGGGAAGGTCGAGGATGATGCCCTCTCCGGCGTGGATGGTCTGCCCGCCGATCTCGATGTCCTCGGTGGCGATCCTGCGCTGCCCCACGTGCGGGATAGTCAGGTAGCGCAGCATCTCCTCGGTGGCGTTCGCGATCATGCCAGGCTCGTCGTCGTGTTCGACCAGGGCACGTTGTTGCGGGTTCTGTAGCAGCGCCAGCGCGCCGAGGGAGATCATGTTGGCGCTGGTCTCGTGTCCGGCGACCAGGAGCTGGACGGCGAGCAGCGCCGCCTCGCGTGTGGTGATCTCACCGGAGTGGACTCGCTCGGCGAAATCGGAGAGCACGTCGTCGCCGGGATCGCTGGTCTTCGCCGCGACGAGCCGGTCGAGGTAGTCGAGCAGGGCTCCGGTGGCGGCGGCGTTCTGCTCGGCCGTGGAACTGCGGTCGACCCCGACGCTGCTGTGGTGTTGGAAGAACTGGTGGTCGGCATACGGCACGCCGAGCAGCTCGCTGATCATCATCGACGGCAACGGCAGGGCGAGCGCGGTGACCAGATCGGCCGGTGTGGCCCCCGCGAGCATCGCGTCGATCAGCTCGTCGGTCATGTGCTGGATACTCGGCCGCAGCGCCTGGATCCGCTTCACGGTGAACGGCCGGGTCATGATGCGACGCAGTCGGTTGTGTTCCGGTGCGTCCAGGTTGAAAACCATCCCGGGACGCTGATCGACGGTGGCGGCCATCGCCTGGCTCCAGAACGGGAACCCCGAACGCCGCTCGTCGACGCTGACCCGCGGGTCGGACAACAAGGCTCGCTGCTCGGGATGACCGGTGACCAGCCACGGGGTACTGCCGTCCCAGATCCGCACCCTCACCAGTGGCCGGTCGGCTGCCATCGATCGGGCAGCCGGTGGCGGCGCCAGCGGGCACTGGGCGGCCCTGCTCATCGGATAATCGGGAATCTCGGCACTGTCCACAGTGGCCTGAGACGCACTGTCCTGCATAGGATTCTCCTGACGATCGAGACTACTTGTCCACCGCGCCATCGGCGCCACTGTCCTGGCCGGCTCCCTGGCCCAGCTCGGCAGGCGGTTTCCCCGGATAGCCGGCCGACATACCGCCATCGACCGGCAGGACCGTACCGGTGACGTATCGCGACCGGTCACCGGCCAGATACAGCGCGGCCTCCGCGATGTCCGCGGCGGCCCCCTCCCGGTCCAGCGGTCTGATCTCCTTCATGACCTCGCGAAGCTTCTCGGCCATGCTGTCCCCGTCCCGGTGGTGCGCGGTCGTACTCGACAGGATGTCGGTGCGTATCCCACCGGGCGCGATGCAGTTCACCCGCACCTGGTGGGCACCCAGATCGATCGCCGCCGACTTGCTGAACTGGATCACCCCGGCCTTCACGGCGCGATAGACCATCTGCGAACACCCCGCCTGCACACCGGCGATCGATGCCACGTTCACGATCGATCCGCCGCCGTGGCGCGCCATCCAACGTGCAGCGTGCTGGGTACCGACCATCACCCCGTAGAGGTCCACCTGCACGATCCGCTGAAAATCGGCCAGATCGTCATCGAGGAAGCTGGCGTGCATCGGCCCCCCGATACCGGCGTTGTTCACGAACACGTCGAGACGACCGAACTCAGCGATCGCGAACTCAACCAGATCCCGGACCTGCCCCGAATCCGCCACGTCGACCCTGCGGAACACCACCTGCCCGTCCGAAGCGGCCGCCACCCGTTCCTGATCGAGGTCGGCAATCACCACTTTCGCCCCCTCGCCCGCAAAGCGGTCCACCATCGCACGGCCGAGCCCTGCCGCGCCCCCGGTGACCACCGCCACGCGGCCGGACAACTCGCCGCCCATTATTCCAAGCACCGTCCCTTTCGAGCCGTCTCCGATCATCCAAGAGAAGCACCTGTCGTGTAATAAGTCAATCAACTGACTTATTACGATGGCCGGTTCTCCGCGGGGCCCGAGCAGTCAGGTTCGGATCGGCTGCGGGGTTCGTTGGGACTATCGGCCGGGCATCGTGCGACGGCGGGGTGTCGGGTCCGACCGGAAAACGGGCCGGGCGCAAGGTCGGTGTTCGGGCCGTTGTGAGGTGTGTGCAGCGGCGATGGGCAGCAGTTGGCTGAGAAGGTTCCGGCTCCGGACAAGGAGCGGGGCGTTGATCTGGTCGTGCGGCTCATCGGGGCGGTCCGGTGTTCGGGCGAGGCTGTTGCGGTGTGTGGTGACCGAGCGGGCCGTCATCGACCTGTCGGCGAGCTCGCCGAGGGTTCCGGTCGCGCGCTGTGCAGGTCCCGTTCGATGTCTTCCAAGGTGCGGTTCTTGGTTTCCGGCAACCTGCGGAACAGGTAGGCCACGCCCAGGGTGCCGAGCACGGCGTAGAGCCAGAACACCCCGCTCGCGGACAGTGCGGTGATGAGGGTCAGCACCGAGATGGACACGGCGAGGTCGAGACCCCAGTGTGTCACGATGCCGAACGAGGATGCTTTGCCGCGGACCGTGGTCGGGAATATCTCGCTGTTCACCAACCAGATGGCGATACCGAGGCTGCACGCGAACGATGCCTGGTAGAGCGCGAGCACGATCACTGTCCAGGTGGCGACGGCGCCCTGCAAGGGGAATAGGAACAGCACCCCGATCACCACCAGTGCGATGATCACCGCACACCCGCCACCGAGAATCAGCGGCCGCCTGCCGAGTTTGTCGATGAATACCAGCGCGAGGATGGTGAACAGGACGTTGAGCGAGCCGATTCCGACCGAGGCGAGCACCGCGGCCGAATTGCCGAATCCGGCGTTCTTCAGGATCGTCGGCGCGTAATAGATCACCGCGTTCACACCGACCACTTGACTCGTTCCCGCCGCGGCGATCCCGACCGCGATCCACCGCCGGGAGCCTTTCTTGAGCAGTTCACGATAGGTGACACGGCGTTCGGTGTGCACCACGTTGAGGATGTCGTCGAACTCGGCGTCGACTTCATCGAGTCGCCGGATACGGGACAGGACCGCTTTGGCCTCGTCGTGGCGGCCGTGCGCGATGAACCAGCGCGGGCTTTCCGGCAGGGTGAGCAGCCCGGCGAACATGATGACAGCGGGTGCGATCGCCAGCCCGAGCATCATCCGCCAGTCGGCGGAATCCTCGTAGGCGTAACCGATGAGGTAGGAGACCAGAATGCCGACGGTGACCATGAACTGATGCAGCGAGACCAGCCTGCCGCGCACATGTGAGCGCGCTATCTCGGCGATATAGGTCGGTACCGTCAGCGAGGAGGTACCGATGGCGATCCCGAGTACGAACCGGGAGACCAACATGACGGGAATGTCCGGGGCCATCGCCGAGGCCAGCGCCGCCAGGGTGAACACGATCGTGACACCGATCAGGGTGCGTTTCCTGCCGGCCCGGTCGGCGATCGGCCCGCCGATGACCACCCCGACCACGGCTCCGACCAGCAGCGAGGAGACCACGATCTGCTGCATGGTCCCGGTAAGGTGGAAGGCGGGTGTCAGGTATAGCAGGGCACCGGAGATGACCCCGGTGTCGTATCCGAACAGCAAACCACCGAGCGCCGCGATGACCGAGGCCGCCGCGACGGCGAACCCACCCGCACCGCGCACACCCGGCTTGGTCTGTACCGATCCATCGGTCATCGTCACAAGCCTCCTCGTGTCAGATTTCCCCAGTCGGCCCTACATGTTCGGTTGGAAATTGACTTGCCCGTACCCAAGGTGAGACAGCGCAAAGCACATGTCAATCGGCTGGACGAAATCGGGCCGAGCGGCTACCCGGACACGGCTCACGCCGGTCCCGTACGACCAGCCGCGCGGACAGCGTCGCCGCCCCCGGCCCTTTGTGGCGGTCCCTTCTGTGGACACCGCCTGCCACCACGCCGGTGGCCGAGACCGCGCGGCTCGACGGGAATCTCGCACTATCAGCCGTATCGACGACACAAGGCGGGGCCGCCGTCGAGTTCTCGGGACAGGAGCGGTGTCGTCGAATGTCCTCAGCGTCGCCCGGCTGACCTTGGCGACCGGAGGGCGTACGACCAGATGGTCCTTTTTGTCGTTATCGGGCCGTAAGATGCATGGCACAGCCCGGGCCCCGAACGCGTGAGCACCGCTACGCGGCTCGGGTACTCCACGAGGAGAGGATCGCTTGATGGGTGCGGAGTACGTTTTCGACACTGGTTCCGATCTCGGGCGTCAGCAGGTGGACTGTCTTGCCGAGATGCTCGATGGCACCACGACGGGGGTGCTTGATGGTCTCGGTGTGCGGTCGGGATGGCGATGTTTGGAGCTGGGGGCGAGGAACGGGTCGATCGCCGGGTGGTTGGCACGCAGAACCGGTTCCGCTGGCACGGTCGCGGCGGTCGATCTGGACACCAGTCATGTTGTCGCCGATCCGAATGTGGAGGTCCATCGGCACGACCTCAACGACGGTCTCCCGCTGGAGGGGCCGTTCGATCTCATCCACTCGCGGCTGGTGTTGATGCACCTGTCCCGGCGCGAGGAGATTCTCGACTCTTTGGTGGATGCGCTCGCGCCTGGTGGGTGGTTGGTGCTCGGTGATCTCACCGATCGCCTGCCGTTGGCGGCCTCGGCGCGCGATGTCGCCGATGAAGAACTGTTCGAGCGGGTCATCGAGACCGGTATGAATCGCGTGGGACGCCCTGCCGGAATGAACCTCGAATGGGCTCGTGACACCGGTCGGCACATGGCCCGTTCCGGGTTGGAAGACATCCACAGCGTGGAATACAGGTTCACCGCATATGGTGGAACACCGGGACTTCTGTACTACCGCAGTATGTTGGCGCAGGTCGGGCACTTGTTACTGAAAGCGGGGATCTCCGAAGGCGAGCTGCGGCGCTTCGACGAATTGATGACCGACCCTCGTTTCAGCGCCTGGTCCTATCAGTTCGTGTTCACCTGGGGACGTCGGCAGAAGACATAGCGCGGACCAGCTCGAGAAACGCGGCGAGCCTCGATCGGGTACCGTTAGCCGGATTCTCTTTTCTCGTCCGGCATCCCGAGCCGCGCCATCGGCACTCGCGCAGGTGTGACCGTGAATCCGGGCAGGCGGGGCGCTTCGAGCGGTCGATGTGGGTCAAATCAGCGTGCGTGCCGATCCCACAATAACTATCCCAGCTGGGGCCAATTCAACTTGCCGAAACAGAAGAAAGACGCCCATTCCTGGACCTCCAACTGGAATACTGACCCAAAACCTCGACCATCTAGGTGAACGGCACGGTGGTGTGCGGGCAAGTCTGGCCTCGACAGCGGCAGGCTCATCGATGCGTTCATTGACCAGCCGTGCGGTCTGTGGCGGGTGATCGTGGCTACCCCGATGACTGCTGCGCGGGCGTGGCGTTCGCCTGTGTGGCGTTCCCGTCCGGGCCTGGGGTGACCGAGGCCCGGACTGGTATCGCCCTGGAATCTTGTCCGACTGATCGGATAGCAGTCTTTGAGTTCAGGTTGCCGCGTCGATGGCCTGAGCGACCGTGTACGGGTTCGCGCAGTAAAGGTTGTGCCCTCCGGGGAGTTCGACGGGTTCGACCCCGAGGCGGCGCCGTGCCATGTGGCGCATGTATTCCGGGCGGAGGGTGCGGTCGGCCGTGGGCAGCAGATAGGTACTGGGTACTGCCCGCGGGTCATGTGGTGCGACTTCGGTGTAGGCGCCGCGCAGGTCGCATCCGCGCACCGTGGCCAGGGCGGCGCGAAGCCCGGCGAGATCGCAGTCGTGGAACAGAAAGTAGGTTGCCAGCACCGGGTCGCTGGTGGGGTCGGCGCCGATCCATTCCGAATTGAACACCGCGGAGTGGTCGGATCGCAGTTCCTCGAGCAGGCTTTGTCTTCCTACGTAGTCTGCGACCATGGCCGCCAACCACACCTGGTGACGGGCGCCGAGTGCCGCGCTGATGCTGGGCAGCAGCAGGCCGCTGGCCGAGTGCGCTACGACCACGGGCGCGTCCAGCTCGTGATGGTGCTGCTCGGCCACCGCCTCGGCGAACCGCTCAGCCGTCCAGCTCGGTTCCGCGGTGGGCAGGTCCGCGCGCACCACGTGATGTCCGCGTTCACGCAACGCAGCCGCCAGGGTATCGAAGCCGGCTGGGGACTGCGTCGTGCCGTGTACCAGCAGAACGTCACTCATCTCATGATGCTAGGCCGACGAGGCCCGGTTGAGGAGCTCGTCGACAATGGTGCTGGTGGCGCTGGGGAGCGGCCCTTGTGCGGCGAAGCCGCCGATGACGGTCTCCCAGCTGGTCCGCGCTGTGGTGAGATCCCGTAGCTCAAGGCTGGCCTCGCTGGTGTCGCCAGACTCATCTGACTGGCCATCGGATCACAGACCAGGATCGAATACGTCATTCTTCCCCCGGGATAGACCGATGTGCTCGCGAGTCGTGTGCGGCGGCCGGTTTGCTTGACCAGACGGTCCCTGGCCGTCGTCTGCCGCCGATGACGGATTGGCCAGAGGGCTGCGCGTTGATCAACCTATCCAGGATCCGGCGGAGCCCGACCCCTTGTCGACCGCTCCAGTCAGCACTGGCACCAGGTCGACGGCCGCCGCGTAGTCGTGGGGTTGCTGCCCGAATTGATAGGGGTTGAGCTGCGGCGGCTATCGTGGTCGGGCATGTTGGTCGTTCGTGAATGCCTGGTGGTCGTGGCGGCGGTGTTCGGGTCGCCTGGTGAGCAGCTGGCGTGGCCAGGGTAGTGGTCTTGGTGTCTGGCCTATGGCGGAAATGAACCCGGAGGTGTGTGATCGACGGGGACGGTGAAGCGGAGCGGGTCAAGCCGACGAGGCGGCGCAGGCGGCGCTGGCTGATCAATGGCGGGCTGGTCCTGGTGTTGCTGGTGGTGGCCGGGTGGGCGTTGTCCGGCTTGGTGCGCAACCCGTCCGAGGATGCGACTCGTGCGCTGCGCACTGTGGCGGTGCAGCGCGGTCAGGTCACCAAGTCGGTCTCGGCGTCCGGTTCGGTGGTCAGTGCGGCCTCGGCGAATCTGAATTTCGAGACCAGTGGAACGCTTCGCCGGGTTCGTGTCGAGCCGGGGGAGAAGGTGCACCGTGGCCAGGTACTGGCCAGTTTGTCCAGTGCTCAGGCGAATCGGCAGCTCACTGCGGCGAATGCCCAGTTGGCCGTCGCGCAGCAGTCACTGGACCAGGCCAAGTCGCACAAGGCTGACACGGCTCAGGCGCAGTCTCAGGTCGATCAGGCGCGTGTCCAGGTCGGTCAGGCGCAGGAGGCGGTGGGGCAGAACACCTTGCGTTCCACCATCGATGGCACGGTGACAGCGGTCAACGGTCAGGCGGGTGACCGGGTGAGCGCTGGGGCGAGTACCACGACCAAGGGTTCGTCCTCTATGGGGTCTGGTGGTGCTTCGGGTTCGTCTGCGGGGTCGTCAGGTTCTGCGGGGTCGTCAGGGAGCTCCGGTTCGTCGGAAAGCTCGAGTCCCTCGGGAGGTTCGGGTTCCCCGGGAGGTTCGGGGTCGGGGGCAGGCTCGTCTGGGGGCGCTGCGGGGACTGCCGGTGCGACGTCGTTCGTGACCATTGCAGACTTGGATGATCTCCAGGTCAATGCCCAATTCGCGGAGATCGACGCGGCCAAACTGGCCGAGGGGCAGCAGGCCACGCTGATGGTGAATGCGTTGCCGGGCGAGAAGGTCTCCGGTCACATCACGCACATCGACCCGACGGCGAGTGCGTCGGGCAGCAACGGGTCGGGGACCGTGCAGTACGGCGTGACACTCGATGTGGATTCCCCGCCGGGTGGCCTCAAACCTGGGCAGTCCACCAGCGTGTCGGTCGTGGTGAGCAAGGTCGGGGATGAGTTGTACCTGCCCTCGGCGGCGATACAGGGCGCCGGTGCCCAAGCCACGGTCGTGGTGTTGCGCAACGACCAGCAGCTGCGGCGCGCCGTGCAGGTCGGCCTGCGCGGCGACCAGACCACTCAGATCTTGTCCGGGGTCGCTGAGGGAGACCGGATCGTGCTGCCCGCCGCGGCGTCGGCTCCCCCGTCACGCAGCGGGCCGGGCGGGGGCAGCGGGCCGGCGGGAGGATGAAGCGGATGAGGTCGGGTCGGAAGGCTCGGGCGGCCGAGGCCGACACGGTCACGATTCCTGCGGTCTCCGCGGTGACGCCGGTGATCGAGGTGCGTGGATTGCGCAAGGTCTACGGCAGTGGGCCGACCGCGGTGCATGCCCTGCGCGGAGTGGATCTGAGTGTCACGCAAGGTTCCTATGTGGCGATCATGGGCGCTTCCGGGTCGGGGAAATCCACTCTGCTCAATGTCCTCGGTTGTCTGGACACTCCCAGCGCGGGCCGCTACCGATTGGACGGCATCGACGTGCGGCAGTTCAACGAGAATCAGTTGGCCCTGGTGCGCAACAGAAAGATCGGTTTCGTCTTCCAGTCTTTCCACCTGCTCGCCCGCGCCTCCGCACTGTCCAATGTGGAACTTCCACTGGTGTACGCGGGCCTGCGCGGCGCGCGGCGACGCCGTAGGGCGCTGGCCGCGCTGGAACTGGTCGGCCTGTCCGACCGGGCCGGTCACCGGCCCAACGAGCTCTCGGGCGGTCAGCAGCAGCGGGTGGCCATCGCCCGCGCGCTGGTGACCGGTCCGGCCATGCTGCTGGCCGACGAGCCGACCGGAAACCTGGACAGCACCAGCAGCGACGAGGTGCTTACCATCCTGGATCGCCTGCACGATGCCGGAAAGACCATCGTGCTGATCACCCATGAGACCGATGTCGCCGCACGTGCCCAGCGCACCGTGCATCTCCTGGACGGAACGATCCAATGAGCGTGCTCGAGGTGCTGCGGTTCGCGCTGCGCGGGATACTGGCCAACAAGATGCGGTCGGTGCTGACCATTCTGGGTATCGTGATCGGCGTTGCCGCAGTGATTCTGCTGACCGCGATGGGAAACGGCGCGCAGTCGACCATTCAGAGCAGTATCTTCTCGCTCGGCACTGATACGTTGACGATCACCGGTAAACAGCCGGAAGGAAAGGACGCCCCGCCTGCCCAGCCGCTGACCCAGCAGGACGTGACCGCGTTGTCCGACCGGACTGGTACCCCCGACGTGTCCAGCGTCTCCCCGGTGACCAGTGGCCAGGCCAACGCCGCGCGCGGCACGACGACCTACCATCTTCAGCAGGTCGTCGGCAGCACGCCGAGTTACTTCGACGCCAACAGCGCGAAGGTGGCCGCTGGTGCGGTGTTCAGCGAGGACGACGTGGCCGAGGCACGCAAGGTCGTAGTGCTCGGCTCCACCGTAGCCGAGAAGCTCTTCGGCCAGCCCGCACAGGCGCCCGGTCAGCAGGTGCTGATCGACAACCTGCCGTTCACTGTTGCAGGGGTGTTGCAGCGCAAGGGTTCTGGAGGGATCCAGACCGCCGATGACCTCGCCGTCGCCCCGCTGACCACTATCCAGGACACCATCACCGGGCACGACAAGCTCAACCAGGTGCTGGTCAAGGCGAACTCCTCGAACGCGGTCTCGGCTGCGCAGTCGGAGGTCAGTGCGATTCTCGATGACCGCCACCACATCACCGACCCGGCCAAAGCCGACTACCAGGTGACCAACCCGCAACAGTTACTGTCCACCATCAACACCACGCTGGATGCGTTCACCACCCTGCTCGCCTCGATCGCCGGGATCTCCCTGCTGGTGGGCGGGATCGGTATCACCAACATCATGCTGGTCACCGTGGCGGAACGGACACGCGAGATCGGACTGCGCAAGGCGCTCGGTGCCCGCAAAGGGGCGATCCTCGGGCAGTTCCTCGCCGAGTCCACCGTGCTGAGCCTGCTCGGTGGCGGGATCGGGGTGTTGCTCGGATTTCTGGGCAGTCAAATCCGGATCGGCCAGCTGCAACCCGCGGTGAGCGTGGATTCGGTGATCCTCGCGGTCGGTGTCTCAGTGCTGATCGGACTGTTCTTCGGCAGCTACCCGGCGAACCGCGCAGCCTCGCTGCGCCCGATCGAAGCGCTGCGACACGAGTGATGATGCATGGAGGGCTGACGTGACCGAAAGGTCTCCGGACTCGGCGGAATCTGCGAAGACACCCACCGAGATCCTTGAAGAACCGATATCGGACGACGATCTCACCGCCGAGATCGCCGACGCTGCCGGCGGGCCAAGCAAGGTCACGATCGGGCTGCTGATCGCCGTGCTCGTGATGCTCGCCTTCGGAGCCGGCATCTGGGTGCGCTCGACCGTGATGAGCAGGCCGAGCCCGGTGACCACCGAAGTCGGCGAACCCGGTGTTCTCACCGGAACGGTGCACGCCGGGAACACCGGCTCCATTCTGCCGATCAGTGGCCCGAACGGCAGAACCACCATGGTGACCCTACCTCCACGGGACCGGATCTATGTCGCCCAGCAAAGCAGCACCGACCGACTGCGACCGGGCACTCAAGTACGGATCGAAGGGAAACCCGGACAGGGCAACCGTTTCGTGGCCGACCGGCTCACCATCGAGCAGCACTGAACACACAACTGCCCAAACCAGAAACACATCACTCAAAGATGTGAGCCTCCTCTGAAACGAGACACGCGGTAGCTCTGGTGCTGTGCGGATGCTTATCTGGGCACGCCGTTTGACACTTGCGGTGAAGGCACTCCGGGCCCTGGATGGGCGGTGCTGATCTTCGAGGAAACCTGCCCGGGTGTTGGTGATACCCGACTCCCCGCACACGCTCATCCCTGCCGTAGTGCCGGTGACCGTTGAAATTCGCGAATGCCGCCGGGTGAGCAGCAGCGCCGTGAGGCCGAAGAAGCTTTCATGCGGTCGGCCCGAAGGCGGGTCGGCCGTGTTCCGATTCAGCACGCGTGTATCGCGGTGGTCCCTGCTCTGCCCGCTGGGACGTTTGCCAAACTATTCGGGACATCGGCGCATTGCACAGGCTTGAAGCCGGCGGGTAAAGGCTCGCGGAAGCACTCACCCCTGATCCCCTCACCGTTACCGAGGAACGAACGTCTCTGCTTCGGGAATTGCAGGGATGTGCGCTCGCTACGGGTCGTGCGCGTCGCTGAGCCGGGCGTCGCTGAGCTCGGTATCGATGCCCGGCGCCCCCTCGGTGCCAGGAAGATCACCGAGATCTCCCGCTGGCGCCCGCGAGCAGAAGACCTCGCCACCGCGACCGCGCGCCCCGAAGCCGTCCGGCTGGCCAACAGGACCCTCGCCCTCGACACCGAAAGCACCGACAACACCACCCGCATCGG
Source organism: Sciscionella marina DSM 45152 (assembly GCF_000379465.1). Taxonomy (GTDB): domain Bacteria; phylum Actinomycetota; class Actinomycetes; order Mycobacteriales; family Pseudonocardiaceae; genus Sciscionella; species Sciscionella marina. The sequence continues at coordinate 15,588 of NZ_KB905408.1, forward strand.
TGAGCTCGTGGAGGCCAGCACCGTCGCCGACTTTGTCGAGGAAACCGGGATCAGGCCCGTCACCGCCGCCACCGTTCTGGTCACCTGGTCCCACACAGGGCGGGTCCGCGCCGGAAAGGGTGCCCGCGGGCCTCCGTTACACCGTCACGGTGTTCGGCCGGGTGGTCCGGATCGGTCTTCGGTCGACGGGCATGCCGGCGCGGACGCGACCATTATTCACGATCATGCCGATCGGTATTCACGCTTTCCTGCCGGAAGGCCATAGACCGATGGGCACAATTCATCCGTCGTTGGCTCCGCGTGGTCGTTCTTCCCGGACCGCTCGGCGACCTCCCCAAAAGTGGTGAGAGCCCTTGTCAGATTCACCGCGTTTTGCTTGACTACCCGCCAGTAATCGTCATTGGAGGTCGTGATGCGCTTTCGTCTTCGCCTGGTGGCCGCGTGCGTGGCCGCGCTTTCGGTGTTCGGGATGGGATCAGCAGCGGCCGCGACCGGTTCCGGGGCGCGGACGGTCGAGCAGGGCAAGGTCCCCGCCCCGCAGGATGATCCGTTCTACCGGTACACCGGTTCGAAACCGCTGTCCGAGATCGCACCGGGTACGGTGCTCAAGACTCGGCTCACCCAGATGCATTTCGAGAAGATCCCTCTTCCGGTCCAGGTGGTGCAGTTGCTCTATCGCACGACCGATACCCAGGGCAGGGTCGATGTCGCGGCTACCTCGGTGTTCAAACCGAGTGGCGGGCGCTCGGACAAACTCGTCTCCTATCAGAGCGCCTATGACGCGTTGAGTCCGAATTGTCAGCCTTCGTATGCGATCGCGGGCGGGTTCGATCCCGGATTCATCGCCAGCGCCGAGACGATGCTCATTCCCCTGCTGCTGCATGGTTACACCGTCGCTATACCGGATTTCGAAGGGACGAAGCTGCACTACACCGCGGGGCCGGAGAACGGGAAAATGGTCCTGGACGGTATCCGCGCGGCACAACATTCGGCGGATGCCGGGCTGACCGAGGACGCGAAGGTGGCGATCGGCGGATATTCCGGTGGCGCCATCGGTACCGAGTGGGCCGCTGAGCAGGCGCCGCAATACGCTCCCGACGTCGATCGCCGCCTGGTTCTGGCTTCACTGGGGGGTGTTTTCGCCGACCCCGTGCACAATATCCACTACGTGGATGGCTCGCTTGTCTGGGCGGGCGTGATGCCGATGGCTTTCGCCGGACTGTCCCGGGCCTATGGGATCAACCTCGACAAGTACCTGAGCCCGCTCGGTAAGGACTTGATCGCCAAGGCGCAGAACTCCTGCATCGCCGGTGCCACGCTCAACGGTGTGGCCGCCTCGCTGAAGAAGTTCAGCACGATCAAGTTCGCCGATCTGGTGAAACCCCAGTACGCCAAACCCGAGTCGATTCCCGAGGTGGTCAGCACGCTCAACGACCTGATCATGGGCAGCCACGGCACCCCGACCGTGCCGATGCTGTTCCAGCAAGGGCTTGCCGGGGAGGTCGACGGAACCTTCGACAACAACAAGCCCGGCATCGGGCGCGGGGACGGCGTCATGGTCGCCGGTGATGTGCGCAGCCTCGCCCGCAAGTACTGCGCGGCCGGCGTCCCCGTCGACTACAAGGAACAGCCGCTGGAACACGGTGGTACGGCCGGGACCTGGGCACTGGACACGATGACCAGGCTCCCGGAGGCGTTCCGCGGCGACCGGCCGAAGAACACCTGCGCCTCGATCAAGCCCGGAAACTCGCTCGACCCGATCGCGTTCGAGCGGCCCGGCGCGCGGTAGTCGTCCATCCGGCGGAGTTCGCACCCCGCTGCTGGCCCGGAAATCATCGACTTCCGGGCCAGCAGCGGCTATCGCGCCAGGCCGGCGGTGACGATGCGCTGGTGCTCGCCGAACTGTTGGGCGATCTCGAACAGTTCGCGCCCGTACTTGATCGCCAGCTCACGCCCGTTGGTGACGGTCACCTGCCAACCGAGCTCGGTCAGCCGCGTGTCGGGACGGGGGCGGTTGTCGTTGTCATAGAAAAGATCGGCGACATCCACCTGGAACTGCTCGCCCAGTCGCTCCGCCCAGCCGTCCGCGGAGTCAAGCGAATCCAGCACGGTGGTGAGCGAGTCCGCATGCTCGACGGCGATGCGGCTGCCCGGCGCGGAGAGCCCGTGCACCGCGGTGAGGAGCTTTTCCTCGGCCTCCGCCGGAAGGTAGGGCAGCAGGCCCTCGGCCAGCCACGCGGTCGGCCGAGTGCGGTCGAATCCCGCCTGCTCCAGCGCGGCCGGCCAGTCCTCGCGCAGATCGATAGCCACCGCACGACGTGCACAGCGAGGTTCGGCGCCCTCCTTGGCCAGCACATCGTCCTTGAACGCCAACACCCGCGGCTGATCGATCTCGAACACCGTCGCATCGGCGGGCCATTCCAGGCGCCACGCGCGGGCGTCCAGCCCGGAGGCCAGAACGACGGCCTGGGTCACGCCCTCGCGCCATCCCTCGATGAAGAAGTCGTCGAAGACCCTGGTGCGAATCCCCATCATGGTGGACATGTTCGACCAGAGCTCGTGGTCCTGCCCCTCGCCCGGCTCTGGTTCGCGGGTTGGTGTCGGGACCCCGGAGGCGTCCACCAAGAGCGCGGCATACGGATCGACGATCAGACGATCGCTGCGCTGCGATTCGATCGCCCGACCGCTGGCCACACCGATCGCGGTCAGACCGACGCTCGAAGCGATGTCCCATTCATCGTTTTCGTGCCTTGGCATACCTTACGCTCCATACTTTTGCGGCTACTTATCGCAACCCTCCACCCGAATGCTTGTACCAAGCAAGCAAGCGTGCCGTACGCCACGTTGCCTTGAGGGGAACCCGGAAACGGCACTGGAGAACGGCCGTTCACCGGGGCGCCGGCAGACTCGCATGGTCAGGTGCGCGACCGTTGGCCCGATGTTGTGCTTCCGGGGGTTCGTGGAACGGCTATCCGCCGTCGTTCATGACGGTGGCCGTGTGGAGCGGGTGGTGGATCGTGGTCTGGCCAGTGCGTAGTGGGTCAATGGCCGGTCCTCGTGGAGCGTCGTGTGTGCCTCGAGGACACTCGAGTGGGGTGTGCGCGGCCGCGGTTCCCGGAGCATGTGGTCCGTGTCGAGCCGTAGGCCGTTGTCGTACAGGTCGTTTTGGTGCGGCCGTCGTAGTCGATGCATGCCGGGAAGCATGACACCGGAAAAATCTCTGGGCGCGTTCGATGCGAGGAACACGATGGCTGCGGCGATCTTCGCCGCGGAGGCCGTGCGGCCAGGTTGTCGAGGTAACGCTGAAGGGTCGCAGCCCCCCGTCGTCCATACACGCAGTCCACCGCCTCCTTCTGGGGCACGCCGGATGGCGTCGACCCGGATTCCCAGGTCCCCGGTACCTCACCACTTTCGATTTCGGCGGACTTTCGGGCCACCAGGAATCGATGAAACGTCTTCACCAACGCCGCTGCCGCGGGGTCCGGCGACCTGCACCATCCCGGGGCTGAAGGCCCCTCGCCGCGCTACCGGAGCCAATCCCGACGCTATCGCGGCATCGCGGCGCGTATCCATACCCGAGGGGCCGCTGATTGGTGACTACGCAACCTGGACAAGCACGGTGGTTCGGCGGTTGAACTACCGAACCGGAGGCTAAACGTGGCGGATTCACGAGTCAGGCTGTTGCTGCCGCAACAGAGATGCGGCCTCCACCATGTCAGTGTTGTCGCCTCACCTGAGCCGCGATTCGACTGATATGTCGATGACACGTTTTCAGTTTCACACTGGTTTCGGGTGCAGCACATGTCGGGAGGGGTCCGTCGAGAATGTGCGTCCGAACAAGAGGTTCCCGCGACCAGCACAGCGCCCCGGTTTCGCCGATGACCGAACCGCTGGAGTACGTAACCGGGTCGATGTCCTGCTCGCTCAGGATGGTCGGTATTCATGCGCGGTTCGCTGCTTGGCGTTCCAGCGATTCTCCACGTTGCCGAAGTGCCAGACCGCGAGCGCGATGCCCCAGGAGAGAATCAGTACGGCGACCATGGCGTAGCCGACATAGTCCAGGTCGAGGGTGCCGAGGAGGCCGAGAACTCCGGTGGTGGTGTCGGTGGCCTGTGCGATGACACCGAGTAGTTCGATGATCCCGATGATGATCGCCGCCAGTACGGAGACGGCGGTGACGGTGATGTTGTAGAAAACCTTGCGTACCGGGCGGGCGAAGGCCCATCCGTAGGCGGCATTCATAAAAGCACCATCGGTGGTGTCCATCAGTGTCATTCCCGCAGTGAAGAGTATGGGCAAGACGAGGATCGCATACCACGGAAGATTGCCGATCGCCGCGGCTCCCGCGATTGCCAGCAGGGCGACCTCGGTCACGGTGTCGAAACCGAATCCGAAAAGTACGCCGATGGGATAAATATGTGATGGTCGGCGCACGAATCGCATCAGTCTGCCGAAAAATCTGGTCAAGAATCCGCGTTGGTCGAGTTGGTGCTCGAGCTCGGACTCGTCCAAATCGTCATGACGCATGCGGCGGAACACTTTGACGAGGTTGACGAGGATCAGTAGATTGAGACCGCCGATGAACAGAAGGAATATCCCGGAAATCGATGCGCCGAACAGTCCCGCGTTCTGTTCTATCACGGAGTTCTGGTCACTGATCTCACCTGCCAGCGCGTGCAGCCCGAAGGCTATCAGCGCTACCATCACGACGACCACGGTCGAGTGGCCGAGTGAGAACCAGAACCCTACCGAGACCGGTCGGTTCCCGCGATTGATGGCGGTATGTTCTTCCTGGAGCTTACGAGTGGTGTTGTCGATCGCGGCGATGTGATCCGCATCGAAAGCGTGCCGGAGTCCCAGTGTGTATGCGGTGACACCGAGGCCGATCCCGAAGGTTCCGTTGGTGCCGAGCTGAAAATTTCCCGGTACCACGAATGCGAGCAGTATGACCCATCCGAGAATGTGGAAAATGGCAACTACAGCGTACATCCAAACATAAGTCCGCCATGGGGCGCGAACTACCGGGGAAGCGGAGTTTTCGGTGGACGACCCGGATCTGTTCATCGCTGTACCTCTCCTTCGCTCACTTCGGTGAACAATCACGGGACCAGACCTATAGAGGAACGATCTCGTTGTGCCACGGCGTCAGTGGTCGTCACTCTTCGCCAGGTTTATCGTGGCATACCTATATTTTTGGCCGTCGGGTCCGCCGGTGCCGAGTCGGTCGGTATCGCCTCGAAGCGCGCGGCGGTCAGGCGATCAGTTGTGTGTCTGTGAGGCTAGAACTGTTGCCAGGAATTGGCAATTAGCAGTTTCTGGCGGCCGATGATCCGGTGTGTTCTTCCTGAGCGCGGCTTCGAACGGTCCGGGAATCCGTGCGATTCCCGGTGCGAGCTGGATCGGGATCAGCGTACGGCCGGTATTCGGATTGTCGATCACTGCGAGCGTACGGAAGTGGCGATTTTCGGAGCCGAGCCAGCCGATCGGGTCCTTCGGGTCGGCAGCTGTTGACAGGCGCGGTCGGCGAGTCTATACACGGGTACTACGAGATGTGTTCCAGGACACACCCGCGGAACTGACTGACCCACCACAGTGCGACGGGTAGTCCTATCCCGCCGCTTCCGCCGGCTTCGGCCGGAAAGAAGGCGCATATGTGCCTCGCGGTGCCGGGCAAAGTTGTCCATCTGCGCGATGAAGATGACACGCGCATGGCCGAGGTCGATTTCGGCGGCGTGCGCAAGGATGTCTGTCTGCAATACATCCCCGATGTCGAGCTCGGTGATTATGTCATCGTCCATGTCGGGTTCGCGATCCAGCGCCTCGATGAGTCTTCCGCACGCGAAACACTGGCCAGCTTCGAGAATCTGGGTTACCTCGAGGAGGAGTTCGGGGACCAGCTGGCTTTGGCGAGGCGACAGGCCGGCATGGATGAGGAATCGACCGCTGGGAAGGGAGAGCTGCCGTGAAATACCTGGAGGAGTTCTCCGATCCGCAACTGGCCCGGCGATTGCTCGACCAGATTCATGCGACGGTGACCAGGCCGTGGGCGCTCATGGAGGTGTGCGGCGGGCAGACACACTCGATTATCCGGCATGGGATCGATCAGCTGCTTCCCGAAGGCATCGAGATGATCCACGGCCCTGGGTGCCCGGTGTGCGTGACCCCGCTGGAGATCATCGACAAGGCGCTCGAGATAGCGGCGCGCGAGGACGTGATCTTCTGTTCGTTCGGCGACATGCTGCGTGTGCCGGGCAGCAAGCACGATTTGTTCCGCATCAAGAGCGAGGGAAGCGACATCCGCTTGGTGTACTCACCACTGGACGCGCTCAAGATCGCCAAGGAGAATCCGCAGCGGCAGGTGGTGTTCTTCGGGATCGGTTTCGAGACCACCGCCCCGGCCAACGCGATGACCGTGTACCAGGCCGAGCGGCTCGGTATCGAGAACTTCTCGCTGCTGGTTTCGCACGTGCTCGTTCCCCCGGCGATCGCCGCGATCATGGAATCGCCATCGTGTCGTGTGCAGGGTTTCCTGGCCGCGGGGCATGTGTGCAGTGTGATGGGGACACGTGAGTATCCGGCCCTGGCCGAGCGCTTCGAGGTCCCCATCGTGGTGACCGGGTTCGAGCCGCTGGACATCCTGGAAGGTATCCGCCAGGCCGTCGTGCAGCTGGAATCCGGGCGTCACGAGGTACAGAACGCCTACCGCCGGGCGGTGCCGGAGGACGGTAATCCGGTCGCCAAAGAGATGTTGCGGGACGTGTTCGAGGTGACCGACCGCGCATGGCGGGGGATCGGTTCGATTCCGCGCAGCGGCTGGCGCCTTTCGGAGCGGTACCGGCGATTCGATGCCGAGCGGCGGTTCGCGGTGGCCGACATCCACACCGATGAGTCGTCGGTCTGCCGCTCGGGCGAAGTGTTGCAGGGCTTGATCAAACCCAACGAGTGCGCGGCCTTCGGGAAACAGTGCACACCGCGTAATCCACTCGGGGCCACCATGGTCTCCTCCGAGGGCGCATGCGCGGCCTACTACCAGTACCGCAGGCTCGATCTCCTTCCGGCGGGAGCATCACGATGACTGAGGACACGCTGCCCACGAGCACGGCGAGCGGTCCCGCGATCGACGCCGATTCCTGGGTCTGCCCGCTTCCCCTGCGCGACTCGCCGAACATCGTGATGGGACATGGCGCGGGCGGTGCCCTGTCGGCAGAACTGGTGACGCATCTGTTCCAACCCGGTTATGGTGCCGCGGGCACGACCGAACTCGGCGACGCCGCCGTCATCGCTGCGCAGCCGGGCAGGCTGTCGTTCTCCACCGACTCGTATGTGGTCAAGCCGACCTTCTTTCCCGGAGGCAACATCGGCGATCTCGCGGTCAACGGCACGGTCAACGATGTCTCGATGTGCGGTGGCAGGCCGATGTTCCTTTCCACGTCGTTCATCCTGGAAGAGGGCACCCCACTGGAAGATCTCGCTCGCGTGGCGCGGTCCATGGGGTGGGCGGCCGAACGGGCGGGAGTCCGGCTGGTGACCGGCGACACCAAGGTCGTCGATTCCGGGAATGGTGACGGTATCTACGTCAACACCGCTGGTATCGGCGTGATCCCGGATGGCGTGGACATCCGCCCGGATCGAGCACAGCCAGGCGATGCCGTGCTGCTCAGCGGTTGCCTGGGGTTGCACGGCATCGCGGTGATGAGCAGCAGGGAGGGCATCGATTTCGGCACCACGGTCGAAAGTGACACCGCTGCGCTGAATGACCTCGTCGATGTCATGATCGGCACCGGCGCGGACATTCATGTCCTGCGCGATCCGACCCGCGGTGGCCTGGCGGCGGCGGTGAACGAGATCGCGCGGAGCTCAGAGGTCGGGATCGAGATCGAAGAGTCACGGTTACCGGTTCCCGAGGCCGTGTCCAACGCCTGCGGTCTGCTCGGCCTGGATCCGATGTTCGTGGCCAATGAAGGCAAGCTGATGGCGATCGTGGCCGAGCAGGAGGCTGACCGGGTGCTGGAGGCGATGCGCGGACACGAGGCCGGGCAGGACGCGGTGTACATCGGGCGATGCGTCGCCGAGCACCCTGGTGCGATGGTCGCGCGCACCGGAATCGGCGCGACGCGGGTGGTCGACCTTCCGATCGGCGAGCAGTTGCCGCGCATCTGCTGAGTCATGAGTGCATTCGAAGGGAGGATGCGTGTCTGCTTCTGAGGACGGTGCCGCCATGTTCGCCCGTTACGCGTATCCGCCGAATGAGCTCGGTTACTGCGGGCCGCCTTCGGCGATTCCATACGACGCCCGGTTCACCGGCGAATCCGCTGTGCGGCTCGCCCGCCGGTTCGCTGGAGCCTGGTGTTATTTGCAGACCATCGCGTTCGCGACCGGGTATGCGAATCCACTCGACCGCGCGATCGTGGAGGCGTATTGGCTGGGTGGGCCGCTGCTCGAGCAGGTGGACGGCGAACTGTTCGCAAAGGCGCTGAGCGAACAGTTCCGGGGACAGCACGGAGCCCGCATGGCGGGACTGGCCGACGGCACCGCACGCGCGCACCACGGTTTCCACGTCTTCGAGGTCTATCCCTGGTCCGGAATGCTCGAGCACACCGAGGGGCCGGCTCTGACCATTCTGGACAACTGCCGGATCCGGTGGGGGACGGTGATCGGGCTGGATGGCGATCGGGCTTCCGTGCTCTCGAAGCCGTTGTGCTGGGACGGTGCACATCTGCACCTCGGCCAGGAACGTGTGGAACGTCCGCGCTGGCGGCAGTGGGAATCCGCACTGGTGGCCGGGCTGGCCGAAGGGGACGAGGTCGCGCTGCACTGGGACTGGGTGTGTGATCGACTCGGCCCGGAGCAGCTCGAGGCACTGCGCGACGGCACCGAGGCACAGCTTCGCAGGACCAGCAGGGCGATCGCCGCGCAAGACGGCCGGATGCGGCGTTCGGAATCCCGGCCGGTGGCCGCGTCAAGCCGTTCGGACAGCGGTATTTCCCGTGTGGCCCGTTTCGGATGAATTCTCAAGGTGGTGACATCATGCCGACAGAAACCGTGCCGGAGAATGCCGGTGCGCGCACCGAAGATCCGGTCATCCACATCCTCTGGATCAATGCCGGACTCAGCTGTGACGGTGATTCCGTCGCGCTCACCGCGGCGACCCAGCCGAGTATCGAGGAAATCGCGCTCGGCGCGCTTCCCGGCTTGCCCAACGTGGCGGTTCATTGGCCGCTGATCGACTTCGAATGCGGTTCGGAGAAGGGGGCCGATGATTTCCTCGAATGGTTCCGCAAGGCCGACCGCGGCGAGCTGGAGCCGTTCGTCCTCGTCGTCGAGGGATCGATCCCCAATGAGGAGATCAGCGGATCCGGCTATTGGTGCGGTTTCGGCAATGACGAGGAGACCGGGCAGCCGATCACCACGAACGAATGGCTCGACCGGTTGGCGCCCAAGGCTCTCGGTATCGTGGCCGTGGGCACCTGCGCCACCTATGGTGGTATCCATGCCATGGAAGGGAATCCGACCGGAGCCATGGGAGTTCCCGACTATCTGGGCTGGGACTGGAAGTCGAAGGCCGGGCTGCCGATCGTGTGCGTACCGGGCTGCCCGATCCACCCGGACAACCTGTCCGAGACCCTGACATATCTGCTTTACCAGGCCAGCGGCCAGGCGCCGATGATCCCGCTGGACGAGGCGCTGCGGCCGAGCTGGTTGTTCGGTAAGACCGTGCACGAGGGATGTGACCGTGCGGGCTACTACGAGCAGGGCGATTTCGCCCACGAATACGGCTCGGAGAAGTGCATCGTCAAGCTCGGCTGCTGGGGTCCGGTCGTGCGGTGCAACGTGCCGAAGCGGGGCTGGATCAACGGGATCGGCGGGTGCCCGAACGTCGGCGGCATCTGCATCGGCTGCACCATGCCGGGATTCCCCGACAAGTTCATGCCGTTCATGGACGAGCCACCGGGCGGAAAGCTGTCCACCACCGTCGTATCCGGCTACGGCTCGGTCATGCGTTCGTTGCGCGGGATCACCCGTAAGACTCTGGACAAGGAACCCAAGTGGCGCCAGCGCGGTCGGCAGCTGCTGACCGGTTACCGGCAGGAACGCTAGGACCGGGAACCGACCGCGCTCGAGCGGAGCCGCCAACCCTTCCCGACACGGCTTACGGAGGCCGCTGATGACATCCACGAAAGCCCAACACCGGCAGACCGAGAAGAAGCCCTCGGAGCCGAACCTCGTCGAGATGAACTGGGATCCGATCACCAGGATCGTGGGCAGTCTCGGGATCTACACCAAGGTCGACTTCGCCAACAACACCGTGGCGGAGTGCAAGAGCACCTCGTCGATCTTTCGCGGGTACAGCATCTTCATGAAGGGGAAGGACCCACGCGACGCGCACTTCATCACCAGCCGGATCTGCGGTATCTGCGGTGACAACCACGCGACCTGCTCGTGCTACGCGCAGAACATGACCTACGGCGTGAAACCACCGCATCTCGGCGAATGGATCGTCAATCTCGGTGAGGCCGCGGAATACATGTTCGACCACAACATCTTCCAGGAGAACCTGGTCGGGGTGGACTACTGCGAGAAGATGGTCTCCGAGACGAATCCCGGTGTACTCGCCAAGGCGGAGAACACCGCGGCGCCGAACGCCGCCGCGCACGGCTACCGCACCATCGCGGACATCATGCGTGCGCTCAACCCGTTCTCCGGGGACTTCTATCGCGAGGCGCTCCAGGTCAGCCGTTCGACCAGGGAGATGTTCTGCCTGATGGAAGGGCGGCACGTGCATCCTTCCACGCTGTACCCCGGTGGTGTCGGCACGGTGGCCACGATCCAGCTGATGACCGACTACATGACCAGGCTGATGCGCTATATCGAGTTCATGAAGCGCTCGGTGCCGATGCACGACGACCTGTTCGACTTCTTCTACGAGGCACTGCCCGGCTACGAACAGGTCGGCAACCGCCGGATATTGCTCGGCTGCTGGGGATCCTTCCAGGACCCCGAGGTGTGCAACTTCTCCTACAAGGACATGGTCGCCTGGGGCCGGCGGATGTTCGTCACCCCCGGTGTCGTCGTGGACGGCAAACTGGTCACCACCAGCCTCGTCGACATCAACCTCGGCATCCGTATCCTGCTCGGCAGCTCCTACTACGACGATTGGGAAGGCCAGGAGAAGTTCGTCAGCCACGATCCGCTCGGCAACCCGGTCGACGCGCGGCACCCGTGGAACCAGCACACCAACCCGCACCCGCAGCGCAGGGACCTGGACGACAAATACAGCTGGGTGATGTCACCGCGCTGGTTCGACGGGCACGACCACCTCGCGCTGGACACCGGAGGCGGGGCGCTGGCGAGGCTCTGGACGACGGCGCTGGCCGGGCTGGTCGAGACCGACCATCTCAAGGCAACCGGCTCGAGTGTCCAGATGGAGTTGCCCAAGACGGGACTGAAACCGGCCATGCGGCTGGAGTGGAAGATCCCGAAATGGAGCAACACACTCGAGCGAAACCGGGCCCGGACCTACTTCCAGGCGTACGCCGCGGTGTGCGCGCTGCATTTCGCGGAACAGGCGCTCGCCGAGATCCGCGCGGGCAACACCAAGACCTGGGAGCGGTTCGAGGTGCCGCAGGATGGGATCGGCTGCGGGTTCACCGAGGCAGTCCGCGGTGTCCTCTCACACCACATGGTCGTGCGCGACGGGAAGATCGCGAACTACCACCCGTACCCGCCGACGCCGTGGAACGCCAGCCCGCGCGACAACTACGGCACGCCGGGACCCTACGAGGACGCGGTGGCCGAGCAGCCGCTGTTCGAGGAGAACGACCGGGAGCACTTCAAGGGCATCGACATCATGCGCACCGTTCGCAGTTTCGATCCGTGTCTGCCGTGTGGGGTGCACATGTATCTCGGGAAGGGCAAATCGATCGAGCGGCTGCACTCGCCGAGTGGGAGCCCGGCCGAATGAACGGCGAACGGATCGAGGAACTGCTGGCTTCGTTCGCGGCCAACGGACCGCTCTCGCGGGCACGGGCTGAGGAATTGGTGCGGTTGGTCACCGAATTCCACGGTTCCGGCATCGAGCGGATCCTGGAGGTCGTGCACGAGACCGGCGCGCTCTCGACCGAGCTCCTCGACCGGCTCGCACGCGACGACCTGGTCTCGGGGCTTCTGCTGCTGCACGGACTACACCCCGATGACGCCCGCACACGCGTCGAGGAGGCGCTCGAGCGGGTACGTCCGTACCTGCGCTCGCACGGCGGTGAGGTGAAACTGCTCGAACTCACCGAGGACGGTGTCGCGCGACTGCGGCTGCTCGGCAACTGCCAGGGCTGCCCGTCCTCCTCGGTGACTCTGAAGCTGGCCGTCGAGGCAGCAGTGGAGGCGGCCGCTCCGGAGATCGAGCGGGTCGAGTCGGTGGACACCGGCGCCGAACGCGATGGCGCCTCGGTGATTCCGGCGGATTCCCTGCTGCAGCGGATGTTGCCCGCAGACAGCTCACCGGGAACGCACTGGGAGCCTGTCCGTGCGCCGGATCTGCCCTCCGGGGCGAGTGCCCCGATGACCGTGGGCGGTGTGGAGGTGCTGCTCTGCCACCTGGGTAGCACCATGTACGCCTACCGGGACCGGTGCGGCCAGTGCGGGCAGCGGCTCGGGCAGGTCGGTATCCCGATCGAGACCGGGACACTGACCTGCCCGCAGTGCGGCACCGGATTCGATGTCCGTAAAGCGGGAATCGCCGAGTTCGAGGCGGGTGTCCACCTCGACCCCTTGCCGTTACTCGAATCGGATGGTCAGCTGGAGATCGCGCTGCCGAAAGCGGTCCCGGCATGACGGTCGGGGAGTGGTTCTCGGTCGGCACGGCGGTGCGGTCGTTGCGGATGGCGCTGCGCGGAGACATCGGGGAGGGCGAGGCGGTCGTCGAACGGTGTCAGATGTGCGCCGAGCGAATCGAGGAACACCACGGGCACGTGGTCGATCTCGACTCACGCCGGTTGTTGTGCACTTGCCGACCGTGCGCGCTGCTGTTCGACACCGACGCGTCCGCCGGGCACTACCGCACGATCCCGCAGCGGTATCTCGCTTTCCCGGAATTCGTGCTGGACCGGGTTCAGTGGGAGGCGCTGCAGATCCCGGTGGGGCTGGCGTTCTTCTTTCACAACTCCCGGCTCGGCCGCACGGTCGCGTGCTATCCCAGTCCGGCAGGGGCCACCGAATCCGAACTGCCGATCGAGGCGTGGGAGAACATTCTGGCGGCCAACCCCCGGCTGCGCACTGCCATGCCCGATGTGGAGGCCGTCCTCGTGGCGGACGCGGGTGCGGAGAATCTCGCCCCGCCGAGCGAGGACGGCGGTTTCGCCTGCTTCCTGGTGCCCATCGACAGCTGCTACGAGCTGGTCGGGCATCTGCGCATGAGCTGGCGCGGATTCGACGGTGGACAGGAGGCCAGGGAGCGGCTGGAAGGGTTTTTCACCGAACTGCGCGGCAAATGCCGGCCCGTCGAGGTGTGCGAGGCGCGATGACCCAGCTGCGGTTCGAGGTGCTCGATATCCACGCGCAACGGTACGCCGTCGTGCCGATACTGCAGGTCCGGGTGCGCATCCAGGAAAACACCGGCGAACGGGTACACGCCATGCTGTTGCGTGCCCAGGTGCGCATCGACGCGCAACGCAGGCACTACGACGAAACCGAACGGACCGGACTGGCCGATCTGTTCGGCGAACCGTCCCGGTGGGGGCGCACACTCAAACCCTTTCTGTGGACCCACTGCGCGGCGGCTGTGCCGGGATTCCAGGAGACCACGGAGGTCGAGCTCCCGATCCCGGCGACCTACGACTTCGAATGTACCGCCGCCAAATACCTGCACACGCTCGGCACGGGAGAGGTTCCGTTGTCGCTGAGCTTCGCCGGGACCGTGTTCGTCCGGGGAACGAGCGGTTTCGGCGTCGAACAGATCGCTTGGCACCACGATGTCGAGCACCGGATGCCGGTCGAGGTGTGGCATGCGCTGATCGCCGAGCACTACCCGGACACCGGCTGGATTCGATTGCGCCATGACACCGTGGCCGCGCTGCACCGGTTCAAGGCCGAGCGGGGACTGCTCGATCTCGACGAGGCATGCACCACGCTGCTGGCCCGATCGCAGGCGCATGCGCCATGACCGAAGATCCGTTCGCGGGCGCGCGCGCCGTCGCCGACGCGGTCCTCTACGAGGGATACCTGCTATATCCCTACCGGGCCTCGGCGGCGAAAAACCAGATCCGCTGGCAGTTCGGCGTTCTCGGGCCACCGAGCCCTGCCGGCGCGGTGCCCGTCGAACCGTCGACCATGGCCACCGACTGTCTCATCGAAGGAACCGGCGGCGGGCAGATCGCGATCCGCGCCCGGTTCCTCCAGCTGCAGGCACGCACCGTGCAACGGTGCGCCGGGGAGCGCCGGTTCGTCGCAACCGAGGAGCTGCACGGCACGGACGGTTCCTGGGTGAACTGGGACGAGGCCCACGAACACGAGAGGAATCTCGGCTGGTTCGACCTCGATGCGCTGACCACGACCGCGCAGAGCGTCCCGATCTCGGTGCCGGGCGGAGTGGACCTCGAAGACCAGCACGGCGATTCGGGTGCGGTCATCGGTCGGCTCGTCCGACGTCGCTGGGCGGCGGAGGCCGTGCTGCGGGTCAGCTGTGCAGCGGGCACCGGACCGGTGCGCAGACTGCGCCTCGAACTTCGCAACACCACGGGCAGCGGGGCGGTCGAGGAACCGACCGAGCCCGACGACCGCCATACCGACGACCGCACGCGTGCGCTGCGGCACGCTCTGCTCAGCGCCCACTTGGTGCTGCACGCCGAGAACGCCCGGTTCGCTTCGGTGATCGATCCTCCTCCGTGGGCCGGGGCCGCCGCGGCGCGCTGCCGCAGTGACCGGCTCTGGCCCGTACTGCTCGGGGAGCCTGAATCCGCGGATACCGTCCTGGCCGCCCCGATCATCCTGCCCGATCATCCCCGGATCGCCGAACACAGCCGTGGTGCGCTTTTCGACTCCACCGAGATCGACGAACTGCTCTCGTTGCGGGTGATGACGATGACCGAGGAAGAGAAGCGCCAAGCCAGGGCCACCGATCCGCGCGCGGCCGAGATCGTCGACCGCTGCGAGCACATGAGTGCCGCCGATCTCGCGCGGATGCACGGCATCGGCACGCTCGCCGGGGGCGCGCCGGAGCCGGTACCCACCTGGTACACCCCGGCCGAGACCGGCGGTGCACCATGGTGGGATCCGGCGGTCGACGCCGCGGTCGATCCCGCGAGCGACACCGTCGAGGTCGACGGGGTGGCCATCGGACGGGGGAGCGCGGTCCTGCTGCGTCCCGGTGCCCGGGCCGACGCGCAGGACCTGTTCTTCGCCGGTCAGGTGGCCACCGTGGTCGGAGTGCACCACGACGTCGACGGCAGAATCCACCTCGCCGTATTGCTGCGCGACGACCCGGCCAGCGAACTGCACGAGTGGTACGGGCGGTACCTGTACTTCGGCACCGGAGAAGTCGAGCCGCTCCCTGCCGAGGGGAAGGAAGCGATGTGATGAAAGAACGCGTCCTCGTCGCCGGTATCGGCAACATCTTCCTCGGCGACGACGGTTTCGGCAGCGAGGTCGCGAGCGCCCTGGCCGCCGAGGGCCTGCCCGCGCATGTGCGCCTCGTCGACTACGGCATACGGGGAATGCATCTCGCCTACGATCTGCTCGACGGATTCGCGGCCCTGGTCCTCGTCGACGCCATACCCGGAGAGCAACGGCCCGGCGCCGTCCACGTACTGGAGATCACCGAGGAACACCTCGAGACGCACGGCGGGCTCGACGCGCACGGTATGCATCCCGGCGCGGTGCTCGCGAGCTGCCGGATGCTCGGCGGCCGCCTGCCACGTACCTTCCTCGTCGGCTGCCGCCCGGAGCGGATCTCGGAGGGGATCGGGCTTTCCGCACCGGTCGCGCAGGCGGTGCCGACCGCGCTCGCCGCGATCCGCTCACTGCTCGAGCACGAACTGGCCGACCTCGCCGCGACGGCGGGGTGACCATCGAGGAAAGGAGAGAACCCATGCGCAAGATCGGCAAACTCACCACCATGATGCTGCTCATCGGGCTCGGCGCCGCGGTGGTGCTCGGGATCCGTTCCGTCCCGGACGTCAAACGCTACCAGCGTATCCGGGACATGTAGGCAGGAGCGGGCAATGTGCCTGGGTATTCCCGGCTGCGTCGTCGAACTCGCCCCCGACAACGACCAACTCGCCGTGGTCGAGGTCGCGGGGGCACGGCGAACAGTGAACATCGGCCTGCTCGAACCGGCGGCGATCGGGCCCGGCGACTGGATCGTGATCCACATGGGCTTCGCCATGGAACGGGTGGAGCCCGAGCAGGCCGCCGCCGCGCTCGCCGGACTGGAGACGATCGGGCGCCCGGACGCCGAGCTGCCCGGCAGACCGGTTCGTGAGGGGAACGGATAGGAGGTGGGGCCATGCACGAGCTCGCGATCAGCGAACAGATCGTGGAAGGTGTCGCCGAGCGGATGGGCACCGCCAGGATCGTCGGCGTGCGCCTCGAAGTCGGCAAGCTCTCCGGCGTGCTTCCGGACGCACTGCGCTTCTGTTTCGAGCTCGCGACCGAAGGAACGACACTCGAGGGCGCCCGCCTGGATATCGAGGAACCGGATGCGCGAGCGCACTGCCGAGGTTGCGGTGCGGACTTCAGCACCGCGGATCAGATCGTGCTGTGCGCCTGCGGAAGCGCCGAGGTGGACCTGCGTTCCGGTACCCAACTCCGTATCAGATCGGTTGAGGTGATGTGACATGTGCGCGACATGCGGCTGCTCGGACGAAGCAGGGGTACGGGTGGACGGCACCGCCCTGCCGCACGAGCATTCCCACGAGCACGGGCATTCCCATCATCACGAGCCCGAACGGACGCTCAGGACGGTGTCGCTCGAACAGGACGTGCTCGCCAAGAACGCCGCGCTCGCCGAACGCAACCGCGGATGGCTGGCCGCCAGACACATCGCGGCGATCAATCTGATGAGCTCGCCAGGGTCCGGCAAGACCACCCTGCTCGAGCGCACCGTCGCGGAAGCAACCGGCTTGTCGATCACGGTGATCGAAGGGGACCAGGAAACCCCCATCGACGCCGACCGGATCCGGGCCGGTGGTACTCCGACGGTCCAGATCAATACCGGTGCGGGCTGTCACCTCGACGCCGAGATGTTCGCGGGAGGCCTGCGCGCCCTCGATCCGCAGGAGGGCGCGGTGGTGCTGATCGAGAACGTCGGCAACCTCGTCTGCCCGGCGCTGTTCGACCTCGGTGAGCAGGCCAGGGTGGTGCTGATGTCGGTGACCGAAGGGGCGGACAAGCCGCTGAAGTACCCGCACATGTTCCGGGGCGCGGACCTGGTGGTGCTCAACAAGGTCGACTTGGTGACATACGTGGATTTCGACGAGGACCGCTTTCACGCCGATTTGCGCACGATCAACCCGTCCGCCCCGGTGCAGCGGGTATCCGCCACCCGCGGAACGGGTATGCGGGACTGGTTCGCCTGGCTGACCGAGCAGGCCCATTCGGCTGGGGCGGCCGCTGAACCGATCCTGCCGTGATTCGGCCGCCGACCGAAACAAGCGTCACGGAGTGGGTGCCAGGGTGCCCGCGCGGTCCCGGGCGCCCGCGATGACGGCCTGACCGAAGCTGATCCCGCCGTCGTTGCACGGGACCCTTGCCTGTGTGAGCACCGTGAAACCCTGTTCCCTCAACCGGTGCAGGCATGCCCCGGTCAGCAGCGTGTTGGCGAACACCCCGCCGGACAAGGCCACTGTTTCGTGCCCGGTACGCTCGCGGATCAGGGCGCAACCGGACGCGATCGCACTGGCCAGTCCATGGTGGAATCTCGCCGCCGACACCTCGACCGGTGTCCCGGACAGATGGTCCTCGGTGACCGCGCGGATCAGCCCACCGGTATCGAGCTGGAACGGTTCCGCCGTGCCGATGGTGACCGGGTAGGCATCGTGTTCCCGGCGGTCGGCCAGCTGTTCCAGCTCGACCGCGGCCTGCCCCTCGTAGTGCACCGAGTCCCGGACACCCAGGATCGCGGCCACCGCGTCGAACAGCCGCCCGGCGCTGGAGGTGCGCGGACTGTTGAATCCGCGCCGGAGCATGGTCAGCACCGCGTCCCACTCCTGCTCGTGCCGATCGTGCAGGCCGAGCTTTTCCGGCACCGCTCCGTCGAACGCGGCGTCGAGATGGGCCAGGGCCATTCGCCAGGGATGACGGATAGCGGCGGCGCCCCCGGGCATCGGGACCGGGCTCAGCAGACCGGCGCGGTCGAATCCGAGTAGATCGGCGAGCAGGAACTCGCCGCCCCAGATGGTGCCGTCCGTGCCGAAACCCGTGCCGTCGAAGGCAACTCCGATCACCGACTCCGTGCGCTCGTTGTCGGCCAGACAGGATGCGATGTGCGCGTGATGGTGTTGCACACCGACCGTCGCGAGACCGTTCAGGGTTCGTGCGTGCTTGGTGGACAGGTACTCCGGGTGCAGATCGAAGGCGACCACTTCCGGTGTGATCTCGAACAGGCGGCCGAACTGCTCGATGCCCTCGGTGAACGAGCGCAGTGTCTCCAGGTTCTCCAGATCACCGATATGATGCGAGATGAATGCGCGGCTGCCTTGCGCGAGGCAGAACGTATTCTTCAATTCCGCACCACAAGCCAGCACCGCCCGGGGAAAGCCGGCGGCCACGCGCAGTGGTTCGGGCACATAACCACGGGAGCGGCGGATCACGCATTCCGCGCCGCGTCCGGTGGGATCGGGGCGCACGACGGAATCATCGGTGCGGGTATGGATCGGCCGGTCGTGCATGAGGAATCCGTCCGCGATCGGTGCCAATCGCTCGATGGCGTCCTCGTCACGGTAGGCGATCGGCTCGTCCGAGACGTTGCCACTGGTCAGCACGATCGGCCCGCCGAAGATGCCCAGCAGCAGGTGATGCAGTGGAGTGTAGGGCAGCATCACACCGAGTTCCCGGTTCCGCGGTGCCACCGAGGCGGCAACGACCGCATCCGGCCGTCTCGGCAGCAACACGATCGGTCGGCGTCTGCTCGTCAGCACCGGCTCCTCGGCGCGCTCCAGTCGGCACAGCTCGCGCGCGGCATCGACATCGGCGACCATGACCGCGAACGCCTTGTCTTCCCGGTGTTTGCGGGAGCGCAGCGCCGCACACGCCCGTTCCGCGCGCGCATCGGTGGCCAGGTGATAACCACCGAGCCCTTTCACCGCCAGCACGCCGCCTTCGCGCAGCAGCGCGGCCGCCCCCGCGACCGGGTCCGCGCCTGACTCCTGTCCCGCCGCGTCGACCAGGCGCAGTCGCGGACCACAGTCGGGACAGCACAC
The DNA here is from genome assembly GCF_000379465.1 of Sciscionella marina DSM 45152. Classification (GTDB taxonomy): domain Bacteria; phylum Actinomycetota; class Actinomycetes; order Mycobacteriales; family Pseudonocardiaceae; genus Sciscionella; species Sciscionella marina. The sequence continues at coordinate 34,997 of NZ_KB905408.1, forward strand.
CGGTTGCGCGTGGAACCGGCGATCGGCCGGGTCATGATACTCGCGGGCGCACCGCGGGCACAGCGCGAAACCGGCCATCGTCGTCGACGGGCGGTCGTAGGGAATCCCGGTGACGATGGTGAAGCGCGGCCCGCAATTCGTGCAGTTGGTGAACGCGTAGCCGAACCGCCGATCGGTGGGATCGGCGAGCTCCGCCAAACAATCGGCGCAGGTGGCGCTGTCCGCGGCGATCAGCGTGTCACGATGTCCTGCATCGGTGCTCTCCACGATGCGGAAACCCGGTTCGGCGCGGACGGGAACGACCGTACTGTGCACCTCGTCCACTGCCGCCAGTGGTGGAGGTTCCGCCTCGAGAGCGTGGACGAACCGCTCGACCGCCGTAACCGCCCCCTCGATTTCGGCGAACACCCCATGCACATCATTACCGACGAAACCGGCCAACCCGAGCCGGGTCGCCAGGCCGTAGACGAACGGGCGGAAACCCACCCCTTGCACGACACCGGTGACCCGGACCCTGAGCCGGACCCGTTGCTCCATGGCTCCAGTCTGCACCCAGTCGAGCCGCGTGGCAGCCGCCGACACGATCGGGTCGACGGCACTGTGCCGTGATTCCGCGTCGTACCGCCCGCGCTCGTCGTGCGATGGCCTGTCGGCACCCGCCACCGGACCGCTGCTCGGTTTACCGGCCGATCTGCTCACCGTGGGCGAATACCGCGTTCCTGCGCTCTCCGGGATCACGAGCCGAGCGGAGCGCCCTGGTGTCCACTGTCCACAGACTCGTGCAGTCAGGGCACTGCAAACAGACGCGCGAACCCCTGTTACTCAGTAGGTATTGCCAGTGCCGCGCACAGTTCACACCGTCGAGGCAGTCGGCACAATCGCCGCCATGGTCGCAGGATGCACAGGGAAGCCAAGCACGGCGCGCGAGCTCGGCGCCCGGATCGAGTGGCAGGCGAGCACGCGTGGAACACGACGCCAGGTGGCGCCGTGTCTCGGCATCCCAGGACCGGTGCGTCATTCGGTTTCCTCACCTCGTCGTCGATTCGATGAACAGCAGGCTTCTCGATCTGCTGAAATTAGGCAAGGCTAACTTTACTGACTTCACGGGTGCAACGGTGCCCTGCGTCACCCACGGCCCTGTCGTGACGTTGGCTCGGACGTGCCGATGAACAGGGAGCCGGGGCCGCGTGTTGCGTTGATCGGGCACTTCTTTTGTGCTGTCCGCGCATCCCCGCACATCGGTCAGCCCTGGTGTTCCAGCCGACGATGGGGGCTCCGTGGCGTGGCCCGCTCGTCGAGGTATCGCAGCAGCCGACCCAGGAGGTTCTGGCCGGGACCACGGTTGGGCCCACCTATGGCTACGACACTGGGATGATCGCGGGTGCCGTGCGACCGGCAGCCGGTGGCGAGAAAGATGTCACCGGCGTTGGTGATCGTGCGGGTTTCGGGTGCCGTCGAAACGACCGGGCCGTAGACAAGCCGTCGTGGTGCTGGAGTGTGGCTGAAGTCGTGTCGGCGCCCGGGGAGGACCGGACGAGGTACTGACCGTGATCGTCGCTTGCGGGGTGTGTTGGACCGGGCTGGGTGAGGAGGTGTTGGTTCGGCTGGCGTGATCGCAAAACTCCGTGTCGGCCGAGCGGTTGATCGAGTATCTGTACTCACATGAACACTGTGACCGAGCTCGCCGACGGGATGCTTGCCCTGCTCCACCACGAGAGTCCGGTGCGGGCCTCCTTGCTCGGAGTCCGCGGGCATGACCACAGATTGGCTGATCTCAGCACAGGGGCCGGTCTTGCGCACAGGGCTCACGCCGAGTACATCGCCCAGCGTGCGAGCAGCCTCGATGGACTCGGCGAACAGGACGTCGTGACCCGGGCTGTCGTCGTGGAGCAGGCGAAGGCTCTGGTGACACGAGTGGACGCCGAACTGATCGAACACACGCTTGCGTTTCAGCTGACCGCGCCCGCCGGATCGCTGCTGCATGGCCTCGCGCTGCTGCGGCCTGCGGGAGATGAGGCGGAGCGTTCCTATCTGACCAGGTTGGCCGCGATTCCCAGCTATCTCGCGGATGCCGCGCAGCGTCACCGTGCAGGAATGGCCTCGGGCAGGCTTCCGGTTGCCTACCTGGGGCGCGTCGCCGTCGCCGCTCTCGACCAGTACCTTGCCGCCCCGGAGCGCGATCCGCTTCGCGAGCCGGGTTTGACCGGCTCGCGTGCCACCGAGCGTGACGAGCTCCTGGAACACGTAGTCCGTCCGGCGTTCGCCCGCTACCGTGACGTGATCGACACCGAGGTCGTACCGCGTGGAAGGCCGACGGAAAAGCCGGGCCTGTGTTGGTTGCCGGACGGGCAGATGGTGTACGCGGCGCTGTGTCGGGAGCATACGACCACCGGACACACGCCGGACGAGCTGCACCAGACAGGCTTGGACCTCATCGAGGAGCTTGCCGGAGAGTACGTCGAGATCGGTTCTCGGGTCTTCGGTGCCGTAACCGCCGAGGAGGTACATGACCGGCTCCGCACGGACCCGGCGTTGCGGTGGCAGGCCCCAGAGGAGGTCCTGGCCACCGCACGCGAGACGGTCGGGCGCGCCGAGCGAACGGCCCCGGGCTGGTTCGGGCGGCTGCCCACCGGACATTGCGTCGTGGAGCCCGTTCCGGAAAACGAAGCGCCCGCCGTGTCCGCCTACTACAACCGACCCGCGTTGGACGGTTCCCGCCCGGGAACGTATTTCGCCAACACCTACCGGGCCCAGGAACGTGACCGGTTCACCGCGGAGGCGGTGGCGTTCCACGAGGCCGTTCCGGGGCACCATTTCCAGCTGGCGCTCGCGCAGGAGATCCACGGGCTGCCGATGCTTCGCCGTCTCGCGGACATCACTGCCTACGTCGAGGGGTGGGCGCTTTACGCCGAACGGCTTGCCGATGAGATGGGGCTGTATACCGGTAGCCTCGCAAGACTGGGCATGCTTGCCGAGGATTCCCTGCGTGCGGCCAGGTTGGTCGTCGACACCGGGCTGCACGCACGAGGCTGGAGTCGCCGGCACGCGGTCGAGTTCCTGCGTACGCACACCCTGCTGTCCGAAGCAGACGTGCAGGCTGAGATCGACCGCTACATCGAGTGGCCAGGCCAAGCGTTGTCGTACATGATGGGGCGCCTGGAGATCCAGCGCCTGCGAGCCGTGGCCGAGCACCGACTCGGCACGAAGTTCGAACTCAAGGCATTTCACGACCTCGTTCTCACCAACGGCCCATTGCCGATGACCGTGTTGGCCGGGGTCGTCGACAACTGGATCGACACTGTGCGGTGATCAACGCCACCGACGCGCCACGGCGTCGCCGATGCGGGGCAGCGCGGAGTAGCGGAGTCGTGTAGATCCCACCGATTGCCGGGTCAGCTCGGTGTCCGGGCACTTGTCGCGGGGCACGGGATCTTGTCCGGACGGGCGGCGGGTGAGCAACACCGTGCCTTGGCTACGGTCGGCGAGCAGCCGACCGACCGCAACCAGGTACGGAAGTGTAAGCGATGCCCGTACACAACCACACTGGCCAGGCTGTCGCCGGCCTGCGGCGCGCTGAGAGCGTTCACCAGGACGTGCTGGGATTGAAATTATGGTTCGAGTTCTGATTCGAGAGGAATTCCCCATTCGCAGCGGTGAGAGCCGCCGAATACGGCGATCACACGATCGAAGACAGCATCGGCGCAGGCGTGCTGATCCGCGATCCGAGGGACAGCTCACCGAATTACTGGACAGCAGTTTCCGTGACGTGCTGCCAACACACGCGTTGCTCAGCGGGTAGAAACCAGCATGCAGTCAACCGGGCCGAACTGTTGGCCGTGGACCGGTCGCAAAACGATGTGGTGAGGATCTGATACAGCGTACACACGTACTTATGTAGGGCCGCGACTTTCGCCGCAGAGAGATCAAAATCAGGATGGCCGTGAGACCGTCCACGCCGGGCGTATTCGCACCTCGGTTTCCCGCGACCCTGGTGAACGCCACGATCAGCGTAGCCGGGTCATACACGAAGTTGGACACATCGTCGAACCTGCGGCCAGGATCGGCCGCGGCTCAACGGTGCAGCTCGGCCTGCATCTCCGATACCCGTTGCCGTGGCCCTTTCGGAACCTCGGCCGGGGGCATCACCGTGCAGTAGTGCGTCTTTCGGCATGACAGCCACCATCTCCTCCGCTGTCGCCCTTCCCCATGCACCAGGCTTTCCCTGACTCGGAGTACTACGGCGACTCCGCCCCACTCCAGACTGATCGGTTGACGATGAACCCAGCCCATACCTCCACAATGGACTTGTGGAGGTGGGCGAAATCCGAAGTGGTTCCCGTGTTCACTGTGGTTCGCTTGATCGAGGAGGAGCCCGACTCTGCCCCAGCGGCCTCGCTACGCTTACGCCGCAGACCCTTCAGCGCAGCCTTCCGGCGGCCCGTTTCAAGACTCACCCGGATTTGCCCCCGCAGGGACGTGCACCGCACCCGGCCCATATCCACCAGATTTGAGCCGATTTCAGCGTTGTGGGACGTTACGACATCGGTTCCTCGCGTACTCCTCTCGATCCTGCTCGCCGGACCCGCATCAGCTGGCAGTACTGACACGTCCCGGCTTTGTCAGGGCTGAGCAACCCCGCAACATGCCGCACCGCAGCCATCAAGTCCAGATGCTCGGGCCTGGCCTCATCGAGCATCCGCAACGCACCCTCACGCAGCTCCGGCGAGTACCTCTGATTCGTCGTGTTGTTCGGCCAACACGGCGCCGACGAGGCGGACGATGGCGGCGCGGTCGGGGAAGATCCCGGCGACATCGGTGCGGCGTCGGATTTCCTTGTTCAACCGTTTTTGCGGGTTATTCGACCAGATCTGCCGCCAGATCTGTTTCGGAAACCCGGTGAACGACAACAGCTCCGCCCGCGCTTGGTCGAGATGATCGGCCACTCTCGGGAGTTTCTCGGCGAGTGCGTCGAGCATCCGATCGTATTGCGCCACAACGCTTTCCGTGTCCGCCTGGTCGAACACCGAGTGCCACAACGTC
>NZ_KB905409.1 GCF_000379465.1 Sciscionella marina DSM 45152
GGGCCATAAACGGCCGCCACTGGGGATCATTCACTGGCCGCGGTCACGCGACCACCAGAACCGAACCGCCCCTGCCCTGCGTTTGCGCAGGTCAGGGGCGGTTCGCCGGAGCCGCCTGTCGGAATCGAACCGACGACCTAATCACGTCGGCTTTGCGGGCTCTTCCCAGATGAGGGTGTAGGTCGGCCGGGCGCGTCGGTCCGCAGATAGACGTCGAGGTCTCCCGACGATGGAGGTTCCTACGCCATCCATCCGAAAGACCTCGACGTGTCCGACGCTACCCCGCCGGCCGGCTTCGGCCGCCCTGACCTGACCGCCTTCGCTCGACTCGACGGCCTCGGTCTGAGCGTGACCGGGCAACGACTTGAACCGGATCGTGCGGTCCTCGCGTGCCGCGTGGTGGAACCAGATCAGTCTTGCCGACGGTGCGGCAGCGAAGGCGCTGCTCGTGACACCGTGATCCGGCGGTTGGCCCACGAGCCGCTGGGCTGGCGACCGACCGTGCTGGAAGTTGTAGTGCGCCGCTACCGCTGTGCCGACTGCGGACACGTGTGGCGCCAAGACACCAGCGCCGCGGCGGAGCCACGCGCGAAGCTCTCGCGCACCGGGTTGCGGTGGGCGCTGGAAGGGATCGTGGTCGCACACCTCACCGTCGCCCGTGTCGCCGAGGGACTCGGGGTCGCGTGGGACACCGCCAACAACGCGGTCCTGGCCGAAGGCAATCGGCTGCTGATCAACGACCCCACGCGGTTCGAGGGCGTGAAGGTCATTGGCGTCGATGAGCACGTCTGGCGCCACACCAGGCGTGGCGACAAGTACGTCACCGTGATCATCGACCTCACCCCGGTCCGCGATGGCGCCGGCCCAGCAAGGCTGCTGGACATGGTCGAGGGCCGGTCGAAGGCGGCGTTCAAGACCTGGCTCGCCGACCGCGACGACGCCTTCCGTGACGCGGTCGAGGTGGTCGCGATGGACGGCTTCACCGGGTTCAAGACCGCCGCTGCGGAGGAGATCCCGGACGCGGTCACGGTGATGGATCCCTTCCACGTCGTGCGCCTGGCCGGTGACGCCCTCGACAGGTGCCGGCGCCGGGTCCAACTCGCGATCCACGGGCACCGTGGGTTCAGGGACGACCCGCTCTACAAGTCGCGGCGCACGCTGCACACCGGCGCGGACCTGCTCACCGACAAGCAGAGCGACAGGCTACGCGCGCTGTTCGTTGATGACGCTCACGTCGAGGTCGAGGCGACCTGGGGTGTCTACCAGCGCATGATCGCCGCCTATCGCCACGAGGACCGGCAACGTGGCCGCGAGCTCATGGAGAAGCTGATCACCGACCTCAGCGCCGGCGTCCCCAAGGTGCTCACCGAGCTCACCACCCTGGGCCGGACCCTGAAGAAGCGAGCCGCCGACGTGCTCGCCTACTTCGAACGACCCGGCACCAGCAACGGGCCGACCGAGGCGCTCAACGGACGGCTCGAACACCTGCGCGGCTCCGCACTCGGGTTCCGCAACCTGACCAACTACATCGCCCGAAGCCTGCTCGAGACCGGCGGCTTCAGACCCCAACTCCTACACCCCCGATTGGGATGAGCCTGTTTGGCTGCCTCGGCCTGGGACATCTCGGTGCCGTCAGGCCTGGTGCACAGCTGCCGGTAGCGCCGCAGCTGATAGCCGATCACACGGCGAGCGACCGCGGGCATCATCGTGAGTTCCACGCCGTACACCCTTCCATTCCAGGCCTTGCCCCAATTTATCGAGGTGGCAACGACTTCACCCATTTGGGGCATGGATACAGGGTTTCCCGCATACCCCATCAGCTGTATAGTATACAGACATGCAGAGCATACAGCTTCGAGGTAATACATCTTAGATTGTATACCTGTCGACGAGCGTGAGGCGCTGAACCCGGCCCCTCCGCATCGTCGACGCTGAACAGGCGGCATCTCCGGGGCCTACTCGAACCTCGCACAGCGTGGACTCCACAAGGTGCAGCGAGGGGCATGGAGGCGCTAGCCCGGCAATGAACATCGAGGCGATACCCAATGGCGGGAACGACACGCAAAGACGGTGACACCCGTGCTGGACGACGAGGCGGACACCGAACCACTCGGTGCGGCCGCATGCCTGCCTGGCGTGTTCCGTCCACTGTTACACCGCATCGACCCAACGTGGTCGGACCTGGCGATCCGCGGGCGCCGATTCCGCATCGCCAGATGCGGCGCGATCCTCGACGACCTTGGCGCCCAATTGCCACGGCCACCGTGGGCTCATTGCTCCCTCTGCTGGCCGGAACCGCCACGGCACGCGCACAAGGCGGACTTGAAGTACGGACGGAACAGAGCTTGGTGACCAGGAGGAATCCGATGCTGATCACCTGATACCCCGGCCGGTGCGGGCGATGACCTTCCCCGTTCGTACCGGCCGGATTCCACCCGCGACGACCGCGAACGCTACCCCGAGCCCGGGAAAGATCTGACCCCATCCTGATTTCCCGGGAGCGACCGGATCGTCGCCAACTGGCGGAACCCGCCCCACCTCCCGCATAGGGACGGGTTCCGCCCCGCGGCTCCAACGCCGAAGACGTGCACCCGACCACGTCGGCGATGCCGCGGACGAGGCCCACCCGCAGGACCCAGCGCACCAGGCCTGCGCGGGTGGGCCTCGCAACCCGAGCATCCGATCCCGCACGAACTCCGCCGAGACACAGCATTCCCGAAGGAACCCACCATGTCCGCCCTGCTGGAAGCCCGACCAGGCCTACCCACCACTGAAGCAGTCCCCCAGGAATCCCTCGAGCGATCCGCGCGCCGCACCAGCCCGGCAAGGCTGCGCCGGATCCTGGCCGGGCTCGAAAACGAACTCACAGAGCTCAACCAGGACCTGGAGATGGCCTGCGCCATGTGCCACGCACGGAGCTGGATCATCGAGATCGTCACCGACCAACAGCGAGTCCGACACGACATCCGCACCATCCGTCGAGAACTCGGCGAAACCGAGTGACTCTTATGGTCACATCATCGGTGCCGAACGACGCGGTCACCCCACATGGTCGTCGCCCCGCCGAAAAACTCGCGCCACAGCATGAATTCGTTTCTGCCTCCGCCGGTCGTAGGGGTCTCCGCGCGCGCTCGCCTACGTGGACGCCAGGCGTCAAGAACACGATGCCGGCTCCGGTCTGCCAGGAACCTCGCAGCGTCCTGCACGGCAGGGAACGGGGCGACGCGCCCCGATGGCGGACAGCGCGTTTTCGCCGAATGGCAACGTTTTCGCGCAATGACAAGGATTCCGTGCCGCAGCGTGGCGGTCACGGACTGGGGGGTGCTCGGCCCGCCCGCAGGGGCCACAGGGAAACACGCGGGCGGTCCGAGCACCCACAACCCTCGGGGTGGTGCATGACGACCTGGAAAGACCACGCACGGAACCTCGCCGTCCGGCTCCACCGTGAGGACATCCTGCACGACCATGGCTGGTTCAATGCGATCAGCAACGTGCCCCGACACCTGTTCGTGCCCAAAGAGCTCCGCCCGGACGACGACCTGGAATGGAGACCCCACGACACGATCAACGATCTCGCCGGAGCCTACTCGACGACCACGCTGGTCATCAAGGTGAACGAGGCCGGTCTGCCCATCGTGACCGCCACCAAGCCCGACCTCATCGCGCGCATGCTGGAATCGCTACAGATCGACGCCGACGACCGCGTTCTGGAGATCGGCACCGGCAGCGGATACCAGACCGCGCTGCTGACCTACCGGTTCGGACCGCATCGCATCCAATCGATCGACATCGACGACTCACTAGCCGCTTTAGCGAAACTACGGCTGATGAGCATCGGGCTGAATCCGACCGTACGAATCGGCAACGGCATCCACGGGCTCGCCGAACAAGCACCGTACGACAAGATCATCGCGACCGGGTCGACACCGCGGATCCCGAGAACCTGGGCCAACCAACTCACCGAAGGCGGCCGACTCCTTGCCTGCCTCCATCCGGATCCATCGGGAAACCTGGTACTACTGGAAAAGCGCGGCGATACCCTGATCGGCCGATTCACCCACTACGTCAGCCGGTTTATGCCCCTGCGCGCATCCGTCGCGGACCAACCAGAGGCAGAGCCCGACCCACCGCACAGTCTGGCGTCCGGCGGTGTCGAGCGTTCGAGCGCAGTGCCGGAACAGCCAGGCGAACCCTGGCGGATCTGTCCCATCCCTGGTTCTGGACCACCCTTGCAATCCCAGGGCTGAATACGGGGATCGTGCCCAACATCCACAACGACCTTGACGCGAGAATCACCGCACCGGACGGCTCATGGGCGCACATCGCACTCACCCCCGACAGCCACGGCCGCAGGACCGTCATCGAGGCAGGACCGACCCCTATCTGGTCCACGTTCGAGGAGAATCATGCTCGCTGGACCGAACTCATCCGGCCCGGGTGGGAGCGCCTGGGCATGACCATCGAGCTCGAGGTGCAACGGGTGTGGCTCGACGATCCGGATCTGCCGCCGCTGTCCTGGAACCTGCCCTGTGACGCGCCCTGCTAGGCCCGGTTGTCGTTCTCAACATCATCGATCCCGCAGTCCTTACCACCGGCGCGATGGCAGCAGACACCTCGGCGCCACTGAACCGTGGCACCCGTCCCAGTGACCAGCACGAGCCGCTGATGCAGAAAGAAAATCTCATGTCCCCCACGCTTCGCAAGTACGGTCCGGTACTCACCACGGCGACAGCTCTGGTACTCACAGGTTGCGCCACAGTTCACGAAACCGAGAAACCGCCCGGGAAGCTACCCGACCACGGTGCACCCAAAGTTCTTCATCCCATCAGTACGTCATACTTCAAAGCACACCCGTGCAACAGCCTGACCACAGACCAAATTGAAACGCTCGGACTCGAAGAACACGGCAAACCTGACGACGTTTCTGGCGGGCCGACATGCACCTGGAATGGCCCCCATGACGCGGCGGTACATTTATTCTTCATCCCCAAATCTGGCGGCCTTAGCGACCTCTACGCGGACAAGCGAAAGTACCACAGGTTCGAGCCACAACCGCCGATAAATGGCTATCCGTCTGTGATCAGCAACCTCGATACCGGACAAGAGAAGCAAGGATCTTGTTCCTATTCAGTTGGAATGAACGACCGGGATGTGGTCAATATTCTGGTTTTAGTGGCCCCTGGTAGCGATCCGTGCGAAGATGCTAAAAGCGTGGCTCGTGGCGTTACCAAAACTATGACCGAGAAAGCCATCCCACGCCCTGCTCAGGGACAATCCGATCCCATTCCAGACCCGTGATCTCGTGGAGTTCCCTCAGCCTGGCAGGGCTAGCACTAGCTACTTCGCCCTGAAAAACGGTTTGTCGTGAGTGTGGCGTCGACAGCGACGGGCGCCGATCATCTGATGTCGGGTCCGATCTTGATCGGAGGTGCTCGGGTCGGCGGTTTCATTCGCTCAGCGCCCCGAGCTTGACCAGGTTGTGGGCAAGGATGCCGTGTCCGCACCAGATTCGGGCGCCGTCAATCCCGATCAGTTCGGTGCGGTTCCAGCCGTGGCTGCGTTTGATGTGGTTGATGCGGCCCTCGCAGCCGGTGCGCCACTTGACCTTCTCGCGGAACGCTCGGCGATGTTCGAGCTCGCGGCGCGCTGCGCCGGGTTTGCTCTTGCGCGGGATCGCGACCTGCCGGACACCGATGTCGTGCAAGTCGTTCTCGACCTTGGTCTCGCCGTAACCGCGGTCCGCGGTCACCGCGCGGGGAACCTTGCCGATGCGGCGGGTGATCCGTTCGATCGCGGGGGCGAGTTGCGGCGCGTCGGCCGGATTGCCGACCTCGACGTTGTGGTCGAGGATCACGCCGTCGTCGTTGTCCACGATCTGAGCCTTGTAGCCGAACTCGACCGGGATGCCGAGCCGGCCCTTGCGGATCGGCCGGGCGTCCGGGTCGTGGAGGCTGACCAGCCGCATGGCTGATTCGGGCATCACGCCGCCGACGCGGCTGCGGGCCTGACCCACGACCCGGCCGGTGCGCTCGACGATGGTGACCAGATCATCCAGTGCCCGGCGCAGCTGACCTTTGCGCTGCCCACTCGCGCGCCGAACTGCCCGCTTGCCGTTGCGCAGCACATCGGCGGCTTCGCGCATCGCGGTCTGCGCCAGGTCGGCCAGCTCGCTGGTGATCCGCCGGACCGTGGCCTGCGCCTCGTCCCGGGCCTGCGCGCCACGCAGTTTCAGCTTCCCGGCGATCGTCCGAGCCCGGCGTCCGGCCGCGCGGCGCCGGTCCTGCGTGCGGGTGCGGGTCGCGCCACCGGCTGCCTTGATCCGCTTCACTGTGCGCGAGATCTGCCCGACCGCCTTGGCCAATAGGCCGGAGTCGGTCGGGTAGGCGACATCGGCACCCACCACGGTGGTGTCCGCGCGGACCCGATTGGTGCGCAGCAGCTTCGCGTTCGCGGCCTTGACCAGCAGCGCCTCGTTCAATGCCGCCACCGTGCCATCTCCGCACTTGGTGGTGATCTTCATCAACGTGGTCGGATGCGGCACCCGAGTGCCCAGCAGGATGCGCGCGAAACGCTGCCAGGAGATCGAATCGGTGACCTCCCGGCACAACGTGTCGTAGCCGAGCCGGTAGCGGAACTTCAAGAACATCAGCCGCAGATAGGTCTCCATCGGGATCGACGGGCGACCGAACCGCAGATCGAAATGCGGCACGAACGGTGCGAAGAACGCCGGATCATCCAGCAACGCGTCCACCCGGCTCAGCTCGCCTGACATCACCAGCGCCTCAACCGGCAAGATTGCATCCCACAGTGTCGGCTGATCGTTTACAGTACAGAGCACGATGGCCTCGATCCCTTCTAGCCCAAGGGTTCGAAGCCATCCTCTCAATCAATCACAGCCAACGGCGGGACCGCCACGCGCTGACATTTTCAGGGCGAAGTAACTAGACCTCCTCGTACTTGATCGAACGCCACAGCCGTTCGATCATGACGTTGTCCATCCACGGGCCGCGCCCGTCCATGCTGATCTTGACTCCGGCCGTGGCGAGCACCGAGGTGAACGCGTGCGCGGTGAACGTTGCGCCCTGGTCGGTGTTGAAGATCTCCGGCGGCCCGTAGACCTGCAGGGCCTCGGTGAGCGCCTCGACGCAGAAAGTTGTGTCGATGGTGTTCGACACTCGCCAGGCCAGCACCTTGCGCGAACACCAGTCCATGATCGCGACCAGATAAAGGAAACCGGCCGCCATCGGCAGGAACGTCACATCGGCGCACCAGACCTGGTTCGGCCGGTCGATCGTCACGTTCCCCAGCAGATACGGGTAGAGCGTGTGCCCCGGCGCCCGGATGCTGGTCTTGCGCTTCGGATACAACGCGGCCAGACCCATGGGACGCACCAGCCGCTGCACATGCTTGCGGTTGACCATGGTGCCCTCATCGGCGAGATGGTCGACGATCCGTCGGGATCCGAGCAACGGTAGCTCGAGGTGGATCTCGTCGATGCGCCGCATCAGATCGACGCCCCGCTGCGAGGTCGGTTCCGGCTGGTAGTAGACCGTCGAGCGGGCCACCGAAAGCAGCGCGCACTGGGCAGTGACCGGCAGCTCGTGATTCCGGCCGATCATGGCCCGCCTCACCTCTCCCGGAAGCGATCGAGCCCGCGTTCTCAAAAATCGCGCTCCATCATCAGCTCGCCGAGTTTCGCGTACAGCTCCTTGAGCTTCGCCTCCGAATCATCGCTGCGCTGTCCGGCGCCGGTAGCGAACGTGTCGGCGGCCGAGTCGAGCAGCTGCCGCTTCCACGAGGTGATCTGGTTCGGGTGCACATCGAACCGGGCCGCCAACTACGCGAGAGTCTCCTCCTCCTTGACCGCAGCCAGGGCCACCTTCGCCTTGAACTCCGGCGAATGATTTCTGCGCCTACGACGTGGTGCCATCTGGGGACACTCCTTCGGCCTCACCGGCCATTATCGAAGCAACCCACCACTTATCACTCCGTGCAGTTTCCGGGGTCCACCTCAGGCTGCTGTCCGTCGTCTCGTTGAGACTGCCGGCAGCCCGGTTCACTGGTACTTGGTCACCAATAGGCAAGCCGCTGACCATCCGCTGAAGCCACAGCAGGAGAGCCTCGTCGGCGGCCGGCTGCTCCACGATTTGAGCGCACGCATGATACCCGAAGCCACGGCGACTCTTGCCGTACACGTGGCGGCCACGGGCACCGCAGAGCAAGCAGGCCGCTGAGTCCGTTTTCTGCTTGGCGTTCGTTGCTGGTCTCGGCGGCATTTCCGCTCAGCGCAGCGGTTTCGGGAGAGCGTCCCCACGGGTCAGGCCGACTTCCTCCGGTACCTCCGCAGGGTCCGCGCCCGTCCGGACGATGCGGTTGTCCTCATCGACGAAGACCACCCGTGGCCGTGCCGAAGCGAGTTCCTCCTCGGCGATCAGCCCGTACGCGATGACGATCACGAGGTCGCCGGGACTGATGAGCCGTGCCGCCGCGCCATTGATTCCGATGGTGCCGGTGCCGGCGGAACCTTCGATGACGTAGGTGGACAGTCGTGCGCCGTTGTTGATGTCCACGACGTCGACCTGTTCATTGGGGGCCAGGTTCGCTGCCTCCATCAGATCGCTGCTCACAGTGAGCGAGCCGACATAGTGCAGATCCGCCTGGGTGACGGTGGCGCGGTGAATCTTCGACCTCATCAGGGTCCGGTACATGAGCGAACCTCTCGATTCTCGCCGGGTTCGAGTTCAGTCGAACAGATCCCGCTCGCTGCGGGCTATCTGTTCGAACAGCGGGATGAACTGGATCCAGCCCGCGTATTCGTGCCCCGACTGTTCATGGGTCAGTTTCGCGTTCTCGTGGCTGACCGGACTGGTCGGTCCCGCGGCCTTGGCGATGAGCTGGGCCTGCGCACAACGTTCCATGGTGATGAACCACCATGCCGCGGACTCCACGGAGGTTCCGACCGTCAGCAGGCCGTGATTGCGCATCACGGCCGCCTTGGCGGAACCAAGTGTGTCGGCGAGCCGTTTTCCTTCCTCGACCTCGTTGACCAGACCGGTGTAGTCCTCGAATATCGCGTGGTCGTTGTAGAAGACGCACGCGTCCTGGCTGAGTGGCTCCAGGTGCTGATCGGTGCCCGAGAACGCCTTGCCGTAGATGGAATGCGAATGCGCCGCCCCGACGACATCCGGGCGCGCCTTGTGTACTGCGGAGTGGATCACGAAGGCCGCCCGGTTGACGAGATACTCGCCCTGGACAACGTTGCCCTCCTCGTCGACCAGCAGCAGATCACTGACCTTGATGAGTCGGAACGGAACGGCGAACGGGTTGACCCAGAAGTGATCCGTGAACTCCGGATCGCGTGCGGTGATATGGCCGGCGACCCCTTCGTCGAAGCCAAACTTCCCGAACAGGCGAAGCGCCGCGGCGAGACGCTCCTTGCGGTGGCGGCGTTCCTCGGCCGGATCGGTGAACTCGGGAGGCGTGGTCGACCGGTATTTCCCGATCAGCGCAGACTCCGGAAGCGGAGTGAGGTCCTCGCGTTTCAATGGTTCCCGAATCGTCACGACAGATCCTTTCTCGGCCCGCTGAACAGTGCACCGGCCGTGCCCACGCTCGGCAGGAAACAGAGAAGAGTGCACCAATCGCCGGAAACGTAACCGCATCGGGCGCGCGCACGCAATTGTGCACGTGCACACGTCCGCTGTTCAACCGCGGAACCGCACTAGCTGAACATTCACAGCCTGCGTATGGCGGGCCAGATCGCCGACCACGGTCGCGTTCTTCCGGCACACAACCACATTTTCTGCCCGCGGATCGCGACCGGCCGGATTTCGGCGAAGAATGGACGCAGTTGTCCGGGATCCTGCGCGACCCACAGGACCGAGGTGATGGTCTTCCCGGGAATCGGGAAATACCCGTAGCCACGGTGCGGGCTGTACGCCCCCGGCATCCCGGTCGCTGTGCGGTAGACATCGTTGAACGCAGCGACGTAGAACGATTGAGTGAGAACCGCCGTGTGGTCGCGCCGTGGTTCCGGAATCCGGTGATAGCCGGCGTCGATCTGGCGCGCAAGCACGGCGGTCGATCGCACACCGAACTGGGCATCCAAGGTGGCGCTGGCGCTGAGCCAGACACCGGCGAGGGCGGCGCCCGCGAGCGAGAGCGGCACCGCAAGGCAGGTGATGATCACTGAGTACTTGGTGCCCTTCGACTCGCGGACGCGCTGGAACCCGACCGCGCCCGCCGCCATCAGCACCGGGTACAAGCCGGTCAGGTAGTACGGGCGGCCCGAAGTGACCACGAAGAACACGAAAAGCAGGAGGAAACTCACGGCGAACAACCGGTACGGGCGCAGTTCGGTGGCGCACAGCAGCCGCCCCACACCAACGAGCAGCAACAACGTCCCGACGACCCCGGCGTAGCCCACCATGCCCAGCAGCGCCCCGAGGCGGCCACCGGAAAGCGCTTCGGAATCGGATTTCACCAACTCGCCCATCGCGAGCTGCGGCCAGCCGTGCATGGCCTGCCAGGTCAGGGTGGGAACGGCGAGAACGGCCGCGATCAGCGCGCCCGCCCAGAACTTTGGGCGGCGCAACAAGTTCCGTGGCCCGACCGCAAGTACACTGACCAAAAGCGCGGCACAAAAAAGGAAAAGCTGGAACTTCGTCTCCGCGGTCACTCCGATCACGACGCCGAGGAGAAGCAACAACCGATCGTCGGCGCGCCCTGCCCGGTGCAGGCGGATCCAGCGGACCAACAGCCAGCACAGCAGCGCCCACAGCGCGGGTTCCAGGTTGTACGGCGTCAGCCAATGCCCCACGAGTGTGATCCACATCCCGGTCGCGTAGGCGAAGGCTGTCCAGACCTGTGCACGCCGACCCCCGCCGAACTCCCTGGCCAGCAACGCGGACAGGAGCACACCCGCGACGGTGGCGCCAACGGCCGGAAGCCGGACGACAAACAACGACCCCTGGCCGAGCCACTGCATCGCGGCGGCGATCATGGGGACCACCGGCGGCTGGTCGACGTACCCCAAAGAGGGATGAAATTCGCCCGCGGCGATCATGTAGCCCTCGTCGACCCAGTAATCGCTGGTAGCGGCCAGTATGAGATGCACGATCGCCACGATCACCGTGATCATGGCGATCGGCTTCTTCGCAATCGCGGGCAGAACGGGGCTTCGGCTCTCGGATTCCCCGGCCACCGGCTCAGGATCCGGTGTGGCCCGACTCGATGAGGACCGGTCGGAGAGGACGTTGACGTTCCAGTTGGGCACAGAAACCGCCTCGGTTGTACTGGTGCGAATCGATACGCAAAGTATGCAGCAGTCGACGCCCCGGAATCATCGGCGCCAGGTTAGAATTCCATCGGGGCCGCAAACTCTAACCTCCGTTAGAGTTCTCCCTGTCCGGGTGAAGCACGATTACAACCCGAGATTGATGCCGAACAGGCTAAGCCGCCGGTATTCTGCGCCGATGAACGCCGACCGTACGACAGTGCCGAGGTTCGCAGCACTGGATGCGTTCCGGGTTCGGCAGGAGTCGGGGGTACGTCGCTGGCTGCGCCTGCTGGCGCCGCTGGTCATGGTCGTGGTCGTCTGGACGGCGTTCGACTCACACCCCGGGCCGGGACTGCACGGGTACCCCCTCGCCGTCTCGGTCATCCTTGGCGGCTTCCTTCTCAGCGGGATCGGCGCGCTGCTCACCCAGATGAAGTCGGCCGCCGTGCACATCGGCTTCATCGCAGTACTGATCGCCACCTCAGTGGCGCTGATGTGGTTGCAACCGAGCGGATCGGGCGTGGCGGGAGTTTTCGTCGGTCTGTCCCTGCTCGCACCGCGCCTGCGCGGGCACCGTTCGATTCCGCTCGCGGTACTCGCTCTGGTGTTCCTCGGCCCAGTCGTGGCGACCGCGCAGCACGGTTCGGTCGTCTCCGCCCTACTCAATGCCATCATGCTCAGCGCCTTCTACGGGATGATGTTCCTCGCCATGCGCCTCGGCGAAGCCAACCAGAAGGCCGAACAGCTCCTCGCCGAACTGGAACGCGGCCGCGCGGCGCAGGCGGAGGCGGCGGGAATGGCCGAACGCCAGCGCCTCGCCCGGGAAATGCACGACGTGCTCGCACACTCCCTTTCCGGGCTCATGCTCCAGCTCGAGGGCGCCAGGATGATGGCCGCCGAAAAACCGGGCGATCCACGCCTTCCCGAGGTGATCGAGCGGGCACACCATCTCGGCAAAGCTGGTCTCGAGGAGGCCCGTCGAGCGATCGGCACACTTCGCGACGACGAGCTCCCCGGTCCGGAACGTCTTTCCACACTGGCGGCACAGTTCGAGCAGGACCGGGGCATCCCGTGCATCCTGACCGTCTGCGGTGAGCAGCACGAGCTCGGCTCCGAGTCCCGTCTCGCGCTGTACCGCGTCGCCCAGGAAGCCCTCACCAATGTCGCCAAACACGCCCAGCCCGAACGGGTCGAGTTGCGCCTGGCCTATACGGAGCACACGGCCTGCCTTGTCGTGGAAGACTTCGCGGCCGCGGATGACCCGCGGCCGCACCCGACCGGCGAGAGCAATGGCTACGGACTGGCGGGCATGCGTGAGCGAGCTGAACTGCTCGGCGGTACGCTCTTGACCGAGGCCACCGACAACGGCTTCCGCGTTCAGCTGGATGTGCCGACATGACCCAATCGATTCGCGTTCTGATCGCCGACGACCAGCGAGTCGTCCGCGAAGGACTGACCATGGTGCTCGGGCTGCTGCACGATGTCGATGTCGTGGGAGCCGCCTCGGACGGCGATGAGGCCGTTGCCATGGCCGAGCAGCTCCACCCCCATATCGTCCTGATGGACCTGCGGATGCCGCGCTGCAGTGGCATCGAGGCGACCAGGATCCTGCGTGAGCGAACCCCGGATGCCGAGGTCGTCGTCCTCACCACTTATTCGGATGACCGGTCGGTACTCGACGCACTCCGCGCCGGTGCCCGCGGTTACCTGACCAAGGATGCCGGCGGAGCCGAGATCCGCGAAGCCTTCCAACAGGTCCTCGACAACCGGGCGGCGATCGACCCGGTCGTTCAGCACCATCTCATCGACAACATCACCACGGCCGCGCCGAGCCCTCCGTCGGCGCCCCCGCCGACCGAGGAACTCACCCCTCGGGAAGTCGAAGTGCTCGGCCTCATCGCCGCCGGGCTGTCCAACTCCGAGATCGCCGAAAAGCTCGTCATCAGTGAGGGAACGGTCAAGAGCCACGTCAACCGCCTGCTGGCCAAGATCAATCTCCGGGATCGCGCCCAAGCGGTCGCCTATGCCTACCAGCACGGCTTGGCCTGAGTTCTGGGGATCTCATCGACTGGCCTCGGCCGAGCTCACCTCCAGCTCCACGGCCGGGACCGACTCGCGCGCCTCGCGGGCCAGTCCACTGACCTTGACCAGGCTCGGTTCCCGGATGATCTCGCGTAGGGCGCTCATGAATCGTGCCTCGCCCGCGGCACCGACCACCTCCGCGGATACCGCGGCCAGCATAGCGAGCAGGAGCACCGAATCGCCGCCGAGCTGGTAGAAATCGGCGTTATCGCTGATCTGATCCGCGGGCAGCTCCAGGATCCGTGCCCAGATCTCCGCGATGGCGCAGGTGGACTCGTCCCGGGCAGACGAGTCCACTGTCTCCTGCTCGCGCCGGAACGGATCCGGCAGTCGGCGTGCGTCGACCTTTCCGTTGGGTGTCAACGGAATACTGTCCACCAGCACGGTCGCCGCGGGCACCATGTACTTCGGCAGCAGTTGCTCCACATGCTCGTTCAGTTCGGCGGAAGTCACCTCTGCTGCGCAGATCACGTAGGCGCACAGGCTCTTCTGCTCCCGGCCGGGACGCTGGCGGGGAAGCACCACCGCGCCGCTGACCGCCGGGTGCGATTCGAGGGCGTGCGCGATCTCGGCGGGCTCGATCCGATGGCCGAGTACCTTGACCTGATCGTCACCGCGCCCGATGAACTCCAGTTCGCCGTTGGGCAGCACGGTCGCGATATCCCCAGTGCGGTACACCGGGGTCCCGTCGGTCAGCTGTACGAACCGTTCCTGGTCGAGGTCCGGACGACCACGGTATCCGCGGGCCAGTTGTGGTCCGCCGAGATAGATCTCGCCCTGCTCACCTTCCGGGACGAACCGGCCGTACGAGTCGAGCAGATACACCGTGTTGGCGCCCGTCGGTGCACCGATCGGCACGGCGGGCCCGGTGTCGGTGTTCTCGTCGAAGGTGTGCGCGGTCATCACGACGGTGATCTCGGTCGGCCCATAGCAGTTGACGATCGCGCAGTCCGGGCCGAAGATCCGCTGCGCGCGCTCGGCGACCGAACGGCGCAGTTGCTCGCCGATGACCACGACCGAGCGGACCCCCTCGGGGGCCAGATCGAGCCGGGCGATCAGATCCAGATGCGACGGAGTGAGAAAGAGTGTGTCGGCGCCGGAGGTGGTCAACAGCTCGCGCAGGGTGGCGTGGTTGATCTCGTTGTGTCCCAGGACGATGGTGCCGCCGCCGAGCGGGCCGAGCAGGATGCTGTTGCCCGCCACGTCGAAGGAAAGCGACACGATGACCGGCAGGCGGCTGCACGCGCCGATACCGAACGCACGCACCGACCAGTGCGCGTAGCTGGCCAGGCCGCGGTGCACGACCTCGACCCCCTTGGGACGCCCGGTCGACCCGGACGTGTAGATCACATAGGCCAGGTCTTCCGGCCGGATGTCGGCCTCCACTGCCGGCGTTTCTTCCGAATAGTCCAGATCCTCGAGCACCACGGGGACACAGCCGTCCGCAAGACAGTCGCGTTCCCGGTGCGGGTGCTGCACCAGACAGAGCGGGGCATCGGCATCGGTCAGCAATTCGGCGATCCGGGCATCGGGATAGTTCGAGTCGAGCGGCAGATAAGCGGCGCCCGCACGCAGCACTCCCCAGATCGCGACCACCGCGGCGGCCGAGCGGTCGGCGAGCACCCCGACCACCGTATCCCGCCCGGCGCCGCGTTCCCGCAGTTCCGCGGCGAGCACCGCGGACCGATGCGCCAGCGCAGCGTAGCTGAGCGTGCCCTCGGGCGAATCCACGGCCACCGCATCCGGAGTTGCGGCCACCTGGTGAACGAACCGGTCCACGATATTCGTCTTGTCCGGCAGGGAAAGCGCAGCCTCGACACCACCGCACGGCTGCTGTCCGGGTGGGGAAAGCGCCTCCTCGATCCGGTCGAGCAGCGCCTCGATCCGCGCGGTGGTTTCCGGGGCGTCCCACCAGGACACGGTGATCTCGGTACGGCCCGGTACCTCGACGACGATGAGTTCCGGGGCACCGCCCGGGGAAGGACGCGCCAGTTCATAGGCGGTGTGCGCCGTGAACCCGGGCGCACGCAACTCGTCGAGGTCCACGCGTCCGGTGTGGGAGAGCACGGCATGCGAGGGGAATCCCTGTTCCCGTGCCGTCTTGTCGATGGTGTTGATGGCCTCGTTGAGCTGGGTGATCGGCAGGGTGCGCAGTTCATCGGGCGGCGCCTTGCGGGTCGCCTCACCGTCGGCGAGCGCACCGAGCAGACGTTCGTGCACCTGTTCCCAGGGTTCCCCGGCGGACACCTCGATGGGGAAGCCACTCGCCACGTTAGCGGTGGTCCGTGCATCCGGGCGCTGGTAGCGCAGATCGACGGGGACATAGAACCGGCCGGTGTCCAGTCCCCCGGCCACGACCGAAGCGGTGGCCAGCTTCGCCACGATTCCCGGATGGGTGCCCTGCACGCTGCGCCTCGCGGCCACCGTGCGCGTGCGGTCGGTCGGTCCGCAGTCGCCGAGTACCGGGGTCCTGGTGTAGCCGGGGATCACCAGTTCCTCGGAAGCGGGCAGCTCGGCGAAGATGTCCCATTCACTGACCGGATCGGGCGCACCGAGCGGTCCCTCGCCGCGCAGTGCCCGGAAGACATCCAGTGCCCACAACACGATTCCCCGCGCGTCCATCACCGCGTGATTGGCACGGAAGGCCACCGTGGTGACCGGTCCCTGGATCAGTACGACCGCACAGCTGGGCACCTCGGGACCGGCGAGCGTGCTCTGCAGTTCCGGCAGCAGCGGTATCTCGGCGGGGGCCAGCTCCCGCCCGTCGAGCACCTGTACCGGCGGGGCGATCCCCGAGTCGACCCAGGTCTGCCCATCGCGGACGAGCCGGGCGCCCGGGCAGGCTGCGGAGGCGACCTCGACCGCCGCGGTCAGCTGTGCTCGGCAAATCCATCCGGTGCCCTCGACCAGAATCTGGGTCGAGGTCGAGAGATCGTCCGGGTGTCCGAGAAACCACCATTCGATCGGCGAGACCGGTCGGTGGAACTGCGCCGACTCGACCATCGGTGTTCCGCTGTCCTGATTGTTTTCCGACACTGTCCGCTGCCTCTCCGCGCGTGCTGTCACTTGGTCTTGCCTTTCCGAATCACTCACCAGCCGCGGTGTCACGGATCGGAAATGCCGAGCTCGGTGTCGATGAACTCGAATATCTCGTCATCGGTCGCTTCCGCCAGATCCCGACCATCGGCCGCTACCCCTTCTCCGGAACGGAGATCCCGCAGCATCCCCTCCAGGCGGGCCAGGGCCTTGGCTTTCTCTCCCTGGTCCTCGGCGGCCGTCAGCAGGGACTCCAGTTCATCGATCACCGAAAAAGTGCGGGACGGTGCCTTCTCCTCCTCGCCGATCGCCCCGAGCAGGTGGCCGGCGAGCGCATCCGGAGTGGGATAGTCGAACGTCAGCGTCGGCCCGAGGCGCAGACCGGTCGCGGTGACCAGCCGGTTGCGCAGTTCGACTGCGGTCAGCGAATCGAACCCGAGCTCCCGGAACGACCGCGCCTGCTCCACTTCCTCCGGGCCGGCCATACCGAGCACGAGGGCCGATTCGGTGCGCACGATCCGGAGTACCGCCGGTTGCCGTTCCTCGGGAGGGAGGGCACCGACCCGGTCCGCCAGCTCCTGCGTGGGCGCCGCGGACCCTGCGCTGCGCCGGGCGGGCCTGCGGACGAGCCGGGACAACAACGGCGGTGGCGCGGCACCGGTGACATCGACCCGGGCCGGGACGAGCACCGGTTCGCCGACCCGCAGGGCGGCGTCGAACAGGGCGAGTCCTTCGCGGTCGCCGAGCGGGAGCAGGCCGTTCCGGGTGAGCCGCCTGCGGTCGGCCGCGCTCAGCGTGCCCGCCATGCCACCAGCCTGGCTCCAGGGCCCCCACGCGAGTGACGTAGCGGGCAGGCCGAGCTGGCGGCGGTGCGCCGCGAGCGCATCGAGGAACGCGTTCGCGGCGGCATAATTGCCCTGCCCCGGGGTACCCCAGATCCCGGCGACGGACGAGAACAGCACGAAGGAGTCGAGCTCGGCGTCCGCGGTCAGTTCGTGCAACAGCCATGCGCCGTCGACCTTCGGGCGCATCACCGATGCCATCCGGTCCCCGCTCAGCGAGCCGAGTGCGGCGTCATCCAGGATCCCCGCCGCGTGTACCACGGCTTTCAGGGGCACATCATCGGGAATCGCGTCGAGCACGGCGAGCAGACCGTCGCGGTCGGCCGAGTCACAGGCCGCCACCCGCACCCGGGCACCGGCTTCGGCCAGCGCGGCCACCGTGGCGGGCATGTCCTCGGCCGCCATCCCGCGCCGGGAGGTCAGCACCACGTTCCGGGCCCGCCTGCTGGTGATCACGTGGCGGGCGACCAGTCCGCCGAGCCCGCCGGAAGCTCCGGTCACCAGCACCGTACCTTCCGGATCGGCCGGGGCCGGGATGGTCAGCACGACCTTGCCGAGATTGCGGCCCTGGCTCAAGTGCCGGAACGCCGCACCGGCCTGCCGCACATCCCAGCAGCTGACCGGCGGCGGCCGCAGCCGACCGGATGCGAACAGCGGACGTAACGCGGCCAGGATCGGCCCGATGACCGGTGCCCCCTCGTCCAGCAGATCGAACGCGGCATACGAGACCCCGTGCCGCCGCTGGATTTCGGCCGGATCGCGCGGATCGGTCTTGCCCAGTTCCACGAACCGGCCACCGGGAGCGAGCAGCCGCACGGAAGCATCGACGAACTCACCGGTCAGGGCATTCAGCACGACATCGACACCGCGCCCCTCCGTGGCGGCGTGGAATGCCTCCGCGAAATCGAGCGTGCGGGACGAGGACAGCCGGTCCCCTGGGACGCCGTGCGCACGGATCACCGGCCACTTCACCGGGCTGGCCGTGCCGAACACTGTCGCGCCGAGGTGGTGGGCAAGCTGGACGGCGGCGAGACCGACCCCACCGGCGGCCGCGTGCACCAGTACGGATTCGCCCGCACCGAGACCGGCAAGGTCGACGAGGGCATGGTAAGCGGTCGCGTACGCCACCGGTGCCGCGGCCGCCTGTGCCCAGGACCACCCGGCCGGTTTCGGCGCGAGCAAACGCGCATCGGTCACGGCCACCGGGGAGAACGCGCTGGTGAAGACACCGACCACGGCGTCACCAACGGCGAACCCGTCGACCCCGGGCCCGAGTTCGAGCACGGTGCCCGCCGCCTCGAGCCCCAGGGGCCCTGGCGGTCCCGGGTACACGCCGAGAACGGTGAGGACATCGCGGAAGTTGACACCGGAGGCGCGCAGTCCCACCCGGACCTCGCCCGGTTCCAGCGGCCGGGCGTTGTCCGCTTCGCGCAGGGTCAGGGAATCCAGGGTGCCCTGTTCGACGTAACCGAGCGCCCAGCCGCCGCTGCCGGCAGCGCGCTCGGGAAGGGCAAGGCCCTCGGTCGGCCGGACCAGCCGGGGCACGCGTAGTTCGCCACCCCGCACTGCGAATTCCGGCTCCCCGAGTCCGGCTCCCGCAACCACAGCCGCGGCCGCGCCGTCGAGTTCGTCCAGGTCGGCGAGCACCAGCCTCCCTGGGTGTTCGGTGGCCGCCGTGCGCAACAGACCGACGACCGGTGCCTCCGCGATCCGCACGGGCACGCCCGGTTCGGCGTCCATGGCGTTCCGGGTGACCACGACCAGGCGTGCGTCCCCCAGCTCCACTTCGGCGAACCATGCCTGCACCAGTTCCAGAGCCGCGATCGCCCCGTCCACCGCGGAATCCGGCGCAGGGCGGCACGCCACGACGGTGTGCGGGAGCTCGGCGCCTGCTCGGACCGCAGCCACCAGCTCGGCGGGATCGGCGAACCGGGGCGCGTCGATGCCGAGCCAGGAGTCCGGGCCGAGCAGCGCCCAACCCGCGGTATCGGCGTCCCCGCCGACCGACTCGGCGGCCTGCCATTCCACGCGGAACAGCGCCTCCCTGGCGATGCTCGTGTCCCGGTCCACGGCCTCCGCGGTCAGCTCACGCAGCACGAGCGAACCCACCGAGGCGATCGGTGTACCGGCGGCATCGGCAAGCACGACCGAAACCCCGTCGCCCGCGGGGGCGATACGCACCTTGGCCGCGGCCGCATCCGCGGCGTGCACGACGACATCGTTCCAGGCGAACGGAACCCGAGTACCCGCACCGGGCCCGAGCGCGACGAGGCCGTGCAGGGCGGCGTCGAACAGGGCGGGGTGCACACCGAAGCCGTCGACCGGAGTGCCCTCGGGCAGGGCGACCTCGGCGAAGATCTCCTCGCCACGCCGCCAGGCGGACCGCACGCCCTGGAACAGCGGGCCATAGCTCAGGCCACGTTCGGCCAGAGCTGGATAGAAGTCGGACAAGTCCACCGCGACCGCACCCGCCGGGGGCCACTGGGCCAGACCGGCAGCATCGGCCGCCCCCTCCTCGGCCGGTGCGAGAACCCCGGTGGCGCAACGGGTCCAGGACCGGTCCGGGTCCTCATCATCGGGCTGGGAGTAGATGCTCACCGCGCGGTGGCCTTCGGCATCGGCGAGACCGACGGCGAGCTGTACCCGTAGCCCACCGCGTTCCGGGACCACCATGGGGTTCTCGATCACTAGCTCGGCGACCCGGCCGCATCCGGTCTCGTCACCGGCGCGGATCGCCATCTCCACCAGTGCCGTGCCGGGAACGATGGCCGCCCCGGCGACGACGTGGTCACCAAGCCACGGGTGGCTGTGGCGAGAGAGGCGGCCGGTGAGCACGAGTTCCCCACCATCGGCGAGCCCGATGGCGGCACCGAGCAGCGGATGTCCGGCGGCCACGAGACCGAGGCTACCGGCGTCCCCGGAAGCGGGATCACCGTGCAGCCAATAGCGATCGCGCTGGAAGGCATAGGTCGGCAGGTCCACGCACCGGGCGCCGGAACCGCGGTAGAAGCCCTCCCAGTCGAGCTCGCCACCGCGGACGTGCACACCGGCGACCGCCGCGGCCAGGGTGTCCGGTTCAGGGCGGTCGCGCCGGGAAAGCGGCAGCCATTCCTCGCCGTCCGCAGGCGTGCACATCGCGGTGAGCGCGGCGTCCGGGCCGATCTCGAGGAAGGTGCGCGTGCCCAGTTCACGCAACATCGCGACGGTGTCGGCGAACCGGACCGGTTCACGGACCTGGCGCACCCAGTAACCGGGTTCGGTGACCTCGGCACTCACCGGGCGCCCGGTGACCCCGGAAATCAGCGCCAGCCCGGGTTCGCGGTAGCGCAGCGAGGTCGCCACTTCGGCGAAGTCCGCCAGCATCGGCTCCATCAGTGGCGAGTGGAAGGCGTGGGACACCCGCAGCCGCCTGGTCCGGGCGCCGTCTTCGGCGAGCCGCTCCGTCGCCCCGGACACGGCCGCCTCCGTACCGGAGAGCACCACCGAGCCCGGGGCATTCACGGCGGCGAGCGCGGCCCCGGGGAACTCCGCGAGCACGGCGGTGGCCGCTTCCTCGGTGGCGGTCACCGCGACCATTGCACCGCCGCGCGGCAGGGCCTGCATCAGTCGTCCACGTGCGGCCACCAGTCGGCATGCGTCGGCCAGCGACCAGACACCGGCCGTGTACGCGGCGGCCAGCTCGCCGATGGAGTGCCCCGCGACCGCGTCCGGTCCGATCCCCCACGCCCGCAGCAATTCGACCAGGGCGACCTCGACGGCGAACAGACCCGCCTGCGCCCACATCGTTTCGTCGGCCAGCTCCGGCTCGGAGCCGTGCACCACCGAGGTGAGCGGCCGTTCCAGATGCCTGTCCAGCTCGGCACACACCGCGTCGAAGGCTTCGGCGAACACCGGATAGGCGGCGTGCAGTTCCCGCCCCATACCGAGGCGCTGGGCCCCCTGGCCGGTGAAGACGAAGGAGCACCGGCCCGCAGTGCCTGCCGTGCCGGTGATAAGGCCCAGCGGTTCGCCCCCCTCGGCCACGGCGGTGAGACCGTCGAGCAGGGTGTCCCGGTCCTGTCCGGTCAGGACCACCCGATGCTCGAGTGCGGCCCGGGTGGTCGCCAGTGACCGGCCGACGTCCCCTGGGTCCAGTCCGGGCGAATCGCCGAGGAACTCAGCCAGCCGTCGGGCCTGTGCGGGCACCGCATCGGCGGTGTGTGCGGACACCGGCCAGGCGAGCACCGGCAGCGTCTGCCCGGTGCGGGCCGGCGGTTCCTGTTCGGCGGGCGCCTGTTCGAGGATCAGGTGCGCGTTGGTGCCGCTGATACCGAAGGAGGAAACGCCCGCGCGGCGCGGCCTGCCCTGGTCCGGCCACGGGGTCGCTTCGGTGACGATCCGCAGCCTCCCGGCGGACCAGTCCACATCGGCGGTCGGGGTGTCGGCGTGCAGCGTCGCGGGGACGGTGCCGCGCCGCAGCGCGGAGACCATCTTGATCACCCCGGTCACACCAGCCGCCGCCTGTGGATGCCCGAGATTGGACTTCACGGTGCCGAGCAGTACCGGGTTTTCCGGAGTGCGATCGCTGCCATAGGTCGCCAGGAGCGCGTTCGCCTCGATCGGATCGCCGAGCGGAGTGCCCGTGCCGTGCGCCTCGACGACGTCCACCTCACCGGCGCTCAAGGCGGCGTCGGCGAGGGCCGCGCGGATCACCCGCTGCTGCGCGGGACCGCTCGGGGCGGTCAGCCCGTTGGAGGCCCCGTCCGAGTTGATCGCGCTGCCCCGGATCACGGCGAGCACCGGATGACCGTGACGCCGCGCCTCGGAAAGGCGTTCCAGCACCACCATCCCGGCCCCCTCGGCCATGCCCATGCCGTCGGCCTCGGCCGAGAACGCCTTACAGCGGCCGTCCGGAGCCAGCCCGCCTTGTTTGGTGAACCAGGCCAGCCATTCCGGTGTCGCATGGAGGGTGACACCTCCGGCGATGGCAAGCGAGCATTCCCCGGAACGCAGGGCCCTGCTCGCCAGGTGCAGCGCCACCAGTGAGGAGGAACAGGCGGTGTCCACGGTGACCGCCGGTCCCTCCAGGGCGAGGGTGTAGGAGACCCGGCCGGAGAGCACGCTGGTCGCGACGCCGGTCATCAGATGCCCACCGCGTTCCCCGGCCTCGAGCACACCCGCTTCCACGCCGCCGTAATCCGCGGAGAAGGCGCCCGCGTACACGCCGACGGCCGTGCCGCGCAGTGTTCGCGGATCTATCCCCGCACGTTCCATGGCCTCCCAGGACACCTCGAGCAGCACCCGCTGCTGTGGGTCCATGGCCACCGCCTCGCGCGGGGAGATACCGAAGAAACCCGCGTCGAATTCGGCGGCACCGGGCACGAACCCGCCACCGGAGGCTCCCAGCTGGTCCACATCCCAGCCGCGGTCGGCCGGGTACTCACCCACCAGATCCGCTCCGGTCGCGACCGCCTGCCACAGTTGCTCGGCATCGTCGATCCCGCCGGGCAGCTTGCACCCGATGCCGAGGATCGCGATCGGTTCCTCGGCTGCGGTAGCGGTGACCGGCTCGGTGCGCTGTTCCTCGGTACCGCCCAGTTCGGCGCGCAGATAGGCGGCGAGCGCGGTCGGTGTCGGCCGATCGAACGCGAGGCTGGCAGGCAGGGCGAGCGAGGTGGCCTCGGCGAGCCGGTTGCGCAGTTCGACGGTGGTCACCGAGTCGAAACCGAGTTCCTTGAACGTCCGGTCCACACGCACTGCATCGGGTCCGAGGTGGCCGAGAATCACCGCGGCGTGGGCACGCACCAGATCGAGCGGGTCGGCGAGCGCGGCCGCCCGGCGCCCGGCTGCGGGTTCCGTCCTTGCGACCGGCGCGGTAACCGGCGCCGAGTCCCCGCCACTGAGCCAGAAACGCTCCCGCTGGAACGCATAGGTGGGCAGTTCGACGCGCGCACCGCCGGCCGAAACCGCCCGCCAGTCCACCGCCGCGCCGCGCACTTGGGCTTCGGCAAAGGAGCGCAGCAACCGGTCCGCGCCGCCGTCCTCGCGGCGCAGTGTTCCGAGTACGGCTCCCGGCTGCTCGATTCCGTCCAAGGTGTTGAGCACGGCCGCGGTGAGCACCGGGTGCGGCGAGGTTTCGATGAAGATCCCGTGCCCGGATTCGCCCAGGACACGGATCGCCCGCTCGAATTCCACCGGTTCACGCAGGCTCGCGTACCAGTAGTCGGCGCCCATCTCCGGGCCGGTCAGGGTTTCCCCGGTCATCGCGGAAACCAGCGGGATGCCGGCCTCTCCCGGGGTGATCCCGGCCAGCGCGGTCCGGATCTCCCCGTGCAGCTCTTCGACATGCGCGGAGTGCGAGGCATAGTCCACCGGAATCATCCGGGTGCGCACCTCGGCGTGTGCCTCGGCCAGTTCCCGCAAGGCATCCGGTTCCCCGGAAACCACGGTGGCGCGCGGGCCGTTCACGGCTGCGATCGAGAGCCACGGGTGCCACGGACTGATCCATTCCCGAACGGTCTCGGCGGTTTGTTCCACCGCCAGCATGCCGCCACGGCCCGCAAGAGCCATCAACGCCTTGCTGCGCAGGGCGACCACGCGGGCGGCATCGTCCAGGGACAGAATCCCCGCCACCACGGCAGCGGCGATCTCCCCCTGGCTGTGCCCGACAACGGCATCCGGCGTCACCCCGACGGCCCGCCACACCTGCGCCAGCGACACCATCACCGCCCACAACGCAGGCTGCACGACGTCCGTGGCCTCGAATCCATGGGCACCGGCCAGTACCTCGTCGAGGGACCAGTCCACGTACGGGCCGAGCGCCGCGGCGCAGTCGGCCAGCCGGGCCGCGAACACCGGCGAGGACCGGGCCAGTTCCCGCCCCATGCCCAGCCACTGGCTGCCCTGTCCCGGGAACACGAACACCGTCCTGCCCGCGCCGCCCGGCGGTGCCGAACCGGTGACCAGCCCGGCCGCGGGCTGTCCGCTCGCCGCCGCGGCGAGCCCATCGGCCAGCTCCGCACGATCGGCACCCAGCACCACGGCGCGCCGTTCGAACACCGGCCTCGTCGCCACCAGTGACCACGCCACATCCACGGGGGCGAGGTCCGGGCGGCCGTGCACGAATTCCTGCAGTCTGCCCGCCTGGGCCGCCAGCGTTTCAGAGGTGTGGCCGGACACCGGCCAGGCGAACATCCCGGCCTCGAGCACCGGAACCGTGTCCTGGACCGGTGGTGCCTGTTCGGCCGGCGGTTCCTCGATGAGGACATGGGCATTGGTGCCGCCGATACCGAAACCGGATACGCCGGCCCGGCGCGGCCGCCCGGAAGCCCTCCACGGCAGCGGTTCGGTCAGTGTCCGTAATGCCTCGGCCGATTCGATGGCGGGAATGGGGTCGCCGTAGGACACCGATTCGGGGAGCAGCCCGTGCCGCAGCGCCAGCACGATCTTGAGCACTCCGGCCACACCTGCGGCGGCGAGCGTGTGCCCGATATTCGACTTCACCGAGCCGATGAGCAACGGCCGGTCCGCAGGGCGGTCTTTCCCGTAGGCGGCAAGCAGTGCCCCGGCTTCGGTGGCATCGCCGAGCGGAGTACCGGTGCCGTGCGCCTCCACCGCATCGACGTCCGCGGGCCGGATCCCGGCCTCGGCGAGCGCGGCCCGGATGACCGCCTGCTGGGCCTCGCCGTCCGGCGCGGTCAGTCCGCTGCTCGGGCCATCGGAGTTGATCGCGGAACCACGCAGCACGGCGAGAACCGGATGTCCCGATCGCCGCGCCCGGGACAGCGGTTCCACGGCGAGCATCCCGACGCCTTCGGACCACGCGGTACCGTCGGCCTCGGTGGAGAACGGCTTGCAGCGGCCGTCCGGGGCGAGCCCGCGCAGTCCGGTGAAGGCGACGAAGTTGCCCGGCAACGACAGCACCGAGACCCCGCCAGCCAGGGCGAGCGTGCATTCGCCCCGCCGTACCGCCGTGGCGGCCAGATGCAGGGCTACCAGCGAACTCGAGGCCGAGGTGTCCACCGTGAGCGCCGGGCCGCGCAGGCCGAGGGTGTAGGCCACCCGTCCGGAAAGGACACTGCCCGCGGTTCCGGTGAACAGGTGCCCAGCCACCTCCGCGGGTGCCTCGTGCAGCCGCGGGCCGTAGTCGCGGGATTCGGCGCCGAGGAAGACACCGGTGCTGCTTTCCCGGAGGCCGTTCGGATCGATGCCCGCCCGTTCGAGGGTTTCCCAAGCGGTCTCCAGCACCAGCCGCTGCTGCGGATCCATGGCGGCGGCCTCACGCGGGGAAATACCGAAGAACTCGGCATCGAAATCGGCGGCGCCGTCCAGGAATCCACCGCGGTCAACCATGGACTGCCCATCGCGCAGCGCGTCCAGATCCCAGCCGCGGTCGGCAGGGAATACCGAACTCACGTGACGGCCGTCCTCGAGTACCCGCCACAACTGCTCCGGGGAATCGATCCCACCCGGATAGCGACAGCCCATACCGACGATCGCCAGTGGTTCATCGACCATTTCCACTCCCATCCGCCAAGGGTGACCGGCACCGGCACCGTTCAACCGAGGGACGGTGTCGGCTGAACACCGCCCTGCCTGTCCCAATACGAGGACACGATCGGCTCAGCCGAGCGACCGAGCCGCCACCTCACCGCGGGCGAGTGCGGGCGCGTGGACCCGCATGGTTGTTGGTTCCGGGCGCTCCTCGGCGACCAGGTGCCGGAACTGGATGTCGCCTCGCTCCCCGTCATCCGGTTCGGCAAGGCAGGCGCAGCTGTCCTCGGTGAACCCCGCGAACCGGTAGGCGATGTCCATCATCCGATTGCGATCGGTGCGGCGGAAATCGGCTGCGAGGTGCACACCAGCGGTGGCCGCCTCGTTGACCAGCCAGTTGAGCAGTACCGAGCCCGCACCGAAGGAGACCACCCGGCACGAGGTCGCCAGGAGTTTGAGGTGCCACACGGATTCGTGATACCCGAGCAGCAGTACGCCGACCGCCCCGTGCGGGCCGAACCGGTCGGTCAGTGTCACCGTGAGCACCTCGTGGTCCGGATCGGCAAGCAGCGCCCGCAGCTCGGCGTCGGAATAATGCACCCCGGTCGCGTTCATCTGGCTGGTGCGCATGGTCAGTTCCTCGACCCGGGACAGATCGACCTCGTCCGCGCGCTTGATCTCCATCACCAGTTCGAGTGTGCGCAGGAAGTCCTCATCCGGGCCCTGGAAAGACTCGCGCTCCGACTCACGGCGGAATCCGGCCTGGTACATCGAGCGGCGACGGCGGGCATCGATGGTGACCACCTCCGGGCTGAACTCCGCCAGCCCGGTCAGTTCGGTCGCCTGCTCCGCCGGATAGCAGCGCACCGCGGGATGATGATGGGCGACCTCCGCGCGTTCGGCGGGCTGGTCGTCGATGAAGGCGATGGTCTTCATGGCGAAGTTGAGCTGTTCGGCGATCTCCTGCACCGAGCCGGACTTCGGGCTCCAGCCGATATGCGGTGCCACGAAGTAGTCCGCGATCCCCAGTGCCGCCAACTGTTCCCACGCGTGGTCGTGGTCGTTCTTACTGGCAACCGACTGCAGGATGCCCCGTGCGTCGAGTTCGACGATCACCGCGCGGATCTCGTCGGGCAGCGCCACCTCCGGGTCCTCGAGCAGGGTGCCGCGCCACAGTGTATTGTCCAGATCCCAAACCAGACATTTGACCAGGGCCGGTTCGTCAGACACGGAATCCTCCTGTTCTCCGATGTACGGTTTCACGAGTGCTCGAGGGCGTGTTCGGCCAGAATGAGTTCGGAGATCTCATTGCTGCCCTCGATGATTTCCATGAGCTTGGCGTCGCGGTAGGCACGGGCGACCACATGTCCGTCCTGGGCGCCCCAGGACGCGAGCACCTGCACCGCTTCACCGGCGGACCGCGCGGCATTGGTGGCGCCGACGTGCTTGGCGAGTACCGCGGCCACGGCCATGTCCGGGGCCGCGGCATCCCATCGTTCGCTGGCCTGACGGCAGGCCTGGGTCGCCACTTGTTCGGCGGTGAACAGGCTGGCCAGGTGTTTGGCGACGAGCTGGTGTTCGGCGAGTGGCTTGCCGGACTGCTCGCGGACCTTGGCATGTGCGGTGGCCGCGCGCAGGCACGCGCGCAGGATGCCGACACAACCCCAGGCCACCGACATCCGGCCGTAGGAAAGCGCGGTGGTGAACAGCAGTGCCAGCGCGTGCCCTCCCCCGCCGAGCACGGCGGATGCCGGTAGCCGCACCTCGTCGAGCAGCACCCGGGAATGACCGGCGGCGCGGCACCCCATCGGATCGAGCACCGGCTCGACCGTCACCCCCGGCGCGTCCGAGGGCACCAGTACGGCGGCGGCGTTCTCGCCGTCCCGGCCGAGAACGAGGAGTAGATCGGCATAACGTGCGCCGGTGACCCATCTTTTCTCGCCGCTGACCGTCACGGTGTCCCCGGCCCGCTCGATCCGGGTGCGCATCGCGGCAAGGTCCGAGCCGGCCTCGGGTTCACTGAACCCGACCGCGGCAAGGGTTCCTCCGGTCAGCTCGCCGAGATAGCGCTGCCGCTGCGCCCGGTCGCCGAACCGCCGCACGGCCGTCGCCGCGATCCCCTGCGAGGTCATGATGCTGCGCAGCGAGCTGCACAGGCCACCGATGTGCGCGGTCAGTTCCCCGTTGCGCCTGCTGTCCGCGCCGAGACCACCGAACCTGGTGGGCACCTCGGCGCACAGGAGCCCCATGGCGCCGAGCTCGCGCAGTAACTCGACAGGGAGTTCCCCGATGACATCCCAGGTTTGCGGGCCCGTACCGATCAGCTCGTCGAGAAATGCCAGATCGTCGAGCACGGTCGGCCCGCTGGTCTCAGCCATCCGATTCCGCACCCGCACTCAGGCGCAGCACCAGTTCGGTCATCCGCCGCACACTGCGGAAGTGTTCCAAGGTCAGCTCCGGGCCGACGATCTCCAGGTCGTAGGAATCCTCCAGGTGCACCACCAGCTGCATGGCGAACATGGAGGAGACCAGCCCGGCGCTGAACAGGTCCTGCTCGGGAGTCACCGGCGAGCCGACCCGTTCAGCGAGGAAGGCCAGCAGCTCCCCCTCCACGGTCTCCGCATCGATGGTCCGGTTCGAGGCACTCATTGGTCCACCTTTCGGTAGTCGTAGAACCCCTGACCGGTTTTCCGGCCGAGGTGCCCCTCGCGGACCTTCTCCAGCATCAGGTCGCATGGGGCGCATTCCGGGTCACCGGTGCGCTCATGGAGTACCCGGAGCGAATCGACGAGATTGTCGATACCGATCAGATCGGCAGTGGCCAGCGGACCGGTGGTGTGGCCGAGGCAGCCCTGCAGCAGGCCGTCGACGACCTCAGCGGAGGCCACCCCCTCCTGCACGAGCCCGGCCGCGCGGTTGATCAGCGGGTGCAGCAGGCGGTTGATGACGAAACCGGGGGCGTCGTCGATCACCAGCGCCTCACGGCCGAGCGCGGTCAGCAATGCGGTGGCCTTTTCCATCGTGGCCTCGCTCGTACCGGTTCCCCGGATCACCTCGACCATGGTGATCAGGTACGCGGGGTTCATGAAGTGCACGCCGACCAGTTCCTCGCCGCGTGCCACCGATGTGGCCAGTTCATCGATGGGGATGCATGAGGTATTCGAGATCAGCAGGGCCCCCGGCCGCACGAGACCGGAGACCTCGGCGAGCACCTTGGCCTTGGTTTCGGGAAGTTCGGTCACCGCTTCGATCACCGTGGTCGCGTCCGCCGCGTCCTTGACCGAGGTCGTGGTGACCAGCGCGCCACGTTCCTGCCCTTCCGGCAACACGGCCATGAGCTGGGCGTGTTTGAGCTTTTGCCGAATGGTCATACGCGCGCTCTCCACCCGGTCCGCATCGAGCTCGACGAGGACCACCGGGACACCGTGCCCGAGGGCCAGCGCCGCGATATTCGTTCCCATGACTCCGCCGCCGATCACGGCGAGCCGGTGCCGCGTGTGCTCACTCATCAGAATCCGCCTTCCTGTCCGGCGAGCCAGTCCTCGACGGCCCGCGCTGTCGTGTCGGCGTGCTCGGTCATCATCGTGAAGTGGTTTCCGGGAACGGCCACTTCGGTCACCACGCCGGGAAGGCTCCACGGGGCCCCCGGCCCGCTCGTGCCGCCCGCATCCTCCTGTTCGGATGGCGCCGGTTCGGCTGCCCGGACCACCAGGGTCGGGACATCGATCCGGGGTAGTTCCCGCCAGTCGAACGCGTAATAGTGCGCGAGGGCGGTGAGCCAGTCATCGCCTCCAAGACCGTCCTGTTGTCGGTTGTTGGCCAGCACCGCACCCGGCAGTGCCGCGAGGATCTCCTCCGGCACCCCCGCGACTTCCGGAGTGAACGTGTCGATCAGCACCAGGGCCGCCGGTGCGTGGCCCTCCTGCACCAGTCGAGCGGCGAGGGCGTGTGCGACCAGACCGCCGGAACTGTACCCGGCGAGCACGAATTTCGCACTGTTCAACGATTTCCGCACACTCGCGGCGTGCACATCCAGCAGTACCTCCGGGTTGGCGGCCAGTGGCTCCCCTGAGACGAATCCGGGTGTCGGCAGCGCGGACACCCCGCGCAGACCGCGGAAACTCCGGCCGAACCGGGCGAACTCCTGCGCGTCCGCCGTGCCCGCGAAGGAGGGCAGGCAGACCAGCCCCGGCACCGCCGGTCCACGCGAGACCGCCACCAGCTGCGGCACACCGTCCAATTCGGACAGTTCAGTGAAGGACCGCCGGAACGCCGCGAGCCCGCTGACCAACCGCATGGCCTCCACCGCGCGGCCTTTGCGTGCGGCACGGAGATACAGCGTGGCAAGGGATTCCAGCGGTGCGACGGGTCCGGGCTCGACTTCGGCCGCGATGTAACGGCGCGGATCGGCCGCGTCCTCGGACCGCTGTTTGTCCGTTGTGGACAGTTCCGCCTCGAGCCGGTCGCGTAGCTGAGCGGCGAGTATTCCCGGCGTGGGATGGTCGAAGGCAAGCGCGCCGGTCAGCCGGAGGCCGGTGACCATGCCCAGCCGGTTGCGGAATTCCACGGCGGTCAGCGAGTTCAGGCCCTGCTCCAGGAAGCTGGTGTCGATCTCCACCGATTCCGGAATGCTGTGCCCGAGCACCGCCGCGGCCTGTTCGCGCACCACATCGAGGAGGATCTGCTCCCGTTCGGGCCCGGCGGCCGCGGTGAACCGTTCGCGCAGCGCGGGGCCACCTGCGCCGGTCGACACCTCGCGCACCACTCGCGGAGCCGGAGCGAGCCCGCGCAGTACCGCGGGCAATCGGCCACCGCCCCTGGCGACCGCGCGCAACGTCGGCACGTCCAGCGGAGTCGGTACGAGCAGTGCCTCGTCCCGCGCGAGGGCGAGATCGAGCAGGGCCAGGCCCTGTTCAGTACTGAGCGTGCCGACGCCGGTACGGCTGAACTTGGCACGCTCGGTACCGCCGACCGCTTCGCCCATGCCGTTGGCCTCGGCCCACAGCCCCCAGGTCAGCGACACCGCGGGCAGACCCGCCGCGCGCCGGTGGGCGGCGATGGCATCGAGGAACCCGTTCGCGGCGGCGTAGTTGCCCTGTCCCGGTGCACCGAGGGTGGCCGCCGCGGACGAGAACAGCACGAACATATCCAGGTCGCGGTGGCGAGTGAGCCGGTCGAGCTGCCAGGCGGCATCGGCTTTGGGGCGCATGACCGCATCGACGCGTTCCGGAGTCAGCGAACCGATCACGCCGTCATCGAGCACACCGGCGGCATGCACCACGCCGGTGAGGGTGGGCGTGCGGTCGAGTACCCCGGCCAGTGCGGATTCCTCGGTGGCATCGCAGGCCAGCACGCGCGTGGCCACCCCGCGGCCGGCCAGCTCAGCGGCCAGTCCGGCGGTGCTCGCGGCGCAGGGACCTGAGCGGCTGGTGAGCAGCACCTCACCGGCCCGTCCGGTATCGGCCATATGCCGGGCGACGATTCCACCGAGGGTGCCGGTGCCGCCGGTGATGAGCACCGTTCCGGCGGGGTGCGGTGCCGCGGAGTGCGGCGGAAGGGTCAGCACGGCCTTGCCGGTCTGCCGTTCGGAGGACAGGAACCGGATCGCGTCCCCGGCCCGGCGCACGTCCAGGACCCGTACCGGCGGCAGGACAGGACCATCCGCGGCGATCACATCCACGACCTGCGCCAGGGTTTCCCCGACGACGGTGTCCTCGATATCGGCCGGGCCCTCGACGACATGGTCCATCTCCGGGAATCGCGTTCCGGCGTCACCGGGAGCGGCCAGGTGTTCGGGGTCGAGGCCATGTTCGGCGAGGGTGGCCCACTGACCGGGCTCGGCGATGCCGAAGACCTCGAGCCCACGGTGCCTGGCGAGCGCCACGGCGGCCAGTCCGGCCGCGGTCGCGGCGGCGCGCACGAGCACCCGCTGGCCGGGAACCGCCGCGGTGAGGGCACGCCATGCCCAGGTGTACGCCACCGGCACCGCCGCCGCAGTCGCGAAGGACCAGCCCGCGGGCATCGGGGCGAGTAGGTAGGCATCGGTGACGGCGAGCGGGCCGACGGCACTTGGCGCCACACCCAGTACCCGGTCCCCCACCGCGAGAGCAGCCACCCCCGGGCCGGTAGCCACGACGATTCCGGCGATCTCCCGGCCCAGTGCTCCGGTGTGCGCGGAGAGGTCGGCATAGTCGAGTGCGGCTGCCCGGGCCGACACACGGACCTGACCTTCACCCAGCGGTTCGGCCGCCTCCGGGTGGGGCTCCAGTGTCAGTTCGGCCGCTTCGGGTGCCGTGGCGGTGAGGCGCCACGGGTGCCCTTCTGGGGGCGGAACCAGTCCGTTACCCGGGCGCGCAAGCCGCCGGGTGTAGGCGCCGCCCGCACGCACGGCGAGTTCGGTTTCCGCGCTGCCCAGCGCGACGGCCAGGACAGCGATCGGCTCGGCACCGGGATCATCGGCCGGGGGCAGGTCGGCGAGGACCAGCCGCTCGGGATTCTCCGACTGCGCGGAGCGGACCAGTCCCCACACGGCGGCACCGGCCAGATCGGTGACGTCCGCACCGGGAACCGTGGCCACGGCGGACTGGGTGACCAGCACGAGCCGCGCGGGAACCAGCCGCTCGGTGGACAGCCAATCCTGCACGAGGCCCAGCGCCTCTCCGGTCACCCTACGGGCCTGTTCGGCAGGCGCCCCGTCGCGCCGCGCGGGGCAGGCGAGAACGGTCTCCGGAGCGCTCTCCCCCGCCTCGACGGCAGCGACAAGGTCGGCAAGACCGTCGTAACAGCACACATCCAGGCCGGCCGCGACGAGCCCGGCGGCCAGTCCGAACGGGTCCGCGCCGAGGACCGCCCAGCGACCGGCGGGCGGTGTGGTGGCGTGCACCGGGGTCCAGTCCACACCGAACAGCGCCTCGCTCGCGCGCTCGGCCGCGCTCGGCCGGTCCGCGGCGGTGGCCTTGCGCATCACCAGGGAATCCACGCTGAACACCGGGGAGCCGGTGGTGTCGGCCGCGGTCATGCCCAGCCCACCGCCGTTGTTCTGGTGCAGCCGG
Organism: Sciscionella marina DSM 45152; assembly: GCF_000379465.1. Lineage (GTDB taxonomy): Bacteria > Actinomycetota > Actinomycetes > Mycobacteriales > Pseudonocardiaceae > Sciscionella > Sciscionella marina. Next base: position 32,763 of record NZ_KB905409.1, read on the forward strand.
ACACGCACCGCGCGGGCCCCTGTGGCATGCAGGGAAAGGCCGGTCCAGCCGAACGACAGCCAGGTCTCTCCGGATTCCCAGCCGCCGGTGGCGAACACACCCGCCTGCTGGGCGGCGTCCAGCAGTGCGGGGTGGAGACCGAACAAGTCGGCATCGGCTGCCACCTCCTCGGACAACGCGACCTCGGCGTACACATCGCCGTCGCGCCGCCAGACCGCCCGGAGGCCCTGGAACGCGGGCCCGAACACGTATCCGCCCTCGGCGGTGACGGTGTAGAACCCGTCGGTGTCCACCGGTTCGGCCCCGGCGGGCGGCCAGGTCGCGAGATCGTCCTGGGGCGCGGGTTCGCGCATCTCGGCGGTGGGGGCGAGTTGCCCGGAGACGTGCCGGACCCAGGGCATGTCCTCGGCGGCGTCGCCGGGCCGGGAATGGATGGTCAGTTCGCGGCGCCCGGTGGCATCCGGTGCGCCGACGGTGGCCTGCACGCGTACCGACCCGTCCTCGGGCAGCAGCAGGGGCGCTTCCAGCGTGAGGTCGTCGACGCGAGCACAGCCCGCCCGATCGCCTGCGGCGAGGGCCAGTTCGGCGAACGCGGCACCGGGCAGGATGACGGTGCCACGCACGGCGTGGTCGGCCAGCCAGGGATGGGTGCGCAGGGAAAGCCGTCCGGTGAACAGGAATCCGGCGCCGTCGGCGGATTCGACCATCGCGCCGAGCAGCGGGTGCCCGACCGGTGTCAGGCCGAGATCGGCAGCACCGTCGGCGGCGGCGCCATTGGGCTGGGGCCAGTAGTGCTGGTGCTGGAAGGCGTAGGTGGGCAGCTCGACCCGATTGCCACCGCCGAGCACCGTGGCCCAGTCGATCTCCAGCCCGTGCACATGCGCCTGCCCCAGCGCATTCAGTACCCGCTCGGCACCACCGTCTTCCCGGTGCAAGGTCGCGACCACCACCGGATCCGGCAGATGCGCCCGCGCATCGAGCATCTCCTCCACCGCGGTCAGCAACACCGGATGCGCCGAAACCTCGACGAAGGTGCGGTATCCGGACTCGGCAAGGCTCAGCGTGGCCTCTGCGAATCGCACGGTCTGCCGCACGTTCGCGTACCAGTAATCGGCGTCCAGTTCGCTGCCGTCCATCCAGCGGCACTCGACGGTGGAAAAGAACCGGATATCCCCGGATGCCGGAGCGATATCGCCCAGCGATTCGGCCAGCTCCGTCCGGATCGGTTCGCACAGCGCGGAGTGCGCCACGAAGTCCGTCTGCGGGACGCGCCAGCGCATCACCCGGCGTGACCGCAACTCCTTCTCGAACTCGACCAGCGCCCCCGGCTCACCGGAGACCACGGTGGCGGACGGACTGTTCACCGCCGCAATCGACAACCGCTCGCCCCACGGCTCCAGGATATCGCGGACCTGCTCGGCGGGCAGCACCACCGACAGCATGCCGCCCTCGACGTCCAAGCCACTCAACGCCCGCGACCGCAAGGCCACCACACGGGCCCCGTCCTGCAACGACAAGACCCCGGCCACACACGCCGCGGCGATCTCTCCCTGGGAATGCCCGATCACCACATCCGGTGTCACCCCGGCCGCCCGCCACACCTCGGCCAGCGAAACCATGATCGCCCACAGCGCCGGTTGCAACACATCGGCACCATCCAGCTCCGGAGCACCCTCGGCCCCGTCGAGGACATCGACGAGATTCCAGTCCACAAAGGACGACAACGCCCGCCCGCACTCGGCGAACCGCGCGGCGAACACCGGCGACTCCACCAGCAGCCGCCGTCCCATTCCCGGCCATTGACTGCCCTGGCCCGGAAACACGAAGACCACTCCACCGGCGCCACCAATCGGGACGCTGCCCGTGATAGCCCCGGACTCGGGCTGTCCGGTCGCTACCGCGGCCAGCCGGCGGACCAGGTCGGCGCACTCGGCACCGACCACCACAGCCCGATGTCCGAACACCGAACGCGTCGTCGCCAGCGACCACGCCACATCCGCGGCAGCCAGCCCGGGCCGCGTCCAAGCGAATTCCCGCAACCGGCCCGCCTGTGCCGCCACCCCCTCGGCCGTACGAGCGGATACCGGCCACGCCCGCACATCCGTGGTCAGCACCGGAGTGCGCTCCGCCTCGGCCACCTCTTCTTCACTCACGGGTGGTTCCTCGATGACCACATGCGCATTGGTGCCGCTGATACCGAAACCGGAGATGCCCGCGCGGCGCCGGGTGCGCTCGGCAGGCCACGGCACCGGATCGGTGAGCAGCCGCACCTGCCCGGAATCCCAATCGATGTGCGGGGACCGCTGCTCAGCGTGCAGGGTGCGCGGCAGCACCTGATTGCGCATCGCCAGGATCATCTTCATGATCCCGGCCGCTCCGGCCGCCGCCTGAGTGTGACCGAGGTTGGATTTGATGGAACCGAGCCACACCGGCCGGTCGCGGTCCTGACCGTAGGTCGCGATCAGCGCACCCGCCTCGATCGGATCACCCAGAACAGTGCCCGTACCGTGCGCCTCCACGGCATCCACATCCGCGGTGGACAATCGCGCGTCGGCCAGCGCAGCCCGGATCACCCGCTGCTGCGCCGGACCATTCGGCGCCGTCAAACCGTTCGAAGCCCCGTCCTGATTCACCGCGGTACCCCGCACCACTGCCAGCACCGGATGCCCCAGGCGACGCGCATCGGACAACCGCTCCACCGCCAACATCGCGGCCCCCTCGGCCATCCCCATGCCATCGGCCTCAGCGGAAAACGGCTTGCAGCGCCCGTTTTCGGCCAGCGCCAGTGCGGATCCGAAACCGAACGCTCCCGGTGTGGGCATCACGGTCACGCCACCGGCAAGCGCCAGTGCACACTCTCCGGATCGCAGCGCCCGCACCGCCAGATGCAGCGCCACCAGTGAGGAGGAGCAGGCGGTGTCGACGGTGAGAGCAGGCCCTTCCAGGCCCAGGATGTACGAGACGCGGCCGGAGAGCACGCTGCCGCCGTCGCTGGCCGGGGTGTAGCCCTGCATCGAGCTCTTGGCGAGGACGTTGGCGTAGACCTGCAGCCAGCCACCGGCGAACACAGCGGTCCGGGAACCCTTCAGCGAGGTGGGCGCGATGCCCGCTCGTTCCAGGGCTTCCCAGGACACCTCCAACAACAGCCGCTGCTGCGGATCCATCGCCAACGCCTCACGCGGCGAAATCCCGAAAAACCCCGGATCGAACTCGGCCGCGTCGTGGACGAAACCGCCTTCCTGGCCGTAGAGGCCCTGGATGTCCCAGCCGCGGTCTTTGGGAAACGGGGCGATAGCGTCGGTTCCCGCGGCGAGGAGGTCCCAGAGCTCATCTGGACTGCCGACGCCACCGGGGAAACGGCAGCCCATGCCGACGATGACGATCGGGTCGTCATCCGCAGCTGAGGCGACGTGAACCGGCCGGTCCGGCTCCGCCTGCGTGCCGCCGAACAGCTCGCCGAGGAGGTAGCCGGTCAGCGCGGTGGCCGAAGGGTAGTCGAACACGAGGGTCGAGGGCAGGTACAGGCCGCTGGCCTCGGTGAGACGGTTGCGCAGTTCGACAGCGGTGACCGAATCGAAACCCATATCGCGGAACGCACGGTCGGGTTCGACCTCCTCGGAACCAGTGTGGCCGAGAACGGCGGCGGCCTCGGCCCGGACGATTCCGGTGAGGGTTTGTGCGCGCTCGGCCGGCGGCAGCGGGGCCAGCCGCTGGGCCAGTTCGCCCTCGGTGGTCCGTTCGGTGTGCTCACCGGGACCGGCGAGCGCGCGGACGGCTTCCGGCAAGGCGGCGATCAGCGGGCTGGGCCGGCGCAGGGTGAACGTGGTCGCGAACTGTGCCCAGTCCACATCGGTCACGGCGAGCAGGCCGTCGCGATTGTCCATGGCCTGGGCGAGCGCCTGAATGCCCCGGTCGGGGTCCATCACCCGCAGTCCGTAGCGGCGCAGCTGCGCGCCCGCGTCACCGGCACCCATACCGCCGCCTCCCCACAGTCCCCAGGCCACCGAGGTGGCGGCAAGCCCCCGGGACCGGCGGCGCTCGGCGAGGGCGTCCAGGGCACCGTTGGCCGCGGCGTATCCGGCAAGCAGTCCACTGCCCCAGATGGCGGCGCCCGAGGAGAACAGAACGAAGGCGTCCAGGTCGAGGTCCGCGGTCAGTTCGTCGAGCCAGTACGCGCCGCCGACCTTGGCCGCGGACAGCTCGGCGAGGTGTTCGACGGTGGTGTCCGGCACGAACGCACCGTGGGCGACACCGGCGGCGTGCGCCACGGTGGACAGGGCCGGTCCGGTCGCGGCGATGCGGTCCAGCAGCCCGGCCAACGTGGCGCGTTCGGCGGTGTCGCAGGCGATCACCTCGACGGCGCTACCGCGTCCGGCGAGGTCCGCGAGCAGCGCCGGTACCCCGGCGGCAGCCGGACCGGATCGGCTGGTGAGCACGATCCGCCGGGCGCCCCGTTCGGCGAGCCAGGCCCCTGTCTTACCGCCGATGAGACCGGTTCCGCCGGTGATCAGCACGGTGCCGCGCGGGGTGAAGGAGGCGCGGTCGGCACGTGGCCGGGGCGCGCGGACCAGACGGCGGGCGGCGAGGCCCGCGGGGCGGATCGCAACCTGGTCCTCGCCGTTGCCCGCGAGCACGGCGGCGAGCCGGGTGGCGGCACGATCGTCCAGGGTGGCTGGAAGGTCGATGAGCCCGCCCCAGTGTTCCGGTAGTTCCAGGCCGACCACCTGCGCAAGTCCCCATACCTGGGCCTGCGCAACGGAAGGGGTCTCACCCGGAACGGCTGCGACCGCACCGGATGTGAGTGCCCACAGCGGTGCCCGTACGTCGGTGTCGGCCAAGGCCTGGACAAGGGCGAGGGTCGCGGCGAGGCCGGTCGGCACGATGGGGTTCCCGGCCAGCGGGGTTTCGTCCATGGCCAGCAGTGACACGATTCCGGCGAGCTCGCTTTCGGAGCGGGCGGCGGAGACGATGGCGGCGAGGCCGTCCCGGTCGATCGTGCCGGTCTCCACCAGGCGCACCTCGGCGCCGCGAGCACGCAGTGCCTGCACACAGGTGTCGGCGATCTCGGTGGCATGGGTGAGAACGAGCCAGGTTCCGGACAGCACGGATGTTGCCGGCTCGGTGACCGGTTCCCAAGTGATCCGATAGCGCCAGTCTGCGACCGCGGATTCGTCACGTTCGCGACGCCGCCAGGATGCCAGCGCGGGCAGCACCTCACTGAGTTGCTCGCCGGTCAGCGCCAGGGTGTCGGCGAGCTCACGCACATCCCCGTTTTCGACCGCGGCCCAGAAACTCGCGTCCGCGGCAACTCCATCCACTTCGGACACTTCCGGTTCGGTGTGCTGGGGCCAGTATCGCTGCCGTTGGAAGGCGTAGGTCGGCAGATCCACGGTCGCCCCGGGCTTGAGCACCGCGGACCAGTCCACCGCGACACCGCGCACGAAAGCCTCCCCGAACGAGGTCAGCAGCCGGTCCGCGCCACCATCATCACGGCGCAACGTGCCCACCACCACCGGATCGGAATCCTCCAACGTATCGGTGATCGCCCCGGTGAGTACCGGATGCGGAGAAGTCTCGATAAACACCCCAT
>NZ_KB905410.1 GCF_000379465.1 Sciscionella marina DSM 45152
CGGTACCGGACCGCACGGAGCGGATGCTCCAGCAGGGGGCGGCTCCGGCTCAGGGATGCCGCGAGCGCTGGCGCGTGTGGTCGGCGTGGATACCACCGGGTTCGCGCAGTGGTATTGGGGTCGGGCGCCGCTACTGTGCCGGGCGGCCGACCCTGCTGCGTTCCGGGACGTGCTCGACCTCGACGGCATCGACGAGCTGCTGACCTGCCGCGGGCTTCGCAGCCCGTTTCTGCGCCTGGCTCGCGACGGCGCTGTCGTCGACTCGACCGTGTTCACCGGGCCGGGTGGTGTCGGAGCGGAGATCGGCGACCAGGTGTGTGCCGACCAGGTCGCCTCCCTGTTCAGCGAGGGCAACACGATCGTCTTGCAGGCGCTGCACCGCAACTGGCCCGATGTCATGGATTTCGTCACCGAGCTGGCCGCGGAGCTGGGCCACCCAGCCATGATGAGTTCGGCGGCGCGGGCCATGGCGTGTTGGTACCCCCGCTGATTTCGGCAAGTCGAGTTGGCCCCGTTTCGGCATTTTGAACTGGCCCCGGCGTAGCTGATGTTGCGGGTCAGGAGGTTGTTAACGTCTTCTTGTCAGGTTTATCCTTACGATCTATCCTGACGTCAGGAGATTCCTGACGAAAGGTGTGGATCGTGAACCACTGCTCCTTCTGTAGGCGATCAGCCGAGAGCGTCGACACGCTCGTGGCCGGCCCAGGTGTCTACATCTGCAGCGAGTGCGTGTCCTTGTGCGCTGAGACCATTGCGAACAAGCCAGCCGGGCTAACGCGAGCTACTCCGATCTGGGAAGGGATGGACGACGAGGCGCTACTGGTCCATTTACCGCGTATTGAGGCGATTCGGCATCAGGTCGACGACGATCTGCGGGCGTGGGTCGGCGAGGCGCGACGACGCGGCATCTCGTGGGACCGGGTTGGTGATTCACTCGGGATGCGCCGTCAATCGGCATGGGAACGGTTCTCGTGACTACGCTTCCGTATCGCGATAGCCGGGAGGATGCCTCGTGGCACACGCGAACGCGCCGCTGAGCTCGGAAGGGCGTCGTCGCCTGGTCGAGCGGTGCGAGACGAGGCCGATCGCTCACGTGGCCGCTGAGATGGGGATCTCTCGGGCGACCGCGTCGAAGTGGGTCAATCGCTACCGTGACTACGGAGACATTGGACTCATGGACCGCTCATCAGCGCCACTGGCCCAGTCGACCGCGACTTCGGCCGAGGCCGTTGAGCGGATCGAGCACCTGCGTCGTCATCGTAAGTGGTCAGCGGCCCGGATCGCCCACGAGCTGGCCGCTGACGGGATCGTGGTCTCCCGTCGAACCGTCAGCCGTCGCCTGGCCGATTTCGGATTGAACCGGCGTCGGTTCATCGATCCAGGCGGCGACATCAACCGCGAACCACGAAAGATCGTCGCCCGCAGACCAGGCCACATGATCCACCTCGACGTGAAGAAGGTAGGCCGGATTCCCGACGGCGGTGGCTGGCGAGCCCATGGGCGCGGGAGCACTCAAGCGAAAACCGTTGGACGTCGAAAGGGAAAGGCGGAACGCGGCGGATACACCTACCTACACTCCGCGATCGACGGCCACTCGCGACTCGCTTACACCGAGGCACTCCCTAACGAGAAGACGACGACCGCGATCGCTTTCCTCCACCGCGCACCCGCGTGGTCTGCCGCCCACGGCATCACACGTATCGAGCGGATTGTCACCGATAACGGAGCCTGCTACCGCGCCGACGACTTCGCGCGAGCAACGCTTGGCGCACACCACCAGAGGATCACTCCATATACGCCTCGCCACAACGGGACCCCTGCCGAACAGTTGAGGTTCGGCGACGAGCGGACACTTACCCGTGGGGACTGGTGTGGGATTCTACGATACGCGCAAGGATGCCTAGGCTGGCGCGCAGCGTGGTCTCGGGGATGACGGGGAAGATGCCCTGGTCTCGGTACCGCTGCTCGATCTGGCTCCAGTCGTAGTACGACGTCACGAGTGTGCCAAGCGTGCTTGGCTCGAGCTCGTAGCCGTACAGGTGCTTGATCGGAGGCTGGATCGTCCCGGAGACGGTCCACTCGATCAGAGCCTCCGGCGCGAACTGCGTGATGATGACCGCGACGTCGTACTGGCCCATCGGGCGGTCGCCAAGCGCCTCCCGGTCCATGTGCACGGTGAACCGGTCGCCGACCCGCTGGACCCGCTGCCCTTCTGCGGATTGCAGCATCCCGGAGCTGTCGATCCGGACGTGTCCGTTCGGTTCACACAGCACCCCGAATGCCATCGCCGGCGCTGCCGCGATATCCCGCCGTACCTCGAATCGCTCCCTTGTCATGGTCTCTACCGTGGCACACTATCCGGCGATCCTCGTCGTGCAGGAGCACGAAGCCTTACCGCAGCATCCCGCTCGGTGGCGGACACACCGAGGATCTGAGTCTGTGTCGGCGCTAGGCTCACGAGGCCCGGGCGGAGGCTGAGGCGTACGCACCGCACGCTGAGGTCGAGGCTGCCTTCGACTGGGGGGCCGAATGAGCCGCGCCGAGGTTCGCCGTCCACGGCGGTGCCTGCTGCTCCCCACGTGCCGAGACACTCATTCGGCGATCCGCATGACGCATTCCTTACCGACCCGTCTCGTGAGGGTGGGTGGTGCGTAGTCGGCACAGGGCGCTGTGGACTCGGGTCTTGAGCGTGCCGAGGGGAATGTTGAGGATGGCGGCGGCCTCGGCATGCGTGTGGCCTTGGTAGTAGATGATCGTGATTATGGTGCGTTGCAGCGGGGTGAGCGTGGCGAGCTTGTCGCGAATCTGCTGGCGTTCGACGCCGGTGGGGACGGTGTCGGTGACGTCGTCTACCTGGGGTGTGTGGTTCGCCGCTGAGGTGTGCTGTTCGCGGTGAGCGCTGGCGCGCAGGGTTCGGACCTGATCGACGGCGCGACGGTGAGCAATGGTCAGTACCCAGGTCAGCGGGCTAGCGCGAGTGGGATCGTAGCGCGGAGCGGTGCGCCATACGTCCACGAACGCCGCATGGGCGGCGTCTTCGGCGTAGCGCGGGTCCTGCAGGATGGTGCGGCACAGCCCGTATACGCGGGGGACGAGCTGGTCGTAAAGAGCGGCGAAAGCCGAGGTGTCCTTGGTGGCCACTCGGGCCATGAGATCGTAGTCAAGGGCCGGGTGTGTCATGCGCGTGGCGGTCGACGGTTCCACATACCCGGCCGCGTGACTTCGAAGCGTTCCCGGCCGAGGTGTCTCAGTGCTCACTGGTGCTCCGTGGTTTTGCATGCCGAGGCGTTCGGTCGATGGGGGTCGGCTCGCAGCTGGTTTGTGCTGTGCGCTGCTCGGGTAGCTCGGTAGGCGTGGCTGCGCGGCTGAGTTGGGTGTAACAGGCAGGGCAGATCAAGGTGTCTTCACCGGTGGCGACCATGGCCGACTCGCGAGCGAGTCCACAACGGTCGCAGCGGTATTCGGCGGGGACCGTGAGGCAGTGCAGTTGCCACCCGGACCAAGGTGGGTACGAGTCCAGAATGACCACGCGGTCGTCGTCACGAGTGTGGATGGGTGCGGCATGCGTGGCCGGGATGTGAGAAGGCAGGAGACTCACGGCGATCCCTCCATTTCAGGGCAAGCTGAGACCTGAGGTGGAGTGCCGGGGTCTGGGGCACTTATTTACTATTGAACCTACCCCCTTGGACCGGAGTTTTGAAACCTGAAGCACAGAACTCCCACCTGTCGGGGAACACGCCCCGGTAGCGTCGTTGCCCAGTATGACCATGGGTCGCCCCTTACCCCGTGTGGAGCGCGGGGTAACCATTTGACCTGGGGTTTCTGCCGTCCGCAGCGGCTGGGGATCGGCGAGCTCGACACTAGCGGCGCACGCTGTTTGGTGCGGTCTGGCAGGGTGGGGATCGGCCGGACTGGTTGTTTTTGCGCAGTTGCACCACGCTGCGGTGTTCGCCGGTGTGTCGCTGTAGCTGACCGGCTCCCATCGTGTGCTGGTCACCGAGCCCAGCGTCGCTACGGCGCTGACCCGGCTGGGGCAGGTGGCCGACCGGACCCAATCATGCAGGTGATAGCCGCTCGCGACCTAGTCGGGCGGCTGCTGCCGGGTGTGAGCGATTTCCGATAGCACCTTCTCCCGCAGGTGGGCAGGGGGTTGTGTCGCGCTCGCCGCACCGAGCCTGGCGGCGGTTTCTCGTAGTCTGTCCACTTCCTGACGGCACGCGGCGCATTCGGTGAGGTGCTGTTCGAAGGCTGCCAGTTCGGTGTCGATGAGGGCATGCAGCGCGTAGGCGGACGCGGCCGCACACCACGGCGTCGGCTCCTCGTCACGGGGCGAGCGTGCCGATCCCCGGCGATCGTTCATCGCCCCTCCCTTCGGGGTTCCGTATCGCGCGTTGCCCCCTGTATTCGGAGTGTCAGCGCCCGCGGTTCGGTCTTTCGCACGCGTGGCTGGCCCGAGAACTCGGTCCCATCCGCTGCTCATTCTCGACACGAACTACTGCTAGAGGCGGTTTCGCCGCGAAATCGACCCGTTACGGCCCCGGCGATGGGTCTGCACAAGGGGCAGACCGGAAAAGAAGCGTTCTCTGCGATGGGCAAGACGAAGAAATTGTGGGGCATCGGCGGCGAGCCCGCCGCCCATCAGGGTACGAACGAGAAGGGAGCTTTGACAAAACCATCGTCGCGAAGCCAGCACCACAGTCACGAGCGCCGCGCTGCTCGTGCTCTCGCAACGACAGCCGGCACGATAATGGGCACTGCACACCGGACAGTTTCGGCGTTCAGGATTGCTATGAAACGCGCCTACGCTCCTGAAATACGCTCGAGGGCGTGCGCGCGGCCTCTGGTGCACCAGTCGCCGCTGACCAGATCCGCCGGCGCGCGAACCGCACGGCGGTCGGCACGGGCCTCGGTCGACGACTGTGGTGCCTGCTGGCGGTGGCCGGCTGCTGCGTGGTTGCGCTCACGACAGCATGCGGTTCACCACCGAACCCCGGGCGCGCGTGGCCATCGAGTCCTCGGGGCGCTCCGCCCCTGCGCGTCGCGCCCGACTCCGCTGTCTCGCCGCCGACGCGGCCGGGCCTCCCCGGCACCGTCATCGACCTCCACGGCGCCCTCGAGGGGGTCGCCGTGACCGACAACGGCAGTGTTGCCGTCAACGTCCGAAAACCCGACGGCCTCGACACTTTCCCATCGCCTCGGCCGGTGCCCCCACGGCCCGCCAATTCGTGCCGCTCGGTGGTTGTTCCCGTCATCTGACGCTCGGCGGACCAAACGGCCCCGCGCTGGTCGCCGACGAGACCGATGACCGATCCTCCAGGTCGCACCCGGCGGCCGCGCACTCGAGCCGGTTCACGTAGGCCGACAGCCCCACGAGGCCTTTCACATCACCGGCAACATGTATTGGGTGGCCGACGAGTTCGGCAACAGTTACCACATCGTGGTTGGCGGCCAGGTAAAACGGGTAGTGTCCGCACCCATACAACCCGGTGGCGGCGCCGCCTCGAACGATGGGAAACACGTCGTCGGAGTGGGTGTTCGCGACCGCCGCATCACCGAATACCGTGCCAACGGCGACGCCGTGCTCGGTTTCATGCTCACGCCCCACGGTCCGAAGCAGGTTGCCACCATTCCCACCGGCGCCGGTTCGAAGCCCTACGGCCTCGCCTACGACGCCACCCGGCACACCCTGTGGACCACGCTGACCGGCCGCAACCAAGTACTCGGCTTAACGTTCAACCACGGCAGAATCGTGCACAAGAGCCTAAAAGCTACCGTGCAACAACCCAACACCCTCGCGATAGACCACCCACCGGGGCGCTCGTCATCACCGGCTCCACCAGCCACGGGCACCTGCAATTCATCGCTGGAGACAGGTGATCGGGTTGCCGGCACCACGCCATGCGGTGGACCAAGGTCCGAGTCTGGAGGACTGGCCTGGTGATTCGCCGATTTTACCCGCTGCAACTCCCGAACCGGCCGGCGGACGCCTGCTGGTTGGCGACGATCACCGTGATAGCGGGTGTGGGGCTTGCGCTACCGGCCGGTTCCCGTCCTCGGTGACGCGGACGAGTCCCACTGCGTCTCGCCCGGTCGGGCCACGGCGGGCTTGCGGTCGGCGTGTAGAACCGTGGTATGGCGTTGATCGATAGTTCCGACATTGCCCACATTCGGCTGACCGTGACCGACATCGATCGCTCGAAAGCTTTCTACGACCAGGTATTCGGTTGGCCGGCCGCGATCGACATGTCCGCTCGGGCCGACGAGCCAGGCGTGCGAGCATCCCGTGAGGCCTTTTACGGCGGGGTCGTCTACCAGCTGCCCTCAGGCACGCTGCTCGGGTTGCGCCCGGTCGCCCCGAGTGGGCAGCGGTTTGACTCCGAACACACCGGACTTGATCACCTCAGCTTCCAGGTCGCATCAAAAGACGAGCTCCAGGTTACGCGCCAACGGCTCGACCAAGCCGGAGTCCCGCACGGCGAAGTGACCGACCTGGCCGACGTGGGGCTTGCTATCCTGTCGTTTTCCGACCCCGACGGCGTGCATCTCGAGCTGACCGCTCCGCTGCAGGGATGAGGTCACTGGTTCCCCAGTGGGGCACCTGGCGCGGGCGAGTCGACACGACCTGGTAGCCCCGAACGTGTCCAGCGGTGCAAGGTGGCACGTCATCGCAGCCCCGAGCCACGACTTCGCCGTGCGCCGGGGAGCCCTCGCAGAACGTGCGCGCTGGCCGCGGTGACCTGGCGAGCACCTGGCCGACCATCCGTGGTGTGCGCGAACGGCCGGTCATGTTGTTTCTGGGTCGAATGGTGTCGGTTGCTGTGGCCTTGGCGTTGGCGCGGACGGGTTGTTGTCGGTGCGGCTGTTGTGTTGGTCAAGGGTTTCGAGGTCGTCGCGGGGGTCGAGGCGTTGGGCGTCGTCGGCGGGGTCGTAGCCGTCGAGGAGGTGTTCGGTGATGGCCCGGCGTGGGCCCATCGCGCGCAGTTCGCGGATGTGTTCGAGTGGTTCGCGGAGTTCGTCGAATTCGGGGCCGAGCTCGTTGCGCAGCTGTTCGCGTGCTCCGGTCGCGTAAGTTCGTGCTCGGCGGAGGGCTCGGCCTGCGTGTTGGATCGTGGCGGGGAGCCGCTCCGGGCCGAGGATGAACAGGCCGGCGACGATGATGACGAGGATTTCGGGCCATCCCAGGTTGTTGAACATGCGGGCCCCGTGTGCTCTCGGGTGGCTGGGTGAGGTCAACCATGCGGCGCCGGCGGGCCCGGCCAGGGGCCCGTCGGCGCCAGCGGGCTGGTTAGCTGTTGTTGCTGCTGGTAATGATGTCGCCGTTGACCCCGGCGGGGAAGAAGCCACCCGAGCTGGCCTGTTTCGGGGTGAGATAGACGATGTTGAGCACATTGGGGGCGCTGCGACTGTAGGCGACCCCGTTGCCGTCGGTGGGCACGATGTTCGCTTGGCCGTTGCTGTCGACGATGCCTTGGTCATCGTCGGATTTGCCGTCGAGGCTGTCGCGGGCATCGGAAAACTTACCGGCGGCCTCGCGCAGGTCGCGGCCGAACAGGCCGGTGCCCAGCAGCCCGGTATGGGTCTGGTAGAGCTCGGTGCGCACGTTGGCCGCGTGGTAGGCCTCGGTGGCCAGGATACCGGCGGCGGCCTCGAGGTAGGTCTTGTTCTGCACCAGCGGCGCGGCACCCTTGTACGCGGTGACCCCGACATCTTCGAACAGGAACGCCGCGAGCAGGAAGTTCTCCTCGCAAGCGAACGCGTCGAAGCTATGTCCCTTGGCCACGATCCCGGCGGCTTGGGCGGCGGCGGTGAAACTGTGCTGCAAATCGATCGCCGGTTGCGCGACCGCCGCCGAACCCAACGCCGTGCGCAGGAACTTGACGTGAGCGTGCTCGTCACCGGCGATCTCGCGGGCAAAGGAGCGCAGCTTCTGGCTGCGGAATGGCACCGCCCGGCCACCGGTGACACCGCCCTGTTTGCCGGTGCCGCCGGTCATCGAGGCGGGCAGCCCGGCGCCGGTGACCGCATGCAGGTAGAACTGCGATTCAAGGTATTCCAGGTTCAACGCGAAGTTCAACACCGAGGCGTCCGAGAGCTGGCCTGCGTCGTTGGCCGTCTCGGCAGCGTGTGCCGCGGGGGCATCCAGGGCCGAGAGAGCACCACCACCCAGCGCGGAGGCGCCGACGACGCCCAGCCCGGTCAAACCGGCGCTACGCAGGAACCGGCGCCGGTCAGCGTCGTTCTCCGCGCTGCGGTTGATCATCGAGGCCGCATACTTCTTACCGAACATCAGCGATCCATCCTTTCAACCAATCCAGTTGTCCCTCCCACCACGAATTCGAGGTAGCGCCGTCCTTGGATTGGTCCGACCGCCGGCGCCGCGAAAAGAGAGTGAGGAGATCTGACATGTTCAGTGGTTTGCAGGGCTGGCACATCATCGTCATCGTGGTCGCGATCGTCCTGTTGTTCGGCGCCAAACGGCTACCAGACGCCGCGAAAGGCATCGGCCACTCGCTGCGCATCTTCAAATCCGAAGCGAAAGCCATGCGCGAGCAGAACGACACCGACGACACCGACAGCGCGGCTCCACAGCAGCAGGCCCAGGATCCGGCCACCGAGCAACTACCGTCCGCGGGCACACCGGACACCCCCGTGGCCGCGGCAGCACCACCCGCACGGGCCAAGACCCACTCGTCGACCGGGAACGAATAACCGGTCGTCATGGACACGTCGGCGTTTGCCCCTCGGGGCGGGTGGAAAGAGGCACGGCAGCGGCGCAGCCGTCGTACCAACCCCGATGGCTCGATGACCCTCGTCGAACACCTCTACGAGCTGCGGTACCGGCTCGGGATGGCGCTACTGGCCGCGGGTGTCGGCGCGCTCGTGTGCTGCCTGTGGTTCAACGTCACGATCTGGCCGATCCCGACGCTGAGCCATGTCGTGCTCTATCCGTACTGCCACGGCACCTCGCACACGCTGACCGACCTGGTCGGCAAACCCGGCAAGGAATGCGGGTTGCTGCAGACCAAACCGTTCGAGGGATTCTCCACGCTGCTCCAGGTTGGCATCACCACCGGTGTGGTGCTGACCAGTCCGTTCTGGCTGCACCAGCTGTGGGCGTTCATCACGCCCGGGCTACACAGGAAAGAACGGCGGTTCGGCGTCAGCTTCGTGAGTTTCGGTTCGGTACTGTTCCTGCTCGGCGCCGTCGTGGCGTACCTGTTGTTGCCCGAGGTGCTGCGGGTGATGACGAACGTCGCCGGCAGCGACAACCTGTTGACCGCGTTCTCCGCGAGCGACTACGTGTCCTTCCTGATCAACCTCCTCGTCGTGTTCGGTATCAGCTTCGAGCTGCCACTCGTGGTAGTGATGCTGAACTTCTCCGGCGTGCTGCGCTACGAAAAGGTGCGCCACTGGCGGCGCGGATTCTTCTTCGCGATCGTCATCTTCGCCGCGCTGGTAACCCCGGGCACCGACGCGATCTCCATGGTCATCCTCGCCGCAGCGCTGTGCCTGCTCTTCGAGATGGCACTACAGCTCGCCAGAGTGCACGACAAGCGCATCGACGCGAAACGCCGCGACGAAGGCTGGGACACCGACGACCCGGACACCCCCTCCAAGCTGGACCACACCCCCGACCCCGTGTTCACCCCGCAGCCCGCGGCGCACGCGGGACCGACCCCGGCCACCGAGCAGGCCGAGGCCGACCGGCGCCCGCGCCGACACTGGTACGACGACGCCACCTAATCGGGCGCGCCGCCCGAGGGATCGGCTCGCCCCCGATTCGAACTATTCATGGTGCCGCGCGAAGGTCAACACCGAGGCATCCGAACGCTGGTGCCCGTCCTGGGCTACTTCGGCACAGACCGCTCGAACGTTTATACCCGTTTTCCCAAGAAACAAAACCTGGTTGCCGGGAATTCTTAAACTCTTCATGCATAGTGGCTGAACACGTGGCGTTGTTTGAATTTTCCGGCCGGTACGGCAATCCGCTCTCGGGGTCGGTTCCGGATTAGGGGTGTAAGGAACTGAAAAAATGAAAGGACACCTTGTGATGCAGAAGATGCTCAAGCGCACGATCGCTGCCGCGGCTGTGGCCGCCCCAATGACCATGGCACTGTCCGGGCTGGCCTCGGCCGACACCTACGGACAAACCCAGCAGCACGCCGGTGCCGACGGGGCGATGTCCACCTCGCAGCAGGCCAGTACGGGCGGCCACGGTGACGGCGGGTCCTCCTACAACCAGAACTGGCAGCAGGCCGGGCCGGACGGCGCGGACTCCAGCTCGGTGCACTCCAGCACCGGCGGCAGCGGCCACGGCGGCAAGGGCGGCGCGTCCTACGGCCAGACCAGCCAGCACGCGGGCCCGGACGGCGCGTCTAGTTCCGGCACCCACGCCTCCACCGGCCATTCCGACGGTTCCCACCACAGTGGGGGACTGCTGCGCAGCCTGCTGTAACCGCGATCGACAAGGTTGGTCTGCAACCGGCCACTTCGCCATGAGCCTTGACGACATGGCCGGACGTCAAAACGCCGTAGATACGGCGTTCACCGCGGTAAGCGTGGGCGTGGCCTGCGGGTCGCGCTCACGGTTGCGGGCAGCATGGCGATGCAGGCCCGGTCATCAGCTGGGTCGCCGACCACCGCCGCCACCACGCCTTCGCCGACCGCGATGACGATTCGTACTCTCCGTGGCGTTTCGGCACCACACCCGCAGCACTGGCCAAGGGATTCCGGCACGCGCACATGGACTGGTTGTTCGACCGGGACCTGGTCGGTCAACTCGCTCCGCCACATGATCGGCGACCGGCCGTTCGAGGCGCGGGACAAATCGGCGAAATTCGGGCCGCTGGCGATCCTGTTCTTCGGCGCGTCCTGGCACAACTCCCGCCACACCGATCCCTCCGGTGCCCGCCACGGGGTGCGACGCGGACAGCTCGACATTTCCGCCCGCATCATCTGGGTGTTCGAGAAACTCGGCTGGGCGTCCCAGGTCCGGTGGCCGAAACCGGAAAGGCTGGCCAGTAAACTCGAGACCGCGTGACACTCTCCGTCTCCCCGTCACCGGTGGCTCGCACTCTCACGAATACGGGCCCACCGGATGCGTTCAATGTTCGGCGCTTCACGGTGTACGCGGCGGTTGACCGGTGGTGAGAGCGACGCGGCCGTGAGAGCTGCGCAACAGCATCCAGCCGTCGACGGCGCTCTCGATGTCGTAGCCCCTCGCCAGGTAGACGTCCAAGGCGTGGGTCATGTCCTCGCCGGGCTGCACCTGCAGGACGTCACAGGGACGCCGAGGGGTCGAGGCTGCGCGGAGCCGCGAGCGACGTTCGCCTGGTGGCCGCGACGGTCTGGAGGTGTCGGGTCATGATGGAGCCTCCCCGGACTGCCTGGGCGCCCGAGTGCGCCCAGGGTGTGCGGATGCGTCGCCGCTATGGCGCTCGTTCGACGCGTTCACGGGTGGTTCGCCCGGTGGGGCCTCGGCGTTGGGCCGCTTCCGGTAGGGGCTCTCCGGTAGCGCTCGCGGCCGAGACGGACGGCATAGGCGACGGCGCTGATCGCGAACAGCGCCGCGGTGATCAGGAGCCACCGGGCAAGGTAGGGCTGCTGGGTTTGGCCGGTCGCAGCGAGATAGGTGTCCTGGCCTTGCTCGATGATGCCGGGGAAGAACAGCAGGAACAGCAGCCCCGCGGCGAGCGCGGGCACTCGCAGATAGTTTACCGCCGGCACGAGCGGAGCCGTACGTCGCGTCGGGCGGATCGCGTGCAGGACAGTGGTCAGGGAGCGATCGGCGAGGGCGTAGATCGGGAACAGCACCAGGTCGTGACCGATGACTGCGGCGAGGAACCACACGAGCATCAGCGGCCACTGCGGATCAGCAGAGGTCTGCAGCGCGGCGTACCCGGCCAGAGCGAAACAGCCCAGCAGCGCCAGCAGATGCAGCGGGTGCGCCCCGTAGAAACCCTTGATGCGGGAGACAGCGATGCGCATGTCAGGCCCTCCGGAAGTCGAGGGAGCGAACCCACTTGGTGTTGTGCACGCCTGGCAACGCGGGGACGATGATCCGCGCCGGGTAGCCGTGGTCGGGTGACAGGTCGGTTCCGTTGACCTTCAGCGCCAGCAACGCATCCGGATGCAGCGTCTGGTTGGCCTGCAAGGTGGCTTGGCCAAATGCGCCGGCTTGTTCCAGCGATTGCACGTGGGTGGATCCCGGCGTGGGCACTCCCGCGAGCGACGCGAGGTCGGCCAGCCGAACGCCAGTCCAGGTCTGGGTGGTGGACCATCCTTCGACGCAGGCGATGGGCAGCTCGGCAGTGTGCTGCGGCATCGCCAAGAGCGCTTCCCGGTCCAGCAGCACGGGCCGCGGGCCGCCGGTCAGGGTCAGATGCCAGCCGGGTCCGGTGTCGGCGGGCGCGATCGCCGCCGCGGTGGCGGTGCGGTTGATGGGAAAGCCGTTGGGCCCGTCCCCGGGCGTGCGGCCTCGGGGCAGTAGCAGGGCGGCGTAGCGAGTGACGCCGCCAAGGGTCTGTCCGGCCGTGAGTACCGCGATCAGTGCCGCGCCTCCGCCGACCATCGCGAGCGCGCCCCGGCGGCTGACCGTCGCAGCGGCGGGGTCGGTGGCGACCAGGTCGCTGCTGTCGGCGGGCTCCGGGTGGGTGTCGGCGCGGGCGGTGCGTAGTTCGGTGCGCAGTGACCGGGAGCGCAACGCCCGGATCATGTGCGGCAGTTTGATCGCGACGTGCACGACGAACGCACCGAGGAAGATCCAGCCGCCGTAGTAGTGCGCGGTGTAGAAGCTGAATCCGAAGAGGTAATCGTATTGGGTGTTGAGCAGGCCGGTGGCGATCTCGAAGAGAATCCCTCCGACCAGCAGCAGCAGTGACAGTCGTTCGATGACCTGGGCGATCGAACGTGCCGGTGGCCAGGCAAACAGTTTCGGGACCACGGACCACAACTTGGCCAGCACGACGGGGATCAGCACCAGTCCGAGCCCGACGTGCAGCCCCTGGTTCAGCCGGTAGAGCCAGGACGGCCCGGTGGGCCAGTCGAAGCCGGGCAGCCGCAGCCAGCCGACATCGGCGGGGATGGCTTGGCCGAACTGCGGTCCGTAGGCGATGTAGGACAGCAGGCCGGTAATGATCACGATCGGCAGCGACACCAGCAGAACCGCACCGAACACCGACGTCAACCACGGCCCCCGCAACGGGCTGCGCCACGCCCGGCTCCGCCCCAGCCCCGGGGGCCGGTGTCGTTCCAGTGCGCGCCACAGCCCACGGGGGAACCCATACGACGGCTCGGCCGGACTGTCCTTTGTAGATTGTTCTGCCGTGGAAGTGCTACCCACGCGGGATTGCGTGCCGGCGTGCTGCTTCGGCCGGGGATCGGGCGGTGGGGTCGGCGTCGTCATGCGCGCTCACCGGCATTCGCGGTCGAGTTCGGCGAAATGACGTTGCTGGTATCGGTGACTCCCTCGCAGTCGCAATCCAGCGGTATTGGCCACCGTGGCGAGCGCGTCGAGTCCGACGATCGCCCAGGGGAACCATCCTCCGGATTTCGGCGAGCTGCCCACGCGTGCGGCTCCGCGCCAGAGGCCGTTGTCGGTGGGGGCGATCTCCACGACCACGGTGCCCGTCGGCCGCAGCAGCGCGGCGGAACGGCGCAACAGCGTGACCGGGTCGCCGCCGAGGCCGATGTTGCCGTCCGCGAGCAAGACGTGTCGCCAGAAGCCCGCTCCAGGCAGCGGCCCGAAGACATCGCGCTGAAGGACGGGTGCTCCCCTGGCCTGGCAGTACCGCACAGCCCACGGCGACATGTCCACTCCGAGTGCGGCGAGGCCGCGGGCCGCCAGCGTGTGCACGAGCCGCCCGGGTCCGCAGCCCAGGTCGATGGCGGGTCCGTGACAGCAGTCCAGCAGGCGCCGGTCACCGTGGTCGGCCGCGCCGTGCCAGCGTCGCACCGCGATGCGGACGCGTCGACCATCGGTCAGTTCCAGGTGATCTGCGTCGCCAGTCAGTGCGCCATCGAATCCCGTCGGGCTGAAATGGACGGTGCCGCGTGCAGGACAGGTCGCGACGGGGTCGCTCGCGGAGCCGGGTTCCGGTGCACTCATCCGTCGCAGCCTTCCGAGTCTTCGGTGCCTGCGGTCAGCAGGGCGAGCGTCTCGGCGGTCACGGCGCGAACGCGGTCCACCAGGCCGGCGGCCTCATGTACGGTGAACAGCCCACAGCGGGCGGCGTGGCGGATCGCGGAGAGCGCACGCCGCTCGAAACGTAACGTCGCGTCAGCAGAACGGAAGGACGGTTCTGCCGTTGTGGCCTCGGCCGGCCAGGGGGCAGCAGTCATCGCGCGTTCTCCCGCTGATGGGGCCGGTGTGTCTTCCCGGCGCAGGTTGGTGCATCGACAGAGTGGCTGCGGTGATGCTGACGCAGACGTGAGAGTGCGTCGTTCAGCCGGGACAGCACCGTGTCCGCCGGAATGCCGAGCAGCTCGGCGACCTCCGACAGGGTCTGTCCACGGAAGTAGATCAAGACCAGCGCCTCACGCGACGCGACGGGCAGCGCGGCGACCAGTTGAGCGCCCGACAGCCGCCTGAGGAGGTTGGCGAGGTCCTCGTCCGGCACGGCTCGTGGCGGCTGGCCTGACGGGTCATCGCGGGGCGGGGCGGTCCGGAGCCGGTCGAGCGCATACCGCCGAGCGACGGTCATCAACAGCGTGGACACGTCGTCGCGGCCCGGGTTGTAACGGGAGGCTGTCTGCCAAACGTGCAAGTACACCTCGCAGGTGACTTCTTCGACCTGTCGTACGTCCGGCAGGATGCTGTGGATCAGCCCGTACACGGCCGGTGCGGTGTGGTCGTACAGTCCGGCGAACGCGGCGGTGTCACCGTGCCCCGCCCGCGCCAGCAGTGTCTGGCAAAGCCTCGACTGATCGTTGATGGTTACCACGGCCACTCCCACAGGGACGCATGGACTCGTGCCGCCGGGGACTGGGGCAGCGCTGCAGATCACCGGACTACCCGGGTGATTCGGCAGCAAAACACCCGAGCACTACTTCCTCATCACGCCAGACCGAACGTCGTGAACCGGCCGCCGAGGCACTGACCGACGTCGCCACCATCGGGATTCTGCAACAACGCACCATCGAACACGGCGACCAGCTCAGCGGGCAGCTGCAGACCACGCTGCACAGCCGCATCGTGATCGGACAGGCCAAAGGCGTGCTCGCCGCGCACGGCGCGGTCTCCATGGACGATGCGTTCGCACAGCTACGCCGCTACGCACGTGCCCACCATCAACGTCTGACCGACCTCGCGCGCTCAGTCACCGACGGTACTGCCGATCTGGCCGTGATCCTGAACCATCCGCAACGCTGACAGCTCCGAATCACCGTTACGGCCGGCCGCGGTCCGCGCCGGCTCGTCCGGTCGTAACGGCGGAGAGAGATGGCAACGGAGCATGACCCAGATCGACGACACAGCGGCCGCGTTGCGGAAGCTCACCGATACCATCACCATCGGCGAGCCCCTCCCCGCAGTGCTGCAGCGAGTGTGCGAGTGGGTGACCTCGCTGATACCGGCTGCCACCGCCGCCTCGGTCACCCTCATCGACAACGGACAGCCGCGCACCATCGCCACCACCCACGAGAAAGTTCTCGACCTCGATCGGGCCCAGTACCGCGCCGGCGACGGGCCCTGCCTGCACGCCCTGCGCACCGCGACCACCATCCGCGCCGACCTCGCCCAGCTCAGGGGCCGGTGGCCTGAGTTCGCCGACACCGCCACCGCAGCAGGCATCGCGACCGTGCTCGCGTGTGCGCTGGTCCTGCCCGACGACACCACCACCACGGCGCACACCGCGCCCGCCACCACCGTGGCGGCGGGCGCGGTGAACGTGTGGAGCGACCAGCCCGCGGCGTTCGACCCGGTCGAAGCAGCACTGGTCACCATGTTCAGCGGCGCGGCATCCGCACTCGTCCTGACCACACGCCGCTGGGAACGCGCGAGCGCGTTGGCCGACCAACTGCGGACCGCACTCGCCACCCGCGACCTGATCGCGACCGCCAAAGGCATCGTGATGGCCCGACGCCAGGTCAGCTCCGAAGAAGCTTTCGCATGGATCACCGATGTCTCCCAGCACACCAACCGCAAAATCCGTGATATTGCCGCCATCCTCATCGACGACCCCATCCTCGTCGAACCCGCATAGACGGCGCTGGTACCTCCTGACCTGTCTTGATTTCGGCAATTCGAATGCTGCCGGTGCGGCATCGCCACCGGTGGTCCGATGTTGGTTCTGGACTTTGCTGCCGCCGTCGCGCGGCGGCCGGCGTTCGAGCCGGCCACGGCCACGCTTCACGCGCTGTTCCAAGCGATCAGGCTCGTCGTACTGCTTGACGGCCGCTCCACACCGGGAAACCGCAGATCAACGGCGGGACCGTCCGGACCTGGCGATGCCATTGCTGCCCGGAGGAGCATCGCCGTCGCCGACACCGTGGTGCAGAAATTCGCCGGGCTCGCGACGCACGAGGTGCCCGGCGTCTTCGCACTCGGCGGTGGCGCCACGAGGGCGTTCAGCGCGTTACGCGAGCAGATTCCCGGTGCCAGCGCTTCCGCGGGGTAGGGCATGGCCTTCGAGGTCGGCGAGCGGGAGGCGGCGGTCGACCTGCAGCTGGTCGTCGACTACAGCGTCTCCACCGTCGATCTGGCCCGATCGGTGCGGCGCAACGTGATCTGCGCGATCGAGCAGATGACCGGGCTCAAGGTGGTGGAGATCATCATCCTCACCTCGCCGCAGCCCCCACCTGCTACAAGGAACTCACCAAATGAGACACCTTCTTAGCGTGATCCACGAAAAGTGCGCCCGAACCAGGGGTTCGGTGTCTCGGGCGTTTGCGATCACTATTTCCGCGCGCTCGGCCAGCCGTCACCGACGTGGTCGCGAACGCATTCAGAGCTTGTCTCATGTGGTGAGTTTGCGGAGTTTTTTGTGGCAGGTGAGGCTGGCTCCGAGGATGAGGAAGGAGAGGAAGTGCTCGGCTTTGCGTTCGTAGCGCAACGTGAGACGGCGATATCCGGTGAACCAGGCCATGGTTCGCTCGATGACCCAGCGATGCTGGCCGAGTTTGTCTTTGGATTCGATGCCTTTGCGGGCGATGCGGACTGTGATGCCGCGGTCGCGGACCCAGCGCCGCAGGTTGAGCTGGTCGTAGGCCTTGTCGGCGTGCAGCTTGGCCGGCTTGCGACGCCGCGGGCCACGACGGGAGCGGATCGCCGGGATAGCCATCACCAGCGGCTTGAGGGCGTGGCTGTCGTGGGTGTTAGCCGCGGAGACAGCGACCACGAGCGGCAGCCCAGCACGGTCGGACAGGGCATGGATCTTCGAGCCGGGCTTGCCGCGATCGACTGGGCTGGGGCCGGTCATGGATCCCCTTTTTTCGCCCGTACGCAGGCACCATCCACGATCGCGCGGCTCCAATCAATGAGGCCCTGGCTGCCGAGTTCGTCCAGCAGCACGCGATGCAGCTGCCGCCACAGCCCGGCCTTGGTCCACTGCGCAAAGCGGCGATGCGCGGTCTGGAACGGCACCCCGAACGAGGGCGGCAGATCCCGCCACGCACAACCGCTGGTCAGCACGTACACGATCGCGGTGAACACCGAACGAGCGTCCACCGGGGCAGTGCCACCGCCCTGCGGGCGCGGCGTGAACACCGGGATCAACGGCTCCGCCAGCGCCCACAGCTCATCCGGCACCAACCGTAACGACAAACGATCAACCACAGCCAAGATCATCGCTTATCAGCGACTAATCACCATGTAAGACACGCTCTCAGTACCGGCTTCGTGCGCATCGTTCGGCGAAATTCCAGAGATCCAGCGCAAGAGGACGATCGGATCGCGTTCGCTCACCCCGAAACCGCCTTCGTCTCGATCTCGAACTCAACAGCACCGGACACACACGCCAGTGGGCGATCGGGACCCAGAATCAGCACGGGCCACCGCACGGTGATGTTGCTCTGGAGAGCATGCTCCCTCCCTTTCGGGCGCCCATGCTCTCCGGAGCGAACACTCATACCGCGATCTACGCCGCACACGGCTTCGTCCTGTTCGGCCATGTCGCCTGCGAGCATGCCGAAGTAATCGTTTGCAGGTCGACCCGGCCGAGCCCGTTACAGCAGGCTGCTCAGCAGACCGCCGCCCTCATGTGTTCCGCCGTTGCCACCCGCGGAAGCGTGGGTGGCGGAGCTGGATGCCCCGTCAGGGCCCGCGTGCTGCCAGCTCTGGTCGTACGAGGCGCCGCCATTGCCGCCGCTGCCGATGCTGGAGTGCACTGAGTTGGAGTCCGCGCCGTTCGGGCCGGCTTGCTGCCAGCTCTGGTCGTACGAGACGCCACCGCCGTGGCCACCCGTGCTGGCCTGCTGGGAGCTGGACATCGCTGCCTTGGAACCGGCGTGCTGGTTCGTCTGCCCGTAGGTGTCGGCTGAGGCCAACCCGGACAGTGCCAGGGTCAACGGAGCGGCAACAGCCGCGACGGCAACCGTACGCTTGAGTATCTTCTGCATCAGAATGTGTCCTTTCACTATTTCTCACTCTTGCATCCGTAATACGGATCCGATCCGGAAGGCGGATTGCCGTTCTGGCCCGGGATTTCGAGGTGTTCGCTCGATCGAAGGAAATGCTACGAACAAGCGAAGAATTTTTCGCTAACCATGTTTCGTCCTCGGCGGAATGGGGTGGCAGCCGCTGTTCTTCGCGCACCGTGTTTCGACATGGTCGAGCGTTGACGGATATGTCGGAGCGGGTAGGGTGCTGCTCTGCGCTGGGGAAAGGCACCGTGTCGAGATGTCGGATAGACACTCGTTCCGACCGGGGGCATGCACCGGGAAACTCGAGCCCCCTCGGCGCGGTGGCCCGCGGGTACCGTGGACGTGTAGGTTGCACCGCCCTGCGCTTCGGCAGTTGAAAATTCCGCTGAAGTTCGATCGCGGTGGGGTTGCCGCGTAGTCTCGGCGTAGTAAGGACCTCACAGTGTGAAGTAGGGAGAGGGATGGGAACGCAGTCCGCGGAGGAGCCGGTGCCCGCCGAAGTCGGCGATCAACTGGTGACCGCGCTCGCGGCCGCGGCTCGTGAGCTCGGTGAGCGACCTGGTTCTGAGGACGACATGTTGCGGTCGATCGTGTCCGCGGCGGTGGCCACGGTGCCCGGCGCGGAGCATGCGGGGGTGTCGTTGCTGCACAGTGACGGCGCGATCATCTCGTACACCCCGTCCAGCAGCACGGTGGCCGAGGTGGATCAGTTGCAGTCCACCTACCGGGAGGGACCGTGCGTGACCGCGTTGTGGGATGAGCACACCGTGTTGGTCGACGACCTGGTTGCCGAGGCCGATCGGTGGCCACGGTTCGCCCCGGAGGCAGCCGCATGCGGGGTGGCGAGCATGTTGTCGTTTCAGTTGTTCACCAGGGAGGACACACTCGGCGCGTTGAACCTGTACTCCAGCGTCCGGGAGGGGTTCGATGCCGAGTCGCAGACGCTTGGTGGACTGTTCGCCTCGCACGCCGCGTTGGTGTTGGCCGGAGCGCAGGAATCCGCGAGCCTGCACCGGGCGTTAGCTACCCGGGACGTGATCGGGCAGGCCAAGGGAATTCTGATCGAGCGGTTCGATGTGGATGCCGAGACCGCGTTCAGCATGCTGGTACACAGCTCGCAGACCACGAATCTGAAACTGGTCGACGTGGCAAGCTGGCTGGCCCAGGGCCGCGACCGTCGCCGGTCGAGCTAGCGCCGACGGCATCGAGCCCGGAACAGGAGGACCGGTCATGGACGAGCACCGGCGCCAGCAACTCGAACAGCTGCTGAACGCCGATGGTGATGGCGAGCACGGTTCGCAGATGAGCCTGATCTGTACCCGCCTGGTGACCGAGCTGGCCGTGACCGGTGCCGGGGCGACCGTTTTGACCCAGCTCGGCGACAGCGACGGGCACGGGCCGAGCCGCGGGCTGGTCCACGCCTCCAACGAAGTCAGCGCTGGGCTCGAAGACCTGCAGCTCACGGTCGGCGAGGGCCCGTGCCTGGACACCTTCGGCACCGGCGGCCCGGTCCTGGTCGCCCACCTGGCGAACGAGACCGCCCGCTGGCCGGCCTTCACCCGCGACGCCCTCGAACTCGGTGCGGCAGCGGTATTCTCCTTCCCCCTCCAAATCGGAGTGGTGCGGCTCGGGTCGCTGGACTGCTACCGGGACACCCCCGGCCCACTGACCCAGGCGCAGGTGGCCGACGCGCTGATCCTGGCAGAGCTGGCCACCCACGCGGTGATCACCGAGCTGGACGGACACCGTACCGACGACATGAGCTGGCTGGCCGACTCGCACGCCGAGGTGCATCAGGCCACCGGCATGGTCGCTGTGCAGCTCGCCGCCACCACCGACGCCGCACTGCTGCGACTGCGCGGCTACGCCTACACCAACCAGCTCCCACTCGCCGAGGTCGCCTCCCAGGTGGTGGGCCGCACACTGCGGTTTAGCCCCGATGACCCCTGAACCAACACGTGCCGGGAACACCATGAGACGACCCGGCCATGAGACGACACCGTGCCGAAGCAGCACCAGGAAGGACCGTGATGAGTAGCGCCCGGGAACAACGACTGGCCGCCACCTTCGTGACGTTGGCCGACACGCTCGTCACCGAGTTCGACGTCCTCGATTTCCTGACCCTGCTCACCGAACGCGCCGTCGAACTTCTCTCCGTCTCCGCCGCCGGGGTCATGCTCTCCGACCAGCGCGGCGGATGGCGCCCGACCGCCACCTCGACCGAACACGCCGAACTGGTCAACCTGTTCGCCACCCAAACCCGGGGCGGGCCCTGCCAAGACGCGGCCCGCACCGGCACCCCGATAGCCAGCGGCGACCTCAACCAGGAAAACACCCGGTGGCCCCAGTTCGCCCAGGCCGCGACCCACGCCGGCTACCGCGCCGCATACGCGATCCCGATGCGCTCGCGCGAGCAAACCATCGGCGCGCTGACCCTGCTCAACCGCGAGGCCATCCCGGTCGACGAGAACAGCGCCGCACTCGGGCAAGCCCTCGCCGACGTCGCCACCATCGGACTGCTCCAGCACCGCGCCGTGCACCGCGACGAGATACTCTCCGAACAGCTACAAGCCACCCTGCACTGGCGCACCGTCGTCGAACAAGCCAAAGGCATCCTCGCCGAAGCAGGCAACCTCCAAATGCACCAGGCCTACACTCTGCTGCGCCACTACGCCCACCGAAACCACCGGCGTCTTTCCGAAGTCGCCCACGAACTGGCCACCGGCCAACAACCACCGACCGAACTCCTCACCCGGCACAGCCAGGAACTCGAAACCGGCCAGACCTGACCCTCCTCGACATGATGGACCTGGCGGCTGTCATCCGAGAGGGCTGTCGGTACGGTGACTCAGGACCGATCCGAGCCGTGTCACGACCGGTTCGCAGTGCCTGGTCGGGGTTCTCATCGTTGTTGTTGAGCAGTTGTTCTTGAGCAGCGGCCAGAGCGCCGACCGATGACCGAGAAGCACCCGGACGATCTCTTCCTTGCAGCACACGGTGCGACGACCGAAATCCGCGTAGTCCGGCGGGCGATCCTCGGTGCGGAGGAAATAGGCGCGGAGGAAATACCCGGCGGTGTGAGCCTCGCCGTAGCGCAAACCGTTTTGTCGAGCCACAGCGTGGGTACGACGAGGCTATGCGGTACGGGTACACCTTGATGACCGAGCAGACGGGCCCGAAACAACTCGTGGGAGACGCCGCGGCCGCGGAAGCGGCGGGGTTCGACTTCGAGGTCGCTAGCGACCACTTCTCGCCATGGCTGCGCGAACAAGGGCACGCACCGTATGTGTGGAGCGTGCTCGGCGCGGTGACCGAGTCGACCGACCGCGTCGAACTGATGACCTACGTGACCTGTCCGCTATTGCGCTACCACCCCGCGGTCGTCGCACAGAAAGCCACGACGGTGCAGCTGTTATCGGGTAACCGGTTCACGCTCGGGCTCGGCGCCGGGGAGAACCTCAACGAGCACATCCTCGGCGGTGGCTGGCCGGCGGTGAATGTCCGGCACGAGATGCTCGACGAGGCGATCACGATCATCGGTGCCCTATTCGATGGCGGGCACGTGAACTATCGCGGCACGCATTACCGCGTGGATTCGGCAAAGCTGTGGGACCTACCGGATGTGCGGGTGCCGATCGGGGTCGCGGTTTCCGGTGCGCAGTCGGTGGCCAGGTACGCGCCGGTCGCCGACGCGATGATCTCGGTGGATCCCAGCAGCGAACTCTGCTCGGCATGGGATGCGGGGGCACCGGATCCGCCGGCACGGAAGGTCGGGCAGCTGCCCATCGCCTGGGGTGCGGACGAGCGAGAGACCATCCGCAGGGCGCGCGAACAGTTCCGCTGGTTCGCGGGCGGCTGGAAGGTGAATGCCGAGCTGCCGGGGACGGATGCGTTCGCGGCGGCCACTCAGTACGTGACGGAGGAGGATGTGGCCGCGGCCATCCCGTGCGGACCCGACCCCGAACCGATCGTCGAGAGCGCACAGGCGTTTCGCGATGCCGGGTTCACCGATCTCGCGCTGGTGCAGATCGGCGGCGAGCACCAAGAGGGATTTTTCGAGTTCGCCCGCGACGAGCTGTTGCCGGCCTTACGCGACATGCGTTGAGCCGGGTCCGCAGCGGAGGATCGAGAGCACCCAGACCGATGTTTGAACACCGAACACGTGGGTACGGCTCCCTATCTCGTATCGTAGCCAGTACGGCAGGAGTCGGACATGAACGTATGGCGACATACACGGCGAGTCACGGAAGCGACCCGGGCGGCCGCTGACCGAGTGCAGGGAGAAGTCACGCAAGCGTGGCAGGATCGTCACCAGTGGACCGGACGGGCCAATGAGGCGTACTCCGAGCTGGCGCGGCGCGGAGAAGAGCTACTGGCACGTACCGACCGCGAAGGACGTCGGTGGGCCCGAAAAGTGCGTGAAAACGCCCGCCGGATCCCCGGCGTCGCCGCGGCGGAGGGTGAGCTCAGCGGCTTGGCCAGTACTCCCGAGGAATTACCGATCGCCGATTACGCGCACCTGACGGTCGAGCAACTGCTCCCGCGGTTACCCGCGCTGTCGCAACGGGAGCTGCACCAGGTCGAAGGCTACGAGGCGAACAATCACGCTCGTGTCACCGTATTGCGGCGCATCGACGAACTCCGCGGCACGGAACCGTGGGCGGCTTACGACGAAATGACCGTCGACGAGATCATGCCGCGCCTACGCGCACTGTCCCCGGAGCAACGAGCCACCGTCGCCACCTACGAAGAACGACACAAACAGCGCCGTACCGTCCTGCACGCCGCCAAGCGCGACGAGCCGACCCGATGACGCGAGGCAGGCTGGCCACGGCTGGTCTCCGGAGCCGGTCCCCTTTCTGCTCTCCAGAAATCGATCAGTGGGCCTTGATCAACCGTCTACCGGCTGGCTCACCGGAGGAAGGCAAAGTCGTCACGCGACGGCGATAAACGGGTATGGCGGGAATCGGGGTCGAGCACTCCGGTCGACATCGACCGACTTCAGCACCGCGTCACCGAACGCGACCAGAATTTGTCAGCCCGCGCGGTCAGTTGGAGAAACGCGACCGTTGACGGTCGGCATTAGTTCCCTTGTCCGTCCGGCGGGCCGCCTACCGGTGTGGTGCGCTCTGCCTGAATTTGACCGGGGGCCTGAGAGGGTGCCTGGCTCAAGT
Source organism: Sciscionella marina DSM 45152 (assembly GCF_000379465.1). Lineage (GTDB taxonomy): Bacteria > Actinomycetota > Actinomycetes > Mycobacteriales > Pseudonocardiaceae > Sciscionella > Sciscionella marina. The sequence continues at coordinate 23,754 of NZ_KB905410.1, forward strand.
CGACGACGCAGAAAGCGTTGTCGTCGGGGTCGGATAGGACGACGAAATCGGGGGTGGCTGGATACAGGTCCCAGTCGAGCTTGGTGGCGCCGAGTCCGATGAGCCGCTCGACCTCGGTTTTTTGTTCGGCAGGGCTGTCCACGAAGAGGTCGAGGTGCACGCGTGGGTGTTTCTCGACCGGTGACCGGCTGCGCTGCAGTCCGAGCGCCCGCCCGGAGCCGTCCGCGTGATGCAGGGTCGCCCAATCGTCGTTACCCCATTCGTCGGCTGCTACGAGATCGAGGGCCGCCGTCCAGAAGGCGATCGCACGGTGCAGGTCGACCACGCCGATCACGGCGAATCCCAGCCTCAGCATGATGTCGAGTCTAAGGTTCGCCGCGGTCGAATGCCAGCCAGCGCGCCCTGTGCTCATCGGGGCGTGGCGTCCGGCGGCGGAATGTCGATGACCTTGCGGGCCAGCCGGTCGGCCGGCGATCGTGTGCCGGGCAAAGAGCCGCGATCGGTGCATATCGAACAGACATTGTGGGTACCACCTGGTCATGGGTGACCACGAGGGCCGCAACGTGTTCGTGTCGGGTTTGGCCCCTCCCCGATTCGAGCTGGTCAGGCTGGCCGGCGGACAGCCGCCGGATGGGGTGCGTCGCCTGTCAAGGCTCGAGCTGGCGAAGGGGCTCTCCCCGGAGCCGACGCCTCGGGCTTATGACGAGGCCGCCAGTTTCGAACGCTTCCGTTGCCCATCGATGCCGCCCGGCACGGTACAGACGACGTTGATCGCCATTCCGCGCACCGGCATCGATCAGATCGGATCGGAATCGGTGACGTTCGACATCGAGTATTTGTGGGGCCGAAATGACAATGCGATCAGCCTGGTGGAGATCACCCCTCGACACTCCCAGACCCGCACGAAAGTATACCGCCAAGGCCGCTTCTCGGTAGCCGTGAAGTGGTTCGTGCGCCGCCTTGCCGATAGTGCGGTGAGCCCGGCGCATACCGATCGGGAAAAGGAATCAGTGGAGCAGGAAAACGAACTGCACGCCGAATACCGGCAATGCCTGGACCAATCACCGTTCGAAATCGACGAACAGGAGGCGGCGATTTGCGCGAGGTGACCTCGCTTCCGCACGACGTGACCGAGGACGAGCCCGTGTGGATCCCCCTTGCCGACGGAACCAGACTGGCCGCACGCATCTGGCGCCCGGCTTCCTCCGACGACGAGCCGGTGCCTGCCATTCTGGAGTTCATCCCGTATCGGCAGCGGGATCTGACCGCGCATCGGGACTCGATGCATCATCCGTACCTGGCCGGGCACGGGTACGCCGGTGTTCGGGTCGATCTGCGCGGTAGCGGTGAGTCGGACGGGGTGCTGACCGACGAATACCTCGAACAGGAACTCTTGGACGCGGAAGAGATACTCGCCTGGCTTGCCCGGCAACCATGGTGCAGCGGACGAACAGGAATGATGGGGATTTCCTGGGGCGGATTCAATGCGCTGCAGGTCGCGGCTCGTCGGCCGGCCAGCCTGGGCGCGATCGTCACGGTGTGTTCGACTGACGACCGATACGCTGACGACGTCCACTACATGGGTGGCTGCCTCCTTGGAGACAACTTGTCCTGGGCGTCGGCGATGTTCGCCAACAACGCGTGTCCTCCTGATCCGGCGGTGGTGGGACAACGCTGGCGGGAGATGTGGATAGAACGGCTCACCGGCAGCGGGCTGTGGCTGGACGAATGGTTGCGTCACCAGCGTCGCGACGAATACTGGCGACACGGTTCTGTCTGCGAGGACTACGGTGCCGTGCGTTGTCCGGTGCTGGCCGTGAGTGGCTGGGCCGACGGCTACTCGAACTCGGTGTTTCGGCTGATGACCGAGCTCGAGGTCCCCCGCAAGGGTCTGATCGGACCGTGGTCGCACAAATATCCACACCTGGGCGAGCCAGGACCCGCGATCGGGTTCTTACAGGAACTCGTGCGGTGGTGGGACCATTGGCTCAAGGACAAGGACACCGGGGTGCTGGATGAGCCTATGTTGCGCACCTGGATGCAGGACAGCGTGCCACCGTCCACCACCTACGAGGTCCGACCTGGCCGCTGGGTAGGGGAACCCAGCTGGCCGTCTCCGCATGTGGGGCCGGTGTGCTACCCGCTGCTGCCGCACCGGATCGGTGGCCAGGACGAGAAGACGGACCCGAGTGAGCTCACCGTGGAATCGCCCCTGTCAGTGGGTCAATTCGCCGGGAAATGGTGTTCCTACAACGCGCCTCCCGACCTGCCCTATGACCAGCGGGAGGAGGACGGCGGTTCGCTGGTGTTCGACAGCCCGGTGCTCGAGGAAGCCAAGGAAATCCTCGGCGCCCCGATACTCGATCTCGAATGCTCGGTGAACCGGCCGGTCGCGATGATCGCCGCACGGCTGTCCGATATCGCGCCGGACGGAAGTGCCACGAGAGTCACCTATGGACTGCTCAACCTCACCCACCGGGACAGTCACGAACACCCCCGCCCGCTGCAGCCCGGCAGACGATACCGGGTGCGGGTTCCACTCAACGGTGTGGCGCAAGCGTTTCCGCCCGGCCACCGGATACGGGTGTCACTGTCCACTTCCTACTGGCCGCTAGCGTGGCCATCGCCGGAGCCTGTTCGGCTCATCATCGTGGCCGGGTCGAGCACTGTAACCCTGCCCTGGCGCGAGCCAGCCGATTCGGATCGGAGCGCGGTCGTACCTTTCGACGAATCCGAGCGGACACCACCGATAGCGACCACCGCGACGAGGCCGGGCGAGCAGCGTTGGCAAGTGTCTCGGGATCTCATCGACTACGTGTCCGAGCTGCACGTCGTCAAGGATTCCGGCGGCACCAGATTCGACGACATCGATCTGGAGGTGGACCAACGGGTCGAGGAACGTTACGGGTGGAAGGGCGACCAATACGACTCGGTACGCGGCGAGGTCGTCTCGACGTTTTCGTTCTGCCGGAGCGACTGGAAAGCCAGCGCGGTGACCAGAACGGTGCTGACCTCCGACCGGGAGCACTTCCATGTGCATGCGCAGCTTGACGCCTACGAGGGCGAACAACGCCTGCGATCACTGAACTGGCACCGCAGCATCCCGCGTGACCGGGTATAGCTGCCCCACCAGGGGGGTCGCACGCCCGAACGGCGTAGCGGTGCCGCAGCAGGGAGCGGTGCCGGTGGGACAGCCGCACTCGTCGTGCTCGTAACAACACCGAGGCCAAGCTGAACCGACGACGGATCGGCCGGAGTCAACCCGCCGCGGCCCGCACGGTCGACTCCTCGGAGGACGGGCTGATGCATCGGCGACCAGGCGCCAGGCAGGAAGTACCGGTCACTTCGGCCCCGCCGGGACGCCGCGTCGCGTCCCGGCCCCACGCGGCACCCGGGCAGCCGTGACACGACCTCGTGTCCGTGCTCGACCCGGACGAACAACGCGCTCGGGCAAGGCGCCGCGCCAAGCCGCTGGCTCACTTTTGCGCCGAGTCCGGTAGCCCGAGGACGCTGCAGCGGTTCTGCGACCGGGACAGCTGAGCCACGAACGCGACGTGCCCGCGACCGAGCCGGAACGCAGCGAAGGCGTATCGGCCAAGGCGGTTGAGGTGTTCGGCCCCGATCGTGCTGCCGACAGGCGATTACCGGCGGTGAAACCGACCAGTAGATGTATCGTCAGATGTGTGGTGTCGTACGGCAGGTATGCGAGTACGCACCCGACGACGAGCTCCGGACGCATCCTGTGAACCGCGGTAGGTTGGAAATTGTGGGCGAGGATGGGAGGGATCTGACGTGGTTGTCCGGGGCAGAAACCCGTCGGCGCGTCCACGCCATCGCAACCGGGTGACCTACTCACTGCGTGAGTTTTTGCTGGTGCCCTTGATGGTGACCGGTCTCTTGATCGTCATAGCGGTGATCGTCACCGTGCTCGATCGTCATGCACGGAATTCGGCGTGGTCGGCGTATCAGGCAGTGGCGGCGGTGGTGCCCGCGGAGGCGACGACCACGTTGCTGTCCACCGTGACGCCGGGCCTGCTCACGGTCATCTCGATCATTTTCTTCGTGCTGCTGATGGCGGTACAGCATCAGTCGGCGACCTACAGTCCGGTGGTGCTCGACCAGTTCCTGCGGCGCAAGCTCAACCAGGTCTTTTTCGGTCTGTTTGTTGGCCTGACCGTGTATTGCCTGCTGGTTCTTGCCCTGGTCCCATCCGGAGCGGTCATGGCCGGGACCCTGGCCCTGCTGCTGACTGCGGCCACGCTCGTGTCCCTGCTGGTGTTCGTCTACAGCACGGTCGACCAGATCCGTCCGAGTGCGACAGTACGGATCTTGCAGCAGCTGACGGTACAAGCCCGGGCAAGTCAGCAACCATTGCTGGCTCGCTGCCGGACGCAACCGCAACTCACCGATCTGCCCACCACTCAAGTCACCTCGGACCAGGCCGGTTACACCGTGCACATCAACGGCGGCTTACTGGCTAAGGCTCTGCATCCGGTCAGCGACACGGCCGAAATCGAACTACTCGTGTCCATGGGCGATCACATGGCGCCCAGCGCGGTACTCGCCGAGGTACGCGCTGATGACGAGACCGAACGCGACCGCCTTGCCGCAGCCGTCCTGGATGCACTGTGGCTTGGCCGAATGCGCGATCTTGTCCGCGATGCGGCCCACAGTGTGGATCATCTTTCCAACATGGTCTGGTCGGCCACGGCCACATCCGCGGACCCGCAAGGCGCACGAATTATGATCGATACGCTGCACAGTCTGCTGATCACATCGACGCCAGCAACGCATCGCTCATGCGCTGGAGTCTTGCCGGAGAACAAGTGCGGGCTCCAGAGATACCCACCGTCGTACTCGACGCCCGCAACGCAGGTGAACCCAGACTCCGCGGGTCAGCGTCGGAGGGTCTTACGCCGGATGAATCCGATCGCCGCGGTGCCCACGAACAAGACGATGCCGACGATGGCAAGCCATACGAGCCCTTTGATGGCGAACCCGATGACCGCGATGATGAGCCACAAAACAAGCAAGATGATGATCAGGACCAACATGTAAGCCTCCGCTTCCAGAAACTTCCTCATATCGCCAGCTGGACTGCTCACGCATGGGTTATGCCGAGCCAGAGCTGGTCATACGCGCACAACGGCCAGGTGGTTGTCTCGCCTGGCCGTCGTACGTGGCGCGGTTACTTCCGGGTGTCCCCGTCGCCGCGCCCATGCCCGGAGGAATCCACCGCGACGCCGTCGGTACTGTCGATGTCGATCTCCTCCCTGCGGAGGTTCTCGCTGACAGTCTGCTCCTCGGTACTGGTCTCCGTACCGAGCCGGACCCGTTCGACGGGTACGGTCTCCTTGGCGGTCACCAAGCGTTCCTCGTGCAGCGTGACTTCGTGCTCTCCCTCGCTGAGGTCGGCACCCGAGGTTGCCTGGCCGCGATTGGCTTCGGTGATGGGCTCACGCTCGACCACGACCTCTTCGTGGCTCACCGGCACTGTCTTGGTGACATTTTCCGTGACAATGTGCTTGCGCAGCCGAGCGCGGCCCGTTTCCTGTTGCTCGGTACCGACATAGAGTCGTTCCTCGGAACGGGTCATCGCGTCATCGGTACCAGAGCCGTGCGTACTATCGCCCTGTACCTTGGCGGCACCTGCCTCGTGTTGGCGCCGGTCCGGGGGTGGCGTGAGTCCGTAGTACTGGTACAGCTCCTGTTCGTCCCCGGCGCTGAGTTCGCTGCCCGGGTCGTGGTGTGGCGCGTTCTTCAACGCAGCCTTGTCGAACAGCATGGTCAGCGCCACACCGTCCCAGCGCCCCTTGTCCAAGGGTACCAACGATATGTGCGAGCCGAACAACCCGCTTTTGACCGCGGCCCACTCGGGCCGGCGGGTGTCGTTGTCCAGGTAGATGTCGGTGATCTCGCCGACCTTGTTGTCATCGCTGTCGTGCACCTCGGCGCCGATCATGGCGGCCGGGTCGTTCCTGTCGGCGTTCGGCCTGTTCGTGGTGGTCATGATTATCCTTTCGTGTGGCCATCCGGAAGCTCCCGTCCCGCCGAGCGACAGCCGAGAAAGCGTCGCCGACGCAGCACACAAGCCTCGCGCATGGATTCTGAAATCGGTATTGGCGGGAAGCCCACGAAGAGGATCCAGACTTCGCAAGTCCTCGGCCGACTAGGAATACCCCCAACGCACGGCGTCCAAACCGCGAAGCGCGCGCAGGCTTGGGTGGATGCCCTGAGTTTGCCTGCGAGGCGTTCCGGCTTCGACCCGCGCACGTTTGCCCGGCCCAGCTTCCCGAAGAGCCGCATGACGCGAGCGGACATGTCGAGTCGGTCTCCGCGGCCACCGTGGCGTGCACCGGTCGGGGCGGCGTGGTGGAAGTTGCGCCAGGACTCGCCCATGAGCACGATGGCTAATGGCCCGAAGCTCAGTCGCCGGGCCATTCGCCGCTCCACCGTGTGAACACGCGGGCACCACCCCGGTCGATGAGTGTTTTGACGACGGAGAAGATGGTTCCTTGTAGGGCGGCTGCGAGAAGGATTGTCGTGAACGAGGGTCCGGTCGCGAGCGCGCCGGGTGGGTCCGGGCGCTGTCCGGGCGCGGCCTGCTGCCATATTTTCTTGAAGATCACGTTCGCGAGTAGCCCGCCGAGGATCGATCCCGCCATGCCCACGGGGCGATAGAGGATCTTCGCCGACGTGCTGGTCGGGTGCCGTGCTGCGGAGTGGTTCATCGCCGCCTCCTGGCGCGTATCCATAGGGCGGTGAGCAGCACGGCAAACAGCACGGCGCTGATCGGTACCGCTGGTTTGGGGCTGCCGTCGTCGGTGACGGTGTCTTTCACGCGGGTAAGCAGCCGGTCACCGCGTATTCGGGCGGCCTGGGCCTGCTCGGTGGCGCGGCCTGCGACATCGTGCAGCGCGTGCTGTGCCTGCGCCTTGACGTCGAACTTTTCCGACAGTGCGTCAACGGTGTTCCCGAGCTCTTCGCGGGTGCGTTCAATATCTGACACCAGCTCGTCAGCACTGGCATCCTTGCCTGGTTGCGCGCTTTTCTCGGTGTCGGATTCCGGCACCATGGCCGCGCCGCTCTGCGGGTTCATCTGCTTCGGTTTCGTCGAGGTGTCTGGTGGTTGCGCGGTGCCGGATGTGTCAGCCTGCGCGGACGCGGGCTGCTGCGGACTGGTGGAGGTGCCCGGCTTCGAGATCGTGGGTTTACCGGGGTCCGGGGGGGGCAGGATTGGTGGGTGTGGTCATGGTGACCGGCCTCCTGTACGTGGTGGACATCGTGTTGAACGTTCTCGAGGGTGCGTTGCGGTGTCGGGGAAGACTGCTGTACTTGCTGCTTACCGACTAATCCTGCGATACCGGCGATGGCCAGCAGCGCGCCCGCGACTATCAATGCCGATGCCCACAGCGGTAACACCAACGCGAGCACGATGATCACTGTCGCGATCAGGGTCCCCACCCCGAAGAGCGCGAACATGCCCGCGGCACCGAACAGACCCGCGCCGAGCCCGGCATGCTTCGCAGTGTCCTTCAGCTCGGTCTTGGCGAGTTGGAGCTCGTCGCGGACCAGCCGGGAGGTCTGTTCGGACAGCTGGGTCATCAACTGGCCCACGGACGGATCCGGCGTGGTCTCGATACCTGAATCGTGGCTCATCAGTAATTCACCTCTGAGGACGCTGCCACTGGCATTGGCGTGTAGCTGATTTCGGTTTGTTTCGGTCAGGCCCGGTATTACCGGGTCAGGCCCCTTGGAAGAAGTCACGTGCGCGAGTCCCACCGAGATAGCGCACCATGATTTGGTGAGAGCCAGAGGCTGCTCTGGCTGTAAGGCACATTGCATTGGGCGCGGCAGACCCTACGATCGGGCGCGTTTCAGGTTCGGTCCGCCTATCATGAAATCGGTCAACGTACAGTCGTGGACGCTGCGCGAGGTCACGGGGCTGTTCGCTATGTCTGCCAGGGTCTAGGGCAGGGCCCTCTCCGGTGGCCCGATTGAGGGGTGCCCGAAACGCCGCGGGCCTAAACACCGGATGGGGAGCAACGACGCTTCCAGCGGCGCCACCGGTGCGCTATACCGATAGTCGCGGCGGACCAGGCAAATACCGTCGTCATCCGTTCACCCATGCTTGTCGCCATGACGCGTCGCCGACAACCACAGGACGTTTGTGTTCAAGCCCAGCGGGGTAGCCACAACGTAAGCCGTCCGGTGCCCGGGAAACCGGCCTGTGATCCCAGTTTGCTCGATGGCGCTTGACGGGATCGCAGGGTGGCATGCAGCGAACCAGGAAGTATCGGGATAAGCGGCGACTGCAAGCGGTCTCGGGGAGACAGAACATGCAGGTTGGACTGAATCGACTGATCGACGAAGAGCTGACCGCTTTCGTCGAGGAGAGCAAGCAGTTCAACGCCGCGGCGAAGCCTGCCGGTGACGAGCAGCCACAACCCGATCCCGCCACCACCCATGGGCTGTGGCGGGCCCGCGGCAAACCCTCAGTCTCTGCCGCCGAGTCCGGCAGCACCGCGCTCGAGCGCCTCGTGCAGGCCGGTGGGCGCCAGACTCCGGTGAGGATCACTCTCCCCGAGACAAATGAGATCAGCGGTGCCTACCTCGATCTCCACGGTGGCGGCTTCTACCTCGGCTCAGCAATCGGGGGTGACACCCGCAATGCCCATGACGCTCGCCATGCACGCAATGCCCGCAATGCCCGCCTCGCCGAGGCGACCGGGGCGGTCGTCGTGAGCGTCGATTACCGGCTGGCGCCCGAGGACCCGTGGCCTGCGGCTCCCGACGACTGCGAAACCGCCGCCCGCTGGCTCATAGAACAAGCCGAGTCACTGTTCGGAACCGACAAGCTGGCGATCGGCGGAGCGTCGGCGGGAGCCAACCTGGCCATGTCCACCCTGCTGCGCCTGCGAGATCGGGATCTGGCCGAGTCATTTGCCGGTGCCGCCCTCCAGTTCGGTGCCTACGACCTCAGCGGCCAATCCCCCAGCGGCCGGCTGTTCGCCGATGAGTTCTTCATCCAGGCGTATGCCGGCCACGTCGCCGATCGAACCGACCCTGACATCTCCCCTCTCTACGGTGACCTCAATGCTCTGCCGCCGACCCTGCTGGTCGTCGGCAGCTCGGATTTCCTCCTCGAGGACAACCTGGCGATGACGGCTCGGCTCTGCGCCGCAGGCAATGATGTGGACCTGCGAGTGTATCCCGAGTCGGTGCACGGTTTCACCTCTTTCCCGACTGCGATGGCCGCTACCGCGATGCGGGGAATCGAACATTGGCTCGCCGACCGACTGGTCGACAAAGAGCTCGCGCCCCCGGCAGTCGGTCTATCGCCTGGCGACTGACACAGCGACTGTGTGACGAGAAACCGTCGCTTGTCCAGCAGCAGAGCCGAACTTTCCGGTGCTGACGACATGAGCGCACCTGCGCGGAACGACCTTGCCGGTGGAACCTGAGCCGGACGGGGAACCCCGATCCCTCTCGTCACCGAATGGCAGCTTCCCGGCACACCCGCGGCAGGCAAGAACGAGGTTCCAGTGGTGACGAAGGGACGCGAGGCCCGACTCGCCGCCTTTCCCTGACCGCCGCACGTTTACGAACAAGACAGGCTGGGCATAAAAGAGATAAGGGAAATGGTCCCTTCGTGTGGGAGCTGGTGTCGTGACACGTCGGAGCAAACCCGGTCTGGTCACCGACCTGATGCACCGCGAATAGTGGCCGAGCCGTCACTGAACGACCGCGGGGCGTGCTGGGTGACGGACGGGGAATATGGCGCCGAGGACGATCCGGTGGCGGCCAGCCGACCGGACAACCGCGGCAACGAGACCGATGATGACTGACCCAAGCAGACAGCACGATCACAACCGAAAGGAAGGGCCGAACACATGCTCGCCATGACAGAAGCCGCCGTGAAGGCCATCGGTGCCTTGACCACCCAAGAAGGTCAACAGCAGGGAAACGGGCTGCGGTTGGCGATGCAGAACGAGCCGGAGGCGGAATCGCAACTCGTGTTATCCGTTGCGGCCACACCGGAAAAGGACGATCAAGTGCTCGGCTCCAACGAAGGAGCCAAGGTTTTTCTTGAACCGCAGGCAGCACGGTTCCTTGACGATAAGGTGCTCGATGTCCAGCAAGACGATCAAGGTGAGCTCAATTTCGCGGTGATGCAGCAATCGGAAAACTGATGCAAGGGACGAACTCTCCATGCCGTTGACGGTGCTCCCGTCGCGGCCGCCGAGTGAGTACGAAATCATGTTCACCGCGGAGCCCCGACCGTAGTTGCCTGTCGAGGACCTGCGGTCGGGGACGGTTCCGTGTTGACTGTTGGAGTTTGAGATACGATCCATGTCCGAGAATGTGTTCGTGTTGGGTCTTGATGACCACAACCATCAGGTGCTGCAGCGTCTGCCAGATGCCGAAAGGTACCGTTTTCACTCGCTGTTGACCATCCCGGAATTGCAGTATGGCAAGACCATCCCGCTGCGCGAGCTGTTAGAGAAAGCGCAGACCCAGTTGGAGCGAATCAATGTTGCGGTGGACTCGATCATCGGTTTCTGGGATTTCCCGGTCACTACTATGGTGCCGATCCTGTGCCGCCGGGTCGGCGGCCTGCCAAGCGCGAGCCTCAATGCGATCGTCAAGTGTGAGCACAAGTACTGGAGCCGCCTCGAGCAGCAAAAGGTGATCGACGAGTATCCGCGCTTCGGTCTGGTCGACCTCGAACGCGATACCGAGCCGCCCGAAGGTGTCAACTACCCGATGTGGGTCAAGCCGGTGAAGTCCTTTTCCTCCGACCTTGCCTACAGCGTGTCCGACATCGAGGAATTCCGCGATGCGCTGGACCAGATTCGCCAAGGAATCGGCCGGATCGGAGAGCCCTTCGATATCTTGCTCGAGCATCTCGACCTACCCCCCGAGATCGCCGCCGCCGGCGGCATGGCCTGCCTGGCCGAAGAGGCCATCAGCGGGCGGCAGCTGACCGTAGAGGGATACCGCTATCGTGGCCGGGCCCACATCCTGGGTGTGGTCGATTCGATCACTCACGACCAGAGCTCGAGCTTCGTCCGCTTCCAGTATCCCGCAGCGGTCCCCGACCGGGTCAACGACCGGATGGCCGATATCACCACGCGCATCCTCGATCAGATCGAGCTGGACGACACGACCTTCAATATCGAGTTCTTCTGGGACGAAGAAACCGACGATCTCAACGTGTTGGAGGTCAATCCCCGGCACTCGCAAAGTCACGCCGAGCTTTTCGAGCAGGTCGACGGGGTGTCCAATCACCAGGCCATGGTGCGAATGGCGCTCGGCAGCGACCCGGGAATGTCCCATCGGGACGGCCCCTACCCGATAGCGGCCAAGTGGTTCCTGCGGCACTGGCATGACGGTGTATCGCGCCGTCACCCTAGCGACGAGGAGATCACCGCACTCGAGCACGAGCTCCCCGGTGTCACCGTCGATGTCATCGCCCACCAGGGCGACCGCCTTTCCGAACTCTTCGACCAGGACAGCTACAGCTACAAGATCGCCAACATCTACATCGGCGCCAACGATGAGGATGAGCTACGGGCCAAGTTCGAGCGCTGCGCCGACGTACTGCCGTTCGAATTCGACGAGTAGCGAGCACGACCCGCCACAAGGCCGTGGCCTTCGCATACCGAGTAGGGAGATCCACCGACCGACGGTGCCACGCCCGTGGATCAGCTGATCGAGCTCAAGAGGTCTTCGAGGGAACTTCGCGGGCGCACCAGCGAGCTCCTTGTATTACTGGGCGTTGATCAGGTCACCCAGTGAAACGCTTGCCCCCATCCTGGTGTTTGACCGGAGAGCTTCCGGAGTGGCTTTTTCCGTGGGAAATGTCCTCGCCTACGGGTGGCATTCGGCAGGTGCTTCGCCGTCAACCGGCCCGGCACAGTCGGGCACAAGCCTGGGTAGCGAGCCACTCCGGCGGCATGCGGCAGTCATCGGTTCAGGTCGAGCAGGTCGAGCAGGTCGAACACGCGCATGCGTCCGGTTGGTTTCGCCGCGCAGGTCAGCGGCCGGTCGACGGGGACTGTGCGCTCACGCAACAGGACCGTGCAGTTCGGTCGAGTCAGCTCCACACGCCATGTCGATGCGTCGATCATGGTGGCGGCGATGACCTGTAAATCATCGGTGCCGGTGGCGCCGATAGCGGCGCGTGCGTGCAGCTGCGCGGTTTGGGCAGCGGGCGTGAGCGAGGACCTGCCACGAAGGAAACGAGAGTCGACGATGCCAGTAGTGTAGGCGCGCACAACGCCAGGGGCTTCGTGCGGCGAGACACCACCATAAATCAACCCGTGGGGGAGCAAGACCATGGCGGGGGCGAACCGACAACCGCCGATGTGGCTGCATTCCCAGGTGCCGTCCGGGTCGCCGGCGGCGAGCACCGCAGCCAGCCGGCGTCCGCGGATGGCGCAGCAGGGATCGTGTCGACCGTGGGTGCAGACCAGTGTCAAGTGACGCTCGTATGGTTGGCCGGAGACCTCCATCGCGTCGGTGATACCGACCGATCCGTCGTGGAAGCCGGTGCGAACCGACTCGTGGCCGGGCCGGGCATCGATCCGGAACCAGCGGCGCGGCCGGGTGGGGTTGCCGGGCCGCCCGTGCCGGCGCACCAGGGCGATCCGTGCGTTGGCCGAGTCCGCCCAGCCGGCAAGTGCGGCCATCGCCTCCGGAACCAGTCCAGGGGAAGAGAGCGCGAGCCGGTCCCAGGGGCCGGGGTGCTCGATGAGCAACCAGCGGTCCGCAGGCGAGGCGGTGCCCGCGAGAGGATCACCGGCCGCCTCGGCGAGGATGGCACAGCCGGGCAAAGCCGGCCGCCCGGAAGCGTCAGTCACGTTGTCGCCGCCCCGGGCACGAGCACGCCTTCGCGCAGCAGACGACGCACCAACACCAGCTGATCATCCTCGTCGAGACCAGGCAGATTCCCGAGACGGTGTGTCGTTCCATCGAGCACGGCACGCAGTGCGCGACCGGTGATCCGCGGCAGCGTGATGTGCCGGTCGGGCAATTCGAGCACGAGATGCTCATCGTGCTCGATCAACCGGTGCCCCAAGCCAATCCGCCTGCGGACCACGGCACCGACGGCCAGATCGCGTGCAAACGCCGTCGCGGCGATCGGCCGGATGGGCTCGGGACGGTTGCCCGACCACACCCCACGGCGCGTGTGCCCCGCGACGTCCTCGACCGGAACGCCGGGAAGGGCTTCGGCGAGGACAGCGCGCACTACCTCGAGATGGGGAGCGAGTTGCTCGGGATCGGAGACGTCGACCCCCAATGGCAGCGACGCCCGCAATCGCTCGTCCCGTGCAACGAGGTCGGCCAGTGCCTGGACCAGTGCGAACCGGGTCACGACGTGGACGCCGACGGTCAGATGTGCCGACACTTCCCCGAGGGCCACCGCGGAGTGCAGCCAGCCCCGGGGAAGATACAGCGCGTCGCCCGGTTCGAGCACGGCGTCGATCGTCGGCGCCTCGTCGCGCGCCCGAGCCGTGACCGCGTCGGCATACTCGTTCCACGGCTGGTCACGCAGTGGGTCGTCATGCACGGGCGGGTGCACGGTCCACCGTTTTCGCCCAGCGAGCTGGAGCACGAATACGTCATGCACGTCGTAGTGCGCCGCGAAACCCTGCGATTGCGGCGGGGTGACATAGGCGTTGGCCTGGGCTGGGTGGCCCAGCTCCGCAGCCAGCTCGGTGACGAAATCCATGACACCGGGCCAGTTGCGGTGCAGCGCCTGCAAGACGATCGTGTTGCCCTCGCTGAACAGGGAGGCGACCTGGTCGGCACACACCTGGTCGCCGATCTCCGCTCCGACACCACCCGGCCCGGTGAACACGGTCGAGTCGACGACAGCGCCGTCGCGAGCCAGGCGCAGAAACGGGCTGCGAAGCCCGCGGCAGGTCAGCAGCTCGTCGATCCCGTCGAGGTCGAGCACGTCCCGGAACGCAGCAGGGTCGGCCGCCCGGCACAGTAGCGGCGCCCGACCCCAATACCACTGCGCGAACCCGGTGGTATCCACGCCGACCACACGCGCCAGCGCTCGCGGCATCCCTGAGCCGGAGCCGCCCCCTGCTGGAGCATCCGCTCCGTGCGGTCCGGTACCG
>NZ_KB905411.1 GCF_000379465.1 Sciscionella marina DSM 45152
GGGGAGGGAGTGTCCGTGCTTGTGCGGGCACTCCCTCCCCCGTGTTCTAGCGTTCCGGGGTGGGCGCGGTCCCCGCGTGCACGGCACCGACATCGATGGTGTGGCTGTCCGCATTGGCATCCACCGCACCGAGATTCCAGCCCAGGCTCACGTTCGGATCGATCGGATCCCCGTGCGGATTACTCCCCGCCGCAGCGGTGTAAGTGATCGCGTTCGGCGTCTGCTGCTCCTCGGCGACCGCTGTCCAGTGCAAAGGCACATAAGCAGAACTGCCATCAGCGATCCCGACAGCAGGCGCACCACCGGCCGCCTCGTTGTCCACCAACACGTTGTGCGCACCCACCAGCCCGACCTCCGGCACCCCGGCAAGCGCACAACGCTCACCCTGCTTCGCGGTGAACTGGATCGCCCCGGAACGATTCCCCATACCCGCATCACCAGGCACGAGGTTGGTCGTGAACTGATTCGCAGTACACGGCAGCAAACCCGCACCAGAAGCCTCAGCAGCACTCGCGGTAGCACCGAGCACACCGACACCGATCCCGGCCACCGCGAACCCGGCCACCATCCGACGCACCACACTGTTCATGACTTCCCCTTCCCAGGCACCCCAAGCAGGGCACCACCATCGGTGAACCACTCACCACGATTGATCTCTCACCGGAAAAGATGCACAGACCCACGGGAAGGAGGCCAAAACATGACACCGCTCGCCAAAAGACAACCCCGACGCCACCCACACGTCCACGATACTGTTGCCGCGTGATCCGAACGTGCCATCACCGCCGCGAACAGTCGCGGACTCACCGGCCCCGCGCGTTGTCCACAATGGCCAGACACCAGTCGAGGAAACGCCGGGCCCGGTCCGGGCTGGTTCGGGTACCACGCCGGTAATCGATCGGGCGCCGCGCCCGGTCGTGCCAGAACCGACCGCTTTCCGGAGCGGGGTCCGTCGCCGCGAGCCAGATCGCGGTATCGGCCCCCTGATCGGGATCGCGTAAGAGTGGACGGAGCGCCCGGTGGAATCCGGGCAGCGAACTGGCCACTCCGGGGGTGTCCGCCCAGCCGGGATGCGTGCAGTACACCGAAATCCGGTCGGCGGAAAGCCGTTCGGCGAGCGGGGCGGTCAGTACCGCCTGCATCCGCTTCGTCCGCGCATAGGCGACCGCGCCACGGTAGCTGCCGGTGCGGTACTCGGGGTCCTCATCGTGCAGCGGCTGGGTGTACATCCCCGCCGAGGAGACGAGCACCAGTCGTCCACCGGCAAGCGGTGCGCGAAGCGATTCGGTCAGCAGCAGCGGACCGAGCACGTGGACGGCCAGGGTGAGCTCGTGCCCCTGAGCCGTCGTCTCGCGCCCGACGGGCAGCAGCCCGGCGTTGTGCACCAGGACGTCCAGTTTTCCCGTGCCGGTGGCGGCGAACCGGGCGACATCGGGGAGATCGGCGAGATCACATCGTTCGACGCGCAGTCGCGCGCCGGGCACCTCCGCGGCGATCGCCTCGGCCGCCGCAACACCCCGCTCCCGGTCCCGCACCACCATGATCACGCTCGCCCCGAGTGCGGCGAGTCCTCGTGCGGTGGCCATACCGAGCCCGGAGTTCGCTCCGGTGACCATCGCGGTCTTGCCCCGCAGCGCTCCGGGCCAGGGATCTGCGGGCGGCCAGCCGCGTGCCCGGATCCGGTAACCGATGCGGCTGTATCCCGGCAGTACCAGCCGATCAAGCGCGATGTCCAGCAGGCGCATCGAATCTTCTCCCTTCGCTGTGGGTGGTGGGTTTCCCGGGGCCGTCCGCGGGAAACCCACCCACGGCGATCACATCGGCGGCATCAGCACGCTGTCGACGATGTACACCGTGGCGTTCGCGGTCTTGACGTTGCCGCAGGCGACCTTTGCGGAATCGTTGACGGTGAAGTTCTCGCCGGAACCACTCGTCTTCACCGACTGCCCGGAAAGGGACTTGAAGTCGCCCTTCCCCAGTTGCCGTGGCGTGATCTGCTGACCGACAACGTGGTACTGGAGCACCTTGGCCAGCTTGTCCTTGTCCGCGAGCAGCTGATCGAGCTGCCCCTTGGGGACCTTCTTGAACGCATCGTTGTCCGGGGCGAACACCGTGATCCCCTTGGCGTTGTTCAGGGTGTCGACAAGGCCCGCCTTCTTCACCGCGGTGACCAGAGTCGACAGTACCGGGTTGTTGCTCGCGGCGGTGGCCACCGGGGCTTTGGCCATCCCGCTGAAGCTGCCCGCCCCTTCCTTCGGCACCGCCGCGCACGCCGGCCCGAACTGGCCGGCCATGGCGGCATCACCGGGCGCGCTCGAACTACTGGGCATCGGTTCCGACTTGGGCATGGAGCTCTGCGAGCTCGCCCCGCCCTGCCCGCTGTCGCCACTCTGCCCGCTGTCGCCACTCTGCCCGCTGTCTCCACTCTGGCCACCACACGCGGCCAGGCCCGTCATGGTCAGTCCGGCGATCAGGACGACACCCAATTTCGTTGCCTTCATCGGCTTTTCCTCTCTGTTCGGGTATCCGTACTTCATTCGGAAACGGTGACCAGCACCGAGTGCCAGCCGGTCGATCCGCTCGGGAAGACTTCGGCCCGGCCACCGGTCTGCATGTGGCCGGTCCCATCGACGGCACGCACCTCGATGCGGTGGCTGCCGGGTGCGGCCCGCCACGTCCAGCGCCACTGCCGCCACAGATCCGGTCCGGCGTCGGTGGTCAGTTCCGCGCGCATCCAGGGGCCTCCGTCCACCCGGCACTGCACCGCCTCGATCCCGCGATGCAGCGCCCAGGCGACCCCGGCGACCGTGACCGGGACCGGCCTCAGCTGCGCGAACGGGCGGGGAACGTCGATACGGGAAGCGGTCTTCGCGGTGCCCTGCTCCACGTAACCGCGCCGGACCCAATACGCGCGGTCCGCGGCGAAACTGGTCAGCTTCAGCTCGGTGAGCCATTTCGTCGCCGAGGCGTACCCGTAGAGCCCGGGGATGATCATCCGGACCGGGTAGCCGTGCTTGCGGGGCAGCGGTTCACCGTTCATCCCGACCACGAGCATGGCCTCCCGCCCGTCGAGCACCAGCCCGGTCGGGGTGCCGATGGTCATCCCATCGGTGGCCGTGGACAGCAGCTGGTCGGCTCCGGCGCGGATCCCGGTCTCGCGCAGCAGGGTGGCGAGGGGAACCCCCAGCCAGCGAGTCGTGCTCACATACGGCCCGCCGACCTCGTTGGACACGCAGCACAACGTCATGTCCCGCTCCACGAGCGGCCTGTCGAGCAGATCGCGATAGCTCAGTGCCACCGGTTTGCCGACCGCGCCGTGGATGCGCAGTGTCCAGTCGGCGGGATCGATCGCGGGCAGGGCCAGATCGGTGTCCACCCGGTAGAAATCCGCATTGGCGGTCCGGAACGGGCTCAGTCCCGGGAGGGCGAAGCGGTGTCCCGGCGGAAGCGGCGGGGCCGGGTCCGCGGCACGAGGCAGCGCCGTGGCCGCGCGCTCGCCGGGGTCGCCGAGGAACCGTCCGCCGACCAGCCCGGCGGCACCGATGGTGAACGCGCCGAGGGCCACCCGCCGCTGCACCCCGGAGCTCTCGACGGCCGCCTGTGGTCCCGTGGTCCTGGTGAGCACCCGCAGCGAACCGGCTCCGAGCGCCGCGGCGAGCAGCGAGGGAAGCGCGTCGACCGGGCCGGCGCCGGTACCGAACGCGGCCGCGAGCGCGCCCGCGATGCCCAGTACCGCGATCAGCACCGTGCCCGCCGTCCGGGATCGCAGGCACAGCAGACCGGCGGTCACCAAGAGGGCGAGCAGCACGAGCGTCACCCCGCATATCAGCACGAGCTTGTCGCCGGTGCCGAACCAGCGGATGGCTGCCTCCTTGACGGACGCGGGTGCGCTGTCGATGGCGAACCTCCCGACCGCCCCGATCGGTGAAGAGGACGCGCCGAGGAAGGCCCCGAGGAATTCGGCGATACCGATACCGAACACCGCGGCGGTCACACCCCGTGCCGCGTAGGCCAACCGTCGACGCATGCCCTGACTTCGAAGGCGGCACCGGCTCCGGATGGGACAATGGCACGGTGATCACCCGGGTAGGGTGTGACACCAATCCGTTCCCGCTATCAGTCCGAACCACCGACGAGATCGCTGACTCCTGAGGGGAGCCGTCATGGACGAGCAGGCACCGTCACCGGACGGCGCCGCGGGTGCGGGGCCGGACCGGCCGAACGCCGAGGAGCTGATCGGGCGTGTCGGGCGCGGGGATCAGGCCGCCTTCGCCGCGCTCTACGACCGGTTCGCGGGCAGTGTGCTCGGCGTGATCGCGCGGGTGGTGCGCAATCCTGCCTATGCGGAGGAAGTGGCGCAGGAGGTGCTGCTCGAGGTGTGGCAGAAGGCACCGCGCTATGCCGAGGCCCGCGGCAGCGCGCAGAGCTGGGTGCTGACCATCGCGCACCGCAGAGCCGTCGACAGGGTGCGCTCGGAACAGGCAGCACAGCAGCGCGATCAGCGTGAACAGGCACTGGCCGAACGTCCCTACGACGAGGTCAGCGAGGCGACGGTGGCCAGGCTCGAACAGGAACGGGTCCGGCACTGTCTCGGTTCGCTCACCGATTTGCAGCGCCAGTCGGTGACGATGGCCTACTACGCCGGGCACACCTACCGGGAGGTCGCCGAGCTGCTGCGCACCCCGCTCGGCACGGTGAAGACCCGGCTACGGGACGGGCTGATCCGGCTGCGCGACTGCTTGGGGGTGGCCCGATGAATCCGGATGTGCACACCCTGACCGGTGCCTATGCGCTCGACGCACTGGACGATCTCGAACGCGCCTCGTTCGAACGTCACCTTGCCGAATGCCCGGACTGTGCCCGCGAGGTGCGCGAGTTCCAGGAGACCGCCGCCCGGCTCGGCGCGGCGGCCGCCGTCACCACACCTCAGCGGCTGCGCGAACGGGTCCTGGCCGAAGTGGCGCGCACGAGGCAGTTCAGCCCGGCCGGGCCGCGAGCCGGGCGCGCCCGTCCCGGCCGGTGGACGATGCGGATCACCGGACTGGTCGCGGCCGCCGCAGTGATCGCCGCCGCGGTGCTCGGCGTGGACCTGTGGCAGACCGGCCGGGATCTGTCCGGGACCCAGAGCAGGCTCGCGGAGATCAGCACGGTGGTCAATGCCCCGGATGCCAAGTCTGCCAAGGGAACCGCGTCGAACGGTGGCACCGCCACAGCCGTGGTCGCCCCGAGCGAGCGGCGGGCCGTGCTGGTGGTCGCGGGAATGCCACCGGCGCCCGCGGACCGGGCCTATCAGCTGTGGTTCATGGGCGGGGGCAAGGCGTACTCGGCGGGGCTGCTGCGCCGCGACGACCGCGGCGGATTCGCCCCGGTGCTCGCGGCGACGGTGCCGGGCGCCGAGCAGGTCGGCCTCACCCTGGAGCCGTCGGGCGGTTCCCCGCAGCCGACGACGCAGCCGCTGATGGCCTTCCGGCTGGCCTGAGACCGGCGCCGGTCTCAGGCCTGGATGCGCAGCTGCCAGTCGTCCAGGTAGCGGGCCCGGAAACCCGCTTCGCTGTAGGCGAGGTAGAACTCCCACATCCGGTGGAAGGTCTCGTCGAAACCGAGCGCGGAGATCCGCGGCCACTGCTCACCGAACCGCTCCCGCCACCGGCGTAGGGTAGCCGCGTAGTCGGCACCCAGCGAACGCTGCTCGACGATGCGCAGCCCGGTGTGCCCGGCGAGGACGCCCTCGATCGCCGGAACCGAGGGCAGCATGCCGCCGGGAAAGATGTACTTGTGGATCCAGGTGTAGGAATGCCGCGTGGCCAGCATCCGCTCGTGCGGCATGGTGATGGTCTGCAGCCCGATCCGGCCGCCGGTACGCAGTAAGCGTTCCAGGGTCCGGAAGAACACCGGCCAGTAGCCCATTCCGACCGCCTCGATCATCTCGATGCTGAGGATCGCGTCGTAGATTCCGGTGATCTCCCGGTAGTCCTGTAAGCGGACCTGCACCCGGTCGGCCACCCCGGCTGCCGCGATGCGTTTGCGCGCCAGGTCGAGCTGCTCGGTCGAGACGGTCACCGTGGTCACCTCGGCGCCGCGTTCGGCCGCCCGGATGGCCAGCGATCCCCATCCGGTGCCGATCTCCAGAACCTGAGTGCCCGCGCCGACCCCGGCATAGTCCAGCAGCCCGTCGATCTTGCGCAGCTGCGCGGATTCCAGCGATTCCTCCGGCGAATCGAACCAGGCGGCCGAGTAGGTCATGGTCTCGTCGAGGAAGGTCGCGAACAGCTCGTTCGACAGGTCGTAGTGGTGATGGATGTTGCGTCGCGCTCCCTCGACGGTGTTGCGATCGGCCTTCGGGGTCGTCCGTTCGGCGAGTCGGCGGAACCGTTGCAGCGTAGGGGGAACCAGGGTACTGATCCGGCCGGCGAACGCGGTGAGCACTCCCGCCGGGTCGGTGCTGGTCCAATCGCCTGCCATATACGCTTCCCCGAACCCGATCTTCGCCTCCGCACCGAGCCGGTGATAGAAGGGCCCGGGGCGGACCACGCGCAGCACCGGGCTTTCCGCTGTACCGCCACCGAGCACCGTGGCGTCCGGGAACACGACGCGCACCGGAAGAGTGCGCACCGCCTGGTGAAACAATGCCCGGGCGATCGCCGCGCGCAGCGGGGAATGCGGTACCCGTTCGATATCCGGCCACTCGGCTCGCATCTCATCGCCTCCTCGGTGTGCTGGTGTTCACGTCCCTCGGTGTCCTCGGGACTCCGCGCAACCACAGCGCGATGCCGCGACGGCGGATCGCCGCCGATACGTGCAGCGGGGCGAGCGGATGGCGAAGCAGCATCCGCAGCAGCGCGCGGTTTTCCCCGGGAAGGCGCCGGCCGTGCATGGTGGCCACCAGCGGGCGGTCGCCGTGCTGCTCGAGTACCACGGAGAGGCGCAGTGTCTCGTCCGGTTCGGGCAGGCGCATCCGGTAATGGCCGCCCATGGCCAAAAACGGCGAGACGTAGAAGGTCTTCGCGGCCGTGGCCTGTCCGCGTGCATCGGGATACAGCAGATACCGGTGCCGCTCCCGGTAGGTGTTGTGCACCTCGGCCACGACATGGGTCACCGAGCCCTCCGCATCGTGGCACCAGAACACGCTCAGCGGATTGAACACATAGCCGAGCACCCGCGCGGAGGCAAGCATCGTGATCCGCCCGGACGGTGCCGGGACCTCCCGGGCGGCGAGCCATTCTTCGAGCTCCGCGCGGATGGCCGCCCCTTGATCACCGGCGACCGCATCGCCTGCCCCGTGATCGCGCGCGTCGAACCGGGCGAACGGCCGCAGCCACCGCGACGGCCGCGGCATCCGGTCCAGATCCACCAGCCACAGATAGAAATCGTGGTCGAACATCGTGCGTATCCGATCGGCCCGGACATGCCGGACACGCACGGCATACAGAGCCGCGCTCATCGCCAGCGCACCCCGAAGGATTCGGCGGCGCGCACCCCGGCCGCACAACCGTCCTCGTGAAAGCCCCAGCCGTGATAAGCACCCGCGAACGCCGTCCTCCCGTCGTTGAGACTCGGCAGCTTCGCTTGCGCGGCAACGGATTCAGGCGTGTAGACCGGGTGTTCGTACACCATCTTCTCGAGCACTGCCCCGGGCTCGACTCCCTCGGTCGCGTTGAGCGTCACCACGTACCGGCGCCCCTGCGGCAATCGCATCAGGCGGGTCAGGTCATAGCTGACCAGCACCTGGCCCGGATCGGAGCGGCAACCGGGCTTGCGATAGTTCCAGCTGGCCCGGGCCGCGGGGCGCCGGGGCAGCGCACCCGCATCGTGGTGCAGCCAGGTCTCGTTGCTCGTGTAGCCGAACGCACCGAGCACCCGCTGCTCGGTTTCGCTCGGCTCGGCGAGCAGCTCGAGCGCCTGGTCCGGATGGGTGGCGATGACCACCCGCTCGGCCTCGTGCACCGTGCCCCCGGCATCGACGATCCGCACACCGCTCGCGTCCCGGTACACCGCGCGCACCGGTCTGCCCCGGTGCACCGTGGCAAGCCGCTCGGCGATCCGGGCCACGTACTCGCGGGAACCGCCGACCACGGTGCGCCAGGCCGGTGCGCCACCCACCGAGAGCAACCCGTGGTGACGCAGGAAAGTGAACAGGTAGCGCGCGGGATAACGGCCCGCATCGGTGAGGTTCGCCGACCACACCGCCGAGATCAGCGGCAGCAGCAGATGATCGGTGAAATACCGGGGAAACCGGCCCGCGCGGAGAAACTCGTACAGCGTGGTTTCCGGGGCAAGGGGGTCGTCGAGCAGCCGCAGCGCCGCCCGGTGGAACCGGGGAACGGTAGCGAGCATCCGCAGGAACCGCGGGCGGACCAGGTTTCCCGGCTGGGCGAACAGCCCGGCGATGCCTTTGCCTCCCGCGTATTCCAGCCCGCAGCCACGGCACTGCACGCTCAGCGACATCTCGCTCGGCTGGGTCCGGATCCCGAGTTCACCGAAAAGCCGCACCAGGTTCGGGTAGGTGCGGGTGTTGTGCACGATGAACCCGCTGTCCACCGGCACCGTGGCGGAGCCGTCGCGGAACCGGTGGGTATGCGCGTGCCCGCCGAGCCTCGGCTCGCGTTCGAAAAGGGTCACCGCATAGCGCTCGCGCAGCAGGTAGGCGGCGGTCAGCCCGGCGATCCCGCTGCCGATCACGGCGACTCGCTCCCGGGTCATCCGCACTCCAGCCGCTCTGCTGCCGAAGTGATCGCATCCTCGACGAAGTGCCGGACGACCGTGAGCCACCGCCGGCCACGGCGCAGCATGGTGTGCCCGCTGCCCGGGATCGCGATCCAGGGAACTCCGGCGTGCTGCGCGTACCGGTGTGAGGCGGCCGGGTCCGTCCATGTGTCCCTGTTGCCGTGCGCGATCAGCACCCGGCGCCCGGCAAGCTGCCTGGTCGGTTCACCCGGTTCGATCCACGGTGCGAGCGCGCAGACCGCACGCACCCCGGCCACACCCGCCAGCCGCAGCGCGACTCGGCCGCCCATCGAATGCCCGACAAGGATCAGCGGGGCCTCCGGATGCCGCCGCCGTGCTTCGCCGATCGCCCAGCGCGCATCGGCGATCGCGTCCCGCTCCGGTTCGTTCCATCCCCGATAGCGGTTCCGCAGTACCCCGATGGCCGTCCCACCGCGCACGGGCTCCCGGCCGATCCGGCGGCCGAGCGCGAGCATGCGCAGGTACGCGAGCCCGCACCGGTTGACTCGCCGGCCGCTCATGACCCGGCCACCGTGCAGTAGCAGCACGACGGCAGCGCACCGGCCGGGTTCGGTGATCCACCGCAGGCTCGGGCGCGGCGTCTCCGTTTCGCTCACCTCTGTAGTTCGGAGCGGATCCGGCATGCGGATGGCCCCGCATGCTGCGAGACAGGTCACACCGTCCGGACCGCCGGTCGTTCCGAACACAGGGAGAGAAACCGGGAAAGGGAAGGGGTAGCCATGGCGACGATCGCCGGACGGCTGGCGAATCTGTTCGAGGAGATGATCGGTGCGCCACTTCCGGTCGGGCTGCGCGCCTGGGACGGGAGCACGGCGGGACCCGGCGAGGCCCCGGTCGCGGTGCTGCGCTCCCCGAAGGCGCTGCGTCACCTGCTCTGGTCGCCGGGCGAGCTCGGACTCGCGCGGGCCTACATCACCGGGGAACTCGATGTGGCGGGCGACCTCACCGAGGGGCTCCGCAGGGGCTGGGCACTCACCGCCGTGGACCGGGGCCGGGCGCTGCGGCCACGCCGGATCCTGGCCGCGGCGGGGTCGGTCGCCCGGCTCGGCGCACTCGGCCCGCGACCGCGACCGCCACGCGAGGAGGCCCGGCCGCACGGCAGGCTGCACAGCAGGGACCGGGACCGCACGTCGATCGCGCATCACTACGACCGGGGTAATGATTTCTACGAGCTCGTGCTGGATCCGAGCATGGCGTACTCGTGCGGGCTCTGGAGCGGCGAGCGGGACACCCTCGAACAGGCACAGCGGGCGAAGCTCGACCTGGTCTGCCGCGAACTGGAACTCGCACCGGGTGCCCGGTTGCTCGACGTCGGCTGTGGCTGGGGCTCGCTGGTGCTGCACGCCGCACGCGAGTACGGCGTGCGCTCGCTCGGCATCACGCTCGCCGAACAGCAGGCCCGCTTCATCCGCGACCGTGCGCGACGCGAGGGACTCGACCGGCTTGTGGAGGTCCGCACTCTCGACTACCGGGATCTCGACCGGTGCGGCGATTTCGACGCGGTGGCATCGATCGAGATGGGTGAGCATGTCGGTGAGCGGCACTATCCGGACTATGCCTCGGCACTGTCCGGCTCCCTTCGCCCGGGCGCACGGCTGTGGTTGCAACAGATGTCCCGCGGCGCACGGGCGCCGGGCGGGGGCGCGTTCATCGAGTCCTATATCGCACCCGATATGACCATGCGGCCATTGCCCGCGACACTCGCACACCTCGAGCGGGCCGGATTCGAGATCCGGGCGGTCCTGGCGCTGCGCGAGCATTACGTGCGCACCATCCGGGCATGGAGCGAACTGTTCGAGCAACGCTATACCGAGGTCGCCGCGCTGACCGGCGAGCGCTACGCCCGGGTATGGCGGCTCTATCTCGCGGGTGCCGCGCTGGCGTTCGAGACCGGCCGGATGGGGGTCGACCGGATCCTCGCGGCTCGCCCATCCTGAGCGGCGGCCGGAATCACAGATCCAGCGCTAGTTGCCGCTGTTCCTGGAAGCGTCGCCGGGCGGTGTCGAGATCGGTGATCGGCGGTGGGTAGCCGAGCTCGCGCAGCGCCGATTCACCACGGCGCCAGGGCTGGTGGATTTCCCGAGGATCGTCGAGGCCGGCGAGTTCGGGAACCCAGCGGCGCGTGTAGTCGCCGGTCGGGTCGTAACGTTCGGCTTGGCGAAGCGGGTTGAGTACCCGGTTGGGGCGGGTGTCGGTACCGGTACCGGCGACCCATTGCCAGTTGAGCTGATTGTTGGCGATGTCGGCGTCGAGCAGGTGTTCGGTGAAGTGTGCCGCGCCGTGGCGCCAGTCGAGGTACAGGGTCTTGGTCAGAAAGCTGGCGACGATCAGCCGGGCGCGGTTGTGCATCCAGCCTTCGTGCCGTAGCTGGCGCATCCCGGCATCCACGATGGGGATACCGGTCTGTCCGTCCCGCCAGGCATCGAGTGCCTGCCCGTCATCGCGCCAGGCATCGCCCCGCGGGCGGTAGTCGCGGTGCGCGGCGGCGGGCCGGGCGGCGAGTACCTGATGGTGGAAATCGCGCCAAGCCAGTTGGCGCGCGAACGCCGCCGCTCCGGCGGTTTCCCGCGCGGCGGCCGTGGCGGCGAGTTCACGCGCGGACAGGCAGCCGAAATGCAGGTCCGGGGAAAGCTTCGAGGTGGCGTCGGCGGCAAGATCGTCATGGCGGTCCTGGTACTCGTCGATGCCCTGGCGCAGCCACCGCTCGGCACGCCTGCGGGCATGTGTTTCGCCGCCCGGCCAGGACGCGGACCGGCCCGGGCTCGGCTGCACCGACGGCTCGACGCCGGGCGGCAGCCGCAGTCTGCGCGGGGTGACCGCCTGGCCGCGCCACGGGGCGTCGGCCCAGCGCCGGTGGTACGGGGTAAAGACCGCGAAGTGATCGTTGCCCTGCGGGCTGACCGCACCCGGCGCGACCACGTTGTGCACCCCTTCGTGGCGGACCAGCGTTCGGCGCTGCCGTTCCAGGGCGGCGGCGAGGGCCCGTTCGCGTCGCGCGGCGAACGCCGAGACATCGGCGGCCAGGTGCACCTCCGCCGCTTCGGTCTCTCCGGCGAGCCGGCATACCTCGGTGACCACCTCGCCGTGCCTGACGACCAGCGCGGCGCCACGGCTGCGCAGTCGTTCATCGAGACCGCCGAGCGCCGAGGCGAGGAAGTCGCTGCGGCGCTGCGCGGCGAATCCGGTGGCATGCAGCCGGACGTCGTGCACGAAAAGGGGCAGCACGTGTTCCGCGTTCGCGGCAGCCGCGGCGAGCACCGGGTTGTCCTCGATGCGCAGGTCGCGGGTGAACAGGACGATCGCGGTCTTGACGGGCATGGTTCGGCGCTCCTTATCGGTTTCGGAAAACGAGCCACGCGGCTCGGGGGCACCGGGCATCGCCTCAGGCGCGGTGGTCCCGGCAGAGCAATCCGGTGTCGAGCACGGGCGGGTGCGGGCCATAGGCGTTCGCGTTCGCGGCGCGCCGCCGGACGCCGGGCAGGAGGGTCACCAAGCGCAGCAGGCCGGGTGGGGTGATGGGTCTGCCGGTTTCCCGAGCGGTGGCGACCCGCTGTTCGGTGCGGACCTGCTGTGCCTGCACAGCCCGGATGGCCGGTTCGCGTTCGGCCTGGACCGCGGCCAGCACCGCGTCGGGGACCGGTCCGGGGCCGCGCAGGGCGGGTGCGAGGTGGTTCGCGGCGGTGACCGCGTCCTGGATGGCCATGAGGATCCCGTTCCCGCCGACCGGGGAGATCACGTGCGCCGCATCGCCGAGCAGCAGCAGGCCGGGCCGCCACCACCGCCGCAGCCGGGCGATGTCCACCGATAACAGGGTGGTTTGGGAAAAGGTCTCCAGTAGGTGCGCCCGGTCGGCCAGCCACGGAATCCGCTCGGCGAGCAAATCCCGGATCGGGCTGACACCGGCTTCGCGGGCGGCCGGATAGCCACCTTTCGGCAGGCTGTAGCCGATCTGCCATCCGGCGGGGCCGGCCAGCAGTGCCAGGTAATGGTTCCGGCCGAAGAACAGGTCCACGTCCGCGTCCGGCGGGTCGGAGTCCTGTTTCGGGAGGCGGAACCACAACAGGTCCGTGCACGCGCCAAGCGATACCGCTTCCATTCCGGCGGCGCGGCGCACCTTCGAGAACCGCCCGTCGGCCGCGACCACCAGATCGGCTGTCAACCGGTGCGTCCCCGCACTGTCGCGATACACGATTCCGGTGACCTTCCCGGTTTCGTCGTAGCACAGGTCGCTGACCTTGCAGCCGGTGCGCACCGGCGCGGCCGACCGTGCGAGCTCGGCGGCCAGGAAATCCAGGAACCGGGCCTGTGGCATCAAGGCCACGTAATTGAACCGAGTGGGCAGTTTGCCGTAGTCGGCCGTGGTGATCGCACCAGCGGGCGTGTTGAACCGGAAAAACCTCGCCCGGTGATGCGGAAGCGCCAGCAATTCGTCGACGAGCCCGAGCCGCCAGAACAGTTCGAGGGTGTACGGATGGAGCGAGTCACCGCGGAAATCCCGGTCGAAATCCCGGTGCTCCTCCAGTACCGTCACCGACGCCCCACTGCGGGCGAGGAGATACCCCAGCACCATCCCGCCCGGCCCGCCACCGGCGATCACGCACGAGAGCCGCCGGTCGCTCACGCCCGATCACCGCTGTGCTCGTCACCGGCGCCGAGGCGGAAGACCGCCATCGTGGCCAGCTGCTCGAGCACCTCCTCCCGAAGGGTGCCGGGCCCGACAGGGAACGCCTGCAGTGCCCATGGCGCCTGCACCACCGACAGGTAACGGGTCACCGCGATGGCCGCCCGGTCCCCCTCATCGAGTATCGCGAACCGGTGCTGTCTCTCGCCTCCGGCCGACAGCACGCACCGCGGCTCGGCACACAGGTTCCGTACCCAGTCCCGATCCCGCACCGGGGACACGAGCCACTCCTGCCCGCCGGACAGCAGCACCCCGACCGGTGTGCGCCGGGACCGCCCACTGACCCGCCCACGCGTCTCGAGCACCCGCAGCGCATAGTTCCCCTCCACCAAGGGTTGTGGTGGCTCGTGCAGCAACCGCTCCGCCATCCGGTCGTTGACCGCACGCACCGAACCCGTACCGGGGACCGTGCCGCCCACGTTTTCACTAGAACTTCTAGGCATGCCGTGCATCCTACCTGTAGGCTAGGTTTTCTAGCTACCATTGCGGGGTGGATGATCAGACCGGGCGTGCGATCGGACTGGAACTGCGGCGGGTGCTGCAGACCGGCCGCGAGATGCAGGCCACCCTCGCGCGGGGACTGGGATTGCGGGTGACCGACGTGCAAGCCGTGGACCACGTGGCGTCGAGCGAGGAGCCGATGGGCACCGTCGAACTCGGTGACCGGCTCGGCATCCGCTCGGCCTCGGCCGCGGTACTGGTGGATCGGCTCGTGGCTGCCGGGCACCTTGTGCGCGAACCGGATCCGGCGGATCGGCGGCGGGTGACACTGACCCCGACCGCCCACGGCCGGACCGAGGTGCGCGCACAGCTCGCCCCCATGCTCGACGCCCTCACCGGCGTCATCGGCCGGCTCGACGAATCCCAGGCCGAAACGGTGCTGTGGTTTCTCCGGCAGGCCGCCGCCGTCATGCACACCTACGGCGCACCCGGCCACCCCGCGGAACTGGACCCGGTACGACAGGAGTGATCAAGTGGGACTGCGATACGACAGCGTGCTCGAGGCGCCGATACGGGAGGTCTTCGACTGGCACGCACGACAGGGGGCGATCACGCGGCTGATGCCGCCGTGGCAACCGGTGCGAGTGCTCGAGGAGACGGCATCGCTGCGGGATGGCACGACCGTGCTGGCCTTTCCCGGCGGGTTACGGTGGCATGCCAGGCACCAGGCAGACGGATACGATCCGCCGCACCGGTTCGTGGACCGGTTGACGAATCAGCCACTGGCGACCGCGCTCGCGTGGCGGCACACTCATGAGTTCGTCGCCGAGGCGGCCGCGAGGACGCGGGTACGGGACACCATCGAGTCCACCGTGCCCGCTGCCGTGTTGCGGTCGATGTTCGCCTACCGGCACCGCCAGCTGGCCGCGGACCTCGCCGCGCAATCCCGCGCCCGCGCCTGGCACCGCACACCGCTGACCGTGGCGGTCACCGGCTCGGGCGGACTGGTCGGGTCCGCGTTGTGCGCCTTGCTTTCCACGGGCGGACACCAGGTGATTCGCCTGGTGCGCCGCCGCCCGCGCTCGGCCGGAGAGCGTACCTGGCACCCGCACCACCCCGACCCCGAGCTGCTGGCCGGGGTGGACGCGGTGATCCATCTGGCGGGTGTGTCGATCGCGGGACGGTTCACCAAAGCTCACCTGCGGGCGGTACGGGACAGCCGGGTCGGCCCGACGAGGCGGCTCGCCGAATGCGCCGCGAACACTCCACAGGGACCGAATGTGTTCGTGTCCGCCTCCGCGATCGGCTATTACGGACCCGATCGGGGCGACCGGCGGCTCACCGAGACCAGTGGGCGCGGTTCCGGAGTGCTCGCCGATCTGGTCGCGGACTGGGAAGCCGCCACGAACCCCGCCGCCGAGGCCGGGCTGCGCACCGTGCAGGTCCGTACCGGCATCGTGCAGAGCCCGCGCGGCGGCACGCTCGGCTTGCTGTACCCACTGTTCGCCGCAGGCCTCGGCGGGCGCCTCGGCAACGGCGACCAGTGGCAGTCCTGGATCGGCATCGACGACCTGCTCGACATCTACCGGCGCGCCGTACTCGATGACACCCTGAGCGGCCCGGTCAACGCGGTCGCGCCGAACCCGGTACGCAACACCGAGTACACCCGCGTGCTGGCGCACGTGCTGCACCGCCCGGCCCTGTTCCCGATCCCCGCACTCGGGCCACGGCTGCTGCTCGGCAGGCAAGGCGCGGACGAGCTCGCCCTCGCCGACCAGCGCGTCGAACCCACGGTGCTCGAACACGCCGGCCATCGGTTCCGCCACCCACAGCTCGACACAGCCCTCGGCCACCTGCTGGGCCACGCCGCAATGGAAACCCCGATGGACAGCCACGAAGCCTGACGCGTCCAAGGGCGAAACGCGTGAGGCAGGTCAGCGCCACGGTCAGCTCCCGGAGCATCACCCGACATGCCGCCATCAGCAGCCCGTGCCTGGTATCCGGCCGGATTGCCGCCCACCAAGTAGCGATCCGGCAAAGGTCCACCTGAGAAGCCAGGGCCGCACCGGAACACTGCCGAAAGCCGCGATGGATACCTGCTACAGCAACAGCTGCGCCGCTGAACAAGAATCCGACCTCGAGCCGTACCTGGACATCCTCCACACCGCCCACGGGACGTGGCTGGGCCGAATGCATCGAACGGGCGGCGCCACCCGGGGAACCAGGTAGCACCGTCGGCCAACCGTCTCCTCATCGAGTATCAAGAGGTCGGCGGCTTCGGAGATGATCTCAGGGCAGAGCGCGGCTGGTTCGTCGGCAGGTCCGTCGACCCCGAGGCCGTCCACCTCATGATCGACCCGGTGCACGCACCGTTCCCCCAGTATCTCGGCGATCTCCGTCAGTACGTTGAGCAAGCCCGAACCGACACTTTCGGTGTCAGCTGAGCAGGAACGATCCCAGACGGGGATATACCGTCTACCTCCTCGCGCAAAGAAAGCGAAACCGGCAGCATCTTCTTTCGAATTTGACTTTCGGCTCACCTGTTAGTTCTTGTCTCACCTCGAAAACAGTCGGGATTGTGAATCGATTGCAGGGGAGGCATCCTGTTCTGCTTCGCAGATCAGGTCATCGGGCAATCAGCTCGGACGCAGGATCAGCAGCAGCGCAACCGTTTCCTCGGGGGTCGGATTGCTCAGTTCGTGCTCGTCATGGGCCGGCAGTGTTGCGGCGTCACCGCAATGCAGAATCAGGTCATGACCGGACGTCCGGATGCGGAGCCCGCCGTCGAGCACCAGGAAGGTTTCCCTTGTTCCGGGTTCGTGCGCGGTAAAAGGCTCGAGCACGGCGTGGGCAGGAAGCCGGTACCGGACGAGCTCGGCACCAGGCTGCGGGGAGAGCAATGCGTCCCGGGTTGCGCCGGTTTCTTCGTCCACCACGGAGGTGACATCTTCGTTACGCACAATCACCGGCAGCTGCGGGTACTGCCCGACAAGGTCAGAGAGTGGCACGCCAAGGCCATCCGCAACACCCAAGGCCTGCTGCAGACCCGGGTTACTCTCCCCTCGTTCGATCTTGGACAGCGCAGCGCGTGATACGCCACTGCGCACAGCCAGTTCGTCCAGGGACAGCCGGGCATCGATCCGAAACTGGCGCACCGCCTTACCGAACCCCGCAACGTCAGCCATATCACCCAGTTCTTCCGTGGACGTGCGTCTCTTGGCCTGGGCGATTCTAACCTCTCCGCGACCCCGCCGCTCAGCTGGAGATTCCACAGTACGGGCACCGTTCGCTGCCCGAGCCGAATGGATCCACGGTTCTGGTCAACGCTCGGTGCTACCGAGCCAACGTGGGTCGGACGTGTCGAGCTGGCGTCCGCTGGACAGGACGGTCGGCAGCGCCACCCTTCCTGTGGCTTTGTCCACTTCCTCGGCCGCGGCCCGCAGTGCCTTGCGCAACATCGGTTTCCATGTGCCCTCTCGAACGTCGGCCGCGAACCTCTCGTCGGCGCCGAGCCGCTGCCCGAGGGAGACGAGCTGTTCATCGGTGTAGCCCGGCTCACCTTCCTGAACCTGCTGGCGATAAAGGCTGCGCAGGAAGGAAGGAAATCGACTGGGCGAGTGCACGGCCATGGCATACGCGGCT
Organism: Sciscionella marina DSM 45152; assembly: GCF_000379465.1. Taxonomy (GTDB): domain Bacteria; phylum Actinomycetota; class Actinomycetes; order Mycobacteriales; family Pseudonocardiaceae; genus Sciscionella; species Sciscionella marina. The sequence continues at coordinate 17,510 of NZ_KB905411.1, forward strand.
GCCGAACCCCGCTCCGAATAGCCCGGCGGAACCGACGACTGGTCCAGATAAGCGAGGACGTGGTAGCGGACGCGGAGACGGCCCGCGTCGAGCTCTTTTTCGATAGCGTCCGCGTACAGCCGGTTGAACCCACCACACCCGGGGCAGATCAGGTCCTCATACAGATCGATCGTGCGGCCGGCCGTCTCGGTTCCCGCCGTGACGACCCCATCGGCGGCGCGCACCGGGTACCGCGGATGGACTTCGGTTGCCGCGATGACATCATTGATCTCGGCCTTTCTATTGGCCTTGGAGACCAGAACGCCAGTGGTTATCGCGGCACCGATCACCAGGACGGCGGCAATGGCCACATACCATTTGGCCTGTCCGTTCCCACTCTTCCGCGCCGCACCAACCAGTTTCCCACTTCGTCCTCGGACATCTCGCCGCCCATCACGACGCCCAGTCGAGTTCACCGACACGGCTCCTTCCACCTCACTCGATCACGCACACAATCGTCAGGACGCCCGGCGCCCGGTCTGCCCTTGACAAGGATTCTTGCATATTGGAGTATAGATCTTGTAAACAAGAATATGAGGGTGGATGACCACTGCCTCGCGGAGTACGGCGGCGCCCGTCCAAGACCGGAGCCTGCTCGACAAAGGGAATGCTCTCAACAGGAGTGCGCTCACCAACGGAATTGCTGTGCTGGACACATAGCGGATGACTCTTGGATTCGCGGTGACGCCGCTGATAGTCGTGCTCGGCCTGAGCATCATGCTGCGGATGACCGCACACCGAGTGGCGTGGATCGGCGTGATCACGGCTGTCCTCATCGTCCTTGTCGTGCCGGACTTCTCGTTCACCACCACGCCGACACTGAGCGCTGTCGCGGCCGCCTGCCTCCTGACGGGCGAGGCCGCGATGGTCATCATTCCGGGCCTGTACCTCAACGCCGAACTCGCCGACCGCCGGATACACAGCCGCCTGGCCCAGTGGATCCAGACACTCCCCATACCGGCCGAGGCAAAGATCGGGGTGGTCGTGGTCGGTCTCGGTCCGGCCTTGGAATCCCTGACCGGATTTGGTGTTTCGCTGTTACTGACGGTGCCGGTATTACTGGCCATCAGCGAACGGGATACCGCGCTGCGCCGTTCAGCACTGAGCCTGAACATCATGCCGTGGGGAACCCTGGGATTGGCGAGCACGGTGGCCGCCTCGTTGACCGGACATTCCCTCGCCACGATCGGCTGGCTCTCGTCACTGGTGAGCGCGGCGATCTTCCCGGTGCTCGGTGCCGTCGCCACGGCTATCGCCTCCTCAGCAGGCGCACGCGGGCGGTACCGAAGCGCCCTGCCTGGAGCCATGATCGGCGCCTGCTTCTCCGCAACCCTGGTGGCATGCAACGGAGTGGGGATCGTCGAGCTTGCCGGGGTGACGGCGGGGCTCGTTTCCACCGTGGCCGGGATCGCTGTCTTCGCGCGCACCAGACTGCGGTATCTGGCGCCACCACGTGAGGCGATCACGCCGTATGGCATCGCACTCGGGCTCGTGATTGCGGTTCGTATCCTGATCGGCGCCGGTGTCCGTCTCGACGAGGTAGCGGTCCGGGTCAGTGGTGTCGCATTCCAGCCCCTGTCCTCCCCTGGATTGGCCCTGCTCGCCACTGGACTGTTCCTCGCCCGTGGACGGTTACGTTCTGGGCCCGGAATCGAAGCCCTGAAAAGATCCCGGACGACGTTGACCGCGCTACTCGGATTCGCCGTACTGGCCCAATTGATGGCGGTCAGTGGGATGGTCGCCACTATCGGCCATGTTCTCACCAGCAGCGGTATACTCGGTGCGATATTCCTCAGTCCCGCTCTCGGGATCTTCTCCGGATTTCTGACCGGTTCCAATACCGGGGCCAATGCCCTCATGGCTCCGGTACAGTCCACGGCCGCGACCGCACTGGGAATCCCCTCGCTTCTGCCTGCCGTACAGAACAGTGCCGCCGGTCATGCGGTATTCGCTTCATTACCGGAGACCTTGCTCGTCCTCGCCGTCGCCGGTGACACCGACGCCAAGGAAGAACGAGCGCTGATCAACTTCAATCTCCGCGTGCTCGGCAGCGTCTATCTTCTCCTGACAGCCACTACGGCCGCCCTCGTTCTACTCTAGGAGGAACCCGATCATTTTCTCCGAGAACAATCCGATTTCTCATCGACAGCCAAGTTTTCGAAGCTCTAGTATACGTTCTAGCGCCGCTGTCGCGCTCTCACGCCGGGACCGACCGCATCGGTCGGGCATCTTCTCACACACCGCACCGCCCGGCACTCTCGCAACCTTGTCAACCGATTCGAAAGGTCACAAGATCCATGGTTGCTTCGCAGCACCCTGAAGCACAATCGTCAGCTTCCGGCGGGGACGACAACCGGCCGACCGGGCCCGGACTCGGGATCATCGTCTCGTTCGACTTCCTCCACGACCGCGAACTGTGGCGATGGTCCCCGAAGGACACCTCCCCGTTCATCACACGCACCGACCCGGTCGAGTTCACGACCAATTGGGAGTTGGTCACTCAGTTGAACCGGCCGGAAGTGGTGGCCAGGCCGGCACGATCGCTCGCCGCCCTGGGAACACCCGCGATCACCTATCTTTGCACCGCCTGCAGCTTCGTCGGCGGCCACGACGGCGAACGGGCTTTGCGCAATGCCATGCGGCATCCCGGCGTTCAAACCACTCTCACCGCAGCCGGATCCGTCATCGACGCCCTTTCGGCGGTCGGGGCCAAGCGAATATCGGTGGCCCATCCCTATGAACCGCCGGTCGGTGCGGCATTGGTGCGTTTCCTCGGCACGGCGGGCTTCGATGTCCTCACCGAGCACAGCCTCGGGCTGCAAACGATCCGCGAAGTCTACGACATCGGATACCGCGAGGTGCGCGAACTGATAGCGAACGCGGACCATGCCGAAGCGGACGCGCTGTTCGTCAGCTGCACCGCCCTGCCCACCTACGACCTCATCGCTCCACTGGAGCGGGAGCTCGGTAAACCCATCATCACGGTAAATCAGGCGACCATGTGGGCAGGACTTCGTTCAATCGGACACCGGCTACAGGGGCCCGGGCAACGCCTCGCTGCCATCACCGACTCACAGATACCTTGGCGACGATGACCAAAGGCGCAGACTTCCTGAGCCGGGTTCCCGGCATGCCCGAGCCGACCTTAGCTGACGGACACGCAGGCAGCGATTCGTCACCGGGAGCTCCCGGTGACGCCGAAGCAGTGATCGCTGCTGTGCCGGATCCGAGAGACGCCAGGCGTCAGCCAGGTCGAGCTTGCCGAGCAGACCTTCGACGGCAAGCCGGATGTCACCCGCATGCTGCAGGTAGGGGAACGCAATCAACCCATTTTCCGGAAGCATGACCGCGGCGACCAACGGAGTTGGAAGGCGCAGCCTCCACCTGTCCTCGCGCGTATCGAGGCCAATCTCGGTTATCAGGACGGTGCACCGTGATGCTGCGCCGCGTGCACGCCGTAGCCGGATTGCTCGGCCTCGCGTTCGTGACGATATTCTTCATGACAACAGTGCTCACCGAGTGCTTCGGTTCTGCGACAACGATCGTTGAAGCGAAAACCGGGATTCTCTATGGCGTTCTGATCTTGATCCCCACGATGGCCACAACCGGCGCGACCGGACTACGAGCCACGGAAAAGCGCCCGGGTCCTTTGGAATGCTGTTCACCGGCCGCATCCGACGGTGAAGCGGGCGAGTCCGGCGGTCCATCAGAGCTGGCGAAACCAAGATTTATTGAATATCATTGTCGAAAACTGGACGAGGTTTACGGGAGACCCGAGGATGCTCAAGCAACTCGACCGGACGACGGCCCAAGATTGGCTCGCGCGCTGGGACACGCAACAGGAGCGCTATGTCGCCGATCGTGAAGATCGCTTCCTGGTCATCGGCGACGTCATTGAGCATATCTGCGCCGAGCAGATATCACCCGAGATCGTAGACCTCGGCTGCGGCCCAGGATCACTGACGGCCCGGCTGGCCACACGTTTTCCCGCCGCGCACATCACCGGCCTCGATACCGATCCCTTCCTCCTGGCCTTGGCGGAGGCGACCCGACCGAGTGCCACGGCCTCCCCGCGTTACCTCGACCTCGACCTCGCCACACCTGGCTGGGCGCAGGCCGTCACCGATGGGCACCTTCTCAGCGCCGTCACCACGACCACGGCCTTGCATTGGCTCCGCCCACCACGCCTTGCGGCACTGTACCGAGAAGTCGCGGACAATCTGCGCCCTGGCGGAGTCTTCGTCAACGCGGACAACCTCTACGATCAGCAGCCCGCCCTGGAGGAGCTGACCAGCGTGATCAGGCGGCGTCGCGCCGAACGCAATCGGGTAGAGCGCAACGAGGCATGGCAGACCTGGTGGAACTCCCTGCGTCAGGATTCCCGTGTCACCAGTGTGTTCTCACCCGCACAACTCGCCGGATGCAGCACCGGATACGCCAATCGGTGCAGCCCGCAATGGCACCTCGAAGCGTTGTCGGCAGCCGGGTTCAGTGAAACGGGAACGGTGTGGCAACACGGAAACGACTACATCCTTGTCGGGATTCGCTAACCATCCGGGCGACTGAGGACACCAGCTCTGACCGGTCGAGTTGTCGTCCGGCCGAGCGACCTCGGCTATCCGGCTACTCTGCGCCGAACAGCGGTTCGTCCGAGGAGCGGATGTCCTGTGCGGGAAGGCCATCGGGGTGCTCGGTGCGGATTCGTTCGAGGCAGGCCAGTGCGATGTCCAGATGTTGACGTTTGCTCGATTGATAGAATTTCACTGCTTCGCCGGATAGTTTCGGTGCCGCGTGCATCGGTTTATCCGAGACACACAACAGCGTCGCGTTGGGGATCCGGTAACGGAACCCGTTCGCCGCGATCGTCGCCGACTCCATGTCCGCGGCCAGGCAGCGCGCCGTCTGGATCGCGGCCAGCGGCGCACGCTGGTTGAGTTCCCAGTTGCGATTGTCGGTCGTGTACACGGTCCCAAGCCGATATTCGGCGTTACGCTTGTCGAGCTCATCAAGCAATAGCATATTCAACCGCGGTGTCGGCACCACCGGAACCGTGGTCGGCAGTACGTCATCGAGAACATGGTCATGACGCAAGTACGAGGTCGCCAGCACAAAATCACCGATGTTCTGGTGATTACGCAGACCACCACAGTGTCCGATCATCATCATGGTATCCGGCCGAAGCACCGCCACATGATCCGTAGCGGTCTTGGCATTGGCGGGCCCCACACCGATATTGATCAAGCTGACACCATCACCATTTTCCGTTTGATGATGCCATGCCGGCATCTGAACTCCGGACCGGCTCGGCCCCTGCGCGTCGGGAAACCGTTCGAGAAAAGCCTCGACATGCATCGCGTAATTGGTGAACAGGACATGACGCTGAAATGACTCCGCCGGTGTCCCCGTATAGTGCGCCAGGCGATCCAGCGACAGCGCCATCCGCTCGGGGCCGAACAGGAACAGCTTCTTCGCACGCAAATCGAACCGCTCCTCGTCGAGCGCGGCGAAGAACTCCGAGTCCTGGAAGGTCAGCGCACGACGAGACGCCCCAGCGGTGACGGTGGCGCCACGCTCGAGCAAGATGCTCAACTCTCGACACAGATACCGGCGGATAGCAGAAGGTTGCGCGAACTCCCCCACGATCCTCGGATTGTGCGCGGACCAGGGACGCGAGACCTCGAGCCTGGAATACCATCCCGCCGCGTCGGCCTCCTCGAGATGGTCCACCAGCTCGATGACCTGGCGTTCAATGAGGTCAGCCGCACTAGTCGAACCATCCACCGTCAGATCCTGCACTGCGCCATCAACCTTCCTCGTTCTGCTGCCGTTCCGCGAGCCCAGACAGCCGTGGACCAGCTACTGGGCTTTCCACCACCCTGTCAGCCGCGAGCACGACAGCATTGTCCCACGCCCGTTGTGGCGCACCCACGTCCACGTTCGGATATCCCCGCCTGCCACCTTGCCGAGCTAGCTATTCTCCGAAGAGCGCACGGTATCGAGCCAATCGTTGTATCCCGCGGAACGTCGCGGATCCCACGATGGGGCATGCATCCTCGCGTAATACCGCGGCGAGATCATCGAGTACCCACCAGTTGCCCAGCAGCGAGGACGTCGTCGCCCATTGCAAGGCGTCCACTTCGATCACCCGCCTCCGCCGCACCGCACCCAACTGCCGCCACAACGGCCTGTCGTACAACCAGCGAGGATCAACAGTGGGGCCGACAGCCACGAACACCAGATCGGCATCGTGCTCTGGCAAGTGCTCCAGAGATACGGGCACGAATGATCTCGCGCTCGAGGCCGCCTTGGCCTGGGCCGCGGGGCGTCGAAGATCGAGAGCGGCCACTGTCGAGGCTGCCGGGGTAGCGCCGCCCACGGTGAAGATCGAGTCGGCTGCCAGTCCCGGTGAGATGATCGAGATCGTCGGCGCGGATCGCGACCGCAGCGCGCTTTGCAGCTGCTGCCTCGAGGCCGACAACATCGTCAATGCATGCCGAGTTCGCCTCAGCCGTCCGAGTGCGGCTCCGACGGCCAGGGAGTCCGCCGCTAGCCGCCCCGTTCGGGCAACCCGTTGCACACTGCTTGATATCCGGTCCAGGACGACGGCCTGCTCGACGGGACCGCCGCTGAGTCCGATGACCCTGGTCGGACTCAGTGCCACGAGCTTCTCGAGCTCGAGCTGCCCACCTGGCGATGACACATCGACCACAGGCCCCTCTTGCAGCATCGCGATCGCCTCAACGATCGGATCTTTGGCAAGAAACGACGCTGTCGCCTGCTGATGGCGGCCCAGCATGAGTGCCAGACCCGCCGTAGCTCCGTCCAAGGTCGCCAACCGCTCAACCGGAACTTGTGCTGCCTGCTTCCGCGTGACAGAAGCACAGCCTCCGATGAACCCGCCGATACCAGCGGTGAGTACCAGTCGACGGCCGATCACCGGGGAACTCTTCGAACGGATAGCTCGTGCGGCATCGACGATCTCCCTCACTCCCGGTCAGCGCCTGCCCAGTGAGTCGGAGAATGAGCATCGAAAGTTCCGGTTCGACAGTGTCGCAATGCTCGACGACCCGCAGTCGGTCCGTCTCCCGAACCGGCGTCCCGGCTTCAGTGCACCAGCGGGAGATCCTGGCAAGCCATCTGCTGGGCAGGCCATGGCCGCTTCGCGATCGAGTCGGCGTCGAGGGCTGGGCACGGCAGCGCATAAAAGCCCATGGGTGTGATGGCGTCAACGCGGAGGGCGCCGCGGGACGACCGGTGTCCGGCCTCGCGCTACGCGGGGGCGGAATTCTCTGCTGGCACAAACCGATAGGCCTGGGCGTGGTGAGCGCTCAGAGCTGTCGCACAGGCACGACATGCGAGCTTGCGGGTCTCGATGAAAGTTTCTTCGGCCGAGGAGAAACCCGATGGATGCTTAATCGTATTCACACCAACATGCGCGCAGTCTCGGCATACCCCCGCTCCACACGTCGTGCAGATCGCCATGGCGGATGTGGACTCACCATGTTCGGCGCAGTCGAAACAGTTCATGATTTCCTCCCTTCTCAAGGGCGCTTGTTCGATATAGTCATCAGCGGATCGGCGTGTCTCCAGAGCCCTGTGGACGTGTGCGGGGCGTTCATGAAGAGGTCCTGTGCGTTCGTCAGCCGCTTGATGCGCGTTCTCCGACTGTCGTGGACCAAACCGCTCGGTATCGGCCCCCGGCTCGTTCCGGCACCGCGCGTCGATGGCATCGGCGCGGATACGCGGCATCGACCAACGGTCAGACCGGCGGTTCCTGAACGGTGTGCAGGCGTGCACCGGGATCTGCGCCTTCCGGCTCACTGTCCTCGGTGGACGTGCCTGGCAGTCGATTCTCATCGCCGCGGTCGATGGCCCCGGTCTGTTCGGTAATTCGTTCTTCGAGGGCATCGACGGTCTCCGTGGGCCGATTCCGCGGGTCTTCCGGGAGCCGGACCGGTTCCTCGAGTCGTCGACGTACCTGCGCCAGAAAATTCTCGTCAGTTGTCGTGAGCCGCTCGAGATCGACGCTCTCCGGCAATTGCCCACCGGCCCCGTGTTCGGTCAGATACGCCACGGCGCACTCGACAACTCGTCGTGAGCTGTACCGCGAGCCCACCTGCTCGAACACGGAAGCACTCGCATACCAGTGCGACACGGCACGTCCATACCGGACGATCGCGAACTCACCTTCTCCCAGGTCCTCGACGCGCAGTTCTTCCGGCATGGGCACCTCCTTCCGCCTTTGGCGTACCCACGCCTCGGCGATCGAAACACGCAAGCATAGAACGACTACCTGTGGGTACTCCCTGTCTATGGATGACGAGACAACGAACAAGGCAGAGGAATTGCAGGGCAAGGCCAAGGAAAAAGCAGGTGAAGTGACCGACAACGAGCAATGGCAGATGGAGGGCAAAGCACAGAAGACGAAGGGCAGCCTCAAACAGGCGGGTGACAAATTGCGGAAGGCGTTGAAGCCCAAGCGTTAGCGGTGTTCTCAGTCTTCCTGCTGTGCGCCTCGGTCCGTTCGGCCGAGTTCCGGCGGAGTCCTTGCCGCAGGTACGGACGAGGCCGGGCTCGGCCTCTGTTCACGACCGCCGTGAGCTCCCGCTTCGGTCCCCTGCTCTCCGATATCTCGTGGTTCGACGTCCCACAATCCTTGATGCGCAGACAACGACACACGCGGTCACACGGAAGGGAAAGCCCCCGGGCAGGACCTCAACCGGCCAGTCGTTTCCGTAACGCGTTCAGATAGCGGGCGTCGTGTTCGCGCAGCTCGTCCAGATCGATGTCGTGCGGGATAGAGCCGGCCGAGCGGCGTTCCAGCAGGTATCGCATCGTCTGTTCGACGACACGTGTCGCCGCGGCTCCGGGAAGGAGAAGGTCATCGAACAATTCCCCGCTCATGGTCACACGATGGTGCGTGGTGGCCATCCCACGCCGGATCGTGACCGCACACGAATCGCCGTTGAGCCGCTTCACGTCGAGCTGTTCGGTCATCTCGGGTCTCGTCCCTCCATTGCACGTCTCGGCCCGCCGTCTTCCACGCGTGCCGATCACCGGCCGCGGTTGTCGTCAGGTGATCACATACCCGCGGCCGGCGCGGTGCAAACGCCTCAGCGGTCGGCTAGGTCATCGGTGCCGTGGCAGTGGAGAGATCCGGGTCGAGGACTTCCTGCGCGGCTCGACCGTTATCCGACCACAGCGTCACGTCATTCCCGATATTGACCGAGACTCCGGGCGCGGGATCCTGCTGAATGATGGTGCCGTCGATCGGCTCGGGAGCATGCTGCGGTCCGCGAGGCGACAAGCCGGCAGCCCGGACCGCGCCACACGCCTCGACAGCGCCCAAACCCGTGACGTCGGGGACCTCGACTCTGTCATCGTGGGACATATGACGACGGTAGATGATCCATTTCGGTTCGGAAACCCGTACGCAGCAATCGGGTCCGGGACCTCGCCGTCATACCGTACCGGTCACGGCACGTGTGTCCCGTCTCCGATCTGCTCCTGGCGAAGCCCTTTCCACAGTTGAGCGGCAATCTCCCGGGCGCGCTCGTCCACATGGACCACGCTCTGGTTCACGGGTTTGTCAGCCGGTACCTGTCCGATGTGTTCCACCAAGGCGGTTGCCAGTTCACGGAGTTTGAGGTTCACCTCCTGGCTCACCGCGCGGAGAACATCCCAGGCGGCATTGGGATCGCAGTTTCGTATCCCCATGATGACGCCCTTCGCCTGTTCGATGGCCGCCCGCGAGGCGAGCGCGTCCAGAACACGCTGTGACTGCTGCTGATTGCGCTCGGCGATTCCGGCCATCGTGACCGCGCTGGTCACCAACGGCTCGTGGCGGGCGAGCGTGGCGACGGTTCTCTCGTTCGCGGGACCATCGAGGTAGACCGACAAGACCATAATCCCGTCCTCGTCCCAGATCGAGGGCATCGCGGCGGCGCCCCGAACCCGGGCGATGACGTCAAGCTGGGTGGCCTCCACCCTGTCCCGCAGCCGTTCGAATCTCAGATGCGGCCAGCGTTCGTCGCACCAGATGTCGGCCGTCGCGAGCGGCCCCTCCCCCAACGCGGCCAGGATCGAAGGTCCCCACAATTTCCCGGTCGTCACCGGAGTCAACGATTCTCCGACACCGCTGGCCGCAAGTACTCTCAGTCGCCCTCCGCCTCGGTTGCGGGCAGGATGGGCAACACTGACGGCAGCGCCGAGGTCACCGGCGACATCGCAGCGTAGGCCGGTCAGCACGCGGGACAACAGGGCAGCCAGCGATGTGGCTACAGGCTCCAAGGGCGTCGAATTCATGCCATTCCACAGACGATCTCACGGACCACATGGAGCTTCGATGAAACCCCACAGGGCCACTCCGTCTTCGTGGAAGCCAGGTGCCCGTGCCCCGGGCGCGGCACGAATTGCTCGCACGCGCCCCAGTGCGGTGTCGCGCCCGCCCTTGAAGTGTCGATACGATCAATAGCGTCGATAAGAAAAAGCATAACGAAGCAGCAACGAATTTGCCAGCCCGCTTTCAGGTGACCAGCTTGTCTACCGAGCCTGGTTTGCCGGTAAACACCCGAAAAAATCGGTCATCCAGGCGGAACCGTGACCGTGGCGTGCGGGTGTGCGGCTCCGTCGGCCGCCAGCTCCGAACCAGCTGTCATGGCCACCACGCGAGCAGCCGCCACGCAGGCCACCAACGACTCGAGTGGCGTCGTCACCGCCGCGCCGGGCCCGCGGTAGCTCAGTGGAGCGGTCAGCACGAGCTCCCGGCCACCCGTATGCGGCGGGTCGGGGTTGAACGTCAGCAGCTGCCCCACGAGACAGCTGCCGTCATCGAGCTCCAGCCCGACTCGGTGCGCACCGGCATTGCTGCCTGGATTTCGCGCTTTCGTCGGCACGCCGGCACCAGTGCGCCACCATCTATGGCGACGCGCCCAACCGCTGCCCATCAGCACCACTTTCACCTCCACGATCTGCGGTCACGACTTCCTGCGATTCCTGTCGAGGGATAACCCGTTTCACGACTGCCGAAACCCGCGCGAACGGTACGAGCACCTATTCCCTGGCCAGCGCCACGGCGGCCGATCGTTCGACGACCCGTATGCAGAAGTTCTCCTCGAAATAGAATCGCACGAAGTCCCGGTCATGTCCTTCGTATCCGATGGAGATGTCCTGTCCGACATCGAACAGGAAGTTTCCCGCACCGAGGCCCAGCACGACCGCCACCTCGATCCCCGGCGCCCGCACGACCTTACCGCCGCCCAGGATGCGGCGCAGGTGATCGAGAACCGGATATCCTCCTTGTTCCGCCGCCGCGAGAATATCCATGTGATCCCGCGGCCCGACCGCCAAGGCATACGGTCCCGGGACTCCGGCATCCCGGAGTGTGTTCACCGCGAGAGCCGTCGATTTCGGGTAGTTCTGCGGATCGCTGCCGAGCGGGACGGGCCGATGCGGACTGGCCGCTGTCATGCCGGTGAAACCGGCCTCGCGCCACCCATGGAACACCGCGTGGTTCTCCAGCCGGGCCAAATGCAGTGCCGCCGCGTCCAGCGCGTCCAGATCGAGATCACCCGCGCCACGCTCGGCGTCATCGAGTTCGGACCTGTTGACGGCGAACGGAAGGCGCACCTCGGCGAGTTCGAGCACCTTTCGCCGGTGCAGCTCGATGTCACCCCGGTTCTGGTGCTCAGGTTCGAGAACGCGCTTACGGCCCAGTCCAGTGGCCGAGTGTTCCCAACCATGCGGGCCCGACCAGTCGACCAGCCGCCGCCCCGCCAGGTGCACCGTGAACTGGTCCTTGGCCTCCTCCTCGAGTTTGTCCCATGCCGCTTGCGGTATCGGCGCGAGCTCACGCAGCAGATGGTTCATCCGTTTCGCCTCCCATCGAGCGGACCCAGTCCGAGTGAACCGTCTCCGGCCCCTTCGGCCTCGACCGATGCGAGGTACCTGTTCGGGGCGATATCGCTCGTGTCGAGCCCGGCGGCGGCTGGATGCTCCTGTTTGAACGCGGCGAACCGAGCGCCCAGATCGGCGCGTAGGCCAGGATCCGCGTGTCTGCGGAAATCGGCGAGCGCGCCGTCCTCCTCCTCCGCCATGTGTTCACTGTTCTCCAGCCGTGCCCTGCGAACCGCACTACTCCACGGTGCGCTGCCCACCGGATAGCTATCTGCCTCGTGGACCGCGTCTCTGATCTGATTATGATCATCGACCGCATCAACGGTCTCGTCCTCGGCATCGGAGCCACGGTGTACCAGTTCGGGATAGAAGATCCGCTCCTCGGCCACGGCATGCAGATCCAGCAGTGCCGAAAGCGGCCGCCAAATCTTCGCCAGCTCCTCCGGCGTGTCCACCTCGTCGAGCGCGGCGAAGCGCCTGCGGAATTCCTGATGATCGTCGAGTATCAGTTCGGTGATATCGGGCATGACCAAGCACTACCCGATTTCCTCGCCGGGACACATCCCGCGCTCGGGTCACCCGGCGACACTGACCAGCTGTTCGTAGTCGGCGGGCAACTGATCGAGGACCTCCTCGAACTCGCCGGTCGAAACGGCTTCTGCGAGAACACCGAATACCGCGCGAACATGCACCCGAAGCTGCTCACCGGTGCGGCCCATCGCCTCGCGCTGAGCCACCCTTCCGAGAAACTCCACGGCTCCGAACCGTTGCCCTTGGTCCGCCTCGATCAGCGAACGGCGCAGCTCTTCGGGCAGATGATCGGCAAGACGTCCGGCCTGCGCACCTGTCAGACGCTGGCCCAGCACCGCCGCTACGCTCTGTACGAGCGCTTCGGCCTCCACCTTGTTCACCGGACCACCGCCAGCTCGCACCCGGTCCACGATCTCGTCATACCGCACTGGGAATCCTCGTCGGCCGTACTGAATGTATTCGGCTGCAGGCATACCCCGATCAGCGGGGAGCGAAACGCGGGTCGATGACATCAACCACACCGAACTCCACGTGATATCTACGAAGGCCACTTGACCGCCGAGCCACGAGCCGCACCCTTGCCAAGGCTCGCGGACCGGCGTCGCGGAGACGGGTCGGCAGGTGGACCGCGCAGATCCCGGCGACGATGTTCTTGATTCCCCGGCACGTCTCCCCTTCGCTGAGCTCGGCTCACACGTCCCCGGGCGGCGAGGTCGACCGCTGCGGATGGCGGTTCTGCCCGGCGAGAAGCGCCATAGCCAGGAGAACGACCGCGATCGCCAGGTGCAACCAGTTATCGGGATCGTTGAGCGCGAGAAGATTCGCATCCGCACCGTGCCCGGCGAGCAGCCCGTAGCAATAGAGCAGCAGATAAATCAGGCCGACGGTGATCAGCAGGCCATGGGCCAGTTTCGATGTCCTGGACACGGCGATGAGTGCGATACCGAACGCCACGAACAGAAAATTCCGCGCAACCGTGACCGAGAAGGTGTCGAACAGGAGCGCGCTCGGTCCGTGACCGACCAGCTGGAGCAGGTGATACTCGGTCGTCGCGCCGGGTACGAAACCCAGTATCCCGATCAGGAGAAGCACAAGACCAGTAGCGAACGCGACGTACTGCACTGGTGGGCGCCGCTCGGACGCGAATTCTGTCCCGCCAGGCATCTCGCCTCCTCTGGAATATCCCATCACCTGCCGCGAACCGCGACACATGCATTCGGCTACCCGAAATGCCATTCGGCGAAACCCCGCGAGAGGCCGCTACCCGGACAGTGCGCACGCACCGCCTTCTGCCGGATATGTCGCCAGCGAGAGGGACGGCCACCAGGAGAAGTGAGAAGTGACCATGACCGGGCCGGATCCCACAACGGCCAACACAGACCTGCCCCGAATCGCGATCGTCACCGGTGCCGACTCCGGCATCACCGTCAATGCGATGCCCCATGGGGCATCGCGACACCGATGACCGCTCCGGAAGACACCGAGCCGCACGAGCGGCCCCGTCCCGGCTGGCGACTACCTGATCGAGCGCCCCGGTGTAGCTTTCCCCGCCTGGCGTGTCGTCTTGTGGAAAGAATCGAGTCTCGCCGAAGGAACCGTCGGAGTTCACGGTCTCCGGCCCACCTATTCGCCGGAATCGAGCCACCGACGGCTGTCGAACTCGGCATCGACGATCGCCTGCGCCTGTATCGAGGACACGAACCGGTAAGTGGCGTCCACGAATTCGCCGAGCTGACCGGCATCGGTGACGAATTCCGCCTGCCCGCTCGGCGAATACAGCTCGACGGCGACCGCCGATTCGCCGTCGACTGGGCGGACTCGCACCTCCCCTTCTCCCGAAGGAGTGTGCAGGCCAGTGGCCAGCAATGTCCTCGCCACCGTCCACACGGTTCTCTCGTTTCTCCTGACGTGGAAGGAAAGCCGCACGGCCCACGGATCACCGCTGGTGTACTGGAATTCGACCTCGACAGGAATTGCCGTGCCGTCCGACAACAGCATGTCGAAGATCGCGGTGTCGGTGATTGAAGAACTATCGATCACGACTCGCTCCCGGTTGTCGCTTCTGGTTTCTCCGTGATACCCGTGCGACTGTGATACCCGTGCGAATGTGTGACAAACGCGCGTCTTTGGGGCCACCGCATGGATCAAGGAACGGCACACCGACCGGGGGCGGCGGCGCGCTGTCCTTGCTGGTTCCGAGGGCCGACCTCTCGTGCCGGCGCGGAGCCCTCAGTAGTACACGACAAGCGTTCAGCGGCAGCGGGACTTGAACGGTAGCGCCCCCCACGAGGTGCGCCGGGAGCCGTTTCCGAGTAGTGACCCGACCGAGTTCGCGTCGCCGGAGTCGGCTTGCCGCTGGATCCTGCAGTACGAGCTATCCACCACCCATAGCGTCTAGACCGATGCGGTGGCCCGGATTCTTGTGAGTACGCCCAATCGAGAAGACGGATTCGACCGAGGTTTCCGTCCCCGGCTTCCGGGGTAGTCGTCACGTGGCAATGACGAATCCAGGACCATGAGGTGCGAGGACGGCGTCTTCTCGGCCTTGCCGACGGGGCGACACTCGTGTTAAGGCTGAACGAAAGTACTCCGCACGCAGGCTGATGTGCACCTGCGTCGCGGTACCGGAATCGGTCCGGATGACAGCCGCAGCTGCGACGAATAGGGTACGATGAAGGCGAATTTCCCAGAGACCGACTGGCGGACGACGTCAGTTCGACTACGACGCACCGGCCCCATGTCGCGGTCCGCTCCCGTATCGACGGTTATCGATACAGCGACGGCCATCCCGGCTGGGCACTCCGAGTACAACGGTGGAAGAAAACCGGTCAGGCTTGTGCCCGTCGGAGGGAGTTCCACCGGAGACGTCGACGATACGCGGGACCGGAGCGGCACATGATCAGCGATCAGCCAGCAGAAAAACCATCGGTTGCCGATGACGGTGTCGTCGAGGTGCATACGAGCATCGACTCCGCCCAGCTCGCCGTACTACGCAATGTGGCTGCGACCTTGACGATGGATGCTGGTTTCACCGTGGACAGCGTCGAGGACGCCCGGCTGCTCGTCGACGAGGTCTGCTCGACTCTCATCCGCAACGCGGAGCGCGGAGCTCAGCTGTCGTGCCGGTTCCGGGCCGATGACCGCTTCTATCTCCACGCGCAGGCCACCGCAAGCCCGGATGCCGTTGTCGACCGTTCTTCGTGGTCGTGGCGCATCATGTCAACGCTCGCGGACACCCTCATCAGCTGGACGAACGCGAATCCGGGGCAGCCGACGACGCTGCACATCGAGGCGACCAAGGCCTCTGACGGATGCCCATGACCGAAGGCCCTGACCACCTCGGCCTGTCGAAACAGGCCGAGCACCAGGAGTACGCTCAGTTCGCGGAGGACTTCCACGAATTCGCTGCGCTCTCACCAGAGAATCCGCGGTATGAGCGCCTGCGGGAGAAGCTGGTCCGCGAGCACATGCCCCTCGCTGAGCACATCGCGATGCGGTTCCGCCACCGCGGTGTGCAGCTCGAGGACCTGCGTCAGGTCGCCATGCTCGGCCTGATCAACGCGGTGGACCGGTTCGAACCCGATCGCGGGAACGACTTCCTCGCGTTCGCTGTGCCCACGATCATGGGCGAGGTGCGGCGGTACTTTCGCGACGCGGGCTGGGCCATGCGGGTGCCGCGCAGGCTGCAGGAACTGCATCTGAATCTCGGTAAAGCGATCGACGAGCTGTCCCAGCGCACCGGTCGCGCACCGCGGGCGGACGAACTTGCCGAGTACCTTGGGATCGAACTCGGCGAGGTGCGCAGGGGCCTGGAGGCGGGCAGTGCTTACCGGGCCGATTCCCTCAACAGCCCGGTCGGCGGGACCACCGAGTCCGACAGCCAGGCCGTCAGCGACACCATCGGCGAGCAGGACACCAACATCGAGGACGTCGAGCTGCGCGAAACGCTACAGCCGCTGCTGGCCGACCTGCCGGAACGTGAACGGCGAATCCTGACCCTGCGATTCTTCGGCAATCTCACCCAATCGGAAATCGCGCGCAAGATCGGGCTTTCCCAAATGCACGTCTCCAGATTGCTCGCACAGAGTCTCAAACAGCTGCGCGAGCGGATCTACGGTTGACCGGCCTGGCTCCCGACACTTCCACAGCCGGTCACGGTCCCGGCAGTTCGTACACGGCGAACGCCCGTCCTATCACCGAAGCACATATCGACGCCAGTCATGGCGTCGCCAACGATGTGCCTGCCCGCGAACCGTACATCGCGCCCACGCTCGACTATCGACGCTGAATCCGGCTTACCGCACAGGAGTAGTCATGTCCGAACACCAGACCCCGGCCAGCGAACACGGGGAACACCTCGAACTCGACGAGAACCGCTCGGCCGCGCAGCCGCTCGACTGGCCACGAGACGACCCGCGCAGGGACGACCCTGAACACGACACCCGGGATTCCGCTGATTCCGAGACGACGGCTTTTCCGCCAGAGGCATCGGTTCCGCCGGGAGAACCCGAGGAAGGCGCTCTGCATCTGGAGACCGACCGGCACCTGGAGACCGACCGCCCGGAAAGCGAAGGTTCAGCGGACTGACCGGCGCACCGCGAGCAGCCCTGGCTGTCGCGATCTCAGTCGGCGATACCGTTGTTCTGGTCGACGAAGGTCTGGCGTTCGGGTGTCACCCAGAGCATCACCCGCTCGCTCTTGATGGCCTCCGGCGGATAGGGCTTACCGGTGTAGTCCTGCGCGAGCTCGTCGACGTGTCCGCGCGCCCGGTCACCGCCGGTGGTCTCGCCGAGGACTCCCCGGATCTCCGCGTACCGGTACGGATCCTGCTCGTCGCGGATCATCAGGGCGATGCGCCCGTCGCGGCGGGCGTTGAGGTATTTCGCCCGGTGCGTCTCGGTGTTCACCACGAGTCGGCCGTCCTCGACTCCGACCCACACCGGTTGGTTCTGGATGCGCCCACTGGGCAGCATCGTGGCCACGGCGGCGAAGTTAGCGCCACCGGCCAGCCGCTCGGTCTCCGGCAGCAGTTTCGTGCCATTGGCTGTCTTGACCGCCATCGTCATGTTCTCCTTCGCCGAAAGGGAATCCTTCACGCACGTCCAGACCGAGCGCGGCGAGTAGTCGCGCACAATCCNCACTGTCGCGGGAACAGGCAGCCACGGCGCGCACCGCACGGCGGCGTTGTCCCACGCCAACCGAGGGCACCGGAATGTCGTCGAGTCCCACGAAATCCTCGTTGGAACGCATCAGTTGTCCTTTCCCTCGCGGGAATCGACTACCCACTTGCGGCGCGTCCATGCACACGAATCAGGACGCGACGGTGAT
>NZ_KB905412.1 GCF_000379465.1 Sciscionella marina DSM 45152
ATCGTGTCGTCGGCAGTGGCCACAGTCCCTGGCGCCGAACATGCCGGCGTGTCGTTGCTGCGCGGCGACGGAGTGATCACCTCGTACACGCCGTCGAGCAGTACCGTCTCGGAGGTGGATCGATTGCAGTCCACCTACCGGGAAGGTCCGTGTGTGACCGCGTTGTGGGACCAGCACACGGTGGTGGTCGACGATCTGGTCGCCGAGGCCGACCGGTGGCCGCGGTTTGCCCCGGAGGCTGCTGCCCGAGGGATTCTCAGCATGCTGTCGTTCCAGCTGTTCACTCGTGATGACTCCCTGGGCGCGTTGAACCTTTACTCCAGTGTTCGCAAGAGGTTCGATCTCGACTCGCAGATGCTGGGCGGCTTGTTCGCCTCGCAGGCCGCGCTGGTACTGGCCGGGGCGCAGGAATCCGTCCGCCTGCACCGGGCGCCCCGAACGCTGAGGGCTCCTACTCGTACCCATCAGGAAAGTTCACTCGATCGGCCCAACGCGGCGGAACTACCTGCATGAACATGTTCGCGCGCACCGATGAACACGCGTCGCCAAGGTGGCAAAATCCGGCGAATCCGACACCAGTCGAAGTAGCGCGGAACCCTCGCAGATCCGCGCACGTCAGAGTTTGAGCAGAATCGCGCCGAGAGCGCGTGGGCTCAGATAGACTGCGCCGAGCAGCGAGCAACAGCAAGCTGGATACACACGGGCGAGCAGTGTAGGGAGTGCATCGTGGCGGGGAGCATGGAGTACGACACAGCAGCCATGCGTACGGTGATGAAGCAGCTACAGGACGCAATGGGCGCCCTAGATGACCATCACGACAATATCTGCAACTTTTTACCCAAGACTAAGTCGCCGTGCGATTTGGATTACACCAAAGAGTTCCATGGCAACCTGATGCAGTGCGTCGAGGCAACCAAGGCGAATCACGTCAATGGTCGGAAGCAGCTCCAAGAAACGATGAACGCCTTGATTGCTATCGATAAAGAATACAACAACATGGAATTGGCGAACGAGATGAGTCTCAAACACGTCGACCCAAGCACGGTGGAGTGACCTTTGCAATTTCGGTTACTGGCGGGCATGGCAGTCTTGGGGGTCGCCGTACTTGGTGCGACGGCGTGCAGTGGCACGGGCGCCGAAACAGGATCACCGTCCTCGACTAGCCAGCAAAATCTATACGGCGCCCCTCACGTAAACCAGCCGTTGGACGTGAATAGGAAGTATCTAGATGACCCCTGTTCGATACTGACACCTAGCCAGGTGCAGCAGTTCGTATCATCATTGGGCATCGGCACCCATGTACACACCTCGAAGGCCGCCGGTCCACTTTGCAGTCGACGAGGGGAAGGAACCACAGCACGAGCGACGGTCGGTTTCCCCTCTGGTGGTTACGGTCTGTCTTCTATTTACGCGCAACGGAAAACAGCAAAGATCTTCAAAGAACTACCACCAATTGATGGCCACCCAGTCGTCCAGTTCTCAGACACAAGCACCAATGACAAAAGTAATTGCGATTACACCGTGGGGCTGTCTGACAAACAAGTGTTGACCGCCGTCTATAGCCCCGGACCAGAGAGCGTGCCTGCGTGTGATGGCGCCCGGAAAATAGCCGGGGCTGCCATGCAGACATTGAAGGCTGGGGGTTGATGTGTTGGATGGACGTCCGATCGACGGTACGCGGTAGACGTTAGAGAAGTAACGAGCCGGGGAGGCGGTTATGGGTCTTGGGCAGTGGTTTGCTGATCGAGCGCACGATGTCGGTAAGGCGATCGACAGCACGGTAGATGCGGTAGTCGACGGGGCGGGCGACGTGCTGAACGGTATCGGCAACATGGCCAGTGACACCTGGGCAGCCGCCACCGGCAATGTCAAGTCCCCGCCTGGGGGCGCGACCGATCCGAAGAAGATCTACGAAGGGTTCTATGAGAGTAGGGGTCCCGGCAGCTATCAGACCGCACAAGCGGTTCTCGGGGAAGCCGCTCCTGCCTATGGTGACGTGTCAAAGGCGATCAATATCGCGAAGAACACCCTGAACTCTGGGTTCAAGGGGGCCGCCGGGGACAAGGCACGGGCCGCGCTGGGCAAGGTCAGTGTTCGGTTCGACAAGATGTCGGCCGGTGCATCCGATGCGTCGAAGGGCGTGCAAGGACAGCTGGACACCTGGAGTAACACGAAACCAAAGGTCCAGAAGGTGCCGAGTCGCAGTGAGATGGTCGGCAGCGTCTCGAACCCGGTGACGATGATCGGGAACGAGTTCAGCAACGAGGACAGCATCAACGCGCAGACCCAGAAGTCCATCGGCAACGCCCAGGCCTACTCCGGGTACGGCAGCGCCTCGGGACCGCAAGGCACGGGGCTGCCGAGGACCACGTTGGATACCGCTCCCCCACCGGACACGAACGTCGGCAGCCACGATGTCGGCAGCGGAATCCAGATGCCCGCTACGAACCAGTTCACCAGTGGGCACAGCGGCAGCACAGGGCCGCAGACGTTCAACGCGGGGAACACCTCGCCGAATCACACACCACCACCGAGTAACCCCGGTGGGACCACCACGGCCGGTGTGTCCGGACCGCCGTCTCCTGGCCCGGTGAACGTCCCGCCGCCGAGTACGGGCGGTGGCCCGGTCTCGGGTCCCGGCGGCCCGCTGGGGCCGGGTCCGATCGGTGGTGCGGATCCGCGTCTTCCCGGTGGTGGCGAACCGTTCAGCCCCAGTACAGGCGGGGGCGGCGCGGTGCGTAGCGGCGGCGGCGTACCGCCGTTCGCCCCGGTCACCGATGGCGGCAGCGGCGACGGTTCGACGGTGCGCGGCAGGCCGCGTCCGGGCACGTTCCGCGGCGGCAGCCTGAAGGAACCAGAGTCCGGCAGCGGCAGCAGCGGCAAGGGTTCGGGGATGAACGAGCGGACCCAGCCGGGTGGTCGCACCGCAGCCAAAGCGCTGGGCGCCGAACCCGAGGGCGCGGCCGCAGGCAAGGCGGCCGCGGCAGCGGGCAAAAGCTCTTCAGGAGCGGTTCCTCCCGGTGGTGCAGGCCGCAAGGGTGAGAAGGACAAGGAGCACGAGACGGCCAGCTACCTCATCAACGAGGAACACGGCAGCGAGATCGTCGGGGAGATGCCAATGACCGCTCCCCCCGTCATCGGTGACACGAATCCGGCGACCGAGCAGTGAGCGTGATCCAGTTCCCGGTACGGCTCTCGAGCTCCACTTTCGCACTCACCTGGGCCTGGTCGGATGGCGTCGGCGAGCTGCCGACGCCGCTGTTCACTTGGTTCGAGGGCAACACGGCCGAGGAGTACGCCGCGTCGGAGAAGGCGGCGTTCGTGGAGATCATCCGCCTCGCAGGCCGGAACAGCCAGGCATTCACCGAAGAGCTGGAGAAGGTCTACCAGGCACTGTCGCAGGCTCCGGCCGAGTTCTACGGGTGGGTCACCCGCGAGGACGGTAACACCTTCGGCGTGCTGGTGGCTTGTCACAAGAACACCGCCTACCTCGCCGTCGTGGACGGCGAGGTAGTGCTGCTCGACCAGGTTCGTCCGGATTACGGCGCCCAGGCTCTGGTATCGGTACTCCCGGAATACCCCGTTGGCCGGTTCCAGGCGGCGAATGCCCGCAGCAACGAGGTCACCGGCGAACCGGGCTCCGGCGGGATCATGCGCTCGGCCTCCGGTGGGCGCAGCCCCGACGCGGACATGTTGCGGCGCCTGCTGAACATCAAAGGAGCAACCCGCGGCGAGCTGTCCGTGGCGATCCGGAATGGCATGGGGAGGCGCTACCGCAACCCGCAGACGACCAACTTCGTCGACAACCCCGAGTTCGGCCGTGTGTTGTTCTACAAGACCGGATCCGGCGACTCGACCTACGTGACCGCCCGCCCCGGACACCCGGACACTATCGTGGGACGGCTCCAAGAGGTACACAGCAATCTCCGGTAAATCGGATACGACGGTATGAAAGAAGGAACCAGTTCCTACCGTGGTGTTTACCTGCGCTCCCAACGATTGTGGGCGCAAGGAATCTCCGCTGCATGTGCATTTCGGGAACGAACCGGACATCTGAACGTGCCCCCAGGGCACCAGGAATCCGGGGTGTCATTGTCCGCGTGGCTGAATTCCCGCCGCAATGAGCGCAGGGCAGGAAGGCTTGCCTCTGAACGGATCGCGGAGCTCGACGGACTGGGGATCGACTGGGACCCTAAAATCAGCAAGGCGAAGCTGTCTAAGCATGTTGCTGTGGCTCGAGATTTCTACCGAGAGCACGGGCACCTTGATGTACCGAACAAGTACCGAAGTCCGGACGGCTGCGCCTTGGGTGACTGGCTGCGAAACTGCCGTCTTCGCTACCAGCAAGGAACGATCAGCACCGAACTGACCGAGTCCTTGGATTCGATCGGCGCCGAATGGCGGCAACGGAGCCCTCAGCGGGACCAGAACTATGCCGCGCTTCGCGCCCACGAACCTATCCGCGAACGTCCGGTCGATCATGAGGCGGCGGCGACCCGATGGCGTCGCTGGCTAGATGCAGCACGAGAGTACCGGGGTCAACACGGGAGCCTCGACGTTCCCGTGAAGTATCGATCCGCGGATGGACGCGGACTCGGCCTATGGCTCAAGCGCATCCGACAGCGCTATCGCGAAGGCATGCTCCTACCTGAGCAGATCGCCGAACTCGAAGCGCTCGGAATGGTCTGGGAACCAAGGCGACAAAAACGTCCACAGCAGAAACCGAAGCGGCAGAAAGTACAACAACCGAAATCGGCACAGCGGCATACAGGACAACACGAGCGCAAGCGAAAAACGCAGTGGAAAAAGATGGCGCAGGCTGCTCAAAACTACCGCGATGCGCACGGAGATCTCAAAGTTCCGCGTGACTATGTTGCGCACGGGGTGAAGCTCGCTGGTTGGCTTCGCGCACAACGAGCACGGTATCGTGAGGGTAATCTGACCGATGAACAAATCACCATATTCGAGACTCTCGGTCTGCACTTCAGCCAACATACAAAAACGTGGGAAAGGAACTTTGAGGCCGCGTCCTGGTACCGCACTTCATTCGGGAATCTTGACGTGCCGTTCCTTTATCGGACCCCCAGCGGCGTTGGTCTAGGAAGTTGGCTGTGCCACCAACGTGAGCACTACCGGGCAGGCAAACTTTCCGACGAACAGATCGCCGCGCTTGACGAACTCGGCATGGCCTGGTCGTCATTCAGAAAGCAGTGGGACCGCAAGCTCGAAGCCGCCCGCCGACACCACAACCAGCAAGGCGACATCAACGTACCGGTCGGCTACCGGACACCAGACGGTGTGAACCTAGGAAACTGGATCACTTACCAGCGACATCTGTACCGAGTAGGCAAACTCTCGGCAGAACAGATCTCCGAACTCGATGACCTCGGTCTTCGGTGGATTCAGGTGCGGTCACACATGGTCACGACTGATGGTGTCCGGTCGCACCGTCGGCCCTGATTCGGATCACCGGTGTAGCTATGGGCGTCGTGGCAGCCGCACGACGAAGCAGGGGTCAAGTACCGCGGCGTGGGACAGCGGCAAGGTCAAGTGGCATATCCGATCGCATTGGGGAGACGAACCGCTGAGGCGATCGTTCGTGACGCTGTCCTTGCATGGTGCGACAGCTCGCCGCCACGCCGAAATACGGCAGCGAGGGATCCGATCCCTTGGCATGGCGGACGGTGTTGAAGATCGTGCGTCTCTTCTCGGCAGGTATGCGCGCCGCTGCGGTGGAGGGCCTGATCGACTACACCCCTGCACCAAACTCGGCCTCGAGGTGGGCGAGGTCGGCGATGAGCCAACAGCTATCGTCTGCCATTCGATGTGGGCACCGGCCCTCAATCGGGGTGAGATCGCCGGGTTCCATCACCGTCGCCTCGATCTCGAACACGACAGCATCTTCGTCCGGGAAGTCTTCGACCGCGCCCTCGGCGAGATCAAGCCACCCAAGGGGCGCCAACGCCGGTTTCTCCCGGTCACCGACGAACTCGCCACCAAACTGCAAACCTGACACCACACATCACTGGCCGCGCGAGTACCACGCCGCACTACCAGAACTCCCGCCGCCGTCACTGGGACCCTGCTATCGCAGCAGCCGGGATCATCGGTGCCAGCCCGCACGATCTGCGCCACACCTACGCCAGCTGGCTCATCCAGTCCCAGAAGACCACCCTCGACGAGCTCGCCGTCCTCCTCGCGCCACCACAACAGCACGACGTCTACGCCCTCATCGACGCCCTCGTCGAGCATCTCCGCGCCGGAGCCCTCAAGAATCCCCGGAGGACAGCACAACGCCATATAGGGAAAACGTTGCTCCACATTTGCTCCATGACAACCGTGAGGCAGGCGGAGCCAAGAGTATCAAGCTGGCGGATCGACGCAGGTCAACCAGCTGATGGGAGGGGCGCCCTCGGCAGGATTCGAACCTGCGACACCGGCTTTAGGAGAGCCGTGCTCTATCCCCTGAGCTACGAGGGCCTGCGCGACAGTGTAGTAGGCGCCTCCTCCGCCCCGTACACCTGGCCCATGGCGGCGAGTTCGGCGATGACGCGTTCGCGCAGTTCGACGGGCTCGAGTACTTCGCAACCGGCTCCGAGCTGGAGGAACTGGGCGAGGGCGTGCTCGTGGCTTTCGATGGGCAGGCGCACGGTGGTCCATCCGTCGGGTTCGGCGAGGATGGTACTGAGTTCGTCTTCGCTGAGTGGGAGGGCCGACAGCACGTGGAGCATCCGCCTTGCCCGCGCGGAGAGGCGGACGACGGCGTATCCCTCGTAGAGCCGGGAGCGCAGTTGCTCGTCGCGGGCGAACCAGTATTCGCGCAGGTCGAAGTCGGCGGGCCGGTCGAAGCTCTGTTCGAGGGTGTGGATCCGGTGTACGCGGGAGACACGGTACATCCGGGGTTCGCCGTGGCCGGCGAGCGCGATGAGGTACCAGACACCCGCCTTGAGGACGAGCCCGAGCGGTCGCAGGGTGCGGGTGACGGTGGATCCGTCCCAGCGGCGGTAGCGGATGCGGATCCGGTGCTGTTCCCAGACGGCGTCGGCGATCTCGATGAGGTTCGGGACTTCGTCGCTGGTCCGGAACCAGGCGCGCTGGTCGAGCAGGAAGCGCTGGCGCACCTGGTCGGCGCGGGTGCGCAGGCCACCGGGCAAGGCGGCGGAGACTTTGAGTTCGGCGGCGGCGAGTACCTGGCCGAGCCCGAGCTCGGTCGCGGCGCCGGGAATGCCGCTGAACAGCAGGGACCGCGCCTCGGCCTCGGTGAGCCCGGTGAGTTTGGTGGAGTAGCCGTCGAGTAGCCGGAATCCGCCCGTGACCCCGCGTTCGGCGTACACCGGCACCCCGGAACCGGACAGTGCCTCGATGTCGCGGTGGATGGTGCGCACGGAGACCTCGAGTTCGGTAGCGAGCTCGGTCGCGGTCATGCGCCCGCGCGATTGCAGCAGCAACAGGACGGAAAGCAGTCGACTGGCACGCATGGTCCGAAAGTATTCCAGAAACATGACAGGGGATGGCGGGTTTCGTGTCCAGACTGGTGCACGGCACAAGGAACGACCGAGCACACCGAAAAGCGGACGGATCATGGCAAGCACCAAGGCGAAGCTCACTCACAGCGACTGGCAGGAGTCGAAGTCCTGCGAGGCGGAAGGGCACGCGCTCGCACCGATGCATTGCCGCTACCACTACACCGGCCCGGTCGACGGCGAGTCGACCTTCGAGGGGGTGATCTGCTATCTCGGCGATACCGGTAGCTACACCGGCTACGAGCTGTTCACCGGGAGTATCGAAGGCAGGCGGGGCACCTGCGTGCTCCGTTCGGTGGGCGGTTTCGCACCGGATGCGGTGGACGCGGAGCTCGAGGTGGTGCCCGATTCCGGCACCGGTGGGCTGACCGGCCTGCGCGGCGGCGGGCGGATGCGCTTCCCGATGGACGCGGAACAGGGCACGATCGAGCTGGACTGGATACTGGAGGCGTGACGAACCGAGCCATGGAACTGAGCCGCAGCGAGGTGCTGCGTTACCGGATGCACCGCCAGGGCCTGTACCGGCTCGAGGAGCAGCCTGCGATCCTGGATCTGGGCCTGCAGCAGATGGGCACGAGCGTGGCGCAGGCGCTCGCCGCGCGCGCCCCGCGGACCGGCTGGGATCACCCTGAGCTGACGCTGGCCTGGACCTATCGGGGCGCGCCGCATCTGCACTGGGACACCGATCTCGGCAAGCTGGCCACCGCGCTGTCCCCGCGCACCGAAGACGGCGCGGCCGCGCGGCTGTCCTGGAGCAAGCCCCAGGTCGACCGCTGTGGAATGCCGGCGACCGAGGCGATCGGCAGGGTCGCCTCGGTCGCGGCCGAGGTGATCACCGCGCCGATGACCAAGGGCGCGGCGAGCGCCGCCATCACCGAGCACATTCCGCGCGGGCTCGGCTATGACTGCCGTCCCTGCCGCACTTTCCACGTCAACGAACAACTCATGCGGGTGGCGATGCTTCCCGCGGGGGTGGTGCTCGACCGGGAGGCGCCCAAGATCGTGCTCCGGCCGGGAAACCTGCCCCGGCCGAAGCGGAAACCGGATCCGGCCGCGGTGATCCGGACCTATCTGCGCTTCCTCGGACCGGCCACGGTCAAGGAGACCGCCGCCTTCTTCAACAGCACCGAACGCGAGCTCGCCCCGGTGTGGCCACGGGACCTGCTCGGGTGCACAGTGGACGGTGCACCCGCCTTTCTCACCGAGGAACCGGGTGAGCTGCCCGAAGACCCCATCGTGCGGTTGCTGCCGCCGATGGATCCCTATCTGCAGCCGCGGAACCGGGAGTTCCTGGTGCCGGATGCCGTGGCGCGCAAGCAGTTGTGGCGTATCCTCGGCAATCCGGGTGCCCTGCTCGTGGACGGTGAGATCCTGGGCGCGGTGCGCCAGAAAACGAGCGGGCGCAGGCTGGAGGTCACCGTGGAGGCCTTCGGGCACCTTTCCGCCCCGGTGCGCGCGGACACCGAGGCGGAAGCGCAGCGGCTCGCAGAAGCACGGGACATGCGAGCCGTCACCGTGCACTGGTTGGACTAGCTCGCCGGGGGCCGGGGGCCGGATCGCGTCGATGTACTCGTCCTTGGACGGCGGGCCTTTCGATGACCCACGGCATCCAGCCCTCGTTCCAGGTGATCCGCTTGCCCTTGCTGTTGTCCAGCACCGCAGAGCGGTGGTACACCCCGGTCTGTAGGACCTGCCACGGTCGAGGTACCTCATACCCGGTTGCGGGTTCCCTTCGGGCAGATTCCCGGATGCAACCGGTTGCCGATCTCACCGGCACGCGGTGGCCAGGGCGGTGCGCAAGGCCTCGAGCGCGGGCCCGAAGGCGTGCTTGGCGGGGGCGCCGTACCCGATGACGATCCCCTGCGGCCGCCCCTGCGCGCTGAACCAGCTGCGCTGCAAGGATTCCGCGGCCACCGAATGCCCGTGCAGCACGCCGAGGCATTCGGACTCCGACAGGCCGAGCGGAAGCATCAGCAGCAGGTGCAACCCTGCGGGGATCCCCTGTGGCACAACGGGAATCCCCTCCAACGCGGCGAGCACCTTGGCCCGCCGGGCCTTGTACATCGCGCGGGCCCGGCGGATGTGGGTGTCGTACCGGCCGGATTCCAGGAACTCGGCGAAGATCAGTTGGTCGATCGCGTTCGTCGTCTGGCCGCCGTAATACATCTCCTCGCGCACCGGTTCGACGAGTTCACTCGGCAGTACGAGCCAGCCGAGCCGCAACCCGGGACCGAGGGTCTTGGAGACCGTGCCCGCGTACACCACCCGCTCGGGCGCAAGCGCCTGCAGTGCACCCACTTTCGGGCCGGCGTAACGGAATTCGCCGTCATAGTCGTCCTCGATCGCCAGCACATCCGCGCGGGCGACGAGCTCACCGCGGCGCGCCGGATGCAGCGGGACACCGAGCGGATAGTGGTGCGCCGCCCCGGTTACCAGGACCGGGGAGTCGAGTTCGGACACCCGGGCACCGTGCTCGTCCATCGGCAGCGGAACCACCCGGACGCCCTGCCGTGCGGCGATGTCCCGGTACCGGCGCAGCGAGGGGTCCTCGAAGGCGAACTCGCCGATCCCGCGGGCCCGCAGCACGGTGGCGAGCACCGCGAGCGCGTGCGAGTAGCCGCCGCAGATCACGATCCGCTCCGGTTCCGCGAGCACGCCACGTGCGCGCCCGAGATAGGCCGCGAGCGCGGACCGCAGCACCGGATGTCCCTGGGGATCGGGGAATCCCGGCTCGCTCGCCGGCATCGCGGCCAGTGCCGTCCTGCTTGCCGCGAGCCACTGCTGGCGGGGGAACTCGCTCAGCTCGGGCAGCCCTGGCTGGAAGTTCCACCGCGGCCGCCCGTGCCGTTCCGGGGCCGGTTCGGGGCGCACCTGCTTGCCGGCGACCGCGGCGACCTTGGTGGGCGCACCCTGGGCGGTGACCAGGTAGCCCTCGGCGGCGAGCTGGCGGTACGCGGTGGTCACCGTGCCCCGCGCGAGGCCGAGCTCCGCGGCGAGCACCCGGGTGGAGGGCAGCACTGTCCCCGCGGCCAGCCGCCCGTCCCGCACGGCCGAGCGCACCGCCTCGACGAGTGCCGCCCCGCGCGCCCCGTTCCCGGACAGCTCGAGATGGAAGTCCACTCCCAGACTGGACCAATCAATCGCCATAGAACTGGACCATACCGTTGGACCAGTTCGCGGCTAGAGTCGATGGCATGCGAATCAAACTGAGCCAGAAGGTGCCGGAGGCACGCAAGCACCTGATCGCCATGCACACCGCGATCGAGAAGGCGGCTGAGGAAGCCGGTCTGGACAAGAAACTCGTCGAACTGGTCAAGATCCGGAGCTCGCAGATCAACGGCTGCGCCTTCTGCCTCGACATGCACGCCAAGGACGCGCGCAAGGCAGGCGAGCAGCAGCAGCGGCTGGACCTGCTACCCGCCTGGCAGGAGACCGAGCTGTACAGCCCGGCCGAACGGGCGGCCCTCGAGCTGACCGAAGCCATCAGCAGGCTCTCGGACACCGCAGACATTCCCGATGAGCTCTACACGCGGGTCGCCAAGGAATTCACCGAAGACCAGTTCGCGGTCGTGGCCTGGGCGGCGATCGCCATCAACACCTTCAACCGCCTCAACGTGACCATGCGGACCCCGGTCCCGAGCGCGTAGGAGCCACCACATGCGAATCCAGCTCAGTGAAGCCCTTCCCGGCGCGATCAAGCATGTGTTCGCGATGTACGGGGTCATCGAACGCGCCGCGCAGGACGCCGGCCTGGACAGGTCGGTCCTCGAACTCGTCAAGATCCGGGCCTCGCAGATCAACGGCTGCGCCTACTGCACCGACACGCACTCCCGTGATGCGGCCACGGCCGGTGAGTCGCAGCGGCGGATCTTCGTGCTGCCCGTCTGGCGGGAGACCGAGCTGTTCAGCGAGCTCGAACGCGCCGCGCTCGAGCTGACCGAGGCCATGACCCGCCTCTCCGAGCAGGCCGAGGTGCCCGACGAAGTCTACGAGCAGGCACGGAAGGTACTCAGCGAGGAACAGTTCACGGTGATCGCGTGGACCGCGGCCGGGATCAACCTGCTCAACCGGCTCGGGGTCACCAGCCGCAAACCCCTGCCCGCCGCATGAACGAGCTCCGGAATCTGCACGTCCCCGGCAAACCGCTCGTCCTGCCGAACGTCTGGGACGCCGATACCGCCCAGCTCGTGGTCGAGGCCGGGTTCCCGGTCGTGGCGACCAGTTCCGGCGCGCTGGCCGCGGCCCTCGGTTACGGCGATCACCAGCAGGCACCCGCCGCGGAGGTGTTCGCCGCGGCGGCCCGGATCGCGCGCGCGGTTCCGGTCCCGGTGACCGTGGACGCGGAGTCCGGCTACGGGCTCGCGCCGGAGGAACTGGTCACGGCGCTGTTCGAAGCAGGTGCCCAGGGCTGCAATATCGAGGACACCGATCACGAGTCCGGGCTGCTCATCCCGGCCTCGGACCAGGCAGGGCGGATCGCGAAGATGCGGGCGGCCAGCACCGAGCTGGTGATCAACGCGCGGGTGGACGTATTCCTGCACGAGGACCCCTCGCTCACCGGGGCGATCGGGCGCGCCGAGGCCTATCTGGAGGCGGGCGCGGACTGCGTGTATCCGATCTTCCTTCCCGGCGAGCACATCCAGAGGTTTCTCGATGCGCTTTCCCCCGCGCCGGTGAACCTGTTGTGCTTGCCGCCCAAGACCCCCGGGCTCGCGGATCTGACCAAGTCCGGAGCGGCCAGAGTGTCCCTCGGCACGGGCCTGTGGCGGGCCCAGCAGCAGTGGCTGCGTGAGCAGCTCGCCGCGATGCGTGCGTAACCGCGCCATTCGTGATTGCATCTCCCCAACCGCGAGCGAACTGTCGAGTAGGGAGATGCCATGTGGAGCACGATGCAGGACGAGCCACTGACGATCACGCAGCTCCTGCGCTACGGGACGACCGTGACCGCGTCCGGTCAGGTCGGCACGTGGACCGGGAGTGAGCTGCGCGCCGAGAACTACGCCGAGCTCGGCCGCAGGTGCGCCCGTCTCGCGCACGCGCTCCGCGGCCTCGGCATCGACGGTGACCAGCGGGTCGGCACCTTCATGTGGAACAACAACGAACACCTCGAGGCCTACCTCACGGTGCCGTCCATGGGTGCCGTCCTGCACACCCTCAACATCCGGCTGTTCCCCGAACAGCTCGCCTACGTGATCGACCACGCCGAGGACCAGGTCATCCTGGTCGATGCGAGCGTTGCCCCGCTGCTGAACAAGATCCTCGCCCAGTGCCCGACGGTGCGCCACGTGGTCGTGACCAACGGACCGGTCGGCGCCGTCGAGGCCCCGGCGCACATCACCGTGCACGGCTACGAGGACCTGCTCGCGGCGGGTGAGGACGAGTTCGCCTGGCCGGAGATCGACGAACGGTCCGCGGCCGCCATGTGCTACACCTCGGGGACTACCGGTAACCCGAAGGGTGTGGTGTACTCGCACCGCTCCATCTGGCTGCACTCGGCGCAGGTCTGTATGAGCGACGGGATGCAGCTCTCCGGCGCGGACAACGCGCTGGTGATCGTCCCGCAGTTCCACGCGATGTCCTGGGGAATGCCCTACGCGGCGATGATGGTCGGCGCCTCGCTGGTCATGCCGGACCGGTTCCTGCAGCCCGAGCCGCTCGCGGCGATCCTGGCCGCGACCGAACCCACCATGGCCGCCGCGGTGCCCACGATCTGGCAGGGCATGCTCGCCCAGCTGGAAGCACACCCGCAGGACATCAGTCACCTGCGCCAGGTGGTCGTCGGCGGGTCCGCCTGCCCGCCCGCGATGATGCACGAGTTCGAGGAGGTCCACCATGTCCCGGTCATCCACGCCTGGGGCATGACCGAGACCTCCCCGCTGGGCAGCGTCGCCCGTCCACCTGCCGGGGTGACCGGGGACGAGGCCTGGGACTACCGCTACACGCAGGGCCGGTTCCCTGCCGGGGTGCGGGCGCGCATCGTCGGGGACGACGGCGTCGAACGGCCATGGGACGGCTCCGAGGTCGGTGAGCTCGAGGTGCGCGGCCCGTGGATCGCCGGCGCCTACTACCGCCCGGACGAGGGCGACCCCGAGGAGAAGTTCCGGGACGGCTGGCTGCGCACCGGCGATGTCGGCAAGATCAGCCCGGACGGGTTCCTCACGCTGACCGACCGCTCCAAGGACGTGATCAAGTCCGGCGGCGAGTGGATTTCCTCGGTGGACCTGGAGAACGCGATCATGGCGCACCCCGCGGTCGCCGAGGCCGCGGTGATCGGGGTGCCCGATCCGAAATGGGACGAGCGCCCGCTCGTCGCCGTGGTGCCGAAAGAAGGCGAGCAGGTGGATCTGGCGCAGCTGCGGGAATTCCTCGCCGAACACGTCGCGAAATGGCAGCTGCCCGAGCACTGGACGTTCATCGAGGAAGTCCCCAAGACCTCGGTCGGCAAGTTCGACAAGAAGCGGCTGCGCGCCCAGCACGCGGAAGGTTCGCTGAGCGTCACCGATATC
Organism: Sciscionella marina DSM 45152; assembly: GCF_000379465.1. Taxonomy (GTDB): domain Bacteria; phylum Actinomycetota; class Actinomycetes; order Mycobacteriales; family Pseudonocardiaceae; genus Sciscionella; species Sciscionella marina. The sequence continues at coordinate 14,030 of NZ_KB905412.1, forward strand.
CAGTAGCGGGAAAAGTCCGAACTTTACCGTAGGACGGCCGGAAATCCAATCCGTCCTACGATGCCCGTTATGCCGGTATCATGCCGGTCATGCGTCACCCTCGCCGTGTGGTCCTTGCCGTCATCACCGTGCTCGCCGCGAGTCTGCTGCCCGTTTCGGCGGCCGCCGACGATGAGACCGTGACGATTCCAGGGTTGTCCGCGCCGGTCGACATCACCGTGGACACCTGGGGTGTCCCACATATTTCGGCGCGGAACACCGGCGACCTGTTCCAGGCACAAGGGTTCAATGCCGCACAGGACCGGCTTTTCCAGATGGACACCTGGCGCCGCAAGGGGCTCGGCGAGCTGAGCACGGTGCTCGGACCGAACTATGTCGAGCAGGACCGGGCGGCACGCTTGTTCCGCTACCGCGGTGATATGGCGAAGGAATGGGCGAGCTACGGTCCGGAGGCCAAGCGGATCGCGACGCGGTTCGCGGCGGGCGTCAACGCCTACGTCGACTGGCTTTCCGCGCACCCCGATGCGCTGCCGGACGAATTCCGCCAGCTCGGGTACTCCCCCGCGCACTGGCGACCGCAAGATCTGGTGCTCATCCGCACGCATGCCCTGGTCAACAACCTCACCGACGAGGTCGACCGGGCCAAGCTCGTATGCCTCGGCGGAAGACAGGCCAGCGAATACCACAAGAAACTCCAGCCCGACCACGAGCTCGCGGTGCCCGCCGGACTGGACCAGTGTTCGATCCCCGACGATGTGCTCGAGGTCTACGATCTCGCCACCGCCTCGGTACGCTTCGACAAGGGCACCATGCGCTCCAGCAAGGAGCCGGCGAACCAGCGCCGGATCGACGAGGCGAACAGCGGCAGTAATTCCTGGGCGATCGCACCGGAACGCACCGCTACCGGGCGCCCGATCCTCGCAGGCGATCCGCACCGCTTCAACGCCGAACTGCCCACCGACCGCTACATCGCGCACCTGTCCGCCCCCGGGCTGGACGTCATCGGTGCGGGCGAACCGTGGAACCCCGGAATCAGTATGGGGCACAACGAGAACATCGCCTTCGGCCTGACCAACCTCGCCGCCGACCAGTCCGATCTCTACGTCTACGACCTCAAACCGGGTGATCCGAGCCGATACCGCTATCGCGGCGGCTGGGAGCGGATGCGCACCACGACCGAACAGATCCCGGTCGCCGGTACCGACCCGGCGTCGGTAGGGCTCTCCTTCACCCGGCACGGACCGGTGGTCAAGGTGGACAAGAAGCACAACAAGGCCTACGCGGTGCGCACGGTGTGGTCCGAACCGGGCACCTCGGCCTACCTCGGCAGCCTGAATTTCCAGCGAGCCAAGAACTACCCGGAATTCGCCTCGGCTATGCGCACCTGGAAAACCCCGGGCTCGAACCTGGTGTTCGCCGGCAAGGACGGCGATATCGGCTGGGTTCCCGGCGCGATCGTGCCCAAACGCACCGGCTCCGACTATGACGGGCTGCTTCCCGTTCCGGGCGACGGTCGCTACGAATGGGACGGATTCCATACGAACGACGAACTGCCTCGCGTGCACAATCCGAAGGACGGCTTTTTCGCCTCGGCCAACGACTACAATTTCCCGGCGAGTACGCGGGTGCGGCCCGGCTATGAATGGTCGGCCGAATACCGCAAGGACCGCATCACCGAAATGCTCGCCGGTAATTCCCGTTCCTCGGTCGCCGATTCCGCGCGATTGCAGAATGACGAGCGTTCCGGGCTCGCCCGCGTCCTCGTTCCCTACCTCGCCGATATGCGGTCCAGCGATCCCGCCACCGCCAAGGCACTCGAACTGCTGCGCGACTTCGACGGGATGATCGGCAAGGACTCCGCACCGGCCGCGCTCTACGAAACCTGGCTGATGCGTTTCCTCTACCCGGGATGGGCGCACGCGATGGTGTCCACACCGGTCGCCGATGAACTCGTCAAACGCAATGCGTCACCGGATTTCCGTGTCCTCACCGCCACACTCGCCGATCCGGACCGTTGGTTCGGTGAAAACGGCGCGGCCAAACGCGATGCGCTGCTGCTCGATACGCTCGGCCGCGCCTACCAGGACGTACAGGAGAAACTCGGCGCGGACCCCGCGAAGTGGCGCTGGGGTGCCATGCACCAGCAGCTGTTCCTCCATCCGCTCGGAGAGCCGAGCATCGGCCCCATCGAGCAGGGCGGTGACGCGCACACCGTCCGGGCCTCAGGCTACGACGTATCGGCCTTCCCGTACCTCCCGGTGGTCGGTCCCACCTTCAAGATGGTTCAGGACGTGGGAGCCTGGGACAACTCGCGTGCGATCAACGCACCCGGCCAGTCCGGGGACCGCCGCAGCAAGCACTACAGCGATCTGGCGGACAGCTGGGCCGAAGGGAAGTACTTCCCGCTGCTCTACAGTAAGCAAGCGCTCGCCGGGCACGTCGACCAACGGATTCGGCTCACTCCGGAAGGCCGGCCAGCCGCGCGGTGATCCGCTCGATGTCCGCAGCCGCGGCCTCGAGACGGGTGCGCACCTTGGCGACCACGTCCTCGGGGGCGTTCGCCACGAACTTCTCGTTGCCGAGCTTGGCCTCGCAGCCCTTGTGTTCTTTCTCCGCGACGGACAGGTCCTTCTCCAGTCGCTTGCGCTCCGCGGCCACGTCCACGGCACCGGACAGGTCGAGTTCCACACCCGCCACCGCGCCGGTGAGCCCGACCTCGAGCGCCGCGCTCGCAGAGAACTCCTGCCCCGGCTCGTTGAGCCGCACGAGGGTGCGCACCGCGGGCAGCAGTCCCTCGACACCCGCACTGTCCAAACCGGACAGTCGCGCGGCAACCCGCTGGCCGGGTTTGAGGCCCTGATCCGAGCGGAACCGCCGGATCTCGGTCACCAGCTTCTTGAAGTCCTCGATGCGGGTGCGTGCCTGCTGGTCGACCGGCTGCTCGCGCACCGTCGGCCAGTCGGCGATCACCAGGGACTCGCCGCCGGTGAGCGCGGTCCAGAGGGTCTCGGTGAGGAACGGCATCACCGGATGCAGCAGCCGCAGCAGGGTGTCCAGGACCGAACCGAGCACCGCGCGGGTATTCGCGGCCCGCGCCTCGTCCCCCGAGTTGAGCGAGACCTTGGCCAGCTCCACATACCAGTCGCAGAACTCGTCCCAGGCGAACCGGTAGAGCGCGTCACTGACCTTGGCGAACTCGTACTCGGCGTAGTTGGCGTCCACGCTCGCGACCAGTTCCCGGCAGGCGTCCAGGATCCAGCGGTCGGCATCGGTGAGCAGCGCGGTGTCGATCTCCGCCTGCGGATCGGCCCCGTTGAGCATGGCGAACCGGGTGGCGTTCCACAGTTTGGTGCCGAAGTTGCGGGAGGCGGCCACCCACTCCTCGGAAATGGGCACATCCACTCCGGGGTTCGCCCCGCGCAGATAGGTGAACCGCAGCGCGTCCGCACCGTACTCGTCGATCCAGGCCAGCGGGTCCACGACATTGCCCGCGCTCTTGGACATCTTCTTGCCGTTGCCGTCCCGCACCATCCCGTGGAAGGCGATCGCCCGGAACGGCGGCTGCTTCATCGCGTAGATGCCGAACATCATCATCCGGATGACCCAGAAGAACACCAGGTCGTAGCCGGTGACAAGGACCGAGGTCGGGTAGAACTTGCGCAGATCCGCGGTGTCCTGCGGCCAGCTGAGCGTGGAGAACGGCCACAGCCCCGAGGAGAACCAGGTATCGAGCACATCCTCGTCCTGCGCCCAGCCCGGCGGCGGCTGCTCCCCCGGGCCGAGGCAGACCTGTTCGGATCCGTCCGGGGAGTACCAGACGGGGATCCGGTGCCCCCACCACAGCTGGCGGGAGATGCACCAGTCGTGCATGTTGTCGACCCAGTCGAAGTAGCGCTTCTCCATCTCCGGCGGGTTGATCGCCACCTGCCCGGAGCGCACCGCGTCCCCCGCGGCTTTCGCCAGGGGCTCGACCTTGACGAACCACTGCAGCGAGAGGCGCGGCTCGATCGGTTCCTTGGAGCGCTCCGAATGCCCGACCGAGTGCAGATAGGGGCGCTTCTCCGCGACGATGCGGCCCTGTTCGCGCAGTTTCTCGCGCACCGCGAGGCGGGCCTCGAACCGGTCCATGCCGTCGAACTCGGTTCCGGTCTCGGCGATGTGCCCGGTCTCGTCCATGATCGTGCGCATCGGCAGCTCGTGGCGGCGGCCGATCTCGAAATCGTTCGGATCGTGCGCCGGGGTCACCTTCACCGCGCCGGTGCCGAACTCCGGGTCCACATGGGAGTCGGCCACGATCGGGATCCGCCGCCCGGTCAGCGGCAGCTCCACCTCGGTGCCCACCAGGTGCGCGTACCGCTCGTCGTCCGGGTGCACCGCGACCGCGGTGTCGCCGAGCATCGTCTCCACCCGCGTGGTCGCCACGACCACCGAGTTCTCTCCCTCGCCGTAGCGCATCGAGACGAGCTCGCCCTCGACCTCTTTGTATTCCACCTCCGCGTCGGACAGCACGCTGCGCAGCACCGGCGACCAGTTCACCATGCGCTCCGCGCGGTAGATGAGCCCGTCGTCGTGGAGCCGCTTGAACATCGTGGACACGGCATCGGAAAGGCCGTCGTCCATGGTGAACCGTTCCCGGCTCCAGTCCACGCCGTCCCCGAGGCGGCGCATCTGCGCGAGGATCTGGCCGCCGTAGTTGCGCTTCCATTCCCAGACGCGCTCCACGAACCGTTCCCGCCCCAGCTCCCGCCGCGAGGTGCCTTCCTCGACGAGCTGGCGTTCCACCAGCGCGTGCACCGCGATCGAGGCGTGATCCATCCCGGGCAGCCACAGCGCCGCCTTGCCGCGCATCCGCTCCCGCCTGGTGAGCACATCCATCAGGGTGTGCTCGAACGCGTGCCCGATGTGCAGGTTCCCGGTCACGTTCGGCGGCGGGATCACGATGGTGAACGGCTCGGCGGGCGAATCGGCGGAAGGACTGAAGTACCCGCGCTCTACCCAGCGTTCGTACAGCTCCGCTTCTACCTCGCCCGGTTGCCAGGTCGATGGGAGGGTGCTGTGCCGAGTCGCTGGGTTCTCACTCACGATGACAAGTTTGTCATGTGGCCCGGAGGAACCGAATCAGGTGGTCACCTACCTCGCGGGGCCGCTCCTCGGGCAGGAAGTGACCACAGTCCGCGATCGCCTGCCCGGTGACCCGATCCGCGTAATCGCGCCAGATCTCCAGCGGATCCAGCCGGTCGAGCAGGCCCGACTCGCCCCACAGCGCGAGGACCGGCATGCTCAGCCGGTGGCCCGCTTCGGCGTCCGCCTCGTCGTGCTCGGCGTCGTCCGGGAACGAGGCCCGGTAGTCCTCGAAGCCAGCGCGCAGCGCCCCGGGTGCGGAGAAGGCACGCACATAGTGCTCGATCGCCGCCGGATCGAGCGCGTGCCGCTGGTGGGTCCAGCGCTCGAAGAAATAGCCGAGGTATCCGGCGACGTCCTGACCGGCGAGACGTTCGGGAAGGTCCGGCTGCAGGTGAAACAGCCAGTGCCAATAGCCGCGCGCGAGTCCGGTGTCCATCCGCCGCCACACCTCCCTCGTCGGAATGATGTCCAGCACGGCGAGCCTGCGCACCTGGTCCGGCCGGTCCAGCGCCCACCGGTGCGCGACCCGGGCGCCGCGGTCGTGGCCGATGACATCCACCCGTTCGTGACCGAGGCTGCGCACCAGTTCCGCGATATCGGTGGCCATGGTCCGCTTGTCGTAGCCCGACGGCGGCTTGTCGGTGTGCCCGTAGCCGCGCAGATCGGGCGCGATCACCGTGTGCGTCTCGGAAAGCGGACCGAACAGCTCGCGCCAGCAGTAGGAGGTCTGCGGCCAGCCGTGCAGCAACACGACCGCGGGACCGGACCCGCCGGAGCGGTAGTGCATCCGGATCCCGTTCACCGTGGCCGTCGCCGACTCCATACCCGTCTCCGTTCTAACTGGTTCAGATGGTTAGCACAGTATCCGAAGATTTTAACCCCATCCAGTGGTTAGACTGATCCGATGGAAGCGGACTGGTCCTTCGAGGGCGGGCGACCGTGCCTCGATCTGGTCAACACCTTGCGTGATCGCCTCTTCGGCGGCCGTGAGCTGCTCACCGACACCGGCGCACTCGCCGACTGGCTGCTCGCCGCGGGCCTGCTCGGGAATCGGCCGCGGGTGCGCGCGGCGGAGCTGCTTGCCGCGCGGGAGCTGCGCGAGGCGATCGACCGACTGCTGACCACGCCCCGCCCCTCGAACGCGGATACGCGGCTGCTCAACGACACGGCGGCCGGAACCGAGCTCCTGCCACCGCGGCTGCACCGCCGCCCGGACGGCACGCTTCGGCGGGAAACCCCGCGCCCGCGCGAACCCGTGCGCACCGCGCTCGCCGCGGTGGCCGCCGATGCGATCGAACTGGCCACCAGCGAGATCCGGGTCCGGATATGCGCGGGTGAGGACTGCGCGCTGCGGTTCGTGGACAGCTCGCCGAAACGCAACCGGCAGTGGTGTTCGATGGCGCGCTGCGGGAACCGTGCGAAGGCCCGGGCGCATTACCAACGACACAGGCAGTGAACGCCACCTCGTGCAATCATGGAGCCATGGGCAGGGTGACGGTACGCAGGCCGGTGCGGATGATCACCGCCGACGGGCAGCGGCGACGTCCGGACGCGCTCGCCGCGGAGGAACCCATGGAGCTGCGCGTCGGCGGGTCATCACTGACCGTGACGATGCGGACGCCCGGCGATGATGTGGAGCTCGCCCACGGTTTCCTGCTCGGCGAGGGCGTGATCTCGGCGCGCGAGGATGTGGCGAGCGCGCGCTATTGCGCGGGAACCGATGAGGACGGGCACAACACCTACAACGTGCTCGATGTCCGGCTGGCCGAAGGGGTCGAGCTCCCGGTTCGTGGCCTGGAGCGCAATTTCACCACCACATCCTCCTGCGGGGTGTGCGGCAAGGCCGCACTCGAATCGGTGCGCACCACGAGCCGCTATCCGCCGGCCGCGGACCCGCTGCGGGTCTCCCCCGCCGTGCTCGCCACGCTCCCGGACAGACTGCGTGCCGCGCAGAAGGTGTTCGCCGCCACCGGCGGGGTGCACGCGGCGGGCCTGTTCACCGCGGACGGCGAACTGCTGGTGGCGCGCGAGGACATCGGCAGGCACAACGCGGTGGACAAGGTGCTCGGCTGGGCGCTGATGGCCGAACGGGTCCCGGCGCGCGGCTGCGTCCTGATGGTCTCCAGCAGGGCCTCCTTCGAGCTGGTGCAGAAGGCCGCGATGGCCGGGGTGCCGATGCTGGCCGCGGTCTCGGCGCCGTCCTCGCTCGCGGTCGAGCTCGCCGCCGAACAGGGCATCACCGTGCTCGGTTTCGTGCGCGGCAACCACATGAACGTCTACACCCATGGCGAGCGGGTGCCATGAGCGAGCCTCGCGGCGTTTCATCGACACAGCGCCCGGGTGAAGCGCCGGGTTCCGCCGAGGAGCGAGAGCGATGAATCGCCCGATATCCCGGCGCGGACTGCTGCTCGGTGGGGCGGGAGCCGCGGCGGCCGTCGCCGGATTCACCATCGCCGAACCGGACGCGGAACCGTCGACACCGAACCGGAAACCGCGCCCGGTCGAGTACACCCCGGTCACCGTGGAACGGGTGCGCTCGCGAGCCCGTGGGCGCACCGTGCACCTGGCCATCACCCGGCCGAGCGGGGTGAACCCGGAGCGGCTCCCGGTGTGCCTGCTGCTGCACGGTCTGCACGGCAACGCCCGCGGGATTTTGCCCCGGCTCGCCCCGCGGATGGCCACCAGCATGAACGGCGGCGCGCTCACGCCGTTCGTGTTCGCCGCGCTGGACGGGGGCGACAACTACTGGCATCACGCGCGCCTGACCGACGACCCGATGCGGATGCTGCTGGACGAGGCCCCGGCCTGGCTCGCCGAACGCGGATTCCAGCGGACCCCGTTCGCCGCGGCGGGTGTTTCCATGGGTGGATTCGGCGCGCTGCTCTACGCCAGGCGAAGAGCCGAACGGGACGATCCGGTTCGCGCGGTCGCCGCGCTCTCCCCCGGTCTGCTGCTGTCCTGGACCCTGATGCGCAAACGGCACGCGTTCACCGGTGCGCCGCAGTGGGCGGATCTCGACCCGCTGCGCCATGTGGACGCGCTGCGCGGGATTCCCACCGGAATCTGGTGTGGGACAAGCGATCCGTTCATCACCGGGGCGCGGCGGTTCATCGCGGCCGCCCATCCGGAATTCACTCATCTCGCGCCGGGCAAACACAGCACGCGGTTCTGGAACACCTGCGTACCGAGCCTGCTTGATTTCCTCGGGAAATACGCACCCGTTTACGGTGCCGACCGGCCGGGCGGGAACCCGATATAGTGGGCGCATGCTGGATCTACCCGCACCATTGCGTGCCCGCGGCCCGGATCCGGCCGACCATCAGGTCATCGTCGAGCACTTCCCGCGGTGGTGGTCCGATTCCCGAAGCGTTTCCGGCGCAGGCGAACTCGCCGGTCTGGTACAGCCACTGTTCCTCGAGCATTTCGCCGACACCAGCCTTGTCGTGCACGATGATTCCGGTGAGCTGGCCGCGTTCCTGATCGCGTTGCTCTCCCAGAGCAAGCCGAACGAGTCCTACATTCATTTCGTCGGAATCGATCCCGAATACCGGGGAAAAGGTATCGGGAAAACCATGTACGAATGGTTTTTCGCGACGGCGAGGAAACACGACCGCGATACGGTTTCCGCGATCACAGGGCAGGACAATCACGGCTCGATCGCATTTCACACGAACATGGGATTTTCCGTGGACACCAGCGGCGAAATGGTGAAATTCCGCAGGAAAATCTAGGCGGTTTCCCCGAAGGCGAACCGGTAGAGACGCAGTGAGTCCTTCAGCAGCGGGGTCCGGGCGATGAGTTCGTAGACACCGCGCAGGACCGGATCCCCGATGCGGCCGGATTCGCTGGTGACAGCACGTTCCTCGACGCGGCGCAGAGTCGGGATCAGGTGTTCGATCTCGGCTCCGCCGTCGATCGACCAATTCATCCGGAACGCGCTGGTGAACCCCGGCAACATCCGGGACACCCGCACCACCCAGGAGACCGCGCCGTCGAACAGTAGCTCTCCACCGGAGAATCGTTCGGTGATCCTGCTGAGCAGCGTGCGCACCTGCTCTCGTTCCAGGTACATCAGCAATCCCTCGGCGATCACCAGCACCGGACGCTCGGCAGGAATCTCGGCGAGCCATTCGGTATCGGTGACCGAGGAACCGATCATGCGGTAACCCGGCCGCTCCTCGTAGATCCGCCGCCGAAGCTCGATCACCTCGGGAAGGTCCACATCGAACCAGCGAACCCGTTCGGGCAGATCGAGCCGGATCGCCCGGCCGTCCAGTCCGCAGCCGAGCTGGAGCACCGTCGCCTCGGGGTGACGGGCGAGAAAGTCGCTCGCCCACTCGTCCAGTCGCTTGGCGCGCAACACCACGAGCGCCCGGTCTCCGGAAGTGGCACGCATCCGGAAGGAACCGAAGTCGTAGTCGATCCGGTCGATGGCCTCGGCGGCGACCGTGTCCCCGAGTATCGGACGGGCCGAACGACTGTCCCGCGCGCGATGATAGAGCGTCACCAGCATGGTCCACTTGACGTCGGTGAAGTCCACCGTCCCGGTAGCCATGCCGTGATATTACGCCCGGAGCGGGCCCGGATCAGGCCGACTTCTCCCGGCGCTCGCGGCGGCTCGGCTGGCGTGCCACGATGGTCGGATTCACGTTCTCCCGCACGGTCTGCTCGGTGATCACGACCTTGGCGACGTCCTCGCGGGACGGAATGTCGTACATCACCGGCTGGAGCACTTCCTCCATGATCGCGCGCAGCCCACGGGCCCCGGTCCCGCGCAGGATGCCCTGATCGGCGATCGCCTCGAGCGCGGTCTTGGTGAACTCGAGCTCCACGTTGTCCAGCTCGAACAACTTCGTGTACTGCTTCACCAGCGAGTTGCGCGGCTCGGTCAGGATCGCGACGAGCGCGTCCTTGTCCAGATTGGTCACCGAGGCCACGATCGGCACCCGGCCGATGAACTCGGGAATCAGGCCGAACTTGATCAGGTCCTCAGGCATGGTGTCGGCGAAGAAATCGGTGGTGTCGATCTCCTCCTTGGAGCGGATCTCCGCACCGAAACCGAGGCCGTGCTTGCCGACCCGGTCCTGGATGATCTTCTCCAGGCCCTGGAACGCCCCCGCGACGATGAACAGCACGTTCGTCGTGTCGATCTGGATGAACTCCTGGTGCGGATGCTTGCGGCCGCCCTGCGGGGGCACGCTCGCCGAGGTCCCCTCGAGGATTTTCAGCAGCGCCTGCTGCACACCCTCGCCGGACACGTCCCTGGTGATCGAAGGGTTCTCCGACTTGCGGGCGATCTTGTCGACCTCATCGATGTAGATGATGCCCGTCTCGGCCCGCTTGACGTCGTAATCCGCCGCCTGGATCAGCTTGAGCAGGATGTTCTCCACATCCTCACCGACGTAGCCCGCCTCGGTCAGCGCGGTCGCGTCGGCGATGGCGAACGGAACGTTGAGCATGCGCGCGAGGGTCTGGGCGAGGTGGGTCTTCCCGCAGCCGGTCGGGCCGAGCATCAGGATGTTCGACTTCGCCAGCTCGACGTTGTCCTCGCCCGCGCTGCGCCCGCCGTTCTTCTCCGAGGCCTGGATGCGCTTGTAGTGGTTGTACACGGCCACCGCGAGAACCTTCTTGGCCTCGTCCTGACCGATCACGTACTGCTCGAGGAACTCCCGGATCTCGGTGGGCTTGGGCAGCTCCTCCAGCTCCACCTCGCCGGATTCGGCGAGCTCCTCCTCGATGATCTCGTTACAGAGGTCGATACATTCGTCACAGATGTACACGCCGGGTCCGGCGATGAGCTTCTTCACCTGCTTCTGGCTCTTGCCGCAGAAAGAGCACTTGAGCAGGTCCCCGCCGTCACCGATTCGTGCCATGACCGCTGACCTCGTCCCCTCCGGCGCGTGGACCGCGCCTGAACGTCCTGTCGTTTACAACCGCTTTACGGCCGGGCGCCGAGCCCCACAACCCGGGGACCGCGGGAATACCACGACGGTACCCGCAGAACCCCCGGTTGTGGGGGAACAAGTCTGCAACGGCATGCCCGGCGAGCGGGTTGCGCTCGTCATCGCAGCCGTCACCAGCACTTTACCGGCTGGAAAGCGCCGCTGTCATGAGCGCGCGCCCACCGAGTCTCAGTCCTTGGCCGACGCCTTCCGGTACGGGAAGATGTCGTCGATGATCCCGTAGTCCTTCGCCTCCTGGGCGGTGAGGATCTTGTCCCGCTCGACGTCCTTGCGCACCTCGGCGGCGTCCTTGCCGGTGTGCCTGGAGAGCATGGTCTCCATCTGCTCCCGCATCCGCGAGATCTCCGCGGCCTGGATCTCCAGGTCGGAGACCTGACCCTGGATCACGCCCGAGATCGCGGGCTGGTGGATCAGGATCCGCGCGTTCGGCAGCGCCGCACGCTTACCCGGGGTCCCCGCCGCCAGCAGCACCGCGGCGGCCGAAGCGGCCTGGCCGAGGCACACCGTGGCAATGTCCGGGCGCACGAACTGCATCGTGTCGTAGATCGCCATCAGCGAGGTGAACGAACCACCCGGCGAGTTGATGTATATCTGGATCTCGCGGTCCGGATCGTCGGCCTCGAGGTGCAGCAGCTGCGCCATCACGTCGTTCGCCGAGACATCGTCCACCTGCACGCCGAGGAAGATGATCCGTTCCTCGTAGAGCTTGTTGTACGGGTTCGACTCCTTGACCCCGTAGCTGGTGCGCTCGATGTAGGAGGGGAGGGTGTAGCGGGCCTGTGGGACCGGGTACCTGTTCATCGCGTCCATCGGAAACTCCTTCGCTGCTCGTTCGGTTGGTCTCAGGCGTCCGCGCCCTCACCGGGCCGCTGCACGATCCGGTCGATGAACCCGTACTCGAGCGCCTCCTGCGCGGTGAACCACCGGTCCCGGTCCGCGTCCTCGGTGATCTTCTCCACGGTCTGCCCGGTCTGCTCGGCGGTCAGCCTGGCCAGCTCGAGCTTCTGCTTGGTCAGCACCTCGGACCAGATCGCGATGTCCGAGGCGGTGCCGCCGACACCAGCGGACGGCTGGTGCATCAGGACACGCGAGTGCGGCAGCGCGGTCCGCTTGCCCGGGGCACCGGAGGAGAGCAGGAACTGGCCCATCGAAGCGGCCATGCCCATGGCGATCGTGGCCACGTCCGGCTCGATGTACTGCATGGTGTCGTAGATCGCCAGTCCGGCAGACACCGATCCACCCGGGGAGTTGATGTAGAGGGTGATGTCCTTCTCCGGGTCCTCCGCCCGCAGCAGCAACAGCTGCATGGTGAGCTGGTTGGCGACCTCGTCGTTGACCTCGGAGCCCAGCACCACGATGCGCTCGCGGAGTAGCCGCTCGGTCACCGAGTCGTTGAGGGACAGCCCTTGGGTACCCGTCCGCATGTGTGCAGTCACGTCTGCCCTTTCGCTGGTCACGGGCACGTCGGCCCGCTGATGGATATGTCTTCCGGTCTCTGTCACCGACCCTAACGAACGCGGGCGGCGTCGAAGTCCCGACACCGCCCGCGTTCGCTGAGAGCTTGCGACCTCAACCTGTCATTCGGCCTTTTCTCGAGAATCCGCAGCTTCCGGCTCTTCGGCCTGCTCGGCCGTCTCGACCTCGGCCGTCTCGGCCTCCGCGGCGTCCTTGGCCTCGCCGAACAGCTCCTCGAGATCGATCTTCGCGCCCTCGGTGTCGGCGACCGTGGCTTGGCGTACCACGTTCGACAACGCCTTGCCGCGGCGCACGTCCGCGAAGATCGCGCCGAACTGGCCGGACTCCTGCGCCCGCTTGACGTACTCGTCCGGGCTGATGCCGAACCGCTGCGCCTGGTAGATGATCCGCTCGGTGAGTTCGTTCTGCTCGACGCTGACCTGCTCCTGCTCGGCGATCGCGTCCAGGATCAGCTGCTGCTTGACCGCCTTCTCCGCCTCCGCCTTGGCCTCGGCGTCGAACTCCTCGCGGGTCTGGCCCTGCGTCTCGAGGTAGGCGTTGAACTGGTCCTCGTCGTGATCGAAGGGGTGCACCGCGTCGTGCTGACGCTGCTCCACCTCCGCGTCCACGACCGCCTGCGGCAGCGGCACCTCGACGGTGTCCAGCAGCGCCTCGAGCACCTTGTCCCTGGCATCCACGGCCTGCTGCATGGTGTTCATCCGGCCGACCCGCTCGCGCAGGCTCTCCCGCAGCTCGTCGATCGTGTCGAACTCGCTGGCCATCGAGGCGAACTCGTCATCGGCCTCGGGCAGCTCGCGCTCCTTGACCGACTGCACGGTCACTTCCACATCCGCGTCCTTGCCCACGAACTCACCCGCGACCAGCTGGGTCGTGAAGTGCGTCGTGCCACCGGACTCGGTGCCGATCAGCGCCTCGTCGATGCCCTCGATGAGTTCACCCGAGCCGACCTCGTAGGAAAGGCCGGTCGTGGTCGCCTCGTCCACCTTCGTGCCGTCCACGGTCGCGGACAGGTCGATCGAGACGAAGTCGCCGTTCTCGACCGGCCGCTCCACCGTGCTCAACGTGCCGAACCGGGCGCGAAGCTGGTCCAGCTCGGAGTCGACCTGTTCCTCGGTGACCGGAGCCGGATCCACGGTGACCGCGATCTCGCCGTACGCGGGAAGGGCCAGCTCGGGGCGGACGTCGACCTCGGCGGTGAACTCGACCGGCTCACCGTCCTCGACCTTGGTGACCTCGATGTCCGGACGGCCGATCGTGGCGACCTCGTCGTTCTGCACGGCCTCGAGGTACTTCGTCGGCACGACGTCGTTGACCACTTCGGACAGCACCGCCGCCCGGCCGATCCGGCCCTCGAGCAGGCGCGCGGGCGCCTTGCCCGGCCGGAACCCCGGGATGTTGACCTGCTGTGCGAGCTTGCGGTAGACGGAGTCGAAACTCGGCTTCAGCTCGTCGAACGGCACCTCGACGTTGATCCTGACCCGTGTCGGGCTGAGCTGCTCGACGGTGCTCTTCAACCTGATCTCCTGGTCTGGTAGTTACAGTGTCGGTAGATACCACTCCGACCGGCAGCCCTCGGCCGCAGCGCGTGCGGCGGTCACTCCCAGTTTCCGTGGTATGCGTGCTCGGATGAGTCTGCCAGATGCCCAGGCGCAGGTCGGCGAGGGGTTGACAGAGGCGGTCACACCTCGCTGTGCTCGGTGCCCCGATTCGAGATACCGGCGAATCGCCGCCATTTTCCGGACGAGGCGGTGTGGCTTCCCGTGACCGGCACAAACCCGAGGTGCCGGCAGACCCGGCCGCGGCATCGTCGACGCGTATCGACGCCCGACCCTCTGCGCGGCACTCCGGGCAAGCCTGGTGAGAGCGTCGACGAACAGCTCCGCGCCGTCACGCAGTTTCTCGTGCCCGGCCAGCAGATATGCGGGAACAACACTGAAACCGGCAGCGAATCCCCTGCCGAACCCGGTGCGGGCAAGCTCGGTCGGCACGATCGCGTCATAGGCCAGGAACGGGTGCGGATCGTCCTCGGTGACGGAGTACGGGCCGCCTCCTGAGCTCGCCGCGCCTGGTTCGTCGGCCAGGAACCGAGCGAGCCGGCCCCGCAGGTGAACGCATCCAGCCACTGCCGGCGGTGAGCGTTTCGGAGAAGAACCCACTCGTCATCGATGCGTGAACCGGCGCTCGTGCGCGAACGCTCGCGCCGCGCCGGTGCCTCGTCCGGGGCGTCGAGCGAAGAAAGCAAGGCGATGCTCGCCCGCGGCCAGCCCGCGCAGCAGCCCGGCTTGCCCAGCCACGCCCTGCGCCCCTCGCTCGCTAACGCTCCCTACGATGCTCACCCGCGGCCAGCCTGCGCAGCATCGCGTTGTAGGCGGCCAGGTTCGCCTCTTCCTCGTCGTCGATGGTGCTGTCCTCGCCGTGCTCGGGCGCGGTCTCCGGCTGGGTACCGGTGGCCTCGGCGAACTGCTGGCGGCGCGCGGCCTCGAGCCAGCGCCCCATTCCGGCATCCCGTGGCGCGCTGATCCACGCGCCGATGATGTACACGGCGATGAGCACCATGAGCCCGTCCCCGAGCACCCACATGACCGCGCCACCGGTACGCAGGTCGGAAAGCGGCGCGGGCCCCCAGTCGTTCGGCACCATTCCGCTGATCGCGAAGGCATCGGTGTTGTGCATCATCAGGATCACCCCGACCACGGTGTCCACGACCATCCCGATGAACGAGAGGAACAGCCGCAGCGGATAGGACAGCCGCCAGCGGATGGGCTCGCAGTTGAACATCGTGATGAAGAACAGATACCCGCTCAGCAGGTACAGCACGAGCTCCAGGTAACGCAGCCCCGGATTGTCCCGCACCGCGGGCAGGAACGCCGTCAGGTGGGTTCCGACGACCACGACCGCGTAGAACACCAGCGTCACCGGGGGCGCGGTGAGCGCCGCCACGGTGCGCCCGCGCAGCACCCCGGCGACCCGCTGCCCCCCGACGCGCGCGAGCAGCGTCAGCGGCCTGCCGAGGATCAGGAAGGCGGGCACCACCATGATCATCATCAGGTGCTGGATCATGTGCATCCAGTACAACGTCCTGCTGTACGCCTCGATGGAGCTGTTCACCGCGATCAGGCCGAGTACCACGCCGAACTCGAAGAGCAACACGTCGCGCACCGGCCAGCCCTTGACGCGGCGCAGCAGCACCAGGTAACCGAACCCGAGTACCAGGAACACGATCGTGCTCGGCAGGTCGAGCCGCCAGGTGGTGAAGGCGTTCACCCAGCTCAATGGCGCCATCATGGCTCCATATTCCCACCGTGCGCGCGCGGGCGGTTGGGTGGATCATGTGAGCTCGTGCGGGGTGGGACGACCCGAGGAGTCGAACAAGAATGTTGGATCAGCAAGCACGGCGCCGACTCGGTGAACGCGCGGAGGCGATGCGCGCCGAACTCGCCGGCCACGGGGTCACCATGGTCGGGCTGACCTGCGTGGACAACGCGGGCATCACACGGACCAAGGCGGTCCCCCTTTCCCGGCTCACCCACGCAGCACGCTGGGGCGTCGGCATGTCGCCGTGTTTCGACGGGTTCTCCGCGCGCAGCGTCCCGGTACCGAGCGCGCACTCCCCCGGTGTCGTCGGCGACATCCGGCTGCATCCCGACCTCGACCGGCTCACCACCTTCGCGGCCGCGCCCGGCTGGGCCTGGGCACCCGCCGACCGGCTCCGCCAGGACGGCACCCCGCATCCGGGCGACCAGCGCGCCCTCGCCGCTTCGGCGGTCTGCGCGCTGGAGACCGCGGGGCTGCGCGCGCGGATGGCCTTCGAGATCGAGTGGATCATCGGCACCCCGGCCCAGGACGGCTCGTTCACCCCGGCGGCGGGCGGCCAGCCCTACGGTTTCGGGCGGCTGACCGAGCGCGCCGAATACCTCGCCGAGATCGTCGCCTGCCTCGGCGCCCAGGGCATCGAGGTGGACCAGGTACACCCGGAGTACGCGACCGCGCAGTTCGAGCTGTCCATCGCCGCCGCCGATCCGGTGCGCGCCGCCGATGAGTACGTGCTCGTCCGGGAGACCATCCGGGCGGTCAGCTTCGAGCACGGCTGTCGAGCCAGCTTCGCCCCCTCGGTGCAGGCCGGGGCCGCGGGCAACGGACTGCACGTGCACCTGAGCATCTGGTCCGGGCAACGCAACCTGATCGACGCGGGCCCCGGTGACACGGGCGGCTCCTTCGCCGCGGGCATCCTGGACCGGCTGCCCGCATTGCTGGCGATCGGCGCACCGGCCGCGGCGAGCTATCTGCGCTTGGTGCCCCAGCACTGGTCGGCCCCTTACCGCTGCTGGGGCACCGAGAACCGGGAGGCGGCGCTTCGCTGGATCCAGGGCGTGGACGGCGAACGCGACAGCGCGGCCAATATCGAGGTCAAGTGCTTCGACAGCGCCGCCAATCCGTATCTGCTCGCCGCCGGGCTGCTGTTCGCCGGGCTGGCCGGGTACCGCGAGGGCACGCGACTGCCCGGAGAGGTCACCGTCGACCCGGCGACCCTCGCTGCGGACCAGAGCGCCGAACGGCTGCCGGTCAGCCTCGCCGAGGCCACCGTGGCCTTCGAGGCGGATCCAGTACTGTGCCAGGCCTTCGGCACCGAACTCAGCACCCTGATCGCCGATCTGCGCCGCGAGGAACACGGTCACTTCGCCGGCGCCGATCCCGAGCAGGTGGTCGCCGAGTCTCGCTGGCTCTACTGAACCGTGACGAGATCGACATCACGCCCGCCGCTGCCGCCGGGTGCCCGCGCGCCGCGCCGCGAGGTGACAAAGCTGGCGAACCGGGTTCGCGCGCCCGCGTGCGAAATTCGCCGCGCGCGGTGCGCGTACTCCCTCGGAATTTACGCGTTCTGCACGCGACCGGAAATGGCACGTGCGCACCCCAGATTTGTTGCGCCTTCCGCATCAAAGTGCGCATTACGCTCCGAAGCGCAAATCCGGCGAGCGTACGGCTACTGGAGCAACACTTCCGGAGCCATTGCCTCGAATCTCCACTGCTAGTAGCATCCAAGTGCTCCAATCGAATGAAGGAAAGGGTGAAGTACGGCGTGCATGCGTTCTCCGGCTCCACCGTGGATGTCGATTCGAATGCGGCACCGCTACCACGAGAAACAGCATTCGGCACGACTTCGCGAGGCGTACGAATTCACGCCGAGGCGGGTTCACCCAGGGCGACATCGAGGCGCCTCGTGTTCACGCCTTCGCACCATTGTCCCGCGATCGAAGAATGCATACGATAAGTATGGAATTCCGGATGACCGGCGAACAAGGCCGGTCGAGCGCGCCGGACAATTTGTAATGCTGGGCGACTGAACGCGAGCATATTCCGCAATGACGCGGCAGGAACACGGCGCGATAGCCGGTCGTAACCGTCGACGCTGACGGCGCACGAGCATGCGCGAAACACGACCGAATTCCAGTAAAAATCAAATATAACCGAAGCAACAAAAGAAAATAGCAGAACGCAAATTACCGAGTACGCTCAGGTAGTAACGCAGACGCGGAGGACGAGACAATGGCCAAGTCGCCGGCGAAACCGACCCGTACCAACGACTCGAGTGACGTCGAAACGGCAGGCACGAATCCCGCGGTCCCCGATCTACCACCTGTCGAGCCGCACCCTGCCCAGAACTTCGGCGACGAGCCTCTCGAGGTACGGGAATCGGACCACTACACGAACGAGTACGTCGGTGGATTCGTCGACAAATGGGACGAGCTCATCGATTGGAAGAAGCGCTACGAGAGCGAGGGCAGCTTCTTCATCGACCTGCTGAAGTCACGCGGGGTCAAGAAGGTTCTGGATGTCGCGACCGGTACCGGTTTCCATTCCGTGCGGCTGAACGAAGAGGGCTTCGAGACGGTGAGCGCGGACGGGAGCCAGGAGATGCTCGCGAAGGCGTTCGACAACGGCCGGTTCTACGGCGGGCACATCCTGCAGGTCGTGACCGCGGACTGGCGCTGGCTCAACCGCGATGTGCACGGCACCTTCGACGCGGTCATCTGCCTCGGCAACTCGTTCACCCACCTGTTCTCCGAGCGGGACCGGCGCAAGGCGCTCGCCGAGTTCTACGCCGTGCTCAAGCACGACGGCATCCTGATTCTCGACCAGCGCAACTACGACGCGATCCTGGACAACGGATTCTCCAGCAAGCACACCTACTACTACTGCGGTGACTCGGTCTCGGCCGAGCCGGAGTACGTCGACGACGGGCTGGCCCGGTTCCGCTACACCTTCCCGGACAAGTCGGTCTACCACCTCAACATGTACCCGCTGCGCAAGGACTACGTGCGCAGGCTGCTGCGTGAGGTGGGGTTCCAGAACGTGGACACCTACGGTGACTTCCAGGAGAGCTACACGGAGGCGGATCCGGACTTCCTGGTGCACGTGGCGAGCAAGGAGTACATCGCCGAGGCGGACACCAGCAAGTACTCCAAGGCGGTGCACACCGCGCGGGACTACTACAACTCCGAGGACGCGGACAACTTCTACTTCTCCGTATGGGGTGGCGAGGACATCCACATCGGCCTCTACGAGAAGGAGAAGGAAGAGATCGCCTCGGCGAGTCGGCGCACCGTGGAGCGGATGGCGAACAAGCTGACGCTGACCCCGCAGACCAAGGTGCTCGACGTCGGTGCCGGATTCGGCGGTGCCGCCCGGTATCTCGCCGAGACCTACGGCTGCCACGTGACCTGTCTGAACCTCTCGGAGAAGGAGAACGAGCGCAACCGCGCGATGAACGCCGAGCGCGGCCTCTCCCACCTGGTGGAAGTGGTGGACGCCTCCTTCGAGGACATTCCCTTCGACGACGACACCTTCCACGTCGTCTGGTCCCAGGACGCCTTCCTGCACAGCGGGGATCGCACCAGGGTGCTCCAGGAGATCGAGCGGGTCATCAAACCGCACGGTGAGCTGCTGTTCACCGACCCGATGGCCGCGGACAACTGCCCGCGTAACGCGCTGCGCCCGATCCTGGAACGGCTCCACCTGGACACCATGGGTTCCCCGGACTACTACCGGCGCGAGCTGGGCAGGCTCGGGGTCAAGGACGTCGATTTCGAGGCGCACACCGACCAGCTGACCACCCACTACGGCCGGGTGCTGCAGGAGACCGAGGCCCGGGAATCGGAGCTCGGCCTCTCCGCCGACTACCTCGACCCGATGAAGACCGGGCTGCGGCACTGGGTCGACGGCGGCAAGGCGGGCAACCTCGCGTGGGGCATCTTCCACGCCCGCTGGTGATGCCCACAGTGCACCGCTGAACAGCGATCAGCCGGGTACCCTCATCGCTCGTGACGAGTCTGGGTGCCCGGCTGATCGCTGCCATGAACCGGTTCAACGCCGCACGGCCGTGGGACCACAACGCGCACTACCATCGGCTGATTCTGCGGCAGTTACCGGAAAAACCCCGCTCCGCACTCGATATCGGTTGCGGCACCGGAGAATTCGCCAGGAAGCTCGCCGCGACCGGGGCCCGGGTGGACGGGATCGACACCGATCCCGCCGCCATCGCCGAGGCGGCCCGGACCGGCGGCGGAGTCCGCTATCTGACCGCGGATGTGCGTACCGCGCGGCTGGACCGGTACGCCGCGGTGGTCAGCATCGCGACCGTGCACCACCTACCGCTGACCGAGGCCCTCCCCCTGCTGCGCGGGCTGCTCGAACCGGGAGGCACCCTCGTCGTTCTCGGGCTCTACCGCGAGCACACGATCACCGACCGGCTGCTCGGACTCACCGCCGTGGCGGCGAATCTGCTCGTTGCGGCACTGCGTGGCCGGAACACGCCCCGCACCCCGCCGATGTGCACCGGACCGGCCCGGGAAGCCCTCGCCCGGATCCGTTCCGCGGCCGCCACGCAGCTGCCGGGTGCCCGGATCCGGCGCCGCCTGTTCTGGCGCTACATCCTCGTGTACGAGCACCCTTAGCAGCTCCGACAGAACGGTGCGATGCCGAGGTCGCAGATGCCGGGGTGACACAGACGGTACAGTCCCCTCGTCGGTTGCGGTTCGTCACAGACTGTCGGTGGCCGCGACGGCGAGCGTGCCGTCGTCGGCGGTGTGCACGGAGCCGGTGACGTAATAGACGTCTTCGAGCAGGCCGGTCGTGATGACCTCGGCCGGAGCACCGGTGGCGTAGATGTCTCCGTCGGCGAGCGCGACGACATGGTCGGCGATACGCGCGGCGAGGGTGAGGTCGTGCACGACGGCGAGCACTACTGCCGGTTGGGTCCGGGCGATGTGTCGTACCAGGCGGAGCACCTGAAGTTGGTTTCGGAGGTCGAGGTTGCTGGTGGGCTCGTCGAGCAGGAGAACGTCAGGGCGCCGGACGATCGCCTGGGCAAGGCTGACCATCTGCCGTTGACCGCCGGACAGGTCGGCGAGTCGTCTGGTGGCGAGCTCGTCGAGGTGCAGTTCGGCCAGGGTGTCGGCGACCCGGTTCTCGTGCTGGGACCTCGTACCGGCGATACCGCCNAGACGCCGGGCCAGCAGCACGGCTTCGAACACGGTCAGNGAGCTCGGCGGAGGGGGATCCTGGGGCAGGTAGAGGATGTCACCGTGGCGGCGCCTGCTGTCCGCTCCGTTGTCATCGGTCATCCGGATCTGGCTCTCGCACCGGTGGAATCCGGCGATACAACGCAGCAAGGTGGATTT
>NZ_KB905413.1 GCF_000379465.1 Sciscionella marina DSM 45152
GTGTTGTGCTCCACAAATGCGATTGAGTCGCTGAACGCGCGGTACCGTAAGGCCGTGCGGGCACGAGGTCACTTCCCCACGGAGCAGGCTGCGTTAAAGTGTCTGTATCTGGTCACGAGGTCGCTCGATCCGACGGGCAAGGGACAGGCTCGGTGGACCATGCGGNGGAAACCCGCATTGAACGCGTTCGCGAACACGTTCGGTGACCGCTGGCCGGCCGCCGAGAAGTACTAACCACCAACGCCGAAAACACCGAACCTGTTACAGGCCCTCGGCGCACCAAGATAAGGACAACCCAGCAGGGCGTCAGTCAGTAATCGAGCGACGACCCGGGACGAGAACGCGTCTCATCATCAAGGTCGGTGATCTTGGAGATCGTCTCCCGCGAGACCTGCGCCCCATAGATCTCCGCCAGGTGCGCCTGAATCTCTCCGGTGGCGAAACGTCCCCTCCCGGCCCCGAGGCACATCGATCCGGACATCGCCCCCATCGGTACCCACCGTCTTCGACGACGATCCGCTCTGCTCGTTCCACCCGAACTTCCCGGCAGCCTCACCTTTCTCGTACCCGAGGGGCTCATCCAGCTCGGTGTTCAGCGCCGACTCCGACACCATCTTCGTGACCGGCCGTAACAGCCCGTTCGGGCCGACCAGTGATACCCCCTCCACTCGCGCGCCGGCCGGACGGGTGGCGGGCGGTTCGCCTGGGCCCGAGCGATGCCTACCACCGGTTCTACGGGTAGTGGGCAGCGTTTGCCGACCGACCGGCCTGACGGCGCGAGGGGTGATCCTCAGCCGCCAGTTTCCTCCGAAGCACCAGGATGGCTGGCTTGGCCAGTGAGCCGACAACCGGTCGCCAGGTTCGCGTAGCCGAGTAGGTGCGTCTCTGCTTCGTGGGCGCCGACTGACAGCTGTCCGACGACATGGTGGCCGAACGCGTCTTCCAAAGCGACCATGTTGTGGGCTACTGCCGAGGACGACTCGGACAGGGTGAAGACCCCGAGCCCCTGGCCGACGTCGAGTATCGACTGGTAGATCGCGACTTGCCGGTCGTACAGCGAGCGGCGCAGTACGTGCACCACCGGGTTGCGGCGCACCAGCGGCGCGAACTCGTAGAGCAGGACACACAGCTCGTCGTCCGGGCCCACCGGTAGCCCGGAACGGATCATCGCGACGAGCCGTTCGCGGGGATCCTCGATCGCCTCGACAGTTCTGCGGCGTTGTGTCGCGAACCGGTCGACAGCGTCGCCGTACACGATCTGAAAGAGTTCGTCGACTTCCGGGAAGTAGTAGTTGACGAGTCCGGACGACAGGCCTGCCTCCGCGGCGATGTTGCGCACGGTGACGGCCGCCAGTCCTTCGCGGACGATCACCGCGCGTGCGGCGGCCATGAACTCGTCCCGCCGAGCCTGTTGGTTTTTACGGCGTGCCATCAGGGAAGTATCACCTGCCGCAGACAGTGTCCTACCATCAGGCGGTTCGCGAAGTGACCTGCTCGGCACCGACCCAGGTGGACACGACCGGGATTCGCCCGATCTCGTCGGGGGCGCTGGTCTCGGGATCGGCGCCGAGCACGACGAAGTCGGCAAGGTAGCCGGGGGCGAGGCGTCCCTTCGTTGCTTCTTCGCCGGTGGCGCTCGCCGATCCGACCGTGTAGAGCGCCAAGGCTTCTCGCACCGAGATGCGCTGTGACGGTCCGAGGAGGTCCCCGTTCGCCGACGTGCGGGTGACGCAGCTCTGCACCGCCAGCAGTGGCTCGACGGGGCCACAGGGATAGTCGCTTGACCCGGCCACGGTGATTCCGGAGTCGAGGAAGCTGCGGTGGGCGAACATTCGCTCCAGCCGGGCGGCGCCGTACCACTCGAGCAGCGCGTCGCCGTGGTACCAGACGTAGCTGCCGAACGGGACCGCGATCAGGTCCAGGGCTCGCATCCGCGCGAGGATTTCGGGGGTGACGATCGAGCAGTGCTCGATCCGGTGCCGCAGCCGCGTTCTCTCGGGTGTTGCCCGATCGGCCGCCTCGAGGGCATCGAGCAGGAGTGAGATCGCGCGGTCGCCGTTGGCGTGTACTCCGAGCCGGATTCCGGCGCGCTGTGCTCGGATGGCGAGGTCGGTGAGCATGGCGACGTCGGCCACCTGGATGCCGTGGTCGTCGTGGCCCGCACTGTCGTGGAAAGGCCGGTCCAGCAGGCAGGTGCGGCCGGCGACGGCGCCATCGACGAATGCTTTGACGCCGACGACTCGTACCCGGTCACCTCCGAACCCGGACATGATGCCCACATCGGCGAGCCCGTCGAGAAACGGGTGCCTGATCAGTGTTGCGACCCGCAGCGACAATCGCCCGCGACGCTCGGCCTCCTGGTAGTGCCGCAACACCTGCGGGCTCACCAGCGCGTCGCAGATCGAGGTGACTCCCGCGGCGTGTAGCTCACCGGCGAACTGATCCAGCCCCTGGAGGAATTCCTCCGGGGCGGGCTCCGGCAGGATTGGTGCCGGCCTGCCTGCCGTGGGGGAGGTGTAGGCGGACAGCGACCGCTCGTAGAGCAGTCCGTTGAGCCGGCCCGCGCCGTCGCGGCCGAGGTCGCCGCCGGCAGGTGGCTCGGTGTCGTCGTCGAGGCCGCCCGCGGTGAGGCCGGCCGAGTTGGTGACGGCCCAGTGCCCGGCGATGTGCACGACGAGGATGGGGTGCTCGCGCGAGATTCCGTCCAGAAACGCGCGGTCGATGCTCTGCCCGCCGGTGGTGCGCATGTGGTCGTAGCGTTCCGCGCGTATCCACCGTCGCGGTGGTGTCCGGGCGGCGGCCTCGGACAGTGCGGTGGTGAGGGCGGCGCGGTTACCCACGCGTTCGGGCGAAAGGTCGACGTGGAGCTTCGACTTGGCGCCCCAGGACGGGTGTGCGTGCGCGTCGTGGAAGCCGGGGACGACGACGTGATCCAGGTCGATGACTTCGGCTCGGGGAAAGCGGGTGCGCATCTCTGCACCGCTGCCGACCGCTACGACCTGTTCTCCGCAGGTGGCGAACGCGGTGGCGTCCGGGCCGGCCATGGTGATCACCCGCTGGGCGCGGAAGATCCGGACAAGGTGCCGCATCGGGTCGTCGGTCTGCACAGGCATCTCACACAGTGTCGGTAGGCACGTCGTCGGCGGGGATGTCACGAAGCGCAGGCACGTCGTGCAAGGTGGTGGCGTTGCGTACCGCGTCGCGGACGGCCTCGGCTGTGACGGTGGCGGCCACCGCCTCCAGTGCGCTCACGTTCGAGACCGGCACGGTTGCGGTGGAGACAGCGAAAGCGGTGTCGCCGTCGAGCCCGGTGGCTGAGGGCGACACCGCCTGCGCGATGCCCCCGTGTCCGGCGTGTGCCAGTCGCCAGGTGGCGCGCTTGTCCAGGTGGGCGTCGGTGGCGACCACGACGAGGGTTGTGGCCTGGCCCCAGTCGAGCGTCGGCTGTGCATCGTCGGCCAGTGCGTCGACGACCCGCACGTGTCGTCCTCCGCGGAGCAGCCCGGCGAGCACTCTCCCGTCCTGTCCTATGACGTCTCCCATGGGATTGGCGACGGCCCACGCGGCCACCGTGGCGCCCTGGGCGGTGGTGCGGCCGGCGCGGCCGAAGCCGCCCTTCATCGCCGCTGCCGGGCCGTCGAGGGAACCGGCGGTGGCGCCGGTTCCCGCGCCGACGGTGCCCACGTCCTCGGTGCCTGCCGGGACCGCCGTGCGCACCGCGTGCTCGGTGGCCGCCGGGGTGGGCCAGTCGACCCGCCCGAGCGGCAGGTCGTAGATCACCGCCGCGAGCACGGACGGCACGGGCTTGGGCTGCGGGACCGGGCCGCCCAGCAGTTGCGTGAGATGCGCGGCAGCGGTCAGGCCGTAGGAGCTTCCTCCGGTCAGCACGATCGCGTCGGCGTGGTCGGCCGCGCCGCCCGGCTCGAAGACCGGGGTGTTGAGGGTGCCGGTGTTCTGGCCACGGACAGCGGCTGCCGCGATCGAAGCCTGCGGCAGGAGGAACACGGTGAGCCCGGTGGCCGCGTCCCGGTCGGTCCAGTGGCCGATCCGGATCCCGTCGATCATGAAGTCTCCTCAGATGTCGCTTGCCAGCTGGAGCTTGCGCGTGTATTCATGCTTCGCGGGCTCGTAGAATCGATGGGCGGATCCCTCGTCGACGATCGCCCCTGCCTGCAGCACGATGATGCGGTCGGCGACGTAACGGGTGGCGCGAAGATCGTGCGAGATGAAGATCGCGCCGAACCGGTGCACGTCCTGCAACGAACGGATCAGGTTGATGATCTGTGCCTGCACCGACACGTCCAGAGCGCTCACGGCCTCGTCGAACAGGACGAACCGTGGCTCGGTGACCAGGGCTCGCGCGATGCTCACCCGTTGGCGTTGGCCGCCGGAAAGTTGGGCGGGGTATCGCTGCGCGAACGACGGGTCCAGCCCGACCTGTTCGAGGATCTGCAGTACGCGCTCGCGCCGACCGGTCCGGTCGGCACGAGCGAGGGCCAGCGGTTCGGCCACCGAACGCTCCACGGTCAGCCGCGGGTTGAGTGAGGTCTGTGGATGCTGCAACACGACGCTGAGCGTTCCGGGTCGCTGTCGGCGCATCGGCGTGCCGGTGAAACGGACCTGGCCTGATTCGGGCCGCATCAGCCCGAGGCACAGTTTCCCGACTGTGCTCTTCCCGGATCCGGACTCGCCGACCAGCCCGATCATCTCCCCCGGTGCGATCTGCAGCGAGAAGCTCTCGAGTACCGGCGTGCGTACCCGGGCCCAGGCCGATCCCTGGGAATAGGCGAAGGAGACGTCGTCGAGTTCGACGAGCGGCGGTTCAGCCACGGCTGGTTTCCTCCTGGTGAGCGGACGCGACGACCGGCAGATGACACAGCGTCTGTGCCTCTCCGACGTGGTGCAGCTCGGGCCGCACCGTGAGGCATTCGGCAAGCACGGACCGGCAGCGGGGCGCGAAGCCACATCCCTGGGTGGCCGAGCGCAGCACGGGCGGCTGTCCCGGGATCGGTTCGACCCGCTGGCCGGGTTGCTCATGACCGAGCGCGGAGGCGAGCAACTCCCGCGTATAGGGGTGGGCAGGGTTTGCGAACAGCACGGCGGGCGGTCCCTGCTCCACGACCCGGCCGCCGTACATGACGGCGACCCGGTCGCAGAAGCGGCGCACGGCGGGCAGATCGTGGCTCATCAGCACCACTGCCGTGCTGTGGTGGCGAGCCTGGTCCACGAGGAGCTCGAGAATCTCGGCCTGGATCGACGCGTCGAGCGAGGCGGTGGGTTCATCGGCGATCACCGCTGCCGGCCGGTTGGCCAGGGCGATCGCGATCGAGACGCGCTGGGCCATCCCGCCGGAGAGCTGGTGGGGATAAGCCCGTGCGGCGGTCGTGGGATCGGGCAGTCGCACCTGTTCCAGCAGCGCATGGATCTCCGCAGTGGACGCCCGCCCTTCGTGCTCGGCGGCGAGTGCCCAGCGCAGCTGTCGTTCCACGCGGGCGGTCGGGTCGAGTGTGCCGATGGGGTCCTGGAACACGAATCCGAGCCGTGCACGGCGCAGTGCCCGCAGTTCACGCTCCCCGGTGTGCAGGACCGAGTGGTCCTCGATGTGCGCCTCACCGGACTCGATCCGGGCCTCCCGCGGCAACGCGCCGGCCAGGGCCGCTCCGAGCGTGCTCTTGCCCGAACCGCTCTCGCCGACGATGCCGAGCACTTCGGCGGGCGCCACCGAGATCGAGGCGTCGTCGAGAGCACGCACTCGCTCGCGCCGGGTCCGGTACTCCACGACCAGCCCGCGTGCCTCCAGGATCGTCTGGGTCTGTTCCTTCATTGCTCCCGCCTCTGGGCTCGTAGCGAGTCGCCGACCAGATTGAAAGCAAGGACAGCCAGCCCGAGCACGAAGCCCGGAATGAGCAGATAGGACGGTGCCACGGTGAGGTAGAGCCGCCCGGCCCCGACCAGCGCACCGAGGGAGGTGTCGGGTGCCTGCACCCCGAGCCCGAGGAAACTGATCCCGCCCTCGACCAGCATCCCCAGCGAGATCGAATAGGTGCACTGCACGATCACCGCCTCACGCATGTTCGGCAACAGGTGCCGACGAACGATCCAGCCCAGCCTGGCACCGGCGACCTCGGCCGAAGTGACGAAGTCGAGTTCGACGATCCGCAGCGCCTCGGCCCGGGCCACCCGGATCATCGTCGGCAGTGTCACGGCCACGATCGCCACGATCGCCGCCGGTCGGCCCGGGCCGAGCACGACCGACACCAGCACCGCGATAAGGATCGTCGGGAAGCTGAACAGCACATCGGTGACGCGGGTGATCAGCTGGTCGACCCGCCGCGACGCGTAGGCGGCGCAGCACCCGATCGCGACCCCGACGACGGTGGCCACGAGCACCGCGATCGCCGACAGCACGATCGTGACACCGATCGCCGACGCGACCCGAGGCAGCAGCGAGCGGCCCAACTCGTCGGTGCCCAGCAGGAACCTCGCCGAGGGGCCCGCGACGCGCGGCCCGACCGAGGCGAGCGGATCGCCAAGCGGCAGCAGTGGATGCAGAATCCCCACCCCTACCAGCAGCACCAGCAATAGCAGCCCGAGCCACCCGAGCGGGTCCCCGCGGAACGGGATGCGCAAGCTCCGGGGCGCCGACCGGGCGGGACGGGCCGCAGCCGGTGCCCCCGTCGTCGATGAGTCCGTCATGCGGCCCCCCTGCGTCCCACTCGCGGATCGATGACGCCGTAGAGCACGTCGATGAGCATGTTGATCACCACGAAGGCCGCGGCCGCCGCCAGCACCACGCCCTGCACGGCCGGATAGTCGCGCTGGTCCGCGGCGTTGATCAGGTAGCTGCCGAGCCCGTTGAGCGCGAACAGGTTCTCCACGATCGCTGCGCCGCCGAGCAGGTAGGCCAGGTAGATGCCGAACACGGTGAGAACGGGCGCGGCGATGTTGCGCCACAGGTGGTGCCGGTAGGTGGTGAGCACCGGGAGGCCGCGAATCTCGGTGGCGCGCACGTAAGGCTCGTCGAGCACCGTGCCGACGGCCCTGCGGGTGGTCGCCATCACCACCCCGATCCCGAAGGTGGAGAGCACGAGCGCGGGCGGCACCGCGGCGGCGAGGTTACCGGCGGGGTCGTCGACCAGGCTCGGCCACACTCCCACGGTGAACGGCACCACGTAGGTGGTGATGACGAAGACGAGCAGGCCGCCGAGCAGGATCTCCGGCAGGCTCAGGAACAGGACGTTGACCAGGCGGGTGGCGGTGGCCGAACCCCGCCGGCGGGCGCTGACTCCGCCCAGCAGCCCCAGCGCGACACCGGGCACCACGGTGAACAGGCCGCCGAGGACGGCGAGCTCGATGGTGACCCGCGCCCGGCCGAAGATCTCGCCGGCCACCGGTTGCCGCTGCGCAGGGACGTGCCGAGATCGCCGGTGAACAACCCGCCGAACCAGTTCGTGAACTGTAGGAACACCGGCTGGTCGAGGCCGTACTTGGTCACCGCCGCGGCCCGTTCGGCTGGTGTCGCCTGCGGCCCCACCAGCACGTCGACGTAGTTGCCCGGCACCAGTCGCATGGCGATGAACACGACGAGGGCCACCCCGAGCAGTGTCAGCAGCGCGACGACGGCCTGCCGGAGGACGAACCCGAGTAGCCCCACCCCGTCACCTTCCTCCGACGTGGGTCCGGGACAGCGCCTCGACGTGGCGCATCGGGTCCACGTTGCCGTCCAGACCGCTGATCTTGGCCGTGACGCGGTCCGATCGGTAGGCGACGACTACCGGCTTGGTGACCAGCGGAATGGTGTTCGCCTGCTGCTCGATGGCTTCCGCCGCCCGCCGGGCGGCCTCGGTCACCACGCCGCCCTCGGCCTGCCAGGCCTGCGTGATGAGCTCGGTCAGGTGTGGATCCTTCTGCTGGAATCCCACCGCGAACGGGGCCAGCTGCGGGCTCCAGTTGCGCATCGCCATCAGCGGACCCCCGAACGCGGCGTAGTACGTGACGGTGGCGTCCATCTGTGCCGGCACAGACACCCAGGCCCGCTGGTTGAGCACGCCTTCTTCGAGCTGGGTGGCCACCACGGTCACGCCGATCTCGGCGAGGCTCTGCTGGATGATCTGGGTGATGGCGCCACCGACGGTGTCGCCAGCGGTGGCACCGTAGATGATCTCGAATCGCAGGTTGGGGTGACCGGCTTCGGCCAGCAGCGACCTGGCCCGATCGGGATCACGACGCAGCGAAGACGGTATCGCCCCCGGAAAGGCTGCCGACACCACACCGGTGACCTCGCCGGCGTCCGCAAGGGCGACGCGCCGGATCTTCTCGCGGTCGATGCCACAAGCGATGGCCTGCCGGACCCGGGGATCGGCGAAGGGGGTAGCGCCGCAGGCGTTCAGGGTCAGGACGAAGAAGTCGGTGCATTGCTGCACCCGCACGGCGAGGTTCGGGATGCTCGACAGCAGCAGGGGCGCGTCGGGCTGGTCGAAATCGGCGATGTCGATGCTGCCGTTGCCAAGGGCGGCGATCCGCGAGTTCACGTCCGGCATGATCGGGATGACAAGGCGGTCCGCGGCCGGCGAACGCCAGGCGTGCGGATTGCGGACCAGGACCCAGCGTTGATCCTGCTCGTGGCTTTGCACCAGGAACGGTCCCGTGCCGAGCATCTCGGTAGTCGGGTCGAGCCCGCCGGCGTCGATCTCCTTCATCGGCAGGATCACCGCAGACGCAGCGCTGAGCGCGGACAGGAACGTGCGGCTGGGCGCGGCAAGCCTGAACCGCACCGTCCGGTCGTCGAGCTTGCTGACCGTGGTGCTCGGGCCGCCGATGAAACTGGCGAACGATGTCGGGTTCTCCGGATCGAGATGTCGCCGGAAGGTCTCGACCACATCATCGGCGGTCAGCGGGCGGCCGTGGGAGAACACGGCATCGGGACGCAGCGAGAAGACGTACTCGGTCGGCGAGGGAGTCTGCCAGCTCTGCGCCAGCGCCGGCACTACGTTCAGGTTGTCGTCGAGCTCGACCAGCGGGTCGTAGATCACCTGGATCAGGTCCCACGAGGAACCCAGGTTCGACTTCGGCGGATCGAGCGCGATGGCTTCAGCACTCTTACCCCAGATGACCGTGCCGCCCGGTACTGCGGTGGCGGGCCCGATACCGCCACCGACCTCGGCGCGCCTCGCGCACCCCGACAGCACCCCGGGAACCGCGATACCGGCCCCTCCGGTGAGCAGCGCACGCAACACGGCTCGACGACCGACGCCAGTGCTTCCGGATGGAGGAACCGGGGCTGTCACGACGTTTCCTCGGGCAGCGCAGAGCAGAAGGAACGGGTGTATCGGCCGTGCGCCTCGAGCACCGCGACGAGACCCTCGTGCGGCAGCGCATAGGCGCGGACACCGTCACGACCGGTCACAGAACGGGCAGCCACCAGCGCATTGAGGATCGACTCCTCGGTGGCCTCCACTGCGGCGGCGAACAGCGGGTCGATACTCCCGTCGGCGAGCATCGCCACCGGCCGGGGCCCGGGAGTATCGGCGCCGTACTCGCTCTTACGCAGCCTGTTACCGGTGGCGAAGGCGAGCACGAGCTCGCCGCTGAAATGCTCGCCCACCCCTCCGGTGCGAGCGATCCCGAACGACGCCCGCTGCGCGAGACGGGTGCACTGATGCGGGAGCAACGGAGCATCGGTGGCCACGACCACGATGATCGAGCCGCCGCCCTCGACGGGCACGGTCGTTTCCGGCGGCACCGGAATCGGGACCTCCGCCGGACCGAGATGGCACCCGACCGGAACCCCATCGACCGACAGCCTGTCGCGGCGGCCCTGATTGGCCTGGACCAACACCCCAAGCGTGTACCGGCTGTCCCCGCTTGTCTCGATTTCGCGAGAGGCCGTGCCAATGCCGCCCTTGAAACCATGGCAAATCGTCCCGGTGCCCGCACCGACGTTGCCCTCGGCGACCGCACCGCCCACGGCAGCACTCAGGGCGTGCCCCACGTGTTCGGGGCACACGTGGAAGCCGTTGATGTCGTTCAGGACACCATCCCAAGTCTCCCCCACCACCGGCAGACCCCAGAACAGTTCACCGGGATCGCGTGCCGCGACCTCGGCCCGCACCAGCGCATCGCGCACCACCCCGACGCTATGGGAATTGGTCAGACCGACAGGCGAGGTCAGCATCCCACTCTCCCGCACCCACTCCAGCCCGGTGAGCTCACCGTTGCCATTGAGCCGGTGACACCCCGCGAACACCGGGCGACTCCAGATCCCCTTGTCGTGTGGCAGGACGACCGTGACGCCCGTGCGCACCGGCCCCCGACCCCTGACCAGCACGCCCGTCCCCCCGACGAGCGTGCAATGCCCCACCCGGACCCCGGAGACGTCAGTGATCGCATTAGCGGGGCCCGGCGAGCCACTGCCGATGACTATGCCGAGATCCCGTGCACGCGTCGGACCCAGAGGTCGCGTCATTGCAATCCTCTCACGACTCAAGCCGTCATAACTTGAGCAAGTGTACAAAGATAGCTCGGCCGCCTGTCAAGACCATCGGGAATAAAGCGCAAAGATGATCACGGCGACAGGGGTATCAGAACTGGACGGTCAATCAAAGTATCGGTGAGTACAGGCCGCCGGTTGCCGTATGGCAGAGCCCTGGCCCGAAGGCCGCCGACGCACATGGCCGCGATCGGCCTCGGGCAAGCGAACGCCATGCCGCCGATGGGCGGACGATGTTTCGAACATGCCGATCGTGAACGAAGACCAACGAATGATCCGGCTTCTCCCTCGACGAAACCGTGTCCGTGCCGACCTTCGGAAGCCTCCTCGTCTCGACACCGAGTCCAGCGGATCGACACCGCCGCCGCATCCGGCACGTTCTCAACCGGCTTCCTCGCTCGACCGCTGCCAGGATGTGCGGGACGAACCCCGCGAGCACCACTCCGCACGCACCGTCGGGCCTGCCCAGCGCCGCAGCTTCCAGCACGCGCCCGCGCAACCGCGGCAGCCCGAGAGCATCGAGCCCAGCGACGTCTCGGAGCCAATCACCAGCCACGATCTCGCCATCAGTGCCGAGCACCTCGGCTACCGCGATCGAAACAGCACCTCGCCCGGCACAAAGGACCGCTGCGATAAAGGAATACGGAGCGCCCGCTGCTTCGGTCGGTGTCGTGGTCGGTTGCGCTGGATCGGTCGGGATTATTAGCGTCCGGGCATGCGTCAGCGACTACGTCGACTCGCGCCCGCGGCCGGGCTGTTTCTGCTCGCCCCGCTGGTGGGCGAGTTCCTGCTCGGCAACCTGCCGATCGACAAGCTCGGCGTGCTGCCGATCTTCGCGCTGCTCTACGGGGCGGGCGCGCTGCTGATCCGCGAAACGGTACGACGCACCGGCCGCGGCTGGCCCGCGATCGTGCTGCTCGCCGCGGCGTACGCGCTGCTCGAAGAGGGCCCGGTCGACCAACTGCTGTGGAACCCCTCATACGGCGGAAGGCAGCACACACTCGCCGGCGACGCATACCTCCCGGCACTCGGCACGAACCTCTCGGTGGTGCAGGCCGTGCTCTCCCTGCACACCATCTGGAGCATCAGCGTGCCGATCGCCCTGGTCGAGACGTTCGTGCCGACGCGTCGCACGGCGCCCTGGCTGGGCCGTATCGGGCTGACGGTCACCGGCGTCCTGTTCGCCCTCGGCGTGGCCGCCGCGTACAGCGAAAGCCAGAGAACGGGACAGTTCCATGCCACCCCTGGCCAGTACGCCGGTGCCCTGGTGGTGATCGTCGCGCTGGTCGTGCTGGGCTTCGCTGTCCCCTACCGGCCGCACCCGATCGACCGGACGGCACCGAGCCCATGGCTGGTCGGCGCGCTCACCCTGATACTGACCAGCCTGCTGCTCTACCTGGTGATGTTCTGGCCCGGCCGCCTGTCCCAATGGGTGAGCGTGGCCGCCTGGTGCGTCGTGGCCGCCGCGCTAGCCATCCTGATCGGGCGCTGGTCCCGCTACCGCGACTGGGGCGCCGCACACCGGCTCGGCCTGGCTGCCGGCGCACTTCTGACCTACACCTGGATCGCGTTCCTCCACCAACCCGTCGGCGGCCTCCCGGACCCGCGTGCCCAGCTAGTCGATCTCGCCGGTAACACGGTTTTCGCGCTCCTGGCGGTGGCGCTGATCGTGCTCGCCGCCCGAGCCGTCCGCCGTACAGCGAGAACCCCGGCTCGGTACTGAGCAGCGGGCAGCGCGACAGCGGTAGCGGCTGGTTTGCCGGGTTCCGCGACCTCGCAGCGGGCACCGCGGGCCTCATCGGACTCCTCAATCCCGTCACCGGCGTGTGCTCCGTGGCACCCTCATCACCGGTCGCTCCCCCGACGATCAACCAAACCCTCGCCTTGTTCCAGGGGTACGTCGGTTTACTGCCCGGGCAAGCCGATGCGGCTCGCGTCGTGCGATGGTTCCACGCGAAGCTCTCGCTGCCCTGTCTGCACGGCCCACCCCACGGGACTCCCTCGTGTTCGTCGCCGGAGTCGACCGCAAAGTCGTCCAAGAACGTCTCGGCCACTCGCGCATCAGCAGCACAGTCACTGGAGCATCAACGCAGGTAAGGAATTCGACGCTGTCACGGATCTTGTGGATCTGGATCATGTCCCGCATGAAGAGAGCGGTGCATCCGCAAGGCTTACCTGCCAAGTACACACAGTTCCTTGGCGTACATGCGGTACTGCGGCTCGTCTCCATACGATCGGTGACAGAGTCGTTCGCGTTGCACACCGTGCGAACCGTGAGGAGTGTGTCGAGGTGCCTGTGCAGGATCGCCTGCGCGCGTTCGGGTGGCATTCGGTCGGGTGCGGTCACGGCATCCAGGCTGAGGACGTCGAGCAGTGCGGCCAACCGGTCGGTTCTGCCGGACCACCGTGCGCAGCGAGTCGGACAGGTCACGCGCGTAGGGCCGGAGAGTGTCGTTGGTGCGTGCTGCGGTGGTGAAGGCCAGCCACACGCTCGTCTCTTCTCTCAGCCGCCGGCGGTCCTGTGGTGACTCGGCAATGCGGAGGTTGTCGACGTGTGCTGGCACACGGGCGTTCACCGCGTCGTTCAGTGCCTGCTGCGCGAAAAGCATCAGCCCGTCGTGGTCGGCGAAGTAGTGCCTCACCGAGCCGATCGCCAGTCCGGCCTCCGCCGCAACATTGTGCAGTGATGCCGCGTGGAGTCCGTGGCGGAGCACGACGCGGAACACCGCTTTGGCGATGCCCTGGCGCCGGGCTTCGGGATCGACGAGCTCGGGCACAGTGCTCGTTCCGTTGTCGGGCCTTAGCGGGCCGGCGCCGCCAGCGGAGCAATCAGTCGTCTGAAATAAGTTCTGAGAGCCGCTATCAAGTCGCTCAGGAAATCTCGCGGTTGTCGAAGAGGTGGCCCATGCGGCGGTGTTTCGTAGCGAGGTAGTGAATGTTCGTAGGAGCAGCGCCGACGGCTAGGGAAAGGCGGCGCACCACGGAAACTCCACCGGCTTCCAAGCTACGAATCTTGTCGGGATTGTTGGTCAGCAGCTGGACGTGGGTCGTGTTGAGATCACGTAGTATGGCTGCCGCTGCCCCGTATTCGCGCGCGTCTTCCGGTGTGCCGATGCGGAGGTTGGCGTCCACTGTGTCCAGTCCCTCGTCCTGAAGTTCGTACGCGGCCAGCTTCTTTCTGAGCCCGATGGCCCGACCTTCGTGTCCGCGCAGATACACCACCACCCCACCGTCCCGCCCGATGCGCTCCAGTGCGGCGTCGAGCTGCGGGCCGCAGTCGCAGCGCTGCGAGCCGAGTGATTCACCGGTAAGGCACTCGGAGTGGACTCGCACGATGGTCTCATCGCTCGGGTTTCCACGAACGAGCACGAGATGATCGGCACCCGTGCGCAGGTCGAGATAGCCTAGTGCGCGGAAATGTCCGTGTCTGGTGGGTAGCTCGGTCTCCGCGGTTCGCACCACTCGCGGATCCTCTGCGGTCGGCAGGGGGTTCCATTGACGGTAGCCGATCAGTTCGGCGATCGTGAGCGTCGGCAAGCTGAACCGGTGCGCGACGGCCTCGACCCCGGGACCTCGCAGCATCGAGCCGTCCTCGTCCACGAGTTCTGCGATAGCCGCGACCGGCGGCACACCGGCCAGTCGGCATAGGTCGACCGATGCCTCCGTGTGCCCTGGCCGCTCGAGGACACCCCCGGCTCGTGCCCGCAGCGGCAGGATATGACCGGGACGGGTGAGATCAGCACTCGTGCTTGCGGGGTTCGCGAGTGCCTGGAGGGTACGCGCACGGTCTGCAGCGCTGATTCCGGTGGTGACACCGGTTTTTGCGTCTACGGTCACGGTGTAGGCAGTGCCTCGAGAGTCCTCGTTGTACGCCACCATCGCTGGCAGCGCCAGCTCCGCCGCGCGATGCGGGGGCATCGGCGCGCACAGCAGCCCGGAGGTGTGCCGGACGGTCCAGGCGATCCAGTCTGGCGTCACCGCGTGCGCGGCGAGTACGACATCACCTTCGTTCTCACGGTCGGCGGCGTCGGTCACAAGTACCGGCCGGCCGGACTTCAAAGCGGCTACTGCCATGTGAATTCGATCCATAAGCTCATTATAAGCATGCTTACGATCCTGGGTCACTGCCTGTCCGTGCGCTCCTCGTCGCGCGACTCACCTTCAACCACTTGCGCCGCCTGTCGCAGCTGACGGTCAGCGGCCGCGATGTCGTCTCGGCCGAGTACCGAGTTGAGCGTGTCGCTGATCTTGAGCACGGCGCTCCCCATCTCCGCGAGCGCAGCAAGGCCGGCCTTGGTGACTTCGAGCGAGTGGGCTCGCTCACTCTCCGGATGCGCGCCGCGGACGACGAAACCGCGTTTCTCCAGTTGCGTGATCATGCGCGTCATCGTTTGCGGACGGGCATAGCAACGGCGGGACAGTTGGGCGAGCGTGAGATGCGGCTGATTGGCCAGTATGCGCAGCGCGGTGTAACTGGACAGTGTCATGTTCCACGGCCGGAGTCGCACATTGCCGATCCGCGAGACCGCACGCTCGAATCGGAACACGGCGTCGATCAGGGAAGACGCCTCATCCATGTCGGTTTCTCGTCGCACGGGCGAGCGACCGTCATCAAACGGGTCGATATAAGGAAACTGGCCTGCCACTCCCACAGTGTAGTGGTAGCGCGCGGACGGGTCTTCAGTATGTTGCTTGACCAAAAGAGTGCTTGTATCATGTCAGCATGCTTACAAAAATGGCGTTCCGATCGACGTTGGGGCATTTCCCCAGCGGGGTAGTCGCCGTCACCAGTCGTGACGCGCACGGCGAGCCGGTGGGGATGGCTGTCTCGTCGTTCACCTCGGTTTCGCTCGAACCCCCTTTGGTGGCATTCCTGCCTTCCAAGTCGTCTTCGACGTTTCCGATCATCGCTCGGCGCGGCACCTTCTGCGTCAACGTCCTGGCCGTCGGCCAGGAAGACATCTGCCGCGCCTTGGCCGTGCCGGGCGGGGACAAATTCACCCGTGTGAGCTGGCACCCCGGATCACACGACGATCCCGTGCTCGATGGTGTCGTGGCCTGGCTCGGTTGCACGATCACCTCCGTGCACGACGCTGGCGACCACGACATCGTCGTGGGCCACGTTGACGACCTGGCTGCCGATGGTTCAGCGGACCCACTGCTGTTTTTCCGCAGCCAGTACCACCATGTCGCTGCCGCTTGATCTCAACCCTGTCACATCCGCGGAGGCCGGTTCATGACCATTTTGACCTTGCCCGATGCCCGCGCTCTCGTGACGAAGGCGATGTCCTGTGCCGGGCAGTCACCGGCGGACGCCGACGTCATTGCCGATCATCTGCTCGACTGTGAACAGCGAGGCTTGTCGTTCGGCGGGCTTGCACG
Organism: Sciscionella marina DSM 45152; assembly: GCF_000379465.1. Taxonomy (GTDB): domain Bacteria; phylum Actinomycetota; class Actinomycetes; order Mycobacteriales; family Pseudonocardiaceae; genus Sciscionella; species Sciscionella marina. The sequence goes on from NZ_KB905413.1 coordinate 15,872, forward strand.
CGCGGTGTCTATCGTGGAACGTCACCGGACCACACACGAAGAACCGCGGCCGATCCGCGTCGTTGCCGAAACCTCGGTCTCGGCAACGCTCGACGGCGGCGACCAGGTGGGGTACCTCGTTGGCATGCGAGCGCTTGCGCTGGCGATGTCCAAGGCTCGCGAGCGCGGGATAGCCGTAGTCGGTGCCCACAACACCTGGTACACGGGAATGTTTTCCTACTATCTGGAGAAAGCCGCCGTTGCGGGTTTCTCGGGGATGATCGCAGGCAGCGGACCTGGCGTGGTCGCTCCGTACGGTGGTACCGAAGGCCGGTTCGGTACGAACCCCATCGCGTTCGGTTTCCCCGCGAGCCCGACGCCGGTCATCTGGGACATCGGCACATCCGCTGTCATGTATGGCGAGGTGGCGCTGAAAGCCAGGCTCGGCGAACGCCTGGAACAGGGGCAAGCGTACGACTTCGACGGCGTCCCGACACGCGATCCTGCTGCCGCTTTGGATGGCGCGTTCGCCGTCTGGGGCGGACACAAAGGTTCCGGGCTGGCCATGGTTGTACAGCTGCTCGGGATGATGAGCGGTGCGGCTGCTGACCCGCCCGGCATCTCCGACTGTGGCTTCTTCGTGCTGTTGGTCGACCCGGCCGTGCTGACCGATCCAGACGACTACCAGGACAGGGTCACCGAATTCGCCGCGTCGATGCGGGCAACGAGGCCGGTCGAAGGCGAGGCAGGGGTCCGAGTGCCGTTCGATCGGTCCGTGGCCTGCCGTGCGGAGACGCTTCGACGCGGCACGATCGACGTGCCCGACGCCGTGGTCACGGCACTTCAGAAGTCGACGTCCGCCTGAGCATACACACGACCTCGCGATCAAACCGTCCCGAACGACCCGGTGCCCCGCGGCTGCGCCCAGGCGGAGTCGCGCATCCGGCACCCCGACCATTTCACCAGGCACCAGACCTGGTTGGCAGACAATCAAAGGAGGACACCATGGTCCAGTTCTTTACCGGGCTCCAGCCCCTCGAGGCCGGCGAGACCGACCCGGACCGAATGCTCGAGCGGGTCCACGAACTGGACCGGTCGCAGGCGATCGACCGGGTACTGGTCGGGTACTCCTCGACCTGGCCGCACAACCATGCGACCGCGCCCTTTGCGCTCGCGGCAACCGAGAAATTCTCCCCGATCGTCGCCCATCGGCCCGGTGTCATGCCGCCGGTGGCAGCGGCACGATACTTCGCGACCCTGGATGTGTTGGCGCGCGGACGGCTCGCTATCAACCTCGTCGTCGGTGGGTCCGATAAAGACTTGCGCCGCGAGTCCGACGACCTGCCTAAGGAGGAGCGCTATCGGCGCGCGATCGAGTACCTTGATGTGATCCGCCGAACCTGGACCGCAACCGATCAGTTCGACCACCATGGCGACTACTACGCCGCAGAAGCGGTGAAGATCCAAACAAAGCCTGCGCAGGGGCAAGTGCCGATCTTCATGGGCGGGGAGAGCGATAACGCGGTCGACTTCGGCGCGCGTCACGCGGACCTGTACATGCTGTGGGGGGAACCGTTCGCGGGCACGAAGGAACGCATCGAACGGGTTGTCGCTGCATCCGAACGCTACGAGCGGCAGATGCGGTTCTCGCTGAGCCTACGGCTGTTCGTCGGCGATTCCGACGACGATGCCTGGGCGCAAGCCCGTGCGGTCGAACACCAAATCGCGGCAGCGAGTGGCCAGTTCCTCCGTTCCTCCTCGACCGACACTTCGGTGGGGCGGCAGCGGGCGCTGGCGTTGACCGAGGAGGAGCTGCATGACGACTGCTTCTGGACCGGGCTGACGAAATTGCTCGGTGGTTTCGCCAACTCCCAAGCGCTCGTCGGCACCGAGGAGCGCATCCTGAACACGTTGGGCACCTACCGTGATCTCGGCATCGACACGTTCCTGGTGACCACAGGCGCCGAGGCAGCCTGGGACCCGACGCTCGAAGACTTCCTGGCCCGGGCGAAGAAGGAGCTGGGATGACCCGGACCGTCGTGTCACCCAAGGAACTCGCGGACGACACCGTCGGTGGTCTCGTCGCCGCACGGGCCCGGACACTCCAGGACAAGCCCGCCTTGGTGTCCGGCGATACCGAACTCACCTACGGTCACCTGGACGAGACCGTTTCCCAGGTGGCCCGCGGCCTGCTCGCGATCGGTTCCGCGCCGGGCGACTCCGTCGGCATCCTGCTGCCCAACCGTGTCGAGTATCTGCTCGCCTGGTTCGGTGCCGCCCGGGCAGGGCTGGTCGAGGTGCCGGTCAACACCGCCTACAAGGGCATGTTTCTCGATCACGCGCTGCGCAGTACCGCCGTGCGGGTCTTGGTCACCGAGGCCGGCCTCCTCGAGCTCGTCGCCGACCTTCCCGAACCACCTGAAACGCTCACGACGGTGGTCTTGCTGGACGAGGTCAGGCCCAGCCGCACGCTGCCCGGCGTCAGAGTGCTGACCTGGCGTGAGCTTCTCGCCGACGGCGAATGCGCAGCCGAGCTGCCCGAGGTCGGCCCGGCGGATCCGGTGGCGATCATGTTGACCTCCGGCACTACCGGCCACAGCAAAGGAGTCGTCTACCCCAACCGCATGCAAGTGGTCGCCGCCCGAGAGTGCACAGCGCAAATGGGCACCACCCCCGATGAACGGCTTTACACATGCCTGCCGCTGTTCCACGGTGCTGCGCAGGTCAATCTCGCTTTGCACGGCCTGTACGCCGGTGCGACCGTGGTACTCGGCAGGCGGTTTTCCGCGAGCCGGTTCTGGGACGAGTTGCGCGCGAATCGCGTCACCCAGTTCAACGCACTCGGCTCGATGCTGCCGGCACTCCTCGCGCAGCCGGCCTCGAACTCCGACCGCGACCACCATGCGCAGCGTGCGTTTGCCGCCCCCGCCCCAGAAACGGTACTCCAACCGTTCGAGAAACGCTTCGGTGTGCACATCGTCGAAGGCTACGGACTCACCGAGACCAAGAACATTCTTTACAACCCGCTGTCAGGGCGCAGGATCGGCTCGATCGGGTTGCCCACAGCATCATCCATCGTCGAGGTCCACGACACGTCCGGGCAACCAGCTGCGCCGGGCCAGGCGGGCGAAATCGTCTACCGCCCCCGTGAGCCGCACATCATGTTTTCCGGCTACCACCACGATGCCGAGGCGACCCTCGCGACGATCCGCGATCTGTGGTGGCACACAGGGGATCTCGGCTACACCGACGAGGATGGCTACTTCTATTTCATCGACCGTAAGAAAGATGCGCTGCGCCGCCGCGGCGAGAACATATCCTCGCACGAGGTCGAATCCGTACTGCTCGCCTACCCAGGAGTCGTCGCCGCCGCCGTCGTCGGCACACCCTCGGAACTCGGTGAAGACGAGGTACTGGCCTTACTACAGCTGGAATCCGGACAGCAGCTCGATTTCGCTGAGCTCTTCTCTTACTGCGACCGGTCGATGCCGCACTTCATGGTGCCCCGCTATTACCGGGTCCTCGACCAGCTACCTGCCACCCCGACCGGCAAAGTGCGCAAGACCGAACTGCGCAGTCAGGGGCGGACCGGCGCATGGGACGCGCAGCTCGCCGGGCTCACACCGACCCGCCATGCCTGAAGGAACCACCATGGTCGACGAAGTACACATTCGTGAGATCGCGCCACGCCTGACGTTCCAGAACCATCTCGTCCCGACCGAGGTCAAAATCGAACTGGTGCGACGACTCATCGACGCCGGGGTCCGGGCATTCGAGCTGTCTTCCTTCGTGCGGCCGGACCTGATCCCGGGACTCGCCGATGCCGAAGACGTGTTCTCGGGCATCCCTCGTGTGCCCGGGCTGCGCCTAGGCTGCTGTGTTGGCAATACTCACGGACTCGTGCGGGCTATCGACGCCGGCGCGGATGCCGCGTCGTTCCTGCTGTCGGCCGACGAGGACTTCGCCCTCGCCAACACCGGACGCTCCACGACAGAATCCCTGAGCGAACTCGAACGCATGGCGGCCTACGCCGCCGACTACGACATCGTGCTCGCCACGTACGTGATTTTCGCCTGGGGCGGCCCCACCGGCCCCGCCAGGGACGGAGCACAGCTTGAACCACTGGCGCGCCGGTTGCTCGATATCGGCGTGGATCATTGGATCCTCGCCGACTCGTCCGGATACGCGGCCCCGCCGCAGGTGCGCGAGCTCGTGACCACCGCACTCGCCCATGTACCCGCCGAAAATCTCACCGTGCAGATACACGACACGCGCGGCATGGGCCTGGCCGCCTTGCCGTCCCTGCTCGAGCTTGGTATTCGCAACATCGATACCGCGCTCGCAGGCAGCGGTGGACACCCCGCCATGCCAGGTACTCCGGGGGGCGGAATTTGCACCGAAGACGCCATCCAGTTCCTCGAACTGTGTGGCGTACCGACCGGCATCCACCTGCCCCGGCTCGTCGACACGGCCAACTGGTTCGCCGAGCAAATCGGCATACCCAACAAAGGTTTCGTACGGCACACCGGCCCGGTACCACGTGAGAACGGGGCCACGAAGCCACTGACATTCACCTGGTGACAAAGCTACCGAACCAAGGAGAAAGCCATGCCGAAAGTTGTCGTCGCCGGCGCGGGTTTGGCCGGGCTCACCGCCGCGATCTCCGCTCGTGAAGCCGGTGCGAACGTGGTACTGCTGGAGAAAGGCGACCGCACCGACGTCGGCGGCAACGCCGCGTTCTCCGGAGGATTATTCCTATTCTGCTACGACGGACCGGCCGATCTGACCTCGATCACCCAGGACTACGAAGCCGGCATGTGGGCCGACCGGATCGAGGCGCCGCCGTACACCACTGAGGCCTACACGGACGAGTTGATGGCGATGAGCAACGGCCGCGCCGACCCGCAACTCGTCAGAGCACTCACGAACAGGTCGCTCGACACCGTGCGGTGGCTCACCGAGAAAGGCGTGCGCTTCACCTTCAACCGCACTGTGGGTGCCCACGTTCGTGAGGGCATCCTGCACATCCCGCCTGGGCAGATTCTGACCAGCACCGGCAACGGCATGTCGCGCGGGTTCGAGGTGATCAAACCGTTGGTGCGGCGCGCCGAGCAGCTCGGGGTCGAGTTCCGCTGGTCCACGCCGCTCGTCGAAGTGCTTCGTAGCAATGGACGTGCCGTTGCTGCCGCAGTCGGCGACGATGAACCCGTACCGGCCGACGCACTGGTGATCACTAGCGGTGGGTTTCAGGCAAACACCGAACTGCGGCGCCGTTACCTGGGGCCGGAGTGGGAGAACGTCAAACTCCGTGGCACCCGCTTGGCCACGGGTGACGGGCTCACGGCGGCGCTGCGTGCCGGCGCGGGTGAGGCTGGAACGTGGGCAAGCTGCCACTCGGCGGCCGTGGATCCGACAATGCCCTCGCCTGGGTGCAGCGAGGCAGCACCACCGTTCCCACTGCACGGTTTCTGGCTTGGCGTGCTCGTCAACCGGGATGGCGAGCGGTTCGTCGACGAAGGCCCCGGCCCCTGGGTGAAGAACTACTCGAAAATGGGCAAGGCGATCATGCGCCAACCGGGTTGCGAGGCGTACGAGATCTTCGACCAACGCACCGCGAAACGCGTGGCCGACGAGTTCGCCGGGGACGCGGTCCCGATCGTGGCGGCCACCGTGCCCGAACTCGCCGAGCGCATCGGCACCCCAGCTGACGCGCTCGTCCGAACGATCAAGGAGTTCAATCGCGCCTGCCAAGACAGCCGGACCGCGAAAGGCATCACGCCCCCCAAATCGCAGGACGCCACTCCACTGGACCACCCGCCGTTTGTCGCCTACCATGCCGTCGCCGGGTTGACGTTTACCTTCGGCGGGGTACGGATAGACCCGAACGGACGGGCCCTCGATCCCGACGGCGTCCCCGTACCCGGTCTGTACGCGGCGGGTGAGGCCACCGGGGGCCTGTTCTATGGGGACTACCCCGGCGGTGCCGCCCTTATGCGCGCCGCGGTATTCGGCCGCGCAGCGGGCCGCACCGCCGCGATCGAGGGTTCCGATTCAGCCGGACTGGAGAGTTTCTAGCAGGCGCGACAACGGGATCCGGTCGAGACCAGCAATGCAGTCCAAGATCGCCTGGCTGCCGGCGCGGCCGTAAACGGGATCAACTGCCAAATGAAACCGCCGGACGATCTGCACGGCGGTCATCGAGGGAAAGGCATCCTGCTCGGCAACCAGCGTGGACCCGTTGTCGAGTAGCACCTCGACATGGGATCCATTCCGCTGTGGGAATTCCTTGGTAAGGTGCGGATCCACCGTCAGCCGCGACCGGGCGGCCAACTGTTTCGTCCCGAGGTCATCGAGGTTCTTCCAGTTCTGGTCGAAGATACCGCCAGTCACGAGTACGGAAGCAACGCTGAACTGCACACTCAACTGCGCGGCGACGACATCGGTGACCGGGCCGCTGTTGTTGCACCCCGGATACCGCACCGCCTGCTCTGGGAGTCGGATGCCGACTGCTTCGATGCGCTTCCAGTCCGGATGGTGCCGTCGCACGATCTCCTCGGCCAACTGGCACGGCCCCTGGACGTAGATGCACGCCGGGGCGGGCTTGTGCACGATGTCGCGAATCGCGTAACCGCTGCCCAGCCCTTCGATGAGCCGGGACGACCGGTGCCGCGCACCGAAGCCCGCGAGCAATCCCGCCTCGCCCTCCAGGGCACCGCGGGCCGCGGTCAATTTGTGGCGTGCCAGCAAGGCCGCCTCCACACCCGCCCGCGCAGCCATCGCCGAATGCAGCACATGCTCCTGCGTACCGGCGCGCGCCCATTCGTTGAGCCCGCACGCGGCACTCGCCGCCATGCCGAGCGCGCCCTGAGTGCCGTGGCGATCGAGCGCCAAGAGGTGCGCACATGCCGCGGCCGCCGCGACCGGTCCCGTCAGACCGGTCGGCCGGAACGTCGCAGCCACCCCCGGCGTGATCAGTGCGGAACCGAGACGGCACATTACTTCATAGCCGACCACCACCGCGGACAACAACCGGCCGGCAGGCACATCCTCCTGCTCCGCCAACGCCAGTAGTGCGGGAAAAAGCACCATGCCAGGATGCGAGGAGCTCTCGACGTGCGTGTCAGTGCGAGCAGTCGCCGCCGCCGACACACTGGTGAGATAAGCCGCAGTCGGAGCGGTGGCACGTGTGGCCGCACCCAGCACCTGCGCGGCACCCTCATCCCCACCGGATACACCCAGTGCCTTCACGGCTGAGCGCGCTTCTTCCGAAGAAACGAGCGCCGCGGACAAAAAGTCCGCCAGACACAACTTGGCCTTGACGATGACGTCCCCTGGCATCCGTTGCGTTGCCACGCTCACACAAAAGCCCGCCAACTCACCCGTGATGTCACCGCACATGCCTGTAGTATAAGCATACTGCTGATAAGTTAGCTAACTTACTTATGGAGTGTTGCCGTGCTGTACGAACTCACCAACCTCGCACTGAAGCTGTACACCGTGCCGAAAGCGCTATCCACGCTGGAGGACTACACCACCGGCGTCGCGGCGCGTGGCAGATTATTGGGCTGCTGGGAAATAGAGCATGGCATCATCGTCGGCCGGGTAATCCTCCTTCGCGAGTTCCAGGACGCCGTACAACTCACTGAGGAGCGAGAGCAGATTCTCGCCAGCTCCAATCCCTTCGGGATCGGTGAGTACTTGGAGTCGTTCACCGTCGAGAGCTATGCGCAGTTCCCTTTCCTGCCGCCTGTCCGCACCGGAAGGTGCGGCAACGTCTACGAGATTCGCACCTATAGGTTGAAAGTAGGTGGACTTCTCCCGACGATGTCCGGCTGGGAAGCCGCGTTACCCGAACGCACCAAGCTTTTCCCTCTGACCACGGCGATGTACGGCCTGGACGGCGCACCTCGAATCACGCACATCTGGCCTTTCCCCAGCCTCGACGAACGTTTGACCATTCGCCGCAACTCCTACGAACGCGGTATCTGGCCCCCGAAAAACGGCCCGGAGAACATCACTCATGCGACTTCCACCATCGCCCTTCCCACCGCCTTCTCACCGTTACATTGAGCTGCACACCACCTCGAACCGGCGCTTCAGACGCCGTGATGATCCATCAGTCGAATACGCTGCCGGACACACTCGTTCCAACATCGCGAGAAGGTTCAACCGAGGTGGGGACATGCCTGAGGTCGGCGGCATCGGGATTCAGCTTGTCAATGGACTGCCGTGTCAATCCATCGGCTTGCCGCGCGATACCACTCCTGGGCGTTGCGTTCGAGGTTGATGCAGTGCCCGGCATTCGGGAGTACATACCCCTGCAACTGGGCGCCGGGTCCGTAGTACGGGGCCTCGTGTCGGCGTATGGCCTGTCCGCTGGAACAGTCCCGTCCCCCTAGTCCGGCACAGAAAAATTTGTCCTTCCCACCCTCGACGACGAGTGTCGGAACATTGATATGACGTGTCAGACCGTCGAGCTGATGGACCGGGAAGGCCATTTCGGGTAATGGCAAGGTCGCTTTCGTTTGTTCATCGACTACGGGCACTTCCGGATCGGTGTCAGCAGGATTGTAAAACAGCCCCGCCCTCGTACCGGGTCGGGTCGTAATATATGTCGGATCCAAAACGTAGCGGAATTTTGGATCTAGCATCGCCGGTTGTACAGATGTCCCCAATCCGACGATAGCACGTAGTGTGATCGGGAGGAGAGGGTTCGGGTGCATCATGCCGGTTACGATGAGCCCGTCGATGTCTCGGTATGTCGCTGCTTCCACCCACGCCACCGCTGATCCGACCGAATGGCCCTCGAGAACAACTTTCCTGAAGCTTCTGTCTCCGATGGCTCCGCCACGCAGGTCACGAATGAGCTGGTGCACTGTCCGAGCTACAGCAGACAGTGTCACCGATGCACCGAGAGGAAGCGAACTACGCCCCGATCCGATCGGGTCGATAGTGAAAGTCGCTTTGCCGCTCTCGGCCATAGCACGAACATACGAATAGCGTTCTGGGCGATAGGGGAAGTCCCAATAACTGTGGTCATAAGCACCACCGGGAACCAACAACTGAACGGTGCGCGTTTGCCCACTGGACGGAAGGCAGAGTCGGCCATGAACTTGAAAATGTGCCGGTCCATGTGCAACAAGTCGAACTGGCGTGATTGTGTTCATACAACGGATACCTTGGCCATCAGCGGCATAAGCAGGTGCCGATTCCGAGGTGCCGAAAATCGCGGCGGTGATGAGCACTGCGAGCACAGTCAAGAAGCGCGGGCTTCGTATATTACGCGGGAGCATAGTCGCCCTTCCGCCGATCGTGGCACGCTCGATGGGGCGAATTGTTGAACGTCGATACAACAGAACTCCGGTGGAGCTGATCAACCTGAGGAGTCGCTTGGCCGCGGACGCCCCGCGTCGCGTGGATGAGCGGAGACAAGCTCTCAGGCACTTTGCCGACGACATGACCACCCACAGGGCAGCACCTCCCGGTTCGCGTTATTCCCTCGGTGCACGACGAAGCAAGATCTCACTTACCCGCTCCAAAACCGAATACACGCCTTCTCGTCAATACAAGCATGCTGATACTAGATACGGAAGCTGTCTCTGTCAACGGCCGCGCCTTCCGGTTGCTACGGCCAGCCGCAAAATAGGCAGACCAGTGGTCCTCGTCGCATGCTGCGGCGATGCCTATCGGCACGAGGCTTGTCGCCGATGTGCGGCCGGTTCGCGTGGCACGTGTGGACGCTGCGGTCCCCGCGGCGCTGCGGTGTTCGGTACAGCGGGGCGGCTATTGTTCCGGTTCGCTTGCCAGCAGGGCGCGGGAGATCGCGGCGGCGGTTGCCGTGATGTCGGCGGCGAGTTTCTCGGCGACGGCTCTGGTCAGCCGGAACGATGGCGCGCCCATGGCGACGGCGGCGACGAGCGTCCTTCCTGCCCCGAAAACGGGCGCGGCCAGTGAGTTCAGTCCCGGTTCCCGTTCCTCCTCGGTGAAGGCCCAGCCCTGTTTGCGGACCTGGTCGAGCAGCTTCTCCAGCACCTGCGGATCGGTGATGCTGTATTCGGTGTAGCCGGGTAGCCCTTCTTCGAGCGCCGCCTGGTGGGCCTGTTCGTCGTAGGCCATCAGCACTTTCCCCGCCGCCCCTGCCTGGAGCGGCAGGATCTGGCCGATGTAGCCGCGGTAGATGATGGAGTGCGTGGATTCGGCGCCGAGCACGGAGACCCGGTTAGTGCCCTGGCGGACGTAGATGCCACAGGATTCCCGGCTGCGGTCGCGTAGCGCGGTGATGTGCGGTCCGGCGGCGGCGAGCAGATCGGAACCGGCTTTCGCTGCCGCGGACCACGCGGTGACACGCAGGCCGATGCTGTACTCCTGGCGCTGGCGCTGGAGCAGGTTCTCGCCGACGAGAGTGCGCAGGATGCGCGCGACGGTCGAGGTCGGCATGCCAGTGGCCTGGACGATGTCGGCCGCGCGCAGCCTCGGCGTTGTGGCGGAGAAACAGTCGAGTATCTGCGCCGACTTGCGCACGACCTGCACCGAACCGCCGTCGGTCCGTTCCCGATCGGTTGGCACCCTGACGACCTCGCTTCCCGCAGTGCGGCAAGAGCTGCCGCTGGCCGGTCAAATTCGCATGCCTTTGTGCCGTCTGTCAAGTCCTTGACAGACGATGCTGGTTGCCGAAGAGTGAACCGCATTGTGGCAATGATATTCACGATGCAGCATTACGGAGGAGTGGTTTTCGTGTCGGAGATCCGTTCCCGGTTGCGGGAACTGCTTGCCGAGCGGTCGGCGGTCGTGGCACCTGGCGTGTTCGACGGGCTGTCCGCGGCATTGACCGTGAGCGCGGGGTTCCGCGCCGCCTACCTGTCGGGCGCGGCGGTCGCGGCCGCGAACGGCCTGCCGGACGTCGGCCTTGCCACGCAGACGGAGTTCGTGCAGCTGCTGGCGCTGGTCTCGGGCAGGATGGACGTCCCGGTCATCGCGGACGCGGATACCGGCTTCGGCGATGTCACACACGCCTACCGCACGGTCCAGCTCTACGAGCGGGCGGGCGCTGCGGCGATCCAGCTTGAGGACCAGGAGTTCCCGAAGCGCTGCGGCCACATCGACGGCAAGCGGGTCGTGGACGCCGAGGAGTTTGCCCGCAAGATCGAAGCCGCCGCGCAGGCCCGGCGCGATCCGGAAACAGTGCTGATCGGGCGCACCGATGCCTGTGCCGTGCACGGTTTCGACGAGGCGGTGCGGAGGGGCAATCTGTACGCCGAGGCCGGGGCTGATCTGGTGTTCCTCGAGGCGCCGGGCACGTTCGACCAGGTGCGGCGGGTGCCGGCCGAGGTGACGGCGCCAGCGCTGTTCAACCTGGTACCGCGCGGCAAGACGCCGCAGGTCGAATTGGCCGAGCTCGCCGAGCTCGGCTACGCACTGGTGATCATGCCCGGCCTGTGCGTGGGCAGCGCAGCTGCCGCCATGCGCGCGGCGCTGGAACGGGCGGCGCGCGGGGACGTGGGTACGGACGGGCAGGATTCGCCACGCGGCCTGTTCGACGCGCTCGGCCTGTCGTTCTGGGAGGACCTGCGGGAGAGCTACGCGGGGCAGGCCGCCGATGCCTGAAACGCTGATCCAGAAGGTACTCGGCCGGGCATCGGGCGGGCAGGCGGAGGTCGGGGAGATCGTTGTCTGCGAGGTGGACCTGACCGCGCTGATCGACATCCAGTTCGCCCATGACCGGCTGGCCGATGTGGTCAGCGTCGCGGATCCGGACCGGATCATGATCGTGTTCGATCACGCTGTCCCTGCGCCTTCGATACGCGATGCGGAATCCGGCCGCAAAGCGCGAGCCTTCGCCGCCGAGCACGGCATCCGGAAGCTGTTCGACCTCGGACAGCACGGCATCGTCCACCAGGTACTCGCCGAGCAAGGGCTCGCCAGGCCGGGCTGGGTGGTCGCCTGCACCGATTCGCATACCTGCGCGGCGGGCGCTGTCGGTGCGGCGGCACGCGGGCTCGGTCCCGCCGAGGTGCTCCAGATCGTGTGCACCGGGCGCACCTGGCACCAGGTTCCCCCGACCGTCCACTATGCACTCAGCGGGCGGAAAAGCCCGTGGGTCAACGGAAAAGACATCTTCCTGCACATCGCGGGTCGGTACGGCGACGCAACAGGGCACGCGGTCGAGTTCGGCGGTCCTGGCCTTGCCGAGCTGCCGATGGCCGACCGGCGGACGATCGCGACCCAGGGGGCCGAGATCGGCGCCGACTTCACCATTTTCCCTGCCGATCAGCATTGCCTGGACTATGTCACCGCGGCGGCGCCGGATGCCGAACCGGCACCGGTGCGACCGGACGAGGACGCCGAATACGCTGCGGTGCGCGGGATCGAGCTAAGTGGCATCTCGCCGATGGTCGCCAGGCCGGGCACCGTGATCGAGAACGCCGGACCGGTCGGCGACCTCGTCGGCACCAGGATAGACCAGGCGTTCATCGGTTCCTGTGCGAACGGACAGCTCGCCGATCTCGAGGTCGCCGCGGAAATCCTGAAAGGCCAACAGGTCGCCAGCGGAACCCGGCTGATCGTCACCCCGGCGAGCCAGCGGATCTACCTCGAGGCGTCCAGGCGCGGCCTGCTCGCCGATCTGGTCGAGGCAGGGGCGACGGTCACCAACCCGACCTGCGGGGCCTGCTTCGGCTACCACATGGGCACCCTGGCCGCCGGCGAGGTGTGCATCACCGCGAGTACCCGGAACTTCAAGGGACGCATGGGAAGCACGGAGGCCGAAGTGTACATGGCCTCACCGGCGACCGTGGCCGCTTCTGCGATCAGGGGAGTCATCAGCGATGTTCGGGAGGTGGTCGGGTGAACCAGGTCAGCGGCAGGGCGTGGGTGTTCGGTGACGGTATCAACACCGACGACATGTACCCGGGTTTCGCGATGCGGCTGCCGATCGAGGAGGCCGCGCGACACATGTTCCACGCGAGCAGGCCGGAATGGCCGCAGCTCGTGCATCCGGGCGATGTCGTCGTCGCCGGACGCAATTTCGGGCTCGGCTCGAGCAGACCGGTTCCCTTGCTGTTCCGGGAACTCGGGGTCGCCGCACTGGTCGCGGAGCAGTTCAACAGCCTGTTTTTCCGCAACTGCATCAACTACGGCCTTCCTGCTGCGACGCTGCCATCGGCGACCAGGCTGATCCGCGAGGGCGAGACGGTGCTGATCGACTTCACCGACGGCAGCCTGCGCGTCGGCGAAACGGTCCACCCGATCGCGCCGCTGCCTGAGCTGCTGCGTGCGGTGCTCGACGCGGAAGGACTGCTCCGGCAACTCGAACTGGACGGCAAACTCCGGCCGGGGAAAGGATAACGATGTCAGACCAGGAAACGGTCCGATGTGTGCTCATGCGAGGCGGTACGAGCAAGGGCGTGTATTTCCACGAATCCGATCTACCCAAACCAGGACCGCGGAGGGACCGACTGCTCAAGCGGCTGATGGGCACCCCTGACGTACTGCAGATCGACGGGCTCGGCGGTTCCCGTCCGATCACATCGAAGGTGGCGATCATCGCACCGTCCGCAAGGGACGACGCCGACGTCGACTACACCTTCGCGCAGGTCTCGATCGACGAGGACGAGATCAATTATACCGGCAACTGCGGCAACATCTCCTCCGGGGTAGGGCCGTTCGCGATCGACGAGGGAATCGTTCCGGCCGTCGACGAGATCACCGAAGTGCGGATCCACAACACCAACACCGGGAAAATACTCGTGGCACACGTGCCAGTCGGCGACGGTAAGTCCAAAGTGGATGGTGACTTCGCGCTGCCGGGAGTGCCGGGTACCGGCGCGGAAATCGTGATGGACTGGAGCGGTACGGTCGGAGCAAAGACCGGCAAACTGCTGCCGACCGGTTGCCCGGTCGATGACATCGAACTGTCCGACGGGACGTGCGTTGCCGCTACCATCTGCGATGCGGGTAACCCTGCGGTCTGGGCGCACGCCGAAGACTTCGGGCTCACCGGCAGCGAACTCAGCGCGGAGATCAACGAGAACACCGCGCTGATCGACCGAGTGCGCGAACTGCGCGGCCGGGCCGCCGTGCTCGCTGGTCTCTGCACCGACTGGCGTGCGGTGGACACGCAGTCACCTGGCATCCCGCTTGCCGGGCTGGTCGCCCCTCCGGCGGGTTACACGACGCTCAATGGCGCCGATATCGCCGCGCGAGACATGGATCTGCGGGTCCGCTTGCTGTTCATGAACCGGCTGCACGAAAGCATCGCCGGTACCGCATCGATCTGTCTCACCGCCGCGTCGAGGGTGCCAGGGTCGGTGCCGGGAAAGGTCGGCGCCAACCGCACGGATGGCTTGCTGCTTGCCGGCCACCCCTCGGGTGTCACCCCGGTGCGGGTCGAGGGCTCGTCCGTCCACTTCGGACTGCTCGGGTTCAGCCGAACGGCGCGGCGCCTGATGGACGCCACCGCCTACTATCCGCGTTCCACCTTCTGAGCCAACGGGAGTACGCATGGCAATGTTGCCGATGCGCAGTGACTCAGCGGAAATCGCCGCGAATCTGGATCGGTTACCGGTCGGCCCATGGCATCGGCGCGTCGTTGCCTTGATGGGGATCGGCACCTTCTTCAACTTCTTCGAGGTCGGACTCGGCAGCCTGCTTGTCACGCTGATCCCGTCCGCATGGGCGGACACCACGCTGGCCAAGTCGATGGTGATCGGCTCGGCGTTCGCCGGGGAGCTGATCGGTGCGCTGGTGCTCGCCCCGCTTTCGGATCAGTTCGGCCGACGCAGGATGTTCCAGATCAATCTGCTCGCTTACGCCGGATTCTCACTACTGTGCACGCTTTCCCCTAGTTTCGCGGTATTCGTACTGCTGCGGGTGATCGTCGGTATCGGGCTCGGTGCCGAACTGGTGCTCGTGGACACCTATCTCGCCGAGCTCGTACCGGCCGCGCGGCGCGGGCTGCTGATCGGGGTCTGCTATTTCATCGGCTGGCTCGCGCTGCCGGTCTCAGCGCTGCTGGCCGCGAACCTGCCACATGTGCTGGCAGGCCTGGAAAGCTGGCGGTGGCTGCTGATCATCAGCGCGCTCGGCGCTGTCCTGGTCTGGTTCACCAGACGCGGACTCAGTGAGTCACCACGGTGGCTGGCCGCCAAGGGCAGACGGGCCGAGGCGCTCGCGGTGCTGCGCAAAATCGGCGGCGATGTGCCTCCCGCCGAGCCGGACTCCATATCCACTGTGGACCCGCAGGACCGGCCGAAACTGCTTCGCCGTCCGCTGCTCGGCCGGACGCTGCTGGCCTGCCTGATCTGGGCATGCCAGACGATCGGGGTGCTCGGCTTCTCCAGCATCGCGCCGCTTGTGTTGATACACAAGGGATTCAGCGTCCTGCACTCGCTTGGCTATACGGCCGCGACGGCCAGCGGCTATCCGATCGGTGCCGCACTGGTCGTGTTGTTCGCCGAACGCTTCCAGCGCAAGCATTTGCTGGTGATCTCCTCGGTGCTGGTCGCCGCGAGCGGCGCGCTCTTCGGCTTCACGAGTTCGGCGTGGCTGGTGGTGCTGGCCGGTACCGCACTGAACGTGTTCAACGTGATCATGGGCAATCTCAGCCATTCCTACACGCCGGAGCTGTTCCCGACCTCGGTGCGCAGTACGGCGGCAGGGCGAACCTATTCCTTGTCCCGCCTGGTGTCCGCCGTCTTCCCGTTCATCACGCTTCCGTTCCTGTACGCCTTCGGTGCCGGCGCCCTCTTCGGCGTCTGCGCGATTCTCATCCTCGCGATGAGCATCGGGGTCGCACTGTTCGGACCGCGCACCAATGCCAGGCAACTCGATACGATCTGATCGGAGCGACATGTCCGCGACCGCGAAACTGGCCGAATTCACCACGAGTGATTTGCGGCTGCCCGAACTGGTACCGCCCCGGCTGCGCGATCTGGTTCTCGACTATATCGGGATTTCGGCGTTCGCCTCGAATCACGCGGAGAACGTGCCCGCCGTGCGCGCCGCGGTCGATGCACTCGACCCCGGCGATGGTCAGACAACGGTGATCGGTGAACCTCGCGGCTACCACAGCCAGTACGCCGCGCTGCTCAATGGCTGTTACGCGCATTCCCTCGATTTCGATGACACCAACCACCTTCAGATCGGGCATCCCGGCGCACCGGTCATCTCCGCGGCATTCGCCGAGGCCGAGGACACTGGAGCGGACGGGCGTGCCTTCCTCGAGGCACTCGCCGTCGGCTACGAGGTCAGCTGCCGGGTCGGTGCCGCCGTCGGAGCGAGCAGTTACGATCGCGGTTTCCATCTGACCTCGACCTCGGGGATCTTCGGAGCCGCCGCCGCGGTCGCCCGGCTGCGTTCGTTCGACAAGGAAACGGTGGAGCACACGTTCGGGCTCGTGCTGAGTAAGGCGGCGGGAACCATGCAGTACCTGGCGAACGGGGCGTGGAACAAACGGCTGCACCCGGGATTCGCCGCGCACGATGCGCTGGTGTGTGCCACGCTCGCGGGAGCGGGCGTGCGCGGGGCCGCCCATGCGATCGACGGACAGTACGGTCTGCTGCGCGGATACAGTGACGATCCCCGACCCGCCGCGCTGACCGAGGGGCTCGGCGAGACGTGGACTCTGCTGGAGACCGCGATCAAACCGTACCCGTCCTGCCGGTTCACTCATGCCGCCGTCGACGCCGCGCTCGCGCTGCGCACACGGGTCCCGGAAACCGAACGCGCACAGGCGGAGATCCGGATCGGTCTCTCTCCGACCGCGATGAAGATCGTCGGCGAGCCCGTCACGGCCAAGCTGCGCCCACAGGGTTCGGTCGATGCGCAGTTCAGCGTGTACTTCCAGGTCGCGGCCGCCTGGCTGGACGGGAAACTGGACTGGCAGAGCTACCAGCGTATCGGCGCGACGGATCTGACCGCGATGATCGACAGGATCAGCACCGAGGTCGGGGAGCTGGCGGCGCACGAAACCGTGGTGATGGCACGGATCCGAGACCAGGAGTACACCGAGTCGGTCCCGCTGCCACTCGGTGAGCCGGACAACTGGATCGGCGACGCGGCGCTGCGCGGGAAGTTCACCGGCCTCGCCGGACCAGTGTACGGCGTTGCCCGTGCCGAGGCGATCGCCGGCGCGGCGGCTGAGCTCGGTACGGGAACCGATATGCGGACGTTCATCGCATCGCTGCGGGCATGATCGCCCCGGATTTGCCACGTCGTCGATGTCAAGAAACTCGGCTCGCGATCACGCGCGATAGCAGGTAACTCGGTCTGTAACGGCGGCGGGCAGCACGGGCTCGCGTCGCGGCGCCCGGTCGAGCGGCCAGGAGTCCTGGAACAGTCGACCGACGATCGCACATGACCGGATACGCGAGCTACGCCAAGAATCGTCTGCTTGCGTGAGCGCCTGGAACGCCTCTACGGCGAACTGCGCACCGCCGGGGCACGATTACGCCGACCGCAACGCCTCCGGCCTCGATGATTCCGTCTCAACCCGACGCGCCGATCGGCCAGTACTGGTTCCCAGGCGATCCGCGGCCTCGTTTTATGAATCTTGTGACCGATATCGAGGGTCGGGATCGAGATCCGGCGGCTCTGGTACTGCCGCAGGTGTGGAGTATGAGAGACGGCAGTCGCATGTCGGACCGGGCTCGGGTCTGCCTGGGTTGTGTCCGGCAGTGTGGTGTGCCAGCAGCGCATGTGGGTGTTGAGCGTGTCGTGGCTGGGAAGAGGGTGGTCACCGCGTGATCCTTCGAAGCGACCAAGCTATGAAGGAGGAAGTTCACGCGATGACCGATATCGAGCGTATCGAGCCGGGCAAGCTGCTGTCTGATCAACTTGCCGGGGCGGAGCCGGATCTGCTGCGGGAGATGCTGGGCTCGTTCATCCAGACGATCATGGGAGCCGAAGCTGACGCGCTCTGTGGTGCTGACTACGGGCAACGCGGCAGCGAGCGGGTCAACGCCCGCAACGGCTACCGCCACCGCGACTTCGACACGAGGATGGGAACGATCGAGGTAGCGATCCCGAAACTGCGGTCCGGCAGCTATTTCCCGGATTGGCTGCTGGAACGCCGCGAACGCGCCGAACGAGCCCTGACCAGCGTCGTGGCCACGTGTTGTCTGCTGGGAGTCTCGCCGGGGCGGATGGAGAAACTCGTGGAGTCCCTCGGTGTCACGAGCCTGTCGAAATCGCAGGTCTCGACCATGGCCCAAGACCTCGACGAACAGGTTGAAACGTTCCGCACCCGACCGCTCGACGCTGGGCCGTATGCGTTCGTGGCCGCCGACGCCTTGGTGCTCAAGGTGCCAGAGAACGGGCGGGTGATCAATGTGCACTGCCTGGTCGCGACCGGGGTCAACGCCGAGGGCTACCGCGAGATCCTCGGCCTGCAGGTCGCTTCGGGTCAGGACGGGGCCGGCTGGTTGGCGTTCTTCCGCGACCTCGTCGCCCGCGGACTTACCGGGGTCCAGTTGGTCACCAGTGATGCGCACGCCGGGTTGGTTACCGCGATCGGCGCCACCCTGCCC
>NZ_KB905414.1 GCF_000379465.1 Sciscionella marina DSM 45152
GAACGCATCAGTTGTCCTTTCCCTCGCGGGAATCGACTACCCACTTGCGGCGCGTCCATGCACACGAATCAGGACGCGACGGTGATACCGAGTATGAGCACCCCGATGAGCAGCCAGGTGGCGTAGTCGCCGATGTGACCCGAATGCATGGCATGCGGCCAGGCCGTCAGACGATGGCCTGCACCCCAGGGACGGTCGCCACCACAACGCACCCGCGGCGGTCACGATGGAGGGAACCGATCGGGTCGCGACGGTTCCGAGGTATCCGGTGTGCTCGAGCAACCCGGCGCCCACCTGCGCCGCAAGCTCCGAACTGCCGGGCACTCAGCCCGATCAGCAGCAGCACGGTGATCGTGGTGCGCATCGTCACGGAGGCTTTCGGCAATACCGTCCTGCCCTCCGGAGCTTCGCCCTCCCCACTGGTGCGCTCGCTCGTGTCGCCCGGGCAGTCCGGGAACTAGTGGACCCATGATGTGATTGCATGCCCCGGCCGCAGCCGTGCCAAGCATCGGATCGACCACCGATCAAGCATCCCGGTGCTGGGAGGTCATGCTCGGGTGTTGCGCCTCCGTGGTCGCCGCCCCGATGGCTGCTCGGGCTCCGGCCGCGCGGATCCGGGTAGCGGCGGCACCTGTTTGCTCACGGCCTCGTCGGGTGTCACCAGGATCGGGTCCCCGTAGTGGGCCAGCTCCAGTGGTTCACCGGAAAGCAGCCGGTAAGTGGCCCAGTCCGGGGTGATCTGGACTTCCACCAGACTGTCCCGCATCCGCAAGCGGAACGTCAGCCGCTCGAGCGCGCTGGGAAGACGCGGCGCGAATGACAGGTAGCCGTCGTGATCGCGCATCCCTCCGAACCCGGCGACCACACTGGTCCACGCGCCCGCAAGCGAGCCGATATGCACCCCCTGGGAGACATTGCCGTGCAGGTCGTTCAGGTCCGTCAGACAGACCTCGGCGAAGTAGTCGTAGGCCAGATCCAGGAAGCCGGTCTCCGCGGCCAGAACCGCCTGCGGCGCAGCCGAAAGCGAGGAATCACGCACGGTCCTGGCTTCGTAGTAGATGAAGTTGTGCTCCTTCTGCCGCGCATCGAATGCGTCCCCTCGCAGGTACATCGCGAGTACCAGATCGGCCTGTTTGACCACTTGTTTGCGGTAGAGGTCGAAATACGGGTAGTGCAGCAACAGCGGGTAATCCGATTCGCCTGTCTTGTCGAAGTCCCATTCCGCGTGCGCGGTGAATTCGCTTGACTGCTGGTGCACACCGATCGCCTCGTCGAACGGGACGAACATGTGGTCGGCGGCCTCGCTCCAGGCTTCGGGTTCCTGCGCATCGACGCCGAGCACGCCCGCCACCCTCGGGTTACGGGAGCAAGCCCTGGCGGCCTCACGCAGATTGCGCTGAGCCATGAGATTCGTGTAGGCATTGTTATCGGCAACCGCGGTGTATTCGTCGGGGCCCGTCACGCCGTCGATCCGATAATTTCCCTCGCGGTCGTAGTGTCCGAGCGAATGCCACAATCGGGCGGTCTCCACCAGGATCTCGGTGCCGTATCCCGCGTCGAACCTGGAGTCCCCGCTCGCCGCGAAGTAGCGGGAAACGGCATCGGCGACATCGGCACTGACATGGAACGCCGCTGTCCCGGCCGGCCAGTAGGCCGAGCACTCCGCTCCGTCGATCGAACGCCAGGGAAACGCCGCTCCGCGCTGACCGAGCAACCGCGCGCGACCCCTTGCCTTGTCGAGCGTACTGTAGCGCCATCGCAGTGCGTACCGTGCGGCTTCGGGCATCGTGTAGGTCAGCACCGGAAGGACGAACGTTTCGGTGTCCCAGAAGGCATGTCCTTCGTAGCCGGGTCCGGTGAGCCCCTTTCCGGGGATGGCACGGCTTTCCCCGCGAGCGCCGGCCTGCAGTACGTGGAACAGTGCGAACCGCACCGCCTGCTGAAGCTCCGCGTCACCGTGCAGTTCGATGTCCGCGGCAGACCAGAACTCCGCCAGGTAGTCACGCTGCTCTTCGAGCAGCCCTTCCCAGCCGGTCTGCAACGCCCCGGCGAGCGCGGCGTCCACCTGAGCACGCAGGGCCGGCGCCGAACGCCGCGCGGACCAGCCGTAGCCGACGTATTTGGTCACACACAACCGTTCGCCGCGAGGCACATCCACCGCCAAGGAGAGCCTGGCAAGGTCTGCCTCCGCGGAGATGTCGGTGCGCAAGCCGTGCGGAGTCTCGATCCGGTGGTCCATCGCCGCGGCCATGCGCAGCCCGGAGTTGCGCGTGTGGTGGTTCAGGACCGCGTGGTATTCGCTCGCGTCGGCGAACTCCGGAACGAGCGGGGCATCCAGAGCCACCGAGACGCGAGGGTCGTTGCTCTGTGGCGCAATCGGTTCGTTCGCCAGCAGATCCGACTGCACGACCAACTGCATATCCGCGTCCAATGGCCAGACCTCGTAGCGCAGCGCCATGACCGCGCGCTGGGTGAACGAGACGATCCGCTGCGAGCGGACCAGTACCCGGCGCCCGGTCGGGGAGATCCATTCGGTCGACCGGGCCAGCGTCCCGGTCCGGAAATCCAGCACACGCTCGTGCGATGTGGTCTCGCCATAGCGCACATCGAACGGTTCGTCTTCCACGAGCAACCGGATGATCTTGCCATCTGTCGCATTGACCATCGTCTGGCCGTCTTCGGGGTCCCCGTACCCGGTTTCCGCGTACGGTAGCGGATGCTGTTCGTGGAAACCGTTGAGATAGGTACCGGGCAGGGCCCGCGGCTCTCCCTCCTCGAGGGTGCCGCGGATACCGATATGCCCGTTGGACAGCGCGAAAAGCGATTCGGTGCGTTCCAGCGCCGTCAGTTCGTGTTGCCGCCTGCGCAGGCTCCACGGCTGGGCGTCCCGGTTGTTCCTCGACTCAGCCATCCGATCCCTCCAGCAGGTCCGCCAGATCGGACACGACCACGTCCGCGCCCCGTTCCCGCAACGCCGCGGCCTGATCCGAGCGGTTCACCCCCACCACCGGGACGAAACCACCTGCCCGGCCCGCGGCGACCCCGGCAAGGGCGTCCTCGAACACCGCCGCGTGCCCCGGTTCGGTGTGCAAGGCCGCGGCGCCGGCGAGGAAGGAATCCGGAGCAGGCTTGCCCACCAGTCCCTGACGTTCGATGACGAGACCATCCACGACCACCGGAGCGAGCGCGGTCAGCCCCGCCACCGCCAGGACCTCCGTGGCGTTCGCCGAGGCACTGACCACGCCGACCCGCAGGCCTGATCGCCGCACCGCCGAAAGGAAGCGCACCGAACCGGGATAAGCCCGCACTCCCCCGCGCTCGAGTTCCGCGCGCAGCCGGTTGTTCTTGGCCGTGGCGACACCATGCACGGTCGGTTCCCGCGGGCCGTCCGCTTTCGTCCCGTCGGGCAGTTCGATCCCCCGCTCCGCCAGGAACGCGCGCACTCCGTCCTCGCGCGAGCGCCCGTCCACCAGCCGTGCGTATTCCTCGTCGCTGAACGGGCGCGCCGCCGGACCCTCATAGCTGCGCACCAGATCGTCGAAGGTCTGCCGCCACGCCGCGCGATGCACCGCAGCGGTATCGGTGAGCACTCCGTCGAGGTCGAACAGGACGGCCTCCACCGTAGCTGGCAGGCCGAGCTCGCCGTGCAGCATGGCGGCCGGTTTCCGGGACAGTGCCCTCTGGTCGTCTCCGCGTTTCATGGTCACTTCTGCGGGTACCCCGAAATCGAGAAGGACACACATGCCGGCCACCGATGAAGCGAGGAACGAATGCAAGGCCCACAGGCGAACCCGCGGCGCACGGCACTCGACGACGATCTCCAAGCCGAGCCGCACGAACAGCAATGGCCACAAGTGGCCGAGGAAGTACGCGTGGCGGCCTCGGGCGATTCCGGGACCGGTGAGCAGACCGCCGCGCTCACCGGTAAACGTGTCGCCTTCCTCACCGCCACGGAAGGAGTCGAGCAGGTCGAACTGGTGGAGCCGTGGCGCGCGGTGACACAGTGCGGCGGCACCGCCGAACTGCTTTCCGTTCCCGGTGCGCACGGACAGGTACAGGCTTTCCATCATCTCGACAAGGCGGACACCTTCGCCGTGGACAACACCGTCGACGAAGTCGAGCCGCAGGCCTATGACGCACTGGTGCTTCCGGGGGGAGTGGCCAATCCCGATGCACTGCGCATGGACGACACCGCCGTGGCCTTCGTCCGGGAATTCTTCGACCGCGCCATCCCGGTCGCCGCGATCTGTCACGCGCCGTGGGTGCTCGCCGAAGCGGACGTGGTGCGCGGCCGCAGGCTCACTTCATGGCCGAGCCTGTGCACCGATCTGCGGAACGCGGGTGCCACCTGGGTCGATGAAGAAGCGGTTCTGGACGGTTTCCTGCTCACCAGTAGGAAACCGGACGATCTTCCGGTGTTCAGCACACGATTGATCGACCTCGTCGGCACCCGGCTGCGCGCCTGACACCGGTGGGCCGGTCGCTTCTCCCACGGAAGCGGACCGGTCCACCCGAAACCTGCGAGATCCTGACGACACAGGGAGGATGGATGACCGAGCCACTGCGGCTGCTCGACGAACACGGCCAGAACGTGTGGGTCGACGACCTGTCCCGAGCGATGGTGCGCTCCGGCGAGCTGGCCACGCTGATCGACCGCGGGATCACGGGTGTGACATCCAACCCGACGATCTTCCACACGGCGATCACCGAAGGGAACGCCTACGACGACCGGCTCGCGGAGGAACTGCGCCGACAGCGCGATCCGAAAGAGATCTATCTTTCCCTGGTCGCCGAGGACATCCGGGACGCATGCGATCTGCTACGGCCGAATTTCGACCACGATGGCGCGGGGCTGCGCGGATGGGTCTCGCTCGAGGTCGATCCACGCCTCGCCGACGACTCGGTAGCCACCGTCGAGGAAGCGAAGCGTCTGCACGCGCTGATCGACCGGCCCAACCTGTTCGTCAAGATCCCCGGGACCCTCGCGGGACTGGCCGCGATCGAGAACACCGTCGCGCTGGGCATCCCGGTCAACGTCACACTGTTGTTCTCCGTGGACCGTCACCGCGCCGCGGCACGCGCGTACCAGCGCGGACTGTGCAAGCTCCGGGCAGCGGGCGGCGACCCGGTCTCGACGCCCTCGGTAGCCTCGTTTTTCGTCTCTCGCGTCGATTCCGCGGCCGATCGCCGCCTCGAGGAGCGCGAGGGGCCGGCGGAACTGCGGTCCACCTTGGCCATCGCCAACGCGAAGCTGGCCTATCAGAACTACCTGGACCACCTCGACGAAGCGGAATGGCAGGACCTCGCGGCGGCCGGAGCCCAGCCACAGCGGTGCCTGTGGGCTTCGACCTCGGTGAAAGACCCCGCACTTCGGGACGTCTCCTATGTGGAGGCACTGGTCGGGCCGGACACGATCACGACCATGTCGCGCCCGACCATCGAGGCTTTCGGCGATCACGGCACGGTCGATCCGAGCCTGCGCGACGGGCTGGAGGACGCACGGCGAACCCTGGAGCGCTTCGCCGAGGCCGGTGTCGATTACCAGGAGCTGACCACCGCGCTCGAGCGCGACGGTGTCCACCGGTTCACCGACTCGTTCATCGGTCTGCTCGAGGCCATCGCCGAGAAACGCGATCACTTCGCCGAAGGGGGTGCCCGATGAACCGCGAAGAATTCCGTGCCGAACTGGCGGCCGCGCTGCGGGTCGATTCGGTGCGGTGCAGCACGGCCGCCGGGTCCGGTCATCCGACCTCCTCCATGTCCGCCGCGGATCTGCTGGCCGTCCTGCTCGACGGTCACTTTCGCCGGGATCTGGGCGATCCGGCCGATCTCCGTGGTGACGAGCTCATTTTCTCCAAGGGGCATGCCTCACCCCTGTACTACGCGGTCCTGAAGGCCCTCGGCCTGGTGACGGACGAGGAGCTGCTCACCTTCCGCGGACTGGGCAGCAGGCTGGAGGGCCATCCGACACCGCGCGCCCCGATGACCCGTGTCGCGACCGGTTCACTCGGCCAGGGACTACCGATCGGCGTCGGGGTCGCTCTGGCGGCAAGGGACCTGGAAAGGCTGCCGGAGCACCGGACCTGGGTCCTGTGCGGCGACTCCGAACTCGCCGAAGGCTCGGTCTGGGAGGCCTTCGCCCATGCGGGGTGGCGACACCTCCACAACCTGACCGCCCTCGTGGACACCAACCGGCTCGGGCAGACCAGGCAGACCATGCTCGGCTGGGACATGGACGCCTACGCGGAGCGGGCCCGCAGCTTCGGCTGGCGTCCGATCGTGGTGGACGGGCACGACCTCGCCGCGATCGACGAGGCGCTGACCGAGGCCACTCGTACCGAGGACCGGCCGACAGCGGTATTCGCGAAGACCAGGAAAGGCCGTGGGGTCGCCGCCGTCGAGGATCAACTCGGGAAACACGGAAAACCGCTCGATGAGCCGGAGCAAGCGGTCACCGAGCTCGGCGGCAGGCGCGATGTCCAGGTACGGCCCCGCGCACCGGAGACCGCGGACGTGCCACGTCCTTTCCCGGTATCCGGTAGCGATCACGGTCCCCGCTGGGACCTGGAGAAGCAGGTGGCGACCCGCACCGCCTATGGAGAGGCGCTGACCGCACTGGCCGCCGAACGCGGTGATGTGCTCGCCCTCGACGGGGAGGTGTCGAACTCGACCAAGTCGGAGATCTTCGCCACCGCGTACCCGGAACGCTACTTCGAGATGTTCATCGCCGAGCAGCAGATGGTCGGCGCGGCGGTCGGGATGCAGACGCGCGGCTGGGTGCCCTTCGCGTCCTCCTTCGCCGCGTTCCTCAGCCGTGCCGCGGACTTCGTTCGCATGGCGGCGATCTCCCGTGCCCAGCTGTGCCTGGTCGGCTCGCACGCGGGCGTGGCGATCGGCCAGGACGGGCCCTCGCAGATGGCGCTCGAGGACATGGCCATGCTGCGGGCGGTGCCCGGCAGCGTGGTATTGCACCCCTCGGACGCCAACCAGACGGCCGCGCTGGTCCCGGCGCTCGCCGAGCATCGCGGTATCGGCTATCTGCGCACGCTGCGCGGTCCGACAACGGTGCGGACCGCGCCGGAGGAACCGGTATCTATCGGCGGGAGCCGTATCGTGCGGCGCAGTCCCGAAGACACCATCACACTCATCGGCGCGGGAACCACCGTGGACGAATGCGAGCGGGCGGCCGAGACCCTTGCCGCGCGCGGAATCGCCGCCCGCGTGCTGGACTGCTATTCGGTCAAGCCGATCGATGCCGACGCGGTGCACACCGCGGCCGAGGCTACCGGAGCCCTGGTCACCGTCGAAGACCACCGGCCACAGGGCGGTCTCGGCGACGCCGTACTCGAAGTCCTCGCCGAATCGGCTGTCCGTCCCGTGGTCCGCAAGCTCGCCGTCCGGTCCATGCCGTTGTCCGGGCGACCAGAAGAACTGCTCGCCGAGGCGGGCATCGACGCGGCCGGGATCGTCGAGGCAGCCGAATCCCTTGTCGGCCAGCCTGTATGACGCGGCCCGGCGGTTCACCGCAAGCGTTCGACGAACCAGTGCCGGTCCGCGCCGACATCGCCACAAGCTGGGTCGGTGCACACCGGACCGGGCGCCTCCTGGTGCGGCTCCGGCTCACCGGAGAGCAGCGTGCCGTGACAGTGGTCGAGCCCTCGTGCGCAGTCTTCACAGTCGTTCACGAGGCCCGCCTGCCCTTTCGCTCGGCCTCGGCGACCGCCTCGGCCAGTTCGTCGCGCCCGAGTTTCGAACGGCCGGGGACGCCCAGTTCACGCGCCCTGCGCTCCAGTTCCTTCTTGGTGAGCTCCGCGCGGCCTCCGGGCTCGTCCTGCCTGTGGGAGGCGGTACGGCTTCGCCCGCTCCGCCGTCCCTTCGGTTCCCCCGCGCCGCGCACGCTGCGGGACAGGGCTTCGAACAGGTCCACGACCTCGGTCGCCGGTTCGGGGTCACGAGCCGGTCGCACGGCATGCCCGGCCCGCTTGTCCTCCAGCAGCTTCCGGACACGTTCGGCATAGGTGTCCGCATAGTCCTCCGGTCGCCATTCCGCGGACATCGAGTCGATCAGGCTCAACGCCATCTGCACCTCTTTGTCCCGAACCTGCACCTCCGGCCCCTCGGCGGGCGTACGAACCTCATCGGCGAACAGCAGAGTGTCCAGGGCAAGAGTGGTTTCGCCGGCCCGCAAGGCCGCCAGATATTCCTTACCCCGCATGACAAACCGGGCGATTCCGGCTCGTCCGCTCTGCGCCATGGCCCGCTGCAACAGCGCATACGCTCGCCCGTGCTCCTCGCTGCCCGGCGCAAGCCAGTAGCTTCGCTGGAAGTACACCGGATCGATCTGTTCGGTACGGACGAAAGAATCGATATCGATCGTGCGCGACCGGCCCGGGGCGATCTCGTCCAGTTCGCGCTGCTCGACGTGCACCACAGTGCCGTCCTCGAACTCATACCCCTTGACGATGTCCTGGTAGTCGACTTCTTCGCTCGTTCGCTCGTTCACTCGGCGGTACCGGACCCGGTCGTCGGTGTCCCGCTGGTACTGCCGGAATCGCACACCGTGATCCTCGGTGGCGCTGTGCAGTTCCACCGGGATCGTGACCAGTCCGAAGGTGATCGCCCCTCGCCACACCGGGCGCGCCATCGAGGGCCTCCTCCACGCTGTCGCCGTCTACCGGCCTGGTGTTCCCCACTCCCGGACCGGTCAAACACGGCACCCGTGGGCGCCTACTCCCCACTCTGGAACAGTTCGGCCGCCCGTTCGGCCGAACCGGGTGCCGCACCGATCGAGGACCAGGGATCGGTCTTGCGCGCCAGCCGGGAACGCATCGCTCTCGGAGCCCAGCCATTCGGCGTGGCCCTGCCGAGTTCACTCCAGTCGAGCGGGGTGGCGATCGGCGCTCCCGGACGGGCGCGCAGCGAGTACGGTGCGATGAAGGTCTGCGCGTACGCGTTGCGGTTCACGTCCAGGTAGATCCGGTGGCCGCGGTTTTCCTTGCGGTGTTCGGTGGTGAGCCGATCCGGTTCGGAAGCGGCAAGCCGCTCGGCGACCCCGGCCGCGAGTTCGCGTACTCGCCCGTAGCCGGACCGCGCATCGAGCGGCGCCACGACATGAAACCCGCGCCCGCCCGTGGCCTGGAGGAACACGGGAAGCTCCAGGGCACGCAGGCGGTCACGAACCTGGCGTGCCACCCGGCGCAGCATCGATACGGCCGTTCCGCGCGGCGGATCCAGATCGATGACCAACCGGTCCGGGTTCTCCAGCGCACCGGTCTTCGATAACCACACGTGGAATTCGACGGTCGCCTGATTGGCCAGATACAGCAGTGTTTCCGGGTTGTCGCACACGACGTGGTGCACCGGCGAACCGGTGCCGTGCACGGGCACCGTCTCGATGCGCAGCCAGTCCGGAAAGTGTTCCGATGCCTCCTTCTGGAACCAGCCCTCGTGCTGAATGCCATCGGGATAACGGCGCAGCATCAACGGCCGGTCGCGCAGGTGCGCCACCATGTTCTCGGCCACGGCCCGGTAGTACTCCACGACGTTCTGCTTGGTCAGCCCCGATTCCGGGAAGAAGAGCTTTTCCGGGTTGCTCGTGCTCGTCGATCCGGTGGCCATCGCTTTTTCCTCCGCTCAATGCTGTTCGCGAACCACGTCCGCCGGGTCTTTGTCCGTACGAAGCCCGGTATAGCGCGGATGACGCAGTCTCCCGTCCCGGGTCCATTCGCTGAACTCGGTCTGGACGACCAGCCGCGGACGCACCCAGTGACAATCCCGTTCCGGTATCCGGTCCGCGAAGGGGCTCACCTCGGTCTGGTACCGGCGCAGCATGGCGCCGAGCGAGCGCAGCGTCGCCGTGGTGAATCCGGTGCCGACCTTGCCCGCGTAGCGCAGCCTTCCGCTCCGGTGGTAGCCGAGTAACAGCGCACCGAATTCCGCACGAGCCCCGGAAGGCTCGGTGAATCCGCCGACGACGAACTCCTGGCCGAACGCGCACTTGAACTTCAGCCAGTCGTGCGACCGGCCTGCTTGATAGGGGGCGCTCGCCCGTTTCGCGATGAGCCCCTCCCACCCGCGACGGCAAGCCTCGGCGTAGAACCGTTCCCCCTCGGTATTGCGGTGCGCCGAGTACCGGAGCACACCGCCGAAGCCGAAAGCCGCCGAGAGCAGCTGTTTACGCTGGCGTTGAGCCAGCCCTCGGACGTCGTGGCGCTGCCAGTGGAGCAGATCGAACAGGTAATAGGACACCGCGACACCGGTGGCGGCGATGCGTGCCGGATCGGTCAGCCCCAGCCGCTTCTGCAAAGTACCGAATCCGCGATCCCGGCCGGCGGCGACGATTTCGCCGTCGACCGCGAAACAGGATGACTCCACGGCACGCAGGGCCGCGACGACTTCCGGAAAGACCCGGTCGAGAGCCTGTCCGCTGCGCGACCACAGCCACACGCGAGAGCCCTCGCGCACGCCGATGGCCCGCACCCCGTCCAATTTTCGTTCGTAGATCCACGCCTTGTCCGAAAACCGCTGTTCGGTGAGCGCGGCCAGCATCGGTGCCCGCCAGCCGGGCTCTTCGCCATCCCACGGTTGCGCCGCACGCACCATGCAGCGGGGCTACCCGGAGGTTCCCCGTCTCAACCGTCCCGCCACCGCTGCCACCGTCGAGGTTTCAGCGGAAGCCACCCCGGGAACGGCGACCGTATTCGGACAGTGACGAAAACGAGGGGCATGACGACTCGCACGGCGCCACGAACCGGTGTGTACCTCTCGCCACGGAGCGGTTCCGCTTCTTCTCCGGAGTCCGCCCGGCTACCCGGACACGCGGCCGTCGTGACAGCAAATCCGTTCCGGTCCCGGACGCGACATCCTGCAGGTCCGGACGGAGAGCACCCGGATTGCCTCCGGAAATCGCGTCGCCGTCACCTGACCTCGGCCACCGCCGTCCGGTACCGTGCCCAGGCGGCGGCCGCCGCGACGGCCTCGGGTCGATTCTCGTACCAGTACAGAACCTCTTCCGCGGCCGTGACTTCCAACGACCGGCGCACCGCGAGCGTACGGACGACAACGGCGAACTCCCGCTGGTCGAGGGCGAACTGCCGGGCAGTGCGGACAAGTGTCTGCACCCCGCAAAGCGCGAGGAAGCCGACCGCGCGGAGGTCGACGACGACCGAGGCCAGCAGGTTGTCCCTGGCCACGCTTTCCAGCTCGTCACACAGCACGGGTTCGGTCTGCAGATCGATGTCACCGATGACGGTACAGACCGCAACACCGGAAGAAGGGCGCTGCCGGACGGCCCGCAGCCGTTGCTGTCGACTATGGGTTTTCTTCCGCGGCAAGAGCATCTGATCAGCAGAGTAAGAAGCCGAAAGATCGGACATGGTAATGACTCCCCATCCACGACGGAGCTCACACCAGGCCACGAACCCGCCGCGAAACCCGCCGAAATCGGCGAACTGAACGCCGGCTCGTGGTCTGAACCGATGTCCTCAGGATAGGGCGATTCGGCTATACGGGCAATGAACACCATCACCCGTTCGGAGGTTTCATGCGCGCGTCAGCAATGCGTTACGGTAAAAGGCTCGTGGTTGACACAGCAGCTACGTCCGGATGGCGCGTGTTCCACCACTCGATCAGAAACACCGCCGTCCGTCGAGCACTCTGCGAAGTCGTTCCCATGACGACGCACACTGCAATCTCGTAGTACGGAGGCATGACAGTGACCACGAAACCGGGAACCGGAAACCGCGATCCCTACAACACCGTGCCGATCATCCGATTCGACGGCGAGATCGACCTGCGAACCGAGCCCCGGTTCGCCGCGCGGATCGACGAGGCGCGCCAGCACGAGCCCCGCGCGATCCTGATCGACTTACGGGAGGTCACCTTCTTCGGTTCGGCGGGTATCCGCCTCCTGGCCGATCTCGAACACGAGTGCTCTCGCCACGGCAGGCGGCTCACGGTGCTGCCCAGCCCACCCGTACGCAAGGCGCTGCGGCTGGTCGGCATGCTCGGCAGGTTCGAATTGGCCGACCGGCGCGCCGACGTCGCCTGAACGGCAAGCGCCGAGGTCGGTCGCCGGGGGCCACCATCCGTTGGTCACCCGACGGCCGGTTTGTCCTCGGCCAGTGCGGGAATCAGTCCACCCGCCAACACGGTGTGTACCTGCCGCGGCGAAAGGCGGTGGCGCACGCCGAACTCCTCCTGCTTGGTCATGTCCTGCACGACGATCGTCTCATCGCCCTGCAGAACCGTGTGCAGGCCGGAAATTCGCAACTGGTCCCCCACCTCGACGCGCTCCAGATCCCGCTCCTGATCGAATTCGAGCGGAAGAATGCCGAAATTCACCAGATTCTGCCAATGTATTCGGGCGAATGAAATCGCGATGACGACTCGCAGGCCCAGGTAACGTGGCGTGATAGCGGCATGCTCCCGTGACGATCCCTGACCATAGTTCGCTCCGGCCACGACGATGTGCTCGCCTTCGGTCCGCGCCGCTCGCGCCGGATAATCCGGATCCAGGCGGGTGAACGTGAATTCGGCGAGCTCCGGGATGTTCGAACGCAGCGGCAGTGCCTTCGCTCCGGCCGGGGATATCTCGTCGGTCGAGACATTGTCTCCGGCACGCAGCAGCACTGGCCCCGTGACGGTGTCGGGTAGTGCGGAAAGGTCGGGAAGCGCCGAGATATTCGGCCCTTTGACCGGTTCCACAGCGCGGGCCTGTTCCACGGGCAGCGGTGCCACGAACGCCGAACCCGTCACCTCGGTTCGTTGCGGGACGGTGAGTTCCGGCGGTGCCAGACCGTGTCGGCGGGCGAACGCGGTGGGGTCGGTGATCGTCCCGGTCACCGCGGAAGCGGCGGCCGTCTCCGGGGAGCAGAGCCACACCGAATCATCCGGTGTCCCGGAGCGGCCGGGAAAGTTACGGGGAAACGTACGCAAGGACTGCTGGCCCGGAGCGGGCGCTTGGCCCATACCGATGCAACCGAGGCAACCGGTCTGGTGCAGTCTCGCTCCGGCCCGGATGAGCTCCACCGTCGCGCCGGTTCGTGTCAGGTCGGTGAGAATCTCCCGGGAAGCCGGGTTGATGTCGAGGCTCGTCGTGTCCGCGACCCGGTGCCCCCGCACCATCGCCGCGACAACACTCAGATCGCGCAGCCCCGGGTTCGCTGAGGATCCGACCACGACCTGGTGCACCGGTGTACCGGAGACCTCACGTACCGGCACCACCTTGTCCGGCGCGGAAGGCTTCGCGATCAGCGGCTCGATACTCGACAGGTCGATCTCCTCGGTCAAGTCGTAGCGCGCGTGTTCGTCGGCAAGCAGTGGGACGAAATCCTCGGCCCGCTGTTCTGACTCCAGAAAGGCACGCACCTGCTCGTCGGCGGGAAAGACCGTGGTGGTCGCCCCCAGTTCGGCTCCCATGTTCGCGATCACGTGCCGGTCCATCGCGGTGAGCGTGTCCAGTCCCGGACCGTGGTATTCGATGATCCGGTTGCGCCCGCCGGACACCCCGTGTCTGCGCAGCATCTCCAGGATCACGTCCTTGGCCGAACACCACGGAGGAAGCGAACCGGTCAATCGCACGCCCCAGATCTGCGGCATCCGCACGTACAACGGCTGGCCGGCGATGGCCAGCGCCACCTCGAGTCCGCCGACACCGATCGCCAGCATGCCGAGTGCCCCGGCGGCGGGGGTATGTGAGTCGGAACCCGCCAGGGACTTGGCCGGGACACCGAACCGCTGCATATGGGTTGGATGCGAGACGCCGTTACCCGGCCTGGAAAACCAGATTCCGTAACGCTGGCACGCGGTTCGCAGGTATTCGTGGTCCTCGGCGTTCTTCTCGTCCGATTGGAGCAGGTTGTGGTCGACGTACTGGACGCTGCGTTCGGTACGAGCGCGATCCAGCCCGAGCGCCTCGAGCTCCTGCATGACCAGAGTACCGGTCGCGTCCTGCGTCAGCGTCTGGTCGATTCGCAGCGCCAGCTCCGCGCCCTCGGGTACCGGCTCGCCGATCCGGTGCCGGTCGATGAGTTTCTGGGCGACACCGCGGCCTTCCATTCGTGCTTGCATATCTGGTCACCTATCCTGGCAGGGAATGTGGCAATCGCGGCGTCAGCCCTCCGAACGTTCCCTGCGGAGTTTCTCCTCGAGCGACTCACCGTCACGTTGCTCGGCAGCGGTCAGGCCGTGCCCCGTTGCCGCCGTCCAGTCCTCCGGCGGTTCCCGGCCCGACTCCAGTGGATCCTCGGCAAGGGTGTCCTCGTCCAGCTGCTCGCTGACCTGGATCGCCTCCGGTGTGCTTTCGACCTGCTCATCGCCGCGTTCCTCGTCGGCCATGACACGCGCTCCTTCCTTTTGCACGGTGCTCGCGCTATCCGGCGACCGCTTCGCGCACCTGCGCGGCCGCGCTCGGCCGTAATCCGGCCCGTACCAGTGCGGCCGCGGCCGCGGGAAGCCGCTCGGCGGCCACAAGGTTCCCCAGTGCCTCGGGGTCCTCTGGCAGACCGAGCGCTTTCGCACCCTGTAAGGCTTTCCGGTCGAAACACGGGCGCAGCTCCGGCCAGATGCCCTGCACCTCCCGGCAGAAGATGTTCGCTCCGGTCGGCCCGATCCGTGGCAGCTCGGTGAGCCGTTCCCTGACCCCGTTCGCGGACCCGTCCGCCCGCTTGCGCAGCTGACGGAGGTCGCCCTGATACTCACGGTGCAGCAGCTCGGCTCCCTGCCCCAGCGCCGTGGCCGTCTGCTCGTCGTAGCGCCGGTACCCGGCCCTGCCGAGCGCATCGACACGCTGCTGCCAGGTCGCCGCGGCCATCCGCCGCGGACTGGTCATCCCCGCCTCGGTGAGTTCCCGGGACGCGGCGACCGCGATCTCGGCCTTGATCCGCGTCGAGAGCAGCAGGGCGAGCACCGAGAGCCGGTAGAGTGGCGATGGTTTGTCGGCCAGCCGGATACCTGCTTGCTCGGCGTAGGTCCGCCCGCACATCTCGAGCGACCGCCGCATGATGTCCCCATCCGTGGTCATATCGGTCGGTTACCCGGTACTCGCGGCCGTGAAACCTCAGTCCGCCAGCCACACTGTTTTCGGGTTGGTGAAGGACTGGACACCGAACCGGGCCAGCTCGCGACCATAGCCGGAATGCTTCACACCGCCGAACGGCACCTCGGGCGTGGACGCGGTGAACTCGTTGACGTACACCATCCCGGCGTCGATCTCGTCGATGCAGCGCCGTTGTTCGGCCTCGTCGGTGGTCCAGACGCTGGCACCGAGCCCATAAGGCGAGTCGTTGGCGATATCGAGAGCCTCACGCACACTGGCGGCCCGCCAGACGAGCGCCACCGGGCCGAAGAACTCCTCGCAATGGCCGGGAGAATCCGGGGGAACCTCACACAATACCGTTGGCGGATAGAAGTTTCCGTCTCCCTCGCCCGGCGTTCCGCCCGTGACCAGCCGCGCTCCCGCGGCGATGGTGTCGGTGACCTGCCGATGCAGTGTGCGAACGGCCTCCTGCGAGGACAACGGTCCGAGTTCGGTCTCGGAGTCCATCGGATCCCCCATCCGCACGGCCTCGAACTGCTCGGTGAGCCTGTGCAGAAACTCCTCGGCGATGTCCTCGTGCAGGATGAAACGCTTGGCGTTGATGCAAGATTGGCCGTTGTTGAGGATTCGGGAATGGACCGCGGCCGAAACGGCACGGTCCAGATCGGCCGAGGCCAGCACGATGAAGGGATCGGTGCCGCCCAGCTCGAGTACCGTGGGTTTGATGTGCCGCCCGGCCGCCGCGGCAACCGCACTGCCCGCCGCTTCGCTGCCGGTCAGCGTCACCCCGCGCACTCGCTCATCAGCCACCACCGCTTCGACCTCCGACGAGGGGATCAGCATCGTGGTGAGTACCCCGTCACCGCATCCGGCCTGCGCTACGACCTCCTCGATCGCCAGGGCACACTGCGGGACGTTCGATGCGTGCTTGAGCAACACGGTATTGCCTGCCAACAGGGCGGGGGCAGCGAACCGGAAGACCTGCCAGTAGGGGAAATTCCACGGCATGACGGCCAGGATCGGGCCGAGGGGCTGATATCGGGTGAACGCTCGGGCACCATCCACCGTCCATGGCTCATCCGCGAGCAGGCCGGGGCCGTGGTCGGCATACCAGTAGCAGCCGGATGCGGCCTTGGCTACCTCGGCACGCGCGGCTCCGATCGTCTTGCCCATTTCTTCAGTGGCCAGCCGGGCCAGGCGTTCGGTGTCCCGCTCCAGCACTGAGCCGATCGCCCGTAGTTGCCGGGCCCGCTCGGCGACCGATGTCGACCTGCGCGAACCGAAGGCCTTGCGCGCACCGTCGAGCGCATGCTCGATGCCGGCACGGTCAAGGGGTTCGAAGGTTCTCGACACTTGCCCGGTCGCGGGATTGATGCTGTCGATCGGCACGTCGTTCTCCTCTGGTAGAAGGCGGGCTGTTCGTTCTCCGCTGCCGCGCGATGACGGGACAACGAGTCAGGACCATGCACAGGGCAGCAAAGCGGTAAGGCGGACCGAGAAGGCTCGGCACCGCGGCGCGGCGGAATCCGTCTCGGCGAGCGATACGGTCCGGGTGGATTCACCCTGTACCGAAGCCGTCCCGGGACAAGCTGATCACAGCCCTACCGTTATGTCTTCCGGAGAAGCCATGTCCTCGCAGGCACACGGCCCATTCGAGGAGGCGGCTGGCGCCGGTGTCACGGTTTCAGGATGACTTTGGTCCAGCCATCCAGCCGTTGATCGAAATTCTCATAGGCGCTCGGGGCCTGCAGCAGTGACAGCTCGTGGGAAACGAGGAAGGACGGTTTCGCCCGGTCCCGGTGAATCAGCTCTCGCAGGAACCGGTTATAAGCTTTGACGTTGGCCTGACCGGTCCCCATACGCTGGCCCTTGAACCAGAATTCTCCCATGTCGAAGGGGAGCTTTCCGTGCTGCGCGAGCTCACCTTCCGCCCCGGGATCCTGCGGGAGAAAGGCCCCGACGACACCGAGCGTTCCGGTCACCTTGACCGAACTGACCAAGCGGTTCATGGTCGACTCCGGATGTTCGCGCCCACGTGGGTCATGGGCATGGAAGCCGACGCACTCACACCCCTTATCCGCTCCGATCCCATTCGTGCGTTCCAGTATCGCGTCCACCGGGGAGCTCTTCGAATCGTCGATGGCCGTGGCACCGATGGCCTCGGCCAGCTTCAACCGGTCCGGGTGCCGATCGACGATCATCACCTCGCTCGCACCCCGCAGATAGGCCGAGTACGCGGCCATCAGTCCGACGGGCCCGGCACCGTAAACGGCAACCGACTCACCGGGCTGAACGTCGGCGAGCTCCGTGGCGTGATAACCGGTCGGGAAGATATCGGCCAGCATCACGTAGTCGTTCTCTTTCTCCACGGCGTCCTCGGGCAGGACGAGACAGTTCGCATCCGCCCAAGGGACCCTCAGGTATTCGGCCTGTCCACCGCTGTAGGAACCCATACCGGCGAAACCATAGGCGCCACCGGGAGTGTCGGAGTCCACGTTGAGGCAGAAGGCGGTGTTGCCTCGTTCGCAGTTCCCACAGTGCCCGCAACAGACGTTGAACGGCAGACATACCCGGTCACCGCGGCGAACGTGTTCCACCCCTTCACCGAGCTCCACCACTTCCCCGAGGTTCTCGTGGCCGAGCACGCGTCCGTATTCCATCGGTGTGCGTCCCTCGTACATATGCAGGTCGGAACCGCAGATATTGGTACTCGTGACACGGATGACGGCATCATTGGGATTCTCGATACCGGGGTCAGGGACGTCCTTGATCCGCACATCGCGGGGCCCGTCATAGACAAGTGCCTTCATTGGTGGAATTGCTCCCTTCAGCACGGCTTCATGGCCTGTGATACTGGCCTACCCGGAAATCGGCTGCCCGAACCATCCGTCCGCGCAGCATCGGCTCGTCCATCGCGCCGTTGTCCGCGTCCTTGAGCCAGTGATCCCACCACTGCACCAGCCCCTGCAGGAATCCGATGGCCGGGTTCACCGAGATGCGGGTATTTGTGCGACCGCGGTCCGATGGGCCTCTGCGCGGCACGGCCAGCTCGGTCATCAGGCGGAGCACCGCGTTCGAATAGCCGTCCGCCCAGCCGCTCACGGCCAGTACCGGGATGCCGAGCGCGACGTCCTGATCGACCTGTACGAACGAAAACCCGATGACCGCCGGTGTTCAGGCGATCGCCGTGGTCATCCCGGCCCACGACGAAGCGGCGGCTTCACGGTGATCGTGGTGGCCGACACCTGCACCGACGAGACACCGTGGCGCGCTGCCCGGGCCAGAGCCCAGACGCACACGGTCCGGTGGCACAACGTCGGACGCTCACGTGCCGCAGGCGTAGACGAGGCTCATCGACATTTCGGCGCCACCGGACTTTGGATCGCCTGCACCGATGCCGATTCCGCCGTCCCACCGGATTGGCTGACGAACCAGCTGCGGGCGGCGGTATGCGGCTGGGATGCCTTCGTCGGAACGGTGCGACTCAGCGCCGGTCCACGGCACGCCTTCGACGCGCGCTACCGGGCCCGGCAGGGACATCGCCACGCACACGGCGCGAACCTCGGCGTACGTGCGCAGGCGTACACAAGAATAGGCGGATTTCCACCGTTGGCAACCGGAGAAGACGCCGGCCTGCTGGCACATCTGCGGGCATATCGGTTTCCCGTACTCGCCACCTCGGCGGCGCCCGTGCGCACCAGTGCCCGGTTGGACGGGCGAGCACCCCGCGGGTTCGCCCACGATCTGCGAACACTGGATCACACCACCGGATCGGCGAGACAGCGCCTGTTCGCCGCAGGACCCGATGAACCCAGCACTGGGGAACACCGAGAGTCCCGATAGTAAAAAATCGTAAAACACCATCGGAATTCCGTGAACGGAGTTGTCTTCCCGGGCCTGGAGGGAATATATTCGCGGGACGGTTCAAACCACGTGCCGCGTTCCGCGTTTCCTGATCAAGTCAGCAGGGAGCTGCGCCGTGGTCGGGGGCGGTACAGCTTCCTGCTGACACTCTGTCAAGCCAGGAGTTGTGCCGAGTGACGCCATCCTCTATCGGATCCACGCATGCGCAGCAGAGCCACGCACACCACGGTTCGCTGGTGTGTGCCCATCCATGGCTGCATCTGTATCGGTATTGTCCACAACGGGACGTGCTGGTATGCCGCACTGTCGGCGAGGTGGATCTGCTCACTGCCCCACTGCTGGCACGCGAGTTGCGCAGCATCGAGAACAACGGCCAGCGGGTGCGCACGGTCGTGGTCGACCTCTCTGAAACCACCTTCCTCGGCGCGGCAGGGGCCGATGTCGTGCTGCAAGCCAGCGCACGAGCCCTGGCCGAGCGCCGCGAACTCGCAGTGGTCGGCCGGACCACGGCAGTGCGGCGCACATTGCAGATCACCGGCATCGAAGAGGCACTGCATCGGTATGCCTCGGTGTCCGACGCGGTCGGCGCCGCCCGCCTCCACACCCGGCACCTGCGCACGATCAACGACCACTCCAGCCGGGACCATAGCCAGCCGAGGATGCCTGGATACCCCGCGACGCTGCCCGAACACCACGCTGAACGGGCGTCGGGAACAAGATAATGTACGACGAATCCGATATCGACTGGCTGGATTGGGCCCTGCGCACCTATGTACACCGGGTCGCCGCCGGATTCGGCCTCGGTCCGGGCGCCACCTATTGTGAGGTCGCCGAACTGGCCAATGCCTACATCGCACTCGCCACCCCCGCGCCACACCGGCCAGACCGCGAAGCCGCCCTGGTCTGGGACCAACGGTACGGATGGGCATTCGGTATCGAGACATACTCCGGCGAAGACCTGCTGATCCTCGCTTACCACACCGAAAAACTGCTGCCCGAACCAGACGCCGTCGTCACTTTTGTCAAATCCGTCCGCGCCGAACCCGAGAACTACCCCACCCCAGCCGACCCACCGCGGTTCGACACCACGACCGACGAACTGACCAGACAGCTTTTGACCTATCTCCCCGTGGTCGGCTAGCACCACCGGCAGACCCCACATCGAACACCCGGAGCCTTATCGATCGATGGCCGTGTGGCGAGCGAGCCCGATCGCCGCGAATACCAAACACGCGCCGGAAATCCCTTCGAACACCAGTGCGGTCCCCGAGACGCGCATCGTCTCGTTCAACGCGACGACACCGCCACAGGTGGCCACGAGCGGATCGAGCACCGTCAGTGGCGGCAGTGAGGCCGCCAGGGGCCCTGCACGGAACGCGGCCTGTTCTACGATCACCGAGGCCAGTGCCATGGCCAGCAACATCCAGACCGGCCAGTCCATCAGGACCGGTAGCGGTCCGTCCCGGATCTGGAGCAAGCAGTACTTTCCCAGCACACTCACGATACCGAAGCCCAAACCCGTGCTGGCACCGAGCAGAGCCGCACGATAGCGGGACAGTGTTCCGTTCGCGAGCACGGCCAGCACCGCGGCCAGCCCCAGCGTCGTCAAGGCGCTCAGGAGCAGAGTCGTCCGGTTGATCTGGCCGGGCGAGCCGGATTGTGGGCTGGCGGCCAACAAAAAGGCCGTCAAGCCCGCGAGCAGAATTCCTGCCCACACCACCTCGGCCCGCTCCGGCCGGCGCCGCTGCAAAAACCCATTGGCCGAGAGCGCGAAGACGAGCTCCGTGGTCAGTATCGGTTGCACGATGGTCACCGGCCCCATCGCGAGCGCGAACGCCTGCAGTGCCACCGCAACGAGCCCTGCCGCGGAACCGGCCAGCCACACCGGCCGGGTGGCCACCCGCACCCACCAACGGGCTGTGGCATCGGTGTGGGTTCCCGTTACCCCGTGATGCTGGAAGCTGGTGTTGACCGCGAACCCGACCGCCGCGCCCAGTCCCGCTCCCACCGCTATCCACTGCATCCTCGACGCACCTTTGTCCCGTGGTTCGGTATCCCCGTACGGCGATCGCGGCCTTCGTGCTCGACGGTCATCTCGTATCGGACCGCCGTCCGATACGACCAGACCCGTTGTCGCCTCGCCGCGATCGACAGCGGCCGCCTCGGACGAGGCGTATGAACCACCGGGCCACTCTTCGCGGACCGGCCGGCTGCTGGGACATGCTCTCCGGCGCCCGGCCCTGCAAGCGACGTGTGCCGGAAACGAGCACGGTCAGCAGTGGTACCGCGAACAAGGCACCCGGGACTCCAGCGGCGACGGCTCCGACCGTGATGGCCAGAACGATAGCCAAGGGGTGCAGGTGCAACGTGTGGCCGAGCAACAGTGGCTGCAGCACATTTCCTTCCAGCTGCATCACGACCACCACCACGACCAGCATGATCAGCGCCGCTCCGAGCCCGTTGGTGACCAGAGTGACCAGTACCGCGACCGCACCGGCCAGCACCGTGCCCGCGATCGGAACGAACGCGCCGAGAAAGACCAACGCCGCCAGCGGCAAGGCCAATGGCACCCCGAGAACCAACAACCCGATCCCGATTCCGAGCGCGTCGCCCGCTGCCACGAGTATCGTCGCGCGCACGTAGTAGGTCAGCGCGGAGAAACCGGCATGCCCCGCGGTTTCTATCCGGGCCCGCTCGCGCGCCGGGGCCGCCCGGACCACGAAATGCCATATCGCGGCGCCCTCGTACAAGAAAAAGATCAGCGTGAAGATTGCCAGCGCGATCGCTGTCAGGCCCTCGGCCAGGGTGCTGAGCGCCCCGGAGAGTAGACCGGTCTGATGAGCTCTCGCCATGGTGATCGCTCGATTGACAAGATCCTGCAGTGTATGCGGAGACAACCGCAGCGGCCCGGCCGCCAGCCACCCATTGATCTGCTGAATACTGTCACCCAGCCTGCCCTGCAGACCAGGAAGCCCAGTCAACAGTGCGTTGATCACCGCGCCGAGCACACCGCCGATGATCACGAGCCCTCCGATCACCGCCAGTGCCACTGCGACCGCGCGAGGCAGCCCCCATCGCACCAGCCGGGTCACGACCGGATGCAGCAGCGCCGCCAGTAACAATGCGACAGCGACCGGGATCACCACCACGGCCAGATAAGCAATCAGGTAGCCCAGCACCACCAGCCCGGCAAGACATACAAGGCCCCGCCAGGCGAACGCCGCGCTCAGTCGCCAGCCAAGCGGCAGCCGATCATCGACCGGATCCCGTTCCGGACCGGGATCCGGTGACTTCTCGGCGGTATCCGGACCGGTACCGTCATCTGCCCTCACGGGGCCTGCCTGATCAGCCATCATCCGGCGGTATCGTCGCGACCACACCAGCGGCCGTCTGCGGCGTCCGGGTGGCCCGCGGTCCGCTGTGCCTTCCCTGGCGATGGCGGTCAAGCCATCCCGTCACACGCATTCCACGAGAGCGCCCGGTATCGCTTAGCTCCATGGTTTACCGAAGTACCCGGGTTTCATCGACCGAATCGCATCACGCCCGGATTCACGTATCGATGACCATGCCGAACCAAGTGAAGCGCCGGTTGTCCTGCCGTGAGCCCGGGCGGCGCAGTCACGCCCGAGCAACAGGGCCGACATGCGACAAGGGGGCCGGAGACTCTCCCTTTACTCAGGCCCCGATCATCAACCGCGAGACCGATCGTCGATTCCACTTTCTTGCGAACCGGACATCGGTTCCGGTGGCAAGGTCGT
Source organism: Sciscionella marina DSM 45152 (assembly GCF_000379465.1). Classification (GTDB taxonomy): domain Bacteria; phylum Actinomycetota; class Actinomycetes; order Mycobacteriales; family Pseudonocardiaceae; genus Sciscionella; species Sciscionella marina. Next base: position 22,660 of record NZ_KB905414.1, read on the forward strand.
GGTGGACCCACGCCTGGTGATCCTGGCTGCCGATCGGGCCGACATGCGGCGTGTTCGTCGATCCAGTCGACGCTGAGCTCGGCGATATCGTCGTTGCTGGGCACGTGTACTGGGCGAGATCATCGTCGATCACGTGCCCCGGTGCGCGGATCGAGAATTCCGTTCTCGTGCAACGCCCCTGGAAAGCCCCATGGTCATGCCGCCGAGGAGCTGTGAGCGTGCGGTGACCGGATTGATGATCCGACCGGCGGCGAAGGTGCCGTGCAGGCGGCAGACCTGGATCTCGCGCGTGTCCGCGGACACCCGGCGGGCCGGAGCCGCTGTGCTGCGGCGAGCGCGAGCGCAGCACCGGCGGAATCGCCGGCGAGGAAAGCTGTCCGAGGCCCCTGGGTTCGACGGACAGCGTGGTAGGAACGCTCGACCACCGGCAGTATCGTTGAACTGTCGTAGCGCGGTGCGCGCGGGTAGATGGGAAGCGTTACCCAACAACCGTGCTCACTTGCCGGTCGTGCGGCGAAACGCCGATGATGCGGCTCGATTGCATGCGAGGAATCCGTCCGCGCCCATGGCTTCCGCTTCCCCTGGCCCACCACGGGAAACTCGGTCGTGCAGGGCTGTGTGCTCCCTCGTACTCCCCGACGAGGTCTTGCCGGTAACCGAGTCCGCGGTGCGCTCGGTGGTCAGGATCGGCGAGTGATCGGCCGCAAACGGGGTAGTACTCAAGCACCACTACCCGAGAGGAGCATCAGGATGACCACCACCGGGCCAGCTATCGTGCGGGTAAACCGCACAATGCCACCACTGCCGTGCGCGGAGTGCGGCCGCTCGCAGGCTCACATCGCCTACCTGGTGGGAGACGACGGGCTGCAGGTCGGGACCACCGTACTCTGCGGCTCCTGCCACAGTCCCGGAAAGGCTCGACCGAGTTTTCTCGGTGCCTTCGGCACACGCATGCGAGACTTCCGGGGCTGATCGTTCCGCGGCGGACTCTTCATCGACCACGCCCGGCATGCATGACCGGGTCATTTCCGGGGTACCGCGTCAGGCACCCCCTGAACCGGTAACGACAGAGGAGGTCGACGCATGAGTGAGTTGTCCCCCAGCGAACGCCGCCATCTCGGCGAGATCGAAGAACAGCTCACCGAACAGCTCACCAGGCGGCAATTGTTGCGCTTCACGCGTGCCCGTGGTTTTCGCCGCGTCCCGTGCCACCCGATCGCTTTCGCCGTGGCGCTGGTGATCGGAGTCAGCGGACCACCGACGACCGTACTGCTGGGCACACTGGTCGGCGCCAATATCGGTATGGCAGCCGCTATAGCGTTGGCGGCCCTGTTGACCGTGGTGATGCTGGCCGGCGCTGATTGGGCGTGACCATGCGAAAAAGCCGCGTAACGCGGGAGGTCTGCCATCGGCGACGTGAGCCGATCGCTGAGCCACACCTGGTGTGCGCCGGCCCCCGGACACCGACGAAGATCCTGGTGGTCGATCCTGCCGGCCAGGCCAGCCGGGGGCTGCTGCCCGGTTCCTGGCGCGAGACCGCGCGTCGAACCGGTATCGCCTGGTACCGACTGATGAACCGCAGTATTCATGAACTGCTCGAGAACCGCGCCCTCCACGAATTCCTCGGCGACGCGGAACGCGTGCATCTGCTCACGGCCGGTCGGTGCGCCGTGTCCGTGCTCGCGCTGGCCGCCGTACACGCGCCACGGGTGCGATCACTGTTGCTCGCGAATCCGCTGCCCTCCACGAGCCTTCGGTTCGATGCTGAGGATGAGTTCGAGAACCAGTGGCAGCCGCTGTGGTCACTGTTGAAACGCAGCGGAATCCACATCGACCTGCTGCGCCCGCCATACCGGCGCCCATCGACCGGGATCGCACCGCTTGGGCTACCCGAGATCGTCTCCCGCGTGAACACTCGACTGGCCATGGCCGACGAGAGGAGCTAGTGCTCCTGCTATCCGGCAAATTTTCCGGGCGGCTGAGCGAAGCTACGCGACCAAGATTCCGGGTCAGCGTAGTGTTCCTCTGAATTCGATCACCTGAAACTCTTCGGCGCGCCGAACCCGGGCCCCTGCATGCTTGGGTAATCGTTGGCGACCCGTCGATCAGCGGCCAAGAGCCTGTTGCAGCTGGTGCTTTGTCATGGTCGAGCGGCCTTTGATATTGCGTTTCTTCGCGTCATTGTAGAGCTGTTCTTTGGTAGGCCCACCACTGGGGCCGAGACGTTTCCCGGAGCGGTGCCCACCGCGTCGTTGCGGGGATTCGCCGTGTTTCGATGTCGCGCTGGCTTGTTTCGCCGCGCCGGACCGTGCACGGTTCTTGTTCACGGTGCGTGCGGCAATTTCCTCGGCGCGCCCTTCGCTCGCGCCGCGGTCGAGCTGAGAGGTCTTGATGTCTTCGTACTGGCGGTTCGACTTCGCACCCCATTCTTGCTGACGCGGGTCACGCTGTTGTCGACGAGGCGTTTGCCGTGGCATGGTCGTCCTCCTTGGCGACGTATACAGTCGTTCGATGAAGCGGACAGTGTCGCGCCGTGCTGTGGATTCCCCGTTCTTCACCTGCTCAAACCACCATGATCAGGCCAGGTCGAGGATGGCCGTGACCAGGACCAAAAACCGGCTACGGCCGGTTAATCGAATGCGGCCACGGATAGTGGTCGAATTCCGCATCCACGATCGCCTGTGCGCGTTCGGCATCCACCTCTTGATAAGTCTGATCGACGAACGTTTTCAACTCCTCGATATTCGCGAGGAACCGTGTCGCTCCACGCCCCGGTACAGAGACCTCCACCAGGACGGGACCGTCGGCGAGTGGCCGGAAGCGAATGTCGCCCTCGCCTGCGGGAGCGGCGAGGCCTTCGACAAACAGCTGCCTGGCGAACGTCCAGTGGACCCAGCGTTCCTCGGTGATCCGGAACGCCAGGTGTATCGCCCAGGGATCCCACTCGTAGTAGGCAAGATCGACCTCGATGGGCACGGTTGTCCTGCCCCCGGTCGACATCTCGAACAGGAGAGTTCTTTCGGCCGTCACCTCGTAGCGCATGGTGGTTCCGCCTCCGGTGATCTCGAGGTTCGCCCCGTCCGGCCACACCGTGTTGGTTGCCCTGACAGCGGGGGAAATACCCCGGTATCGGACGGGCAAACCTGTTGTGGGAACCGGCACCGCCTGAAGAGCCTCTCGGTGTGTTCCGGCGCGGCCGGACCCCGGCGTTCCGGCCCGGCCGGCCGGAGCACCGAGATCGCCGACCTGGACGACCAAGACCGGTACTCTGGCCTGGTCTCCAGGCGCCGGTGGCGATCGATCACCTGCGGTTGTGTGGCCGGGGTGAAGAAGCCGACATGTGTTCGTGACGGGCAGACTCTAGGGTGGGGTCTGGAACTCGTCACGGATAAGGTGCGGATCGATGACCGAGGAGTATCACCGGGTGGTGATCGTAGGCGCGGGCTTCGCCGGCGTCACGGCCGCGAATGAACTTGCCGCCAAGGGGATCGATGTCCTGTTGATCGACAGGAACAACTACCACCAGTTCCAGCCGTTGATCTACCAGGTGGCGACGACCCAGATCGCGGTCACGGATGTGGCCCGGCCACTGCGGGCGATGTTCCGCCGCACACCATCGGTATGCGTCAAGACCGCCGAAATCACCTCGATCGACCCGGGCGAACGCGCGGTCACCACTGCGGATGGGATCACCTACCGCGGCGGATTCCTGATACTCGCTGCGGGGGCCGAGGCGAACTTTTTCGGCATTCCCGGAGCCGCCGAACACGCGTTTCCCCTCTATTCGGTCGACGATGCGGCCAAGTTACGTTCGCGTTTCCTCGGTGCCCTCGACGCCGCCGACCGCGACGAGGCCTATATCGACAAGGGTGCGCTCAACGTGGTCGTCGTCGGTGCGGGCCCGACCGGTGTCGAGACCGCGGGCGCGGTAGCCGAGAGCATGCGCAGCGCCGTACCCGCCTACCTGTCCCCGGCGCTGGCCGCTTCGGGGCGGGTCTACCTGGCCGACATGCTGCCCTCGGTCCTGACCCCATTCAGGGAGCGGTCGCAACGGTATGCGGAGGCGAAGCTGCGCGAAGCCGGTGTCGAACTCCGGCTCGACCTCGGCGTGACCGAGGTCCGCAAGGACGGCGTGACGCTCTCCGATGGCACCGAGATCCTCTCCCGAACCGTCGTGTGGGCAGGTGGTCTCAAGGCAAGCTCGCTGCTTTCCGATACCGGACTGCCGCTCGGCAAGGGAGGACGGGTCGAGGTCGCCCCCGACCTGACCGTGCCCGGGTTCGAGGGCGTCTACGCACTCGGCGACTCGGCCAATATTCCGGACTCCGCGGGATCTCCGCTGCCCCAGCTCGGTTCGGTCGCCCAGCAATCCGGCCAGTGGGCGGGACGCAATATCCTCGCCGAACTCGAAGGTAAGCGGCGCACCTCCTTCACCTACCGCGACAAGGGAATCATGGCGATGATCGGCCGCGGCGCCGCAGTCGCCGAGTTGGGCCGTGCCCGGTTCCCGCTGCGCGGTCTCCTCGCTTTCTTGGCCTGGCTCGGCGTCCATGTCGTTCTGCTGTCCGGGATCCGCGAACGGGTCGGCGCGATCATCAGCTGGGTGTGGGACTACTTCACCACGCGCCGCCCCCAGATCGTGGTCGACCGCCCGGACTACTACCACATCGACTGGGACGATCCGCCGGACCGGACTCGAACTTAGCGAGCCCGTCTACCGGGCGGCGCGGTCGAGCCGGACCTGACCGGTGCGGCAGCATCGCATCCGGTGACCGGCGAGATCCCGGCGCGGACCGGTCGCTGACCTGCCGGAATCCGGGCAGTCGGCTGTGCGGGACCTCTCGGCGAGGGAAACAGGGGTCAGCGTGCCGAACGGGATCGGCCGCCGAGCAAGTGTGCGACGAGCCGGTAGATCAGCAGCAGAACCACGGCACCGAGCAAGCCCAGTCCCCAGGTACGCAGATCGAAGAAACTGCCGAGATCGGTGTGCAAGAAACGACGGCCGAGGAAACCGCCCAGCAGGGCACCGGCCACACCGATCAGGAGCGTCACGATGACACCACCGGGGTCGCGACCGGGCAATACCAACTTCGCCAACGCGCCGACCACCAGTCCCAGCACGATCCAACCCAGAATGCCCAACTCGGTCACCATCCTCTCGTCATTCGACCGATCCTCACGCCATTCCCGCGCCGCGAAGCTGCGAAACCATGTTCGGTGACCGATCCTCGCGCCGGACGAACGCTGCATACCGCGAGGAACGGACGCCGGATGCGTCAGAGTTCGACATCCGGGTGCAGCCGCGAGACGGTCCAGATACGTTGCCGCCGGATCGCGAGTGCGGTCAGGGACAAGAACAGTACGCCGAACCCGGCCAGCACGCCGAAATCGCGTATCAGATGCGAGGTGAGGCCGCCGGAGATGGTGATTCGCAGTCCGTCGATGAGATAGGTCATGGGCAGGACCGGGTTGAGTGCCTGGAAAAACCCGGGTGCGGTGGGCATCGGATACAGTCCGCCGGACGAGGTCAGCTGCAGGATGAGCAGCACGAGGGAGAGAACATCGCCCGGCACGCCCAGCGCGGTACGCAGAAAGTGGTCGACCGCGACGAAACTCGCCGCGCCGACGGCCAGCAGTAAGACGGTCAGCCAGGCGTGTACCGGGTCGAGGCCGAGGCCGAGATCGACCACGGTATAGAGCACCAGCGCACCCGCGATCCCGAGAGCGGCGGCGGGCAGCCAACCGGCGAGGGCGAGCGTGGAAGCACGGACTCTGGCGGCAAGGGCACGGAGATTGACCGGACGCAAAAGCAGATACGCGAACAGGCCGAACACCCATAATGCGATACCGAAGAAGAACGGCGCGAGACCGCGCCCGTACACGCCGGCGGGATGCAGGTTGCTCCGCTCGATGTGCACCGGTGAGCTGAGGACTTCCGCCGAGCGGGCGACCTGGTCGGGATCGGTCGGCGGGATTCGCTTCCGGCTGTCGTCGACCGTGCCCGCCAGATCAGTGGCGGCATCGCGAGCCTGATCGGCGGCTGTGTGCAAGGTACCCGAGCCCTGGTGCAGGACGTCGAGCCCGCGAGTCAACGTGCCCGCACCGGCGGTCACCGTATGCGAGCCGGTGTCGACCAGGTGCACGGGTGTCTGCAGGTCGAGCACCTGTCGCTGCAGGGAGCCGGTTCGCGACTGGATATCCCTCGCCTGCTGCAGTGCCTCGTGCGCTTGCCCGGCCGCGCTGCCGGATTGCGCGTCCACGCGGCCGGCTCCGGCATCGAGCTGCTTCGCGTGCTCGATGGTTCTCGCGTACAGCGGGTCACCGCGCAGCTCGGGGTGCGCGTTCGCGAGCCCGTTCAGGTCCGCGACACCGCGTCCGGTCTGCTGCTTGACCCCGGCGGTTCCCGCGTGCACGGTATCGAGCCCTTGGCTGGCGAGTCGTGCCGTGTCGACAAGGCCACCGGTCACCGCGGGCAGGGCCTTGGCCGCCGTGCCGGTCAGCTTGCCTGCCATGGTGTCGAGCCGACCCGCGGCTTCGGCGATCTGGCCGGTACCCTCGGTGATCTGACCGGCGCCGGTGTGCAGCGCGGCGGTCCCCGAGGTCAGGCTCGCACTGCCCTCTTCGGCGACCTGAGTGGCTCCCACCAGCCGGTGAGCACCGTCAGAGGCGGTCGTGAGTTTATCGCGTATCCCGGACAGCTCACCGTAGATACTGCGCACGTACGCGGCGTGCGCGGCCGCATTGACCTGGTCCTGGAGTTTGGTCTGCACGACTTCCGTCATGATCCCGGCCAGATAGTTGTTCGCATCGTTGAGCCCGATCATGATCCCGGCGTGCTGCGGGTCCGGATTCGCGGCGGTGGCCAGCTTGGCGCTGAACTCCGGCGGAATGGTCACCGTGAAGAAATACCGGCCGTGCGCCAGCCCGTCCCGGGCATCGGCAGCGTCGGTGACGTTCCAGTCGAACGTTTTCGATGCTTTGAGCTGCTGGACGATCTGACCGCCCGCGTCGACTCGCTGGCCCTGGCTGGTGTGCGCCAGCTGGTCCTGGTCGACCACCGCGACCGGTACCCGGTCGATCTTGCCGTACGGGTCCCAGTTGGCCCAGAGGTACGTGGCTCCATACAGCAACGGCACCAGGATCAGCACCACGGGCACCACCTGCCGCAGCGGTCCACGAAAACGGCGGAGCTCCAGCCAGGCCAGCTTGATCGCGGTCATATCTGCCCATCCCTCGCTCGGCGACTCACGGATTCGGTGGCAACCGGTCCTCGCTGCGCCGCGGTAACGCAACCAGAACCGGCGGAACAGCCAACCTCGGCGGTGGGGTCACGGTGCTGGCCAGCACCGTGACCCCCGTGCGGCATACCCGCGCCAGCGCCTGCCACACCGTGTCGCGCTGACCCGCGGTGCAGTCGGCATCGGCGTCGTCGACCAGTACCGCGGCAGGGCGCTGCGCCAGCGCCAAACCGAGCGCGAACAATATCCGATCGTCCGAGGACAGTTCCCCGACGAGCGCACCGGCCCGAGGGGCGATATCCAACATCCCGAACGCCTCCCGCATGCGCTCGTCACTCGCGCCAGGACTGATCCAGCGTCGTTCTGCCATCACCTCGCGCACCCGCAGCCGCGGTTCGAGCAGCCCGGCGGGTCCGGCCGAGGCCACCGCTACGAGCTCACGTACCCGGCGCTCCTCGCCGGGCAACCGGTGTGCACCGACCCGCGCCGCCCCGGTGGCCGGTCGCATCCGGCCGGACAGCGTCAGCAACAGCGAGCTGCGCCCCGAACCGCCAGGACCGTGTACCACCAGGAGTCCGGCCGCGGGAACGTCGACATCCACGCCCTCGAACACCGGCCCGCGCCGCCCCCGCACGCTCAACCCGCGTGCGGTCAACGCGACACTCTCGGCACACATCCCAGTCACGATAACCAACGGATCAGGATTCGCCTTCCGCTCGGCACGGCGAGTTCATGGATTCCGCACTCCGGGTACCTGGGAAGGAGGGCCGGTCAAGAAGCGACGAGAAACCTGGGCAAAAGCCGCGCCGCGTGGAGCGGAAATCGTCATGATCGCTGCTCGTCGATCGGCGCCGTCGTGAGTAGATCCTGCCGGTAGTCGGCAGGCAGTTGTGCGATGAGGTCGTCGAATTCTCCTCGGGACACACCGGCCTTGAGAGCGGCGACGACCGCACGAGCGTGCTCGCGGGCGGCGTCTTGCGTACAGCCACGTCCCTCCGCATCGCCGACCCGGCGGCAGAACTCTTCGAGCCCGAACGTTCCCCGGCCGCCGGATTCCGGAAGCGCCTCGGCGACCGACGGTGGCAGCTGTGCGGCGAGGTCAGCCGGTTCGTTCCCGGCCAGGCGCTGACCGAGCACTGTCAAGGTGGCTTCGGTGGCGTTCCGCGCGTGCTCGTCATCGCTGAGGCCGACCGTACGCCGGACCGCCGCGATGATCTCGTAATCCTTCATGACGCCTCCGTCCAATGGAAGACAGGTACCGTCGGCCGGGTACCACCACCGGAGTCCGAATACACCTCCTCGAGTCCTCTCCGGCGGCTTTCCACTTCCCTGTGCGAGGTTTCGCCGGCGCGTTCGGTGGGCACACCAAATCACCGTAGGACCCAGGTAAGGAGCATCGATGCGGCGTCTGATCGACATACTCTTGAATCGGCGAGGAACCACGCACCCGGCCGAGGCAGACGTCTCGGGTGATCCTACCGTGCCCTCGAAGCGTTCCTCAGGGGCAGAAGACCCGACCGGCGACTCCGACCCGGCGGTCGGCAGCGAGGTCGGGGTGGATTCCGGTTATGCCCACGAGACCGGCGCGGAGGCACGCGCCGAACAGGAATAGCTCGCCGGGAGAAAGGCCGTCGGCGCTGCCGTTCCCGGCCTGCGGTTCCGTTCGATCAGGGTAGCTCGCCCGCCAGCGGATCGGTCTGCCGTGGGCTCGTGTAGACGGGCTTTGGCGGACATCCGAGGCAGCCCCCGGGTTGTCGTCCACTGTGCTGAGCTGCTGACTCAATTCGGTGAGCCAGGGATGCCTCAGCCCCAATCGCAGCCTCCTCGGCCCGCTGTGCGCGGTGCAGAACTACACAGCGCCCATTTCTTGGCCTTCTTCCCGCTCGCCATCGCACGCGCCTTTCATCCCTCGCAGAGAGCCGCTCGGCCCGTCCCGACTCGCCGTATTAACCGGTGAAAGACGCACCGTAAACACGGTGTCAGGAAGACCCGCGGGACCCTGCGGTGTTCCCGAGGTCATGACCGGTGTCGTGGCGCGCATCGGGATCGAGCAGCGGCGAACGCGACAACAACACCGTGGCCGCCCCGATCATGACGGCGCCGCCCACCGAACCGAGCAACCACCATCCGGTACGCCCTTGCTCACCGAATACCGCCAACCCGAACACCACCGAGACCGCGGGATTGGTCAGCGTGAACCCAGGCTGCGAGGCGACAAGATTGCCCGCCTGCAAAGCGTTCTGCAACAGGAAAAACGAAACCGGTCCGAGAACGATGATGCCATAGGTCTGCCCAGCAGCAAACAGGTTCGTTCCCGCGGCCACGGCTGCGCCCACGCCCGCGATGAGCGAGGAATTCAGCCCGAACGCCGCCCCCGTAGCTACTCCGAGCAGCGCCGCTCGGTGCTCGTGTCTGCCGCGGTAGCCGATCAGCACCAGCAGCGCGATGCCCGCCGCACACCCGCAGGCACCGAGCAGCCACCAGGAGATCGGCGCTGACCTCGGGTTGCCGCCGTGCGGGCTCAGACACGCCAAGAGTGCGGCCAGACCAATTGAAGCCAGGCCGATCGCCACCCAATCCCGTGCCCGCATCCGCAGCCCGAAAACCCACGAGGCCAACAGCAGCGTCAAGGGCAATTCCGCCACGAGCAACGGCTGCACGAGCGCGATCTCCGAGACCGAAATGGAGATGGCGTGTGTGATGAAACCGGCGAGCATCACGCCAATCCCCAGCAGCCACACCGGCCTGCGCAACAGGTCCGAGAACATGGTCAGAGAGAACGCCTTCCGTTCCGGCTCCGCTCGCGCGGCTTTCCGCTGCAGCACCGAAGCTATCGCGTTGAGCATGGCGGCCAGTACCATCAGTGCGATACCGAGCACAGACTTCGTCTCCTTCTGCTGCCAGCCCATCAGTGGACGCTTCTCGCCGGTTACCCGCGACACCCCACCGGGAAACTCCGCGCACGGTGTGGTGAATACCATCCCCGCCCCGACACGAAGGCGACCGGACTGATGATGCGGGCAGCGGCCGCGACGAGCTCACCACCGAACACGCCCTTGCCATCGATGCCGCCGTGGACCTACCCGACGCGCGAACGGCCATCCTGCCCGTAACCCCGCCTATACCTCCGGAACAAGGATTGGCTGCCCCGGCTCGGTGACATAAGCGACAAGGATCTTGGCACGCTCTGCAGTGTCATTGCCGGCATCCAGGTGCAGATGCTCACGAGGTTCGAACCAGTGCTGCCCGGCTTCGTACCGCTGCACCGGCTCACCCTCCATCCGAGAAGTGACTCTTCCCTCCAGCACATAAATCAGCTGCCAACCGGGATGACGGTGCGGCGGCGTATGCACTCCGGCCGGATATTCGACGGTCAGCAACCGGATCTCTTTTCCCGGCAACCCGTCAAGAGGCCAGCTCCCGATTTCAGTGATGATGCTGCCTTGCCGCTCAGCCATGACACACTCCAAGTATCAGTTCATCTGACACATATTTCTTATCAGGCTAGCTGATACGCTGCAAGAGTGAAACAGGACGATGCGAGGCAACGGTCCCGCGGCGAACACGGCAACCTCGGCTATTTGATGCGACTGGCCCAGCAATCGCTGCACGGTGCGCTGACCGAGAAACTGGACCCGTTCGGGCTGTCGGTACCGCAATACGGAGCGCTGAGCGTGTTCGACGTGACCCCCGAGCTCTCCTCGGCCGAGTTGGCGCGATTCGCAGCAGTGAAACCACAGAGCATGAACACGATAGTTCACCAACTACTGGAACGCGATCTCCTCGAGCGCGGCCCGGCCCCCAACCACGGCAAGATCGTGCTCCTCCGGCTGAGCAAACGTGGCCGCAAACTGCTCGACCGTGCGACCGCGGCCGTGCGTATCGTTGAACAACAAGCCCTGCAAGGGCTCTCCGAACCGGAAAGACAACTGATCCTCACCTGGCTTGCGCGAACGATCACCGTCCTCGACTAGCGGTCGGCCGCTTTCTTGGCTGATTCCCCGGCGGCCCGGCTCAGCCGTCCAGTAACTGTGCGGCCAGCGCGAGGGCACCGGCGACCGGCTCGCCCCGGTACAGGCACAGGGTGAGGTCGAAGCGTTCGCGAAGCAGATCGCCGATCCGGGCGGCGAGCCTCGGCTGGTTGACCAGCACGCTGCCGCCGCCGATGACCCGGCTGAACCGTCCACCCTGGACGAGAAGGTCGCCGATGTTGTCCACAAGGGACTGTGCGCCGGATTCGATCGCGGCGAGCGCCGCCGGTGAGCCCTGTCCGGCCACGGCGTGGACCTGGGGTGCCCACTCGGCCCAGGATCGCGCGGGCCGGCGTTGCATCCGGCGTTTCACCTCGCGCAGCGAATCGGCCCCGGCCAGTCGCAGCAGCACCGGAAGCAGCGGATCCCCGTCGAGTTCGCCGCGATCCTGGGCGTGGTGCAGCGCCCGCACCGCGTCCCGGACGGTGCCCCAGGCGGATCCGGGGTCACCGAGCAGCCAGCCCCAGCCCCCGGTGTGCAGTGCCCGCCCTTCGTGGTCCCAGGCGACCGCGACGGAACCGGTGCCCACGACCAGACCCGCGCTCGGCGCCGATTCCGCGGCGATGAGCAGAAACGCGTCGTTGACCACCCGGACCGGCGCACGCAACCGGGCCTGCACCGCGATGCGCAGCTGCTCGCATTCCGCTTCGGAGTCGCAGCCGTGCGCGCCGAGTCCCACGGCCGAGGGCGGGGTGCCGGTGAGCTCACCGAGCCAGGATTCCACGGCCCGGGCCTTGTCCTCGACCCCGAGCGCGGGCCAGTCCTCGGCCGAATGTTCGGCGCGCGCGAGCACGGTGCCGTCCGGGCGGGCCAGGCGAAGCCGGGTCCGGGTACCGCCCGCGTCGATCCCGAGCAGTACGGTCACGAGGTTTTCCGTGCGGTGGCGTAGAAATCCAGGCAGGCTGCCAGCGTGGCCCGCGCGGTGTGCACCGTCGCCGAAGGCTGCGCGCCGTGGCGCAGCACCGCGAGCAGGGCGTCCAGGTTGCCGAACGGATCCGGAGGCAGCGCCGTGAAAGACCATTCGCCACCGGCATCGGCCACCCCGAGGGACATCGAGTCGTAGTAGATCGCGCCCGCGCTGCCCACCAGCTGCACCCGGTTACTGGAACAGCCCGGCGGGGCGATCCAGGTGTCCTCCACGCCGACCACCGCGCCGTTGCCGAGCACCACGGTGGCGTGGCCGTAGTCCTCCACCGGGAGCTCCGGATACGCGAGGTTGGTCACGGTTCCGGTGATGGACGCGATCGGCGAATCGAACAGGTGCCGCAACCGGTCCAGGTGGTAGACGGAGTGGTCGATCCAGCCGCCGCCGGGAACGCAGGCGGGATCGGCGAACCAGCCCGGTGCCTCGGACCCGGGCCAGGATTTCGGCAGTCCACTGTGCATCGAGAAGGCGCCACTGCGCAGTTCGCCGATCCGGCCGGAACGCACGAGCTCGGCCAGCCGCCTGCTCAGCGGCGAATCCCGGCGCGCTTCGCTTGGCACATAACAGATCCCGGCCTGCTCGACGGCTTCGACGACGGCGTCGGCCTCGGCGAGGGTGCGCGCGAGCGGTTTCACCCCGATGATGTGCTTGCCCGCCCGCGCGGCGGCGATCGTCAGCGCGGGACTACGTTCCAGGCTCGGGAAACACGCGATCGCTTCGATTCCGTCATCGGCGAGCACCGCTTCGAAGTCCGTGCTGGTGCGCACCCCGCCGGTCAGCCGGGAGACGTGCGTGGCGCGTTCCGGATCGGGATCGGCGATCACCCGCAGATCCACCGCGGGGTCCGCGGCCGCGCGCTCGGCGAGCGGGATCGCCGCGTACCAGTGGTCGAGCCCGAGAATGCCGAGCCGAACGGGATTGTCCATGGGTTCGCTCCAGGATTTCAGAAGGTGGTCGACAGGTCCACGAATCGCCCTTCGCGGGCGGAGGTCGCCACGCCCAGCATGATCTCCAGCGCATGCCGGGCGTGTTCGGCGCTGAGCACCAGCGGTGCGTCGTCGAGCAGCACATCGGCGAGGTGCGCGAGCAGCAGTGCCCTGCCGTAGGTGGCGCGGCGCTCATCGGCGGCCAGCGGCAGCTTCGGCTGTATCCAGCCGTCCACCCCGGGGACCGCGTCGGCCCGGTACACCTCGACCGCGGGGCCGTCCGGGGTGAGCAGGTTGAGCACCCCGCGCCTGCCGAACAGCTCGACCTTCGGGCTGCGCGCCGCGTGCACGTTGAACGTCCCGTCCACAACGGCGAACGTGGATTCCCCGAAGTCCAGCAGGAAAAGGCAGTTGTCCGGCGCGGTCACCGGCATCTCCAGCCCCTGGAACGGCCCGGCACGCACCACCCTGCTCGGCTCGGTGATCCCGGCGAACGCGGCGACCCGCCTGGCCGGGCCGAGGATCCCGGTGATCTCGTGGATCCCGTAGACCCCCATGTCCAGCAACGGTCCCGATCCCTCGCGGTAGAACCAGCTCGGATCGGATGGCCAGCCCTTCGGCCCGCCACCGGGTCCCGCGTGCGAGCTGCGCACCCTGGCGAAGGCGACCTTGCCGATCGCGTCCGCGCGCACGAGTTCCGCCGCCCGGGCATAGGGTTCGTGCAGCAGATCCGGCGGAGCGCACACCACGGTCCGCCCGGTCTCCCGCGCGGTCGCGATCAGTTCGTCCGCCTCGGCCATCGTCGCCGCGAGGGGTTTCTCGCTCACCAGATGCAAGCCGTGGTCCAGGATCGTGCGCGAGGTCTGCGCGTGCACCGGGATCGGGGTCAGGTTCAGCACCGCGTCGAGCTCGGCATCGGCCAGCATCGCCTCGAGCGAACCGTAGGCGTTCGGGATGCCGTACTCCGCGGCCACGGACTCGGCGAGTTCCGCGTCCACATCGGCGATCGCGGTGATCCGAACCCGGTCGGCCAGGTGGTGCGTGTTCGGCAGCACGCCGTAGGAGACCGTCGCGATACCGCCGCTGCCCAGGATCCCGACCCGCAGTGGTACACCCATGGCCGCTCCACCTTCCCTGATACAGAAACGTTTCTTGCCAGATAGTACAGAGACGATCGTCGCCATGCCAGACTGTCATTTCCCTGTTCACAACATAAACGGACGATCAGCGGTAACCTCTTGCGCTTTTCGGTAAGGAAACTTTATGGTTATGCGACACGGTTGGCGCGAACGCGAGGAGGAACGTCGTGGCGGTGCGCGGAACCCCGTCCTGGCTCGGGGACCAGAACGCGGCCCTTGCCTTGCGGTTGCTGCTCGACGATGGTCCGCTGAGCCGCAACAGCATCGGGGAACGCACCGGACTGTCCAAGCCGACCGCCGCGCAGATGGTGTCGCGGCTGGAGGAAAAGGGGCTCATCGAGGCAGTCGGCGAGGAGTCGGCGGGGCGCGGGCCGAGCGCGGTGGTGTACGGCGTGCGCAAGGACATCGCCTACGGGGTGGCGGTGAACGTCGACCAGGACGGGGTCCGCTCGGCCATTGTCGACCCACTCGGCACCCGGTTCCCGGTTGCCGCCCGGTCCGCGGCGGAGATGCGCGGCAAACGAGGTGCGGCCAAGGATGTGGCGAACGCGGTGCTGCGTGCCTGCGAGTCCGCGCAGGTCGAACTCGCCGCGGTGCGCCAGGTGTGCGTGGGCGTGCCGAGCAGCATCGATCCGCGCACCGATCAGCTCAGCTCGGTGGAGGCGCTGCCCGGCTGGTCACGCACCAGCATCCGGCAACGGCTCGAGGAAGCCCTCGGCTGCGAGGTCCAGGTGGACAACGATGTGAACCTCGCCGCCGTCGCCGAGCGGGAGACCGAGGCGTTCGCCGGGAACGCCACCTTCGCGCTGATCTGGGTCGGCTACGGGGTCGGCCTCGCTGTGGACGTGGCGGGCACCCTGTTGCGCGGCGCCTCCGGGGGCGCCGGTGAGATCGGCAATCTCCCGGTGCCACACGGGGTTTTCGCGCCCGGAACCGAGGCAGGCGATCTGGAGGAACTGCTCGGCGCCGGGGCACTGGACCGGATCGGGCGGGAAACCGGCTGGTCGGAGCGCGCCTTCGAACAGGCGCTGGCCGGTGACGCACTGCCCACCGAAGTGCTCACCGCGTTCGCCCCACTGCTCGCCCAGGCGGTGATCCCGGTGCTCGGCGTGCTCGACCCGGAGGTCGTGGTGCTCGGCGGCCCGGTCGGACTCGCCGGTGGCGCCGAACTCGCCCGGCTGACCAGCGCGGCGATCCGGGACCACACCCGGTGGAACCCGGAACTCATGCCCAGCCAGACCGAGGGGGACGCGGTGCTCGACGGTGCCCGCATCCTCGGCACCCGGTATCTGCGTAGCTACCTCACCGAGCGCGCCGGTTCCACCGAGTCCACACAGGACCGCTCGCGCATCATCGCCGGCAATCTGCGCCGCATGAGCTGATCACGCAGCGGGGCGCCGAACACCGTCCCAGACCATAGGAGGTCCGTGGTGCGAGCAACGAAGCCGGCCACAGCCATCCCGGCGGTCGCCCTGGTCGCCGCGCTGATCCTCACCGGGTGCGGTATCGGCGCCGACGAGCCGGTCGCCAGAACCGCACCGCGGGAACTGACCGGGACCATCCAGCTCTGGCACCACTACACCGATCGGGAGGCCGCGGTGATCCAGTCGGTGGTGCGCGATTTCGAACGACTGCACCCGGGCCTGCACGTGAATGTCCACAGTGGACAACAGGACACCAAGATCACCCAAGTGGTTTCCTCCGGCGGGGATGTGGATGTGATGCTCACCAACGTCAACTCCACGCTCGGCACACTGTGCAAGACGATGGCCGATCTCGCGCCCTACATGGCCCGGGATCACGTGCGCGCGGCCGATTTTCAGGGCACCTTCGCCTCGGCCACCGCGTTCGACGACCGCCGGTGCAGCCTGCCGACCACCTCGGATGTGTACGGGCTGTACTACAACAAACGGCTCCTGGGGCGGGCGGGCTACCACGACCCGCCGAAAACCCTGGACGAGCTCGGCAGGATGGCGCTGAAGCTCACCACCTACAACCCGGACGGCTCGATCCGCACCCTGGGCTTCGATCCGCTGATCGGGTTCGGGCAGAATACATCCGGTACGGTGAGCGCCACCTCCGGGGCGCGGTGGATGCGCGGCACCGAAGCCACCACCGCCGCATCCAGGCAGTGGCACGAGATCCTTGCCTGGCAACGGGATCTGGTGAAAAAGATCGGGTACCGCAAGCTGAAGGCGTTCACCGCGGGACTCGGTGACGAATGGTCGGCCAACAACCCCTTCCAGACCGGGCGGATCGCCATGGCGCTGGACGGCGAATGGCGGGTCGCCTTCGTCGATGAACAGGCACCGCACCTGGACTACGGCACCGCACCGTTTCCGGTGCTGGCCGGTAGCGGACAACCCTACGGCGGGGGCTATGTCTCGGCGGCCGATATCGGGATGAGCAAGCAGTCCGGGCACAAAGAAGCCGCGTGGGCACTGGTGAAGTTCCTGACCACGAACACCGGTGCCGCGGTCAAGCTCGCCAATGGCCTGAAGAACATTCCCACCCTGCGCCGCGCGGCGGACTCACCGGAACTGGAGGCCGGCCCGCAGTACCGGATGTTCATCGAGGCCTCGAAACATCCGGGCGCAAACACCAGCCCGATCACCGAGATCGGCGCCACCCTGGTCGCCACGATGAACGATTTCTGGACCACATACCAGGAAAACGGCGGGAACCTCGACGAGGGACTGCGCGCGGTGGACACCGATATCAACAACGCGCTGAGCCTGCGCAGGCAGAAGTGACACCATGACCAGTACCCGGAGTCTCCCCCGGCCCTCCGTCGCGAAACCACGACCCGCGATGCGCACCCGAAGCCTGCTCGCCTCACGGCTGCCGGTGTGGTCGATGATGATACTCGGGCTGATCGGTCTCGCGGTGTTCTTTCTCTACCCGCTGCTGGCGAACCTGTACTTCTCGTTCACCAACTATGATCTGGCCGGCGCGCCGCACTGGACCGGGCTGCGCAACTACGTCTACCTGTTCACCCAGGATTCCCGGGTGGGCAAGGCGGCGCTGAACACCCTGTGGTTCGTGGTGATCCTGGTCCCGGTGCGGATGGTGTTCTCGCTCGGCATCGGATTGCTGTTGTCCCGGCGCAAAACGGCGCGGGGGTTCTGGCGCACGGTGTTCTATCTTCCCGCGCTCGTGCCCCCGGTCGCCTCGGTCGTCGGTTTCGTGTTCCTGTTCAATCCGGGCACCGGGCCGATCAACGCGGTACTGCGGCACCTGGGGATCACCGGTCCGCTGTGGTTCAACGATCCGGCGCTTTCCAAGCCCTCGTTGTTGTTGCTCGGGCTCTGGATGGCCGGGGATGTGATGGTGATCTTCCTGGCCGCGCTGCTCGACGTGCCCAAGGATCAGTACGAGGCGTGCGAGCTCGACGGCGCGAACGGCTGGCAGCGGCTGCGGTTCGTGACGCTGCCGAACATCCGGCCGGTGCTGTTGTTCTCCGCGGTCACCGGGGTCATCGCCGCGCTGCAGTACTTCACCGAGGCCGCAGTCGCCTCGATGATCGCGAACGGGAAGACCGGGATCGACGCGGGCACCGATCAGTTGCTCGGCTATCCCGATGATTCGCTGCTCACCTACACCCAGTGGATGTACGTGCAGGGCTTCAACAGTTTCCAGCTCGGCTACGCCTCCACCATGGCCGTGGTGCTGTTCCTCATCGCCGCCGCGGTGATGGCGGTGCTGCTGCGGCGGGCCGGGCTGTTCACGAAAGCGCAGGGGTGACCGCGATGACCGTGCGGAAACGAGTCCTGACGGTGTTCGCCGAGCACGCGATCCTCATCGCGCTCGGGATCATGTT
Organism: Sciscionella marina DSM 45152; assembly: GCF_000379465.1. Classification (GTDB taxonomy): domain Bacteria; phylum Actinomycetota; class Actinomycetes; order Mycobacteriales; family Pseudonocardiaceae; genus Sciscionella; species Sciscionella marina. Next base: position 40,739 of record NZ_KB905414.1, read on the forward strand.
CCTGGTTCCGGTGGTGTTCGTCGCGCTGACCTCGGTCATGAACAGCGGGCAGACACTGACCGGCGCGCTGTGGCCGAAACCGTGGGAGTGGTCGAACTATCAGCGTGCCTTCGAGAAGGCCCCGGTCGCGTCCTGGTTCCTCAACTCGCTGCTCTACGCGGGCGGTTCGACGCTGTTCATGCTGGTGTCCTCGGTGCCGATGGCCTATGTGCTCGCCCGGGTGCGGATCCGGTTCGCCAACCCGATCTTCTTCGCGGTGATCGTGGCGATGCTGTTGCCACCGCAGGTGATCCAGGTGCCGATCTACGTGCTGTGGGCGCACCTGCACCTGGTCGGCACGCTGTGGCCGCTGGTGCTGCCGCACCTGTTCGGGCACGCGTTCTCGATCTTCCTGCTGCGCCAGTTCTTCCTGACCATCCCGCAGGAGTACACCGATGCGGCGCGGATCGACGGCAACGGGGAATGGGGAATCCTGACCCGGGTGATGGTGCCGATGGCGAAACCAGGAATCGCGGCGGCCTCGATCTTCATGTTCTTCCAGTCCTGGAACGACTACTACGGCCCGCTGCTGTACACCTCGGAGAACCCGGACAACTGGCCGATCGCCTACGGGCTGGCCAGTTTCCACGGCACGCACAGCACCGACTGGGGCGTGATCATGGCGGTCACCGTGCTGGCCACGCTGCCGGTGGTGGTCGTGTTCTTCTTCGCCCAACGGGTTTTCGTGGAAGGCATCACGCTCACCGGCGTCAAAGGGTAGGAATGATTGGAGAGCAATGGCGGAGAAACCGCTCGGCATCGGGATCATCGGATCCGGGTTCATCGCGCACTTCCACGTGCGGTCCTGGCAGTCGGTGCGCGGCGCGGACATCGTGGCGGTGGCCTCGCGCTCGGCCGAACGGGCCCGGGAACTCGGTGCCTATGCCGAGAATCTCGGTGTCGGCCGGGACGTCCGCGGTCATCAGGACATCGCCGAACTCGTGCGCGACGAACGGGTGGACGCGGTCTGGGTGCTGACCCCCAATCACACCCGGGTTCAGGTCATCGAGCAGATCTGCGCGGAAGTACGCTCCGGGCGGGCGAGCCTGCGCGGGATCGCGGTGGAGAAACCCCTCGGCCGCAACCTCGCCGAGGCACGTGCGGTGGCCGAAGCGGTCCATGCGACCGGAATCCCGCATGGTTACCTGGAAAACCAGGTGTACGCGCCGCGGCTGACCAGGACGAGGGAACTGATGTGGGCTCGCGGTGCCCGGCGTTCCGGCTCCCCGTATCTCGCGCGGTGCACCGAGGAACACTCCGGCCCACACGCCCAGTGGTTCTGGGACAGCGAGGCCCAGGGTGGCGGCGTACTCAACGATCTGATGTGCCACTCGCTCGAAGCGGGCCGGTTCCTGCTCACCCCGCCGGGCACCGATCCGGACCAGTGGCTGCGGCCGGTCTCGGTCACCGCCACCATCGCCTCGCTGCGGTGGGGCCGGGACCGCTATGCCGCGCAACTGGCGCAGGCCTACCCGGGTTTGCAGGATTACCGGCACGATCCCGCGGAGGACTACGCGAGCGCCACGTACACCTTCGTCAACGGGGATGGCGAACCGGTGATCGTGGAAGCCATGACCTCGTGGGGATTCATCGGTTCCGGGATGCGGCTGTCCTTCGAACTGCTCGGCCCGGAGTACTCGATGAACTCGAACTCCCTGCGCGGTGACGCGGACGTGTTCTTCTCCGGGCGGCTCGGCGATGATCCCGATGCGGGCGCGGAGGAGATGCTGGAGAAGCAGAACGCCGAGCAGGGCCTGATCCCGGTCATCGCCGACGAACCGGCCAGTTATGGCTACACGGCGGAGAACGCGCACCTCGTCCGGATGTTCAGCGCGGGACAACAGCCCGCCGAATCCCTGGACAGCGGGGTTTCGGTGACCGAACTGCTGATGGCCGCCTACTACGCGGCGGAAACCGAGACGGTACTGCGCTGGCCGGTGGACCTGGCCGAGTACGTACCCGCCGTGGCGACGCGCACCTGGCACCCACGCGGACGAAGGGATCGACCATGACCGGCTTCGGTTACCAGGACGGGCGCGCGGACCAGCTCGCCGCGCTGGCCGAACTCACCCGCACCCTGCCACAACGGCTGGCACGGCGGGAATTGCCGCGCCCGGAGAGCCGGGTGCTACTCGCCGGGATCGGGGCCAGCCATGCCGCGCTCGCTTCCCCGCTCTACCACTTGCGCGCGGGCGGGATCGACGCGATGCGCACCGACTGCTCGGATTTCCCCGCAACCGCACCGGTTCCCGCGCTCGTGCTCGCCGTCTCACAGAGCGGGCGCAGCGCCGAGACCACCGAGCTGATCACCCGGCTGGGCGCAGCTGGTGCACATACCCTCGCGATCACCAATGCCGAGCAGAGCCCACTGCGCGAGGCGGCGCGGGACTGCCTCGCGCTCGGGGCCCGGCGGGACAGCCGGGTGTCCACGGTCGGATTCGTGCTCACCTACGCCGCACTCGCCATGCTCACCGAACTGCTCACCACCGGTGCCGTGGACGCGCGCTGGACCGGGCTCGCGGACCGGATCGCCCACGCCGTCACCGAAGCCACCCCCACCATCGCCGAATTCGGCACGGCCATCGCGGATGCCGGATCCGTGGATGTGGTCGCCGCGGCCGAATCGCTGAGCACGTGTGAGGAAACCGCGCTGTTGCTGCGCGAAGGCCCACTGGTGCCCGCGGCCGCCTACGGAACCCGCGGATACCTGCACGGTCCGGCGGACTCGGCGAGCACCCGGACCGCGCACCTGCTGATCGGCGGCGACCGGGAACTGCGCCTGGCCGGTCAGCTCGCCTCCGCGGGGACACGCGTGCTCACCGTGACCGAAAGCGCGGCCGAACCGAACGGCGGCTGGGCGGTGCAGGTCCCCACCGGGCTGACCGCACCGCAACGCGCCCTCGCCGAGATCTGCGTGCTGCAGGAGCTCGTCTCGGTCCTGGCGCACGAGCGAGGGGTGCCGATCGACGATCCGGTGTTCCGGCAGGACGACACCAAGATCGCCGGATGACCGTCAGCCCTCCGCGAGGTCCGGCGGGAAACCTCCGGTGGCGATCGGGCCCCAGCGGTCGATGCTGACCCGGATCAGGGATTTGTTCTGCCGGGCCATCGCCGCGCGGTATTCCGCCCAGTCGGGGTGTTCACCGGAGATGCAGCGGAAGTACTCGACCAGCCCGTCCAGTGCCTCGGGCATGTCGAGTACCTCCGCGTTCCCGTCCACCTGGACGTACGGGCCGTCCCATTCCGCGGAGAGCACGCACAGCGAAACGTGCGGGTTCCGCCGGATGTTGTGCGCCTTCGCCCGCTGCGGGTAGGTCGAGATGACGATCCGGCCCTGCGGGTCGACCCCGCAGGTGACCGGGGACAACTGCGGGGTGCCGTCCCCGCGGGTGGCGACGAGCACGGCGCGGTGCCGCGGGGTGATGAACTCCAGCAATTCCGGTCGTTCGACGGTCTCGCTGGTGGCGATCCGGGGCATGAGTCCTCGATTCGTACGGTGTCTGGAAACCCGCCGGAACCTACCGGGGACCCCCGATCGTAGCGTCGTTGTCGAACGCTTCGAGCCGTTCCGCGATGGAGCCGTCCTCGGCATCGGTGAGACTGCGGGCCCGCACGGGGCTCGCTGACCGGGATGTCGGGCAGCCAGCCGGGCAGCGCCGGAACCCCCGATGAGCTGCCCTACACGGTCCGCGGACACCGGAAGCCCGGTACTCGCGCCCGGTGTCGCCACGGGGTTCTCCTCGATGCGGCTCGGCCGGGTGGCGCCGGGAATGATCGCGGTCGGGAGCACCCGGGACCCGGCCTGGCAGGACGCCGTCATCGCCTCCTGCACCACGACCGCGCTCGTGCAGAAAAGCATGGCGAGCGCCACCACCGAGGACATCGAGGTGCGCGGCCTGACCGGCGAGTTTCCGCGGGCCCGGCTACCGTCGCGGTTCCAGATCGATCGCGGCGACCACGCGACTCCTCTCCACCATCCGGCACCACCCGTGGCACGCCGATTCTCCCATCATGCCCGAATTCCCGAGTATGAAACGGGATCGGGCGGCAATGCGGCCAGCTCCACGGACGCCGTCAGCACACGATTCAGGCGAGGTCGCTGTCGTGCACCAGAAGCGCGATCTGGGTGCGGTTGCCGACTTCGAGTTTTGTCAGGATCTGGGTGATGTGCGCCTTGACGGTGGCCACGCTCATGTAGAGGGTGGCGGCGATCTCGGCGTTGCTGACGCCCTCGGCGATGGCGAAGGCGACTTCCCGTTCCCGGGCGGAGAGTGCGCGCAGCGCTTCCCGTGCCCGCTCCTGGGTTCCGGATTTGGCGACGACGCGGTCCATCAGCTGGCGGGTGATCTTCGGGGAGAGCACGGCCTCGCCGGTGGCGACCTGGGTGATCGCTTCGACGATCTGGGTGGGCGAGGAATCCTTGACCAGGAACCCACCCGCCCCGGCGCGCAGTGCGGCGAGCACGTTGTCGTCGGTGTCGAACGTGGTCAGGACGAGGATTTCGGGCGGCCTGTGGCTGGAGCGCAGCCGCTCGGTCGCCTCGACGCCGTTCATCCGCGGCATCCGCAGGTCCATCAGCACGACATCGGGAGCGTGCTCATGGACGGCCGTGATCGCCTCGTCCCCGTCCGCGGCCTCCCCCACCACGGTGATGCCGCCCGCCCCATCGAGCATCATCACCAGTCCCGCGCGCACCAGCGCGTCGTCGTCGACGATGAGTACCCTGATGGTCACCCGGTCCATGGTAGCCAGGACCGCAGGCGGAATTCGCCGTCGCCCGTGTAGTGATCGAGGCTGCCGCCGGCGAGCCGGGCCCGCTCGGTCAGTCCGATCAGCCCGGTGCCGCTGCCCGGGACGAGCGGGGCGGCCGGGGCCGGGAGCGGGTTGCTGACCTCGATGGTCAGACCGAGCTGCGGCGCTCCACTCAGCGTGACGTGCACCGGCTGGTCGGCGGCGTGTTTGCGGGCATTGGTCAGCGCCTCCCGCACGATCCGGTACGTGGTCCGGCCCGCGGTCGCGGGAGCCGCCTCGAGCTCGGTGACCGAGTCCCGCAGGTGCACGACCATCCCGGCCTGGCGCGATTCCTCGATCAGTGCGGGCACGTCGGCCAGCCCGGGTTGCGGGCCGCTGATGCTCCCGGAGTTCTCGTCCTCGCGCAGCACGGCGATGACGTCCCGGAGTTCGCCGAGGGCGTCGTGCACGCCGGTGCGGATGACCGCGGCGGCCTTGGAGAGCCGTTCGGGCGCGGAGTCCGGGCGGTATTCGAGGGCACCCGCATAGGTCGCCACGAGGGAGAGCCGGTGGGCGAGCACATCGTGCATCTCCCCGGCGATCCGCCTGCGCTCGGCGGTGCGCGCCTCGGCGACGCGGCGGCCCTGCTCGTCTTCGGCGCGCTGGGCCCGCTCACGCAGCGAACTGATCAGCGCGTGCCGTGCCTGGGTGAGCGCGCCACCGGCCACGAGCGCGGCCTCGCCGAGCACCACGAGCAGGATCCACCAGCCGATCGGCAGCCCGTCGATCGGCTGCCACAGGCCACGCAGGACGTGCGCGGCGACCCCGATGATCCCGACCACGACGGCGGCCGGGAACCGGCGCTGCCGGGCCACGTACACGGTGCCCAGGGTCGCCGCGGGCGTCGCCGCCCAGGACACGGCGGCGAGCACGGCCATCCCGACCGCACCGAGCACCGGCTTGCGCAGCAGCACGGGCACGAGCGCGCAGCACACCACCCCGACCGCGACGTCGATGGCCAGCAGCGGCATCGCGGCGCCCGCCTCGTACCGCCCCCATACGGTCGCGGACATCAGTACCGCCATCGCGGCGATGATCCGCACGATCATGGCCATATCCGCTGGTCTCGGTTCAGCCGGGGAAAGGGCGAGGGACGTCATGCATGGCTCCAGAATAGTCGCCGATCCAGACCGGGTGGCATAGACGAAAGTCGACGTCGTTCTCGACCCGGGTCGAGAACATCGCCGACCGCCGACCGAGGCGAAAATCCCAGCGCGGCGCCTAACTTGATGGTCATGACAAGGACGAAGACCCGCTCCCCGGCCAAAGTCCCGCCGCCGCCCGCCTGGAAGCTGCTGATGGTGCCCGTGGGCCTGACCATGCTGATCGTGGTCATCGTCTTCGTGACCACGCTCGTCCAGGCCGATGCCCTGGTGGCCAGCGCACAGACGGCCGATCCCTCGGCACCGCACGGCGGCATCCTCGCCCAGGTGTGGGGCCGGGTCGCGTTCGGTGCCCTGCTCGCGGCGAGCTGGCCGCTGGCGCTGCGTCGGCTCGGCCGCGGCAGCCTCACGGTGTACGCCAGGTGCCGCCGGGTCGCCCTCATCGCCGCCGTGCTGCTGCTGGCGGTGACCCTGTTCGACAGCGGTCCGCGCTGGCTGCAGATCGCCCACGGCCTGCTCGCCCTGTCCGAGATCGGTATCTTCGCGGCCGCCATGCACCCCCGGATGCGGGCCTGGTACGCCGAGAACCGCTGAACGAGGCAGCACAGTCCGATCGACCAGCTCGCCACCGGGAGCACCGCATGACCACCACACGGACCACCGCAGCACCCCCGCAGCAGTCGGGGCGGCGCACGCTGATCGATCTGGTCACCGACCTCATCCTGCCGGTCGTCCTCTACTACGTACTGCGCGGAGCCGGGATGGGGATCTACGCGAGCCTGCTGATCTCAGCCGCCGTCCCGGCGGCGATCGCCATCCTGCGGCTGATCCGCACCCGCCACATCGACGGCCTGGCCGTGTACGTGGTCACGGTGATGGTGCTCAGCGCGGTCGTGTCACTGATCGCCGGGAGCCCGCGTTTCATGCTCGCCCGTGAGGGCTGGCTGACCGGGTTCACCGGCCTGTGGTTCCTCATCTCGGTCGGCTTCGGGCGCAGGCCGCTGGCCTTCCTGTACAGCCGCCCGTTCCTGGAAGGGCGACTGACCCGCCGTGGTGTCCCCGGCGACTGGGACCAGCTGTGGATACAGCTGCCGGGCTTCCGCCGGATCTGGCGGGTCGCCACCCTGCTGTGGGGCATCGGGCTGCTGGGCGACGCGGTGCTGCGTGTCCTCATGGCCTACACCCTCCCCGTCGACACGGTCCCGGCGCTCAGCACTCCCCTGTACACGGTGACCTCGGTCGCGCTGCTGTTCGCCACCAATATCTACTACCGGTTCGCCGGACTGTTCGACGGCCGCTCGGCACTGTACGCGTCCTTCCGCGATCCGGGCGAGCAGTCGGCAGCGGATCACGGGTAGGCGCTGAGATGCCGGTAACCGGGCCACAACTGCACCCAGGGCCGTTGGCGGCCCCGGCAGGATGGAAGGTGCGGTAGCCGCCGGAACTGCCCCGCTCCTGGTCCTGTTGGCCTTCGCCCATGAGGTTCTCCGCCCGATCCACTGAGCCGGCCTCAGCTCAGCTCGGCGCAGATCGCACGCGCCGCCCAGTTCCGGTACCGGGCCGGGGACCAGCCGCAGTGTGTGACGAAGTGTTCGAACGCGGTGTGGGACACCAGCAGCGCCAGCGCATCCGCCGTCTGCCTGCGGGCGCGGGCGCCGAGCAGTGGGCGCAGGCGGTCGCTGATCTGGCTGCGCTGAACGGTGCGGAGTTCGGTCACCAGGGCACGCACCTGCGGATCGGTGTCGGCGGCGGCAATGAGGGCGCGATACACCCCCGCGGAGTCGGCGAACCGCCGCACGATCGGGCGCAGTGCCCGTTCGACGCGCGCGGGTTCGAGTCTCCCGCCCTCACCGAGGTCGGTCTCCGGAACGGGCGCGAACCGGGATTCGAAGGCGGCGCGCAACAGGGCGGGTTTGGGTCCGTGCCCGTGCACGGTCTCCACACTGGTTCCGGCCCGTTCGGCGATGGCGCGCATCGTGGTCGGCGCGTAGCCCTGCTCGGTGAACAGTTCGGCCGCGGCGTCCACCACGGCCTGCCGGGTGCGTGCGGCCGCCGCCGCACGCACCCGGGAACGGTACTGGCGGTTCTGCTTCGCCACGGGCCCTCCTTTTCGTTACACTCAGACTGTATCGAATATGAGCGGAACGGGGACGATGGCTGCCATACTGATCTGCGCGGGGCCCTTTCGTGGGCATGTCATGCCGCTGCTGCCGCTGGCCGGCCGTCTGGTCGAGCTCGGGCACCGGGTTCGCTTCCTGACCGGGAGCCGATACCGGGATGCGGTGACCGATTCCGGAGCACAGTGGGAACCGTTGCCGGAGCAGATCGACTTCGACGAGAACGATATCGACGGAACCTTCCCGCAGCGGCGGGAACTCGGCGAGCTCGCGCAGGGCAAGTTCGATCTCGAGCACGTGTTCCTGCGCCCGATCCCCGCGCAGGCGGCGCGAATCGAGGAGCTGCTCGACGCGGAACCGGTGGACACGGTCGTGGTCGAGACGATGTTCTTCGGGGCGATCCCCTTGGCGCTGCAGCCCTCGGTACCGCGGCGGAACCGGCCGCGGATCGTGGCCTGGGGCAGCAATCCGCTCAACCTTCCCGATACGGATCTCGCCCCCACCGGGCTGGGCCTGCCCCCGGCAAACGGGGCACTCGGACGGCTGCGCAACCGGGGGCTGGGGCTCGCCGTGCGCGCGGGTATTTTCCGTTCCCTGCAAGGAATTGCCCGGGGGTGGTGCGCGGGGCGGGTGCCGAGCTGCCGCTGTTCTTCCTCGACTGGCTGACCCTGACCGACGATATCGTGCAGCTCACCGTACCCGGTTTCGAGTACCCGCGCCCGCATACCCGCCCGCGCGTGCACTATGTCGGTCCGCTCGCGGTCAGTGACACCGGGACGCATCCACTCCCGGACTGGTGGGCCGAGCTGGATTCCCGGCTGCCCACCGTGCTGGTGACCCAGGGGTCCGCGGAACCCGATCTGGATCGGATGGTCCGGCCCACCCTCACCGCGCTCGGCACCGAGGCGGTGAACGTGCTGGTCTCGCTCGGTGGCAGGGAAAGCGAAAGCGGGCTCGCCCTGCCCGCGAACGCCCGCCTCGCCGATGCCCTGCCCTACGACGAGGTCTTCCCCGCCCTCTCGGCCTTCGTGACGAACGGAGGCTACGGCGGGGTCGGATTCGCGATCCGGCACGGTGTTCCCGTTGTCGCGGTCGGGCGTTCCCAGGACAAGGCCGAGGTCGCCGCGCGGATACGCTGGAGCGGAATCGGTATCGGGATACCCAGGCGCACCATTTCGGCCCGCGCGATCGGGCACGCGGTCGGGGAAGTCCTGTGGCAGCCGCGTTACCGGGCTCGGGCGCGGGAATTCCGCGAACAGGCCGCACAGTGTTCCGGACTCGATGCGGCCGCCCGCGTCGTCGTGGGGTCCGGCACGGATCGAGGCCCGGGAGAAGGAAGCGGTACATGAGGACACCGGGACCGGGGTCATGCTGCCCCGGGACCTGGATTCCGAGCGGATACTCGAATACGGCCGCCGCGCCGAGGCACTGGGTTCGACGAACCGTGGGTGCTCGAGGATCTCGGTTTCCGCGGCGGGATCGCTCAGGCGGGCGCACCACTCGCCGCGACATCCCGGATCCGGATCGGCGTCGGCGTACTTCCCGCCGCGGCGCGGCGAGGCAGGCATGGGTGAGGATGCCGAGCCCGGTCCCGAGGACGACGGTGCGCACCCGCGTGTGTTCCCGGCAAGGGCCTGGGTGGTCACCAGGGTGAAGCTCGCGCCGGGAGTGACCACGATCGGGATCATCGCGATCGCGAAGGCGGCGGCGCAGCGGCGAGCGGCACCTCAGAAGCCCGGATGGAAGGTCGTCGTCACATCGCCGTCCTCGGTGATGTGGTGCAGCGCCATTCCCGGCGGGCAGTCGCCGCGCATCTCCGGCGGATCCGGAGCCAGGGTGAGCGCGGAGACGATTCCGGGCGCCCCGCGCACCGGAACCCCGGAAAGCGAGGCGGCGAGCGGAGTGTGCACGTGTCCGCTCAGGATCGCGCGCACTCCCGGGATCCGCTGCACCAGCGCGGTGAGCGCCTCGGGATTGCGGAGCATGATCGCGTCGACGTAGGCGTGCCCGATCGGGACCGGCGGCTGATGCAGCGCGAGCACCACGTGTCCTGCCCCGGCTGCCGCGGCTTCGGCCGAGCGGACCGTTTCCTCGTCCAGCAAACCGTGATCCGCGCCGGGCACCGTGACATCCAGGCCGATCACCCGCACCGGGCCGACATCCAGGGCCGGGCACCGCTGCTGACCGAGCACCTCCCGCAAGGTGTCCGGGTGATCGTGGTTGCCGGGAATCGCGATCCACGGCTGCCCGCCCGCCATCGCCTCACCGAACGCGCGGTATTCCCCGGCGCGGCCGTTGTCGGCGACGTCCCCGGTCACGATGATCGCGTCCGGTCGCCTGCTCGACGGAATCTCGAGCACCCGCCGGAGCCGGGCGACGGTGCCGGGGTCCTCGCTGATGTGCGGATCGCTCAGCTGAAGCAGTGTGGTGCTCACCCGGCGAGCCTAGTGGATCGGTTCGCCACGGCCCGTTCCGGAATGCACTCCGCCCGGTGATGCCTCCGTGGTTTCCATGGGATGGCACAAACCACCGTCGATACGCGCATTCCGCCTGGCGGTAAACGACCCAAAGCAGTCGTCGACCGATCCCCTCGCGCTTTCCCCGGTTTCTACGCTCGATGCCGTGGATCTCCGAAAGGCGGACGGCAATGGGTTTGCGACGGTATCTCGACCCGACCGAAGTCCAGCACCTCGGCGCGGCGCCGGCACATGTCGCCGAATACCGGGGCGCGGTGGATCACCGGTTTTTGCGGCAGGCATTCGAGCTGCTCTGTCTTCGTCATTCGGTTCTTCGCGGCCGGGTGGAAACCGGGAGGCACGGCTCGCTGCTGTACGTCGAACCCGGTCATCGACCCGAGGATATTCGGGCCAGGGGCGACTACGAGGTGCTGCTCCGGCACGCGTTCGGCCCGTGGAATCCGGCCCACGCCATGGCAAGGCTGATTCATGTCCGGGAAAACGGCGGCGGATTCGTGGCATTGCGCATCGATCATGCGATCGTGGACGGCTGCAGCCTGCGGGCGATTTTCGATGAGCTATGGGAGATCTACGCGACAACCCTCCGCGGAATCGGCACCTCGATCCGGCCCGGCGCCTCGCTGCCGCGCTCACCGGAGGACCTGCTCGCCGAACGATGGCGCAACCTTCCGGACCGGTCTCCCTTGGCACAACAGCAAGATTGGCATCGGGTCCCGCCACACCAGGGATACATCCGATTCGACGAGCGAGATACCGGCGCGCTGATCGCCGCGGCCCGCGACCACGGGACGACGGTGCACGCGCTGATCGCCGGGGCGGTGCTCGGCACCCAATGCGACCACGGCAGCCGAGTAGCGGCACCCGTACCGATGATCTGCCTGTCACCGGTGAATCTCCGTTCCCGGGTGACCCCGAAAGCCACGGCCACCGAGACGACGGCCCTTGTCGAGATCCACAAGGCCGAGCTCGCGGTCCGGCCCGATCAGGATCCCTATGCCACGGGGCGCGAACTGAAGGAACAATTGGATTCCGCGATCACGGGCCGGGAACTCCTTTCCGCCGCCGAGCTGCCGATGGCGCTCTCACCCTTTCCGGATTCCCAGCTCGATTCCCGGTTCGCCATCGCCCAGATCAGCAACAACGGCCACGTGCACGCTCGGCTCGAGCGGTTCACCGAGCCGAGATTCCTCGGCTTCTTCAGCGCCGTGGACCTGATCTTCGACGCGTTCCCCATCTACAGCGTGTTCACCTTCCGCGGCGAACTGAGTATCCGATACCTGTTCCCCTCGAACCGGTTCTCCACCGAGGATGTCGCGCAGCTCACCGAATCGCTATCGGACTTGCTCCGCACCAGCTGCGGAGCGGCAACCCGGTCCCGGGGTTAGCTCATGACCTGGACGAATTTCCACCTCACCAGGCGTTCCTGCGACGGTGACCGGCTGAGCGCCCGGATCTGGCTGCTGGCCGGGATCGTCATGCTGGGCAACGGGATGACATTGCTGAACACCACGACGGTGAACGTCGCCTTCGACACGATCAGCCGGGAGATGCACGCGCCGATCCCGGTCGCGCAGTGGACGATCACCGCCTACCTGCTGGCGCTGGCCACGGTTATTCCGGTGGCCGGCTGGGCGGTCGACCGATTCGGTGCGCAACGCCTGTGGATGTTCGCGATCTCGGTTTTCCTGTTCGGCTCGGCGCTGTCCGGAATAGCGTGGTCGATGTCCTCGCTGATCACCTTCCGCGCACTCCAGGGAATCGGCGGTGGGCTGATCGTCCCGCTGTCCCAGACGATTCTGGCGAAAGCGGCGGGGCCGGAACGGCTGGGCCGGGTGCTGGGGCTGCTCGGCATTGTCACCGTGCTCGGACCGGTGCTCGGACCGGTCATCGGCGGCGCACTGGTGCAGGACCTGAACTGGCGCTGGATCTTCTACGTCAACGTTCCGCTCGGGATCATCGCGCTGGCCACCGCCAGACTGTTGCCCGATGGCCGGTCACCGCGGAACACGCCGTTCGACGTGCCGGGGCTCATCGCCACCTCCGTCGGGCTCGCCGGACTGGTTTTCGGGGTCTCCCGGGCCGGGGCCGGGCGCGGTTTCGGCGAACCGATGACCTATCTGCCGATCGTGCTCGGCTGCCTTCTCCTCGCCTGGTTCGTCCGGCACAGCCTGCGGCGCGGGCCGGGTTCGCTGATCGATGTGCGGCTGTTCGGGAACCGGAATTTCGCCGCGGCGGCACTGTTTCTGTGCCTGGCCGGGGCGGTCGTGATGAGCGGGCAGCTGTTGCTGCCGCTGTACAACCAGGCGGTTCGGGGGACCGGGGCGCTCGAGGCCGGGGTTCTCCTCGCGCCGCAAGGCATCGGCGTCGCCGTGGCCACTGCGCTCGCCGGCCGCCTCACGGACCGGTTCGGGCCGCGCGTCGTGGTCCTTCCGGGGCTCGCATTGCTGTTCCTCGGCACCGCTGCCTACACCCAGTTCACCGCGCACACTCCGGCGGTGTGGCTCGGTGTCGCGCTCGTGGTCCGCGGTATCGGTATCGGCTGCGTGATCACCCCGGCCAGCGCCGCGGCCTATGTCTCGCTGCGCGCCGAGCACGTCGCCAGGGCAGCGAGCGCGCTCACCAGCATTCAGCAGACCGGTGGCCTGATCGGTTCCGCCTCGATCGCGACGATCCTCGCCGCCCAGCTCGACCGGTCCGCCGCACCCACCGCGTTCACCGACACCTTCTGGATCGCCGCGGCCCTCGCCGTGGTGATCGCGCTTCCCGCGATGCACCTGTCGAACGCGGCAACCAATACCAGTCATCGGAAACCACGGGAGAAATCGACATGGACGACACGGTGAGTACTTTTTCCGGAGCACGGACCCTGCTGTACGTGCCAGGGCACCGGCGGGATCAGTTCGCGAAGGCACGGGACAGCGGGGCCGACGCGATCGTGCTGGACCTGGAGGACGCGGTAGGGCCGGACGCGAAGGCCGTGGCCCGGCGCAATGTGGCGGATTGGCTCGCCGAAGAAGGCTGCGGTGCCGTGCGCATCAACGGCCTCGGTTCCCCGTGGCACGAGGAGGACATCGCGATGCTGGCCGGTTATTCCCGGATCGTCATCCTCCCGAAGGCCGAATCGGGATCCCGGGCGATCCAGCTGCGGCACCGACTGCCCGCCGTGGCCGGGATCGTGCCCATCCTGGAGACCGCGGCGGGCATCCTCGCCGCCTGGGATGTCTGCTCGGCGCGCGGCGTGATCCGGGCGATATTCGGCAGCGCGGACCTTGCCGGGCAACTCGGCTTCGATCACCGGAACCGGCTCGCGCTCGGCCATGCGCGCTGCCAGGTGGTGCTGGCCTCTGCGGCGAGCGGGCTGGCCCCACCGCTCGACGGCGCCAGTACCGCGATCAGCGATATGCCCACCCTGGCCACCGAGGCCGCGCACGCCGCGAAACTGGGATTCTCCGGAAAGTCCTGTATCCATCCCCGGCAGATCCCGGTCGTGCGGGCCGCGTTCGCCCCTTCGGCCCAGGAAGTGGAGTGGGCGCGGAAGGTGATCGCGGCGACCGGGAACGGATCCGCGACGGCCCTGGATGGGCAGTTCATCGGGAAGCCGGTGGTGGTGCGCGCCCACCGATTGCTGCAGCGGCATTCCGAGACGGGCAGACCCGGCACCGGAACGCGGGCCGACGGCACGGCGCGGGCAGGGAACGTGGCGGTGCCGCTGGATCAGTCCTGATCACCGGGAGAAGCCCGCACGGGACGCTGCAACGGGGATTCCCAGACGTTCGAATAGGTCACGAGTTCGTTCACCGCGATCTCACCACGGGCCACGAGCTCGGTCTGGGTGCACCGCACGTACGCGGTGACCGTGACCCGTTCCCCGGTGTCCAGGTGCGCGGTCAGGATGTGTTCCCCGGTCGTCACCGTGGCATCGGGCGCGCTGCGCCGCACGCTCGCCCGGGCCTCGGCCGACTGCTCCAGTTCGTGCCTGCCGTCGGTGGACCTGCCGCGGCCACGGCCGCCGATCACGACCTCGATCCCGTCGTCGACCTCGTCCCGGGTGATGCTCCACCGATCCTCGCCACCGTCCGCGGTACGGGGATCCTGGTCGATCAGGTCCAGCTCGGTCGGTTCCCCCTCCTCGTCCGCCGGAACCGGGATCGCGAGGTCGACCGCGGCGAGGCGCAACAGGCCCGATTCGGGAAGCGGGGTGAGCCGGGGAAAATCGGAATCACTGAGCACGATGCGCAACCGGTGCCCCCGGCGGACCCGGTAGGTCGTCGGCCGCAGGAGGCAGCGTATTTCCCGGCCTCCGGGCACCTCGGCTCCACTGTGGACACTCTCGTGCCCATTGCCGATCAGCAGGGAGCGGCCGCGCGGGTCCACCTCGGTGAGCCGCACGACCAGCCGCGGCGAGGTGTTCGCGTGCGGCAGGAGCCGGACGGTGACCTCGGGGCGACCGCAGATCAACAGGTCCTCGGTCAACGGCGCGGCGGTGGCCATGACCGCCCGGCAGTCGTCCTCGTGCTGATCCCCGGGCAGGCCGATGCCACCGGTCTCCCCGCCGAGCCCGGACAGCGCTCCGGTGGTGGGATCGGAGCGGTACTCGGCGATCGCCTCCGCGCTCGGGGACGCGTCCTGCCGTGGCGCGGAAAGCGTGTGGTCGCCGCCCATGCTGAGCGCGAGTCTGGATGTGGGCGGTGGCCAGGATTCGTAGTTCCGCCACTGCGGCTCGTGACCGAGCACGTAGAGCGTGACGGGCGGATCGTCCATGATTCCGTTCTCGATGCCACGCAACCAGTAGTCCCACCACCGCAGGGCGATGGGCAGGAAATCGACCGCCACGAACGGGGAATCCTGCGGCAGGGTGTGCACCCACGGGCCGACCAACAGTTTCTTGGGCCCGGAAAGCTGTTCGTAGAACCGGGTCACCGCGTCCGGGTAGATGTCCAGCCAGCCACCGACGCACAGCGCCGCGGCGGTGACCGAGCGCGGATCGATCACCCGCTCGCGCCAGCCGGGATCACCGGGCCGATGCCGCGCCATGTCCAGCAGCAGGGGCTCCTTCTCCCGGATCCGGTGCTGCCACCGGAGCTGCTCGGCGGGATCGCCGTTCCGGTGTACCGGTGGAAGCAACTGTTCGGCGAGCATCTGCGCTCCCCAGCGGGCGAACAGTCCCAGATCACCCCGTTCCCCGTGGTACCGCTCCGGATGCAGCGAGCACGCCAGGGGAATGATCGCGCGCAAGGCGGGGGGACGGCGGGAGGCGGTGCGCATCGTCAGCGCCCCGCCGTAGGAGATCCCCCACATCCCGGCCACGCCGGTGCACCACGGCCTGCCCGTGGCCCACTCGAGCACCGCGATCCCGTCCTCGCCCTCCCCGGTGTCCAGCCGGGGGCGCTGGGTTCCGCCGGACGCGCCGACACCGCGAAGATTCGCGAGCACACCCGCGTAACCGCGTTCGGCGAACCAGCGAAAGGGGTGATCGTATCCCCGCCCGCCGAACATGTCCTTCCGATAGGGAATGAGGCTGACCAGTACCGGAACCTGCTCGGCCCCGGCGGGCAGATACACATCGGCGGACAGGGTGACGGCCGGATCAGCGGTCGGGATGCGGACATCACGGTGCACCTCGACCCGATACCGGTCCTCGGCGGGGTTCTGTCGTTTCGTCACTGATACTCCTTGTCCTCGCACCTCGGCGGCAGCACCGCGAGCGGGCGGACGGGTGATCCGGTGGCTCCGGTGATCTTCAGCGGGATCGCCACGAAGAGGAACTCGATCGGCTCCGCGGCGGCGAGCTCTTCCAGGTCGAGCACCTCGAGAAGGTGGACACCGTGCTCGACGAGGAGCGTGAAGTGCGCGGCGAGCACGGGGCGCACACCGCCGGGCGGAATCCGGTCGGTGGCGATCGTATCGCTGCCCACCGCACGGACACCGAGCTCGGCGAGATACTCCGCAGCCTCCCCGGTAAGCCCCGGAACCCCGGTGCCGCGGCCGAGATAGGCACTGGGATCACCGTAGAGCTGTGGCCATCCGGTGCGCACCAGCACGACCTCGCCCGGCCGCGCCCGTGTCCCGCTCAGCGCGGCGCGCAGGTCCCCGGCGGTGATGCCGTATCCGGATTCGAGGCGCCCGATCCCGTGCAGCGCCGGAATGTCGGCGAGCACACCCCGGCAGAGAAACGGGGCGACGGTCTCGATGCCGTGCACCGCGAAGCGGCCGCCGGGGCTGGCCGCGGTGGCCTCCCAGCCGCCGTGCAGCCGGTTGTCCAGAGACACGTGGCAGAGCGCGTCGATGTGGGTGCCGACGTGCCCGCCGGTCATGATCAGTTCGCTGGCGCCGGATCCGCCGGACGAGTCGACATCGTCACCGTGGCGGTGCAGGAGCGCCATCCGGAAACCGGGATGGCTCGGCGAACACGGCATCCCGGTTTCCAGCGGCTGAGCCAGATCGACGATCCGCGCGGTGGCGAGCGTGCCGAACAGGCCGAGGTCGTCGGTGATCATCGGTCCTCCTCGGCTTCGTTCTCGCCCGGTTCGGCGTCCTCCTGGACGCAGCGGTAGGCGGCGAGCGCAACGGCGCGATCGACGAACCGGCCGTCCGGCAGCCGAACCGCGCCGACACCGTGCGCTTCGGCATCCCGCATCGCGGCGAGGATTTCCTCCGCCCGCTCGATCTCGGCCGCGCTCGGCGCGAAGGCGGCGCGGATGACGGGCAGCTGCCGGGGATGGATCGCGGCCCTTCCCCAGAACCCGAACGCCCGCCCGCAGCGGCAGGACTCCGCGAGCCCGGCATCGTCGTCCAGATCGGTGAACGCCGACATCGCCGGTGGCGGCAGACCGGCCGCGGCCGCCGCGATCACCATCCGGCCGCGCGCCCAGGAAAGTGCCCGTTCCTCGGTCGACCGTAGTTCGGCCAGCAGATCGGCCTCGCCGAGTGCGATACCGGCCACTCCCCTGGTGGCCGCGATCTCGGCGGTCCGTTCCAGTCCGGCGGCCGATTCGATGAGGCAGTGAATGTCCGGCGCGGTGTCGCTGCAGAGGAATTCCCCGGCAAGGGCCACCTCGTCGGGACCTTCGACCTTGGGCAACCGCACCCCTTCGACCGCGGGATGCTCGGCGAGGGCGAGCAGATCCCGCTGCCCGAGATCGGTCCGGATCGGGTTGATCCGCACCTGGATCACCGGATCCGGTGGGTGCTCGGCCAGTTCGGCCAGCGAGTCGAGCACCATCCGGCGCGCCGTTTCCTTCGTACTCGGCGCGATCGCGTCCTCCAGGTCGAGGATGACCACATCGGCGCCCGAGCGCAGGGCTTTGCGCAGCTGATCGGGCCGGGTTGCCGGGACGTAGAGCAGGGTCAGCGGGAACCCGTACCCGGTCATGCGATCACCCCGGCCGCGCGCAGCTGCGCGATCCGGTCCCCGTCGTAGCCCAGTTCGCTGAGCACCTCGGTGGTGTGGGCGCCGAGCGACTGCCCCGCCCAGCGAACCTCGCCCGGTGTCTCGGACAACCGGAACAGCACGTTCTGCAGCGTCACCGAACCGAGCTCGGCGTCCGGGAGCTCCACGAAGGTGCCGAGCGCCTGGTACTGCGGGTCGGCCGCGATGTCCGGAACTTCGTAGATGGGGCTGATCGCGGCCTCGGCCTTGGCGAACGCCGCCTGCACATCGACCGCGGAGCGTGCCGCGATCCAGCTGCCGACCGCCTCGTCCAGTTGTTCCGCGTGCCGGGCACGCCCACTGCCGGAGGCGAACCAGTCGCACTCGACCAGATCGGCCCTGCCGACCAGGCGCAGTACCCGTTCGGCGACCGACTGCGCGCTGGTGGAAACGGCGAGCCAGCGCCCGTCCGCGGTGCGGTAGATGTTGCGTGGCGCGTTGCTCGCGGAGCGGTTCCCCAAGCGCCGCGGCACCACACCGAACGCCCGATAGGCCGCCATCTGCGCGCCGAGCATGGTCAGCATCGGCTCGATGATGGCCAGATCGACGACCTGACCGCGCCCGGTGCGGTCCCGGGCGGCGAGCGCCACCATGATCGCGAAGCTGGTCGCCAGCCCGGCGACCCCGTCCGCGAGGGCGAGCGGTGGCAGGGTCGGTGGCCCGTCCGGTTGCCCGGTGGTAGCGGCGAACCCGCTCATCGCCTCGGCGAGAGTGCCGAATCCGGGTTCACCACACCGCGGTCCGATCTGGCCGAACCCGGTGACCCTGGCGACCACGAGCCCCGGGTTGAGCTCCCACAACCGTTCCGGCGCCAGTCCCCAGCGCTCCAGGGTTCCCGGCCGGAAGTTCTCGATCAGCACATCGGCCCCGGCCAGCAGACCGAGGGCGATCTCCTGCCCTTCCGGATGCGCGAGATCGATCGCCGTGCCGCGTTTACCACGGGACAACTGCTTCCATTCCAGGCCCGCGTTGTCCGCGAGGCAACCGTGGCCGCGCACCGGATCACCGAGGCGCGGGTGCTCGATCTTGATCACATCGGCGCCGAAGTCGGCCAGCATCGTGGCGGCCAGTGGACCGGCGAACAGGGTTGCGGCATCGATCACCCGTAGGCTGCTGAGCGGCATACATATAACTTATAACTTACTGCTTGCATGTCAAGGCCCTCGAGCGTTTGATGGAGTCGAGAGTTTGATGGAGTGAGACGCCGTTATCGTGACGGCACCAAGCAGCGCTCGAACAGGGACAGGGTGAATCCAGGACGTGGCACGCAGGAAAGCGTCAGTACCAGGGGAACCCAACGGCCCGGTGGCCACCGCGGCCGGTAGCCGCCCGCCCACCAGCCGGGCCGATTACGTGCACACCGTGCTGCACAAGGAGATCCTCGACGGCACCCTGCAACCGGGAACCCCCGTGCTGCAGGACGAGATCGCCGGGCGCCTGGGGGTCTCCATCACCCCGGTCCGCGAGGCACTGCGCCGCTTGGAAAGCACCGGACTCGTCACCTATCAGGCGCATTACGGCGCCACCGTCACCGAACTCAGCCCGGCAGCCCTCACCGAGCTCTACCAGCTGCGCGCCGCCATCGAAGGACTCGCCGCCAACCTCGCCGCGAACCACATCACCGAGGACGACCTCGCCGAACTCCGGGCCATCCACGCGGAGATGCAGTCCGCTCAGCAGGCCCACGACACCACGGCACTGGCCGAGGGCAGCAGGCGCTTTCACGCCACCATCGCGCACATCGGCGGGCCCGCGCTGCTTTCCCGGCATCTGGCCGGGCTCTGGGACAGCTATCCGGTTCCGCACACCGCCTCCGTGTGGCAGTTCGCGGATGTGGCCGCCCGGTGCGTAGCCGAGCACGGGAAACTGATCGGGGCGCTGGAGAACGGGGACGGTGTTACGGCCCAGCGGCTCATGGAGGACCACATCACCGGTGTTCCGGAGGACCGGGAGGCGCACGAGCTGGACGGGCCGCCCTGCTGAGGCGCCCCCCTGCGGAACCGGCCCGCCGCAGCCGGGCGAATGTCCTTGTGCCAGTACCGCATCGGCGGTTTCCCACCACCACACGCGGAACAGCATGAGCACATCTTGCGGTTTTCTTACCGTGTGCCCGTGAACACTGCCCCTGCGCCGTGGAATACCTACAGTTCTCGGTGTCCAGGCGATTCCGGTGATGCGGGGAACGATGTCGGCGAGAACGCAGCGGTGGCGGCCATCCGGGCGCGGGCCCGCGTGGCGCAGCCCATTGCGCGGACCGTGGCTGACCTCCGTTTTCGGCGCGGTCCTGCTGGCCACGCTGCCGCTGGTGATCATCACCGGTCTGCTGGACTACCTCGCCTACGGGCCGCGGTTCGGGCAGGCGATCCCCGGGGATGTCGGCTGGCTGCATCTGCCGTTCTTCGATTGGCCGACCCGGCCGTCCTGGCTGTTCCGGCTGACCCAGGGCCTGCATGTGGTGCTCGGCCTGATCGTGATCCCGGTGGTGCTCGCGAAACTGTGGTCGGTGATCCCGAGACTGTTCCATTGGCCGCCCGCGCGCTCGCTCGTGCAGGTGCTCGAACGGCTGACGCTGCTGCTGCTCGTCGGCGGGATCCTGTTCGAGATCGCCACCGGCGTGCTCAACATCCAGTACGACTACCTCTTCGGTTTCAGTTTCTACACCGCGCACTACTACGGCGCCTGGGTGTTCATCGGTGGTTTCCTCGCACACGTCGCGCTCAAGCTGCCGAAAATGGTGCGAGCACTGCGATCCCGTTCGTTGCGCACGGAGCTGCGCACCTCTCGCGCGAATACCGAACCGGAACCACGGGATCCGGACGGGCTCGTGGCGCGGGGTCCGCGAAGGCCGACGATGAGCAGGCGCGGCGCGCTCGGGCTGGTGTTCGGCGGTTCGGCGCTGCTCGGCGTGCTGAGCGCGGGCCAAACCCTCGGCGGGGCCAGCCGCTCGGCGGCAATTCTGTTGCCACGCGGGCGAAGCTACGGCGATGGGCCGAACGACTTCCAGGTGAACCGTACGGCGAGCGCCGCCGCTATCACGCCCGCGGCGACCGGCTCGGCGTGGCGGCTGACCCTTTCCGGTGGCGGCGCGCCGCTGCGGTTCGACCGGACCGTGCTCCAGGCCATGCCACAGCACACCGCCGAACTCCCGATCGCCTGCGTCGAAGGCTGGTCGACCACCCAGACCTGGAGTGGCGTGCGGCTGCGCGATCTCGCCGCGCTCGCCGGGATACCGGAACCGGCATCGGCAGTCGTCAGTTCCCTGGAACGGTCCGGATTCAACCGCGTGACGCTGCAGGCGAACCAGGTGCTCGACCCCGAATCCCTGCTCGCGCTACGGGTCAACGGTGCCGTGCTCAGCCCCGATCACGGCTTCCCCGCGCGGATCATCGTGCCCGCACTGCCCGGGGTGCACTGCACCAAATGGGTCCGCTCGATCGAATTCCGGAAACCGTGACATGCGGGCGAACGCGATCAACGGCGCGCACCTGCTCATCCTGCTCGCCAGCCTCGCACTGGCCGGGTACGCCGCCTCCTTCGTGCTCGGCGACCCGCTCGCCCTGATCATGCTCGCCTGGTTCCTTGGCGCGGTGATCGGGCACGACCTGATCCTGTTTCCGATCTACGCGCTCGCCGACCGGGCGGCGGACCGACTCGCGAACCTCGCACCGGTATCCCCGCTGAACTACGTCCGGGTCCCCGTGCTCGGTACCGCGCTGACCTTCGTGCTGTTCTTTCCCGGCATCATCGGCCAGGGCGCGCCGACCTATCGCGCCGCCACCGGGCAGACGCAGGAGCCCTACCTCGTGCGCTGGCTCATCCTGGTCGGCGTCCTGTTCGCGACGAGCGGGCTCTGCTACGCGATCCGGTCGTATCGCGCGCGACGCTGAATCCGCGCGCAGGACTGCTTCGAAACCGTCCTGGCCGCGGTGCCACCGCGGCACTGGGATGTTTCCTCGGAGTGCGCGGGGTGGAGCGTGCCGGATGTGGTCGGCAGCACGATCCGGGGTCTGGAACTCGTGCGGCACCTGGCGGCCGGGCGAGCCGGCCGGTGCGGATCCCCGCGACACCGGGCAAAGCGCACGTGCCGCGTTCTCGCTCACCGTGGCCTCGCTGGAAAATCCCGCACCACCGGCCTTCGTCGCGGCGCACCCGGAAGCGCGGCTGCGGGATTTCCCCGGCGTCGTCACGCTGGAATTCCTTGCGCACAGCTGGGATATCGGGCACCCGGCCGGGGTCGATGAGCGGGCATGCAGGCTGTCCTTCCTCGGCAGGACAGCCTGACCAGCTCAGGGCTTGCGACCGACGCCCGCGTAGACCCCGGACTTCTCCGGCTCGGTGTCGGTCTCGGTTTCGTCCGGCCGCCATTGCGGGGTGAACACCAGGCCCGGTTCGATGAGCTCGAAGCCGTCGAAGAACGGCTCGATCGCCGTCTTGCTGCGCAGTGTGACGGGGTTCGCGGTCTTGCGGTAGGAGTCCCCGAATGCCTGTAGATCCGGCCGGTTGTCGGTGGTTCCGTGCGAGATCGCCATGTAGCTGCCCGGGCAGAGCGCATCCCGGTAGCGGCCGAGGATGGCGCGCGGATCGTCCTCGTCCGAGATGAAATGCAGGATGGTGCACATGATCAGGGCGATCGGTTCGTCGAAGTTCAGCAGTCGCGTGGTGACCGGGTCCTCGAGAACCGCGGCGGGTTTCCGGAAATCGCCGGCCACGATGTCCGCGTTCGGGTTGTCCGCAAGGATCCGTTTACTGTGCATGACCGCGACGGCCTCGTTGTCCACGTAGACGACGCGCGCCTCCGGATCGGTTTCCTGGGCGATCTCGTGCACATTGCCCACCGTGGGGATCCCGGAACCGAGATCGAGGTACTGGTGCACACCGAGGGCGGACAGCTCCCGGACCACGCGCCGCAGGAACCGGCGGTTCAGCGTGGCCACGTACTTCACATCGGGCAGCAGCTGCTCGGCCTGTTGCGCGAACTCGCGGTCCACCGCGAAGTTGTACGCGCCCCCGAGGTAGTAGTCGTAGACCCGCGCCGCGTTCGGCCGGTCGAGATCCACGTCCAACTCGGCCCACTCGTCGTCGATGCCACCCACTGGTTTCACAGCCCTTCCATCATCGGCCATCACGGCAGCAGCACCCTACCGCACCGCCCGAGCCGGGAAACCCTTGTCCCACCAGGGTTTCCCCGGTGCCCCGAAGGAGTGAGGCAACTTGCAGGTCATCCTTGACGCAACTGGCTGGTTGCCATATGGTAGCAACCATTCAGTTGCTATACAATGGAGGTGGTCATGGGCTTTCCCGATCGCATCGAACGGACCCTCGAGCTGGCGCATCCGCCAGAGGTGGTGTGGCGGGCGCTCACCACGGCCGAAGGGCTCGGCACCTGGTTCGGGGACGAGTCGGCGCGGATCGAGCTGCGCCCCGGTGGCCTCGCGCGGATGACCTGGACCCATGGCCATGCGGTGGACATGGTGGTGGAACGGGTGGAAGAACCGCGGGTGTTCGCGTTCTCCTGGCCGGCCTCCGACGGCGAGGACCCGGTGCACACCTATGTCGAGTTCACCCTCGAACCGGCGAACTCCGGAACCCGGCTGACCATGATCGAGACGGGGTTCGCCCGGCTGCCGGGTCAGGAAGCCTACGAATCACACACCGAGGGGTGGACCCGCGAACTCGGCGAACTGGTCGACTATCTGAATGCCGCATGACACCGAGGCGATCGCCGAGCAGGTCTTCATCGCCCTCGCCGATCCGAGCAGGCGCGCCATCCTGACCGCGCTCGCCGCGCACGGCCCGGCCACGGCGACGGATCTCGCCGAGCGGCTGCCGATCACCAGGCAGGCGATCGCCAAACACCTGAACCTGCTGACCGAGGCCGGATTGGTCACCGCCGAGCCCGGGGAACGGCGCCGGGTGCGTTATCGGCTGTGTTCGGCCCCGATGCGGGTGGCACAGCAGTTCCTCGCGGCGATGGCCCGCGACTGGGACGGCCGTTTGGACGCACTGCGCGAACACCTGAACCGAGGAGAGAACCATGACGAATGACGCACTGCCCCCGGTGGTCGATCGGGCCACCTGGCGGGCCGAGCGGAATGCCCTGCTGGACCGGGAGAAGGCGCACACCCGCGAGGGCGATGCGATCGCGGCGGCCCGGCGGCGGCTGCCCATGGTGGAGGTGAACCCGGAGCTGCCGCTCACCGGCCCGGACGGTCCGGTACGCCCGCTGGACGTGTTCGAGGGACGCACCCGGCTGATCGCCTATTTCCACATGTGGCACACCGGAAAACCGGCCGCCGAACAGTGCGAGGGCTGTACTTTCTACAACAGCCAGATCCGCGAACTGTCCTATCTGCACGCCAGCGACGTCACCTATGCCACCTTCTGCCAGGGCCCTTACGTGGAAAGCGTGCGCTATCGCGATTTTCTCGGCCTGGACATGCCGTGGTATTCGGTGCTCGACAGCGCGGAGGAACTGCTCGCCGGGCGCGGGCCGTTCCTGCTGGCGAGTTATCTGCGCACCGGCGGGCGGGTGTTCGAGACCTATGCGACGAGCGGGCGCGGTGTCGAGGTGATGGCGCCGAGCTACGGGCTGCAGGACCTGACCGTGCACGGCCGCCAGGAGGACTGGGAGGACTCCCCTGACGGATGGCCGCAACCGTTCGGCGCAGGCGGGTTCGAACGCACCGGTGGCCGGCCGACCGCCCAGTGGTCCCGCCTCGAATCCTGAGGACAACCGGAGCCTCCTGCCACACCGTACGATGAGCCCAAGATTCGCGGTTCGGCCAAGGGCAGGGGATGTCATGAGCCGGGCCGGCGCGACCGCGCGGACATGGATCCGGTCACCACGAGCGGTTTCCGGGCGGGCCTGGTCTCCAGGGCGCCGGGCCGGACACCTTCGCCCAGCGGATCTCACCGCGCGGCTGCGGGGTCTTCGAGATCGACCAGCCGGAAACCCAGGACCGGAAACGGCGGCGGCGCACCGAATCGGGCCGTCAGCTCCCGGAATTCGTTCCGGTCGATTTCGAAGCCGGGGAATCCTGGCGGGAACGACTGGCGGCGGGGTTCGCTCCGGAGCGTCCCTCGGGCGTCACCGCGACTGGGGTCGTCATCTACCTCACCGAGGACGCGATCGGGGCCACGCTGCGCGAGATCGCGAGCCTCGCCCCGGGTTCCCTGCCGGCGTCGAGGTTCCTGCCGCCCATCGAACTCGCCGCGCCATCCGAACGGGCGCTCATCGAGCAGGTGGCGAAATCCGCGCGCGCCTCCGGGACCCCGTTCCGCAGTTTCTTCCGCCCGACCGAAATGCTCGCCCTGGCCCGCGCGGCCGGATTCGCCACGGCGCACCACGTGCCCTCGGCCGAGCCGACCGAGCGCTCCTTCGCGAACCGGACGGACGGCCTGCGCCCGACGAGCGGCGAGGCGTTCCTACTGGCGAGAACCTAGTGATGCTGCCCGGAGAAGAGCGCCATTAGCCCGAACGTGTGTCAAGACCTTTCGCAAAGCACCTCCTGTTGGTAAGAATTTCACCGTCAGTTGGCCGGTGTCATTCAACGGAAAGCATGAGGGTGCAGATGAGCGAAGTGAAGTCGACCAAGCGTGGCCGGATCGCCGCCGCCGTGGGAACCTCCCTGGTGGTGTCGGCGCTGTCGCTGGGTCTCGGCGCCGCCCCGGCCTCCGCGGCGGGCGCGAGCGCCAAGAGTGTCTGCTCGGGTTCGGCATCCGGCGCCCTGCTCAAGTGGGGACCGGTCTCCAAGCAGTGCTCGTACACCAGCCCGGCGAGCGGCTGGAAGGGCAAGCTCAAGGTCTCCTGGAAGGTCCAGGAGAGCACCAACCAGTACGCGTGCGTGCAAGCCAGGATGGGCAAGGCCAAGCACCCGGACAAGTGGCAGTCGGTCGGCTGCGGGCAGTCCGGTTCCGGCTCGGTCAAATGGCCGGCGAACAGCGCATCGAACCTCGAGGTCCGTGCCCAGGCAAGGCCGAACTCGCCGTTGGTCAACGTCGACTACTCGATCTGAGCGCGCGACCGAGGGGCGCCCCGCACCGCGGGGCGCCCCTCGGTCTTCGCACGGCACAGAGCCTAGGCAGTGGAGCCGAGAATGGACTCCGATTCGCGAATTCCCTCCTCACTGCGCCGCTTTCCGGCCAGCGCCCGTTCCGCCTGGCGGGCGCGCAGTTCGAGGTGCGCCGTCGCGGGTTCGGTGTAGCCGTAACGTTCCCGCGCCTGGGCCGGGGTGAGGACCTCCGGGTTGCGGGGCGGCACACCGAGCAGCACGGGCGCGACGACCGAGACGGTGCTCGGGGAGAGCACGCCGAGCAATCGGAGTTCGGCCTCGCGGTTGAGGTGGGTGAGGGCGAAGGTGATCCTGGCCAGCGGCCGCACCAGCGCGTCCATGGCACGGCTCTGCCGGATCCCGCCGAGTTCGCGCATCCATCGCGGCATGGTGGCCACGGTGGCCTTGCGCAGCGCGAAGGCCATGGCCTTGGTGGCCGGGCGGAAGACGGCGGGCAATGTCGGCAGCATGACATCGGCCTGCAACAGGTGATTCATGGTGTCCTTGGCGACCTGGGAACCGACCAGTTGCGGGCGCATCTCCTCGAAGTACTGGCGAACCTCCGCACGATTGCGGGGAATGTGTTCCCCCGCGCAGGTCTGCAGTTCGGCGGCGACGGCGCACTCCTGCCAGTAGCGCAGCTCGTCCTGCTCGGAGAGCTTGCCGGGACCATAGCGCTCGTAAGCGTAGAGGATCGAGTGCCACGCGGTGAGGTGGATCCACAGCTGCGAACGGGGATCATTGGCGTCGTATTGCCCACCGGAGAGCGGTTCGATCCCGACCGCCTTGGAGTGCACCTTGACCAATACATCGGCGGCTTTGGATGTGGCCCGGCTGTCCCCGAAGGCGACCAGGGCGAAGTAGCGCAGGGTGCGGTCGTAGCGGGTGCGCGGCCGGTCCCAGATCGCGTGTGTCTCGTCCACCGAGGCGACCAGCGCCGGATCGAGTTCCTCGACGACCACCGCACGCTGGAACCCCACCGTCAGCGAGGTCGGGTAGCTCCATACCCGCCAGGTCACCGAATCCGGCCCGAAGAATCCGTAGTCCTCGGCGGGCTCGACGGTCTTCCGGTTCGGGACAGCGACTGACCGTGCCATGAGCATCTCCTCTTCGAGCTACCTACTGACGAGTAGGTAGCGTAGCAGGCTTTCGCCGAATCGGGCATCCCTCGCGCGGAGAAGATTCCACGTCCGGAACACGCCAGACCACGCGGCCGCGGTGTCGTTCGCTGGTCGGAGCCAGTGCCCGCGCAGCGGAGGAGGCCGATGCGGACCCGGAACATCCTCGGCCAGTTCGTCCTGCTCGCGCTGGCCTGGGGAACGAGCTTCCTGTTCATCAAGATCGGCCTGCGCGCGCTGAGCCCGGCCCAGGTGGTGCTGGCCAGGCTGGTGTTCGGCGCGCTCGCGCTCGGCACGCTGCTGCTGGTCACCCGCAGGCCGGTGCCCCGCGAGCCACGGGTGTGGGCGCATCTGACGGTGGTGGCCGCGCTGTTGTGCGTGCTGCCCTTCCTGTTGTTCTCCGTGGCCGAGCAGCGGATCTCCTCCGGACTGGCCAGCATTCTCAACGCCACCACCCCGCTGCTCGCGCTCACCTTCGCCGCGGCGTTCGTCCGGGGTGAACGGATCACCAGGGACCGGGGAATCGGGCTCGGTCTCGGGTTCGCGGGCGTGCTCACCATCATCGGGCCGTGGCACGCCTTCGAAGGCGGTGACCTGCTCGCCGAACTGGCCTGTCTCGGCGCGACCACCTGTTACGGCCTCGCGTTCGCCTATCTGCGACGGTTCCTTGCCGGGCGCGGTGTCGCCGGGCGCGGGATGAATGCCGCCTCGCTCGCCTTCGGCCAGGTGCTGACCGGCGCGGTGCTGATGCTGCTGGTCACCCCGTGGCTGCCGAGCACCCCGGTCACCGGACTCGATCCGGTCGTGGTGCTGAGCATGCTCGCCCTCGGCGCGTTCGGCACCGGCTTCGCCTATGTGTGGAACAACAACATCGTCGCCGCATGGGGCGCCGCGAACGCCGCCGCGGTCACCTATCTGTCACCCGTGGTCGGCGTGCTGCTCGGCGTGCTCCTCCTCGACGAGCCGCTGAACTGGAACCAACCGCTCGGCGCCGTCCTCGTCGTCCTCGGCATCCTCGCCGCGCACGGCCGCCTCCGAGTCCTGCGCGGGAGCGGATTCCTGCGCGGCCGCTGAACCGGTCGACTGTTCGAGAAACCGGAGCAGTTCGACCGGGAACGGCAGCACCAGCGTGGAATTCTTCTCCGCGGCGACTTCCACGACGGTCTCCAGCAGGCGCAGCTGCAAGGCGGACGGGGTCGAGGCCATGGCTTCGGCGGCCTGGGCCAGTTTCGTCGAAGCCTGCAGTTCGCCCTCGGCGGAGATGACCCGGGACCGGCGCTCCCGTTCCGCCTCGGCCTGCCGGGACATGGACCGTTTCATGGTCTCGGGCAGGGAGACGTCCTTGATCTCCACCCGGTCGATGTGAATGCCCCAGCCGAGGGCCGGGCTGTCGATCATCATCTCGAGGCCCTGGTTGAGGTGTTCCCGGTTGGACAGCAGATCATCGAGCTCGCTCTTGCCGATGATGGAACGCAGCGAGGTCTGGGCGACCTGGCAGATCGCCGAGCGGTAGTCCTCCACGTTGACGATGGCCTGCCAGGGATCGGTGACCTGGAAATAGATGACCGCGTCCACCCGGACGGTCACGTTGTCCCGCGTGATGCCGTCCTGCGCGGGCACCGGCATGGTCACCACCTGCATGTTCACTTTGTGCAGCCGGTCCACGCCGGGGACCAGCACGGCCAGGCCGGGACCGCGCACCCGCGGCAGGGTGCGGCCGAACCGGAACACCAGTCCGCGCTCGTACTGCTTCACCACCCGCAGGCTCGCCCCGAGCGCGCACAGGCCGAGGACGATCAGCGCACCGAGCAGGCTGATGATCGTGACAATCACAGCACTCATAGCCACTCACTC
Source organism: Sciscionella marina DSM 45152 (assembly GCF_000379465.1). Classification (GTDB taxonomy): domain Bacteria; phylum Actinomycetota; class Actinomycetes; order Mycobacteriales; family Pseudonocardiaceae; genus Sciscionella; species Sciscionella marina. Next base: position 69,718 of record NZ_KB905414.1, read on the forward strand.
CCAACAAACGAGGAATGCGCGTCTCTGACGGTACTCCTGTTGGCGCGGTTCGCACCCTCGGAAACGATTCATCGTAATTCTTTCGATTCCCTGACATCCGGTCCGGATGCGCTGTGCGGGCGGGCGTATCCGGTTAGCTTCCGGGGATGCGAGTGCTTGTCACGGGCGGGGCGGGATTCATCGGTTCACACATCGCGGATCTGCTCGCCGAATCCGGCCACGAACCACTGCTGCTCGACTCCTTCGCCGAGCAGGCACACGGCGGCCGGGTGCCCGGGTACTGCGTGCGGCACGAGCTGGTGCGCGGTTCGGTCACCGATGCCGCGCTGCTGCGCGAGCTGCTTTCCGGCGTGGACGCGGTCAGCCATCAGGCCGCCGTGGTCGGGCACGGTGTCTCGGCCGCCGATGCGCCGGATTACGCGCTGCACAACGATTACGGCACCGCGGTACTGCTCGCGGCCATGTACGAGGCCGGGGTGCGGAAGCTGGTGCTCGCCTCCTCCATGGTGGTCTACGGCGAGGGCCGCTATCACTGCGCCCGGGACGGGATCGTCACTCCGGCCCCGCGCATCGAGGCCGATCTGGCGGCGGGCCGCTACGATCCGCGCTGCCCGGAGTGCGGGGCCGAGCTGGAATCCCGGCTGGTCCCCGAGGACGCCCCGGTCCGCCCGCGAAGTACTTATGCGGCAACGAAACTGGCTCAGGAGAACCTGGCGACGGCCTGGGCCGTGCAGACCGGTGGGAGCGTGTTCGCCCTGCGTTACCACAACGTGTACGGGGCACGGATGTCGCGGGACACCCCGTATTCCGGGGTCGCCGCGCTCTTCCGGTCCGCGCTGCGCGAAGGCAAACCGCCACGGGTGTTCGAGGACGGCGGGCAGCGGCGGGATTTCGTGCACGTCACCGATATCGCGCTGGCGAACCGGCTCGCCGTGGAAACCGAGGCGGGGCGCGGGGAATCGGTGCCGCTGAACATCTGCTCCGGGGATCCGCACACGATCGCGGAGATGGCAACGGAACTGGCCCGTGCCTGTGGTGGACCGGCCCCCGAGATCGTCGGCGGCGCCCGGACGGCCGATGTGCGCCATGTGGTCGCCGATCCGGAGCGCGCGCGGTGGCTGCTCGGGTTCCGCGCGCGGACCGGATTCGCCGAGGGAATCGCGGATTTCGCGCACGCCCCGTTGCGCGGCTGAGCTCAGGATTCCGGCGAGTCCAGCAGGGTGTGCAGGCCTTCGGCGATCTCCCGCGCGGTCTCGGCCGAGCGCGCCAGCATGACCTTCTCGTAGGCGCGCACCCCGTCCTGTGCCCCGTGTTCGGCGATCGCCTCGGCGAGTTCGGCCCCGTCGAGCATGGCCAGGTTCGCCCCGACCCCGAGCGGGGCCATCAGGTGCGCGGCATCGCCGAGCAGGGTGATCCCGGGAACCCCATCCCAGTGGTGCGGCACCGGAAGTCCGTACAGCGGGCGGTGTTTGAGCTCGCCCTCGGCCTCGGTGATCAGTGCGAGCAAGCGCGGATCCCAGCCCGCGTAGTCCGCGAGCAGCCGGGCGCGCACCGCCTCCGGATCGGCGAAGTCCACGTCCGCGAACCAGTCCAGCGGCACCGATTGCGCGGCATAGCAGCGGATGCTCCCGTCCCCGTTGCGTTGCAGGGACAGTCCCTTGCCCGCGACCTTGGCCAGCGCGGAGCCGTTGCCGACCAGTTCGGCGATCTCCGGGTGCCGGGTGTCCGCATCCGGCAGCACGAGTTCGACGAAGGTCACGCCGAGGTATTCGGGAACGGCGTCCGAGAGGACGGGACGTACCTTGGACCAGGCCCCGTCCGCCCCGACCACCACGTCGAAGTCCCGGCTGCCGCTCTCGAAGCGCATCCGGGCCCCGCCGTCCGCGATCGGGGCGACGCCCAGCAGGCGCTGTCCCCATTCCACCGTGCCCTCCTCGAGCGAGTCGAGCAGCATCCGGCGCAGTTCACCGCGGTCGATCTCGGGCGCGAAGGTGTCCCCCTCCTCGGGAACCAGGTGGGTCAGCAGGTTCGCCGCCGTGTCGTAGCGCCGCCATTCCTGCCCCTCCGGCCGGGAGATGGCCAGGAACTTCTCGAGCAGTCCGGCCGAGCGCAGCGCGAGCTGGCCGTCGTCGGCGTGCAGGTCGAGCGTGCCGCCCTGGTCCCGGGCCTCGAGGGAGTCCTCGCGTTCGAAGACCGTGACGGAGAAGCCGTGCCGCTGCAGGACTCGTGCGCAGGTGAGCCCGCCGGGACCGGCGCCTGCGATAGCTATTCGTGGGTTCATACCTCCCAGAAAAGCACACTCACTTCAAAAGTGCAATCACTACACTTTTTAAGTCACACAACTCATGGGGTACGGTGGCCACATGGCTGTGCTGACCCGATCGGACCTTCGCTGCGCTCCTCACTCGCCGGCGCTCGCTACGATGCTCACGAAAGATCCGCTCTCGTGACCGAGGAACCGCAGGGGCGCGAGCCACAGGGACGTCGCGAGCGCAAGAAGGCCCGCACCCGTCAGGCACTGGCCGATGCCGCGCTCGAACTTTTCCTCGAACGCGGCTTCGAGGCGGTGAGCGTGAAGGAGATCGCCGATACCGCGGACGTCTCGGTGACCACCCTGTTCAAGCACTTCCCGAGCAAGGAAGCGCTGGTGTTCGACCAGGAACAGGATGTGGAGGTCTCCCTGGTCGCCGCGGTGCGCAACCGCCCGGAGGGCATGTCGATCCCCGAAGCACTGCACACCTTCGTGCGCTGGTCCACCGAACCCGAGCTCGCCCGGGAAATGGAGCAGTTCACGCGGCTGGTCGAGGACACCCCGGTACTGCGGGAGTACTCCAACCGGATGTGGATGCGGCACAAGACCGCGCTGGCCCGGGCGATCGCCGCGGAGAGCGGGGCACCCGAGGACGATCTCCGCTGCGCCGCGCTCGCCCACTTCGCGCTCTCCACCGGCGAACTGATCCGGGACAGCGCGGACCAGCAAGGAGCCGCCGAGGCCGCGTTCACCCTGCTCGCCGAGGGCTGGGGCTAGCGAGAAAGAGGCAAGCGCACTTCGAAGCGGCATCCGGGACCATGATTGCGCACCCCGATGTGGCCGTGGTGCGCCTCGACAAGGCCCTTCGCGATCGCGAGCCCGAGCCCTCCCCCACTGCCCGCGCCCGGGGTGCGTGCGGTGCTGCCCCGGAAGGCGACGTCGAACACCCGCCCGATCTCCTCGTCGGGAATACCGCCGCAGCCGTCGTCCACGGTGAGCACCGCGTCGGCGCGTTCCACGCCGAGTTGCACGGCCACGGTGCCGTCCGGCGGGGTGTGCCGGATCGCGTTGGACACCAGGTTGCGCACGATCCTGGCCAGTTCCGGATCGCTGCCGAGCACCACCGGCGTGGCCCGCGCCTCGGCCCGCACCCGGACCTGCTTGCCCTGCGCGATCGGGGTTTGCGTGGAAAGAGCGTCGCTGACCACATCGTGCAGCGGGACCTCGGCCATGCTCAGCCGCAACGCGCCCGCGGTGATCCTGGAGAGCTCGAACAGATCGTCGACCATGCCGGAGAGCCGCTGTGCCTCGGTGCTGATCCGCTCGGCGTAGTCGGTGACCTCGGCCGGTTCGGCGACCATCCCGTCGGCGAGCGCCTCGGCCATCGCGCGGATCCCGGCCAGCGGGCTGCGCAGGTCGTGGCTGATCCAGGCGACGAGTTCGCGCCGGGCCGATTCCGCGGCCCGTTCCTTGTCCCGCAGTTCCCGCTCCCACACACTGCGCCTGCCGATGACCCGGGCGAGCACGATCGCGATCGGCACGGTGACCAGGGCGACCATCAGGCATACGAGCAGCATCGTGGTGATCATCGGAGTGAACATGAACCCGCTGATCCCGAGCACGCCCACCAGCGTCGCGAGCACCGGGATGAGCACCAGCACGGTGAGCGCGGTGCCCATGGATCGGTTGCGCAGCAAGAAAAGCAGCAGGCCGCCGAGCGCGATCACGGGCAGCGCGAAGGCGAGTGCCCACGGCAGGATGTCCAGCAGATGCCCGAAAATATCGGCCATCGGTTCCTTCGGCTCGATCACGAGGCCACCTCATCGGGATCGTAGCGGTAGCCGACACCCCAGACCGTGGCGATCCGCTCCGGGCGGGCCGGATCCGCTTCGATCTTCTCCCGCAGCCTGCGCACGTGCACGGTGACCGTGGACTGGTCGCCGAAATCCCAGCCCCAAACCTGCTCCAGCAGATCCGCTCGGGAGTACACGGTTCCCTTGTGTGCCAGGAAAAACGCGAGCAGGTCGAATTCCCGGACGGTGAGCGCGAGCTGGGTGTCGCCGAGCACTGCGCGCCGGGAACCCAGTTCGAGCCGCAGCGAGCCGTCGCGCAAAACCTGATCGACCTCGCGGACCGGCGTCTGTGCCCTGCGCAGCACCGAGGTCACCCGCAGCGCGAGCTCGCGCGGGCTGAACGGCTTGGTCACGTAATCGTCCGCGCCGAGGCTCAGTCCGGCGATCCGGTCCTCCTCCTCGCCGAGCGCGGTCAGCAGTACGACGGGCAGTTGCCCGCGGGCCCGGATCCGTTTGCAGACCTCGAGCCCGCTCGTTCCGGGCAGCATCACATCGAGCACGACCAGATCGGGCGCGCCCTGTTCGAGCATGCCGAGCGCGGTCTCCCCGTCCCCGGCGACCTGGACGGAGAACCCGGCCGCCGCGAGATAACGGCGCACCACATCGCGCACCGTCGCATCATCATCGACCACGAGCACGGTCCGCATGCGTTCTCCTCGTCACCAGTTCGTCAACAGCAGATGGTTCACCAGCAGCGCCGTGCCCGCCTGGGCGAGCAGCCACCACCGCCTGCCGCGCGCGGGCAACAGTGCCGTCGCCGCGAGCAACCACACGTCGAACGGTAACCAGATCCGCTCCACCTCGGCCTTCGACATGCCCGAAAGGTCGGCGAGCAGCACCGCGAGCAGCGCGGCACCGGCGAGCAGCACCACCGCGCTCCTGCGGTGCGCGAACGCACGACGCAGCGCGGGCAGCACGGCGGGGCCGACGGCGAGCACGAGCGAGGCGAGGTTCGCCCACACCCAGTACCAATAGGGCCGCATCGCCCCCACGTCGTCGTGGTAGTAGCGGTGGTGCAGCTGCGCGTATCCGTCGAACCACCAGAACCCGGCCAGGGTGAACGCCGCGACGACCGCGAGCACCCCGAGGATCGCGAGCACCGCCACCGACCAGGAGCGGGTGTAGATCAGCACGGCCACCGCGAGCAGGCCGATCAGCACCAGCCCATAGGACAGGTACAGCGTGCAGCCCAGCAGCAGCCCGGCGGCCAGCGCCACCGGAACGCGCACCGGAACCCGGCAACGCGTGGCGAGCGCGAGCAGCGCGATCGCGCTCGCCGACACCCCGGTGAACACCGCGTCCGCACTGGCCCCGATCCACACCGCGCCGGGAAACAGCACCAGGAAGGGCAGCATCGAACGCGCGGCATCGGGGCGCCCGAGCAGGGCGAGCGTCGCGGGAACGGCGACCACGGCCAGGCAGCCGAACAGCACACAGGCCACCGCTGCCGGACCACCCCCGGGGAGCCCGATCCGCTCCAGCCACACGAAAAATAGCGTCGCCCCGGGCGGGTGACCGGACACGTGGGTCGTCCAGGAACCGGGAACCCCGACCGGGATGCGCGCGCTGAACGTGGCCAGCATCCGCGGGATATCGGTGATGCCGGGGACGTCGTGCAGGTATTCCGGCCATTGCACGAGCCGGCCCGCGAGGCCGGTGCGCCAGCCGTCGATCATGGCGAGCGAGAAGGTCCAGCCGAGCGCGCACAGATAACCGAGCGGCAACAGGTACCGCAACCGCAGCCGTGTGGCAGTGGGCCCATAGCAGACCACGAGGACCGCGAGCAAGACTGCGGGCGCGGTGCCCCAGCCCGCGTGCGGTTGCCAGATCGCGAAGATCGGCGGGGCCGGCTCGAAGAGCACCACACCCGATTCCGGGCGGTTCAGATAGGCACCGAGCGCGGCCGCCGCGGCGACAAGGGCGAGCTGGACCGCCACGGCGACCAGATCGGCCCGTATCCCACGCACCGCCGCACGTTAACGGGCGCACGACAACGGAATCCAGTCCTGGTCCTGGTCCGTCATCACTCGGTAAGAATTGCCGAGACGTCAGAATTCGGTAAGCACCAGGTGCCTTCCGGTGGCTCGGAAACCGACCTAGCGTTCCCCGTATGCGAACCGTTGACGTGGTGCTCCCCTGCCTGGACGAGGAGAAGGCGCTGGCCGGGGTACTCGGCGCGCTCCCCGCCGGCTACCGGGCGATCGTGGCGGACAACGGATCCACGGACGGTTCCCCACTGGTGGCCGCGCGGTACGGGGCTCGGGTGGTGTACGAGCGGCGGCGCGGTTACGGGGCCGCGGTGCACGCCGGACTGCTCGCGGCGAGCGCGGAGATCGTCTGTGTGCTCGACGCGGACGGTTCGCTGGATCCGCGCGAGCTGCCGGAACTCGTCGCGCTGCTGGATTCCGGTGCCACGCTCGCGGTGGGGCGGCGGCGTCCGCGCGGTCGCGGGGCATGGCCCTGGCATGCGCGGCTGGCGAACACGGTACTCGCCACGCTGCTGCGAGCCAGGGGCGCCCCGGTGCACGACATCGCGCCGATGCGTGCCGCCCAGCGGTCTGCGCTGCTCGAGCTCGGAGTGACCGATCGCGGCTTCGGCTATCCACTGGAACTGTTGCTGCGCGCGGCAAAGGCGAACTGGACCATCGCCGAACGGGATGTCGTGTACCGGCCGCGTGCCGCGGGCACCACCTCGAAGGTCACCGGAACGGTACGCGGCACACTGCGCGCGATCCGGGACATGGCGCGGGCGATCGCATGAGTGAAGCTTGCAAGCGAATCGTGGACACCATGCGCCGAAAGAAATCGAGCACTGTCTCGCGAAGCGAGGCGATCGCATGATACCGGCCTGTGTGCTGGTGCTCGCGAAGGCACCGGTTCCAGGATGCGTCAAGACCCGGCTCTGTCCACAAGCGACTCCCGAGCAGGCGGCCGCGATCGCGGCCGCCGCGCTGCTGGACACCCTGGATGCGGTACGCGCCAGCGGGGCGCGCGGGCTGCTCGCGCTCTCCGGTGCGCCGGAGGAGGCCGTGCGCGCCGGGGAATTGGCCGGGGCGTTGCGTACGGTCACCGTGTTCGGGCAGCGCGGAACCGGGCTCGCGGAACGGATCGCGCACGCGCACGCCGATGCCGCCGAGCTCGTTCCCGGGGCGCCGGTGCTGCAGATCGGCATGGACACCCCGCAGGTCTCCCCCGCGCTGCTCGCCGATTCGGGCGCGCGGCTGCACCGGGAACCGGCGGTACTCGGCCCGGCGGACGACGGCGGCTGGTGGGCACTCGGACTGCGAGATCCCTTACACGCCAAGGCGATCACCGGGGTACCCATGTCGACTTCGGACACCTGCACGCATACGCGGGCCGCGCTACGGGAATCCGGTGTGGCACCGGGAGCGCTGCCCGCACTCTCCGATGTGGACACCATGGCCGAGGCTCGCGCGGTCGCCGCGCTGATCCCGCGAAGCCGGTTCGCCGCCGAAGTGCGGGGCTGCCGGTGACCGCTTTCGATCTGAGTCTGACCGGGAGCGTTCCCTGGCTCGAACTGGCGAGCGGGGAACGGATCGAGCTTCCGGTGCACCGCTGGCGGCGCGCCCCGGATACCGAGGATGCCGTGCTGCTCGGCCGCTGCGCCGGTCCCACCATCGATCTCGGCTGCGGCCCCGGCCGGTTCGTCGCTGCGCTGACCGAACGCGGGATTCCCGCGCTCGGCGTGGACAGTTCACCGATCGCGATCGGGCTGGCGCGGGCCCGCGGCGCTCCGGTGCTGCACCGGGATGTGTTCACCGCGCTGCCGCGCACCGGGAACTGGCGGCATGTGCTGCTCGCGGACGGCAATATCGGCATCGGCGGGGACCCGGAACGCCTGCTGCACCGGGCGGCCCGGTTGCTCGAACGCGGTGGCAGCGTGCTGCTCGAACTCGGCCCGCCAGGGCACGGCCTGCGCCGCGAACGCGCCCGGATCGCCAGCAGGGACTGGTTCCACTGGGCTTTTCTCGGCGCGGACGCGGTCGGCCCGCTCGCCGACCGCGCCGGGCTGCACCGGATCTGGTCGGCGCGCGCCGGTCAGCGCTGGTTCACCGAGTTGCGCAAGCCCTGAGCGGTCCTTCGGGGATGCCTCGTCCCTGGGGCCTACCCGAGGATCAGCCCACAGGCCGACGCGCTCGTAACCACCCGATTGGGTAGGTTCACGTTGTGTTCACTACGTCAACCGAGACCCTGGCCCGAGTCCACGCCGAGATAGTCGCCGTGGCGAGAGAGATCCTGCGTGAGCCGGAACTGGCCATCGCACCGGAGGACGATCTGCGCGAGCAGCTCGGCCTGGACAGCGCCGATCTCGCCGAATTGCTGGTCATGCTGGAGGAACGCCTCGGTGTTCCATTGCCCGAACGGGCACTGATTCCCAGCGCGGACTGGGATCCCCTCGCTACGGTCGATACACTCACGCGCACCGTGGCCCGGGAGTGCGACCGTGCTCGACATTGACCGCGTGGCCAAAACCCTCGGCGACCGCACGGTGCTCCAGGACGTCTCACTGAGCGTGCCGCCCGGTGAACGGGTCGCGGTCCTCGGTCCGAACGGGGCGGGCAAGAGCACCCTGCTCAAACTCGTCACCGGCGTGTGGCGCCCCGACCACGGTTCGGTGCGCATCGGGGACGCGGCACCGCGCGAGCGGACCGGCCGGCTGCGGCTCGGCGCGGTCTTCCAGGAGCCGGGCCTCGATCCGTTCATGACCGCGCGGGAAACCCTGCGGATGCACGGAGTTCTGTACGGCCTTTCCGGGCGCCCGCTCGCGCGGCGGTGCGCGGGCGCGCTCGAGGAAGTGGAGCTGACCGAACTCGGCGGGCGGGAGAACCGGCACCTTTCCGGTGGCCAGCGGCGCAGGCTCGAACTGGCCCGCTGCCTCGTGCATCAGGCCTCGGTGATCGTGCTCGACGAGCCGACCGCCGGGCTCGATCCGCTGGCCAGGGAATCCCTCTGGGCGACGATCGACCGGCTGCGCGCCGAACGCGGGATCGCGGTGCTGTTCACCACCCACCATTTCGAGGAGATCGACGGCTGCGACCGGGTTTTCCGGCTGCGTGCAGGGCGATTGGAGGACTGTGGTGCACCCGACCGCGCGGCTTTCGTCTCCGCGTTCGCCCATTGACGGGCTGGCCTATCCGGCACGGGTGACCCTGGTCACCGCACGCCGCGAACTCGGCAGGCTGATGCGGGCCAGGGTGCGGCTGCTGGCCGGAATGGTGCAGCCGATGATCATCCTGTTCGCGCTTGGCGCCGGGCTCAACGCCGCGGTGCGCACCACGCCCGAGGGCACGCCCTACCGGCTCTATGTCACCGCGGGGGCCGCGGTCACCGCGCTGACCACGACCTGTATGAACTCCGCACTGTCCATTGTGGGCGATCGGCAGTCGGGCTTCCTGCGCTCGATGCTCGTCTCGCCCGCCTCGGCCTTCGCACTGCTGTTCGGCAGAACCCTCGGGGTGAGCCTGATCGGCACCGCCCAAGTGCTGGTAGTCGCGCTGCTCGCGATACCCCTGGGCGTCAGCGTCAGCGTGGGCGGGCTCGCCCTGACCGCACTCGCCGGTGCGGTGTGCGCGTTCGCGATCTCCGGGATCGGTTCGCTCATCGCGGCCGCGCTGGACCGCCAGGACAGCGTGAACGCGGTGAACCAGCTGGTCCTGCTTCCGCTGATCTTCCTTTCCGGCGGGATGTACGCGCTCGATTCCGCACCGCTCGCCCTGCGGGTGGCCGGATTCGCCGATCCGCTGCGCTACGCGGTCGATGTGCTGCGCTACTGCTTCGTCGGTATCGCGCCACCGCACTGGCTGCCCGGTGAGATCGGTCTCACCCTCGCCGCCGACTGCCTGGTGATGGCCGCGGCCGGGATCGCCGCGCTGCTCGCCGCCTCCGTACTGCTACGCAATGAACGTCATTAGGAGCTCACCCATGACACCAGAGGATTTCCACGACCGGATCGAGGAACGCGCGAAGGACAGCGCGGCACCGGTCACGTTCTCCGGGGACACCGGTTCCTGGAGCGAGCTGTTCCATGCCGCGCACGGGATCGCCGACTGGCTGAGCGCATCGGGGGTGCGCCGCGGCGATGTGGTCGCGATCGTCGCCGAGGCCGATTCCGGTACCGCGGCGAGCATCCTGGCCACCTGGAAACTGGGCGCCACGGTGAGCGTGCTCGCCGGCTCCTCGAGCACCAAACGGGCCGGGCTCGGCTACCCGGAATGGCTGCGCCTGCGCCTCGAACAGCTGCGGGCCAGGGCACTGGTGACCACCATCGGCGAGCTCGACACCGGTTGGCGGGCAACCGAATCCGGCCCGCTCGGTATGCACGCCCTGCGCAATCCCGGTGATACGGCACAGTTCGCGGATCCGCCGGTGATCCTGCAGCTGACCAGCGGATCGACCGGGACCCCGAAGATCGTCCCGGTCAGCGCGGAGTCCGCGATCGCGAACGTGGAGGCCACCGCACGGCATCTCGGCCTCACCGGCGAGGATTCGGTGGTGAGCTGGCTTCCGCTCAACCACGATATGGGACTGATCGGCACCTTCGTGCTTCCCGCGCTGCACGGTCTTCCGCTTCGACTGTCCACTCCGGACTCGTTTGTGCGCAGCCCGATGAGCTGGCTCACCGACCTCGCGCGAAACCGTGCCACGCTGACCTTCGCGCCGCATTTCGCCTACGCGCTGCTGGCCCGTTACGGCCGGATCCGCACCCCGGAAGAGGACATCGATCTGTCCGCGCTCCGGCACTGCCTCAACGGCAGCGAGCCGATCAACGCCGCGGAGTTCGCGGCCTTCGGGGAGTTCGCCGCCCGCTACGGAATGCCGGAAACCGCGCTGCGGCCCGGATACGGCATGGCCGAGCTCGGTCTGGTGTTCAGCACCGTGGTTCCCGGTGAACCCATGCGCACGGTGACCGCCGATCCGAACAGCCTCGTCTCCGGCGGCATTCCGCGCGAGGACCCGGAAGGCAGCACCGTCACCGGCTGCGGCAAGCCGCTTCCCGGTTATTCCGTCGACATCCGCGATGAGCGCGGTGAATCGCTGCCGCCCGGATCGGTCGGCGAGATCTGCGTGCACGGGCCGAGCCTGTTCCCCGGATACCTCGGCAGTCAGGGCGCGGACCACTTCTGGGCGGACGGCCACTACCGCACCGGCGATCTGGGTTTCCTGCGCGATGGCGAGGTCTTCGTCTGCGGGCGGATCTCCGATGTGATCATCGTGCGTGGGGAAAACCTGGTGCCCCAGGACATCGAGCACGAGGTCGCCGGTCTGGACGAAGTGCGTTCCGGGAACGTGGCCGCGTTCGGGGTCACCGATTCCGGGGCGGAGGCCGTGGTGGTCGTCGCGGAGACGAACAAACCGAGCGAGGAACTGCGCGGCCGGATCGCCCGCCGGGTACGCGAGGCGATCGCGGTGCGCCCGGCCGATGTGGTGCTGCTCGGCACCGGCCGACTGCCCAAGACCACGAGCGGGAAACTGCAACGCCAGCAGTGCAAGCGCAGCTATCTGGAAGGGGCGTGGTCGAAGTGACCCTGCTCGGTACGAACTTCGCGCGCACCGAAAAGCAGGTCTCCCGGCGCATCGACGGCGAGGAATGGCTCGGCATGCAGTGCTTCGTGGCGCTGCGCGGGCAGACCGTGCTCGAGCTCGCCGCCGGGGAGAGCGCCCCGGGGATCGCGATGACCACCGATGATCCGCTGCGCTGGACCTGCTCCTCCAAGGTGGTCACGGCGAGCCTGTTCGCGCGGCTGGCCGACGCGGGCCTGATCGATCTGCACGCCCCGATCCCCGGCTACACCGAGCCGGTCACCGCCGCACGGCTGCTCAACCACAGCGCCGGCCTCGGCGAGCGGGCCGAGGAACCGTTCCTCGCGCCCTACGGACGGGTCGCGGAACGGGCCGGAACCGAACCGCACCATCCCGGCTTCCCCGTCGGACGGCAGCGCCGGTACAGCTCCTTCGCGAACTTCGCGGTGCTCGCCACGCTCGCCGAACGGGCCACCGGCCGCGCGTTCACCGAACTCGTGAACCGGGAAGTGTTCGCCCGCTCCCACGTGCTCGATTCCAGCTTCACCGCCGAACCCGCGCCGACCTGGATCGGGGATTCCGGCTCGGTGCGGCCCGCGCTCGGCGAGCTGATCCCGGCCGAAAGCCTCGGCGCGGTGTTCCCCGGTGTCGGCTGCTCCGGTCCCGCGCGGGATCTGGCCGCCGTGGTGCGCGAGATGTCCCCGCACGCCGAGGATCGTCCGCGCAGCGCGCCCGAGTTCGTCACCGCGACCGCGCCCTTCGTGCCCTGCCAGCGTTCCGGGGACACCGCCGAATGGGGACTCGGTTTCGTGGTGGGCTGGTCGCGGTTCGGCCGCTGCGCCTCCCCGGACAGTTTCGGGCACGCCGGATGCCGTAGTTCCCTTGTCATGCACGATCCGCGGCACGACCTGAGCATCGCGGTCATCGGCAACACCATTTCCGAATCGCTGGTGCGCAGCGAGCGGGTGAAGCCGTTCATCCCGGCGATCTACGACGATCTCGGGCTCTGAATTCTTGTCGTCGAGCAGAGTCTTGTTCTAGAGCAGGGTCTTGTTTTAGAGCAACTGCTCTGTTACGAATGGGGCATGCCGAGACCACGCACGCACGATCTCGATCAGGTACTCGATGCCGCCGAGCACCTGATCGCGACGCGCGGCGCGGCCGAACTGACGGTGCGCGGGCTCGCCACGGAATCCGGGGTGTCCAACGGGGCGATCTACCACGCCTTCGGTTCGCTGCCCGCGCTGCTGGCCAGGGTGTGGCTGCGCGCGGCCACGGATTTCCTCGACCGGCAGGAAACGCTCGCCACGGAGGCGGGCGATCCGGAAGAAGCGGTCCGCGCGGCGGCACGGGCGCCCGCGGTGTTCGCCGGGGATCGCCCGGACGCGGCCCGCATGCTGCTGACCGTCCGCAAGGAAAACCTGCTCGGCCCACGGGTACCCGATGAGCTCGCGGAAGCCCTGCACGCGCTCGACAACCGGGTGCTCGCACTGCTCGTCCGGTTGGCCAAGGCGCTGTGGAATCGCGGAGACGGTGCGGCGGTCGAGGTGATCACCACCTGCGTGGTCGATCTGCCGACGGCCCTGTTCCGCAGGGAGCTCGCCTGGCCGGGCGGCGCCGTCGGCACCGATACCGAACGACGACTCACCGCGGCCGTGCGCGCGGTGCTCGCCATCCCACCCCCGGACCGAGGGAGCTGACCATGCCCGAACTGCGCAAGCACGACGAGGTGTTCGTACTCGATCTCGGCGAGACGGAGAACCGGTTCTCCCCGGACTGGCTCACCGCGCTCGGCGAGCATCTGGACACCGCGTCCGCCGAGGCGGGCGCGCTCGTCACGAACGGTTCGGGAAAGTTCTACACCAACGGGCTCGACCTCGAATGGCTGCTCGCCAACGCCGACCAGTACGCGGACTACGTCGCCCGGGTGCACGAGCTGCTGGCCAGGCTGCTCACCTTCCCGGTGCCGACCGTGGCCGCGATCAACGGCCACGCCTTCGGCGCGGGCGCCATGTTCGCGCTGGCCAACGACTATCGCGTGATGCGCGCCGACCGCGGCTACTTCTGCTTCCCCGAGGCGGATATCGATATCCCGTTCACACCGGGGATGGCCGCGCTCATCCAGGCCAAGCTGACCCCGGCCGCGGCGATGGCCGCCATGACCACGGCACGGCGCTTCGGCGGCCCGCAGGCGCGCGAACTCGGGCTCGTGGACGAGGTCGCCGAGCAGGAACAGGTGCTCGAGCGGGCGATCGAACTGGCCCGCCCGCTCGCCGGTAAAGACCGGGGCACCCTCGGCACGATCAAGTCCACCATGTTCGCCACCGCGGCGAGCACCCTGCGGGGGCCGATGCCCACACCCTAGGCGTTTCCCGAACGCCGATCCCCCTGCATCCGGGGCGTATGTGTTGCGTGGAACGGGTTTTCCCGTCGCGCGGGCACCGATCGGCCAGGGCGGCGAAGGTTTCGATCTCCACCGGCTGCCCGCGCGTCGTCGCGGTGAAGGAGTGCAGGGTCATCGCGCGGACATCCGCCACGAGCTGCGCAGGAACCCGGCCACGGCCCCCGGCGTTGACCCGACTGTGACTGACGATACGGCGCACGCTGCCCGGCCGCGCTGGGGATACCTGGCCGCCCTCTGGTGCCTGCTGTTCGCGGTGCTGCACCTGTACTGGGCGCTGGGCGGCACACTCGGCCTCGCTTCCTCAGCGGGTGCCGAACTCGCGAGCAGGCGCCCGTCCTGGTTCGTTCTCGGCGGGTTGTGGGGTGTGGCCGTGGTGTTGCTGATCGGTGCCGGGTTCTGTGCCGGGATGGTCCGGTGGCGGTTGTCGGGCACGCTCCAGCGCGCCGTGGCGGTACTGGGCTGGCTCGGTGGCGCCGTGTTGCTGGCACGTGGTGTTCTGGTGGAACTGCTGCTGGCGACCGATGCGACCGGGCTCGCCACCGAGGTGGGTGCCGAGCAGACCCGGTGGAGTCTGTTCCTGTGGAATCCGTGGTTCGTACTCGGCGGTGCACTGGTCCTGCTGGCGGCCAACGGACTTCACCGTGGCCGGGGCTGATCGGGGATGCTCGCGTAGTGCGAGGCATCGCCCTGCAGCACCGAACTGCGCCGCCCGGCCACGCTCACCGGAACGTCCCCGGCGAGCGTGATCCGGTGCAGCCGCCGCGGCTGATCGTCGTAGTCGGCGATCGCGTAGTGCTGGGTGGCGCGGTTGTCCCAGATCGCGACATCCCCGCTCTGCCACTGCCACCGCGTGGTGTTCTCCAGCTGGGTCACCCTGCGCTGCAACAGGCCGAACAGCTCGGCGGACTCGGTGCTCGCGAGTCCGGTGAACCGGCGCAGGAAATGCCCGAGCAGCAGGGCGCGCTCGCCGGTCTCCGGGTGCACCCGGACGGCGGGATGTTCGGTCTCGTACACCTGCGCAACGAACTCCTCGCGGTGCGCGCGTTCCTTCACATCCACGCCGCCGCCGTGCCCGATGGCGGCCGCGTAGTCGTAGACATTGCTGTGCACCGCCCACAGTTCGTCCACCAGCGCCCGCAACGGTCCGGGCAGATTTTCGTACGCGGCAACGGTATTGGCCCAGGTGGTGCTGCCGCCGTAAGACGGGAGCTGGACGGCGCGCAGGACACTGATCGCGGGCACCCGGTCCACGAAGGTCACATCGGTGTGCCAGCTGTTCGCTTTCGAGTAGTCCGCGTCGATGGGGAGAATATTGGCGTTCTCGGCATTGCGCACGGTCGGATGCGCGAGCGTCGGCGTACCGAGCAACCGGGCGAAGGCCAGCTGCCCGTGCTCGTCGAGATGCTGTTGCTCGCGGAAGAAGATCACCTTGTGCCGCAGCAGGGCCGCCCGGATCTCGGTGACCGTCTCCGCGTCCAGATCACCGCCGAGCCGCACCCCGTCGATGCGCGCACCGATCCGCGCACCGAGCTGTACCACTTCCGTTCCTGTGCTGTTCGGCACTCCCGCTCGAATCGTCATGCACCGCAGAATGCGCCGCAGCCCGGCGAACGAGCACCCGTTCCTTCATCGTGGCCGCCCTTGACGCGGACTCCGAACGGCTCGGTCACCGATCGAGCAGGCCCGCCCGCTGCAGCTGCTCACCCACGAAGGCTCGTTCGGTCGCATCGAGTGGAACCTGTGGGGGCGCCGTAGTCGGATGGGCGATGATCCCACGCAGTTCGAGCGCGGCCTTGAAGGCACCGAGCGCCGAGGAACCGCGCCCCATCCGCTCGGTACCGCCCGCATGGACGATATCGGACAGCCGCACGAGGCGTTCCTGTTCGCGCGCCGCCTCCGGGTACCGCCCGGCCACGGCGTGTTCGTAGAGCCGCACATAGCCGTGCGGATCCACGTTGCCGAGCCCGGGAACCAGTCCGGCCGCGCCGATGCCCAGCGCGTAGTCGGCGGTCAGCTCGGAACCGGTGAACACCGCGAACTCGGTGAGTTCCCTCGCCCGCAGTTCGAGCAGCAGCCTGCGCAGCGCCCCGTCCTCGCCACTGGAATCCTTGAGCCCGGCGAGCACCCCGTCCGCGGCGAGCCGGGTGACCAGGCCCGCGGACAGCTTGCTGTGCACCGAAACGGGCAGATCATAGGCATAGACGGGCAATCCGGCCCGCCCGGCGATCGTGCGGAAATGCCACTCGATCTCGTGCTCGTCGGTGCGCGCGTAGAACGGCGCGGTGGCCACGATCGCGTCGGCGCCCGCCTCGCGCGCGGCACGGGCGTGCTCGAGTACCCGCAGCGGGCTCATGTCGATCGCCCCCGCCAGCACCGGAACCCGCCCGGCCACCTGGGCGACGACCAGATCGAGCACCTCGCGCCGATGCTCGTCGGGCAGGTAGGCCACCTCGCTGGTGGAGCCGAGCACGAACAGCCCGTGCACCCCGGCCTCGAGCAGATGCGTGACGAGCCCGGCAAGGGATTCCTTGTCCACCAGCCATTCCGGAGTGAGCGGGGTGCACACGGGCGGGATGACACCGTGCAGACGGGTCACAGTGGAGCTCCTTCTCGTTGGGTCTTCCGGTAGTTCTGGCCATCGAGTGCGTCCGCCGACCAGGCCGCCGCCGGGCGGAGCAGGCGCTGCAAACGGTTCGGCGCGTCGATCCCGATGAGCACAAGCACGATCAGGGTCAGTCCGAAGGACAGCACCGCGAGCGCGGTACCGAGGGAGAGCTGACCGCCGAGACTCGCGCCGAGCGCCGGGGCGACCGCACCGCCGAGCGCGCCCACGTTGTAGGTGAACCCGAGACCGGCCGCGCGCTGACCGGTCTCGAAGTAACCGCCGATCCATTTCGGCAGCAGCCCGGAAATGCCCTGGCCGAACACCTGCTGCACGAACAGCAGCGCGCCGAGCAGCAGCAGGCTGTGCCCGCCGACCGCGAACACCGGGAAGATCACCAGCTGGGAGAGCAGCAGGCTGCCCGCATAGGCCCGGCGGGTGCCGAACCGGTCCCCGATGAACCCGGCG
Organism: Sciscionella marina DSM 45152; assembly: GCF_000379465.1. Lineage (GTDB taxonomy): Bacteria > Actinomycetota > Actinomycetes > Mycobacteriales > Pseudonocardiaceae > Sciscionella > Sciscionella marina. The sequence goes on from NZ_KB905414.1 coordinate 86,838, forward strand.
ACCCAGCAGCCGACCGCGGCCCCGAACCCGGCGAAGAAGACCACGTTCGCCGTTTCCGCCGGGCTGTAGCCCAGATCGGTCTTGACGTAGGTGGGCAGCAGGGACTGGATCGGCCAGGAGTAGAGGAAGGCGGCGAACACGATCACCATCACCGCGATCGTCGCGGGCCAGCGCGGTCCGGAGAACTGCACCAGATAAGCGAGGAACACCACCGCGGCCAGTACGCCGAGCACCGCGATGAGCGGAACACTGGACACCGCCTGGGTGAAGATGAGCACCAGGCAGACCAGCGCGAGCACCGCGCCGAGCAGGTTGAGCGGCGCGCGCTTGCCGGTGAACAGCACCCCGATCATGGTCGGCGTGCTGTTCCCGCGCGACCAGTCCGGTGACTCGGGAAGGCTGCGGCGCAACCAGATCGCGAGCGCGATCGGGGCGAGCCCGATGAAGAACAGGGCACGCCAGCCGAACGCGGGCACCACGAGCGCGTAGACCTGCGCGGCGATGATCGTCCCGAAGGAATAGCCGGAGATCAGGAAACCGCTCGCCTTGTTGCGCAACCGCTGCGGCCAGGACTCGATCACATAGGTCGAACTGGCCCCGTACTCCCCGGCCATGCCGAGCCCGATCACCAGCCGCGCGGCGAACAGTACCCCGTAGCTCGGCGCGAGCCCGCAGGCCAGGGTACCGAGCGAGAACAGCACGATGCTCACCACCATCGCGGTCCGCCTGCCGAACCGGTCCCCGAGCGCGCCGAGCGCCATGCCGCCGATCCAGCGGGAGATGAACGCGGCCGAGACCAGGCTCGCAGCCTCCACCGTGGTCAGCCCGAAACTGTGACTGACCTCGGTCAGCACCAGGGTGATCAGCACGAAGTCGAAGCCGTCGAGCAGATAACCGAGCCAGGCGGCGAAGAACGCCTTCCACTGCCCGCGGTCGAGCTGGCGGTACCACCCTCGTTCGCGCACGGCACCTCCACGCCTCGCTGCGATTCACTCCGGAGATGTTGGACGTTGGACGTCCTGTGTCCTGGGTACGATAGGGCGAGCCGCGCACCTTGTAAAGGAGCAGTTCTTGACCGCACTCGACCCGCTGCCGCGCCGCATCCTCGGCCTCATCCAGGAGCGCGGCCTGCGCACCGGCGATCCGATGCCGACCGAGCTCGAGCTGATCGACCAGCTCGCGGTGTCCCGCAACACGGTCCGCGAGGCGATCCGGTCACTGCGCGCGCTCGGGATCGTGGAGATCCGGCACGGGCACGGCACCTTCGTCGGCGAGGCCTCGCTGCACACCCTCTCCCCCTCGCTGACCTTCCGCGCGCTGTCCGGGGACATCGAGGGACTGCGGAATCTGGTCGAGGTGCGCGCGCTGATCGAGATCGGCACCATCCGCAGGCTGGCCGGTGAACTCGAGGCGGCGACCCTGGACCGGCTCGACGAGCTGTGCACCCGGATGGAACAGGTGGAACTGCACGCCGAGGCGGACCGGCAATTCCACCACACGCTCTACGCCGGGCTGGACAATCCGCTGATCGGGCAGCTGGTGGACCTGTTCTGGACCGCCTATCTGGACGCGCGCGCCGGGATGCGGGTGCCGGAATCGAGCGCGACCGACTGCGTCGCGGACAACCACCGCGCCATTCTCGCCGCGCTGCGCACCGGGGATCCCGAGGCGGCGAGCCAGGCGATGGCCGCGCACTTCGCCGATCTGCAGCACCGGCTCACTCCCTGACCGGCTCCGCGAACCGGCGGTCGATGTCGGGAATCCAGAAACAGATCTCCAGGGTCTTCAACCGGGATACGTGCCAGAGCTTGCGTCCTTCGCGCAGCGCGCTCACCGCGCCGATGGCGGCCAGCACGGCGACCGCCGCCGCGACCAGGCGGTGCCCATCGGGGATGAGCTCGGCCAGTGCGACGACCGTGACCAGGGCGGCGGCCAGCGCGATGTTGCGCAGCATGAGCGACTGCGCGCGCATCCGGGCGATCTCCGTGGCGGCCTCCTTATCGTGGATCTCGGCCGCGGCAAGCAGCAGCGCGGGATCGGCGCGCACGTACGCCCGGTCCCGCGCCTGCGGCACCCTGCGCAGAAATCCCTCCTGCGCCGCGTCCGGGCTCCGGCTCCAGCGCGGCGGCAACCGTTCCAGCTGACTGCCGAGCGGATGGCAGAGGTGCCCGAGCAGATAACTGGCCACCACGGCGGCGACCACGAGCACCGGCGTCGGCATCGCAGTCAGTGCTGCCGGATCCAGCACGCCGAGCCGCAGCAGCACGTAGATCAGGATGGACAGGTGCACGGCGCCCGGTACCGCGAAGCTGAACAGATCGATGATGCTGACCGCGAAGGTCACCGGCTGCCTCCTGAGTTGAGCACGGCACGACCCGATGATCCTGACACAGCCGGCTCAGAGCTCCCGCAGATCCGCCTCCGCCTGAGCGAGCAGCGCCTCGACCGCGCGCACCGCGGCCTCGGGAGCGTTGGCGCGCACCGCGTCCAGGATCGCGCGGTGCGCGGGCTCGGGATCGGCCCAGTGCTCCCGCGCGTGCACGATCCGGTCCCGGACCCCGAGCCCGGCCACGATCACCACATCCATCCTGGAGAGCAGTTCGTTGTGCGCGGCATCGAGCAGGGCGCGGTGGAATTCCAGGTCCGCGGCGATCATCGCGTCCGCATCCGTGTGCGCGGCGACCATGGCGGCCATCGCGGATTCGAGCGCGACCAGGTCTTCCTCGGTGCGCCGCACGGCCGCGAGCCGGGCACCCGCGGGTTCCACGATGGCGCGCACCTCGGCGAGATTGCCCAGGAAATCCCGGTCCGGGCGGGCGCCACCGTGCCAGCGCAGCAGATCGGCATCGAGCAGGTGCCACTGCGCGCGCGGGCGGACCACGGTCCCCCGCTTCTGCCGGGATTCCACCATTCCCTTGGCACCGAGCACTTTCAGCGCCTCGCGCACCACGGTCTTGCTCACCCCGAGCTCGCGCTCGAGGTCCTCGGCGAACAGCGTCGAGCCCGGTGGATGGTCCCCGCGCACGATTCCGGTGCCGATCGCCTCGACGATCTGGCCGTGCAGTCCGCGCGCGGTCACGCGGACTCCTTGGCCACGCTCCACCCGCCGTCCACGACGAGTTCGGTTCCGGTGATGAACGAGGCCTCGGGCGCGGCGAGGAAAGCGACCGCCGCCGCGACCTCCTCGGCCCGCCCGAACCGGCCGGCCGGGGTGGCCGCGACGGTGCTCGCCCGGCCGGACTCGTCCACCCGGTCCCAGGCGCCGGTCAGCACCGGACCGGGGAGCACGGTGTTCACCCGGATCCGCGGCGCGTACTCCACGGCGAGCTGACGGGCCAGCGAACACAGCGCCCCCTTGCTCGCCGCATAGGCGGGATGCGCGGGCAGCCCGGTGTGCGCGTGCACCGAGGAGGTGAACACGATCGCCCCGGAGTTCTCCCACAGCAGCCCGTGGCAGGCACGCACCCCGTGGTACGCACCGCCCAGGTTGACCGCGATCTGGCGCTCCCAGTCCTGCGGGCTCAACTCCTGGACGGGCCGCCGGATGACGGTGAACGCGTTGCAGTGCAGCACATCCAGGCGTCCGTACTCGGTACGCAGCTGTTCGGCGAGCGCGGACCAGTCGGTCTCATCGGCCACATCCGCGCGCCGATAGTCGACCCGGTGCCCCTCGGCGCGCAACTGCCCGGCGAGCTCGGATCCGTCGGCGATATCGGCGAGCAGCACCGCGGCGCCCTCCTCGGCGAGCCTGCGCACCGTGGCCGCGCCGATCCCGGACGCGCCCCCGGTGACCAGGGCGACCCTGCCGGTGAACCGCTCGCTTCCCATCGCGCCTCCTTACCGAAGTTTCGACATTAATTATGCATAAATCTTGACGGAGCACGCACCGAGGCCGCAAGATCCTTGCCGGCTCCCGATTCCCGGAGGTGCACATGCGCACAGCGGCCGTCCTCTGCCTCGCGGTACTGCTCACCCTCACCATGACCGGAGCGAGCGTGGGCGAACAGACCAGGATCACCGTGGACGGCTCTGCCGCGGGCCGAACCTTCGACGGGCTCGGCGCGCTGTCCGCCGGTGCTTCCTCGCGACTGCTGATCGACTACCCCGAACCGCAGCGTTCCCGGATCCTCGACTATCTGTTCAAACCCGGCTACGGGGCGAACATCCAGCTGCTCAAGATCGAGATCGGCGGGGACACCAACTCCACCGACGGCAGCGAACCGAGCCACGAACGCGCGCCGGGTGCGGTGGACTGCGGACGCGGCTACGAGTGGTGGCTCGCCGAGCAAGCGGTCAAGCGCAATCCAGGCATCAAGCTGGGCGCGCTCACCTGGGGCACCCCCGGCTGGGTCGGCGAGGGCAAACAGACAGTGTGGACGAACGAATTCATCGACTACCAGCTCTCCTGGATGCGCTGCGCGAAACAGCACCATCTGAACATCGACTATCTGGGCGGCTGGAACGAGAAGGGCAACGATCCCGGCTGGTACACCCGGTTCCGCGCGGCACTGGACGAACACGGCTATCGCAAGGTGCAGCTCGTCGCCGACGACAGCTTCGACTGGGATGTGCTCAAGGACATGGGCAAGGACAAGGAATTCGCGCGTGCCGTGGACGTCGTCGGCCAGCACTACCCCTGTGGTTACCTCACCGAGCACACCGACTGCACCAGCCCGCAAGAGGCCAAGGCGGCGGGCAAACCCCTGTGGGCGAGCGAACAGGGATCCCAGCGCTACGACCTCGGCGCCACCGCGCTCGCCCGGTCGATCAACCGCGGCTACACCGATGGGCGGATGACCGGGAACATCAACTGGGCACTGGAATGGTCGGCCTACAAGGGGCTGCCGTTCGACGGGGACGGCCTGCTCGAGGCGAACGAACCCTGGTCCGGGCACTACGCGCTCGGCGCCAGCGTCTGGGTGCTCGCGCAGACCACCCAGTTCACCGCGCCCGGCTGGCGTTATCTGGACAGCGGGAGCAGCCGTATCCCGGGCGGCAGCGTGGTCAGCCTGCGCGAGCCGAAGGGGCCGGACTGGAGCAGCATCGCCGAGACGCTGAACGCCAAAACCCCGCAGCGGCTGGCTTTCCAGGTCTCCAATGGGCTCAGCGACGCCCCGGTGCACGTGCGCGCGACGAAACCGGATTCCCCCGAATCACGCGACTGGTTCGCCGACAAGGGCACGATCAGTCCACACGACGGGAAGTTCGAATTCACCGCACAGCCTGGAATGGTGTACTCGTTCTCCACGAAGGGCGGTCAGGGCAAGGGATCCGCGAGCGCACCGGCCGCGCATCCCTGGCGGCTGCCCTATTCCGAGGACTTCGAACACGGCCCGACTCCGCGCTACCTCTCCGATCTCGGTGGTTCCTTCGCCACTGCGCCGTGCACCGGCCGGGCGGGACACTGCCTGCGCCAAGAGGTCGACCGGCAGCCGGTGCAGTGGAACAAGCTGCACAACGCTCCGAAAACGGTGATCGGCGATCCGGACTGGACCGACTACACCGTGGGCGTGGACGCGCGGCCGGCCGCCGAGGGCACGGTGGATCTGGGAGCCCGCGTGGTGAACGGCACCAGCGGCTATCATCTGCTGCTGCACAGTGACGGCAACTGGCAGCTGGTGAAACGCACCGCCGATGGCACCCAGAAACCGTTGAAGGAAGGCAAGATCGGCTCCGACTCCGGCTCCGGCTCCGGCTCCGGCTCCGGCTCCGGCTCCGGCTCCGGAAAGGGCTGGCATCGCCTGGAACTGCGCCCCCGCGGGGCCCGGGTGACGGCAACCGTGGACGGTCAGCAGCTGGCCACGGTCGCCGATCCGGATTACACGATCGGCCAGGTCTCGCTCGGCCTGGACGGTTGGCAGCACGCGCAGTTCGACAATCTCCGGGTGACTCGATGAACCGGTTCGTGCTGGCCGTTTCCGCGATCTCCGCGCTCGGCGGGATGCTGTTCGGCTACGACATCGGGGTGATCTCCGGGGCGCTGCTGTTCCTGGCGCACGATTTCGGGCTCGGCCCGTTCCTGCAGGGTGTGGTGACCAGCGCACTGCTGGTGGGTGCCGCGGTCGGCGCGCTGGCCGGTGGCCGGCTCGCCGACCGGTTCGGCAGGCGGGCGGTGCTCATCACCGCTGCCGGGGTGTTCGTGCTCGGCGCGCTCGGTTCGGCGTTCGCCCCGGAGACCTGGACCCTGGTCCTCGCGCGGTTCGTGCTCGGCCTCGCGGTCGGCTCGGCCTCGCTGGTGGTTCCGCTCTACATCGCCGAGATGACCCCGGCGGCCAACCGGGGCGCGCTCGTCTCGCTCAACCAGCTGATGATCACCATCGGCATCCTGGTCTCCTACCTGATCAATTCCGCCCTCGCCCCGGCGCAGGCCTGGCGCTGGATGCTCGGGCTGGCCGCGATCCCGGCGATCGCGCTCGGCATCGGCATGCTGCTGCTCCCGGACACCCCACGCTGGTTCCTGAGCAAGAACCGCCCGGAGGACGCGGAATCCGTACTGCGCAAGGGAAGGCCACCAGCCGAGGTGGAACCCGAGCTGGCCGAGATCGGCCAGGTGCTGGAAACCGAACGCGGTGCCGCACGCGGACTGTCCGCGCTGCGCGGGCCGCGGGTGCGCCCACTGCTGATCGTCGGCGTCGGGCTCGCGATCATCCAGCAGATCACCGGGATCAACACGATCATCTACTTCGCACCGTCCATCCTGCGCGCCACCGGATTCGGCACATCCGGGGCGATCCTGTCCACGGTCGGAGTGGGTGTGGTCAACGTCGCGCTCACCGTGGTCGCCATCGGGCTGATCGACCGCATCGGGCGCAGGCCGCTCGCACTCATCGGGCTCGCCGGAATGGCACTGTCCGCCGCCCTGCTCGGCGCGGTCTACCTGTTACCGAGCCTGACCGGATTCGGTGGCTACGCCGCCTTCGTATGCATCGCCGCCTACGTGGCCTGTTACGCCGTCAGCCTCGGTCCCGTGGTGTGGCTGATGATCTCCGAGATCTATCCGCTGCGGATCCGCGGCTCCGCGATGAGCGTGTCCACCATCGCGCTGTGGCTGACCAATGTGCTCGTGGCGCTCACCTTTCTGTCCCTGTTCTCCGCGATCGGGGCCAGCGCCACGTTTTGGATCTACGCCGGTATCTGCATCGCCTCCTGGTTGTTCACCTACCGGCTCGTGCCGGAGACCAAACAGCGCACCCTGGAACAGATCGAGGCAGAGCTGGCTGCGTGATCATGGCGGCGCCGAGCGCCTCCGGGGCCGACAGTTGATTAATGCCCTTGGACAAACTTCTTGTGTCACTTCGGCAGTTAATCCATTGCTCGGTTGCCGATGCAACCGGATCCTTAAGTGCGGGCGATGTGCGAGGTGGTGAGCGAGCTGACTCGTACCACCGACGGCGCCACGTATTTCGCGAAAAGGATCTCCGGTGTGTGGCAACACTATGATCTCCCCGGCGAGCATCCGCTGGTCGGCACCGGCGCGCCCGACTACGAGCTCACCGGCGGAACCCACTTCGCCGACCACCTGCACGACGGCCGGGCGCTCCCGCTCGACCCGTCCGGTGCGTTACCGGATCTGGCCGCCGGGTATCGCGACCGCATGCGGACCATCACCACCGCCCCGCCGTGCGGAAAGGCGCCCCCGGCACTGTTCGTGCGGCCCGACGGGTACGTCGCCCTGGCGGGCGAACCGGATCGGCACGCACTGGAAATGGTACTGAAAACCTGACTCGGCGTTCCATCGGGGTATATACCTTCGTGACTGGTTGACTGATTTCATTCATTTTGTATTCGCCGTTTCGTGTCGAGCGATTCTGCTATTATGGAGTCATGAACGCTGGGGTTGTTGTACAGGATTCGGCCGAGAAATTGCTACGCAGACTGGGCGACCAGTTCATGGCCATTCGCCGCGCCGAGGCGGGAATGCTCGATCTGGTGGCACAGCTGGACAAACGCGGCGCGCCGGTGGAGTTCGGTTACCGCGGCTCGCCCGCACGCATGGTGGAAGACGTGGGTCGGGTGGGTCTCGCCGAAGCACGCCGGATCGCCGAACGAGCACGGGCCTTGTTCGGTGCGCTCGGAATCAGTGGTGAACCACTCTCGCCGGATCTGCCGAATACCGCGGAAGCCTATTCACGCGGGGATCTCGGCGCCGAGCATGTGGACCGAATACGAAGATTCGCCACCGAGCTGCCTGCCGATGTGCTCACCGGAGGATCCTGGCCGATCGCGGAGAACTGCCTGGCGCAGATCGCCAGTGAGACCGGGCCGCGTGGGTTGAGCCGCCCGATCCGGGAACTGCATGCGCGGCTCGATCCGGATGGGCAAGCGCCGAACGACCACGAACCCTCGCGCCCGTGGCGGGAAATCTGGGTGCAGCAGCGCGCCGATGATTGGCTCATCGAAGGCCACCTGGACCAGGAAACCGGCCTGAAACTGCGCAGCGTTCTCGACGCACTCAATAAGAACCGTAGCCCGGAAACCGTTGACGGCGCCACGGTGTTCCGGCGGCCGAGTGAACGCGACGCCGATGCGTTCGCCGAGATCGTCCAACTCGCTGCGAATCCGGAAAGCCTTCCCGAAAACGGCGGCGAACCGTTCACGATCGTGGTCACCATGAGCGAAGAATGCCTGCGTGAAGGCGTCGGCGCAGGCACCACCATGGACGGCAGTACCATCCCCGCCACACAGCTGCGCCGAATCGCCTGTGATGCCGGAGTCATCCCTACCGTGCTCGGCAGCGAGGGTGAAGTGCTCGACATGGGCTGCCGGGAGCGCACCGCACCACCCAAACTCCGCCGCCGCCTCATCGCCCGGGACCGCGGCTGCGCACACCCGGACTGCGATAAGCCGCCCGCACTCACCCAGGCCCACCACGTTCGGCACCACGCCAACGGCGGCTACACCACCGAAGACAACATGGTGCTGCTCTGCGCCTACCACCACACCTTGGTCCACCACACCGCGTGGGAAGTCCGCATCCACAACGGGCGGCCCGAATTCAGCCCACCCGGCTATCGCGCGGCGATCTCCGCGGGCCGCCAGACAAGACGAACATCCGGCTCGCCCTCCGCATTGCGGGATCCATCGGTGCGCTGCACGGCGAGAAAACCGTGCCGCTCGTGAAACAGCCGCGCCGGTTGGTTGACCTCGAAGGTCCACAAGCCCAATCCCTGGGGACGCAAGCGCTTGGCCAACGCGATGAACCGATCCCCCACGCCACAACCCCGCCAGGACGGTTCCAGGTACAGCTGCTCCAGTTCCGCGTCCTCGAGCACGAGAATCCCGATCACGGCTTTTCGGGAAACAGAATCCTCATGCACGGCCACCCATGCCTCGCAGTCGGGCACCACCACCGCCGAGAACCAATCCCGCACCTCGTCGTCGTCATGCGCGCGCCGCACGGTCGACAGGGCGGCGGCGAAGGCCCGCAACCACACCTCGGCCATACCGGGCGCATCGGCGGCCTCGGCGCGCCGGAACACGAGATCGGCGGCATCCGGGACCGCATTCATCGCGAAGATCTTGACTCACCAGGAAAGGCGGCGGCCGTCCCGGAAGAACCCGCCGGTCGGTCCGTCCTCGGGGATGTCCACGGCCCACAACACGCTCGCCGCACCGGCCTCGATCGTCCGCCCACCGCGGCCGCCCATCCGGGTCGCGACCCACCCGGGGCAGACCGCGTTCACCAGGATGCGGTCCCTACTGCATTGCGCGGCGAACACCCGGGTGACCGCGTTCAGCGCGGCCTTGGACACCGCATAGGCCGGGGTTCCCGCGCCCATATCGGAGAGCGCCCCGATCCCGCTGGAGACGTTCACGATGCGCCGCCCCGGACGGTTCCCGCGCATCAGCGGCAGCAGCGCGGTGATGGTGCGCCAGGCTCCGATCGCGTTCACCTCGAGCGCCTCGGTGACGATGCGCATGTCCGCGCCCGCGGGATCCTGCCAGGTGTCGTAGTGCACGCCCGCGTTGTTGACCAGCACGTCGACCCGGCCGAATTCGGTGCGCAGCAACTCCCCCAGAGCGGTGGTACCGCGCTCCTCGGTGACGTCGAGTTCGGCGACGAGCACCCGGCCGTTCGCGCCGAGATCGCGTGCGGCCTGACGTCCCGCCTCGGCGTCGCGGGCACCCAGTACGGTGCGGTATCCACGGCTGAGCAGCTGCTCGACCACGGCGAGACCGATCCCACGATTGGCCCCGGTGACAACGGCGATCCGGTCCACGAGGACGATCGTACGAATTAGCGGCCCGATTGACGAGACTCCGAAATCAACAGATCAGCAGAGCCGACAGATCAGCTCAGCGCGGCGGCCACCCCGGGAATGCGCGCGCGGTAGTGCTCGAGCAGGATCCGCGCGGTGTCCACCGAGTCCACCAGCGGGTGCAGCGCGAAGGCGGACAGCGCGGCGCGGCGCGAATGGGTCACCGCGGCCGTGATGGTGTGCCGCTCGCATTCCTTGACCTGCGCGACCAGGCCGAGCTGATGCCCGGAAAGCGGAGCGGTGGCCAGCGGACGGGCCCCGTTCGCGTCCACCGCGCAGCCGACCTCGATGACCGCGTCCCCGGGCAGTTCCGGAAGCGTGGACCCGTTGCGCACGTTGAGCAGCATGCTGGCGTGCTCATCGCGGGCGATCGCGGACATGAGCTCGAGCGCGACCCGCTCGTATCCGCCACCCTCGACATCCGCGGCGGCGCGCTCTCCCTCCCGGTTTTCGGCCATATAGGTGGCATCGCGTTCCCGCCGGGTGCGTTCCCAAGCGGCGAGCGCGGTCTCCGGTGTCTCTGCGGCCCCTGCCTCGGCGACCGCCTCGTAGAACGCGGCTTGCTGGCGCAACAGGAACTCGCCCCTGGTCGCGGCCCCGCCCTTGATGGCCGCGATCGCCTCGCGGGTCCGGTAGTAGTAGTACAGGTACTCGTTGGGCAGGCAGCCGAGATCGTGCACCCACTCGGGGCCGAACAGTTCGCCCTCCTCGATGCCCGCGAGCAGCCCGGGCTCGGCGAGCAGTTCGGGGAGCACATCCCGGCCGTCGTGGCGCAGCCCGCGCAGCCAGCCGAGGTGGTTGAGCCCGGCGTAGTCGAGCCCGGTGCGCGCGGGATCGAGACCGAGGGCGACCGCGGCGCGGCGGCCGAGCCCGATCGGCGAATCGCAGATCCCGATCACCCGTTCGCCGAGCACGCCCTGCATGGCCTCGGTGATCATGCCGGCGGGATTGGTGAAGTTGATGACCCAGGCGTGTGGGCACAACACCGCGCAGCGTTCGGCGATGTGCCGGGCCGCGGGCACGGTGCGCAGCCCGTAGGCGATCCCGCCGGGACCGGTCGTCTCCTGGCCGAGCAGCCCGAGATCGAGGGCGACCCGTTCGTCGGCGGTGCGCCCCTCCAGACCGCCGACCCGGATCGCGGAGAACACGAAGTCGGCCCCGGCCAGCGCCTCGTCCAGTTCGGTGGTCGCGCGCACCTCCGGGGCGCCCGGCACGGTCGCGGCGAGCCCGGCAAGCACCCGGGTGATCGCCTCGAGCCTGCCGCGGTCCAGATCGTGCAGCACCACCTCGTGCACCGGGCCGTGCGCGCCCAGCAGCGCGCGATAGACCAGCGGAACCCGGAATCCGCCGCCACCGAGGATCGTCAGTCGCATGCCAGCATTACCTCCACCCCTGCCGCGGAACAGGTGTCCAGTGTCGCGGAATCGGCGCCCGCATTGGTGACCAGCACGTCGAGTTCGTCCACCCCGCAGACCCGCAATGCCCCCGTTCCCGGGAACTTGCCCTTGTCGGCGAGCAGCACCACCTGCCCGGCCGCGGCGATCATCGCGCGTTTGATCGGCGTCTCCACGAGCGTGCTGTCCAGCACCTGGCCGTCCCCGTGCACCCCGCTCGCCCCGATGAACGCCCGATCCGCCCGCACCTGGCGCAGCGCGTCCTCGGTGAGCGCGCCGACCAGCGAATGGTAGGTGCGCCGCACGAGCCCGCCCAGCACGAGCAGTTCCACGCACTCGTCCGCACGCAGTTCGTCGAGTACGGCCAGGCTGGAGGTGAGCACGGTGACCCGCCGCCCGCGCAGCCGCCGGGCCAGATGCGCGACCGTGGTGCCGATGTCCAGCAGCAGCACATCCCCGTCGTTGACCAGTTCGAGCGCGCACCCGGCCACCGCATCCTTGTCCTCGGGGGCGATCGCGGCGACGTTCGCGAAGGGCATGTCCACATCGGCATCGGCCTCCGCGTGCGCACCGCCGTGCACCCTGGTCAGGGTGCCCTGCCTGGACAGTTCGGCGAGATCGCGGCGGATCGTGGAGGCGCTGACCCCGAGGGAACCGGCGAGCGCGGCCGCCGACATGGGACCGGAGCAGCGCAGCCGCCGCACGATCTCGGCGCGCCGTCGGTGCTGGATCACGCACCGAGCATAGCAGTCGCACTGCGCGTTTTCGCTCGGAAGTGCGCACTAATGATTGTCTTCGCGCATTTTCGTGGTTAGAGTGCTGGGGTCCCGCCCAGCGTCGAGAGGACCATCCCGTGGCCGCGACCGCGTACGATCCGCTGGCCGGTAAGCGCCTCCCCGACAGTCCCGAATTCGACGTGTTCTTGTATGGCACCGTTTTCCTCGACATCGTGTTCACCGGGCTGCACGCGCTGCCGGACGCGGGCACCGAGGTGATGGCCGACGGAATGGGGTCCTGTCCCGGCGGCATCGCCAACCTCGCGATCGCCACCAGCAGGCTCGGCCTGCGCACCGGACTGGCCGCCGCGTTCGGGGACGACGACTACGCGGACTTCTGCTGGCGCACCCTCGCCGAACAGGAATCGATCGACCTGTCCTGTTCGCGGCGGTTCGCCGAATGGCACTCCCCCGTGACGGTCTCGCTCGCCGCCTCCGGTGACCGCACCATGGTCACCCACAGCCACGCCCCGCCGATGGCCGCGACCGAGATGATCGGGCACCCGCCGCGGGCCCGCGCGGTGATCGTGGACCTGGACGAGACCGAGCCGCTGCGCCGCGGTGAGCAGGCTTCCTGGGCCGAGCTCGCCCGAACGGACGGCGCACTGGTGTTCGCCGACGTCGGCTGGGACGCCAGCGGGAACTGGCCCGCGAGCCTGCTCGATCAGCTCGAACTCGCGCACGCCTTCATGCCGAACGCGGGCGAGGCGATGGCCTACACCAGGACCGAGACCCCGCGGGACGCGCTGTACGAGCTCGCCGACCGGGTCCCGCTCGCCGTGGTCACCAACGGCAGGCACGGTGCTATGGCCATCGATTCCAGCACCGGCGAGGAGGCGGAGGTCCCCGCGCTGCGGGTGGACGCGCTGGACGCCACCGGCGCGGGTGACGTGTTCGGCGCGGGAATCGTGCTCGGCACCCTGGCGGGCTGGCCGCTGCCGCACCGGCTCGCGTTCGCCGGTGCCTGCTCGGCGCTCGCGGTGCAGCAGTTCGGCGGATCCCTCGCCGCGCCCGGCTGGGGCGACATCGCCGACTGGTGGCACGCGGTGCGCGACGGCATGAACTCCTGCGCCTACCGGGAATCCCTGTTGCGCCGCTACGGTTTCCTGGACGAACTGATCCCGGTCTTCCCGGTCGGCGCGGTCCGCAGGGCGGCGGCGACCATCGCACGGGCCGCCGACGTCGGGGACTTCTGATGCGCAGGCTCGCGGTGTTCGCCGCCGTCGCCCTGCTCGCGGCCGGTTGCGCCCCGCCCGGCGCGGAGTTCGCGGAGAACCAGCCCGAGGGCAAACCGGTGTCGGCGATCAGCACCGATCCGGCGAAAGCGGGAAAGGTGACCCTGAACGTCTGGGACCAGGAGGTGCGCGGCGGGCAGAACGAGCAATTCAGCCAATTGCTCGCCGAATTCCAGAAACGCTATCCGAACGTCACCATCAATCGCACCTCGAAAAGTACCGATGACGTGCGCACCACACTGAAACTCGCGCTCTCCGGGAACAATCCCCCGGATGTGGCCGAGGTCAACCAGGGCTATCCGGACATGGTCGCCTTCGTCAAGGCGGGCATGCTCACCCCGCTGGACAATTACGCGCAGGTGTACGGATGGAAGAAACGCTATCCGAAAACGCTGCTCGATCTGAACAGCTCGGACCGGAAACGGTTCGGCACCGGAACTCTCTACGGGCTCTCCCAGATGGGCGAGTACGTCGGGGTGTTCTACAACAAGAAGAAACTCGCCGCGGCCGGACTCGAACCACCGAAAACCTGGCAGGAGTTCACCGGCGAACTCGAAAAACTGAAAGCGCGCGGCGAACTGCCCATCCAGTTCGGCAATCTGGACCGGGAGGCGGCGATCCACGTCTTCGGGGTGCTCGCCAACCAGTTCGCCGGGCGGGAAGCGCTGCGCTCGCTGATTCTCGGCAAAGGGCGCGGATCCTGGACGGACCCGAAGATCGTGCAGGCCGCCCGGGTGCTGCAGGACTGGACGCGCCGTGGGTATCTCACGCCCAACGGGAACGGGCTCGGCTACGACGATTCGGCCAAACAGTTCGCCGCGGGCAAGGGCGTCTTCATGATCACCGGGACCTGGGAGACCGAAGTGCTCGGCGCGCCGATGGGGAACAACCTCGGCCTCATCCCGCCACCACCATTGCAACCCGGCGCAGGCCCGGCCACCATCGGCGGGGAGAACTTCGCGCTCGCCATCTCCAGCAAGTCCCGCCATCCCGATGTCTCCGCCGCACTGATCGATTTCCTCACCGACGAACACGCGGCGAAGGTGCTCACCGAAACCGGGAACCTGCCCGCGGTTCCCGGGAACAACGCCGAGCGGCTGCCCGCGGACAGTCCCCGGCGCGCGATGCTCGACGGCTGGGACCGGATCAACGCCGGTGGCGGGCCCGCGCCCTATCCGGACTACACCACGCCGGACTTCTACGACACGATCACCGCCGCACTGCAGGAACTCGTGGACGGGCGACTGAGCCCGGAACAGTTCACCGCAAAGCTGCAAGCCGACGCGGATCACTTCCGGCAGGGACGGTGAGCCATGACCGACATCGCGGGCCGCTACCGCAAGCGGGCGCCCGGTGAGCCGCGGGCAGTCGGCTACCTCTACATCCTGCCCGCCCTCGCGGTGTTCACATTGTTCGTGCTCATCCCGCTGGGGCGCGCGGTGTGGATCTCGCTCTACGACTGGGACGGCCTCTCGGTCGGCACCTGGGCGGGATTCCGCAACTACACCACCCTGTTCACCGATCCCGAGCTGCGCGCGCCGTTCGCCAACGCGCTGATCCTGCTGCTGTTCTTCGCCGCGCTGCCGATCGTGCTCGGCCTGTTGCTCGCCTCGGTCTCCTCCCGGGTCCGGTTGCGCGGGCTGACCTTCTTCCGCACCGTGCTGTTCCTGCCACAGGTGCTCGCGCTGGTCGTGGTCGCGATCGTCTGGCGGTGGATCTACGCCCCGGACGGGCTGCTCAACGCCGCGCTGCGGGCCGTCGGTCTCGGTGACCTCGCCCGCGGCTGGCTCGGCGACTTCCACCTCGCACTGCCCTCGGTCGGCCTGATCGGCACCTGGGTGGAGACCGGGCTGTGCATGGTGCTGTTCCTGGCCGGTTGCCAGCGGATCCCGCGCGAGCTCTACGAAGCGGCGCGGCTGGACGGGGCGGGCGCGGTCCGCGAGTTCTTCACGGTGACCCTGCCTTCGCTGCGCCCGGAGATCGCGGTCGCCGCGACGCTGACCATCGTGGCCGGGCTGCGCACCTTCGACCTGGTGTACGTGACCACCGCGGGCGGTCCGGGCGACGCGACCTCGGTGCCCGCCTACGAGGTGTACCACCGCGCCTTCGAGACCGGGCAGGTCGGCTCGGCGGCCGCCATCGGGGTCGCGCTCACCGTCCTGGTCTTCGCCATCACCCTCGTGGTGACCCGGCTCATCGAAGGGCGGGAGAAATGAACTCCCACGGTGAGCGCCTCGCCAGCTATGTGATCCTCACGCTGTTCAGCGTGATCGCCCTGGTGCCCGTGCTCGGCGTGCTGTTCACCGCGTTCTCCAGCCAGCGCTCGCTGCGCACCGGGTTCGCCCTTCCGGACGGGCTGCACCTGAGCAATTTCGCGGATGCCTGGACCCGCGGGCATTTCGGCGCCTACTTCGGTTCCTCGGCGCTCGTCACGGTCACCGTGGTGCTCGCCGCCGGGTTGTTCTCGATCCTGGCCGGTTACGCCTTCGGCACCATGCGGTTCCCCGGAACCACGCTGCTGTTCTCGGTGTTCCTCATCGGGCTCACCCTGCCCGAGGAAGCGCTCGTGGTGCCGCTCTACTTCGATCTGCGCTCGGCGGGGCTCACCGAGACCTACTGGTCGCTGATCCTGCCGCAGACCGCGCAGTCCGTCGCGTTCGGCACCTTCTGGATGCGTGCCTACTTCCGCAGCGCGCCACGGCCGCTGATCGAAGCGGCACGGATCGATGGTGCGTCCAGCTGGACCACCCTGTGGCGGGTGCTCGTTCCCGCGGGGCGCCCGGCGATCACCACCATGGTCGTGATCACCTTCATGTGGACCTGGAACGAGTTCCTGCTCCCGCTGGTGATGGTGAGCTCGGACGCGCTGCGCACCGTCCCGCTCGGGCTGGTGTTCTTCCAGGGCCAGCACAGCGCGGAGTTCTCGCTGCTCGCCGCGGGCGCGGTGCTCGTGGCGCTCCCGGTCGTGATCGTCTACATCGTTCTGCAGCGCCGGTTCATCGAGGGCATGCTGACCGGCTCGATCAAGGAGTGAGGATGCTCAGGAAATCGGTGCTGTCGACGGCTCTCGCCGCGCTGGTGCTCGCCCTGCTGCCCGGAATCGGCGCAGCGGCCCCGAAATCCGCGAAACCGGGGCACGTGGATGTGCTGTTCATCGGCGCGCACCCGGACGATGAGCACAACAACCTCGCCACCTTCGGGCAGTGGCGGGAGAATTCCGGCATCAGCACCGGAGTCGTCACCATCACCCGGGGCGAGGGCGGCGGGAACGCGGTCGGCCCCGAGGAGGGCCCGGCGCTCGGCGTACTGCGCGAGGGCGAGGAACGCAGGGCGGTCGGCCGCGCGGGCATCCAGGACGTGCACAACCTGGACAAGGTCGACTTCTTCTATACCGTCAGTGCCCCGCTCACCAGGAAGGTGTGGGACGAACAGGACACGCTCGACCGGATCGTGCGACTGGTGCGGGAAACCACGCCCTCGGTGATCGTCACCATGAACCCCGCGCCCGTCCCCGGCCAGCACGGTAACCACCAGGAGGCGGGCCGGCTGGCCACCCAGGCCTACGACGACGCGGCCGATCCGGCGAAGTTCACCGGGCAGGGGCTCGCGCCGTGGAGTGTCGGCCGGTTGTTCGAGGCCGATGCGGACGGTTCCGGTGGCACCGGTCCCGATTGCCCGTTCACCCCGGACGATCCTGCCGAACAGGTCTACGGCGTCTGGGAGGGCGCCTACTCCCGCGAGCACCGCAGCAGCTGGGCCAAGGTGCAGGCGCAGTCCGCGCGCGACTACCGCAGCCAGGGTTTCGGGGACACCGCCGATCCGCCGACGGACCCGGCCGAGATCGACTGCGACCGGTTCACCCAGATCGATTCCCGGGTGCCCTACACGCTCGGCAACACCGCACCGGATGCCATGCTCGAAGGTGCCGCACTGCCCGGAAAAGGCGGCCTGCCACGGGGAACCGGGCTCGAACTGAGCACATCCGAGCAGCATCCGACCCCGGGAAACAGTTTCACCACCACGGTGACCGCACACGCCCCGCACCACGCCCCGCTGCCCGGTGCCCGGATCACGCCACAGCTGCCGGAAGGCTGGTCCGTGCGGGGCGACGGGCGGCTCGACGGGGACGGGAAGGCCCGGTTCACCGTGACCGTGCCACGCGAGGCGAAGACCGGCACCGGGTACCGGATCGGCGCCGAACTCAGCAGCGCGATCGGGCACGGGCAGACGGCGCGCGAAATCGAGCCCGCCCCCGCGGTCACCGCTGTCCCCGCCCGGTTGCCGCAGTACACCGACTTCGACGACTGGTCCGCCCGCACCGGGGTTCCCCAGTTGCAGGGCGGCTGGGAGAACACCCTCTCGCTGGGTTCCGGTGAATCCCGGACGATCCCGGTGCGGCTGCACAACAACGGCGAGCGAGCCGAATCGGGCACGGTACGCCTCGACCTGCCGAAGGGGTTCACCGCCTCCCCCACCACCCGGGACTACCGCGGCCTCGCTCCCGGTGCGGACACCACGGCCGAATTCACCGTCACCGCCACGGACAAGCAGCTGCCCACCGCCGACGACGGCGACTACCGCTACACCGTGCACACCACGAGCGGTTCCGGAAGCCAGGACACCGGCGCGGCACTCGATCTGGTCCCGGCGACCCGTATTCCCGCGCTCGATTCCGCCCCGAAACTCGACGGGATCGCGGGACCCGGCGAATATCCCGGTGCCAGCCTGCCGATCTCCCGGCGCTGGGAAGGCGATCCGTGCACCTCAGCACGGGACTGCTCCGGGTACGCCAAGGTCTCGCGGCATGGGGACACGCTGTACGTGCTCACCCACGTCACCGACGACAAACCGGGCACCGCACTCTCCGCGAAGGACTGCAAACGGCACTGGCGCACCGATTCGGTGGAGATCGACATCGATCCGCGCGGCACCGGCGAGAACACCGCGACCACCTTCAAGACCGGGATCCTGCCGTGGACCGCCGAGGGCGGGCCGTGTTTCGAACGCGATGCGGACAACCACCAGGGCGGCGCGGAAACCGCACCCGGAATGCGGGTCGCCGCGAAGACGGACCAGCCCTATACCGGCTACACCGTCGAGGCCGCGATCCCGATGGCCGATCTGCCCTCGGCGGTGGATCCCGCCCGGATGGGGTTGAACATCCTGGCCTATGACTCGGACACCACGGACAAGACCGGCCAGACCCGCATAGGCTGGTCCCCGTTCTCCGGGGTGCAGGGCGATCCCTATCGCTGGGGGCACGCCGAACTGCCCGGTTATCAGCCACCACCGGACCGTCCTGCCCAGCCGAGCGAGCCGGTCATCGCCAAGACCGCGGCACGCAGCATCGACTCCCCCGCCTCCATCGCCCAGTCGGCCCGTGACGGGATCCCACTCGCCGGGCAGCAGGCGGCACCCACCGGGGACCGCGCGCGGCTGGCCGGACCGGCACTGCTGCGCGGGGGAACACTGACCGCGCTGGTGCACGCCACCGGACCGGGAACCGCACATCTGTACGCCTGGACTCCGGACGGCAGGACGCTGGGCTCGCGCACGATCCCGGTGCACGGCCCGGGAACGCAGCGGATCGAGCTCCCGGTGACCGGTACCCCACCGGCGGGCACCCGGACGCTGCTCGGTTTCGCCGCCGAGCAGGGCGGCACCGCCAGCAGCACGGCGCCCATTCTCGGGAACCGAGCACCATAAAGGGGATAACGATGTCCCATTCGTCCGTTCGGCCCCTCGATCCCGTGGTACAAATTGCTGCGTCGGTACCGACCTCGACGGACAGGAGTACGGTTCGCGATGCGTAGCAAGGTCCAGAAAATCACCCCGCAAAAGGCCGAGACGATGCTGGAGGCGAACACCTCGAACCGGCCCCTTTCCAAACCGGTGGTGCGCGCCTTCGCCGAAGCCATGCGCCGCGGCGAATGGCAGGTCACCCACCAGGGCATCGCCTTCGACACCAACGGCGTGCTCGTGGACGGACAACACCGGCTCGCCGCGATCGTCGCCGCCGAACAACCGGTCGAGATGACCGTGTTCACCGAAGTCCCCGCGGACACCTTCGACGTACTCGACACCGGAAAGCGCCGCAACGCGGCCGATGTACTCGCCATCGAGGGCGAAAAATCCTCGGTGATGCTCGCCGCGATGCTGCGCACGATCTACCTGGTGGCGAACCGCCCCGATGTGAACTGGTCCTCCGGTTCCGCCTCGGTCACCAATACCCAGATCCTGGAGACCCTCGAAGCACACCCGAAAGCCCGGGAATACGTGCACCTCGGCGAGCGCATCTCCGCGGCCACCGGGATGATCAAGTCCGCGGCCGGCGCGGCGAGCTACCTGGTGGACGCCGCCAACAAGCGCGTCGACCTCGAGGACTGGTACGAGGGCATCATCGAGGGCGCCGGGCTGCGCCGCAACGATCCCCGGCTGACCTTCCGCAACACCATGTTCCGGATGGCCCGCAAGGAGGCCGGGCAGGTGCAGCACCGCAGGGAGAGCCGCGAGCACGTCACCCTCTACGTCAAGGCGTTCAACGCCTGGGCGAGGGGCGACAACCTGACGCAGCTGCGGTACGCGGCGCGCGAGGAGTTCCCGCCCATCGCCAAGATCTAGGGTCGCGTGTCGTCAGAGCTCATCGCAGGACGAGTGCTGAACCAGGAACCGGTAGTCGATGCGAAAGCCGGCCCACTGCGTGGGAAATCAGGATAACCGCCGGAATCGACCCTCGAACGGCGAAGAACAGACAGCTTTCCTTCACGCATTACGGTGACGAGAACAGCGCCACCAGCCATCGCCTCGAGCTCGCCGGACGGCATTATCCCGAGCCGCGCGAAGCCGTGAACGCCCGCAGCGCATGCCACCGAGGGCAGCCAGGGCTGTGTTCGCATTGGCACGCCGTCAGAGCCGCTGCCCCCTGGTGCACACGAACTCGTAGAACCAGGACCGGAAACGCGGGTCGAGCATCAGCTCGTAGTAGGCGCGCAAATCCTCGGCGGCGAGGCCCTCGTTCAGCGCGAGCTTCTCGACTTGCCGCACGAGGTTGCTCGACAGCAGCGACGCTGTGCCGCCGCCTTGCGCCGTGTGGATGAAGCTGCGCGCCTCGATGTTCACCAGCCCGACTTCCCGCATCCGCTCGTCAACCTCGTGCGCCCAGGTGAAGGACACCGCGCCTGCGTTCGCGGCGGCGGCATGCGCGGTCTGCTGCACCCGGTGGAACAACGCTTCCTCGGCCGGGCTCGAGGCGGTGACCACCCGGGTCTGCGGACCCACGTAATCGCCGATCACCAGCCAGCCGCCGGGGGTAAGCCGGTCGGCGAGCATGGCCAGCAGCCCGGCACGCCGGGATAGGTGCATCAGCACCAGCCGGACGTGGATCAGGTCGAACTTGCCCCGGCCCGGCACACCGTCGGTGATGTCGTGGCGCAGAACTTCGACTCCCGGAGACTCGGCGAGGTGAGTGGTGTCGACGTCGACAGCGAGGACGTCGGCGCCATACCCGGCGAGCCAGCGGCTGATCGAACCACCGCCCGCGCCGACGTCCAGGCAGCGCATGCCCGGCCGCAACCCCGTGGCCTCCAGGCATGCTGTGCTCTGTGGATCGAGCAGCTCTGCGAGATATCTGACATGGTCGGCCGCGAGCTCCGCGTCGTCGCCGAGCACGTAATCCGGCAAGTCCTTGGCCGTCATCGGTTCCTCCCCTGCTCGCCTGTCGATTCGGCGAAAGCTACACAGCGGGGCTTTCACCCTGCTTTCGCCGTGTTTTCGCCGATCGCGGCCGGCCTGGCCGGTGCTGGGGTACCGTCGAGGACGGTGCAGAGTTTGGGGGCGCAGGGTGAAGTTCGAGGTTCTTGGCCCGGTGCGGGTCCGGGCGGCCGGCGCGGACGTCCCGATCGGCGGGCGGCTGCGGCGGCGCTTACTGGCCGTGCTGCTCGTGCACCCCGACGAACCGGTGCCGGCCGAAATGCTCCAGGAGATCCTGTGGGGTGATCGCGCCGGGCCGCAACGCCTCCAGCTACAGGTGCACCGGCTGCGCGCGGCGCTGGGCGATGAAGCGGGGCTCCTCTCGCACGAACCCGGCGGGTACCGGCTTCGAGTACAGCCCGGCGAGCTGGACGCGGCGGTGTTCGAGCGCCTCGTCGCCGAGGCAGGTGAAAGCGGCGACCCCGACCGGTCCGCGCGGCTGCTGGACAAGGCGTTGCGTCTCTGGCACGGCACCCCGTACCAGGACGTGGACCTTCCGGTGCTGGCCGGTGAGATCGAGCGGCTGTCCGAGTGCAGGCTGCTCGCCGTCGAGGAGTACTACGGCGCGCAACTGCGCCGAGGACGGCACGCCGAGATCGTCGGCGGACTCGCTGACCTGGTCCGCGCGCACCCGTTGCGGGAGCGGCTGCACGGGCTGCTGATGGTGGCCCTGCATCACGCGGGCCGGCAGGGCGAAGCGCTGAAGGCATATCGGGCGGCACGGGCAGTGCTGGTCGCCGAACTCGGCGTCGAACCGAGCAGCTTCCTGCGGTCCCTGCACCGCAGGCTGCTTTCCGGTGAGACGGCCGAACCCGCCGGGCGAGCGCTCCGCGGCGTGACACCCGCCCAGCTGCCGCTCGTCGCGTCCGGATTCGCAGGCCGCGCCGCCGAACTCGCCCAGCTGGACAGGCACAGCGCAGCCGACGGCGGCTTCCGCCCGATTGCCGTCATCGGAACGGCCGGCGTCGGCAAAACCGCGCTCGTCATCCGCTGGGGCCATCGGGTGCGGCATCGGTTCCCGGACGGACAGCTCTATGTGGATCTGCGCGGCTACGGCCCGGACCCGCCGGTGCCATGGGCCGAGGCGCTCGCCGGTTTTCTGCGTGCGCTCGGAGTGGACCCGTCCTCCATCCCGCCGGACGGCGCGGAACGCGCGGCACGGCTGCGCACCTTGGTGCACGACAAGCGAATCCTGCTCATCCTGGACAACGCCCACGACGCTGGCCAGGTGCGTCCACTGCTCCCGGGCACGCCGACCTGCCTCGCCGTGATCACCAGCCGGGATGCGCTGGCCGGGTTGACCGTCCGCGAGGGCGTGGACCGGATGCCGCTGGGCACGCTCACCGTCGAGGACGCGGGCGATCTGCTTACCGAACAGCTTCCCGACCACGATTCCGGCGAACTCCGTGCACTGGTGCGAAGCTGCGTCCGGCTGCCGCTTGCGCTGCGGATCGCTGCCGAGCGGCTGCGTACCGGGCCGGCGCTCGACGACCTGGTCGCGGAGCTGGACGACGAGCAGGCCCGGCTGGACGCACTGGAGACCGGCGACGACCCGAACACTTCGGTCCGCGCCGTGCTCGCCGCATCGTACCGCCATCTCGACCCGGCGACCGCGCACCTGTTCCGGCTGTTCGGCCTGCACCCGGGCAACATCGCCGACCTGCGCGCGATCGCCGCGCTGCACGGTGAAGGGGAGCCAAAGCAGCTGCGCCGCCAGGTCGAGGCACTGGTCCGGGCGCACCTGGTCGAGGTCACCGCCGAGCGCCGCTACCGGCTGCATGACCTGTTGTGGAGCTACGCCGCCGAACTGGCCGCCGCCGATCCGCCCGAGCACCGGCGGGTCGCGCTCGGCCGGTTGCTGCAGCACTACGTGGGCACCGCGGCGGCCGCCGCGCGGTTCATCGCCGGGCACGAGTTCGACCGGCAGCTGCCGACCGCCTGGGCACCGCCGACATACGAGGCGGCCTTGTCCTGGCTGGACGCCGAGCGCACGAACCTGGTGCGGGTCGCGGCCGCCGCGGCCCGGTACGAGTTCCCCGAAACGGTCGCCGACCTCGCGCGGGTCCTGTTCGCCTACCTCGACCTCGGCTGGCACTTCGACGAGGCACGCGAGCTGTATGGCCTGCTGCGCACGGTCGCCCGAAACCATCTCGAGCGAGGAATAGCGGCGCGTGGCCTCGGCCTGGTCGCGTTCCGGGAGGGCCGGCTCACCGAGGCGGAAAGCTGTTTCCGAGACGCACTGGCCGAGCACGAACAGGCAGGCGACCCAGCGCCGTTGGGGTTGACGCTCAACTGCCTCGGCATCGCCGCCGGCTTCTCCGGCCGGAGCGATCAAGCGATCGTCTACCTGCGTCGTTCGCTTGACCTGTACCGCGAACACGGGCCCCGCCCGTCGATGCACCGGCCGCTGGTGAACCTCGGACTGCTCTGCCGGCGAACCGGCAGGCTCGAAGCAGCCGCCAGCTGCTTGCGCGAGGCGCTCACCGTTGCCGAGGAGAACGGCCACCGGCCGGGCGTCGCCCAAGCTCTCTATGGGTTGACCTGCCTGTGCCGCGATACCCGGCAGTACGACGAGGCGCTCGAACACGGTTACCGTGCCGTCGAGACCGCCCGGCGTTGCGGATTCCGGTTCCTCGAAGGCTTGGCCCTCAATCGGCTCGGCACGGTCTACCGCTGCCTGCACGATCAGGATCAGGCGTCCGCGTGTCATCAGGAGGCGCTTTCGCTGGCGAGAACGACCGCCAACCCGCACCTGGAAGTCATGTCGCTGAACGCCATCGCCGACACGCATGCTGCAAGCGGAGCCGACGCCGAAGCAGCCACTTGCTACACGGAAGTCTTGCGGCACACCGCAAACGGCGAGTTCGGCTACGAGCGCGCCCGTGCCTACGAAGGACTCGGTGACTTGCACTCCAGCGCGGGCGACCCAGACCTCGCGGCCGGGCAGTGGAACTGCGCCAGATCGCTGTACCGCGGCCTCGACCAGGCCGGAGCGGACCGGCTTGAAGACAAGCTTGCCGAGGGCGAGGGGTGACTGTCGCGTGGGCAAGGTGCCGAAGAGCTGGAGCCGCCGAACCGAATTGTTCCGCGGAAAGCCCGGGAACGCGGCGATCGGCATATCCGATAACCATGAATCCGGGAAGCAACAACACGATCAGCGAGGCACGGGACCGGATAATTACGAATCCAATTCGACCGGAAAGGGCACCGGGCCGCGCACTCCGGGCCGCAGCCGCAGCAACCGGCCGGCGAGCGGCTGCTCCGCGCGCTGCTGTTCGGTGAGCAGATCCCGGGCCGTGGTGACGTACAGCTCGTCCCGGCCCGGGCCGCCGAAGGCACAACTGGTCGGGTGCGAGACCGGCAGCTCGATCACCGAATCGAACCGCCCGTCCGGGGCGTAGCGGTGCAGCGCCGCGCCCCGGATGAGCGCAACCCAGACGAATCCGTCCTCGTCCACGGTGAGCCCGTCCGGGCGCCCGTGTTCCTCGGTGAATTCGGCGAACACCCGCCGCGCCCCGAGTTCCCCGCTTTCCGGGTCGTACGCGATGGCCTCGACGCGCATGCTCGGCGTGTCCACGTAGTAGAGAATGCCGCCGTCCGGGCTCCAGCCGAGCCCGTTGGAGATGGTCACACCCTCGAGCACCGGTTCGAACGCCCGTGCCCGGTTCAGCCGGTACAGGCAGGCGGTCCCCGGCAGCTGCGCGGTGTGCATGGTGCCCAGGTACAGTCGTCCGCGCGGATCGGCGGCACCGTCGTTGAACCGCATATCCGGCCGGTGTGGCACCTCGGCGAGCACCGCACCGGTACCGAGCTCGATCAGCCGATGCCCCACCGCGGCGAGCAGCGAGCCGTCCCGCGCGGGCAGCACCGCGGAGACCGGTTCGCCGAGGTGCACGCTCGTTTCCGCACCGTCGGCCGGATCGGTGCGGTGCACGAAACCACCCGGGATGTCCACCCACAGCAGGGTTCCGCTCGCCGCGTCCCACAGCGGCCCCTCGCCGAGACCCGCGGTGACCGCACCGAGCGGTTCGATCGCGCTCATTCGGCAGCCGCGCGGAAAGAACGGGCCGCGGTCGCGAGTTCCTCCGCCTCGAAGGAGCCGTCCTTGCCGACGCCGAGCAGCCGGGTGCCGATGCCCACCGCGCTCGCCCCCTTGGCGAAGCACTCCCGCGCGAGCTCCGCGGTGACCCCACCGGTGGCCATGAAGGCAGGCGTGGACAGTGGGCCACGCAGCTGGGCGAGGTAGTCCGCGCCGACCGCGTTGATCGGGAACACCTTCACGATGTCCGCTCCCGCGCGCACCGCAGCCACCACCTCGCTCGGGGTGAACGCGCCGGGCACCGAAACCAGTCCGAGCCGTTTGGTCGCCGCGATCACCTCGGCATCGGTGTTCGGGGAGATCACGAACTCCGCACCGTGAACCGCGGCGCGCTCGACCTGTTCCGGTTCGAGCACCGTGCCCGCGCCGATCCGCACATCCGCGCCGAATTCCTTGCGCAGCGCGGAAATCGCCGCGAACGGTTCCGGGCTGTTGGTGGTGACCTCGAAACTGCGCAGCCCGTGTTCGCGCAGTGCCGCGGTCAGCCGGACACAAGCCGCGACGTCGATCCCGCGGTAGATCACGGTGATCCTCGTACGCAGCAGGTGCTCGAGTACCTCGTTCACGTGCTCTCCTTCTTCTCCGGCGCGGCGAGTGGATCGGCCTTGCGGCTGAGCCTGCGTCCCCCATCGATCGGCACCTCGGCGCCGGTCATGAACGAGGACTCGGCCGAAACGAGAAAACACACCAGGGCGGCCACCTCCTGCGGGGTGCCCATCCGGCCGAGCAGGGTCGGCGGCTCGGCACCGAACGAGCGCCCGTCGAGCGTGCTGTCGAAGGACGGGGTCGCCACCACCCCGGGCACCACGGTGTTCACCCGGATGCCGAGCGGGGCGAGCTCCACGGCCAGTGACGCGCTCGCCGCCCGCACCCCGCCCTTGCTCGCCACATAAGGACCGTAGCCGGGCACCGGAAGCGCCTCCTGCAGGCTGGCGAAGTTCACGATCGCCCCACCGCGTCCCATGGCCCGCAGTCCCCGCGCCATCGCCGCACTGAGCAGGCCGAGCGCGGTCACGTTCACCCGGAAAACCCGCTCCAGCTCGGCGAACCCGGCATCCAGGAATCCCCCGGAGGGATAGGCGGCCGCGCAGTTGACCAGAATGTCGGTCCCCGCCTCGACCCGTTCGGCGAGCGCGCCGATCTGTTCCGGCTCGGCGAGGTCGGCGATCAGGTGCTCGTCCAGTTCGGTCACCCGCCGGTCCCGGTCGACCGCCAGCACCCGCGCGCCCCGCTCGGCGAGTGCGGTGGCCACGGCGCGCCCGATCCCGGCGGCCGCACCGGTCACCACGGCCGAGCAGCCCGCGATTCCGGTCATCTCACCCCTTCGTCGCGGTCACGTAGGCCAGTGCCCCGGAAACGTGCAGCCGGACATCGGTGAACCCGCACTCGTCCAGCCATTCCCGCACCTGCGTGGTGTTCGCGCTCGGCCCGAGCAACCCGAGCGCGTGCCCGAGCACCTCCTGTGGGCGGTACCGCGCACCGGCGTCGGTGCGGAACCAACTCGCGCGCAGGGCACCACCCGGACGCAGCACCCGCGCGATCTCGGCGAGCGCGGCACCCGGATCGGGGAAACAATGCAGCCCGGTCAGGCTCACGCACAGATCGAACTCCCCGTTCGCGAACGGCATCCGCGCCACATCGCAGGCCTGCGTGTGCACCTGATCGGTCACCCCGTGCCGCTCCGCGGTCCGCTTGGTGCGCTCGAGCATCGCCGGGGCGATGTCCGCGGCGACATAGCGGATGCCCTGGTCCCGGCGCAGCCCGCGCAGTGCCACCCCGCTGCCGCAGGGCACGTCGAGCACCGCGCTGCCCTCGGGGAGCTCGCCGATCGCCTCGGTCGCCGCGTAGAGCAGGCCGATATCGCTGCCGAAGGCCATCCGCGCGGTCGGTTTGGCCAGCCACGGGCGATCGATCCCGAAGGAGTACACCATCGCCCAGGGATGGTTCAGCCGCCATACCTCGCTCACGTTCATGGCAGCCATCGTGACACGGATTAGCGGTTCAGAGCAGTACGTCCAAGAGGAACACCATGCCGAGGCCGCACACGCTCACCAGCGTCTGGGTGCTGGTGTGCACCTTCGCCGCCTGGCCGAGCGTCATCCCGAAGGACTCCTTGACCAGCCAGAAACCGGCGTGGTTCACGTAGTTCAGCCCGATCGAGCCCGCCCCGATGGCGACCACGAGCAGCGCGGTGTGCCAGCTGTCCAGGTGCGCGGCCAGCGGGGCGACGATCCCGGTCGCGGCGACGATGCCCACCGTCGCCGAGCCGGTGGACAGCGAGAGCAGCAGCGCGACCAGCCAGCCGAGCAGCAGCACGCTCAGGTGCATGTGCGAGGCGGCGGAAGCGACCGCGTCCCCGATCCCGGTGTCCGTGAGCACCTGGTTGAACGCCCCGCCACCACCGAGGATCAGCAGCACCCCGACGATCGAGCGCAGCCCATCGGAGACGGATTTGCGCACCGCCTCACCGGGCCGCCCGCGAACGAGCGCGAGGGCGATCAGGGCGACGAGGAAGCCGATCAACATCGCCACTACGGGTTCCCCGAGGAAGGTGAACACCGCGCGGGCACCCGAGCCCTTGGCGAACACGATCTCCGCGACCGTGCGCGCGAGCATCAGCACCACCGGGATCAGGATGCAGGCGATCGCCCAGCCGGTCGGCACCCGGTGCTCGGGTTCGTCCTTGTCCCCCGCGAACTGCTCGACGAGCGCCTTGTCCGGGACGACCTCCACCCGGGGTGCGAGAAACCGCGCGAACAGCGGGCCGGAGATGATCACGGTCGGCACCGCGCAGATGAATCCGGCCAGGATCGTCTGGCCGAGCGGGGCGTGCAGCCCGGAGACCACGGTCAGCGGGCCGGGATGCGGGGGAACCATGCCGTGCAGGGTGGCCAGCGCGGCGATCGCGGGCACGGCCAGCTGCACATAGGGCGAGCGCAGCCCGGCCTCGGTCTGCACCCGGTGCGCCACGCTGAACACCAGCGGAAGCAGCACGATCAGCCCGACCTCGAAGAACATCGGGATACCGATCACGAACGCCGCCCCGGCCATGTACCAGGGCAACAGCCTGCTGCTCGCCCGGGACACGATCGCGGTGGCGATCCTGGTGGTCGCCCCGGAATCGGAGAGCAACCTGCCGAGCATCGTGCCCAGCGCCAGCGTGATGCCCACATCACCGAGCGTGCCGCCGGCGCCGTTCTCCAGCGATTTCGCGATGTGCCCGAGCGGTTCCCCCGCGGCGAGCCCCACCGCGAGCGAGACCACCAGCAGGGCGACGAAGGGATGCAGCCGCAGCCGCGAGTTGATCAGCGCGATCAGCACCGCGATCGCGACCACGAGCACCCCGATCAGGTACCAGACCTGCACGTTTCCCCTTCTTCCCGGTTCGCGGCGACCCCGGGCGAAGTTTAGCTATGCTTTACATTCGCTGGTCGCTGGGGTGAACCGGTCGAACGGGACGGTCTCAGATGACCCCGAGGGCGAGCATGGCGTCGGCGACCTGGATGAACCCGGCGATGTTCGCCCCGGCCGAGTAGTTGCCCGGCACCCCGTACTCCTCGGCCGTTTCCAGGCAGCGGTCGTGGATTCCGCGCATGATCTCG
This sequence comes from Sciscionella marina DSM 45152, assembly GCF_000379465.1. Lineage (GTDB taxonomy): Bacteria > Actinomycetota > Actinomycetes > Mycobacteriales > Pseudonocardiaceae > Sciscionella > Sciscionella marina. Next base: position 115,952 of record NZ_KB905414.1, read on the forward strand.
CCGAGCCTGCGTTCGGTGTGCTCGAAGCTCCACGAATCGCGCGAGGCGTTCTGCTGCATCTCGAGCGCGCTGGTCGCGACCCCGCCCGCGTTCGCGGCCTTACCGGGGGCGAAGGCGACCCCCGCGGTGGTGAGCAGCTTCACCGCGTCCGGGGTGACCGGCATGTTCGCGCCCTCGGCGAGGATCCGGCAGCCGTTGCGCGCCAGCACCGTGGCGTCCTCGGCGTCGAGCTCGTTCTGGGTGGCGCTGGGCAGGGCGATATCGCAGGGCACCTGCCACACGTTCCCGCTGGTGGCCAGCCGGGCGTCCGCGCCGCGCAGCCCCGCGTACTCGGCGAGGGTCCCCCTGCGCACCTCCTTGACCTCGTTGAGCAGGGCGAGGTCGATGCCCTTCTCGTCCACCACGTAGCCGGTGGAATCGGAGCAGGCCACGACCGTCCCGCCGAGCGCGTGCACCTTCTCGATCGCGTATCGCGCCACGTTCCCGGAACCCGAGACCACGACCCGCTTGCCGTCGAAGGAGTCCCCGTTCGCGTGCAGCATCTCGTCCACGAAGAACACCACGCCGTAGCCGGTGGCCTCGGTGCGCACCTGGGAACCGCCGAAGGAGTGTCCCTTTCCGGTGAGGATCCCGGATTCGTAGCGGTTGGTGATCCGCTTGTACTGGCCGAACAGGTACCCGATCTCGCGGCCGCCGACCCCGATGTCCCCCGCGGGAACATCGGTGTACTCCCCGATGTGCCGGTACAGCTCGGTCATGAAGGACTGGCAGAACCGCATCACCTCGGCGTCCGAGCGGCCCTTCGGGTCGAAATCCGAGCCGCCCTTACCGCCGCCGATCGGCATCCCGGTCAGCGCGTTCTTGAAGATCTGCTCGAAACCGAGGAACTTCACCACGCCCAGGTACACGCTCGGATGGAAGCGCAGCCCGCCCTTGTACGGGCCGAGCGCCGAATTGAACTCCACCCGGAATCCGCGGTTGATCCGCACCGTCCCGGCATCGTCCACCCAGGGCACCCGGAAGATGATCTGGCGTTCCGGCTCGCACAGCCGGGTCACCACCGCCGCGTCGGTGTAGCTCGGGTGCTTGGCCATGACCGGGCCGAGGCTGTCCAGTACCTCGTGTACCGCCTGGTGGAACTCCTGTTCACCGGGGTTGCGCCAGAGCACCTCGTCGTAGATGTCCTGCATCTTCTCTCCAAGGCTCGGCATACCCGATCCTCCGCTTCCTGCACGTCGCCAAAAGGCACAGGTTATCGGCGATCCCGGATACATCGGCCCCGAGGTGACGCGGCTAACGCGCGCCGCGCTGAGTGAAGTCCCACACCGCGCGGGCCATCCGGTGCACCGCGTCGGTCCCGGCGGCCGTCGTGCCCCGGGTGGTGAACACGACCAGCACCTCGGAACCGGGCACGAGATAGTAGCCCGCGTCGTGGGTGACGAGATCGTCCAGGGTCCCGGTCTTGTGCGCGACGGGCGCACCGGGCGGAAGCGCGGCGGGAATCAGCTCGTTCAGCCGCTGATCGCGCAGGAACCCCAGGGCGATGGCGCGGGCGGGCCCGGCGAGCAGCCGCCCGTCCCACAGAGCACGCAGCAGCTTCGCGATATCGGCCGCGTCCAGGTAGTTCTCCTTCCCGTGCTGCTGCGCCTCGGTGTCCATCATCTTGCGCTGCAGGACGGTGGCGTGCAGCCCGAGCGAGCGGATCAGCGCGTTCACCGGGCCGAATCCGATCCGGTCGATCAGCAGGTTCGTCGCGGTGTTGTCGCTGTAGATGATCATGTACCTGGCCAGCCGGTGCAGGCTGACGTCCTGGGGCAGCTTCTCGTGCTGCAACTGCCCGGTGCCGCCGACCACATCGGAGCGGTCCACGCGCACCCGTTCGGCGAGCGAGAGCTCTCCGCGCTCGGCCATCCGCAGCAGTTCGGCCAGGATCGGCAGTTTGATCACGCTGGCCGAGGGCATCCTGGTCCGCGCGCGGAATTCGATGCGCTGCCGGTGTCCTCCCGCGGCGAGGTTCTGCACCGAGACCCCGACCTGGGCCTCCGTGGTGTGCGCGATCGCGGCCAGCCGCGCGCGCAGCGGTGCCCAGTCCCCCGCGCCGTGCCCGGGGGGCGCCGCGACGGACGGCGCCGCGGTCGCGAGCACCCCGAGACAGGTGAGCAGGACGGCCAGGGTTCGTGCTCGCCTCATCGCTGCTCCCGTCGTCCGGACTTGCGCAATACCGTGCCGCGTCTGCCGCCGAGTTCGCCACCGATGAGCGCGAATTGCCCGCCGAGCAGCACGTGTTCGGTGCCGCGCGCATAGGCGAGCGGGTGCGCGTAGCTCGCGGTGTCGACGATGGTCTCCGGGTCGAACACGGTGATGTCCGCGATCTTCCCCTCGGCGAGGATTCCCCGTTCGGCGAGCCCGATCCGCGCGGCGGGCAGCGAAGTCAGTTTCCGCACCGCCTCGCTCAGGCCGAGCACCCCGCGATCCCGGTGGTATCGGCCGATCGCGCGGGCGAAGGTACCGAAATGCCGCGGATGCGGGTGCCCGGCGTTATGCACGTCGAGCACCCAGCCGTCGCTGACGATGGCACTGCGCTCATACCCGAGCACGATGTCCACATCGGACTCGGCCATGGCGTGGTTGACGATCCACACGTTCCCCTCGTGCGCGGCCAGGATGTCCAGCGCGGTCTCGGCCGGTGGACGGCCCCGTTCCCCGGCGATCGTGGCGAGCGTGGCACCGATCCGGTCTGCGTAGGGGCCTTCGGGCAGCGCTGCGAGCACGGTTGCCTCGGGCAGGAAGGTGCGCCCGGTCTTCGCGGTCAGTTCCGCGGCGATGCGCGTATAGCTTTCCTCGTCCCGCAAGCGGTTCACCAGTCCGGCGAACCCGCCGTCGAGTGCCCAGTTCGGCAGCCGCGAGCTCAGCCGGGTGGAAGACGCCGCGTAGGGATACACATCGCAGGCCACGTCGATTCCCTCGGCGCGCGCGGATTCGATGCGGCGCAAGGCATCGGACACCTTGCCGTGATTGGCCGGTCCCATCGCCTTGAGGTGCGAGACCTGCAACCGCACCCCGCTGCGCCGCGCCGTCCCGATGGCCTCGTCCACCGCATCGAGCAGCGCGTCCCCCTCATCGCGCATGTGCGTGCTGTAGAGCAGATCGTACGCGGCGGCCTCGGTGGCCAGGGCGACCACTTCCTCGGTCGCCGCGAAGGATCCGGGCGCGTAGATCAGCCCGGTGGAGAGCCCGAACGCGCCCTGGTGCGCCGCCTCGGCGAGCAGCTCCCGCATGAACCCGAGCTCCTCCGCGGTGAGCTCGCGGTGTTCGGTTCCCGCCGCGGCCACCCGCAGCGCCGCGTGCCCGACCATGGGCGCGAGGTTCACCGCGGGGCCGGCGGCCCCGATCGCCGTCGCGAACCCCGCGAAATCCGGCCAGGTCAGTTCCGCCTCAGCGCTGACCTCCCGGGCCATGATCGCGGTGAGCGCCGCGTCCCGCCCGCCCACCGAGGGAAACGGGGAACTGCCGCAGTTTCCCGTGACGATCGTGGTGACCCCTTGGCGCACATAGGATTCCGCGCCCGGATGCACCGTGATGGTGAAGTCGGCGTGCGAATGCAGGTCGATGAACCCGGGCGCGAGCACCAGTCCCGAGCAGTCGAGCACGGTATGCGCGTCCGTCCGGCCCACATCGCCGATCAGGGCGATCCGGTCACCCGAGACGGCGAGATCGGCCCTGCGCGGCGGATTTCCGGTCCCATCCACCACGGTTGCACCGCGCAGCAGCACATCGAACACGATTCGGTTTCTCCCTACAGTAGAACGAACAGGATCAGCAGATACATCACCGCGGCCGGGATGAGCAGTACCCAGCCGACCGAGAGCATGGTGCGCAGCCTGGTGGACTCGGCGAATCCGAGCACCGACATCATGTTGGCGTTCGGGAACGGTCCGTAGGTGTCCGCCTTGGAACCCCACAGATAGGTGACCGCCCAGGCGGCCGGGGTGATCCCGAGACTGGTGCCCAGCGCCCCGAACACCTTGTTCAGCAACACGACGTGCGCCGCCGTGGCCCCGGGAACCCCGAGCCAGCCGAGTAGCGCGACCCCGGCGGCGAAGCCGAGCGCGGGCAGGTCGTGCAGCGTCGGGCCGAAATGCGCGAGCAGCACATCATAGGGCTTGAGCTCGTTCACGATCTCGAAGAACGCCGAGAGCATCCAGAACAGCAGAAAGGTCTCGATCATCCGGCCACCGCCCCGGCAGATCGCCGCGACCGCCGCATCGGCGCGCAGCCCACCGGCGAGTGCGGTGACCACGGCCAATACCGGGAGCGCGACAAGCGGGAAAGTTGTGCCCGATCCGGAGACCGTGGCATAGCCGACGGCAAGCACCAGCGCGATACCGAACACGATGCTCGCGCGCCTGCTGTGCTCTCCGGAGCTCTGTTCGCCGGAGTCACCGGCCAGTTCCGGGGCGTAGAAGTCGTCGCCCCGTTCGACCGCGCGCCGTTGCACCCGCGGCACGATCAGCAGCGAGAGCAGGATCGAGAGCACCGCCAGCGGTCCCGCGGCGACCAGCACATAGGTGCCGTAGTCCACTGTGGACGCGTCCAGGATCGCGATGTTCGAACCCGCGAACGGGGCGAGCGCGAGACCGGCGCAGCCGCCGAGGAACATCATGCTCGCGGTGGCCGAGCGGGTGAATCCGGCGCGGGCGAGCACCGGGAGCACGATCGGCGCGGCGATCGCGAGCGCCCCCCGCGAGGGTGCCGAGCGCGAACACCAGTACCAGACAGGCCGCCATCACGCCGAGTTGCAATGCGATCGCGCTGTCCTTGCGCACCATGCGCAGGATTCCGCGCACGATCACATCCGCGACCCCGGTCACCCGCAGCACCTCGCCGAGACCGGCACCGAGCACCACGATCAGCCCGATCATGGTGACGCTGTCCCCGAGCGAGTGCCCGAGCAGTTCACCGACCCCGGACGGCGAGCGCTGATCGAGCAGAATCCCGGAGAGCAGCGCGAAAACCGTGGCCAGCAGCAGGTTCATCCCCGAAAGGGAGAGCACCGCGTAGAGCACCACCGGCGCGAGCCCCCACACCGTCGGGGTGTGCACGAGCGCGCCCAGCACCGCACTGCCGATCAGCGCGGCGAGCGCGATGCCGTAGCGCATCAGCGCCGCGGTCGATCGGCTTGTCCGCATTGACATCCGCACTCCAAGTCGGCCGGGTGTTCGGAACCGGGTCCGGCCCGCCGAACAGCCTTGGTGAGCCGAGCGCCACCTTGTCCAGAATGCCGGAAACCGTCACCATGACCGGATGAGCGCAGTATCCGTGCGGGATTCCGTCGACGAGGTGGACCTGGCGTTGATCAATGCCGTGCAGGTGCGGCCGCGGGCATCCTGGTCCACCCTCGGGCGTGCGCTCGAACTCGACCCGGCAACCGCGGCACGGCGCTGGGAACGGTTGCACGCCGCCGGTCTCTCCTGGGTCACCTGCGTGGTCGGGCCCGCGCGGCATACCGATTTCTGCATGGCCTATGTGGAGATCGGGTGCGCACCGGGACAGCTCGACGCCGTGGCGAACACCCTGGCCGCGCACCGGATCGTGCGCTACGTGCATCAGCTCAGCGGTCCGTACGGGCTGCTCATCGTGCTCGCCAGGCGCTCACCCGCGCTGATCTCCGAATTCCTGCGGGATACCGTCGATCCGCTCCCCGGGGTTCACTGCTGGCAGGCCGAGCTGCGCACCGTCGGGTACAGCGAGGCGAGCAGCTGGCGACTGCGCAGCCTGTCCCCGGCACAACGGCACGCCCTCGATCCGGCACGGAACGACACCGCCGCACCCACCCGCATCGATGCGACCGATCAGCGGATCTACCGGCTGCTGCACGAGGACGGGCGGATGCCGTTCACCGAGCTCGCCGAACGCGCCGAGATCAGCGAGCCCACCGCGCGGCGCAGGCTCAACCGATTGCTGGACAACCGCTATCTGCGGCTGCGCTGCGATATGGCGCAGTCCATCTCCGGTTATCCGGTCACCGCCGTCATCCGGGCGAGCGTCGCCCCGGAACGGCTCGACGAGATCGCGCGATCGCTGGCCACCTGGGCCCAGCTGCGGCTGTGCTGCGCGCTGACCGGGGAACGCAACCTGTTGCTCATGGTCTGGCTGCGGGCACTGCACGAACTGCCCCGGTTCGAGGCCGAGATCACCGAGCGCACGCCGGGGCTGCGCATCGTGGACCGCGCGACCTGCCTGCACACCGTCAAACAGATGGGCAGGCTGCTCGATATCGAGGGGCGCAGCATCGGCAACGTCCCGCCCGATCAGGAAAGCTTCCCGGTGCGCTGACCGCCCGTCGCGGTGCCGTGTCGTGCCCGGCCGGGGACCACACCACCAAAGTCGAGCCGCGCGCGAAGAACTCGATACCAGCACCCCGAATTCGATATCGTTTTCCCGCATATACGTGGTCGCTTTCGTTTCCGCATATTCGGCCGGTTCATCCGCACTGGTTCCCTTGAGGGAAAACACTGGCCCGCATAAGAGCGCGCCTTGCCGTAATCCGTCCCGACCCCTTGTTTTCACGGCACGGCCCGATTGATCCGCGTCCGTGAACAACAGCGCATCCGCCTTCCTTTTTCACTCAGCGAGGCGATCCGCGCTTTTGCCCAGGATTCGCTTCCCGCCGCGCTCACCGGATCATCCGGGCACTCCTCCGAACTCGCACAACCATAACGATCACGGCGGCTGACGGCGTATATCGAACCCCACTTGACGAACCGACTCATGTCATCATCTCCGCGAATCCGCCGGTTCATCGCCAAAGCCTCAGTGCCCCGAAAGAAAACCCCCGAAAGACGGCGCTCCGCAATGCGAGAAACCCCCAAACCGGTCGGTTTGGGGGTTTCTCACTGTGCGCCGTCAGGGACTCGAACCCCGAACCCGCTGGTTAAGAGCCAGCTGCTCTGCCAATTGAGCTAACGGCGCCTGCTGGACCTACTGTCCCGCGAACGAAAAAACTCTAGCACGGTCCGAACCGGGGTCATTCACCGGGGGTCCCGGTTCATGTCCTTGCCCGGGAGGTGGTGGGCACCGGGCATCATCGGTCAAGAGCCGAGCCTGGCCACCAGCACGGAATCGACCGGCGCCACACTGCCGACGGCCGCACGCAGGATGTGGCCATGCTCGGCACGCACGGCGCTGATCGTCTTCACGGGGCCCGGCACCGGCCCGTCCCGATCAGTGGGCCCGTCCAGACCCTGACGGACTGCGAGCTCACCGCCGCGGCGTACCGAGGATCGGCTCCACCGCGCGCCGGACCTCGCGCGGCAGCCCTGCACGGCACGATCGCGACACAGCGCAGCGCCCCCACCGGCTGATGGGGGCGCTGCTGCCTGCATGGAGCGGCTGACGGGAATCGAACCCGCGTAGCTAGTTTGGAAGACTAGGGCTCTACCATTGAGCTACAGCCGCATGCACCCTCGGAAGGGCACATGCCCGATCATAACGTGTCCACGGTAGGCTGTTCACCGGGACCCACACGGGACGTGGCGCAGCTTGGTAGCGCATCCGCTTTGGGAGCGGAGGGTCGCAGGTTCAAATCCTGTCGTCCCGACAGCATGGCCGTGACCAGCGAAAACACCTCGCCGGTCACGGCTTTTCTCGTGCGCGGGAGTGAGCACAGCGCTCAGTGACACTCCGCTCGAGAGGTTTTGGACATGCGTACTGAGGTCCCCGAACCGTTCCTGTCGCTCATCAAAGAGTGGTGTCGATCACTCCGCAGCGAAGGGAAGAGTCCCCGCACGATCCGGGGCTATCGTGACGCTGCGTGTTGGTTCCATGCATGGCTCGCCGACGACGAGGACGCCCCTGCCGAGCCGCGCGATGTTCAGACATCACAGGCGCGTGCCTGGATCGCCCACCGCATCGAGACGACCAGCCTCGGCAACGCGAACAACAACTACCGCGCCCTCCAACAGTGGTTCAACTGGCTGCTGGCCGAGGACGAAATCGACGTTCATCCGATGGCGCGAATGAAACCACCGAAGGTGCCGGAGCAGCCTGTCCCGGTCGTCTCCGACACGCTGATGAAACGCGTCCTCGACGGTTGCAAGGGCCGCGACCTCCGCGCCCGCAGAGACGAGGCGATCATCCGGTTGTACTGGGACACCGGGGCACGACTGTCCGAGATCGCCAACCTCGATCTCGACGACCTGGATCTCGAAGTCGACGTCATCCGTGTCGTGGGAAAGGGCGGCAAACCCCGGGCAATCCCCTTCTCCACGAAAACCGGACAAGCACTCTCCCGCTACCTACGAGTACGCAAACAACACCCACAAGCCGACTTGGTGTCAGCACTCTGGCTCAGCGATCGCGGCCGCGGGCCCCTCCAAGCCAACGGCATCAAGCTGATCATCCGCCGCCACGAACGAGCCCACGCCGCAGCACGACGCTTCAGACTCGGGAACCACCTATGAACCGTTGTCCAGCACGCCCATCGTCGACGGCAACGCGCGCTGGACAAGGTGCGAAGAGATTCCTTCGAAGACATCGACCCGACATGCCCCCGCCGGTGAACGCATCGAACGCGCCCGACAGACACGCCTCGCCGACTATGCCAGAATGAACCATCTCAGCTCGCTGCGTCGGCGGAATCGCGCACGCCAATGGATTCTCCCCAGCACTGTGCCGTTTTGACATCGCCGGGATCACGGCGTGCGGCGGCCACCAGAAAACTGGGATCGATCAGCACCCGCGGGAAGAACAGAAAGCCAGCTCCGGGAACACCCGGATCCGGCCGTTACCGGCGAAAAACGGTGCACCGCCGACCATGATCACCACGGGCACCACCGCCAGGGCCCACTGCGGGTGTCTGTTAATTCTCGGTTCGCGGCCCGCGTTCGCCGGTCACGGTGCGTTCGGTGCGGAACCGGGTTTCCGGCCGTGGAAACGGCGGTGCATATCGTGTATCCGTTCAGCGATCTCGGGGACCGGACCGCTGACCTCCACACCGGGCACGACGGCCTTGATCGGCAGCGCCCGTACTGGCGCGGCCGGCACCGACAGCTCAGCCAGCCAGTTCGCCAGCTGCTCGGCCGAACTCGCGTAGACGATGCGACCGAGACCGGCCCAGCCGTGCGCGGCGGCGCACATGGGGCAGTGCTCACCCGAGGTGTAGACGGTGGAGCTCGCGCGCTGGCCGGGCGTGAGATTGTTCGCCGCCCAGCGCGCCAGTTCGAACTCCGGATGACGCGTACGGTCTCCACTCGACACTCGGTTGCGGTCCTCGAACAACACCTCGCCGTCCTCGGCGACCAGGAGCGATCCGAACGGTTCATCACCGGCCGCGAGGGACTCGGCCGCCAATTCGACGCAACGGTTCAGGTACCGCAATTCGGTTGCGCTCATCAGCGTACGGCCCTCCCAATGGGGACAATGGGGATTTTACCGGAAACGGACGGATCTTCAGGCGGTCGGCGCATCCGCCACATGCCGCTCACCGCCGTTGCGCTGCTGCCACCGCCGGTAGACCTCGACGGCCGACTCACGCGGTGCATAGCGCATCGGCAACCGGCGTTCGGTGTAGTCCTTGGCGAACTCGTCGTAGAAGGTACCCAGCTCGAAGTACTTCCGGTCATCCACATAGTGCGGCTCATAGGCAGCACGCGTGGTCAGGAAGACGACCTCATCCGGGCTGCAGTAATAAAGGGCCCCCAGACACATCGGGCAAGGCTGGGCCAGCACATAGATGGTGCATCCGGTCAGATGCTCCGTGCCGAGGCCGGTACACGCCTCCCGGACCGCGAGTATCTCGGCGTGCGCGGTGGGATCGTGGGTCTGCGCGACCTTATTCGCGCACTCGGCGAGAACAGCGCCGTCCCGCTCGATGACCGTCGCGAAGGGGCGCCCTCTGGCTTCGACATTCCGGCGGGCAAGGTCGATCGTGCGCTGAATGAAGTCCATGATTCCTCGATCGCGTGGGTAATTCGCATGCTCCGACGCGTCCCAGCCTGCAGCAACCGAGCTATAGTGTCCAAGACGAAGAACTCATGATCACCATTGGTATCACCTATAGTCCTCGCATGAGACCGGAACTGCGGCACCTGCGCTACCTGCTCGCCGTCGCCGAGCACGCCAACTTCACCCGCGCCGCCGAAGCGCTGCGGGTCTCCCAACCGACGCTGTCCCAACAGATCGGGCAGCTCGAGCGGGCACTGGGCGCACCACTGCTGGACCGCACCGGAAAGACCGTGCGCCTGACCGACACCGGCGAAACCTACCTCCGCTACGTCCGAGCGGCGCTACGCGATCTGGCGGCAGGGGAACGCGCCGTTGCCGACGTCCAAGACCTCACCAGCGGACACCTGCGCCTGGCGATGACTCCCACGTTCACGGCGTACCTGCTGGGGCCTGTCCTCACCGCATTCCACGAGCACCACCCCGGACTGAGCCTCGACGTGCGGGAATTCACCCAAGACCACATCGAGGCCGCCCTGCTCGCCGACGAACTCGACCTGGGCATCGCCTTCCGGGGCCCACACCCGAGCGGCATCGAGAGCACCGAACTCTACGAGGAGTCCCTCGATCTGGTCGTCGGCCCCCATCACCCGTACGCGGGCCGCACCGGCAGCCTCCCGGTCAGCGAAGTCAGCAGCAACCGGCTGGCCCTGCTCAGCACCGAGTTCGCCACCCGCCGCGAGATCGACGCCTACTTCGCCGAACACCGGACACAGACACACCTCGCGGTCGAGGCCAACTCCGTGACCGCACTGACCGAGGCTGTCGGCCACACCGAACTGGCCACCATCCTGCCCGACGCCATCACCCGCGACCACCCCGAGCTCTACCCGGTGCGGCTCGACCCGGCCATCCCCACCCGCACCGTATGCCTACTCCACCGGAAAAACGCCTACCACAGCGCGGCTTCCCGTGCCTTCGAACGAATCGTGCACCGATACGACCCGTACCGGCCGACCTGACGCGGTGCAGATCACGAACCAGCAGATCGATGCGTCCGGTGCCGACGACGGAATCTCTTACAGGCGCAGGATCGTGGCGAGCAGTCGCGGTGAGCGCCCGATCGCCTCGGTGGCGGACTCCCCCGGGATGGCGCAGCCATCAGTCCGAGCACGAGGGCGGTGTCCATCCATACCCGGGGCGATGCGTCCAGGTCCGGCAGGTCGGCCGGTTCACGTCCCGAGAACCAGGTGCGGATCCCGGGGAGTGGGCAGCTCTGCAAGGCGCAGCCGGTACCGACGAGCGGTCCGGTGCGCTGTCCCGCCACCGGGCGAGGAGCGGTCGTTGAGGGCTGTCCAGTCGTGTAGCCGGGGTTCGAGTGCGGTGACCCGCCGGTTCCGCGCGCAACGGCCCGTCCCCGAAGTGCTGGTCACCGAGACCGTGATCGGGCGGCACATGCCGATACCGCACAGGAACCGGAAACGAAGTGCCCCAGAGCGGCGTGCTCTCCACCAGGATCCGGCACCTCGCGTCCGGGCCGAGTCACCCGTATCCCGATGAGTGGGAGACACGCTGGCAGGGGACGCGGCTCGGTCATAACGTCTTCGTTGTCGCGGCACGACGAGGAGAGGGCTGGTCGCGCATGACACTGGTCGACAGCCCACCGGAGCACACCGCCCGCGAACCCGGCGGTGGCGCGGCACTTCACGGCCACCGCACCAGCCACCGGCTCGTGGCCGATTCCGATCTGGCGAACCGGTTCTCACCGCAGCCAGCACCGAACGAGTGCCGCATGGCGGTGAGGACCACCAGCCGCACCCTGACGAGCCGCACGAAATGAGAGACGATTACATGTACCCGACACATCCCGTCCTCGACGCCATCGCCGAGTATGCCGAAGAGCTGCGGCGCCTGGAAACGGAATCCATCGAGCTGCGCAAGCTCGCCCCGGAGATCGTCAAGCGATTCCGCGAAATCGGCGTCATGCGACTCTTACAACCCGGACGGTACGGTGGAATGGAGGCGGATCCGAGAGTTTTCAACGAGGCCATGTACGCCATCTCCCGCGCTTCGAGCTCGGCGGGCTGGGTGACCGGCGTGGTGGGTGTCCACGCCTGGCACATCGGCCTGTTCGACGACCGGGCTCAGCGCGAGGTCCTCGGCGAAAACCCGGACACCTGGTTGAGTTCTTCCTATGGACCGGCCGGAAAGGCCAAACGTGTCAAGGGCGGGCACGTGCTGACCGGCCGCTGGGGTTTCTCCTCCGGCAGTGACTACTGCGACTGGGTTTTCGTCGGCGGCCTCGTCACCGACGAGGCCGGTGGGCCACCGGAATATCGGCACTTCCTGCTTCCCCGTCCGGACTACGAGATCGTGGACGTGTGGCACGCGTCCGGACTGGTCGGCACCGGTAGCAACGACATCGTGGTGAGTGAACAGTTCGTGCCGGATCACCGGTCGCTCAACGTCTCCGACACGATGGAGCGCAACGTTCCCGGAAAGGAGATCAACACCTCGCCGATCTACAACCTGCCTTGGTTCGGCGTGCTGCTCAATTCGGTGGTCGTCCCGTTGATCGGGATGGCGTCCACCGCGCTGGATGAAGCACTCCAGATACACCGGACCAAGGTCTCCGCCAATCCGGCCATGGTGCCCAATGATCTGACGCTGACCCGGTTCGCCGAGGCATCCGGGGCGGTCGATCTCGCCCGGGATCTGTTACTGCGCAACCTCGGCGACCTGTACGACACCGCGTGCGCAGAACAAGGACCGACGCTCGCTCAGCGGATGCGCGGCAAGCGCGATCACATGGTCGCGGTCGAGCTCGCGGTTTCCGCGGTCGACAAGGCATACCAGAGTGGCGGACCGAGGTCGATCTGGAATACCAGCCTGATCCAGCAGCTGTGGCGGGACGTGCACGCCGGTCAGCACCATGCGATGAACCTCCCGGACGGCGCCTATCCGGTCTACGGCCGGTACCTGCTTCAAGGTGAAGCCATTCTGCCCAACATCGTCGGCGCCTTCTGACCGGCAACAGATTGGAAAGGACCGATCATGCCCATCCACTCACTCGGCTATCTCCGACTGAACGTGACCGACATTCCGGCCTGGCGGAGATTCGCCGGGGAATTCCTTGCCATGCAGGAGGTTTCCGGATCGACCGAGGGAGCACTGCACTACCGCATCGACAGCTTCCACCACCGTCTCGCACTGATCCCTGCCGAAACCCCCGGGCTCGCGGCAGCCGCTTTCCAGGTCACCGACTCCCGGGATCTCGACCGGATGGTCACCGAACTGGAAACGGCCGGATCGACCGTCACCCGAGGCAGCAAAGAGGACTGCGAGCTCCGGCAGGTCAGTGGCTTCGTTTCCTTGACCGATCCCGGTGGCAACCCGATCGAACTCTTCCACGGGCCACGGTTCGACCACTCGGTTCCCGTCACGCCAGGAGTCTCCGCGTTCGTCACCGGCGACCTCGGGATGGGCCATATCATCCTGAACATGGCCGATGTCGAAGCAGGCTACCGGTTCTACGTCGACCTGCTCGGCTTCAGTGAACGAAATACGACCGAGTCGCCCGACGGGACGCTCTATTTCCTCGGCTGCAACGCCCGCCAGCACACCCTCGGGCTGGCTCCGGCCGCCGGCCCCGGACTGCTGCATTTCATGTTCGAAGGCGTGAACCTCGACGACGTCGGGCGGGCATTGGACCGTGCATACCGATACGAGGTGCCGATGATGCAGTCGCTGGGGCGGCACACCAACGACAATATGGTCTCGTTCTACGTCTGGTCCCCGGACCTGCACGCGGTCGAGTTCGGCTATGACGGCGAGCGGGTCGATCCGGACACGCCGAGCTATGACATCACCGAGGGCGCGTTCTGGGGCCACCATTTCACTCCGCCGCCCTCCCCCACCGGGTGAACCGGCGGCGGCGGTGGACGACGCGATGACCCGGTTCTCGCATCACGGCACCGGAGCTGATCCGGATTCGGTGGCCGATGCCCCGATCCTGCTCAGTGAGAACGGTCCAGCAGTCGCGGCGGTCGTGTCCTAGATTGCCAGCAGAAGACTCCTCACGAGTGCCGGCTCGGTGGTGCTTCCACCGTCGGCCCGGAGTTGCCGCACAACACCTTGTGCGACGGGACGCGGAAAGGGCCGGCATGGGAAAGCGGGAACCGGCGGCACCGGTATCGATGATCGACCGTGTAGTCGACATCCTTGATTCATTCCTGGTCCCGGGAGGTCTGACGCTGGCCCAGGTCGTCGGCAGGACCGGGCTGCCGCGTTCCTCGGCACACCGGATCCTCGATCAGCTGGTCCGGACAGGTTGGTTGCGGCGTGACGAGTTCGTCTACCACCTGGGCGCCAGGGTGCGCGATCTCGGCGCCATCGCCGCGCATGAGCAGGAACTGCGGGCGGCCGCCGCACCGCACCTGCGGGAGTTGCACGCTTCGACCGGGCTGGCAGCACAACTGTCCCTATTGGACGGTTCCGATATCGCCCTGCTGGACAACGTCGCCGGGCGGTTCACCGCGCGGGTATCCGGCCGCGCCGGTGATCGATTCCCCGCCGTGCACACCGCTGCGGGCAAGGCGATGCTCGGATTCGCCACCGACGCCGTGGCCGAAGCCGTGCTGGCAACGCCGGGCGTCGAGGTAGCCCGGACGCGCGCGGAACTCCGGGCAGTGCGGGCCTGTGGCATCGCCTTCGATCGGGAGGAAGCGCTGCACGGCATCGGCAGCGTGGCGGCGCCCCTGACCGCGCCCGGTGCCCGGCCGGCGGCGATCGCGGTGAGCGGGCCGATACAGCACCTCGACATGAAGAGACTCGTCTCGCCGGTGCGCGCCGCAGCCCACAAGATCACCTGCGCGTTGAGCTGTTCTCCCTCGGCAGAAACCATCGGCTACGTGGACTGCAGCTGGCCGGTCTATCCCCGGCATCACCTGCACCCGCTCAACGACGAGAACGGCACCACCGTGGCCTAACCGAAGTAGTCAGCGACGCGACACCGGACCGGGTACCGCGGCCGCTGTCTCGGGCCAGCGGAAAACCCTTGACCTGAACGGAAAATCGAACGAAGACAAAACCCGCTGCGCACATTCATGGTACGCAACGGGTTGCTCGGTCGACGGCTCGCGGCCCGTTCAGCCAGCCGGGCGCGGCACCGCAGCGAACGGCACCACCGTAGCCAACGGTGCGGCGAACAGCACCTCCTCGGCACTGCCAGGTCCGCTTCCCCCGCCCTGCGCCTCGTGCTCGGCGATCGCCGCAGCGGTCTCGATCGGATCCTCGTCCAGGTACAGCACCCGCGCGCGCACTTCCCCCTCTGCCCAGACACGCGGCTCGCCTCCCTCCGGCCAGAACGGATCCTTCGACTGCGTCAGGCGAAACGTCCAGCCACCCATCACCCCGGGTACGTCCAATAATTCGGGCAGGTGTTCCCGGTCGTACCAGCGGTACAGTTCGTGGGCCTCCGCGCCGAGCGGATCGGCGATCCTGGACAGCGTCACGTGCACACCGCGGTTGGGGCAGTAGGGCAGGACGTCCTCGGAAACCAGCGTACGTGCGGCGACGTATCCCTTCAGCGGCGCGAAGAATCCCATGAAGCGACGCACCACGCTCGGAACGGCCGGTCCTCTTCCCCAGTGCACCGAGTCGATGGCGAGCCGGTCCCATTCGGCAATGCTGCGCTCGTATGGCGCGCGGAACCAGTACATCGTCATGGAATCGACACCGGAAAAGCCGTCGGTGCACCGTTCCACCGAATCGGCATCCGCCAGCCTGGTCCAGCGATCCCCCCACGCTACGCCGGGAAGCGCGCGGTTTTCCGGCAGATGGTCGTACAACTGCCAATCGTGATAAACGGGCAGATATTTCGGATCCGTAACATCCACGAACGAAAAGAAGGCGCGCTCGGAGAACATCGAAACCTCTTCATGTGCGGAATAAACAGCGAATGCTTGCGAGGTATCTTATCGCGGATTCGACTTCGGGCCAAGTGCGCACCGGCCCCGGAGGCCAGCGCCAGCCGGCCTGGCGGGGTTCACCGCGCGGCGTGAACCTCCGGCATCACCGCTTCAGCGAACCAGCGCAGGAAATCGAGATACTCGGTGATGGAACCGATCGCCGCGGGCGCTTCGATCACGGTTCTGGTGATCCCGATCGTCCGGTATTCTCCGGCATAAGCCTCGATCAACCGGTCCCGCTCGGCCGTCAGCCCGGCGGCACTCATGTCCGCGAATGCCGTGGGCAACACGGCGCCACCAGGTGGTGTCAGCCAGTTGACATCGAAGGTCTCCGCTTTTCCGTCGAAATCCTGCTGCGAGCGCAGATAGTCCAGCAGCGGCGGGATTTCCTCGATACCGAGGCCGGTCGGGTTCGGCTGCCACCCATCATACCGAGCGGCGCGGCGCAGCGCCGGTTTGGAATTGCCGCCGATACAGATCGGCGGGCGGGGACGCTGCACGGGCCTGGGTTCGACGGCAAGTCCGGTGATCGTGAAATGATTCCCGTGGTACTCGGGCATGGAGTCGCTCCACAACGTGGTCAGCGCAGCCAGACTCTCATCGGTGATCCTGCCGCGTTCGGCGAACGGCACGCCGAGAGCCACGAATTCCTGTTCGGCATGGCCGACGCCTACCGATATGTTCAGTCGTCCACCGGACAGCACATCGATCGTCGACAGCGCCTTGGCCAACCGGAGCGGATGATGGTACGGGAGCACGAGGACCGCGGTGTCCAGCCGGATGCGGCGCGTCGCGGCAGCGGCGAAAGCCATGACCGACAACGCGTCCTGCCAGTACGCGCCGAGCCGTGGAACCTCGAATTGCGGCACACCGAGATGTTCGGAGACCGAGACCGTGTCATAGCCCAGCGCATCGATCTCGCCGAGGAGATGACGGAATCCGTCCGCGTCGAGTTCCCCCGCCCAATCATATTTTCCGGGAAGCCGATTGGTCCCCGGAAGGATGATGTCGAATTTCATGACGGTCACCTTTCCACGGCCGACGGCCAGCCGGGCAGTCGATAGAGCGGATCGGCACTCGATGGATGTCCACTCGGACCTTCGCCCTCCTTGTGCCGGAACAGACCAGCGTCGCTGCGGGTCCAATCCCTCGTGGCCAACCGCTCGGCGATCCGCCACTGGCCGCTTCGCCGTTCCATCCGGTCTATATAACGGAATCCCGTGGTGAAATCGTGGTCCGGTTCCCCGCCAAGGACAGCCCGGTGCGTGGCTGTGCCGTACGACTCGCACCGGGCCGCATCGCCGTCCAGTTCCACGAGCTGCTGCCCGATGAGATGGTGCGTTCCCGCGAAGCGCCGCAGAATTTCGCTCAGCCAGGCGATGTACGCCTCGATGTCTCCGGTGAATCCGGTGTGCCGGTCGATGGCATCCGGGTGGTAACACGTCCGGAGCAGGTCGAAATCGCGCCGGTCCACGGCCCGGCAGTAGCGGAACACGACTTCGGTGATCTGCTGGCGATCGATCAGTTCGGAAAGCTGCTTTGGAGTCACGACAACCACTTGCCCCTTCCGCCGGTGAGCATCGCGCAGATCGGCGTGCGTGCGTGGGATGCGTCGCCGCGCCTATCCGCCACGCGGCCCGTTTCGCTAGACTACCAACCAGACGCTTGGTCTCATAGGAGTTTCCCGGACTCGGACGCAGCAATCCGTTCGCAATCGACGAAAGAAGGCCGACAACATGGCAGTGAGGATGGGCGTCAATACGCCGATCGTGCTGCACGTCCCGGACCGCAACTCCGAATGGGAGCAGACGGCGGGAATCGCAGAGGTGGTGCGCATCGCCGAACGAGCCGACGAATTGGGCTATGACTTTCTGACCTGTAGCGATCACGTCGGCGTTCCACAAGGCTCACCGTCTCCGATGATGGGCGGAATGCGCGGAACCCGTTACTGGGATCCACTGGCCACGTTGTCGTATCTAGCCGCCCGCACTCGAGGAATTCGGCTGTGCACCAACGTTCTCGTCCTCGGCTACCATCATCCGCTCGCGATCGCCAAACGGTTCGGCACCCTGGACATGCTCAGCGGCGGGCGGCTGATTCTCGGTGTCGGTGTCGGCAGCACGGCCGAGGAATTCGCCGTACTCGGTGCCCCGTTCGACGACCGGGGACCGCGCGCCGACGACGCGATCGGTGCCCTCCGTGCGGCGATGTCCGAGCGGCTGCCATCCTATGACGGCCGGTATTACCGGTTCTCCGGACTGGTGATCGAACCTCACGCGGTGCAGCGAGAAGTGCCGATCTGGGTGGGCGGCAACACCCGGCGGTCCGTACGGCGGGCCACCGAGCTCGCCGACGGCTGGCTGCCCGCGGCACTGTCCCCCGAACAGCTGCGCACCAGGCTCGAACAGCATCCACCGTCCGGACCACGATTCGAGGTCGTCGTCAGTACCACCGAAGCGCTCGATCCGGTGGGCGACCCCGATGGTGCCCTCCGGACGGTCACCGCGCTCGAGGAGGCTGGTGCGACCACCGTCCTGCCCCGCCTGCTGCACCATTCCGAGCAGCACTATCTCGAAGGATTGCAGGCGCTGGCCGAGCTCTCCTGTTTCGTGCCGCGGCCATGAGGACCGGTGCCCGCCACGGCGGCCGAGCCCGGGTGACCGCCCCGTGTTCGGTGATCCTGCTGCTGAAGCGCACCAGGGTGTCGTGATACCGGGGCGTGCGGCTCGGCACCTCCGCGCACCCGTTTCTCCGGAACTCTCTACGGGTGCCACCGACGTCATCATGCGCCCCCTGCCCGTGCGACGCGCGTGATCGCCCATCCGCTGCCTCACCGAACCGGACGAGGTGAGCGCCCGGACGTGGCAGCCCAGCCGTGGTTCGGTGTGCGGTGCATCAACGTGGTGCACGGGTACTCTCGGCGAGGGAAGCCCTGGGTGGCACACCGAGACATCGCCCGGTCCGGCGATCACCGATGTGAGAACGGAATCGTGCCGGGCGCCAGCGCCTGGAAGCGGTACAGCTGCGACGCCCCGGAACCACCACCGGTCGTGATGTAGCCTGCGCGCTCACCAGGTTTGATCACGACATTCGAAACCTTGTATCCGTCCGGTAGCGAAGGCAGCGCGACTCGTCCGATGATCTTGCCGAGCTTGTTGATGACGACCAGTTCCTTGCTCGCCAGTTCGGCCTGATAGACATTACCCGCGGAATCGACCGTATTCGAATCGGCGCCGGAACCGTCCAGATTCGCCATGACCCGCGGATAACCGGAAAACCGCGTGGTGTCCATCGTGCCGTCCGGATTGAGCCCGATCTGATCGACACGGTTGGCCTGCAGCTCACCGACCCAGATCTGGTCTCCCTCGGGCGACAACGAGATTCCGTTCGGCCTCGCCAGTCCGGCGGTGACCTGGTCCAGCGCTCCATTCGGCTGCAGCCGGTAGACACCACCGACCGGGTCGGCAAGTGTCCCGTCGAACGAAGTGAAATAGAGATTTCCCTTCTTGTCGAATACCATATCGTCCGGATAGACCGGCGAACCGTGATAGTCCTCGACCACTGTGCGCATCCCGGTCCCGTCCCGATTCATGCGCATGATCCTGCCGTTCACCAGATCCGCCAGGTAGACCGAACCGTCCCGATCGACCGCGATACCGGAGAACACGCTTGTCTTGTCGCGGTAGAGCGGCACGCTCTTGCGGGTGGACATGTCCAGTTTGAACACCCGGTTGCCATCGGCGTCGCCGCCGACGCTCACCCAGTACAGGTTGCCACTCCGGTCGAATCGCGGGGCTTCGGCGAACGGCTCGGCGTCCGCCTTGCTCGGCTGTTCCAGCGTGGCATACGGCCGGGCCACCAGAGTGACTCGATCATTATGCACCGCACCGGAACCCGGCTCGCCCATCGCGCGGTCGGCATGGCCGCCGAACACGTACGAGGCCGCGAAACCGGCCACGACCGCGGCGGCGAGTACGCTGGTGCGCCGCCCACGAGAACGCCATCGAGAATTCATGTATACCGCCCATCGTCATCGTTTTCAGGGGTTTGCCCGCACTGGCCAGACCGCACGATCCGGATCGCCGGTGGACGTGATTCACCGGCCGGGGCTGGAACCTTTTCCGTGTCCTGCGCGGCACCCGAACCTCCCCGCCGGGTGATGTCCGGGTGAACCCGGCGCGACAGGGTGCGCGGGCCGTATCGGAATGGGGTGACACCACCCGAAAACTGGCGGTGTCAACGTCCCGCATGCCATGATCGCCTCGGCGCACCGGCGAATCACCTCGCACATCCGGGCGGGGGGCGAACGGGAGCCGAGCACGAACGCTCGTGACGGAAACCGAGCGGCCTTCGCGAAAAGAATCGAGGAGTTACCATTGGCGGACGAGACAAAGTGCCGGAAATGGACCATCGGCGATCGAACAACCGGCCGGTTCGCATGACCGGCCGACAGGACGCCACGGTCCTCGTGGAACGCCGTGGTCGAATACTGCTCGTGACGCTGAATCGCCCGTCGGCGCGCAATGCCATCGACGGCGCCGTGGCGGAAGAACTGGCGGCGGCCGCGCGTGAACTGGACAGCGACCCGGAGCTTTCGGTCGGCGTGCTCACCGGGACGGGGCAGGACTTCTGCGCCGGTATGGACCTGAAAGCCTTCGCCCGCAAGGAAGACATGAGTCCGGTCGTGCGCTTCATCCGCGAGGGGACCCGCAAGCCGCTCATCGCCGCCGTCGAAGGCCACGCCGTCGCGGGTGGTCTCGAGCTGGTACTCGCCTGTGATCTGGTGGTCGCCGCGTCCGACGCCCGGATGGGAATTCCCGAAGCGACCGTCGGCCTGTTCGCCGCCGGTGGCGGGCTGCTGAGGCTTCCCGATCGCATCGGGTCGAGCCTGGCGCTGCAGATGGCGCTGACCGGGGACCCGGTTTCCGCCGAACGGGCATACGCCGCCGGTTTCCTCGCTCGGCTGGCCGAACCCGGAGAAGCGGAACAGGAGGCGCTGCGCTTGGCTGAGCGAGTGGCACACAACGCGCCACTCGGTATCGCCGCGTCCAAGGAGCTGATCCGTGCGGGCCGCGGTATGACGGAGGCACAGTTCTGGGCGTACCAGGCACCGCTGCGCGATCAGGTGTTCACATCCGGGGATGCCCGGGAAGGTCCACGGGCCTTCGCGGAGAAACGTCCGCCCCGCTGGACCGGAACCTAGGCGGACGAACGAGATGACCGGCCGCCTCCGGTGCTGAACCGTTGTGCGGCAACGCATTCCGGAACCACCTCGCGCGGAGTTCTTCGGCATGCCCGAAGACGCGGCGGTGCGCTCACCGATCGACCGTGGGCGCACCGAACTCAATTCGACCGGGGTGCGGGAGGCGGGCAGGGCCGCCACGCAGACCTGTTCGCCCGACAGCCCGGCAACGGCCGGATCGGCGATGGCCGGATGGCCAGCCAGGCTCAGCAGCACCGGATTCGCCGGGCACGCGACGATATCGCCGTGTCGCACGCCTCGCCTGTGCCAGGCGGCGGCCATCCGGTTCGCACTGCTGTCGAGTTCGACGAAGCGGATCGACTCACCGGCCAGGGTCGCGGCGGGCGCGTCCGGATGGATGCGCAGACCACGATCGAGCAGGTCCCCGATCAGCATCCGCATAGCGCCTCCCGGTTCCGTCAGGTTCCCGATTGGGCGTGACTATCCGTCCCCGGCACCGCGGCATCGGAGCCCGTTCGCCGAGTCACGCGACCGGACCGTGTCAGTCACCGCTTCCCTGTGTCGGCCCGATTTAAGTGTACTCTATTCAGGCGATCAGGTTCAATGAACCGAGTCGGGCATGGTCGGCAAAGCACCCGAAGCCGCCGGGTCCGTACACCATAATCTGACGATATTCGCCCATTTCCATTAAAATGGTGCCATCCGCGGCTGCCGCTGGACATGGCCGAGACCGAGGTGATCTTCCTACCGCCAGTCGGTCCGACCAAAAATAAGTATACTCTTCTTTGTACCGGCAGGAAGCGAGACGGCAACGGGGCGACCGCCCCGGTTCCCCGGATGTGCCCGGGTCAGGCGGTCATTCCGCCGTCGATCACGAAATCCTGCCCGGTGCAGTACGAGCTCGCCGCACTGATCAGGAAGGCCACCAGGGCGCTTGCCTCCTCAGGGGCACCCGGCCGGGAGATCGGGATGGTCGCCACCGCGCCGCCGCCCGCGCGTGTTTCCTCGGTGATCATCTGGGTGTCCATCGCGCCGGGACAGATCGTGTTGACTCGGATCCCGTACCGGCCCAGCTCGGCCGCCGCCGACCGGCTCAGCCCCCGGACCGCCCATTTGGACGCCGAGTAGAGCGCGGCCGTCGAATAGCCCCGGATACCGGCTACCGAGGCTATGTTCACCACGGCGCCACCATGTTCGCGCATCAACGGGAAGACCGCCTGCATCCCGTTCACGGCACCGAGTACGTTCACCCGCATCTCCAGATCGAACAGGCGCTCATCGGATTCCAGCAGCGAAACCGGCTCGTAGACGCCGGCATTGTTGACCAGTGCGTCGATCCGGCCATACCGGCGCCCGATCTCCTCGACGACCGCCGTCCACTGTTCCCGATCCGTGACATCGAGCCCGAGGCCGAGCGCCGCCGAGCCCGCTTCGTTCAGTCGCGCGGCGGCCGATTCGGCGGCACCGGCGGCGAGATCGGCGAGCACCACCCGGGCTCCGCTGTCGGCCAGCACCCGTGCGTGTGCCGCACCGAGTCCGCCGCCTCCGCCGGTGATCAGCACTACCTTGTCATCGAGATCGATGATGGGTTTCGCCATCTGCCCTCCACTCACTGACAAATGTTCGGTGAGACCGCGGTCGCAGCATCTTCCGAGCCGAAGGAGAGCAGCGAACGGGGCCTGGGGCGGCGTGGACACACACCGGAGCCGCCGCTTTCCATGATCACGGGAGAAACAGGCGATCGGCCACCGGCGTCTCGGACAGCGGGAATCCGGCTCGACCGGGCGCCGAATTCTCGTAGTTTCCGGATGGCGGCCGGTTTCCGCGCGCCGCCACGGCCACGATGACACCCGCGGAGCGGCGAGCAGTGCTCGGCACCGCCCATTCCGGAGGTTGCGGATGACCGATACGGCTACGGCCGACCGGGTGAACGAATCGGTGGGCGCGGCCATGCGGCACGCGCTCGAACTCGGCGAGACCGGAATCCAGGTGGCGGCATACCGACACGGGGAACTGCTCGTCGACCTGAGTGCGGGCATCGCGGATCCGGCCACCGGGGCGCCCGTCCGCCCGGACACCCTCTTCCACGTCTTCTCGGTGTCGAAAGCGGTCACCGCCACCGCCGTGCACGTGCTCGCGGCCCGGGAGGCGCTCGACTACTCGGCTCCCGTAGCGCGGTACTGGCCTGAATTCGGCGCGAACGGCAAGGGACGGATCACCGTGCAGACCTTGCTCAGCCATCGGGCCGGTATCCCCTGGATGCCGGACGGGGTGACACCGCGGCTGCAGGCCGACTGGGCCTGGATGATCCGGCGGATCGAAGCACTCGCACCCGCCTTTCCGCCAGACACCACGAACTGCTATCACGCCCTGGTGTGGGGGTGGGTCGTCGGAGAACTGGTGCACCGCGCCGATCCGGAACATCGCGACTTCCGGACCTTCGTCACCGAGGAGTTGTTCGCGCCGCTCGGCATCGAGGACATCCACTTCGGCCTGCCCGAGGATGCGGTGCACCGCCGTGCCCCGGTACTCGGCGGGGAACCGCCTGATTCGGCTTCCGGGGAACACTTCCTCGGCATGCCGAGAGCGGTCTATCCCGGCGCGGCCGCCTTCAATCTGCCGGAGACCCTGCGCGCGGTGCATCCCGGTGCGGGCGGCGTGGCCACCGCGCGAGCGATGGCGCGGTTTTTCGCGATGCTCGCCCAACGTGGCGAACTGGACGGGGTCCGGGTGCTGCCCGCCCGGCTGGTCGACCGGTTCTGCACCCCGCGCGAGAACATGGCCGGACCGGACCGGTATCTCGGCAAGCCCGCACCCATCGGCGCGTACGGCTACTGGCGCGGCGGCGCGGGAGCGCACCCGGTGGTCGGCGAGCATCCGGCGCTGCTCTATCACCCGGGCGCCGGTGGTTCGATCGCCTGGGCAGAGCTGGACACCGGACTGTCCGTGGCGATCTGCCACAACGGCATGCATCCCGGAGCTGTCGACCCGGACCGGCACCCGTTCGTCCCGATCGCCGACGCCGTCCGGAGATTGTGCCGCACGTCCTGATGCCATCCGCAAGTCCCGGCGCTGCAGTCGTTCCGCGCGCCCCGCCGACGACCACAGAGGAGAACCCCGCCATGTCCACCGCACGTGAGGAGCTCGTCGAGCTGACCCGATCGGTGGCCGGTGCGGTCGGGCGCACCGGCGTGCGCCAGAAGCGGATGCGCGTTTTCCGGACGGCTGCGCGCGGCGGTGGACGAGCTGGAGCGCAGTCGCCTCTCCGGGGTCCCCCGGATGTCGTTCACCGAGGCGGTCGGCGCGCCGCAGTACACCTGGCAGAACCACGATCCCGCTCTGCCCGGTCACCTGGACGAGGGCCCGGCCGGAGTCATGCACGGTGGGGTCTCGGCCTGGCTGCTGGATTCGCTGCTGTCCAGTTTCGTGCAGTACCACGGGATCCCCGGCGTGACCGCCACGCGCACGGCGGACTGCCGAAGGCCGATCCCACTCGATCGCGGGCTCACCCTCACCGGCCGTCTGGACGGGGTCCGCCCCACACAAGGCCAGCGCGACGGGCACGGTGGCGGTCGAGGCACGTGGCGTGTTCGTGCGCCGGAAACAGCGGCGATGAGACCGGCTGGCCACTGCCACCGCGTTCAGGGGGCGAGTCTGCGGAAGCAGCGCACGGCGAGCTCGGCGGGTGAATCGGCTTCGGCCTGTTCTGCTGCCCATGCTTCGAGGGCGACCCTGATCGCGTCCGTGGCCGCCGCCGCGACCAGCCGCAGTTCGAGCTCCCCGGTTTCGGCCGCGATGCCCGCCAGCACCGGGACCAGCAGTGTCTCCGACTCACGGTTGACCCGGTACCAGACCTCGGCGAGGGAGGAGTCCTTCGCGGCGGCCCGCAACAGCCGTCGGGTGCGTTCGAGACGGTCCGTCTGGTCGGTGTCCTGCGGCGTGAGCGCCCCGCGGATGGCCTCCTCGACCGCCGGAAGCAGCCGCGCGCCACCGGGGGTGTCCGCGAGCCGGGCGCGCCACATGTCCCCGCCCACGGCAAGAGCCGGTGCGACGGCGTCCTCTTTGCTCCGGAAGTAGCGGTAGAAGGTGCGCAGCGAAACTCCGGCCGCACCGGCGATGCCCTCCGCCGTCACTTCCCCGGGACCGTGGTCGGCGAGCAGCCCGAAGGCCACCTGTGCGATGTCGAGGCGGGTGGCGGCCTTGCGCCGTTCGGTCAGGGAAAGGTTCCGGTTGTCCACGGACCAAGACTCTCAGACCAGCCAATGTGACACACCATGCATATCTGACACGTTTTGCCACTACGGCATACACTGGACATGTAGGTTCGGATGAGCCAAAGAGATGAGAACCATGAATCGTTTCGAAGGACGCCGGGTGCTGGTCACCGGGGCCGGTTCCGGCATCGGCCAGGCGAGCGTGCTGCGGATCCTGTCCGAGGGCGGGCGGGTGGTCGCGGCCGACCGCAGCGAGGCGGGCCTGGCGGACACCGTGTCCAAGGCCGGGGCCGGTGCGGACCGGCTGACCGAGATCGTGCTGGACATCGGGAACGAGCAGTCCGTGCGCGCGGGCGTGGCGTCCGCGGTGGACGCACTCGGCGGCCTGGACGCGCTGGTGAACGCGGCGGGCATCCTGCGCTCCTCGCACACCCACGAGACCTCGCTCGACCAGTTCGAGCAGATCCTGCGGGTGAACCTGGTCGGCACCTTCCTGGTCATCCGCGAGTCGATCCCCGCACTGCTCGAGGGCGAGCGGCCGGCCGTGGTGAACTTCAGCTCCACCTCGGCGACGTTCGCCCACCCGTACATGGCCGCGTACGCGGCGAGCAAGGGCGGCGTGCTGTCCATGACCCATGCGCTGGCCGCGGAATACGCCAAGCAGGGCATCCGCTTCACCGCCGTGCAGCCGGGATCCATCTCGTCCGGCATGACCGACGGTTCCGGGCAGAGCAAGGCCAGCACGGGCCCCGGGCTGCCCGAGGACGCCGACATGGCGCTGTACGCGAAGCTGCAGCCGGCGATCGGTCAGGGTTTCGCCGGTCCGGAGACGGTCGCCTCCGTGGTCGCGATGCTGGCCAGTGAGGATGCCGCTTTCATCACCGGAACCGAAATCCGGATCGACGGGGGCACGCACTACTGAATGGTTCCGCGCGGTCGTCACCACCGAAGCCGACGGGGAACGGAGCGGCTTCACGGTACGGCAACGACCCGGCCGATCAGCTGCCCTGACTCCAGTCTCCGGTAGGCGTCCTCGATATCGGCGAGCGCGAACACCTCCGTCGGATTACTGATCGCGCCGGTCCGCGCCAGTTCGATGACCGCGCGTGTGTCGGCTATATCGGATCCCTGGAAAGTGAACACCTCACCGTCGCGCGGCAGCCCGGAAAACCAGTTCCCACCGAAACCGCCACCGCCCGCACCGACCAGTCCGAACGCGCCGCCCGCGGCGAGCGCGCCGAGCCCGGCGGCGATCGAACCGTCGGTGCCGACGAAATCGAGCACCACATCGGCCCCGGCGCTGCCGGTGAGTTCGCGGATCCGCACGGCCGTGTGTTCGTCCACACCGTGGATCGCTTCGTCCGCACCGAGTTCGAGCGCCTGAGCGCGCCGGTTCTCCGCGTGGTCGACGACGATGGTGCGCGCGGCACCGAACAGCCGCACGTACTGCACGGCGAACCTGCCCAGTCCCCCGGCGCCGAGAATCACCGCGGTGGCACCGGGTAGCAGCCGGGAGCGCACCCGCCGGACCGCGTGATAGCTCGTCGAACCCGCATCGGTCAGCGGGCCAGCGGTCACCGCGTCGAGTCCGCCGAGCGGCAGCAGATCTCTGGGATCCTCGACCAGGACGTACTCGGCCAGACCGCCGTCTCGCCCGTATCCGCGTCCGGCGCTGCCGCCTGGGCACGCGTTGTCCTGGCCGGTGATGCAGTACCGGCAATGCCCGCAGGACGCCGCCGCGACGAGCGCCACCGCGTCCCCCTCATCGAGGCCCAGCTCGGTGTGCGGGCCGATCCCGGCGATCCAGCCGGTGGTCTCGTGGCCGAGGGTGAACGGCATCGACCAACCCAGCGGTTCCCCGAACTCGGCGGGGATGCCGATCATGCCCAGATCGGAATGGCAGAGCCCACATCCGGCGACCTTCATCAACACCTGTCCCGGTCCCGGCACGGGCACCGGGACTTCGCACAGTTCCGCGGCGCCCCGCCAGGACCGGATTCGATACGCCTGCATCAGCCTTGTCCTTTCGACTGCCCGGCGAAGCGGCGCCGGTCACCGGTTGGCTTCCACCATGCGACGGAACCCGGTCCGCCACGAGACCGTGCAGATCGGCCCACCCACCAGTTCGCGCAGCTTGCCCGCATCGGGGCACACTCCCATGATCGCGGCCTCGGAGTGCCGCACGCTCGCCTCGCATCCGGCAAGGCGTGCGAGGTATCCGGTCCACTCCGCGATGCCGACCTGCTCGTCGCCGCACCAGTTCACGATCGTCGGCGGTGTGCCCGCCGCGCCGAGCAGTATGGGCAGGGTACGCACCATGTCGTCGAGGTGGATCGGGGCGAAGACATCCGGAAAACCCGGATGCACGGCCACCGGTTCCCCGTCGAGCACCGTCCGCAGATGCATCAGCGGGAACCCCGTGTGGTCGCCGTAGGGAACGTTCAGCCGGGCGATGGTCACCGGCAGCTCGAACAGCCGGGCGCAGGAGCGCACCACCGCCTCTGCGGCGATCTTCCCGATGCTGTAGGTCGGGAAGACCTCGCGCATGCAGTCCCCGAGCGGATCGTGTTCCGCCCGTGGCTGCGGATGCGGCGCGTAGACCGCGGTCGAGGAACAGTGCAGGAAGGCCTCGGCATCCCGGTAGCGGGACACCAGCATGGCGGCCGGTTCGACGTTGTTGCGGTGCGCCCGCTCGAAATCCGGCTCGGTGAACAGGTCGACGGCGAAGTGCAGGACGTAGTCGGCATCGGGCAGTTCCTCGGCGAGCTCTCGCGGTGTGCGCGCCGCGAGGTCGATGGTCAGCGGCCGGACTCCCGCCGCTTCGAGGCGTTCTTTCGCGCCGGAGTCGCCGAACCTGGCCGCTCCCCACACCGTGTTGCCGACCGCGAGTGCGCTCGCGACCGCCGAACCGACGGCACCACTGGCCCCGGTGACGAGGATTCGCCTGCCGGTGATCATCCGGTTTCCCTCCCTGATCAGTGGCCTCGGCCGGATTCCGGATACCGGTCAGGACCGGGCCGCGGCGGGTGCGACCGGCGTGTCCGAGCGCATCCGCCCGGCTGCGTGCCGCGCCACGATCGTGCCGTACACCAGCCCCTGGCCGATGGTCGCGCCCGCGCCCGGATACACCTTCCCGAACACGTTCGCGGCGGTATTGCCGATGGCGTAGAGCCCGCCGATCGGGGAACGGTCGGCGCGCAGTACCCGGCCCTGCCCGTCCGCCCGTAGTCCACCGCAGGTGCCGAGATCACCGAGCACGATGCGCACCGCGTAGAGATTCCCCTGCAACGGGCGCAGATTCGGGTTCGGCGTCATGCTCGGATCGCCGTAGTAGCGATCGTAGGCGCTGGCACCACGGCCGAAGTCCTCGTCCACCCCGGCCCCGGCCAGTTCGTTGAACCGCCGCATCGAGGCGGTGAACCGCTCGGCGGGCAGCCCGATGCTGCGGGCCAGCGCGGCCGCGGACGAGGCCTGGTGCGCGATACCCGCCGCGAACCAGCTCTGTGGCAGCGGCATCCGGGGGAACACCCCGGCGGCGAACACATAGCTGTTGCGGTAGCGCTGGTCGAACACCAGCCACATGTCCCCGACCGGATCACCGGCGCGCTCCCGCCCGAGCACGGTCTGCCCGAAGCTCATGTAGTCGGTCGCCTCGTTGACGAACCGGTTCCCGTTCTGGTCGACGAGCAGCGAACCGGGCAACGAACGCTCCGCGAGCAGGACCAGCGGATCCTGACCGGGCAACGGGGCGACGGCCGGGAACCACCATGCCTGGTCCATGAGGTCGAGGTCGGCGCCCGCCTGCTCACCCGCCCGGATGGCATCCCCGGTATTGCCCTTGTTGCCCAGGCTCCACCCGGCTTCCAAAGCCTCCGACTGGTAGGTGTGCCGCCAGGCCAGGTCGTGGTCGAAGCCCCCCGCGGCAAGCACCACGCCGCGGCGCGCCCGCACCGTGACCATGCGGCCGTCCTGTTCGAGCACCGCACCCGTCACCCGGTCGTCCTCGATGAGCAGGTGCCGTAGCGAGGTGCGCGTCCACACCGGGATTCCGGCGCGCAGCACGCCCACGTAGAGCCCAGCGGCCAGCGCCTGTCCACCCGCCACGTACTCGCGGCCGATGAGCTTGCCGCCGATGCCCTGGGCGACCCGGCGCAGCGCCTTCGGGAAACCCTTGCGCGGCATGCGGAACATCAGGTTCATCCACTTGTAGTCGAACCCGGTGATCGGCATCGGCAGCGGTGATTCCAGCGAGGAGGGCCGCAGGCGCGCGCGTTCCTTGCCGAGCACCCCGAGATCGAACGGGAGACATTCGCAGGTGCGTCCGGCCGCGTTACCACCGGGCAGCTCGGGGTGATAGTCCGAGTAACCCTTGCTCCACATGAACCGCATCGGGGTGCTGCGTGCCAGCATCCGGACCGTTTCGTCGCCGTGGCGCAGGAAATTCGTCCACCGCTCGTCCGGCGCGCTACCGTGCACCGCGGCGCGCACGTACTCCTCGGCCCGCTCCGGCGAATCGATCGCCCCCTGCTCCGCGAGCAGCGAACTCGCCGGTATCCAGAAACCTCCGCCGGACCGCGCCGTGGATCCGCCGACATAGTCGGTCTTCTCCACGATCAGCGCGCTCAACTCCTGCTGCCGCGCGGCGAGCGCCGCCCCCATCCCGGTACCGGAGCCGACCACGAGCAGGTCGACCACGGTGTCGTGCGCTCGAGTCGGCGGTGGTGGCGTACTCGCATGCATGGTCTTCTCCTCATCGGGTCATGGGGTCATCGCGTCGACGAGCGGGTGACGGGAACCTTCTCCGGAGCTCACCATCGGCTTACGGTCCGGGAAACCTCTGTTCCCACTCATCGGGACCGTCGTCCGCTTTCCCGGTGAGCGGGACAGTCGATTTTCCGCGGATGCACCGCTGGGGATCCTGGAAACCCGGTAACGGTGGAAGGGACGACGATGGCCGCACAACCGCAACGCACTGTCATGCCGAGACACGTCGACGAGATCGGCTCCTTCGACCTCGAGACCGATGTGCTCGTGATCGGCTACGGCTGCGCGGGCGCCGCCGCGGCCCTGGAAGCCGCACGCAGCGGTGCACGGACGATGCTGCTCGAACGGGCAGGCGGGCCCGGTGGCTCCTCGGCTCTTTCCGGCGGCGAGATCTACCTCGGCGGCGGGACCCCGATCCAGCGAGCCTGCGGCTTCACCGACACGCCCGAGGAGATGGCCAAGTTTCTGCTCGCCGCTCTCGGCCCCGATGCGGACGACGAGAAGATCGGCCACTACGCCGAGCACAGCGTCGCGCATTTCGAGTGGCTGACCGAACACGGAGTGCCGTTCAAGCCGAGCCTCTGGGACTCGCCGAGCTGGGTGCCGCCGAGCGACGACGGTCTCATGTGGATGGGCGAGAACAGCTGGCCGTACAACGAGATCGCCGTTCCGGCACCGCGCGGGCACCGGCCGACCGCCGAGGGATTCGGCGGCCGGCTGCTGATGGAACGGCTCGCCGCCGCGGTGTCGGCCGCGCGAGTCGACGCCCGGTTCGACAGCTACGTCACCAATCTGGTGCTCGGCGCGGACCGCGGGGTGGCCGGTGTCGTGGCTCGAAGGTACGGCGCGGAGTTCACCGTCCGTGCCCGGAACGGCGTCGTGCTCACCACCGGTGGTTTTGTGGACAACGAGGAAATGCTCGCACTGCACGCGCCGCAGCTCGTCGGCCTCGGCAAGAACAGCGACGGCGCCGATGATGGCCGCGGCATCCTGATGGCGCAGGCGGCCGGCGCGGCGGTGAAACACATGTCCGCAGGCCAGATCGGCATCTCGCTGATCCCGGGGATGATCGCGCGCGGCATGATCGTGAACGGCAAGGGCCAGCGGTTCATCAACGAGGACACCTACCCCGGCCTCGTCGGTCAGGCGGCGCTTTTCCGCCAGGGCATGGACGTCTGGGTGATCATCGACGAACAGGGCTACGAGGCGATCCCCGAGGCGGAACGCTGGGGCGTACGGCCCACCCAGGTCGCCGATTCGCCCGGGGAGCTCGCCGAGCTCATCGGTCTGCCTCCCAGCGCGTTGCGCTCCACCGTCGAGGTCTACAACCGGCACGCGAAAAACGGCGAGGATCCCCTGTGTCACAAGGATTCCCGCTGGCTGCGGCCATTGTCCGCACCGTTCGCCGCGATCAGCGTTGCGGCGGGTATGAACGCACCGGCCGAAGGCGGAGTCGAAAGCGGCAAGGGCGCGTCCGTGTTCACCATCGGCGGGCTGCGCACCACCGTCCACGGCGCGGTCCTCGACCTCGACGGGGCGGCGATCCCCGGGCTGTTCGCGGCGGGCCGGGCCACCTCTGGGCTGCATTCCTGGGGTTATGTCAGCGGCACCTCACTCGGCGACGGCACATTCTTCGGCCGGTATGCCGGGCGCGCGGCCGCGGGCGGGAACGGCACCCCGTGACCGAATCCGCCCGGCGGTTCGCCGTCGACGAACTGCATGCCTTCACCGCGGCCGTCTTCGAAGCACTCGCCGTGCCTGCCGAGGACGCCGCCCGTACGGCGCGGATCCTGGTGGACGCCGACCTTTCCGGGATCACCACGCACGGTCTGTCGAACCTCGCCGAGCACTGGCACTACGTCCGGGGCCTGCGCGCCGGGGTGGTCGAACCGTGCCCGCGGATCGAAGTGCTCCGGGAGACCGGGGCGACCGCGGCGCTGGCCGCGGGCGCCGGACTGGGCCCGGTGGTGGCCGACCGGGCGATGCGGATGGCGATCGACAAGGCCGAAGCCCACGGCGTCGGCACCGTGACGGTGCGCGACGGTCGTCATTTCGGTGCGGCGGGTTATTACGCCAGAATGGCCGCCGAATGTGGCCTGGTCGGGATCGTCATGGCGCACACTTCCCCGAGCGGCGTCCCGCCCGGGGCGACGGTCCCCGCGGTCGGCACGAACCCGATCGCCATCGGTGCACCGATTCCCGGCGCCGCCCCGTTCGTGTTCGACATGGCCGTCACCGCGGCGGCCGGGACGAAGGTGCTCAACGCCGCCCGGGATGGTCGCAGGCTCCCCCCAGGGCTGATCGTGGACGCCGAGGGACGCACGACAACCGATCCAGGGCGGTCCGCCGGTCTGCTGCTGCTCGGCGCGGGAACCGGCGGCGGGCACAAGGGTTTCGGTCTCGGCGTGATGGTGGACATCCTCAGCGGGCTGCTCTCCGGTACCGGTACCGGTCTGTTCCAGCAGTACGGTCCGGAGTGGCGGATCGGCTACTGGATGTCCGCCTGGCGCATCGAGGCGTTCACCGATCCCGAGGACTACGCCCGGGAGGCGAGCCGGATGGCGGAGGGCCTGCATGCGCTGGACCCCGCGCCGGGAACCGCCGGCGTGCTGCTGCCCGGCGAGCGGGCCGCCCGCTGCCGGGAGGAGAACCGGTCCGGTGGCGTGCCGCTGCACCACGCCGTGGTGGACGGCTGCCGCTCGGTCGGCGCGGACCTGGGAATCCCGTTCCCCGCGCCGCTTCCGGCCACCTGAGCCGGGCCCGGCTGCGGCGCCGCGCGCCCGGACCGTCCCGCTCAACGGGAGGGCGCCGGACGCCGCACCGCGGCGGACCTAGCATCCCTGACGGCAGCAGGACCCGTCGTGTCCGGACAACTCCGGACCCCTTTCGATTCGGCAGGTGATTCCCGGATGACGACCGTTGACGTTGCTTCGCGGACGAGTCGCGGTGCGTACACGTTGAACTACCACGAGGCGGGGTCCGGTCCAGCGCTGGTCATGCTGCACGGCTCGGGGCCGGGCGTCTCCGGGATGTCGAACTTCGCGGCGAATCTCGGTCCGCTTTCCGGACATTTCCGCACCATCGTGCCGGACATGCCGAGCTTCGGGGACAGCCCGGCGGCCACGTACAGCAGGCCCTATCCGGAACATGCGGCGGACGCGGTGATCTCGCTGCTCGACGATCTGGGCATCGACAAGGCGCATCTGGTCGGGAACTCGATGGGCGGATTCGTGGCACTGGAGACCGCCTTCCACTATCCGGAGCGGGTGGGCCGGATGGTGCTGATGGGCCCGGGCGGGATAGCGGCGGAGCTGTTCTCGCCGCCGGTATCGGAAGGTGCGAGGCGGCTGTTCGAGTTCATGGACGCGCCTTCCGAGGAAGCGATGCGCGCCTGGGTGGACACCATGGTCTCCGACCCGTCGACGGTGTCCGCGGACGTGATCCGGGAACGCACCGAACGCGCGCTCGCCCCGGGAGCGATCGAGCGGATGCGCGCGGTGTTCGGTTCGCTCGGCAATCCTTCGGCGCACGGTCCGATGTGGACACGAGCCGACCGGATCGCCACACCGACCCTGGTGACCTGGGGACGTGACGACCGGATGTTGCCGCTGGAGGGCGCTTTCTTCGGCGTGCGCCGGATGCCTGCCGCCGACCTGCACATCTTCTCCCGCTGCGGGCACTGGGCGCAGGTCGAGCGCAAGACCGACTTCGAGCGGCTGACCGTCGAGTTCCTGAACTCACCGGCCTGACCTTCGATCACCGGCCTCCGGCTCCGCGGTGGGATCTCCGCGCGGCCGGAGGCGTTTCGTGCCCTGACCGGCGGTCACGCCTGATCGTCCCCGAGGGCCGGCGGCGAGAGCCGGTCGTTCGCCGTGACCCCGCCGTCGACGAACAGGGTTGTCCCGGTGACGAACGCGGCCTCCTCGCTGAGCAGGAATCGCACCGCCCCGGCGACCTCCTCCGGCTGCCCCAGCCTGCCGAGCATCGCGTCCCGGTTCATCCGGTCCGAGCGCGCGCGATCACCGAGGCTGCGGCGCAGCATGGGGGTCTCGATGTAGCCCGGGCAGACCGCGTTGACCCGGACACCGGCGGGTCCGAGCCGGGCGGCCAGCGACCGGGTCAGGCCGAGCAGCCCGGCCTTGGATGCGCTGTAGGCGGGGATGCCGCCCTGTCCGAGCGCCGCGTTGATCGAGGAGATCCCGACGACGGCGGATCCCGGAAGCGCCCGGAGGTCCTCTTCGAGTGCGGCGCTCAGATAACCGTAGGCGGTCAGGTTGACGTCGAGAACTCGCCGCCACTCGGCCGGATCCAGCTCGGTCAGCGGCCCCGAGTCCACGATCCCCGCCGCGTGCACGAACCCGCCGATCCGGCCGACGACCGAGCGTGCCGTGTCGAGCGCGGCCGGATAACCGTCCACTTCGGACACATCGATCGCGGTGGTCTGTACGGGGACCTCCAGTTGCCCGGCCACCACGGCCAGTCCCCGTTCGTCACGGTCCCAGAGGACGACCGGCCGTCCGCGGGCGGCCAGCAGCCGCGCGCAGGCGGCACCGATGCCGGAGGCGCCACCGGTCACCAGGACCGGGCTGCGCGGGGCGAAAGCCGCCTCCTCGGATTTGCTCGGCATGATGTGCTCCCTCGGATCGGTCTTGGTCAGGTTTTCCGGCCGCTGATCGCGAACCGGCCGCGCGAAAGAGAGAATCGCTCCGGCTTGCCGGACTCAGCTGCCCGAACGATTCCCGCTCCCGGTGCCGGACTCGCGCACCACCGACTCGCGCACTGCGGACCGCATCACCTGCCCGGTCGCCGGGGTACGCGGAATGACCTCGGTGACGACCACCCGCCGCGGATGCTTGTAGTTCGCGAGTCCACCGAGCCCGGCGCGCAGCGTGGCCACATCCGGGACCGGAACCCCCGGCTCGGGTACGACCACCGCGCAGACCAGCTCGCCCCACTGTTCGTCGGGAAGCCCGACCACGGCGGTGTCCGCGACCCCGGGTAGTTCCCGTAAGGCGGCCTCCACCTCGGCGGGCGCCACGGTCTCGCCTCCCGAGCGGATCACTTCTCGCTTGCGGCCGGTGATGTGGATGAATCCGTCCTCATCGCGGTACCCGATGTCGCCCGAGTAATACCAACCGTCCCTGACCGCGGCCGCGGTCGCCTCCGGCAGGCGGAGATAGGAGTTCATCAGCGTCGGCCCGCGAAAGAGCAGTTCCCCGTCCGGCGCGAAGCTCACCACCCCGGTCGGAGCCGGACGGCCGACGCTGCCACGCTTCGCGTCGAGTTGCCACTCCCGCAGCCCGGCGACCGGTCCGGCCTCACTGCTGCCGTACAGGACCGCCTGCTCCGCGTTCGGAGCGCGATGGCGCAGCCGCTCGAGCAGATCGTCGCCGACGCGGGAGGTTCCGGTGTAGGCATGACGCAGGCACCCCAGATCCCCGTCCGCGGCCAGCACCCGGTCCCAGACTGCCGGAATGCAGTACATCCCGCTCGGACGGCGCCGCTCGACCGCGGCCATCATGGTCGGCGCGTCGGCCCGTTCCACGAGATGGACCGCGGTGCGGGACATCCAGGCCTCGATCACGTACTGCCATCCGCCGTAGTGGTACAGCGGGAAACTGGTGAGCAGGCCACCGTCGCCGCGGATCATCCCGCCGAAACTCGCCCCGCCGGACGTGGACCGCAGCCACGTGGCGCGGTGGCTGACCGAGACTCCCTTGGGACGGCCCGTACTCCCGCTCGTCAGGTAGATGATGTGCGGATCGGTGTCGGCGAGCTCGGTGTCGACCTCCGTGCTCGAGGCCGCCGCGGCGAGGGTGAACAGATCATCGGGTGCGTCCGTGTCCATGGTGACGACCTCGGCGCCCGCATCGCGGGCGCCGTCCCGGCGTTCCTCGTCCACGGCGACCAGGCGCGGGCGGAGATAGTCCACGATGCCTGCCGTCTCCTCCGCGCTCAGCACCGGGGACAGCGGCGCGAAGATCGCCCCGATTCGCGCACTGGCCAGAAAACCCGCCAGCGAGCGCAGGGATGTGCCCGACCACCAGCCGAGGACATCACCGTGGCGCAACCCGAGCCCGAGCAAGGCGTGCGCCACCCGGTTGGCCTCGGCGTCCAGATCGGCGAACGAGATCGTGTCATCGCCCAGCGAAGCCGCGGTCGCACGGGGTTCCAGGATCGCCGCGTTCGCCACCGTGTCACCGATCAGCAGGTTCACGTCGAGTCCTCCTCATCCGCCGGCTTGACCGGGATCTCATTTTGGATTAAAAATCAAAACATGACAAGCGCCCGCCCGGCCGCCCCTCCGGCCGAACTCCAGCTCCTCCTGATCGGGATCGGTGGCCAGGGCATCCAGCTGATCGGCAAGACACTCGCGCAGGCCGCCACCAACACCGGCAAACACGCCATGCTCGCCGCCGACTACGGCGGTGAGATGCGCGGCGGCCCCTCGAACGCCTCCGTCGTGATCGGTACCGAACCGCTGCGCTCACTGCCGATCCTGCCGAGCGCGACGGCGGCGATCGTGGCCAGCCACAAGTTCGCCGGACCGGTGCCGCAGCGCCTGCGCGAAGGCGGCCTGCTGTTGCGCAACTCCTCGGTGGTGGACAGCGGTGCGGGACGCGAGCATCACCGGGTGGTCGAGGTCCCGGCGACCGCGATGGCCACGGAGCTCGGTGCGCCGCAGGCGAGCGGGTTCATCCTGCTCGGCGCGTTCAACAGGCTGACCGGACTGGTGCCGGAGGCGGAACTCGTCACCGCGATGACCGCGCTGCTGCCGCCGTACCGGGCCCAGCACGCGACCAAGAACGCCGAGGCGCTGTCCGCGGGAGCCGCCGCGGTCGCCGGGCAGGAGGCACCGAGGTGAACACCGCCGTCGCCAAGCCATCCATGCAGTTGCTCGAAGGGGCAACGGCCATCGCCGAATCGGCCATCCTCGCGGGCTGCCGGTTCTTCGCCGGTTACCCGATCTCCCCGTTCACCCCGCTGCTCGAGCACATGTCCCGGGCACTGCCCGAGAACGGCGGTGTCTGCATCAACGCCGAGAGCGAGATCGAGGGCGCGAACATGGCGCTCGGTGCGGGCGCGACCGGGGCGATGGCGGCTACCGGCTCCTGCGGCCAGGGCCTCGCGCTCATGCAGGAGACCATCGCCGAGGCCGCGCTCAACGAGACGCCCATGGTCGTGTTCAACCTGGCCCGTAACCAGCAGGACTACTTCCAGGCGACCAGGGGCGGCGGCTGGGGCGACTACCGCACCATCGCCTTGGCGCCCAAGGACATCCCCGAAGCCGTCGAGCACACCCAGCTGCTGTTCCACCTCTCCCGGCGCTACCGGGCGCCGACGCTCCTCTACGGGGACCCGCTGCTGGCCCAGACCAGGGTCGGCGTGCACCTGCGCAGGATCGAATTCGACGAGTTGCCGCCGCAGGACTGGGCGCTGGACGGAACCGGCGGCGGCACCGGGGAATCCCGCCAGATCTGGACCTGGGCGATGGGCAAGGCCACGAATCCCGGGCTCGGGCCGGACGGACACTGGCAGCAGGTGGCCGCGAAGTTCGACCGGATCGCCGAGCTCGAACAGCGCAGCGAGCAGCGCTACGCCGAGGATGCCGACACTCTCGTGGTGTCGTTCGGCTCGGCGGCCAAGTTCATCGAACACGTCGTGGAGGAATTGCGCGCCGAAGGACACCGGATCGGCTGGTTCCGGCCGATCTCGCTGTGGCCGTTCCCCGGTCCCGCGCTGGCCGGGGCGACCGCCGGGATCAAGCGCGTGCTGGTGTTCGAGCTGAACGCCGGGCAGATGCTCGAGGATGTGCGGCAGTACGCCAGGGACCGCGACGCGATCCGGTTCATCGGCGGCGTCAGCATCCACGAATCCGGACTCTCGTACGGGCCGCTGCTCGACGCCCCGGAGATCCGTGCGCGCATTCTCGCCGCCATCGCCGAGGATTCGACAAGGAGTACATCATGACCCAGGAACTCCGGATCGTTCCGACCGACCGTCCACCGGCCGACGGCAAGGCGCGCAAGGTCGCCGATTTCCGCCCTTCGCTCATGCTCGGCGAGCACGGGCTCTGCCCCGGCTGCGGGGAACCGGTCGCGCTGCGCATCCTGCTGGAGACCCTGCAGGATCTCGGCATCGTGAACAACTCCATCGGCGTGGTCGGGCACGGCTGTTACGGCAGCTTCGTCCGGATCATGGACGTCGACGTGTTGCAGTGCCTGCACGGGCGGGCGCCGTCCTGCGCTACCGGGATCAAACGGATGCGCCCGCAGACCGCCGTGTTCACGATGCAGGGGGACGGCGACATGGTCAACGAGGGACTGCAGGAAGTGCTGCACACCGCGGCACGCGGGGAGAACGTCACCGCGATTCTGCTCAACAACGGGGTGTTCGGGGATACCGGAGGACAGCAGACCGCGACGACCGTACTCGGCCAGCGCACGAAGACGAGCATCGAGGGGCGCGACCCAGGACTGCACGGGCATCCGATCCCGGTCGCCGATCTGGTCGCGAGCCTCGACGGCGTCGGCTATGTCGCTCGCGGCGCGGTGGGCACAGCCGGATCGATAGCCCGGACCAAGCGAATGATCCGCGCCGCTTTCGAAAGCCAGCTCGCCGGTGAGGGATTCAGCCTCGTGGAGATCCTCACCATGTGTCCCACCGGCTGGTTCGTCGGCGCCCCACAAGGTCCGGACTACCTCGCGGAATCGATGGAGCAGGTCTTCCCGCTCGGCGACCTCCGCGCCCGGCCGAAGCCGTCCGGAGCAGGCGCATGACCGGGTACGAGGCGGGCCTCACCCCCGCGCAGGCCCGGTCGCGCCTGGTCCGGGTCAAGACCAGTGACGCGGTCGCCGACAACGTGCTCGACCTGCTGTTCGCCGGAGAACTCCGCCCTGGTGACCGGATCGACATCGATGGCCTCGCCGAGATGCTCGGGGTGAGCAGGGCTCCGGTACGCGAGGCCCTGGTGATGCTGGAGCGTGACGGGCTCGTCGAGATCCGGTATCACCGCGGCGCCTTCGTGGCCGACCTCGACGCCGCGGCGGTCCGGGAGAGTTTCGAACTCTACGGACTACTGACCGCACTCAGCAGCAGACGGGTCGCCGAACGACGTGATCCTGCCGTGCTGGAGGCGCTGGACACCGCGATCGCCGAGATCGAGGAGGCCGATTCGGTCGACGAGTTCGAGATCAAGGCGCGCGAGTACCGGCGAATCGTCAACCGTGCCTTCGCCGGAAGCAGGCTGCGCGCCGTACTGCGCACCTTCAGCGGACTCGTCCCCGCCGCGTCCCGGTTGACGATGCCCCGCTCGATCGACCGCGAACGCGACCTGCTGCGCGCCGAGCACGCGGCGATCGGACGTGGTGATCCGGACGCGGCGACCGAAGCCGTCGTCGAACACATCTGGATGCTCGGCGAACTGGCGGTGCAGACACTGCGGGAGCGCGAGGTGATCGGCGAGGAGGAAGACGAGGACGCGGACCGGCGCGACCATGCCGAGATCGCGCGGACCCTCGACGTGCTGGAGTCGAAACGCCGAGCACGGAAGGGAGCGGCGAAATGAACCAACCACGGGGAACGGTGGTCATCGACACCGAGCGGTGCAAGGGCTGCGAGCTCTGCATCGAGGCGTGCCCACCCGATGTACTGGTGATGTCGACCGAGGTGAACGAGACCGGCTACCGCTATCCCCTGCTGCAGTCCGGGTGTACCGGCTGCACCGCCTGCCGGATGGTCTGCCCGGACCAGGTTTTCGAGGTCTACCGGTTCGACGCACGAGGTGCCTGACTCGCCGGATGGGCACGCGCCACACCGGCACCGGCGAGCTCCGAACGAACTGCCACAAAGGAGTGCAGTGATGTCTTCGGTCGATCCCCGGCTGGTGTCCGCATCCACCGGGAACGAGCACTTACACCGTCCGGGCGCCAGGACTTTCCTCGCGGTGAATCTGGGTAACGCGCTCGAATGGTACGACTGGTCGATCTTCGCGGTTTTCGCCGTCTATTTCGCCGATGACTTCTTCGGCAACGGCGATGGCGTCTCCAGTCTGCTCTCCACATTGGCGACCTTCGCGGCCGGATTCGTGATGCGCCCGCTCGGCGGCCTCGTCTTCGGCCGGATCGCCGATCGCCGTGGCCGCCGCGGTGTCCTCGTCCTGACGATGATGATCGTCGCCGCGGGCAGCATCCTGCTCGCGCTCAGCCCGACCTACCGGCAGATCGGACTGGGTGCCTCGGTGTGGCTGCTGGTGCTCCGGTGCGCACAGGGCTTCGCGCACGGCGGTGAACTCGGCGGGGCCTACACCTACATC
Organism: Sciscionella marina DSM 45152; assembly: GCF_000379465.1. Classification (GTDB taxonomy): domain Bacteria; phylum Actinomycetota; class Actinomycetes; order Mycobacteriales; family Pseudonocardiaceae; genus Sciscionella; species Sciscionella marina. The sequence goes on from NZ_KB905414.1 coordinate 156,359, forward strand.
GCCGAGATTGCTCCCGCGGCCAAGCGCGGTCTGTGGGGCAGCACCGTGACGATGTCCACCGTGGTCGGTACGGTGCTGGCGACTCTGGTCGGCGCGCTGCTGCGGACCGGGATCAGCGAGGAGCAGATGGGCGCGTGGGGCTGGCGGGTTCCGTTCGTGATCGGCGGGCTGCTCGCGCTACTGGGCCTGTGGCTGCGCCGGGGCCTGCACGAGCCGGAGGTGTTCACCCGCTCCGCGGAGACGGTCGCGGCGGACCGGCGCGTCACCGGGCTGTGGGCACACCGCGGCGCGCTGCTGCGGGTCGTGGCCATCGTGGCGGGCAGCACGATGATCAACTACGTGTGGTCGGTGAACGCACCCGCCTATGCCATCAGCTTCCACGGCATGAACGACACCGCGGCGCTGTGGGTCGGCATGGGAGCCAACCTGTTGTTCCTCAGCACGCTTCCGTTGGCGGGCATGATCTCCGACCGGTACGGCCGGAAGTTCAACCTGATCGTCTGGGGTATCGGCTCGGCAGCGCTGGCGTTCCCACTCTCCGCGTTGCTCGGCCCCCATCCGATGAGCCTGCTGCTGGCCATGATGCTGGCCCTGGTGGTGCAGTCGTTCAGCGGGAGCATCCAGGTCGCCCTGTTCGCCGAGCTGTTCAGTACCCGGGCCAGGGCCGCGGGTGTCGGTCTCGCGGTGTCGATCTCCGCCGCGATCTTCGGTGGTACGGCGCCGTATCTCGACTCCTGGCTCACCGCACGGGGCTTTCCGGAGGTGTTCACCGGATACGCGGTCGTGCTCGCACTGATCGGCATCCTGGCCCTGGTGCGCATGCCGGAGACCAAGGGCATCGATCTGGGCGTCCACAGTGGACTGAGCACACGGCTCAGATGAGATTGTCCTCCACGGTGAACCCGAACTCGCCGCGGCCGTACATGGCCAGTGCCCGCTCGACGTCGTTGGCCACGTGCACGCTGCCCGCGTGCGCGTCCCGCCAGGCGCGTTCGATCGGGTTGCCGCGCCGCAGCGAGTTGCCCCCGGCCATCTTGAACAGGATGTCGATGGCCTCCAGCGCGCGTTCGGTGCCGCGCACCTGGTCCCGCCGGGTGCGCAGGCGCAGCTCCATCGGGATCTCGCGCCCGCCGAGGGCGCATTCGTAGAGCTCGCGGATGTTGCGCTCCTGCTGCAATACGGCGGCGTCGACCTCCGAGGCAGCCCTGGCCACCGCCACGTGGGCGAACGGGTCGTCGACGAACCGGTCCCCTCCGTAGCTCAGGCGCACCCGGTCGCGCAGCACGGTGAGGTAGTCGCGGTAGCAGCCGGTCACGATGCCGATCAGCGGCGCGGTGACCGTGGTGGTGAAGATCGAGGCGAACGGCATCCGGTACAGCGGCCCGCTGTTCACCCGCTGGCCCGGCCCGCGCAGCTGGACCTGGTCGTAGTTGCGGATGCAACGGTGCTCTGGGACGAAGGCGTTCCCGACGAGGATGTCGTCGCTGGCCGTCCCGCGCAGCCCGGTGGCATCCCAGGTCCGCTTGATCGTGTAGTCGGTCCGGGGCACCAGCACGCTGAGCACATCCACCGGCCTGCCGTCCTGCCCGAGCACACAGGCGCCGAGCAACGCCCAGCTCGCATGCCCGCATCCCGAGGAGAAGCTCCACTGCCCGGACAGCCGGTATCCGTTCTCCCCCACCGGTTCGAGCCAACCGACCGGAGCGTAGGCCGAGGACACCAGGGTGTCCGCGTCCTGCCCCCACACCTCCTGCTGGGCCCGCTCGTCGAACAGCCCCAGTTGCCATGGGTGCACACCGAGCACCGCGGTGATCCAGCCGGTGGACCCGCAGGCCGCGGACAGTTCGCGGACCACCTGGTAAAACTCGACCGGGTTCGTTTCCATCCCACCGAACCGCTTCGGCTGCAGCATCCGGAACACGCCGGCGGCCTTCAGCTCCGTCACGGTCCGTTCGGGCACCGCCCCCTCGGTGTCGGCGTCCGCTGCCCGGGACGCGATCCCCTCGAGCAGTTCGCGCACCGCTTCCCTGACCTGGTTCATCGACACACTCCCAACCGCACCGCCGCCATAGTGGGCCATCCGCCGACGCCGCTGCCAGGTTTCGTCCCGCCCACCGGGAACCGAGCCCCGTACATGCCCGGTCGGCGCTACCGTAACCGCCCTCGGTACAACGGAAGGGATCGGGACGATCGTGATTCGTGAGGACAATCGGCTGGCGGACCTGCCCATGACGACACTGTCGTGCCGCACCTGTGCCGCCGAGGTACTGGTGCGCAAGGCCAGCTGGCAGCAGACCAGTATCCAGTGGGACTGCACCGCATCCGCGGCCTGCCTCGAACGGCAACGGCACCGGGAGAAGGGTGTGCCGTTCGCGGCCTGTACCGCACTCAGCGAGTCGATCTCCCGCGCGGCGGTCTCCGGCGAGTTGGACATCGCTCAGGAGTAGGCCACCGCGCTCGCCGGAAATCCCGGTCAACGGGACGTTTCCGATCCGGTGGGGACCGGCGCAGCGACTCTCCGGACCAGGAGGTTGATCAACGGGATGAGCACCCAGCACGGCTCCCGGCGGATCTAGCGTGGACCCCATGACCGTTTCGAGAACCGTGCCGTCGCGGAGTGAGACCGCACCGACACCACACACGATGCGCCGGGCGATGGGCAATTTCGCGACCGGTGTGACCGTCGTGTGCGGCCTCGACGAGGACACCCCGGTCGGCTTCGCCTGCCAGGCCTTTGCCAGCGTCTCACTCGAACCGCCGCTGGTGCTGTTCTGCGCGGACCACCGCGGCCGGGCCTGGCCGCTGATCCGTGCTGCCGGGCGGTTCAGCATCAACGTGCTCGCCGAGGAACAGGACGAGCTCTGCGCACGGTTCGGAACCCGTCAGGGCCGGAAGTTCGACGGCCTGCCCTGGCAACGATCCCGTTGGGACACACCCAATCTGCCCGGGGTGCTCATCCGCGCCCACTGCGCGGTGGACGATGTCCACGTGGCCGGGGACCACGATGTGGTGATAGGGACCGTGCTCGAGATCGAGGAGCCCGGCGCGCACCGGCGTCCGATGGTCTTCCACCGCGGCGGGTTCGGTATCCAGGACGAGACCGGCAGCTGACCGGCCTCCGACGGGGCCGGGCAGCGTTCCGGCCCGGCTCACTGGCGAACAGCGAGCCGGGCCGGATGTGCGGATGATCAGTCGTCCGCGCTCAGTGTCGCCAGCGGTTCGGCGGCGGACCAATCGTGGCCCCAGTAGGAATCCGCGGTGATCTCCTCAGCGGTGTAGGAATCCTCGTCGACCAGCATGCCCTGGGTGCCGTACTCGATGTCCCAGCCACCGGGGGCCCGGACGTAGAACGAGACCATCTTGTCGTTGGTGTGCCTGCCAAGTGTCGAGGAGATCGAGAACCCGGCACCGCGCACCCGGTCCAGTGCCCTGCCGACCGCGTCCAGCGAGTCGACCTCGACCATCAGGTGCACCACACCGGGCGCACCGACCTGCTCGGCGGGCAGCACCGCGAGGCTGTGGTGGCGCTGGTTGACGCCCATGAACCGGATCCGCGGCGCGGCCCCATCGGCATCCGGCGGCCCGGCCTTCATCGCGCCGCGCGGCAGGAAGCCGAGAACCTCGGTGTAGAAGGAAACCGTCTCCTGCACCGCCGTGGTCGGCAGCACGATGTGCCCGAGCCCCTGTGCCCCGGTGACGAAGCGCTGCCCGAGACCGGTCAGCAGTGGGGAATGGTCGAGCACCGGGCCGAAGAAGACCTCCACCTCGACCCCCGCCGGGTCGGTGAAGGTGATGGCCTGTTCCACGTCCCTTGCGGCCGCCTCGGCGGGTGAGAGCTGCTTGACCGCGATACCCGCGGACTCGACCGCCCGGCCGATCGCGGCCAGTGCGAACTGGTCCCGCGCTTCCCAGCCGACGGCCAGCACCTGGTCGAGGACGCCGGGCAACACGCTGACCCGCGCCGCGCGCTCATCGACCCGCAGATACAGGCCGCCCGGCTCCGGTCCGCTGCCTTCGGCGAACCCGAGACAGTCGATGGCCAGCTCCCGCCACCGTTCGATGTCGGCCGTCTGCACTTTGACGTACCCGAGACCGCGAATTTCACTCATTGCGTTTCCCCGTTCGGATTGTGTTTTCAGATCATGACCCGCAACGGGCCAGGGGGTGGCTCGATGTCCAGTCCGCCGAGCGCCGAGGAATGGAACGCCGCGCCCGGAACGTGCACCGCGTGCACCATGCCCATGTGCGCGTCCCGCCAGAAACGCTGGATCGGATGGTTCATCCGCATCCCATTGCCGCCGGAGCGATCGACGATCTCATCGAGCGCGCGCACAGCCCGGCGCGCGGCCTGGATCTGGGTCCTGCGCCCCCGCGCCCGCTCGGCGAAGCTCGGCCATTCCCCGGCCGCGGCCCGGTCGTAGAACCACTTGATGTTGTCCAGCAACGCCGAACGGGACGCGGCGATCTCCGCGGATGCCTCACCGACCGCGTAGAGCACATAGGGGTCATCGCGGATCTGGGTCCCGGTGACCTGCACACGGTTGCGCTGATAGGCGAGGTGATGGGCCAGCGCGCCCTCGGCCATCCCGATCACCGAGGCGGTGATGCCGAGCGGGAACGCCTGGGTGAACGGCATCCGGTAGAGCGGATTCGTCAATCCGGCCTCGGCCGCCGCTTCCCCGCAGGCGACCCGATCGTAGGTGAGCACCCGGTAGTCCGGGACGAAGGCGTCCTCGACGAGGATGTCCTTGCTCCCGGTCCCGCGCAGTCCCACGACATCCCAGGAGTCCTCGACGATCCGGTAGTCGGCGCGCGGAATGAGCACGTGCATCTGCTCCACTTCGGGCAGTGGCTTGCCGTCCGCATCCCCGATCACCGCGCCGAGGAAGAGCCAGTCGCAGTGGTCGGTCCCGGAAGAGAACTGCCAGTGACCGCTGAAAAGGTAGCCGCCGTCCACCGGACGCAGCACACCCATCGGAGCGTACGGCGAGGCCATCCAGGTCTCCTGGTTCTCGCCCCACACCTCCTCCTGCACCCGCGGATCGGCCATCGCCAGCTCCCAGGGATGCACCCCGACGACGCCGGCCACCCAGCCGGAGGATCCGTCCAGCGCGGCCAGCCTCATCACCGCTTCGGCGAACTCCACCGGGTGGCTCTCCGAACCGCCGTACTTCTCCGGCTGCTGCATCCGGATGATGCCGGAATCCCGGATGAGACGGGCTGCCCTGTCGTCAAGGCGGCCCAGCTTCTCGTTGCTCGGGCCGAGCTCGGCGATCCGGTCCGCGTTCTCGTTCAGGAACTCGATTGTCTTCTGGCTCATGCCATCCCCAACTCCGTTGGTCTGCTGTGGATCTGGGCACACACGAGTCCGGGCACGGTCTCGGTGAGTTCGTCTTCGACGGGATTCCCCGCTCCCGCCTGGAATCCTGTCAAGGGCGGGGGCCTGGGCACCCGGCGGCTCTCGCCGACCGGGAGAGTGATCGCGTCCCGGTGCTCATTCGTCATAGCTGACCCGGAGGTGATCACTCAGCGGGACGGACTGGCAGGCCAGTACGATGCCGTCGGCGAGGTCCTCGGGTTCGAGTACCTCGTTGCGCAGCATCTCGACTTCCCCTTCCAGGACGAAGCAGGCGCAGGCACTGCAGTTTCCCTCCCGGCAGGAGAACGGCGCGTCCACACCGGCCTCCAGGAACGCGTCCAGCATCCGCTCGCCCTTCGGGCAGGATACGGTCTGTGTCTCGCCTTCGAGCTGTACTTCCACGGTGGCCGAGGGGCCGCTGTGGTCGAGTGCGGACCGCGGCTCCGCGAAGGGATCGGTGTCCAGCGAGAAGAACTTCTCCTGGCGGACGCGTTCGGCGGCCACACCGGCGGCGGCCGCGGCGGCGGTGACCGCGGCCATGTAGGGCTGCGGTCCGCAGACGTACATCTCGCGGTCCCGGTACGGGCGCAGATGCTCGCGCAACAGCTCCATCGAGGGCAGCCCCTGTACCGATTCCAGCAGATGCACCGTGTGCAGCCGGTCCGGGTGTTTTCCTTGCAGGGCGAGCAGTTCCTCGCCGAAGATCACCGACTGCTCGTCGCGGTTGGCATAGATCAGCGCCACCCGGCCGGTGCCGCCGTGCAGCACCGACTTGAGGATCGACATCATCGGGGTGATGCCGCTGCCCGCGGCGACCAGCAGCAGATCCGCGTCCAGCGAGGACGGCGTGAACATTCCCGAGGGCCGCAGCACTTCGAGCTCGTCGCCGACGTTCAGGTTGTCGCAGAGCCAGTTCGAGCCATACCCCTCGCCGGTGCGTTTCACCGTCACCTGCATCGGCTCGCGGAGCAGTGGCGAACTGGACAGCGAATAGCAGCGCGCCGCCCCGCCCTCCCGATCGGTCGGCACGTTGATCGTGAGGAACTGGCCGGGGCGGTAGCTGAACCGCTCGGCATCACCCTCCTCCGGTTCCAGCACGATCGAACGGGCGTCCTCGGTCTCGGCACGGATCGCCGCGACCCGAAGCTTGTAGGAATGTGTCACCGACATCCGGCGTCCTCGCCCCGGGCGGGCCCGATCGGCTCGCCACCGTGCCGGTCGAGTACAGCCGTCATACGCCGACTGCCTGCTGCTTGGCGAGGTTGTCGGCCACTTCCTGCTTCCAGGCTTCGATGGCCTTCGAGGTATCGATCTCGAATTCGAACCGATCGGTCATCTCCGGGGTCACCTCGGCGGCGTCCACATAGAACTGTTCGTACCAACGGCGCAACTGATAGACCGGACCGTCCTCCTCGCACAACAGTGGGTTGTCGATGCGCGCCTTGTTCTTCCAGATCTGCACGTCCTGCAGGAACCCGGCCTCGACGCCCTTGGCCATCGCCTTGGCCATCGACTCGGACTCCTCGGTGGGCATACCTTCCGGTTTCTTCACTCGCAGCCCGTATTGCAGGATGAAGCTGTCCTTGGTCACGGGGTAGTGGCAGTTGATCAGCACCGTGTCGACCATGCCTGCCTCGAACTCGTAGCTCAGGTAGTCGATCATGTAGGATGGTCCGTAGTACGACGCCTCGGAGTACTGCTTGAGCAGCTTCGGCATCGGCTTTCCGTCCTCGTCCACGTACATCAGCAGATCGTCACGCTGATGCCCCTCGTAGTACTGGGTGGCCACGTGCCCTTCGAACACATTGCGGCAGGAGGTCGGGAACGCACCGTGCACATAGAAGAAGTGCGCCATGTCGACCACGTTGTCGATGATCTCCCGGCAGTTGACGTTGACCAGGATCGGTTTCCACAGCCAATCGGTCCACTCGCCTTCCTCGAGCCCACGGATCGCGGGCACGGCGAACTCCTCGGGAGGCTGGTTACCCTCCGGGTCGTTCCAGACGAACAGCAGCCCGTCGCGCTGCATCGTCGGCCACGCCTTGGTCCTGGCCCGCAGCGGCACCCGGCGTGAGTACGGGATCTGCTTGCACCGTCCGTCGCCGCCCCAGCGCCAGTCGTGGAACGGGCAGGCGATCTCGTTGCCCCGCACGGATCCCTGGCTGAGGTCGCCGCCCATATGCCTGCAGTAGGCGTCGAGCACGTTGACGGTGCCGTCCTCGCCCTGGAACACCACCAGTTTGCCGCCGAACGCGTTGATCGTGTGCGGCTGGCCATCGCCGTAGCTGCTGGCCAGCCCCAGGCAATGCCAGCCACGAGCGAATCGTGTGGTGACCTCGGTGGCCTCAATGGAACGCACTTCGGCGTCGTTGGCATCGACAGCTGACACGTCGACCACGGTCCCTTCCTCATCGAACAACGGAGCCTCACTGAACACCGGAGATCATCGACGTTAATCGGGCCGACGGAACCCGATCCCGCCCGATCCTGCTGACCGGGACACCATCCGCAGGCTGCGCTGACGCCCGCCGGACAGCGGTCCGCGCCCGGTGCGGCCGGGGAATCCGCCCGATCGACGGAACACGTCAGTCGACGACCACAGAGCTGTACTCGGGTGGCGGCGCGAGGAACCGGCGATTCGAGACGGGTGCCTTGCCGTCCACGTCGAGCACGCCGAGTTCTTCACCGAGCTCGGCGCCGACCAGCACCCGGCCGGAGTAGGCCATCCGGTCCGGGGAATCGGCCAGCGCAGCGATCACCCGGCCGGTGAACTCCGGAGATTCCGCCAGCCCGGCCAGTTTCCCGTAGCGCTCGTTCCCCGCGGCAAGCACAGCCTCGGTGCGTTCGGTGCGCAGCAGCCCCATCCAGACCGACACCGCCGCCACACCGTGCGGCCGCAGATCGTGCGCCATATCGTGCGCCATCTTGTCCACGCCGGCCTTCACCGCACCGTAGGCGGGACCGTGCATGTAGCACATGCCGCCGAACGCGGAGGTGTGCACCAGCAGACCGGCCGGGCTCCGGGTCAGCAGCGGTGCCCCATAGTAGCCGGACACGTAGCTCGACCGCAGTCCGACATCGAACATCCGTTGCATGGCAAGCGGTTTCCGCCAGAACGGTCCCGGATCGACCAGCTCGTCCGGGACGATGAACGCGTTGCTGACCAGAATGTCGAGCCTGCCGTGTGCCCGCTCCACCCGGTCGAACAGCGCGGCCGTCTGCTCGTCCTCGGCGTGGTCGCACACCACCGGGATGCCGGTGCCGCCCCGGGCGCTGATCTCCTCAGCCGTCGCGTAGACGGTTCCCGGCAGCGGGGCGGCCCCCTCGACCTCGGTGCGCCCGGTGACGTACACGGTCGCCCCGGTCGTGCCGAGCGCCAGTGCGATGCCCTTGCCCGCGCCGCGGCTCGCACCGGTGACCACGGCCACCCGGTCGGCGCTCATCGCCGCTGCGCCATGTGCAGCGCGGCGAGATGGCTGAACACCATGGAGGAACCGATCGGGTTGCCACCGCCGGGGTAGGCCGTCCCGCTCACCGCGGCCATCGAGTTGCCCGCCGCGTACAGTCCCTGGATCGGCGCGCCGGAGACGTCCAGCACCCGCGCGTCCGGATCGGTGCACAGCCCGCCTTTGGTGCCGAGATCCGAAAGCCCGAAGGCCACCGCGTGGAACGGCGGCTGCTCGATGGGCACCAGCGGCGACCGGTCACCCGTGAAGAATCGATCGTAGGGCTCCTCCCCTCGCCGGAAATCGGTGTCCACCCCGGACTCGGCCATCCGGTTGAACCCCCGCACGGTCGCCGCAAGCCGATCGCCGGGCACGCCGATCCGATCGGCCAGCCCGCCGAGAGTGGCGGCGCTGTGCCACAGTCCCGCCCGCTCGTAATCGGAGGACTCACCGAGCGGGACGCTGGTCGACTGCACCGGTGGCCGTGCGCCCGACCGGTCGTCGTAGACCATCCAGAACGGCAAGCGGATATCCCCATCGCGCAACCGGTCCAGCACCACACGGCCGATCCGGTCGTAGGGCAGCGACTCGTTCACGAACCGCTCGCCGTGCACGTCGACGAAGATCCCGCCGGTGAACCAGAGGGAAAACGTGGACCGGCCGTCGGGATGCGTGATCCCCGGCGACCACCACGCCTCGGACATCAGATCGGTGTCCGCGCCGAACTCGATCGCAGCCTGGATCGCCGCACCCTGATTTCCTTGCGGGGCCATCGAATCCCGTGCCGCGCCGGGCACTCCGTACCGATCGCGCAGTCCCTGGTTGCGTTCGAATCCACCGGAGGCGATCAGCACCCCGCGTCGTGCACCGATCCGCCGTCTCCCCTGCCCCGTCGAGACCAGCGCGCCCTGCACAGCCACACCGTCACCGAGCAGCCCTTCGCACCTCGCGGCCGTGCGCATGGTGACGCCGTCGCGCCGGGAAAGGGCCAGCAACAGCCTGCCGAGCAGCGACTGACCGCCGATCAGCTCGTCCGGGAGCGGCACTTCACCGCGATCGCTCGGCAACGGTGGACGCAACCGTTCGCGCAGCGAGCCGAGCCGTGCCGCGGGCATCGACGGAGCCATGATGTGCCGTCCGTCGCCTCGTGCCTTCGGCGCGGATCCGTAGTAGTCCGGCCACGGATACTTGCGGAACTCGAAGGCGTCGTCGCTTTCCAGGTAATCGATCAGCCGGGGCCCGTTGTCCAGATAGGCATCCTGCAGCGCGCGCGGGGTGCGTTCACCGACGACCGCGCGATAGTAGGCTCGCGCATCCTGTGGCCGGTCGTCATCGCCCGCGCGGCGCAGCGCCGCGTTGCCCGGCAACCAGAGCCCGCCGCCGGAGTAGGCCGTCGTACCGCCGAAGTACTCGGTCGACTCCACGACGAGTACCGAGAGTCCTTCGCGTGCCGCGGTGTAAGCGCCGGTCAGCGCGCCGCCCCCGGAACCGGCGACCACCACGTCGTATTCCTCGTCCCAGGCCCGTTCAGACATCATCGGCATACCGTTCCGGTCGCTCTCGGCAGGATGCGGCGCGCCCGCGGCGGCCCGCTTCCGGACATGCTCGCCCGCGAGCCGAGCCCGGTGGCCGGTCCATCCCACTCATCAGGACGGCCGCTCCCCTGCCTCTATGGCGGCGGTCGGTTGCTTCAGTGACCACGCCTGCGCAGTTCGCCCGCGCTGCGCGGTTTGGGCTTCGCCGGCCCGCCGGCACGTCGCTTCGACTGCGCGGCCAGCAGCTCGTCCAGCTCGGCCAGCATCAGATCCATCCGGTCCCGCTCGTCCGCGTAGTAGCGCTCGGACCAGCGCAGCACCAGCTCGGGAAACGCCCAGTCGGGCTCGGTGGCTGCGCCCTTGGCATCCGCCTCGGCGTACCGGCGCAGTTTCTCCGCGCGCTCGCGATGAGCTGCCAGCCGCTCGCGGAGCGAATCGGGGGCGCCGAGGTGTCCGAGCCACATGCGCAGCATCACGCTGTGTTTGAGCACCACCGGTTCCAGTACGGATTCGTTGGCCCACCTGGCAAGCGCGGCCGCGCCGGGTTCGGTGATGGAGTAAAGCCGCTTGTCCCGCGCGTCGTTCCTGCTGACCACCCGCGAGGCGGTGTAGCCCAATTCCTCCAGCTTGCGCAGCTCGGTATAGATCTGGCTGAACGACGGCGACCAGAAGAAGAACTGCAGGCTCCAGTCCGCCCACTTCTTCACGTCGTAGCCGGAGAGCTCCGAGCCGAACGAGAGCAGGCCCAATACCGCCCAGCTCGTGGTTCGCAACGCCGGGAGCGCTTCGTCGTCGGTCCGCTCGGCTGCCATAACTGCACGATATCTCGCCTCACCAATCGTCACCGCGGTCCGGTCGGGCACGTGCGCCGCCACCGATCGGTCCGTTCCGGCGGCTTCCGGCGACTGGTCGTGAGTATACCTATTAGGTATAGTCGCCTCAGCGGGTGTTCTCGCCGAAAGGGAGTCGCGTGCACAACGAAGTCATCGGTCCGCCGCCGGAGCCCGCGGGCCGTCCCCCACCGGTTCGGCAGGCGGATCGGCCCTGTTCCGGGCAGACCCCGGCCGCGCTCGGGCAGCCGCCCGATCCCTGCCGGTCCGTTTCCGGCACCGGCACGCACGCACACCCGGTCGCCGGACCGGCGCACCCCGAAAGGTCCTTCGCCCGAAGGATTTCCGGACCTTTCCTACGCACCCGCGGCTGATCTCTCGACGGCAGCGCCGTGCGCAGCTTTCACCGATCCCCGGCAAGGCCGAAGGAGCACGTACATGGAGCAGAACGATCCCGTCGACGTCCTGGTCATCGGCGCCGGATTCGCGGGGATCTACGCGGTACACGCCGTCCGCGAAGCCGGTTTCACCGTGCGCTGCCTGGAGGCCGGCGCCGGAGTGGGTGGCACGTGGTATTTCAACCGCTATCCGGGCGCGCGCTGCGATGTGGAGAGCATCGACTACTCGTATTCCTTCGACGACGTGCTGCAGCAGGAATGGAAATGGAGCGAACGGTACGCGACACAGCCGGAAATCCTGGCCTATATCAACCACGTCGTCGAAAGATTCGGCCTGCACAGGGATATCCGGTTGAACTGCCCGGTGGTCGCGGCACATTTCGATGAGCACGTGACGATGTGGCGGGTGCGGGCCGAGTCCGGAGAAGAGCACTCGGCACGCTATCTCTTCTGTGCCACGGGATCGCTTTCCGCGGTCAACAAACCCGATATCCCCGGCATCGACCGCTTCCGCGGCCGGATGATCCACACCGCACGCTGGCCCGAGGAGGGAACCGGGTTCGAGGGTATGCGAGTCGGGGTCATCGGGACCGGATCCTCCGGTATCCAGTCGATCCCCATCCTCGCGCGCGAGGCCGAGCACCTGACCGTCTTCCAGCGCACCCCCAACTGGAGCGTGCCCGCGTTCAACCGTCCGCTGACCGAAGCCGACCAGACGCGCATCCGCGAGGAGTACCCACGGCGCCGCCGCGTCTCCCGGGCGAGCAGCGGCGGATCCGTGCACGTTCCACAGCCGAAGAACGCGGCCGACTGCACACCGTCCGAGCGGGAGCAGGCGCTGGAACGCGGCTGGCGCACCGGCGGCGTGTTGTTCGGCAAGACATTTCCCGACCAGTACACGAATCTCGCCGCCAATGGCTATGCCAGCCGGTTCGCCGAGCGCAAGATCCGGGCGGTCATCGACGATCCCGCCACCGCGGATATCCTCATCCCGAAGAACCAGCCGATCGGAGCGAAACGCATCTGCACCGATTCCGGTTATTACGAAACCTTCAATCGCGCCGATGTGAGCCTTGTCGATCTACGCGCCGAGCCGATCCGCGCCGTCACGGAAACGGGTATCGAAACGGACCGGTCGCGGTTCGAGCTGGACGTGCTGGTGTTCGCCACCGGTTTCGACGCGATGACCGGTGCACTGAACCGGATCGATCTCCGTGGCGCCGGCGGAAGACGCATCCAGGATGCGTGGCAGGACGGTCCGGTGACCTACCTCGGCTACCAGGTGCCGGCGTTCCCGAACCTGTTCCTGCTCAACGGACCCGGCTCCCCCTCGGTGCTCGCCAATATGGTGCTGACCTCGGAGGCACAGGTCGACTGGCTGGTGACGCTGCTACGGACCGCACGGCAGCAGGGCACGAAACGAATCGAGGCGCGTTCCGACGCCGCGGAGAAGTGGACGACGCGGATCGACGAAGCTGCGGAGGAAACCATATTCGTGCATACTGATTCCTGGTATCTGGGCTCGAATATCGCCGGAAAACCACGCCGTTTCATGATGTATCCGCTCGGCCTCGGCAACTACCGGAAAAGCTGCGATGAAATTGCGGAAAACGACTACGAAGGGTTCATGTTCGACGGACACTGAGCCATCGGCCGGTACAGCTCCATGAGCTGCGCCGGGCATGAGGAAGCTTGCCCTACCACGAAAGGGAGGAACTCAGTATTCTCGATAATCGAGCACGCGCTTGATGATGACATCGTCACCGAAGGAGCTGACCGTGTCACGCACATGCGATACGAACCGGAAACCCGTTTCCGCCTGCGGCACCGACGGACACGAAACGGGTCTGCGGGCGCTCCACGGTGGCACACACGAGAACGGCGACTCACACAGCGGAACGCACCCGCCCGGCGCCCCGATATCCGCTTGCGCCGCGGGGCGAACGGCTGCGCTCGGGTACACACGACCGGAGGAGAGATGACACCAGTTTCCGCGGCGATAGCATCCGCAGCCACGACATCCGATCCGCCCGGGCCTGCCGAACCGGCCCGGTCCTCCGATAGCGCCGTGCCGCAGTCCATGTTGGAGCGCATGACCCTGATCATGAACTGCTTCTACGGCAAGGCGGTTCGGCACAGCATCGAGGATGTCGCCCGGGCGACCCAGCTGCCCCGCTCGACCACGCACCGCATCCTCGTGGATCTGGTCCGGCTCGGCTGGCTCACGCAGACACCCGCGGGCTACGGCATCGGCAGCAGGGCACTGTCCTTCGGCAGCGACGGCGGATACGGCGGGCTCCGCAAGGCCACCGCACCGCTGCTGCACGATCTGGCCATGCGCACCGGCATGGTCGCCCATCTCGGTGTCCTGGTGGACGCCGAGATCTACTACCTCGACAAGGTCGGCGGGCGGTTCGCGACGAAAGTGCCTTCGCAGGTCGGCGGCCGCGCACCGGCACACTGCACCGCCCTCGGGAAGTCCATGCTGGCCTGCCTGCCGCCCGAACAGGTCGACCGACAGCTCGCCGGCGGCCTCGGCAGGCACACCGAGCGCACGATCTGCCGCCTCGACACGCTGCATCACGAGCTCGGGAGAATCCGCGGGCGCAACGGGATGGCCTTCGAACGCGGCGAATGCTCTCCCGCCGTGGCATGCGTGGCCGTGGCGATCCGCTCCGCGGACGGCCCGGTCGGCAGCATCTCGTTGTGCGGCGAGGCGGGCACGCCACTGGAGCGGATCGCACCACTGGTGGTACAGGCCGCCAGGGAAGCGACCCATGATCTGTTCGGTCCGGCGCGCAAGAACACGGCGGGGCGCAAACATCCGCCCGAGCTCGGGCCTACCTGGTCGGTCGAGGCGATGAACGCGTTGCTCGCGATCGGCTCCGGGCAGGACTGGATCTAGCGCCGCCGCACCGCGGACACGCATCGATCGGCAAGGCGGATCCGGCCGCACGAACGTCGCTGCGGCACTTCTGTCCAGAAAGGACAGACGAGGCAATACCTCATGCTCCGAAGCAAAACGATGCGATCTGTTGCCAGGCAAGCGATAGCTTTGCAAACCACTGTCCACTCGGTACGATCAGCGGATGCGCTATGCGGTCATGGCCCCCGTATCGGCCGGTGTCACGGCGGACCCGGATTGGATCGGCGGGTTCGCCGAACACGCGGAACAGTGCGGCTTCGAGTCGTTCGTCGTGGTGGAGCACGCGGTGGTCGTCACCGGATACGAGAGTGTCTACCCATACGACCGGTCCGGCAAGATGGAACTCGGTCCCGGATGCGACATCCCCGACCCGCTCGATCTGCTTGGCTTCCTCGCGGCGCGAACGAGCAGCATCGGTCTGGCCACCGGAATCCTCGTGTTGCCCAATCACCATCCGGTGGTGCTCGCCAAGCGGGCCGCCACGCTGGACGCGCTCTCCGGCGGACGACTGCGGCTGTGTGTCGGCGTCGGCTGGATGAAGGAGGAAATCGAGGCCTGCGGCACCGATTTCACCACCCGGGGCAGACGGGCGGACGAGCAGATCGATGTCCTTCGGGCGCTCTGGAACGGAGACAGCGAGCACGGCGTGAGTCACCACGGCGAGTTCTTCGCCTTCGACCGTGCGGTGACCCGGCCCATTCCGGCCCACCCGATACCGGTGCACATCGGCGGACACAGCCTGGCGGCGGCGCGCCGCGCGGGGCGGAGGGGGGACGGCCTGCAGCCGCTCGGTGTCAGCGGGGAGAAACTCGCCCGGCTGGTGCGCGTGATGCGCGAGGAGGCCGAAGCCGCCGGGCGCGACCCGGACGCGCTGGAGCTGACCCTCGGCCACGGCGTTCCGGCGGTCACCGTGGAGAAGGCCGAATCGCTTGCCGCCCGCGGGGCCGACCGGATCCTGCTCGCCCCGACACCTACCGAGGATCTCGCCGCCGCGAAGGACGAACTCTCCGCCTGCGCGCAACGACTGGCGCTGCGCTGAACATGCGACCGACAAGTGCGGACCACCTCGCTCTCACCGATCTGGTCGCCCGGTACGGCGCGCTGGTCGATGACCGTTCCCCGGCTGTCGCGGACCTGTTCTGCCCGGACGCGGTGCTCGGCTTGCCCGAGCCTCCGGAGAGCCTGGAACCGGTGGCCGAGCACGAGGGACGGGCCATGATCCGGGAAGCCCTTGGCGCACTCGGAGATTTCCCAGTCACTCAGCACGCCCTGGTCGGCTCGGTGTTCGACGATGGAGCGGCGCAGGGCGAGGCGACCGGGCGCATCGCGTGCATCGCGCACCATGTCCGCGAGCGCCCGTCCGGCGAACTCGGCCGCATCACCTGGCACCTGCGCTACCTGGACCGGTACCGGCACACCGCACAGGGCTGGCGGATCGCCAGCCGGGCCGTGCACATCGACTGGATCGAGACTGCCAGACCGCGCGGCTGGCGGATCGGCGGGCAGCGGTGAACCGGCGGGTCTGTGTCGTCACCGGGGCAGCCGAGGGCATCGGCACGGCCATCGCCCGGCGGTTCGCCGCAAGCGGGGATGTCGTGGTGCTCAACGACGTCGACGCCCGCGCGGCGGAGCTGACCGCGCAGCGGATCGAAGGCTCCGGCGGCCACTGTGTGCTGGCCTGCGGGGATATCACCGAGGAGCCGGTGGTCGCCGAGGTCGCCGAGACCGCGTTGGCGGTCGCGGACGGGCGGGTGGACGTACTGGTGAACAACGTCGGCGACTTCCGGCCCGCCGCGTGGACCTTCCTGCACTCCACACCACAGCAGTGGCAACGGCTCTACGAACTCAACCTGTGGCACGTGCTGGCACTGACCCACGCCTTGCTGCCCTCGATGGTCGAGCGGGAGCAAGGCGTGATCATCAACAACTCCACCGTCGAGGCGTTCCGCGGCATCCCGGGCAAGGCCGTCTATTCCGCGTTCAACGCCGGGGTTTCCGCGTTCACCAAGAGCCTGGCGGTCGAGGTCGGCCAGCACGGGATCCGGGTGAACGCCATCGCCCCGGATCTCGCCGACACACCGCAGACACCCGCGGCGGCGATGCTGCACGGTCGGGATCCGGACCTGATCCGCACCTGGGTTCCGCTCGGCAGGTTCGGTGATCCGGACGACTACGCGGCGGTCGTCGAATTCCTGGCCTCGCCGCAGTCCTGCTACCTGACCGGACAGACGATCCCGGTCGACGGCGGCACCCTGGCCGCTTCCGGCTGGTACGGCAGGGCCGACCGGAAAGGCTGGACGAATCTGCCCAACGAGGCCTGAACCCGGCTCCGCTACGACATCGGCGAAGGAGACCACATGCGCAAGCAGCTCGAGTTCGGATTCACGGCCGGGGATCTCGTGCTGATCACCGGTGCGGGCAGCGGCATCGGCCGGGCGACCGCGGTCCGCGCCGCCGAGCTCGGACTCTCCGTCGCGGCCTGGGATCTCGATCAGCCGGGCGTGGCGCAAACCGCTGAACTGATCACGCGCGCCGGTGGCCGTGTCCTGCCGGTTCTGGCCGATGTCGGGGACGCCGCGGCCGTGGAACGCGGATTCTGCGCCACCCGGCGGGAATTCGGTGAGATCCGTTACCTGGTGAACAACGCCGGTCCTTCCTCGGCAAGCGAGATCGAGTTCGATGCGGGTGTCCGGATCGCCGTCGGCAGCGTCCGGCGGATGACCGAGACCTGGCTGAGCGAGCCGGTGCCTCCCGGCGCCGCACTGGTCAACATCGCCTCGGTCGCCGGGAACTTCCTCGGCACCGCCTCGGACTGGTACTCCGCCTCGAAAGCGGCCATCGCGGGCTACACCAGGCATCTGGCCGGCTACCGCAGCGACGAAGTGCGCAGCAACGCGGTCGCCCCCGGCATGGTGGACACCCCGCGGCTGCGGGGTTTCGCCGCGAGCGAAGTGGGGCAGCGTTCGCTGCAGCTCAACCCGATGGGCCGCATGGCGGTCGGCGATGACATCGCGTTCGCGATCCTGTTCCTGCTGTCCCCGCTCGCCACCTACATCAACGGAGTAGTGCTCCCGGTCGACGGAGGCTGGCTGATCGCCCAGTAGCCGATCGTCCGGTCGTCCGGTTCCGGTCGGCGCGCTCAGGCGCGCAGCCCGAACTCCTGCCGGGCGATCAGCCCGCGCATCACCTCGGAGGTGCCCCCGCCGATGGTCTCCAGGATCGTCTGCCGCCAAAGGAACTCGGTGTCCGTGCCGACCGCAAGCGCCTGCTGCGCACCGAATTCCAGCCCGGCGTGGGCGATATCCTGTGCCAGCGTAGTCCCTGCCAGCTTGTGATAGGCGGCGGGAACCGCGGAAGGCGCGCCGCTGATCACCTCGCCGAGCAAGGCCAGCCCGAGCGCTTCCACTTCGGTGACCCGCACGGCCAGCTGGCCCATCCGGCGCCGCACGACCGGATCCCCGGCCACCCCGGCATCCTCCAATGCAGCCAGCACATCGTGCAGATCGCGCCGCAGCCGCTTCGGCGGGAACTGCACGTGTCGCTCCACCGCGAGTGCCGAGGAGACGACCTGCCAGCCCTGGTCCTGCGCGCCGACCCGATTCGCGGCAGGCACCCGCACACCGTCGAACCTGACCTCGTTCAGCCGCCCGCCGTCCAGCGTCGGGATCGGCGATACCGAGACACCCGGTGTGTCCAGCGGTACGATCAGCACGCTGAGCCCGCGCGACCGGCTGTCCTGCGCTCCGGTGCGACACAGCAGCCAGATGTAATCCGACCAGTGTGCGTTGGAGGTCCAGCATTTGGCGCCGTCGACCACATACTTCCGGCCGTCTCGGCGGGCACGGGTACGCACCGAGGCCAGATCGGATCCGGCGTCCGGTTCCGAGTAGCCGAGGCAGAAATTGATCCGGCCGCGGCGCAGTCCGGCCAGGAACCGGTTCCGCTGTTCGTCCGTGCCGTGCGACATGAGTGCCTTGGCCACCAGACCCGGTCCCATCGGCGGCCGGGCGGCCCGGGCATAGGCCAGCTCGTCCCAGAGAATGAACTCGTAGGCCGGGGAAAGCCCACCACCGCCGAATTCCTCCGGCCAGGACAGGGAAAGCCAGCCCCGTTCGCCGAGCGCCCGGTAGACCTGGCGTACCCCGTAAGCGGTGTCCGTACCGCGGTGGAAATAGCCATTCATCCCACGGAACTCGGTCAGGAATTCGAGCACCTCGGCACGGAAAGCCTCTTCCTCACGCGTGAAACCGAAATCCATGTCAGTCTTCCGTACCGGTGGTCCAGCGCGGCTCCCGGCCCTCGGCGAACGCGCGCGGCCCTTCCTTCGCGTCCGGATGCGCCCAGTGCATCCGCAGCAGCGCCCAGCCGTACTCGCAGGCCTGCGCGTACCCCATTTCCAGCGAACCCCAGATCGCTTGCTGGGAAAGGGAAACCGCGGCCGGTGAGTTGCGCGCGATCGCCTGCGCCATCTCCTCGGCGGTCTCCATCAGGCTGTCCGATGTGGTCAGTTCATCGACCAGCCCGAGCTGATAGGCGCGTTCGGCAGGCATCCGGTAGCTCTTGCCCATCATGGTCATCCGCAGCGCGGACCCCAGTGGCAACCGCTTCGCCAGCCCGATGTTCTCCATCGCGCCGACCAGCCCGACGTTGACGTGCGTGTCCAGGAAACTGGCGTGGTCCACCGAGACCACGATGTCGGCATCCACCACGAAGTGCAGTCCCGCACCGGCCACTACTCCGTTCACCGCGCTGATCACCGGCTTCCACACCCGGTTCTGCTTCGGTGACCAGTAGACCTCATCGGTGAGCGGGCCGGTTCCGGTGCTCATGCCGCCGCGCTCGGCGACCGCGCCGACGTCCGCACCGGTGCAGAAGTGCCGCTCGCCGGAGCCGGTGACGATCGCCGCGCGGATCCACGGGTCGTCGCGTACCTCGCCCCAGATCTCCTTGCACCGCGGCATCATCGAACCGGTCAGCGAGTTGCCCCGGTGCGGGCGGTTCAGGGTGATGTACGCGATGTGGTCACGCTTCTCGAAAAGCACCTCGTCACTGGGCGCCTCGTCCTGCTCACGCATCATGGCCGACCTTTCTGGAAATACCCTGCCAAAACCTGTTCACCGGAGCCGTCGGCATAGCCGGGCGGTGTCGCCAGCGCCCGGATGCGCTGTGCCACCCGGCCGATCGGGCCTTCCACGGAGTAGCCGATCGCGCCGAAACCCTGGTGCGCGGTCAGCGCCGCGCCGACCGCGGCGCGGGAAGCCGACAGCCGTGCGGAGACTGCGAGTACTTCTCCGTCCTCGTGCCCCTCGTCCATGGCGAGCGCGGCCATCATGGTCAGCTTCTCGGCCGAGGTCAGCGCCAGGCCGGCGGTCACGATGGGATGTGCGACCGCCTGGAACGAACCGATCGCCTTGCCGAACTGGATCCGGGTCCGCGCGTGCTCGGCGACCCCGTCGAGCAGCCGCCTGCCCGCACCCCACAGGTACGCCGCAAGCGCGAGATCGGAGAGTGCCCGCGCGGTCGGGACCCGGTCCAGCGCCTGGGCCAGACGCAGCCCGACCCGGCCCCACGGTTCGCCGCCGAGCATCTCGACCGGCTCGACCTCACCGACCGGATCGGCCAGCCACGCCCCGTCGCCATCGGTCTCGATGAACACTCCGGCCAGCGGCGCCCAGGGCAGCAGCGGTCGCTTTCCGAGCGAGACCAGTGCCTTGCCCTGGCTGAGCAGGACGGCCTGTCGCTCGGGCAGCGCATGGGTGGCGAACACGGTCGCCGCGATCGGTCCCGGCGCGGCGGCGCGGCCGAGTTCCGCACAGGCCGTCACGATCTCACCGGCCCCGGCACCCTCACCGGGAACGGCGAGCGACAACAGGCCGAGTTCGGCCAGGCCGTGCCAGAACGGCCAGGGGAAACCCTCGGCAGCACGCACCTGCTCGGCGCAGTGCGCCGCGCAGTAGTCGCGCACGCTCTCCGCGAGCATGCGCTGTTCGTCCGTTCTGCGCAGCGAGACGCTCATGACGCCCTGCCCCACCGTGCGGCGACCACGGCCCGATCGTGTCCCCGGCGGCCGCCGAGCTCGGTACGCAGTGTCTGCATGCGCAGCGTCCACAGATGCAGGTCGTGTTCGGTGGTGAGCCCGACCGCGCCCATGATCTGGTGCGTCTCCCTGGTGACCCGGCCGAGCGCGGCCATCGTGTGTGCCGCGGCGACCGCGGCCGATTCCGCCCGGGCGCCGGAAAAGGCGGCCTCGTAGACCAGCCAGCGCGCTCCCTCGACGGCCACGCTCAGCTCGGCAAGCCGGTGCTGCAGGGCCTGGAACGAGCCGAGCGCTCTGCCGAACACCTTGCGGTCTTTGGCATAGGTGACTGCGATATCCATGGCTTGGCGCATCATTCCCACTGCTTCCGCGGACACTCCGACCCGCCACCAGTTCATCATGGCCGCAGCCGTTCCCGGGCCGAGCTCACGGCTTTTCCGGGATACCGGCCGGGCGAGCGGATAGCCATAGGCGGAGGGCACCGGTTCGGCCGTGTCCGGGTCGAGTTCGGCGAGCACGCAACGCGGCCCGTCGGCGAGCAGCATCCGGGTGGCCTGCGCGCCGTAACGGATCGGGCCAGGGTCCCCGGCGACGGCGAGCACCACCGGGCCTTCCGGCGGTTCGAGTCCGAGTGCGGGCAGCACCAGCATGCGCGGCACCGGGGTGACCGCGCCGAGCCGCATGGCGATTCGTTCCACCGCGAGTGTCGCGTCCAGCGGACCGGCTTCCTCGGCACCGAACAGCTCCTCGAAACCGCCTTCGCGCAACGCGGCCTCCAGTTCCCGGTCGTAGGCGCCGAGCTCGGCCAGTTCCCGGCTGCGCTCGGTCCCGGCATGCCGGTCGAGCAGGGTGTCCAGGGCTTCGAGCAGCGCGCGCTGGGTCGATGAGAGTTCGAAATCCACGGCTAGTCCTTCGGCAGTTTCAGGATGAGGCGGGTGATCAGGTTGAGCTGGACCTCATAGCTGCCCGCCGCGATTCCCGCGCCGAGCGAGTTGCGGAACTGGGCGTCGCCGAGCTCCCCTTCGGCGAGTGCCTCGCTGCCGAGAACATCCACGGCCAGGTCCCCGACCGCCCGCTCGGCCAGCACCATCGCCGCGCGCGCCTGGTTCGCCAGTGGCGAGGGTTCCTTCGCTTTCGCGCGTTCGTCGATCACCCGGTACACCAGTACCCGTGCCGCCTCGCACTGTGCGCGCGCCGCGCCGAACTGTTCCTGAATGC
The DNA here is from genome assembly GCF_000379465.1 of Sciscionella marina DSM 45152. GTDB lineage: Bacteria > Actinomycetota > Actinomycetes > Mycobacteriales > Pseudonocardiaceae > Sciscionella > Sciscionella marina. Next base: position 178,108 of record NZ_KB905414.1, read on the forward strand.
CTTCGTCCCCGAACAGGCCTGCTTCGCGGCACCGCTCGGCCAGCCGGTCGAGCACCAGAGCGGCCCGTGCGTAGCGCGGTGCTCCGACCCGTTCATAGGCGAGGGTGCGCCGCACGATCCGCCATCCCTCGTTCTCCTCGCCGAGCAGACACTCGGCCGGGATCCACGCGTCGGTGAGGAACAGTTCATTGAACGAATGCTCGCCGACCAGCCCGCTGATCCTGCGGACCTCGACTCCCGGTGTGTCCAGCGGCAGCAGGAAAACCGAGATCCCGGCCCGCCCGGACGCGGTGGAACCGGTGCGGGCCAACAGGAAGCAGTAGTCCGCGACGTTCGCGTACGAGGTCCAGATCTTCTGCCCGTTCAGCACGAAACCGTCCCCCTCGCGGACCGCCCTGGTGCGCAGTGCCGCGAGGTCGGTTCCGGCCTCCGGTTCGGAGAATCCCTGACACCAGAACACTTCGCCGCGCGCGATCGGCGGGAGCAGTGTGCGGCGCTGCTGTTCGGTGCCGTATTTGATGAGCGCCGGTCCGACCCAGTTCACGTTCATGTACTGGGGACCGCGCGGTTCACCGCGCTTCCACATCTCCTCACCGAGCACGAAATGCTGCCAGGCACCCTGGCCGCCACCGCCGTATTCGGGCGGCCAGTGCGGGGTCAGCCAGCCTTTGTCGGCCAGCTTGCCGACGAACGCGCGGGAGAACTCGCTGTAGACCGCGCTGCCGAGTCCGGTCTCGGAACGCTGCCAGTCGGCGAGCTCCCGGTCCAGGAACGCGACGAGCTCACGACGGAAGGCCGCGTCCTGCTCGCTCCAGGCGAACTCCATCAGGTCCCCCCACCCGGCCAGTTGTTCCTTCGGCTCATTCCGGCAGCTCCCCTCACGGAGACGATATCCAATTCAGTACACTCTATTGTTCGTTCCGTCGATCGACAAGACCGCACCCAGTGCGCGGACGATCACACGCGCCACTCTGTAGCCACAGGCTTTCGCGGTACGGCAGTCGATTCGCCTGTCTTGTCAGTACACGTTAAAGAGGATACTCTTTTAGCCAAGGGTGAGGGTCAGGACACGGAGGTCCCGATGGTCGAACAGGAACCACACCTGCCGGAGCCGTCTCCGCCCGCCACCGATGGCCGGCAGCTGCGCAAGGTGACCCTGTCGAGCCTGCTGGGCACCGTCATCGAGTACTACGACTTCCTGATCTACAGCACGATGGCCGCCCTGGTGCTCGGCGACCTGTTCTTCCCCTCGATGAATACGGCCATGTCGACCATTGCCTCGTTCGGCACTTTGGCGGCCGGCTACGTGGCTCGCCCGCTCGGCGGCCTCGTCTTCGGACACTTCGGCGACCGGCTCGGCCGCAAGTCGATGCTGATGGTGACGATGACGCTGATGGGCGCGGCCAGCTTCCTGATCGGAGTGCTGCCCACCTATGGCTCGATCGGCATCGCGGCTCCGCTGCTGCTGGTCCTGCTCCGGGTGATCCAGGGCCTCGCCGTCGGGGGCGAATGGGGCGGCGCGGCGCTGATGGTGGTGGAACACGCCGACTCCCGGCGCCGGGGATTCTGGGCGGGCATCATGCAGCTCGGTTCGCCACTCGGCTCGTTCCTGTCCACCCTGGTGCTCACGCTGGTCACATTGCTGCCCCAGTCCGCCCTGCTGTCCTGGGGCTGGCGACTGCCGTTCCTGCTGAGCGCACTGCTGCTGATGATCGGGCTCTACATCCGGCTGCGGGTGACCGAGAGCCCGGTGTTCCGGGCCGCGCTCGCCGAGCGGAAAGCCACGAAGCAGCCACGGGTTCCCGCCCTGCAGGTGCTGCGCCATCCGCGTGCGCTGGTGCTCGCCTGTGCAATCGGCATCGGACCGTTCGCACTCACCGCGCTGATCAGCTCGCACATCCTCGCGTATGCCAAGGGACTCGGCTACGAGACCGCCGATGTCGCGCGGGCGCTGCTGCTGGTGGCGGCCGTCGGGATCGTGTGCATCCCGCTGTTCTCCGCGCTCTCGGACCGGTTCGGGCGCCGTGCTCTCGGCCTGACCGGCGCTCTCGCCACGGTCGCCTACGCATTCCCGCTCTACGCCATGGTCGACAGTGGCTCCGTCGCGGCACTGACCATCGGCCTCATGCTCGGGCAGGTGCTGCAGAATCTGATGTACGCGCCGCTGGCACCCATGCTCTCCGAGATGTTCGGCACCGGCGTCCGCTATACCGGTGTCTCACTCGGCTACCAGCTGGCCAGCCTGATCGGCGCCGGCTTCACCCCGCTGATCGCCAGCAGCCTCGTCGCGGCGACGGGCGGGTCGAGCGTGCCACTGAGCATCGTGGCCACGGTGGGCGCCGTCATCACCATCGCGGCGATGGTGCTGCTGTCCGAGACCCGTGGCCGCGATCTGACCGCGGTCCCGTCCACACCGACCGAGGACGAACGGTCCACAGTGGACGGTGCGAGCGGCTCCGCGCGGAGGAGCTGAATGCGCACGACGATCGCCGAGGCCGCCGCGGCCCTGCGTTCCGGCGCGACCACCGCGGTGGAACTGCTCCGGTCCCGCCTCACGGCCGCGGATGCGCACGACACCGACCTCGGTGTCTACCTGTCCAGGTTCGACGACACCGCGTTCGCCGCGGCCGCCCGGGCCGACGCCGAGCTCGCCACGGGGCAGGATCGCGGTCCGCTGCACGGCATTCCCTTCGGGGTCAAGGACTGCATCGCCGCCGAAGAGGGCACGGTCACCGCGCAGAGCACGGTACCGGGCGCGGCCCTGCGGCAGGACGCTCCCGTCGTGGCACGGTTGCGCGCGGCGGGCGCGGTACTCACCGGCAAGACCACCATGATGGAGTTCGCGATCGGCGCACCGGATCCGGACGCGCCGTTCCCGCTGCCGCGCAATCCGTGGCACACCGCGCACTACACCGGGGGCTCCACCTCGGGCTCGGCCAGCGGCATCGCGGCGGGCATGTTCCTCGGCGGGCTCGGCACCGACACCGCGGGCAGCATTCGCTATCCGGCGGCGGCCTGCGGAGTGACCGGGCTCAAGCCGACGTTCGGCCTGGTACCCAAGAGCGGCTGCATCCCGCTCGGTGACAGCCACGACCACGTCGGCCCGCTGGCGGCGACCGCGTGGGACTGCGCCATGATCCTCAGCGTCATCGCGGGCAGCGCGCCGGACGACCCGAGCTCGACCGGCCGCGGATTCACCGCCCGCGCCGGGCACCGGGGACGCCCGCTGGCCGGTCAGCGCATCGGTCTGACACGGTTGCCGGGCGGGAATCCGGACGTCTGCCCCGAACTCGGGCCCGCGCTCGACGCGGCGGTGACCGAACTGCGCGCGTGCGGCGCCGAAGTCGTGCCGGTGGAGCTGCCCTGGTACGAGGAACTGACCTGGGTGGCGCGGCTCGGGCTGGCCGCCGAGGCGTTCGCCTACCACGCGACGGGGCTGCGCGAGCACTGGTTGGAGTACGGCCCCGGGACCAGAATGGCCATCGTGCGCGGATCGCTGATCTCGGCGGGCGATTTCGTGCAGTTGCAGCGCGTACGCCGGGCAGGTCAGCGTAAGCTCGCCGAGCTGTTCACCGGTGTCGACCTCGTGGTGACACCGACCTCGACGCACGGCGCGCCCGAGTTCCGGCGGCTGTGCACCGACGGTATGGCGGAAACGGCCTTCACCGCGTACTGGAACGCGGTCGGCAATCCGGCGGTGTCGGTGCCCATGGGGTTCACCGCCGAGGGGCTGCCGCTCGGGATGCAGATCGCGGGCAGGCCGTTCGAGGACGCAGGCGTTCTCGCGGCCGCCGATGCCTACCAGTCGCGCACCGACTGGCACCGCCGCTCGCCCGCCCTGTCCGTTGCCGCAGTCGAGGAATCGTCCCGATGAACACCGCCCCTTCGGACATCGTCCCCGCCCTGCTCGCCGCCGCGGGGCTGACCGTCTCCGCCGAGGAACAGGCGCGGCTGATCGCCGAGTATCCGGCCTGGAGGGCACGGATGGACACGCTGTACGCCCTGCCCGAGGCCCGCTACGAGTCACCGGCACCGGTGTTCGGCGCGCAGCCCGGCCACACGAGCGAGCGCCCATGACACCTTCCTGCCGCGCCGGCTCGGCCACACCGCCTCCCGTTCGGGACGGGAGGGCATCATGGAACGGACCCGGAAAGGAGCGACGCCCGTGGGCAGTGCACTGACGGTCCCGGACTGGTTGCGCACCATCGGCGACCAACCGCACGGGGCGAACCGGCGCGCCCTGCTCGACGAGTGCGGTGAGCTCACCTTCACCGAACTCGTCGACGCGGTGGACGCGGTGAGCGCCGGGCTACGCGAGGCCGGGCTCCGGCCCGGCGACCGCGTGGTCACCGCGATGCGGCCATCCATCCCGCACCTGGTGGCCATCCTCGGCGCGATGGCGGCCGGAATGGTGGCCGCACCGCTGAACATCCGGCTCACCGCACCGGAAGCGCGCACCTACCTCTCCGCCCTCGAACCCGCGGCGCTGCTCGCCGACCCGCCACACGCGCAACTCGCCCGCGGGACCGGTTTCCGGACCATCGAGCTGGCATCGGCCGCTCGTGCGCTGCCCATCGCGCAGCGGCTGGCACCGGTACACGGCGGCCCGGCCGAGCGTTACCTGCCGGATGAGCAGGACCTCGCGGTGATCTTCGGGACCGGCGGAACCACCGGCACCCCGAAGGGGGCGGTGCACACGCATCGAAGCCTGTGGCTCTGGCTGAACACGTGCGTGCTCGGCAATCCCCGGAGCCTGAACGATGTGGACCTGTTCTTCTCGCCCTTCTTCCACATCACCCTGGGCACCAACCTGCTCGCCCCGCTGATCGCCGGCGGGCAGGTGTGGATCCAGTCGCGTTTCGAAGCCGCCACGGCCCTCGCGGCGATCGACCGTGGCGCCAGCAGGCTGATGGGTGCGCCGACCATGTTCGAGGAGATGCGCGCCCGGCCGGAGTTCGCCACCAGCAGCCGCGAGCACGTCACCGCGATCCGGTTCGGCTCCGCGCCGTCCACCGGTGAGTTCGTGCGCGGGCTGCTCCGCGATTTCCCCAACGCGCGGATCCGCGCCGGGTTCGGAGCCACCGAGTTCGGCTCGGTGCTGGGCTTCGATCACGAGGACCTGCTCGCCGGGCGGTTCACCGGCGTCGGCAGACCGCTGCCCGGGGTCACGGTGCGGATCCTCGGTCCGGACGGCGAGCAGGTGCCGCCGGACACCGTCGGCGATCTGGTGGTGTCCTGTCCCTGGCAGACCAGCGGCTACTACGGCCTGCCCGCGGAAACCGCCGCGACCTTCCAGCCCGACGGCGTGCACATCGGCGATCTGGCCTCGCGGAGCGCCGAGGGCTGGGTGCACATCGCGGGCCGCCGCAAGGAGATGATCATCAGCGGTGGAGAGAACGTCTACCCACGTGAGGTGGAGGAAGTGCTGCTGCGTCATCCGCGGGTGACCGACGCCATCGTCTACGGCATGCCGGACGAGCACTGGGGGGAACGGGTCGAGGCGGGCATCGTCGCCGCGAACGGTGCCCCGCCGGAACTCGACGAGCTGCGCGACTACTGCCGCGCCGAACTGGCCGGCTACAAGATCCCGAAAACCTGTCGGCTGCTGACCGAGATCCCGTTGACGGCCAACAACAAGCCGGACCGCCGGACGGTTCGCGAACAGGCGCTCGCCGGCCACGGGAAGGGCTGACCCTCCGGCGCTCGGCCGCGGTGCCGCCTGAGGAGGTCAGTCCACCGCCTCGCGCAGCACTGCCTTGCGGATCTTCCCGGTCGAGGTCTTCGGCAGCGCCCCGAAGCGGATCTGCTTGGGCACCTTGAAATGCGCGAGACGGCCGCGCAGCCAGCCGATCAGCTCCGCCTCGGTGACCGCACTCGCCTCGTCGGCGCGCACGAACGCCACCGGCACCTCGCCCCACTTCGGATCGGGTCTGGCCACCACCGCCGCCTCCGCGACCGCCGGATGCGCCAGCAGCACCTGCTCCACCTCGATCGAGGCGATATTCTCGCCGCCGCTGATGATCACGTCCTTGAGCCGGTCGCGGACCTCGATGTAACCGTCCGGATGGCGGACCGCGACATCCCCGGTGTGCAGCCAGCCCCCGGTGAACGCGGCCGCGGTGGCTTCCGGGTCGTCGAGATAGTGCGACATCACCGTGTTCGAGCGGATGACCAGTTCGCCGAGCGCGCTGCCGTCGGCCGGGACGTCCTCGAACGCCTCGGTCACCACCCGCGCCGATTCCACGTTCACGGTGCGCACACCCTGCCTGGCCATCAGCGCCGCCCGCTGCTCGGGCTCCTGCGAGCGCCACTCCGGTCGTGGCACGCAGACCAGCGAGGGCCCGTATGTCTCGGTCATCCCGTAGAGGTGGACGATCCCCACACCGAGCCGGGACATCTCCTCGATCGCGGTCGGCGAGGGCGCCGCTCCCCCGACCGCGAACAGCACCCGCTGATCGAACGGCGCACCCTCCTGGGCTCCACGGTGCTCGACAAGCGAGTCGAGCACGACCGGGGCCCCGCACAGGTGCGTGATACCGGCTTGCCGGATTACCTCGAGCGCGTGCACCGGATCCACCTTGCGCAGCGCGACATGCCGGGCCCCCGCTGCGGTCACCGCCCACGTATAGCACCAGCCATTGCAGTGGAACATCGGCAGCGTCCACAGGTAGCGCGAGTCCGGCCGCAGTCCCGCGGAGACCACCTGGCCGAGCGCGTTGAGGTAGCCGCCGCGGTGGGTGTAGACCACGCCCTTCGGACCTCCGGTGGTGCCCGAGGTGAAGTTGATGCTCAGTGGCTGCCGTTCGTCGCCGGGCAGCCGGAGCGGCGCCGGTGTCGCCGTGCGCAACCAGCCGGTGTAGCCCTCGGTGTCCACGGTGTCCTCGGCCCCGATGGTCACGACCTCGCGCAGCGAGGTCACCCGCTCCCGGATCCCGGCGACCCGGTCGGCGAGCGTGTGGTCGACCACCAGCACCTTCGCCCCGGCCAGCCCCAGCACCAGTTCGTACTCCTGCCCGGAAAGCCGGGTGTTCAGCGCCACCAGCACGCACCCGGCACCGGGGATCCCGTAATGCGCTTCGAGCAACGGAAGATCGTTGGGGGCGAGCACCGCAACCCGGTCCCCGGCCACCAGGCCGAGCTCGATCAACCTGCCCGCCAGCCGCTGCGCCCTCTCCAGCAGCCCGGACCAGCTGACCTGCGCCCCGGCGCCGGTGCGGACGCCGATGTCGTCACCGCCGATATCGGCCGCGCGGTGCAGAAAGCTCAGCGGACTCAGCGGAACCTCGTTCGCCTCGGCGGGATCGTGCACCCGGGGCATGCTCACCTCCTCCTCACACCACGGCCACGGGGCGCAGCGGGGATCCCGTGCCACCGCGTACGGTCAGCGGAAGACCGAGGAACAGGAACGTACTGACCCCGTTCGCGGACAGTTCCTCGCAGTTCACCCATTCCATGATGTGCACACCGTGCTGCTGCAACAACAGCACATGCACCGGAAGTGGACTGCCCGGCACCGTCGATGGCCGCACCTCGAACGCTACGGTGTCCGCGCCGACATAGCGAACGCCGTGGGAAACGAGCCATTCCGCCCCGTCCAGCGCCACCCCGCTGCCCGCGCTGTGTTCGTCGATCTTTTTCATGTCCGGCCAGTACTTCATTTGCCCGGTGCGGACCAGGACGATGTCCGAGGGACCGATCGTGACGCCGGCTTCCTCCGCTGCCAGCCGCAGGTGTTCCGCACCGATCGCGAAGTGCGGCGCCAGCACGTCCGCACCGAGCGCGCGCGGCACGTCGAGCAACACCCCGCGGCCGATGATGGGCGCGAGCTCCGAGGCGTCGCCGCGCAGCGCACCGTAGTCGCCGAGCGCGGTGGCCGAGGACTGTCCGCCGTGCCACTCGTCCTCGCTGCCACAGGTGACGTGGCAGAGGGCGTCGATGTGGGTGCCGGTGTGCAGCGTCCCGGACACCAGCTCCGAAACATACCCGACCTCCACCTCGTTGTCCCCCCTGTCGGCGAACGGGAACCGGCCCTCGTTGCGCTGCCCCTGCGGGGAGTTGTAGGTGACGACCTCGAAGCGCGGGTACCCGCCGAACGACGGCATGTGCCGCCACCAACCGGAGGCGAGTTCGTACACCCTCCCCTCAGTGGGGACGCCGAGACCACGCAGCACATCCGCGGCGGGTGCAGGGTTCTCAGGACTCATCGGGATCTCCTTCGCACGAGCCGATCCGCGGCACCCCCGGACGCCGGCCGAGGCAGCCGTGCGCAGTACCGCACCCCGGGACGCCCGGTCCGGACGGCCAGGTTTCCTCCGCATCGCCGTGCGGCAGTCGCCGGTAGCCCGGCCGCGACCTCGAACCTCTCTTCGTCACATCCTAAAGAGTATACTCTTTAGGAGACAAAATCGAGTACGATCATAAGGATCATCAACCGATTCAGCCCATCCAAACGAAAATCTGGTCAGCCGCGAAACCTTCAGGGCAAGAAAGAGTGTACCCTTTACCGTAAAGGTGTGCCGATACGTCCAGCACGGCGGTGCCGTCACAGCAGCCGGGCGATCGCCTGCAGATGCCGCCGCATGCGGTACTGGCCGAGCGGAGCGTCCCCGGCGATGATCGCGGCGACGATCGCCCGGTGCGCCTCGTGGGACTCGACGGCGGCCTCGTGCTGCCCCTCGCTGTCGGCGCCGCCGGTATCCCATTCCTGTTGAACGATTTCCTGGTCGAGTTGGGTCAATACCTCGACGAACAAAGTGATCGCCGGATTTTCCGCGAGTTCGGCGATCACCCGGTGCAGATTACGCGCATGCCCACGCGTGACACCCTGCTCGATAAACTTTTCCTCGACACGCAGGGCATCTTTCAGCAGCACGATTCCCGATTCGGTGAGATTCTCCGTCGCCTGCACGATGCCCGCGAGTTCGAGCGCCGTGCGAGCCTCGAAAAGCTGCTCCCGGGTCACCTCGGCATGCCGCAGATAGACCCTCGCGGCGTTGCGCACCACGCCGGGATCCGGTTCGGTCACCACCAGGCCACCGCCCGGCCCCCGGCGCATCGTGGCCATCTGCTGGTATTCGACAAGCCGGACCGCCTCCCGGAACACGGCCCTGCTCACCGAATATCGCTCGATCAGCTCGCTCGCCGAACCGAGCACCGAGCCGGTAACCCAGCCACCGGAAATAATGTCCTTTTCGATCTGCTCGGCGACCTTTTCCGCGAGCCGCTGATTGGGTTTATCGGTCACCGCCGGTTCCACCGATCCTTCGCCGGCCATTGATCGACCCCCGTTTTACCGTACGTCCGCAGGCTCACCGATTCTGTCCTGACCACCATAGCTCATGATCGATTCGAACCGCGCTGTCCACTTTCCCGCGCAGCGAGCCAGACACCGGAACGGCCGGTGCGCCGACCCACACACTGCAACCGCGCGGTGGCCCCGCCGCGGGTCAACCCTTCGGTCACCGGACAACCGATCCGGAACACAGCGCCGGGCACCGCGGCTGCGTGGCGATTTCCGAACAGGGGACCCACGAATGGAGCCAGGGTCGCCTTCTCGTGCGAGCCGCTATCTGGACAGACCCACCGAGCGGATCAGAGTCTGTCTCGGACGGCGTCCTACTCGGTGTCGGGGCGCCGGCGTCGTTCAATCGGTGCCGATGTGCGAGCGCGATCGGTTTCGGCGTGGCTGGCCCGTTCTTCGGACTCCCGAAGTACCTCTTCAGCCATGGACTCGGCGGTCTCCTCGTCGGGGACGACCTCTGTTTGATCTGCGTAGTCGGTGTCACCGGGGTGCTGCTCCTCGGGCAGGAGGTTCGCACGCTGTCGGATTCGTTGTTGATCGGGCTGATCAGGAGTCGACATGGAGACACCTCGCGATCTTGTCCACGGCAAGCGGCGGTCGTCGGTCATTGTCGCATGGCCGTGTCCGGGCCAAAGCAGCTCCTCGGTGTCGAGGGACCACGTCTGCCCGGGCCGTTGGCAACCGACGAGCCCGGAGAACTGGTGAACGAACGTCGGTGAGGTCAGTCGGTGTTGGTGTCGTTGTCGGCGACGAGCCATCGTGCGACATCGATCAGTTTTACGTTGCTGTCCTGGGAGACTCGGGACAGCATGGCGAAGGCGCGGTCACCGTCGATCTTCTCTCGATTCATGAGGATCCCTTTCGCCTGGCCGATCAGATCCCGGTTGGTCAGCGCCGCACCCAGGTTGTGCTGGTTCATCGCCTCGGCATAGGCCACCGCGGCGTGTTGGGCGAACAGATGCCCGATCACCTGGGATTCTTGTCCGAACGCGTGGGGTCGATGGGCGTACAGATTCAACGCGCCGAGTGTGTCGTCACGGACGTAAAGCTGGAATGACAGCGTGGCGTGGACGCCGAACTCGACGGCGTGTTCGGCGAAACGCGGCCAGCGAGGGTCATTCGTCATATCCGCGATCTCGACGGTCTGCTCTTCGCGGAGCGCGCTCAGGCAGGGCCCTTGGTCCAGCTCCACCTGTAACGCATCCAGCCTGGTGGCAAGTTGATTGGTCGGCGCATCCGAAACGATCTGATGACCGGCAACAAGTGAAATCCCGGCTTCGTCGGCGCCCGGCACGGTCGTGGCCGCGAGCTTGACCATACCTTGAATGGTCGCGCCCCGGTCGGGCTGCTCGTGCAATTCGACCGCGATCCGCGCCATCGTCTCGGCCAGCTCGTGGTCCCGCGGACCAGAGGGGTCTTGCAACGGTTTCATTTCCCTGCCTCATATTCTCCCGATCAGAGCTCCGAACGGACCGGGTCGGCCGCGCAATCGAGAGCGGCAGCCACCGTCGTTCCGGTACTCCTCGCGCTTGTCGTCGCTCACGATGTTACGTGTCTCCAGACGTTGTCGGCCCCACCGGACGCCTGCTATCCGTCGGCCCTGGCCACGACCGGTACTTCCCAGCCGCTGCCGGTCTCGGTCCAGGCGGCGCTACGGGTGAAGCCTACTGCCACCAACTCATCCTCGACCTCATGCGGATCGGTGGGCTGCTGACCCAGTTCGACGGTCCGCGCCGGGATGCCACGGTCGTCTACCACCGTCAGTTCCGCTGCTGCACGCTCGATACGGGCGAGATAAGCCAAAACGACACTCCATTACTCGTCATCATTGCGAACGAAACGGCGCTCTACCCGATAACGGCGGAATCCAAACACGACAGCGCGATCGACGTGTCGTGATCCCCCATCGCCTTTCGGGTTCAGCGGCCACGCTCGGAGGATGATTGTTCGCGGGTCGATGTTCAGCAAGCAGCCGTCAGGGCCACTTCCATCCCGCCATGAACGACGACCCGGCATGGTAACCGGAGCTGCCGCATTTCCTCGGCGGATCCGGATGCTGACGGCACCGGAACCAGCGAGGACCACCTCGCGGATCGGCCACGCGGGCAGGAACGGGCGGCCTGGTATGCGCCGTGGTGTTGCATACCAAGCGAAAGCCTCGTACGGTCGGACACAGACAGGCGGTGAAGCCAACGCCGCATCCGTAAACCACAAGCGACGGGTTTGCGTATGCCATATGTTGGCGGTGCGACCCGGAGCATGTTTCGGGAGCGTGCCGATGTGCATACCGCTGGATGATGTTGCTGTCCCTTCCCCGGTCCTTCCTGGCGAGCGCGGTGCCGCAGTGGCCTCGCTTTCGCCGCTGCGATTGTATCGGCGCGTCGAAACCGCTGGGATCCTGGTGCTCACCGCGGTTGGTGAGGTGGACACCACGACGACGCCGATACTCGACAAGGAACTAGACCACATCGCGGCCCAACCATCGGTTCGGGCGGTGGTGGTCGATTTTTCCTCGGTGACGTTTCTCGGCGTGGCCGGAATGGAACTACTACTGCGAGCCGCCGGATGCGCGGCCGTACGTCGGCGCGAATTCGCGCTCGTGGTCGGAAATCCGGCGATGTGGCGAACCCTGGAGATAACGGGGGCCGAACCGGCTCTGCTGTGTTACGGGTCGCTGCACGAGGCCGTCGAGGCAGCTGCGACACACTCGCAATACCTGGCTGCCATCGGCAAAACCGGAGAGACCCGAGTATCGACCGATGGGAACGCCGATGAAACCTGATACCGATGTCGGACACGCGCAGATCGAACAAGGGCTACAGGCCTACATCGCCCTGCCCGGCCATCTCACCGAATACCCGCACAAGGATGTGGCACTGACCTGGGATCAGTCCTGTGGATAGGCATGCGCGCTCGAACCGGGGCCCGGTGCGGAATTGTCCACACTGGCCTATTACGGCGACGCGCTCGTTCCGGAGCCGCGCGAGGTGATCGCGTTCGCGCGGACCGTTCTGGCCCACGGGCCCCGCATTCTCCGGTCGAGCCTGGCCGCGCACCCAGTCCACTGCTTCGCGAAAAGCACGACGGAACCGTTGGTGTTACGAACCCTGTTCCGGTCACTGAGCCTGGTTGAGCCGCTGCGCGCTCTGCCGTAGGTGCTGGACCATTGCCGTGGTGGCCGGGTTCAGCGGTCGTTCGGCGGCCAGTGTCAGGCCGACGGTGTGGCCGATTCCCTCGAGGTGGACCGGGAGGACCGCCATGCTCGGGTCCCCCTGGTCGATCGGGCTGGGCAGCACTGCCACTACGTCCGAGTCGATGAGCAGCTGGCGCATGGTGAGGAACGAGGTGGTCTCGACTCGGTTGACGGGCAGACCGAGGCGGTGACGGACGAAGTAGTCTTCCAGGTCTCGCCGCAACCTGGTCTGGGTGCTGGGGAGGATCCAGGGGTAGTCGAGTAGGTCCGTGAGCGTAATGTCGGCCTGCTCGCGTGCGGGGTGATGTGCTCCGACGACGATCTGCACCGGTTCCTCGTACAACAGGTGCCGGACGACCGCGTCGTTGCTGGGGGCGGTCACGCGTCCGACGACCACGTCCAGCCGGCCCGCTACCAGGTCGACCAGAAGTGTCTCGGGGGATCCTTCCCGTACCTCGATGGTCAGGTGCGGGTGGTCGGTCTTCAACGCGGTGATGGCCTTGGGCAGCAAGAGAGTCGCCCCGGTCAGGTGCGATCCGATGACGACCGTGCCGCGATCGGCATCGGCGATCTCGGCGATATGGCGCGCGGCCTGCCTGAGCTGGGCAATGACCGCTCGCGCCTGCTCGGTAAAGGCCACGCCATAGATGGTCGGGGTGACACCCCGGGCGCCGCGATCGTAGAGGGGGACGCCGAGGATCGATTCGAGCTCGTGCAGCCCTCGGGTCAGCGCCGGTTGGGTCAAGCGCAGGGCCGCAGCGGCTCCGAGAACGCTACCCTCTTCTGTCAACGCGTCGACCAGGACCAGGTGGCGTAGTTTCATCCGGCCGTCGAGCAGCCGCGGGATGTCCATGACCGCACAGTATCGGCCCATCGAGGCGGAGCGCGTGATCATGCACCGGGACGCGGCGCGGCGGGAGTCGTGCCGGTACCTCGACACAGTAGCGCCAGGCGAGCAAGGTATGCCGGTTCCTTATACCTCACACGAAAACCCGTATTGGTCAGTTATGCCACACCGGCGGGAGACTGGCCGCACCGTCAGGAACTCCGTGATTGGACCGGTATGAACAACAACGCCAGTGGATCGGGATCCGTGGATTCCACGAAGGATTCGGGGGCACAGCTGGTGCTGCTCGGCACCCAGAGTGGACCGATCCCTGGTACGCGGGCAGGCATTGCCACCGCACTGGTGGTGGACGGGGCGATCTACCTCGTCGATGCCGGCAGTGGTCTGCCTCGCCAGTTCTTCAGTGCCGGCCTCGAGTTCTCCCGGGTGCGCGGAATGTTCATCACGCACCTGCACTCGGACCATGTGGCCGACTACTTCAACTTCTTCTCGCTGAACTGGACGAACTGGGACTTCCACCGACAGACAGTCGAGGTCTACGGTCCGGGAAGGGCTGATGCCACCGGTCCCGACGACTCCGGTACACCCGGCCTGCCGAGCACGCCGGATGCGCCGCTTGTCGCTCCGGAGCTGCCGACACCGGGGATCACCGACCTCACTCGGTTGTCGATCGCGGCACATGCCTATGACCTCAACCAGCGGCTGCGCTCGACTCGCCGTGTCGGCGGCCGGGCGCTGGAGTTCACCGGGTTGGACGGCCGCCCGATGCTGCGGTCGCATGACATCACGGTGCCGACCGATGCCAACGTCGCGGTGCCCTGCCCGCCGATGGCACCGATTTCGGTCTATGCGGACGATAAGGTCACGGTCACCGCGACGTTGGTGCAGCATCCTCCGGTGTTCCCGGCCTTCGCCTTCCGATTCGAGACCGCGTACGGATCGGTGGTGTTCAGTGGCGATACTGCCCCATGCAAGAACCTGGCCGAGCTCGCCCAAGGCACCGACGTGCTGGTGAACGAGGTCATGGCCGTTGATCCGGCTGTGGCGCGTTTCGCCGGCACACCGTTGTACGAGTCGATGGCTCGCCAGTTCACCGATGCTCACACACCGCACCGCACCCGGCCGGCGGGACCGGGCGTGGCGGAGGTGCCGGGTGTCGGGGCGCTGGCCCAACGAGTGGGTGCAAGGTCACTGGTGCTGACCCACATCTATCCCGGAGACGGCTCGGTGCCGGACGAGGAGTTCCAGACAGCCGCTGCTGAGGAGTTCGCCGGTTCGGTCGTCGTCGGCCACGATCTGATGTCGCTTGATCTCCGCCGGTCGACCACCACGTCTTCGGCCCGCTGAGTCTGGTCAGTGCCTGCACGGAAGGACATCCGGACCATGACAGCTCTACAGTTCGCATCACTGGCAACACTGGTGGCGATGTTCGTCCTGACGGTGTGGCGGAAGGTGAACATCGGGCTTATCGCGTTGCCCGCCGCCTACATCCTGTCCCTGGTGGCGGATGTCCCGGGGAAGGCGTTCATGAGCATGTTCCCGGTGAAGCTGGTGATGCTTGTCATCGGTGTCACGCTGCTGTTCGCGCATGTGGACCGCAGCGGGCTGCTGGAACACTCGATCCGGACCGCTATGCGATACGGCGGGCAGCGCACGTGGGTGGTCGCCGGGATCTGCTTCGTCATCCCCGCCGCGCTCACCGCCGCCGGAGCCTACGGTCCCGCATCCGCCGCGATCATCATGCCGATCGCGTACAGGCTGTCCAAGCAGGCGAAGATCAACTATTTCACCCTCGGTACCGCGACCATCTTCGGTGCGATCGGCGCGACCTTCTCTCCGTTGAGCGCCAGCGGCGCCCTCGTCAAGTCACTGTCCGCCAAGGCCGGTCGGGACTACTCCACCGGTGCGTTGTTCATCCTGCCGCTCATCGGTACTGCCGCCATCACCGCGGTCACCCTGCTTGTCGTTCACCTGCTGGAGTCGCGAGCCTGCACGGTGCGCCGCTCGGCTGCCCGCGAGGCGCTCACGGTGGAGGACCCCGACCACGAGACGGTCACGGCGCAGGCAACCACCACGAGCTCGGCTCAGCGCGGACACGGGGAAGCCCCCACCCGCGATAGCCCGGCGGGCACAGCGCGACACGGTTGGTCCGGCGTTATGGACACGGACGCGGCCATTATCCCTGAACGGCGCAAGCACCTCACCTCCTACGAGCTGGCCTGCCTGTGCACCGTCGTCGGTATGTTGATCGCGGTGTTCGGCTTCAATCTAGACGTCGGTTTCGTCTCCCTTGCAGGCTCGCTGCTGCTGTTCCTGGTCTTCCGCCCGCCCGAGAAGGACATCATCAACGCCATCCCCTGGCAGGTCGTCTTCCTCATCAGCGGTTTGCTGATGTACATCGGGGTGCTCACCAAGATCGGCACGCTCGAAGCCATGGCCACGGTTCTCTCCGGTATCGGCACCCCGGTCCTCACGTTGCTGGCGTTGGCCTACTTGTGCGCCCTGATGTCCAACGTCGAGTCCGCTGCGATCCTCGTCCTCGGGATCCTGGTGCCCGTCGCCCTGGCCGTCTTCGGCAGCTCACCGATCGCGCTACTCGCCGCACTCATCGTCGTCGCATTGTGCTCCGCCGCACCGGCACTCAACCCCGCGCATATCGGCGGGGCACTCGTCCTCGCCAGCGACGACCCCGCACGCGAACCATTCACCTTCAAGAAGCTGCTCTGGCACGCGATCGCCGCCACACTCATCGTGCCCGGCGTGGTCACCCTGACCGTCATACCGCTTGTCACATGACAACCACCCAACGCCACCGACGGGCGCGCACGAAACTCGGCTCTGGCGCACGCCTCCGCGCTTGTTCTCCAGATCAGAGTCGCCTGTGCCAGCCGCAACGAGCAGCTCAGCTTCCAGAAGGGCTTGTTCAGGCCGCGACTCACATTGCCTAAGAGGGGCACGAGTCCATTTCGTGACCTTCACACCCTGCCGGGGAGTCAGACGTGGCGTGGCGAGCCGCCGCGCGCAGTCTGCCACCGGCGCGGGCAACCCCACAAGCGGGGAGCCGGGTACCACGGACCCCACTGCGGGACGCCACGGTCAGCACTGACCGCAAAAACCCGCCGCACGTCAAGGTAGGTCCACTGTGGACAGATAGAAGTTGATCACCGTTACCCTGGCTCCATTGTCCCTTGGCAAGGGGAACAACTGGAAATGCGACATCAACTGGTCGACCGCCGAAACCCCTGGTTCGGTCACCGTATCGCGCAACGGCAAAACGCCCGCCAAGGACACCGGACCGAACCGCGGGTCCGGCCTCACTCAGCGAGGTAGGTCTCGTGGCAGGTGGCGATATCCGCACGATCACCCGGCGAAGAAGACCGGCGTTGCGCGGCGAAATTCCACGAACACCACGCTATCGGGACCGCTGTCCACAAAGGCCGGTCGGCCAGCCATCGTGCCGGTCAGCGAACAGCGGTACACGCACCAGAACAGATCAAACCCGGCCAGATCTTTGAAACAGGACAGTCCGTACGTGTCATCGGATTGACCGAGTGTGCCAGAGGGTGCCGGAGCGTTCCCAGGCCCATGCGTGAGCCGGAGTACGGCTTGCGTTCGGCCGATGAGCGTGACGGCGGCTCTCGCCGGGCTTCGCCCGGACGTTCTGCCGGCTGAGCTCGCCGATCCGGTCTCGCGGGTGGGCGGTCAGCGGACCCGCTGGTTGATCGAGCGCACCAGCTCGATGAACCGGCGGGGTTCCTCGGCGTGCATGTCGTGGCCGCTGTCGACCTCGACCAGCTCGACGTCCCTGATCAGCGAGGCAATCCGGCGAGCGTCGTGGTCGTCGATGGCTCCCTGCAGAATCCCGTCCGGTCCGTACTTCCAGTTCGCGTGGATCAGCGTTGTGGGTGCTCGGATCCCGCGCAGTGTCTGCTCATGATCGAATCCATGATCCCAGTCTCCGGTGTAGAAGGCGTCGCCGAAGCGGGGATCGTAGTTCAGCATCGAGCGCTGCATGTCGTTCCAGCTGGGCGGCATGAACAACAGCGTGATCGGCCGGTCCGGATGCCGGACATGCCGGCGTAGTCCGGTCCGGATGATCCGGTCCGCGCTATCACCGAAGAAGTCCCAGAGCTTCTGGTGGGTGAAGCTGTAGGCGATCCAGTCGGTCTCGCCGGACTGGAGGAAGGCATGGCAGTTGCTGGCCAGGTCGACCCAGTTCCAGGTTTTCCGTGCCCGCGGCAGAACAGTGGTGAAAAGCGGCGGGTCCTCCAACACCGCGGCGTGCACAAGATCGGGCCGGTGGCCGGCAAGCCAGGCCGCCAGCTGACCACCCGACGAGTGCCCGGATACGGTGACCGGCGTTCCGATCACGTCCTCGATGAAACGGGCGAGATCGGTCCCGATCGCCGAGGCAGAGTACTTCTCTGGCACTCGATCGGAGCCGCCGTGGCCGTATACATCGATGGCGAAAACGGAGAAGTCCCCGGCAAGCTCGGGCAGTACCGGGGCGTAGCTTTGCCAGTCGACACCCTGCCCGTGGATCAGCAGCAACGGCGGTTTCTCGCCCGCCGGTCCGGCCGCGTAGTTGATCGTGGATCCGTTGATGATCACGGTCTGCTCGACGAACCCGGCGCATCTGGTCCGTGTTCTGGCCGCGTCGTAGGCTTTCACGTTCCGGACAGCCCACCCGCCGGCTGCGATCCCGGCCATGGCCACCAGCGAACCGCCCGCGGCGAGTGCGATACCGGCCTTGCCGATGTTCGCGGTGCGGAACCTCATGGACCGATCATATCCGGCTCGTCGCTCGCCGTCCCCGTCTTCGCTGCCGGCCATCCGGATCGCCGTGCCCAGCATGACCCGTCCCGCGCCGGGGCTGCTCCTGCGCCGGGAAACATGGCTTCATTCCGGTGGCTCTCAGCACGGGAGAGCTCGCGACCACATACGCGGATTGTCTCGAGCTGACCGATTGCCGGTGGACTGGTACAACCCCGCCACGATGCCCGGCGTGTCGGGCGGGAAGACACGGCCCCTGACACAGACCCGGGCCGGGGGCGATAATGGGTAGGTGACACCGACTCAGTTACGTGCGTTTGCCGCTGTTGTGCGTTTGGGTTCGGTGCGGCGCGCCGCTGCTGAGTTGGGGGTCTCGGAGGCGGCGGTGTCGTTGCATGTCGGACAGCTGCGCAAGGAGTTGTCCGATGAGTTGTTCACGCGGGCGAATTCGGGGCTGGCGTTCACGCCGGGTGGGTTGCGGTTGGCGCGGCGGGCGGCGGAGATGCTGAGTTTGCAGGAGCGCACGGTCGTGGAGGTGAGTCAGGCGGGGCACGGTCGGCGTTTGTTGCGGGTGGGGGCTTCGAGCTTGTTCGCCGAGCATGCGGCTCCGGGGTTGATCGAGGCGTTCACGGCCCGTGCGGCGGATTTGGACGTGGAGTTGGCCGCGCACAGCCCGGAGCAACTGCCCGGTCTGCTGCATACGCGAACGGTGGATGTGGCCCTGGGGCCGCGTCCGGCGGTGGTCGACGCGGGTGTGGTGTACCGGCCGTTCCTGAATTATCAGATGGTGCCGGTGGCCGCGGCCGAGCATCCGTTGGCGGCTGGGCAGGCGGACCCGGCGCGGTTACGGGAGCAGACGTGGCTGCTCGGCCCGTCCGCGGCCTCAGAGGTCGGCACGGTCGCCGATGTGCTGCGGCAGCTGGGGATACCGGAGGGGCGCCAGCGGATATTCCAGAGCCATGCCGCTGCGTTGGAGGAGGTCAAACGCGGCCATGGCGTCACGCTCGCGCTGGCGTTCACGGTGCGACCGGATCTGTCCCGGGGCACGCTCGTGAGCGTGGGTGGGGGCGCACTGTGCTGGAACGGGGCGTGGCACACGGCGGTCCTCGCCGACAGTGGTGCCCCGGCCGCGGCGTCGGAGCTGGTGCGGTTCCTGTCGACTCCCCGTGCGACACAGGCGATGGTGCGTGGACCGGGAGTACACGCGGGCCGGTTCCGCCCGGCCGTGCACGTCACGTTGTGGAGTTAGCGGGTCGCTGTCCCGGTGATGACGGTGATGGCCGCACCAAGTGATTCGAGTGTGCCGGCAGGCAACAGTGCGTCACAGTAAGGCAGGGCGGCGGCCATCGCGGCCACTCGGGGACTGAAACCACGTGCGCCGGCGCGGGGGTTGAGCCACAGCACGCGGTGGGCTCGGCGACGCAGCCGTGCCATGGCGCGGGCGAGCTCCTCCGGGGGATCACTGTCCCAGCCATCGGAGGCGATCAGCACGATCGCACCGCGGGTGAGATCGGCATGCGGCCCGGAAAGGAGAGCGCGGAGGTTGGTGGCGATGCGGGTGCCGCCGAACCGGTCGGTGACGAGCTCGCTGGCGTGGTCGACGGCTTGCCCGGCGCAGCGGTGCCGCAGCACGGTGGTCAACCGGGTGAGTGTGGTGCCGAAGGCGAAGACCTCGGTGTGTGTTTCCACCGCCAGGGCGCGCATCAGGTGCAGATAGACAGTCGCCTGGGCGTGCATGGATTGGCTGACGTCGGCCAGGAGCACGACACGGCGGGGTTTGTCTCTGGGACGGTGTCGGGCGAGGTGGGCCGGTTCCCACCCGGTACGGCGCGCCCGGTGCAGCGTCTCGCGCAGGTCGATGGTGCGGCCACGATGGTCGTTCACTCGGCGACGGCTGCGGCGGGTCGGCCAGTGTGGAGCCGCTTTCCGTAGCCAGGAACCGAGTTGGGCCAGCTGCATGTCGTCGAGGTGTTCGAATGGGACGTCCGGCGTCCCGCTCCGGGGACTCGGGCTGCGTAGCGCGATCACGATGCCCCCATCGGAAGTGTCGGTGCGGGACACCGGGTCGGGAAGTGTGCTCCACGGAAGGGGGTCGTCGTCAGGACCGTGCTCGGGTTGACCGGGGCCGGTGCCCGCGTCGTCGGCGTGCCCGCTTGTCTTCGCCAGCGGAGTTCGCCGGGCATGCGGGTCGACCGCGAGCGTCGCCTCGCCGAACACCTGCGCGAACACCGTGTCGAAGATGCCGATTTCGCTGTGCCGGTTGACGAGGCTGATCCGGGCGCTCCAGTACAGCCGGGTGATCGAGTCCGGGGCGCAGGCGGCCAATGCCTTGGTGAACGTCTCGACCGCCGGTGATCCGACGGTCAGGCCGTGTCGGCGCAGCCGCACGGCGAACGCGGTGGCGAACGCGGCCCGGTCCACGGCGGGCAACAGCGCCGTGGACCGTCCCGATGACTCAACTCGAGGTGTTTCCACGGCCACGGCCGATCATGATGACGACCGCGACGAGCGCGAGTACGGCCGCGGCGACCGGCAGGGCACGTTTGGCGACCGAATCACCGGCCAGCGAGAGGACGTCCACCGGTGCCGTTTCGCCGCTGCTGTGCGTACCGGGCCGGGTTGCCGCCGGGGCGACGGCTCCCGTCGGCCCGGTGCGAGCCTCGCCGGTCGTGCCGGAGGCCTTGTTCACCGGCTCGGGTGTGGGCTTGGGCAGGATCTCCGCCTCCAGCGCCGTGGTGAACCGGCCGAGGAGTTTCTCCGACACCTCTTGGATCATGCCGCTGCCGAACTGGGCGACTTTGCCGGTGACGGTCAGATCCGTGTCGACCGTGACGGTCGTCTTCTCGCCGGATTCGCGGAGCCCGGCGGTGATGGTGGCGGAGGCATTGCCGGATCCCCGGGTTTCCTTGCCTTTCGCGTGGATCACGGCGTGGTGCTGGGTGGGGTCTTTCTCGGTGAAGGTGATGGTGCCGGAGTAGGTCGTGGTCACCGGTCCGACCTTGATCTTGACCTGACCGGAGTAGACGTCCCCCTCAGCGCCGGTCAGTTGGGCACCGGGCATGCAGGGAGCGATGCGCTCGATATCGGTCAGTACCTCCCAGGTCTTGTCGATCGGTGCGTTCACGGTGAACTCGTTGTGCAGTCGCATTCGGTTCCTTGTCGTTGTCGGTGGTGGTCGTCGGCCTAACCGGTCGCCCGGCCCGGATCGCCGTCCCCGCTCGAATCGGCGGCATGCAGTTCGGCGAGGGCCTCGGCGATCGTGTACCGGTCGTCCGGGGTCTTGGCCAGGGCGCTGAGGGTGCGTACCGCGTCGGTGCGGACCAGTTCGGTGGCTCCGAGCGCGGAGAGCGCGGCGACCCAGTCGATGGTCTCGGCCAGGCCGGGGGGCTTGTCGAGGTCGAGCTCGCGCACCCGTCCGAGGAAGGCCGCGGCGGAATCGAGCAGCGCGGTGTTGGCGGTGGGCACACGACGGCGGAGGATTTCCACGGCACGGGCCGGTTCGGGGTATTCGATCCAGTGGTACAGGCAACGGCGGCGCAGGGCGTCGTGCAGTTCACGGGTGCGGTTGGAGGTCAGCACCACGATCGGGGCGTGTTCCGCGGTGACCGTACCGAGCTCGGGGATGGTGATGGCCGATTCACCGAGGAATTCGAACAGCAGGGCCTCGAATTCGTCGTCGGCGCGGTCGATCTCGTCGATGAGCAGCACCGGTGGGATGGGCCCACGGTGGCGCACAGCCGCCAGGATCGGGCGCTCCTGCAGGAACTCTTCGGTGAAGAGATCCGCGTCCTGCAGTTGTCTCCCGCGTGATTCGGCGAGCCGGACGGCCAGCAGCTGACGCTGATAGTTCCACTCGTAGAGGGCTTCGCTCGCGGTGAGTCCCTCGTAGCACTGCAGCCGGATCAGCGCAGTGCCCACCATGCTGGCAAGGGCCTTGGCCGCGGTGGTCTTCCCGACGCCCGGCTCGCCCTCCAGCAGCAGTGGCTGCCCCAACGTCAGCGCGAAGAACAGCGCGGTGGCTGCTCCGTCATCGACGAGATAGTCCACCCGGTCCAGCCGTTCACGGATGTCGTCGGGATCGGTCACCGGGATGCTCATCCGCGGACTCCGGTCTCGGCCAACAGCATCTGGTAGTCCTCCCAGGTATCCACATCGGGCGGTACGGTCGTTTCCACCGCGAGCTCGACGACCTCCGGGGTGCGCTCGAGCAGTGACCAGACGGCCTTGTCACCGTGCAGGGCGGCCAATTCCCGGAACAGCTCGGCGTGGAACCAGAAAGGATGCCCCACCCCGTCGGTGTAGCGGCACACCCCGGCCGGACTGGCACCGGCGGCGCGCAGCAGTTCCCGGACCGTCTCGGGCCGGATACCGGGCTGGTCACCGGGCAGCAACACGAGCCCCTCCGCCCGTGGATCCACTGCGGGGATCGCCTGGCGCAGCGAGTTTCCGCACCCGTGCCGGTGATCGGGTACCTCGACGATCCGCGCTCCGGACAGGTCGACGCGAGCCCGGACTCCCTCGGCCGCCCCGCCGAGGGTGACCAGCAGCTGGCCGAACGCGCAGCGCCGCGCCGTGTCCATGGTCGCGTCCAACAGGGTCGCCCCACGGTAAGGCAGAAGCTGTTTCGGGTGCCCGAGCCGCCGGGAACTCCCCGCGGCGAGTACGAGACCGGTCACGAACACGGTGTCACCGCCCGGTTTCCGGTCAGGTACCGGGTACGGCAGGTATCGGCGCAGAACCACACGTCGGCACCGTCGACGACCGCGTGCGGCGTGTCCGGGCCGACCGTGACCGTCATCCCGCAGACGGGATCCTCGGCGATCCCCGGTTCCGCCGGTGCGACGCCGGGCACGCCGAGGTGCTCGAGGCGGATCGCGGCGATGATCTCGGCCATGATCGACACGGCTATCTCGGGCGCGGTGCGCGCACCGATGTCCAGGCCGACCGGTGCGTGGATCCGAGCCCGTTCGTTCTCGGTGAGTTCCATCTCCGCGAACAGCGCTTCGGCGCGCCGTTTGCTGGCCACCAGCCCGATGTAGCCGATCCCGGCTTCCAGCCCGGCGCGAATGCTGTCGGTCTCGTCGTGGCCGTGGCTGGCGATCACCACGGCCGTGGCTCCCGTGGGCTCGCCGGTGCGCCGTGGGGCGAACTCGAGCAGTTCGGCCATGTTCGTCACGGCGTCGGCGATCGGGGACTGTCCGGCGATCCACAGCACGGGCGAGGGCAACAGAGGCTCGAGGAAGATCTCCAAGGCACCACCGGAAAGACAGGGATTGACCACCACCCGTGCGCCCGGTGTGTCGGGGAATGCGGTCTCCCCCTCGGGCAGTACGCGCAGCAGCACGGACTGCCGGTCGTGCAGGGCACCGAGCGCGGCGGTGCGGACCGAGTTCTCGGCGCACTGCCCGCCGACGAATCCCTCGATGACACCGTCGGGCAGCACGATCGCATCGTCGCCCGGACGCACCGAGGTGGGAACCTGGGCGCGGACAACGACGGCGTGCACGAAAGGCACACGCCGGGTACTCAACTCACGCATCCGTGTCGCTGTACCGGTTCGCATCTCAGATCGGGGGTTGTGGGTTGCCGCACATCGCTTCCCATACCCGGGACGGCGTCAGTGGCATGTCCGCGTGGTGAACGCCGAACGGCCGCAGTGCGTCGATGACCGCGTTGACGATCGCGGGCGGGGAACCGACGGTCGCCGATTCGCCGACGCCCTTGGCGCCGATGGGGTGGTGTGGGGACGGGGTGACGGTGTAGCCGGTCTCCCAGTCGGGAACCTCGAGCGCGGTGGGGATGAGGTAGTCCATCAGCGAGCCGCCGAGGCAGTTGCCGTCCGAGTCGAAGGCGATCATCTCCATCAGCGCCATGCCGACGCCGTCGGTCAGCCCGCCGTGCACCTGGCCTTCGATGATCATCGGGTTGATCCGAGTGCCGCAATCGTCGACGGCGATGAACCGGCGGACCGTGACATGCGCCGTGCCGGGATCGATGTCGACTACGCAGATGTAGGCGCCGTGCGGGTAGGTGAGGTTCTCCGGGTTGTAGCAGATCTGTGCCTCCAGACCGCCCTCGATGCCCTCCGGCAGGTCGCCGGCGCCGTGTGCCCGCATGGCGATGTCCTGGATGGTCACCGATTGTTCGGGATCGCCGGCGACCTGGAAACGCCCTTTCTCCCATTCCAGATCCGCGATCGAGACCTCCAGCATGCCCGAGGCGATCAGCTTGGCCTTGTCCCGGACCTTGCGTGACACCAGTGCGGCCGCGGCCCCGGAAACGGGCGTCGAGCGGCTGCCGTACGTGCCCAGACCGAACGGCGTCTGATCGGTGTCACCGTGTACGACGTCGATGTCGGCCGGCGGGATACCGAGTTCCTCGGCGACTATCTGGGCGAACGTGGTCTCGTGGCCCTGTCCCTGCGTCTGCACCGACAACCGGACCACGGCCTTGCCGGTCGGGTGCACCCGAAGCTCGCAGCCATCGGCCATGCCGAGCCCGAGGATGTCCATGTCCTTGCGCGGCCCCGCTCCCACGGCCTCGGTGAAAAACGAGACACCGATGCCCATGATCTCCCCGCGAGCCCGTTTCTGTTCCTGCTCGCGGCGCAACTGCTCGTATCCGGCGATCTCCATCGCCTTGCGCATCGTCGGCTCGTAGTTCCCCGAGTCGTAGACCCATCCGGTCTTCGTGGTGTACGGGAACTGATCGGGGCGCAGGAAGTTGTCCAGCCGCAGCTGTGCCTGGTCGACACCGAGTTCGTCGGCGAGCCTGCTGACCATCCGCTCGACGAGGTAGACGGCTTCGGTGATCCGGAAGGAGCACGCATAGGCGACCCCGCCGGGCGCCTTGTTCGTATACACCGCGCTCATCGAGCAGTAGGCGGCTTCGAGGTCGTAGCTGCCGGTGAACACCCCGAAGAAGCCAGCGGGATACTTGACCGGTGCCGCGACTCCGTTGAAGGCCCCGTGATCGGCGAGCACATGGGTGCGGATCGCCAGGATCTTGCCTTCCTTGGTGGCCGCGATCTCCCCGCGCATGACGTAGTCCCGGGCGAAGCCGGTGCTGGTCAGGTTCTCCGAACGGTCCTCCATCCATTTCACCGGTTTCCCGGTGACCAGGGAGGCCACGATCGAGCACACATAGCCGGGATATATCGGAACTTTGCCGCCGAAGCCGCCGCCGATATCCGGGGAGATGATCCGGATTTTGTGTTCCGGGAGTCCGGCGACGAGCGCGTACAGGGTGCGGTGCGCGTGTGGGGCCTGGGTGGTCGACCACAGAGTCAGCCGCCCGTCCACCGCGTCGTAGTCGGCGACCGCCCCGCAGGTCTCCATCGGGGCCGGGTGCACGCGCGGGTAGACGATGTCCTCGGACACCACCACGTCAGCCTTCGCGAAGACCTTTTCCGTGGCCCCGGCGTCGCCGGTCTCCCAGTCGAAGATGTGATTGTCGGTCTTGCCCTCGATCTCGTCCCGCACGACCGGCGCGGCCTCATCGAGGGCTTTGCGGACGTCCATCACCGGGTCGAGGGGGTCGTACTCGACATCGATGAGTTCCAGCGCGTCGCGGGCGGTGTATCGGTCGTCGGCGACGACGAAGGCGACCTCTTGGCCCTGGAACCGCACTTTGTCGGTGGCCAGCACGGACTGCACGTCATTGGAGAGCGTCGGCATCCACGCCAGTCCCTTGTCCGCCAGCATCGTGCCGGTGACCACCGCGTGCACGTGCGGCAGGGCTTCGGCGGCACTCGTGTCGACGGACACGATGCGCGCGTGCGCCATGGGGGAGCGCAGGATCGCCAGATGCAGCATGCCGGGGAGCTGGACGTCGTCGACATAGCGGCCCTTGCCGCGTACGAATCGCGGATCTTCCTTGCGCAGCATCCGCCCGTAGCCGACCGGTTTCTGGTCGTTGTCCTCGAATCGCTCGGTCCGCTTCGGCTCGGTGGTGGTCACGATGCGCTCCCGCTGGGTACGGCCTCGGAGTCAGTGACATCGGGTTCGGTCGCCTCCGCACCATCGGGGTGCGCGGCAGCCCACTGCACCGAGCGCACGATGGTCGCGTAGCCGGTGCACCGGCAGATCTGACCGGAGATCGCTTCCCGCACCTGCTCGTCGGTGGGGTGCGGATTGCGGTCGAGCAGCGCCCGCCCCGTCATCAACATGCCCGGCGTGCAGAAGCCGCACTGCAAACCGTGGCACTCCACGAATCCCTGCTGAATCGGGTCGAGCTCACCGTCGTGTTCGAGCCCTTCGACCGTGCGTACCTCGTGCCCGCCCGCCGAGGCGGCGAGCACGGTGCAGGATTTCACCGGTTCCCCATCGAGCCACACCACGCAGGTGCCGCAGTTGCTGGTGTCGCAGCCCCAATGTGTGCCGGTCAGCCCGAGGTGATCGCGCAGGAAGTGCACCAGCAGCAACCGCCCCTCGATCTCCCTGGTCACCTCGACCCCGTTGACAGCCATCGTGACCTGCATGTTCAGTTCCTCTCCACGATTCGCCGCACCGCCTGGCGCAGCGTCCGTACGGTGAGCTCCTTCGCGAGGTGGCGCTTGTAGTCGGCGCTTCCACGCTGGTCGGTGCTGGGTTCACAGTGCTGCGCGGCGAGTTCGCCTGCCCGGGCGAAGAGTTCTTCGGACGGTGCCTGCCCGCGGCAAGCCTCCGATACCGCCGTGATGCCGTTGGTGTTCGGGCCGACCGCGGCCAGCCCGACCCGTGCGTCACTGAGTACCCCGTCCTCGAGCCACACCGCGGCGCCCGCGGAGACCACCGCCCAGTCCCCGGCGCGGCGCTCGACCTTCTCGTAGGCGCTGGAACCGTTGGGGTGCACCGGAATACGCAGTTCGATGAGCAGTTCGTCATCGCCGACGGCCGTCTCGTACGGCCCCTGGTGGAACTCGTCCATCGCCACCACACGGTCGCCACCGGGGCCTCGGATCACGCAGCTCGCCGCCAGCGTCGTGCACACCGCCGACAGGTCTTCCGAGGGGTCCGCCTGACACAACGACCCGCCGATCGTGCCACGATTGCGCACCACCGGATCCGCGATCACCCGCTCGGCGTCGGCGAAAATCGGGAACATCCGTCCCAGCTCGTCCGACTCCAGCAGCTCGCGGTGCCTGGTCATCGCCCCGATCCGGGCCTCGGTGGGATCGATCCGGATATAACCCAGTTCATCGTGGAGATCGTTGATGTCGATGAGGTACTCCGGCGTCGCCAATCGCAATTTCATCATCGGCAACAGACTGTGCCCACCCGCCAGGATCTTCGCCGTATCCCCATAACGGCCCAACAGATTCAACGCATGGTCGACATCGCTCGCCCGCTCGTACTCCAGGGCAGCCGGAACCTGCATGGCCTGACCTCTTTGTCGTCGTGGTGGAGAACCACAGTCGACACTTCCTCGCGTGTCACCGTCAACACGACCTAAGCAAACCCTTAAGCCGGGCGCACGCCTGGACCTTCCCGTTTCCGCAATTGCGGTCGGACTCGCCGTCTCCATCCATATCTGCGCCATCGAATCCGTGCCCTCCGCCGCACTACTCGATTCCCGCCGCTGAACGCTCGGCAGCGCCGGCTCCTGGGTACGCGATCACTGCCGACCGCACTGCTTAAGGTATGGCTTAACCGCGGTTGACCCGGAACCCGCCGCGACGCAGGATGCTAGTTCTCCGGTGCGAGCGCGGGGACATTCCCGGCGCGTCCGGCGCGGATCTCAGGGAGCCATAGTGCGGGAAATCGTCGAGGAACTGCAGTTCTGGACCGCCGCCAGGCTGCGGTATGCCGTGGCGACCGTGGTGCGCACCTGGCACTCGGCCCCGAGGCAACCGGGTGCGGCGATGGCGGTCTCCGAACACGGCGAGGTGGTCGGCAGCGTGTCCGGAGGCTGCGTCGAGGGCGCGGTCTATGAACTCGCCCACGAGGTGATGCGCTCGGGGAAACCCGTCGTGCAGCGTTATGGTGTCAGTGATGCCGACGCGTTCGAGATCGGCCTGACCTGTGGCGGCACCGTCGAAATCCTCGTTCAGCCCGTCGACGGCGACCATGATCCCGATCTTCCCGCCCTCCTGGCCGCGATCACCGCCCAGCAAGCCTGCGCGGTCGCCACGGTCCTGTCCGGATCGTGTCTCGGTCAGCAGCTGATCCTGACTCCGGATCAGCTGCACTCCACGTTCGAAACGCCCGGACTGGCTGCCCGCATCGTTCCCCGTGTCCGCGGCATGCTCGCCCGTGCGGCCACCGGGTCCGTCACCATCGGCTGTGCCGGACCGTACGGCCAGGAGGCCGTCGAAGTGTTCGTGCAATCCTTCGCGCCCCCGCCGCGCATGCTGATCTTCGGTGCCGTCGATTTCACCACCGCACTGCTACGGGTGGGCAAGCACCTCGGTTATCACGTCACCGTCTGCGATGCCCGCCCTGTGTTCACCACCCGCGAGCGGTTCCCGGATGCCGATGAGCTGGTCGTACGTTGGCCCCACGACTATCTCCGCGATACCGACGTCGACGAACGCACCGTCCTCTGTGTCCTGACCCATGACCCCAAGTTCGACATCCCACTGCTCGAACACGCTCTGACCACCCCCGCCGCGTACATCGGTGTGCTCGGCAGTCGCCGCACCCACCGGGACCGGATCCGGCGGCTGCACGAACGCGGTACCACCGACAGTCAGCTACGGCGCCTGGCCGCACCCATCGGCCTCGATCTCGGCGCCAACACGCCGGAGGAGACCGCGATCGCCATCGCCGCCGAGATCATCGCGCTCGACAATGGCGGCACCGGCCAACGCCTCGCCACCACCGAGCAGCCCATTCACCACGCACGACCCGTCCACCCCCTTCCCATCGCATGAGTGGCCATCGTCCCCGGACAGTGCCGCGGATGCGGTAGTGGCCGTCCTCGGCCGAGCCGGCTGAGAGTCGATACCCGAGAGAATCAGTACGGTGTGAACAATTATGCCGATGTGGCGCCTGCGCGACTTTCACGACCACGACCTGGACCAGGCCATCGAGGTGTGGGACCAGAGCCGGTTCGAGGACGAACCAGCGCCCGCTTTCCCCCTTTCCGAGGTGATGGCCGCTGCCCGGAGCGGGCACCCGGCCGTCGTGGCGGTCATCGAGGACGAGCTCGTCGGGATCGCAGTGGCCCGGACACAAGGAGAGCGCGCCTGGGTGCTCTTGATCGCGCTGGCGATCCGCTGGCGCCACCACGGGATCGGCAGTGCCCTGCTGACAGAACTCGAACGCAAACTGCGCGCGCTCGGCATCCGCCGCATCAGCGCGCTGCTGCCACCCGATGCCGTCGGCGCCGCGGCGCTGGAACACTGTTCCTACCGGTCCCGCACCGACCTGGTGTATCACGAGAGGCTGGACCCGCAGAGCCCCGCCGACACCGACGTGCTCGCCGAACTCGGCGGGCGCCTGCTCCCATCCGGGCTCTGGGACGCGCTCGCCGGGATGACCCGGGAAAAGCAGATCGTCGAACAGCGAATCGTGCTCCCGCTTGCGCATCAGGCGGCGGCCGCCCGGCACGGCGTGCGCCCGCCCAAGGCCGTCATCCTGTTCGGCCCGCCGGGCACCGGAAAGACCAGCTTCGCCCAGGCCATCGCCTCGCGGCTGGGATGGCCCTTCGTGGAACTGTTCCCCTCGCGGCTCGCCGCCGACGCACCCGGAGGGTTGGCGAGCTCGCTGCGCGAGACCTTCGCCGAGCTGGCCACCCTCGAGACCGTGCTGCTGTTCATCGACGAGGTCGAGGAAATCGCCGCGGCCCGCTCCGGAACCGCCGCCGACCCCGGTCACGGAGTGACCAATGAACTGCTCAAACTCATTCCCGGTTTCCGTGAACACGAGGACCGCCTGCTGGTGTGCGCCACCAACTCCGTCCGCTCCCTCGACCCGGCCTTCCTGCGGCCCGGCAGGTTCGACTACACCATCCCGATCGGCCCGCCCGACGCGACCGCCCGCGCGGCGATCTGGAACCGCTACCTCGACCAGGGCGCCGACACGATCGAGATCCCCCGGCTGGTCGAGGCCAGTGCCATGTTCACCCCGGCCGACATCGAATTCGCCGCCCGCAAAGCGGCCCAGACCGCGTTCGAACGCGAGATCCTGCAGCACGGCCACGATCAGCCGGTCAGCACGAACGACTATCTCGCCGCCATCACCGAGACCCGGCCCAGCCTCACCGCTGCCACGCTCGCCGCGTTCGACCAGGACATCGAGCAGTACACCCGCCAATGAACCCACCCGGCCACTCCTGCTCTCCCGGCACGGCGTCGGCGTAGGCTCGCGGTCGTGGAGCTGAGCGAACTATCTTCGGCACCCGCCGATCCCACCGAACGCGCGCTCCGCTACGAGCGGGATGGGTGCCTGTTGGTGCGGGACGCCGTGGATCCCGCACAGCTGGAGGCGATCAGTACCAAGGTGACCGCTGCTCTGCGCGCGGGTGGACTGGCGATGGCAACGGAACTGCGTTGGAGCGGAGCACCCGCCGGTGACCTCGAGGCCACCGGGATCAACGATGTGCCCGCGCTCGACGAGCTCGTCGAGCGCATCGACGGCGGTACCGATCCGCTGCGGCCGGTGGCCGGGGACATCTGCGGGAAACCCATGGTGGTGTGGCGGAGTCTGCACGTCTTCGCCGCTGTACCCGATGATCCCGCACACGTGACGGTGCCGCATCAGGACAACTTCGCGGTCCGCCAGGACGGTGATTACCGGCGATTGTGGATCGCCCTTTCCGAGATCCCGTTCGGAGACGGCGGACTCGGGCTCGCCGCCGGCTCGCACCGTTGCGGGCGCCTGCCGAATGTCGAGCTCTCCGGATTCGCCGATCGGAACACCGGGAAACCGGCGACCGGGATCGACCCGCATCAGGTCGGTGACCGTTGGCAGACCGCGGCGATGCGGCCCGGCGACGTGCTGGTGTTCCGGCCCGGTGTGGTGCATCGCGGCTTGCCGCCGGTCAGTGACCGAATCCGGCTGGCGCTCGCGGTGATCGTCTCGGCGGCGACCGACCCACTGCCACCGATGATCTACACGGGCCCGGAGAACCGCGCTCGCCGCGCACGGATCCGCGAGCTGGCCGCGCCGTTCGGCCTCTCCGAGTTGCAGTTGCTGGCAGTTGCCGCCGATCTGAACCGGGCAGGAGCGGGCATCGACGCCGAAACCGTACAAGCGGCTGCCGAGCGGCACTTGCGTCCGTAGTCGCGGGCCACCGGGCCGTCGACATCGCGTGTCTGCGGTGATCTGATAGGTGCCGATGACGAACCACAGACTGGTCACCAGTGGCATATGGCTTCTTGGGCTCGTGGTCGGCTTGGTCGTACTCGCCGTGGTCTCCTTCGGAATCGGTCGCTACCTCCTGGACCCGCTGACCGTGCTCCGCACGTTGCTCGGCGAAACCGGTGGGGTGGAAAGGACGGTGGTGTTCGAGGTCAGAGCACCACGGATACTGGGTGCCCTGCTTGTCGGCGCGGCACTGTCCGCATCGGGGGCGGCGTATCAGAGCGTTTTCCGCAACCCGCTCGTGTCACCCGACATCCTCGGTGTGTCCGCGGCGGCGGGGTTCGGCGCCTCGCTTGCACTGTTGCTCGGTCTCGCCTCCGCGGTGCTGCAGGTACTCGCGTTCGGCGGCGGCATCCTCGCGGCGGTGCTGTCCGTGCTGATCGGCCGCGTGGTCGGCAGAGGATCCACGATCGTGTTCGTGCTCGGTGGCGTGGTGGTCGGCGCCATGTTCCAGGCGCTCATCTCGGTCACGCAGTATCTGGCCGATCCGCAGAACACCCTGCCCGAGATCACCTTCTGGCTGCTCGGGGGCCTCGGCAGGACCACGCTCGACGGGCTCGTGGTGCCTGCGGTGATCGTGGCCGGGTGCCTCGGCGTGCTGTGGACCATGCGGTGGCCGTTGACCGTGCTCGCGGTCGGTGACGACGAGGCACACACGCTCGGTGTCCACCGTGGCCTGGTGTGGTCCCTGGTCATCGGTTCCGCGACCCTGATGACCGCCACGGTGGTCAGCGTCGCGGGGATCATCGGCTGGGTCGGTCTCGTCGTGCCACATCTGGCCCGATTGGTGACAGGACCGGCCTTTGCGAAGCTGCTCCCGGTCGCCGCGCTGCTCGGAGCGGGTTACCTCCTCGTGGTCGACGACATCGCACGGGCGGCCACCGCGGTGGATCTGCCGCTGGGCATTCTCACCGCACTCGTCGGCGCGCCGTTTTTCGTCGTGCTGCTGGCGAAAGCAGGGCGAGCATGGCGGTGACGGTCGATGGACTCGAGTTCGAGTACCGCAACGGCGGTCACCGGTTGGCCGGTGTGTCATTGCACGTCGCCGAAGCCGAGGTGTGCGCGCTACTCGGCCCGAACGGTGCGGGAAAAACCACGCTGCTGCGCTGCGTTCTCGGTCTGCTCGCCCCGCGGCGCGGCAGCATCACGATCGCCGGGCAGGACATCACCACCCTGTCGACGCGCGAGCTCGCCAGGCTGGTCGCCTACGTGCCGCAGTCCACCGGCATCACCTTTCCGTTCAGCACCCTGGATGTCGCGGTCATGGGCCGTACCCCGCACTTCGGCATGATCGGCACACCCTCGCGCACGGACCTGAACGCAGCCGAAAGCATGCTCGACCTATTGGGCGTCGGCAGACTGGCCGAGCGCCCCTTCGCCAGCCTCTCCGGCGGCGAGCGGCAACTGGTCCTGCTCGCGCGGGCCCTGCTGCAGCAGGCACCGGTCCTGGTGCTCGACGAACCGACGGCCGCACTCGACTACGGCAACGAGATCCATCTGCTCGGTGTCATCGCCGAACTCGCCTCCGCGGGCAGGACGGTACTGATGAGCACCCATCAACCCGACCATGCGCTGGCCCACGCCACGCGCACGGTGTTGATGCGGGACGGGCGGATCACCGCGGACGGCCCGTCCCACGAGGTGATCACCGGGGAACGCCTCACCGAACTGTACGGGACGCCGCTGCACGTCACCGACGTATCCCTGCCCGAAGGGCAACGCATCCGGACGTGCGTGCCCGTCCCCACCGCACCGAGGAGCGCGCCATGAAACGCATCGTCCCATTACTGCTCGGCTTGCTGCTGCTGACCGCATGCGGCCAGGCGACAAGTACGGCTCCCCGCGGAGCAAGCCGCACCGTCGTCGACATGACGGGCCGGACGGTCACCGTGCCCGCCACGGTGACCAAGGTGGGCACCAACTACCCCGCGGTCAACGAGATCCTCTACCTGTTGGGCGGAATCGACAGACTGGTTGCCACGGACAAAGGCGAGAAGACCGACTCCGCACTGTTCGGGCAGCTCTACCCGCGCATCAAGAGCGTCTCCGCACCGTTCACCGGTGCCAGTGCCGAGGTCAACGCCGAACAACTGCTCGCCGACAAACCGGACGTGGTGTTCGTCGTCGCCGGCAGTTCCGCGGCGCAGCGCATGCAACACCTCGGCATCCCCGCGGTGACACTCACCGCGTTCAACACCCCGCAGCAGATCGAGGCGGGTGTGTCACTGATCGCTCGTGTGCTCGGTGGCGATGCTCCGGCCCGCGCGAAGCGATTCACCCAGTACTACAACCAGAACATCGAGAAGGTCACCGCGGTCACCAAGGCCATCCCCGATGCCGACCGCCCGAAGGTCTACTACACGGCCAACGGCCCGCTCTCGACCGAAGGTGGCAACTCCATCGTCACCACCTGGATGAACCAGGCCGGTGCGCGCAACATCGCCGCCGAGCACGGTGTCACCGCGCCCCCCGTGTTCGCCACCGTCACACTGGAGAACATCCTCGCCTGGAACCCCGACTTCATCGTCTGCCGCGACGCACCAGCCTGCCGGGAAATCCTCGCCGACCCACGCTGGCAAGCTGCGACCGCGGTGCGCGAGCACCGGGTTCTGGTCAACCCCCAGGGAACCTTTGTCTGGAGTGTGCGCAGTGCCGAGTCCGCACTCCAACCGCTCTGGGCCGCCAAGACACTGCACCCCGAGAAGTTCCGGGACCTGGACATGTCCGCCGAAGTGCAGAACTTCTTTCACACCTTCTACGGACACGCGCTCACCGGCGCCCAGCTCGACGAGGTCTTGCATCCGGGCGATCAGTGAGCGTACGCCGTGCGGGACATCGTGTCCTGCCAGGGCGAGCGGGTCGCCACCAGCGGCTGCCGTGGCCGAGCCAGGGCGGTGCCCAGCGAGAGGACCGGGTGACCACCATCGAGGCAATCGAACTCGGCCATCACTTCAGATGTGGTGCCGGCTTTCCTGGGCAGGTCCACCCGACGCTGTCGGCGTTTTCAGGCGGCTAGCCTTTCGAAAGCCGCTCGTAGCAGGTGGTCGAGTGCCCAGGGGATGGAGGTTACGCTGGGAGAGCTGAAGGCCATCGCTGTCTGATCGTCGAGCATGACCGCTGTTCGCTTGTGCACTGCGGTCAGCTTGTTCCAGCCCGGCATCTTTTCCAGTGCACGAGCTTTATCGCCGAGTGGCCACATGAGTAGCAGGTCGGAATCGAGGACGTCCATGTTTTCCGGGGAGACGAGGACGCGGGTCGCTCCTCGGGATTTCTCCTTCGCGATCGGATTCAGTTTCAGTCCCAGTGAAGTCAGGACGCGGGCGGCGGGATCGGTTTCGGCGGTCACCAGTCCGAATTGTGTGCCGGTGAACTGGCCGAACGAGAACGTCTTACCCGACGTGCCGGAGAAATGTTCGCGGAAATCGGCTATTTTGGCGTTGGCGTTGTCGACCAGCGACCGTGCCTCGTCTTCTTTTCCGAGAATCCGTCCGGCTGTCGTGGTGATGTCTTGCCATCCGTCGAGAATGGCATTCTTGGTCATGACAGGTATTGTCGGCGCAATTTCGGACAACCGTTGGTAGGAATTTTTGTTCTGGTATCCGGCGAGGATCAGATCCGGCTTGACAGCGGCCACTTTTTCATACGGAATCGTCTTACCGCTCATGGTCACGATCTCGGCACGGTGCCGCGGCGTCCAGGGGAACGAGCCATGAGAGCCGGAAAACCCTTGACTGAAGAATTCCGCGGTGATCGGCTGGTGCAGGCCGGCCAGGGCATCGGTCCATGCTGGATTCATGCTGACGATCCGGTGCGGGTGCCCCGCAACGGTGGTCTCGCCGAATTGGTGATCGATGGTGAGCTCACCGCCGTGACGACGGTTCTGCTGTTCTGGTGACGCCGGTCCGCACGCGGTCACGGTCGGCACGAGGATGGCGACCACGAAGACCACCGCCGGCAGCAGGCGTCGCCGGACGAAGGTCGCGGCACGTTCGGACATCGCATCTCCTTGGTTGAATACCGTCTGACAACGGCCGGCCGGTTGAGGGCGGTGCCTTGCCGGTGACCGTGATGCGGCTGCGGGTTTCGGTCTCAGGCACGTGGCGCACACCGTCGACGGACCGGAGATCCCGGTGTGGTGGAACAGCGGTGATGAGCGGTTTCACCTGTGAGGGCCGCGTCACCCGGCCGGTCGGGTGACGCCGGTGGAAGAACCTGACAAGCCGGGCTGGTCCCTTGATGATCGGATGGATTCGAACATGCAGACCTGGTGGTGCGGCCATGGCGAATGCGCACCGAGAGGGCGGGTACTGCGCAGACCCGATCCGTGCAGCCTCGAGAATTCGGTGTGTCGTATCCACTCGGTGACCGGTGGGGTGGTTTATCCATCGGGAGGAGGTTCCCGGTTCGGTGTGCCGGGCGCGTCGACGGCAGGTAACCCGAGACGCTCCCGCAGCGTTTCCGTGTACGTGCTCGGTACCGCGCCAGCGCGCTGTAGTTCCGGCACCACCGCTCCGACGAAGGTCGTCAGGTCTTCGGGAAGCAGTGTCGGCAAAACGGTGAACCCGTCCGCCGCACCCTTGTCGACGGCATCGATCATCTGCTCGGCTATTCCGGAAGCCGAGCCACAGAAATGCCAATGCGCCGCCATCGTGGCATCGCTGGTGCGGTCCTCGCCTCCGAGCGAGATCACCGCGCTCGGCATGACCCGTACACTTCCCGGCGCTCGTCCGGCTCGCTCGACCCGCCGGCGCAGATCAGCGGTGAAGGCCCGGCCCTGCTCGACATCGGGGAATCGCGTGAACACGATGTCCGCCGTGCCGGCCGCCCGGCTGCGGAATCGCTGCGATTCTCCTGCCTGTACTACCAGTGGGCGCCCCTGTGGTGAGCGGCCGAGGTTCAGTGGTCCCGCGACCTTGAAAAACTCGCCTTGATGATCGATCCGCCGCACCGAACCCGGCAGGGCCCAGCGATCGGCCACGGCATCGGCGACGACCGCGTCGGCTTCCCATGAGCCCCAGAGCCGCAACACGACCTCGATGAACTCCAGGTGACGGCGGTGTCCCTGCTCGCTGTCCAAGGACGGCAGATGACCATAGTTGTGATCCTCGAGACCGGGATGCGAAGACACGGCGTTCCACCCCGCGCGGCCGCCGCAGAGATGGTCCAGACTGGCGAACATCCTGGCCAGTCCATACGGTTCGAACCACTGGGTCGATGCCGTCGCGACCAGGCCTATGTGCGTGGTCGTCGCGGCCAGATAGCTCATCAATGTGATCGGTTCGAACCAAGCGTTTCCCCGCAGTGTCGGGTCGTCCTCGGCCCTGCCGTTGACCGTGTTCTTGTCCGGCACGAACAAATAATCCACACAACCGCTCTCGGCGATCGCCGCGACGTGTGCCTGGCTCACCGGATCGAGCACCCGCCGGTCGAACCCGGGAGAACGAACCCAGTCCGTCTGTATCTGCACCGGGCTCATCGGGAACACCGCCAACCGTACTCGTGGAGTCATCGCCCTCTACCGATCACGCTCAACCTCCACACAAGAGCAGCGAATACGTCAGTTCCCGGCATCTTGGTGAGGTTAGCCTAACCTATTTCTCGGCAACTGGCGAGCCATCTGGTGCGGACGTATCGAGTGAGGGCGTACCGCGGCTCGTCTTGTCGGCACCCCAGGCGCGTAGGTCGAGACCTTCGCGGCAAGGCGTCCAGGACCGGGTGCAGAGGGTCACGGATTTCTCGTGGCGAACGGCCGCACCCCGGCTGATGGCGACTTCGAGCCGATTCGCGCTTTCGCACCGAACGTGACGATGGTGGGGGAAGTGTTCGTGCAAGATCGTGCGAACCGTCCACCACGGCGAGCGCTACCAGCTCCGCATCCGCGCCAGCGGCGACACTTTCGCCGAGCAGTTCCCCGCTGCGGCGCGAGCGACCCGGGCGCTCTCGCGTCATCACCGGCGGGCGCCCGCGTCCCGCCAGGGATCACCGTGCCAGTGGAGTCGGTCAGGGCGGAGTGCGCATGGTCTCGGATCGATACAGGTGGGCAGTGGGCCACCTACGTGTGGTGCATCTGGTCCCGCACTCATCGGGCCTGTCGGTGAGTGCGCTGTGCGGAGCCCGGGTGTACCCGCGCACGATCCTGAGCGGCATGCCTCGGCACCTGCCGATGTGCCTGGCCTGTCGCCGGGCCGCGTCATGACCCGCGAGCAGCTTCGTCGCATTCACCCGGGACCCGGAATGGGGAGTCCGGCTCCCGGCTGTGGCCGTCCGGTCGGTGATGTCGGGGAAACCGACCGGACGGTCCCGATACCCGAGAAACGCCCTGCTTCCGGAGGTGAGGCAACCAGGGAAAGCGGGCGCGCGAACCCTTGGCCGGAGCCGTCACGGTGACCGGGCCTCGAGAACCGATGCCCTTGGTGCGAGAGTTGTTCGTCGACCGGGTGGTGCGGATTCCGGTGTAACCGAGCGGGCCACCCCGGTAATCGTGCACGAGCGTTTCGGTGGTGCGGCGCCTCAGGCCGATGGGTCCGCCGGAAGTGGCCTGCCGAGCCAATCACGGTAGAGCGCTTCGAGGTCGGTCAGGAAGTCGAACACGATCGGGAAACCGGGTGACGCGGCCTCGAGCAGTGTCATGCAGCCAGGACAGAAGAACTCACGCAGCTCCATCCGCTCGGGGTCACCGGAGTGGATGGGACAGACATCCGCGATGCCTTCGCGCTCGACGCCGATGAGCGCGCTCAGCTTCCGGTTCTGCCGGTGATCGCCGAGCTCCTGTCCCCGGTCGCATTTGACGATCCGGCCGTGGGCGGACTGCACGATCGAGAGGACTTGGACACGTGTACCGAGGCCCCGGAGTCTACGTATCCACAGCGCCCCGGCTGAGGACCTCCCGCTCGCCCGCCGTGTACAGGCTACGGTTCTCCGTGCGGATCAGTGTGGGAGCTCTGACCACACCGAAACCAGCGACCGTGGTCATTCCGTTGGCGGATAAGGTATGAGGCTGCTGCCGTGTTCGTCGGCGCGTAGTGGTTTTCCGATCGCGGGGAAGGCGCGTTGCGGGCAGGCGGGGCGTTCGCAGACCTTGCAGCCCATGCCGATCGGGGTGGCGACGGCGTTCGCACCGAGGTCGAGACCGTCGGCGTAGACGAGTCTGTGGGCGTGCCGCAGTTCGCAGCCGAGTCCGATGGCGAAGGTCTTGGCGGGGTCGCGGTGCCCGCCGGTGGCTCGGGTGACGGTCCTGGCGATCCAGAAGTACTGCTTGCCGTCGGGCAATTCGGCGATCTGGGTCAGGATCCGGCCCGGTGCGCTGAAGGCCTCGTAGACGATCCACAGTGGACACGAACCGCCGACGCGGGAGAAGTGGAATCCGGTGGCGGACTGGCGTTTGGAGATGTTGCCCGCCCGATCCACCCGGACGAACGAGAACGGCACGCCGCGGGTGCGTGGCCGTTGCAGGGTGGACAGCCGGTGGCAGATGGTTTCGAACCCGACGCCGAACTCTTCGCAGAGCCGGGCGATGTCGTAACGGTGCCGTTCTGCCGCACCGAGAAAGGCCCGGTACGGCAGGATCAGCGCCCCGGCGTAGTAGTTGGCCAGCCCGGTCCGCGCCAACCGTCGCGCGGTCTCGTCGGTGAAGTTCCCCTCGGCCACCAACCGGTCGATCACCTCCCCCGCCTCCAGCAGGGCCAGTTCGGAGGCGAGCCGGAACGCTGCCTGACCGGGGCGCAGCGTCGCGGACAGCCGTAGCACCCTGCCGCGTGCTTCGTATCGGTGCTGATCGACACCGAGGTGTTCGCTGACGACACGCACGCCGTGCCGTTCACGCAGCCTGGAGATCAGGCCAGCGCGCACCTCTCCGGGATGCAGCCGTAGTTCGGTGGCCAATGTCTCGGCGGGTACGTCGAGTGCGGCGACGTAGTTGCGGCGCTGGTAGAACCAGTCCCGGATCTGCTCGTGCGGCTGCTGGGCAGCGGTGCGATCCAAGCCTTGCTCGGCAACCAGGGTGGCGATGTTCTCCACGGCTTCCCGGTACCGGCGGTGCAGCGCGACCAGGGTGCCCGCGAC
This sequence comes from Sciscionella marina DSM 45152, assembly GCF_000379465.1. Lineage (GTDB taxonomy): Bacteria > Actinomycetota > Actinomycetes > Mycobacteriales > Pseudonocardiaceae > Sciscionella > Sciscionella marina. The sequence continues at coordinate 217,569 of NZ_KB905414.1, forward strand.
CTCGGGCAGTTTGGTGGTGAGCTCGTCGATACCCGCGGCGGAGACGGCGCCGCCGACGGTGTCGTCGGCGAACACCTCGCGCACGTCGGCGATCAGCCGCGCGGTGTCCTGGGGGGCGAAGAAGTCCGCGTCCACGCCGAAGGTTTCGGTGAGCTTGAGCAGGATCGGCAGCGTCAGCGGCCTGCCGTTGTGTTCGAGCTGGTTCACGTAGCTCGGCGAGATCTCCAGCAGCCTGGCCAGCTCGGATTGGCTCATCGAGCGGTTCTCCCGCAGCTGACGCAACCGCGCGCCCGCATACGTCTTGTCCATGAAATGACTTTAACAACTATTACAGACTATGGCGGAACATTCACAACAATTCACTGCCCATAACCATAGTGAAGCACTCTCCGGTGGTGCCAAGCTTGGTCCAGATCGCCACAAGGTTCACAGGAGGCAGCCAATGAGTGGGGAAATCGCCCGGGTCGGTGTGGTCGGTGCCGGGCAGATGGGGGCGGGGATCGCCGAGGTGTGTGTACGTGCCGGGCTGGATGTGCTGGTCTGCGAGCGTGCCGAGAATGCCGCGAAGGCGGGGCGGGAGCGGATCCTCGGCTCGCTTGACCGTGCGGTGCGGGCGGGCAAACTCGATCGTGGCGAGTCCGAGCGCGCGGCGTGGCGGTTGCGCTTTGTCACCGATCTCGGCGAGTTGGCCGACCGGCAGCTGGTGATCGAGGCGGCCACCGAGGATGAGCAGGTCAAGACCGAGCTGTTCGCCACCCTGGACAAGGTGGTCGAGCATCCGGGCGCGATTCTGGCTTCCAACACGTCTTCGATTCCGATCATGCGGCTCGGGATGGCGACCGGCCGGGCTCAGCAGGTGGTCGGATTGCATTTTTTCAATCCGGTACCGGTGATGCCGTTGGTCGAGGTCGTGGATTCGTTGCTGACCAGTCCGTCCACCGCGGACCGCGCGGAGCATTTCGTCACCGAGACGCTCGGTAAGCAGACGGTGCGGGCCGGGGACCGGGCCGGGTTCGTGGTGAACGCTTTGCTGGTGCCGTATCTGCTCTCGGCGATCCGGATGGTCGAGTCCGGCTTCGCCAGTGCCGCCGATGTGGATCGTGGCATGCAGCTGGGTACCGCGCACCCGATGGGCCCGTTGCGGCTGACCGATCTGATCGGGCTGGACACGGTGGCAGCGATCGCCGACTCGCTGTATGCGGAGTTCAAGGAGGCGCTGTACGCACCGCCGCCGCTATTGCTGCGGATGGTCGACGCGGGGCTGCTCGGCACCAAGTCCGGTCGTGGTTTCTACGTACACGAGGGAAAGTGATGATCGACCACACTGTTCGTACCTACCGATCCGCCGAGGCGCTGCCGCGCACCGAGCAGCTGGCCTGGAAGCTCGCCGCGGTGGCCACCGATCCGGTTCCGGTCACCGCGGAGGTCACCGAGATGGTGATCAACCGGGTGATCGACAATGCCGCCGTGGCGGCGGCCGCACTGTCCAGGAGGCCGGTCCGTACGGCGCGCGAGCAGGCCCTTGCCCATCCCGCAACCCCGGGGGCGGCCGTGTTCGGCGTGCCCGGCCGGTACGGCCCGGAATGGGCCGCGTGGGCGAACGGGGTCGCGGTGCGCGAGCTCGACTACCACGACACCTTCCTCGCCGCGGAGTATTCGCACCCCGGCGACAACATCCCGGCGATCCTCGCGGTCGCCCAGCACACCGGGCGCTCCGGGACGGATGTGGTGCGCGGGATCGCCACCGGATACGAGCTCCAGATCGACCTGGTGCGCGGGATCTGCCTGCACGAGCACAAGATCGACCACATCGCCCACCTCGGGCCGTCGGTCGCGGGCGGTCTCGGTGCGCTGCTCGGACTGGACACCGAGACCGTGTACCAGGCCATCGGGGCTGCCCTGCACACCACGACGACCACCCGCCAATCCCGCAAGGGCGAGATCTCCTCGTGGAAAGCCTACGCACCGGCGTTCGCGGGCAAGACCGCGATCGAGGCGATGGACCGGGCAATGCGCGGGGAAGGCGCACCGAGCCCGATCTACGAGGGCGAGGACGGGGTGATCGCCTGGCTGCTCGGCGGGCCGGAGGCGAGCTACACCGTCGGCCTGCCCGCACCCGGTGAACCCAAGGCCGCGATCCTGGACAGCTACACCAAACAGCATTCGGCCGAGTACCAGAGTCAGGCGCTGATCGATCTCGCGCGCAGGCTCGGCCCGCGCATCGGAGAGCTCGGCAAGATCGACCGCGTCGTCATCCACACCAGCCACCACACCCACTACGTCATCGGTTCCGGGGCGGGTGATCCGCAGAAATACGATCCGGAAGCCAGCAGGGAAACCCTGGATCACTCGATCCCGTACATCTTCGCGGTCGCCCTACAGGACGGCAGCTGGCATCACGAACACTCCTACACGCGCGAGCGCGCGACCCGCCCGGACACCGTGCGGCTGTGGCAGAAGATCAGCACCGTCGAGGACCCCGAATGGACCCGCCGCTACCACGAACCCGAACCGGCCTTCGGCGGACGCGTGGAGATCACCCTCGCCGACGGATCCACCCTCACCGACGAGATCGCGGTCGCCGACGCCCACCCGTCCGGTGCCCGCCCGTTCGCCAGGCAGCAGTACACGGCGAAGTTCCGCGCCCTGGCCGAAGGCGTCGTCACGGAACAGGACCAGGAACGGTTTCTGGACACCGTGACCCGGCTGCCCGAACTCGACGCCGCCGAACTGGGCGAGCTCGCCCTGCCCGCGGCCCTCGACCCGGCGTCCACGACGAGAGGAATCTTCTGATGCGGCACACCGACAAAATCGCGACCGAGAATCAAACCGCTTTCCGTATCTGATGCGGAACGAATTCCGACAAGGGGACACCCATGTCCGCACCAACCGTCCATAAAGGACTAGACGGGGTGGTCGTCGACACCACCACCATCTCCGAGGTCAACTCGGACACCAACTCGCTGACCTATCGGGGCTACCCGGTGCAGGACCTCGCCGCGAACGCCAGCTTCGAACAGGTCGCCCACCTGCTCTGGCACGGCGAGCTCCCGACCGGGGAACAACTGGCCACCCAGCAACGAATCGAACGCGCCCACCGCGCACTGCCCCGGGATGTGGTCGCCACACTGCTCGCCCTGCCGGAGATCGCGCACCCGATGGACATGCTGCGCACCGCGGTCAGCATCCTCGGCGCGGAAGACCCGAATACGGACAACACCCCCGAGGCCGGCCACGCGAAGGCGCTGCGGTTGTTCGCCGCCCTGCCGAGCATGGTCGCGCTGACCCAGCGCCGCCGCCACGGCTTGCTCCCGCTCGCCCCGCGCGAGGACCTCGGCTATGCGGAGAACTTCCTGTACCTGACCTTCGGCACGGTCCCGGAACCGGCCATCGTCCATGCCTTCGAGACCTCGCTGATCCTCTACGCCGAGCACAGCTTCAACGCCTCCACCTTCACCTCCCGCGTGGTGACCTCCACCCTCTCCGACCTCTACAGCGCGGTCACCGCGGCCATCGGGGCGCTGAAAGGACCCCTGCACGGCGGCGCCAACGAAGCGGTATCGGCCACCTTCGAGGAAATCGGCGCGGCCGCGAACGCGGAACCCTGGCTGGACCGCACACTGGCCGAGAAGCGCAAGGTCATGGGCTTCGGGCACCGGGTCTACAAACACGGCGACTCCCGGGTCCCGATGATGCGCCGCGCCCTGCAGACCGTGGCCGAACTACGGGACGGACACCGGCTGCTCGATCTCTACGAAGCGTTGGCCGGGGCCGTACACGCGCGCACCGGGCTGCACCCCAATCTCGACTACCCGGCCGGTCCCGCTTATCACCTCATGGGCTTCGACACGCCGGTGTTCACACCGATCTTCGTCGCCGCCCGGATCACCGGCTGGACGGCGCACATCAACGAGCAGCTCGCGGCGAACAGCCTGATCCGCCCCTCGAGCACCTACACCGGCCTTCCCCCGCGCACCATGCACTGAACAGTCAAGGAGGAAACCGAACATGGCCTGGACAACGCTCCGCGAGCACGGGCTGACCGGTCTACTCGGCGGTATCGCCACCCAGCTGATCGCGACCGAGGCGATGCACCACCAGCTCGGCTGGGACCGCAACGCACCTTCGCTGTACCGGGTGTTCAGCAGGAACACCCCCGAGCGCTGCTGGGTCGAACAACTGCCCCTCGACCGGCACCCGGCACGACTGTGTGCCGAACTCGACCAGTTGCGCGACACCGAGCCGGACATCACGCAGCATCGCGCCTGGCCACCGGTGGCACACATCCTGGTGCTCGAGGGATGGTCACGGGAATACCGGGCCGATTCGGTGGACCAAGCCGAGCGGCTGCGCGCCGCACGAGACCACGCCGACCTACCCGGCAGCGTGGAGGTTCGCGAAGCCGTTGCGGTTACCGAGGATCGACAGCTCCAGCTGCACCGGCAGCGCGGTTGCCGGCCGCTGTTCAGCTGCCGGTCCCTTGCCGAGGAACCAGGGGTGCACCTGGCGGGCGATCTGCTCGCCCGGCTTCGCGTCCTGCACTGCTCGACGATCGCAGTGCCCTCATGACGCGAAATTCGAATGTGACCGACATCTCTCCGACGTTCGTGGCAGGGCGGAAATCGCTGTTGGTGCGGTGCATATGACCGACCGCTGACGAGATATTCACCCCTGCACCTATTTGCGGACAGCGGATGAGGCAGTAGCCTGTGGAATTGCTGGTGGTTCGCCGGAACCGGTGAGCAACAACGGATTCGGCGAGGCAAGAGGGAACCCGGTGCGATTCCGGGACTGCCCCGCAGCGGTAAGCGGAAACGAAAACCGCGAAAGGCACTGGGCCCGCACGGGCCTGGGAAGCCGCGGTGAGTAGGAACCCCGGGACCGGGAATGTCCGTGAGTCCGAAGACCTGCCACCGGTACGTTCCGCAGCGTGCGGAGCGGTGTCCGAGGCCTCGCGGGAGGGCACTCCGGGCGATTCGTGGCGCGCGCCTTGCCCACGGTCGGCGGAAAATCCGTGTGGCCCCGGTCGGTTTGTTTCGTCGACCTGAGGAGAGGGCGTTGACCAGCAGCATCGGATCGACCGTCTTGGGATATCCCCGAATCGGCCCCAACCGCGAACTCAAGCGGGCCCTGGAGCGGTACTGGTCGTCCCGTATCGAGGAGGCAGAGCTACGCGGGGTCGCCCAGGCACTGCGCAAGGACACCTGGCTCTCGCTGCGCGATGCCGGACTGGACTCGGTTCCCGGCAACACGTTTTCCTACTACGACCAGATGCTGGACACGGCGGTGACCTTCGGGGCGATTCCGGAGCGTTACACGAAGCTGGGTCTCGGCTCGCTCGACACCTATTTCGCGATGGCCCGCGGCGTGGAGTCGGTTCCGCCGCTGGAAATGACGAAATGGTTCGACACCAACTACCACTATCTGGTTCCCGAAATCGGTCCGAAGACGAGCTTCTCCGTCCACGACAGGACCGTGCTCGAACAATACCGGGAAGCCGAAAAACTCGGCGTCACCACACGACCGGTACTCGTCGGCCCGCTGACTTTCCTGCTACTCGCCAAACCCGCCGCGGACGCCGGTGACGGATTCAAGCCGCTCGACAAACTCGACGCGCTGCTCGAACGCTATGTGGAACTGCTCGGCGAACTGCACGCGGCCGGGGTCGAATGGGTACAGCTGGACGAGCCCGCCTTCGCCGCCGACCGGACCGCGGACGAGCTCGCCGCGCTGCGCCGCGCCTACGACACGATCGGCAAGCTCGGCAACCGCCCCAAGATCCTGCTCACCGAATACTTCGGTGAGCTCGGCGAGGCGCTCCCGGCGTTCGCCGAGGCCCCCGTCGAAGCGATCAGCCTGGACCTCGTCGCGGGCACGGACGCGCTGGACAAGCTGGCGAAAACCGGGGCGCTGAAAAAGAAGACGGTCGTCGCCGGGGTCGTCGACGGGCGCAACATCTGGCGCACCGACGTCGACCAGGCACTCGATGTCCTCGACAAGGCCGGGAAAGCGGTCGGTGAGCTCGCGGTCGGCACCTCCTGCTCGCTGTTGCACGTCCCCTACGACGTGACGGCCGAGGAGATCGATCCCCAGGTGAAGACCTGGCTGGCGTTCGCCGCGCAGAAGGTTCGCGAGGTCGTCCTGCTCGGCAAGGCGGCGCGCCAGGGCAAGGACGCCGTCGCCGCGGAACTCGCCGAGGCGCGGGCGCCCATCACCGACCGGGCCGGAGCCGACCGGGTGCGCGACAAGGCCGTGCGGTCCCGGCTGGCGGCGCTGAGCCCCGAGGACACCGAACGCGCTCCGTACGAGCAACGGCGGACCGCGCAGCAGAAGGCACTCGGGCTTCCGGTGCTGCCGACCACCACGATCGGTTCCTTCCCGCAGACCACCGATGTGCGCAAGGCACGCGCCGCGCTGCGCAAGGGCGAGATCGACCAAGCCGCCTACGAGCAGCGGATGCGCGAGGAGATCGGCCGCGTCGTCGGTTTGCAGGAAGCGATCGGCCTGGACGTGCTGGTGCACGGCGAACCCGAACGAAACGACATGGTGCAGTACTTCTCCGAGCACCTCGAAGGGTTCATCAGCACCGCCAACGGCTGGGTGCAGTCCTACGGATCGCGCTGCGTCCGCCCGCCGATCCTGTTCGGCGACGTCTCCCGTCCCAAGCCGATGACCGTCGAATGGGCCTCCTACGCGCAGGGACTCACCCAGAAAGCGCTCAAGGGCATGCTCACCGGACCGGTGACCATCCTGGCCTGGTCCTTCGTCCGGGACGACCAGCCGATCGCCGACACCGCCAAACAGGTCGCTCTCGCCATCCGCGACGAGGTCGGCGATCTCGAAAGCGCCGGGATCGGCGTCGTCCAGGTCGACGAACCCGCACTGCGCGAACTGCTGCCTCTGCGCTCGGCAGAGCACCAGGAATACCTCGACTGGGCCGTCACCGCGTTCCGGCTGGCCACCTCCGGTGTGCAGGACCGCACTCAGATCCACACGCACCTGTGCTACTCCGAGTTCGGCGATGTCATCAACGCCATCGTCGCCCTCGAAGCCGATGTCACCAGCATCGAGGCCGCGCGCTCCCGGATGGAAGTACTCGAGGACCTCAACGCCGTCGGCTTCGCCCGCGGCGTCGGGCCCGGGGTGTACGACATCCATTCACCGCGCGTGCCCAGCACCGAAGAAGTCACGGGGCTGCTGCGCGCCGCCCTCGACGCCGTGCCCGCCGACCGGCTGTGGGTCAACCCCGACTGCGGCCTCAAGACACGCGGCTACCAGGAAGTCGAAGCCGCGCTGAAGCACATCGTCGACGCCACCAAAACGGCGCGGTCCACAACCGGGTAAAGACGTGTGGCCGGGGCGGTCTCCTCGAACTCGCCGGCCCCGGCCACACCACCCGGAGATCCAGCACGTCCCCGATGCATGCGGTCGCTTCGACATCCGGCCGGATCACGGTCCCGGCGATCCGGAACACGTCGCCCCGGGGCGACATTTCCCTTGGCGCAAACCGATTCTTTCCCGGACCCGGACAACCGGCGGGTGCAGACAGAGGTATCGGAGTAGTGCCGGTGTCGTTCCTGTGAACAGTGAGCCAGGCTGCTGCGGTTGCGGAAGCGCCACCGCTATTACATTCTGTGGTGTCCCCTCGTCGAACAGGAGTGGGTGTGGACAGCCACGAATGCCATTACGAAACAACCGGTGCGCACACCCCGTCGAGCACCGCGCGGCGAAAGACCGCTCCCGGCGCCGAACCGGGAGCGGCCGCGGTAGCGGGACTCATGCCGAATGGTCTGTGCCAGGGCGGCTACGGTCCGAGAGCCGAAGGCTGGTGCCAGCGCCCCTACGAACATCCCGCCGCGGGCCGGGGTACGGCCCATTCGGTTCTCGGCGTGCCGGCGCGCGAACGGGAGCCGGTGCGCGGTTCGCGCGCGATACTCACCGTGAACCACGGCGATCGTGGTTTCGACTGCCCAGGATGCGCCTGGCCGGATGACGACCCGTACGCGGAAGTACTCGGCGGGCTGCACCACATCGCCATCTCGGTGGAACCCGGACAGTGGCACCGCCTGGTCGCCAAGCTCGACGAGGCGGGGATCGAACACGAGATGCACAGTAAGGTTTCGGTGTATTCCCGTGATCCGGACGGCGCACGCATCGAGCCGATCTCCGATCCGCTCGGCGAGATGTACGGCGACACTGTCCGGTGACCGCGATACGCGACGCCGCCCTCCGGCGGGGACTGAGTGTCCGGGAGACGGAGTCCATCAAGGTCCGGTCCGCACGGGATCGCGGTACCGATCAATGCGTTCAACCGCATCTCCATCCTCAGTGAACATCCGGTGCGCCCACGCGATTCCGCGGGAAAGTTGATCCGATGAGCAATCTCGACGAACATCCCCACCTGTCGGTACTCGATTCCGGGCAGCCGTGCACGGCGGTCGATATCCTCGAGCCGCGCCTGGTCCCGCTGGGCGGGCCACGCGCCATGACCGTGTACCGGACCTTGCCGCAACGGACCCGCTCGCTGGTGGGTGCCTGGTGTTTCCTCGATCATTACGGGCCCGACGACGTCTCGGCCACCGGCGGCATGCAGGTACCGAGGCATCCGCACACCGGCCTGGCAACGGTCTCGTGGCTGTTCACCGGCCGCATCGACCATCTGGACTCCGGCGGGAACACGGCCGCGGTACTGCCCGGCGAGCTGAACCTCATGATCGCCGGACAAGGCATCACCCACCAGGAGATCAGCAGCGATGACACCCGCACCCTGCACGGCGTCCAGCTCTGGTACGCACTTCCCGAGGCAACGCGATTCACCGAGAACGGATTCGAGCACTACACGCCGGAGCCCGTGCATGCACCTGGCCTGACCGCACGGATCTTTCTCGGCGAACTGCTCGGTTCGGTTTCCCCGGTCGCCACCCGCACCCCCGAACTGCTCGGTGCCGAACTGCTGCTGGACCCCGGCGCATCGGTATTCCTGAACGTCCGGGCCGACTTCGAATACGGGCTGCTCGCCGAGACCGGGGAGATCACGGTCAACCAGATCCGCGCGGAACACCGCAGCCTGGCTTATGTGCCACCGGGCGCGGACACGCTCAGCCTCACCGCGGGTCCCGAGGGCGCACGTGCGGTGCTGCTCGGCGGGATCCCGCTCGACGAGCAGATCGTCATGTGGTGGAACTTCGTCGCTCGCAGCCACGAGGAGATCGCCGAATTCCGCCGCCGCTACCAAGCCGAGCTCGGGTTCGAAGCCGGGCATCCGGCAGACGCCGGTAAACCCTCGCTGTTCGGACGGTTCCCGAGCGGCCAGCGGCCACCGCTTCCCGCACCCGAGCTGCCCGCGGTACGGCTGCGGCCACGCGGACAGAACCACACCGGTACCGAGAACACACCCGGGCAGGGAAGGCGATCATGACCGAAAACCGCTTCGAGGTACGCGAACGACCCGAAGAGTCGCGTTATGTACTCATCGATCTCGACGCCGCGGGCCCGGCCCGGAACGCCATCGGCGAGGAATCCTACGTCGATGTGGAGAACCCCGGAAGCACCCATCGCGTGTTGTTCCACACCGGCGTCTCCGAGGAGTACGGCGGGCGGGGACTCGCCGCATTCCTGGTGCGCACTGTCGTCGAAGACGCCATCGCCAAGGGATACGGCATCGTTCCGGTCTGCCCCTATGTCGCCGCGTGGCTACCGAAACATCCCGAGTACGCCGGGCATGTCGTCACACCCGATCCCGAGCATCATCGCGCGGTGCACGCACAGCAGGGGTGACCGGCCCTGCCCGGTAGGGAACGGGTGTCGATCATTTCACCGATCCGGAGTTCTTGCGCTGGCCGGCCTGGAAGCGCGCCTTCTTCTGCCGGTTCCCGCATGTGTTCATGTCGCACCATTTGCGGGTGCGACTCTGGCTGGTGTCGAAGAAGGCGGCCTGACAGGTCGGTGAGGCGCACAAGGCCAGCCTTCCGTCTCGTTCGCCTGCGATGATGCTGACCGCGTCGGCGGCGATCACGCTGAGGGCATCCTCCACGCGGGACGCCGAGCCGAGCCGCCATCGCCGATCGCCCTCGGGCGTCAGTACGGCCGCGGCCCGCCCCTGAATGCTGCGGTCGTTGATGATCCGGACAGCAGGCGCGGGAAGCGGATCCGCGACCGCGGCCGCGGTCGCGGCGGCGTGCATCGCCTCCCGCAGTTCCCTGGCGAGTTCGAGCTGGGCGGCGGTACACGAATCCACCGCGAGGCCGCTCACCGCCAGCCAGTCGACGAGTCGCCGCGGCGTGGGAATGCGCTCCACGGCATCGCCACGGCGCTCCGTCAGCGTCGCCGTGAAGCTGGTCGCCAGCACGGTACCGAGACGGAAGTCAGGGAACTCAGCACGCATGGAACCACCTTAGCCGGTTGCACACCGAGATACCGGCATGCTAGAACCATCTTAGCCGGTTCTTCCTAGGTCAGGAGGTTTCATGCCCACCCTCACCAGCGACGTGCACGCATTCGAAGCCCGCGCGACCGACGCCGAACTCGAGGATCTGCGCGCGCGATTGGCCGCCGCGCGACTGCCGGAAACCGAGACGGTCCATCGCCGCGCACCCGATCCACGCCGATGGGATCAGGGTGTTCCGCTCGCCGATCTCCTCGATGTCGTGCACTACTGGCGCACCGGATACGACTGGCGATCGTTCGAAGACCGGCTCGACCGGATCGGCCAGTTCCGCACGACCATCGATGAGCTGGGAATCCATTTCCTGCACCGCCGGTCCGCGCGCACGGATGCCACTCCGCTGCTCCTGACGCACGGATGGCCGGACAGCGTCGTCCGGTTCATCGATGTGGTGGACGAGCTGACAGATCCGGAAGACGCCGCCGCGCCGGCGTTCCACGTCGTGATTCCCTCGCTGCCGGGCTTCGGGTACAGCGACAAGCCGAACACCACCGGGTGGGGAACCGAAAAGATCGCGGCCGCCTGGGTGGAACTGATGAGACGGCTCGGCTACGGCGAATTCCTCGCCCACGGCGGCGACTGGGGAGGCAACATCACCACGATTCTCGGCGGCAGGTTCCCGGAACACGTTCTGGGCATCCACACCCTGTTCGCGCAGGGACCGCCCGGCCTGCCGACGGAGGGACTGACGACGATCGAGCGCGGATGGGCCGAGGAAACCCATGATTTCTGGCAGCACCGCGCGGCGTACGCCAAGCAGCAGGCGGCCCGGCCGCAGACCATCGGCTACTCGCTCGTCGACTCACCGGTCGGACTGCTCGCCTGGATCCTCGACAAATTCGCCGAGTGGTCGGACACCGAGGACAGCCCGTTCGAGACGATGTCCCGGGACAGGATTCTGGACGACGTCACCCTGTATTGGCTGACCCGAAGCGGCGCATCAGCGGCCCGCATTTACTACGAGAGCCACGATTCGCTCGACCCCGAACTCCGGGTCGACGTCCCGGCGGCGATCACCGGGTATCCCCGCGATGTCGAGAAGTGCCCGCGGCCCTGGGCGCGGGAACGGTACCGGCAGATCGTCCGGTGGAAGACACCCGAAAGCGGGGGACATTTCCCGTCACTGGAGGTTCCCGGATATTTCGTCGAGGATCTACGCGAAGGGCTCGCGGCGGTTCTGGCCGCTCATCGGTGAACGCACCCAACGGTGCGAGCCGGAAGCCCCTCGAAGGCCTCCGGCATCCCCCGCGCTCATCGAGGTGCTCGCCGGATCGGTGCTGCTGAAGGTGGGCCCGGCAACGGAATCACCTCGCCGGTACAGCGCCCGTCCGGATGCATCAGCCAGCCGACCCGTTTGCTCGTGCGCAGGATGACCGAACCGTCCACGATCCCGCCCGGGGGCAGCAGCCGTTCGAGAACGTCCTGCAGGGAAAGAAGATCGGCCAGGTCGGCGGTCCACGCGTTGACCACGAGGCTCGCCGAACCGGTCACCGACATGCACAGCCGGATCCGGGGATCCTCGCGCAACCGGGCCACGGTCTCGGGCAGTGCGCTGACCGGTAACCGGCACCACCACACCGCGTGCATCGGCCAGCGGGTATGCAACTGGGCGATCTCGCAGCGCAGCCGCAGCACCCCGGAGCCGAGCAGCGCGGCGAGCTGGCGGCGCACGGTCGATGCCGGGCGGTCCAGCCGCTGGGCGAGCTCGGCCGCGGTGGCCCTTCCGTCGTAGGCCAGCGCGGTCACCAGCGGTTCGAACACCCGGGAACGCAGGTAGACGGGCTCGTCCGGCCGGGCACGGTCGCGCTGCCCGGATCGCAGGATCGCCTCGCGCTGTCCCCGGTCGAGCGCGTCGAGCTGCCACTGACTGCCCTCGATGTGCATGCGGGCGCCGAGGTGGGAGCGGACCGTGGCCACTCCCGGCATAGCGCGCAGCTCGTCGAGCAGCAGCGCGGACAGTTCCCCGAACGTACCGGCGGACACGGTCAGCAGCAGATCCCTGCCCTGCGCGGCGTGTTCGAGATTGTGCACCCGGGGCATGCGTGCCACCCGCGCCGCCACCTCGTCCACGGATCCGGGAAGACAGTCCACCTCGACCAGCGCGACGACCGCGTCCCCGGAGAGCGCCCCGTGCACCGGATAGGCGGTCACCCAGGCAAGTCCGGCCGCCCGCAACCGCTGCCAGCGCTGGGCGAGCGCGGTGGGTGAACTGCCGAGCACCGGGGCGAGCACCGTCCAGGCGGCGCGGGGCCGCAGCTGCAAGGCGTGGATGAGCGCCAGATCGTCCTCGTTCACATCATCGTGATCGATTTCTTGCTGGTCAGTGGATTCAGTGATCATATCCGTCGATCGGTCAGGTTTTCGCGGGTGTCGTTCCAGAATACGGCCGGACAGCGTGAACCGATGAAGGAGGGCTCGTGGACCTGCTCGACGACGCGGAAGAGATGCGGCCCGATCTGGTCCGGCTGCGCGAGGAACTGCACCGGATCCCCGAGGTCGGCCTGGAGTTGCCGCGCACCCAGGAGCACGTCCTCGAGGAGCTCGGCGGACTGCCGCTGGAGGTCACCACGGGAACCGAGACCACCTCGGTCACCGCCGTGCTGCGCGGCACCGTCGAACCTGCCGATGGGCGGGAGCCGAGCACGGTGCTGCTCCGCGGCGATATGGACGCGCTGCCGATTCCGGAAAGTTCCGGGGAGGACTTCGCCGCCACCAACGGCGCGATGCACGCCTGCGGCCACGATCTGCACACCGCGGGGCTGGTCGGGGCGGCACGCCTGCTCAGTGCCCACCGGGATCGCCTCGCCGGGAATGTCGTGTTCATGTTCCAGCCCGGCGAGGAAGGCTACGACGGGGCCCGGGTGATGCTCGGGGAGGGTCTGCTCGAGGCAGCCGGGCGGCGCCCGGACCACGCCTACGCGCTGCACGTGGTGCCGCACCGCCTGCCCGCGGGACTGGTTTCCGGGCGGGCCGGGACGACCCTGTTCGCTTCCTACACCCTCGAGGTCACCGTGCACGGCACCGGCGGGCACGGCGCGACCCCACACGAGGGCAGGGATCCGGTCGTCGCCGCCGCCGAGATGGTCAGCACCCTGCAGACCGCGGTGACCCGTTCGTTCGACGTGTTCTCCTCGGTGATCGTCACGGTCGGCAGGCTCTCCGGTGGCACCTCGGCGAACATCATCGCCGACACGGCCTCTTTCGAGGCGACGGTGCGCACCACCAATGCCGATCTGGAGCCTCGGCTGCGCGAGGTGTTCGGCCGCTACCTGGAGGGAATCGCCGCGGCACACGGGGTTTCGGTGGAAATGCGGCTGGTCCCCGGTTATCCGGCCACGGTCAACGATGCCGCCGAAGCCGAGTTCAGCGCGCACGTGGCCAGGGAACTGTTCGGCGAGCAGCGATTCGACAGCCCGGACCATCCCACCCAGGGATCCGAGGACTTCTCCAGGGTGCTGCAGGAGGTGCCCGGCGCGCTGCTGTTCCTCGGCGCCCACATCCCGGATGCGGATCCCGCCTTTGTTCCGGCCAACCACTCCCCCAAGGCCCGGTTCGACGGATCGATGACCAGCCAGGGCGCCGCGTTGCTGGCCGGACTCGCTGCCGGACGGCTGGCCTGCTGAATCCCGGTCAACGAACGATTCGGGTGACCAGGTCGTGGCCGAGCCCGTACAGCTTGCTGAGCACGATCCGGTACCGCACGGATCTCCCCTGCCGCTCGCCGATGACCAGCCCCGCGTCCCGCAATTTGCGCAGATGCCGGGACACCTGTTGCGGGCTCATTCCGGTGCGAGTGGCCAATTCCGTCGTGGTGCAGGATTCGTTGATCAGGTGACGGCACAACCCGAGCCGCACCGGATCGGTGAGCGCCAGCAGCCGGGCCCGCACCTGTTCGAGACTGTCTTCCTCGGTGTGCTCGGCGGGGAACTGAACCAGTACCGGCAGGTTCATTCCCGGTTCGGACTCACCCTTGACCAGTAAATGCGGGTGACCGAACCGGGTGGGGACCAGGACCAGTTCCCGCCGGGTCAGGGAAAACCGTGCGGACTGCAGTTTCTCGAACCGCACGGTCTGCGCGGCGTTGTCGACCTCCGCGGTCGGGGACAGTGAACTGACCACGAGCGGAAGCGGGCCGGTGCGCACCCGTTCGCCGAGCAGCTCGACGGAACCCCGCATGGCTGAGCGCAATCGCGGCCACAGGGCACCGAAGAACAGCTCCCCGGCACCGAGCAGTACGGACAGCAACCGTTCGCGTACTCGTTCCGGATCGGCGACCAGTGCCGCGGCCAATGCTCCCCGCGCGGGCGAGCGATTGTTGCAGGCGCGCACGAATTCGCGCGCTCCCCCGGCATCGTCGAGCTCCCACGGGCAACTCTGCGCGAATCCGTGCACCGCGTCGGCGCACAATCTGGTGAACACATCGACATCCAACCGCTCCAGCGCGGCGACCGCCTCGTCCAGCTCACCGCTGCCGTCCGCGGTCAGCGGCAGCAGCAGCCGGGTCCGGAATCGCGCCCACAACGGTTCCAGGCGGCCGAGCTCCACCGCGAACCACTCGGGCAGGCCCGCACGCACCTCGCGCACCCAGCGCGCCCGATCGGGGTGGTGGCCCGGTTCGGCGAGCACATGCAGGCAGGCCATCAGTTCCGCGGCCGCATCGCATCGGGTCCGGACCGATTCCGGGCGGATCCCGTGCAGATCGAGTACGACAGCCACGAACGTATCCAACCATCACCACTGCGCCGATGTTTGTCTCAGGTGCGGTAAACATCCATCCGATTCCGGGCAGTCGGTTGCCATACTCCCTCGCTGTACCGCTGAACCGACGTGAGGTGAACCGATGCCCGATGCCGTGCTTTCCGGACCGATCACGGAAACGGAGACCTCCCGGGCGCATGTGCTCGAACCGTACGGGCTGGACCGGCTCGCGGAGTACGACTACGTGCAGGAGGAATACCTCGTGGAGGGCACGGCCGCGGGCGCCGGGTTCGGCACCCGGATCCTGGTGCGCAGGCCCGCGGATGTGCGCCGGTGCAGCGGAACCGCGATCACCGAGGTGAGCCACATCTGGGGCGGTACCTCGGTATGGCGGGCGATCAACCGGTTCGTCATGCGCGGCAACCACGTCTGGGTGGAGATCGATTCGCAGGCACCGTCCGCGATGGGGCTCGTCGCGGCCTCGGCTCCGGAGCGGTACCGCTCGTTCCGGTTCCTGGAAGGCGAACACGCCAAGGATTTCGCCGCGAGCATCCCGTTCGAGCCTGGGCTGGGCCGCGAAGAGCTCGCCGCACGCTACGACGCGTTCATGGCCCGCTGGCGGGCGGCGACCCCGCAGTCGCCGGAGATCATCGCCGCCACCGCCCGCGCCCTGCGCGCGGGACTCCCGGGATGTGGCTTCGCCGCCCGGAAAATCTTCTTCGGCGGGATCTCGCAGACCGGCGGCGTGGTGCGCGAGTTCATCGGCAACCACCACGCGGAATACCCGGTCTTCGACGGCTACCTGCCCGGCGCTTCCGGCGGTCCCGCGCTTCCGGACATCGACGCCCCGGTGATCGAGGTACTCGGCGAGGCCGAATTCCAGTCCGTCCGGGAACCCTGCGGGGTTTCCGGCCAGGTGCGTGGCCTGACTCACCGGCGCGCGGACGGTCCGCTGTTCCGGCTCTACGAGGTCGCCGGGATGGCGCACCGGGAGACCCGGTACATGTCGGCGGCGGATCGCGCCCGGTTGGCCCACTGCCCGCTGCCGGAGGCCGCGCGGTGGAGCACCTTCCCGAACGGGCACGTCTACCACGCGCTGTGGCAGGCGCTGCTCGACTGGAGCGAGCACGGTACCCCGCCGCCTCCGGGCAAGGTCCTGGAAACCGTTGCGGGCACCGAGGAACTCGTCCGCGATGAACACGGCAACGCCCTCGGCGGGTTGCGCACCACCTACACCGACGTACCGGTGTCCACGCTCGTCGCGGCCACCCCGGTCGGGCGCCCGAGCTGGTACCACGGCAACGAAACCCCGTTCCCGGCGGATAAACTCCGCCGCCTCTACGGGGACGGCGAACGCTACCGGCGCGCCGTCGCGGCCCGCCTCGAGGAATACATCCACGAAGGCACCTATCTGCCCATCGACGCGGAGGAGATCCGCCGCGCGCCCGTTCCCGCCCCGAACTGAGGTCAGCCCCATGTCCGCTTCCGCCCGCACCACCGTGCGCGATGTCGCCGCGGCCACCATCGGACACGGCATGGAGAACTACGCGTTCTCCGTGTACGCGCTCATGTCCGGGGTGATCGCGGAAAAGTACTTCCCGGCGAGCAATCCGGCGCTTTCTCTGCTCGCCTCGGTCGCCACCTTCGGCGTCTCCTTCCTGATCCGACCGTTCGGGGCGATCGTCCTCGGCGTGTACGCCGACCGCAGGGGCCGCATCCCGGCACTTTCGTTGTGCATCAAGCTGATGTTCATCGGCACCGTGCTCATGGCGTTCATGCCCAGCTACGCCAGTATCGGGGTGCTGGCTCCGATCGGCATGTTTCTCGCGCTGCTGATCAAAGGATTCTCCTACGGCGGCGAGTTCTCCAGCGCCGCCTCGTTCCTGATCGAACGGAATCCGGCGCGGCGCGGGTTCTTCGGCAGCTGGGTCATCGCCAGCCAGTCGATCGCCAGCCTGCTCGCCGCGGTGCTGCTCACCGTGCTCACCGCGGCGCTGCCCGATACCGTCTTCGACGCCTGGGCCTGGCGGATCCCGCTCGCCTTCGGTGTGCTCGTCGGCCCGGTCGGCTACTACCTGCGCCGGAAACTGCGCGACTCCGCCGAATACCACGCCGCCCGCACCGAAGTCCGGCGACACCCGCTGCGCGAGGTGTTCAGTACCCAGAAAACCCGCATGCTCCTGGTCATCGGGCTCGTCGCGTTCTCCTCCTCGAGCAGCTACCTGGTCACCTACATGCCGACGATGAGCGTCCGCGAGCTCGGCATGCCGTCGTCCGCGACTTTCCTGGCCGCCGTGGTCGGTTACACGGTCTCCGTGGTCGCCGATCCGGTCGCCGGGCACTGCTCCGACCGATTCGGCCGGGTACGGGTCATGGTCATCGGCAGCATCGGCCTCGCCGTCACCATCCTCCCGCTGTTCCTGTTGTTGACCACGAACCCGCTGCTGCCGGTCATGATCACCGTCATGGCGCTGATCGCCCTCATCAAATCCTGTTACACCGCGCCGAACACCGCGTTCAAGGCGGAAATATTCCCCACCCATATCCGCAGCACCGGGCTTTCCATCGGCTACAACATCGGGCTCGCCCTGTTCGGCGGCTGCACCCAGCTCATTTCGACCGGGCTCATCCAGCTCACCGGAACCGCACTGGCGCCCAGCTTCTGGCTCATCGCCACCGCGATCATCAGCACCGTCAGCGTCTGCTGCGCCGCACGGCTCGGCCGGAGCAGGCCCCGGGAGGTCGTGCGCGCGGCGGTGCGGTGAACGGCCTCGGTCGGTACTGGACGGGAACCCACACCGCCAGTTCGTGGCCGCCCGGTTCCCGGAAGTGGAACCGGTCAGCGCGCGGTGAGCGCCGTGTAGAGCTCCGGGCGGCGGTCCGCGAACAGGCCCCACATGTAGCGTTCCTCGCGCGCCCGCTCGAGGTTCAGCCGAGCCACCAGTACCTCTTCGCCGTGTTCCCCGGCCTCGGCGAGGATTTCCCCGTGGTGGTCGGCGATGAAGGAGTTGCCGAGGAATTCGAGGCTGCAACCGTCCACAATGGATTCTGTGCCCGTCCGATTGCTCGCCAGCACCGGGATGAAGTTGGCGGCCGCGTGTCCTTGCATGCAGCGCCGCCATTGGGGCATGGGTGTGCCGCCCGGATACAGCGGGTCGCTGCCGATCGCGGTCGGGTAGAGCAGCAGGTCCGCGCCTCGGAGTGTCAGCACCCGGGCCGCTTCGGGGAACCATTGGTCCCAGCAGACTCCCGCGCCGATCCGGCCGACGGCGGTGTGCCAGACGAGCAGACCGGTGTCCCCCTCGGAGAAGTAGAACTTCTCGAAGTAGCCGGGGTCGTCCGGGATATGGGATTTCCGGTAGACGCCGAGCAGGCTGCCATCGGCGTCGATCATCGCGACGGAATTGAACAGCGCATTCGGTGTTCGCTCGTAGAAGCTGACCGGCAGCACCACGCCGAGTTCGGCCGCCAGCGAGCGCATCCGGGTGAGGACCGGCGAACGGTCCGCCTCGCACGCGCGTGCGAGGTGGACCGGATCCTGTTGCTGGCAGAAGTACGGCCCGGCGAACAATTCCTGGAGGAGCACGAGTTGCGCGCCGTGCGCGGCGGCGTACCGGATGAGCCGTTCGGCGCGGTCGAGATTCTCGCTCTGCCGGTCGGTACAGGACATCTGGGTGACCGCGACGTTGATCGCCATGGCATGCCTCCTGATCAGTCGATGGCGTGCCGGGGCGCCAGCAACCGCACCACCGCGGCGACCCGCTCGTGTTCCGCGGCCACGTCGATCCGGGCCCGGAGCAGTTCCGCTTCGCCGGTGCCGCGTGCGGCGGCCGCGACGGTGCGCCCGTCCGGGGCGATCACGCGGCTGCCGCCCAGCATCGGAACCCCTGGACCGCACTGCTGGTTGGCCATGATCCACCACTGGCCGTTGGTGATCGCGTGTGCCGGATACAGGGTGTCCCACCAGGATTCCGCGTCCACCTCGTAGGCCGCGGGGGCGAGCACCACACCGGCACCGGCGGCGGCAAGTTCCCTCGCGGTCTCGGGGAAATCGCCGTCGAAACAGATGGCGCAGCCGATGCGGCCGAGTTCGGCGGTGTCCACGGTCTCGAACCGGCTGCCCGCGGCGAACACACCGGGTTCCCCGCCCGGGGGATACAGGTGCACTTTCCGTTGCGCCAGTACGAGTTCGCCGGTCGAATCGAAGACGAGCGCGGTGTTGTACAGCAGTTCGCCCGCGGATTCGACGAACGTTCCGGCGCACAGCAGTATCCCGTGCTTCGCGGCGAGTGCGGCGAACCGGCGCGCCCGTGGCCCGTCGAGCGGTTCGGCGACGGCCGTGGCATCGCGGGGCAGCGATTCGTTCCGGTAGCCGCAGGCCCACAGTTCGGGCAGCACGACAACCGAACATCCCTGCCCCGCGAGTGTGCCGATCGCTTCGGTGGCAACGGTTTCGTTGTACTCGGGATCTCCGGGAACCGGAGCCCACTGGGCGATGCCGACGGTGACCGGTTGCGCCGTGTTCATCGAGCGAGGAATCCGCCGTCCACGGGGAGCGCGACACCGGTGACGAACCCGGCATCGGCCGAGGAAAGGAAGGCCACCCCGGAGGCGATCTCCTCCGGCTTGGCCAGCCTGCCCATCGGGATCGGTTCGGCGAGCTTGGCCTTCTCCGCCTCCACATCGCCGTCGCTGAGCAGCGCGTTCAGCAGCGGGGTGTCGCAGTCGGACGGGCAGATCGCGTTGACCCGGATCCCGGAGGTCGCGTACTGCACGGCCATGTGCCTGGTGAGGTTGAGCACCGCGCCCTTCGAGGCGTCGTAGGCGCATTCGTCCGGCAGCGCGGTGAAACCGAAGACCGAGGCGATGTTCACGATCGCTCCCCCACCGGCGGCCAGGATCGCGGGAACCCCGTGCTTCCCGGTCAGGTACATGCTCTTGACGTTGATCGCCATGACCCGGTCCCAGTCGTCTTCCGAGCACGCGACGACATCGCCTTCGGCGGCCAGGATCCCGGCGGCGTTGACGATCACGTTCAGCCCGCCGAGTGCCTGCACCGTCCGCTCGACGGCCGCGGCCACCGCGGCCCCGGAGGCCACATCGCATTCCACGGCCACCGCGGTGCCGCCCGCGGCCTCGATGGTCTTCGCGGTCTCCTCGGCGGCGTCCCGCCGGATGTCCACCACGGCGATGGTGGCGCCTTCCTCGGCAAGGCGCAGCGCGCAGGCACGCCCGATGCCCGATCCCGCACCGGTCACGAACGCGGCTTTTTCTTCGAGTCCTCGCACTATCGGTCTCCTTGGTATCTCGGTCCGGCTCAGTACTTCAGCCAGGTCGTCTTCAACGCGGTGTACTTGTCCAGTGAGTGCAGCGAGAGATCCCGGCCGAAACCGGACTGCTTGACGCCGCCGAACGGGGTGATGGGATTCAGCGCGTCCACGGTGTTCAGCGAAACGGTGCCGACGCGCAACCGGTCGGCGATCCGGTGCGCCCGCGAGATGTCCTGGGTCCACACCGAGGCGGCGAGGCCGTAGACGCTGTCGTTGGCCAGGCGCACCGCCTCGTCCTCATCGGTGAACCGCTGCACCGCGAGCACCGGCCCGAAGACTTCCTCGGTGGCCAGCGGGGAACCGGCCGGTACCCGGTCGAAGACGGTCGGTTCGATGAAGGCGCCCCGGCCGTCGACGGCGACCCGGTTGCCGCCGAGCAGCAGTTCGGCGGATGAGCGCGCCTGGTCGATATAACGCTGCACGCGGTCGGCATGCCCGGCGTCCACGAGCGCGCCCATGGTCGCCTCCGGGTCGAGCGGATCGCCGGGGCGGATCTTCGCGGCCCGTTCGGCGATGCGCCGCAACAGGTCATCGGCGATCGATTCGTGCACCAGGAGCCGGGAATTGGCCGAGCAGACCTCGCCCTGATTGGCGAAGATCCCGAAGCAGGCCAGTTCGGCGACCTCGTCGAGATCACCGGCGTCCGCGAACACGATGTTCGGGCTCTTTCCGCCGCATTCCAGCCAGACCTGTTTCATATTGGACTGTCCGGCGTATTCCAGCAGCAGTTTGCCCACCTCGCCGGAACCGGTGAACGCCACGCAGTCGATGTCCGGGTGCCGACCGATCGCCTGGCCCGCTTCCTCGCCGTAACCGGGGACGACGTTGAGCACCCCGGCGGTGATCCCCGCTTCGAGGGCGAGTTCGCCCAGCCGCAGCGCGGAAAGCGGCGACTGCTCGGCTCATGTCCAGCGATTCGGTCAGCGCCAGCTCTTCCGTGTTGGCCCGGATGAGGTCGGCCAGCCGCAGCAGCGCGGCCTTGCGGGTCGCCGGATCGGCGCGGGACCAGTCGCCGCGCTCGAACGCGGCCCGGGCCGAGCGCACCGCCCGGTCGACGTCCGCGTCCGCGCACCGGGCGACATCGGCGATGTTCGCCTCGGTCGCCGGGTTGATCGAGGCGAACCTCCGCCCCGATTCCGCACCGGTACGGACACCGTCGATGAACGCTGCCGCATCGGGACGGAACTCCGCGGCCAGTTTCGCCCACTGCTCGTGGGTGCGGTCGGTCAAGGCTATTTCCTCGGTCATGCGATTGCCTCCTTCACGAAGCCGAGCTGGAGTCACCGGCGAAAGCGGCTTCACCGAGCGGATTCGCCCGCCGCCGCGTGTACCGCGCGACCAGGTAGTAGAACGGGCAGGTGATCACGAGCCCGACGATCCAGGAGATGTCCACCCCGTTGAGCAGTCCGGCGATGGGCCCGGTGTAGAGGCTGCTGGAGAAGAACGGCACCTGGATGACGATGCCGAGCAGGTACGCGGCGATCGCGGCACCGTTGAAGCGCCCGTAGATACCGCCGTCCGCGCGGAAGAACGACTGCACGTCGTACTCGCCGTGCCGCACCAGGTAGTAGTCGACGAGGTTGATCGCGGTCCACGGGGTCAGCACGTACAGCAGCAACGCGATGAAGTTCTCGTATACGACGAGGAAGTTGTCCTTGCCGGCCAGCGCGAGCAGCAGTGCCGCGGCGAACACGATCACCGCGACCACCGCACGCCCACCGGCCCGCGGAACCCAGTTGCGGCGCAGCGTCTGCCCGACGGTGATCACGCAGAGCACCCCGCAGTACAGGTTCATCGCGTTGGTGTTGGCGACCCCGACGGAGAACACGATCAGCACCACCGTGCTGATGCCCGGGGTGAGCTGGGCGAGCCCGGCGACCGGATCGTCCCCGCCGACGATCACCCCGACAAGCGCACCGAGCACCATCGGCAGCACCGAACCGAGCACGCAGCCGCCGTAGGTGGCCCAGAACGCGGGCTTGGCACCGGTTCCCTTCGGCATATAGCGCGAGTAGTCCGAGACATAGGGCGCGTAGGCGATCTGCCACAGTGCCGCGGCGGAGATCGTGCCGAGCAGCCCGGTGGGGCTGACGCTGCCGCGGCCGAACAGATCGGCGGGCACCCCGTGGACGAACAGTACCCAGCAGAACGCCAGCAGTAGCGCCAATCCCGCCGCGATCGTCATGACCTTGCTGTAGGTGTGGATCAGCTTGTACCCGAATATCGTGGCCGCGACGCTGACCACGCCGACGATCACGATTCCCGCGGGCACCGAGAGAACCGGCGCCACGACATGCAGGGATTGCCCGCCGAGCACGAGGTTCGACGCGAAGTAACCGGCATACATGATGATCACCAGCACCACGACCATCAGGGCGCCGTACACCCCGAACTGACCGCGGGTCTGCACCATCTGCGGCACACCCAGTTGCGGGCCCTGCGCGGAATGCAGCGCCATGAAAATGCCGCCGACGAGATTGCCGATCAGGATGCCGGCCAGTGCCCACCCAAGGGGAAGGTGATAGACCGTAGTCGAGAGAACACCGGTCGCTATGGTGAGCACCATGATGTTGGAGCCGAACCAGATCGTGAACAGATCGCGCGCCCGGCCGTGCCGCTCGTTCTCCGGGATCTGATCGATCGTCCGCGATTCCACGGTCGGGGTCGCTGAAGCGCTCTCCATTGAGTCAGCCTTCCTGCTGCCACGCCACACAGCGCTGAACGGGTAGTCATTTTCGGTGGCCGCGCAGGATCATCGGTTGCCGTGTCCTGGACCACAGAGGGATTAGAAGTCATCCTGATTCAATGGGAATCAACAGTCAATCGCATAATACTGGACCTAGGCATCAAAAAATTTGATGATGTGAGCCGTCCGGCAACCCCGACGAAGAGGTCTTCATGGCAGGCGACGTCAACTTCACTCTCGTCCAGCTACGGTACTTCGCGACCGCCGCGGAGGCGTGCAGCATGACCGCGGCTGCCCAGCAGCTCAGGGTCTCCCAGTCGGCTGTTTCCACCGCGGTTTCCCAGCTGGAGCATTCACTCCAGGTGCAACTGCTGATCCGGCACCACGCGAAGGGGCTTTCGCTGACCGCGGCGGGCAGCCGGTTCCTGCAGGAGCTGAAGAACTTCCTCGCGCACGCCGACGATCTGGCCGAGACCGCGCGCGGATTGGGCACCCGACTCAGCGGCGAGCTGGTGATCGGCTGTTTCCTCTCGCTGTCCCCGTTTCTGTTGCCCCGGCTGTTCGCGGGGCTGACCGAACAGCACCCGGATCTGCGGGTGCAGGCGATCGAGGGGGAAACCGAGGAACTGCAGGAGGCACTGCTGAACGGCCAGTGCGAGCTGGCGCTGATGTACGAGATGGACCTCGCCGAACCGCTGACCACCGAACAGATCACCGTGGCGCCACCGTATGTGATCGTGCCACCACGGCACCGGTTCGCCAGGCGGAAAGGGGTACGGATCGCCGAACTCGCCGAGGATCCGTTCGTGCTCTACGACCTGCCGCACAGCCGGGAATACTTCATGTCCCTGACCGCGAGCACCGGAGTGTCCGTGCAGCCGCGGTATCGCAGCTCGAACTATGAGACCGTGCGTTCACTCGTGGCCAACGGCCAGGGCTATTCCATCCTCAATCAGCGACCGGTCCGGGACACGACCTACGACGGTGGCCAGGTCGTCACCCTCCCCTTGCTCGACCCGGTGTCACCGCTGCCCGTCGTCCTCGCTTATCTGCGCAACACGCGGCTGACCCGCAGGGCGCAGGCCTTCGCCGCGTTCTGCCGCGAGCTGCTGCGCAGCGAGGACTGACGGCCGGCGGCTCAGTGCCCCTGGTAGGTGCTCTGGATGGCGATGTGGTCGGCCACGAACTTGGCGTCGTGCCACACGCCCCAGATGAAGCTCGATCCGCGCCGCGCCAGCCAGGGCAGCCCGAGGAAGTAGACACCGGGCTCGGTGGAGATACCGCGCCGGTGCGCAGGCCTGCCCTGCTCGTCGAGTGCGTCCACCTGCAGCCAGCCGTAGTCGACGGCGTAACCCGTTGCCCACACGATCGAGGTGACCCCGGCCGCGGCGAGATCGAGTTCGAGCATCGGATCGGTGACACACTCCGGATCGGGGCCCAGTTCGTGGGCTTCCGGTTCCTCGGGCAGATCGAGGCCGTAGCGCTCGATATAGGCGTCGGCTTCCTCGAGCAGCGACAGGTAATTGGCGTCCCCGTCGGCGATATTCGTGCCGAGATCCGGCGCGAACCGGATGGTGCCGTTGTCGAAGGAACTGGTCAGCCCGACAAGGTTGATACCCAGATCGGCCAGGGCACGGAAATCCACCGTCTGACCGCCGCGTGCGCCGCTGACCGCGATGGTGACGTGTTCCGCGCCGCGCGGCGGGGTTTCGGCGTCCCACTTGCCGAGCACCCCGAGCCACCACACGAAGTCCCGGCCGCGGTAGCGGCGCGGCGGCCGGTCGTGCGGGCCGACGGAGAGATAGACCGAGCGTCCCGAACGGCGCAGCTCCTCGGCGATCTGCACCCCGGAGGATCCGGCCCCGACGACCAGCACGGCCCCTTCGGGCAGCTGTTCCGGATTCCGGTAGGTGCTGGAGTGGATCTGTTCGGGACCGGCGTCCCCGGGAATGATCGGGGGAATCACCGGCCGCTGGAACGGTCCGGTCGCGGCGACGACGAACCGGGCATCGATGGTGCCCTCGCTGGTTTCCACACGGAATCCGTGCTGTCCGGGTTTGCGCTGCACGGAGGTCACTTCCACTCCGGTGCGGATCGGAGCGGCGATCTTTTCCGCGTATGCCTCGAAATACTCCGCGATCTGATCCTTCGAAGCGAAGGCGTCCGGGGCGAGGTCGCCGAACTCCAGTCCGGGAAAGCGATCGTGCCAGGCGGGTCCGTTGGCGACGAGGGAATCCCACCGCTCCGAACGCCAGCGCTCGGCGATCCGGTGCCGTTCCAGAACGAGATGCGGCAAACCACAGTCGCTCAGGTGCTCACTCATCGCCAGACCGGACTGTCCCCCACCTACGACGAGGACCTCAACCTCTTGGTTCGGCATCCCAGACCTCCACTTCGGAACAACGGGCCAACCGCTTCGGGGCCGCTTCGGCGCCGCCGAGCGCCTCATCGAATCCTCGCGGTGAACCAAGCTCCTGTCCAACAGATCTTGTTGGCCTTAAAGTTCTGATTTCCTGATACAGATCCGGACCGATCTTCATCTACTGAACTGATCTTCTGATGTTGAAAGATCTATTGGACAGAACATGCCTGAGCGCGGCACGCTGTCCGGGATCGGTGCAGAATCAGGAGACAATCGATGACCGTCCACAAGCGGATCCGTCCGTTCAACACCCGGGACACCTATCCGGAGCAGAACCTCGACAACGACCTGTGCCAGGCCGTCGTCGCCAACGACACCGTCTACGTCCGCGGGCAGATCGGCCAGGACCTCGACACGAGCGAATCCGTGGGCGTCGGGGACGCGGCCGCGCAGGCCGAGCAGGCGATGGCCAACATCACGATGCTCCTCGAAGAGGCGGGCAGCCGGATGGAGCATCTGGTCAAGCTGACCATCTATCTGATCGATCCGCGTTATCGCGAGGCGGTGTACAGCGCCGTGGGCCGCTGGACACGTGGCGTGCACCCGATTTCGACGGGGCTCGTGGTCTCCGCGCTCGCCCGCCCGGAATGGCTCTGCGAGATCGACGCGATCGCGGTGATCCCGAAGGAGGAACAGTGACCTTCTCGCTCGTGGCACGCGACGATTCCGGGGCGAGCCCCCGGTTCGGCATCGTGGCCAGCTCATCCAGTCCCGCGGTGGTGGCCAGGGTCGCGCACCTGCGTCCCGGGGTCGGCGCTGCCTCCTCGCAGAACATCACCGATCCGCGACTGGGCCCGGCACTGCTGGACCGCCTCGCCGCGCACGGCGCCGCGGAGCGGGCGATGTCCGAAGTGACAGGTTCGGCCGAGCACATCGGCTACCGGCAGCTGACCGTGCTCAGCCGCAGCGGACCCGGTTTCGCCTACAGCGGCGAGAAAACCCTCGGCACCCATGCGACGGCGGTCGCCGAGGGCGCGGTCGCCGCGGGAAACATGCTCGCCGGTGAGCACATTCCGCAGGCGATGATCGAGGCCTTCACCTCGGCCACGGGCGAACTGGAGCAGCGGCTGCTGGCCGCCGTGCGGGCCGCGATCGCGGCAGGCGGCGAGCAGGGACCGGTGCACTCGGCCGGTATGGCCGTGGTGTCCGATGTGGACTGGCGGGACACGGATCTGCGGGTGGACTGGGCCGAGGACCCCATCGAGCGGCTCGCCGAACTGGTCGAACTCTGGCTGCCGCAGCGGGATGACTACGTGCGCCGCGGCCTCGATCCGGCGGCGGCTCCCTCCTACGGCGTACCGGGAGATCTGTGATGCCCTCGCTGAAGGACGCGGCTCGCGAGCAGGTGGACCGGCATTCCGCGGAACTGATCCGGCTTTCCGAACGGTTGCACGCCGATCCGGAAACCGCTTGGGAAGAGCACCGCTCGGCGGCCATGGTCCCGGAACTGCTCGACCGCGCCGGGTTCGCGGTGACCCCGGCCTACCTCGGCCTGGAGACCGCGTTCCTCGCGCGGTTCGGCAGCGGGCCGACCAGGATCGCGCTGTGCGCCGAGTACGACGCGCTGCCGGGTCTGGGGCACGCCTGCGGCCACAACCTCATCGCGGCCAGTTCCGTCGGCGCGGCGCTCGGTCTTGCCGCCGTGGCCGAGGACGCCGGGATCACCATCGAGGTGTACGGCACCCCGGCCGAGGAGGGCGGCGGCGGGAAGATCGAACTGCTCGACCGCGGTGCCTTCACCGGGGTGGACCTCGCCATGATGATCCACCCCGCCCCTGTCGATGTCGCCGAGGCACGGCCGTTCGCGGTCAGCCACTCGAAGATCAGCTATACCGGGAAATCCGCGCATGCCGCGGCCTATCCGGAGGCGGGCGTCAACGCGGCCGACGCGTTCACCGTGGCCCAGGTGGCGATCGGGCTGCTGCGCCAGCAGTTGCCGTCCACCACCCGCGTGCACGGCTGCGTCACACATGCCGGTGACGCACCGAACGCAATCCCCGAGCACACCAGCGGGCGCTGGTACGTGCGCGCGGAAACCCTTGAGGAACTGGCCGAGCTCGAACCCCGGGTGATGCGGACCTTCGAGGCGGGCGCGCTCGCCACCGGCTGCGAGCTGACCGTGGAAGCGGAAAGCAAGCCGTACGCGGAATTCCGCACCGATGAAGCCACCCTGGCCGAGTACCGGGCGAACGCCGTGGAACTCGGCCGCGAGTTCGCGCCACCGGGGATCGCGGGGCGGATGAACCGTGCCTCCACCGATATGGGCAATGTGTCGCAGGTCGTGCCCGCCATTCACCCCTATATCGGCATCGGTTCCCTGCCCGCGACCAATCATCAGCGCGAGTTCGCCGCGTTCTGCGTCGGCGCGACCGCCGAGCGCGCGATGCTCGACGGTGCCATCGCGCTTGCCTGGACCGGTGTCGACCGGGTGAAGCGGGTGCAGGCGGCATGAGCACCCGGATCGAGCACGACATGCTCGGCGAGATCGAGGTTCCCGCTGCGGCCTACTATGGGGCCCACAGCGCCCGCGCCCTCGCCAATTTCCCCATCACCGGGGAAAACCTCGCCGACCGCCCGCATCTGGTCACCGCGCTGGCCGCGGTCAAACAGGCGGCTGCCGCGGCCAATACCGAGATCGGCGCACTCGATGCCGCCAGCGCCGAGGCGATCACGCGCGCCTGCGCCGAGATCCGCGCGGGCGCACTGCGCGAAGAGTTCGTCGTGGACCTGATCCAGGGCGGCGCGGGCACGTCCACGAACATGAACGCCAATGAGGTCATCGCCAACCGGGCACTCGAACTGCTCGGGCACGCGCGCGGGGACTACGCGCACCTGCATCCGCTCGATCACGTCAACCTCGGCCAGAGCACCAACGACGTCTACCCGACCGCGGTGAAACTCGCGCTCGACGGGTACCTCGGCGAACTCCTCGGCGCGCTCGCCGGTCTTCGCGCGGCGTTCACCGCGAAAGCGGGCGAGTTCGCCGACGTGGTCAAGATCGGCCGCACCCAGTTGCAGGACGCGGTGCCGATGACCCTCGGGCAGGAATTCGGCGCCTACGCGGCCACCCTCGCCGAGGACGAACAGCGCCTCACCGAGGCCCGCCCGTTGTTCCACGAGCTGAATCTGGGCGGCACCGCGATCGGCACCGGCCTCAACGCTCGCCCCGGTTACCGGGAACGGGCCATCGAGCATCTGCGCTCGCTCACCGGGATCACCACCCTGAGCAGTGCGCCCGATCTCATCGAGGCCACCCAGGATGTGGGCGTGTTCGTGCAGCTTTCCGGGGTGCTCAAACGGGTCGCGGTCAAACTCTCGAAGATCTGCAACGATCTGCGGCTGCTGTCCTCCGGTCCGCAGGCCGGGCTCCGCGAGATCGCGCTGCCCGCCAGGCAGGCCGGATCCTCGATCATGCCCGGCAAGGTCAATCCGGTGATTCCCGAGGCCGTCAACCAGATCGCCTTCGAGGTGATCGGCAACGACGTCACCGTCACCCTCGCGGCCGAAGGTGGGCAACTCCAGCTCAACGCCTTCGAGCCGATCATCGCCCGTGCGCTCAGCGCAGGGATCGACCACCTCACCAACGGGATCGCGATCCTCACCCGGCACTGCGTCACCGGCATCACCGCCAACCGGGATCACCTCGCGGGCACCGTCTCCGCATCGACCGGCCTGGTGACCGCGCTGAGCCCCGCCCTCGGCTACGAGATCGCGTCCTCGGTCGCGCTGGAAGCCCAGCACACCGGGCGACCGGCACTGGAACTCGTACGGGAGCGGGGTCTGCTCAGCCCGCAGCAGCTTCGCGCTCTCACCAGCCCGCAGGCCCTCACCGGCCAGCCCGGCACTGCCTAGCGGAGGGTTGTTGCGTCGGCACCATGCCTTCATCCACGGTGCCGACTGGGAAGTCCGAATCCACAACGGACGGCCCGAATTCATCCCGCCGAATACCACACGCACGAAGGACGTGCCTCGAAGTGCCGATCAGACGATATCGCACGTGAGGACAGCCTCGGCGTGTCGTTGATCGAATAGGGAATTCAACAAACGACGCCACGTCCCCGAGTACGGCAATCGACGAGTGGCTACGACTTTCCCGTTTCCCGCGAATATCTTGATCGGCTCGCCGCACCGTATTCTCAGAGGCGGCGGTAGGTGCGACCGGTGTCGTCCTGCGGATGGCCGTGCGAGGTGAGGAAGTAGTTGGGGCCACGGCGCTGGACGTTCTCCGGAAGCGGGAAATCTCCGGCCAGGTCGGCGCGGACGAAGAAAGCGTTGACCCCGGCCATTTCGCAGTGCACCAGCCGATAGCCCTTTTCGGCGGCCAGTCCGGTCAGGGCGCCGAGCGAGGCACCGAAGAATACGGTGCCCGACCAGGGTTCGGTGCCGGGTGGCTGGACCAGTTTTTCCTCGGGCGAAAGGGCGGAATTGTATTCGATGACGAGGACGCGGGGCCGGTAATCGCGTAACGCTTCCCAAATCCAGTAGTCGCCGCCGTCGATATCGATGGAGACGATATCCGGTTCCGCGGGCACCTTTCCGATACCGAAAAGCTCCTCGGCCCGATCGGGAGTGACCGTGGCGTGCAGGGTGGTCACCGCCTGGTTCCAGCGGTATTTCTGATGGAGAAGGTGATTGTGGGCGGGGTCGGCCTCCATGAACAATCCGTGCCAGCCGAGCACATCGGCCAGCGCGATGCAGTTGCCCTCGCGGCCGGATTCGACACCGAACTCGACGAACCAGCAACCGGTGACACCGATACGACGCAGGATTTCGGCGATCACGCCGTCCTCGCCGTTCTGCGAAAAGAGTCGGTATTCGTAGCCGGTGAGCGCGGTTTCCCCGTCCGCACCGCCGGGATGCGCACCGATCCGGCGGACCCGGCGCATGTACTCCGGAAGCGCCGAATACACGACATCGGCCTTGCGCCTATCCGACTCGGTGAACACGCCGACACTGTAGCAATACCGCGCCACTGGGCGCTTCGTTCGCCGGGACCGGTCCCGAGCAGTTCCGGTACTCCTGTTCCATGCCACCGCGGGGCCGCTGATCGAGGTCGCCGAGCGGAACGGGCTCACCGCCGGGATGCAGCCGGACCGAACTGGGCAACCGGATCGGCAATCGCCCGGTGTTGTGCAGTCACCACCGCGTACCGGCGTAATCGAGCTGTCGATGCCGCCTGCTCACCCTGCGGTCGTCCTCGCCGACGCAAATGCGCACATCCGGGCGGTTGCGGCCGAAGTAGAGCCCTCGCCCGTCCTTCGGTGCCACGGGGCGGCCCGCCGCACAGGATGAGCGCGAACAGGGTGCCCGGCGCCGATTCCGGCACCCCCGGCCGCGGGTGTCCTGTCCACTCGGCTCCCGTTCGGCGCGGCGACCACAACCGTGGGCCCGATGAACGCGGTCCCCGCGAGAACCAGAACGCTCAGTGTTCTCCTGATCATGTGCTTCCCCTGTCTGCCGTCCGGTCACCGCGAGGCTAGGGCCCCGGTCCGGGACCGCTCCCG
The DNA here is from genome assembly GCF_000379465.1 of Sciscionella marina DSM 45152. Lineage (GTDB taxonomy): Bacteria > Actinomycetota > Actinomycetes > Mycobacteriales > Pseudonocardiaceae > Sciscionella > Sciscionella marina. The sequence goes on from NZ_KB905414.1 coordinate 248,653, forward strand.
GGAACCGGACGGGCGCGGTGCCCGGAGACCGCGGGTGCGGTGCAGCAGCCAGATGAAGTAGGGGGCGCCGACACAAGCGGTGATCAGACCGGCCGGGAGCTGGGCCGGGGCGATCACGGTCCGGCCCAGCAGGTCAGCGAGGCACACCAGGATGCCGCCGAGCAGGGCCGCGACCGGGAGGCTGCGGGCGTGCCTCCGGCCGATCAGCGCCCGTGCGGCGTGCGGAGCCATCAGGCCGACGAACGAGATCACCCCCGCCCCGGCGACCGCGGTTCCGGTCAGCAGCACCGCGCACACCAGGGCGATGAGCCGGTTCCGCGGCACCGGAACGCCGAGCACCCGGGGCGTTTCCTCGTCCAGGGAAAGCAGATCGAGCTCGCTGCGCAGGCGCACCAGCACCGGCGCCACCATCAGCACCGCGGCCGCCATCGGAATCAGCTGCTCGAAGGTCCGGCCGTAGGTGGATCCACCGAGCCAGGTGAGCGCCTTGGTCTGGTTCCATGGATCGGTCAGTGTGATCAGCACGGTCACCAATGCCTGGCTGGCGGCCTGCGCGCCGAACCCGATCAGCACGAGTTGTTCCCCGGCGAAGCCGCGTTTGGTGGACAACGCCACGACCAGTGCGGTCACCAGTGCGGCACCGATCCCGGCGAACCCGGTCTGTGCCCAGAAACCGATGCTGGGCACGATCGTGATCGCGGCCACCGCGCCGAGGCTGGCCCCGCCCGCGACACCCAGGATTCCCGGCTCGGCAAGGGGATTGCGAGTGAGCGTCTGGATGAGCGTGCCACCGATGGCCAGGCAGGCGCCCGCGAGCAGCGCGGCGAACACCCGGGGCAGGCGGTTGTCCAGCACGCTGCGCACGATCGGCCCCGCTTGGCCGCTCAGCCAGTTGCCGATATCGCCGAGCAGCAGTTTCGCGTCCCCGAGCAGGGCGGCGGTCAGCACCACCCCGACCACGGCAGCGAGCAGCACGACGAGCGTGATCGCGAACCGGAACCGAGACACCCCACCGGCGATCCCGGCCGTCGGCGGTTCCACCGCGCCCGAACTGCGCGCGGAACGCGCCAGGGTCACCAGGAACAAGACCCCGAGCAGGGTCGTGACCACCCCGGCTGGGACATCGAGCGCCCCCTGCGCGCCGATGATCGCCCGCAGCAGCACATCCGAGCCGAGCAGCAGCGCGGCACCGACCGCAGCGGAGAACGGGATCGAGGCGATGTGCCGGTGCAGCCCGCGCACCGAACGGGAGAGCAGCCGCACCAGGGCGGGCGCCGCGAGACCGACGAACCCGATCGGCCCGGTCAGCGTCACCGCGCACGCGGCGAGCAGCACCGCGAGCAGGATCGCCGTCCCGCGCACCAGCCCCACCCGGACCCCGAGGCTGCGCGCCTGGTCGTCACCGAGCCGCACCAGATCGAGCCTGCGGGACAACAACAGCAGCGCGGCGAAGGCCAGCACGACGACCGGGGCGAGCATCCGGATCCCGCCGAGCCCGTTCTGCGAAAGCGATCCCGCGCCCCAGGCGAACAGGCCCTGGGTCCGCTGGGAGAACAGCACGAGCAGCATCGAGGTCACCGAGCTCATCGCGAGCGCGATCGCCGTGCCCGCGAGCACGAGCCGCACCATCGCGGTGCCACCGGTCCCGGCGAGGGCGAGCACCAGCACGGCGGTGGCCAGCCCACCCGCGAACGCCACTCCCACCGTGCCGAACAGCGGGAAGGAACCGCCGGTCACCGCGACCGCGGTGACCGCGAGATAGGCGCCCGCATTGACCGCGAGCGTGTCCGGGGCCGCCATGATGTTGCGGGTCACCGATTGCAGCGCCGCGCCCGCGGTGCCGAGCGCGGCACCGACGAGCAGCGCGACCAGCAGCCGGGGCAGCCGCGATTCGAGAACGACCGCGGTATCGGCGCCCGAACCGCCGCCGAACACCAGCCGCAGCACATCGACTGCGTCCACGGCGGCCGTTCCCTGGGTGAGGTGCACGATCGCGCCGAGCACCAGCAGCACACCGAGCCCGATGCCCAGCAACAGCGGCCGCGACCACTTGGCGGGGGCGGCACCGTCGAGATCCACCGCGCGGCTACTTCTTGAGCGCGGCGACCGCGGCGTCGGCATACTGCTGCATGGACTTCGGCCCGCCGAACATCCACAGCGAGTCCGGGAGCCGTTGCACCTTCCCGCCCTTGACGAACGGCAGCCCCTTCCAGATCGCGTTGTTCGCCAGCTCCTTGGCGAACGGGTCCCCATCGGAATCATTGGCCGAGTACCAGAACCGCACATCGGGCAGCCGGGTCAGTCCCTCGACATCGGCCTTGCCGAGGCCGTAGGCTGGATCACCGGTCATCGGCCACGGATTGCCGAGACCGAGCCGCGCGAACACCTCGGAAACCTGCGATCCCTTGGTGTACGGGCGGATCGTGACCGTTCCGGAGGCGACGTAGGCATCGGCGAATGCCACCTTCTCCCCCGTTGCGCCGAGACCCTCCACGGCATTGCGATCCTCGGCCAGTTTCGCGTCGAACTCGGATTTCAGTTTCGTGGCGCGGTTTTCGGTACCGGTGGCCGTGGCGATCGTGTTCAGCCCGCGGAACATCGTGCCGAGGGAATCCTTGAGGTCCCCGCCCTTGATGACGACTACCGGGAGCTTCGCCTCGATCTGCGCCAGCGCGCTTTCCGGAAGACCTTCGGTGACCACGACCAGATCCGGCGCCAGGGACATGAGCGTGTCCAGGCTGGGTTCACCGCGGGTTCCGATGTCCTTGACCGCGCCCCGCAACGGTGCCGCGCTGACCCACTGCCCATAACCCTTCGGATCGGCAACGCCGACCGGCATCACCCCGAGCGAGACCAGATCCTCGACCGCGTTCCATTCCGTTGCCACGACCCGTTTCGCGGTGTGCGGCAGCTGCACCGTCTTGCCACGGGAATCGGTGACCGTGACCGGAACGCCGCCGTTCTTCGGCGAACCGGCGCTGGGCTTCTCGGTGGTGCCGCAGCCGGCGAGCGTGACGAGGGCGAGCAGCAGCGCGCCGGCGATTGCCTTGGTACTACGCATTTTTCTCCTGTTTCCGGGGCGATCAGGCTGGGGTGCGCGCGTTGAACCGGCCGAGCGCGCGGGTGCGGATGCGCCCGTCCACCGGATCGGTCCGCACATCGACACGAATGTCGTAGGCGCGGCTGAGGTTGTCCACGGTCAGCACCTCGTCCGGTGTTCCCTCCGCGGTGACCCGGCCCTGCTCCAGCAGCAGCACCCGGTCGGCCACCGCCGCGGCCTGGTCCAGATCATGCAGGACAACACCCACCCCGACGCCGTGTTCATCGGCGAGATCGCGGACCAGGTCCAGGATCTCGACCTGATAGCGCAGATCGAGGAAGGTCGTCGGTTCATCCAGCAGCAACAGCGCGGTATCCTGGGCGAGACAGCTCGCGAGCCAGGCGCGCTGAGCCTGGCCACCGGAAAGGGCGCGAACCGGCCATTCCGCGAGCGCGGTGAGCCCGGTGGCGGCCATCGCGCGCTGCACCGCGGTTGCTCCACCGGGATCCCTTCCACCCCACCGCGTGCGGTGTGGATGCCTGCCGAACTCGACCAGTTCCCGGACCGAGAGCCCATCAGGAGTGGTGCGGTGCTGGGAGAGCAGGGTGATCCGGCGCGCCAGGTCCGTTGTGGACAGCGCGCGCAGATCCGTACCGTCGGCGAACCCGATCTCCCCGGAAACCGGCCGGTGCAACCGGGCGAGTGCACGCAGCAGCGTCGATTTGCCACTGCCGTTGGGACCGATCAGCGCAGTGACCGTGCCTGCGGTGAGCGAGATCGAGGCCGCGCGCACCACGACGTCGCGGCCGTAGGCGATATCGACCTCATAGGTGATCAGGCCGTCGATGCCGGGATGCGGGGAGGCGAACACCTCCGCAGACTAAGGAAAGGCTTACCTAAAGAACAAGGTGCTGCTGATCACCGAAAACGCTGCGCGGCGCCCCCGACACGGCGCGTCAACAATACAAGCGTGAAATCCGGAAACACGGCAAGCGTCAGGGAATCGCAGACTCCACATCGGACAGCACCCCGTCGACGCCGTGCAGCAGCTCGGCGATTTCGCTCGGCCCGGCGATCAGTGGTGGTGCGATCATCAGCATGGTCGCACCACGGTCATCGCCGCGCAGAATGAGACCGATCCGGGCGAACGCGGCGGGCAGCACCTCACCGAGCACGGTCGCGGACTCCGCCTCGGTGAACTCCCGGCCCACGAGCCGGTCTGCCATGAGCTCGACGGCCCAGAAGAATCCCGTGCCGCGGATCTCCTTCACACATCGGTGCGCCGCGAGCAGCTGTGCCAGACCGGCGCGCAGTTCGGGTCCATTCCGGCGTACCCCGTCGAGAATCGATTCCTTGTGAATGGCATCGATCGTCGCGACGGCCGCCGCGGTCGCGATCGGATGCCCGCCCCAGGTCGCACCGTGCGCGAACATGCCACCGCGCCGGTCCCCGGAAAGCTCCTCCAGCAAGGGTTTCCGCACGATGAGCCCGCCGAGCGGGGCATAGCCCGCGGTGACCCCTTTGGCGAAGGTGATCAGGTCCGGCACCACGCCGAACCGGTCGCTGCCGAACCAGTGTCCCAACCGCCCGAACGAACAGATGACCTCATCCGCGACGAGCAGCAGGCCGTACCGGTCGGCGATCCTGCGCAGCTCGGCCCAATAACCGTCCGGTGGCACCAGCGCGCCCCGGCCGTTCTGCACCGGCTCCGCGATGATCGCGGCGACCGTGTCCGGCCCCTCTTCGAGGATGCGATCCTCGATGGCCCGCACACAATCCAGAGCCGCGGGATCACCGCAGTCACCGGTATGGCCGACGGTGTTCGGCACCCGCCCGATCCCGGGAAGCAGCGGTCCGAACGGTGCCTTGATCTTGTCGAGGCCGGTGACCGAAAGGGCGCCGAGTGTCGTGCCGTGATAGGCGAGGTCGCGCGCGATGATCTTCGTGCGCCGCGGTTCTCCGCGGGTGTAGTGGTACTGGCGGGCGAACTTCACCGCCGCTTCGACCGCCTCGGATCCGGAGTTCACGAAGAAGGTGGTCTGCAGATCGCCGGGCGCGAGCTCTGCGATCCGTGTCGCGGCCTCGATCGCGGGCGGATGCGCAGCGGACCAGTTCGTCGCGTATGCCATCGCCTTCGCCTGCTCGCCGATCGCCGTGGCGATATCCGAGCGCCCGTGCCCGAGATTCGCGCAGTACAGACCGGAAAGCCCGTCGAAGTAGCCGCGCTGTTCGCTGTCGTAGAGATGGCAGCCGGAACCCCGCACGAACACCGGGAAATCGGTCTGCTGCCACGACCGCCGAGGGGTGAAGTGCGGGCCGAGATACTGCCGTGCCCGAGCACGGAGGTTCGCTGTGTCCATACCGTCCTGCCTTCCGGTCAGAGTGGGTACCGTGTCGATCATAATGTTCAACATTAGACAGCTTGTCAATAAATCACCCATGTCACACCCCCTTCTTGCCATACCCAGAGGTATCGTTCGACAACAGACCGAATGTTCATCGCGATAAGGGAGCGGCGGGGATGACCACGTGACGGAAGAAAGCAGGCAGCAGGCCCGCACGATCGGCCAGAAGGTCCTGCGACCACGGCAGCAGGTCGAAGAATACATCCGGGCGATGATCCTGTCCGGCGAACTCAAAAGCGGCGAGATGCTTCCCCCGGAGGCCGAACTGGCCAGCCAGTTCAACGTCAGCCGCGGCACGCTGCGCGAGGCGCTGCGTTCCCTGACCACCCAGCATCTGCTCCGGAAGGCGCCCGGTTCGCGCGGCGGCAACTTCGTCCGCTCGGTCGACCACCACTCATTGGGCTCGGTCGTCACCGATTCACTGCACAATCTGCTGACCCTGGGCAGCATCGTGTTCACCGAGGTTGCGGAGGTCCGCCAGTATCTCGAGGCCCCGGCGGCCCGCCTCGCCGCCGAGCACCGGACCGAGGAGCACCTCGAACGCCTGCGGGATATCGTGCGACGGCAGAAGAAGGCCTCGGTGGACGACCCCGAGGTTCCCAAGCTCGATGAGCGATTCCACTCCCTCATCGCCGAGGCATCGGGAAACCGGGTACTCGCCGCGCTCGTGGCCGCGCTGCACCACGAGACCGAACCCGTGCACTACCTCGATCTCTCCCCGGAGGTCGGACGCGCGACGGTCCGCCAGCATCACGCGATCGTCACCGCGATCGCAGCCGGGGACGCGGACGCGGCCGAGGACGCCGTCGTCGAGCACCTGACCTATCTTCGCGAGCACCTCGCGCTCCGCTCAGCCGACTGACGGAAACCCGAGCTCAGGCAGGCGAAACACGCCTTCATCCTGGTGCCGGTGCCCGCGCGTCCGCTTCCGGTTCCGCCGCCCCCGAGGCGCTTTCCTCGGGGCGGCGTTCGTCATTTAAAAGTTGGACCTTGAACAAATAGTCAGGATCGTCTATCGTTCGGCAACCAGGTCCACTCGAGTACCGCGCCCGCTCCGCCCGACCGGCGGCAGAGACGCGAACAGACCGCCGCCACCAGCCCCGACATGCTCCCGGCCGTGCCAGGACACGGTCGCGCCAGTCGCACACCGATGACGCGCTATCAGACAACGCGAACTCGTCGCGCGGGGACGTCATCGCCGTGCTCACACAGCCGTGAACACGGTGCCCTCGCCCGGCGAGCGCCGCGGAAAGCGAAGTCCATGAGCAATCCGACGCGCACGCCTCAGGACACACCGCACCTCAACCCGACGATCACGTTCTGGCCCCTTGTCCTGCTGGGACTGGCCTACATCACGCCGACCATCGCCCTGGATCTGTTCGGCACTTTTTCCCGAGCCAGCAACGGAACGCTGACGACCTCCTATGTTCTGACCACGGTCGTACTGCTGTTCACGGCGCTGAGTTACAGCAAGATGTCGAGGAGATACCCGGCGGCCGGTTCGGCCTATACGTACACCCGGCGGGCGATCGACTCACGGATCGGTTTCCTGGTCGGCTGGCTGACCCTGCTCGACTACCTCTTCCTCCCGATGGTCGTCTGGCTGATCAGCGTCGTCTACCTTTCCGAACAGTTTCCCGGGGTGCCCAAGTGGGCCTTCCTGGTACCGCTCATCGCGCTCACCACGCTGATCAACGTACTGGGGATCACCGTGGCGAGACTGGCGAACGTCCTGCTGATCTCCTATCAGTTGCTGGTTCTGGCACTGTTCGCGTTCTTCTCCATCCGTCATCTGATCGGCGAGGGCGGCGTCGGCGCAGTGGTGAGCACCGGACCGTTCTGGAATTCCGGGTCGACGGTGGCCGCTGTTTCCGCGGGCGCGGCACTGACCGCGTACAGTTTCATCGGATTCGACGCGGTGAGCACATTCGCCGAGGACACGGTGCAGGCGAAAAAGGTGATTCCACGCGCCATCATCACGACACTGTTGATCGCCGGACTCATTTTCGTGATCGTTTCCTATATCTCCCAGGTATTGCACCCTGGCGGTGATTTCCACCATGCGGATACCGCATCGCTCGATCTGGCCAAGAAAGTCGGCGGCGAATTCCTGCGGTCCCTGGTGCTCGCCGAGGTCATCATCGGCGGGGTCAGTGCGGGGATACCGATCCAGGCATCCGGTGCGCGGCTGCTGTTCGCCATGGGCCGCGACGGAGTGCTGCCGAAGCGCTTCTTCGGCAGGCTGTCCAGGAAATTCGGCACCCCGGCGAACAACATCCTGTTGATGGCCGCGGTTGGTCTGCTCGCACTCGGCATGAGCCTGTCCACCTCGACCTCGTTCATCAACTTCGGCGCGTTCACTGCCTTCGCCTTCGTCAACATATCGGTGATCACTCTGTGGTGGCGCGAGCGCCGGACGAAAAGAAAAGGAATACTCGGCTGGATAATTTTCCCGTCGATCGGCCTCGCCGGAGTTGTCTGGTTGATGACCAGCCTCGATTCGCACGCACTGAAATTGGGTGCGATTTGGCTACTCGTCGGGATAGGCTGGCTCACGTATCTCACCAAATTATTCCGCAGGGAACCGCCGGAAATAAGGCTGGACGAAGCGGATCAGGAAACCGAAACCCGAAAATCGAAAAACACACAGGAGGCAACCCCGTGACAGCGAGCGAGCAGACCGTCGTGACCGTTCCGGCACAGAGCGGACGCGCGACGCGGATACCCGAAGGCGCGAGCCTGACGATCGTCGACGTAGAAGGCCAGCAGGTCGGCGATCTGTGGATCATCGATGCCGCCGACGACACGCGATGGCTCTCCACGGCCCACACCCGGGACCGCGTCGAGCGATTGTTCCCCCGGGTCGGCGAGCAGTTCATCGACCAGCGTTCGCAGCCGATCCTGGAATTCCTCGAGGACACCTCGCCGGGCAACCACGACATGCTGTACGCGCCGTGTGACCGATGGCTCTACGAAGGCGAAGGGCTCTACGAGCACCCGAATTGCCTGGACAACTTCACCACGGCGGCGGCATCGATCGGGCTGAACCCGCCGGTCGTCCCGGATCCGCTGAACATCTTCCAGAATTCCAATCCCGAGCCCGACGGAACACTCGTCGTGGGGACCGCGAAGTCCAGGCCGGGCGACCGAGTCACTTTCCGGGCCCTGCGGGGCGTATTCGTCGTGCTGACGGCGTGCTCCGTGGACTACTGGCCCACCAACGGCATGCGGTGCACCCCGCTGGAGATGCATATCGGCCGGGCACGATGAGCGAACATCCGACCCGGATCGTCACCGCGGCGACCATCAGAACGATGAGCGAATCCGCGCCGCGGGTGCAGGCGATGGCCCTGCTCGGGGACCGGATCGTCGCCACCGGGCCGCTCGCCGAACTACGCGAGCGGTTTCCGCAGGCCGAACCGGTGGACTACGGCCCGGCGACCGTGGTTCCCGGGTTCAACGACGCGCACCAGCATCTGATCGACCTCAGTGCGACCCTCGATCAGCTGGACGCTGGCGAGGAGCGCTTCACCGACGCACGGGCCTTGCTCGACGGACTCGCCGAACGGTGCGCGGATACACCACCCGGGCGCTGGGTGCGGGCCTATCGCTACGATGACACCCGCGGCGGTGGGCCCGGGATCACCAGGGCCGACCTGGACCGCGTCAGCACCCGGCATCCCATTCTGGTCACCCAGGTCTCCGATCACTGGGGTGTGCTCAACTCGCCCGCACTGCACCTCGCGGGCCATCCGGCCGAGGGCGACGGAATCGTCGCCGAACTCGAACTGTTCCGGCTTGCCTGGAGCGACGAACCGGTCGTCGAACTGCCCTCGACCGCCGAACGCGTCCGTGGAGTCGAGGTACTCAGCCGGAAATACCACGCCGCCGGGATCACCTCGATCGGCGACGCCCTGGTCAGTCCCGAACAGCTCGGGCTCTACGCACAGGTACGCAGGCAAGGAAGGCTGAGCCTCCGGGTGACCGCGCTCATCGACGCCACCTACACCGATGGCTTCCTGGACAACGGGATCGGCACCGGTTTCGGCGACGAATGGCTGCGCGTCGGCGGTTTCAAGGCATTCGTGGACGGAGCGGTCGCGGGGCGCGGCTGTTTGCTCGAGGAACCCTTCGAGGGCACCGAGGACCACGGCATCCAGGTCACGCCACCCGAGGAGCTGGCCGCCCTGTTCGCTCGCGTACACCGGGCGGGCAGTGTCCTCGCCGTGCACGCCAACGGTGACCGGGCGATCCGGCAGCTGCTCGACGTGATCGAGACCAACCGTGATGGCGCCCCGGGACCCGCGCAACCGCACCGGATCGAGCACTGTTCGGTCCTCACCGAGCAGGCATTGGAGCGGATCAGCCGGGCCGGGCTCGCCGCGGTCCCGTTCGGCTGCTTCGTCGCGGCGCATGGACCGAAACTGCTCGACTGGTACGGAGCCGAGCGGCTGCAGCGGATGTTCGCCCATCGCTGGCTACTCGACGAGGGGATCCCGGTCGGCGGCGCCTCGGACTACAGCGTCAGCCCGTACGAACCACTGCTGGCGCTGCAGAGCATGGTGACCCGCGAGTCCGCCGATGGCACCGTTCTCGGGCCCGCGCAGCGGATCAGCGCAGCCGAAGCGCTGTGGGTGTACACGGTCGGTTCGGCAATGGTGGCCGGCGAGCAGCGGTACAAGGGCAGGCTGGCGCCGGGTTATCTCGCCGACTACGTCGTGCTCGGCGCCGATCCGCTCACCGCGGATCCCCGGGAACTGTCCACGATTCCGGTGCGGCACACCGTGATCGGCGGCGAGACCGTCTGGTCGGCGCCCCATGAGTAGCCGCACCTTGCCGCTCGACGAGGCCGCGCGGGCCGAGCTCGACCTGCTCCGGGAAGGTGCGGAGCTGATCGCGCGGAATCCGCCCCGCCACGTTCCGGATCCACTCGCCGAACTGCGCGGGCGCACGACCGGTGGGCGCGAGCTGCCCGCACTACCGGAACCGCCCGCGGACCGGATGACCACCGGGTTCGCCGAACGCGCGGAAACCTTCCGGCGAACCGATCCGGGTCTCGGTGCCTTCGTGTGGACGGACTGGACGCCGCGGGCCGCAGCCGGCCCACTCGCAGGAATCCCCTTCGGTGTCAAGGAGAACATCGATGTGGCCGGGCACCCGACGAATGCCGGGCGCGGGGTGGAGCTCGCCAGGGCCAGCACCGACGCCGCGGTCGTGGCCGCACTCCGGCGGGCCGGAGCGGTGCCGGTGGCCGGATGCTCGATGACCGAGCTCGCGCTCGCCCTCGACGGGAATCCGCATCGCCGCACCACGCGCAATCCGCACGACCCGGTCCGGATCGCGGGCGGCTCGTCCTCGGGTTCGGCGGTGGCCGTCGCCTCCGGCATGGTGGACTTCGCCCTCGGTACCGACACCGGCGGATCGGTGCGCATCCCCGCGGCGTTCTGCGGTGTTCTCGGCCTGAAACCGACGTTCGGCGCGGTCCCGATGCCCGGCTGCGTGCCGCTGGCCCCGACGCTGGACCACCTCGGTGTGCTCACCGCGACGGCCTCCCGCGCCGCGACCGTCCTCGACGCCGTGTCCGACCTGCGTCCGCCCGGTCCCGGCCTCCGGCGACGAGTCCGCATCGGCTGGCCCGTCGACTGGGCCGAACAGGCCGATCCCGCCGTCGCCACCCGGTGCCTCGACCGGCTCCGCTCCGCTCCCGTGGAGCTCGTCGAACTCGGATTACCGGTCACCGCAACGACTTCGGCCGCGGCGAACTACCTCGTGCTCGCCGCCGAGGCGGCACGATCGCTGGCCGCAGCGGTGTGCGCGGATCCCGCACCCGATCCCCGCGTGCTGGCCACGGTCGCCGCCGGATCCCACCTCGGCGGGCACGAGGTTGAACTGGCGAACCGGCAGCGGCTGCGTATCGCGGGTGAACAACTCGCCGCGCTGCGCCGGGTGGATGCCATCGCCACCCCGACCGTGGGAGTCACCGCACCCGAGATCGGCGCGCCTTCGGTGCCCGGCGGACGAACACTGCCCTGGCCGGAGATCGGCGACCGGTTCACCGCCGCGTCCAACTGTACCGGTTTTCCGGCCGTCAGTGTCCCGGTGACCACCGGTCATCCCCTGCCCGCCGGGGTGCAGCTGATCGCCGGTCCCGGGGAGGACCGCTGGCTGCTCCGGCTCGCCGGGCTGCTGGAACCCAGGAACCAACGCCAAGGAGGGCGCTAACCGTGCACAGCGAGAACGAAGGACCCCTGCGCGGGCTCCTGGTCGTGGATCTGACCACCTCGTACGCCGGTCCGACCGCGGCGATGTACCTCGCCGATCTGGGCGCGACGGTGGTCAAGGTCGAACGACCGGGCCGTGGCGACGACACCCGCGGTTGGGGACCGCCGTTCGTGGACGGCACCTCCGCCTGGTTCGCCTCGGCGAACCGCAACAAGAAGTCGGTGGTGCTCGATCTGCGCTCCAGTCGCGGGCGCGAGGTGCTGCTGCGCCTGCTGGACACCGCCGATGTCTTTCTGCAGAACATGAATCCGGCGAAACTGGCCCGGCTGGGGATCGACGGCGAGACACTGCGGACACGCAATCCCCGGCTGATCTACTGCGCCATGTCGGGTTTCGGTCTCGACGGGCCGCACAGCGAACTGCCCGGCTACGACCTCATCGCCCAGGCACGCTCCGGACTGATGTCGGTCACCGGAGAGGCGGGGCGCAGTCCGCAGCGGGTCTCCACCGCGCTCTCCGATGTGGTGAGCGGAATGTGCGCGACGATCGCGATCAGTGCCGCTGCGGTGCGCCAGTCACGCACCGGTGCGGGCGAACTCATCGACGTGTCCTTGCTCGACACCGATCTCGCGCTGATGGCTCCCCGGATCGCCGCCTACCGGGCGGGGGAACCGGAACCGGAGCCCAGCGGCGGAACCGACTCGGTACTCGCGGTCTATCAGCCGTTCCAGGCCGCCGACCGCAGCATCGTGGTCGCGATCGGAAACGACGCGATGTGGCAGCGATTCTGTGCCGCGCTCGACCTTCCGGAACTCGCCGCCGATCCCGCGCTCGCGGACAACGCGGGCCGCCGCGACCATCGCGCCCGGATCATCACAGCCGTCGCCGATCGGCTCGCGGTCCGCCCGGCCGCCGAATGGCTCGATGTCCTCGCCGATGCCGAGGTGCCCTCCGCACTGGTGCAACCGCTCTCCGAGGTCCTGCGGGATCCGCAGGTCGTGGCACGGGGCGCGCTGCTGCCGGTGCCCGGTTCCGCGGGTGAGCTGGTGACCGTGCGCAGCCCGTTCCGGCTCGCCTCGACGGAACCGCGCAATGGCCGGTTCCCCGAACTCGGCGCCGACACCCGGGAGACGCTGCGCGGGCTCGGCTACCCCGAGGAGGAGATCACCGCGCTCGTCTCGGCGGGCGCGGTCGCCGAGACGGCACCCGCGCACGATGCGGAGGCCGCCTCATGAACGCGGTGCGAACCGAACGGTGTGGCTCGGTGACCACGGTGACCATCGATCGCCCCGCGGCGCTCAACGCGCTCAACGCCGAGGTACTGGACGCCCTGCAGGCCGCGGTGACCGAGGCGGCCGCCGATCCGGTCGTACGGGCGGTCGTGCTCACCGGCAGCGGAGAGAAGGCCTTCTGCGCGGGCGCGGACCTGAAGGAACTGGCCGGGATGGGCCCGGATCGGGCCTACCCGGCGATGCGTTCGGGACAGCGAGTTTTCCGTGCCCTGGAACGGGCACCGGTGCCGATCATCGCCGCGGTCAACGGGATCGCGCTCGGCGGCGGATTCGAACTGGTGCTCGCCGCGACCTTTCCGCTGTTGTCCACCCGGGCCTCGCTCGGGCTTCCCGAGTCCGGCCTCGGCCTGATCCCGGGATACGGCGGAACCCAGCGACTACCGAGCGCCGTCGGCAGTCGGGTGGCCACGCACCTGATGCTCACCGGAGCCCGGATGGACGCGGAGCGGGCCTACGCACTGGGGTTGGCTCCCCTGCCACCGGTGCCCCCGGAGGAACTGCTGCCCGCCGCAACCGGCATCGCCGAGACGATCGCCGCACAAGGCCCGCGTGCGGTCCGGGCGATCCTGGCGGCGATCGATTCCGGCCGCGATGCCCCGCTGGACACCGGACTGGCCGTGGAGACCGGGCTGGCGGCCACGGCCGTGGCCGGCGCGGAATCGACCGAGGGCGTCAGCGCTTTCCTCGATCGCCGCCCCGCTCGGTTCGCCGATCCGGAGGAGCCGCGATGAGCACCGAACCACTCGAGATCGACACCGAGCCGGACGCCTATCTGGCACTGCACGGGCTGCTCGACGAACCCGCCGCGGATGCCGCGCTGACCGCCAGGGAACGCGCGGTTCGCGCGAAGACCAGGAAGCTCGTGGCCCACGAGGTCGTGCCCCGTGCCGCGGGCCTCGATGCGACCGGCGAGTTCGCCGCGGACGGTGTGCGGGCCCTGGCCGCGGCCGGACTGTGCGGGCTGCTCTTCCCGGAACGGCTCGGCGGCACCGGCGATACGCATCGCGCCTATGCCCTCGCGATGGAGGAGATCACCGCGGGCTGTGCGGCGACCAGCCTGATCTTCATGACCCAGATGCACGCCGGTTACCCGATTCTGCTCGCCGGGGACGAGGAGCTCGCACGGCGCTACATCCCCGGTCTGCTGGACGGATCGTGCTACGGCTCGCTGGCCATCACCGAGCCGGAGGCGGGTTCCGATGTCTCGGCGCTGACCACCACCGCCACCGCGACCGGTCACGGCTGGCGGCTGCACGGCCAGAAGACCTTCATCACCAGCGGTGACCGCGCCGATGTGCTCGTCTGCTTCGCCACGGTGGACCGGAAACTCGGCAGAGACGGCATCACCGCGTTCGTCGTGGAGGGTGGCTGGGACGGGGTTCGCCGTGGCCACCCGTTCCGGAAGCTGGGGATGCACGGTTCGAGCACCGCCGAGCTGTTCTTCGACCGGGTCCTCGTGCCGCGGGCGAATCTCCTCGGCGAACCGGGCGGTGGCTGGCCGATCGTGCTGGGTTCGGTGGTGAAATCCCGGATCAGCGCCGCGGCACAGGGTGTCGGCCTCGCCCGCGCGGCCTACGCGCGCACCCTCGCCGCACTGACCCGGCTGCACGGCACCCGGCTTCCGGAGGAGCACTCCTTCGCCCTCGCCGGACTGCGCGGGCGGATCCTCCAGGGCAGGTTGCTGCTGCACGCGGTGGCCAGGCAGCTCGACAACGCCGAACCCGTCACCCCCGGTGTGGTCGGCGTGATGAAGCAGTCCTGCACCGATCTGGGCTTCCAGGCTGCGGTCGAGGCCACCCGCATCCTCGGCCCGCACGGCGATCTCGCCTGTCTCGGGGTCGAACGCTGTCTGCGCGACGCCAAGGTCACCCAGATCTACGACGGAACCAACGAAATCCAGCGGCTGCTGATCGGCCGTGAAACCACCCGCGCGATGGAGAAACCACTATGACAACACTGGAAGGCAAGGTCGCGATCGTCACCGGCGCGGGCCGCGGACTGGGCCGATCGATGGCGCGGGCGCTCGCCGGTGCCGGGGCCGCGGTGACCGTGGCCGCCCGCACCGGAGGCGAGCTCGACAGTTTCGTCGAGCAGACGACGGCATCCGGCGGCCGGGCGCTGGCGGTGCCGGCCGACGTCACCGACGAGTCCGCGGCGTCCCGAATGGTCGAGGCCACCATCGCGGAATTCGGCCGGATCGACGTGCTGGTCAACAATTCCGGCATCGTGGCGAGCGGTCCGCTCGTGGACCAGTCCGCCGCGGAGTGGGACCGGGTCATCGCCACCAATCTGCGCGGCACCTACCTGGCGACCAAGGCGGTGGGCGGACACCTGATCGCGCAGCGCTCGGGCAAGGTCGTCAATATCGCCTCCAACTTCGCCCTCCAGGGCGTCGCCGGGCACGCGGCCTACTCCGCGTCCAAGGCTGGGGTGATCGCGTTCACCCGCTCGATGGCCGTCGAATGGGCCCGACACGGTATCCAGGTCAACGCGCTGGCCCCGGGCTATTTCGCCACCGCGCTCAATGCGGAACTGCGCGCGGACCCGGAAGCACTGGCCAAGGTCACCCGGGCCATTCCCGCCCGGCGGATGGGCGAACCGGATGAGCTGGAGTCCTGGCTGCTGTTGTTGTCCGGCAGCGCATCAGACTTCATGACCGGCGAGACCATCGTCATCGACGGCGGCCAGAGCGTCCGCTGAAACCGATCCAGGAGTTCTGATGAACAACGAGAACCACACCGTCGCCGTCCTCGGCGCGGGCACGATGGGCGCGGGGATCGCCACGGTGACCGCGCGCGCCGGGTACCGGACGATCCTCTTCGACATCGACGAGCACAACCTGCGGCGCGGAATCGGGACCGTGCATGGGTTTTTCGACAAGAGCGTCCGGCTCGGCAAGCTGGACGCGGACGACGGCCGGGCCGCCAAGGAGGCGCTCAGCGGCACCACCGAGCTGGCCGAACTCGGCCCGTGCACGGTGCTCATCGAGGCGGTCGTCGAGGACCTCGCGGTGAAAACGGAGTTGTTCGGCCGCCTCGACGGGATCATCGCCGAGTCGGCCCTGTTGCACACCAACACATCCACGCTCTCGGTCACCGGGATCGCGTCCGGCTCACGATATCCGGAGCGGGTCGTGGGCACCCACTACTGCAATCCCGCGCCGCTGATGAAACTGGTCGAGCTCGCCGACGGCAGGCACACCGCCGGATGGGCTCACCGGAGCACCGCCGAATTCCTCGCCTCGCTCGCCAAGACGGCCGTGGTGACCGAGGATCGCCCCGGTTTCATTGTCAACCGCTTCCTCATCCCGTGGGAGAACTCCTGTATCCGTGCACTGGAATCGGGACTGGGCAGCAAGGAAGCGATCGACGCAGCGGTGCCCGGGGCGCTCGGCCAGCCGATGGGACCGTTCCGGCTGCTCGACATCGTGGGCATGGACATCCACCAGCAGGTCGCCACCCGGCTGTACGAGCAGCTGCGCGATCCGCGGTTCTTCCCGCCGCCGATGGTCGACCGGATGGTCAGCGCGGGCGACCTCGGCCGCAAGACCGGCCGCGGTTTCTACGAGTACGACGACACCCGCCTTTTCGGATCCTGAGGAGTCCCAATGAACGAACCAGTCCCCGACTTCCCGCGGATCGGCCTGCTCGGTTTCGGCACCATGGGCGCGGGCATCGCGCAGGTGTTCGCCGCATCCGGCCGTTCGGTGCTCGTGCTCGAAACCGGATCCGAACGCCTCGAAAGCGGATTCGCCGCGGTGTCCGCTTTCCTCGAGGAGGGTATCGCGCGCGGAAAGACGACGGCCGACGAGAAAAGCGCCGTGCTCGGCCGGATCGCCGGCACCACCTCGGTGGCCGAGCTCGGCTGCGTGGACGCCGTCCTCGAGGCCGTCACCGAGGACCCCGGAACGAAACAGGCGTTGCTGGCCAGGGTCGCGGCGGTGGTAACGGAACACACTCCCATCCTGAGCAACACCTCGGCGCTGTCGGTCACCGAGCTCGCAGCGGCGCTGCCGAACCCGGAACGCGTCGCGGGCCTGCATTTCTTCAACCCGGCCCCACTGATGCGGACCGTGGAAGTGGTGCGCGCCCTGCAGACCGAGCAGGCGCTCATCGACCGGCTGGTGGCACTGGTCGGGACGCTGGCGGGCAAGAACGCGGCGGTCGTCAAGGACCGTCCCGGTTTCCTGGTCAACGCCCTGCTGATGCCCTACCTCAACGACGTCGTCCAGGCCTACGACGAGGAACTGGCCACCGCGGCGGACATCGACCTGGCCATCGAACTCGGCCTCGGTCACAAGATCGGACCGCTGCGGATGCTGGACATGATCGGGCTCGACGTCCACCTGCACGCCACCACCGCGGCCTACACGGCAACCCTGGATCCCGCCTATGCCCCGCCGCCGCTGCTGCGCCAGCTGGTCGCGGCAGGACGGCTCGGCGACAAGACCGGACACGGCTTTCACAACCGCTGCCACTCCCGGGAGGACGACTGACATGGACTACGAGGACATCCGCATCGACACCGAGGGCCCGGTGCACACCATCACCATCGACCGCGCCCAGGCGGGCAACAAATTCCGCCACCGCACCTGTCTCGAGCTCTTCGATGCGCTGCAACGATTCCGGCTCGATCCGGAACTGCGTGCCGCGGTGCTGACCGGCGCGGGCGAGAAATTCTTCTGTATCGGCGGCGAACACGAACCGGCGACCTCGCTCGATCAGTCGCAGGTGCTGCCCATCGTCGACGTGTACCAGGCCATCGACACCATTCCGAAGCCGGTGATCGCCGCCGTGAACGGGTTCGCGGTCGGCGGCGGGAACGTGCTGCAGAACGTGTGCGACCTGAGCATCGCCGCAGAACACGCGGTGTTCCGGCAGGTCGGCCCGATGGTCGGCAGCTTCGACGCCGGATACGGCAGCTGGTATCTCGAGGACACCATCGGGCGCAAACGCGCCAAGGAGATGTGGTACTTGAACAAGAAGTACTCCGCCGCGCAGGCCCTGGAAATGGGACTGGTCAACGAGGTCATCCCGGCCGCGGGGCTGCGGGCGCGGGCAGCGGAGGTGGCCCGGGAGATCAGCTCCCGCAGCCCGCTGGCGATCGGCGGCATGAAAGGCGCCTTTTCCGCCCGGCACAACGGGGTTTCCGGTCAGGCACGAATGGCCCACGATCAGCAGCTGAGCCTCTACCTGCGGACCCGTGAGGCACACGAGGTCAGTGCCGCGTTCGGTGCGCGCCGGGTCCCCGAGGACGAGAGTTTCTGGTCATGAACCCACCCACGCGGTGGTACGGACCCACACTCGAAGGAGAGCACCGCGATCTGCGGGACATGCTGGACGAGTTTATCGCCGCGCACGATCACCCGCTCGAGGACGATCCCGCAACGATCGCCGAACTGGTCACCGAGCTCGCCCGGCTCGGTGTCTGGACCCTCGGCACGGCCGAAGGTGGTGGGGCCGGCCGTGGCCTGACGGCACTCGCCATGGAACGGCTCGGCCGGGCCTGGCCCGCCCTCGGCTGGGCTTCGGCGCAGGCACACGCGGCGGTGGAACTGTTCGCCGGAGACGAGCGGTGCACCGCGCTGCGTGCCGAACTCCACGCGGGCACCGCGGCCGTCGCCGTGGTCGATGCCGCCGCGGCACACGTGCACCTCGCCCGGCGCGGGACGACACTGACCGGGACCGTGGACCGGGTCGACACCGCGTGCGCGGACCCGCATCTGCTGCTGCTCACCGGGGTGGACACCGCGGTCCTCGTCGACAAGGCGGCACTGACCCCGAAACCCGTGCGCCGCACCGGATTCGGCGGGGCACTCACCCGTGCGCTGCGCGTCGAAGCCGCTGCGGACCGGCAGCGCGAACTGACCGGGGTGGACGTCCGGGCCGCGCGGACCCGGTTACGGCTCGGCGCTGCCGCGGTGGCCACCGGGATCGCCGGAGCGGCGACGGCCGCGGCCGCGGACTACGCCGCGCAGCGCCACCAGTTCGGCGCGGCGCTCACCGCGATCCCGACGGTGCGGCTCTCCCTGCTCGACCAGGCCGCCCGGGCCACGGTGCCACTGGCTGCCGCGTTCGCCGCCGCGGACGATCCGGTGCAGACGCTCACCATCGCCCGGCAGGCCTGCGACGACGCGGTCGAGGCCGCCGCTGCCGCACTGCAGTCCCACGGTGGATACGGCTACCTCACCGAATACGGGGCCGAGCGGCGGTTGCGCGACGCGGTCTCACTGCGCGCGGCCGCGGACACCGAGGGTGCCGCGCGCACCGCCGCCCGAACCCTGCTCGGCCTCACCGCCGAGGCCACGTCCATCCGGAGGAAATCCCCATGACCGACCCGGCCAACCGAAGCCTCAGCGCGATCCTCGGCGGGCAGTACACGCCGGTCGGGGAGGAAACCGCCGCAGCCTGGCGTGCCACGGGCTGGTGGGCGGGCCGGTCGCTCCGGTCCCTGCTCACCGAGGCGGCAACCGCGCATCCGGACCGCACCGCCCTGATCGGCCGCGGCGGCGGGGAGCGGATCAGCCGCACCTACCGGGAATTCTACCGCGCGGCCCACCACGCCGCGAACGTGCTCGCCGCCCTCGGGGTGGGCATCGGTGACGCGGTCGTCCTGATGCTGCCGAACCGCGTGGAATACGCCGAGCTGGTGTTCGGTATCAACGAGCTCGGCGCGATCTACGCCGGAATCCCGGTGAGCTACGGCGAACAACAGGCGGCGGCGATTCTGCGCCGGAGCAAGGCCAAGGTGTTGGTGATCCCACGCCGCTGGCGCGCAACCGAGCATCTCGAACTCTCCAGGACACTGCGCGCCCGGATCCCCACCCTCGAACACGTGCTGATCCTCGACGAGGACGAAACCGGGCTGCGCGAGGGAGAATCGCTGTGGTGCGCGCATGCCGGTGCGCCTGACCACGGGTTCCCGGAGCCGGACCCGGCCCGGATCTGCTACCTCGGTTTCACCTCGGGCACCACCGGCGAACCGAAAGGGGCCATGCACAGCCACGACACACTCGGCTACGCGATTCGCGGGCTCGCCGAACATCTCGGTCCGGCCACCCTCGGCGATCCGATGGTGCAACTGGTCGCCTCCCCCGCAGGGCACCACACCGGATTCGCCTTCGGCATCCTGCTCACCGTGCTGCTCGCGGGTACCGCCGTGCACCTGGACCGGTGGGAACCGGAGACCGGAACCCGGATCATCCGCGATGAGCGCTGCACCGCGTTCTTCGGCGCCCCGGCGTTTCTCCAGGATCTGATCCGCACCGGACTCTCCCCGGACTGCCCGTTGCGCTGCCTGGTGATCGCCGGGGCACCGGTGCCGCGCACCCTGCCCGCCAAGGCCCAGGAAGCGCTCGGTGCCTACATCTGCCCGGCGTGGGGACTCACCGAGTGCAGCATCATGAGCTCGGCCACCCCGCACGAACCCGAAGCCATTCAGCGCACCGATGGCGCGATCCTCCCGGGCTCACGGGTCCGGGTGGTGGACGCCGTGGGCGCGGACCTGCCCGCCGGACACACCGGTGACCTGCTGATGCGCGGTCCCGGCGTGGCCTATGGCTATTACGACCGCCCCGATGCGACCGGGGAGTGCTACCTGCCCGGCCTGTGGTTCCGCACCGGTGACCGGGCAAGCCTGGGCGAACACGGCTGGCTCACCCTGCGCGGCCGCACCAAGGACATCATCATCCGCGGCGGTGAGAACATCCCGGTCACCGAGGTCGAATCGGCTATCTTTGAGCATCCCGATGTGCTCAACGCGGCCGTGGTCGGCATACCGGACGAGCGGCTCGGCGAACGTGCCTGCGCGGTGCTGGTCGTCAAGGCCGGTCACGCGGACCCTACCGTCGAGGCGCTCGGCCGGTTCCTGCTCTCCAGGGGCCTTTCCAAGCACTATCTTCCGGAGCGGGTGGTCAGCCTTCGCGAGCTGCCGATGACCGCTAGCGGCAAGGTTCAGAAGTTCAAACTGCGCGAGATGTTCGGCTGACCCGGGGGTAGGGATCAGCGTCGTTGCAGTGCTTTGAATTCGCCGAGCCAGGCGTAGTTGGGCGCGGGGGTACCGTCCGGGAGCGGGCGCACCGTACGCGAGGCGAACAAGCTGTTCAGCAGCCAAGGTTGCTTGTCCGGGCCGAAGTTCTCCGACATGGCGGCGTCCGGGCTCACCCCGTAGGTGGCTACGGCGAGCCTGCCGGTGGCGCGGAATTTCTCCGTCTGATCGCGCAGGAAGGTTCGATTGTTCTCGAACCACGGGCTGGTGCGCAGCAGGTCGTACCACCGCTGCTGAGGAAACGGCTTGCCGAGGGCGTTCTTGATGACCTGCCACACTTTGGTATCCGGCCGGATGTGGTACTCGGCGGCGTACTCCGCGCTGACCCGGTCGGTGAGATGTTTCTGCCAGAGGTGCACCAGGGAGAACTCGGTGGCGAGAAATTTCTTGTCCGGGCCGAGTCGTGGCCGGATGTAGTCGAGGTAGGTGTCGACACCGGCCGGATCCGCGACGTGCGGGTGGATGTCGGTGCCCGCGATCTCCGGAGTGTCGCGCACATAGGACATCCAGCGTTCGGTGCCCTTGCCGATCTCCCCTGGCTCGTCGAGCTTGGTGAGCGCGCCCAGATACAGCGCGGTCTTGTCCCCGCCCGGATGCGCGGTCCGGGATGCGATGACATGACCGGCGATGGCCTCGTAGAATTCGTTGAGCGCACCGTTGTTCCGGTCCGGGCGTGGGCATTCGATGAACGGCTCATTGCCGATCACCAGGATGTCGACCTTGCCGAGTGCCGCCTCCAGCACCTTGTCCAGCCGGGCGAACTCCGCCCGCATCGCTTCGGAACCCTTGCGTGGCAGCGGTTTCCCGCGGTTCGGAAAATACGGGAACTTCAGCGAGAGCACGGTTCCGTAGCCGTGCGCACCGGCGCGCAGCAAGGTACCGATCGCACGCGACTGCGCGGCTTTCGCCTTGCCCGCATCGGGCAGCGCGAAAAACCCGCGCACCCACGTCGCATTCGCCTCCCCGAGCTCACCGAAAAGGTTCTCACTCGGAGCACCGTTGAAGTTCGCGCCGAGCACCCCGTCCGGCGCGGGCGCGTGCACCCGCCGGATCGGATCGGCACTGCCCGGCTTGTCGTGCAGCGAATTACAGGCCGTGGCACCGAATGCGCCGAGCCCCGCGAGCATGGGCACCTGGAGCAGGCGGCGCCGGGACAATCCACTCATGCCCGGACCCTCTCAGCCACACCGTGAAATCCCCATCTGTCCCGGTCTCGGCGCGCCCCGGAGAACCGCTCGGTGATCCGTGGCCGCGGGTATTCCGGTCACCAGCACGGCAGGAGCCGTACCGCATGGCAGACCGAGGAACTTTCCGTGCATCCGATGCCCGGGCAACCGGCCCGGATCGGCGGTTCCAGCCGGCGGTCGCTGACCCGGGCCGCCGGTTCGAGCGAGATCGGCTTCCGCACCGGGGAGAGCGCGCTGATCGCCCGCCGGATCGGCCCCGATCAATGCCCGGCTGACTGCGTTCACCAAACGGGCCGTGCGGCGGGCCCTCCGGCCGGGATCGATCGGTATCGAGGAATTACGGGCGGAACTGCCACCGGGCCGGGTCGCCTCAACGGCCGGTGATCTCGTCCTCGGACAGCTCGGACAGGGTGCCGAGCGCGCGCAGGAAGGGCTGGCGCTGCCCGGCGGGAAGCAGGGCGAGCAGCCGGTTCTCGTTGGCCTGTATCCGGTCCCGCACGGCGGCCCGCAGCGCACGGCCGGACCCGGTGATGTGCAGCAGCCGGGCCCGCCGGTCGGCGGGATCGGGCTCGCGCGCGATCAGTCCGGCCTCCTGCAGCTCGTCCAGGGTTCCGATGATCCGCGTCTTGTCCGCGCCGATCTCCTTGGCCAGCGCGGCCTGGGTGCTCGCCGGGCACCGTTCGAGCGCGTTCAGCACCACGTAGCCCCACATGCTCACCCCGTGCGCGGCGAGCACCGGGCGTTCGGCCGCGATCAGGCCACGCACCAGCTGCCCGAGCATGGCGGCGAGGTCAGGGCGTTCTCCTTCCGCTGCGGTCATGCGATGAAGATACACGTTGACCAATGATATGCGAGTGCTTATGATAAGCGTATGCACATCAATTATCTGGCCGAACAGACCGCACGGCTGCGCGAACTCAACACGGCCGCCGTCCACACGAATATCGAACTGGTCTCGCACACCCGGGCCGAGGACCTGATCCGGCCGACCCCCTGCGCCGGTTGGGCCTTCGCCGATCTGCTCGTGCACATGACCCGGCAGCATTACGGCTTCGCCGCCGCGGCCCGGGGAAGCGCGGATCCCGGGGACTGGCAACCGCGCGCACTCGGCACCGATCCGGTGAACACCTATCGTGAATCGGCGGAACATCTGCTGAATTCGTTCGCCACCGAGGATCTGTTCGAACGGAAATTCGAGCTTCCCGAGTTCGCCAGCCCGGAACCGTTTCCGGCATGGCTCGCGGTCAGTTTTCATTTCCTCGACTATGTCGTGCACGCCTGGGATGTGGCGAAAACCCTGGACCTCGGCCTCGAATTCGATCCCGGACTGCTCACGGTCGCGTTCGATATCGCCCGGATCGTGCCGACCGGGGAACAGCGCGCGGCAACCGGCTCCTCCTTCGCCCCGGAAATCGACTACAGCGGGGAATCCGTGCTCGACGCCATCATGGCCCACCTCGGCAGGTCACCGGAATGGCCGGAAACCACAGCGGCATAGTCCGAACGGCGCGGTCAGCACGAACGGAGAGTGAACCGCACATCTATTTCGCGTCCACCGAGCCGCGCTGCGTCGGCGACGGCATCCCTGCCGCGAACCTCGCACTGTCCACATCGGACTGAACCGGGCGGGCGAACCGTCCCGTGGAATACGGCGACAGAATCGGCCATGCACGTGATGACCCACCCGCGTGCATGGCCGATGGCGTGGAACACTCCCCCGGATACCCGGCCGCGCCGATCTCTCCGGGAACACCGTGGCGACTCGGGTACCGCACGGTCACCACGAACCGCGTCGGAGCGGATTTCCGGGCCATGAAACCGGAAAGGCCCATCACGGACGTCCGATTCGAGTTCGTTCCCCCGTTCGGCGGCAGCGACTGAAGCACACGGCGCACCCCTGGCATGTAACGAAAAACTGCACCTCAGCGATGGCGCGACAACCCTCAGTTCCCGAATCCCCACCATGGGTGATGAGGCCCAGAGATCACCCAGGCCACCGGAAACCGGAGCGAAGCATCTGAGACGATCGTACAAAACACGGTGAGCTCGTAGTATTCACGGAGAAATGAACCACCCGACATATTCACGGACGACCATTCGTCCCTTTTTTACCGTGTATGACGAGGGTCACCACATCGGAGTATTGGCCGGGCGTGGTTTCCCATTGCTAGCGTTGCCCCGTCAGCAGGCTTCTCCGCGAGGCAACGGTGCGATTTTCGCGGATCCGCTGCCTCATTTCATTTTCTGTTTCTCATGAGAGCCGCTGATTTATGTTGTCCATCGAATACGAATCGAGGTCACCAATGAACACGCTGAAGAAGGTGGGCGCCACCGCGGGCATCGGGCTCGCGCTCGCCCTCGGCGTCACCGCGCCGAGCATGGCAGCCGAATCCCACGGCGGGGTCCACTTCCAGGAGAAATGGCAGGGCATCGTGTGGCCCTGGACCCCGGTTCCGCCCGGGTGCCAGAAGAACATCATCTGGATGCAGTGCAAGTAATCCAGTAGCAGGTGGCGGCCCTCCATATTCCCGCTCTCCGCCCGGAGGGCCGCCCCCTCACCAAAACCACGCCTACCGACATAATCGGAAAAGGGCGCGGATAACGATCAGAAATACGTTTGCCAAACAATCGGCGTATTGCTCCCCCACCATGGTGAGCGCGTCGAATATCGCTCGAACCTCTCAAGAAGTTGCTCGAGGAAACTCCGGAAAGCGGTGCGCTCGTGACCGAACCTCGCCCCATCCAGATCAGTGCCGAACACGACTCGCCACGCGAACTCCGGCTCTCCGCCGCGCAGTCCGCGGTGTGGTACGGACAGCGGATCGACAGGCGGAACCCGATGTTCAACATCGCGCTCTACCTGGATGTACGCGGTGCGGTGGAGCTCACCCTGCTCAGCGACGCCTTCGATGCGGTGCTCGGCGAGACCGAGGCCCTGCGCGCGCGGGTGCTCGCGCACGATGAGCAGCCGGTGCAGGTGCTCGACGCGCCGGGAACCGGTGTCCTGGACGTGCTGGATCTGCGCGCCGAGCCGGATCCAGTCGCCGCCGCGCTCGACTGGATGCGCGCGGAGCACGCCCAGCCGCTGAATCCGGTGCGCGGCGGGCTGTACCGGGCCGTGGCCCTGCAGGTCGCCGAGGATCGGGTGCTGGTGTACCAGCGGGTGCACCACCTGATCATGGACGGCTACGGCGCCGCGCTGGTGCTCGCCCGCACCGCGGAGATCTACCAGGCGCTCAGCACGGATTCCCGGCCACCGGAGTGCGCCTTCGACACCCTCGCCGAACTGCTCGCCGAGGAGGACGCCTACCTGGCGGGCGCGGAGTACGCCGCCGATGAGCGGTACTGGCTGGACCGGTTCGCCGACCGGCCGGCCGCGAGCAGCCCGGCACGCCGCGACGAACCGATGGGGAATTCCTTTCTGCGGCACAGCACCGAGATCAGCGAAGCCGAGCGGATCGAACTCGCCGGGACCGCGCGGGCGCTCGGCACCGGGATCGCGCCGCTGATCGTGGCCTGCTTCGCGCTCTATCTGCACCGGGTGACCGGGGACCGGGATGTCGTCTTCGGCCTCCCCGTGCCCGCGCGGCGCACCAAGACCGCACGGGTCACCCCGGGCATGCTGTCGAACATCCTGGCGCTGCGGCTGCGCGTGCACCCGGAGACGAGCATCGCCGAACTGGTGCGCTCCGCATCGGACGAGATCCGCGCCGCACTCCGGCATCAGCGCTACCGCAGCGAACGGCTGCGCGCCGAACTCGGTGCCGCGGTGCTCGACGGGCCGACCATCAACATCCTTCCCCAGCAAGCGAAACTCCCCTTCGGTGCGCACGAGGCCAGCACGCACAACCTCGCCGTCGGCCCGGTCGAGGATCTTGCCGTCGTCGTGGAGCAGCGCGCGGAAGGGCTGCTGCTGAACCTGGACGCCAATCCCGGCCGGTACACCGCGGAGGAACTGGCCGGGCACGCCGAGCGGTTCGCCGCCGTGCTGCGCGCCGCCGCGGCCGATACCGGGGCCAGGGCGGCGGATGTCCTGCTCCACGAGGAATTCCCGCTCGCCGCCGAATACTCCGCCACGGAGCCGACGATCCCGGACCTGTTCGCCACCCGGGTCGCCGAGACCCCGGAAGCGACGGCACTGCGCGAAAAAACCGCCGCGTTCAGCTTCCGTGAACTCGACGAATGGTCCAACCGGTTCGGCAATGCCCTCGCGGCCCGCGGGATCGGGAAGGGTGACACGGTCGCGGTGCTCGCCGACCGTTCCTGCGCGACGATCGCCGCGCTGCTCGGGGTGTTCAAATCGGGAGCGCGGTATCTGCCCGTCGATCCCGCCTATCCGGCCGAGCGGATCGCGTTCCTGCTCGAGGACGCGGAACCGGCGCTGGTACTCGGGGCGAGCGAGCCGCGCCCCGGCGGGCTGAGCTTCACGCAGTGCGCTGCTTTTCCGGCCACGCCGCTGCGCTGCCCGGCGCCCGCCCCGGAGGACGCCGCCTATCTGGTGTACACATCCGGTTCGACCGGCAGGCCGAAGGGTGTCGTCGTGGAGCACGGCAGCCTCGCGAACCTGTTCGCGCACCAGCGCTCGGCGATGTTCGATCCGGCACGCACGGCGACGGGTTCCCGGGCGCGGGTGGCACACCTGGCCGGAACCGCGTTCGACGCCTACTGGGATGCCGTGTTGTGGCTCGCCGACGGGCACGAGCTGGTGTTGCTCGAGGACGAAGTGCGCACCGATCCGCAGGCCTGCCTCGACCGGCTCAGACAAGCCGGGATCGACGCACTCGGTACCACTCCCTCTTATCTGCGCCAGCTGCTCGCGAACGGCCTGCTCGACGGTGCGGGGCACCCTGCGGTGCTGTTCATCGGCGGGGAGGAGATCGATCCGGAACTGTGGAACCGGCTCGGTTCGGTTCCCGGGCTGCTCGCGGTCAACCTCTACGGCCCGACCGAGACCTGTGTGGACGCGGTCACCGCGCGGCTCGCGGAGCGCGAAACCCCGGCGATCGGGCAGCCGGTGCGCGGGATGCGCGCCTATGTCCTCGATTCGAGCCTGCGCCCGGCCCCGGCCGGGATGCTCGGCGAGCTCTACCTGAGCGGGCCCGGTCTCGCCCGCGGCTATCACCGCCGCCCCGGTATGACGGCCTCGGCTTTCCTGGCCGATCCCTTTGCAGCAGAGTCTTTTGCGGGTAAGGGATCGCGCATGTACCGCACCGGTGATCTCGCGGTTCGCTGCACGGACGGCAGCATCGAGTTCGCCGGGCGGGCCGACCGGCAGGTCAAGATCCGGGGCCACCGCGTGGAACCCGGCGAGGTCGAGGCACAGCTCGCCGCGCTCGAACCGGTGGACCGCGCGGCCGTCGCGGTGCGCGGAACCGAGGAGTCGCGCAGGCTGCTCGCCTATGTCACACCCTCCACCGTGGACACCTCGGCGCTCGCGGAACGGCTCGCCGGGCAGCTGCCCGCGCACCTGCTCCCGGCGCAGATCCTGGCCATCGCCGAACTCCCGCTCACCGCGAACGGCAAGCTGGACCGCGACCGGCTCCCCGAACCGGAATCCGCACCGGCGACCGCATCGGCCGGCCACGCCGAACAGGTCTGCCGAGAGCTGTTCGCCGAGGTGCTCGGGCTCGGCGCGGTGGGCCCGCAAGAGGATTTCTTCGCGCTCGGCGGGCATTCCCTGCTCGCCACCCGGCTGCTGGGCAGTCTGCGCGAGGCACTGGGCGTCCGGCTGCCGATCCGGGCGCTGTTCGAATCGCCGACCCCGGCGGAGCTGGCCGCGCGCATCGCACTCGGCCGTACGGTCACCGAGCAGGACCGGCGGCGCCCCGCGCTGCGCCGCATGCAGCGGGGACCGCGCCTGCCACTTTCCGGTGCCCAACGGCGGTTGTGGTTCCTGCACCGGATGGACGCGGCGGGCACCGAGTACCACATGCCCGCGCTGCTGCGATGCACCGGAACGCTGGACCTCGGCGCGCTGCGGGCCGCGCTCGGTGACCTGCTCACCCGGCACGAGGCGCTGCGCACGGTGTTCGCCGAACAGGACGGCGAGCCGTATCAGCGGGTGCTCGAAGCGCCGGAGATCGCGCTGCGCTGCGAGCATTCAACCGACTATGAACATCCGCAGGACTGCGCGGCCCGGGTACGCGCCGAACTGGACCGCCCGTTCGACTTGAGCACCGAGCTCCCGCTACGCGCGCTGCTGCTCGGCACCGGGGAACACGAGCACCTGCTGGTGCTGGTGATCCATCACATCGCGGGCGACGGCTGGTCGTTCACCCCGCTCGCCAGGGACCTCGGTACCGCCTATGCCGCGCGGGCGAAGGGCCGGGAGCCGGAATTCGAACCGCTCGAGGTGCAGTACGCGGATTACGCGCTCTGGCAGGCCCAACTACTCGGTGACCGTGCGGACCCGGAAAGTCCGGCCACCCGCCAGCTCGCGTTCTGGACCTCCGCGCTCGCCGCGCTTCCCGAACCGGAACTGCCGCTGGATCACCCGCGCCAGGGCACCCGGCGGCCCGCGGCCGGTTCGGTCCCGCTCGAGCTCTCCCCGGAAACCCACGCGCGCATCGCCGAGCTCGCCACCGCGCACGGAGCGAGCACCTTCATGGTGCTGCACGCCGCGCTCGCCGCGTGGTGCCACCGGATCGGGGCAGGCAACGACATCCCGATCGGCACCGCGATCGCCGGGCGCACCGAGCCCGCGCTCGCCGAATTGGTCGGGCTGTTCGTGAACACGCTCGTGCTGCGCGCCGATCTGTCCGGGGCGCCGAGCTTCACCGAGCTGCTGCGCCGGATCATCGAGACCGATCTGGCCGCCTTCGAACACCAGGATCTGCCTTTCGATCAGGTCGTCGAGGCGCTCGCACCACAGCGAATCCCGGGCCGCAACCCGCTTTTCGACGTGATGTTCACCCTGCAGAACAACGCGGCCGCGGAGCTCGAACTCCCCGGTCTCACCGTGTCCCCGACCCAGGGTGAGCCGGGCGCGGCGAAATTCGACCTGTCCTTCAGCCTGCGCGAGACGTTCACCGCTGCCGGGGAACCTGCCGGGATCACCGGAACCCTGGAGTACGCAAGGGATCTGTTCGACGCGGCGAGCGCGGACGGGTTCGCCGCCACGTTCACCGCGCTCACCGGGGAACTCACCGGATCGCCGCACCGCCCGGTCCGGTCCGCGGACCTGCTCGGCGCCCGGACCGGATCGCGGCTGCACGGACCGGATTCCGCGCTGACCGGGGCCACGGTTGCGGATCTGTTCGCCGCGCAGGTGCGCGCCCGCCCCGAAGAGCGCGCCCTGGTCTGCGGGGCGGTTGAGCTCACCTTCGCCGAACTGGACGCCCGCGCCGGGGAACTGGCCCGGTTGCTCGCCGGGAACGGGGTGCTGGCCGGCCAGACCGTCGCGGTCGCGCTGCCCCGCTCGGCGGACACGGTCGCCGCGCTGCTGGCGGTCACCGGGATCGGCGCGGTGTACCTGTCGGTCGACATCGAGTACCCGGACGCGCGAATCGCCTACCTGCTCGCGGATGCCCGGCCCGCCGTCGTGTTGTGCACCCGGGAGACCGCCGCCCGGTTCGGCGCGGATGTTCCGGTACTGCGCACCGAGCAGCAGGCACCCGAAATGGAGCTGCCCGCCGGGCCGAGCGCGCAGGACCCGGCCTATCTGCTCTACACCTCGGGCTCGACCGGACAACCTAAGGGCATCCTCGTCGAGCACGGTTCGCTGGAGAATCTGCTGCAGAACCACCGGCAGCGGCTGTTCCCCGCGCAGCGCGCGCGGGTGGCGCACCTTTCCGGGGTCGCCTTCGACGCGGCCTGGGATCCGGTGCTGTGGCTGCTCGATGGGCACGAGCTGCACCTGATCGAGGAACGGATGCGCCGCGATCCCGAGGCACTGCTCGGTCATCTCGACCGGGAGGGCATCGACTTCTTCGAGACCACACCGTCCTATGTGGACCAACTGGTTTCGGTCGGCCTGCTCGAATCGGCCCGGCCGCGCATCCTCGCGGTCGGCGGTGAGGCGGTGGAGAAATCGCTCTGGGACCGGCTCGCCGCGGCCCCGCGGATCCGCGCGGTGAACATGTACGGTCCCACCGAGACCTGCGTGGACGCGGTGTTCAGCGAGATCGGCGAGCGGGAACACCCCGCGATCGGTTCCCCGGTACCGAACACCAGGGCCTACGTGCTCGACGCCGGACTGCACCCGGTCCCTGCCGGGGTGCCCGGCGAGCTCTACCTCGCCGGTCCCGGACTGGCCCGCGGCTACCACGGGCGAGGCGGGCTCACCGCGGAACGGTTCCTTGCCGATCCGTTCGCCTGCGACGGAACACGCATGTACCGGACCGGGGACCTGGTGCGCCTCGGCCCGGACGGGGCACTGGAATTCCTGTCCCGCACCGATGATCAGGTCAAGCTGCGCGGCTTCCGGATCGAGCTCGCCGAGATCGCCACGGTGCTCTCCGGGGCACCAGGGGTAGCCGCGGCCCGGGTGCTCGTGCACGGCCGGCGACTGCTCGGCTATGTGGTCGGCACCGGAGCCGAGGTGGACCTGGACGCGGTGCGCGTGCACGCGGCTCGCGCACTGCCGGAATACATGCGCCCGCACGGGATCGCGGTGCTCGAGGAGTTCCCGCTCACGCCGAACGGCAAACTCGACCGGGACCGCCTGCCGATTCCCGAGGCGCCTGCGGGCAGCGGCCGGGCACCCAAGGATGCGGGCGAGGAACGGCTCTGCGCGCTGTTCGCGGCGACCCTCGGGCTGCGCGAGTTCGGCGTGGACCAGGACTTCTTCGCAGCGGGCGGCCATTCGCTGCTGGTGACGAAACTGATCAGCCGCATCCGCGCGGAGTTCGGCGTGGACCTTCCGTTGCGCACGGTGTTCGAGGCACCGACACCGGAGACGCTGGCGCAGTGCTGGTCGCAGGCGCGCACCGCGGGGCCTCGGCTGGTGCCCGGACCGCGCCCGGAACGGATCCCGCTTTCCTACGCACAGCTGCGGATGTGGTTCCTCAACGACTTCCAGGGCGCGGACGGCGGATACAACATCGCGATGGCGGTGACCCTGCGCGGCCAGCTGGACCGCGCGGCGCTGCACGGGGCCATCACCGAAGTGTTCGCCAGGCACGAGAGCCTGCGCACCCTTTACCGCAGCGAGTCCGGGGAGCCGTACCAGTTCGTGCTCGGCGCCGAACTCGCACGGCCACCGCTTCCGCTCGTGGACGTCGAACCCGAACAGCTGAGCGGGGCGCTGGCCACCGACGGCGCGGAGGGCTTCGCACTCGAACGGGAACTGCCCGCACGCGCCAAGCTGCTGCGGCTCGGCGAGCGCGAGCACGTGCTGCTGTTCGTGGTGCACCACATCGCCTCGGACGGTGCCTCGACCGCCCCGCTGGCCCGTGATCTGGCCGAGGCCTACCGCAGGCGGCTGGGATACGCCGAACCGGCCCGGCCACCGCTGGGCGTGCAGTACGCGGATTATGCGCTGTGGCAGCGGAAAGCGCTCGGCGGCGAGAACGAACCGGATTCCCCGGTGCGCGCCCAGCTCGACTTCTGGACCCGTGCCCTCGCCGGTCTTCCCGAGGAATTGGCGCTGCCGCACGACCGGCCGCGCCAGGCGAATCCGGCCCACCACGGCGGCATGGTGCGCTTCGAGCTGTCCCCCGAGACCTATTCCCGGATCACCGCGCTGGCCAGCGGGCACGGGGCGAGCGTGTTCATGGTGCTGCACACCTGCCTCGCGGTGCTACTCTCCCGGCTGAGCGGGGAAACCGATCTGGCGATCGGCACCCCGGTCGCCGGGCGCGGGGACGAGGCGCTCGAGGATCTGGTCGGCCTGTTCGTGAACACCCTCGCACTGCGCACCGACCTTTCCGGGAACCCGGGCTTCACCGAGCTGCTGGCCCGGATCCGGGACGGGGACCTCGCCGCGTTCGACAACCAGGAGGTGCCCTTCGAACGGGTCGTCGAGGCACTCGCCCCCGCGCGATCCCTCGGCAGGCACCCACTTTTCCAGGTGATGCTCACCCTCCAGAACAACGCCCGCACCGAGCTGTCCCTGCCCGGCCTGGATGTGGAGATCGCGGAGTTCGACAGCGCGGGCGCGGCCAAGTTCGACCTCTCGCTCTCGTTCACCGAACGGGACGCGGGGCTGGCCGGAACACTGGAGTTCAACGCGGATCTGTTCGACGCGGTGACCGCGCGGGAGATCGCCGACCGGTTCTCCGGTCTCGTCGCGGAAGCGGTCACCGCACCGGAGCAGGCGATCGGCGAGTTCGAGCTCACCCTGCCCGGCGAACGAGACCGGTTGTCCGCGGCGGCCCGTGGTGTGCGGGTGCTCCCCGAGGGCGCGACCGTGGTGCACGAGTTCGAGCGGATGGCCGCGCAGGCGCCCGCGGAGGCGATCTCGGTCGTCTGCGAGGACGAGGTACTGCGCACCGCGGAGCTCGAGGCGCAGGCGAACCGGATCACGCGGCTGCTGCGCGCACGCGGGGTGCGCCGCGGTTCGGCGGTCGCGGTGGCGGTGCCCCGTTCCGCGCGCACCACGGTCGGCATGCTCGCGGTGCTCAAGGCCGGTGCGGTGTACGTGCCCATCGATATCGGTTACCCGAGCGAGCGCATCGAGGCGGTACTCGCGGACGCGGACCCGGACCTGGTGCTGACCGAGACCGGGGTTCCGCTGCCCTCCGGGTATTCCCGGGTGGAACTGGACACCGACCCCGAGGA
Organism: Sciscionella marina DSM 45152; assembly: GCF_000379465.1. GTDB lineage: Bacteria > Actinomycetota > Actinomycetes > Mycobacteriales > Pseudonocardiaceae > Sciscionella > Sciscionella marina. The sequence goes on from NZ_KB905414.1 coordinate 281,564, forward strand.
CGGGTTCTCCGGCGCGGAACTGGAGACCGAGCGGCCGCGTGGCGCCGATCCGGCGTATCTGATCCACACCTCCGGATCGACCGGGCGCCCCAAGGGAGTCCTCGTCCCGCACACGGGCCTGGTGAATCTGCTGCACCAGCACCGCACTGAGCTGTTCGGCCCGGACCGGCTGCGGGTGGCGCTGACCGCGGCGATCTCCTTCGACGCCTCCTGGGATCCGTTCCTGTGGATGGTCGCCGGACACGAGCTGCACATCCTGGCCGAGCGGCACCGGAAGGATCCCGAGGAACTGGTCGGCTACCTGCACGAGCAGCGCATCGACTCGGTCGAGGTCACCCCGACGCAGTTGCGTCAGCTCGACGCGGCCGGGCTGTTCGGCTCCGCGCACTCCCCTTCGGTGGTCACCGTCGGCGGGGAGGCGATCTCCGCGCAGGGCTGGACCCGGCTGCGGGACCTGGACGGGGTGCGGGCGCAGAACTACTACGGCCCAACCGAGACCTGTGTCAACGCGATGGCCGCGCGCATCGAGCACGGCGATCGCCCGCATCTGGGCCATCCGATCGTGAACACCGATGCCCATGTGCTGGACGCGCGGCTGCGGCCGGTGCCGTTCGGCGTGGCCGGTGAGCTCTATCTCGCCGGGGCGGGCATCGCGTACGGCTACCTCAACCGCACCGGGATGACCGCGGAGCGGTTCGTCGCCAATCCCTTTACGGCGGGGTCGTTCGCGGGCAACGGAACCCGGATGTACCGCACCGGGGACCGGGTGCGCAGGCTCCGCGACGGGACCCTGGAATTCCTTGGCAGGACGGACAATCAGGTCAAGGTCCGCGGGTTCCGGATCGAACTCGGCGAGGTGGAGTCGGCGCTGCTGGACCAGCCCGGGATCACCGAGGCAGCCGTGCTGGTGCGCGGGGAGGCACTGGTGGCCTATGTGGTCACCGATACCGAGGATGCGCGCTGGCTGCGTGCCGCCCTTTCCCGGACCCTCCCGGAGTACATGCTGCCCTCGGTGTTCGTCCCTGTTCCCGCGCTTCCGTTGACGCCCAACGGAAAGCTCGATCAGTCCGCGCTGCCGAGCCCGGGCCGCAGCGGCGAAATGATCGGCCCGCGCTCGCCGAAGGAGGACGTGCTCTGCCGCCTGTTCGCCGATGCGCTCGGCCTGGAGCGGGTCGGTATCGACGAGAGTTTCTTCGAGCTGGGCGGGCATTCGCTGCTGGCGAGCAAGCTCATCGCGGCTGTGCGCGAGACGCTCGGGGTGCGGCTTTCCATCCGCAGGCTCTTCGAGCATCCGACCGTTGCGGGACTGGCGGACAAACTGCGGGACGCGGGCGGGGACGACTCGTTCGAGGTGCTGCTTCCCTTGCGTACCACCGGATCACGCCCGCCGCTGTTCTGCGTGCACTCGGCGTCGGCGCTGTCCTGGCCGTATGCCGGACTGCTCCGGCATCTGCCCGGCGATCAACCGCTCTATGGCCTGCAGGCGCGCAAGCTCAGCGATCCCGGGTACACCCCGGCGAGCCTGACCGAGATGGCGCTGGACTACCTGGAGCAGATCCGGCGCATCCAGCCGCACGGCCCCTATCATCTGCTCGGCTGGTCGCTCGGCGGGAACATCGCGCACGAGATGGCGGTGCGGCTGCAGGAATCCGGCGAACGGGTGGCGCTGCTGACCATCGTGGACTCGCATCCGCACGCCTGCTCGGAAGGGCTGGCGACGGTGAGCGAACCGGAGCTGTTCCAGTCCTATCTGCGGCTTCAGGGTCACGATGTGCCCGAGGACTGGTACCCGACGAGGGCCGAGGTGCGCGAGCTCTATCAGCGCACCGGAAACCCGCTCGGCAGCCTGGACGAGGACGCGATCGGGGCACTGGTCGCGGCGTTCTCCTCGCACGGCGACATTCTCAACGGCGCGGAGATCGGCACCTATCACGGGCCGACGTTGTTCTTCGGTACGCAGGAGGACTCCCCCTTCGACCGCGGCTGGGGCGAGTACCTGAACGGCCCGGTCGAACACCACAATGTGCCGTTCCCGCACGCGCTGCTCATGCGGCCGCCCGCGCTGCAACAGCTCGGCCCGGTGCTGGCGAGGCGGTTGCGCACGGCACAGGACAAGATCACCCAACAACGGACGAGTATCGGGAGCTGAGCATGGCCGATCGTGTGACCAATCCGTTCGAGGCGCAGGACGAGGAATACCTCGTGCTCGTCAACCACGAAGGGCAGTACTCGCTGTGGCCGCACTGGTGTGCGGTGCCCGGCGGCTGGACCGTGGCCTACGGCCCGGACGAGCGCGCCGCCTGCCTGGAATACGTGGAGCACACTTGGACCGACATCACCCCGCGCAGCCGCACGGCCGGTGCCCGATGACCGCGCACGTGCGCATCGAGGGCCTGCACAAGTCCTTCGGTTCGAAACCGGCACTGCGCGGGGTGGATCTCGCCATGCGCGGCGGTGAGGTGTTCGCGCTGCTCGGCCGCAACGGTGCGGGAAAGACGACCACCGTGCGGATCCTGACCACCCTGCTGCGCCCGGATTCCGGGCAGGTGTTCGTCGCCGGGCACGATGTGCTGCGCGCCCCGGACCGCGCGCGCTCCGCGATCGGGGTTTCCGGGCAGTATGCGGCGGTCGACGAGAAACTGACCGGGTTCGAGAATCTGTATCTGGTCGCGCGGCTGTACGGGATGCGCCGGGCGCGCGCGGCCGATCGCACCAGGGAACTGCTCGCCCGGTTCCATCTGGACACGGTGATGCACAACCGCGCGGGCAGCTACTCCGGTGGCATGCGGCGGCGCCTGGACCTGGCCGGTGCGCTGATCGCCGAGCCCTCGCTGGTGGTGCTGGACGAACCGACGACCGGGCTCGATCCGCAGAGCAGGCAGAACACCTGGGCGCTGGTGCGCGATCTCGCTGGCAAGGGCACCACGGTGCTGCTGACCACGCAGTACCTCGAGGAGGCCGATCAGCTCGCCGACCGGATCGCGGTACTCGAGGACGGCGCGGTGGTCGCCGAGGGCACCGCGGACGAACTCAAACGCATGGTCGGCGGGGAACGCATCGAACTCGTGCTCACCGAGGCACGCGATATCCCCGCCGCGGAACAGATCCTCGCCGAAATCGGGGACACCGTGCCGCATGTGGACGAAAGCGCGCGGCGGCTCGAACTGCGCACCGAGAGCGGGCAGATCGCGCTCGCCGATGTGGTCGCCCGGCTGAACATGCGCGCGATCCCGGTGCTCGATCTCGGCCTGCGCCGGGCCACGCTCGACGATGTCTTCCTCGCGCTCACCGAGGAACCGGCCGCCAAGGAGGTCCCGGCATGACCGTGCTCAGCACGCCCACCGGCGGATTGACCCGGATCGCGCGCGATGCGGGCAGCCTGGCCTGGCGCAACCTGCTCAATATCCGGCGCACCCCCGGTTCCCTGCTGGCCAGTATCGTGCAACCGGTCATGTTCGTCGTGCTGCTCGCCTACGTGTTCGGCGGCAGCCTCGGCGGTCCCGCCTATCGGGAGTACATTCTGGCCGGGATCTTCGTGCAGACCGTGACCTTCAACGCCTCGTTCACCACCATCGGGCTGGCCAACGATCTGCAGAAGGGGCTCGTGGATCGGTTCCGCGCGCTGCCCATGTCCCGGCTCGCGGTGATCCTCGGGCGCACCAGCTCCGATCTCACCACGAGCGTGCTCAGCCTGCTGGTCACCACCGTGTGCGGGCTGGCCATCGGCTGGCGCATCCGGGGCAGCGTGCTCGACGCCGTCGCCGCCTATCTGCTCGTGCTGCTGTTCGCTTTCGCCATGTCCTGGGTCGGCGCGTACATCGGGCTCGTCGCGCCCAGCGTGGAGGTCGCGCAGAGCCTCGGGCTGATCTGGCTTTTCCCGGTCACCTTCATCTCCACCAACTTCGCCTCGGTGGTCGCGATGCCCGAACCGCTGGGCAGTATCGCCGCGTGGAGCCCGATCAGCGCCGTGTCCACCAGCGTGCGGCACCTGTTCGGGAATCCGGCCCCCGGGGGACTGCCGCAACCGGAGGGCTGGCCCGCACAGCACGCCCCGCTGTACGCGGTGTTGTGCTGCATCGGGTTGATCGCGGTGTTCATGACGCTGGCGGTGCACCGCTACCGGCGGGTGGCGAGCCGCTGACCGGGTGAAAGGGCGCAGGGCACTCGCCCGCGCGGTAGCCTGCCCGCATGGCCGACACCGCAGCGCGGCCGAGCGTGTACCCCGACCTGCGGTATGCGGACCCGAAAGCCGCGATCGGGTTGCTCAGCAGGGATCGAGACACCGATCGATACGGCATGCACAGCCCCCTCGCGCTGGAGGGCACCAGCCAGGCGTTGTGCGTCCGGGTGCCGGACGGTGCCCTCGAGGGCCACCGGGCTCGGGCGGAGGCCTGCGGAGCGCGGATGCTGAACCCGGTGCACGATTCCCTGGCCGGAGTCCGCGAATACTCGTGTAGCCGACCCGGAAGCCCACGTCTGGACCTTCAGCAGCTACACCGGGGAGTGAAACCACCACTCAACCGAGCAGCAGGGCGGCCGGATACCCTGCGGCGGCCACGAGAACCGTGACGCCGATGCCGAGCAGCACCGGGCCACCCCTGCGCACGAGTATCACGGTCAGCAGCGCGATACCGAGCAGGATGGAAAGCACCCAGTAGAACCATCCGGTGGTGTCCGCGATCACGAGCAGCCCGTAGACGCCCTCCCCGATCGCGATCCCGGCGAGCAACCCGGCGCCGAGGACCGCCCGGCGGGGTTCACGGCGCAGCCAGCAGGCGGCGGTCCCCACGAACGGTCCGGCCAGCACGCCGATCAGACCCCACTCCAAGGGGTGATAAGGGAATCCGCGCAGTTCCGCGGCGAGGGTATAGCCGAGGACGAGCGCGAGGAACCCGATGGCACCGTACACCGCCGAGGCCGGAGTTGCCTGCCGGGTCAGCCACACCAGCAGTGCGGTGATCAGGGGCCAGCCGCTCACCGAGTTCGCCAACGGCGCGAGCGCCTGCGGCAGCACGCCTCCCTGCGCGAACGAGGTGGCGGCGCCGAGCAGGAGACCGGCGAGCAGCACGACCGCACCGCACAGCAGGACATCCCGGATCTTGGCAGGAGCAGGCATCGAGGCACGAGCCTACCGCTGTTCCCCGGGTTCCGAGGGGCACCGGGCCAGTGGTGGTGTCACCGGGAAAAGATCTTCTACGCTGTGCCGGTGGAACTCGGGTTGCGCGACCAGCTCGACAGGCCCGGTGACCGGCGTGCGATGTCCCCGGGGACACGCCGATGACCGAGTCCCCGAAGTGGTCGCGCCGCAGGCTCCTGGCCGCGGGCGGTATCGGCCTGCTCGGGCTCGCCACCGCCGGGCCCGCGCTGCTGCAGAGCTTCTCCGGGGCCGCGGAGCCGCTCGGTCCCCAGTGGTTCTGCGGCCCGTACCAGGGTGGTCCGGTGCTGGACACTCAGGGAACGCCGATCACCCTTCCGCACTGTCCGGTCACGCTGTCCTGGCGGGACTGGCGGCCCGCGGCCTGGGAGCGCACCTGGGTGTATCGCTGCCGGTTCGACGCCCCGCCCGCCGAACGGCTCTTCCTCGACATCGGCGCGGTGCTGACCAGCTCGGCCGTGTTCCTCAACGGGCAGCGGCTCGGTGGCCGGATCGGCGGGTATCTGCCGTACACCCTCGAACTGAGCAGGCTGCTCGGTCCCCAGGACAACGAGCTGGTGGTGGTCGTGGACGGGCAGTGGCAGCAGAACGTGCCGCCGAACCGGCCGCATGCCAGAAACCCCTCCGCGATCGACTTCTACCAGCCGGCGGGCATGTACCGGCCGACCCGATTGCGTGCCGAACCCGCGCTGTACGTGCGGGATGTGTTCGCCAGACCGATGGATGTGCTCGACGAGGGACGGCGGCGCGTCGAGGTGACCACGGGCCTGAACACCACGCGCCCGCCCGCCGAGCCGGTGACGGTCTCCGCCGAACTGCTCGACGGCGAGCGGGTGCTGGCGGCGGTGAGTACCCGGACGCGGCTCACCGCGCCCGGCGAGCACCAGGTGCGGCTGACCCTCTCCGGGCTGGCCGGGATCCGGCTCTGGGACGTCGAGGAACCCCAGCTCTACCGCGTTCGGGTGCGGGTGCACGGTGGGGCGGAGCGCACCGTGCGGATCGGGTTCCGGGACGCGCGGTTCCGCGAGGACGGGTTCTATCTCAACGGCCGCCGGCTGCAGCTGTTCGGGCTGAACCGGCACCAGTGGTACCCGTACACCGGCGGTGCGATGCCGGATCGGGTGCAGCGCAAGGATGCCGAGATCCTGCGCGGGGAGCTGGGCTGCAATATGGTCCGCTGCTCGCACTATCCGCAGTCCGAGGCGTTCCTGGACGCCTGCGATGAGCTCGGCCTGCTGGTCTGGGAAGAGGCGCCCGGCTGGGACTATCTCGGCGATGTGGTCTGGCGCGCCCGGTCCCGCCGGGATGTGCGGGACATGGTGCTACGGGACCGGAACCATCCCTCGATCATCATCTGGGGAACCCGGCTCAACGAGACGGGTGAGGACGCGAAGCTGTACACGGTCACCGACGAGATCGCCCAGCGGCTGGACGGCACCCGGCCGACCAGCGGGGCGGTCCGGTACATGAGACGCGAAGCGAAACGGGCCCGCGCCTATGCCAGTGCGCGGCGCAGCCAGGATGTGTTCGCCTACAACGATTACAGCGATCCGCGCACCGGGCTGCAGCCGCCCCGCGCGGACCTGCCCTACCTGGTGACCGAGGCCGTCGGGGCGATGATCGGTCCCGGGCATTACCGGCGCACCGACGCGGCACACCTGCAGTCCACGCAGGCACTGCTGCACGCCGCCGCGCACGACGCCGCCGCCTCCGATCCGGAGTACTGCGGGCTGCTCGGGTGGTGTGCCTTCGACTACCCGTCCTCGTGGAAACACTCCATCGACGGGATGAAATGGGCCGGGGTGTGCGATTTCTTCCGTATCCCGAAGCTCGGCGCCGCGTTCTACCGCGCGCAGCGTGATCCGGCACGCGAAGCGATCGCCGAACCGGGATTCTACTGGGATTTCGGGAAACCGCTTCCCGAGCACGGACCGGGCAGGAACGCGCTGATCTACTCGAACTGCGACACGCTCACCATGGCACTGGACCACGGGCCACCGCGCGAGCTGCGCCAGGATCACGAACGGTTCCCGCATCTACGGTTCCCGCCGTTCCGCGCCGATCTGGAATTCCGCGGGCACCGGCCGGTGGAGCTGCGTCTGGACGGTTACCTCGGCGGCCGGCTCGCGATCACCCGCCGGTTCTCCGCCGACCGCTCGGCGGACCGGCTCGAAGCGGTCTGCGACGACAGCGAACTGCGCGCCGACGGGGCGGATGCGAGCAGGCTGGTGCTGCGCGCGGTGGACCGCTTCGGCGCGCAGCGCACGCACGCCTCCGGGGACGTACTACTCGAATCCACCGGCCCGGTACGGATCGTCGGCGACAACCCGTTCCCGATCGGCCGTACCGGTGGCGCGGGCGCGGTCTGGTTGCGCACCATGGCAGGCGAACCGGGGCCGATCACCGTGCGGGCCAGGCATCACCTGCTCGGCAGCGCGACCGTCCGGCTGCGGGCGCGCTGATCTCGCCGAGTGTGGGTCACCGCCGCCCGCCGGGTTCCTCACGGCATCGCATGCGGATCATCGGTGCGCACACCCTGCCAGCGCGAGGGCGGCCAGATGATGAACTGCGCCTTGCCGATCACGTTGTCCACCGGAACCGTGCCGCGCACCGGATCGGCATCCGCACCGTTCTGGTACCGCGAATCCTTGGAATTCTCGCGGTTGTCCCCCATCACCCACAACTGCCCCTGCGGGATCTTCACCGGCCCGAACGGAGCTCGCCGGTTACCGAGCCCCGGCTGGTGGTAGATGTAGGGCTCGTTCAGCGGTTTACCGTCCACCAGCACCCGGTGCTGCGCATCGCAACAGGAAACCGTCTGGCCGCCCACCGCGATCACCCGCTTGACCAGGTCGTACTCCGGCGGATCACCGATACCGATCGAGGAACCGAACTGCCGCAACCAGCTCGTGAACACATTCGAGGCGGGATCCACCTTGAACTCGTTCTCATCCCAGCCATCCGGCGCACGGAACACGACCACATCGCCCGGGGACGGATCGGTGAAGTCATAGGTGATCCGGTCCACCAGGATCCGGTCCGGCGTGCACCCCGGGCAACCGTGCAAAGTCTGCTCCATCGACCCGGAGGGAATGGAGAACACCCGCGCCACGAACGTCTGGATCAGGAAGGTCAGCACCAGGGCGACCACAATCAGAATGGGCAGTTCCTTCCAGAACGAACCCTTCTTCTTCGGCTTGCCCTCGGTTTCCGCGTGGTCGTGTGTGGACACCCGGTGAAGTGTGCCAGAGCACCGAGCCCGTCAGATGGCCCGGTGGTTGCGGTGGGGTTCCCGATGAACCGGCGCGCTGCCGGCGAGCAGCGGAACGGGCAGCGGCCGGGTTCGCGCCTGCGTCGGTGGGGCGCGGAACTGCTGGGAGACATAGGCCAGCAGGTAGGGCAGCGCCGCGCGCGCGGTGTGCCAGGTGTGGTTGAAGCCGTATTCCTTGTGCAGTACGGCGTTCTGCCCATCGGCCTGCAGCGCGTGGACGATCCGGTTGCCGGTGGTCACATCGGTCGGCGCCCCGGTACCGACATCGATCAGCGCGGCCATCGGGTGCGGGAACCGCATCCCCGGCAGGTACGCGCGCGGGGTATTGGCCCGCACCAGCGCCCGGTTGCCGCCGAGCAGCGCCGCCGAATCGCCGAGATCGTCGTAGGGCAGGGTGATCAGCATCGTGGAGTATTCCTCGGTGTGGTGCAGTCCGGCGTTGAGCGCGCAGAACCCGCCACCGGACATTCCGCCCAGCGCCCGGCCCGCGCGATTCGGGATCGTGCGGTACGCGGCATCGATCCGGCGCGGCACGGTGCCGGTCAGATAGCTCTCCAGTTGCGGGCCGTGCGGCACGTTGAGGCATTCCCAGTCGGTACTCGGACTACCGGCGGTCATGTCCACACCGACCAGGATCATCGGCTGTACGAGACGCTGCCGGTCCAGTAGCCGCGCGGTGTTCATCGCGTCACCCGCGGTGAACCAGTCATCGGGTCCCCCGTAGGGATAGCCGTGGATCAGGTAGACGACCGGATACCGTCTGGCCGCGTTCCGCCGGTCGAAATAACCGGGCGGCAGCAGAACATTCGTCGTTCCGGACGGGATGTGCAGGGACGGATCGGCGATGGATATCCGTTGCAGCACGGAATCCCCGTTGCCACTCGGTGTCGCGGAGGTGGGCAATCGCGCGGCGGCCTCGCGCTGTTCCGGATCCTGCTGCTGATCGTCCCCGAGCCATCCGGCAAGCCAGGAAGTGGCCGGGCCACCACGGTCGAGCAACCGCGCCAGATCATGCGTGGTGCGTACATAGCCGACGTAGCTGTTCACCCCGGCCGCGACCGCGAAAACGGCGCACACCAATGCCGCCGCGAGACAACTCCAGCGCGCGATCCTGCGCCGACGCAGCCACCAGACCCCCGCGATCAGCAGCGCCGTGACACCGGCCGCGAGGATCCAGATCCACGGAGCTTCCCATGGACCGGTGGCACGGGTGGCATCCAGCACATTCTCCGGCAATGCCGGTACCGTCGCACCGCGATGGGGATGACCGGGCACGCCGCACCTCCCTCGAAACTCATTTCTGCCATCAAGACGCCCGGACCGGGATCGGGTTGCCCCCGGTGGCGAAAAACCATTTCTTCCAGAATACTCTGCCATTTCCGGGTTATACGCCGGACAGAAAAGGTTAGCGGACGGCAAAATCCGATTCGAGGAAAGTCAAACCCGCGACCAAGTATGCTTTAACTTTCGTCCGCTCAGCGGGACAGCTGGTATCCGGCTGCCTCACGGTCCCAGGTTTCCGGGGTACGACCGCGTTCCCGCAACACCGATTTGCGCACCTTTCCGTTGGCGGTGAGTGGCAGCTCGGTCACGAATTCGATATACCGCGGCACGGCGAAATAGGCCAGCCGTGCGGAGCAGAATTCGGTCAGTTCCTCGGCGGTGAGCCGCTGTTCCGGTTCGAGCAGCACAGCGACCATCACCTCGTCCTCGGCGAGTTCCGAGGGCACGGCGAAAGCAGCCACGTTCTGCACGGCCGGATGCAGCCCGACGGCCTGCTCCACCTCGAAGGAGGAGATGTTCTCGCCCCTGCGCCGGATCGCGTCCTTGATCCGGTCGAGGAAGCGGAACCAGCCGTCGGGTTCCCGGATCACCCGGTCTCCGGTGTGGAACCAGAGATTGCGCCACTGCTCGACCGTGGTTTCCGGGCGGCCGTGGTACCCGGTGGCGAAGGCGAACGGGTCCTCGTGGCGCAGCACGAGTTCCCCCGGGGTGCCGTCTGGGACCTGCGCGTCGTATTCGTCCACCACCCGCGCCTCGAATCCGGCGCGCACCGGTCCGAGATACCCGGGCCGCTGCTCCTGCGGTCCAGCCCCGATCACCATGTTCGTCTCGGTGGCGCCGAATCCGTCCACGAGGGTGATGCCGAACCGTTCGGTGAACGGGCGCTGCAGCGAGGCCGGGGTCGCCGGGGCGAGCGCCACCCGGGCCCGGTGTTCGCGGTCGGCCGCGCTTTCCGGGCGGCTGTACAGGATGTTGACCATCGCACCGAGCAGATAGGTCACCGTGGCACCGGAATCGGCGAGCTCGGTGAGGAACCGGGATGCGGAGAACCGTTGCCCGAGAACGTATTCCGCCCCGGCGACGAGTGCCTGACCGAAGGCGTTGAGCGCGTTCGTGTGGAACAGCGGAAGGCAGGTGTAGAGCACATCGCCCTCGACGATGCCCAGCGCCTCGGTGACGTGCACACCCCACCAGTACAGCTGCGCCTGCGGGCAGCAGACGCCCTTGGCCGGGCCGGTCGTTCCGGAGGTGTACAGGATCGTCATGGTCTCACCGGGTTCCACCGGGGCGGCCGCGACCGGACCGGCGGACTCCGGCATGGGCACGATCTGGTAGCCGGGCGGTGGCTGCTCGGGAATCCCGTCCAGCGCCCACACCGTCTCCAGTCGTTCCGGGCGCTCGACCAGTGCGAGATGCCGGATCAGCGAGGTCTCCGCGATCAGCAGCCGGGAACCGGAATCGGCGAGCGCGTGCCGCAATCCTTCGCCGCGCAGCGCGGTGTTCAACGGAACCGCGACCGCGCCGATCCATGCGCAGCCGAGCACCACGTCCAGCAGCTCGACCCGGTTGGCGGCCAGCACCGCCACGTGATCACCACGACGAATCCCTTGCCCGGCAAGGGTTCCACCCGCAACGGCGGCGGCGTCCCGCACCTGGGCGTAGCTGCGCCGCAGTGCACCGATCCGCAGGAAATCCCGGTCCCCGAACCGGTTCGCCTGGCGTTCGAGCAGCGCGGGAAGCGTGCACTCCGAAAGCGGCAGCCCCCTCATGCCACACCTGCAGGCACATAGGCACCGTCGGTTCCGGTGGACAACCGCACCCGGGTGCCCGGTTCCGCATCCGCGGGCAGCGCGGCGACCACGAGCGGGCCCGCTTCCGAACGCACCGAGCCGATCCGTGCTTCCCGCGCCTCGGTGAGTTCCTCGAGGAGACCATGCGCGGCGTGCACGGTACCGAATTCGGTGCCGTGGCAGCGCGGGCACACCGGCCGCGGCGGGAAATGCACATGATGACAGCGCAGGCAGTCGCGCATCGGTATCCCTTCACTCATACGGCCTCCAATACCGCGAGATTGCCGAGTGCCCCATAGCGGTAGAGCACCATGCCGTAGCCGGTCACCGCGGCGAGCCGGGCCTCGACCTGACGCTGCCCGGCCTGACCGCGCAATTGGCGCACCGCCTCGACCAGGCCGTGCAGCCCACCGCCCGCTCCCGCCTGCCCGGCCGAGAGCTGGCCTCCGGATGTGTTGCACGGCAAGGATTCCCAGCGGGTATGCAGGAACCTGCGCAGATCTCCGTCCGGCACCAGACCGAGATCGGCGAGCTGGGCGAGCACCATCGCCGGATAGTCGTCGTACACCTGAACCAGATCCAGGTCCCCCGGCCCGCACCCGGCGCGTTCCCAGACCTCGGGCGCGATCCCAGCGATCCCGGTGACCAGACCATCGCCCTCCTGATCGTCCGGATTGACCGAGGTGCCCATAGCGCGCACCCGCACCGCGCCCGGTCCCGGATCGGCCTCCACGAGGAGCGCATCGGCCCCGGTGACCACCGGAACGCAGTCGTAGCGGTGCAGCGGCGGGGCGACCGGGGTCGCTGCCAGGTATTCCTCGATCGTCAGCGGGGCGCGGTACACGGCACCGGGATTGTGCGCGGCCCAGCTCCGCTGGCGCACCGCGATCGCCCCGTAGTCGGCCCGTTCCAGGCCATGGCGGCGCAGCTGCCGCTGGGTCAGCAGGGCGAACAGCGCATTGGGGCCGTTGAGCGGAAGCGGGGCCAGGTGCTCGGTGGTCGCGCGGTTGTATCCGGTGACCAGTTCGTGGAACCGGCCGGGGGGAAACGCGTCCCCGGCGAGCACGAGCACCGTACGGCACTCGCCCGCGGCCACCGCGCGCACCGCGTGGCCGAGCATGTTGATCCCGGACCCGCCGCCGTTCGTGTCCTCCATGATCCAGCGCAGCCGCAGGCCGAGCCGCCAGGCGAGGTCCACCGCGTGATCCGGGGCGAGCGTGAAACTGGCGACCGCGAGCCCGTCCACATCCGCGAATCCGCGCCCGGCATCGCGCAGCGCCCGCGCGGCCGCATCGGTGAGCACGCTCTCGGTCGTGGTGTCCGCGCCCGGATGGCGCCGATAGGGCGATTCCCCGCTGCCGGTGATGCCCGCCTCGGTCATGATGCTCCTTCGGTGAGAGCCTGTTTGTCCGGCGCCCGATCCCCCGGCCGGGTCTCCTTCGCCGCGAACACCGCGATCGCGGTCAGCACACCGAGCACGATCAGGTACACCGCGACCGGCCAGGAGGAGCCCGCCCAGCCGAGCAGGCCGACCGCGATGATCGGGGAAAGACCGCCCGCGATCACCGAGGCGAGTTCGTGGCCGAGCGACATTCCGCTGTAACGCACGTTCGCGCCGAACAGTTCGGAGAAGAAACTCGGCTGGGTGCCGATCATCGCGCCGTGACAACCGGCGACCGCGATCGTCAGCGCCAGCCACACGTTCATCGGAACCCGGGTGTCGAACAGCAGGAAGAACGGGAAGGCGAACACCACGAGCCCGATCGCGCCCGCCAGATAGACCGGACGCCGCCCGATCCGATCGGAGAGCGCACCGAAGCCGACCATGGAAAGGCCCTCGATCGCCGAGGCCACCACGACCCCGATCAGCACCGTGTTCCCGCCGAGCCCGATATGCGTGCCGTAGGCCAGCGAGAAGGTCAGGAAGATATAGGAGGCCCCGTTCTCGGCCAGCCGGGCGCCGAGGGTGATCAGCACGCTGCGCGGATACTTCCGGATCGCCTCCCATGCGGGTAGCCGGGACCGCTTCTGTTCGGTGGCCTCGGTGAATTCCGGGGCCTCCGAAATACGCGACCGGATCGCCAATCCGATCGCGGCGGCCAGGATGCTGAGCAGAAACGGAATACGCCAGCCCCATGAAAGGAACTGCTCGCTCGGCATCGCCTGCATTCCCGCGAACAACAACGAGGAAAGCACCGATCCGGTCACCACACCGGTCTGGCTCCACGAGGAATAGAAACCGCGCCTGCACGCCGGGACGTGCTCGCTGATCAGCAGCACCCCGCCGCCCCATTCCCCGCCGACGGCCGCGCCCTGGATCACCCGCAGCAGCACCAGCAGGATCGGAGCCCACACACCGATCTGGTGATATGTCGGGAGAACACCGATCAGGAAGGTGGATATCCCCATCAGGCTGAGCGTGACGACCAGTACTTTCTTACGGCCGATCCGGTCACCGAAATGCGCGAAGATCACACCGCCGATGGGGCGGGCCAGAAATCCGACCGCAAAGGTGCCGAGCGAGGCGAGGGTACCGATCAACGGCGCGGCAGGCGGAAAGAACAATTTGTTCAGTACGAGCGCTGCCGCGGTCGCATACAGAAAGAAATCGTACCATTCCAGAGCGTTTCCGGCGTAACTCGCGAGTACCACTTTCCATGGCTTGTTTCGGACGGGCGAGGTAACCGTGTTTGGCATGACCTACCTCATTCCGGGGCGTACCGGGGCACAGCCGATCTTCGGCCCGCTTCCGGCAAGTTCCAAGCCCATCGGTCCGCTGACCGGACCGGTGCTCGGCGCGTGTCCGAGAGTTCTCGTCCGTCCCGAGCGGGAGTCCGATCGGCGGGTGCTTCGCCGACATCCACGCGCACGCACTTCGGCAACGTCCACACGCAGGTACTTCGCCGACGTCCATGCGAAGGTACTTCGCCGATGGCACAGCGCAGCGGGACACGGAGCTCTCAGCTGTGCCCTCAGCCGGTGAGCGTGCGCCCGAGTCCGCGGCTCGCGGTCTGCAACGCGGGCACCAGCCTGCGTGGATCGAACCGGTCCGGCGGCGCGACCAGGGAGAGGCAGCCGATCAGCGCGCATCCGGCGAAGACCGGGACCGCGACCGCATCGCAGCCGGTCGCGTGTTCCTGCCGGTCCACCGCGTAGCCGCTCTCCCGTACCGAGGCGATGTTCGCGCGCAGGGTGTCCGGATCGGTGATGGTGTACCGGGTCCGCGGCCGCAGTCCGGCTTCGATCGTGCGGCCGAGCACATCCTGCTCGGCGAACGCGAGCAATACCTTCCCGCTCGCGCTGCAGTGCAGCGGGCTGCGGTTCGGCGCCCGGCTCGCGGAGATCCCGCGCGGCCCGAGGAACCGCTCGATCCGGAACAGTTCGAGATCCCCGCGCACCCCGAGGTGCACGCTTTCCTGCGTGCTCGCGAACAGGTCCTCCATGAACGGCAGCGCCGCCGCGCGCAGCTTCAGGGTGCGCGGCACCTGCAGGCCGAGCTCGTAGAGACGGGGGCCGAGCCGGTAGCGCCCGTCGTGGCGCTCGAGCACTCCCCAGGAGAGCAGTTCCGCGCCGAGACGGTGCACCGTGGCCTTCGGCACCCCGCTGCGCCTGGCGAGCTCGTTGAGCCCGAGCACCTCGTTGCGCGCACAGGTCTCCACGATCGCCCGCACCTTGATCAGCAGCGAATCGCCCGGTTCCTCCGGCATCCGCTCACGGTAGCCCCTTTACATGGTTCCGGTCAGCGCCTGCAGTCCGAGGCTGCTCGCGGCGACCGCGATCCACAGCAGGGCGCCGAGCAGCAGCGGACGGTGCCCTGCCTTGCGCATATCGGAGAACCGCAGCGAGAGCCCGATCCCGGCGAGCGCGGTGGTGATCAGGAAGGTGCCGACCGCAGAGAGCACCGGGTGCCAGCTCTCCGGGAACACGCCGAGGCTGTCCAGGGTCGCGGCGACAACGAAGCCGATCAGGAAGGCGGGCACGATCTTGCGCCAGGGCATGGTGCGCAGGTGCAGTTTGCCGCCGGTGGCCTGTTTGCGGGCGGTCAGCACCGCGAGCACGAGCACGATCGGGATCAGCATCAGCGTGCGGGTCAGCTTCACGACGATCCCATACGCGCCCGCGTCACCGCCGTAGGAGTACGCCGCGGCCACCACCGAGGAGGTGTCGTTGATCGCGGTCCCGCTCCACAGCCCGAAGGCGTGCGGACTCATTCCGAGCGCGTGCCCGATCGGCGGGAACAGCAGCACCGCGGCGATGTTGAAGGTGAAGATCGTGCCGATCGCGTAGGCGACCTGGGTCTGCTTCGCGTTGATCACCGCGGTGGTCGCCGCGATCGCCGAGGCGCCACAGATCCCGGTGCCCACCCCGATCAGCGTCTGGGTGTCCCCACGTACCCCGAGCGCTCGGCCGAGCAGCCAGGCCCCGAGCAGCGCCACCGCGAGCGTGCCGAGCATCACCGGGAGCGAATCCCCGCCGACCTTGACCACCTGGGTCAGCGAGAGACCGGTTCCGAGCACCACGATCGAGGCCTGCAGCACCGGCTTGGCCGCGAACGCGTAACCGGGGGCGAGCCGTTCCCCGCGCAGTCCGGGCACCACCGCCGCGGCAACCGCGCCGAGCAGGATGCCGAACACCGGGCCGCCGACGATCGGCACGAACTGACCGAGAACCGTCGCCACCGCGGCCAGCAGCAGGGCGATCACCAGGCCCGGCAGCCGCCTCGACACATTCGCCTGCCAGGACGGCCGGACTTCCCGGTCCGTCTCGGTAGCCGTGGACACCACCGGCGCTCACCTCACTCCGTAAATGTACGCACATTTACGTTAGGAGAGGTACGCACATTTGACAACCGGTACCGTGCGGGCATGGCGAGAAGGACACTCGATCGGGTTGGCACCGAACCCCTGTGGCGCCAGCTCCAGCGCGAACTGCTCACTCGCCTGGAAGCCGGCGAGTTCACCGAGCTTTTCCCAGGTGAGCTGGCACTGGTCGAGGAGTACGGGGTCAGCAGGCACACCGTGCGCCAGGCACTGCGCCAGCTGCGCAGCGATGGCGTGATCATCGCCGAACGCGGACGCCAGCCACGGGTCGCGCCCGCGCCGGAGATCCAGCAGCCGATGGGCGCGCTCTACAGCCTGTTCGCCTCCGTCGAGGCCGCCGGGCTGGCCCAGAACAGCATCGTGCGCGCCTTCGACACCCGCGCCGACGCACTCATCGCCGAACGCCTCGAGCTCGAGGCCTCCACCCCGCTGGTGTACCTGGAGCGACTGCGGCTCGCCGGAGAGGAACCGCTCGCCCTCGACCGCGTCTGGCTACCGGCCGCGCTCGCCAAACCACTGCTCGACGCCGACTTCACACACACCAGCCTGTACAACGAGCTCGCCACCCGGGCCGGGGTGCGCCTGGACGCGGGCGAGGAAGAGATCCACGCCGTGCTGCCCACCCCCGCCGAACGCGCCCAGCTGCGCTGCCCGGCCGGGGAGGCCGCCTTCTCCATCAACCGGCTCGGTTACGCGCAGGGGACCCCGGTCGAATGGCGGCACACCCTGGTACGCGGTGACCGGTATGCCCTGACCGCGCGGTTCTCGGCGGCGACCGGGTACCAGCTCATCCAGCGCCTCGACGAATAGGACTCGCCGAACGCGAGAACGCCCGCTCCGCCGACCACCTCCCGCGTCTGTACGTACTTCCTTCATTCCGCTTGGGTATACCCGCTCTCCGAACCAATCCTGGAATCCCGGCGGAACCCGGGGACAACCCAGGAACGCAGCCGGTCCGCCGTTACGGTGAACGGGTCGCACCGGATCGATGAGAGGACACCATGTTCACCGGACTCAGTGCTTTCCCGCTCACCCCGACCGATGAGGAGGGGATCGATGAGCGCGCGTTCGCGGGACTGGTCACCCGGCTCGCGCAGGCCGGTGTGGACTCGATCGGGGCCCTGGGCTCGACGGGCGGGTATCCGTACTTCGACCGCGCGGAACGGGCGGCGGTGGGACGGATCGCGGTGGAGAACGCGGCGGGGATCCCGGTCATGATCGGCATCGGCGCGTTGCGCACCAGGGATGTGCTGGCGCTCGCGGAGGATGCGCAGCAGGCGGGCGCGTCCTCGGTGTTGCTGGCCCCGGTTTCCTATCAGCAGCTCACCGAGGACGAGGTGTTCGGGCTCTACGCGGAGGTCGCGCAGGAGCTCTCGGTTCCGCTCTGTGTCTACGACAACCCGGGAACCACGCATTTCACGTTCAGCGATGAGCTGTACGCGCGGATAGCGGAATTGCCCGCGGTGGGCGCGATCAAGATCCCCGGGGTTCCCGCCGAACAGGCAACGGAACGGATCGCCGCGCTGCGCGCGCTGCTCCCCGAACGGGTGGCGCTCGGGGTCAGCGGTGACCCGCTGGCGGCCGCGGGCCTGCAGGCGGGCGCGCGGTTGTGGTTCAGCGTGCTGGGCGGGTTGCTTCCGGAGCCGTGTCTCGCGCTCACCCGCGCCATCGCCGGTGGCGAACCGGTCGGCGAGCTGACCATGCGGATGCGTCCGCTGATGGATCTGTTTCTGCGCTACGGCAGCATTCGCGTGGTCGCGGCCGCGGCGGCGCACCTCGGCCTTGTCGAGTCCCCCGCGCTGCCGAAACCGCTGCGCGAGCTGGACTCCTCGGCGCGCGCGGAGGTGGCCGCCGCGGTACGCATGGTGACCGCGTAGCTCCGCACACATCGGATCGCACGAGGGTATTGACGCGCCTGGACAACAGTCGCCATCATTGCGCTATAAGCAACAAGACTTGTAATACGCAACAATCCCTCTCCGATGGCGAAGGGAGCGGTCGATGAACATCCTCCTCGCCGACACGCTGCCGGACGACTTTCGCGCCGAGCTCACCGCACTCGGGCACCACTGCACCGATGCCCCGGAACTGGACGCTGCGGGCCTGCCCGCCCGGTTGGCCGGGCACGAGGTGCTCATCGTGCGCAGCACGGTGGTCACGGCCGAGGCGCTGCGAGCGGGCGAGGATCTGCGCCTGGTGATCCGCGCGGGCTCGGGCACCAACACGATCGATGTGGCCGCGGCCGGGGAACGCGGGATCGCGGTGTGCAATGTGCCGGGCCGCAACGCGATCGCGGTCGCCGAACTGGCCTTCGGGCTGCTGCTCTCCCTGGACCGGCACATCCCGGAGGCGGTTACCGAGCTGCGGGCCGGGCGGTGGGACAAAAACCGGTTCGCCGTGGCGCGCGGCATCAAGGGCCGCCGCATCGGGATCGTCGGCCTCGGCCGGATCGGGCTCGCCTTCGCCGAACGCGCGGTGGCCTTCGGCGCCTCGGTGTACACACTCGCCAAGGCGGGCCGCGACGCGGAGACGCTCAGCCGGGCGCGGGCGATCGGAATGCGCTATGTCGACGGGCTGCCCGAGCTCGCCCGTACCTGCGATGTGCTCTCCCTGCATCTGCCCTCGAACGCGGGCACCCGCCAGCTGGTGGACGCCGCACTGCTCGCGGAACTGCCGCAGGGAGCGATCGTGCTCAACACGGCACGGGGCGAGCTCATCGACGAACCGGCACTGCTCGCCGCGCTGGACGGCAAGGGACTGCGCGCCGGGCTCGACGTGTTCGCGGACGAACCGGGGTCCTCGACCGGCGCGATCCACTCGCGGCTGGCCGCGCATCCGAATGTGCACGGCACGCACCACATCGGCGCCTCGACCGAACAGGCGCAGCAGGCGGTCGCCGAAGAGGTGCTGCACATCCTGGCCGATTTCACCGAGGGGCGGCTGCGGCACTGCGTGAACCGCGAGGCGATCGGGCTCGCGCTTTCCTCCGGTGGTGCGCCGTGAGCGCCCCGCTGACCGTGCCCACCGATGTGCTGCGCACCAGGGCTCCCCGGCTGCGGCTGATCACCGAGGAGAACCGGCAGATCGCGGTCCCGGCGCCCGCAGTCGTGGTGTACCGCGTCGAATCCGGTGGGCACCGGCAGACCGGGATCCTCGTCGAGGTCGCCGTGGACGACTACCGCGCGGGCCGGATCCGCAGGCATGAGGAAACCCAGCCCGACCGGGTGCGCCTGTTGTGCGAACAGCGCGCGGCGGACGGTTTCGAAGAAGTCCCGGTGGCCCTGGCCCAGCCCGGCCGTCCCGCACTGCGTTCCGTGCTCGCCCGGATCACCGAGCACCCGCCGTGGACCAGCGTGACCACTCCCGATGGCGCGCATCATCAGGTCTGGGTGTGCGAGGATCCGGAGCTGCTGCGCGCCGCCGGTGCCGAACTGGCCGCGACCGATGTGCTCTACATCGCCGACGGGCACCACCGGATGGCCGCCGCCGACCAGGACGGGGCGGCGGTGTCGGCGGGCGAGCTCGACCAGCAGCCCGCGAACGCGTTCACCCTCGCGGCCGTGTTCCCCGCCGAGGAACTGCGCATCCTCGGCTATCACCGCCATGTCCCGCGCCCGCACGGGGAATCGGCGCGCGCACTGCTCGCCAGGCTCACCGCGGCCGGTCCGGTCCGCACCGTCGAACCGCATCCGGTTCCCGAGTCCGCGCCCGGCGAGGTGGCGATGTGGCTGGACGGGAACTGGTACCGGTTGCGGCTCTCCGGAGACCGAGCCGAGCTGGACGTGGTCACCTTGGACGAGCAAGTCCTCGGCCCGGTCTTCGGGATCGGTGCGGCCACGCCCTTTTCCGGGACCGCGGCCGAGGTCGCCGCGTTCTGCGCCGAACACGAAACGATCGGGTTCCTGCCGCATCCGCCCTCGGTGGATGCGGTGCTCGGAATCGCCGATGCCGGTTCGACCATGCCACCGAAATCGACCTGGTTCGATCCGAAGATCCGTTCCGCGTTGTTCCGGCGTGCGCTGCGCTGAATTATCGCGCGGTACAGCCGTGTGTCGGTTTCCCGGCGAACCGATCCTGCATCCACGACCACATCTGCGGAATGCTCCCGAAATCGTAGACGACGTGTTCGGGAATCAGGCTCAGGTGATATTCCACATCGGCGCCTCGGGCACACCACTGCCGATAGGTTCCCTGGTTGTATTCGGGGCGGATGATCTCGTCGAGCGCCGACTGCTGAATGAGCACGGGCGCGGTCGGGGTGAGTTTTCCGGTGCTGGATTCCGCCATGACCCGGTTGACTTCCGGATCGGTGAACAGATCGGTTTTCGCGTATTTTCCGATATCCTTGAACGGTTCCATGGCGAGCAGTTCCAGCTGACAGCGCTGGGAAATCCGGCCCAGTTCACGTTTTCCTTCCGGGGTGAGCAGCCTGCGCAGTTCCGGATGTGCCCGCAGTTGTCCGGCCACCCCGCCGAACGCGAACCCGGAGAACGGTCCGCCGTTCACCCCGCGCAGGGTTTTCTTGAGATCACCGGGAAAAGCACCGGCCACGAATCCCCGCACGTTCAGTTCCGGCGCGTACCGCGGCTGCAGCTGTGCGGCCCAGGCGGTCGCCTGCCCCCCACCGGAATAGCCCCACACGCCGACGGGGGTGTGCGTGTCGATTCCGTCCGCACCGAGCTGTTCCGCGGCCCGGATCCCGTCCAGGGTCGCCTGACCGGCCATCGGTCCGACCGTCCACTGCATATCCGGGCCCTGGTAATCGGTCATCACCGAGGCCCACCCGCTGGCCAGCGGGAGGAACAGCCCCGTGGTGTCCTTCTCGAGGCCCACGCGCAGACCGTAGGAGGGATTGCACTGGCTGCCGAGGCTGTCCGTGGCGATCTGATAGGAGAACAGTTTCGCCTGCCCGTCTTTCGGCGGGATCAGCGGCAGGATCACCGTGCTGACCACGCTCACCGGGCGGCCGTGCGCATCGGTGCTGCGCACGAGCAGCTGCCAGGTGCGCACCGGGACCGGAATGCCGTAAGCCTTCGGGGTGATCCGGCGTTTGCGCAGAATCGAGCCGGGCGCGGTGTTCTCGAACCCCTTGGGTGGCTTGTAGAACGGGTCATCGGCCGGAAACGCGGGCCAGCCGGGCGGCGCGTGTTCGTGCCCGGCGGCCGGATCCGTTGCCGGGGCCGCGGCCGCGGGACCGGAAGCCAGGCCGAGTAGCCCGGCGAGCAGGAGCGCGATCAAGGAAATCGGCAACCATCGGCGTACGCGCATCGGGGGGCTCCCTACCGCCGCAAAAGTAATACGGCCGTGGTAGTATCTCGGTGAGACCGATCATAGATGCCGTTACCGTGAGGTTGTCAATGGCGACTACACGTGGTGTCCGCCGAGTACGGCAGGACCGCAGCAGGCAGCGCCGCGACGCGTTGCTCGAGGCGGCCGTGGAACTGATCGAGGAAAGCGGTCTGCGCGCGGTGACCCACCGGGCCGTCTCGGTACGTGCCGGATTCTCCCCCGCGACGGCGGGTAATTATTTTCCGTCCACCCAAGACCTGATCGAGCACGCCCTCCGCCATCATGTCGGACAACGGGCCGAGCGGCTCGCCGAGACCCTGCGCGAGGCCGTCGCGGGCGCGGAGAACCTGACCGAGATCGGCGACCGGATCGCGCGCGCACTTGTCGAGGGCCGCACCGGCGTGACGGCCGCGCAGTACGAGGTCTACCTCGAAGCCTCCCGCAATCCCGCACTGCGCAGCGCCGTCGGCGAAGCCATGTCCGCGTTCGAAGAGGCAGCCGTGCCACTGCTGACCGCGCTCGAGGTGGCCGATCCGCGGCGCGCGGCGCGTTCCTTCGTGGCGATCGCCGACGGTTTCGCCGTGCACCGGCTCGCCAACCCGATGCCCGCCGATGAGGAGATCTCCCTGATCAACGAGGCGCTGGCCGGAGTGCTCGTGGCCAGCGTGCTGCCCATCGAGCGGATCCGGGACATTCTCCCGGAATGGCAGGGACGGCGCTGATCCGGCTCAGCGCTGGCCGAACTCGACGTACTCGCGCAGCCGGCGGCCGGTGTAGACCTGGCGCGGGCGGTCGATCTTCGTGGCCGGGTCGTGGAACATCTCGCGGTAGTGGGCGATCCAGCCGGGTAGCCGCGCGATCGCGAACAGTACCGAGAAGTATTCCGTCGGGAAACCGATCGCCCGGTAGATCAGCCCGGTGTAGAAGTCGATGTTCGGGTAGAGCCCGCGTTCGATGAAGTAGTCGTCGGAAAGGGCGCGCTGCTCCAGTTCCTTGGCGATGTCGAGCAGCGCGTCATCGGCGCCGTTCTTGCCGATCAGCCGGTCGGCGGTGGCCTTCACGATCTCCACCCGCGGATCGTGGCTACGGTAGACGCGGTCCCCGAAGCCCATGAGCTTCACCGCGGGGCGCCCCTGCTTGACCCCGGTGAGCAGCCCGTCGATATCGCTGCCGGTATCGCGAAGCTTCTCCAGCATGTGCACCACTCCGGCGGTCGCCCCGCCGTGCAGCGGGCCGAAAAGGGCGTTGATCCCGGCCGAGACCGAGGCGAACAGATTCGCCTGCGAGGAACCGACGACGCGCACCGTCGAGGTGGAGCAGCTCTGTTCGTGATCGGCGTAGAGCATCAGCAGCAGATCGAGTGCCCGGACGACCTCCGGATCGGGCACATAGCGTTCCCCGGGCGCTCCGAAGGTCAGCTGCAGGAAGTTCTCCAGCAGCCCGGCCTCGTTGTCCGGATAACCGAACGGCAGGCCGATCGATTTCTTGTAGGCGTACGCGGCGATCACCGGGACCTTGGCGAGCAGGCGCACCGTGGACAGTTCGACATTCGGTTCGTCGAACGGATCCAGGCTGTCCTGGTGGAAGGTGGAAAGGGCGGAGACGGCGGAGGAAAGCACCGGCATCGGGTGCGCGTCCCGCGGGAAACCGTCGAAGAACCGCTTCAGATCCTCGTGCAGCAGGGTGTGCCGGTTGATCTGCTCGGCGAAATCCGTGTAGTGCGCGCGATCCGGGAGCTCGCCGTGGATCAGCAGATAGGCCACCTCGATGAAATTCGAGCGTTCGGCGAGCTGTTCGATCGGATAACCGCGATAGCGCAGAATGCCCGCTTCGCCGTCGATATAGGTGATCTGCGAACGACAGGATGCCGTGTTCACGAAACCCGGATCGAGCGCCGTCATCCCGGACCGGTCGAGCAATCCGGAGAGCTCGATCCCGGGATGTCCTTCGGTGGCCTCGACGACTGGCAGCTGGATGTCAGCATTACCGGGCTGGAGGGTGACGGCGCCGGTCGTGTTGTCCCGCATGCGTGCCCCTAACAGGTGAGTTCGGTCGACCTGTACCGCACGCTAGACCACCACGGGCACGCTCGGGAACCCGGTCCGCGAACCGTTCGGAAACCTTCATCGAGCCGTCAGCTCGCCAGCACGGATACCGCGAACAGCACGAACCCGACGGAGAGCCCGATCAGCGAGGCATTATCGACATAACGGTACAACCGGGTTTCGCCCCATTCCGGGCGGAAGGCCAGCGGGAAGAAGGCCAGCGGCGCGGTCCAGCACACCACCGAGAGCAGGATCGAGGCGAACAGGGGCGGATCGGGCACCGCCGCGCCGAACGCGGTGAGCACGGTGCCCTGCATCAGCATCTCGATGTGCCCCTGCCGGATCCGGCGCGCGTCCCGCAGGCCGGCCCGCAATCGCTGGGCCCGCGGGGTACGGGTCACGTACACCATGGCCCAGCCGGTGAGCGCGCCGACGGCGAGTTCGAGCACCCCGACCTTGACAAGGAAATGCATCAGCCGATCCCACCGGGAAAGTAGGGCGCTTCGGCGTACCACGGCAGCGCCGCCCAGACCGCGGCCGCGATGGTGAACGCGCTCTGGTCCGCGAAGGGCGCCGCGACCACCTGTGCGCCGAGCGGCATCCCGGAGTCCGCGAGCGCGGCGGGCACCGCGACCACGGGGCAGCGGCTGGCGAGGTTGAACGGTGCGCACATCGCCGCATCCAGGTTGTGCCCCGCGTCCACCCCGTCCACGATGATCGGCTCGTCCACATAGTCGAGCCCGGCCCGCAGGCTCTCCATCCCGGTCGTCGGGCACAGCAGGGCGTCGAAGCGGGCGAACACGTTCGCGAGGTCGGCCTGCACCCGTGCTTCGGTGCGCACCGAGCCGTACCGGCCGAGCTCGGCGAAGGCGGCCTCCCCGCGTTCCACGAATTCCTTGGTATAGGGCAGGATCCCGGAACCGCGCTCGGCCATCGTCTCCCGCACCATCGCGGCCAGGATCGCGCCGTAGTGCGCCCAGGCCGCGTGCATGATCTCCGCGCGCCGCCAGGGCAGTTCGATCTCCTCGACGTGCACGCCCTGTTCCCGCAAGCCCTCGACGGCCTGTTGCAGCGCGCCTGCCACGCTCGGTTCCACCGGATAGTCCCCGAGGCGCGTACACAGCGCCACGCGCATACCGCGCGCCCGGTCGGCTACCGCAGCGACACAGAATTCCGGGGCGGGGACCGAGGTCGGATCGACCGGGTGCCGCCCGGCGATGACATTGCCGAGCAGCGCGCAGTCCTGCGGGCCGCGGGCCAGCGGTCCGTCGTGGCAGTAGTGGTCCAGGTTGTACGGCGGGAGCGCGGGAACCCTGCCATAGGGCGGTTTGAAGCCGGTGACCCCGTTGAACGCGGCCGGGATCCGGATCGAGCCCGCGATGTCCGATCCGGTGGCGAGCGCGGCGGTCCCGGCCGCGAGCGCGGCACCCGAACCGCCCGAGGAACCACCGGAGGAGCACTCCAGCCGCCACGGGGTGCGGGTCACGCCCCACAGTTCACTGTGCGTGAATCCTGCGGTGCAGAATTCCGGTGTCGTGGTGCGCGCGTGCAGGATCCCGCCCGCCGCGCGGATGCGTTCGACAGCGGGATGGGTCACCTCCGCGATATCGCCCTCGGTCAGCGCCGAACCCTCGCGCAGCGGCAGTCCGGCGATGGGCTGCTCCTCCTTGATCGCGACCGGCAATCCTTCCAGTGGGCGGGCCGTTCCGGTGGCATAGCGGCGTTCCGCCTCGCGCGCCTGCTCGAGTGCCGGTTCGAAGAAGGTGTCGGTGAACGCGTTCACCGACGGCTCCACCTCCTCGGCCCGTTCGATCACGGCGGTCATCAGCTCCTGCGGGGAGAGGGTGCCCGCGGCGAACCGCCGCCGTGCCTCGACCGCGCTCAGGTAGACCAGCTCGGTGTCCATCAGTGCTCCAATGCTTCCGCGAAGAAGGCCTTGACCGATTCGAGCACGGGCATGCCTTCGTGCGCGACCCCGGGAACCACATCCTGGCGTACGGCGATCCCGTGCCGTTCCAGGCTCGTGCGCAGGGCGCGCATCCGGTCCTGCCGGTTGGCGCCCTGCCGATCGACTCCGGGCATCCATCGCGGGCTCTCCGGGCCGATCGCGATCTCCCAGGTCTCGGTGTCCCGTTCGCCGATCACCAGCTGCACCGCGACCGCGCGCATCGCCTCGATATCGGGCGCGATACCGAACCGTTGCCCGAGATCCCGTACCCCGACCCAGAAATCCGCCTCGGTGTCCAGCAGGGTCACCACACCGGGCGCGCCGACGGAAACCGCGCGCAACCGGTCCGGATGCAGATAGTAGAAGCGGTGCGCGAAATGCCCGCCGCCGGAGAATCCGTGCAGTAGGAACCGTTCCGCGTCCAGCCGCCAGGTATCGGCGGCCTCGGCGACCATGCCGAGCAGCACTTCGTCGAACCGGATTCCCTCGTACTCGATGAATTTGTAGTTGTCCAGTTCACCGGGGCGCCCGATACCGGCCGGGAACAACGGGGCGAGCGCGATGCACTGGTGGCGCTCGCAGAATTCGGTGAACGCGTCCCGGTAAGTGCTCGCCCCGCGCTCGGTGCCGTGCACCAGCACGACGAGCGGATACACCGTTTCCCCGTCCTCGGCATAGCTTTCCGGGACATAGGCGCAGTAACTGAACCGCTGATCGGCCTGTGCCGCGAAAAACGGGGTGGTCCCGAAATGGTAATAGGAGAGCGTTTCACCGTGCCCCGGCACGTTGCGCATGCGAAATTCCCTTCTGTTTTCCACGTTTGACTTCCAGCCTCCTGGAAAGCCAGGACAGCAACACGTTCAGCAGCAGATACACGACAGCGACGGCGAGATAGGTGGGCAGCAGATTCGAGGTGTACTCCCCCATGACCTTCGCCGAGTCGAGCAGTTCGGGATAACTGACCACATAGCCGAGTGTGGTGTCCTTGAGCAGCGCGATCAGCTGACTCACCAAGGCCGGGGTGAGCGCGCGCAGCGCCTGCGGGATCACCACGGCCCGCATCGCCTGCCCGCCGGTGAGCCCGATCGCCTGCGCCGCCTCGATCTGGCCGCGGTCCAGGGCGAGCACCCCGGCGCGCACCAGTTCGGCGAGCACCGCGGTGTGGTGGATGACCAGGGAGAACACCAACTGCCACAAGGGATCGATCCGGATCCCCGCGACCGGCAGCCCGAGCAGGAAAACGTAGATCACCAGCAACAGCGGGATCGCGCGGAACAGTTCCACATAACCGGCGGCGATCCGGCTCAGCGCGCGCCGCCGGGACATCCGGGCCAGCGCGACCAGAATTCCCAGCGGCAGCGCGATAAGCCCGGCCACCACCGCGGCGAGCAACGTGGAACCCAAGGCCTGCAACAGGAAGCGTTGTACCGGCCATTCCGCGAACACCGTCCAGCGGTCCGCCTCGAGCTGGCCGCGCGCGCCGAACCGCAGCACCACGAGCGCCAGGGCACCGAGCAGCGCGAGCACGGTCAGCACGGTGACCGCGCGGATCCGGTTCCTGCCCCGTGGTCCGGGAGTGTCGAAGAGGAAGGTGCTCACCGGTTCACCGCCCGATCCGCGTACGACGCTCGAGTACCCCGCCGACTAGGCCACCCGCGAGCGTGATGAGCACATAGCAGAGCCCGGCGCACAGGAAGGCGGGCACCGGTTCCGCGTAGTTCACATTGAGCATCCTGGTCACCCCGGTCAGGTCGAGCACGCCGACCGAGGCACTCAGCGAGGTACTCAGCGCCACCGCGATGAACACATTGGTCAACGGCTGGATCATCGCGCGGAACGCCTGCGGCAGCACGACATGACGCAGCAGCTGGCCGAAGCGCATACCGATCGCGCGGGCCGCCTCAACCTGCCCGATGCCGATGTTGTTGATCCCGGATCGCACCGCCTCGCACACGTAGGCGGCCGCATAGGTGGCCACCCCGGCGACCACCGAGGCGAACAGGGACATGCTCAGCCCGATCTCCGGCAGCGCGAACACGATGAGCACGAGCAGCATCAGCAGCGGAACATTGCGGAACACCTCGACATAGCAGCCGCCGAGCCAGCGCAGGATCGGCACCGGGCAGACGCGCAGCACCGCGACGATCGTGCCGAGCACCAGCGCGCAGCCGAACGCGGCCAGCGTCAGCTCGGCCGTGGTGAGCAGCCCGCCGCCGATCTTGTCCACATTGGACCAGAGGACATCCATACTCGCTCCTTGTCTCGGCGCGTCAGGAACCGGGCACCGAGCCGATCACCGGCGGTTTCGGCGGATCGTGCCGCTCGACCGTGCCGATGGTCGCCCGCCACAGCCGGGCCCAGGATCCGTCCGCGTAGATGCGCCGCAGCCAGTCGTCCACCACACGTTTGAGCTCCGGGTCCTGTTTGGACATACCGATCCCGAACGGGGCGTCCTTCGTCGGTGGTCCGGCGAATTTCACGTCCTCGTGTTTGAGCACGAATCCGGAGAGAATGGCGCTGTTGAGGAAGAACGCGTCCACCCGGCCCTGGCGCAGTGCCTGCAGGCACTGCGAAGCCGAATCGAAGATGACCTGCTGCGCGCCCGGCTGTTGCTGCTGCAGCGCCTCGGCGGCGACCGCGGGCATCGTGGCCGTGGTGACCCCGTTCAGATCGGCGAGCCCGTGCACGCTCGTGTTGTCCGCGCGCACCAGGATCGCCCCGCCGCCGATCAGATAGGGGCCGGCGAAATCCACCAGCCGCGCGCGCTGCGGGGTGATCTGATAGGTCGCGACGGTGAAATCGGTGGTTCCGTTCTCCAGCAAGGCTTCCCGGGTGTCACTGGTGACGTTCACCCACTGCACATCCGGTTTTCCGGTCAAGTACTTCGCCAGCATCTTCGCCAGGCTCGCGTCGAATCCGGTGTATTCCCCGGTCATCGGGTTCTTCATGGAATACAG
The DNA here is from genome assembly GCF_000379465.1 of Sciscionella marina DSM 45152. Classification (GTDB taxonomy): domain Bacteria; phylum Actinomycetota; class Actinomycetes; order Mycobacteriales; family Pseudonocardiaceae; genus Sciscionella; species Sciscionella marina. The sequence goes on from NZ_KB905414.1 coordinate 310,123, forward strand.
CGGGACGTCGTAGCCGGCCCCGATCGCGACCGCGCCCTTGCGGTGGATGGCCAGCGCGGCCTTACTGCGTTCGAGCGCGCCCGTTCCGGCGACCGGCGCCGCGTCCAGTACGGCGCGCACCGCGGCCGGATCACCGCCGGATGCCTTGTCGTAGCGCGAGTTCACCGCCCCCGAACAGGCGCCGAGACCGAGCATCACGGCCAGCAGGGCGGCGAGAGACCGCCGCGAGGAAACCATAGGAAATGACCCCATCACCGTTGATGTAGTGGCTATTGCATTTCTTCCGTCACTGCGTCGCGTGCACTACACTAGCCATCTGTTGTCGGCACCACAAGAGGGGTCATCGGACGTAATGCCTACTACAAGCAGTGTGTGGGGACGGCCGCTCGCGGACCGCATCGCCGCGCACGCCCATGAGCTGACCGCCACCGAGCTGCGGGTCGCCGAGTACCTGGACGCGCACGGTGAGGAGGTCATCTTCGCCACCGCGGGCGGGCTCGCCAAGGCGATCGGCACCAGCGACGCCACGGTGGTGCGCACCGCGCGCGCACTCGGCTATTCGGGGCTGCCCGAGCTCAAACACGAGGTGGGCCAACAACTCGTGCAGGTCAACAAGCCCGCGGCGCGGTTGCGCAAGCGCATCGAGCACGTCGGCGCCGAGACCGGTGAGCTGCTGGACGAGGTGTTCGCCGAGGGCACCGAACGGCTCGCCGAGACGCGGCGGCTGAGCCGGACCGGACACGTGCGCGCGTGCATCGACTGTCTCACCGATGCGGATGCGGTCGTCGGCTACGGGGTCGGCGTCTCCGCGCTGGCCGCCGACTATCTCGCGACCAGGCTCACCCGGATCGGCAAACCGGCGCGGGCGATCTCGGCGACGGGTTTCCGGCTCGCCGACGAACTGCTCTCGCTGACCGGCGGTGAGGCGCTGGTGCTCTACGCGCCCGGCAGGATGCTCGCCGAGCTCGAGGTGATCCTGGAGCACGCGCACCGGGTCGGCGCCAAGGTCGTGCTCGTCTCCGACGCGCTCGCCGCCCGGATCGGGGACCGGGTCGACCACGCGCTAACCGCGGTGCATTCCGGGAGCGGGCTCACCGGGGAATGCCTGGCCTCCGTGCTGCTCACCGACGCGCTCGTACTCGGTGTCGCCGCCAGGGACCAGGACCGCGCCACCGCGGCCTCCGATCTGCTGACCGCGCTGCGCGGCAGGCTCGGCGCCGAGTAGTTCAGCGCAGTTCCGCGCTCAGCCCGGCAAGCAGCACCCGGAGCCCGAACGCGAACCGGGCCTCGAAGTCGAAGAACAGGTCCATCGGCGTGGTCGCGACATGCGGATACGCGGCCCCGGGCAGCACGGCGGCGAGCAGTTCCCCGCGCTCGACCCCGTCTGCGCCCTGCTGCTCGAGCACTTCACCGAGGACATAGCAGAACAGCGTGGTACAGGCCAGCAACGCGGATTCCGGGGAGAATCCGGCGTCCCGCCAGATGGCGAAGATCTCCTCGGCCACGGTCAGCGTCGGCCGTTTCGTCGTGTAGCTGCCACCGACGATCCGGGCCCCGTCCCGGCGCGCGAGCAGCGCCGAGCGCATCGCCTTCGCGAACGCCGCGGCCCGCGCGTTCCAGTCCGCGCCACCGCGTTCCATCCGTTCGGGCACCTCGGCGAGGATGACCTCGGCCATCTCGTCGATCAGGGCTTGCTTCCCGTCGAACAGGCGGTAGATCGTCGGCAGCTGCATATCGAGGCTGGTGGCCAGTTTGCGCATGGTCAGCGATTCGAGACCGCCGGAATCCACGAGCGCAAGGGCGGCACGAGCCACCGTCTCCGCCCGTGCCGTGGTCTTCGTCTCCCGAATTGACACGTTAACGATGTTATCACTAACTTGGACACAGTAGGTGTTAACGTTGTTAACGCGTCGAGTTGACCACGAAGAAGGCCGCTGCCATGACGAATGCCGCTGTCCTGCCGGAGACCGCTGCCGCGCCGAAAACCGTCGCGATGATCGTGCGCCAGCTGCGCTATGAGGCCGAGGGAGTCGTCTCGGTCGAACTGTGCGCGCAGGACCGCTCCGAGCTGCCGCCCTGGCGCCCCGGTGCGCACCTGGAACTGGTGCTGCCGACCGGGATCACCCGGCAGTACTCGCTGTGCGGATCACCGGACGATCGCTCGGTCTACCGCATCGGGGTACGCCGGGACCGGATGAGCCGCGGCGGATCCGAGTACGTGCACGCCTTTCTGCGTCCCGGCCAGCCGATCCAGGTCCGCGGGCCGCTGGACAACTTCCGGTTCACCGAGGCGGCGGCGTACCTGTTCATCGCGGGCGGGATCGGGATCACCCCGATCCTGCCGATGCTGCGCGAGGCCGAAAACCTGGGCGTGCCATGGCAACTCGTGTACGGCGGGCACACCGCGGACTCGATGGCCTTCCTCGACGAACTCGGAGAGCACGGCGAGCGGGTCTGGCTGTATCCCAGCGACCGGGGGAGCCGGATCCCGCTCGAGGACTGGCTCCGCGAACCGCGCACGGATACGGCGATCTACGCCTGTGGCCCGGAATCCCTGCTCACCGAGATCGAGGAGGGCGCGGAACACTGGGCACCGGGCAGTGTGCACCTGGAGCGCTTCAAATCCCGGCCGAAGGCCACGAGTGAGAACACCGAGATCGAAGTGGTGTGCGCTCGTTCGGATCGGACGGTGACCGTGCCCGCCGACCGCAGCGTGCTCACCGCGCTCGAGGACGAAGGGCTCCCGGTCGCCGGATCCTGCCGGGAGGGAATCTGCGGTACCTGCGAAACCCGGGTGTTGCAGGGAACTCCCGAGCACCGCGACGACATTCTCTCCGAGGCCGACCGCGCCGCGGGCGACCGGATGTTCATCTGCGTCTCCCGCGCGTGCGACCGGCGCCTGGTACTCGATATCTAGCCACTCGACATCCGGAAAGGAGGCGGCCATGACCGACATCGCCCATGGCGCGGCGCCCGAACGAACCGCCGCCGACGACTACGAACCGATCGACCTGAACCGGATCCGGGAGATCATCGGGAAACCGGAACAGTTCATCCTGGAGAAGAAGGAACCGCGTCTGGGCGAGTTCGATATGCGGTTCCTCGCGCACAGCACGTTTTTCGTACTCGCCAGCGGGAACGAACTCGGCCACCTGGACACCAGCCCGAAAGGGGACCCGCCGGGATCGGTGAAAGTCCTCGATCCGTGGACGCTGGCCATCCCGGACCGGCCGGGCAACAAGCTGGCCGACACCTTCGAGAACGTCACCCGCAGCCCGGGCGTGGGCATGGTGTTCCTGGTACCCGGAGTGCGGGAAACCGTGCGGGTCAACGGGGACGCGTTCATCACCGAGGATCCCGAGCTGCTGGACCGCCTCGGCGCCGAGGGAAAACCCGCCGTACTCGCCACGATCATACGGATCCGCGAAGTGTTCTCCCAGTGCGGCAAGGCGGTGATCCGCGCGAAACTGTGGCAGGGTGACGACCGCGGGCTCGGCGAGGCGGTCACGAACGGAAGCACCTTCGCCACCATGGCCACCGCCCAGGACGCGGGCAAGTTCAACCGCAGCCTCGGTAATCAGGCGGGCGGGCTCGACGCCGTGCTCGAGGAACACTACGAACACGGCCTGTACTGAGCTACTCCCCTGGAGCGAGTACGTCGGCGAGGATGCGCGCGGCCTCGGCGATCAGTTCGTCGTCGTAGCCGGCCTCCGGTTCGTGTTTCCTGGTGAGGACGGCAAGCACCAGCGACGTTCCGGCACCGGTCCACGCGATGCCGACGTCGTTGCCCGAACCGTAGGCGCCGGACCCGGTCTTGTCCCCGATCAGCCAGGAATCGGGCAGCCCGGTGCGGAACCGCTTGGCGCTGGTGGTGTTGCCGATCAGCCAGCCGGTCAGCCGGGCGCGGTGCGCGGGATCGAGCGCGGTGCCGAGCGCGAGGCGTGCGTAATCCTCCCCGATCGCCCGCGGGGTCGTGGTGTCCCGCGGATCCCCCGGCGCGATGTCGTTGAGCTCGGTCTCCCACCGGTCGAGCCGGGTGACCCGGTCGCCGAGGCTGCGGCAGAACCGGGTGACCCCGGCAGGCCCGCCGATCTGGCGCAACAGCAGGTTTCCCGCGGTGTTGTCGCTGTAACAGATCGCGGCATGGCACAGCTCGGCGATGCGCATCCCGCCGCGTACGTGGTTCTCGGTGATCGGCGAATTCTCGACCAGGTCCTCGTCGGTGTAGTGCACGATCCGGTCGAGGAAGGTCCCGTCACCGTCGCGATCGCGCATGATGGCCGAGGCGGCGAGCGTCTTGAAGGTCGAACACATCCCGAACCGCTCCCCCGCGCGGTGGGTGGCCGTGGCCCCGGTGCGCAGATTTCGCGCGTACACACCGAGATGGGCCTGGTGCGCGCGTTCCAGTGCACGCAGCCGGTCACCGGTACCGGATGCGGCGGCCGCGGGACTCGCGGCGAGCAGCCCGGCTGCCGGGACGGCAAGACCGGCACCGAGCAGGGAACGCCGGGATACGGACATGCAGTACTCCCCTCATCGATTCGGGTTCGTTCCCCGAGCCAACCAGCACCCGCCCATTCATGTCCAAGAGAGATAGTTGAAGCGAGCATGCCTTTTTGATATACGTGTCTGGTGGACCTGCTTGCGCACCTCGAGGCGTATGTCGCGGTCGCCGAGGAGGGTGGTTTCTCCGCAGCGGCCGAACGGCTCGGTATCGCGCAGCCCTTGCTGAGCAGGCGGATCAAGAACCTCGAGGAATATCTCGGCGGTGCACTGTTCGATCGTTCCCGCAGGCGGATCGCGAACACCGAGCTCGCTACGCTGTTGCTTCCGCACGCCTCGGATGTGCTCGGCCGCGCCGAACACATCCGCACCCTCGCCCGGACCGCGCTCGCCACCCGGACCCCCGTGCTCGGCATGCCGCCGGACTGCGCACCCGCCGCGCTGGCCAGGGTGCTGCGCACCGGTGCGGACCGGGAGGATCCGCTCACCATTCGCGAACTGCCCGCACCGCAACGGGAAGCGGAACTGGCCGAGGGCGGGATCGCCTTCGCCCTGCTGCGGGTCCCCCCGCAGCGCTGCCGGATGCGGGTGCCGCTCGGTCTCGGTACCGCGGAACCGCGCGCCCGGCCGGTGCATCTCGACCAGTTGCGGCCGCGCAGGGCGAGCACCGAGCAGGTCCCGCGCATCCTGCTCACCCCGGAGGACGCGAGCGGATTCGCCGTCGAACGGCTGCGTAAGGCCGTCGCGCAGGCCGGGCTCGCCGAACAGTGCGTGTACACCGGCGATTCCACGTCCACCGCGGTCGCCGAGGCACTGGCCGGGAACGGCCTGCTGCTGTGCCCGGAGGCTTTCGCGCGCACCCACGAGCTGGCCTGGTCCCCGCTGGCCGATCCGGCGCTGCACCGCGGTTACACCCTCACGGCCGCGCGCGGCTCCCGGGTACCCGGCTGGCTGGAACCCCTGCTGGCCACGGTGATCGGAGCGGTCGGGGAAACCGGTGCGCCGCGACCGGAAGAGCCCGTGGACCGCGCACACCTGGCGGCGCGCGGATGACCCCGGTGTACCGGGCCAGTGCCGCCGAACTGCTCAGCACCGCCGAATCCATCGCCACCGCCTGGCAGCGGATCGGCACGAGCGGTTCCTTCCTCGCCCGCGAGCTGCACACCGGGCGGGAACTCGGGTTCGATGTGCACACCGCGCTCCCGCTCGCCTCCGTGATCAAGGTCCCGATCGCGCTGGTGGCGCTCGACCGGATCGCCGAGGGGGCCCTCGATCCAGCACTTCCGGTGACCATCGATCCCGCGGACAAGAGCGTCGGGCCGACCGGGGTTTCCGCCTTCCGCTACCCCGCCATCCTCGCGGTGGCCGATCTCGTGCACCAGATGCTGACCGTCAGCGACAACGCCAGCGCCGACGCGGTGCTCGACCTGCTCGGCCTGGACACCGTGGAAGATCGGCTCCGCGAATGGGATTGCGCCGGAATCACCGTCCGGCACCGGATGAACCGGATGTATGAGTGCGCCGCCGGGATCGCGGGCGAGAACAGCATTCTCGCCCTGGAATTGGCCATCCGCGAGGAGAGCAGCCTCGAACCGCTCGATCCCGCGCACGCCAACCTCGGTTCCGCCGCCGCGCTCGTCGAACTGCTCGAACGCATCTGGCTCGACCGCGTCGCGCACCCCGAAGCGACCGCGGAACTGCGCCGCATCATGGGCGCACAGGTGTTCACCCAGCGGCTCTCCGCCGAGCTGCGCGCCGACGCCGTCCGGGTGAGCGGGAAAACCGGGACCTTCCTGCACCTGCGGCACGAAATCGGTGTGGTGGAAACCGATTCCGGCGACCGGATCGCCGTCGCCGCGCTCACCAGATCCGACCGGCGGGCGAGCATCGCACCCGATGTGGACCTGGCGATCGGGGCGGCCGCGCGCTCGGCCTTCGAGGCGTTGCGGGGCTAAGCACGGGGCAGCCGGTGCGCGGACACGGCCCGGCCAGCGATGAGGTGTTCCGCGACGATCCCCGGCACGTCCCCAGGGCCGATTCGCCCGTACCAGACGTCATCGGGGTGCACGGCGAGTACGGGCGCGTGATTGCACGGGAACAGGCAGCCGGTCTGTGTGACGAGCACTCGATCGTCGCCGATTCCATTGTCCCGCAGGGTTTCCTTGACCGCGGCCGCAGTGTGTTCGGCTCCGTACGCACTGCAGCGCGGACCGCGGCAGACGAACAGGTGGTGCCGGTATCCGGGTACGTGTTCCCAGGCCGGGGAACACAACGGTGCGGCATCGGTGACCGGCTTGGTGGGTTCGGTGAGCAGTTCATCCAGCTCGCCGGGATCGGTGAGCACTCGTGTTCCGACGTGGATGGCGAGCGAATGTTCGTTGGTGCGTAACCAATGCGCGGCCACCCGGCGCAGCCAGGAGAGCTGCCCTGGTTCACCGTGCAGGTTCACCGGGATGAGGGTGATCGCGGTGTCCCCTGCTGCCCTGCGTTGGTCGAGCATCGTGCACAGGCTGGGCTCGCCGAGGTGCAGATAGGCCACGTGTTCGGCTATCCCGCGCAGTTTTTCGTGTTCTTGCGCGGCCCGCAGGTTGAGCCCGACGAGCACAGTCACGGATTCCATTGGATATGCGGCCTTCCGGTGATCGGATGGGTGAGCACGCGTGCCGAGACGGCGTAGACCTCGGCGAGCAGTTCCGGGGTGAGGACCTCGTCCGGGGTTCCGTACGCGACGAGCCGCCCGGCGTCGAGCACGGCGAGCCGGTCGCAGAACGCGGCGGCGAGTTCGAGGTCGTGCAGCGCGGTGAGGGTGGTGATGCCGAGTTCGCGCACCAGGCGCAGCAGGCCGATCTGGTGCGCGAGGTCGAGGTGGTTGGTCGGTTCGTCGAGCAGCAGCAGGCTCGGCTGCTGGGCGATTGCCCTGGCCAGCTGGGTGCGCTGGCGTTCCCCGCCGGAGAGGGTGGACCAGCTGCGTTCGCTCAGCTGCGCGACCTCGGTCCGGTGCATCGCCTCGCGCACGGTGTCGTCGGATTCCGTCGCGGAGAACGAATTCCGGTGCGGTGTGCGGCCGAGCGCGACCACCTCGGCCACCGTGAGCGCGAGCTCGGTGTCCGCCTGCTGGGCGAGAAAGGCGATCAGGCGCGCCCGTTCCCGGTTGCCGAGCTCCCCCACCACCCGATCCCCGGCGAGTACCCGGCCGGTGCTCGGGGTGCGCAGTCCGGCGGCGAGCTGCAACAGGCTGGACTTGCCGGACCCGTTGCGCCCGAGCAGGCCGACCAGTTCTCCTTGCGGCACGGTGAACCCGATCGCGCGCAGGATCTCCGTGCCGCGAACCGACCAGCCGAGGTCTTCGAATCGCAGTTCGGTCATCGCGCCACGTCTGCCTTGCGCCGCAACAGGATCGCGAACACGGGGACACCGATCGCCGCGGTGACCACACCGATCGGCACCTCGCGATCGGTGAGGACGGTGCGCGCGCACGTGTCCGCCCACACCAGCAGAATCGCCCCGCACACCGCGGTGAGCGGAAGCAGCCTGCGGTGTGCGGGTCCGAACAGGAGGCGAACCAGATGCGGCACCACGAGTCCGACGAATCCGATCGCGCCGGTCACCGCGACGATCACCGCGGTCATCAGGGAGGTGCCGATCATCAGTCCCCAGCGGAATCCGGTGACCGGAACCCCGAGTGTGCGGGCGGAATCCTCGCCGAAGGCGAGCGCGTCCAGCCAACCGGCGAATCCGAGTATCACCAGGATCGCGAGCACCGCGGTCACCGCGAGCCAGCTCGCCTCGGTCCAGCGCACCCCGGCGAGCGAGCCGAAGGTCCAGGAGACTATCCGCCGCGCGGCATCGGAATCCCCGCGCACCAGGACCACGAAGGAGGTGTATGCGGAGCAGAGTTGCCCGACCGCGACCCCGGCCAGCACGGTGCGCGTGGTGGCCAGCCCGCCGGTGCGGCCCATGGCGAGCAGGAAAACCAGCAATAGCGCGCTGATCGCGCCGAGAAAGGCGCCGATACCGAGGGAGGCGAAACCGCTGGCACCGAACACGATCACGGTGACCGCACCGGAGGTGCCGCCGCCGGAAATCCCGAGCAGGTACGGGTCGGCGAGTGCGTTGCGGGTCAGGGATTGCAGCACCGCGCCCGCGAGCGCGAGTCCCGCCCCGGTCGCCGCGGCCGCGACCACCCTCGGCAGCCGTAGTTGCCAGACGATCTCGTCATCGAGCACCGTGACGCCACCGGTGACCAGTCGCATCCGCCGCGCGATCACCTCGAGCACCGTGCCGACCGGGACGTGCACCGGGCCGAGCGTCACACACACCGCGAGACTGGCGAGCAGCACCAGGATCGCGGCAGCGAGCGTGAGCCACACCGCCGTGCTTCGTCCGATCATCGGGACTCGAGCCCGCGCGCCACGGTTTCCGCTCCTTCGGCGAGCCGCACCCCGGGCATCGATTCATCGAACGGGAGGATCACGAACCGGTTGTGCCGCAACGCTTCCAGTGCGCGCAGCGCCGGATCCTGGCGCAACCGCGCGATCTTCTCCTGCGCGGTGGAGAATCCGGCGTCGCTGAGCACGATCACATCGGGGTCGGCCGCGACGACCTTCTCCCAGCTCGCGTCGGCCCAGCCACCGGGCAGATCGGCGAACACGTTGCGCAGGCCGAGGGTGCTCATGATCAGTTGCGGGCCACCGTGTCCGGCACCCGCATAGGGAGCCTTGTCCCCCGAGTCGTACCAGAAAGCGGTGCGCCCCTTGCCCGGCTTGCGCTTGTCGAGCGCGGTGACCTCGGCCCGCTGCCGCGCGATCACCTGCTCGGCCTTGTCCCGGGCGCCGAAGGCCTTGCCCGTCTCGGTGAGTTCCTCGTACACGGTGGACCAGGAGAGTGCACCACGCAGTCGATCCTCCGCGCAGCCGAAGGGGGAGAGATAGGAGGGGATACCGAGCTGGTCGAGCCCGGACTGCGGGCCGATCGCGTCCTTTTCGTAGGCACTGGAGAAGGTCGCGTACACGAAGTCGGGTTTGCCGGCGAGCAGCTTCTCTTTGCTCGGATACTTCTTGGCGAGTACCGGGATCTTGGCGTAGGCGGCCTGCCATTTCGCGGGCAGCGGGTTGTCCAAATAGGACGTTCCGGCGAGCTGCCCGGAAACCCCGAGGGCGAGCGCGATCTCGGTCGCGCCCTGGTTGAGCGCGACGGCACGGCGCGGGCGGTCGCGCAGCGTCGAGGAGTGACCGCAGCTGGACACGGTGACCGGATAGCCGTTCCCGGAACCGCGTGACGCGGCACGCTCCTGCGGTGGACCGGCACAGCCCGCGAGCACGAATGCCGCAAGCAGGAAGGACAATCGGGCACGACCCGAGGCACGCATGTGAGCTCTCCCAACCCTCGTGGACACACGCGCCGTGGCAGGTCTCCTGGCTCTCGGGTCGACACCACCACACCGGCCTTCCCGGGCTCGCGCCCAGTGGCCGTCGTGCGACTCGGTGTGGTGACTCACCGATCACAGTGGCGAGGGCCGCGCCGGTCTCGCACCGGCTTCCCTTGACCACGGCTCGAGCGAGCATACCGGTTGGAGCCCACGGCAAAACGAGAGACCGCGCACATCTTCCGGTCGCGGCCGGATACGCGCACAATGATCGGGTGATCGATCCTCGGCTGCGTATGCTCCAGCTCGTCGCCCGGTGCGGGACGGTGACGGCCGCCGCGGCCGCACTGCACTACACCCCGTCCGCGGTCTCCCATCAGCTGCGCCAGCTCGCCGCCGAGCTCGGGGTGGAGTTGGTCGTGCAGCAGGGCAGAGGGATCCGGCTCACCGCGGCGGCGCACACGCTGCTCGAACACACCGAGCGGCTGCACGCGCAGGTCGAGCGGGCCCGCGCCGAGCTCGCCACGATCGGCGACGAACCGGGCGGGCGGTTCACCATGTGCGCCTTCTCCACCGCGGCGAGCAGGTTGCTCCCCGCGGCGGCCGCACGACTGCGGGACGCTTATCCGCAGGTGACCGTGCGGCTGATGGAAGCGGAGCCGAGCCGCTGCTTCGACCTGCTGCTTGCCCGCGAGGCCGATCTGGCCCTCGTGGTGGTCACGGCGCAGAATCCGCCGCTCGACGATGAGCGGTTCCAGCAGTACTCGCTGCTCGACGATCCGCTCGATCTCGTTGTGCCGGAAGGACATCCGCTCACCACCCGCCCCGCGGTGCAGCTCGCCGATGCCGCGCGGGAACCGTGGATCGTCGGCCGCCAGGAGAGCACCTACTACCAGCTGGTGCTCACCGCGTGCATGGCCGCCGGGTTCACCCCGGACATCGCGCACTATGCCGATGAGTGGGACACCGGAACCGCCTTGGTGGCCAACGGTTTCGGAGTGATCCTGGTGCCGAGGCTGGCGCGGCTACACTCCGACTGGCCGGTGGTGCGGCTACCGCTGCACGGTGAACCGGCACCGGCGCGCCGGATCCTGGCCGCGGTCCGCCAGGGCGCCGAGGCACATCCGACGGTGGCCAAGGCACTCGAGGTGGTGCACGAGGTCAGCCTTCGATGACCAGGGGCTCCTGAGGTTTCGCACAGCAGAGCAGGATCCGGTTGCGTTCGATCTCCTTCGGCCGGATCCCACCATTGTGTCGCATGTGGACCGATCCGGAGAGGAGCGTGTGCTTGCAGGTGCCGCACATTCCCTGGCCGCAGGAAAACGGCACACTGACCCCGGCCTGCTGTGCCGCGTCCAGCACGGTCTGCTCGGCCCCGCATTCGAAGCTGGCCGCGCCGAGCCGCACCGGATAGTTCACCGTGCTCGGTCCCGTCTGTTCGACGGTGAACCGTTCCTCGGTGTAGTTCCCCGGATCCGCGCCGAGCAGCGCGAGAATCTCGGTGATCCGTTCCCGGTAGCCGTGCGGCCCGCAGCAGAACACCGCGCGCTCGGTGATATCGGGGACGAGCGCGGCTAGCGATTCGGCGGTGAGGCCCGCACGCCCGTAGCTGTTCGCCACCCGGAAATTCGGGGCACTGGCAGCGATCGCGTCCAGCTCGGCGCCGAAGATCCGGTCGGCCGGGCCGCGTGCGGTGTGCAGGAACACCGCATCGGCCGTGCTGCCGAGATCGAACAGGGTCCTGATCATCGCCATGACCGGAGTGATGCCACTGCCCGCGGACAGGAACAGGTATCGTGACTCCGGCCGCGTGGTGTAGGAGAACTGTGTTGCATAGGAAAATCGCCCGAACGGGCCGCTCGCCTCGAGTGTCTGCCCGACGCGCAGTTCCTCGTGCAGGTAACCGGATCCGGCACCACCGGGATGGTGTTTCACCGTGAGCTCCAGGGTTTCCGGGCGCGTCGGCGGGGAGGCGATCGTGTAGCAGCGTTCCCCGACCGGGAGCCGCAGCATCAGGTACTGGCCGGGCCGGAACGCCAGCGCGGTATCGGGTTCGAACACGAAGGTCCGCACATCGTGGGTGGCGGGCCGGATCGCCGTGCAGCGTAACCGGAGCTCGACCGGTTCGGGGGTGTACCGGGCCTCTTCCGCGAGCAGAACGGTCATGCATGCGCTCCCAACCGGTCGAGATACCAGTCGCAGAACTGGTCGACCTGGTATTCGCTTGTGGTGTACGGGCCGGGAACATAGGCGGGGCTGCGCACTCCGAGTTGCGCGCGCTCCACGAATCCGGCGTCCTGTTCGTTCGTCCTGCGCCACACCTCGGTCAGCTGTTGCCGGTCGAAGTCGCGTCCCTCGACCGCGTCCTCGTGTACCAGCCAGGTGGTGCGCACCAGGGTTTCCCCTGCCGAGAGCGGGACGGCGGAGAAGGTGACCGCGTGGTCGCTGCACACGTGCAGCCACACATTCGGTTGCAGGTGCAGGGAAAACCGGCCCAGTCTGGGTTCGCCGATATCGCCGAGCAGTTTCGTGCAGATCACCCGGCCGTCGCTGCTGAACGACTCTCCCGCGCCGTCCATCGGTTCGCGCTGCACCCGGAATCCGCTCACTCGCCCGGACAGCTGCTCGATCAGCCGGTGCGCAAGGCCGAGCGAATCGCAGGTGTCCCGCAGCGCGGTGTCCGCGGCGACGTAGCGGTCGAACGCGGCGCGCAGGGTGGCCGGGACTTCCTCGTCGGTGTAGCCGTAGGTGGGGAACAGTGAACAGGACAGTTCCGGGTGCCCGTCGCAGTGGTAGCACTCCCGGTTGTTCTCCATCACCAGCTTCCAGTTGCCCCGTTCCACCAGGTCGATCTGCTCGATCACCGTGGCACGGTCGAGCCGGTGCGGTGCGGCGTAGCGTTCGATGATCGCGGCGACCTCGGCGAAATCCTCCGGCGGATGTTCGGCGAGGCAACAGAACACGAATCCGCCCGCCACCTGGACGGCCACCGGTTTGAGCCCGAAACAACCGGGATCGAAGCCCGGCGGCGGGGACACCGCGTGCAGCAGTGAGCCGTCGGTGCGGTAGGTCCATTTATGGTAGCCGCACACGATATTGCCGACCGATCCGCTGGATTCGGTGAGGATCCGGGCGCCGCGATGGCGGCAGACGTTGTGCATGGCGCGCACCTGTTCATCGTCGTCGCGCAGCACGATCACCGAGTACGGGCCGATCTCCACGGTGACGAAGTCGCCCGGTTCCGGGATTTCGGCCTCCGTGGTGGCCAGTAGCCAGTGCCGCGCGAAGATCGCCTCGATATCGGCGTGGAAGATCTCCGGGCTGGTGTAGAACTCGGCGGGCAGGCTGTGCCCTTTCTTGCGGCGCGCGATGAGTTCGGCGATCCGCGTGTCGACGAGCGTGGTCATTGCGATGGCGCTCCTTTCTTGGCCTCGCATGGCCCGATCGCGGTGCACAGGCGCAGCGCGTCGAGCACGGCGGCGTGGATATTGCGGCTGGTGACCGCGTCACCGATACGGAAAAGGGCGAACTCGCCCGCGGGGTTGGCCACGATGTGCTGTTCCGTTCCGGCGAGCAGCGCGGTGTGGTCGACCTCGCCGAGATTGGCGGATTCGGGAAGCAGTGCGAAATACAGTTCGTCATTGGGCAGGGTGCCGCGTTCGGTGACGACCCGGTCCACGGTGATTTCATGTTCGTGTTCGGCGTACTCGCTGCGCAGCCGGGCACGTAGCCGACCTTCGGCACGGCGGACCGCGACCAGTCGTTCGGCGAGCGTGGTGGTCACCCCGTGTTCGGCGAACACCTTCAGGTAGCCGGGGGCGATCATCGCGCCCACATCCGGGGCAAGGGCGCGTTCCGGGGTCGCGTACCGCACCCGCGCCCCGGCGTTTGCGAGCACCTCGGCCGCGTCCAGTGCCTGGTTGGCGCCGTGCTCGTCGTACACGAGCACGTCCCCGGCCGCCTGGGTTCCGCCGCTGAGCACATCCCAGGTGTCCTCGATGAGTTCGCCGCCCTCGCCGAGGAATGCCCGTGCCGGGCTGCCTCCGGTCGCGAGGATCACCGTGTCGGGCCGTTCGGCGCGGATGTCCTCGGGTTCGGCGAGCATCCCGAACCGCAGCCGCACCCCGGCCTGTTTCGCCTCCCGCACCCGCCAGTCCACGATGCCGAGCAGATCGCGCCTGCGCGGGGAGCGCGCGGCGAGCAACAGCTGCCCGCCCGGTTCCTGACCCGCTTCGAACAACACCACCTCGTGACCGCGCCCGCCGAGCACCCGCGCCGCTTCGAGCCCGGCAGGGCCCGCCCCGACCACCACGATCCGGCGCGGCGCACCGTGGATCGGGCTCAGCTCGTGCGGCAGGGTGCCTTCCCGCCCGGTTGCCGGGTTGTGCACGCATTTCGCGGCGCCGTCCGAATAGATCGCGTCAAGGCAGTAGCTCGCCCCGACACAGGGGCGGATCCGGTCCTCCTGCCCGGCGCGGATCTTCGCCACCAGATGCGGATCGGCGAGGTGCGCCCTGGTCATCCCGACCAGGTCCAGCATGCCTTCGGCGACCGCGTGCCGTGCGGTGGCCACGTCCGCGATGCGGGCGGCGTGCATGACCGGGATACCGAGCTCGCGTTTGACGGCGGCGGTGAACTCCAGGAACGGTGCGGACGGTGCGCCCATCGGCGGGATCACCCTGGCCAGCGCGGCATCGCTGTCGATCGTGCCCTTGATGGTGCTCAGGAAATCGATTCCGTCCGCCAGATAACAGCGCGCGGCGGCGAGCCCTTCGGCCAGCGGCAGCCCGCCGGCGCAGGATTCGTCCAGTGCCATCCGGATTCCCACGATGAACTCCGGCCCCACCGCGGCCCGTACCGCCGTGATCACCCTGCGCGGGAAGGCCATCCGTTCCTCGAGCGAGCCGCCGTCCGGATTGGTGCGCGGGGAAAGGAAGGAGTCCAGGAGATGCCCGTAGGACTGCAGTTCGATCCCGTCCAGCCCGGCCGCCACGCAGCGCTGTGCGGCACTGACGTAGTCCGCGAGGATCCGTTCCAGATCCCACGGTTCGGCGATCTTGGGCACGCTGCGGTGCGCGGGTTCACGCTGCGGTGAGGGGTGCACCAGCGGCAGCCAGTCCCCGGTGAAGTTGCTCGACCGCCTGCCGAGATGGGTCACCTGGCACATCACCGCGGTCCCGTGCTCGTGCACCGCATCGGTCAGCTCGCGCAGCCAGGGCACGATCTCATCGCGGTGCAGCTGCAGATTGCCGAAGGCCGGTGGACTGTCCCGGGAAACGACCGCCGAGCCGCCGATCATCGTCAGCCCGACCCCGCCGCGCGCCTTCTCCACGTGATAACGCCGGTACCGGCCCTTCGGCAGCCCGTCCTCGCTGTAGGCCGGTTCGTGCGAGGTGCTCACGATCCGGTTCGCCAGGCGCAACCGGCGAAGGTGATAGGGACGCAGCAGCGGGTCGTCTTCACGCATGCCGACCAGTGTCGGGCCAATCCGATGGTGCGGAAAAGCGAATGCTCGGCAACGGTACCGTGCAACGCCGGTACAAGATCGACAATGCCGAAATTCTCGTCACGCTCGGTCGAGGCTCGCGCGATCAGTCGCGGGGGACAGTCGTTTCGACCGCACCGTACGACCTTCCACGCGGTCCGGCAGCAGCCCCATGGCCGTGGTGCCCATGTCGAACATCGAAGACCGCACCGTGGTCAGCGGAACCGGCATGTCCCCTGCGACGGAAATGTCGTTGTAACCGATGACCGCGACATCGGCGCCGGGGCGCAGCCCGTGTTCCCGCAACGCCCCCATGCCCCCGATGGCCGCACTGTCGTTGACGGCGAAGATCGCGGTAGGACAGGGGAGCCTGGCGAGCAGTTCCGCCCCGGCCACGTCCCCGCCCTGGGTGTCGAACGGCGAGTGCAGCACGTAGTCGTCCGGGATCGGGAACCCCTCGACCTCGAAGTGTTTGCGAAACCCTCTCGTCCGCTCCACTCCGGTACTCGCGTGCGGCTCACCGGCGACAACGGACTCGAAGGCAAGGTCGCGATCATCACCGGGGCCGCCAGCGGCACCGGACGCGCGCTCGGGCTGGCCTACGCGTGAGCGGGCGCGATCAGTGTGCTCGGCTACCACCCCGGGGCGACCCCGCATCCAGTATATCGGTTCCCGGAGGCGTCAAAACCGTTCGCGAAAATCTGTGGATAACCTGGAGCGCTGTGGATAGTTTGGCATACACGAGCTTTTCTACCTCTTTGTACTTGAGCACGAAACCTAGCTTTCCGGGCATTTTCATTTGATCATTCACATTATTTTCTGCTATCATTTATTCATGAACACTGGGGATGATGAAAGTAAACTTCTGAATCGGTTGTGCGCGTATGATCGTATGCAGGCCGCTTTTGATGCCGCTGTTCTGGATCACACATATGCGCTGTGGCGTGAACAGTGTCGGCATGTCGACGATTATCCGCTGGAGTCGGTGATCGAGGAGATGCGGCTGGTGCGCAATATTCCACGCGGCCGGGCGATCGATACCGCGGAGACCGCGATCTTTCTGCACGAGCACATGCCGGAAGCACTGGCATGCATGCGCGAGGGACTGTGGAGTTTGTTTCACGCCTCGAAAGCACGGGAAATACTCGAATCCCTTCCAGGGGAAGCACTAGCGGCAGCGGATTCCCGGATCACTGAGCGGTTGCGCGATAAGGGGCGGCCTCGGGAATGGGTTCGGTATGTGCGGCATCTCGCGGACGGGCTGGCTCCGGAAGCGAAGGCTGCTCGCATCGCAGCGGCGCGGGCGAGCAGATATGTGTCGTTCCAGGACGACGGGGACGGTACCGGCACCCTGTTCGCCCGGCTGCCCAGTGAAGACCTGGCCGCCTGCCAGACACGGGTCGACAAGATCGTGCGCTCATTACGCGGGCGTGGCGACTCGCGCACCCTCGACCAGCTCCGCGCCGATGTGGTCACCGACCTGTTGACCGGGCGCGACCAGCATTCTGGGGTTCGGGTCGTACTCAACGTCCACGTCCCACTTGGCGTCGCCCTCGAAATCAGCGAGGAGTACTGCCGCATCAACGGACACGGTGAGATACCCGCCCACACGGCACAAGCCATGCTCGCCGATCCGCGCAACGCGGTCCGTAAAGTCCTCACCGATCCAGACACCGGCGTCATCCGCGGCCTGGGACGACGCCGGTACCGGCCCAGCAACCGACAACGCGAATACGTTCGCCTCCGCGACCAACACTGCAAGGCCCCCGGCTGCTGCCGACCCATCGCGGAGATCGATCACATCCAAGCCTGGGCCGAGCAGGGCACAACAGACCCGCACAACCTCCAGGGCCTGTGCCGACTTGACCACAAACTCAAATCCGTCCCCGGCTGGCACCACACACTCGACCACCGCACCGGCGAACTCGAAGTCACCACACCGAGCGGACACACCTATCGCAACGACATGGCCGATGATGCACACGATGAGGGTCTATCGCGATAGCGGTTCACCGCCCGCGTTCGTCAGCAGGTTTCGGCGACTGGGAATCGGTCGCGGTGGGTCGCGCAGAGTTCCCAGATGGCATTCCGCACGCTTTCGTCCAGAACGGCGTCCGGCCACCGGGTGGGGATGATCCTCTTGTCGAAGTAGGTACTGCTGGTTTCCCGGACCACGGGACCGGACGCGCGATAGACGCTGGATCGGGTGGCCTCGAGCAAGGTCCGGTGGTCGTACCTGACCGGCATCGCGAGACGCAGCACGATCGGACATGCGAGACGCGGGCAGGTGTCGATGGTGAGGCTCTTGTTCATCGCCGTTACGAGGCGGCCCCCGTGCCCGAGCCGGGGCCGGGCCAGCTGCTTGTCCGGGTGCACGCGGTCGGCGTCAACCCTCCCGACTGGTATACGCGCGAGGGCATGCCCGACGTGCCGGCCGAGCTGAAGCCACCGGTCGAGCTGCCCCTGATTCCGGGGACCGACATCCCAGGCGTCCTCGCGGCGACCGGTGCCGGCGTCGAGGGCTTCGCGTCGGCGACGAGGTGTTCGGCCTGCTGAACTTCCCGCTCTCCTTGCAGGGCAACGCCTACACCGAGTACGTCGCCGCGTCGGCGGCGGACTTCGCGCACAAACCGGCCGGCGTCGACCACGAACACGCCACGGCCGTGGCCATGTCGGGGCTGACGGCGTGGCAGTTCCTGATCGAGCTCGGCCACGACTTCCCCTCGCCGTTCCAGCACGCCCAGCACCGCCCGATGGCGCTCGGCGCCGAGAGCACGGTCCTGGTCAACGGCGCCGCGGGCGGCGTCGGGCACCTCGCGCTACAGCTCGCCAAGTGGCAAGGCGCCCTGGCCATCGCCGTCGCGTCCGGCGTCCATGAAGCGTTCCTGCGTGACCTCGGCGCCGACGAAGTCATCGACTACACAACGGACCGCTCTGAGGAGGTCACTCAGGATGTCGACCTCGTCCTGGATCGCGTTGGCGGACCGCAGAGTAAGCGCTTCCTCAAGACGGTCAAGCGCGGCGGCTCCCTTCACCCGGTCTACTTCGGCGAGTTCGACGACGAGGAGAACGCGAGGCTGGGTATCACGGTGACGGCCGCGCAGGTCCGATCGAGCGGCGCGCACCTGGTCAAGATCGGCTGCCTGCTCGAAGACGGTACCCTCCGCGTCGCGATCGACAGCGGCTTCCCGCTCGAGGACGCCCAGGCCGCGCAGGACCGAGCAGCGCGGGGCACCTCCAGGGCAAGATCGTGCTCACCGTCGCATGAGCCCGGCAGAGCGGCTCGCCCTCCACGAAACGCCCCATCGCCGGACGCGAGGCGATCCTGGAGTTCCCGCGTAGGCCGCGGAAACCGGGCAGCGGCGGCACCACCCGACCAACGTCGTCACCCGTAAGAGACACGCCCTACCCGAAGGCCTCCGCGAGCCACCAGGCCCCGCCGTCCTCGGCGATCTTGGCGTCCACCACGAGCGGCCCGCCCGGCCCGGCAGCGAGCCAGCCCCGCACCGCGTCCAGGTCGCTGCGGGCACGCACGGTGACCCCTTCGGCGCCGAATCCGCGCGCAATGGCGGCGATGTCGGTGTCCGGGAACCGCACGGTGTCCAGATCGGATCCACCACCGCTGTGCCCGTTACCGCTGTGTCCATTACCGCTGTGTCCATTACCGCTGTGCCCCTTGCCGAAGTGGTGCACCTCGGCACCATAGGCGGCGTCGTTGTAGACCATGATGAGCATCGGGATCCTCAGTCGCACCACGGTTTCCAGTTCGGCCACGGCCATGTGGAATCCACCGTCGCCGAGCGCGGCCACCGGGATGCGGTCCGGGCGGGCGAGTGCGGAACCGATCGCGGTGGCCAGCCCGAGCCCGATCGACTGGAAGGCTTGGGTGAAACAGAAGCCGTATTCGTCGGGTACCCGCAGATACGCGCTGGGATATCCCATGAAGTTGCCGGAGTCGATGGACACGATGCGCTCGGCGGGCAGTAGTTCGTCGAGCGCGATGCTCAGGGTGCGCGGATCGATCCGGCCCGCCGCGGTGATCTCGGGATACGGTTCGGCGCCGACCCAGCCGCTCTCCGCGAGGCGCGCGCGGATCTCCTCGGTGCGGTACCCACTCGCCCGGTGGCCGCGCGCGCCGAGCTCGGTACGCAGATCCGCGCAGGTGCTCACCACATCTCCGAGCACCGCGAGCGCCACCGGGAAGTACGCGCCGAACGCCGACTGTTCCACGTCGACATGCACGATTTCAGCTTGCGCGCCAAGCAGTTTGCCGTGCCGTGTCGTCCAGTTGTTCAGCGCGGCACCCCAGCCGACGATCAGGTCGGCCTCCGCGATCAGTTCCGCGGTGAGCGTTCCGGAGAATCCGCCGGAAATCCCGAGCGCGAAGGGATCCCCGGTGAAGAGCCCGTTCGCGACGGCCGAGGTGGCCAGCAGGGCACCGCTTTCCTCCGCGAGCGCGCGCAGTCCCGCCCCGGAACCACGCGCGCCCCGCCCGGCGATGAACACGGGCCGGTCCGCCGCGGCGAGCAGATCGGCGAGGGCGGTGACCGATTCCGCCGCCGGGCGGACGGATTCCGGGGCGGCCACGGTATTCGGCTCCGGTTCGGGCACCGATCCGGCCTGCACATCGGTGGGCACGCTGAGCACAACGGTGCGGCGCTGCTCGAGCGCGGTGCGGCAGGCGCGAACGGTGTCCGCCTTGGCGCTCGCGACCGAGTGCACGCGTTCGGCGACCGCACCGACCGCGCGCACCATGGCGTCCTGATCGATGCGGAAATTCGAGCGGACCGCGGAATCGGGCGTGTCCGCGGTGAGCACGAGCATCGGGGTCCTGCTCTTGGCCGCTTCACCGATCCCGGTGACCGCATTGCTGAGCCCGCAGCCCTGATGCGTGGTCACGACCGCGAGCCGTTCGGTCATCCGCGCGTACGCATCGGCCATCGTCGCCGCACCCATCTCATGGCGCGCCGCGGTGAACGGAACCCCTTCGGACCGCAAGGCGTTCGTCAGCGCGAAATTCCCGCTCCCGATCACGCCGAATGCCTGCCCCGCACCGGATCCGGCGATCACCCGGGCGATCAGTTCCGCGACGTTCATGCCCGCCCCACCAGGGCGAGCGCGCGCGCCGGGCTCCCGGAACCGCCCACGATCGGCAGCGGGCTCACCACCACGACGGCACCGGTCGCGGGAACCCGGGAAAGGTTCTGCAATTGGGTGAGGCCGTATTTCCCGGCACCGAGCAGCAGATCGTGGCAGGGAAACGGCGGATCGAGTTCGAACCCGCGTCCGGCATCGGTGCCCACGGTCTCCACCCCCACCCCGGCGATCGATGATTCGGCGAGATAACGCGCGCATTCCGGGTCGATTCCCGGAGTGTGCGAACCGTTCTCGTCGCTGTTCAGGAATTCCTCGGTGTCTCCGGACCGCGCGTCCCACCCGGTCCGGTAGAGCAGCCAGCCGCCTTCGGGAAGGGCGCCGTGCTCCGCCTCGAATGCGTGCACATCCTCGGTGGTGAGCAGGAAATCCGGATCCGCGGCCGCTTTCCCGGACACGTCCAGCACGACCGCGGGCCCGACCATGGAGCCGAGCGGCATTCCCGCGATGTCCGTGCCGTCCTTCCCGGAGTACCAGTGCACCGGCGCGTCCACATGGGTACCGGAATGCTCACTGGTGTGGATGTTGTTGTGATACCAGCGAGGTCCGCGGTCGTCGTAGCGGCTGACCTCTTCGAGCTCGAAGCCGAGCGTATTGGCGAACGGTTCGGGAAGCCGGAGGATCGGCGTCCCGGAATGCAACCGTGCGGTGAGGTCCACGACCTCGACGGAGCCGCCACGCAATGCGGCGGACAGTTCGGTCAACACCGACATGGACAGCCTCCAGTTCTCATACCGTGCCGACTTCCGGGCGGGGAACCCGGATGCCTTTCGCCTCGAGCCGGGGAATGACCTCCGCGGCGAAGAATTCCAGCTCCGTCACATAGTCCACAAAGGACAGCGTCATCCCGGAAAGCCCGGCGTGGGCATACCGTTCGATCTCCGTGGCCACCTCGTCCGGGGTACCGATCAGTGGGCAGGTGCCGTGCCCGGCGGCGAACCGGGAACGGAAGGTGGCCAGCATGTCCTCGGTGAACGACTGCGCATGCATTCCCTGCAGCCGCATGAGGTTGTCCACGGCTTCCCAGTCCGCGTACTCCTCGGCGTAGTAGTGCAGATATTCCCGCGCCTCCGCGTGGCTGGACCGGCAGACCACGTGCGCGGGCGACATCACGCCGACCTCGCGGCCGTATTCGGCGCGCGCGGACTCGGTCAGCTCGGCCACCACGCGCTCCCCCTCGGCCGGATCCGCGATGATGGTGAACACGAAATTCGCGTTGCATGCGGCGAACGCGCGCCCCTGCTTGCTCGAACCGGCATTGAGGATCGGCAGGCTCGACTGCACCGGTTTCGGCATGGATTCCACGCCACGCAGGGAAAAGAACCGGCCGTCCAGGTCGAAGCGGCCCTCCCGGGTCCACAGTGCACGGACATGGTCCCACCATTCCTGGGCCATGGCGTACCGGTCGTCGTGTTCGCTTGGCAGCGTCACACCCATCGCCTCGTACTCGGGCTGATTCCATCCCGCGACGATGTTCAGCCCGGCCCTGCCCTCGCCGATCTGGTCGACGGTGGCCAGCTGTTTGGCGCTCACCACGGGATGATTGAACGCGGTGTGCACGGTCGCGAACACCACGATGCGCCGGGTGCTCGCCAGCAGACCTGAGGCCCACGGGATCGGTTCGAGCACCCCCTCGTGAAAATTCGTCTCCCCGCCGTAACCGATCCAGCGCGCGATCGGCAGGATGAAATCGATCCCCACCCGGTCGGCCAGCCGGGCAAGGCGCAGGTTGTCCGGCCAGCTCGCGCTCCACCGCTCGGGAATTCTGGTCACCGCGAGTCCACCGGTGCAGTTCGGGGAGAACAGCCCGAGCTTGAAGTCCCCGCCATCGCTGAGCGCGTTATCCATACCGGCTCCTTCGTAGCGCTATTGCGTAACGATGACCGTCGTCACTGTTCCGTATTATCGGCCGCGCGTCAACGCCGTGGCAACCAGATGCCCCGAACCGCCACCGAGTCCGGGGCCGGGATGTGTCGCGGCCCCGATGTGCCACAGCCCGCGCACCACCCCGGTGTGCCGCGCGGCCGAGGGCACTGGCCGCCACAACAGGTTCTGGTCCAGTTCCGCCGAGCCACCGTAGGGATCCCCGGCCACGGCATTGCGGTTCGCGGCGAGCAGATCGGGCGGGGCGAGCACATCCATGCCGAGCACCTGCGCGCGCAGCCCGGGAGCGTGCACCGCGATCCGGTCGAGCACCCGCCCGGCGTAGGCGTGCGCGAGTGCCGGCGTCCACGGTCCCGCCTCCAGTTCCCCCGCCGCGTCCCCGCGCACTTCCCAGGGCACCTCCTGCAGTTGCAGCCACAGGCTCGCCGCGCCCTCGGGTACCCTCCCGGAATCGAGCACGTACTGCTGCCCGACGACCACGGTCGGCTCGCCGGGCAGCAACCCGGCCTCCGCCTGCGCGCACGCGATACCGGTACTCGCCGCGCCGTCGGAGATGTGGATCAGCGGCGCACGCCCGAGCAGTGCCTCGCGCCAGCGCGGCGGACCGGAGAGCGCCACATGGATCTGCATGGCCGCGCGACCGGGGCGGTACCGCGCTGCCTCGGTCCGTACCGCTGCGGGAACCTCGTGCGGCGCAAGCAGTTCACCGTAGAGCGCGCCCGGGCCGACCGAGGCGAGCACCGCGCGCTTCGCCCGGATCGTCTGCCCGGCGACCCGCACCCCGATCGTCCGCCCGCGCCTGGTCAGGATGCGGTCCACCGGGCTCGCGCACCGCACGTGCACCCCAAGCGTGCCGAGCAGACCGGTGAACGCCTCGATGAATCGCGCAGCCCCGCCTTCCACAAGTGGCATCCCGGTCCCATGCAGGGTCGCGGCGAGCACCGGGAGCATGAACCCGCCGGAGGCACTGTCCGGGGCGAGCCCGGCATGCAGCAACCACGGGGTCCAGAGCCGGTCGACCTCCCAGCCGTCGAACTCCCTACGCAGCGCGGCGCGGCCGCTACTGGCCACATCCCGGAGCAGCCGTTCGGCACGGCCCGGCCTGCGCAGCAATGGCGCGGCGGTGCGCAGTGCGCGCAGCGAACGCAGTTCCCGGCCGAGCAGCGCGCCCGCGATCGGTGCCACCTCGCCGAACCGCTCGAGCATGGCGAGGTAGGCCTGCCGGTCGCGGGGCTGTTCGAACCCGGCGGCGGTGCGTTCCGGGTCGCGGTGGGCGAACACCGCCTGCCCGTCCGCCCCGACACTCGCGGTGATCAGTCCCTCGGTGTTGCGATAGCGCAGCCCGTGCGCGTGCAACTCCTCGCCGAGCGCGGCATAGGCGGGCCCGGACACGAAAAGTGGATGCCACGAGGAAAACGTGTCGTGCACATAACCGGGCAGGGTGCGCTGCTCGCTCGCGATGAACCCACCGATCCGCTCATTCGCCTCGAGCAGGGCGACCGACCAACCGGCCTTCGCCAGTTCGGCGGCCGCGACCATTCCGTTGATCCCCGCCCCGATGACGACCGCGTCGAATTCACTCACGGCCGCAAAGCTATCCGAACGCCGTGTTACTCGGAAGGCAGTGCGGCCCGGGAATCGCCCATTCCGGCCAGCAGGTCCCCGTGTTCGGCGAGCCGTTCGCGCACCTGCCGCGGCCCGAATGCCAGCGGTTCGCCACGTTCCACCTCGGTCCAGCGCAACGGGGTGGACACGGCGGGTTCCGGGCGGGCGCGCAGCGAATAGGCCGCGATCGTGGTCTTGGCCGGATTGTTCTGGCTCCAGTCGATGAACACCCGCCCGGGGCGCACCGCCTTGGTCATGGTCGCGGTGATCAGCTCGGGATGGCGCCCCGCGAGGCGTTCGGCGAGCCGTTTCGCGTACCGCGAGCTCTGCTTCTCCTCGGTGGCCGTGACCGGGACATAGAGCTGCATCCCTTTGGAACCGCTGGTTTTCGGGTACGCGCAAAGTCCGTCCTCGGCCAGCGCGTCGCGTAGCAGCACCGCGACCCGGCAGCACTCCACGATGCCGGCGGGCGCGCCCGGATCGAGGTCGAACACCAGCTGATCCGGCAGCCGCGTGCCCTCCCCGATCCGCCACTGCGGCACATGCAGTTCGAGCGCGGCGAGGTTGGCGGCCCAGACCAGGGCGGGCAGCTCCTCGAGGAACACGTACTCGGCCGTACCGCTGCGGGTGGGGATCCGCGCGGTGCGTACCCATTCGGGAGCGTGGCGTGCCGCGTGCTTCTCGAAGAAGCCTTCCCGGTCCGCGCCGTCCGGGAACCGCATCAGGGTCACCGGGCGTTCGGCGAGCCGTGGCAACAGGGCCTCGGCCACCGCGACGTAGTAGTCCAGCACATCGCGTTTGGTGAACCCGGTGTCCGGATAGAGCACCTTGTCGAGATTGGAAATGCGCAGTACACGCCCGCCGACGGAGACCGGAATATGCTCCGAGCCCATTACCCGAACTCCTTTTCCCTCGGCGCTGACCTGCGATAAAGGGTATCGTTTCGCAGGAAAGGGCACGATCATCGAGGCGAGAAGGGCGGGTGCACCCCCATGCGGTCGATGTGGAAGGGCACGGTCTCGTTCGGCCTGGTCGCCATTCCGGTGCACCTCTACGCGGCCACCGAGAGCAAGACACCCTCGTTCCGGCAGGTGCACGCCGCGGACGGCGGGCGCATCTCCTACCGGCGCACCTGCTCGGTCGACGGGGCCGAGGTGCCCTACAGCGAGGTCGCGAAGGGGTACGAGGCCGAGGACGGTCAGATGATCGTGCTCACCGACGAGGACCTGGCCAAGGTTCCGGTGCCCACCACCAAGGCGGTCGACGTGGTGGAGTTCGTCCCGCTCGAATCCATCGACCCGATCTACTTCGACAAGAGTTACTACCTCGAACCGCAGAAGATGGGCATCAAGCCCTATCTGCTGCTGCGCGACGCCCTGCACAAATCCGGCCAGGTCGCCATCGCGAAGATCGCCATCCGCAACCGCGAATCACTCGCCGTGCTCCGGGTGCACGCGGACGTGCTGGTGCTCTCCACCATGTTGTGGCCGGACGAGGTGCGCAAACCCGAGTTCGACTTCCTGAACGAGCAGGCCCCGGAGATCCGCCCGCAGGAACTGACCATGGCCGGCTCGCTGATCGACTCGATGGCCGACGAGGTCTTCGACGCGCGCAAATACACCGATGCCTACCGCGAGGCGCTCGAAGCGGTGATCGAGGCCAAGATCGAGGGCCGCGAGGTCACCGAGACCGAACAGCAGCCGACCGAACAGGTCGTCGATCTCATGGCCGCGCTCTCGGCCAGTGTGGACGCCGCCAAGCAGCAGAAGAAGGACGATCAGGACTAACCTGTCACGTTTCCCGCTCCCCGCTTGTCTTCCCTGGCGACCGGCCAGAAACCGAGCAAGGAGCGCAGCCATGCCCCGTATCTCCCTCGACCCACCCCGAAGCCTCGCCTACCGCGTCGGCACCTGGTACACCACGCGCATGGCGGGCCGCGCGTTCGATTCGCTCAAGGCCGTCGCGCACAACCGGCGAGTGCTGTCCACCCTGCTGATCACCGAGCAGCGGGTGACCAAATGGCGCGCCCTCGACCCGAAACTCAAGCACATGGCGCTGATGGTGTCCGCGGCCCGGATCGGCTGCGCCTGGTGCATCGACTTCGGCTACTGGGAGGCCGCCGAGCTCGGCATCGCGAACGAGAAGCTGCGCAAGATCGCGGACTGGCGGTCGAACCGGGATGCGTTCGCCGAGCTCGAACTGCTCGTGCTGGAGTACGCGGAAGCGATGACCGCGACCCCGCCGCAGGTCGGCGATGGGCTTTCGGCGCGGCTCAAGGACCTGCTCGGCGAGGCGGGCCTTGTGGAGCTGACCGCGATCGTCGCATTGGAGAACTTCCGCTCCCGAGTGAACAGCGCGCTCGGGCTGACCGGCCAGGGGTTCTCCGACAACTGCGCGGTGCGCCCGGCCTACGATGAAGCCCGTGGCTGACGTCTTCGAAGAGCACCGCGGGATGCTGTTCGGCATCGCCTACCGGCTGCTGGGCAGCGTCGCGGATGCCGAGGACATCGTGCAGGACGCCTGGTTGCGGTGGGCGAAGGTCACCGAGCCGGTCGAGCATCCCAAGGCCTACCTCGCGCGCACGGTCACCAATCTGGCCATCAACCGGCTGCGCTCGGCCGCGGTCACCAGGGAGTCCTACGTCGGTCCCTGGCTGCCCGACCCCCTGGTCACCACGCCGGACGCCACCGACGGCGTGGAACTGGCCGAATCGGTATCCCTGGCGATCATGGTCGTGCTCGAATCGCTTTCCCCGCTGGAGCGCGCGGTGTTCGTGCTGCACGAGGCATTCGGCTTCGGCTACACCGAGATCGCGGGCATGCTCGACCGGTCCGCGGCGAGCGTGCGCCAGCTCGGCCATCGCGCCCACGAGCACGTACAGGCCCGCCGCCCCCGGTACGAACCCGCCGAGCAGCAGCGCAAGGAACTCACCGAACGGTTCCTCACCGCGAGCGCGGGCGGGGACATCGCCGAGATGATGAGCGTGCTCGCCCCGGATGTCACGCTCGTCAGCGACGGCGGCGGCAAGCGCAGGGCCGCGCTGCGCCCGGTGCTCGGCGCCGACAAGGTCGTCCGCTTCATCCTCGGCGTCTGGCAGAAGCTTCCCCCGTCTCCGGTGGTCAGCGGGGTCCTGGTGAACGGGGCACCCGGGATTCTGATCAGCGCGGGCGGCGAACCCGACACCGTGGCCTGTTTCGAGGTGGCCGACGGCCGGGTCACCGAGATCAACGTGATCCGGAACCCGGACAAGTTGCGCCACATCACAGCGATCTGACTTGCCAAACCCATACCTCCTGGGGGTATGTTCGTAATGACGGACATACCCCCAGGAGGTATCGATGGCAGCCACCGAGCACCCCGGCTACGCCGAGAACAAAGCCGCCCACCTGCGCAGGCTCAAGCGCATCGAAGGTCAGGTCCGCGGTCTCGCGCGCATGGTCGAGGAGGACAAGTATTGCATCGACGTCCTCACTCAGGTCTCCGCAACCACACGTGCCCTGCAATCGGCTTCCCTCGCCCTGCTCGACGAGCACCTGCGCCACTGCGTCAGCGACGCGATCTCGGACGGCGGCGACGAGGCCGAAGAGAAGATCGCCGAAGCCAACGACGCGATCGCCCGGCTCGTCCGTTCCTAGAAATTTCCGAAAGGACGAACTCTCATGAGCGAGCAAACCATCACCGTCACCGGGATGAGCTGCCAGCACTGCGTCAACGCGGTCACCGAAGAGGTCACCGAGATTCCCGGCGTCACCGGCGTCGAGGTGAACCTGGAGACCGGCGCGGTCACCGTGACGAGCGAGGCACCCGTTGCCGACTCCGCGCTCGCCGCCGCGATCGATGAGGCCGGCTACTCCATCAAGGGGTGAGCCGCCGTGCAACGGATCGAGCTCTCCCTCGGCGGGATGACCTGTGCATCCTGCTCGACACGAATCGAGCGCAAGCTCAACAAGCTCGACGGCGTGCAGGCGACGGTGAACTTCGCCACCGAGAAGGCCACGGTCAGCTTCCCCGACTCGCTCGGGCCGGACCGGCTGATCGAGACGGTGGAACAGACCGGTTACTCGGCGAGCCTCGATGCGGGCGAAACCGAGGACAAGCCGGACAACGGCCCACTGTCGCGGCTCGCGGTCTCCGCCGCGTTCGCGATTCCGGTGGTCGTACTCGGCATGGTGCACGCGCTGCACTTCGACGGCTGGGCCTGGCTGGCGTTCGCGCTGACCACCCCGGTCGTGGTGTGGGGCGCGTGGCCGATCCACCTCGCCACGGTCACCAATCTCCGGCACGCCGCCGTCACCATGGACACCCTGATCACGGTCGGGGTGCTCGCCGCGTACGGGTTCTCCGTCGTCGGCCTGTTCACCGGGGCCGCGGAGAACTACTTCGAGGTCGCGGCCGGGGTGACCGTGTTCATCCTGACCGGGCGGTATCTCGAGCACCGGGCGCGCAGCGGGGCCGGGTCCGCGCTGCGGGCGCTACTCGAACTGGGCGCCAAGGATGTAGCGGTCCTGCGCAGCGACGACGGCGAAGGTACCGAGCAGCGGGTCCCGATCGACTCGCTGCGGGCCGGTGAGCTGTTCGTCGTCCGGCCGGGCGAGAAGGTCGCCACCGACGGCGTGGTGCACTCCGGAGCCTCCGCGGTGGACGCCAGCATGCTGACCGGGGAATCGGTCCCGGTGGAGGTCACCGAGGGCGATTCGGTGGTCGGCGGGACGATCAACTCCTCGGGCACGCTGACCGTGCGCGCCACCGTGGTCGGCGCGGACACCCAGCTGGCGCAGCTGGCCAAGCTCGTCGCCGACGCGCAGGCGGGCAAGGCCAAGGTGCAACGGCTCGCCGACCGGGTCTCCGCGGTGTTCGTGCCCGCCGTGATCGTGCTCGCGCTGCTCACCCTCGCGGCGTGGCTGGCCTTCGGCGGTTCGGTGGACGAGGCGTTCACCGCCGCGGTCGCCGTGCTGATCATCGCCTGCCCGTGCGCCCTCGGCCTCGCCACGCCGACCGCGCTGATGGCGGGCACCGGCCGGGGCGCGCAGCTGGGGATCCTGATCAAGGGTCCGCAGGTGCTCGAATCCACCCGTGCCGTGAACACGATCGTGCTGGACAAGACGGGCACGGTCACCACGGGCCGGATGCGGGTGGTCGAGGTCAGCGGTGCGCGGGAGACCCTGCGTATCGCGGGCGCGGTCGAGCACTCCAGCGCGCACCCGATCGCCCGCGCGATCGCCGAGCACGCCACCCGCGAGTTCGGTGAGCTGCCCGAACCGGGCGGGTTCCACAGCCTCGACGGGCTCGGGGTCAGCGGGACGGTGGACGGTGAGCGGGTGCTCGTCGGCAGGCCCGCCCTGCTGGCCGAGCACGAGATCACGGTCCCCGCGCAGCTCGGTGAGGCCATGGCGGCCGCGCAGGCCAGCGGGTACACCCCGGTGCTCGTGGCCAGGGAGGACAAGGCGATCGGCGTGGTGACCGTGGCGGACACGGTGCGCCCGGAAGCGGCCGGTGCGATCGAGTCCTTCCGTGCGCTCGGCCTGTCCCCCGTGTTGCTCACCGGGGACAACGAGCGGGCGGCCCGCACCGTCGCCGCGACGGTCGGGATTCCCGAGGTGATCGCCGAGGTCACCCCGGCGGGCAAGGTGGAAACGGTGCGCGCACTGCAGCAGCAGGGCCGCACGGTGGCCATGGTCGGTGACGGGGTCAACGACGCGGCCGCGCTCGCCGGTGCCGATCTCGGGCTCGCGATCGGAACCGGGACCGATGCGGCCATCCAGGCCTCGGACCTGACGATCGTGCGCGAGGACCTCGGCGCGGTGGCGGACGCGATCCGGCTCGCCCGGCGCACCCTCGCGATCATCAAGGGCAACCTGTTCTGGGCGTTCGCCTACAACATCTGCGCGCTGCCGATCGCGGCGCTCGGACTGCTCAACCCGATGATCGCGGGCGCGGCGATGGCGTTCTCCAGCGTGTTCGTCGTGACGAACAGCCTGCGGCTGCGCCGGTTCAGCTAGCGGTTCCCCAACAGCGAAAGGCCCCGGACCGAACAGTCCGGGGCCTTTCCGTGTCTGGCTGTGCTCAGTCGGCGACCTTGACGCCCATGGAGCGCGCGGAACCGGCGACCACCTTGACGGCCTGGTCCACGGTCTCCGTGTTCAGGTCGGGCATCTTGCGCTCGGCGATCGAGCGCAGCTGATCCTGGGTGATCGAAGCGGCCGGGGCGCCACGGCCCGGCGTCTGCCCGCCGCCCTTGAGGCCGAGCTCCTTGCGGATGAGGAAACTCGTCGGCGGGGTCTTGTAGCGCAGCTGGTAGCTACGGTCCTCGAAGACCGTGATCACGACGGGCACGATGTCACCGCGGCTGCCCGAGGTCGCCTCGTCGTACTCGACCTTCACGCCACGCGTGTTCACACCGGTCGGACCGAGCATCTTCCCGAGGTCGACCATCGCGGCGTTGCCCGCCTCGAGCTCGAGGGTCGCCTCGAACGTGATCTTCTGCTTTGGAGGCATTCGCCTGACCCCTTAGCCCTTCAATGTCGCTGTCTCATTCAGTGTCAATAATCCCCCGCGTGCGGGCACGTGCAGGCCCGAGCAACCAGTGTACGTGACGGCCGATGACCGGCTCACAGCACCTCCCGGTCTCCCGGCGCGGCGGCCCGATCGCACGGGCCGGGGACGGGATAATCACGATCGTGCATCATGGTGGCGTTTGCGTAAGCCGATCTGAGTATCGGAACAAGCAAACGGCTATGACGATTAGGTGACATGTGACTCGCCGCGCAACCCGCGTGAGTGGTCATGCGTCTACTGGTGAGCGGTTTCGCAAGCGGCACCCGTAGGCGAGCAGCAGGACGACCTGGAGGTTATGGGCGTGGAGGACTGGCGACGCCGCTCCGGCGAGCCCGATGGGCGACCGCCGCGAGCCCCGTCGACATCCCGAGACGTGCCGCCACCCGGCCGCAGGCCCGCCCAGGATCCGGCCCGGGCGGCGCGCCAGCCGCAGTCCGGCCGCCGCGCCGAGAACGCCAAGCCCCAGGCCACGCGGCAGCAGGGAGCCAAACCCCGCAGCGGCGAGACCGAGCGCCCCTCGCCCACCCCGCACACCCAGGCCACTCGCCCGGTCGGTCAGCCGAGGTCCAGCGCGGCCCGGCGCAGGGCGCGCAACCGGCACCGCATGGGCCTGGTCAGCAAGGTCCTCATCGCCGCTCTCTCGCTCTGCGTGTTCGCGGTCAGCGCCTATGCCTGGGTCACGATCACCCGGCTGAACAACTCGCTGACCACCGCGGACATCGGCGGGCAGAAGGCACCGGACGGGTCGATGGACATCCTGCTGATCGGGATGGACTCGCGGACCGACGCCCAGGGCAACCCGCTGCCGAAGGACCTGCTCGACCGGCTGCACGCGGGATCCGCGGACGGCGAGATCAACACCGACACCCTGATCCTGGTGCACATCCCGAACGACGGGCGCAAGGCGACGGCGGTCTCCATCCCGCGCGACTCCTACGTGCAGATCCCCGGCCACGGGAAGCACAAGATCAACTCCGCGTTCGGCAGGGCCAAGAACGACGAGTTCACGAAGCTGCAGCAGCAGGGCATCAAGGACCCGCGTGAGCTCGAGGTCAAGTCCAACCAGGCGGGCGAGAAACTCACCATCAAGACGGTCGAACAGCTCACCGGAATGGGCATCGACCACTTCGCCCAGGTCAACCTGGCCGGTTTCTACGACATCTCCAAGGCCATCGGCGGCGTGCCGGTCTGCCTCAAACAGGCCGTCAACGACAAGCAGTACTCCGGCGCGGTCTTCGCGAAGGGCGAGCAGACCGTGCAGGGCGCCAAGGCACTCGCCTTCGTCCGGCAACGGCACAACATTCCCGGCGGCTCGACCGACCTGCAGCGCAACCGCCGTCAGCAGGCGTTCCTCGCCGGGATGGCGCACAAGATCCTCTCCGCGGGCACCCTGACCGACCCCGGCGCGCTGAACAACCTCATCGGCGCGGTGAGCAAATCGCTGGTGATCGACCAGGGCTGGGATGTCACCGGCTTCGCCCAGCAGATGCAGAACCTCACCGGCGGCGCGATGACCTTCTCCACCATTCCGGTGGAAAGCCTCGCGATGAAGACCGACACCGACGGGGAGGCCGTCAAGGTCGACCCGCAAGAGGTGAACGAGTTCATCCGGGGCCAGGTCGGCGAAAAGCCCGCCGCCCCGAAGTCCTCCGCCGCGGCTCCCCCCGGCCAGGCGGACAACAAGGGGACCACCGTGGATGTGCGCAACGGCACGGGCTCCTCCGGCCTGGCCGGCGCCGTACTCGACGCGCTCGGCAAGAAGGGCTTCACCAGCGGTGGCACCGGCAACTCGAGCAGCCGCTCGAGCACGGTGATCCGCTACCCGAGCGGTGGCCGGTCGGCCGCCGAAAGCGTCCGCACCACGCTCGGCGGGCATTACACCCTCGAGCAGGACACCTCGCTGCCGGACAACACCGTGCGTGTCTTCCTCGGCAACAATTACGACGGGCCCGGAGCCAGCGACGGCTCCTCCACGAGCAGCTCCTCCGGATCCTCCTCGGACAGCTCCTCGTCCAGCAGTTCTTCCTCGTCGAGCAGCTCCGCCTCGAACGATTCCCAGGCCAAACCGACCCCGCCGATGCCGCCGATCACGGCCAACGGAACGACCTGCGTGGACTGACCGCGGGGTATTGTCGACCGTACTAACACTATCGGGTGATATGCACCACCCGTTGAATGACGCAAACCCGCGTCACGGTGGCCCTGCAACGTCGTCCCACCGGGGAGCGGGCAGCCTGCCCGGTCGCAACGAATCGGCGGAGGACACCGAAACCGTGGAGATGGACATCGCCAGCTACCAGCGCGCCCTCGGCGACGAGCTGCGTCGCATTCGTCGGCAGCGCGGCTGGACACGCAAAGACCTGCAAGAGCGGATGCCCTCGGAGGTATCGCTGCAGACGCTGGCCACCTACGAGCTCGGCACGCGCCAATGCACCGTCATTCGCCTCGTCGAACTGTGCATAGCGCTCGAGCATCACCCGCATGAGGTACTCGCGCGCGTGCACGACCGCGTCTTCGGCAACGACCGGTCCGGCAAGGTCAAGATCGACCTCGGCAAGGTAGCCAAGGACGACCAGCCGGAACTGCGCCCCTTCCGCCGATGGGCGCGCGACCGGCTCGGTGAGGTCGGGGCGACCCAGGAGATCGCGCTCGATCTCCCCGCACTCGAGCAACTCGCCGCGCTGTGCGGACTGGACACCGTCGAACTGGTCAGCAAACTACGCCCGTTCACCAACCGCCCCACCGAACAAAGCGGATTCACCCCACGCTGACCCTCCCGCAGCCGAACCTCCCGCACAACGAGTCGGGCGCGATCCCCCGCGGGGTGGGATCACGCCCGACTCGACAAACCCGCCAGCTCAGCCCGCCCCGACCAGATCCTCGTCCTTCGCCAACCGAGGACTGCGGCCGAGCAGCGCGAACTCGGCGGGAGCGATCCGCCGGGTCCGGCGCCAGTAGTTGAAGGTGAACCCGGGCCAGACGGTGCGGTTCACCCCCATGCTGTCCAGGTACCAACTCGTGCAGCCACCGGTCGACCACACGCCGTTCTCCAGCTGCTGCTGCACATCCTGGTTGAACCGGTCCTGCACGGACTTGCGCACCTCGATGGCGCCCGCCTTGCCCTTGTCGACCAGCTGAATCGCCTCGCCGACGTAGCGCATCTGCTGCTCGATCATGAACACCACCGAGTTGTGTCCCAGCCCGGTGTTCGGCCCGAGCAGGAAGAACAGGTTCGGGAACCCGGCGACCGCGATCCCGTTGTGGGTCTGGATCCCGCTCTCCTGCCAGGTCTTGTCCAGCCGCTGGCCCTCGCGCCCGATCACGTCCAGGTATTCGAGCGAGTCGGTCACGTGGAATCCGGTGCCGTAGATGATCGCGTCGACCTCGTGTTCCACCCCGACCGAGTCCACCACCGAATGCTCCCGCACCTCGGCGATCCCGTCGGTGATCACGTCGACGTTGTCCCGGTTCAGGGCCGGGTAGTAGTCATTGGACTTGAGCACCCGCTTGCAGCCCATGGTGTAGTCCGGGGTGAGCTTGCGGCGCAGTTCCCGGTCCTTGATGCTCGCAGCCATGTGCTTGCGTGCCACCTGCTCGGCGAGCCGCATC
This sequence comes from Sciscionella marina DSM 45152, assembly GCF_000379465.1. Lineage (GTDB taxonomy): Bacteria > Actinomycetota > Actinomycetes > Mycobacteriales > Pseudonocardiaceae > Sciscionella > Sciscionella marina. Next base: position 344,283 of record NZ_KB905414.1, read on the forward strand.
AGCCACGACTGCCCGTTGAACCCGATCGCGCGCATCTCGTTGATCCAGTACAGGAAGTCGCGGTAGAGGGTCTGGGCGAACGGGATCCGTTTGAACGCCTGCCGTGCCCAGCCGGGCATGTCGTAGTCACCCTTGGGCATGATCCACGGCGGGGTGCGCTGGAACAGCTCCAGCTTCGCCACCTCGGGCGCGATCTGCGGCACGAACTGCACCGCGGAGGCACCGGTCCCGACCACCGCGACCTTCTTGCCCCGCAGGTCGAAGTCGTGGTCCCACTCCGCGGAGTGGAAAGCGGTCCCCTCGAAGCGTTCGATCCCGGGCAGCGCGGGCACGTTCGGAACGTGCAGCGCCCCGATCCCGGAGACCAGGAACTGCGCGCGGTACTCGGTACCCTCGGCGTCGTAGATGCGCCAGAAGCTGCGCTCCTCGTCCCAGCGGGCCGTCTTCACCTCGACCCCGTAGCGCATGTGCCGGTACAGATCGTGTTTGCGGGCCACCCCGCGCAGGTACTCCCAGATTTCCGGCTGCGGTGAGTAGGAGCGGCTCCAGTCCGGGTTCTGCTCGAACGAGAACGAGTACATGTGTGACTGAATGTCGCAGGCGCAGCCCGGGTAGGTGTTGTCCCGCCAGGTGCCGCCGACATCCTTGGCCTTCTCCAGGATCACGAAGTCCTCGATGCCGTCCTGCTTGAGCCTGATGCCCATGCCGAGGCCGGAAAATCCGCTGCCGATGATCGCCACCTTGGCGATCGCCTGACTTGTCGGTTCAGCCATGCCTGTGCTCCTGCCGTGCTCGAATGGCGTCCTGCGATGATGTTACTACAAGTAGGTTACCGATGGTAGATTTGATCGCGGATTCGCGTAGACTGAACCCCGTGACGGCCACCGGAAACGAACAGGCACCAGTCCGCAAACGCATGCCCCGAGCCGAGCGCGAGCGGCAGATGCTCACCGTCGCGGAGGAGATCTTCGCCGCGCGCGGGTTCGTGGCCACCTCGATGGACGAGATCGCCGAGCGGGTCGGTGTGTCCAAGCCGATGCTCTACGAATACTTCGGCTCCAAGGAAGGCCTGCTCATCGGCACCATCCGGCAGGCGCGCGCCGAACTGCGCCGCAGCACCGAGGAGGCCGTGCTCGGGGCGATCGACATCGAGGACGCCCTGCGCAAAGGGCTCGTCGCATTCTTCGAGTTCATCACGAGCCACCGCCAGTCCTGGTCACTGCTGCGCAACGAGGGCGCGCTGATGGCCAACTCGGCAGGCTCCGAGGTCGAACAGACCCGCCAGCAGCAGACCAACCTCATGACCGCGCTCATGCAGGGCTTCGCCCCCACCGTGGACGAGAAGTCCAGGGAGGCCGCGGCCGAGATCCTGGTCGGCGCCTGTGAACGGCTCGCCACCTGGTGTGAGCACCGCGACGAGGTCACTCCGGTGCAGGCGGCCGAATACATCATGCGTGCGTGCTGGTACGGCATGCTCGCCGAGTTTCGCGGGGACGCCCAGAACGCGTAGATTACCCGTTGGGAGTGATGTGGTCCTCGGTGAACCGTTCGGGAAGGGCGGCCACCGAAGGCAGGAACGGGAGGCAGCGATGCAGGAACCGATCACGATCAACTACACACGTGACGGCGACGACTGGAAACTCACCGCGACCCGCGCCGAGGAGGAACTCAGCGCCAGCGCGACCGGACTGATCGCCGCACGGGACAAGGCCGACCAGCTGGTGGAGAAACTCGCCGCGGGCGAGGAGGAAAAAACCGTCGTGCACCTGCTCGACGGCGACGCCTTCGCCTTCACCGACGCCTACCTGCACGCACGGCTGAGCACCGGGACGGGAACAGCCGCGGAACCGGCGGCAACGGAACCGGCAAAGAGCACGCCCGCGCAGGTCAACGGCACCGCACAGGCCAACGGGAAGGCTTCGGCGACCGAATCGGCGACCGCCGAGGACAGCGGTGCGGAACCGGCTCCCGCCGCCGAACCCGAGGCCGACGTCGCCGAGGCCAAATAGCCGCTAGCGGAACAGCTTGCGCAGGACGAGCAGCCCGACCAGGGCTCCGGCGCCGATCAGCGCATACTTCACCTTCGGCTCCGCCAGCTTGGCCTGCACCGTCGAACGGGCCGTATCCGCGAGCCGCTGCGGATTCGCCTTCGCGCCCAGCTGGTCGAGCGTGCCCGCGAGCGCGTCACGCGCCTGCTCGATCTCGTGTTGAATCGTCTCCGGGTCCCGCGCCACAGTTCCTCCTCGTACCCTGCTGCTGGCCAACCGTAGAGCACCGAACCCGCGAAGTGCAGTCGGGGGCTCGCTGTAGACTTCCCCGCGGAGCTGGGGCCCGTAGCCCAATTGGCAGAGGCACATGGTTTAGGTCCATGACAGTGGGAGTTCGAGTCTCCCCGGGCTCACCCGATCGGCCCGATTCCGCTCGCTGCCTCGCAGCTTCGCCAGGATCGGGTGGTGATGATGTTGGGGGACCGAGTCCCCCAAATCCCCCACGGTGCGAGCTCCGAGCAGCGCGGTGTCGGGTCGGTCAAGTAAGGGCCCCCGCGCTCAACCAGCCTGGGGGTCACCGGGAGCGCGGGGGCGGAGGCCGCCGCTGGGGTTCGACGGCTAAGACTTACGGTAGCGGAGCACGCACAACTCGTGACGCCTCCATTCGGGGGAATTTTGGCCTCCGGGTACCGACATAACGCCAGATCACCTGGGTAAACTTGCACTCTGCACGCTCGAACTTCACGAAGGTGACGGTAGGGTTCCCCCATGGACAACGCGGCCGAGCAATCGAATCCGGTGCCCGGGGAGGCCGAGGCCGGACCGGGAACGGTACTGAATGCGACACCCGCCCTGAGCGCGACCGAGTTCGCCGAGCGGTTCAACGGGTACGCGCAGGCCGCACGGGCCACGGCCATGCAGGCGAAAGCGAAGAGCGACACCTACGGCGAACAGCTGGCCAACGCACGCGCCGACGTCTACGAGAAGGCCGCGGGCATGGTCGGCAGGCTGCCGCTGGACCAGGCCGCCGCGGACATGATGGGCATCGCGGGCAAGACGCACGTGCGCAAGGCGCCGCTGATGGACTTCGACAGCAGCGGCCTGCAGTACATCGCCTCGCGCGCCTGGCAGTACTGCGCGCTCACGATCGACCCGAACCTGCCGGAGCAGGCACCCGCATGGGAGTGAACGGCTGGGTTCGCTGGCTGGAGACCCGGGGCCTGTACGAACCCGGCGAACAGACGAGCACCCGCTCGGATTGGCGCAATCTCGCCGTCGTTTCCGTGCTCTGGTTCCTCGGGGCGGGGCTATTGCTCGCCTTCCTCGTGTTCGCGCGGTGACACCCGATACCGTGGCGCCATGACGGAACGGTTGTCAGAAGGCCAGCAAGCGCCCGCGTTCACCCTCCCGGACTCGACCGGGAAGCAGATCTCCCTCGCCGACTACAAGGGCGGCAAGGTGATCGTCTACTGCTACCCGGCGGCAAGCACCCCGGGCTGCACCAAGGAAGCGTGCGACTTCACCGAAAATCTCGCCCTGCTGAACGAGGCGGGGTACGCGGTACTCGGAGTTTCCCCGGACAAGCCGGAAAAGCTCGCCACGTTCATCGCCGAAGAGAACCTGACCTTCCCGCTGCTCTCCGATGTGGACAAATCCATGATGACCGCATGGGGCGCGTTCGGCGAGAAGAAGAACTACGGCAAGGTCGTGCAGGGCGTCATCCGCTCGACCTTCGTGGTCGACGAGCAGGGCCGCATCGAACGCGCGCTGTACAACGTGCGCGCGACGGGCCATGTCGCCCGGCTGATCAAGGATCTCGGCGTCTAGACCGGACAGCTTCTGTGCGGGGGCTCGCGTCCGCTCACGTAGATGGCCGTGGTCAGCACGGGCAACACCGAGCAACGCGAGCCCACCGGTACTCAACTGCGGTGACCGGAATCCGAGCGGGAGCTCGCCATCACGGCAGAAACGCCCTGATGTTCTCCGGGACCTCACGGTCGAATGTCGCCCCGTTGAACGACCCGCCACGGTAGAAAACAGTCTGTTCGAACTGCGCGGCCGCATGGAAGACAGCGTTGTCGAAGTCGGCGCCCCTCCTGAACAGACTGTGTCCGAACACCGCTACCGCGTTCCCTGATTCGCCAGCATGGAATGTTGTCCGACGGAACCGCGATTCATGGGTAAACATCACGTTGTCGAAGAACGCATTGGCATGAAATACCGTTCCGCTGAAGTCCGATATTCCACGCATCGTCGCATTACTGAAGCGGGCATCGTATCGAAAATCGGAATCCCAGAACACAGCGTGCCCACCAAAATCAGCGCGACTAAAATCAGCGATCCCCCGGAAACGCGTCACCGTCTTAGAGCCATCTCCACTGAAGTTGGCATAATCCAGAAACACCGCACCCCCAAAGGAGCACGAATGGAATTCGCATCCAGAAAAACCCGTAGTGCCGTTAAATTTCGTGTTATTAAACAGAACTGAGTACCTGAATTCTGCTCTCGCGAAGGAACTGGAGCCATGGAATTCGGCCTCATCGAATCGGATGTCTCCAGCGAACTCAGTACCATCGAAAACACAATCGCCGACAAACTGCGCGTCCACGAACGAAGCATCAGCCAGCTCACAGCCACTCAACGTGAAGTCGATGAGGGTCGCACCGTCGAGATCGAGGGACATCTCTGGCCAGAATTCCGACCCAGGTGAGAGGTGTTTGGCGAGCACTCGTTGCGCCGCGATCCGTACCTGTCTCTCACCGGCTGCCCCATCAGGATCGTATGGCATCCGCAGGTAGGCGCACAGCACGTTGACGATGGTCTTTCGCTGCCCGGTGATCTCCTGCGCCAACCGCTCGAGTGCGTAGATCCCACCAAGCCGTACTGCTGCTTTGTCGGATCCGATCTGATCCACGGCACTGGTATAGAGCTCATTGATTCGTCGCGCTTCGGCGTCACGTTCGGTGGCGGCCGCTGCCGAACGTTGCTGGGCCAGAGCACGTTCCTGCCGGTCGTGGTCGGCCTCGATCGCGCGCTGGCGTCGCCAAGCGAGGTAGAGGGCGAACACGCCACCGCTACCTGCACCGACACTGAGGCCGATTTTCACGGCGTCCAGCACGCCCGACATTCGCCGGTCAGCGGGCAACCAGCTCGCTTCGATCCACCACACCAAGCCGCCGCCGACCGCGATCGTCAGCAGCACCGCCGCACAGGTGACCAGCAACAACGACCGACCGGTCACCGTATGCGAGTCAGTCGAGTGCGGCTCCTCAGCCGGCAAAGCCACCCCGCTCAGGACTCGGCGAAGGTGCGCAGCGCAGGGAGCAGTTCACGCAGTGCGCGCCCGCGGTGCGAGAGCTCGTCCTTGCGTTCATCGGACAGTTCCGCCGCGGTGTACCCGGGTTCCTCGAGCGGGGCGAAGATCGGGTCGTAGCCGAACCCGTTGGTGCCACGAGGTTCGCGCACGAGGCGGCCGGGCCAGGTACCGCGTACGACGGTTTCCTGACCATCCGGCCGGACCAGGGCCGCGGCGCTGACGAACGCTGCGCCGAGCCGTTCCTCGGGAACGTCGCGAACCTGGGCGAGCAGCAGTTCGAGGTTGGTCTTGTCCTGGCCGTGTTGCCCGGACCAGCGCGCGGACAGCACACCGGGCATGCCGTTGAGCGCGTCCACGGCGAGCCCGGAGTCGTCGGCGACCGCGGCGAGACCGGTGGCGCGCACCGCATCGCGTGCTTTGTCGAGGGCGTTCCCCTCGAAATCCGGTGCAGTCTCGGGGGCCTCGTCGAAGGGCGGGACGGAGTTGAGGTCGAGCAGCTCGAGTCCGATTCCCGCGGCGGCGAGGATGCGTTCGAGCTCGACGCGCTTGTGCTGGTTGCGCGTGGCGATCAGCAAGGTGCTCATTTGCCCTTGCCCTTCCCACCGGATTTGTTCGCCGGGGGCTCGGGCAGTTCGCCGGGGTAGGGCGCCTCGAGCGCGGCGGCCTGGATCTTGCAGAGCTCGTCGCAGCCCGCGGTGGCCAGGTCGAGCATCTTGTCGAGGGTGGAGCGGGGGAAGGTGGCGCCCTCCCCGGTGCCCTGCACCTCGACGAGGGTGCCCGCGTCGGTGGCGACCACGTTCATGTCGACCTCGGCGCGCGAGTCTTCCTCGTAGGGCAGGTCGAGCCGGACCCGCCCGTCGACCACGCCGACACTGATCGCGGAGACGGCGCAGGAAAGCGGTTTCGGGTCGGCGAGCGCTCCGGCGGCGCGCAGCCAGGTGACGGCGTCGTGCAGGGCGACGTAGCCACCGGTGATCGCCGCGGTCCGGGTTCCGCCGTCGGCCTGCAGGACGTCGCAGTCGATCACGATGGTGTTCTCGCCGAGCGCGGCGAGGTCGATGCAGGCGCGCAGCGATCGGCCGACGAGCCGGGAGATCTCGTGGGTGCGCCCGCCGATCTTGCCCTTGACGGATTCGCGGTCGCCGCGGGTGTGCGTCGCGGAGGGGAGCATCGCGTACTCGGCGGTCACCCAGCCGAGCCCGGAGCCGGTGCGCCAGCGCGGGACCCCTTCGGTGACACTCGCGGCGCACAGCACGCGGGTGTTGCCGAACTCGACGAGTACCGAGCCGGCGGGCCAGTCCTGGAAGCCCCGGGTGAGTTTGATGTCCCGAAGCTGGTCATCGTTTCTGCCATCGGTGCGAGCCACGCGAACACCCTATATGGCATACCTCGAGCCGCTGCTGACCACCGTTGGGCGGGCCCCGTACGACTCCTTGGCCTCGGCGATCACCGCGCCGGGATCGGTCCACGGCGGGATGTGGGTCAGCAGCAGCCGCTTGGCCCCGGCCCGCGCGGCCAGCTCACCCGCCTCGCGCCCGGAAAGGTGCAGCGCGGGCGGGCGATCCGGGCCGTGGGTCCAGGAGGCCTCGCACAGCAGCGCGTCCGCGTCCGCGGCCAGTTCCTCCAGTGCCGGGGTCATGGCGGTGTCCCCGGTATAAGCCAGCACGGTGTCGCCGTGCCGGATCCGGAAACCGAAGGCCTGGCACACGTGCAGCACCGGGAACACGGTGACCTCGAAGGGACCCAGGTGCAGGGTCTGCGCGGCCAGCGAATGGAAGGCGAACACGTCACCGAGGTCGGTCTCGGCGAGCTCCTTCGCACAAGGGGCGTGCGCCGCGGCCAACCGGCTCGGCGCCTCGGCGGGGGCGTACACGTCGAGTTTGTGCCGCCTCGGGTCGAAGGGCGGCTCGGGGTGGAACCGCCGGTGCACGATCAGCGAGGTGAAGTCCGCGCAGTGGTCCGGATGCAGGTGCGAGAGCAGCAGCGCGTCGATGGCGAACGGGTCGAGCAGGGCGGAGAGCACCGAGAGGGTCCCGTTGCCCAGATCCATGACCAGCCGATACCCCTCGGCCTCGACGAGATACCCGGAAGCGGGCGCGCCTGGCCCGGCGAAACTACCCGAGCATCCCAAGACCGTCAGCTGCACATTGTGCAGCGTTACATACTACGGAGGGGCATCAAAAGGGCGAGCGGTACGGACCACACCGTGATCCAGCTAGCTGTGTCCCAGGTCGGGGCCGAGACGGTGTCCTAAAAGCCGGGCGGCCAGCTTGTCGAAGGCGCCCTGGTCGCCGGTGGCGAGCACGACGTGCTCCGGTGGCTGGTCCTCCGGCGCGGCGAGCTCGGTCTCGGTGAGCACGCGCACCACATCCTTGGTGGTCTCCTCGGCGCTGGAGACGAGCGTGACCGAGTCCCCCATCGCGATCTGCAGTACCCCGGTGAGCAGCGGATAGTGCGTGCAACCGAGCACCAGGGTGTCCACACCGGCGCGCTGCAGTGGTTCCAGGTATCCCTGGGCGAGGCCGAGCACCTGCCGACCGGAGGTGATACCGCGCTCCACGAAGTCGACGAACCGCGGGCAGGCGGCACTGGTGACGGTGAGCCCGCTGGCAGCGACGAAGGCGTCCTGGTAAGCGCGCGACCGCACGGTCCCCTCGGTGCCGATCACCCCGACCCGCCCGCTGCGCGTGGTGTTCACCGCGCGGCGTACCGCGGGAAGCACCACCTCGATGACCGGGATGTCATAGCGTTCCCGCGCATCCCGCAGACAGGCCGCCGAGGCCGTGTTGCAGGCGATGACCAGCATCTTCACCCCGTCGGCCACGAGCGCGTCCATCAGTTCGAGCGCGCGGGCCCGCACCGTGGCGATCGGCAGCGGGCCATACGGGGCCACCGCGGTGTCCCCGATGTAGCGGATCGATTCGCCGGGCAGCTGGTCCATGATCGCCCTGGCGACCGTGAGCCCACCGACGCCGGAATCGAAGACGCCGATGGGCGAGGAGCTCGTGCTCACGTGCTGCTGTGTCGTCGGTTCGCTCGCAAGCCCGCTCACGGAGTACTGATGGTAGTCGGCGCGCTTTCCTCGCTCTTACGCTTGCCCGCTTTCGCTGCCTTGGCCGCGAGCCAGGCGGCCAGCACCCCGCCGAGCGCGCCGAACAGGTGCGCCTGCCAGGAGATGCCGGGATTCAGCCCGGGGATGAGCCCGAAAAGAGTGGAGCCCCAGAAGAACAACAGCACGATCGCCACGATGATCTGCCCGAAGCTGCGGTTGAACAGCCCGCGCACGAGCAGGAAGGCCAGCCAGCCGAAGGCGATCCCGGAGGCGCCGATGGTCACCCCGCTGCCGGTCAGCCATACCCCGATCCCGCTGACCAGCCAGATCAGTACGGTGGAGGCGATCCACGGCCCGATCCCCACCGCCATGGCGAGGAACCCGAAGATCAGCACCGGGATCGTGTTACCGAACAGGTGCGCCCAGCCACCATGCAGAAGTGGTGCCCACACGATGCCCGGCAGCCCGGAAAGCGACCGCGCATCGATCCCGTACTGACGCAGATCCCAGTGGAAGCCGAGCCAGTTCACCAGCGAGATCAGGTAAAGCGCCGCGGTGAACGAGACGATCACCAGGCCCGCGCGCACCGGGGAGGCGGGCAGGACGCGTTTGGTCAGCGAGTTGCTCGTGGCCGGTACCGGAGCGGGCTGCGTGGTCATGTCTCCACGGTAGCCCCGTGAATGGTCCATCGGCTCGGGGAGAACCCTGGGATTCCCCAGGGTTCGCGTGCGAGGATGCCCTCAATCGCGACAACCCGAGGGAGAGTTTCCGTGACCCTGCCGACCCGATCGGCCCTTTCCTGCGCGCCTTGGGCCGCAGGCGGCCCTACGATGCTCGGAAAGGAGCCGCTCTCGTGACCGAACGGCTCAGCGGCGAACCGCAGATCGTCACCGCTGCCCACATCCACACCATGACCGGTGAGCCCGCGCGGGCCTTCGCGTACTCCGGCGAGCGGATCCTCGCCACCGGGGAACTCGCCGAGTTGCGGGAGTCCTTCCCCGGGGCGCGGGTGCACGATTTCGGCGCGGCCACGGTGGTTCCCGGGTTCAACGACGCGCACCAGCACCCGACGATCTGCGCCGAGCAGACCCTGCAGGTCGACCTCTCCCCCGACCGCATCCGCGATACCGAGCAGCTGATCGCCGCGCTCGCCGAACGGGCCGCGCACACCCCGAAAGGCCAGTGGGTGATCGGTTCCGGATACGACCACTACCGCTCGGGCGGCGGCGTCGAGCTCACCCGCGCCGAGCTGGACCGTGCCTGCCCGGAACACCCGGCACTCGTGGTGAGCGTGACCCTGCACGCAGGCACGGTGAACACCGCGGGCCTCCGGCTGGCCGGACTGCAGCGGCCCGAGGACGCCCCGCCCGGTGGAGAACTCGGCGTCGGTGCCGATGGCGAACTGAACGGGGTCATGCACGACCAGGTGCTCTACGACCTCGCCTTCCCCGCGTTCACCAAGCGCGAGACGATCGTGCCCCAGCCCGAACCGGCCGACCTGCAGCAGGCGTTCTGCGATTTCGCGATGCGGCTGCACGCGGCCGGGATCACCTCGGCCGGTGACGCCCTTGTCGCCCCTAAGAGCTGGGAACTGCTCGATGCCGTGGAACGCAGCGGGCGGCTCACGCTGCGGGTCAACGCGCTGGCCTCCTACGACCACTTCGACTACTTCCGCGCGCTCGAACGCCCCGCACCGGACGCGGTGACCCGGCTGCGCCTCGGCGGGATCAAGACCTTCGCGGACGGCGCGGTCAACGGCGGCATGTGCCTCGTCGAGGAACCGGTGATCGGCGCGACGGGCAACGGGATCGCGCGCATGGAGCCCGAGGAGATGAACGAGGTCGTACGCACCGTGCACGATGCGGGCTGGCGGGTCGCGGTGCACGCCAACGGGGACCGCGCGGTGCGCTATGTGCTGGACGCCATCGAGGCCGCGCAGCAGGCGAACCCGCGCGCGGATGTGCGCCACCGGCTGGAACACACCAGCGTGCTCAACACCGAGGTGATCAAACGGATGGCCGCTCTCGGCGCGGTCGCGGTGCCGTTCGCCGAGTACGCGCTCGCGCACGGGGACAAGCTGCGCGCCTACTACGAGCCCGAGCGCCGTGAGCGGATGTTCGCCCACCGCGCGCTGCTCGATGCCGGGGTGCCCGTCGCCGGTTCCTCCGACTACCCGTGCGGGCCCTACGAACCGCTGTTCGCGATGCGCAGCTGCGTGGCCCGCAAGGACCGGACCGGCGCCGAATTCGGTCCCTCGCAACGGATTTCGGCCACCGAGGCACTTGCCCTGTTCACCACGGGCGCGGCGTACAGCTCGGCCGAGGAACACACCAAGGGCAAGCTCGCGGAGGGCCAGCTCGCCGATTTCGTGGTGCTCGACGCGGATCCGGCGCAGGTGGATCCGGACGAGCTCTCCGAGATCCCGGTGCGCCAGACCTGGGTCGGCGGCGAACGGGTCTGGGCCGCGGACGGCGAATAGGCAGGACCGGAACATGGACGAGAGTGGTGCGGGCACCGACAACGGCCTCCGGCACGGCATCACCGAACCGGCCCACCGGGGCGGCGAACGCACCGCCCTGCTCGGTTTCCTGCGCCGCCAGCGCGAACTGGTGGCGTGGAAGGTTCGCGATATCCCCGAGGAGGTGCTGCACTCGGTGTCCACGCCGAGCGGGCTGACGCTGCCCGGTGTGGTGCGCCACCTGACCAATGTGGAGCGCTCATGGATCCGGGACGTCTTCGCCGGGCAGGACGGACTGGTCTTCGACTGGACCGAGGCGGATCCCGACGGGGAGTTCCACGTGCCCGGCGAGGTCACCATGGCCGAATTGCTCGCCGACTACGCCGCCGAGGCCCGGCGTTGCGAGGCAGTGGTTTCGGCGGCCGCGTCACTCGACGTGCCCTCGGCCACGCGCGGCTTCTCCCTGCGGTGGATCCTGCTGCACCTGATCGAGGAAACCGCGCGCCACCTGGGGCACATCGACCTGCTCCGGGAGAAGGCCGACGGCCGGGTCGGTGAAGAACCGGGTGAGGAACCGAGCTAGGGGTTCCGGGAATCAGCTGAGCGTGCGCGGGGCGATCGTGACCGGCGCTCCGGCGACCGGAAAGTCGGTCGCGCCGGTGCAGTCCCCGATCGGCTGGTGTCCGGTCGCCGTGCGCACGTGCGCGGTCCGCACGGGCCTGGTACCCGGCGTCGGCTTGTCCCGATCGAGTTCGACCGTCCAGTACCGATCGATCCCGGCTTCGGCGTACTCGGCGAGTCTGGTGACGCCCTCGGTACGCCGGGATCCCGGGCAAAGCACCTCGACGACCGAGTGCGCACTCGACCTCCACCGCCGATGCCTCGGCGGGCAGCCCCGCTTCGAGCTGACTGGCCAGTCGCCGGGCGGCCCGCCGGTGAATCGGTAGTGGCCGCGGTGTCACCGCGAGCACGCCTCGGCACGTTCGAGCCGATGCCGGTCGTCCTCAGGCAGCCCCTCCCAGTCCGCGAGGGTCAGCAGGCGCGTCGGCCAACTCCTCATTTCAGGCCCACAAATGGCCGTCGAGACGCTCCGCGGCGTCGTCCAGGGTGCCCGAATAGGCCCCGGTGGACAGGTACTTCCAGCCACCATCGGCGACCACGAACACCACATCGGCCGGTTTGCCCGCACGCACCGCCTTGTCCGCGGTGGCGAGTGCGGCGTGCACGATCGCCCCGGTGGAGATGCCCGCGAAGATCCCCTCGGTCTCCAGCAGCTGGCGGGTACGGCGCAGCGCGTCGTAGGAACCGACGGAGTAGCGGCCGGTGAGCACATCCGGGTCGTAGAGCTCGGGAACGAAGCCCTCGTCCAGGTTCCGCAGCCCGTAGACGAGCTCGCCGTACCGCGGTTCCGCGGCGATCACCTGCACCTCCGGCTTCTGCTCGCGCAGGTACCTGCCGACCCCGACGAGGGTTCCGGTGGTGCCGAGCCCGGCGACGAAGTGGGTGACCGAGGGCAGGTCACGCAGGATCTCCGGGCCGGTGCCCGAATAATGCGCGCGGGCGTTGGCCGGGTTGCCGTACTGGTAGAGCATCACCCAGTCGTCGTGGTCCTTGGCGAGCTCCTTGGCGCGGCGCACCGCCTCGTTGGAACCGCCCTCGGCAGGCGAGTAGACGATACGCGCACCGTAGGCCGCGAGCAGCTGTTTGCGCTCCTCGCTGGTGTTCTCCGGCATCACGCACACCAGGCCGTAGCCCTTGAGTTTCGCCGCCATGGCAAGCGAGATCCCGGTGTTGCCGGAGGTGGGCTCGAGGATGGTGCAGCCCGCGGTGAGCCGCCCGTCCGCCTCGGCCTCCTCGATCATCCGCAGCGCGGGCCGGTCCTTGATGGAACCGGTCGGGTTGCGGTCCTCGAGCTTGGCCCACAGCCGCACATCCTCGCTCGGGGACAGCCGGGGAAGGCCGATCAGCGGGGTCTCGCCGAGGGCCTCGAGCAGCGAGGAGTAGCGCGCCACCTCAGCCTCCGGCGACGGCGGGCAGGATCGTGACGTTGTCGCCGTCGGCAACGGTGGCCTCGAGCCCGCCGGCGAAGCGCACATCCTCGTCGTTGACGTACACATTCACGAAGCGGTGCAGGTTCCCGTCCTTGACAAGGCGCCCCTTGATGCCACCGTGATTGGCTTCCAGGTCGTCGATCACCTCGGCGAGCGTGCCGCCCTTGGCGTCGACGGACTTCTCGCCGCCGGTGTGGGTGCGCAGGATCGTCGGGATCGAGACGGTCACGGCCATGGTGTTTCTCCTCGGAGTTCGGGTTCGGATACTGCCGGCGCTATCAACAACGTCAGGCGAGCCTGCGGTTATTCTGCTTATTCGACGATCGACACGTCTTCTTCGGTGACCACACCGTCGAGGATGCGGTAGGAACGGAACTCGTGGCTGTCCGGTTCCCTGGTGGACACCAGCACGTAGTGTGCGTTCGGTTCGGAGGCGTACGAGATGTCGGTCCGACTCGGGTACGCCTCGGTCGCGGTGTGCGAGTGGTAGATCACCACCGGTTCCTCATCGGCGGCGTCCATCTCCCGCCACACCTTGAGCTGCTCGCTCGAATCGAACCGGTAGAAGGTGGGCGACCGCTCCGCGTTGATCATCTCGATCATGCGGACAGGCCGATCCGATCCCTCCGGGCCTGCGATGACCCCGCACGCCTCGTCCGGGTGATCCCGGCGGGCGTGCGCGAGGATCGCGTCAACGAGATCTCGACCGATGCTCAACACGCATCCGATCCTACTGGTTGGCGCTGCCCGTTCCAGGGGATGAGATATCCAGCTCGAAGGTCTGGCCGCGCAGTTCTCCGGTACCGAACCCGGGGTGCGCCGTCTCCTCGGCGAGGCGGAACCCGGCCCGCTCGTAGATCCGCCGCGCGTCGGTGAGCACGTGCGTGGTCCACAACACGACCCTGCGATATCCGGTGCGGCGGGCGAACTCCACGCATTCGCGCACCAGCCGGGAACCCACCCCGAGTCCGCGCGCCCGGGGTTCCACGAGCAGGCAGCGCAGCCGCGCGGTCTCGGCGTCCGCGCGCATACAGAACACCGCGCCCACGGCCTCCCCGTCCAGCTCGGCGATCCACGCGGCCTCGCGCTCGGTGTCCCCGCGGGCGGCGAAATCGGCGATGATCCCAGCCACGAGGGTTTCGTAGCTCGCATCCCAGCCGTACTCCTCGGCGTAGCGCGCTCCGTTGCGGGCGATCACCTGGCCGAGTTCACCGGGCCGGGGCGCACGCAGCACCATCGTGCGCGACCGCGGCCGCTCACCGAGCACCTCGCGCACCGTACGCAGCGCGTCGAGCAGCCGATCGCGCTCGGCCCCGGTCAGGTCCGCCAGGTGCTCCCCGATGTGCGCCGAGGAGGCCCGATCCTGTTCGGCCTGCGCGGACCTGCCCCTCTCGGTGAGTGTGACCAGGTGTTTGCGCGCGTCCGCGGCGGGTTCCTTGACCGCGAGCCCATCGGTGGCGAACCCGCGCAGGATCCGGCTCAAGTACCCGGGATCGAGGCCGAGCCGGGTGCGCAGTTCGGTGGTGTCGATGCCCGGGGTCTCGGCGATCTCGTAGAGCACCCGGGATTCGGCCAGCGAGTAGCCGAGCCCCATGGCGCGATAGTCGAGCAGGCCGATGTGGTTGGTGTAGAAGCGGTTGAACGCGCGGACCTCGCCGATGGCATGCGAATCCTGCGACTGCTGCGACTTCGTTGTCGATTTCATTGCCCACCTCGAGGAACTCATTGACTCCGTCAACGAGTTTAGATGGCCAAACCCGCCGCTGTCACCAGCTGCGTCTGCACGAACTGCACCCAGGCCACGTTCACCTGGCTCGCCGCCACCCGGCCGAGCAGATCTCCGTCCCGGCGCACGTAGAGCCAGCGCGCGTGCGCGAGGGCGATGAACCAGTCGTCGACCATCCGCTGGTCGGTGAACCGAACCACCGCGGAACCGTCCCAGGCACGCAGTACCCGTTCGAGGGCGCCCAGGATCTCCGCGCGCAGCGGCTCGTCCCAGCGCCGGTGGAACTCCTCGTTCTCGCCCGGGTACACATCGGGGGCGAACCGGGCGAGGAACTGGCGCTGTCTGCGGCCGTCGCGGCGGTCCGAGAGCTTGGCGCCGAGTTCGGTGAAGATCACCCGCACCGAGACCGCGGTCGGTTCGGAGAACCGCAGCTCGGGAACCTCGCCGGGCACCGCTTCCACGTAGTCATGCATCGGTTGCCTCCTCGGGGGTGATGCGCGCGAGCATGCCGAACGCCAGCAGCCGTGCCGCGAGCTCCTCGGCCTCGCCCCGCTCCGGGTAGCTGCCCAGCTCGACCGACCCGTCGGCGTGGGCGCGCCGGGCGTAGCTCGCGGCGATCCCCTCGGACCAGCCGAACACGCGGTGCAGCGCGTAGGCGACCGCCTCACTCGCGTTCACATCGTCGGAGATCAGACTCAACCGCACCATGACCGTGCACGATATAGACCATGCCGCAGGAGAAGACAACGCATGCTGGCGAACCGCACGAGGCAGGCACGAGCGATCGGCTCAACTGGCTGCGCGCCGGGGTGCTCGGGGCCAATGACGGGATCGTGTCGACGGCGAGCATCGTCGTGGGTGTCGCGGGCGCCGGTGCCACCCCCGCCGCCGTACTCACCGCGGGAGCGGCCGGGCTGTTCGCCGGTGCGATGTCCATGGCCTCCGGGGAGTACGTCTCGGTGTCCAGCCAGCGCGATGCCGAGCAGGCGATGCTGGCCGAGGAGCGCGCCGAGCTCGCCGAGGATCCCGGGGCCGAACTGACCGAGCTCGCCGGGATCTACGAGGCCAGGGGGCTCACCCCGGAACTGGCCCGCCAGGTCGCCGAGCAGCTCTCCGCGCACGATGCACTCGGTGCGCACGCCTCGGCCGAGCTCGGCATCGACCCGGATCACCTGGCCAGTCCCTGGCAGGCGGCACTGAGCAGTTTCCTCGCGTTCAGCGCCGGCGCGATCCTGCCGCTGCTGTCCGGGGTGCTGCTCACCGATCCGTACCGGGTTCCGGTCACCGGTCTCGTGGTGATCCTGGCGCTGACCATCACCGGCACCACCAGCTCCCGGCTCGGGCACGCGCCGCGGCTGCGGGCCACGGTGCGCAATGTGCTCGGCGGGCTGCTCGCGATGGCGGTGACCTACGGGATCGGCACCCTGGTCGGGCACGCCATCTAGGGCTGTTCCCTGGTGGCGGAGCCGCTTCACACTGCTGGCAACCGGCACCGCGGCGGGTTCTCAGGCGTCTCGTCGCGAGGACAGCGCCGACGTGGTGTGTCGGCATACCTGAGGAGACGATCCCGGAGCGAGGGGCGCATGAGGTTCCGCCACCCGCACCGCCACTCAGGCTGCCACGCGACCAATTCTCAGCCGAACGCTTCCGGCCAGACATCCCGGTAGGCGGGCACCCCGTCGAGCCCGGTCGCGGCGAGCAGGCCGTGCACCATGGCGCGGGTGAACACCTCGGCGGCCGCGGTGCCCAGTTCGTCACGCACCCGGGGATCGGCGATCGGCGCCTCGGTCCCGGTGGCCATGGCGAACACGGTGTCCCCGTCGAACATGGAGTGCGCGGGCCGTACCGCCCTGGCGAGCCCGTCCTGACCGGACATGGCCAGGCGCTGCGCGGCGGCCTTGTCCAGCGAGGCGTCCGTGGCGACCACACCGATGGTGGTGTTGAGCGGGTTGGGAAACTCGACCAGTTCGGCAGGCCGGTTCGGAATGGCGATCCCGTAGTCCCCCTCGGCACCGGGATCGATGCCGTACGGCCGCCCGGTCGCCGCGTCCACGGCCCGCCCGGCCGCGTTCACCGCGACCAGCGCGCCGAGGGTGTATCCGGCGGTGGTGCGGGTGCTCGCGGTGCCGATCCCCCCCTTGAGCCCATCGGTGGTCGCCCCGGTCCCCGCGCCGACGGTGCCCTGCTCGACCCGGCCCCCGGCCGCGGCACAGGCGAGGTAGCCGAACTCGGCGTCGGGACGGTTGCCCCAGTCCGAACGCGGCAGGTCGAACAGCACCGCGGCGGGCACGATCGGCACCACCATGTGCGGCCGGGTACCGACCGGGAGCCCGTGCCCGTGTTCACCGAGCCAGCGCATCACCCCGTCCGCGGGAGCGAGCCCGTAGGCGCTGCCCCCGGAAAGGCACACCGCGTGCATCCGCTGCACCAGGTTCTGCGGGGCGAGCAGATCGGTCTCCCGGGTCCCCGGCGCCCCTCCCCTGCTGTCCACGCCACCGGTCGCACCCGCGAGGCAGCGCACCACGGTGGTCCCGGTCGCCCAGCCGGTTTCGAGGCGCTGATGCTGCCCCACCTCGATGCCCGCGACATCGGTGATCGAGCCGCTCATAGGCTCACCCCTCACAGAACCCGCAGCAGGCTGTCCTGCATCCAGGTCAACCAGTGGTAGACGGCGAGCTGGGCGGCGCGTGGATCATCGGAGGGAAGCTGTTCGGGCATGTCCTCGGTGACCCCGATCATCGAGCCGAGCGCGAGCCGCAAATCGTTGAGCGCGGAAAGCCAGGAGCTCGCGGTCTCCTCGTCCAGCGAGACGGTCCCGCCGTCGGCGGGCACGGTCTCCAGCAGGGTCGCGGCCACGCCCTGTTTCGCGGCGAGCAGTTCGGGCTCGTGCAGCGAACGCAGCGCGGCCGCCGAATCCGCGTACTCCGCGCCCTCCGCGGTGTCCATCCGGTGGAAATCCGGAAGCAGCCGGGACAGCACCGGATCCCGCGGCGCGGTGGCGGGCCCGGTACGGATGCCGGTGAGTTCGGCGAGCTCGTCCTGCGGGGTCTCGCTCTCCCGCTCGGCGAACAGTTCGGTCAGTTGCTCGACGAGGGTACGCAGCAGAGCCGCCTCATGCCGGTCGAGTTTGGCGAGGATGCGCTCGCCCTTGCGCCGCCAGTGCTTCATGCGCCCGGCTGCTCCATGGTCGCCCACAGCCCGGCCGCGTGCAGCCGCGAGACATCCCCCTCGACCTTGTCCTTGGAACCGGTCGACACGATCGCCTTTCCCTTGTGGTGCACGTCGAGCATGAGGCTGGTCGCCTTGTCCTTGCCGTACCCGAACAGCTTCTGGAACACGTAGGTCACGTACGACATGAGATTGACCGGGTCGTTCCACACCACCGTCTGCCAGGGCAGGGCGGCACCGGCCTGTTCGGCGCGCTCCTGCTCGACTTCCGGGGTCGCCTGGGTGGACATGACTCCATGGTGGCACATCCGTTGCGGCGACTCGGCGATGAGATCGCCCGGAAACCGTGGTGATCGGGTTACCGTACGCAGCGTGACAGGCAGTATTTTGCATCGGCGGATGCGTGCACACGATCCCGATGAGCCGCATCGCGCGGCGACCCCTCTCGAGCTGCTGTTCGACCTGGCCTTCGTGGTCGCGGTCGGCTTCGTGGTGGAAGAGCTCGCGCACGCAGTCGAGCAGGGCCACGCGGGACTCGGCGCGGGCCGGTTCCTCATGGTGTTCTTCGCGATCTGGTGGGCCTGGGTGAACTTTTCCCACTTCGGCTCGGTCTACGACACCGATGACGCGCTGTATCGCGTGCTGACCATGGTGCAGATCGGCGGGGTGCTGGTGCTCGCGGCCGGGGTGGAGCCCGCCTTCACCGAGGCCGATTTCACCGTGATCGTGATCGGCTACGTGATCATGCGCATCGCGATGGTGTGCCAGTGGCTGCGTGCCGCGGTGGAGTACCCGCAAGCGCGCAGGAGCTCGCTGTTCTTCGCGGGCGGGATCCTGATCGTGCAGCTGGGCTGGATCGGGCGGCTGTTCCTGCCCGACTCGCTCGCGATCGCCAGCTTCATCGTGCTCGCGGTGCTCGAGATCGCCGTCCCGGTGGTCGCCGAATCCGCGGGCGGGACCACCCAGTGGCACCCCGGCCACCTGGCCGAGCGCTACAGCCTGTTCATCATCATCGTGCTCGGTGAGCAGGTGGTCGGTTCCACCAACGCGCTCGTCGAGGGTTTCAAGGAGCCGGACCACCTCACCGAGCTGATCGGGGTCGCCGTCGGCGGGCTCGTGGTGTTCATGGCGCTGTGGTGGCTGTACTTCGACCGGTTCGAAGATCACCCTCGTACCCTGCGCGGCACGCTGACCTGGGCGTATGGGCACTACTTCCTGCTCGGCGCGATCGCGGCCGCCGGAGCGGGGGTCGAGGTCGCGATCGTCGCGGTGAGCAAGGATGTGCCCGCCGGACCGGCGCTCGCGATCCCGGTGGCGGTGTATCTGCTCGGGCTCTGGCTGCTCTACGGCGGGCCGAAGGCGAACCTGGTCGGCAAGATCGCCGGGCCGCTCGCCGCGGTCCTGATCCTGGCCGGGGCGTTCACTCCGGCCGCCTTCTGGGTCACCGTCGCGGTCCTGGTGATCTTGGTCGCGGTGAAAACGGTGAGCGCTCGCGGTGAATCCGAACCGGCCTAGGCTCGGTGCCATGTCGTCCACGGCACTGCTGACCGACCATTACGAACTGACCATGCTCGCGGGCGCGCTGCGCGATGAGCGCGGCATGATCCCCTGTGTGTTCGAGGTCTTCGGGCGCCGGTTGCCCGACGGCCGCCGCTACGGGGTCGTCGCGGGCACCGAACGAGTGCTCGAGGCGATCGCGGACTTCCGCTTCGGTGAGCCGGAACTGGAGTACCTGCGGGCGCATGAGGTCGTGGACGAGCGCGCGCTCGACTGGCTGGCCGGGTACCGGTTCACCGGCGATGTGGACGGGTATCCCGAGGGCGAGCTGTACTACCCGGGATCGCCGATCCTGACCGTGCACGCGCCGTTCGTGGTCGGCGTGGTGCTGGAGACGGTGATCCTGTCGATCCTCAACCACGACAGCGCGATCGCCTCCGCCGCGGCCCGGATGGCCTCGGCGGCCGGGGAACGCCCGATGATCGAGATGGGTTCGCGGCGCACCCACGAGCAGTCCGCGGTGGCCGCGGCCCGGTCCGCCTACCTCGCCGGGTTCGCCTCCACCTCGAATCTGGAGGCGGGCCGCAGGCACGGCATCCCGACCAAGGGCACCTCGGCGCACGCGTACACACTGCTGCACGAGACCGAGGAGCAAGCGTTCGCCTCACAGGTCGCCGCGCTCGGCCCGGGCACCACCCTGCTGGTGGACACCTACGACATCACCGAGGGCATCAACACCGCGGTCCGGGTCGCGGGCACCGGGCTCGGCGCGGTGCGCATCGACTCCGGGGATCTGGGCGTGATGGCGCACAAGGCCCGCGAACAGCTGGACCGGCTCGGCGCGCACGACACCAGGATCGTGGTGTCCGGGGACCTCGACGAGTACGCGATCGCCGCCCTGCGCGCCGAACCCGTGGACGCCTACGGGGTGGGCACCTCCGTGGTGACCGGATCCGGTTCCCCGACCGCCGGACTGGTCTACAAGCTGGTCGAGGTGAACGGGCGCGCGGTGGCCAAACGCAGCTCGCACAAGGCCTCCATCGGCGGCGCGAAGGCCGTGCTGCGCAGGCACAAGGAAACGGGCACCGCGCTGGAGGAGGTCGTGCACCCCTGGAGCAGGCAGGTGCCGCTCGGTGCGCACGACACCAGGATCACCACGCCGCTGCTGCGCTCCGGTTCCCCGGTCGAAGGCCTGCCGGCGCTCGCCGATTCCCGGGAACGATTGCGTGACGCTCTGGTGCGCGTGCCCTGGGAAGGGTTGAAACTGTCGAGGGGCGAACCGGCGATCCCGACGACCTTCCTGGAGTAGACATGAGCGAGCTTGCGAGCGAACCATCGTCACCGGTGCGCGCACTGCTTGTCGTGGATGTGCAGAACGACTTCTGCGAGGGTGGCGCGCTCGCGGTCGCCGGCGGCGGGGCGGTCGCGGCGGCGATCAGCGCGCACCTGGCAGCCGAGCGGTACGAGCACATCGCGGCGACCCGGGACTATCACATCGATCCCGGGGAACACTTCGCCGCGGAACCGGATTTCGTCACGTCCTGGCCGGTGCACTGTGTCGCGGGTACCCCTGGCGCGTCCTTCCATCCCGAGCTGGATGTCGCCCCGATCGGCGCGGTGTTCTCCAAGGGGCAGTACTCGCACGGCTACTCGGGTTTCGAGGGGACCGGGCTCACCGCCTGGTTGCGCGCGCGTTCGGTGGACCAGGTGCACATTGCGGGCCTGGCCACGGATCACTGCGTGCGCGCGACCGCGCTCGACGCGGCCCGCGAAGGTTTCCCGACCACGGTGCTGCTCGACCTGTGCGCGGGTGTTTCCGAGCAGACCGTGGCCGATGCCCTCGAGCAGCTGCGCGCGGCAGGGGTACACCTGGTCTAAGACGTCACGGTGTTCAAGACGTCACCGTGCAGTGCACCGAGCCGACGTAGATGTCCCCGGATGCGGGCCCGCCCTCCGGGAACAGCTGCACGTGCAGCGCGTTCATGGTGAGGCTGCCGTCCCGCGTGGGGGATGGCACCACCTCGCCGAAGGTCAGCTTCGCCAGCGGCTTGTCGCCCTGCCCGGCTCCGGGCACGGTCACCGAGTAGTCGGCCGGAACCTTCTCCGGTAGCTCGACCCCGTAGTAGCCGCCGACCGAGAACCGTGCGGCGCTCTGGCCCGTCGTGCCCTCGCAGCCCGCCTGGTAGGAGGAGAAACCGATCTCCGGTCCGCCGTAGGCACGCAGCGCGGTGAGCCGGAAGTCCGCCCCGGTGGCCGACATCGTGGTCTTCTTGTGCGCGGTGTCCTGGGCACAGCTGCTCTGGCCCTTCCCGAAGGCGGCCACATCGTCCTGTGTCACGCCCTCGGTCGGGAACTCCCCCGGATGCGCCAGATCGCACGGCGCGAGTGCGTCGATCGTGGTGTTCTTTCCGTCGATGACCACCGAGGCCGAGCCGAGACTGGCCGTGCCCGCCACCGTCGCCGCCGTGGCGTTCGCGGCCGCCGCTCCCACCAGCAGACCGCACGCGCTCAGCCCGAAGGCAGTCATCGCCCTGCGTATCAACATGCGCACAGCTTTCCGAGGTGTCCTCCCCGGAACAAGTCGCCCGACCGGGTAAGGTCGCCGGGTGCCATCCGTGACCGCCGAAGACACCCTCCTGGACACCGCGGTCGTCGCCATCGGTGGCGCGCCGCGTGAGGGACAGGTGCGCATGGCCGAGGCCGTCGCCCGCTCCATCCGTACCGGTGCCCACCTCGCCGTGCAGGCCGGAACCGGAACCGGGAAATCGCTCGCCTATCTGGTGCCCGCGGTCGAGCACGCGGTGCGTTCCGGAAGCACCGTCGTGGTCTCCACATCCACGATCGCGCTGCAGCGCCAGCTCATCGACCGCGATCTGCCCCGGCTCGCGGACGCGCTCGAGAAACGGCTCGGGCGCCGTCCGGAGTTCGCGATGCTCAAGGGGCGGCGCAACTATCTGTGCCTGCACCGGCTGGACTCCGGTCCGGACGAGGACGAGGAACCCGAGGCCCTGTTCGACCCGTTCGCGGCCTCGGCGACCGAGCGGGCCGTGCGCAGGTTGCGCGAATGGGCCGAGCAGACCACCACCGGGGACCGCGATGAGCTCGTGCCCGGGGTCGCCGACAAGGCCTGGCGCCAGGTCTCGGTGACCGCACGGGAATGCCTCGGCCAGCGCTGCTCGCTGTTCACCGAGTGCTGGGCAGAGAAGGCCCGTGGTGCGGCGGGGCGCGCCGACATCGTGGTCACCAACCATTCGCTGCTGGCCATCGACGCCCTGGAGAGCGCACAGGTGCTGCCCGAGCACGAAGTGGTCATCGTGGACGAGGCGCACGATCTCGTGGACCGGGTGACCTCGGCGGCGACCGCGGAACTCACCGGGGCGATGGTGTCCACCGCGGTGCGCCGCTGCGGCAGGCTGATCGACGAGGCGACCGTGGACCGGCTCGGCGAAGCGGGCGATGCGGTGGCCGCGCTGCTCGGCGAACAACCCAGCGGGCGCCTGGATGTGCTGCCCTCCGCGCTCGGCAACGCGCTCGCCGCACTGCGCGATGCCGCGAAGGCCTGCCTGGACGCGTTCGGCCCGGCACGCAAAGAGGAACAGGACGCCGCCACCGCGCGCAAGATCGCCCTCGCCCTGCTCGACGACATGCACGAAACCGCCGAGCGGATGCTGCGCGCCTTCGACGCGGAACTGGGCGAGCGCTTCGACGTGGTGTGGTGCACGAACGACGGTGAGCGCCCCGCCGTGCTGCGCATCGCCCCGCTCACCGTGTCCGGGCTGCTGCGCGAGCGCCTCTTCGGGCAGAGCACCACGATCCTCACCTCGGCGACGCTGGCGCTCGGCGGCAGCTTCGAACCGCTGGCCAAACAGTGGGGACTGCCTGCCGAACGCGAACCCGCGGAACCGGATCCCGGGGCCAGCACCGAAAAACCCGCACCGTCCGATGTGGACACACTGCGCTGGACGAGCCTGGATGTCGGTTCCCCGTTCGAGCACTCCTCGCACGGAATCCTGTACGTGGCCAAGCATCTGCCCGCACCCGGCCGGGACGGTACCCCGCCGCCGGTGCTCGAGGAGCTCGCCGATCTGGTGGACGCCGCCGGTGGGCGCACCCTGGGCCTGTTCTCCTCGATGCGCGCGGCCAAGGCAGCGGCCGAATACCTGCGGGACAAGACCGAACTGCCGATCCTGTGCCAGGGCGAGGATTCCACCGGACAGCTGGTGCGCAAGTTCAGCGAAGACCCGTGCACCTGCCTGTTCGGCACCCTGTCCCTGTGGCAGGGCGTGGACGTTCCCGGGCCGTCCCTGCAACTCGTCGTGCTCGACCGGATTCCCTTCCCGCGCCCCGACGACCCGCTGTTCTCCGCGCGCCAGCGCAGCGTGGATGCCCGTGGTGGCAACGGATTCCTCACCGTCGCCGCCACCCACGCCGCCCTGCTGATCGCCCAGGGAACCGGGCGGCTGCTGCGCACCGTGGACGACCGCGGCGTGATCGCGGTGCTCGACCCGCGCTTCGCCACCGCGCGGTATTCGGGTTTCCTGCGTTCCTCGCTGCCGTCCTACTGGCCGACCAGCGATCCGACGGTGGCCAGGGCCGCACTGCACCGATTGGACAAGGCCGCGGGGTAGTTACCGGGCTGATTTCCGCCGTGCCCCTGGTACCGATGCTCGTAGATCCGGCGGATCCGGACTGCGGAACACCGTGCCGACGGCGAGGGCCATGACCTCGAGTGCAGCCCGCAGGTGGCGTGCGCGTGAGCCACACCTGCCCGCGGACCGGTTCGAGGGCTGCTGAACCGCGTCAGCTCCCGCTGCCGTATTCGCGGGTGAGGATCTCCAGGTTGTGCCCGTTCGGGTCCTCGAAGTACACCCCTCGGCCACCGTCATTGGTGTTGATGGTGTCCGGGCGGTTGTGCCCCGGATCGGCCCAGTGCCGCACTCCGCGGTCCTTGATCCGCCCGAAGATCTCGTCGAACTCGGCCTCGTCCACCATGAATGCGTAGTGCTGCGCGGGAATCTCGCCGTCGCGCTGCATGACATCGAGGGTGACCTCGTTGGCCGGTTTCACCATCAGGAAGGGGCCGAACTCCTCTGGTTCGGGCAGGCCCAGGATCTCGGTGAAGAACCGCGCGGTCTTCTCCCTGTCGTTCGCCGCGACGATGGTGTGGTTGAGCTGTACCGTCATGATCGCCGACCTCCTCGTCGGGTTCCGTCAACTGACATCCCCGACGATAGAAGCTCGACTTAACTGGAGGTCAACTGGCGAGCGTGGTGCGCACGGTCACAGTTCCCGGATCGACTTCGGTGTATCCGGCGTCCTGCACGGCGACGGTGCCCGCTCGTTCCTCGAGGGCGGCCCATTCGGCGGTCGCGGTGCGCACGGCACACGGATAACCGCGGGCCGCCCAGTCGGCGATCCAGTCCAACTCCCCCGCCTCGAGCGCGGCGGCGGCCAGCAGCATGCTCGCGTGCCCGACCTGGGCGGCCGCCTTGCCGAGCGTCATCGGCACCGTCGGGTTCAGCCACAGCACCGGCTCACCGGCCCGCGGTGCTCCCGGAGTGTCCGAGGGCAGTTCCGTGCCACCGACCTGGAGCCTGCGCACCGCCTGCGGTGCCTCGTCGACCAGGTGCGGAAGCAGGGCCCGCGCCTGTGCCCCGTCCTTGTCCACGGTGATACCCGGCAGTTCGGCGGCCGCGCGCCAGTGCGCCCCGCGGGCCCGCCTGGCCACCTTGCGGATCTGCACGTCCAGCCAGTCGTGCACCGGACGGTGCCAGGGCCCGTCCTCGGCGGTGCGGTCGTCGAGGCACACGGCGACCGCCGCGGAGGCCGCCGCCTCGAGCAGCGCGGTCCGCGCGGGTGGTTCGGCCTTCTCGATGCGCAGGATGACCGGCATCGCACGCACCTGTTCGGGCGCCTGCGGGGCCGGGCCGCGCTCGAGCAGCGGGCGAAGGGTCTCCGGGTGCACCTACACCGCCGGGCGGGCGGGTTCGAGTCCGTCGGCGAGGTCGGCCGCTTCCACCTCGGCGCGGGTCACCCCGAGCAGGAACAGGATCGGGTCCAGGAAGGGGTGCGAGAGCGCGGTGTCGGCGACCTCGCGCAGCGCGGGCTTGGCGTTGAACGCGACACCGAGACCGGCCGTGGTGAGCATGTCGATGTCGTTCGCCCCGTCACCGACGGCCACGCACTGCTCGAGGTCCACCTCGGCCTCGGCGGCGAACCGGCGCAGCGCGGTCGCCTTGCCCTTCCGGTCGATGATCTCGCCGACCACCCGGCCGGTGAGCTTGCCGTCCACGATCTCGAGTTCGTTGGCCGCCGCGAAGTCCAGGTCCAGTTCGCGCACCAGGCGGTCGATGATCTTGCCGAAACCGCCGGAGACCACGCCGCAGGTGAACCCGATGCGCTTGAGGGTGCGCACGGTGGTCCGGGCGCCGGGGGTGAGTTCGAGCGCTTCGGCGACCTCGTCCAGCACCGAGGCGGGCAGCCCTTCGAGGGTGGCCACCCTGCGGCGCAGCGATTCGGCGAAGTCGATCTTGCCGGCCATTGCTTCCTCGGTCACCTTGCGCACCTGATCCGCGCAGCCCGCGTGCTCCGCGAGCAGTTCGATGACCTCGCCCTGGATGAGGGTGGAGTCCACGTCGAACACGACCATGCGCTTGGCCCGCCGCGCCAGCCCTACCGGCTCGACACTGATGTCCACCCCGATGCGGGCCGCCGCATCGGCGAGCGCCCTGCGCAGTTCGGTGTCCGAACCGACCGCGTCCGCGTTGTTCTCGTCGATGGACACCCGCAATTCGAGCCCGGTGACCGGGTAGTCGGCGATGCGCCGGATGGAGTCGATGTTCACCCCGAGCCCGGCCAGGGTCCGGGCGACCTCGGCGAAGGCTTTCGCCGTGACCGGCCTGCCGAGCACGACCACCGCGTGACTCGGCTCCGCGATGTGCGCGGTGGCCGTGGCGTCCGCACCGATCAGCACCTCGACGTGCATGCGCACGCTCGCCATGCCCTGTTCGACAGCTTCCTGCAGGCCTTCCGGGTCACCGGGAGCCTCCACGAGAACCCCGAGCACGAGCCGTCCGGAGATGACGACCTGTTCGACGTCGAGGATGTGCGCCTCGTGGCGGGTGAGCACGGCGAACAGCGCCGAGCTGACTCCTGGCTTATCCGGCCCGGTGACCGTGATCAGCACACTTGTAGGACTCACATCTGCGAGTCTTCACTGCTTGACTCACCCGAGCCAACAGTGCTGTGCGCCTTGTCACCGCCGTGGTCGACCGGCTTCCCGAAGAAGGACAGGTAGCGCTCCTTCTCCGCGCGTTCGGCGATGTGCGGGTAGTGCAGGTCGAAGGCGGGCCGTTCGGACCGGATCCGGGGCAGCGAGGTGAAGTTGTGCCTCGGCGGTGGTGTCGAGGTGGCCCATTCCAGGGACATGCCATAACCCCACGGGTCGTCCTGGGTGACGACCTCGCCGTAGCGGTAGGAGCGGAAGACGTTGTACACGAACGGCAGCACCGAGAAGCCCAGCACATAGGAACCGATCGTGGAGATCGTGTTCAGCGTGGTGAACCCGTCCGAGGCCAGATAGTCCGCGTAACGGCGGGGCATGCCCTCGTTGCCCAGCCAGTGCTGCACGAGGAATGTCAGGTGGAACCCGATGAAGGTCGTCCAGAAGTGGACCTTGCCGAGTTTCTCGTTGAGCATGCGTCCGGTGATCTTGGGGAACCAGAAGTACATGCCCGCATAGGTCGCGAACACGATCGTGCCGAACAGCACGTAGTGGAAGTGCGCGACCACGAAGTACGTGTCNGNGANNTGGAANTCNANCGNNGGCGNGGCCAGNANNANNCCGGTCANNCCACCGANCAGGAAGGTGNCNAGGAAGCCNANCGAGAACAGCATCGGTGTCTCGAAGGTCAGCTGCCCCTTCCAGATGGTGCCGATCCAGTTGAAGAACTTCACCCCGGTGGGCACCGCGATCAGGAAGGTCATGAAGGAGAAGAACGGCAGCAGCACCGCACCCGTGGCGTACATGTGATGCGCCCAGACACTCACCGAGAGCGCGGCGATACCGAGCGTGGCGTACACGAGGCCGCGGTATCCATACAGCGGTTTCCGGGAGAACACCGGGAAGATCTCGGAGACGATCCCGAAGAACGGCAGCGCGACGATATAGACCTCGGGGTGCCCGAAGAACCAGAACAGGTGCTGCCAGAGGATGACCCCGCCGTTGGCCGGATCGAAGGCGTGCGCCCCGAGCACCCTGTCGGCCATCAGGCCCATCAGGGCCGCGGTCAGGATCGGGAAGGCGAGCAGGATCAGGATCGAGGTCACCAGGATGTTCCAGGTGAAGATCGGCATCCGGAACATCGTCATCCCCGGAGCGCGCAGCGTGATGACCGTGGTGGTCATGTTCACCGCGCCCAGGATGGTGCCCAGACCCGAGACCACCAGTCCGGCCACCCAGAGGTTCCCGCCCAACCCCGGCGAGTGGATCGCGTCGGAGAGCGGGGTGTAGGCGAACCAGCCGAAGTCGGCCGCACCGCCCGGGGTGAGGAAGCCGGAGAGCACGATCAGTCCGCCGAACAGGAACAGCCAGTAAGAGAAGGCGTTCAGCCGCGGGAACGCCACATCGGGCGCACCGATCTGCAACGGGAGCACGAAGTTCGCGAAACCGAACACGATCGGGGTCGCGTACAGCAGCAGCATGATCGTGCCGTGCATGGTGAACAGCTGGTTGTACTGCTCCTGGGACAGGAACTGCAGGCCCGGCCGGGCCAGCTCGGTGCGCATGAGAAGCGCCATGATGCCGCCGACGAGGAAGAACCCGAACGCGGTCACCATGTACATGACGCCGAGCTGCTTGGGGTCCGTCGTGCGGAACATCGAAAGCAGATACGAGCCCTTCGCCGGGGTATGCGCGTGATACGCGCGGGTAGCGATCGGCTTCGGAGCTACCGCCGTCACAACTGCCTCCTGCACACTGCGTGGTTCCCGTACCGGCACACAGGGTTGACCGGCACACAGCGATGGTATCCCTCTGCGTATCCGACGGAAACGGCAACCCAAGTGATCTTGCTGGGATGATCCTCGCATGACCGAGCTGGCCGCCCTCGTCGAGTTCGCCGAGGGGTACGGAGTGCGCTGTACTGAGCCACGGGTACTCCGCGACCGGGCCAACCTGCTCGTGCACCTGCATCCCGCCCCGGTCGTGGCGCGCCTGCCCGGCCTGGTCCGCGCCCTGCGCCGGGACACCGAGCGCCGTCTGAGCGTGGATCTGGAGCTGGCCGGGTTTCTGCACGAACGGGGCATTCCGGTCGTCGCACCGAGCACCGAGCTGCCGCCGGGGCCGCACCGGATCGGGGGACGGAGCTGCACGTTCTGGACTTTCCACCAGTTGGTCGGCGGCACCCCCGGTCCAGGGGAGATGCGAACCGGTATCGCGGCCATGCACGCAGCGCTGTCCGGCTACGAGGGTGACCTCACAGGACTCGGCCCACTCGCTGACCTGCGGCTCGGCCTCGAGCGTCTGGACTGGAGCGATCAGGAGCGCGTGATCATCGACACGAAGATCGAGCGGTTCGCGAGATTGCTCGCCGAACTGCCCGCCCAACCGCTGCACGGGGACGCGCATTCGGGAAACGCCCTGGTCACCACGCAGGGCCTGGTGTGGACCGACTTCGAGGACAGCTGGCGCGGACCGGTCGAATGGGATCACGCGGTCGCCGCGCTCGGTGCCGTGCCCGTTGGTCCGCCCCAGCGTGGTGCCGCCGTCGACCAGTGCTCGGCACTGCGCGCCTTGCACGGTGCGATGTGGCAACAGGTACTGCGACCGGGCACCGAGACCGCGGCGCGGGCGAGGGCGAGGCTCCTCGTATGACCGAGCTCGCCGACCTCACGGACTACGGCCCCTACTTCACCGTGCGCACCGGTGCGGGTTCCGGGCCGCGGCTCGCCGAGCTCTACCGCTCCCCCGGACTCGTGCGCGCCACCATCGAGCAGACCGGCGCGGCCCTCGGCGGTGTCCCCGACCGGGTCGCCGCCGGTACCTGGCACCTCGCCTGCTGCGCCTACCTCGTGTCACCGCCCCTCGGCGGGTGCGCACACGGCGAGCTCCCGCTGCTCGATCCCGAACACACCTGGTGGAACACGAGTGAGCCGGTGCGGCTGTCCACCCTCGAACCCACCTGGCTGCCCGCTTCTGCGGATGGCATGCGCACCGTGCTCGACACCCATTTGGTGCCGCTGCTGCACAGCGTGCGGGCCGCGGTCAAACTCGCCGAGCCGATCCTGTGGGGCAACCTCGCCTCGTCCCTGGTCGGTGCCGCGCGGGTGCTCGGCGCCGAGGCCCCCTGGCCGCTCGTGCGGGACCTGCTCGACGGGCTCGGCGCCGGGGAACTCGATGAGCGGCTGCATTTCCGGCGCCGTTCCTGCTGCCTGTTCTATCGGGTACCGGGCGGCGGCTACTGCGGTGACTGCCCGCTCGGATAGGCCACTTACGGAAGCAGGGACAGGGCATCGACGTGGCCAGGGCGAACGACTGTGAAGTGCCGCTGGTCGAGTGTGGCGACCTCGGACACATTCAGCCGCTCGGCCACAGCGATAACAGCAGCATCGGTGGTGCCAAGAGGCAGGTCTCCATACTGCTCAACCAGTTCCGCCGCCCGCGCGTAATCAGCGAAGGACAGGTCCCCGACTTGAAAAGTTCCGTCAGCAAGTGACCGCAAGAAGAACGCTTCGGCCTGCGCACCGACTCTGGTGCCAAGGAGGTAGCCCACTTCGGCAACAACGGGAGCGGGCACGATCATCTCCCGATTGGCCAGATGCAAGCCGGTGAAGAGGTCCACGCACCGTCGGTAGTCAGGATCCCGATGAAATGCCGCTGCGACCAGCGGGCCGGTGTCAACGATGATCACTTGTACTGGCCGAAGCCCTCGGCAAGCAGTTCGTCAGCACGGGCGCCCACCGCAGTGCCATCACCAGACGCGATGCCGAAAAATTTCGGTGGCCACGGCCTGTCATGCACCGACCGAAGGTGCCGACGAACATCGGCAAGCACAACTGGCACCTGGTCGTCCGGGATCTCGTTGACCAAGCGCTCCAGTTCCTCGCGGGCACCGCTCATACTCCCACTCTACGGCACTGACCAGGCCATCGCTGGTAACAACGCGAACTCAAGGGGTAACGACCTGTCGGGTACCGGGCGGCGGCTACTGCGGTGACTGCCCGCTCGGATAGGCCACCGTCAGCAGGTGCGCGCTCGCGCCGAGCAGGGCCGGTTCGGTCTCCACCCGCCGCAGGCCCTCGAGCAGCCGCCGGGCGGACCCGGGAGCGGCGAGGCGTTCGGCGAGCACTTCGTCCCCGAACAGCCAGCTCGCGCCCTCCACGGCGTAGGTGACCGGATCGGTGAGCCCGGCCTCGCGTGCCTCGGCGGCGAGCTCGTCCGGGTGGTGGAAGTAGGCGGTGGTGAACCAGTCCGGCGGGGCGTCCTCGCGCGGATGGTGCCCGATGCCTCCGAGGTCTCCGTCGATGAGCGAACGAAATGCCGGGTCCGCATCGAGTCCGAGGCGCATACCGTCGTGCAGCGAGGCGAACCGGCTGATTCCGGCGACCGCGACGCAGCCGCGGCTCACCCGGGCCGCCTCGCGCCAGGCCGCGATCCGCTCCGCGCGTTCAGTCAGGTGGTAGAGCGGGCCGAGTACCAGCACCGCGTCGAAGCTCCCCTCGGCGAACCGCAGTTCCCTCGCGTCCCCGAATTCGGCGTCCAGCCCGGCCTCGCGCGCCTGCGTCACGTGCTTCTCGGCCGCATCCACGAGGGTCACCCGATAACCGAGCCCGGTGAGCCAGTGCGCGTACCGGCCGGGTCCGCCGCCGAGATCGAGGATCCGCGACGGGCTCGCGGGCAGATGCCGCGACAGAATGTCCTTGGTGCGCAGGAACTCGACCTGACCGTGTGGGCTCTCCAGCCTGCGTTCCTCACTGATGTCGGCGTAGTGGCGCAGCATCGACGCATCCATGCGCGAACCCTGCCAGGCCGCAGCTCCCGCGGCCACCGATTTGTTCCGCGCCTACCGAGCGCAGCTCGGCGAGCGCCGGACTCACGCGGCTCCGACCGGGAAAGCGCTGATTGGGAAGGCGCTGATCCGGAAGGCGCTGATGAAGGGGCTTTCCTGCACGGTGTCCTCGCCGACCTCTTCGAGATACAGCCGAACTGCCTCGATGAGGTCGGTCTTCGCTTCATCGATCCTCCGGCCTTGCGAGGCGACCCCGCCATACGAGCCCCGGTCCGGCCACCCGGATGGGACCGGAGAACGCGCCGCGCGCGGCCGCGATCGCCCGCGCCGGATCGGTACCCGGCCACAGATGGGTCAGCAGGAGCTCGCCGACCCCGGCTTCCCGGGCGTACTCACCTGCCTGGCGGGCGCTGGACAGGTAGGCGGCGTCCTCCTCGGGCACGCTCTCAGGGTAGGTGGCCTCGGCGAGCAACACATCGGCGTCCGCGGCGAGCTCGGTGATCGCGGCACTCGGTCCGGTGTCCCCGGTATAGGCCAGCCGATCCCCACCCGTGACACGCAGGCCGAGGTTCGGCACGTGGTGCGGCAGGAGCACCGGCAGCACCTCGAACGGCCCGATGCGCACCGGTTCGCGCGCCCGCAGTTCGTGCACCCGACAGGCGGAGCGCACCGCGGCGACCTGGTCGAGCGCGAGTACCCGGTCGAGCGCGTCCCGCGGGGCGTGCACCGGCAGCGGCGGCTCGCCTTCGAGCGCACGGGCCCGCAGCAGCGGATTCAGATCGGCGCAGTGGTCGGGGTGCCCGTGGGTGACGGCGACGGCGTCCAGTTCACCCGCGGCGAGGTACCGCTGCAGTGCGGCGAAACTGCCGTAGCCGGGATCGAGCAGCAGCCGGTACCGCTGGTGTTCGAGCAGGTAGCCGCTACACGGCTGCTCGGCGCCCGGCCAGGCGCCCGCCCCGCCGAGCACGGTGAGTTTCATCGGTCGAAGAGGGCGAGCAGTTCCTGCTTGCCGAACATCTCGGCGGACTGGCGCGCGGTCGGTGCCCCGGCATCCGGGTCGGCACCGCCCTCGGCGAGCACCCGCACCACGTCGTTCTCCCCTTTGAACACGGCCCCGGCGAGCGGGGACTGGCCGCGGTCGTTGAGCTTGTCCGGATCCGCGCCCCGGTCGAGTAGCGCACGCACGGTTTCCGGGTGCCCGTGATAGGCGGCGAGCATGAGCAGCGTGTCTCCGGATTCGTTGGCGAGGTTCACCGGAACCCCGGCTTCGACATAGGCGTCGAGTTCGCCCGTGTTTCCGGTGCGCGCCATGCCGAACAGCCGGGTCGCGAGCTCGACGAGATCTTGGTCATCGCCCATATCCGGATTCTGGCATGTTTCCGGTTCACGGCCATATGCTGACCGGATGCGACCGGCTCGACTGCTGTGGCGTACCTGCGCCCACGCGCTCAATGGCAAGCCAGGCACGAACGAACACCAGCTGCGCAGGGCGGTGTTCGGCAAGACGGTGCTCGTCACCGGTGCCTCGTACGGGATCGGTGAGGCGACCGCCCGGCTGCTCGCCGGTGCGGGGGCGACCGTGCTGCTGATCGCCCGGTCCGCGAAACGACTCGATGAGGTGACGGCCGCGATTCGCGCGGACGGCGGGGACGCGCACGCCTATCCGGCCGATCTGACCGATACCGACTCGGTGGACGGGCTGGTCGCCCGGATCCTCGAGGCGCACGGCCAGGTCGATGTGCTGGTGAACAACGCGGGCAAGTCGATCCGGCGTTCGATCGAGCTCTCCGAGAACCGGTTCAGTGATTTCCAGCGGACCATCGACATCAACTACCTCGGCCCGGTCAAGCTCACCCTCGCGCTGCTGCCCTCGATGCGCGCCAGGGGCTCCGGTCATGTGGTGAACGTGTCCACCTGGGGCATGCGAATGTCGCCCGGGGCGCGCTGGGCGGCGTATTCGGCTTCCAAGGCCGCCTTCGACACCTGGTTCCGCACTTTCGGCAAAGAGGTCCGCTCGGCGGGCATCACCACCACGAGTGTCTACATGGGACTGGTGCACACCAGGATGAGTGCGCCGACCGCGGCCCTGCGCAGTGTTCCGGGCCTGAGCCCGCAGGAGGCCGCCGGGATCCTCGCGGACGCGATCGTCACCCGCAAGCTCAAGATCGAACCGCCGTTCATGGCACCGCTCGCGATCGGCCTCTACACCTTGCGCACCCCGGTGGAACTGCTCAGTGCTGCGCTGTACCGCTTCGGCTCGGACAGCGAGGCTTCGATCGCCGCGGTGCGCGAGCAGGAACCCCGGCGCTCCCAGGTGTCCTAGAGCGCGTCCGGGACGCGGGAGCAGGACAACTCCCGCCGGTCCTCGAGGCCGCACCAGCACCGAGAGGGCACGCGAAGGTACCTCGCCGACCTCGCCGCGCAGCAGGGCATGGGGTTCCCGGACGTGCTCTCGGCATCACAGGTGCCGCAGCTTCGGCCACAGCACCGACCACGGAGCACGCAGACCGGAGCAGCGCCAGATGGGCACATCCTTGGTGGCGCCGGGAAGCCCGAGCCGCGCATCGGCTGTCCCCACCGGTTCCAGGTTCGCACAGATCGGGTCGAACACCACCCGGTCCCCGACGGCGAGCGCGGGGCGCGCCGAATCCGGTGGTGCGCCGAAGTAGCCGAATCCGCGGGATGGGCTGTACACCGGGGGTAGTCCGTAGCGGGGTCCGTACCGGTCCAAAGCGCTTGCCTGCCAATAGGATTCGGCCAGCAGCACCGCACCTTCCCGTTCGTGGGGCGCCAACCCGCGGTAGGCGCGCGCGGTACTCGCGGTGAGTTCCCGCCAACCGAACTGGCCGTTGATGCTCAGCTTCGTCGCCAGTTCCGCCTGCCCGTGCACCGGTTCCACGGAATCGGCGGGCTGCCAGGGAAGCACGTACAGCGCCGAACCGATCGAGGCCGAGGTCAGCACACCCGACACGGTCTTACCGGGGATCCGCAACCGACGCCTGCCCAATTCGGCGGCACCGGCGGCCATCAGGGCGGCGAAGATCCCGGCCACGTAGTACTCGCGCCCATTCAGCACCAGGAACACCGCGAACAGCAGCGCGGTGGTCAGCACCAGAAACCGATAGTCGCGCAGGTGTTCCGCGCGCACCAGGCGCCACAGGCCGTAGCAGAGCAGCGGAACACCGAGCACCCCGGCGAGCGCGATGGCGAGTGGGATGAACAGCGGCCGCCCGGAAGCGAACTCCTGTTCGCTAGCCACCACCGAACTCATGCCCAGTTGCGGCCAGCCGTGGTTCGCCTGCCACACAAGGGAAGGCAGCATGCTCAGCACCACAATGGCCGCGCCGAGCCAGAGCATCGGCCGGGTGAGCATCCGGCGCGGCCCGAGCAGCAGCACCGCCACCCCCGCGCTCAGCCAGAAAAACGGGATCAGCCATTTCACCTGCATGTCCACCGCGGTCGCGATACCCGCGCCGAGTAGCAGCAGGTCGTTCCCGGTACGCACCCAGCGCACCAGGAACCAGGTGATCAGCACCCACAGTGCGGTGTCCACGGTGTTCGTCGCGAGAATATGCCCTTGCAGGAAAAGGAAAAACGAGCTCGCGTACGCGGTAGCGGACAGCAGTTGCGCGCCTTTCCCCCCGCCGAATTCCCTGGCGAGCAACCCGGCGAAGAACACGGCACCCGCCGTGATCAGTGCGGCGGGAACGCGCAGAGCGAACACCGAGCCGGGCGCGATCGAATCCATGAGGTATGCGAGCAGCGGGAGAACCGGCCCCTGATCGGCATAACTGAATTCCAGGCGGTGCCCCGCGGCGAGGAAATACAGTTCATCGCCGAAGTACCCGTACCGGCTCGCGAAAACGAGCAGCAGCACGAGACTCGCGAGGGTGATCAGCGATACCCCCAGTTTCGCGAATGGCACGGGCAATTGGGGTTCCACGCGATTTTCCGCGGTCAGCGTTGCCATCGCCCACCTCACAGGGTCATCAGATCAGGCCACAGTTTCGACCATGGCTCGCGCAGTTCGGCGCAGCGCCAGATCGGTACATCCGTTGTCTCGCCGGGAAGACCGAGCCGCGATTCGGATTTCCCCAGTGGCTCCACCCGGTTGCACGCGGCACGCAGCGCGGGCGCGGTCCCGCCGATGTAGAGCACGGTTTTCGCCGAGTCCGGTGGCGGGCCGAAATACCCGAATCCGCGGCCGGGGCTGTACACCGCGGGCAATCCGTGCTGCGCGCCGAATTCGTCGAACGCGGCCGCCCTGGTGTAGGAATCGGTGACGAGTACCGCGGTTTTCCGCTCGTCCGGGGTGAGCCGGTGATAAGCGTTCGCGGTCGAGTTCATCAGATCCTGCCAGCCGAACTGACCGTTGAGGGTCAGCTTCTCGGCCGCGTCCTCGGGCCCGTGCACCGGTTCGATCTCCGCGGCAGGGCGCCACGGCAACAGCACCACCGAGGACCACACCGCGACAACCGCGAGCACCCCGATCGCCCAGCGACCGAGCGGATAAACCTTGTCCCGCAACAGTTCCGCCGAACCGGCCGCGGCGAGCACCGGAAACATCCCGACCACGTAATAGGGCCGCCCGCTCGCGATGACGAAGAAGACGAACAACAGGATCGCGGCCGGGGCGAGGAACCGGTACGGGCGCAGCCGTTCGGCACGGAACAACCGCCACACCCCGTAGCACAGCAGCGGAACACCGAGCACTCCGGCGAGTTTGAGCGCTTCCGGGGTGAACAGCAGCGGACCCCGGGCCGCGGCCTCGTCCGTGCCGATGATCTCGCTCATGGCCCGCTGCGGCCAGCCATGTTCGGCCTGCCAGACCAGGCTCGGCACCATGCTGACCCCGACCAGGAAGGCCCCGGTGAGCAGCATCGGGTTGATCAGCATCCGGCGCGGCCCGCAGGCGAGCACGGCGAGCGCGACACAGACCCAGAACGCCGGGATCAGCCATTTCACCTGCATATCCACCGCGGTGACACAACCGGCGGCGAACAACAGCACGTCGTTGGGTGTCCCAGCGGCCCTGGTGCGCACCCAGCGCACCAGCAGCCAGGTGATCAGCACCCACAGCACACTGTCGATCGTGGCGGTGGCCAGCAGATGTCCTTGGGACAGCAGGAAAAGCGAACTGGCCGCGGCGAGCGCGGAGAGCGTCTGCGCCCCGCGTGTCCCGCCGAACTCTCTGGCGAGCAGCCCGGCGAGCAGCACGATCCCTGCCGAGGCCAGTACCGAGGGAAGGCGCACGGCGAACAGCGAGCCGGGTGCGATCAGATCCATCAGCCTGGCGATCGCGGGCACCAGCGGACCCTGATCGGCGTAGCTCACGTCGAGCCTGCGCCCCGCGGCGAGAAAGTACAGCTCGTCCCCGAAGAAGCCGTACCGCTCGATCACCGCGAGCAGCAACCCCGCGGTCGCGAGTGCCACCAGCCCGATCCCGAGCTTCGCCACCGGCGCACGCGTGTTCGCCTCGCCCATCGCCGAATCCCCCTCGTCGCTACCGGCACACCATCCTCGCGGTCGCCTCGACCGCGGCGCGCGAATAGCGTTCCATGTCGAAGTCCTCCGTGCGCGAGACCCGGCCGGCAAGGCCGTCGATGGTGTCCCGGATGACCATGGCCGTCATCCGGAGGTCGAACTCGGCGAACTCCCCCGTTTTCTGTCCTTCCTCGAGCAGTTCGACAAGCGGATCGAGAATGTCCGCGCTCTCCTGGGTATCGCGGAAGTACAGCATGCCGTCCCGATCCCGGAGATTGCCGATCACATCCACGAACACCCGCAGATGGGTGCGGTGCTGCCCGATGAATTCGAAGTTCGACTCCAGATAGGCGCGCAGCTTCGGCCAGGCCCCCTCCGCCGCGTCGATCCGCGGGGCCATGAACTCACCGCCCGCGATGTAGAGCTGGATGACGAGCTGGTGCAACAGATCGTCCTTGCCGTCGAAATGATAGGAGATGACGCCTTTGGAGATGCCCGCACGCTCGGCGATCTTGGCCAGCGAGGCCTTCAGGTAGCCCTGCTCGGCGATCACCTCGACCGCGGCCTCGATGATCTGACGGCGGCGCGCCTCCTCGATGAACGTCCGGCCTTTCTGACCAGCCGACTCACTTTCTGACCGCATGGCCAAACTTTAGCATCGGAGACGGGTCAGGCCAAGGGCATGTCCGGTTGGTGTTGGCGAACCGGCAGAATGGTGCCCCGTGAGCAGCCCTACGCCTATCCCACAACGGATCGCAGAGGAACTCGGCATCGAGCAGCGGCAGGTGACCGCGACGATCACGATGCTCGACGACGGTGCGACGGTGCCGTTCATCGCGCGCTACCGCAAGGAGGTGACCGGGGCACTCGACGATGTGCAACTGCGCACCCTGCACGAGCGGCTCGGCTATCTGCGCGAACTCGACGAGCGGCGCACCGCGATCCTGGACTCGATCCGGGAGCAGGGCAAGCTCACCGGGGAACTGGAACAGTCCATCAACGCGGCCGAGACCAAGGCCCGCCTCGAGGACATCTACCTTCCGTACAAGCCCAAGCGGCGCACCAAGGCGCAGATCGCCAGGGAACAGGGCCTGGAACCGCTCGCCGACGCGCTGTTCGAGGACCCGGACAACGAGCCGGACACACTCGCCGCGCAGTACGTGACCGAGGAGGTCGCCGACGCCCAGGCGGCACTGGACGGGGCTCGCGCCATCCTCGTGGAGCGCTTCGGGGAGGACGCCGATCTGGTCGGTGAGCTGCGCGAGACCATGTGGACCCGGGGAAGGCTGATCACCAAGGTCCGCGAGGGCAAAGAGAGCGAGGGCGCGAAGTTCGCCGACTACTTCGACTTCGCCGAGGAACTCGCCTCGCTGCCGAGTCACCGGGTGCTCGCCGTGTTCCGTGGGGAGAAGGAAGGCGTGCTCGATCTGACCGTCTCCCCCGAGCCCTCCGATGACGAGGTGCCCGGACCAAGCGAGTACGAGCGCGCGATCGCGGCCAAGTTCGGCATCAGCGACCAGGGCCGCGCCGCCGACTCCTGGCTCACCGGCGTGGTGCGCTGGGCCTGGCGTACCCGCATCCTGATCCGACTCGACGTGGACCTGCGGGCCCGGCTGCGCGCCGCCGCCGAGGACGACGCAGTCGGTGTGTTCGCCACCAACCTGCGGGACCTGCTGCTCGCCGCGCCCGCGGGCACCCGCCCGACCCTCGGGCTCGACCCGGGCCTGCGCACCGGGGTGAAGGTGGCCGTGGTGGACGCGAACGGCAAAGTCACCGACACCACCACCATCTACCCGCACGCCCCGACGAAACGCTGGGACGAATCGCTGGCCGCCCTCGAAGCCCTTGTCCGCAAGCACGAGGTCGAGCTGATCGCGATCGGCAACGGCACCGCGTCCCGGGAGACCGACCAGCTGGCCGCCGAGCTGATCAAGAAGTCCAGCGCGAAGCTGACCAAGGCCGTGGTCTCCGAGGCGGGCGCCTCGGTGTACTCCGCCTCCGAATACGCCTCGACCGAACTGCCGGCGCTGGACGTCTCGCTGCGCGGCGCGGTCTCCATCGCGCGGCGGTTGCAGGACCCGCTCGCCGAACTGGTCAAGATCGAGCCGAAATCGATCGGGGTCGGCCAGTACCAGCACGACGTGTCCGAGCTCAAGCTGGCGCGCAGCCTGGACGCCGTCGTCGAGGACTGCGTGAACGCCGTCGGTGTGGACGTGAACACCGCTTCGGCTCCGCTGCTGACCAGGGTTTCCGGGATCACCGCCACGCTCGCGGAGAACATCGTCGCGCACCGGGACGCCAACGGCTCTTTCCGTAACCGGGTCGCGCTCAAGGAGGTCGCCCGGCTCGGCCCGAAGGCCTTCGAACAATGCGCGGGATTCCTGCGCATCCAGGGCGGCGAGGATCCGCTCGACTTTTCCAGCGTGCACCCCGAGGCCTACCCGGTCGTGCGGCGGATCCTGTCCAAGACCGGTGCCGAGACCGGCGAGCTGATCGGGAACACCACACTGCTGCAGGGTCTGCGCCCCGAGGAGTTCACCGACGATTCCTTCGGCGTGCCCACGGTGAGCGACATCCTGACCGAACTGGAGAAGCCGGGCCGCGATCCCCGTCCGGAGTTCGCCGCCGCCAGGTTCGCCGACGGCGTGGACACCCTCGCCGACCTGAAGGTGGGCATGGTGCTCGAGGGCGTGGTCACCAACGTCGCCGCCTTCGGCGCCTTCGTGGACGTCGGGGTGCACCAGGACGGGCTCGTGCACGTCTCCGCCATGGCGAAGCGGTTCGTCTCCGATCCCCGCGAGATCGTGAAGTCCGGGCAGATCGTGCGAGTCAAGGTCCTGGAAGTGGACATCCAGCGCAAGCGCATCGGGCTCACGCTGCGCCTCGACGACCCGACCGACGGCTCGAAACCCGCGCAGGACAAGGAGAATCGCGGTCAGCGCGGTGGCGGTGGCGGTGGCGGGAAGGGCGGCAACCGCGGTAACGGCGGCGGCAAAGGCGGGAAGCAGGGCGGCGGAAAGCCGCCCCGGGACCGGGCGCCCCAGGGCGGCGCCATGGCGGACGCGCTGCGCCGGGCCGGTCTGACGGGCAAGTAGTTCGGCGGTGGTGTCCGGGGAGCGGTCTCCCCGGACACCATCGGCCATGATTCACGGTGGCGCTGCGGGGTTTCGAATGGTTTCGAGCGCACATAGGTGCCCTCGTACTCGTTCCGCGAACCCGGGACAGCCTACTCGGCGCAACTGATCGGGCAGATTGACCGAACCGAGCCGTCCACTCCAGTATCCGGCCTGTTCTCCCGTGACCGAACGGACAAGATCTGGCCGGTTGTCCTCGACAAGGAGGAAGAACTCGTCGGGGCAATACACTTCGTAGGGCACGTTGTCCGGATCGCGATGCTTGGTGAAGTCACGGTCCTTGGTGAGGACCAAGTCGGCTCCACACGCGATGGCCGCCGCGTGCACGTGACGGTCTTTTTCATCGCTGCCGGGAAATGTGCCATCGATACGGAAATCATCCACCCGGCCACCAGCAAAGGTCGCGGCAAGGCTGTCACGAATGCGGGTGACCTGACCTCCTGAGGCGTTCGGATGGCGAGCACGGAAACTGCTGATGACTTCGGCAAGGATGTCTTCCGTCCAGTAAATCCGGAAGAATTCCTCCGCCGACTGCCGGGTGAACAGCAGCGCGATCCAATCGCGGATCGTTCGGGAATACAGCACGTTGGCATCGACAAGAACCCCCAGAGCAAGCATGGCGACAGGTTAGCGGGACCGACCGACGAAGTACCGTTGTCTCCGCACCCCTCGAGCACGCGGAGGCTATCCCTCGAATTCGTCCTCGGTAGCCCGTAGCGCGTCGAATGCCCGGCGCTGCCCGTTCTTGCGTTCCGCCCGGAAAGCCTCGACGTCCTCGGCACGGAGCCGGGTGTGACTGCCCACCCGGTGAGCAGGCAGCTCACCGCTCTTGATCGTCTTCATCAACGTCGGCCGGGAAACACCGAGTAACCGGGCGGCCATCGTCGTGGTGAGTTCCTGCGGCATGGCCCGCACCGTGACCGTCTCCCCGCGGGCGACAGCCTGCAGCACACGGTTGACCACGGTGGACAACTCGACCGGAAGTCTCGCCGAGGTTCCGGCACTCGCCACATTCACCGAGAAGCTCTGCACAGCGGCCTTCTCCAGCAACTCCCGAGCTTGCGCGCGCTCGGCAGGAGTAGCCAGCAACACCTCGCGGCCGGTGTCCGCCTCCGTCGACATCGGTCCCCTCCTGTTCAGCGTCAGCCGCTGCCCAGTATGCAAGGTTTCACTTATAACTGCAACCCAGTGGCGTTCAGGCGCCGGACACCCTCCTTACTGCACCGGGTTGGTCAGCGTGCCGATTCCCTCCACGGTCACCGAGACCGACTGGCCCGAGGTGATCGGGCCGACCCCGGCCGGGGTTCCGGTCAGGATGACGTCCCCGGGCAGCAGCGTCATGACCGTGGAGATCCACTCCACGACCTTGCCGACATCGTGGATCAGCAGCGAGGTGCGCGAGTCCTGTTTGCGCTCGCCGTCCACCTCGGTGTGAATGGGCAGATCGGCCGGGTCCACGGCGGTGTCGATCCACGGGCCGAGCGGGCAGAAGGTGTCGTGCCCCTTCGCGCGGGTCCACTGGCCATCGTGTTTCTGGTGGTCGCGCGCGGTCACGTCGTTGGCGACGGTGAACCCGAGCAGGGCATCCCGTGCCTTGCTCGCGGAGACGTTCTTGCACGGGGTGCCGACGATCGCGGCGAGTTCCCCTTCGAAGTGCACCTCGTTCGAGCTCGCGGGCAGCTTGATCGGCAGGTTCGGGCCGATCACCGAGGTGTTCGGTTTCATGAAGATCACCGGATCGGCCGGGGCCTGGCCGCCCATCTCGGCCGCGTGATCGGCATAGTTCTTGCCGATGCAGATGATCTTCGTCGGCAGGATCGGGGCGAGCAGCCTGGTGTCGGCGAGCTTCCACTTCCGCCCGGTGAAGTTCTTCTCCACCCCGAACGGATGCTCGGCGATCTCCGCGACCACGGCATCGGCCCCTTCGCCCTCGACGGCGGCGAAAGCGACCCCTTCCTGATGAGCAATCCTCGCGATACGCACAGGGTCACTCTAACTGCTGCTCTCGGTGCGCACCCGATACGCCTTGTGCGCGAGCGCATCGGCCAGGGCCAGCCAGCTCGCCTCGACGATGTTCTCGTGCACCCCGACGGTGGTCCACTCGCGCGCGCCGTCCGCGGAGTCGAGCAGCACCCTGGTCACCGCGTCGGTGCCGTGTGCCCCGGCGAGGATGCGCACCTTGTAGTCGGCGAGCGCGACCTCGTCCATCCAGCTCAGGTGCGGACGCAGGGCGGTGCGCAGTGCGGCGTCCACGGCGTGCACCGGGCCGTTCCCCTCGGCGGTCGCGATCACCCGCTGCCCGCCGACGTGCAGTTTCACCGTGGCCTCGGAGACCACCGAGCCGTCCGGGGCGTGGTCGATGATCACCCGGTAGGACTCGAGGGTGAACACCGCGGATTCGGCCTCCGCCTCGCCCGCGTTGCGCCGCAGCAACAGTTCCAGTGAGGCGTCGGCGGCCTCGTAGGACCACCCGGCCGCCTCCCTTCGCTTGACCTCGTCCACCGAGGCGGTCAGTGCCTCCGGCCGGGCGGCCAGGTCCACGCCGAGTTCGCGGCCCTTGAGTTCCAGGCTCGCCCTTCCGGCCATCTCGGTGACCAGTACACGCATGTCGTTGCCCACGAGCGCGGGGTCGATGTGGTTGTACAGCAAGGGATCCACCTTGATCGCGCTCGCGTGCAGGCCCGCCTTGTGCGCGAAGGCCGATGCACCGACATAGGCCGAATGCGGATCCGGGGTGATGTTCGCGAGTTCGGCGATGCCGTGCGAAACCCGGGACAGCTCCCCGATCGCGCCCTCCGGGAGCACCGGCATGTCCAGCTTCGCGACCAGATTTCCGAGCACCCCGAACAGATCCGCGTTGCCCGCGCGTTCGCCGTAACCGTTGGCGGTGCACTGCACATGGCTGACCCCGGCCTGTACGGCGGCGATCGAATTGGCCACCGCACAGGATGTGTCGTCCTGGCAATGGATCCCGAGCCGGAGCCCGGTCTTCTCGCGTACCTCGGCGACCGTCTCGGCGATTCCGATCGGGAGCTGGCCGCCGTTGGTATCGCAGAGCACCACCACATCCGCGCCCGCCTGGGCTCCCGCGTCGAGCACCCGCAGCGCGGTCTCCGGATCGTGGGCGTAGCCGTCGAAGAAGTGCTCGGCGTCGAGGAACACCCTGCGGCCCTCACCGACCAGGAAGCGCACGGTGTCGGCGACCATCGCGGCCGCGGTCGGCACATCGGTGCGCAGGGCGCGTTCGATGTGCCTGCGATCGGATTTCGCGACCAGGGTGATCACCGGGGCGGCGGACTCGAGCAGCGCGCGCACCTGGGGATCCTGCGCGGCCCGGGTGTCCGCCTTGCGGGTGGCGCCGAACGCGACGAGCGCGGCGTGTTTCAGTTCCAGTTCCCCGGAAGCGGCGCGGGCGAAGAACTCCGTGTCCTTGGGCAGCGCGCCGGGCCAGCCGCCCTCGATGAACCCGACCCCGAGGGAATCGAGCAACCGGGCGACGGCGAGCT
The DNA here is from genome assembly GCF_000379465.1 of Sciscionella marina DSM 45152. Classification (GTDB taxonomy): domain Bacteria; phylum Actinomycetota; class Actinomycetes; order Mycobacteriales; family Pseudonocardiaceae; genus Sciscionella; species Sciscionella marina. The sequence continues at coordinate 387,671 of NZ_KB905414.1, forward strand.
TGTCGGCGACCGAGTAGGAAATCCCTTCCCGCTGCGCGCCATCGCGCAAAGTCGTGTCGTAGACGTGGAATTCGTCCCCGAGCGGGGTGTCTTCCGGACGGGTGCGGGTCACGGTATTTCTCCTGTGGTGGCGGGACGCTGTGCTGCTCGGGCAAAACCAAAAAAAGAACCTCCCGTACGGATACGGGAGGTTGGCGCATCGGGTGCGTTTTGTGAACGGCTACCCGATGCGCTTGGCGATAATGCCGGTCGCGGTGCTGGTGACACGCTTCATGACCGGCATGATCGCATGCGCCGCCGGCGTTGTCCAACCGCCGGTCATGCGCCGGTTCCGTGCTGTGGCGCGGAAACGAGTGCGGCGAGCCGGTCACCGACGGCCGAGGTGGTTCCCGGGTTCGCGTGGTCCCGGGTGGCGAGGTCGAACGCGACCGAAGCCTCGATGCGCCGCGCCGACTCGCGTTCACCGATGTGGTCGAGCAGCAGCGACAGGGAAAGAACCGCGGCCGTCGGATCGGCGATCCCCTGCCCGGCGATGTCCGGGGCGGACCCGTGCACCGGCTCGAACAGCGAGGGGTTGGTGCCGCTCACGTCGAGGCTGCCGGAGGCCGCGAGCCCGATCCCACCGGTCACCGCGGCCGCCAGGTCGGTGATGATGTCGCCGAACATGTTGTCGGTGACGATCACGTCGTACCGCGCGGGATCGGTGACCAGGTGAATGGTCACCGAGTCGACGTGCTGGTAGGAGACGGTGACCTCGGGGTGCTCGAAGGAGACCTCCTCGACAACCCGGGACCACAGCGAGCCGGCGTGGGCGAGCACGTTGGTCTTGTGCACCAGGGTCAGGTGCTTGCGCGGGCGGGCCGAGGCACGGGTGAACGCGTCCCGCACCACCCGGTCCACCCCGTGCATGGTGTTCACGCTGACCTCGGTGGCCACCTCGTGCCTGGTGTCCTTGCGCAGGATCCCGCCATTGCCCGCGTAGAGCCCCTCGGTGCCCTCGCGCACGACGACCAGGTCGATCTCCGGCGGCTCGGCGAGCGGGCTGCGCACCCCCGGGTAGAGCTTCGAGGGCCGCAGGTTCACCGCGTGGTCGAGCTCGAAACGCAAGTTCAGCAGCAGGCCGCGCTCCAGGATGCCGCTCGGCACGGTCGGGTCACCCACCGCGCCGAGCAGGATCGCGTCCTGGTCCCGCAGCTCGGAGAGCACCGACTCGGGGAGCAACTCCCCGGTGGCATGCCAGCGGGTCGCACCGAGGTCGTAGCGCGTGACCTCGGCACCAGGCGAGACCTCGTCGAGCACCTTCAGCGCTTCGCCGATGACCTCTGGACCGATCCCATCACCTGGGAGCACGGCAAGCCGCATCTAAACCTCCACTGTTATCGCTTACCGAGCACACTACCGGGCGACACCCGCCGCCGGACGAGCGACGGTGTCCAAATCGCGAGATGCTGATCAGCGGAAATCGACCGAGTGCGCGGTGCGCGCGCCGATCGCCGCGCCGATCTTGGCGAGCACCGATTCGTCCACGGCGTGATCCACCCGGATGAGCATGGTCGCCTCGGAACCGCTCGTGGTCTGGGACAGCTGGGCGGCCTCGATGTTCACCCCGGCCTCGCCGAGCAGGGTTCCCGCGGTCCCCATCACGCCCGGCCGGTCGGCGTACTCGAGCAGCAGCACGGTGCCCTCCGCGCGCAGGTCGAAGTGCCGGCCGTTGATCTCCACCAGCTTCTCCACCTCGTCCAGCCCGGTCAGGGTGCCGGAGACGGAGATCGTGGAGCCGTCGGACCCGGTCGCGCGCACGGTCACCAGGCTGCGGTGGTTCGGGCTCTCCGATTCGGTCTGCACATCGGCGCGCACCCCGAGTTCCTCGGCCAGGTTCGGCGCGTTCACGAAGGTGACCTGCTCATCGACCAGATCGGCGAACACCCCGCGCAGCGCGGCCAGCGGGAGCACGGTCACATCCTCCCCGGAGATCTCGCCGCGCACCGCGACGGTAATCGAGGTGGGTGCCTTGGCCGAGAGCGCGGCGACCACGGTGCCCAGTTTCTGGGTGAGCGGGAGGAACGGGCGCACCTCCTCGCCGACGGGGCCACCGGCCACGTTCACCGCGTCCGGGACGAATTCGCCACGCAGCGCCAGCAGTGTCGAACGGGCCACATCGGTGCCCGCACGGTCCTGCGCCTCCGCGGTCGAGGCGCCGAGGTGCGGGGTCACCACCACGTTGTCCAGGCCGAACAGCGGGCTCTCGGTGGTCGGTTCGGTACTGAACACGTCGAGGCCCGCGCCGCCGACCCGGCCCTCGCGGATCGCGTCGGCCAGCGCCTGCTCGTCCACGAGCCCACCACGCGCCGCGTTCACGATGATCACGCCCGGCTGGACCTTGGCCAGCTTCTCGGCGTCGATCAGGCCCTTGGTCTCCGGGGTCTTGGGCAGGTGCACGGAGATCGCGTCGGCGCGGGAGAGCAGTTCGTCCAGCTCCACCACCTCGACACCGAGCTGCGCGGCCCGCGCCGCCGAGACGTACGGGTCGTAGGCGATCAGGTTCGCGCCGAACGCGGCGAGCCGCTGTGCGACCAGCTGGCCGATCTTGCCGAACCCGACAATGCCCACGGTCTTGCCGTTGATCTCCACACCCGAGTAGGAGGAGCGCTTCCACTCCCCGCCGAGCAGGCTCGCACAGGCCGCGGGGACCCGGCGCGCCACCGAAAGCAGCAGCGCGATCGCGTGCTCGGCCGCGGAGACGATGTTCGAGGTCGGCGCGTTCACCACCATGACGCCCTTGGCCGTGGCCGCCTCGACCTCGACATTGTCCAGTCCCACCCCGGCGCGAGCGACGACCTTGAGCTTGCTGCCCGCGGCGTACACCTCGGCGTCGACCTTGGTTGCCGAGCGCACGAGCAAGGCATCCGCCTCGGGGAGCGCCTCGAGCAACGCGGATCGGTCGGTCCCGTCCACATGGCGGATCTCGAGCTCATCACCGAGCACTTCCAGCACGGAGGGCGCGAGCTTCTCTGCGATCAGAACGACTGGACGACTTGCGTTAGTCACGATAGCTGCTCATTTCCTGCGTGGTACGCGAAACATAGGACAAAACCAGTGGACACCGCACTGTGCCCACCCCAGCCAGCAGTGTAGTGCTCGAACTCGGGACGTCCAGGGCGTACAACGACATGGAATACCGGCCGATCACACTCCGTGCACAAAAATCGGGGCACCGTCCGCAATGGACAGTGCCCCGATTCGGTTCTCGCGTACCTTTTGAGCAGTGTCGTTGAGCGGCGAAGCCGCTCTCACCACCCCCGCAACTCGCACCGCGGCGGGTTCTCAGCCGTCTCCTCGCGAGGACAGCACCGCCGTGGTGTATCGGACATACATGAGAAGGTGATCCCGGAGCGAGGGGGCGGCTGAGGTTCCGCTATCCAGCCCCTCGCAATCCAGCCAGGCGAAACCTCACTAAGCGGTGTCGTTGAGGGGGTTGTCCACCCAGGACATGAGCCCGCGGAGTTTCGCACCGACCTGCTCGATCTGGTGCTGCTGGCCCTGCTCACGCAGCTTGGTGAAGTTCGGGCGGCCGTTGTCGTCCTCGGCGATCCACTCCTTGGCGAAGGAACCGTCCTGGATCTCACCGAGGATCTTCTTCATCTCCGCCTTGGTCGCGTCGTTGACCACGCGCGGACCGCGGGTGAGGTCGCCGTACTCGGCGGTGTCCGAGCAGGAGTAACGCTGCCGGGCGATGCCGCCTTCGTAGATGAGGTCGACGATGAGCTTGAGCTCGTGCAGCACCTCGAAGTAGGCGATCTCCGGCTGGTACCCGGCCTCGACCAGGGTCTCGAAGCCCGACTGGATCAGGTGCGAGGTGCCACCGCAGAGCACCGCCTGCTCGCCGAACAGGTCGGTCTCGGTCTCCTCCTTGAAGGTGGTCTTGATGACCCCGGCGCGCGAGCCGCCGATGCCCTTGGCGTAGGAGAGCCCGAGCGCGAGGCCGTTGCCCGAGGCGTCCACCTCGACCGCGACCAGGTCCGGCACGCCCTTGCCGTCGACGAACTGACGGCGCACGAGGTGCCCGGGGCCCTTCGGCGCGACCAGGATGACGTCCACGCCCTCCGGCGCCTGGATGTAGCCGTAGACGACGTTGAATCCGTGCGAGAAGCACAGCACGTCACCGGCGTTCAGGTTCGGTGCGATCTCGTCGGCGTAGACCTTGCGCTGCACGGTGTCCGGCGCCTGGATGGTGACGAAGTCGGCTTCCTTGGTCGCCTCGGCCGGGGTGAGCACGCGCAGGCCCTGCTCCTCGGCCTTGGCGCGGGACTTGGAGCCTTCGGGGAGCCCGATACGGACGTCGACGCCGGAGTCGCGCAGGGACAGTGCGTGAGCGTGCCCCTGGCTGCCGTAGCCGATCACCGCGACCTTGCGGCCCTGGATGAGCCCGAGGTCGGCGTCATCGTCGTAGAAGATTTCCGCGGCCATGTGTTATTGCTTTCCTTCCAACGTTCGATCTTGCTCGGCTTTTCGAACTACTCAGCGCACCGAGGTAGCGGTGATCGACCGCGCTCCCCTGCCGAGTGCCACCATTCCCGACTGCACTATTTCCCGGAGCCCATACGGCTCGAGCATCCGCAGCAGCGCATTCAGCTTATCGGTGTTTCCTGTCGCTTCGACGGTGACCGCTTCTGGCGAGACATCGACCACCTTAGCGCGGAACAGCTGTACGGTTTCCAGCACCTGGCTGCGCACGGTCGCGTCCGCGCGCACCTTCACCAACAGCAACTCCCGCTGTATGGAAACGGCGGGTTCGAGCTCGACGATCTTGATCACGTTCACCAGCTTGTTGAGCTGCTTGGTGACCTGTTCGAGCGGGAACTCCTCCACCGAGACCACGATGGTCATACGGGAGACATCCGGATTCTCTGTCGGCCCGACCGCGAGCGATTCGATATTGAATCCGCGCCGCGAGAACAGACCGGAAACCCGTGCGAGAACACCTGGTTTGTTCTCGACGAGAACCGAAAGTGTATGTGAACTCATTGCCGCCCCCGATTCGCTTCGTCGATCATTTCCGATTCCTCGACCGGCGGCGCTACATCATCGCTGTCGAAAAGTGGGCGTATATCACGGGCCGCCATGATTTCGTCGTTTCCCGTTCCGGCGGCGACCATGGGCCACACCTGAGCATCCTTACCGACGACGAAATCGATCACCACGGGGCGGTCGTTGATTTCCATCGCCTGCTTGATGACCGCGTCCACCTGTTCTTTGTTCTCCGCGCGAAGACCCGCGCAGCCGAGTGCCTCGGCGAGCATCGGGAAATCCGGGATATTGTGTTTCTGGGTGCCCAGATCGGTATTCGAGTACCGCTCGTCATAGAACAGGTGCTGCCACTGGCGGACCATTCCCAGATTGCCGTTGTTGATCACGGCGACCTTGATCGGGGCGTCCTCGATCGCGCAGGTGGCCAGTTCCTGGTTGGTCATCTGGAAACAGCCGTCCCCGTCGATGGCCCACACCTGCTTGTCCGGAACCCCGAACTTGGCGCCCATCGCGGCGGGCACCGCGAAGCCCATGGTGCCGAGGCCCCCGGAGTTGATCCAGCTGCGCGGCCGCTCGTAGCCGATGAACTGGGCGGCCCACATCTGGTGCTGGCCGACCCCGGCCGCGTACACCGCCTCCGGCCCGACCAACGCGCCGATCCGCTCGATGACGTACTGCGGGGACAGCGTGCCGTCACTCGGCCACTCGTACCCGAGCGGGAAAGTACCGCGCGCGTCGTTCAGGTACTCCCACCACGCGGTGTAGTCACCGACCGGGCCCTGCTGGGTGTGCTGCTCCTTCACCGCATCGATGAGCTCGATGATGATCTCCTTGGCGTCCCCCACGATCGGCACATCCGCGTGCCGGTTCTTGGAGATCTCCGCAGGGTCGATGTCCGCGTGCACCACGGTCGCCGAGGGCGCGAAGGAGTCGAGCTGGCCGGTGACCCGGTCGTCGAACCGGGTGCCGAGCGCAATCATCAGGTCCGCGCGCTGCATGGAGGCCACCGCGGCGACCGAGCCGTGCATGCCGGGCATGCCAAGGTGCGAGGGATGCGAATCCGGGAAAGCCCCGCGCGCCATCAGCGTGGTGACCACCGGGACCCCGGTGAGCTCGGCGAGGTTGCGCAGCTCGGCGTCCGCTCCGGACTTGATCACTCCGCCGCCGACGTAGAGCACCGGCCGACTGGACTTCGCCAGCAGCCGCGCCGCCTCGCGCACCTGCTTGCCGTGCGGGCGGGTGGTCGGCCGGTAACCGGGCAGATCGAGTTCCGGCGGCCAGGAGAACGAGGTCGCCTCCTGCAGCACGTCCTTCGGGATGTCCACCACGACCGGGCCGGGGCGTCCGGTGGAGGCGATGTGGAAGGCCTCCGCGACCGCGCGCGGGATGTCACGAGCCTCGGTGACCAGGAAATTGTGCTTGGTCACCGGCATCGTGATGCCGCAGATGTCGGCCTCCTGGAAAGCGTCCGTGCCGATCAGCGCCCTGCTCTGCTGGCCGGTGATCGCCACGACCGGGACCGAGTCCATGTGCGCGTCGGCGAGCGGGGTGACCAGGTTCGTCGCCCCCGGACCGGAGGTCGCCATGCACACCCCGACCTTGCCCGTGGCCTGCGCATACCCGGTCGCGGCATGCCCCGCGCCCTGTTCGTGGCGGACAAGCACATGGCGCACCCGGGTCGAGTCGAGCAGCGGATCGTACGCGGGAAGAATCGTGCCCCCGGGAATCCCGAAGACCACCTCCGCGCCGACCTCCTCGAGCGAACGGACGAGGGACTGCGCACCGGTGACGCGTACTGGGGCGCCACTCGGCGGAGCCGGGACCGGTCGTTGCGCTGCCTGCTTTCCCTGGCCGGGCTTCGCGGATTTGTCCCCGGACTGACCGGGGTCCTCGCCGCGTGCCCGACGCGTTGCGCTTGTCATCTGCCTGCCTTCTTACTTTTTTTCGGGTCCAGACACGAAAAAACCCCCGACGACCTGGGTCGTTCGAGGGTGCGCGTCGACGAGCTACTTCTCAGGCGTCGACGCGCCCTGGAAGTACGAGAATGCTCGTGTACATCATGAGCGGAAGGTTAACGGTTGACGGTCAGATCCGTCAACAGGGCGGGAATCATGTCCCGGATGATGAAACCAGGGGGTGTGTGGCACCACCCCGTCGTGCTAAGGCACCCTTGACGGGTGCCGGTGACGAAGGACGAACAGATGTCGGACCAGGAACAAGCCGAGCCCACGCTGCCGAAGCGACTCGTCTTCCGCTTCCCGCGCACGAGCCTGCTCGCCGTGCTCGCCGTCATGGTCTTCGCGATTCCGTTCGCCTCCGGCTGGCCGCCACTGTGGCTGATCTACATCTTCCCGCTCGCCGCCGGATACGCGGTGATCCGGCTGCGCACCATCGTGGACGCCGAGGGCCTGCACGTGCGCGGCATCGCGGGCAGCAAACACATTCCGTGGTCCGCGCTGCGCTCCCTGCGACTCGGCGAGCGTTCCTGGGTACGCGCGGTGCTCGCGGACGAGACCGAGTTCACCCTGCCGACCGTCCGGCTGCGCCATGTGCCCGCGCTCTCCCTGATGTCCGGCGGTCTCATCGCCGATCCCACCGAGAAACCGCGCGAGTGAGCATCGCCCGAGGAACGAGGGCGGCGCGGAACGACGTGGTTTCGAGGCCGGTCCAGCAGAAACCGCGCGAGTGAGCATCGCCCGAGAGGCGTCATGACCGGGGTCGCGTGTCCGGTCACCGCGAAACCCGGTGCGGTACAGGAGTAAACTGGTCACCACCGGACCATTACGGCGCCGCGGCGCGTTCAATCAGGTGCGCGCCCCTGACGCCTGCCTCGACAATTTTCTGTATTCGATCACGGAGGAGCCGTGCCCGAACTGCGCTCCAAGACCACAACGCATGGTCGCAACGCCGCGGGGGCCAGGGCCCTGTGGCGCGCCACCGGTATGACCGACAGCGATTTCGGTAAGCCGATGGTGGCCATCGCCAATTCCTACACCCAGTTCGTGCCCGGTCACGTACACCTTCGCGACCTCGGCCAGATCGTGGCCGAGGCGGTCGCCGAGGCCGGGGGGATCGCGCGCGAATTCCACACCATCGCCGTCGACGACGGAATCGCGATGGGCCACTCCGGAATGCTCTACTCGCTGCCCTCGCGCGAGATCATCGCGGATTCCGTCGAGTACATGGTCAACGCGCACCAGGCCGATGCCCTCGTGTGCATCTCCAACTGCGACAAGATCACCCCCGGTATGCTCAACGCCGCCATGCGGCTGAACATCCCGGTGGTGTTCGTCTCCGGTGGGCCGATGGAGGCAGGGAAGGCCGTCGTGGTGGACGGGGTCGCGCATGCGCCGACCGACCTGATCACCGCCATCTCCGCCTCGGCGAACTCCGGGGTCGACTCCGACGGGCTGACCGCCGTCGAGCGGTCCGCCTGCCCGACCTGTGGTTCCTGCTCCGGGATGTTCACCGCGAACTCGATGAACTGCCTCACCGAGGCGCTCGGGCTCTCCCTGCCGGGTAACGGTTCCACGCTCGCCACGCACGCCGCGCGCCGGGAACTGTTCGAGAACGCCGGCCGGACCGTGGTCGAGCTGGCCCGCCGCTACTACGAGCAGGACGACACCTCGGCGCTGCCGCGGGAGATCGCGAGCAAGGAGGCCTTCGAGAACGCCATGGCGCTCGATATGGCCATGGGCGGATCCACCAACACCGTGCTGCACATCCTCGCCGCGGCGCAGGAGGGCGAGGTCGACTTCACCCTCGCGGACATCGAACGCATCTCGCGGGATGTGCCCTGCCTTTCCAAGGTCGCGCCGAACTCCGACTACCACATGGAGGACGTGCACCGGGCCGGTGGAATCCCGGCGATCCTCGGCGAGCTCTACCGCGCGGGCAAGCTCAACACCGGGGTGCGCACCGTGCACTCGTCCACAATGGACGAATGGCTCTGCGCGTGGGACATCCGCGCCGAGTCGCCGAGCACGGAGGCCACCGAGCTCTACCACGCGGCACCCGGCGGAGTGCGCACCACGGAGGCCTTCTCCACCAGCAACCGCTGGGACGAGCTGGACACCGACGCGGCGAACGGCTGCGTGCGCGACCTCGAGCACGCCTACACCGTCGACGGCGGGCTCGCGGTGCTCCGCGGCAACCTCGCCGAGCGCGGCGCTGTGATCAAGACCGCGGGTATCGAAGAGGAGCTGTGGCACTTCGAAGGCCCGGCCAGGGTGCTCGAGTCCCAGGAACAGGCGGTCTCGGCCATCCTGAACAAGGAAATCCAGCCCGGGGATGTCGTGGTGATCCGCTACGAGGGACCCTCCGGCGGACCGGGCATGCAGGAGATGCTGCATCCGACCTCCTTCCTCAAGGGCCGTGGTCTCGGCAAGTCCTGTGCGCTGATCACCGACGGCCGGTTCTCCGGCGGTACCTCGGGGCTCTCGATCGGGCACATCTCCCCCGAGGCCGCGGGCGGCGGGCTGATCGGGCTCATCGAGGACGGCGATCGGATCCTCATCGATGTGCACGATCGCAAGCTCGAACTGCTCCTCGACGAGGGCACCATCGCCGAGCGCCGCGCCAAGATGGAGGCCAGCGAGCGGCCGTGGCAACCCAAGGACCGGCAGCGTCCGGTCACCCAGGCGCTGCGGGTCTACGCCCGGATGGCCACCGACGCCTCGACCGGCGCGGTCCGCGACGTCACCCAGTAGCGGCGAGGTTTCCGGATCGGGGCGGGCATGACTCGCCCCGATCCCGCCACGCCGGTTCTCACCAGCGCAGGCGTAGCTCCCTGGGCCCGTGCACCAGGCGCCCGGCGCGCCAGGGCACCTGTTCGGCACTCTCCGCGAAGCGCAGTCCGGGGAACGCCTCGATCAGTGCGCCGAGCCCGACCCGTAATTCCATCCGGGCCAGCTGCGCACCGAGGCAGTGATGCACCCCGTACCCGAACCCCACGTGCGGATTGGCCTCCCGGTCGAAGTCGATCCGATCGGCGCCCGCAAATACCGATTCGTCCCGGTTCGCCGAGCCGAGCGCACCGATCACGGATTCGCCCGCACGCACCAGGACCCCGGCGAGCTCCACATCCTCGGTGGCGATCCGCGCGCTGCCGCCATTGCCCAGCTGCACATAGCGCAGCAGTTCCTCCACCGCCGATTCGAGCAGCTCCGGCTGCTCGACCAGACGTGCCCACAGGCCGGTGTCCAGCAGTGTGAAAGTGAAGTTCGCCAGCTGATTCGCGGTGGTCTCGTGCCCCGCGACGAGGATGCCGACGCCCATCTGCACCAGCTCGTCCTCGCTGAGCCGGTCGGTGTTGTCCCTGGCCTCCACGAGATCGGTGAGCAGGTCCCGGGAGCGCTGCCCTTCCGGCTGCGCACGCCGCGCGGCGATGTGCTCGCGCAGATAGGCGAACAGTTCCTCGCGCGCCTGCTCGATCTCCTCGGCCGTCGCCGCCGTCGTACTCAGCATGATCTGGGCGAAGTGCTGGAAAAAATGCCGGTCGGTCGCAGGGACGCCGAGCAGTTCGCAGATCACCGTCACCGGGAGCGGCAGGCAGAACCGATCGACCAGATCCGCGGGCGGCCGCATGCCCGCGATCAGCTCGCCGACCACCTGCTCGGTGCGCGGACGCCAGCGCTGCACGTTCTTCATGGTGAACGCGCTGGCGACGAGCTTACGCAGGCGCGAGTGCTCCGGCGGATCCATCGCGAGCAGCCCGCCCGGGCGGACCCGCGCCGGAGTGGTCCGCGGGATGTCTTCCCCGACCGTCGCGGCACGGGAGAACCGTGGGTCGGCGTAGACCTGCTTCACATCGGCGTACCGGGTGACGAGCCAGGCCTGGCCGCCGTAGGGCAACTCGATGCGCTGGATCGGGCGTTCGGCACGCAGTTGGGCGAACTCCTCCGGCGGCGCCAGCTCTGCCGGCTGCTCGAAGGGGTACTCCAACACATCTGTCGTCGCCATCTCCGCTCCTTTTTGCAGTTTCTGCATTTTTTCGAGCGTAGCCCGTCTGCTCCGCCGCGGACAAGCAACTCGATCGGTTGCGTTCGGTTTTCCCAGTACACCGCGGGTCTCTTGGCCTGCCCAGCCCCAGAGCCGCGCGAATGGTCCATTCACGCGGCTCTGCTGCGGCGCGGCCGCCGAACCCTGCGGTAGGAAGGAGGCATGGCCCAATCCGCTGTCACGATCGACGAATCCGAACTCCGCACCCGGGCGGCGGAATTGCTGACCGCGCTCGCCGGTGCCGGCGCCGAGCTCCGCGAGGACCAGTGGCAGGCGATCCGCGCCCTCGTCCTCGACAACGCCCGGGTACTCGTCGTGCAGCGCACCGGATGGGGAAAGTCGGCGGTCTACTTCCTCGCCACCGCCCTGCTCAGGGAACAGGGCGCCGGGCCGACGGTGCTCATCTCCCCGCTGCTCGCCCTGATGCGCAACCAGATCGAGGCGGCCGCGCGGGCCGGGATCCGTGCGGCGAGTATCAATTCCGCGAACATCCAGGACTGGGAGCAGGTGCGCCAACAGGTCGCCGATGGCCTTGTCGATGTCTTGCTCATCAGCCCGGAACGGCTCAACAATCCCGATTTCCGGGATTCGGTGCTGCCCTCGCTTTCCGCGAGCGCCGGGATGCTCGTGGTCGACGAGGCGCACTGCATCTCGGACTGGGGGCACGATTTCCGGCCCGACTACCGCAGGCTGCGCGCCATGCTCACCGAGCTCCCGGACGCGGTCGCCGTGCTCGCCTGCACCGCGACCGCGAACGACCGGGTGGTCCGGGATGTCACCGAACAACTCGATCTCGGCGGACGGGACACGGTCGTGCTGCGCGGTCGGCTGGACCGGGAATCGCTGCGCTGTTCGGTCGTCTCGCTGCCCAGTTCCCGGCAGCGCATCGGCTGGCTCGCCGAACACCTCGCCGAGCTACCCGGCTCGGGGATCATCTACACGCTCACCGTGTCCGGCGCCGAGGACGTCGCGGATGTCCTCACCGCGCAAGGGTTTCCGGTCGCCTCCTATACCGGCCGCACCGAACCGGCCGAGCGCGAGCAGGCCGAGCAGGACCTGCTGCACAACAAGGTCAAGGCGCTCGTGGCCACCTCCGCGCTCGGAATGGGCTTCGACAAGCCGGACCTCGGATTCGTCGTGCACCTCGGCGCCCCGTCCTCTCCGGTGACCTACTACCAGCAGATCGGCCGCGCGGGCCGCGGCGTACGCAGCGCGGAGGCGATCCTGCTCCCCGGGGCCGAGGACCGGGATATCTGGGCGTACTTCGCCTCGATGGCCTTCCCACCAGAACCGGTCGTGCGCGCCGTGCTCGACGCGCTCGGCGCGGCGTCGAAACCGCTGTCCACCGCGGCACTGGAACCACTCGTCCCGCTTTCCCGGTCCCGCTTGGAAATGGTACTCAAGGTGCTGGACACCGATGGCGCCCTGCACCGGGTCCGCGGCGGCTGGACCATCGGCGAGCAGGAAAGCTGGCACTACGACACCGAACGCTATGCGCACATCGCGCGCGCCCGCGAGGCCGAGCAGCAGGCGATGCTCGACTACGCGTCCACCGAGGGCTGCCGCATGCTTTTCCTGCTGCGCCAGCTCGACGATCCGACGGCGCGCGAATGCGGGCGCTGCGACAACTGCACGGGAGAACGGCCGGGCACTCGGGTCAGCGAGAGCACCGTCGCCGCGGTCGGCGGCCGGTTGGACGCACCGGGTGTACCGGTACCGCCGCGCAAGACCTGGCCGACCGGGATGGCGGGCCTCGGCGTCCCGCTTTCCGGCAAGCTCCCCGAGGACCAGCGCGCCGAGGAGGGCCGGGTACTCGGCAGGCTCACCGATATCGGCTGGGGCAACCGATTGCGCACCCTGTTCGCCGACCCGGACGGACCGGTACCGGACGAGGTGTTCCAGGCTTGTGTCCAGGTGCTCGCCGGATGGGACTGGGCCGAGCGCCCCACCTCGGTCGCCGCGATCACCTCGACCGGGCGGCCCGAACTGGTCTCCAGTCTCGCCACGCGGCTGTCCCAGGTGGGCAGGCTCACCTGGCTCGGCACCGTGCACTCCGCGGGAACCGGCGAAGGGCGCACGAACAGCGCGCGACGGCTCGCCGCGGTGCACGGCGCGCTGAGCCTCGGCGAGAAACTGCGCGCCGCCCTCGCGGACAATCCGGGGCCGGTGCTGCTCGTCGACGATCGGGTGGACACCGGCTGGACCATGACCGTGGCGAGCAAACTGGTCCGGGAAGCGGGCGCCGGATCGGTGTACCCCTTCGCCCTGGCTCAGGTCGGCTGAGACCGAACCCGGCCTCAGGCCTGGCCCGGAACGGGGCGAGCACCCCGCACCTCTCGGGTCAGGACGTCCTGCACGGTCGAGCGTTCGAGTTCGGCCGCGACGGCCTCGGCGACTGCGCCGTCGATGGCGGTCAGCGAGCGCTGAACACCGCGGCCGACCGGGCAGTCCGGGTTGGGCCCGTGCAGCCCGAGCACCTGATCGTCGCCCTGCAGCAGTCGCCACACCCGCGCGAGCGTGATGTCCCCGGCGGGCCTCGCCAGCTCCCAGCCCCCGTGCACCCCGGGCCGGGAACACACCAGCCCGGCCTCGCGCAGCGGCCCGAGCACCCGCCGCACGTGGACCGGGTTCACGTTGGTGCTCGCAGACAGTTCATCCGAGCTCACCGGACCACCTTCGGCCTGGCCCGCGAGGTAGGTCAGCACGTGCACGGCGACCGCGAACTGGGTGTTCTTCGAGCTCGGCATACCCCCATGTTGCCATATCGCCATCGTCGTGGTTACAGTTAATTCGTAATCACAATAGCTACAGTTAGGTTTCGCGATGACGATCGCCATCACCGGGGCTTCCGGCGCGTTGGGGCGGGCAACCGCCGAGCTCGTACTGCAGGCCGTGGATCCGAGCGAGGTCGTGCTCACCACCCGGCACCCGGACTCGCTCGCCGAGTTCGCTGCTCGCGGTGCCGGGGTGCGCCCCGTCGATTTCGCCGATCCGCGCACGCTGGCCACCGCGTTCACCGGCGTGGACCGGCTGCTGCTCATCTCCACCGATGCGGTCGGCGCCCGGCTGGACCAGCAGCGAGCCGCCATCGCCGCCGCGGCCGATTCGGGGGTCGGGCACATCGCCTACACCTCCGTACCCGAGCCGGTCCCCGCCAATCCCGCGCTGGTGGTTCCCGATCATGCGGGCACCGAGCAGGCGCTGCGGAACAGCGGCGTGCGGTGGACGATGCTGCGCAACAACCTGTACGCGCACATGCAGATCCCGGTCATCGAACAGGCCATCGAGGCCGGCCGGCTGGTGACCAATACCGGTGCGGGCGCCACCGCATACGTGAGCCGAGAGGACTGCGCCGCGGCGGCGGCCGCCGCGCTGACCCAGGACGGGCACGCGGACAAGGCGTACGACATCACCGGCCCCGAGGCGCTCACGGCCGAGGACCTGACAGCCCTCGCCAGTGAACTCGGCGGCCGCGAGGTCGAGCTCGTGCACACCGAGGATGCCGCGTACGCCGCCGGTCTGCGGGCGGCCGGTCTCCCCGAGGAGGTCGCGGAGGTCGTGACCTCGTTCGGCGCAGCGAGCCGCGGTGGTTTCCTCGGCAACACCAGTTCAGCGGTCTCGGACCTGACCGGCCGCACACCGGCGGCCCTGGCCGATATCATCCGGGAGGCACTACGGTCCTGAGCGCTCGCTCAGTTCGACCGCAGCGGCACCAGATCGTCGGCGTGCACCACCTCACGGCGCTGCTCGGGCGGTAGTTCCCCCGTCGACTGCCCGGTCATCGTGGCCAGTTCCTTCGCGTCATAGGCCACCACGCCGCGGGCCACCACGGCACCGTCCTCAGCGAGTAGCTCGACCACATCCCCGGCGTTGAACGTCCCGCCCACCTCGAGGATCCCGGCGGCGAGCAGGGAACGGCGCCGCCGGGTCACCGCGGTGACCGCGCCCGCGTCCAGCCGCAGCCGCCCGGTGGCATCGGCCGCGTAGCCGAGCCAGAACCGGCGGGCGGTAAGCCTGGCCTTCCTGGGTGCGAATGCGGTGCCGACGCTCGCCGAGTCCAGGGCCTGCTTCGCCTGTTCGGCCCCGGCGAGCAGGACCGGGATCCCGGCACCCGAGGCGAGCCGTGCGGCGGCCAGTTTGGAGGCCATGCCACCGGTGCCGAGCCCGGATGCGGCGACCGTCTCCACGCCGACCCCGTCGAGCTCGGCCGGATCGGTGATCTCGGTGAGCACCCGCGCCCCGTCGAGCGCCGGGTTGCGGTCATAGAGCGCGTCCACATCGGAGAGCAACACCAGAGCCTCCGCGCCGACCAGATGTGCCACCAGGGCGGCGAGCCGGTCGTTGTCCCCGAAGCGGATTTCCTCGGTGGCCACGGTGTCGTTCTCGTTGACCACCGGAACCGTGCCCATCCGCAACAGGGTCGCAAGGGTGCGCTGGGCATTGCGGTAGTGCGAGCGGCGCACCACATCATTGGCGGTGAGCAGGACCTGCCCGACGGTGAGTCCGTTGCGGCCGAACGCCTCGACGTAGGCGTGCACGAGCGCGAGCTGCCCGACGCTGGCCGCCGCTTGTTGTTTGGCGATGTCCTTGGGGCGGCGCGGGATGCCCAGCGGGGCCAGCCCCGCCGCGATGGCGCCCGAGGAGACGAGCACCACCTCGCCACCGGCGTTCGCACGCGCCGACAGTGGTTCCACGAGCGCGTCCAGCCGGGCCGCGTCCAGGCCGCCGCGGGCCGTGGTCAACGAGGACGAACCGACCTTGACGACGATGCGTTTCGCCGTAACGATCGCTTCCCTGGCTTCCGACACCACACGCTCCTTTCGCCGCAAGGAAACGCTGCCACAAAAGAACCGCCGCGGTTACTGATTTTCCTGCTCCTCGAGACCGCGCCTGCGCCTGCGTGCCTGTTTGCGTTCCGCCGCGCTCGGCCGGTCCGGTCCCTCGTCGAGGCGCGGATCGCTTCCCCTGCTGTACATGGCGACGGCGACCCCGGCCGGAGTGGACGGTTCCCAGTCGAAGGAGACCGAGCCGATCGTGACCGGGCTTCCGGGCACCGCGCCGAGCCGGGCCAGCTCCTCTTCCACGCCGAGCCGGGCGAGCCGGTCACCGAGGTAGCCGACGGCCTCGTCGTTGGTGAAATCGGTCTGCTTGATCCAGCGCTCCGGACGCTCGCCGCGCACCACGAACCCACCCTCGGTGTCCGGGTCCTTCTCGATGGTGAATTCGGCGCCGCCGATCGCCTTGGGGCGCAACACGATCCTGGTCGGCTCGGCCGGTTTCACCGCGGCACGCTGGCTTTCGACGATCTCGGCGAGCGCATAGCCCAGCTTCGCGAGGCCCTCGCGGTTCGCCGTGGACACCTCGAAGATCGGCCAGCCACGGCCCTCGAGATCCCCGCGCACCAGTTCGGCGAGATCGCGGGCATCGGGAATGTCCATCTTGTTCAGCGCGATGATCCGCGGTTTGTCCGCCAGGTTTCCGGAAAGCGATGGCGTGTAGCGGGCGAGTTCGGATTCCAGCGCATCGATGTCCGAGCTCGGATCCCGCCCCGGCTCCTCGGTCGCGCAGTCCACCACGTGCACGATCGCCGCGCAACGCTCGATGTGCCGCAGGAAGTCGAGGCCGAGCCCCTTGCCCTCGCTCGCGCCCGGGATGAGGCCGGGCACATCCGCCATCGTGAACACGGTGTCCCCGCTGGTGACCACGCCGAGATTCGGCACGAGCGTGGTGAAGGGGTATTCGGCGATCTTGGGTTTCGCCGCGGAGAGTACGGAGATCAGCGAGGACTTGCCCGCCGAGGGGAACCCGAGCAGCCCGACATCGGCGACCGACTTCAGCTCGAGCACCAGCTCACGGTGCTCCCCCGGTTCGCCGAGCAGCGCGAATCCGGGCGCCTTGCGTGCCTTGGAAGCGAGCGCGGCGTTCCCCAGTCCGCCGCGGCCGCCGTTCGCCGCGAGCAACCGGGTGCCCTCACCGACGAGATCGGCCACCACCTCGCCGTTCTCGTCCAGCACCACGGTGCCGTCCGGTACGGCCAGCTCCAGATCCTCCCCGTTCGCCCCGTTGCGGTGCGCGCCCTTGCCCTGTTTGCCGTTGGTCGCGCGGACGTGCGGGTGGAAGTGGAAATCGAGCAGGGTGTGCACACCACGGTCGACGACGAGGCTCACGCTGCCGCCGTTGCCACCGTTCCCACCGTCCGGGCCGCCGAGCGGTTTGAACTTCTCGCGGTGCACGGATGCGCAGCCGTGGCCACCGTCCCCGCCGGTGACATCGATGGTCACCCGGTCGACGAACCGCGACATCCTCACCCTCCTCAAAAGTGTCCACAGCTCGAGCATCCTCGACAACTCGAGCGTCTTTCAACGAAAAAAGGCGGGCCGGGACGTGAATCCCGGCCCGCCCTGGGCGTGAAAGCCCGAAAACTGGCTATTCGATCAGGCGTCCGCCTCGACGATGTTCACCGTCTTACGGCCACGCTTGGCACCGAACTGCACGGCGCCGCCGGCGAGCGCGAACAAGGTGTCATCGCCGCCGCGGCCGACGTTCACGCCGGGGTGAAACTTGGTGCCACGCTGCCGGACGATGATCTCGCCCGCGTTGACGAGCTGACCACCGAAGCGCTTGACTCCGAGCCGCTGGGCGTTCGAGTCGCGACCGTTACGGGAGCTGGACGCACCCTTCTTGTGTGCCATGGCGGAACTCCCCTACTTGCTGATTCCGGTGACCTCGACGCGGGTCAGCTGCTGGCGGTGACCCTGACGCTTGTGGTAGCCGGTCTTGTTCTTGAACTTATGGATGCGGATCTTGGGGCCCTTGGTCTGCTCCATCACCTTGCCGGTGACGGCGACCTTGGACAGCGCGCTCGCATCGGTGACCACATCGGCCCCGTCGACGAGGAGCACGGCCGGGAATTCGACCTCGGCGCCCGACTCGCCTGCGAGGCGCTCGACCTCGACTACATCGCCGACGGCCACCTTGTACTGCTTGCCGCCGGTCTTGACGATCGCGTACATCGGGCGGATGTCTCCTACTCCATCAACGGACTGCTGATTCTCGGGCCTCATTTCGAGGCCGCACGTTCGCGCCCCACCGGACGGTGGGCCGCAATCGAGGGTACACCCCCGACTTCGGCGGGGGTGTACCCGGGTCGACTTCACCGTCCGCCGAGCCCGGCCGCGAGCACCGTGCCCGCCGGAGGCTCACGCCTCGGGTGCCCCGCTCGGCCGGGAAACCACCCTGCGGCCGCGGCGCGGGGCCTGGGTGCCCGCGACCACGCTCGCACTTCCGGTCTCGGTCGGCACGTGGCCGTTGTTCTCCGGCGCGCTCGTCGGCTGCGGCGGACCGGCGGGGCGCTGCGCCGGGCTGTGCGCCTCACCCGAAGCACGGCTTTCGGTGCCGGTTTCCTCGACCGCGGTCGAGGCCGCGACCGATTCGGGCCGCTCGTGCCCGTTGGTCCCGTTCACCGCCGGGCGCGGCGCGGACTCGGTGCCCTTGTCCCCGGACCCCGCCTGCCCCTCGGGTGCCGCCTGCCCCTCGGGTGCCGCCTCGGCCGCCTTGGCCTCGATGGCCTCTTCCTCAGCTTCCTCGGAGTCCTTGCCCCCGGTGTCCTTCTGCGCCGCTTCGGCCGCCTTGGCGTGCAGCAGGGCGGTCGCCGCGATGCGCTGCGCCGCGCGCTGCGCCTCCTCGGGATCCTGTTGTTGTTGCTGCTGTTGTTGTTGCTGCTGTTGTTGTTGCGGTTGCTGCTCGCCGCGGTCCTTGTTCTTGCGCGACTTGCGGCCGTTGCCGTTCGAGGCGGGCGGGGCACTGGGCGCCGGTGTGTCCACCGGGGTCGCCGAGACCATCACACCGCGGCCCTTGCAGTGCTCACACGGGGTGGAGAAGGCCTCGAGCAGACCGGTGCCGACTCGCTTGCGGGTCATCTGCACGAGCCCGAGCGAGGTGACCTCGGCCACCTGATGCCGGGTACGGTCCGTGCCGAGGCATTCGGTGAGCCTGCGCAGCACCAGATCCCGGTTCGACTCGAGCACCATGTCGATGAAGTCGATCACGATGATGCCGCCGATATCGCGCAACCGCAGCTGGCGCACGATCTCCTCGGCCGACTCCAGGTTGTTCCTGGTCACCGTCTCCTCGAGGTTGCCGCCGGAACCGGTGAACTTCCCGGTGTTCACATCGATCACGGTCATCGCCTCGGTGCGGTCGATGACCAGGTAACCACCGGAGGGCAGCCAGACCTTCCGGTCGAGCGCCTTGGCGATCTGCTCGTCCACCCGGTACTCGGTGAACACATCGCTCTGCGCGACGTGCTTGCGCACCCGCGAGGTCATCTCGGGCGCCACGTGCTCGACGTAGGAGTTGATGGTCTCCCATGCGGTGTCCCCAGCGACGACGAGTTCGGCGAAGTCCTCGGTGAACAGATCCCGCACGACCTTGACCAGCAGGTCGGGCTCCTCGTAGACGAGTTCGGGGGCCTTGACCGACTTGGACTTGCTCCGGTCGTTGATCGCCTCCCACTGCACCTGCAGCCTGCGCACATCCCGTTCGAGGTCTTCCTCGGAGATGCCTTCGGAGGCGGTCCGGATGATCACGCCCGCGTCCTCGGGCACGATGCGCTTGAGGATGTCCTTGAGCCTGCGGCGCTCGTTGTCCGGGAGCTTGCGGGAGATCCCGGTCGCCGAGCCACCGGGCACGTAGACGAGGAACCGGCCGGGAAGCGAGATCTGGGTGGTCAGCCGCGCGCCCTTGTGCCCGACGGGGTCCTTGGTGACCTGCACGAGCACCGAGTCGCCGGTGGAGAGGGCCTGTTCGATGCGCCGCGACTTACCTTCGAGGCCCGCCGCGTCCCAATCGACCTCACCCGCATAGAGCACCGCGTTGCGGCCGCGGCCGATGTCGACGAACGCGGCCTCCATGGAGGGCAGCACGTTCTGCACGCGGCCGAGGTACACGTTGCCGACCAGCGAGCCGGAACCGTGCGCGGTGACGAAGTGTTCGACCAGCACGCCGTCCTCGAGCACCCCGATCTGGGTGTGCTCGCCCTGTTCCCGGACGACCATGCGGCGCTGCACGGATTCCCGGCGGGCGAGAAATTCGGCTTCGGAGAGGATCGGGGTGCGACGGCGTCCGGCCTCGCGCCCGTCCCTGCGGCGCTGGCGCTTGGCTTCGAGCCGGGTGGAACCGCGCACCGCACGCACCTCGTCGCCGGAACCGTTGTTCCCGTCGCGCACGTGGGTGACCGTGTTCGGCGGATCGCCTGCGGCACCGCCGTTGCCGTCCTCGGTGCCCTTGCGGCGGCGCCTGCGCCTGCGCCTGCGGGAGCCGCCGTCCTCGTCACCGTCCTCGGTGGCGTCGGTGTCCTCGGTCTCCTGCTCCGCAGGCCCGTTCTGCTTGTTCTGGTTCTGTTTGTTCTGGTTCTGCTTGTTCTGCCCCTGTTTGGGCTGGTTCTGCTTGCCCTGATTCGGCTTCTCGCCGTCCTGCTTCTCGGTCTCGGTCTCGGCCTCGTCGTTCGCCGCGTTGTCCGCACCCTCGGCCGCATCGCCGCCCTTGCCCCGGCCACGGCCACGGCGGCCACGGCGGCGACGTTTGCGGTTGGCGTCCTCGCTGTCATCGTCCTCGTCCTCGCTCACCGAGGCATCCGCCCCGGTCTCGGACTCCGCGGCGGCGGCTTCTTTCGTCTCCGGGACCACCTCGGCGGGCTCGGGCTCGGGCTCGGGCGGCAGGAACAGCGGGGAGGCCGCGGCGAACACCGGCGCGGCCGGCGGCTGGTGCTTGACCAGCTGGTTGGCGGGGGCGAGGGTGAGCGCGCCACTCGATTCGGTCTCGGCCTGCGCGTTCTGTTTCGGCCCGAGGAACAGCTCGGGAACCCTGCGCGCCTGCTCGGTCTCCTCGGCAACGACCTGCTCGGTCGTTGCGGTCTTTGCGGTCTGCGCGGCCGGTTCGGGCGCCGCCGGTTTCGTGGTTTCGCCCGCCTGCTGCTCAGTCGCCGCGGGCCCGCCCGCGACCGGTTCCACCGGAGTAGCGGGCTGCTCTTGCTGCTCCCCGAGCGGATTGCCCAGGTGATCGGCGACCCGCTGAGCGAGCTCGCGGTCCACGCTCGACTGCACCGTCCGTGCGGAACCACCGAGTTCGGTGATCGCGGTCAGCACCGCCCGCGAAGAGGTCGCCAGCCGTTTGGCGAGCGCGTGCACCCGCAGTTTCGCGGGCAATGCCTCGGCTGTGGACGGTGTGACGTTATCCCCGCCGGTGGATTCGGCGGGGTTGTCCGTGTTCGACATACAACTCCTTCGCCCCCGGGCGCACCCGTTCCCGATGACAGGGAAGGTCGCGGCCGCGCAGGGGCACTTTCGGTGTTCGTTTGTACCCGCTCCTGCGTCCCAGCAGCGGGAAACCTTGCCTTCCGCCTACCCATGGTTCCTGGGTAGGCGAGGTCGGTCGACGAGGCGCCGTTCAGCGCTCTTGCCTCCTGGCCTCCGGCGACCAGCTACGTGGAAGACATCCGGTCTCCGACGAGCGGATCGACGAGCTGGCCTGCGTCGTCGAGTGGTCCCTGTGCGATCCGGCTCGCCTTCGCGGGGCCGCCGAACCACTCGTGACCGGTGACAACGTGAAGCGCACGCAGCACATCGTCGGGTCGTACGGTCGGTGTCATCTGCCGTACCACCACCTCGAGTATCCCATATCCGGGCGCCTTCGGGACCCCCTCGCCCGGAGGTTGTTTCGCCACATGCCCGCTCACCTGCGGGAACGACTCCGACACAGGTTCTACCTTGATCGAGACACAGGCATGACGGACATCGATGTCTTTGAGCCCGCTCTTGGTCCGGCGTGGCACGATCACTTCCTCGGCGTCGAGCAGCGCGGCGACCGCGTCCTCGAGCGAGGCGTCGTCGGGAACGGGAACGGTGATCCGCCACCGGCTGGCCAGCATCCGGTCGGCAAGCGCACCTTCACCCGCGGTGACCACCTGGAGCACCGCGACATCTCCGGGCAGCGCGGAACCGAGGCGTTCGGCGATCGAATCGGGTTCGACCGATTCGGTGAGGCCGATCTCCACGTACTCGGCCTCGCTCGCGGTCCCGGTCGGCGCGGCACCGATCCAGGACAGCTTGGGGTGCGGGCTGAAGCCCTGCGAATAGGCGATCGGCAGCTCCGCCTTGCGCACCGCACGCTCGAAGAGGCGGGCGATATCGCGATGCGAGGCGAAGCGCAGTTTGCCGCGCTTGGCGTAGCGGAGCCAGAGCTTGCACGCGGTCGGCGCGGACGGATTGGGGCGGTCGTCGGCCACGGGACGTTCCTCAGACGGGGGTGATGGGCAGCAGGGTGCGGCCGGTCGGCCCCATTTCGATCTCGGTGCCCATGCTCGGGCAGACACCGCAGTCGAAGCACGGGGTCCACCGGCAGTCGTCCTGCTCCTGTTCGTCGAGCGCATCGCACCAGTCGTCCCAGAGCCACTGTTTGTCCAGGCCGGAGTCGAGGTGATCCCAGGGCAGGACCTCGTCCTCGGCGCGTTCCCTCGTGGTGAAGAAGGCCACGTCGACGCCGTGCGGTCGCAGCGCCTCGTCCCCGCAGCGCATCCAGCGCTCATAGGAGAAGTACTCGTGCCAGCCGTCGAATCGGCCGCCCTCGCGCCACACCGCCTCGATCACCGCGCCGACCCTGCGGTCCCCGCGGGAGAGCAGTCCTTCGATCAGCGAGGGCTTGCCGTCGTGGTAGCGCATGCCGATGCTGCGGCCGAGCGAGCGGTCCGCGTTGACCTCGGTGCGCAGCTTCTTCAACCGTGCGTCCACGATGTCCGGATCGCACTGTGCGGCCCACTGGAAGGGGGTGTGCGGTTTGGGCACGAACCCGCCGATCGAGATGGTGCACCGGATGTCCTTGCGCCCGGCGGCCTCGCGACCGGCCCGGATCACATTGCGCGCCATCTCGGCGATCTGCAGCACATCCTCGTCGGTCTCGGTGGGCAGCCCGCACATGAAGTACAGCTTGACCTGCCGCCACCCCTGCGCGTACGCGGCGGAGACGGTCCGGATCAGGTCCTCCTCGGAAACCGTCTTGTTGATCACCTTCCGGATGCGCTCGCTGCCGCCCTCCGGGGCGAAAGTGAGCCCGGAACGGCGGCCGTTGCGGGTCAGTTCGTTGGCCAGGTCGATGTTGAAGGCGTCCACCCTGGTCGAGGGCAGCGACAGCCCGGTGTTCGTGCCCTCGTAGCGGTCCGCGAGCTGCTTGGCGAGGTCCCCGATCTCGGAGTGGTCGGCCGAGGACAGCGAGAGCAGCCCGACCTCTTCGAACCCGCTGTGCTTGAGCCCGTTGTCCACCATCTCGCCGATGCCCTGCAGCGAACGTTCGCGCACCGGCCGGGTGATCATCCCCGCCTGGCAGAACCGGCAACCACGGGTGCAGCCGCGGAAGATCTCCACGCTCATCCGCTCGTGCACCGATTCGGCGAGCGGGACGAGCGGTTTGCGCGGGTAGGGCCACTGGTCCAGGTCCATGGTGGTCCGCTTGCTCACCTGTTCCGGGGCGGCGGCGCGGTTCGGCGTGGTGCCGGCGAGCCTTCCGGTCTCCTGGTCGTAGCCGGCCTCGTAGAACCGCGGCACGTACACGTTCCCGGTCGCGGCGAAGCGTTCGAGCAGCGCCTCGCGGCCCTCGTGCTTGTGGTCACGCACGATCGCGGTGAGCTCGATGACCGCTTCCTCACCGTCCCCGAGCACCGCCGCGTCCACGAAGTCGGCGATCGGCTCCGGGTTGAACGCGGCATGCCCGCCCGCGATCACCAGCGGATGCGAGTCGTCGCGGTCCTCGGCGTGCAGCGGGATCCCGGCGAGGTCCAGCGCGGTGAGCAGATTGGTGTAGCCGAGCTCGGTGGCGAAGGAGACCCCGAGCAGATCGAAGGCCCCGACCGGGCGATGCGCGTCCACGGTGAACTGCGGGACCCCGTGCTCGCGCATCAGCTCCTCGAGGTCCGGCCACACCGAGTAGGTTCGCTCGGCGAGCACATCCGGGATCTCGTTGAGGATTTCGTACAGGATCATGACGCCCTGGTTGGGCAGGCCGACCTCGTACGCGTCCGGGTACATCAGGGCCCAGCGCACGGTCGTGGAATCCCACTCCTTCACCGTCGCGCCGAGCTCGCTGCCGATGTACTGCACAGGCTTCGAAACGCGGGGCAGCAGCTCCTCGAGCGCCGGGTATACCGATGACACACTCACACCGACAAGGGTAAACGGCGCACGGTAACCTCCCGGGTATGGGCAACCGGCCGATCGTGCGCGCGCTGTTCGGCATGCTGCTCGCGCTCGGCCTCGTCGGGATGCACGCGGTCGCGGCCGTGGGCGCCGAGCACTCGCCGCAGAGCCAGCACGTGGTCACGCACCACGCGGCCACCGAGGCATCCACCCCGCCCGCCGCGCCCGGCGAACACCAGGGCACGGATCACTCCTTCATGCACCTGTGCCTGATGGTGCTCACCTTCCTCGGCCTCACCCTGCTTTTCGTGCTGCTGGGCACGGGGTGGCGGGCCGCGACCGATCCGGCGCGCGGCAGCCCACGCGGCGCGCGCGTCCCGATCCGCCCACCGAGACCGGCGGGCCGGAACCTGCTGAACCTGGTCTGTATCTCGCGGACGTGAGGGCCGCGGTGCCTGGCAGGCACTGCCGTATGCCTTTCGGAACGTCCAGCGATAGCTACTGACCAGGAGGAATCACCATGCGCATTCGCGCGCTCACCGTCGCCGCCCTCGGCGCCGTGCTCACCCTGTCCGCGTGCGGCGGCACACCAGCACAGCGGCAGGCCCAGCACAACCAGGCGGATGTCATGTTCGCCAGCCAGATGATCCCGCACCACAAACAGGCCGTGAGCATGGCCGATATGGTCCCGGCGCACACCAAGGACCCGAAACTGCGCTCATTGTCCGAGCAGATCAAGAAGGCCCAGCGGCCCGAGATCGACACGATGAGCGGCTGGCTCGATTCCTGGGGCGCCAAGGACCAGGCGAGCGAACACTCGGGGCACGCCATGACCGGGATGATGAGCGAGCAGGACATGTCCAAGCTCGGCACCGTGAACGGGAAGACCTTCGACACGATGTGGCTGGACATGATGATCAAGCACCATCAGGGCGCGGTCGACATGTCCAACACCGAGCTCCAGGACGGTTCCGCCAAGGAGGCCAAGCAGCTCGCCCGGGACATCATCGGCGCTCAGCGCAAGGAGATCGGCACGATGCGGGGCATGCTCGGCTGAGCAGTGAACCGGGGCCGGTCGCGAACCGGCCCCGGTTCACCACAATCCTTTCACTGGTACATCCAGGTGAGCCGTCGTCGTTTTCGTATGCCCGACCGATATTGATTGCTAACGTCATCGGCACCCAGTCCGGAAATGGGGTATTCGGGGAGCGGAGGGGCGAAATGGCGCGACGGAAAACCTTCCTGGCGTCGCTTGTCGAAGCACAGCAGAGACGCGCAGCAGAACGAGAGCGTGCGCGAGTCCAGGAATTGCGTGAACAACAACGCATGCAAGAAAAATTGGAACGCGAGGCAGTAGCCGAGGCCAAAGCCAAAAAACGCGATCAGGAAAAACGCGAACGCGAAGCCGCTCGCCGAAGGGAACAAGAAGAACGAGACCGAATTCGCGCAAAGACACAAGCCGAGCAGGCCGCAAAGCGAGCTGAACGTGAAAAGGCTCAAAAAGTCGCGCAGGCCGAACGAGAACGAAAGGCTCGCGAGCGAGAGGCCGAACAAGCACGCATCGATTCACTTCGACAAGAGGCATCGGAACGTACCGAGCGCATCGACTCTCACCTCAACGAGATCCACAGAGTGCTGATCGAACGTGCCACATCACTGCGCTCGCGGAGCCACGAGATAAGCGATGCCTTCAATAGCTCAGGGCCATCCTCGGCAGCAGAGCGGATAAAACAACTCATCGAAGCATCGCCTTATCCCGAAGGCTGCTTACCACGTATAACCGCGGAGCTCCACCCTCAGGAGCGCCAACTCATGGTGGACGCCGAACTACCACGGCAGGAAATCATCCCGGATGTCGTATCCTACCGGTTCGCCTCTAAGGCGAAAGAAATCCGACCGGAGACGCGGAAGATCGCGGAAACGAAGCAATTGTACCAAGATGCGATCGCGCGGATCACATTACGATGTGTCGCGGAACTGCTGTACGTGACGCCAGCACCAATGGTGAACAGCGCCATTGTGAACGGCTTCGTTTCCACGAAGGACAAAGCCACGGGACAGCCGACCCGACCGTGTGTCATCAGCGTCGAGGCTACCCGGGAGACCATGGACGAGATCGTGCTGGACGAGCCGGAACTGGATCCACTCCGGTGCTTGCATCATCTCCGTGCCATCGTCTCGCCACACCCCTTCGACCTGGAACCGGTCAAACCGGTGGCGTACTTCGATCCGGCGAAGTACAAGCTGGTTGACGAGATCGGCGCGGTCTCCGGCTTGGACAGCCGTATCGACTTGCTGACCCTGTCTCCTGTGGAATTCGAACACTTGATGCAGCGCCTGTTCGAGGCTGTCGGACTCAAGTCCTGGGTGCGTAATACCCAGATCTCCCGCGACGAGGGGATCGATGCCGTGGCGATCAACGAAGACCCATTGGTCGGCGGCGAGTGCGTAATCCAGGCAAAGCGATACAAAGCAATCGTCGGCCTGGAATCCGTGCACGCACTGGCCGGAGCAATGTCGGCCAAGTCCGCGACCAGAGGAATCCTCGTCACCACATCGTGGTTCGGTAAAGCCAGCAGGGACTTCGCCAGTGACCATGGACGTATCCAACTCATCGACGGCCGCAATCTGAAATCGATGCTCGCCGAACACCTCGGCCTTGACGTTCTTATCAGCCTGCCCAAACTCCCACCAGGCTGGGAACGCGACGAGGTCAGCTAGTTCGATACAACAGCGCACCATCCCGACCGTTCACCACGGGACGGTCTCCCCGAAGCGGTCCAGGTACGCCAGCCCGGGTTTTCCCCGCCGGGAGAGCAGCACGTCCACCACGCGCGGGGTGCTCTCCTCGATGGTGAACGGCGCGTCCGGCCCGCCTAGGGCGGTATGGATCCAGCCGGGCGCCATGAGCACGAACGCGCGCCCGGTACCGGACTGGCGGATGGCGAAGCTGCTCATGAACATGTTCAGGGCCGCCTTGCTGCCCCGGTAGACCTCGCGCGATCCGGCGATGTTGTTCGTGATGCTGCCCTGCCCGGAGGACATGGCCCCGATGAGTCCGGCGGCGGACACCAGGTCTTCGAGGGCCTCGATGACCCGCATCGGGCTGAGCGCGTTGGTGACCATCACCTCGACGAAATCGGCCGTGGAAACCGAGCCGATCGGGGTCTGCTCGTTGTTCGTGGTCCCCGCGTTCACGAACAGCAGATCCAGCTCGCGGTGCGCGAGCCGTTCGTGCAGCGGTGGCAGCTGTCCGGGTTCGTTGATGTCCAGGTGTTCGACCTCGATGCGGCCCTCCGAGCCGTCGGCCAGCTCGTGCAGCGGGGTCCGGGCTTCCGGATCCCGGACCGTGCCGATGACCTGCCACCCCCGGCCGAGGAGCTCGGCCGCCATCGCGTGCCCGAGCCCTCGGGAGGCGCCGATGATCAGCGCGGTCGGGGTAGATCCTGTCGTGTGAGTCAATGACTGTCCCTTCGAATGCCTGCGATGTGCTTCGAGTGTTCCCGCCACGCGGTCTTCGGTGCACGTTCGCCGCCGGTATTCGTAGGATCACGGCTATGCCTGGCCCTGTTGTGCGTGAATCCGTCGCTGTATCGCCCGACGATGTGCGTCTCATCCGGGCGCTCCAGATCGCGCCACGGGCCTCGTTCGCCACGATCGCGAACGCGCTCGGCCACTCCGAGGCCGCGGTCCGTCGCCGTTATCGCAGGCTGTGCGCCGACGGCGTGGTCCGCATCGCCGGTGTGGCCAATCCGGGGGCTTCGGGTCAGAGCCGCTGGTTGGTGCGCGTGCGCTGCCGCCCGGGCAGTGCCGCGGCGATCGCCGGGGCACTCGCGAAGCGCGCGGATGTCAGCTGGGTTGCCCTGGCCGCGGCGGGCTCGGAGATCACCTGCGCGGTCCGGTCCCGGAGCGCGGAACAGCGGGAGAACCTGCTCGGGCAGCGGCTTCCGCGCACCGCGGCAGTCCTCGATGTCAACGCGTCCGTGATGCTGCGCCAGTTCGTCGGCGGCCGCGCGCACTACTGGGCGGCGCTGCGCGGCACACTGACCCCGGAGGAGGAATCGGCACTCGGCGGCGCGGAGAGCCCGTTCCCGGAATCCCCGGTGGTCGCCGCCGATCCGGTGCGGCTCACCGAGGCGGACGAAGGGATGCTGAACCTGCTCGCCGCGGACGGCCGCGCCAGCCAGGTCGATCTCGCCGCGGCGGCAGACCTCACCCCGGGGCGGGCCGGGCGCCGGCTGCAAACCCTGTTGCGGCACCGGGTCGTGCACGTGGATGTCGAGATCGCCCCCGCGGCGCTCGGCTATCACGCCAGGGCGAACCTGTGGCTGCGCGTGCACCCCTCGGCGATCAAGAGCGTCGGACGGACCCTCGCCGAGGAACCCGGGATCGCGTTCGCGGCGGCCATCTCCGGGCCGTACAACCTGAACGCCGTGGCGCACTGCCGGGACCTGGACGAACTGTTCGAGTTCAGCACCGAGCGCATCGGCGCGCTTTCCGGAGTGCAGAGCATGGAGCTCTCCCCGCTGCATCAGCAGGTCAAACAGGCGGGAACGCTCGTATACGAGGACCGGCTCGGCCCGCGCCCGGATCAGGAGGTGTCGAGCGATTCCAGTTCGACCGAGCCACCGGGCCGCACCCGGCGCGCCCGCCGATAGCCGTATCCGGCGTACACGGCGAGCCCGAGCACCAGCCAGCCACCGAGGCGGGCCCAGGTCTCCCAGTGCAGATAGGACATCAACCAGATGGAGAACCCGATGCTGCACAGCGGCACGACGGGCATTCCCGGGCAGCGGAAACCGCGCCGCAGCCCGGGCTTGCGGTAGCGCAGCACCAGAACGGCACCGGAAACCAGCACGAAGGCGAGCAGTACGCCGATATTGGTGAGCTCGGCGACGGTGTTGATCGGAAAGAGCCCGGCGAGCGCGGCGGCGATGATCCCGATGCTCCAGGTGGCGCGGTGCGGGATCCGGCGTTTGGGATGCAACACGGCGAAGGTCGCGGGCATGAGGCCATCGCGGCCGAGCGCGTACCAGATACGTGCGGCACCCATCATGAAGGAGAAGGTCACCGTGACGATGCCGATGATCGCGCCGAGGGCGACGATATTGGCCACCCCGGCGAAGCCGACACTGCGCAGCGCGCTGGAGAACCCGCTCTTCGGGTCGAGCCGGGAGTAGTGCTGCATTCCGGTGAGCACGATGCAGGCGAGCACATAGAGCACCATGGAGACCCCGAGCGAGATCAGCATCGCTTTGGGTAGATGACGGCGCGCGGAGACGCTTTCCTCGGCGGCCGAAGAGAGCGCGTCGTAACCGAAGACCGCGAAAAACACGGTGGACGCGCCGGTGAGCGCCCCCGTCACGCCGAACGGGGCGAAGGGATGCAGATTGGCCGGGTCGAGCCGGGTGAACCCGAGCACGATGACCACGAGCACGATCAGGATCTTGATGATCGTCAGCACCGTCTCCACCCGCGCCGAGGTGCGCGTTCCCCTGGTGAGCAGCCAGGCGACCGCGAGGCAGATGAGCATGGCGATCAGGTCCACCCGGTGCCCGGCCCCGGTCCCCGGTGCGCCGAGCGCCCACTGCGGCAGGTGCATGCCGAGCCCGTCGAGCAGAAACCCGAGATACCCGGACATGCCGATCGCGACGACGGCCACGATCGCGGTGTACTCCAGCAGCAGGTCCCAGCCGACGATCCAGCCGACGAGTTCACCGAGCACGGCCGCACAGTAGGTGTAGGAGGAACCCGCCCGCGGCACCATGCCCGCGAACTCGGCGTAGGCGAACGCGGCGAACAGCGAGGCGAGCCCGGCCACGAGGAACGATACGAGCACCGCTGGACCCGCGGTGTCCTTGGCGACGGAGGCGGCGAGGCTGAAGATCCCGGCACCGATGATCGCGCCGATCCCGATCATGGTCAGCTGGGTGAGCCCGAGCGTGCGCACCATGCGCGAACTGCCGGGCGGTTCGGCGGGCAGCGTCCGCCGCAGCACGCCGCTGGGCCCGGTACCGAACAGGGTGGACAGCCGCGATACCGCCATTGGCACGCTCCGATCCGAGGTGAGCGAGGTTGCCGATCACCTTGGAACACGCCGGGTCCGCGGGGAAGAGGAAGCAGGCCGAGACCCGCGCGCCCTCAGCGTGAGGTGCGCTGTGGGTGCCCGGTCAGATCGATGGTGAACCACACCTCGTCGCGGTAGTCCTCGTCCCCGAGGTGCACCGCGCCCGGCCAGCGACCGCGCTCGGTCCAGCCGTGCTCGGTGTAGAAGCGCTCCAGCCCGTCCCCGGAGCGCACCCCGAGGGACACGGTGCGCAGCCCGATCTCGCGGGCGTGCGCTACCGCGGCGTTCAGCAGCGCACCGCCGACGCCGAGGCCCTGCGCCGCGGGACTGACCATGAGCCTGCGCACCTCGCCGCGATGCTGGACCGCGGGCACATCGGCGGGGACCAGGAACACCACACCGAGCAGCCGCTCCTGCTCATGAGCCACGAAGAGCAGTTCCTGCCCCTCGGCGACCGCGGCGAGCACCGCGTCGGTGGCCGAACGGATCAGTTCCGGATCGTCGGCCGCGGTGAACCCGACCGCTCCCCCGGACTCGGTGACCTCGGCCCAGAGCGCGGTGAGCCGCTCGGCGAAGCCATCGCCGAGGGTCCGCGCGAGCTCGACCCGTGCCATGACACCACTATGGCAGGTCCCTGGTGAACCACACCTCAGCACGGTATCCGCCGTCCGCGAACCGCACCGCGCGTGGCCAGCGACCGCGCTCGGCGAAGCCGTGCGCACGGTAGAATCCGCCGAGGCCGGTGCCCGAGCGGGTGCGCAGGAAAACCGCCTCGACACCATCCTTCACCAGCGCGTCGAGGCCGTGTTCGAGCAGGCGGGTGCCCCAGCCGGTCCCCTGCAGGCCGGGGTGCAAACCGAGCCATTCGAGCTCGGCGGTGTGCCTGCGTACCGGCCGGTGACCGCGGCGGAAAATACGCGAACCCGCGGACACCGGACTCGTCGAAGACCACGAACAGGTAGCTGTCCGGGGATCCGAGCCCGTCCACGACCGCGCGCGCCGCCCCGCGGACGGCCGCGTCCGGATCACCCCGGTCGCTGTGTCCGACGGCGCACGCTCCTCGCTCGGTCCGAGCCTCGCTCGCTAGCGCTCGCTACGATTCTCCCTCGATCGTCGCATGCGCGAGTCAGCCCAGCTCGGGGAACCACAACTTGATCTCGCGCGCGGCCGATTCCGGGGAGTCCGAGCCGTGCACCAGGTTGTACTGGGTCTCCAGGCCGTAGTCGCCGCGCAGGCTGCCCGGGGCCGCCTTCTCCACCGGGTCGGTACCGCCGGCGATCTGGCGGAAGGCCGGGATCGCGCGGGTGCCCTCGACGACGATCGCGACGACCGGACCGGAGGTGATGAACTCGAGCAGGTCACCGAAGAACGGCTTGTCCTTGTGCTCGGCGTAGTGCTCCTCGGCCACCGAGCGCTCGACGTCACGGAGTTCGAGCGCGGCCAGTCGCAGGCCCTTGCGCTCGATCCTGCTGATCACTTCGCCGACCAGGCCGCGCTCCACGCCGTCCGGCTTGACGAGGACAAGGGTGCGCTCACTCACGATTGATTACTCCTTCGATCAAGTATTACCCGCGCATAACCGTAACGGGTGGTCAGCCGCCGTCTTTCGCCAGGCAGGCCAGTTGCCCCGAGGACGGGGAGCGGTAATACCAGACATCGGCTTCCGGCAGATCGGTGCACGCCGAGGCGGGGGTGGCCGTTGAGGCCATGCGCACCACCCGCGAGGCGTCCCGATCGGTGCCGCAGTCGACCCGGTGCGCGCCCTTGTCGGTGCCGAGCACCACACAGTCCCCGGTGTGCAGCAGCAGCGAAACGCAGTACACCGCGTTCGCCGAATCGTCCCGCTGCACCGCGCCCCAGCGGGTGAAGTCCGCGACCGCCGCGCAGTCCTGCGGGGTGCGCCCGACCGCGTTGATCACGAACACCGATTCGTCCCCGGTGCACGAGGCGGGGCGCAGCGATCCCGGGTGGTCCGAGTAGAAGCAGGAACCGACCGCGAACGGGGTGGCACCGGCCCCGCTCGGCAGCGCGTGCCCGGCGACCTCCGCGCTGTTGCCCATGCCGATGGAGAGCAGGCCGAGCAGGGCGCCGACGGCCAGCGCGAGCACCAGACCGAGGACGAGCAGCACCCTGCTGCGCACTAAGACCCCTGCCCGTCACCCGGTTGCTGACTCGGCAGGGTGCCCTGCCGGTACCGGCGGAGCACATCCGCGCGCAAGCGCAGCATGATCACCCAGATGATCAGGAACAGCACCCCGATGACCGCGAGCGCGCCGAGCACCAGCCCGCACAGGCT
The DNA here is from genome assembly GCF_000379465.1 of Sciscionella marina DSM 45152. Taxonomy (GTDB): domain Bacteria; phylum Actinomycetota; class Actinomycetes; order Mycobacteriales; family Pseudonocardiaceae; genus Sciscionella; species Sciscionella marina. The sequence goes on from NZ_KB905414.1 coordinate 420,246, forward strand.
CACCACGACCTGCAGGCCGAGCCCGGCGATCGGGCTCCAGGAGAAGCCGAGCAGCCCGCACAGCGCGAGCAGGGCGACCACGAGACCGAGCACCACCCAGCCCGCGCCGCTGGCGAACCCGCCGCCGAGCTTCGCGGCCACCGGGAGGGCGAGCGCGATCACGATCGCCTCCATGACCAGCGCACCGGCCATGACGCCACGGAAGGACCGCGCCGGATCCTTGGCCTGGGGCTGCTGGTCCGCTGCTTCCTCTGGCTGCGCACCGTCTGGTTTGGCACCGTCTGGGGTCATGCCGGATCCTTCCCGAACAGTGCGCGTGCCTCGCCCGCGGTCACCACCGATCCGGTCACCAGCACTCCGGCGCCGGACCACTGCTCGTCGGCTTCGTCCTCGGTGAGCGCGACCGCGCGCTCGACCGCGTCGTCGAGGCGCCCGACGACCTCGACCCGTTCGTCGCCGAAGATCGCCTCCGCACGGTCGGCGAGTTCGTGCGCGGGCAGTGCGCGCGGCGAGGAGTTGGTGGTGAGCACGATCGAGGAGAGCACCGGTTCGAGTGCGGTGAGGATGCCGGTCGCGTCCTTGTCCCCGAGCACGCCGAGCACCCCGACCAGTTTGCGGAAGGCGAACTCGGACTCGATGGCCGCGGCGAGCGCGGCCGCGCCGTGCGGGTTGTGTGCCGCGTCGGTGAGCACCGTCGGCGCCGAGCGCAGCCGTTCGAGCCTGCCGGGAACCCGCACGCTCTCGAATCCCTCGCGCACCCGGTCGATGTCGAGCCGGTGACTCTTGCCCGCACCGAAGAACGCCTCCACGGTCGCGAGCGCGAGCGCGGCATTCGCGGCCTGGTGCGCGCCGTGCAGCGGGAGGAAGATCTCCTCGTACTCGCCGCCGAGCCCCTGCAGCAGCAAGCGCTGTCCGCCGATCGCCACATCCCGTTGCAGCACACCGAATTCCGAACCCTGGCGGGCCACGGTGGCATCCATCTCTGCCACCTTCTCCAGAATCGTGCGCGCGGCCTCCGGCTCCTGCTCGGCCAGGATGACGGTGGCGCCTTCCTTGATGATGCCCGCTTTCTCCTCGGCGATCCCGGACAGATCGCTGCCGAGGTATTCGACGTGGTCGATGCCGACCGGAGTGATCGTGGCGACCTGACCGTCGGCGATATTCGTGGAGTCCAGCCTGCCGCCGAGTCCGACCTCGACGATCCCCACCTCGATGGGGGCGTCGGCGAACGCGGCGTAGGCCATCGCGGTGAGCACTTCGAACTTGGAAAGCGGCACCTCGGCACTTTTGTCCACAATGGACAGATAGGGCTCGATCTCCCGGTAGGTCTCGATATAGCGCTTCGCCTCGATCGGCGCGTTGTCGATGGAGATGCGCTCGGTGACCGACTGCAGGTGCGGGCTGGTGAACCGGCCGGTGCGCAGTCCGATCGTGGACATCAGCGCATCGATCATCCGCACGACCGAGGTCTTGCCGTTGGTCCCCGCGACGTGCAGCACCGGATAGCTGCGCTGCGGCTGGCCGAGGATGTCGGCGAGCGCGGCGATCCGCGCCAGTGACGGGTCGATCTTCGACTCGGGCCAGCGGGTGTTGAGCTCGGCTTCGATCACGCGCAGCTCGTCCAGCACGGCCGGGTCCTCGCGCGGCACCTCGACTCCTACTCCTCGCACCGTTTCCTACCTCGCCCGAGTCTACGCACCGCACCGGATCACCACCCGCTTGGGCGTCGCGGCCACCGGCGGACCGGAGCACTATGTCGTACATGCTCCGAACACGCGTCATCACGCTGTGCAGTCTGGTCGGCGTGCTGCTGCTCGGCCTCGGCACATCCGCGAGCGCCCTGCCGAGCCCCCGCTACCAGCACTACGTCGCCCTCGGTGACTCGTACACCGCAGGTCCGCTGATCCCCATGCAGCGGCTGAGCCCGCTCGGCTGCTTCCGGTCCACGAACAACTACCCGACGCTCCTGGCCGGCAAGCTCAAAGCCGAGGACTTCACCGATGTGAGCTGCTCCGCGGCGACCACGGAGCACATGACCACCGAACAGAAAGTGTTCGCGGGCACGAACGCCCCGCAGCTGGACGCGCTTTCCGACGACACCGACCTGGTCACCCTCGGCATCGGCGGCAACGATTTCAGCGTGTTCGGCACCGTCACCGGCGAATGCCCGAAACTGCGCGAGAACGATCCGAAGGGCGCGCCGTGCCAGGCGAAGTACGCAGACACCTTCGCCAAGGCCTACCCGGAGATCACCCAACGCATCGCGGCCGTGCTCACCGGCATCCACCAGCGCGCGCCGAAGGCGAAGGTACTCGTGCTCGGTTACCCGGACATCGTGCCGGCCACCGGGACCTGCCCGGACCGGCTCCCGCTCGCGGACGGGGACTACCCCTTCGGCCGCTCGGTCGAGATCTCGCTCGACGACGCGATTCGCGCGGCGACCGAACAGGACGGGAACGCGTCCTATGTGGACACTTTCACCCCGACCGAGGATCACGATGTCTGCGCGAAACAGCCGTGGATCAACGGCAAGACCCTCAACCCGTTCGCCGCGATGGCCTATCACCCGTTCCGCGAGGCGATGGTCGCCGAGGCCGGGCTGGCCTACCGGCTGCTCGGCGGGGACGCGCGCGCGGTGCTGAACACGCCGTACCCGGTGCACGGCCCGGTCGCGAACGAGCACCAGCTGCGTTCGGCCACGGCCGGTTAACCGTCCAGGTGCTCGCGTAGCGTGGGCAGGAATCGCCGGTCGGTGGCCAGCCAGCCGAGCTCGCCCAGTTCCGGTGCGCGCACCCAGCGCACACCGAGGTGCTCGGTGGCGACCGGTTCGGCCGCCGGATCGGCGAGCCGCGCGGTCCACAGGTGCAGCACCAAACCCGCGCGCAGCGCCACCGCGGGCCCGATCCGCTCGCCGGGCAACACCTCGACGGCCAGTTCCTCCCGGCATTCCCGGCGCACCGCGACCGGCTCGGTCTCCCCGGGTTCCACCCGTCCACCGGGGAACTCCCAGCCGCCCGCGTCCTCCGGCGGATAGGCACGCTGCTGGGCGAGCACCCAATCCGCGCGCAGCAGCGCGGTCGCGACCACGATCACGGGCGGGACGCTACCGTGCCGCGGGCCAGCGGATGTCGAAGCGCGCCCCGCCCTCCGGGGAGTCGGCGACCCGCACACTGCCGCGCCGGGCCCGTACCAGTTCGGCCACCAGCGCCAGGCCGAGTCCGCTTCCTCCCGAATCGCGCGCCCGGTCGTCGGCGAGCCGATAGAAGCGGTCGAACACCTTGGCACGGTGTTCGGCCGCGATACCCGGTCCGTCGTCGTCCACGAGCAGCCGCACCGAGCGACCGCTGGGCAGCACGCTGACCCGGATGTGCGCGTGCGCGTACCGGCGCGCGTTGCGCAGCAGGTTGTCCAGTACCACCTTCACCTCGGGCGCGGCCGAGAGCACGCTGCACTCCCCCGCGGGCGCCTCGAACCAGACCGGAGTCCCCGCGCCGAGGCGTTCGATGGCCGCGTGCACCGCGAAGGCGAGGTCCACCGCCTGCGCCTGCGCGATCCGGCCCGCGTCCGAGCGGGCGAGCACCAGCAGGTCCTCGACCAGGGTGGACAACCGCTGCGCCTCGGCCTCGATCTCGGCGAGCACCTCCTGAGCGGCCTCCGGATCCGGATGCAGCACCGCGACCTCGGCCTGCGCGCGGATCGCGGTGACCGGGGAACGCAGCTCGTGCGCCGCGTCCCCGGTGAACCGCTGCAGTCGCGCGGTGGCCTCGTCCCTGCGCTGCAGCAGCCCGTTGAGCGCGGCGGTGAGCTCGTGCAGTTCGTCGTGCGCGACGGGTTCGGGGAGCCGTTGCCCGGTCGGCAGTTCCCGTGCCGCGGCCCGCATCTTGCGGATCGGGCGCAGTACGAAGCGGATCGCCAGCCAGCACAGCACGCCCACCCCGGCGGCACCGAGCACCGCACCACCGATCATCCACTGCCGCGCGGTGTGCACCAGGTAGCCGTAGCCGGTCAGCGGGACCGCGGCGGCGACGAGGCGCTGTGCCCCGTCCGGCGCGGTGACCACGCCGCCGAGCCAGCGCAGCATCGGCTCGCCGTTCTCGTTGACCGGAACGCCCGCCTTGAGCGCGTCGAGCTCGTGCCGGTCGAGTGGGGTGCGCGCACCGCCGTCGACCGGTCCGCCCGCAGTGTCCAGCACGCGCACCGTGACCCCCGGCGAGGGCGGGGCCATCGCCGAACCGTGCGCGACCGCGGACCGCGCGGCACCCAGTCGCGGCGCGATGGCCTCGTCGGCCGCGTTGATCGTGAGCGTTCCGAGCAGGCTCCCGGACAGCAGCACGAGCACCAGCAGCAGCGCGAGCGAGCCGAACGCGACGACCAGGCTCACCCGGAAGGCGAGCGAACGGCGCAGCCACCAGCCTTTCACGGTGCGGCGACCAGATAGCCGTGTCCGCGCACCGTGCGCAGCAGTTCACCTGCCCCCGCCGCTTCGAGCTTCTTGCGCAGGTACCCGACGTAGACCTCGACGGCATTGCGGGTGGCCGCCTGCTCGTCCCCCCAGGCGGCGCGCAGCAGCTCGTCCTTGCTCACCGAGGATCCCGGACGGCTCGCGAGTGCTTCGAGCACGGCGAACTCCCGCGGGGAAAGCGGCAGCGGTTCGCCGGAGAACCGGGCCTCCCTGGCGCCGCGGTCCACTTCGAGCTCGCCGACCCGCAGCACGCCCGCCCCCTCGTCCGCTCCGCGCCGCAGCAGGGCCTTGACCTGGGCGGCGAGCACCACGAAGGAGAAGGGTTTCACCACGTATCCGTCCGCGCCGAGATCGAGCCCGTCGGCCTGGTCATAGTCCCCGTCCTTGGCGGAGACCAGCAGCACCGGGGTGCGCACCCCGTCCGCGCGTAACCGTTCGAGCACCCGGTAGCCGGAAAGCCCGGGCAGCATGATGTCCAGCAGGATCACCGAGAAGCTCCCGGTCCCGGCCAGTTCGAGGGCACTGGGTCCGTCGGCGGCGGTGACCACATCCATCCCCTCCGCGGTCAGCCCGCGCTGCAGCGCCCTGCGCACGCCCAATTCGTCGTCGACCACAAGCACTCTCGGTTTCACGGGCTCAGCATGCCTTGTCCTGGGCACGGATGCCGGGTGCTCTCAGTGCGGTCTCAGCTTCCGGGGTGCATGCTCAGTGGTGTGGACGGGGAGAACCGAAGGAGAAACCGCATGAAGACCAAGAAGGTGACCACCGGCATCGCGGTCGTCGGCGTGCTCGCGGGCGCGGCCGGGCTGGCGATCGTCACGGTCCCCGCAGGCGCCGATCCCGCGCCGCAGCTGCCGAAGGTGAGCCCGGAGTCGCTGGTCAGCTCGGCACTGCAGGCCAAGCCCGCCCAGTTCGGCGGCACCGTGAGCGCCACGAGCAACCTCGGCATCCCGCTTCCCGAGCTCAAGCAGGGCACCGACGGCAACTACAGCGCACAGGTCTACTACGGCGGCGGGGACAAGTACCGGCTGACCAGCGCCCAGCAGGGCGGTGCGCAGCACACCACGGTCTCGGACGGCTCGACGCTGTGGAACTACGGCTCGAAGGACCGCACGGTCAACAAGCTGCCGATGCAGCAGGTCAAGGCGCACGAGAAGGCGATGCAGGAGCGCAGCAAGGGCGATCCGGTCGCGATGAGCAAGCAGCTGGTCGGCAAATTGCGCCAGTCCAGCGACCTCACCGTGGACGGCACCGCGCGGGTCGCCGACCGGGATGCCTACGAGCTGGTGCTGACTCCGAAGCCGAGCGAGAAGACCCTGGTCCGTGAGGTCCGGGTGGCCGTGGACGCGCAGACGCGGATGCCGCTGCGGTTCGAGGCCTTCGGCAACGGTTCCTCCGATCCGGCGCTCGAGTTCGGCTTCACGAAGCTCGATGTCGGCCGGCAGGACCCGGCGCTGTTCTCGTTCACCCCGCCCCAGGGCGCGAAGGTGACCACGGTCGACCCGGGCAAGCACATGGACAAGCTCAAGAAGCAGCCGAAGCAGCAAATGCGCACCGTCGGCGAGGGCTGGGACACCGTGCTCACCGGGAAGCTGGACGCCAAGAACGCGAAGCTGCCGCAGGGCAAGCAGGAGTCCGGTCAGCGCAACACCCCGGCCGGGATCATGGACCGGTTCGCCAAGCCGGTGCACGGCGCCTACGGCAACGGCCACCTGATCAGCACCTCCATCGGAACCGCGCTGATCACCGATGACGGCCGGTTCGCCGCAGGGCTGGTTCCGCAGCAGGTCCTCGAGCAGGCGCTGGGCACCAAGTGACCACCACGATGCGACCCACTCCGGGCCCGGGGGCGGAAACGCTCCCGGGGCCCGGGGCCGGGAAGGACCAGGAACTCGCCGCCGCGACGCGGGGACTCGGCAAACGGTTCAAGGGGGTCGACGCCGTCTCCGAGCTCGATCTCGAGGTGCCGCGCGGATCGGTGCTCGGCCTGCTCGGGCCGAACGGTTCCGGCAAGACCACCACGATCCGGATGCTGCTCGGGCTCACCGCGCCGAGCACCGGAACCGCGGAGCTGCTCGGGGCGCGCATGCCCGAACAGGCCCAGCAGGTGCTGTCCACGGTCGGCGCACTGGTCGAAGGACCCGGTTTCCACTCCTTTCTCTCCGGGCGGGACAACCTGCGCCGGTGCGCGGCCGCCGAACCCCGGCTGGCCACCCGTTCGATCAAGGCCGCCGTGGATTCCGCGCTCGAACGCGTCGGGCTCACCGAGGCCGCCGACCGGCGCTACCGCGGCTACTCGCTGGGCATGAAGCAGCGGCTGGGGCTCGCCGCGGCCCTGCTCGTCCCGCGCGAACTCGTGATCCTGGACGAGCCGACGAACGGGCTCGATCCCGCGGGTACCCGTGAGGTGCGCGCGGTGATCGGCGAGCTGCACCGCGAGGGGACCACCGTGATCGTCTCCTCGCACCTGCTCGCCGAGGTGGAGGCGACCTGTACGCACGTCGCCGTGATGAACCGCGGAAGCCTTGTCGCACAAGGACAGCTCGACGAACTGCTGGAGGCGGGAAACACCGGCCTCGAGGTGCGCACCGAGGATGCGCCCGCCGCGCTCGAGGCACTCGGCGCGGAACGGGTGCCCGCCCGCGAGGTGGAGGGCGGAGTGCTCGTGGACCTCACCACCGCCCGCCCGGAGCAGGTGCTGCGTGTTCTCGTGCGGGCCGAGGTCGCGGTGACCGAGGCACGCAAACAGCGCACCGGTCTCGAGGACCTGTTCGCCCAACTGACCGAGGAAGGAGCGCAGGCATGAGCCCGGAGGCGACGAGCGCGGGAGCATCGCAGCGAGCCCTGGCGAGCGAGGAGCGCACCGGGGGAGGAGTGCAGGCATGAGTACAGCCACCCTGGCCGAACCGGCGACCGGCCGCACCCTGCGTGCCGGCGCCACCCGGGCCCCGCTCGGCCGGTTGATCGGCTCCGAACTGCGCTGGATGCTGTTGCGCCGCAGGACCGTGTTCGCGCTCGCGGGGCTCGCCCTGATCCCCATCATCATCGGGATCGGGCTGTCCGTGGCCACCGGATCCGGCATGCTCGCAGGCGGACTGGACACCCTGCTGCGCGGCAACGGCCTGGTCCTGCCGATGCTCACCCTCCTGCTGCTCGCCAACCTGTTCCTGCCGTTGATCGCCTCGATGTTCGCGGCGGACGCGATCGCGGGCGAGTCCGCGAGCGGAACACTGCGCGGGCTGCTCGTCGCCCCGGTCGGGCGGCTGCGCCTGCTCGGCGTCAAGGCCTTCGGAGTCGCGGTCGCATCCCTGGTCGCGGTGCTCGTCGTCGCGATCACCTCGATCATCATCGGCGAGATCCTGTTCGGTGGCACCGGAATGCTCAGTTTCTCCGGCACCCCGGTCGGACTCGGCGGCGCACTGGGCCGCATCGGGCTCGCCGTGCTGTGGACCACCGTGCAGCTGTTCGGCATCGGCGCGGTCGCGCTGGCCATCTCCGCGTTCACCGAGCACCCGCTCGTCGTGATGGCCTCGACCCTGGCCGGCGTGATCGTGTTCAGCGTGCTCAACAACATCTCGCAGCTCTCGGCGATCCATCCGCTGCTGATCACCAACGGCACCATGAGCGGGGCGATTCCCGGACTGCTCGGCGGTCCGATGGACCTCGGCCCGTACGGCCAGAGCATGCTCGTCGCCGCTTGCTACACGGTCATCGGGCTCTCGATCACCGCGATCCGCATGGTCAATCCCCGCTGAGGTAGTTCTCCTGAGGCGATCCACGACCGGGGCCCGGTCGCTCACGAACCGAACCGTCCACGCTGAGCGACCGGGCCCATTCCTCCGTTCGCCGGACTGCCGGTTCTCGAGCCCCGTCGTCCATTTCTGCCGAGCAGAGCGTGGACGCGTCCGCCGACAGCGCCCTCTCCGGGAGCGGGTACCGCTGCATCGACCTCGACGACTGCTGGGCCGCGAAGGCGCGAGACCCGGCAGCCGGTGCCCGACCCGAATCGGTTGCCGCACGGCATCAAGGCGCTCGCCGGGTACGACAACTGCAACAACCCCGGCCGCCCCGCCGAGGCCCGGTCCAAGGCCGTGTGGCGCCACCGCGGACATCTCCGATGACGGGGATTCCATGACCGGCATCCAGGGGCACAAGGTCCGCGACGGACACCGAGGTGTGGGTGAAGCCGATGTCCGATGGTCCGGTCGCCGCCGCGTTGTTCGATCGGGGCGCCGGGGCCGTGAAGCTGGCCGGGTCTGGCCAGAACCGCGTTGAGTCGTCACCATGGCCGTATGACTGCACTACTGAGCGAACAACAGATATCGGACGCACTCGGCGAACTCCCCGAATGGCACCGCGAGGGCGAGGCCATCACCCGTTCCGCGAAACTGCCCAGCTTTCCGGAAGCGATCACCGCCGTGGACCGCATCGCCGAGATCGCCGAGCGCGCCGATCACCATCCCGATATCGACATCCGCTGGCGCACACTCACCTTCACCTGTGCCACCCATTCCGAAGGCGGAATCACCGAGAAGGACACCCGGCTCGCCACCGAGATCGACAACGTGCTCGCTTCCTTCGGATAGTGCCGGTAGAAACCGATCCGGCCGCCAGTAGGTCGACTCGTCTTGCTACACAAGCACGAATCGCCCTCGAGTCGACCTACTTCCGGCCCTTTGGTAAAGCCCGCATGAAGCGCTGATCACAGGTCCGCGCGGGACGCTAACGATCGGCCCGCGCGGGGCGATCTCATGGGTGCGCAGAGAAAATTCGGGGAGTGCACCAATGTTGAACATGTCCACCAGCCACGCAGGCGTCCACAATCATCGGACCGCCACCATCGTCGCCGCGGTCCTCGCCCTGCTCGGGGTCGTGGCCCTGTTCAGCACCGTGCCCGTCGATTTCGCCGTATTCATCCTCTTCGCCGCGGGCATCGTGCTCGCCGGTGGAGCCGTGCTGATCTACACCGCCCGCCAGTACCGCCGCTTCGACGACGAGTGAGCCATCCCGGCGCGCGATGAGTTTTCGGCGCGGCACCGGTCTGGACGGTCATGCCCCCTACGACGACGCACATGACCACCTCGCTCGACGGCTTCGCGGCCGGACCCGAACAGTCCCGGGACGACCCCCTCGGCCGCGGAGCCATGGCGCTGCACCGGTGGCACCTCGACGGTGAATGGCTCGCCGATAACGAGAGCGACCTTCGCTGGCGCGACTGGTTGCTCCGGCCCCGCGGCGCCTACGTGATGGGCCGGAACATGTTCGGGCCCGTGCGCGGCGGCTGGGAGAACGATCCCGAATGGCGCGGCTGGTGGGGCGAAGAACCGCCGTACCACGCCCCCGTCTTCGTCCTCACCCATCACGAACACGAGCCGATCGAGATGGCGGGCGGAACCACCTTCCACTTCGTCACCGGAGGCTTCGCCGAAGCGCTGCGACTCGCCCGCCGAGCCGGAGACGGCGACGTCGACATCGCGGGTGGTGCCTCGACCGTGCGTCAGGCACTCGCCTCCGGCGAACTCGACGAACTCACCCTCGACATCGCCCCCGTCCTGCTCGGTCAGGGTGAACGACTCTTCGACGAAACCACCACCGCGGCCACACTCGAACTCATCGAGGCCGAACACACCCCGCTGGCCACCCACATCCGCTACCGCGTGCACCACTGAGCCGATCCGGGGCCCGCGCGATTTTCCGCGCGGTGCCCGGATTCCGGCTGCTAACTTGGTGCGATGGAGAAGGGGCAACCCAGCAGGACGGCATTGGCGACCGCCTATTGGCGCGCATACCACCAAGTGCTCGATGAGCCGCGTGTGCTGGAGGACCCACTGGCCCTCCGGATCCTGCGGCTGTCACCGGATGATCCGGCCGAGCGGAACGGCGAGCGCTGGGATCGGTTCGGTGGCACCAGCGGCAGCCAGCTCGGCAGGCGACTGTTCTTCGCCACCCGCAGCCGCTTCGCCGAGCAGGTGATCGGCGAAGCCGTGCACGGGGGAACCCGGCAGGTGGTGTTCCTCGGGGCGGGCCTCGACACCTTCGCCTATCGCAACCCGTTCGCGGAACTGCGGGTGTTCGAAGTCGATCATCCCGATACCCAGTCGTGGAAACGACAGCAGCTCGCCGCAGCGGATATTCCGGTCCCGGACTCGGTGACTTTCGCCCCGGTCGATTTCGAGACCGACTCACTCTCGGACGGTTTGGCGGACGCCGGATTCAGCCGCGATGAACCCGCCGTCTTCGTGTGGCTCGGGGTCGTCTTCTACCTGACGCAGGACGCGTTCCAGGAGACGCTGCGGTACATCACCGGACAACGGCGATCCGTACGGCTGGTCCTCGACTACCTGCCCGCCCCGGCCACCGCGGACGAGCAAGCGGCACTGCGGGGCCGGATGGAGCGGCTCATGAGCGCAGGCGAACCGTTCCTCAGCATGTTCACGCCCACCGAGATGGACGGGCTGCTCCGGTCGGCGGGATTCACCGCCGTCGAGGATCACGCGGCGGAGTCACTGATCGAGGGCTACCGCGGCTCGCCCCTGCCCGAAGACGCCGCCCTCCCGAGGCCGGTTTCGCGGGTACTCCAGGCCGGGCGCTGAGCCCATCGGTGGCCGTCCAGGGGCTCCGGAAGCCGATCCGCGTGGATGACGTGCAGCTCGCTGACCGCCCGGGTCAGCGCGACGTAGAGCCGCTGCAGGCCGCGGGCTTCCAACGCGGCGATCCGGGCGGGTTCGACGACGAGCACGGTGTCGAACTCGAGCCCCTTGGTGAGGGTCACCGGCGCCAGGGTGAGGCGTTCGGCTTCCAGGCTTGCTTCATCGGCACCGAGAACGGTGTGTTCGATCCCGTTTCCGGTCAGGGCGCGCTGGAGCTCGGGAACATCCTCGTCCGCGGCGATGAGCCCGACCGATCCCTCCCCGGCCAAGGCGGCCGCGCAGGTGGCGACCGTGGCCCCGATCGTTTCCCCAGGAGCGGTTTCGGTGATGTGCAAGGCCTCGGCGGACTGGCGAAACGACGCCGGGCCACGCAGTTCCGGGGCGATGTGCGCAAGCAGCCGGGCGGCGTAGTCGATGACCTGTGCCGGTACCCGGTAGCCACGGGTCAGTTCCTCGATCCGGCCGTCCGGCCGGTCGAGGTGGGTCAGCACGGTGGTCCAGTCCTCAGCCGCGGACGGGCTGGTGGCCTGGGCCAGATCACCGAGCACGGTGCAGGAACCGGCCATGCGGCGCGCGATCGCCCGGATCTGCATCGGGCTGAGATCCTGGGCCTCGTCGACGACGATGTGCCCGAGCCTGTCCGGTGTCTCGATCAGCGCCGCGCATTCGTCGAGCAGTGCCAGCTCGAGGCTGGTCCAGGCCATCGCCTTCAGGCTGCGCGGGCGCGGGGTGCGCAGGATGGCCTGCTGTTCCTCGGGGGAAAGGATTCCGTCCGCGGCATGCGCCAACCGGGTCCGGTCGGTGAGCAGCTCGAACACGAGGCGGTCCGGACCGGCCATCGGCCACATCTGCCGGACGGCGCGGCCGATCGCCTTGTTACGGCGCAGCTGGGCCGCGGTGGTCGTGCCGGTTCCCCCGGCCCGCTCGATCTGGCGTAGCACCAGTTGCGCCAGGCGCCGGGCCAGCAGTTCACGACCGGAGCCGTAGTCGATCTCGCGACCGCGCACGAGGTCGAGTTGTTCGGCCAGTTCTTCCTCGGACAGGCGCCAGGTCCGGTGCCGGTGCTTGAGTTCCAGCGGCTCCGGCGGCAGTTGGATCCGGGACCACAGGTGCCGCCGGACGACCTCGGCCATCCGGGCATCGCCTTTGATCCGCGCCGCCCGCGGATCCTCGACGTGTTCGACGGTGTGCCCCGAACCGGTGAGCTCGTCGATCGTGGTCTGCGATACCGCCACCTCGCCAAGGGCGGGCAACACGTGGCGAATGTAGGACAGGAAGGAACGGTTGGGCCCGACCACCGCGACCCCGCCGTCGGTGCGCAACCGTTCCCGCTCGGCATAGAGCAGATAGGCGAGGCGATGCAGGCCCACCGCGGTCTTTCCCGTTCCGGGCGCGCCCTGAATGCACAGGGTGCGCTCCAGCGGGGCGCGCACCAGGCTCATCTGTTCGGGCTGGATCGTGGCCACGATGTCGCGCATCGGGCCCTTGCGCGGCCGTTCGATCTCCGCGGCGAGCAGACCGCTGCCGCCGGGTGTGTCCTGGCGATCGATCGGTTCGTCCTCGTACGCGGTCAGCACGCCGTGGTGATCGAAGCCATACCGGCGGCGCACCCGGACCCCCATCGGATCCGGGTAGCTGGCTTCATAGAAGGCACGGGCCAGCGGGGCACGCCAATCGATGACCAAGGGTTCCCCGCGCGCATCCCGGACACCCTGGCGGCCGATATAGACCCGATCGCCTTCCGGCGTGCGAGTATGCGGCCCACCCCCGTCCTGCTCATAGATCCGTCCCGGCGGGTAGTCGAGGCGGCCGAAGAACAGCGGGACCTCTTCCAGGTCCGAGAGCTCCTCGACCCGCTGAGTGCGGAACTGCCGCAACGCGTGGAAGAAATACTTGTTCTCCACGGCGTCCCCCACCTCACCGGCCCCCGTGGCGAGCGCGATGCTGATCTCCGCACGCATGCGGGCCAGCTCCGCACGGCAAGCGTCCAGGTAATCGCGTTCGGCGCGAATCTCCGGCTCGACAGCGTTCCGGTCGGTCTGGTGCATGGTCGTGGCTGGCCTCACTCGGCAACACTAAACTTTACTCGGTTAATTTTACAACTCAGTTAATTTGCTAACCAAGACAGCCTTGGCTAGGCTGCGGTCATGGCCGAGCCAGGACTGCGGGAACGCAAGAAACGCCGCACCCGTGAGACGATCACCGAGGCGGCCTTCACCCTGTTTCAGGAATCGGGATTCGACAACGTCTCCGTCGTCGACATCGCCACCGCGGCCGAGGTGTCCAAACCCACCCTGTTCGCCTACTTCCCCACCAAAGAAGACCTCATCCTGCGCCGCTTCCTCGACGACGACAGCGGGCCCGCGATCATCGTCCGGAACCGCACGGCAGACACATCCGCGCTGCGGGCCCTACGACAGGACTTTCTCGAACGGCTCGCCCACCGGGACACCCTCACCGGCCTCGACGACAGCGCGCTCGCCATCACCTTCCACGAGCTGCTGTACTCCACGCCGACCCTGATGGCCCGGCTCACCGGTTACATGCTCGACCAAGAACGAAAACTCGCCGAAGAATTGTGCGCCACCGGTGGGGTGAGCGAGAAACTCACCGCGCGGATCCTGGCCGCACAGATCTTCGGTATCCAGCGCATCCTCTCCACGCACAACGCCGAGGAAATACGCTCCGGCCGCCGCGCCGAGGACATCCACCCCGCCGCGATCGCCCAGACCGAGGCCGCCTACGACAGGCTGGAACGCGGCTGTTTCGGTGACGCGGCCGGGTAGCCAGCGCTCAGGCTTTGCATTCCAGCAAAGAGAGAAAAGTTTCTGTAAACAAAACCTTGCGATCTCCAGATTTACAAGGACGACGATAGTCAATCCTATAAAGAAACTTATACGCGCATGCGCCACAGATCCGCTATTCACCAATACTGCACTCATCAAGACAACGCTCATGCGAATAGCATGTCGCATAATTACCCGAATTTCAATCTAGCCGAAATAAGCACAGATCCCAGTGGGTGCCACTATGCTAATGACGCCTCAGCGGTCGATATCATCATCCTCCAACAAGTCCATCGCCTCACTCCACAAGTCTCCCATCGCAGAATCATATCGCTCACACACCCTGGGATTCGTGGACATTATTCGCCAACCAAGGTCCACTTCGAGATTTAAAAGATGCACTTCAACAATTCCTTGCAGGATAGACGGCTTGCGCGCGTCAGCATGCTTGAAACATATGTTGAATATCGCTGAAAGTGTCTGGCGAAAAAGTCGAATGGTATCTCGCGCCACATTCAACACTCCATGCGGAGATGCCCCCGCATGGAAGATTCCCGAGCCAGCCTCGACAGTTCCCAAAAGGCCGTACGCATCCGCTCCATGTACGGAATGATGGGCGTCGTGGACGCGATCGATATATTCGTCGACACGCGCGAGCTTCTGAAGATGCTGCCACCCGGGCTTGGTCACGCCTAATCTTCTGGCAGTGATCCTGGCGGCCCATCCATAGAGTCCCGCGTACTCTGCACCAAACCGTCGAACCAGTCGACGTTTCATTACCTCCGGGCTTGGAAGGTTCGCCTCCCATTCGGTCCGACCGGTCTTGGCGCGCTCATTGGCCAGTATGATCCAACGGTGTTCCTTGTACCTGGTCGCAGTGAACCGGTCTCCCATCGCAATTACCCGTGCAACTACGAGGATCTCCGAAAGTGCCCGCCACCGCGATTTTGCCCCGTATGCATAACCGTGGTCCAGCAGTATCGCGATTTCACGCACTGTGGAAATCGCTCGAGTAGATAGTCCTGCAAAGACGTATCGAGCATGCTCTGGAACCGCTTTCCCCCAGGCCGATACTACGATGCGCGTCGCAGCATGACTGAGCATAGCTGCCTCGAATATTGGAAGACGACCAATATCGCGTCGTATCAACGCAGGAACGCCATCAAATTCTCGCAATGATAGCTCGCCGAGCTCGTGAAATCTTCCTTCAACGGAAAACAGTTCGTTATCGATGAGATCGGGGAGATTATCGGAACCACGCCACCTCCGGCCGATGTGGCTCGCAAACTTCGATAGCTCCTCAATGGCCTGGCTAGCAACCTCAGGAGGCCCTGAATCATTGGATTCCGACACAACCGCTCGATTCTACTACCAAGACTCTCATCGACAACCGTCATACATTGAACTTGAAATCCACGATGTCGCCGTCGGTCATGACGTAGTCCTTGCCCTCCATGCGGACCTTGCCCACGGATCGGGCGGCGTTCATGGATCCGGCTTCGATGAGGTCGTTGTAGGAGACGATCTCGGCCTTGATGAAGCCGCGTTCGAAGTCGGAGTGGATGACCCCGGCAGCCTGGGGCGCGGTGGCCCCCTGCGGAATGGTCCAGGCGCGCGATTCCTTGGGACCCGCGGTGAGGTAGGTCTGCAGCCCGAGGGTGTGGAATCCGGCGCGGGCGAGCTGGTCGAGGCCGCGTTCGCTCTGGCCGATGGATTCGAGCAGTTCCTGGGCGGATTCCTCGTCGAGTTCGATGAGTTCGGATTCGATCTTGGCGTCGAGGAACACGGCGTCGGCGGGCGCGACCTGTTCGGCGAGCTTGGCGACCCGGTCGGCGTCGGTGAGCACGGATTCGTCGGCGTTGAACACGTACAGGAACGGTTTGCTGGTGAGCAGGTTGAGCTCGCGCAGCGGTTCGAGGTCGAGCTCGTTGCGCGCGGCGGCGAGCGGGCGCCCGGAGTCGAGCACGGCGTGCGCGGCCTTGACCGCCTCGAGCTGGGCGCGCTTGTCTTTGTGGGTGCGCGCTTCCTTCTCCAGCCGGGGCAGTGCTTTGTCGACGGTCTGCAGGTCGGCGAGGATGAGCTCGGTGTGGATGACCTCGATGTCGCCGGTCTCGTCCACGCTGCCCTCGACGCGCACCACGTCCGGATCGTCGAACACCCGGACGACCTGGCAGATGGCGTTCGCCTCGCGGATGTTGGCCAGGAACTGGTTACCGAGGCCCTGGCCTTCCGAGGCGCCCGCGACGATGCCCGCGATGTCCACGAAGGACACGGTGGCCGGGACGACCTTGGCGCTGTCGAACATGCCTGCGAGCACGTCGAGCCGCTGGTCGGGCAGGTTGACCACGCCGACGTTGGGTTCGATCGTGGCGAACGGGTAGTTCGCCGCGAGGACGGTGTTCCTGGTCAGCGCGTTGAACAGGGTGGACTTGCCGACGTTGGGCAGGCCGACGATTCCGAGGGTGAGGCTCACGGCGAACCAGTGTAGATGTCGCCCCGATCGGTCCCGGCAGCCCGCCGGACGGCCGTGACCGATTTCCGCCAGCCGGGTGCCGTGGACGATGGCAGTATGCGGATATGACCACGGGTATGGCGGTGACCGGAACCGCCACGATGACAGGAATCTGGGCCCAGCCGGAGCGCGCCTATCGCATCGCGCAGGCGAAGGATTCGCGCTTCGACGGGTGGTTCATCGTGGCCGTCCGCACTACGGGCATCTACTGCAGGCCGTCCTGCCCGGCACGCACCCCGAACCGGGAGAACACGCAGTTCTTCCCGACGGCGGCGGCCGCGCAGAACGCCGGGTTCCGTGCGTGTCGCCGCTGCCTGCCCGATGCGCTCCCCGGCTCGCCCGAGTGGGATCTGCGCGCCGATCTCGCGGGCCGGGCGATGCGGCTGATCGCGGACGGGGTGATCGAACGCGAGGGGGTCGCGGGCCTGGCCTGCAGGCTCGGTTACTCGCAGCGGCACGTGACCAGGGTGCTCACCGAGGAACTCGGCGCGGGACCGCTCTCGCTGGCCAGGGCGCACCGGGCGCACGCGGCCCGGCTGCTCATCGAGACCACCGCGCTCTCCTTCTCGGACATCGCGTTCGCCTCGGGGTTCGCGAGCGTGCGCCAGTTCAACGACACGATCGGCACCGTGTACGCGGCCACCCCGTCTCGGTTGCGCTCCGCGCGGCATCGCCGGGTCGCCGACACCCAGGGCAGGCTCGCGGTCCGGTTGCCGGTGCGGGCGCCGATGGACTCGGCCGGGGTGCTCGGATTCCTCGCCACGCGCGCGATCCCCGGTGTGGAGGAACTCACCGAGGACGGGTACGCGCGAACCCTGCGGCTGCCGCACGGTCCGGCGGTGGTGCGGCTGCGTTTCGAGGACGGCACGGGTGGCCGGGCCGCCGTGCACTGTTCGTTCTCCCTCACCGATGTGCGCGATCTGGCCACCGCCGTGACCCGGGTGCGCAGGCTGCTCGACCTCGACGCCGACCCGGTCGCGGTGGACGAGGTGCTCGGTGCCGACCCGGCGCTCGCGGCTTCGGTGACCGCCAGCCCCGGGATCCGGGTGCCCGGTGCCGTGGACGCCGCGGAGATCATCGTGCGCGCGGTGCTCGGTCAGCAGGTCTCGGTCGCCGCCGCGCGCACCGCGCTCGGCCGGTTGTGCGCCGACCTCGGTGACCGGATCACCGAGCCGGACGGGACACTGCGCACCCTGTTCCCCACCGCCGAGGTGCTCGCCGAGCGGGGTGGCGAGGCGCTGCGCGGTCCCCGGCGGCGGGTCGAGACCGTGGTCGGGGCGATGCGCGCGCTCGCGGACGGCAGCCTCGAGGCTCATCTGGGCCGGGATCCCGCGGAACTGCGTGCGGATCTCGAAGCGCTGCCCGGTATCGGGCCGTGGACGGCGGGCTATGTGGTGCTGCGCTTGCTCGGCGCCCCCGATGTGCTGCTCACCGGAGACCTCGCACTGCGCAAGGGCGCCGAGGCGCTCGGTCTCCCGGACACCGCGAACGGTCTGCTCCGGCACGCGAACCGGTGGCGGCCCTGGGGTTCCTACGCGGGCATGCACCTGTGGCGGGCCGCGCACCTGGCGAGCACCGAACGCGCCCCGGCCCGAAGCGCCTGATCCCCTTGGACCCGAAATCTGACCGGAGCACTCTCATGATCACGACAACAATGAGCACAACATTGTCCACCACGACCGCCAGTTCGTCCACTGTGGACACTCCGATCGGCCCGTTCACCGCGCTGGTCGCGGCGGACGGCGCGGTACTCGGGTCCGGGTGGACAGCGGATACCGACGAACTGATTCCGCAGATCGCGCCCTCACTGCGCCCCGCCGAGGTGCGCGGGCTGCGCGATCTCGGCCCGGTTACCGAGGCCGTGCACGCCTATCACCGCGGCGAGCTCGCGGCGATCGACGGGATTCCGGTGCGCCAGCGCAGCGGGCCGTTCCTCGAACACGCCTGGGAGGTACTGCGCGGAGTGACACCGGGGGAACCGATCACCTACACCCGGTTCGCGGAACTGTCCGGGCGCCCGGATGCGGTGCGGGCGGCGGCCGCGGCCTGCGCCGCGAACGCGGCCGCGCTGTTCGTCCCGTGTCACCGGGTGCGGCGGATCGGCGGGGCGCTCGGCGGGTTCCGCTGGGGTCTGGACGTGAAGCGGTGGCTCATCGGGCATGAATCACTCCGCCCAGGGTGCGGCTGACGGTCCTCTGCCGTCGCGAGCGGGAGCCGGATCGACGGTGCCACCGCGGGGCACCCACACCCGATCAGCAAGGCGGACGACGACCTCGCAACGGCGCTGCGAGGTCGAAAGCCCAGCGGGAGGACAACGCCGCGAAGCGCCGATATGCCACGCGGAGGTACTTCGCCGACGTCTCGCGAAGATACTTCGCCAATGTCTTGCGAAGGTACTTCGCCAATGTTGCAGCGCAGCAGGCAATGGGACCGTCAGTCGTGCCCTAGCCGGATCGTAGTTCGAGGGTGGATCCGCCGCGGGATTTGCGGACCCGCAGCTGGGTCGGCACCCGCTGCCGCAGTTCGTCCACATGCGACACCAGCCCGACGATGCGCCCGCCCGCGCGCAGTTCGTCCAGGATGCTCATCACGTCCTCGAGCGAGTCGGCGTCGAGCGTGCCGAATCCCTCGTCCACGAACAGGGTGTCCAGCTGTGCTCCACCGGTCTCGGCGGCGACCACATCGGCGAGGCCGAGTGCGAGGGCGAGGGAGGCCATGAAGGACTCGCCACCGGAAAGGGTCTTGGCGGGACGCACCTGTCCGGAGTAGTCGTCGAGCACGTCGAGCCCGAGGCCGCCCCGGGTCCCGCGGGCACCGGCTGCCTCGCTGTGCACGAATCCGTACCTGCCCTGGCTCATCGTGCGCAGCCTGCTGCTGGCCGCGATGGCGACCTCTTGCAGCCGGGCCGCGAGCACGAAGGCGCGCAGCGACATCCGCTTGGCGTTCTGGCCACGCCCGTTGACCACATCGGTCAGCGCGTCCAGTTCCGCGAAGCGCTCGCGCATCGGTTCGGTGTTCCGCCAGTGTTCGCGCAGCCGGGTGGCGAGCGCTTCGGTCTCGTCGCCCTGCCGGACGGCGCTGCGCAGCGCGCCGACGGCGTGTTCGAGGGCGGCGCCGGCCTCGGCGAGCGCGGAATCCGCTTCGGTGGTTTCGCCTGACTCCGCGGGATCGATGCCCGCATTTTCCTCGTCGTCGAGCACCGAACGGGCGCGCAGCCTTGCCCGTTCGGCCTCGGCGAGGTGTTCCTCCAGCGCGGCGATCTCCGCATCGGTGCGCGCGGCGGCGAGGGCCTGTTCGGCGGAACCGAATCCGGCCTCCTGCACCGCGGCATCGACCGCGGCGGACCGCTCCTGTTCCGCGGCACGGCGCACATCCAGTTCGGCGCGGGCCTGCGCGAGCGCGTCGATGGCATTGGCCAGGGCGAGCAGGTGGTCCCGGTGCGCGCCGACGTCCTCGAAGTCCCCGCGCGCCTGTTCGAGCACATCGGCCCGCTGCGCGACCCGGCCGCGCGCCCCTGCCTGCTCGGACTCGCCCGCGGCCGATTCGGTGCGCACCGCGGTGAGTTGTTCGTGCAGTTCGGTCTGCGCGCGTTCTTCCTTGTGCAGGTGTTCGGTGCGTTCCCCGGCCGCGGCGGCCTCGGTGGTGAGTTTGGCGTGCCGCTGCTGAAGCTCCGCGAGGCGTTCGGCGAGTTCCTCCTCGCCCGCCCCGTCCAGCCGTTCCAGCACCGCCTGCACGGCGCGGGTGTGTTCCTGCACCTGCCGCGCGGCCTCGTCCCGGCGCGCCGCGGTCTCCTGCTCCGCGGTCGCCGCGGCGGATTCCTCGTCGTCCCCGACCACGCCGAGGGTCAGCGGGGCAGGTTTCGGATGTTCCTTCGAACCGCAGACGCTGCACGGCTTGCCGCGTTTGAGCTCTCCGGCGAGTTCGGCCGCCATGCTGTCCAGCCGGCTCGCCCGCAGGTCGAGCACCCGTTCCCGGGCGCGCTGGTGCGCGTCGACCGCGCTGCGCTGTTCCTGCTCGGCCGACCGCAGCTGGTCACGCAGCGCGGGAAGCCTGCGGGCGGCGGCGAGCCGTTCGGTGAACGCGTCCCGCTGTTCGGTCGCCGAGGGCAGCAGGGCCGCGCTGCGGTTGGCGTCCTCCACGAGCGCCCGGCTCTGCTCGATCGCGGCGGGCAGGCTCGCGAGCTCGGCGTCGAGTTTCGTCTTGCGTTCGGCGAGTTCGGTGAGGCGATCGGTGAGTTCGGTGATGGCGCGGATATCGGTTTTCTGCGCCTCGGCCTGCTCGACCAGCGCGCTCAGTTCGCCGCCGCGCTGACGGTAGTCCCCGGCGAGCGCGCGCAGGTCCGCGCTGGGCTGTTCGCTCAGCTCGGCCCGCCGGGCGGTAGGCAGTGCGTCCCGGGCCGCGTCGACCGCGGTGTGCGCAACCTCGCTGCGCCGTTGCGCTTCGGCGAGCTGCTGGCGGGCCGCGAGTACCGGGACCACCTTGCGCCCCTGGGCGAGCTCGGTGGCCTTGGCCGCGCGAACGGGCTCGGCCGCGTCGAGCTCGGCCAGCTCGGCCGTGGCCTTACGCACCCGATGCACCCGTTGTGCCCGGGTGCGTGCCGCTTCGGCGGCCGCGCTCGCCTTGGCGGCCGCCTCGCGAGCGGTGCGTTCCTCCTCGGTGCTCGCCTGCACCGCGGCCTTCCGCTCGTGCAGCAGCTGCCCGAGCCATTCCTCGCCGACGCCCTCTTCGGGCGGTTCGATGCCGACGACCTGGGCGATCCGCGCGACCAGCTCATCGCCCTTGGCCTGTTCCGCCTGCAGTTTTCCGCGTTCGCGGGCGCGCAGCTCGGCGAACCAGCGCTCCACCTCGGCGAAGCGCTGGGTGCCGAACAACTGCTCGAGCAGGTGCTCGCGTTCGGCCGTCTCGGCGCGCAGGAACCGCGCGAACTCCCCCTGCGGCAGCAGCACGACCTGGAAGAACTGCTCGGCGCTCATCCCGAGCAGCCGCTGCATCGTCCTGCCGATCTCGTCCAGCCTGGTGAGCGCGGCACGGTCGGCGTCGTCCAGCCAGACCAGGCTGCCCTTCGCGGGCTGCTTGGTCGTGCCGTCACCACGTTTCTTCGGCCGGTCGTACTCCGGGCTCCTGCTGATCTGCAGCCGCTGGCCCTGCACGGTCAGTTCGAGGCGCACCTCGGTCGGCGTGTCCGGGGAGGAAAGGTCACAGCGCAACCGTTTCACCTCGCCCCGCGCCCCGGGAACGGCACCGAAGATGGCGTAGGCGATCGCGTCGAGCAACGAGGTCTTCCCCGCGCCGGTGTCACCGTGCAGCAGGAACAGGCCGTCCGCGCCGAGGGTGTCGAAATCGACCGTCTCGTGTCCCGAATAGGGGCCGAATGCGGAGACTTCGAGCCGGTGCAGCCGCATCAGACCTCCCGTTCTCCGGCGCCGACCGAGGTGAATGCGCGGCCGACCAGTTCCCGTTCGGCCCCGGTGAGCTCCGCGCCGCGGCAGTGCGCCACGAAGGAGTCCGCGACCTCGAGGTCGTCCCGGCCGGTCACGGCCTTGGTGTAGTCGCCTGCGCGCTGCCGTTCGTCCTGCGCCGGGGTCCATTCGAGGCGCACGGCGTACGGGAACCGCTCGCGGAGCCTGCGCATCCCGTCGACGGGGCGGACCCGGTCGGTGAGCGTCGCGGAGAGGTAGTGCTCATGCAGGCCGTCCAGCTCCGGATCCGCGAGCAACTCGTCGAGTTCCCCGGTGACCGTGGCCAGCGGCCGTGGCACCGGCAGCGGCTGCCGTTCCACGCCGGTCAGTCCCGAGGCACCGAACTCCGCGATGAGTACGGATTTCTTGTGGTTCTCCTCGGAGAACGAATAGGCGAGCGGGCTGCCCGAGTACTGCAGGTGTTCGGCGAGCCGCTGCGGGCCGTGCAGGTGTCCGAGCGCCGCATAGTCCACGCCGTCGAACACCGATCCCGGTACCTGCTCGATACCGCCCTGGACCAGTTTGCGCTCCGAATCCGAAGCGGCCCCGCCGGTCACGAAGGCGTGCGCGAGCACGACGGAACGGGTCCCCGGCCGGGATTCCAGGTCCGCGCGCACCCGGCGCATCGCCTCGGCGAGCACGGCGGTGTGCGTGCGCTCCTCGATCTCGAACACCCGCCGGGCGATATCCGGCTCCAGGTAGGGGATGCCGTAGAACGCGATCTCGCCGTGCTCGTCGGGAAGCAGGATCGGCGTGTCCAGCGAACCGATCTCGGTGCGCAGGTGCAGGCCGCCCGCCTCGGCGAACTGGGCGAACACCCCGATACGTGCGGCCGAATCGTGATTGCCCGCGGTCACGATGATCCGTGCACCGGCCTCCCCGATCGCGGTGAGCGCCCTGCCACAGACCGCGACCGCCTCGGCCGAGGGAACCGCGCGGTCGTAGAGATCACCCGCCACGAGTACGACATCGATCTCGCGCTCCGCGACGAGGTCCGCGATCCCGCGCAGCACCGACTCCTGGTCGGCCAGCAGGTCCTGGCCGTGGAAGGTCCTGCCGATATGCCAGTCGGAGGTGTGCAGTACGCGCATACAGCCAAGGTAGGCCCGCCCGCCGACAATTTCCGCCACCACCCCTGGCGTGTCACTCGAATGTGTGTTCGAATAGGTGTCCCGCGATGCGATCCTGCTGATTGCCTGCCTTTCGCCGGTGATCGGCATCGCCGTGCTGGGGTACGCGCTGTGGAACGCCGACGGGAACGCGAAGTCGGTCGGCAGCGTGTGACTGCTGATCGGGGCCGGGACCGGTGTCACCACGATGCTCCGGAAACACCGTGCCCGGCCGCAGCGGCTGACCACCGTCATTTCCCGGTGACCAGCTCGCGCAGGATCTCGGCCAGCGCGGCGACCGTCGGCCGGTTCTGCGCCGCGGCACGCACGATCACGACGATGTGCCGTTCGAACTGCTCGGTGAGTGCGAGGACGCGGAATCGGGAAGGGCGCAGTCGGAGCATGAGATCGGTGACCGGAGTCGTTCCGAACCCGGCCTCGACCAGTGCCAGCGACGCGGCGGTATCGGTGACCTGATGGCGCACATCGGGTTCGATGCCTGCGCGGCGGCAGACGGCGAGGATCGCCTGTCCGTAGTGGGTATCCAGGTCGGGCAGGATCCAGCCGAGCTCGCCGGTGTGTGCGAGGCTGATCTCGCGCACGCCGGTCAGGGTGTGTTCGGGGACCGCGAGACCGAATCGTTCGGTCAGCAGCCGGAGTTGCCGCAACGCGGGATCGTGCGAGATCGGCATGTCCGGGTAGTCCAGCCCGAGCGCGAGATCCACCGCGCCGGTGGCCACGGCGTCGTGCACGTCATCGACGACCATCTCCCGGCTCTGCACGGTCAGTTCCGGGTGTTCGGTACTTGCTCTGGTCAGGGCGAGCGGCAGGATTTCGGCCGCCGCGGTGGCGAACAGTCCGACGTTCAGGGTCCCGGACACGGTGCGATTGGTGCGCTCCAGCGCGGCAACGGCGTCCGCCCCGATATCGAGTATCCGTTCGGCGTGCGCGGCGAGGACGAGACCGGCCTCGGTGAGCTCGACCCGGCGGCCGACGCGACGCAACAGCGGCGTTCCCGCGGCCCGTTCGAGGGTATTGAGTTGTTGGGACACCCCGCCCGGCGTGTAGCCGAGTGCCTCGGCCACCGCGGTCACCGTTCCCCTCCGGGTCATCTCGACCAGCGACCGCAGCTGTGCGCTCGTCCAGTCCATCTACTGATCCTAAATGATTTGAGGGAAAAACTGTGAATAGACCTCAATGGTTTCAGCGTCGACCATGAGAGAAATCCGCGCGACGACTACCGGAAGGACCGCATTCGATGCCCCGGACTCCCCTGCCTCGGCGCGCATCCGTTGTCATCATCGGCGGCGGCGTGATCGGCACCAGCATCGCGTTCCATCTCGCCGAAGCCGGGGGCACCGATGTGCTCTTGCTCGAGCGCGGCGAACTCGGGACCGGTTCCACCTGCCGCGCGGCGGGAGGGGTGCGCGCCCAGTTCTCCGATGAGCTCAACATCGCGCTCGGCGCCCGGAGCCTGGAAGCGTTCACCCGGTTCGCGCAGCGTCCCGGTCAGGAGATCGACCTGCATCAGGTCGGTTATCTGTTCCTGCTCACCACGCGAGCGCAGGTAGCCGCCTTCGAACGGGATGTGCAGCTGCAGAACGAGCTCGGGGTCACCAGCCGCATGATCGAGGTCGACGAGGCCGAACGGCTTTCCCCGTTGATCGACACCGACGGCGTGCTCGCCGCCGCGTACTCGCCCGAGGACGGGCACTGCACCCCGGAATCGGTGGTGCTCGGCTACGCCTCCGGAGCCCGCCGCCACGGTGCCGTCCTGCGCACCGGTACCTCCGTGCTGGACATCGAACGCCGGGGCGACCGGGTGACCGGGCTGGTGACCGATCAGGGCACGGTCGAAGCGGACACGGTGATCTGCGCGGCGGGCGCGTGGTCGGCCGGAATCGGCGAACTGGCCGGGGTGGAGTTGCCGGTGCAGCCGGTGCGGCGGCAGGTGATGTTCACCGAGCCGATGCCGGATCTGGCGCCGGTGGTGCCGTTCACCGTGGATTTCGCGACCTCGTTCTATTTCCATCGGGAAGGTAGTGGCTTGTTGCTCGGGATGTCCGATCCGGAACAGGAGCCGGGATTCCACCTCGATTACAGCGAGGAGTGGCTGCCCCGCCTCGGCGAGGCCATCGGCACCCGGGCGCCCGCGCTGCTGGATGTCGGGCTCACCCCCGGATGGGCGGGACTCTACGAGGTCACCCCGGATCACAACGCGCTGATCGGCCGGGCCGCGGAACCGTCGAATTTCCTGTATGCCACGGGTTTTTCCGGTCACGGCTTCCTGTTGGGACCGGCCGTCGGTGAGGTGGTACGGGACCTCTGCCTGGACCAGGATCCGTTCGTGGACATCGGTCCGCTCGATGTCCGGCGCTTCGCCGACGGCGCGGCGATCCGCCCGGAAACCCACATCGTATGACACGGTCGTCGAGAGGAAGGATGCCGGTGCACACACTTGCCCCAGGGCAGCTGCGCGCAGAGTTCGCACGAAGGCTCTCGGAGATACCTGTCCGGCGAGGGCATCAGGGACAGCTCCCGCGCAGCCACCGACTACGACCTGGACTGGCTTTCCGGCGCGATCGATCGCGACATTCAGGATCCGAGGCCCAGCAGAATACTTCGATCGCCGAGATCGCACGGGAGCTCGACCTGCCCGGAGACCTTGCACCACACGACAACCTCGACCCGAACACCTCAGCAGAAAGACTGTCCCTACTACCGATCAGGAGAAACGGATGAACATTCCCGCCAGCACCGAAACCCTTCGCCAGCGCGCCCATGCGGCACTGGCCGCGGTCGGCGCCACCGTGCCCGAAGGCACGGGTCTGACCGCGCGCAGCCCGATCACCGGGGACGCCCTGTTCGAACTGGGCGCCAGCACCGAACAGGGCACCGAGGCCACCATCGCGGCCGCCCAGAGCGCCTTCCACACCTGGCGCAGTACGCCCGCACCAGCCAGGGGCGAACTGGTCCGCCGGCTCGGGGATCTGCTGCGCGAACATAAAACCCAGCTCGCCGGGCTGATCACCATCGAAGCGGGCAAGATCGAGTCCGAAGCGCTCGGCGAAGTGCAGGAAATGATCGACATCTGCGATTTCGCCGTGGGACTGTCCCGCCAGCTCTACGGCCGCACCATCGCCTCCGAACGCCCCGGACACCGGCTGGCCGAGACCTGGCATCCACTCGGCGTGGTCGGGGTGATCTCCGCGTTCAATTTCCCGGCCGCCGTCTGGTCCTGGAACACTGCCGTCGCCCTGGTGTGCGGCGACACCGTGGTGTGGAAACCCTCGGAGGCCACCCCACTGATCTCGATCGCGGCCGCTCACCTGCTCGACCGGGCGGCCAAGGAAACCGGTGCACCTCGCGAGGTGCACCGGCTGCTGCTCGGCGACCGGGCCGTCGGCGAACAGCTCGTCGACGACCCACGGGTGGCACTGGTCAGCGCGACCGGCTCCACCCGGATGGGTCGCGAGGTCGGTCCGCGGGTTGCCGCCCGTTTCGGGCGCAGCCTGCTGGAACTGGGCGGTAACAACGCCTCGATCGTAGCGCCGTCCGCCGATCTCGACCTGGCACTGCAGGGCATCGTGTTCGCCGCCGCGGGCACCGCGGGACAACGCTGCACCACACTGCGGCGGCTGATCGTGCATCGCGATATCGCCGAGGAACTCACCGAACGACTCGTGGCCGCCTACCGCAAACTCCCGATCGGCGACCCGTTCGCCGAGGACACCCTCGTCGGTCCGCTCATCTCCACCACCGCGGCCGAAACCATGCGCAACGCCCTGCAGCAGGCCGAAGCCGAAGGCGGGGAGATCCTGGCCGGGGGTGGTTCGCGGCTGGTCGAGCAGGCACCGGGCGCCGCCTATGTGGAACCGGCCGTCGTGCGCATGCCCGCGCAGACCAAGGTGGTGCGGGAGGAGACTTTCGCCCCGATCCTCTACGTGCTCACCTACGATTCCTTCGACGAGGCCATCGCCCTGCACAACGCGGTACCCCAGGGGCTGTCCTCCTCGGTGTTCACCCGCGATCAGGGCGAGGCAGAGCGGTTTCTGGCCGCCGAGGGTTCGGACTGCGGGATCGCGAACGTCAACATCGGCACCTCCGGCGCGGAAATCGGCGGCGCCTTCGGTGGGGAGAAGGAAACCGGTGGTGGCCGGGAGTCCGGTTCGGACGCGTGGCGCGCCTACATGCGCCGGTCCACCAACACCGTGAACTATTCCACTCAACTGACGCTCGCGCAGAACGTCAGCTTCCTGTAGTCCTGCCGAGGAGAACGCCACCGTGGCTGCGGCAGCCGCGGTGGCGTTCTCCTCGCCGTTTCCGGTTCACCCTGGCAGGCGCCCCTTGCTGCGCATCGCCGCACGCACCCGTTGCTCGGCAAGCCGACGTCCGGCTTGGTGTGGTGTCCCTCCGGCGCGGGCCGTTTCCTCGAGGACGGTGCCCGTATTGGCGCGCAGCGTCTCCGAGATGGTCGCGAACACCTGGTCGGTATCGGCACGGAAACCGGAGTAGCGGGCATCCATGGCGAACGCGGCGGCGATCACCCCGCCCGCGTTGGCGACGAAGTCCGGCACCACCGTGACACCCCGCCCGGCGAGTACCGCCTGGGCTTGCGCCGAGGTCGGGAGATTCGCGCCCTCCACGACCAGCTTCGGTTTGATCATCTGCGCGGTCGCCTCGTCGATGACATCCTGCACGGCGGCGGGAACCAGCACATCGCAGTCGACGAAGAGCTCCGTTCCGGTGGCCAGGGAATTGCCCATCCGGGACACGAAGGCATCGCCGTACTCGTCATGGGCTTGGCCCAGCGCCGCGACATCGAGCCCGGCGGGATCGTGCACGGCACCGCGTACGGTGGACACGGCGACGATGGTGGCGCCGAGTTCGGTGAACCGCTCCGCAGCCGCCCTGCCGACGGCTCCGTACCCCTGAATGGCGACCCGCGCACCGGAAAGCGGCAAGCCGATCAGCGCGGCACCGGCATCGGCGGCCTCGGCCACCCCGAAACCGGTCAGGCCCAGCCGGTCATAGGCGACCCCGCCCAGATGCGCCGGAGTGCCGACGGCCGCACCACGGTCACCGAGTTCGTCCTGAATGATCGCGGCGTCGTCCTCGGTCAGGCCCATGTCCAGACCGAACACGTACTCGCGTGGCACCTCGTTGTGCAGCGCCCGCGCGAACGCACGCAGCACGGCTTCCTTGTCCGGCGCGGTGGGATCCGCGGCGATACCGGCCTTCGCCCCGCCGTAGAACAGGTCCACCGCGGCCCATTTCCAGGTCATGTTCCGCGCCAGCCGGGCCACCTCGGTAGCGGTGACCGTCGGCGCCATCCGGGTACCGCCCTTGCCGATGCCGCGGGCGGTGTTGTCGATGACCAGCACCCCGCGCATTCCGGTGCGACGATCCGAGACCACCACGATTTTCTCCGGCCCCCAATCATCGATGAGGCCGAGCGTGTCGTTCATGCAGATTCCCACACCAACACCATGCCGGTGCGCGATCACCCAACCAAGGCGAGCAGTACGACAGTATTTGGGTTACAGCGAAACTTTTGCTTGCCCTCTCGGTGTTCCGTTATCGAGGCGTGCTGCCGATCCGATCGGAAAGGAAGTCGGCGACCGTGCGTGGTTCGCGACCGAGGAGTTCGGCCAGCAGCGGATCGGTTCCGGCGAAGTCGCCGCTTCGCGCGGCCTGGAAGAACTGCAAGAGCATCCGCGCCATGTGCTCGGGCGCGCCCGCGGTGATGCGGTCGGCGAGCCACTGCTCGTCGTCCAGCACGGCTCGGGTGATGTCCCGGCCGGTGAGCTCGGCCGCGGTCATGGCGATCTGGTCGAATGTGACGGCATGGCGCGCGGTGAGCGTGACGGGGCCGTCGAAGGCACGCTGCCCGGCGAGGATGACCGCGGCGGCTTCGGCCAGATCGGCGCGATCGGTCCAGGAGGCCGGGCCGTCGGCCGGTGCGGCGATGGTGCCGGTCTGCTGCCAGGGGCCGAGCAGCCAGTCGAGACTGTGCGCGTAGAACCCGTTGCGCAGTGAGGTCCAGGCGATCCCGGACGCCGCGAGCAGGGCTTCGGTGCCGGCGTGTTCACGCGCCGGGCCGAACGGGCTGTCCTCGCGTACGTTCTGGTGGCTGGTGTACAGGATGCGCTGTGCCCCGGCGGCGACCGCGGCCTGGATCACGTTGCCGTGAAACTCGATTCCCTCGCCGTCCGCGGCACTCTGGGAGACCAGCAGCACCTGGTCGGCACCCTCGAACGAGTCGCGCAGTGCGGCCGCGTCGGCGTAGCTGCCGTGCCGGACGCGCACGCCGCGGTCGGCGAAATGCCGTGCCTTGGCGACTTCCCGGACGCTGACGCCGATCCGGTCCGCGGGGATGCGCCTGAGCAGGTGTTCGACGACGGCACCGCCAAGGGCGCCGGTCGCTCCGGTGATGACGATCATGATCATCGCCTCCGTGGTGTCGTGGAGCGCTGGAGCAGCGGCAGCAGCATGTCGTCGACGACGTGCTCGACGAAGCCCCGGTCGCAGGGCTGTCCGGCGAACACGAGCCGGTGCACGATGAGCGCCGGAACGATCTCGGCGAACAGTCCGGCCGCACCGGGGGCGAGATGATCGTCCGGCACCCCACCGAAGGGCCGCTCGGTCATCGCCGCCTCGTCGCGTCGCAGAATCCGCCGCATCTCCGCTGCCAGGTCCGGATCACTGCGCATCCCGGCGAACAGGGCGCCGAGCAGCCCGATCTCCTGCCCGGCGATCTGCCCGGCCAGCCATTCCACGGTTCGCAGCAGGGCCTTCCGGAGATCACCGGTCCGGAGCGCGGGCGGAACACTCGCCGCACGATGCTCGACCGCAGCGGCCACCAGCGCGGCCTTACCACTGTGGCGCCGGTAGACCGTCGGTTTGCCGACTCCGGCCTCGGCCGCGACCGACTCGATGGACAACTGCTCGTACCCGACCTCGACCAGCAGTTTCCGTGTCGCGTCGAGGATCGCCAGGTCCCGGTCGGCGTCCCGCGGTCTCCCCCGGGCAGGCGCCGCTCGGCGGGATTCGGACACTGCTGCCTCCATTTATGAAACGAAACGGGAACGTAATTAAAATACCTCGGTACCCACCGGCTGGCAACCAGGGATCACGCCTCAGCCGCGTTTGACGGTGCGAACCACAGGCGCCGTATCGGCCTGGTGCACGCCGGGCAAGACAGCGATCTCCTCGGTCAAGTACCGGTAGAGGGAGTCGGTGTCCGCGCACTGGATGGTGGCGATGAGGTTGCTCGGGCCGGTGGTGGCCGCGGCGAAGGGCACCTCCGGATGCGCGGCGATGGCCGCACCGGCCCGGGCCAGTTCGGCGGGGGCGACGTTCAGCCAGAGGTGCGCGGAGACCGCGAAGCCGAGCCACGCCGGGTCGACGGTGGGCGCGAAGGTCAGTGCGCCCGCACCGCGCAGCTGGCCGATCCTGCGGCGCACGGCCGATTCGGAGGTACCGGCTGCGGCGGCGAGTTCGGGAAAGGTGGCGCGGCCGTCGCGTTCGAGCACGTCGAGCATGGCTTCGTCGGCCCCGCTCAGCACGTGGGCGCCCTCGCCGGATTCCTCGGCTGCCGGGCGCAGCGCGACGACCTGGTCCTCGGACAGCGCCCGCAGCCACGCCTTGGGGGTCTGCGCCGTGGTGAACTTGCGCAGCACGTAGTGCGCGGACATCGAGGCGACCTGCGGGGTGCGCGGCAGCTTGCCGAGCAGCAGCTCGTCGCGGTGCGATTCGTCGCGGGGGTGCACCGCGCAGATGATCTCGGTGCCGCCCGAGGCCAGCCTGATCCAGGCGGTGTCGTCCCGGCGCGCCAGTGCGGCGGCCACCGCGCCCGCCGCCTCGGGAACGGTGTGGATGCGGGCGAGCCAGGTGACCCGGCCGACCTGGCGCGGTTCGAGGCTTCCGGCCACGGTGATCCCGGCGGCGCGGAGGCGCTGGTAGCGGCGCGCGACGGTGTGCGCGGAGACACCGAGGACCTCGCCGAGCCGGGCGAAGGAGGCTCGCCCATCGATGTCGAGCGCCTGCAGCAGCGCCCGATCCGGCTCGGTCAAGCTGAGCGATTCCACCACTATATGGTATCTGAATGGCCGTTTCCGCCGAAGATGACCGTAGTCATGGCCTTGTGCCGCCGACAGCTTCAGAGTCGTGGAGACAGCACACGAAAGGCAGGCAGAACCGATGACGGTATTGGTGACCGGTGCGACGGGCACGGTCGGACGCGATGTAGTGGCCCAGCTGACCGCGCGGGGCGTTCCGGTGCGGGCGCTGACCCGTTCCCCGGAAAACGCGGAGTTCCCGGACGGAGTCACCCCGGTGGCCGGGGATTTGCTGGACACCGAGGCGATGCGGGCGGCGCTGTCCGGGGTCGATGGCGTGTTCCTGCTCAGCCCGGTCGCCGCGGACGAGCTCACCGGAACCCTGAACACCCTCGATCTCGTCCGCACGGCCGGGATCCGCAGCCTCGTCTACCTCTCGGTGATCCACGCCGAGGCATTCACCGACCCGCCGCATTTCGCGGCCAAGGCCGCCGCCGAGCGGATGATCGCCGAAGCGGGATTGCCCGCCACGATCCTGCGACCGGGCTACTACATGCAGAACGACACCCAGTGGCATTCCCCGCTGGAGCACGGTGTCTTCGTCTCCCCGGTCGGGAACCGGGCGGTGCTGGCCACCGACACCCGCGATCTCGCCGAGGTGGCCGCGGTGTCTCTGATCCAGCGGATGCGGGCGGATCACGTCCTGCCGTCCGAGACGCTCGACGTGGTCACCCCCGAAATCCTGACCGGAGAGGCGATGGCGGCCGTCTGGAGCGAGGTGTCCGGACGGCCCGTCGCCTACGCCGGGGACGACCTGGACACCTTCGAACAGCAGATGCGGCGGTTCCTGCCCGCCTGGAACGCCCACGACCTGCGCCTGATGTTCCACCGGTTCCAGATCGATGGCATGACCGCGGCCCCCAGAGCCGATCAGCGCCTCCGCGAACTGCTCGGCAGGCCGATGCGCACCTACCGGGAATTCGCCGCACAGACCGTGGCGTCCCGAACCGACTGAGCACCGCAGCGGGCAGATTCCGCAGCTAACCGTGCACCGGAGTCAGCACGCCGCAAGCATCCTCGATCACCTGTGCCGCATCCAGTACGGCATCCTCGCGGAACGCGGGGCCGATCAGCTGCACCCCGGCCGGCAGCCCCTCGGCGAGCCCGGCCGGGACGGCGACCGCGGGCGCACCGACAGCGGTGGCCCACACCGAGAGGGTCATCGACCTTCCGTAGCGCCGTTTATCCTCCGCGGACCGGGATTCCTGGCCCGGCGTGAAGCTCACGCGGGTGCTGACCGGACCGAGCAGCAGCGGGGTCACCACCGCCTGGCGCGCCCACGCCCGGCGCACCGTCAGGTGCCGCGCGGCGCGGTCGAGGTACCCAGCGAGATCCAGTGGCGGATGCTCGGCGAGGTCGAACTCGATGTAGCGGGAGGCTTCGGGGCCCACCATGGCGCTGATCGCCGGCCAATTCCGGCGAACTCGGTGAGCACCATGCCGGTGTACACCTCGAGGGCTTCATCGAGCATCGGCGGGTCGACCTCGCCGATCTCGTACCCCGCCTCGGCGAGCGCGCCTGCCGCGATCTCCACAGCCTCCGCGATGGCCGGGTCCACGCCGTGACCGCCGGGATCACGCACGATTCCGACGGCGCGGGGAAGATCCGGCCCGGCGGTCGGCGCCGGAACGGCGCGCGGATCACGGGGATCGGCGACCGCGAGGATCTCGAATACGGCACGCAGATCCGGCACACCGCGGGCGATCGGGCCGTCGACGGGGAACAGCGCGGAGGCGGGGGTGGGGTCCGCGGTGCCGATCCGGTGATCGGCGGGAAACCGGCCCGGTGTCGGTTTCAGTCCGGTCACCCCGCACAGTTGCGCGGGCAGTCGCGTGGAGCCGCCGGAATCGTTGCCGAGGCCGAGCGCGGTCATCCCGGCGGCCACCGCGACGGCGTCCCCGCCGCTGCTGCCGCCCGGCGTGACACCCGAATCCCAGGGATTGACCGTGTCTCCGAACAGTTCGCTGCGCGGATGCATCCCGGTGAGCGTCAGCGTCGGCATATTGGTGTGCCCGAGCACGACCGCACCGGCGCGGCGCAGCAGATCGACGGGCGGGGCATCGGCCTCGGCGACACGTCCGGCGAAAGCCCGCAGCCCGTGGGTCGTGGCGAGCCCGTGCACATCCGTTGTCTCCTTCACCGTGACCGGAACCCCGGCCAGCGGGCCGACCGGTTCACCACGCGCGACCGCCGCATCGATCGCGGCCGCATCCCGGTGGGCCTGCTCGTCGCACCGGGAGGTGATCGCCGCGAGCCGCGGGTTGAGCTCATCGATCCGGGCGAGGTGGGCCTCCAGGATCTCGATGGCACGGGAGCGGCCCGCGGTCACCTCGGCGCCGATCCGGGTCGCGGGCCAGCCGGTGAAGTCGTCCATGCGGTCAAGATACAATGCTAAATCTGGGTACTGAACTGAATATGAAACCGGAAGGAGCGGCGACGGTCCGGCAACGGCTCTCCCGGCAGGAGTCGCAGGCGCTGACCCGGACCCGGCTGCTCGACGCCGCGGCCGAGGTGTTCGCGGCCAACGGTGCCGCGGGAACCTCGGTCGAGCAGATCACCGAGCGCGCCGGTTATTCGCGCGGGCCTTCTACGGTCACTTCGGCGGTAAGGACACCGCGGTCGCGGAGCTACTCGAACACCGAACCCGCCGGGAACGCGCCGAGCTGGCCGCGCTCGCCTCTGCCCGGGCGACACCTGGGAGGCACTGCGTTCCTGGCACCGCGAACGGTCCGCGCACAGCGAGGAATGGCCGGCGCTGCGCCTGGAACTGGTGCGACACACGCTGCGCCGCCCGCCAGGGGAGCGGTCGGTACTCGCCGAGCGCGAAGCCATGGCACGGGCGGCACTCACCGAAGCCGTAGCACACGAGATCGGGAGCTCCGGGGCCGAGTTTGCCGCGCTCGTGGTGCACGCACCGGAGGACGGTCTGGCGATTCAGCGCGCCATCGATCCCGATTCGGTCCCGGCCGATGCGATCGTGACCGCCACCGAACTCGTCCTGCGCGGGGCACACGCCGGATAGCCCTCGGTCACAGCCTCCAGATGTCGATGCCGACCGGATGACCGCGTTCGCTGAACAGGCCGTCCGGGCTGGTTTCCTTGAGTAGCAGGCGCAGCGCAGTTTCGAATTCGGCGCGCCGGTCACCGAACAACCCCGGTGCCGAGCTGGACTGGGAGAAAACGGCGGCCACGATGTCCTCGGTGGCACGGGTGTGCACGCGCCCCGGAAGGTCGATCCGTTGTGCCACGGCGAATCCCGCCGCCCGGTAGACCTCGTCCTCGCCCGAGGGGGTGCCGTGCGGGAGGTGGGATCGGCCCGCACGGCGGACCGGACCCAGATAGGCACGCACCAATTCGGTGATCGAGTCGTGCGGTGGTCGCGGATACGGCAATTCTTCGGCCGCATCGAGTCCCCGATGAGTCGTGGCGTGCACATGTGCACACGCTCCCCCGGTCGCCAGCATTCCGCGCACCACGGGGAGAACCGTCGCCCGGTCCATCCAGTGCAGTGACTGCGCGAGGGTGATCAACCGGAATTTCCCAAGCCCCGCAGGCAATTCCTCGGCGCGCATGGACAGCCACCGCACATGGGCGACACCCGATCGCGCGGCGAGCAGAGCGGCCTGGTCGAGCATGTCCCGGTCGGCGTCGAGCCCGATCGTTTCCGCGAACAGGTGCGCCAGCGGCAAGGTGAGCGAACCCGGGCCGCAGCCGAGATCGAGCAGCCGCCCGCTGCCGTCGAGGTGCAGGGCGGCGGCCAGGGCCGGGGCGAGCTCGGCCGGATACGGCATGCGGCCCCGCGAATAGTAGGCGGCACTACCGGAATAGAGCGAGGGATCCCATTCCCAGTCTTGCTCGGCCACACCGCCCAGTCTAGCCGTGGAACCTCGTCGTCTCACCGAGTTCCGCGCGGGCCCGGAGCTCGGGCCCGAAAAAAACCGCTACCGCTCGGTGAGCCCGCGCAGCATCTCCTCCTGGTGCCGGTGGCCGATGGTCTCGTAACCGAGCACGGTCACGAACGGGGCGAGCATCACCACGAGCAGGCACACCGCGAGCCCGGTACCGGCGAGCGAAAGCAGGACCGCGAGCAGCAGCACCGCGAGGGTGACCGAGATCAGCACCAGGTGGAAGCGGTCGAAGGCGGACAACAGCAGGGTGTGCAGCAGATAGACCATGCCCAGGTACACCGCGACCGGAATGGCCAGCGCCAGCACGACGCCGGTCTCCCCCAGCTCGGCGCGGTGTTCCAGCTGCAGTCCCGCGATGTGCAGGCCCGCCCCGGTCGCCGCGATCGCGAGGAACAGTGGCAGGTGCCCGAAACCGAACAGGTACCCGCGCCGCCTGCGGTGGGCGAGCATCTCGCCGAACGGGGTGAGGAAGTACATCCACCACATCCCGAAGGTGAGCCCGACGCCCGCGATGACCACGGCGATCGCGTCGCCGTCCCAGTGGATCCGCCCGGGGCCGCCGAGCAGTCCGGAGGACGAGGCGACGGTGCCGACCACCCCTTCGCCGAGGGTGATGATCGCGAACAGGCTGTACCGCTCGGCGAGGTGATGCGGATGCCACGGGGTACCGTCCGCGCGGCCCTGGGCGAGCGAGGGAAGCACGAGCTCCAGCACCGCGAGGGCGGCGAGCAGCGGGACCATGACCGGCAGCGGCAGCCGCACGAAGGCGATCACGATCCAGCACACCTGCACGATGACGGTCCACCGGATGCTGGCCATGCCGACCCGGTGGAACGCGGGCGATTCGCGGGCGGCGCGCCACCACTGCAGCACCATCCCGAGGCGCATGACCACATAGCCGAGCACCATGACGCGGACCTCCACGTGTCCGCCCTCGGCCACCGAGGCGAACATCGCGGGCAGGCCGAGCGCGAATACGACCACACCGATCATCTGCAGCATGGTCAGGATCCGGTCGAGCCAGTCATCGGTGCCGAAGGCCGAGGCGAACCAGCTGAAGTGGATCCAGGCGAGGCAGATCGCGAACATTGCGAGCACGAACGCGAGGACGGCCGCCCACACCCGGCCCTCGGCGAGCAGTTCGGCGAACTGGGATGCCGCGGTGCCGACCGCGACCACGAAGGTCAGATCGAACAGCAACTCCAGCGGTGAGGACACCCGGCCGGGTTCATCCGGTGAGCGACCGGACATGGGTACGAGGCGGCGAGTCAACGAACGCATGCTTCCCCTCTGGTGCCGCGGACCGATCTCTTGGCCAGTAGAACACGAAGCCGGTCAGGGAAGATAACGTTCGAGTTCCTCGGTGTGGTGATCAAGGTGCTCGCACAGCAGCTCCTGGGTGCTCGCCAGATCGAATTCCTCGAGCGCCTCGATGATCTGCCGGTGGTTCTCCACCGCGCGCTGCGGGCGATCGGGCTGCACGAGGAACGCGGCGATCCCGGTGCGCTGCTGGCGATCCCCCATGGAGGAGTACACCTCGGTGAGCACGGTGTTACCGACGGCGGTGACCAGTGTGGTGTGGAATTCCCGGTCGCAGGCGATGATCTCGGGGTACCCGGCGTCCTCGGCGGTCAGCTTCTCCTGGCGTTCCACGATGGGGCGCAGTTCCTCGGCGACCTCGATCCGGCGGGTGCACAGTTCCTGCACCGCATAGAGTTCGAGCGCGAGCCGGGTGCGGTGCAGTTCCCGGATCTGGCGCGCGGTGATCTGGGTGACCAGTGCGCCCCGGCGCGGGAGCAGCTGGATGAGCTTCTCCGCGTCGAGGCGCAGGAAGGCCTCCCGGACCGGGGTGCGGGAGAGTCCGGTGACCTTGGCGATGTCCATCTCGGTGATGAGATCGCCCGGCGGCAGCACCAGATCCACGATCAGCCGCTTGATGTACTGGTACGCGAAATCCTTCGCCGGGGTATCCCGCGGGCGCTCGACGACCGGGAGTTCGGGTCGTTCCTGGGGAAGTGACTCGGGCCGCCGCATCGCCTCTGCTGTCCTGCCTCTCGTTCCGGGTACCCGCGCATTCTACGTGTGCGGGGCCGGAATCACCGCGAAACGGCGGTTGGCGAGCGAGGGATTGGTGGCGCGCACCCGTTCGACGCGCTCGGCGTGCAGCCGCGCGAGCGCGATTCCCGGCTGTTCTCCCGCTCCGGCGAGCACGCTGCCCATCGGGTCGACGATCATGCTCTGCCCGGTGCAGAACGGCCCGGTCTGCCCCGAAGCGAGCACATAGCTGGTGTTCTCGATGGCCCGGGCGCGGGCGAGCACGCTCCAGTGTTCCTCCTTGGCCGGTCCGGCGACCCAGGCGGCGGGCAC
Source organism: Sciscionella marina DSM 45152 (assembly GCF_000379465.1). Lineage (GTDB taxonomy): Bacteria > Actinomycetota > Actinomycetes > Mycobacteriales > Pseudonocardiaceae > Sciscionella > Sciscionella marina. The sequence goes on from NZ_KB905414.1 coordinate 457,619, forward strand.
CGCGATGGCATTCGCCCCCGCATCGGTCAGGCTGCGCGCCATTTCCGGGAACCGCAGGTCGTAACAGGTCATCGCGCCGACGCGGAGGCCGCCGAGCCCGAACACGAGCGGTTCGGCGTGCTCGGCGGGTTCGATCCGCTCGGATTCCCGGTAACCGAAGGCGTCGTAGAGATGCAGCTTGCGGTAGACACCGAGCCGTTCCCCGCCGGAGCCGATCGCCACGAGGGTGTTCGAGGCCCGCGAACGGCCGGGAAGCAGTTCGGTGAACCCGGCGAGCACGGCGATACCGGCGTCCGCGGCGAGCTCGGTGAGGCAACCGGTGAATTCCCCGTCCAGCGGTTCGGCGTACTCCCGCGGTTCGCTGCGCTGCTCCGGATCGGCGTACATACTGCTCTCCGGGGTGATGACGAGTTCGGCACCCGATTCGGCCGCGGAGTGCACCGCTTCGGTGACCAGTTTGCGGTTGCTTTCCTTGTCTGTTCCGGTGGTGAACTGGGCCACGGCAACCGTGATACTCATGCGTTCTCCTTGGCGTCGAGCGGCCGTTCGGGATGGACGAAGAACCAGCAGACCGCACCGAGCACCCCGGCGACGGCGAGTACGAGCATGGCGAGCACCCAGTCTCCCCCGATGCCGACGAGGATCCCGGTGAACAGCGGTCCCGCCGCGGAGATCAGATTGCCCCACAGGTTCGTCCAGCCGCTGACCGTCGCCGAATGCTTCCCGCCCAGATCCTGGCAGGCGGCCCACACCTGGACCTGCACCGTGCCCACCGAGCCGAGACTCAGGCACAGGAACAGGATCATCAGCGTGGTGTCCGCGGAAAGCGCGCCGAGCACGAGGAAACCGGCCGCGGCGAGATACCCGATGGCCGCCAGCCAGACCCGGGGCCGCCAGCGCCGCAGCACCCGGTCGTTGAGCGCCCCGATGCCGAAAACCCCGATCAGCATGGCGATCCAGGGCAGCGAACCCAGAAAACCCATCTGCGACAGGGACAATCCGCGCGCCTGCACCAGATAGGTCGGCAGCCAGGTGGCGAAGAATCCCTGGATGAGCAACAGGAAGGCGTACTGCGCGCCGATCGCCCAGAACCGCAACGAACCGGCGAACACCCGCCAGGACAGCTTCTGTTGCTGCTGATCGTCTTCCCTGCCGGATTCGATGTAGTCGACCTCCGCGCGGGAGATCCGCGGATGCTCGCGCGGTTCGTCGCGGGCGAACCACCACCACGTTAGAGCGAGGATCGCGCCGAGCACGGCGAACACGTGGAACACCTGACGCCAGCCGAACGCGTCGATGATCCATACCACGAGCGGGGTTCCCACGACATTGCCGAGATACAGCCCGCACAACAGGATCGAATTGCCGCGCGACTGCTCGCGTCGCGGGAACCAGCGGTGCAGGGTGTACACCGAGGCGGGCCAGTCGGCGGCCTGCCCGATTCCGAGTAGCACCCGGATCACCACGAACCCCAGGAACACCAGGCCGTACGGAGTCAGAAAGGTGAACACGGACCACCACAGGCCCGCGACGGCGAGCGCTTTGCGTGGCCCGAACCGGCGGGTGATGATTCCGCCGGGTACCTGGAAAAGCGCGTAGGCCCACCAGAAAGCGGTGAGAATGACCGACATCTGGGTGACCGAGAAATGCAGGTTCTGCTGGATCACCGGCGCGGCAGCGGTCATCGCCGCCCGGTCCATGCTCATCACGAAGGTCACCGGGAGCAGCAGCCCGGCGCTGAGCACCCAGCGAATGCCGCCACGCGGCGGATTCCGCGTCGCGGCAGCGGGTTGCGCGGGGGCCGAGGTCCGTACCATGAGCGATCACTCCTTTGTGCGCTCTTTTCGTGTACTGCGCTATTCGGCCGGGTGCCCCTCGAATGCCGCGAGCGCACCCGACCATTCGGCGAGCCGCCCGCCACCGGAGATCTTGTCTTTCAGCGCCGGCTCACTCGATTCCTTGTCCTGCAAGGTTTCCGCGATTTCCAGTGCCTCGCCCGGAGCGAGTACCGCGACACCGTCCGAATCACCGAACACCACATCGCCCGGCCGGATCACCGCACCGCCGACCGTAACGGGAACGTTGATCGCCCCTTCCACGCCGAGAATCCGGGTGGTCAGCGCGGAAACCCCGGAGGAGAACACCGGAAGCCCGAGTTCCAGGATCTCCTGCACATCGTTGATCGCCCCGCTGATCACCGCACCGACCGCGCCCCGCGCCGCCGCCGTGTACGCCACCATTCCGCCGAAACACGAACGCGAATCCCCGGACTGGTCCACCACGAGCACATCCCCGGGCCGCAGTTCGTCCACCGCGACATGCAGGGCCGTGGAATCCAGTTGTGGCAACCGGACCGTGAACGCCGTGCCCACGAAACCGAGCGGTCTGCGGACCGGGACGAGCCCGCGCGGGAAACCGTGATCGCGGAGATGGCCGAGGGTCGAGGTCTGCACTCGGGCGAGTGCTTCCACGATCTCGGCGGAGATGGCTTCCGGTGCTTTACCTCGGATGAACAACGCTGTACCTCCCAGATCAGACCACCTGAACATGCGCTAGGCATACCGAACGCATGCGTTGAGTATGTGTACCCCTGCCTCGCGGTGTATCGCAAGAATGCATCCGGGCTTGAACGGTCCAGCCGCTACGGGGCGCCGGACGGGGAACCGCGCAGGCGGAACTCCTCCAGAAGCGCAGCGGGTGTGCCGCTGCGCGGTGCTCCCCCGAGTTCGAGGAGCCAGGCCTCCCGAGAGGGCCCCAACCCTGAACGCCGCGCAGTTCGCGACGCCTGGGAGTGGCGCAGCTGAGCTACGACATCGGCACCGTGTCATTCGGCGGGCGCACCCCGATCGTCGTGACCTGACTGCTCACCACGACCGGTTCGGCACTGGCACCCGCCTTCTGGATCACCGCACTCGCGGCGGTGTTCCTGCTCTCCGTGTAGCAGAGCCCCCGTGGTGTATCCGCCGCCGCAACGCGAGGGAACAGTAGACGAGCCCGACGAGAACCGGCACCTCGATGAGTGGGCCGACCACCCCGGCGAGGGCTTGTCCGCTCGTGGCGCCGAAAGTCGCGATCGCGACCGCGATGGCGAGCTCGAAATTGTTGCCCGCCGCGGTGAACGCCAGCGTGGTCGCGCGCGCATAGGGCAGCCGTAGCGCGGCACCGAGCGCGTACGAACCGGCCCACATGATCGCGAAGTAGACCAGCAGCGGCAGCGCGATCCGCAGCACGTCGACCGGGCGGTGGGTGATCTGGTCTCCCTGCAAGGCGAACAGGATGACGACGGTGAACAGCAGGCCGTAGAGGGCGATCGGGCCGATGCTCGGCAGGAACCGGTTCTCGTACCATTCGCGGCCCTTCGCGCGCTCGCCGAACCTGCGCGTGAGATACCCGGCGATGAGCGGGACACCGAGGAAGATCAGCACCGAGCGCACGATCGCCCATGCGGAGATGTGCAGTTCGGTCTGCGCGAGGCCGAGCCATCCGGGCAGAACCGAGAGATAGAACCACCCGAGCGCGCCGAACGCGATCACCTGGAACACCGAGTTCAGCGCGACGAGCACGGCAGCGGCCTCCCGGTCACCGCAGGCGAGGTCGTTCCAGATGATCACCATCGCGATGCAGCGGGCGAGCCCGACGATGATCAGACCGGTGCGGTACTCGGGCAGATCCGGCAGCAGCAGCCAGGCGAGCGCGAACATCAGCGCGGGGCCGATGATCCAGTTCAGCAGCAGGGAGGGCCACAGCAGGCGCCGGTCACCAGTGACCGAACCGAGCCGGTCGTAGCGGACCTTGGCCAGCACCGGGTACATCATCACCAGCAGCCCGATCGCGATCGGCAGCGAGATCCCCTCGATGGCCACCGCGCTCAGTGCCGTGTTCAGCCCCGGGATCACCCGGCCCGCGAGCAGGCCGAGCGCCATTGCGGCCAGGATCCACACCGGGAGGAACCGGTCGAGCCGGGAAAGCCGCGCCAGCACGCCCTGCTCGGTGCTCGCGGTGGCGGTCATGCGGGTACCTCGGCAGGGACGAGCACCGCGGACAACCGCCCGAGCACCTCGGCGCGCACCCGGTAGTACACCCAGGTGCCCCGGCGCTCCCCGGTGATCAGTCCGGCCTCCCGCAGCACCTTCAGGTGGTGCGAGATCGTCGGCCCGCTCAGTTCGAAGGCGTCGGTCAGATGGCAGACGCAGACCTCACCACCGGCCTGCGAGGCGATCAGCGAGAGCAACCGCAGCCGCACCGGATCCGCGAGCGCCTTGAACAGCGCGGCCAGTTCCCCGGCCTGCGCGGCGGACAGCGGATCACGGGCCAGTGGTGCACAGTCCTCCGGTTGCTTCGACATACATCTATCTTGACAGCTATCGAAGCAGAGAGCAATCTCGATAGCGATCTACTTAGATGAAGTTCTCATCAGAGGAGCGATCATGTCACGTGTGCAACTCGCACTGCGGGTCGGCGACCTGCCCGGCTCGATCGAGTTCTATACGAAGCTGTTCGGCACCGGACCGGCGAAACTGCGGCCCGGATACGCCAACTTCGCGATCACCGAGCCCGCCGTGAAACTCGTCCTGCTCGAAGGGGAACCAGACCAGGACACCGTGCTCGATCACCTCGGTGTGGAGGTCGCCTCGACCGAGGAGGTCGACGCCGCCACCGAACGGCTCACCGGAGAAGGGCTCGACACACTCACCGAAGACGACACCACCTGCTGCTACGCGGTCCAGGACAAGGTCTGGGCGCACGGCCCCGGCAAGGAGCCCTGGGAGGTCTATACCGTCAAGTCCGACGCGAGTCACCACTAGATAAGTGGCCATGTGTCGAGGGCATCGGCTCACCAGTGGCCCGTTCGACGCAAGCCGGTGTCGCGAGGTCAGGGCAGCGTTCGCGTGCGACATGAGGGCCCGCTGTCACGGGACGGAGCGAATCAGTCGGCGGGCGTCGCGTCCCGCTCGGTGAAGACCTCGCGGGCGACGAAGGTCGCGTTCAGGGCCCGGGGGAAGCCGCAGTACACGGTGGCGTGCAGCAGCGCTTCGGTGATTTCCTCGCGGCTGATGCCGACGTTCAGCGCGGCGCCGATATGCACCTTGAGCTGCGGTTCGCATCCCCCGAGAGCGGTCAGAATCCCGAGAGTGACCAGCTGACGGCTACGCGGATCGAGTCCGGGCCGGTCGTAAATATCCCCGAACGAGAACGCGGCCACGTGGTGCCCGAGCGCGGGGTTGACGTCGGCGAGCGAGTCGACGACAGCCTCACCCTGATNCCCGTCGATCCTGGACAGCACCGATTGCCCGTGACGGCGGCGGGCGAGGTTGTCCGGACTGTCGATNTCGTACTGCGCGGCAGTGCTGGTCATGGCTGGTGTACCTCCTGATAGACAGCGATCTTGTACTCGGTAGCGGCAAGGGCGAGCTGCAGTCCGGCGATCCGGGACCGCA
>NZ_KB905415.1 GCF_000379465.1 Sciscionella marina DSM 45152
AGCCAGGTGGCGTAGTCGCCGATGTGACCCGAATGCATGGCATGCGGCCAGGCCGTCAGACGATGGCCTGCACCCCAGGGACGGTCGCCACCACAACGCGCTCGCGGCGATCACCGCCGCGGCGGCGACCGAGCCGATCCCGACCAGTACGCCCGCGAGGTTCCAGACCGGAGCGGCGGTCACGATGGAGGGAACCGATCGGGTCGCGACGGTTCCGAGGTATCCGGTGTGCTCGAGCAACCCGGCGCCCACCTGCGCCGCAAGCTCCGAACTGCCGGGCACCCAGCCCGATCAACAGCAGCACGGTGATCGTGGTGCGCATCGTCACGGAGGCTTTCGGCAATACCGTCCTGCCCTCCGGAGCTTCGCCCTCCCCGCTGGTGTGCTCGGTCTCCTCCCGGTCCTCGGGCACGCGGCCGAGGCCGAAGAAGATCCGCAGCCCGGCACGCAGTACCGCCCCCGCGGTCAGGGCTGAGGCCGCCGCTGCCACGCCCACCTGCCAGAGCGGTCCCTGTTCCAGTGCTGATTTGCCGAGACCGATAGCGAAGGGTGGCAGCCCGGCCAACGCCAGCGCGCCCACGATGAACACGGTGCCCAGAAATCGGTCGCCCTTGCCGAACAGGCCGAATTCGTCGATATCCCCGTTTTCGGAGAGCAGCACGCCCGCGATCAGGAACAGTGTCCCTTTGACTCCGGCGTGTCCGAGCAGGTAGAGCCACAGCGCCGGTCCGTGTCCCGCGGCCAGCAGCAGCACTCCGATGTGGGCGATGGTCGAATAGGCGAGCAACCGTTTCACGTGTCGCTGCAACAGGCGCATCAGCGCGCCGAGCGCGGCTGTCAGGGTCCCGAACACCAGCAGCATCCGTGAGAAGACAGCGTGGTCGAGCGAGCCCGCGAACACCGTCGAGTAGGTACGGACCAGGCCATACACTCCCAGCGGTGCCATGATCCCGGAGAGCGGAACGCAGACCGGTGCCGGTGCCACGGCGTGCGCGTCGGCCAACCAGAAGTGAAACGGCACCACGGCGGCCTTCACCAGCCAACCGGTGCACACGAGCACGAAAACCAGCCGGACCAGCATGTCCGCGCGCTGTCCGTTCAGTGCCGTGCCCAGCTGCGCCAGCCGAACAGCAGCGCGGCACCGGTCAGCACAGCGGCGAGCAGACCGAGCCAGGGCCCGGTGCTGTCGCCGACGAGCACGATCCCGACACCGCGCCCATCGTGGACCTGCCACCCAGCCGGGAAATGCACCGCGCGCCCGCCGCGCACGGTTGAAAGCGTGACACCGAGCAGGGCACGGTGTTGATGATCGAGGCGCCCTCGGGCAGGTGCGGCGATGCCGCTTTCGTGGTGTGGAAGAAACTGTGCACGTTGATGTCGAAGGTGTGCAGCCACTGCTCATCGCTGAGCTCTTCGAGTGAGGAAACCGGAATCTGCGTGGCGATGTTGTTCACCAATACACCGATCTCGACGAGTTCGTCGACGGTGCGCCTGACCACGTGCGCACAGTGGCCTTGGTCGGCCATATCGCCGGCTATGTCGATGCAGCGCAGCGCACGCCTTATGCCTGTACCTCGCTGACCGTGCGCTGCGCGTCCCCGTCCTCGTTGAGATAGGTGAACGCGACGTGCGCGCCTTCTTTCACGAATGCAAGGGCCACCGCGACCGATCCCGGAATCCGCGCCGGTCACCCGCGTCGTGTGCCCTCGAGCAGCCCACCACCACGATAGCCGCGCATCAGATCACGTGGCTGTGGCTGCATTCCGGGTCATGCCTGGCGGTGACTGCTGCTGCGCCGGAATCTTTTCGCTGCCCACAGCATCTCCTGTCGTCTATCCGGACGGGATAGCCCCGTGCGGACTCGGCGGAACCCCCTGGCTGTTTACCCCGCAACGCCCGCGGGTATGCGGTACACGAGCCGACACATCGAAGCCAGGTCCGCGGTCGGATCCGCTGACACACCTGGCCGGGAGCGCACCACAGCCCACCGACACCACCACGAGACGAGACGATGGAACCATCCGAGCACGAGGCATCCTGCCCGAGCGCACCGGCCATGGGCGCCGACCAATTGATGGTGCTGCTACGGACCGTCGCGGAGCACGACACTGCCACGGCTCGGCAGTCGATCCGGACGCTGACCGAGAGCCCCATGTTCGATCTGGACAGTGCCGCGGCCGAGCTCGCCGGCGTGACAGCTTGCGCGTTGGACGACCTCACCGGCGGCGCGCCCGCGGGCGAGATCGGCACCGACTTGCTGTGCTACCTCGATGTGGATGAGCTGAGTCCGGACAAGAAGATGGCCGTGCGCATCGTGCTCGCCTGCTTGTTCGACAACCGTGGAGATATCGAGCAGCTGCTGGCCGTGGCGACCGAACGTGCCGATGTGGACCGCATCGAGGTGGTACTCCTGCTCATCCACCTGACGATCGTCACGTTGCGTCGCCGCGGCATACAAAACGGATTCGCAAGCTGACCACACGGCGAAGCGACGCTTCGACTCCGCTCGAAGCGATCGTTCGTGCCCGAGCACACGGATCTCGCGGCGAGCATGCAACGGAGATCTCGTGAGATACGGCTTCGTTTGGCCGGTCGCCGTATGCCCACGCTGGCAACACAGAGCTCGCACCGGCCCGCGGCCAGCGCCGACACCGATATCGCGCGCAGATACTGGCCGATAAGGTGGTAGCCGAGCGTATCGAGGCCGCCCAGAGTTCGAACCGCGCGCTCGGAGCGGGGTGGCCTGGTCACGGCTCGGGCTCGGCGGCTGCCGCACCATACGACTGGCCTACCGGGACGGCACGGTCGCCGAAAAGGAATCACGGCTGCGCGATGTACTGAGCGAGCTGTGCACCTCGCGGACTTTGTGCCTGTCGACCTGACAGCGCGATAGACACTCAGATCACGAGGCGATCGGCCGGGCAGCGCGGCGGCCGAAACCGGCGCACGGTATGCCAGCTACCCGGTCTGGATGTGGCGCTGGGCATCGCCAGCCGATCCGCGGGTGCCGTGGCGCCGAGCGAGGTCGGTCGCGCTCGTTACCCCCGTCACCGCCGCAAAACGCCGCGCCGCTACCGAGTTCGTGACCCAAACCGAAGCACTTTCTCCTGCCCCCGCCGACCGATCGGCGCTGACCGAACAGGTACTCGCCCGGCTGTTACGCGAATTCGAGGTGTTCTTCCTGTGAGCGCCGATCCATGGGCCTGGCACTGGTACGAGCGGCGCAAACACGCGAGCACAGTGGCGCTGCTACTGCGCGAGAAATACCGCGCTTGCTCGAACCCGAATGCCGATAGTACAATTGTCTCAGATGCTGGCCACTCGGTGCGCTCGACTGCTGTGCTGGGATATCGATCCTCGAGCGGTCCAGGCGACCGCGACACACCTCAGCGAGGAGCCCGGGACCACGGCCGCAGTCGGCGCGGACCGTCCGGCTCACCGCGGGTCCGCGGCACGCTTTCGCCGAACATTACCGGGCCCGGCAGGGACATCGGCACGCTCATGGCGCGAACTTCGGCGTGCATGCGCGAGCGTACCTGCGGGTGGGCGGGTTTCCCCTGGCCACCGGGGAGGACGTCGCCTTGCTCGCACGCCCGCGTGCGCACCGGTTCCCCGTGCGCACCAGCGCCCGGTTGGACGGGCGAGCGCCGCACGGGTTCGCCCACGACCTGCGAACGTTGGACCACACCACCGGGATGGCGGGACAGCGCCTGTTCGCAACACGACCGGGAAGCCACGACGGGAAAACGTCGAAGGCAGTCAGGGTTCTTGGGGCTACCGGCGGCTCGGGCACGCGGCCAAGAACTCTGTATGCCACGGGAATGGTTCCGTATTCGGAGTTGTCTTCCCGGGCCCGGGGGAATATATTCGTTGAACGGTTCAAACCACATGCCGCACTCCTTGTTTCCTGATCGAGTCAGCAGGGTGCTGTGCCGTGGTCGGGGCGGCACAGCTCTCTGCTGACACACTGTCAAATTTGGGAGTTGTGTCCGATGACGCCATTCTCTGCCGGCTCCACGTGTTCACCGCGGAACCGCGCACACCGGGCTGCGCTGGTGTGCGCCCATCCATGGCTGCGACTGCATCGGTATTGTCCGGAACAGGGTGTGCTGGTGTGCCGCGCCGTCGGGGAGGTGGACCTGATCACTACCCCGCTGCTGGCGCGCGAGTTGCGCTGTGCCGACGAGAACGGCCAACGTGTGCACACGGTCATGGTCGACCTCTCCGCAACCACCTTCCTCGGCACTGTGGGAGCCCATGTCGTCCTGCAAACCAGCGAGCAAGTCGTGACCAACCGCTGCGAACTCGCTGGTGGTCGTCCGGACCACCGCGGTCCGGCGCACACTGGAGATCATCGGCGCCGAACACGCACTGCACTGGTATGCCTCGGTGTTCGACGCGGTCCATGCCACACGCGTCCAGCCTCGACACCCGAGTGCCATCAGCGACCACTCCGCCCCAGACCGCCACCAGCCCAGGCAATCCGCCTCTCCCGTGACACGGCCCGCACAGCGCCACCCTGAACAACCGTCGGGAACACGGTGATGCACGACGAATCCGATTTCGAATGGCTCGACTGCGCCCTGCGGTCCTATGTACACCGGGTCGCCGCCGGATTCGGCCTCGGACCGGACGCCACCTGTTGTGAGATCGCCGAACGGGCCAACGCCTACATCGCACTCGCCGACCCCGTGCCGCACCGGCCAGACCGCGAGGCCGCCCTGATCTGGGACCAACAGCACGGGTGGGCATTCGGCATCGAAACGAACTCCGGCGAAGACCTGCTGGTCCTCGCCTACCACACCGAAGCACTGCTCCCCGAACCAGACGCCGTCGTCACGTTCGTCAAAACCGTCTGCACCGAACCAGAGCACTACCCCACCCCAGCCGACCCACCGCAGTTCACCACCACCGAGGAACTGACCACCCAACTCCTGTCCTACATCCCAGTGATCGGCTAGAACCACCACACCGCAGACACGACCGAAAATCAGACACCCGAAAACGGCAGCTATCGATCGGTGGCCGTGTGGCCAGCGAGCTCAATCGCCGCGAGCACCAAACACAGGCCCGCAAGACTTTCGAGCATGAGCGCGGACCCCGAGACGCGCACCGATGCTACGACAGACCAGCCCACCAATCCGGCCGACGCTCCGCTGAGTAGGCCCGGAGCGCGGTTCTGGGATTGCTCCCGCTCCGTTTCTCCGGACCTCTCGCCGAACCCGCCGTGCGCCTCTCAACGCAACGGGCTCTCCACGGTGTCTGCCGTCAGGCGGGGTTCGCAGACTGCCAAGGGCTGGGGATTATGCTCGCCCGGTATCGGTAACGGCTGACCGTGACCGATGCGATCCGGAACAACTCGGTCCCGTCCGCCGCGATCGGTAGCCACCGCCCTGTCGGGGTGGTGAATCGGCGGCGGATGTCGCCCCAACTCCAGTGGTGGCGTTCTCGTAGCATACGGATTAGCCGCCACCACACGAAGGCGTCGAGCCTGTCGAAGACATGCTTGGCGACCACGTGCTTGAAGTAGTTGGCCCAACCGCGCATGATCTGGGTGAGTCTTATCAGCACGGTGGCAAGATTCTGCTGTGATGTCCTGCCCGTCAAAGCACGGATCTTCACCTTCAGAGACCGGATGGGCCGGTCCGCGATGAAGGTGTAGACGTGCCATGTGTTCGTGCCTCCTTTGCGTTTCCACTGGATGCGGAAGCCCAGGAAGTCGAACCCATCACTCATGTGCACGATGTGGGTCTTGGCCTGGGACAGGCGCAAACCCAGAGGTTCGAGCACATCGGTGACTTCTTCGCGCAGCGCCGCGGTGTCGGCCTCAGTGCCATGCACCAGGACAACGAAGTCGCCCGACGTAGCGGACAAGCCGCCACGTCGGGCGACCTTTGCGCCGCCGGTAAGCGCGTTTGCCTTCGGTGGACATCGTCCCGCCTGGTTCCCACGACTCGTGCAGGTGTTCATCGAGCACCGTCAGAGCAATGTTCGCCAGCAGCGGGGAGAGGATGCCGCCTTGCGGAGTGCCGGTCAGCGTCTCCTTGTTCTCACCGAGTTCGTTCAGAATCCCGGCTTTCAGGAACGCTTTGACCAGCGCCAGCACGCGTTTGTCCTTGACCCGCAACCGAACCCGGTCCATCAGGGCCGTGTGATCAATCGAGTCGAAGCACGCCTCGATGTCCGCATCCAGCACCCAGCGGTAACCTCGGGTGCCGAAATAGTGGATCTCGGCGATCGCGTCCTGGGCTCGCCGTCGGGGCCGGAACCCATAGGAGACCGGCTTAAAGTCGGCCTCGAAGATTGGTTCCAGCACCAGCTTCAGCGCCGCCTGAACGATCCGATCCGCGATCGTCGGAATCCCAAGTTTGCGGACCTTTCCCGAGCCGCCCGGCTTGGGGATACTGCGTTCCCGCACCGGCAAAGGACGAAATGAGCCGTCCTTGAGAGCGACCCGCAGGTCGTTCAGGAAGCCAGGGACACCGATGGACTCCTCCACGTCGGTGGCAGTCAGACCGTCGACGCCGGGAGTCCGGGCTCCCCGGTTGCCCGCGACCCGATCGAACGCCATCAACAGCGTCGTCGGGTCGTGCACGAAGTTGAACAGGTCATCGAACCGGCGGCCTGGATCGGCCACCGTCCAACGGTGAAGCTTGGTCTGCATCTCCAGTACCCGGGCACGAGGGCCCGAAGCTCCGCCATTCGGCGGGGCATCTTCCGGCATTGCAGCATCCTTCCCTTCTCGATACCGCTGCCGCCCTTCCCCATGCGGCCGGCTTTCCCGGCCTCGGAGTACTACGGCGGCTCCGCCCCGTCCCCAACCGATCGGCGGTCGATGCGCCCAGCCCCGACAGCCTGTTGGACACAGGTGCAGGGGCAAGGTTCGGAACGGTTCCCGTGTTCACTGTGGTTCGTTCGATGGAGGAGGAGCCCGACTGTGTCCCTGCGGCATCGCCACGAATACGCCGCAGACTTTCCTCGTGGCCTCCCGACCAGCTTTTGTATACCGATCCAGGAGTTATCAGACCACCCGAAAATAAGGATGTCCCGATACGCACCGCTTCCGGCCCTGATCCGCCAAGTTCGAGCCGGTGTCCCTTTAAGAGACGTAAAACGCCGGTTCCTCTCGTACTCCTCTCCATCACGCTTGCCGGACCCGCCCCATCTGGCAGTACTGGACACGTCCCGGCTTTGTCAGGACCGCTCTCACCCTCACCGGCACCACCCGGATCAGGCTGCCCTCAGCTTCAACCCCACTGCTGCGACAGCAGGTTGGTGCAGGTCTCCCACCTCCACACGAACCAACAGCACCTCACGGCGCAAACAAGATCAGCGACAGAGCCAAGATGCCGACAGTCCCTCATTCTCGACGTGAACAAGCCCGCCTAATGATTGCTCTCCGAGCTCGACGAAATCGAGTCCTGAGCGTTCAGCCGGTTTCGAGTACGAGTTTGCCGAGTGCCGCACGATTGTCCATACAGGACAGTGCTTCGGCTGCGCGGTCGAGCGGGTAGACCCCGCCGAGCAGCGGGGCCAGCTCACCGTCGGCGAGCAACGGTGTCAGCTCGTCCCACTGCTCGCGCAGGTAGGCAGGATGACGCAGCAGGTACTCTCCCCAGGCCGCACCGACCACCTCGATGTTATTCAACAGCAGCCGGTTCACCTCGATCGTCGGAATCCTGCCACCTGCGAACCCGATCACCAGCAGTCTTCCCTCCGGGGCGAGGCAACGGCGGGAGTCGGCGAACCGGTCACCGCCGACCGGGTCCACGACGAGATCCACGCCGCGCCCCCCGGTGTGTTCCCGGACCGCGTCCTTGAAGCCCTCGACGGGCAGCACCATGCTCGCACCCGCGCGCCGTGCGAACACCGCCTTCTGCGCACTGGAGACCACCGCGATCACTTCGGCGCCCAGCGCTCGCGCGAGCTGGATCGAGGCGACCCCGACCCCACCGGCCGCGCCCTGCACGAGCACCGTCTCCCCACCCCGGTAGCGGCCGCGCTTAGTCAGGGCGAAATGCGCGGTCAGCATGTTCACCAGGACACCGGCCCCCTCGATGAACGACATCCCCTCCGGCAGCGGCGCCACCATCTGCGGCGGCGCCACGGCGACTTCGGCGAAACCGCCCAGCCATGCCATCGCCGCGACCCGGTCGCCAGCCACGAAACCACTTCCCCCCGGCGCGCTTCGAACCACCCCAGCCACCTCCATACCCGGTGTGAAGGGCAGTTCGGGCCTCATCTGGTAGCGACCCCTGGTCTGCAACAAATCCGGGAATGCCACCCCGGCCGCGTATACATCGATCAGCACGTGTCCTTCCGGAAGTTCCGGTTCCGGCACATCACTGACCTCGATGGCTTCCGGACCGTCGAGTGAGGTGATCCGCACTGCGCGCATGGGGCTCCTTCCGGGGCGGCATCGAGTCTGCGAGCACCGCACCAAGGCTCATCGCCTAATGGGGCGTAGCCTCGGCCAGACAAAAGGTCTTCTTCGACATAACCCGAGATATCGCCATGTCAACAACAATCCCTAAAATCCAGCTGAACCGATCATGAAATTCTGTGATCGCCGATAAATCGGCAATTACATCGAATGGTTTGACGCGGACGATCGAGGATCGATTGAGCCTGTATTCACATGACTTAATAAGCATTTCGTTGCTTTTCAGTCAATCCCGTCGTTGAAATACAGAATATGAGTGGCAACCATAACGATGTCACCGTTTTGATTGATCACCGATATGTCTGAGTAGACTTTGGAGTCTTCGTTGTCGATGTACGCCACCTCGTAGCGAGCAGTTACTGTGTCACCGAGAAATACGGGCCGGGTAAACCGCACTTTGTCATATCCATAGGATACTGCGCCCTTGCCCGCACGGGCGACCATCGCGGTAGAGGTGTTGGACGTCAGCCCTAGGACCAGACCACCATGCGCGATCCGGCTACCGTAAGGGCTTGATCGCATGGTTTGTTCGTCGACGTGGTTGGAGTGCATGTCTCCAGTGATACCGGCGAATAGGTACACGTCACTTTCACTCACGGTTTTTCGAAATTCGGTGACGTCACCCGCACGGATTTGCATGGCACGTATTCCTTCCTGCTCGGGATGTCACTGCTTGAATCCTTTCTCCTTCCCATGGCGTTGCGTCTACTCGACGCATAAATCGCTTTATTCCCGAATGTCCGGAGGTGCTGGTTGCTCGGCGCCCGGATTTCGTACTGGGTTGGCCAGCCCGGCTCGGGCGTCGTCGGAGCGTAGCGCCGTTGTTTGCACGAAGGCCTCGAGTTCAAGGGAGTTGTGCAGTGTGCCGGATGTGCCGGCATTCAATAGTTTCTTGGTCAGCGACACGGCAAACCGCGGAGCAGCGGCGAGTTCAGCAGCGAGCTCGATCGCCCGCTTGTACGTTGTAGCGGCGTCCGGCAGGACCTCATTGACGAACCCCATTTGGGTGGCGCGGTCTGCACTGACCTCGCTGGTGCGTAGCATCAGTTCTTTCGCGCGTTGCATACCGACCACACGTGGCAGGAAGTAGGCCCCGCCGACGTCTGGTGCTAGACCTCGGCGCAAGAAGACTTGACAGAACCTGGCGTCAACGGAGCACACGATCAGATCGCAGGCGAGGACGAGGTTGAATGCGCCGCCGTATGCAGCGCCGGACACGGCCGCCACGACGGGGAGCTCGGTCTCCCATACGGTCTCGACCAGCCGGTGGAACGCGCGAAGCATGGCAAGCCTCGGCTCGTCCGAGTCGGCGCTGGCGGCGTTTTCGATAGCTTTGATGTCGCCGCCCGCGGAGAAGTGGCCGCCCGCACCGGTGAGTACGATGGCACCGATTGTCTCGTCCCGTTGTGTCGCGGCGATCAGTTCCGCGAGCTGTTCAGCAGTGCCTTGGGTCATGGCGTTGCGGCGATGCGGGCGGTCGAGGATCAACACGCGCACCGCTCCGTGGGTGCTGGATCGCACGTTGCTCATTCGGTTCGCTCCTCGGGATGCGGTGGCTTCTTCGCCAGCTCGTGCCGTAGCAGTTTTCCGGTGGTGCTGCGCGGCAGGTCTTCGGCTGCCATGAACTGGATGTAACGCGGACGCTTATAGCCGGCCAGTTGTTGGCGACACCAGGCGACCAGCTCCGCACCATTGATGTCTGCGCCCGGTCGCGTGACGACGACGGCCTTTACCGTCTCACCCCAGTATTCGTCGGGGGCTCCGAACACGCATACTTCCTGCACCGCGTCGTGTCGCGCGATCACCTGTTCGACTTCGGCGGGATAGATGTTTTCGCCACCGCTCTTGATCAGGTACTTTTTCCGGTCCACGACGGACAGCTGGCCGGCTTCGTCACGGACCAGCATGTCACCGGTATGTAGCCAACCTCCCCGGAATGCCTCTTCGGTGGCTGCCGGATCATCCAGGTAGCCAGACATCACGGTGGGGCCGCGCACCACGCACTCGCCCGGCGTGCCGACCGCGACGTCGTTCATCTCGTCATCGACCAGCCGTACGTTCAGCAGCGGCGTGGGGAGTTTACGCAGCGACGGCATCTCGCCGGGATGCGAGAGGCTGTGGGCGAGCAGGTAGCTGACTTCGGTCTGACCGAAGGCGTCGGAGAAGTCGATACCGCATGCCGCTGTCAGCTGTTGCACGATGTGCGGCATCATGTTCGCGTACCCGATGGCGAAACGGAAGCTGGACAAGTCGTATTGCTCTCTGTTCGGGTGGTGCAGGAAGTCGGTGAGCACTCCCGGTAGCAGTAATGTCCAGGTGAGCCGGTCGCGCTCGATCATCCGAAACATCATCTCCGCATCCGCGGTGCGGAGGGTCGCGTATTTTCCACCGGTCATCATCGTGGCGTACAGCGACTCGTCGCCGGCGCAATGAAACAGCGGTAACCAGCCAATGAACCCGTCGTCCGCGGTCAGGTTGAACCATTGAGCCAGTCGCTGCCCTCGGATCGCCGCGGCGCCATGGCTGATCATCGCTCCTTTCGGGCGACCGGTAGTACCACTGGTGTAGAGCACGTTATGCAGATCCTCAGCGCGAACCGACACCGGTGGTGGCACAGGTGCCGCTGCGGCAAGCAGATCGGCGTAGTCGCCATCGAAGGAGATCCAGTACCGCACGGACGCGAGCACCGGGGCTCGGTCGCGGAGCGTGGCGATCTGATTGTCGAGCATCCCGGAGTAGATCAGTGCGACCGGCTCACCGGATTCGATGCAGTAGGCGAGTTCGTCGGCGTGCAAGCGGACATTCAAGGTCAGCGCGCTCGCGCCGAGTGACGCGAGTGCCGCGTAGGTCACGACATACTCCGGGCGTGCCTCGGAAAGCACCGCCACCCGGTCTCCCTGTCGCACCCCGAGCTGGTGGAGCGCGGCGGCGAACTGGCGCGCCAGTTCGCCGATCTTGCTATAAGTCCACGAGCCATGTTCGTCGGTGACCGCTACCCGATCGGCGAACACGGTGAACGCCCGATGAAACAGGTCCCGAACGGTGTATCCGGATACCACATCGGCTCGATCGTTACCCACCAGTCGACTCATCGTCGCTCCTTTGCGACTTCTGTCTTTATTCCGTCAGCAACTCGACCGGGATGTCGACATATCGCGACCGCAGGTATTCGCCCAAACCTTTGGCTTGTGGGTCCGGGCGGGTCGCCGAGGCGACACCGGCGCCGAGGAGGCCGATGATCACGAAGTTCACCCCGTGCAGGTTCGGCAATTCGAATCGACGGATTTCCAAGTCCGCCGCCTCGGGCAGCAATGCGCGCATCCGGTCGACCGTCAAGTACTCGCGTAGCCAGGCGTACGCGCTGGCCTTCCTTGTCCACACTCCGACGTTCGCGTTGCCGCCCTTGTCCCCCGACCGCGCCGCACACAGCCGTCCCAGCGGAGCCCGCACCGACTCGCCGAAGACAGGTGCCGCCGGCACCGGCCCGCCGGTTCCCATCAGCTCTGTGGTTTCCGCGGGCGGACTGTGTTCGACGACGCGCTCAGTCCCGTCCGGTAGCACGACGCGGTGCTCGACGACCCCGGTCGGCACAAGGGTCGGCCAGTAGATGCCATACGCGCTCTCGCCGGATGGCGGCGTCGTGGTGTGGAACCCGGCGTAACCACCCAATGCGAGCTCCATCGTGGCGTTGGAGAATCGACGTCCCACCTTGCGTGCATCCGGGTCTTTGACGGTGATCCGCAAGTGGGCGGTGGCTTCGACGTTGGACTCGGCGTTTGGATGGTCGAACCGGATCAGCTGCACGTCAGTTTCGGCGAAGCTGTCTTTGCCACCGAGAATCTCGAAGAGTTGCCGCTCGGCCCGCGCGGCCTTCTCCTCGATATCCAGTCCGGTGATGACCAGGGTCATGGTGTTTCGGTATCCGCCAAGGTAGTTCACCGCCACCTTCAGCTGATCCGGCGGCGGGGTCCCTCGGGTCCCTGTGATCAGCACCCGATCGGTTGCCTGCTGCTCAAGCTGTAGCGTGTCGAAATGCGTCACTACGTCCGGATTGAAGTATTGCGGTTCGGCGATCTCGTAGAGCAGCTGCGCGGTGACCGTTCCCGGCGAGACCAAGCCGCCGGTGCCGTGGTGTTTGGTGATGACCGTGCTGCCATCCTCGGCCACCTCGGCGATCGGGAATCCGGGGGAGCGCAGGTCGACGATCTCATGCAGCCACGAGTAGTTGCCACCGGTGGCCTGCGGACCGCACTCGATGACGTGCCCTGCTGCCACGGCGCCAGCCAGCGCGTCGTAGTCGGTGCGCTTCCAGCCGTGCCACCAGGCCGCCGGCCCCACCACCAGCGAGGCATCCGTGACCCGCGGGCAGACCACGACGTCCGCACCTGCCCTCAGCGCCTCGACGATGCCCCAGGCGCCCAGATAGGCGTTGGCGGACACCGGCCGCACACCGGCCTCGCCTAGTGGTTGTCCGGTGTCCATGTTGGCCAACGAGTGCCCCTCGGCGATCAGCTGATCCATCCGGCCAACCAGGTCGTCGCCGTACACGTACGCGATACGTGCCTGCAAACCCAGCTCACCGGCCAGTTTACCGAGCTGGTCGGCCAGACCGGCCGGATTCAACCCGCCCGCGTTGCTGACCACCTTCACACCGCGATTCACACAGTCCGTGAAGACCTGCTCCATCTGGCTGAGGAAGGTCTTGGCGTACCCACCTCGGGGGTCCTTCTGTTTGGCCTTCCACAGGATCAGCATGGTCAGCTCGGCAAGATAGTCACCGGTAAGCACGTCGATCGGGCCACCGTCGAGCATCTCCCGTGCCGCGTCGATACGGTCCCCGTAGAAGCCCGAGCAGTTGCCGATCCGTACCGGCCGAGGGTTCATCTGCGGGTCTCCTTCCCTGTGGACACCTGTGCGAATTGGCCGGGTTGTCGTCCCGTCCCTGGTGCACCGGCGAACGTCTGCGCGATCGACATCCATTTGGTGGCCACCGGGCCCTCGATGCGCAATGCAGTGTCAGCGGTGTGCCGTCGCTGGGTCACTGCCAGGCAGAAGTCCAGCGCCGGCCCGGCTACCCGGTCTAGCGCCGACGGCTCGCCCCAGATCCAGGTGTCCCCATCTGGCGCATCGAGTTCGACGTACACCGCAGTGTCGGGCACCGGGAGGTTGTGGAGCTGATGACTGAAAGCGAAGGTTGACATGGCCAGGTGCGCGATATGCCGCAACCGTGCGGTCGGCTCGCGGAACACGCCGGCAGCGTCCACGATGTCCTGGCCGTGCGCCCAGGTTTCCATCAGGCGCGCGGTCACCGAGCTGGCGACCGACATGTCCGGCCCGTACCAGGGCGCGCGAGTCCTTGGCTCTAACGTAGCGAAGGTATCGATCAGCCGCCGGCGCGCAGTGCGAAACCAGTCCAGTAGCCGGTCCGGGGACAGGTTTCGGTACCGTTGAGCCACCGTGTCCGGGAAGGTCGGTCCTAGTGCGGTCAGTTCGGCAGCATGCTCGCGGAACGCCTGCGGATCCTGCGCGGCCTCGGTAGCGGCCTCGTCGAAGTAAGCGAGATGGCTGACCTGGTCACGGATCGCCCAGCCCTCCGCAGGGGTCGGCCGCTCCCAACTCGGCCGGGGAAGGTCGGCAAGGATCACGTCCAGGACGGTGGTCTCGGCCTCGAGGTCACCGAGGAGTTCGGCGAAGAAGACCGGCATTCAGCGCCCCTTCCATTCGGGTGCACGGTTGGCGGCGAACGCGGCGGGGCCTTCCTGGGCATCCTCGCTGAGGTAGACAGGTTCCCAGATACGCTCGGCTGCGGCGTAAGCCTCCGACAAGGGCTGTTCGACGACCAGCCGCGCCGTCTGTTTCGCGGCGCGTACCGAAAGCGGCGCGTTCGCCGCGATCCGGTCGGCCAGCCGCTGCGCGGTATCTTGGAGCTGGGCAAACGGTACGACCTCGTTCACGAGACCGACTTCCTGCGCCCTTTGTGCTGGCAGCGGATCCCCGGTAAGCAGGATCTGCATCGCGATCCGTGGCGGGACCAGCCATGAAAGCGGCGCTGCCCACGGCGCACCGCGACCCACCTTCACCTCGGAGATCGCAAATGTCGCAGTGTCCGCCGCCACGCACAAATCGCAGCACTGGGCAAGCAGGAACCCGCCCGCGTAGGCCACTCCGTTCACCGCTGCGATGGTCGGCTTCGACACCTCGATGTTGCGGCCGAACTGCGGCACGAAATCCGGCGGCGGAATGGTCAACGAATCCTCGGCCATCTCCTTGAGGTCACCGCCAGCACAGAAGGCCTTGTCCCCCGCGCCGGTGAGCACCATGACCTTGGCGTCGGCGTCAGCGTTAAACCGGTGCGTCGCCTCGTACAGTCCATCGCGGACTGTCTTGCTCAGCGCGTTGCGTGCCGTTGGTCGGTTGATGGTCACCCAGGCCACCGACCCGCGTCGCGTATAGGTCACCGGACTCATGTGGGTTCCTCCACTACTGCGAGCACCGCGCCGGTGTCCACGGTCTGATCGATCTTCACGTTGATCTCGCGCACCACGCCGTCCAATGGCGCGGTCACGCTGTGCTCCATCTTCATCGCCTCGAGCACCACAACGATCGTCCCTGCGGCGACGTGCTCGTCCTCGTCGACTTCCACGCGCACGACGGTGCCCGGCATAGGAGCCAGTAGTGAGCCGGGCGCCTGCCGCGATCCCGGATCCGGAAAACGAGGTAGCTCATGCAGTACTGTTGACCCCAGCGGGCTGTCCACATATGACGTGTCACCGACTCGTGCGATGCGTACGGTTCGTCGCACACCGGCCAGATCCAGATCCACGTGATCGCGTGTCGCTGACCGCAGCACCAGTTCCGGAAGCTCTTCACCATCCACTTCGGACAACACATTGTCGCCGACGAACCGGTAGGCCACCCCCACCTCGAGTTCCTCGGCACCGCTGACGGCGAACCGGGTTCGTTGCGGACCGTTCGGTACGTTGCGCCAACCCGTCGGCAGCGTAGCGAGCACCGACGCCTCTGCCCTGCGCTCTGCCTGGCCGGCGAGTGCGGCTGCCACCGCGTGCAGGCGAACAGTTCCCCGAATCGATGAATTTGCGGACAGTTCCGCCGGGTCGTGTCGGGTGAGATAGCCAGTGTCGATGTTACCGGAGCGGAACTCGGGTTCGCGCAGAATGTTCACCAGCAGGGTTTGATTGGTGACGACACCGTGGAGCCGGGTTTCTGCCAACGTACGGGCGAGCCTGCGGCATGCGTCGTCGCGGGTGTGGCCGTGCGCGATCACTTTGGCCAGCATGGGGTCGTAGTGCACGCTGACGACCGAGCCGTCGGCGACGCCGGCGTCCACCCGTATCCCGTCGAGTTCAGGTACGAGGAAAGCGTGCACGGTGCCGGTGGCGGGCAGGAAACCCGCCGACACGTCCTCGGCATACAGTCGTGTCTCCACGGCATGCCCGTTCAAGGTGGCGAAGAGCGCCTCGTCCGGCAGCGGCAAGCCCTCGGCGACCGTCAGTTGCAGCCGCACCAGATCGAGCTTGGTGACCAGCTCGGTGACCGGATGCTCCACCTGGAGACGGGTATTGACCTCGAGGAAAGCGAACTGCCCGTCCGCCCCGAGTACGAATTCCACGGTGCCGGCGCCCACGTAACCGATCGCTTTGCCCGCCGCGACCGCCGCCTCACCGAGTTTGGTGCGCAGCGCCTCATCTACCGCGGGGGAAGGCGCCTCCTCGATGATCTTCTGATAGCGACGTTGAATCGAGCACTCACGTTCGAACAAATGGACCACATTGCCGTGGGCGTCACCGAAGATTTGCACCTCTACATGCCGTGGCGAATCCACGTACCGTTCCAGGAACACCGTCCCGTCGCCAAACGCCGCCGCCGCCTCCCGGCAAGCACCTACCACAGCGTCGGCGAGATCGGCCTTGCGGTGCACGATTCGCATACCACGGCCGCCGCCACCGTAGGCGGCCTTGACCAGCACTGGGTAGCCGATCTCCGTACCGGTGCGCACCCCTAGTTCCTTGGCATCGAAGTCGGCTTCGTTATTTACGGTGATGCTTTGCAGGATCGGCACCCCGGCAGCGCTCATCAGCTCCTTGGCAGTGATCTTGGAGCCCATCGCCTCGATCACCTCGGGGGAAGGTCCAACGAACACCAGATCAGCCTCCGCGCATGCCCTGGCGAAGGCTGCATTCTCGGAGAGGAACCCGTATCCCGGATGCACCGCGTCCGCTCCAGTGCGGCGGGCCGCTTCGACGAGCAAATCCGCGCGCAGATAAGTCTCGGAAGGGGAATTGCCCGGTAAGTGGACCGCTTCGTCCGCGTCCGCCACGAATGGCGCGTCCACGTCGGCGTCGGAGAACACCGCCACGCATCGAATATCCATCTCGCGGGCGGTGCGCATCACCCGAGAGGCAATCTCGCCTCGGTTGGCCACGAGCAATTTTTCGATCATGCGTGCCACCACCTACATCCGAAAGACACCGAAACCACGGCGTCCCGCTATCGACTGGGAATGCGCCGCAGACAGCGCCATACCGAGCACAGACCTGGTATCACGCGGATCGATCACCCCGTCATCGTAGAGCCGCGCGGTGATGAAGAACGCGTCAGACTCCGTGGTGATCTGGTCCTCGATCTCCTTGGTGCGTCGACGGTCGGCCTCCTCATCGAATTCCCGACCAGACGATTCAGCTCCCGCGCGGCCCACGATGGACATCACCCCCGCCAGCTGTTGCGCGCCCATCACCGCGAGTTTGGCGTTGACCCAGGCGAACATGAAACGTGGGTCATAGGCACGGCCCGACATCCCGTAGTTGCCGGCGCCGAAGGACGCACCGATGTTGATCGTAATGTGGGGCACCGTACTGTTGGTCACAGCGTTGATCATCTTTGCGCCGTCTTTGATGATGCCGCCTTGCTCATAGTCCTTGCCGACCATGTAGCCGGTGGTGTTCTGCAGAAAAATCAGCGGAGTCTCGGTCTGGTTGGCCAGCAGGATGAACTCGCTGGCCTTTTTTGCCTCCTCACTGAACAGCACCCCTTGTGCGTTGGCCAGTACCCCGACCGGGAACCCATGGACGCTCGCCCAACCGGTCACCAGGCTGGTGCCGTACAGTGGCTTATACTCATCGAATCGAGACCCGTCCAATACTCGCGCAAGAACCTCACGCGGATCCACGGGAACCCGGAAATCAGCCGAGGCAATGCCAAGGAGCTCATCCGGGTCATACAGCGGTGCGTCGACCGGTTTACTCGGGCCAGGACCACGTTTGCGCCAATTCAGATCGGCGACGATCTGGCGACCGATCCGGACGCAGTCTGCCTCGTCCACGGCGAAATAGTCGGACAACCCAGAAACCCGCGAATGCATGTCCGCCCCACCCAGTTCCTCGTCGCCGGACACTTCCCCGGTAGCCATCTTGACCAGTGGCGGGCCACCGAGGAAGACCTTGGCCTGTCCATCCACCAAAACGGCGTAATCGCACATGCCAGGCACATAGGCGCCACCAGCCGTGGAGTTACCGAACACCAGCGCGATCGTGGGGATACCCATCGCCGATAGCTCGGTGAGATCGTGGAAGGTCCGGCCGGCTTGCACGAACAGCTCTGACTGCGTCGGTAGATCGGCTCCGCCCGATTCGACGAGATTGATCACGGGCAGCCGGTTGTTCTTCGCGATTTCCAGCGCCCGCAACGTCTTTCGCAACGTATACGGGTTCATGGTTCCGCCGCGGACGGTCGGATCATGCGCAATCAACACGCACTCGATACCGCAGACGGCGCCGACCCCGGTCAGCACGCTGGCTCCGACTGTGAACTGGGTCCCCCAGGCGGCAAGCGCGGACAACTCGAGGAACGGCGCGTCACGGTCCAACAGCAGCTCGACCCGCTCCCGCACCAGCAGTTTGCCACGCTGGTGGTGGCGCCGCACGGCACGTTCACCACCGCCCGCGCGCACCAACTCGAGCTGTTCTTGCAACCGGCGAACTGCGGCCAGCTGGTCCCTGCGGTTCTGCTGGTAGGTCTCGCTCGCCGGATCTACCGTGGATCTCACTATCGGCATGCCATGCCCTCCCACTCAAATGTTAGTCGTTATTAACTTATCGGGGAAGCCGGTTCGTTCGATATGCATGAATAGCTTCATAAAGCTCGGGGCCGTGGTACCGATGGACTCAAAAATCTGGTGAATATTGATTAGCCACGGTTGCCTGGGGTCGGTGATCGAGACATGCTGTCCACGCCGAGTACTGCGAGGGCCGCAGTGCTCATCAGTTCGATCAGCCGCTCACGCGCCAGCCCGCTTTCGTGGTCGAGGATCGACTGGATCGTGCTGATGGCCGCGTGCACCATGGTGCGCACCTCGGAGTCGATCAGGTCGGGGCGCAGCTCGGCGATGATGTGGACCCATTCCTCCAGGTAAAGTCGTTGTTTGCGGCGTAATCTGCGTCGGTCTTCCTCAGGCAGGTTGTGGATCTCGCGTGAATACACCTGCAGCAACACACGCTCGTCGATGGCGAACAAGACCTGGTCACGGACCAGAAGGCCGAGTGCCTCTTGGTCAGAGTAGTCAGCGCTGACGACCTCGGAGGCCTTGCTCAGCAGTTCGTCGATCACTCGGTCGAACAATGCGACCAGTACGGCCGATTTACTCTCGAAATGCCGGTAGATGGCCGCGCCGGTGACGCCGGCCGCAGCACCGATATCCGCCATGCCCACCGAATGGTATCCATTTCTAGCCAGCAGGTCGGCGGCGGCGACCAGGATCCGCTGTTTACGGGCCGGGTCCCGGGTTCGTGGAACCTCAGCGACCATGTTCGGGCTCTCGTTTGCTGTCATCATGTCCCTCAGTGAGTGTCCGTTCCATATCCACCCCGTTATTCGACCCGCGGCTGCCCGGCGTACTCCGCGCTGCGGTCCCCGCCCCGGCTTCCTGTTCGGTATCGCCGCAGCTCGGTGCGGGCGAGGACCATTCGATGCACCTCATCGGGGCCGTCCCCGATACGTAACCCGCGGGCCTGTGCCCACAACACGGCCAAGGGAAAATCCTGCGACACTCCAGCGGCGCCGTGCGCCTGGATCGCTGCGTCGATCACCCACTCCGCGGTTCGTGGAGCGGCGATCTTCACCGCGGAGACCTCCGTCCTGGCCCCATCGACGCCCGCGGTGTCCAACAGCCACGCAGTGCGCAGCACCAGCAATCGTAGCTGCTCGATCCCTACCCGCGCTTCGGCGATCCGCTCCTGCAGCACGCCCTGGTCTGCCAACGGTTTTCCGAACGCGCTACGCCCTGCCACCCGGGTGCACAGCAGCTCCAGGGCACGTTCGGCCATCCCAACCAACCGCATGGCATGATGGATCCGACCCGGCCCAAGCCGGGCCTGCGCCATCGCGGTCCCGCCGCCTACCTCGCCGAGCAGATTTGCCGTTGGCACCCGCACGTTGTCGAACTCGATCTCCGCATGCCCGCCGATCACGCCCTCCGCGTATCCCATGATGTGCATCGGCCGGACCATCCGGACCCCCGGCGTATCCGGCGGCACCAGAAGCACACTGTGCCGTTGCTTGCGTGGCGCATCAGGATCGGTCACCCCGAGTACCAGCAAGATACGGCACTCCTCGGCAAGAGCGCCGGTGATCCACCACTTGCGGCCGTCGAGCACGTACTCGTCGCCGTCTCGGGTGATCCGGGCAGCGATGTTACCCGCATCGGAAGACGCCACCGCAGGTTCGGTCATGCAGTAAGCCGAGCGGATCTCCCCGCGAAGCAATGGTTCCAGCCATTCGGTGCGCTGCCGGGGCGAGGCGAACATGCTGAGCAGTTCCATATTCCCGGAATCGGGCGGATTGCAGTTCAGCGCTTCGGGAGCGATCAACGGACTCCGGCCAGTGATCTCGGCCAGGGGCGCGTACTGCAAATTCGAAAGCCCCGCCCCGTCCGGTGAGTGCGGCAGGAACAGGTTCCACAAGCCGCGGCGGCGAGCCTCAGCCTTGAGCTGTTCCATCACCTCCGGGCGTTTCCACGGGTATTTCGTGGCCGTAGCCGCCTCCGCAAACTGTGCCTCGACCGGATACACGTGTTGGTCCATGTAGGACAACAACTCTGCACGCAACGACTCGGTCCGCGCATCGAACGAGAAGTCCATGGTCTCCTCCCGGGATGGGTACATCCATCAAAGTTACTAGATGATCACATATTCCGGGAAGCGCTGGAGCCAAACTGCCCACGATTGCCGGTAAGCCAACCCTCCACTCTCCCGGTCGAAACAGTGCCGACCGATGACGTCGGCGGCGCAGCAATGCGGGTTCTCCTGGGAAAAACACGTTCGCTGGTTCCACATGTGGCGCGCAGCGATCTTTTCTGGGCGAGCGACTTGACGAGTTGGGCACGTACCTGCATGCTGTGACTCACGTTACTGCTAATTAACTGCCATTAACCACGCGGGTAATCCACCGTTGTTGCGACCACTCGCACGGGTATGGACGCTCCTTCCCGCGCCGGGTGATCTTGCAGCGTCAAGCTGCCGTTGAGCTGGAGTAGATATGGCACATCAGTCCACACGGAGCCCTTCGACCGCGGACCTGACCGCGTTTATCGGTATCGATGTCGGCGGCACGCATACCGACGTGGCGGTCAGCTCGGGCGACCGGTTGGTCCGCGGAAAGGCATTGACCACCTACGACGACTTCAGTCGTGGCGTATTGGCCGCGATCGAGGTGGCCGCGGGCACCCTCGGTGTCGGGTTACATGATCTCCTGGCCGGCACCAAGATGTTGATCAACGGAACCACGGTGGTCACGAACATCATTACCCAGTTGCGCGGGGCCAAAGTCGGAGTATTGATCACCGAAGGTTTTCGGGATGTCTTCCGCATCGCTGGAGGTCCGCGACTCAACGTCGCCGACGATCATCTCCAGACCAACGTCCCGGACCTGGTGGATCGGCGCACGATCAAGGAGATCACCCAGCGCACCAACTACGCCGGAGACGACATCGTGGCGTTGGACGAGCACCGGGTGCGGGAAGCGACACGGGAGCTGGTCGAGGTCCACGGTGTCGACTCGATCGCGGTGTGCTATCTGAACAGCCACGTCAGCGGCGACCACGAACTGCGTACCGAGCAGCTCATCCACGATTTGTACCCGGAACTGTTCGTCACCCCGGCACACCGGGTGTTCCCGGTACGCGGAGAGACCCGCCGGTTCACCACGGCGGTACTGAACTGTTTCGTGCATGACCAGACCCGGGCCTACATCAACTCCATCGACACGAAACTGACCGAGGCGGGTCTGCCGCAGCCGCCAGTGTTCTTCCAGGGATTGGGTGGCGCCATCAGCAAGGACCGGGCCGTTGCACACCCGCTCGCACTGCTCGGCTCCGGACCAGCCGGTGGCGCGCTCGGGGCGAACGAACTCGGTAAGCGCCTTGGCTACCAGAAGATTCTGCTTGGCGATATGGGTGGCACGAGCTTCGACACCGGCATCATCAACGACAACGAGGTGCACACGCAAAAGAACATCGAGATCGGCCAGCTACAGACCGGCGTCAACGTCGTCGACGTGGTGTCCGTCGGCGCGGGAGGCGGAAGTATCGCATGGGTCTCCCAACGGGGTCTGCCCCAAGTCGGCCCTGACAGCGCCGGCTCCCATCCCGGGCCTGCTGCATACGGCCTCGGTGGACAAGAACCGACGGTGACCGACGCGATGACGGTGATGGGCTACATCGACCCGGAGAACTACCTCGGTGGACGGATGCACCTGGATACTGGCGCGGCGGAGACCGCGCTACAGGACAAGTTCGCCAAGCACTTCGACTGGTCTGTGGACAGGGCTGCCGCTGCGGTGCACGACCTTGTGGTGGTGAACATGGCACACGCGGTCCGTGAGGTCAGTGTCGGAAAAGGCTATGACCCCCGCAACTTCACCTTCCTCGCCTATGGCGGCACGCTGCCGCTGTTCGCTTCGCAGATCGCCGACCGGTTGAAAATTCCGAAGGTAGTGATCCCGCAAAATAGCTCGGTGTTCAGTGGGCTGGGTTTGCTGTCCTCGGATTTCGTGTTGCGCAAGGACCAAACCGTGGATTGGAAGCTGAACAAGCCCGAGGAGGTCGGCCGAGTCAACGAGGCAGCCGATCGGCTACTGGCCGAGGCTTTGGCTGAGATGCGCGCAGAGGGCTTCGCCGACGAGGATATCGAGGTGGCTCACAGCGCGGACTTCCGGTTCGAAGGCCAGGTGTACGAGCTGACCATGCCAGTGCCGAACCGCCACCTCACCAAGGACGACACGGAGTCTCTCGCCGAAGGATTCTACGCGCTGTACGAACGCGTTTACGGTGTCGGCGCCGCGTTCGCCGGCGTGCCCGAGGTACTCCTGAACTACACGATCACGGTCACTGGCCATCAACCCCGGCCGGCGCTGCCCGAGCTGAAGGAATCACCGACTCCGCTCTCAGAGGTACGGAAAGGCGAGCGCGAGGTCTACATACCGATGACTCAGACCCGCCAGAAGATTCCCACCTACGATGGGGCGAAGTTCACCCCGGGCACCACGATCATCGGCCCGGCGATCATCGATGAGAACGACACCACCATTTTCGCGCCACCAGGAACGACGGTCAGCCGTGACCGCTTCAATAGCTACGTGATGACCCGGGAGGACGACTGATGACCACCGCTCGCCGTGACTACGACCTGGTCACCGCCGAAGTGCACCGCAAGGCCGTGGAGAATTTAACCGAGGAAATGGCCCTGGCGATGGTCCGCACCTCGACCTCCCCAGTGGTGTACGAGGCAAAGGATTTCTCCACCTGCTTCTTCGATACGGTGCCCGAGCAGCTCGGCTTTTCCGGGTATGTGCTGTTTCATATCGGATCGTCTCGTGGTGGTGTGCAAGCCATCAAGGAGCTCGGTGAGGACGGCGACCTCAAGCCCGGCGACGGGTTCGTCACCAACGACCCGCGCGCTGGCGGTGCCATGCACCAGGCCGATGTCGGTGTGATCATGCCAATGTTCTACAAAAACGATGAGCTGATCGGCTGGGGGTTCGCCAACCTGCACGTGGTGGACATCGGTGGCGTCGGCATTTCCGGCTATGCGCCCGGCGCGCACGACGTGTTCGAGGAAGGACTACGGTTTCCACCGGTGAAAATCATCAAGGGCGGTCGGATCGACAAGGAATGGGAACGATTCATCGCGGCCAATGTGCGTGCACCTGGACCGGTACTTTCGGATATTCGCAGCATGATCGCGGCGAACAATGTGGTGGCCAACCAACGACTGAACGCGATCGTGGACGAGTTCGGGCTGGAAGGCTACCGCGAGCTGTGCGAGATCAACAAGAATCTCAGCGAGGAGGTGCTGCGGGAACGGATATCCCGGCTGCCCGACGGCGTCTACGAGACGGCGGACTGGAACGAGTTCGACGGTCACGATGGTCCCGACCAGTTGCTGGACATGCGCTGCCGGATGACCATTGCCGGGGACGACATGCGTTTCGAATACTCAGGGGTGCCGCAGATCGACGCGTTCGTGAACTCGGCGACGCACGCGATGCACGGTCAGACGATGAGCGGCATCCTTACCACGATGGCGTACGGGGACTTTCCGATCAACGCGGGACTGTGGCGACCGGTTACGGTAGATGTCGGCGAGCCGGGCACGATTGTCAACTCCATCGACCCCGCGCCGTGCAGCAACGCCCACTCCGAAGTCGGTATGCGCGCCTGCAAGCTCACCACCGAATTGCTCGCCCAAGCCATGTCGTTGTCCGACGACCCGGAGATCCGCGGTCGGCTGGCCGCACAGGGGCAGAACGGGTTCCCTGCGGTCAACCTGGTCGGCCAGAACCAGTTCGGTAACACCTCGGTGGTGTTCTACGTCGATAACGCAGTCGGCAGCGGCGGCGGTGCGCAGACCATCATGGACGGGCAGGATGCCTACGGTTGCACCACGATGACCGGTTGCGGGGTCGCTGACGTGGAAACACACGAGTCGCTGGACCCCGTGCTATGGCTGTGGCGACGCATTTCGCCGAATTCCGGCGGCCCCGGCTTGTTCCGCGGGGGTCAGGCGATCGAGCAGGGCTTTGCTTGGCACTACACCGACCAGATGAACGGACCCGGATTCAACGCCGTGGCCGAGGTCCCGCCACGCGGGTTCGGCGGCGGCTATCCAGCCAGCAGCGGCAACTATTACCCGATTGAGCACACCAACGTGGCCGAGCTGCTCGCCGCGGACAAACTGCCAATCCTGCAGCGGCTGCACGGTGACAAGCGCACCATCCGTTCAAAGATCGGTCACCTTCAGGTGAGCCGGGACGATGTGCAGGTGTGGCTCTCCGGTGGAGGTGGCGGTGTCGGTGACCCCCTGCTACGGCCCGTAGATACAGTCACCAAGGACCTGATCGATGGATATATCACCGAAAAGCACGCTCGCAACGCCTACGGCGTTGTCACCAATGGCGACACCCCAGATATCGAGGCGACCACCAAGCTCCGCAACGAGATCCGTACAGAGCGGATCGGTAACACTCCGAAGTCCGAGATGCGTGCACCGGCAAGTCCGGGTGTCGCGGTCGCCCTGTACCGGGGGTCCGGCAACGAGCCACACTGGTCGTGCGGCTACTGCGCGGCAGACCTCGGCACGAACACCGAGAATTGGCGGACCGCACAGGGAACCGTGGCTCGCCAATACCCGATCTTCGAACGCTACGAACACCTGGATATGCACGTGAAGCAGCGGTTCGAGGAACCCGGTGTGGTGCTACGCGAGTACTACTGCAGCTCTTGTGCCGGCGTGCTCGGCGTGGACGTAGCCACTACCGAACTGGACGTGTTGCCCGAACCGAGGCTCACAGAGGCTTGATTCAGCAGCGATGACGCGGCTTGGGCCGATGCACGCTACCACCGGCCCAAGCCGCGAGGGAGTTGCCGATGAAGTTTGGGTTCATGGAGCTGCCCCGGTCTATGGCCGAGACGACGGAGCTGGCCAAGCACGCGGACGAGGCCGGTTACACCTGGATGGGAATCGCGGACACGCCGACCGTATTCCAGGAATCCTACCTACACCAGATGGAGGCGCTGCGGAACTCGCGGCGCCTGCTGGTCGGCCCCTTGGCCACGCACGTGGTAGTGCGGCATCCACTCATCGTGGGCAACCTGCTTGCCACACTGCACGAGACCAGCGGTGGCCGCGCGATCGGCGCCGTGGCCACCGGCAACAGCGCGGCCCGGGGGCTGGGGCTACGACCGGCGACGGTAGATGAGCTGGGTGAAGCGGTGGCGGCGATCCGCGGGTACTGGGCAGGCAACGGGGGCGCGTTCGATAGCCGCACCTTCCCCGGCAGCACCATCCCGGTGACCGGGATCAGTCGGCGCGGTTGCCCACTGCTGGTTGCCGCGGACGGACCGCGGGTCACCGCGCTCGGCGGAGAGGTAGGCGACGGCGTGCTCTACGGAGGCACCATGGCCCCCGAGGTATTGGCACGGCGAGTGGAGACAGGGCGAATCAGCTCCGGGCAACACTTCTGGGTCGGCCCTGGTGTGTCACTGGCAGAGACGGTGGACGCGGTGCTCGACGACATGGGGGCGCTCCTTGTCGCGATGGCGAACCGAGCCTTCCGCGGCGATCTGACCGAACGCGGAATCCCGGCGGCGCGGCAACACGACGTGCGGCTGATGTGGGAACACTACGACTACGGCTCCCACGCCGATAACACTCGTCCGCGCAACACCACCGTCGTGTCTCGAGAGCTAGCCGAGTACCTGGTGCGCAACTTTGTCGTGTGGGGCCAGGTGCAAGAGTGGGCACAGCGCCTCGATGAACTGGAGCGGCATGGCTGCGACGGGGTGATGTTCATCCTCGGCCAGGGCGACCAACTCAGAGCCTTGCGCGGCATCACCGACCGGCTCCGCGAACTCGGGCGATTGTAGAGGAGAATCCAATGGCAGCAGGGACCCGGACAATACCGGGAGTGGACACCGCCGCAGCCCCGCCGTGGTCGGCACTCAACGTTACCCACCTAGTCGAACGAACCGGCCGCGATCCCGCCCGCACTGCCGTGGTCTGTGCGGGACAATCCCGCACCTACGGTCAGTTACGCGATCGATACCGCCGGGTCGCAAACGGCCTCGTGGGCCGCGGTATCGACCGAATGGACAGAGTCGGGCTCGCCACCACCAACCGGCTCGAGTACTTCGAGGTCGAGTTCGGCATCTCGGGAGCGGCAGCGATCATGGTGGCGCTAAGCTTCCGTTTGGCCGACGCGGAGCGAATCAACCTGTTGGCCCGATCCGGCGCCCGCGCCGTATTTGCCGAACACACCTACGTACCGGCATTGGCCGCCGCACGCGCCAGCGGCCAGCTGCCGGAGCTGGAACTGATCGTGTCCTTCGGCACCGTCGATGGCGCGGACGTGGAATACGAACAGCTGTGCGCCGAGGCAAGCGGCGAGCGCCCGGCTGTATCCCCTCCTGCCTTCGACGACCCTCACGAAATCATTTACACCTCCGGCACAACCAGTGCCCCCAAGGGTGTCATCTGGTCGCACGGCACTGTCATGTGGAACTCCATTCAACAGGTCATGGATTTCAACCTCCGCTCGGACCACACGACCTACGTACAACTCGACCTCAATTACATCGGCGGGAGACACGACTTCACCTTCGCCGTGCTACACCAAGGCGGCACCGTGCACCTGCGCCGTTCCGGCGGGTTCAATGCGGCCGAGGCACTGCACTACGTGTGCGAGCATCGGATCAGCCACGTGCTGTGGGTCCCGACCATGCTTTACGACGTGCTACGCGTGCCAGAACTCAAGCAGCTGAACACCAGCACGCTCGAGATGATCATGTGTGGTGGCGCGCCGCTATCCAAGGAGAGCGTCCTCGATGCGCAGCGAGCCTTCCCGCACACCAGGTTCGTGCAAGTATTCGGGTTGACTGAGGGGGGCGGTACAACCACAGTCGTGCCGCCCGATTCCCTGTCCACCAAGATCGGTTCCGCGGGCAAAGCGTCGATGCATAACGAAATCCGCATCGCCGATGACGTCGGTGATGCACTGCCTTCGGGGCAGATCGGCGAAATCCTGATCCGAGGACCAGCGGTGACGGTCGGGTACTGGGGCGATCCGCAGGCCACGGCCGAGACCGTAGTGGACGGGTGGCTGCACACCGGCGACCTTGGCTACCTCGACGACGAGGACTTTCTGTATGTGGCGGGCAGGAAGAAAGACATGATCATCACTGGCGGGATGAACGTGTATCCGAGCGACGTGGAGGGCGTGGTGCGCCAACATCCCGCAGTGGCGGACGTTTCGGTAATCGGGGTGCCCGACGAGAAATGGGGCGAGCGGGTCTGCGCGGTGATCCAGCCACTCACTGAGGTCACGGTAGACACCGAGGCGATCATGGCGTTCTGCAAGGAGCGGCTGGCCAGTTTCAAAAAGCCCACGGTCGTGTACACGGTGGACGAGCTACCGAGAACGCTGTCCGGCAAGGTCAAGAAATACCTGTTGCGTGACCGGTTCGCCAACTCGACTGCTTCGGGGAACCATCCTTGAAGCCATTGGCGGGTCCACCGGCTTGGTGATCCCTCAAAACCACAGATGTCCTTGGTGGTGCCGATCACCAGATACACGACTCGTACGACGCAGGAAACATCGAGCCAGCGATATCTGAGGCCCCCGAGCCCACTGACGTGCCAACCGCGCCGACCCGCTAGGAGCGACGAGGGGTGGTCGGCGCGATTGAGCCCCACCGCATGGTCCATTATCCGCGACTTCGCAACGGAAGAGGCTGCCATGTTCAACCCGCTCAGCGCACACGAACTAGCCATGATCCTCAGCACCGTGCTGCGCGGCTCTGCGCGCTGGGACCGCCCTCTCGAACCCTTCGAGACGGCCCAGTTGCTCTCCGCAAGCAGCATTGCCAAATATCTGTCGGCCGAGCTGGCCGGACAGACAGCGACACTGAGTACGTTTCGGGACGACCTCGCCTCCGAATTGCGCGACGAGCTCGATCGCCAACCGCAGGGTACTTGGGCGGACGGAATCCGTACCTGCCTTGCCGGGCTCGACACCGACGATCCACGGAACCTGGGCAAGCTCATCGGTGAGCTGCTGGACACCGGGCGAGGGCAGCCCGAACTCGACCGATTCCGACCTCAACTGCATCGGCTATTAGGAGAGCTGGCGAGCAAAGAAGTCTCCATACTCGCCAGCGCGGGAAAGTCAGGAGGAACGAAATGAGCGAAGACCTGGTACACGCTCCGGGAGCCGAGCGCCGGTGGCGGGAAAGCTACTACGTGTCGTTCTTCGACCCTGTCCACCGTATCGGTGGGTTCTCCTCGATCGGCAAGCGTCCGGCCACAGGACACAGCGGATTCATCAACGTGATCTGGGGGCCGCAGCTACCGACCCTCGTCTCGTCGGAATACGACACGTTCACCACCTGGGACAACAACCACGAAATCGCCGGTATGACCTACGCAGCGCAGGAACCATTCGGTCGTTGGCGAGTCACCTTCGACGGACGGCTCAACAACGGCGGGACGGGCGCCGAATGCGACCATCAAGCGCTCGGTCCAGCCACGGAGAACACTATCCCGGTGCGCTACGACCTGACCTTCACCCCAACCCATCCCCCATACATCTACTCGCACCAGCCCGGGATGACCCGACTGTTTACCGGACACATCGACGAGGTGGGGACGGTCACCGGCACCCTGACCATCGACGGTCGAGAGCACCACATCAACGCGATCGGCGGCAAGGACCACTCCTGGGGTGTGCGGGACTGGTTCGCGCCGCGTGAGTGGCGATGGATCGACCTGGTCATGGAACCAGGACAGCACACGCACCCGAACCTGACCATGTGGCGCGGTAATTTCCCGGAAAACCCCGACGACTGGCCGCAGGAAGGCGCTCTCTACCACCAGGACGGCACGGTTACCCCGCTGACCGACTACACCGACCAGCTCACCACGGCCGACCGCAACCTCAAACCACTGCCACGGACGATGACGGCACTGGCAACCAGCCGAGACACCAAGCTACGGTTCACCGGAGAGATCATCCGAGTACTGCCGGCTCTGTTCTTCCGAGACGAAGCCGACGAACAACTCATTGCCTGGAACGACCGTGCGCTGGTCGAGTGCACGGTCGATGACGGTGTGAAAGGCTGGGCCAACGTCGAAATCGAAAGCCTCGTGCGGGCACCGCTTGGGTCGTATCGAAAGGACTGATTCCCGTGGACGCTCGCATCGACGCCGCCCTCGACGTGCTGATCGATTCGGGTGAGCTGCCCCTGGCCGCCCGGTCAAGGAACTGGAAAGTCATCCAGTTGGCCGGCGGCTGGTCGCGACGCACCCACCTCGTCTCCGACGACACCATCTCCTATGTGGTCCGGGCGAAACCCGATGGCTCACTCCTGGACACCGACCTAGAACGCGAGTACCGCACCTACGTGGCGCTGCAACGTGCCAAGATCCCGGTACCGGCCACCTACGGCATCAACACCGCACAACAAACCGCATTCGACGGCCCGTTCTTCGTCATGGACTGGGTGCGAGGTAACGCGCCGAACACCTGGCAGCGCACCGACCGCGAACTACTCGAGGCCAACTGGGCGAACAGCCGAAGCCTCGGCACCGATTTGGTCGAGACCGCGGTACAAATCCACCAATGCCCCGTCACACAGTTCACACACCTCGGTGCCGCCCGAGCATTCCACGAGGTGGTGGATCGGTGGCAGGACACCTTCGAACGACAGCGACTGGTCCGCGATCCCATCATCGACGAGTCTTTCGAGTGGGTCCGCTCCCGTGAGCCTGACCCGGTGCCGCCAGCCCTTGTGCACGGTGACTACCGAATCGGGAACGCGATGCTCGACAACCACCGCATCGCTGCCATGATGGACTGGGAATTGGCCTACATCGGCGACCCACGGTTCGACCTCGGCTACGCTAACCTCGACTATTTCGCAGGCAAATTCGTTCACAAAGGCTCCGACCTACTGTGCGCCGTCGCCGACCGAGACTGGTTCTTCACCGAATACGCCCAACGTACCGGCGCTCCGGTGGACCGCGATGTGGTGCGCACTTACACGGCACTCGGCGCCCTGGCCCTGCTAACCATCCTCCACACCGGTATCCGAATGTACGCAGACGGCAAAACACCCGACATACGAATGGCCTGGAACCAGTACGCCATGCCCGGCCTGCGACACGAACTGACCACCATCATGACATGGTGAGCGTCAATGGCGATTTGAACTTCCCCTTGAATCGTGGAGAATCTCAATGACCGTGTCAAGCCGCAGCAGTGATCGGTGTGGGCGCGGTTGGGGTGAAGAGTCGGTTGTCGCGCAGCAGTGCCCAGAGCACGTCGGCGAGGCGTCGGGCTAGA
This sequence comes from Sciscionella marina DSM 45152, assembly GCF_000379465.1. GTDB lineage: Bacteria > Actinomycetota > Actinomycetes > Mycobacteriales > Pseudonocardiaceae > Sciscionella > Sciscionella marina. Next base: position 30,851 of record NZ_KB905415.1, read on the forward strand.
GCGAGCAGCGCCTGGGTATGGATGAAGCGTTCGCCGCGCTTCTTGTCGCAGAAAGCGCGGGAGGGACCATCGGCGCGGAGGCTGGACAGCGCGGCCATGTAGAACACACGCCGCAGCCGTCGGTTGTAGCGACGTTCCTATGAAGCTTCTATGTCGCGTCAAGCCCCGATTTGGTGGTGTTGGTGAGGTGGCGGTAGAGGCGTCGGGCGAGGTAGCGCTTGATGCAGCGGCGGATCTCGCGGTTGGTTTTGCCTTCTGCGCGGCGCCTGTTCGCGTAGGCGCGGGTTGTGGGGTGGTGGACCATGCGGACCATCGCGATGACGTTCAGTGCGCGGTTGAGGCG
>NZ_KB905416.1 GCF_000379465.1 Sciscionella marina DSM 45152
GCTCCCGAAGCTCTTGCGCCGCGTTCGTCGTGACGCCAGGCTTAACCTCGTCCCCGACGTCAGCCTGACGCAGCCACTTCTCCCAACGTCATCGGATGGACCCCAAAGTCACTGGCGACCTGCTCGATCGTCACGCCCGACTCGCGGTTGCGGGCGACCCGGACAACATCCTCACGAAACTCGCGCGGGTAGGGCTTGGGCACAGCAACATCCTTTCAGCCTGCACATCAGCAAGCAATCTCAGATGTCACAGATCCCTTCAGCAGCCCCCCTAGTCTCGACGTTGCGATCTTGGTCGAGAGCAACCCTCATGGCCAGGACCCGCGTCCGCCGCAGCCACGCCGAGCCTGACTCGCTCAGTCACACGAGTCACACCAACAACTCTGGTGAGAACACCCCACTGCTCCAACAGACACCCGATCCTGGTAGCAGCCCAGACCGGATCCGCTACCCGCGACAGACACGGGCGGTTCAGGTCAGGACCACTGACCAGGGAGTTTCGTGGTACGAAATATACTTTGCATTGAGCAAAACGATAAGGTAGCCTCCTGTGAGGCCTAACACAGGTTGGAACTCGACAGGGACACGTGCCCGGGGAGGAGATAAATATTGACGGGGTTCACCGAAAAATGTTACCCGATGTCAATGCAATGGGCGTGACGCACACACGTATCGTGATTCACACGGCGAAGTAGACCATGCGTGTACTGTTTCAGCCAACCTTCGTAATTCGGTGCAGGACCAGTCGGCACGCCGGCTGGCATAGCTTGTGTTTAAAAGGTGCCTCATTTGGTTGAGTTTCTCGTAGCAGGTGAGGGCTGCAGTGAGGGCGAGAAAGGAGGCGAAGTGTTTAGCGTAGTGTTCGTAGCGGACGGTCAGGCGCCAGTAGTCGAACAGTCAGGCCGACACGATCGGCCGTAAACACCGCTCGATCATCAACCCGCAGCCTACCACCATCCTGCTGACGATCTTTCGACTGCGGGAGCAACGGCTAAACCAGAAGCAGAGTTTATGCCCGACGTCCCAGCAGCAACCAAATGAGACACGCCTTTAATGCGCAAACGGTCGAGGGTAGTTACTATGATGAACTGGAGAAAATACGTGCACGAGCTCACTGACGATCAGGTAGATTCCGACTTCGATCATCACTCATCGGAGTATGCAGAGCGAAACGACGAGCTTTTGAAGGAGCTCCGGGAGAAATGTCCTGTAGCATGGTCCGAAAATCACGGTGGGTACTTCGTGGTAACGAGCTACGATACTGTTTCGACGGCCGCAAAAGATTGGGCGACCTACTCTTCCGGAAATGATGAAGGTGCGGGTCCTAAACAGGGCGGGCTGCACCCAACTAATCCGCACAAAAACGGAATCCAGGAAGAGGACCCGCCTAAGCATTTGGAAATCCGAAAGCCGTTAAACAAGTACTTCTCTCGGACAGCAGTAAAGGAGCTCGAACCGGAAATACGGCAATACGCAAGTTGGGCAATTGACCAGGTAATCGAGAGCGGTGAATGTGATCTATCGACGGATGTGTTCACAACCGTCACCGCACTAGTGACCAATAAGCTACTCGGTCTCCCTCTTAATGAAGCGTCGAAACATGCGGAGGCTATGCATGACATTCTGAAGATCCCGCCGGGGAGTTCGGAACGCGCAGCTGCAGAGGAGCTGTTACAATGGAGTTTAGGTCAATTCCGCGAAGCTGCCCTAGCCCGGAGAGAGGATCCTTCCGACGATATAATATCGGCGATTGCAACTATGAAAGTTGGGGGTGATCTACTGCCTCTTGAGGAGGTGGTGGGCGGTTCTTATCTATTCATGAGTGGCGGCGTCGATACTACTTCAGCTTTGTTGTCTAATACGTTTGTTTACCTGGATAAGAACCCAGATCTTCGTCGTCAACTGATGGAGAATCCAAATATGCTGGAAGGAGCATGCGAAGAATTCATTAGGTATTTCAGTCCTGTACAAGGTTTGGCGAGGACCGTAACCAAAGACTGCACACTGGGTGCTCAATCTCTTAGTACTGATGACCGAGTTCTACTGTCTTTCGCGGGGGCCAATATGGACGCTACCGTCTTCGAAGAACCTGAGTCGGTTCAGATTGCTCGTCGACCGAATCCACATGTAGGATTCGGTGCCGGAGTACACCGGTGTATTGGTAAACATGTGGCCAGTTCGATGTTCTGTATCACAGTGGAGCAGGTGTTTGCCAGGATGCTCGACCTACGTATCGATCATGAGAAAAGCCGACGGTATCAAAGTCTTGGCATAATCAACGGTTGGGATTCTGTTTGGGCACGGTTTACGCCGGGGACACGAGTTACGACAACAACCGTGCTCTGAGTCCGACTCCGTGGAGCTTACGATCAGATAGTAGTAGGCGTCCGCGCTGACCTGGAAACTCCAACATCAGGGAGCTGCTCTGGCCCTCCTGACAGGTCCATGATTCGGTTTAGTGTATCGTAAGCGCACGCCGTTGTCCTGTTTGAGCTTCTAAAAGTTTGCATGGTCAGAATTTGCATGGTCAGAAACTTTAGCTTTGGAGAACGGCGTACGTGATTCCACGTATCGGGTTCGTCTTAGCCCGACCTTCCAACGGACCGGCCTCGCGCTGCGGTTATTCTAGGTCGTCTTGAGCTCGCACCACACCCAACGGCCGCCTCCCGATACGACAGATCAGGATCGGAGGCTACCATAGTGCGCCGTCGCGTCGAAGAAAGTCAGCTGGGGTTCCACCAGCGGCTCTTTGTACGGCAGTCACGCTGGCACGCCCTTAACCAACGATCCGTTCACGCAAGTCTCAATGAGCGGTCGAACCACCAGCAGGACAGCAAACGGCCATTACCAGTAAGCCGTCATCGACCACCACCAAGGTCGGAGCAGCAAGGTGACTTCAGCAATATCCGCTGCCCAAAGGATGGGGACCAGGACCCTAAGACGGGCCCGACATCACCCACCACTGAAGCGTAAGGGAAGCGATTTGCTCACCGGGGGGCGTCGGTTGGTGGCGCACGATCAACCGGACCCGGCTACCCGAGCCGGTCGGTGCTGGTCGCGGCGGAGCTCGAAACGCACGGCGGGCGCACCCTCATCTGGCGTGTTCCCCCGCCTCGCCCAACGTCTACTGGCAATGGCCGCCGGAATCTGGCACAGCTGGAGCGCCAACGTCACCAGCAGCGATCGCTAACCGGCACGGCTACCGACCAAGGAATCAACCACCTAGTAGGAGAACGCAATGACCTACGTAATCGCCGAACCCTGTGTGGACGTGCTCGACAAGACATGCATCGACGAGTGCCCCGTCGACTGTATCTACGAGGGCGACCGGATGCTGTACATCCACCCAGACGAGTGCGTGGACTGCGGAGCCTGCGAGCCGGTCTGCCCGGTGGAGGCGATCTACTACGAGGACGACGTTCCGGACGAGTGGGTTGCCTATGCCAAGGCGAACATCGATTTCTTCGGTGAGCTCGGGTCGCCAGGCGGTGCCGCTAAGGTTGGCAAGGCGGCCCACGACCCACAGTGGATCAACGACTTGCGCCCGGCACGCGAATGAGTGGCGCCCCTCGATTCCGGGAGAGCGGCATGACCTGATCGCACACATTCCTCGTCGGTTTTGCCGATCCCACGACGATCAGCGGCTGCCATCGCGGAGGGCTCCACAACCCTCATCCCCGTCTCGAGCAGGCGCTCGGCCAGGCCGGCGCCGTAGGTGCCGCTGCCCTCGACGACCACGAGGGCAGCGCGCTCACCGGCCCGACGGGTGATCCATGCAGCGGCACGAGCCGGCCCGGGGCGTGCTTGCCGGAAAGCTTGCCTGGTCGATGACGGCGCCGGTCGCGGCGGTCACGACCCACAGCGCGTGATCCGCGGCGTGTGCCTCGACGCCGATGATGAGTTCGTACTGCTCTGAGACGATGGGCATCGGTGGCGAATGTCATTTTCGATGGGCGACGTCGTTGGTCGGCGTCGGCTCGGAAGGAGCACTTCGAGGCAGGCCTGTAACGGGCCCACGATCCCGCGGCAACGGGGGCGGGCAGGCTTCTGATCTCTAATGGTGGCGGCTGGCCTGGGGTTGGCTGGCAGGCTGTTCGTCGGCTTCGCCCGGTGTAACCCCTCGTCCGGGATACTGCGCGGAGCTCGCTTGGGCACTCTCGGCCGATACAACCCAGCCCGCTCGTTGCGATACGGCTCCATCGGGTTGTGGTGCGCATGCGCCCGGCCGCCGCGCCGGTACCGATCCAGCGGGGACGGGTTCAGGATCGGCCCGGTCCCCGCGTCCAGGTGGAAGTCGTAAAAAGCCGCGCAGCACCGTCTCGCTATGCGCCCGTACCGATGGCGCATACGTAGTCCCCGCCGATCTGCGACCCGGTGCTTGGTCAGGACGGCATCAATGCGGTCTTGCTGGTTTGCGGCCAGGAGCATCCAGCGGCAGAAGTCCGCGCATCGATCCGGTGTCGAACGCTCCCCGCTGCCTGGAGATCGTGGCGGTACGCCGACACTGCCTCTACCGGCTCGCCACCCGAGTCGGCCAACCGGAACAGCAACCACAGGTCGCTCGTCGTCTCAAGCCGCCCCACCAACGGCCCGGCCAACGCCACCAGATCCCGAGCCGGCCCCACATCGTCGATTACGGTCAGGGAGTTAGTCCCGACCGAGGCCCGCGCGTTCCCATGCTCACCAACACTTCCTGATCATTACGGGACAGCCTTTAGTTTCATGATTACTTCTTCATAGTCATCCTCATAGAACAGGCACATCGCCTGACAGAACCGAACCACCACATGAGGAGGAAGAAGTCGGACACGCTGACCACGTTTCCCGCAGACCGTGAGAGTTTCTTCGATCAAATCGCGATCAACAATGTCGGACAAGACACTCAAAGCAACTCGATCAACCAGGCGAACAGCAGAAACGCTATCGCCAGCGATAGGTTTATTCACGAGAACATCATATCGGGAAACGTCGCCCAACCCGAGCGACACGCTACAAACCCGGCGGACCCTGCCTCACTTAACTTACCGGTATTGTTGCACCCACCGGTTGTCCCAAAAGCAATACACGATCCACCAGTTCCGCCGTTTCTGCGAGAAACATCAAGCTCGCCCGTCAGTCGGCCGGACCGGTATTTGTTTCGACAACAGCGTTGCCGAATCGTTCTTCGCGACCATGAAGAAAGAACTGTTCCACGGCGAAATCTGGCGTGACGCCCACGAGGTCCGAATCGCTGCATTCCAGTACATCGAAAGCTATTACAACCGGCACCATCCGCATTCAGCTATCGATTACCGAACACCCGAAGAACACGAAACAGAATTTGACAACACCCGGCCAGTAGTGGCATAATAAGGTGTTCACTCAAGCGGGAACACTCCAGAAGAGCCCCTTTTCACGCCGGTGGCCCGGCTGCGCGACGCGATGCGGGGATCAGGACCTCCGTGCCGACCAGAATCGATTCTCGTGCTCGCCTTCGCCTCTTCGCGGATGCATCAGGGGCGCAGCACAGCACGAGCGTTCGCCCGTCCGGCCCGCCGAGGGCGCAGGCGAAGGCTGAGAGTCCTTCCGGGGCTCGAACGACATCGGTGCTCTGCCCACGCGAATTCACCCGATGACACGCACCGCCGATCGCGTCCGCGATCCAGATGCCATCCTCTCTGTCTACGGTGATGCCATCCGGTGCCATCTGGAGCCGACCAAGGGTGTCGCGAAGCGTGCCCGGCGACGGTGCGGGTCCCCATTGAGCCCAGGTGCGGCGGTCACTCAGCGTGCCGTCCGGACCGATTGTGAACGCGGTCAACCGAGACGCGAGAGTCTCGGCCACCACGAGAGTCGTTCCGTGATCGCAGAGGACCATACCGTTCGGAACCATGAGGTCGTATCCGACGTGCTGGACCGCGCCATCGGGTGCAATCCGGAGCAGGCCGCCAGGTACGGGGTCCGCTCCACCACCGAAATCGAAGCCGAAGAAGCCGACCCACGCATACCCCGCGTGGTCGACGATCATGTCGTTGAGGTCGCTGCCGACCTCACCGGCGAGGTCGGCGTACACTCGGGAACCCTGTGGACCGGTGGCGAGGATCTTCCGTTCGTTCATCGAGATCACGAGCATCGTGCCGTCGGGCAACCAGCCGAGGCCCGAAGGGCGGCCTTCGACGGAGACCGCGCTCGCCGTGCCGGTTTCGCTCTCAACCGAGCGGACCTCGCCAGCGAACATGTCGGAAGCCCACCACGATCCTCGGTGCCAGCGTGGCGCCTCGAAGAAGCTGCCGCCGTCCAGTACAAGGGTCTCGGCGCAGGGAGGGTCGTCGAGGGTCATGCGGCCTCACTCGACAGCACGAGCGTGGCCGCGTGGTTGAACATCCCGCCGATTCCATGGGCGACACTGACCCGAACGTCCTCGACTTGGGCGGCCGCCTCGTTTCGGATCTGGCGCACCGATTCGAGGATGGCGAACATCCCGTACATGCCGGTGTGGGTGTAGGCTAAACCGCCACCGTTCGTGTTCATCGGAAGCTGCCCGCCGGGCGCTGTCCGGCCCTCGGCGATAAACGCTCCCGCTTCACCCCCTCCGACAAAACCCAGATCTTCCAGGCCGAGAATGGGAAGGTGCGCGAAGGCGTCGTAGATCATCAGATGGTCCACGTCTTCCGGTGTGATCCCGGCAGACTGGAAGGCCAGCTGACCAGAGGTCCGGAACGCTTGCGACGAGGTCAAGTCTTCCATGGTGGTGATCATTGGCGTCTCGCTCGCCTCTCCGCTCCCCCGGATATGGACGAGCGGTTTCCGCACACCGAGCGCGGTGGCCGCGCCGGCTTCCATGACGATGACCGCGCCGCCCGCGTCAGTAACGAGGCAGCATTCCGGTGCGTGAAGAGGGTAGGTGATGTACGGCGAGTTCAGCACGTCGTCGACGGTAAGCAGTTCGCGTTTGAAGGCGCGGGGGTTCCGCTGCGCCCACTGGCGCTGGGCAACCACCACGCCAGCCAGCTGTTCATGAGTCAGGCCGACGTCCTTCATGTAACGCAGCACGTTCAGTGGGAGCATCGACACCGGTCCTGTGGTGCCGAACGGTGCCTCGAACTGGCCGTGCATCGACTCGGCGCCGGGGTCGGGATAGGTCATCCCGATCCGCGAGCGGCCGGACTGGCCGTGGGTGACGAGTACGGCGGTGCAATGGCCCGCCTGGATCGCGGCGCAGGCATGCCGCACGTGAGCCAGGAAAGAGCAGCCACCGACGCGGGTTCCGTCCACGTAATTCGGCCGGATGCCCAGGTAGTGTGCGACGTCGATCGGTGGGTGACCGGCGGTGGCGATGCCGTCGATGAGTTCCGGGGGGATCCCCGAGTCCTCGATCGCGCGCAGTGCGGCGTCGATGTGAAGCTGTAGAGCAGAGAGCTCGGGGACCTTGCCGATTCGCTCGCTCTCTGCAGCACCGACGATGGCCATTGGCGACATGCTCACTTCCCCTCATCGACCGGACGGAAGCGAGGCACCATGACGTCGCCTTGGAGTTCGAAGACGACCTGGAGCGCCATATCGAGTTCCAAGCTTTCCGGGCTCGGCTCAACCCCCACGATGTTGGTCATCATCCGGGGCCCTTCCGCCAGCTCGACGATTGCGATGACGTAGGGCGGATCGAACCCGGGGGCCGGCAAGTGGGCGATCACGAACGAGTGCAGCGATGCCATCCCGGAGAGCACAGTCCAGTCGAGCTCGCGGGAAAAGCACGACGGACAGTGCGACCTGGGATAGAAAATGTACGTCAAGCACGAGCGGCAGCGCGGCAAGGCAAGCTCACCGCGACTCGTAGCCTCCCAGAACGGCGCCGTGTCCGGCGTCGCGATCGGTGCCACCCGCGGACCTGCGGTTGTCATTCGCTCCTCCTGGCGTGGAAATCGTTGAGACGTGCGCGGACCTCGGGGCTCTTGACGATGAGCTCCGCCACGTCATCGAGGTTGTCGAGCCGTTCGTAGCCGCGGATGATGCGCTTGTACTGCTCAATTGCCGACGCGCTTGTGGACGAAACATCGTGCGCAAGCTCTCGTGCCCGCGCTTGCAATTCGGCGCCGGGGACACACTCGAGCGCGAGGCCGATTCGAACCGCCTCCCGCGCGTCGATGAGCTTCCCCGAGAAGAGCAGATAGTTCAACGCCGATCGCGGGATATGCCCGAACAACGTCGACGCCGCAAGACCATCGATGAGGCCCATCTTGACCTCCGGCACGCCAAATCGTGCCGAGTCGCCCACCAGCACGATGTCGCAGCTCGTGGCGATGCCGAGCCCGCCGCCGACACAAAGCCCATCGACGGCGGCGACAGTGGGCTTGCGCGTAGACCTCAGTGCTGCGTAAGGAAGGTCGTCCCGGAAGCGGTAGAGATCAACGTCCTGGCCATTGTCGAGGAGCTCCCGCATCTCGTGCAGATCTCCGCCGACACCGAAGTCCCTCTTGGCCGATCTCAGCAGGATGCAGGAAACATCCCCGGCGCTGTCGGCGATACGGATCGCGGCTCGTATCTCGCGGTACATCGCCGTGCTGAACGCGTTCACGCCTCCCGCCCGGTCGAGACTGATCGTGGCGACCTGATTCTCGACGACGAGTTGGAGGTGTTCGAACTGTGGTGAATGAATCACGGTGTCCTTCGGCGCGTGCTCGCGGGTTGGGGCAGCGGGGTAACAGAGCAGTCGTCAGCGATCGCATCCTCGAAAGCGCGGACGATGTCCTCTATCGGGGTCCCAGGGCCGAAATAGGCGCCCACACCAGCCTGCAACATCTTCTCCAGCTCGGCAGGCTCGTCGATGCCGCCCGCGAGCACCGGGATGTCCGCTCCCTGCTCGTTCAGGCTGTCGAGTGTGCGTGTTGCGAAGTAGCCGAGACCGCCGCTCAGACAGCTGAGGCCGATGGCGGCAGCGTCTTCCTGTAGCGCCGCTTGGACAATGAGATTCGTCGACACCCGCTTGCCGAGGTAGATGACCTCGAACCCGTTCTCCATGAGGTGTTTGCCGATGAGTCGTACGCCGACATCATGGCCGTCCAGACCGAGTTTGGCCAACACGATCCGTTTCATCGGGCGAATCCCTCCCCCGTGGCCTTGACGATCTCCTCGGTCGTCGCACCTGCGCGTAGCGCGGCGATCGTGACAGGTAGCAGATTGTCTTTTCCCGCAGCCACGTCTCGCAGTTCGTCGACGCTACGCGCGACGGCTCGCGGATCGCGAGACTGCTTGTGCTTCGCCATTCGCCCGATGGCGTCCTGCTCCACCTGGAGGAAATCGATCTCGCCGGAGCTGCGTCCGTCAAACAGATCCGCGTGTGCGGCAGCCTCGAACGCGGTGTGCCCGACCATCAGACGCTCTCGATTGCTGATCTGTTTCTGCCTTGCTCCTCGGTTCTCGTCGATGCGTCCGGCGATGTAGCCGTTCTCAATCGCTTCGACCGGCCCCCCGTTGTCGAGCAGCCGCCCTAGCTCACTCCGGACCGTAGTCTGGACGTAGTCGTCGATATCTCGGGTCTTCGCGCTGCCTCCGAGCGGGTCCAGTGTGAGCGAGGCTCCATGTTCGTAAGCGACCACTTGCATCGTGCGGACAGCCAGGGCAGAGGCGTCGAGCGAGGGGATGCGCAGCGCCTCGTCGTAACCCGTAGCGCATAGATAGTCGACACCGCCCATCATGGAGCCCAGCACGCTCAGCGTCACTCTCGGAATATTGACCAGCGGCTCGGCCGCGGATTCGAGCCCGTGAGCGTAGCCCATGAGCGTCGCCACCGGTTGTTTGTCCGTTGGGACCCCGTAGCGGTCCCGGAGGATCTCGCTCCACAGCGTTCTCGCCGATCGGAACACCGATGCCTCCACGAACAGATCGCTGCGCTCGTTCAGGAAGAACATCAACTTCCGTGCGACGTCGGTGGCCAAGTACCCACGTTCGAGGAGTTCGTCCATGTAGGCGATGGCGTTGCCGAAGGCAAACGCCATCGCCAGCAGCGGGCCTGCTCCGGCGACGTCGTAGTGGTTGGAACAGATTGTGAGCGTCGCGCCAGGAATGTCGTCGTCAATCGCGTACGCTACGCAGTCCGTCGCGATGCGCACTGCTTGTCGAGGGGTGTGGATCTCGGTCCCCCTTGCGGTAAACTCCTTGAGGGGGTCGTTCTGCATCACCACCTTGACCTGTGGCGCGTCCCGGTCCCGCAGCACGCTGCGCACCATGCCGAGGCCGATGTGGCCCAACGAGTTGGCGAGCATACCGACGCTGTCTGCGGCCTCCAGGTCGAGCCGGGAGCAGATCTCGGCGAAATCGTCGAGCGTCGCGCACGATACGCCCGCCCTGCCCACCTGCGCGTGGGCGAGCTCGTGGTCCGGATCGAATCCGAGCTGAGATGGCAGGTCTGCCGCGAGGAGGAAGGATTCCGCGCCAACCTCCTGCAACATCGATAGCCGTTCCGCAGTCATCGTGGGTGAGCCCAGCCCGGAGTAGACCATGAAGCGTGGCCGGTAGGGCCCAGGACCAGCAAGCCGCTCGTCGCTCCACGCGCGGAGCGCGGGGTCTTCGTCCGTCGGGGAGTTCGGGTACCGGGCTCGGATCGGGACGCGGCCGTCATTGGCATCCTGCACCGCCATGGCTTTCCTTACGTTCACGCTGTTCCGCTCCCTGCCGCCCGTCCTTGTTTCAGCCCTCGGCCGACTCGCAAGAAGGCGGAGGCCAGCCACTGGTGCGCGTTCCCGGTTTCGGGCCGCCGCGATACATTCACCAGCAGGAATCGCAACTTGCTGGGATTGGCTCGAGCTTCGGTCACTAGGTCGCAGGGACATGTGTGGCCAGACCCTTCGCTCAGGTCAGCGGTTAGCACGACCCGACCGTAGGAAAAGAACTTCTCCATCGTCGCTCGATCGATCCCGATCGCGCTGCTGGTCACCAGGACGGAGTCGCAGCCGGACATCGATATCCCTCGCTCACACAACCCTGCTAACCATTTCATTCCACGATACGATCATTTCGCTAGTTGTCAACGACATGGCCGGTTTTGACGGTCATTCGGAGCTTCGCCGTCCCTTCTCGTCATAGTTGTAAAAACCCTTGCCGTTCTTGCGACCGGTCAGACCGGCCATGACCATGTTGCGCAGGGTCGGCGTCGGACGGAATCTCTCACCGAGGCTGTCCGCCAGGGAGTCCATGGCAGACAGGTACGTGTCGAGGCCGTTGAAGTCGCCCAGCTCCAAGGGACCCATTGGGTAGTTCAGCCCCAAGCGGCAGGCTCGGTCGATGTCCTCGGCGGATGCCACCCCCTCCTCCAGGATTCGCAGGCATTCCATACGGACAAGACCGGAGATGCGCGTGGTGATGAATCCGGGCACGTCCTTGTTCAGCACGACCACCTCGCGGTCCAGGCTCGCGGCAAACTCCCGAGCGTGATCTAGTGTCGCCTCGCTGGTCAGATAGCCGCGCGTGAGTTCGACGAGGCGCATCATGACCGGGGGGTTGAAGAAGTGGATCCCGACGAGGCGTGGCGCGTTTGCGTGGCCGAGTCCGGCGCCGATGGCGGTGATGCTCAACTGCGACGTGTTCGAACCGAAGATGCAGTCCACGGGTGCGAGCTCAACCGCCTCGGCGAATATGGCCCGCTTGACGTCCAGCTTCTCGATCACGGATTCGACCACGACGGAGGCATCGCACGTCGCCTTGGCGAGATCGTCGGTCAGGGTCAGCCGAGCAGTGACGTTCTCGATGTCATCTGCAGAGAGCTTCCCTGCCTTGGCGAAGCGACGAAGGCTGTCGTCGATGCGGACTCGGCCGTTCTGCAGGGCATCCGGCGAGGTGTCGAACGCGACGACGTTGTGGCCGTTCATCGCCGCGAGCTGCGCGATACCGCTACCCATGGTCCCGGCCCCGAGTACTGTGATCTTCATTGTGTGCTCCCTTCCACTGTGTTGGGCCCGGCCGCGAGGGCGGCGAGCGCCGTGATTCGCTCATCTCCAAGCGGGGCTCGCGGAGGACCGCATTGATCGGTGGCGGGACAGTTGTCTGCGCCACGGGCCGAGAACGGTTTCGCTACTTCACTGCGGCGTCAGATCTGAGCGGCGCCGCGGGCGATGGTGGCGGTGACTCGCTCTGCGGTAGCTTTGACAAGCTTCTCGGCTTCCCCGAGGCGAGCACCGGCGAGCCGATCGGCGGGGCCGAGCACGCTCAAGGCTGCCAACGCGTGCCCTTCTGAGTCTAGGATCGGGGCACTCACGCCTACGGCGCCCATCACCCGCTCGCTGAGGCTGCGCGCGACTCCCACCTCGGCGATCCGCCCCAACTCACGACGAAGCGCATCGGGCTTCGTGATGGTGTTGGGGGTGTCGGCATGGAGCGGATTGTCCTTGAGTATCCGCTCAAGCTCCGCCTCAGGAATGAACGCCAGTAGGACCTTACCGGCCGAGCCAACATGAATTCCTTCGGTTGCACCGAGACCGGCGATGTAACGGATCGAGTGCGGGCTGGACAGTTCTTTGACACAGATGCGTGAGCGGCCGGCACGTACATGGACGGCGACGGTCTCCGACGTCGCGTCTCGCAGCTCCGCGAGGGACTCGTTCGACTCGAAGATGAATCCCGCGTTGCCATTGGCGATCGACGACATCAAATGGAAGCAAGCGAAGCCGAGACCATACTGGCCAGTCGACTGGTCCTGTACCACCATTCCCTTGGAGCGGAGTGTGGTGATCAGGCGGTAGGTGGTCGGTTTCGACAGCCGCACGACGTGGCTGACGTCTCCGAGCGGGAGCGGGCTTTGTCCGAGGGCGATCAGGATGTCGATAGCGCGCGCGACTGAGCGAACCTCGAGGTTCTCGTTTGCAGGTGCCATGCGGCCCCCTTCATGTCGCAGGCGAGCACCCGCTCGGGACAGGTCGGTCCCGGCTAGAACCGACCGATCGACAAGCATTTTGCTGAACGGTCGCAGCATATCATCTGCCGAAACGACGCCGTTCACGATGCCGCATCTCCCTCGGATACCTCGTCGTCGGATCCCGGACGCTCCGGCACAAACCAATACCAGGGTGTGTGCCCATCGTCACCGATGACCACGCTGACCTCCGGCGGTAGCTCCATACGCTCGGGCAGTTCCCTGAGCTGGCCGAACACCAGGGGGCCTTGGCTGTGCAGCCGGATCTGTCCAAGCGAGTACGGGGCCGGAAGACCTGGTCTTTTCACGTGAACGGTCGTGTAGGTGACGAGTTCTCCGCTCCGGGCAAACACCTCCTCGGACACATCCGCCTGCCCACAACGGTGACAGATCGATCGGGCCGGCCAGGAAGCGGCGTGGCACGAGCGACAACGACTCCCTACAAGCGAAGTTCCGTCGTGCCGTCGACGCTCCCCGGTGCGGGGCGCTTCCAATGCTGCGGTCAGTTCCACGACTCGATCCTTTCCAGTACGTGCACACAGGATGCGGCCGACTCGCCTTCCAACCAGCCTCCGTTGTTGTGCGCCAGTGCGATCCTCGGCTGGTCGACCTGGCGCTGCGCCGCCTCGCCACGGAGCTGCCAGGCCAACTCGGAGACCTGGGCCAATCCGGTCGCGCCAACGGCGTGTCCACGCGAGGAAAGGCCACCGCTGGGGTTGACCGGGATCCGGCCACCGATACTCGTCTCGCCACTACTGAGCAGGGCACCGGCATCGCCGGGCTTGCAGAAGCCGAGGTGTTCGTAGGCGATGAGCTCGGCAGGTGCCATCGCGTCGTGGACCTCGGCGACGTCGACGTCGTCAGGCCCGAGACCCGCCTCCTCGTATGCCGACGCCGCACAGATCTCAGTCAGGCCGGGTTCTTCGCCGGTAGACGTGAAGCCCGACGCCGCCTGAGAGGCACGCACCCGAACGGTTGGCCGACCTTCCCGATGGGCGACCACGCCCGGCCTGGCTACGACGATGGCGGCGGCCCCGTCGCAGATAGAGCTGCACATCAGCAGGGTCAACGGGTCGGCGATCGGCCGGGAGGCAAGCACCTCCTCGGCGGTCACGACGCTGCGGTACTGGGCGTAGGGGTTCAACGCCCCGTTCGCGTGACTTTTCACCGAGACGGTCGCCAGATCGTCGAGGGTGAGACTGCCAGCGGCGATCAGTCTGCGGAGCCGCATTCCGTACACCGCAGTGAACTGAAGGCCGGTCCCGCTGATCACATCGAGATCCCCAGCAGACTCGAGCGCGTCGAGCGTCCGGCTCCTGTCATCGACGAACATCTTCTCGAAGCCCGCGACGAGCACCACGTCGGCCGCGCCCGCGCGGATCGCGAGGATCGCTTGGCGCAGGGCCGTTGAGCCGCTCGCGCAGGCATTCTCCACGTTGGTGATGGGCACGCGCTCAATGCCGATGTCTCGCAGCACAGACTGGCCCCGGATCATCTCCTGCCCTTGAAGCATCCCGCCCATCGCGTTGCTCGCGTACACGGCTTGCACGTCCCGCACGCCGATGCCGGCGTCAATGAGCGCGTTGAGGCACGCGACCCGATTGAGGTCTTTCAGGCTGGATTCGGTGTAGCGGCCGAAGGGATGCATACCCACCCCGATGACCTCCACGTCAGCGTTCGTCACGAGTGATCTCCATTCAGCCTACCTCTGAGCGCGATGCGGTCGACCTTCCCGTATGGGGTCCTCGGGATGCTGTCCCAGACCTCAAGGCGGCGTGGCGTGCGGATACCGAGCCGAGGACTGACGAAGTCGATGAGTTCCTGACCGGAGACCTGTTTTGAGCCGTCGAGGCGGACCACGGCGGTGACCGCGTCACCCCATCGCGGATCAGGCATCCCGAGCACGACGGCCTCGCTCACGGCAACATGCGTGGCAAGAACGTCCTCGACTTCCCGTGGGGCGATGTTGTACCCACCGGAGTTGATCATTTCGTCGCTTCGCCCTTGCAGATAAACGTATCCGCGCTCGTCCGTCCGTGCGATGTCCTTGGTCCGCAACCAACCGTCGACGAAAGCGGCGGCAGTGGCCTCTGGTTTGCGGTGGTATCCGGACATCATGTGCGAACCTCTGACGAAGACCTCGCCGACCTCACCCGGCGCGGCGATCCCGCCGTCCTCGGCACGGACTTCCACCGCCACCGACCTCCACGGCCTGCCCGCCGACTGCCGTGCGCTCTGATCCAGGTGATCGCGCTTGGCAAGGCACGTGATCGTCATCGGCGCCTCGGACTGACCGTAGTCCTGGATCAGCGAAGGCCCGAACCGGTCAAGTGCCCGCTCCAGGACGGGAAGCGCCACACTCGAGGCGCCATAAACGATGGTCTCGAATCCCCACCGTCCCCGCTCAGCTTCGAGGAGAGGCTCGAACATCGCCGGCACGGCCTTGAGCGTCCGGAACTCGTCGCGCCGCGACAGCTCCCATACCCTGTCCGGGTCGAACTTCGGCATTAGGTGGACGCCGGCACCGCTGATGAGATAAGGCAGCACCAAGTAGCCGGATGCGTGTGAGACCGCCTGCGTCAGCAGGACCATCTCTCCTTGCACGACGGGCCCGAGTTCGAGCAGGAGGTTGAGCGCCACCTCACGCAGGGCGCGATGCGACAGCACGACTCCCTTCGGACGCCCGGTGGTCCCCGAAGTGTAGGAGATCCATGCCGCGTTCTCGGGTGCGTCGTCACGCTGGCGTGGAGTTCCGTCCGCGGAGTCGATGAGTGAGGACAAAGAATGGACGAAATCCGGGTCGGGATCGAATGGGACGACAACGATGCCGAACTCGTCGGCAATTGCCCGCGCGGACTCGGCGTGATCCGCGGAGAAGAAAAGCAGACGGACGTCCGCATCCGCGATCACGTACCTGAAGTCGTCCAGGTGGAGTCGTCCGTTCATCGCGACCCGCACCCGCCTTCCGAGCGCGATCGCGCAGTCGGCTTCGATGAACTCGGTGCGGTTTTCGGAAAGGATGCCAATGCTGGCACCCTCGGGGATGTCTAGGTTGTCCAAGGCGTTGGCCAGCCTCTCGGCGCGGCCCATGAGCGCTTCGAAGGTCCGAGCCGTGGTGCCGTCGTCGACCGCGACCACCTGCCGGTAGCTCGCTGCGGCCCGCCTTAGCACGTATGCGGTGTCCAGGATGATCTCCTTCTCGGATAGCGGTTCAGGAATCGAACCGGGGGATGTCAGGTGCTACGCGGGGCACGGGTTCGCTGTCCTCGGGCAGTCGGATCTCAGCCCCGTCCGGTGCCGCGTCGCGCGCTCTCGTCGTGAGGATTGCGATGACGCTGATCACGGCCGCGACGACGATGAAGTAGGCCGGGGAACGAGTGTCGCCGGTGGCGGCGACGAGAAATCCGGACACGTACAGGGCCGGACCACCGAACACCGTGCCGCCGAGGTTGTATCCGAGTGCGAAGGACGACACCCGGGTCCTGATACTGGCGAGTTCGGAAACGAACACCGGTCCTGGTCCGGCGACGGCGCTGACTCCGAAGGCGAGAAGCGCGGCACCCGCCAGAACCAGCGCGATGTTCGCCGTGCTCAGCAACCAGAAGATCGGCCAGCTGAGCACGACGAGGTAGATCGCGGCGCCGACGAGTACGGTTTTCTTCCCGATCACATCCGCCAGCACACCCACGAGCGGGAAGAACACGAGCGTCGATACCACGGTGACGATGTTGATGGTCGATACGGTGCGTGGGGTGAGTCCCAGTCCGGCAAGGTAGCTCGGCAGGTAACTGAGCAGTACGAAGTACGAAACGAAGATGACGGCGGCGATCCCGATTGCCTGCAGGAGCATTCGCCAGTCCCGGGTCAGGGACTCGCGCAACGGGGAACGCGATACGTTTCCGGCGGCTCGCAGTTCCGTGAAGACGGGGCTTTCCTCGATCCGCCAACGGATGTAGAGGCCCATCGCGCCCAGCGGCAGTGCGATGAGGAACGGGATCCGCCAGCCCCACGACTGAAAGACATCCCCAGGCATCGAGAGCTGGATCACGAAGACGACCAGCGTGCCCAGCAGAGCACCGACAGCTGACCCTCCACTTAGGAGGCTCGTGAACAGGGCGCGCCTCCGCGCGGGGGCGTACTCCGAGACGTAGGCGTACGCGGAGGGTGTCTCGCCGCCCGCGGACATGCCGCTGAGCAGACGCACGAGAACCAAGACTATCGGCGCCCAGATCCCGATGGCGCCGTAGCTGGGGAGAACACCCACGAGAGCAGTGGAGAAGGCCATCACAACCAGCGAGACGACCAGCGCGGTGCGCCTGCCCAGCCGGTCACCGATCGGGCCGAGGATCGCGCCACCCAGTGGCCGTGCCACGAAGGCGACCCCGAACACCGCGAACGCGGAAAGGTTGCTGGCGACGGGATCGCCGGAGGGGAAGAAGCGCTCGCCCATATGGACGGCCAACAGGCCGTACAGGCCGAAGTCGTACCACTCGATGGTGTGTCCGGCGAGCGCGCCTAAAAGGACCTTCCGCATCGTGTGGGGATCTCGCTGCTGAGTAGCGGACATCTCGTCCCTTCCATATCGGGGATGACGCTTGCGCCTCATCTCTTTCGCGCAGCTGCCACTTCGACGATGGCTGACTCCCGCCGGCGTATTGCCAGCAATCAGCCCGAACCGGGCGGTCCAGCGTGGTGTGGCACCGAGGCGACCAGTGTCCGTACTGTTTCGTTAGTCGGCATGAGCGTACCGTTCTACGAAATCACTAGTCAAGCATTCGGCGTGCACCGCTTCCCCGGGGGCAACCTGCCGCTTTCGCGATACGGGAACGGTGGATGTCGGGTACGTCGTTGCTGGTCAAGCCGCGCCCATGGCGCCGAAGACCACCCCCATCACCCACCCGAAAGATCGAGAGCCCTGCTTGACACGATCGTTTCTACAGACGAAACTAACAGATCGTAGAGCGAAATACATCATCGAAGTCGAGCGAACAACTGCACAACGAAGCGAGGAGGACTGATGGGCCACGGCCTTCCCCCGGTCCATGAGCGAACGATCCCGAACCTGTGGCGGCGGGCGGTCGATCGCGCCCCTGAGGCCCCGTTCCTTTACTGGCACGACGCTGTCATCAGCTACGGCGATGGAGACGCCCTCAGCGACGGAGTGCGGGTCAAGCTGGCTCACCGTGGCGTCGGGCGAGGTAGTCATGTGGCTGTCTTCCTGCCCAACGGCCCAGAGTATGTGTGGGTCCTGCTTGCTCTCGCGAAAATAGGGGCGGTGGCCGTCCCCATCCACGCCGAGGCTCGCGGAAAGTTGCTGGCTCACTTCATCGAGACGTCCGACTGCGAGTTCGCCATCCTCGGCGAGGAGTTCGTCGAGCGCACGCTCGATGCCATCGGGCCGGATCGGCTGCGGCATGTGTGGGTCCTCCAGGCCACGCCGGAGAGCTCGGCGGACCAGCTGCGGCTCTGCGCGAGCCAAGAGGAGCTGATCTGTGAGCGGAGCACCAAGGCTGAAATCGCCGACGAGACGGCGGCTCCGCGGTTCTGCGACACGGCCCTGCTCATGTTCACTTCCGGCACTTCCGGGCCCTCGAAGGCCGCGGTGGTGGCGCAGGCACATCCGGTGACGGCGGCCATCGCATTCGCGGATGCCGGCGGTATGACGGAGCGGGACAGGCTGTTCACCTGCCTGCCGATGTCTCACGCGAACGCGATGTGGTTCTGCGTGTATACGGCGGTCGCGGTCGGCGCCAGCGTTGCGATGGTGGAACGCTTCTCGGTCAGCAAGTTCTGGTCCAGCATCGCAAAGTTCCGCGCGACGCAGACCAATCTGCTCGGCAGCATGCTCCAGTTGCTCTGGAAGCAGTCCCCGTCAGACCAGGAGCGACAGCACGAGATGAACAGCATCTTCGTGGTGCCGTTCCCTTCCAACCCCGCCGACTACGACGCCCGTTTCGACGTGCGGCTCCAGACCCTCTACGGGGCGTCGGAGTGGACGCCGATCGCGCTCTCCTCTCCCGGCGAGGGCTACGACAAGCCCATCGGATGGGCAGGCCCGATCTGGCGTGACCTCAACGACGTCGTGATCCTCGACGACGACGACCTTCCCCTTCCGAACGGCAGCGTCGGCGAGATCGCGGTCCGCCGCAAGGAACCGTTCACCTCGCTGCTGAGCTACTACGGACGCGAGGAGGCCACGTTGCGGGACTTCCGCAACCTGTGGTTCCACATGGGCGACTACGGGTTCATCGGTGACGACGACTGCCTGTACTTCGTCGGGCGTAAATCCGATTCACTACGCAGGCGGGGGGAGAACATCTCCGCGGGAGAGCTGGAGGACTTGCTGTTGGCGATGCCCGCGGCCGAGGAGGTCGCGGTCGTCGCGGTTCCGTCCGATCTCGGCGACAACAGCGAGGACGACATCGCCGCCTTCGTCGTGCCCAGTGACACGGGCATACGTCCAGCCGACATCGTCGAGTACGCGCGAGCGCACCTGCCGCGCTACATGTATCCGAGATACGTCTGCCTCACGGAGAAGTTGCCGAAGACCGGCAACGAGAAGGTGCGCAAGGATGAGCTGCGCCGCTATGCCAAGGAGAACCTAAAGGACTTCTTCGACACAGAGGGAATACGTCCATGACCGAGGCGGAAAATCGCACCGGCACCGCCTATTCTGCGGACCGGCTCGCCAAGGGCCTATCCGTGGCGAACGTGCCTACGCTCCTGATGGTCCTCGTCCACTTGACCGGAGACCGGACTTGGCTGACCGAGCGCTACCGGCCGACGCGACCGAAGGGATTGGACGACAACGACTCCGGGGGCCTCCCTCCCGAAGCGCAACAGGAGGTTCGGCAGGCTGCTCTTGAGGTTATCAGCGCCCACCTCGCCGATAGCTCGCCTACGCCACAGCTCCCCGAGCCCGCGGCGCTCGTCGAAATGATGAGTTTCGCGGTCGGTGAGGAGATTCCTACCGAATACGGCTCCATGATGGCGATGGATCTGGGTGACCAGCTATCCAGCCAGCAACACCACGAGATACCGACCCGGGTTCCCGAAGACTTCCGCGTACTGGTGGTGGGCGCCGGCCCCTGCGGCATAGCCGCAGGCGTTGCCCTCAAGCGCGCCTCGATCCCGTTCACGATCGTCGACCCGCACGACAACGTCGCCGGGACGTGGCGTGACAACGGATACCCCGGCGCGGCCGTCGATACCCCTAGCCATCTGTACTCATTCTCGTTCGCCCCCCACGACTGGTCGCGCTATTTCGCCAGCCGCGACGAGATTCAGTCCTCATTGGTCAGCACCGTCGACAAGTTCGGCCTCGAACCACATATCCGCCTCCGGTGTGAGGTGCGCACGGCAACCTACGACGTCGGCGCGCAGTCCTGGCACGTGGAGATCCGCAACGCGGATTCGAAAATCGAGACTTTGGAAACCCGCGTGGTGATCAGCGCGGTCGGCGCGTTGAACAGGCCCAAGATTCCGGCTATCCCGGGTCTGTCGGAGTTCGCGGGGCCCTCGTTCCATACCGCGCGCTGGCCGGAGGGACTCGATCTGCGCGGCAAGCGGGTCGGCGTGGTCGGAACCGGTGCTAGTGCCATGCAGACCGTCCCGGCGATAGCCGACACAGCCGAGTCGGTGACGGTCTTCCAACGATCGCCACAGTGGGCAGCGCCATTCGAGAAATTCAAGGTGGATGTGCCGCAGTACCTACGCGACATCCTGTCGCAGGTCGATGTCTACCGCGCGTGGTATCGGCTCCGTCAGGGTTGGATCTTCAATGACAAGGTCCACCCCTCGCTACAGAAGGATCCAGCGTGGGCCGATTCCAGCCGATCGATCAACTCGATCAACGAGGGACACCGGCGCTATTTCACGAAATATATTCTCGGCGAGATCGAGGCCCGCCCCGAGCTCGCTGAGAAGGTCGTCCCCACCTACCCCCCCTATGGCAAGCGGATGCTCCTAGACAATGGCTGGTTCCGCACCATGTGCCGTGAGGATGTCGTTCTCGAGACCGACGGCATTGCCGAAGTACGTTCCGACCGTGTCGTGACGGCGTCCGGAGTAGAGCATGTCGTCGACGTGCTGGTCCTGGCGACCGGTTTCGACGCGACGAATTTCCTGGCGTCGTACCAAGTGACCGGGCGGTCCGGCACTAACCTGCGTACCGCCTGGGACGGCGACGACGCCCGAGCGTTCCTCGGAGTGACTGTTCCCGATTTCCCCAACTTTTTCATGCTCAACGGCCCTAACACGCAGACCGGCCACGGCGGAAGTCTTCTCTATCTCGTCGAGTGTCAGCTTCGCTTCGTGATGAGCGCCCTGACCCAGATGCTAGACAACGACCTGGGAGCGCTCGAGTGCAGATCGGAGGTCTACGAACGGTATTCCCATGCCGTTGACCAGGCGCATGAACGGATGATCTGGACGCATCCAGACGTGCATAACTACTACCGCAACTCGCGAGGGCGCGTCGTGCTGCCCAGTCCCTGGCGGATCGTGGATTTCTGGTCGATGACCCGCCGGGCGCATCTCGATGACTTCCACGTCGAGCCACATCGGTGACGCTGGTGTCATCCCCATCGAACCCTCAACTTCTGTCGGCGGTGTTGTGCGCCACACCTTCCATCGTTACGCTAGATGTAATCGCTATTCCGTCACATGAAATGGAGTTGGATATGACTGTCGCTGCGACCGATGTGCCCGACTTTCTATCGGAAGCGCACGACCGCGATCCACAGATCCTGTACCGCCATCTGCGGGAGCAGGAGCCAGTGTTCTTTCACGCGGGTTCCAATGGCTGGCTCGTGACCCGCTACGACGACATCCTGCGGATTTTGCGCAGCAAAGACATCACCTCTGACAACTACTCGGCGTCGATCGGCACGGTGTACGGACGGACCCTTCTCCAACTCGATGGGAAGGACCATCAGCAGCAGCGCGGGCTAATCCAACCGATCATGACGGGAACGGCGCTCGCCAATTATCGGCCGATCGTCCAACGGGTGATCGACAAGCTGTTCATGCCGGCGTTCGAGGCGGCTGTCGAGACAGCATCACGGGACGGTTGCGAGCATGCGGAGATCGACCTGGCGCAGAGTTACCTACAGGCGATCCCGATTTCGGTGATCCTCGAGCTGCTGGATCTTCCGCGCGAAAACCGCAGCGATTTCATCAGGTGGTTCAAGGATCTGATGGCCTTTGTCGCCAATGTCGGTGGTGACCCCGAGCCGATCGAGCGCGGACTGAAGGCGCGCGACGAGCTAGGTGCCTTCGCCCGCCCGCTGATCGCTCAGCGGAGGGCACACCCCGGCGAAGACCTGGTTTCCAAGATGTGTCACACGGAACTAAACGGCGAGGGTCTGACCGACGAGGAGGTACAGTCCTTCATCACGCTGATGATCGTCGCCGGAGGCGAGACGACCGAGCGAGCGCTGGGTATGGTCGTCCTGAACCTGCTGCGGCACCCGGACCAGCTCGCCGCAGTGCGCGCCGACCGCAGCCTCGTGACGACCGCGTTCGTCGAGACACTCCGTTACTCCACGCCCGTGAACATCGCATCCCGCACAGCCGCCGCCGATATCGAGCTGCACGAGGTGACCATCCCGGCCGGATCGGTGATCCACTGCATCCTCGGCGCCGGAAACCGGGATCCACGCAAGTTCAGCAACCCCGACGAATTCAACATCTTCCGGCAGGACAACAGCACGGAGAAAGGCTTCTCGGGCGCCGCCGACCATCTCGGATTCGCCAACGGACGCCACTTCTGCGTGGGCGCGGCGCTCGCCAAGGCCGAGGTCGAGGTCGGTCTCAACCTCATCCTCGACCACATGAAGGACGTACGGATCGCCGAAGGATTCACTCCGGTGGAGACGGGCCTGTGGACCCGTGGTGTCGACAGCCTTCGCGTCGCGTTCAAGCCGGCCTGACCGTTGCCGTCCGGTATGCCAAGGATCGTCCTAGCGCGGCTTGTGCTCGGATCATCGCGCTTCGCCCAACCGGGCGGGCGTTCATGCTGATCATCTTCAAGGAGGAACGATGGGTAAGCTCAACGAAAAGGTCGCTTTCATCACCGGCGCGGGCCGGGGACAGGGCCGTGCGCACGCGGTACGTCTGGCCGAGGAAGGCGCCGACATCATCGCGGTGGATGTCTGTAAGAACGTGGACAGCATCGAATACGACCTGGCGAGTCCGGACGACCTCGATGAGACCGCACGCCAGGTCGAGAGCCTAGGCAGCAAGGTCGTGCCCGTAGTCGCGGATGTGCGGGACCGCGAGGCGTTGGTCAGTGCCGCGTCGCAGGGGGTCAGCGCGCTCGGTGGCATCGACATCGTGTGCGCCAACGCCGGAATCTGCATCATGAAACCCTGGGACGAGACAACCGACGAAATCTGGCGGGACCAGATCGACGTCATCCTCACCGGTACGTGGAACACGCTGAAGGCGACGGTACCCCATCTCCTGAACCGGG
The DNA here is from genome assembly GCF_000379465.1 of Sciscionella marina DSM 45152. Classification (GTDB taxonomy): domain Bacteria; phylum Actinomycetota; class Actinomycetes; order Mycobacteriales; family Pseudonocardiaceae; genus Sciscionella; species Sciscionella marina. Next base: position 23,355 of record NZ_KB905416.1, read on the forward strand.
GAGGCGGCTCCGTGATCATCACCGCCAGTGTCGCCGGGGCAAGGGGCAACCCATTCCTTTCCGCGTACGGCGCCGCCAAACACGGCGTAATCGGACTATCGAAGACCATGGCCAACGAGCTGGGTATGCACAATATTCGGGTCAACTGCATCAGCCCGAACGGAGTGAACACCGGGCTATTGGATGGCCTTGGTGGGTTCGACGAGCTCATGGCGAAAGACCCGCACTTCGCACCGATGTTCACCAACGCACTACCGGTCGAAGTCGTGGAACCACGCGACATCAGTGAGACGGTGCTGTACCTGGCCTCCGACGAATCCCGGTTCACGACGGGCCACAACCTCCTCATCGACATGGGCAACCTGCTCCGCTAGTCAACCTAGTCTGTGAGAGGAGCAAGCACTTGAGCACGAAATCCGACGACCTCGCGGCCGAGTCCACTGTTGACGTGATTGCGCCCCGACCACGATTGTTGATCAACAATGAGTACGTAGACGCGAAATCCCGCAAGACCTTCGCAACATATAACCCAGCAACCGGCCGACTGGTCGCCGACGTCGCGGAGGCAGGACCGGCGGACGTCGATCTCGCCGTCGCAGCGGCGCGACAGGCCTACGAATCCGGTCACTGGGGGCGGGCCTCACCGGCGGAGCGCGGCATGTTCCTTCGCCGCTTCGCGGCGCTGATCGAGGCGAACGTTGACCATCTGGCACACCTGGAAACGCTCGACTCCGGGATGACAATCCATACCGCGCGAGGCATGATCGCAGGATCGATCGATACCCTGCTCCATTTCGCCGGCGCGGCCTCTGCCATCCACGGGATGACCCCGCAAAGCGGTGCCAACGCTTTGCACTACTCGCTCCGTGAACCGGTGGGCGTTGTGGGTTCCATCGTGCCATGGAACGCGCCAATCACGAATGCGATCTGGAAGCTCGGCCCCGCACTAGCAGCGGGTAACACAATAATCCTGAAGCCCGCCGAACTGACTCCGCTGACCGCACTCAGGCTCGGCGAGCTGCTGCTGGAAGCCGATATGCCACCCGGCGTCGTCAATATCCTCCCGGGCTACGGCATCGGCGCCGGCGACAGCCTCGCCAACCACCGCGGAATCGACAAAGTCTCGTTCACCGGATCAACCGAAGTCGGCAAGTCGATCCTGCGGGCGTCCGCGGGGGACCTCAAGCACGTCTCGCTCGAACTGGGCGGGAAAACGCCCTTGGTCGTCTTCGCTGACGCAGACCTCGCTTCCGCTGTTTCGACAGCCGTCGCGGCCTTCACCACCCTCTCCGGCCAGATCTGCACGGCTGGCTCTCGGCTCCTCGTGCAACGAGGCATCTACGACGAGTTCGTCGATCGCCTGGCCGCCAAGGTCGAAAGCCTCGTGGTGGGCGATCCGCTGGGCGACAGCACCGATGTCGGACCGCTCGTCTCCTCGGGGCAGCGAGACCGTGTGGTGTCGTATCTCGCCAGTGGCCGGGAGACCGGCGCCATCACTGTCGCGGGCGGTGACGCCATTCCTGGTAACGGTTATTTCGTCGCACCGACGGTGTTCACTGGTGTCAAGAACACCATGCGCGTCGCCCGCGAGGAAATCTTCGGTCCCGTCGTCTCGGTCATCCCGTTCGACGATGACAACGACGCAGTCGCCTTGGCGAACGACACCCCATACGGACTCGCCGCGTCGCTCTGGACCCAGAACCTGAGCCGCGCCCACCGGATCACCCGCCAGCTCAAGTCCGGCACCGTCTGGGTCAATACATGGGGCGGTCTCGACCCCACCATGCCCTTCGGCGGCTACAAACAGTCCGGGATCGGACGCGAGTTCGGGCTCGACTGGTACTACGCCTACACAGAGAACAAAGCCGTCTACGTTTCCCTGTGACCGCCTTGACTGGGCCAGACACGACCGTGCCTACCTTCGGGGCGGCACACTATTCAACGGAGTGTGAGAGATGCAGGCAGTCGTCGTTGAGGAACTGGGCAAGGTTGCAGTCCGCGATGATGTGGAGACCGCTCCGATGGGGGCCAACCAGGTGCGCATCAAGATGCGCGCCTCGGGGATCTGCCGCACAGATCTATCGGCGTCGAACGGGACGTGGCCAACGCGGCTGCCGGCGATCCTCGGACACGAGGGTGCTGGCGAGTTGCTTGAGGTCGGTTCGGCGGTCACAAGCATGGCGGTCGGCGACCGGGTCATCCTCGCCAATCTCCGAGGCTGCGGACAATGCTACTTCTGCCTGCGCGCGCAGCCCTTCCTATGCGGCCACGAAGAGCAGAAGGGCGCGGCGAAGCACAACTTCTTCGTCGCCGGCCAGCCTGCATTCGGACTGGTCGGGCTGGGAGCCTGGACCGAGGAACTAATCCTCCCGGAATCGAGCGTTGTGCCGTTCGTCGGCGACGACATTCCCTTCCGGATCGCGTCCCTTGTGAACTGCGCAGTCATGACCGGAGTCGGAGCGGTCATCGGCACCGCAAAGGTCGAACCAGGCTCTTCGGTGGTGATCGTCGGCGCCGGCGGGGTCGGCGCCGCAGCCGTGCAAGGGGCGCGACTTGCCGGCGCCGGCCTGATCGTCGTGGTGGACCCGGTGGAATCCAAGTTCCCGCGGCTGCGCCATTTCGGCGCGACGCACACGGTCACGCCAGACGCCCTCGCGGACACGAAACAGGACCTCACCCGCGGGATCGGCTTCGACTACGCCTTCGAGAACGTCGGACGCCAAGAGACCCTGCGCGCAGCCTGGGACGCCACCCGCATCGGTGGAACGGTTGTGCTCTCCGGTGTCGGCTCGGAGAGCACACCTACCGACCTCAACCTGTACGAAATCACGATGGATGCGAAACGGCTGGTCGGATCGGTAGGCGGATCCGTGAATCCACTCCGGGACTATCAAACCTACCTCGACCTCTGGCAAACTGGACAACTCGACCTGGAAGGCCTCATCACCAGCACGATTACACTGGCCGAAGCCCCCGAAGCCATGCAAGAACTAGACCGGGGTGCCGACATCTCCCGCCAAGTAATCCTATTCGAATAACCTATCGAATCTCTACTCAGTTAAAATTGAGATTTTCTTCGAAAATACGATACTTGCAGCCAACAGTTCGAGTTTGAACAGTACATCGTTCCGGGCTGACAATCATGACATACACGATTGTTGATTTTCCGGATAGTGTCTCCACAATTTAAAATGACACGGACGTTAGATGGGCGTGGCGCAACGATAACGTTGACCGGGAGGGACTTAGCGCTCGTTGTAAAAAGGATTCAAGATAACAGATATAATACTGAGTCTCATTTGGTGGGTTTTTTGTTACAGGCGAGGGTGGGGGAGGATGCGAAGTGTTTGGCGTAGTGTTCGTAGCGGACGGTCAGGCGCCGGTAGTCGAACAGCCAGGCACATGGTTCGTTCGATGCCCCACCGGTGTTGGCCGAGTTTCTCGGTCGATTCGATGTTCGTCCCCGCGGTGACGGGTCTCGGTGTGGACGAGTGTGTAGATGCGAGGAAGGGTACTTCCGCTCCCTGTTGGTGGCGCTCTCCAGCGTATGGAGAGTACTCACGTTCCTCACGACGAAGGAGACTCGAATGAATGGATCCGCTCTGGTTGGCGCGACGGCCCGTGTGGCGGTGGTCGGTGCGGGTCCCTCTGGACTGTATGCGGTCAAGGCGCTGCTGGAGTCGGACGTGGGCGTCGGGATCGATGTCTTCGATTCGCTGCCCGCGCCGTACGGCCTGGTCCGCTATGGGGTGGCGCCGGATAACCAGAAGATGAAGTCGGTAATCCGGGTACTGCGGGGCTCGTTCACCGAGGGCAACGACGTGCGGTTCCTTGGCAACGTCACCTTCGGCGAGGATATTACCGCCGCCGAGTTGCGCGCCTACTACGACGCGGTGATCTACGCGACCGGCACCCAGGGTGATCGCGGCCTCGGTATCCCTGGCGAGGAGCTGCCCGGAAGTTATGGCGCGAAGGAGTTCGTCAACTGGTACTGCGGCCACCCGGACGCCGCCGAGCGGGACTTCGCGCTGCACGGGCCCGAGGTCGCGGTCGTCGGCGCGGGTAACGTGGCTCTAGACGTCGCCCGGCTGCTCGCGAAGAGCACGGAGGAGATCGCGGCCACCGACGTGCCCGACCGGGTGCTTGGCACTTTCAGCAGCAGCACCGTCACCGACATTCACCTGCTGTCCCGGCGTGGACCTGCACAGGCCAAGTTCACGACCGTGGAGCTGCGGGAGATGGGTGAACTCGCCAACGCCGACATCCTGATCGATCCCGGAGCGCTCGAACTGACGCCGGAGGAAGAGGAGCGGATCGCGGCCGACCGGCAGCAGCGCAAGAACGTCAGCCTCCTACGCGAGTGGGCCCAGCGCCCGCCGGAGGGTAAGCCGCGTCGCCTGCATCTGTGGTTCTGGCGCAGCCCGGTACGGATCATCGGCGAGAACCATATCGACGGCGTGGTCATCGAGCGAAACGCCCTGCAGGCCGACGGCACGCTGCGCGGCACCGGCGAGTACGAAACGCTTCCGGTGAGCATGATTCTCGCTGCGGTCGGCTACCAAGCCCGGGCGCTTCCGGGAGTGCCGTTCGACGAACATACCAACACCGTGCCGAACAAGAACGGGTGTGTCCTGGAAGCGGAAGGAACGCCGAGGCCGGGTGAATACGTCGCGGGCTGGGCCAAGCGGGGCCCGACCGGGGTGATCGGTACGAACAAGAACGACGCCGCCGAAACCGTCGACAATCTGCTCGACGACCTCAACGATCTACGAAACAAGGGGCGCGACAGTTCGCGCGACGTGACAAAGTTGCTGCGCCAACGCGGTATCGACTACGTGGACTGGGCCGGCTGGCTCCGGCTCGACACGCACGAAACCACACTCGGGGAGCAACAGAACCGTCCGCGGGTGAAAATCCCGGACCTGCTTTCCATGCTGGAGTTCACCCGGAAGTAGTAGCTCTTCGAAAAACTATCACATTGCCGACCGGGCGTTCATTCGCTTGGGGAGTGTCAGCCGGTTGGTCGGGTGGCCCGAGGGAATCGCACCCCCAGGCTCCCACAGATCCGCACGGATGCGGTAGGGACCGCTGTTGCCTGTTGACGATCCCTGAAGACTGACTCCCTGGCGTTCCTTGGGTTCTAGGGCGGATTCTAGTGATCGTCGCAACGTTGCTGGTGAATTATGGTGCAGCGCGGCGGTGAAGATGTCGGCTGGGGTGCGCCAGCCGGGACTTTCGCATGAGCGGCGCCTCTCTGGTCAAGTTGATCTTGGTTTGGGTTGTTATTGTGTGTGTTGGCGGGTTCGGGAAGTGACTGGTCCGAAGTGCTGACGTGCGGGGTGTCAGTCAGCCGCGCTGGACGATAGAGCCGCCCCTGAGTGTCCTCCCGGGCCCGCCGCCTGTGTCTGCTGTGCGTCGCGGAGCAGTTGGCGGTAGACGGTGTCGGAAAGCCGTCGTTTCAAGCACCGCATGGCTTCTTTATGTCCTTTGCCGGCTGCCCGTTTGCGCTGGTA
>NZ_KB905417.1 GCF_000379465.1 Sciscionella marina DSM 45152
GTGGTGCCCGCGCTGCGTCGGGACCGGGACGAGCCGGAGCAGCTGGTCACCGCGATCGGGAAGCTGCACTCCAGCGGAGTCCCCGTCGACTGGGCGGCGTATTTCGGGGACAACGGTCGCTTCACCGAGCTGCCCACTTACCCGTTTCAGCACGAACACTTCTGGCTCGCCCAGGACGATGCTCCGGACGTCACCTCCGCCGGACTGGCCGCCGCGGACCATCCACTGCTCGGTGCCGCGGTGTCCGTGGCCGATCAGGACGGCGTGCTGCTGACCGGGCGGCTCTCCCTCGACCGGCATCCCTGGCTCGCCGACCATGTGGTCGGCGGACAAGTGCTCGTGCCCGGCACCGCCTTCGCCGAGCTGGCCATCCGGGCGGCCGACGAAACCGGCTGCGCGGGCGTCGAGGAGCTGGTCCTGCAGGAACCGCTGGTGCTGGAAGCTGGGACCGCGCCCGAGGTGCAGGTCGTCATCGGCCCCGCAGATGACCACGACCGTCGCCCGGTCTCCATCCATTCCCGGCTGCCCGAACTTCCCTGGACCACCCACGCGACGGGCACTCTCGGCAATCCGGCAACGATCCCATCCGGCGCGGACTGGCTACCGCGGGACGCCTCCGCGGTCGAACTCGACGGCGCCTATGAGCGCCTCGCGGCCGCCGGACTCGGCTACGGACCGGTGTTCCAGGGGCTGCGGCAGCTCTGGGCACGTGGCGCGGAGATCTTCGCCGAGGTCGCTCTTCCCGAGCCGGGCGAGGCGGACGGCTTCGGGCTGCACCCGGCCCTGCTGGACGCCGCGCTCCAGGCCACCGCCGTCACCGGAGGGGATCCGGGCGCACTGCCGTTCGCCTGGCGTGATCTGGCGCTGCACAGCCGGGGTGCCACCGAGCTGCGCGTGCACGCCCGCCCGGATGCCGGTGGCGCGTTCAGCTTCGACCTCATGGACACCGCGGGTGCGCCGGTCGCGTCGATCGGCGCCCTCGAGGTACGCGCGGCCGGGACCGCCTCGGCCCGCACCCGGGACGGGCTGTATCGCGTCGAACTGGCGCCCGTACAGCGGGGAACCGGCGAACCGTCCGCCGCCGAGGTGTTCGACGTCCCGGACGGTGACCCACTGGAGGTAGTGACCGAATCGCTGCGGGCCGTTCAGGAATTCCTCGCCGCGGAGGACGACGAGACTCTGCTCGTCCGCACCGGTTCCGCCCTCGCCCACGGCGCGGCCGAAGGACTGATCCGCGCCGCGCAGGCCGAACACCCCGGCCGGATCGTGCTGCTGCGCGGGGCGAGCGCCGATGCCGCCGCGGCCCTCGCGACCGGTGAACCCGAAATCCACGTCCAGGACGGCGAACTCTTCGCGCCACGGCTGGCGCGCGTGGCCGTACCGAAGGACCCCGTGGTGGACACGAGCGGAACCGTGCTCATCACCGGCGGGACCGGCGGACTCGGCGCCGAGCTGGCCCGGCACCTGGTCCGCACGCACGGGATACGACAGCTGCTGTTGGTCAGCCGCCGCGGACTCGACGCCCCCGGTGCCGAAGCGCTCGCCGCGGAGCTCACCGAACTCGGTGCCACAGTGCGGATCGAGGCGGCCGATGCCGCCGATCGCGCGCAGGTACGCACCCTGCTGGAAGCCGCGGAGCCGCCGGTGACCGGTGTCGTGCACGCCGCCGGTGTCCTCGACGACGGGGTGCTCGCCGAACTCACCCCCGAACGGATCGCCCCGGTGTTCCACGCCAAGGCCACCGCGGCCGGGGTTCTCGACGAGCTCACCGGCGAGCTGGACTTCTTCGTGCTGTTCTCCTCGATCGCCGGGGTGGCCGGATCGGCGGGCCAGGCCGCCTACTCGGCGGCGAACACCTACCTGGACGCACTCGCGGCCCGGCGCCGGGCCGCGGGCAAACCGGCCCAGGCACTGGCCTGGGGCCTGTGGCGGTACGGCATGGGCAGCGGGCTCACCGAAACAGACCGGGAGCGGATCGGCCGGGACGGGTTCGCTGCCCTGGAACCGGCCGAAGGACTGGCCCTGTTCGACGCCGCGCTTGCCGAGGGCAGCGAGCTGCTGGTGCCGGCCCGGCTCGACCTGGCCGGTGCCCGGAAAACCGCGCGGGACAACGAAATCTCCCCGTTGCTGCGCGGCCTGGTGCGGGTGCGCAGGCGCCGTACGGCGGCGAGCCAGGCCGAACCGGGCGGGCTCGCGAACCGCCTGGCGGCGCTGCCCGAAGCCGAACGCGAACCGCTGCTCGCCGAACTGGTCCGTGGCCGGGTCGCCGCGGTACTCGGCCGCTCCGGCGCGGAAAGCGTCGAATCCTCCCGGCCGTTCACCGAACTCGGCTTCGACTCGCTCACCTCCGTGGAGCTGCGCAACGAACTCAGCGCCGAGACCGGAATCCGGCTGCCCGCGACTCTGGTGTTCGACCACCCGACACCGGTGGATGTGGCCCGGTTCCTCGCGGCCCAGCTGTCCGGGGAGGACCAGGAGGTTACCCTGCCCCAATCGCCGGGGGCCGTGTCCGACGAGCCGATCGCGATCGTGGCGATGGCCTGCCGGTATCCCGGCGGGGTGCGCTCGCCGCAGGGCCTGTGGGATCTCGTGGACGCCGGAACCGACGCGATCTCCCCGTTCCCCGAGCGGCCCGGCTGGGATGCGGACGCGCTCTACGACCCGGAACCCGGCCGCCCAGGCAAGACCTACACCCGGCACGGCGGATTCCTGCACGATGCGGGAGAGTTCGATCCGGAGTTCTTCGGGATCTCGCCGCGCGAGGCCTTGGCGATGGACCCGCAACAGCGGCTGCTGCTGGAGATCAGCTGGGAAGCTCTCGAACGTGCCCGGCTCGATCCCGTCTCACTCAAGGGAAGCGCGACCGGTGTGTTCGCCGGGATCATGTACTACGACTATGCGGCGAAACTCGCCTCCGTGCCGGACAGTGTGGCCGGGTTCCTCGGCACCGGCACCTCGGCGAGCGTGCTCTCCGGGCGGATCGCCTATCAGCTGGGTCTGGAAGGGCCCGCGGTCTCGGTGGACACCGCGTGCTCCTCCTCGCTCGTCTCGCTGCACCTCGCGGCCCGGGCACTGCGCGCGGGAGAGTGCACCATGGCACTGGCCGGTGGCGTCACCGTGATGGCGACGCCGGAGACCTTCCTGGATTTCGCCCGGCAGCGGGGGCTTGCTCCGGACGGCCGCTGCAAGTCATTCTCCGCCGCGGCCGACGGAACCGCCTGGTCCGAGGGCGCGGGTGTGCTGGTGCTGGAAAAGCTGTCCGACGCGCGGCGCAACGGGCACCCGGTGCTGGCCGTCGTCAAGGGGTCGGCCGTGAACCAGGATGGTGCCTCGAACGGGCTGACCGCGCCGAACGGTCCTTCGCAGCAGCGGGTCATCCGCGCGGCGCTGGCGAACTCCGGACTGTCCACATCGGACGTCGATGCGGTGGAGGCGCACGGTACCGGCACCCGGCTCGGCGACCCGATCGAAGCGCAGGCACTCCTCGCCACCTACGGGAGCGAGCGGGATGATCCGCTGTTCTTCGGTTCGGTGAAGTCGAACTTCGGGCACACGCAGGCGGCTGCCGGGGTCGCGGGGATCATCAAGATGGTCGAGGCGATGCGCCGCGGGGTACTGCCACGCAGTCTGCACGCCGAGGAACAGTCCCGCGAGGTGGACTGGGAAGCCGGCGCGGTCTCGTTGCTCACCGAAGCGCGTGCCTGGCCGGAAACCGGGCGGCCGCGCCGGTGTGCGGTGTCCTCCTTCGGGATCAGCGGGACCAACGCGCACGTCGTACTGGAACAGGTGCCCGAGGAAAAACCGGCGGAGCCGCGGGCGATGGGTTTCGCGCCTTGGGTGCTCTCCGCCAGGACGGATGCGGCCGTGGCCGAGCAGGCCCGCGCGCTGCTGCCACTGGTCGACACCGCCGACGCGATGGATGTCGCGTTCTCCCTGGCCACCACCCGAACCCGGCATGAGCGCCGTGCCGTGATCACCGGGGACCTGCGCTCCGGACTCACCGAGCTGGCTGAGGGTTCTGGTGTGGTGGGTCGTGTGTCGGGTGGTTCGTTGGCGTTTTTGTTTACGGGGCAGGGTTCGCAGCGTGCCGGGATGGGATCGGGGTTGTACCAGGCATTTCCGGTGTTTGCGGCGGCGTTTGATGAGGTTGCCGGGTTGTTGCCGGTGGTGCGGGATGTTGGGCGACTTGATCGGACGGGGGTGGCGCAGCCGGCGATTTTTGCGTTTGAGGTGGCGTTGTTTCGGTTGGTGGAGTCGTGGGGTGTTCGGCCGGATTTTGTGGTTGGGCATTCGGTTGGGGAGATCGCGGCGGCGCATGTGGCTGGTGTGTTGTCGTTGGAGGATGCGGCGAGGTTGGTGGGGGCTCGTGGGCGGTTGATGCAGGCGTTGCCTGGGGGTGGGGTGATGGTTGCTTTGCAGGCGAGTGAGGCTGAGGTTGCCGGGTTTCTTTCGGATGAGGTGTCGTTGGCTGCGGTGAATGGTCCGGAGTCGGTTGTGTTGTCGGGTGTGGGTGGTGCGGTTTCCGGGGTGGTGGATCGGTTTGCTGGTCGCCGGTCGAGGCGGTTGGAGGTGTCGCATGCGTTTCATTCGGTGTTGATGGAGCCGATGCTTACCGAGTTTGCTGCGGTGGTGGGGGAGTTGGAGTTCTCGGCTCCGCGGATTCCGTTCGTGTCCACGGTGGATGCTGGTGCCGATGTGTCCGATCCGGGGTACTGGGTCACCCATGTCCGGGAGCCGGTGCGGTTCGCCGATGCTGTCGGGCGGCTACGGGATGGGGGTGTGGCGAAGTTTTTGGAGATCGGTTCGGATGCGGTGCTGTCTCCGTTGGTGGATGCCGAGGTGGTGGTGCCCGCGCTGCGTCGGGACCGGGACGAGCCGGAGCAGCTGGTCACCGCGATCGGGAAGCTGCACTCCAGCGGAGTCCCCGTCGACTGGGCCGGCCTCCTACCGGGGGCCCGGGCGATCGACCTGCCGACGTATCCGTTCCAGCGCAAGCATTTCTGGCTTGCCCCAGCGGCGACGGCCGACCTCGGCCAGGCCGGACTGGAGCTGCCCGGGCACCCGTTGCTGGCGGCCGGACTGCACCTGGCCGAGAACGACGGCACCGTGCTGACCGGGCGCCTTTCCCTGGCCACACATCCGTGGCTGGCCGGGCACACCGTGCACGACACCGTCCTGCTGCCCGGGGCCGCGCTCGCCGAACTGGCCATCCGCGCCGGTGACGAGGCGGGGCTGCCCCAGTTGACCGAACTGACACTGCACGCCCCGCTCGTCATCCCGGCCACCGGCGCGATCGAATTGCAGGTCGCGGTGGACGCCTCGGCCGCCGTGCGCATCCACTCGCGGGTTCCCGGCGAGGTGTGGGAGCTCAACGCGTCCGGAGTGCTCGGCGAGACGGTACCGCCCGGCTCCGGGTTCGGCTGGCCGGATGGCATGGAACCCGTCGATCTGAGCACGTTCTACGAGGACCTCGCCGATCGCGGTTTCGGCTACGGGGAACCGTTCCAGGGTCTGCGGGCGGCCTGGCGGCACGGCGAGGAGCTCTACGTGGAGGCGTCGCTTCCCGAACAGGCCCACGATGACGCGGCCCGCTTCGGTCTGCATCCGGCGTTGTTCGACGCGGTGCTGCACGGCATGTTCCTGGACAGCGATTCGCCCGGTGCACTGCCGTTCAGCTGGACCGACGTCAGCCTGTACGCCAGCGCCGCCACCACCGTCCGGGCCCGGCTGCGGCCCATCGGACCCGGCGAGATCGCGCTCGACGTGGCCGACCTGACCGGTGCTCCGGTGCTCTCGGCCGGTTCGCTGGTCGTTCGCGCGGTCACCGAAGCCCAGCTACGCGGCGGCGAGGACCGTTCGCTGTTCAGTGTCGCGCACGTGGCGGTCGACGCACCCACGGTCAACCAGGTGCCCTGGCAGCGGTGGGAGGACTGCGGGGAGCAGCCGCCACCGGTCGTCGTCCTGCCCCGTCCCGAAGGCGGTCTCGTGGAGGTCACCCACACCGTTCTCGATGCGCTGCAACGGTTTCTCACCGAGCCGAGGTTTTCCGGTTCCCGGCTGATCGTGCTCACCGGTTCGCGCCCCGCCGACGCGGCCGCGGCCGGCCTGGTCCGTTCGGCCCAGGCGGAGAACCCGGGACGGTTCGTGCTGCTCGACGGTGCGGAGTCCGATGTGGACCTCGCGATCGCGGTGCAGGAACCCCGCGTCCGGGTCGATGCGGGCCGGGTGGAGGTCCCCCGCCTGGTCCGCGCCGAACCGGGCCGCAAACCCGACTGGGACCCGGCTCGCACGGCACTGATCACCGGCGGCACCGGAGGGGTCGGTGCCCGGCTGGCGCAGCGGCTGGTCACCCAGCACGGCATCCGGCGGCTGGTGCTCACCAGCAGGCGCGGCCTCGAGGCACCCGGAGCCCGCGAACTGAGCGACCGGCTGACCGAACTGGGTGCCGAAGTCCGCGTCGAGGCCTGCGACCTCACCGACCGCGCGGCGGTGGCCGCGCTCCTCGAGACGATCCCCGATCTCGGCGGTGTCGTGCACGCGGCGGGGACACTCGACGACGGGATCGTCACCGCGCTCACGACAGAGCGGCTGGACGGCGTGCTCGCCCCGAAAGCCGACGGCGCCCGGTACCTGGACGAACTGACCCGGGATCGCGAACTGACCGAGTTCGTGCTGATCTCCTCGCTTTCCGGGGTGGCCGGCGGGCCGGGACAGGGCAACTACGCCGCCGCCAACGCTTACCTGGACGCCCTCGCCGAACAGCGGAACGCGGACGGGCTGCCGGCCAGGGCGGTGGCCTACGGGCTGTGGGAGGCCGAGGGAATGGGCGGTGTGCTCGATCCCGCCCTCGTCGATCGCATGCGGCGGGACGGGTTCGGCGCGCTGACCCCGGAAGAGGGGGAGGCCCTGTTCGATCTCGCCGCGGGCCCGGCCGCGGTGGCGGCCAAGCTCGATGTGGCGAGCCTCCGGGAACAGGCGCGTGCCGGGACACTGCCCGCGCTGCTCACCGGCCTGGTCCGGCTCCCGGTCCGGCGCTCGACGAGTACCGCCGCCGTAGCGCCGGACCTGACCGCGCTGGCCCCTGCGGACCGTCCCGAGGTGCTGGCCGAGTTGGTGCGCATACACACCGCGCAGGTGCTCGGCTTCGGCTCGGCGGCCGAGGTGGCCCCGGAGCGCGCCTTCACCGACCTCGGTTTCGACTCCCTGACCTCGGTGGAGCTGCGCAACCGGCTCGCGGCGGCGGCCGGAGAACCCCTGGGAGCCACGGTGGTGTTCGACCACCCGACCCCGGCCGCGCTCGCCGCCCACCTGGAAGCCGTGCTGTTCCCGGAGATCGAACTCCCCGACGAGGACCGGCTGCGCCGCGCCCTCGCGGAGGCGCCGATCGACCGGTTCCGGGAACTCGGCGTGCTCGAAGCCCTGGTCCGGCTGACCGAGGAAAACGGTGCCCAACACGCAGAACAGGACCCGGCAAGGGAGGATGCCGCGGCGATCGACGCCCTCGACGTCGGCGAGCTGATCGACCGTGCCATGTCCACCTCCGGTGACTGAGCCCCGGTAACCGATCCCCGTCCGGGATGGGCAAGCAGTTACCGCCAGGTGGACCCCGGATGGCGAAGAGGCCGCCTGCGCGCGGGCCCGCGCACCCAGGATCGAGGCCATGCCGGAGCTCCGCCCCTCGCGCCCTGCCAGGAGAATCTGATGGCGACCCCCGACGAACTGGTCACCGCGCTGCGGGAATCGGTCAAGGAGAACAACAGGCTGGCCGCACGCAACCGGGAACTCACCGAGGCAACGCGGGAGCCGATCGCCATCATCGGCATGGGCTGCCGCTATCCTGGAGGCGTCGAGTCACCGGCGGCCCTGTGGGAACTGGTCGCCGGGGGAACCGATGCGGTGTCGGCGTTCCCTGCCGACCGCGGCTGGAACCTGGCCGAACTGTTCCATCCCGATCCCGACCATCCCGGGACCTCCTACGCGCGCGAGGGCGGTTTCCTGCACGAGGCCGCCGAGTTCGACGCCGCGTTCTTCGGTATCTCGCCGCGCGAGGCACTGGCCATGGACCCGCAGCAGCGACTGCTGCTCCAGGTGAGCTGGGAAGCGATCGAACGCGCCGGGCTGGATATCACCGCGCTGGCGGGCAGCGCGACCGGCGTGTTCGCCGGGATCATGTACCACGACTACGGATCCGGGGTCGACGAGCTCGCCGAGGGCGTCGAAGGCTACCTGGGGATCGGCACCGCGGGAAGCGTGCTCTCCGGGCGCATCGCCTACAACTTCGGTTTCGAGGGCCCGGCGGTCAGCGTGGACACGGCCTGTTCGTCCTCGCTGGTGGCCGTCCACCTGGCCGCACAGGCCCTGCGCGCGGGCGAGTGCGGCCTTGCCCTGGCGGGCGGGGCGACCGTGATGGGGCTGCCGGACACGTTCATCGAGTTCTCCCGCCAGCGCGGTCTCGCCGCGGACGGCCGGTGCAAATCCTTCTCCGCCGCCGCCGACGGGACCGGATGGGGCGAGGGCGCGGGCGTGCTGCTGCTGGAGAAACTTTCCGATGCGGTGCGCAACGAACATCCGGTGCTGGCGGTCGTCGCCGGTTCCGCGGTGAACTCCGACGGTGCCTCCAACGGCCTGACCGCGCCGAACGGCCCCGCGCAGGAACGGGTTATCCGGGCGGCGCTGGCGAACGCGCGGATGACCGTCTCGGAGGTCGATGTCGTCGAGGCACACGGCACCGGAACCCGGCTCGGTGACCCGATCGAGGCCGACACCCTGCTGGCCACCTACGGCCGGGAGCGGGAAACCCCGCTGTATCTCGGCTCGGTGAAATCGAACATCGGGCATACGCAGGCGGCCGCGGGGGTCGCGGGAATCATCAAGATGGTCGAGGCGCTGCGCCGCGGACAGCTGCCGCGCACCCTGCACGCCGAAACGCCGTCTCCGCACGTGGCCTGGGATTCCGGTGCGGTCGAGCTGCTGATCCGGCACCGGGACTGGCCGGAGACCGACCGGAACCGCACGGCCGCGGTTTCCTCGTTCGGCATCAGCGGTACGAACGCGCACATCGTGCTGCGCCAGGCCCCGGAACCGGAGAACCCGGCGCGGGAACGCCGTCCACTGCACCGGATCCCGCTGGTGCTCTCCGCGCGCAGTGAGGCCGCACTGCCCGAGCTGGCGGGCCGGTTGCTGGAGAGCGAGGCCGAGATCGGGGACCTCGCCTGGTCCCTGGCGAGCACCCGAACGGCCTGGGCGCACCGGGCCGTGGTCACCGGTTCGGGAGAGGACGAGCTGCGGGCGGGGCTCGAAGCGGTGTCCCGCGAGGAAACCGCCTCGGGCGTGGTGACCGGCCATGCGGGCAGCGGGAAGCTCGCGTTCCTGTGTACCGGTCAGGGCGCGCAGCGGGTGGATATGGGAACCGGCCTGGCCGCGAGCTTCCCGGCGTTCGCGGACGCCCACGCGGAAGTGTGCGCGCTGCTGCCGGAGATCCGGGGCATCACGGACGCGGATGTGCTGGCGCGCACCGAAAACGCCCAGCCCGCACTGTTCGCCTTCGAGGTCGCGATGGCCGCGCTGCTGCGTTCCTGGGGCGTGGCACCGGATTTCCTGCTCGGCCACTCGATCGGCGAGTTCGCCGCCGCCTACCTGGCCGGGGTGTGGTCCCTTGAGGACGCGGCGAGACTGGTCACCGCTCGCGGACGGCTCATGGGTGCACTGCCCTCGGGCGGTGCGATGGTGGCCTTGCAGGCGGCGGAAAGCGAACTCGAACTTCCCGGCGGGGTGAGCGTGGCCGCGGTGAACGGGCCTTCCTCGCTCGTGCTGTCCGGCGAAACGGACGCGGTGAACTCGGTCCTCGAGGGTTTTCCGGACCGGCGCGCCACCCGGCTGACGGTCAGCCACGCCTTCCACTCCGCGCTGATGGACGAGATGCTGGACGAGTTCGCCGAGGTCGCCGAGAGCGTCACTTACACGCAGCCGCGGATCCCCCTGGTGTCCGGCCTGACCGGAGAGGTCGCCGAGGTGACCGATCCGCGGTACTGGGTGCGACAGGTACGGGAAACAGTGCGGTTCGCCGACGGTATCGGCACGCTGCACGATCGCGGCGTCCGGCGATTCGTGGAGATCGGCCCGGATGCCGCGCTGTCCGCGCTCGGTGCGGAATGTGTCGCCGAGGGCAGGTTCTTTCCGCTGCAGCGCAAGGACCAGGACGAGGCCGACGCCGCCGATCTCGCGCGGGCGCGGCTGTTCGCGGACGGTGTCCGGCTGGACTGGACACGGATCTTCGCCGGTACCGGTGCCACCCGGGCGGAACTGCCGACCCATCCGTTCCGCAAAGACCGGTTCTGGCTGGCCGCCGTCGAACGCGGCGACACGGTGAACCGGCGTTACGAGGTCGTCTGGCGACCGATCGAACCCGGCGCGGTGCCCGAGGCCAGCTGGACGGTGTACGCCCCGGAGAGTCACGAGTGGGCCGCCGCCGCGGCGACGGCTCTCGGCGCCTCGCTGGTGCACGAGATCCCGGAAAACGACCCGGTGCTCGCCTTCCCCGTGGATGGCGCAGAGCTCGCCGAACTGCTGCGGTCCACATCCGCGAAGCTCTGGTGCGCCGCGATCGGTGATCGCCCCGGGGTGGCCGCGGTCGGCCGGGTCGCGGCCATCGAGCAGCCGCGCCGCTGGGGCGGCTGCGTCCACGTGCCCGTGCGGCCCGATGAGAACGCCATCGCGCGACTGCGCGCCGTCCTCGGCGGACCCGAGGACGAGGTGGCGATCGATTCCGGCGGGGTCCACGCCCGGCGCTTCGTCTCGGCCGCAGGCACGGGCCGGGAGTGGACCACATCCGGCACGGCACTGATCACCGGTGGCACGGGCGCACTCGGTGCGGTGGTGGCCGAGCGGCTGGTCCGGGCAGGTGCGCAGCATCTCGTGCTGTTGTCCCGGCGTGGCGCGGACGCTCCCGGGGCCGCGGGACTGCGCGAACGACTCGGCGAGCTGGGTGCCCGGGTGACGATCCACGCCTGTGATGCCGCCGACCGGGGCGCACTGTCCACAGTGATCGATGAGCTCGAGGAACTGCGTGTGGTGGTGCACGCCGCGGGAGTACTGGACGATGCGCTGCTCGACGACGCGACGGCCGAGCAGTTCGCTTCCGTGGCCCGGCCGAAGGTGGCCGGGGCGCGGAACCTGTACGAGCTGACCCACGATCTGGACGCCCTGGTGCTGTTCTCCTCGGTGGCGGGCGTGCTCGGCAATGGCGGCCAGGCGGCCTATGCCGCAGCGAACGCCGAACTCGACGCGCTCGCTCGCCGCTGGCGCGCCGATGGGGTTCCCGCCGTGTCCATCGCCTGGGGCCCATGGGCCGATGGCGGAATGGCCGGGGCGATCGACGAGGAGGTGCGCCGCAAGGGACTACGGGCCATGGCGCCCGAGGCGGCCGCCGAGGAGTTCGTCCGGGCACTCGCCGCGGGACAGCCGGAAGTCACCGTGGCCGACTTCGACTGGCCGGAATTCTTCGACGGTTTCCGGAACGCCCCGATGCTGGCCGAACTGCCGCGCCCGGAGTCCGGAAAGGGCGCGCCGGAACCGGAAACGAACCTGCGGGAGCGCCTGGCCGGGCTGATCGAACCGGAACAGCGCAGGATGCTGCTCGGGCTCGTGCGGGACACCGTGGCCCGCGTGCTCGGCCATCCGGACAGCAGCGGAATCGGGCCGGACCGGCCGTTCACCGAGCTGGGCTTCGATTCGCTCACCGCGGTGGAACTGCGCAACCGCCTCGATGCCGCCACTGGCGTGGCCGTGCCCGCCACGGTCGTCTTCGACCATCCCACCCCGGCCGCGCTGGCCGGCTATCTCTGGCAGGAGCTCGCGCCGGAGGGCGGGGCACCGGTGCGCGATCTCGACGGCCTGCTGGACAACCTGGAAACGGTGCTGGACCGGACCGATCCGGACGAGCAGGCGCGGGCGCGCGCGAGCGAGCGGCTGCGCGAGCTCGCGGCGCGGCTGACCGGCCCGGAGTTCGCGCCGTCTTCCGACGATGAGCTCTTCGCCTTCATTGACAAGCAACTCGGCGCCTGACCGGGCGCCCGCGACCGATGAGTGGGGACACCGTGGGTGAGAACGACAAGCTTCGCGACTACCTGACCCGGGTAACCGGTGAACTGCAGCGCACACGCGGGCGGCTGGCCGCGATCGAGGAGCGCGCCACCGAACCGATCGCCATCGTCGGGATGGGGTGCCGGTTCCCCGGCGGGGTCGAGTCCCCGGAGCAGTTCTGGCGGCTGCTCAGCGCCGGGGAACACGGGATCACCGGATTCCCGTCCGACCGCGGCTGGGATCTCGGCGGTCTCGTCGACCCGGATCCGGACCATCTCGGCACCAGTTACGTCGACCGGGGTGGTTTCCTCGACGGCGCGGCGGACTTCGATGCCGCCTTCTTCGGCATCTCGCCGCGCGAGGCCGTGTCGATGGATCCGCAGCAGCGGCTGCTGCTGGAGACCTCCTGGGAGGCCCTGGAACGCGGCGGAATCGACCCGAGCTCGCTGACCGGCAGCGGTACCGGGGTGTTCGTCGGCACCAACGGCCAGGACTACGGCCGCGATCTGGCCAAGGGCATCGAAGGTATCGAGGGTTATCTCGGCACCGGGGTCTCGGGCAGTGTCCTTTCCGGACGGATCTCCTATCTCCTCGGTCTCGAAGGCCCATCGGTCACGGTGGACACGGCGTGCTCGGCCTCGCTGGTCACCCTGCACCTCGCGGTTCGCGCGCTGCGCGCGGGGGAATGCGATCTGGCCTTGTCCGGCGGTGCCACCGTGATGGCCGGGCCGGACGCCTTCATCGAGTTCTCCCGGCAGCGTGGTCTCGCCCGAGACGGTCTGGTCAAGGCGTTCGCCGCCGGGGCCGACGGCACCGCCTGGGGTGAGGGTGCGGGCATGCTCGTGCTGGAGCGGCTTTCCGATGCCCGCCGCAGCGGTCACCCGGTACTGGCGGTGGTGCGGGGGTCCGCGGTCAACCAAGATGGTGCCTCGAACGGGCTCACCGCGCCGAACGGGCCGTCCCAGCAGCGGGTGATCCGCCAAGCGCTCGCCGATGCGCGGCTCTCCGCCAAGGATGTCGACGCCGTCGAGGCGCACGGCACCGGCACCACACTCGGCGACCCCATCGAGGTGCAGGCACTGCAGGCCACCTACGGTCGCGAGCGCGGCGATCGCGGCCCACTGCTGCTCGGCTCCGTGAAGTCCAATATCGGCCACACCCAGGCCGCCGCCGGTGTGGCAGGCGTGATCAAGACGGTCCTCGCCCTGCAGCACGGGCGGCTTCCCGCCAGCCTGCACATCGACGCGCCGAGCGCCCAGGTCGACTGGGGCACCGGCACGATCGAACTGCTCACCTCCGCCCGCCCGTGGTCGGCGGGCGACATCCGCCGGGCAGGCGTGTCCTCGTTCGGGATCAGCGGCACGAACTCGCACGTGCTGCTGGAACAGCCGCCCGCGGTCGAGGAACCGGGCGCGGCCGCTGCGGAACCGTCACCGGTCGTGCCGTGGGTGCTGTCCGGGCACACCGATGCCGCCCTGCGCGAGCAGGCGCGCGCCCTGCTGGATGCCGAGGGCGCGCCCGTCGACATCGGCTGGTCACTGGCCGCGACCCGGGCCACGCTCGGGCATCGCGCAGTCGTGTTCGGCACCGGTGAGCAGGAACTGCGCTCCGGGCTCGCGGCTCTCGCCGAGGGTTCGCCCGCTCCCGGTCTCGTGCTCGGCGAGGCCAACGGCGCGGCGCAGCTCGCGGTCGCGTTCACCGGGCAGGGGTCCCAGCGGATCGGCATGGGGCGGGAGCTCTACGCGGCCTATCCGGTGTTCGCCGCGGCCTTCGACGAGGTCTGCGAACTGCTGCCGGGGGTTCCCGAGCTCGTCTTCGGCGAGGGTGCGGCGGAGGAGGAACTGGCGGACACCGGGAACGCGCAGCCGGCGCTGTTCGCGCTCGAGGTCGCGCTCTACCGGCTGATCGAATCCTGGGGTGTCGTCCCGGACTTCCTCATCGGCCACTCCATCGGTGAACTGGCCGCCGCGCACGTGGCCGGGGTGTGGTCACTGGAGGACGCGGCCGAACTCGTGGCCGCGCGTGGCCGGTTGATGAGCGCATTGCCCGGCGGCGGCGCGATGTGCGCGCTGGACGCCGAAGAGGACGAGGTGCGGGCCGCGTTGCCGCCGGGAGCCGATATCGCCGCCGTCAACGGCCCGCGTGCGGTCGTGGTCTCGGGCACCGCGGACGCCGTCGGGCGGGTGCAGGCCGGATTCACCGAGCGCGGGCGGCGGACGAAGCGGCTGTCCGTCTCGCATGCTTTCCACTCCGCCCTGATGGACGACATGCTCGCCGAGTTCGGCGCGGTCGCCGCGGGCATCACCTACCGGACGCCGAGGATCGCCCTGGTCTCCAATGTCACCGGGCGGATCGCGGACACGGACGAGATCACCGATCCCGGCTATTGGGTCCGGCACGTGCGGGAAGCCGTGCGGTTCGCCGACGGGGTGCGCGCGCTGGCCGGGGCCGGTGTCACCCGGTTCCTCGAGCTCGGCCCGGACGGAGTGCTCTCGGCCGCGGGCCAGGAATGCGCGGACGGCCTGTTCGTTCCCGCCCTGCGCCGGGACCGGCCGGAACCCGAGACTCTTGTCGCGGCGCTGGCCGCGGTGCACACGCACGGTGGCACGGTCCGCTGGGCCGAGATGCTGTCCGGGGCGCGGCCCGTGCAGCTGCCCACCTATCCGTTCCAGCGCGCGCGTTACTGGTTGCCCGCCACCGCGGGAACCGGGGACGCGGCCGGTCTCGGCCTCGGCTCGGCCGAACATCCGTTGCTGGGCGCGGTCGTCTCGGTCGCCGACGCCGACGGGCTGCTGCTCACCGGCAGCCTGTCCCTGCGAACCCACCCCTGGCTGGCCGAACATGTCGTGCACGGTCAGGTCGTGGTGCCCGGCACCGCTCTCGTCGAGCTGGCCGTGCGGGCGGCCGACGAGACCGGGCTCGCCGCCCTGGACGAGCTGACCCTGCAAACCCCGTTGGTGGTGCCGGAAACCGGCGCGGTGCAGGTACAGCTGTGGGCGGGCGAACCGGACGAGTCCGGAAGCAGGCGGTTGACCGTCCACTCCCGACCGCACGGCGCGGGGGACTGGACGCTGCACGCCATCGGATCGCTGTCCGCGTCCTCGGTGTCTCCGGACTGGGAACTGACCGAGTGGCCGCCCTCCGGTGCCGAATCCGTGCCGCTCGATGGCCGGTACGCGGAGCTGGCCGCGGCGGGCCTGGACTACGGCGAGACATTCCAGGGCCTGCGGGCGCTCTGGCGCCACGAAGGAGACAGCTACGCCGAGGTGACCCTGCCGGAGGGCGTCCGCGAGCAGGCATCCCGGTTCGGCCTGCACCCCGCGCTGCTCGACGCCGCGCTGCACGCCTTGGCCTCCGGGGACGGTCCGGCGCGGCTGCCGTTCGCGTGGAACGACGTCGAATTGCACGCCTCCGGTGCCGCCGAGCTGCGTGTCCGGCTGACCCCGTCCGGTACCGACGCGGTCACCTTGCGGGTCGCCGATGGCACCGGTGCGCCGGTGGCCAGCGTGGGATCCCTTGTGGTGCGCCCGGTCTCGGCCGGTCAGCTCCGGCCGTCCGCGACCAGGGACGGGCTGCACGAGGTGGCGTGGCGGCCGGTCACTCCGGGGGAGCGGGTTCCGGGGTGGGCGAACTGGCCCGAGTCCGCCGAGGTCGTCGTGCACCGCGCCGCCGGTACGGATGTGCGCGCGCTGACCGGGGAAACCCTGGACGTGCTGCAGACGTTCCTCGCCGAACCGCGGTTCACCGGCTCCACGCTGCTCGTCCACACCACCGGCGCGGCGCTGGATCCGGTGGCGGCAGCGGTGTGGGGACTGGTGCGCAGCGCGCAGTCCGAGCACCCCGGCCGGTTCCGGCTCGCCGACACCGATGAGCTCACCGACGCGGTCCTGGCCGCCGAGGAGCCGCAGCTGGCCGTGCGCGAGGGCGAGCTGTGCGCGCCGCGACTGGTCACCCCGGAATCGGCCGGGCGGCTGCAGCCCCCGCCCGGTGCCTGGCGCCTTGGCATGGCGGGCAAGGGAACGCTGGATCAGCTCATCCTGGAACCGGTCGAGGAGGAACCGCTCGGCCCACTGGGCGTGCGGGTGGCCGTTCGCGCGTCCGGGCTGAACTTCCGGGACGTGCTCAACGTGCTCGGCATGTATCCGGGCGAAGCGGGGTTGCTCGGCAGCGAGTTCGCCGGAACCGTACTCGCGGTCGGCGCGGAGGTCACCGATCTGCGTCCCGGGGACGAGGTCATGGGCCTGGTTTCCGGTGGGGCGGGACCGGTTGCGGTCGCCGAACGGCCGATGGTCACCCGCAAACCGGGGGAGTGGAGTTACGAGCAGGCCGCGACCACCCCGCTGGTGTTCCTCACGGCCTACTACGCGCTTGTCGACCTCGCCGGTCTGCGTCCGGGGGAGTCGATCCTGATCCATGCCGCCGCGGGAGGAGTCGGCATGGCCGCCACCCAGCTGGCCACACATCTCGGCGCGGAGATCTACGGCACGGCCAGTGAGGGAAAGCAGCACGTGCTGCGTGCGGCCGGGCTGGACGAGGAGCACATCGCCTCGAGCCGCACGCTGGCGTTCGGGGACCGGTTCACCGGAATCGACGTCGTGCTGAACGCGCTGGCCGGGGGGTACGTCGACGCGTCACTGCGCACGATGTCCGCGGGCGGGCGGTTCCTGGAGATGGGCAAGACCGACATCCGCGAGCCCGAGGGCATCACCTATCGTGCCTTCGACCTGATCGACGCCGGTCCGGAGCGGATCGCACAGATGTGGGCCGCCCTGACCGAGCTGTTCGAATCCGGTGCGCTGTCCCCGCTGCCGGTGCGGTCCTGGGATGTGCGGGAGGCGCCCGAGGCGTTCCGGTTCCTGAGCCAGGCCAAGCACATCGGCAAGATCGCCCTCACGATGCCGCGGGCACTCGATCCCGCGCGCACCGTGTTGATCACCGGAGGCACCGGGGGACTGGGCGCGCTGCTGGCACGACATCTGGTGCAGTCGCACGGGGTCCGGAAGCTGCTGCTCACCAGCCGCCGTGGCCCGGATGCGCCCGGGGTTCCCGAGCTGCGCGCCGAACTCACCGAACTGGGCGCCGAGGTCGAGGTGGCCGCCTGCGATGTGGCCGACCGCGGATCCGTGGCCGCGCTGCTCGACGGGGTCGAGCTGACCGGTGTCATCCATGCCGCCGGGGTGCTCGACGACGGCCTGATCGACGCGCTCACCCCGGAACGGCTGGACTACGTGCTCGGTCCGAAGGCGGACGCCGCACGACATCTGGACGAGCTGACCGGCGACGTCGATCTGTTCCTCACCTTCTCCTCGTCCGCCGGGGTGCTCGGTGCCCCCGGACAGGGCAACTACGCGGCGGCCAACGCCTATCTCGACGCACTCGCCGCGCATCGCAGGGCCCGCGGTCTGTCCGGTCAGTCCCTGGCCTGGGGCCCGTGGGCAGCGGGTATGGGTGAGGCGATGGGCGAGACACACTTGGCCCAGCTGCGTTCCGCGGGCACCCCGGCGCTGGCCGTCGAGGAGGGGCTCGCCCTGTTCGACGCGGCATTGGCCGCCGGTCCGGCACTGGCCGTGCCGATGAAGTTCGACCAACCGGTGCTGGCGGCGAGCGCGGCGAGCGAGCCGCTGCCCCCGCTGCTCGGCGCGCTGGTGAAACCGGGCCGCCGCACCGCGCAGCGCGGCGGCGGACAGGATTCCTCGTTCACTCGAAGGCTCGCCTCGCTCACCGAGGCCGAACAGGACCGCGAGCTGCTGGACCTGGTCCGCAGTCAGGTCGCGCTGGTGCTGGGGCATGTCACGGCGGCCACGGTCGAGCCCGGCCGCGGCTTCATGGATCTCGGATTCGATTCCCTGACCGCGGTCGAGTTGCGCAACCGGCTCGGTTCCGCCACCGGACTGCGGCTGCCGTCCACGGTGATCTTCGACTATCCGACACCGGTCGCGCTCGCCGGTTATCTGCGTGCGGAACTGGTGGGCGAGCTCGCGTCCGGCCCCGGCACCAGCGCCCGCATCGCCGATGACGAGGAGCCGATCGCGATCGTCGCGACCAGCTGCCGTTTCCCCGGAGGCGCGGACACTCCCGAGCAGCTGTGGCGGCTGGTGGCCGAGGGGCGTGAGAGCCGCAGCGAATTCCCCGCCGACCGCGGCTGGGACCTGGCCACCTTGCTCGATCAGACCCCGGGCAAGCAAGGGGTCTCGCATCCGCACACCGGCGGTTTTCTGCCCTCGGCGGGCGAGTTCGACGCGGAATTCTTCGGTATCTCGCCACGCGAGGCGCTGGCCATGGACCCGCAGCAACGGCTGCTGCTGGAGATCGCGTGGGAGGCCTTCGAGCGGGCGGGTATCCGGCCGGAAACCTTGCGTGGCAGCGATACCGGCGTGTTCACCGGTGCCATCTACCACGAATACGCCTCCCGGCTGACCACGATTCCCGAGGAGGTCGAGGGGCTGCTCGGCACCGGAACCTCCGGATCGATGATGTCCGGCAGGGTGGCCTACACCTTCGGTTTCGAGGGCTCGGCGGTATCGGTGGACACCGCGTGCTCCTCCTCGCTGGTCGCCATGCACCTGGCGAGCCAGGCACTGCGGTCCGGGGAATGCTCGCTGGCCCTTGCCGGCGGGGTCACGATCATGGCCAACCCGGATCCGTTCGTGGACTTCAGCAAACAGCGCGCGATGGCGATCGACGGGCGCTGCAAGGCATTCGCGGACGGCGCCGACGGCGTGGCCTGGGGCGAGGGCGCGGGCTTCGTGCTGCTGGAGAAGCTTTCCGACGCCCGGCGCAACGGGCACCCGGTACTGGCGCTGCTCAAGGGTTCCGCGGTGAACTCGGACGGCGCCTCCAGCGGTCTCACCGCGCCCAACGGTCCCGCACAGCAGCGGGTGATCCGCCAGGCACTGGCCAATGCCGGACTCTCCGGCACGGACGTGGATGTCGTGGAGGCACACGGCACCGGAACCCGGCTCGGTGACCCGATCGAGGCGCAGGCCCTGCTGGCGACCTATGGCCGGGACCGTGCGGAACCGCTGTTGCTGGGTTCGGTGAAGTCGAACCTCGGCCACACCCAGGCCGCGGCGGGCGTCGCCGGGGTGATCAAGATGATCGAGGCGATGCGCAACGGGGTCGTGCCCGCGACCCTGCACGTCGACGCTCCCTCCGCACAGGTCGACTGGGAGGCCGGGGCCATCCGGGTGACCACCGAGGCCCAGCCGTGGCCGGAAAGCGAGCACCCGCGCCGGGCCGGTGTGTCCTCCTTCGGGTTCAGTGGAACCAACGCCCATGTGGTGCTGGAGCAAGTTCCCGAACCGGAACAGGAGCGGGAGACCGCACCGCCCGCGCTGCTGCCGTGGGTGCTGTCCGGGCGGTCCGAACAGGCCTTGCGGGCCCAGGCCGCGCAACTCGCCGAGCTCACCGCCGAACCTCTCGACGTGGCCTGGTCACTGGCGACGGCACGCACCGCACACGAACGGCGCGCGGTGATCCTGGGCGCGGACGCCGCCGCGGTGCGGGCCGAACTCGCCGCATTCGCCGAAACCGGCCGCGGTCCCCACATCGTCACCGGCCGGGCGGTCACCGGCCGCCTCGCGGCGCTGTTCACGGGTCAGGGTTCGCAGCGTGCCGGGATGGGATCGGGGCTGTACCAGGCATTTCCGGTGTTCGCTGCGGCTTTTGATGAGGTTGCCGGGTTGTTGCCGGTGGTGCGGGATCTCGGTGATGCGGAGATTTTGAATCGGACCGGGGTGGCGCAGCCCGCGATTTTCGCGCTTGAGGTGGCGTTGTATCGGCTGGTGGAGTCGTGGGGTATTCGGCCGGAGTTTGTGGCCGGGCATTCGATCGGGGAGATCGCGGCAGCCCACGTTGCGGGTGTTTTGTCTCTGGCGGATGCGGCGAAGCTGGTGGAGGCGCGTGGCCGGTTGATGCAGGCGTTGCCTGAGGGTGGGGTGATGGTCGCTTTGCAGGCCGGTGAGGCTGAGGTGGCCGAGTTTCTGTCCGAGGAGGTTTCGCTGGCTGCGGTGAACGGGCCCGATTCGATCGTGCTGTCCGGTGTGGACAGTGCGGTTTTCGCGGTGGTGCAACGGTTCGCGGATCGCCGAGTGAAACGGCTCGAGGTGTCGCATGCGTTCCATTCGGCGTTGATGGAGCCGATGCTCGCCGAATTCGGCGAGGTCGTGCGTGGTTTGAGTTTTGCGGAGCCGCGGATTCCGTTCGTGTCCACGGTGGATGCTGGTGCCGATGTGTCCGATCCGGGGTACTGGGTCACCCATGTCCGTGAACCCGTGCGATTCGCCGACGCGGTGGGACGCCTGTCCGCCGATGGTGCCACGACGTTCCTCGAACTCGGCCCGGACGCGGTGCTCTCCGCGATGGGTGCCGAGACCGCGCCGGAGGCGGTGTTCGTCCCGGCCCTGCGCAAGGACCAGGACGAGCAGCGCGCCGTGGTGTCGGCGCTCGGTGCCGTGCACGCCGCGGGCGCACCGGTCGACTGGACCCGGTACTTCGCGGGCAGCGGGGCACAGCGGACCGCCCTGCCCACGTATCCCTTCCAGCGCAACCGGTACTGGCTGCTGCCGACTCCGGGCAGTGGGGACGCCACCGCGCTCGGTCTCGGTGCACTCGATCATCCGCTGCTGGGCGCCGCGGTCGCGCTGCCCGAGGACGGCGGGCTGGTGCTCTCCGGGCGACTCTCCCTCGAAGAACAGCCCTGGCTGGCCGGACATCGGGTACGCGATGCGGTCGTGCTGCCCGGGACCGCGTTCGCCGAACTCGCCGTCCGGGCCGGGGACGAAACCGGCTGCGGCGAGGTGGAGGAACTGATCCTGCATGCCCCGCTGGTCCTCGGCGCGGCACCCGTCCAACTGCGGGTCTCGCTTTCCGCCCCCGGCAACGATGGCCGCCGTGCCCTCGCCGTGCACTCCCGCACACAGGACGCCGAAGCCGAGTGGGAACCGCACGCGAGCGGTTCGCTGGTTCCGGCGGAGGGGGAACCGGCCGCCGAAACCGAGTGGCCGCCCACCGGTGCCGAATCGGTGAAGCTGGACGGAATCTATGCCACCCTGACCGAGGCCGGGCTCGACTACGGTGACCCGTTCCGCGGTCTGCGCGCGGCCTGGCGCCGTGGCGCGGAGATCTTCGCGGAGGTCGCACTCCCGGAACACACCGAGGTCACCGGATTCGGGCTGCACCCGGCGCTGCTCGACGCGGTCCTGCACGCCGTCGGCCTCACCGGTGGCACCGCACGGCTGCCGTTCTCCTGGAGCGGACTGCGGTTGCACGCCACCGGCGCGAGCGCCCTGCGGGCGCGGCTCACCCCGGCAGGGCCGGACAGCTTCTCCCTGGCGGTCAGCGACGGAACGGGAAGGCCGGTGCTGTCCGCGTCGGCGCTGAGCCTGCGCCCGATCGCGGACGCACCGTTGCCCGGTGGAACCGGGGACGCGGTGTTCACCCGTTCCTGGATCCCGGTGGCCTTGCCCGCGGACGCCCCGGAAATCGAGGTCTACGCGGCCGATTCGGTCGAGGACACGCTCGCCGAATTGCAGCGCAGGCTCGCCGGGGACGACCGGATCGTCGTGCAGCTGCCCGGGGATTCCCCGGTGCACGCCGCCGTTGCGGGCCTGGTGCGCAGTGCCCAGGCCGAGTACCCGGACCGCCTGGTTCTGGTGCACGGCGAGGGTGATCGCGCCGCGGCCGCCGCCACCGGCGAACCCGAGATCGCCTTCACCGAGGACGGCCCTCGGGTGCCCCGGCTGGCCCGATCCCGCGCCACGGCCGGGCCGGACTGGACCCTGGAGGGCACGGTGCTCATCACCGGCGGCACCGGCGGGCTCGGCGCGCAGGTGGCCCGCAGGCTCGTGGACCGGCACGGCGTCCGCCATCTGCTGCTGGTGGGGCGCCGCGGTGGCGAGGCGCCCGGTGCCGAGGAGCTGCGCCGTGAGCTGACCGAACGGGGCGCCGAGGTGACTTTCGCCGCGTGCGACGTCGCCGACCGCGCGCAGCTGGAGTCCGCCCTCGCCCTGGTCCCGGTCGAGCACCCGCTTTCCGGTGTGGTGCACGCGGCCGGGGTGCTCGACGACGGTGTGTTCGCCGCGATGACCCCGGAACGGGTCGCCACCACCGCGGCACCGAAGGCGCGCGCCGCGCAGCACCTGCACGAGCTCACCCACGACCTGGCCCTGTTCGTGATGTTCTCCTCCATCGCGGGTGCCCTGGGCGCGCCCGGACAGGCGAACTATGCGGCCGCCAACGGGTTCCTCGACGGTCTCGCCGCGCAGCGCCGTGCCGCGGGACTCGCGGCGACCTCGATCGCCTACGGCCTCTGGGAAACCGGTATGGCCGAAGGCGAGGCCGGGACGGCCGGTATCTCGGCGCTGAGCGTCGAGGCCGGACTGGAGCTGTTCGACCGTCTCGCGTTCGGTGAGGATCCGTGCCCGGTCGCCACCCGCCTTGACCTGCCCGCGCTGCGGAACGCGGGCGAGGTTCCGCACGTGTTGCGTGGCCTGGTCCGCGCCCCGCGCCGACGCACCGTGGACGAGGCCGGGGCCGATGATCTGCGCAAGCGGCTGAGCGGATTGCCGTCCGCCGAGCAGATCCGGTTGTTGAGCGAACTGATCCGCACCGAGGCCGCGCTCGTGCTGAACCACCCCAGCGCCGAAGCGGTCGAGCTCGAGCGCGCGTTCGGTGATCTCGGGTTCGACTCGCTGACCGCTGTGGAGTTCCGCAACCGGCTGAGCACTGCCACCGGCCTGCGCCTGTCCGCGACGCTGACCTTCGACCATCCGACCCCGCGGGCGCTGGCGGCGTTCCTGCTCGCCGAACTGCTGGACGCGGACGAGCCGCCCGCCACCCCCTCGGTGAGTACCGCGCGGGTGGCCGATGATCCGATCGTCATCGTCGGTATGGCCTGCCGGTACCCGGGCGGGGTCGCGTCCCCCGAACAGTTGTGGGATCTGGTGTCCGGCGGCCGGGACGGCGTCACCCGGTTCCCCGAGGACCGCGGCTGGGACGTGGACGGGATCTACGACCCGGACCCGGACCGGTCCGGCAAGACCTACACCCGCGAAGGCGGCTTCCTGCACGGCGCCGGTGACTTCGACCCCGAGTTCTTCGGTATCTCCCCGCGCGAGGCGCTGGCCATGGATCCGCAGCAGCGGCTGCTGCTGGAGGTCTGCTGGGAGGCCCTGGAACGGTCCGGCACCGACCCGGTCTCGCTCAAGGGCAGCGCCACCGGTGTGTTCGCCGGGGTGATGTACCACGATTACGGCACCCGGCTCGGCGATGTGCCCGATGACGTGGAGGGCTTCCTCGGCACCGGGACCTCGGGCAGCGTCCTTTCCGGGCGGGTGGCCTACATCCTGGGGCTCGAGGGCCCCGCGGTGTCGGTGGACACGGCGTGTTCCTCCTCGCTGGTCGCCTTGCACTGGGCCATGCAGGCACTGCGTTCGGGGGAGTGCTCGCTCGCGCTCGCCGGTGGTGTCACGGTGATGGCGACGCCGGAGACCTTCATCGGGTTCTCCCGGCAGCGCGGTCTGGCCGCCGACGGACGGTGCAAGTCCTTCTCCGCCGAGGCCGACGGCACCGGCTGGGCCGAGGGCGCGGGCATACTCGCCCTGGAGCGGCTCTCCGACGCCCGGCGCAACGGGCACCGGGTGCTCGCCGTGGTCAAGGGCTCCGCGGTGAACTCCGACGGCGCCTCCAACGGCCTGACCGCGCCGAACGGCCCGTCCCAGCAGCGGGTGATCCGGGCGGCGCTGAACTCGGCGGGCGTGGACTCCTCGACCGTGGACGCCGTCGAGGCACACGGCACCGGCACCACGCTCGGCGACCCGATCGAGGCGCAGGCGCTGCTGGCGACCTACGGCCGGGCCCGCGATGCCGAACCGCTCTACCTCGGTTCGGTGAAGTCCAACTTCGGGCACACGCAGGCGGCAGCGGGCGTCGCCGGGATCATCAAGATGGTGCAGGCCATGCGGCACGGAGTGCTCCCGCCGACGCTGCACGCGAGTGCACCGACCCCGCACGTGGACTGGGAGGCCGGGGACGTCGCGCTGCTGACCGAAGGGCGCGACTGGCCGGAGACCGGGCGGGCCCGCCGCTCGGCCGTCTCCTCCTTCGGGATCAGCGGCACCAACGCGCACGTGATCCTCGAACAGGCGCCCGTGGAACCCGTGGCACCGCGCGAGCTCGCCGATCCGGTCCTGGTGCCCTGGTTGGTTTCCGGCCGCAGCGCCGAGGGCATGCGGGAACAGGCGGCCCGGCTCTCCACTGTGGAGGGTGAGCCCGTGGACATCGCCTGGTCACTCGCCACGACCCGGACCGCGCACGAGCGACGGGCCGTCGTGCTCGGCAGCTCGGATACCGAGCTGCGCGCCGGGCTCGACGCGCTGGCCTCCGATGTGGACAGTGCGTCGATCGTCTCCGGACGGGCACTCGGTGGCGGCACCGCGTTTTTGTTTACGGGTCAGGGTTCGCAGCGTGCCGGGATGGGATCGGGGTTGTACCAGGCATTTCCGGTGTTTGCGGCGGCGTTTGATGAGGTTGCCGGGTTGTTGCCGGT
>NZ_KB905418.1 GCF_000379465.1 Sciscionella marina DSM 45152
TGGCCCGGTAGGTAGGGAAACATGCGCCGCCACTGCGCGCTGTTGTGCAAGTGCCGCAGCCAGCGACGTTCGCAGTGATACCCCTGCAACACCTGCGCCACCGCCAGCGTGATCAGCTCAGCATCCGAGAGCAACGGTCGTCGACCACGCCCCCTACGAGCAGGAACCACATGGTCATCAACCAGCACGTACAGTGCTGTCAGGAGGGTGTTCAGTTCTTTCGTCACACATTGATCATGAACACCCTCCTCCCTCCCAGTAACACCGACCTGCCTCACACAACCTTCACGGAATCAACCATCTAGGATCTAGGTCACTCCCTCCTGGTGATGCAGCGTTACACTGACGGTGTATACTCGACGTTGTCAATGGAGCTACCGTGTGAGCTTTGGTCCACGGGGTTAGTCGCGGTTCGAGGAGGTTGCCCTGGATTACGACGAACTGGGTGAGGTCATCCGGAGCCGCCGTTTGGCTCAGAAGCTGAGTCTGGCTCAAGTCGCTGAGCTTGCCGGGGTGTCCACGAGTTTCGTCAGCCAGGTCGAGCGGGGAATTGCGAACCCGACGCTTTCCACGCTGAAGTCGCTCGTCGAGGCGGTGGGGTCGAGCGTCGGTTCGCTGTTGGAGGTCGACGGTCACGTCGGCAACGGCGCCCGGCCGGAGGTCGACGAGAGTGTGGCCGTGCTCCGCGCCGGGCAGCGACGGCGCATCGTCTATCCTGGCTCATCCATTGCCAACGAGCTGTTGTCGCCGAACCTCCAGCGCAAAATGGAAGTGATCTGGGTCGAGGCGGCGCCCGGTGCGAACAGCGGTGGTCATCCGCATCGGCACCAGGGCGAGGAATGCGGCATCGTGATCTCCGGTCAGATGGGCTTCAAGGTCGGCGACACCGACTGCGTGCTCGGCCCGCGTGACGCGATCTACTTCTCCAGCCACCTGCCCCACCAATGGGAGAGCGTCGGCGACGAACCACTCGTGGCGATCTGGATCATCACCCCGCCCACCTTCTGAGCGCCGGGCGGCGTTACCCGATTCGGATCGGAAGTGTCTTGGGGCCGCGGGTGTTTCCCGCCGTCCAGGCGATCTCGGTGCCCGGCGACAGCGTGAACTCGGGAATACGCCGCAACCATTCCCCGAGTGCCACCCGCAGTTCCATCTGGGCCAGGTGCGCGCCCAGGCAGCGGTGGATCCCGGCGCCGAAGGCCAGGTGCCTGTTCCGCTCGCGCCCGAGGACGAACTCGTCGGGCCGGTCGAAGACCTCGGGATCGTGATTCGCCGCCGCCCACGGCAGGATGACACGCTCGCCGGGGCAAACCGCCCTGCCGCCGACAGTGGCCTCCTCGGTGACCACCCGCCCGATCGTGACCGGGGCATACATGCGCAGGAACTCCTCGATCGCGGACGGGATCTGTGTCCGGTCGGCCGCGAGTGTGCGGCGGTCACCCTCGTGCGTCGCCAGGTGCCACAGAATCGCGCCTAGTGCGCTCCAGGTCGTGTCGATGCCGGCGATGAGCATGAGGAATGACATGCCCACGACGCGCTCGTCGGTCAGGCCCGGATCATCGGCCTGCCGATGGAGCAGAAAACTGAGGACCCCGGAATCCGCTTTCACCGCGCGGGCACGCACCAATTCGCTGAAGTAGTCCTGGATAGCGTGTACCGCATCGGCCCGGATCTCGTAGTCATCCGCACCGTCCTTCAGCATGCGGACCGTCCAGTCGTGGAACTGGCCCCTGTCCTCAAACGGCAGTCCAAGCATGTCTGAGATCACCGCGACCGGAATGTCCCTGGCGTACTCATTGGCCGCGTCCACTTCCGTGCGGTCGCCGAAATCGTCGATAAGCGCCGTCGCCGTTCCCTTCGTCGCCGCCTCGTACCTGGCTATGGCCGGTTTGGTGAACAGCGGGACGAGCAGCCGGCGGTCTGCGGCGTGTTCTGGCGGGTCCGAGGTGACCGGAGGCAGCCGGAGTTCGCGGCCCGCTTCGGGAATCGGGCCGGTCACTTCACCTGCGCGGGAGGAGAAGGTCTGCGGGTTCAGCGCCACCGCGGTGACGTCGGCATGCCGCACCGGCAGGTACCCACCGCCGTCCCGCTCGGTCCGGGCCACCGGACACTCGGTGCGCATCCGCGCCCATACCGAGTAGGGATCGGCGAGGTAGACCGGATTGTGGAGATCGAAGTCGTCCGCCCAGCCGGTCGGCAGGACACCCGGTGTCCCGGGCGGAGCGGTCGTTTCGTCGTCCGACGATGATGTGATCACGGCCTCACCTTCGCTACCTGGATCGCTTACACTGAGAGTTCATGCTTGCAAGTGTCCTGATCGACTGTCAAGGATCCGACTCCCTGCCACCGTAGATTCTGCGGATGAAGCGAATTCGCTCTTCGGAGTGCCCGATCGTAGGCTTCTCGCGACCTCGGCGCCGATCAAATGTTGTACTGTGAATGTAAGCGATGATACCGTCATTGGACGATCGCCGGACGGTGGTGGTCGGGGCCGGACGTGCCGGTCTGCTCGTCCCCGGTTGCGGCGGGTGCCCCGGGTGTAGGTGGGGCGGCCGTTGAGAAAGGCGCACGTGGATATGAGCTTGCGTGGACAAGCGCTCGTCGAGTCGCTCGCCCGGCCTGGACGGGTCGCCGTGGTGGGGGCGTCTTCGAATTTGGAGAGCCCGTCGGGCAGGCCAGTCGATTACCTCGTTCGCTACGGTTACGCGGAACCAGTTTATCCGGTGAACCCGCGCAACCGCGAAATCGCCGGGCTGCCCGCGATGGCGAGCCTGGCCGAAGCCGAGCCGGACAGCGTCGACACGGTTCTCGTCGCCGTTCCCGCCCCGGCCGTGGTTGCGGCCCTCGCCGACGCGGAGCGGGCGGGCGCCAGGGTCGCGGTGATCATCGGCGGGGGCTTCGAAGACCGACAGAGCCCGGAGCGGCGTGCACTGGACGAGTTCGCCGCAGGGTCGGCCATGCGCATCATCGGGCCGAACTGTGTAGGCACGGTGGGAACAGAGCATTCCGCGTTCCTGACCTTCTCCTCGGTGCTGCGGACCGAACACCCTGAACGTGGCTCGATCGGCCTCGTGACGCAGAGCGGGGCGCTCGGCAACAGCCTGTTGCAAACACTCATGCGGCGCCATGTCGGGTTGTCGCAGTGGGTGAGCACGGGCGACGAGGTAGATGTCGGAGCGCTGGAAATCGCGACCGGATTGCTGAACCAGGAGGGCACGGACACGGTCGGACTTTTCCTGGAGGGCGTCGGCGACCTGGAGTGGCTACCCCGACTCGAGGAGGTGTTGCGCGACGGTCGCAAACGCCTGTTCGTCTTCAAGGCGGCCAATTCCTCGGCCGGTCGGCTGGCGGCAGCCGGGCACACAGGCAGGGTGGTCGGCTCGGCCGAGGCCTCGCACGCGATCCTGCACGAGGCCGGCGCGCGCGAGGTGCCGACGGTGTCCGCACTGGCCGACGCGCTGCTCGTCGCGGGCACGTGCCATGGTGTGGCCGATGTCAGCCGACCGCGAGTGGCCATCGTCTCCGTCTCCGGCGCGGCCGGTGTCATCGGTTCCGACCGCGTCGCAGCTCACGAGCGGTTGACGATGGCCGAAATCGATGCGCCTGCGGCCACCATGCTGGAAAGCCGTCTTGACGCACGTCTGGCACCGGCGAACCCACTGGACGTGCCGTTCCTGGACGACACGGCGGGATTCGCCGACGCGATCAGCGCCTTCGCCGCCACGGGTGTCGCCGACGTGATCCTGGGCGTCGAGTCCGGCCTCGCGCACGACCGTCAGGAGCTCGTGGCGAAGCTCGCGGCGCGCACCGACAGCGCCTCGCTTGTGCTGACCTCGCTGTCGGAAGACGACCAAATCCCTTCGCATCTCACGGAGATCCTTGCCACCGAAGGCATCGCGTACCTGCCCACGATCGAACGAGCGGTGGATGCCGTGGCCGCCTGCGCCCCGGATCACGGCGCAGCTTCCTTCCAGGCTTCCGGTGAGGCGGACGTCGCGGGGATCGAGTGGGCCGCGGACCGCCTGCCGGACGAGTTCCCCTGGGCGAAGTGGCGTGTCGTCCACACGCTCAACGAGGTCAACGATACCGTGACCGCCTTCGGGCTGCCGTTGGTACTCAAGGCTGCGGGCAGGACGATCACACATCGCACCGAACTCGGCGCGGTGCGCGTGGTTCGCGAAGCCGCCGCAGCGGGAGAGACGTTCGCGGCAGTGCGGACCATCTGCGCGCGCCACGGCGACGTCGTGCTTGCCCAACAGATGGCGCCGGGTGGGTTCGAGCTGATGGTTTCAGCGCTGCGCGACGACGAGTACGGGCCGATCGCCGTGGTCCGCCCCGGCGGCGTGTTGACCGAAGCGATGACGGGCCAGGCGGTGCTCTGGTGTGGCTGGCCGAGCGAGCGGCGCGAACGCGTGCTGCGCGAGTCACTCGTCGGGCGGTTGCTGGACGGGTACCGGGGCGGGCCGCGCTACGACGTGCCCGCCCTGAACGAGCTGATCTCGACGGCGCTGTCCGCCGTCGCGAACAGCATGCGGTTCTTAGAGATCAATCCGGTGATCGTCGGCACCGAAGGGGTGCACGTCGTCGATCTCATTGCACGGGCATAGCAGGGCGCCGACACATCGGCCGGAACGGGAGTGACAAGTGAACGCAGGTACGGGATTGGTATTCGACCTGGCGGGTGACATCGACGCCGCGGGGCTCGCCGCGACCGAGGCACTCGAAGGGACTCCAATACGGGTCGAACAGTGGAACCACGAAGCGAGCTGGGACAGCATACGCCACTACGCACTCGGGCTCGGCGACGACAATCCACTGTTCTGCGACGCCGCCTACGGCGCCGCCACCCCCTACGGCTGTCTGCTAGCACCACCGACATTCCTCTACACCGCCTTCGATGGTGCGGTCGGTGCCGGTATGCCCGGCGTGCAGCCCATCTACGCCGGAACGAGCTGGCGGTTCCACCGCCGGGTGCGTCGTAACGACGGCATCACGGCCTCCGCGCAATTTGGACCGGTACGCCGGGTTTCCGGTGGGACGGCCACGGACATGGTCATCCAAAGTGCACTCTGCCGTTACGAAGACCACGAGGGTCATCTCGTCGCCGAAGCGGACGCCCGCACCTTCCGGGTCCCGCGGCGAAGGACATCCAATGGACTCAGTTACCAGCCGCGTGAGACACACGAATATGCCGACGGGGAACTCGACGCCATTCGTGACGAGGCGGTCACGGAGTTTCGCCGGGGTTCCGGTGACCTCACCGGCGTATCGCCCGGCGACGTGGTGCCCACGGTCGTCAAGGGCCCCATCGGGCGCATCGATATGACCGCGTACTACGCCGGCTGCCCGGGAAGCCCGGGCTACAAGTCCGTAGAGATGGCGTGGAAGTACCGCAAGTGGGCGTTCACCGACACCGAGCGGTTGCCCTCGAACTACGACCCGAGTTACTTCGGGGAGCGGGTTCTGCCCAGTATTGGCCATCAGGATGCCACCGCCGCAAGGGAACTCGGCATGCCGGGGGCCTATAACAACGGCCCTCAGCGCGTCGGCTGGTTCGCGCACTGCCTCACGAACTGGATGGGCGACGGCGCGTTTCTCGCGGCCCTGGACGTGCGATTGCGGCGTCCGGAGATTTTCGGCGATGTCATTCGCATCGGTGGCACGGTGACCGCGGTGGATCGTGCAGGGGAATGCCAACGCGTCCATGTCGCCCTGGAGGCGAAAAACCAGTTCGGTGAGCGGACCGCGGACGGAGTCGCCGAAGTGCTGCTCGACGAGTACGGTCGGCTCAGCAGCGACGGGAAACGCGAGTGAGTCTCGCACCAGTGAGCGGGGATCTGAGCACGTGAGGGCTATTCGATTCCATCGTGGGCGGCAAGGCGTGGCATGTGAGTGTCTCGCCGCCCCGCGGCCCGCGGCCCGCGAGGTGCTGATCCGCGTCGAGGCGGCGGGCATCTGTGGGACGGACGTAAGCATCGCTTACGGATCCGGGATCCGCACTGCTGACCGGGAAGCCGTCACCCTCGGGCATGAGACCGCCGGCGTGATCACCGAGCTGGGCTCCGGGGTCGAAAAGT
Source organism: Sciscionella marina DSM 45152 (assembly GCF_000379465.1). Classification (GTDB taxonomy): domain Bacteria; phylum Actinomycetota; class Actinomycetes; order Mycobacteriales; family Pseudonocardiaceae; genus Sciscionella; species Sciscionella marina. The sequence goes on from NZ_KB905418.1 coordinate 6,078, forward strand.
GGCAGGTGGGCGACCGGGTGGTGGTCTCGCCGATCATCACGTGTGGACACTGCAAGTACTGTGCAGCCGGTGCGAGCGAGAACTGCGAGGCTTCCGTCGTTTTCGGCCTGGGTCGGGATGGTTCTCTGGCCGAGTTCGTTGCCGCGCCGGAAACGGCGCTAGTGCGGCTGCCCGGTCCGTTGTCGGCGCCGGTCGGTGCGATCATCACTGACGCCGTGGCCACCCCGTACCACGCGCTCCTGGAGCGTGCTCGGCTGGTGCCGGGTGAGTCGGTTGCCGTGTTCGGTGTGGGCGGACTCGGGCAACATGCCGTGCAGATCGCCAAGCTCGCCGGTGCCTCGCCGATCATCGCGGTGGACCCGCGCGGTGATCAGCGTGAGCTGGCCCAGCAGCACGGAGCCGACGAAGTGGTGGATACTGGGGAACCCGACGTCGCGGCGGCGGTGCGCCGGGCGAACGGCGGGCGAGGTGTGGATGTCGCCGCTGATTTCGCGGGCAGGGCGGTCAGCACAGAGGCGGCCTTCGCGTCGCTGACCAAGCTCGGCCGCGCCGTGATCGTCGGACTCGGTAGCGAAAGCATCACCTTGCCCCCGTCTGTCACGTTCGCCATGCGCCAGGTCTCGCTGATGGGGTCGGGCGGGTTCAGCAAGAATACGATCGAACGCATCGTCGGCCTTGTCGCGACCGGGCGCCTGACGCTGGACTCCTCGATCTCGCACACGGTTCCGCTGGAAGCCGTCGACGACGCGCTACGCATGCTCCGTGACAAGAGGGAGCCCGTGCGGCGCGTGGTGGCGAAGCCATGACAGGGAGGTGAGTCCGTGACAGTCGTCCAGCGCGGCGGTTCCGGGGAGCCCGAAGCCGGTCGCGCCAGGAGCGTCGGCCGTGATATCCACGAGCTGTATCCGAACCTGTACTTCGCGCCGCTGGATGCCGTGGCCGCATTCTCGGCGGCGGAAATCGCCGACATGGTGCTTCGCGATGGCATGTCGGCGGCCGACGCCGGCCCGAGGCGGGACAGTGGACCGGCATCGGGCCAGTTCGCCGTATCCCCCGATCCGCCGCAGCGCTTCGATCCCGAGCTCTCGATGCGTGAGCCGCTGGAGTTACAGTTGCGGACGGACGGATCGCTGGCGGTGGAGATCGAGTTCGCCGGGCAGGACATACGTGCCGACCCCGGGGCGGGCGAGCCGACTCGGGCGGTGCTCGCCCGGTGGGCGAATGCGCGTGGGTGGCGGCTGCTCGAGGTCGTCAATGACCGTGGGCGTTCCCTGCCCGACGTGTGGAATGCGACCTTCCAACTGCCCGATCCTGCTCGGACGATGGCCGAGGTCGTTGCGTTCGCCCGGCGCGCGATCGCGGTGGCCGAAGCGCACCGTTACGACGGGCAATTCGTGGATCGCCTCCTCGACCTGCTTCACTCAGGCGACGCCGACGGGCTGGTCGGCACGCCGGTCACGGCAGTGTTCCAACCCAGACCGCCACTGTCGGACTCCGGCGACGACTTCCGGTTGGCTCTGGATGTCTGCGCCTTCGGCAATTCCGTGCACGGCGGTCTGGTGGTCTTCGGGCTCTCCGAAAAGCATGGTCGGGTGGCGGCCGTGGAGTCAGCGCCGACGGATGGGTGCCGTTCCGTGGTCGAGCGAGCGCTCGACCGGTTGGTGTACCCACCACTGGAAGGCACTCGGGTCGAGACGGTGCCTTGCGGGACCGGCACGGGGCTGTTGCTCGTCCACGTCCCGCCACAGGCGGCTGTGCTCAAGCCCTTCCTGGTGCGGGGTGCCGTGATCGACGGTCGGTTCCACCAGGAAAGCATAACCTTGGTGGAACGACGGGAGGCCACCGTCTATGTGCAGAGCCCGGCGGCGTTGCACAGCCAAATCGCTGCCGGGCGCGCCCTGCTGGATCGGGATTCCGACACGGACGGGCCACGGTAGGACGCGCGAGGCGCGCTCAGCGCTCCTCAAGCAGTAGCGCGGCCACCGGGCAACTCTGAACCGCTTCCTCGACACGCACCCGATCCGACTCCGCGATGTCCTCCTTAAGCAGGCTGACGACGTTGTCGTCACCGAGGTCGAAGATATCGGGAGCCTGGAACACGCAATTGCCGTAACCCTCACACAGTTCTCGATCGACTCGCAACTTGCTCATAGGTCTCCGCCCGGACGGTCACACGTGGACATGGCAACGGCTAGCGCCTTGTACTGAGTGTACAACACGCTGTCTTTCCGTCGGCGGCAGTGAACGGAAAGAGCAGGGCGTATCGCCTCGTCATTGGGGAATAACCGAGAGCCTGACGAGCCATTGACTCGGTTGGCCGAGTGTGTAGTATCTGAAGTCACGGTGTAAATTGTATCACTGTGATGGGAGGCTTTCCGTGGACGGCGACATCCTTTGGACCCCACCGGCCGATGCCAGGCAGACGACCAAGATGGGGCGCTTCATGTCGAACGTGGCCGAGCGTCACGGTGTGGTTCTCGAAACTTACGAGGACTTCTGGAAGTGGTCGGTCGACAACCTGGAGGACTTCCACGCGCACCTCGTGCACTTTTGTGATGTGCGGTTCACCGAACAGCCAACCGAGGTGCTCACGTCGCGGGTAGTCCCGGACGCGCGGTGGTTCCCGGGTGCGACGCTGAACTTTGCCGAGCACATCATCCGTGCGCTGCCCGAGGGAACCGTGATCACCGGGGTTTCGGAGGTGCGCGACACGATTGTCTGGAGCAACGTCGAGCTGCGCGCGCAGGTGGGCCGTATTCGCCGAGGGCTGGTCGAGTTGGGGGTCACCCGCGGGGACGTGGTGGGCGGCTATCTGCCGCACATCCCGGAGACGATCGCGGCTTTCCTCGCCACCGCGAGCCTGGGAGCCATTTGGGCTGTCTGCCCGCCAGAGTTCGGCGTCAACAGTGTCGTCGACCGACTTGGCCAAGTGGATCCGAAGGTGCTGCTCGCCGTCGACGGGTACCGCTTCGGTGGCAAGGACTTCGACCGCCGCGAGCAGGTCGCCACTATCCGCTCCGCACTGCCCAGCGTGGAGACCCTGGTGTGGCTGCCTTACCTCGGTGACGAGATCCCGCAGGGTGCGCGCTCGTGGCATGATGTGTTCGGTGCGGACGGCGAGGTGGAGTTCGATCCGGTACCGTTCGACCATACGCTGTACGTGCTGTACACCTCCGGTACGACAGCGTTGCCCAAGGCCATTCCGCATTCGCACGGTGGGCCGCTACTGGAGCATCACAAGTGGCTTGGCCTGCAGGCGGATCTGTGCCCTGGCGACACCTTCTTCTGGTTCAGCACGACCGGCTGGATCGTGTGGAACCTGGCTGTCTCGGCCTTGCTGACCGGAGCTGCCACGGTCACCTTCGACGGCAACCCGATCTATCCGGACCTCCGTAGACAGTGGAAGCTGATCGAAGACCTGGGAATCACCCATTTCGGTGCGTCGACGGCATTTCTGATGGGATGCGCGCGGTCCGGGCTGAAACCCAGCGAGGAATTCGATCTGTCCAGCGTGCGCAGCGTGCTGGTCGGCGGCTCACCGTTCCCGGCCTCCGGCTGGGAGTGGTTCTATGCGGCGGTCAAACCCGACGTCATGGTGGGCTGCTCCTGCGGCGGCACCGACGTCGCGGGTACGTTTATTGGTGGCTCCCCGCTGGTGCCGGCCCGCGCGGGGCGTCACGCGTGCGTCTACCTCGGAGTCGACGTGCAGGTATGGGACGAGGGCGGGCAGCAGATCGTGGGCAAACCCGGTGAGCTGGTGGTGACCACACCGTTGCCGTCCATGCCGAAGGCCCTATGGGGCAAAGACGGCGAGTCCCGTTTGTTCGACACCTACTACTCGACCTTTGACGGGGTCTGGGACCAGCACGATTGGGCGATCTTCTATGAGGATGGCTCGTCGAGCGTGGTAGGGCGCTCGGATGCCACGCTCAACCGTTCCGGTGTCCGGTTCGGCCCGCCCGAGTACTACGCGGTGCTGGAATCTCTGCCGGAAGTGCAGGAAGCGCTGGTCGTGCACCTCCAGGACCGCAATGTCGAGGCCGGCGAGATCGTCGCCTTCGTCATGCTGGCACCGGGCTACTCACTCGACAAGGATCTCGAGGCTCAGATCAACGAGCGGCTGGCCTCGTCACTCTCACCCCGGCATGTACCCGATGCACTGCTGCTCGTGGCAGATATCCCGAAAACCCTGACGGGGAAGAAACTGGAGGTCCCCGTCCGCCGTATCCTCGAGGGCGCTTCGGCCGAGGAGGTCACCAGCGCGGGGACACTCGCGAATCCGGATGCGATAGACGAATTCGTGCGTCTCGCCGAACAGCGCCGGGGGCGGGTCCTCACATGAGCGGCGCTGGGCCGGACCGCCACGGTCCGCTCGCAGGCTTTCGCGTCGTGGAGATCGCGTCACTGGGACCCGGTCCGTTCTGCTGCATGATGCTGGCTGACCTCGGAGCCGATGTCATTCGGATCGACCGCGTCACCGAGTCCGACCCCGTCGGGCCCGGAGCCGATCACGCGACGGAACTGCTGAACCGGGGTCGACCGTCCGTCGCAGTGGATCTCAAGCACCCGGACTCCGTGGCCTTGGTACTGGACCTCGTGGCCCGGGCCGACATCCTGGTTGAAGGATTCCGCCCGGGTGTAGCGGAACGACTCGGGATCGGGCCGGACGTGTGCACGAGTCGCAATCCTCGGCTGATCTACGGCCGGACGACCGGATACGGACAGGACGGCCCGGCCGCACATACTGTGGGGCACGACTTGAACTATCTGGCCGCCAACGGTGTGCTGTCCATGATCGGGCGTCAGGACCAGCCGCCGACACCGCCGTTGAACCTCATCGGTGACATCGGTGGCGGAGGGCTCGTCCTCGCCTTCGGCCTGCTAGCGGCCCTGCTGGAACGAGAACGGTCCAACCGCGGACAGGTCGTGGATGCCGCGATGATCGACGGTGCGGCCCTTCTCGCTGCACCATTCTACGCGTGGGCACAGACCGGACAATGGTCCGCGGAACGGGGCACCAACATGATCGATAGCGGCGCGCCCTACTACGACGCCTACGAGACCAATGACGGCCGATGGCTGAGCGTCGCAGCGGTGGAACCCGCGTTCTACGCGACCCTGCTGGAGATTCTCGGCCTGACCGACGAACCGCTGCCCGAACAGGAGGACCGAGCCGGCTGGCCGATCGTGAAGAAACGCTTCGCCGAGGTGATCGGCACCCGCACGCTGAACGAATGGTGCGCCAGAGCCGAGGGAAAGGAAGTGTGCGTGGCTCCGGTCCTCACCCCACACGAGGTGGAGTCGGATCCCCACCTGCGCGCACGCGGGACCTTCACCCGTAACGCGGGAATCGTGCAGCCAGTGCCGGCCCCCCGGTTCGGGCGTACCCCTGCCGCACTGTCGATGCCGCCGCCACGGCCGGGTGAACACACTCGTAGCGCGTTGTTGGCATGGGGTATCGAGGACAGCCGGATACGTTCGTTGTTGGCGTTGGGCGCCCTGGTGTCCCGTGAAGATTCGACGTTGGATGGATAGCGCGATGCGACCCGCGTGAGCGATCGCGCCTTCCATCGGCCGCATCGGTTGATGTGTCCCAGCGCAGAATTGGTGGTCCTGGATGAAAAACCTGCTCAATGGTGTACGGATCCTGGATGTATCGGTATATTCGCCGGTCAGATTCGGCACGACCGTGCTAGCCGACCTTGGCGCTGACGTCATCCAGATCGACAAACCGCCGCGCGCGCAGCGCACAGAGCTCGAGATGCTCGATTCGACCGAGCATCCCCGGTGGCTGTGGCACGGGCGAAACAAACGCAGCATGGTCATCGACCTGAAACGGCCCGACGGGCGGAACGTGTTCTACGATCTGCTCGACACCGCGGACGCGGTCGTGGAGGGCTTCGGCGTCGGCGTGGCGGCCCGCCTGGGGATCGACTACGAGACCCTGCGGCTGCGCAAACCGGACATCGTCTACGCCTCCGTGTCCGGTTACGGGCAAAGCGGGAACTACTCCCGACTCGACGGTCATGAGCAGAATTACCAGGCGATGAGCGGCCTCACCGCGGCCTCCGGCGGCGGGGGCCGCGCCCCGGACATCACTCCACTGCCGATCAGCGACACGGTCGCCAGCCTTTACTCGGTGATAGCTGTGCTCTCGGCCCTTCGCCGTCGTCAGACCACGGGCCAGGGCGCGTATCTCGACATCTCGGTGCAGGACGCGGTGCTGTCTCTATTCGGCTACAACGCCAACTACCTGTGGCGGCAGGGCATCACCGAGCCGCGCACGATTCGCGAGTTCGGTGGCCATCCCGGCGTCGGTGTCTACCGGACCGCGGACGATCGCGCGATCCAGCTCAGCACCGTCGAACCATGGACATGGTCGACGTTCTGCACCGCCGTCGGCGCCGAGGACGTGGCCGCGGACTACACAATCAACGAGGCGCGGGCGGAACAGATCCGGGGTCGGCTCGCCACCATATTCGCCAAACGCACTCGCGACGAGTGGATTGCGTTCAACGCCGAGCTCAATCTGGGCATCTCTCCGGTCCTCGACCTCGCCGAGCTGGTCGACGATCCACACGTCCGTGATCGCGGCATGGTCAACGAGGTACAACACCCTACGTTGGGGTTGATCGAACAACTCGCCACCCCTATCGCCGTCGACGGCAGCGTTCCCAGCTCCGACTGGATTCCCCAACCCGGCGACCACACCGACACACTGCTAACCGAACTGGGCTACCCGAACGAACAGGTCGCGCGGCTGCGCCGTATCGGCGCCGTCAGCGGGCCCGAGCTCAGCGAGAGGAGTCGGACGTGATCGAGGCGCACCGGCAGACCCTCACCAAGATGCTGACCCACCAGGCCGAGCGCACTCCAGAGAGGGTGGCGCTGACAATCGTCGATCAAGACGTCTCCTATGCCGATCTCGTTGCCCGGTCCAACGCGATGGCACGGGGCCTGCGTGCCCTCGGCATCGGTCAGGAGGACGTCGTCGCATCGCTGGCCGCGAACTCCATCGACCAAGTCGCGTTGGAGTTCGCCTGCGCCCGGTTGCGGGCAATCGAGGTCATGCTCAATACCGCCTATCGTGGGCAGTTCTTAACCCACCAGCTCAATGTCAGCGGCGCGCAGCTGATTATCGTCGACGCCCATCTCGTGCCCGCCGTGCTCGACGTGATCCCCGATGTGCCCTCGTTGCAGCATGTCATCGTCCGTGACCACGACATCGGACTACCCAACGCGGGCCCGGTCAACGTCCTCGGTATCGCCGAGCTGCGCTCGCATTCCTCCGACGATCTCACCGACCAACAAGACCCGCTGTGGACCGACCCCGTCTCGATCCAGTTCACGTCAGGCACCACCGGCCCGTCCAAGGGAGCCGTGCTCTCGCAGAACTACCTGTGCACGTTCGCGCGAACCGAGTCGGACATCTGGTACCGGGGGCCGGAGGACACCTTCTACTCGTGCGGACCGCTGTTCCATCTGGCCGCGAAGGGGATCTGTGTGCTCGGCTCGATCTCCCGCGGTGTCCGATGCGTGCAGGATGAGCGATTCAGCGTCTCGCGGTTTTGGGAGCGGGTTCGGACCGAGCGGTGCAACGTGACCTTGATGCTGGGCTCGATGGCGACGTTGTTGTGGACACGCGAGCCGTCGGAAGTCGAGTCCATCGACACCGTGGTGTGCATCCCCGCGCCGCCCGCCACTCTCCAGGAGGAGATGAGCAAGCGATGGAACTGCAGGTTCGAAAGCGACTACGGCCTCAGTGAGGCCGCTCCGCTCACCCGCAGCGGCCCGGACACCCCTCTCCGAGCCGGCTCGGCGGGGAAGATCGTCTCCGAGTACTTCGACGTCCACATCGTCGACGACGACGATCTCGAGGTCCCGGCGGACGTCGTTGGCGAAGTGGTGGTTCGCCCACGCGAGCCGCACGTGATGTTCGACGGCTACTACCACAATCCCGCCGCGACAGTGGAAAAATACCGGAACCTGTGGTTCCACACCGGTGACCTCGGCCGACTCGACGAGGACGGCTACTTCTATTTCGTCGACCGCAAGGACGACTATCTGCGACGGCGAGGTGAGAACATCTCCTCCCACGAGGTAGAAGCCGCGATAGCACGCCACCCCGACATCATCGAGACTGCGGTGGTCGGCGTCGCCAGCGACCTCCTCGAGCAGGAAGTCAAAGCGGCCGTGGTCCTCCAGCCGGGAGCGCAGGTGAATGCCGAACACTTGGTCCGCTTCTGCATCGAGGTCTTACCCTACTTCGCCGTTCCCCGATACGTCCAGTTCCTCGACGACCTGCCCCGCACACCCAGCGGCAAAGTTGAGAAGCACAAGCTGCGCGTTCAGGGCATCGACGAATGCTGGGACCGCGAACGAGCCGGGATTATTCTCAGCGGGAAAAGATCTACCGAATCCGTCACAAGACCCGTCAAGGACAACCAACACCGAAACGATTCACCATGAAAGGGAAAGAAAATACCGGTGGTCGGCAATGCCGCTGCCGTCCGGATTTGCACCACTTGCGCCAACGCGACCGGAACGCCTATCGCGTGCCGGTGCACGTCGTTTGGGAGGTTGAGTGATGGACGTACCGAGCCTGATGCGTCAAGCCGTCGATTTCTATAGCGACCGTCCGGCGATCATGACCGTGGACCGAGCCTTCACGTTCGAAGAGGCGTGGCAGCGTGGGGTGCAGCTCGCGAACTGGCTAATCGAGACCGGCGTGTCCCCCGGCGATCGCGTAGCCAGCGTCGAGGACAACAACATCGGTGCCGCGGACATGATGATCGGCTGCGCCATAGCTGGAGCGGCACGGGTCCCGTTGTATGCGCGGAACTCACGCGAAGCCCATGCGCACATGCTGACCCGGACCGACACCAAGGTAGTGTTCGCCGACCCTGCCTACGGCCCTAGCGTGTCCGGGCTCGAAGACGAAATCCCCAGCCTCCAGCACGTCGTCATCCGCGGCACCGACTACGACTCGTGGCTAGCGTCTCAGTCCGCGAAGGATCCGATGGTGCCCGTAGATCCAGACTCGACGTGTGTCATCCGCCATTCGGCTGGAACCACCGGCCACCCCCACGGGGTTGGTTACTCACACCGCGACTGGCTCGTGACCTGCCGCAATTTCTACTACCGGCTGCCGAACCTGGAACGCGACAGCGTCGTCGGTCATGCCGCGCCGGTCTCCCACGGATCTGGTTATCTGTTTCTCCCGGCCTGGTTGCACGGCTGCACCAACGTGCTCTTCGGAGCGTTCGAACCGCAGAGCGTACTTCAACAGATGGAGTCCTACCGGGTATCGCACATGTTCGCCGCCCCCTCCATAGTCGCCGCGCTCGCTGCAGTTCCTGACGTCGGCCGACGAGACTGGTCGTCGTTGCGCTGTATTCTCGTCGGCGGCGGTCCGATCACCGATGCCACCGCGTACGCCGGCCGTGATGCGTTCGGCGAAGTCCTCTACCAGATCTTCGGACAGACTGAAGCCGCTACCCTGACAGAGATGACACCGGCGGAATGGTTCGGCACGGTGGAGGGGTCAACACCGATGCGGGCCGCAGGTAAAATCCTGCCATTCACGAGGCTGGAGATCCGAGATGCCGAAGGGACAGCACTGCCCATCGGGTCCGAGGGTGAGATCTACGCGCAGGTCGAAGGCCAGTTGCGAGCGTTCTGGAACGAACCGGAACTGACAGCCTCTCGGCTGATCGACGGATGGGTACGCACCGGCGACATCGGTCGTCTCGACGACAACGGCTACCTCTACGTCCTCGACCGAGCCGAGGACCTCATCGTGTCCGGCGGTTTCAACATCTGGCCCGCCGAGCTGGAGACCGCCATCGCAGACCAGCCCGAGATCCTCGATGTCGCGGTATTCGGGGTTCCACACGAGAAATGGGGCGAAACACCACTCGCACTGTGCAGCGTCGAACCCGACGCCAAGGTCACTGCCGAAGACATCGTCGCACTGGTCGCCCAGCGACTGGGGTCGTACAAAAAACCCGCCGTCGTCGAGTTCACGACCGAGCCACTCCCGAAAAGCCCCACCGGAAAACTGCAACGCAAGGTGCTGCGCGAGCCTTACTGGGCCGACCGCGAAGCCCGGGTCGGAGGCGCATGATCAACCATGTTGATTTTCTTCATACAATTTAGTTATTTGCTCGTAACGACTGCGATAAAGGAGCTGAAGTGACCAATAGAACTTACGGTATAGAATCGAGTTTGCACAATAATAAATTGTTTCTCGGGGGACGGTGGGCACTTCCGGTTACCGATAATATGGTGGAGGTCGTGTCGCCTGCAACGGGAGAAATTATCCACCGATTACCTGAGGTAACGGTGGATGACGCCAGGAAAGCTGTTGATTCCGCTAGTGCGGCCTTTAATGACTGGAGTGGTGCTACTTCGGAGACGCGTATCGATGTGGTCGACCGGTTTTTCGCGGCATTCCAGAAGAGGTTACATTCTATTCAACGGATCTGGGCTGTCGAAACAGGCATGCCGGTTCAGCTAGGTGAGGCATTCAATACCAATACCGCCCTTATTTGGGAAGATATTATAAAGATCGCGAGGTCGGTATCTTTTACCGAAACGCGAGACACCCCATGTGGGCGTGTCATCATCCGGCACGAGGGAATTGGTCCCACTGCGGCTATTATGACGTACAATGGTCCTCAGATCGAACTGGCAATGGCGGTAATTCCAGGGTTGATCGCCGGTAATACATTTGTAGTGAAGCTGCCACCTGAGAATCAGATGCTGAGCTATTTGCTCGCCGAAGCGGCGGAAGAGGCTGGGTTCCCAGAAGGAGTCATTAGCATATTCGCGGCTGGGACCGAAGTGAGCAAGTTTCTAGTTTCGCACCCTAACATCGACGCAGTACACTTTACCGGTGGTACTGAGGTCGGTACTGAAGTAATTAAATCTTGCGCGGGTAGAATGGCTCGCACGACTTTGGAACTCGGCGGAAAATCTGCGGCGATTGTCGCAGACGATGTAGACCTCGAAACGATTATTCCGCAGCTAATCGGTGGTATGACTACGTTTTGCGGACAAATCTGCGTGGCGATGACGCGTATTCTACTGCCACGGTCACGCCACGACGAGATAGTTGAACGGCTCGTAGAAGGATTCCGGTCAATAATCGTGGGGGATCCGCTGGATAGCAAGACACAGTACGGGCCATTAGCTACCGAGCGCGTTCGTGATCGTGCGGAAAAGTATATAGAAGAGGCGGTTACTGCCGGTGCTCAAGTGGCATTTGGTGGGAAACGGCCAGAGAGATTCGATCGTGGTTGGTACCTCGAACCGACCTTGTTGACAAATATAGACAACGCTATGGAAGTCGCGCAAAATGAGATCTTTGGCCCGGTGTTTAGCGTTATATCGTACGACGATATCGACGATGCCATTCGAATCGCAAATGATTCGAAGTACGGCCTTTGTGGTTCGGTCTTCACCAAGGATATGTCACTCGCACATAAGGTGGCTGAACAGGTGCGGTCCGGAACGTTTGTCATCAACGCAACATTCCCTTGTCTGACAGCGCCCTTCGGTGGTATGAAGTACTCTGGATATGGTAGAGAAAGTTCTAGGGAATCTCTTTTTGAGCTCACAGATACGAAGTCGATTCTACTTCCGGAATGATTTTTATATTGAAGATCGATTGAATCTAGCTGCAGATCGGCAGTGTGCAGGATATTAGAATGATTTTGTGGAGCACAGTGTGATTCGCTTCAGGCTAATATTATAAATTCGTATCATTCGAATTATCAATTTAATCCGATTGTTACTAGATTATAAAAGAGGAGTAGCCATGCCGGTCAAGAGTCGTGCTGCGGTGTTGCAGAACGCACCTGGAAAGTGGCAGATTGAAGAAGTTGAAGTCGCAGATCCTGGGCCCATGGAAGTTCAGGTCAAGTTGGCCGCAGCTGGCCTGTGTCACTCCGATGACCATATCACCACGGGAGATCTTCCGCTCGCACACTATCCTGTCGTCGGTGGCCACGAGGGAGCCGGAATTGTGACAGCGGTTGGGCAGGGCGTTGTCGATTACAAAGTCGGCGACCATGTAACTTTACTTTGTGTCGCAGGCTGCGGCCGATGCAAATGGTGCGCGATGGGTCAACAAAATTTGTGTGACCTCAACGCTGCGTTGCTGAGTGGTGGTGCACCCGAGGACCCGTCGGTATTCCGTGTGCGCATGGGCCGTGACGAGGTCGGCCAGTTCGTTGCCCTAGGGAGCTTTGCCGAGTACACCACAGTTTCACTCGCATGTGTTATGAAGGTTCCTGAGGATATTCCTTTAGAGATAGCCTCCCTCATTAGCTGCGGTGTAACGACCGGTTGGGGCGCGGCGGTCAACTCGGTGCGCGTCGAGCCGGGCCAGACTGTCATCATCCTCGGTGTTGGTGGTGTAGGAATCAATGCGGTTCAAGGCGCCAAGCACGCGGGTGCTTCGACAATCATCGCCGTCGATCCAGTGGAGTTCAAGCGTGATAGTGCGCTGAAATTCGGGGCGACGCATGCAGTTCCTACGGTTAAAGAGGCAGGCGATATAGCGCGAAAAAGTACAAACGGGCAGGGGGCCGATGGCGCGGTCATCACCATCGGTGTCGTAAAGGCAGAGCATGTAAGCGAAGCTTTTTCGATGATCCGTAAGGGCGGTGCAGTTGCTGTCACCGGTCTCGGTCAATTTACGGACACAACGCCTATAGCCATATCTCTTGCCGAATTGACATTTTATCAGAAACGTGTAGTAGGGTCATTGTATAGTAACCAGTCGCCACGCTACACCGTGTCACGGTTAATTGATCTGTACCGTTCAGGCGACCTTAAACTCGAGGAACTGATCACCACACGTTATCGGCTCGATCAAATAAATCAGGGGTATGCTGATATGCATGCAGGCAAGAACATTCGTGGAGTAATAACATTCGACTGAGCTCTGCTTGTCGTTTAACCCGTGGTAGAGCGATGTGCGGTGATCGATGCGGGCCGTTTGGGGATCTTGCCGACGTCGTGGCGGGTGGCGTGATGGCGATTGTGGGTGCCGGGTGGGCGTCCGGGCCCGGGCCGGCTGGGTTTCGGTGCGCGGGCGGGGATCGGGGTCTTACCGCGGATGTTGCGAAACCCGCGGCAGACACGGGCTGGGGTGAGCTTGCCAGGCTCGGTGACGGGTTTCTCCCACGGTCGGCGCAGATCGCTGGCGGCTGGGCAGGCGAGGCGCAGTTGGGCGTGGGCGGCGATGATCAGCGAGGTCCAGCGGTCGGCGGACTCGGGGTCACGCAGCTTCGGGCAGCTCGCGCCGAGGGTTTGTTTGAGTAGGCGGAAGGTGTGTTCCAGGTCGAAACAGCGCAGGAACGCCTGCCAGGCCCGGTTGACCTGCTCGGCGGGCAGGTCAACCGCGGAGGTCCAGAGCCAGACCGGTTTCGGGTGCCGGTCGCCGGGCAGGTACTCCACCGTCAGCCGGATCAGGGTGCCGGCGATCACCGGCAACTCGCCGTCGTGGTCGATCCAGACAGAGCGATGCGTCAGGCGCGGATGCATGCGATTCCAGGCGGTCGCTGCCGCGGTGCCGTACCGCTCGGTGCGCGTGTGCGTGGTCACGCTCGGCGTGTGCCACGTTTCCGGGTCGGTGAACCGGAACAGCCCGCCGTGCTTGGCCGGGCGTCCCCCGCGCGGCGAGCGCGGCCGGGCCGGCACGGGCCGACAGAACACCCGATCCGAACGCAGCCGCGCGAACGCCTCTACCGGCAGGTCGGACAGCGCGTGGGCCAGCCGGGCGGGATCGTAGCCGGCATCGGCCACGATCAGGATGTTCGCATCCCCGTCGCGCCACTGTCCGGCCTCGATCAAACCGGTGACGACCTCGCGCAACTGGGCGGCAGTAACGGTGGCGGTATCGCAGGCAGGACCCAAGCGCACCGCATCTAGCAGCGCGGTCCAGCTCGACCGTCCCGGGTCCAGTGCCGCGATGACCGAGTACGGCCAACCCGGGATCATCTGCGCCTGCCCTTGACCCCGGCCGTAGGTATGGCAGAACAGCCGATCCGAGCTGGTGGCAGCGTCCGGGCGCAACCGGTTACTCACGTCGACCGCCAGCATCAACCTGCCATCGGCTGCCCGCGGCAACCGCTGCCCGGCCAGCAGGCCACGAAACCGCGCCATGTCAACACCGCCGGCGCCCAGAGCGGAATACAACGCCCCGTGCCCGCGGCGATGCTCCGGCGCCAGCGACAGGTCCACCAGTGTCTTGACCGGCCCCTCGGTGCACAACACAGCATCAGTCAGCTCGAAGAGCGCATCCGCCCGCGCCGTCAACGTGGCGTAGAAGCCCTGACAGAACCACGCCTGAACCGTCCTGGAGTGGATGGAGCGGGACTGTCGGGACCTTTGTGGGCGGCCCGGTGATCGCCTACTAGTTACTGTATGTTGATGCGTCTCCGTAGTGGAGCGACAGCGTGTTCAACACTTGCTTCCAGCTTACCGTTTTTCCGGTGATGTTGGTGCGGTTTTTGAGGGGTGTTTTGATCACGAGATAGAGAACTTTCAGCGCGGCTTGCTCGGTGGGGAAATGACCGCGCCGACGAGTCGCCTGGCGGAACCGTGCGTTTAGGCTTTCGATCTGGTTGGTGGTGTACACGAGTTTGCGAATATCGGGCGGGAACGCCAGGAACGGGATGAAGTTCTCCCAATTGTCGCGCCACATTCGAATCATCGCCGGATACCGGTTTTCCCATTCCGTGGCGAACTCGTCGAACAGTGCCCCTGCGGCGTCGAGAGTGGGCGCGGTGTAGATCTCCTTCAACGATTTCGTGATCTGGGACCAGTACCGTTTCGAAGCATAGCGAAGACTGGCCCGCACGAGGTGCACGACACACAATTGAACATCCGCGGCCGGCCAGAGTGAGTTCAGCGCTTCGGGTAGGCCTTTCAATCCATCGCAGGCGATCAGGCAGATGTCTTCGACACCTCGGCTTTTTAGGTCGGAGAGGTGGTTGATCCACTCCTTGGCGCCTTCGCCGCCGGTGCCGACCCACATGCCCAGAACATCTCGCTCACCAGCAGTATCGACACCCACCGCGACGTAAATGACTCTGCTGGCGAATTCAGGGGATTTGGAGTGCGGAGAAGTGGGATGTTCGGGTTGGGCCGAGGGGTGTTCCGGTGAGCCATGCGTCGATACGGATGAGGTTGACGGCTGTGGCGGTCAGTACGTTTTGCAGGTGGGTTTTTGCCAGTCCGCGGTATCGGGATTGGCGTAGTCCGCAGCGGCGGGCGGTCTGGGCGATAGTGCTTTCGATGCCAGCCCTGAGCTTATAGCGTTCTTTCCATTGTGGACTCTCTTGGTTATGGCGGGCCTGGTAGAGAGCTTCGAGGTTCTCGCGGGTGTGGAAACTCATTCCTCGTGGGGCTTTTGGCGATCGGGTGCAGTGGGAGCGGACAGGGCACGGGGTGCAGTCGCGTGCGGAGAACGCGGTCTCGATGAAGGGAACACCGTTTCGGGTGGTTTCGTGCCAGCGGGTGCTGACGGCCCCTCGCGGGCAGGTCACGTGCTGGTTGTCCCAGTCGATAGTGAAATTCGGGGTGTCGAATCCGGCGTTGTCTTTGGCTTGCTGGGTGGTCGGCAAACTCACCGGGCCGAGCAGCTCGATACCGTGGTCCCGGCGTGAACTGACCAGCAGACCGGCGCTGGTATAGCCGGTGTCGACCAAGTGTGTCTCGGGCAGCAGGTCCTGTTCGGCGAGGTCGTCCTGGACGACGCTGGTGAGTTCGACGTCGGTCGTGGTGGCCGGGACAGTGGCTACATGGGTCAGCACGTGCGGCGCATCCGGTTCACAGGTCTCGGTCAAATGGGCTTTGTAACCAACCCAGCCCGTGTTGCGTTTGACCGTGTACCGAGCCTGAATATCGAACGGGGAACGGATCAAATCCCGAGCCGGCGGCAACTCCTTGTTCGCCCGCCAGCGCACCTGCCCATCCTGGTATTCGTAATGCTGATCCCAGACCGCGCGCAGCACCCGCACGGCCGGGATGTCTTGTAGCCACCCGGGCGCATCATGGTCGTCTGCAGCGGCCAACAACGCAAACCCGTCCGTGCCCACAGTGACGGCGTGCTTGATGCGTGCTGCCTCGCCGTTGGGGAGCCGGTACGCGTCCGCGCGGCGCTCGTAACGCTCATACCAGACCGTCGGTGCCATAAGGCGTAACCAGTCCGGTGCGCAGACGGCCAAAGCCTCCAACGCCGCGCGGAGAATCTCGCCGACCAACTCGAAACGGTTGAGATTGCGCACTGCCGCCAGCACATGCGTAGAGTCGGTGCGCGCCCGGCCACCGGCCTTGACCAGCCCCACCGTCGACAACCGCTCCACCACGATCCGCAGGATCCGGGCGGTGTCATCACCGCCGACCAGACGGTCACGGAACTCGCTGAGCACCGACGCGTCGAAACCCGTATCGGTCAACTCCAAACCCAGCAAATACTTCCAGTCGATCCGCGCCCGCAACGCCTCCACAGCCTGGCGATCCGACAACCCCTCCACGAACTGCAACACCGACACCAGCGCCAACCGCCATGGCGACAAAGCTGGTTTGCCCCGGATCGCGAACAAGTCCGTGAACTGCTCATCCCGGAACAACGAACCCAACTCGTCACGGACCCGCATCGCCAGACACCCCTTCGGGAACGCAGCCCAGGCCACCCGCTCCGTCTCAACCGGAACTTGTATAAAACCATTGGGGCGCAACGACATCGGTGACCTCCTCACTTGGATCAAACCAACATACGAGACGACCACCCCGACCCCGAGCACAACACGCCACGAATTCGCCAGCAGAGTCATACACAGGCCGGTTCGCGACGCTGCCTTGTCGGACCTTGACGTGGATAGCATCGATGAGCACTACCGGATATACGCGATCAAGCGGACGCGCTTGCCACGACTGCAGATCATCCAAGACCTTGTCGGTGATCTTGGAGATCATCTCCCGTGAGACCTGCGCCCCATAGATCTCCGCGAGATGCGCCTGAATCTCTCCGGTGGTCAATCCCTTGGCGTACAACGAGATCACCATCTCGTCGAACCCCTCGATGCGGCGCGCATACTTGGGCACCACCTGCGGCTCGAAACTACCCTCCCGATCACGGGGCACATCCACACGCACCTGGCCGACATCGGTACGCACCGTCTTCGACGAGGTCCCATTCCGCTCGTTCGAGCTGGTCTTGGCCTGCTGCGCGCCCTTCTCGTAGCCGAGATGCTCATCAAGCTCGGTGTTAAGCGCCGATTCCAACACCGTCTTGGTCACCCGCCGCAGCAACCCATCCGGGCCGGTCAACGACACACCCTCGGTTCGCGCCTGATCAATCAACTCCCGGGCCATCCGCGCATCCACACCAGCACGCTGACCACCCGAAACACCAGAAACGTCGTGTTTATCCTGATCTGCCACTTCTCGATCCTTCCCGGCCGGGAACACTCGCCCCAGCCTGTCCGGACCACCAGGCCACCCACAAGATCATGCACAGTCCCACGAAATGAGCGTGGCCCGTTTCATCGCCGACCAGAGGACCGATCACCGGGTGCCACACACGATCACCTGTGTCCTGTTCGGCGTCAGTTTGTCGTGGTTCTACAAATGGATCAGCCGTGCGCCCACGGCCCGGCAACAACGCCGAGAAGCGCTGGATGCCGTCGTGCGCCAGCGGTTCGAGTTCTCCGGTGGCACATATGGCTCCCCGCGTATTTATGCCGATTTGCTTGAGGCTGGGTGGCGGGTCAGCGTGAACACGGTCGCTGACTCGATGCGTCGACAGGAGCTGATCGCGCGGAAAGTCAAGCGGTACAAGGGTTTAACTCGTCAGGACAAGTCCATGCCGAAGGTTGCGGATTTGGTGCGCCGGGACTTCACCGCATCGGGGCCGAACCAGAAATGGTGCGGTGACATGACCCAGATCCCCACCAGTGAAGGGCCGCTGTATATGGCCACGGTCATCGACCTGTACTCGCGGCGACTGCTGGCCTGCCCGGTCTCGGAACACCCGGACGCGGCCCTGGCCGCGGATGCGATCAAGATCGCCGCCACTGTCCGTGGCGGCCGCGAACAAATCGAGGGCGTGATCTTCCATAGCGATCGCGGCTCGACCTACACGGCTGGCCTGTTCGCCAAGCTGTGCCAGGAAAAGCTCGGCATCCGACAGTCGATGGGAAGGGTCGGATCCTGCTTCGATAACGCCGCGGCCGAATCGTTCTTCGCCACCCTCGAACATGAGGTCCTGTCCCGAAACCGCTTCGCGACCAAACGCCACGCCCGAGCGACCGTGACGAGGTGGTGCCGCGACTTCTACAACAACCAGCGCCGGCACAGCAGCACCGGATTGCTGGCCCCAACCGAGTACGAGAAAAACACCGCTGACCAACCGGCAGCGACCTAGAAACCCTCCACGATTTGAGGGGAAGTCCAA
>NZ_KB905419.1 GCF_000379465.1 Sciscionella marina DSM 45152
CCAGGCATAGAAATTCAGCAGGCGCTGCATACCCGCCGGATCGGACGCGCCTGACGCCTCGGCTAACGTCCACCCGTTCTTACGCTCCACCTCACCCAGCAAACCCCGCAGATAAGCCACCATCTGCCGCCGCGACTCCACCCGAGAAAACCGCGCCGCAAAGCGGCCCGTGAACGCCGCAAAACCCNCAGACCAGCCCGTCACCATCTCCAACACACACGACCAACTACAGAACAGATACGTGCCAGCCTAACCGACACACCGACCCAGCACATAACGATCTGTCGTTGCAGTACTAAGGCTATGGGAGTAAGCGGATTCCAGCGGGGGCATGTCAGCGACCGTTCGCAGGTCGCTGATGATTGCACGTGGTTCTTGAGGATTCGCCAAACAAGCAGACGTACCTGCGGTCGATCGTTGCCTATGCCGAGGCCAACCTCCGGGCGGAATGGATGACCCGGCGGCTGGGCGATCAGATCCGCAACGTTGCTACGCCCATCACGCACCGCGGCAGCGATCTTGACCGCGTCACAAACGTGCTCAGCGTCCGGACGTTCGGAGACCGGCCACGGCGGCAGTCGGCCGAACAAACAGATCGAGCGCGGTCGCCACATACTGAAGCGTGCTGGGTCGGGACTGTCCGATCTCCGGCGGTGCGCCGCAGTTCCAGAGTCAGCGCGTTGCGGCGGTCACTGGTCGCCCACGATGGCAGCGTAGCCGCGGAGCCGTCCGACGATACTCAGTTGCTCCTCGAGGGCCGCCAACTCTTCGAGCAGTTCGGTGTCAGGTGCCTCAGCGCCCGGCACCGGGGCAGTGCCCTCCTCGTGGGCCATGAGGGAGCTGACCAAGACGAAGAAGCGGATGACTCCCTCCGCGCCCTTGCTGTACTTCAGCTCGCTGCCTGAGAACAAGTCCATGGTCTCAACCGCGGTCGCCCAGGCGTGCTGCAACTGCGTGCGCACCTGCAGTTCAATCCGCAGGCCGTGATACTCGGCTTTAGAAGCACCGTATTCGTACGCCAGGTGGACGCCGCGGTAGCCGGAGTGCTTCGGGCCCGGATCGGCGTGAAGGTAGTCGTAGAGGCGGATGACGCGGTTGCGCGATCGCGGCAGGTCCCGCAGAACCACTACCAGACTTTCGACCTCCTGCACCGATTCGAATACGGCCCGGCAGCCGCTCAGGTCTTGCATGGTCGTCACGCTCATCGTCGGGATGCGGGCTAACTTGTCGAGGATGGTCGGGAGGCGCTTGAGCCGTTGTGCGACCACCGCGTTCGGGTTCACGGCCAGAGCCTTCTGTCGGACGGTCACCGTCACGGCGTTCAGCGGGAAGGCGTGCGCGCTGCGGAAGTTGCTCAGAACGGCACGCGCCTCCGCCAGCTCCTCGGACGTACCCTTGGCCTTGCCGACGAGTATGCTCGCGCGGCCGACCGCGCTCTTGGGGTGTTCGGGAACGACGCGGGTGACCATGCCTGCGACCGTAGCGGACGGCGCAGATAGCGGATATCCGCCGACCGTTTCCCTGCACCAAGCAACGGGGACTGCCGACCTTGCAGCCAGAACCCAACCGAAAGCGGCTCTCGCTCTTCACCTACAGATTCGAAGACCACTAACGTTCAGTGACTGTCTTGGTGCGGCCCCGGCTTGTGACCTACCAGGACGTCGCTGGCGTATCGGTCGCATCTGATCGCGGACTGGTTCATATCGCTGCAACTCGTCGCGCATCAACACGTCGCATTGGTAGCTAGCGCCGACACCGGCGCGATGTCGCAGCGGTCCGACCACTTCCATCCACGATCCGGTTGGAGAATGCAGCCCGCACCACCGCGCGCCAGAACACCCCCTGACCAGTCGTGATCCGGGTCGCATCGGCCGCCGAGCACCTTGTCCGAGGCGAACGCCGGTTCATCTGGTCGGTGTGCCTGGGGTCCACTTGGTGACGGCCTGTGCGGTGTGAAGGAGCTGTTCGACGAGTGGGTCATGGTGTCGGTCGGGAACAGCTGCGGCCAAGTGCGACACGGCGCCGGGGTCTGCGATGGGCCGGTACGCCAGGCCGGGCGGGTGGTTGGTGCGCACCGCTGCGGGCACGATGGCAACACCGAGTCCACTGGCGACCAGACCCAGCGTGGTAGGGAAGGCGAGTGCCACCAGCGCCGACTCGAGATTGACGTCGGCTGCCCTGGTCAGCTTCTCGACAACGGCGTACATGGCTGGGGCGACCCCGGTCGGGAGCACGACGAACCGGTCCCCGGACAACGTGGACAGCCTCACGCGACGATGCGCGGCTGCGGGATGATCTTTGGGACAGGCGAGCAGCAACGGCTCGGTGACGAGGGGAATCAACCGGACCGCGGGTGCCTCCTGGATGTCGCGAACCAACCCGATGTCGAGTTCGTCCGCGGCGAGCTTTCGGAGCTGGTCCATGGTGGGCATTTCCCGAAGGTGCAGCTCCACATGCGGGTGGGAGCGCCCGAACGGCGCGATGATCTGGGGCAACAGGTCGAAGGCCGCTGATGGGACGAAGCCGATGCGCAACCGGCCTGCGCGGCCGGACACTAGCCGATCGATGTGGTCGAGGGCTTGTTCGCGCTGCTCCAGCAGCTCCCGCACGTGTTCGTGCACAGCGCGCCCGAGCGGGGTCAGCCGCACTGACCGTGTGGTCCGTTCCAGCAGCTGCGCCCCGAGACGGCGTTCCAGCGCCCGCACCTGCTGACTCAACGCTGGTTGGCTCACGTGCATCCGGGCCGCGGCCTGCCCGAAGTGCAGTTCGTCAGCCACCGCGGCGAAGTACTCCAGCTGCCGGGTGTCCATCGCCCATCTCATCAGTACAGCTTATCAATATGCAAGCAGAACGAACTTCAACTTCTCAGCGACCGGCGCCATGCTCGGCGGAACACGATCGCCACGGTGGCGGTCCTGGCCGAAGTGGAGCGACGTGAGCGAGCTGCTACTGATCGATGGATGCGAGATCAACAACTGGACGCCCCGAGTCCTCGACGAACTCATCGCGGGCGGGGTCAGCGCCGTACAGGCCACCTGCGCAGTATGGGAGGACGCACGGCGCACGCTGGACGGACTGATGGACTGGCGACAGCGCTTCGCGAGACACTCCGACCGTTTGGTGCTCGCCCGATCGAGCGCTGACGTGCTCGCCGCCCAGCAGAACGGGAAGGTCGCCGTCGTCCTTGGGTTCCAAAACACGGCGCCGATTGAGGACGACCCTCGGCTGCTGGACGTTTACCACGAGCTCGGCGTCCGGGTCGTGCAGCTCACCTATAACACGCAGAACGCTGTTGCCAGCGGCTGTCTGGAGCCGTCCGACACGGGCCTGTCAACATTCGGCCGACGGGTCGTCGCCCGCATGAACGCACTGGGAATGCTCGTCGACTGCTCCCACGTCGGAGACCGCAGCACTCGCGATGCGATCGATGCCTCGGCCAATGCGATCGCGCTGACCCACACCAATCCGCGCTGGTTCTGCGACCACCCGCGCAACACTCCAGACGATATCCTGGCCGCTGTCGCCGAACGGGACGGAGTGGTGGGGGTGACCACCTATCCCAACTTCATCGGCGGTCCGAATGTCAGCCTGGGACAGTTCTGCGACATGGTTGCGCGCCTGGCCGACCAGATCGGTGTCGACCATGTGGCCCTTGGCAGCGATCTGTCGAGGGAATGGAGCGACGCGGACTTGGTGCTTCTGCGAAACGGCCGGTTGAACCCCGACCCCGAGGCAGCCAGCTGGCCCCGCTGGCAGGACTGGTTCAGCACCGCGTCCGACTTCCCGGCTCTCCTGGATGGGTTGCGCGCAGTCGGCTTCGACGAACCTGCCCTCACTGCGGTGGCGGGCGAGAACTGGCTGCGCCTGTTCGAGACCGTGTTCACCGGCGAACCGGCGGACAGCGGCACGGCACCGGAGTCCGCGATCGGGCACGCTGGGTACACGGTGTCGAACCTGGACTCCGCGATCAGGTTCTTCACCGACAACCTCGGCTTCGTCGTCCGGCACCGCCAGATCCAGGACAACGCCTACACGCGGGAGACCGTGGGCGTCGAGGACGCAGTCGTGGACAACGCCATCCTGGTGCCGGCTGGCCAGCGCGACGGGTGTGAGCTGCAGCTGCTCCAGTACCTAGTACCAGCACAAGCTGGGGTGTTCTCCGGGGT
Source organism: Sciscionella marina DSM 45152 (assembly GCF_000379465.1). Lineage (GTDB taxonomy): Bacteria > Actinomycetota > Actinomycetes > Mycobacteriales > Pseudonocardiaceae > Sciscionella > Sciscionella marina. The sequence goes on from NZ_KB905419.1 coordinate 4,167, forward strand.
CAGCCAACCGGGGTCGGCCCATCTGGCCCTTGAGGTGACCGATCTACTGGAGCTGTACCGCTTCAGCAGTGCCCGCGGAGTCCGGTTCATCTCGCCCCCCAACCGTATCGACTCCGGCCGGAACCGCGGGGGATTCATCGCCTATGCCGTGGGACCGGACGACCTTCGGGTCGAGCTTGTCCAGCGCCCGCGGCCCGGAAGCACGATCAATACCATCGGCCGGCAGGATCTGGAGGCTCCCCGATGAGCACCGCCGAATTCACCACGGGCAGCCCCGACGACATGGATAGGCGAACGCGCGCGCGGGTGATCCTGGCGGCCGTCGCGGGGAACTTCGCCGAGTGGTACGACTTCGGGGTCTACGGTGTCGTGGCCACTTCGGTGGCGTCGCATTTCTTTCCGCACGGCAACCAGACCGTGGCGCTACTGAGTACCTATGCCGTTTTCGCCCTGACATACTTCACCCGGCCGCTTGGTGGTCTGGTGACCGGCTGGATCGGCGACATCTGGGGACGGCGGGCATCGTTGTCGATCACCATTGTCGTCATGTGCCTCGCCACCATGTTGATCGGCATACTGCCCACGTACTCGGCCATCGGCATCGCCGCACCTGTGCTACTCCTGGCCTGCCGATTGCTGCAGGGCCTCGGCGCGGGCGGTGAGTACGGTTCGGCGATCAGCTTCCTGTATGAGCACAGTTCTGCCCGTACCCGCGCACGCAATATCAGCTATCTGGTCGCCAGCACGTTTGTCGGTGTGCTCGTAGCGGTGGGGGTTGCCAGCCTGGTCTCCGCTGTGTTGGGTAGCGCCGATTTCGACTCCTGGGGCTGGCGCATCCTGTTCCTGCTGGCGCTGCCGCTAGGCGCGCTCGGTGTCTACGTCCGCATGCGGATAGGCGAGACGCCACAGTTCCAACAGCTTGCCGCGGCCCGCCAGGACGAAGGCCGACACGCCACGCCGATGCGCGACGCGTTCCGGCAACAATGGCGCACAATGGTCCTTTTCTTCTTCGCGGTGGCCGTGTACGCGCTGATCACACCTACGGTGTCCTCATACTTCACGACGTTCATGCGGGGGCCAGGGCATCTCGCGAGCAGCGCGGCATACACGATCACCCTGATCACGGACGCTGTCCTCGTCTTCGCCGCGCTTGTCGGTGGCCGTGTCATGGATCGGGTCGGGCCCCAGCGGCTGCTGTTGGGTTCCTCGGTCTCGGTCGCCGTTCTCGCCGTTCCGGCCTTCATCGCTGCCGCGAGCGGTTACTGGGGTGCGGTCATCGGAGGGGTCATTCTCGCCATCGGAAAAGGGCTGCTCGCCGTGCCGGCCGCTCTCGCCGTTGCGCATATGTTCCCGACCAGTGTGCGCGTCACCGCCGGATCGTTTGCCTACAACGCCACCGTCGTCGTGTTCGGCAGCAGCGGCCCTCTCCTGGGGGTCTGGCTCAATTCGCAGACCGGCAGCGAGTACTCCTTCGGCGTCTACCTATCTGCCGTCGCCATCATCTCGGCCATCGCCTGCGTGGTCGGGCGTCGCCGGTTGAGTGGCGCTCGAACAGCGCCGCGGCAAAAGACGGCATACTGACCCGCGCCGACCCAACCTGGCCGGGTTCCTCGCTCTGGACGAGGTTTCCCGGCTCGCAACGGATACCGACCCCGGCAACCCACACCGGCTGTACTTTCACTACGTCCAGGAGCAGCGAGAGCACAGCCGCCCACCGTGGTCGACCCCGAACGGTACGGCGGTGCGCATAGACGACTCGGACACCATCGATCGCTTCTCGCTCGAGACGACCAATGGCAGGGGCTCGTACGGCCCGCCGAAGCGGCGGATGCCGCCGAACACACACTGCTGAGGTTAGGCTGCGTGTTCACCGCCTGCCGACTCCGCGGCCCCGATGAGATGATCGCCTACGGCGTGATCGAGGAGAGCGGGTTGGGAATGAGCCTCACCGCCGTGCCGAACCTGGTGATCTGCACCGTTCCCGCGCAGCTGCAGGGATCGATGTCCGGCATGGTCAATGTGATCCAGGGCGGGCTAGCCGGGGTGTTTCCAGTGATCGTGCTCGCCGTGTTGAGCTCCGGTGAAGTACGAATCGGCGGCGGCAGCGCCTTCTACGGCGAGGCCTGCATCCGCTTGGGGATACTGGTATGCGCAGTATCGGCGGCAGCCGGGCTGATGTTCGCCTTCCTACTGCCACGACCCCGCCAATCCGCATCCACTCCGGAAATCAGATGAAAACAGACCTCCTGAGGCAAGTCCACGACCGGACGTAACAACGCGGACTCCTCGGTAATCATTCTTCGCGCGACGTGTCACGAACGCTCTGAACCCACCGGCCACACCTGATCGCCCCGTCCCTGCTTGTCCGAAAATTATCAAGCAAGACAAATGCATGGGCGCCCGGGATACATTTCTGCCACAGGATCCTCGTCGGATAACCGACCTCACCAAAATATGAGCAAGGACCGAAGGATCTCACGCCTTTCTAATAGGACGGGCCGGTAATTTGTACTCTCACCAGGCGGCCCGGCGAACTGCGTTCAGTACATTGTCACAGCTGCGACGTCGAAACTCGTGCGCACATACGTTGGACTGCGTCGAGGTACTCGGTTTCCATGTCGGTGACGGTCTCCTTCACGGAGCGGATGTTTTGGATGGAGTTGAGGCCTTGGCCTGCCGCCCAGATGTCTTTCCATCGTTTCGCGGGGTCGGCGTTGGTGTCGTAGTCACGTTGCGGGGCTGTGTTGCCTGTTTGGCCGTATCCGGCAGCGTGCAGACTTGGCCGTAGCCAGGAGGCCGGTGTTCCGGTGACGGTCGCGGAGACCTCGATGTCGTCGATGCCGAGGTCGACCACCATCTGCTTGTATTCCGGCGCTGCCAGGCTCTCCTGGGTGGCGAGGAATCGGGTGCCGACGTAGGCGAGGTCCGCGCCGGCGGTGATCGCTCCGGCGAGTGCGTGCCCGTCAGCGATCCCGCCGCCCACGATGATGAGTCCGTCGAAGAACTGCCGGACCGCCGAGACGAAGGCGAATGGGGACAGGTGTCCGGTGTGGCCGCCTGCTCCGGCGCTGATGCAGGCTAGGCCGTCCACTCCGGCTGCCACGGCTTTCTGTGCCAGGGCAACGTTGACCACGTCAGCGATCACGAGCCCGCCATATCCCTTGACGGTTTCCATCACCGGTTTCGGTGAGCCCAGGGCGGTGATCACGACCGGCGGCCGGTATTGGTCGACCAGCCGGAGGTCGTCGTCGAGCCTGCTGTTGCTGCGGTGGGTGACAAGGTTGACAGCCCAGCGCCCCTCGGGGCCGAGGCTGTCACTGATCTGTCCCATCCAGCTGTCCAGATCGGCCGTGGTGCGGCAGTTGGGGCTGGGGAAGGCTCCGATTATTCCGGCTCGTCCGGCAGCGATGACCAGTTCGGGTCCGGAGACGAGGAACATTGGGGCGGCCAGCATCGGCAGCCGCATCTCGGGCAGGCGCACGGTCACGGTCACTGGTCGGCTCCTTCGTCGATGGATTGTGCAATGTTTCCCGCGGGGCCTTGCGGCTGGTGCACTGGTTATGCGACCGGGGAATGAGCGCACCCGCACCGATGCCCCGCAGGGCAGTGCGTGGCCGATCGGCCATTCACGCGTCCAGCTTTTCCACCAGCACCGCCACGCCGAGACCGGCGGCGCCGCTGACGGCGGCGATCCCGTAGCGGGCGTCGCGGCGTTCGAGCTCCTCCAGGCAGCTGCCAACAAGGATGGCGCCGGTCGCTCCGAAAGTGTGCCCCATGGCCATCGTCCCGCCGTTCGGGTTCATCCGGTCCGGGCCTGTGTCCAGGTCGTTGCGGAATTTCAGGCACAGTGCGGAGAATGCCTCGGCGAACTCGAACACGTCGATGTCAGCCGGACGTAGGCGGGCGCGCTCGATCAGCTTCTCCACGGCGGATTGGCCCGCGGTGAGCATGACTACCGGGTTGACCGAGCTCGTTGCCGCGGCGAGCACGCGGCCGCGGGGCGCCAGACCGGCGCGCTCCGCGGCGTGGGCGTCACCGATGAGCAGCAGGGCCGCACCGTCGGCCATCGCCGGGGAGGTTCCCACGGTGTGCAGATGCGTGATGCGGTCCGCCTTCGGGTACATCCCCAGCGCGATGGCGTCCTGACCTTCGGCACCCATCTGCGCGAAGGCCGGTTCCAGGCCGGCGAGGAACTGCATAGTGGTATCGGGTTGGACCAGCTCGTCGTGATCGAGTCCCAGAGCCGAGCCGGACCGGGCCAGGGGCACGACCGAACGCCGGAACGCGCCACGTTCCCATGCGGCGGCCGCTTTCTGCTGGGTCTCGAGGCCGTACTCGTCGAGCTGTTGGCGCGTGTAGCCCAGCAGGGTCGCGTTCAGGTCCGCCGCGATCCCCATGTGCACCGAGCCGATTCTCCGGACAGTCTCCGGGTCGCTCCATAGTGGACCACGGTCGGCGAACATCGGGACCCGGGAGACGCTCTCGACACCACCGGCGACAGCTAGTGACAAGTCGCCTGCGCGGACGCGGGCCGAGGCATGGCCGACCGCGTCCACCCCGGAGGCGCAGAAGCGGTTCAGGGTCACCCCCGGCACCTTGTCACCCCAACCCGCGAGCAGTGTGGCGGTGCGGGCGATGTTGCCGCCCTGCTCGTCCACCTGCCCTGCGCAGCCGAGGACGACGTCCTCGATGGTGGCCGGATCGATACCGGTCCGCGCTACCAGGGCTTCTTGCAGGTGCGTGACTAGCTCGAGCGGGGTACGACCGTGCAGAGACCCTTTCCGGGAGGCCTTACCACGAGGGGTGCGTACGTAGTCAAGGATGAGCGCTTCTGTCATACCGGGATCCTCGGGTCTCATGGGTTTCATACTTCACCAACAGGAGCTACTCTGATAGTTGTAGTACAAGGTGGTGGTCAAGGCAAGACATGCCGGTGATGCCCTGCCAGAGAGGAGTTGGGCTGATGAGCGAATCGAACATCTGGGTGTTGGGAGGGTTTCAGACTGATTTCGCGCGTAACTTCCAGCGCGAAGGTCTCGACTTCGCGGCACTCAGCCGGGAAGTGGTCACCGGCGCCCTGGAAGCGGCGGCGGTCGCGGCGTCGGACGTCGAGGTGATCCACGTCGGGAATGCCTTCGGTCAGCTGTTCACCGCCCAGGGCCAGCTTGGTGCCATGCCTTCTACGGTGTGCCCAGACCTATGGGAAGTTCCCGCCTCTCGCCACGAAGCTGCGTGCGCATCCGGCTCGATCGCCGCACTCGCCGCGATGTCCGACCTACGTGCGGGGGCCTACGACAGTGCGTTGGTGCTGGGCCTCGAGCTAGAGAAGACAGTTCCGGGCGACGACGCTGCGCAGACTCTCGGTGCGGCCGCGTGGGTCGGCTACGAGGGCCAGGATGCGAAGTTCATGTGGCCCTACATGTTCGACAAGGTCGCCGAGGAGTACGACCGTCGCTACGGCATCCGCGACGAGCATCTGCACGCCATCGCCCAGCTCAATTTCGACAACGGCCGCAACAACCCCAACGCGCAGACCCGCGATTGGCAGGTTCCCAATCTGCGGACCGCCGACGATGCGACCAACCCGCCGGTGGAAGGCCGCGTGCGCCGGTTCGACTGCAGCCAGATCACCGACGGAGGGGCCGGCGTGGTGCTGGTCAACGACCAGTACCTGTGCGAGCATCCCGGTGCGAAGCCATGGGGCAGGATCGCAGGCTGGGGCCACAAGACTGTGGGGCTGGGCTTGCAGCAAAAGCTGGAGCACTCCAGCGGCCACGACTACGTGCTGCCGCACCTGCGACACGCCGTGGAGGACGCGTTCAAGCGCGCGCAGGTCGCCTTGGACGATCTCGACGGCCTGGAAACCCATGACTGTTTCACGCCCAGCGAGTATGTCGCCATCGACCACATTGGACTGACCGCGCCGGGCGAGTCGTGGAAAGCCATCGAGAACGGCGACATCGAAAAAGACGGTCGTCTGCCGATCAACCCGAGCGGTGGGCTGATTGGTGGCGGTCATCCTGTCGGCGCGTCCGGTGTTCGGATGCTGCTCGACGCGGCCAAGCAGGTACGTGGCATCGCCGGCGACTACCAGATCGAGGGGGCACAGACCTTCGCGACGCTGAACTTTGGCGGGAGCACCGCGACGACGGTCAGCCTGATTGTCGACCAGGTACACCAGGGCTGATTCGGCGAACAAACAAGGAGACCGAGATGGCTACAGACATGGAGATCGTGGGGCGGATGCTGTCCACCCTCCCGACCGACGATGAGCATCCCTATCGGACCGGGCCGTGGCGGCCCCAGACCGCCGAGTGGAAGGCCGACGACCTCGAGCTCGTCGAGGGTGCGGTGCCGACCGACTTGGACGGCGTGTACCTGCGCAACACCGAGAACCCAGTGCATCCAGCGATGAAAAACTACCACCCATTCGACGGCGACGGCATGGTGCACGTCGTCGGCTTCCGCGACGGTAAAGCGTTCTACCGCAACCGTTTTATCCGTACCGACGGCTTCTTGGCCGAGCAGGAGGCCGGTCGAGCTTTGTGGGCGGGCCTGGCCGAGCGCCCAGGCAGTTCGGTACGTACCGATGGCTGGGGAGCGCGGCGTCGGATGAAGGACGCCTCGAGCACGGATGTGATCGTGCGCCGGGGGACGGCGCTGACCAGTTTCTACCAGTGCGGCGACCTCTACGGCCTCAACCCCTATACCGCGGTTACCGAAGGCAAGGAGAATTGGAACGGCGGTTTCCCCTTTGACTGGGGTGTCTCGGCGCATCCGAAGGTCGACGACACTACCGGTGAGCTGTTGTTCTTCAACTACAGTAAGGAGGCGCCGTACATGCATTACGGCGTCGTCGACGAGAACAACAACCTCGCACACTATGTCGACATCCCGCTGCCCGGGCCCCGGTTGCCACACGACATGGCGTTCACCGAGAACTATGCGATCCTCAATGATCTACCACTGTTCTGGGAGCCCGAGGCGCTCCGGCACGACGCCCACGTGGCCCGCTTTCACCGCGATATCCCGTCCCGTTTCGCGGTGCTCCCGCGCCGGGGATCCACCGCGGACATCACCTGGTTCGAAGCGGATCCGACCTATGTGCTGCACTTCGTCAATGCCTACGAGGACGGCGACCAGATCGTGCTTGACGGGTTCTTCCAGGGTGATCCGGAACCGGCTGATACCGGGGCCGGATCTCGATGGGAGCGTGCCTTCCGGTTCCTCGCGCTCGACCGGATGCAGTCCCGGCTGCACCGGTGGCGACTGGACATGAACACGGGCTTGGTCAAGGAGGAGACACTCAGCGACAACATCACCGAGTTCGGCACGGTCAACGCCAGCTGCCTGACCAAGGACTACCGTTACATCTACGCCGCCAGCGGTAAGCCAGGCTGGTTCCTTTTCGACGGTCTGGTGCGCCACGACCTACGCAGCGGCACCGAAGACAGGTACTCGTTCGGCGACGGGATCTATGGCAGCGAGACCGCGATGGCCCCACGCACCGGAAGCCGCGGCGAGGACGATGGCTACCTCGTTACGCTCACCACCGACATGGGTGCCGATGCGTCCTACTGCCTGGTATTCGATGCCTCCCGGGTCGCCGACGGGCCAGTGTGCAAGCTGAGACTGCCGGAGCGGATTTCCAGCGGTACGCACGCGACGTGGGCTCCTGGCGAACAGTTGCGCCGCTGGCGCACCCAGGACGATCCAGCGGAAGCGCTCGGCCTGTGAACGCCCCGGTCCGGCTGGGGGCGTGGCACGCCGATTAGACTCAGTTCGCCACGACGCAGGAGTGACGAATGGGTACTAGGGATGAGCCGACCGTCCTGCCTACGGGTGGTCCAAACGCGTTGGGCCGCGCGCTGGGGCTGCTCGGCGACGAATGGACCGTTCTCATCCTGCAGCGGGCACTGCTCGGGACCACCCGCTACACCCACTTCCTCGACCAGCTCCCGATCTCCAACTCGGTACTGACCTCACGACTGAGCACCCTGGTGACCGAAGGCCTGCTGGCACACTACGTCTACCAGCGCAATCCCATCCGCGCGGAATACCGGCCGACCGAGCGGGGGCGCTCGGTCTGGTCGATCCTGCTCGCCATCTGGGACTGGGAACGGAACTGGGTGCCCCGGCAGAAAGCATCCCTGCCCACGATGACCCATACCGTGTGCGGCTTGCCGTTCCGCCCGCTGCTGGCCTGCTCATCCTGCGAAAAGCCCGTCGAACCGCGTGACGTCGACACCCAGTGGGGCCCCAGCGGCTCCTGGGCGAGGTCGAGCCCGGAGGCGATCACCCGCAGGCGTAGCGGCCGCCAAGCGGAGGCCTCCTTCTTTCCCGAGACCATGGCGATATTCGGCAACCGATGGTCCTCCGCGATGATCGGCGCCGCCTTCCTCGGGCTACACCGGTTCTCCGAATTCGAATCGGCCCTGGGCGCCCCACCCAGCCTCGTGGCGGAGCGGCTGCAACTGCTCACCGAGCAAGGCGTGCTCACCCCGGCACGCAACGACAAGCGGACTGACTGGGTGGCCTACCGGCTGACCGAAAAAGGACGAGCCTTCTTCCCGGTCATCATGTTGCTGCTGGCCTGGGCCGAGCGCTGGTACCACGCCCCGGAAGGCCCGGCACTAGTCCAAGTGCACGCGGAGTGCCAACAGGAGTTCCGGGCGATCCTCAACTGCGACCAGTGCGGCCATCGCGTGCGCGGCCGAGACGTGCAGCCTTCCACCGCCGAACTGCATCGCGACTAGCCCTCGCCAACACCGCGAAAAACCTCATTCCAGGCCGCTTGTATGCAAACTCTTTTTGCTGTAGTAGTGTCCTTCACACTGCTAATTGAAGTACGAGGGTCGAGGGAGCGGGCAGACGATGGACGGAATCCACGGACTGCATCCCACAACGAAGGTCCGCAGGTATCTGGAAGCGGGCTACTGGACGAACGAGACGATCGATGGCGTCTTCCGGGAACAGGTGCGCACCCGCGGTGACTCGCCGGCGATCGTGGACCCGACCAACCGCCCGTCGCTGGTGGGCTCGACTCCCCGGCGGATGAGCTGGACAGAACTCGACACGGAGGTCACGCGCACCGCCGCGTGGCTGCTCGAACGCGGAATCGGCCGCGGTGATGTCATCGGAATGCAGCTGCCGAACGGCATCGAGCTGGTGCAGACCTACCTCGCGGCCTGGACCATCGGCGCGGTCGTGTCACCGCTGGCCATGCAGTACCGCGAGCACGAGGTGGTCACCATGGCCGACAAGGCAGGCTGCACCGCCCTGGTCACCTGTCACCGCTTCGGCGATCGTCGCCCCGCGGCCGAAGCGCTGGCCGTGCGCGAGCGGATCCCGTCGCTGCACCACGTTGTCGCTTTCGGCGACCCGACCGAACGGCCCCCCGACGCACCCGAAGGCGTTCTCGACCTCGCCCCCGCAGCGGCCACGGAGGAAGACCGCCAACGCGTCGATGCCTACCGCGCCGCACACCCCAACGACCCCAACGACTGCGTGACCATCGCGTGGACCTCGGGCACCGAAAGCGAGCCCAAGGGAGTTCTGCGCGCACACTACGACTGGCTGTGCTTCGCCTGGGCGACGATCGAGGCACCGAAGGTAACCACGGACGACGTACTGCTGAACATGTTCCCCATGATCAACATGGCCGGTATCTGCGGCATGCTGCTGCCGTGGCTGAGGACCGGCAGCACCCTGGTCCAGCATCACCCGTTCGACCCGGCCACCTTGTTCGACCAGCTCGTCCAGGAACGAGTCACCTACACCCTGGCGCCACCGACCCTGTTGTGGCGGCTACTCAACGACGAGGAGCTGCTCGGCACGGTCGACCTGTCCAACCTGACCCGGCTCGGCTCCGGGTCGGTACCGCTACAGGTGCCGATGGTGCGCGGCTGGCAAGAGCGTTTCGGCATCGGGGTGATCAACTTCTTCGGCAGCAACGAAGGGATCGGCCTGCTGTCGAACACCGACGACTTCCCAGACCCGCAGCTGCGGGCACAGTATTTCCCCAACTACGGGCACACCGACCGCGAGTGGTCGTCCCGGAGTTCGAAGTGGACCCGAGTCCGGCTCGTCGACGTCGAGACCGGCAAGGAGGTCACCGAACCTGGCCACTCCGGTGAACTCCGCATCGCCGGGCCGATGCTCTTCGCCGGCTACCTCGATCACGAGTCGCTCCCGGACGCATTCGACGAGGACGGCTTCCTCAAGACCGGTGAGATATTCGAGATCGCCGGAGAAAACGGTGAGTTCCTGCATTACCTTGATCGCACCAAGGACCTGATCATCCGCGGCGGCATGAACATCGCACCCGCCGAGCTCGAGAGCCTCATCCTCGACCATCCATCCATCGCCGAGGTCGCCGTCATCGGCGACCCCGACGAGACGATGGGAGAACGCGTAGCGTCGATCGTCGTGCTGCATCCGGGCACGCAGCTGAGCCTGGACGAGCTGGTGGCCTGGTTGAGGAACAAGCACATCGCCTCGTTCAAGCTGCCCGAGCGCCTCGATATCCGCCCGGCACTGCCGCGCAACCCGGTCGGCAAGCTACTCAAGCGTGAACTGCGGATACCAACGGGCGGCTAAGTACAAGCCACCGCGACGAGGAACCGGCACGCCACACGGTCAGCTGCCATCAGCGCCCGGACCGGCCGCAAGGCTGCCGGTCCGGTGGAGAACCAACGAAAGGCGGGACTTATCTAGCGGTTCATGCCAGGTTTTCGCCGCGAGACCGACCGGACCGATCCGTTCACACCGCTGGGTCCAGCCAGCAGCCAGCCGAAGAAGCAGCACGACACCGCGAGGAGTCAGCGATGAACATCGCCGCAGGGGCATTAGAGGCAAAGACCGCCCTAGTTACCGGGGCGGCGGGCGCCATCGGCCAGGCGGTGGCCGAATCGCTGGCAAGCGCCGGCGCACGAGTGGTGTTGGCCGACCGGGACGAGGCGGGTGCGCGGTCCGCGGCTGACGCGCTGCGAGCCGACCGGCTGGACGCAGTATCGTGCGGCTTCGACCAGGCTGACCCGGCGTCCATCCAGCGGTTGTTCACCGACACGATCGGCGATCGACTCGATATCTGTGTCGCCAACGCCGGGTACGGGCGCGTAGCGGGAATCCTCGACCAAGACTTGACCGACTGGCGCAGGCACGTGGATGTCAACCTGACAGGCACCTTCCTAGTAGTGCAGGCCGCAGCCCGGCGGATGGCGGCCCACGGTAGCGGGGCGATCGTGCTCAACGCCTCCAGCGCCGCGGTGCACTCCACGCCCATGTTCGGCGCCTACGCCGCCACCAAGGCCGGGGTGGAAATGCTGGCGCGCTGCATGGCCGACGAGCTCGGCCCGCTCGGGATCCGGGTGAACACTGTCTGCCCCGGCGTTGTCGAGACTGGCATGACCACCAGTCTGCTGAACGTGGCAGGCGGGCAGATGCGGCAGATCATGGAACACAACACCCCGACCGGCGCTATCGGCCGTCCGCAGCAGATCGCGCGGGTGATCACATTCCTGGCCAGTGAAGAAGCCGACTACGTCACCGGGGCGGCGCTGCTGGTCGATGGTGGCCAGACTCTGCGCGGATTCCCCCGATGGTTCACCGCCAACACCTCCGGGGACGCCGAGAACACGTGGAAGTTGATCACCGAAGACACCCGATAACTCTCGATGACAAGGAGGCACAACGACGTGCACCGCATCGCATCACACGCCCGGAAAACCACACAACACAACATCGGGCGACGACGACCCAAGCGGAGCGACCGGGCCCGGCGTGTCACCACGCTGGTGCTCGCACTGGTCGCACTACTGGGCCTCACCCCATCGGCCGGGGCTGTCGAAACGGCTCCCACCTGTCACCGCTACGACCTCCCGGTCAGCGTCCATGCAGGCTCCCCGACCGACCAGCGGATCGCCGGCTGGCTATGCGCGATCGGCCCCACCACCGGCAAAACGGTGCAGCTGCTGGTGCACGGATTCACCCTGGACCACACCTACTGGGACCCGTCGTACCAGCCCAACCGGTACTCCTACGTGCAAGCGATGACCCGGGCCGGCTACGCGACATTCACCATCGACCGCCTCGGCGCGGGCGCCAGCAGCCATCCGCCCGCAGCAGAGCTCACCGTCGAGAACCACGCCTGGACCGTGCACCAGACGACGCAGGCGCTACGGGCCGGTACGATCGGCGGCACCCGGTTCTCGAAGGTTGTCCTCGTCGGACACTCTCTCGGCTCCGCGGTCGCACAGACCGAAGCGTCCCGCTACCAGGACGTCGACGCGCTGATCCTGTCCGGCTGGATGCACACGCCCCTCTGGCTGGGCACCCCGGGAGTCATCCTCACAGCGCTGCCAGCCCAACTCGACCCCCGGTTCCCAAACCTGCCACTCGGCTACGTCGCTCCCCTACCCCACGCTCACAAGAACCTATTAGTCGACACCAACAACGCCGACACCACACTGCTCGCCCTCGACGAGCAACACGCCCAGACCGGCTCGCTCGCCGAGGAAGTCACCGTCGTGCCAACCATCCTGCCCCCGCTGACCCAGCACATCACCGCGCCCGTCCTGCTGGCCACCGGGCAGAACGACAGCATCTTCTGCGGCCCGCTGACCCCCTGTCCGAACGCCGCCACAGTCCGCACACGCGAGGCGCCGATGTTCACCTCGACACCACGATTCGACACATTCGTACTCCCAGACGCCGGACACATGATGAACGTGCAACGCAATGCCCCCGCGTTCTTCTCGGCATCGCTGCGCTGGCTCAACAGTATCTCGGCACCGTGACCGCCAGTGAGCCTGACCGCCCAGCAACCTCGACCGGGCGAGCCGCAGCCCGGCGTCGTCTACGCCGGCACACCCGGCCTCAAAGTCAACGATCGCGACTCATACAGCCTGATCGTCCGGTCTCGCGCGTTCCCGGCTTGGCTACCACGCGACTCGGAAAGGAGCCGTCCTCGCCAAGTCCCATCGAACCCGGCAGCACTGACAGCTACGCCACCCCTTTTCTCACACCGGTAGTCCCGAGGCCTTGCGGCGTCGAACTGACCACGTCGGCACCTGCCCCGCCGAGATCGGCATCCGCACGACCGCAGCCGCGGTCAACCCGGCCGACGCAGTCGGCGAGGGCAGCATCTGGCGCGTCGATGAACGCGGGTCGTCCATCGTCAACCCGCGTCGACCGCTGCGGTCGTGCCGGCGGAGTACGTGGTGGTCCCCGACCCTCGGCAGCCGCGATCCCCGACGGGACCTCTGCCGTCGAAGCTCCGACGCTGCCGAGGAACGAACTGGTGGTCCAGTCCGCGCTGTGGCACCCTCGCCTCGCCCGGCGTGACTGGTGCGGTCGGCGCCGTTGGCGGGTACGCCATCCAGCCCGCCCGTATTCCGGGCTCGCCGGCACGTCATCGACGGATGGATGCCCCGTGCGTGTGGTGGACACCTCCCGGGCCGTACCAGTCCTCGCCACGCACCAACGCCTGGAAGTCGACGGCACCCGCGGCTGGCTCGTGCTCACATGAGAGGAGCCTCGGCCGGGATTCGCTCGGTGCGCACGACGAGTCCATGTGGACGGCGACTCTCGGATGCGCGCAGTCAGGATGATCAATGATCGTTCACGTCCTCGGACCACAACACGCCAAGCAGCAACACTCATCACGAGTGCGCCAGAGCCGAACCCGTACGCGCTCACGAGCGAATTCGCCCCAGCAGCTCCGGCGAACTACGGTCAGTGATCATCCAGCCCGCCCAACCTGTAGTCCCCTGACAAGTCGGCAGCTCGGTATCCAGTTACGTGTCCAGCCTTCCGAACAAAGACCACCCCAGGACCGATCAGGGAAGGGTGCGGAGGTCGTCAGGGCTCCAGTAAGCGCGCATTCCTGTGATATGACCGTCTTCGTCAAAGGTCATGACGTCGATCGGCTCGATCTCGCTTGTACCGTCTGGTGTTTCGGTCCGGATCCGGAAATGAAAGGCGGCACTGTTATCGGCGACCCGGATCGCGAGCAATTCTGTTTGCCGGCGTGTCCCTGCGATAGTGGAGTAAAACTCCTGGATGACGGCCCGTCCCTGGTACTCGGGACTACCTACCGGATCCTCCAGCGTCGCGTTCTCGGTGTAGTGCGCCGCGATGTCGGCGGATGTCCCGTTCGCTACGGCGTCCAGGTAGTCGCGGACGGATGCCTTGATCGTGTCGGCTGAGGGCATCGGGCTCCTCCGTACTTTCGGTGTGGTCTGCTTACATTCTGGTTGGAGATGGTGTTGGAGCCGACGATACCGGCGGTTTTCCACGAGCTGAGTGTCCATACCGTTCAGGGACTACGGTGACGAGCTGAGATTGTCTCGATGCGGTAGATGCCGCTGACGGTGCCTTGGAATAACACCGAGTTTCGAGTGATGTTGCCAGCGAGCTGGAGCGTGTTGGCGCTGGAGCCGCTGCCGATTGGCTGGGTCGATTCGACCTGCCCGGTTCGGGCGTTGATGACGGTATAGGCATAGCGGTCCCCGGACCGGGGGAGAGTGCGGTCGTTGGGTGCGATGCGGGAGATCGTGTAGATCTTGTTCTCCTCGAGGGAGAGCTTGGGCACAGCGGTCGAGCGGACGTGATTCGTCCACGTGGTCGCGCAGCCCCTGCCGTTCGGTTGGACGTCGATGCGGCCCATGCCGCCGGTGAAGTCTGCGCTGGGGGGCACGCTGGGTTCGGCGCCTGCCGGTAGCGCCGGGTAGGGATAGCCGTAGGTGGAGGCGACGAACACGCTGTTACCCGATCCGACCGGGGAGATCTCGGTGCCGTTGCTAGCGGGCACCGAGCAGATCAGGTTTCCGTCCGTGGTGTCGTAGACGAGTAGCTTTTCGGTCGGGGCCGCATTGTCGGTGATCGCCACGTATTCGGCTCCGTCTTGAGGGCCAAAGTAAGTGGGGCTGGCGCCGGTTCCGTGGCTGAGTTGGCCGGGCTTGCGGGCCGGGCCGCGGTCGTACGACTGGCGCCACAGGATCCGTGGCTTGCCGTCGGGGTCGAGGTCAAGCTGATAGAGCGCATGGTCGGTGGCTACCGACATGCCCTGCGGCGCCGTCGAGATACTGTTGGCTACCTGTTCGTCCGTCCCGAGCTTGATCGCGTGGCTTACGCCAGTGGTGGTGTCTACGATGCCGGCGGACCCACCTGCGGTGGCGAACCAGACCTTGCCGGAATAGTCGGGCATCAGGGAGCTGACCCGATCGCAGCCGGGGGAGCCACAGAACTGCTCGACGGTCTGCTGGATTGGCGTCGACTGGGTGATGGATAGCCGCCACGAATGATTCGGGCCTCCGCGATCGTGGGCGATGCGGACGAGATTGGACCCTCCATCGACGACGACCATACGGTCGGCGTCGTCGAGGTAGCCATAGACTCCGCCGAACAACCCGCCCTTGGGCAGGGCGAGGGTGGCCAGAGAGGCCCCCGTGTTCGGCTCGAGGAGGTGTACGGTCGGCGTGAGGTCGCCGTTGGTGTTGCAGAGGGCCTGGAGCACACCGTCCCTCCCGGCGAGGATGCTCGCGCAAGTCGCGCTCAACTCTGTGAACGTGGAGCTGATTGGTCGAACACCGGGACCGCGGTAGGCAGTTGTGTCCGATGACCGGGAATCCCCGTGCTGTGTTGCGGTCCCCGTAGGCCCGAGCGCCGGGTTGGGAAGGGGGCGCGGCTCGAACCTGCCTTGCGCGTTTGCGGCGGCACCATTCGCGCCTAATAGGGCTGCGACGACGAGTGCGCCGATACACGCACGACGGCGCAGCGAGGGGTACGTTTTCACGTGGTCGCTCCTGGGACAGATATTGTGGCGCTGGACGATCGGGCGGTCTGGCCCCCAACGCGTAAACAATGTCGGCGATGAATTTCGACCTGATTGCGCCGCACCGCGCCGGCCGCGCCTGCTCGCTGTCTGGTCTGTCGATGGGTTACCAGGCAAGGCATGCGCACCAGTCGAGGCCGCGCTTGGCTCGATGCGGGCTAGTTTCGTCGTTGCGGACTCCGCTGTGTGTGGCATCCGACGGAGACTGTTGTTTGAACACGCTTCACAACACGACGTGTTGGTGCGCCAGGACGGTGATCATGTGGGCCCTGCGTCAGGCATTCCATTCCACGTGCAGTGCGTTGGGGCCGCGTAGCGCAGTCCCGATCTGGCTGGTCACCTGTGCGTCGGTCTCGGTATCGGCCTGTAGGTGCACATCGGGAAGCCGCTCCAGCAGGACCTCAAGCGCGGCATGTAGCTCGGTCATTGCCAGCCAGTTGCCCAGACAGGAATGGGGTCCGCCGCCGAATGCGGTCGTGGGCTTCACCCGGCGGGTGATGTCGAACCGGTCGGGCTCGGGGTACTTGACCGGATCACGGTTGGCCGCGGTGATCGCGAAGACCATCGGGGTGTTGGCGGGGATCTCGATCCCCTGCCACGTGACCGCGTCCGGACAGAATCGGGGTAGCAGCGCGACTGGCGCCTCCCAGCGCAGGCCTTCTTGGATCGCCCATTCGATCTCTTCGTTTGGATTGGTTCGGACCTGTTCGAGCTGGTCGGGATGAGTGAGCAGCGCGGACAGCAGGCTGCCGAGGATGAGATGAGTGGTGTCGGCGCCAGCGGGGAATAACAGCCGCAGAAAGGCGAGAATCTGTTCGTCACTGAGCTGCTCGCCTTCGACCTCCTGACCGACCAGCCTCGAGATCAGGTCATCGCCGGACTCGGCGCGGCGTTCGGCCAACACCGGGGTGATGTACTCAGTGAACTCGCGGGAAGCCTGCAGCGCACCGTCGGGATCGTGCGGGTAGTTGAACAGGTCATGCGCCCACCGGGCCATCTCCGCCGCGTCGCCCTTCGGGACCCCGAGCAGCGCCGAGATCACCCGCACCGGCAGCGGGTTGGCAAACTCGGCGACAAGGTCGGCGCTACCACGGTCGGCGAAGGCGTCGATGAGCTCATGCACGATTGGCTTGATCATCGGCTCGCACAGCGCGGCAGCGACCAGCCGGCGGAACGGCGGGGACACCAATGCCTTGTTGATGCGGTGCTCGCGGCCGGTCATGCACTGCAACGTGTGCCCGAGCACCGCACCGGTCGAGCGCGGATAGATTGCCTTGGCAGGGAAGGTGTTTTCGTCCCGGAACGCCGCGGCCACCAGTTGTTCTGTGAGCAACAGCACCCCGTTGATTCCTCCGAATGGCACGATCGCGTACGGCTTCGCGCTTCGCAGCCGAGAAAGCATGTGATGGAGGTCGGGGATGTCATCGAAGGCGAAATCGACCCCTTCGATGTCGAGCGAGTCGAGGGCCCGGGCTTTCGTCATAGCGACACTCCTCGTAGAATGACGATTATTCGTCAAGGTAGTGACGAATTTTGGTGCAATGATGGTAGGAGGTCGCGTGACTCCCGACAAGATGTCCGTGCAAGAAACTCCCGGTAAACCGAAACCGGGAGGAGGATCTCCCCCGACTGAGCGTGTGGTGGGCATTGTCGAGCTGCTTGCGGCGAGCACGCGAGGATGCTCGGTCGCCGAGGTTACGGCCAAGCTGGAGCTGAACCGGTCGACGGCGACCGCCATTCTGGGGTCGCTCGAGACCGCCGGGTGGGTACGGCGACGGCCCGACCGCGACTATGTGCTCGGCGCCGGACTGATTGGCGTTGCCGAGGCGGTGCGGCACACGCTGTCAGTGTCCGATGCCGTGTCCGCTGAGCTCGATGTGCTCGCCGGGCGAGTGGGCTGCGGTGCATCGCTGAGCCTCGTCGGTGCTGGACAGATGACGTTCGTGTCTATGACCCGAGGTAACGGTCGGATGCCGCCTGGTGTTGACGTCGGCGCGCGGTTGCCGCTGCGTGCACCGGCGGGTGCAGCCGTGATCGCCCACGCGGACCCGACACAGCAAGACGCCTGGCTTGCCAGTGCACCCGAGTCCGACCGCCCGACCCACGAACGGCTGCTCGCCCAGATCAGGCGAACCGGTTACGCCGTGTTCCAGCTTGGCGCATCGGACCAGGAGGTTCTCGACGTGCTGGCTCAAGTCGTCGAGCTCCTGGCCGAACATCCCACCCGCGTCGCGTTGCGTGAGCGCGTGTTCGGTCTACTCCTTGCACTCAGCGGACATGCGTACACCACCGCAGAGCTCAACATCGACGACGCGCTTCCGGTCAGCTACCTGATCGCGCCGGTGCTCGACGAGCGCGGCCGGGCCGCCTACGAACTGCAGATCGGTCCCCTGCACCCTGCTGTAGCGAAAAGCGACCGCGACCACTACATTCGCGAGCTACTCAACGCCGCACAAAGACTCTCAGCCAACCCCCCGGAGAAAGCAAGCACCCACAATGACGGCACCTGATCGCCGGGTCACCGAGTACCGCACCACCTGGACCGACCCTAAACCCGAAGCGCTGATCGAAGGGGCTGCTGAAGGGATCTGTGACATCTGAGATTGCTTGCTGATGTGCAGGCTGAAAGGATGTTGCTGTGCCCAAGCCCTACCCGCGCGAGTTTCGTGAGGATGTTGTCCGGGTCGCCCGCAACCGCGAGTCGGGCGTGACGATCGAGCAGGTCGCCAGTGACTTTGGGGTCCATCCGATGACGTTGGGAGAAGTGGCTGCGTCAGGCTGACGTCG
>NZ_KB905420.1 GCF_000379465.1 Sciscionella marina DSM 45152
ACGAAATGAGCGTGGCCCGTTTCATCGCCGACCAGAGGACCGATCACCGGGTGCCACACACGATCACCTGTGTCCTGTTCGGCGTCAGTTTGTCGTGGTTCTACAAATGGATCAGCCGTGCGCCCACGGCCCGGCAACAACGCCGAGAAGCGCTGGATGCCGTCGTGCGCCAGCGGTTCGAGTTCTCCGGTGGCACATATGGCTCCCCGCGTATTTATGCCGATTTGCTTGAGGCTGGGTGGCGGGTCAGCGTGAACACGGTCGCTGACTCGATGCGTCGACAGGAGCTGATCGCGCGGAAAGTCAAGCGGTACAAGGGTTTAACTCGTCAGGACAAGTCCATGCCGAAGGTTGCGGATTTGGTGCGCCGGGACTTCACCGCATCGGGGCCGAACCAGAAATGGTGCGGTGACATGACCCAGATCCCCACCAGTGAAGGGCCGCTGTATATGGCCACGGTCATCGACCTGTACTCGCGGCGACTGCTGGCCTGCCCGGTCTCGGAACACCCGGACGCGGCCCTGGCCGCGGATGCGATCAAGATCGCCGCCACTGTCCGTGGCGGCCGCGAACAAATCGAGGGCGTGATCTTCCATAGCGATCGCGGCTCGACCTACACGGCTGGCCTGTTCGCCAAGCTGTGCCAGGAAAAGCTCGGCATCCGACAGTCGATGGGAAGGGTCGGATCCTGCTTCGATAACGCCGCGGCCGAATCGTTCTTCGCCACCCTCGAACATGAGGTCCTGTCCCGAAACCGCTTCGCGACCAAACGCCACGCCCGAGCGACCGTGACGAGGTGGTGCCGCGACTTCTACAACAACCAGCGCCGGCACAGCAGCACCGGATTGCTGGCCCCAACCGAGTACGAGAAAAACACCGCTGACCAACCGGCAGCGACCTAGAAACCCTCCACGATTTGAGGGGAAGTCCAAACTGACCACCATCATGACATGGTGAGCGTCAATGGTGATTGGGGTTTCGGTCGAGTCGATGTTGACGGGCTGGTTTCGTTGTATTGGTTGGCTGACCGTTGGCGGTCAGTCTTCGACGATGGTGTCCGCGATGAAACGTTCGATCTTGGTGTCCGGGGGGATCGTTTGTCCGTCGGTGGGGTCGGTGTCGACCAGGATGTCGAGCAGTCCGTCGGTTATGCCGTCGAGCTGGTCCGGTGGGGTGGTGATGGCGAGGCTGTGGCAGATGGACAGGATCCCGTGCAGTCCGGTCCAGAGGGTGTGTGCGGTCTGACGTAAGGGCAGGGACAATGGGTAGCCGGCCTGGGCGCAGTCGGTCAGGGTGGTGCGGAATAGGCCGGAGATCAAACGAGCTGGGTGGTGGCCTATGCGGGTGGAGTCTGCGGCGGGTTGGCGGATCTCGTACATGAGCCGGTAGTGGCCGGGGTTGTCGACGGCAAACCGGCAGTAGGCGTGGATCTGAGCGCGTAGGCGTTCACGCGGTTGTCCGGGCTCCGCGGCCTGCTCGGCGGTGTGCATGCGTTCGGCGAGCTGTTCGTATTTGTCGGACAGCGCGGCCCAGACCAGTTCGGTTTTGTCGCTGAAGTGCAGGTAGATGCTGGGAGCGGCGACGCCGACTTGTTTGGCGACCGCCCGCATGGTCAGTTTCTCGTCGCTGCCCCACTCATCGAGCAGGCGGTTGACGGCGTCGAGGATCTCGGTGCGCAGCTGGTCACCCTCGCCGCGCCGGCTGCGCGGCCGTCCGGTCTGGCTCACTGTGGTCATCACCTGCCTGCTTTCGACGCGGGTCCCATCCTAGGAGCCCGCGCTGTGCTGTTCCGGGCCGGGCGCGGACTGCTCGGCACGGAACACGCGGTGTCACCAGGTTGCCAGCAGCTTGCGGACGCCGTAATTGGTGCCGTAGGTGTCCATCTCGACTTCGTTGAGCGGGGTGGCCAGCCGGATGTCGGGGAAGCGACGGAACAGCTGCGGTAGAATGGTTTTCAGCTCGGCGCGGGCGACGTTCTGCCCGAGGCACTGGTGCACCCCGTAGCCGAAGGCCAGGTGCCTGGTGAGTGTGCGGTCGAAGTCGGGCACATCGGGATCCTCGAATGCGCGGGGGTCCCGGTTGGCCGCGGGCATAGCGACCACGACGAGTTCGCCCTTGGTGATGTGCTGCCCGCCGATCTCCAGATCATCCTTGGCCGTGCGGCCGAGTCCGAACTGGACGATGGTCAGGTAGCGGAGCAGTTCCTCGACCGCGGGACCGATCTTCTCCGGCTGTTCCACGATTTCTTTGCGCTGTTGGGGGTGGGTGAGCAGGGTCAGCGTGGACAGCCCGATCATCGCCATAGTGGTGTCGTGTCCGGCGAACAGCAGGAGCACCCCGATACTGACCAGATCTTTGTCGGACAGGATCGAGCCTTCTTCGTTGCTCTTACGGATGAGTTCGGCGAGCAGGCCGGTCGAATCCGGTTCGGTGCGCTTCTGAGCGACGAGACCGCTGATGTACTGCTGCAGCCAGCGTCCACCGCTGTCGCGTTCGGTGCGGGACTTGCTGACGTCCATCATTGTTTCAGTGGCGTGGTGGAACTGATCGCGGTCACCGTAGGGAACGCCGAGGATCTCGCAGATGACCAGGCAGGGGATCGGCAGCGCCAACTGCTCGATCAGGTCGACGGGTTTGTCGGCGCGCTCGATGGCGTCGAGGTGCTCGGTGACGATTCGATCGATGTAGGGCTGCAGGTTCTTCTGGATGGACTTCGGGGTGAACGTTCCCGAAAGCAACCTCCGGTAGGCACCGTGGTCCGGCTCGTCCATCATGACGAAGGTGGGGTCGATGGCCTCCCCGGTGTCGTCCGAGTCGTGGTCGTCGCCGTCCTCCGGCGGCACATCGTGGCGGGGCCTGCGCGCGCTCATCCGCGGATCAGCGAAGACCTGGCTACCTTCCTCGAACCGGGTGACCAGCCAGCCGATCCTGCCGCTCGGGAATCGGACCCTGGTGATGGGCTGTCGTTCGCGTAGCTGGTCGTATTCCAGCGGCGGATCGAGCAGTCGCTGCCTGCTCATCGGCATTTCCGGTATTTCGACGCTCATCGTTGCTCCTTGGCTGTAGTGGCTTCGCTTGCCGCATGGTCCTGCAATGCCTGTTCCACCCCGCTGTTCAGCTGGGTTCCGTTGCCCCAGCCGACGTAGTACTGCAGATGCAGCACGGCCTCGCGCAGTGCTTCCGCGGAGAGCTCACCGCTTGCGAGCGCACCGCGTACCTGGATCGCGATCAGGTCGGCGCGGCCGAGCGCCGCGGTGGCGCCGAGCACCAGGAGCCGCCTGTCGCGCACCGAAAGCCCCGTTCGACTCCAGATTTCGCCGAACAGGTGGTCGACGGTCTGCTCCAGCATCGGGGTGCGTTCCTTGGGAAGGGACTCGCTGAATCCCGGCCCGTACACCTGGTCCATCATCTGCAGGCCGCGTTCGGTCCGGTCGGTCATCGTCGTTCCTCCTTCTCCGGGAAGGCAAGGGTTTCGCTGCCGTGCTCCCTGGTGACTTCGACCAGCGGGGAGCTGATCCCGAAATGCCCGGCGAGTTCCAGTGCCGCGGCGAGGTCCTTGTCCTGGAGTGCCTCGACCGTGGACGCCAGCACGCGCAGCCGTTCGTCGGCGGCCAGCCGGTAGCGCTGCCACTGGAACAGCGTCGCCCCTTCCGGATCCGCGGACTCAACGACGGTGATCAGTTTCTCCGGGTCGACCCCGGCCCGTTCAGCGAGCTTCGAGGCCTCGTGCACCGCACGCCAGGTGCCGTAGGTGATCACGTTGCGGGCGATCTTCGTGGCCATCCCCGCGCCGAGCGGTCCGCAGTGCACCACCTGTTTGGTGAAGTCCCGCAGGACAGGCAGCGCGGTGTCCACGGCGGCCTGCTCGCCACCGAGGATCGCAACCATACCGTTCTCGGCGGCCCTGTCACCGGGGGTTACCCCGCAGTCGAGCAGGGAAACCCCGGCCTCTGTGCACTTGCCGGCCAGTTCGCGGACCACCGGCACGGCCACCGTAGACAGCAGTACCACGACCGAACCGGGCCGAGCCGCTCCGAGTATGCCGTCTTGTCCACAAAGGACAGTGCGGGCTTGGTCCGCGTCGACGACGGCGACCAGGACCACATCGGCGTTCGCGGCCACCTCAGCGACGGAACCGGCCATCTCCGGTACGCCGGGCAGCGCATGAGCGGCATCGGGGCGGACGTCGTAGACCACCGGAGGCCGCCCGCTGCGGGCCAGGCTGACCGCGACGCCGCCGCCGATCATGCCGAGCCCGATGACTCCGGGACGTTGTCTCGTGCTCATGCTGTACCTGCTTCCCACGGGGTCGGTGTGACCAGAAACTGTCTCGCTGATCGGAGCGCACGGTTCATGTTGATGCCCACTGCGGCGCGCACTGTGCCGTTCTTCCCGTACAGCGCAAGAAGTTCACGGTCGACGATGCTGCCCTTGGTCACGGCGAAGCGGTCCGCGCCGCGCGGCAGTCCGTAGATCTGGATCTTGCGGTCGTACTGGTCCGACCAGATGTAGGGGACCGGCTGGAACGCCGTTGGCCGGCCGGCCGAGAGGATGTTGCGTGCCACGGCCATGCCCTGCTCGCCCGCGTTGGTCCGGTGTTCGATGCGGACCCGTTCGCTCAGCCCCCGGTGGAACCAGTTGGCCACATCGCCCGCCGCCCAGACATGCGGTGCGGCACGGCAGTACTCGTCGCAGAGCACCCCGTTGTCGGTGGGGATACCGCTACCGGCAAGCCATTCGGTGTTCGGGACGGACCCGATCGCCATCAGCACGGCATCCGCGGTGACCGTCCTGCCGTCGACGAGGCGGACCCCGGTGGCGCGGGCGCCCTCGGTGACGATCTCTGCGACCTTCACCCCGGTCAGGACCTCGACTCCGTGATCGCGGTGCAGATCCACAAGGCCGGCACCGAGTTCGGGGCCGAGCACGTCGGCCAGCGGCGCGTCCAGATCGGATACCAGACTCACCTCGGCACCCGCCTGAACCGCGACCGAGGCCGCCTCGGCCCCGAGGAAACCCGCGCCGACGATCACCAACCGCGGTTTCGTCGACAGCGCCACACGTAACGCGGCCACGTCCGCCAGGGTGCGCAGCACATGCACCCCGGCCACGCCCTCGATACCCGGCAGCCGCCGCGCCCTGACTCCGGTGGTGATCACCAACTCCTCGTAACCGACCACGGTGCCATCGGCCAGGAGGACTCGCCGCGCGGCCTGATCGACCGACTCCGCAGAGGTGCCCAGCCGCAGGTCCAACCCGAGCCGGTCGACGGCCGCCGGATCCCGCAGCCGCGCCCGGTCTGCCTGCCACCTTCCGGACAAGATCTCCTTCGACAGCGGCGGCCGATCGTAGGGAAGCTCCGGCTCCTCGCCGATCAGCGTGATCCGGCCGTCGAATCTCTCCCGGCGCAGGGTCTCGGCGACGGCGAGACCCGCCGCCGAGGCGCCGACGACCACCACGGCCGACGGCGCACTCATTCATGCACCGCGATCGCCGCCGCAGGGCACACCGCGGCCGCATCCAGCACGGCGGCGCGCTGAGACTCCGGCGGGGTCGCATCGAGCAGTACCACGACACCGTCCTCATCACGCTGGTCGAACACATCCGGCGCAGCGAGCACACACTGTCCCGCTCCACAACAGTGCTCTTCCGCAACGGTGATCTGCATACGACACTCCAATCCACCACAGCCAGTGCCGTTATCCACCCGGCACTTAACCTAACTAAGTTCAGTTACGACTCTAGGCTTGCCCGGGGCTGCACGCAAGGTGGGCCCGCGACGCCTCGTACTCCATCGCGGTGCCGGTGATGTCAGGCGTTGACCCATGCGTGCAAGCGATTCGACCGGACCGACCATGCTGCTGTGGTTCGTCACACTTGCCGCCATGGCGCCACCGCGTTGTGGATCGGTCCCCGCGTCTTGCGTGGCCTTTCCCCGAGCTACGCCACCGCATTCGCCATCGAGCACCCCTATGTCGCGTTCACCGCGATGGGTGCGAGTAGATACTGGCGATCACCGATTCCGAAGCGTTGTACGCGGACATGGGACATTTCGGTCGGCCGCCGATCCGCGGTGCCTGGTTCGCCATCGTGTTTCCCGCCCTGACGCTGAACTCCCCCGGGCAGGGCGCGCCGGTCCCTGCATCACCCGGGTACGGTGGAAAACCAAGGCGCGATCAGCAAGTGGCGATCTCGACGTGGTCCAGCAGCCGTGCCCGGTCAGGCGGATTGGCCCAGGACACGAGCCGCTGAGCGAACGTCGTGAAAAACGGCACCGCCTCGTTGTAGACATGAGCAATCCGATCGAACCGACTCACCGCTGCATTGCACACCCACCAAGTCTTCATCGCGGCGCGACCGGCACATAACCTGCTTTTCAAAACCCGGTTGTCGGTCCTCAACCGTTACGTCGCGGTGAGTTTGTCAGGGGCCTGAATCGACTCTACCCAGGCCCACCAGCCTCCCTGGCCGGCCGCCACGGCGATGTCGCGATCCCACGCTGTCACGGTGACCACGTGCCGACCAGGATGAAGCGCGCGCCCGCAAGCCCAGCGCACGTAACCGAGGTAGCCGTCGCTGTCGGGATCGGCATGCCCTCCCTCGCCGCAGGCGGAAACCCCGATTTCGCCAGTACTGACCGGGCCGGCGCTGGCCCTGGCCTCCCAGCCGCCAGTCCGGTCATGCCAGTAGTGTTCAGCGTCGATGTTTGCCTCGTCGCCGTTGCTGTCCACCACAGCCAGCCCGGTGCCATGATCGGTGGCAATCGCCAGCACACGCGCGTAGCGCACGTCCCAGTCGCCAAGATCGATCACCATTTCAGGCGTCAACTCCGTAGCCATAACAAACAACCTCTTCCCGGAATCGTCGATCTTCCCCTCTCCACGGGACCTATGGAAGGGCTGGAGAACCGACATCTGAATTGCTGTGCAGCTGCGGGATCCTCGACTGGTACCGGTGATCCGCCGCCTGCTGCGCCTGACCAAGATCGTGATCCTTCAGTCGGGCACTCTTCGAACGAACCCTGCGACCAGCGTCGCGACCGTTTCTGGGGTCTCCAGGTTCATAGGGTGAGTGGTGTCAATTCGCCTGACGCTCATCACCGGCCGGGTGCGGCGGAGCGCGGCTCCGTCCGCGCGTAACCCCGGAGGGAGTACTTCGAATGCGGCGTAGTTCCTCGAACTCCTGCAGGTACACGGACAGCGCTTTACGCACTGCCGGCCCGGCCAGTTTACGGCGGAGCACAGGGGCGGGTGGTTTCGATTTACTCTGCGGCATTCCTATGTCTGCGTGGGGTCGACACGGTTCGGTGAAGGAACGCATGATGGCCGAGTAATCGTTTACCGTCGGGTGGAGTGCCACCCGCCGATGGCGCCTCGGTGGGAAGGGGATTGATGGCACAGCGACAGGACACTGCCTCCGGTGCAGTAGACCGTGCGCGGGTTCCGGGGTTCGTGTACGTGGTGGCTGCGCTCGGTGGCCTGTCGGGGATCTTGTATGGCTACGACACCGCCTCGATGTCGGGTGCGCTACCGTTGCTCAGCCGCGAGTTCGGGCTTGGTCCCAGCGCGCAAGGGCTGGTGACCAGCATGCTGCTGTTTGGGGCGCTGCCTGCGATCGTCGCTGCCACCGTGGTCTCGCGCCGGCTGGACCGTCGCACGTTGTTGCTGCTGGCGGCGGGCATTTTCGTGGTTGGCTCGATCGGTTCGGCGTTGTCGCCGAACCCACAGGTGCTCCTGGTGTTCCGCTTCGTGCTCGGGTTCGGTGCCGGTGTAGCCAACCAGTTCGGGCTGATCTATGTCAGCGAGCTCGCGCCGGCGAGACTGCGCGGGATGCTGACCGGTACCTATCAGCTGGCGGTCAATGTCGGTTTTATGGTCGCGTACCTGATTGGTGCCGGATTCACGCCCAGCGGCCAGTGGGAGTGGATCCTCGGGCTCGGGGCGGCGCCGGCCGCCATCTTCGGACTCGGCATGCTGGTGGCGCCGAAAAGTCCGCGCTGGCTCGTGGCCCGTGGGCGCCATGACACCGCGCGCGCCGTGCTGCGGCGGCTACGCGCCACGCATACCGAAGCCAACCAAGAAGTCACCGACATCGACGCGAGCCTGCGCCAGCAGCAGGCCGGGCTGCGCGAGCTCTCCCGTGGCGCGTACCGCCCGGCGATCACGCTGGCGCTGGTGCTGACGTTCTTTCAGGTCTTCACCGGCATCAACTCGGTCATCTACTACTCGCCGATCCTGTTCCAACACGTCACCGGCGGGATCCAGGCCGGCACGATCGCCAACTACAGTGTCGGAGCCGGGCTGGTGCTGTCCACCGCGATAGCGTTGCCGCTGATCGACCGGGTAGGGCGGGTGCGGCTGCTGCAGATCAGCCTCACCGGACAGATCCTGCCCTGCGTGGTGATCGCGGCGCTGCCGCAGGTGACGTGGCTGGCACTGGCTGCCGTGTTCGTCTACACGTTCGCGTTCGGCATCGGACTGGGACCAGTGTTCTGGCTGCTATGCCCGGAAATCCTCCCGCTGCGTGCCCGCGCGATCGGCATGGGCGTCATCACCTTCACCCAATATCTGCTCAACGCGGTCTCCTCGGGCGTCTTCCCGGACGTGCTGGCACTGATGGGCACCTGGGTATTCCTCATCTTCGCCGGCCTCTCCGCCCTCGCGGTCTGGATCATCACCCGGTACGTACCAGAAACCAGCCAACGAACCCTCGAAGATATCGAAACCTACTGGCGCCAACGCGCAACGAGCTAGTGTGTTTGGGGCGGTTCACCCCGTGCCGGGCCGAATATGGGCCACATGATGGGCGGAGCAGGATCCTCCGGTGGGGGCCGTAGCACGTTCTTGGCGTGCAACCGCGAAAGTATTGTCAACACCATGGTATGTGCCGTTCGGGGTGGTGGTGCCGGGATGGGGAGCGCGGCGATGAACGAGGCACCCGAACAGTTAGAGGTGCTTGTGGCACCACGGCTGCCGGGGGCAGCGGCCTGGAATGGCTTGTCCATCGCGGCAGGTTCCGGCGACCGGTGTACGACTCCGGTGCGATCGTGCGATCACAGTTCGATGCGGGTGCCCATGACCACCGTGCGGTCGACGGGCAGTCGGAAATAGGTTGCCGCTGACGCGGCGTTGTGGGCCAGTCCGATGAACAGTCGTTTCTGCCAGGCCGGCATATCAGGGGTGTTGCCGGGCTCGATGGTGATCCTGGACAGGAAATAGAACGCGGTGTCCGTGTCGATTTCGAGTTCGCTGGTTAGCATGAACGCGTCTCGCAATGTGGCAGGGAGATTCTGGTCGTCGTGGAAGCCGAAGTGAACCGAGAGGTGCACGATTCCGTCGTTGGCGTGAGCGAGCGAGTCCACGTCGAGGCGTTCACCGCGCGGCACGTGTGGCACGTTTTCGGAGATCACCGAAACGATGACCACATGCTCGTGCACTACTTCGTTGAACTCGGCATTGGCCCGCAACGCGAGGGGGACGGTTTCCTTTGTCTGGTGCGGGAAAACCGCGGTACCGGGCACACGCGTCGGAGGATGCTCGCGTAACCGTTCGACCAATTCGGACAGGCGTCCCTCGACCTCGGCGCGTCGGGCGGTGATGACGTCGCGTCCGCGATGCCAGGTCAGCATGATCGTGACGATGAGCGCGGCCAGCAGCAGCGGCAACCAGCCACCGTGTACGACCTTGGTGAGATTGGCGGCGAAGAAAGTCAGCTCGACACCGCCGAACACGAGGCCGATCACCAGCAGCCGCCATGGTGGCCAATGCCATGCCGCACCCGCCAGGATGAGGAACAGGGCAGTGGTCAGTAGTAGCGTGCCGGTCACGGCGAGGCCGTAGGCGGTGGCCAATGCCCCCGATGAGCCGAACGTGACCATCAGGACGAGGACACCGGTCAGCAGCAGCCAGTTCACCGCAGGAACATAGATCTGCCCGCTCTCCTGCCGCGAAGTGTGGCGCACCGTCAGGCGGGGGAGGAAGTCCAATCGCATGGCTTGTCTGGTCATCGAATACGCACCTGAGATGACAGCCTGGGAGGCGATGACAGTGGCCAGTGTGGCCACCACGACCAAGGGGATCTGCGCCCACCCTGGTGCCAGCAGGTAGAAGGGATTTGCCACCGCACTCGGGTGGCGCAGGATCAGCGCGCCCTGCCCGAGGTAGTTCAGCGTCAGGGCGGGAAACACGACGGCGAACCAGGCACCGCGGATCGGCGGCCGACCGAAATGTCCCATGTCCGCGTACAACGCTTCGGAACCGGTGATCGCCAGGATCACCGCACCCATCGCGATGAACGCGACATAGGGGTGCTCGATGACGAACGCGGCGGCGTAGCCCGGGGAAAGGCTGCGCAAGACGCCGGGATCGGCGAACAACTGCGGTAACCCCATCGCGGCAAGCGTGACGAACCACAGCAGCATGATCGGTCCGAACAGGCCACCCACCCGATGGGTACCGAACCGCTGCACCAGGAACAGCACGATCAGAATGGTGGCGCCGATGGGCAGGATAGCGGTCTCCACGCCGCGGTCGACGACACCGATCCCCTCGACGGCGGAAAGCACTGAGATGGCCGGTGTGATGACGCTGTCGCCGAAGAACAGGGCCGCTCCGATCACACCGAGCAGCGTGGCCAGCATCACGAGCCGCTTCGGCCGCGTGACTCGCCGCCGGATGAGCGCGACCAGCGCCATGATGCCGCCCTCGCCGTCGTTGTCGGCCCCCATCACGAAGACCACGTATTTCACCGACACGATCAGCAGGATCGCCCAGAACAGCAGCGAGATCACACCGTACACATCTCCGGGAACCGGCCGGACAGAGCCGTGGTCTATGGAGAACACAGTCTGCAGCGCGTACAGCGGGCTGGTACCGATGTCACCGAACACGACGCCCAACGCGCCGATCGCCAGCATTGTCCCCGGGCGGCGACGGCGTGCCGCCCCTGCGGCACTCGCAGCGCGACTCGACTCGTTTGACGGCGGGCTCACCCCTATAGTGTGCCGCGTGTGCCCAAGGATGCGGGGAAGCAGCGATTCTAGGCCCAGAACTCCCGAAGCTGACCCAAAGTGCAAAGTAACCAGCGGGTAGCCGACGCGGTGTGATCTGTGTTACAGCGCTCTTCTAAGGTTCGGCGTTATGCGGATGAAGTGGTCGGACGAGGAGCTGGTGGCGGCGTGGACGCTGGTCGGTGAGGACTGGTCGCTGGTGGGCAACAAGACAGGCGCGACTCGGCTGGGGTTCGCGGTGTTGTTGAAGTTCTTCGAGATCGAGGCCCGGTTCCCACGCGGGCCGGAGGAGGTTCCAGCACAGGCCCTCGCCCACGTCGGCGAGCAGGTGAAGGTGGACCCGGAGGTGTTCGCTGGCTACGATTGGGCGGGGCGGACGATCAAGTATCACCGCGAGCAGGTGCGGGCGGCGTTCGGGTTCCGTGAGTTCACCCGCGGTGATGAGGACAAGCTCGCCGGGTGGTTGGCCGAGGAGGTCTGCCCGGTCGAGCTGCGGGACGAGCAGCTGTGTGAGGCGCTGCTGGTGCGCTGCCGTAGCGAGAAGATCGAGCCACCGGGCCGGATTGAGCGGATTACCGGCTCGGCGCGCACCGCATTCGAGAAGCGGTTCTGCGACCTGACGGCCGCTCGGTTGGACCATGGGTGCGCCGGCCGGTTGGAGGCGCTGCTCGGTGACGAGACCACACCCGGCCGGGGCGGGTTGTTGGCCGAGTTGAAGGCCGACCCCGGTCAGGTTGGGCTGGAGACTCTGCTGCGCGAGATCGACAAGGGGACCGCGGTGCGCGGGATTGGTTTGCCGGCGGAACTGTTTGCGGACGCCTCGGAGAAGCTGGTGGAGGGGTGGCGTGCCCGCGCCGTTCGCTCGTATCCCTCGGACCTGCTGGCCGCGCCCCGATCGGTGCGCCTGACCCTGCTAGCGGCGTTGTGTTGGGTGCGGGTCGCGGAGATCACCGACGCGCTGGTCGACTCGCTGATCGGGCTGGTTCACAAGATCAATACGCGGGCGGATCGGCGGGTGGAGCGGGAGCTGACCGAGGATTTGCGGCGGGTGCGCGGCAAGGAAGGCATCCTGTTCCGGCTGGCCGAGGCCGCCGTCGAGCACCCGGACGATTTGGTGCGGGAGGCCCTGTTTCCTGTGGTAGGCGAAAAAACGCTACGGGAACTGGTCCGGGAGGCCAAGGCCAACGAGCGTGCCTTTCAAGCACGGGTACGCACCGTGCTGCGATCCTCGTACTCGAACTACTACCGCCGGATGATGCCACTGTTGCTGGGCGCGCTGGAGTTTCACTGCAACAACACCGCCTATCGGCCCGTGATGCACGCGCTGGAGCTGCTGGCCCGCTACGCCGCCACGGACGGCAAGGTGCGCTTCTACACCGCTGGCGACGCGGTGCCGATCGACGGAGTGGTACCGAAGGCGTGGCGGGAGGCGGTGGTGGACGACAAGGGTCGCGTGGAGCGCATCCCGTACGAGTTGTGCGTGTTGGTCGCGTTGCGAGATGCGTTGCGGCGCCGGGAAATCTACGTCGCCGGTGGTAACCGGTGGCGTACCCCGGAGGACGATCTGCCCGGTGATTTTGAGGCCAGTCGCGAGGTGCACTACGCCGCTCTGTGGCAGCCGACCGACCCAACCGAGTTCATCGCGGGGCTGCAGCGCCGCATGCACGACGCGCTCGCACGTCCGGACGCCGCGCTCGTGGACGGCTCAGCGGGCGGGGTGAAGATCACGACCCGGCGCGGCGAGCCGTGGATCACCGTGCCCAAGCTGGACCCGCTGCCCGAGCCGACCCGGCTGGCCGCGATCAAGGACGAGGTGCAACGGCGGTGGGGCACGCTGGACCTGTTGGACGTGCTCAAGGACTCTGACTTCCTGGCCGAGTTCACGACCGAGTTCACCAGCGTCGCCTCGCGCGAGGTGATCGATCGGGACACGCTGCGCCGGAGGCTGCTGCTGTGTCTGTTCGCGCTGGGCACGAACATGGGCATCAAGGCCATCGTGGCCACCGGCGAGCACGGCGAGACCGAGGCCGCGCTGCGGCACGTGCGCCGGTACTTCATCACCCGCGACAACCTGCGCCGCGCGATCGCGAAACTGGTCAACGCCACCTTCGACGCGCGTGACCCGCACTGGTGGGGCACCGGCACCGCCTGCGCGTCCGATTCGAAGAAGTTCGGGTCGTGGGAGTCGAACCTGATGACCGAGTGGCACCAGCGCTACGGCGGCCCCGGCGTGATGATCTACTGGCACGTCGAGCGCCGCTCCACCTGCATCTACTCCCAGCTGAAGAACTGCTCCTCCTCCGAGGTCGCGGCGATGATCGAGGGGCTGTTGCGACACTGCACCGACGCCGAGATCGAGGCGAACTACGTCGATACGCACGGTGCCTCGGTGGTGGGGTTCGCGTTCACCGAGTTGCTCGGGTTCCGGCTGCTGCCGCGGTTGAAGAACATCGGCTCCATCCGGCTTTACCGGCCCGACGACACCGACGCGTACGGGCAGCTCGGCAATGTCCTGACCCGCCCGATCCGGTGGGAACTGATCGCCCAGCAGTACGACCAGATGGTCAAGTACGCC
The DNA here is from genome assembly GCF_000379465.1 of Sciscionella marina DSM 45152. GTDB lineage: Bacteria > Actinomycetota > Actinomycetes > Mycobacteriales > Pseudonocardiaceae > Sciscionella > Sciscionella marina. The sequence goes on from NZ_KB905420.1 coordinate 13,584, forward strand.
ACCGCCCTGCGGCTGGGGACCGCGGAGTCGGAGTCGATCCTGCGCCGGTTCACCCGCGGCGGCCCCAAAACCCCACCTACCAGGCCCTGGGAGAACTCGGCCGTGCGGTGCGCACCATCTTCGCCTGCGACTACCTGGCCTCTCCGGAGCTGCGGCGCGAGATTCACGGCGGGTTGCAGGTGGTTGAGCAGTGGAACTCCGGCAACACGGTGATCTTCTACGGCAAGGACGGCGATCTGACCGGCCCGGACCGCGAGCACGCCGAGGTGTCCATGCTCGCGCTGCATCTGCTCCAGTCCGCGCTGGTCCACCTGTTGACTGAACTACCGACGGAGTTTGTGCACGTCAGAGGACAGGTCGGTTCAGAGGTGGCTAAGGTCACGGCCCGTGATCAACACAGACGAACGCGGGCGGGATCGGGATCTTGCATCGTTGGTCGTGCCGCGGGCGGGTTCGCTCGTTGCGACCGGCGACCTTTGGGAGCTTTACCGGCTGGTTGACCCGGCCGGAGATGCCGTTGAGCCAGTTGCGGTGTGGCTGCGGGACTTGCAAGCGGCCGGGCGGTCTGCTTTGACGCAGCGGTCGTATGGGGTGGACCTGCTGCGCTGGTTCCGGTTCCTCTGGGCGATTGACGAGGTGCCGTGGAACCACGCGCCCCGCGCCGAGGCTCGTGACTTTTTCCGCTGGATCCAGCTCACTGATAAGCCGAGGCGTCCTGGTGGCAGTGCCGTGTCGGAGGCGCCGAACCCGGTGACGGGTAAGACCGGACCGGGGCGCAAGTACGCGTCGAGCACGCGCGGCCACAGCGAGACCGTGCTGCGCGGCTTTTACGATTTCCATCGCGATGCCGGATCGGGTCCGATGATCAACCCGTTCCCGCTGGTCCGCCGTAAGGCCCGGCCGAATGTTCACCACAATCCGATCGAGCCCTACCGCAACGAACCGTCGGGACTGTACCGGCCCCGGCGTGTTCAGCGTGTGCCCCGCAGCATCCCGGACGAGAAGTTCAACGAGCTGTTCGCCCAGCTCGGATCACACCGTGACCGGGCCCTTGTTGCTTTCTGGGTGTCGACGGGCGCACGGGCGGCGGAACTGCTCGGCGCTCATCACGGAGATGCCGACCCCGGTCAGCAGCTGATCACGGTGATCCGGAAAGGCACTCGGGCGATTCAGCAGCTGCCGGCCTCTCCAGACGCGTTCGTGTGGCTGCGGCTGTATCAGGCACAGATGCAGGGTCTCGTGCCAGCGGAAAGTGATGATCCGCTGTGGTGGACGCTGCGGAGGCCATTCCGGCCACTGACCTATCACGCTGCCCACCGCATGTTCGAGCGCGTGAACGCCGTTCTCGGTGCAAATTGGACATTGCACTCGCTACGACACACTGCCGCTTATCGGATGGCTCGCGATCCGGACATGCCCCTCACCGACGTGCAGTGGGTCCTTGGCCATGCTCACCTCAGCACTACCCAGCTCTACATGAACCTCCTGCCCGAGGACGTGATCGCCGGGGTACTTGCGCACCATGCGCGCAGAACGAACCGGAGAGCGCCAGTTCCCGCGCCAGAGGACAGCGCTCCGGCAGCGTCATATCGGCCGGAGACGCTGAACGTCTTGTTCGGGGAAGGCACGGCGTGACCCCTCAGGCTCTGACCGAAACACGCTCAGCCCGACAGCTCGGCCCCGCTGCTTTGGCGCTATTGAAGCAGTTCCCACATCGCCGACCGGTATCAAGGTGGGCCGCCACCGAGCAGTCACGCGAAGCGGTGCTGGCGCGGTTGCTCGCCCCGCCGTTCGTTCTCGACGCGCCGGGGTCTCAAGACCGGCGCAAGGTTGGCCTGACCAAGGTTCTGCAATGGCTGGAGCAGTATCCGGGGCAGACTTGGCAGGATCGGTGGCTGGTCAGTGGCGCAGACGCGGCCGGCAACATCGACTGGAGGCACCTGGCGACGAGATGGCTCCAGTCCGCTGGATTGGCCTACCGGACTCGGAAGAACGACTTCACCGCGCTGGGTAGCGGGATTCTTCCGCTGATCAGCGGCGATGTGATCCGGCCCAGCCTGTCGTGGTTGCTCACTCCGGGAACCGTGCAGATCCTGACCGCCGAAATGGCCCGCAGCCGCGACCCGGAAGGGTTCGCTGCGCTTGTCGACGTTTGCCGCCGGGATCCGGCCAACGCCACCACCAAAGACGGTGCGCTCCGGCGGATCGCCACCATTATGGCCGCCAAGGGCGGCATGGTCCGCGACATCACCGCCGGGGACTGCGTGGAGATGGTCGAACTGCTCCTCAGCATGGCTACGGAAGGGCCAGTCACCACCAGCGCGTACTTCTACCAGCTCCTACACGCCATGGGCGTGTTTCCAGAGGCCGCGCCGTCGACCGTCCGCGTCGTCAGCGGCAGAGCACAAGGACAGATCAGCGTCGAGAAGATGATCGACCGATATCAGATCGCCTGCCGGCCGGTGCGGGACCTGCTCGTCGACTACATGCGCGAACACCAGCTCTCGGTCGACTACACCTCCCTGCGGCAGTTGGCGTTCGGCCTGGGCAAGCTGTTCTGGGAGGACCTGGAAGAGCATCATCCGGGGATCGACTCGCTGCGCTTGGCGCCCGATATCGCGGCCGCGTGGAAACAGCGGATCGCGATGAAAAAGATCCGCAGCAAGAACGCCTCCGGCGAGATCGTCGAGACCGAGGTTCCGCGCACCACCAAGGGACTCAACTACCTGGCCATGGTCCGGTCCTTCTATCTCGACCTCGCGCAGTGGGCTATCGACGATCCCACGTGCTGGGGTGTGTGGGCGGCGCCCTGCCCCATCCGTGAAGAGGAGATGTCCAGGAGGAAGGAGCACGCCAGCCGCAAGTCGCGGATGGACCAGCGGACCCGAGAGCGCCTTCCAGTCCTGCCCACCCTGGCTCGTACAATCGACACCGAACGCACGCTGGCCGCTGAGCGGCTGGCGGCCGCGCAAGCCACCACACCAGGGGATGAGTTCACCACGGCCGGCCAGTGCTGGCGGAGGTCGGTCAACAAGAATCCGACAGCCAAGGTCTGGGCGGACGATCCCCACACTGGCAAACGTCGTGACCTCACCCCGGAGGAGCACCGCGCGTTCTTCGCTTGGGCGATCGTGGAAGTCTTGCGCCGCACCGGAATCCGCGTCGAAGAGCTGACAGAACTGTCACACCACAGCCTTGTGTAATACCGCTTGCCCGGCACCGGCGAGCTCATTCCACTACCGCACATCGCCCCGTCCAAGAGCGACGCTGAAAGGCTTCTGGTCATCGACCCGGAGTTGGCGGACGTGCTCAGCGCGATCATCTGCCGTGTCCGCGATTCCAGCGGAGCCGTTCCGCTGGTGGTGTGCTACGACAATCACGAACGGGTCTGGAACCCGCCGATGCCCCTGCTGTTCCAACGATGGGTCGGCGTCGAGAACCGTCCGATCACCGCAGCTGGCATCCGGAGCCTGCTCAACGACGCCCTTGCGCGCACTGGCCTCACCGACGCCAGCGGCGCTCCGCTTTTGTTCTCTCCCCATGATTTTCGGAGATTGTTCATCACGGATGCCATTATGAATGGGATGCCGCCCCACATCGCGCAGCTCGTGGTCGGCCACCGCGACATCAACACCACCATGGGCTACAAGGCGGTCTATCCCGAAGAAGTCATCAGGGGCCACCGTGCCTTCCTCGCACGCCGTCGCGCCACCCGCCCCAGCGAGGAATACCGGACCCCCACGGACCAGGAATGGGAAGAGTTCCTCGGCCACTTCGAACGGCGACGCGTCGCCGTCGGCGACTGCGGTCGAGCCTATGGGACGAGCTGCATCCACGAGCACAGTTGCCTACGATGCAGCCTTCTCCGGCCTGATCCCGCACAACGGCAACGAATCGTCGAGATCCGCGGCAATCTGCTTGACCGCATCGCCGAAGCCAAGCGAGAAGGCTGGCACGGCGAAGTCGAGGGACTCAAGGTCAGCCTCGCCGGCGCCGAACAGAAACTCGCCCAGCTCGACGAGCGGTCCCGCCGGGCTGCCACCGTCAACCTCGGCCTGCCCGCCTTCCGCGACATCGCCAGCCGCACCGTGACAGCCACCAAGAACAAGGCGGACGGATATGAGCGCGCGCAACCCGTCCCGGATCGCCGCAATCATGGTCGAGTCCCCAGACAACCCCGAAGCGCTGGTTCCCGTGGTAGCAGCCGAGTTGTTCGAATGGGCATGGCTAGCCGCCGAACTCGCAGACTGGCTCGACCACGCCACCGAAGCTACCCGGGCGGACTTCGTCCATCACTTCGCAGACCTGCGCCGCCCGGAGAAAACCGCAGTGTTCCTGGCACAGATAAGCGAACGGATCGCGTCACTGCTCGACGCGGATCGAGGGCAGCCGTGACCACACGAACCAGCACCAGCCGGAAAGTACCGACAAAACAAGATCAACTAACAAGTTCAGAGAACACGTCAACACACTGCTGCTGCAAGCCGTGCTGGAGGTGCCGGAGTTCCACGACAGCATCGGCGAGAATGAACGCCGCGCCCTGACCCCACTGTTCTGGTCGCACGTGAACCCATACGGACGCTTCCGACTGAACATGGACACCCACCTCGATCTCGACGCCACCAGCAACATCGGTACCAGTGGCGTGGAATCGGTGCTGTAGCCGAGGCGTCTCAGAAGGGATCGGTCAACGAGACGGCAACCGACCCTGCTAGAAGCTAGACCGCTACCAGTGCCAGCGCGCCGCACCTTCCCGAAATTTCCAATAGCCTGCTATGCTTTTACATAGCAAGCTATGCAGAAGGAGAGCGCCATGGCCACGATGAAGATCACTCCTCGCAAGCCGAGAGGGCGACGGCAGCGGTCGCTGCAGCGCGCCGTGCACCTGACCCTCGGGCTGTTCCTGCTGGTCGAGCTCTACTTGTCGCCGCTACTCGGCCCGGGGTTCACCACGACCGTGCAGTGGCTGGTGGCTCCGGTCGTGGTGGCCTCGGGCATCGCGATGTGGAAGGGGCAGCGCATCCGGCATGCTCTGCGGGCGCGGGCCGCGCGTCATGCCTGATCCCGCCCTGTCGCGCCATAGCTTGCTGGGCTACGAGGTCAACCACGCCGCCCGGCTGTTGGCGAACGCGCTGCGCGAGCGCATCGAGTCCCTTGGGGTGGTGCCCGGCCAGTTCGCCCAGCTGCTCGCGCTCTACGAGACCGACGGGCTGACCCAGGCCCAGCTCTGCGAACGGGTGGAGATCGAGCAGCCCACGATGGCCAACACCCTGGCTCGGATGCAGCGCGACGGCCTCATCACCCGGGTGCCCGACCCGCAGGACCGGCGCCGCTCGCTGGTGATGCTGACTTCCCGCGCCCGCGACCTCGAACCCGACCTCGTCGCCGCCGCGCGCGAGGTCATCGCCCTCGCCACCCAGGGCCTGACCGACCAGCAGGTCGAAACGTTCATGACTACCATCGCCACCGTCATCGCCAACCTCGACAAAGTCGGCATCGATGCCGGCGCCGACAAGGAGGGGCCGCCATGAGGCTCGGCGCGCTAACCACAGACCAGACACACGCGCGGCCGACTGCGCGACCGCTGAGCCGATCCGTGCTGCTCACCGCCACCGCCGCCACGGCCAGCAGCGCCGCGTTCGCCACTGGCTGCCTACTCACGCAGCTCGTCACCGTCCCCACCTGGCGGGCCATGGAACCGACGACATTCCTCAAGCGGTTCGTTACCTCAGGCCCGGCCACCGGCGCCATCCTGTTTCCCGTCGAGGCCGCGGCTGTTGCGCTACTTGGGGCCACCACTTACACCGTCACTCGGCAGCGGCTCCCCGGACGCCTGGCGTGGGGCGCGGCCACTGCATCGATGACCGCGACCGTCATCCTGCTGCCGGTCTATTTCGGCAGGGCCAACACCGCGCTGCTCGACCCCGCGTTCCCACCCAGCAACGTCGCCGACGAACTCAGCAGATGGAGCAAGTGGAACTGGGTCCGCACCACCCTCGGAGTCGCCGCCACCGTGGCTGGAGGCGCAGCCACGACCGCGATGCTCCGCCGCGGGCGAGGTCGTGACGCCTGACCCCACCGAGGCGACCGCGAACAATTCCATTAGAGGGACCTCGACGCCACCGCGGAAACATCCCTGCAAGCACAGCACCTGAAGCCACCACGATGACCACAACGAACGCCCTTGGCGCAGGCCTGCGGGAGAAAGGAGAGCTATGGAACTCCGAGAGATGGACGAACAGATCACTTATATGCAGCAGCTACAGCACGACAACGGTCCGGTCGTGCTCATAAACCAGTTCAACGTTGCCCCCGCCGACGTCGAGCGATTCCTTGAGGTGTGGGCCGACGATGCCCGCTTCATGAAACAGCAGCCCGGCTGTGTCTCGACGCAGCTACATCGCGGCACAGCCGGCAGCACAACGTTCATCAACGTGGCGGTGTGGGAATCCGCTGCAGCGCTTGGCGACGCGTTTCGTTCGCCTGAGTTCCAACAGCGCACCGCAGAATATCCCGACAGCACCGTTGCGACGCCGCACGTCTTTCAGAAGCTCGCCGTACCGGGGATCTGCGTAGCGGGACCTGCGTAGCCGGGTCCGTCCGATGATCGGTGTGTTCGGCCCGACACGCTGGGGTGAGATCCGGCGGGATGGGCACTGAGTGTGATGATTGTAGATGCCGTGACGACATCGAAGCAGACGGGCGGGGCCGAGGCGGCGGGTGCGCAAGAGCAGCTGGCCGCGGAGATGATCAAGCAGGCGCAGGAGCAGGGTTTGGCTCTGACTGGGCCGGATGGGCTGCTGGGGCGGCTGACGAAGACGGTGCTGGAGACCGCCTTGGAGGCGGAGATGACCGAGCACCTTGGGCATGCCAAGCACGCTGATCAGCCTGGCCGTGAGGGCAGCAACGTGCGCAACGGCTCGCGCGCCAAGACCGTGGTTTCCGACGCGGTTGGTGAGGTTGGCGTGGCAGTGCCGCGGGATCGTGAGGGCACGTTTGAGCCGGTGATTGTGAAGAAGCGGCAGCGTCGGTTGGGTAGTGTGGATGAGACGCTTCTATGAAGCTTCTATGTCGCGTCAAGCCCCGATTTGGTGGTGTTGTTGAGGTGGCGGTAGAGGCGTCGGGCGAGGTAGCGCTTGATGCAGCGGCGGATCTCGCGGTTGGTTTTGCCTTCTGCGCGGCGCCTGTTCGCGTAGGCGCGGGTTGTGGGGTGGTGGACCATGCGGACCATCGCGATG
>NZ_KB905421.1 GCF_000379465.1 Sciscionella marina DSM 45152
ATCGAGACTTCTCCGCATCCGGTACTCACCGGGGCGATCACCGATACGTTGGAGGATTCCGATCCGGTGGTGGTGGGCACGTTGCGCCGTGATGATGGTGGCGCGGACCGGCTGCTGACCTCGTTCGGGGAGGCTTTCGTGCGCGGTGTCGCGGTGGACTGGTCCGCGGTGCTCAAGCCCGGGGNGACCGTGGATCTGCCGACCTACGCCTTCCAACGGCAGCGATACTGGCCCGAACCGGTCAGGTCTGTTAACGCAGAGGCCAGCGGTGCCGAGGCTGAATTCTGGGCTGCCGTCGAGAACGGCGATCTCGACGGTCTGGTCGACACCCTCGACGTCGACGATCGCTCGCTGGGCGACGTGCTGCCTGCCTTGGCCTCCTGGCGGCGTCGCGAACGTGACGAATCGGTCGTGGCCGACTGGCGCTACCGGATCACCTGGACACCGGTCACCGAACCAGGATCGGTCACACTCTCCGGCACCTGGCTCGTGGTTGGCGAGTCCACCGAGGTGGCTACGGCGCTGAGCGAGCGCGGTGGGCGGGTTGTCACCGTCGACCCCGATGGCGCGGATCGCCGTGCCCTGGCCGAAACTCTCAGCGAGGTCGGCGAGGAGCTGTCCGGGGTGCTGTCGGTATCGGCATTCGATGAGACTCCGCTAGCGCGGAATCCCGTGGTGTCCCGTGGTGTCGCGGGCACGCTTGGTCTGGTGCAGGCCCTCGGCGATGCTGGAATCGATGCGCCACTGTGGATATTGACCAGGGGCGCGGTTGCCACTGGTTCTGGGGAAGTGCTGACCAGTCCGGTGCAGGCCCAGGCTTGGGGACTGGGCCGGGTCGCCGGTCTGGAACATCCCGACCGCTGGGGCGGTCTGATCGATCTGCCGCAGTTCTGGGATGAACGCACCGCGGCCCGGCTGTGCGGGGCACTGGTCGGAGGAACGGAGGACCAGATTGCGGTGCGCAGCTCCGGAGTTCTGGCCCGGCGCTTGATCCGCGCCGCTGCCCACCACCCTCGCGGGGATCACTGGAAACCGCGTGGCACGGTGCTGCTCACCGGTGGTACCGGTTCCACCGGCGGATATGTCGGCCGCTGGCTCGCCAGCCGAGGCGCCGACCGGCTGGTTCTCGCCGGCCGTTCCGGTGCCGCCGCCCCCGGCGTGCCAGCACTGATCGCCGACCTCGTCACCGCCGGTACCGGTGTCGATGTCCTCGCTTGTGACACCGCTGAGCGCGCGCAGGTGGCGGGCATGCTCGACCGTATCGCCACGACCGGTTCCGCGCTGACCGCCGTGCTGCACGCCGCGAACACCGCGTACGTGGCTCCCTTAGACGAAACCGATGAAGAGGGTCTGTCCACATCCTTGGGAGCCAAAGCGGCCGGTGCCTACTGGCTGGACGAGTTGACCGCCGAGCTGGACCTCGAAGCGTTCGTGCTGTTTTCCTCGATCGCCGCGACTTGGGGCAGCAACGATCACGGCGCCTATGCCGCGGGCAACGCCTTCCTCGACGCGCTGGCCGACAACCGCCGGGCCCGGGGACTCCCCGGAACCTCGATCGCCTGGGGCGTGTGGGACACCCGTGACTGGGACGCCGTCGACGCTGTCGCCGACCAGACCAAACCCGGCAGCGTGACTCCGGCGAAACTGTTGCGGCAGGGGATGAATTTTCTCGATCCTGATCGGGCGTTGACGGCGTTGGGTCAGGTTCTTGACGACGATGAGACGTTTTTGGCGTTCGCTGATGTGGATTGGGATCGATTTGCGCCGGTGTTCACCGCGGCCCGGGAACGTCCGTTGCTGAACCGGATTCCTGAGGTCCATGCACTGGAAACCACCGTGTCCAGCGGCGGTGTGGCCGACGGAGAAACCAGTGAACTGGCCGACCGGCTCGTCGCGAGTGGGGCCGAGGAGCGTATCCGTACTGTCGCCGAGCTGATCCGCACGCACGCTGCCGTCGTGCTCGGGCACGTGTCGGCGGGTGAGGTCCCTGCGGGTCAGGCATTTCGTGAGTTGGGTTTCGATTCGTTGACTGCGGTCGAGCTGCGTAATCGGCTCAATACCGCGACCGGACTCACGCTGCCATCCACTGTGGTGTTCGATTACCCGACTCCGACGGGGCTGGCCGAGGAGATCGTCGGCCAGCTGTTCGGCGTTACTGAGGTGGTGCCGCCCGCACCGGTGTTCACGGCGGATCCGGCGGAGCCGATCGCGATTGTGGGTATGGGTTGTCGTTATGCGGGTGATGTCGATAGTCCGGGTGCGTTGTGGGATTTGTTGTCTTCGGGTGGGGATGCAGTTTCGGGTTTTCCGGTTGATCGCGGTTGGGATGTTGAGGGGTTGTTCGATCCGGATCCGGACAATCCGGGTACCTCGTACGTTTCCGAGGGCGGTTTTCTTCGTAACGTAACGGGTTTCGACGCTGATTTTTTTGGTATTTCTCCGCGTGAAGCGTTGGCGATGGATCCACAGCAGCGGTTGTTGCTCGAGGTCACCTGGGAAACCCTGGAGCATGCGGGAATTGACCCCGAAACGGTGCGTGGCTCCCGCGCCGGAGTATTTGCCGGCGCTGCCTCCTCTGGATATGGCACTGGAATAACGGATGAAATCGGCGTCGAGGGGCATTTGATTACGGGCAATTCGGGGAGTGTGTTGTCGGGTCGAGTGTCTTATGTTTTTGGTTTGGAGGGGCCTGCGGTGACGGTGGATACGGCGTGTTCGTCGTCGTTGGTGGCGTTGCATCAGGCGGTGCAGTCGTTGCGGTTGGGGGAGTGTTCATTGGCGTTGGCTGGTGGTGTGATGGTGATGGCTGATGCTGGGGGGTTTGTGGGTTTTTCTCGGCAGCGGGTACTTGCTGGGGATGGTCGGTGTAAGGCTTTCTCCGCCGATGCTGATGGGATGGGGATGGCTGAGGGGGTGGGGTTGGTGTTGTTGGAGCGGTTGTCGGATGCTCGGCGGAATGGTCGTCGGGTTTTGGGGGTGGTGCGGGGGAGTGCGGTCAATCAGGATGGTGCGTCGAATGGATTGACGGCGCCGAATGGTCCTTCGCAGCAGCGGGTGATTCGTGCGGCGTTGGCTGATGCTGGTTTGTCTGTTTCGGATGTTGGTGTGGTGGAGGCGCATGGGACGGGGACTGCGTTGGGGGATCCGATTGAGGCGCAGGCGGTGTTGGCGACGTATGGTCAGGAGCGGGAGGATCCGGTGTGGTTGGGGTCGGTGAAGTCGAATATTGGTCATGCTCAGCAGGCTGCGGGTGTTGCTGGTGTGATGAAGATGGTGTTGGCTTTTGAGCATGGAGTGTTGCCTGCGACGCTGCACGTGGACGAGCCGTCGCCGCACGTGGATTGGTCGTCGGGCAGGGTTGAGTTGCTTACTGAGCCGGTTGATTGGGGTGGAGGTGGGGATCGTCGGCGTCGGGCCGGGGTGTCGGCGTTCGGGATTAGTGGCACTAATGCGCATGTGATCCTTGAGGAAGCACCGGTTGGGGAGGCCGAGGAGACCGGGGAGTCGGGGTGTGCGTTGGGTGTTCCGGTGTGGCCGGTGTCGGGGCGGTCTGCTGGGGCGTTGGTGGGTCAGGCTGTTCGGTTGCGTGAGTTTGTGTTGGCGAATCCGGATATGGATCCGGTGGATGTGGGTTGGTCTCTTGCGGTGACACGGTCGGTGTTTGCGCATCGCGCGGTTGTGACCGGCACTGATCGCGATGAGTTGTTGGATGGTTTGGCTGCGTTGGCGGCTGGTCGTTTTGTTCCTGGTGTGGTGTCTGGGGTTGCTGGTTCGGGTCGGGTTGGTTTTGTTTTTGCGGGTCAGGGAAGCCAGCGGGCTGGGATGGGCCGTGAGTTGTATGCCTCGAGCCGGGTGTTTGCTGAAGCATTCGATCAGGCGTGTGCGCTGATTGAGGCTGAGGTTGGTGTTCCGGTTCGGGAAGTGGTGCTTGGTGATGGGGAGGATGAGCGGGCGGATCAGACGCTGTTTGCGCAGGCGGGGTTGTTTGCGGTTGAGGTTGGCCTGGTTGCGTTGCTGGCTTGTCATGGTGTTTGTCCGGATGTGGTGGTGGGGCATTCGGTGGGTGAGATCGCGGCGGCGTATGTTGCGGGTGTCCTGTCGTTGTCGGATGCGGTCAAGCTTGTGGCGGCTCGTGCCAGGTTGATGCAGGCATTGCCCGAGGGTGGTGCCATGGCGGCGATCGCGGCTACTGAGCAGGAGATTCGGGCCGATGTTGCTGAGGCTCCTGGGGTTGGTATTGCGGCGGTGAATGGTCCGTCGTCGGTGGTGATCTCTGGTGATGCGGGGGCTGTTGAGGAGATCGCTGAGCGGTGGCGTGGTCGGGATCGTCGGGTGCGGTGGTTGCGGGTTTCTCATGCTTTTCATTCGCACCATATGGATCCAGTCCTTGACGAGCTGGCAGCGGTTGCTACCGGGTTGAGGTTCTCCGCACCGGAGGTGCCCTGGGCTGGCGCGCTCACGGGTGAGTTGGTTGACTCGCCGGATGCGTCGTATTGGCCTGCGCAGGCGCGTGAGCCGGTGCGGCTCGCCGATGCGCTGGAGACTCTGGCCGACCAGGATGTGTCGGTGTTCATCGAGATCGGTCCTGACGGAACCCTGTCATCGATGGGGTCGGAGACACTATCGGATTCGGTGTTCATTCCGTTGCTGCGTAAGGAAACCCCGGCCGAGGATGCACTACGTGTCGCGTTGTCTCGGGCACACGTGCATGGTGTGGACGTCGATTGGTCCACTGTCCTGAATGGACACGAGGTCGAGCTGCCCGCTTATGCCTTCCAACGCAGCAGGTTCTGGCCTGAGCGGGCTGTTCGTGTGGAGGGTTCGGCTGCGGAGTCTGGTTTCTGGACCGTGGTGGAAAACGGTGACGCCAGTGAACTGGCCGATAAGCTGAACATTGACGGTGATCGCCCGTTCCGTGAGGTGCTGCCCGCACTGGCGTCCTGGCGCCGCAGCGAACGCGAAGACACGGCCATCACCGACTGGCGCTACCACATCACCTGGGAATCCATCACCGAACCCACCCCCACAGCACTGACCGGAACCTGGCTACTCGTCGGCGAATCCACCGAGGTCGGGGAGGCACTGACCAAGCACGGGGCGACCGTTGTCCCCCTCCCCGCCGTCGGGCAGGACCGCGCGCGCTTCGCCGACACGCTGTCGGACGGGGAATTCGCCGGGGTGGTTTCACTACTGGCGCTGGACGAGACGTCCGTTGACGGCTCCCCGGTACTGACCAGTGGGCTCGCCGCAACGCTTGCGTTGACTCAGGCGCTCGGTGACGCGGGAGTCACGGCGCCGCTGTGGGTGGTGACTCGCGGCGCTGTCGCCATCGGGCCTGCCGAGTCACCGAACAGCCCGATTCAGGCGCAGGTGTGGGGTTTCGGCCGGGTAGTCGGTCTGGAGCACCCGGACCGCTGGGGTGGTCTGGTCGATCTACCGGAAACGTGGGACCAGCGCGCCGCGGATCGGCTGTGTGCGGTGCTTGCCGATGCCAGGGAAGACCAGGTGGCGCTGCGGACTGGTGGTGCGTTTGCCCGGCGATTGTCTCGCGCCCCACGGCCGCGTTCCGGGCGTACCTGGACCCCAGGCGGGAGTGTGCTGGTTACCGGTGGAACCGGCGGAATCGGCGGGCACGTCGGCCGATGGCTGGCCGAGCGGAGCGCTCCGAGGATCGTGCTCACCAGCAGGTCCGGGCCGGCCGCGGACGGTGTGGCCGAGCTGGCCGACGAGTTGGCCACAGCGGGGACCGCCGTGCAGGTCCTCGCCTGTGATACGGCCGAGCGCACCCAGCTCGCCGGGGTCCTCGACCGCATCGCGGCCGGCGGGCCGCCGCTGACCGGTGTGGTGCACGCAGCGGGTGTCGGACAGGGCGTTGCGGTGGCGGACATGGACGCGACGGTGCTGGCCGATTCTCTGTCCGGTAAGGCCGCCGGTGCGGTGTGGTTGGACGAGCTGACCGCGGGCATGGACTTGGAGACGTTCGTGCTGTTCTCCTCGATCTCGGCGACCTGGGGCAGCGCGCTGCAACCCGGTTATGCCGCGGCGAACGCTTTCCTCGACGCCCTTGCCGAGAGTCGCCGCGCCCGCGGTGAAGTGGCGACTGCGCTCGCGTGGGGTGTGTGGCACGGTGCGGGGATGGGCGCCGGGGAAGCCAGCGACCAACTGCGCCGCTTCGGCTTGTCCCCGATGGACCCGCGCCTCGGGATCCGGGCTCTGGCCCAGGCGGTCGATGCCCGCGAATGTGTCGTCGCGGTGGCCGACGTGGACTGGCCGACGTTCGCCCCCACATTCAGTCTGCGCCGCCCGAGCCCGCTGATCGGCTCGCTTCCCGAGGCCCAGCACGCGCTGACCCCCGCCGAACAGGCCCCTGGGGGTGCCGGTGACCTGGCCGAACGGTTGACCGGACTGCCCCGTGCGGACCAGGACCGGCTGCTGGTCGACCTGGTTCGCACCGAGGCGGCGGCAGTACTCGGCCACACCAGCGGGGACGCCATCGGGGCCGACCGGGCCTTTGGTGAGCTGGGGTTCGATTCGCTCACCTCGGTGGAGCTGCGCAATCGGCTCAACGCCGCCACCGGGCGTGGTCTTCCCGCGACACTCGTCTTCGACCACCCCAACGCCGAAGCGCTCGCCGCGTTCCTGCGCGCGGAAACCCTCGGCGGTGAGTCAGGTCCGGATGCGGTCTTCGCCAACCTCGACCGGTTGGAAACCGGGCTGTTCGGCATCACCGCCGACGCTGGTGTACGCGAGGATGTGACCCGGCGTCTGCGCGGGATCCTCGCAAACCTCGAGGAGTCCTCCGAGGTATCCGGCAGCGAGATCGAGTTCGACTCGGCCACCCCGGACGAAGTCTTCAGTTTCCTCGATAACGAGCTCGGGAGCCTGTGATGGAGAGTCAGGAAAAACTGTTCGGGTACCTCAAGAAGGCTTCGGCCGAGCTCCAGGAGACACGCAAGCGACTCCGCCACATGGAGGCCGCCGCCCATGAGCCGATCGCGATTGTCGGTATGGGATGCAGGTTGCCGGGTGGGGTGTGTAGTCCAGAGGACCTATGGGACCTCATCGCGGCGGGCACCGACGCGGTCTCGGCGTGCCCGACCGACCGTGGTTGGGACAGCGATGGTTCGGACTATGCCTGTCGGGGTGGTTTTGTTCACGATGCGACGGAGTTCGATGCGGGGTTCTTCGGGATTTCTCCGCGGGAGGCGCTGGCGATGGATCCGCAGCAGCGGCTGCTGCTGGAGACCTGTTGGGAGGCGCTGGAGAGGTCCGGCATCGATCCGGTCTCGCTGCGCGGCTCCCGCACCGGGATGTTCGCGGGCGCGTCGTCCTCCGGCTACGGCGCTGAACTGGCCGACGGCAACAGCGGTGCCGAGGGCTACCTGATGACCGGTAACGCGGGAAGTGTCCTCTCCGGCCGCGTCGCCTACACCCTCGGTCTCGAAGGACCGGCGGTGACGGTGGACACGGCGTGTTCGTCGTCGTTGGTGGCGTTGCACCTGGCGGTGCAGGCGTTGCGGCAGCGGGAATGCGGGCTGGCGTTGGTCGGCGGGGTTACGGTGATGGCGACTCCCGGTACTTTTGCGGAGTTCTCCCGTCAGCGGGGTTTGGCGGCGGATGGTCGGTGCAAGTCGTTCTCGGCCGACGCCGACGGCACTGGCTGGTCGGAGGGTGCCGGAACGCTTGTGGTTGAGCGGCTTTCCGACGCCCGCCGCCACGGACATCGCGTGCTGGCGGTGGTGAGTGGTACGGCGACCAACCAGGACGGGGCGTCCAACGGGCTGACCGCGCCGAACGGGCAGTCGCAGCAGCGAGTCATCCGCTCCGCCCTTGCGGGTGCGAGGGTGAGCGCCGACCAGGTCGACGTCGTGGAGGCACACGGCACCGGCACGACTCTTGGTGACCCGATCGAAGCGCAGGCCGTGCTGGCGACCTACGGCCAAGATCGCGACCGTCCACTGTGGCTGGGATCGCTGAAGTCCAACATCGGCCACACGCAGCAGGCCGCGGGTGTGGCGGGTGTGATCAAGATGGTCATGGCGCTGCGGCACGCCGAACTGCCCCGCACACTGCATGCCGACGAGCCGACCCCGCACGTGGACTGGGACTCGGGCAACGTGGCGCTGCTCCGGGAGTCGGTGTCGTGGTCGGTCGGGGGGCGTCCCCGCCGGGCAGGAGTGTCGGCGTTCGGCATGAGCGGCACCAACGCCCACATCATCGTCGAAGAATCCCCCGCCGTGGAGGCCGACGAGGACGGGGTGGAGCCCGTCGAACCGCGGAAGCCGCTGCTGGCCTCCGCCGCCACCGCGTGGACCGTGTCCGGCCGGTCGGCCGGTGCCGTGGCCGCGCAAGCCGAGCGACTGCGCGAGTTCGTCCTCGCTCGGCCCGAGGTGGCCAACGCGGACGTGGCGTGGTCGCTGGCCACCACCCGCTCTGCGTTCGAACACCGCGCGGTGGTGTTGGGTACCGACCGTGACGAGCTGGCCGCCGGGCTGGCCGCGGTGGCGACCGGCACGCCCGCCGCGACCGTCGTCGCCGGTGCGGTGCCGCAGCGAGACCTGGGTCGGACGGTGTTCGTGTTCCCCGGCCAGGGCAGCCAGTGGGTCGGCATGGGTCGAGAACTCGCTGAGATCTCCCCGGTGTTCGCGGCACGGTTGGCGGAGTGCGCCGAGGCGCTGGCGCCGTACGTGGAGTGGAATCTGGACGACGTTCTCGCCGGTGGGTACGGGTTTGAGGCCGCGGACGTCGTCCAGCCCGCATTGTGGGCCGTCATGGTGTCCCTCGCCGAGGTGTGGCGGGCGGCCGGTGTGCGACCCGACGCGGTGGTCGGCCACAGCCAGGGCGAGATCGCCGCCGCCGTGGTGGCGGGGATCCTGCCGCTGGAGGACGCGGCCCGAGTCGTCGCCCTGCGCAGCAAGGCGCTGCGGGTACTCGCGGGCAAGGGCGGCATGATGTCGATCGCCGAGGCCGCCGATTCCGTTCGTGTGCGCATTGCGCCGTGGGGCGAGCGATTGTCGGTCGCGGCCGTGAACGGTCCACTGTCGACAGTTCTCTCCGGCGATCCGGAAGCGTTGCGGGAAGTCGCGGAGTCCTGCCCCGAGGTGCGGACTCGGGTGATTCCGGTAGATTACGCTTCGCACTCCGCGCAGGTCGACGCCTTGCGGGACGAAATCCTGTCTACTCTGGACGGAATCAGTCCGCGCGAGGCCGGGATTCCGATGGTGTCGGCGATGACCGGCGAAACGCTGTCGGGTCCGGAGATGGACGCACGGTACTGGTACGCCAGCCTGCGTGAGACGGTGGAGTTCGAGCGAGCCATCCGCACCCTGGCCGAGGACGGGAACGGCGTGTTCGTCGAGACGTCCCCGCACCCGGTGCTCACCGGCGCGATCAGTGACACGCTGGACGACACCGCCCAGGTGGTCGTCGGCACCCTGCGCCGCGAAGACGGCGGCGGGAGTCGGCTGCTGACCTCCCTCGCGGAGGCGTTCGTCGGTGGCGTGGCCGTGGACTTGGCGACGGTCCTCGGCGGCGGCACCACCGTCGACGTGCCCACCTACGCGTTCCAGCGTCAGCGTTACTGGCCCGAGCCGGTCTCCCCGACAGTCGAAACCTCCGGGGCGGAGTCCGAGTTCTGGGCCGCCGTCGAGAGCGGCGACCTGGACGGGCTGGCCGACACCCTGGCCCTGGACGGTGACCGACCCTTCAGCGAGGTCCTGCCCGCCCTGGCATCGTGGCGGCGCGACGAGCGCAAGGGCTCCGCCGTGGCCGACTGGCGCTACCGCGTCAACTGGGCTCCGGTCACCGACCCAGGTACGGCCGTGCTGTCCGGCACTTGGCTGCTCGTCGGTGGCGCCGAACCCGCCGAACGCGGGTGGGTAGAGCGGGCGCTGACCGACCACGGCGCCCAGGTGGTCACCGTCGACCCCGACGAACTGGACCGGACGCCGCCCGGGGACATCAGCGGGGTGGTGACGCTGCTGGCGCTGGACGAGATGCCGAACGCGGAGTTTCCCGCCGTGCCCGCGGGGCTGGCCGCCACGCTGCGCCTGGTGCGGGGATTGGGCGAGGCCGGGATCGACGCGCCGCTGTGGGTGCTCACCAGGAGCGCGGTCGCCCCGAACGGCGGCACGGTCCGACCGCTACAGGCGCAGGTGTGGGGTTTCGGTCGGGTCGCGGCGTTGGAGCATCCGGACCGGTGGGGTGGCCTGGTCGACCTGCCGGAGACCTGGGACGACCGCGCTGCCGCGCGGCTGTGCGCGGTGCTGGCCGGAACCGGCGAGGACCAGGTCGCGCTGCGACCGGCCGGGATCCTCGGGCGGCGGCTCGTACGTGCCCCTCGGCCGAGGCACACCACGGAGTGGGCGCCGCGTGGTACCGCGTTGATCACCGGTGGTACCGGGGCGATCGGTGGGCATGTGGGGCGGTGGTTGGCCGGTCGCGGGGTGTCTCGTGTCGTGCTGACGAGCCGGTCGGGCCCGGCGGCCGCCGCGGTGGTGGAGCTGGTCGCGGACCTGGCAGGTCGAGGTACGGCCGTGGATGTCATCGCCTGTGACGCCGCCGAGCGCGCGCAGGTGAGCGGGCTGTTAGACCGCATGGCCGCGACTGGTCCGGCGTTATCGGCGGTCGTGCATGCCGCCGGTGTCGGCGAGGGCGGCCCGATCGCCGACACCACAGTGGCGGACCTGTCGTCGGTGCTCGCGGCCAAGACCGCGGGCGCCACCTGGCTCGACGAGCTGACCGGGGACCTCGACGCGTTTGTGCTGCTCTCCTCCGGCGCCGCGGTGTGGGGCAGCGGCGGCCTGTCCGGGTATGCCGCGGCCAATGCCCACCTCGACGCCGTCGCCGAGGCCCGCCGCGCCCGCGGCCTGGCCGCGACGTCGGTGGCCTGGGGCCTGTGGGGCGGCGGCATGGTCGGCGGCGCCGCCGGCGACCAGCTCCGCGGCCTGGGCATGCGCGTCATGGACCCTGAACGCGGCATCCAGGCACTCGCCGAGGTCCTCGACGGCCGCGAGGGTGCGATCGCCGTCGCCGACGTCGACTGGGCGCGATTCGCCCCCACCTTCACCCTCCGCCGTCCGAGCCCACTGATCGCGTCGCTGCCCGAGGTCGAACAGGCTCTCGCCACGGGCGAGGGCGGCCCCGCCGAATCGACCACCGAACTGGGACAGCGGCTGGCGGGCCTGTCCCGCGCCGAACAGGACCGGCTGCTGATCGACCTGGTGCGCGCCGCGGCGGCCGCCGTGCTCGGCCATACCAATGCGGACGCGGTGCAGGCCGACCGGGCGTTCAAGGATCTCGGGTTCGACTCGCTGACCGCCGTTGAGCTGCGCAACCGGCTGTCGGCGGCGTCGGGGCTGACGTTGCCGTCGACGCTGATCTTCGACTACCCCAACGCCGCCGCCCTGGCCGAGTTCCTGTGCGCACAGCTCGTCGGCGTCCACATCGGACCCGAACCAGCTGCGGCGGTCGCCGCCGTCGTCGAGAGCGAACCCCTGGCGATCGTCGGCATGGGCTGCCGCTACCCCGGCGGCGCCGCGAACCCCGAGCAGTTCTGGGACCTCCTGGCCTCCGGCACCGACACGATCGCGGGTTTCCCCACCGACCGCGGCTGGGACGCCATGGAGGAGCGGTACGGCGACCCGGACACCACCTACGTCCGTCAGGGCGGATTCGTCTACGACGCGGCCGACTTCGACGCCGGGTTCTTCGGGATCTCGCCACGTGAGGCCCTGGCCATGGACCCGCAGCAGCGGATGCTCCTCGAGGTGTCGTGGGAGACCCTGGAGGCCGCCGGGATCGACCCCGCCTTGCTGCGCGGCTCGCGGACCGGCGTGTTCGCGGGCGCGACCTACGCCGGGTACGGCATGGGGCTGGCGGGCGGCGACAGCGGCTCCGAGGGCTACCTGATGACCGGCGGCCTGACCGCCGTGATTTCCGGCCGGGTCGCCTACACCCTTGGTCTGGAGGGGCCTGCGGTGACGGTGGACACCGCGTGCTCGTCGTCGCTGGTGGCGCTGCACCTGGCGAGTCAGTCGCTGCGTTCCGGGGAGTGCTCGATGGCCCTGGCAGGCGGTGTCGCCGTGCTGTCGACGCCGGGTGCGTTCATGGAGTTCTCCCAGCAGGGCGGGATGGCCGCCGACGGGAGGTGCAAGGCGTTCTCGGACGACGCCGACGGCATCGGTTGGGGTGAGGGCGCGGGCATGGTGCTGTTGGAGCGCTTGTCCGATGCCCAACGCAACGGTCACCGGGTGCTCGCGTTGATCCGGGGCGGCGCCACCAACCAGGATGGCGCCTCCAACGGCCTGTCCGCCCCGAACGGCCCGTCCCAGCAGCGGGTCATTCGGTCCGCGCTGGCCAATGCCGGACTGGAAGTGTCCGATGTGGACGCAATCGAGGCGCACGGCACGGGTACCACGCTGGGCGATCCGATCGAGGCCCAAGCTGTGCTGGCGACCTACGGCCGGGATCGTGATCGCCCACTGTGGCTAGGATCGGTGAAGTCCAACATCGGACACGCGCAGACCGCGGCGGGTGTCGCGGGTGTGATCAAGATGGTCCTTGCCCTCCAACACGGAGAGTTGCCCCGCACCTTGCACATCGACCAGCCGTCGACGCGGGTGGACTGGTCCACGGGCGAGGTGCGGCTGCTCGCCGATACGGTGCCGTGGCCAAAGGGCGACCAACCACGCCGGGCGGGGGTGTCCGCCTTCGGTGTCAGCGGCACCAACGCTCACGTCATCGTCGAGGAAGCCCCCGATGAGGCGGTCCGGACGGTGCCGGAGGCGACCGGGCCCCTGCTGCTGTCCGGGCCCCCGGCGTGGATCGTGTCCGGGCGCACCCCGGACGGGCTGGCCGCCCAGGCCGGTCGGCTGCGCGAACACGTGCTTGCCCGCCCGGACCTCGACTTGGCCGACGTGGCGTGGTCGCTGACCGCTACCCGGTCGGCGTTCGAACACCGCGCGGTGGTGACCGGAACCGACCGGGAGGACATGGCCGCCGGGCTCGCCGCTGTCGCGACCGCGCAGCCCGCCGCCGGCGTGGTGACCGGATCGGTGCCGCCGGGTGGCGTGGGGCGCGTGGTGTTCGTGTTCCCCGGGCAGGGCAGTCAGTGGCTGGGGATGGGTCGGGAACTGGCCGAGTCCTCGCCAGTGTTCGCGGCACGGTTGGCGGAATGCGCCGAGGCGCTGGCGCCGTACGTGGAGTGGAATCTCGACGACGTTCTCGCCGGTGCGCACGGATTCGAAGCGGCAGATGCGGTTCAGCCCGCCCTGTGGGCGGTGATGGTGTCCCTCGCAGAAGTGTGGCAGCGGGCAGGCGTGTACCCCGACGCCGTGGTCGGCCACAGCCAAGGCGAGATCGCCGCCGCCGTCGTCGCCGGCATCCTGGCGCTGGACGATGCCGCGTGTGTGGTTGCGTTGCGGAGCAGGGCGTTGACGGCGTTGGCCGGTCGTGGCGGGATGATGTCGGTCGCCGAGGCCGCTGATGTGGTGCGTGGACGCATCGCGTCGTGGGGTGAGCGGCTGTCGGTCGCGGCCGTGAATGGTCCATTGTCGACGGTTGTGTCGGGTGATCCCGAGGCGTTGCGGGAGCTTGCCGAGTCGTGCCCCGAGGTGCGGACGCGGGTGATTCCGGTGGATTATGCGTCGCATTCGGCGCAGGTTGATGCTTTGCGGCAAGAGATCGTGTCCGTGTTGGACGGGATCAGCCCCCGTGAGGCCGAGATTTCGATGGTCTCGGCGATGACCGGGGAGATGCTGACCGGCCCGGAGATGGGAGCCGAGTACTGGTACGCGAGTCTGCGCGAAACGGTCGAATTCGAGCGAACCATCCGCATGCTGGGGGAATCCGGACACGGGGTATTTGTCGAGACCTCGCCGCACCCGGTGCTCACCGGCGCGATCGCCGACGCCCTGGAGGACACCGCCCCGGTGGTCGCCGGCACCTTGCGGCGCGACGACGGCGGTGCCGACCGGCTGCTGGCGTCCCTCGGCGAGGCGTTCGCGCACGGTGTTGCCGTGGACTGGGCGAAGGTCCTCGGCGGCGGCACGATCGTCGACCTGCCCACTTACGCGTTCCAGCGCCGCCGCTTCTGGCCGGAAGAGACGGTCGGTGCGGTGTACGCCGAGGCAGCGGCGGAGTCCGAATTCTGGGCGGCGGTGGACAGTGGCGACCCCCGCGAGGTCGCCGACCTCCTCTCAGTCGACGACGAGCGCGTCGGTGACCTGCTGCCCGCACTGGCCTCCTGGCGCAGGCGCGAACAGGACGACTCCACGGTCGCGAACTGGCGCTACCGCGTCTCCTGGGAACCGGTGACCGAGTCCGGCGCCGCCGTGCTCGCCGGGACATGGCTGGTCGTCGGCGAATCGGCCGAGGCCCAGGACTGCGCACAAGCACTGACCGACCGCGGCGCCGACGTGGTCGTCGTGCGGACCGAGGGCGTCGACCGGGCGGCGCTCGCCGCGACCGTGCGCGCGACTGTCACCGGCCCGGTGTCCGGGGCGCTGTCGGTGCTGGCCCTCGACGAGACCCCGGTACCGGATCACCCCACGGTGTCCCGCGGTATAGCAGGGACGCTCGGACTGGTGCAGGCGCTCGGCGACGCCGGGATCGATGCGCCGCTGTGGGTCGCGACGCGTGGGGCTATCTCGACCGGCCCGGGCGAGGACACCACCAGCCCGGTGCAGGCACAGACCTGGGGGCTGGGCCGGGTCGCCGGCCTGGAGCACCCCGGGCGCTGGGGCGGCCTGGTCGACTTGCCGCCGAACTGGGACGACCGGGTCGCGGCCCGGCTGTGCGCGGTGCTCGCCGACGGCGAGGAGGACCAGGTCGCCATCCGGGGCGCCGGGGTCCTGGCCCGACGGCTCGTGCGGTCGGCCACGCGGCGGGCGCCACGGTCACGGTGGAATCCGCGTGGCACCGTGCTGCTGACCGGAGGTACCGGGTCGATCGGTGCCCGGGTCGGTTCGTGGCTGGCCGGGCGCGGTGCGCCGCGGGTGGTGCTGACCAGCCGCTCCGGGCCGTCCGCGCCCGGCGCCGCCGGACTCGCCGCGGAGATCGCCGACGCCGGGTCGCGCGTCGACGTGCTCTGCAGCGAGATCGCCGACCGGGGCGAGGTGTCCGGGCTGCTGGACCGCATCGCCGCCGACGGCCCGCCGCTGTCCGCGGTACTGCACTCGGCCAACGCCGTCCACATGGCCCCCCTGGACAGCACCGACGTCGCAGGCCTGTCGGTCTCCCTTGGCGCCAAGGCGGTCGGTGCGTACTGGCTCGACGAGCTCACCGCCGACCTCGACCTGGACGCTTTCGTGCTGTTCTCGTCCATCTCGGCGACCTGGGGCAGTAACGACCACGGTGCCTACGCGGCGGCCAACGCCTACCTCGACGCGCTCGCTGAGGACCGCCGCGGCCGGGGCCTTCCGGGCACGTCGATCGCGTGGGGTGTGTGGGACACCCGCGACTGGGACGCGGTCAACGCCGTCCTCGACCAGAAGCCAGGCAGCGTCACACCGGCCCGACTGTTGCGGCAGGGTATGAACTTCCTCGACCCTGACCGCGCGCTCACCGCATTGGGGCAGGTGCTCGATGACGACGAGACGTTCCTGGCCGTCGCCGACGTGGACTGGGAGTGGTTTGCCCCGGTATTCGGCGCGGCCCGCGAACGTCCGCTGCTGGAACGGATCCCCGAGGCCCGCGAGCCGGACACCGACGAGCCTGCCCCGGGCGAGACCGCGGAGCTGGTCCGGCGCCTGACCGGGCTGGATGCGGCCGAACGGATCCGGGTTGTCGCCGACCTGATCCGTACGCACGCCGCCGCCGTCCTCGGCCACACCACGGCGGGTGAAGTACCCACCGGCCAGGCGTTCCGCGAACTGGGCTTCGACTCGCTCACCGCCGTCGAACTGCGCAACCGGCTCAACGCGGCCACCGGGCTGAAACTGCCGTCCACGATGGCGTTCGACCATCCGACCCCGACCGTGCTGGCCAGGGAGATCGTCGACCGCCTACTCGGCGTCTCCGAGGCGGCACCCGTCGCCACCGCCGGCGCCGAGAGGTCCACCGAACCCATCGCGATCGTGGGCATGGGCTGCCGTTACGCCGGGGGCGTCCGCGATCCGGAGGCGTTGTGGGATCTGCTGTCGTCGGGTGGGGACGCGGTTTCCGGGTTCCCGGTGGATCGGGGTTGGGACGTCGAGGGGCTGTTCGACCCGGATCCGGACAACCCCGGCACCTCGTACGTGTCGCAGGGTGGATTCCTGCACCGGGTCGCCGACTTCGACGCCGGATTCTTCGGTATCTCCCCGCGGGAGGCGCTGGCGATGGATCCGCAGCAGCGGTTGTTGTTGGAGGTGTCGTGGGAGGCTTTGGAACGCGCGGGCATCGACCCGATTACCCTCCACGGCTCGCAAACCGGGGTGTTCGCCGGCGCCGCGCCGTCCGGCTATCTCGGCGCGGGCGGTACCGGGTTCGAAGGCGTCGAAGGACACCTGATCACCGGCAACACCGGCAGCGTCCTCTCCGGCCGCCTCTCCTACACCCTCGGCCTGGAGGGTCCGGCGGTCACCATCGACACCGCCTGCTCCTCCTCACTGGTGGCACTGCACCTCGCCGCCCAGTCACTACGGGCAGGAGAGTGTTCGATGGCGCTCGCAGGTGGCGTGATGGTGATGGCCGATCCCACGGAGTTCGTCGGTTTCTCCCGGCAGCGTGTGCTCGCGGCCGATGGCCGGTGCAAGGCGTTCGCGGCGGCGGCCGACGGAATGGGTATGGCCGAGGGGGCGGGCATGCTGGCCGTCGAACGCCTCTCCGATGCTTGGCGTCATGGCCATCGGGTGTTGGCGGTGGTGCGGGGTAGTGCGACCAACCAGGACGGCGCCTCCAACGGGTTGACGGCGCCGAATGGTCCTTCGCAGCAGCGGGTCATCCGCGCGGCGCTGGCCAACGGCGGGCTCGACGCGGCCGACGTGGACGTCGTCGAGGCGCACGGCACCGGCACTGCCCTGGGCGACCCGATCGAGGCGCAGGCCGTCCTCGCCACTTACGGGCGGGACCGTGATCGGCCACTGTGGCTGGGATCGGTGAAGTCGAACATCGGCCACAGTCAACAGGCCGCCGGTGTGGTCGGCGTGATCAAGATGGTCCTGTCTCTCCAACACGGCGAACTGCCCGCGACGCTGCACGTGGACGAGCCGTCGCCGCACGTGGACTGGTCGTCGGGCAGCGTCGAGCTGCTGCGGGAGCCGGTGGAGTGGTCCGCTGGTGAGCGTCCGCGTCGGGCCGGGGTGTCGGCGTTCGGCATCAGCGGCACCAACGCGCACGTGATCCTCGAGGAACCCCCCGCCGAGGACGTCGAGGAACCCGCCGAGGGGGCACGTGTTCCCGCTATCGGTGGTTTTGTTTGGCCGGTGTCGGCTCGGTCGGCCGCGGGTTTGGTAGCGCAGGCGGGCCGGTTGCGGGAGTTTGTGTTGGCCCGTCCGGGGCTGGGTTCGGCGGATGCAGGTTGGTCGCTGGCGACGACTCGGACGGCGTTCGACCATCGTGCCGTGGTGACCGGCAGCGGCCGCGAGGAACTGCTGGCGGGCCTGGCCGCCGTGGCGACTGGCCAGTCCGCGCCTGGCGTCGTGACCGGCTCGGTGCGTGCGGGCCGGGTGGGCTTCGTCTTCGCGGGTCAGGGCAGTCAGCGGGCTGGGATGGGTCGAGGGCTGTATGCCGCGTGTTCGGTGTTCGCGGAGGCGTTCGACGAGGCGTGCGCGCTCATCGAGGCCGAACTCGACACCTCGATCCGGGATGTGGTTCTGGCCGAGGGAGAGGATGAGCGGGCGGATCAGACGCTGTATGCCCAGACCGGGTTGTTCGCCGTCGAGGTAGGGCTGGTCGCGATGCTCGCTTCCCATGGGGTGCGGCCAGATGCAGTGTCGGGGCATTCGGTTGGTGAGATCGTGGCGGCGTATGCGGCTGGGGTGTTGTCGCTGGTTGATGCGGCGCGGCTGGTTGCCGCTCGTGCCCGGCTGATGCAGGCGTTGCCCGAGGGTGGGGCGATGGTGGCCGTTGCGGCGTCTGAGGCCGAGGTGCGTGCCGAGATCGATGGCGTTGATGGGGTGTCGCTGGCCGCGGTGAATAGTCCGGCCTCGGTGGTGGTTTCTGGGGATGCCGACACGGTCGAAGGAATCGTCGAGCGGTGGGGTGAGCGGGGTTATCGGGTGCGGCGGTTGCGGGTTTCTCATGCGTTCCATTCGCACCACATGGACCCCGTCCTCGATGAGCTCGCCCAAGTGGCCGGGGAATTGGAGTTTTCGGTGCCGGAGATTCCGTGGGCTGGTGCGCTCACTGGCGGACTCGTTGAGACACTGGGTGCGAATTACTGGCCCGAGCAGGCCCGGCATCCGGTCCGGTTCGCCGATGCCGTGGAAACCCTGGCAGCGCGGGACGTTTCGGTGTTCATCGAGATCGGACCCGATGGCACCTTGTCGTCAATAGGATCGGAGACACTACCGGATTCGGTGTTCATTCCCTTGCTGCGTAAGGACACCCCGGTCGAGGATGCGCTACGCATCAGCCTGTCCCGGGCGCATGTGCACGGTGTTTCGGTGGACTGGACCACTGTCCTGAATGGACAGGCGGTTGATCTGCCCACTTATGCCTTCCAACGCACCAGGTTCTGGCCCGACCGTCCGGCACAGCAGTCCGCAGTGGACACGACAGGTGATTCGCGATTTTGGGCGGCGGTCGAGGACGGGGACGTCGATGGGCTCGCCGATGAGTTGGCGGTCGAGGACGGGCAGCTGCGGGACATCCTGCCCGCGCTTGCGTCCTGGCGGCGCCGCGAACTGGCCGACACGACCATCACCGACTGGCGCTACCGAATCACCTGGGAACCCATCACCGAACCCACCCCCACAACACTGACCGGCACCTGGCTGCTCGTGG
>NZ_KB905422.1 GCF_000379465.1 Sciscionella marina DSM 45152
AGCCAGGTGGCGTAGTCGCCGATGTGACCCGAATGCATGGCATGCGGCCAGGCCGTCAGACGATGGCCTGCACCCCAGGGACGGTCGCCACCACAACGCGCTCGCGGCGATCACCGCCGCGGCGGCGACCGAGCCGATCCCGACCAGTACGCCCGCGAGGTTCCAGACCGGAGCGGCGGTCACGATGGAGGGAACCGATCGGGTCGCGACGGTTCCGAGGTATCCGGTGTGCTCGAGCAACCCGGCGCCCACCTGCGCCGCAAGCTCCGAACTGCCGGGCACCCAGCCCGATCAACAGCAGCACGGTGATCGTGGTGCGCATCGTCACGGAGGCTTTCGGCAATACCGTCCTGCCCTCCGGAGCTTCGCCCTCCCCGCTGGTGTGCTCGGTCTCCTCCCGGTCCTCGGGCACGCGGCCGAGGCCGAAGAAGATCCGCAGCCCGGCACGCAGTACCGCCCCCGCGGTCAGGGCTGAGGCCGCCGCTGCCACGCCCACCTGCCAGAGCGGTCCCTGTTCCAGTGCTGATTTGCCGAGACCGATAGCGAAGGGTGGCAGCCCGGCCAACGCCAGCGCGCCCACGATGAACACGGTGCCCAGAAATCGGTCGCCCTTGCCGAACAGGCCGAATTCGTCGATATCCCCGTTTTCGGAGAGCAGCACGCCCGCGATCAGGAACAGTGTCCCTTTGACTCCGGCGTGTCCGAGCAGGTAGAGCCACAGCGCCGGTCCGTGTCCCGCGGCCAGCAGCAGCACTCCGATGTGGGCGATGGTCGAATAGGCGAGCAACCGTTTCACGTGTCGCTGCAACAGGCGCATCAGCGCGCCGAGCGCGGCTGTCAGGGTCCCGAACACCAGCAGCATCCGTGAGAAGACAGCGTGGTCGAGCGAGCCCGCGAACACCGTCGAGTAGGTACGGACCAGGCCATACACTCCCAGCGGTGCCATGATCCCGGAGAGCGGAACGCAGACCGGTGCCGGTGCCACGGCGTGCGCGTCGGCCAACCAGAAGTGAAACGGCACCACGGCGGCCTTCACCAGCCAACCGGTGCACACGAGCACGAAAACCAGCCGGACCAGCATGTCCGCGCGCTGTCCGTTCAGTGCCGTGCCCAGCTGCGCCAGCCGAACAGCAGCGCGGCACCGGTCAGCACAGCGGCGAGCAGACCGAGCCAGGGCCCGGTGCTGTCGCCGACGAGCACGATCCCGACACCGCGCCCATCGTGGACCTGCCACCCAGCCGGGAAATGCACCGCGCGCCCGCCGCGCACGGTTGAAAGCGTGACACCGAGCAGGGCACGGTGTTGATGATCGAGGCGCCCTCGGGCAGGTGCGGCGATGCCGCTTTCGTGGTGTGGAAGAAACTGTGCACGTTGATGTCGAAGGTGTGCAGCCACTGCTCATCGCTGAGCTCTTCGAGTGAGGAAACCGGAATCTGCGTGGCGATGTTGTTCACCAATACACCGATCTCGACGAGTTCGTCGACGGTGCGCCTGACCACGTGCGCACAGTGGCCTTGGTCGGCCATATCGCCGGCTATGTCGATGCAGCGCAGCGCACGCCTTATGCCTGTACCTCGCTGACCGTGCGCTGCGCGTCCCCGTCCTCGTTGAGATAGGTGAACGCGACGTGCGCGCCTTCTTTCACGAATGCAAGGGCCACCGCGACCGATCCCGGAATCCGCGCCGGTCACCCGCGTCGTGTGCCCTCGAGCAGCCCACCACCACGATAGCCGCGCATCAGATCACGTGGCTGTGGCTGCATTCCGGGTCATGCCTGGCGGTGACTGCTGCTGCGCCGGAATCTTTTCGCTGCCCACAGCATCTCCTGTCGTCTATCCGGACGGGATAGCCCCGTGCGGACTCGGCGGAACCCCCTGGCTGTTTACCCCGCAACGCCCGCGGGTATGCGGTACACGAGCCGACACATCGAAGCCAGGTCCGCGGTCGGATCCGCTGACACACCTGGCCGGGAGCGCACCACAGCCCACCGACACCACCACGAGACGAGACGATGGAACCATCCGAGTCCGTCCGGCCGGTCGCTGTATGCCCACGCTGGCAACACGGAGCTCGCACCGGTCCGTGGCCAGCGCTGACACCGAGATCGCGGGCAGACGCTGACCGAGCCTCAGCACTTCGGTCAGCTCGTCTTTCATCATCTGCGAGTTCTCGGAAAGTCCCCACTCCGATCCCCGGCACCACATCCTCAGCATCGGTCTTGCTTGCCGGTCTCGACGCGATTAGAGGTTTTGGCTTCACCGTGGTGGGCACTCCGTCCACGACACCGCTTTCGCGAAAGGAGCCGTATGAAGGCTGTTACCTGGCAGGGTAAGCGCGACGTCCGCGTGGAGACGGTGCCCGATCCGAAGTTGGTCGAGCCGACTGACGCGGTCATCCGGGTCACCTCGAGTGGCATCTGCGGTTCCGATTTGCACCTTTACGAGGTCATGGGTCCGTTCATCGATCCGGGCGATGTGCTCGGGCACGAACCGATGGGGATCGTCGAGGAGGTGGGTGATTCGGTCGAGAACATCAAACCCGGAGACCGCGTCGTCGTGCCGTTCAACATCTCCTGCGGGCACTGCCTGATGTGCGAACAAGGATTGCAGTCACAGTGCGAGACCACGCAGGTCAGCGAATACGGCAAAGGTGCGAGCCTGTTCGGCTACACCAAGCTCTACGGCCAGGTGCCCGGCGGGCAAGCAGAGTACCTGCGCGTCCCGCAGGCGCACTACGGCCCCATCCCGGTGCCCGCGGAGGCACCGGACGACCGTTACGTGTACCTCTCCGACGTTCTGCCGACCGCATGGCAAGCGGTGCAGTACGCGGACATCCCTCCGGAAGGCATCGTAGTCGTATTCGGTCTCGGCCCGATCGGCCAATTCTGCTGCCGCGTCGCCAGCCATCTCGGCGCCAGCATGGTGATCGGTGTCGACCTCGTATCCGAACGTCTCGCCCGCGCCGCCGCCCACGGCGCGACGATCCTGGATCTACGCGAGCATGGTAAGCGGATCGGTGATACGGTCCGCCAGCTCATCGGCGGCCGCGGTGCGCACTCAGTGATCGACGCGGTCGGCATGGAGGCGCACGGGGCACCGTTCGGCACCCTGGCTCACCAGCTCGTCGGTGTGCTGCCGAATGCTCTGGCCAAACCGCTGATGACCTACGCCTCCGTCGATCGACTCACCAGCCTGCTTGCCGCCATCGACAGCGTGCGACGCGGTGGCACCGTCTCCTTGTCCGGTGTGTACGGAGGCCAGCTTGATCCACTACCGATGATGGAGTTGTTCGACAAACAGATCACCCTGCGCATGGGGCAGGCCAACGTGCGGCGCTGGATCGACGACATCCTGGCGCTACTTCACGAGCCCGCCGACCCCCTCGGAGCCGAGGACTTCGCCACCCACCATCTCCCGCTGAGCGAGGCGCCACGCGCGTACGAAACATTCCAACGCAAACAGGACGGCGCGATCAAGATCCTGCTGCAGCCGAACTGACCCAGCTCGCGCCAGCGGCCGATGCGCGGCACAGCACCCGAAGATCGCCGACGAAACCGCGCGGGCCAGCCCCTTGAGCCTGGCGCCGGCGCGCACGAGAGCGTCGAAGCGAACCTCGGCTACGGCCATTCTAAGGGCTGTCCCGTAAGTGATCTGTGGTGTGCTGGTTGACCAGCCCGGTTCTCTGGTTACCTGGCCATGGCGAGGTTGGCAGTTGGGCGATACCGAGCATGGCATGGTGAACGCCGTGACCTTTCAGGCGGCGGTCCTGCAGGATTCTCTAGCCCATCATCCGGAGTTCGGCATGGCCGCCCTCGTGACGGCGCGGGATGACCAGTCCGGTGCCCCGGTAGCCGCCGTCCGCGATGACCGTGGTGCGGCCGATGGCGGTCTTCGCGCCCGACGGTTTCCGGCGCCTTGCAGTCGTTGCGGTTGCACCAGCTAGCCGAGGGCGGCCAGGAGCCGGTGTTGGCATCAATGACGATCTGGTGGCCGGTCGAGTATCGGGACTTTCCCCGACTGTTCGGCGACTGTGTGGTCTTTGGTGGGCACCAGGGTTGCATCCACGGTCAGCACGCTGTCCTTACGGAACCGCCTCTGCGGCTGGAACGCCTTCTACGGCCCGACGTGGTCGATGATGCGGTCGGACACCGACTTCGGAATGCCGAACAGCGGTCGAGCTGTCGCTGGGGCAGGTTCGTGCGTCAGTAGGCGGCGATCAGCAGAGTGAGGTCTTCTGGCGGCAGGTTCCATGCCCAGGCCCTTGCCGGTCGGATCCGCGTGTTTGTGCCGTAGTTTGTTGAGCAGCTTGCTGAACTGGTGTGGGCTCAGCCCGGTGAACGGGGCTGTCCAGGACGGTTCGGGCATCGCGATCAGACCGGTCACAGTGAGATCGTGCCGAAGATCGACGGCATGCAACCATGGCCACCATGTCAGGTCAGATCTGGGTGTCACTCATATCGTTGGGCGGCGTTGTGCTCGGGGGCGTGCTGTCCTACCTCGTTCAGCACAGGACTCAACGGTCAGCAGAACGCGCTGAACAACAACGGCAGCACAACGCTCTCTCAGAGGCACGGCGCGCGGAACGGTTGGCGCTGCTGGAGCGTTTCGTGGAGGTGGGGGCCGAGGCCGAACGCTCCGCGTTCAGCCGACCTTCCGAGTTCGACGACACCCACCCCTGGCACCTCAAGACCCAGGACGTCATGAACAGGCTCTGGATCGCCGAGCGGCTCATCCGCATCCAGTTCCCCCTGCCGGTGCATGACGCGGCACGTGCGTACTTTCTCGACCTCAACCGAACGGTGTGGGAAGGTCTGCCCGACGGCGAGAGCGTACGGGACTACCTGGAGGACAACCGCCTGGCATTCCTCGACACGGCCCGAACGGTCATGGGCTAACCCGCCACCGAGCCCCGGCGATCTTTCACGAGACAGTGCTTAACCTTATGTTGGTGGGTGGTCGAATTCGAATCGGAGGGTGTCGGTGCATCGGTTGAATTTGTCGTGCAGTTCGGTTTCGTTGTCGGCGCCGATGTAGAGGTTGGCGAGTTTGTAGCTGTAGCTGTCTTGGTCGGGCAGTGCCGAGAGCTTGGTGCCTTCGTTGATGATGACATCGACGGTGACACCGGGGATGGTGCGCTGTATCGCGATGAGCTCGTCTCGGGTGGGCACGCGGCGGGCGATCCCGTCGTCGAGACGGCGCAGGAACCATTTGGCTGCCATCGGGTATTGGCCTCGACGATGCCGCAGGCTCGGCTGGCGGCCCAACGCGAGTTCCAGCATCGTTTCGTGGTTGGCCGCGCCGTCGACTTGCTCGAACAACTCGGCATGCGACTGCGAGTGGCGCGGGTTGACCTCGAGGACCCGGATCGTGTCGGTCTCGCGGTCGTAGAAAAACTCGATGTTGAACGTGGTCATGTCCAACCCGACCTGGCCGAGGATGCGGCAGGCGATCTGGGCCATACGATCGGCCACGCGGACCGGGATCGAGGACGGATACTGGTATCGGTCTTCGCTGGGCACGTCGGTGCGGTTGATCGTGTCGACCACACCGAAGATGCGCGTTTCGCCACCGTAGACGTAGCCTTCGAGAGTGACCTGCTGGCCGGTCACGGTTTCCTCGGCCAGGCAGGCGCGGCCACCGATCCCACGCATTTGCTCCGGTAGGTCGAGCTGATCCAAAATGAACTCGAACGGCTCACCGATCCGACCGATGCCTTCGCGGATACGTGCCAGCGCGGCCGCGAACCCGGCTTGGTCTTCCACACCGAAGGCCAGATCCGAGGAGAACGATTTGACCGGCTTGACCCACATTGGATAACCAACCCCGGTCGGCGGATGTTGGTCGTGATCCGGATCGACCACCCCGAACGGCGGGTATTCCGCGATCGCACGCTGCTGCTCGAGTCGGCTCCAATACTTGTGCTCGCATTTGACCACCGACCTCAGGCTCGCCGCGTGCGTGCCGACGTACTCGGCGAGTAAGGGAATCATCGTGCTGACGGGAAAGTCCCAAAAGCCGATCACCGCATGCACTGTCCCGGCGAATGCGTCCAACTGTGCGCGTGCCTTGGCCAGCAACTCGGCCACGGGGATCTCATCCCCGTACTGCAGCTCCTCGATCGTCAACAGTGGATAAAAAGGTACCGTCCCGACTCCGGCAACGACTCCAGCAACTGCCGGTTGTGCTCGTCCAGACCGAGCACGAACACGTTCTCGGCCACTCGCGCATCCTCCCGTCATCCAAAGGTGCCCGCTTTTCCCTGCTAGCCAGGCGCAGAAGTAGATCCGGATATGTGCAGCGCTCAAGCAGGGCGACGATTTCGCCGGCTGCGTGTTGAACCGGCGAAACCTAAGCTGTCACGGCGCCCGGGCACAGCGGCAGCCTGTAGCGCGGGTACCCAGGAGGAGGCCGGCTATTCATTCTGGTTCGCCACGAACGCCGGGCATCTCGACGATACGGGCGATCTCACGCAGCTCGATGCTCTGCTGCGAGCCCCTGCACGGCCACGCCCCCTGCCACCACACATCCATCCCCGCCCGTAACAGGGACCGGCAACCAGCGTGGTTCACCCGGCTCGCAACCTAGGCAGGCGCATGTCGCCTGGGCTCAATGATCCCCACGCCGGTCCGACCCCGCAGTTGCGGCGGTGTCGGATGCTGGATCGCATTGCTCGAATATCCTGCGGTGGCGGCCAGCACCAGGGCCGCGGCGACGGCCGATTTCCTGCGGTGCGGGCCGTGTAGCCGTGGCGCGTGTCCAGCAACCATTACTCCCGAAAAGCCGACTGCTATGCAGCCGTGTGCAGGTGTCGTGGTCGGTTGGATGGGGTAGTCGTACAGCGAAATGGCGAAACCGACACGAGAGGAAGGTACAAGATGACGACGGCTCGAGACGTGATGACTGCGGACGCCCACTGTGTGGCCAGTGACCAGACCGCTAAGGACGCTGCACGGTTGATGGGCGAGCTCGGCGTGGGCGCGGTACCGATTTGCGGCAAGGACAACAAGGTCAAAGGGGTAGTCACCGATCGGGACCTGGTTGTCAAAGTGCTCGATCAGGGTCGCGACGCGGCCAGCTTTCCTGCCGGAGACCTGAATCAGAATGAAGCGATCACCATCGGCGCTGATGACACCGTGCAGGATGTACTAGCCACGATGACCAACCATAAGGTGCGACGCCTGCCGGTCATCGACCAGGACCGGCTGGTCGGCATGGTCGCACTCGCCGACATCACGCGAGCAGTACCCTATGCCGAAACTGGCGAGCTGGTCGAGGCCCTCAGCGCCGAATAAGGCCTTCCCGAATGAACGCTCAGCCACTGCCTGTGCGGTATACCCTGTCGCGATCCTGTTCATCGCGGTTCCCATCGGTTGCCGTACCGCCGGGAAGAGCCACTATTCGGTCATCGCCGAGCTGACCTGGTCCCACGAGATTGCGCATCGGCGTACAGCTCGTCCCTGCTGTGAGCCTGGTCGGCAGGCTGCTCGTGCGCATGGTGGGCCCGTTCGGCGCGGCGTTGCCGTCTCGGCATCCGCAGGGGGCTTGGCGCACGCGTTGGACGCGCGTCTGCCTGACTATGCCGATCGGGATGCCGCGTTGTTCAGGGACGCGCGACAGGGGGCGACGGTCTCGAGCTCGCGGTCGAATGGTGGTCTCGGTTCGCGCCGGAGGCAGCCGCGCACGGGGTGCTGACCATGTTGTCGTTCCAATTGTCCCTCCGCGACGACGCGCTGAACCTCGACTCCAGCGCGCGGAAAGGGGTCGACTCCGAGTCCCAGGTGTTGGGCGGGTTGTTCGCCTCGCACGCCGCCCTGGTGCTGGCCGGGGCACAGGACTCCGTATACCTGCAGCAGGCCCCGGCCACACGTGATGTGATCGGCCAGCCCAAAGGCATCCTGATGGAACGCTTCGGTGTCGATGCGGGCACCGCGTTTTCCATGTTGGTGTCCAGTTCGCAGACCAGGAACTTGAAACTGGTCGATGTGGCACGGTGGCTGGTCCAACGCCGAAACCCGCGGCAGCCACCGGGGTGGGCTATCACGCCGCCTACACGATCCCGATGGGCCTGCGTGACGACACGATCGGGGCGCTGATCCTGCTCAACCGCGAAGCGACCGCCGTCGACGAGGACAGCGCAACGCTCGGGCGGGCCCTGGCCGATGTGGCCACCATCGGGCTGCTGCAACACCGCGCCGTGCACCGCGAGGAAGCAAGTTCATCGGAATGCGCTATCCAACCGAACTCAACTTGATCGGCGACGCGGCCAGCACGCTGTCCAAGATCAACGCCTCGGTGCGTAAGAAAGACGATCGGTCATGGCGTAACACGATCGAGGCCAATGTGGCCTCCTGGTGGGGCACCATGGAAAAGCAAGCCATGCTCGCGGCCGAGCCAACCAACCCGATGCGGATCGTGTGGGAGCTCTCACAACGGATTCCGGCCGATGCGATGGTCAGCAGCGATTCGGGTTCCGCGGCCAACTGGTTCGCGCGTCACCTCAAGATCCGTGAAGGCATGCGCGCATCGCTGTCCGGCACACTGGCCACGATGGGGCCGGGCGTTCCCTATGCGATCGGCGCGAAATTCGCGCACCCGGACCGGCCATCGATCGCACTCGTCGGCGACGGCGCCATGCAGATGAACGACATGGCCGAACTACTCACCCTCCGCCGGTACTACCAGCAGTGGACCGAACCCTGCTGCATCATCTGCGTGCTGCACAACAACGACCTCAACCAGGTCACCTGGGAGCTGCGCGCGATGGCACACGCACCGAAATTCGAGGAATCACAGCATCTTCCCGAGGTCTCCTACGCGGCCTTCGCGCGGTTGACCGGATTAGACGGCCTCGAGGTCACCGAATCGGACAAGATCGGATCGGCATGGGAACGCGCCCTGGCTTCCGACCGACCGTTCATGCTCGACGTTCACTGCGACCCGAATATCCCGCCGATCCCGCCACACGCCACGATCGAACAGATCAAATCGACCACCGAATCGATGCTGCGCGGCGACCCGGACGCCTGGCAGATGGCCGTACGCGGGGCAAAGACCAAACTCCAAGAATTCGTGCCAAACAAGAACTGACCGCCACTGCTCTATACGCCGTTCCTACCGCAATGGCATGGGAGCTCGCGGTAACCTGCTATCGCCGCGAGGGCGCATTACGTTGTAGTTGGTCGAGGGGCCGGCCCCTCGACGGAGGCGAAGATGCACCAGGCCAGGGCCAGGTTCGGCTTGTTCATCTGCAGGTACAGCGCGATCAGCCGCAGGATCACCGGTTCCTCGCCCGTTTCTTCGGTGATGAACTCAGCGCTGTCTCGGTCCTCGCGTACTGCCGTCACCGCCAGTACGCGGCGGCCTCGGCAAGCTCGCCCGTGTCTAGTGCGCGTTGTCCTTTCTCTGTGACGCCCATTCGTCATGCTCGCTCATCTGCTGCGAATGGAGGCGTCCCTTGGTGTGGGGTCTTCTTGGTGGCGCATCACTGTTCGCACTGGTATGCATAACTCATGCATGATACGCGTCGTACGGCGAATCTTCTAGGGACAACTGCGCTGGCCGTGACCGACCTCGCGCATACCAGCGCGACACGGGCGAGCGGAACTAGCATCAGTGGGGCAGCCGCGCTCGTTGTGCTCATGGCCACGCCGGGGTTGAGCGTGACTGAGCTGGGTCGGCGGATTGGCCTGAGTCAACCCGCCGCGGCCCGCATGGTCGACTCTTTGGAAGGGGAGCGGTTGGTACATCGGCGGCCAGGCGCAGGCCGTGAAGTCCAGGTGGGTCCGACCTCGGCGGGGCGGCGTGTCGCGTCCCAGCTCCTGGCGGCACGTGGGCAGCCGTTACACGACCTCGTGTCCGTGCTCGATTCGGATGAGCAGCGCGCCCTGGCAGGCTTGCTCGACAAGCTGCTGGCTCGCCTCTACGCCAAGGTCGGTAGCTCGGAGATGCTGTGTCGGTTGTGCGATCGAGCCAGCTGCACCACGAACGCGACCTGCCCGGTCGGGCAGGCGGAGCGCGACCAGGACGGCTGATCCTGTGGGTGCTGTGTTCGCGCTCGCCTCGGCGGTGAGCTACGGCCTGTCCGACTTCCTCGGCGGCGTGTTATCCCGACGCGGCTCGTTCGTGCGCGTCGCCCTGTGTGGGCAGGTCGGCAGCCTGGTCTCGATGGCGCTCGTGGCGCCGCTCGTTTCCGTCACCGTGCCGGATTTCGCCGACCTTGCTTGGGGCGGGCTCTCCGGCGTCGGGACTGGGCTCGGGATGATGTTCTTGTTCCGCGGTATGAGCCGCGGTCCCATGAGCGTCGTCGTACCGACCAGTGCTGTGGGTGGCCTCGCCTTGCCCGTTCTCGTCGGTGTAGCCGTGCTCGGTGAGCGGCCCGCGCCGCTGGCATGGGTCGGGATCGCCCTCGCCTTACCCGCTCTGTGGTGGGTATCGTGCGGGAAAGCCGACGATGGGCGCGGTGTCCGGGGCGCAGTGGGCGACGGGCTGATCTCCAGCACCGGAATCGCGTTGCAATACCTCGCCCTTGCACAAGCCGGACCGGGATCGGGCACCTGGGCCGTCGTCGCCGGGCGTGTCACCTCGATCATCGTCGTCGCCGTCGTGAGTGCGACTATGCGCCGGGGCGCCTCCAGGTCCGACAGCGACGACGACATCCACCGCACCCGCCTCGATGTCGCCGCCGGTTGTACCGGTGCGCTGGCCGGGCTCGCGCTCATCTGCTACCTATATGCCACCAGAACCGAGCTGGTCACGATCGCCGTCGTCCTATCGTCGCTGTATCCCGTGATTCCTGTGCTGCTCGGGGTCACCGTGCTCCGCGAGCGACTTACCCGCAGCCAGACCGCCGGTTTGATCACCGCCCTTGTCGCGACTGTGCTGATCGCGACGACATGATCAGTTTCCGATAGCGGATCCTCTACCAAAGGTTGTCCTGTAATGGTCGACTATTCGTGTTGGGCGAGGAAAGCGCGGTTCATGTGGTGGTGGCTGGTGTTCAGTGGGTCATGGCGAGGTTGAGTATGAGGGCCACGCTCCTGGTGGTGTGCTGGACGGCGTCGTGTTTGCGTCGGCAGTTGCGCATGATGTTCCAGGATTTCATGTGTGCCAGGGCGTGTTCGACGCGGGCGCGGACTCGTTGTGTACGGTGTTGGGGTCGGTCTTCCATTCGGGAAGTTCGCTGCTGTCAGTGGGTTTGCGGTACGGCATGATTACCTCGCGGTTGCCTTGGTAGCCGCCGTCGGCCATCACCTGGGCGCCTGTGCCGTGCTGGTCGGCACCGGATTCGGTGTAGGCCCGGCAGGCCCGGCAATCGTTACGGTTGCCCGGCAGTGGCCTGCCGATCGCGACCGTGAGGCGAGTGTTGGCGTCGATGACGACCTGGAGGTTGGTTGAGTACCGGTAATTCTTCGACTGCTCGGCGACGGTGTGGTCACGGGTGGGCACCAGAGTTCCATCCACGATCAGCGCGGTGTCTTTGGGGAACCGCCTGCGCGGCTGGAGCGCCAGCAAGGGCCCGAGGTGGGCGATGATGCGGTCGGCGGCCGACTTCGAGATGCCGAACAGGGGCGCAAGCTGCCGCAGCGTCAGGTTCGTGCGCCGGTACGCGGCGACCAGCAAAGCCCGGTCCTCCGGCGGCAAGCTCCACGGCCGTCCTCTGCGGACCGCATCCGCGCCTGCTCGGCGCAGCGCGGTGATCAGCTTGCTGAGCTCGCGTGGGCTCAGCCCAGTGAACGGGGCTATCCAGGAAGGCTCCGACACCGTGATCGCGCCAGCCATCCCAAGATCATCTCTTGTGGTGAGGCCCTACGCGATGTCCCGCAGAATCCGATGGCGCAACGCAGCTCAAGCGTCAAGAATCGCCGGATGCATGAAGTGAAGCTGTCCGACGGGATCGTCACTTTGTCCCCGCTACGTCTGGATGAAGCGGAGGCACACCTCGCGGGGGAGGATGAGCAGCTGGTGCGCTGGCTCAGCGGCGATCCCGGCACACGCGAGGGCGTCGAAGCCTACATTCGGCACTGCCTGGAACAGTGGGACACGGTCGGCCCACTCCGCGCTTTCGGCATCCGGGTAGGCATCGACGAGGCGCTCGCGGGGACGATCGACCTGCGCTTCACAGCAGAGGGCCTGTCTCCCGGCCAGGTGAATATCGCCTACGGCCTCTACCCGTCATGGAGAGGACACGGCCTGGCCACCCGCGCGGTCATCCTGGTCTGCCGATATGCGACGAGTCAAGGAGCAAAGCAGGCTGTGATCCAAGTAGAGCCGGAGAACGCCGCCTCTTCCGCGGTCGCCGATAGGGCGGGCTTTACCCTCGACAAGCACCAACACGGCGCGGACGGGACACGGCTCGACTGGTACATACGGGATCTGCGCACCGATACCCAGTGACGACCCTGGCGCTCGCAAGCCAGCGAGGGGGATGGCGACGCATAACCAGCGGTTGCGGGACAGCCCTTAGACGGGAGTCCGGTTCGGTTGACCGGTCAGGACTCCGGGGACTCGAGCTGGTAATGCTCGATCGCCTGGCGCAGCATCGCGGTATCGATCTCGCCCTTGTCGTGGTGCAGGGTCAGCACCGCGAGCACGATCGACTGTGCGTCGACGCGGAAGTGTCTGCGCAGTGCTGCCCGCAGGTCGGATCGGCCGAAACCGTCGGTGCCGAGCGCGAGGTACTCGTTCGGTAGCCACGGTGCGATCTGGTCGGGTACCGCTCGCATGAAGTCGCTGACCGCCACGACGGGGCCGGTGTGTTCGCGCAATGCCTCGGTCACATACGGCACATGATCAGCCCGGTCCGGGTGCAGCATGTTCCACTCTTCGCAGGCCATCGCCTCGCGCCGCAGTTCACTCCAGGACGTGGCCGACCAGACGTCGGCTTCGAGGCCCCAGTCCTCGGCCAGCATCTGCTGCGCTTGCAGCGCCCACGGCATGGCCACTCCGGAGGCGAGCACGTGTGCACGGGTACGCTCGCCACCGGTGTTTCGGGCCTGTTGATAGCGGTAGAGCCCGCGCAGAATCCCTTGGTCGAGCTCGGGGTCGTCGGGCTCGGCGGGCTGCTGGTACGGCTCGTTGTACAGGGTCAGGTAGAAGAACACGTCCTCGCCGTTGGGGTGTTCTTCGGTCGAACCGTACATTCGGTGGAGTCCGTTGGAGACGATGTGGGCGATTTCGTATGCCCAGGCTGGGTCGTAGTGCACGCATGCGGGGTTGGTGGATGCCAGCAGGGGTGAGTGACCGTCCTGGTGCTGGAGGCCTTCGCCGTTGAGGGTGGTGCGACCCGCGGTCGCTCCGATCAGGAAGCCGCGCCCCATCTGATCGCCCATTGCCCAGATGAAATCCCCGGTACGTTGGAAGCCGAACATGGAGTAGAAGACGTACACCGGGATCATGTGTTCGCCGTGCGTGGCATACGAGGTTCCCGCCGCGATCAGCGAGCCCATCGCGCCGGCCTCGCTGATGCCTTCGTGTAGCAGCTGACCGGAACTGGATTCCTGCCAGGAAAGCAACATGTCCCGGTCGACCGAGTCGTAGGTCATTCCGGCAGGGGAATAGATTTTACTTTTCGGGAAAAGGGAGTCCATGCCGAACGTGCGCGCCTCGTCGGGAATGATCGGCACGATCCGGCGACCGATTTCGGCCTCTTTGAGCAGCTCCTGGAGCTGACGCACGAACGCCATCGTCGTGGCCACCGCACTCGAACCCGAACCGCGCCGGAGCTGGGAGTAGGCATCCTCGCCGGGCAGGCTCAGCGGCTCGGGCCGTACCGATCGCCGTGGAACCATCCCACCCAGGGCTTCGCGGCGCTCACGCAGGTACCGCATTTCCTCGGAATCCGCGCCGGGATGGAAATAGGGCGGCAACTCCTGGTCGAGCTTGGTATCGGAGATCGGCATGTGCAGGCGATCGCGGAAGGTCTTGAGTTCCTCACCGGTCAGGTTTTTCATCTGATGTGTCGCGTTGCGCGCCTCGAAATCTGGGCCCAGTGCCCAGCCCTTGATCGTGTGCGCCAGAATCACCGTCGGCTGGCCGGTATGCGCCCGTGCCTCGTGGAAGGCGGCATAGACCTTCCGGTAGTCGTGGCCACCACGAGACAACCGCTCGAGGTCGGTATCGGAGTACTGTTCCACCATTTGGTGCAAGCGCGGTCCGCCGAAGAAATGCTCTCGAATGTAAGCGCCGGATTCCACCGAATACGTCTGGAATTGCCCGTCCGGCGTGGTGTTCATCTTGTCCAGCAGCATGCCGTCGGTGTCCTCGGCGAGCAGCGGATCCCAGTCGCGGCCCCAGACGACCTTGATCACGTTCCAGCCCGCACCACGAAAGGATGCCTCCAACTCTTGGATTATCTTGCCGTTGCCCCGCACCGGCCCATCCAGCTGCTGCAGGTTGCAGTTGACGATGAAGGTGAGGTTGTCGAGTCCCTCGCGCGCGGCGACAGCGATCTGGCCCGTCGACTCCGGTTCGGCCATCTCGCCGTCGCCGAGAAAGACCCATACGTGCGAGTCGTCGGTATCGACGATGCCGCGGTCACGCAGGTAGCGGTTGAACCGTGCCTGATAGATCGCATTGCTCGGGCTCAGCCCCATCGTCACGGTCGGGTACTCCCAGAACTCGGGCATCAGCCGCGGATGCGGGTAGGACGGCAGACCGCCACCCGGATGCGATAGTTCCTGACGGAACCCGTCGAGCTGGGCTTCGCTCAACCGCCCCTCCAGGTATGCCCTGGCGTAGATGCCCGGCGAAGCATGTCCCTGAATGAAGACTTGATCGCCAGAACTTCCGGCATCTTTGCCGCGGAAGAAGTGGTTGAACCCCACCTCGTACAGGCTGGCAGCGGAGGCATAGGTCGCGATGTGCCCGCCGACACCGATGCCCGCCCGGTTGGCACGGGCGACCATGATCGCGGCATTCCAGCGGATACAGGCGCGGATCCGGCGCTCGAGATGCTCGTCGCCCGGGAACTCGGGCTCTTGTTCCGGTGGGATGCTGTTGATGTAGTCCGTGCTGCGCAAAACGGGCACCCCGACCTGCCGCGCTCGCGCCCGCTCGAGCAGCTTGAGCATCAGGAAACGGGCCCGACCAGTGCCTTCGGTATCGATGACACCGTCCAGCGACTCCAGCCATTCCGCAGTCTCATCCCCATCCGTATCGGGCAGCTGGCTCGGCAAACCATCACTGATGATCGAGTATCCTTGGCTGGCCTCATGGCTGGCACTCACCGCGTCCACCTTCCTTAGCTCGCGAACGACACCGCAGTGGTACCCACATCGACCGGAAGCGCAACCTCACGACGCTCATCGAGGCGCTGGACGGTTATGCGTTCATCGGCTCACCGTTGAGCCGGTCACCGAGCGCTGTGCGCTATGCATCGGCGGGTGGCATCCTTTGGTTTGGATGATCAGACAGTTCACCAGTTCGACAGCAGCGAACTCTGGTGACGATCCTGGGGTGTCGGCAGCCTTGTGCACCACCATTCCCAAGGCGCACAGCATCATGACCGACGAAGCCCGGCGGTCGCAACCGGACCCGCGGCGGGGCGTTCGGCCTCGTGGTCACCGAGGTCTTGGCTCTTTCGGAGCCAGGACTCGATTCTAGAGTGTCATGCTTTTTGGCAGGGTTCACAATGTGTGGCTCCTCCCAGGGTGGCAGGTGGTATGAGCAGGCAAAAGGGTGCTCCGCGGTTGTCGGTGGAGCAGAAGGTGCAGGTCGTGTTGGCGGTGCTCGGGCATGAGCTCTCGATCGCCGAGGCGGCGTGCCGCTATGGGGTGGCCGAGTACACGATCGCGGGTTGGTGGGATTGGTTTGTCGCGGCGGGCACGGCGCGATTGGAGCAGCGGACGCCACCGGGTCCGGATGGGCAGGCAGGGAGCGCGGAGGTGCGCCGGTTGAGGGCGGAGAACCGGCAACTGAAACTGGCGCTGGCGGGGGCGACGGTGCAGGTGCGGATCTGGGAAAAGAGCGGCGAACAGGTCCAGCGTGCCCCTTTCCCCAGCTTGAAGCCCTAAGCCTGGATCCACCGAGGTTGGTGGTGGCTGTGGGGGTGTCGGTATAGGGAAAGTGCCTTCTGAGCTGGGATGATTGGGGTTCTCACACACTCGATCAGCCCAGTTCAGGAAGGCACTTACGGTGATAGTGTCGCATAATTTCGCCGCCGACTCGGCGATCTTCGATGAGGACAATCTCGTGTCGTGTGGCGGGCTGGTGCCGGTGATGGCCCTGGCCGAGCAGACCGGGCTGGGCAAGGCGCTGGCCGAGAAGGTGGCGATCCGGGATTCGCGGATCACCTCGGGCGCGGCGAACGCCGCACCGAAGCTGTTGACGCTGATCGCGGGCATGGCGGCCGGGGCGGACAGCATCGACGATGTGGACCTGCTTCGCAGCGGCGGGACGAAGAACCTGTTCACCGGGGTGTATGCGCCCTCCACGGTGGGCACGTTGCTGCGGGAGTTCACCTTTGGGCATGCCCGTCAACTCGAGTCGGTGCTGGCCGAACATCTGATCGCGCTGTCCAGGCAGGTGAGTGTGTTGCCCGGCATCGAGCAGCAGGCGTTCATCGACATCGACTCGCTGCTGCGGCCGGTGTATGGGTATGGCAAGCAGGGTGCCTCCTACGGGCATGCCAAGGTCTCCGGCAAGCAGGTGCTGCGCAAGGGACTCTCGCCGCTGGCCACCACCATCAGCACCCAGGCGAGCACACCACTGATCACAGGGATGCGGCTACGGGCCGGTAAAACCGGGGCCGGGAACCGCGCCGGGAGAATGGTCGCCCAGGCGATCGCCACCGCCCGCGCCGCCGGAGCGAGAGGGAAGATCCTGGTGCGCGGCGATTCCGCCTACGGGTCGCGGGCTGTGGTGGGCGCCTGCCAATGTCACGGCGCCCAGTTTTCGGTGGTGATGGCGACCAATCCGGCGATACGCCGTGCCATCGCCGCGATCGACGAGGACACCTGGACACCAGTGGCCTACCCCGGCGCG
This sequence comes from Sciscionella marina DSM 45152, assembly GCF_000379465.1. Classification (GTDB taxonomy): domain Bacteria; phylum Actinomycetota; class Actinomycetes; order Mycobacteriales; family Pseudonocardiaceae; genus Sciscionella; species Sciscionella marina. The sequence goes on from NZ_KB905422.1 coordinate 16,980, forward strand.
GTCCGCGACCCCGACACCGGCGGCTGGATTTCGGACGCCGAGGTCGCCGAAGTGCCCTACACTGCGTTCGCCGCCACAGCCCAGGCCACCACCGCCCGGCTGATCGTGCGCCGCGTCAAAGACGCCCGCTACCCGGACGCGTTGTTCCCGATCTGGCGCTACCACCCGTTTTTCACCAACAGCGACGCACCGACCGTGCAGGCTGATGCCACCCACCGACGCCACGCGGTCATCGAAACCACCTTCGCCGACCTCATCGACGGCCCCCTGGCCCACCTGCCCTCCGGGGACTTCGGCGCGAACTCCGCCTGGATCCTGGCCGCCGCGATCGCCCACAACCTCCTACGCGCCACCGGAGTACTCGCCGGCGGCCGCCACGGCGTCGCTCGCGGCGCCAGCCTGCGCCGCAGCCTCATCACCGTTCCCGCCCGTCTCGCCCGACCCGCGCGACGACCGGTGCTGCATCTACCCCGGTCCTGGCCCTGGCGCGCGGCCTGGCAGCGACTCTGGAACACCGTGCTCGGCCACAGCCCACCCGCAGCCGCCTGACCCTGCCCACACCGCCGAACGGCCCGACCGGAAACCCCACAGCAGTGACCAAGCTGGACAGGCCAGCAGACACCCCACGCCCACAGCCACGCCGAAGATCAACAATTCCCGACAAGACCATCAGCCACGCCGATCGGTGGATCAAGGCTAAGAGGGCTCGGCGCCCGCTGGATGCGCATCCTCTGGCGCTGCTGGACCGACCACGTTCCCTACGACCCAGCCATCCATCACAGGGACAACACCCCAGAAGCCGCCTGACCCCTACCGACAACAACCCGGCCGTCGAGCGACGGCCAGGTCATCGGCATGCCCACAACCGTCCGTATTAGACACTCCACAGGCACGGAGGTTGACAGCGGGGCCTGTAACAGGTTCGGTGTTTTCGGCGTTGGTGGTTAGTACTTCTCGGCGGCCGGCCAGCGGTCACCGAACGTGTTCGCGAACGCGTTCAATGCGGGTTTCCACCGCATGGTCCACCGAGCCTGTCCCTTGCCCGTCGGATCGAGCGACCTCGTGACCAGATACAGACACTTTAACGCAGCCTGCTCCGTGGGGAAGTGACCTCGTGCCCGCACGGCCTTACGGTACCGCGCGTTCAGCGACTCAATCGCATTTGTGGAGCACAACA
>NZ_KB905423.1 GCF_000379465.1 Sciscionella marina DSM 45152
ACGAAATGAGCGTGGCCCGTTTCATCGCCGACCAGAGGACCGATCACCGGGTGCCACACACGATCACCTGTGTCCTGTTCGGCGTCAGTTTGTCGTGGTTCTACAAATGGATCAGCCGTGCGCCCACGGCCCGGCAACAACGCCGAGAAGCGCTGGATGCCGTCGTGCGCCAGCGGTTCGAGTTCTCCGGTGGCACATATGGCTCCCCGCGTATTTATGCCGATTTGCTTGAGGCTGGGTGGCGGGTCAGCGTGAACACGGTCGCTGACTCGATGCGTCGACAGGAGCTGATCGCGCGGAAAGTCAAGCGGTACAAGGGTTTAACTCGTCAGGACAAGTCCATGCCGAAGGTTGCGGATTTGGTGCGCCGGGACTTCACCGCATCGGGGCCGAACCAGAAATGGTGCGGTGACATGACCCAGATCCCCACCAGTGAAGGGCCGCTGTATATGGCCACGGTCATCGACCTGTACTCGCGGCGACTGCTGGCCTGCCCGGTCTCGGAACACCCGGACGCGGCCCTGGCCGCGGATGCGATCAAGATCGCCGCCACTGTCCGTGGCGGCCGCGAACAAATCGAGGGCGTGATCTTCCATAGCGATCGCGGCTCGACCTACACGGCTGGCCTGTTCGCCAAGCTGTGCCAGGAAAAGCTCGGCATCCGACAGTCGATGGGAAGGGTCGGATCCTGCTTCGATAACGCCGCGGCCGAATCGTTCTTCGCCACCCTCGAACATGAGGTCCTGTCCCGAAACCGCTTCGCGACCAAACGCCACGCCCGAGCGACCGTGACGAGGTGGTGCCGCGACTTCTACAACAACCAGCGCCGGCACAGCAGCACCGGATTGCTGGCCCCAACCGAGTACGAGAAAAACACCGCTGACCAACCGGCAGCGACCTAGAAACCCTCCACGATTTGAGGGGAAGTCCAATGACTCGGTGTGTCGGTTTCCGGTTGGTTGAGCCATGTTGCTAGACAGTGGGCATGGTTGAGGAGTTGGTTCCGGGCGAGTTTTGGGCCGATATCGAGCCGGTGTTGCCGGTGGTACAGCGGCGTTTTCATCATCCGGGTCGGCGTCGTGTGCCGGATCGAGTCCTCAAGGTGCTGTGTGCTCGCGGTCCGCGACCTCGAGGACTACCGCAGACCGAACGTCGGGATCCGCAGCTCGGGCTGGAAGAAGGCGCTGCAGGCATTCACCATGTACTTCGAGGGGTTGATCCCCACCCCATGAACCGCCACCGTCACTTACACAGACGACCGGACGCCCCCTCTCACTGGTGTGGGGGTTCCTCGGTGGAGCCGAGGGAGGGGGCGGGGTTGAGGTGGTTTAGCAGTGCTGTGGGCAGGGGCAGGTGGTCGCGTCCGGGGCCGTCTGGGAACCGGGTCGTGATCTGCTCGCGCGCCACCGGTTCTGTGGCTGCGTCGGCGGGACCGAGTGGGAGGTCGTGTCGTTCGGCGAGCGCGACAATTTCCTGCCTGGTCAGCCGCGCGATGTCGCGTTCGAGCCTGTTTCGGATCTCGTCGGCGTGCTGTCTGCGGTCGAGGTAGCGCGCGAGGCTGGGGTCGGTGGCCCAATCGGCCCAGCCGAGGGCTGTGCATAGGCGTACCCACATTGCGTCTTCCAGCAGGGCGATCGTCACGCGTTTGCCGTCAGCGGTGCGCAGGGTTCCGTAAGTGGGTTCTGGGTCGGCTTGAAGGCCTGACGGTTTCACTCGGGCCCAGGCGATCGCGGCGTCGAGCATGCTCATGTCGAGGTGGCAGCCCTGGCCGGTGTGCCAGGCGGCCGTGATCGCGAGTGCGGCGGACGTTCCGGTGGCCAGGTCGACCCAGGGCACACCGATGCGGGAGAGGTCGCCGGCTCCGGTGAGTACGCCTGCCATCGCCTGTAGCGAGAGGTCGTGGGTCGGGCGGCCGGCGAGGGGACCGGTTTGCCCGACGCCGGTGATCGAGCAGTAGATGAGTTGCGGGTGGATCGTATGCAGTGTGGCCGTGTCGCAGCCGAGCCGGCTGGTCACGCCGGGACGGAAGCCTTCGATGAACACGTCGCGGCCGTGGACTAGCTCGTGTAGCCTGCGCTGTCCGCGGTTGGTCTTCAGGTCCAGGACGACGCTGGTTTTGCCCGCGTTTACGTGCTCGAACATTTCTGGATCGAGCTGACGGGCGGCGTCCCCGGCGGGCGGCTCGATCTTGGTCACTTCGGCACCGAGCGCCGCGAGCAGGAATGTCGCGTAGGGACCGGGCAGCTGCTGGCTCAGATCGAGCACCCGCATGCCTCGCAGCGGGGAGGATGCGTTCACGGGACGAGCACCGCCCTGCCGATCACCTCGCGGCGTTCGACGGCTTGGTGCGCCTGAGCCGCTTGTTCGAGCGGCCAACAGCGCGCTGGGACCGGGGTCACAGCGCCCGTTGCGACGAGCTCAACCACCTCCGCTAGGTCGGTCGCGTCCGCGTGTGCGGATCCGTGGATTGTGAGTTCCTTGAGGATCGATAGACCTGCTTCCAGGGGCAGGGTGGCTGGTTCGGTGTTGCCGACTAGCATCAGCTGGCCCCGGGGGCGAGTGCGCGAAGCGCGAGCGGGAAAGTCGGGCTACCGGTGAGCTCGACCACGACGTCTGCCCCCCGCTTGCCGCCGAGATCGTGCAGGCATTCGCGGACGGTTCGAGGGACTGGTGAGACTAGCACCGCTGCCGCGCCCAATTCCAGGAGCGTCTGTTCCTTCGCGGCATTGCTGGTGAGCGCGACGACCGTCGCGCCAAGATGGTGGACAAGCTCTACGATGTGGACGCCGACTCCACCGCCGGCTCCGGTGACGAGCACGATGTTCCCCGGGTGGGTTTCTGCGCGTTGCAGGGCCCGCAGCCCGGTTCCCACGGCGCAGGACAGGATCGCCGCCGCGGCGTCCGGGATGGAGTCGGGGACAGCTACGACGTTGCGCGGTGTGGCCAGGACATACTCGGCGTACCCGCCGGGGACATCTTCACCGTAGAATCCGGGGCCTTGGCGGCAGAGGGTCGTGAGCCCTGCCATGCATTCGGGGCAGTGGCCGCAAGGGATGCGCTGGACGAGCGCTACTCTGCGGCCGAGTAACTCACGTCCAGCCGTCACGTCCGTGCCGACGGCCACGACCTCGCCGGCGATCTCGTGTCCGAGGATCGTTCCGCGGCCGACTCTGAGTTCGCCGCGGCGCGCGAGTGCGTCGTGTCCGCATACCCCGCACGCCCGGACTCGGATCAGGAGGTCGCCGGGGCCGGGGCGCGGTGTCGGGCGGGAGTCGGGGACGAGGACCTCGGGTCCACCCGTGCTGTTGAGTGCGATGCAGCGCATCCGGTCTGGTTGGTCGTCGTGTCTGGGGGCGATCATGGTTTTCCTTGGGTCGTATGGGGTGCCGATGGGTGTTGTCGCCAATGGGTTGTCACGAGACCGTGCTGGCCGGGCGTTGGTGCGGGCCGCTGCCCACGTTGAATTCGAGAGAGCAACTGGTCAGCCGTCTCGGGGCAAGGAAGAGCTCGATCAGGATCAGTGCGATGCTGGCGTGGATCGGAGCCTGGGTGATCCTGTGATCACGAATGCCAGCCGGGGCAGGGCGTTTCCCGTTGGCAACAGCACAAACACCGGTACGGCGAGCATGACATGTGGGACGCAGCTGGGCAGGATGATTCGGCGGCGTCTGGACCGGTCGGCGAATCTGCCGGTGTTCGGGCGGGCCATGGCGTAGATCGACAGGCCGATCGCGACCAGGGCTGCTCCCGTCTGCGGCGGTTTGACTGATGTGGCGAGGAAGTTCATTGCTTACGAGATCAGATGGAACAGGCCGAGGCCACAGATCCAGGAGCACGTGAACGTGGCCAGCAGGGGTGACCCGTGCCATAGGTTGAGTGGGCCCCGCAAGTGGGCCCTCGGCCGGTCTGCTGAACGCGAAATAGTGGAAGTATTCAAGGAAGCTGCCAAGAACGTAGGCGAGCGCGATGCGTCGCTGGTCGGCCTGTGGGGGAGACACGGTGGACAACGGGCGGCTTCGGACCCTGACGATCGCACGGGCATGAGAGGACGGATTCGTGAGTTCGAAGCCGCCAGTCGGAATGACAAAGCCGACGACGGGAACGGGTAGCTTGTTCAAAGGTCCGGCACGAGCGGTCTTCGTGGAGAGAAGTTTTCGTGAAAGAGTTGACGACCCGTGGTCGTCGGTCATAGGAACTCCCAGCCGCGACGCTCGGACATGCAGGCCTCGTACGCCGTTGGATCGATGGCCTGGTAGATTCCGAGGGTGGTGGTGCCGTCGTCGCGAGTGACCCGGCAGAGGTGTTCGTCGAGGCCCCGTACGCCGATCCGGATCTCGGGATGGGTCAGGTCGAGGGTTTCGCCCTCGGTCATGTCCGGGCCGTCGTAACCACCCTGGTGGATGTCGCTGCCGGGAGTGCCGCCGTACATTCCGCAACGCAGGAACGCGGTCTGCTGGCCGATTTTCTCATAGTGCAGCCGTGCCTGCTCGCCGGTGTCGAACCGGTAGTCCACGATCCCTTCGGCGAATACTTGAGTGTCGGGTTCGAAGCGCAGCCGGCGGGCGGGTTTGAGGACCTTCGCGCAGCCCTGTCGCTCGTCGCCGAACCGGTAATAGCTGCGGTCTCCCCATATCGTCCAGTCGGGGAAGGCGACGAAGGCGTTGCCGTTGGTGCCCACGTGCAGTCGGTCGCCCAGGGACATCGCAGGCCCGCCGACCCCGCGTCCGGTGCCCCAGTGGCGGTCCCGTGTCCCGGCGGAGCCGGGGGGCAGCGCGATCCGTTCGCCGTCCACCTCGACCCACCCGGTGACCTCGCCGAAGCACTCGAATCCGCTGGTCACGTCGTTGCGCCTGCCGGGGGGTGTGCCTGCGGCCGAGTCGGACAACGGCTCGCGGAAAACCTGGCGAGTGGTGTCCGTGAAGGTTAGGTCGTAGGCGATGCCCCACTCGTTGGGGTCCAGCACGTAGCGCCACTCGCGCAACCCGCGCACGATCATCGGGGCGATCGGTCCGATTCGCAGGTCGGCGCGGTCGGTGCCGATTCGGCGAAAGCTGCGTACGGCGGTGTGCCGCCCGCGTACGTTGACGATGGCGTAGGCCTCGGCGCGGTCGAGGTTGGGGTAGAAGCTGCCGCCGGTGGCGATGACGATGTCGCCTCCCGCGTCGTGGGAGACCATCCAGTACCGCTCGTAGGCTCGCGGGTCGCCGGTCCACATGACCCGGATCGGGTCCGGGGTCTGGTGGACCAGGAAATCGTCGAACGGGGAGAGCGGAAACTGCTCGGCGAAGTGCGCGTCGTCGGCCACAAGGCCGAAATGGTCGTTCATTGGGCACGTCCTACCTTTCTGATTGGGTCAGAACCGGTCATTCGTAGGATCGGTAGGCTCCGCCTGATCCTTCCGTGTTCAGGTCGGGTCGGCGTCCACGCGGGCGCGCAGGTGCGTGCCGATGGTGGCCCGGTCAGGTCCATCGGGGAGCCCTCGGATGCGGTGGGTCAGGGCTGCGCGGAGCTTCTCGTTGTGAGCGACAGCCGCGGCCAGGTCTGCGGTGCCTGGTGTGGCCTCTTCCAGATCGCCGCTGTCGGGGTCGTGATAGCCCAGCAGTGCGGCAGTCCGGGCGTTGTCCGCCTGCAGGAACGGCAGCGCCATGGACCAGGAACCGGCCGTCCGTTCCACGAGTCGGCGCGCGTTGCGAACCAGTTCGGTGACGGCGGGGGTGGTTTCGGGGATGTCCTCGGCAAGGCGGAGCAGCCGGATGGCCCCGTCGAGTTGCTCGTCGATGGTTGGTCTCACGTGTAGTCCTCCAGCACGGCATCGAGAACGGTGGACAAGACTCGGCGGGTGGGCCGGTAGGGTTGTTCGGTGCGACCCGCCAGGAACGCGCGCAGGCCGCTGACCTGCATGATGGCGGTCTTCAACGCGGAGAAGGCCACCCACCAGTCCAGCGCGTCAAGGGCTACCCGGGTGCCGATGGTGCGTTCGTAATGGGCGATTAGATCCGCGGTATCCCAGGAGCCCGGGATAGTGTGCTCAGCCGTCCGTAGTGGCTGAGTGACCCAGCCCAGGTCCTCCAGCGGATCCCCGAGATGCGCGAGTTCCCAGTCCAGCAACGCGGAAACCCGGTCGCCGTCGAGCAGGATGTTACCGGGCTTGAAGTCCGCGTGGACCAAGACGGTGCTGGCGGACAACGGGGCCCGCTCATCGAGTACGGCGATTGCGTACTCCAGCTCCGGCCAGGGTTCCACCTGGTCGGTACGCAGCACCGTCGCCCAGTGATTCAGTTGAGTGCGTGCCGCTTCGGGTCCGGGATCGGTCAGCGTGGCGCTCAGGCCGAGCCCGCGCCAGTCCACATCGTGCACAGAGGCGAGTAGCTCGCAGAAGGTTCGTGCGAGTCCGATCCGTTCATCGAGGACGCGAGCAGGGTTACGCAGCACCCGATAGTCACACTCGCCCGGTAACCGACTCATGATCAGGGACGGACGGCCGAGTGCGCGCCCGTTGGGGTCGAGCCACCGAGCGGCGGGGGTGGGCAGGGGGCTGCTTTCTAGGGACCGCAGCACTGCAAACTCGACCGAGCGGTTTGTGTCGATCAGTCCGCCCAAGGGATCGGTGCGCAGGATTAACGGCTCTCGGCTCCCATCACCGACCAGGTCGAACAGCCAATTGTTGCGGGACCGGCCGGTGTCGGCGCGGCGGAGGTCGACGATCCGGCCCGCAGCATCCGGCTGGCTGGCGAGGAAGGCATGGAGCAGCTCGGCGACCCGGCTGGTCTCTGTTGCTGGTGTAGTGGTCGTTGCGGTCATTGTTCGAGTCCTTCCCGGAGTGTCGTGCGGTGCTCTGGAGCCGCGATCGCGATCAGTGATACGGCGCGCTCGCGCAGGCTGCGTCCCCGCAGATCGGCTACCCCGTGCTCGGTGACGACGACATCCACCCCAGAGCGAGGGGTGGTCACCGTGGCCGGGGCCAGCCGTGGCACGATTCGCGAGTACGACCCGGCGGTGGCCGGCAGCGCGATCACCGCGCATCCTCCGTGGGAGCGCTGGGCTGCGCGCATATACTCGGGCTGGCCGCCGACACCGCCGACGTAGCCCGCGGAGACCTCCTCGGCGTTGATCTGTCCGGTCAGATCCACCTGCAGCCCGGCGTTGACCGCTACGAACCGGTCAATGTCGCCAGCGGCGGCCGGCGATGTGACCTGGTGTACCGAGCACACCGCGACGTCCGGGCCGGTGACGTACCGGCAGAGTGCGGGAGATCCTGCAGCCTCACTGATGACGACGCCCTGTGGGCGCAGGGCGCCGGCATCAGCGAGCTCGAGTAGCCAATCCCCGGCCAGCGTGGATCGCACGGCGAGATTGCGGTGCCCGACCAGCGCGTGACCGACCGCGCCAGCCAGTGCACCGACGCCCAACTGAAGAGTGGCGCCGTCCGGTACCAGGCCAGCGACGTGCGCGGCAATGCGCTGCTGCGGCGCACCGACTTCCGGTACCGCGACGACCGGCAGCGGCCGCGAGGTCGGCACCAGCGCATCGAATGCCGAACCGTGCAGCCGCGGGGCGGAGGTGACCGGCAGTTGCGCGTTGACCTCGGCGACCACCAAGCGGGCCCGGCCCAGCAGGTCGTAAGTGTAATCCACCGCCATGCCCAGGCTGTGCTCACCGTGTTCGTCGGCCTCCGTGACCTGCACTAACAAGACTAGGTCACGACCGCGATGCAGCAGCACCCGCGGGAGGTCGTCAAAGCGCGCGGGGATCACCTCGACCTTGCCACGGTGGGGCGGCCTTCCCAGCGGCCCCATCGCGCCGAAGGACAACAGCGGCAGCGGGGATGGCCGAGTTAGCGCATCGCTGTGCGACAAGCCAACGAACACCTCGACCCCGGTGGGCGCCGCGATCAGCAGTTGCTCCAATAGCAGGGTCGGCTCACCGACACCCTGCGCGACGACGACGAGGTCACCCGGCCGAAGCTGTGACAGCCACTGGTCGGCCGTCACAGCACGGCCACGGGGGTGACCGGGCTGCCCGTCGAACCCACGAGCGCGAGCGGCGCGAACAGCAGCAGGAACGTGGAGCGTCCGACACCACCGAGAGCTGCCGCAAACCCGGCGAGATCGAGGTTCTCGATCAGCGGCACACCGTGCTGGTGTAGCAGCACGAGGTGGGCGGGGAAGCCAGGCTCCGCCGCCTGCTGCTCCACGGCGTAGTTGTCCGACCCGACCAGCGCGACATCCTGCGCGGCCAACCAGGCCGCCGCCGCGCCGGTGATCCCGGGTTCGTCTGCAAAGTACTGCTGCGCGGAGCCGTGTGACTCCCACCAGCCTGTCCGTACCAGTACGGCATCACCAGGCTCGGGGCTCACCCCGGACTCCACGATCCCGCGCTCGAGATCGGCGGCGTCCACTGGGGCTTGTGGCGGCAACGGCCCGCCCGTGACCGTGACCAAGTCCACCAGGACCCCGCGGGTGACGACCGGGGTCAGGTGCTCGGCGCCGCAACGCTGAGCACCACGGGTGCTGCGGGTCGAGGCCTCGGGATGGCCGTTGTAGAGGTCCACGCCCGCCCACGCATGAGACAGGGCATCGACATGGGTACCGCTGTGCGTGGGGAACTGCACAGTGTCCTCCGCGAACTTGAACCCGCCTGGGGCCCGGGCGCCCAGCGCGTAGTCGCCTGCATCGCGGTTCATGAACCGGGCCGGTCGCGGCCTATGCGCCGGCGAGGGACTCGACGGACCGAGCGGTTGAGCGAGTGAGTAGGTCCGGCCCTCCCGGACCAGGCCGACGGCGCGGCGGGTGACCTCGGGGGTGACCAGGTTCAATGCTCCGGTCTGGTCATCGCCGCCCCAGCGGCCCCAATTGCCGGTCATCGGGTAGCCTCCGTTCGCCCCAACTCGTCGGTGACCAGTCCAGCGGCCCGGTTGCGTAGGCCGCGACGGAGTAACTTACCTGTGCCGGTGCGTGGGAGATCGTCGACCAGGGTGACCAGCCACGGCACTTTGTACCCGGCGATGTTCTCCTTGCAGTACCTGATCAGGTCCTCCTCGGTCACGGCGTCGTTCGCCGGGACCACGAACGCGATAACCACCTCGTCCTTCGTCGGGTGCGGTGTCCCCACGACGAGGGTCTCGGCGACTCCGTGATGACCGGATAGGAAGCTCTCTACCTCGGCTGGGGAGACGTTGATACCGGAGGTCTTGATCATGTCGCCGGTCCGGTCGACGAACTCGACGGTACCGTCGGCGTGGAGCACGAGCCGATCGCCGGTGCGGAACCAACCGTCCGCGGTAAAGGCCGCCGCGGTGGCGGCGGCATCGCCGAGATAGCCCGGGGTCAGCCGGCCACGCACCTGCGCCTCACCCGGCTGCTCCGAGGGCAGGACCGCACCGGTCTCCTCGTCGACGATCCGGATCTCCACGCCTGGCAAGGGCCTTCCCTGGGTCACGCGGCGGCGCTCCAGAGGTGTTCGATGATCAGTCACGCAACAGTTGCCGTAGGTCTCGGTGGAGCCGTAGATGTTGCAGATCTCCGCGATCCCCAACCGTTCGGCGGCCTTGTCGACCGCGTCCGGCCTGCCTATCGTCAAGCCGGTCCGCAACGAGGTCACGGCCCGGACCCGGTCGGCGACCTTCGAAGCCAGCGCGTCGATCATCGTCGGTAGAAGGTAGGCGGCGGTCACCTGCTCGCCGGCGAGTAGCTCGGCGGCGTCGCCGGGGGTGAAGTGTTCCTGCAGGATGAGCGACGCCCCGTGCGTGAGGGTCGCCATCAACGCGTTCGCGCAGCCATAGCTCCAGAACAGCGGCGAACCGAGCCAAATCCGGTCGACAGCATCGAGTCCCATGCGCTCGCCAATGTGGAAACCGTTCACCACGAGGTCGCGATGACACAGCGGCACCGCCTTGGGTTTACTGGTGGAGCCGGACGTGTACAGGACGAAAGCTGGCGCGGTTTCACGGTCCGCGGGCTCGATGACCGGGCCGCCTTCGGCATGGTCAGCCACCAGCCGCGCCCAAGAGCCCATGCGATCGATCGCATCGCCGATCACCACGACGTGCCGCAGCGCCGGAAAACGGTCGCTGTGCAGCGGGCCCGGATGGTCGAGCTCGGGAACCAGGACACGGAGCTCACGGAGCAGATCCGTACTACCGACCCGGCCAGCCAACACAAGGACCGACGCTGCCGACGAACGAAGCAGAAAGTCCAGGTCGTAGGCCTTAGCCCAGGTGTGAAACGCGTCTACCCGAGCACCACAACGCATCGCCCCGACCGCCACAGGGATCCACTCGGCCAGGTTGGGAGCCATGAGTCCCACAACGGACCCTTCGTCAACGCCCAGGGAGGCCAGGGCGCGGGCGGCAGCATGGGTCCGGCCAGCCAGCCCGGCGTAGGTGAACCGCTCGGTGCCGGTGACGACCGCCTCCTGCCCCGGGGTGCTAGCGGCGAAGGCGTCGATGAGCCGCGGAATTGTAGGTTCGGACGGAGGGCAGGGGACAGGGACACCGTGAACATCCCCGGGGCTTTCGGACACCTTGTTGGCCTCCTCATGCGAACTAGGCACCAGCGGCTACCTCGTGGCGAATCCGCCACCAGGAAGGTTCGAGAACTCGAATGTTAATTCGCACATCTGAATCTAGGTCGTGCCACGCTGAGCGTCAAGAGCGCGGTTGGAAGCGAGTTTCGTAAACCGGAAGATCGTCGCTACCCTCGCGGCATGGTCCAGACGCGCTCCGGGTGGTGGGATGAGTAGTAACGACCGGTACTCACGGACATTCGACGTGCTTGAACTTCTCGTAGGACGTGTCGACGGGATGACGGTCACCGAGATCAGCAAACGGCTCGGACTCCCGCTCAGCAGCAGCCACAACCTTCTGCAGCGCATGGTCATCGCTGAGGTCGTCACGATGACCGAGGACCTCCGGTACTGGCTCGGCCCTCGCGCTGTCCGGCTCGGTATCCGGATCGTCGATGGCCTCGAGGTGCGGGCACTGAGCAGGCGCCACCTCCTCGAACTCGCCCGGGAAACCGGGGACGACATTTACCTCGCCGTCCCGTTCGGTGGCCGCATCGCCTACGTCGACCGGTTCCCTGGTTCCCGCCCGGTGGCCGTCGACATCCGGCTCGGGCAGTCCTTGTACCTCCACGCCACCTCGGTCGGCAAACTTTTCGCCGCCCACGACCGCCAGCTTCGCCAGCGCCTGTTCGCGCAGGACAGGCCCAAACTCACCGAGCACACACTCACCGGCGCGCAAGAAATGGAACGCGAGCTTGATCAGATCGTCCAGCACGACCACGCAATCAGCCGACAAGAGGCAATCATCGGGGTGATCGGTCTCGCCGTCCCGGTCCGCGACGATAACGGCGCGCTCGTGGCCTCGATCCACGTCTCCACCCTCAGCAACCAGATGGACGCACAGAAGGAAGCAGACCTGCTGGCCGCAGCCAGAACCGCCGCAGCACAGATCGAGCGCGAACTCGGCAGGGAGCACCACGCAGGCGGAGACCGAAAGCCAACCATCCCCGCCATCGGATGAAAGACCGTCGGATTTCGAGGCCGCGCCGCCGATCGGACAGCGGGAAACGAACAACAGCCTGAGGTGGGCCAACCCGCAATGACTGGTCCCGCTTGGGAACCGGTCGACAGCGACAGCGTCGTCGTCGAGATGGTCGGCGAATTGCGGCGGCAAAGATCGTTGGGGACCAGAACGTCCAATGCGTGGCGCCGTGTCGAAGAGAGCGTAGACGCTAGACGGCCGAATAGACGGTTGCCATCTGTTATCGGCGTGGGGCCGGGGGAGAGGCGAGGCTGCACTCCGTCGAGAACCAACCCGACGCGACTGTCATACACGCCCAGTTAGCCGCACGCTCGAGACGGTCGGCGAGAAACCGCTACGGCAGAGCGTCTCGGCACCGTCCTCGGCCATCAGCACCAACGTGACGAAGCAGGTTTCGACGGCAGAGAAGTGCTGGCTATCCATAGTTTCAAAACACCGTCAAGATTCAAACAGTTGACGCCGGTTGTCTCGGTCACTAAGCTACGAAAAAACGAATCTTGCTTCGAGATTTCGAATAATCGATCTGGGGTGTTCGAAGGGAGTGGTCAGCGTGGCTTACCTGTCCGGTGGCCAGGACGTGTGGTACACGAGTGCAGGCGAAGGTGCGCCGATCGTGCTGTTGCCAGGGCTGGGTTTCTCCGGCTATTACTGGAAACGGCAGTGGGCACTCGCTGACCGATACCAAGTAATCACCCTGGATCCACGCGGACAGGGGCATTCCGGCGCGAGCCTAGGTCCGTGGACCTTGTCGCAGGTCGCCACCGACGTACGGGCGTTGATCCTCGAGCTCGATCTGCGCGAAGTAACCCTGGTGGGATGGTCGATGACGTCGTTCGTACTGTTCGAATACGTCCGTCGATACGGCAACGACCGGATCAAGGCGCTCTGCTCGGTGGACATGACGCCGCGAAACACGCTCGATCCGCAGTGGCCCCACGCGATATTCGGGGACCTGACGATGGGCAAGGTAGTCAACGTAGGGGGCTCCATCATCGACGATCAGAAAGCTTGGTTCTACGGGTTGTCGGCTGCCTGCTTCGCGGCCGGAGCGACGGTAGATGAGCAACTCGTCGCGGATTGGACGGCTGAAGGCCTGCGTACCTCGACCGGTGCGTTGCTGGCCTACTGGCTCGACCTCGCGCGATCCGACTGGCGTGAGTTCGTGCGTACGATTACCGTACCCACTCTCTTATGCCACGGCACCAGGAGTCAGGCGGTGCCGACCGATGTGGGCGCATGGCTGCGCGACGCGATGCCGAACGCGACCCTGACGCGTTTCGAACACAGTGGCCACGTGCCGTTCTGGGAGGAAGCCGAGGCATTCAATACGCACCTTGACGCGTTCCTGACCAGCGTCCCGGTGACCCCGGTGATGCGCTGAAAGCGGTTGTTGTTCGAGTGGGCTTTTCAAGCGGCTGGCTAGTCAGCACGAGGCCGTCGTAGCGGTGTCAATACTCCAGCTGTAGATCATGCTCTTTCGCCTGCCGGGGTAGCCAAGCCACGGGTCGTTCGTCGACCATTTCGGCTGCTCGCGAATGTAGGTGGTGCGTTGCTGGGTCGGTTGGCAGGGTGAAGGCCATGAGGATTACCAAGTTCGGTCACGCATGCGTACGTGTGGAGAAGAACGGCCAGGCGATCGTCATCGACCCTGGTGTCATGACTACCGAGCCAGACGTACTGGCGGGGGTCGAGGCCGTCCTCGTTACCCACGAACACTTTGACCACTTCGACCCATAACGCTTACGCGAAGTCCAGTCGGCCATCTACACCTGCGCCGGGGTCGCTCGGCACCTGAATGGGTTCGGTGAGCGCGTGCATGTGGTCCGCGCCGGCGACAGCTTCTCGGTCGCAGTCTTCGAGGTGTCAGTGGCAGGTGACAAGCATAACTTCAGCTACCCGGACGCGAATCCCGTCGACAATGTCGGGTTCCTGATCGATGGAGAGGTTTTTCACCCGGGCGATGCATTGACCGGGGTCGACGCGCCGACACTGTTGCTGCCTGGTCAGGCCCCATGACTGACGGCGCTCGACATGATTAGCTACCTGCGCCGAATATCATCGCGCCGTGCGTACGCCATTCATGATGGGCTGCTCAACGAGTGGGGCCTGAAGGTACTGGACGACGTACTCGCCAGGGAGGTCAAGCGGACAGGTGCCGAAATCCGGCGGCTCCGCCCTGCCGAGAGCATCGAACCCTAGACTGCGCTATCCGGCTGCCAGGCGGCACCATCTGCCGGGCTCGGGCAACGACAGTTTGTGATGTTTATGGTGGCTGGCATGTGCGCGGGATTGGCTGGTTCGTCGCCATCGTGACCAGTGAAGTATGTGTGAATCTGTTAGTTCGTCGGGGGTCATGCGGCGAGGGGTTGTGGGGTATTGGGTTCGTGGTGGCCGATTCTGGTGAGGAGGTGAGGTGTGTCAAGGATCTTGGACGGTCCTCGGTGGGTTCCTCAGGCCGCGGTCGCGGTGAGGTGGTCTCGATATGCCTCGGCGGGGGTGCGGTAGCCGAGGCTGCTGTGGAGCCGTTTCCGGTTGTAGAAAACTTCGACGTAGTCGGCGATGGCGAAGCGGGCGCGGGCCCGGGTGGGGAACGGTTCGCGGTGATACATCTCGTTTTTCAGTGAGGCGAAGAACGACTCGGCAGCAGCGTTGTCCCAACAAACGCCGGTGCGCCCGACGCTGGTGCGAACCTGATTTTTCTTGCAGAAAAGGGAAAACTCAGCTGATGTGTATTGCGTACCGCGGTCGGAGTGAACCACCAACTTGTTCAATACCGGCAGGGAGTGTGGTCTGCAGCCATGATCTCCTCAGGTGGTGGTCGGGTCTGGCTCGTGAAACACCTGTCACCCTGCGGGGTTGACTCGCGAGCGGCTTGCTTCCCGGCCACCGCTGCTTGGCGTGGAGTGGCTGAAGAGAGGCCTGCAATGCCGAAAGTTGGTGTGCCCTCCTCGCCCCCATAATGGTTCGTTCGAGGAGGATCTTCGTTGGCACAGCAGACTTTCCGGCCCGATCAGATCGTGATCGCGATCGATCCGCACAAGGCGTCGTGGACCGCAGCAGTGGTGGACGCGAAGCTGCATCCGTTGGCGACGCTGCGAGTTCCGGTCAGCCGAGACGGCTACCGACAGCTCCGTCGCTTCGCCCGCCGCTGGCCGGGGGTGTGGTGGGCCATCGAGGGAGTCACCGGCCTCGGGGCGCCGCTGAATGCTCGGCTCGACGCCGATGGCATCAAGGTTGTCGACGTGCCGGCGAAGCTCGCCGCTCGGGTGCGCATGCTCTCGACCGGACACGGCCGCAAAAACGACGACGCCGACGCGATCTCGGTGGGCATCGCCGCACTGACCGCGACCGACTTACAGTCGGTCGGCCTGGACGGAACCATCACGGCGCTGCGCGCGCTGGTCGAACACCATGACGACATGATCCGGACCCGAACCCAGACCATCAACCGACTGCATGTGTTACTCACCAAGCTCATTCCCGGCGGCGCACCCACAAACCTCAGTGCCGATGCTGCCGCAGGGCTGCTGCGCACCGTCCGATCCCGCGACATCGCCGCGGCAGTCGAGCACACGGGCACAACACTGACCAGCTTG
>NZ_KB905424.1 GCF_000379465.1 Sciscionella marina DSM 45152
GTGTTGTGCTCCACAAATGCGATTGAGTCGCTGAACGCGCGGTACCGTAAGGCCGTGCGGGCACGAGGTCACTTCCCCACGGAGCAGGCTGCGTTAAAGTGTCTGTATCTGGTCACGAGGTCGCTCGATCCGACGGGCAAGGGACAGGCTCGGNGGACCATGCGGNGGAAACCCGCATTGAACGCGTTCGCGAACACGTTCGGTGACCGCTGGCCGGCCGCCGAGAAGTACTAACCACCAACGCCGAAAACACCGAACCTGTTACAGGCCCTCAACTGCTCCACTTTTGCTCCTGGGCTGGACGACTTGCGGCAGTGTGGATCTCGCTGCATCGTGGGCGTCTCATTTCGGGGGTTGGCTGCGAGGAAAGGATCGATCTCTGTGTCGAGGGCGTGGGCGGGTCGGTGGCGCTGGCGTTGCTGAACGACGGTCTCCAGCAGCGAGGACAGCACGGTGTGACTGGTTCGGTCCGGTCTTCGACTGGCAGGGGTCGAGCGGCCTGACCGACAGAGTCTGCGCCCGGTGCCGACTCTCCTCGCTTGCTGCGCTGGAGCCGCGTCGTCCAGCTGCGACCCAGTATTCGAACCAGAGAAACACGGTGTGCGGTTCCTCGGCGAAGGTGTCACGGAGGATTGGAGGACGACGTGCAGCCACGTGATGGGCCCGGAAGTGCTGGGGAGTGTCGAATATGGGGTGAACCTGCTCGAGTGCCCGCTTGTGGTGGTTCTGGGTCATGATTCGTGCGGTGCGATCGCGGCGACGCGGGATGCGGTCGATAATGGGACGACCGGGCAGGGGTATGTGCGGGATGTGATCGAGCGGGTGACTCCGAGCGTGCTCGCGTCCCATGCCGCCGGACGCACCCAGAACGCGGAATTCATCGCCGACCACGTCCGGCACACTGTCGAACTTCTGTTGGACCGGTCGCGCCCGCTGGCCGAGGCGGTCGAAGCCGGGCGCGTCGCGGTGGTCGGACTGTCCTACCGACTGACCGCGGGCAGCGCCCAAGTCGTGACTGTTCGCGGGCTCGACGACTGGCCTGACACAGCATACTGAGACCCGAGGACGAAATGCCCGCGACCAATCGTCGAGCAGCTCACCCTTCGAATCTTCGGACAGAACTACTGCCAGCGCGCCATCAGGGCAGTTGCTCACGCGCCGTCCTCAGCGCGAGGGAGGTGGAGTTCCTTGAGAAGGTTGAATTCGGAGTATACGGACCATTCCTCGACGACGCGGCTGCCGGTGAGGTGCTGGTGGGAGATGCCGAGGATGCGGACGCGTCGGCCGGTCGGTGGCCCGTAGCGACTGGGGCCGATGTTGGTGCCGATCAGGGTCCAGCGCCCCGCGACCTTGATCTGGTCTTCTGCGGTGGTGTTCCAGTAGACCTCGTCGAAGTACATTCGCGCGTCGGGCAGCATGGCGAGGATATCGTGTTGATCCACGATTGGGAGGCTGTCGTCGCTCAGACTACACAGAACTCGTTGCCCTCAGGGTCGAGCATCACTACGTGGTCCGCGTGGCCATGGACGACATCCCGTCGGTCGACAGTCGCGCCTGCGCTGACCAGTTCGGCAACCTTCGCGTCTATCCGCCTCGTTCGCTCGTCGGCGTCGATGTGCCGACCGCCGGACACCTTCAGGTCGAGGTGGAGTCGGTTCTTGGCCCGCTGGGGTTCCGATAGTTGTAATAGAGACGCAACCGTTTCAAATCTACATTCTGTCGGTCTTTCCCCTTATGGGGTGGCCTCCGTCCGGTGGTTGTTGGGTGGTTTTGCGTCATCTTCATCACGGCCCGACGTCCCATGCTTACGATCCGCTGTGGATGTATGGTTGAAGGGGACGTGTCTTGAGTGAGGAAGCGGACAGAGCGGGCCGGTGTATGTCGGGACACGCTCGGCTGATCCGGATGCGGAAATCGTGTTGGAGCTGCGTGCGACCGGTGAGCTGGTTACCGGGGCTGATCAAGAACAGCGGTGCAGCATCCTCGAGCGGGTGCTTCCTTAAAGTTCGTTATTAGATAATTGAACTTCAAACGCGCGATATGCGGAATAATCCCGAAAATGGCGTGTATAGATCTCGGCTCCATCACTAACGTGGTCCTCGACTTCTTTCACGTCGACGACGTGTTTAAGACTCCACGAGATCAGTTGACCGTCGGCGTTGTGATAGCTCGTCTCACGTTGACGTCCGTGGTCGTACGCTTTCGCGCGTGCCTCTTGGTCGGATGGCGCGAGTACTAAGCTGACTGTTTCTTCATAGAGGGGCAAGTAATCAGGGTTCGAGCAAGACGACTCAAACACTAAAAGAGCCGCATAAACGCGCTTCTCGCCTTCCTTGGGATGATTCACTTAGTTCCTCGCAAATGTCAGGTACCTGCTTTGGCTGGATCGAAGTCTACGGCTTCTCGAACCGCTTGTCATTGAGCAGCTTCCATGCCTTCTTGCCCGGCGCTGAAGAGTCTTTGGTCTGCCCCGGGTTTCGTGGAGTCCGGTTGATGGATTTCACGCCACGACGGTTGCGTTCTCGAACTCTATCGGAGTGAGCCATCCCAGTCGGCTGTGGCGTCGTTGGCGGTTGTGCCAGATCTCGAGGTATTCGAAGATCGCGTTGGCCAGCTCGACTCGCGTGCGCCAGCGGTGACGGTCGAGTAGTTCGACCTGCATGCGCGACCAGAACGACTCCATCATCGCGTTGACGCCCCTATAGTCAAGGATTCGCTGTCGTGGTGTTGGTGGCAGCGTTGCGGCGGGCGCGGTGGTCGGTCATGACGGCTTGGTAGATTTCGCGGGCGAGATATGGGGTGTACTAAGAGCATGTCTCATGTGGTGAGTTTGCGGAGTTTCTTGTGGCAGGTGAGGCTGGCTCCGAGGATGAGGAAGGAGAGGAAGTGGTCGGCTTTGCGTTTGTAGCGCAACGTGAGGCGCCGGTATCCGGTGAACCAGGCCATGGTTCGTTCGATGACCCAGCGGTGCTGGCCGAGTTTGTCTTTGGATTCGATGCCTTTGCCGGCGATGCGGACTGTGATGCCGCGGTCGCGGACCCAGTCTCGCAGGTCGGGCTGGTCGTAGGCCTTGTCGGCGTGCAGCTTGGCCGGCTTGCGGCGCCGTGGGCCACGACGGGAGCGGATCGCCGGGATAGCCGTCACCAGCGGCTTGAGGGCGTGGCTGTCGTGGGTGTTAGCTGCGGAGACGGCGACCACGAGCGGCAGTCCGGCGCGGTCGGACAGGGCGTGGATCTTCGAGCCGGGCTTGCCGCGATCGACCGGGCTGGGGCCGGTCATGGCTCCCCCTTTTTCGCCCGTACGCAGGCACCATCCACGATCGCGCGGCTCCAATCAATGAGGCCCTGGCTGCCGAGTTCGTCCAGCAGCACGCGATGCAACTGTCGCCACAGCCCAACCTTGGTCCACTGGCCGAAACGGCGATGCGCGGTCTGGAACGGCACCCCGAACGACGGTGGAAGATCCCGCCATGCGCATCCGCTGGTCAGCACGTACACGATCGCGGTGAACACCGAACGAGCATCCACCGGGGCAGTGCCACCGCCCTGCGGGCGCGGCTCGAACACCGGGATCAACGGCTCCACCAGTGCCCACAACTCATCCGGCACCAACCGCAACGACAAACGATCAACCACAACCAAGATCATGACGCATCAACGGTCACACACCACGTAAGACACGCTCTAAACACCCACGCTTCCACGTGCACTTCACCCCGACCGGCTCCTCCTGGATCAACCAGGTCGAACGCTGGTTCGGCTACCTCACCAACCAGCTCATCCGCCGCGGCGTCCACAAAAACGTTACCGCACTGGAAAAAGACGTCCGCGAATGGATCACCGCCTGGAACCACGACCCGAAACCCTTCGTCTGGACCAAGACAGCCGACCAGATCCTCAACTCCCTATCCAAATATATGACGATAATTTCCGGTGCAGGACACTAGCCGGCGACGCGGTTCAGGTCTCGTGGTGTGCTGCGATGAAGCGGTCGATCGCCTCTGGGTGCAGGGTGTGTTCGGTGACCGTGAGTGCGGCGCCGCGCAGGCCGGCATCGTCGCCGAGCTGGCTGCGTTCGAGAGTCAGCGCGCGTGCCGCGGAGGGGAGAGCTGCCCGATAAATGGCCTCGTGCATGCCGACCAGTAGCTGATCTCCCGCGTCGACCAGGTATCCCCACACGGTGATCACGTCCGGGTTGAGCAGGTTGATCGCCGCCGCCACGACGGTGCCGATGTGCAGTCCGGCTTCGCGGATTGCCTGGCTCGCCTCCACGACGCCGGTGTCGGCCAATGCCGCTAGATCGCGTGCGGACTGGGTGTCGAAGCCTTTCGCCGCGAGCTGACCGGCCAAGGCGGCACCTCCGGCAACCGTGTTCAGGCAACTGAGGCTTCCACACCGACAGGGCGCGTTCCCTTCGGCCACCTTGACGTGCCCGATCTCCCCGAACAGACCGGTGGCACCGCGCGCCACGTTTCCGTCGACAACGAGCCCGCATGCGATGACAGTGCCGAGCTTGAGGGACAGGAACATACGCGCATCCGGCCAACAGAGCCGGTGCTCGCCGAGCGCCATGAAATTGACGTCGCGGTCCACGAAGACCGGACAGTCGAACGCGGCGGTCAACCGGTCCGCTATGGATTCGGTCGCCCAGGCGTTTCTCTCGTCGCCGTGTGGTGCGTAGATCTGCAGCTCTCCGGGTAGCCCGATGCCGATGCCGTGCACTCTTGTCGGCGGGGCGATCTCGTCGAGCGCGGCGGAGAATTCGTGCTGCAGCACACCGAGTACGGCCTCGGGGCCCTCCTCGATGTCCAGCCGAACGTGGTGACTGGACAGGATTTCCCCGGCGAGGTCGGTCACCGCGATTCGCGTACCACTCATACCGACCTGGGCGGCGAGAGTGACTCCGGCCCGCTGGTTGAAGGCGTGCACCGTCGCCGGCCGTCCGCGCCCCGGCGACGCCTCGCCGGCCGGAAGCAGGAGCCCGTGGCGGGACAGCGTTTCGAGCCGCTCGGCGACCGTGGAGCGCGCCACGCCCATACGCGCGGCCAGGTCCGTAGTCGTCGCGGCCACGCCGCGGCGAATGAGGTCGAGCACCTCCCCGGTGCGGGCCAGTCGCGCGGAGCTGTTCTGCGTCTGTCGGGTAGTCACATCTGCCGACTATACGACGCGCAAAAGCGTTGAAACCGGCCATTGACAGCGATCGTCATCACATATATGTTGATTATCGGCGTAATTAGCGGCTGTATGGCCGCCCATCGCGGTGTGTGCCTGGCTGTCCCGATCGATGATTGGGGATCGGCGTGCGACGTAGCAAGCCCTTGCTGTCATTGCTTTCCCTCGCCGCAACGGTGCTTCTGACCGGATGTGCGGTTACCCCGGCGGCATTCGAGCGCGCGGACTCGGCGCATACGTTGACCGTGTGGACTTACCTCGCCGGTGACGAAGAAGAGGTGAACTTCGCGAAACTCGACGAGTTGTTCACCCGGAGCCATCCGGATGTGCGGATCCGGCGGGTCGCCATCCCACTCGGTGAATTCACCCCGAAACTGCTCGCGGCCGCCGCCACCGGTGACGGCCCGGACATCGTGATCGGAAACCCGGTCGTCGATTTCCCGTTGCTGTCCAAGGCTCATGTCTACGCGGACCTGACCGAGCGGTGGCAGCGGTGGCCCGAACACTCGAAGTTCTCCGACATCGGTCTCTGGCGTGACGACAAGGGCAGACTGGATGCGATCCACTGGCGCTTCAACGATCTTGGCCTGTGGTACAACAAAGACATTCTGGAAGCCGAGCACATTCCGGTTCCTCGTACCCTTCCCGAGTTCGAAGCCGCGCTGCGCACGGTGGCGCAGAACGGGAAGCAGCGGCCACTGACCGTCGCCGGGGACCCCAGTGTGCAAGCGGCGTGGTCCTCGATGATGTGGCTGTACACACAGCACGTCAATTACTGCACGCTGAACTCTCCGCGCACTACCGACGTTCTGGCCATGCTCGCTGGGTGGCTGCGCAAGGGATACCTACCGATCGACACCTCCAGCCTGCCCATCGAGACTGCTTTCGACCGGTTCCTCAGCGGGAACTACGCCTTCACCATCGGCGGGAGCTGGGAATTGGGCAAGCTTCGTTCGGAGCCGCCCACTTTCCGCTACGGCTCCGCGATGATTCCTTCCGGGAAAGCGGGCAATAAGATGGCCTTCGCGGGTGAATCGGTCGGAATCGGCGCCTACGCGAAGAACAAGGACCTCGCCTGGAGCTACCTCACCACCTCGTACCTGTCCAAGCGGGCGCAGCTGGTGACCTTCCGGCAAACCGGTGCCTTGCCACCCCGGCTCGACATCCGGCGCGGGCCCAGGGTGAGTGGCGACCCGGTGGCTCGCCCGTTCGTCGCCGCGCTGGAACCCAGTGTGCTGCAACCGTGGCCGGACAACCCCAACACACTGGAGGCGCAGACCGATGTCGGTGCCGCGTTCAGCACACTGTTCTCCGGGGACGTGTCCGGAGCGGAAATCGCCGAGCAGATTCGCTCCGACGTGACCAGGGCGTTGAAGGACGGTGGCGGTGGCTGTTAAGGACATGCGCTCGCCGCGCGATACGTCCCGCGGCGGTCCCCCAAGTCGAAGGGGCGTGGCCGGGCGCGTCGGCGGTTACCGGATGGTCTGGTTCGTGGCCCCGGCCGTGCTCTTCCTCGCCGCGCTGGTCATCTACCCGCTCGGTGTCCTGCTGCAGATGAGCTTCAGCACGATCACCCCGTCGAGCATCCTCGGTGGCTGGTCATGGGCCGGGCTTGACAATTATCGCCCCGTTCTGGAGTCGGCGAAATTCTGGTCCTCCTTGCTGGCGACCGGATACTTCATCGTGCTGCTGTTGGTGGTGAATCTGATCCTCGGCTTCGTCGTGGCCTGCCTGCTCGCGGTCCCCGCGCGCAGCGGTGCGATCCTGCAGGGCCTGATGATCTTCGTGTGGGCGATGCCGCCGGTGGTCATCGGCAACGTGTGGAAGTTCCTATTCGCCGAGGACGGACTGGTCAACCGGGTGATCGGATTGGTCGGCCTCTCCCCGGTCGGCTGGTTGAGCGACACTTCCCTTGCAGTCTGGTCGGTTTCGGCGGTCACCGCATGGGCGAGCCTGCCGTTCAGCGTGATCATGATGAAGTCGGCGATGCTGGGCATTCCGCAGGAGGTGTACGACGCCGCGGCGGTGGACGGCTGTGGGTACTGGCAGACGCGCTGGCGCGTGGTGCTCCCGCTGCTGCGCCCCACGATGCTCATACTGGCGATTTTCACGGTCATGTACGGGTTCCGTAGCTTCGACTTCGTCTATGTGCTGACCCAGGGCGGACCGGGAACGGCGAGCGCCACGTTGCCGTTCTACGCGTACCGGGAGGCGTTCACCCGGTTCGATTTCAGCAGCGGAAGCGTGGTGGCCACGCTCTCGCTGGTCATTGTCTTCATGCTCGGCTTCGCCTACGTCCGTGCGGCGCGTAGGGAGCTGGAAGGATGACCTACCAACGTCCACAACGGACCTTCACAGTGCTCGGTCGCAGCTTACTGTTCGCCGTTTACGGTGTGCCCCTTCTGGTGTTGCTGGCGATCTCGGTGAAATCCGAGAAGGACATCACCAAGGATCCGGCTGGCCTGCTGTTCGCACCGACGGGGGAACAGTACGTCAAGGTGGGCGCCGACGCCGGACCAGCGCTGGCCAACTCGGCTCAGATCGCACTCGGTACCATGCTGCTGACGGTGTGTCTGGCGGTGCCCGGTGCCTACGGATTGAGCCGCAAGCGCACCAGGGCGTGGACAGCCACCACGACGGTGCTACTCGCCGCGATCATCGTGCTGCAGATGGTTCCGCAACCGATGTCGGTGATTCCGCTGTACAACGTGCTCGCGCGGCTGGGCGTGATCAACACGATTGTCGGTGTCGTGCTGGCGAACAGCGCCCTGCTGCTGCCATTCGCCTTGCTATTGCTGCGTCCCTTCTTCGTATCCATTCCCCGGGAGCTGGAGGAGGCGGCGATCTGTGACGGGGCTTCGCTGCCGCGAATGTTTTTCCGTGTCGTCGTTCCACTGGCGCGCAACGGAATCGTCACGGTAAGCGTGATGGTGTTCATGTTGTCCTGGGGGGAGTTCATCTATGGCGCCACGTTTCTCACCGCACCCGATGCTTATCCGGTCAGCGCGCTGCTCGCCCAGCAGGTGAGCCTGTACGGCACGGACTGGGGACGGCTGATGGCCCTCGCGGTGGTCACCACGGTCCCGATCCTTCTCGTGTTCCTGTTCAGCCAGCGACGACTCGCGGAGGGAATGTTGACCGGTGCGGTGAAGTGATGGTGTGGCAAGGAAAGGGGAGTCGATGACCACGGTCGCCTTGCTTGGTTCATTGGACACCAAGGGCGAAGAGTACATGTTTCTGCGGGAACGGCTGCGGCAAGCCGGTGTTCAGGTGGTGTTGATCGATAGCGGCGTGCTGGAACCACCGACCGTCACCCCGGATATCGACCGGGCGACGGTCGCGGCGGCGGCCGGAACAAGTATCGAGGAGCTCCTCGCTGGCGGTGACAGGGCAAGCGCGGTCGGCGCGATGGGCGAGGGTGCGGGCACGCTGCTCGCGGCCATGGTCGCCGAGGGCTCGGTCGACGGGGTGCTCGCGCTCGGCGGATCCGGCGGCACCGACACCGCATCCCGTGCTATGCGCGAGCTTCCGCTCGGCGTGCCCAAGGTGATCGTCTCCACGATGGCGTCCGGGAACACTCGTGGTTACGTGGGCACCAGCGATATCACCATGATGTACTCCGTCGTCGATATCTCCGGGGTGAATTCCGTTTCCGCCCCCATCCTGGCCAACGCCGCCGCGGCGACGGCGGGCATGGCGGCGACCGAACGCCCGCGAATGGATGGGCACCATCCCGTCGTCGCCGCCTCGATGGTGGGCCTGACCACGCCCGGGGGCAGCAGACTGTGCGAGCGGTTGGGAGAGTTCGGCTACGAGTCGCTGGTCTTCCACGCCACCGGGGTCGGCGGACGCACTCTGGAGTCATTGGTCGAGCAGGGACGGGTCGCCGGAGTCGCCGAGATGACCCCGACCGAACTTGTCGACGACCTGTTCGGCGGGATCTGTAGCGCGGGGCCTGACCGGCTGACTGCCGCGGGACGACGCGGTATCCCCCAGGTGGTCTCCCTCGGCGCCCTCGACATGATCAACTTCGGTCCGATGGATTCATTGCCGCAGCGGTATCGGAACCGGGTCATACACGTGCACAACGAGCAGATCACGCTGGTGCGCACCGACCCCGCCGAATGCGCGCAGCTTGGCGGCGTGCTGGCGACGAAGCTCAACGCGGCTCGGGGGCCGGTCTCGGTGTTTGTGCCCACCGAAGGGCTTTCCTCGATTTCCGTTGCCGGGAAACCCTTCCACGACACGGAAGCGGACACCGCACTGGTCGATGCGCTCCTCGCGGGGTTGCGGCCCGAGGTGACCGTGCACCGGGCCGAGACCGACGTGAACGACCGCGATCTGGCCGTGTGCATGGCCGAGGAGCTACACCGGCTGTTACGCGAATCTCGTGAGACAGCACAGAAAGGTTCAACATGACCCGTTCCGATATTCTCGCCACCTACGCAGCCAAGGTCGCCACCGGCGCGCCGATCATCGGCGCCGGCGCGGGAATCGGCCTCTCTGCGAGATGCGCGGAGTCCGCAGGCGCCGATTTCCTCGTCATCTACAACTCGGGCCGGTACCGAATGGCCGGTCGAGGCTCGACCGCGGGATTGATGCCATACGGCGACGCAAACGCCATCGTGGTGGACATGGGCAGGGAAGTACTGCCGGTGGTGGAAACGACACCGGTGCTCGCCGGCGTGTGTGGATCGGACCCGTTCCGGTTGATGCCAGTCTTCCTACGCGAGTTGAAGAACATGGGTTTCGCGGGTGTGCAGAACTACCCGACGGTATGCCTGTTCGAAGGCATGGTGCGGGCAAACCTGGAGGAGACCGGAATGGGCTTCGACCGTGAAGTGGCGATGATCCACGAGGCACACCGGCAAGATCTGGTCACCGCGACGTATGTGGCCACCCGCGCCGAAGCGGAGGAGATGACCAAGGCAGGCGCGGACATTCTGGTGCCACACATGGGTTTGACCACATCGGGAAGCATCGGTGCGCAGACGGCGATCTCGCTGGACGAGTCCGTCGAACGAGTACGCGAGATGCAGGCCGCGATCAGGCAGATCAACCCCGAGTCCTTGGTGCTCTGCCACGGCGGCCCCATCGCCGGCCCGGACGATGTGGCATATCTGTTCGAACGCGTGCCAGGACTTGCCGGATTCCTCGGCGCGTCGAGCATGGAACGACTGCCGACCGAGGTGGCCATGACCACGCACATCGAGCGCTTCACTCAGCTGCGACCGAGCCCTAATCTTTCCTGAAACAAGGAGTTCACCGTGCCCCATCGCCTGACCATCCTGTACGGACAGCCCGAGGACCCCGCGGAATTCGACCGCTACTACCAAGACGTGCATCTCCCGCTGGCCCGGCGCATGCCGAGCCTGACCGGGTGGACACTCAACTGGACGACCGACTCTCCGGACGGAACCACACCCGAGTACCGGCTCATCGTCGATCTCTACGCCCCCAGCAAGGAAGCCATGCTGGCGATCCTCGACTCACCCGAGGGCCGGGCCGCCGCCGAGGATGTCGGCCGGTTCGCCACCGGTGGAGTGACGTTCCTGCACGGTGCGGAGCAGACCCTGATGACCGTGCAGCACGGCTCGGCCACACCCGTACCGTCCCCGGAAGACGGCAGCGAGCAGAGCACGGAGGGCTGACAGTGACGACGCTCAACATCGCCGTGGTGGGCCTCGGGTTCGGAGTCGACTTCCTGCCGATCTACCAGTCGCACCCGCAGGTCGGGAAGGTCGGGATCTGTGACCGGGACGCCGACCGGCTCCGGGATGTCGGTGAGGCGTTCGGGATCCAGGATCGGCACACCGACCTGGACGAGGTGCTCTGCCGCGAAGACTACGATGCGGTGCACCTGCTGACTCCGGTGGCCTGGCACCGGCAACAGGTGCTCCAAATACTCGCCGCCGGAAAGCACGTGGCATCCGCCGTGCCGATGGGCAGGAGCATCGAGGACCTCGATTCCATCCTCGCCGCCCAGCAGCGATCCGGGAAGAACTACATGATGATGGAGACCGCCGTGTACGGGCGCGAGTTCTTCTTCGTCGAAGACCTCATCGCGCGCGGGCAACTCGGCGAAATCACCTTCCTGCGTGGTACGCACATCCAGGACTTGGACGGATTTCCCAGCTACTGGTGGGGCTACCCACCCATGCTGTATGCAACCCACGCGCTGTCCCCGCTGCTGGCACTGTGTGGCCAGACCGTCAGCAGCGTTCGGTGTCTCGGTTCCGGACGACTGCCGCCGGAACTGATGCACGACTACGACAACCCGTTCCCGTTGGAGGCAGCGTTGTTCCGCCTCGGCGACGGTGAATTGGCCGCCGAAGTCACCGCATCGTTCCACCGGGTGGCGCGCAGCTTTCACGAAGGATTCTCGATCTACGGCACACGCAGCGGCTTCGAGTGGCAACAGCTCGAACACGAGCAACCCACCTTATTCGAGCTCGGCCCGGCACCCGAGCACCGCAGGGGCGGGCTTACTGCCGAGCACCGGGTCGCCCTCCCGGATCGCCACGACACCTTACCCGCGCAGATCCGCCGATTCACCCAGGCGACCGACTACGCCCCGGGCACCGGCCGGACAATACGCACGCCGGCCTATCACTCCGGTTCGCATCCGCATCTCGCGCACGAGTTCGTCTCCAGCGTCATCGAGGGGCGTCGTCCCGCCGTGGATGCGATCACCGCAGCACAGTGGTGCGCGCCGGGGATCTGCGCGCACCACTCCGCGATGCAGGGCGGAGAAGCCGTGGAGGTTCCCCGATACCACGATGCGTGCTGACCCAAGCGGATGGACAGGACAGAAGGCGAACCCCGGATCGTGCGCAACCTGCCTACCAGCGGCACTGTCCGAACGACGAATCACCCCACTGTTCGATGCTGGGGTCGGGTGCGCGCCGCTGATGCCTGCGAGAGAGTTCGACAGCCCGGAACCGTTCCCACGTGGATGGCAGTGCGCTTCCACTTGCCCGGGCGAAATCGAACACCACCTGACTGGCCTCGATGCGGCCCTCCTGCGCGGTGAAGAACTCGTGGTTTTCGGTGGCGCCCCGTTCGATGATCGCGACGAGCACCTCGGCTTTGGTTGGGAAGTAGTGGAAGAACGTGCCAGAGCCATGCCCCTGGCGCACGCGGCGATCGAGGCCGACCTGCAGGTCGTTTGGTTCACCCTGGAGCGCTGACCGGCACGGTCAACAAGGCCAAAGCCGACGGCACCGTCGCTCGCACCATCTCCCGTATCTGTGGCAGCGACCTCGTCGTGGTCGACGACATCGGCATGCTGCCCCGACCGTAGACAGGCTCCTGCACCACGCGCACCTGGTCGCCACCAGCGGCGATTCCCACCGCCTCGCCGAAGCCATCACCGGCACAGGAGCCACCCCACTGAACCCGTAACCGTATCAGCGGCCGATGCCGAACAAACGATGTTTCAGAAGCGAGTCCGCATACGGACCACTGAGCCGGTTCGTTTTGCCGCTGCTCCCTTGGCAAGGAGCAGCTCGCTCGGGTCGACGTGATCCTGCTCGTGCTGGCCGATAGTGAAAGCCATGGCCGACCGCTTTGATTGGGGTGATCTTTTCAGGTCTAGCCTGCATATTTCACGTGGGGGTGCGGCGACACGGGGTGTAGGTAGTACGAAGTGCCTGTCCTGCAGCGGATACTGGGTTTGCTGAAGGTCCAGTTCGCGGCGCGGGAAGGCATCTCGTAGATGAAGCGTAAGGGGTTGGTTCGGCGGGTCAAGGTTACCGCGGGCGGGCGGGGTGTCGTGTCGCATGCCGGGGTGGGGCTGTTGCGGGAGTTGGCCGAGGACACGGGGCTTTCGGGCGGGGTGAGCGATGTGCTGGCTGATGCGTATCGGGGTATACCGGTGCATGCGCCGGGTCGGGTGTTCACCGATCTGGCGGTGGCGGTTGCCGATGGGGCGGACGCGATTTCTGGGATCGCGACGTTAGGCGATCGGGCGGGGTTGCATGGCCCGGTCGCGTCGATGCCGACTACGTGGCGGTTGCTGGAACGTATCGACGTCGAGCATCTGCCCCGGATCGGTCAGGCGCGGGCACGGGCTTGGGCCGCCGGTGCGGGTCCTGATCTGGGCGAGGAGTTGCGGCTGGATTTCGATGCCACGATCACGATCGCGCACTCGGACAAGCAGCACGCGGCCGCGACCTGGAAACACACGTTCGGGTTCCACCCGCTGCTGTGTTTCCTCGATCGTCCCGAGGTGGCTGGCGGGGAAGCCCTGGCCGGGCTGTTGCGGCCCGGGAATGCCGGGGCGAATACCGCGGCCGATCACATCACCGTGCTCGAGCAGGCCCTGGCCGCGTTACCGGCTTATGCCCGGCCCGTGCCTGGCGATACGCGCGGGCCGCGGGTGCTGGCCCGCTCAGACTCGGCCGGGGCGACCCGCGCGTTCGCTGCCGCCTGCCGCGCCCGCGGTGTCGGGTTCTCGTTCGGGTTCCGCGTCGATGCCCGCATCCAAGCCATCGTCGACGAAATCCCCGCCCAGGACTGGACACCGGCGACCGAACCCGACCGGCGCCACCGGGACGGGGCCTGGGTCGCCGAGGCCACCGGCATGCTCGATCTGTCGCATTGGCCCACCGGCTCGCGGCTGCTGCTGCGCAAGGAACGACCCCATCCAGGAGCGCAACTGCGTTTCATCGACACCGAAGGCCATCGGGTCACCGCCGTGCTGACCGACACACCACCCGGGGTCATCATCGGCGGCATCGAAGGTCTGGAACTACGCCACCGACAACACGCACGCGTCGAAGACCGCATCCGTGAAGCCAAAAACACGGGCCTGCGGAACCTGCCCTGCCACGCGTTTGCTCACAACGCGGCATGGCTGACTGTCGTGCTGACCGCCACCGACCTCGTGTGCTGGATCAAACTCCTGAGCTTCGGCGATCACCCCGAACTTTCGCGCGCCGAAATCAACACCTTCCGCTACCGCGTGCTGCACCTCGCCGCCCAACTCGTGCACACCGGCAGACAACACCACCTGCGCATCGACCGAACCTGGCGCTGGTCCACCGAAATCGCCGAAGGCTTCCACGAACTTCGCACCGCCCTGCACTGAAACCACCGCACCCACAGACTGCCCACACCCCCAGCCCGCGAAAGGCAAACCGAACACCACCGACCCCGCCAGCCAGCGGGCAACCCCATACTGACCCAACCCGAACAAACCACAGACAAGATCAACATCAACCTCGACGAATAATCCAGGCTAGATACCACCGCCCGCCGAGAGGGCAACGAATGGGTCCTCACCGGCGAGAAAAAATGGATCGGCAACGCGACGTTCGCTGACCTGACCGTCGTCTGGGCCCGCGATATCGAGGACCACCACGTCAAAGGCTTCATCATCGAGAAGGACACACCCGGCTTTCACCCCACCAAGATCGAGGGAAAGATCGCCCTGCGCGCGGTGGAAAACGCCGACATCAGCCTCGACGAGTGCCGCGTACCCGAGGCAAACCGGCTGCAACGCGCCAACACCTTCCGCGATACCAGCGACGTGCTACGCCAAACTCGCGACGGAGTGGCCTGGGGCTCGGTCGGCTGCATGATGGCCGCCTACGAACTTGCCCGCGACTACACCACCACCCGCGAACAGTTCGGCCAGCCGATCGCGAAGTTCCAACTCATTCAGGATCACCTGGCCACCATGCTCGGTAACATCACCGCCTCGCTGTCGATGGTGGTGCGACTGGCCCAGCTGCAAGACCAGGGCGTCAACAAGGACGAGCACTCCGCCCTGGCCAAATCCGTCGTCACCACAAAAATGCGTGACACCGTGGCCCGAGCCCGGGAAGTCCTCGGCGGCAACGGAATC
>NZ_KB905425.1:0-34133 GCF_000379465.1 Sciscionella marina DSM 45152
CAGCCCCGCCGGGCTGGTTCGGGCAGCGGAGTGGATCGTCACCCGAGCACTGGGCAGCCGTCTGGTTGCGGTCGAGTGCGTCAGCTCCTACGGGGCTGGCCTCGCTCGAGAACTGGGGGCTCGCGGAGAACACGTGTGCGAGGTCAAGCCTCCGAAACGCGCCGACCGCGCCGTCCACGGCAAGTCCGACCCGATCGACCCGATCGACGCGATCGCCGCTGCCCGAGCCGTGTTAGGCACCGATACCGACGAGCTACTCAACCCACGCGCTGAGGGGCTCCGTTCCGCGATGCAGGTCCTGCTGGTCGCCCGCCGCGCGATCAACAGCCGCCGCACCGCCGACCGCAACGCTCTTAACGCTCTGGTTCGCACCTACAACCTCGGCGTCGACGCCCGCAAGGCGCTAACCGAGGCTCAGGTGCGGACCATCGCCCGTTGGCGACACCGCTGCACCGATGCTCCCGCTGCGGCTACGATCCGCGAGGAAGCCCGACGGCTGGCTACCGCCGTGTTGACCGCGACCCGCGAACTCGAGCAGAATCGAGCTGCGCTCGAACGCCACGTTGATGAGCTCATGCCCGGCATGCTGAAGATCCACGCAGTCGGCCCGATTACTGCCGCGACGATCCTGACAGCTTGGTCCCACCGCGGCCGACTCAGGTCCGAAGCTGCCTTCGCGGCGCTCGCCGGCGCCGCGCCCCTGCCCGCGTCGTCTGGCAAAACGGTCCGCCATCGCCTCAGCCGCAGCGGCGACCGGCAGCTCAACATGGCTCTGGACGTCATCGCCCGCGTGCGCACTTCCCGCGACCCTGCCACTCGGAAATACGTCCAGCGCCGCACGACCGAAGGCCGCTCGCACCGCGAAATCCGTCGATGTCTCAAGCGCTACATCGCCCGCCAGCTCTACCGCCAAATGACGGCATTATCCGCACAGCCCGCAGACTAGAGTACAAATCTCGATCTTGCCTACTTGACTCGAGACATAGAAGCGTCAGGCCACCGAGGTGGGCCGGGTCGGCGTCGGCCACCCGCCACGGTCGGACAGTTCATAAGCAAGGCACCCACGGGGGCCACATTTGTCACGAGCCACAACCACAGCGAGACGACCGACGCCAACCCTGCCAGCCAGTCCCAGACCAGCCGCGTAAAGACTCACAGTTTGTCATTGAGCTTGCCCCACCTGCGCATGCACATCCCCAAGTCGCCGTCAAAATGTCGACACCATGTTGGATGCCGCGATTCTGCCTCGGAACCTGTCACCCAACGAGGCGAAACCGGTGACTGCGAGCGCCGAGTGTCGCTCAACTCGGCCCTGCCGTGCGCACCGTGGCACGATGACGCAGCGCACAACACTGGCTCATCCCACCATCGACAAACAGACTCGTGGAGCACCACCGCCGAAGCCACGAGCAGTTATCTACCTACGGGTGTCCACAACTCAACAGGTTAGGCGAGACCACGACGCCTGACCAACTGGTCGAAGGACGCGCCGGGAAAGTTCTCGAAACTCGGCTGATAGGTTTTCCGGATTGACCGGGCTGCTGAAAACTCCTAGTCCTATACCGCAACGATTCGCCATGTCTCGCCCACGCGAGCGCATACGACGTTGTCGCTGGCCAGGTCGGCATGCACCAACGAACAACTCCTTGCGAGAGCCTCGACACTACCGACGTTGTCACCAACCAGATGCCAAAACCAGGATCGTGCCGAGGCCGACAGTGCCTGACCGCGCTCCGTCCTGAACAAGCGGCCATGAGCGTGGCAACGTACCCCTTCTGCAAGAAAGCGTTCCCGCGGCTCAATGTCGAGGTTGGTCGTCAACCCATCCCGGCTCGGAAACTCGATCGTCGCCAAGCTAACGACGATTCGACCTAATTCCCACCCGAGGCCACCTGCTTCGTCACCGGAGTGTTCAACCGCGGTACCAAGGTCGACGCCCTCAATCCATTGTGACACCGATACCGGGTACGACCTTGCTCCCATCTGTGTCTGCGAACACCAACTGTGGAACCGGTAAACGTGCGGCGAGCATCTGACCAAGTCGCGCCTCGAACTCCACAGATCCTCGATCGCGTAGCGGCACTCGTACCGCCAGATCGGCATGCTCGGTCCTCGCGCGGTAGACACGACGGTTCGGCCCATTCCGGACGAGCTGTACAACCTGGCCCTGCCCCTGTGCCAACGATCAGCGTCCCCACCGCGATCTTGCGGGCACCACCTTCATCCATTGTTGACTCCCGCTTTTGTCCCGGGACGATGAACTCTGCAACCGTGCCCTGCATGCGCGGGGGCGCCATCATGACCCACCACCGAACTCGCCCTGATCACCGATTGACGCACCCGACACAAGGACAGCCATTCGACATGGTGATCCCGATGGACGCCGACTACAGCTCCATGTGGAAGCCTTCCGGGGCACTGTATCGACGTGAATGCCGAAGAATTAGAAAGACCACCCAACTGCCCCACGGGTAATTCTTACCGTGGTCTGTCGGGACCGCCCTCCACGTTCGGCGCCCCAGGAGTGGTCAGCACCTCGACCCCCGTTTGGATGACTTTCAGCGGATGCCTCTGCGGAGCAGCGCCGATCGGCCTAACCTCACCGTTGTTCTGACAGTGCCTGGCTCAATGACAATGAGGCGGTTATGAAGGCGAAGAAGGGACACAAGCGGACCGTGCGCCGATCCGATTCACTTCACCTTTCCGTCCACGGAGAACGACACGATCCTCCAGACGCCAGCAAAATCGCAAGAGTCCTCATCGACCTAGCGCAAACACCTGAGAACGAACCCGAGGCGGCGGACAAAGCGACTCGCCTCTCCACTGAGGGACCGTCGAAAATAACACCTAGTAACGAGAACCAGGCACATTAGGTGATGTAGAACCCGAATTTGGGTCGCTGACCTGTATCTTCGCCGCTGTTCAGTACGAACAGCGATACCACACGCTGTAAAAACAGCAGGTCACTAGGCTTACAACCCTTATTGTGGACCTAACGCTAAAGCATACGAACCACCACGACCTACTGGTCGAAGGTCCAGAAATCCAGGTCAGCCCCGTAGACGGGCTCGCTCAACAACTCGATGACGATCAGGTCCAGAAGCTGATCGAGGGCTACACGTCCGGTGCGACCGTCTACGAGCTGGGTGACCAGTTCGGCATCGAGCGCCGCACCGTGTCCACGATTCTGCATCGCCACAGGGTCCCGATGCGCCGTCGCGGCCTGTCCACCGAGCAGATCGACGACGCCGTCCGGCTCTACCACCAGGGCTGGTCACTGGCCCGGATCGCCGGACGCATGGACGTGGCCGCAGGCACCGTGCGCCAACGCCTGCACGAGCGGGGCGTCACGATGCGCGACACCCACGGGCAGCCCCGGGAAGGTGCAGTCTGATGCGCACCGAGCCAGCCACATCCCGCCCCGCCCCTGATCGATCACTACATCTGCAGTGCGCCTGCACGCTGTTGGTGGCCCTGGGCGCGGCCTACGTCTCCTACCGACACGGCCGCGACTTCGCCCTGCGGTTCGGTGCCGACGAGACCACCGCAACCCTCTGGCCGCTCATTGTCGACGGGTTGTTGACCATGGCGACCATCGAACTGTGGAAGACCGGCCACCGCTATAGCGCCACCGGGCAATGGAAGGCATGGTTGTCGTTCGCCCTCGGGATCGGGTTGTCGCTGTGCGCCAACATCGCCTCCGCACCCGAACTGAACGCCTTCTCCATCGCCGTGGCCGCCTGCCCACCGCTAGCGCTGCTGCTGTCGGTCGAACTACTCAACCAGGCCCTCAAACGCCGCCGCGCGGAGACGACAAGCGGCACCGTTTCCGAGTCCGACGAAGCCGGATCAGCGCAGCCTGATTCGATGGTCTCGGGCGGGTCCAGCCCGGCACTGGAGGCTCACGAGGAGGCTGAGGATGTGCCAGCATTGCGCACGGTCGTGAACAACATGCCCGGTCACAGCACCAACAGCGCCGAGGCTGACTCAGAGCCACCGCACGGTGAGGATGCTGATCCGCTGCGCGAGCAGGCATACCGGCTCGACGCCGAACACTGGAACCTCTACCAGCGCCCGATCTCAGCCGACACACTCCGCCGAGAACTCAGCATCGGCTCGAAACGAGCCCGTGCCCTCACCCGCCACATCCGCCAGCGCCGCAGGCCGGGAACGTCCTTGTTAGCGGCGGCCGACTGAGTCATGTGC
This sequence comes from Sciscionella marina DSM 45152, assembly GCF_000379465.1. Classification (GTDB taxonomy): domain Bacteria; phylum Actinomycetota; class Actinomycetes; order Mycobacteriales; family Pseudonocardiaceae; genus Sciscionella; species Sciscionella marina. Next base: position 4,207 of record NZ_KB905425.1, read on the forward strand.
CGGTTCAGCGATGGCTGGCCGTGGCAGCTTCTTCGAGGTAGGCGTCGAGGCCGCGGATCATGAGGTCGAGGCCGATGTCGAATTGGGCGTTCATGTCGCATTCGCCGCAGACCAACAGCGCGGTGCGCACTAGGTCGTCGGGGGCTTGCGGGGACAGCATGTTGGTGATGCGGCGAATCCGGGTCACCTCGTCGTCGCCGTCCTCGGAGTCGGGGTAGGCCAGTTCGGCGAGGGCGTAGCCGATGGCGTACGGGAAGATTGTGCGCAGCAAGGCCACCGCGCATTGTTCGGGGACGCGGCTGTCGCGCATCACGGCCAGCAGGGCGTCGAAGATCTCCAGCGGGCGCTGGAGGATGGTCTGCCTGCTGGTCAGCAGCGACGCGGCGCGCGGATGCCGGTGGACGAGATCGCGCAGCGCCGCCGCGAGCCGCTTGATGGCCTCCCGCCAGTCAGCGCTGGCCGGTTCGATGGGGATCTGCGCCCACAGCTGCTCGACGATCCCGTCGAGCAGGTCGTCCTTATTGGCCACGTGTTTGTACAGGGACATGGCTTTCACACCGAGTTCCGCGCCGAGTTTGTGCATGCTCAGCGCTTCCAGCCCGTGCTCGTCGACGTAGCGCACCGCGCCGGACAGCACGTAGTCGCGGGTCAGGGGTGCCCGGGTCTGTTCACTACTCGCCATCGCCACAGCCATAGCTTACATCGTACCCCTTGACAGTATATGTTGTAAGTCTATTCTGGCTTATACCATAAGCCTGCGTTGGAGGCGATGATGACGACGTTCACCGATTCCCAGATCCCTCCCGCCCTGTCCGACGTCGACCCGGAACTGCACCACGCGCTGACCGGTGGCGAGATCGCGAGCACGGCCGACCCCTACCCGCTCTATCGGAAGCTGCGGGGCGACTACCCGGTCGCGGACATCTCCGGCGCCGTGTGGGTGTTCCGCTACGACGACGTGGCCACCGTGCTGCAGCACCCGGACATGTCCACCGACGACCGCAACTCGGCTGCACACCAGACCCAGCAGGCGCAAGGCGCGCTGTCGGCGCCGTATCTGGCGCAACTGGATGATCAGTCGTTCCTGCACCGTGATCCGCCGGAGCACACCCGGCTGCGCAAGCTGGTCGCGAAGGGCTTCACCCCCCGACGGGTCGAAGCCCTGCGCGGATTCATCCAGCGCTTCGTCGAGGACGTGCTCGACGAAGCCATCCGGCGCGGCGGACTCGATGTCGTGGCCGAGCTGGCCTACCCGTTGCCGATCGCGGTGATCTGCGAGCTGATCGGCATTCCCGACACCGACCGCGCGTTCGTCGCCTCGTGGCCGCGCACCCAGCTGTGTTGTTCGTTCGAGTCCGGCAGCCTCAAGGCAGCCGCTGAGCTGGACCAGGCCGGCGGGGAGTCCCGACAGGTCGAGGCCGACCGGCTGCAGCAGCAGTTGCGGGACTACTTCGGCTGGCTGATCGACCATCGCCGCGACAATCCGGGTAAAGATCTGGTGTCCGCGCTGCTGGCGGCCGAGGCCGACGGCGGACAGCTGTCGATCGAGGAGATCAACGCCACGCTGCGGTTGCTGTTCGTCGCCGGTTACGAGAACGCGGTCAACCTCCTCGGCCACGGCACGCTGGCCCTGCTGCGTCATCCCGACCAGTGGGTCGCGCTGCGCGACGACCCGACCTTGGCCGCGGGCGCGGTCGACGAGGTGCTGCGTTACGACGCCCCGTTCCAGTTCACCCGGCGGGTCGCGCTGACCGACGTCGACCTCGGCGGCTACCGGATCACCCGTGGCCGACATGTGCTGGCCTTCATCGCCGCCGCCAACCGCGATCCCGCGCACTTCGACGACCCGGACCGCTTCGACATCCACCGCACCGGCACCCGGCACCTGGCCTTCGGCAGCGGCATCCACGCCTGCCTCGGCGGGCCACTGGCCCGGATGCAGGCCGAGATCACCTTCACAACCCTGACCCAGCGCCTGGTCAACCCGCGCCTGGCGGCCGATCCGCCCCGCTACCGCCCCGACGTGTTCCGGTCCCTGGAGTCCCTGTCGATCAACCTCAGCCGCACCCCGGCCGCAGCCTGAGCCTCACCCCGTACACGACCACACAGAAAGGTGCCGGTGTCATGAATCAGCACACCACCAACGAGGAGTTCTGGGCGACGTGGCGCAGGCTGCTCACGCGGTTCGGGCAACGCGGAGAGATCAGCGTCGGGCTGCAGCTGGCCCGGCTGACGGCCCTCGGCGAGCACCCGGTTTCGGTCGGACGCCTGGCCGCCGCGGTGGGCCGGTCGGTCGAGGAGACGGTCACGTTGGCCCAGCAGGGACCCGGCGCGCACTGGGTCCGCGTCCAGGATGGGCAGATCACGCTGGATCTGTCCCAGCACACCGGCATGCTGCGGCGCCGGCTCCGGATCGGGCAGCGCAGCTTCCCGGTCAGCGGATGCGCCCCCGACGTGCTGTTGTGGGCGGCCGTGCTCGACCAACCGCTCACCATCGAGGAAACTTGCCCCGCCACGGGCACGCCGATCCGCGTGGACCTCACCCCGGACGGCGTGGCCGCCCTCGACCCGGAGCAGGCGGTCGTGGTCTACCCCGCGCCACCAGCATTCGACGAGGTGGTCGGCATGCCCGCCGACGAGATCGACGCGACCATCTGCTCCCAAGGGCCGCTGTTCGCCTCCGCCGAGGCCGCCCGCGACTGGGTCAACGACCACCCCGGGGTGCGCACGTTCGGTATCCGCGACGCCTACGACCACCAGCGCGACATCGCCCACGAACTGCTGGACCTGGCCGCCCCCGCCACGCACTGATCCGGTCTACCAGCCCGTGTCGCGCCACCGATGCCGGTGCCGCGACACGGGCTATGGGCCTCAATGCTCGGTGGCTTTCCCAGGGCCACAGCAGTCCATCCATCCGCCGACACCTGGCACGCCCCATTTGGGTCACTGCGTTGGGCAGCGAAGTCGCGGTGTCGGCCTTCCCGAGGGACTGATGCTTGCACTCGGATTCAGCCCCAACCGTGCGCGCCGCCAGCAGCACTCACCGCTGCGACGTTCTGGTTCGCTTCGCCTTGGCGGGGCCTGACATCGCGACGAATCCTTAGCAGCACTGGTCCGCAGAAGTTGTGCCGCTGGGCGTTCGGGCGATACGGCGGAGCGTCCACCAGCCCGTGATGGCGAACAGCACGAGGATGGCAGTCAGGATGGCGAACTTGTAAGGGGCGATGGCCTTCATCGTGGCCGTGGCACCGCTGGCGCCGATACCGAACACCGCCAGCACGGCTGGGAGCACGGGGGTGCAGCACAGGCTGGGGATCAAGCTGACGAGGAATCCCGCCCCGCCCAGGGCGCCGCGTCCGCCAGCGGCACGGCGGACTGCGGCGGCTCGTCGTACCGAGTACACCTGCAGGGTGACCACGGTGGCGAGCCCGAGTGCGAGCACCATGCTGAAAGTCAGCAGCGGGCCGCTGAGCACGGTGATGTTGGCCGGACCGAGTTGTCCATTGGCTTCCTCGGATGGCAAGACGCTGCCGTAGACGAGGAAGGCAACCACAGCAGTCGAGGCGAAAACGGCCTGCGAGGTCCGATCACGTGCTGTGGATGCCAGCACCGCCTTGGCGGTGGTCGACGGCTGCGGATCGACGTCGGGTGTGGTGCGCTGCGACTGCGCAGGCTCGGGCATCGTCAATTGCTCCTTTTCGTGTGTAAGTAAGCGAGCGTCGTTTCGTTCGCAGGTGGGTATGGGCGCATAACAGTGGCCCCACATCAGCGCCGGCGTGTCACCAGCGTGCTGAGCAGGCCGCGGTGGCGGGCGAAGTTGCACATGATGACGCCGAGGGCCAGCCCCATGGCGGCGTGTGCCAGAGCCGTGTCGAGGAAGTAACCGTTGAACAGCGTGCCGAACTTCGCCATCCCGAATGGTCCGAACTTGGCGGCCATCGGGGGCAGGGTCATCATGCCGGTCTCGACGAACAGCACGGCGAACAGTACTGGGCCCCACCAGGGTGTACGTCCGAACAGGATCGAGTAGACCAGTCCGAAGCTGATCCCGTTGAACAGATGGTAGGTCGCGCCCAGGGTGTAGCTGATTGCCGTGGGTTTGGCCATGGCGGGCGCGGCAGTGATCATGTTGCCGAACATGGTGATCGAGTCCGGCAATACGCCCAGGTGCACCCCGGCGGTGCGCACCATGTCCAACGCTAGGGTCAACACGATCCCACCGACGATGCCGAGCCATAGCCGGTGGAACAGGCGTTCCATCCCGACGTGACGGGCGTACAGCAGGATGCCGGCCACGAGGGCCATCGCGGGGACATCCACTGTCCAGAACAGCAGTGGCATCGGCGCCACCTTTGCCGAGGCGGCCACAATCAGCAGCGACGACAGACCCCCGGCCACGAGGGCCAGCAGTGTTAGTACCACCTCGCGGGGCGAGCCGAGGTCGGTGTTGGCGGTTGGTGCAGCAGCGGAGTGAGCGTGCTCGGGCGAGGACATCGTCATCACCCCTGCCCACGATCACGTTGCCGGGGCGGGCAACAGTGCGGGTCGGCGCTGTCCTGTCGGCGGTGGTGTCGCTGCCATACGAGCGCTACGACGGCCACGAGCGCCAGCACTGCGCTACCGATCACCCACGGGTTGCCCAGCCACGCGCCGACCGCTCCCAATGCCCCCGCAGCGAGCAGGGCCGGGGCAGCGCAACACAACACCAGCAGACCCAGCGCACCGGCGGCCCACCAGCCGGACGCCTGATCGGACTTCCGCTCGGGGGTATCTCGCCGTTTGTCCGACGGGGATTGCGAAAGGTTCATCGGGTGTCCCTTTCAGGGGAGGGGATTGCCTGGATGTCCTCGGCCTGACCGGAGTGGTCATTGCGAGCCAGCCGGCGTCTCACGCACCCGATCCTACTACATATTTGTCTATCCGACTACGTTGGGGCCAGGTGCACGGCGCGGGCCAGCGCCGCGGTGATTCCATGGCCATACCGGTCGCAGTCCGATCCCGACCAGCACGGTCAGGCATAGCGCGACCCCGGTGAAAGCGGGATTGCCGACCGCGAGCGTGCAGGCGCTCCAGGCGAGCCCGGTGGCTAGCGTGAGTGCGACGAGGGCCACGCTTGTGTCGGCACGGCAAGTACTCGACTGGGGGTGCTGGAGGCGTGCGAGCCGATAGCTCAGATGGTCGCGGTCGGCGAACTCGGCCGTCGTGCCGTGAGTGCCGCCGACGTGGGCGAGGCCGATGCGGGCCAGGGCCGACAGCACCGGCGCGGTGCCGACCTGACGGGCGGCCTCGTCATCGGCGGCGGCCTCCAGTTCCCGCCGCAACCCGCACCAGGCGCGACGCACCAGTGGGAGAAACCCGTAGGCGCGGGTGATCGCGGCGGCGATCAGCAGCAACCGGGGATGTCCCAGCCGCACGTGCGCTGCCTCGTGTTCACAGACCGCCTCCTGCTCGGTCGGCCCCAGTAGGGCGAGCAGTCCGCTGGTCACTACGGCCTCCGGGTGGCGCCAACCGGAGGTATGGGCGGCAACGGGCTCGGCGGGCAGCACCCACACCGAGCCACCCCCGGCCACATACCGTCGTGTGGCGCGGGCTCGCACCATGGGACCGAGTTCGGTGCGGTCGGCCGCGGCCACCACGCGCTTGCCCTGGAGCACCACTGGGACGATCACGCCCAGGATGGCCACGGCCAGGCCAGCCGTCAGCGGAGCCGATGCCAGGAGGTGGACTGACCACCCACAGCCCACGGGAGACCCGGTGACCGCGTTCGCCAGCGCGGCACCGGAACAGATCAGCCCTGCGACGGGCAGCAGCGCCAGCCCCACAAGCCCGATCAAGTAGGTCATCGCCCGCAGGCGCGGCGACGCGTGCCGCCGAGCCCAGTCCGACCGCAGCACCAGCAGTACCGCCGCCGCAGCCGCGCCCAAGGCCAGTCCGCCCACACCCCACGGCGTCACGGCCGATCCGTCCGATCGAGCACCGCCCGCAGCTCAGCCACCAGCGCGGGGTCGTCGACGCTTTCGATCAGATGAGCCAATACTGCCTGCCGATCCTGCGCCGAGGACAGCAGCCCCTCAATTGCCTGGGCGGTCAGCTCATCGAGGTCCCCGGCGGCGCGGTAGCGGATGCTGCGTCCCTCGGAGACGCGTTCAACGAGTTGTTTGTCGACTAAGCGTTTCAGTACGGTCATCAACGTCGTGTAACCCAGCGACGGACGAGCCAGCCGTTCGAGCAATTCTCGTCCGGTTACCGGCTGCGGTTCGTTCCACAGCTGTTGCAGCACCGCAGCTTCCAAGTCGCCCACCCGGCGACCCGCGATTATTCGCCGAACCATTCCGCACCTCCTCGCTGATCGCACTGCGCAGCAGGGATCGATCCGTACCCGGGGCGAGCTGCGCCCCTACCCCGCAAGGTACGACAATATTGTCGTAACGGGGCAACGCCGCAGGCCCTGACGTCACCCATGCCGCGCCGCGAGGGACGCGGGTCAGGCAGCGCAGCAGGAGAGTTTGGCGACGTCGCGGGTGAAGGTTTGGGCGGCGAGCTTGAGGGCTTCACCCATGGTCAGGTACGGGGTCCACTGTTGGGCCATCTGCTGGACGGTCATGTGATTGGCCAGGACGTACACGGCGATCGTGATGACGTCCCCGGCCCCCTCAGCAAGCACATGCGCACCGAGTAGGCGCCCTGTGTTTGCCTCCGCGACGAGCTTGACCAGACCGCGGGTGTCCCGGTTGACCACGGCACGGGGCACCGCGTCCATGTCGAGGACCCGGGTGTCGACCGCCAGCCCCTGCTCGCGAGCTTGGGCTTCGGTGAGCCCAACTCCGGCGATGCTGGGGCTGGTGAAGGTCACCCGTGGCAGGGTGCGGTAATCCAGCGTCCGCCCGGCATCGCCGAAGGCGTTGTCGACCACGAGGCCACCGTGTGCGCTGGCTACGTAGACGAACTGCTCGCTGCCGACGACGTCGCCGGCGGCCCAGATTCGCGGGTTGCTGGTGCGCAGCTGCTCATCGACCAGGATCTCGCCACGCTCGCCGAGCTTGACTTCGACGTGTTCCAGGCCGAGCCCCGCGGTGACCGGCCGCCGCCCGGTCGCCACGAGCAGTTGCTCCGCGCGAACCTCGCGCCGCCCATCCGGACTGTCCACAGTCGCGACGACACCGTCGTTTTGCCGGCGCAATGCGGCAATCCGGGACTCGCGGTGGACGGTGATGCCTTCGTCGGCGAACACGCCCTCCAGGGCCTGGCTGACCTCGGGCTCTTCTGCAGAGGCCAGTTGCGAGCGGGCGATCACCGTGACCTGCGTGCCCAGGCGGGCGAACAGTTGTGCCTGCTCCAGGCCGATATAGCCGCCACCGAGCACGAGCATGGACTTCGGCAGCCGCTCCAGCTCCAGCGCGGTCGTCGAGGAGAGGTAGCCGACCTCGGTGATCCCCGGAATCGGTGGTGCCCACGGCGTGGAGCCCGTGGCCACGAGGTAGTGCTCGGCGTCCACTCGGGTCGTACCGCCCTCGGCGAGGTCCACCTCCAGCGCGGGCCCATCGACGAAATGCGCGTGCCCGGCCAGGATCTCCCATCCGTATTCGGATGCCAGGTCGGTGTACTTCTCCGCTCGCATGCCGGCGGCCAGGTCGTGCGTGGCGCTCAGAAGTTCGGTGAAGGCCACCTCGTCCGCGCTGGCACGCACGCCGGGAAACCGCTCGGCCGACAGCGCGACGTGGCGCGCCTCGGCAGCGGCCAGCAACGCCTTGGACGGCACGCAGCCGGTGTTCACACACGTCCCGCCGACCGTGCCGCGTTCGATCATCACCACCGAGCGGTTCTCCCGCCGTGCGGCGATCGCCGCCGCGAACGCAGCGCCACCCGAGCCCACGATTGCCAGGTCGAACATCATGACCACACCCTCCATATCGTCATATCCGCTTACGCGAATTTATCATCGCTACGTGGACTACGGCTGCAATCCATCCGAGTGGCCTGTCACACCCGATCCGCCCGGACCCATCGTGATCAGCGGGGATGGGCGTCCTGCTCGTCCCTCGCTGTCTCGTCCGCGGAGGAGGCCGCTGCGCAGCAGTCTTCGCCAGGCGAAGGCGTACGCCGTGTCCGGGAGACCAGCGCGGCCGTCGTGGCCACGGCCAGCAGGACAAGTGCGGTGAGGGCGACGGCGAACTGATGGCCGGAGATCCACTGCGACAGTGCCGCGGTCACAGTGGTGAGCACGCTTTGGCTCGGGTTGCCGCCGGTCAGCAACGGCGGGAGCCAGTAGGCTACGAGGTAGCCGCCGGAGAGCACGAGGACGGCGCCAGCGATGCGGGAGGCATACGGCAGCACCCGTCGCACCACCCGAGTGAGCAGGTCGCTGGCGAATGCCGCGCCCACCGACAGTGTCAGCAGCAGCGTGGCCGATCCGGCTGCGTAGGCGGCGAAGACCACGAGGACCCCGGCGAGGTTGGAGCTGGCCAGTGCCTGTGTGATCACGGCCAGCAGCACCGCCAGGGTGCACGAGGCCGAGGCCACCGCGTAGCCGGCGCCGAAGGCAACCAGCCCGCGTCGTCCTCGTTTCGGTGCGGCCGAGCCCGTCGGCAGCCGTACCGACAGCTGCCACCCGGCCAGCATCGCCAGGCCCACGACTGCGAGCACGGCACCAACCAGTACGGCCAGCCACGGCACCACGCCGACCAGCGAGCGCATCCCGAGCGCCAACAGCACCCCGAGCACGGTGAACGTGCCGGCGAACCCGACCGTCAACGCAGCCCCAGCACGCAACCCGCCCAGTACCCGGACCGCTGTGCCTCGCGGCTCCTGCTCGCTGCCCAGGACGTACGCCAGGAACGCCGGGAGCACGGCGAACCCGCAGGGGTTGATCGGGGCCAGCAGACCGGCGCCGAGGGCCAGGGCGAGCAATCCCGTCGTCATGACGCCGCCTTGTCCAGCGCGGCGGTGATCTGCTCAGGGGGTGGGTCGACCCCGCGGAAGACCTCGCGCCCCGAGCTGTCCAGCACGACTGCGGTGCTTACCTGCGTGAGCCGGTAGGCGCTGGTCAACCGGGCGTCCGTGTCCTTGGCCACGGCCAGGTTGGTGGCCTGGTTCTGCTCCAGGAACGGGCGGATGATCTCCTCCGTTTCGCTGGGGGCCACGTCCACGGCGACGTAGTGGGCGGCTTCGGGCGCGCGTTGCTGCGCCTGCGCCACCGCACGGGCGCCAGCCCCGCAGTCCCCGCAGCTGGCGGTGAAGAAGAACAGCACGCTCGGCTTGCCGCCGCCAGGCACCGTCACCGACTGTCCGGAGGCGGTCTGCGCTGTGACGGTCGGGCCGCTCGCCGCTGAGGTCGTGTTGCGCTGCTGGGATGGTGCGAACGCGAAGTAGCCCACCGTGGCTACCGCAGCCAAGGCCACCACCACGGCCACGATCACGGACGCTGGCCGCAGGTACCACGGTGTCGTTGTTGAAGGATGCGACACAGTTCTCTCCTCGGAAGATGAAAAGGGACTGCCCCTGCCCAGATGCGCCCGGTCACGGGGCGTCATCGATGCGCATACAGTTGGCCAGGGCGGCCGCGTTGTCCGCGGCCAACGCGCGGGCCGCCAGTACGAGGTCGGCGACCCGCGGATCGCTCACCCGGTAGTACGCGAAGCGTCCCTCGCGGCGCAGCACCACGTACCCGCAGTCGGCCAGGCACGCCAGATGACTGGAGACCCGGCCCTGGGACAGGCCGATGTGCTCAACGCATTCGGAGACGGTGTGCTCGCCATCCACCAGGAGCTCCAGCAGCCGCAGCCGCATCGGATCGCCCAGGGCGCGAAAGAACTTCGCCACCACGGCCACTCCGTCGTCTTCCGCAGGCAACAGCGCTGCTGGCTTCCCCGGTCGGGTCATGTCAACTCCACGCTTCCATGTATTCGGATAGGCGAATGTCAGACTAGCATCACCATCGGGAGGATCAACGTCGGCCGTCCGCCCAATGCGGGACGCCAGGAGCAGAAGGTTCGCGTGCGCCGGACGAACGGCAACAAGCGCACAGGTGCGCACGATCAAACCTTGCCTCCCGGGCAGCATTCCTGCGGACTGCGCAGCAGGAGTTGCGCGCGCGGACGTGTCAGTTAGGTTGACGGTGTGCTGTATTCGCCTACGCGAATGTTTCCCGGTGCGGTGTGAGGTTCGGGGTATGAGGACGTATCCACTGTTGGAGTCGCTGGCTGCCGTCGGCGATGGGCACTCTCTGGCTCTGTTATCTCCGGGCGGGGAGGTCGCGTGGTGGTGCCCGTCGCGGTTCGACGCCGACCCGGTGGTCTGGCCGCTGCTCGACACCGTCCGGGGCGGGCGGCTAGCCCTTGCCCCCGAAGAATCCTCTGAAGCGCACATGCGCTACGAGCCGGATACCGCCGTGGTCGTTTACGAGTGGGCTACGCCGACTGGAGCCGTACGGGTACGTGTCGGGATGGCGTGGCCGCAGCCGCTGGATGGCCAGCAACTGGTGTGGAACGTGGAAGGTCTGCACGGGCAAGTCGCGCTGGCGTTCGCGTTCGAGCCGCGCCCCGAGTTCGGCCGCAACGACTGGGTGGCCGAGAGAGGACGCGATGACGTCGCTGTCGCAGCAGGCGCGCACGAGCTGCGGGTCCACGTCCCAGGGAGCATTGAGGTTCACGACCATGGTCTCGCCGGGCGGTTCACGGTCGCCGCCGACGAGCAAACCGGATTGCGGGTTCGGGTGGCCGAAACTTGCCGCGGAGAAGCACCTCCCGGTGCCGACGACACCTTCTGCGCGCCGCTGGGGCACGACCACGGGCCAACAGCCGCGGAGGCATCGGCGAAAGACCTCGTGGCGGCGACCGAAGCGGCATGGCAGAACTGGAGCAGCGGACTGGTTTTTGACGGTCCACGGCGCGATCTGGTGGTGCGTAGTGCGATCATGCTCAAGCTGCTTACCTACGCACCGACCGGTGCGGTGATCGCTGCGGGCACGACCTCGCTGCCGGAAGAAGTCGGCGGGGTGCGCAACTGGGATTACCGATGCACGTGGCTTCGCGATGCCGGGTTCACCCTCAACAGCCTGTATGCCTTGGGATGCCGCCACGAAGCCCACGCATACGCCCGGTGGCTGTGCCGAACCACCCATCGAGCGGCACTGCCGCTCAAGCCCCTGTACAGCGTCGACGGCTCTACCGAACTCACTGAGCGGGAGATCGGCCACGTCGAGGGTTACCGAGGCTCCCGGCCCGTACGGGTCGGCAACGCCGCCGAGGGGCAGCTCCAACTGGATACCTACGGAGAACTCCTGGATTGTCTGGCCATCTGCGAGGTCATGGCCGACGACGTGATGCGGCAACGCTGGCCGGTGTTTCGGCGATTGGTCGACTTCGTCGCCGACAACTGGCCGCACCCGGATCACGGCATATGGGAGGTCCGCGACCACCCCCGCCACTTCGTACACTCGAAGGCCCAAGCCTGGGTCGCGCTCGACCGCGGCATCCGGTTGGCCCGTCGATATGGCCTCGACGGTGACACCGACCGGTGGCAGCAGGAAGCCACCGCACTGCGCAACGACATTTTCCGCAACGGGGTCCGCGACGATGGCGCGTTCATGCGCGCCTACGGCGAGCCGACGACCGACGCGGCCTTGCTCACGCTGTCCTCGATCGGGTTCATCGAAGGCAACACTGCGGAGATGGTGGCCACTATCGACGCGGTCGTCGACGAACTCACACCGCCGACAGCTCGCACACCCGGTCTACTGTGGAGGTACCCGCCGACCGACAGCGACGGCCTTCCCGGCGGGGAAGGCACTTTCACCCTCTGCAGCTTGTGGCTCGTCTCCGCGCTCGCACTGGCAGGACGCACCACCGAGGCCCGCGACATCTTCGAGGGACTGTGCCAGCACGCTGGATACCTGGGCCTGTTCTCCGAAGAACTCGACCCCACGACGGGTATGCACCTGGGCAACACTCCCCAAGCGTTTACCCACATCGGCCTGATCAACGCCGCCCTGCACCGATCGCGTCAACCCGCACGCCATCCCCACCCGACCTGACGCCACCAACCGACGCCAGCGCACTCAGATGTCCAGTTGTTCCAGGGCTTTGAGATATGCCTCGCTGTAGGTAGGGAATTGCGCGATGCCGTCGAGCAGCGTGCTGATCGGAATACGGGCACGGATGGCCAGCGCGGCTTCGTGAATCCACTCGCCGGCCTGCGGCGCCACGGCCCAGGCACCGACGAGAACGCGGTGGGCACGATCGGCGACGAGCCCGAGGCTGCCTTGCGGGTCCTGCTCGTAGGTCCATGGGCGCGCCAGGACTGCCGTGAGGTCGAGTTCCGTGGTGACGACATCGAAGCCGCGCTGGCGGGCTTGATCAGCAGTGAGACCGACGGCGGCAATCTCGGGCTGGGCAAACACCACCCGGGGGATGGCCGTGTAGTCGGCACTGCGAGTCCTGCCCAGGATCGTGTCGGCCACCACCCGTGCCTGGTACTGGGCCACGTGGGTGAACAGGGCGATCCCGGTCAGGTCGCCGAGTGCCCAAAGGCCGTCGGCAACCTGGCAGTGCTCGCCGATGTCCAGCCCACCGTGTTGATTGGTCTCAATTCCTGCGCTATCGAGGCCGAGCCCGCTCGTACGGGGCCGGCGGCCAGCGCCGAGCACGATGACGTCCGTACGAACGGTGGTGCCGTCGTCGAGTTCAACTATGGTGTCCGAGCCCTCGCGCCGCGCGGCGGTGGCTTGACAGTCGAGTCGGATGTCGATGCCGTCCTTGCCGAGTTGTGTCGCGACCAGCTCTCCGACACGAGGGTCTTCGCGATCGAGTACTTGGGGACCACGCTGGACGAGCGTGACGTTGGCGCCCATGCGGGCCAGGAACTGTCCCAGTTCTACCCCCACGGCACTGGCACCGATCATGACAACACGATCGGGAATCTCGCGCAGCGTCGTTGCCTCGCGGTTGGTCCACACTGGAACGTCATCGAGGCCATCGATCGGCGGACGGGCAGGTTCAGACCCGGTCGCGAGCACGACGTGCTCGGTGGTGAAGTGTTCATCACCGATTTGGACTCGCCACGGATCGCGTCCGGCGATCCGAGCGGAATCCTTGAAGACCGTGGCTCCCTGGTTCTGGTAGCCGGTGATCTGGGCGGCGTCATCGAGATGCCGGATCATGTAGTCGCGGTAGTCGCGGATGGCTGCCCAATCTTGCTCCGGTGTGGAAAGTCCTGCGGCATGTCCTGCTTCGGCGCGCGCCTCGGGTGGTCGCAGCAGTGTTTTGGAGGGAATGCATGCCCAGTAGGCACATTCCCCACCGATCAGTTCGCGTTCGACCACGGCCACACGACGTCCACCGGACAACAGTCGCGAGGCAGCCGTCTCCCCTCCAGGTCCCGCACCAATCACGATCACGTCGAAGTCGGTCGTCACCAGCAAGTCTCCTCACATGCCGCCTTGCTCACCGCATTACCAGTTCCTACGGGGTCCACCGCCGACCTGTCACGGGCGCCTGCCGCGCAGGCACCACGCGGTCTCGGTCACACCTGCCACGGCGAAGCCGAAGGCCAGATGCGCGACGTAGCCGCGTACGTGCGTCACCAGCGGATAGGCGCGATTGGGGGCGGAGAAGCCCAGCAGTGGTGTCATCATCTCGTCGGCGATCAGGCTCATGGTCGACCCCATGGTCAGCCCAGCTGGCACCGGAGATAGGTGCCCGCGACGGCGCAGCAGCCCGTAGACGGGTGCCCAGGAAATCGCAAGTCCATAGTGGAAAGCCATCGAGGCTTGCTGCAGTTGCTGCTCGGTGAACTTGACACCGAGCAGCTTCGCGGTTTTCTCCGCGGCCACTTGGAACGGCGGACCTGGGCGGGCCTCGTCCTCTTGGGCACGATGCTGCTCGGATTCTCGCTCGTAGAGCTTCATACTGACTGGTTCCATCGCTTTGGTGCCCAGGTAACCGGCCACGGCACTCACGGCGGCATCTTCAACAATGGCAGCGAACCTGCCCATAGCCTGAATCCTCCCTTCCCATCCGGTTCGCACGTCCGGCCCAGCGGAACCGCCGGGCCATCCATCGAGACCGGCTTGCTACGTGGCGGCTAACAGCAGCCAGGCTGGCTGAGCCGCTGCCGAGCGATCTCGCGGGCCGCCACGTCGGCCTCGACCACCGGCAGGACGGTGCCGCCGGGGTGCTCCGACCGCCACTGTCGCGCGGCTTCGGGTGAGACGAAGAAGTGGACCTCGTTGCAGAAGGCCGACCGCACCGAGGTGCATTGCTGTGGGGTGACGATCGAGACCACGGCAGTAGGCGGGTCGACAGCGGCAACTCCGTCGGGCTGGACCGTCAGGCGCACCGGTGTTCCCGTGGCATGACACGGGGACTCGACCTCAGCGCTGCTGCCGAGAGCAACGGGAAAGATCAACGTGTCCAAGGCGCACCAGGTATAGAGCTCGCGGCCCTCGACGGTGAACCGGTGCTGCGTGGGGCGTTGGCTCAAGCCGTAGCCGACGATGCGCCCCTGCTCGTCGTATTCGGTATCCGGCAGCTCCGCCAGAACCTGGCGCACCTCGTCCCCAGGTCGGCCGGCAGCCGAAGCCAGCTGCTCAATGGTGACCGGTTGTCCCTGGGCCAGCAGCCGCAGCAGCGGTTGCCAGATCCAGGGCAACGCTGAGGTCAGTGCGTCGCTGAGTTTTCCGGCGAGTGAAGGTATGTCAGCAGTCATCAGCATCCCTGGGAAAGCAGCTGGTGCGTCAGGAGGCACAGCAGGAGAGCTTGGACACGTCGCGGGTGAAGGTCTGCGCAGCGAGCTTCAATGCTTCGGCCATGGTCAGATACGGACACCACAGCTCGCCCATCTCTTGCACCGTCATCCGGTTGTGCAGCGCGTACACGGCGGTGGCAATGACATCGCCGGCGCCGTCGGCGAGCGCATGCGCACCCAGCAGGCGCCCGCTGCCCCGTTCGGCCACCAGCTTGACCAGCCCGCGGGTATCGCGGTTGACCAGCGCGCGAGGAACGTGCTCCAGCGGCAGCACCCGGCATTCGCAGTCGTAACCCTGCTCGTTGGCTTGGGCGTCGGTGAGCCCGGCGGCGGCAATCGAGGGACTGGTGAAGGTCACCCGCGGCAGGTGGTGGTAATCCAGCGTCCGCCTCGCGTCGCCAAAGGCGTTGTCGACCACAACCGCACCGTGGGCGCCGGCCACGTAAACAAACTGCGGGTGCCCCGTGACATCCCCGGCGGCCCAGATCCGAGGATGGCTGGTGCGCAGGCCGTCATCCACCACGACCTCGCCGCGGTCGCCCAGTTGCACCCCCACCGTGTCGAGGCCCAGCCCCGCAGTGACCGGTTTGCGGCCGGTGGCCACCAACACCTCGTCGGCTCGTACCTCCCGGACTTGCCCGTCGCTGCTGCGCACCTCGGCGACGACCTGGCCGTTGTCGCGGCGCACCCGGGACAGCGTCGCACCGGTGTACATCCCAATGCCCTCGTCAGCGAACACCTGCGCGAGCGCATCAGAAATCTCGGGCTCCTCGGCCGGGGCCAGCCGGTCCAGCATTTCGACCACCTCGACCCGCACTCCCAGGCGAGCGAACAGCTGCGCCTGCTCCAGGCCCACGTAGTTCCCGCCCACGACCAGCATCGATTCCGGCAACGCCTTGAGTTCCATCGCCGTGGTCGAGGTCAGATAGTTGACCTCGTCGAAGCCGTCGACCGGTGGTGCCCACGGCGCCGAGCCGGTCGCGACGAGATAGTGCTCAGCTACTACCCGCTCGGTACCACCGTCATGCAGCTCCACCTCTAGCGCCGGGCCATCGACGAATCGGGCCTGGCCCGACAAGATGTCCCAGCCGTACTCCGCGGCCAGCCCGGTGTACTTCTCCGCCTGCATGTCTGCCACCAAGCCCGCCTTACCGGCGATCAGCTCGGTGAAGGCAACCTCGTCAGCACTCGCCCGGATGCCCGGAAACTTCTCCGCCGACAACGCCACATGCCGCGCCTCCGCCGCAGCCAGCAACGCCTTGGACGGCACGCATCCCGTGTTCACACACGTCCCACCGACGGTGCCGCCTTCGGCCATGACCACCGAATAGTCCTGCCGCCGCGCGGCGATGGCCGCCGCGAATGCCGCACCCCCGGAGCCCACGATCGCCAGATCGACTTTCATGACAGGCCCTCCGTCCCTAGCGTTATATTCGGGTTCACGGATGTACGATGGTCTCATCGTATCCTGATTCGCGGATATGTGCCGGGCGACAGGAGGGTTGCCGATGAGCCAGACGACAAACTCCCTCTCAGCCGCAGCACTGCTCGGCGGGCACGACGAGGCGGGCACCGTGGCAAAGTTCTTCCGTGCGCTCGGCGACCCCACCCGGCTACGACTCCTGGAGTACCTGCTCGACACCGAACACTCGGTCAGCGACTGCGTAGCTCACGTGGGTCTGTCCCAAGGCCGTGTGTCCACCCACCTGGCGTGTCTCGCCGACTGCGGCTATGTGCAGGCCCGCCGCCAGGGCCGCTGGTGCTACTACCGCGTCACCGACCCGCGCGTGGCCGAACTCGTCAGACTCGCCCGCTCGCTGGCCGCCGACAACCACGCAGCCTTGGCCACGTGCGACCGCATCGACACCAAGCCCGACGAGGAGGACTCACCATGAGCGCCTCGCACAAGCCACCACACGAAGAACAGCAGCCCCCAGACAAGCAGTCTCAGCCGACTGCAGGCTGGGCAGGCATGGTCGGTCTCGTGCTCGCCGCGCTCTGCTGCGGACTCCCGCTTCTCGTCATCGCCTTGACCGCTAGCGGGACCCTCGGCGCACTCGGCACAGTGCTGAACAACCCTCTGTTCCTCACCGCAGCCGGACTCGTCCTCGTCGCCGCGATCGCCATCGCACTCACGCGCCACCGGCGCCGCAAATAGTGGGTAGTTCGCGCACGCACCGCTAACTTACGAGCGGTGCTGGCAGTCGAATGAGCTGCGGGATTGCGGTGAGTTACCGAATCTCATTCGACCCGCTGCGCCCCAGTGAGGAGAGAGCGTGTGCGATGGAGAGCGTAACCAGTATCCTCATCATCCGCTGTCGTCCTGACTTCTCAGAGTAGCGGCCTCCGCTTCGGCCGGGCAGCGGGTGCTACCGGCTTGCTTGAATGGCTTCTGTTCTGCCCTTCGCTCACGCGGTGGTGTCTGCCTCTGCTGCCTTACTCGCCTGCGTCGGGGGAGTGTTCGATGATCTGGCAGACGACGGCGTGCTCACCGCGGCGCTGACTGTCCCGGGCGGCACGACGCGCGGAGGTCAACGAGCGACGCAGGGCGCGGAGGTCGGCGAGGGTGCGGTCGATCTCGGCGATGCGGCCATCGAGGAGTTCGGTGACCCGCTCGCACGGTGTGGCGCCGTCGCGTTGCAGATCGAGAATGTCCTTGATCTCCGACAACTGGAGCCCGAGCGTCTTGGCCTGGCGGATAAACCGCAAGACACCGACATCGGCGTCACTGAACTGGCGATAACCAGCTTCGGTGCGTTCGGCAGGTGGAAGAAGTCCTTTGGACTCCCACAGCCGCACGGCTTTCGCACTGACTCCCGCGGCCTCAGCCGCAGCACCCACGGTCAGGCCCATCACGGTCTCCTTCGTCGCCAGCTCGTCCTTGACCTTACCCTAAGGGCAAGGTTCTAGCGTGGCCTCGTAACCAGAAAACCGCAGTTCACAAGGGAGCGGAGCTGGCGATGGAGACCATCGTGTTGCAGGTAACGGGCATGGCGTGCGGCGGCTGTGCCGAGCGCATCGACGCGGTGCTGCGCCGGGTCGAGGGTGTGCGCGAAGTCGCCGCCGACCACACGACCGGCCGGGTCGAGGTCCGCGTGGGTTCGGCGTGGCCCGGCCGGCAGGTGCTGGTCGAGCGCATCACCGGCGCTGGCTACGACGTCATCGAGGGGGCCTCGGCATGACGACGGCCACCGAGCAACGCACGCGCTTGTGGGAGTCCGAGCCGAGTCCGCATTCAGGGCATCGGCGGATTCGCGCGAAGGTCGCAGGTCTGCACTGCTCGTTGTGCACCGGCACGATCGAAAAGACCCTGGGTCGGCTGGACGGGGTGGGACAGGTGGCGGTGAGCCTGACCCATGAGCAGGTGCTGGTCGACTACGAGGCCGAGCGCATCACGCCGGAGCGGATTCTGGGCAACCTGCGTGATGTCGGCTATGCCCTGTATGACCCGCGCAAGCTGCGCACCTTCGAGGACGAAGAGCGTGATCTGGTACGCGAGGGCAAGCGCCTGTTCGTTGCGCTCGGTCTGTCCCTGGTGGCGATGACGCAGATCGCCGAGGGCTGGTGGAACATCCTCTGCGGGGCACTGCTGGTCGCGGCGTTCGCGCTGGTGTTCGCCGTGGCCCGGCGCTCCGGCACCGCGCTGGCGGCTGGCTCGGCGCTGGCGGTGATGGGACCTGGTGGCCTGGCGCTGGCTGGGCGTACCAGCGGGCTGCTGGAGTCGCCGGTCACCGGGTGGATCACCGCCGGGCTGGCGGTGGCCACCGTGTTCGGCGTCGCGCTGCATATCTTGCGGATGGCCTACCAGTCGCTGCGGCGCGGCATCCTCAACCAGCACGTGCTGCAGGAATCCGCCGCGTTCGCGGGCCTGATCGGCGGGGCTATCGGACTGACCGGCCTGTTGCCCGGCTATCCGACGGAGGAGTTCTTCACCGTCGCGGTCGTGGTGGCCACCTACCACATCTTCTCCGAATGGCTATCGCTGCTGGTCAAAACCCGCTCCAGCCAAGCGATCAAGAAGCTGCTGGACCTACAACCCGACCTGGCCCGCGTGCAGGCGGACGACGGTAGCGAGACCGAGGTCCCGGTCGAGGACGTCAGGGTGGGCCAGCGCATCCGGGTGCGGCCCGGTGAGCGCATCCCTCTGGACGGTCGGATCGTCTCCGGCCACTCCGCGGTGGACTTCTCCCTGGTCACCGGAGAGCCGGTGCCGGCAGAGCGCGGCCCGGGTGGCGAGGTCGTCGGCGGGGCGATCAACGGAACCGGCAGCCTCGTCATCGAGGTCACCGCCACCGGCGCCGAAGGGTTCCTGTCTCAGGTCATCCGGCACGTCGAGGACTCCCGCGCACTCAAGCCCGGCATCCTGCACCTGGTCGACCGCGTGCTGCGGGTCTACACCCCCACCGTGCTGTCCATTTCCGGTGCCTCTCTGCTGGTGTGGCTGGCCGGAAGCTGGCTGCTGACAGGGGTCGTTGACGTCCGCCACGCGGTGTTCGCCGCCCTGTCGGTGCTGGTGATGGGCTATCCCTGCGCGGTCGGCATCGCCGCGCCGCTGGCCATCGTGCGCGGCACCGGCGCCGCCGCCGACCGCGGCATCGTCATGCGCACCGGCGAGGCATTCCAAACCTTCCGGCTGGTCCGCCGCATCGTGCTCGACAAAACCGGCACGCTCACCCGAGGCAAACCCACCGTGCGGACGGTCGAGGCCACCAGCGGTGAAACCGATCGGCTGCTGGCGCTGGTCGCCGGGGCCGAAAGCGACTCCGAACACCCCCTCGCCCGAGCGATCGTGGAGGCCGCGCAGCAGCGTGGCGTCGCGCTCGGCGAGGCGAGCGGATTCGAGTCCATCACCGGCGGTGGCGTGCAGGCCACCGTAGACGGCCATGCCGTGCTGGCCGGACGCCCCAGCCTGCTGACCGAGGCAGGTATTGATCTAGCGGAGTGGACGGGTCGGATCGATCGACTCGAATCCGCCGGGCACACGGTCATCGCGGTGAGCGTGGACCAGCGCGCTGCCGGAGTGATCGCTTTGGGCGACGAGCCGCGCCCGGACGCCGCCGAGGCGGTGACGGCCATGCGCGAGCGCGGCATGGAACCGGTGTTGGTCACCGGGGACAACGAGCGCGCCGCCCGACACGTCGCCAACCAGCTCGGCATCGAACAGGTCCGTGCAGGGGTGCGTCCAGAGGGCAAGGCCGCCATCGTGCGCGAGCTGCAGGCCGACGGCACCCGGGTCGCGATGGCCGGCGACGGCATCAACGACGCCCCCGCCCTGATGCAGGCCGACGTCGGCATCGCCGCCGGCGGGGGCACCGACATCGCCGTGGAATCCGCCGACATCGTGCTGCTCCGCGACGAGGTCACCACGATCCTCGATGCTCGGGAGATCAGCGCCCACTCCTACGGGCGCACCCGCGGCAACGTCGCCTTGGCGTTCACCTTCAACGGCATCGGCATCCCCATCGCCACCACCGGCCTCGTCTCCCCGATCTGGGCAATGCTGGCCATGGTCGCCTCGGTCACCACAATCTTCCTCAACTCCCTTGGTACTCGCCCAAAGCTGCTCACCGACGCCATCAACAGCGTCGGACGCCCCGTCGCTGCAGAGCAGTCAACGCGCGAGGAAGTGCACTCATGACCGGCTTTCCGGCTCCGCCCACGCTGGTGCGGGGTGACGCCGAGCCGACTCGGCTGGTCGAGCCGATGCTCGGCAGCCGTCGGGGTTTCGGCGCCGCTTAAATTCAGCTCAGCCCCGTATCCCCGCGTGGCCCCGGCTCGTCCGTCGCTCACGACACCCACCAGCGCACACCCAGAACAACCCGTCCGGAAAGGGGAGATTGTGCCCACCGAGTCCACCGCGCCACGGGGCATGTTGGCTCTGCTGACTACCGCCGCATTCGTGATCTTCGCGCAGATCTTCATGGTCGCGCCGGTGCTCCCGGCTCTCGCGCGGGACTTGCACACCACGCCAGACCTGATCGGCCTGGCCGTGCCTGCCTACCTCGTGCCCTACGGAGCCATGGTGCTGCTGTGGGGACCGCTCTCCGACCGGTGGGGACGCCGCCCGGTCATCCTCACCTCACTGGCCGCATTCACCGTCCTGACCGCCACTACCGCGCTGGCCACCACTGCGCCGTGGTTCATTCTGCTGCGGCTGGCCACAGCACTCGGCGCCAGCGGCGTCGTCCCCATCGGACTTGCCCTCATCGGCGACCTCGTGCCCTACAAGAGCCGCGGCCGAGCCTTGGGGTGGCTGTTCGGCGGAATGGCTGGCGGAATGGCCCTCGGCGCCGCCGGAGGCGCACTGGCCGAACCCCTCGTCGGCTGGCGCGGCCTATTCCTGGGCGTGGCCGCAGCCGGGCTCGTCCTGCTGGTGCTCGGCACGCGCCTCATCCCAGCCACACCCCGCCCATCCGCGCCACCCCCGGCCCGCCAGGTGGCAGCCGGATTCGCCGCCCTCATGCGCACCCAGCGCGGTCGACGTACCTACGGCTACGTGCTGATCAATGCCGTGCTGCACTCGGGCGTCTACACCTGGCTCGGCGTCTACCTGCACCAGCACTTCGGCCTCGACGAAACCCACATCGGCTTGACCCTGCTCGGCTATGGCATCCCCGGACTGCTCCTCGGCCCGATCATCGGACACCTCGCCGACCGCTACGGCCGAGCCCGCATCATCCCCCTCGGACTCACCGTCGCCGCCGGCTGCGCCGCACTCCTGGCTACCGAACCCGCGCTGGCCGCCGCGCAAGCCGGCATCATCGCCCTGTCCCTGGGCTACGACATGACCCAACCACCGCTGGCCGGCATCGTCACCGATCTACCCGGACACCGCGGCCAGGCCATGGGACTCAACGTCTGCACCCTCTTCGTCGGCATGGGCATCGGCAGCCTCGCCTTCCAAGCCGTTCTCCTGCCCACCGGCTTCCCCACCGCACTCGCCACCTTCGCCGCACTCGCATTGCTCGCGGCCGTAGCAGGAGTTCCGTCGTTCCGCGCCGAACGCCCCCGCACTGATTCGGCAAATCCACGCAGCTAATCGAGGCATAGTCAGGAACGCTGTCAATGGTGGAATAGACACCGTGGCCCTTACCCACATGAACGATGCGCGGGTAAGGGCACGGTTTAGCTACGAGGTCAGCGCGCAACGGCTTCGACCTCGGCGGCGTATCCGCCGCCTGTGTGCTCGGGCGCGATGTGCGCGGCGCTTGTCGCCTCGTGTTCGGCGAGCCAGCGTTCGGCGTCGATGGCCGCCGCACAACCGGAACCGGCCGCAGTGACCGCCTGGCGGTAGCTCTTGTCCACCAAGTCACCAGCAGCGAAGACCCCGGGGATTCCGGTGTGCGTGGTGGGCTGTTGCACGAGCACGTACTTCTCGTCGTCGACGTCGAGTTGGTCGCGGACCAGTTCGCTGCGGGGGTCGTGTCCGATCGCGACGAACATGCCGCTGACCGGAAGCTCGGATTCGGCACCGGTGACGGTGTCCTGCAGCTTCAACCCGGTGACCGCGGTGTCGCCGACGACTTCGGTGACCACGGCATTGGTGCGCCACTTGATCTTCTCGTTCGCGCGGGCGCGTTCCAGCATGATCTTGGAGGCACGGAACTCCTCGCGGCGGTNTGCGACGCTTGAGCTCCCGAAGCTCTTGCGCCGCGTTCGTCGTGACGCCAGGCTTAACCTCGTCCCCGACGTCAGCCTGACGCAGCCACTTCTCCCAACGTCATCGGATGGACCCCAAAGTCACTGGCGACCTGCTCGATCGTCACGCCCGACTCGCGGTTGCGGGCGACCCGGACAACATCCTCACGAAACTCGCGCGGGTAGGGCTTGGGCACAGCAACATCCTTTCAGCCTGCACATCAGCAAGCAATCTCAGATGTCACAGATCCCTTCAGCAGCCCCATCGGACAGCGTGCTGACTAGCTTGTGTACGCAGCTGCTCTGGCCCCCGATTGCCGTCGGGCATTGTCCGATCGTGCGCCTTGCGAGAGACCTCACCCCAGAGCCTCCTCACGTTCGCCGGAGGAGCGCGTGGTATCGACTGTCGTACGGAGATTCCCCTGCGGATCACGCATCACGACGCCGCGCGCACGAAGCCGCTGCCGTACGGTCTCAGGATCTACCCCATGCCGTTCTCCGATGCGGACCAGCGACCAGCCCTGCTCATACAGGTACACGGCATCATCGACCTGCTCGACAGCCAAACCCTGACGCCGCATCGGCACCTCCTGCCGGTGCAGGATCGCGCTCACCGTCGCTCGACTGATCCCGAATTTCTCGGCCAGCTGGTACACCGTCGCCCCGGCCAAATAGCCTTCAACCAAATCCCGCTGACACCCCACATCAAGCTGCCGCGCGCGCCTCGGACGAGATCGCGCCATATCAACAGACTGCGGCTCCGACACCTTCGGCAGCTTCTTCAAGAGGCTCTCTAATGCACTGACCTGGTCCTTCGTGTTGTAATAAACTCCCCCAAGGTCCAGGTTGGCGACAGTCGCCTCAGCGCGACACCCAGTACTGCCCTGTCGCGAGAGCCCAGGCTCGCAGCTGACACCGCTGGAGTCATTCACAGCAACGTCATGACGAGCTCAATAGCAGCGTTGACCTTCATCTCCGAACCCGCTGCACAATATGACCGACAGCACCCCAAGCCGTCACGCGCCAGGAAAGCGCAAGCCCATCAGCCTGCGACAACGCAACTTTGCTTCCCTGATCGCCACATCAACAGTCCCGCACACGACCTCGACAGGCCCACAGTCCGAGGCCGCAAGCGTGACTCGCGAGGATACGAAAGTTTCATACCGTCCGTAACTTGCCCGACCAGACACCCAATACCGCGGGATCACTATCTGTAGCCAGGCCAGGCGGGCCACTCAACGCCGATCAACACCGCCGACCACTGTCCACTCCGGACCAATCGCCTGACCCGTCCAGCACACCAGTGAAATCGAGCACCCACGGAGCACCACGCGGCCGTTCACACCAGCAAAGATGATCATAAAAACGAAGAAAGACCAGTTCAAACCCGGTGTTCGCGAGTGGGCCGCCTGGGGCTCGAACCCAGAACCTACGGATTAAAAGTCCGCAGCCTGTAAACCTCGCCGGTTATCGGGCAGCAATTGATTCCCCTTCCCACGACAAGTCGCCATGACACGACCCATGTGGACTCTCCTCCGTGGGGACTCTTGTACCAAGAATAAGCAAAGATGCCGCGGGAGTGACACTCTTTCGAGGCAAAGCAAAGAAAGAAGCATTTGAGAAGTGGGGCGCCGGTAACCAACGCCCACTCCAACTCACAACAACACCGCGTAAGCGGAGTAGCTCACCGACTATGGCTCACCTGCGTCAATTTTTGCAGCGGATCGGCACATAACGGCGCGCGACTCGATGCTGCAACGAGATCGCACAGGCACGACATATCTCAGCTCATTCGACATGAGCGGCCGCGACAGGGGACCGATCGCGGCCGACATGCCGGCTTCCATCAGAGGCGAAACAGGGAAACTACACTGGGCCAGCAAAGGCGCGGAGAGCTCAGATCGACAAATCGAGAACGCGCTCGATGCCGTGTCTGGGCAGCGTTGACCTAATCCCCTGCGAGGTCCGGTCCGACAGTTCGACAAGGACATTGAGAACCGCTGGTGGAACATCAATCACCATGATCACCGCCACCCGGTGAACAGACCAGCGCGACGGGTCGCCGAAAAGATCATGCACTAGCGAGTCACACGACGCCGTTCACCGCAGCCGACTGCCGTTCGATGGCCGTCCTGCGCAGTTACCGGACCCGCGAACCCGCCAAATCCCGCCTCAAGCCCCCTGCCCACAACGGCACGCAACAGCACTCAACGACGCCACCACCACACCACTCCCCACCCCCGGACCAAGCCCCGAAGCGGCTATGCGCGCACGTCACAGCCGATCCCAGAGAAGCCCATCCGTCCGGACAGAATCACCCGACTGGAGCACCCAATCCTGCTCCAGGATCGTGACCCCATTTGACCCCCTCAAGATCAACTGCTCCACTTTTGCTCCAGTTGAACATTGAACAGTTCACAAGGGACAGTCGGCCACCTGTGACGAAACACGAAAAGACCGCAGGCCAGGTGGCCTGCGGTGGGTGACGATTCGGGGTGGAGGTTGGGGGAGCTTACTCGAACACAAAAGACCAGGTCATCGCACTGGAAACGCTCCGGCAGAGGCTGCCTGACCTAGATGTGCCCGCCCCATCGACACCAAAGCGACAACGACCGGGTCGTGCCCGGCAGCTCACCGGTGATCAAGTGCAGCAACTGATCGAGGGCTACCGATCCGGTTCCACCGTCTATGAGCTGGGTGATCAGTTCGGCATCGAGCGCCGCACCGTCAGTGCGATCCTGCATCGCCGCGGTGTTCCTATGCGCCGCCGCGGCCTGTCCGAGGAGCAGATCGATGACGCCGTTCGGCTCTACAACCAGGGGTGGTCCCTGGCTCGGATCGCCGCCCGTATGGACGTCGCCGCAGGCACAGTCCGCCAACGCCTGCACGAGCGCGGCGTCACCATGCGCGACAACCAGGGACAGCTTCGGGCGGATGGTGTCCGATGAACAACACGCCATCCGCACCGAGCCTGGCCCCCGATCGATCACTGCATCTGCAGTGCGCGTGCACGCTCCTGGTGGCCGTGGGCGCCGCCTACGTCTCCTACCGGCACGGCCGTGAGTTCGCCCTGCGCTTCGGTGCCGACGAGACCACCGCCACGCTCTGGCCACTCATCGTTGACGGCCTCCTGACGATGGCCACCATCGAACTGTGGAAGACCGGCCACCGTCATCGCGCCACCGGGCAGTGGAAGGCATGGTTGTCGTTCGCCCTCGGCATCGGGTTGTCGCTGTGCGCCAACATCGCCTCCGCGCCCGAGCTGAACGCCTTCTCCATCGCCGTGGCCGCCTGCCCACCGCTGGCGCTGCTGCTGTCGGTCGAACTGCTCAACCAGGCGCTCAAGCGGCGCCGCGCCGATACAACGAGTGGGACCATTCCCGTGCCCGGGGAGGCCGGATCAGTGCAGCCGCACTCGACGAACCGGGGTGAGGCCAACCAGACACTGGAGGCTCCCGCGGGGCCAACCGATGTGCCAGCGTTGCGCACGGTCGTGAACAACTCGCCTGGTCACAGCACCAACAGCGCCGACGCTGACTCAGAGGTACCACACGATGAGGATGATGATCCGCTGCGCGAGGAGGCGTGCCGGCTCGATGCTGAACATTGGAACCTCTACCAGCGCCCGATCTCAGCCGACACGCTTCGCCGGAAGCTCAGCATCGGCTCGACACGAGCCCGCACCCTTACCCGCCACATCCGCCAGCACCGCCAGCCCGGAGCAGCGTTGGCGGCGGTGGAATGAGCTGGGCCGGGATGTATCAGGCGGTGTTGCGGGTGGCGACGCCGAGCAGGTAGTCCCCGCCGATGCGGGTGCGCCACCGCTCGCCGACGGCGAGGCCGTGACGGGGTAGCTCGGCTAGGAACTCCCCGGCGGTAAATCGGTCCTCGGTGGGGTGGTCAAGGAGAAGCCGGTAGGACGGGCGGGCAAGCGCGGTCGCGGTGACCTCGTCGAAGTAGAACCGGCCACCTGGGGTGAGCACACGTGCGATCTCGGCGAGCGCGTCACGCCAGTTGGGGATGTGGTGGATGATCGCGAAGTCGAAAACCGCGTCGTAGCTGGCGTCTTGGCCCCCGGCGAAGGTGCGGAAGGCGGTGCGGAGGTCGGTGGCACTGCCCTGGGCGAGCCGGGCGCGGCCGGCGTGGCGGCGCAGTCGCCGCTGGGCGCGGGTGATCATCGCGGGGTCGAGGTCCACGGCATCGACGTGGGCGGCGCCGAATCGGTCGAGGATGAGCCGGGTGCCGTAGCCGGGACCACAGCCGATCTCGGTCACCTGCGCCCCGGGAGTGCGCCCGCCCAGCTCTGCGAGCAGCCGCGTTTCGTAGTGCTGGAGCCATCGGCGGGGCGGGGAGTTCACCAGGGCGGTCTCCACGCGGTTCATCAACATCGCCACACCCTCGATTCATCGTCACTTTCCGGTTATCATCGTCTTATGGCGATGAATAGCATGGATGAGTGCCTTGCGTCGAGTGCGACGGGGTCGGGCCTGGGTGCGGCGGTGGCGCTGTTCCACAGCCTCTCGGATGCGACCCGGTTGGCGATCGTGCAGCGGCTGGCCACCGGCGAGGCACGGGTCGCAGACCTGGTCGGCGAGCTGGAGCTGGCGCAGTCGACGGTGTCGGCACACGTGGCTTGCCTGCGTGACTGTGGTCTGGTCGAGGGGCGCGCGCAGGGGCGGCAGGTTTTCTACGCGCTCACGCGCCCGGAGCTGATGGACCTGCTCGCCTCGGCCGAGACGCTGCTTGCCGCGACCGGCAACGCGGTGGCGCTGTGTCCGAACTACGGCGCCGACGCCATCCCGGCTGCGAGCTCTGAGGAGGTGGCGCAGTGAGCGACGCGTGCGGCTGCGGCCACGACGAGCCCCGCAGCGACAACGAAGGCGAGGAACACGAGCCGGAACGGCTCTGGCAGGTCGTCGAGCTGCGTTTCGCCGCCGCCTCCGGCGTGCTCCTGCTGGCCGCGCTGGTTGCTGGCTGGCTGGACGCCGCCCGGCCTGTCGAACTCGGCTTCGAGGTAGTGGCGCTGGCCCTGGGCGCGTGGACGTTCGTCCCGTCCACGCTCACGCGCGTGGCCAAGGGCAAGATCGGGGTCGGCACGCTGATGACCATCGCTGCCGTCGGCGCGGTGATCCTCGGCGAGGTCGGCGAAGCTGCGATGCTGGCCTTCCTGTTCTCCATCAGTGAGGGCCTGGAGGAGTACTCCCTGGCCCGCACCCGCCGCGGCCTGCGCGCCCTGCTGGCCCTGGTCCCGGACGAGGCGACCGTCCTCCGAGACGGCGCCGAGACGACCGTCGCGCCCAGCGAGCTGCGCCTCGGCGACCGGATGGTGGTCAAGCCCGGTGAGCGGGTCGCCACCGATGGGGTGATCCACACCGGCCGCACCGCCCTGGATCTCTCGGCGATCACCGGCGAGTCGGTGCCGGTCGAGGCCGGCCCCGGGCAGGACGTGTTTGCCGGAGCGATCAACGGCACCGGCGTGCTAGAGGTCGAGGTCACCGCGACCGCCGAAGACAACTCGCTGGCCCGAATCGTGGGCATCGTGGAGGCCGAGCAGACCCGCAAGGGCGCCGCCCAGCGGCTGGCGGACCGCATCGCTCAACCGCTGGTGCCCGGCATCATGATCGCCGCCATTCTCATCGCGGTACTCGGCAGCGTGCTCGGTGACCCCGCCACTTGGATCGAGCGTGCCCTCGTCATCCTGGTCGCGGCCTCGCCTTGCGCACTGGCCATCGCCGTGCCGGTCACCGTGGTCGCCGCCATCGGCGCGGCCAGCAAGCTCGGCGTCCTGGTCAAGGGCGGTGCCGCGCTCGAAGCCCTCGGCCGCATCAAGGGCATCGCACTGGACAAGACCGGCACACTGACCGCGAACCAGCCCGCCGTCATCGAGGTCGCCAACGCTCCCGGCATCCCCCGCGAGCAGGTGCTGTCGGTGGCCGCCGCACTGGAATCCCGCTCCGAACACCCGTTGGCCCGCGCGATCCTCGCCGCCGCCGACGACCCCACCCCAGCCACGGACGTGGAAGCGGTGACCGGGGCCGGACTCACAGGCCGCCTCGACGGGCAGTCCGTCCGGCTGGGCCGTCCCGGCTGGCTGCAGGCCGGTCCGCTGGCCGCTGAGGTGGAGCGTATGCAACATGCCGGAGCGACCGCGGTGCTGGTCGAACGCGACGGGCACACCCTCGGCGCGATCGCGGTGCGCGACGAGCTGCGTCCCGAAGCAGTCGAGGTCGTCGCGAACTTGCGCCGCGCGGGCTACCACGTCGCGATGCTCACCGGAGACAACACCCGCACTGCCAACGCGTTGGCAGCCGAGGTCGGCATCGACGCCGTACACGCCGAGCTGCGCCCAGAAGACAAGGCCCGCCACGTCGAACAACTCCGTCGGCAACGATCGACGGCGATGGTCGGCGACGGCGTCAACGACGCCCCAGCCCTGGCCACCGCCGACCTCGGCATCGCGATGGGCGCGATGGGCACCGACGTGGCCATCGAAACCGCCGACGTGGCCCTCATGGGAGAGGACTTGCGCCACCTACCCCAAGCCCTCACCCACGCACGCCGATCCCGACGCATCATGCTGCAAAACGTGGGGCTGTCCCTGGCAATCATCACCGTACTGATACCGCTGGCTCTGCTCGGAATCCTCGGGCTGGCCGCAGTAGTCCTAGTTCACGAGGTCGCGGAGGTGTTCGTCATCGCCAACGGAGTACGCGCTGGCCGCACCCGCACCCACATGGCCGAGCCGACCGCCCCAACTACAACGGCCCCCGCACAACGCCAGGTGCCTGCGTAGGCGTGCCTCGCTACACCACCCGCCTCTCGACTGGCCGTGGAGCCGATCGACAATCCTGGAAGCATTGACGTTTAAGTTCTCACCGTGCCGAATTGCCCAAACACTGCGCCGATGGTCACGCAGGTGCGGCAGGCGCTCGATACGAACGAGTTATCCACGCGCAGCCGAACCTCTTTCTTGGCGGGACGCACAGCGATAGCCGAATAGACAAATCGTGGCCCTGCCCGTCACGGATGATTTCCTGCCGGGGCAGAGCCACGCGAGGTGGGAGGTCAGCGCGCGGCAGCTCCGACCTCGGCTGCGTATCCGCCGCCTGTGTGTTCGGACGCAACGCGCGCGGCGCTGGTCGCTTCGTGTTCGGCGAGCCAGCGTTCGGCATCGATGGCTGCCGCACAACCGGAGCCGGCCGCGGTGACGGCCTGGCGGTAGGTCTTGTCCACTAGGTCGCCCGCGGCGAAGACACCCGGGATGTCGGTGTGCGTGGTGGGTTGCTGCACGAGGACGTATTTTTCGTCGTCGACGTCGAGTTGGTCGCGGACCAGTTCGCTGCGGGGGTCGTGCCCGATCGCGACGAACATGCCGCTGACCGGAAGCTCGGACTCGGCACCGGTGACCGTGTCTTGGAGCTTCAGTCCAGTAACCGCGGTGTCGCCGACGACCTCGGTGACGACGGCGTTGGTGCGCCACTTGATCTTCTCGTTCGCGCGGGCGCGTTCGAGCATGATCTTGGAGGCGCGGAACTCCTCGCGGCGGT
>NZ_KB905425.1:34178-453413 GCF_000379465.1 Sciscionella marina DSM 45152
CCATCGCCGAGTCCCCGCCGCCGACGACGGCGATGTCCTGGTCGCGGAAGAAGAACCCGTCGCAGGTGGCGCAGGACGACACACCGCGCCCGAGCAGGCGTTCCTCGCCGGGCACTCCGACGTAGCGGGCGGCGGCGCCCATCGCGAGGATGATGGCCTTGGCCCGGTACTCGACGCCATTGGCGAGGACCGTTTTCGTCTCACCACTGAGGTCGATGTTCTCGACGTCCTCGGTTCTCAGTTCGGCACCGAAGCGCTGGGCTTGGTTGCGCATCTGCTCCATGAGTTCGGGACCCATGATGCCGTCGCGGAAGCCCGGATAGTTCTCGACCTCGGTGGTGGTCATCAGCGCGCCACCGAACTGGGTGCCCTCGAAGACGAGGGGGTCGAGTTCGGCCCGAGCGGCATACACGGCGGCGGTATATCCGGCGGGGCCGGAGCCGACGATGATCAGGTTTCGGATCTCGCTCGTCACCGCGCGGCCTCCGGTGCCAGTTCGGCGAGCAGGCTGGTGACGCGGCGGTCGATCTCGTCGCGGATGGCGCGGACTTCCTCGACCGACTTCCCGGCGGGGTCGTCGAGTTCCCAGTCGAGGTAGCGCTTGCCGGGGAAAACCGGGCAGGCATCCCCGCAGCCCATCGTGATCACGACGTCGGCGGCCTCGACCGCCTCGGTCGTCAGGGGCTTGGGGAACTCCTGGGACAGGTCGAGGTCGAGTTCGGCCATCGCGAGCACCACCGCCGGGTTGATCGTCTCGGCCGGGGCGGAGCCGGCGGAACGGACGGTGACCCGACCTTGGGCGCGGTGGTGCAGCAGTGCGGCGGCCATCTGGGATCGGCCTGCATTGTGCACGCAGACGAACAGCACTTCGGGGGTCGAGGACACGAGGACTCCTTGGTTCTTGGCGATCGAGGTGAGGCGTTCGCGGGCGAAGCGCGTCGCGAGGGTCGCGAGGTGGGTGTGCACCCGGGCGGTGGCGTTGAGTTGCGTGTAGGTCTCGTCCAGTACCGCGCGGATGGTCTCCGGGCCGAAGATCCCCTGAAACTGGGGTTGCAGGTCGGCGGTGGCGCGGTCGAGGAGTTCGGTGACGTGTGGGTCGGTCAGCCGGTATTCCTCGGCATCGTGGTGGTGGGGTGACGTGGACATGGTCAGCCGCCTGGAGTTCGGTAGGGCGAGTCATGGCTCGGCGATTGCTTGGCTGGGGTCAGGTCTCCTATCGAGTGCTGTTGATGGGACGTCGCACTCAGCTCAGGCACAGGGGCGGCGGATGGCCTGGGCATGGTGTGCCTGCGCGGTGAGGTTCGCGATGCCGACGGTGAGCAGGCTCAGCGCGTCCGGGCGCAGCCGATAGTAGGTGTACCGCCCGCGCGGCTCGGCGGTGACGAAGCCAGCTTCACGGAGAACACGCAGGTGGTGGCTGATGGTGGATTGCCGTGCTCCGGTGTCGTCCACCAGGTGGCAGGTGCACATCTGCTCGCGGGCGAGCAGGCGCACGATCTCCGCGCGGAGCGGGTCCCCGAAGAGCTTCACCACAGCCTCGGCAAGGTCGGGTTGCGCCTCCATAGCCGGCCCGGGAGCCTCTTCTACGCCAGCCCCAGCAACGGGTGACATCAACATGATTCGATGAAAGCACCGCGCGAGGTGTCCCGTCAAGCAATGGGCACGAGGGGGCTGCGACAGCTATGAGCTGCCCTTTTAATCGCTTCCCTTCACAGCACAGAAGCCCGAGAGACCGTGGTCACATCAGCTTGGTTTGATTCATCAGCTTCGGTCGATGTAGCGTCGGCTGGGTAGTACTCCCAGCGGGAAGGGGTCCGTGATGGCGTCTGTGGAGATTTATGACCCGGCGATGTGCTGTTCGACCGGGGTGTGTGGGCCATCGGTGGACCCGGCGTTGACGCAGTTCGCCGCTGACGTGGAGTGGCTGGGCTCCGCGGGCGTGGAGGTCCAGCGGTTCGGGTTGTCCTCCGAGCCCGGCAAGTTCGTGGCGAACGGCGAGGTCGGCGCGCTGCTGAAGGACAAGGGCGAAGAAGCCCTGCCTGCCGTGTTCGTCGATGGTGCACTGCGCACCTCCGGGCGGTACCCGACCCGCGTGGAACTGGCCGAGTGGACGGGTGTGGCCACTGAGCGCCCTGGCCTGCCGGTGATCGAGCAGGCCGAGCCCGGCAGTGGTTGCTGTGGCGGTGGGGAGTGCTGAGCGTGGGCACGGTGCCCGCCGAGCAGGTCCTCGGCGGTCTGCTCCGGGTGCGCACGCCGTTCGTGTTCTTCACCGGCAAGGGGGGCGTGGGCAAGACGTCGACGGCGTCGGCGACGGCGATCGGACTGGCCGATGCCGGGCGCAGCGTGCTGGTGGTCAGCACCGACCCCGCCTCGAACCTCGACGAGGTCCTGGAGACCACCGCGGGACGGGACCCGCGGCCGGTCCCCGGGGTGGCCGGGTTGTTCGTGATGAACCTCGATCCGAACGTGGCGGCGGCCCAGTACCGGGAGAAGGTCCTCGGCCCGTACCGGGACAGCCTGCCCGCCTCGGCGGTGGAACAGATCGAAGAACAGCTCTCCGGCGCCTGCACGGTCGAGATCGCAGCATTCAACGAGTTCGTCGCGTTGCTGACCGACCCGGAGATCCGCGAGCGGTTCGACCACGTGGTCTTCGATACCGCGCCCACCGGACACACGCTGCGCCTGCTGAGCCTGCCCAGCGCGTGGTCGGATTTCCTGGCCACCAACCCCGGCGGCGCTTCGTGTATCGGCCCGCTGGCGGAGATGGGCGCGCAGCAGCAGCGCTACGCCGAGGCGATGCACGCCCTGGCCGACGCTGATCAGACCACGCTGGTCCTGGTGACCCGCCCCGAGCAAGGGGCGCTCGCGGAGGCCGGGAGAGCGTCGGCCGAACTGCGGGAACTCGGGGTCGGCAACCAGCGGTTGATCGTCAACGGCGTGTTCACCGCCACCCGCGACGACGACCCTCTGGCGCAGGCGTGGCAGCAGCGCGCTCAGGACGCGCTGGAGCAGATGCCCGCGTCGTTGGCGGAGGTCACCGAGATCGAGTCCGTGCCCTTGCTGCCGGAGCTGCCGCTGGGCGTGCCTGGCCTACGCGCCATGCTCCGCCCCGTGCTGCCAGCGAGGACGGTCTCAACAGCGGATGCCGTGTTGCCCGCCGGGGTGGCGACCCACGTGCGGGATCTGGTCGACGAGGTCGGCGCCAATGGCCGCGGTCTGGTGATGACGCTCGGCAAGGGCGGCGTCGGCAAGACCACGGTCGCCTCCTCGGTCGCTGTGGGGCTCGCTCGGCGGGGGCTTCCGGTCACGCTGACCACGACCGACCCGGCCGCGCACCTGGACACCTCTCTGGGCGATGGCCTTGGTGGCCTGGAGGTCACGCGCATCGACCCGGTGGCCGAGACGGCGGCGTATACCGAGGCGGTGCTCGCCGAGGCCGGCGCGAACCTGGATGAGCAGGGCCGGGCTTTGCTGGTGGAAGACCTTCGGTCACCGTGCACCGAGGAGATCGCCGTCTTCCACGCCTTCGCCCGAACCGTGGCCGCCGCCCAGGACCGGATCGTCGTGGTCGACACCGCCCCGACCGGGCACACGCTGTTGCTGCTGGATGCCTCGCGCAGCTACCAGCGCCAGTTGGCCCAGCAGTCCGGACAGGTGCCACCGCCCGAGGCCGTGGAATTGCTCGACCGGCTGACCGACCCGGATTACACCCGCGTCGTGCTGGTGACCCTGCCGGAGGCCACCCCAGTGCATGAGGCCGCCGCGCTACAGGGGGATCTCGCTCGGGCAGGCATCAAGCCGTTCGCCTGGGTGATCAACCAGAGCTTGACCGCGGCCTCCCCCGTCGACCCGCTGCTGGTGGCCCGCGCCGCCTCCGAACGGCGCTACCTCGCCGAGGTCGCCACCGACCACGCCGAGCGCACCGCCGTGCTGCCGTGGCGCGCGGCGACACCGGTCGGTGCCGAACAACTGGCGCTTCTCGCGAACGGCGAGCACTAACCCGACTGGTGGCCGGTAGCCGGCCGCCACCGACTCCGACTCACGCTCGACAGGAGAGACGACGACGCCATGACTGTGGCAGCCATTCTGATCTTCCTCGCCACGCTCACCTTGGTGATCTGGCAACCCAAGGGCCTGGGCATCGGCTGGAGCGCGCTCGGCGGCGCAGTGGTGGCCCTGGCGACCACGGTGGTCCACCTCTCCGACGTGCCCACCGTGGTCGGCATCGTCTGGAACGCGACCCTGGCCTTTGTCGCCGTGATCATCATTTCGCTGATCCTCGACGAGTGCGGCTTCTTCGAGTGGGCCGCACTCCACGTCGCCCGGTGGGGACGCGGACACGGCCGAGCACTGTTCGTGTTGATCGTGCTGCTCGGGGCCGCGATCGCCGCGGTGTTCGCCAACGACGGCGCCGCGCTGATCCTGACCCCGATCGTCATGCAGATCATGCTCGCGCTGCGNTTCTCCCCGAAGGCATCNCTGGGCTTCGTCATGGCCACCGGGTTCATCGCCGACACCGGCAGCCTGCCGCTGGTCGTGTCCAACCTGGTCAACATCGTCTCCGCCGACTTCTTCCACATCGACTTCGCCCGCTTCGCCGCGGTCATGGTCCCGGTCGGCCTCGTCTCCGTGACCGCCAGCCTGGGCGTACTACTGCTGTACTTCCGCCGCTCGATCCCGAAGACCTACGACGTCACCGCCCTGCGCCAGCCAGCGGAGGCAATCAGCGACCAGGTGACCTTCCGCGCCGGGTGGGGCGTGCTCGTCCTGCTGCTGATCGGCTACTTCGGCGCCGACCCCATCGGCGTGCCGCTGTCGGTCGTGGCCGGAGCCGGCGCGCTGAGCCTCATCGCGGTCGCCGCCCGCAAGCCCGCCTTCGCCTTCCCCCAGTCCGTGCGTCAGCCGCTACCCGCGACCGTGGGCGCAGGAAGCGCGGGGACCAGCGAGCAGCACACGGTGGGCGATCCGCGCAACACCGCCGACGCGGGCGATCTCGCAGCAGCCCCGGCCACACCCGACGAGCGTCCCGCCGGGCCGCGACGCATTCCGGTCGGCAAGGTCATCCGGGAAGCGCCCTGGCAGATCGTGCTGTTTTCCATCGGCATGTACCTGGTCGTCTACGGCCTGCGCAACCAGGGGCTCACCGGCGAGTTGGCCAAGCTGTTCGGGTTCTTCGCCGACCACGGTGTCCTCGCCGCCGCACTCGGCACCGGTGTCGTGGTGGCGGTGCTGTCGTCGATCATGAACAACATGCCCACGGTGCTCATCGCCGCGCTGGCCATCGGCGCCGTCGGGGCGACCGGGCTCACCCACGAGGCGATGGTCTACGCCAACGTCATCGGCTCCGATCTCGGCCCCAAGATCACCCCGATCGGCAGCCTCGCCACCCTGTTGTGGCTGCACGTGCTCGACCGCAAGGGAATGCACATCGGCTGGGGCCGCTACTTCCGCACCGGCATCGTCCTCACCATCCCCGTCCTGCTCGTCACACTCGCCGCACTGGCCGGGTGGCTCACCGTCATCGGCACCTAAACCCGGAGTATCGGGCCGGCAGGGTCATCATAGGAACCACGGAAGGAGAACCGTCATGCACTGCTTCGACTGCGCAGAGCACAACGTCGAACGGCCTGCCGTGGGGACCTGTATGGACTGCGGGGCGGGCGTGTGCGCCAAACACGCCCGCCCCGAACGACGCTCCGTCACCTGCCGTGTGGTCGGTCTGACCGTCGTGAACCAACCGGCGCGCGTGGCAGCTCGTATCCTGCGCTGCGCGTCCTGCTCCCAGGTCCGCACCACCGTCGCGGCCTGCGAAAAACAGGGCGGCCGGAACTGCTAATGATCGCCAGGTCGTTCGAGGGAACTGTGAGCAGGCGGAGGTAGACATGGCCGAGGTCGCGGACGTGGTCGTGATCGGCGGTGGTCAAGCCGGTTTGGCCGCCGGCTACTTCCTGCGCCGAGCCCGCCTGAACTTCGCCATCCTGGACGCACAAGACCAGCCGGGAGGGGCGTGGCGACACGGCTGGGACTCGCTGCGGCTGTTCTCCCCGGCCGAGTACAGCCCGCTGCCCGGCTGGTGGATGCCCCGCCAAGACGGCGAAACCTTCCCCACCGCCGACCACGTCGTCGGCTACCTCCGCGACTACGAGCGGCGCTACGAGTTGCCCGTGCACCGCCCCGTCCACGTGCGCGGTGTTCACGATGCGGGGGCGTGGCTGGCCATCGATACCGACCACGGGACCTGGCGCACCTCGATCGTCATCAGCGCAACCGGCACCTGGGACACGCCGTACCTGCCCGTCTACCCGGGCAGCGACGAGTTCACGGGAGAACAACTGCACACCGTCACCTACCGCTCGCCGGAGCGGTTCCGCGGCCAGAGCGTGGTGGTCGTAGGAGGCGGCAATTCCGCAGCACAGATCCTGACCGAGGTCTCCACCGTCGCCGACACGACCTGGGTCACCCAGCGTCCACCCCGGTTCATGCCCGACGACGTGGACGGCCGCGTCCTGTTCGACGTGGCCACCCGGCGCGAAGCCGCCCGCCGGGCCGGCACGGACAGCAACGGTGTCTCCGGACTCGGCGACATCGTGATGGTGCCCAGCGTGCGCGAGGCACGTGATCGCGGCGTGCTGCACGCCCTCCCGATGTTCGACCGCCTCACTCGCAACGGCGTGGCCTGGAACGATGGCACCGAACAGTCCTGTGACGTGATCATCTGGTGCACCGGGTTCCACCCCACCTTGCGCCATCTCGAACCGTTGGGATTGAGCTACGAGAATGGAGTGCCGAAAGCCGTAGGCACGCGGTCGGTCGACGAGTCGCGCCTGAACCTGCTGGGGTACGGGGACTGGACAGGTTTCGCTTCGGCCACCCTGATCGGAGCCGGCCGCACCGCGAAGTCGACCGTCGCCGAGATCGCCGATCGCCTGCGCTCGCACAAAACGGCGGAGTGACGCTAGACCGGCCTCGCACTGCGTCAACCCAACAGATCCGATCTCCTGGACCGCGAGCTGTCTCCCAGCACCGGATGGACCTGGTTCTACTCGCAGCAAGACGGTCTGGTGCTCGCCACGCCGCTCACGTCGTGATGAGTGAACGTCGCGGATGCCCACGGCACCGTACACATGCGACGGACAATGGCGTCCACCCTGTGCTGGGATCGTTGGTGCGCCAAAGAGATGCGGTGGTGCCCGTCTTCGACGAAATACAGCTCGCCCAGGTGGATCAGGCGTATGGGATTCCATCCCTGCCCGTCGCTATGCCTCCGGGCAAGCCTGTCGCGACGTGCCCAGACCGCCGGGCTCAACGGCCGGAAAGTGCGATCGAAGTCGTGCGGGCGTGCGACCGTTCCCACGATTCTGGCGAGAGAAACCACATCTGGCTTGCTGTCCTTCTCGTTGCAGGCGGCGTCGGGATCGTGCCCGAAGACGGCGAGGGCGTCCGCCAGCACCAGCAGCGGAGCCCGTTTCGCCCGCGGGCGAAATCTCTGCAAGGCCGCTGTGAACGCACGAAGCCAGGACATCGCCAGAGCCCCTTCCGAGATCGGTCACGTCAACACGCCCCCAGGCTGATCAGGTGCGGGCGCGGAGGAGTCGTGCGGTGACGTAGCGGGCGTCGCGGCCGACGCCGCGCAGGGTGGCGGAGGCGAAGCTGCGCTGCCATTCCAGCCCGACATAGCCCAGTCCCGCCACGGTGCTCGACAGCCCGCGCTTCTGGGGTGGAAGGCCGTCGTCGGTCAGCGCGCCGGTTCCGTCGAGATAGGTCAGCTCGGGGCGGTAGCCGGTGGCAAGGATGAGCGTGTCGACGTGTTCGCGGGTGCCGTCCGGCCAGGTGATCTGGGAACCGTCGATGGCGGTGAACATCCGCCGCTGGTCGGGGTTCCCCGCGTCGATCGCCTGGCGGTAGCGGCCGTCGTCGTTGACCGGCATCGGCGGCGGATTGCGCACCAGGTGACCGATCGGCAGGTGGTCGAATCCGCTGGCCACGGACCAGAAGTGCACGTCCCGACCCAGGATGAGCTGCGGTGCGAACTTGATCGGGTACCGGGTGGCCAGCGTGACCCGGGCATGGGCAGCGAGTTCGGTTCCGATCTGCACCGCGGAGTTCGCCGCACCCACCACGACGATCCGCTGCCCGGTGAACCCGGTGGGTTCACGGTAGTCGGCAGCGTGCAGCACGGCACCGGTGAACGAATCCAGGTCGGGCAGATTCGGCCGATAGGGGCGCCCGAACGCTCCGCTCGCCGCGATTACGAGGGGCGCCGTTACTGTCTCACCATTGTGGACTTCGGCCACGAATCGGCCGCCGTCGCGGCGAATGCGCTCGACGCGGTGGTCGGTGCGGATGTCGGCGTCGAGGTTCTTGGCGTAGCGGCGCAGGTAGTCGATCACCTCGTCGCGATGCGGGTAGTGGTCCGGGTTGCCGGGNAAGGCCATCCCGGGCAGGGCGCTGTAGCGGGCCGGGGAGAACAGGGTGAGGCTGTCGTAGTACGACGGCCACGACCCCACCGGTTCCGGTCCGGCTTCGAGCAGCACCGGCACTCGGCCGGCTCGGCGGAGGGCGTGGGCGGCAGCGAGGCCGGACTGCCCACCGCCGATCACGAGAGCATCGACATCGGTCACGGGACGTTCCTTTCGGGTTTCGTAGCAAGGGAGAGCAGGGCTGCGGCGGTGGTGACCGCGCCCAGGACGAGGAAGGTGGTGGCATAGCCGCCGAGCAGGCTGGCGAGTGCGGCGCCGGCGAACGGGGCCAGCGCCATCGTGATCGTCAACGGTGCGGACAGCAGACCGGTGAGCTGCCCGTAGTACCGGGCTCCCCACCGGTCGGTCACGGCGGTGGCCTGCAGCAGCGTGAACACTCCCCGCGCCATGCCCGCCAGGATCGCGGCGNCGATCAACGCGGCNNCNGAGGTGAGCACNCCGAGCANNGCNGTGGTNANCGCCATCGCCAGCAGGATCAGCGCGGTGCGTGCCNGCACGGTGGTGCGCCGNGTCAGGGNGGTGTAGCCNAGCCGNCCNAGGACCTGNCCGGCNCCGCCGAGCCCCANCGCGACCGAGGCGGTAGCGGTGCCGATGCCGCGTTCGGCCAGCAACGGCACCAGATTGATCACGACGGCGAAGGTGGCGAACGCGGCNANGCTCAACGCGNCGGTGAGCACGACGAACGNCGGGCTCCGNGCGACCTGCCNNGGGTCAGCCTCCTNGTGCCGGGATTCGGCCGCCGGGCGTTCCGGCCACGGCAGTCCGAGACCGAACCAGTGCCCGGGAATCGTGACCGCCGCGAGGATGCCGGCCAGCACGAGATAGGTCGCCCGCCAGTCCAGAACGGCGGCGAGTGCGGCGGTCAGCGGGGCGAAGACGGTGCTGGCCAGCCCGGCGGCCAAGGTCAGGATGGTCAACGCCCGGACCCGGTCGCGTCCGTGCCAGCGAGTCAACGCGGCGAACGCAGGCGGATACAGCACCGCTCCCATCGCCACCCCGACCAGCAGCCACGCGGAGAGGAACCACGCCAGGTTCTGCGCGGTGGCCACCGCCACGAGGGCGGGCACGGCCAGCACCGAGCCTGCGGTCATCACCCCGCGCGGCCCCCGGCGATCCAGCCATCGGCCGACCGGGATGCCGACCAGGGCGGCGATGAGCTGGCTAGCCGACAACGCCGCGGTGATCGCTGCGGTCGGCCAGCCCGTCGTCGCGGAGATGTCCCCGGCCAGGACAGGAAAGGCGTAGTAGAGCACGCCCCAACTGGTGATCTCGGTGACGCACAAGGTCACCAGCACCCGCCGCAACCCCGCCCGGCTCACCACATCCGACTGCGCGAGCGCTCCGGAGGACACCGGCGTGCCCAGCTCAGCTCGTGGACGGCGCAGACACGGTCAGCGCCTCCGGCTCAGCCGGTGCGCCGCAGCAGCCGCCAGCCTGCTCCTCGGCAGGAGCGTCGAAGACTCCAGCACCGCCGCACACCCCGGTTTCCGGCAACACCAACTCGACCCGCTCGGCGGACTCACGGTCGCCGGCCAGCGCGGCGGCGATCGAGCGCACCTGCTCGTAGCCAGTCATCGCCAAGAACGTCGGCGCGCGGCCGTAGCTTTTCATCCCCGCCAGGAACATCCCGGGCTCCGGGTGGGACAGCTCGGTGACCCCGTGCGGGTAGACCGTGCCGCAGGAGTGCACGTTCGGGTCGATCAACGGCGCCAGCGCCACCGGTGCCTGCAACGTCGCATCCAGGTTCAGCCGGATCTCGGACAGCCACGACAGGTCGGGGCGGAACCCGGTCAGGACCACGATCTCGTCGACCGACTCGACCCGCGCTCCCGCATCGGATACCAGGCCAAGTCGGTGTGCGTCGCGTTCGATCGCAGCGGTGCGGAAGCCGGTGACGACCTCGATTCGCCCGGCCTCGACGGCGGTCTTGGCCCGCTGGCCGAGCGCGCCTCGGGCGGGCAACTGATCGGCTTGGCCGCCTCCGAAGGTGTCGCCGACCTCGCCGCGGCGCAGCAACCACGTGATCCGCGTGTCCGGATGCTGGGCGGCCAGCTCATCGAAGGCGACCAGGGCCGTCAACGCTGAATGCCCGCTTCCCGCCACCACGACGTGCCGCCCCGCATACCGCTGGCGGACCACCGCATCGGTCAGATCCGGCACCTGGTACACGATCTGCCCAGCCACAGCGTGCTCACCCACGGCGGGCAATCCGTCGCCACCGAGCGGATTCGGATTGCTCCAGGTACCCGAGGCATCGATCACCGCCTGCGCGGTCACCCGTTCCTCAGTGCCCGCAGCGGTGCGCAGGTGCACGGTCAACGGCTCGGTGTCGCGCCCGGCGTCGACGACCCGGTCCCGGCCACGTCGAGCCACGCCCACGACCTCGGCGCCGAACCGCACCCGCGCGCCCAGTGCGTCGGCCAACGGGCGCAGGTAGTACTCGGCCCACTCCCTGCCCGTCGGGTAGCTGGCCTCGTCAGGGACCTGCCAGCCCGTTGCGTCCAGCAGGCGGCGCGCGGCCGGGTCGATCAGCTCGGCCCAGCGGGAGAACAGGCGCACGTGATGCCACTCCACGACCGCGGCCCCTGCTTGATCGGCGCGCTCCAGCACCAGCGGTTCCACCCCCTGCTCGACCAGCTCGGCAGCCGCCGCCAACCCGACCGGACCAGCACCGACCACCACTACAGGCGTCTCGCTCATCGCTCACTCCCTTCTATCGATGTATCTCGATTGAGTTGAGCTGAATGTATCGAGCGTTCTCGATGGATGCAACCATCGATTTCAATCGATACACTGGCGGCATGGCCATCGCACTCCGGCAAGCACAGGTCCTGCCCACCTCCGATGCGGCCACCTACGCCGACTGGTTCGCCTGCCTCGGCGAACCCGTGCGGGTGCGACTGCTGCACGCCGTGGCCACCAGCCCGAAGGGCATCACCGTGGGTGCGTTGACAAAGATCCTGGGCACCAGTCAGTCGACCTGCTCATTCCACGTGCGCAAGCTCGCCGACGTCGGCTTCGTCCGCCTGAGCAAGGAAGGCACCGCCACGATCGTCACGATCAACGAAGCCTGCTGCACCGGCCTGCCCCACGCCGCCGACGCGGTCATGGGGCTACTCGGCCCGCAGCCCTGCTGCCCGGACAACCTCCCGACCGACGTCACCGTCCGAGCACTGAGCGCCGATGACTGGACCGCGGTGCGCCGCATCTACGCCGAGGGCATCGACACCGGCATCGCCACCTTCGAGACGACCGTGCCCAGCAAGGCGAGCCTCGACGCCAAGTGGCTGCCCGACCATCGCTGGGTCGCCGAACTCGACGGTGAGGTTGTCGGCTGGACCGCGGCCAGCCCGGTCTCACCCCGCGAGTGCTACGCCGGCGTCGCCGAGACCGCCGTCTACGTCGCCGACGGCTACCGCGGACGAGGAATTGGAAAAGCCCTGCTGTACAAGCAAGTCACCGAGGCCGACGCCGCCGGACTCTGGACCCTGCAGACCGCGGTCTTCACCGACAACCGCGCCAGCATCGCCCTCCACCACGCCGCCGGCTACCGCACCATCGGCATCCGCGAACGCATCGCCCAACGCGACGGAACCTGGCACGACACCGTCTTCCTCGAACGCCGCTCACCCGTCAACTGACCCAAAATCCCACCGCGACGTCGACGGCCCGCCACCAGCATCACAAACGTGGTTCGCATGAAGTAGCGATCGGTGCACAGTTCAAGAAGCACTCATGCCCGACGACGCCGTCCGGCTCTACAACCAGGGCTGGCCACTGCCCCGGATCGCCGCACGCATGGACGTCGCCGCCGGCACCGTCCGCCAACGCCTGTACGAGCGCGACGTCCCGATCCGCGACACCCACGGGCAGACCCGGGCACACCAACAGCGCCGACGCTGACTCAGGAGTGCCGCACGGTGAGGATGCTGATCCGCTGCGCGCAAAGGCATACCGGCTCGACGCCGAACACCGGAACCTGTACCAGCGTCCGATCTCCGCCGACACCCTCCGCCGCAAGCTCAGCATCGGATCGAAACGAGCCCGCGCCCTCACCCACCACCGCCGCCAGCAACGCCAACCCGGAGCGGTTCTGGCGGCGGTGGAATGAGCGCCGGACTCGCGATGGGGTGCCGGCCCCTCGGACAGTTGGTTGTGCGCGTGCGGTCCGGCACCGCTGCCCGCTCCAACTTCTGGATTGAGTGATCGTGTCGGTGTCCCCAGTCACACTATCCGTCGTTGAGTATTCGGCGAGCTGGAGGCTGGTGTGTCGGGAACATCGTTTCTGTGGCTGGAGATAACGGGGAAATGCCAGCTTGAGTGCGTGCACTGCTACGCCGAGTCCGGCCCGGCGGGCTCGCACGGGGTGATGACGCGGGCGGACTGGCTGCGGGTGCTGGACGAGGCCGCCGAGTTGGACGTGGGGATGGTGCAGTTCATCGGCGGGGAGCCCACACTACATCCGGATCTTTCCGAGCTGGTCGAGTACGCGAGCAGCCGCGGCCTCGCGGTGGAGGTGTTTTCCAACCTGGTGCATGTGCCACCACGGTTTTGGGAGGTCTTCGCCCTGCCCGGGGTGCGGTTGGCGTGTTCGTACTACTCCGACGACCCCGGCCAGCACGCCGCGATCACCAAGCGGCCCAGCCTGGAGCGCACGAGGGCGAACATCGCCGAGGCGGTGCGCAGGGCGATCCCCCTGCGGGTGGGCGTGGTCGACCTCGCCGACGAGCAGCGCAGCCAGCAGGCCGTCGCCGAGCTGGAATCCCTCGGGGTGAGCGAGGTGGGCTCGGATCGGCTGCGGCAGGTCGGCCGCGGCCTCCGTGATGAGCAGGCGAGCACGGACCAGCTGTGCGGCAACTGTGCGTCCGGGGTGCTGGCCATCACACCCACCGGGGAGGTGTGGCCCTGCGTCTTCGCGCGGTGGCTGCCGGTGGGCAATGTGCGTACTGGCCCGTTGGGCGACATCCTCACCGGCCCAGAGTTAGCACGGGTGCGTGGGCAGCTGTCCGCGCACTTCGAGCCAGTTGAGATGCCGTGCGTGCCGAGGATGTGTGATCCCCAGTGCGGGCC
Organism: Sciscionella marina DSM 45152; assembly: GCF_000379465.1. GTDB lineage: Bacteria > Actinomycetota > Actinomycetes > Mycobacteriales > Pseudonocardiaceae > Sciscionella > Sciscionella marina. The sequence goes on from NZ_KB905425.1 coordinate 47,729, forward strand.
AAACTGCGGTCCGGCGTGCAGTCCGCAGGGCACGCGCCATCCGTGTGGTCCGCGCGGCGGGTGCCGGCAGAACTACCAACACGCCGTGGCCCCGGTCAGCGCGGAGCATTCTCGTCGGTGAGCCCGGCGAGGTGGCGCCGCAATGGGGTCTCAAGGTCCGGATAGTCGCCGCTGATGGTGATCCGCCGCAACATCCGTGCACCAGCGGCAAGCTGGGCGGTGCGCCCGTCGGGGCTACCCAGGAGGTCGGCGAAGACCTCCCACACCCGCCGGGCCAACTCCGGGACGAGCAGGCTGTGGCAGTACAGGCTGGCCGCGTCCAACCCGGCCGGGCCGCGGCCCCACAGCTCCCAGTCGAGAAGCCCGAAGGGGCCAGCGTGGAGGTTGGCCCAGTGCACATCGCCGTGCACGGTCTCCCACCGTCGCACCGGCAGCTCGACGCCGAGGCTGGCCTGCGTGCGATTGGTAAGGCGGTCCTGGTCGAGGTGCACCCGCTCTGTCGGTGCAGTGCGCAGCGCCTGCAGGGTGCGGCGCAGCTCGACCCACCATTCCTCAGACAGAACCACGTCATCACGGACGACCTCGGAACCAGACACCGGAGTGCCCGGCAGCCGAGTGGCCAGCTCGGCGCGTTGCCGCCGTCCGTCGTCGTCCCACTCGTCGATGTCCAGCACGTACGGTTTCGCAAGGGCTGTGAAGGTGTTGGCGTCGGCGTTGCCGGTCCACCCTTCACCGGTGGCGTAGTCGGGGTATTCGGAGACCACCCGCAGCCATCGTTGCGTCCCGTCTGGCGTGGTGACCGGGGCGCCGATGGATCGCAGCCGCCATCCGAACACCGCCGGACCAGCCAGCAGCACCCCGAACCGACGCGCGGCGTTGGCAAGGTTGGCCCGTTGCCAGGCAGTGAAGACCTCATCGGAGTCTTCCATCGCCAACGTCACGGTTCGTCACCGTCCTCGTCGAGCAGATGGTGCAGGAACTTCTCCGGAGCAGCGAGGAAGTCGCGGGTGAGTCGCACGGGTAGAGCCTGGTCGTAGTCGACGGTCTCGGCGGTGCCGTCCTCGTCGATTTCGACGATCCGCGCGCCGGGCAACGCGAGCAGGATCGGCGAGTGGGTGGCCACGAGGATCTGGCTGCCCAGTGCGGCAAGTTCGGACAGGCGCGCCAACAGGGCGAGGCAACCGCGCACTGACAACGCGGCTTCGGGCTCATCCAGCAGGTACAGCCCGCCGGGACCGAACCGATGGGTGACCAGGTCGAGGAAACTTTCCCCGTGGGAACGCTCGTGCGGCGAGGTACCGCCATAGGCCGGCAGCAGCGGCGGCGAGCCGGGGTCTTGGTCGAGACGTTCGATCTCACTGGCGACGTTGTAGTAGGACTCCGCACGCAGGAAGAACCCGGTGCGGGGTTTGCGGCCCCACCGCAGCACCAGATGCTCGCCGAGGCTGGACTCGGACGCGCGAGTGGTGAACCGGAAGGATTGAGACCCACCCTCGGGGTTGAACCCGGCCGCGACCGCGGTCGCCTCCACCAGGGTGGACTTGCCGGTGCCGTTCTCGCCGACCAGGAACGTCACCGGCGCGGACAAGTCCAACCCCCCGGAATCCCGTAGCCACGTCACCACCGGGAGGGTGAACGGGTAGCGCCCGGTGTCGGCGCCGGTCTCCAAGCGAACGTGGCGTAGGAACAAACCGGAGCCTGCGCGCGCGCCGGTGCGGCTCATCGCAGGCTTCCCTTCTACTAGGCGGCCTGGCTGCTGCGTGCGAGCGATGTCGCGGTTCCCGGACGGTCGAACTCGCCGTCCGCGGCGCCAGCGACAAACGCTGCCCACTCAGACCTGGTGTAGGCGAGGGCGACGCTGCTGTCGAGGGCGTGAAGCTGGACGCCGCCGTCGGCACCGGCCTCGATCCGCATTACACGATTGCTGCCGGTATCGGCGTGCCCGAGTGCTTCGGCGAGCACAGCGGGCCAGTCCTCAGCGCCGATCGTGATCATTGGCCCGGCTCCGTCGTCCTTGGTGTCACGGATGTGGATGAAGTCACCGTCGAAGTTGACCTCAACGCATTCCTGTGACGGGTTGCTGAACGAGCTTTTGAACCAGCCTGTTGCCGGGCTGTGGGCGTGGGCGTTGCTCACGTCTGCGTCTCCATCTCTTTGCGGACCTCGTGAATGATCTCAAGCGAGGCGTCGAGGTCGAGCGCACGGTCGATGGCCTCATCGAGGCTGGCGCTCAACTCGCGGACGACATGGGGCTTGTCGATCAACGAGCCAGTGGTGACCGATTCCTGCCAGACCATGTCCGGCAGGAGCTGCGAGTGGAAGGACAGGATGGTCAAGCCGCCACCGATGACCGGGTGGGCGCCGGCGCTGTAGGGCATCACGTGGATCTTGATGTGCTCGCGGCGCTCCTCGCTGAGCTTTGCCAGGCGGGCGAGCTGGTGAATCATGGTCTCGCGGCTGCCGACTTCCTGCCGGAGGGCCGTCTGCCCGATGGCCACGGTGAGGTCGATCGGGTCGGGCTCGTCGAGCCGCGTCTGCCGGGCGAGTCGGGACTCGATCCGCGGGCCGACATCGACAGGTTTGATGTAGGGCGAGCCGCCACGGATCATCGCTCGCGCGTAGTCGGCGGTCTGTAGCAGGCCCGGGATGGTCTCGGCCGCGTACTGACGGAAGGCGCGGGCGCCAGCCTCCAATCCGATGAACCGCAGGAATTCCTCGGAGTAAAGCCGGGCGTAGTCGTCCCACCACTCCCGTTGCTCAGTCTGGCTGCGTAGGGTCGCCAACTCGCTGAGCTGGTCGTCGGACAGTTCGTAGACCCGGGCCAGCTCTTCCAGCTTGGTCGCGGTGAGCTTGCGCTTGGCGATCTCGATCGACGACAGATTGTTGCCGCCGATACCGGTCTGCTTGCCCACCGCGTTCAGCGTCAAGCCCAGCTGTTCGCGGCGCTCGCGTAGCCGTAGGCCCAGTTCGAGTGCTTGCACCGTGCTCGATACCGGCGCGTTTCCCATCAGCGGCGCTCCCCACCTGTCCTGAGTACGCAGTGCCCTGGTCTCAGTATCACAGCCTGGAACCAGCAAGTACACACGATTGGAGCATACCGTCATGAGTACTCTCATTTTAGCGTGATAGTACTCATGAGCTTGTGTTGACCAAGCCGAGTAACGGACTGAGTAGCTGACGTGCGGTAGAGGTGATCTCAATGGGCTCGTTCCCGCTGGTGCCTGAGAAGGCACCGCCCATTGGCCTGCCGCGGACGAGCCGGGGCAGCGAGCAGCGCCGGATGACCCGAGCACGCCGCGCCGGTGCCGCCGAACTTGACGGTCCGCTGGTCCAAACACGCTCGGCCGTGTCGCCCCATCGTGCTGACGGGCCGAGCCGCCGGCGGCGGGTGGCGCTGCGTCGAGTCGCCTTCCTGCACGCGACGACTCCGTGCGCTGCCCGCCGCCTTCTCCCGATGGCGCGGCTACCGCGCCCCGATCGTCCTGCCCGATCCGCTGCCTGCGCGGCGGTCCCCCGAACGGATCGGTCAGGGCTCGACCACGGTGGCTTCGCCGAGGCCCCGAACTCCGACGGGGCCGCCGTGGTCATAACTCCCGGTGGGCGGGCGTTGACCCCGACCTCCACCTGCCCACCGGGTTCGACAGTGGCAGGGGGCTCATGAGGCGGCGAAGGATCGCGAACACTGTGCTCGCGCTGCTGGAGCACGCCAGGTGGATGGCATCGGCCGACCGGATCGTGCGCTGTCGCGACGACGGAGGCCGCAGGGCACAGCTGCGGGTTGGGGTGTCCACGGACGGGGCCACGATCGCCACGTCCTCGTCGAGGCGGCTCACGCTCACCGCTCCCGAAGCGGCGCAACTCCGAGCAGCCCTGCGTGACGCACTGCTTACCCGTGCGCCGCTCGTGTCTTGGAGCCGTCCGCGCCCCGCCGCGCCGGCACGCCTCGCGCCGCAGCGTTATCCGCGTCGGACAACGTCGCACACCCACAGCGCGCGTGGAGTTCCCCTCGCCCGTCTCTTCCCGCCCCAGACGAAGAATCGGAGTATCGCCATGGCAAGCACGATGTACCGCGATGGCCCGACATCGACCCCGACCGCACCGGCCGCCGAACTTGACCTCGCCGCTGGCGTGGAGTTCTACCGCCGCTTGGGTTGGCCAAGCAGCCTCGACGCCCGTCGGCGTCGGCTCGTGCTGCATACCGGCGATGCGCTCGACGCGTTGATCCTTCCCGCACACTTGGCCAGCCCGGTCGCCACCGAGGTGAGCACGAGCCTGATGAACGGCCCCGTTAGCACCGACAGCGACCACCGGTGGTGGACTTTCCTGACGGCGCCGTGCCAGCGGGCCAATCTGGAGCTGCCCGCCGAGCTGCGAACGGCCAAGGTGCGTGCCGTCCCGCGCGGCGGTCATGTTGTCGTGCCGCACCCAGCAGATGCCGAGCGCTGGCGGCAGCGCCCGCAGCAGGACCGGACGCTGCCGCCCTGGAATGCGGTCGTGGCGATCGCCCGCAAGGTTCTCCAGGCGCGGCATTGACCAGCTGTACACCCATTTCCGGGTGCGGAATCGCCCTGCCTACCGAACACGGCAGTAGCACCACGTGCCCGGCCATCGTCGCCGAAAAGGTCCGTTGTGCGTATACCCCAGGACGAAGTCACCGCTGCAACGCCCTGCCCCGGCGTGCTTCGCGCGCGGACGAGGCACTTCCCACGGATGGCGTCCGGCAAGCCCGTCACGATGCCCTACCTCATTACCGGGCCGCTCGGTCGGCATCAGACCGTCATGCCGTCGCTGTGTGCCAGTGAGTACCTGCTCCCGCCGCGCTCCGACGAGATCGAGCCAGCCGAGCCGGTGTTGCGGAATGCCGGGGTCGGCTTGCGGCCCTGCACGAAGACCGCACTTCGCTTCGGCGGCGTGTAAGCACACTGGCCTGATCGACGTCACGCTCCGATGGATGCCGGACTGCTGTGGGACGTCACGAACTCCGCGACAGCACGGGAAACCCAGTCACGCGCACATCTACCTCTGACCACAGTGGACGTCATAGCGCGGAAACGATGGAGGCAACAACCGTGTCGTTCTTTGCCTTCGAGCGAGCACTCTTGGTCACTCCGACCGAAGAACTTCCGACAGTTCTCGACGCCTGCCCGGAGTGGCCGACAGTCGACATGGACGACCCCAACGTCAAGGCCGAAAGACAGCGCGCTGCCGACGTCGCAATCCAGCGACCACAATCGGGACGAGCGCCACAGCAAGGACCGGGTCAGTGGCAACCACCTATGACGGGGGACGAGCTAGCGCATGTTCTCGAACTAATGCGCAAGAAGTGGAATTTGTAAGGAGGTCTGCGTGCGACATCCCAAAAGACCCGCGTCAGGTAGCTACTGCGCTCCGGACGCACCATTGCGTTTCGTCCACGGCGTGCAACTCTCGCTAAACGCCTCGCGCAGGACACGGCGCACGGTGCCGTCCAGCGTGGATTCTTGAGGAATGACGCGCTCTTCGACGAACCCAAGCTGATCCGCTGCTCGATACCATCTCCGCATCTCGTCATAGCCAAACTCGGCGACCTGCGGCCGTGTTTCGTGGCGTCGTAAGGTCTCATCCCAGGAGACATCGAAGTAATAGAACATCGTGCTTCCGACATGGTCACGGCGTAGCTGGTCCAGCATGTCCCGGTACCGTGTCGCGTGCATGATGCCCTCGCAGACCACGTGCCACCCGCGGTCGAGTGCGAATCGCACAGCCGTGGAGATCAGCTCGATGTTCGCCCCGCCGGGAACATCGCGTTCCTTGAGCACGATCCGGCGAAAGTAGTCCTGTTCGATCAGCGCGACATTGCGACCAAGATGCGCACGCAACCGGTGTGCGGTCGATGACTTTCCCGAGCCGGAGGGACCGCGGAGCACAACGAGCCGTGAGTTCTCGGTTCCGGTTGGGCTCGTTGCCGACGACGCCGATCCGTGACCGTCGATCATGGTTTCCTTCAGCGGTGGTTCTGCAATGACTGCAGGACAGGCATTGCCGCGATCTGGTCTGCGCTCAAATCTTCCCAGTGGAGTCCGCTGGGGCGGCGCGGTGGCGCGCAGGCAATGACCTCGTCGGTCGTTACGATTACGTCGACGCTGAAGTCGTGGTTTGTCTCGGGGATGTCGTCCTCGATCACCTGGAGCGGATGCACGGTGGTGACGATCGTGGTCGTGGGACCGATCAGGCCGGCCTGCGCGAGAAGAGCGACTTCGATGTCTGAGTAGCCGGCGCCCTTGCCGATGCGCACGCCATTGCGGTTCACGGCGACACTGCCGCATACGATCAGGTCGACCGGTCGCAGCTCATCCAGGCCGACGTTGCGTGCGACCGATGGCGCGGTGCGGCTGGAGGCGGCGTCCTCGGCGGGAACGGTCAGTTCAGCGGGGTCGAGCAGGTAGAACGGCTGCGGTGGCGCGAGCTTGGGCGCGGCCATGTAGACCACCTTGCCCTCGCGCAAGGCGCGGGCACGGGCTGGGAGCTGGGCTTTGTCCGGCACGGCCTTGACGACGCTAGCGCCCTTCCAGGCCGACAGCGCGGCAAGTTGATCGGCCGCGGCCTCAGCGCCGATGAAGTTCGGGATGCGCCCACGCGCACTGGCTTCGCCCCCCACGGCACCCCGCTGGTCCAGCAGGTTCCACACCTGCCGACGGATGGAGTCCTTGCGCGCGTCCACCTCAGTCCTGGTCACTGTGTGCGGCTCCTCGTCACGCCGTGGTCATCAGGGAGAGCATCCGATCGTAGATGTCGTGGACGACAGGTTCGCCACGCCAACGGCGGAGCTTGCGCACGGCGTTGGAGACGATGTTCAACCCACCGCCGCCGCGGGTGGCCTCCAGGACATCGATGGCGTCGTGCAGGCGCGCCGCAGCCACGTCGAGATCATGCTGATGCAGGTGGGCGAGGCTGAGGTTGCCGAGCACAATCGCGCGCGACTTACTCTGTGCGACCATGGCGTGGGCCGCTGTGTCGAGGATGCGCTGGGCGCGACGGTGGTCGCCGAGAAACAGGTAGCAGGAGCCGGCCAGCCGGTCGAACTGGGTTTCCGAGAACAGATGGGCGGCGTTGTCGGTGGCCCGGACGTTGTTGAAGCTGCATTCGGCGGCAGCCAGGGCTGACTCGCACTGCCGCGCGTCGCCGACCATGGCGTGGGCCTCGGCCGAGTGCAGTTGCGCCAGCCCAGTCAGGACGTTGCTGGCCGAGCGCGTGACCTCGGCTGTGCGCTCCGTCAAGCGCAGTCCAGCAACGGGATCGCGCTCGCCGTAGAGGGCGAGGTAGCTCGTGCGCAGCAGCGCGTGCCCCTCGGCGACCGGGCTGTCGATCTCGCGGGCGGCGTTGGTGGCTTGGGTGAAGTACTGCCGCGCGGTGCGGTGGTCGCGCCGCTGGGAGGCGTCCCACACCAGCTGCCCCATCAGCGTTGCCGCGGTGGCTTCGAGCGCGAGGAGGTCCCGCTGCAGGGCACCGTCCCCGCCGTGGCGGGCTAGGAAGCCGATCTGACCGACGGCTTGGCCCGTATCGGCCAACAGGGAGGTGGAGGGCAGCCGGTCGTATCGCTCGTCCAGGCCCTGGACTTCCCGCCACAAGCTCTCCACGGTTGCCGGGTCCGTGCTGGTTGGGCGCTGAAGGACGTACCCGAGCCGTTCGTCATTGGTCCTCGGCTCATGCCGGCCAACTGCTGGCGCGAGGAGATCGATCAGTTCGGTCGGTGAGACACCGAGCACGCGGGCGAGCCGGGGCTGCTTGTGCGGAGGCGGGGTGATCTCTCCCGATTCCCACCGATAAACGTTCGATCGATCGGTGCCCATGCCTACTGCCGCAGCAAGCTGCTCTTGGGTCATCCCCATCGCACGGCGTCGTTGTGCAAGGCGCACCCGCTTGCCAGCCATACACGCGCCCCCCAATCGACCAAGTTTAGTTCCATGATCCCGACCTAGTTTTCGCAGGTCAAGAATCGGTCTGGCGACACGGCAACGCAGTACTCAGAACGCGGTCCACGTCCATGGCCGGGGGATCTCGCCCCGGAGACATGCGATGCGGTGGCGGGTTTCGTTGGCCGCGCGGGAGCTGCTGGCGGCCTTGCCGAGGACGAAGACCACCCAGCGTAGCTCTTGGATGTCGGCGAGGTCGCGGAAGGCGCTGGTGGTCGTGACATCGTGGCCGCCATAAGCGGCGACGAAGTCGTGGTAGTCGCTGCTGGTCAGGCGGGCGAAGTCGGCATAGTCCACCGCGACGGGGATCAGGTCCCAGTCAGGGTGACCACGGGAAACGTGTTCGAGGTCCAGCAAGACCGGGGCGCCGGTCTCGGGAACCGCGACATTGCCTTGCCAGGCATCGCCGTGAACGACGCCGGGAGCTTGGTCGAGCCGCAGGTTGTCCAGCTGTTCCCGCAGATGCTCGACGCGTCGGGCCAGCCAGTTTCGATCATCCTCGGGCACGTACCGAGCTGCGGCAATGCGCTCGTCCAGGCCGGCGAAGGGGTCGAAATGAGGCAGCTCCGGGTGGGTTGGAGGGCTAAGAGCGTGCAACGAGCGCAGGACCGCGCCGAGTTCTTCCGTCGTGGCCGGGCGATGCTCCGGTAGCTGTTCCCACCAGGTCACCGGGCGCGTACCCACCATGGTCGGCTGAGGGACGTCGTCGAGCGCCCTGACGACAGCCAGGCCGGCGCCGCTAAGCCAGCGAGCGACCTCGACCTGCCGCATGGCGTTGTTGTGGGTGTGCTCAGGCCCAATCCTGGCAACGATGCCGTCGGGCAGCCGGTACATCACGTTGGAGCCATCGCGGATCATCGCCGCGTTCGTGGCATCAACACCCGCCAATTGGGCCGCGGTGGCGAGTACGTCGTCTGCCGTCTCCAGAGGTGCCGTCACACTGCTGATGGTGTCAGGTCGCTGCCCGCCCCAAAGTGGCGATGTCGTGCCGCAGCTCGGCGACGTCGCCGAGCTGCACGTGAGGGGTGGCAGTCCGGGCAAGGCCGTGGAGTTCGGTCATCAGCCGTTTCGACCGTAGTGTGGCGGTGTCGATCACGGCCTGGCGGCCAATCGGCACGGCTTCCCGCGGGTACCCAGTCGCCATCATCAATGAGGCCAGCCGGACCCGGGAGAACGTCCGTGAGCGGGGATACTCGGCCGCTTGCAGACGGATCGCTGCGTCCAGCCGACCGGCCGCCAGCTCAGGGTTGCTGCGGGCCTGTGCGAGGGGGATCAACGCCTTCCCGGTGCTTCCTTGGTGCTCGGCAGCGTCGTAGTAGCACAGCCACGGCGGGTCCGCTTCGGGCTCATGGTCGGCGAAGTGGGCGTCCGCGCGGTCGACGTCCGCTTGGGCTTCGACGTACCGGCCAGTCAGTGCCAGCAGCCGGGCTCGGATCGTGGTCAGCATTGCCCGAGCCGTCGCGGTGATCCGATCGGAACGGACCTGGGCGAACTCGATCAGCTCCAAGGCGTCGTCGAGATCGCCCAGGTAGGCGGCCTTGCGTGCCATCTCCGCCAGCGTGTTCGCCCGCAGCGCCCACGAGCCGGCATAGTCGGCACACCAGAGCGCGAACTCGAAGCACCGGTCGGCAGCGGCGTAGTTGGCGATGTCGAACGCGGAAAAGGCAACGACGCTGGCGAGGTTGCCGACTGCTTCAGCGACGCAGCGGTGCACTTCGTTGGGGGCCTGAACCTCCAGCAGCTGTCCGGCCCAGCGCAGTTGCGCTGCCGCCGCCTCGCACGAGAGTCCACCGCCGAACAGGTTTTCCGACATCGCCACGGCACGAGTGGTCGCGCGGACGTGCTCCACCTCGGTCCAACCGAGCCGCGAAGGTAACGGGGTCTCGACGACGGTGCCGGCCAAGAAGTCACGCGGGCTTCCTCCGATGTCGATACGGCCCTGATAGTCGTGGGCGCGCCTGGGAACCGTCGCCTCGGTCAACGGCTGCCGAAAGCGGGGATTTCCGCTTGTTACTGACGTCAGGGCCAGACGGCCCCGCGTTGTCGCTGGCGCGCCGCTGGGGTCGGAGTCGATCACGAGGAGGTTTGTCAACTCCGCCGGGGTCACGCTGAGCGCGCGTGCCAGCTTGGGCTGCATGTTCGGCCTCGGTGCGACTTCCCCGGACTCCCACCGATATACCGTCGAGCGTTCGACACCGAGCTGGACGGCGAGCTGTTCCTGGGTCATGCCCATGGCATGGCGTTGGCGCGCGAGCCGATCGCGCTTACCTGGCATGTCTTCACCCCTCGCAGTCGACCGAATCTCTCTGATCTCGACAGCATCTTTGCAGGTCACGATGTTGCGTGCATCAACTGTGCAGCATCGGTGCAGCAATTCTGCTCTGGTTCATCGTGCACCCCGCCTGTTGACTTCCAGGTGAGCGCCCCACCGAAGCGGATAACGACCGCCCGGTGATCACGCGGTGCTCTGACCTGTGAATAAGGGGCTCGCTGCTTACGAGGAGACATCGTGACGCTCCCTCAGCGATTCGTGGGCGAAAGCGCACCACGATCCCGTTGCGTAAACCGGCGGCTCGCACCGCGAGCCATCTCGCATCGTCCGACCGGCGCCATATCGCCGCCCTCCGCGAATAGCGCGAGCGGGAGGAGCCGGTGCTGATGAGACGATCGTTGGCGACCCGCTGTCGCTCGCTCTTGCGTCGCGAGAACGCAGATGTGCGTGACCGCGTCCCATATCGGGATGAGCGTGGACGACGCGCTTGCATCGCAGTCCGCGAGCTGCCGAGCGGGGATGTGCGGATCGAATTCCCCCCGCACGGCCCCATTTCCGTGCAACCGCTCGATGTTGAGCGTCTGCGTCGAGCGCTCCGGTCAGCCGTCGCACCGTCCGAAGCGGCAACGCGCACCCGGCGAGGTCGCTTCACCTCATAGCTCTCCCGAACCGCCGCTGCCTCGGCTTCGCAGCCGCAGCGCACACAGGCCGCGGTGGAGGTGAAGCGCACCCCGACCTTCACCTCCACCGCGTACCAACGACCAAGGAATCCGGAGAATGAGCACCAGAATTGACACTGCTTCCTCGCACTCACACCACATCGAGACGGTGACTGCTCCGGGCAAGCCCGGCATTCACCGTCATCCTCGCCATGCGGTCGTGATCGCTTCCGGCGGCCTTGACTCGACCGTGCTTGCCTACTGGCTCCACGCCCGCGGAACTCAGCTGACCCTGCTGTCCTTCGACTACGGCCAGCGCCATCGAGTCGAACTGCGCTACGCGGCGGCAACTGCGTCGGCCCTGGCGATGCCGCATGAGGTGGTCGACCTTTCCGCGTTGGGGCGCGTGCTCCACGGATCGGCGTTGACCGACTCCGGCGTAGGGGTTCCGGACGGCCACTACACCGACGAGACGATGCGGGCCACCGTGGTTCCCAACCGCAACGCCATCATGCTCGACATCGCGGTGGCTCTGGCGGTCGTCACGCAGGCCGACGCAGTCGCATTCGGTGCTCACGCCGGCGACCACCCGATCTACCCGGACTGCCGGGAGAGGTTTACGACGAGCTTCGCCCAGACGGCGCACGTGGCGAACGAAGGATTTCTCCCCAGCGACTTCCAGCTGGTGGTGCCATTTCTGGCCAGCTCCAAGACCGACATCGTGCGGCTGGGCGCCGCTCTTGGCGTTCCGTTCGAGCAGACGTGGTCCTGCTACCGCGGCGATGCGCGGCACTGCGGCACGTGCGGCACGTGCACGGAGCGCCGAGAAGCGTTCCATGACGCAGGCGTGACCGACCCGACGACCTACGCCGTGGAGCGCACGTGATGACGGCCGATACCCAGCCGAACGGCACAGGAAAACCTGAGTGGGGCCGTCTTTCCCGTCCCGACGCGCGTGTGCTGGGGTGCGCGTCCTTCTTGCGGGGTGCTGGGATCGTTCCTGCCACTCAGGCAATGTCGACTCTAGCGCATGTGGAGCCCGCAGCACCAGCGGGAAAGTCTGCCATTCCACAGTCGCACTCGTTGATGCCGTTGCTGCACGAGAAGCATCTCCGCCGAGCGCTACGCCAATGCGGGCGGCGGTCTTCCAGCCCTGGAGCTGATCGGATGACCTGGGCGGATCTACGCCAGCATGCCGGAGTAGTGCTTCCGAATCTCGCCGCACAGCTCGCTGCCAGCACGTGGCGCCCCGGCCCGCTTCGCCAGCTGACGATTCCCACCTATACCGGGAAGTCTATGCCGACCGCGATCCCCACCGTGGTGGATCGTCTCGTGCACCGAGCGGTGCGGAATGCGGTGGAGCCGATCCTGGAGGCACGAGCGTTCACCGACTGGGCCTCCGGCTACCGACCCCGGCGGAACCGCAACACCGCGCTTCGCCACGCGGATGGCCACTTGTCCGCCGGATACCGATGCGTCGCCGATGTCGACGCCGCCAGGGTCTCCGAGGGCGTCGGTGTCGACGAAGCGGTGGACTGGTTCGCCGAGTATGTCCATGACGGAACATTCCTCCGTCTGCTCCGCACCCTGCTCGCAGGATTGCCCAGTCCCGTGGTGCCGGGGTCAGGACTCGCACCACTCCTGATCAACCTTCGTCTGTCGCAAGTAGACAGGTTGCTGTCAGGTGCTCGTGTCGTGCGGTTCGCCGACAACTACTGCGCTTTCACCGAGACGACAGCGGACGCCGAGGAAGCGTTCTGGTGCATCAGCGACGCCATGGCCGCTGTGCGCCTGGAACCGAACGCGGCCAAGAGCCGTGTACGACGCAAGACCAATGCCGAAGACCTCTTCCTGATCGATGGATAGCGCAATGAGCGTCGATTGGATCGAGGTCCCGGGCGGCACCTGCATGTTCGGGGATCAAGCTCGTCCCATCACGGTGCCCACACTGCTGTGGACACGCACGCCGATCACCCAAGCACAGCTGGGCTACGACCCACGTGAGCACCATCCGGCCACCAATGTTGATCAGCCCACGGCTGACCGCATTGCTTGCCAGTTCGGGGGAAGGCTGCCCCGCTCGGTGGAGTGGGAATGGATGGCGTCTGGACCCGAACGACGGGTGTGGCCATGGGGAAACGCGCACTGGAGTCCCGAATTGGCCAATCTCCGGGACTCAGGCTATGAGGCCAGGACTGACGTGACGGCCCACCCGGACGGTGCCACGCCGGACGGGATGCTCGACGTGGCAGGGAATGTCTGGGAGTGGACCGCCAGCTCCACCATGGGCGATAGCTTCGTGATCCGCGGCGGCTCCTATGCCTCGCCGCCCTTGTACGCCCGATGCACGTTTCTCAACTCGGCACCTGCCGAACTCCATTCTCCCGGCATCGGGTTCAGGGTGGTGCGTGAGCCATGACTCCACCTGTTTCCGCCGAGCACGGCTTGATCGTCGCTGGCTGCTCTCGTCGGAAGAAGCCGGCCCCGGCACCGATCCCGGCCTTGGATCTCTACGAGGGCGGGTGCATACCCGGACTTCGGGATCGGCTGGGAGACAACGTTCAGTTGCGCCAGCGGATTCGGATCGTCTCGGCGCTCTACGGCTTGCTCCACGCGGACTCACCGATCATGCCCTACGACCGCCGCCTGACCGATGTCGCCGACGCCGATGTCTTGCGCCAGCGCGTAGCTCCGCATCTCGACGGTGAGTTGGCTGCCGTGACGCACGTATTGGCAGTCGTCGAGCCCCTGTACCTACTCGCCCTGGAGCCGGTGGTGCAGCGCCTCGACTCGATCCGCCTGTATTGGATCGCTGCCCCACGGGATTGGCAGCGCGCCGCAACGGTCCTCGACACCTGGGGGTGGACATGACTACGTCGCTCACGGGCACCTTGGCACTGCGCGAAAACGACCACACGACCTACACCCTGGAGTTCGAGCGAAGCGCTGGAGTCGCATGGCACCAGCCGGTTCCCGCCGGCTGGGTCGGCGGTCGGCGCCTGTCGGTGGTTCTTCCCGCACACAACGTCGCTTACTGCCTGCCGAAGGTGCTCGACGCGCTGCGGGCGCAGGCGTACGGGCGCGGCTTCGAGGTGATCGTCATCGACGACGCCTCGACCGATGCCACCGCGGAGATCATCGCTACGCATCCGGCCGTCACAGCAGGACTGCGGCTTCGCACACGCTGTGGCGCGGCCACCGCGCGCAACCTCGGCACCTACATCGCGCAAGGCGAGACCGTGCTCTACGCCGACGCCGACATGCTCCTGCCGCCCTCAACCGTGGCGGACCTGGCGGCGCGGGCCACCGACCACGCCGTGCTCACCGGATTCCGGCACAACCTGCCGCCGGACACTTCCTGGCCCGACAACGGCCCCGAACTGACCGCCGACCATCGCGTCACCTGGCGACCACCAGTGAATACTCCCTTGCTCTACAGCGGCATCACCCTGCGAGAACCCGTCGTTGGCCGGCCACTGGAGCACACCCGCGACTTTCGCGATCTGGGGCACGGGCGGATGTACTACGACTGGGACTTGCCGCGCATGGTCGTCACCGCACTGCTCGCCGTGCCCCGCGCCGTAGTCCTCGACGTCGGTGGATTCGACGCCGAGTTCGGGCGCATCGGCTGGGGTATGGAGGACACCTATCTCGGCGCCTGCCTTATCGCCGCTGGGCTCCTGGTTATTCCACTGCGCCAAGCAGTCGGACTTCATCTCGATCCGCCCGACGCAGCCCAGCAATGGCAGCGCAAGCTCAGCACCTGGCCAGCCACCCTGGCGCGCTACCGAGCCCTGCTCAGCGAACCCGCCCGTTCCGGGCGGCGCGCTGCGCTCACTACCGCGATGAACTCCCTGTTGCACTCCTGCGAGGTCTTGCGATGACAACCTTTCATTCCAGCGCGACCACCACCACAAACCGCGTCTTTGCCACCGGTGCGTGTGATAACACCCGCTTCGTCCATGACCCCCTGAGCGGGCTGACGCATCGCACCGAGGACTTGATCGCCCTCGGGCGAGCCCGCTTACCCAGCAGTTCGGTGGCTAGCTGGCCCACCATCCACCCCGGCGAGCTGGACCGCGAGGTTCCGGTCAGTGTCTGCTGGTCCCCACTGGTGCGCTGCAACCTCGCCTGCCCTCATTGTCTGGACGACAAGGCGGTGCCCGAACTCGCCCGAAAGGAACGTCAGCGGATCGCCGCCCTGCTTGGTGAGTCCGGTGTTCTGGCCGTGGACCTCTCCGGAGGCGAGCCCTTGCTGCTGCGCGATCTCGGCGACCTCATGGCCACGCTCACCAGCGCCGGATGCGTGGTCAGCGTGACCACCAACGGCTGGCATCTGCAGCGGCGTGCCGAAGCACTGGCCGAACAGGTCGACGCCGTGCGGGTCAGCCTCGACGGTCCCGACGCCGAATCCCATGACCGCTGGCGCGGGCCAGGGAGTTTCCGCCGAGCCGTGGCTGGCGTCCGAGCCGCCGTCGCCCACGCTATCCCCACGCAACTGCAAACCGTCCTGATGGACTCCACCCGCGGCAACGCGCAGCGCATGGTCGACGTCGCTGCACAGCTCGGTGTCGACAGCGTGACCTTCCTGCAGATGCTCCCGATCGGCGAGGGTGCTGCGCTGGCCGGAGCCGAACAACTCACCGACGAGCAAGCCCACACCACCGTCGCCGACCTCGACGTCCCCGAGGCCGTCACCGTCCGACTGCGCACTCGCGACGACGCAGGAGGTTTCACGGTCATTCGAGCCGACGGGCGCGTGTGGCGCAACGACTCTACCGCCGACGGCATCACCACCCTGCATACCTTGAACAGCCCCTCCGACCTAGCACTGACCGGCAGGGATGGTTCCGCATGAGCATCAGCATCGCCTCGTCCGTGCCAGACCGCGTCTTCGAGCATCACCGCCTGTGGCAACTGCACAGCTCCCCGATGCTGCAGGCGTGCGGTCTGCTGGCTGCCGCAGCTCGCCAGCTCACGTCCAGCACACATCTGGACGAGATCGGCGCCGTCATCGGGATCGCGCACGGTGGGTCCACTCCGGCCCAGCACATCGCCGGGCTACTGGGGTTGCCAGCTCACAGCATCCAGGCCAGCCACAACGCTACTGACGCGCCGTACAGCCCGGCGACCGGCGCCGTGACCTGTGACCTCAGCTCCTGGCAGCCCAGCGCGCCCACCCAGCTCACGGGAACTGTGCTGGTGGTCGATGACATCTGCGGAACCGGCGCCACCTTCACCGCGGTCCTCGATGCGATCCGGCCCTGGGCCGAGCCCGACGCCCATTTCCTCACCTGCGCGTTGTGCCGCAACCGCGGCGCGCCCATGCCCCCTGACCTCTACTGCTGGGACGTCGGCGACTGGGTTGTCTTCCCCTGGGAGAACGTTCCCGCAGGTCACCCGACCACGCCGCTCCCCTCCCCGAAGCAGGTGATCATGCGTGACTGAAGCACCCGAACAGCCTCCGCTGACCGTGGCGTTCCTGCTCGCCTCCTACACACCCGACGCCCCAGCCGGTATGGAACGCGCTACTGCGGCCTTGGCGAAGGGCCTGCGCCAGCTCGGCCACCGCGCGATCACCCTCACCGCAGCCGAGCAAGCAGAACCCGACCCCGACGTCATCCGGTTACTCGCGGAGAACCGGCGACACCTCATACCAGACCGCACGCGGCACCGAGGAGTTGTCCTCGTGTCGTAGTACCAGCTCCTCCCGCTCCATACGGGTCAGCGTCCGCGACAAGCTCTGCCGGGTGAGCGGTTTCGTTTTGTTTGACCACCGGTGCTGGATGCTACTATCCTGAATTTCCTTCAACAGATCCAGGAAGCGCTTTTGGCCGTCCCAGAGCACAACGACAATCTCCGGAACCCATTCCCCCTGCTGCCAATTCACGGCATCGAACCAGTTCAGCACCTCGTCGGCGCTAATCCCCATGCCCGGCTTCCTTTCCCCGTATGCTCCTCGGTACCCTCGTGAGGCGAGGGCGACTCCCTTGTCTGCTCACCCACGCGGTCGGCGTCGGTAGCACCCCCGGACCGTCCATGGTCACTCCGATGCAGGCAGGTACGCCGCTCAAGCGCGCTATCCGGACCTATTGAGTGGTCAACTCCACCCGATCAGAGCAGCAGTTGATCTACGCAGTGTGACCCCACGTGATCGCCCTGCTCATCTGCCTGCTCATCTTCCCACTCATCTGCCTGCTCATCTTCCTATTAAGCAGGAAGCCCGCCAGCGGTGCGTTGTCGCAGGTCAGCGCGTCGCTGGCCCTTCCTGAGTGCACCAAGCCTCGGTACCCCACGGGAACCGGTTGACGACTGAGAGGGAAGGGGCTGGCAACCGGAGTGGACTGGGGCGGTGGACGCGCGCGTAGGGTGGTGCAGTTTCTCTAAACTGCATTTTTCGACCTATTCTTACTTTCCAAAGGACCTTCCGAATTCGTGGCAAGAAGAGTCTCGAACGGCATCAGTTCAGCGCTCGCGACGTCCACTCGATTCACGCATATCAGTGCTGGCCAGGCTCGCGCAAAGCGACTCGGAACGTCAAAGAAAACCGCCAGAAAAACTATGATGCGATGTTGTGTCGCGTGCGGCGCCGGCGTTAGGCTAGAGCCATCGGAACACAGGGAAGAGAACCCAGGAAGTTCCGAGAAGAAAGAAATATTGCGGGTAGGGATTCGCACCCCGCTATACCCGCAGCCGAAATCAGTGAGAGGAATTCTCATGACCAGTGTGTCTGTTGAAGCGTGGTCGCACGGTGACGGGTATCTGACCGTGGACACGCAGGAATGGATCAACGATCGCGGCGAGTACGCGGATGATCTGACCGACGGCTTGCGCGAGTGGATGGACGCGAACGGCCACGAGTGGCCGCACGATGACGTGATCGCGAAGTGGATCACCGATCGCACGGGTGAGCCTCCGGCCGGTCTGCACGGCGACGGGGGCCTGTGGCATCACAACCTGGTCAACTTCTCCGATCACCTGATCGATGATCTCGGGTTCGTGGTGCTGTCCTCGGCCGGATACGGCGATTTGATGATCACGGTGAGCGATCGCCTCGGCTTGTACGTCGCCCCGACCGTCTATCGCTCCACTGTGGACGCGCTGGAGGAGTGGGCCGACTACTCCGACGCAACGGGTGAATGCGTGAACGGGCATCGCTGGGAAACCCACGACACGGTGCGCCTGCATGCGTGGGACGGCGCGGACATGACCACCTATCGCGTGCCTGACCTGGTCCGTGTGCCGTTCGACGACCGGTCCCGCGCTTACGTGGCGTGCCCGACCTGCAGCAAAGCTGTGCGGTTCGCCTGCCGATTCTGAACCTCCGTGCGGCCGGCCGCGCCGCTGGTGCCGCGCGCGGCGGCTGGCCGTACCTCCCGCCTTCCCTTCCGTTTTGATCTTCCTTTCTGCGAGGTGCGTTGTGTTCGTGCTGTCCGCCAACGGCGAGATGATCTCTACCGACTACGACGACGACTCTTCGGTGATCAGGTTCGAGAACGCCGAGGACACCGAATGGCGGTGCCAGGCGTGCGGCGAGTCCCTGTCCGAGGAACCGGACGGCTACGCCGACGAATCCGGCTCGCTCATCTGCGACGCCTACGACCCGTACGAGGACCCCGACATTGACGACGTGGAGTCCGCGCCGGAGTTCCACGAGGGGCCGCACCGCCCGCAGCGCGTGCCGCTGTCCTGGGCCAACTCTGCCGCGATTCACACAGACCCGGACGAGGATTCGATCACGGTCACAGTGTCGGTCGGCGACCCGCGCGGCGCGTTCGCCATCACCGTGCGCCGCATTCCCGATGACGCGCCCGACAACGGCGGTCGGCTGATCATGCACACCCCGTACCCGGGTGAGCCCCTGCCTCACGCCGAGCTGACCACCGCCCACACCGGAACCTACTGGGTCGGCTGACCCAGCAGGGGCGCCCGTGACGTACCCGGGCGCCCCCTCCGGACTTCCTTACCTCGCAACACCTTTCTATGGGAGGCATGCGCGATGACCACCGCGACCCACACCACGACCGTGACCGCCGCCCCGTCCGGGGCGCCCGTGCTGTTCCGAACCGACCGCGCCACGCTGGCGCACGCCTTGACCACGGTCGGTGTGGGACTGGCGCGGCGGCCCGCTCTGCCGATGCTGGGCGGAGTCCTGTTGGACGGGCGCGACGGAGACCTGACCCTGACCGCGACCGACCTGGAAACCGTGGCAACCGTGCGTGTGCCGGCTGCCGCGCCCACCCCGGGCCGGGTCCTGATCGATCACACCGAGGCGACCAAGCTGCTCGGCGCGCTGGTCAAGGGCCGTCGCAAGCGCGACGCCGACGCCGCGCCGGTCACCGTGCGCACCACCGACGACGGGACGGCCGTCCTCGAACTGGGCGGCTACACCATGCCCGTGACCACCTATGCGGCGGAGGACTTCCCGACGCTGCCGGCGACCCCGCCCACCGTCGCCGAGGTCGACCGCGAGCGGTTCACCACCGACGCGCGGCGCGTGCTGGTCGCGACGGGCACCGACGACACCCTGCCGATGGCTATGGGCGTGCAGATGCACCTCACGTCCGGCACGCTCACCCTCGCCGGGACCGACCGCTACCGGTTGGCCGTCGCCGAGCTGGCCGCGACCACCACGACCGACGAACGCGCGGTGTTCTTCCCGACGCCGGTCCTGTCCGCCGCGCTCAAACACGCGACCGCTGAGCGCGTGCGCGTCGGTATCGGGAACGACGGGGGCGCCGGCGAGTGGGTGTCGCTGGTCTGTGGCGCCCTGACCGTGATCACGCGCCCGGTCGAGGCGCAGTTCCCCGCCTATGAGCGGCTGTTCCCCGAGGTGACCGCCACCGCGCGCGCTGACCGCGACGCGCTCACGCAGGCGACGGCACGCGCTGCTGCCGCGCTGGAGGCCAAGAAGCACACCAGCAGGGACAAGCACGGGCACCGGACGGCGGCGCAGGTGGCGCTGACCGTCGATCCCGCCGGCACGGTGTCGATCGCGCCCGTGCTCGGCGAGCACGCCGACGCGGTGACCGCACCCGCCCACCCGGCCGTGGTCGGCGGCGCCGGCGAACCGATGCGCGTGCTGTTCTCCGCGCCGTACCTGCGCGACGCGCTCACCGTGCTCGACGGGGACACCGTGCTGTTCCAGCTCGCCACCCCGACGCATCCGGTGCTGCTCACTGGAGCCGGCGGACATGCATACCGGCACCTGTTGATGCCCGTCCGCCAGCCGAAGTCCTGAGCCTACGGCGGTGGCCCCGGTCGTGACTCCCTCCATGCCCGGAGCCACCGCCCCAGCTAGACCGCTGTTGACCATACCCACTGTCCTCATTGGAGGGACACTGCATGTCCTGCTTCGTTCTCCTGATCACCGATCTGACCACGATGTGCCGCGAGATCGAGCAGTACGCACGAGGGGTGCGTCTGGTGGCACGCGCGCCGAACCAGCTCACTGGAGAGGAGTGGAATCGTGCCGCGTTGGTGCTGATCGACGCGCAGGCCGCGCCGATCCTGCGCGCCCGCCCGCACGAACTCGCTGCCCGTGACGCGGTGATGCTGCTTGCCGATCCCGAGGATGGGGACGAGCCCGACGTGTACCGACACGCCCTCGCTCTCGGCGCCGCCCACCTGGTCACGGTCCCGGACGGCTCCGGAGTGTTGCGAAAGCAAATGTCGAGGCTCGCGGAGCACCCGGCCGTGGTGGTCGCGGTGCTTGATCCCGAGCCGTCGGGTGAGGTCGGCACAGCGAGTACCGCCAGCCTCGCCCTGGCCGGTACGGCAGCCGGCGAACACCTCGGCCTGATCGACGCGCGGCCCACCCGGCTCGGCCTGCACCGGGCACTCCTGCGCGCGCGGCACGACGCGCCCGCCGCCGGTTCGGGCAGCCTGCGCACGCTGTTCGTCACCGAGCAGCAGCCGCCCTGGCATGACGCGGTGCGGGAAGCCATGACCGATCTCGCCCGCCGGCACGCGGTGACGCTGGCCCATCTCGACCCGCGCCAGGCCGACACGGTGGCCGTGCTCGGCGGTGTCGACCTGATCATCATTCCCGTTCGCGCCCGCTCGGTGACGACGCAGGCCACGCGGAGCGTGGTCGCCGCCGCATGCCACGTCACCCCGCACGTCCACGTGCACGTCATCGGGGAGACCGTCGACACCGACGTGGTCGACGCGGTCGCCGCAGGCATCGGAGCCGGTTACCCGAGCATGACCGGTCTCGCCCTGGGCGACGTGCCGCACGCGTCCGGGGACCTGGATGCTCAGCTCGGCGACACCAGCCACCACCAACGGCTTTGGGAGGTGGTGGCCCCGCA
The DNA here is from genome assembly GCF_000379465.1 of Sciscionella marina DSM 45152. Taxonomy (GTDB): domain Bacteria; phylum Actinomycetota; class Actinomycetes; order Mycobacteriales; family Pseudonocardiaceae; genus Sciscionella; species Sciscionella marina. The sequence continues at coordinate 68,925 of NZ_KB905425.1, forward strand.
CATCTCGCACCCAGTCTGACCAGCACCGGAACGACAACTACACAGTGCGAGCGGTACGGGGCTGTGCGGTGGCGCAGTGAGCTACCCTGGCCGTGCCTCCCTTCGGGGACGGCAGCCCTTTCACAGGGTTTCGGCAGGCCGGCGGACCGTGCGAACACCCTTCGGGGTGGGTCCGTCGGCCCTCTTCTTTTCCGGCCTCCCCGCGCCGCTCGCGTCGCCGCTGCGACCGAACTCCGCGACCGGCCAAGCCGAGTCCGCTGTTCGTATCCCTCCTTTGCTGCCGAGCTTCTTTCACTCCGTTGGGAGGCCACTGATGAAAACCAGTTGCGAACGCCCGTACCGAATCCTGCTCGCCACCGCCGGAGCGGTGCGTCAGCTGCCCGAACAAGCCACGGAACGGCATGTGCGCCGACTGGCTACCGAACTGGCCCATGCCGTGTTCGACCTGGACGCGCGCATGCGCGCCGGCCTCGATGCTCCCCGCACCTGGCAGGTGGTCTCGCCCCGCGCCGAAGCACACCAGGGGCACGATCCGTCCGACGCCCGCGCCCCGGACAACCACTCCTCTCCCCGCAACGACTGATCCCGACGAAGCCCAAGCACCGACCACGACGCGCGCAGCCACGCGCAGGAAGGCCGATATCCATGGACACCGACGTCACACGCGCGCACACCCTGTTCGCCCTTGGCCGCGGCGCATTCGCCCAACCGCTCGGCGCGTTCGGCGGCTTCGTGACCCCCGATGACGTGGCGCGCTTTCCCATCGGACGGCAACTGCTGGCCTCCACCACGCCGGATGAGGTTCGCGACCGTTTCGCGCGGTTCGCGCTGGCCTGGGACGTGGCGGGATTCGACACGTTCGCCCGGACATTCGGGAACGCTGCGGTCCCCGAGGCCACGATCCATCACGCCGATTGGGTGCCGCACAAAAACCGTTGCGACATCTACGCCTTCGACGATGGCCAGTGGTTCCACTGGATCTCCACGGACCACTCGCAGTGGCTCCGCCTGACCCTCGCTGACGACGGCACCGTGACCGAGCAGCCTGTCGCACGCGTCTACGGCGCCGACTATGCCCGGACCAAAGGGCTGGACCTGGCTCCGCTTGCGGCTTGGATCATGGGCGCGGCCACGACCCGACTGGACCGCCCGGATCTGGTTCTCTCCGCCTACGTCGACACGGGCGCTGCGACCGGGGAACCGGTCATTCATCTCGTGGTCCATAACGGACAGCCCGACGAACTGGGCGTTATCTCGGCCGAGTTGGAGTCGATCGCCGAGTCCTGCAACTGGTCCAATCCCTGCGCCCCAGAAGACCGGCGCTTCGACTGGTGCGCCCCCTGCGTCGACCTTGTCGACGGAATGCAACCAGGCGAAATGGTAGTCGTAGCTGACCGGCTGGATGATGAATAAAGCAATTCCTCTACCGCCACAACTCTCCGAGTTCTCCGTTTCTGAATTCTGATTCCTTCGCTCACAACGCTTTCCTGTGTCGGGCACACGTGTGCCCGACACAGGAAAGCGCCGGGCACGACCGCCGCACACCGAGGAGGGCGGACACGTGAGCCAATCCATCAAGCACCAGCACGCCCACCGCGACCCCGGCCAGCACGCCGTCGCCATCGCTGAAGCCGTCGACACCGCATGGAACAAGTCCAACCACTCGGGCCGCCGAGACGTGGCCCTGTCGGTTGTTGCCGCGTTGTCTCTACTCGGCCAGCGCGACCCGCACGGCCCCGACCTTGCCGAGCAGGTGCACGCCCAGAACGCCGAGGACTTCGCCGACACACTGCGCGAGATTTTCACCGCGCTGGTCAACGCCCGTCCGGACCTGACCCACCTCGTCTATCCGCTAATGCACTGGGTCTTTGACGAGCCGCAACCCGCGATGCAGCGCGCCGCGAAGCACACCGCCGACGCCGCGCTGCAGGAAGGCCAGCTCGAACTCACCGGCACGGACAACCGCTACGACACCGATCTACTCGGCGTCGTGCTCAGCCTGCTCAAGTCCGACTCGGCCGGCAAAGCGAACGCGCAGATCTACACCCCCACGCCGGTCGCGGACATGATGGCGCGCATGACCGTGCCCGAGGAAGGCAGCTCGGTATGCGATCCCGCCGTGGGCACCGGTGGGCTCCTACGCTCCGCCGCGCAAGCGATGCGCGAGCACGGCCGAGACCCCGCCACCGTGTCGTGGTACGGCGCCGACATCGACGACCTGGCGATCGCCGCGTGCGCCGTCAACAGCCTGCTGTGGCGACTCGGCCCGCGCATGCTGCTGTGCGTGGCCAACACGCTGACCGAAGGCGACTGGGCACGTCGTGCCGAAGCTCAGCGAGCCGAAATCCTGCAGCTTACCGCGGCGATCCGCCGGGACAAGCTGATGATCAACGCCGTCCGCACCGCCCAGAGGCTCACCGAGATGGCCGCCGACGACGACCCCGACACCGATGACCAACGCGGTGATCAGGAGTAGCGTCGGTGGTGGCTCCGTGCTCCCGGTGACCCCCAGGCCGGTCGAGCACGGAGCCGACCTTGATGAATCCCACGATGGGCGCGAGACACCGAATTGGTATGTCGCTCGTTCGCGTGATTACCCCTTTGAGGTCGGCGCGTGTCCCCGCGGTCGGCAGGCGACAGGTCAAGGATTTCCGGATGGGCAAGGGCAATCGTGTGAAGAAGCAGCGGCGAGAGACGACCGACCGGCTCCACTCGGCGAAGGCTGAGCTATCGCAGACTCGTGCTCCCGTAACACTGCCAGCAACGGCAGCAGCTGAGGTTCGCGACCATCCTCTTGCCGCCGTGCATCGAGCACTGATCGATCGCGGCTGGGTATACGACGACAACGAAGACAGCGCAGCGTGGCACGCATACCTTCCGCTTGAACCCTGGTGGTCTTATCCGCAAACTCTGGTCGGTAAGCTGGCAGATCCCGAGACCGAACCCGCCGCGATCACATTCGGAGGCGGTCAATTCAAGGTCTACTTCGCCGGCCCCGATCCCCTCGATGACCAGATATGCGAGCGCCACCGGCCGCCCCAGCCCCGGACCTACGCGCTGACCGACGAAGGCGCTCCGGAACTGTTCGCTGCTCTGGCAGAAGTCGAGGCGCATGTCTTCGATACCGCTGAATTGGATCGTTGTGTAGAAGCTCCTGACGGTTGCTACGCCGACGAGGAGCCTCTGATCCCCGGTGAGCCGTTCTAACCGCGGTCGTCAATGCGCCGCATTGAAACATTCATGAGCGGGGACGACTGGCTCCTGCGTAGTCGTCGCCCTTCCATCGGTAATCGTCCACTTTGACTGGTTGCCCGAAGTCCGGGGCATTGATCATCTTTCCGGCTCCGATGTAGATCCCCACATGGTGGATGTCGCCGGGCGTGCCGTAAAAGACCAGGTCGCCGGGTGCCAACGGGGCGCCGTTCGGCACCTGCGGTCCAGCGTTGTACTGCTCTTGCGCAGTTCTCGGGAGGTTCATCCCCGCTGCTTGGTACGCGGCCATCGTCAGGCCAGAGCAGTCGAACCCCTTGTCGCCGCGGTCAGGTCCATTCCCGCCCCAGACATACGGCAGCCCGAGTTGACCTTGGGCGTAGTTCACAGCTTGCTGGGCTCGTGGCGAGGGCTGTGCGTCCCCTCCAGAGTTGGCTTCCGCCTGCCTGTATTGGGCTGCCTGGTTGAGGACTTGGCTGACGTACCAGTCGGCATGGTTGTAGGAGAAGATCGCGCCGTAGATGTCGCGACCATCGCGAGCGCCGGATTCGCACAGGTAGCCAGCAGCAGCATAGACGGCGTCGTGCGGGTTGTACCGCGAGGGCGGCGTGCTGCCGCCAGGAGGTATGGGGTGGCGCGCCACTACGGAGTTGAATGTGGACTGGAGGAACTGCATCGGTCCACCCGCACCTGCAGAGTTCGCTCCACTATGGACACCGGGGAGGTCCGATCGGCCGTGGTTGGTCTCGATCTTTCCGATACCAGCCAGGATGGTCCAGTCCAGCCCCGGGCAGGTGGGGGCGGCGTGTCGGTACAGGGTCAGATAGGCGCCCGGAATATCGGCGAGGGCGGCTTGACTAGGTTGGCTCGCGCTCGCGGAGTCGCCCCCACCGAAGATGGCGGAGACGACCCCGGACACGGCGGCTCCGACCAGCACGATCAAGGCGACAGCGGCACCGAGGACCGTGGTGGCGAGCTTGAGCATGCACGAATCACCCCAAGGGTTTCCAAGTCAGGTCGTGGTGCGCGAAGGGCGGCATTGGGGTCGGCGCGCTGAGCCGAGACACCGGACTGGTCTCTCGTGCACTGGGAGTGGCCTGGGAGCCGCTGGTGGGCTCGCCCACGTGAGGCCAGGCGGTGTGCAGGTCGGCCAGCCGAAACCGGCCTCCGTCGCGATCGGCCAGCGGCAACCAGACCCCGGCTGAGGCGGTCCCGGTGCGGTCCAGTTCCTCGGTCGTGGTGGTCGCGATCGGCAGGTCCTGCGGGCGCGGCTGGCTGCGCAGGTGCTCGGTCAGCAACCGGCGGGCGTGGGCTTCCCGGCCAGCGGTGGAGAACACGGCCAACAGCGGCGTCACGATTGCCGTGGTGGCGGCGAGTTCGAGGTAGTCGGGGATCTTGGCGACGAACCGGGACAGGTGGTACCTGCCCGTGTCCCACTCGATGAACCATTCGATCTCGCGGTCGGCTTCGCGCCAGCGGCCGTAACCGTCGGGCCGCACAATGTCGCCGAAATGCCGAGCACAGCGAGCTTCGGACCACCACGCGGTGACCGCGCGGTCGTCGTGCGAGACGGCGCCGGCGATGAGCCTGGTGAACAGACTGTTGAGACCATGCAGGTGCGCCAGACGCAGGGAGTAGGCGATGCCGATCGACCGCTCGGCACGGAATCCCAGCTCGCGTGGGTCGATCCCGTCTTCGTGCGCAAGCAGGTGCGCGCCAGCCGTGTCGAGCACGTAGAACATGGGCGCCCGGCCGCGTCCGATGTAGGGCTGGAAGCGGTCCAGGACGCGCCACTGGTAGAGGCGCTGGAGCCGGTAGTTGGCCGCGCGCCGGGTGGGGAAGGCAACTTCGGCGATCTGGGTGGAGGTCAGGGTGCGGTGCTCGGCGCACATGCGGGCGATCCACCGGTCGCGTTCGGTGAGGTGGGCAGCGACGGTGGCCTGGTGCTCGGTGGAAGTGGCCACGCGGGAGCTGGCGCGGGCGGGGATCGGTGTGCGCAGGTCGCGTTGGGGCGTACTGGGGTCGAGCACTAATGGCTCCTTTCGGGCAATGCGGATGAGCAGGACGGCAAAGCGCAGAGAAAGGGGCAGGTCACGCCCTGGTGGCGGGTGTGGCCTGCCCCTGCTGCGAAGCGTTGGGTGTTAGGCGGCGCGACGAGGATCGGTTCCGGTGGACTCCGGTGCGGCTTGGTCGCGTCCTTCTTCGGCCGCGTTCGACAGCGGCTGGGTGTGACGAGCGGCGGCTTTGCGCACGATGCGTGCTCGGCCGCGGATCGCCGCGGGCAACGGCTGCGTGGCCAGGGTGAACGGCTGGGGTTCCTCCCCATTGACCACGAGCCGGGCGGCGGCGTGATACACGCCGAGGTGGGCAAGATCGTGCTCGCTGACCCGAGGTGCGGTGTGGCGTGCCAGTTCCCGGGCATCCTCGGGGCTGGCGTTGAAGAAGATCTTCGACCGGGCGTTGGTCGAGATACCCTCCTTGAGGTCCTTGCCGAGCTGGCCGAGATGCTGGTGGGCCAGTGTCATGGACAACCGGTAGCCACGTGCTTCGGCGAGCATGTCCTCCATGGCATACGGCAAGTTCAAGAAGTTGTGTGCCTCATCCACGTACAGCGACGCGTCGAGGCGTTCGCGCTCCGGCAATGCGGCGCGGGCGGTAGCGGCCTGCCAGACCCGAGCCACGATTAGCGAACCGAGCAACCGGGTGGTGTCCTCGCCCAAGCTCCCCTTGGGGATGCGCACGAAACACAATCCACCGTCCAACGCCGCCGAAAGGTCCACCGTGGACTCTCCAGCCGAGACAGCCTTGACCACGAACGACCGCAACAGGAACGCACGCAGCTTGTTCAGCAGCGGCGCGATCGCCTGTGCCCGCGCGGCGTCACTCAGCTGCTCGTACCAGTCCCAGAAACCACGCAGGGTCGCATCGTTCTCGACCTTCTGACGATGACGTTCACGGGTGGCCGCATCGGTGAGCAGCTGCGGCAACGCAGAAAGTTTCGGGGTGTCCGATGCGGCCCGCAGGGTCAGACAGGCGGCGCGCAGGATGTCCTCGGTGCGCGGCCCCCACGCTGAGGAGAAAACCCGGGAGAACACCGACACGAGGTTGTCCACGGCCGCTTCCTTCGGCCCTTCCAGCGGGTTCAGGCACGGGGTCGTGCCGGGTGCGTCGGCGTCGAAGAGCACCACGCGCTCGGCGGCCTGCTCGGGAAGGCGCTTGAGCACGTCGGTGATCAAGTCCCCCTTGGGATCGATGACCACCGCGCCGCGGTGGTGCTCGGCGTCGGCGAGGATCATCCGTGCCAAGATCGTCGACTTCCCCGACCCGGTAGCGCCGAGCACGTGCAGGTGGTGGCGGGCATCGCTGACCTGCAGCCCTACGGGACGGGCGTGCCCGGTGTCGGAGACGCCGACCGGGCGAACCAATTCGCCCTCCGTGGGCGTGTTCGGCGGGGGCGGCACGGCCTTGGCGCCCGCCCGGCTCAACCCCGGCAGGGCCTCGTCGGTGGGCAGGTGGCAGATGCCGGCCAGTTCCGGCACCGACAGCAAGTCCCCACGACGCAGCCGCCGCCGGGCCAATGTCTGCTCGGGGGCGCGCAGTCGATGGCGGCGGTAGTGGTTGTGCTCGGTGAACCCGGAAAACGCGCTGGCGATCGCGTGGGCGCGGCCCCGGAGCTGATCGCGCACGCGTGCGACCTGTTCCGACGGTGTCTGTGCCGGCACGGTGGTTGCCACCGCATAGCGGATCACGGTTTCCCATTGGCTGCCGCGCTGTTTGGCCACGATGGCGCGGTTCTGCGCCTGGTACTCCAGCGACGTTTGCGGGTCCAGCTTCGGCTGGCCGCCCGTCTGGGAGGTGGGTTTCGGCGTCGTGCCGGGTGTGATCAAGTCCAGCAGTCGGCCGACCGGGCGGGTCGAGCGACCGGCGTGCAGGTGACGGGCGGCGCGCCGGGCCTGCTTGACCCGCCGTCCGGTCACCGGGCGAGCCAACACCTGGACGCATGCTTGCTCGTGCACACCGAGTCCGGTGGGCGCGCCCAGCAGCGCACGGATCGGGTCGGCATCGAAGTCACTGCGAATGGGCAGCGCCTCGGAGCGCGCCAGCCGGAGCACGCCCCCGGTGACCACCTGGCGACGGCCCTGATCTGCCTCCACCGCCAGCGGTGGGCCGGCCTGCTCGGTACGGGTGTGCGCGCCCGGCCACGCCGCCTCGACCGCGCGCTCGACCATCCCCGGTGGCACCGTTCCCGGAACCCACAGCCGGATCTGCACGCCGTCGTGGCCGAACACGTACTCCCACGCCAGGTGCGGCTGACCACCCACTAAACGAGCCCACATCGGGCGCAGCAAGCCCACGAGGTTCGACCACGCTGCTTCCGCGCCGTCGGGGTCCACGGTCGGTGGTGCCAGGATCGTCACGACGCGAGCTTGGTCGTGCAACCGCTCCTGGCAGCGATCGTTCCACCAGCGCCGCAGGCTGATCAGGCCGCTGATCGCAGTCAGTGCGACAGGGCCGACGATGGGTCCCCACATCTGTATCCACGACCAGGCAGTGTTTAGAACTCCCCGGATCGCTCCCCAGGGATCAGTGAGCAGCCCGCCCAGCGGACTATCCACAATGGATGCTTGCAACAGAATCACAGGAATGAACCTCCTGAACTCGTCCCGAGCGCCTGACGGGTTACGCGACCCGTCGGCTATCGGTGTGGTCTCGGCGGCGGACGGAGGGTGCGCTGGTGATCGCGCGAACGGCCGCGGTGCCCCGGTGGGTGTGCCGCTCGGCGTCGACTTCGGCCTGCCACTCGGAGAAACGGCGGCCGTCCAGACGCCGCAGGAAATGCGGGATACGGTTCGCGGGCACACCCACTAGTCGCGGTCCCAGCACAGCCAGGAGATCCGAGGCTTCCTGCGAGGACCAGCCGGCCGCGGCGATGGACTCCTCGTCCGGGAACACGTCGGCGACCCGGTCCGTCTGCGGATGGATCAAGTGATCCTGCGTGCCGCCGTAGCTATAGACCCACAACAGGTTTTCGGGCGGGTCGGGTTCCACGAGTCGGCGGAACCGGTCGATTTCCTTGGTGTAGCAATAGAAGTTCACCTCGGGCCGGTGTCGCATGATGCGCAACCAGCGGCTGGTGTAGTCGTCGGAGAAGAAGTCGCCGCTGTCGTGAATCCTGATCCAACGGCCGGCGAACTTGGGGGCGGCAAGTTCGGCGAGCATGGCCTGCTGCCAGCCGTCCGGGTCGTCGAGCACGAATTGCAGGTTGGTGTGGTGCTTGGCGCGCACAGCCGGCCACAGGTAGGTGCCGTGCCGGGCGTAGCAGACCTGGCGGCAGATGCCGGCCGAGGGGCAGGTGTTGTAGGTGCGCCCGTCGGGCAATCTGCCGGCCCACGCGGGCAAGGTCCAGTTGTAGACGCCGATCTGTCTCATCTCGCGGTTCTGGGTGAGCAGGCGTCGCGGGCGTGCGGGTAGTGACCCGGACTTGGGTGCGGACGAAGACATAGGTGTACTCCCGAAGAATTGGGATGCGAGGTTGCGGCCAATCGCGCGGGCTCGACGAGCGGGAGGTCAGCCGCGGGTCAGCACGGCTGGATTGGCGCATGAGGCGCCGGATGTCAGGCCGACTCGTCGGGGCCTGGCTCGCCGTCGTCCGGGCGGTCGGTCGAGGCTGAACGGTCGGAACGCTGCTCGTGGCGGCGGCGGTAGTGATCCAGGTTGATGATCTTGGTGGTGACGCCGTCGGGGTGGACCGTGACGACCTGGGCGTACTCGGCGTTCCGGCGGCGCCGCACATGTCGGGCGCACGCACGGATCAGGGCGCGTGCGCCGACGAACGCCAGAGTGCCCAGGTAAGCACCGCAGCACGTCACAACAGCGCAGGCGAGCCAGATCACTGCCATCAGCCCGAAGGTCAGCGCCAAGGCGGGCAGCACATCGTGCAGAAGTGTGTGCCAGGCGGTGGGGTCTGCGCTATGTTGAACAGCGGCGACCGGGGTGGACACGGGCATTTCCTCCCTCCTGATGGGTCAGTCGTCGAGAACGAGGTCATGGCTGGCGCCGGCGGCGTATTCCTCGTCGTCGGCGGGCTCGGCGCTCATGGCGGCGAGTTCGGCCGGATCTGTGGTGATCAGCTTGTGCTCGGCGTCGGAGGCAATGGCCTGCATGGCTACCCGCTGCGTTCCGGTGGACAAGAGCCCCTGTCCCGTGCCCGCCGAGAGCAGGAACTGTCGCTCTCCTTCCGACAGGGCGAAGGTGCGCACTATGTCGTCGATCGCCTGCGGCGCCTGCCTGAGCAAGATCTGGGTTGCCGCGTTGCTGATGATCGCTTTACCCAGGTCGTAGCCGAGCACGTCGCCCACGTCCTGCGTGGCCACCGTCAAGCCACACCAGTGTTTGCGGGCAGACTTGGCCAGGCGCCACAGGAACTCCGCACCAGAGCGCTGCTGCATCAGCAGCCACGCCTCGTCAACCACGCACAGCCTTGGTCGGCGCGTGCTGGGGTTGGAGATCCGGCGCCAGACCCCATCCAGCGTCAGCAGCGTGCCGGCGGGCTTCAGCTCGTCCGGGAGATTCCGCAGGCTGAACACGAGTAAGTGTCCTTCAGGCGGGTTCGTGGTCGGCCCGGCGAAAAGACCGGAGAACGCGCCGTGGGTGAACGGGTGCAGCCGACTGGCAAGATCCCGGGAGGTCTCGTCGTCGGACTGGCTGAGCACTGCCCGGAGATCCGCCAGCAGTGGCGCCTGTCGTGTCCAGGTGCGGGCGTCCTCGGTAATACCCGCGGCACGGTAGGTAGCGGTGACTGCCTGATCCAACACCGCCCGCTCGTCCGCACTCAGCGATTGTCCGAAAAGGACAGATAGGAGGGTGTGGATGAAGAGCGAACGTCGAGTGAGCGCATCGGACGGGGCCGAGCGGCGCCCATCGGGCCGGGTGTGGATCGGCAAGTCCAGGGGGTTGAGCCGCACTCCCTCGCTACCAAGCGGGAAGTACGTGCCGCCGACGGCCCCAGCGAGACGGGCATACTCATCCTCGGGGTCGAGGATCGCGATCTCGGTGCCCTGGTACAAGCTCCGGATCGCTTCGAGCTTGACCAAATAGCTCTTGCCGGCCCCGCTGCGGCCGAGAATGACGGAGTTGAAGTTCTCGCAGGCGAATCGGTCCCAATGCACCAAGCCCTGACTGCCGAGATTCCAGCCGTAAAGCACGCCGCGAGCGGCCGACGCCGAGGTCGGGTCCGGCGGCGGCAGATCAGGGCTGGTAAACGGGAAGGCTGCCGACAGCGCTGCGGTATCGAACGATCGCGTCATCCGGACCTGATCCAGGCCCATCGGCAACACCGTGACCCAGCCCTGCAAGCTCCGGTACGTAGTGGGCTTGGCATCCATGAGCAGGCTCGCCGTCAACGCCCGTAGCGCGCTGACCTCCTCGACGAGCTCGTGCTCCGAGTTCGCATGGACCGTGAGATACAGGCCGACCCGGAACAAACGACCCTCACCGCGGGCGAGCCGGTCGGACAAATCGTGGGCGTCCTCGGTGGCCGCCTCGACCTGCGGGTCGGCCAGCCTCCCGTGCGCGGCGGTGTGCCGTCTGCCGGACTCCAGGCGCCCCAGCTGCTTCCTCAACCGCTCGGCGGCCACCTGCGGGTCGATCGGTTCGATGTGCAGCGACACGTCCAGCCGGGCCGGATGGGTCAACAGGGGTTGCAGCCAACCCGCGTGGACCTCCCGCGGATAGCCCGCGACCGCGAAGCTGGCGACCCATTCGTCGCCGATCCGCAGGTGGCGCGGGTGCACCTCAACGGCATCGGGCGTGAAGGCAGCCGATGTCGGCGGGGAGGTCCGGCGGTTCCGGGTGAACATCACAGGTCGTCCTCCTCGTCGGGGTCCCAGCCCGCCCCGGCCGGGGTAGTGATCACTTCGTCGGCGCCGGCCATCTCCGGCGAGGGCGGCAGCGGGCTGTCTGGGTTCGCGGCGGCCGACAGCACAGCGGTGGCCTGCGCGGCATCCAGCGCAGTGACCTCGATGCCAGCCGGGGACAGCAGCTCGCTGGCCTCGTGCATGCGCCGGAGCAACCGAGAGGCCGCCGCCCGTCGCGCTCCCTCCGTGGGCTCGACGTCCTCCTCGCCGCCTGCATGACGTCGACGCAGTGGCCCGCGGCCGATCACCGAATCCGCCGGTACGCTGCGCACCGGCTCCCGGATCACCAGCAGGATCTGCCGACGCAGCAGCTCGGCGTGCCGACCCAACTCGGCGAGGTAGTCGGCATGATCGAGAGCCGCGGTCTCCAACGCCGGGTGCGGCAAGCTGGCCGCACGCTCGCGCAGCTCGACGATCTGGCCAGAGAGGTCCAGCCGCTGGGCTCGGACTAGGATCTGCACACTCCCGGCGAGGCTGTGCAGATACCGGCCGAAGGCCGCGGTCAACGCTTCCTGCTCGGCCGGGGTGCGCAACGCGAAGTTCACTGTCGAACACGCGGCCACCAGTGCCACGCCGTCGTCGCCGAGATCGACGATGCCGGCTTCGGCGACCCCTTGGGCGGGCAGGTCGAGCCCGCCCGCGGCGACGTCTTCGTGCCCGTGGGCCACCCCGGACAGCCACTCAGGCACCTCGGCGGACTGCTGCCCGGACGCGATCCGGCGCCGCGGCTGGAGACGCTGCCGGAGCGCGGCCAGCAGCAGCCGATCCAGGGTCACGCCGTCGCGCCGCACCACGACCAGCACGGACACCGCGACCCCGATCGGGAGCGCGACCGCGACGTAGGCGATCACCGGGATCACGGCGCGGGTGGCTTGCCAGCCGCCGTAGAGCACCAGGCCGGTCACCGCCATCACCGCGACCTGACGGGCGGTGAANCCTGCCAGAATGCGGTCTTCGCGATCGACGTCGGCGGGAATCCGGACGCTCACCTGTGGTCACCTCCGTTCTTGCGNGTNGTGGGTCGANGCGGGTGGAGTTTCGGCAGGTNCAGCGGCAACTCCTGCTGACGCGGCCCCGGCCGCTGCGGNGGAGGCGGCGGTGCCTGNGGCTGNCTGCGGGGTGGCTTCCGCGTGCGCTGCACGTTCAGCGGGAGCTGGTACTGCCCGTCCCGGCCCACCCGGGGCTTGTTCTCCGGCCACTCGCCATCGGCGGGCAGCTTCGTCTGTCGGCCCCGCGTTGCTGGCCGGGTCGGTTTCGGCGGCTCCGGGGGTGGCGCGGGTCGCCGCACGCGCTGCGCCTCGATCGGCAGCCGGTATTGCCCATCGCGGCCGACTCGTGGTTTGTTCTCCGGCCATTCCCCGTCGAGCGGGAATTTCATCTGCCGGCCACGCGGTCCCGTCGAGGGCTTCCGCTCCGGGGGAGGCTCCGGAGCCGACTTCGGCTTGGGTTGCCGCTGCACGTTCAGCGGGAGCTGGTATTGCCCGTCCCGGCCGAGCCGCGGTTTGTTCTCCGGCCACTCGCCGTCCAGCGGAAGCTCTAACTGCTTGCCCTGCCCGGCGGAGCGTGAACGTGAGGACGGTTGCGGCGTCGGTCGCTGCCCGGTCGGTTTCCGCACTCTCTTGACGTTCAGCGGCAACATGTACTGCCCGTTGGCAGTGGCCCGCGTTTTGGCATACGGGTCCGGCGACTCGGGCGATTTCTGACCGCCACGGGAACGAGTGGCCTTTCCGCCGCCACTTCCCAGCCCTCCGAGGAGACCGAAGGTCTTGTAGGCGATGAATCCCCGGACGAGGCTGCCGGCCAAAGAGCGGCCTCCGCCGCCGCGCAGAGACCCGAGAATCCAGAACGGAATCTTGATGAGGACGTAGCACAAGGCGAGTGCGACCAGAAACTGAATCACAGCACTTCCCCCTTGTTGTTAGTTGAACAGAGTGATGCCGCCGGGCCAAAAGAAGAGCTTGATCGCCGCAACCAAGGCAAGCGATTGACCAACTTGAATGGCCATCACCCCGGCGAATGCTTTCCACCACCAGAACGCGATACCTTCGGTTTGCGGAAGCGCGTGACACATCAGCAAGATCGGGGCAGCCGCAAGCAAAATGATGGTCAGAGTGACGCGGACGATGTAGGTGAGCAAAACCGCGACGAGCATGACGACGAGTGCAAGCGCGATGAAGATGACGAAAAGCCCGCCTCCGTCGAGATCATGCATCAATGTGTCGGTCATCGCGCGAGCCGCAGTCTCGGGATCTAACTGATCGCCAAGGACTGCGCGCGAGAGTGCGTTACCGATTTCGATCACCTTGCCGCCGAAGAACAACGACAGGTTGGCGGCGAGGAACCCAACGATCACCCGGGGAAGGATTTCCTTGATCGAGTGCCGGGTCTGCAAGGTCTCGTGGGCCATGACGATGATGCCCGCCACCAGGATGAGCGTCGCGTAGACCGCGATGACGATCTGCTGCGAATTGCCCCATATCTGTCCCATGACCGGCAGTTGGTCCAACTGAGGCGTGACCAGCAATGACTTCGCGAGCAGGTCCAGCAGGCTGTTCAAACCGGGCGTGACCAGATCGCGGAAGAACGACTCGATCGCATCCGACACACAGGCCGGGATGTCGGTGATTCCGCACGAGGATTCCTGCTGGGAATCCTGGCCGCCAGGTTGGCCCGGCTGGTGACCAGACGGCGGTGGTGGTGCCGGCGTAATGGGCTGCGGAATGCACCCCGGCCCCTGGCACGGCGGCTGCGCGGCTGGCTGCTGCGGTGCCGTCGGGCTCGGCTGTCCTGGAGCCGGCGGGGTCATGTGGCACGCCGGAATCGGCGAATCCGGGGCACAGCCGTCGAGGGTCGGCGACGGCAGAGCCGGGGGCGGCACCGGCGCCGGTAGTGAGGGCGCCGATGCCGAGGGTGTGGGTGCGGGTGCGGGTGCGGGTGCGGGCTGGGCCAAGGCCATGCCTGCGCCGGCGATGCCGGCCAGAACGCTGAGGGCAAGCAGGGCGGCCACCGCGGCGAACGCGCGGCCGAACCGGTGGCCGGCCCCAGGAGTGGGGGTTGCGGTGGCCGGCATGCGATCAGGCCCCCACGATCCCTTTGAGGATCTCGACCACCAGGGGCGCCAGCGCGGCCAGGCCGTAGCCGAAGCCCGCCGACTTGAAGGACTGTTTGGCCTTCTCGACCTCACTGGGGTCGCCGCCTGCCAGCACGTAGCGGACCCCGCCGATCGTGAGGAAGACCGTGGCGAGCAGGGCGAGAATGCCCATGAGCCAGTTGCGGATGTTGTTCAGGACTTCGTCGACCGAGCGGGCCAGCGCGACCACGTGCGTGGTCTCGGCCGAGGCCGAGGCGGCGGTGACCACCAAGCCGGCGGCGACGAGCACAGCCACGGCAAGGACCCGGCCGGCCCGGCGACGCGGCGTGCGACCGCCGGCGGCGGGGCGAGCAGAGGGCGCGATCGAGCGCATCGTGGACCTCCAGGGCTTTCCAGCGGGCGAAGAGCGCGAGAAGCGGGCAGGGATCACCCGCGGCCCTGAAGTCCGGATTTCGGGGGCTCATTGGACAGGCCCTCGTCGACTTTTTTCGCTACGCTCTGTGACTGCCCTGGGGTGTCCGACGGAGCGCCGGGCGAGGTCTGCGACGTGGCCGCCTCGCCCGTGGGGTCGCTCTCGGCGGAGCCGTCGGCGGACTCGGTCAGCCAGGCGGCGAGTCGGTACTCGGCCCGCTTGCGGGTCTTGTAGGCGGCCCAGAACTCGATCTTGTGGTGGGCGGCCCAGTCGTGCAGCAGGGTGTCGCCGAGCCGGGTCTCCGAGATCACCTCGGCCTCGGTCGGGGTCAGGACTCCGACCTGAACCGCGCGGGCGAGGACCAAGTCCGGGTGGCCCGACGGTGGCTTCGGCTCGGCGGAGAAGAACCCGGGCGCCTTCGGCGTGGGCCCGTCCAGCGCTGCGGTGAGCGCCCGGTGCCCGGAGCGGTAGGCGGCCCACCGCAGGCGGATCGTGATCCGCGGCTTGGTGAGGTCGATCGTCTGCAGGGCGTCGAGGAAGCCCTGCACGATCTCGGAGTGGATGTCGGCTGGGTCGCCGGCGTACCGGTCGGTCAGCCGGGCCGCCATGGGGGTCAACATCGGCAGGGCGAGCCCGACGGCCACGATCGTCCACGTACCGCCCTCGCTGCGGGCGCGTGTGATCACGTGCCGCCAGACCTGGTCCCACACTCGGCGCGGGCAGGACCGGCGCAGCAGCAGATCGCGGAGTTCGTCGACGGGGATCTCGCGGTTGGGCAGGTGGTCGAACTTCCGCCCGTCCACCGCCACCGGGTGGTCCCCGGCGGTCAGCCACGCGAACGCGGCGCGGGCGGCATCCAGGGGGTTAGCGGGCCTCTCTGCGTGCTCAGAAACCGAGGGGCGTGCCATCTCGTGGCTCCTCTCGAACGGCGGTCAACGACGCCGCCGAGAGGGCCAGGCGCGGAACAGCGCAGCGCACGGTTCCGTACTAAGAACTGCTTAAAACGATCTCCTTGTCTCGGAACAAGAAGATCAACAAGTCGCTCGACCCGAGATCGCGAATATGGGCGCCAGCAAAGCTGTGCGCTGCCGCGTTAGTCATCTCTTGTTCCGTTGCTGTCACCCGACAGACTGTTCCCGCCGAAACAAGAGAGTTGATCTCGACGAGTTTCCGGGGCGATCTTGAACGGCCCCGTTCGTGATCACGAATCCGGCCCGCAAACGGACGCGAAGTCGATCAGCAACCAGGGCGGAAAAGATCAACAAGCGGCCCCGGCCGGACAAGCCAAGCCGTTACCGACCGTCATGGATTCTGTGACTTGAATCACTTCGATGTTCTCTGGGTTCGTGTCCAATCGCGCCCGGTTTCGCGGACTTCAGGGATGTCCTTGCCCGACCGCGACGATCATGGAGCGCCTGTCATGTCGCCACCGCCGATCCCGAGCGCCCCCGACTCGCACGAGCCCATCCAGCCCGCGTCGTCCCCGCCGCAAGCGCGCCCTCACCGGCACGCCTCAGGGCGCCGTCGCGGCCCTGCGGATGCCGTGCCGGCAAGCGTCCGGTTCTGCCGCCTCGCCGCCGACGCCGGTCATGAGGAGAGGATCGCCACCGCCGTCCGCGTCGTCGTCACCGCCTACAGCAACCCCGGCGACCGGGTCGCGCTCGCCGACGCCGCCGAGCCTGGATCACCCGCGAGCGGCGAGCACCGCGACCGCCTTGCGGAGACGGTCCTGCGACTCGCCCGCGGCGCGGTCACCGAGCTGCCCCGACCGGCACTCGGTGATCACCTTCTCGACCGCGGCGAGGCCCCGACTGGAGCCGTACCTGGGTCCGAGTCCGGACCCGGACCCGAGCAGCCGTCGGTCGCGGAACCGACCGTGTCCCCGTCCGCCCGCCGCGCCCACGAGCGGAACCCGGACCGGTTCGCTGTGATCGTCTGCGGCTGCGTGCCCCAGCCGACCGATCCCGGTCTGATGGCCGACTGGGCGCCACTGCTTGCTCCTGACGGCGCCCTCATCGTTCTCACGCACAGTAATCACAAGCTGGAGGCGCGGGCGGCGCACCCCGGGACCATCGTGCGGGCCGCGGCACTGGTCGGCCTGACGTTGACCGACCGGCTGATCCTGGCGCACGACGCCCCGAGTACCGCGCCGCCGACGACCCGGCACAGCCAGCGCGCCGTCGCCCTCGGCGCTCATCGCCGCATCCACGCCACCGCCTGCGTGTTCCGCCCCTCGATCCCGTCGCTGGAGCCCCGTCATGCCTAAGAACCTCGTGCGCCCGGCCAGCGTGTGGGCCGCTGGGAACCGCTCACCTCGCCAGCAGATCGTCGGCCGGCACATCGGCGCCACGCGCTCCGACACCGCGCTGACCCCGGCCATCGCTCGCTGGATCATCGAGACCTACACCGACCCCGGCGAGATCGTCTGCGATCCCAACCCCGGCCCCGGTCTGGTGCTTGCCGAGGCTGTCCGCGCCGGCCGCTACGCCCTGGCCCTGCCTACCCAGCCCCGCTGGGAGTCCGCACTGGAAGCCAACCTCGACCTCGCGCGACTCGCCGGCAGCACCGGTTACACCACCCTTCTGAACAGCATCGACGACCCGCGCGCCGCCAACCTGCCCGGCGCGGTCGACCTCGTGCTGACCGGCCTGCGCCACACCCTGGCAAGCGACCCCAGCCGGGTCCTGGTTGGGCTGTATGAAGACCTCGACGCGATCGCCGACTGGGTCTGGCCCGGCGGGCACGTCGTGATCACCTGCCGCCCCTGGCGGCGCCGTGGACGCCTCGTGGACTTGCCGGGACAGACCCACGAGGCCGCGGACGCGGTCGGGCTGGTGCCCACCGATCACTGCATCGCCCTGACCGCCCCGATGCACCGTCATCAGCTCCGGCCGCGGCAGAGCACCGGCGTGGGAGACGACCCGGAGGGCACCGACCTGCACGGTTGCCGCGCCACCCAGCCGACGCACCTCGATGTCCTGGTCTTCCAGCTTCCGCCAGCCACGCGCCACCCCGTGAAAGGCGGTGGGCAGTGAGCAGTCTCTACTACCGCGACCCGGGGACGGAATTGCACGTCGGCGATGCCATTGACGTGATGGCCGCGCTGCCGAGCGCATCGGTGGATTGCGTGGTGACCTCGCCGCCGCAGTGGGGTCTGCGCGATTACGGAACTGCCGAATGGTTCGGTGGAAACCCGCGGTGCCGACACACGCTCGGCACGACACCGCATCAGCGACGGTCTGTGAAGAAAACCGGGATTGGTGGTCATCGCGCCCGTGCCGAGAAGCATTGTCGACGCTGCGGTGCGACTTCACTCGACAAGCAATACGGCCTTGAGTCAACGATCGATGAATACGTTCACAAGCTCGGCGAGGCAAGCGCCGAAATAGCGCGGCTCCTCACCGCAAAAGGAACGTTCTGGCTTAATATCCGGGATGGCTACAGTTATCACAACAATGGCACCGGAAGCACCCGAGAAATCGGCCCCGAGGAGTCTGGTCAGGTCGTTCGCCACAAGAGCTTGATGGGCATTCCGTGGCGCGTCGCCTTACATCTGCAAATGCAAGGGTGGATTATTCGTAACGCGATTGTCTGGCACAAGCCCAACAGCATTCCCGACCCCGCGACGGACAGGTTCTCTTCGCGTTATGAGATGGTCTTCCTCTTGGTCAAGCAGCCGGATTACCACGTGGACGCGAGCCGGGTCCTTGAACCTCTCTCGCAGGAACGTCCCGCTCATCGCAAAGACCATCGCGGGGGTAATAAGCCGCACACGGTCAAATCCCCGTGGCGCCCACAAGCCCGAGGAAAGAACCCGGGCGATGTGTGGTCAATGTCGACTCGGCCATTGCCGGAGGCGCACTGCGCGCCGTTTCCCATCGACCTTCCCTGGCGCTGCATCGCTGCCGGATGCCCCGAGGACGGCCGCGTCCTCGACCCGTTCTCCGGTGCCGGCACGACCGGGCTCGCCGCCCGCCAGCTCGGACGCTTCTACCAAGGCATCGACCTGCGTCGTGACTACCACGACATCGCCTTGCGCCGACTGGCCGACAGCCAGCCCGCCGGCATCGACCTGCCCGAAGCGGCCTGACCCGAGCGCCGCCTCCTCCCATCGAATCCATCCAGCCATCGCGAAAGGCGGTGACCCGTGAGCTGATCGATGACACTGAACTGACCTTCGCCGAAGGATCACGATTCTCAGCTCTTGAATCTGGACCCCGCGTCGACCGTCCCCGCGCTAGCTGCGCCGGGACACCAGGGGTCCAGTCGGTCGGTGGATCGCTGGCCCCGACGGGTGCCCCAGTGCAGTCGGGGAGTCGAAGCCCTACCGATCGCCCGCGCCGACACCCCCAGCCACCACAGCGCGCGTCATGGCGCGTGCCCGCACCCCATCAAGCCCCGCCGGGTACAGGCGCGGGTGCCCCGGCTGGGGTCGTGTCCGCTGCGTCGACGGTTGCCCACGCCCGCCGACCAGCACCCGCGACCTCCCGCTCATCAGCGGGCTCGCGGGCTCGGAGGTGCGCCCATGTGCGCTGACGGACCCCCCATCGACCACGACGAAACCAAGGACGACCCAGACCAGCAACCGAACACCGTGGTCCCGTTCACCCGCGATGCCGACAGCGCCGGCGTTACGGTTCACATCGATCACATCGAGACCACGCAC
The DNA here is from genome assembly GCF_000379465.1 of Sciscionella marina DSM 45152. Lineage (GTDB taxonomy): Bacteria > Actinomycetota > Actinomycetes > Mycobacteriales > Pseudonocardiaceae > Sciscionella > Sciscionella marina. The sequence continues at coordinate 88,220 of NZ_KB905425.1, forward strand.
ATGACCGACGAGCAGTACCGGCTCGCTGTCACCGCGCTGGCCGAGCTGATCAACCAATGGAAACACGCACAGCAGCACAGTCCGGACGAAGCCGACGACGCTGCGTGACGCGAGGCCCCGGCCTCGAACCGCCGAGGCCGAGCCTTCCGGCCTCGGCGGTTGCGAAAGCTACACATCGCAGTCCAACAAGGGAGTTTGTCGATGGCGCGATCCGCCACTGCACAACGTACGAAGAGAGCCGGCAGCCTCGACGACCTCGACACCGTCCGGGTGGGCATCTACACCCGGCGCTCCACCGACGACGAGAACCAGCCGTACTCGATCGAAGTGCAAGACGAGCGGCTGGACTCCTACGTCGGCTCCCAGCCCGGATGGCAAGTGGCGATGAGGTTTTCCGACGACGCCTCCGGTGGCAGCACCAACCGCCCCGACCTACAACGGGCGCTGCAGGCGGCTCGCGCGGGCCTCATCGATGTGCTGTTGGTCTACCGGGTCGACCGGTTTTCCCGGAACCTGCGCGACACGGTCACCTTGCTCGACGAGCTGGACCAGCTCGGAGTGGTGTTCCGCAGCGCAACCGAGCCGTTCGACACCTCCACTCCGATGGGCCGGATGCTGGTGCAGATGCTGGGCATGTTCGCTCAGTTCGAGCGCGACAGCATCATCGAGCGCGTCATCGCTGGCATGGAACGCAAGGCCGCCAAGGGTTTGTGGAAGGGCGGACGCCGTCCCTTCGGCTACACCGTCGACAGTGGCACCCACCGCCTCGTCCCCCATGCCGACGAAGTCGCGGTCGTCCGACTCATCTTCCGCAGCTACACCCGCGACCGGCTCGGCTCCAGCTCCATCGCCACCCTGCTCAACGAACGCGGGCACCGCACCACCAACGGCGGCACCTGGTCCGCTTACCAAGTCCTACGGGTGCTCTCCAACCGCATCTACATCGGTGAGCTGGCCTTCCGCGGCATCACCGTCGAAGACTGCCACGCCCCGCTCGTCGACAGCGAAACGTTCGAGCACGCCGAACGCATCCTCGCCGAACGCGGCGAAGACCACTCCCACCGCGCCGCTTCCGGTTACGACTACATGCTCACCGGTCGTATGCGCTGCCCCCAGTGCAGCAAAGCCATGCTCGGCACCCGCGCCACCGGCCGGAGCAAAACCTACCGGTATTACACCTGCTTCACCCGCGCCCGCTACGACTCCAGCAAGTGCGACACCCCACGGCTCAACGCCGACGCTGTCGACGCCGCCGTGCTCCACGCACTTGGCTGCTTCTACCGCGACCAACACACCCTGATCACCGATGCGATCAGCACGGCCCAGCAAGAACACGAAGCAGGCCACGCCGACCGCCACGCCGAACTCGCCGCGGTCGACACCGAACTGAACAAGGTCAACGCCGCGATTGACCGCTACCTCTCCGCGTTCGAGCGCGGCACCCTCGATGAGGACATGGTCGCCGACCGGCTCCCCGCCCTGCGCGAGCAGACCAAGCAGCTCCGTGCCCGCCGTACGGAACTCGCCGCCGCGATCGACGATCAGCCCGCCGCCCCCGACATCACCACGCTGACCGAGGTCGCCGACCACATCAACGAGATCATCGACGGCGGCACCGCGAACCAACGCAAGGCCCTCATCGAAGCCCTAGTACCCCAGGTCAAGATCACCGGGCCAGACCGGCTCGTCCCGGTCTTCCGCATCCCCCAGCCCCGGCACAACGAAGAGGCCGCTTCCGCCTCACCAGCGGAAACGGCCTCGAAAGGAGCGGTTCGCACAATGACTAATTTGGTGGACCTTGGGGGAACTTACTACAACACAAAACCCCAGGTAGAAGCCCTTGAGGCGCTGCTCCGGAAGCTGCCCGACCCCACGACGCCCGCTCCGCCGCCCGCCGACCGGCCGAAGCCAGGTCGTGCACGGCAACTCGACGCCGACCAGGTCCGGGAACTCATCGCCGGTTATCAAGCCGGAGCGACGGTGTACGAGCTGGGCGACCGGTTCGGCATCGAGCGGCGGACGGTCAGCAACATCCTCAAACGACACGACGTGCCGATGCGCCGCCGCGGTCTCTCCCCTGAGCAGGTCGACGACGCCATCCACCTCTACAATCTCGGCTGGTCCCTGGCACGAGTCGGCGAACACCTGGGCGTCGATCACACCACGGTGCTGACCAAACTCCGCGAACGCGGCGTCCCCAGCCGCGATACGCATGGTCGACCTCGGTCTTGATGTACTGGGATTCTCCCGGTGCACCGTCAGACGGTGGTACGTCGAATCGATCTCGCCGAGTTCACTACGCTGATATCCCATGGTAAGGGCTCCGAAGTTCAACGCCCGGATGTCCGGTCGATGGCGGATCGTGGCGATGAGTGGCTGGGACCGCGAGGCGATCGACCTGGTCGAGCCGGGTTACGTCGAGTTCGCCCGGAACGGGACCGGCCAGTTCGGCTTCATCGCCGTCCGTGGTTGGCTGGACTGCCGCCCGGTCGAGCGGGACAGCCGGCCCGGCGTGGAATTCACCTGGGAAGGTTCCGACGAGGGCGATCAGGTCAGCGGACGCGGCTGGGCAGTACTGGTGGACGACACCACGATCGAGGGCCATCTGTTCTTCCACCTGGGCGACGACTCGAGTTTCCGGGCGAAGCCGTTCACCAATGCCGACGAACTGGACGGACCGTGAGCGAGTACCAGTACTACGAGTTCCTGGCGATCGACCGGCCGCTGGACGATGGCGAACAAGCTGCGGTCCGGTCGCTGTCCACCCGGGCGCGGATCTCTTCGACCAGCTTCGTGAACGAGTACCACTGGGGCGACTTCAAGGGTGATCCGCGCCGGTTGATGGAGCGCTACTACGACGCGCACCTGTATGTCGCCAACTGGGGTACCCACCGGGTGATGTTCCGGCTGCCGTGCGATCTGCTCGATCCCGATGTCGTCGAGGACTACTGCGTCGGTGACGAGGCAAGTGCCTGCGTCACGGACGAGTTCATCGTGCTCGACTTCACCAGCGAGGACCACGCTGGTGAGTTCGACTTCGACTACGACCCCGAGAACCTGCTGTCCACGATCCTCGGAGTTCGCGCCGAACTCGCCGCCGGTGATCTCCGGCCGCTCTATCTCGCCTGGCTGGCAGCCTACGGTGCCTGGGAGCGCGATGAAGACGTTTTCGATCGTGATGCTGACGACGATCTCGAACCACCTGTTCCGCCCGGACTGGGCACGCTCACTGCCGCGCAGCGGGCGCTGGCCGACTTTCTCCGCCTCGACGACGATCTGATCGCGACCGCGGCTCAGACTTCACCACAGCTAGGCGCGCCGAACGACGACCCTGACGACCTCACCGTGTGGGTGGCTCGCCTGCCGGTCACCGAGAAGGACCGGCTCTTGGCGCGGGTAGCGCAGGGTGAGGCGGTGCGGGTGCAGATGGAGTTGCTGCGCCGTTTCCGCGGCGACACCGCTCCGATCATCCCCGTCCCAGCCCGCCGGAACGTGGCCGACCTACTCGACAACGCGGCGCGGCGACGAGCCGACCGCGAGCGTCGGCTGGCCGCCGAGCACGCCGAAGACGAGGCACGCCAGGAACAGGCGCGCCTGCAGGCTCGCGAACGACGACTCGACACACTGGCCGCTGAGGAAGACGCCGCGTGGTCGCGCGTCGAGGCGATGATCGCCACCCGGAAGCCGGCCGAGTATGACGCCGCCATCACGCTGCTCACCGATCTGCAGGCGTTGGCCGAACGCGAGGATCGCTACGACACGTTCACTACCCGTACCATCGCGTTGCGGCAAACGCATGCACGCAAACCCAGCCTCATCGATCGCCTCAACCAGGCACGCATCTGACCCATCTACGGTGGGCTCTGTGAAAGACGATCTCCAGCCAGCGGAGCTTGCGGAGGAACTCACGGAGCTCCGTGAGTTGACAACGCAGTTGCGTACGGAGAACGCGCGGTTGTTGCGGCTGCTGGAGCTGACACCGAAACAGGCAGCTCCGCCCGGCCCGATTCAAACCGGCTTCTTCGAAGCGCACCCCGGCCCCGGTTGACCGGCGATCGGCCCGGAGGTGAAGGGCGATTTCTTCGCCGCCCTGTTCGCCGCCCGCACCGACATCTACGCCACGCGATGGGAGAACGCACGTACTGGCAAAGCTGGTTGGCTGGCGGCCGACTTCGACGGCCCGATGGCGATGCTGGACGCCCTGGCCTACCTGAAGGCCGCCAGGGCGTGCTCGGTGCCAGCCGCGCTGGAGGTCTCGCGCTCGGGCGTCGGCGCACATGCATGGGTATTCTTCACCGCACCCGTGCCCGCGGAGACGGCTCGCCGACTTGGCACCGCCCTCTTGCGGGAGGCGATGGCAGTGCGTGGCCGTATGGACCTGGCCAGCTACGACCGACTCTTCCCGGCACAGGACGTGCTGCCCTCGGGCGGCGTAGGGAATCTGATCGCCGCACCGCTGCACGGCAAGACCCGCCAGGACGGCGCGACGGCGTTCCTCGATCTGGCGACGATGGAACCACACGATGACCAGTGGGCGTACCTGTCCTCGATCGGCCGAATGAGCCCTGCCGAGGTCAATCGGGTCGCGCGCCGCGCCGGTGGAGTCACAGTCGGCGCCAGCATCGACAAGATCGGCGCTGCGGTCTCGACCCAGATCCGTACCGCCGCACCCCCCATCGTGCACGCCCGGCTCAGCTCGGGAATCCGCCTGGAATCAGACGAGCTGACCCCGGCGTTGCACGCGACGCTAAAGCACGCGGCGTCGATGCCGAATCCGGTGTTCTACGAGCGCCAGCGACTCCGAATATCCACGTGGGACACACCGCGGTTCCTGCGCAGCTCCCGCGAGACTCTCGACGGCGGGCTCATCCTGCCTCGGGGGCTGCACGACACGGTGGCCTCGCTGGTCGAGCAGGCAGGCAGCCGCCTCGAGGCGATCGACGAGCGGCAGGCCGGCGAGACACGGGAGCTCACCTTCGCCGCTACGCTGACCCGTCAGCAGCAAGCCGCCGTAGACGATCTGCGCGACCATGATCTTGGTGTGCTGGTCGCGCCACCGGGTGCGGGCAAGACCGTGATGGCCTGCGCGGTCATCGCCACCCACGCGATCTCCACGCTCGTGCTGGTCGACCGCAAGACCCTGGCCGACCAGTGGCGCACCCGGATCAGTGAACTGCTGGGCGTCAAAGCCGGCCAACTCGGCGGCGGTCGCCGCAAAACCCAGGGCGTGGTTGATGTCGTCATGCTGCAAACGCTGGCCCGCAAGACCGACATCGAGGAGGTCGCCAGCGGCTACGGGCTGGTCGTCGTCGATGAGTGCCACCACATCCCGGCCGCGGCGTTCGAGCTCGCCGTCAAGCAGATCCCGGCTCGCCGCTGGCTCGGACTCACCGCCACCCCGTACCGACGCGACAAACTCGACGACCTGATAGCCCTCCAGCTGGGCCCGATCCGGCATACCATCGCCCCATCAAGCCGCCCCGGCGAGGACAGCGCATCCCAACTCGAATTGGACACGACTGCGCAGCGTCCGAAGCCGGTGCTCCATGTGCACGACACCGCCTACCGCTACACCGGTGACGCCGACCCGACAAAGCCCGGCGGGATGGCGGCCATCTACCGCGATCTTGTGGCCGACGACACCCGCCTCACCCAGATCGCCGACGACGTGACTGCCGCGCTGAAACAAGGTCGACACTGCCTGCTGCTCACACAATGGACCACCCATGTCGAACGGTTCGCCGACGAGCTCCGGCGACGCTCGCTCGACCCGATCGTGCTGCGCGGCGGCATGAGCGCGACCGCCCGCCGCGATGCTCTGGCCCCGCCTCCAACCTGCGAACGGAGTACCACTGCTGGTCGTCGCGACCGGACCATTCGTCGGTGAAGGATTCGACTGCCCCGCACTGGACACCCTGTTCCTCTCCGCACCGATCGCGTTCAAGGGACGCCTCGTCCAATACGCGGGTCGGATCCTCCGCGCACACGCCGGCAAGGCCACCGCCGAAGTCCACGACTACCACGACATCAACACCGGCGTCCTGGCCTCTTCCCTGGCCAAACGCGCACCAGGGTACGTCAGCCTCGGCTTCCCCGACCCCCGCCGACCAGCAACACGTTGAGCAGGAGTGGCTATCGACGAGCAGACGCACCGGATTGCTTCTTGTCAATGTGACCAGTCGACGACCCACACCGTCCACGGGGACACACGATCGACTGGGCGTCCCGCTCGCGCAGTAGTCCAGTCATGGCTCCTAGCGTCACATGCCGCACTCAGCTACACTGAATCACATCGACCGATCATGATTCAGTCCATGAAGGGTGGCTGTGATGACAACGGGTGCCGGTGTGCTCATAGAGCGTGCCCGCATTGTTTCGGGCCTCAGTCAGCGCGCCCTTGCGGACGCTGCTGGCATCTCGCAGCCCACCTTGTCGCGGATCATCTCCGGGGACAGAGCGGCGAAGATGCCTGAGGTGGTCGCGATCGCGTGGGCAACTGGACATACGGTCGCCCAACTCATCGAAGCTGGGACGGTGGCCGACCGAGTGCAGTGCGCCGCCCGCGCCACCAACGACTCCGACATGGACCGCATGCGTGAGGCGCTGTTGCACTTCCTGGAGCTGGACAACTACTTGGACGACCAGGCCATCCCCGCCACGGTCTGATGTGGATAGACAATCTTGAGCGCTGAGACTGAAGGACGTACCGCCGCCGCGCGGTTCCGCCAAGAGCACCACCTGGGCGTGCAGCCGTTGGGTGACCTTGTGGCGGTCATCGAGCAGGCAACCAAGATCGACGTGGCCGTACTCGATGTCGGCCCGGAGGAACACGGCCTGACGATGCGAGACCCTGCGCGAGGTGCCGTATTCATCGGCGTCGCGCGGACCCCGAACCCGATGCGACAACGCAGCACGCTTGCCCACGAACTTGGCCACGTGCTGTTCGAGGACTGGGCGGACAACGGCACGAACAACTGGAGCGAACGCAGCCCCGTGGAGATTCGAGCCGACGCCTTTGCGCGGCACCTGCTTGTACCGGTCGAGGGCTTGCGTGAGTTCCTCGGAGATCGAGAGTTCGTGACCCAAGTCACCCTCTCGGCAGTCGTTCAGCGATTCTTGGTATCACCCCAGATTGCCGCCATCGCGCTGCACCAAGCCAATTACATCGAAGACGGCACCAAGCAGGAGTGGATGGCGCTGACCGCGCCACAAGTGGCATCCCGGTTCGGGTGGAGCGATCAGTACCGCGCGTTGCAGGCCGACTCCGATCAGCGGAGGGCACCGCAACAGTTGCTCGCCCGCGCGATCAGGGGCTACGCGGAGGCGGTGGTGCCTGCGCAAGCCATCGCCACCTTGCGCGGCATCACACTGGAGGCCGCCGAGGCGGACCTGCGTGAGGCAGGTGTCGTGCCCGCCGAACAGGAGATCGCGTGGGCCGCTCCGACCGAACTACCCGACGTGCACGTAGATCTGGCGGTTCTGGAAGAGGATCTCAACGCGCCAGATGACAACGGCCAGGTTACGGCGGCAGAGAGAGATTCAGGATGAGCCACCGGCCGATCATCGACGCCGGCCCCGGCCTGAATTTTCTCTCGATCAACAAAGAGCGTCTCCTCATCGAGATCCTGGGTCCGCTCAGCACCCCGGAGACCGTACAAGACGAAGTGCTCCGCAAGGCCCGGCAGGATGGGCGCTTCCGCTCCGCGGCAGTGGTCTGGCAAAAGCTGACGCCCAAGTGGGTGCAGATACTCTCCGATGACCAGACACCCGAACTTGCTGCGGTCGTCCACCGGATCACCCAGCTACCCATGGAAGAACGGCTGAAACACCCGAAAGATCTGGGCGAGACGATGGTCATCGCGCACGCGGTCGTCGCCGCCGAATCTGGCGAGACAATGACCGTGCTTATCGACGACGGGTCAGGAGCGCGGATCGCCACTTCGGAGATCAACCGACTCAGACGGCTCCGGGCCAGCGGTCAAGCTGTGGGGTCGATCTTGCTAGTGAGCACGCTGACCATTCTGGAGCGCGCGGCAGGCGGACAGCACATTCCAGACAAGGCCACGATGCGCAACATCTACGACCGGCTGCGCGGTCTCGATGACGGCCTACCGCCGATCCAGAACACCAACCTACTGTCAGCTGCTTGCTGATCCTAGACCTGGGCGACCCTAAGCAGCTCGCCGGTACGGCGTGTCGTGGCGCTGGGTCCACACTCTCGTCCAGCGCTATGAGGCCGATGGTCTGGCCGGGCTCGAGCCCCGCTCCCGCTGCCCGCGAACGAACCCACGCGCCACCCCCGAGCACGTCCGCACCCGAATCCTTGAGCTGCGAGAGAAGCTCACGATCGATGGACTTGACGCCGGCCCGGCGACGATCGGCTGGCATCTGCAGGCCGAAAACCTGCCCGCACCAGCGTTGTCGACCATCCGCCGAATCCTGCACCACGCCGGTCTCATCCGCCCCGAACCCGCCAAGCGTCCCCGCGCCTCGCTGCACCGGTTCGCCGCCGAACAACCCAACGAGACCTGGCAATCCGACTTCATCCATTGGCGCCTGGCAGACGGCACGGACGTCGAAATCCTGAACTGGCTCGACGACCACTCCCGCTACCTGCTGTCGATCACCGCCCACAACCGTGTCACCGGCGACCTCGTCGTCGACACCTTCACCCGCACCATCAACGAATACGGCCCACCCATCTCAACCCTTACCGACAACGGCTCGGTCTACACCTCCCGATTCACCGGCGGCCGCAACGCGTTCGAATACGTACTGGCCGCACTCGGGATCACACAGAAAAACGGCCATCCCGGCCACCCCCAAACCCAGGGCAAGATCGAACGTTTCCACCAGACCCTCAAACGCTGGCTCGCCACTCGCCCACCCGCAGCCGACCTGCCCACCCTGCAAGTCCAACTCGACACGTTCCGCACCATCTACAACACCGCCCGCCCCCACCGCGCCCTGAACCGCCACACTCCCGCCCAGGCCTACCAAGCCCGCCCCACCGCACGACCCGACCCCACCACCCACGCCGGGCACTACCGCATCCGCTTCGACCACGTCGACAAATTCGGCAAACTTTCCCTCCGCCGAGCCGGACACATGCACCACCTCGGAGTCGGCATCACTCACCGCCACAAGCACATCGTGATCCTCATCGACACCACCCAGGCCACGGTCATCCACCTCGACACCAGCGAAATCATCGCCACCCACACCATCGACCCCAACCGCACCTACTGGCGCAACCAAGAAAAAGAGCCCGGCCGATGGCCGGGCCCTCCCACTATGAACGATGACCCGAAACATCCATGAACGATGTCCCGACTCATCACAGGGTGGAGCTAAGAGCTTGTCTCAGTTGGTTTGTTGGAGTCGTTTGAAGCAGACGAGGGCGGCGGCCAGCGCGAGGCCATGGAGCGTTCGATGACCCACCGGTGGCGGCCGAGGCGCTCCTTGGACTCGATATCCTTGCGTGCCAGCCGAGGCCGGATTCCCCTGTCTCGTAACCATCGGCGACGTTCGCGGCTGTTGTAAGCCTTGTCGCCATGCAGCTTCGCCGGCTTGCGGCGCCGCGGCCCACGTCGGGAACGGACCGGCGGGATCGCGTTGACCAGCGGGATCATCGCGTCGCCATCAGCCGTGTTGCCTGCCGAGATCCCGGTGGCCATTGGTAATCCAGTGGCGTCGGAGAGCACATGAAGCTTCGAACCGGGTTTCCCACGGTCGACCGGGCTCGGACCAGTCATAGGTCCCCCTTTTTGGCCCGCACGTGGGCGGCATCCACCACCGCGCGGGACCAGTCGATCAAGCCCTGACCACCTAACTCGTCCAGCACCGCGTGATGGATCCGTGCCCACAAGCCCGCCTCGGTCCAGCGCACGAACCACCGGTGCGCAGTCGGGACCTTGACCCCGAACGATGGCGGCAGCCACCGCCAGGCACACCCACTGGTGAGCACGTACACGATCGCCGTGAACACCATCCGAGGATTCGCAGGAGCCCGACCACCACCCTGCGGCCGGTCCTTGACCTCGGGAATCAAGGGCTCAACCAGCTCCCACAACTCATCAGGAACCAACCGCCACGACAACGCATCAACCACAATGGACGATCATCCCGGACGACGGGTCAAGATCCAAACGAGACACGCTCTAAGGGGACTCGAACCCCTGACCCCCTCACTGCCAGTGAGATTAGGGCTACTCTCCGTTCGCAGGTCAACGGTAGCAAGACGAGAATCCGGTAGTCAAACGTTGCCCTTGATTGCCGTTGGCACCGTTTCCATGCCGTTCAACACGCCCGTGTGCTCCAGGGTTGCTCCAGGCATAACCGCGTGAAGTCCGGCACTCCATCGTCATCAACCCGTGGCTACGCTGCTCTGTCTTTGGGGCCGTTACAGTAGTTCATCGCGGATCTTCACGGCCGATCAGGCCGCACCAGTGGTCGATCGCTGCACATCGCCAGACTGCCCTACTGGCCCGGCTTGACATCATCTATCCCCTGCGCCAGACCGCGCTCGACGGAGATGCACTGCAACCGTCACCTCCACTCTTCCACTCGTGCGGCGGTTCGTTGCCAGCAGGGCGATCCCTCAGCACCCTCGGCGCTTCCATCCTCAGGCGCGTAGCGATCAGGACCCATCCTCGCCACCAGGAGCTCCGCTGAGCGTGAATTCTGTCATCACTCGTGTCATCACTGTAGCGGCGGGCCGGTCCGCGCCCGGTCATCTTGGTGAGCTGACCCAGCACCTGCCGTTCGAGATGGTCGATGAAGCACTGGCCGCCACCGGCACCACACAGTCCCGGCTGCGGGACCTGCCGTCGCGGGTGGTGATCTACCTGCTGCTGGCCGCTTGTCTGTTTCCCGAGATCGGGTATCCGGGTGTGGCGCAAACTCACCGCAGGCCTCTGGACGCTATCCGGACCGCGACACCGACCGCGGGTGCGTTAGCGCAGGCCCGCCGCCGGATCGGGGTCGCGCCGCTGCGGTGGTTGTTCGACCTGCTGCGCGGCCTAGCAGCCATACCGCGGCAGCGCGGACCCTGGTGGCGCGGGCTGCTGGTGTGCGCGATCGACGGCACCACCATGACCGTGCCCAACAGCCCGGCGGTGCTGACCCGCTTCACCAAGCAGGCTGGCAATCACGGCGGCACCGGCTACCCTCAGCTGCGCCTGCTGGCGCTGGTGGCCTGCGGCACCCGCAACCTCATCGACGCGGTCTTCGGCCCCACCACCACGGGTGAGACCACCTACGCTGCTGCGCAGTCTGCGGCCCAGGATGATCCTGCTGGCCGACCGAAACTTCGCCGCCAAAGACCTGATCGCCGACGTCGCCGCGACCGGGGCCGAGGTACTGGTGCGGCTGAAGAACGACCGCAAGATGCCGGTGCTGGCCCGCTACCGCGACGGCTCCTACCTGTCGACACTCGGCGCCGTGCGTGTGCGCGTCATCGAGGCCGAGATCACCATCCACGCCACCGCCGGCCACCACACCGGAACCTACCGGCTGGCCACCACCCTGCTGGACCACCACCGCTACCCGGCCGCCGAACTGATCCAGCTGTATCACCAGCGCTGGGAGATCGAGACCGCCTACCTAGAGCTGAAGTCGTCCATCCTGGACGGCCGCGTGCTGCGCGCTCGCACCCCCGGCGGAATCGAGCAGGAGGTCTATGCCCTGCTGGTGACCTACCAACCGCTGCGCATCGCCATGGCCGACGCCACCATCACCCAACTCGAGGTAGACCCCGACCGCGCCAGCTTCACCACCGCCCGGCACGCCGCCCCGCGACCTGGTGATCCAGGCTGCCGACGTCATCGCCGATGGTACTAGTCAGTGCCAAACCATTCACCTTCGGCGCACCCCTGAGTAGGACCTCACGGCTCGCCACGCCCGGCACCGGCCAGGTCAAGGGCGATGTCAATGATCATGTCCTCCTGCCCGCCGACCATACTGCGACGACCGACCTCCACGAGAATTGTTCGGGTATCCAGGCCGTATCGAGTGGCCGCCGCCTCGGCGTGGCGCAGAAAACTCGAGTAGACGCCCGCGTAGCCCAGGCTGAGGGTTTCCCGGTCCACGCGGACCTCGCGATCCTGCAACGGCCGAACGAGGTCATCAGCGGCGTCCATCAGCGGGAACAACTCGCACCCGTGCTCGAAGCCCATCAGATCGGCGACAGCGATGAAGGCTTCGAGCGGGCAGTTTCCGGCTCCAGCCCCCTGGCCGGCAAGTGAGGCATCGACGCGAGTGGCGCCGTTCTCCACCGCAACGACGCTGTTGGCGACGCCCAGGGCGAGGTTGTGGTGGGCGTGGATTCCCAGCTCCGTAGCGGAGTCCAAGCCGTCACGGTAGGCGCGGAAGCGTTCGCGCACATCGTCCATCGTCAGCCGCCCACCCGAATCGGTGACATAGACGCAGCAGGCTCCGTAGGACTCCATGAGCTTGGCCTGGCGAACCAACTCTGCGGGCTCGGCCATGTGGGACATCATCAGGAATCCCGAGACGTCCATACCCATTTCACGAGCGGCGCTGATGTGCTGAGCGGAGATGTCGGCTTCGGTGCAGTGGGTGGCGACCCGTACCGAGCGGACGCCCAGGGCATACGCCTGCCGAAGGTCGTGCAGCGTGCCAATCCCGGGCAGCAGCAACGTGGTCGGCACTGCTCGGCGGGCGGCGTCGCACACCGCCTCGATCCAGTCCCAGTCGGTGTGGGCGCCGACGCCATAATTGATGCTGGAACCGGAAAGTCCGTCGCCATGGGCGATCTCGATGGCCGCGACCCCGGCAGCGTCTAGAGCCGACGCAATCGCCCTGGCCTGCTCGACGGAGTAGCGGTGCCGGACGGCGTGCATCCCGTCCCGCAGGGTCACATCCTGGATGTACAACCGGTTCATCGGGCACTCCCTTCACCCGAGCGACGTGCGGCGATACGTTCGGCGGTGCCCAGCGCCGCAGAGGTCATGATGTCGAGGTTCCCGGCGTATGCGGGCAAATAGTGCGCGGCGCCTTCGACCTCCAGGAAGACCGACACCTTCACCGGAGCCGCGCCGCTTGGCAGCAGCGCGCGCAGTGGATCATCCACGGCGACCGCGTCGAACTGCACCTTCTGCTTGAGCCGGTAGCCGGGTACATAGGCCTGCACCCTGCCGACCATCGTCTCGACCGACGCCGTGATCGCCTCGGTATCATCGTCCGAGACCAGACAGTACACAGTGTCGCGCATGATCAGCGGCGGCTCCGCGGGATTCAGCACAATGATCGCTTTGCCTCGCTCCGCGCCGCCCACCTGTTCGATCGCCGCGGTAGTGGTCTCGGTGAACTCGTCGATGTTCGCTCGCGTGCCGGGCCCGGCGGACCGTGACGAGATCGAGGCAACGATCTCCGCGTAATGCACCGGCGTGACCGCGGCGACCGCCGCGACGATCGGGATCGTCGCTTGGCCGCCGCAGGTCACCATGTTCACGTTCGGGGCGTCGAGGTGAGCCTCCAGGTTGACCGGCGGCACAACGTAGGGACCTACGGCAGCCGGTGTGAGGTCGATGACCGTCCGGCCCAGCGCGCGCAGGACTTCATCGTGGTACTGGTGCGCCCCGGCGGAGGTCGCGTCGAAGACGTAGCGGACGTCGGTGAACTCGTCCAACCGCACGAGCCCGTCGACGCCTTCGTGTGTCGTCGCGAGCTTCAGCCGACGAGCGCGGGCGAGGCCGTCGGAATCCGGATCGATGCCGGCCATCGCGGCAATCTCGAGGGTTTCGGACAGCCGCAGTACCTTGATCATCAGGTCTGTGCCGATGTTGCCCGACCCGATGACGGCAACTTTCGCCTTGCTCACAGGGATTCTCCTTCGGCGGCGAAGACGACCCGTACCGAACCGAGTCCGGAGAGTTCGGCGTGAAAGACGTCGCCCGGCGCGGCGGCGACCATCGGCCCGAGCGCGCCCGTCAGCACCACGTCCCCCGCCCGCAGCGGGTCTCCTCGGCGGGCCAGCGTGGACGCCAGCCAGAGCGCGGCGTTGAGGGGGCTGCCGAGGCAGTCTGCACCGCTGCCCTCCGACACCACAGTGCCGTGACGAGACAACGTCATGCGCACCGACCGCAGGTCTACGCGGTCGAGCGTCACCCTGGTGCCGCCCAGCACGAACAGGCCGGACGAGGCGTTGTCCGCAACAGTGTCGACGATGGAGATATCCCAGGCGGCGATCCGACTGTCCACGATTTCCAGCGCGGCAACGGCGAACCCGGTGGCACGTACGAGTTCTGCCACGGTACAGCTGGGGTTCGGCAGGTCGTCGGTCAGGACGAGCGCAACCTCGGCCTCGACCTTCGGCTGCAGCAGCCGCTGGACGGGCACGAGCCCGCCGTCGGCCACGGCCATGTCGGTGAACAGCGCCCCAAAGTCGGGCTGCGCGACACCGAGCTGGCGCTGGACGGTGGGCGATGTCAAGCCGATCTTGCGGCCGCCAAGCGTCGCCCCTCGGCCACGGCACGCTCGGTGTTCAGCCGTTGCACCGAGTAGGCGGCTTCGACGTCGCCGAAACTGAAAAAGTCGCGGACCGGCAGACACGGATTGCCGGTATCGATGGCGCCCTGCAGTAGATCCGCAGCTTCACGGACGGCGGCGCTCACGGCAGCCGCCTGGATGGGACGGGAGGACATGGGATACCTCCTGAATTCAGGCACCTGAAGGGGGACAGAACGGGGTCAAGCAGAAGCCGGACCAGGCGTCGGAGTACTCCGAGTCCGCCGACGGGCTGAGCAGGTGGCGATAGCGTCCGGCGTAAAACACCAGCGGCTCTCCAACGCCGTCGGCGAGGTGGCGCACCTCGCCGACAAACAACGTGTGGTCGCCCACGGGGCGCGCTTCGACGATCTCCGCGCCCACCTGTGCCAACGCTCCCGGCACGAGGGGGACGTCGGCGTGGTCTTCGAACCGTGGTGCCAGGTCCGGGTCGGGCCTGCCGCTGAAGTGCTTGCTGACGGACTCCTGGTCCGCTGCGAGGACGCTGACGCCGTACACGCCGCTGGCCAGGAGGAGGTCGTGCATCTTCGCACGTTTGGCGATGGATACCACGACGAGGGCGGGCTCGAGGGACACTGACATGAACCCGTTCGCGGTCATGCAGTGCGGTCCCGCCGGGGTCGGCGTGCTGATGATTGTGATGCCGGTAGCGAACCGACCCATGGCGTCGCGGAACCGCCGAGGGTCAACGCTCGCCGCCGGCGCGGCGGTATCCATAAGACCTCCTAAAGATTCTAGCATCTTAGTCAGGTTAAAAAAAATATGTGATCATGATGCTTCAACTCGCGGCCGCACCAGAGGTCGCCAGCAACAGGTCCAGAAGCACCCCCTCCACGTTCGCGCTCACGACGGCGTCCACGAGACCGGCGAACTCGTCGAGCGAGGCGTCCGGGTCGACGACGATGACCCGGCCGGCGGCCTTGACCGCCTTGAGCGTGCCGAGGTCGTGCCGCCCGAGCCCGAGGTAGACCGCAGGCGCGATGCTGCGGGCCAGTGGCCCTATCTCGAGCTGCGGGGGCGCCTCCTCCGCAGCCACCGCGGCCGACGTCGCGACGAGCGCGATGCCCCGAGTCGCGGCGACGCGCTCGGCGACGCGCCGGGCGCCGGTGCCGAGACCAGGCCCGAGGCCGATGACCAACCGGGCCGCGGCGAGCCTCGGGCCGTCCGGAACTTCGACCCGGCGCTCCACCGCGGTGCACAAATCGTCGCCGGTCGCGGTGACGTCGGCGAACTCGACGTCCGGTTCTCCCTGGTCGCGAACGGCTCGCGTCGTGAAGGAACCGGGCCGCAGCGTGCCCAACGACGGTGTGGAGTGCGCGATCACCGGCGCGATCACGTCCGCCGATAGCGCCGGTTTGAGCCACAACAGGTCCGGCTCGTCGGTGTCCGCGTCGCGGACTTCCAGCGCGGTAAAGTCCCCCGTCAGGCCGAGGCCGAGTCGGGCGGCGACGCGCGGAGCGTAATCGCGGCCACGGGCGCTGAACGGGGCGATCACCGCGAACGGCGAACGCGCGGCGA
This sequence comes from Sciscionella marina DSM 45152, assembly GCF_000379465.1. Classification (GTDB taxonomy): domain Bacteria; phylum Actinomycetota; class Actinomycetes; order Mycobacteriales; family Pseudonocardiaceae; genus Sciscionella; species Sciscionella marina. The sequence continues at coordinate 104,267 of NZ_KB905425.1, forward strand.
TCGCCGTGCTCAGCGCGTCGGTGACCAGATTCGTGCGGTATTCCGCCGGTTCGCCGCAGCGCAGCACCAGTACCCGATCGGCCCCATGCGCGTAGAGTACGCGCGGGAGGTCGTGCGGCTGGTCGCACGGCAGTACCGCGACGACTGTGGCTCGCAGGTCGCAGGCGACCGAGCGGGCGCAGGCCAACGCTTCGAGACTCGCCGGGTGCAGGCCGCCACCGGGCAGCGGCTCGGCGACCGTCCAGATCTCGCGCGACGGCGTGGGCACGACGACTTCGGCCACAGGTGCGACCGGCGCGAAAGCGGCCTCCAGCAGTTCTGCGGCGTCGAAGCCGACGCCGCCGTACTCCGCCGCCGAGCGCTCGCGGGCCTGGTGCCGGATCTCCGCGACGAAGGTCGGCGAACCCCGGGTGCCGAAGTCCCGCGGTCCTCCCCCAAGTTCCTCGGCGGTCAGCGTTTCGACGGCCGACGGATCGGCCTCGGTCACCCACGGCGGCTCGGCACCCCGCCCGACGGAGACCACCGCGGGCAACGCGGCGGTCCAGGCTTCGCGGCCGACGTCGGTTTCGACGTCCGCGGAGAGGACGCCGTCGCCGACCCGCAGGTTCGTCACCTGGGTCAGCTGCGGCAGGCCGACCAGCTCGGCGACCTGAGGTCCAACCTGCGCGGTGCCGCCGTCGAGCGTCCACCGACCGGTAAGCACCAGGTCCGGGCCCTCCCGCGCTACGAGCCGAGCGAGCGCGCGGGCCGTAGCCAGGGTGTCGGCACCGGCGAAGCGCCGGTCGACCAGGTGCACGGCGCGGTCGGCACCCCGGCGCAGCGCGTCGAGTAGTGTCTCCGCGGTCGCGGGCGGCCCCATCGTCACGGCCACCACCTCCCAGCCGGTCTCCGCACGCACGGCCAGCGCCTGGGCCAGCGCGTGCAGGTCCGGCGGGTTGGTGACGGTCTGGTCGTCGTCCCGGCGGATCCGTTTCGTACGTTCGTCGAAGACGCCCCGCCCAGGCACCGGGACCTGCTTGAGACAGACGAGGATGCGGCCCGGTGTGCTCACCCCTGCGCTCCCGCGTATGCGTCGTCCTCGACGTCGTACTCTTCGCCCGGCGCAAGCATCCGGAACTCTTTCTTGCGCGCCCCGCACACCGGGCAGACCCAGTCGTCGGGGATGTCGCCGAACGGCGTGCCGGGCTCGATCCCGCCTTCGGGGTCGCCGAGGCGGGGGTCGTACACGTCTTGGCAGACATCGCAGATCCACAGTGCGCTGGCCGGGTCGGCCTGGGTTTCTTCGGTAGCCACCAGCGTCTTCATCGACGCCTCCTTTCGAGGGTGGAAGGGAGACGGCCCGGAACTCTGGACATCCGAGGCCGTCTCCCTGCTTTGCGCGGTGCCGGATCAGGGCTCGAGCCCCGCCATGCGCGTCATCCCGCGCACGCCCAGCCCGCCGTCGCTGTGGATAATCGTGCCGGTGACCGCGGGCGCACGTTCCTTCGCGGCAAGGAACGCGTAGGCCCAGGAGTGATCGTCCGGCTGGGCGACGACGCCCAGCGGGTTGATCCCCTTGATCAGGCCCTCGATGTCCGGGATGTCCTTCAGCGATTGGCCTTCGTTCGCGAGCGCGGGGATGCCGCGCAGATCCGTGATCGTGCCGCCGGGCGCCACCCCGTTGACCCGCACGTGCGGCGAAAGTTCGTACGCCAACTCGGTCACCAGACCGCGGACGGCGAACTTCGACGACACGTAGAGCGGACCGCCGCCCCCGGGGTAGAACCCGGCGTTGGAAATGGTGAGGATGACCTGGCCCCGGTTCTCGATCAGCTGGTCCAGCGCCGCCTTCACGGTCAGCAGGTTGCTCTTCACGTTGACGGCGAAGAGCTGGTCGAACGCCTCGTCGATCTTGTCCTTCGGTAGCTGCGGGATCTCGGTGAAGTAGTCGAACACCCCCACCGCGCACACGAGCGTGGTCAGCGAGCCGAACGCCTCTGTCACGTCCGCGACGGCGCGTTCGTTGTCCCCCATCAATGTCGCGTCGCCCTGCGTCACAACCACAGCCTCACGTGGCAGTTTCTCCTGCAGATCCCGCGCTTTCTCAGGCGAGATCTCGAGGACTCCAACCTTGGCACCCTCCTGCACGTACAGATCGACCACGGCACGGCCGACACCCGATCCACCTCCGGTGACCAGTGCCACCTTTCCGTCTAGGAATCCCACGTGAATCAGTCCTTTCCGAGCAGGGCCGACAGCGGCCGCGCGTCGAGCTTCACGCCGGGGCCATAAGGAGTGTCGAGAAGCTTCGAATACATTTCGGGTGTCTGCCAGGTGAGGCTTTCCAGCTGCAGCGGGTCGAGCAGGGTCTGGAACCCGAGCCTGGGGGAGCTGACGAGAAGGCGTTCGCGTTGGCCGGTACTGATGTAGCTGACCTGGATCACCGTGAATTCGTTGGCAATCTGGATGATCGGGTCCTGGCCTTCGTTGCGGATAATGGTCACCGAACTGCCTCCGTCACATGATCAAGGCGAGGTTGTGTGTCATGACGGTGGTCTGGTCGAGCACGACTACCCGCTTGGCGAGGCGGTAGCCGCCGGCCACTCGACGGAGCACGTCGTGGCGCTCACCGGAGAGAATGTCGAACGTCGCGACGTCACCGCGGGTGCGATAGAGCAGCAGGTTCGACTTGACGGCCACCTCGTCCTCCGCCTCGCCGGCGGCGACCCGGATGTTGGTCACGAAGTGTCGTGATCGCGACGGCGGGTCCTCCGCCCACGCGTACTCGGTCTCCAACCTCAGGACGCGCATTTCCATCGAGTCCCAGTCGTCGTCCATGAGGGTCAAGCCCTCGACGATGTCCGTCTCGGCCTCACGCTCGCGCGTGACCCGCAGCGGCACGACGTACGACAGGTCCTCGGCCACCAGGTCGAGCCACTCCCGGTACTTGCCAGCGTCGAGCAGTTCGGCTTCGGTGAAGAGCCATTCGGTGGCTTCACGGACCGTGGTGTCGGTGATCTCGGTTGCAGTAGTCATAGGTGCTACGCCTCCGCTCGCGCGAGTGTCTCGGCCGCGGCATCGTCGGACACCTTGCCGTTGCCGCTGTGCGGCGCCGGGTCGGTGACCATCAGCTGCATCCAGTACTCCATGAAATTCCGCTGGTTAGCTTCGGCATAGTCCATTGGAAAAGCCTTGCCAGGACCGGGCCAGTCGGGGTCGGGCTCGTAGACGCCACGGCCCATCTGGTAGTTGAGCTCCATGGTCTTCTTGGCGTACTGGGCGCCCAGCACCCGCGTGATGCTGCGCCAGTTCTCGGCATCGTCCTGCTCGAACGCGCCGGAAATACCGAACGTGCGCACGTAGGCCTGGTAGCTCTCCTCCTTGTACCAGTCCGGCGCTTCCTTCTCGATCAGAAAGAAGGACATGATCTCCATCTTGTCCGGGCCGAGCGGGTGCCACAGCCGAAGCGTGAGGAACGACGTCGGCGGCGAGACGTGGTCCTTCGACATCAGGAAGTTGCCGATCGACAGGTTCGGGAACACGGTGCCGTGGATGAACGTGACCGGCCGGAACACCTCGACCTGCTCCGGGGAAAGCCGGCGCTGCAACTGCTCGACGATGCTCTCCGGCATACCCAGGAATTCGGGCAGCGGCATGCCCGGCGGCGGGCCGATGATGCCGAGGCCGTGCCCGTTCTCGGTGTGCACGTGCTCGCCGTAGAGCGCGAACTTCGGGTCCGGCGGGGCGAGCCCGAGTTCCACCATGGAGCGGTGCGTCATCATCGTGTGGTAGGCGTCGCCGACGAAGTTGTCGGCGCCGAGCTTCCAGTTCGCATCGACGACCCAGCGCTGCGGGGCGCCGACGACCTCCAGACCGGCGTCACTGCGGTCCAGCACGATGTCGAGGTAGAACTTCATGTCCCCGAGGTAGTCCTCGAGCGACTGGGCCTCCGGGTCGAGGCAGCCGAAGATCAACCCCTTGTAGGTGTCCAGTTTCGGGACCGGCTTGAGCTGCCACAGAGACTTGTCCAGCTTGTTGCCGTACGCTTCCCGCCCGGCCGGCACGCCCACAAGACTGCCCTTGTTGTTGTAGGTCCAGCCGTGGTACGGGCAGCGGAAGTGCGACGTGTTTCCCATTTCGGCGCGGCACACCTGCATGCCACGGTGGCGGCAACTGTTGAGGTGGCCACGGACCTCGCCGTCTTCGTCCCGGCAGACGATGAACTGATCTTCCGAGATGTAGCGGACGACGTAATCGCCGCGCTCCGAGATTTCACTCTCGTGCGCGAGGAACACCCACGAACGGCCGAACACGCGCTCACGCTCGGCATCGTGCATCTCCGGGTCATTGATGATCGCGGCTGGAACAGTCCAGTCGGCCTCTACGTCACGCAAACCCTGCTCGAGGGTCTGCCGAAGTTCGTCCCTCAACATGTGACCACCTTTGGCGTCAGACATCTTTGTCTCCTCCGGAAAGCGCGGGCCCGATACGGAGCAGGACCGCGTTCACAGCTTGACTGGTTCTAGGATACTAGTATCTTTTACTGCGATGTCAAACCCCAGTTGTCCGTCACGCAACCGAACCGAAGGAGAGCACACCATGGGAACACCCGTCCTGTCGCCGGAGTGGATGAAGTCTTACGCAGAGCTGTGGAACACCACGGACGCGACGCGCGAGGGCCTCAAGGAGATGAGTATGGTCGTCGAATACCGGCTCGCCGAGAATGAGAGTCGCGCGGGCCAGATCGAGGTCAACGCCGGCGAAGTCGTGCGCGCCGGCACCCCTGCCGAAGGTGTGAAGCCGGACTTCCTGCTGACGGCGAAGGTCGAGACCTGGCAGCGCCTCGGCGCCGGCGAGCTGCCCGCCGCCAAGGCGATGGTCACCCGGAAGGTCAAGTTCCGCGGTTCCATGTCGGTGGCACTCGCCAACCTGCCCGGCCTCGAAGCCGCCATGAAGTTGTTCGGCCAGATCGACGACACCGACTGGTCGGTGGACTGACCGAGGTCGCTGTCCACGGCCTCGGCGTACCTGAAGCCGGAGCGGGAGTCCGCTCCGGCTTCAGCGCTGCCACCAGACGGCGGGAGACCGGCGCTCCACCCGGACCAATGACCGGCCACTGCAACCCGGCTCCCGCCCCAGCGCAGCCCGCTCGCCGTTGACACGCTAGAATCTCGGCGTGAGCGACAGTACGCAGCCCCGACCTTCCCACACCGAAAGGCCGGATAGTCCATGCCCATGATCGCGTCAGTCACCAAAACAGACCAGATCTACCAAGCGCTCCTCACCCAGCTACTCGAGGGACGCCATCAATTCGGCGAGCTCCTCAGCACCTACGACCTCGCGACTGAATTCGGCGTGAGCCGCAGGCCGGTGATGGACGCGATGATGCGACTGGCCGCCGCCGGATTCATCTCGATCATTCCACAGGTCGGATGCCAGGTGACGGTCCCGGACGAACGCAAGGTGCGCGACCACTTCGCAGTGGCGGGCATCCTCGAAGGGGCGGGCGCACGGCTCGCAGCACTCACCGCCACCGACGCCCAACTGGCCGAAATCCACGACATGCTGGTGCGCGGCATCGGCCCGGCCAAGCGGAACGAAGCACTCGCCTTCGCCGCAGCCAACCGGGACTTCCACTCCGCCATATTGGCGGCCAGCGGCAACCAGCGTCTGACCGACCTGGCCATGGACAGCTGGGACCTCAACGACTTCTACCTCCAGAAGAACCGGTTGAGCACGGACCTGACGCGGGCGCAGACCGAGCACACAGAGATCGCGGAGGCGATCAAGCGCCGCGACGCGGACCGGGCCGGCAGGCTCATGGAGGAGCATCTTTCGCGGTTCTGGAAGTTCATGGAAGTGTAGTCACTCTCCCACCGAACGGGTGCGTGCCTACGACCATGGCAACCGTTTTCGCCATCGAGCGACGACAAGCTTGTTGCTTCTGAGATTCTAGTATGTCAAAATGGAGGCAGGTTGCGACAGGAAGGAATGCTGTGGAGCAGCACGTAAGCATCTGGGGCGATTTGGCGGGCGTCGAGTTGCGCCAGCGGACCGTGGACGCGGCCGGCATCGCCACCCGGGTGGTAGAAGCGGGTACCGGTCCGGCACTGGTCATGGTGCACGGCACGGGCGGGCATCTGGAGGCGTATTCGCGCAACGTCCGCGATCTGGCGAAGGAATTCCGGATCGTCCTCTACGACATGGCGGGGCACGGGCTTTCGGCGAAACCTGACCGGCCCTACACGATCGACTACCTCAGCGATCACCTGATCGCGCTGCTGGACGCGCTGGACATTGGAAAAGCGCATCTCTCCGGCGAATCGCTCGGCGGCTGGGTGGCGGCGTGGGCCGCGGCACACCACCCCGAACGGATCGATCGGCTGGTGCTCAACACTCCCGGCAACGTCACCAACAAGCCGGAGGTGATGGCCGGGCTGAAGGAATCGAGCATGAAGGCGGTCCGCGAAGCGAGCAGGCAGACCGTGCGCACCAGGGTCGAATGGCTTTTCCACGACAAGAGCCTCGTCACCGACGAGCTCGTCGACCTGCGGTTGCGGATCTACACCCAGCCGGGGTTCGAGGACGCGATGCGCAACATCCTCGCGGTGCAGGACTGGGAACACCGGCGCCCGTACGTCTGGTCCTCGGAGTGGTGCGGCCGCATCGTCTCGCCGACCCTGCTGCTGTGGACCGACCACGACCCGACGGCCTCCGTCGAGGAAGCCGCGCTACTGGAAGAGCTCATCCCCGGCAGCCGTCTCGAAGTCATCGAGGGCGCCGGCCACTGGCCGCAGTGGGAGAAGCCGGACCAGTTCAACGAGACCCACGTTAGGTTCCTGAAAGGAAAGTGATGACCGCACGAAACGGCACCGCGTACCTCGACCGGCTGCGCGCACACAGTCCCGAGCTGTGGGTCGGGGCCGAGAAGATCACCGACGTGGCCGGGCACAAGGCGACGTCCGGCGCCGCGGCCGAGATCGCCCGCCTTTACGACCTGCAGTTCAAGACCGACAGCATGCTCTTCGCGCCCGACGGCGGTGCTCCCAAGGAAGGCGTGCAGTTCCTGATGCCCCGCACTGCGGAGGACCTCGAGCTCCGCCGCGTCATGCACAAGCAGTGGGCGGATTCCAGCTTCGGCATGATGGGGCGCAGCACGGACTTCGTCAGCGCGATGCTGGTGGCGTGGAACGCCAACGCCGAGTTCTTCGGCGACGGCGCCGACCGGGTGCGCGCGTACTACAAGTACGTGCGGGACAACGACCTGTTCTTGTCCCACGCGCTGGCGGACCCGCCGGTCGACCGTTCGAAGCCGCCGTCGCAGCAGCCTGACCCCTACACCTACCTCGGCGTGAAACGCGAGACTCCGGACGGCATCATCGTGAGTGGCGCGAAGATGCTCGCGACGGCCGCGCCGTACTCCGACGAGATCCTGGTCTGGCCGTTCTCGCTACGGAAGTACGCGGCCGAGGAGAAGCCCTACGCCATCGCGTTCGCCATCCCGGCCGACGCGCCGGGCGTCCGACTGATCTGCCGCGAGCCGTTCGGCGGGGGGAATGCCTTCGATCACCCGCTGTCCAGCCGGTTCGACGAGATGGACGCCGTGATCGTGTTCGACGAAGTGCTGGTGCCTTGGGACCGGGTCTTCATCAATCAGGACTACGAGCGAGTGAACAACATCTGGGCGATCAACTCCAACGCCTTCACCGGCGTCCAGACCTCGGTCCGGATGCTAGCGAAGCTCCAGTTCGTCGCGGGCATCGCCAAGCGCGCGACCGAGATCGTCAAGACCGACCAGTACCCCCAGGTCCGCGACGCGCTCGGCGAGATCACCACCTACATCGAACTGACCAGGGCGGCCGTCCTCGCGGCCGAGTCCGGTGCACAGCGCAACGAGGAGGGCTTCCTGTTCCCCGACGTCCGCCCGCTCTACGCGATCCGCAACTCCGGGAACCGCTGGTACCCGCGGGTCCGGGAGATCCTGCAGCAGATTCTCGCCGGTGGCTTGCTCTACCAGCCAGCCGACGTAAGCGCGTTCGACTCACCGATCGCCGAGGACATCACCCGGTTCTACCGCGGCCCCGAGACGAACAGCCTGGACCGCATCGCGATCTACAAGGTGGCCGCCGATCTCGCGGTCTCCGCCTTCGGCGGCCGCCACGAACTCTACGAGCGGTTCTACGCCGGTGACCCGCTATTCCTCCGCATCAACACCCAGTTCAACCAGTACGACTGGACCGAACCGCTCGACCTGATCGATGGGCTGCTGGCCACGTCGATCGGGCAAGCCGGCGTCCAGTCCGGCGGCACTGGCGAGGGTGCTGCGGCATGAGGGTGCGCGGCCGGCGGGCCCTGGTCACCGCCGGGTCGAGTGGGCTCGGCGCCGCGATCGCGGCTTCTCTACGGGCAGACGGGGCAGAGGTCTTCATCACGGGAACCGGGCCGCACACCGGCGAGGTCGCCCGTGATATCGGTGCGGCGGACTGGGCGATTGCTGACTTCACCCAGCCCGGTGCCGCGGCCACCGCAGCCGCCGCCGCGCGCGAGACGCTCGGCGGCATCGACATCCTGGTGTCTAACACCGGCGGCACGCGCGCGGCGAAGGCCTCCGAACTCTCGGCGGAGGACTGGGATTCGGCATACCGTCTCCTGCTGAACAGCGCGATCTCCCTGACCAGCGCGGTATTGCCGGCGATGTCGGCGGCCGGGTGGGGACGGCTGATCTACGTCACCTCGGTCGGCGTGGTCAAGCCGTTGCCACTGCTGCACCTGTCCAACGTGATGCGGGCCGGAGTGGCCGCGCTGGCGCGGTCACTGGCCGCCGAGGTGGCTCCAAACGGCGTCACCACGCACGTCATCGCCCCCGCCCACATCGACACGCCGCGGCGGCGCGCGCTCGCCGCGGCGCGCGCCGCCGCGGCCGACGTGCCGGTGGCCGAGCTGGAACAACGGCAGCTCGCCACCGAGTTGCCCATCGGCCGGTGGGGACGTCCCGACGAGATCGCCGAGCTGGTGACCCACCTCTGCTCGGACTTCGCTGGGTTCCAGACCGGGCAGACACACGTCGTCGACGGCGGGATGACCTCAACCTAGGGGAGAATTATGACAAATTTCGAGCAGTGGATGCACAAGCTCCACGAGATGAAGGACTACGACCCGGAGCGGTCGATGCCGGGCAACCTGATCACCCCTTCGGCGAGCGCCCGGTGGCTTGAGGAGGACGTGACCGGCAACCCCAGCCGGGTCGGAGTGCTGGCCGACCTGCCGGCGAAGTCGATGGAGTTCTACCTCCAGGAAATTCCGGCAGGCACGGCGACCGACCTCCAGCGCCATGTGCACGAGTCCGTGCACTGCGTGCTCGAGGGCAGCGGCTACTCCGAGATCGGACCGGAAACACTCCGGTGGTCGGCCGGGGACTTCGTCTACACCCCGCCGTGGGTCTGGCACCGGCACTACAACGACGGCACCGAACGCGTTCGCATGATCCTCGTCGAGAACTCGCGGCAACTCGATGGCCTCGGCATCAACCGGCGGGAAAGCGCCGGGAACATCTCTTACGACAAAGTGGATAGGAGTTGACCTACTGATGGGCATTTCACAGGTGGCTCACGCCGAACTCGCCGTAGCCGATCTGGACGAGGCGATCGGCTTCCACACCGACGTCCTCGGCATGCAGGAACTCGGCCGGTCCGACGGCGCGGTGCGGCTGTCCGTCGGTATCGACGGCGGCTGCGACCTGGTGCTGACCGCCGGCGGGACCGGGGTTCGGAAGTTCGCGCTGCGCGTCGACGACGTCGCCGACCTCGACCGCTACGCGAAGCGTCTCGCCGAAGCCGGCGTTGCGACCGAGACCCGCACTGACGAACACCCCGGTGTGGTCCAGTCGCTGCAGTTCCAGGCACCCTCCGGGCACGTCATGGAACTGGCGCTGCTCTCGACCGGACCGCAGTACATCCACCCGTCGAAGGCCCCTCACCGAGGCGGGATCCGCGCGCTAGACTTCGACCACATCACCGTGCAGGCACAGGACCCGAAACCGCTGGTCGACTTCCTGGTCGAGCTGCTGGACTTCCAGATCTCCGATATCTTCGCCCCGGCGCCCGGAGTCATCGGAGGGGCCTGGTGCCGGGCCAGCACGCTGCACCACGACATCGCGATCATCTCCACCCCCGAAGCCGGTAAGTCGCTACACCACTACGCACTCGGGATGGAGTCGTTCGACCATCTCAAGCTGGCCGCCGACGAGCTCGCCCTGCACAACGTGCCGATCGAGGTCGGGCCGGGCCGCCACGGCGTGGGCGGCAACGTCTACACCTACTTCTGGGCCGCGGGCAACCGCTACGAGCTGTCGGCCGAGATGCCGCGGGTGCGCCGCAACGACCCCGTGGTGTGGGACGACTTCCCGAAGGCGTTCAGCCCGTGGGGGCTGCAGCCACCGGAGTCGTTCGGCCGCACTTCCTGAAAGTCCCCCAAAAAAGCCGGTTGGCCCGGCGGGTCAGTAAGCCCCCCCACCTGACCCGCCGGGCCAACCGCCCTCTCCCAGCGAGCACAAGGAGAGCCCCATGGTACAGAAGTTCGGTGTCGACGACGTGCGTGGCGTCATCGCCGTCGCCCCGACCCCCGCGCTGCCCGGGGCGGCCGAGCTCACCGCACGCGACACCGTCGACCTCGACGAGTCCGACCGGATGATCCGTGCGCTCGTCGCCGACGGCGTGGACGGGATCATCACCAACGGCACACTCGGTGAGATGGCGACCCTGACGCTGGACGAATGGCAGGCCTTCACCGCCTGCGTCGCGGACGCGGTTTCGGACACCTCATCGGACCTACCGTTGTTCGTCGGCGCGACCACCCCCAACACGAGGGACACCATCGACCGGATCCGCTTCCTGCGGGACCTCGGCGTGCGCGGGGTCATCCTCGGCCGTCCGATGTGGAGCGCACTCGGCGCCGACGCCCTGCTCGCCTTCTACCGGGACGTCGCGAACCTGTTCCCGGACATGGCGATCGTCCTCTACGACAACCCTGAGGCGTTCAAGGGGCCGATCCCGTCTGCGGTCTACGCCGAGCTCGCCAAGGTGCCCCAGATCATCGGTGCGAAGTACATCGCGATCACACCCAAGTTCACCGCGGACGTGGCCGCGGTCAGCGGGCGGCTCCGACTGCTGCCGCTGGAGAGCGACTGGCTCGCGGCCCATACGCTCCACCCAGAAACGTCACTCGGCTGCTGGAGCAGCAGCGCCCTGTGCGGCCCACAACCCGTGCTCGCCCTGCGCGACGCGATCCGCTCCGGCGACGTCGAGGCGGCACGGCACCTCACCCACCGCATCGAGTGGACCTACGAGCCGTTCCTCGCCAGGACGAACTTCGGCGAGTTCTCCAAGTACAACATCAGTCTCGAGAAGCTGCGCTTCGACGAGGCCGGCTACGTCACCGCAGGCCCCGTGCGCCCGCCGTACCACGTCGTCCCCGAGGCCTATGCCGAAGGCGCGCGGGAGAACGGCCGCCGCTGGCGCCGGCTCGTCGGCGAAGTCCGGGACTCGGACTCCTGAACCTCGCCAGACCGCGCTGTGCATGCGGCGCGGCCGGTCGTGAAAAAAACTGATGGCGCCGCCTCTGTAACTGGGCGGCGCCATCAGTCCGTTTATCGAGATTCAGATGCGCGGAGAGGGCCGAGGAGCCCACCCACCGTCTGCCCGACGGTCGTGACCACACCATCCAGCGGCGCCGACACGCTGACCGGCAGCTCGGCGATCGGTGCGGGTGCGGGAGTCGGTGCGGGAGTCGGTGCGGGAGTCGGTGCGGGAGGCTTAACCGGCTCGGCGGGCGCGGACCTCGCCGGAGCGGGGTCGGCCACACCACCGCGCGATGCCGAGGCTGGGCGAGCCGGAGCGCGGTCGACGTTCTCGCCGTGTGTCGGGTCCTGGTCTGCGTTTCCGGGCGCGTCCGGGACTGCGAACGACCCGGCGGAATAAGCTCGCATCCAGGCCATGACCTTGTTCAAATAATCCTCAGACCTGTTGTAACTGAGGATGGCACTGCGCAGTCCCGTCGCGGTTTTAAGGTCGCGATCGGCCGCGCAGAGATACCGCCCCGCCGACTCCGAGGAATCGTAGATGTTCTGCACATCAGCGTTGCCGTCACCCGATCCATCCGTGCCCCACTTTTCCCATGTCGACGGAATGAACTGCATTGGGCCGGCAGCACGTGCCCACTGCCCGCTCTGCCGGTCGACGATACTCGCGAAACCTGGCGAACCGTCCAGGGCGGGGCCGTAAATCGGGCGGACCATTGTTCCCTGTGCGTCAACGTCGCCACGTCGGGCGTGGTTCGACTCGATCTTGCCGATACCCGCGAGCAACACCCAAGCCAGGTGACAGCCCGGATTCTCGCGAGCTAGCAAGGTCTCGGCCCGACGGTAGGCGTCGAGAACCGTGGCCGGAATGCCCGAACTCGCACCAGGTCCGGTGGCAGCGCCGCGTCGGTGGCCCACCGGCGCGGCGAGCGGCGGCAGCACCGAAACTTCTGGGAGCGTAACTGGGAGCCGGGCCCCGGACACGAACGACCATGCCTGCGGAACCGGCGTGGTCGCCTGTGCCCGGTCCGTCGTGAAAAGGGGCAGGCGCCGCCCATCGGCGACGGGTTCGACCAGCAGCACCCCGCTGCCGACCACGACCGCGCTCGTCAGCGCGACTGCGGCGTAGGCGGCAGAGCTGATCCGGTGACATTTTTCCATCTTCCTTCGCTTTGTCCGAGCCCTGTGACTGCCTTTGCTGCGATTCCCGATCGATGCTGCCATGCCAGATGCCCTTCTGTTGCCTCGTCGAAACCAGGGGTGCTAAGATTCTAGCATGTTTCACCTGGAACATGAGTACAAAGAAAGGCTGGTGGCTCGATGCCCGTTGCTGTGTGCGCCCTGTCCCATTCGCCGCTGATCGGGTTCAACCATCCGGCGAAAGCTGTCGAGAAGCGAGTCGAGATGGCTTTCGACCAGGCGCGAAGTTTCATCGCGGAATTCGATCCAAACCTCGTTGTGCTCTTCGCGCCCGATCACTACAATGGCTTCTTCTACGACATGATGCCGCAATTCTGTATCGGAACGCACGCCACCGCGCTCGGTGATTACAACACTCCGGCTGGCGAACTCTCGGTCGCCAAATCCGCGCGGACAATGGCCAAGGACGTGCTGGCGGCCGGGATCGATATCGCCGTGTCCGAACGGATGTACGTCGACCACGGGTTTTCCCAGCCGCTGCAGATCCTTTTCGACGGGCTCGACAAAGTTCCCGTCGTCCCCATCTTCATTAACTCGGTTGCCACACCACTCTGCCCCGTCGGCCGCATCCGGCAACTCGGCACGGCGGTCGGCCACGCGAGCGCACACATCGCCGAGCGGCGCGTGCTGTTCCTCGGCTCCGGCGGACTCTCGCACGATCCCCCGGTGCCGCAACTGGAAAACGCCACCGAAGAGGTCGCCGCCCGGCTGATCGACGGCCGTAACCCGACGCCTGAAGAGCGCGCACGGCGGCAGTCCAGGGTGATCGCCTCCGGTCTGGAGCTAGCCGCGGGCACGTCGTCGATGCGGCCGATCAATCCGGAGTGGGATCGACAGTTCCTTGATCTGATTTCGGCAGGCGAGCTCCAGCACGTCGACGCCTGGGACAACGCATGGTTCGCCGAGCAGGCTGGGAACTCCTCACACGAGGTGCGAACCTGGATCGCCGCGTACGCCGCGATGGCAGCCCGCGGGAATTACGTGATTAACTACCGGTTCTACGAGCCGGTACCAGAGTGGGTTGCGGGATTCGCCGTCACCACGGCCGTTTCCGCCGACGCCTGATCCTCAAGGCACAGCGCCGCGCCGGACGCGTTCGACGACGAGGTCACGAGCGGGTCCGGCGCCCCGTGTCTCGTCCCGGCTTGAGAGGAAACCATGAAGTCAACGTTGACTCCGCCTCGGCTCGGCCGAGGGCACCGTATTCCCAAAGTCGTCTTGCGCGAGATCCGGGCGGTCACCGCACGAGCCCGGGCTCTGTTCGGCGGTGGTCCAGACCCGGACGTGGCCGACGATTTCGTTGCCGCGCACGAGATTCTGGCCGAAATCGCCGAGCGGGTCGGCCAACGTGCCACCGCAGGCCATACCGGCGAGGTCCTGAACCTGTTCATCGAGGTCTCCGATGTCCGCGAGCGACTGCGACAGGCTCAACTCGAACTCCGCGTGAGAGTCCACACTCAAGTCCAGGAAGCATTGGACCGGTTGCAGGACGCGCGCTCGGTGGCCCGGCTCGTGGAACGCGTGCCGGAGGCCGTATGCCAGCTCGGCTTCGACCGAGCGCTGTTCTCCGAGATCCGCGAATCGGTGTGGATACCACAGTCCTGCACCGTGCTGGGTGATCCCGGCTGGGCTGCGGAGATTCTGCGGATCGGCCGCACGGAATCCCCGGTGCTGGACCGCACCCTCGTCGAGACCGAGGCCGTGCGCAGACGACGTGCGCTGCTCGTCGCGGATACGCAGCGCGAAGTACGTGGGCTCGCCTGCCTGGTCGAGGCCGCTCGAATGGAGTCCTATGTGGTCGCTCCCGTGCTCAGCGACGACGGCGTACTCGGGCTGGTGCACGCGGACCGGCACGTCCAGAGGCGTCAGGTCGACGAGTTAGACCGCGAGGTGTTCGGCATGTTCGCCCAGGGGCTCGGCATCGTGTTCCGCCGCACCGTGCTGGTCGAACGCGTCCAGTCGCTGCGGACCGAGGTCGATCAGTTCACGATGAACATCGCCAACACCATGGACCGGATCCTGAGTACCGGCCTCCCGGCTGCACCGGTCATCGGTGACCCCGTGGTGCCGCCGCCCGGCCCGGTGCCGACCCGGTCCTTCGTGGAGTCCGCGCTCACCCCGCGTCAGCTGGAAGTACTCAGGCTTTTGGGCGACGGCAAGACCAACGCAGGAATCGCCACCCGGCTGACGATCTCCGAGGACACAGCCAAGTCCCACGTCAAGCACGCACCTCGCTTCCTTGCTCAACGACCAACAAATCCAGCGACTCGATGCCGAGATCACTGAACTCGTCGGCAACCGCGCCGCGTGATGGAGGACGAACGAATGCACAACGACCGTGGCCGCGTGTTCCGCGAGGCGTGGATAGCCGGAGTCACCAAGCACTACCCCGGTGAGCCGAAGCCTGGCTACATCACCCCGTGGGACCAGACCCCGGACTGGGAACGCGACGCCGCGACCGCCGTGTACGACCAGGTCCTCGCCTTCATCAAGGCCACCGACGGCGCCACCATCAAACTGACCCCAGACCAGAAAGGCCGCTTTGTGGCGTTGTGCTGGATCGGCCAGATCTTCAAGCACTTCCCCGAGCCGAAGCCGTCGTACGTCGCGGACTGGAACGACTTACCGGACTGGCAGAAGGCGACGGACATCGACATCTTCGAGCGCATCGAACACGATGCCTGACCAGGCGACCATCGACGCTGCGGCCGTCGATGCCCGCCTTGCCGAGACCGAATACGACGGCGCTCAGGCGTGGCTGCGCGCACGTTCGACCGCGTTGGAGCCGCTCGCGGCCGAGGTCTGGGTCACCGACCCGGAGCACCGCCACGTGCTGCTCGTGCGGCACCGGGTGCGAGGCTGGGTACCGCCTGGCGGAACCGTCGAGCCAGGCGAGACTCCTCGCGACGCAGCAGCCCGTGAACTCTTGGAGGAGACCGGCCTGCTGGGCAAGCTGCTGTCAGTGCCAGCGGCCGTCGCTGTCCGCTCTTTCCGCGCCGACTGGACGCCGACGCTGAGCCTGTCGTACGGAGCCGTCATCAGCCGCGACACGCCACTCGGCGGGGAGAAGGGACAGCCGCCGAAGTGGGTCGACCTGAACGAATCGTGGGAGAGCGTGTTCCCCGAGGATCGCGACCGAATCCGCGCGTATGTGCGCAGGCTCGCGGCAGGGCACGCGGTCGAGGCGCGCTGATCCCTTCAGCGGCCACCCCGCCCTGACGATTGCACGGGCGGCCTGGGTCATACGTCTGGACCTGAACGTCCGCCGTTGGCTGTTGACATGGCCGCTGATCAGGTCCGATCAACGCCGGGTAGCGTGGGCGAGTTAACGAATCAGGAGCGATCATGGCGATACGACGAGATGCCCTCGCAGCACGGCGCGAGGCTCTCGGGTTCACTCAGGAAACCCTCGCCCAGGCGCTTGGGGTGGAGCTCTCGACAACCGGGCGGTGGGAACGCGGAACGCTGACGCCCCAGCCCTGGAGGCGTCCGGATCTAGCCAAGTTGCTCAAGGTGTCCCTGGATGAACTGGACATCCTGCTCAATCCGCCGCAGACAATGGCGGCGGGCCGCTCCTCGGCGACGCGGCGCGAGGTCATGGTGGACGCGGCCCTTCTCGCCGGCGTGATCGCCTCCGAACACATGCTGGGCACCCACAGCGAGGAGCCCCTGCGCCAGCAGGCAACCCTCGTGAGCGCGTCAGCGCGGGTTACAGATCTCCATCGGAAGTATCAGGCCGCCCGCTATGGCGACGTTGCCCGGCGATTGCCTGAAGTCAATGCGGCAGTTGACGCCCTGGTAGCCGACGGACCAGCGCGAAAACGACGAGAAGCGCTCGGCCTGCAGTGCAGTGTGGCAATCGTGGCGGCCAAGCTGGCGACCAAGGCTGGCGACGGTGAGGCGGGTTGGGCCGCGGCTGAGCGGGCTCGGGAGGCGGCTGAGTCGGCCGAGGACACCTTTGGTCTCGCCGCGGCGGCATATCAGCGGGCGTGCGCTCTGCTGCGCGCGGGCGATAGCGAGAACGCCGAGCAGATAGCGGTCTCCGCCGCCGGTCTTCGAGGCCAGGATCCGCAGAGTGCAACCTGGCGAGGCGCGTTGACCCTGATCAGCTCGGTCATTGCCGCACGTCGCAACGACTTTGCCGCAGCGCGCGAGCGGCTCGATCACGCCGACGAACTGGCACGGTGGCTCGGCGCCGACGGCAACATCGGGTGGACCGCGTTCGGCCCAACGAACGTGCTGATCCATCGCACGTCAGTGGCAGTCGCCTTGAACGATCCCCGAGGTGCACTCGCGACGGCAGAGCAGTTGGACATCACCGCGTTGCCGGTCGGCCTGAATGGACGCCAGGCTCAGTTCCACCTGGACAGCGCGTGGGCGCACGCGCAGCTAGTCGAAGACCCGCAGGCGGTGATCCATCTGCTGGAAACTGAGCGGGTTGCACCCGAGCTGGTCCGGGCCAACCCGAACGCTCGCTCATTGATCGAGGACTTGCTCGCCCGCGAGCGCCGCCGTGACGTGCCGGCCTTGCGCGGTCTCGCCTTGCGCGCCGGAGTGGCCGCGTGAACGTCGATCCGCGGTGGATTTACCTGGTGACCTCAGCTGCCCCGCCGGTGTTGCGGCTCGAGGAATTCATACCAGCCCTGTACGCCGACGGCTGGGCGGTGTGCGTGATCGCGACACCGACTGCTGCGACGTGGATCGACCTAGACGCCCTGGCCGCAACCACTGGGTGCCTTACACGGGTGCACCCGCGACCGCCCCGGCAGCAGGAGGAATCGCTCCCGCGAGCCGAAGCGGTCCTGGTGGCCCCGGCGACGTTCAACTCGATCAACAAGTGGGCATCGGGCACCAGCGACACGCTTGCGCTGGGCGTGCTCAACGAGATGCTCGGTGCCGGAGTCCCGATCGTCGCAGCTCCGTGCGTCAAACCCGTACTCCGCCAGCATCCTGCTTACGCCGACAGCATCGCCCGGCTTGCAAATGCCGGCGTGGTGTTACTCGATCCAGACGCCATAACCGGGCGCACCGAGGACGGTCTGGCGACCTTCGACTGGTCGCAAATTATCGCAGCTCTGCGCGACGCAACCGGTTCTGTTGTGGACAGGTAGCGAGGCGCTTGTGCTGCGACGGTTAAGCTTTCCGTTGTCGTCGCGCACACTGCATCGACCGTCCAATGTAGATCAACGATGCCTCAATCACCCAGTAGCTGTTCTCGATCACGCCAGCCCAAGCGGAGCAAGGTGAGTGCACTGGCTGACAACCGGGGGCCAAGCCGGTCGATGGCCTCCGCTGTGAACGGCATGTCGGTTCGCCCGCCGCGGCCGATCACCCGTCCCTCGTCGTTGGTGTCCACGAGGTCGGCGAACAGTCGGTCGAATACCACGTCGTCGACCACGGCCACGGTCATCTGGACGGCCCCGAGTTCCAAGGGCTCCATCGCCAGGCCGTAGTGCCAGAGTCGAAGCCCACCCTCGGCCCGTGCTCGATCGAATGATCGGAACGGCTCCTCATGTGCGTAGTCGATCGGTCGGGACGTCGAGCCGTCGTGCTCGGGGTTTCCGAGGAACTCCTCAGAGAACTCGCGCATGATGTTGCGCCACAACGAGAAGTCGTTGCGCACGTCGGCCAGATCGACCGAGGATGGCTGGAATTCACCGGCTGGCATCACGTGGCACAGGCCGCCGCCGTCCGCGACTTTTCCGCCGTCACGCTCGTGCAGCACGAACCGGTGCTGACCGTCCGTCCGGTCACGCCGGATGGTCAGCGTGCTGATCCCCGGCGACATCAGCAGCCGCTGAGGGTCGAAAGGATCACCGATCGCCGCGCGCAAGGGAAGGGCGCTCCAGCCGGGCACTGAGCGGTTCGAGGCCAGCCACGCAGCCTTGAACTCGTGCGCGAGGGCCTGTTTGACATCGAACACCTCGAAGAAGGTGGTTGTTCCGAAACTCAGCTCCAATCCGTGATCGGACTGCAGGTCGAGTAGCCGGTAGCTCAGCCGGTTCTCCAGCAGCCGTGGGCGGACAAGATCCCGCACAGCTCGGCTGTAACCCGCGTACAGCTCGCCCCGGTCGGTCAGCGGCAGGACGTGCTCCAACGATCCCAGCGGGCGAGTCGGTCGCTGCCGGTCGGACCACGCCAGCCGCACCGACTCCAAGGGGACTGGCTGCTCAAGCAGCCAGCCGGGACCGGCGAGCACGTGACCGCCGGGTGCCCGTTGTGATTCCGGATAGAGCCAGGCCGCCAGTTCGGTCAGCTCGCGGCCTCGTACCCCTGGCGCGTTTCGCACGTGGAGCCATTCCTGCTGGCTGCGCCGTACGTCCGCTGGAGTGGCCTTATTCGATGTCGGGGTGGCAGACCTGGAGCCGGTCTGGCGTTTCGTCCGGTGCAGGATGTCGTCGAGTTCAGCGAGGGAGATCCGCAGGCTTGTCGCGAGGTCCGGTCGTTGCCATGGCTGGGGTGCTTGGGTACCCCGTTCCCATCGGCCGATGGTGCCGCGGTCGATACTCAGTTGCTCGGCGAGGCTCTCCTGCGTGAAGCCGGCGGCCAGGCGGTACGCGGCCAGCGGACTCACCGACTCGCCCATCAGCAGACCACCCCGTCAGTCACCGGCGCATCGTACCGACATCTCACGTATGCGCAGGTCACAGGGGTTGCACGGAACCCCTCGATCGGAGCCTGGTCACAATGTCGACGCCGCTGGGAGGCGGCCGAGGATGGGCACCGGTACGAAGTTCTCCGCGTAGTGCACGCCGATTCGGGAGCCCCATAGCTGGGCGAGGGTCTCTGCCATGGGGCCGAAGTGGTCGCTGATCGGCTGAGAGTTGTGGACCGCGAGCGCGCGCTTCTTGATCTCGTAGGTATCGGTGATGTCGATGATGGTGTGCGCGGGTACGGGGCCATCGGCGGTCAGGCTGTTGTAGGTGTCGGCGGTGTAGACGCGGCGTGGGTGGCCGGTGGCGATGACGACCTCGGGCAGGGCGGCGACGAGCGTTTCAGCGAGATTCCGGTGGTCGGGGTGAACGTCGCGGAGGGGGTGGGTGATGACGATCTCGGGTCGGACGGCGAGCAGCAGTTCGCGCAGGGCCGTCACGGTGGGTTGGTCGTACTGGTACAGCTTGGCCCCCAGGATCGCCGCTCCGGCCGCTGCTTCGGCATCCCGCACTGGTTCGGGGTGGTGCGGGATCGCGATGGTGACGGCGGCGCCGGAGGCGGAACAACGGGCGAGGGTTCCGCCCGCCCAGAGTTCGGCATCGTCGGGGTGTGCCATCACGGTCAGCACCGACGCCGGAGCGGTGAACGGCGAGGCGGTCACCAGAGCCCGAGTTTCTCGATGACGTCGGCCGGCTTGGGCAGCTCGCGCGTGGGGTGGCCGGTCGGATGGTGTGGGAGATCGAGGTCGGTGCGCATCCGGATGAGGTCGCGCCAAGCGAGCACCTGCTCCCAGGCGTCGGTGACCCTGGTCTTCTTCGCCCCGGTCAGTCGTCCGGAGGTGAGAAGCTGGTCGAGGCGCAGCCCGCCGGCCAGGAGCTTGGCGGCCGTGCCTTCACCGATCCCCTTCACCCCTGGGATGTTGTCTGCGGAGTCGCCCTTCAGCGCGCAGAAGTCGGGCCACTGGTCCGGTGTGACGCCGTAGCGGTCGACGACCTCGGCCGGGCCGATGTGCCGTCGGCCGCGTTTCATCACGGTGTTGAGCGCGTGAACCCGGTCGTCGACGAGTTGGTAGAAGTCGCGATCGCCGGACATGATCCGCACCTGCCGCTCGGGGGCCTGATTGCGGGTGGCCTTGACGAGGGTGGCGATCACGTCGTCGGCCTCGGCGGTGTCGATCTCGATCCAGGCGATGCCGTAGTCGGTCAGTGCCCGCTGGACGTGCGGGATCGCGCGCAACGGTTTGAGCGCGGCCTCGTCGAGGACGCGGTTGGCCTTGTAGTCGGCGTCGCTGTCCTTGCGCTCGGCCGCACCGTGCTCGCCGTCGAACACCACGAGCACCTCGGGCGGCTCGGGCAGTTCTTCGCGGATGGCGACGCGCAGGAGCGCGAAGAACCCGAACTCGGCAGTCAGGTCGCGAGTCTTGTCGCGGGAGAGGATCGCGGCGGGGAACCCGAACGCCGCGCGCCAGAGGAGGTTGTGACCGTCAACCAGGAGCAAAGGGACGCCAGCAGGCATCACCGCACCGCCTTTACAAATGTCTCGGCGACTGTGGTGGGCAGATAGTCCCGCGAGCGGTAGTACGCAGCCCTGGATAGTTCGGCGTAGCGTAGCGGATCTTCGAGCAGCTGCTCGGCGGCGCGCCACAGGCCACACTCGCCCCACGATCGAGGGACGATCACCCCACCGGCCCCGTCGCCGGTACCGACCAGGGCGGGCAGGTTGCCCACGTCGAAGGCGACCACCGGGGTGCCGACGCTCATCGCCTCGAGCGCGACCAGCCCGAAAGTCTCGCGCAGCGAGGGCACGATCACCACCGCGGCCTGCGCGAGCCAGGACGGCACCTGGTCCCAGGTCAGGCCGCCGCCGTGGATGGTGCCGAGCCTGAGGTGGGCCGCCGAGTAGCGGCACTTTTCAAGTTCAGCCGCCTGGCCGCCAGCGGTGATCTCGAATCCGGCCTCGCCGACGATCACCTCGACCGTCCGGTCGACCAGGCGCCCGGCATCCAGCAAGGCCCGGACGTTCTTCTCCGGCCCGAGCCGAGCCAGGATCCGGATCGGGCCGTGCCGACGCAGCGCTTCCCGTCGTGAGTCGGCTGGCGGTGTGTGGTCATGGAGCAGGGCGTTGGGCACAACCTGCCAACGGTCAGTGTCGTACCCGCGATCGTGCGCCTGGTCGAGCACCGTCTGGGACGGCGCGATGACCAGGTCGGTGCGGTCCAGGGCAGGCTGGAGGTCTTGGTCGTGGCCGACGACGTGCATGGCCAGTACCGAGCGTGCCCGGCTGACCGGCGCGGCTCTGCCGAGGCCCCACAAGCCGTCGGTGTAGATGGCGACGTCGACCCGGTGCTTGCGGTACAGCTCGCACAGTTCGGCGGCGAGCAGGGCGTCCTGGCCGTGGGTGCTGATCGCGTCGCGGAGTTCATCGTCGTCGCAGGGGAAGTCGACGCCCACCGAACACACCCTCACCACGTCGTCGTCAGGGGTGCCGATCGGAGCGGCAGTCAGGATGAGGCTGCGGTGGCCGAGCTGGCGCAGTCCGTGGGCGAGGGCGGCGGTGGCTCGTTCGATCCCGGCCGGCGCGTTCGGGGTGTAGGAGGCCAGGAGGAACGCGATGGTCAGCGGAGGCGGGCTAGGCATGGCAGAGGGCCTCCTCCGGGCGTGGCAGAGGGGTGGTGTCCTGGTCGGCGGGCGGCTTTTCCCAGGGAAAGACGACCCAGTCCGAGACGGTCCAGATCGAGTAGTCGGGCAGCGTGGCCGCCCCGGTGTTGAGGCACAGGACTGCGGTCAGGAGCTGCGCGCTCGGGCTGAGCAAGGGCGTGAGGTCGTGCCGGAGGCGGCGGAGGGTGGCGCCGCTGCCGCAGATGTCGTCCACCACCAACACCCGGCCCTTGAGCCGTTGGCCGTTCAGGGCGCGTGTCAGCGGGTCGAGGTCGAGCGTCACCTTGCCCGTGGCCTGCTGGTAGGTCGCGTCGCCGGTGTTGTGGCGGGCGTTTCACCATGCGGGCTTTGATCCCGAGCGTGGAGGCGATCATGCGGGCGGGGGCGACGCCGCCGTTGGCGATGCCGATGACGTGCTCGACCGACTGGTGATCGCGCAGGATCGCGCCAACCAACAGGGTCGTGGCCTCGCGGAGCGAGTCGGGAGTCAAGCGCCAGACCTGGTGGTGTTCGAAGACGCGGCGTGCAGTGGTCATTCGTGGTCCATTCTTTGAGGGGCAAGGGATGTCGCGTCAGTGAGGCGATCGCAGGTCCTATGCGCCTTGGAGCTCACGCAGGGCTTGCACGAGGTCGTACATGGGAGATCCGGCGATCCCGGCAAGTGCCGTCAGTGCGTGGGCGTCCAGTTCTTCGACGGGGGTACGTCCGACCGGGCATTGGCGGGCTCGGACCGTCGCCCATCGCTGGAGGGGCTGCAGTCGGGGGTCGGTCGTATGAGCGAGGGCCGACAGGTCGACCTTGACGCGACCGTCGTGATCGCTGCCGAACGCGAGGGTGGTCGCGCGGAGCAACAGCTCGTCGGGCCGCTGCTTCAGCACGGCGCACAGTTCGACCAGCCGCTCGACGGATATGCGGCGTGTGCCGAGTTCGTAGGTGGCGAGGGTTTGCAGGGACAGCTCGTCCTCGTCGTCAGCGCCCATTTCGGCGCGCATCTGCTTGCGGGTCCAGCCGCGTTCTTTCCGGGCGGTCCGCAGCAGGTCTCCCAGCACCCGCGCGAACTGCTCGAGTTGTTCGCTCGTCGGCGTGTTCATCGCCCTTCCTCCTGCAATGCGATGCGTACTTTCAGCCGGGCTACGCCGTGGCGGTTCGAGGAGTCGTTCATGCCGAGCCGTCCCTCGCAGTCAGTGCGAGGTCGTTGACCCCAAGCAGCGGGCGCCGGGAGCTGATGGCCTGCGCGTCCGGCTGATTGCGCCACACCTGGCCGTCGGCTCGGATCACGGTGAAACCCCCGGCTGCCTCGCGAGTGCGCAGGCGTACGGGTACGGCCGACGTGGCGCTCAGCTCGGCAAGGAGGTCGGTGGCCTCGTCGTCGGTCAACTGCTCGGTGCTGGCCAGTGCGGCACCTTCTCCGATGGGGAGCATCTGCAGGAAGGTCACCCCGTGCACACCGAGCGCGGCGGCCAACTCGACCAGCGGCCGGACGCTGGCCCGCGCGGTGGAGCGCAGAAGCACGGTCTGGATCTGGGTTGGGATGCCGTGGGCGACCGCTGCGCGGATTCCGGCGACGGCGCGCTCGAAACTGCCCGCGCCGCGCCAGCGGTCGTGGCGTTCGGCGTCCGGGCCGTCGAGACTGACCCGCACGGCGTCCACGCGGGACGCTAGGGCTTCGGCACGGCGGACCAGGTGCGTTCCGTTGGTGGTGACGCTGACCGCGCAGCCGCCCGCGACGAGTACGTCGATCAGCTCGGGCAGTTCGCGCAGCAGCAGTGGTTCGCCACCGGAGATGTCCACGCCCAGGATCGCGGACTCGGCGACCAGCCGCGCGATGCGGTGCCGGTCGGGTCGGGCCAGTTCGGGCACGGACTTGTCGTCCAGGCAGTGGGGGCAGGCGAGGTTACAGCGCACCAAGGGCGACCAGCACACGCTGATCGGTACGTCGGCGTGCAAGGCCGCCGGGTGGATCTCGGGCCAGGAGAAGAGGGCGTCGTCGGACAGCCGGATCCGGCCGGAGGCGAGTTCGGCACCAGTGCGGTGGGTTAGCCCGGTCAGCGGGTCATGGACGACGAACCCGGTACCGTGTGTCCGCGCCGTGAAGGTCCGCGTCATGGCGGTACGTCGCCCGATCACAGCGTGTCCTGCGGTGGCAGCATCGGCGGGGCGTACAGCTCCTCGAACGGCTTCGGGCCGACGTACTGGCGGCAGGTACAAGGCACCCACTGGTTTCCGATCCAGGTACCGTCCTCGGTGCGCGCATCCTTGTGCAGGATCTGGCCGTGGCACTCGTTGGTGTCAGGGTCGTGCTGTTCCAGCCCATGCGAGCAGCCGCACAACAGTTTCGGCGTGGTGTCTGCGGGTGCGCGGCGGCGAGTCAGCTTGCCGGCCAGCAGCCCTGTGGCGAACAGGCCAGCGCCGACCGCGAGGGAGATCGGGTCGATCATCGGGCAGTGTCTTCCTTCTCGTCGTTGTCGTCGTGGCGGCTTTCGATGCAGGGGGTCCGTCGCTGGCGCTAGTGGGGTCGCAGCACCTCGCAGGTGCGCAGCAGCTCGCTTACCCCGGCGATGAACGAGTGGGTGCGGCCGGTCGGGGCGGGCCGTCGCATCAGGTCCCAGTAGCGGGCGAGGGTGCCGGGCCAGGTGGCGAGCTTGCGTTGCCATTGCTGTTCCGCGTCCGGTGGGTCGAGGTGGAACCCGACGACTTGCCGCAGCGGGATCACCAGCAGCCCGCTCGCGATCAGACACGCGCCGAGGTACGTGTCTTCCATGCCCCAGCCGATCCGTCCGAACTCGGGATCGAACCCTCCGACGTTGAGGACGGCGGCGCGTGGAACGGCGACGAGGCAGGTGACGACCATGCGGGGCAGGTCCCAGTCGACATAGCGCTGGCCGTAGCCGAGGTCGACGAAGTCGTGGGTGTGGTCCAGCGGACGGCCGTCCAGGCGCTCGGTCAGCGTGACGCCGGTGTAGAGCAACGGGCGGCCGACCGGTGGCCGCCATACGACCCGATGGTCTGCGCCGAGTTGGGGATGCTCGGCCAAGACGCCGCGTCCGCCCTGGTGCAGGTCGTAGGGCAGGTTGTGGCGGAAGCCGACGAGCACCGTGGTCTCGGTGGCGCGGGCGGTGATGTCGGTGATCACGTGTGGGGGCAGGACCATGTCGGCGTCGAGGTAGAGGACCGTTTGCCCGCGGGCGAGCGCGGTGCCGAGGTTGCGTGCGGTGGCCCCGCCCGCGCGTTCTGGGAGCCGCAGGACGGTGGTGACGACCGGGTGTCGGGCAGCGATGGCAGCCGTGGTGTCCGTGCTGGCGTCGTCGACGACGATGACCTCGAAACCGTGCCGATGGTGCTGGCCTTCCAGGGCGTCGAGCACGGCCGGCAGGCAGTAGCTGACGTTGCAGGCCGGGACTACGACCGACAGGGTGCGCACGGCGGCCAGTGAAAGCTCCGACGGTGTGGGCTCGTGCCACCCGATCCCGGATATGGCTTCCCAGCTGCGAGTGCTGCTGGT
The DNA here is from genome assembly GCF_000379465.1 of Sciscionella marina DSM 45152. Classification (GTDB taxonomy): domain Bacteria; phylum Actinomycetota; class Actinomycetes; order Mycobacteriales; family Pseudonocardiaceae; genus Sciscionella; species Sciscionella marina. The sequence continues at coordinate 129,834 of NZ_KB905425.1, forward strand.
GTGGAAATTGTTGCGGCGCAACAGTTCCTCGTGCAGCGTGGTCACGCCCACCCCCAGTGGTGGAGGTAGGTCAACCCGTCCCACCATCCCCACGGGTCCGGGATGATCGCGATCTGATCGAGCCGGTCGAGGTGGTCGAACACGCGCTGCAGGGCGAGCAGGTACAACGGCTCGACCACGATCAGCATGTGCCGCAACGACGGTGTCTCCGCCAATTCGGCGTCCAGTTGCCCGGAGACCGTCCGCTCGTGCAGACGCACGGCGTCGACCCGGTTCGTGAGCCGGTGGTCGTAGGTGCTGATCGCCTTCTCGGGACGCAGCAGGCCGTGCGCGGCCGAGAGGATACGGATACGGGCTCGGCGAGCAGGATTTGCGGCGAAGTGATCACGCGCCTGCGGAACGCACGCGCCCTGGTAGAGATCAAGCGCCGCAACCGGGGCGCTGGTGACGAGCTTCTCCCGCGAACAGTTGAGGATGATCAAACCCTGGTCGGGCGCGAGGATGCGCGTGCTGAGCGGCCGAAGGGTCATGGTTCGCGCACCACCCGCAGGCCGATGCCGCGCGAGCGCAGTTCAGCGGGCGCGGCGTTGAGGAACGTGCACTGCGCATACAGCGGTGGCGCGGCATAGGAACCGCCACGGATGATGACTCCGTCGCTCATCGCGGTGCTGGCGGTCCACTCCCACACGTTGCCCGCGACATCGAGCAGGCCCTCGGGTGTGGCACCGTCAGGGTGGGTGTCGACCGGGGTGACCGTGCCGTGCCCGGAGTCGCGCAGGTTCGCGAACGCCGCCTGCCACGGTGCGTTGCCCCACGGCCAGCGTCGGCGGTCAGCTCCGGCGGCCATCCACTCCCACTCCGCCGAGCGTGGCAACCGCCCGCCCAATCGGCTGGCGATCTCGGTCGCCTCGGCGTGGCTGATCTCGGCGACGGGGAACCGCGGCCCGAGGCCAGGGTGCTCGCTCGGCAGGTGTCCGTAGGCGATCGGGGTGCGCGTCCACAACAAAGTGGCGACCTGGATAGGGCGGGCGTCGTCCCCGAAGGCGCAGACTCCGCCGGTGACCTCGATCCATTCCAGGTTCATGCCTCAGCCGCCGATCAGGAAAAGGTCTTCGACGTTGGCGTCGTCGCGGATACGGCTCTTGGCCTCGTTGGGCCGCAGCCGAAGCTGCAGGAGTGCGTCGCTGATGGTGTAGAACGCCTCCTGCGCGTCCTCGCGGGTTCGGGCGAAAGCGACATAGTTGTCGGCGAAGCGGACGACCCGAAGCCCAGAGACTCGTTTATCCACTTGGGACAATCGGAGATTGATCAGCATGGGCGCCAGGCCGGAGCCCGGCGCGATGGGGCTCGGCATCGCGGCGAGCGCGGTACGGAGGCGGGCCAGGAAGGTGCCGTCGTGGATGTGCTCGGCGTGCCAGTCGATGACTTCGTCGATCGTCGCGCCTTCCGACACCGAGGCGACGTCGAGATCGGCGACCCACCGGAAGCCCGCGCGGCTATACCCAGCGGCCTGACGCAGGGAGGTGATGCGGTTGCGGCGCGGACGGAATCCGGACACCCAATCGCGGAAGGCGCTCGCTTCCAGCACCGGTTCGAGGGCGTTGCGCAGCGCGCGGTGCACCAGTCGATCCCGCACGGTGGGGATGAAGGTGTGCATCTCTTTGCCGGTGTAGGTGGGGAGCCGTACGTCGCGGATCGGTCCGGGCTGCCACGTGCCGCTTGCGAGTTCGATGGCCAGTTGCGGCAGCATCACGCGGGCCTCGCGGCGAAGGTGGCCCCAGGTCATGTCGTCGGCACCGGGTGCCGAGGCTCGCCGGCCGCATTGGCGCAACGCGCGGCGCAGGTACGGCTCGAACAGCAGGGGCATCAGCGAGTGTGACTGCGGTCCGGAGGCGGAGGGCGCTGGCGGGGTTGCCGCCTGCTGCGCTACCGTGCTGGGTGCTTGGGCGGCAGGAACGATCCCCTCGCCACGCTGTACCGGTTCGCAACCCAACACGCGCGAGCCGTGGCGCGAGGAACGACGGCCCCGCCCAGGCCCAGTTGGCGAGCCGAGTTCCGCCTCCGTCATCATCATCACCTCGTCACGCGCAGCGGTAGCTGGTGGGGTCGGTGATGCCGTTCTGTTGGAACGCTTCCTTGCGTTCAGTGCAGGTTCCGCATGTCCCACAGTGCGTCGCCTCGCCCCGGTAGCACGACCACGTCCGCTCGAACGGAACGTCCAGTGCCGTGCCAATGCGGACGATGTCGGTCTTGCTCTGGGTGAGAAACGGGGCGAGGATCTCGAAATCGTCGACCAGCAGCCCCTCGTTGGCGGTGCGGACCGACCGGGTGAACCGCTCGACGAACTCCGGTCGACAGTCCGGGTAAACGGCGTGATCACCGGCGTGCGCACCGAACGCGACCACATCGGCCTTGCGGGCAACAGCCACGGAGACGGCGATGTCGAGCATGATGGCGTTGCGGTTCGGGACGACGGTGGCACGCATCGACTCGTCGGTGTAGTAGCCGTCAGGCACCGCCACGTCGGTGTCGGTCAGGGCCGAGCCAACCAGCAGCCGACCGAGCATCGAAAGCTCAACGGTCTCGTGTGGACAGTTGAGCAGTCGCGCGATCTCGGCCGCGTACTCCAGTTCGACTCGGTGCCGTTGGCCGTAGTCGAAGGACAACAGCGTCAGCTCGGCCCCGCGCGCGGCTAGCCAGTACGCCAGCACGGTGGAGTCCAACCCGCCGGAGGCGATCACAATGGCGTGGCGCGGATGTCGGTGAGCGGGGGTGCCGATTGTCATGTTCACCACGTCCCGCACAGCGAGGACGTCGAGCGGACCGCGCCGACCACTGCGGTCCACGGCGGAAGGGTCATGTGTGGTTGCGGTTGTTCAAGCCACCGCACGCCTTCGTCCACGTTGTCCAAAGCGGGAAGCAAGATGGAGTCACCGCGTTGTTTCCAGCCGACCTGGATGCGCACCAGGTCGTCCCAGGACGACTGGCGCAGGGGCGTGCGTGGCTCGGTGAGGAAGATCCAGTCGTTGGGATCGCCGGGAACCACGATGATGGGCGCGCGCAACATGTGCCGCGCAAGGAAGTTGTTGACCTCCCCGGCAAACCCGGCGCGCATGATGAGCGCGTCGACGGTCGTGCCAAGCTGAAGGCGGACATCACCGGTGACGCTGTCGATGGTGGTTGGCCACGCGAACACGTCCCTGTAGTCCCGCGCTCGTTGGTCAGGCTTCTGCTCAGCCAGGGCGGGGTGGTCGTCGATGACGGCGGTCATGAGTCGGTCCTCCTCGAGAGGGGTGGGTGCTGGTGGCGGCCGGGCGGAAGGCGTCGTCGAACCGCTTCCGCCCGACCGCAGTCGGTGTCGCGAGCGCGCGCTCGTCCGAAGGCACGGCGAGAAATCCGGCCTGGCTTCAACATCTGGCTAGACGGCCCCCGCTCGGTGCGGCGGGTGCTCGGCGAGCAGAACGTCGCGGAGTGCCGCCCGGAGCTGCCCGGCCTCGGCGTTGGTCAGCCGCGCGAGCCGTCCGCCGGGCAGCTCGATCTCGACATCCGCGGGAGTGCGCCGCCGCAAGTGCAGTGCGGACCGCTGGCCGTTGCCATCGCGGCAGTCGACTTTGCGGTGGTGCCATCCCAGCCGACGAAGCAAGGTCGCGGCAGGCACGGTGTCACATGGCCGCCTCATGAGCCTTCGGTCTTCCGGATCATGCCGAGGCCGTGCGTTCCGGCGGTCGCGATCGCGTGTCGCAGGACACGGTTCGGGGGCTGGCGCGGCGCACGACGATGCGAACCGGCGTAAGCAGATTCGGTCTGCTGCCGACGCCGCCACGCCAGCCGCAACAGGCAACAGACAAACGCCAGCGCGGCGCCCGCCGTGATGACCAGGGCGATCATCCGGCCTCACCCCTGGTCGCGGGGATCGCGGCGAGACCAGGTATCGGGGTCGTGGTCTCGCCGCGATATGAGGGCAGAGCAGGGCGCCCCTCGGCGGTTGGGGGAAGACCGCCGTTGTTCTGCTCCGCCGTGCTCGCTATGCCGGTTGCCGTGATGGAGCCAGGTGCACCTGGCGCGGGTGTGGTCGCCACCTCGGTGGCTTGCATGACGGTGGAGCGGAACTGGGCGGTGGCGGCGCGGTCGAGGATCGCGACTTCCCCTGGGGGAGCCATGACCACGACCTCCGAGCCACGCACGACAACACGCAGGGTCCGCTCGCGGCCGGCGACATCACGGCACGCGATGGACCAGGGTCCGGTGTTCATCGTGCGGCACCGCCTCGCGCGGTGTCCCTACTCCATCCCCGTCGACACACCGGCTGCACGAACAAACACGGCACAGCGAGCTGAGTCTGTGGGCATCGCGACGCACAGGGCATCGCGAATCGCTGGGAGAGCATATCTACTCCAATAGTCAGCGAGTCCCTATTTGGTTGGTTGCGTCGTTTGTCGTCCGCCGCAGGCGGTCAAGAGCGCCCTGCGATCGGCACCCGGTGACCATTCGGTGCGCCAGCCGGGAGGTGCCCGTTGCCGGTTCCAAAACTGCTGGTTGTTGCGGCAGCGAACACCGATCAACTAAACGATCGCCACGGGGACCGGACCAGAGCGGCGGTGGGGCGGCGATGGGGCGCGGATGGAGCGTCACCCCCGATGACCTGCCCAAACACTGGCGGAGCGGCGTCTACGCCAGTCGGGTGAAGCGGGTTGACACCGTGTGTAACGAGGCTTCTCGGCGGTGTCTCCTGGGTGCCACAACACCGAGGAGGCACATTTACTCGGCCGCGATCGGACGCGTGAGGGAATGGTACCCACGCCACGCCACAGTCGGTGATGCTTCTCAACGAACGGGGCTGCTGAAGGAAACTGTGACAGTGGTTTAGGCCGCCGGGGTGGCGGTGTGGCTCATGATGGTTTCGTATTCGATGGGGGTCAAGCGGCCGAGGCGGGCTTGTCTGCGGCGTCGGTGGTAGGTGCGTTCGATCCAGGTCACGATCGCGATGCGGAGCTCTTCGCGTGTGGCCCATGTGCGGCGGTTGAGCACATTGCGTTGCAGGAGGCTGAAGAAGCTCTCCATGGCGGCGTTGTCACCGGCTGAGCCGACCTGGCCCATCGAGCCGCGCATGTGGTGGCGCCACAACGCTTGTTGCAACTTCGTGCTGCGAAACTGACCTCCGCGATCGCTGTGCAGCGTGCAGCCGGCGACGTGGCCACCACGGCGGGCGACGGCCGATTCCAGCGCGTCCAGGGCGAGCTGGGAGGTCATCCGGTCGGCGATGGAATGGCCCACGATCCGGTTCGACCACACGTCTTTGACCGCGGAGAGGTAGAGCGTGCCCTCACCGGTGGGGTGTTCGGTGATATCGGTCAGCCACAGGCGATTCGGTCTGTCAGTGGTGAACTCGCGGCGCACGAGATCGTCGTGCGCGGGCGGACCGGGCCGGGCCTTGCGGCTGCGGCGTTTCTTCCCGAACACGCACCACCACTCGTTGTCCGAGCAGATCTTCCACACCGTGCGGTCGGACACCTCGTGGCCAGCGGCAGTGACCTCGTCGAACAGCAGCCGGTAGCCGAACTCCGGATCGTCGCGATGGGCGTCGAAGATCGCGTTCGCCGCGTAGGCCTCGTCGTACTCGGTGTCGGTGACCGGCCTGCGCAGCCAGGCGTAGTAGTGCTGGCGGTGGAGCTTGAGCACCCGGCACGCCACCGCCACCGGCACCCGAATCGGGGCATCGGGGGCGGCCAACTCCCTTACGAGCGGGTAGAGCCTTTTCCCGGCAGGTTGCCCTGCGACAAGTACGCCGCAGCCCGACGCAACACCTCGTTCTCCTGCTCCAACAGCCGGTTACGGCGCTTGAGCTCACGCAACTCAGCCGCCGCATCCGAGGACACACCCGGCTTGGCGCCGTCCTCGACATCAGCCTGACGCAACCACTTCTGCAACGTCATCTCGTGAACACCGAAGTCCGCGGCGACCTGCGCCAAAGTCACACCAGACTCGCGGTTACGCGCGACCCGGACGACGTCCTCACGGAACTCACGGGGATACGGCTTGGGCACAACAACATCCTTCCACGCCCACCTCTCGGCAAGCGAACTCAGATGTCACACACCCCTTCAGCAGCCCCTCCCGCCAAGCAGGTGTCGATCAACAAGCTCTCGATGATGTTGCGGGACCGCTACTACCTCGGGTACGTGGAAGTCGATGGCGAGGAGGTCCAAGGTCGCCACGAGCCGCTCATCGACGATGACCTCTTCGATCGCGTCCAGGATCTCCTCGAATCCCGCTCCACGGCGGGAGAACGCCGCCGCGAGCACCCCCACTACCTCAAGGGCTCGCTGTTCTGTGGACGCTGCAAGCGGGCGGGCATCACCCAGCGGCTGATCGTCCAGCACACCGTCAATTCTCGTGGCAGCGAATACACCTACTTCTTCTGCCGCAACAAGCAGAACGGCAGCTGCGAAGCCCCGCACATCAACGTCGCCCTCATCGAAGACGCCGTGGAAAACCATTACGCGACGATCCGCTTCAGCGCCCAGTTCGTCGCCACCGTGCGCGCCGAGGTCGCTCGCGCCATCGACGAGCAGGAAGCCTCCGAGCGTCTGCTCCACAAGCAACTCACCACCGAGTTGAAGGCGCTGGACACCCGCGAAGAGAATCTCATCGAGCTGGCGGCGGACTCCACCATCGGGCAGGACAAGATCAAGACCAAGCTTCGCGAGATCGCTCGCCAGCGACGACGCCTGACCGAACGCCTCACCACCACGACCGAGAACCTCTCCGACAGTGCCCGGCTCATCGAAGCCGCGCTCAAGTTGCTGGAGAACCCCCAAGAGCTCTACCGCCGCTGCGACGAACAGCAACGCCGCATGCTCAACCAAGCGATCTTCCACAGCATCTACGTCGATGACGACCAGATCGCCGACCACAGCCTCCGGGAGCCCTTCGCACACCTGCACGCCGTCCAGAGCGACTGGCAGACCACCGACGTGACTCTGCCGGAACCACGAACCGACACCCGGCCCCGAAATGCCAAAAGGGCCGCCTCCCGAAAGGGAGGCGGCCCCGTGGCTACCAACGGTGTCCAGGTCCTACTACGTGGCGTTGTTTCGGTGCCGTGTTCTAGTAAGACCCCTAGGGTGGAGCTGAGGGGAATCGAACCCCTGACCTTCTCGATGCGAACGAGACGCGCTACCAACTGCGCTACAGCCCCTGGTACCCGAAAAGCTTAGCAGTCGGGTCCGGGTGCCCTCGCGGGCGGGTCTTACTGTCCGGCGGCTCTGCGGTAGGGCAGGACCTCGGGGTCGTCGAGGTCGGCGAACGCGGGGTCTTCGTCGTCGTGATCGACCACGGTGGCACCGGGGCGCACGGTCAGCGTGGGGGTGTGGTTGCGAACCTCGGGAGCGGGTTCCTGTTCGGGCTGCTCTTCTTCGGCGGGCTGGGCGGGCCGCTGGCGGGCGGCGCGCCGGGCCCGGATGTCGTTCTCGATGCGCACTTGCCTGCGCAGGTAGGTGAGGTATCCGACGAGGGTGATGCCGAGTGCGCCGGTGGCCCAGTAGATGATGGGCGCGATGGCGATGGCGAGGATGACGCTCGACACGATGGCGATGAGCAGGCCGAAGACGATTTTGCGCCGGAGTGCGTACTTGGCCGCCGCCGCGAGTTCGGCGGCCTCGGCGTTGTAGCCGCCGCGTCCTGGCCGGTAGGGCCGGGTGACGTAGTCGTCTTCGTCGCTCGGCGGGAGTTCGTCTTCGAGCTCGGTGTCCTCGTCGGCCTCGTAGTAGTCGGTGTGCTCGTCTTCTTCGGCGGACTGGTCGAACTCGGCGGGTGGTTGCTCCTGCTCGCGCTCTTCGGGCAGGGGGAGTTCGGCGGTGGATTCGTCGTCGGCGACGGAGAGATTCTCGGCTTCGGGCACTTGCGTCTCCTCGGCAGCGGCATCGGATCCCGCGGTGCGCTGCACTACGCGTGCGGCGAGGGCGCTTTCCGCGGTCCGCGCTACGACTTGGCGTTTCCGCGCGATCATCGGTACTAGGACGACCAGCCATGCCAGCACGAGTGCACCGACGAGCAATGAGCTAGGCATGTCATCTCACCTCCCCGACTCCCGCGCACCGTCATGACGCAACGTTAGTCACAGGAGTAACAAACGTTCGGTAGGACGCGCCGAGTGTGATCAAGGGCGAAATTCGGCGCGCCCGGAGCGGATGAGCCGGGAAACGAGTCCCTCGCCTGCCTCTTCGGCGGTGATGGCGAAGCACAGGTGGTCTCGCCAGTCCCCGGCCACGTCGAGATAACGCCGGAAAAGTCCCTCTTCGCGGAACCCGAGTCCGGTGAGGACGCCGATACTCGCGGTGTTCTCCGGGCGCACGGTGGCCTCGATGCGGTGCAGTCCGCCGCGGTGAAAGCAGTGGTCGACGGCGAGGGCGACGGATGCGGTGGCCAGCCCGCCGCGGATCCGGTCGGCGGCGACCCAGTAGCCGACCCAGGCGGAGCAGAGGGCGCCGCGCACGATATTGCCGATGGTGACCTGACCGGCGAAAACGCCGTCGACGGTGATCACGAACGGAAACGAGGCTCCCCTGCGGCCGAGCGCGCGCAGTCCGGAGCACTGGGAGAACCAGACGGCCCGCGAATTGCGCTCGGCCCAGGTGCCGGGAACGGTGGGTTCCCAGGGCGCGAGGTGGGCCATATCGCGGCAGCGGATGGTGCTCCACGCCCGCGCGTCCCGGTACCGGGGTTTGCGCAACCGCAGGGTGCCGCCGGGCACGGTGAGCGGACCGAGGCTGACCGGCCAGCCGGGATGGCGCCCGCCGTCTCCGAGCGTCGGGTCTTTGCCGATCGCGGAGGACATCGTCACCCGCGCTGGGCGAGGAAGCTCACCGTGACGTTCTCGCCCGCGGTGATGTCGGTGACCTCCTCGGGTACCACGATCAGCGCGTTCGCCTCGGCGAGCGCGGCGAGCAGGTGCGCACCGGAGGTGCCGAGTGGTTGCACGAGGTACTCCCCGGTCGTCGAGTCCCGGAGCAGCTGGCCACGCAGGAAGCCCGCGCGTCCCTCGGTCGAGCTGAGCGGGGAGAGCAGTTTCGCGGAGATCTCCCTGCGCTTGGGGCTCTTCTTGCCGAGTGCGGCGCGGATGAGCGGGCGCACGAACACCTCGAACACCACGAGCGCGCTCATCGGGTTCCCCGGCACGAGGAAGGTCGGCACCGCGTCGGGGCCGAGCCTGCCGAAGCCCTGCGCGGAACCGGGGTGCATGGCGATCCGGGTGGTGTCGATGCTGCCCAGTTCGGAGAGCGCGGACGCGACGTCGTCACCCGCGGCGCCACCGACCCCACCTGCGACGACCACCACCTCGGAAAGCAGCAACCGTCCCTCGACGACCTCCCGCAAACGTTTGGCTTCGCCGGTCACGATGCCGACCCTGGTCACCTCGGCGCCCGCATCCCGTGCCGCGGCGGCGAGGGCGTAGGAGTTCACGTCGTAGACCTGTCCGGCCCCCGGGGTCCGGTCCACATCCACGAGCTCGTCACCGACGGAGATGATCGAGACCCGGGGCCGCGGGTGCACGAGCACCTTGTCCCTGCCGACCGCGGCGAGCAGGCCGACCTGGGCAGAACCGATGGCCGAGCCTTTGCGCACGGCGACGTCCCCGGTCTGCACGTCCTCACCGGTCCGGCGCACGTAGGCGGCGGAGGGGACCGGTTCGTGCACGGTGACCTTGGAGTGGTGACCGTCGGTCTGCTCGAGGGGAACGACCGCGTCGGCGAGCGTGGGCAGCGGGGCCCCGGTCGCGACCCGGACCGCCTGGCCGGGCTGCAGCCGCCGTGGCTGGCGGGATCCGGGCGGGATTTCGCCGACGACGGGCAGCTGCACCGGTTCGGTCCCCGCCGTGCGCACATCGACGCTGCGCACGGCGTATCCGTCCACCGCTGCCTGGTCGAACCCGGGAAGGGCGTGCTCCGCGACGACCTCCTCACCGCAGATCAGCCCCTGCGCCTCGGAGATCGCGACGCGCACGGGTGAGGGCCGCACCGCGGCGGCGAGCACCTTCTCGAGCTGTTCGGTAACTGCTCTCATGTCAGCCGAGCCGTTCACGCAGCCAGGCACGCAGCGCGGGCCCGTAGTCGGGGTGGTCCAGGGCGAAGTCGAGGGAGGCTTTCAGGAAGTCGCCGGGGTTGCCGAGGTCGTGCCTGCTGCCCTGGTGCACCACGATGTGCACTGGGTGACCTTCCTTGATCAGCAGTGCCACGGCGTCGGTGAGCTGTAGTTCCCCACCCGCTCCCGGGGTGATCCGGCGCAGCGCGTCGAAGATCGCGCGATCGAGCAGGTAGCGCCCCGCCGCGGCGAAGGTCGATGGCGCGTCCTCCGGGGCCGGTTTCTCGACCATGCCCTTGACCTGTTTGACGTCCGGTTCGGCGGTCTCCTCGACGTCGAAGACCCCGAACGGGGAAATCTGCTCGCGCGGGATGTCAAAGGCGCACAGCACGCTTCCGCCATACTCGGCGCGCACCTGAGCCATTCTGTTCAGCACCCCGACCGGGAGCACCAGATCGTCGGGGAGCAGCACCGCGACCGCGTCGTCCTCGGGCCCGAGCTGGCCTTCCGCGCAACCGACGGCGTGCCCGAGGCCGAGCGGTTCCGGTTGCTCCGCGGCGACCACCTCGATCAGATCGGGAGCCCGGCGGACCTTCGCGAGCAGGTCGAACTTGGCGCGTTCGGCGAGCGTGGCCTCGAGTGCGGGCTGGGGCCGGAAGTAGTCGGCAAGCGCCGCCTTGTCCGCATTCGCCACGATGATCATGCGGTTCGCGCCCGCCTCTGCGACCTCGGCCGCGATGCGCTCGATGCCCGGCGTATCCACCACGGGAAGCAGTTCCTTCGGAACGGCCTTGGTCGTTGGCAAGAAGCGCGTGCCGAGTCCCGCGGCGGGCACGATGGCAGTATGGAAGGTGCTCGCTGAGCTCATGCACGCGAGCCTAACCGGTTGATGAGGGAATCGTGGACAAGGCGGCTTGGCGTGCGTCGCTGCGTGCGCAGCGACGTGTGCTCGATCCGGGACAGCGCAACGAAGATGCGCGGTTGCTCGCCGAGGCGGTCGGCGTGGCGCGGTTCGGGGGCACGGTGTGCGCCTACGTGCCGCTGGCCACCGAGCCCGGTGATGTCGGCATGCTGGACGCGTTGCGCGGCGGCGGAGCGAGGGTTCTGCTCCCGGTCATCGACGGGGATGTGCTGCACTGGGCGCCGTATGAGGGAACGCTGCGCACCGGGCGGTTCGGGATCGGCGAACCGGACACCGAGGCGCTCGGCCCGGAGGCACTCGCGGAGGTCTCGGCGATGCTGGTGCCCGCGCTCGCGGTGGATACCCACGGGGTGCGACTCGGCAAGGGCGGCGGCTATTACGACCGCAGCATCGGCGCGCTCGGCTGCCCGCTCATCGCCGTGGTCCGGGACGAGGAATTCCTCACCGAGCTGCCCGCGGAGGACCATGACGTGCGGATGAGTCACGTGCTCACCCCGCGCGGCGGGCTGCGGGCACTGTGATATTTCCTGGGTTCGTTTGCGCGCTGTGGAATACGTAGCGCATCATGGTGTCTGGCACTCTACGCTGGGGAGTGCTAAGTGAAAGGACTTCTCTGTGCCCACCTACCAATACGCGTGCACCGAATGCGGACACCGGTTCGAGCAGGTGCAGTCGTTCTCCGAGGACTCGCTGACGACTTGCCCGGAATGCTCCGGCAAGTTGCGTAAGCTGTTCGGCTCGGTCGGCATCGTATTCAAGGGCAGCGGGTTCTACCGCACGGACAGCAGGTCGAGCGGGAACACCGCGAGCGAGTCCGCGAACAGCTCCGCATCGTCCTCGGAGTCCTCATCCTCGTCGTCCTCCGGTTCGAGTGATTCCTCGAAGTCCTCGGATTCGAGCTCGAGTTCCAGCAGCTCTTCCTCGTCCTCATCCTCGTCTTCCTCGACGACCAAGGCCGCCTCTTAACCCCCGGCTCGGCGGCTTGTCGATTCCGCCGCGCGCCGTTCGACGGGTAAGCGTCAGCGTTCGAACGACAGCACGGAGGACACCATGACGCCGAACAGCCCGGCCAGCACACTGCACGGTCGCCCGCCCGTGGTCGACCTGGCCACCTGGCAGGCCGCCAGGGACGAGTTGCTGGCCCGCGAGAAGGCCCATACCCGGGCCGGGGACGCCCTCGCCGCGGCCCGCCGGCGGCTGCCGATGGTGGAGTTCGACGGATCGGTCGAGGTTTGCGGGCCGGATGGACCGGTTCCGTTCCCCGAACTGTTCCAGGGCCGCGAGGAACTCGTGGTCTACAAGCACATGTGGCACGACGGGGCGCCGCACCAGGGCCAGTGCGAGGGCTGCACGACCACCGCCTGGCACCTGAAGGACGCCGTCTACCTCAATGCCCGCGGCGTCTCATTCGCCATCCTGACCACTGGCCGATGGGACGAGGTGGCCGCCTATGTCGAGTTCATGGGCTACACCCAGCCCTGGTACTCGGTGCGCGGAGTGGCCGAACCGGTCGGCGGGGACATGGGGTACCTCTGCTGTTTCCTGCGCGATGGCAAGCGCACCTTTCTCACCTATTCCACGACCAGCCGCGGGAACGAGCCGGTCAACGGCTCCCTCGGCCTGCTCGACCTGACGCCCTACGGTCGCCGTGAGCCCTGGGAGGACTCTCCGGATGGCTGGCCGGAAGCCCCCGATGCCGGTGCGCCGATCGGCGGACACGGTGTGCCTATCTGCTGGTCCTGGCGTTCGGACGCGGACGGCAATCCCACCTGGGGGCCGACCAGTCGCCCGGTGCCGCAGTGGACGCGGCCCGGCGTGGGTGCTGTGGAAACCCTCGGCAGGCACGGGCACTGCCACTGAGCCGGGCCCCGCGTCTGTATGCCGGGTTGTCCACAGGCCGGTCGCTCGTCCACAGATTTCCGGAGTGGGGTTCCGGGCGGCCGATTCCTGGCTAACGTCGGGGTATGACCACGAACTCCCTGCGTACGCCGTTACGCGAGCGACTTGGGCCTGCCATGGCGAACCGGTTGTGGCCGCACGCGGTGTTACTCAGACGGCTGCTCGCCGGTGCCCTTTTCGTGCTCGCGATCGTGCTCGCCCTGCTACCCGGATCCGCGAGCGCGGGCGCGATGCGCCCGGTGCTGACCACGGCGCACGACCTCGGCCCCGGAGCCCGGTTGCGCGCCGCCGACCTCCGGGTACGCATGACCCCCGCCACCGCGGTCCCGGCGGGCGTGCTCACCTCTGCGGGTCAGGCCGAAGGTAGATCGCTCGCCGGTGCCGCGCGCGCCGGGGAACAGCTCACCGATTCCCGGCTCGCCGGTACGGCCGGCGCGGGGCCCGGGCGGGTGGCGGTACCGGTACGGCTCGGGGACACGGCGATCGCCGGGCTGTTGCACCCCGGCACGCTCGTCGATGTGATCGCGGGGGACGCGGATACCGGCCAGGGCCAGGTACTCGCCACCGGTGCCCGCGTGGTCACCGTGCCCGCGACGGCCGAGTCGGCTGCAGCGGCCAAGGGGGACCGCGACGGCAGGCTCGTGGTGCTGGCGCTGCCCGCCGACTCAGCACACCGGGTCGCGGCGTCCTCATTGCATCGGGAGGTGACCGTTACGCTCCAGTAGCGGCATACCAAGGAGGCCGGACCCACGCCGACTCGGATAGGCGAGTCTTCGGCGGAGGCCGGTTTGGTATCTACCGGCATCAGTAGGTACTTCGGGAGAGGAATTACCCATGTTGAAGGGGTTCAAGGAGTTCATCTCACGCGGCAACGTCATGGAGCTGGCGATTGCGGTCGTGATCGGTACCGCCACGACGGCGATGGTCACCGCGGTGGTGAACAACCTGATCAAGCCGCTCATCGCGGCGATCGGCGGCACGAATATCCAGGGGCTGGCACTCCAGCTCGTGGACGGCAATCCGAAATCGACGATCGACCTCGGTGCGATCATCACGGCGGTCATCAACTTCTTCATCATCGCCGCCGCGGTCTATTTTTTCCTCGTGGTGCCGTTGAAGAACCTCCTCGACCGCAGGAAGAAAAAGGAGGAAGTGGACGAGGCGACCGAGACCGAGCTGCTGACCGAGATCCGCGATCTGCTCCGGGAACGCAATTCCGGCTGAGAGAGCGGTTCCCGGCCGCGCGTCAGCCGTGGTGTGGCGGACGGTCGCTGAGGTACTCCGCATCCGTCCGGCCATGCCGACCGGCTTCATCGCGCTCATCGGCGGTGGTGTCCGGCAGCACCGAACCGAACACCGCATCGAGCCGGGCGCGCCTGGCCGCGCGCTCGCGCTGTTCGGACTGCTCATCTGGCCGCATGCCGGTATTGTCCCAGAGTACGACGAAGTAGGAGCGAGCTCATGAGCTTCATGGACAAGGCGAAGGATTTCGCCAATCAAGCAAGGGATAGGGCGACCGAACTCGCGGCCGAGGCGGCCGAGAAGGCGGGACCGCTCGCCGAGAAGGTCGCGGACAAAGCGGGCCCGATCGCCGAGCGCGCGGCGGATTTCACGGCCAAGGGCGTGGACACTGCGGCATCCAGCCTGGACAAGGCGACCGGCGGGCGCTACAGCGACCAGATCAACTCGGTGAGCAGCAAGATCGGCGAGGCCCTCGAACGCCCCGAGGACTCCGCGGGAACCCAGGATTCCGCGGGCGGTCAGGGGTCGACGGCCGGTCAGGATTCGGCGGCCAAACCGGGGGAGCAGGACAAGCCGGAGGAGCCGAAGCCACCCCAGGGCGGCACTGCCTGATCGACCGAGCCCGATCACTCGCTCAGGATGCGGGCGGCGAGCTCATGCGCGTGGCTGAGCACGGCCAGGTGACCACCGGGCGTCTCCTCGGCGGCCAGGCCGAGCCGTTCGCGTCCGAGGCGGCGCATGAACGCGGCGGGGAACAGGCGGTCCTCCTGGAACAGGACGAACCTGGTCGGCACGTCCGGCCAGCCGTCCAGCGGCCATGGCTGGTCGAACGGGGTGCCCGCCTGTGCGCGCTCGCACTCCCGTGCCTTGGCCCGTAGTTCGGGCGAAAAGCCGTGGTAGAAGAGCTCCTCAGGGTCCTCGTGGTCGAACCCGGTCGCGCGCTGGGCCGCCACCTGGCCGGTGTTCACCCACCACTGCCGTGGCCGTTCGCCCGCGACCGGAACCATGGCACCGAGCAGGACGACCGAGCGGACGCGCAGCCGCGCGCAGGCCAGCGGGGCGAAGAAGCCACTGAAGGAGTGCGCGACCAGTACCGGGTCCGGGTACCCGGCGGCGGCCTGGACAACGGCCCCGGCGTACTCCGCGAGACCGCAGGACTCGTCCGCGCTCGGCAGCTCGACGGCGAGCGCGGTGTGCCCACGGGCGCGCAATTCGGCGGCGAGGGGATCCCAGCAGTTCGCGGCGTATCCCGCGCCCGGAATGAGGACGAAGGTACTCACGGCCGTCTCCTCGCCGGTGCCCGGATCAGAGGCCGGAGAGTTCCTCGATCACGTGCGGGACAAGGGAGGCGAGAGTCGCCATACCGTCGCGTACCGCGGAACGGGAAGCGGCGAGGTTGACCACGAGGGTGCTCCCGGAGACGCCGACGAGGCCACGGGAGATACCCGCGTCGACCGCGCCCGCGGCGAGGCCGGAGGAGCGCAGTGCCTCGGCGATGCCCGGGATCGGCCGGTCCAGCACACCGGCGGTGGCGTCCGGGGTGACATCCCGCGGCGAGACCCCGGTCCCGCCGACGGTGATGACCAGGTCCACACCGCCGATGACGGCGGTGTTCAGCGCATTCCGGATGTCGACGGCCTCACCGCGCACCGCGACGACGCCGTCGACGATGAACCCTGCTTCCTCGAGCAGCTCGGTGACAAGCGGTCCCATCGTGTCTTCGTGTTCGGTGTGCGTGACCCGGTCGTCCACGATGACCACGAGCGCGCGCCCGACCCGCAGGGTGCTTCGTTCCATACGGAACACCGTAACGGGTACGCCCGTCCGGTTCTCCGCCGGGAAACCGGTTCAGCGCCGCCCGACCTGCTTGCCATCGAGGGTGGCGCGCACGGTGCGGGAACCGGCCGCGAGGCTCAGCGTCGTGCCCGGGGCGGCCGCATGCACCGCGGCCACGAGGGCGTCCGCGGAGTCGATCGGGCGCCCGTCCACCCCGGTGATCACCTCACCGGTCTGGATGCCCGCGCGCTGGCCGGGGCCACCCGGGGTGACCTCGATGACCACGGCGCCGCGGCGGGGATCGTCGCGCACGCTGACCCCGAGCACGGCCTGGGTGGTGGTGCCCTTCTCGGCGAGGTCCCTGCCGATCCGCTTGGCCTGGTCGATGGGGATGGCGAAACCGAGCCCGAGATTGCCGCGCGGTTCCTCACCGTTGCCGAGCCCACTGGTCGGCGGGCTGTAGATCGCCGAGTTGATGGCCACCACGGTGCCGTCGAGCGCGACCAGCGGGCCACCGGAGTTGCCGGGGTTGATGGCGGCATCGGTCTGCACCGCGTCCATCACGGTCGCCTGCTCGCCCTGACCGCCGCCGGCGCGGGTCGGCCGATGCAGCGCGGAGACGATCCCGGTGGTCACGGTGCCCGCGAGGCGGAACGGGGCACCGAAGGCGACGACCTGCTGGCCGACCCGCAGGCTGTCGGAGCGCCCGAAGTTCGCCGCGGGAACTTCACCGACGCCCTCGGCGCGTACCACGGCGAGATCGGAGGTCGGGTCGGTGCCGACCACCCGGACCGTCGCGGTGCGCCCGTCCTGCCAGTAGGCGACGAGCGAATCCCCGCCGCCTCCGGTGACGACGTGCTCGTTGGTCAGGATCAGCCCGTCATGGCTGAACACCACGCCGGAACCGGTGACCCCACCGCGCCCGCCGGAGGACTGCAGCTCGACGACGGTCGGCAGCACGTGCTGCGCGGTGGCCTCGACGGTGCCCGCGGGCGCGGCCGCGGTGTGTTCGGCGGGCGGCGGCGCGTCCAGGGAGTTCGGGGCGGGTGCCTGGGCGCTCGGCTGCTCATCGGATCCGGCGAGGTAACCGCCGACGGCACCGGCGAGCCCGCCGATGACCAGCACGAGCAGCAGCGCGCCGAAGAACAGGCCACCCCGGAGGTGTCGTGGTGCTCGGTCCGGTTCCTCGGTGTCCACGGCGCCTCCCTGTCGTCTACCCGGCCGCCCTCAGCTTCTCGGCGATCTGTTCCGGGGTGACGTCGTTGATCCACACCGCCATCCCGGACTCCGAGCCCGCCAGGTATTTCAATTTATCCGCACTCCGGCGAATGGAGAACACCTCGAGGTAGAGCCAGGCGAGTTCGCGCCCAGTGTGCACCGGGGCCTGATGCCAGGCGGCGATATAGGGCAGGCGCAGGGCGTAGAGCGCGTCCAGCCGGCGCAGCACGTCGAGATACACGGGCGCGAAATCCTCGCGTTCGGCCTCGGTGAGCGCGGGAATGTCCGGAACCTGCCGGTGCGGGACCAGCTGCACCTGGACCGGCCAGCGCGCGGCCGCGGGCACGAACGCGGTCCAGTGCTCCGATTCGGCGATGATCCGTTCCCGGCTCGCGCGTTCCCCGGTGAGCAGGTCGCCCATCAGCGCCCTTCCGGTGGCGCGCTTGTGTTCCCCCGCGCGGGCGAGCAGTTTCTCGGTCTTCGGGGTGACGAACGGATAGCCGTAGATCTGCCCGTGCGGGTGCGAGAGGGTGACCCCGATGTCCTCACCCCGGTTCTCGAACGGGAAGACCTGTTCCACCCCGGGAATCTCGCCGAGCGCGCTGGTGCGGTCCGCGAGCGCGTCCACGACGCTGCGCACCCGGGAGGGGGAGAGCTCGGCGAACGAGCTGGAGTGTTCGGAGGTGAAGCAGACGACCTCGCAGCGCCCGCGTCCCGGCGCCCTGCGCACCAGCGGGATCCCGGGCACCACCTCGGTCCTGACGTCCGGGACCTCGGTCGCGAACGAGGGGAAGCGGTTCTCGAAGACGGCGACGTCGTAATCGGATTCGGGGATCTCGCTCGGATGCCCGGGTGCTGAGGGGCACAGCGGGCAGACCTCGGCGGGTGGTTTATAGGTGCGGGTCTGGCGGTGCGCGGCGAGGCCGACCCATTCCCCGGAGAGCGGGTCGAGCCGGATCTCCGAGTACGGCGCGGGTTCCGGGAGGTCTCTGGTGTCCACGGCCGTGCGCGCGGGCGCGTCCGGGGAGTCGTCGAAGTAGACGATCTCCCGGCCATCGGCGAGTTTCGCGGTTGTCTTGCGCACGCGGCGGGTGTTCTCCGTTCTCATCGGCTCTCAACGGCCTTCATCGGATCTGGCTCATCGGTGTCACGCGGTCGCCGAGCCCCTGCGGTGCGGGGCGGCGATGTGCAGCTCACCGACGTGTTCGGAGAGCACGGTACGCGCATCCTCCTCGATGCGGTCATCGGTGACCAGGACATCGGCCTCGGTGAGGTCCGCGATCGTGGAGATGCCGACGGTGCCCCACTTGGTGTGGTCGGCGAGCACGACGGTGCGCGCGGCCGCGTCGATGAACGCCCGGTTCGCCTGGCCCTCTTCCAGGTTCGGCGTGGTGAACCCGGACCGGGCCGCCATCCCGTGCACCCCGAGGAAGAGCAGGTCCAGGTGCAGGTTCGCCATGGTGTTGACCGCGATCGGCCCGACGAGCGCGTCCGATGGGGTGCGCACCCCGCCGGTGAGCACCACTGTCCGGTCCGGCCGGTGCGGGCTCTGCAGCACCTCGGCGATCCGGGTGGAGTTCGTGACGATGGTCAGGTCGGGGATGTCGGCGAGGTAATGGGCCAGGGTCCAGGTCGTGGTTCCCGCGGAGAGGCCGAGCGCGGTGGACGGGCGGACGATCTTCGCGGCGAGTGCCCCGATCGCTTCCTTCTCCACGAGCTGGCGCACCGATTTCGCCTCGAACCCCGGTTCCTCGGTGCTGTTCCCGACGACCGAGGTCGCCCCGCCGTACACTTTGTCGACAAGTCCACGTCCGGCGAGCACATCCAGATCGCGGCGCACCGTCATATCGGAAACCCCGAGTTGCTCGACGAGTTCGCTGACCCGGACCGCGCCCGTCTTGCGCACCTGTTCAAGGATCAGCGACTGCCGCTGCCGCGCCAGCACTGTGCCACCTCTATTCGCCCCGACCGTGGAACAATCAAGATTCTACACAGTCGAACACTTGAGAGTCAGACGGAAAGACGGCATTGTTGCCGACAACAGGCGCACATGAGACCAGTTCGTCACCGAGCTCGGTGGCCGCACACGCACCGAATCCAACAGACTCGAACATCTCGCCCAGGTGGCCGATCAAGCTCACCGAACGGCCCAATGGGCGCGCGCGGTCCGTGGCCGGATCAGGCCGGTGCGCCGGGCAGCCGGATCGTCAGCAGCGCACCGCCGCCGATGGAGCGCCCGGCGAACACGGTACCGCCGTGCCGCACGATCGACTGCTTCACGATGGCCAGTCCGAGCCCGGAACCGGGCATGGTGCGCGCCTCGGAGGACCGGTAGAAGCGCTCGAACACCTTGGGCAGATCGGCATCGGTGATCCCGGGCCCGGAATCGGCGACCTCGATGGTCACCGTGCCGTCCCCGGTCGGCGCCATGCGCAGCGCGACGGTGCCCTCGGACGGGCTGAACTTCACCGCGTTGTCCAGCAGGTTCAGCACCGCACGCTCGAGCGTGGCCGGATCGCCCTCGAGCACCCATGGGCAGAGGCTCACCTCGAAGCGAATGTCACCCGCGCGGCGTTGGGCGCGTTCCACGGCCCGCTCCACGACATCGTTCAGCTCGACCCGCTCGGACACGATCTCGGCCCCGTCCTCGCGGGCGAGTTCCACCAGATCCCCGATCAGCGTGGTCAGCTCGTCGAGCTGGGCGCGCACATCCGCATAGATCTCCTCGCGGTCGGTCTCGGTGAGCGTCGGACCGCTGTGCGAGCTCGCGGCCTTCTCCGAGGCGACGAGCAGTTCCACGTTGGTGCGCAGCGAGGTGAGCGGGGTGCGCAGTTCGTGCCCCGCGTCGGCGACCAGCTGGCGTTGCCGTTCCTGAGACAGGGCGACCGCGGCGAGCATCGCGTTGAAACTGGTCGTCATCCTGGCGAGCTCGTCGTCCCCGGTGACCGGGATCGGGCGCAGGTCATTGGTCGCGGCGACCCGTTCGGTGGCCGCGGTGAGCCGCTGTACCGGGAGCAGCCCGCCGCGGGCCACGGCGGTCCCGGCGAGCGCGGCGACCACGATCCCCGCCCCGGAGACCACGATCAGTACCAGGGCCAGCCGTTTGAGCACTTCTTTCTGCGGGGCCAACGATTGCGCGACCACCAGGGCGTACCCGTCGAGGTAGGGCACCGCCACGACCTGCCTGCCCTGCTCGACGCGGGTGGAATAGGCCGCCGTCCCCTCGGCGACCTCCCGCTCGTCGGCACCGATGAGGGAGTCGTTGAAGGCGCGGGAATCCCGCCCGACCACGTGCGAGTCGCCGTTCACGTCGACCACGTCGAAGCTGGTATCCGAGACCGCGAGCTGATTGCCGAAAGTCAGCGTGAGCCCGCCACGGTCCGGGCTCGGTGCCTGCTTGGATGCCGCGTAGGCGCGCTGCAGCAGATCGGTGCCGACCTGGCCGTACAGATTGGACTGCACGGTGAGGAAGGCACCGAGCGAGACGACCGCGACCGCGCCCGCCACGCATACGGCGGTGAGCAGGGTCAGCCGCGCCCGCAGTGAGAACCGCCTGCCCGATACCTCTTGCCTCACCCCGATGACCCCGGTGTCCTCGATGTGCTCACGGCGGGGTCTCGCGCAGCACGTAACCGACGCCGCGCACGGTGTGAATCAGCCGTGGTTCCCCGTCCGCCTCGGTCTTGCGGCGCAGGTAACCGACATAGACCTCGAGCGCGTTTCCCGAGGTGGGGAAGTCGTATCCCCACACATCCTCGAGGATGCGGCCCCTGGTCAGCACCTGCTTCGGGTGCGCCATGAACAGCTCGAGCAGGGCGAACTCGGTCCGGGTGAGGCTCATGGAGCGCTCGCCCCTGCGTACCTCGCGGGTGCCGGGGTCCAGTTCCAGATCGGCGAACCGCATCGCCGGGGTGTTGGCCTGTTCGGCCTCGGCCGCCGAACGGCGCAGCAGGGCGCGCATCCGGGCGAGCAGTTCCTCGAGGGCGAACGGTTTGGGCAGGTAGTCATCGGCGCCCGCGTCCAGTCCGGAGACCCGGTCGGAGACGGCATCACGCGCGGTGAGTACGAGTATGGGCAGGTCATCGCCTTCGCCGCGCAGCCGCCTGCACACTTCGAGCCCGTCGAGGCGGGGCATCATCACGTCGAGCACCATCGCGTCCGGGCGCGCATCGGCGATCAGCTCCAGCGCCTGCTGACCGTCTCCGGCCAGTTCCACCTGGTAGCCGTTGAACTGCAACGAGCGCCGCAGCGATTCGCGCACGGCACGATCGTCGTCGACGACAAGGATCCGCATGAACACAGTGTTACCCACCAAGCTGAGACCGCGCTGAGTCCACCGAGGGATTTCAGCTGGCCGTGGACCGGTCACCACACATGGTTACCGAGTCTGGGCACCCTCGGTGCACCGGTGAGCGTGTCCAGCACCGCGTCGTGTTCCCGGTCACCCGCGGCGAGCCCGTTGCGCCGCAGTGAGTCCATGGTCGCGGTGCCCCCGAACCAGGCGGCGATCCCGCGCGCGGTGAACCGGACCGCCCCGCTGCCGCCGCGGTGCACGCCGACCTCGCCGTCCACCTCGATCCGGTACCGCCCGGCCTGCCATGGCGCGACCTCGTCGATCAGTTCGATGTCCACCGCGGCCGGGCGCAGGAGTTCGGCGCTCGGCCAACCGCGGGCGTGCAGCGCGGCCTCCAGGTCCACGACGCGCAGCATCCAGGGGTGCGTGTACACGGTGCTGAACTCCGGCCACCCGAGCACCAGGTCGTGCACCGCGGGGTCGAGCACCGGCAGCCGGACCTCGTCGAGCTGCCCGGACCAGCTGGCCAGCGAGCCGAGCAGGGCCAGCGCGGTGTCCCGGTCGCGGGCGATGAAGTCCTGCACCTGCAGCCAGGGCTCGTTCTCCCGGCGCGCGGTCAGGTAGCCGCGGCCGTCCACGAGCTCGCCCACATCGGCGGAGAGCACATCCGCTGCCGGGTAGCCGAGCTCATCGCGGTCGAGCATGCCGTCCACTCCGGAGGCGAACTCGGTGTACCACTTGCGCATGCTGTCCACATCGGACTCGCGTGGCCTGCGAATGCTCGCCTCGCCGACCGGTTTCCCGGCCAGCCGCAGGAATTCCGGGCGCAGCGATACCGACTGCCCGACCCCGCAGTACTCCCAGCCGTTGGCCCGGTAGAGCGGCGGGACCGAGGCGAACAGCGCGCTGATCGCCTGGCCGTGTTCGCGCATCGATTCGAGGCAGGCGCGCAGGAGCTGCCCGGCGATCCCGTGCCCGCGCGCGTGCGGGGCCACGCAGACCGCGGCGACCCCGCCCATCGGCACCGAGCGGCCGCCGAAGAACTGGCCGTGCGCGTGCACCCGGGCGAATCCGGCCAGCGCGCGGGCGTCCTCGACCACGAACCCGCGCCACCCGTCCCGTGCGGCCTCCCAGGCCGCGCTGATGCGTGGCCCGCCGAAGGCCAGCCTGCGCAGCTGGAAGGCCGGTTCGCGGTCCTCGATGGTGTAAGGCCGGACGGTGAACTTCACCATGTGAAGAACCCGCGGCCGGTTTTGCGGCCCAGCTCTCCGCGTTCGACTTTCTCCCGCAGCAGCTTCGGCGGCTCGAACCGCGGGCCGAGCTCCACGGCGAGGTGTTCGGCAATGGCCAGCCGCACATCGAGCCCGACGAGGTCGGTCAGCCGCAGCGGGCCCATCGGCCAGCGGTAGCCGAGCGTCATCCCGGTGTCGATGTCCTCCGCGCCGGCGACCCCGTCCTCGAGCATCCGGATAGCTTCGAGCCCGACCGCGACACCGAGCCGGGAGGTGGCGAACCCGGGGAAGTCCCGCACCTCGATTCCGGTCTTGCCGAGCGCGTCCACGAAGGACCGAGCACTGGCCAGGATCCGCTCGTCCAGGTCTTCGTGTATCACCAGTTCCACGAGCTGTTGTGCGGGAACCGGGTTGAAGAAGTGCATGCCGACCACTCGTTCGCGCGCGCCCGCTCGCGCGATGGCGCCGATCGAGAGCGAGGAGGTGTTCGTGGCGAGCACCGCGTCCGGGCAGACCGTCCCGAGCTCGGCGATCACCTGCTGCTTGAGCTCGAGCCGTTCCGGCACGGCCTCCACGACGAGGCCCGCGTTCTCCGGTAGCCCGGCGATCGAGTCCACAGTGGACAGGTGGGCGAGCAGCTTCTCCGGTGTGATGCCGAGCTTACCGCGCTCGGCGGCCTTGTTCAGCGAGGCGGCGACCGCGTCCCGGGCCGCCGCGGCGCGTTCCGCGGAAGCCTCGGCGACGGTCACCTTCGAACCGCGTTCGAGCAGTACGTGGGCGATTCCCGCGCCCATCGTTCCGCCACCGACCACCCCAGTCACTTCAGGTACCTGCACATCGGCCGTCATAACCGGACGGTACCGCGTCGCGCAGGGCGTCTGGATGTGTTCTCAGGCGATGAGTCCGCCCCGATAGGCGACGAGCGCCGCTTGGACCCGGTTCACCGCGCCGATCTTGCCGAGCACCGAGGACACATAGCCCTTCACGGTGGCCTCGGAGAGGTGCAGCCGCCCGCCGATCTCCGCGTTCGAGAGCCCCTGGCCGATCAGCGCGAGGACATCCCGTTCCCGCGCGGAAAGCGAGTCGAGCATCCGCCGCGCCGGTTCGGCCGCGCGTTCCCCGTCGGCCACGGTGGCCAGCACTCGCGCGGCGACCCCGGGATCGAGCACCGCCCCGCCCGCGGCCAGATCCCGCACCGCGCGCACGAGCTGGTGCGGATCGGTGTCCTTGAGCAGGAAGCCGCTCGCCCCGATGCGCAGCGCCTCGCTCACGTACTCGTCCACGTCGAACGTGGTCAGCATGGCCACCGAGGGGGGATGCGGCAGGATGCGCAGTTTGCGCAGTGCGGCGAGCCCGTCCGTGGTGCGCATCCGGATGTCGAGCAGTACGACATCCGGCTGGTGGCGGAGCGCGAGTTCGGGGACCCCGATCCCGTCATCGCATTCGGCGACGATCTCGATGTCCCCCGCGCTGGACAGGATCATGCGCAGCCCTGATCGGACGAGGTCCTCGTCGTCGGCAAGCAGCACCTTGATCACGTTCGTCTGGCCCCTTTCCCGCGCTCTTGAACTGTGAGAGGGAAATGACGCCTCCGTGGTGACGTCTGTACTAAGTGTTTCACACTATTGGGTGAGGCGTCGCTCACTCTGGTGATTGTGCTGGACTTGAGCCATGAATTCGTTCGCTTTGCCGGGTCATGCAGGCACCCTTGCCGTGCGGCACTGGCCGAATTCGTCCGCGCGATTCCTGGTCGTGCTCTCGCACGGTTACGGTGAGCACCTTGGCCGATACGGTCCGCTCGCGGAGGCCCTGTGCGGGGCGGGAGCCGCGGTGGTCGGTGCCGATCATGTGGGTCACGGGGAGTCCGAGGGGGAGCGGGTGCTCATCGAGGACTTCGAATCGGTCGTGGACGATGTGCGGCGCGTCGCCCAGTGGGCGGGCACCGAATACCCTGGCCTTCCGCTGGTGCTGCTCGGGCACTCGCTCGGCGGGATGATCGCCGCGCGGTACGCCCAGCGGTTCCCGGAGGACCTGACCGCGCTCGTGCTCTCCAGCCCGGTCCTGGGCACCTGGCAGGCGGTCGATCAACTCGAGTACGAGGAGATCCCGGACGAGCCGATCGACGTGTCCACGCTGTCCCGGGATCCGGCCGTCGGGCAGGCCTACGCCCAGGACCCGCTGATCTGGCACGGCCCGTTCAAGCGCGCC
The DNA here is from genome assembly GCF_000379465.1 of Sciscionella marina DSM 45152. GTDB lineage: Bacteria > Actinomycetota > Actinomycetes > Mycobacteriales > Pseudonocardiaceae > Sciscionella > Sciscionella marina. The sequence goes on from NZ_KB905425.1 coordinate 154,705, forward strand.
ACCCTCGAGGCGATCGATCGCTGCCTGACCACCATCGACTTCGACCATCCGCTCGGCGATGCGCTGCCCTGCCTGTGGGTGCACGGGGACGAGGACGAGCTGGTGCCGATCGCCGAGACCAGGACGGGCATGGACCGCATCCGGGGCCTCGCGTTCACCGAGCGGATCTACCCGGGAGCCCGGCACGAACTGTTCAACGAGACCAATGCCGACGAGGTCCGAGCTGACCTGATCGGGTTCCTGACACGGCTTCTCGGATGAGCTACCGGTGAGTACGGTCTTGGTGTATGGATATCACCGTTCCCACCATCTCCGGCGATCAGATCAGTGGCTATCTCGCCGAGCCGCTGCGTGCCGGTAATCATCCCGGTGTCGTGGTCATCCACGATGCGATCGGTCTCTCCGATGACACCAAGGCGATCACCGAGCGGTTCGCCAGCGCCGGTTATCTCGCGCTCGCCCCGAACCTGTACAGCAGAGGCGGGATCCGGTGCATCAAGACCGTGTTCCGCGCCATGCTCTCCGGACAGGGCCCGGCCTTCGACGATATCGACGCCGCGCGCGGCCTGCTCGCCGATCGCCCGGACTGCACCGGAAAAGTCGGCGTCGTCGGATTCTGTATGGGTGGCGGGTTCGCGCTCGTCGCCGCCGCGAAGGGCTTCGACGCCTCGGCGCCGTACTACGGGCAGCTGCCCAAGGATCTTTCCGTCCTGGACGAGGCTTGCCCGATCGTGGCGAGCTTCGGCAAGAAGGACCGCACCCTTCCCGGGGCGGCGGATAAACTGGAAACCAAACTGACCGAGCGGAATATCCCGCACGATGTCATGGAATATCCGAACGCCGGGCACAGTTTCGCCAATCGGATCGCCGGTCCGCTGAACGTGCTCGCGAAATTCACCGGATTCGGCTACTGCCACGAGGAGAGCGAACACGCCTGGCGGCGGGTGCTTTCCTTTTTCGCTGAACACATGGAGGAACGAGAATGACCGAGAATGCCCGCGAATTCCACCTCGCGTCCCGGCCGAGCGGGTGGCCGAAGCTGGAGAACGTCACTCTGGTCGAGACCCCGCTTCCCGGGCTCGAGGATGGGCAGATCCTGGTGCGCAACGAGTTCATCAGCCTCGACCCGGCGATGCGCGGCTGGATGAACGAGGGGCGCAGCTATGCCCCGCCGTTTCAGGTCGGCAAGGCGATGTGGGGCGGCGCGGTCGGCGAGGTTCTCGAGTCCCGCAGCGAGAAGTTCGCCGCCGGTGACCATGTGCTGCACGGCCTCGGCTGGCGGGACAAGGCCATCGTCTCCGCGGGCAGCGCGCGCACGATCGACACCGCGGCCGCGCCGTCCTCGGCCTATCTCGGGGTGCTCGGCATGCCCGGGATGACCGCCTATGTGGGGCTGATCCGCATGGCGGAATTCAAGAAGGGGGATGTCGTCTTCGTGTCCGGCGCGGCAGGAGCAGTCGGTTCGCTCGCCGGGCAGCTCGCCAAGCAGTTCGGCGCGTCGAAGGTCATCGGCAGCGCGGGCTCGGCGGAGAAAGTCCGCTACCTGAAAGAGGAAGTCGGTTTCGACGAGGCCTTCAACTACAAGGACGCCCCGGTCGCCGAATCACTGCGCGCCGCGGCCCCGGACGGTATCGATGTGTACTTCGACAACGTCGGCGGGGACCACCTCGAGGCCGCGCTGTTCGCGATGAACGATTTCGGCCGGATCGCCGCGTGCGGCGCGATCTCCCAGTACAACAACGAAAAGCCCGAGCCCGGACCGCGGAACCTGTTCTTCATCGTTTCGAAGCGGGTCGCCATCCGCGGGTTCATCGTCAGCGACAACTACGATATGGCCGGCCAGTTCACCAAGGAGGTCGCCCCGCTCGTGGTCAATGGCAGCGTCAGCTACCGGGAGACCATCGTGGACGGTCTGGAGAACACCCCGCAGGCCTTCATCGACCTGTTGAGCGGGGCCAATACGGGCAAAATGCTTGTCCGTCTCTGATGCCCTGAACGCCGCGCGGCGGGCGCGGGAACTGGAGGCGCTCACCGCGGGGGAGCGGGTCGATGTGCTCATCGCCGGGCAGGGCGCGATCGCCGCGGCGACCGCGCTCGATGCCGCCGCGCGTGGGCTCTCGGTCTGTCTGCTGACGCCCGGTGACCTGGCCGCGGCGAGCTTCCCCGAACCGCCGGCTTTCGCGCTGAGCCGGCGCGCGATGGCCGAGCAGGCGGCCCGGCTGCGGATCGCGCCCGCTTTGGTGCGTCCGCTGCCGGTGGTCTTTCCGTTGTATGGCGCGCGTTCCGAGCGTTCGCTGGCCGCTCGCCTGCGGATCACCGATGGGCAGCGGATCGGCGCCCGGATACCCGCGCGACTGCTGCCACCTTCGCGGCGGATCCCGGTCGCCGAGGCACTTGCGCTCCTTCCCGGTTTGCGGCAAGCCGAGCTGCGTGGTGCGCTGCTCGCGTTCACCACCTGGATCCCGGATTCGACGAGATATGTTCTCGCCCTGTGCCGTACCGCCGCTGCTTCGGGCGCGCGGATCCTTTCCCACCTGCGTGCCGATGCGTTGCTGGCCACCGGGGCGCTCACCACCGATCTGCGTACCGGCGCGCAGTGTTCGATCCGGGCGCGGGTGGTGATCCGGGTGACCGATCCGCACCGATCGCGGTCGTGGTCTGTGCTGCCCGGTAACGAACGCGCCGGTCTGGTCACCCGTTCATCGAGCGCCTTTCCCCTCGATTCGCAGCACCTGTTGTGTGGGTCCACAGTGGATGGCTTGTGGGCGTGGCCGCGATACCGAGTGCGTGCGCGCGATGGGATTCTCCTCGTGCAGGACGGGAACCAACTGGGTGCCCGGGAGATCGCCGATGCCGCGATCAGGGCGAGCGGGGTGACCGGAAAGCCTTGTGCGACAAGCGAACTGGCCTTGTCCGGAACCCAGAACAACGGGGCGGCCGCGCTCGCCGAACTGGATCCCGAACTCGGCAGGACCCTCCCGGGCACCACACACACCGCGGCCGAAGTCGTCCTCGCCGTGCGCAATGCGGGTGCACTGGACGCCGAGGACGTGCTGACTCACCGGCTCGGCTACGGCGTTCCGCGCTCACCGGAATTGGTTGCAGCGGTGGCTGATCTGGTCGGCCGGACGCTGAACGGACTGTGAATTTCCCGGGCTGCTTCGGTAGGTGCGTCCGGTGAATGTGGTGATTTCGAGTTCGCCGGTGTGGTGGGCGCTGCCTTCGGAGCGCACGCTCGCGACCGGGTACGAGATTTCCGGCCGAATACACCGAAGCCGAGTACACCGTGGAGGTGGGCGCCCGCATGCCGACCGCTACCGGCTCGGCTACATCCGGGCCGTGAAACGCTGAAACCTTTGCCCGGAAAGCATTTCGCCCTGGTCACCGCGTGCACAAGGGAATGTCCCCTTGACGCGGCAGACCAGGGCGAGCGCGTGCTGCGCCGTCAGCTCAGCGCTTGTCCAGCTCTACGAAATCGCGGGCGGCGGCACCCGTGTACAGCTGGCGCGGGCGGCCGATCTTGTTGGCCGGGTCGTTGATCATCTCCCGCCAGTGCGCGATCCAGCCGGGCAGCCGGCCGAGCGCGAACAGCACGGTGAACATCTTGGTCGGGAAGCCCATGGCGCGGTAGATGAGCCCGGTGTAGAAGTCGACGTTCGGGTAGAGCTTGCGCTCCACGAAGTAGTCGTCCTCGAGGGCCCGCTGCTCGAGCTTCTTGGCGATGTCGAGCAGTTCGTCGTCGCCACCGAGCTTGCCGATGATCCGCTCGGCGGTGGCGGCGATGATCTTCGCGCGCGGGTCGTAGTTCTTGTAGACCCGGTGCCCGAAGCCCATCAGCTTCACGCCGTCTTCCTTGTTCTTCACCTTCTTCACGAAGGTGTCCACATCGCCGTGGTCGTCCCGGATGCCCTCGAGCATGTTGAGCACTGCGGCGTTCGCACCGCCGTGCAGCGGGCCGAACAGGGCGTTGATACCCGCGGAGATGGAGGCGAACAGGTTGGCCTCGGAGGAGCCGACGAGCCGCACGGTCGAGGTGGAGCAGTTCTGCTCGTGGTCGGCGTGCAGGATGAACAGCAGGTCGAGCGCCTTGGCGAAATCGGGGTCGATCTCGTAGGGCTCCACCGGCAGCCCGAAGGTCATCCGCAGGAAGTTGTCCACCAGGCCGAGCGAGTTGTCCGGGTACAGGAAGGGCTGTCCCGCCGACTTCTTGTAGGCGTACGCGGCGATCGTCGGCAGCTTCGCGAGCAGGCGCACGGTGGACAGCTCGACGTTCGGTTCGTCGAAGGGGTTCAGTGAGTCCTGGTAGAAGGTCGACAAAGCGGACACCGCGGAGGAGAGCACCGGCATCGGGTGTGCGTCGCGGGGGAAACCGTCGAAGAAGCGCTTGAGGTCTTCGTGCAGCAAGGTGTGCCGCGCGATCCGTTCGGCGAAGTCCTCGTATTGCGCCTTGGTCGGCAGCTCACCGTAAATCAGCAGATACGAGACCTCGATGAAATTCGACCGCTCCGCGAGCTGTTCGATCGGGTACCCGCGGTAACGAAGAATACCCGCATCGCCATCGATATAGGTGATCTCCGAGGAGCACGAAGCGGTGTTCACGAAACCGGGATCAAGGGTCACGTATCCGGTCGACGCCAACAGTTTACCGAGGTCGAGACCCGGCGCGCCCTCGGTGGGCTGACGTACCGCAAGCTCGTATTCACCATCGTCGTGGCGCAGCGCGACGGTTTGGGGTGGGTTGGCCGCGTCTGGCATGCACGTTCCTCTTCACGCGTTGGGCGGGGCGTGCGCGCATGCGGACGTCTGGGAAACCGGTAGGTTCGCGACGGCCCGACCCGTACACCACCCCGTTGGGGTTTCAGTCCTAGTGTGTTCGATGCATACGCTAGCCTTCGCAGTGCGATTAAGCATAACGACGTGAGAAATCACGCAGCGTTCGGTGGCGATATTCACACCATTTCCGCTGCGTACGGGGGTTCCGCGGCGACGCGGGAAACGGTGATCGACGCGGCCTTTCCGGCATAGCGCAGCGCCTCGGACCACTGCTGGGCGGTCAGCGACTCGAGCGCGGCACGGTCCTGGATCCCGTTCTTGTCCAGCCAGGCAAGCAAAGCCCCGTGCACGGTGTCCCCGGCGCCGATGGTGTCCGCGACCGTCACCGGCACCGCGGGCACCTCGATCCGGTCCCCGTTCGGAGTGCGCAGTTCGATGCCGTCCCCGCCCTTGGTGAACACCACGGCGGCCGGACCCGAGGCGCACCACTGTTCGAGGGCTTCCTCGACCGGCTGGTCACCGGCGAGCCATTCCGCGTCGACATCGGAGAGCTTGAGCACCCCGACCGAGGGCAGCCAGGAGCGGAACCGCGCGCGGCAGGCCTCGGCATCGGAGATCAGCGCGGTACGGATGTTCGGGTCGAGCATGGTGACGATCCCGCGGGCCGCCTCGCGGTGCAGCATCACCTCGTAGGCGCTGGCCCCCGGTTCGAGCACCATGGCGCCGAAGCTGGCCAGCGAGAGCGCGGTGACCTCGGCGGGCAGTGGGCCCGGATCGGTGAACATCCGGTCCGCGGTGCCCGCAACGTAGAAGCTGTAGCTGGCCGTGCGCTGCTCGTCGAGCGATACCACCGCCATTGTGGTCGGTTCCGGTCCGCGTTGCAGCAGTTCGGTGCGCACCGCGGACTCTTCGAGGCGGGCGAGCAGTTCGGCGCCGAACCGGTCGGTGGAAAGGCGTGAGCAGAACGCGGTCGGCGAGCCGAGGCGCCCCGCCGCGAGCGCGGCGTTGTACGGGCCGCCGCCGAGTGTCGGGTCCATCAACCTCCCGTGCTCGGTTGGCACAAGGTCAACGAGCGATTCTCCGCCGACGACGATCACGTGGACTCCTTGTATACGGCGCGGGTAAAGTTCCCCGAGAAGATTACGTGGGGACTTTCGGAGGGTTTGTGGTGCCAGTCGAACGACTCCTGCCCAACCGGGAAGCGGCCGATCTGCTCAAGCTCGTCACCGAGATCGCGCGCGAGGAGCTGGCGCCGATCAGTGCCGAATACGAGGCGGCGGAACGGTTTCCGCGCGAGCAGTTCCGCCTGCTGGGGCGTAGCGGGCTGCTCGGCCTTCCGTACCAGGAGCGCTGGGGTGGCGCCGGGCTCGGTTACGAGGTGTACCTGGCCTGCCTCGAAGAGCTCGCCGCGGCCTGGATGACCGTCGGTGTCGGCCTTTCGGTGCACACCATGTCCTGCTACGCGCTGGCCGAGTACGGCACCGACGCGCAGCGGGATCGCTGGCTTCCGGACATGCTCGGCGGGGAGTTGCTCGGTGGCTACGCGCTTTCCGAGACGAACGCGGGTTCCGATCCGGCCTCGATGAGCACCCGCGCGGACGCCGAAGGCGCGCGGTACCGGATCAACGGCACGAAGGCCTGGATCACGCACGGCGGGGTCGCCGATTACTACAAGTTGATGGCGCGCACCGGAGAGGGCTCGCACGGGATCTCCTGTTTCCTCGTGGACGCCGGGATTCCGGGGCTCGAGGCCACACCGCCGGAGAAGAAGATGGGGCTGACCGGTTCGCCGACCACTCAGCTGGTCTTCTCGAACGTCGAGGTGGAGGGGGATCGGCTGCTCGGCGAAGAGGGACAGGGGTTGCCGATCGCGTTGTCCGCGCTGGATTCCGGGCGGCTCGGCATCGCGGCCTGCGCGGTCGGGCTGGCCCGTGCTGCGCTCGATGAGGCGGTCGCCTACGCCAAGGGCCGCAGCCAGTTCGGCCGGCCGATCGCCGATTTCCAGGGCATCGAATTCCTGCTCGCGGACATGGCGGCGGGCGTGGAGACCGGGCGCGCCATGTACGTGGACGCGGCCCGCCGCCGCGATGCCGGTCTCGCCTTCGCCAAGCAGGCATCGATCGCGAAACTCGTCGCGACCGATGCCGCCATGAAGGTGACCACGGACGCGGTCCAGGTGTTCGGCGGCGCCGGATACACCCGCGATTTCCCGGTCGAGCGGTACCTGCGCGAGGCGAAGGTGCCGCAGATCTTCGAGGGCACAAACCAGATCCAGCGCATGGTGATCGCCCGCCATCTGAAGAGTTCCTAGCGCCCCTGTGACCACTGCCGCATTGGCGTGGTCACCGCAGGGAGATAGCATAGATACATGCTTGCATCTGTACTGGGAGCCGATCGTGGTTGAGCCCGCGGCCGATCGCGCCTATGCGGTCACCAAGGAACTGGTCCTGACGGGGGAACTGCCGGGCGGGCACCTGTTCAGCGAGGGGGAGATCGCGGAACGCCTCGGGATCAGCCGCACCCCGGTCCGTGAGGCGTTTCTGCGCCTGCAGGCCGAGGACCTGCTCACCCTGATCCCGAAACGTGGTGCGGTCGTGGTGCCGGTTCCACCCGGCGAGGCCGAGGATGTGCTCGATGCGCGCGAGGCGATCGAGACCGCCGCGGTACGCAGGCTTGCCGCGCGCGGTGGGATCGAGAAGGCGGTGGAGCGCTTGCGGGCCGCGCTCGTGGTGCAGGAGGGGCACGCCGAACGCGATGACCTCGCCGCCTTCGCCGAGGCGGACGAGTCCTTCCACCGCGCGATCGTCGAGGCCGGCGGGAACAAGCTGACCATGCGGTTCTATGTGACGCTCGCCGACCGGCAGCGGCGGATGAGTATGCACGCGCTCGGCCCCGGGCCCACCCCGTACGAGGTGGTGCTCACCGATCATCTCGGGCTGCTGCGCAAGGTGGAACAGGCCGATGTCCCCGGATTCGGCGTGGCGCTGCGCGAACACCTCGACCGGACGCACCGGCAATGACCGCGACACTCGACCGGCCGCCCGTCACCAAGACCGGCGGCTGGATCCCCGTGGCCGCGGCGATGTTCTGCTGTGGCTGGGGCGGAAACCAGTTCACCCCGCTGCTGGTCATGTACCGGGAGGCCGGGTACTCGGCGGTCACCGTGGACGTATTGCTCGGCGCCTATGTGCTTGGCCTGGTTCCCGGGCTGCTGACCTCCGGACGGCTCGCGAACCGCTACGGACGCAAACCGGTGCTGTTCGCGGGAACGCTGCTCTCCCTTGCCGCTTCGGTGCTGCTCGCCCTCGGGGACCTCGGCCTCGGCTGGCTTGCCGCGGGCCGGCTGGTTTCCGGATTCGGGGTCGCCGTGGCGATGGCAGTCGGCTCCACCTGGGTCAAGGAGCTCGCGGACGCGGATCCGGGCAGTGCCGCCGATCTGGGCACCCGTCGCGCGGCGCTGTGGCTGACTCTCGGGCTCTGCCTCGGCCCCGGAGTGGCCGGGGTGCTCGCCCAGTGGGCCCCGTTCCCGATGGAACTGCCCTATCTGGTGCACATCGTGCTCACGATCGCCGCGCTCGCGGTGCTCCCGGGGACCAGGGAAACCGGCGGCACCGAAGGGTCCTCCGGCGGATTCGGCCGGGTACGTCATCCCCGGTTCCGCCGGGTGATCACGCCGATGGCCCCGTGGATCTTCGGTTCGCTCGGCATCGCGTACGCGACCATGCCTCAGGTCGTCGCGGACCGGCTGGGCAACTGGGGGCTCGCGTATTCCACGCTGCTCACGATCTGCGCGCTCGGGGCGGGAATCGGGATCCAGCCGGTCGCGAAACGGCTCGACCGGCACACGAGTGCCCGTGCGGTGGTGGTGGCGATGATCGTGCTCACCCTCGGGCTCGTGGTCAGTGCGGTCGCCGCGATCTTCGACTCGCCCTGGCTCGCGCTCGGCACCGCGTTCGTGCTCGGTTTCGCCTACGGCATCGCGATCGTGGCGGGCCTGCTCGAACTACAGCGGCTGGCCGGGAACACGGATCTGGCCGAGCTGACCGGGGTCTACTACGCGCTCGCCTACGCCGGTTTCCTGCTTCCCGCGGTGCTCGCGGCGCTGAGCGCGGTGGTCAGCTATGTGGTGCTGCTCGTGGCGCTCGCCGTGTTCGCGGGCAGCGGCACGCTGTTCATCGCCCGGCATTCGCGGCGTCACCTTCCCGGAATTGGTTCCTTAGGATGATGTGCCCGGAGCCGGATCCGGCGTAACTTTCCGGGCATGCGCAATCGGACGCTGCTGCTCGCATTGCTCACCGCCCTGGTTCTCGGCATCGGCGCCATCCCGGCGACCGCGAACGAGCAGGGATTGCCACCCGGCTCGCGCGCGGTCGTGCGCTACACCGAATACGGCATCCCGCACATCCTGGCGCGCGATTTCCCCGGTCTCGGGTACGGATCCGGATTCGCCGCGGCCAAGGACAACATCTGCACGCTCGCCGATGTCTACCTCTCGGTGCGCGGAGAGCGGTCCCGGTTCCTCGGTGCCGAGGCGAAGCCGGACGGCGGTCTCACCGGCGCGAAGTCCAATGTGGACAGTGATGCCTTCTTCCGTTCACTCGACGCAACGGGTGCGGTGCACCGGATGCTCGCCGCCCCGCCGCCGTACGGCCCGCGTGCCGAGGTGCGCGAGCTGGTGCGCGGTTATGTGCAGGGCTACAACAAATACCTGTCCGCCGGGTTGATCAGTGATCCGCGCTGTGCCGGGAAACCCTGGGTCCGCCCGATCACCGAATTCGATGTGTACCGGCACGTTTACGCGATCACCGCGGGCGGCACGGACAGCTTCGCCGATGCGATGGTGAATGCACGACCGGGCCCGGAAGCGAAACGCGGGAACGTGCTCGCCTCGGTGCGGGGCAGCAACGCGAATCGGGACCGGGGCAGCAACGCGATCGCGATCGGCCGCGCGGGCAGCGCACCGGGACGGTCCAGCGTGCTGCTGGGCAACCCGCACTATCCCTGGCACGGTTCGCAGCGATTCTGGCAGAACCAGCTGACCATTCCCGGAAAGTTCGACGTCACCGGGGCGAGCCTGCTCGGGTTCCCGCTCGTGCAGATCGGGCACAACGCGGATTTCGCGTGGAGTCACACGGTTTCCACCTCCGCGAACTTCAGCCTGTTCGAGAATCCCACCGTGCCAGGGGATCCGCGCAGCTATCTGGTGAACGGCAAACCGGAGCGGATGCGCGCCACCAGGGTGACCGTTCCGGTGCGTGAGGGGAAGCCCATCAGTAAAACCGTGTACCGCACGCGATACGGCCCCGTGGTGACGGCGATGCCCGATGGGACCGCGCTGCCCTGGGGTAGCACCGCGTATTCGGTGCACGATGTCAACGCGGCGAACATGCGGGCGCTCAACACCTGGTTCGGCCTGGACATCGCGCGGAACACGAAGGGAGTAGCGCAGGCATTGCGCGCCACCCAGGGATCCCCGTGGGTGAACACGATCGCCAGCGACAGCCAGGGGCACGCGCTGTACTCGGATGCGCAGGCCTCGCCGAATGTCACCGATGCCGATGTGGCGCGCTGCGGGACCGTGCTCGGTAAGCAGCTCTACGCGGCGACCGGGACCGCGGTGCTGGACGGGGCCCGGGCGGACTGCGGTCCGGCAACCGATCCCGAGGCGGTCCAGCCCGGGCTGCTGGGTCCGTCGAAACAGCCCCGGCTGAGCCGTCCGGATTTCGTGACGAACTCCAATGACAGCGCCTGGCTGACCAACCCGGCCCGGCCGCTCACCGATTACCCGCGGACCATGGGCGATATCGGCACCCAGCGCAGCCTGCGCACCCAGGAGGGGATCCTTACCGCGCAGCGCCGGATCGCGGGCACGGATGGCTTGCCCGGCAAGGGATTCACCGAGGCGAACATGCGGGAGCTGTTGTTCCGCGACACCAGCAGGGCCGCGGTGCTCGCGGGACGGGAAACCGCGCGGCTGTGCGCGGAACTCGAACCCGGAACTCCGGCCTGCTCCGCACTGTCCACATGGGATGGCCGGTTCTCCTTGCAGAGTAAGGGATCACTGTTGTTCCAGCGGTTCTTCCTGAAGGTCGCCGAGCTCGGATCACCGTGGCTGGTGCCCTTCGATCCCGGGCACCCGGTGACCACGCCGAACACGCTGAACACCGGGGATCCGGGAGTGCGCAAGGCATTCCGGGACGCGGTCGCCGAACTGCGCGCGGCCGGTCTCGCCCTGGACACCCCACTGGCCGCGGGGCAGTACGTGGTCCGCAACGGGGAGCGCATCCCCGTTCACGGCGGACCCCATGCGCTCGGGGTCCTCGATGTGATCACGCCGCAGTGGGATCCCAAGCGCGGCAACACCGAGGTGGTGCACGGCTCGAGTTTCATCCAGTCGGTGGAGTTCACCGCGCGGGGACCGCGAGCATCCACGCTGCTCACCTATTCGCAGTCGGCCGATCCGAGTTCCCCGCACTATGCCGATCAGACCCGGTTGTTCTCGGCGGGAAAGTGGGTGCGCGACCGGTTCACCGCGGCCGAGATAGCATCCGCGCCCGGGCTGCAGACCACCGTGCTGCGGTAATGCCGTTGTAACACCGGTGTAGCAGGGAAGGCATACGCTTGTCGGTCATGGGGTTGCTGATCAGGGACGCGGACAAGGCGGATGCCGCGGCGTGCGCCGAAGTGTACGCGGCGTACGTACGGGACACCGTGATCTCGTTCGAGACGACGCCACCGGGTGCCGAGGAGATGGCCGAGCGCATCGCGGCGGCGCACGTCTGGCTGGTCGCCGAGGACGAGGGCACGGTACTCGGTTATGCCTACGCCGGCCGGTTCATGGCGCGCGCCGCCTATCAATGGGCCTGCGAGGTGAGCGTCTACCTCGATCCGCAGCATCGCCGCGCCGGTCTCGGCAAAGCGCTGTACGGGGTGCTGCTGCCCAGACTCACCACACTCGGGTTCACCACTGCGGTGGCCGGGATGACGCTGCCCAATGAGGCGAGCGCCGGGCTGCATCGCGCCATGGGCTTCGAACCGGTCGGCACCTATCGCAGAATCGGCTGGAAATTCGGTGCCTGGCACGACGTCGCCTGGACCCAACTATCCCTTGTGGACAATTGAAGCCAGCTCGGCGATATCGCCCGCGCGGATTCGGCAGCAACCGCCGACGATGCCCGCGCCCGCCTCGATCCAGGAGCGGGCCTGCACGGCGGAGAACCGGGAATCGCCTGTCCAGGCACCGGTTTCCGCGTTCCACCCCGCACCGCTGTTCGGATAGACGACCACCGTTTTTCCGGTGACCTCGGTGGCCAGCGCCACGGCCTCCGGAATCTCGGCGGGGGCGCAACAGTTCACCCCGACCGCCACGATCTCGGGGACTTCCGCGGCGAGGGCGAATGCTTCGGCGAGCGGTTGTCCCGCCCGGGTGCGCCCGCCGGCGATGGTGAAACTGAGCCAGGCGGGAACACCGAGCCCGGGCAGCAGCCGCACCAAGGCCGCCGCCTCGTCCAGATCGGGAATCGTCTCGAGTGCGAGAAGATCCGGTCCGGCCTCGGTGAGCGTTTCCAGCCGCGGCCGGTGCCAGGCCGCGAGCTCGGGGATGCCCAGACCGTAGCGGCCGCGGTATTCCGAGCCATCGGCGAGCACCGCCCCGTACGGCCCGACCGAGGCGGCGATGTAGCGGCGGATTCCATCGGATGGTGCGGCCGCGCGGGCCAGTTCCACACTGCGCCGCAGCAGGTTCCCGGTCTGTGCCGCGTCCAGTCCGCGCGCGGCGAAGCCTTCGAAACTGGCCTGATAGCTCGCCGTCGTCGCGATCACCGCGCCCGCCGCGAAGAACGCCCGGTGCACCTCGGCGATCGCTTCCGGCTGCTCGAGCAGCACCCGCGCCGACCACAGCGGGTCGGACAGGTCGTGACCGCGCGCCTCCAGCTCGGTCGCCAGCCCGCCATCGGTCACGAGTACATTTCGCACAGGCGCGAGCATGCCCGAGGCGGCGCCGAACGTCGATCCCCAGTGTGCACGAGTTGTCCACAGGCTCTGCATGAATCCGCTGACCTGGAGATTTTCTGTGCACAGGTGTGTGATGCCTGTGGATAACTCGGTGCACCGTTAGGGTCGGCCGCATGATCACCCGACTTCCGGTCGCCGGAGGAGACAGCGCGCCGTACGGGATCGCGATCGGCCCGGACGGGCTTGCCTGGTTCACCGACATCAAGCACGGGCGGATCGGTACCGCCGCTGGGGCGTGGTACCGGCTCGATCCGCCGGGATCCCAGCCGCTCGTACTCACCGCGGGCCCGGACGGCGCCTTGTGGTTCACCGAACGGCAGACGCACCGGATCGGCAGGATCACGGCCGAGGGTGAGGTGCGTACGTTCGGTCTGCCGAGCTCGCAGGCCGGACCGTACGGCATCACGTGCGGTCCGGACGCGGCGCTGTGGTTCACCGAGATGAACACCGACCGCATCGGCCGTTGCACGCCGGGCGGAGTGATCACGGAGTTCTCCTTGCCCGGCACCGGAAACTTCCCCGCGATGATCACTTCCGGCCCGGAAGGCGCGCTGTGGGTCACCCTGAACCAGGCCAACGCGATCGGGAGCATGACGACCGAGGGCGAGGTGCGCGTTCATCCGCTGCCGACCGAGTCCGCCGGACCGGTCGGGATCGCCGCGGACGCCGGTGGTTGCTGGTTCACCGAACTGCTCGCCGACCGGATCGGCTGGATCGATGCCGCGGGACGGATCACCGAATTCCCGCTTTCCGAAGGCGCGAGCCGGCCGCACGCGGTCACTCCGGACGGTGCGGGCGGTTGCTGGTTCACCGCATGGGGTTCCGGGGCGCTCGGCCGAATCAACGCCGATGGCACCGTCGCGGTACACCCGATAGCCACGGACGCCGAACCGCACGGGATCGCCGTGGACGCGCGTGGTTCCGTGTGGACCGCACTCGAATCCGGAGAGCTCGCCCGCCTCGATCCGTGATCGGCGAATCGGTTGCCGTGACCGTTTTCCGCCAGCACCGGCAACGGGAATCGGCGCAGGATCGGGGCATGCACACAGCGATCGACCTCAAGGTGTTCTATTTCGGCACCCCCGTCGTGCTCATCACGACCAGGAATCCGGACGGGAGCACCAATATCGGCCCGATGTCCTCGGCCTGGTGGCTCGGCACGACTTGCATGCTCGGCATGAACGATTCCTCCCGGACCGCGCGGAACATGCTGCGCGAACGGGAATGCGTGCTGAATCTCCCGTCCGCCGAGCAGGCCGCGCCGGTGAACCGGATCGCCTTGGTCACCGGGGAACCCGAGGTGCCCGAACACAAGATCGCACGCGGATACACCCATGAGCCGGACAAGTTCGGCGCCGCCGGGCTGACCGAACAGGAATCCGAGATCGTCGGCGCCGCCCGGATTCTGGAGTGCCCGGTGCAGATCGAGTGCGCGGTGGTCGACGCGGGGCCGTTCTTCCGTCCCGGGATCACCGCCTTCCAAGCCGATACGCGGCGGGTGCACGTCGACGAGGACCTGGTCATCCCGGGCACCGACTACGTCGACCCGCTGAAATGGGATCCGCTGATCATGAAGTTCTGCGAGTACTTCGGTGAAGGGCAGCCCGTGCATTCCTCCGAACTCGCGCGCGGCTGGCGCATGCCGCATCACATGGGTGAGCCTGAGCACCTGCGCGCGCCGGCGCCGGCCGGGTGAGCCACACTTGAAACATGTCGCCAAAGACCGTGCTCAGCGCCGCCGTGCTCGATGTGCTCGTCGTGCTCGTGTTCGTGGTGATCGGGCGAAGTTCGCACGCGGAGGGCATCACCGTGTCCGGTATCGCCGAGACGCTGTGGCCCTTCCTTGCGGGCACGGTCATCGGCTGGGTGGCTTGCCTCGCCTGGCGCGCGCCGATCTCGGTGCCCCGGACCGGTGTTCCGGTCTGGCTCGCCACGCTGGTGCTCGGCATGGTGCTGCGTGTGGTCTCCGGGCAGGGCACCGAGGTCTCGTTCATCATCGTGGCCGGGATCTTCCTCGGCGTGTTCCTGCTCGGCTGGCGCGCGATCGCGCTGCTGCTCATCCGCAGGCGCAAACCGGTGAGCTCCTGATCCGCTTCAGCGGAGGCGGAACGCGAACCGTTCGATGCGCAGCAACCGTTGCGCTTGCTTCCGGCGCGCCCGGTCATAGGTGGTGAGCGCGGCGGGGACCTCCCGGGCCGTGGCGAGCGCATCGGCGACCGCGTGGGCATCGCCGAGTGCCGCGCACAGTCCGTCCTCCGGGTCGAGCGGGTGCGCCGCATCGCCGAGCAGTGCGATGTGCCGGACCGCATAGCGGGGCAGCGGGCGGCAGCGGAAATGCGCCAGCCATTCACCGTCCCGGGCCAGGGATTCCTGCCAATCCCGGAAAACCTCGCTCGCGCGCGCGGATGCGAACCATCCGGTGCGGCCATCGGGAAGCGGGAAAGACAGCAGCCGTGCGCCGTGTCCCCGGGTCTCGGTCACCGAGGCCACCGGCGTCGTGGCGATCCCGAACCACGTCGCACCGCGAACCGGGCGCGGCTCATAGCCCTCCCCGAACAGTGCCCTGCGCACCACGCTGTGGGCCCCATCCGCAGCCAGCACCACATCGCGCCCGCTCAACTGCCCCAGATCCGTCACATCCACGCCGAACCGCACCACATCGCCCGCTGCCTCGTGGAAACCGCGCAGCAAGGCACCGTACTCGGTGATCCGGACCGTACGGGTGCCCTCCGCGCGCACCCGGCCATCCGCATGCAGCGCACGCACCCGGTACTCGGGCCCGCCCAGTTCCGGACAGGGCACCGCGAGCGGGATCCCGGACTCCGGCAGGCCCGCCGCGCGTTCCAACACCTCGACCCGCCAGCCGTATTCGCGCAACCGGGCGGCCGCGGCGAGCCCGGCCACACCGGCCCCGAGCACGACCGCGGAGCCGATCATGGCTTCAGGTCTCGGATGCGCAAGGTGCGTAAGCGATTCAGCGCGGCCGCGATATCGAGTGCGCGGGGCACGACGAAATCGTCCAGGCTGCCCACACCGAGCACGGGAACGCCCGCGAGCTCGGCCTCGTAGTGGGCGAGCGCGGCCGCGATGGTTTCGGTGAGGGCGCCGGAACGGGCCAGTTTCTCGATGGCGAGCCCGATTCCGGTGACCTGGCTGGGATCCACGATCTGGTCGAGTGCGCGCAGGTCGATCTCGCTCTCACCGAGCAGGAGGGTGTCGGTGCCGCGGTTGCGGATCCTGGTGCGCCCGTTCTTACCGCGCGCGTCCACCGATCCGGCTTCGGGGCTGCGGTGCCGGATCGGGCCGAAGCTACTGGCCTCGACGGCGCGCCCGGTCGGGGTCGCGGCGATCGCGCGGGCCTGCCCGGTCACCTCGCTCGCGGTGTAGGAATCGAGCATGAGCACGCGATCGGCGATGTCGAGGTAGTCACCGGAGCCACCCATGACGATGACCGTGGACACCTGGTGTTCGGCGTGCAGCGGCCGGACGAGGTCCACGAACGGGGTGAGCGGTTCGGAGGATTTGCCGACGAGCGCCTGCATGCGCGCATCCCTGATCATCAGGTTGGTCGCCGCGGTGTCCTCGTCCACGAGCAGGGTGTGTGCCCCGGCTTCGACGGCCTCGATGATGGAAGCCGCCTGGGAGGTGGAACCCGAGGCGTTCTCGGTGGAGAAATCGCCGGTGTCCGAACCGGTCGGCAGTTCGCCGACGAAGGGGCGCACATCGACGCGTTCGACACCGCGCCCGTCCTCGGCGCGGATCTTCGCGGTATCGGTGCGCGCCACGACGAGTTCGCGGCCGTCACCGGGAACGTGGTCGTAGATACCGCGCTCGATGGCGCGCAGCAGGGTCGATTTTCCGTGGAATCCGCCGCCCACGATCAACGTGATGCCCTCGGGGATTCCCATTCCGCTGACGGTTCCGCGATTCGGCAGCTCGACCTCGGTGGCGAGCGATCCGGGTGACCGGAAGGAAATCCCGCCCGACTCGAGTGGCCGGTCGTCGATCCCGCTGCGCCGGGGAAGCAGCGCCGAATCGGCGACGAACGCGACCAGACCCAGCTCGGGAAGTTTGTCGCGCAGGGCCGCGGAATCCTCGACCGTCTCGACGAATTCGCGGGCCGTTTCGTACCGGAAATCGAGCGCTTTCCGTACGGCTTCCGGTAGTTGCTCGCACAGCAGGCGGTGCGCGGTCACCCCGTCGATGGTGCGCCCCTTTCCGGGGAGCTGGATGCCGATGCGGAACCGCGCGATGCCATCGGAGACCTCGCTGGAGGACCGGGCCAGCACCTCCTGGCCGCCCGCGTCCACCCGGAACGCGCCCCCGCGCAGATTCACGGCGAGCCGACGGACCAGGTACGAGGCGAGCGCCGTGGCCCGGGCCTTCCCGCGCCACAACTCCGGCGCGAGGTCGGCGATCTCGGCGGGAACGGTGACCCCGATCCGGGAGGGCGGGGCGAACGGATCCGCCTGTACCCGCTGCACCTCGATGCGGATCCGGTCGAGCTCCCAGGTTCCGCTCAACCGGCGGTACTGACCGTAACCGCCGCGGTCGATCCGGCGGAGCAGGTCCGCGAGGCTGCCATGTGCCATGACCCGTTTCTACCAACCGATCTCACCCATGTGGTACTTGCACATGAATTACGTAATATTTATAGTCCGTACATGTCCGGTCGAGAGGGAACCGCTGCCCGGCTCGCGGCGCTCGAGGAGCGGGTCGCGCGGATCGAGGCGGCGACGGGGCAGCTCGGCGAGGATACGTTCTGGGCGCTCAACGGCCTGCTCGAGCGCGGCGCCGAGGACTCCGGGCAGGTGCTGTTCACCGGGGCGACCGCGCTGCCCGGTGGCGAGCGATATCGCTGGCAGCAGGGTGCCCCGACGGACTGGCTGCTCGGCATCGACTGGTCCGAGCTCTCCGGGAGCTTCGCCGCGCTCGGCCATCCGGTGCGGATGCTGCTGGTGCAGAAGATCCTCGCGGGCACCAGGACCGCGGCCGAACTCGCCGAGCTCGCCGAACTCGGCACCACCGGGCAGCTCTATCACCACCTCAAGCAACTCGTCGCGGCCGGCTGGCTGGAGACCACGGGCCGCGGGCGCTACGCGGTGCCCGGGGCGCGGGTGATCCCGCTACTCGTCGTGGTCGCCACTGCGGCGCTCCCATTACGGAATATCGTAAATCAGAGTCCCATGGCTGAGGAGGACGGAGTATGACGCTCGATCGACGGCGGTTCCTCGGGGCGAGCCTGGCCGGAGTGGGCGCGATGGCGCTCGCGGGCGGCGGCGCGACGGCGGGCAATGCGGCGACCGGGGATGTGCTCACCCTTCTGCGGCGCTATCTCGACAAAGGGATCTCCTCTGGGTTTCCCGGTTTCGTCTGTGGGGTGCTCCGCGGCGGAGAGCGCTACGTCGAAGGGGCGGGACGGCTCGCCGGTGCGGGCTCGGCGCGCCCGGACGGGGACACGGTGTTCCAGCTCGGTTCGGTGACGAAGACGTTCACCGGGGTGCTGCTCGCCGAGGCGGTGGAGCGTGGTGTACTCCGGCTCGGCGAACCGGTACGCAACCGTGTTCCCTGGCCGGTTCCTTCCGCGCAGGGCAAGGAAATCCGGCTCGTGGACCTCGCGACGCATTCCTCCGGACTGCCGAGGCTGCCGGAGAACATCGACAAGGTGCCGGGGTTCGATCCGCTCGATCCCTACCGCGCGATCACCCGTGCGGATCTGGCGCGGTTTCTCGCGGATACGAAACTGGAAAGCGTTCCGGGAACGAAATTCGACTACTCCAATTTCGGTTTCGCCCTTCTCGGTCAGGCGCTTTCCTCGCGGTATGACCAGATGCTGCGTACGATCACGGTCCCGCTCGGACTGCGGGACACCGCGCTGTGCCTGAATCCGGAGCAGCGGCAGCGCAAGGCCCAGGGATACAGCAAGGGCACCCCGGTTCCCGACTGGACCGGGGAGACCTTCGCGGCGATGGGGTGCTCGGCGTACTCCACGGTCAACGATCAGCTGCGTTATCTCGGCCATCAGCTCGCCCCGGATTCCGGGCCGTTCGCCGCGGCGATCCGGAACACCCAGCAAGTCCACTTCACGGATCCGGCGAGCAAGACCAGCCTCGGCCTGGACTGGATCCACGGCACCCTGCCGAGCGGGCGCACCGTTCTCGGGCACGACGGGGGAACCGGCGGCTTCTCCAGTTATGTGCTCTTCTGCCCGGACTCGGGTACGGCGCTGGCGATGATGGGCAACCTGGCGCCGGATCCCCAGCATCCGGACAAGACCGTGGACGCGCTGGCGATCGACCTGTTCAGGGAGCTCGATGCCCTTCCTTGACGGTCACGCTGGGTCCGTGGTGCTGCTCCTCCTCGAGCACCCGGTGCTGGGTCTTCACCGGTAATTCCCGCTCCGCCTCGTCGTTCTCCTGTTCGTTCAGTCCCAGTTGCACGGCACGGCGGATCTGCTCCCGGTTCTCCTTGACCACATCGGCGAAGAACTCGTCGATCCGCGGGTCGCCGAGGACTTCGAGCACGATCCGGAACGCGGTGTCGATGACCCCCTGCACCACTTCGTCGTGGAACGGAAGCCTGCGCAGCCGCCCGGCCTGTGGATCCTCGCGCAGTTTCTCCGCGACGATCGTGCGCAGTTCCGTGCGGTTCTCTTCCAGGGACCGGGCCAGATTCTGCGGATAGTTCCCGGTTTCCAGTACCTTGACGACCTCGTCCAGCACGGCGATCGTGATCGGTTTCTTGATGGCCCGCACGATCGGGGCGGAAAGCCGCTCGATGAGCCGCTGGGTGAACTGCTCGCCGAATGCCCGGTCGGCGGCCCGCCCCAGCCGCATGAGCACCACGACGACCCGGATGAGCCGGAATCCGCGCAGTGCCGGATGGGCCACCGGGATCATGCCCAGGATTTCGTACCAGTTGCGCAGCGGGAACCATTTCTCCCAGCCGTGCTTGTGCCAGCGCCACAGGAATTCGAGCAGGAAAAGGCCGCAGATGGAGGTGTCCGCGACGAAGATCCAATGCTCGGTTTCCGGACTGTCGCTGTAGAAGATCGCGTAGATGAGCAGGCCGACGGAGATGATCGCGAGCGCGAGCATCAACCAGTCGATCGTGCTGATGTTCTTGCGCGCGGTCACGACTGCTCCAGGTCCAGGTAGGCGAGCGCCTTATCGTCGGAGACCTTCGGCCGCGGCCAGCGCGCCCCGTCCGGATCCGCGAGCTCGGCGGTGTGCACGGCCTCGATGACCGCGCCCGGCCCCTGTTCGGCGAGGAGCCGGAAGACCCCGGCCCAGTCCAGGATTTCGTAGTCGTCCACCGCGCAGGAGACCCCATCGCTGGCCAGGAGCGCGGAACGCACCCGTTCCCGCGGCCAGCTCCCGGTCATCGCTCGCCGCGCCGCGCGCGGATCCGCCTCGGCGACCCAGAACCCACCGTCCACATTGCGCAGTCGCCCGGTCGCCTCCGCCCCGGCGCGCAGTGCGGCGAGGTGCCCCTCCCCGAATCCACCGCCCTCGGCGAGCCGCTTCCGGTAGCCGCCACCGGATCGGGGCAGCTCACGCAGCCGTTCATCGGCGAGCAGCTCGATGCCCGCGGTGGTGCGCAGCACGATGGGCGAATCGGCGAGCACCAGCGCGTCCACCCGTTCGTCGCCCACTCGCAGCATGGCCACCGTGGCGGACGGCGAGTCCCCGGGAACCAGTCCGAACCGCCGGGCCACCTCGGCGATACCGGTCTCCAGCACGGTGACCAGCCCGGCGTCCGGCTCGGCGCGCAGCCGCGCGCTCAGTTCCGTGCACAACTGCTCGGCATACCAGCCGCCGCTGCGCCTGCCGGGCACGAGATTGGTCGCGCCGTCGAGCAGGATGACGGCGTCCTCGAGCACGGCGATCCGGTCCTCGCTCGGGCGCGTTCGCCCGTCGACCCCGACCCCATCGGCCTCGGCGCATTCGATCCGTGGTGACACGCGCCCGAGGCTACCGTCCCCGGTACGCGAGCACGCGCAGGAACAACTGAGTGAGCGGGCCGATGGACAGCGCGTAGAGCACGGTGCCGATCCCGACGGTCCCGCCGAGCAGCCAGCCGATGATCAGCACGGTGACCTCGATGCCGGTGCGCACCAGCCGGATCGAGTACCCGGTGCGCACATGCAGCCCGGTCATCAGCCCGTCCCTGGCTCCGGGGCCGAGGCGTGCGCCGACGTAGGTCGCGGTGGCCACCCCGTTGAGCACGATTCCGCCGACCAGCAGCGGAATGCGCCAGGCGAGTGAATGCTGCGGCGGGATGATCAGCAAGCCGAGCTGTACGACCACCCCGATCACCACGATGTTGGCGATGGTGCCGAATCCCGGTCGCTGTCGCAGCGGGATCCATGCGAGCAGCACCACCACGCTGACCAGCCCGGTGACCAGGCCGAACGGCCACGCGAGCCGATCGGAGAGGCCCTGGTTGAGCACGTTCCAGGCATCCAGGCCGAGGTCGGCGCGCACCACCATGGCATTGGTGAAGCCATACAGGGCGAGTCCGGCGAACAGCTGAACGAGCCTGCGCGGGGCGGCGACCCGGATAGCGACCGGGGACAGATCGACAGCCATGAGACCAGCATCGCCGGTAATTGGTCTGCGACCCAAAGGCCAATCGGGAATAATTGGCCGGGTGACACATCCGACGACGGCGCGGATCGGCGCGCGCGAACTGGTCGCCCTGCTCGGCTCCTGGCATGCCGAGGGCAGCAGGCGTACCGCTACCGAGCTCGCCGCCGCGCTGCGGGTGCTGATCATCGAGGGGAGCCTGGCCATCGGCACCCTGCTGCCCGCCGAACGCGAATTCGCGCGCGCCCTTCCGGCGAGCCGGACCCTGGTCAGCGCCGCGCTGGACAGGTTGCGCGCCGACGGGTTCGTGCACTCCCGGCAGGGTTCCGGTTCTTGGGCGAGCCTTCCAGGGGACACGCCACGGCTCGGTCTCGGCGAGCCGGGCCCCGGCGTGATCGACTTGGCCCGCGCCGCCCCGGAACCGGTGCCCTGGCTGATGCGGGCCTTCGAGGCCGCCCGGCTGCGCTTTCCCCGGTTCCTCGAGACAAGCGGATACACGGCGTTCGGCATCCCCGAGACCAGGGCGAGAATCGCGGAGTGGTTCACCGCGCGCGGACTGGCGACCGAACCCGGTCAGGTGCTCGTCGCCACGGGCGCGCTCACCGCGCTGTCCCGGATTTTCGAGGTGTACACCGCCCCGGGAGGGCGTTGCCTGATCGAGCAGCCCAGCTATGCGAACGCGCTGCTCGCCGTCGAGCGGGCCCGGCTGCGCCCGCTCGCGGTGCCGATGACCGCCTCCGGCTGGGATCTCGGAGCCGTGGAAACCGCGCTGCGCACCGCGAACCCGGCGATCGGGTATGTGGTGCCCGATTTCCAGAACCCCACCGGGCATCGGATGAGCGAGCCGGACCGGGAACGGTTCGGCCGGATACTGCGGCGCGCCAAGATCCCCTTCGTGGTGGACGAGACCGTCGTGGAGCTCGACTACGCCGGGGCCGATGCGCCGCGCCCGCTCGCCGCCTTCGCCCCCGGCCAGGTCATCACGATCGGTTCGGCGAGCAAATCGCACTGGGGTGGGCTGCGGATCGGCTGGGTTCGGGCGGAACGGGAGGTGATCGAGCGGATCGCCCGCACCGATTTCGGTGCGCCGGTCTTCGAGCAGCTGCTGCTCACCGAACTGTTCGATGGAGAGCTCGGGGAACGGCGGGAGCTGTTGCGCGAACGCAGGGACGAACTGGTGCGCCTGCTGCGCGCAAACTGTCCACAGTGGAACTTCCGGGTACCCGGTGGCGGGCTCTCGCTGTGGTGCGAGCTGCCTGAGCCGGTGAGCACGCGACTGGTCGTGGAGGCGGAACGGGACGGGGTGTGGCTCGTTCCCGGTGGCCGGTTCGGTGCGCACGGCGGACTGGAGCGGTGGATCCGGGTTCCGTTCGCGCAGCGGACTGCGTTGCTGCGGGAGTGTGTGCAGGTCATCGCGGGGGCTTCGGCGCGGCTGCACGGTGCCGGCGGTGCGGTCGAGGCACCGGATCTGCCGGTGATCTGAAAGAGCCGTGAATGGCCCGGAAATGGCGAGACCGGGTGCCGAGTCGGGGGCACGACTCGGCACCCGGTCCGCTTGCCCCGATGCGGCCTGCGCGTGGGGCAACGCGCGGCCTGGCGTTCGGGGCGATACCCGATCGGTTCGGGCGCGGTGAACCGATCGGGAGCCTGTCGGGGCGCCGGCGGTCAGTTGGGTTCGTGCGGGAACAGCGAGGAATGGCCGGGATATTCGGCCGGGAGAGGGGTACGTGGACACACGGGTCCCGCGGAACTCGCCTCGGTCAGTCGGGGGAGACGCTCGGCCTGCTCGGCGCGGTTCTCGGATGCCGGACCGCGTGGGCCGCATCGGCGAGCCGCGCCGAGGGAACGGTGAGCTGATCGGCAGGCGCGGGAATGGCGAACATTCCGCCGTTTCCGCCCCGATCGCCGCCGCCGGCCCCGGAATGTCCCTGTGTGGCCGTCGGACCGCCCTGATCGGCGGGCACCGGCTCGGGAAGCTGCTGGTTGTGCCGCTGTTCGGTGGCCTTCGAGGTGCCCGCATCGGCGTGCGGCTTCGCCGAGCTCATCTGCTGGCTCGAGACGAGCGGGGCCGACACCGGGTGCGTGGGTTCGATGTGCCGCTGCGTACTGCGCTCGACGGGCTTGCGCGGCTTGGCCGGCGTCTGCTGTTCCTGCTTGGCCGGTGCCGGCTCGCTCTTGCTCGGCTTCTCCGGCACGGAGACGTACGAACCGCCGGCGCTCGGGGACCCGTCGACGTGGCTCGGCGACTGGTGGCCGTGTATCGGGAGCTCGATGAGGCCGCCGCCGGAGTGTCCGCCGGAGCCCGAGGAGTGCGAGGGCTTCGGAGCGGACGTGTCCGGCTTCGGTTCCTGCACGATCTGGTTGACGACCGGGAGGCTGCGGACCGTGGAACCGAGTGTTCCGGTCAGTCCCTTGGTCAGCCCGCCGAGCAGACCCGGTGAGTGCTCGGCGGGCTCTTCCTGCTGCCGGCTACCCTGCCCGTCGGCGGGTTTCTCGGCCGCCGAGGCGAGCGCCGAGCAGCACAGCACCAGTCCGACGGTGAACAGGAACGTCCATGCGAGGCGCGCGGCGAGCTTGCGCAGGTCGACACCAGGCGGTGTCTCTGCGCTTGCCGGCGCGACCATGGTGCGTGCCCCTCTCCGCTCGCTGACCTGTACTCCGTTTGTCGGAGCCGGGCTCGTTCAAGCCGTTATTCAAGCCGCAGACGGTTCTGACCGGCTCGCTGGACTGCGAGCATGCGTCATTTCCGGTCTGTTCGGCAACCATCGATGAGTATCATGCCTTGAGATCAATACCTGGTCACCCCACGAGTGGATGAAGTTACCGTCGCGGTATGTGATCGCTCGGTGTGTTCAGTCTACGCAACGCCACGACGGCCATTTTTCTCCGCCGATCGCGCGCTCTCCCGTGGCGAAGGCCACGTTTCTGTCGGTGGTCCCGGGCACCATGTCCGGCATCAGCCGAAAACTGTGGGGAGACGACGATGTCGATACCGATGACGGAAATACCGGGGGATCAGCGTCCGAGGGAGCGGTTGCTCGCACTCGGCCCGCAGGCGCTCACGGATACCGAGTTGCTGGCGGTGCTGCTCCGCAACGGCAAGGTGGGGGCGAGCGCGCTCGATGTGTCCGCCAAGTTGCTCGCCGAGCAGGGCGGCCTGCAGCGATTGGCGAACGCCCGTCCCGAGGAGCTGGCCAGGATGGCCGGGGTGGGAACGGTGAAGGCGGCCAGTCTGGTCGCGGCCTTCCATCTCGCTTCGCGGGCGCGAGAACCCGTGGAGCCGGCGTCCGACCTGCACGAGGCGGGTGAGATCGCCGCGGTCGCCCGGCCGCTGTTCTTCGGTGCGCGCACGGAGCGGCTCGTGGTGCTGGTGGCCGATGCGCGGGATCGATTGCGGTACCGGATCGTGCTCGCCGAGGGCTGTATCGATCAGGTCCCGCTCCCGCTGCGGGAGATCCTGAACGTCGTGCTCCGCCAGGACGGCCGCGGGTTCGCCCTGGCGCACAACCATCCCTCCGGTGACCCGGAGCCGAGCTGGCAGGACAAGCGCTCCAGCCAGGTCCTCATGGACGCGGCGGCCACGCTCGGCCTGCGTTTCCTCGATCACGTGGTGCTGGCCGGCGAGCAGTGGGCGAGTGCGGTCACCGGGGCCACGAACCGCTGACACCGAACCCGCCCGGGTAACCGGGGCAGACTGGGGGCGCCGTTGGGCGATGAAGCTGTCCACAACCGGATAGCTGCCTCGTGCAAGGTGCGGCCCCGGGGTCGGTGACGCCGGAAAACCGGTGGTTGAGCGCCCGCGTCCGTGGCTAGCCTGCACAGTCGTGCGGGGTGTTGATTCACGCGGCCCGGTCCGCTTCCTCCGGTCGCTGTTGCGCAGGCGCGTCGGCCTCATTCTCGGCGCCGTCGTGCTCGGCAGCGTCGAGATCGTGCCGACCGCCGTGCTGCCCTTGGTCATCGGTACCGCGATCGATGACGGGATCGCCAAGGGTGACTTCGACGCCCTCGTCTCGCAGGTGTTGCTGATGGCGGCGCTCGGTGCGGCCATGGTGCTCGGCGGTGCCTTCGGGCCGTATCTGTCCGGCCTGCTCTGGACGCACGTCGCCTGGGACGTCGAGGAGCTGGTGCACGACCATTCCGCCGAGGCGGGTGGCGCGGTACGGAAACGCTTGCGCGGTGGCGAGGTGGCGACCGCGGGCACGACCGACGGATACCACATCGCCGAGTTCGTGGAGTTCATCGGCGCGATCGTGGGGGCGCTCGTCTCCTTCGTGGTCGTCGCGGTGCTGTTGTTCCCACGGTCACCGCTGCTGGCCACCCTGGTGATCGTGGGGGTGCCGCTCGCGGTGCTCGGCATCGGCCCGCTGGTCCGCCCCCTACAGCGCAGGCAGTCACGCCAGCGTGAGCAGGTGGGTGAGGCGGCCACGATGGCGGCCGACATCGTCGCCGGGCTGCGGGTGCTGCGCGGTATCGGCGGTGAGCGCGCCTTCGGGGAACGCTTCGACCGCGCGAGTGAACGGGTGCGTGCGGCCGGGGTCGCCGTCGGCCGGGTGGACTCCTGGTTCTCGTTCGGCGAGGTGCTGCTTCCCGGTCTGGTCACCGTCGCGATCACCTGGCTCGGTGCCCGCCTGGTCGTGGCCGGTGAGCTGTCCGTCGGCGAGCTGATCGCCTTCTACGGGGCCGCCGCCTATCTGGTCGTCCCGGTCGCCGTCACCACGGCCGCGATCGACTCGGTGACCTCGGCGCTGGTCGCCGCGCGAAAAGTGTGCCGGGTGCTGGAGATCGGCATCGAACCGGCGGAACCGGGCAGTCCACGCGAACTTCCTCCCGGAAACCTGGACCTCCGCGATGCGGAGACCGGGCTCGTGTTCCCGGCGGGCCGGCTCACCGTGGTGGACGCCGGTGCGGACGCGGCCGGGTTCGCCGAGCGGCTCGTCCGGCTCGGCGAGGCCGAACCGGACGGCCGGGTGCTCGCCGGTGGGGTCGATCTCGCCGAGGTGCCCCGTGCCGGGCTGCGCGCGCGGATGCTCCTCGCTTCCGGTGGTGACCTGCTGTTCTCCGGTCCGGTACAGGAGGAACTGGCCACCGAGGGCGGGCTGCCGGTCGAGCGCGCGGTGCATGCCGCGCAGGCCGAGGAGGTGCTCGGGCAGATCCCGGACGGGCTGCTCGATGAGCGGGGCCGATCGTTGTCCGGCGGTCAGCGCCAGCGGCTGGTGCTGACCAGGGCGCTGGCCACCGATCCGGATGTACTGGTCCTGGACGAGCCGACCTCGGCGGTCGATGCGCACACCGAGGCTGGCATCGCTGCCCGGATCGCGCGGCTGCGCGCGGGGAAGACGACCGTGGTGTTCAGTCAGAGTCCACTGTGGACGGATGTGGCGGATGTGCGGCTCCGGGTGACGCCGGAGTCCGCGGACGAACGGGAGCCGGTGTGATGCGCAGGTTCCCGCTCGCGGACGCGGCGCGTGTCCGGCGCTGGATCATCGACACCGCGCTGGCGAACAAGGCGGCCTTCGCGGTGACGCTCGGTTGCTTCGCCGCCTCGACGGTCGTCGGCCTGATCGCGCCCCGCCTGCTCGGTCACCTGCTCGACGTGGTCGTGGCCGGTACCACGGTGGAGACGATCGACGGCCTCGCGCTGGCCTTCCTCGCGGTCCTCATCGTGCAGGCGGTGTTGCTGCGGTACGCGCGGCTGCGCGGGATCATGCTCGGCGAGAAACTGCTCGCCAGTGCGCGCCGGGGATTCGTGGCCGCCACGCTGCGCCTGCCGCTGGCCACGGTGGAGTCCACCTCGAGCGGTGACCTGATGTCCCGGGCCACATCGGATGTGGACAAGCTGGACGAAGGGCTGAGCAAGGCGGTACCGGAGATCCTCGTCGCCACGGTGACGGTGGTGTTCACCGCGGTCGCGATGCTGCTCACCGCCCCGCTTCCGGCACTGGGCATGCTGATCGCGGTCCCGGTGTTCGTGGTGGCGGTGCGCTGGTATCGGCCGAGGATGCGGACCGCGATCGATGTCGAGCTCGCCTCGGCGGCCGATGCGCAGGCGGCCATCGCGGAGACGGTGGACGGTGGCCGGGTGCTCGATCAGCTGGGCAGGGCGCCGCGCCGGATCACGGTGAACGCGCTCGTGCTCGGCGTGCTCCGGCCGAACGGGCGCAACCAGGCCCGGCTGATCGGTGCCTTCGACGCGGGCGCCGAGCTGGCCTACGTGCTCCCGCTGCTCGCGATCCTGTTCATCGGCTGGTGGAGCTACCAGTCCGGCCTGGTGGGCATCGGCGCCCTCGCCGCGGTGGTGCTCTATGCGCAAGCGCTTTCGGACCCGCTCTACGAGCTGCTGAAGTGGGTCGATGAGCTGATGACCGGCTCGGCCGCGCTGCGCAGGATCCTCGGCGTCGAGCAGCTGCGTGCCGACCACGAGGACACCGCGCGGCCGAACCCGCGGCCCGAAGGGCACGAGGTCCGGCTGCAGGGAGTCCGGTTCGGTTACCGCGAAGGTCACGAGGTGGTGCACGGGGTGGACCTGGAGATCGCCGAGGGGGAACGGGTCGTGCTGGTCGGCCCCTCCGGTGCGGGCAAATCCACCCTCGGCGCGCTGATCGCCGGGGTGTACGAACCCACCGGCGGATCGGTGCGGATCGGCGGGGTCCCGGTGACCGAACTGGGCCTGGAACGGATCCGCGAACAGGTGGTGCTGCTCACCCAGGAACAGCACGTGTTCTCCGCGAGCCTGCGGGAGAACCTCGCCATGACCGAATCGGGCTCGGCGGACGAGCCGATGCTCGCCGCGTTGCGCACGGCAGGCCTCGGCGACTGGCTCGGCGAACTGCCCGCCGGGTTGGACACGATGATCAGCGGCGGGGTGACCGACACCGACGTCGACGGCGCGGTCACGGTCGGTGCCGCGCGCGCCCAGCAGCTGGCGATGGCCAGGCTCGTACTCGCCGATCCGCGGATCGTGGTGCTCGACGAGGCGACCTCACTGCTCGACGCGGACTCCGCACGGGAGCTCGACCGCTCGATGGCCGCGACCCTGGCGGGCCGGACGGTGATCGTGATCGCGCACCGGCTCGGTGCCGCGCGTTCGGCCGATCGGGTCGCCGTCGTCGAGGGCGGCCGGATCACCGAACTCGGCCCGCACACCGAACTGCTCGGGCAGGAAGGGGCCTACGCGCGCCTGTTCCAGCGGTGGTCGGCGGGGGCCCGCTGAGCAATTACCGCCGTTCGGGGTAGCGACACGGGTGCGCACCATGACATCCGTCGCTGTGGTCGCCATCTATCGTGGGGGAGAGTTGTACGTGGCAGCCCGAGCAGAACGGGGAAGTGGACCTGGTGACCGATCTCGTCGCTGCGTTGGTGACCTCGCTGCACAGGATCATCCCGTTCCCGTTCTGCAAGGGGGACTGGCTCTCCACGGCCGCGCTCGCCGGTGCGGTGTTCGCGCTGGTACCGGTGCTGATCGCGCTGGTCTTCGCGATCGTGCGCAAGGGGACCGGCAATCGCTATCCGGCTCCGCTGCTGATGGTGTTCGGCGTCCTCGGCCTGGTCGGCGCGACCCTGCTGCCCTGGCTGGCCTTCCGTGCGCTCGGGCAGGTGCTCGGCTCCGGGCGGATCGACACGAGCGGCCGGTCCTGCTTCGTACGCCAGCAGGGCTCGTACTTCGCAGGTGGCCCGGACGTCTGGCACGCGCTGACCTCCTCGGGAAACGGCCGCGCGGTGGAGGTCATCTACGTCGCGCTGCTGGCCGGGGTGCCGCTGGTCGGGCTGATCTGCATCGCGCTGCTCGCCCGCGCCGCGTTCCGCCGTGGGCCGCGCTGGCCGGGCCGGCTGTGCCTGTGGATCCCGCACGTGCTGCTGATCCTTGCCACCTTCGGGCTCCCGGCGAACGTGATGGTCTCCGCCTGGCTCGGTTACGTGCCGATGCTGCTCATCGGCTCGCTGCTGGTGCTGCTCCCCGGTGCGCCGCGCTGGTCGGTGATCGATCGCATCCCGGCGCCGCGCTATGAGCCGGAGCCCGAACCCGAACCGGAGCTGTCCGGTGACCGGCTCGCGGACACCCCGGGGCCGCTGCCGTTCATGGAGGACGACCCGGAGACGATCCCGGCCGATGGCAGCCGGTTCCGCAAGATCCGCCAGCTGGGCAAGGGCGGGTTCGGCACCGTGTGGCTGGCCAAGGACACCAATCTGGGCCGCACCGTCGCGGTGAAGTTCGCGCACGCCCCGGACGCCGAGACCGAAGAGCGCATGATGCGCGAGGCCCGCGCGCTGGCCGCGGTCCGGCACCCGAACTGCGTGAAGATCTTCGACATCGCCAGCGAACCCGAGGGCATGGGCCTGGTGATGGAGTACATCGCCGGCTCCTCGCTCTCCGATTCGGTGCGCGCGGCCGGTGGCGGGCTGGACGACATCGCGGCGGCGCGGTTGTGGGCCACCATGGCCGGTGCGCTCGACGACGCCCACCAGCAGGGTGTGCTGCACCGGGACGTGAAACCCTCGAACATCATCCTGGATCCGGAGGGCGCACCGCACCTGATCGATTTCGGTATCGCGCGCAGCGCCGGCGATTCGACCCTCACGCAGACCGGCATGATGATGGGCACACCCGATTTCCTCGCGCCGGAGACCGCTTCCGGGGAGGGTGCCTCGCCCGCCTCGGACGCCTGGCAGCTCGCGGCCACGGTCAGCTTCGCGCTCTGCGGCCAGCCGCCACGGGGCACCAGGGAGACACCGATGGCCGCGCTGATGGCCGCGGCCCGGGCCGAGAATCCGCGCGAATTGCCAGGTCACAGCGTGCACGCCGGATTGCTCGGCGAGGTGCTGCACTCCGACCCCGCGCAGCGGCCGACCCTGGCCAGCGTGCGCTCGGTGCTCATCCGCTGGCTCGCGGAGAATGGTTACGACGAGGAGGGCCCGGTCTCCACGGTGTTCACCGAGCCGGTTCGCCGTACCCACCGATAACCCGGCGAAGCCGTGCGGGGAAGATAGGGCCGGCGGATGAAGGAGGAGGCAGAAGTGCGGAAGTTCCAGAAACCGGCCGGTGCGGTCGCCCTTGCCATCATCGCGGCGATCACGGTCGCCGGCTGCACGAACCGGGAGGAGCCCGCCAAGGGCGGCAACGAGGTCAGCGACGGCAATGCCATGGCACCGCTGAACGGCGCGAACTCGGCCACCCCGGCGAGCTCGTCGAACGAGGCGGGGGCGCCGTTCGGCAAGGCCTGCTCGAAGCTGCCGCAAGCGCAGACCGGTGACCTCCCCGCCGCCGAGGCCATCGCGAAGATCCCGATGCTCGCCAACTTCTCCGACGCCGTGCAGCGCGCCGCGTTCGGGCCGGAGCTGAACAAGCAGGGCGAGCATTACACCGTGTTCGCCACGACCGACAGCGCCACCGCGCCGAACAGTGCGGACAAGCTGCGCCGGCAGGTGCTCACCGAGCAGCAGAACCGGTCCACACTGACCGAGGGCAAGCAGTTCAGCACGCTCGCGGGCAACGGCAAAGTGAGTGTCTCCGGCTCCGGGGACGAGCTGACCGTGACCGGGTCCGATGGCGCGAAGGCGAACGTGATCTGCGGCAACATCAAGGCGGCCAACGCCACGATCTTCATCATCGATAAGGCGCTGTAGAACCGGCTGACCAGCCGTTTTGTGTAATCGTTCCCGAGTTGGATACCTTGATGCCCGGCGCATACGCGCGGTATTCCCGCCTGCGCGCCGGTCAAGCATGAACCCCTCGGGAGCGAGTACGTGGCCAAGAGTGCACACGGACAGCACGGTCCGATTCCGGAGGCCGCGGTCTCCCGTCTCGCCGTGTACCTCCGTGCGCTCTCCTCGCTGGCCGAAACCGAGGTCACGAGCGTGTCCAGCGAGGAACTGGCCGCCGCTGCCGGGGTCAACTCGGCGAAACTGCGCAAGGACCTCTCCTATCTCGGTTCCTACGGCACCCGCGGGGTCGGCTACGACGTCCGGGTGCTCACCGAGGAGATCGAACGTGTCCTCGGCCTCACCGCGAACCAGGCCGTAGCGGTCGTCGGGATCGGTAATCTTGGTCACGCCCTGGCCAACTACGGCGGCTTCCCGGGAAGGGGTTTCCCGGTTCGCGCGCTGTTCGATGTGGACGCGGACCTGCTGGGTGTGCCGGTAGGAGGCATCCAGGTCTCGCGTATCGAGGACATCGCCGAGGTGTGCGCCGAGCGCGGGATCACGATCGGGGTGATCGCGACGCCCGCTTTCTCGGCGCAGTCGGTGTGCGCGCGTTTGGTTTCTTCGGGCGTGCGGTGCATCCTGAACTTTGCACCCGTTGAGCTCGTGGTGCCGGACGATGTAGAGGTACGCAAGGTCGACCTCGCCGTGGAGATGCAGATCCTGTCATTCCACGTGGCGCGGCGGGCCGGTACGCGTGCGGCCGAAGAAGGAACGAACGGGATGGTGACGAACCCGTCATGAGCGTGCTTGCTGTTGGGCTCTCCCACAGGACCGCGGATGTGCGCACCCTCGAGCGGGCCGCGGTCAGCGGTGCGGACCTGCCGAAGCTGCTCGACGAACTGCTCGGCTGCGCCAATGTCTCCGAGGTCGCCGTGGTGTCCACCTGCAACCGGGTCGAGGTGTACGCGGCGGTCGAGACCTTCCACGGCGGGCTCTCCGATGTGAGCTCGGTGCTCTCCCGCGCGGCCGGGTGCGAAACCCAGGAACTCGTCGACAACCTCTACGTCTACTACTCGGGCGCCGCGATCGAGCACCTGTTCACCGTCACATCCGGGCTCGACTCCATGGTGATCGGCGAGCCGCAGATCCTCGGCCAGGTACGCGCCGCCTACCAGGCGGCGATCGAGCGCGGCGCGGCCGGCCAGGTGCTGCACGAGCTGATCCAGACCGCGCTGCGGGTCGGCAAGCGGGTGCATTCGGAGACCGGGATCGACCACGCGGGTGCCTCGGTGGTCTCCGAGGCGCTCGAGGACGCCAAGGGCGCGCTCGGCGGGCTCGAGGGCCGCACCGCGCTGCTGGTCGGCGCGGGCGCGATGAGCGGGCTCGCGGCCGCGCACCTGCGTCGTGCCGGGGTCGGCGAGATCATCGTGGCGAACCGCACCATGGAGAACGCGCGGCGGCTCGCGGCCACTATCGAGGCCGAGGGCACCGACGCGCGTGCCGTGGGCCTTGACACCCTCGCCGAGCAGCTGCGCTCCGCCGATGTCGTGGTGACCGCGACCGGGGCGAGCGAGGTCGTGCTCGACGCGGAGACCGTGCGCCGCGCCGTGCGGGACCGGCTGGTGCTGTGCGATCTGGGACTGCCGAGGGACATCGCCCCGGAGGTCGCCGAGCTGCCCGGAACCACGATCGTGGACATCGAATCGCTGCAGCGGCGGCTCACCGGCAGCCGCAGCGGCGCGGAGACCCGCATCGCGCGGGAGATCGTCACCAGGGAAGTGAAGGGTTACCTCGACGGGCAGCGCTCCGCCGCGGTCACCCCGACCGTGACCGCCCTGCGCAAGCGGGCCGCCGAGGTCGTCGACGCCGAGATGTTCCGGCTCGACGCCAAGCTGCCGGAACTCGACGATCAGGTGCGCGCCGAACTCGGCTACACCGTGCGCCGCGTCGTCGACAAACTGCTGCACACCCCGACCGTCCGGGTCAAGGAGCTCGCCTCGGATCCCGGTGGGATCGAGTACGCCGACGCGCTGCGCGAGCTGTTCAACCTCGACCCGACCGCGCCGGTCGCGGTGTCCGAAACCGAAGGAGGACCGCGTTGAGCGCGGTGCGATCGAATTCCACCAACCGGCTGCACATCGGTACCCGGGGCAGCGCGCTCGCGCTCGCCCAGGCCGAGTTCGTCGCCGACCGGCTCAGCGCCGCGGGAACCGAGACCGAGATCGTCATCATCCGCACCCCCGGGGACGCCGACCGGGAACGGCCGATCAGCGAGATCGGGGTCGGTGTGTTCACCAACGCACTGCGCGACGCGCTGGCCACCGGTACCGTCGACGTGGCGGTGCACTCCTTCAAGGACCTGCCGACCGGACCGGACCCGCGGACCTCGTTGGCCGCCGTGCCCGAGCGGGAGGACCCGAGGGACGCGCTGATCGCGCGGGACGGGCTCACCCTCGGCGAGCTGCCGCCGGGGGCCAGGATCGGCACCGGTTCCCCGCGGCGGGCAGCGCAGCTGCGTGCGCTCGGCCTCGGTCTCGAGGTGGTCGGCATCCGGGGGAATGTGGACACCCGCATCCGCAAGGTGCACGACGGCGAGGTGGACGCGGTCGTGCTCGCGGCGGCCGGGCAGCGCAGGACCGGCAATTTCGGTCAGGTGACCGAACTGCTGGACCCGCTGCAGATGCTTTCGGCACCGGCCCAGGGCGCGCTCGCCGTGGAATGCCGGTGCGAGGACGTGGACGTGGAGTACCTGCTTCGGTCCACATTGGACGATTCGCGCGTTCGTGCCGCGGTCACCGCGGAACGGGCGCTGCTGGCCACGCTCGAAGCGGGGTGTCAGGCCCCGGTGGGCGCGCTCGCCGAGGTCGTCGAGGACCTCGATGAGCAGGGCAAGGTCGTGGAGCGGGTCTCGCTGCGCGGGGTCGCGGCCACTCCGGACGATGAACTGCTCCGGGCTTCCGGACTCGGCGAGCTGGCCGGAGTCGAGGCACTGGGGCGCGAGGTCGCGGCTGAACTGCTGGACCGTGGCGCGGTATCGCTGCCCAGTGCCAACTGAAAAGCGCAGCGCCGACTGAGCTGGGCAGCAACCAAAAGAACCTGGATCGACCTGTTGATGATGGAGTAAGAGGAAAGATGACGCGCGGAAAGACACAAGGCCGGATAGCCTTCGTCGGCTCCGGCCCCGGCGATGCCGGACTGCTGACGGTACGGGCGAGCACCCTGCTCGCGAAGGCCGGACTCGTCGTGCACGACGCCGATGTGCCGCAGGCCATTCTCGATTCGATCGGCGAGCAGGCCGAACTGCGCACCGCGGCGGGAGAACAGGCCGATATCGCCAAGGATCTGGTGAACGAGGCGAAGGCGGGAAACAACGTCGTCCGGCTGATTCACGGTGACCCGTTCACCCTCGAATCCGCTGTCACCGAAGCGAAAGCGGTCTCCCGCACCAGCATCGCCTTCGACGTGATCCCCGGGGTCTCCTCTTCGACCGCGGTGCCCACCTATGCCGGAATCGCGCTCGGTTCCACGCACACCGAGGCCGATATCCGCGGCGAGGTCGACTGGCCGGTGCTCGCCGCATCGCCGGGACCGTTCGTACTGCACGCCGCCGGGGCGAACCTCGCCGAAGCGGCCAGCTCGCTCATCGAGGCCGGGCATGCGGGTTCCATCCCGGTCGCGGTCACCTCCGGCGGCACCGGGCACCAGCAGCGCACCGTCGAGTCCACTTTGGACTCACTGGCCAGGGATGCCGGTGAGCTCATCGGGCCGCTCGTGGTCACCGTCGGCGCCGAGGTCGCCAACCGGGGCAAGCTGTCCTGGTGGGAATCCCGCGCGCTCTACGGCTGGAAGGTCCTCGTGCCGCGCACCAAGGAGCAGGCCGGGGAGATGTCCGAGCGGCTCGGTATCCACGGCGCGATTCCTTCCGAGGTGCCGACCATCTCCGTCGAACCGCCGCGTTCTCCCGCGCAGATGGAGCGCGCCGTCAAGGGGCTCGTCGACGGCCGCTACCAGTGGGTCGTGTTCACCTCGGCCAACGCGGTGCGCGCGGTCTGGGAGAAATTCGCCGAATTCGGTCTCGACGCGCGGGCGTTCTCCGGCGTGAAGATCGCCTGCATCGGTGAATCCACCGCGGAAAAGGTTCGCGGATTCGGCGTCATCCCGGAACTCATTCCCTCCGGTGACCAGTCGAGCGAAGGACTGCTGCAGGACTTCCCCCCGCACGACGACATTCTCGACCCCGTCGACCGGGTGCTGCTGCCGCGCGCGGACATCGCCACCGAGACCCTTGCGGCCGGATTGCGGGACCGTGGCTGGGAAATCGACGATGTCACCGCCTACCGCACCGTGCGGGCCGCGCCGCCGCCGGCCGAGACCCGGGAGATGATCAAGACCGGCGGATTCGACGCCGTCTGCTTCACCTCCTCCTCGACCGTGCGCAACCTCGTTGGTATCGCAGGGAAACCGCATGCGCGCTCGCTCATCGCGTGCATCGGCCCCAAGACCGCCGAGACCGCCGTCGAGTTCGGCCTGCGCGTGGATGTTCGCCCGGACAACGCCAACGTCCAGGACCTGGTCGACGCCCTCGCCTCGCACGCGGCCAAACTGCGTGCCGAGGGAGCGCTTCCCCCGCCGCGCAAGGCAAAGCGCACCCGTAAGGCCTGAGCGAGAACGCGGAGGAAATGCCCCGGCATCGATATGGTGCCGGGGCGTTTTCGTGTGTGTTTCGCCGAAATTCCTGCGCGTTGCGAAGTCGGAATGCTACTCTCCGTGCGGTAGTAGAACAGGGGAGAGGGCCGCACGCGCGATGAGCCGTTCACCTTCGTGGACGTGGCTCCGGGCGGTCGCCCGCGGAATTCCCGGTGCGGCTGCGGGGGATGCACGAGCAGCTGACCGCCTGAGCCGGCAGGGCGAGTACGTCGTAAGCTGGAGGTGTGTTTCCGACGCACCGCCCGCGAAGGCTCCGTACCACTCCCGCGATGCGCAGGCTCGTCGCCGAGACGACGCTCGAGCCGCGCCAGCTGATCCTGCCGATGTTCGTCGCCGAAGGGCTCGACGAGGCGCGCGCGCTGGACTCGATGCCCGGGGTGTATCAGCACACCCGGGAATCCCTGCGCAAGGCCGCGGAGGAAGCGGTGCGCGCCGGGGTCGGCGGGCTGATGTTGTTCGGGGTGCCGCGGGAGCACGACGCCCGGGGCAGCGGGGCGACCGACCCGGATGGGATCCTCAACCTCGCCCTGCGCGATCTGCGCGCGGACCTCGGCGACGACACGGTGCTGATGAGCGACTGCTGCCTCGACGAGTTCACCGATCACGGGCACTGCGGGGTGCTCGCCGAGGACGGTTCGGTGGACAATGACGCGACCCTGGCCAGGTACGCGGACATGGCGGTGATCCAGGCGGAGTCCGGGGCGCACATGATCGGGCCGAGCGGGATGATGGACGGCCAGGTTGGCGTGATCCGTGAGGCGCTGGACAAGGCGGGATACGTGCACACCTCGATCCTGGCGTACGCGGTGAAGTATTCCAGCGCGTTCTACGGCCCGTTCCGCGAGGCGGTGGATTCCCAGCTCACGGGCGACCGCAAGACCTACCAACAGGACGCGGCGAACCTCTCCGAGGCGCTGCGCGAGGTGGAGCTGGACCTCGAGGAGGGCGCGGACGCGGTGATGGTGAAGCCCGCGCTGCCCTATCTGGATGTGGTCCGCGCCGTCGCCGAACAGGTGGATGTCCCGGTCGCGGCGTACCAGATCTCCGGGGAGTACGCGATGATCGAGGGCGCGGCCGCCAATGGCTGGATCGAGCGCAAACCGGCGGTGCTCGAGACGCTGACCGGGATCCGCAGGGCGGGTGCGAACATGGTGCTGACCTACTGGGCGGCGGAAGCGGCCGGCTGGCTCGCGGAGTAACGTTCTGTCATGACTTTTCCGAATGGTTTCGACCGGGAACCGGGGCAGCACTTCAGCGGCATGCCCCCGATGCCCGGCGGAATCGAGCGGGCGCCCGCGCGGCCGAAGGACCTGGAGATCTCGTTCCGGCTCTGGATCGCCGCGATGGCCTGCTATCTGGTCAGCGGGCTGCTCAACGCGTTCGTGTACAGCGGCCAGATCCAGCGTGAGACCTACGCGGAACTGGCCCGGCAGGGTTTTCCGATCCAGCAGGGCATGACGACGATGCCGAGCACATCACCCGCGCTGAGCGTGCTCACCGTGGTGATCGGCCTCGCGCTGTGGGGGCTGTTCGTGCTGCGCTTCCGGGACGGCCGCAACTGGGCCCGGGTCACGCTCACCGTGATCACCGCGATCCTGGTGTTCTTCCAGCTGCTGAGCCTGGTGCTGACGCTGACCGTGATGCCGGGTATCGCCCTGCCGCTCGCCCCGCAGATCCTCAGCGGGGTGGAGTATCTGCTCGCGATCGCCGCTCTGGTGTTCGCCTACCGGCCGAACACCAACGCCTACATCGCCTACCAGCGACGCACCGCGATGGGCAGGTAACGTCGGTGTCGTGACGAACCCCGACACCAGACAGGCGGTGCCCAAGGAGATCCGGAACTCGGCCGGACTGTGGTTCGTCACCCTCGCGCTGCACCTGATCGGTATCGCGGTCCGCGCGTACACGATTCCGGCGACGGCGATCGCGGAGATGCGCTCGCAGGCCATCCGCGCGGGCGGCCCGGTGAGCGAGGCCGTGCTGCAGGACACCGTCCGGCTGACCCAGCTGCTCATGGTGCTCGTGTTCGCGGCCTTGTGCGTGCCCTGGAGCGTGTTCATCATGCGGATGCGCGCGGGCCGGTCCTGGGCGCGGTCACTGCTTTCCGGGCTCGGCTGGCTCTCGGTCATCCTCATGGTTCCGGAAGTGATCAGCGAGGACCCTTCGCGGATCCTGTTCTACGGCGCGACCATCGTGGCCGAGATCGCCGCGATCATCAGCATGTTCTCCGGACCGGCGATGAAGTATTTCGCCAGGAAAGCCGATGTGCGCACCCGCGAACGACTACGCTGAGCAGGCGATGAACCAGTACCCCATTCCTCCGATGAACCCCGTGCAGCAGGTCGTGCAGCGGCGCGCCCGCCCGCTCGCGCTCACCGTGGCGACGACGCTGTGGCTCGTGGCCGGGATCTGCTGGCCGGTAGGCGTGCTCGTGCGCGGGCTCGCCGGGGCGACCGGCGCCGGAGTGTCTCCTGGACTCGGCAGCCTAGATTTCCTGCTCAGCATGTTCGGCGTGGTGGTGCTCGGGATCGCGGAGTGCTGGCTCGCCCTCCTGGTGCGCGGTGGCAATTGGTACGCCCGGCTCGGGCTCGCCTTCGGCGCGGTGATCTGCGAGACGATCGTGCTGGTGCAGCTGATCGGAGCGCTCACCGCGGGCCTGGCCGCCTACTACGGGACGGGCGCGGCACTGTGGTGGGTGACCATGGTGGTGTGGGCGGTCATTCCGCCGTGCGCCCTCGTGTTCTCCTTCCTGCCCTCGGTGAACGGATACCTTGCCGCGCGGCGGTGATGCGATGGCGGAACCACACTACGAGCATCCGGGCGCACGGTGGTGGCCCGTATCGTTCGGACCGGGGTTCGCCGCGGCCGGGTTGCTGCTCGAACTGCTCACCGGCCCGGTCAACGTGTGGCTGTGGCTGATCGTGGCCGCGGTTCTCGCCGGCTGCATCGCGCTGTGGGTGCGGGCGCGCCGGGCGGTCTGTTCGGTGCGGCTGACCGCCGAGGAACTCCGGATCGGCAGCGAAACCCTTGCCGTGGAACGGATCCGCGCGGTCGATGAGGTGGATGTGCCGGATGGGGCCCGGGTGCTCGGCGGTCTGTGGGCGGTGCCGAAACGGTTCGCCGAGGTGCCCCTGCTGCTCGAGGACGGCACGGTGGTGCTCGCCTGGGCTCGCGAGGGGGACCGGTTGCGCGATGCGCTGCGTGCGCTCGTGCCACACTGATGGTCATGAGTGCGTTGAACCGGCCGGGCCGGGCGGTGATCATCGTGGTCGAGCTCGTTCTCATCGCGGCCGCGGTCATCGCCGCCGTGCTCATCTGGCGCGGGGTGAACTACCAGGTCGACTATGTCGGGACCAATGGACGCCACCTGGTCTCGTCCAAGATGCACGGCGATCTCGCCGGGGCGAGCATCGGGCTCTGCCTGATCGCCGGGTTCCTGTTCATCGACGCGATCCGCCAGTCGATCCTCGCGTTCCGGCCCCGCGGCCGCCGCGCCGAGGCCCGGGAACTGGCCCGTTATCAGCAGATGCTCGAACAGGAACGCACCCAGCAGGCTTGAGAACCGGTGCGAGCAGCCGCTGTGCTTGGTCGAGGCGCATCGGGGCCGAGCCTACGGTGGTGGGAGACTGGTGGGGTGGCACAGCAAGTAGCTCGTTCAGGCGCACTGTTCGCAAGGGCCGAGGCCGCGACGCCGGGCGGGGTGAACTCGCCGGTGCGCGCGTTCCATTCCGTCGGCGGCACCCCGAGGTTCATGGTCTCCGGTTCGGGGCCGTACGTCACCGATGTCGACGGCAATCGCTATGTCGACCTGGTGTCCTCCTGGGGCCCGATGATCCTCGGGCACGCGCACCCGAGCGTGCTCGAGGCGGTGCGCGAGACCGCGTCCCATGGCCTTTCCTTCGGCACCCCGAGTGAGGGCGAGGTGGACCTCGCCGAGGAACTCATCCGCCGTGTCGAACCGGTGGAACAGGTGCGGCTGGTCAACTCGGGCACCGAGGCCACCATGTCCGCGATCCGGCTCGCCCGCGGGTACACCGGGCGCGGCAAGATCATCAAGTTCGCCGGCTGCTACCACGGGCACGTGGACGCGCTGCTCGCCGAGGCGGGCTCCGGGGTGGCCACCCTTGGCCTGCCCACCTCGCCGGGCGTGACCGGGGCGCAGGCCGAGGACACGATCGTGCTGCCGTACAACGACATCGAGGCGGTGCGCGCGGCCTTCGCATCCGGGGACATCGCCGCGGTGATCACCGAGGCCGCTGCGGGGAACATGGGGGTCGTCGCCCCGCACGACGGGTTCAACGCGAAGCTGCGCGCGCTCTGCGATGAACACGGCGCGCTGCTGATCCTGGACGAGGTGATGACCGGGTTCCGGGTGTCCGCCGCCGGTTGGTACGGGCTGGAAGGTGTGCGCGCGGACCTGTTCACTTTCGGCAAGGTCATGTCCGGCGGACTGCCCGCTGCCGCGTTCGGCGGGCGCGCCGATGTGATGGCGCAGCTGGCCCCGACCGGTCCGGTGTACCAGGCGGGCACGCTGGCCGGGAACCCCGTCGCGGTGGCCGCGGGCCTCGCCGCGCTGCGGGCCGCCGATGCGGATGTGTACCGGCGCCTGGACGCGAACTCCGAACGGCTGCGCGAGCTCTACGCAGGCGCGCTCACCGAGGCCGGGGTCGCGCACACCATCGGGCGCGCGGGCAACATGTTCTCGGTGTTCTTCAGCGAGGAACCGGTGCGCGACTACGCGGCCGCCAAAGCCGCGCAGAGCTGGCGCTATCCGGCCTTCTTCCACGAACTGCTCGCGCGCGGGGTGTACGTGGCACCGAGCGCCTTCGAGGCGGTGTTCGTCAACGCGGCCATGGACGAGCAGGCCTTCGAGATCATCGCCGATGCGCTGCCCCACGCGGCGCGTGCCGCGGCCGAGGCGACGCAATGACTCACACCTTGGTTCATTTCGTCCGGCACGGCGAGGTGCACAACCCGGAAGGCATCCTCTACGGCAGGCTTTCCGGGTACGAGCTCTCCGAGACCGGCCAGCGTCAGGCGATCACCGTCGCGGAATCCTTGCGGGGCAACGATATCGCGCATGTGGTCGCTTCGCCTCTCGTGCGTGCGCAGCAGACCGCGGCGCCGATCGCCGATTCGCACCGGCTCGAACTGTGCACCGATGACCGGCTCATCGAGGCGGAAAACGCCTTCGAGGGCAAGAAAGTCGCGGTCGGGGACGGGGTGCTGCGCCAGCCCGTCTACTGGCCGAAACTGCGCAATCCGTTCCTGCCGTCCTGGGGCGAGCCGTATCTGCAGATCGCGCACCGCATGCTCGCCGCCGCCCACGCCGCGCGCGCGGCAGCGGACGGGCACGAGGCGGTGTGCGTTTCGCACCAGCTGCCGATCTGGACCCTGCGCCGATTCCTCGAAGGCAAGCGGCTCTGGCATGATCCACGCCGTCGCGAATGCGGGCTCGCCTCGGTGACCAGCCTCGTGTTCGACGGCGAACTGCTCGTCGATATCGAGTACAGCCAACCGGCGGGCGCGACGAATCCACGGACGACGGGCGCATGAAACGACTGATCCTTCTGGTCTGTACCACGGTTCTGCTCGCCGGTTGCTCCACCGGGCAGGACGCGGTGACCGACGGCTCGAACACCTATTCGTTCACCTCGCCGGGCGGAAAGACGAGAATCTTCTACCCCGAAGCCGAACGCAAGGCGGCCCCGGAGATTCACGGCGAATCGGTGCGCGATCCGGGTAAACAGATCCGGCTCGCCGATTTCCGGGGCAAGGCCGTCGTGATCAATGTGTGGGGTTCCTGGTGCGGGCCCTGCCGTTCCGAAGCGCCCGATCTGCAGAAGGCCACCGCGAAATTCGGGAACCGGGTGCAATTGCTCGGCGTGAATTTCCGGGACGGACGGCAGCAGGCGAACGATTTCCTCAGCACCCGCGGGCTGAATTACCCCTCGATCTTCGACCCCGCCGGGCGATCACTGCTCTCGATCGGCAGTTACCCGCTTTCCACCGTGCCGACCACCATGGTGCTCGATCCGCAGCATCGCGTGGCGGCGATGTACCTGGTGCCGCTCACGCAGTCGGATCTGGAGACGGAACTGCACAAGCTGGTCGGTTGAGTTTTGCCCGTACTTTTGGCTACGCTCATGTCTTGACAGCCGTACCACTCGGCGAAGCGCGCGACAAGCTCTCGGAATATGTGACCGAGGTGGAGCGCACACATGACCGCATCACGATCACCAGACATGGCGCTCCGGCAGCCGTGTTGCTTTCTGTTGATGACCTCGAAGGGCTCGAGGAGACGCTCGAGATTCTGCGCACGCCGGGCGAAGTCGAAGCGATCCGGGAAGGGGTCGCCGAGCTTGATGCGGGCGAAGGGGTCGACTTCGACGAGGTCAAGTCGCGTTACGGCATCGGGAAATAGCCGTCGAGTTTATGTCCTACCGGGTCATCATTGCGCCGCGCGCTATCCGTGACCCCGCGAAGCTTCCGGAGAAGATCGCGTCGGCCTGCGCTGAGTTTATCGATGGCCCACTTGCCACCGATCCCTGGCGGCTCGGGAAGCCGCTGTTCGATGAGTTCTCCGGATTGCATGGTGCGCGTCGCGGTAGTTGCCGGATCGTGTACCGAATCGACGATGATGAGAAGAGCATCGAAATCGTCCGGATTGCTCATCGCGGCAAAAGCTACCATCGCTGAGTCACACTCGTGAAACCCTTGTGAGCTGCGATATGGCTCGGTTCCTCACTCACTCCGCTCCTCGCTCGCAGGGCTCGCTGCGATGCTCACTCGATCGTCACCTTCGCGCGACCCTGCTGATCGGGGTACGAATAGCACTGCCTAGCATCGAGGAGTGAACCCGACCGAGCTCGCCGCTTCGGGGCCGCTTCTGCTGGCCGCGCTGGTCGCGGTGCTCGCCGGTCTGGTGTCGTTCGCATCACCGTGCGTCGTACCACTCGTTCCCGGTTACCTGGCCTATCTTGCCGGACTGGTCGGCGCGGACGCTCCCGCGGTCACCGCGGACGAGAAGAAACCGAGGACCGGGAAAGGGAAGGTCGCCGGGGCCGCCGCCCTGTTCGTGCTCGGTTTCACGGTGGTGTTCTGCGCGC
Source organism: Sciscionella marina DSM 45152 (assembly GCF_000379465.1). Taxonomy (GTDB): domain Bacteria; phylum Actinomycetota; class Actinomycetes; order Mycobacteriales; family Pseudonocardiaceae; genus Sciscionella; species Sciscionella marina. The sequence continues at coordinate 197,534 of NZ_KB905425.1, forward strand.
TCACGGTGACGGTGTTCGGTGTGACGACGGCGTTGCGGGTGAACGAGGACCTGTTGCAGCGCATCGGCGGGGTGGTCACGATCGCGCTCGCCCTGGTGTTCATCGGCCTTGTCCCCGGCGCGCAGCGCACGCTGCGGCTGCGGTTCACCCCGCGCGCGAGCCTGATCGGCGCACCGCTGCTGGGCGGGGTGTTCGCGCTCGGCTGGACCCCGTGCATCGGCCCGACGCTCGCCGGCGTGCTCTCGCTGACCGCGGGCACCGAGGCGGGCAGTTCGACCACCCGCGGGGTGCTGCTCATCGTGCTCTACTGCCTCGGCCTCGGCCTGCCCTTCGTGGTGATCGCGGTCGGCGCGCGCTGGGCGATCAGCGCGACCGCGTGGATCAAACGGCATGTGCGCGGGGTACAGATCTTCGGCGGGGTGTTGCTGCTGCTCGTGGGTATCGCACTCGTCACCGGGTTGTGGGGATCGCTGATCGCGTGGATCCAGGGCAACCTCGTCTCGAATACGGAGCTGCCGATATGACGACGGGCACTGTGTCCGAAACCGGTTCGCCGCAACGGAATCGGCGGCCGAATCGAGTGCTTTCCTTCCTGCGCAACACCTGGCGCGGGCTCACCTCGATGCGTACCGCGCTGATCCTGCTCTTCCTGCTCGCGCTGGCCACCATGCCGGGTGCGCTGTTGCCGCAGCATTCGCTGAACGAGGGCAAGACCCAGACCTACATCAGTGAGCACGGCTGGTGGGGGCGGCTGCTGGACGCGACCGGTTTCCTGAACGTGTACTCCAGCGTCTGGTTCGCGGCGATCTATCTGCTGCTGATGATCTCGCTGGTCGGCTGCCTGCTGCCGCGGTCGGTCGAGCACGCGCGCCAGCTGCGGGAACAGCCGGTCCTGGTGCCGCGGAACTTCGACCGCTTGCCGCACAAGGCATCCGCCACGGTCACCGCGAGCCCGGATGAGGTCCTGGCCAGTGCGCGCCCGCTGCTGCGCGGCTGGCGCATCGCGGAGCGCTCCGAGGACAGCGGGGTGCGCACCATCAGCGCGGAGAAGGGTTTCCTGCGCGAGGTGGGCAACCTGATGTTCCACTTCGCGCTGCTCGGCCTGATCATCTCGGTGGCGCTGGGCAGCATGTTCTCCTACAAGGGACAGGTCGCGGTCATCGCGGACGGTTCGCAGTTCTGCAACTCCGGTCCGCTGGCCTACGACGCGTTCACTCCCGGACCGCGGGTGGACGGCACCAACCTGGCGCCCTTCTGCGTCAAGGTCAACGACTTCACGGCGCGGTATCTGGCGAACCGGCAGCCGACCCAGTACGAGTCCAATGTCGAGTACCAGTCGGGCAAGGACCTGCAGACAGGTCAATGGCGCCCGTATCACCTGGAGGTCAACGACCCGCTCCGAGTCGCGGGGGATCGGGTCTATCTCCTCGATCACGGCTACGCGCCCACGGTCACCGTGACCTACCCGAACGGGGAGAAGCGCACCCAGACCCAGGTGTTCCGGCCGACCGAGGTGAGCACCTACTTCTCCGAGGGCGCGGTGAAGTTCACCGAGACGCCGGGGATCACCGATCCGGTCGAGCAACGCAAGAAGCAACTCGCGGTCACCGGGCTGTTCGCGCCGACCGCGGCCATGCAGGGCAAGCTGCTGGCCGGTTCGACGAACCCGGAACTGCGCGATCCGGTGTTCGCCGCCGATGTCTACCAGGGTGACCTCGGCGTCGATTCGGGCAAGGGACAGTCGATCTACGAGATCGATCACCAGATGATCGCCCAGGACCGGCTGCACCGGGTCGACCGGGTCAACCTGAAGCCCGGGCAGCAGACCAAGCTCGCCGACGGCACCGCGGTCCGCTTCGACGGAGTGAAGAAGTTCGCCTCCCTCGAGATCGCCCACGATCCGACCCAGGTCTGGGTGCTCGTGTTCGCGATCGCGCTGCTGCTCGGCCTGTTCGGTTCGCTGGTCATCAAGCGCAGGCGGGTGTGGCTGCGGGCGAAGCCGGCTGCGGACGGGTCTACCCTGATCACCGTCGGCGCGCTCGCCCGCACCGACCAGGCCGGATACGGCGAGGAATTCACCAAACTCTCGCGTGCGCTGCTCACTGCCACCCGTGGGAAGGACGACTGATGGCGATCAACGCGACTCTCTCGCAGTTCAGCGACTACGCCTTCGCGACGGCGATCGCGATCTACGTGTTCGCGTTCGTGCTCTACCTTGCCGATGTCGCGTTCAACCGGCAGCGGGCACGCGCACGGGAACGGGAACTGGTCACCGCGGGCGGCGGTGAGGATCGCGGCGGCACCGAACTGCCCGGTTCCGGGATCGTCGACTCCACCGTGGACGTCGACGTTCCCGCGCCGAAGGGCGACGACCGCCCCCTCTCCGCGCGCTTCGGCCGGATGGGTGTGGCGCTGACCGTGCTCGGGCTGCTGGTGCAGGCCGCCTCGATCGTGTTGCGCGGACTCGCGGTGGAGCGCTGGCCGCTCGGCAACATGTACGAGTACATCGCGTTCATCACCGCGGTCGGGATCGGCGCCTTCCTGGTGCTCGCGAAGCGGTTTCCCATTCACCGCATCGGGGCATGGGTGCTGCTGCCGGTGATCGTGCTGATGTGGCTCGGCGCGACCGTGCTCTACGCGAACGCGGCCCCGGTGATGCCCGCGCTCCAGTCCTACTGGCTGGTCATCCATGTGACGATCATCTCGGCCTCCACCGGTCTGCTGCTCGTTCCCGGGGTGGCCAGCCTGATGTACCTGCTGCGCTCGATCAACGAGAGCAACCCGCGCAAGCTCGCCCGGTTCGTGCAGCGGCTGCCCGCGAAGGACGCACTGGACCGGGTCGCGTACCGCACCACGATCTTCGCCTTCCCGCTCTACACCGTCGGGGTCATCTGCGGGGCGATCTGGGCCGAGCGCGCCTGGGGTTCGTTCTGGAGCTGGGACCCCAAGGAGACCGTGGCGCTCGTCGCGTGGGTGGTGTACGCGATCTACCTGCACGCACGGTCCACCGCGGGGTGGCGGGGCAATCCGGCGGCGGCGATCAACTCGATCGGGTTCGTCGTCACCGTGTTCAATCTGTTCTTCATCAACCTCGTCACTACCGGTATGCACTCCTACGCCGGCGTTTCCTGAACGCGCTTGTTACGTGGACCAATGCGGCGGTGAAGGCTACCGTCGACAGGAGAGCGTGTTCGACCGACAAGGAGAGAGAGGACGCCGGTGACCGGAGGGTTCGGACCAGACGACGCGCAGGGCGGGCGGCACACCGCGTCGTGGCAACCACCGGAGGAGCCGACGCGCGCCGTGTGGCCAGGGGAGGCTGCGGGCACCAATGGTGCTGTGGACAACAGCGAGGGCCAGCAGGACAGTGAGCCGACCAGCCCGGCGCAGCCGCCCATCGCCTATCAGCCGGGACAACCGCCGCCGCAGCCCGATTATGGGCAGTACCAGCAGGGGCCACAGCCGAACTACGGGCCCGCCTCCGGAGGGTTCGCGCAGCAGCAGGCCGCGCAGCAACAACAGCCGTCCGGGTACTATCCGCAGCAGCAGCCCCACTATGGCGCGCAGCCGCAGCAGCAGTACCCGCAGCAACCGCCGCAGCAGAGCCCGTACACCCCGCAGGGCCCGGCCGGACCGGCGCCCGATGACCTCGCGCGGCACGCCTCCAAGGCCACCCAGGACCTGTCCAGCGCGCAGCTGCTGAAGAACAACAAGCGCACCCCGCGCGGTGGCTGGCGCAAGGCCGTCTACGTGGCCACCGGACACGCGGTGAACCTGGGGGAGAGCCCGGCCGACATCCGCCGCCGTGAGCTGATCACCGGCATCAACCAGCCGCTGCGTGGCTGCTACAAGATCGCGATGCTCTCGCTCAAGGGCGGGGTCGGCAAGACCACGACCACCGCGACCCTCGGTTCGACCTTCGCCTCACTGCGCGGGGACCGGGTGATCGCGGTGGACGCGAACCCCGATCGGGGCACGCTGTCCCAGAAGATCCCGCTGGAGACCACCGCGACCGTGCGGCACCTGCTGCGGGACGCGAACCGGATCACCCGCTACTCGGATGTGCGCGCGTACACCTCGCAGGGGCCCTCGCGGCTGGAGGTGCTCGCCTCCGAACAGGACCCCGCGGTCTCCGAGGCGTTCTCCGAGACCGACTACCGGCGCACCATCGACCTGCTCGAGCACTTCTACAACATCGTGCTCACCGACTGCGGGACCGGTCTCATGCACAGCGCCATGAAGGGCGTGCTGGACATCGCGGACTCGCTGATCATCGTGTCCTCGAGCTCGATCGACGGGGCCCGCTCGGCCTCGGCGACGATCGACTGGCTGGACGCGCACGGCTACCGTGACCTGGTCGGCCGTTCGGTGACCGTGGTCAGCTCGGTGCGCCCCAAATCGGGCAAGGTGAATCTGGACCGGTTGACCGAGCACTTCGCGGCACGCTGCCGTGCGGTGTGCCCGATCCCGTTCGACCCGCACCTGGAAGAGGGGGCCGAGGTCGATCTGGACCGGCTCGCCGCGCCCACCCGCCTCGCGCTGCTCGAGCTCGCGGCCACTGTGGCCCAGGATTTCCCCCATGACCAGCAGTGGGGCGCCGGTAACCCCCGCTGATCAGTCGTTGCGGTACTTGTCCAGGCTACGCAGGAACTCCGGGTCGTCGTCCGGGCCGATGACCCGGCCCTGTTGCTGCGGCTGCGCCTGCTCTTCCTCGCGTTCCTGCGGCAGGACGAACTGATCCGTCCGGGTGGGATCGTTCATCCGCAGCAGCTTCCACAACACGACCCCTATCGTCACGGCGCCGACCGCAGCGAGCAGGTACAGCATCAAGCCACCTCCGAGCACGTCTGCAACCCAGCGTACCCGTGCTCGCCCGCGGTCGGTTACCGCTCGTGTCGACCGATCAGTGGTGTTCTGGTTCGGTGGTCAACTCCGTGAGGAGCGACTGGACCTCGGCCTCGCGGAACCGGCGGTGCCCGCCGGGGGTGCGAATGGAGCCGATACGGCCGGCGGTTGCCCAGCGCGTCACGGTCTTGGGGTCGACGCGGAACAACGTTGCGACCTCACCAGGGGTCAGCAACCGTTCACCGACCTGCTGGTTGTCCTGTCCGATTGTCGCGGTCACGGCAAAGAACCTCCTTGCGCCAAGTACGACTTATGCGACACATCGTGGCACTCCGACCCCCAGGTACTCGAACACTTAGCTTTCAGTAAAGGGGAATTAAAGTACAAAGCGGACGCTGTGGACATTTCTCCACGTCAGGGCGGTACGGAGCGCAGGACAGTTCACACCGCTCGTACACGAATCCGTTGTCCGCTTTACCAAGAAGGCCCGGAGGCAGGCCGACTCGGCTTACCGGAGGCCGGATCGGTATCCACCGGCACAGTACTCTCGTTCCGTGGACGCGATCGACCGGAAACTCATCGCCATCCTCCGCGAGGACGGCAGGGCCACCTACGCCGAACTGGGCAGGGCGGTCGGGCTCTCCGCTTCCTCGGCGCACGAGCGGGTCGCCAAGCTGGAGAACTCCGGTGTGATCGTCGGCTATCACGCGGTCGTCGACCCGCGCGCCATCGGACTCGGGGTGACCGCGCTCGTCGGGATCCAGCCCACCGACAATGCCGATGACGAGGAGGTCGCCGACGAGCTGGAGCGGCTGGCCGAGGTGGAGTCCTGCTACCGGGTCGCCGGTGAGGAGGCGTTCATCGTGAAGGTGCGGGTCGGCACGGTGGACGAGCTCGAACTCTCCCTCGGGCGGTTGCGGCGCATCGGCGGGGTGGGCAGGACACGTACCACCGTCGTGCTCTCCACCCGGTTCGAGAGCAGGCCGAATTCGAGCGAGGAGAGTGCGGGTATCCTTGGCGAACGTGAGTGAAGGGCAACAGGAAGCAGCACGGCCGTCCGGCGGGCTCTGGGGCAATCTCGCGCTGTACACGCTCGCGCGGATCGTCATCATCGCCGTGGTGACGGCGGTGCTCACGCTCATCGGTGTTCCGCTGCTCGTCTCCCTCCCGGTCGCGATCATCGTGGCCTTCCCGATCTCCGTGTTCGCCTTCCGCGGGCTGCGCAACCGGACCACGGCCGCGCTCGCCGCCCGCACGGCGAACCGGGACGCCGAGCGTGAGCGGCTGCGCGCCGAGCTCCGGGGTGGTCAGTGACCGATCGCGAATGGGTCGCGAACGCCATCCGGGTGCTCGAGGCCGATGCGAACCGCAGCGCCGACACCCATCTGCACGTGTTCCCGCTGCCTGCGAGCTGGGGAATCGACCTTTACCTCAAGGACGAATCGGTGCACCCGACCGGTTCGCTCAAGCACCGGCTCGCCCGCTCCCTGCTGCTCTACGGGCTGGTGAACGGGAACATCTCCGCGGACACCGTGCTCATCGAGGCTTCGAGCGGCTCGACCGCGGTCTCCGAGGCGTACTTCGCGCGGATGCTCGGGCTCGAATTCGTCACCGTCGTCCCCCGCAAGACCAGCAGGCAGAAGATCGAGCTGATCGAGTTCTACGGCGGGCGCTGTCATTTCGTGGACTCGCCGCCGGCGATCTACAGCGAGGCCGAGCGGCTCGCCGCCGAATGCCACGGCTACTACCTCGACCAGTTCACCTACGCCGAGCGCGCGACCGACTGGCGCGGGAACAACAACATCGCCGAATCCGTGTTCGAGCAGATGAACCTGGAGCGGTATCCGGTCCCGGAGTGGATCGTGGTCGGTGCGGGAACCGGCGGGACGAGCGCGACCTTCGGGCGCTACATCCGCTATCGCAGGCACGAGACCAGGCTCGCCGTTGTCGATCCGGAGAACTCCTCCTTCTTCGGTGCCTGGGAGACCGGGGCGCTCGACTACGCGACCGGGATGCCCTCGCGGATCGAGGGGATCGGGCGGCCGCGCTGCGAACCGTCCTTCCTGCCGCAGGTCATCGACGACATGTTCGTGGTGCCCGATGCCGCGTCCATGGCCGCCATCCGGCTACTGCGCGAGCGCACCGGGCACTGGGCCGGTGGGTCCACCGGGACCAACCTGTGGGGCGCGTTCACCGTGATCGAGCGGATGCTGCGCGCCGGGCAGCGGGGCAGCGTGGTCACCCTGCTCTGTGACGGCGGTGAGCGCTATCAGCACACCTACTACGACGATGCCTGGCTCACCGAGAACGGCCTGCACACCGCGGAGTACATCGCCGCGATGGAGAACTTCCTGAGCACCGGGCGGCTCAGCGGGTAAACGGCCGCCGCAGGCTCGCCGTTCCCTGATCCAGGTCCATCCCATTGCGGGGCGGCGCGCCTTCGGCCTGTTCCTCGCGCATCAGCGAGACCGAGTCCTGGTGTTCGAGCTCGTTGCGCTTGCTGCCGTAGAAGATCGCGGTGACCTCGTTGAAGTAGCTCGCGGTCACCGGGGTTCCGCCGGTCTTGCGCCTGCGCTTGCGGAGCAGTTCGTAGGCGCCGACCAGGACGACTGCGAGGACCCCGCCCGGGATCGCGAAGGCCAATGCCGTCTGCATGCGCTGGGAACGCGCGAGGCGGCGCGCGAGTTCCGCTTCACGCCAGCAAGCGGTGCAGCCGGATCTCCTCCAGTGGTGGGCTGCCCCGGATCGACTCCTGCTTGCGTGCCCCATCCGCGCGCCAGCCGTGCGCTTCGTAGAACCGGTGCGCCCGCTCGTTCCCGTCGAGTAGCCACACGACCGCTTCCCGATGGCCCGTCTCCTGCAGCTCGCGCAGCGCCGCGGCGTGCAGCAGGGTGCCGATTCCGCGCCGCCAATGGTCCGGATCCAGGTACAGCGCGTACAGCTCGCCGATGCCCGCCTCTCCCCGGTCCGGGCCATGGCCGGCGAAACCGAGCACGCTGCCCTCCTCGACCGCGACCAGGGTGCGGGCCCCGCCCGTGCGGGTGAGTTTCGCGCGCAGATCGCTTGCCCGGTCTAGCACCGAGAGGGTGCGCAGGAATTCCTCGGGCATCAGTCCCGCGTAAGCGTGCTGCCAGGCACGAATCTGCGCCCTGGCGATACCTTCGGCGTCTGCGGGAGTGGCCGCGCGGACCTCGCTCATCCGGTGATCTTGCTCGCGAGCGTGCGCACCGAGCAAGCGAGTTCACGACGTACTGGCAGTATGTGAAGGGTGGCTCGACAATTCACTCGCGGTCGCCGGGTGCTGGAGTATCTCGACCAGCATCCGAGGCTGCTCGCGTTCGTGGAACGGGTGCGTACCCTGCTCCCCGGGGATCCCGGCTACGGCGACCCGCTCTCGGTGAGCGGATCGCGCACCTCGAATGTGCTCGGCCAGCAGCTGGCCAATCTGGCGAACCGGAAACCGAGTGCCCTGCGGGAGTTCGGGCTCGGCGCGCTGCAGGTGTGGCAGGCCTACGCCTCCTCGCAGCCGAACGCGGTCGGCACCGCGGATGTGAGCCTGGTGTTCACCGATCTCGGCAAGTTCTCCGACTGGACGCTCAAGGTGGGCGACGATGCCGCGCTGGCCCTGTTGCGCGAGGTGAGCGCCGAGGTCGAGCCGATGATCGGAATACATGGCGGCAGGCTGGTGAAACGCCTCGGGGACGGTCTGATGGCGGTGTTCGCCGAACCCGGCGGCGCCCTCGAGTTCATGATCGGGGCCAGGGACGCGGTGGACGCGCTGGCCAGCAACGGGAGCCGGCCCCGGATGCGCTGCGGTGCACACCTCGGCAAGCCGAGCAAACTGGGCGGGGACTACTTCGGCGCGGATGTGAACATCGCCGCCCGGGTCGCCGCTGCGGCCGCGCCCGGTGAGGTGCTCGTCTCGTCCAGCATGTACGAGCAGCTCGATCTCGACCGTCATGAACTGCGCAAACGCCTGTGGTTCCGTGCGAAGGGGGTGCCCGCGGAGGTGCGGGTGTACACCGTGATGGCCGACGACTGAACCGTTCGCCGGTCTCAGACCTCCCGAGTGCCCGCCCGATGCCGCGCGGCGAGTTCGGCGTAGATGCGGCTGTTGTTCTCCACCCACTCGCGCGCCGTGTCGCTCATCGGCTCGATCCGCTTGGCCGGTGCGCCCATGGCGGTCATGCCCGCGGGGATCTCGGCGCCCGGTGGGATCAGGGCACCGGCCGCGATGAGGGCCGCCTCGCCGACGGTGGCCCCATCGAGCACGGTCGAGCCGTTGCCGATGAGGGCACCGGCTCCCACCTGCGCCTCGTGCACCACGCAGGAATGCCCGACGGTGGCGCCGCGGCCGATGACGGTGCCCGCGCTCGCGCAGTGGATCACGGTGTTGTCCTGGACGTTCGCCCGTTCCTCGATGCGGATCGGACCGAAGTCGGCGCGCAGCACCGCGCCGTACCAGACCGAGGCGCCCGCCTCCACGGTCACCTCGCCGATCAGGGTGGCGGTCGGCGCGATCCACGCGTCCTCGTGCACGTCCGGGGTCTTGCCCTCGAAGGAGAACAGCATGGCTTTAGCATTTCACCGGTGAGCGGTACGAAACAACGCAGCAGGAGAAGGGCCCGGCCCACGCAGACGCGGCTGTTCCGCGCGCCGGTCTCGCGCACCGAACGAATCACCCCGGGGATGCAGCGAGTCACCCTGTGTGGTGGCGACCTCGGCGAGTTCGTGAACGCGGGCACCGATTCGCACGTGGTGCTGTACTTCTACGCCGAGGAAGCCGAACTGCCCGATCCGCTCACCGCGACCACCGCGCGGGCCGCGTTCGCCACGGTGCGCCCGGAGATGCGCAGCTACACGATCCGCCGCTTCGATGTCCGGACCACCGAGCTGGACATCGACTTCGTGCTGCACGCCGAGGCAGGCCCGGCCGCTACCTGGGCCAGGGATGCGCGCCCCGGGGACGAGCTGATCTTCGTCGGGCCGTCCCCGGCCTACGAACCGGACCCGGAGGCGAGTGGTTACCTGCTGATCGGGGACGAGAGCGCGCTGCCCGCGATCCAGGCGACCCTGCCCGAGCTGGACCCGGCGATCCCGGTCACGGTCCTGGTCGAGATCGCCGGTGAGGCCGAACGCCAGCCCATGCCGGTTCCGGTGACCTGGGTGCACCGCGAGGGCGGTGAGCTCGCCGATCCCGGCCGCCTGCGTGCCGCGCTGGCGGGGATCGAGCTGGAGCCGGGCCTGGACGTCTGGCTGGCCGGGGAGCGCACGGTCATGCACGAGCTGCGCCGGTTCCTGCTCGAGGCCGGGCTGCCGCGTGACCGGGTGCGACCGACCACATACTGGCGGGCGGGAACCTGACGGCCGGGCACAGCCGTTGAAGACACGAGCTGTGAAAAAAGGGGAGGAATCCGGAAAGGAACGCCGTGCACAAGCATTTCAATGGGCTGAAGACCGCCGTGCTGCTTGGCGGGATGAGTGCGCTCATCGTGCTGATCGGTTCCTTGTTCGGGCGGACCGGCCTGATCATCGCCGTGGTCGTGGCGCTGGCGATGAACGCCTATACCTACTTCAACTCCGCGACGCTCGCCCTGCGGGCCATGCGCGCCCAGCCGGTCTCCGAGGCCCAGCAGCCGACCATGTACCGGATCGTGCGTGAGCTCGCCTCCAAGGCACGCCAGCCGATGCCCGCACTGTTCGTCTCGCCGACCGCCGCGCCCAACGCCTTCGCGACCGGGCGCAGCCCACGGCACGCCGCGGTGTGCGCCACCAACGGCATCCTCGAACTGCTCGATGAGCGCGAACTGCGCGCCGTACTCGGGCATGAGCTGTCGCACGTCTACAACCGCGACATCCTGATCTCCTGTGTCGCGGGTGCCATGGCCTCGCTGGTCTCCATGCTCGCCAACCTCGCCATGTTCGCGGGCCTGTTCGGCTTCGGCGGGGACGACGACCGGCCGAACCCGCTCGTCATGCTGCTGATGGCGCTGCTCGGCCCGATCGCGGCCGCCGTGGTGCAGATGGCGATCAGCCGGTCTCGCGAGTATCAGGCCGACCAGTCCGGCGCGGAGCTCACCGGGGACCCGCTCGCGCTCGCCTCCGCCCTGCGCAAACTCGAGCACGGCACCCGGGCCGCCCCGCTCGTCCAGGAACCCAAGGTCGTCTCCCAGGCGCACCTGATGATCGCGAACCCGTTCCGCCCGGAAGGCCTGTCCAAGATGTTCTCCACGCACCCGCCGATCGCCGACCGGATCGCGCGGCTGGAGCGGATGGGCCGCGGTTAGAGCAAAGGCCTGGCCAGGTTCACGATGTATTCGCCGTACCCGGTCTTCGCGAGTTTCTCGCCGAGTGCCAGGCATTCCTGGGCGCTGATGTAGCCCATCTTCAGCGCGATCTCCTCCGGGCACGCGATCCGCACCCCGGTGCGGTGTTCGAGCACCTGCACGAACTGGCCCGCTTCGAGCAGCGAATCGTGGGTTCCGGTGTCCAGCCAGGCGAACCCGCGGCCGAGATCGATCAGCCGTGCCCGCCCCGCGTTCATGTACGCCAGATTGACATCGGTGATCTCCAGCTCGCCACGCGGCGAGGGCTTCAGGTTCTTCGCGATCTCGACGACTTCGTTGTCGTAGAAATAAAGGCCGGTGATCGCCCGGTTCGAGCGCGGGTTCTCCGGTTTCTCCTGCAACGAGACGAGCTTGCCGTCCTCATCGCATTCACCGACACCGTACCGGCTCGGATCCTTGACCGGATATCCGAAAAGCACGCAGCCTTCCAATTCGGCGGCCTGCTTGTGCAGGACGTTCCCGAACCCTTTTCCGTAGAAAATATTGTCCCCGAGCACGAGCGCGACGCTGTCGTTTCCGACGAATTCCTCACCGATCACGAATGCCTCGGCCAGCCCGTTCGGTTCCGGTTGTGCCGCGTACGAAATGCTCAACCCGAACTGGCTCCCGTCGCCGAGCAGGCGCTGGAAATTCGGCAGATCGGACGGCGTCGAGATGAGCAGGATGTCCCGGATCCCGGCCAGCATCAGCACCGAGATCGGGTAGTAGATCATCGGCTTGTCGTACACCGGAAGCAGCTGCTTCGAGGTGGCCAGCGTGATCGGGTGCAACCGCGTTCCCGAACCTCCGGCGAGCACAATACCTTTCATCGGATTCCTCAGCGGTAGTTCGTGAATTGCAGTGCTATGCCGAAGTCCTTGTTCTTCAGCAGCGCGATCGCGTCCTGCAGCGCATCTTTTTTCTTGCCGGTCACCCGCAGCTGGTCGCCCTGGATCTGCGCCTGGATGCCCTTCGGGGCCTCATCGCGCAGATACTTCGAGATCTGCTTCGCCTTGTCCTGCTCGATTCCCTGGACGATCGTGCCCTTGATCCGGTACGCCTTGCCGGAGAGCTCCGGTTCGCCCGCATCGAAAGACTTCAGCGAGATGTGGCGCTTGACCAGCTTCTCCTTGAACACCTCGAGCGCGGCGCGTACCCGCTCCTCCGTGTCCGCGACGATCGTCACCGCCTCCTCACCGGCCCAGGAGATGTCCGCGTTCACCCCACGGAAGTCGAACCTCGTCGAGAGCTCCTTGGCCGCCTGGTTCAGTGCGTTGTCGGCTTCCTGCCGGTCGACCTTGCTCACCACGTCGAACGACGGATCGGCCATCGTCATCGCCCCTTCCCGCCGCGACCTGCACGGCATCCTGGTCTGTTCGCCAGCCGATCGTAGTCTGCCCACCCCCCGTGCGGACCGCCCGGAGTCGTTGGTATCGTACTTCGCGCGGTCACCAAGTGGCCGCAGCAAGGCGGCTTGCCCGAGTGGTCAAAGGGAGCAGACTGTAAATCTGTCGGCATTGCCTACGAAGGTTCGAACCCTTCAGCCGCCACACCAGCCAAAACGGCCCTCGCATCAGGAGAACTCCGGTGCGGGGGCCGTTTCGTGTGTGCGGCTGGCTCAGCGCGGAATCGCCAATGAGATCAGCAGCGCATTGTTCACTTTCATGAGCGTTCCTGAGCAGAGCGTGCCCGCGTAGTCGCCCAGTTCGTCTTTCGAGAGCGTCTCGATATTGTCGGTGTTCACCATTCCGGTCACTGGGTCTTCGTGGGTCAGCGGCACCCAGGTGGGCAGTTCTCGCGGAGTGGTCGTCACTCGTACCGCGAGCACATCGGAGAGTCTGCGGTTGCGGCCGTTGTTCGAGATGATCAACCACGGTTTGCGGCCGTAGCCGAGGTCGGCCCAATAGACCTGTCCGCGCAGGGGTGCTGTCACGAACGTGCCTCACGGCGGTTCCGTCGAGCTCGCAGCGTCTCGCGTTCGGTCTCTGATTCGTAGGGGAACGCGGGGTTGTCAGCTACCGCGGCCGCGTACGCGGTATCCAGCTTCGTCTCCTGCAAGTGCTGCCAGGCTTCGTGAATGGCGTCCTTGACCGCCGCTGACGTGCTCGGCTGCTGCTCGGCGAGCTCCGCGAGCTTCTGCTGAGTCTCGTCATCAAGACGCACTGTCATCGGATGTGTCATACAAAGATGATACCGTGTATGGTTGCTGCAGTGTAGTGCGAACTGATCCTGCTTCTGCTGTTGCGGGAGCAGGATCAGGAAAACCCCGGCGCGGGGGCCGTTTCGTGTGCGGCTCACCGTCCCCTGCGGTGCCAGCGGTTCATCAGCGTGCCGATGCGAACGTGAATCGTCGCCATGGCGCCGTTTTGGCGCTATTGCTCCACTTCGCGGCGCCCGCTGCACAGGTACACATAGGCGGGCGGGACATTGCGCACCACGGTGCGCGAGATGTGCACCTGGTCGAAGTTCTCCTCGAGCAATGCGCGGAACCGTCGTGCCCCGGAGAGGATGGCGGTGTGCCGGTAGGTGAAGGTGGCGAAGAATCCGTGTTTGGGCAGCATGGCGCGGATCTCGCCGAGGATGGCGCGCTGTTTGGCGTCACCGAAGATGGACCAGGGCAGCCCGCACGCGACGGCGTCGAGTTCGTCGACTCCGTGTTCGGCGAGCAGTTTGCCGAGGTCGGCGGCATCACCGCGGAGCACGGTCACGGAGGGGTATTCGCGTTCGAGGTGGTCGGCCATGCTCGGGTCGATTTCGACGGCGAAGTGCCGTCCACCTTCGGGGAGGCGTTCGTCGATGGCCGCGCAGGCCGATCCGGTGCCCGCACCGAGTTCGGCGACGATGGGGTTTCCCCTGGTCGGCACGATCTTGGCGAGGGTGTCGGCGAGCTGCCTCGATGATGGCCACACGGCTCCGACCGCGCCCGGGTTGCGCAGGGCTTGCTTGACGAACAGACCACGGGCCGATTTGGTTGCCATGGCCACCAGGATAGAGGTCGGCCTGGTATTGAGGTGGATGTGTGGCAGATCTGGCCTGAGCAGGCCCAACTCGATGAGCAGGCGCTCGAGCGGCGGTATTCCTATCCGGACCGCTGGCTGGTGGTGAACTTCGTATCGAGCGCGGACGGGGCGGTGGAATCGGGCGGGCATTCGGCTCCGCTCTCCACGCCGCCCGATCGCGTGGTCTACCACCTGGGGAGCGACCTGGCGGATGTGGTGTTGCTCGGCGCGGGCACGGCGGTGGGCGAGGGGTTCCACGGGGTGCGTCCCGATGAACTGACCGCGCGCCGCCGTGCGGAGTACGGGCTGGCTCCGGTGGCCCCGATCGCGGTGGTGAGCACAGGGCCGACGCTGCCGCCGGATGCCCCGGTGCTGACCGATGTCCTGGTCCCGAGCATCGTGCTGACCTGCGGTGATGCCCCCGTCGAGCAGCGCAGGGCGTGGGCGGGGACCGGTTCCGAGGTGATCGTGGCCGGGCGGGATCGGGTGGACCTGGGCGTGGCGCGGGCGGCACTGGAGGAACGCGGGCTGCACCGGATCGACTGTGAGGGCGGGCCGACCTTGTTCGGCTCGCTGCTCGCCAAGGGACTGGTGGACGAGCTGCGGCTGACGCTGGCGCCGATGCTGCTTTCCGGGCCTGCCGGACGTATCGCGGCGGGGGCACCGGTCGACGCGCGGCTGCGGTTGGACTCGGTGCTCACGCAAGCGGATACGCTGCTCATGCGTTATCTCGTCGAACGATAAGGAGGACGGTCGGGTGCCAGAGCTCACCTTCCGTGGTCGTACTGTGGCCAGGGACCGCGCACTGATCATGGCGATCGTCAACCGGACGCCGGATTCCTTTTATGACAACGGGATCACCTACGCCGACGAGGCGGCGCGCACCGCGATCGGCTCGTCCATCGCCGAGGGGGCCGATGTGATCGACCTCGGTGGCGTGCCCGCGAGCCCCGGTCCCGAGGTGACCGTGGCCCAGGAACTCGACCGGGTGCTGCCGACCCTCGAATGGGCCCGCGAGGCCTATCCGGACCTGGTGATCAGTGTGGATACCTGGCGGCACGAGGCGGCCGCCCGGATGTGTGCCGCGGGTGCCGACCTGATCAACGACAGCTGGGGCGGGGTCGATCCGGAGATCGTGGAGGTGGCCGCGCAGTACGGGGCCGGGTATGTGTGCGCCCATACCGGTGGACTGGCGCCGCGGACCGATCCGGTGCGCCCGCAGTACGCGGACGTGGTCGGCTCCGTGGTCGACGATCTGGTGGGGCAGGCCGAACGCGCCGTGACCAAGGGTGTACCGCGCGAGGGTATTCTCATCGATCCGGCACTGGATTTCGGCAAGAACAGCCACCACAGCCTCGAGGTACTGCGGAACGTGCCCAAACTGGTCGAGACCGGCTGGCCGGTGCTGATGGCCATGTCGAACAAGGGTTTCGTCGGGGAAACCCTGGATGTCGAACTCGACGAGCGAGTGACCGGCACGCTCGCCTCGACCGGCTGGGCCGCACGGGATGGGGCGGCGATGTTCCGCGCCCATCAGGTCCGGGAGACCAGGCAGGTGGTCGAGATGGTGGCTACGCTGCTCGGACAGCGACCACCGGCGAACGTGGTGCGCTGGGTCTAGAGATGCACATCACTGTTGTTCAGGGCATACGCGCCAAGCATGCTTGCCCGTGATCGACAGGGTCTACGAGATCGACAGAGTCTAGGGAGAGGTCAGCGGTGACCGAGGCAATCGCAATGGAGGATCTCGGCTGGGCGTTACGCGATGCGGGAATCGAGGAATTCGACATGTCGAGCCTCGCGCGCGCGGAGTATTCGGCGGATGCCTCGCTGTACCGGGTCCCGCCCGCGGCCATCGTGCGGCCGCGCGATCTGGACGAGGTCGCGGCGGTGGTCAAGGTCGCCGAGGAGACCAAGACCCCGATCACGCCGCGCGGCGCGGGCACCTCGATCGCGGGCAATGCGGTCGGTAAGGGCATCATCCTCGATTTCACCAAGCACTTCGCGCGGATACTGGACATCGATCCGCGTGCGGGAACCGCGACCGTGCAGCCCGGGGTGGTGCTCGATTCTCTGCAGGCGGCCGCGGCGCCGCACGGGCTGCGGTTCGGCCCGGATCCCTCCACGCACAACCGCGCCACGCTCGGCGGGATGCTCGGCAACAACGCCTGCGGTTCGCGCGCGCTCGGGTATGGGCGCACCGCGGACAACGTGGTCAGCATCGAACTGCTCAGCGGCACGGGGCGGGGGATCACCGCGATGCGGGGCATGGACCCGGCCGATTCGCCGACGCTCGCCGCGCTCTCGGATCTGGTGCGGGAGAACCTCGCCACGCTGCGCACCCAGTTCGGCCGGTTCCGCCGCCAGGTCTCCGGCTATTCGCTCGAGCACCTGCTTCCGGAGAACGGCTTCAATCTCGCCAAGGCCCTGGTGGGCACCGAGGGCACGCTCGGCATCGTCACCGAGGCAACGCTGAACCTGGTCGAGCGGCCGACCGATTCGGTGCTCGTCGTGCTCGGTTACCCGGACATGCCCGCGGCCGCGGACGCGGTCCCCGCGCTGTTGCCGCACAATCCGGTCGCCATGGAGGGGCTGGACGCGCGCATCGTGGACGTGGTGCAGGAACGCAAGGGTGCGGGCCGGGTGCCCACACTGCCCAAGGGCAAGGGCTGGCTGATGGTCGAGCTCGCCGGGCGGCGCATGGAGGAGCTCTCCGCGCTCGCCGCACGCATGGTCCGCGAGGCGGGCGCGCTCGATTCGATGATCGTCACCGACCCGCGCGAGGCGGCCGCGCTCTGGCGTATCCGCGAGGACGGTTCCGGGCTTTCCGCGCGCTCCATGGAGAATCGGCCCGCGCACGCCGGTTGGGAGGACTCCGCGGTTCCGCCGGAGCAGCTCGGTGACTATCTGCGAGAGTTCGAGGAGCTGCTGAAGCAATTCGACCTGACCTCGATGCCCTACGGGCACTTCGGCGATGGCTGCGTGCACGCGCGGATCGATTTCCCGCTGGACCGCACCGGTGGACCCGCGCGGTTCCGGGAGTACCTGTTCGAGGCGGCCAAACTCGTCGCGCGGCACGGCGGCTCGATGTCCGGGGAACACGGGGACGGCCGGGCGCGCGGAGAACTGCTCCCGATGATGTACTCCCCGGACGTGATCGGGCTTTTCGGTGCGGTCAAAGGGATTTTCGATCCGCTCGACCTGATGAACCCGGGCGTGATCGTGCGCCCGCGCCCGGTACACGCCGATATCCGGGTGGCCGAGGCGAAACCGGTGACCCGCAAGCTCGGGTTGCGGTTCGCGCACGACCACGGGGATTTCTCCGAGGCGGTGCACCGCTGCACCGGGGTCGGGAAATGCCGGGCGGACACCACCGACTCCGGTGGCGTGATGTGTCCCTCCTACCTGGCGACCGGTGAGGAGAAGGACTCCACCCGCGGCCGGGCGCGGATCCTGCAGGAAATGGTGAACGGTTCGATCGTCGGCAACGGCTGGCGTTCCCCCGAGGTGCGGGACGCGCTCGATTTGTGCCTGTCCTGCAAGGGATGCGCCTCGGACTGTCCGACCGGGGTGGACATGGCCGCGTACAAGGCTGAGGCGCTGCACCAGGCGTACCGGCACCGGCCGCGGCCCGCCACGCACTACAGCCTCGGGTGGCTGCCCCGCTGGGCGCGGCTCGCCTCGAAGACACCGAAGCTCGCGAACGGCGCGCTCGGCAACCGCGGGCTCGCCGCGATCGCCAAATTCTTCGGCGGCATCGACAAACGCCGCGATCTGCCCCAGTTCACCGAGCAGACCTTTCGCGCCTGGTACGCGCAGAACCGCACCGGGGA
Source organism: Sciscionella marina DSM 45152 (assembly GCF_000379465.1). Taxonomy (GTDB): domain Bacteria; phylum Actinomycetota; class Actinomycetes; order Mycobacteriales; family Pseudonocardiaceae; genus Sciscionella; species Sciscionella marina. The sequence goes on from NZ_KB905425.1 coordinate 215,537, forward strand.
CTCCCGTGTGGACGGTCAGTCCCCGGTGCTGCTCTGGGTGGACACCTTCACCAACTACTTCCAGCCCGAGGTCGCGGTCACCGCACTGCGATTCCTCGAATCACTCGGGTTCGCCGTGCACATCACCGAGAAACCGGTTTGCTGCGGGCTGACCTGGATCTCCACCGGGCAGCTGAGCACCGCGCGCCGGATGATCCGCCGCTCGATGCGCGAGCTCGATCCGTTCGTACGCCTCGGTGTCCCGATCGTGGGCCTCGAACCCTCGTGCACCGCCGTGTTCCGCTCCGATGCCGCGGAACTGTTGCGGGGCACCAAGAAGATGCCGCTCGAACGGGTTGAGGAGATCGCCGGTTCCACGTACACGCTTGCCGAACTCCTGCGCAAGTTCCGTCCACAGTGGACACCGCCGGATCTGAGCGGGACCGAGGTCGTCGCTCAGCCGCACTGTCATCAGCACGCCGTGCTCGGCTGGCAGGCCGATGAGGAACTGCTGAAACAGTCCGGTGCGCAGGTGCGCCCGGTCGGCGGATGCTGTGGCCTCGCAGGCAATTTCGGTGTCGAGCGGGGACACTACGACGTCTCGGTCAAGGTGGCCGAGAACGCACTGCTTCCCGCGGTGCGCGAGGCCGGCGAGGCGGTCGTGCTGGCGGACGGATTCTCCTGCCGCACCCAGCTCGATCAGCTCGCCGACCGTCGCGCAATGCACCTCGTGGAGCTGTTGACCCGCGAGGGGCCATCCTGAATGGATCTGCGAGGCGGTGCCGGTGCCGCGGTGCAAGCGGACTGCCGGGTGAAATGCGGCCACGCCGCCGGGAAATACAGTTAGCGGTTCTGTCCCCTGCGCAGTATGGCGGGTGGGGCATTGTCCTTGCGCCCCTTGGCTTTCAGCACACCCTTGGCACCCCGTTGCCGTGGGCGCCCGCCGTGCTGTGTGGCATTTTCGCCGGTCGGCCGCTGTCCGGGGATATTGCCGTGCATACCGGCGCGGATATCCTCGACGCTCGGCAGTTCGGCGGCGAGTGTGCTGACGGATTTCGTCACGATGGACCTCCTCGAAAAGACGCTCTTGGATACACGTGTCCTACGTGCGCGTAACAGAACTGTGTTGGTAGATACCAATCCGGCATCCAGTAAGCCGAACCGCTTGTCTTCGATGAAGAGTCGCTCTCGCTGGTTCGGCCTACTTCCTGCCTTCTTGGTATTCGCCGCGTTCAGTGAAAGTGGCGCGGCGATGCCGGTTGCTCGTCAGAAGAGCCCGGGATCAGAGGTTCATGAGCGTGCCCATGGCGACCACTGTAACGCATCGTGGCGCGCGCGCAAGCAATTAAACTCATTAGATGTCTAATGATTAGACGGACTTGCTAGACTTGCCCGATGTTTCACAAGGGTGAGGAACCCATCGGCCGCACGGTCGGCCGGGCGTCACGCGCCATCGGGCGCGGGTTCGGTGAGGCGCTGAATGCGGCCGGCGGTTCCTTCTCGACCTGGATCGTGCTGCTCCAACTGAAGCTCGATCCCGGGGCGAGCCAGCGCGTGCTCGCGGCGGAGATCGGCATCGAGCCTGCGACGCTGACCCATCATCTCAACGGGATGGAGCGCTCCGGGCTGATCACCAGGCGCCGTGATCCGGCGAACCGGAGGGTGCATATCGTGGAGCTGACCGAGGCGGGTGAGGCGCGGTTCGCCGAGCTCGCCGAAGCGGCGCGGGAATTCGACCGCCGGGTGCGTTCGGGGCTTTCCGCGGCCGAAATCGGCTCGTTGCGCGCGCTGCTCGGCAGGTTGTGTGCGAATATCGACGCCGAGGACACACCGTAGGGAGTTCGCGTGGACAGGCACGAACGGCTGGCCACCCTGCTCGACATCGTCGGCAGGAGAGAGAAGGTCGACGTCGAGGAGATGGCCGAGGAGCTGCTCGTCTCGGCCGCCACCGTACGTCGCGACCTGGATCATCTGGCCGAACAGCAGTTGCTCACCAGGACGAGGGGCGGCGCGGTCGCCAGCAATGTGGCCTATGGCCTTCCACTGCGGCACAAGGCGGCCAGGCACACCCCGGAGAAGCAGCGGATCAGCGCGCACGCCGCGGCACTGGTGCACCCCGGCATGGTCATCGGGCTCAACGGCGGGACCACGACGACTGAGATCGCCCGCGCCGTCGCGATGCGCACCGACCTCGCCGAGGTGCAGGACGCGCTCGTCACCGTGGTCACCAATGCGCTGAACATCGCGGGCGAGCTCGCGGTGCGGCCCTACATCAAGATCGTGGTCACCGGCGGAGTCGCGCGCCAGCAGTCCTTCGAGCTCACCGGGCCGCTCGCCGGGCGCATCATCGACGAGCTGAACATGGACATCCTCTTCCTCGGAGTGGACGCGTTGCACCCGAGCCGGGGCGCCTACGCCAGCCACGAAGGGGAAGCGGACATCAACCGGCTGATGACCACGCGTGCGGAGCGGGTGGTCGTGGTCGCCGATTCCTCCAAGATCGGCAAGGTCGCCTTCGCGCAGATCTGCCCGAGCTCCGGGGTGCACGAGGTGATCACCGATGCCGAGGCACCCGAATCCGAGCTGGCGGCCCTGCGCGAGCACGGAATCGCGGTCACCACGGTCTGATTCAGCGGATTCCCGGGTCGCCCTGCCCGGCGGCTGTTCACCGCGCTGCCGGGGCTCGTGCTCACCCGGCTCACCGTGGCCGATGCTCCCGCCTACTACGCCGTCCTGGACCGCAATCGCGAGCACCTCGGCCGCTACGGCGATCACCGGGACGAGTCCGCCGCGACCCTGGCCCGGGTCACCGCGCACCTCGAGGAGTAGGCGCTATGCCACCACCGTCCGCGCCGCCGTCATCCGGCACGCCGGACCGAGCGCCGGGCCACGGATATCTTCGCCGGGGTGATCCACGGAAACCACCGCAGTGCCGCCGTGTTGCACCGGCTCGGCCTCGCGGCCGTCACCGAATTCGACACCTACACCCGATTCATTCGAACCGGCTGGGGTCCCCCGCGCCGTAGCGGATGATTTCCGGCTCCCCGGAGGAGAAGTCAACCACCGTGGTGGGTTCGGTCCCGCATTCGCCGGAGTCGATCACCGCGTCGACCACGTGATCGAGTTCTTCCTTGATGTCCCAGCCCTGGGTCATCGGTTCCTCGTGCCCGGGAAGCAGCAGGGTGCTGGAGAGCAGCGGTTCGCCGAGTTCGGCGAGCAGCGCGTGCACCACCGTGTGATCGGGAATGCGCACGCCGACGGTTTTCTTTTTCGGGTGCATCATCCGCCGGGGCACCTCGTCGGATGCCGGCACGATAAAGGTGTAACTGCCCGGGGTCGCGCCCTTGATCGCGCGGAACACCGCGGTGTTGATGTGTACGAATTGTCCGAGCTGCGCGAAACTCTCACACACCAGGGTGAAATGGTGGCGGTCATCGAGTTTGCGAATGGACCGGATCCGCTCGATTCCGTCCTTGTTGCCGAGCTGCGCGCCGAGGGCGAAACAGGAATCGGTCGGATAGGCGATCAGTCCGCCACCGCGCACGATGTCGACCGCTTTGCCGATGCTCCGCCGCTGCGGGTTCTCCGGGTGCACGTCGTAGTACTGCGCCATCCACCGAGTCTAGATCACGACTCGCATCCTTCGGCCACGGCGCGCATGACCCGCGCGGCGGCGCGCACATCCTCGGCGGGTACCTCGTGCAGCACGGTTTCCAGCCAGGCGTGGGTCGCCGCGTCCAGCTTCGTCACCACATTCCTGCCCTTTCTGGTGATGTGCACCAGGTTGGCGCGCCGGTCGCTGCCGTGCGCGGCGCGTTCCACGAGACCCTCCTCGGCGAGCCTGGTGACCTGCCGGGTCACGTGCGGCGGGCGGACCAGCAGCAGCTCGGCGAGATCGCTGGTGCGCATCGGGGTGCCCGCGTTGGCCAGGGTGCGCAGCAGCGCGGCCGAGGCGCGTTCGAGGCGGACCCCGCAGGATTCGGCCATCCGCTCGTGGATGCGGCCGCGGGTCAGCGCGTAGGCCATCGCCGAAGCCGCCTGGGTGAGTTCGCGCGTATCCGCCTTCCCCGGCATATCTGTGATAGTAACCTAAGGTAAGTAACAAATGGAGGTGAACCGTGGCGTTGAGTGGGACATGCGCACCAGGATTCGACCGGCTTCGGGCGGCGTTCGAGGCGAACTTCACCGAGCGGGGCGAGGTCGGCGCCGCGATCGCGGTGACCGTGGGCGGGGAGACCGTCGTCGATCTCTGGGGCGGCTACGCGGACGCCGGGCGCGGCCGGTCGTGGCAGGCGGACACTCTGGTCAACGTGTACTCCACGACCAAGGGCATGACCGCGCTGTGCGCGCACCTGCTCGTGGATCGGGGTGAGCTGGACCTCGACGCCCCGGTGGCACGGTACTGGCCGGAGTTCGCGCAGGCGGGCAAGGGCGAGATTCCGGTGCGCTGGCTGCTTTCCCACCGCGCTGGGCTGATCGCGCCGCACGAGCCGCTCGCCGAGACCGAGGTGCGGGACTGGGACACCATGTGCGCGCGGCTCGCCGCGACCGAACCGTGGTGGGAACCGGGCGCCGCGCAGGGGTATCACGCGGTGACCTTCGGGTTCCTCGTCGGCGAGGTGGTGCGCCGGATCTCCGGGCGAACGCTCGGCAGCTTCCTGCGCGAGGAGATCACCGAACCGCTCGGCGCGGATCTGTACGTCGGAACCCCGCTCGAACAGCAGCACCGGTGCGCGGACATGATCGGCATGCTGGACCGGTCCGTGCTGGAGCGGATGTTCCCGGACCGGCCGAGCGAACCGATCCGGTCCATCGACCAGCACCCGCTCGCCGCGTTGTTCGCCGCGCTGACCTATGCCCCGCCCGGGGATGTGAACAGCGCGGAATACCGCTCGGCCGAAGTGCCCGCGGCCAATGCCCAAGCCACCGCGCGTGGTCTGGCCACCGTGTACGGGGCCCTCGCGAACGGCAAACTCGTCGGCGAACAGACCATGGAAGCCATGCGTACCAAGCAGAGCAGGCCGGGCGAGCGGGACTTCGTGATCCGCCCGCTCGCCGGTGCCGGAGTGCCGACTTCGTGGGGGCTCGGGTACATGCTCAACGGCGCGGGACAGGCCGGGCCCAATCCGCGCGCCTTCGGGCACGGCGGGGCGGGCGGTTCCTATGCCTTCGCCGATCCGGAGAACCGGGTTTCCTACGCCTACACGATGAACGTGTTCGGTGGCGGCACGAGTGGCCAGGATCCGCGCAGCATCGGCCTGGTCCGGGCACTCTACGCGGACCTCGGAATCGGCTAGGCGTGTCGATCAAGGGTTCCAGACTCGGGTGCAGGGCTACCAGACGAGTCCATCGAGATGGTTATGGCCGGAAAGCAGGCGAGCGATGCGGCCCTGCGCCGCTTCGCGCATGTCAGGCTGGGAGTGGTGTGCGTAGAGCGCGAGCTCCACGCACATGTCATAGAAGTTCAACCGCTCGCGCAGCTGCTCGCACTCGAACAGCTCCGGATACGCGCCGTGCAGCCGTCCGGGAACCTCGGTGAGTGTGGTCTCGTCGAGTCCTTGTTCGGCGGGTGTGGGTGGGTACTCTCGCGCCTTTGCGCACCAGCGCAGGATGGTGTCGAGCTCGACATCTGCCGGCTGAGCCAACGCCTCCGCGAAGTCGATGAGACCGGTGACGCGCCCGTTGTCGACGATCACGTTGGATCCATGTAAATCACCATGGACGAGGATCGGTTCATCGTCGGCGAACAACGCCAGCCGCTCCTGGATCCAATCGGCGACTTCGGCCAGCAGGCGCGGATCATGACTGGGCAGTCGCCGGGCAGCCTCGACTTGCTGGAGCGCCGCGCTCACCACGGGTGGGTGGAACGCGGGCCACGGCTTACCGGCGAGCGCGGCCGCAAGCCAGGGCGGCAGCAGGCCCTCCGGGACAGGAACCTGGTGCAGAGCGCGCAATGCAGCACCAAGGCTCTCGATGATCGATTGACGCGTGTGCGAGTCCGCCGATGGCCATGCCTCGTACAGGGTTCGCCCGGACAGGCGTTCGGAGATGTACCACGGCCCGTCCGGGCCGTCGCCGTGGGCGAGTAGCCGGGCGTGTGGGACCTCGCTGTCGGCGAGCAGGTTGACGACTGTGGCTTCGTGGCGATACGCGCCGCGGAATTGTTCGTTGTTGTTCAGTCGTACGACGTATTCTTCGCCGATCCACACGCGGCTGACCCAGCCGGCCTTTGGACGAAAGTGCCCGATTGCCGGGAGACCGGCGGCCGCCAGTGTCCTCCGCAACGCCGGATCGGCAGCCGACTCCTCGACGAACGGTGCTGACTGGTCGCACACGTACCCAGCGTCGCACACATCGACTCTCTAGAACCTGTGAATTACGCCGGTCTTGATCCAGCTCAACGTAACGCGGCTAATTCTTCCGGTCGCCGCCGATATTGATCAGCGTCAGGTCGAGGTTGATCGCGCGGTCGATCTCGATCAGGCTGTCGCTGCCCTGTGGGTTGATCACGATCAGACCGGCGTGCGTGCCGTGGTTTCCGCCTGCTTCGCCACCGAACGGCACCGCCCCGTTCGTCGCGGCGGCGCTCGTGGCCGCGAGCACAAGGCCGGTGAACGTGGCCAGCGCAGCGGCCTTGCCGATCAGTTTGGTGAATCGCATCGGTTACCTCCCTGTAGCGGTACGTGAGCAGGGAGCATAACCGGGTCGGCTATACGGCCCGCAGTCCCCAGTTGCCCGCCCATGCGCTGCCCGGTGCGATCGTGACGAGGCCGTCCCCGGTGTTGAACGCGTTCGGGGCACCGACCATGGGTTCGAGCGCGAGACCGATGCGTTTCGGGCGCGGAACAGAGGGGCTGTCGTCGCTGTACATCTGGTAGTAGTTGTGCTCGGCGTCCATCCACAGCTCGATATCCACCGAGCCCGGCCTGCGCACGATCGCGTGGGAGCGGCCGTTCTGCGTCGTCACATCGGTGAACGCGGTGTCGAGTTTCTGCGCACCGATCGTACGGGGCGCGCGGAAATCGTATTCGGTACCGGCGACCGCTGCTTTCCCGGTCGGGATCAGATTGTCGTCCACCAGGTAATAGCTCGCCGCGGGCAGTTCCACGACCAGATCGTCCACATGTCCGCCGGGTGGGGCGGCGACATAAATGTGGGTCGCCGTGGTGAACGGGGCGTTGGTGGTGCCGATATTGCGTGCGCTCAGCGTGCACTGCAATCCGTCGCGATTCATCGTGTAGCCGATGCGGAACCGGAGGTGGAACGGATACCCGTAGGAGGGCGGTTCGGTGTATTCGAGTACGAGCCGGTGCCCGTCGTGGTGCACGAGCTCCCATTCCACGAAATTGAGCAACCCGTGCAGCGCGGTGTTCTTGGCGACCTCGTTGATCGGCACCTGGTATTCGGTGCCCTCGAAGGTGTATTTGCCCGCCGCGATCCGGTTGCACCACGGGAGAATGGTCTTTCCCTGATAACCGGCCTCACCCATGACCCGGGGATCGTGGGTGGCCAGAATTTCCTCGCCGTCCACCTTCCAGGAGTACAGCGCGGCGGCGACCCCGGTGACCACGGCTTCGTGTGAACCGCGCCGGAGCCGGTAGACGGCCCCGTTCTCCCCCGTCTGCTTTGCTTGCGGTGCAACGGATTGCTCCGAAGCTGAAACCGAATTCGCGCCCGATGCCGTGCTCGCGCCTGCCACCGTCGCCCCGGCCGCCATCGCCGTCGTCAGTGCGGCTCGCCTGCTGATGTTCATTCTGTCCCTGCCTTGATCACCGCGAGGTTGTCGGCTCGCACGGTCCGTGGATCCGCTTTCACGATCCGCCTGTCATAGGTCATGAGCCCGTTGACCTCGTTCTCCACATCGGTCGTCTGGGTGTAGACGGCCGCGGACAATCCGTTGTCCCGCACCGTTTTCGCCAGATCCTTGCTGACCTCGCCATAGCGGCGGGTCAGCTGCTGCTGCGTTTTCTCCATTTCGTAGGCCTGTGGCTTACCCGGCCAGACATGGCCGTCGAGGACGAGACCGAGCCCGCCGTATTCACCGTCCGCGATCGCGCGCGCATCCCGCACGGTCGGTTTACCCGGGCCGACATAGGTGTGGTCGTCGTAGATATCGCCCGCCCCGGTGTCCGGTTCCGAGTAGCAGCAGTTGACCCCGCTTTCGGCGTCCACGAGCCGGGTCGGATCGAGGCGTTTGGTCTCCTCGGCGATGCGTTCGGTGTCGAATTCGCCCCAGCCCTCGTTGAACGGCACCCAGGTGACGATGGAGGTGTCGCTGCGGTGCTGGTCGATCAGCTCGCGGAGGCCGTCCTGCAGATTGGCCCGCTGCGCCGTGGTAGGCGGCGGGCTCTGCTCGGGCGGGATGTCGAGGTCGATGGGCAGCGCGGGCATGTCCTGCCACACCAGCAGTCCGAGTTTGTCCGCCCAGTAGTACCACCGTGCGGGCTCCACCTTGGTGTGTTTGCGCACCATGTTGAAGCCGAGCGCCTTGGTCTGTTCGAGGTCGTAGCGCAGCGCGGAATCGGTCGGCGCGGTGTAGATCCCGTCCGGCCAGTACCCCTGGTCGAGCGGTCCGTGCTGGAACACGATCTTGCCGTTGAGCGCCATCCGCGGGCGGCCCTGGCTGTCCTTCTTGATGCCGATCTCGCGCATCCCGGCGTAGCTGCGCACCGAATCCCCGCTGCCGAGCACGCGCGCGCGGATGTCGTAGAGGTAGGGATCCTCCGGGCTCCACAGGCGCGGGTGCGCGATCCGCAGCCGCTGCGTCTTCCCCGCAGATCCGATGCCCTTCGCGACCAGGCGCCCGGATTTTTCCCGCACCGTGACCTCGACGGCCGCGTGCCCGGTTGCCCGCGGGGTGATCCGGAAGGCACCGTTCTCCGGATCAGGGGTGACGTCCAGCTTGGCAAGGTGCGTGCTGGGGACCGGTTCGGCCCACACGGTCTGCCAGATTCCCGAGCTCGCGGTGTAGAGGATCCCGCCCGGTTTGATGCGCTGCTTGCCGATCGGATACGCGCCGTTCTCCACATCCGCGCGCGCCGAAACGGTGAGCCGCTGCGGACCGGTGCCGCGGATGGCATCGGTGACATCGGCGGAGAAGGAGCCGTATCCGCCGCGGTGGCTGGCCACCTGCTTGCCGTTCACGAACACCGTCGCTTCCTGGCTCACCGCGCCGAAGTGCAGCAGGATCCGTTGTCCGTGCCAGGAATTCGGCACGGTGAAGCTGCGCTGGTACCACATCCGGTCGTCATGGCGCTGGATTCCGGACAGTGCCGATTCCGGGGAATAGGGGACCAGGATCTGCTCATCGAGCGCGTTCTTGTTCGTGCCGTACTGCCAGAGGCCGTTCAGATTGAGCCAGCGTTCCCGTTGCAGCTGCGGGCGCGGGTACTCCGGAAGGGCATTGCCCGGGCCGACCGCATCGGTCCACGGGGTGGAGATCGGCGGGGTTTTCCGGTGCCATTGCCCGGCCGATGCGCTGCCCACCATTCCGGCCAGTAACGCCGCGACCACACAGCAGACGAGCACACCGCTGCGACCAAGTGAGCGCCCCATCGCGCACCGCCCGTTTCCTCGATGTTCTCAACAGCCTCGATGTTCCGCACATCTTCGATGCCCGCTGATCATCTTTGGTGTGTCCTGGGCCACTCGTCAAGGGCGGCTCCCGGGGACTGCAGGGAGGTTGCAAAAATATGTTCAAAACAGGCATTGACAGAGCAATAACGCGCAGCTTAACTGAGTCTTGGGAGAATGGAGCAGGTATGTTCGTGCGGGACGAGATCGCCAGCCAGCCGGAATGCTGGCGCAAGGTCGCGACGCTGGCGCAGGACGTCGCGGGGCTGCCCGTGGAGGGCGAGCGGGTCGCGGTCGTGGGCTGCGGCACCTCGTGGTTCATCGCGCAGTCCTATGCCGCGCTGCGCGAGGCGCGCGGGCAGGGGATCACCGACGCCTTCGCGGCCTCGGAGATGCCCGAGGGCCGCGCCTACGATCGGGTCGTGGCGATCACCCGATCCGGCACCACGACCGAGGTGCTGCACCTGCTCGATTCGCTCGATCCGGCTCGCAGCACCGTGCTCACCGGGGTGCCCGAAGCGATCGGGGACCGCGCCCGCGAGGTGATCGATCTGCGGTTCGCCGATGAACGCTCGGTGGTGCAGACCCGGTTCGCCACGAGCGCACTCGCGCTGCTGCGCACCCACCTCGGCGTGGATGTGCTCCCGGCCGCGGATCAGGCGCAGCGGGTGCTGGACACCGAATCCCGCGAACTCGTGGACGCCGAGCAGTTCACCTTCGTGGGCACCGGACAGAACGTCGGGATCGCGAACGAGGCGGCACTGAAGATGCGCGAGGCATCCCGGAGCTGGGCGGAGTCCTATCCGGCGCACGAGTACCGGCACGGCCCGATCAGCATCGCCGCACCGGGCCGCGTGGTGTGGATGTTCGGCGAGATCCCGGATGGCCTCATCGAGGATGTGCGTGCTACCGGAGCCCGGATCGTGCACGAGGACATCGATCCGCTCGCCGGCCTGGTTCGCGCCCAGCTGCTGGCGGTCGCCATCGCCGAGCACCACGGGCTCGATCCGGACCAGCCGCGCCACCTCTCCCGCTCGGTCGTCCTGGAGTGACCATGACTGGCGGGCTGGTGATCGGCGTCGACGTCGGGGGGACCTCGATCAAGGCCGCGCTGTTCGACGAGGCGTACGCGCGCACCGAGCAGTGCGGCCGCCCGACCCCGGTGGACGCGGGGGATCCGGCCGGTGCGGTCGCGGAGGAGACCGCCGATGTGGTGGCCGCTTTGCGGGAGAAGGCCGATGCCCCGGTGACCGGGGTCGGCGTCGTCGTGCCCGGTGTGGTGGACGAGGCCGAGGGGATAGCACGTTTCTCGGGTAATCTCGGCTGGCGGGACGCCCCGCTGCACGCGCTGCTCGAACAGCGGATCGGCGGAACCGTCGCGTTCGGGCACGATGTGCGCGCCGGGGGGCTCGCGGAGGCAGTTCTCGGTGCGGGCAAAGGGTTTTCCACATCCCTGTTCCTGCCCATCGGTACCGGGATCGCGTCCGCGCTCACCATCGACGGCCGGGCCTATTCTTCCGGTGGCTATGCCGGTGAACTCGGGCATCTCGATGCGGGGACCGGGAAAGCCTGTGTCTGCGGGGCGACCGGCTGCCTGGAAACCGTGGCCACCGGTCCGGCGATCGCCGCCGAATACGAGCGCAGGACCGGAATCCGGGCCAGCAGTGCGGACATCCTCGGCGGCACGGATGCGGACTGCGCCGCGGTGCGGGACGGGCTGCTCGAAGCGCTCACCGTCGCCCTCGCCGCGGCCACCACGATTCTCGGGCCCGAGGTGATCGTGTGCGGTGGCGGGGTTTTCGGGGCAGGCGCTCGATTGCTCGGACCACTCGCCGCTCGCCTCGACGATCGGCTCACCTTCCATCGCAGGCCGGTACTTCGGCTGGCCGCGCTCGGCGCCTCGGCAGGCTGTGTCGGCGCCGCGCTACTCGCGCGGAGGCTCGCACCGTGATCGTCACCGTCACCCCGAATCCTGCCGTGGACGTCACCTACGGTCTGTCCGAGGTGCGGATCGGTGCGACGCTTCGCCCGCGGCGAGTGGACAAACGCGCGGGCGGCAAGGGCGTGAACGTGGCGCGCGTGCTGCATTCTCTCGGCGAACCCGTTGTGGCGCTCGGGATCGCGGGCGGCGCGAACGGAGATTTCATTGTTCGCGAGTTGGGGGCTTCCGGGCTGGCCAACCGGTTCGTTCCGGTCGTGGGCGAATGCAGGCAGACGGTGACCTTGCGCGCGGAATCGGATGGCAGCGCGACGATCGTGAACGAGCCGGGACCGGAGTTGAGCGCCGGGGAATGGCGCGCCTGCGCGGAAACGGTGGCCGAGGCGCTCGCCTCGGCCCGGGTGCTCGTGCTTTCCGGCAGCCTCCCGCCCGGTGCCCCGGCCGACGGGTACGCCGAACTGGTGCGGCTGGCCGAACATGCCGGGGTGCCGGCGATCCTGGACACCTCGGGCCACCCGCTCGCCGAAGGGCTTGCCGCACGCCCCCGGCTGGTGAAACCGAACGATGCCGAGCTGGCCGAACTGCCCGGTTCCCCGGATCCCGGTGCGGTGCACCGGAAATACGGCTGTGCGGTGGTGACCTCCTACGGCGCCGAGGGCCTGCTCGGCGTGGACGACACCGGGGCCTGGCGGGCGCGCCCACCGGAAACCGTGCACGGCAACCCGACCGGTGCCGGGGACGCCTGTGTCGCCGCGCTCGCCAGGGGACTGGCCACGGGGCGCCCGTTCGCCGAGACGCTGACCGAGGCGGTCGCCCTTTCCGCAGCCGCGGTTCGGGCACCACTGGCCGGTTCGGTGGATCTCGAGTATTACCGTGCGATCCGGGCGCGGGTCACGACGCATCAGGTGGAGGCGTAGATGCCACTGGTACCGACGAGCGAGGTCCTCGCGGAGGCGGTCGCCCGTTCCCGGGGCGCGGGCTCGTTCAACATCATCGCCTTCGAACACATCGAGGGCATCATCTCCGGAGCCGCGGCCGCGCGCACCCCGGTCATCCTGCAGATCAGCCACAACACCGTGCGCTATCACGGCGGGCTCGCCCCGCTCGGCAGCGCGGCGCTGCGGGCGGCCGAACAGGCCCCGGTTCCGGTCGCGGTGCACCTGGACCACGCGGAGAGTGAGGAACTCGTCGCGGAGGCGGTGGAGCTCGGCTTCGGCTCGGCGATGTTCGACGCGTCCACAATGGACTACGCGGAGAATGTCGCGCGGACACGGACAGTCGTCGAACGCTGCCACGCCGCCGGGGTGCTGGTAGAGGCCGAACTCGGTGAGGTCGGTGGCAAGGACGGTGCGCACGCCCCGTGGGTGCGCACGGATCCGGGCGAGGCGAAGACCTTCGTCGCCGAGACCGGGGTGGACGCGCTCGCCGTGGCAGTGGGCAGTTCGCACGCCATGACCAGCAGGGATGCCGTCCTCGACGTGGAACTGATCGCGCGGCTACGGGATGCGGTCCCGGTTCCCCTTGTGCTGCACGGATCCTCGGGCGTTTCCGATGCGGGGATCGCCGCGGCCGTCGCGGCGGGGATGCGAAAAATTAATATCGCGACTCAACTGAACAAGGTACTTACCAAGACCGTCCGCGATAGCCTCGACGCCGACGGGGACCTGGTCGATCCGAGGAAATACCTCGGTCCCGCGAGGGCGGCCGTCGCAGCCGAGATCACCCGATTACTCGGCGTGCTTAGGTAAGGAGAAGGGATCCACATTGTCAGCGACGCCAATGAGTCCGGCCACCAGGCCGAAGTTATCCGGTCTCGGAAAACTCATCGCGGTTGCCGCCGCGACGATCGGCATCATCTACGGCTATGACCAGGGGAACATGGCCGGGGCGTTGCTGTTCATCGAGAAGGACATGAATCTCTCGGACGCCGGGAGCGGCAGCCTCAACTCGGTGCTCGTCGCGGGCAATATCGTCGGCGCGCTGATCGCGGGCAAGCTCTCCATGGCCATCGGCCGCAAACTCACGATGGTCCTCGTGGCCATCGGCTACGCGATATTCGCGCTGTGGTCCGCGCTTTCCGGGGACATCGTCACCCTGGACATCGCCCGGTTCTTCCTGGGCCTCACGATCGGTCTCTCCCTTGTGGTGGCACCGATCTTCATCGCCGAATCGGCGCCCGCGCAGATCCGCGGTTCGCTGGTCGTCGGGTACCAGGTCGCCACCGTGACCGGTATCCTGCTCGGCTACCTGGTGGACTTCGGGCTCTCCGGTTCGGGTAACTGGGAGCTCATGCTCGGGCTTTCCGCGATTCCCTCGGTTCTGGTGCTGTTCCTGCTGTTCCGGTTGCCGGACACGGCGCGCTGGTACCTGATGAAGGGGCGCGCCGAGGAAGCGCGCAAGACCATGATGCGCGCTGATCCGGGCGCGGATGTGGATGCCGAGATCGCCGCGATCAACAAGGACATGGAGGCCGAACGCGGTGGCGGCATCGGCGAGATGTTCCGCAAGCCCTATCTGCGCGCCACGGTTTTCGTGCTGATCCTCGGTTTCCTCGTGCAGATCACCGGAATCAACGCGATCACCTACTACAGCCCGAAGCTGTTCGAACAGATGGGCTACCACGGTAACGCGTCCACGCTCGGCTTCCCCTCGATCGTGCAAGGCTGCGCGCTCGTGGCCACGATCATCTCGCTGTTCATCATCGACCGGTTCGGGCGCAGGCCGATCCTGATGACCGGGATCGGCGCCATGCTCGTGGCCTCGGTGCTGATGATCGTCGTGTTCACCACCGGCGACCTGCAAAGCGGTTCCACACTCGGATTCATCGGCATCATCGTGTTCACCGCGGGCTTCAACTTCGGATTCGGCTCGCTGGTCTGGGTGTACGCCTCGGAGAGCTTCCCGGCGCGGCTGCGCAGCCTCGGTGCGACCTTCATGCTCACCGCCGATCTGGTCGCGAACTTCATCGTCGCGCAGTTCTTCCTGCCCGTGCTCACCGATCTGGGCGGGGCGGCCACGTTCATCATCTTCGGTGTGCTCGCGGCGATCTCGTTCGTGTTCGTGCTCGCGTTCGCCCCGGAGACCAAGGGCAAGCCGCTCGAGCAGGTGCGGTTCTTCTGGCAGAACGGCGGACGCTGGCCGAGTGAGCAGGAGCTGGCCGGTCACGTGGACAAGTGATTCGCTAGCACAGAGCGGCGAAGCAGTCCCGGACGAGTTCGTTGACCGCGTGATAGAACGCGTTGAGCTCGTCCGGGCGCCGCGTTTCATAGCGGGTGCGCAGCATTACCCCCGAGTCGTGGAACTGCGCATCGGCGATCCCGTGGCCGGCGAGCAGTTCGCCCAGCCGGGCAAGCCGATCGCCGAGTAGTCGCCGTGCCAGGTAACAAGTGCCGCGCAGGTCGATTTGATCGCGCAGCATTTCCGCGGGTGGTCGCACGTACTGCGCCTGGCCGTGCACCCCGAACAGCGCGTCGGCGTGCGCGCCTGCTTCGCGGAGCAGGTGGTCGCCGAGATCCTGACGGCGCTGGATCGCGGCCCGGTGCGTCTGATCCCGGTGCTCTCCGGGCGCGGCGTGCCCCAATGGGGGCCAGTACGCCGTGACCGGGCCGTCGTTCTCGGCACGGATGCGGCAGGTCTCCAGCCGTTTCGTCGTGCAGGTGATCAGTTCGATCCGGGTCCGGTTGGCCAGCAAGGAAAGCGCTTCGTCCACAGTGCACACTCCGGCCCCGGGCACCTCGCAGGTCTTGACCGTGGTGACCTGGTCGAGTGCGGCGAGTACCTGCGCGGTCAGCGAATTTCCGGTACTGGTCTCCGAATGCAGCGATACCGTGAAGGGGCGAATCATTTCTTCTTGGCGACAGCGCTCAGCGGTTCCCGTGGTGTGTAACGCAGTTGCCCGAGCTCTTCGCCGGTGGCCCAGGCGTTGAACGCCTTGAGGTAGAGGGCGATGTGTTCTCTGGTCTCCCGGCGTCGCTGCACCTGGCCGGCCTGTTTTCGGGCCAGGCGGAACATGGTGTTGCGGAAGACCAGGCGGGGGTCACTGCGTTGCAGTCCCGCGCCCTCGATGATGCCATCGTACCAGTCCTCGAGGCCGGTGTGGCCGTTCGCCGAATCGACGAGGTAACAGGCGGCGCCCGCGGCCGATTTGATCATCGCGGTCTCGACGGCGACCCGTTCCCCGAGGCCGACGAAATCGCGGATTCCGGGATGCGCCTCGAGAGTTTCCAGGATCTGATGGTTGGTCACCGAAGCAGCGCCACCGGACCAGCTCGAATCCGGCCGGTTCTCGAACAGCCACACGGTGCGCAGCATGGCGGCGAGAATGATGGCCGATTTCTCGCCCTCGATGGCGAGTACATCGGCCGCGTTGCGGCGCTTTCCGGTGTCGAGTACGTCGAAGGTGTCCGGGGGGACTTCGGTGAACACGGTCATCTCGACCGGCCCACCGGCGGCGATGATCGCGGCGAGCCGGTGTTGTCCGTCCACGAGCACGCCGTTGGTGTCGAAGGCGATGCCCTGGTGGGTGACCTGCCATTCGCCGCGGCGCATGGCTTCGGCGAAGGCGCGCACCACCGGCTTGGAAAGGGGCCGGTTCGAGGTGTTCGCCTCCAGCATCGTCTCGGCTTTTTTCGGGGTGATCTTCTGGACCTTGCTACGCATCGCGAACCGTACTCCTCAATTGGTCGGCCACGGTCACCGGTGATTATGCCATTCGCGACATCCGGGACCGGAATTCAACGGCGGAACTGCGTCCGTGCGGCGAGGAAACACGGAATGGCCGACAGGATACCTATCGGGGCGAGCACGGCAGAGCGCCAGGCGAGGACGGCGAGGAAGACCAGGGTGAGCGCCAGCACCGCGGCGAACACCACGGCGGGACCGGTTTTCCACGCGCCCTCGGTGCGCGCCTGCCGGGTCTGCCCGAACAACGCCAGGATCGCGGCGGACAGTCCGAGCAACCACACCGCGTCCTGGGCGGTGATCGTGGTCGTGGCGAGCAGTGCGATGAAACCGGCGGAGATCACCCCGGCGGCCACCCACAGCCAGCCGAGCAGTCGTGCGGCCGCGGCTGCCGGTGGCCGGGAGGTCTCGGACATGCCGGGACCATAACAATGAGACCGCAAGTGAGCCGACCGGCACAGGCAAGGTCCCCTGGCCGCCAGAGGGTCGGTTTACTGGAGGTCGGTTTGGTATCCACTGGCACAGCCAAGCTGGTCGTGCGTTGCCGGAAGGGCCGCGCGGTAGGGCCTGCCCCCGGAAAAGATGGGGGCGCGCTGGCCTCCGTTCTCGGCTTCCGGTCCCTAGTTTCGTGGTCATGACAACGGAAACCCTCAGCCCGCCCGCCGAAGAGCGGGAAACCGGGAGTGATTTCGCGAAGCTCTCCAGGAGAATCGCCGCCAAGGGCCTTTTCGACCGCAGGCCCGGTTACTACACACTGCGTATCGGGAGCACCGCCGCCCTCTACCTCGGCGGGATCGCCGCGTTCTTCCTGCTCGGCGACAGCTGGTGGCAGGTGGGGATCGCGGCGTTCTTCGCGCTGATGTACGCCCAGGTCGCGCTCGTCTCGCACGATATCGCGCACCGGCAGGTGTTCCGTAAGCGCAAGCTGAGCCAGCTCGCCGGATGGATCGCGGGAAACCTCGGTATCGGCATGAGTTACGGCAGCTGGATGGACAAACACACCCGGCATCACGCCAATCCCAACCACGAGGAACTCGATCCCGACGTCGAACCGGACATCATCGTGTGGTCGAAGGATCAGGCGCGGGCGAGCAAAGGACTGCCCCGGTTCGTCGGCCGTTATCAGGCATTCATCTTCTTCCCGCTGCTCACCCTGGAGGGAATCAACCTGCACCTGTCCGGGTTCCGCGCGTTGCGCAGCAGCCCGATGAAGCACAAATGGCTCGAGGGGCTGCTGTTGTCCGTGCACGTGCTCGGTTATCTCGCCGCGCTGTTCCTCGTGCTTTCGCCGGAGAAGGCCATCGTGTTCCTCGTGGTGCACCAGTGCCTGTGGGGTGTCTACATGGGGTCGGTTTTCGCGCCCGGCCACAAGGGAATGCCCACCCTGAAAGAGGGCGAGAAACTCGACTATCTGCGCCGTCAGGTACTGACCACGCGGAATGTACGCGGTGGCTGGTTCGTGGACAATGCGATGGGCGGGTTGAATTACCAGATCGAGCACCACCTTTTCCCGAATATGGCGGCGATCAATCTGCCGCGGGCGCAAGTCGTGGTGCGCGAGTACTGCGCGGAGCTCGGCTTGCCTTATTACGAGACGGGGCTGCTCGCCTCGTACGGGGAAACGCTGCGGCATCTGCATTCGGCGGGCGAACCGATCCGGGCCGGTTCGTGAGCTCGGTCCCACGGGGAGGGGGCGAGTGGTCTCGCTGGGTATCGTGGTCGACGTGTACGCCAGTTATGTCGCGATCGGCGACAGCCAGACCGAGGGACTGCACGACGGGGACGACAAGGCGGGTTTCCGTGGCTGGGCCGATCGGCTCGCCGGACACCTGGCCGCGGTGAACCCCGGACTGCGCTACGCCAACCTCGCCGTGCGCGGGAAGAAGGTCGGCGAGGTGCACGCCGAGCAGCTCGGCCCCGCCCTCGTGATGCGTCCCGAGCTGGCCACGGTCGTCGCCGGGCTCAACGACATCATCCGGCCCGGATACGACGGCCCCGCGGTGATCGGTCACCTGGAGGAGATGATCGGTTCGCTCAGCTCGGCGGGCACCAAGGTCGCCACGCTCACCTATCCGGATGTCGGGGTGATCATGCCGATCGCGCGGCGACTGCAGCCGCGCATCGAGTGGTTCAACGCGCAGATCCGGGAGATCGCGGGGCGCAACGGTGCGACGGTCGTGGAAACCGATCGGTATCCGGTGTGCACCGACCTGCGGATCTGGAGCCTGGACCGGCTGCACCTCAACACGCTGGGGCACACCCTGCTCGCCGCCGGGTTCGCGCATGGGCTCCAGGTTCCGGGAAGCGATGAGAACTGGACGCGGCCGCTGCCGCCGCGGCGGGTGCCCTCGCTTCCGGTGGCCGTGGCCAGGGAAGCGCGCTGGGCGGTGGAGTTCCTCGCTCCCTGGGTCGCGCGGCGGATCCGCGGGCGGTCCTCGGGGGACGGGCGCACCGCGAAACGGCCCGAGCTGTCACCGGTTTCGGCTCAGCCAGCGGATGTCTCGGCCGAAGGACCAGCAGAGTAGGACGAGCGCCAGCGCGACGAGGGCGATCGCGGCCGGTCGTCCGAAGGGCGGCTGTCTGGTGAACAACCCGAGATTGCCGAGCAGCATGGCGAGCGTGAGCAGGACTCCCTGGAACGCGGCCACCATCTTGCGGGCGAAACTCGGGGGCAGCGGTGCGGTCAGCCAGCCGAACACGCGGGACGCGGCGAGGAACAGGTATCGCATGGCGCCGATCAGCAGTGCCCACCAGCCGACGATGGTCGCGGCATAGGCGCTGAGCACCAGGATGACCCAGGCGTCGGTCTCCATATCGAAGCGCGCGCCGAAGGGGGAGGCGGTCTCGGTGCGCCGCGCGATCCGGCCGTCCAGCGCGTCGAGGGCGAGGGCGAGGACCGTCAGGCCGAGCAAAATCGAGAACACTGCTCTGCTTTCGGAACGCTGTTCTCGCAGAAACCCGGAACAATGTTCTGCGACGAGAGCGGTGATCACGCAGGTGAACACCGCTCGAAGCAGGGTGATCTGATCCGCGGGCCCGAGCCGGGTACGCCGGGCGCGCAGCCCCGCGGCGAGCAGCCCGACCAGGCAGCAGGCGAACCCCAGCCCGGCCAGCCAACCGGCGAGCCCGAGCCTGAACAGCCGCCACAGCAGCGCGAGCAGCACCACCTGCGCGAGACCGGCAAGGCCGAGCACACCCCAACCGGTGCCGCCGTGGGACACCTCACCGGCCGACCTCCTCGCGCTGTGCACCCACGACTCCTCGATCGCGATACCGTGACTGCCCCGGCGCACCGAACACGGAGGGTGGGCGATGGCAGAGGCGTTCTGGGTGCATTCTCCAGGAAAGGGCGAGTTGCATGGCCTCGACCTGCCCGCACCCGGCCCGGACGAGGTGCTGGTACGCACCCGCTATTCGGCGATCAGCAAGGGTACCGAACACCTGGTGTTCCACGGCCGGATTCCGGCGAGCCAGTACGCGCGGATGCGGGCGCCGTTCCAGGAGGGCGAGTTCCCGTTCCCGGTGAAGTACGGCTATCTGAATGTGGGCCGGGTGGAGCGCGGCCCGGATGAGCTGCGCGGCCGCACGGTGTTCTGCCTGTACCCGCACCAGAGTGCGTACGTGGTCCCGGCGAGCGCGGTGACCCCGATTCCGGACGAGGTTCCCGCGAACCGTGCGGTGCTCGCGGGAACGGTGGAGACCGCGGTGAACGCGCTCTGGGACGCGCGCCCGCAGCTCGGCGACCGGGTCGCGGTGGTCGGCGCGGGCATGGTCGGTTGCTGTGTCGCCGCACTGCTGGCCGGAATCCCCGGTGTCCGGGTGCAGTTGGTGGACACGAATCCGGAACGGGCAGCGGTCGCCGCGGCCCTCGGGGTGGAGTTCGCCGAGCCCGGGCAGGCACGCGGGAACTGTGATCGCGTGGTGCACGCGAGCGCGAGCGCCGAGGGGCTGGCCCGTTGCCTCGAACTGCTCGCGCCGCACGGCGAGGTGCTCGAGCTGAGCTGGTACGGCGATCGCCCGGTGACCGTGCCGCTCGGCGAGGACTTCCACTCGCGCAGGCTGACGGTGCGGGCCAGCCAGGTCGGCACGGTGGCGCATCCGCGGCGGGATTTCGCGCAGCGAATGGCACTGGCCGTGGAATTCCTCGCCTCGCCCGTTTTCGACGCGCTCATCACGGGAGAGAGCGCATTCGCCGAACTGCCGGAGAAAATGCCGGAGATCGTGAACTCGACCCGGTTGTGCCACCGAATTTCCTATCCAGGGGAGTAGATCATGTTCAGTGTCACCGTTCGCGATCACGTGATGGTCGCGCACAGTTTCCGCGGCGAGGTGTTCGGCCCGGCGCGCAATCTGCACGGTGCCACCTTCGTCGTGGACGCGACTTTCCGCCGCGCCGAACTGGATGCGGACAACATCGTGGTGGACATCGGCCGGGCCACCGCGAAACTGGGCGAGGTGCTCGGCGAACTCAACTACCGGAATCTGGACGAGGAACCGGCGTTCGCGGGCAGCAATACCTCGACCGAGTACCTGGCCAAGGTGATCGCCGACCGGCTCGCCGATCGGGTGCACGCGGGCGAACTCGGCGAAGGGGCACGCGGGCTTGCCGGAATCACCGTGACCCTGCACGAATCCCATATCGCGTGGGCGAGCTACGAGCGCGCGCTGTGATCCCGTTTCTGACTCCGGAACCGGCGGCGCCCAGCGGCGGGCACGTCTACAACGCCCGCATCGCCGCCGGACTCGGCCTGCACGAGGTCGTGCTGCCGGGGCGCTGGCCGGAACGGGACCAGTCCGCACGGATGGAGCTGGCCAGCGGGCTCGCCGTGCGGCCACCGGGATCCCGGGTACTGATCGATGGGCTTGTCGCGTGTGGACAGCCGGATGTCATTGTGCCCCAAGCGGAGCGGCTGAAGATCACCGTACTGGTGCATCTCCCGCTCACCGATGAGACCGGGGCGGACCCGCGACTCGAAGCGCGGGAACGGGAAACGCTGCACGCGGTGCACGCGGTGATCGCGACCAGCGAGTGCACCGCGCGCGATCTGGTGCGCCGACACGGGATTCCCGCGCGCCGGGTGCACATCGCGGTCCCGGGCACCGAACCCGCGCCGCTCGCGCCCGGCACCGACGGGCGCGGCGAACTGCTCTGCGTGGCCTCGCTGACCCCGCGCAAGGGGCACGAACTACTCCTCGATGCCCTCGCGCAGGTGCCCGAACTGGATTGGCGCTGTACCTGTGTCGGGCCGGGGAATCCCGGCCACCTCCGGGAAATCGCGGCACGCGCCGGGATCGCCGATCGGGTGTGGTTCACCGGGCCGCTGACCGGAACCGCGCTCACGCGGCGGTATGCGGCCGCCGATCTGTTCGTGCTCGCCTCGCACGCCGAGACCTTCGGCATGGCGCTCACCGAGGCGATCGCGCGCGGGATTCCGGTGCTCGCCACGGCGGCCGGTGCGGTCCCGGGGACGGTCGGCACGGCCGGGTTGCTCGTCGAACCGCGTGATCCGGCGGCCTTCGCGAGCGCGCTGCGGCTCTGGTTCGTCGAGGAAGCGCTGCGCGTTCGGCTACGCAAGGCCGCGCGGGAGCGCCGTACGATACTGGGCACGTGGGAGGAGACGATCCGGTGCATCGCGGGAGTGCTGGAATGACCTTCAGCGCCGACTGGCTCGCGCTGCGGGAACCGGCCGACGCCGCCGCGCGCTCCCGGGAACTGGCCGAGCTCATCCGGCTGCCCGAGCGCGCGATCATCCGGGACCTCGGCGCCGGAACCGGTTCCATGGGCCGCTGGCTCGCCCCGCTGCTTTCCGGGGGACAGCACTGGATCCTGCACGACCGGGACCCGGAACTGCTCGCGGCCGCGCGACTGCCGGTCAGCTGGGAACCCGAAGCGGGCCCGCTGCCTGCCGAATTCGCGGGTACCTCGCTGGTCACCGCCTCCGCGCTGCTCGATCTGCTGGACACCGCGCAGCTCGAGGCGCTCGCGACCGGATGCGTAGCCGCGGGCTGCCCCGCGCTGCTCACCCTCACCGTCATCGGCGAGGTGCGGTTCGCCCCGGCCGATCCGCTCGATGCCGAGCTGGTACGGGCCTTCAATGCGCACCAGCGCAGGCACACCGGGCTCGGTCCGGATGCCGTGGACGCCGCGGCGAACTCCTTCGCGCGTGCGGGTGCGCGGGTGCACCGGAGGCCGAGTCCGTGGCGGCTCGATGCGCCGAGCGCGCTCGCCGGGGAATGGCTGCGCGGCTGGGTGCGTGCCGCGGTGGAGTACCGCCCGGAACTCGCCGGACCGGCGCGCGAGTATCTGGCTCACCGGCTCGCGACGCCCTTCAGCGTTACCGTCGGGCACGAGGATCTGCTCGCGATTCCGGAAGGTAGCCCGGCATGACCGCCAAGCTGTGGTCGGTACTGCAACCGTTGCTCGGAGCCGGGGTGCTGCTCGTCCTCGTACTGCGGCTCGGCACGGATTCCGCACTGCACGGGCTGGCCGCACTGCGCCCGGGGACGCTGCTCGCCGCGCTCGAGATCGGGTTCCTCACCACGGTGTGCAGCGCGCGCCGGTGGTGGCACATCGCCCGCGCCGTGGACATCCGGCTGCCGCTGGACACCGCGATCGCCGACTACTACCGCGCGCTGCTGCTCAACGCGGTGCTTCCGGTCGGCGTGCTCGGGGATGTGCACCGGGGACTGCACCACGGGCGGCTGATCGGGGATGTCGGCAAGGGAATGCGCGCGGTCGCACTGGAACGCAGCGCGGGCCAGATCGTCGGGATCGCGGTCGCCGTGCTGATCCTGCTCGCCCAGCCGCAACTGCTCGGCCTGCTCGCCCCGTACGCGGCCTGTCTGCTCGCCGGATTCGCACTGCTGGCGGCGCTCGCCGTGGTCCTGTTGGTGCGCCGGAACCGGGTGCTGATGCGCATTCTCGCCGAGGCCAGGACCGCGTTCACCGGTTCGGCGCTGCGCGGGGTGCTGCTCATGTCGGTGCTGACCTTCCTCGGGCACGTGCTGCTGTTCCTGATCGCCGCACGCGCCTCCGGGGCAACCGCCGGCGTGGCGGAGCTGCTTCCGCTCGTGGTGCTCGGGCTGCTGGCGATGTCCCTTCCGGTCAACATCGGCGGTTGGGGACCGCGCGAAGCCGTGCTCGCCATCGGTTTCGGTGCCGCGGGCCTCGGCGCGGGGGCCGGACTCGCCGCCGGGGTGGCCTACGGGGTGCTCACCCTGGTCGCCGCTTTGCCGGGTGCCCTCGTGTTGCTCCTGCGCCGGGATGCGCGGATCGCGCCCTATCCTGACCCGCGCGCCTGCACTGGCTGAACAGCGTCAGGTATTCGGTGAAGGATTCGACCAGGCGAGGGGCGCCCGATCACCCCGGTTTCGGGCCGCACCAAACCGGGATGCGCGCGCAACAGGATCGAGGTCTCCCGCTCGCCCGCGTGCATGTCCTCGTCCGGATGCGTCAGCACACCCGCTGCCTCGTGCGCCCGCGCCCAGTCGAGCGGGCTGCGAAACAGCGCCAGGTTCGCCGACTCCTGCACGGTGTTGCCGAGCACGTGGTTGCCGCCGTGCCCGTTCACCAGCACCAGGCCCGCGATCCCGGGAAGCGAGGCGGCCACATCCCGGACGAACGCGTCGAGGGTGCGCGCCGAGATGCTCACCGTGCCCGGCCAGTCCGCGTGCTCCTGGGAGCAGGAGATGGGCAGCGCGGGCAGCAGGCGCACCGGATGGGTGGCGGCGAGCTCGCCCGCGATGGTCGCCGCGATCAGGGTGTCGGTGGCCGGCGGCAGATAGGGACCATGCTGTTCGTGACTGCCGATGGGCAGCACCGCGATCCGGGCCGCGCGCTGGTGTTCCTCGGTCGTCGTCGCCGTGGGGAGCAGAGTGTCCACATCGGTACCCTAGGAGCGGAGGAGGTGGCCGCGTGCACGGTCTCGGTGAGCTCGAGGGCAAGGTGATGGACGTCCTGTGGGGCGCCGACCGGCCCCTGCGGGTGCGGGATGTGCTCGAGCACCTGGACACCGCGCGGCCGCTCGCCTACACCACGGTGATGACGGTGCTGGACAACTTGCACGGCAAGGGTTGGGTGCACCGGGAACGCGATGGGCGCGCCTATGCGTACCTGCCCGCGCGCAGCAGGGAGGAGGCGGGCGCCCAGCTGCTGCGCGAGGTGCTCGAATCCAGCGGCAACGCCGAACGGGTACTGCTGCACTTCGCCGAATCCGCCACCGAACGCGAGTCCGAACTGCTGCGCAAGGTGTTCGGGGAGGATCGATGACGCTCGCGCTCGGCCTGTTCCTCGCCGCGCTCCTGATCGGGCTGCTTGCTCCGCGGTACCTGCAAATCGCCGTCGATCCGGGCGTGCACCCGAGGCTGGCCCTGCTCGCCTGGACCGGATCGCTGGCCACCATGCTCGCCGCCGCGCTCGGTTCCGCGGCGCTGTTGGCCTTCCCCGCCCGCGCGAACGTGGACGGGATCATCGGCATGACCCACACCTGTGTGAACGTCGCCCGTTCCGGAGGGGTGCCCGGCCTGCGCCTGATCGTGGCGCCACTGGTCGGTGCCGCGCTGTTCGCCGCGCTTGTCTGGTTCGGCCTGGTCGCCGCTCGTGTTCTGGTGCGCAACCTGCGCTGGCGGCGCAGCCACCTCTCGCTGGTGCGCGCGTGCGGCACCGAGGAACACGACTGGCGTGGGACCACGGTGTTCTGGCTCGACCAGCACGCCCCGGTCGCGTACAGCCTCGGCGGGCGCAACGGCACCGTCGTGGTCACCAAGGGCGTCGCCGAGCTGCCCGCCTCGCAGCGGGCCGCCATCCTCGCGCACGAGCACGCCCACCTGCGGGCACGGCACCACCTGCTGGTGCTCGCCGCCGAGGCCTGTGCCCGCGCCTTCCCGTTCCTTCCGCTGTGCCGCAGCGCGCCCCCGATCCTGCGGATGCTGGTCGAGCTGTCCGCGGATGCCTGTGCCGCGCGTGAACACGGCAGCCGATCGGTGCGGGACGCCCTGCGTACGCTCGCCGACGGACATCCCAGTGCTCCGGTGCCCGCGCTCGGCATGTCCCGGGACGCCGTGCGTGCCCGGCTGCGCTGGCTCGGCCCCGAGCGGGCACCCGAGCGCCGTGCCGACTTCGCGCTCACCGCGGTCTTCTCGGCCGTCCCGGTGCTCGCCGCGATCGCGGTCAGCGTGGCGCTCGTGCTGTTCTACTGCTACGCGCTGCGACCCGCCTGACCACTGCTGAGCACCACGCACTCGACCCCGGGAAGGGCGTCGAACCGGGTGCGGGCGTCCGTGGTGTAGACGGTGCGCGCATACGAGCGGGCGGTGGCGGCGATGATCAGGTCGTGGGCATCGCGTGGTTTCCCGGAACGGCGGGTGTGCGCCAGCAACTCCGCGTGGTGCTCGGCAACGGCGTCGTCGTATTCGAGGGTGGGCGCCACCTCGAGCAGCGAGTCCAGATACCCCCGCATGGCCGCGGCGCGCTGCTCGTCCTGGTCGAGCTCGATCCCGGCGAGGAATTCGGCGACCACGAGTACGGGGATGGCGATGTCGTCCGCGTCGTCCAGTTCAGGCAACGGCTCCTTTTTCGCCCCGGCGATCAGCACACCGGTGTCCAGAACTACTCGGCCCATGGATCCGCGTCCGCCTCGGCGGTGGGGAGCTCGCGAACCGCGGCGACGTGACCGGCGAGCTCATCGGCCGCTTCGGACAGTGCAGGGTGCTCGGCCCAGCGCCGCATGGCCGCGCGGACGGCGGCCCCGTTCGCCCGGCCTGCGGGCGCGATCAGGGCGATCCGCTTCCCGCCGCGGGTCAGCGCGATCGTCTCGCCCCGTTCGGTCCGGTCGAGCACCGCTTTGAAGTTCCGGCTGGCCTCGGTCGCGGTCATCTCCCGCACGGAATCAGATTATCAGATTCCGTACTGTCCGTGATCCGCGCGGCGGCACCCGATGTGCAGGTGCGCGGGTTCGGGCAACGTACACTCTTGACGTATACGGATGCCCCTGGCGAGGAGCGATTGCGTGGCCACCGAATCCACAGCTGAACAGGTCGTCGGCGAGCGGGAGCCGCGTGAGGAATGCGGCGTGTTCGGCGTTTGGGCCCCTGGTGAGGACGTCGCCAAGCTGGCCTTTTACGGGCTGTACGCACTGCAGCACCGCGGTCAGGAGGCGGCGGGGATCTCCGTGGCCGACGGTAAGCAGATCGTGGTGTTCAAGGATCTCGGGCTGGTCAGCCAGGTCTTCGACGAGAAGGTGCTGACCAGTCTGCGCGGGCACCTCGCGGTGGCGCACTGCCGTTATTCGACGACCGGATCGACGGTGTGGGAGAACGCACAGCCGATTTTCCGGGACACCGGGGACGGTAACGGGCTGACCTTCGCGCACAACGGCAACCTGGTGAACACCGAGGAACTGCGGGAGCGTTCGGAGTCCGCCGGGCTCAAGCCGATGCGCGGGCTGACCGGTTCGAGCTCGGACTCGGACCTGATGTGCGGGCTGCTCGCGCACCTGAGCAGGAGCGAATCGCTGTCCCTCGAACAGGCCGCGATGCGCCTGCTGCCCACCCTGCGCGGCGCGTTCTGCCTGGTGTTCTCGGACAAGGACACGCTCTACGCCGCGCGCGATCCGCATGGCGTGCACCCGCTCGTGCTCGGCAGGCTCGAACGCGGCTGGGTGGTCGCCAGCGAGACGGCCGCGCTGGACATCGTGGGCGCGAGCTTCGTACGCGAGGTGGAGCCGGGTGAGCTGATCGCGATCGACGCCGAGGGGCTGCGCTCCTCGCGGTTCGCCACTCCGGAGCCGAAGGGCTGTGTTTTCGAGTACGTCTACCTAGCCCGCCCGGACAGTTCGATCGCCGGGCGCAGCGTGCACTCCACCCGGGTGGAGATCGGGCGCAGGCTCGCGGACGAGGCGCCCGCCGAGGCCGATCTGGTCATCCCCGTCCCGGAATCGGGCACCCCGGCCGCGGTCGGGTTCGCCCAGCGCTCGGGTATTCCGTACGGCCAGGGCCTGGTCAAGAACGCCTATGTCGGGCGCACCTTCATCCAGCCATCGCAGACCATTCGCCAGCTCGGCATCCGGCTCAAACTCAACCCGCTGCGCGAGGTGATCCGGGGCAAGCGGCTCGTCGTCGTGGATGATTCGATCGTGCGCGGGAACACCCAGCGCGCCCTGCTGCGCATGCTGCGCGAGGCGGGCGCGGTCGAGGTGCACGTGCGCATCGCCTCCCCACCGGTGCGCTGGCCCTGCTTCTACGGCATCGACTTCGCCACCCGCGCCGAGCTGATCGCGAACGGGCTCGACGCGGACGGGGTGCGCCGCTCGATCGGTGCCGATTCGCTCGCCTATGTCTCGATCGACGGGATGACCGCGGCCTCGGATCAGCCGCGCAACCGGTTGTGTGCCGCCTGCTTCGACGGCGAGTACCCGATCGCCCTGCCGAAGGGCGCGCTCGCCGGTAAGAACCCCGAAGACAACACGGCACCGGACTCGGATCCGGGTGCCTTCGGAGCATCCGGTACACCGGTACCGGCCGGGTACGGCGCGCAGGAAGCCGTACGGCGTCCCTGATCAATTCAGGCTGGAGAATCTCGTAGTGCGCAACGAAACAGGTTCCTCGCAGGTCACCTACTCCTCAGCCGGAGTGGATATCGAGGCAGGCGAGGAGGCCGTCGAGCGGTTCAAACCCTTCGCGGCGAAGGCCACCCGGCCGGAGGTACGCGGTGGCCTCGGTGGGTTCGCCGGGTTGTTCGCCCTCAAAGCGGAACGGTGGCGCGAACCGCTACTCGCTTCCTCGACCGATGGGGTCGGCACCAAGGTCGCGATCGCCCAGGCGATGGATGTGCACGACACCATCGGCAAGGACCTGGTCGCCATGGTGGTGGACGACCTCGTGGTCTGCGGGGCCGAGCCGCTGTTCATGCAGGACTACATCGCGGTCGGGCACGTCGACCCGGAGCGGGTGGCGATGCTGGTCAAGGGCACCGCGGAGGGGTGCGTGCTGGCCGGCTGCGCCCTGCTCGGCGGGGAGACCGCGGAGCATCCCGGGCTGATGGCCGAGGGGGACTACGACATCTCCGGCACCGGGGTGGGCGTCGTCGAGGCCGACGATCAGCTCGGCCCGGACCGGGTGCGCCCCGGCGATGTGGTGCTCGCGCTCGGTGCTTCCGGACTGCACGCCAACGGCTACTCGCTCGCACGCCGGGTGTTGCTGGACATCGCGCGCATGCCGTTGGACGGGCACGTCGAGGAATTCGGCCGCACCCTCGGTGAGGAACTACTCGAACCGACCCGTATCTACGCCAAGGACTGCCTCGCGCTCGCCGCGGAGACGAGCGTGCGGACCTTCGCGCACGTGACCGGCGGCGGGCTGGCGAACAATCTCGGCCGGGTGCTCCCGGAAGGGTTGACCGCCGTGCTCGACCGGGACACGTGGAACCCCGCTCCGGTGTTCGGCCTGATCGCCCAGCGTGGGCGCATCGACCGCGCGGAGATGGAGCGCACGTTCAACATGGGAGTCGGCATGGTGGCCGTCATCGATCCCGAGGATGTCGACCGGGCGCTCGCCGTGCTCACGGCACGGCATGTGCCCGGCTGGGTGCTTGGTGAGATCAAGCCCAGCAAGGACATCGACGGGTCCGACGATGTTTCCGTGTTGCTCCGAGGGAACCACTCACGGTTCTGACCGATTCCCGGTGCCGCCGATGGCGGCACCGGTCCACTACTCGGTCAACGTCGGTAGTCGTAGTCGTCGTACGGATCCCCGTACTTGTCCTCGTAGGCATCATCGTCCTGCGTGGACTTGGAACTGGACAACTCGCGCTGTAAGGCATCAAGGTCCGTGTCCGGGCCGCTGTTGTACTTCAGCTCCCGTGCCACTTTCGTTTGCTTGGCCTTCGCTCGGCCGCGCCCCATCTGGCTCGACCCCCTCATGCAAGGGGCAGGGCGGCCGGGGGAACGGCGGCCCTGCATCTACTGGACATGTTTCGTAGTAACTACCGTACAGGTTCGACGCGGTTTGGCGCGACGTGGCTTGCCTGTGTGTGTCCCGACATTCCCTGGTGATTCGGTTGCCCTGGCGAGATACGTTCCGGCTGTCCCGCCAATGTGGGGACGCTCACAGAATCGTTCCCGGATAGGACGGGCGTACTGGTACCACCACGGCGCCCGCAGCACGCGCGTGGCACGATTTAGGGTGTGCCCCGTCCGTTCGTTGCCTACCTGCGCGTATACCAACCGCTGACGGCCTTCTCCGACGAGTTCGCCGCGCGGTTGCGTCGTGGGCTCTCCGAGCATCCGTTGACTCGCGCCGGGATCGGTGAACGGGAGCGGGAGCTGTGGCTGCGTTCCCAGCTCGCCGTGCCGCGGCGGCTGCTGCCCGGCGAGTTCTCCGACGGCAGGCCGAATCCGAACGCCCCGCAGGACGTGCTCGTGCTCGACCCCACCGAGGTCACCGATCTCGACCGGGGAACGGGTTTCGGCGCGGAGGGAGCCGAAGTCGCCGAGCTCGCCCCGCTGGTGTGCCCGCTCGATATGCGCCCGCGCTCGGCCGCCGCGCTCGTGGGATTCCTTTCCGGCGCGCCGACTCCACTGTCCTCGGCCGCGGTGGACGCCTCCTCCGATGTGGTGCGCTCGAGGGCCTCCTCGGTGATGGCCCAGCTGCCTTCCGGAGCGGTGCACTCGGTCTCCTCCACCTACACGGTTCCGCTGCCCTGGTTCGCGCTCGTCGAGCAGGAGGAGCGGTACGTGCGGCTGGCCCCGCGCGAGGACCCGGCGCGGGCCGTGCGCTGGACCGTGACCATGGAATCCGCCAGGGCCAGGGTCGCGCGGGCGGGCAAGGTGGCCGGTGAGGCGATCGGGGAGAGCGGGCCGGCGCGGATACTCAACGACACCGACCGGTGGCTGCGGCACTTCGACGAGGACTCGGTACTCGAGCTGGACTACGGTGGGCTGGTGCAGCTCATGGACGACGACCAGATCCTCGCCGACACCAGCGCCGATGACGTGCAGCGGATCGTGGACGCACTGGAACGCGGCGATGGGGACGAAGTCGGCGAGCGCTATGAACGGCTGCGGGATTTCTGGGGTGATCTGGCCATGTTCGAAAGGGCGAACTGACGCGCATCCGGGGAGACCGTGCGCCTAGTCCTCGGTGCGCTCGGCGTCCAGTAGCTCGTCCACGCTCGCGCTGCCTTTGCGGTAGCGGCCCGCGATCTCGTCGTTGAGCACGTCGACCACCTGCTGCACCTGTTTGCGGAAGCCGGACACCGAGTCCTCCTCGGCCTGGTAGGCCGCGAGTGCCCGGTCGAGCTGTTCATCGGTGAGCGAACCGACGTCGGAGAGGTCGACATCGGAGATGAGCGCTTCGACGTGGCGCCGGTGTGCCTCGGCGCGTGAGGGGGTGAGCTCGGAGAACCGCCCGGAGCCTTTCGCCGGTCCGACGGCGTTGCGGGAGAGGATGTCGGCGAGCTGGTCGACGACGGGTTCGTCCCCGCCGTGTTCGCGCCTGCGCTGTTCGGCGCGCACGATGTCCATCCGCGCGTGCAGGAGTCGCCGCAGGTAGGAGAGGTCGGTCTCCTCCTGGGCTGCCTCGTCGCGCAGTTCGCGGACCTCGGCGAGCGGGCGCACGGCGGATCGCGTCGTGTAGTCGGGGGCGAGAACGCGGTCGATGCGCCTGCGTCCCCCAGGGCGGACCTCCATCACGGCTCCATCCTGCGATATGCCGGGTGCACATGGTCAGTGTGGTCGGAACTTTTCCGCAGAACTTACGGTACTGGTTCCGTCCCCAGCAGTATTTTCGCGGAGTCGGGTGACATCGGTGCGCGTCCCGACAAGCGGGCGAGGCCCGCGGCGAACGCCACGAGACGGGGGTCCTCTCCGTCCGGGGTGTCCGCGCTGCCCACCCGCAGGTTGGCGTGCGCGGAAAGGGCGGCGAGCAGCACATCCACCCCGCCGCCGAGCACCGGAACGGCGTCCTCGGGCAGCGAGCGGAGCAGCTCGGCGACGGTGTGCAGGTCGCCATCGGGGAGTACGTACTGGTGCCGCAACTGCACATCTTCACCCGCGACAAGTAACCCGGTCTCGGTACGGATCGCCGCGAGCTCGGCCGCTCTGGTGCCCGGCGGTGGGATGAGTACCGAGGCGCCGACCCGCGCGCAGTCGGCCATGCTGGTGGCCAGCCGCTCGGTGCCGCGCGGGGCCACCGCGATGACGGTCACTTGCCCCGTAATGCCGCGGCGGCCGCCTTGCCCGGTGCCACGTGCTCGGCGGGGATCGAATCGGGGTCGACGGCCGCCTGGATGGCGCGGTCCTCGGCACCGGCGATCAGTTCGCCGTCCACCGGGGCGGAACGTTTGAGCAGGGCGAGCGCGATCGGGCCGAGCTCGTGGTGGGTGATCACGGTGCCCACCCGGCCGACCGTCTTGGTCCCGGAGAGCACCGGGTCGCCGGTCTGCGGCAGCACCTCGGGCGAACCGTCCAGGTGCAGCAGCATGAGCCTGCGCGGCGGCTGGCCGACATTCTGCACTTTGGACACGGTCTCTTGTCCGCGATAGCAGCCCTTGTCCAGATGCACCGCGCTCGGGACCCAGCGTGCTTCGTGCGGAATCGTGCGCTCATCGGTGTCCACGCCGAGCCGGGCGCGCAGACCCTCCACCCGCAGCGCCTCGTAGGTCCAGGTGCCGGTCGGACGCACCCCGGCCTCGGTGACGCGCCGCCACCAGTCGACCAGTTCGGCGCGCGGCACCAGCAGATCGTAGGAGCCGGGCATGGCGCGGACGAGGCCCTGGCCACCGGGGAGTTCGCGCACCGCGTACGGCTCGTCCGGGAGTTCGAAGTCGACGAGTGCGCCGGCCTCGGGACCGAGCAGGGTGAGCACGCCCAGCTCGGCGATCGAGGTCTCCACAGCCGACCAGAATTTCATCGACTCCAGGTATTCGCGCAGCGGCTCCGCACGACCGGGCTCGTTGTCGAGGTAGACCGTTCGGTTCAGATGGGCGAGGACCGCGTGGTGCTCGACGCGGCCATGGCTGTCCAGTACCAGCGCCTCGGTGCCGCTGCCCTCAGGCAGTTCGGTGAGCAGCTGCGAGGTGAGCAGGTTCAGCCAGGAAAACCGGTCGTCCCCGGTGACCGCGATGACCCCGCGATGCGAGCGATCGAGCACGGCCGCCGAGCGTGCAGCGGTGCGCTGCTCGCCGAACGGGTCGCCGAAATGCCACGCGACGCCGTGGTCCGGTGAGTCGTCCGGGTTGGCGATGGCCCCGGGTAGTTCGAGTAGCGGTGAGCTCACGCTTCTTTCCTCAGACACAGGCATCCTCAGACACAGTCGTTCCTGACACAGCCGGCGCAGCGCCCGGTGAGCGCGACGTGGTTGGTATCCAGTACAAACCCGGCGCGCTCGCGCAATGTTCCCGCGAGCGGTTCGAGTACGGACGTGCCGACCTCCTCGGTCGCCCCGCAGCGCTGGCACACCAGGTGCACATGCCGGTGTTCGGGGACCGCGTAGATCGGTGCACCCGGGCCGAGATGGGTGCGCGTGACGAGCCCGAGACTCTCGAGCAGTTCCAGGTTGCGGTAGACGGTGGTGATGTTCACCCCGCTCGCCCTGCGGCGTACCTGGGCGCAGATCTGCTCCGGAGTGGAGTGTTCCAGTTCGGCGATCGCGTCGAGCACGAGCTGGCGCTGCGGAGTCATGCGCAACCCGTTGCGATGCAGCGTGTTGCGTAGTCCTGCCTGCTCGGCCTCCACACCCCCAAGCGTACTAACGTTGCGGACATGCGTGTACTGGTGATGCTCGACGGAACCGTCGCCGACCCCGAAGCGGCACACATCCGGGTGGATGATCTCGGTCTCATGCGCGGGGACGGGGTCTTCGAAACGATCCTCGTGGTGGACGGGAAACCGCGGGAACTCGATCTGCACCTCGACCGGCTCGCGGCCTCTGCGGCCAAGCTTGAGCTGCCCGAACCCGATCGTGTGGCCTGGCAGCACGCCGTCGAGGCGGTGCTCGAGCGCTGGACCGAGCCGGAGTGCGCGCTGAAGCTCGTGTACACCCGCGGCCCCGAGGACACCGATGAGGTGACCGGTTTCGCTCTCGGCATGTCGATCGGCGAACAGGTGCACGAGCTGCGGCGCACCGGGGTCTCCGCGGTGACCTTGGAACGCGGCATCGACCCGGGCCTCGCCGAGCGCGCCCCGTGGCTGCTGCTCGGGGCGAAGTCGCTGTCCTACGCGCTCAACATGGCAGCGGGGCGGGAAGCCAAGCGCCGCGGTGCCCAGGAGGTCATCTTCACCGCGAGCGACGGCACCGTGCTCGAAGGGCCGACCTCGACCGTGGTGCTCGCCTCCGGAAACACCCTGCGCACCCCGCCCGCCCAGATCGGCATCCTGCCGGGCACCACGCAGGCCGGGCTGTTCCGCGCCGCCGAGCGTGCGGGCTGGACCTGCACGACCGAGTCCATCGCGGTCGAAGACCTGTTCACCGCCGATGTGGTCATGGTCGCTTCCTCGGTCCGCAAGATCACCCGCGTGCACACCCTGGACGGCAAGCAGCTCGGGGACTCCTCCGCGCTGCACGAGCAGCTGTGCGCACTCTACGAAGCGGAGTACTGAGCCCGCGTCTGCTGTCCGCCCGGACGCTGCTGCTCGCCGCGCTGCTGGCGAGCGCGGTGTTCGCCGGGATCTACGCGGCGGTCACCGGACTCGAACCGCACCGGATCTGGGCGCTCGCCGCGGTGTTCGGGTACGCGGGCGCGTTGCTCGCGGCCCCGTTGCCGTGGCGTGCCCCGGCCGCTGTGCTGCTGGCGCTCGGCACGCTGCTCGTCCCGCTCGGCATCGAGCTGGCGACCGGGGTGGCCAATCCGGAGATCGCGATCCTCCGGGACGCCGCGGCCCGCTGGCTCGAGACCGGGACCCCGTTTCCGCATCCGAGCGGGAGCGGGGATCCGAATTCCTTCAATGTCTACCTGCCCGGGCTGGCTCTTTTCGGGTTGCCCTCGGCGCTGTTCGGCGGTGGCCCGGCCACCGATCCACGGCTGTATCTGGGGCTCGCCGCTGTCCTGCTGTTCGGCCTGTTGCGCAACCGGCGGCTGGTGTTCGCGCTGCTGTGCTGCCCGTTCGTGGCCCTGCAACTGGTCACCGGGGCCACCGATGTTCCGGTGCTCGGCTGCCTCTGCCTCGGTCTGGTGCTCGCCGGGCGGGACCGGTTCGCCGCGGCCGGGCTGCTCATTGGGTTCGCCGCCGCCATGAAGGCCTTCGCCTGGCCCGCGGTGATCGTGCTACTCGTGCTCGCTTGCGCGCGCGGCGGGGTCCGTGCCGGGCTGCGTGCCGTGGTCGCCGTACTGATTCCGCCGCTGGTGCTGCTGGTGCCGGTGATCATCGCCGATCCGCACGCCTTCGTGGTCAACGCGATCGAGCTGCCGCTTGGTGGCCTGGATGTGCGGCTGACCGCGGGCAGTCCGCTGCCGGGGCAGCTGCTCGCCAGCCTGGTACCGGGTGGCAGCGCCATCGCGGGCGGGCTGCTCGCGCTCGCCGCGCTGGTGCTCGGGGTGCTGTTGCTGCGCAGGCCGCCGCGGGACGCGGTGCACGCGGCGCGGTGGCTCGCGCTCGGCCTGCTGCTCGCGGTGTTGCTCGCCCCGTCGAGCCGGTACGGCTATCTGGTGTACCCGGTCGGCCTGCTGCTACTGCCGTACCTTGCTGTGCCTATAGAAAAACTGGATACGAGTCCCTGGGCGCGCCTGGGCGATCGAGGCGAGCGCGGCTGAGTCCACGATCCCGACGACCGGGTAACCGCCCGTCGTCGGGTGATCGGCGAGGAACACCAGCGGCACCCCGTCGGTGGGTACCTGGATCGCTCCGGTGCGGATCGGCTCGCTCGGCAGTTCCACGCCCACCCGCTCGGGCAGCCTGCGCAGTGCGGGGCCCTCGAGCCGCGCCCCGATCCGGTCACTGGTCGCGGACAGGTGCCAGAGCCCGCTGCCGAGCTCCCGGTGGAACCAGTCGGCGCGCGGACCGGGCAGTACCGGGAGGGTGAGCGCGTCCGAGAAGGGTCCGCTGGGTACCCCGTCCTCGCCGTGCGGCAGATCCGCCGCGGTCCCGATGTCGAGCACGTCCCCCGCTCGCAGCGGCGCGGGACCGAGACCGGAGAGGGTGTCGGTGGCCCGGCTGCCGAGTTCTTCGGGCACCTCGATGCCCCCGCGCACGGTCACATAACAGCGCATCCCCCTGGTCACGGTGCCGAGCTCGAGCGATTCGCCCGCGCGCAGGTAGATCGGCGCGCCGATGTCGTGTCCGTGCACCGGAACCTCCGCACCGGTCACGGCGACCGTGACCGGGGTGTCCGCGCGCAGCCGCAGCCCGCCGAGCAGCACCTCGATGCCCGCGGTCGCTTCCGGATTGCCCAGCAGGCGGTTGCCCAGCCGCAGCGCGGGTGCGTCGAGCGCCCCCGATGGCGGTACCCCGAGTGCCGCGTAGCCGGGCCGGCCGAGGTCCTGGATCAGGGCACCGGGGCGCACCTCGAGCACGGTCAGCCGGCGCATGGCTCGAAC
The DNA here is from genome assembly GCF_000379465.1 of Sciscionella marina DSM 45152. Classification (GTDB taxonomy): domain Bacteria; phylum Actinomycetota; class Actinomycetes; order Mycobacteriales; family Pseudonocardiaceae; genus Sciscionella; species Sciscionella marina. The sequence continues at coordinate 251,236 of NZ_KB905425.1, forward strand.
CTGACCAGGTCACCGGGCCGGAGCAGGGCGGGAACGCTGGCCCGGGGGTCGAACAGCACCACATCGGTGGCGCCGAGCAGTCGCCAGCCGCCGGGGGAGGAGCGCGGATAGATGGCGCTGAACTCCCCCGCGATCGCGACCGATCCGGTCGGCACGCTCGTGCGCGGGCTCGGCAGGCGCGGCTGGTGCAGCGCGGCAGGCAGTCCGGTCAGGTAACCGAATCCGGGGGAGAACCCGCAGAACGCGACCGTGTAGTCGACACTCGCGTGCAGTTCGGCCACCTCGGCGACGGTGCACCCGGCGGTCTCCGCGATGAGCTCGATATCGGGTCCGGTGTAGCGCACCGGAACACGCACGAGCTTGCCCGGCTCACCCGCGTGGGTCCCGGCCCCGGCGAGCACCGAACGCACCCGCTCGGGTTCGGCGCCGGTGACCAGCAGGGTGCGTGCCGCGGGAACCAGTTCGCTCGCTTCGATACCGGAATCGAGCACGGCCCGGTGGGCGGCTCGCACCTGCTCGATCGAATCGAACTCGGCGAGCACTCCATCGGCGCCGTACGGCAGCAGTCTCACCGGTCCGCGGTGACCTCGACTCGCTCGTCGGCGAAACAGATCAGGTCGGTGATGTCGGGTCCTTGGATGTTGCTGCGCACGGCGTTCTGCCCGGCGTAGGACCAGGCCACATCCGGGTAACCGGGGTAGCCGAAGTACTCGGCATCGCCCTTGAACGGGCAGTGCGTCGAGGTCTCCGAGCGGGTGAGCAGTTCCATGCGCACATCGGCGCGCGGAAGGTAGTGGCGCAGCGGGTACCCCGTCTCGGCAAGGGTGACCGCGCGGTCCGAATCGGCGACCGTCTCGCCGTCGATGCGCACCCGGACCCGGTAACCGGGCTGCTCGGTGCTGATCTCGTGCCCAGTCATCAGCCGACCACTCTCGTCAGCTGGGCGGAGATGTGCGGCTGCAGCTCCTGACCGGCCATCGCGCGTTCCTCGACGTAGCCGAGGTCACCGCTGGGCATGAGCCCGTACAGCCGGGTCGCCCCGTTGACCTCCTTGGCGCTGGAGCTGCGCATCACGATGTCGGTGCCGATCTCCCAGGAGGTCTGGTTGCGCGGTTTGCCGTAGTAGATCTCCACGATCCCGGTGTTGTGCGCGAGCAGCACCTCGATGGTGTCGTCCTCCTGCGGTCGCCACCATCCGGTCTCGCGCGCGGCCTGCCGGATCACCTTGTCGTCCTCGTCGAGCAGCCAGGACCGCGATTCGTAGTGCAGGAACGGGCGCCCGTCGTGGGAGAACACGATCTGCTGGCCGTACCGGTAACGCTCGATGGTCGGGTAGTCGGCCTCGCCGGTGCCCCGCCACACCCCGATGAGCGGGAGCAGTGCCAGACACCGGTCGTGCAGGTCCGGACCCTCGCGCAGGTTCGCGGTGTCCTCCTCGACCGGGAGGTCCGCGAACCGCGGAAGGTTACGGCCCGCCGTGTGTTCTGCGCGCGCCGCTGCCGCCTCGATGGCCTCGTTGCCGCTCGTCGGTTCCGTCATCGCCTGCCGTCCGCCAGCAGGCGGTACACGATGTAGCAGGAGGCCCAGACGATGACCACGGTCATCACGGCAAGCAGTACTTCGAAGAAGATCGCCACAGGTCCAGGATATCGCTCCGGGAACAGGCTGCTACTCGGCCTGCCATTCGTAGGAGACCTCGAACCGGTTCGCGGGCATCACCAGATAGCTGACCTGGACCGGCTTCTTCGCGATCGCCACCCGTTCCAGGGCGAGCACGAGCCCGACCGATCCGCCGAAGTGGCCGCGTTCGGCCTCGGTGGCCATCCGGGAGCTCACCGTCTCGCGGAACTTCGTCGGCTGATGCCCCGCTTCGGTCAGCCGCGCGGTGACCCCGCCCTCGCCGGTGTCGGTCTTCTCCAGCGCGGTGCGCCTGGTGACCGCGCGCGGCAGGTACGTGGTGTGCAGCTGCACCGTGGATTGCTCGTCCCTGGCCACCTGGACGCGCACCGTGACCTCGACCCCCTGCTCGATCCCCAGTGCTTCGGCGACCATCCGGTCCGCGGGTTCGAAGCGCACCTCGGTGGTGGTGTGCTTGAAGTTCTTGCTCGCGGTGTCGGCGAGCGCGTCATCCCGGGTCACCGCCTTCACGCCCTTGACCTTGCCGCCGGCGAGCCGGTGCAGGCGCAGCGGACGTTGGGGGTCGGCGATGGTGCTCCCGATGCCGTGCACCGAGACGATGAGCCCCTCATTGCGCAGATCCGCGAGGGCTTTGCGCAGTGTCATGCGGGACACGTTGTACTCGGCGGAGAGCTCGTTCTCCGGCGGCAGGCGGTCGCCGACGCGCAGTTGCCCGGACCTGATCCGGGCGCGCAGGTCGACGACGATGTTGCCGTACTTCGCGGCCATAGCTGCTCACTCTACTGATGCCTCCATTCAGGTGGTCTTCCCCCGTAGCCCATGGCGTGTCCGCCAATCGTCCCCATATAGTTGCCGTCGCCTATAGATCTATACCACTGATTGCTCGGTGGTTCGCAAGAGAAGTCACCTCTCCGTGGAGTGCGTGGCAGAACGGGACACAACGTGGTGGAACCGAAACCGGAGAACGCCGGGGATCCGCAGCTCGAGGAGGACGAGCGCGTGCGGCAGGCACGCACGATACACATCGACAGGGCGGAGGTCATCGCGCGCTGGCGCAGGTACGCGCGCTCCGAGGAATGTCATGCCCGGCTGATGCGCGAGGCACGGGAGCAGCCGTTCGACCAGTTGCGGGACACCCGCGCGCAGGTGCGCCGCGCCGCCGCCGAACTGCTCGCCGAGCGGCAGGACATCGCGGAGGCTGCGCGGGCGATGATGGCGCGGGTACAGCAGCTCTACATCCTGGAGCCGCCGCTGCTGGGCTTCGACGAGGCGATGATCGCCTACACCCAGGCGCGCACCTGGCAGGCGTGTGCGCTGGAGCTCGCACCCGACCTCAAACCCATCCAGCCCTGCTGGAACTAGCGGTTGTTCGAGACTTGCGCGGCGGTGTGGGTGGCGGGGCGAGCTGCTTGGGTGGTTGGAGCGGCTACGCCGCTCGGAAAAGACGCGTGCGGTTGAGGAGCAGGGCGATCACCGCGATGAGCACGCAGAGCACCGCGGCGAGCAGCATGCCGAGGTGCATGCCGGTGATGAGCGTGCCTGCCCCGGTGGCGAAGGCGCCGAGGGTGGCGATGCCGAGCGTGATGCCGAACTGCCTGCTGACGTTCACCGTGGCCGCGGCCGTCCCGGCCTGCCGCTGCCCGGCGACGCTGACCGCGAGGATGTTGACCGGCCCGATGGAGAGCCCGTTGCCGATGCCGAGCAGCACGAACAACAGGCTCAGCAGCGCGGTGTTCGTGTGCGCGTCCACGGTGAGCAGACCGAGCAGCGCGCCGGCGTCGACCAGATAACCGAGCACGAGCAGCCGCGCGGCCCCGAACCGCGCGGTCAGCCTGCCGACGAGCACATTGCCCGCGCCGACCGCGAGCACATAGGGCAGGAACTGCACCCCGGCGAGGATCGCGGAGAGTCCGCGGCCCTGCTGCAGGTACACCGACAGGATGAAAAACGGGCTGTTCGCGGCGAAGCCCTGACCGAAACCGGCGATCACCGCGGAGCGGAAGACCGGTTCACCGAACAACGACACCGGGAGCATGGGATGACTGGAACGGCGTTCGGCGAGCACGAACACCGCGCCGAACACGAGGGCGACCGCGAGCGGAACGAGTACGGACACATCGGCCCAGCCCGCGTGCCCGGCGTTGATCACGGCGAAGGTCAGCGCGAACAGCCAGATCATGGCCAGCAGCTGGGTGAGCGGGTTGAGCGGCCGGTTCTCCCGGATCGCCCGGACACCACGGCGGCCGAGCACGCACAGGGCGAGCACGAAGATCCCGATCGGCACATTGATCCAGAAGTTCACCGGCCAGCCGAACCGTTCGGTGAGGATGCCGCCGAGGATGGGCCCGAGTGCGAGCGCGACGCTGGTGGAAAGGGCCATCCAGGCGATCATTTTCGCGCGCCGCACGGGATCCGGGTAGAGCTGGGCGAGCAGCGCGAGCGCCCCGGGAACGGTGACGCAACCACCGAGGCCCTGCAGCACCCTGCCGAACAGCAGCACGCCGACCGTTCCGGCGAGCGCGCACACCACGGAGCCGATGGTGAACAGGGCGACCCCGCAACCGAACACCCGCAACCGGCCGAACCGGTCGGCGAACAGCCCGCCGGTGATCGTCGCCGCGCACAGCACGAGGGTGAACGAGTCGATGACCCAGGAAGCGCCGGAGAGCGTCATGCGCAGATCCGCGCGGATCGCGGGAGCGGCGAGCACGACGATGCTGGTGTCCAGCAGCACGATGAAGCTGGACCCGAAAAGGGCGATGAGAATGGGAATCGGGGCGCGGCTGAGCTGTTGCCGGTTGTCCAGCGCGGTCTTCTCGGTCATGCTCGAAGCGTGTCGTCTCAAGCTGACTTGAAGTCAAGCCTTCCGATCGGTGCCGTCGCGCGACTGCTCGAGGTGCCGACCTCGACGGTGCGCTACTGGGAGGAGCGCGGACTGGTCTCGGCGAGTTCCCGGCGCGGCGGGGTCCGCTATTACGACGCGGACGCGCAGCACCGGCTCTCCGCGGTGAAACTGTTGCAGCAGAGCGGAATGCTGACCCTGGACGACCTGGATGCCTTGCTGTCCCCGAGTTCGCCGGGCACCTGGCGGGACACCATCGACGCGCGGATCGCCGAGGTGGACGCCCAGTACGAACGGCTGCGCAAGGCGCGCGAGTATCTGGCGCACATTCGCGGCTGTACGCGCCGCGACCCGATCGCGCACTGCTCGGTGCTGCGCAAGTGGACGAACACCTTGCTGGGCAGGGCCTGCCAGACAGGGGAAGGAGCGGATTCCCCGGCACAGGAAAAGCCCCCATCGGCGGAATGATCGCGCCGATGGGGGCCGGGGGAAATGCTTGGTGGCTCAGCCGACCGCGATCGGGACCTGGTGCAGCCCAGGACCCTGCGCGGTCACCGAGGCCTCGCCGTTCCCGGTGCGGTGCAGCGCGCGCACCGTCCAGGTGCCCGGCGCGGCGTAGAACCGGAAGTCGCCGTCCGCGGAGGCCTGGACCTCGCCCGCGAATTCGCCATCGGCGTTGAGCAGCCGGACGTAGGCGCCGCCGACCGTCTTGCCGGCGAGCACGACCTGACCGTTCGTGTCGATATCGGCGGGGGTAGCCGTCTGCACGGGCGCGCCGCAGCCGTCACTCATTTTCCGTCTCCCGTCTCGATGGGTACACCGACGAGCGAGCCGTATTCCGTCCACGACCCGTCGTAGTTCTTCACATCCGCCAGCCCGAGCAGCTCGTGCAGTGCGAACCAGGTGTGCGAGGAGCGCTCACCGATGCGGCAGTAGGCGATGGTGGGCTTGGACTCGTCCAGTCCCTCCGTCTTGTAGAGCTCGCGCAGTTCGTCATCGGACTTGAAGGTGCCGTCCTCGTTCGCGGCCTTGGCCCACGGCACGTTGAGCGCGCTCGGGATGTGGCCCGCACGCTGGGCGGCCTCCTGCGGAAGGTGCGCGGGAGCGAGCAGCTTTCCGCTGAACTCGTCCGGGGAACGCACATCCACGAGGTTCTTGGTGTTGATCGCCTCGACGACCTCATCGCGGAACGCGCGGATCGAGGTGTCCGGGGTGCTCGCCTTGTACTGGGTCGCCGGACGGTTCACCTCGCCCTTGTCCAGCGCGCGCCCGTCGAGCTCCCACTTCTTGCGGCCGCCGTCGAGCAGCTTCACGTTGTCGTGCCCGTACAGCTTGAAGTACCAGTAGGCGTAGGCGGCGAACCAGTTGTTGTTGCCGCCGTAGAGGATCACCAGGTCGTCATTGCTGATTCCCTTGGCGGACAACAGCTTTTCGAACCCGTCCTGGTCCACGAAGTCGCGCCGGACCGGGTCCTGCAGTTCGGTCTTCCAGTCGATCTTGACCGCACCGGGAATGTGCCCGCCGTCGTAGGCAGTGGTGTCCTCGTCGACCTCGGCGAACACCACCCCGGTGGTCTGGAGGTTGTTCTCGGCCCATTCGGTCGAGACAAGAACGTCTTCACGGCTCATCGAAAAATCTCGCTCTCTTGCGTTGGACGCAGGCCTTGTCGGAACAGGCCTCAATGGGAAGGGGATATCCGGTGCAGCAACAGGTACATCCGGCAGCCGAGGCAGAATCCGAACGCCGCGTTGAGCAGTGCGGCGATCAGCGCCAGCGCCGTCGCGACCAATCCGAGCCAATTCAGTCCGGTGAGGAATCCGGCGAGGCCGACCGCGGCGAACACGAATCCGACCGACTGTGCGAACCGCAGCGGCGGAGTCGGTTCCCGTTCCGTGGGCGGGGAGAGCCGGGGGGCGACCAGGGTGCGGAACACCCAGGAATAGGGGCTGTAGCGGAGGCCGGCGAAACCGCCGATCGCGAAGACCAGCAGCTGCGCCGCGAGCAGCCACCACCACTGGGTCAGGAGCACGACGGCGAGCACCACGGTCGTCACCCACGCGGCGAACCGCGGCCCGCGCACGTCGACGGGCTGCTCACGCGTGGCTGTCTGCTCCGACACCCCAGCCTCCTACAAGCCTGACTCGAACAGGGACGAATAGGTCGAGTCAACGACACAGGCTGGATGCCACGCGGCGGTAGTCCACCACGCGTCGCCGGGTCAGATGCCTGTGCATGAGCACAAGGCTAGGGGAGATCGGCCGGATACGGGCAGTGCGTCCAGAACCTGGGATGGTTGTTCATGCGAACTGCCGAGCGCACTGTTCCCGCAGGGTTTCCGGCACCGGCAGGCCGCTGAACCGGAATAACTCGGCGCCGCGCGGATCCACGGCGAGCGTGGTCGGGGTGCTCGTCACCCGCAGCGCGGTGGCCAGTTCGGGGCGATCGGTGACGTCCAGTTCCACATGCCGGACCGAGTCGTTCTCCTCGGCGAACCGCTCGAGCGTGCCGCGGGCCCTGCGGCAGTCCGCGCAGAACTCGGTGGAGATCTGGACCAGGGTCACCCCGGTCCCGGCGAGCAGTTCACGCACCGCTTCGGGAACCGTCCCGGTGCGCGCCGCGCGCACCTTTCCCGAGCGTGCCCGCAGCAGCGCACCGGCGAGTACGGCGAGAACCACCGCGCCGAGCAGGACCCACACACCCGTCATGGGGAGGCCGAACGTCCTGCCAGGCGCCGCTATTCCCTCGGTGTCACCCGATGGGGTTCAGCCCGCCAGCTGGGCCTGCCACATCCAGCGGGCCTTCTCCAGTTCCCGCGCGATCTCGATGAACAGGTCCTGGGTGACCTGGTCGCTCTTCTCGGTCTCCTCGATACGGGCGCGCATCCGATCGATGACGCTGGTCAGGGCGGCCACGACGGCCTCGATGACCGCGCGGTCCTGATGCCAGTCCGCATCGAGGTTCTCGACCCCGGAGCCCGAGGCCACGGTCTGCGCGCGCCCGTCGACCGGGACACCGATCGCGGCGGCACGCTCGGCGACCTCGTCCGCATAGTTGCGTGCGGTGTCCACCAGTTCGTCGAGCTGGAGGTGCACGGTGCGGAAGTGTTCGCCGACCACGGTCCAGTGAGCCTGCTTGCCGAACAGGCTGAGGTCGATCAGATCGAGCAGCGCGCTGCTCAGCGTGGCGCCGGTGATCTCGGTCTCCGCCTGGCCGATCGGGCTGGTGATGGGCTTCGTGCTGGTCATTGGCGCACTCCTCATCTTGTTTGGAATGGTTCCAATTTATTCAACGAGTCCGGACGCCCGGTTTGTTCCCGGCTCGAGCCGCCCGCAGAGCAGGAGCACCAGCCGCTGGGCCGGTGCGCGGTAGGGCTGTCCCTTGCCGAACCGCCAGTCTAAGTCCTGTGCACGCAGTTCGGTATCGCTGAGCTCGGTGCCGAAGAACGCGTAGCGGTCCGGGACGAGCGTGTCGAGCACCATGCGCAGCCGGTCGAGCGGGACCCGCCGGTCGATGCCGAGCGCGAGCGTGATGTCCAGGCCGTGGACCACGTCGTGGGTGAGCGCGCCCTCGAGCAGCCCGCCAGGGTGCCAGGGATGCCGCGCGTTCTCCCGCAGCGAGCTGGTGAGCTCGGCCGGGGTGAGGCGGGCGGCGTCCCGGCGGGCCCACTCGTCCGCGGCACGGTTCACCTCCCCCGGACTCGGCAGCGCTCCCAGCGGGTAATCGTGCTCACCGTGCCGGAAGGCCAGCGTCATATGCGCGACCACCTCGCGCACCCGCCAGCCCGTGCACAGCGAGGGGGCATCCCACTGCTGTTCGGTGAGATCGCTCAGCAGCTCGGCGAGCTCGATGCGTTCGGCGGCGATGGCGTCCTGAATGGGTGCGTCCTGAATGGGCATGGCCTGCTCCCGTGATCGGCGATCGGTTCGCCGTACCGACGAGGGAGCGGGGCCCGATCGGGACGGGTGTGCCCGCTCAGCGTGCCAGGTTGCCGTTGAGCACCACGTCTCGTGCCTTACCGGTCACCGAGAGGGCGCCGTCCTCGGTGACACCCACCCTGGTCGGGCTGACCGAGAACGGCAGGGTCCCGGGATCCACGCGGAAGGCGAACCTGCCGAGCAGCTGGTGACTGATCGAGTCGGGCAGGGAGCTGTTGATGAAGGCGTTGGTGAGCTTGAGCTTCTTCGGGGTGGCCACGATCTGCCCGCCCTGCAGGGTGATCATCCCGTAGATGGTGATCGCGGTGCGCTGTCCGGCGAGCGAGGTGTTCGCGGTGAGGGAGAACCCGGCCCGGGTATCGCGGTGGGTCGGGTCGTTGTTGAAGGCATCCGGGTCGGGGTTCGACTCGCTGACCGGGCTGGCGTTGCCGAGTACCGCGTTGATGGGCTGCTTGGCGAGCTTGATGTCGGACAGGTGCAGCATCCGTGCGATGTCCGCGGCACTGACCTTGACGCTGCCGTCGAGCTCCTGCACGGGGATCCTGTCGACCTCGCCGGATGCGAGCTGGCCGATGGGCACCTGGACGTGGCGCAGGTTGATGTTGAAGGCGAGGTCGTGCACGGTCGGGGTGGCCGGGACGTCGTTCGCGTCCACGGTGATGTTGCCGTAGTCCCCGGCGAGTGCTTGGGTGGTGAACGGGAATCCGTGCACGGAGACCCGGGGATCGTCCTGCACGTGCAGCTGGGCGCGCAGCAGTTTGGAAACCCGGTATTCCATATAGGAGCCGAAACCGAAGTCCGCGCCGACGAGCACGGCGAGGACCACGATCACGGTGATGATGGTCCGGCGGAGTCCGCGCCTGCGTCGCCTCGGTTCCTGTTGCGTCGCCATGAACTCCCGTTTCGATTCCGTTACCGAGTGCGCACTCTGGTGTGACCTTAGTCGTCGCGGGGCTGTCCGTTGCCCATTGGTCGCGCTATTGTTTCAGCCTTGATCCGCTGTATACCAGCGGGTATCGCGCATACTTCGAGGAGCCGCCCGAATATGAGCATCGATCTACTGCTGTTGACCTCGGATCCGGAACCGAACTCGGTACTGCCCGCGCTCGGACTGCTCCCGCACGAGGTGAAAACCCTTGCCCCGGAGGTGTCCGCGCTGCTCGCGGCCGGTCCACACGATGCGGTGCTCGTGGACGCGCGTGCCGACCTCGCCTCGGCCAAGAGCCTGTGCAAGCTGCTCAGCGCGAGCGGGGCCGAGGCGCCGGTGATCGCGATCGTCAATGAGGGCGGACTGGTCGCCATGAACGCCGAATGGGGTGTGGATGACATCCTGCTGCCCGCCGCGGGACCCGCGGAGGTGGACGCCCGGCTGCGACTGGTGCGTTCCCGGGGTGCCGCCGAGACCCCGGACGGCGGGCTGGTCAAGCTCGGCGAGCTGATGATCGACGAGAACACCTATTCGGCGCGGTTGCGCGGCAAGATCCTCGACCTGACCTACAAGGAGTTCGAACTGCTCAAGTACCTCGCGCAGCACGCGGGCCGGGTGTTCACCAGGGCCCAGCTGCTCCAGGAGGTGTGGGGCTACGACTTCTTCGGTGGCACCAGGACCGTCGACGTACACGTGCGGCGGTTGCGCGCGAAGCTGGGCCCCGAGCACGAGCAGATGATCGGCACCGTGCGCAACGTCGGCTACAAGTTCGTGCGCCCGCCGCGCGCCGGTTCCCGGCGGGAACACGCCGAACAGGCCGAACAGGAGGCCGATCAGGCGGCTAGGAACGTCTCCGAGGGCGCCCGGTTCCCGAAGCTGGCGAGTTTGCGGTAGATGTGGCACTGTGCCGATTAGCTGGGAAACAGAACTGACACAGACCCGTTCCGTGCAGCTGGGCGAACTGCTCGCCGCGACCTATGCGGCGGACGGGCGGCCGATGCTCGCCGAATCGGTAATTCCCGATGAAATTCGGGCGGGCCGGAAATGCTTCGCCGAACGCGAGGACGGCACGCTGCTCGGCTTCGCGTATTTCGAGGGCGGTCCGGACGCGTTCGGGCGCGCGGTCGCCGAACTGTTCGTGCACCCGGAGCACCGGAATGCGGGGGTCGGCGAGCAGCTGACCGGTGCGCTGCTCGACGATGCGGGGATCGCCGCGGGAGCCAAGGACGGGGACCGGTTACGGGTCTGGTCGCACGGCGATCACCCGGCCGCGGCCGCGATCGCGCGCAACCGTGGGTTCGGCAGGGCGCGCGAGCTGCTGCGGATGCGGCTCGATCTGGGTGCCGCGGAACTGCCCGAACCCACGCTCCCCGAAGGGGGCCGGTTGCGCACTTTCGTGCCCGGCCGGGATGAACGGGCGCTCATCGAGGTGAATCGGCGCGCCTTCGACTGGCATCCGGAACAGGGTGAGCTCAGCGTGGCGGACCTGATGCGCGAGGAGAACGAGGACTGGTTCGACGCGGCCGGGTTCTTCCTCGCCGAGCGGGATGAGCGGCTGATCGGGTTCCACTGGACGAAGGTGCACGAGCGGGTGGTCGCCGATGATTCGGGCGAACCGGTCGGCGAGGTCTATGTGGTCGGCGTGGACCCCGGCGCGCAGGGCGGCGGACTCGGGCGGGCGCTGACCATCGCCGGATTGCGGCATCTTCGCCAGCGGGGATTACACACAGCGATGCTCTATGTCGAATCCGACAACCCCGCCGCGGTCCGGGTCTACGAGCGGATCGGGTTCCGGGTCTGGGATGTCGACGTGCAGTATTCCCACTGAATGCGCTGGACTACGCGTTGTGACGGAGCCAGTGGGCTAGCCCACTCCGGGGCACGTATTCACCGGTTGTTCACCTTCAGCCCGGTTGGTGTCCATCGGCGATGCTTACTGTCCGTCGCATACGGTGCCGATGACCGCGGCACCCGATCCAGCAGTGGAGGAATCAGGTGAAGCTCAAGCGCCAATCGGCCGTGCTCGCGGTCGTCGCGGCGAGCGCGGTCATGCTCGCCGCCTGCGGCTCGGACAACAACTCCGGCGTGGCGGGAGCACAGGCGGCCGGGAAATCGGCGAACGTGGCCTGCGGTGGCAAGAACACTCTCAAAGCGAGTGGTTCGACCGCACAGGCGAATGCCATGTCCCGGTTCACTCAGGCATTCGGGGCGACCTGTTCGGACCAGGACATCAACTACAACGGCAACGGGTCCGGCGCCGGCGTCAAGGAGTTCACCGGCAAACAGACCGACTTCGCCGGTTCGGACTCCGCGCTGTCCGCGGAGAAGGGCGAGATCGAGAAGGCCAAGCAGCGTTGCGGCGCCCCGGCATGGAATCTGCCGATGGTGTTCGGGCCGATCGCGATCACCTACAAGCTCGATGGCGTCGACGACCTCGCACTGGACGGCAAGACGCTGGCCGGGATCTTCTCCGGCAAGATCACCAAGTGGAACGCCCCGGAGATCGCCAAGCTCAACGCGGGCAAGAAGCTGCCGGACCAGAAGATCACCGTGATCTTCCGCAGCGATGAGTCCGGGACGACCGACAACTTCCAGAAGTACCTGAAGACGGCAGGCGGCTGGGACAAGGGCACCGGCAAGTCCTTCAACGGTGGCGTCGGTGAGGGAGCGAAGGGCAATGACGGCACCTCGCAGGCGCTGAAGAACGCCAAGGGCGGCATCACCTACAACGAGTGGTCCTTCGCCCAGGCCCAGAAGCTCAACGTGGCCAAGATCGTCAACTCCGGCGGCGGGCAGCCGGTGGAGCTGAACGCGGCATCCGCGGCGAAGGCCGTCGAGGCGGCGAAGTTCAAGGACGAGGGAAGCAAGGACCTCGAGCTCAACCTCGACTCGATCTACGGGACCAAGACCGCGGGCGCCTACCCGCTGATGCTGGCCACCTACGAGATCGCCTGCTCCAAATACCCGGACGCGGACACCGGTAAGGCGGTCAAGGCCTTCCTTTCGGTCGCCGCGCAAGGTGGCCAGGAAGGGCTCGACCAGAACGGTTACGTGAAGCTGCCCAAGCAGTTCTCGGACAAGCTGCTCGCCTCGATCAACGCTATCCAGTGAGCGAGCGTGGCAGCGTTCCGAACAGCACTGCACGTGTGCGAGCGATGCTGACGAGCGTCAGCGAGGAGACATCGTGAGCATGAAAGACGAGGTCGTCTCCCGCCCTGCTGGTCAGGAGCGGGAGACGGGCAGCATGATGGGCGGCATGGGCGAGCAGGAACAAGAGCGCGGCGAACGGCCGAAACGGGTCGGGGATCGGGTTTTCCGGTATCTGACAACGACATCCGGTCTCGTGATCGTCGTGGCCATCGTGCTGATCGGGTTCTTCCTGCTGATCAAGGCAGTGCCCTCGCTGCTTGCCGATTCGACGAACTTCCTCACCGACTGGCGGTTCGACACCACGGGCGGCAAGCTCGCCTTCGGCATCCGGGACATGCTCGTGGTCACGGTGCTGTCCTCGCTGCTCGCCCTGGTGCTCGCGATGCCGATCTCGCTCGGTATCGCGCTTTTTCTCACCCAGTACGCCCCGCGCTCGCTCGCGCGGGGCTTCGGCTATCTCGTGGACCTGCTCGCCGCGGTGCCCTCCGTGGTGTTCGGCCTGTGGGGAGTGCTGGTGCTCGGCCCCGCGATCGAACCCGTGCAGCGCGCGCTGAATGCCGGGCTCGGCTGGTTCCCGCTGTTCTCCGATGGGAACGTCTCGCTCGCCGGTGGCGGAAACATCTTCACCGCGGGCGTGGTGCTTGCGGTGATGCTGTTGCCGATCATCACCTCGGTCACCCGCGAGGTGTTCCGGCAGACTCCGGTCAACCAGATCGAGGGCGCCCTCGCGCTCGGGGCGACGAAATGGGAGATGGTGCGCACCACGGTGCTGCCGTTCGGGAAGAGCGGGTTCATCGCCGCCTCGATGCTCGGGCTCGGCCGCGCGCTCGGTGAGACGATCGCCGTGCTGATGATCCTGCACACCGCGACCTCGCCGTCCGGGTTCAGCTTCTTCGACGGTGGTTCCACCTTCGCCTCGAAGATCGCCTCGGCCGCATCGGAATTCTCCGAACCGCTGCCGACAGGTGCCTTCATCGCCGCCGGGCTGGTGCTGTTCCTGCTGACGTTCGTGGTGAACGCGATCGCGCGCTCGATCGCCAAGCCGAAGAAGGAAAAGGCATGACGGTGCTGTCCCGATGCGGCCTTTCCTGTGCTCCTCGCTCGCTGGCGCTCACTGCGATGCTCGGAAAGGGCCGCCTCTCATGACTACGACCGAACTGGAGCGGCCCGCGCGGCCACCGGTCTTCCATCACCTTTCCACCGGCCGCAAGGCGCGCAACCACCTGGCGACGGTGCTGGTCAGCCTTGCCTTCCTGATCGCGCTCGTGCCGCTGGTGTGGCTGCTGGCCACCGTGGTGATCAAGGGCTGGCGCGCGCTCGTCTCCCCGGACTGGTTCACCCACTCGCTCAAGGGGGTGCTCCCGGACCAGTTCGCCGGCGGGATCTACCACGCGCTGTACGGATCGCTGGCCCAGGCGCTGGTGTGCGCGGTGATCGCGGTGCCGATCGGCATCCTCGCCGCCATCTATCTCGTGGAATACGGCCGCGGCTGGCTCGCCCGGCTGACCACGTTCATGGTGGACATTCTTTCCGGGGTGCCCTCCATCGTGGCTGCGCTGTTCATTTTCGCGCTGTGGATTTCCACGTTCGGCCTGGAACAGTCCGCGTTCGCGGTCTCCCTCGCGCTCGTGCTGCTGATGCTTCCGGTCGTGGTGCGGTCATGCGAGGAAATGCTCCGGCTCGTTCCCCAGGAATTGCGCGAGGCCTCTTATGCGCTCGGTATTCCGAAATGGAAAACGATCGTGCGGGTCGTACTGCCCACCGCGCTCTCCGGGATCGTCACCGGCTCGATGCTCGCACTGGCCAGGGTGCTCGGCGAGACCGCGCCGGTGCTCGTACTCGTCGGGTACAGCCAATCGATCAATTTCAACATCTTCGACGGCAATATGACCTCGCTGCCGTTGTTCATCTACAACCAATTCACCAATCCGACCGCGGCCGGGCAACTGCGGATCTGGGGTGCCGCGCTCACCCTGATCCTGCTCGTCATGTTGTTCAACCTGATCGCTACCGTGATCTCCCGGTTCTCCGCGATCAAGACGAAATAAGGGCACTGCGATGGCGAAACGACTCGATGCCAAAGATCTGAACATCTACTACGGCAAATTCCAGGCCGTCGCGGAAGTGACCCTCGCCGTTCCACCGCGCAATGTCACGGCGTTCATCGGCCCGTCCGGCTGCGGCAAATCCACCGTGCTGCGCACGCTGAACCGGATGCACGAGGTCACCCCGGGCGCACGCGTCGAGGGCGAGGTGCTGCTCGACGGCGAGGACATCTACGCGGGCGGCGTGGATCCGGTGGATGTGCGGCGCACCATCGGGATGGTGTTCCAGCGGCCGAACCCGTTCCCCACCATGTCCATCAAGGACAACGTGATCGCCGGGCTGCGCCTGGCCGGGGTGCGGGACAAGTCGCGGCTCGACGAGGTCGCCGAGCGGGCACTGCGCGGCGCGAACCTGTGGAACGAGGTCTCGGATCGGCTCAACAAACCGGGCGGCAGCCTCTCCGGCGGTCAGCAGCAGCGGTTGTGCATCGCGCGGGCGATCGCCGTGCAGCCCGCCGTGCTGCTGATGGACGAGCCGTGCTCCGCGCTCGACCCCATCTCCACGCTCGCGATCGAGGACCTCATCGCCGAGCTGAAGAAGGAATACACGATCGTCATCGTCACGCACAACATGCAGCAGGCGGCGCGGGTCTCCGATCAGACCGCCTTCTTCAACCTCGCCGGGGTCGGCCAGCCCGGCAAACTCATCGAGATCGACGACACCGAGAAGATCTTCTCCAACCCCGGCCAGCAGGCGACCGAGGACTACATCTCCGGCCGCTTCGGTTAAATCGGCACAGCGGTCAAGGACTATCCGCGCAGGTGCTCGGCCAGCATCGCGTCCGTGCCGGGCGCGCTGCTGACCCAGCCGTCCTTGTTCGCCACGAACCAGCGCCCTTCCTGTTCGAAGTCCACGACCACCACGGGATTCCCGGCGGGCGGGTACAGGTAGATGACCCCGATCCGCGGCTTGCTCATCAGTTCGACATAGCGGTCCGCGTCCGTCGCGGTCACATTCGCCGAGACCATGATGCTGCCCTCGGCCGAGGACTGCCGTGCCGCCCTGCGCCCCTCCTCGGTGAGCTCATCCTCGCGAAAGGTCAGCGACTTCCCGTTTCCCGGGGCATAGCGCGGAATCCGGCTCAGCAGCGCGGGAATCGCCTGTGCCGCGGGAATCGGCGCCAGGTGCAGCGTGCGGTCGTCCAGCGTGGCGAGGATCGCCGCCTCGCCGTCGAGCGCCACCAGCGTGCCCTCGCCGTGCGGGTGATCCGGCGTGATGATCATCGCCGCATAACGCTGCCGCAACCGCGCCAGCCTGTGCAGCGTGTCCTCCAGGTCCGGGTGCACCTGGTCGCCCTTGGCCAGGCCCGCCTGGTTCAGTTCCGCGAACGCCTGCCTGGCCAGCGCCGCACCATTGTCCATTGTGCGCAGCGGGTAGTGGATCGCGATCGAGGTCGGCATCACGCCGAGGTTCGACCGCTCCCAGAGCACTTCGTAAGCCGCATGGGAGAGGGAAACAGGACCTTTGAGCACATCAGCCGCCGATCACCGGTGGCGCCGTCGGTGGCAGATCCCCGACGATCTCATCGCCGTGTTCCTCGGTGATCAGGTACGAGGGAGTCTCGTGCTCCTCGTCCTCCTTCTTGTTGCCGCCGCGGCCGCCCATCGGTGCACCGCCCGCACCGCCCCGTCCGGCACCCGCACCGGCGCCACGGCCACCGGCCGCGCCTTCCTCACCGAGCGCACCACCGGAAGCGGCACCCGAACGCGGGCCCGCACCGGACATGCCGCCGCGCCCGAAACCGCCGCCCGAGCCACCGCGCGTCGAGTCGTCGCCCATGCCCCCACCCATTCCGGCGCCCATCCCGGCGCCGCCGAGCGCACCGAGCCCGCCCAGGTCCGAACCACCGCCGGACCGCGAATTCGAGCTGTAGCCCGGAAGGCTCGAATTCCACGAATTGCCGAGCCCCGAATCACCGCCGCTGGACGTGTCCGTCTGACCCGGCAACGGGGCACGCGGGTCACCGCCGCCGATCGGCGGAACATCGGGGGGAATCGAGCCCGGACCACTGGGTCCGTTCGGACCGCCACCCGGGCCGCCCGGCAACGACGGGCTGTGCCCCGAAGGATCATGACCGCCCGGATGCGGGGGCGCTCCCGGAGTCGGGTTCGTCGAGTACCCCTGACCGCCGTGCTGCCCGCCGCCCGGGCCGCCCGTGCCCGGGTCCACACCGCCGTTGTGCCCGCCACCCGGCGTGCGATTCGGGTTGTAGATCTCCAGATTCGCGAACGTGTCCACCGGAGGCTGGCCCTGACCCGGCATCGCCCCGGCGAGCGACTGGCTCTGCGAACCGTAACTCTGGAACGTCAGCTTGTTCAGCGAGTTCGCCTTGTTCCACGAATCCCCGTCGTTCCAAGGATCCGAGTCCTTCCAGAACTGGATCGTGCCGCCCGCCTTGTCCCAGAAACCGGGCGGCTGCTGGGGCATTTCCTCGAGCTGCCCGGCGTAGGTGGAGAACCCCTCGCCCTGCTGGTCCGTCATGATCTTGTAAGTGGACATGTCACTTTGCCGTTGCGTGACGCGGTCGAGAAACGGTTTCGCAGCTTGGTGTGCCGCGTCCCCGCCATCGCCTCGGACACCTGACGCGATGGCGCTCTGGTACTTCTTCAGCAGATCGATGACTTCATCGTGGTTATCGGATACCTGGCCAGCCGCAGATGCTGCGTTGTGAAGGGATTTCGGCCCGTTCACGCCGTTGCGCATCTGATTGAAGATGTCGCCGCCGGTCGCGTCGTGGCGAATTCCGGTATCAATATTCGTGTTGACCGGACCTTCCGGCTTTTCGCCAGCCATGTCACGAGCCCCCATTCTTCATTGTTTTCGTGGCACTCAGTGCTACCTGCTTGACGTCATCGCACGGATTGCCCCCGGGCTGTTCCTGGAGCAGGACGGTGACGGCATCGCGATCATTCATACCGATGTCATAGGCGCAGATGCCGTTTGACAGTTGGTTCTTGTCGAGGTTTTCCAAGACCGCAGGGAAGCCGTTGACGGGGTCTTGTGGCTCGAACCGGTAAAAGTGGCCTTTTTGCTTGTTCAGCTTGTACAGATCGCTGAGGCCCCCAGAATTGGGTACGAATACGATATTTACCCGGGTCGCTTCGACGCCGCCGCCCCAAGTGCACTGGGATCCGGTCGAGGATTGCGGATCAGGCTTGGCTTGGCCCTGGACTCCCAGTGTTTGCAGTTGGTTTGCGGTAAGAGTGGTGCACGGCTGTGCCTTGAACTTCGATATATCGACCGGGTTGGGGACCTTTGGCGCCCCGTCGTGTGGGAGCGAGGTCTGCCCTCCGCTATTAGCTGAGGATGACGGTGAGTCGCCCGCTCCGGGCTTACCGACAGTAGGGCTGCTGCAGCTGGTTGCGAAGAGTGTGATGGCCGCGAGGGACACCCCGGCGGCCGCCGTGCGAAGTCGTGCCGTCATCGCTGCATCCTACGGAGGTTGTCCGCATTGGCGTGCTCGGTCTCGTGATGATTGTCCAGCGTTGCCTTCAGCTCCTGGTACATGGCGCGAAGGCCGTTGATGTCCTGCAGGATCTCGGCCCGCTTCTGCTTGCCGACATCGCTCGCGACCTTGGCGAAGCCGTCGCTCGGGTTTTCGTTACCGGGCTTCTGTATGTGATCGAGGGCAGAGCTGTGGTCGTACGACTCCTGCAGCTTCGAGACCGCCTGGTCCAGGTACGCCAGCGCCTGCCCTGCCTCCGCCGGATCGACGTAGAGCTTCTTGCCGGAGGCGTGCGGTAGCGGTGCGCCGCCTGGTGGTTGTCCAGGTGGTGCCTGTTGCGCTTGCGGCTTCGGGTCCGCCCCGCCTAGCCGGTGCCCGTCCTGTGCCGTCATACCGGTTCCCCTCGCTTGTATCGACCATATGCATATTAGCGCCGCGGTTACTCTCGGACAACGCGTTCTGGGCGGTGCAGGCGGTGCTCAGTGCGCGTCATCCGGTCCGACGCACAGCAGGTCAGTGAGGTTCCCACTGGTTCCGGGCGCGGTCGTGACCCAGCCGTTGTCGTTGTGCACGAGCCAGCGTCCTTCGGATTCGAGGTCGACGATCACGATCGGTTGCCCTACCGGTCGGTATAGGTAACTGAGGCGGCGCCGCGGTCTTCGCATGAGGTGGAGGTAGCTGTCGGCCTGTGTGGCCACGGTGTTCGGTGGTATCAGGATGCTGCCCGGTTCACCTCGCGGCTGGACATGCCCGTCCTCGGTGAGTTCGTCCTCGTGGAAGATCAGGGACTGTCCGTGCCCTGGTGGTTCTGCCGGTAGTTCGGCGAGCAGTGTGCGGATCGCTATGTCGATGGGTAACGGGTGTACGTGCAGGTGTTGGTCATCGAGTGTGGCGAGGACAGCATCGGGATCATCGATCGCGAGCAGGGAGCCTTCGCCGTGCGGATGGTCTCTGGTGATGATCATGAGTGCGTACCGCCGCGGTGTACGGGCGAGCTTGCGTAGGGCGGCGATGAGTTCGGGATGCGGTTCGGTGTCTTCGGCGAGGCCGCTCGCGGCGAGTTCGGCGAAGGCTTCGCGGGCGAGCGCCGCGCCGTTGGCGAGCGTGCGCAGTGGGTAGTGGATCGCGATCGAGGCCGGCATCGCACCCAGTTCGGCCCGTTCCCACAACACCTCGTAGGCGGTGTGGGAGATCGACATCGTCCCCCGCGTCATGTGTCACTCGCCTATCACCGGGGGAGCGGTCGGTGGCAGTTCGCCGACGATCTCGTTGCCGTGTTCCTCGGTGACCAGGAACCGAGGCCCCTTGCGTTCCTCCTCGCCCTTCTTGGTGTTGTGACCGGGTGGCGGCGCACCGTTCGTTCCCTCCCGGGTTCGGCTGCCGACTTGCTCGCTGGCCGTTCTCGAACCGGCGCGTTGTTGGGAGGCGCCCGAACCGGAACGTGGTCCCGAGCCGGGTGGTCGTGCGGACCGGCCACTTGCTCCCTTACCCGGTGCCTGTTCGCGGCCGATCTGCCATGTGGTGCCGCCGGGCACACCGGGCGTGGGTTCGGCCGCCGAGGTGTCACCCGCGTACTGCACTCCCGGGCTGCGTGGTTCCCGCAGGCCGCCGATGCCTTGCTGGTTACTGCCTGCCGTGTTCAGTTCACCGGGCCTGGGTCCGCCGCCGTGTTCGTGCGCGCCGTCGGGATCGGGCCGGTCCTTGCCGGATTCAGGTGCTTCGGGTTCCCGTATGCGGTCGTCCGGGGTGGAGGTTCGGGATTCGGGTACGGCAGTGTGGCCGGATGGTTCGGCTCCGCGCGGGTCCGGGATGCGGCGAGGCTCGTATCCTCCTCGCGCGAGGAGCGGCGCATCCTGGTGTTCGCCGCCGCTTGCCGTCCGCTTCGGGTTGTAGATCTCCAGATTCGCGAACGCGTTCACCGGCGCGGGGCTTTCTCCAGGCAGGGCACCGGCGAGCACCTGGCTCTGCGCGCCGTAATTCCGGAACGCCAGCCTGTTCCCGGCATCCGCGGTCAACCACGCGGTGCTGTCGTTCCATGGATCGTTGTCCCGCCAGAATGCCATCGAAGTCTCCAGCGTGGCGACGAAACCCGGTTGTTCCCTCGGCATCTCCTTGAGCTGACCGGCTTGGAACTCGAACCCCTCGGCCTGACTGGTCGTCGTCTGCTGGAAGGAGTCCAGGTCCTCCCGATGCCGCGCCAGCCGGTCGAGGAACGGCTTCGCGGCCCGATGAGCGGCATCGCCCGCCGCGCCACGGATCCCGGCGGCTATTGCGTTCTGGCATCTTCGGAGGTGATCTTCAACCTTGCTTACTTTCCTGCTGGTTTCCGATGCTGAAGCCGCTGCATAGTGTAGAGAATTTGTTCCGGGAACGTTATTTCGCATAGAATCGAAAATATCTGATCCGCTCATGTTTTTTGGCGAGCCAGTGCCCATTCCCGAATCGGCGGTTTTCGTTGGCACGTTTCTACCCCCCGTACTTTATGGTTTTCGTAACACCTTTGGTGACGTTCTTTGCATCACGACAAGGACGACTATCCGGACCTTCCACTGCTAGTACTGAAATGGCATCGTGATCGTTCATTCCGGTCTGATAGGAGCAGCCCCCTTGCTTCTCTTGGCTGGAGTCGAGGTTTCCAAGGATGGTTGGGAATCCGTTGATCGGTGGCTGCGGTTCGAATCGGGAGAATCGATTTCTGATCGAATAAAGATCGCTGAGACCTTTGGAGTTCGGAATAAAGTTGACGTCGATACTGATCCCGTGTGGGCCTTTCCAGACGCACTTCGAGCCGGAGGGGGTGTTTGGTCTCGATTTACCTGGAGGATTGAGCTGTAGGATGTGGAGCTGACTGATGGTCAAGGTCGTGCATGGTGCGGCCTTGAATTTCGATACGTCGACCGGACTTTCCACCTTGGGGGCGCCATGTTGTGGCAAAGACTGCATGTTTCTTGCTGGTGAGGCGGTATTGGGAGGTTGTTCGGGGGTCCCGCTGCAGGCCGCGGCGACAATGGCCATGACGCCACAGGTCAGCATCGTTGTTGCTCTTCGTCGCCGCACTGTTATCTCCCGGGCTTGCGAAGATCGTCGGTGTTCGCTTGTTCGGTCTGCCGGTAGCTGTCCATCGCCGTGGACAGCTCATTGCGCATGGCCTGAAGTCCGCGTACATCCTCCAGAAGTTCAGTACGTTTCTGGGTGCCGACGCGGGCGGCTGTAGTGCTGAATCCAGCACTTGCGCCTTCTTTTCCCGGGCCGACTGTAAGCGACATGTCGTAGGAATCCAGGTATGCCTCTTCGAGCGCATCGATGGCGTTGTCCAGGTGCGTGATCGCTTTGCCCGCCTCGACCGGATCGATGTGCAGCGCCGGGCCCACGGCATGGGGCTCCGCTATCGGCTGCTTGCCAGGCGGGGGATCGGATTTGCTCGGTGGTTTCGTGCTCTCGCCTACCGGTCCGCCCACGTCTTCGTCGTGCGCCATCTCAAGCCCTCCCCTCGAGCTTCAGACTTGGCAGGCTAACACCCGCCGTCATCGTATGTGAACAGTGCGAATTGCAAAAATAATGGCCGTATCCATTATTTGTGCAGGTGAAATACATCTCATCGAAGGTGTATCGATTAGATATCGAAGCGATTTGCATTTTGCCTTTTTCCCGGCACGGGAGTCAGCATATCCGAATGATGTCTATACATCAAACAGGATAGTGCGACGTTCCGCCGTCCGTGTGACGGGGTCAGCGGGCGAGGTGCAGTTTGGTGTACAGCAGTGCTTCGGCGAGGTTGGTGGTGCGCTCGGCGTCGCTGCGGTCGGTGCGGGTGCTGACCTCGATGATCACGGATCCCTGGAAGCCGGTCTCGCTGAGTGTGTCGAGGAGTTCGCCGCAGGGCTGGGTGCCTCGTCCGGGGATGAGGTGTTCGTCGCGGGGGAGCCCGGTGCCGTCGGCGAGGTGGACGTGGCGCAGTCCGGTACCCATGCGGGCGGCGAGTTCGAGGGCGTTCATCCCGGCCGCGGCGGTGTGTGAGAGGTCGAGGGTGTAGTCGGCGTACCCGACGTCGGTGGGGTCGATGGAGGGATGGAATGCGTGCACGGCGACATTGCGCAGTGGTTTGGCGGGGAACATGTTCTCGACGGCGATGGCGATTCCGGTGCGCTCGCTGAGTTCGGCGACGAGTTCGGGGAATCGTTTGGCGTAGCGGCGTTGCCAGACGAACGGCGGATGTACGACGACGGTGGGGCAGTCGAGCTCGGCGGCGAGTTCGACGGATCGGCGCAGCCGCACGGTGGGGTCGGGAGACCAGACGCGCTGGGTGATCAGCAGTGAGGGGGAGTGCAGGGAGAGCACGGGCATGCCGTAGCCGCGCAGGTATCGGCGCAGTGTGGTGCTGTCCTGGCTGTCCTGGTCTCCCCAGACCATCACCTCGACCCCGTCGTACCCGAGCTCCGCGGCGTACCGGAACCCCGCTTCGGCCCGACGTGGCCAGACCGATGCGGTGGACAGGCCGATTGGGATCACGGGCCGCTACGACCCGAGGTAGAGCAGTAAGGCCGGTGTAGCGGTGACGATGAGCCCGACGACCACGGAGAAGATGGTGGTCTGCAGGTCTTTGGCGCGCCATGCCTTGCGTACGAGGAAGACGATGGCAAGGGTGACCACGATCGCCGCGATCACGCCGATGATCTTGCTGTAGCTCCACAACCAGTCGAAGCCGAGCCAGACGAGTCCACCGCCGACGACTCCGGCGGCGATGAGGCCGACGAGGGTGAGCCATTCACGGGCACCGCGCGGCTCTTCCTCGTAGTCGTAGTCCTCGTCCTCGGCGGGTTCGTACCCGTCCTCGTCGAGGTACTGTGATTCGTCGTACCGGGCGGGCTCGTCGTAGTGCGTGGACTGGTCGTAGTCCGCTGGTTCGGCGTAGTCCTCGTCCGCGTCGTCCTCGAGGTCGGGCACGGGGTGGAACGCGGTCTGCTCTCCAGGCTCCTCGTCCTCATCGTCGAAGTCGGGAGTGTAGTACCCGGTGGACTCGACCGCGGACGGACGGCCCTGCAGCGGTGCCTCGGGGATCGCCTGGATCTGTTCGGTCAGCGGCTCCGGCGGCGCACCGGCAAGGCGCGCGGTCATCGAGGCGCGCTGTGGTTTCGGCGCGTCCTCGGGAAGCGGCGGAGGCGGGGTGTATTTCGCCGGATCGGAGTAGTCGTCGTACTCCGGTGGTTCGGGGAACCCGGCCTGCTGTTCTGGTTCATCGACCGGAGGCATCGCCCTGGTCGGCGGTTTGACCGGCAACCGCCCGCTCGACTGCGGCCGCGCGGGAACCGGGGCGCCGGCGGCCTGCTGCTGCTGTGCTTGCGGCTGCGGGCTCGGTTTCGGCTTCGGTTGCGGCTGCGGGCTCGGTTGGGGGTTCGGCTGGGGTTGGGTCTGGGGGCGTGGCTGCGGCGGCGCGGGGTGCCCGTTGGCGGTGTGCGCGACCGGCGACATGTTGGTCCCCGTGTCCCCCCGGACCCGGTCGATGATCGCCTGCGGTGCGGTGTCCTCCGCCGCATCCTCGGCGCGACGACGGCGCCCGCGCGCTGCCTCGCCTTGCTGCTGCGACCCACCGTGCTGGGCGAGCAGTTCAGCGACGGTGCGCTGTCGCGTATTCGACTCGTCGTCTCGAGAACTCATCCATTCCACCGTGCCTTGTGTTTCCGTCTACCACCAGTGTGGTCGATGTGGCCTTGCTCGCCAACACCGGGCCATCATGGCTTGAGCATTATCGCAGTCTGCTCTGCCCCATTGGTCTGGTCCAGCCTGCGCAGGATCACACCTTCGCGTAGTGCCCACGGACAGATTTCCAGCTCGCTGACCCGTAATCCGCGCATCGCGGACTCGGCGACGAGCGCCCCGGCTACGAGCTGGTGGGCCCGGTTCGCGCCGACTCCCTCGAGCTCGGCGAGATCCGCCGCGGACATCCGGGAGATGAACGAGATGAGCTGGCGTAGCCCGGTGTGAGTGAGCGTCCGGCGCACCCGCGGCCCCTCCGAGGAGGGCGCGGCCCCGGTCAGCCTGGCCAGCGAGCGGAATGTCTTCGAAGTGGCGACCACCCGGTCGGGCGCACCGTTCTTTCGTAGTTTCTTGACCACGGGGTGCAGTTGTTCATCGACCCAATCGCGAAGCTCGTTGACCTCGGCGCGTTTCGGTGGATCGTGGCTGAACTTGGTCCTGGTGAGCCGCCCTGCGCCGAGCGGTAGCGACCATTCGCTCTCCGGTGCCTCGTCGATGCCGCTGGCGATCTCGAGCGAGCCGCCGCCGATGTCGAGCACCAGCAGCTGTCCGGCCGACCAGCCGAGCCAGCGCCGGACGGCGAGGAAGGTCAGCCGTGCCTCGTCCTCCCCGGTGAGTACCCGCAGCTCGACCCCGGTCTCCTCGCGCACCCGTTCGAGTACCTTGGCCGAGTTGTTCGCCTCCCGCACCGCGGATGTGGCGAAGGAGAGCAGGTCCTCGCAACCGAGTTCGGCGGCCGAAGCACGCGCCGTGGCGATGGTGCTCACCAGTTCGTCCGCGCCTGCCTTGCTGAGGTTCCCGGCGGAGTTGATCTTCTCGGCGAGCCGGAGCACGGTTTTCTCCGAGCTCATCGGCGTCGGATGTGCTCCGCGGTGGGCGTCGACCACGAGGAG
Source organism: Sciscionella marina DSM 45152 (assembly GCF_000379465.1). Taxonomy (GTDB): domain Bacteria; phylum Actinomycetota; class Actinomycetes; order Mycobacteriales; family Pseudonocardiaceae; genus Sciscionella; species Sciscionella marina. Next base: position 275,927 of record NZ_KB905425.1, read on the forward strand.
GTGCACCGTGTTCGAGCCGACGTCGAGGACTGCTAATCGCACGGGGGCTAACGGTACTCCCCGGAGTTGGTCAAGCTTCGAATTTGTAACCGAGGCCGCGCACGGTCACCAGGTAGTGCGGATCGGAGGGATCCGGTTCGATCTTGCCGCGCAAACGTTTGACGTGGACATCGAGGGTCTTGGTGTCCCCTACGTAGTCGGCGCCCCACACCCGGTCGATGAGCTGGGTCCTGGTGAGCACTCGCCCGGTGTTCCGCAGCAGGTACTCGAGCAGGTCGAACTCCTTGAGGGGCAGCGATACCTCGGTTCCGGACACGGAGACCACGTGCCGTTCGACGTCCATGCGCACCGGGCCCGCGGCGAGCACCTGTCCGCCGGTCTCCTCGTTCTCCCCGCCCCTGCGCAGGACCGCGCGGATGCGGGCGATCAGTTCGCGCGCCGAGTACGGCTTGGTCACGTAGTCGTCGGCGCCGAGTTCGAGCCCGACGACCTTGTCCACCTCGCTGTCCCGCGCGGTCACCATGATCACGGGGACCGTCGAACGGGTGCGAAGCGTGCGGTAGACGTCGGTACCGCTCATTCCGGGCAGCATCAGATCGAGCAGCACGATGTCGGCCCCGTTGCGGTCGAACTCATCGAGCGCTTCCTGCCCAGTGGTCGCGACCGAGGGCGTGAACCCCTCCTTGCGCAGGAGGTAGGCGAGCGGATCGGCGAACGATTCTTCGTCCTCGACGATCAGAACCCGACTCATCGCTCTCCCTCCCTGCGGGAGCTCGACGCTTCGCGAGGACGCGGTATCGATGAAACACTGCCAAGCTCGTTCATAGTGCTCCTTCGTGTTCGGCTAACTGAACTGGTGCGGGTGGCTGCACCGGCACCGCTGGGATGCGGATGGTGAACGTCGAACCGGTGCCTTGCTGGCTCCACAGGCGCACCGAACCCCCGTGGTTCGCGGCGACGTGCTTGACGATGGCCAGCCCGAGCCCGGTTCCCCCGGTGGCCCGGGAGCGCGCCTTGTCGACCCGGTAGAACCGTTCGAACACGCGCTCCTGGTGTTCGCGCGCGATCCCGATACCCCGATCGGTCACCGCGATCTCCACGTAGCCGCCCGATTCGCGCCGGGAGATGGAGACTCCGCTGCCTTCCGGGGAGTAGGCGATCGCGTTGTCCAGCAGGTTCGCCAGCGCGGTCACGAGCAGGGAATGGTCTCCGTCCACAGTGAGCCCGGAGTCCTCGTCGGTGGTCATGGTGATCCGGTGCGATTCGGCGGCCAGCGCGGCCCGGTGCAGTGCCTCGTGCACCACCTCGTCCACCTTCACGGTCTGCAGTTCGGGCAGCCGCTCCGCACCCTGCAGTCGGGAAAGGGAGATCAGCTCGTTGACGAGGCGGCCGAGCCGATTGGACTCGTCGAGGATCTTGCCCGCGAACCGGTGCACCTCGGCCGGATCGTCCACGTAGTCCAGCAGGGCCTCGGCGAGCAGGGCCATCGCGCCGACCGGGGTCTTGAGCTCGTGACTGACGTTGGCCACGAAATCGCGGCGGGTCGCCTCGAGGCGCACCGTGTCCGACTGGTCAGCGACGTCGATGACGGTGAACCCGTCGAGCAGCCTGCGCACCTCGCCGAGCACCGCCTGGGGTGCCCGGCCTGCCTGGGGCACCTGCGGGGTGAGGTCCACCTGTTCGGTCACTCCGGTGCGGGCGACCCGTTCCGCCGTGGTGCGCGCGGAGCTGTCCACCCGGTTGTCGGTGACCACGCCGAGCTCGGCCGCACGCGTGTTGTAGAGCAGTACATCGCCGAACTCACCGAGCACCACGACGCCGTTGTGCCCGGACTGCACGACCTCGTGGACCAGATCGGCCACGGTCGGCCCGTGCTGCTGCGGGCGCTGCCTTCGCCGTCGCTTCCCGCGAACGACAGCGCCGATGGCGAGGCCGAGCACGAACGCCGCGAGGATCGCGAGCACGATCGCCGCCGTCGTCACGGTTTCGGCCCCGAGGCGGGTCCGGATGCAGGTTCCACGGCCGCATCGTAAGCGCGTTCCCACCCGGTCGGGCTAGTTCACGCGCGAATGAGTGACCGCTTCGACATTTCCCGAGCGAATTGTTCCGTTCGCGTTCACCTGCCGGTCACCGCTGCGACGCGGGCCGGACGGCGGGATACTGCACAGCAGAAAGATGTTTGCAGAAGTTTCTTTGCAAAATCACCTGTGCAGGCCTTCCTTTGCAGAGAGATCTCTGCAAAGGCAGAGTCGTCAGGCCCGCAGTGCGGCCACCTCTGCCTCGGACAGCTCGATCTCCGCCGCGCCCACGTTCGCCTCGAGGTGCGCGGGTGTCGAGGTCCCGGGAATGAGCAGCAGGTTCGGTGCCCGGTGCAGCAACCAGGCCAGCGCGATGCGGGCCGGGGTCTCGTCGCGGTCCTCGGCGACCCGGACCAGCTCGGGCTGCTCGAGCATGTCCGGGTTGACGTGTCCGCCGAGCGGGAAGAACGGCACATAACCGATTCCCGCCTCGGCGCACCGGTCGACAAAGGCCGCGTCGGATTGGTCGGCCAGGTTGAAGGAGTTCTGCACCGTGGCCACGGGCGCGATGGCCAGCGCCTGATCGAGCACCCGCTCGGTGACGTTGGAGAGGCCGAGCGCGCCGATCAGCCCCTCGGACTGCAGGGTCGCGAGTGCCTCGAAGGGCTCGTGGGCGTCCCCGTCGAAGGGCCCGTCGATCCCGCCGAGGCGCAGGTTCACCAGTCCGATGCGATCGGTACCGAGCTCGGTCAGGTTGGCTTCGAGATCGCGGCGCAGTTCGCCGAGGGTGTGCGCGGGATCGGCGGGGGAGTTCCCGTCCTCGGCGAAACGCGGGCCGATCTTCGTGGCGAGCACCAGTCCCTCGGGATACGGGTGCAGCGCCTCCCTGATGAAGGTGTTCGAACTGGCCCCGTCCCTGCGGTAGAACCATGCCGTGTCGATGTGGTCGACGCCGAGTTCGACCGCGCGCCGCAGGATGGTGTGAGCCGCTTCGGTGTCGCTGCGCCGCCCGATCGGCCAGCCGGGAAGCCGCATGGTGCCGAATCCCATCCGGTTGACCCGGGTGCCGCCAAGATCGAAATCACGTGCCATGTCCCAAGCCAACCACATATGAGCCTGCCTGGCGCCCCGCGTCCTGCTTGCACTGCAACATCGGCGAAATACCTTCGCATGCCGGCGCGATGCCTGGCTCGTTGTCGTCAGTCGCCGTAGAACCCCGCTATGGCTCTTCCTTCGCCTTGCTGATCCCGGACGCGGGTGGCCCGCAGAGCACCGTCACGCCGACTCCCGCTCGCGACGGACGAGAGCTCCCGAGCGCACTCTGGTCCACAATGACCTCCGTGACATCGAAGTCGGGTTCGCGCCGAGTCGTCGCCGCCGTGGTCATCGTGCTGCTCGTGCTCGCCGCGGGCGGGATCGTCTATCTGTTGCTGCCCGTGGGAAAGAAGCAGGCGGATACCCCGAAGCGGCCGCCGCCCTCCTCGAGCGCCCCGGGGCCGCTGCCTGCGAACCTCGCACTGGTCGCCCCCGCACGCACCGAACAGGCCGCCGATCAGGTCGCTTCGGCGATCGGTGCGGCGTACTCCTATGACTCGGCGAAGCTGGAGCAGCACAAGTCGTCCGTGGACGGCGTGGTCATCGGGAAGGCGCGGGCGGACCTGGAGCGTTCGCTCACGGGTCTGCAGGGCAAGCCCGCGACGAGTGTGACGACCAAGGTGACCGAGAGCGCGGTGACGAGCCTGACCGGGAACACCGCGACCGTGCTCGTGGCGCTGACCGAGAAGGTGCGCAGCGAGGGCAAGACCCATGATCTGCTCGCACGCATGCTGGTGACCGCGCGCCATCAGGGGGCGCTATGGCAGATCACCGACACCGACGCGAAGTTCGACAAGCCCATCCCGCGCCCGAATGTCGGCGACCTGCGCCCGGAGAACCGGGCGGATCTGCCGCCGATGCAGCTTGCCGCGCAGCGCGACCTCGTGCTCTCCGCCGCGATGACCGATGCCGAGCGGTTCGCCTCGAGCGACTACCGGGACCCGGACCGGAGCCTGTCCGCCACCATCGCCATGACCACCGGAAAGCTGCACGATCAGGCGGTGGCCGGGAAGGCGGCGAACGCGGACAAGATCGCCAAGCGGGAAACGGTCATCGAGGCGCACACCGTGGTCGCCGGGGTGCGGCGGCTGGATCTGCGCGCGGGTACCGCGGATGTGCTCGTGGCGATGAACTCCGATGTCACCGCGCCGAACGGGGACAAGGGGACGACACCGAGCACGGTCGCCCTGCGCATGCAGCGCATCGGCGACCAGTGGCTCGTGTCGAACGTCCAGAACTTGTGAGAGTGTCCCTGGCTGGGCTGCTTGGTGGGTCCGGTAGCGGAGCCTCAGACGCTCCCTCGCTCCGGAAGCGTCTCCTCATGTATTTCCGATACACCGCGTCGGCGCTGTCCTCGCGAGGAAACACCTGAGAACACGCTGCGGGGCGAGTTGCTTGGGTGGTGAAAGCGGTCGGGTTGTTCAGCGGCCCTGATTGGCCACCGCTGCCGCGGCCTCGGCCGCGGCGTCCGGGTCGAGGTACTCGCCGCCGGGGTTGATCGGGCGCAGGCCCTCGTCCAGCTCGTAGCGCAGCGGGATGCCGGTCGGGATGTTCAGGCCGACGATATCGGTGTCGGAGACCCCGTCCAGGTGCTTGACGAGCGCGCGCAGCGAGTTGCCGTGCGCGGCGACCAGCACGATCTTCCCGGCGCGCAGATCGGGCACGATCGCGGATTCCCAGTACGGCACCAGCCTGGCGACCACGTCGGCGAGGCATTCGGTGAGTGGCCCACCCGCGATGTCGGCGTAGCGCGGGTCGGTGTCCTGGCTGAACTCGCTGCCCCGCGCGATCTCCGGCGGCGGGGTGTCGTACGAACGGCGCCAGCGCATGAACTGTTCCTCGCCGAACTCTTCCAGGGTCTGCTTCTTGTTCTTGCCCTGCAGCGCGCCGTAGTGCCGTTCGTTGAGCCGCCAGTCCCGGCGCACCGGGATCCAGTGCCGCTCGCACCCGTCGAGCGCGATGTTCGCCGTGGTGATTGCTCGGCGCAGCAGTGAGGTGTGCAGTACGTCCGGGGTGATGTCCCGGGCACGCAGCAGTTCACCGCCGCGTTCGGCCTCCGCGCGCCCCTTCGCGGACAGTGGAACGTCGACCCATCCGGTGAACAGGTTCTCCGCGTTCCAGGTGCTCTCCCCGTGTCGGAGCAGTACGAGTGTCGAGGTTGCTGCCATGCTGCCAAGCCTGCCAGAAGCCGTTACCGGCGCCGTGAACGGAATACCCACCGCGTCCGGCCACCCCTGGCCGGGTGAGTCTCGAGGTCCACGATTGTGGGTGGTGACTCTGTGATCTGTCACACAATAAGCAGCACGATAGCGGTTCATCGTGACCTCGCCGTTACTCAAAGTAGAAAAATACACCCGAACGAGGTACCTGAGCATCTTGTGATGGAACACTCCAGCGTGCGAAATTATTCGCGGCTTCCGCGGATCGGCTCCCACGCACTCCCTGGTCGGCGGAAGCAATCAATGCGGTTCGCCTTCCCCCCGTCGAGCCGCTGCCCGCCGACTACGTGGCTCCTCCCGGCCGCGTAGGTATGTCGTGACGGCGGGGACGTAGCGGGGCGGCCCGTGTATCCGACTCCCCCTCTGACCGGGCCGCTCCGCTTCCCCAATCGCTTGCCCCAGTTAATCGCCCTCGCGGTGGATGAGGTGCTCGAAGGCGCGCAGGTTCGCCAATGACTCACCGCGGGAGACCCGCCAGTCCCACTCCCGCCGGATCGAGCCGGCGAAACCGATCTCGAGCAGGGTGTTGAAGTCCCCGTCCGCGGCTTCGAGTACCTGGCCGAGCAGCTTGTCCAGTTCGCCGGGAGTGACCATGGGCAGGCCGAGGCGTCCGATCAGGTAGATGTCCCCGCGGTCGTCGATCGTGTAGTGCACGCCGTAGAGCTTCGCGTTGCGCCGCAACAGGAATCGGTAGACCTGTTCGTGTGCTTCGTCCGGTTTGCGGCAGACGAACGCCTCGATGAGCAGGCTGTGCTCGGTGCGGTGCAGCCAGCAGTTCGTCTGGAGCTTCTTGGTGCCGGGCAGGGTGAGGAAGTACCGCCCTTCGCCCTTGTGCTCGTAGGTGATCTCACCCTCGGCGAGCACGTTCTCGATCACGGTGTCCAGTTCATGCACACCGCCACTCTAAGCGGGTGTTCGCAGGTCCGTCGCCGAGCCGAGGGCGGCGCGGTAACCGCGCAGCAGTGCGTCGGTGGTGCGCTCCCAGGAGAACCGTGCGGCGTGCCGGACGCAGTCGAGGGCGTAGCGGCCGCGCAGCGCGGGTTCGGTGAGCAGTTTGGCGAGTGCGGCGGACCAACGCTGCACGGCGTGCCCGTCGACGAGCAATCCGGTGCTGCCGTCCGCGACCGCGATGGGCAGTCCGCCGACTCGGGCCGCGACGACGGGGGTTCCGCAGGCCTGCGCTTCGAGCGCGACGAGCCCGAAGGATTCGTTGTAACTGGGCACGGCGAGCACATCGGCGGCGCGGTACACGGTGGCGAGCGCGGCACCGGCGCGTGGCGCGGCGAACCTGGTCAGGTGGTCGATGCCGAGTGTGCGGCTGAGCTCACGCAACTGCGCGGGCATGGCGCGCCCGGAACCGGATGGCCCGCCGACGATGAGCACGAGCAGTTTCTCGGCGAGGCTCGGTGTTTCCCGGACCAGGGCGGCGGCCGCGCGCAGCAGCACATCGGGGGCCTTGAGCGGCTGGATCCGCCCGACGAAGCCGAGCACCAGGGTGTCCGGGGCGATGTCGAGTTCGGCGCGCGCGCGGTCCCTGCCCCCGGGGGTGAACACATCCAGATCGACCCCCGGGGCGACGACGGCGATCCGGTCGGCGGCGACCCCGTAGAGGCGTTCCAGCTGGGCCGCCTCGACCTCGGTGTTCGCCACCAGCCGGTCGGCACCCTCGGCAAGCGTCTGCTCGCCATCCACGCGCACCTTCGGCTCCGCACTCTCACCCTCGGCGCGCTGTTCGTTCTTCACCTTGGCGAGCGTGTGCGCGTTGTGTACGAGCGGCACCCGCCAGCGCCGGCGCGCGAGCAGCCCGGCCTTACCGGAGAGCCAGTAGTGCGAATGCAGCACGTCGAAGGGCTCGGCGCGGGAATCGAGCACGCCCTCGGCGAAGGCCTGCAGCTGGGCGGGCAGCTGCTCCTTGGCCAGTCCGTCGAATCCGCCCGCGGGCACGTGCCGCACGGTCACCCCGGGCGCGAGCTCGGCGATCGGAGGAAGGTTCGCCGAGTTCGCCCTGGTGAACACCTCGACGGCGATACCGCGGCGCGCCATCCTGGTCGCGGTCTGGCGGACGTAGACGTTCAGCCCGCCCGCGTCACCGGTACCCGGCTGCTCGAGCGGGGAGGTGTGCATGGACAGCACACCGACGCGGCGGGGGTACGCGGAGCTCATAGTGCGAGCAACCGCGCGAGGATGGTGTGGAATTCCTGGGCGCGCTCCAGGAACGGGAGGTGCCCCACGTCCGGCCAGATGTGAGTCTGCGCACCCGGGATGAGGCTCGCCGCGTACTCGGTGGTGCTCGGCGCGACCACGGCGTCCTGCGCACCGTGGACGAGCACGGCCGGTACATCGATCCCGGCGAGCACCTCGCGGGAGTCCACGGTGCGCGCGAACAGGGCTGCGCGCACGTGCGGGTCGACGTCGAGCGAGGCTCCGAGCAGTGCCTGGTGCAGCGCCCCGCGTACCGGGCGCACGGTCAGCCCCGCCACGAACCGGGCGAGCGCGGGGACCGCGGTCGCCGGGTCGGTGGACAGCGCGTCCGGGATGGCCGCGCGCATCACGGCACCGATCCGCCCGCCTGGCCGGTCCTTCCCGATCTCGGTGATCGCCCCGGTGAGCAGCAGCCCGCGCACTCCGCCGGTGCCGAAGTGCCGGATGTAGTCGGTGATCGCCAGCCCGCCGTAGGACCAGCCGACGAGCACCGCGGGTTCGTCCAGGGTGTCGAGCACCGCGGCCAGGTCAGCGGCCCAGGCGGCGCTGTCCGCGTACTCCCCGGCGTCCTCGGAGTCCCCGTGCCCGCGTAGATCCACCGCAAGGCATCGGCACCCCATGGCGAGCTCCTGCGGCCAGCAGCGCCCGGTCTGCGCCCAGCCGTGCAGCAGCACGACGGGTGGCCCGTTCGTCCCGGCGGTCCGGACCGCGATCCGGTTACCGCTCTTGCTGGTCACCCAGCTCAGTTCGCCTTCCACGCGATCACCCTAGAATCGCGTGCCATGGCATCACAACGGACGGCCGTGGTCACCGGCGCGAGTTCGGGCATCGGTGCGGCGACCGCCACAGAGCTCGCCGCACAGGGATTCCATGTCGTGCTGGGGGCGCGGCGCACCGAGCGCATCGCGGAACTCGCCGGGGAGATCGGCGGCGTCGCACACCAGCTCGACGTCACCGATCCGGAATCGGTCGAGCGGTTCAGCGCCGCGTTCGGGCCGGTGGATGTGCTGGTGAACAATGCGGGAGGGGCGCACGGATCCGCTCCGGTCGCGCAGGCTGTCGAGGACGACTGGCGCTGGATGTGGGAGACCAATGTGCTCGGCACCATGCGGGTGACCAAGGCGCTGCTGCCGAAGCTGGTCGAGTCCGGGGACGGTCACGTGGTCACGGTCACCTCGGTCGCCGCGCTCGAGGCCTACCCGAACGGTTCCGGGTACACCTCGGCCAAGCACGCCGAATCCGCACTGCACCGCACGCTGCGGTTCGAGCACAACGGTGAGCCGGTGCGGTTCACCGAGGTGCTGCCCGGGATGGTGGATACCGAGTTCTCCCTGGTGCGCTTCGCCGGGGACAGCGAGCGCGCGGCGAAGGTGTACGAGGGGATGACTCCCTTGCAGGCCAAGGACATCGCCGAGGTGATCGGGTTCGCGGTGACCAGGCCGCCGCACGTGAACATGGACACCATCGTGGTCAAGGCACGCGATCAGCTCACCGCGACGCAGGCGTACCGGCACTTGTGACTCCATCCGGTGAGCCCGTCTAGCATGACGACATGGCACAGGTTTTCGTTTCCGCGCAGCGCCAGATCGCCGCGGAGCCCGATGCGGTCTTCGCGGTGCTTTCGGACTATGCGCAGGCGCGCAAGAACATGCTGACCGAGAACTTCTCCGAGTATGCCGTGCGCGAGGGCGGCAAGGGGGAGGGCACCGTGGTCGCCTGGAAGCTGCAGGCGACCAAGAAGCGGGTGCGGGACTGCGTTTTCGAGGTGCGAGCCGGGGGCGAACGGGAACTCGTGGAATCGGATCGCAATTCCTCGATGGTGACCAAGTGGGCCGTTCGCGCACCCGGCGAGGGCAGCACGGTCACCGTGGAGACCACCTGGAACGGCGCCGGCGGCATCGGCGGGTTCTTCGAGAAGACCTTCGCCCCGCTGGGGATGCGCAAGATCTATGAGGCACAGCTGGAGAAGCTGTCCGGGATCCTCAGTTCCCGGTAGCCTTCTGCGGCGCGATCGCCGCCACGGGAACCGGCTGCCCGGGCAGTTCGGTTCCCGTTCCCGCGCGTAGTCCGTCGAGGATCAGCGCGATCGCGCGCTCCACGCCGAGCAGCGCGGCAGGTGTCCATTCCCTGCGGGTCTGACCGACGAGCAGCGAAACCAGCATCGCGATGTCCCCGGAGCTCACATCCGCGCGCAGGGTTCCCTCATGCTGCGCGGCGGCCACGATCTGCTCGAGCAGTTCGATCAGTTCGTCTCGTTTGCCGGTGGCGTCCGTGTCGTCGAACAGCAACCGCCTGGTGCTCATGTGCACCAGATTCAGCTGTACCGAGAGGCGCAGTTCGCGGGAGAGGTGGAAGAACCGCCGCAGCGTGTCCCAGGCCGTCGGTTCCTCGGTCATAGCGCTGCGCGTCTCGGCGAGCACCGCGTCGAAGTTCGCCCTCGTCACCGCCCTGATCAGGGCTTCGCGGTCGGGAAACCGCCGGTAGAGGGTGCCGACCCCGACCCCGGCCGCGCGCGCGATCTCCTCCATCGGCACCTCGGGGCCCTGCTCGATGAAGACCTGTTTGGCCGCGGCGATGATCTGTTCGAGGTTGCGTTGGGCGTCGGCACGTAGCGCCATGTCCGGATTATTCCAGACGCTTATCTGGACGATTTCCTTCCACATCGCTACCGTGGAAGTGGAAGAACTTCATCCAGATAGAGGTGGTCCCGTGACCGAACTCGCTGAAGACGTCGCCCTCTCCTTCCCGCGCACCCGCAGTTGCCCGTTCGCCCCGCCCGCGGAATACCGGCAACTGCGCGAAGAAACCCCGATCAGCAAGGTCAGCCTCCCCGACGGGCGCCGCGTGTGGGCGCTGAGCAGGCACGAGGACATTCGTGCCATGCTGACCGATCCACGGTTCAGCTCCGATCGCAAGAGCCCGAATTTTCCGCGGATGGTGCCGGGCCAGCAATTCGACCGGATCCCGGCCTCGTTGATCTCCATGGACGCGCCCGAACACGGTCCCGCCCGGCGCAAGGTGGTCGGTGAATTCACCGTGAAGCGGATGCGCGCACTGCGGCCGCGGATCCAGAGCATCGTGGACGAGCACGTCGAGGCGATGCTGGCCGGTCCGCGGCCGGTGGATCTGGTGCAGGCGCTCTCGCTTCCGGTTCCTTCGCTGGTGATCTGCGAACAACTCGGGGTGCCGTATGCCGATCACGAATTCTTCCAGCAGCGCTCGACCAAGTTCATCAGTTGGCGCACCCCGGAGGACGAACGCCGTAACGCGATTGCCGAACTCGGTGAGTACCTCGAGGATTTGGTGCGTGCCAAGCAGCGTGATCCCGGTGATGATCTGCTCGGCAGGCAGATCACCGAACACGCGCCCTCGCATGCCGAACTCGTCGGGCTCGCGTTCGTCCTGCTTGTCGCCGGGCATGAGACGACCGCGAACATGATCTCGCTTTGCACCGTGCTGCTGTTGAACCGCCCGGGCGACCTCGAGGCCATCAAGGCGGATCCTGGAAAGACCCCGGCGGCCGTCGAGGAATTGCTGCGCTACTTCACGATCGCCGAACTCGCCAATTCCCGGTTCGCGGTCGAGGATGTGGAATTGGGTGGGGTGCTCATCCGCGCGGGCGATGGCGTGCTCGCGCTGAGCAACGCGGCGAATCGGGATCCGGCCGCCTTCGCCGAACCGGATGAGTTCGACATCGAACGCGGCGCGCGCCATCACGTCGCTTTCGGGTACGGGCCGCATCAATGCCTTGGGCAGAACCTGGCACGGATGGAATTACAGATCGTCATCGACACCCTGTTCGCGCGGATTCCCGAATTGCGGCTCACCCAGGAAATCGACGAAATCGCGTTCAAGGATCAGGCCTCGATCTACGGCATCAAAGAACTGCCGGTGACGTGGTGAACCATGACCGAACTGACCTTCCCACGCAGTCGTACCTGCCCGTTCTCGCCGCCACCGGAGTACGCGGACCTGCGCGCCGAAGCGCCCGTTACCCGCGTTCGTCTCTACGATCGTTCGGTATGGGCCGCGACCAGGTACGAGGACATTCGCGCCATGCTCACCGATCCGCGGTTCAGCTCGGATCGGGATCATCCGAACTTTCCGTTCCAGCAGCGGATCACCGAGGAAATGAAGCCGATCCGTATCTCGTTGATCGGAATGGATCCGCCGCAGCACGGTCCGGCACGGCGGGCGGTGGTCGGCGAATTCACCGTGAAGCGGCTGCGGGAGCTTCGCCCGCGTGTTCAGCAGATCGTCGATGAACACATCGACGCCATGCTCGCCGGTGTGCGCCCGGTAGATCTGGTGAGCGCGCTTTCGCTGCCGATTCCCTCGCTCGTGATCTGCGAACTGCTCGGTGTGCCGTATGTCGATCACGATTTCTTCCAAGCCCGGTCCGGCCAATTGCTCAACCGGGCGGCCGGGGCCGATGAACGGCTTCGCTTACGTGACGAACTGATCGAATATCTCGGGAAACTGGTCGCCGAGAAGATCCGGGAGCCCGGGGAAGACCTGCTCGGACGGCAGATCCGCAAACAACGCGACGATGGCGACATCGATGAGGACGGCCTTGTCGAGCTCGCCTTCCTGTTGCTCGTCGCGGGGCATGAGACGACGGCGAACATGATCTCGCTGAGCACCGTCGCGTTGCTGCAGCATCCCGAGTCGCTCGCCAAGATCAAGGCGGATCCGGACCAGACCTTGCCGGCCGTCGAGGAACTGCTGCGCTATTTCACGATCGCGGAATTCGCCAATGCCCGTGTCGCCACCGAGGATGTCGAACTCGGTGGGGTGCTGATTCGCAAGGGCGAGGGTGTCCTCGCGCTCAGTAGTACAGCGAATCGAGATCCCGGGGTGTTTCCGGAACCCGACACCCTGGACATCGAGCGGGGAAGCCGGAATCACATCGCATTCGGTTATGGCCCGCATCAATGCCTCGGGCAGAATCTGGCACGCCTGGAATTGCAGATCGTGATCGACACCCTGTTCAGGCGGATTCCCGATCTGCGGATCGTCCCCGAGATCGAGGACATCCCGTTCAAATACGATGGGCAAGTCTTCGGTGTCCACGAACTATCCGTGACGTGGTGACCTGATCCTGCCGAAGGCGAATGCGGCCAGCCCGGCGATGAGGAAGGAGAACAGCGAGGCGCTCATCCAGCTCGCCGGGCTGAACCCGATCGCGTGGCCGAACCAGGTCCAGAACCGGGACCACCAGCCGACCGCACCCGGGTTGATCAACTGGTAGGTGGCCAGCCCGAGCAACCAGGCGAGCAGCATGCCCCAGCGCGAGGGCGCGTCCGCCGAGGTGTTCCAGGATCGCCAGCCGCGCAGGAAGTAGTCCGCGGCGAGCACCCCGAACATGGGCACGAAAACCGAGCCGATCAGGCTCAGGAAATCGGTGTACTGCCCGATGTCCAGCACGGCGGCGAGCACGGTGCACAGCAGCCCGATCGTGATGCTGAGCACTCGGCGATCGGCGCGCGGGAACAGGTTCTGCACCGACATCACCGTGGAGTACACGTTCGCGAAGGACTGGTCCACTTCGCGGAGCACGATCACGCCGAGAAACACCGCGCCGAGCGGGATCGCCACATAGGGGTCGTATTCCCCGCCCGAGTTCCCCACCTGCACCAGGGCGAGCAGACCCACGGCATAGCAGGCGATCTGCGCGATCGAGTAGCCGATCACCGGTGCCCCGAGCGCGCCCTTCACGGTGCGCGAATGCCGGGAGAAATCCGAGGCCATCGGGATGAACGAGACCGCGACCGCGAGCGCGGCGTCCGCGCCGAGCCAGAACCCGTGCCAGGAACCCGTTGTCAATGAAGGCATCGGGCGGATCGCGAACTGCACGAACAGATACACCAGCGCGATTCCCACCGCGACGGTCACGTATTTGCGCAGCACCCGCAGCGCGCCGAGCGGCCAGATCGTCATCGTGATCGTCAGCGCGGCCGCGATCAGCACGTAGAGCAGTTGCGGGCCGCCGCCGAACACCGCGCGCGCCCCGGAGGCGATCGCGAGTAGTTCGAAGGTGCCCCAGCCGATCATCTGCAGGATGTTCAGTACGGTTGGCAGCACCGAGAGCCGCGCGCCGAACAGCCCGCGCAGCACCACCATCGAGGGCGCGCCGGTCCGCGCGCCCGGTACCGCGGAGAGCCCGAGCATCACCGAGCCGAGCACGGTGCCGACGATCGTGGCCACCAGTGCGGCGATCGGGGAAAGCGGCGCGGAACCCGCGGGCAGCAGCACCGCGGAAGCGCCGGTGAACCCGAGCAGGCTCACCGCGAGGTTCACCCAGAACGCGCCCTGATCGCCGGCGCGCAGCGTCTTCGGCGTCGGTCCCTCGAGCGTCGGCGCGACCTCGCGCGCCATGGAATCTGTGTGGCCAGCCACGAAAAACTCCCTACGCCGGCATTACCCGGTCAGGTTCGTGCGGTCGACGGAATTTCCGTCCTCTCAGCCTGGTAACCAAGCTCCCGCGGGTGTTCCGCCTCGGAGTCTACGCTGGCGGGGTGAGTGGATTCTGCGCGCGGGCCGATGCGGCCACGAAGAAACTACGCGGTGAAATGACGCGGTTACCGTTCAATCGGGAACTGGCCGACGGTTCACTGAGCCGCGAACGATTCCAGTTCTATCTGGTGCAGGACGCGCGCTATCTCGTCGGTTTCGGGCGGGCACTCGCCGTGGCGGCCGCGCGCGCCGAGGACCCGGCCGATCTCGCCTTCTTCTCCGCGGCCGCCAATGAGGCCGTGGTCACCGAGCGCGGACTGCACGCCGACTACTTCCAACGCTTCGGCCTCGACCCCGATGAGGTCGAGGCGGTACGCACCTCGCCGACCGCGCTCGGCTACACCTCCTACCTGCTGGCCACCGCACAGACCGCGAGCTACAGCGAACTCATCGCCGCGCTGCTGCCCTGCTTCGCCGTCTACCACGAGGTCGGCCTCGCCATCGCGGAGACCGCGGCGCCGGACAATCCCTATCGTGCCTGGATCGACACCTACGCGGACGAGGAGTTCGGCCGCGCCGTGCAGTCCTGTCGCGCCGCCGTGGATGCCGCGGCCGAACGGGTCGGCGATGCGACCGAGGCCCGGATGCTCGCCGCGGTCGTCACCGCGACCGAGTACGAGTGGATGTTCTGGGACTCGGCCTACCGGATGGAGGGCTGGCCGACCGCGCAGTGGGTCTAGGCCAGATCGAGGCGTGCGCGCTCGATCGGGTAACCGGCCTTCGCGAAGGCCGCGGCCATCGGGGTGTTCCCCGCATCGGTCGCGGCCTTGATCCGCTCGGCCCCGTGCCCGGTGAGCAGGTGGGTGGCCTCGGTGAGCAGTTCGTAGGCGTAGCCGTGGCCACGGTGCTCGGGAAGGACGCCCACGAAGCCGATGACCGCGCCGCTCGGATTGCGCGCGGGGATGGCGAACCCGACCGGTTCACCTTCTCGCGTGCAGCCCACCAGCCACCAGGACCGCGGGCCCGGCAGGGTACGCAGCAGGGCCAGTTCCGCCCGCGCGGCCGCTTCGGGACCGGATGCGGCGACTGCCCGCCTGGTGTGCGCGTCGAGGCTGTCCTGGGCGGCGCGCGCGAAGAACTCCTCGAACACCGCGTCCTCGGGCTCTGGGCGGAACTCGAGGCGGCCCGGTCGTTCCGGGAGCCCGTGCGCCGGGGTCCACAGGTAGACGTGGCGCTCGACGAACACCTGCATGCCGACCGCGCGGGCGGCCTCGATACGCGCCTGCGCGGCCGCGCGCACCCGCGCGTCGGTGCGCCAGTCCGGCGGCAGCTCGATCGAGTACTCGGCCCTGATCGCCGCCGTGCGCAGCAGCGCGACCCCGGCCTCGAACTCGGTGAAGTCGAACCAGTCGAGCACATCCGGTTCACCGTCCGGGCCGGGGAGCCAGGCAGCGCGGGCGAGTACCCGGTCCCCGCGCAGCGCTACCCAGGTCCACTCCGCGCGGTAGTGCCCGCGCGCGGCCATCGCCGTGTAGCTCTCCCCGAAGGCGGCGAGCCCGACGAGGCCCGGATCGGGCATGGACTCGAAGAGCGGTTCCTCGCCGGACGCGAGCGGGCGGATGGTCAGCTCCATCAGTAGTCGAGCCCGCCCCTGCCGACCAGCTGCGCGGCGATCACATTGCGCTGGATCTCATTGGTGCCCTCGCCGATGATCATCAGCGGGGCGTCCCGGAAGTAGCGCTCGAGGTCGTACTCGGTCGAGTAGCCGTTCGCGCCGTGGACACGCATGGCGTCGAAAGCTACCTGCAGAGCCGTCTCGGACGCGAACAGTTTCGCCATCCCGGCCTCCATATCGCAGCGCTGGCCGGATTCGAGGCGTTCGGCGGCGTGCCGGACCAGCTGCCTCGCCGCGGTGGTCTTGGTGGCCATCTCGGCGAGGTAGTTGCCGATGGACTGGTGTTTCCAGATCGGTTTGCCGAAGCTCTCCCGCTGCTGGGCGTAGTCGAGAGCATCGTCGAGCGCGGCCTGGGCGACCCCGACGGCCCGCGCGGCGACCTGCAGGCGGCCGGTCTCCAGCGCGCTCATCATCTGGGCGAAGCCCTTGCCCTCCTCGCCGCCGAGCAGCGCCTCGGCCGGTGCCCGGTACCCGGTGAACGCGAGCTCGCAGGTCTCGACGCCCTTGTAGCCGAGTTTGGGCAGGTCACGGGAGACGGCGAGGCCCGGTCCGTGTTCCACGAGCAGCAGGCTGATCCCGGCGTGCCGCGGCTCGGCCGCCGGATCGGTCTTGCACAGCAGCGCGATCAGCCCGGACCGGCGGGCGTTGGTGATCCACATCTTGGCGCCGTCGACGAGGTAACCGCCCTCGGGCAGGCTGCGCGCGTTCGTGGTCAGCGCCTGCAGATCGGAGCCACCATCGGGTTCGGTGAGCGCCATGGCCGCGCGGATCTCGCCGGTGGCCATCCTGGGCAGGTAGCGCTGCCGTTGCTGCTCGGTACCGAACCGGCGCAACAGGGTGGCCACGACGGTGTGGCTGCCCATGGTCCCGGCCATGGTCATCCAGCCGCGCGCGAGCTCCTCGGTGACCTGGGCGAAGCAGGGCATCGAGACGGGGGTGCCGCCATAGGACTCCGGGATCGCGAGCCCGAACACGCCGAGCTCTTTCAGCTGTTCGACCAGCTCTTCCGGGTAGGTGTTCGCGTGCTCGAGCTCGCGGGCGACCGGGCGCACCTCGCGGTCGGTGAAGGAGCGGACGGTGTCGACGACGGCCTGTTCGGCAGCGGAGAGGTTAGCCATGCTCACCAGTGTGCCGATCGTGCGTGCCCGGTCCACGGCGCGTGCCCGGCGGGTCTCCGTGAATCCCGGTTTACGGGGCGCTGTGGAGTAGGCCAACTCGGCGATTGAGGGGTGTGGCGCCTTGACGAATCGCGCCCGGCAGTTCACGCTATTTCCCGTGGATGGCCGGTCTTCCGGGCGGCTTCCACGGCATGCGACATCGAGGCGCGATGCTTGCGTGTAGACAGCCGACGTGATAGCGGCTAGACTGGGTTCTTGCTGCCCTCTTCCCGTGCGTTCAGCTAAAGGACGTTAGGATGCTGGGCGCAAACCGCACCCTTGACAGTTGCACTGCTTAGCTGGTAGCAGCCAGGCAGTTACTCGCGAGTCCCCGGAAGGACGCATCTTGGCAGTCTCCCGCGCGACCAAGGCCACTACTGCGACCAACTCCCCAGATGTCCCCGGAGCCCCGAAGCGGGTCTCCTTCGCCAAGATCCACGAACCGCTCGCCGTGCCGAACCTGCTCGATCTGCAGGTCCAGTCGTTCGAGTGGCTCACGGGCGCCGACTCATGGTTCGAGCGCAGGGTCAACGCTGGCGAGGACAACCCGGTAGGCGGCCTCGAGGAGGTGCTCACCGAGCTCTCCCCGATCGAAGATTTCTCCGGATCGATGTCACTGTCCTTCTCCGACCCACGCTTCGACGAAGTCAAGGCGTCGGTCGAGGAGTGCAAGGACAAGGACATGTCCTACGCGGCCCCGCTGTTCGTCACGGCGGAGTTCACCAACCACACCACCGGTGAGATCAAATCCCAGACGGTGTTCATGGGTGACTTCCCGGTGATGACGGACAAGGGCACCTTCATCATCAACGGCACCGAGCGTGTCGTCGTCTCCCAGATCGTGCGTTCCCCGGGCGTCTACTTCGACCAGTCGGTCGACAAGACCACCGACAAGGACGTGTTCAACGTCAAGATCATCCCGAGCCGGGGTGCGTGGCTCGAGTTCGATGTCGACAAGCGGGACACGGTCGGCGTCCGCATCGACCGCAAGCGCCGCCAGCCGGTCACCGTGCTGCTCAAGGCGCTCGGCTGGACCGCGGAGGGCATCCGCGAGCGGTTCGGGTTCTCCGAGACGATGATGGCCACGCTCGAGAAGGACCACACCGCGGGCACCGACGAGGCGCTGCTCGACATCTACCGCAAGCTGCGTCCGGGCGAGCCGCCGACGAAGGAGTCCGCGCAGACCCTCCTGGAGAACCTGTTCTTCAAGGACAAGCGCTACGACCTCGCCAAGGTCGGCCGGTACAAGCTGAACAAGAAGCTCGGTATCGACCAGCCGTACGAGACCGGCGTGCTCACCGAAGAGGACATCGCGCAGACCATCGAGTACCTGGTCCGGCTGCACGCGGCCGAGACCTCGATGGGCGAGGGCGACAACGAGATCCCGATCGAGATCGACGACATCGACCACTTCGGGAACCGCCGCCTGCGCACCGTCGGCGAACTGATCCAGAACCAGATCCGGGTCGGCCTCTCCCGGATGGAGCGCGTGGTCCGCGAGCGGATGACCACCCAGGACGTCGAGGCGATCACGCCGCAGACCCTGATCAACATCCGCCCGGTCTCCGCCGCGATCCGCGAGTTCTTCGGTACCTCGCAGCTCTCGCAGTTCATGGACCAGGTCAACCCGATCGCCGGGATGACCCACAAGCGCCGCCTGAACGCGCTCGGCCCGGGTGGTATCTCCCGTGAGCGGGCCCAGATGGAGGTCCGCGACGTGCACCCGAGCCACTACGGCCGGATGTGCCCGATCGAGACGCCGGAAGGCCCGAACATCGGTCTGATCGGCTCGCTGTCCTCGTACGCGCGGGTCAACCCGTTCGGCTTCATCGAGACGCCCTACCGCAAGGTCGTGGACGGTGTGGTCACCGACACGATCGAGTACCTCACCGCCGATGAGGAAGACCGCTACGTCAAGGCGCAGGCGAACGCGCCGATCGACGACAACGGCAACTTCGTCGAGGAGACGGTCCTGGTCCGGCGGAAGGGCGGCGAGACCGACCTCGCGAACCCGTCCGAGGTCGAGTACATGGACGTCTCTCCGCGCCAGATGGTGTCGGTGGCGACGGCGATGATCCCGTTCCTCGAGCACGACGCGGCCAGCCGCGCCCTGATGGGTGCGAACATGCAGCGTCAGGCGGTGCCGCTGCTGCGCAACGAGGCCCCGCTGGTCGGGACCGGCATGGAGCTGCGTGCCGCGGTCGACGCCGGTGCGGTGATCACCGCGGAGAAGGCGGGCGTCGTCGAGGAGCTGTCCGCCGATCTGCTCACCGTGATGGCCGACGACGGTACCCGGAACACTTACCAGCTGCAGAAGTTCCGCCGCTCCAACCACGGCACCTGCATCAACCAGAAGCCGATCGTGGACGAGGGTGACCGCGTCGAGGTCGGCCAGGTGCTCGCGGACGGGCCGTGCACCGAGAACGGCGAGATGTCGCTCGGCAAGAACCTGCTCGTGGCGATCATGCCGTGGGAGGGCTACAACTACGAGGACGCGATCATCCTCTCCAACCGGATGGTCCGCGACGACGTGCTCACCTCGGTGCACATCGAGGAGCACGAGATCGACGCCCGGGACACCAAGCTCGGTGCCGAGGAGATCACCCGGGACATCCCGAACGTCTCCGAAGAGGTCCTCGCCGACCTCGACGAGCGCGGCATCGTGCGGATCGGTGCCGAGGTCCGGGACGGTGACATCCTGGTCGGCAAGGTGACCCCGAAGGGCGAGACCGAGCTGACCCCGGAGGAGCGGCTGCTGCGTGCGATCTTCGGCGAGAAGGCCCGCGAGGTCCGCGACACCTCGCTGAAGGTGCCGCACGGTGAGCGCGGCAAGGTCATCGGCATCCGGGTGTTCTCCCGCGATGACGATGACGAGCTTCCGCCCGGGGTCAACGAGCTGGTGCGGGTCTACGTGGCGCAGAAGCGCAAGATCCAGGACGGCGACAAGCTCGCCGGACGGCACGGGAACAAGGGCGTGATCGGCAGGATCCTGCCCGAGGAGGACATGCCGTTCCTCGAGGACGGCACCCCGGTGGACATGATCCTGAACACCCACGGTGTTCCGCGACGCATGAACATCGGCCAGATCCTCGAGTTGCACCTCGGCTGGCTGGCCTCACGGGGCTGGAAGATCGAGGGCAGCCCGGACTGGGCCGCGAACCTGCCGGAAGAGCTCTACGACGTGGAGCCGGGGACCAACACCGCGAGCCCGGTGTTCGACGGCGCCAAGGAGGACGAGCTGACCGGTCTGCTCGGTTCGACGCTGCCGAACCGGGACGGCGAGCGGATGGTCAAGGAAGACGGCAAGGCCATGCTGCTCGACGGCCGCTCCGGCGAGCCGTTCCCGTTCCCGGTCGCGGTCGGCTACATGTACACCCTGAAGCTGAACCACCTGGTGGACGACAAGATCCACGCCCGCTCCACCGGCCCGTACTCGATGATCACCCAGCAGCCGCTCGGTGGTAAGGCGCAGTTCGGTGGCCAGCGGTTCGGTGAGATGGAGTGCTGGGCCATGCAGGCCTACGGCGCCGCCTACACCCTGCAGGAGCTGCTGACCATCAAGTCCGATGACGTGGTCGGCCGTGTGAAGGTGTACGAGGCGATCGTCAAGGGCGAGAACATCCCCGAGCCGGGTATCCCGGAGTCGTTCAAGGTGTTGCTCAAGGAACTGCAGTCGCTGTGCCTGAACGTCGAGGTGCTCTCCAGCGACGGAGCCGCGATCGAGATGCGCGACTCCGACGACGAGGACCTCGAGCGCGCGGCCGCGAACCTGGGCATCAACCTGTCCCGCAATGAGTCGCCGTCCGTCGACGACGTGGTGAATTAACGAGTTCGCCGGGCGCGCTCGAGTGTGAGGGCGCCCGGCGCCCGGCAGAATTTCCGAACACGTAAAAGGGAGACGCACCAACGTGTTGGACGTCAACTTCTTCGATGAGCTCCGCATCGGTCTCGCCACGGTCGAGGACATCCGTCAGTGGTCGTACGGCGAGGTGAAGAAGCCGGAGACCATCAACTACCGAACCCTGAAGCCGGAGAAGGACGGGCTCTTCTGCGAGAAGATCTTCGGTCCGACCCGCGACTGGGAATGCTACTGCGGCAAGTACAAGCGCGTCCGGTTCAAGGGCATCATCTGCGAGCGCTGCGGCGTCGAGGTCACCCGTGCCAAGGTGCGCCGTGAGCGGATGGGCCACATCGAGCTCGCCGCCCCGGTCACGCACATCTGGTACTTCAAGGGCGTACCGTCGCGCCTCGGTTACCTGCTCGACCTCGCGCCGAAGGATCTCGAGAAGATCATCTACTTCGCGGCGTACGTGGTCACCAGCGTGAACACCGAGCTGCGGCATAACGACATGCCCACGCTCGAGAACGAGATGAACGTCGAGCGCAAGCAGGTCGAGAACCAGCGCGACTCGGACGTCGAGGCGCGTCAGCAGAAGCTCGAGGCCGACCTCGCCGAGCTCGAGAAAGAGGGCGCGAAGTCGGACGTGCGGCGCAAGGTCAAGGAGGGCGGCGAGCGCGAGATGCGCCAGCTGCGCGACCGCGCCAACCGCGAGCTCGACCGGCTCGAGGAGATCTGGGAGACCTTCACCAAGCTCGAGCCCAAGCAGCTCATCTCCGACGAGGTGCTCTGCCGCGAGCTCTACGACCGCTACGGCGAGTACTTCGAGTGCGCGATGGGCGCCGAGTCGATCCAGAAGCTGATCGAGGTCTACGACATCGCGGCCGAGGCCGAGACGCTGCGCGACGTGATCCGCAACGGCAAGGGCCAGAAGAAGCTGCGCGCGCTCAAGCGGCTCAAGGTCGTCGCCGCCTTCCAGGGCGAGACCGGTTCCTCGCCGAAGGGCATGGTGCTCGACTGCATCCCGGTCATCCCACCGGATCTGCGCCCGATGGTGCAGCTCGACGGTGGCCGGTTCGCCACCAGCGACCTCAACGACCTCTACCGTCGCGTGATCAACCGGAACAACCGGCTCAAGCGGCTGATCGACCTCGGTGCTCCCGAGATCATCGTGAACAACGAGAAGCGGATGCTCCAGGAGTCCGTGGACGCGCTGTTCGACAACGGCCGCCGCGGCCGTCCGGTCACCGGCCCGGGCAACCGGCCGCTCAAGTCGCTTTCTGATCTGCTCAAGGGTAAGCAGGGCCGGTTCCGGCAGAACCTGCTCGGTAAGCGCGTCGACTACTCCGGCCGTTCGGTCATCATCGTCGGCCCGCAGCTGAAACTGCACCAGTGCGGGCTGCCCAAGCAGATGGCGCTCGAACTGTTCAAGCCGTTCGTGATGAAGCGGCTGGTGGACCTCAACCACGCGCAGAACATCAAGTCCGCGAAGCGCATGGTGGAGCGGACCCGTCCGGCCGTGTGGGACGTGCTCGAAGAGGCGATCAGCGAGCACCCGGTGCTGCTCAACCGTGCGCCGACGCTGCACCGCCTCGGTATCCAGGCCTTCGAGCCGCAGCTGGTCGAGGGCAAGGCCATCCAGCTGCACCCGCTGGTCTGCGAAGCGTTCAACGCGGACTTCGACGGTGACCAGATGGCGGTCCACGTGCCGCTGTCCTCGGAGGCGCAGTCCGAGGCCCGGGTGCTGATGCTCTCGGCGAACAACATTCTCTCGCCCGCCTCCGGCCGCCCGCTCGCGATGCCGCGTCTGGACATGGTCACCGGGCTGTTCCACCTGACCCGCAACGTGGCCAAGCCGATCGGTGAAGGGCAGAGCTTCTCCTCACCAGCCGAGGCGATCATGGCCTACGACCTCGGCCAGGTCAGCCTGCAGGCGCCGATCAAGGTGCGGCTGCACGACCGGGTTCCGCCGCGCGGCGAGGAGCCGGAGGGCTGGGAGCCGGGTAAGCCGTGGACCGCGTCGACCACGCTCGGCCGGATCCTGTTCAACGAGCTGCTGCCCGCGGACTACCCGTACGTCGAGGGCGAGATGACCAAGAAGCGCCAGGGCGCGATCGTCAACGATCTCGCCGAGCGCTACTCGATGACCCACGTCGCGCAGACCCTGGACCGGCTCAAGGACGCCGGTTTCCACTGGGCCACGCGTTCCGGGGTCACCGTCGCCATGTCCGACGTGGTCGTCCCGCCGAACAAGAAGGAGATCCTCGACTCCTACGAGGACAAGTCCACCCAGGTCGAGAAGCGGTACCAGCGCGGTCAACTCTCCTACGTGGAGCGCAACAACGAGCTGGTCAAGATCTGGGGCGACGCGACCGAAGAGGTCGCCGAGGCCATGGAAGAGCACTTCCCGGACGAGAACCCGATCCCCACGATCGTGAAGTCCGGCGCGGCCGGGAACATGACCCAGATCCGTTCGCTTGCCGGGATGAACGGTCTGGTGACCAACCCGAAGGGCGAGTTCATCCCGCGCCCGATCAAGGCGAACTACCGCGAGGGCCTCACCGTCCTCGAGTACTTCATCGCCACCCACGGTGCGCGCAAGGGTCTCGCCGACACCGCGCTGCGTACCGCGGACTCGGGTTACCTGACCCGTCGTCTGGTGGACGTCTCGCAGGACGTGATCGTGCGCGAGCGCGACTGCGACACCAACCGCGGCATCAACATGAAGGTCGCCGAGAAGATCGGTGACGAGCTGGTGCGCCAGACCACGGTGGAGACCTCGGTCTACGCCCGCACGCTCTCCGAGGACATCACCGACGAGTCCGGCAACGTCGTCCTCAACCGGGGCGACGACCTGGGCGACCCGGCGATCGAAAAGCTGGTCGAGGCCGGTGTCACCAAGGTCAAGGTGCGCTCGGTGCTCACCTGCGAGTCCGCGGTCGGGGTGTGCGCGACCTGCTACGGCCGCTCCATGGCCACCGGTCAGCTGGTGGACGTCGGCGAGGCCGTCGGTATCGTCGCCGCGCAGTCCATCGGTGAGCCGGGTACCCAGCTCACCATGCGTACCTTCCACCAGGGTGGTCTCGGCGGTGACGACATCACCCAGGGTCTGCCGCGTGTGGCCGAGCTGTTCGAGGCCCGGGTGCCCAAGGGCAAGGCGCCGATCGCCGAGGTCGACGGCCGGGTGCGCATCGAGGACGGCGACCGGTACTGGAAGATCACCCTCATCCCGGACGACGGCAGCGAGGAGATCGTCTTCGAGAAGCTGTCCAAGCGGCAGCGGCTCGCCCAGATGCCGAGCGGGATGCAGCTCTCCGACGGGGATCACGTCGACGTCGGCCAGCAGCTGCTCGAAGGTGCGCCCGACCCGCACGAGGTGCTGCGCGTGATGGGCCCGCGCGAGGCCCAGCTGCACCTGGTGGACGAGGTGCAGAAGGTGTACCGGGCACAGGGTGTGTCCATCCACGACAAGCACATCGAGGTCATCGTGCGGCAGATGCTGCGGCGCGTCACGATCATCGATTCCGGTACCACCGAGTTCCTGCCCGGCTCGCTCGTCGAGCGGTCCTCGTTCGAGGCGGAGAACCGGCGCGTCGTGGCCGAGGGCACCGATCCGGCTTCGGGTCGTCCGGTGCTCATGGGCATCACCAAGGCCTCGCTGGCGACGGATTCCTGGCTCTCGGCCGCCTCCTTCCAGGAGACGACCCGGGTGCTCACCGAGAACGCCATCCAGGGCCACTCCGACGGGCTCGTCGGCCTCAAGGAGAACGTCATCATCGGTAAGCTCATCCCGGCCGGTACCGGTATCAACAAGTACCGCAACATCGAGGTGCAGCCCACCGAGGAGGCGCGCGCCGCCGCCTACGCCATCCCGTCCTACGACGACGGCTACTACTCGCCGGACATGTTCGGCAGTGGCACCGGCGCCGCGGTCCCGCTCGACGACTACGACTTCGGGCGCGACTTCCGTTAGATCGACACAGTCGGCAGGGACCAGTTCCCGAAAATCCCCGCCACCCACTCCGGGTGGCGGGGATTCTTCGTGCGGGCGGTAGTCGGTGACCAGTGATCCGAAGCCATGGCCGCGCTCGATGTGGACGACGCGGACGAGCCATGGGTGAACGGGGTGCGCACGCGCATCCGGGCGAGTCTTGTCGAGCACGTCAGCACCGAGACCAACCGATGAGTTCCGATTTCTCCTAGCCACGACCCGGTGGATTCGGCTGTGCTTGGCACATGGGTACTGATGACGGAGTTCGATTCGGCGCATTCGTGTTCACCAGCCGGTACGCGGGACAGTCGCCGGGAGAAGTGCTCGCCCGCGGGGTCGAGGTGGCGCGTATCGCGGAGTGGACCGGTTTCGACGATGTGTGGGTGACCGAGCACCACTTCATGCCGTTCGGGGTGAACCCGTCCGCACTGACCTTCGCGGGTTATCTGCTCGGCCGGACCGAGCGGGTGCGGGTGGGCACCGCGGTCACGGTGCTCCCGCTGCATTCGCCGGTGCACGTCGCCGAACAGGCCGCGCTGCTCGATCACCTCTCCGGGGGCCGCTTCGAACTCGGGGTCGGCCGGGCGCAGCCGGTGGT
This sequence comes from Sciscionella marina DSM 45152, assembly GCF_000379465.1. Classification (GTDB taxonomy): domain Bacteria; phylum Actinomycetota; class Actinomycetes; order Mycobacteriales; family Pseudonocardiaceae; genus Sciscionella; species Sciscionella marina. The sequence continues at coordinate 301,176 of NZ_KB905425.1, forward strand.
GGACTACGAGGTGCTGGGGCGCGGAGTGGAGTACTGGAAGCGTGGCCTCCCCGAGGCGCTGGACCTGACCCTGACCGCGCTGCGCGGCCCGGTGTCCGCGAATTCCGAGCTCTATCGGTTCCGCGAGGTGACCCCGCAGCCCGGGCCGGGTGTCTCGGGGCCCGTTCCGGTCGCGCTGGCGGCGAACTCGGCCGCTTCGGTGGAGCTCGCCGCCTCGCGCGGGGTTCCGATGCTGTTGTTCTTCGACAAGGGGATCGAGGACAAGGCGGCCATGATCGCCGAACACGCCCACTTCGCCGGGAAAGCGGGCCAGCCGGAGACCGGATATCGCCACGCCATGGCCCTGTTCGCGCACGTCACCGAGGACGAGGACGAGGCGCGGCAGGTGATGCGCCGTGCGGCGGGCGAATTCGTGCGGGCCAGCGAGCAATATCAGCTGCTGCTCGATGTCCCGCAGCGGATCGCCAAGGACACCCCGGCCGAGGAGGTGATCGAGGGACTCACCGAATCCGCCCTGGCCACACATCCGGTCGGTTCCCCGGACACCTGCGCCGAACGCCTCGCCGAACAGGTGCGCGGCTCGGGCTGCTCGCGGGTGCTGCTGCAGGTCGAGCTGGCCGGTGATCCCGACGTGGTGCGCACCAATGTCCGGCGGCTCGGCGAGGAGGTGCTGCCGAAGGCGAGGGCGCTACTTGGGTAGGTTGTCGCCCTTGTGCGTGGCGGCCTGGAACGCCGTCTTCAGCGGGGACCAGCCGTTGGTGGTGTTGTGCGGATCGTGTTTCGGCGAGGCGTGCCAGTACCGCAGGCAGAATCCGCCCGCACCGGTCAGCTCACGCAGGTCGCCGTGGCCGATCGTGCTGCCCTTCTTGCATTTCGCCGAGCCGAGATCCGTGTAGCGGTATTTCTGATCGGCGTGGTGGCCCTTGTCGATGGCCGATTTGTAGGACACGGTCTTGTCGCCGTCCGCACCGGCAAGGCTCCAGTCGGTGCCCTTCGCCCAGGTGCCGTCGAGCCGGTTTTCCTTCTGCTGCAGCACTTTGAGGAAGTTCGAACCGGGCGTCATCTGTTTCCACTGGTTGCTGCAGTTGCCGGTGCAGCCCTTGCGGACGCCTTGGTGCGGGGTGCCGAGGGTGACGATGTCGCCGACCTTCAGCTTGCCGGGGAACCCTTTCCAGCCTTTCGCGGAGCCGAGCATGGCGACGCGGGTGATCAGCCCGCCCATGGAGTGCGCCACGATGTCGACCTGCTTGCCCTTGGCGGTGTAGTTCTTGGCGATGTAGTTGGCGAAGTTCGCGGCGATGTCCTTAATGGACGTGTTCTTCGTGGCCTTGGCGATCTGCGCCCCGCAGTGCGTGTCGCCGGAGTAGTAGCCGATCGTGGTCATCGAGTTACCCGGCCGGTGCCCCGCGCCCGCGTAGTAGTCCAGCGCCTTCTTCCACGTGGTGCCGTCGCAGTTCGTCCCGGACTTGGCGTTGAAGCCGTGGATGAGCAGCATCTGGGGCGGCGCCGCCGCGGTGGTCTCCGCGACCGCGGGCAGGGTTCCCGAGAACAGCGCGCCGCACAACAGGGCGACGGTCGCCGTGAGCGTTGTCAGGATTCGTTTCATCCGACCACGGTATCGAAATCAGTCGAAGAGTCCGCGACGTTCCAGATATTCGGTTCGTACGGTCTCGGTGTGCCCGTTGTCGAACTGCACGGTCGCCCAGTGATCACCGAGGAACGTGGTCTCGGTGTCCACGATCTTGCCCCTGGTGTTCTCCGGGACGTGCTCGAAGACGGTGCCCCGGATGGCGTGGCTGTTCCGCACCTGATCGCCTTCGCGATAGTGGTGATACGGCACGCTCGGGCGTTGGCGCTGGCTTTCCGGGTCGGTGGAGACGGGGGAGTGAGAGTGGTTCGGCGTGCTCGGCCGGTACACCGAGCGTTCCTCGCCGAGCAGTTCGCCCATCCCGCCGAGACCCGATTCGCGGAGTGCGCGGCTGGGTGCTTCGTCCACCGTGCTCGGGTCGCCCGGCCGCCACGGGGTGAACTCCTGCCAGGCGTCCTTGTCGTAACCGTCGGAGTAATCGGCGTAGAACTCCTCGGGACGACCGTTCATCGGTGTCACCTCCTCCAAGGGACACCGATGAGCGTAGCGCCGTTCTGCCGTCCCGCACACCCTCGAGCACATCTGACGACTCCGTGTCCTGCTGCGCGGGGCCAGCGCGGCGCCTCGCGGCGTTGTCGTCAGTCGCCATAGAACCCCGCTATGGCTCCTTCCTCCGCCTTGCGATGCATCCACGCTGACTCCCGCTCGCGACGGGCGAGAGTCATCAGACGCGCTCTAGCCGGGTGTGACCTGCAGTGCGGTGTTGCTGTCGTGCACATCCACCCGCACCGTGTCCCCGTCGGTGACCTCGCCGGAGAGCAGTTCCTTGGCGAGCTGATCACCGATCGCGGACTGCACGAGCCTGCGCAGCGGGCGCGCGCCGTAGACGGGGTCGAACCCGTTGAGGGCGAGCCAGTCCCGCGCGGACTCGGACACATCCAGGGTCAGCCGCCGGTCGGCGAGCCGGTTGGCCAGCCGGGCGATCTGGATGTCCACGATCGCGGTGAGCTCCTCGGTGGCCAGCGCGTGGAACACGACCATGTCGTCGAGCCGGTTGAGGAACTCCGGCTTGAAGTGCTGGCGCACTACGGAGAGCACCGCTTCCTTGCGGCCTGCCTCGTCCAGGTTCGGGTCCGCGATGTTCTGCGAGCCGAGGTTGGAGGTGAGCACGAGGATGGTGTTGCGGAAGTCCACCGTGCGGCCCTGGCCATCGGTGAGCCGTCCGTCGTCGAGCACCTGCAACAGCACGTCGAACACATCGGTGTGCGCCTTCTCCACCTCGTCGAGCAGCACCACCGAGTAGGGGCGCCTGCGCACCGATTCGGTGAGCTGGCCGCCCTGGTCGTAGCCGACGTATCCGGGTGGGGCGCCGACCAGCCGGGCGACGCTGTGCTTCTCCGAGTACTCGGACATGTCGATCCGGATCATCGCCCGCTCGTCGTCGAACAGGAAGGCTGCGAGCGCCTTGGCCAGCTCCGTCTTGCCGACCCCGGTCGGGCCGAGGAACAGGAACGAACCGGTCGGGCGGTCCGGATCGGCGACCCCGGCCCTGCTGCGGCGCACCGCATCGGAGACCACGCGCACCGCGTCGTCCTGGCCGATGACCCGCTGGCGCAGTTCGTCCTCCATGCGCAGCAGCTTCGCGGTCTCGCCCTCGAGCAGCCGGCCGGCGGGGATGCCGGTCCAGGCGCTCACCACATCGGCGACGTCGTCCGGGCCGACCTCCTCCTTGAGCATCGCGGCGCTGTCCACCTCGGCCTCGGTGGCCTGCTCCAGCTCCTTCTCCAGCGCGGGGATCTTGCCGTAGCGCAGTTCGGCGGCGCGGCCGAGATCGGCATCGCGTTCGGCGCGGTCGGCCTCGCCACGCAGGGTCTCCAGCTGCTCCTTGAGCTCACGGGTCTTCTCGATCGAGCCCTTCTCGTTCTGCCAGCGCGCGGTGAGCGCGGACAGCTCCTCGCGCTTCTCGGCGAGCTCGGCACGCAGCGCGGCGAGCCGCTGCTTCGAGGCCGCGTCGTCCTCCTTGGACAGCGCCATCTCCTCGATCTCCAGCCGCCGCACGGATCGCTCCACCTCGTCGATCTCCACCGGCCGCGAGTCGATCTCCATCCGCAGCCGGGAGGCGGCCTCGTCGACCAGGTCGATCGCCTTGTCCGGGAGGAAGCGCGCGGTGATGTACCGGTCCGAGAGGGTGGCCGCGGCGACCAGCGCGCCGTCGGTGATCCGCACCCCGTGGTGCACCTCGTAGCGTTCCTTGAGCCCGCGCAGAATGCCGATGGTGTCCTCGCGGGACGGTTCGCCGACGAACACCTGCTGGAACCGGCGCTCGAGCGCGGCGTCCTTCTCGATGCGCTCGCGGTACTCGTCCAGGGTCGTCGCGCCGACCATGCGCAGCTCCCCGCGCGCGAGCATCGGCTTGATCATGTTGCCCGCGTCCATCGCGCCCTCACCGGTCGCGCCCGCGCCGACGATCGTGTGCAGCTCGTCGATGAAGGTGATCACCTCACCCGCGGAGTCGGTGATCTCCTTGAGCACCGCCTTGAGCCGTTCCTCGAACTCACCGCGGTATTTCGCACCGGCCACCATGGCGCCGAGGTCGAGCGAGATGACCTTCTTGCCGCGCAGGGACTCCGGAACGTCCCCGGCGACCACCCGCTGCGCCAGCCCTTCCACGATCGCGGTCTTGCCGACACCCGGTTCACCGATGAGCACCGGGTTGTTCTTGGTGCGCCTGGACAGCACCTGCACCACGCGGCGGATCTCCGAGTCCCGCCCGATCACCGGATCGAGTTCCCCGGAGCGGGCGCGTTCGGTCAGATCGACGCCGTACTTCTCCAGTGCCTGGAAGGTGCCCTCCGGATCGGGGGAGGTGATCCGGCTCGATCCGCGCACCTTGGTGAACGCCTCGCGCAGCGCGTCCGGGGTCGCCCCATGGCCACGCAGCAGTTCGGCCACCGCGTCGGAGCCCGAAGCGAGCCCGACGAGCAGGTGCTCGGTCGACACATACTCGTCGCCCATCTCGGTGGCGAGCCGCTGCGCCCCGGTCAGCGCGGTGACCGCGTCCCGGGAGAACTGCGGGGCCGAGACCGTCGAACCGTGTGCGCTGGGCAGCCTGTTCACGATCGGGTCGAGCTCGGCGCGCACCGTCGCGGGGTCGACGTCGAGCGCGGACAGCAGCGGGCTCGTGGTGCCGTCGGCCTGTGCGAGCAGGGCACCGAGCAGATGAGCCGGGGTGGTGTCCGGGTTGCCGGCGACCGTCGCGGCCTGCACGGCAGAGGAGATCGCCTGCTGGGTTTTGGTCGTGGGGTTGAACGCGTCCATGCCTCGTCCTTCTCGGGGTCTTCCGGTAGCTTCCAACGTTCGCTCACCCTGCACAACGTCAGGAAACTTGAGTCTGTTCCACTCAAGTATAGCGGTAGTTTTCTCCACAGGTTGTCCACAGGATGAATTCCCAGGTCAGGGCGGGGACGATGAGGTTGTACCCAGGTTATCCACAAGCAGGATTGCCGGAAAAAGGGGACATGGTCGCCGGGTCGGGTGGCCGTTCGACCGGTCCGGTGAACACGATCGGGCCGGTCGTCACCGAGAGGTGTCGGGCCGCTCGGCGTGCTCGACCTGGTCGGCCTGCTTGGCCTGTTGGGTCTGTTCGGCACGTGCACCGAAGTAGTCGCCGCCCTTGCGCCGGGAATCGTCGGTGCCCCAGGACCGGTTCCGGTCCACCGGCTGCATCCGCGGGATGTGCTTGCGGCAGTGGATGTAGGCCTCGTGGATGTCGACGACCACCCAGCGTTGCGGCCGCCGCCCCGGCTCGTGCTCGCCATCCAGCTGCGGCTGTTCGAGCAGCATGTCCTCGTGCTCGACGATGCGGGCCTTGCCGTTGACGTGCAGCCCGATCAGATCGCGCACGAAGTCCACGAGCATGACCCCGATGTGCGGGTTCTCGCTGATGTTGCCGAGGCTGGCGTGCACCCCGTTGCCCCGGTATTCGGGATAGGCGATGTGCTGCCGGTCCAGTACCCGGATGAACCCGGCCGGGCCCGCGCGCAGTGAGCAGTCGGCCTCGCCCTTGGCGTCCGAGGTGGCCACGAAGGCCATCTCCATCCGCTCGACGAACTCGATCATCACCTCGTTGAGGTGTTCGAGCACCTGGTCCCGGTAGAAGCGGCGGGCGCGCTTGGTGTCTCCGTAGGCCTCCTGCAGCAGATGTTCGCCCGCGGATCCGGGTAGCTGCTGTTCGGCCTGCGGCAGCGTGGTGGGCGGGGTGTCGAGGGAGGTGTCCTCCGAGAATTCGAGAGCGAGAAGTTCGGTTTCGGCGACACCGGTAGGGGTGGTTTCGGGGCCACTCATCGGGAAGACTCTGGCACGTGTACCCCGGATGGACTATAGCGCTCGCCCTGAATTCACCCGATGATCGCAACGCGACCGGGCCGTAGTGGCTGTCCGTCAAGAGATGAACCAGAACCTTTACCATATTGAGCGGAGAACTTGCCGTACGGCTTAGGGTGCCGATGCACTCGGCCCGGAGGACTGGAGAAACGAACGCTTCCATGACAGCGGATGCCGTACCCAACAGCGGACCACAAGCGTCCATCGACGGGCGCTCCTCGCCGCTCGTCCGCATGATCAAGGACTCGTTCAAGGCAGCGGAGCCCGAGGGTGCGAGCATGATCCGGTTCTTCTACGGGATGCTGTTCTCGCTCGATCCGCCGACAAGGGACCTGTTCCCGGCGAACATGGAGCAGCAGCGGGACCGGTTGTTCCGCGCGCTCGTGCACATCGTCCAGCAGGTGGACAACCCCGCCGAGCTCAATCCGTTCCTCGAGCAGCTCGCCAGGGATCACCGTAAGTTCGGGGTGCTCACCAAGCATTACGAGGCGCTGGGGATCGCGCTGATCGCGGCGGTCAAACAGCATGCCGGTGCGGCCTGGTCGGAGCAGGTCGAGCGGGCCTGGGCCGAGGCGTACACCACGATCGCGCGGGTGATGCAGGAGGCGGCCGCCGCGGACGAGGGGCCCGCATGGTGGAACGGCGAGGTCGTCGAGAACCGCAGGATCAACCGTGACCTGTCCATCGTGCGGGTGCGCACGGACTACCCGATGCGGTATGAGCCCGGGCAGTACATGAGCGTCGAGGTACCGCAGCGTCCGCGGTTGTGGCGGTACCTCAGCCCGGCGAACGCGCCCGCCGAGGACGGGGTGCTGGAGTTCCACGTCAAGGCCGTCGAGCGGGGCTGGGTCTCCGGGAGCGTGGTCGCGCACACCAGGCCGGGCGAGATCTGGCGGATGGCCTCGCCGCTGGGCAGGCTCCGCGTGGACCGGGAGAGCGGGCGCGATGCGCTGCTCATCGCCGGTGGAACGGGGATCGCCCCGATGCGCGCGATCCTGGAATCGATGGCGCAGTATGGCGAGAATCCCGACGTGCACCTCTATTACGGTGCGCGCACGGTCGATGACCTGTACGAGCTGGACAACCTGCGCAGGCTCGCCGATGTCTCGCCGTGGTTCGAGGTGACCGCGGTCGCCGAGGAGGGCGCCGATGGTGTCCACGGGGTGCAGAGCGGAACCATCGCCGAGGCGGTGACCAAGGCCGGTTCCTGGGCCGACCGGGATGTCGTCGTCGCCGGCTCGCCGCCCATGCTGCGCGCGACGGTCTCCCGGATGCTCGTCGCGGGAACCCCGCTGGATCACATTCGCTATGACCCCTTCACCATGGACTGAGAGCATCTGAGAGCTCCGTGTCCTGCTACGCGGGCCGGACGACGCCTCGCCGCGTTGTCGTCAGTCGCCATAGAACCCCGCTACGGCTCCTTCCTCCGCCTTGCCGATCTCGGGCGCGGGTGCCCCCGTAGGGCACTCGCGATCTGACTCCCGCTCGCGACGGACGAGAGCTCTCAGACGCGCTCTGATAGACTCGCGCTCGTTATGAAGCTCTGACATCGCATCCGGCCCGCGTCCGAGGCCAGCCTCTCGATCAGGCACCCGGCGGGCATCCAGCAAGCGAATGCGATGTCATGTCTGTGCTTCAAGCCCGCGAACTCGTCAAGTCCTACGGCGCGCGTACCGTGCTCTCCGGGGTCTCGCTCACCCTTTCTCCTGGCCAGTGCACCGGTCTCGTCGGCGACAACGGCGTCGGCAAGTCGACCCTGCTGCGCGTGCTCGCCGGGCGGGAAGCCCGCGACGGGGGCACCGTGGAGGCACCGTCCGATCTCGGTTTCCTCACCCAGGAGCCGGAGTTCCCGGGCAGCGCGAGCGTGGCCGCGGTGCTCGATGACGCTCTCGCGGAGGTGCGAATCGCGCTGCGCAGGCTGGACGAACTCGCGGAACGCATCGCGGATTCCGAGGCCGCCATGACCGAGTACGGCGAGGTGCTCGACTGGTGCACCGCGCACGAGGCCTGGGATGCCGACCGCAGGGCTGAGCTGGTGCTCGACGGGCTCGGTCTCGGATTCTTGATCGGCGAGTCCGGAGTCACCGGGGAGCGCCTGATCGGCACCCTGTCCGGCGGGGAGCGCACCCGGCTCGCGCTGGCCATGCTGCTGGTGCGCCGCCCGGGCATGCTGCTGCTCGACGAGCCGACCAATCACCTCGACGACGCGGCGATCGCGTTCCTCGAGGAGCACCTGCGCGGCCTCTCCTCCGGGGTGCTCGTCGCCAGCCATGACCGGGTGTTCCTGGACGAGGTGTGCACCGACATTCTCGATCTGGACCCGAACGTGTCCGGTCCCGCCCGCTACACCGGCGCGTTCACCGCGTACCTCGGGGCGAAACGGGCCGAACGCGAACGCTGGGAGCGCCAGTACGCAGGCGAGCAGGAGGAGCTCAAGGCCCTGCGCAGTGCGGTGCGGGTGAACACGAGCGATATCGCGCACAACCGCAAGGCGCGGGACAACGACAAGTTCATCTACGCCTTCAAGGGCGCGCGCGTGCAGCAGACCGCGGCACGGCGGGTACGTGATGCCAAACGCCGGCTCGAGGAGCTGGAGCAGGAACAGGTACGCAAACCACCCCCACCGCTGCGGTTCAGCGGCGCGTGGAGCGCGGGGAACGGGAGCGGCCCGGTCCTTTCCCTGCACCAGGTCCGGGTCGGGCAGCGGCTCGCCGTGGACCGGCTCGATGTGAACGGGGCCGATGCGCTGCTGGTCACCGGGGCGAACGGGGCCGGGAAATCCACCCTGCTCGGGGTGCTCGCCGGGGACATTTCCCCGGAAAGCGGCGAACTGTTGCGCCGCAAGGGAACCCGGATCGGGCTACTCCGCCAGGACGTGTGGTTCGCCGAACGTGACAAGCCCGCCGCCCGGCTCTACGCCGATGCCGTTCCCGAAGGCCCCAACCTCGGCGAACTCGGGCTGCTGCCCGGTCCTGCATTAGGTAAACCGGTCGGTCAACTCTCCGAGGGGCAGCGGCGACGGCTCGCCCTCGCCCTGCTCGTCGCCGCCAATCCGCACGTGCTGTTGCTCGATGAGCCGACCAACCACATCTCCCTCACCTTGGCCAGCGAGCTCGAGGACGCGTTGCGCGCCGCACCGGGCGCGGTCGTGGTGGCCACCCACGACCGGTGGCTGCGCCGCCGCTGGGACGGTGCGCACATCGAGCTCGATCGGGGCCGGATGCACTGAAGCCGGGCTGATGCGCACGATCTCGATCGTGCCGGAGTGATCGGCCTTCAGAGCCTCGGGAGCCAGGAGCAGACCTCGGCGAGCGCGTCCAGTTTCGCGGCGGGGACCTGCCCGGTCGCGGTCTCGGTTTCCACCACGGTTCTGCTGCGGCCGTGCGGCCGGGAGTGGTAGTGGTGCCCGGAAAACCCCAGTTCGCCCAGTCCGAGCACGGCCGCGCCGAGTGGTTTCACGTCTCCGCTGCCCTGTACGGATTCGATGCGTTCGAAAGCGTTCGCGTCACTGCGTTTCCGGAAGCCCACCCACACCACGGAGATCATCGCGGCGTTGCCCTGTCCGTCCCCGACCGCGAACAATGCCCTGTGCAGTGAGGTGCATCCCTTGCGCAGGAAGAACTTCCGGACCCGTTCGGTGGAATTGACGGCGCAGTCCAGATCGTGTTCGACCCTGCGCTCGAGCTCTTTCAACCGGAATCGGCCGAAGGTTTCCTTGGTGCGCCCGCGCCGCGCGGATCTGGTTCCCTCGGTTTTGCGCACCGAAAGATTCCTGCCGGGCAGCGAATCGGCGACCTCGCCGCTGAGGTTTCCGGGCAGGGCATCGGCGGCCGCGCCTTCGAGTGCGCCACCGCTGAGCAGTCCGGAACCGCCGCCATAGCCGAGGGCGGCGACCACCCCGGTGACGACAGCCGCGGTCGCGGCTTTCCCTTTGCTGTTGTATATCGGGATTCTTTTGCCGTTGATCGTCCGCCAACGATCCGGTTTCCGCCCCATCGCGCACCCCTTACCCCAGCGAACTGCTCTGCCAGGCAAGCACAATCCTGCGCACGGGCAACAGCCCGCGTTCGGGGCAAACCGCAAATCAGCTGGGCTGTAAGGGAATGCTCGCGTGCACCTGCCAGCCGCCACTTTCCCGCGGGCCCGCCTCGAGTTCACCGCCGTGCATGGTGGCGCGCTCGCGCATGCCGATGAGGCCGTTCCCGCCGGAGACCTCGCGGAATGCGGCGGTGGGCGCTCCGGATCCGTTGTCCTCGATGCTGACCTCCACGTCGTCTTCGCCGCGGCACACGGTGACGAGCGCGGTCGCGCTGGCGCCCGCGTGTTTGAGGGTGTTGGTGAGCGCTTCCTGGATGATCCGGTAGAGATTGAGCCCGATGCCCGCGGGCAGTCCGTCGATATCGCCGCTGAGTTGCAACCGCACGGGAAGGCCGATCTGGTCGGCGAGGCGGGAGAGCCCGGTGGCATCGGGCTGCGGGGCGAGCTCGGCCTCGGTGTCGTCCTCCCGCAGCACGCCGAGCAGCCTGCGCAGCTCGGCGAGCGCGGTGCGGCCGGTCGTGGAGATGGTTTCCACGGCGGACTCGGCGAGTTCGGGGTTGTTGCGGATGGCGTAGGAGGCGCCGTCGGCCTGCACGATGATCACGCTGACCGCGTGCGCGACGACGTCGTGCAGTTCGCGGGCGATGCGGGCGCGCTCGTCCGCGACGGCGATCCGGGCCTGCTGGTCGCGTTCGGTCTCCAGCAGTGCGAGCCTGCGTTCCACCTCGGCGGAGTAGGCGCGCCGGGCACCGTAGTACTCGCCTGCGATGAAAAAGATGGTGAAGATCATCAGCCCGCCGAACGCAAAGGTACCGACGACGGTGATGTGCGCATCGCGGACGGACCGCAGTGCCCAGATGATCGTGCCGAGCACGAGCACGGATCCGTAGATCAGGCCCGGTTTGCGGCCGACATAGGCGACAAGGGTGTAAAGGGCGAACCCGAGGGCCAGGTCGGCGGGCCGCAGCTGCACGATGCCCGTTCCGACCTGGTGGGTGAGCAGCTGTATGACCCCGCCGAAGGCGATGACGATCGCGGCGCCGATCGGAAAGCGCCTGCGCACCAGCAGCGGAGCGACGAGCAGCGCACCGACCCCGACCCAGGAGATCGGCGCGATGCCAGGCCGCCCGGTGTCCCCCATGAAGACATAGTCGAAAAGAAGTACGAACACCGCGATGGACGCATCCCCGATGATGGGATGCGCCCTGATCCACAGACTCAGCCTTCGCACCACACCAGCCTATGGGTCCGCCCGCTGCGTACACGTCAGCCTTCGGTAGCAGATCGGCACCCTGCCCAGGAGGTAGATTTGCCAACCGTGGCAGGTCAGCAGCAGTTCTCCGGTCCGCTCTCCGGCGCAGTCGCCCAGTTGTGCGCGAGCCTGGAGCCCCAGGTCGGCCCGCGTACCGCCGCAGGGCTGCGCGAGGTCGTGCGCCGGTTGCGCTCCCCGCTGCAGGTCGCGGTGGCCGGGCGGATCAAATCGGGCAAGTCCACCCTGGTCAACGCGCTGATCGGGCGCCGGGTGGCACCGACCGATATCGGCGAGTGCACGCGGTTGGTCACCCGGTTCTCCTACGGCACGGTGGACCGGGTCGAGCTGGTGTACACCGATGGCAACCGCCGGATCATCCCGTTCGACGCGGACGGGATGATCCCCGCGGAACTCGGTGACTTCTCGACGATCTCGCACCTCGAGGCGTATCTGACCAATGCGGTGCTCGCGAATCTCACGGTGATCGACACCCCGGGACTCGGTTCGCTGGACGCCGCCTCGGTGCAGCGGACCGAGGCGATCCTGGGCACCGAGGCCGGGGAGTCCGGGGAATCCGATGAGCTCGACCGGGCCTCCGCATCGGCGGTCGCCGGCGCCGAGGCCGTGCTCTACGTGGTCACCCAGGGCGTGCGCGCCGATGACCAGCACGCCATCGCGGCGTTCACCGCGGCGACGGCGAGCCGGGACGCGGGACCGGTGAACGCGATCGCGGTGCTGAACAAGGCCGACACGATCCCGCCCGAATCGGTGGAGGGCGCGGACGGGGATGTCTGGGAAGCTGCCCGCAAGCTGGCGGGTTCGCAGGCGGATGTGCTCAAGCCGCGGGTCGCCGATGTGCTCCCGGTCGCCGGGCTGATCGCGGAGTCCGCGGAGACCGGCACCTTCACCTCCGGTGATGCCGACGCGCTGCACCGGCTCGCCGAGCTCGACGACGCCGATCTGGAAACCATGCTCATCGCGGGCGACATCTTCACCAGCTGGGAATGCGAGGTTCCCGCCGGGGTGCGGGCGCGCCTGCTGGAGAAACTGGAGCTCTACGGGATCCGCAAGGCGGTGGACGCGATCCGCGCGCGGCCGGGCATCTCGGCTGGGGAACTGCGCAGGACCCTGCTCGCCGCATCCGGGCTGCCCGAGGTCCGGGACAAGCTGGGCAAGGTGTTCGCCACCAGGGCCGATGGCATCAAGGCTGCGGCCGCGCTCGCCTCGGTCACCGCGATCGCCCAGGCAAGCGGTGATCACGGGGAACGCCAGCGGGTGCACGACGCGATCGAGGTGCTGCTCGCCAAGCCCGAGGCGCACCAGCTGCGGCTGCTCGAAGCACTCACCCTCGTCGTGTCCTCCGCGGTCGCCATGCCCGACGACCTCGCCGAGGAAATCCTGCGGGTGGGCGGCAATGTCGACATCGAGACGCAACTCGGGATGCCGGGCGCCGGGCTCGAACAGCTGACCGCGCACGCGCTCGAGCGGGCGGGCTGGTGGCGGTCCTTCTCCACGTTCGGCGCGACACCGGCGCAGTCCCGCATCGCGCACGTCGTGCACCGCGCGTACTTTCTGATCTGGCAGGAGCTGCGCACACGGGCCGGGGTGAGCCGGTGAACCGGGATGGAACCGAAACCCCTCGCGATGCGTCAGACACGGTCATGGCAGGCCAACAGGAACTCGGCGCCGGGCTGGACGAACCGAGTGCGCACGACCTCGCGACCGAACGGTCCGCGCTCGTCCGGTTGTGCATGTACGCGCTCGATCGCGCGCGCAGCCCAGGGGTGACCGAGCGCATCGAATCGGGGCTCGCCGAGATCGGTGTCGAGGCACTGCGCCCGGACGGGCAACGGTTCGATCCCGCGGTGCACGAGGCGGGCGGGGTGGTCGCGACCAGTGATCCGGCCCTGGACGGGGTCATCGCCGAAACCGAGCTCACCGGGTTCTCCGACCGCGGTGAGCTGCTGCGTGTGCCGATCGTGACCGTGTACCAGCAGAGCTCCTGACCAGGGCTACCGCGCGCGGTCGGCGAAGTGGTGGGATGAGACGCGTGAATTCCTTCCCCGAACAGGTACGCACGACCCGTGAGCAGTTGGTGAATTTCCTCGCCGACTGCGATCCCGAGGCCGCCACCTGGGTACGTGGCGTACACGAGGCGCGCCGGAGTACGCCGTCGGTCGTCGTGGTCGGTGAGACGAACAGGGGCAAGAGTTCCCTGGTGAACGCCCTGCTGGCGAGCCCCGGCCTGTCTCCGGTGGACGCCGAGGTGGCCACCGCGACCTATCTGGTGTTCGGCTACGGCGAGGCGATGGCCACCAGGGCCTGCTATCCGCAGCGCGAACCGGTGGCCTTTCCGCCCGAGCAGCTGCTGAACTGGGCATCCGCCGCGCACGAGCTGCCGGACGGGGAACTGCCACCGCGCTATGTCGAGGTGGACGCGCCGATTCCGCTGCTCGAACGGCTGCAGCTGGTGGACACCCCGGGCGTCGGCGGGCTCGATTCCCTGCACGGCGAGCTGGCCACCGAGGCCGCGGCCTCGGCGACCGCGCTGTTGTTCGTCGTGGACGCCTCCGGACCGCTCACCAGTGGGGAACTCGGTTTCCTGCGCAAGGTGGCGGACAGTGTGGAGACGGTGCTGTTCGCACTGACCAAGACCGATTCGCACCGCGGGTACCGCCAGGTCGCCGAGGCCAATAAAGAACTGCTCGCCGAGCACGCGCCCCGGTTCGCGAACGTGCCGATGTATCCGGTGTCCGCGCGGATGTTCGACATGGCCGCGACTGCCCCGAACGAACAGGCGGCGCGGGTGCTGCGGGAACGGTCCGGGATCCCGGATCTGCAGCAGCGGCTGCAGGAACAGGTCGCGGGCCGGGCGGCCATGCTCGCCGAGGCGAACACCCTGCGCGCGCTGACCACGGCGTTCAATGGTTTGCGCGCCGAGCTCGAATCCCGGCACCGCGCCCTTTCCACCGGCGAGGACGAGATCGCCACGCTGCGCGAACGCCGCGATGAACTCACCACGCAGCGCCGTTCCTCAACCCGCGGGTACCAGGTCAAACTGCGCGCGGAGATCCAGCGCGCGCGGATCGAGGGGACCCACGATGTCGGGCGGCAGATGCGCGAGCTGACCACGTGGTTCCGTGGTGCCATCGACTCGGCGAACCGGGAACGGCTCGCCCAGCTGCCCGCCGAGGTCGACTCGGCCATGCAACTGGTGTCCGGGCGGATCAGCCAATCGCTTGCGGAGCGGCTGACCAGGGCCACCGAGACCACGCTCGCCGAGGTGTTCTCCGACGGCGAGCTGCAGGTGCTGCGCGCCGAGTTCGCCAAGCAGCAGCGCCCGTTCCTCGAACTGCGCCCGCCGGAGAAGCGCGCGGGAACCGCGGAGGACAAGCTCATGGTGTCCATGGGCGTCTACTCCGGGTTCGGCGTCGCGCGGATGGCCACATCCTTCGCGCCCGGGGTGCTCGGACTCGGCGCGGCCGCGCTCAATCCGTTCCTGCTGCCGGTCACGATCGTGGTCGGGCTCGGCGCCGGGGTGTGGATGGCGCGCACCCGCAAGCACCAGGCGGAGAAGACGCACATGAAGACCTGGCTCACCGAGGCCATCGCGGAGGCCCGCAGCACACTCGATCAGCTGGTCTCCGAGCAGATCATCTCCGCGGAGTCCCAGCTCTCGCTCGCGCTCGACGAGGCACTCGGGCAGCGCATCGAGGCCATCGAGGCGGAGATCAAGAGCGTGGACAAGACGCTCAAACTGGAGACGGCCGAACGCAACACCCAGTTACAGCGGATTACCAGACAGTTACAGGAACTGAGCACGGGCGAGGGACAGCTGGGGAACCTGCTCGCGCGGATTCGCGACCTGCGGGATCGTTGAACTCCTCCGATTGTTCCGGGAACCGAACCGGAATAACGTTGGTCCTAGAGATCGGACACGGCCACCCACGATAAGGGGAACGACGATGTACATCGACGACGGCAGCGATCAGCACGAGGGCGAGCTCAAGGTCGACGTCGACGGCCACGAGTACGCCGCTGAGGCGAACGTCGACCTCGACCGGGACGGGGTCGCCGACGCCTATCTCGTGCAGACCGATACCGGCCAGACGGTGTACGCGGACACCGACGGCGACGGGGTGGCGGACACCTACGCCGAGCTCGACCAGTCCGGAGGGGTCACGGCGACCGCGCACTTCGACAACGCGAACCACTCCTGGATCTCCACCGGTGAGCAGGGGGCGCCGAGCGGACCCGACGCGCAGGCCGAGGCGAACACCGGCGGTTCCATCCACATCGACGGCCCGCACGGGGATGTGGACGCGGGCAAGGCCACCATCGACAGCGACCACGACGGCACCCCGGACACGGCGGTCACCGACGACGGTCAGGGCGGCCAGGTGCTGGCCACCGATTCCAACGGTGACGGAAACGCCGATGTGCTCACCCAGATCGGCGCGGACGGACAGGTCACCGTCTCCACGCACACCGGGGACGGGCAGTGGACCGTCGAGGAACACGGCCACCTCGACGGGCAGGGGCAGTACCACCAGGATTCCACCGACCAGTCGGCGAAACCGGCCGTGGATCCGGCCTCGGATTCGGTGTGGGGCAACGGTCAGGGCGCGCACGCCGAAGGGGTTGCCCGGATCGATGCCACCACCGGCCAATGGATCAGCCGTAATTAGGATCGTCCTGTCCCGCGGCCGGTCAATCCGATCGCCGCGCGGTGTTTCACCGACATTCACGCCCTCGTTCCGGGCAATCCGGGCGGGGGCGTTTTGTTCGCCTGTTGTTCATCGCTGATCTGAATCGATTCCCTTAACGGTTTTGTGAGTGAACCGACAGATCCGGGCTCGGTTACTCGTGGGTTCGACCGCTAGCCTCGAACGCATCCCTTTTTCGCTGACGCGCTCATCACAAATGGGCGCGGCTTCGACGTTTCCCGGTCCGGTCCGGATCGGGGGATGGGTGCAAGGGCGCACCACCGAGCAAGACGGACGACGCAGTCCATGCCCGCGGACGGCGGCGTGCGCGGGCACGGGCTGGTCACGGACTGGCAACACAACTCATGGAGAAGAGATGACGCCTACGTCGAGCGCTACGCAAGCGAACCCGACTACCGTGCCAGGATTGGAGGACGCTCCAACGACTCACAGTGGACTGCTTGCCTGGGTGCGCGAGATCGCGGCGCTGACGACCCCCGACCGGGTCGTGTGGTGCGACGGGTCCGACGAGGAGGCCGAGCGGATCAACGCCGAACTCGTCGAGGCGGGCACCTTCATCCCCCTCGAGAAGCGGCCGAACTCCTACCTGGCCGCTTCGGACCCGGAGGACGTGGCCCGGGTCGAGGAGCGCACCTTCATCTGCTCGCAGCGCGAGGAGGACGCCGGTCCGACGAACAACTGGACCGACCCCGCCGAGATGACCGCGACGATGACCGAGCTCTACCGCGGCTGTATGCGCGGGCGCACCATGTACGTCGTCCCGTTCTGCATGGGCCCGCTCGGCGCGGACGATCCCAAACTCGGCGCGGAGATCACCGATTTCGCCTACGTCGTCGCCTCGATGCGGGTGATGACCAGGATGGGCAAGAAGGCGCTGGACAAGTTCGTCACCGGGGACGGAACCGAGCGCGAGTTCGTGCCCGCCCTGCACTCGGTCGGTGCCCCGCTCGAGCCGGGACAGCAGGACGTGTCCTGGCCGTGCAACCCGGTCAAATACATCACCCACTTCCCGGAGAGCCGCACCATCTGGAGCTACGGTTCCGGCTACGGCGGCAACTCGCTGCTCGGCAAGAAGTGCTACTCGTTGCGCATCGGCTCGGTGCTCGCCCGCGATGAGGGCTGGCTCGCCGAGCATATGCTGATCCTCAAGCTGACCTCCCCGGAGAACAAGTCGTACTACATCGCGGCAGCGTTCCCGAGTGCGTGCGGCAAGACCAACCTCGCGATGCTCCAGCCCACCATTCCCGGCTGGCGCGCCGAGACCATCGGGGACGACATCGCCTGGATGCGCTTCGGCGAGGACGGGCGGCTCTACGCGGTCAACCCGGAGTTCGGTCTGTTCGGCGTCGCCCCGGGCACCGGGGAGAAGACCAACCCGGTCGCCATGGACACCATCGCCAGGGGCAACACCGTGTTCACCAACGTCGCGCACACCGATGACGGCGACGTGTGGTGGGAGGGCATGACCAAGGAAACGCCCGCACACCTCACCGACTGGAAGGGCCGCGACTGGACCCCGGAGTCCTCCGAGCCCGCCGCGCACCCGAACTCCCGATTCTGCACCCCGATCGCGCAGGTGCCCAGCCTCGCCCCGGAATGGGACGACCCCCAGGGCGTGCCGATCTCGGCGATCCTGTTCGGTGGCCGCCGCAAGACCACCATCCCGCTGGTCAACGAGGCCCGTGACTGGTCGCACGGCGTGTTCCTCGGTACCACGATGTCCAGCGAGAAGACCGCGGCCGCCGCGGGCAAGGTCGGCGAGGTCCGCCGCGACCCGATGGCCATGCTGCCGTTCATCGGCTACCACGTCGGCGACTACGTGCAGCACTGGATCGACACCGGCAAGAACGCCGATGCGGGCAAACTGCCGAAGATCTTCTACGTGAACTGGTTCCGCCGCGGCGACGACGGCCGGTTCCTGTGGCCCGGATTCGGCGAGAACTCCCGCGTGCTCAAGTGGATCGTCGGCCGCCTCGAAGGCACCACGAACGCGCGCGAGACCCCGGTCGGCCTCGTGCCCAACGCCGAGGACCTGGACACCGAGGGCCTTTCCGAGCCGCTCGAGGACATCCAGGCCGCGCTCTCGGTCGACGCCGGGGAGTGGAAATCCGAGCTGCCGCTGATCGAGGAATGGTTCGACAAGATCGGTGACAAGGTGCCGAGCTCACTGCGCGACGAGCTCTCCGCGCTGCGCCACCGCCTCGACTGACCGGGCCTGAACTGGGTAAATAACCCTCGTGAGTGGTTGTGTCGGTGCTGACCGACACAACCACTCACGAGGGTCTCAGGGTTCGTTGCGTGATGACCTCCGTCGTGAGTCGGCGCCGCGCAGCAGGTGGCGTCATTGTGCAACGAACTCTTAGTCTGTCCGGCGTGCGGTAGCGCGATCTCGAGAACGGTCGGCAGGGGCGTGACCTCGCTCGACCACTCAGGGGTTCCCCCTGGGATCACCGGCAGGGTCCGGCAGCGCACCGCGCGCGAGCCACCGCGGAACGCCGCAGACATTCGCGCGCACGACGTGGTTGGTCGAGTCGCGCTGCCGCACTCCGGTCGGGAGGTGTGTGATGCGGTCCGAGCTGGCTTCGGCGTTCGCGGGTGCTTTCCTCTCCGGCGAGTGGACCGAATCCGGCCTCTGGGGCAGCGGCGCGCGGGTGCTCGGGCGGGATGCTGTCTGGTTGCCCGCCCTTGTCCGAGAAGTCCTCGGGCTCTATGCGTGCGCGCCCCACGATCGTCCGCGAGAGCTGGCCGCGGTGATCGCCATGCAGGAGGCGGCGCAGGGCAGGGATGCCGAGCACGCCGTACCCTGCCGGTGGCCCGTTTCGCCGACGAGGATGCTGCGCAATCCGTGGCATCTTCCCGTGCTCCACTCGCTCGAAGACCTCGCCGGGCTGCTCGGGCTCACCACGGCCGAACTCGCCTGGTTCTCCGATCCGAAACGGCTGGCGCGTACGGCGGCTGATCCGCGGTTGCGGCATTACCGGGTGACGACGCGGCGCGCGCCCAGCGGTGCGATCCGCGTGCTGGAGGCGCCCAAATACCAGCTCAAGGCGCTGCAGCGGCGACTGCTCGCGGACCTGCTCGGCGCGATCCCACCGCATGCGGCCGCGCACGGTTTCCGCGCGGGGCGTTCGGTGGCCACGTTCGCCGGGCCGCACGCCGGAAAGGCGCTCGTGCTGCGCTGCGACCTCGAAGGGTTCTTCGCCTCGGTGACCGTGGGCCGGGTCTACGGCTTGTTCCGCACCGCGGGGTACCCGGAACCGGTCGCGCACGCGCTTGCCGGGCTGACCACGACCGTGCTGCCCGCATCCGTGTGGCGGAAGGTTCCGCGCCCGGCGGATCCCGGCCTGCTCGACGCGCATTGGCGGCTCGGCCGCAGGCTCGCCCAGGCGCATTTGCCCCAAGGCGCACCCACTTCGCCGATGCTGGCCAACCTGGTGGCGCACCGGCTGGATGCGCGCTGCGCGGGGCTCGCCGAAGCGTGGGGATGGAACTACACCCGCTATGCCGATGATCTCGCTTTCTCCTGCGCGGGCGGGCGGCGTGCCGGTGCGGCGGCGCTACTGCGGATGGTGGAGCGCATCGTGGGCGAGGAGGGTTTCCGGCTCAACGCGCGTAAGACCGCCGTGCAGGGCAGTTCGGCGCGGCAGTCGCTCGGCGGGCTCGTCGTGAACGAACACGTGCGGGTTCCGCGCGTGGAGCTGGACAGATTGCGCGCCATTCTGCACAACTGCGCCCGGTATGGCCCGAGCACGCAGAATCGGTCCGGTCATGCCGATTTCGCGGCGCACCTGAGCGGACGCATCGCCTGGGTCGCGAACCACGATCCCGTGCGCGGTGCCCGGCTGCGGGCCGGTTTCGAAGCGCTCGACTGGTCGCGTTGATCCCGTAATTCGGTTGCCCGCGCCCGGTCGGCTGCGGCACCGTGCGCGGTATGTCCGTTCCGAGTACCGCACTGTTCCGAGCCGCCGCGAGTACCCGCGCGGTTCGACAGCAGCGCGCGGGCCGGGTGAGGTGGCGTCCGGGCGGCTGCTGATGGGCGCCCTGCTCACCGGGATCCTCGCGGGTTACGGCATCGCGATCCCGGTCGGCGCGGTCGGGGCGTACCTGGTCGGCCTGGCCGCGCGGGAGCGGTTCGCGGTGGCGGCCTCGGCTGCACTCGGGGTGGCCGTGGTGGACGGGGCGTATGCCTTGCTGGCGGTGCTCGGCGGCGTGGGTCTGGCCGCGCCGCTTCGCCCGATCGCGGTCCCGCTCGGCTATCTGAGCGCCGGGGCGCTGGCGCTGCTCGCCGCGCTCACGGTACTGCGCGCGGTACGCCGGTACCGCGGCCCGTTGACGGTTTCCGCCTCGAGCCCCGCGCGCGCGTTCCTCGGCCTGCTCGTGCTGACCGCGATCAACCCGGCGACCCTGGTGTATTTCCTCGCGCTCGTACTCGGCCGCGGGGCCGAGGGCGGTGGCGCGCCGTTCGTGCTCGGGGCTTTCCTGGCCTCCACGAGCTGGCAGCTGCTGCTCGCCTGCGGGGGCCGGTTGCTCGGCCGGGTGCTCACCGGTGCGCGTGGCCGGCTGGTGATCGCCATCGTCTCGGCGGCGCTGATGTCGGTGCTCGCGGTGGCCGCGCTGACCGGTGGCTCCCCGGTAAGTTGAGCGCCATGGCGGTTCGTGATTTCCGGTTCGGGGTGAACATGCTGAAGCCGGGCCCGCGCGCGGAATGGGTACGACGTTGCCGCGCGGTCGAGGACCTCGGTTTCGATGTGCTCGCGGTGCCCGACCATCTGGGAATGCCTGCCCCGTTCCCGGCGGTGGTGCTCGCCGCGGAATCGACCGAGCGGGTGCGACTGACAACGTTGACGTTGAACACGGCGTTCTACAACCCGACCCTGCTCGCCCGGGACGTGGTGGGAACGGATCAGTACACCGATGGACGGTTCGAACTGGGGCTCGGCGCGGGGTATGCGCAGGCGGAGTTCGACAAGGCCGGAATTCCGTTCGAGCGGGCCGGGCTGCGCATCGACCACCTGGAGCGCACCCTGGATGAGCTGGCGCGCTACTACGCCGATGAGGCCGAGCCGGATCCGGTACAGCGGCCCGGTCCACCGGTGCTCATCGGCGGGGACGGGAACCGCGTACTGCGCCTGGCCGCCGAGCGTGCGGATATCGTGGCCTTCTCGGGTGCCTACCTGGACGGTGGGCTGCGGCCGCGCGATGCCGCGGGATTCGCCGAACGGGTGCGCCACGTGGAGGCGGCGCTGAACGGACGGGATATCGAACGGAATCTGCTCGTGCAGCAGGTGATGCTCACCGAGGACAGCGCGAGCGCTTATGCC
Organism: Sciscionella marina DSM 45152; assembly: GCF_000379465.1. Lineage (GTDB taxonomy): Bacteria > Actinomycetota > Actinomycetes > Mycobacteriales > Pseudonocardiaceae > Sciscionella > Sciscionella marina. The sequence continues at coordinate 322,485 of NZ_KB905425.1, forward strand.
GAGCTCGCCGTGCAGTTCGGCAATGTGGTCAGCGCGGAGCTGCTCGCCGAGACCCCGATCCTGCTCGTGGGGACCGCGCGGGAGATCGCCGAGAAACTGCTCGAATACCGGGAAGAATACGGAATCACTTATGTCACCGTGATCGAGCGCGGGATGGCGGATCTCGCGAAGGTGATCCCTTACCTGCGCTGACTCAGTCGGAGCCCTCCAGGCGGGAAAGGCGCTCCTCGTAGCGGGACAGACCGGTCAGCCTGGTGCGGATCTGGGCGTGCTCGCGACGCACTTCCTCGATGAGCGAGCGGGCCTGCTCGATCTCGCCGTCCTTGGGTTTGGCGGTGGCCGTCAGCTTCTGGTGCAGCGCGTCCAGCTGTGACTCCTGGGCGGCGATGTGCGGGATGATCCGCTCGAGCTCGTTGGCGCTCCAGTCGGCCTTGGCCCAGAGCTCATCGATCCGCCCGTGTGCCTCGTCCAGCCGCCCACGCAGTTCGTCGAGGAGCCCGGCCTGTTCGTCGAGCTGTTTGCGGTCCTCGGCGAGGCGTTCCGCGGCCTCGGCGAGCAGCCGGTCGTATTCGGCGAGGCGCTGCGGCGGAATGCGGTTGTCGATGCGCCAGTCGATGACGTGCTCGATGCGCGAGGTGAGCATCCGGCGCGCTCTGCGCAGCAGGGTCTGATCGTTCATGGGCGCCTCCATTGGCGTGTTACCGCAGTAGTTCGGTTGTCGAGGTACGCGTCCACGACTCGAGCAGCCTGCCCTCAGCGGCGATCTGATGCTCGGGCCCGACGATGCAGGAATCCCCGGACGCGTGCGCCCAGCTGGTCTGCGCCGGATCGTCGATGAACGAGAACCCGGTGAGCAGCAGCTTGGCTTCAGGGTAGGTGGTGCGGGCGATCCAGGCCGCCATGGTGCCGGTCGTGGCCCAGGTCGACTCGGTACGCGAGGGGAGCCCGAGCGCATCGGAGAGCGGGAGGGTCACCTCGTAATTGGAGACGTGCACCTGGCCGAGGTCGGCGGGCCACCAGCCGGGCAGGGTCTCCGGTTCCCAGTGCAGCCTGCCCGGTTCCACGAGCAGGTAACACCGCCTCGGGTAATCGGCGAACACCCACGGGGTCGCGCGCAGGGCCCGGTTGAACACCACGGCGTGCACCCGCGTTCCGGTGCTCGGTTCGCCGGGCTCGTCGAGCTTGAACCCGTTGACCCGGATGACCAGCTCACAGGCGTCCACCGCGGCCGCGCGCGCCGGATCGGCGCCGAGCGGCTGGTTACCGACGACGGCGACCGTCGACGGATTCGGCCGGTCGGCGTAGGCATCGAGAAGTTCACGCAATAGTGGGGTGGTCGCCACGCCGACATGCTACTCAGACAACGGATGCCCGCCACCACCACACACGCTGACCCGGGGCAGGTCCTCACACCGATCACACGCCTGGCCAAGGTTGCGTGCGAGTGAGCGAGAAAATGCATACCGCCCCAGACACGCACCCCGGAAATGCACGCCGGTACCCTCGGCGATCGTGCAAGCCACCGTCGAGGAGAAGCGGGCCGCCGCGTTCGCCGAATCGTCCCCGCGTAGTCTCACCCGCGCGTTCGCGGACCTGCGTGACGGGTTCGCCGCACGCGAGCTGTGGAGCCATCTCGGCTGGCAGGACATCAAGCAGCGATATCGCCGCTCGGTGCTCGGGCCGTTCTGGATCACCATCAGCCAGGCGGTCATCGCGCTCGGCCTCGGTCTGCTCTACGGCGTGCTGTTCGGGCAGAACTTCCAGACGTTCCTGCCCTACGTGCTCACCGGGCTGATCACCTGGACGTTCATCCAGAACTGCCTGACCGAGGGCATGGAGACGTTCATCGCGAACGAGGGGCTGATCAAGCACCTACCCGCGCCGATCTCTATCTACACGCTGCGTACGGTGTGGCGGCAGTTCCTGATGTTCGCGCACAACGCGATCGTGTACGTGGTCGTGGTGGGGATCTTCTTCGTCAACCTGAGCCAGCCGTACGCGACCAGTGATCAGGACGGCATCTGCCGGCCGGGCCTGACCTGTCACCCCGGACTGAGCTGGCAGTGGCTCCTCGGTCTCCCGGGTTTCATCCTGGTCATCCTCAACATGGCCTGGATAACGATGTTCTTCGGGATCATCTCCACCCGATTCCGGGACTTCCCGCAGCTGATCAACGCGATCGTGCAGCTGATGTTCTACCTGACCCCGATCGTCTGGCCGATCGACCAGCTGACCTCGCCCGCGGGACCGCGGCACAACCTGGCGCACATCGTGCTGCCGATCATCAAGCTCAACCCGATCTACCACTTGATCCAGGTCGTGCGAGCCCCGTTCATCGGTCAGGTGGTCAGTCCGTGGAGCTACGTGGTCTGCGGCGGAATGGCCATCGTAGGCTGGTTTGTCACCGTGTTCATGATGCGTAACTACCGCGCCCGAATCTCCTACTGGGTGTGAGGTGAGGTAATGGTCTCCATCGACGTCAACAACGCTTCGGTCGCCTTCCCGATCTTCGACGCGAAATCGCGCTCGCTGAAGAAAAAGGTGCTCGGCAAGGTCGGCGGCAAGATCGGTACCGAGGCGAAGGTCCCGGTGATCGAGGCGCTGCACGACATCACCCTCAGTCTCAACGAAGGCGAGCGGGTCGCCCTCGTCGGGCACAACGGCGCGGGCAAGTCCACCCTGCTGCGCCTGCTCTCCGGGATCTACGAGCCCACCACGGGCAGCTGCCGGATCAGCGGCAAGATCGCGCCCATCTTCGACATGGGCGTCGGCATGGACCAGGAGATCTCCGGTTACGAGAACATCCTGATCCGCGGTCTCTACCTGGGGAAATCCCGCAGGGAGATGGAGAAGCGGGTGGACGACATCGCGGAGTTCACCGAGCTCGGCGACTACCTGCAGATGCCGCTGCGTACTTACTCCACCGGTATGCGAGTGCGGCTCGCGCTCGGCGTGGTGACCTCGATCGATCCGGAGATCCTGCTGCTGGACGAGGGGATCGGCGCGGTCGACGACGCGTTCCTGAAGAAGGCGCGCAACCGGCTCGCCGATCTGGTCCGCCGCTCCGGAATGCTCGTGTTCGCCTCGCACTCGGACGAGCTGCTCTTCGAACTGTGCACCTCGGCGATCTGGATGGATGAGGGACACATCAGGGCACACGGCTCCCTGCGCGACGTAATCTGGCAGTACAAGGGCTACGACCCCTACCAGAACATGAGCGCGGAAGGCCTCGAGCGCATCGGCGTGAACCCGGCCGAGGTCCACCGGGCCGACAACAGCCTCGCTTCCGAGGAACTGGCGACCGGCTCCGGTAGTGTCGCGCCCGATGGGGCCAGGTAAATGGAGGTGCCCGCGATGACCGAAGCGAAGCTGCCACCCGGAGCGGTTGTCGCCGTCGTCGTCACGCGCCATCGGACCCAGCTGCTCGCCGAGTCCCTGAAGATGCTCGCGACGCAGACCAGGGTGCCCGATCACCTCATCGTCGTGGACAACGGACCGGACGAGCCCGCACACAGTGTCGTGGAGTCCTGCCCGGTGCCCTCGACCTATCTGCTTTCCCGGCGAAACCTCGGCGGTGCGGGCGGTTTCGCGCTCGGCATGCTGCACGCGCTCGCGCTCGGCGCGGACTGGGTGTGGCTGGCCGATGACGATGGCCGCCCCGCCGATGAACACGTGCTCGCCACCCTGCTCGAGGAGGCCACCGACCGCGGCCTCGCCGAGGTTTCCCCGGTCGTGGTGGACATCGACGAGCCGGGAAACCTGGCCTTCCCGATGCGCCGCGGACTGACCTGGAAGCGCACCGTCGAGGAACTGACCGCGCCGGACGAGTCCGGTGGTGCACCCGTCGACTACCTGCCGGGGATCGCCTCGCTGTTCAACGGGGCACTGTTCGCCGCATCCACCCTCGACGTGATCGGCGTGCCGGACTACCGGCTGTTCTTCCGCGGCGATGAGGTCGAGGTGCACCGCAGGCTGGTGCGTTCCGGGCTGCCGTTCGGTACCTCGCTGCGGGTCGCCTACGCGCATCCGAACGGTTCCGCGGAATTCCGGCCGATGCTCGGTGGCCGGTTCCACGCGCAGGATCCCGAGGACGCGGGCAAGCGTTACTACACCTACCGCAACCGTGGATATCTGCTTTCCCAGCCGGGAATGCGGAAGATCGGGATGCTCGAGGTGCTGCGTTTCGGGCTCTATTTCATCGCCGTCAAGAAAGACGTTCGCGGATTCGCGGAATGGCTCAAGCTCGTGCGCAAGGGGCAGCGCGAGCACTTCTTCAGGAAATAAGCACAGTTTCAGAAAATAAACGCGGTTTCCGTAAATAGGAAACAATTCAGCTCTGCGCGAAAACTATTGCCGGTCAGGCGGTTCGGGTGATGATCTGGGTGCATGGCGGAAAATCGACACGCACTCGTACTGCACCTCGCCGGTGTAGCCGAGCCCATGCTGATCGAGCTGGGTGAGGAATTATCCGGCGAACTGCCGGATAAATTGGCCGCGAAATTGCTCGCCGGAGAGATCGAGGCCATCACGGCCGCGAACGGTGCGCGCATCGTGGTCAATTTCTCTCATGTCGTCGCCGCGCACGTGGATATCGCGCCACCGCTCGGGCAGATCTACGGCTCGCCCTCACGGCGTTAGCTCGTGAGTTGTTCGTGCATCGCGTGCAGCCGGCGGGTGAAGTCCTCCCGGGGCAGCGGCGCACAGAACACGTGGCGGCTGGCGCCCCGGTACTCGGTGCTGCGCGACCAGCGGCCGAGGTCGGTGTCCACATAGACGAGCGGCTCCTCGGTGCGTCGGGCACGTCCGAGGGCATCGCGCAGTTCGAGCACGATCTGCCCGCCGCCGACCTGCTCGCGTGCCATGAGCTCGTCCCAGAGCTGGTGTGACCAGCCCGTTGTCGAGTGCGCGCTGCGCAGGTAGCCCGATGGTCCGGCCCGCTCGTCGTGGAACGGCACGGAGAACGGTTTGAAGCGGGCGGGCGGATGCGCGGGCAGCGCGGCGACCAGGGCCTCCGGAAGCCGGGAGAAGTGGGTCTGGCGCAGCGTGATGGTCCCGTCCTCGCGGACCGCAACGATCGCCTCCTTGGCACGTGCACAGGCGAGGACGTAACGGACTTCCTCGTGCACGTGGATCATCGCTACATAGCTGGTTTCCGGATGCGCCAAGCAGCGGAGGCTGTCCTCGAACTCGCGGTCGAGCACGCCCGCTCGCTCGTAGATGGGCAGCGCGGCGGTCTCCGGGTCGAGCACCCGGTTTTCCTCGGCCTGTTCGGCGTCGGTGAGCCAGAGTGCGCTCGGCGCGAGCCCGAACGGCAGCTCGCCGAGCCCGGATCTGCGCAGTACGCGCTCGAGGGCCTTCTCCGACATGGAGAGGTCACCCGGCAGCGCCATGGTCGTCCCCCTGTAGATGCTATGCCGTTGGCTATCCGTGCCGGGGTGTCACTCGCCGAGGACCGGGGGCACGGTCGGCGGGAGTTCGCCGACGATCTGGTCCCCGTGTTCCTCGGTGATCAGGTACGAGGGCGTCTGGTGCTCCTCGTCCTCCTTCTTCCCGCCTGCGCCACCGCCCATCGGCATCCCGCTGCCGGTGCCGCGCCCGCCGGTGCCGGTGGACGCGGCGCGCGCAGCGGCCTGTTCCGCAGCCGCACCGGCACTCGCGCCGGACTTCGGCCCCGCACCGGGGCCACCGCCTGAACCGCTCGAACCTCCCGAGCCGGAGCCCGCGCCGCCGAAGCCGCGCGCGGAACCGCCGAAGCCACGCCCGGAGCCGGCCGAGTCCTCGCCGCCGAGCCCACCGCCGAAGCCGCTGAGCCCACCGAGTGGCACACCCCCGCCTCCGCTGTAGCCACCGGCTCCCGTGTAACCGCCGCCCCCGCCGGGGAAGCCACCGCCGTAATTGCTCGGCGAATACGGCACATCGCCGCCCCCGATCGAGCTCGGGTCCAGCCGTCCTGGCTGCCTACCCGGTCCGCTCGGATAGTGCCCGGGATCGGTGTTCCCCGGACCGGGCCCGGAACCACCACCGTGCCCCGGTCCCGGTGTGGAACCGCCGCCACCGCCGGGATTCGGTGGAGCGTCGTTGTGTCCTCCGCCGCCACCGGAGCCACCACTGCCGCTCTTGTGGCTGCCGCCACCGCCGCCGCCGCCGCTCGGGCCGGAGTACCGGTAGCCACTGCCACCGCCGCCCGCCGGGGTGCGCGCGCCTCCGCCGCCACTGTCCCCGCTGCCGCCGGAGCCGCCCGGCTGCTGTTCCGCGATCGGCGGCATGTTCACGTTCGCCCGGGAAGCGTTGACGTAGTTCGTGTACGCCTCGACGTTCTTCCGGTTCGCCTCCTCGTGCGCCGCCTGCTTGCGCACCACATCGATGGCGGCGAACGGGTTCAGTCCCGCGGTCGCACCGGTGATCTCCGCCGGGGTCGGTGCGGGCGGAATGTCGACGACGGAACTCTTCACCCGTCCCGCCGCCTCCATCTGATTGCTCAACATCGTCTGGGCAGCCGCCATCTTGCCGCCGGACTGCTGATAGCGCACCGCGAACCGGGCCGCGAGCGACTTCGCGGAATCGGCGGCCGCCCCGGACCACCCCTGCAGATTCTGCGTCTGCCTGGCGATCTCCACCGAACGATCCGGCCAGATATCGGTGAGTTTCTGGCCGCCCTGATGCGCCGGATCCAGCTTGCTCACATCCGTCGGGGAAAGCTGGGTGTAGATCTGTTTCCCGTCCATGCTCACGATTGCCGCCCCCGTTATCTCTGCAGTTTCAGATTGGAAATGACCATGCCCGCGGCCTGCTTGTCCTTCTCACAAGCTGCGTTCTTGTCCATGTCATACCCGCTGCCGAAGTTGAGCATCACATTGAGGTGGTCGGTAACGCCGAGATAGGCGATGCACGTACCACTGTGTCCATTGTCGTCCCTGCGGTCGACGATGACAGCGGGGTATCCCTCGACGGCTAGGGGTTCCCAGGTCTTCTCTTTTTCCTTCTGCCGGTAGATATCGCTGAGCCCGTTCGGATTAGCCATGCCGAAGTTGATGCCGAGGGTTATGTCTGAATTGCCACTGTCGTCGTAATCGCAGCTGACCATGAGGCCGTTCGCGACTGGTTCCTTGGCGATGTGGGGCTGTTCGATGCCGAGCTGCTTGGCCTGGTTGGCGTTGAGGATCTTGCAGATCTGGTCCTTGCTGAGGAATGGTCTCGCATTGAGCGGTTTGGGTACCGGTGGTGCGAGCAGCTTCTGGGGCGTGTCTGAGGCCGGGGCACCGCTGGAGGGGTGCTCGCTCGTGTTCGCTTCCGGGTTGGGCTTGCCCTCGGTGGGTGCGCCCCCGCAGGCGGCGAGCGTGGCCGTGAGGACGAGAACCGGCACCAGCCCGAGTGGCTTACGGGTGTTCACAGCCGCCCCTGAAAATCCTTGAACGACACCTGTGCGGAATCCTCCTGGTTGGCATAGGACTTGATCACCGCATCGAGGTGATCACGGTACTGTCGCAGCTCGTCGTGTGTCTTATTGACCTCGTCGAGGAGGTCCTGGCCCCACTGGCCGAGCTTGTCCGCATACATCACGCTGCCGTCCGCGTCCTGCGCGGTGGGCTGTGCTTGAGCGATCCGCTTAGCAGGTTCGATGTCTTGCTGTGCCGCATCCACCATCATGTCCACCTGCTGGCGGTACTTCTTCAGCTCGCCGAGGCTGCACGTGAGCTGGCCAGCCCCGCCGCCGCCCGGTGAATCGGCCTGGGTTTCGGCCCAGCCGCTGATCTGCTGGTGGTAGGCCTTGTCCACGGTGTCCATCACCATGCCGTAGACCTGCACCATGGCCGGCGCGTTCTGCGAGTAGTGCAGATGCGTCTGGGTGTACGGGTTGTCCTCCCCGCCGCCAGATGGCCCCTGGATTTCCGGGCCACTCGTGACCGGCTCGTTCCCCGCCATATGGCCCCTCCCGATGATCGCCGCCGACGTGGACGTGTGTGGTCCGCGTCAAGGCTCCGACGCACAGAATAGCGAGCCGGTTCGGGACGTGAGTACCAGAGTCGCCGAGCTCACCCGGCCGGGTGAGCTCGGCGGTGAATTACGGCCTCAGCGGTGAACTACAGCCCTAACGGTTGTAGAGGCGCTGCCAGTTCTCCCTGCTGGTGAGCTGGGGGAAGGCGTCCCGCCACTCCTGTTTGGCGCGCGGGATCTCCCGGTGCAGCCTGCGCACGGTGCGGATCCCGGACCGCAGCAGCGCGGCGAACTGGGCGCGGTCCCGGGTGCGGATGCGCACCCCGGTCTGCGAGGCGTCGGTGACCACGGCGGTCTCGAACTGGGAGATGTGCCACCAGAAGCTCTCATCGGCGGCGATGGTGCCGACGATGCCCTTGCGGCCGGTGATCATGTCGGTCAGGCGCCGGATGAGCAGCAGCCGCTCGGTGATACCGCGCTTGGTCTTGGGCGGCTGGCCGAGCTGGCGGCCCTCGTAGCCGCGCGGCCGGTGCTGGTCGATGACCCGGGGGATGTCGGTGACCGGGTGCTTGACGGTGTCCGGGTACTCCGAGCGCAGTGCACGGATCTCGGCGGCAGCGGAGGCGCCGCCGTCGTAGAGCACATCCGGGCCGGCCAGGAAGTCCTCGGCGGCCTTGATGATGGTCGCGGTGAGTCCGTACTGCATGGTCATCAGGTTGCGCACGATCTGGGCGAGCAGCACCCGGCAGGTGCGCATCGGGTCGAGGCGGCCGTGCAGGGCGGAGCAGACCATGGCGTTGCGGATGGAGAAGTACCGCTTCCAGTCGTCCAGGTCGTTCCAGTCGAAGTCGGCGTGCCACACCCCGGCGCCCGGCAGAGTGACGGTCGGGAACCCGGCCTTCTTGGCGCGGTAGCCGTACTCGATGTCATCCCACTGGAAGAAGAACGGCATCGCGTAACCGATCTCGGCGATCACCTCGGACGGGATCAGGCAGGACCACCAGGCGTTGTAGTCCGCGTCGATGCGCCGGTCGCCGAGGTCCTGGCCGCGGGCGAGCAGATTCGCGTCGTCCAGCCCGCCCTCCTTGACCTTGCCGGGCACGAACTCGTCCATATCGGCCCATTCGGCGCTCGCGAACAGGTAGGACGGGTGCAGCAGGCGCAGCATCTGCCCGCCGACCAGGGTCGGCGAGGTGGTGCAGTTCGCGAACGCGGTGAGCCGGATGATGATCTCCGGGTCCAACAGGACGTCGTCATCCATGATCAGCACGTCGCTGCCGGTGCGGCCCTCTTCGCCGAGGGTCTCGTACATGCCCCTGGTGAACCCGCCCGCGCCACCGAGGTTCGGCTGCTGGATGTAGCGCAGCTTGTCCCCGAGGGGCTCGGTGATCTCGGCGAACCGCTCGCGGGTGTCGATCTTGTCGTCACCCTGGTCGGCCACGTAGACGTTCTCCAGCCGCTGCAACGCGACCGGGTCGCTGCCCAGCGCGGTGAGCGTGGTCAGGCAGTCGTCCACCCGGTTGTAGGTGCAGATGACCACCGAGGCGAGCCGCTGGCGCTCCGGGGCGGCCACCGTCCAGTACAGGTCGGTGACGGTGAGCGGTTCGTTGGTGGTGCGGAACTCCAGCCACAGCGCCCCGCCGTCCACGAAGGTCTGCAGCGGGGAGCTGAGCGTGATTTCACTGCGCGCGGCGGTCGCGGCGACCATGCTGCGCTCACCGTTGGCATCGGAGCGCCACAGCTCGACCCGGCCGCCCCCGGTCATGGTGACGTTCACCGAGACCTCGGTCGCCGAGGTCCAGCGCTGCCAGTAGGAGGCGGGGAACCGGCCGAAGTAGGTGTTCCCGGTCAGGTGCGAGTGCGTGTCGATGCCGATCTTGTTCCGGGTGCGGTTCGCCGCGCCCTGCTCGACACGCAGGTAGAGTTCGTCCGGAACGGTCTCGGCGGGGCCGCGGAACAGCCCGCGCTGCACGAGCAGCTGGCCGGTGATCGCGCGGGTCTGTTCGGGGGTCGTGGATGTATCGGCAGCCATGGTGACCTTCCGTGGTCTCAGAGGTTATAGAGACGGCGCCAGTTTTCCCTGCTGGTCAGCCTTGGCATCGCCGCACGGTAGCGCGCGCTCAGCTCCGGGGCGCGCTTGGCGAGCTCGCGGAGCAGCTTCGCGCCCTGCTTCGCCTGGGCGAGCGCGAGCTGGCGATCGCGCTTGCGCACCCGCACGCCCTCCTGGGACATGTCGGTGACGATCGCGGTGTCGAACAGGGCAACGTGCCACCAGGCGTTCGACTTCGCCGGAACCTCGCCGATCGGGTGCACTACCTTGCCGAGCAGCTGGTAGGCGATGCGCTTGACGGTGACCGGTCCCCACAGCTTCGGTTCCGGGGCGGACGGGATCAGCGGGATGTCGCTCGGCACCAGCTCGTCGGTCGCCGGATCACGTTTCACGGTCTCCGGGTAGTCCGCGCGGATCTTGCGGATCTCGGCCATGGCAGCGGCCCCGCCGTCCTCGAGGATGTCCGGGCCGACCATGAAATCCTCGACCGCCTTGAGTAGCGAGGCGGCCAGGCCGTACTGCATGCCGAGCAGGTACTGCACGAGTTTCGTGCCCAGCTCGGTGGCGATAGTGGAGCCCTTGAACTCACTGTGCAGCGCGGCGACGATGAGCCAGTTGCGCATGTTGAAGTAGCGGTGCCACTCGTCCCAGTCCTTCCAGTGGAAGTCGGCGTGCCAGACGCCGGCGCCGGGCAGGGTGACGGTGGGGAAACCGTGCTCGTGCGCGCGGTAGGCGAGCTCGACGTCGTCACCCTGGAAGAACACCGGGAGCGGGTAACCGATCTCGGCGATCACCTCGGACGGGATCAGGCAGGACCACCAGCCGTTGTACCCGGCGTCGACCCGGCGCTCCTGCAGTTTCGGCAGGCCGGTCTTCTCGTCGGTGGCCAGCAGGTCCTGGTTCACCTTGGTGCCCGCCGCGGGAAGGCCGTGGATCATCCGCGGCACATCCGCGTACTCGGCCGAGGCGAGCAGCTGGTTCGGGTGCAGCAGGTTGAGCATCTGCCCGCCGACGATGATCGGCTTGCTCGCGTGGTTGGCGAACTCGGTCAGCCGGATCACGATCTCCGGGTCGAGCAGGATGTCGTCGTCCATGAACAGGACGTTCGCGTGCTCCTCGCCGGACTCGGCCACCTCGTAGAGGCCGCGGGTGTAGCCGGCCGCCCCACCGAGATTGGGCTGGCGGAAGTAGCGCAGGTGATCCCCGAGCGCGGCGGTGACCTCGGCGAAGCGCGGTTGCTCCTCGACCGGGGTGGACCCCTGGTCGGCGACGTAGACGGTGTCCAGGCTCTCCAGCGCGACCGGGTCCGCGGCCAGGTTGGTCAGCGTGGTCATGCAGTCCTCGACGCGGTTGCACGTCGGCATGATCAGCGAGGTCTTGCGCAGCCGCTGTGGGGCGGGGACCAGCCAGCGCAGCTGTTCCACCACCAGCTCGGACTCGGCGGTGCGCAGCTCGATCCACAGCGAGCCGCCGTCCACGAACTTGTCCAGCTTGCCCTCGAGGGTGATCGTGTCCGCGCCATCGACCTCCCGCACGGCCACGGTGCGCAGGTAACCCTCGTGGTCCGAGGCCTGCAGCCGGACCGTGCCCTTGCCGCGCACGTCCAGGCGCGCGGTGACCACCTTGACCGTGGTCCAGCGCTGCCAGTACGAAGCGGGGAACCGGCCGAAGTAGGCGTTCGTGCTCGCGACGGTTTCGGGGAGAACGGTCAGCTGTTCACGCTCGCGGTGCACGGTGCCCTCGTCGACCCGCGCGTAGAGCTCGGCGGGGACCTGGGCGGGACCGGAGAACAGTCCGCGTGCCGCGACCGTTCCCTGTGCATCCGCGTGCCTGGGCTGCGTGGTTGGCTTACTCGACCGGGCACTGGGTTTGGTCGACCCGGCGCCTGCCTTGTTCGGCGTTTGCGCGCTGCTCGGCATCTGTGTCCTGGCCTCCAGGAAGTCTTCAGTGGTGAACCATCGGCCGGGCACACCGGACCGGGGACGCCCTACCATAGCTGCCGGGCCCGATACGGGATCGCTGACCCATTTGTTACCCGGCTTGAGCTGCACTGAATAGGACGTCGTGTACCGCTTTCGGTTGCGTCCGGTTCGCCGGTCGTGGGGGAGCGCGGCGCACGCAGCAGGAACGGCTCCCGCGGGGAATGAGCCGATTGCCCTCGTGCAGCGTGACGCCCGAAGGATGTGGACTGGTCTCGGTGCTGTGCCCCAAGGCGAGCGGGGATCCGTGTCCGGCGACCCGCAAGGTTGCCGAGGTCGTGTTCGACCGGCTGACGTAGAAACGGGCGGCTGCGGAGAACCCGCGCCCGCCCGTTCCTGTCGAAAGCTGTAGCCGAAATGCTCAGTCGTCGAGCGAACCGTCCAGCGCGGTGCCCTGGGTGAAGTACGGCGTGATCTTGTTGTCGAAGACCGAGAGCGCCGAACCGATCGCCATGTGCATGTCGAGGTACTTGTAGGTGCCGAGCCGCCCGCCGAAGATGACGTTGTTCTTCCGCGCCTCGCCCTTGGCCAGTTCCCGGTACGCCTCGAGCTTGCTGCGGTTCTCCGGGGTGTTGATCGGGTAGTACGGCTCGTCGTTCTCGTCGGCGAACCGGGAGTATTCGCGGACGATGACCGTCTTGTCCTTCGGGTAGTAGTCCCGCTCCGGGTGGAAGTGCCGGAACTCGTGGATGCGGGTGAACGGGACTTCGGCGTCGTTGTAGTTCATCACCGAGGTGCCCTGGTAATCGCCGGTCGGGACGACCTCCTGCTCGAAGTCCAGGGTGCGCCAGCCGAGCCGGCCCGCGGAGTAGTCGAAGTAGTGGTCGAGCGGACCGGTGTAGACGGTCGGGATGCCTTCCGGCAGCTGCCCCCGAACCTCGAAGTAGTCGGTGTTCAGCCGTACCTCGATGTTCGGGTGTTCGGCCATCTTGTTCAGCCAGGCGGTGTACCCGTCGACCGGAAGACCCTCGTAGGTGTCGTTGAAGTACCGGTTGTCGAAGGTGTAGCGCACGGGGAGCCGGGTGATGATGCTGGCGTCCAGGTTCTTCGGGTCGGTCTGCCACTGCTTGGCGTTGTAACCCTTGATGAACATCTCGTAGAGCCGGCGCCCGATCAGCGAGATCGCCTTTTCTTCGAGGTTCTGCGCGGAGCCGGTGTCGAACTCGCTGGCTTCCTTGGCGATCAGCTCACGGGCCTCGTCCGGCGAGTACGACTTCCCGAAGACCTGATTGATCAGTGCCAGGTTCATCGGAAAGGAGTAGACCTGGTCGCCCGCCTTGGCGAACACCCGGTGCTGGTAGTTGGTGAACTCGGTGAACTGGTTGACGTAGTCCCAGACCCGCTTGTTCGAGGTGTGGAACAGGTGCGCGCCGTAGCGGTGCACCTCGATCCCGGTCTCCGGCTCCTGTTCGGAGTAGGCGTTGCCGCCGATGTGCGAACGGCGCTCGAGCACGAGCACGCGCTTGCCCAACTGGGTCGCCGCGCGCTCGGCGATGGTGAGGCCGAAGAAACCGGAACCGACTACTACCAGGTCAAACTCAGTCACGCCGGACAGGGTACAGCGGTCGCGTTCGCGAGTGCGCCCGGGCCGGAAAACGGCCCGGGCGCATGCGGTGGGGTTTTGCTACTGGTCCTGGTCGACCTGTTCGCTCGCGAAGTATCCCGAGACGTCCACGACGACGTTGGTGCTGCCGTTCTTGTTGAAGTAGGCGACCGTGCCGTCGTGAGCGACCTTGACCGCCGCGCTGTTGCTGGCGATCTGGTTCGCGTTCAGGTTGAGGTTGGAGGTCTCCGGGGCCTTGCCGTTGCCGTCCCAGGTGGTCAGGTGGGTGGCCTCGGGACCGGCGACCCCGGTCAGGTTGGTGTTCGCGGCCATCACCTTGCGGGCCTCACCCGGGAAGGGCACGTTGATCGTCTCGCCGGGCCTGAGCGCGCCCTTGACCCCGCTGGTGCCGCTGCCGTCCCTGGTGTCGGCGACGCGCACCGGATCGGCCGGGTAGTAGAGGCCCTTTCCGCCCGGGGTGTAGGTGCCGACCAGGTCGGCGAGCACGTCAACGCTGCCCGCGGAGTTGTACACCTCGAGCGACTTGTCCTTGCCGAGCTGCACGGTGATCTGGTTGGGCGTGGTCGCGCCGGGCATGTAGTTCACGCTCGAGATCCCGCCGCGCTGCTGTCCGTACGGGTAAACCGAGAGGAACCCGGCGGCCTTGGACTGGTTGATCGCGGTGACGTTGAGCGTCACCGAATCGGCGTCCGCGGGCACCAGACCGGAGAGGTCGAGCTTCGCGGTCGAGTTCGGGCCCATGGTGGCCTTGCGCTCACGGGTGTCCAGCACGCGCGAGGGGGTCAGCGGCGTGTACCCGGTGTAGTGCTCCCCGGGGTTTGGCTGGCCGGTGCCGTAGACGCCCGCGATATCGGTGACCGCATCGGCCGAACCGGCGTTGTTGTAGATGCCGATCGTCGCGGTGCCGTCCTGCAGGTGCCCGATCGGCACGGTGACCTGGTTCGACCGGGTCTCGCCCGCGCGCACGTTGATGCTGGACACGGTCGGCACCGCGCCGTTGCCCGACCACAGGGTGACGTGGGTGTCCTTGGTCGGGTTCGTGACCGTGAGGTTGAAGGTGATCGCGGTCGCCCGCGGATCGATCTTGCCTTTCTCCCACTTCAGGATCCGCGATTCGCCTGCCTTGAGCGGGCCTTCCTTGGTGGTCCGCGTGTCGAGGCTGCGCGTCGGTTGCATCGAGACGTAGTGCGTCCCGGCGAGCGGCTTCTCCGGTTCCGCGGCCTTGTCCTGGCTCGCCGGCCTCGGGTGCGCGGCGCGGACCGTCGGCGCGCCGTGGATCAGCGATTCGTTCGCCGAGGCCGCGCCGGTCTGCGCGCCACCGGATGCCTTCGCCTGCTCGCCGGCCCCCGCCGCGGACGCGGTGGCGGCACTACCGGCGGTAACCGTGGCCGCGACGGCCAGCGCCGTCAGCACCTGTCGCTTCTGCATGCTTTCTCCCACTCCTGATAGCTGTTGCCGGGCGTAGTCTTCCGCCCCGGTGAATCCCCCGCAACGGCTTCTGCCGGATTCCCCTTGACGTAGGGTATTGCCGTCACGACGGGTGAGGGAATCCCCCATCCCGCGTGACGGCAATGGCTCTTACGCCGGTTGGGTGAAGTAACCCTGCAGGTCGGCGATGGCGTGGACCGAGCCGAGCGCGTTGTAGAGGTCGACCACACCACTGCCCTTCATGCTCACCGCGTTACTCGCGGTCTGGTTCGCGGCGAGATTGAGGTTCGAGGTGGCCGGGCGCGGTCCGCCGTCCCATGCGGTGACGAAGGTCGGGCCCGACTGGTTCACCCCGGTGATGTTGAACAGATAACCGGCGATTCCGCTCTCGGTCAGCCCCGGATCGATGCTGCGGGTCTGGTCGGCGCGAATCGGTCCCTGAGTGGATTCCCGGGAATCGTAAATCCGCACCGGCATTTCCGGGTATTTCGCGGAAACCGTGTTGAAGAGCGCGCCGCCATCGGATGTGTAGTATCCGGCGAAATCCGCGATCGCATCGGCGCTGCCCGCATTGTTGTACAGGTCCACTTTCTTGCTCGGCCCGAGTTCCACCGTGACGAGATTGGGTGTCGTCCCGTTCTGCACGAGATTCAGTGCGGAGGCCGGCGGCCGGGGATCCTCGGTGCGCCACGCCGTGAGGTAGGTCGACGTGGTGGCATCGGTTCCGGTGAGGTTGAAGGTCACCGCGGTCGCCGAATCGGGTACCAGGCCGGAGAAATCGATGGTGCGTGTCTGCCCGCCGTTGATGGGCACGGTGTCCCTGGTGTCCAGCACGCGGGCGGGATTCTGTGGGGCGTAACCGGATTCGCGCTGCGCGCCGTAGTAGCCCTGCAGATCGGCGATCACGTGCACCGAACCGTTCGCGTTGTACAGATCGATCGACCGGTCGGTGGCCAGCGGAACCGTGACCTGCAGCGCCCGCGTCTCACCCTTGGCGAGGTTCAGGTGCGAGTACTTCGGTACCCCGGAACCGGGTTGCGCGTCCACATGGGTGTCCGCGGTGCCTTCGGTACCGGTGAGGTTGAGCGTGACGGCGGTGGCATCGGCGGGCACCGCCTTGCCGAGGTCGAGGCGCAGATGTCCCCTCGGGCCGAGCTTCGCGCCCGTCCGGGTATCGAGCACCCGGGCGGGTCCGGCCGGGGTGAATTTCGCGTCCTGTACCTGTAGCGGTGTCGTGTTCGGTGCCTCGGCCGCGGAAACCGTAGCCGGTAATGCGAGGACGACAGCGGTTGCCGCGAGCACGCCGAATGCGCGATATCTGAGTTTGGCCGACATTTCTTTCCTCCTGATTCGTCAAGGGAGGGATGGATACCTTGACGACGCAGGTGGATTCACGACGGTTGCCGGCGCCGACGACCATTCAGTCAGGGCCGAATGATTCAGGGTACGAAATACCCGCTGAGATCGGCGACGAGATGGGTCGAACCGTTTGCGTTGTACGCCGCGAACTTTCCGTCACCGAGCGGGATATTCGCCATGTTCGAGAGGATCTGGCCCTTTTTCAGGTTCAGGTTCGAGGTGTCCGGGCGCTGCGCGTTCGCCGCGTACGCGTCCAGGTGGGTGTCCACGGTCGGGGTGACCCCGGTCAGGTTCACCGTGGCGGCGGGCGAATCCGAGGGCGCCCCGGTCGCGGTGACCGTGCGCACCCCGTGCGGGCCGAGCGGTCCGCCGCTGCTGCGGGTGTCCGCGATCCGGGTAGGTGCGACCGGCTGATAGGAGGCGGTGCCGTCCCCGCCGTAGTAGCCGGAGAGGTCCGCGATCACGTCGGTGCTGCCGTTGTTGTTGTAGACGCGCAGCTTCTTCGATTGGGAGAGCCCGACCGTGACGAAGTTCGGTGTGGTGTCCCCCGCGTCGATGTTCACCGAGGAACCGGTCGGCCGCGGTGTTCCGTCCGGGTAGGCGGTGAGGTAGGTGTTTCCGGTGTGCGCGATCCCGGTGACGTTGAGGGTGACCGCGTTGACCCCGTCCGGGACCTGCTTGCTCAGATCGAGCACGGTTTCCTTGCCGGGACCGACCGGATCGCCGGAGCGGGTGTCGAGTACCCGTTTCGGGGCGGTCGCGCCGTATCCGGTCGCGCCCTCCTGCGAGCTCGAGTAGAAACCGGAGAGATCCCCGATGACGTGCGCGCTTCCGGCGTTGTTGTAGAAGCTGATCGCCGGCTTGCCCGCATCGGTGCCGAGCGGGACGACCACCTGGTTGCTGCGCGTCATGCCCTTGGTGAGGTTGATCGCCGATGCCGAGGATCGTGGCTGTCCCGCGGGGAACACCGAGATGAAGGTGTCCGCGGTGACGTTGGTGGCGGTCAGGTTGAACACCACGGCCGTGGCGCCCTTGGGTACCCCGCCGGTGAACTGCATGGTGGAGGTGCCGCGGGGGCCGAGCGGCTTGTTGTCGGCGCGCGTATCGATGAACCGGAACGGTGCATAGGAGACGTATTTCCCCTTCGGATACCCCGCGAGGTCCCCGATCGAGGGCGCGGCCGCTCCCTCGTGCAGTTCGGTGGTGATTCCGTCACGCTGCGTGGGCTCGCTGGCCGAAACAGGTGCAGCGGTCGTTGCGGCGAGCACGGCGAGCGCTACGGCCGTGAACACCCTCGATACGGTGCGGTTCACGCTGTTCACCGTACCCGAGCTCGGTCCGGTTGTGGCTGCGATAATTAGTGCTTCAGGCGGATGCGACCAGCACGAATTCGTTGTAAGGGAACACCTTGCCCGCCGCCCGGGGCAGCGGGAACGAGATCTGCTTACGCGGGGTGAACCCGAGCCGGCGGGCCACATCGGCGAGCCCGTCGAAATCGGTGAAGGCCACGTGGGTCGCGTCCGTCGCGTAGCCCTTCTCCTGCGGGCAGATGAACACCACGGTCGCACCGGGGGCGAGATAGCCGGTGTACTCGCCGAGCACCTCGAGCGCCTGCTCCCGGGACATGTGTTCGATCAGGTGCGCCGCCAGCAGTCCACCGAAGCGGCCCTGCTGGGCGTACTCCGACTCGTGGAACTCCTCGGAGGTGAACGCGGTGAGCCCGCGCTTGCGGCATTCCTCGATCGAGGTCGGGTTGTGGTCGACGCCGACCGCGTGCGGGTACAGGTGCCCGAGGTTGCGCCCGATCCCGCACCCTACGTCGAGAACCTCGCGGCCGCCGAAGAGTCGGCGCACGTTTCTGCGGTACGGCGCCTGGACGTCGAGCAGTTTCTTCCAGCGGCGGGCCTCATAGGTGCGCAACCGGTCGGTGTACTCGGTTCCTTCGGTGCCCGCATTGGCACTATCCGGATTCATGGGCGTCAAGGGTAGCCGTCCGGTTTTCGTTGTTACCGATCGGTGCCCACCGTTTTGCCGTAATTGCCGCGATTCCCGCTCCGAGCAGGTCGGCGACCACCAGCATCACCCGGGACACGATCGCGAACGTGAAGGCCTGCGAGTAGGGCATCGAAGCGATCAGGATCGCCACGATCACGGCCTCGCGGATGCCGATGCCCGAGGGCACCACGAAGGCGAGGATCCCCGCGTTGAAACCGATGCTGATCGCCGCCGTGCACAGCAGGAAGCCGATGAAGCCCGGGGTGGCGCCGACCGACTGGGCCAGGATCCACAGGTGCAGGCCGTAGCAGGCGAAGGCGAGCAGCTGCAGCCCGATGCTCTTGCCCACCATCGACCAGCGCAGCGACTGGTCCAGAGGCGGCCTGCGCATCAGCTTGAGCAGCAGGTTCACCAGCCTGGTCAGCACCGGGGGGCAGGCCGCGATCAGGCCGATGGGCAGCAGCGGGGTCAGATACCAGATCCAACCGATCTTCGCCGAGAGCGGGCCGAAGGTGCTCGCCGCGTAGAGCACCGCGGCCAGCATCCCGGTGCCCACTCCGATGATCGTGGCCACGAACACCCGGGAGCGGGAGACACCCGCCTTGCGCCCGAGCTCGATCTGCAGCAGGTAGGCCCACACCGAACCGGGGATGTATTTGCCGAGGATCCCGACCAGGTTCACCTGCGCGGCACGCAGTACCGAAAGCGGTTTGCCGAGCCCGTTGACCAGCACCCGCCAGGCGAACACCGCGACGAACACGGCGGCGAGCGCGGCCAGTTCGGAGGCCACCGTCGCTTCCCAGGGGATCGTCCGGATGGTGGCCCACACCCGGTCCCAGTCGCGGTAGATCGCCCAGACCGCGCCGAGGAGCACGGCGACGACCAGCAGCCTGCGTCCCCAGTTCAGCAGCAGCGCGCGCGTGCTCTTGGGGGATTCCTCGGTCATGAAGAAATAGCGTAGGGGGTTAGCCGAGGCGATAGATCTTCGCGTCCGCGTTGCGGAAGACCAGCGTCAGCTCCTTGACCTTCGACAGCTCGTCGAGGCCGCGCGCCCGGTGCAGGTTCTCCCGGATGTGCCCGTCCCCGACGATCACGTACTTGACCCGCAGCCGCTTGGCCGCCGCGCGCACGGCCGGGTCGGTGTCGTACTCGTCGAACTTCGCCATGAGCAGCGCCGGATCCTTCCCGACGTGGTGCTTGTCGTAGTGCCCCGCGATCGGGCGCACCCCGGAGACCGCGTACATCCACGCGGAGCCGTCGTTGCGGTCGTTCATCACCCACTCGCCCGGTTCGGCGAGCTCGCCGAGCTTTTCCAGGGCCTCGTACTCACCACTGTCCACCGCGGGACCGTCGCCGTACTGCTTGGCCATGATCGAAGTGTTCAGCCCGTAGTAGAAACCGCTGGTGAGCAGGGCGAACACCACGGCCACGAGGGCGGTCGCGATGATCTGCGTGCCACGCAGCCGCGGCAGGACCCGGGTGCCGAGCGCGGTGAGACCGGTGCACACCTGTGCGAGACCGTGTCCGGCGATGACGGTGAGCGGGATCGTGGCGAGCGCGATGAGCCGCCACTGGTCGTTCCACCACGGCCGGGTCAGCGTGATCGCCAGGTGGTTGTTGTACGCGGTCGCGGCGACGAAGAGGGCCCCGAAGATCGCGGCGGAGAACAGCAGCCAGCGCGCCCCGCGCAGCTTGCGCAGGACCGCGAGCCCGATCCACAGCGGGATGGCCAGCCATATCTGCGGGAAGTCCTGCAGGAACTGGAAACTCAGCAGCGAACCGATCGCCCTGCTCGCGGTGAAGTCGCTCTTCCAGATGATGATCGTGCTGTCGGACGCGCTCGAGGCGGAACCGAGCAGGAACGGAATGCTGACCGCGATGGCGAGGATACCCGCGAGCACCAGGGCACGCAGTTCGCGGCCGAACCGGCGCAGATCACCCCACCATCTGGTCAGCAGCAGCGGAATCGCGTAGAGGATGGCGGTGAACAGTCCCGACGGCTGGAGCGCGAGCAGGCCCGCGGCACCGATCGCGAACAGCAACCCGGCCTCGAACCTGCGGTTGTCCAGGAAATACGTGGTGAGCAGCAGGAAAGCGAGGCTGAGGATGCTGGCCGTCTCGAATGGCAGCAGTGGTCCGCGCCAGAGCATGTCGTAGAGGGCGGAAAGCGAGCCGACCGCGATCAGGGCGGTGAACCCCGCGGTGAGCACCCGGACGCCGAACCAGCGCAGCAGCGCCACCAGGACGAGCGCCAGCATGCCGGGCAGCAGCACGGTCTGGGTGTTGAGCACCACGCCCGCCGGTATCCCGGTCAGCTTGAAGACCACCGCAGCGACCAGGTGATACGCGTTCGGGTAGAACGCACCGCCCTGCTCGTAGTAGTTGATCTTGCTCATCCCGGTGAGGCTGCCGTCGCCGGTCTCGGCGAGGTAGCGGATGCTGTTCGCGTGGAACACGGCATCCCAGTCCTGGGGGATGTGGGTGAGGTTGCCGGTCGCTCCCGCGACGATCGCCGCACCGGCCACGGCGGCCACGGCGACCGCCCCGATCGCGAACAGCGTCTCGTTGCGGTTCCATCCCGCGGTGCTCCGCGGAGCCGGAAGGCGCCTGCTGGACAGGAGATACAGCCCGCGCAGGATGGCCGTGGCCACGACCGTCGAGCCCAGGTAGGTCCATACCGACCAGGGAATACCGATCGCTGTGGTCAGCGGGCCGAACAGCCCGGCAATGGCGTAGGAGATCAGCGGGGCGGTCGCGGCAAGTAGCCATCCGCGCAGTCCCGCGGCGAATCCGGCGGCCAGGCCAGGGAGCCAGAGCGCGACGATATACAGCAGGGCGGTCAGTACGACCAGCGGAAGATCATCAGTAGCGGGCATCTCAAACTATCCGTAAAGGGCTGGAGACGCCGTCACGTTAGCGGATGTGTTCGGAGTGGTTTCGGCACGCTACCGGAACGGGAGGCGGGCCGGTCCGGATCATCGCACCGTGCTGACCAGCCCCCCGGTAGTAATGACGCCATCACCACCCGTACTGCAAAACGCTTTCCGAATGTTGCGTTCGCGGATGTGTTCCTCGGTACCCGGAACGCTCAGAACCAGCGTTCGAGTATTTCGGCGATCCCGTCCTCGTTATTGCTCGCCGTGACCTCGTCGGCGACCTCGAGCACCGAGTCGTGCGCGTTGCCCATCGCGATCCCGTTGCCCGCCCAGCTCAGCATCTCGATGTCGTTGGGCATATCGCCGAAGGCGAGCACCCGCTCGGGCGTCACGCCGTGCTCGGCGGCGAGGTGCGCGAGCCCGGTCGCCTTGGTCACCCCGGGCGCGCTGAATTCGATCAGCCCGTAGTTCGCCGAGTAGGTGACGTTCAGGTCGATTCCCTCGATACCGCGCACGATCCCGGCCATCTCGGCGCTGCTGAGTTCGGCGGACCGGGCGAGCAGTTTCACGCCCGGCTGCGCGGTGAGTTCGGTGGCCGGAGCGTTGCGCCGCGGCCGCTCGCCGTCCCACGGGTGCGTATAACCGGGCTCGGTGAGGAAGGCGACGATACCGGGGTCCTCGGCGCGTTCACCGATGCGCTCGACCGCGAAGTTCACCGAGGGAATGGCCGCACGCAACCGTTCGGTGACCTGTTCGAGGACGGCCGGTGCGATGGTGTTTGTGCCGAGGATCCGGTCCTTGCCGATGTCGTAGTGCACGGAACCGTTGCAGCACACGGCGTGCCCGTCGATCCCGGCTTCCTCGGCGATCCACGGGATCCAGCGCGGTGGCCTGCCGGTGGCCAGGACGAACGGGGTCCCGGCCGCCACCACCCTTGCGATGGCCGCGCGGGTTCGCACGCCGACCTTGTCCTGGTCGTCGAGCAGGGTGCCGTCCACATCGGACGCGATCAACAAGGGTTGTTCCACTCTTCCAGTGTGACCCGTTACGGTCGTCCATATGCGTATAGGGGTTGTGATTCTGCCCGAGCACCGCTGGTGGGTTGCCGAGCCGAAGTGGCGGGCGGCCGAGGAATTCGGCTTTCATCATGTGTGGACCTACGACCACATCGGCTGGCGCTCGCTCGTCGAAGGGCCGTGGTTCGGCGCGGTGCCGACCCTGACCGCGGCGGCGATGATCACCTCTCGCATCCGGCTCGGGATGATGGTCACGTCCCCGAATTTCCGGCATCCGGTGCCCTTCGCGCGGGAACTGCTCGCCCTCGACGACATCTCGGACGGCCGGTTCACCCTCGGTATCGGCGCCGGCGGGCTCGGCTACGACACGGAGGTCTTCGGTGCGGAACCGCTCTCCGGGGCGCAGCGGTTCGCGCGGTTCACCGAATTCACCGAAAGCCTCGGCCGGTTGCTCGGTGAGAAGCAGAGCAGCTATTCCGGCGAGTACTTCACCGCGGTCGATGCCTACGGCGCGCCGGGATGCGTGCAGCAGCCAAGGATGCCGTTCGTGCTCGCGGCCAACGGCCCGAAGTCGTTGCGGTTCGCCGCGCGTCAAGGCGAGGGCTGGGTGACCACCGGTGGGCACGCCGAGGACGCGGAGCAGTGGTGGCGGCTGGTCCGGGACACCGTGGCGCGCTTCGAGGAGGCGCTTGCCGAGGAAGGCCGGGATCCCCGCTCGGTGCCGCGTTATCTGCAGACCGATGCCTGCCCGGTCACCGCGTTCGAATCGGTGGATTTCTTCGCCGAACAACTCGGGCGGGCGAAGGAGATGGGGTTCACCGATATGCTCGCGCCCTGGCCGCGCGATGAGGGGGTGTACGCGGCGAGGGAATCGGTGCTCGAACAGGTCGCCGCCGATGTGCTGCCGAACGTAGAGTCGTGACGGCGCGCACAATCGCCGTCATCGGTGGCGGAATTCTCGGTCTGGCCACCGCCGCGGAACTGCGCCGCCGTGGGTACGGCGTCACGGTCCTGGAGAAGGAACCCGACTGGGCCGCGCACCAGACCGGCAACAATTCCAATGTCGTGCACGCCGGGCTGTATTACGCGCCCGGTTCCGCGAAGGCGCGGATGTCGGTCGCCGGAAACACCGCCATGGTCGGCTTCGCGCGTGAGCACGGGGTTCCGGTCGAGGTGTGCGGGAAGCTCGTCGTCGCGGTCACCGAGGACGAACTGCCCGCGCTCTACGAACTCGCCCGCCGCGCCGATGCCAATGGGGTACCCGCACGATTGGTCTCGCCCGCCGAAGCGCGTGAATACGAGCCGCACGTCGCCTGTGTCGCCGCGCTGCGCGTGGAATCGACCGCGATCATCGATTACCGGGCGGTGTGCGCCGCGCTCGTGGAGTCCCTTTCCGGGGCGGATTTGCGGCCTGGCACCGTGGTGCGCGGTATCCGTTTCCGGGGTGACCGGATCGAGCTCGCGACCGGTTACGAGGTGTTGCGCGCCGATGGGCTGGTCAACTGTGCCGGCCTGCACGCCGACCGGGTCGCGGAGCTTGCCGGAATCCGCCCGGCCGCGCGCATCGTGCCGTTCCGCGGGGAGTATCTGCACCTGCGCGGCGCGGCGCGGGATCTGGTGCGGGGGCTCATCTACCCGGTACCCGATGCCTCGCTGCCGTTTCTCGGTGTGCACCTGACCAGGATGCTCGACGGATCCGTGCACGCCGGGCCCAATGCGGTGCTCGCGCTGCGCCGCGAGGGGTATCGGTGGACCGATGTCTCGCCGGGCGAACTCGCCTCCCTCGCCCGGTATCCGGGACTGTGGCGGCTCGGCAGGCGTTATTGGCGCACCGGGGCCGAGGAGGTCGCGCGCTCGCTGTCCCGGAAACGGTTCGCGGCTTCGGCGGCACGGCTCGTTCCCGGGATCGCGGCGGGGGATCTCGTGGCGGGCGGTGCCGGGGTGCGCGCCCAGGCCATGCGCGCCGACGGCACCTTGGTGCAGGACTTCCTGCTCGACACCGTGCCCGGGCAGGTGCACGTGCTCAACGCGCCCTCGCCCGCGGCGAGCTGTGCTTTCCAGATCGGTGTACACATCGCGGATCAGTTGTCTCCGTTGTGAACACTGTTCTCGGACTGCCGTGAACGGTGCTCTCGAAGGAGAACACTGTTCACGGCCGACGGTCTCACTCGGGGATCGTGTAACTGTCCCCGTAGGTCTTCCAGTGCAGTGGCGGGTTCAGGTCGAAGTTGCCCTTGTCGAGGAACACGCGCTGCTCGGTGTCCACCCTGCTGGTGTCCGAGTGTGCTTCTTCGGTGAGCATGGCCGCCTTGCGGGCGTCGAGAAACGCGTCCAGGTATTCGCGTTCGTCTCCGCCCTGCGCGGACGGTTTGGCGTGCTCGAGTGCGGTGTGCCGGATGCCGCCGAAGCTGGTGTCGCCGTCTCCCGGCCCGTGCATCACCATGGCGTCGTAGTAGATGAACTGGCCGAGCGCGCGCAGCCCGTCCTTTTTCGCCTGGTCCACCGCGGGATCGAAGTACATTGAATCGCGGAGATCATTCTGCGCCTTCTGGAAGGCCGGATCTTTCGCGGCTTTGTGCCAGTCCGCGGTGAAATCGGGATCGAGCCCATCGTGCGAATCGCTCCCGTTCACCTTGTGCAGTGCGTCCAGGTATTTCGCGAGAACGTTGTCCGGCTTGGCTTTCGTGTACTGCTCGACGAGTTCGAGCATGTCCCCGGTTCCCGAGGTGAAACCGATGATGCCGCCGGTATAACCACGCCCATCGCCGATGTCCTTGATGTACCGGTACTGTGCTTTCCAGTCCAGCGAGGAATTCTCCGCGCTGGACACGAGTTCCATCGCGATCTCTTTCTTGTGCGGTTCGGTGAGATCCGCCCCGGCCCGCTGTGTGGCGCTGTGCACTGTCTCGGGTGCGGCGCTCGCCGTGCCGAGAGGCAGGCCCGCGGCAAGGGCGGCGCCGAGGACGACCGCGGCGAGACGAGTACCCGGCTTCTTCGTCATGGGGACCTCCTGGATATTTATTAGGAAATTTTCCTAACAAACTGCGAGGTTTGGCCCGGCTTGTCAATGCCGTCACGGTCCGTCGCGGTCGCGCAGCGTGGTGCCGCCACCCGGGCACTGCTGCATCCGGGTGGCGGCACGCTGCTCTGCGCCCACTGTGGACACCGAGCGTGTGCCACCGGCTCGGTGTCCGCGTGCTGAAACCGCCGACTTGGGCCAGAAGGTCGAAATCCGGCCCGGTGGCTCGGCGTTCCGGTGTCAGTTCTTCGGCTGCAGTGTGTCGGTGCCGAGGAAGGGCTGCAATGCGGCGGGGACGTGCACCGAACCGTCGGCCTGCTGGTGGTTCTCCAGGATGGCGACGATCCACCGGGTGGTGGCCAGTGTCCCGTTCAGGGTGGCCGCGGTCTGCGGCTTCCCGTCCGCGTCCCGGTACCGGATGGCCAGCCTGCGTGCCTGGAAGGTGGTGCAGTTCGAGGTGGAGGTGAGCTCGCGGTACGCCCCCTGGGAGGGCACCCAGGCCTCGCAGTCGTACTTGCGCGCCGCGGAGGAACCGAGATCGCCGCCCGCGGTGTCGATGATGCGGTACGGCAGCTCCATCTTCCCGAGCATCTCCTCCTCCCAGGCGAGCAGACGCAGGTGTTCCTCGTGCGCTTCCTCGGGTTTGCAGTAGGAGAACATCTCGAGCTTGTCGAACTGGTGCACCCGGATGATGCCCCGGGTGTCCTTGCCGTAGGAACCCGCCTCGCGCCGATAGCAGGAGGACCAGCCCGCATACCGTTTCGGCCCGGCGGAGAGGTCGATGATCTCCTCGGAGTGGTACCCGGCCAGCGCCACCTCGGAGGTGCCGACGAGGTACAGGTCGTCCTCGCGCAGCTGGTACACCTCGCTGGCGTGCGCGCCGAGGAAACCGGTGCCGCCCATGATCTCCGGGCGCACCAGAGACGGGGTGATCATCAGGTCGAACCCGTACTCGGTCGCCTGTGCCGCGGCCAGGTTGAGCATGGCGAGCTGCAGGCGGGCGCCGATCCCGGTGAGGAAGTAGAACCGGGCACCGGAGACCTTGGCGCCGCGCTCCATATCGATGGCGCCGAGGGATTCGCCGAGTTCGAGGTGATCGCGAACCGGGAAGTCGAATTCCCGCGGCTGACCGATGTGCTCGAGCACGACGTAGTCGTCCTCGCCGCCTGCCGGGGCGCCGTCCTCGACGATGTTCGGGATCGCCAGCTGTGCCGCGCGCAGTGCCTCATCGGCGTTGGACTGCTCGGCCTCGGCGGCCTTGACCCGCGCGGCCAGTTCCTTCGCGGTGACCAGCAGCTGTTCGCGCTCCTCGCCGGATGCCTTGCCGACCTGTTTCCCGAGCTGTTTCTGCTCGCCACGCAGGGCGTCCGCCTCGGCGACCGCGGATCGGCGGCGCTCATCGGCGGCGAGCAGGGCATCGACGAGCGACTCGTCCTCGCCCCGCGTGCGCTGCGAGGCGCGCACGATGTCCGGGCTTTCGCGCAAGGTCTTCAGATCGATCACGGTTGTAGAGAGTAGTCGGTACCCCGAAGCCTGCCGAAACGCATTAGGAGCCGCCGAGAAAAGAGGATCAGCGCGGTGGGCGTCGCGACATCCAGGCGATCGCCTGAGTGCGCCTGGTGAGCCCGAGTTTCCCGAGCACCGAGGTGACGTGGTTCTTCACGGTCTTCTCGGCGAGCACGAGGCGTTCGGCGATCTCCCGGTTGGTGAGCCCTTCGCCGAGCAGTTCGAGCACGGCCCGTTCGCGTTCAGTGAGTTCGGCGAGGGCATCGGGTTCGCGCAGGTGGTGCAGCACGTGGGCGGTGGTGGCCGGATCGAGCAGGGAACGCCCGGCCGCGACCTCGCGCACCCCGGTGACCATGTCCTGCCCGCGCACCTGTTTGAGCAGGTACCCGGCGGCCCCGGCCTCGATGGCGGCGAACAGGGCGGGTTCGTCGTCGAAGGCGGTGAGCACGATGCACGCGGGTGGTCTCGGCAGCGCCCGCAGTTCGGCGCACAGCTGCGCTCCGGTGCCGTCGGGCAGCCGCATGTCGAGCACGGCGACATCGGGTGGATCGGCCGCGGCCCTGGTGTGGGCTTCGGCGACGCTCGCGGCCTCGCCGATCACGGTGATGCCGGGCTCGGAGTCGAGCAGGTCGCGCAGTCCACGGCGGACGAGCTCGTGGTCGTCGACCAGCAGCACTCGGATCATCGAGCACATCCGAGGGCTCCTTGTCCTGCTGCGCTGCGAGGTCGGCGAACTACCTCCGCGTGCCAATCGTTGCCCCGCTGCGTTGTCCTCGATCGCCGTGGAACCCCGCTATGGCTCATTCCTCCGCCTTGCCGATCTCGGATGCGGGCGTCCTGCAGGGGCACCGCCGATCCGACTCCCGCTGGCGACGGACGAGACCTCTCAGACGTACTCGCACCCACGGCCCCAGGATAGTCACGGTGTGCTCGGAACGCCTGTTCCGAGTCGTTCGCGTTCGGCGGCGACCTGGTCGCGCACGCGGGCACGCAGTGCGGACGCGTCGTGCAGCACTCCGCCCGCGATGGTGTGGGTGACTCCGCCGACGCGTTCGGCACCGTTCGCTCCTACCCGCAGGTGGCCGTGCCCGTAGAGCAGTTTGAGGTTGGTGAGCGGGTTTTCCGCGCAGACGAGCAGATCGGCGATCTTGCCGGGTTCGATGGTTCCGGTGTCGGTCAGGCCGAGCAGACGCGCGCCGTTCGCGGTGGCGCAGCGGATGATCTCCAACGGGTGCAGTCCTGCCTCGCGCAGCAGTTCGAGTTCCTCGATGAGCCCGAATCCGTAGAGGTTGTAGATGAATCCGGCATCGGATCCGGTGGTGAGCAGCCCGCCGCGCAGGTGGAAATCGCGCACGAAGGCCATCCAGAGCCGGTAGTTCTCCCGCCAGGCGACCTCTTCCTCGGTGCCCCAGTCGAAGAAGAAGGAGCCATGGGATTCCGGATCGGGCTGGAAGAATTTCCAGGACTGCGGGGCAGAGTAGTCGCGGTGGTATTCCCGGCCCCTGGCCCGTGCGGCATCGCGGGCGGCGACGTAGACGACCAGGGTGGGATCGATCGCGGTACCGAGCGAGACGAGCTCCTCGATGGTCTCCTCCCACACCCGGCTTCCGGGTTCGGCGGCCTCGCGCCAGAGCCTGCCGAGATAGGCGAACCGGTCGTGTTCGTCGTTGTAGTTGTAGTCGCCGGGAAAGTGCTGGATGCGCCGGTCGGTGAACATCGCCTCGGGCAACCCGTAGCCGTGCTCGATGCTGCCCAGTCCCCAGCGCGCGGTGTGCGATGCGTTGGCGCGCGCTGCATCGGACTGAGCGTGATGGCAGGCACTGCCGAGGCCGAGGGTGTTCGCTTCCTCGAGCGCCGCGGCGAACAGTTCCGGTGCCGCGCCGAAGAATTTGATGCCCCTTGCCCCGTTCTCGGCCTGCTCGGCGACCCAGGCGCGGGCCTCGCGTTCGGTGCGGATCGGTTCGCTGGTGCCGGATCCGAAGGCCACATAGGGCACGATGCGTGGGGCGGTGATCTCCCCGCGTTCCGCGCGCTCCGCCTCACGCACGGTGAACCCGAGCCCATTGCCGAGTGATCCCGGCTCGCGGACGCTGGTGATGCCGTGCCCGAGCCAGAGCCGGTAGATGTAGTCCGCGTCCGGGCCCTGTTCCGCCCAGCCGATGTGCGCGTGCGCGTCCACCAGCCCGGGAAGCACGTAGTACCCGGGAAGGTCGAGTACCTCGTCCGCGGTTCCGGTACGCAGGCCCAGCTGGCTCATATCGGTGTTGCGGCCCGCGGAGACGATTGCCGCGATCCGGTCCCGCTCGATCACCACATCGGCGGGCCCGTACGGTGGTCCACCGGTACCGTCCACGACGGTCACCCCGCGCAGCACCAGCCTGCCGAACGGCCCCGTTCCCGTGCTGCCAGAGCTGCCCGCCGTGATCGGGGTGAACCGCATCCGCCTACTCCTGTCCGCCGTAGTGTCCCGGCCATTCGGCGTAGCGGATCCGGGGGATGGAGCGCACTTCGCCGATCGTGGCCCACTCGTCCTTACCGAGCCGGGCGAGCGGGCGCAAGCGCTCGATCCGCGGATGCCCGTCCTCGAGCACCTCGGCGTGCACCGCCGCGTGCACCACCCGGCCGAACACCACGGTGGAGTCGCCGAACCGGGTCGCCGAGTGCAACACGCATTCCAGGGCGACCGGGGATTCCGCGACCCGCTTGGGGCGCACGAGCGCGCTCGGTTCGCCCGTGATGCCGACCCGTTCGAATTCGCTGTGCTCGGCGGGGAATTCGGTCCCGGTCGCGTTGATCTGCTCGAAGTGTCGTTCCCCTGCGAGGTTGACCACGAATTCGCGGGTCTGCTCCACGTTGACCAGGCTGTCCTTGCGGCCGACCGTGGTGAACTGCACGATCGGCGGTTCGGTGCAGGACACGGTGAAAAACGAGTGCGGCGCCAGATTGTCCACGCCCTCGGCTGAAACCGTGGACACCCACGCGATGGGCCGGGGTACGACCACCGCGGTGAGCAGCCGGTAGAAGTCCCTGCGTTCGAGCGTTGCCGGATCGAAGTCGGTGCGTTTCGCGAAGGTCATGACTCCATCCTCGCGCACGAGGCGCCGGTGCGAGCGTGAGTGGCCGCACAGTGGTCATTACGGTGGGCTGATGGACCTCGTGTATTTCGGCCCCCAGGGCACCTTCACCGAGCAGGCCGCTCGCGCGCTCGCCCCGGACGGGGTGGAGCTGCGCCCGGTCGAGACGATCCCCGCGGCGCTGGACCAGGTGCGCGCGGGTGCGGCCGAATACGCCTGTGTTCCGGTGGAGAACTCGGTCGAGGGCGCGGTGCCCGCGACCATGGATGCGCTGGCCGCCGAGCAGCCGGTGGTCGCTGTCGCCGAGCACGTGCTTCCCATCCGGTTCACCGTGCTCACCCGCGACGACGGCGGCCCCATCGAGACCGTGGCCAGTCATCCGCACGCGCTCGCGCAGGTGTCCGGCTGGCTGGACGAACACCTTCCGGGCGCGCGGCGCATCGTGGAGAGCTCGACCGCCGCCGCCGCGGTCGCCGTCACCGAGGGCCGCTACGACGCCGCGGTGTGCGCACCCGTGGTCACCCAGCATCAGTCGCTGCACGTGTACGCCGAGGACGTGGCCGATGTACGGGACGCGCTCACCCGCTTCCTGCTGGTGCGCAAACCGGGCACGCTTCCCGAACCGAGTGGCCGCGATCGCACATCCGTGGTCGCGGTGACCGAGAACCGTCCGGGTTCGCTTTCCGAACTGCTTGTCGAGCTCGCGGTGCGGGACGTCAACCTGACCAGGTTGGACGCGCGGCCGACCAGGGTGCAGCTCGGCGAGTACCGGTTCTACCTGGATTTCGACGGGCACATCGCGCAACGGCACATCGGCGAGGCGGTCTCCGCGCTCTACCGGCGCACCCGCTCGCTGACCTTCCTCGGCTCGTATCCGAAGGCCGATGACCGCCCGACTGGTACAACGGAAGCGGTATTCGGTGCTGCCGCCGAGTGGCTGGCGGCGATCAGAGCAGGGGAGCGCGCATGAGGGTCATGCTCACACGGCACGGTCAGACGCAGTCGAACATCGAACTGCGCCTGGACACTCGCCCACCGGGTGCCCCGCTCACCGGGGAAGGGCAACGCCAGGCCCTCGAACTCGCCGAACGGCTCGCCGGGGAGCCCATCGCCGCGGTGTACGCGAGCCGGGCAACCCGGGCACAGCAGACGGGGGAACCGCTCGCCGGCAAGCTCGGGCACGAGATCGGCGTGCTCGACGGGGTGCACGAGGTCGCCGCGGGTGAGCTCGAGGACCGCAGCGATCGCGATGCGCTCGTGCGCTACCAGGAGGTCTGCCTCGCCTGGTCGCGCGGTGAACTGGACGTGGCCATGCCGGGCGCGGAGACCGGGCACGAGTTCATCGGCCGATACCAGGGCACCCTCGACGAACTGCGCGCCAGGCACGCGGGCGAGCTCGTGGTCGTGGTCAGCCACGGCGCCGCGATCCGGCTCGCCGCGGGGCATCTCGCGGACAACGTGGACAGCGAGCGCAGCGGGCTCGCACTGCTGCCGAACACCGGGCAGGTCGTGCTGGAGGCCACCGCGAGCGGGTGGCACTGCCTCTCCTGGCCCGAGGTCGAATTGGGCTGAGGCGTCGAACTGGGCTGAGGGATCGAACTGGGCTGGGGCGTCGAACTGGGCTGGGGCGTCGAACTGAACTGAGGCCTTGAACTGAACTGAGGCGTCGAGCTGAACTAAGCCTGGCGGTTGACATGCAGCCGTCCGGCTGCCTATAGTCGAAAATGCAGCCGAACGGCTGCATGTTTGGATGGCAGATATGGACGAAGTGTTCCGCGCGCTGGCCGATGCCAACCGGCGCAGCTTGCTCGACCGGCTCAACGCCCACAACGGGCAGAGTCTTCGGGAGCTGTGTGCCGGGCTGGACATGGCGCGCCAGTCGGTGAGCAAGCACCTCGCGGTCCTCGAGGCGGCGGGTCTCATCGCGACCACCTGGCGTGGCAGGGAGAAGCTGCACTACCTCAACGCCGAGCCCATCAACGCCATCGCCGAACGCTGGATGAACCAGTACGAGCGCGAGCGGGCGAACGCGCTCGCCGATCTGAAGACGGTATTGGAGTCGAAACCCATGGCGGACAACGAATTTCTCTACGTGACCTACATCCGGACCACGAGCGAGCAGCTGTGGACCGCGCTCACCGATCCGGCGTTCACCACCCGGTACTGGGGAGTCGCGCTGAAGAGCACCTGGGAGACCGGTGCGCCGCTGAGCTACGAACAGTTCGGGGTGTTGATCGAGGATCCCGAACAGGTGATCGTGGAATCGGATCCCTACCGGGTGCTTTCCTACACCTGGCACACCATAACGGACGAATTCGGCGAGGCGGCCGGAATCGACCGGGAATGGCTGGCGAAAGCCAAGCAGGAGAAGCGTTCCACGGTCCGTTTCGAGCTCGAACCACAGGGCGAGACGGTCAAACTCACCGTGCGGCACTACGGATTCGAGCCGGGAAGCGCCGTGCTCGCCGGTATCACCGGAGGTTGGCCCGCGATCCTCGCCGGCCTCAAGACGCTGCTCGAGACCGGCGAGACGCTACCCGAAGGCTGAGCGGAACTCACACCGCTGCCCGCTCGATGTATTCGGCGAACTTGTCGAGGCATTCCGACCAGCCGCCGGTGACGTTCTCCCGCTCCTCATCGGAGGCGAGGCCGATCTGGTGGAAGGTCATCCGGGTCCTGCCGTCGACCTCGGCGAGCTCGATCGTGACCACCGAGCGGTCGGTGAACTCGTCCTCTCCGATGCCCCAGGTGAACACGAGCCGTTCCGGGCGGTCGATCTCGCGGTAGAGCCCGCCCTGCGGGCAGACGTAACCGCTCGGCGGGTGCACCATGCGCACCGACCAGCGCCCGCCCTCGCGCAGGTCGATCGAGATCGTCTCGCGCGGCGTGGTCAATTCCTTCGGTCCCCACCAGTGCGTCATCTGCTCCGGATCGGTCCACGCGTCGAACACCAGCTCGCGCGGGGCGTCGAAGGTACGGACGATGGTGAATTCCTTGGTCTCCGTAGGCATTTCTCAGTCCTCTCGTTGGATGTTCTGGTCCTGCAGGGAGCGCAGATGTGCGTCGAGCCGGTCGAAGCTCGTGTCCCAGAACCGCCGGTATGTCTCGACCCAGTCGGCGGCCTCGGCCAGTGGTGCGGCCTCGAGCTGGCACGGCCGCCACTGCGCATTGCGGCCGCGGGAGATCAGTCCCGCCCGTTCGAGCACCTTCAGGTGCTTGGAGATCGCGGGCAGGCTCATCTCGAACGGCTCGGCCAGCTCGTTCACCGTCGCCTCGCCCTCCGCCAGCCGCGCGAGGATCGCCCGCCTCGTCGGATCCGCGAGCGCGGCGAACGTGCTGCTGAGCTGGTCACTCACCCGAAGACCCTTGCTTAACTGAATGGTTAATTAACTAGTTGGTGAACTATAGGAGCCCGGGTGTGCGCTTGTCAACGCCGCCGGGATGACCGGGGGCTCCGAGGCGGCCGGAGTACGTGTGCGTTTTGACCGGCCACCAGCCGCGATGCGCACCAGGGGCCGTGACACATCGCGGATGCGATCCGTGTCATCGGCCACCCGATACCGGTACCGATAACCTGGACGCAGCAGGGGCGACGGTCCTTCCCGCTGATGTGGCAGTTGCCCACACCACGCGATCTGTCGGTTCTTCGGCAGCCTCGGCCTCAGAAGTAGCGCAGCCAGACGTAGATCCAGGCAAGAACGATACTGAAGACGGTGACACAGGCACCGTATTTGGTGAATTGCCAGAACGTGATCTTGTGCCCGGCGCGAGCGGCGATCCCGATGGCGACCACGTTGGCGCTGGCGGCCACGGCGGTGCCGTTCCCGCC
The DNA here is from genome assembly GCF_000379465.1 of Sciscionella marina DSM 45152. Taxonomy (GTDB): domain Bacteria; phylum Actinomycetota; class Actinomycetes; order Mycobacteriales; family Pseudonocardiaceae; genus Sciscionella; species Sciscionella marina. Next base: position 356,115 of record NZ_KB905425.1, read on the forward strand.
GAAATCGGCGCCGAGCGCGAAGGCCCACCACAGGGCTTGGCCGCTGCCTTCGGGTGCTTGCGCGACCATGTCTTCGACGACCGGTGCCATCGTCGCGGCGTAAGGAATGTTGTCGAAGAACGCGCCGAACACGCCGGATCCGAAAAGCAGCGTCGTCGCGGAACCGAATGGACTGTCGCCGAGAGTGTCCACGGCCCAGTTTCCGACGGTATCGATGACGCCGGTGTGCGAGAGGCCGGCGACCATCATGAACAGACCGGCGAAGAACACCAGGGTCGGCCATTCCACCTCGGGCAGCAGTTCGCCGATGTCCGCGCGGGTGACAAGGAGCATCAGTCCGGCACCGAGCAGTGCGATCATCGATGGTTCCAGCCCGTGCAAGGGGTGCAGGCAGAACCCGATGATGACACCGGAAAGCACCACCAGCGAGCGGCGCAGCAGCTTGGGGTCGGTGATCGCTCTTCGTTCGTCGAGTGCGAGCACGGCGGCGATTTCTTCGTGGTTGTACCGGAACTGCTTGCGGAAAAGTACTCGTGTCAACAAGACGAACAGTACGAACACCACTACGACGATCGGTGTCATGTGCACGATGAAATCGTTGAAGCTCAGTCCCGCGCGACTGGCGATGATGATGTTCGGTGGATCACCGATCAGCGTTGCCGCGCCGCCGATATTCGAGGCGAGTACCTCGGCGATCAGATAGGGCTGGGCGGGTAACTTCAACCGGTTGCAGACCACGATGGTCACCGGTGCGACCAGCATGATGATGGTGACGTTGTCCAGAATGGGCGATGCGATCGCCGTGACCGCCATGAGCAGCACCATCAACCGATACGGTCGGCCGCCGGACCGTTTGGCCGACCAAATACCCAGGTAGTCGAACAGCCCGGTCTGTTTCACGACAGCGACGATGAGCATCATCGCCAGCAGAAGGAAAATGACGTTCCAGTCGATCCCCTCGCGTTCCGAGAAGAACACATCCGCCCCGGGAATGATTCCGGTCACCACCATTGCACCGGCCGCGACCAATACGACCGCTACCTTGTTCACCCGCTCGCTGGCGATCAGGGAAAACGCCACCAAGAATATGGACAGTGCGAGAATGGATTGCACGGATTTCCTCCCGTCTCGTCGTCCGGCTCAGCTGGGCGAGGAGACCGCGAGGCTGGTGACCAACCGTTCCAGGGTGATCCCGCCGGTGAGCATCCCGCTCTCGTCGATGACCGCGACCAGCGGGCTGTGTGAGCGCGCCATCAGTGCCGCGACCTCGAGCAAGGTGGCGTCGGTCGGGACGGTGCCGAGCCGGGTGGGTTTCGCGGGAAGGCAGTCGCCGACCGTCAAATCGCCGAAGCCGTACCAGAATTCCGCGGCGTGCTGCTCGTCGATGGCCCGGCACAGGGCCGGGTCGTCCTGGTAGGTACTCGGCACGACGAGCCGCAGCACCTGGGTGCCCGGCAACACCAAGCGGGGTCGATTGGCGTTGTCCACCACGATCAACCCCGGCAGCCGGCGTACCGCCATCACCCGCAGTGCCTCGGCGACCGGATCCTCGACCCGGACGGTCGGGATGATCATCGCGATATCACGAGCTCGCATGGTGGCACCTTCACGACTGTGGACAGTGGATTCCGGGGTGTGCATCAGGTTTCTCTCTCGGTTTCATCGCACATTCGTTGCCAGCAGCGTTCGAGCGCGGCAAGGCGGTCGGCGATCGATCGGTCGTGGAGCAGGTCGGCGAGTTGAGCAGCCTCGTCCTTGTCGAGCACGATCGTCTGCGCTGGCAGATCGGAATCCTGTCTGTAGACAAAGAATCGGAGGTCACCCTCGCGCTCCACGAGCAATCCGAATCGCTGACCGTCACGCGTAGTGCCGTAGTGCAGAGTTCCGGTGCCGGGCACTCCTGCCATGGCGATGTCCATAGCATGACCACCTCCTCGTTCGTGCTCTCCGTTCTCCAGCAACGCCTCGACGTTCACGCATACGCGCTCGGTCAGCTCGACGCCGAATGCGTTGGTGCGAGCGCGGAGCCGATCGGTCAGATCCGGGAAGCCGCCTCCGCCGGAGCGAAGCAGGCTCGCCAGTCGGTGCTCGGCGACCTCGGCACGCACGGCCGAGTCGATCTCCGTTTCGGCCTGGACCACGGTGGCGCCGTGACCGGCGAACGCTCCCGGGTCCACGACGACCACCTGCGCGGTGCAATGCAGCCGCACCGATACGGAGTCACGTGTGCGGGCGATGACCCATACTTCGAGCCACTCGGGCCGCGCGGGCACCGAGACCGCGTGGTGGCGCCAGGGAACGACGATGGCGAACCCACCGCCGCGCACCGTGACCACGCGGCCCGCGTGCAACACCACCAGCCACGCGCCCGCGGGAACGCGGCGCACAAAGGTCATGATCAGGCCGGTGAGCACGATCATGGCGTTGACCGACCAGCCGAGTGTCGTGAACTCGAGCTCCGATCCAGGAGCTCTGGCTATCGGCTGCGCGACGGTAGCGAGCACGGCGACCACTCCCTTCGCGGTCCTGTTCCTGCCTTCCATCCTCGCTGCGGGCTGCCGTGCCGGGCATCGGTAGCAGCACCCATTTGTGCGTGGCGCGATACCCAATCGGCCCCCAGCGGACCCGAGAGATCGACAACTCCTCCCGGCCACGCCAAGCTGAACCCATGCACGACGGTGACCGGCCAAGCGCCAACGGGCCCGAGGCAGCAGCCGCTCCGGGAAACCCGGCCCGGCGCCTGTTTCTTCGGCTGTTCCTCATCAACGGATTGCTGTTCGGCCTCGGCACACTGGTACTCGCCCTCTCCCCGGCGACCGTGTCCTCCCCGGTGCTGATCCTCGAAGAAGTCCCGATCCTGGTGATCGGTCTTTCGCTGATCCTGGCGACCAACGCGCTGCTCGTCCGCGCAAGCCTCGCCCCCTTACAGGAGCTGTCCGCGCTGATGCAGCGTGCCGATCTGCTGCGCAGCGGGGACCGGATGACCGAGCAAGGTACCGGGGACTTGAGCAGGCTGATCGGTACGTTCAACACCATGCTCGATCGTCTCGAGGCCGAACGCAGCGCCAGCAGCGCGGAAACACTTGCGGCTCAAGAGGCCGAGCGGGAACGGATCGCCAGAGAGTTGCACGACGAGATCGGGCAGAACCTCACCGTGGTCCTGCTCGGGCTCAAACGCACCATCGACCGAGCCCCCGAGGGGCTCCGCGGGGAATTGCACGACACCCAGGAGTCCGTGCGCCGATGCGTAGAGCAGGTACGTCAGGTCGCGCGCCGGCTGCGTCCCGGTGAATTGGCCGAACTCGGGCTGCGCAGCGCGCTGATTTCATTGTGCAGCGAATTCGCGCAGATCAGTGGAGTCCGGGTCCGGAAGGCGATCGCGAACAATCTGCCCTCGATCGGTCACGACACCGAGCTCGTCGCTTACCGCATCGCCCAGGAAAGTCTCACGAACGTACTCCGGCACGCACAGGCCACCAACGTGATCGTCGAACTCGGCACCCACGCCGCGGGGCAAACGCTGCGGATCATCGACGACGGCCGTGGCGGGATCATCGAGGAAGGCACCGGAATCCGCGGAATGCACGAGCGCGCCGCACTCGTAGGAGCCCGGCTGACGATTAAGACCGACGACCCGGAAGGCACCGAAGTACGCCTCGACCTCCCGATCGACCCGAACGGAGCGCCTCGGTGAATGCCCCGATAACGCGAATCCTGCTCGCGGATGATCACGCGCTCGTGCGCAATGGTCTGCGACTGATCCTGGACGCCGAACCGGACCTGGCCGTCGTGGCCGAAGCATCCGATGGAGCCGAGGCCATCGGAGCCGCCGAGTCGGAACGGATCGATCTGGCCATTCTGGACATCGCGATGCCGCGCATGACAGGGATCCAGGCCGCACGCGAGATCACCAGGCGTGCCGCGGACGTGCGCATGATCATGCTGTCCATGTACGACAATGAGCAGTACCTTTTCGAAGCCCTCAAGGCCGGGGCGAGCGGTTATGTGCTCAAGTCCGCGGCCGATAAAGATCTCCTCGAAGCCTGCCGGGCCGCGATGCGCGACGAACCATTCCTGTATCCGGGTGCGGTGACCCTGCTGATTCAGCAGCACATCCAGAACGAGCCATCGCCAGGTGGTGGATTTCCGCAGGCCCTGCTGACCGCCCGCGAGGAGGAAGTCGTCAAGCTGATCGCGGAAGGGTATTCGGCGCGCGGCATCGCCGAGACGCTGGTGATCAGCGTCCGCACCGTCGATCGGCACCGTGCCAACATCATGCAGAAACTCGGTATGCGAGACCGGATCGAACTGACCCGGTTCGCCATCCGTGCCGGCCTTGTCGAACCGTGACCAGCTCGGCTCGAACCGATACGGGTGGTGAACCGGTCGTGTGTCGTCTCCCCGCGATGTATGGATCTCACCACGGCGTCGGCCCGGTCGTCGAACTCGGACACCTGCAACCACCCAGCCCGTTCAACGCCGTCATGCTGCCGGAACAGGCCGCGGTGGCCGCGCACATCCTCGGGGCGAGCACGGCGGTGCCGATCCATTACGGGCTGCACCGTCCGCGGGTCTACGAAGAAACCCCGGACGCCGTGCCACGTTTCCAGCACCGTGCCGAGAGCTCGGAGTTGTTCCGAACATCGAACAGCCCGGCGAGTGGTTCACCCGCTGACCGGTCCGGCGGCGATCGCGGGCACGTCGAGGCCAAGGGCTGCCCGGGCCAGGGCGACCGATTCGGCCCGGTGGGCGGGCCGGTCGCGTGCGATGTTCGCCCTGGCGAGGTCGTTGACCACGGTGAGCCCGGCGTGCGCGATCACCCTGGCCTCGGCCTCGGTGCTGTCCGGGTCGATCTTGCGCAACAGGCTCACCCACTGGGAGACGTAGTCGCGCTGCACGGTGAGCAGTTCGGCGCGCTGAGTCTCGGAGAGCGAGCGCATCTCGGTGTTGTACACGGTGGCCAGGTCCGAGTACTGCCAGATGGTGTCCACATAGGACTCGAGTACCGCGCCGAGCGCCTGCTCCGGGGTGTTCGCGGTGCCCAGTGCGCGGGAGGCCTCCATGGTCAGCCGCTCGGCCATCCGCTGTCCTACGGTGAGCAGGATCTGTTCCTTGCTCGGGAAATGCCGGTACACACTGGCCGCGGCGAGCCCGACCGCTTTGCCGATCTCGGCCATGCTCACGTGCGAGTAGCCGCGCTCGGCGAACAGTTCGGTCGCCGCCGCCAGGATCTGCTCGCGGCGGCCGTGCGGCACCGCGACCGGGGGTGGCTGGATCTCTGCGGCCGGATCGGGAAGCCGGGCCATCAGCACCCGCCCCGCGATATCGGCGAGCAGTTCGGTGAACCGGCCCTTGGCCAGCCGGGTGCGGTGCACCGCGACACTGCCGAGCACTCCGAGACCGGCGAGGCAGAGCAGCCCGGCCTGGTCCTCGCTGATGTCCCCGCGGTCGGTGCGCAGCGCCTCGCCGAGGGAGGCAAGCAGCGTGCGGCTCTCCCGTGCGATCCGCACCCGGGTGGCGCGGTCCAGCTCGCTCGCGTTCCACCGCCACAGGGCGAGCGTGGTGCGGCGGCTGACCGCGAGCTCGCCGAGTGCTTCGGTGATCGCGCGCAGCCGTTGCCTGCCCGCCTCGGGGTATTCGGCGAGCGCGGCCTCGGTCGCGGTCCTGGTCACGTCGAGCGCCTCGGTGAGCACCCGCGCGAACAGCTCCTGTTTCGAGGAGAAGTGCCGGTAGAGCGCGGGTCCGCTGATATCGGCCGCCGCGGCGATATCGGCCACGCTGACCGCGTGGTACCCGTAGCGGCCGAACAGCTCTTCGGCGATCGCGAGCAGGCGGGCGGTGCGGTCCTTGGGCCTGGATGGACGGTCACCGTTCGTGCTGCGCGTCATCCGACCTCCCGCTGTGTCCCGCGCCACCTTTGTGAGAGGCCAGGGCTTACGACTGACCATTGACAATAGCCTGGTTCGGGGCATCATGTTAATAAGGATTCGCATACATCTCGAAATTTGCTAGCGACACTATCGGGCGAAGGGAACTCGGAATCGTGAGTACTGAGGCCTATATCTACGACGCGATCAGGACACCGCGTGGTAAGGGCAAGAAGAACGGTTCGCTTCACACGATCAAGCCGATCTCCCTCGTGGTCGGCCTGATCGAGGAGCTGCGGAGCCGCAATCCGGAACTGGATCCCGCGCTCATCGACGACATCGTGCTCGGCATCGTGTCCCCGGTCGGTGACCAGGGCGCGGTGCTGCCGCGGACCGCCGCGCTCGCCGCCGGCCTCCCGGACACGGTCGCCGGTGTGCAGCTGAACCGGTTCTGCGCATCCGGCCTCGAGGCCGTGAACACCGCGGCGCAGAAGGTGCGCTCCGGATGGGACGGCCTCGTGCTCGGCGGCGGCGTCGAGTCCATGTCGCGGGTGCCGATGGGCTCGGACGGTGGCGCCTGGGCGATGGACCCGGAGACCGCTTACGACACCTACTTCGTTCCGCAGGGCATCGGGGCCGACCTGATCGCCACGATCGAGGGATTCTCCCGCGATGACGTGGACGCCTTCGCGATCCGCTCCCAGGAGCGCGCCGCGGCCGCGTGGAGCGGTGGCTACTTCGCCAAGTCCGTGGTCCCGGTCAAGGACCGCAACGGGATCACCGTGCTCGACCACGATGAGCACATGCGCCCGGGCACCAGCACCGCCGACCTGTCCAAGCTGGACCCGTCCTTCGCGATGATCGGCGACATGGGCGGTTTCGACGCGGTCGCCCTGCAGAAGTACCACAATGTGGAGCGCATCAACCACGTGCACCACGCGGGCAACTCCTCGGGCATTGTGGACGGCGCCGCGCTCGTGCTCGTGGGCAGCGCGGAAGCGGGCAAGGCCGCCGGGCTCACCCCGCGCGCCCGCATCGTGGGTACCGCGACCACCGGTGCCGAGCCGACGATCATGCTCACCGGTCCGACCCCGGCGACCAAGAAGCTGCTCGAGACCACCGGCCTCACCGTGGACGACATCGATCTGTTCGAGCTCAATGAGGCCTTCGCCTCCGTGGTGCTGAAGTACCAGAAGGACCTCGACATCCCGGACGAGAAGCTGAACGTGAACGGTGGCGCGATCGCCATGGGTCACCCGCTCGGCGCGACCGGGGCGATGATCCTCGGCACCATGGTCGACGAGCTGGAGCGCCGCGACGCCCGCCGTGCGGTGGTCACCCTGTGCATCGGCGGTGGCATGGGCGTGGCGACCCTGGTCGAGCGGGTCTGAAAACTCAAAGGCGAAGGACAAACCATTGACTGACAACATGATCCGCTGGGAATCCGACTCCGACGGCATCGTCACGCTCACGCTCGACGACCCGAACCAGTCGGCCAACACGATGAACGACCTCTACAAGCGCTCGATGGCGGAGACCGTCAAGCGCCTCGAGGACGAGAAGGACTCGATCGCCGGCGCGGTGATCACCTCCGCCAAGAAGACCTTCTTCGCCGGTGGTGACCTCAACGACCTGATCAAGGCCCAGCCGGAGGACGCCCCGCGGGTGTTCGACCAGGTCACCGAGATCAAGGCCCAGCTGCGCAGGCTGGAGACCCTGGGCAAGCCGGTGGTCACGGTGCTCAACGGCGCCGCGCTCGGTGGCGGACTGGAGATCGCGCTCGCCACGCACCGTCGCATCGCGGTGGACGCGAAGGGCTCGCAGATCGGGCTGCCCGAGGTGACCCTCGGCCTGCTGCCCGGTGGCGGCGGGGTCACCAGGACCGTGCGACTGCTCGGTATCCAGACCGCGCTGATGGGCGTGCTGCTGCAGGGCCAGCGCAACAAGCCCGCCAAGGCCAAGGAGATCGGTCTTGTCGACGAGGTGGTGGCCAGCACGGAAGAGGGCATCGCCAAGGCCAAGGAGTGGATCAAGGCCAACCCGGAGGCCGTGCAGCCCTGGGACCAGAAGGGCTACAAGATCCCCGGCGGCACCCCGTCGAACCCTTCGTTCGCCGCGAATCTGCCCGCGTTCCCCGCGAACCTGCGCAAGCAGCTCAAGGGCGCGAACATGCCGGCCCCGCTGAACATCATGAGCGCCGCGGTCGAGGGCAGTCAGGTCGACATCGACAACGCCTTCACCATCGAGGGCCGGTACTTCACCGATCTGGTCGTGGGCCCGATCTCGAAGAACATGATCAAGGCGTTCTTCTTCGACCTGCAGGACATCAACTCCGGCAAGTCTCGCCCGGACGGGTACGAGAAGTTCACCGCGACCAAGGTCGGCGTGCTCGGCGCGGGCATGATGGGCGCGGCCATCGCCTACGTGTGCGCGCGCGGTGGCATGGAGGTCGTACTCAAGGATGTCTCCCAGGAGAACGCCGAGAAGGGCAAGGGCTACTCGCAGAAGCTGTTCGAAAAAGCCGTCTCCCGCGGTAAGTCCACTCAGGAGCAGGCCGACGAGACACTGGCCCGCATCAAGCCGACCGCGGACCCGGCCGACCTCAAGGGCGCGGACCTGATCATCGAGGCCGTCTTCGAGTCCCAGGACCTCAAGCACAAGGTTTTCCAGGAGATCGAGGACGTCGTCGACCCGGACTGCGTGCTCGGCTCGAACACCTCCACGCTGCCGATCACCGGCCTCGCCGAGGGCGTGCAGAAGCAGGAGAACTTCATCGGCCTGCACTTCTTCTCCCCGGTGGACAAGATGCCGCTGCTGGAGATCATCTGCGGGAAGAACACCTCGGACGCCACCCTGGCCAAGGCCTTCGATGTCGCCCAGCAGATCAAGAAGACCCCGATCGTGGTCAACGACTCGCGCGGGTTCTTCACCTCCCGGGTCATCGGCACCTTCATCAACGAGGCGGTGGCCATGGTCGGCGAGGGTGTCTCGGCGCCCTCGATCGAGCAGGCCGGTTCGCAGGCTGGCTACCCGGCCCCGCCGCTGCAGCTGATGGACGAGCTCACGCTGACGCTGCCGCAGAAGATCCGCAAGGAGAGCAAGGCGGCGGTCGAGGAGGCGGGCGGCACCTGGGAGGCACACCCCTCCGACACGGTGATCGACCGGATGGTCGAGGAGTTCGACCGCAAGGGCCGGTCCACCGGTTCCGGGTTCTACGACTACGGCGAGGACGGCAAGCGCGGCGGGCTCTGGGAAGGGCTCGCGGACGCCTTCACCAAGGCGGAGACCGACATTCCGTTCGAGGACCTCAAGGAGCGGATGCTGTTCGCCGAGGCGCTGGAGACGGTGAAGTGCCTCGACGAGGGTGTGCTGCGTACCGTGCAGGACGCGAACATCGGCGCCATCATGGGCATCGGGTTCCCGCCGTGGACCGGTGGCGTGGTGCAGTACATCAACAACTACCCGGGCGGACCGGCCGGATTCGTGGCGCGCACGCGGGAACTCGCCAAGCGTTACGGTGACCGGTTCAACCCGCCCGCGTCCCTGGTCGAAAAGGCTGAAAAGGGCGAAATTTTCGAATAATCGGAATTGGTCTGATTCACTCGGATCCAGTCTGATTCAACCGAAGGAGCAATTGCCGTGGCCGAGCAGGTCGAAGGTCTCGATACGACGGAGTTCAAGGCCCTGAGCGTGCAGCTCGACGGGCACGTCGCGACCGTGACCCTGCTCGGCCCCGGCAAGGGCAACGCCATGGGGCCGGATTTCTGGCGGGAACTGCCCCTGGTGTTCAACGCGCTGCACGCCGATGAGCGGGTGCGCGCGATCGTGCTCACCGGGAGTGGCAAGCACTTCTCCTACGGACTCGACCTTCCCGCCATGATGCCCGACTGGGCACCACTGCTCGCCGAACGCGGCCTTGCCAAGCAGCGCAACGATTTCCTCGCGCAACTGCGCAGCATGCAGGCCAGCGTCAACTCGGTCGCCGCCTGCGCCAAACCGGTGATCTCCGCGATCTCCGGCTGGTGCATCGGCGGTGGCATCGACGTGACCGCGGCGACCGATATCCGGCTCGCCAGCGCCGAGGCGAAGTTCTCGGTGCGCGAAGTCAAGGTCGCCATCGTCGCGGATCTGGGTTCACTACAACGGCTTTCCGGAATCATCGGGGAGGGCGCGCTGCGCGAACTCGCCTACACCGGTAAGGACGTGGACGCCGCCAAGGCCAAGGAACTCGGCCTCGTCAACGAGGTCTACTCCGATCAGGACGCGGTGCTCGCCGGTGCCCGCGCACTCGCCGAGGAGATCGCCGCCAACCCGCCGCTCGTCGTGCAAGGCGTCAAGCAGATGCTGGACGTCAACCGGGAAGCGCGGATCGCCGAGGGGCTGCGCTACGTCGGTGCCTGGAATGCCGCCTTCCTGCCGAGCGAGGATCTCGGGGAGGCCGTCGCCGCCTTCATGGAGAAGCGCGAGCCGAGGTTCACCGGCCGCTGAGCAGGCCCTCTGACGCCCATCGCTGTCCGTAGCGAAGGTCTGTTGTCGCAGCGTGGATAGGTATATCGTCATATGCGGCAATAAGCAGGACGACTTCGCATATGATGCTGCCCGCCTGACCAGACCGAGGGGCGAACGGGAGTATCCATGACATCGAGTGAAGAAGCACAGCAGCGCTACGAGAGCCTCGTTGCCACCGGTGAAGCGGCGGAGCGTGATTTCGAGAAGCTGCAGCAGATCCAGCAGGAGCTGCAGAATCTCGAGGTCACCGAGACGAGCACGGATCGTTCGGTCAGCGTGACCGCTGGGGCGACCGGGACCATCAAGGCCATCAACATCACCGAGGCCGGGCTGAGCAAGGGGGCGGCCGGTCTCTCCTCGGCCGTGCTGAACACCCTGCACCAGGCCGTCTCGAAGGCCACCCAGCGTCAGCTCGAAATGATCCGCGAGGGCACCACGCACAACCCTGCCCTGCAAAAGAGCATCGATGACCTGCACGAGGAGCTGGCGCACCCGCCGGAGGAAGAGCAGGATCAGGAGCGCGGCCGCCCGAACGAACTGTCCTTCGGGCCGGCCGAGGATCCCGAGCCGGAACCCGAACCGCAAAAACCTGCTTTCACCCCGGAACCACCGCGCCCGGCGCCGCGTCCCAGTGCGCAACCGGGGCCTGCCGCACGTGGGCAGCACCGCCGGGATGAGGTCGATGACGACGACTCGTTCGAGTTCAAGTTGGATCGGGGTAAGTGGTGAACTACAAGGTAAACACCGAGAACCTGCGTGGTGCGGGTAAGCAGGTCAAGGGAATGGCCGAGCGCGGTGCCCAGGCCTCGACCCACGCCCAGAACGCCCAGCTCCCGGACAAGTCCTGGGGCCTGCTCGGACTGATGACCACGCACGGCAAGTATCAGGAACTGCAGAACGAACTGATCAGCCATGCCTCGCGGCTCCAGGGCGGGATCGATTCGCACGGGCAGAACCTCGTGGACACCGCCGACGACTACGACCAGCAGGAAAAGGACGCCAAGAAGCAGTTCGACGGCCACCGCAAGGGCTCGGACGACAACGGGAAACCGCCCAAGACCGGTGGGAACGACAACGGTGGCGGCAATAACGGCGGGAACGACAACGGGGGAAACACCGGCCAGGTCTCGCAGCCGCCCAAGACGGGGCAGAACGCACCGCAGGACGGCGGGGACATCAACGACCCGAAGCAGAATCCCGGCGGCACCGATCCGTCCAAGGATTTCCTCAAGAACGGCGACAAGGACGGCAAGCAGCCGGACGGGTCCGATCCGAACAAGCCCGGCGAGGGCAAGGACGGCTCCGGTGAGGGCGGCATCAAGGTCACCGTGGAAGGCGGCAGCAAGGCCGAGGTCGAGGTCGACGGCAAGGCTGGGGAGAACGTCGAGGTGGAGGGCACCGTCACCGGAGCGGACGGCAAACCCGAGCACTTCGATACGCACACCACCATCGATCAGAGCGGGCACGCCAAGGTCGATGTGGATCCGGCCGGGGCAGATGGCTCCGGTGGCGCCGAGGCCAAGGACGGTGCACCGGGAGACAAGCCCGGTGGCGCCGACTCCGATATCCGCACGGTGAGTGGTCAGGGTGCCGATGCCGCCGCGGGCGGGCACGACGGTGCTCCAGGCAGTCCGGGCACCGGCGATCCGGCTTCCGGCACCACCGGGGCACCGGCCCCGGGCGCCGACGCGGGATCGGGTTCCGGCGCTGATGGTGGTGGCCTCGACGGCGGCGGATCCGCGGGCGCCGATGGTGGTGGCGCCGCGGGCGGTTCCGGTTCCGATGCGGACGGCGGCCTCGGCGCGGGGTCCGGTGGTGGCGCCGGAGCGGACGGATCGGGTGGGGCGGCTCCGGGCGACGGAGGCCAGACCCAGACCAACGCGGCCGGTGGCGCAGCGGGTGGCCAGCCCGGCCCGGTCAGCGGTGCGGACCCGGCGGCGACCGGCCAGGGCGGTCAGCCGGGCCAGCAGGGCGGTACGGATGCGGCCGCGGGCCAGCAGCAATCCGGTCAAGCCGGTCAGCAGGGTGGCGGGGGCATGCCCATGGGGCCGATGGGTGGCGGTGGCGCGGGTGGCCAGTCCGGCGGACAGCAGCACCGCAATTCGTACGCCTGGCCGGAAGTCGACTTCGATGCCGAGGACCCGAAGCAGGCAGCGGCGGATCGGCTCACCGGCAACTGACCGCGAGCTTCGAGACACAGACCTAGGAGGGGCTAGAACATGTCAGCACCGACGCAGATCACCAATGACGTCCAGCAGACGACCAACCAGGCGCAGCAGGCGCGGGGCGAGGCCGACTCGGTCGCGAACGAGAGCTCGGGCGAGTCCAGCTGGGACCCGTTGAACACGCTGATCAACAAGGGCCTCGGCTTCCTGATCGACCACATCCAGCCGTTGAAGGAAGCGCTGGAGATGGTGACCGGATCCCCGGACGCGCTCAACACGGGGGCGCAGAACTATCTGAACCTGCAGCAGGAGATCAACGCGATCGGCAAGGATCTCGAGCAGCAGTTCAAGTCGGGGTCCCAGGGCTGGGAGGGCAAAGCCTCCGAGGCCGCGAAGAAGGAGATGGACGGTCTCGTCGAGGGCGTCAAGGGGACCGGTGAGCTCGCCTCCGCGATCTCCGATCTGCTGAAGTCCAGCGGCGAGATGATGAAGGCCGCCAAGGACACCATCATCTCGATCATCGCGGACTTCGTGGAAACCGCGATCACCAATGCCGCCGCCTATGGCTGGGTTCCGGTCGCCGGGCAGGCCGCACTGGTCACCCGGCTCGGCGTGAAGATCGCCGAATGCGTCGGCAAAGCGGTGAAGTTCGTTTCCAAGGTCGGCAAGATCATCATGAAGATCGGGCGCGTGCTGGAATCGGCAGCCCGGGTGCTCGGGCGGATCGGCCGGATCCTCGAGAAGATCGGGAAATTCGCGACCAAGGGCGGCCTCAAACTGAACCGTGCGGCCCGCACCCTCGGGCGGCGCGGCGAGAACATCGCCCAGCGCGTCGGGCGCAGCGGGCTCAGTGGTGAAGCCCGCAGCGAGGCCGAGCACAGTGTGAGCCGGTCCTACGACAACGCCCGGTTCGGCCGGGAGGGTGAACAGGAACAGGGCCCCGAGTCGCCGTGGAAGAGCGTGCGCGAGGACGCCAAGGAAGGCATCAAGTCCGGTTACGAGAGTTATCAGGACGCCGACGATGCCTACGAGCGCGGCAAGGAGCAGGACGGGGACAAGATCGACCAGCAGATCACCGGCCACTCTGGAAGCTACGCCGACGACGCCGACCAGCAGGGCACCGTCGACGGTCAAGACGTCAACCAACGCGCCTGATTGGAAGGTCGTGCGGTCACCTTGCGTGGGTGGTCCGGTGGCGGAACCCGCCGCGGGGCGAGTTGCGTGGGTGGGGAAAGCGGCTTTGCCGCTGAAAAGTTATTCCGCGGGACAGCCGCACCCTGGTTAGGGTAGCCTTACTTGAGAGTAGTCAAGGAGGCACTGTGGCGGAGAAGAAGCGGCGGAACACGACGCTGCGAGTGATACGCACCGAACGGCTGACCCCGACGATGATCAGGGTGATCTTCGGTGGTGAGGAGCTCGCGGACTTCGGGTACAACGGGTTCACCGACAGCTACGTGAAGCTGTTGTTCCCGAAGCCGGGCGTGGCCTATCCGGAACCGTTCGACATCAACCAGATCCGTGAGGAGCTGCCGCGCGAGCAGTGGCCGGACATGCGTACGTACACGGTGCGCTGGCTGGACCGGGAAGCCGGGGAGCTCGCCATCGACTTCCTCACCCATGGTGCCGAGGGGCTCGCGGGGCCGTGGGCGCAGACGGCCGGTCCCGGAGACAGGCTCGCGATGCTCGGGCCGGGTGGCGCGTACTCTCCGCGCGAGGATGTCGCCAGGCACCTGCTCGTCGGCGATGAGAGCGCGCTGCCCGCGATCGGTGCGGCGGTGGAGGCCCTTCCGGATGGCGCGCGGGCGCACGCGGTGATCGAGGTCGCCGGTGAGCAGGAGCGCCAGCCGTTGACCACCAAGGCCGAACTGACCGTGACCTGGGTGCACCGCGATGGCGCGCACTACGGGGAGAAGCTGGTGGAGACCCTGCGCGGGCTCGAGGCGGGCACGGATCCAGTACACGCCTTCGTGCACGGCGAGGCTGGTGCGGTGAAACAGCTTCGCGGTCTGTTCCGCGATGAGTGGGGTATTCCCGCGGATCGCCTTTCGATCTCCGGTTATTGGCGCACCGGAATGAACGAGGACGGACACCAGGCGGCGAAACGGGCCGAACGCGAAGCCGAAGAGGCATCAGCGGCCAAATCCTAGGAATGAGCACACCTGGCGGCTCCATGTCCTGCTGCGCTGCAACGTTGGCGAAGTACCTTCGCGTGACGTTGGCGAAGTACCTTCGCGTGACATTGGCGAAGTAGCTTCGGGTGACTTTGCGAAGTACCTTCGCGTGCCACGGCTGCGCCTCGCGGCGAAGGCGCGCAATCGCCGCAGAAACCCACCGCGGCTCGATCCTCCGCCTTGCCGATATCGGGCGCGGGTGTCCCGTGAGGCGCCGAACCTGACTCCCGCTCGCGACGGACGGGAAGCCCAGGCGCTCAGCGACGTGGGGATAACCACAGGGGGAAAATAAAAGTACAGACGTTCGGTTTGCTAAGCAACAATTGCTGGTCATCCGCGTGCGGTGGGCAATACCGAACCCGTTCTGAATCGGAACAGCGTTGACGGGGCGTCCGCAGCGTGGGACGC
Organism: Sciscionella marina DSM 45152; assembly: GCF_000379465.1. Taxonomy (GTDB): domain Bacteria; phylum Actinomycetota; class Actinomycetes; order Mycobacteriales; family Pseudonocardiaceae; genus Sciscionella; species Sciscionella marina. Next base: position 371,235 of record NZ_KB905425.1, read on the forward strand.
CCCGTCAACCGGGTAGGTGTGCGAAAGGCGGCAAACAAGCTATGTTTCCGCCATGTCTAACAGCTTCTACAAGGACGGCTTCGTCGAAGGACGCAAATGAGCGAGCCTGCGAGCGAATCATTGACACAGAGCCGCGAGCCGAACGAGGCGAGTACACCGGCGGCACGCGTCGGTGTACCAAAGGAAACCGCGGAAGGCGAACGACGCGTCGCGCTCGTGCCGAAGGTGATCGAACGGCTGCGCTCGAGCGGATTCGAGGTCATCGTCGAGCAGGGCGCGGGTATCGAGGCGCTGATTCCCGATGAGGCCTATACCGAATCGGGCGCCACGATCGGTGATCCGTGGAGCGCCGATGTCGTCGTCAAGGTCAATCCGCCGAGTGCCGAGGAGATCGGCAAACTCTCCAGCGGATCGACGCTCATCGGGTTTCTTTCCCCGCTGACGAACGCCGAAACGATTTCCGGGCTGCGCACCGCAGGGGTCACCGGATTCGCGGTGGAATCCATTCCGCGAATTTCGCGTGCCCAATCGATGGACGCGCTTTCCTCGCAGGCGAACGTCGGCGGTTACAAAGCGGTATTGCTCGCTGCCACCGCGGCGACCCGGTTCTTCCCGATGCTGACCACGGCAGCCGGAACGGTGAAACCGGCCACCGCGCTCGTGCTCGGTGTCGGCGTCGCCGGACTGCAGGCGCTCGCCACCGCGAAACGGCTCGGCGCGCGCACCACCGGATACGATGTGCGCCCCGAGGTCGCCGAACAGGTCCGGTCACTCGGTGCGCAGTGGCTCGACCTCGGGATCGAGGCGGCCGGTGAGGGCGGCTATGCCCGTGAACTCTCCGATGAGGAGAAGGCCGAGCAGCAGAAACGCCTCAGTGAAGCCATTTCCGGTTTCGACGTGGTGATCACCACCGCGCTCGTTCCCGGGCGGCCCGCGCCGAAACTGGTCAGTGCCGATGCGGTGCGCGGAATGCGCGCGGGCAGCGTGATCGTGGACATGGCCGGGGAGACCGGAGGAAACTGCGAGCTGACCGAGCCCGGGGAGACCGTGGTCAAACACGATGTCACGATTGCTTCGCCGCTCAACCTGCCCGCGACCATGCCCGAGCATTCCAGCGAACTGTATGCGCGCAATGTGCAGGCCCTGCTCGAGCTCATGCTCGATTCGGAAGGCGCGTTCGCTCCGGATTTCTCGGACGAGATCCTCGCGAAGTCCTGCGTGACGAGCGAGGCGAAAGACGAGGGGAATTCCTGACATGTTGCTCGCGAATATCGCCATACTCGTGCTCGCCGGTTTCGTCGGCTTCTCGGTCATCTCCAAGGTGCCGAATACTTTGCACACACCACTGATGTCCGGCACGAACGCGATTCACGGAATCGTGTTGCTCGGCGGGCTCATCGTGCTCGGCAGCGGGGCGGACGGATTCTGGTCCAAACTGCTCGCCGTGGTCGCGATCGTGTTCGGCACCATCAACGTCATCGGTGGATTCCTCGTCACGGACCGGATGCTCGGCATGTTCAAGCAGAAGCCCGCGACGGAGAAGAAGGCGGCGGCCAAGGACGGTGATTCCTGATGCATACCTTGATCACCGTTCTCTACATCATCGCGTTCGCGTTGTTCATCTACGGCCTCATGGGCCTGACCGGTCCGCGAACCGCGGTGCGCGGCAACAAGATCGCCGCCGTCGGCATGGCGATCGCGGTCATCGCGACGCTGTTGCAACCCGGAATCAGCAACTGGTGGCTCATCGCGGGCGCGGTGGTGATCGGTGTGCTGCTCGGCATTCCGTCCGCGCGCCAGGTGAAGATGACCGCCATGCCGCAGATGGTGGCGCTGTTCAACGGTCTCGGTGGCGGGGCCGTCGCGCTGATCGCCTGGGTGGAATTCCGTGATTCCGCGGGATATCTCGATCACCCCCTGTATTTCGTGATCGCCTCGCTGTTCGCCGCGGTCGTCGGTTCGATCTCGTTCTGGGGATCGCTGGTCGCCTTCGGCAAATTGCAGGAGATCCTGCCCGGTAAGCCGGTGAGCGCGGGGAAACTCCAGCAACCGCTGAACATTCTCGTCATCCTGCTCACCCTCGCCTGCGCGGTGATCGTCGCGATCGGGGCTTCCCGCACCGAATGGCTGATCGTCGGCGTGCTCGTGTTCGCCGCGGTACTCGGCCTGCTCGTGGTGTTCCCGATCGGCGGCGCGGACATGCCCGTGGTGATCTCACTGCTCAACGCGTTCACCGGATTGTCCGCCGCGGCCATGGGGCTCGCGCTGGAGAACACGGCGATGATCGTGGCGGGCATGATCGTCGGCGCCTCCGGTTCGATCCTCACCGATCAGATGGCCAAGGCCATGAACCGTTCGATCCCCGCGATCGTGGCAGGCGGTTTCGGTGGTGGCGCGGCCGTCGCGAGTGCCTCGAGCGCGGACGCCGGGGAGAAGACGGTGCGCTCCACGAGTGCCTCGGATGCGGCCATTCAGCTCGCCTACGCCGGTCAGGTCATCGTGGTCCCCGGCTACGGTATGGCGGTCGCACAGGCCCAGCACGCGGTCAAGGACATGGCGAAACTGTTGGAGGACAAGGGAGTCAGCGTCAACTATGCGATCCACCCGGTGGCGGGCCGGATGCCGGGGCACATGAACGTGTTGCTCGCCGAGGCGGACGTACCTTATGACCAGCTCAAGGAAATGGACGACATCAATGGCGAGTTCTCCCGCACCGATGTCTCGCTGGTGATCGGGGCGAACGATGTCACCAATCCGGCAGCACGTACTGACCCCGGGTCACCGATCCACGGCATGCCCATCCTGAATGTGGACGAGTCCAGGTCGGTGATCGTGTTGAAACGCTCGATGAGCGCGGGATTCGCGGGCATCGAGAATGAGCTCTACCACAATCCGAAGACGGCGATGCTTTTTGGCGACGCGAAATCCTCGGTCAACGAGGTAATCGAGGAACTGAAAGCGCTCTGAGCAGGTGCGTCAGGGATTCCGTGTGCGTGGCACACGGGATCCCTGACGCGTTTTCAGCGCACCGATGCCTAGTTGATACCCCCAGGCCGACTGCGCGACGTACGGGATGCGATACCGTTGCGTTATGAGCAACCCAACGGAAAGGCGGGGAAGCTCGACAGCGGTGCAGTCGGTCGACCGTGCCATCACTGTGCTTGAGTTCCTTGCGAAACAAGGGGAAGCGGGTATCACCGAGATCGCGGGTGAGCTCGATGTGCACAAGTCCACGGCATCCCGGCTGGTTTCGGTATTGCAGGCGCGCGGGCTGGTCGAACAGCTCGGCTCGCGTGGAAAGTACGCCATTGGTATCGGGATCGTCCGGCTCGCGGGAGCCGCGAGCAACCGGACGGATATCGCCTCGTTGAGTCAACCGGTCTGCGAGCAGCTCGCCGAGGAGCTCGGTGAAACGGTGAACGTGGCGATCCTGAACGACGACGGGGTCGCGGTGAACATCGCGCAGTCGCGTTCCACATCCGCGGTCGCCACGCAGAACTGGATCGGTCAGCGGACCGCGCTGCACGCGACGTCGAGCGGAAAGGTACTGCTGGCCCATCTTCCGTTGGCGCGCAGACGTGCGCTGTTGCGGCGCAGGCTCGAGGATTTCACGCCGAAGACGATCACCGATGGCGCGGAGCTGAGCACCGAACTCGACTCGATCGTGCGGGACGGCTACTCCTGGTGTTTCGAGGAGCTGGAGCTCGGCATGCACGCGGTCGCGGTTCCGGTGCGCGGGGATCACGGTGACGTGGTCGCCGCGCTTTCCGCCTCCGGGCCCGCCTATCGGCTCACCCGCGAGCGCATCAGGCAGGTCAGCGTGGAGATCATCCGGGCGGCGGGGGAGCTCTCCGCGAATCTCGGCTACTGGGACTGATTCGGCGGTCACCCGGGGTGCTCGTGGGTAGCTCCCGGGTGCCGGACCGCACTCGCGCATAATCTCTCACCGTGCGGAATATTGTGCTGATCGGTATCGGCGAAGGTGACCCGGAACATCTGACGGTGCGCGCCGTCGAGGCGATGCGCACCGTGGATGTGTTCTTCATCCTGGACAAGGGCGAACGCAAGAAGGAGCTCGTGGACTTCCGCGCCGAGGTGCTCGGCCGCTACGTGCCCGAAGGCGGTTACCGCATCGCGGAGGCGAACGATCCGCCGCGGGACCGGTCCAGCGCCGAATACGTGTCCGCGGTCGAGGACTGGCGCAAACGGCGGGCCGACGTCTGTGCGCGGATGATCACCGAGGAGCTCGGCGAGGACGAGACGGGCGCGTTCCTCGTCTGGGGCGATCCGACGCTCTACGACAGCACCCTCGGCATCCTCGAGGACATCCTCGCGCGCGGCACGCTCAGCTTCGAGTACACCGTGATCCCCGGGGTCAGCAGCGTCTCCTCGCTGGTGGCGCGGCATCGCACCGGGCTGAACCGGATCGGTCGCCCGGTGCAGATCACCACCGGACGCAGGCTCGCCGAGGGATTCCCGGACGGCGTGGACGACGTGGTCGTGATGCTGGACGCGCACTGCACGTTCGCCGAGATCGAGAACACCGGAATGGAGATCTACTGGGGCGCATATCTCGGCACTCCCGAGGAGGTCACGGTGTCCGGCAGGCTGCCCGAGGTGGCCGCGGAGATCAAGCAAGTCCGCGCGGAAGCACGCGAGCGCAACGGTTGGATCATGGACACGTATCTGTTGCGCCGCAACCCTGGGTAGGGGTTGGGCCGGGGTGCCTGTCTCGGTACTCCCGAGGGGGGCACGGTGTCCGGGCGGGGTTTCCGGGGTGGCCGCGGAGATGCTGAGTAGGTCAAGCAGGGGTGCGCGCGGAAGCACGCGAGCGCAACGGTTGGATCATGGACACGTATCTGTTGCGCCGCAACCCTGGGTAGCGATTCGCAACATTGGCGGGGTCCGCGCACAGCGTGGCAGGATGACGTAGTGAAGATCGGTTACAAAGCATCCGCGGAACAGTTCGGCCCCCGGGATCTCGTCGAGTACGCGGTGCGGGCCGAAGAACTTGGCCTCGACAGTGTCATGGTCTCTGATCACTTCCAGCCCTGGCGGCACAACGGCGGGCACGCGCCCTTCTCGATGGCCTGGATGGGCGCGGTCGGGGAGCGGACCTCGCGGGTTCAGCTGGGCACCAGCGTGCTCACCGCGACCTTCCGGTACAACCCCGCGGTGGTCGCGCAGGCCTTCGGCACCCTCGGCTGCCTGTTCCCCGGCCGGGTGATGCTCGGGATCGGCACCGGGGAGGCGCTGAACGAGCTGGCCGTCGCCAAGTTCGAGTGGCCGGCGTTCAAGGAGCGGTTCGCGCGGCTGCGGGAATCGGTGCGGCTGATGCGCGCGCTCTGGGACGGCGAGCGGGTCAGCTTCGACGGCGACTACTACCAAACCGACAACGCCACCGTGTACGACCGTCCGGATGAGCGCATCCCGGTGTTCGTGGCCGCCGGTGGGCCGGTCGTCGCGAAGTACGCCGGCCGCGCCGGTGACGGATTCATCTGCACCAGCGGAAAGGGCGAGGAACTCTACCGGGACAAGCTGCTTCCCGCCGTCGAGGAAGGCCTGGCCGCGGCGGGCAAGGAACCCGGCTCGATCGAGAAGATGATCGAGATCAAGCTCTCCTACGACCGCGACCACGAACGGGCCATCGAGAACACCCGGTTCTGGGGACCGCTCGCGCTTTCCGCGGAGCAGAAGCACAGCCTCTCCGATCCGGTGGAGATGGAGAAGGCAGGCGATGCCCTGACCAGCGAACAGATCGCCAGTCGCTGGATCGTCGCCTCCGACCCGGAGGAGGCCGTGGAGAAGGTGAAGTTCTACCTCGACGCGGGCTTCGACCACCTGGTGTTCCACGGTCCAGGCAACGACCAGGAGCGATTCCTCACCCAGTTTACCGAGGATGTGGTGCCGAAACTGCGGGAGCTCGGCGCATAGCGAACAGTTCGCGGGCGGCCACCGCGAGGGCGAACGTACCGAACACGATCGACAGTGCCGTTCCGGAAAGCGCGAGCGCGAGCAGGGCGCCCGCGATCGTGCCCGGGACGGCGCCGAGGTTGAGCAGCAGCGCGAGCCGGCCGTCCGCGGTGCCCTGGCGCAGGTGCACCACAGCGCTCACGATCGAGGTGGGCAGGAACATCAGCAGCGAGGTGCCCTCCGCGGTGTGCAGGTCGGTGCCGAAAAGCAGCACGAGCACCGGTACCGCGAGCAGCCCGCCGCCGAGGCCCATCGCGCCCGACCAGGCGCCGATGACCAGCCCGGCCACGGCGGTGAGCGGTACGAGGAACCACGGGTCGTCCAGCAGCGCCCGGGGCAGTGCCGCCGTCCCGCCGAGCGGGTCCAGCCCGAACACGTCCAGGAACAGCTTGACGCCGGTCGCCACGACCACGGCGAGGAACAGCATCCGCAGGAGCGTGTCCGGTAACCGGGTCAGCAGTCTGGCGCCGAAGTATGCGCCGATCGCACTGCCGATCATGAGCCCGGTTCCGCTGTGCAGATCGACCCCGCCGCCACCGAGCGTGAAAACCAGCGGGCCGACCACGCAGATCGCGACGGTGGCTGCGGCGGAGGTTCCGTGCAGCACCGCGCGTGGCAGCGTGGTGAGCCGGTCGAGCGCCGGAACGTAGACCACGCCGTTGCCGCCGCCGAGCAGCCCGCCGACGGCCGCGCCGACCCCGCCGAGGGTGGCCGCCGCGGCGGTACCGAGCGTTCGGGTGCTCACCGGGGATCTCGCAGCGGCGCGGACGTCGCGTCCAGGTTCGCCAGTGTCGCGGCGATCGCGGCTTCGGGGTCCCCGCGTTCGATGGCGGTGAGCAGATCCGTGTGCGCGCAGGGTGTGTCCGGCACATCGCCGTCGTTGACGATCCGCTCCAGGGTGGCGTCCCGGATGCTCGGCAGCACCGCGTCGTAGAGCCCGAGCAGCAGGGCGTTGCCGGACAGTTCCACCACCCCGCGGTGGAAGGCCATATCGGCATCGACGTAGCCGACCGGATCGCCCGCCGTGTTGCGTTCGGTGAGCCGGTCACGCAGCGGACCCAGTTGCTCGGCATGTGCGCGGGTACTGGCCAGGCGCGCCGCCTCCACCTCGATACCCCGGCGCACCTCGTAGACCTCCAGCAGCCGGGCCTTGCGCAGCAGTTCGCCGACGTCCGGTTCGTTCGCTGCCTGGTCGAGCACGAAGGTGCCCGAGCCGTGGCGCACCTCGAGCAGTCCGTCGCGGACGAGCAGCCGGACCGCCTCGCGCACCGAGGACCGCCCGACGCCGAGCTCGGTGGCGAGCGCGGACTCGTTCGGCAGCTTCTGTCCCGGTGCCCAGCGCCGTTCGCGCAGCTGGTCCCGGAGCGACTGTTCGATCTGCGGCACGATCGGCCCGCGGTTGATCCGGTGCGCCGCGCCCTGATTGGCTCCTGTCACGTGACGGAGCCTAGCAAGTCCTCAGACGTCTGAGAAGTGGAGACTACTATGCCGACAGATCGGCGGGGTGGACCGGTCCGATTCACCCCGCCGATTGCGCTGACCGAGAGCTTTACCGCAGTGCGGTGGCCGCGCCGACCATGTTCCGCAGCGCTTTCTCCACCTCCGAGTAGCCGCGGGTCTTGAGACCACAGTCCGGGTTGACCCACAGGCGCTCCGCGGGCACCGCTGCCTTGGCGGCGCTCAGCAGTTCGGACTGCTCACCGAGCTCGGGAACGCGTGGGGAGTGGATGTCGTAGATGCCCGGCCCGACACCCCTGGCGAACCCGATCGCGCGCAGATCCTCGAGCACTTCCATGCGCGAGCGGGCCGCCTCGATGGTGGTGACATCCGCGTCGAGCCCGTCGATCGCCTCGATCACATCGGCGAACTCCGAGTAGCACAGGTGCGTGTGGATCTGGGTCGCCGCGGCCGCACCGGATGTGGCCAGCCGGAAGGAATCCACCGCCCACTCCAGGTAGGCCGGGCGTTCGCTTTCCCGCAGCGGCAGCAGTTCGCGCAGCGCCGGCTCGTCCACCTGTACGACGCGGATGCCCGCGGCCTCCAGGTCGTGGATCTCGTCGCGCAGGGCGAGCGCGACCTGATCGGCCGTCGTGGCCAGCGGCTGATCATCGCGCACGAAGGACCAGGCCAGGATCGTGACCGGACCGGTGAGCATGCCCTTGACCGGTTTCTCGGTCAGCGACTGGGCGTAGGTGCTCCATTCGACCGAGAGCGGGGCGGTGCGGGACACATCCCCGTGCAGGATCGGCGGGCGCACACAACGCGAACCGTAGGACTGCACCCAGCCGTTCTCGGTCGAGAAGAAACCCTCCAGTCCCTCGGAGAAGTACTGCACCATGTCGTTGCGCTCCGGCTCGCCGTGCACGAGCACATCGAGCCCGATGCTCTCCTGGAATTCGATGACCTCGCGGATCTCGGTGCGCATCCGCTCGGTGTAGGTGGCCTCGTCGATCTTGCCGTCCCGCAGTTCCGCGCGTGCCTGGCGAATCGAGGGTGTCTGCGGGAAGGAACCGATCGTCGTGGTGGCCAGTGGCGGCAGTTTGAGCCGTGCCTGCTGCGCCTGCGCCCGGTTCGCGTAGTCGACCCGCTTACGCTGTTCCGGGCGCAGTGCGGCGATCCGGCCGCGCAGCTGCTCGTCCTTGCGCGCCCGCGCGGTCGCCTTCCGGACCCGATCGGAGGCGGCGGCCAGTTGTTCGGAGATCCCGGAATCCTCGTGTTCCATGGCGCGCCCGAGCAGCACCACCTCGTCGACCTTCTGCCGCGCGAACGCCAGCCGCTCCCGCAATTCCTCGTACAGCGCCGGTTCCGCGTTCAGGTCGTAGGGCACGTGCAGCAGCGAACACGAGGTGGACACCGCGAGCCCGCCGACCGAACCGAGCAGTGCGGCACAGGTCGACGCGGCCGAACGTAGATCGGTGCGCCAGACATTGCGCCCGTCGACCACCCCCGCGACGAGGGTCTTGTCGCGCAGTTTGCCAAGCGAGGCAACGCGATCCGCCGTTTGCGGTGCGGTGACCAGGTCGAGCGCGATGGCCTCGATACCGGTGTCGGCGAGTACCGGGAGTGCGTCGCCGAGATCGCCGAAGTACCCGGCGACAAGGAGTTTCGGCCGGTTCTGCTGACCGCTGAGCCGATCGTAGGCCCGCCGCAGGGCGTCGAGCTCGCCGCTGGAGCGGTCCGCGGCGAAGGCCGGCTCGTCCAGCTGCACCCAGTGCGCCCCGGCCTCGGCCAGCTTCCCGAGTAGTTCGGCGTACGCATCGAGCAGCGGATCGAGCAGATCGAGCGGGTCGAACCCGGCAGGTGCGTGCGGGGCGGCCTTGGCCAGCAGCAGGAAGGTCACCGGGCCGAGCAGCACCGGGCGCGCTTGTACACCGGCCGCCTTCGCTTCGGCATATTCGGCGAGCGGCTTGTCCCCGGCCAAGCGGAATTTCGTGTCCGGGGCGAGCTCGGGGACCAGATAGTGGTAGTTGGTGTCGAACCATTTCGTCAGTTCGAGCGGGGTGACCTTGGCGCGCCCACGAGCCATGGCGAAATACTCGTCGAGCGCGCCGAGGCCGATTTCACGGAACCGTTGCGGTACGGCGTCGAAAAGCACCGCGGTGTCGAGCACATGGTCGTAGTAGGAGAAGGTGTTGCACGGCACGGATTCGAGCCCGGCCGTGGACAGCTCGGAGATCGTTCCGGCACGTAGTTCGGCGGCGACCTGTTCGAGTTGTCCGGCGTCGATGCGCTCGGCCCAGTACCGTTCGACGGCACGTTTGAGTTCCCGGCGCGGCCCGATCCTCGGATAGCCGAGTACGGTCGAACCGATCGTCGATTTTCCTTGCTCCATGGGCTCTCTCCTCGCGAGCTCGCGGTGTTCCGGCGGCCGCGCGGGAGTGGTGGAGGACAGGTGGGCAGGACAACGCCGCACCACCTCCGCCCTTGCCGCCCTCGAGACCATCGGACTTGCACACCGATGGCAGGTCTTCGGACTCGCGGGCACCCACCGGATCGGTGGACCTACTGGCCGTCGCTTCCCGGGCCGTGTACCCAGTGCTCGATGACGGCGGTCGTTCCCGCTCACCGCTGCGGGGCAGTCCCAGATTCACACTGGGTTCCCTCTTGCCTCACTCGTCCCTGGGGTGGGACGGTGAACCATCAGCGCGTTCGAGCATAGCAACAATCGCACGTTTTCCAAGCGAGTTCCGTCACGCGGGAACCACTCAGGGTGCCTACCGCTCGGAGACGCGCCGCCGGTATTCGGGTGGGGTGAATTCGGACGGGATTGATTCGAGCTAGCCCGTTGTGGATGTGGACTTTCCGTTCGATGGTGCGGCTGCCGTTGGCGTGGTGCTGAAGGTGGGCTTGGGTGAGTGCTGGCTGGTGATCGGAGTCGGGTGCGCGGCGCGGTCCCGGCATCCCCTGTCGAGCACTTCGCTTTCTGAGCCGAGGACGGTGGCGGGGATCGTGCTGCTGTCGGATCGAGGCGGGCGTGCGGTTCCCGGATCGGACGACTCGACCTACGCGGCCCAGTCTCACCAGCGAGCACGTCCGTGGGCAACTCGGCAGCGAACTTCCGAATACGATCCATATGCTCGGAATCAACCTCCCCACGCGAATAAGCTTTATTTGGCCAGGACGTTGGTAGCGGGCGGCTTTCGTTGAAGCGGGGGGAGAGTCTCCGGTTGGGCGGCTGCAGGCGCGAGCACTACAACGCACGGCGCCGCCACTGTACTCGGCGCACGCCCAGCCACCAGCGACTGCCATCAACCCGACGGTCCGATACAACTAGAGCATCGCGAAGGCCCGTCAACTCGCCGCCGTGAAGAACTCCTTGATATCACTGGGAATATCGAAGGCCAGTGCCCGAATGGCCCTGTGTTGCAAGACTTTGATCGCGCCCGGGGTGCGGTTCATCATCCGCGCGGTCTCCACGACGCTGTATCCGTGGAAGAACCGCAGCACGAGGCAGCGGCGCCGGGACGGATCCAGGTTGTCCAGCGCGGCCCGCACCGCGGCGCGGGCGATATCCGCGAGCACGATCGAATCGGGTTGTGGTTCGCAGGCCCCGGTCTCCGGGTTCTCGGCGGTGAGCACTTCGCGACGGCTGCGCCCGGACTTCAGATGGTCGAGCACGATGTTCCTCGCGATGGTGCCGAGCCAGGCTCCGATGTCGATTCCCCGATAGCGCAGGGAATCCATCCGGGCGAGGGCGCGCACGAAAGTCTCGCTCGTGCAGTCCTCGGCGAGTACCCGGTCCCGGGTGAGCGTCAGGCACTGTCCGAAGACCTGGGGCGCGTAGTGCCGGTACAGCGCGCCGAAGGCAGCCATGTCCCCGGATTGGGCCGAGGACACCAGCGACCAGGTTCCGCTGTCTTCCTGAAGGTCGGTGAGCACCGCAGTCATCGACCAGCTCCTTCGATAGCCGAGACGTAGATCATATATGATAGAGAAGAGATAATCCAGGCTCAAAGGAGAGGCGATGGATGCGGACAAACCGGGACTGAACCGGCGCCAGCTTTCCGATGATGTGGCGGCGCATCTGCGGGATCGCATCATGTCCGGGGCACTCAAGCCGGGCACCTATATCCGTATCGATCAACTCGCCGGTGAGCTCGGGATCAGTGCGACCCCGGTGCGGGAGGCACTTGCCGCGCTGCGTGGTGAGGACATGGTCTCGCTGCAACCGAGCAAGGGTTTCGCGGTGAATCCCCTTTCCCGCCGCGATGTCGGGGATCTGTTCCAGGTGCAGGCGGACATCGCGGGACGGCTCGCCGGAAGGGCGGCAGCCCGGGTCACCACGGACCAGCTCGAGGAACTGACCGGGATCCAGACCGAACTGGCCAGGGCGGTACGGAACAAGGACGCGGAGCGGATCGAACGCCTGGAGTTCGCCTTTCACCGCGGGGTAAACCTCGTCGCGGACTCCCGCAAGCTTGCCTGGGTGCTGCGCAATGCCTCGCTGTATCTCCCGCAGTCCTTCTATTCCTCGGATGCGGGCTGGCGGCGCGGTCTAGGTCCCGCGCACCGCGCGATCCTGGAGGCACTGCGCGCGGCCGACGAGCAGGCCGCTCGCTCCGCGATGGCCAAACATGTGCTCGACGGCGAGCGGCGGTTGGTGAAACACCTCGACGAGGGCGGGATCTGGGCCGCGGACCAGCCCCGGTACGTGGCCGGGCGATGACACAATGCTGGAACAAGTCAGCCGATCGCGGGCCCGGCTGCAACACCTCCGGGCGGCGCTCCGTGTCTCCCGGACGCACCCTGTAACCACCGGAAACCGGCAAAAATTGGGTCTTGACAGCCCTTGACGCGGCTTTCCGGGGCGAGCCACACTTGTTGCATCAGTCACAACTGGCTGCATCATACGCAACTAAATAGCTTCCCTTGATTACCCCTTGCGCAGCCGGTGGAGCGACCACTGGCGTCAGGAGGCGAGCGATGACGGACGTGCTCAAGCCGCGGCTCGCGAACGATTCCGCGCCCGATTCGACTACGGATGCGACGCAGCAGGTCGTCGACAAGCCAGCGGTCATGCTTTACACCCGTTTGCGGAAATCCCCGTACTTCTGGGCTTCCCGGCGGCACGGTGTGGCGATGTACAGCGTGTACAACCACACCTATCACCCGCGCCACTACGGCGATCCGGTTGCCGAATACTGGACCCTGCTCAATGACGTGACGATCTGGGATGTCGGCGTCGAACGGCAGCTGGAGATCTCCGGACCGGACGCGCTCGCGTTCACGAATACGCTCGTGCCACGCGATCTGCACAAGTGCGCCGTCGGACAGTGCAAGTACGTGTTCATCACGGCACCGGACGGCGGGATCGTCAACGATCCGATTCTGCTCCGCGTCGAGGAGGATCGGTTCTGGCTCTCCCTCGCGGACAGCGATGTGGGTCTGTGGGCACTGGCGCTCGCACACGCGGGCGGCTGGAACGTGCACGTCGGCGAGGTCGATGTGGCACCGATCCAGATCCAGGGCCCCAAGGCCAAGGCGGTCATGTCCGACCTCGTCGGTCCCGAGGTGCTGGACATGCCGTACTACGCGCTGCGCCACGACACCATCGACGGAATGGACGTGGTGATCAGCCGCACCGGGTACAGCGGCGAGATCGGTTACGAGATCTATCTCTACGAGGCGAGCCGGAACGCGGTCGCGCTGTGGGACCGGGTCTGGGAAGCCGGGCAGCCGCACGGGATCCGCCCGATCGGGCCATGCCATATGCGGCGCATCGAGGCGGGCATGCTCGCTTACGGCTGCGATATCACCCTGGACACCAATCCGCTCGAGGTCGGCTACGACTACAAGTGGATGGTGGACCTCAATCAGGAGGCCGATTTCATCGGGAAGGACGCGCTGATCCGGGCCAAGGAGAAGGGCATCTCCCGTTCCATGGTAGGGGTGGAGATCGAGGGGCCCTCGGTCGGTTCGTACAACGACGGCTCGATGATCGAACCGTTCAGCGTGCAGGACACCGCGGGCACCGTGATCGGTTCGGTCACCAGCGCCTGTCACTCCCCACGTCTGGAGCGCAATATCGGGCTCGCCATGGTGCCGGTCGAGTACACCGCGCTCGGTACCGAACTGCGGATCCTGACTCCGGAGGGAGTGCACGGCGGGGCCGTCGTGGAGAAGCCGTTCGTGGATCCCCGTAAAGACACCCCGAAGAGTTAGCGATCATCGAGGGGGTCGCCATGACCGAGTCCCTGACGAGAGCGGGAAAGCGGCGGGTCCAAGCTGCCCTGCTCGCCGCTCCGCGCTACGAGGTGATGCCACTTCGCGGGGCGCTCGACAAAGCCGCCGAGCTTCCCCCGGGGGCGACGGTCACCGTGACCTCCTCGCCGAGCAGGGGCGTGCTGGAAACGATCGAGCTCGCCGAAAGCCTTGGTGCGCTCGGGTTCGACGCGGTGCCGCATCTCGCGGCGCGGCTGGTGACCGATGGTGCCGAGCTCGCCGATCTGCTCGACCGGATCGCCGCGGCCGGGATCCGGGATGTGTTCGTCGTCGGTGGCGATGGCGCGCGGCCGCTCGGCGAGTTCGAGAACGGGCTCGACCTGTTGCGCGCCATGGCCGAACTCGGCAAGCGCCCGCCGCGGGTCGGCGTACCGTCCTATCCGGACGGGCACCACGCGATGTCGTTCACCGGCATGCTCGACGCGCTCGAGGCAAAGCAGGAGTACGCCGACTACACCGTCACCCAGCTCTGCTTCGACGCCGATCTGGTGTGCCGGTTCGCGGAATCCGCGCGGAGCAGGGGAATCCGGTTGCCGATCATCGCGGGCGTTCCCGGGGTGGTCGATCCACGGAAACTGCTGCGGGTCAGCATGCGCATCGGGGTCGGGGACTCGGTGCGATTCGTGCGCGGAAACCGCTCGGTGGCCGGGAAACTGTTGCGGCCCGGTGGATACCGGCCGGATTCGCTGGTGCGCAAGCTCGGCGCGCACGGTGCGATCACCGGACTGCACGTGTACACGTTCAACCACATCGGTCCGACGGTGCGCTGGCTGACCGCGCGCCGCCGAGCGGTGGCCTGAAGGGGGTGTCATCACGATGCCGACGAATCTGGAGATCTCGCGGAACGCGGTACGCCGGCCGTTGGCCGAACTCGGCGCGGAAATGGGAATCCGTCCCGGGCTGCTCGAACCCTATGGGGACGCGGTTGCCAAGATCTCGCTCGATGCGATCGGGGAACTGGAAACCCGACCGCGCGCGAAATACGTTGTGGTCTCCGCGATCACCCCGACCCCGCTCGGCGAGGGCAAGACGACCACCACGGTCGGACTCGGCCAGGCGTTCGCACACATCGGCAGCCGCGGGGTGATCGCGATCCGTCAGCCGTCCATGGGCCCGACCTTCGGTATCAAGGGCGGGGCGGCCGGTGGCGGGTACTCCCAGGTCGTGCCGATGGAGTCGATGAACCTGCACTTGACCGGGGATCTGCACGCGGTGACCGCGGCGCACAATCTGCTCGCCGCGATGGTGGACAACCACCTGGACAAGGGAAACGCGCTCGATCTCGACCCGCACTCCATCACCTGGCGGCGAGTACTCGACTCCAATGACCGCGATCTGCGTCAGATCGTCACCGGACTCGGCGGGGCAGGGGACGGCAATCCGCGCCAGACCGGGTTCGACATCACCGCGGCGAGCGAGGTCATGGCGGTGCTCGCGCTGGCGACCTCGCTGCGGGACCTGCGGGCACGGCTCGGCCGGATCGTGGTCGGCTACGACCGTTCGGGCCGACCGGTCACCGCGGAATCTCTGCACGCCGCGGGTGCGATGTGCGTGCTGCTGCGTGAGGCGATCAAGCCGAACCTGATGCAGACGGTGGAACAGACTCCGGTGCTCGTCCACTGCGGACCGTTCGGGAACATCGCGCACGGGAACTCCTCGATCGTGGCCGACCTGATCGGCATCCACGCGGGCGACTATCTCGTCACCGAGGCGGGATTCGGCGCGGACATGGGCGCGGAACGGTTCTTCAACATCAAATGCCGCGCCTCGGGGCTGGTGCCGGATGCCGCGGTCGTGGTCGCCACGGTGCGCGGGCTCAAGGCGCACTCCGGCAAATACCGCATCGTGGCGGGGAAACCGCTGCCCGAGGAACTGCTGGCGGAGAACCCCGATGATGTGTACGCGGGTGCGGCGAACCTCCGCCGCCAGCTGGCGAACATTCGCGTGCACGGGGTCACCCCGGTCGTCGCGGTGAACGCCTTCCCCGGTGACTATCCGAGCGAACATCGCGCGATATTGCAAATCGCCACCGAGGAGGGCGCCCGCGCCGCGGTGAGCACCCATGTCGCGGACGGTGGAAAGGGGGCGGCCGCGCTCGCCGAGGCCGTGGCCGATGCCTGTGCCGCACCCTCGGAGTACCATCCGCTCTATCCGGATGATCTGTCCCTTGTGGACAAGATCGACACGATCGCCCGGCGGATTTACGGGGCGGACGGACTCGATATCTCCCCGCTCGCCAAGCGCCAGCTGCGCAACTATGAACGCAATGGCTTCGGGAATCTCCCGGTGTGCATCGCGAAAACACACCTCTCGCTGTCCGCGGACCCGGGCCGCAAGGGTGCGCCGAGCGGCTGGCTGCTCCCGGTCCGCGAAGTGCGCGCCTCGGCGGGCGCCGGGTTTGTCTACCCGATCTGCGGGGAAATGCGCACCATGCCAGGGCTTTCCTCGACACCGGCCGCTGAACACATCGATATCGACGAGTCCGGCCAGATCGTCGGACTGTATTAGGAGCTTGCCATGGCTGAACTTCCCGACCGCGCCACCGTCGTCGTCATCGGAGCGGGAATCGTCGGCAACTCGCTCGTGCACCACCTCGCCGACCGCGGCTGGCGGGACATCGTGTTGCTCGACAAGGGGCCGCTGCCCGACCCGGGCGGTTCGACGGGGCACGCCTCCAACTTCATCTTTCCGGTGGACCACTCCAAGGAGATCACCTGGCTCACGCTGGATTCGATGCGCCAGTACGAGAAATTCAACACGCTCACCACCTGTGGTGGGATCGAGGTGGCCCGTGAACCGCAGCGGGTCGAGGAACTCGAGCGGCGCATGGCATCGGCGAAATCCTGGGGCATCAGCGCCGAACTGATCGGCCCGCAGCGGACCCACGAACTCATGCCGTTCCTCGATCCGGGTGTGATCCTGGCCGGATTCCACACGCCCTCGGTCGCGGTGGTCGACCCACTGCAGACCGGGGTGCTCATGCGCGAACAGGCGAACCAACTCGACGCGCTGCACACCGCGGCGAACACCGAGGTGCTCGCCATCGAGACCACCGATGGCCGGATCCGGCGGGTGCGCACCGATCGCGGGGACATCGAGACCGACACCGTGGTGATCGCCTGCGGGGTGTGGAGCCCGCGGCTGGCCCGCATGGCCGGGGCGCACATCCCGCTGACCCCCGCGGTACACCAGATGATCGATGTCGGCCCGATTCCGGAACTGGAACGGACCAACGCGGAGATCGCCTATCCGATCGTGCGCGATATGGATCCGCTGATGTACGAACGGCAGAGCGGGGCCGATCTGGAGGTCGGATCCTACGCGCACCGCCCGATCCTGCACGAGCCGGACGAGATCCCCTCGATCGCGGCCGCCGCCCTTTCCCCGACGCAGCTGCCGTTCACCGATGCGGACTTCGACCCGCAGATGGAACAGGCGCTCGAACTGTTCCCGGACATCCTCGGGAACCCCGAAGCCGGGATCCGGCACGCGATCAACGGGCTGCTTTCGCTCACCCCGGACGGCGGGCCGCTGCTCGGGGAGACTCCCGAAGTGCGCGGGCTGTGGTCCGCGGCCGCGGTGTGGATCAAGGAAGGGCCCGGGGTCGGCCGGATGCTCGCCGAGTGGATGACCGATGGGGCACCGGAGATCGACCCGCACGCCGCGGACATCGCCCGGTTCTACCCGCACCAGCGCACCCGCGCCCATGTGCGCGCGCGGGCGAACGAGGGATTCAACAAGACCTACGGCATCGTGCATCCGCGCGAACAGTGGGAATCCAACCGGGAACAGCGGCTTTCCCCGTTCTATACCAGGGAAGTCGAGCTCGGCGCACGGTTCTTCGAGGTCGGTGGCTGGGAACGCCCGCAGTGGTACGAGAGCAACCGGGAACTGCTCGAGCGGTATCCGGTCGCGGACCGGCCGCACGAGTGGGACGCCCGCTGGTGGTCGCCGATCAGCAATGCCGAGCACCTTGCCATGCGCGAGCATGCCGCCATGATCGATCTGACCGCCTTCGCGCAGTTCGACATCACCGGTCCGGGCGCGCTCGAATTCATCCAGTGGATGACCGTGGCGCAGATGGATCGGCCGGTCGGCAGGATCATGTACACCCCGGTACTCGCCCCGAACGGCGGATTCCGCAGCGATCTCACCGTGGTTCGGCTGGGGGAGCGGTGGTTCCGGGTGGTCACCGGCGGCGCGGATGGGGCACGGGATCTCAAGTGGTTCACCGGGAACCTGCCCGTCGATGCCGCACTGCACGCGGATGTCTCATTGCACGATGTGACCTCGGCGGTGTGCACGATCGGTCTGTGGGGCCCGCGCGCCCGGGATGTGCTCGCCGCGTGTACCGAGGACGATGTGTCGAATGACGGGTTCCCCTTCGGTACCGCGCGCGAGATCCTCGTCGGTTCGGTTCCGGTGCTCGCCATGCGACTGTCCTATGTGGGCGATCTGGGCTGGGAACTGCATGCCCCGTTCGAACAGGGGGCGCAACTGTGGGACGCGCTCTACGCGGCGGGGCGCCCGCACGGCCTGGTGCCCGCGGGGATCGGGGTGTACGGCACGACCGGGCGGCTGGAGAAAGGCTACCGGCTGATGGGTGCAGAGCTCGAACTCGAATACAGCCCGGTCGAGGCGGGGCTCGCGCTGCCCAAGGTCAAGAGCGCGGACTTCATCGGCAAGGAGGCATACCTGCGCGCCCGCGATGGTGAACCGATCGCCACGCTGTGCACCCTCAGTTATGGTGGCACACAACGGTTCCCGCAGGGTGGCGAACCGATCCTGACCACCGGGGGCGAGCGGATCGTGGACCGTAAGGGGCGCGGTTCCCATGTGACGAGCGCGGGATCCGGGCCCACACTCGGCACCTATCTACTGATGGCGTACCTGCCCGCGCAGTACGCGGTGGAGGGCACCGAACTCACGGTGGAGTACATGGGGGAGCGGTATCCGGTCGTCGTGGCGCGGGCCGGGCGCACACCGCTGTTCGATCCGGACGATACGCGAATGCGGGTGTGAACCATGGATGTGCTCGTCTGCGTGAAACGGGTGCCCGCCTTCGGCGCCGAGGTCGTGCTCACCGAGGACGGCGAGCTCGACACGAGGCACCTGGGGTTCACCATCGGACCGCACGAGGAATGCGCGGTGGAAGAGGCGGTGCGGATCGCGGAGCGGACCTCGGGTTCGGCCGGAGTGCTCACCGTGGGACCGCCGGAGGCCGAGGAACAACTGCGGTATGCCATGGCCATGGGCGCCGATCACGGGGTGTTCGTCGAGGGAACGGGGGAGGATCCGCAGGCGACCGCGGCCGCGATCCTCGCCGCGCTGCGTGAAATCGGCCCCTACGATCTGCTGTTGTTCGGCAACGAATCCGCCGATGCCTGCCAGTATCAGGTCGGTGCGCGCGTTGCGAACGGGCTCGGCCTGCCCGTACTCGCCGGGGTGAAAGGGATCGAGATCGGTGCCGGAGAAGTGACGCTGCGCCGGGATGTCCCCGATGGTGTCGAGGTGTACCGGGCGCCACTGCCCGCCGTGGCCGCCGTGGCGGAGGGGCTGAACCTACCGCGCTATCCGAGCATCAAGGGCCGGTTGCGTGCGAAAAAGGCGCCGCTGCACCGGATCTCGCCCGAAGCTGCCCCGGGAGGATTGCGCACGCTGCGATTGCGCACCCCACCGGGAATCGGCACCGAGACCAAGGTGCTCGGCAGTGGGGCCGAGGCGGCCGATGCCGTGCTGAGCGTACTCGAGGATCTGGGGGTGTTGCGTTGATGCTGCTCGCCTACGTCGATGTCGAGGACGGGACCATCGCCGCCGATTCGGTCGAGACACTGCGGTTTGCCGCGGCTTTCGGTGCGGCGAACGGGATCGAGCTCGCCGCTCTCGCGTTCGGTGACTGCGCGGAATCCCTTGGTCCGTACGGCATCGGCACCCTTCATGTGGTGCGCCACGAACTGCTCGCCGAACATTCCCCGCAGCTCGAATCCGCCGCGCTGGCCGGGCTGGTCACCGAGCTTGCCCCGGAGGCGGTGTTCGCCCCGGGATCCGCGCACGGCAACGAACTGCTCGCGAACACCGCCGCGCGCCTCGGATTGCCGTTCGCCGCCAACTGCCTGGAAATCGGCACCGGCGAACCCTGGCCGCTGACCAGGAGCCGTGGCGGCGGGGTGCTGTTCGAGGACGCCGAACTCGCGGCGGAGGTCAAGCTCTGCAGCATCGCGCAGGGTGCGGTGATCGCCACGAAAACCGTTGCAGCGCAGGAGACCTCGGTGCTCGAGTACGTTCCGGAGCTCGATCCGGAGCTGCCGAGGGCCCGGCTCGTGGAGCGCACCGAGCGCGGCGGCGGGATCAGCCTCGCGACCGCGCCCGTTGTCGTATCCGGCGGGCGCGGTGTCGGCAGCGCGGAGGGATATGCCGCGCTCGAGGAACTCGCCGCGCTGCTCGGCGGGGCCGTCGGATGCTCGCGGGTGGCCACCAACAACGGCTGGCGGCCGCACAGCGATCAGGTCGGGCTCACCGGAACCAAGATCGCGCCCGAGCTCTACATCGCCTGCGGGATCAGCGGGGCCACCCAGCACTGGGTCGGTTGCATGCACGCCAAACACATTCTCGCGATCAACACCGATCCCGAGGCCCCGATGGTCACCCGGTCCACCTATGCGGTGCTCGGTGATGTGCACGAGGTGATCCCGGCGCTGGTGGCCGCGATCAGGGCGCGCTGAGAGTGCGTCCGAAAGCTCTCGTCCGTCGTGAGCGGGATCGCCCTCCTCGATACGCGCCGCGATGCCGGTAACCCGGGGCCGGACAGGACCGTTCCCTGGGTGTGGGCTTCCCAGGGGGCACGGACAGTCAGCGGAAGAGGCGGAAGAACCCGCGCACCTGCTCGATCAGCGACTCCGGCTGCTCCAGCGCGGCGAAGTGGCCACCATGCGGCAGCTCCTCGAACCAGCGCAGGTCGGTGAACCGCAGCTCGGCCTCCCGCCTTGACGGGCGGGTTATGTCCCGCGGGTAGACCGACAGTCCGGATGGTGCGGTCACCTTGTCCCGGAAGTTGGCGAAGCTCTCCCAGTACAGGCGCGCCGACGACGTGGCCGATGCGGTGAACCAATAGACCGAGATCTCGTCGAGGATCGTCTGCCGCGACAACGCTTCCTCGGGATGGCCGTCGTTGTCCGTCCACGCCCAGAACTCCCCGGCCGGTGCGCTGCATCTCTTTCTCGGCCCCGAGATTCGCCAGCTCCGCAGGTGTCGGGTCGTCGAACGCGCCCGCCGCCACGGATCCCAGGTTCAGATGCACGCCGGCGACCCGCTCGGGCGCCACCTCGCCCAGCACCGCGGACACCGCCGAACCCCAGTCGCCGCCCTGCGCGCCGTACCGTTGGTGACCCAGCGAGACCATCAACGTGTCCCAGGCGCGCGCGGTGCGAGTGATGCCCCACCCGGTCGTCGACGGCTTGTCACTCCAGCCGTACCCGGGCAACGACGGCGCGACCACGTGGAACGCGTCCGCCGGGTCACCGCCGTGCGCGCGCGGGTCGGTCAGCGGGCCGAGCACCTCCAGGAATTCGAGCACCGAACCCGGCCACCCGTGCGTGAGCACGAGCGGGAACGCGTCCGGCTCCGACGAGCGGATGTGCAGGAAGTGGATGCCCAGCCCGTCGATCGTGTCGCGGTACTGCGGGAACACGTTCAGCCGCTCGGCGAACCCGAAGTCGTAGTCCTCGGCCCAGCTGCGGCACAGCTCCTGCGCATACGCCAGCGGCAAACCCTGTGACCAGTCGTCCACCGGCTCGCGCTCGGGCCACCGGGTCCGTCGCAATCGTGCACGCAGGTCTGCGATCTCGGCTTCGGTGATGCTGACCTCGAATGGCTCGGCGGACACGGCGAAACTCCTTACTGGCCAAGGTGTCATCGGATCGGTTGGGGGCGCCGGGTCAGGCTGAGGACGAGTCCGGCCAGGGGGAGTGCCGCGAGCCCGGCGAGGGCCACCGGCACCGGCACGATGCCGGACAGACCCGCGACAGCGGCCGGACCGATCCCGCCACCCAGGGCGTTCATGAAGTTGAGCAGGCTCTGTGCGGTGTCGCGGTCGTCCGCGGCGACCAGGTCCGGCGCGAGGCTCACCAGTACGGCTTGGGCACCGGCGAACCCGCACACGGTCAACGCCGTGCCGACGACGATCGGGATCGGCCCGGTGAAGATCGCGACCACGAGCACGCCGACGGCGGTGAGCGCAGCAAGCCCGGCCGACACCTGCCAGCCGGTGAATCGGACGGTCAAGGTGCCGACCAGCCGCCCGGCCAGCACCGAGCAGGCGGCGGCCGGGACCAAGAGCACGCCGGCTTCCAGGGGGCCACCGCCCGTGGCCTGCTCGATCAGGGACGGGGCGCGGAACAGCACCCCGTAGTAGCCGGCGAAGACGGTTCCGCCGATGAGCCCGGCCGCCAGGAAGCCGCGGGATGCGATCACCCGCCGAGGCACGAACCCGTCGGGCGTGCTTCGCACGCGCCACCACAGTCCCACGGCGGCGAGCGCCCCGGCGGCAACCACGACGAGCGTGACCGGAGCGGGCAGGCCGACCGAATGTGCCTGCAGCAACGTGATCAAGGAACCGGCGAGTACCGACAGCGCGGCCGCGCCGACGATATCGAGTCGCCCGGTCGAGCCGTTTCGCCCGCCGCTGCCGTTCCGCGTCAGCGCGTGCCTACTCGGCAATGCGGCCAACAGGAGGGGCAGCGCGAGGACCGGGATCGCGAGCACGGCACGCCACCCGAGGCACGCGGTCACCGCCCCGCCCAACAGTGTCCCGCACCCCGACGCCGTCGCGCTGGCGGCCGCGATGATTCCCAGAGCGCGGATCCGTTGCCGCCCGGGAAGGGCGGTGGCCGCGGCAAAGACGGCGATCACGGTCACGCCCGCCCCGGCGCCGCCGATCAGTCGGCCGACGATCACGGCGGACAGTGTCGGCCCGGCTCCGGCGAGCGCCGAGCCCGCGGCGAGCGCCACGACCCCGGCGACGAGGACCTGGAAGGGGCTCCAGCGGACCAACAGCCGACCCGCGACCGGCATCGCGAGCGCGGAGGTCAGCGACCACGCGGCGAGAATCCATGCGGTGGCCCCGAACGGCACCGCGAGCGCGCGGCCGATGGCCGGCAGGGCCACCGACGGTGCTCCCAATGCCACGTACATCGGCAGCACCAGCATCCCCAAGGTCAACCCCAGCCGACGCCCGTCCGGTGCCCCTGCAGACCGGATCGTCTGCGGCGCCGTCCCCTGCGGAGTATGTTGTGACATGTGAAAGCTCCTTTGAGTGTAACACTACGGAGCGGTGAGGAGATACGTCAAATGCAGGACGCGTGTTACAGCTCGGTGGTGGTCCAGACGGCCGTCGACCTGGCCAACACCTTGAGGCCGGTCAAGGGAGAGGACGCGCTCGAGACCGTGGCGCAGCTCCGGGACTTCCTTGACGACCACCCCGCGGCCGGGCCTCCGAGTTCGGCCGCAAACCAAGGGAGCGGTCCGCGGCATCTCACCCGCGCCGACCTGGCGGAAGTCCGCGCGTTGCGCGAGACGGTGCGTGCGGTGCTCGAACGGGCGAACACGGACGCGGTCGAAGCTGCGGCTCTGATCAACGACGGTCTGCGTCGCAGCCGCGCCATCCCGGTACTGCGCCACGAGGACGACCGCTGGTGGACCGAGGTGACCTCCGACGCCGACCGCCGCTCGGCACACCTTGCCGCGACTACGCTCAGCGCGCTGGCCTCCGTGATCGCCACGCTCGGTCCCGCTCGTCTCGGCGTATGTGCCGGGCCGACCTGCCGGGCCACTTTCGTGGACCTCTCACGCAACGGCTCGAAGCAGTACTGCACCCGAACCTGCGCACACCGGGCCAGCGTCGCGGCCTACCGGAGCCGGCACAGCCCGGGTTGAGCGTTCGGCACCCGGCCCTGCCGGATAGGCTCCGGGGTTTCGTTCGCCCGCCTACGACGAACTCGTCAAGCTGAAGAACACGCGACAGTTGGTGCGATATCGACAACCCCGTTCTTCTCGCGCTTTTCGCCGCCCGGGTGATCGACTACGACGCCTACGTCGATCTGCTCCACACCAATGACGCTCCCCAAGGTCTCTTGCCCTTCGAAAGCGAGGACGGCAAGGAGCAACTGGTGCCGGAGGCAGAACCTGGGTACCCATGCGATACAGCAGAACTTGATGCGGAAATCGAATGGGCCGAGATGAGCACGTTTTCCGGGAAAGGCACGTGTGCTGTGCCGGGGCGACTGGAGCGGTGGAGCAACTTCGCGCGGCACTTGATGCCGGATTACATCCACAACGGGCTAGCTTGAATCGACCCCGTCCGAATTCACCCCACCCGAATACCGGGTCGGGTGACCTATCCTCGTGGTGTGGCAGACAGCGGGAACCGGGTGCGGCACCGGTATGGACCGGACGGGGTGCGGTTGGTCACCGCATCCTTCCGGACGCACCGGTTCCAGCCGCATGCGCACCCGGAGTACGCGGTTGCCGCGGTAATGCGCGGGGTAGAGGCAGTGCGCTACCGCGGTGCCACCCACTATGCGCCCGCGAGCAGTCTGCTGTTGCTGGACGCGGCGGAGTTGCACACCGGTGGCCCCGCGGATACGGCGGGCTGGGATTACCGGGTCTGCTACCTCGCGCCGGAACTACTGGCCGAGATCGCGGGCGAGCGGCCGATGTTCCCGGACCCGACCCCGCACGATCCGAAACTGGCCGCACTGCTGGCCGCTGTGCACCGGCAACCGCCGGGACCCGCCACCGAGGAGCGGCTGTACACCGTGGTCTCCGCCATCCTTGCCCGGCACGCGCGGCGCTGGTCCCCACCGGACGCGCCGCCCGCCGTGGTGGGCGAGGTGATCCGCCACCTGCACGCCGACCTGCGGCGTGCCCCCTCGCTCGGAGAACTGGCCGCGGTCACCGGGCTGGAGCGGTTCCGGCTGCTGCGGGCATTCCGCAGGGAGACCGGGGTGACCCCGCGCGGTTATCTGCTGCAGCTGCGCCTGCAACGAGCGCAGCAGGTGCTTTCCGCCGGGCAACCGGTGGCCAAGGCCGCGGTGGAGAGCGGGTTCTACGACCAGGCGCACCTGCACCGGCATTTCCGCAGGACGTTCGGGGCCACACCGGGCGCGTTCGCCCGCAATCACGTACAAGACCGGCAGCACCGCGCGCCCTAACCTGCCGGGCATGCACGAGGACATCGCACCGCACTGGCCGAGCAGCGCACTGCTGGCCATCGACCTGCAACACGAATTCTGCACCGGGGCGCACGCGGTGCCCGGTACCGCCGACATTCTGGGAACGGTGCGCGAACTGGTGGCCGCCTACCGCGCGGCCGGGCTGCCGATCGTGCACGTGATCCGGCTGTACCTGCCGGACGGCAGCAATGCCGAGCGCTGCCGCCGCGCGCAGCTCCGCTCCGGGGACACCCTCGTGACCCCGCACTCGCCCGGTTCGCAACCCGCCGCGGTGGAGGCCACTCTCGACCCGGAACTGTTGCTCGGCGGGGAATCCCAGCAACTCGGCCCACGGGAATGGCTGCTGTACAAGCCCCGCTGGAGCGCCTTCCACGGCACCGGGCTGCTCGACCAGCTCACCGTGCTCGGCACCGACACGGTGACCGTGGCCGGATGCAATTACCCGAACTGTCCACGGGCCACGCTGATCGATGCCACCGAACGGGATCTGCGCACGGTCGCGGTCAGCGATGGGCTCTCCGGTTGGCTGGCCGAGGACCTGGACGGGATCGGTGTGGTGAGTCTGCGCGCGGTGGACATCCTGGCCGGAATCGCGGGGTAGTCTCGGCCTTGACCTTGCCCCTGGGGACGGGCACACAGTGGCGCGTACCAGGCAATCCCGCCTGGGACGAGGGAGGAGAGCATGGAGCTGCTGACGATCGGCGCATTCGCCAGGCTGGCCCATCTTTCGCCGAAAGCGCTGCGGATCTACGACGAGCTGGCGCTGCTTCCGCCGGCCCGGGTGGATCCGGAAACGGGCTACCGGTGGTATTCCACGGCGCAGCTCGGCACGGCACGACAGGTCGGGTTGCTGCGCCAGGTGGACATGCCACTGGCCCGGATCCGCGAACTGCTTGCCATGGCACCGGAATCCGCGGCGCGGGCGCTGGAGGAATTCTGGCGCGAACAAGAGCGGAACATGGCGGCCAAGCGGGCCGTGGTCGATTTCCTCGTCGATCGATTCGACGGAAAGAGTCCCGAAATGTACGAAGTACTCAGCCGCGAACTGCCCGCGCGCACCCTGTTCACCAGTGTCGAACAGCTGACCGCGGACCAGATCGGGGAATTCCTCGGCCCACTGCTCGCCGCGTTCTCCGGTCCGGATGTGCCACATCCGGAAGGTGCCGCGGGTCGCCCGTTTCTGCGCTATCACGGGGAAATCGGACCGGAGAGCGAGGCGCCGGTCGAATTCTGCGGGCCGGTCACCGAGGACGGGGCCGAGGAAGTCGCGCACCGGTTCCCGGAGATGAACCGCACCACCGAACCCGCGGCGCGGGAGATCTATGTGCGGGTGCCGAAATCGGATATGCGCGGAACCCTCGGATTCGAGTCGCTGCACCAATGGCTCGTGGACAACGGCGCGGAAGCCGACTGGGCACCGCGGCAGACCTTCCTGTGTGACCCGCAAACGGTCGGGGAGGCCGACCCAGTCTACGAACTGTCGGTCACCGTGGGCTGAACGGCGGCGGGGTCAGCAGCAATGCCGGCCCCGCCACGCCTCGCGGCCCTCGCGCACCGCGAGCACGGCGATCACCAGGCCCACCGCCGGATCCGCCCACCACCAACCGAGCAACGCGTTCAGCAACAGCCCGGCGAGCAGCACCACGGAAAGATAGGTGCACAGCAGGGTTTGCTTGGAGTCCGCGACCGCGCTGTGCGAGCCGAGCTCCCGGCCAGCGCGGCGCTGCGCATGGGACAACACGGGCATCACGGCGACCGAGACCGCGGCGAGCACGATCCCGGTCAGGGATTCCCCGGCGTGCCCGGTTCCGGTGAGGGCGCGAACCGAATCGACGGTGATGTACGCGGCCAGGGCGAAGAACGAAACGGCGATCACCTTCAGCGCGGTGCGTTCCCGCGCCTCCGGATCACGCCCGGAGAACTGCCAGGCCACGGCGGCCGCGGAGGCCACCTCGATCACCGAGTCGAGGCCGAATCCGAGCAGCGCGGTGGAGTCGGCCCCGGCCCCGGCCGAGATCGCGATGACCGCCTCGAGGATGTTGTAGGTGATCGTCGCGGCGACCAGCCACCGCACCCGGCGCGACAGCTGGGTGCGCCGGGCCGCACAGCACGGCACGGCCTCGGTCATCGCGACTCCTGCAAGCAGGGCTGCTCGGTGTCCACGGCGAGCACCACCTGCACGAGCTCACCGAGCGCACGGCTCAGGTGTTCGTCGGCGAGTGCGTACCGCACCTGGCGGCCCTCGTAGGTGGCGAGCACCAGGCCGCAACCGCGCAGGCAGGCGAGATGATTCGACACGTTCGAACGGGTCAGCCCCAGCTGTTCGGCGAGCTGGCCCGGATAGTTCACCCCGTCGAGCAGAGCCATCAGGATGCGGCAGCGAGTCGGGTCGGCAAGGGCGCGACCGAGCCGGGCCAGCGCCGCCCCACGGGTCTCACAGGTCAGCATGGAGGCAATAATACATCCGATGCTGAACTGTTTCCAGTAACAGGGCGCGGGTATCTTGGCGGCATCATGGTCGAGAATCGCTGCTCGGTGCTGGACACCTCGCCGATCGCGGAGGGTTCCACGGCCCAGCGTGCGCTGCGGAACACGCTCGAGCTGGCCACCCTCGCGGACGAGCTCGGCTACCACCGCTACTGGGTTCCCGAGCACCACAGCATGCGGGGGGTCGCGAGCGCCGCGCCGCCGGTGCTGACCGCGGCCATCGCCGCGCGCACGAACCGCATCCGGGTCGGCGCGGGCGGGGTCCTGCTCCCGCAGCACGCCCCGCTCATCGTCGCCGAACAGTTCGGCACCCTCGAAGCACTGCATCCGGGCCGGATCGATCTCGGCCTCGGCAGGGCGAGTGGTTCACCCGCGTACGCGCTCGAGGAACTGCGGCCGGTGCCGGACGCGTTCCCCGAACAGATCCGGCAGCTGCTGGGGTTCTTCCGCGGCGATGACGCGCGCCGGACCGTCGCCGTTCCCGCGCGGGGTAACGAACCCGCCGTCTGGGTTCTCGGTTCGAGCCCGCGAAGTGCCGCCGTGGCAAGCGAAAACGGGCTGCCCTATGCCTTCGCGCACCACATCGCCCCGCACGCAGCCGAGGAGTCCCTCGCCGGTTACTCCGGAACCACGAGCCTGCTCAGCGTGTCCGTCATCGCCGCCGAAACCGATGCCCGCGCCGAATGGCTCGCCGGGTCCGCACGACTGAAAACCCTGTGCCGGGCCAAGGGAAAATCGATCCTGTTGCCGCCACCGGAAGAGGCGGCGGCCTATGCGTACACCGAGGACGAGCTCGCCGTGCTCCGGATCCGGGCCACCCCGATCGCCGGTACGCTGGACACCATCGCCGCGCGGTTGCGTGAACTACGCGACCGGACCGGCGCGGGGGAACTGATGATCACCACACCGGTCTACGAACATGAGGACCGGCTCGAGTCGTACCGGATTCTTTCCCGGCTCGGCTCAGTGCTCGGTTGAGCAGACGGGTTCCCGGCCGAGCTGGCGCAGTTCCGTCACGCTGTCCGCGAGGGTGCGGCGTTCGAGCACTTCGAGCATGGCCTGCTCGGTCTCGGTCATCAGGCGGGTGAAGTACTCCGCGGCGTTCGCGGTCACCTCGCACGAGGCGACCTCGCCATCCGGGCGGCAAGCCCACACCGGTTTGTCGCCGATCGAACAGCGGTAGATCTCGGCCAGGGTGATCTCCTCGGCGGGCCGGGCCAGTTTGGTCCCGCCGCCGCGGCCCTTCACCGACTCGACGAGCCCCGCGTGCAGCAGCGGCACCAGCAGCTTGCGGATCAGGCTCGGGTTGGTGCCCAGTCCCGCGGCGAGGTAGGTGGAGCTCAGCACCGCCGGTTCGTCCTCGGCGGCCACGGCGAGGAACAGCATCGCTTTGAGGGCACTGGAAAACCGGATGTCCAGCACGTCGGTTCACCACCCTCCATGGTCGGTCACCCCATCGTACCCGGGGCCGGGCGTCACACCGTAAATGGTACTCGACACAGTTGCGCTTTCGCCGCGGATATGTATCTTTGACAGGAGCAGTTTCACGACGAAGTCTCAGCGCGAACCTCAGGAGCAGTCACTATGTCGACACGCGCGGCCGCGGCCCTCGCCCGCCCGTTCACCCTCGGCTCGGCCGAATTGCCGAATCGGATCGTCATGGCCCCGATGACCAGGGCATTCTCTCCGGGTGGTGTGCCCGGCGAGGACGTAGCCGGGTACTACTCGCGGCGTGCCGCTGCCGGTACCGGCCTGATCATCACCGAGGGCACCTATATCGATCACCCTTCGGCCGGGGACGTGGAAAGCGTGCCGCGGTTCCACGGCGAGCAGCAGCTGGCGGGCTGGCAGCGCGTGGTCGAAGCGGTGCACGCGGAGGGCGGCAAGATCATGCCGCAGCTGTGGCACGTCGGCATTCAGCGCGCCGCGGGCAAGCCGCCGTTCCCGGAGGCGCCCTCGGTCGGCCCGTCCGGGATCGCCCTGGACGGCACCGAAGGCGCGGGCACACCGCTGTCCCTTGTCGAGGTGGACCGCATCATCGAGGCGTTCGCCGAGGCCGCGCAGCAGGCGGAGCGCATCGGCTTCGACGGCATCGAGCTGCACGGCGCGCACGGCTACCTGATCGACCAGTTCCTCTGGGAGCGCACGAACCGCCGCAGCGATGAGTACGGGAACTCGCGGGCGAAGTTCGCCGCCGATATCGCCGCCGCCGTCCGGGAGCGGGTCGCCGCCGATTTCCCTGTGATACTCCGGTTTTCGCAGTGGAAGGCGGACAACTACGACGCGAAGCTCGGCGCCGATCCCGAGCAGCTTTCCGCGCTGCTGACCCCGATCGCGGAGGCCGGGGTGGACGCTTTCCACGCCTCAGGGCGCCGCTACTGGGAGCCGGAATTCCCGGAGCACGACGCACAGCTGAACGTGGCGGGCTGGACCAAGAAACTGACCGGGAAACCCGTCATCACGGTCGGTTCGGTCGGGCTGGACAAGGTCTTCGGCATGGACTCGCTGACCGGCGCGGTCGCCGGAGTGGAGAGCATCGAGCGGTTGCTGGACCGGTTCGAGCGCGACGAGTTCGACCTGGTCGCCGTCGGCCGGGCGCTGCTCGCCGATCCGGAATGGGGTCAGAAGGTCCTCGAGGGGCGCGAGCGGGAACTGATCCCGTTCAGCAAGGACGCGATCCAGACGCTGCACTGAGCGGCTTCTCGAGCACGGTGTTCAGCTGCGCGAACTCGCGCCTGCCGACCTCGCGGAACCCGAGCCGCCGGTAGAACTCCCGCAGGCACGCCCGGTATTTGGCCGCCCCAGACCGCGGCCACCCCGGTGGCACGGCGCAGTACGTGCCATTCCCCGCGGGAGAGCTGCGCGGCGATCCGTTCGGGCGGGACCTCGCCGCGCGGCCACTGCCGGATTCTCCTGTCGTGCAGCCGATCCTCGATCCGGCGGCGCAGCCCGTGCAGCGCGGCGAGGTGCTCGGCGGTGGCGGGTTCGACCGGGAGCACGGTGCGCAGGGCACCCACCCGGGCGTTGTCCCTGGCGGGGGGCGCGGCGGTAGGGTCGGGGCGTGTCCGAGCGCTTGTATTTCCGTCAGCTGCTCTCCGGCCGGGACTTCGCCGCCGGTGACCCGATCGCGACCCAGATGCTCAACTTCGCCTATGTGATCGGTGACCGTGTCACGCGCGAGGCGGTGCTGATCGATCCGGCCTACGCGGTCGAGGATCTGCTGGCCGTGCTCGACGCCGATGACATGCGGCTGACCGGGGTGCTGGCCACGCATCACCATCCGGATCACGTCGGCGGGTCGATGATGGGGTTCACCCTGGCCGGGCTCGCCGAGCTGATGGCCAGCAGGCCGGCTCCGGTGCACGTGCAGCAGACCGAGCGGGACTGGGTCCAGACCGTCACCGGGCTGTCCGCCAGCGATCTGATCACCCACGATCACGACGATGTGGTGACCGTCGGGGAGATTCCGATCCGGTTGCTGCACACGCCGGGGCACACCCCGGGCAGCCAGTGTTTCCTGCTCGAGGACCGGATCATCGCCGGGGACACCCTGTTTTTGGAAGGCTGCGGGCGCACCGATTTCCCCGGTGGGAACGCCGAGGAGATGTACCACAGCCTGCGCGCGCTCGCGGATCTTCCCGGTGACCCGGTGGTCTACCCAGGGCACCAGTACTCCGCCGAGCCGTCCGCGCCGTTGTCCACGGTGCGCGACACCAACTTCGTCTACCGGCCGCGTTCACTCGAGGAGTGGCGCACCCTGTTCGGTTAACCAGCGGCTTCGTTCGGGACGCCGCTGAAATTCTCGGCGGCCGTCTTCTGCACGCGGCTGGTGCGTGCCCGGCTGCATCAGCCGTCCTCGGCTCTCGGGGGCGGAGCGCACTTCTCGCGTCCTGGCCGACCCGGCCGGTTCGGCGAACTGCGCCCCGGTCGCGGCCGGCGAATCGAGTGGGCTACACCTGGCGTCCGGTCCTGTGCTTCCGGTATTCGTGCATCTCGCGGCATTGCGCGTCCATCATCGCCCTTTTATACTTCAATTATCGAACGTGATGCTCACTATGTGAACATAGAAGGGTTGTCAATGACGAAACCCGTTTCCCCGGACGCCGTGGTGGACGAGGTGCCCGCGAGACCGTCGAAGGCGCACGCGAAGGTCATCCGCGGTGCTGTCCTCGGCACCATCGTCGAGTACTACGATTTCGGCATTTACGGCTATATGGCCACGGTCATCGGTGAGCACTTCTTCGTGAAAAGCGATTCGACCGCGGGGCTGCTCGGTACGTTCGCCACCTTCGCGGTCGCCTTCTTCCTCCGGGTGCCCGGTGGGATCTTCTTCGGGCACATGGGCGACAAGTTCGGCAGGAAACGTGCGCTCACCTGGACCATCATCCTGATGGCCGTGGCGACCGCGATCATGGGAATCCTGCCGACCTATGCGACCCTCGGCGTGTGGGCGACCGTGTTGCTCACGCTTTCCCGTTGCCTGCAGGGATTCGCGGCGGGCGGGGAGATCGGCGGGGCGAACTCCTTCGTGTCCGAGCACGCGCCGCGGCGTTGGCGGGCCTTCCAGACCTCGATGGTCAATTCCGGTACCTACATCGGATCGCTGGTCGCCTCGCTGATGGCCCTGGCGCTGACCAGTGGTCTCGGCGAGCACCAGGTCGCCGCCTGGGGGTGGCGCATCCCCTTCCTGCTCAGCCTCGTCATCGGGGTCGTCGGGCTGTGGATCCGCAGTTCCCTCGATGAAACCGAACAGTTCAAGGACATGCGCGACCGGGCGGAAATCGAGCGGGTGCCACTGTTCTCCCTGTTGCGCACATCCTGGCGGCACATTCTCGTCGTCATCGGGCTCGGCGCGCTCATCACGGGCGGCTACTACATCGCTTCGGTCTACGCCGCCAGCTATTTGCAGACCGCGGGCGGACGCTCACCGCAGCTGGCTTTCACCGCGACCTGCATCGCCATGGTCTTCGGGGTGATCACGCTGCCGGTCTCCGGCTATCTCGGCGATCGCATCGGCCGCAAACCGGTGCTGCTCTTCGGATCCGCGGCCGCAGTGGTGCTCGGTGTGCCGATGTTCATGCTGATGTCCGATGGCCCGGCGGGCCTGGCGATCCTCGCGCCCGCGGTGCTGTTCGTGTGCGTCTCCATCGTCAACGGAGTCTCGTTCACCGTGTACGCGGAGCTGCTGCGCGCCCGGTTCCGGTACAGCGGCATCGCATTGGCCAACAACGTCACCAACATGCTGCTCGGCGGCACCGCGCCGTTCATCGCCACCCTGCTGGTCAGCGTGAGCGGCAATACCCTCGCGCCCGCCGCCTATTTCGTGGTGTGCGCGCTGATCAGCCTGATCGCGTGTTTCTTCGTCAAGGAGACCAAGGGAAAGGAACTGCCGTTATGACCGCGCGTTTCGCCGGACGCACCATCCTGGTCACCGGGGCGGGAAGTGGAATGGGTCGCGCCGAGTCGATCCTGCTCGCCGATGAGGGCGCACGGATCCTCGCCGCGGACATCGATCTCGGCGCGGCCGAGACCGTCGCCGAACAGACCGGTGGAACCGCGTATCGGCTCGATGTCGCCGATCCCGAGTCGTGGCAACACATCCGCGCCGAGGTGGAGGTGCTGCACGGACTGGTGAACAACGCCGGGGTGAGTTTCCGCAACGGCATCGCGGACACCAGCGTCGAGGATTGGCACCGGGTCATGGACATCAATCTCTCCAGTGTCTTCTACGGGATGAAGTTCCTCCGTGAGCCGCTGTCTCGCGCCGAAGGTGCCTCGGTGGTCAACGTTTCCTCGATCGCGGGCATGCTCGGGTACTTCTCCCCCTCCTACGGCGCCAGCAAATGGGGCGTGCGCGGGCTGTCCAAGGTCGCCGCGCTGGAATTCGCCGGTGCGGGAATCCGGGTCAACTCCGTGCATCCCGGACTGGTGGACACCCCGCTGTTGCATTCCGGGGACGGCCGGTTCGTCGCCGAGAGCCTGCGCTCGGTGCCGCAGGGAAGGGTTGCCAGCCCGGAGGAGATCGCGCACACCGTCGCGTTCCTGCTCGGTCCGGAGTCCTCCTATGTCAACGGAACCGAACTCGTCGTCGACGGTGCGCTCGTCGCGGGCGGGATCTATCACCGCATCACGACCGAGCTCGCGGCGGGGACCGTATGAGCGCACAGTTCTTCGAGCTACTCGAACTGCTCGGCGGGCAGGCACATGCGATCGATTCGGGACGGGCACTCGACTGGGCGCGCACCTTCACCGAGGACGGGGTGTTCGCCTCGCCGAGCTATCCGGAACCGGTACGCGGCAGGGCGGCGCTGACCAGGTTCGCCGAGCGGTTCGCCGCGAACAATCCTGGCGCGCACCACATCGTCACCAATGCCTGCATCGCGGACTCGATCGGCCCCGATGAATGCCGTGCCATGGCGAATCTGCTCATCGTGCGCACCCTCCAGGACGGTGCGGTGCGCATCGAGCGGGTGACGACCATCCACGACCACCTGCTGCGTGAACACGGCGCACTCCGCGTCGCCGAACGCGTGGTCACCCGAGACTGAGGAAGGTTCGAGATTTGGAAGGGAAATCAGTGATGACAACGGAAAACCCGGCGCGCACCGATTCCGCCCCGCTGTACGCGCGTTACCCGGAGACCGTGGGCAAGGTCGCCGTGGTCACCGGTGCGGCGCGCGGCATGGGTGCGGTGTTCGTGGAGGAACTCGCCCGGCGCGGTGTGCACGCGGTCGGCGGTGACCTCGACGGCGCCGCGATGAAACAGCTTGCCGGGCAGGTGAACGAACGGCTCACCGGCACCGAGGGGGCGGCGCGAGTATTCGGTGCGGAGATCGACGTGACGGTCGCCGAGCAGCACCAGCGGTTGTTGCAGACCGCGCTCGCCGAGTTCGGCCGGGTGGATTACTGGGTGAACAACGCCGGGATCTTCCCGCAGGCCGAGTTCACCGAGATCTCCCCGGAACAGCTCACCTCCACCTACCAGGTCAACGTGAACGGCGTCGCCTACGGTGCGCAGACCGCTGCGCGGCACATGCGCGAGCACGGTGGCGGCGCGATCGTGAACATGGCCTCGGTCGCGGGGGTACGGGTGCGCGCGACCAGGGCCGCGTACAACTCCTCCAAGGCCGCGGTGCGCCACCTGACCAGTTGCATGGCGGTGGAGCTCGGTTCGGACGGCATCCGGGTCAACGCCATCGCTCCCGGTTTCGTGGACACCGAGATGACGCGCTGGGTGCGGGAGGACCCGGCAGCGCTCGAGCGCGCGCTCAGCGCGGTCCCGCTGCACCGGGTGGGCGCGCCGATCGAGGTGTTCGGGGCGCTGTATTTCCTGCTCTCGGACAGCGCGCGGTACATGACCGGCGCGGTGCTCCCGGTCGACGGCGGATCGCAGCACGCCTGATGGACGACTACGACCTGGTGGTGATCGGCGCGGGCGGGGCGGGCCTTGCCGCTGCCGTTTCCGGGGCACAGGAAGGACTTCGGGTGCTCGTGCTGGAGTCCGAGGACGAGGTCGGCGGATCCACCCAGCTCTCCGCGGGCATGCTCACCGCCTCGGCGACCAGTGTGCAGGCCGGGCTCGGTGTCGCCGACTCGCCTTCGGCGATGTACCAGCATTACATGGACCTCAACCAGTGGCGGGTGCTTCCCGGTCCGGTCAAGGCATTCTGCGCCGAATCGGGTCCGGTGCTGGAATGGTTGCTCGAACTCGGCGTGGAGATACCCGCGCGGCAGTCGGGCAATGCGCACATGCCGGGGCTGACCAGGGCCGGGGTCGAGGATGTCTGGCGCGGGCATGTACCCAAGGATCAGGGATACGGCCTCGTGCAGACCCTGGACCGGGCACGCAGGCGGCTCGGTGCCGACCTCGCGCTCGGCAGCAGGGCCGATGATCTGGTCGTCGAGAACGGTGCCGTGCGCGGTGTCGTGGTGGGCGGGGAGCGGGTCAGCGCGGGCACGGTCGTGGTGGCCTGCGGCGGACTCGCCCAGGATCCGGTGCTGCGCGAGCGGTTCTTCCCCGATACGCGGATCGCGGGGGAGAACCTGTTCGTGGTCGCGGCCCCGGGGAGCAGGGGCGATCACATCGGGTTCGCCGAACGGAACGGGCTGGCCCTGTTCGGCCAGGGATGGGGACTGCTGCTGGTGACCGCGGAATTCCAGCGCATGCATCACTGGCAGAGCGGTTTCCCGCCGGTCTCCCGGATCCATGTCGACCGCGCGGGAATCCGGTGCATGGACGAGGACGCGCCGTATGCGGTGAGCCCGGGAATTCTCGCGGACAACGGCGGTTTCGTGTGGGCGGTGTTCGACGAGTCCGCGCGGACCGGGCTGCCGAACGGATACGCGGACTGGACCCCGGACCGGGTGCTCGAGGAAGCCGAGAAGGGTGTGGTGCGCCGCGCGGACACCCTCACCGGGCTGGCCGAGTGCATCGAGGTGCCCGCGGCGAACCTCACGGCCAGCGTGCACCGGTTCAACACTCTGCTGCCCGCAGGGCACGACGAGGACTTCCTCCGCCACGAAACCCTTGCCGCCAAACGGGTCGACCCACATCTCGAACCGATCCACAGTGGACCGTTCTACGCGGTCCGGATGCTGCCCGCCGAGCTCGTGTGCACCCACGCCGGGCTGCGCATCGACGGCGCGGCCCGGGTACAGGACACCGCAGGGCGGACCGTCCCCGGACTGTACGCGGCGGGCGAGGCCGCGGGCGGAGTGCTCGGGCAGCGGTATGTCGGCGGTGGGAACTCCGTGGCGCACGCCGTGGTTTTCGGGTATATCGCGGGAAAACAGGCAGCAAAGGAGCGCCGATGACCAGGGTCGAGGACCGGATCGCGATCGAGAATGTGCTCTATTCCTATGCGCGCGCGGTAGACCGGCTTGATTTCGACGGTATTCGCGCGTGCTATTTCCCCGAGGCGATCGACGATCACGGCGGATACCGGGGAACCGCCGAGGGGCTGGTCGAGGATATTCGGGCCAGGCACGCCACGATCGATTCCTCGCAGCATTTCATCAGCAATGTTCTCGTGGAATTCACCGGTGCGGACAGTGCCGCTGTCGAATCGTACTGCCTGTGCTATCTGCGCCAGCTGCTCGCCGAAGGCGAAACCACTCAGCTGCTGGCTACCATCCGCTGCCGTTATGTGGACCGGTTCGAATACCGCGCAGGGTGCTGGCGCATCGCCGCGCGGACCGTGGTCTTCGACGAGTACCGGATGAGCCGGATCGCGGATGAACTGCCCGCGAGCTGGGTGCGTTCGGCGCGTGATCGTACCGATCCGGTCTACGGCTGAGCGCGGTCCTCAGCGCAGCCTGGCGCGGGGATTCCGCAGTGCCTCACCGATATCGGCCGCGGCGCGCACCACATGCGGGGCGACCTCGCCGACGGCCTCCCGATCGACGAGCGAGACACCCACGCTCATCTCGGACATCGTCTGCGGGGTGGTCACCGAGACCGAGATCCCGACGACGCCGGGGATGATGTGGCCGAGCGAGACCGCGTAACCGTGTTCGCGAGCCTCGACCACTTCGGGAACATCGCCGGGACGGGCCGGGCGCCCGGCGAGGATCGCGATACCACCCGAGCCCTGGGTTATCCCGTGCCGTTGCCCGGTGCGGAAGGCGATGTGCGCCGCGGCGAGGCGCGGTTCCACGACGAGCACCGCCTGCACCTCGTCCTCGCTGATCGGCACCATCAGATTCGCGGTGGCATCCACCCGGTCGGCGAGCTCGGCCATGACCGGATAGGCGATACCGCGAAGGCCACTGTCCACCGAGGAGGCGAGCTCGACCAGTCCATAGGCCAGGTGGAAGCGTTTGTCCTCGGTGCGCCGCACGAGATCATGCTCGGCCAGGGTTTCCAGCAGCCGGTGCAGCGCGTTGCGGTTGAGCCCCAAGGAGTGCGCCATCTCGGTCACCGTCTCGCCGTCCGGCCTGGCCGCCAGGTGCCACAACACACGGATTCCCCTGTCGAGGGTCTGCGCGCCTGCCACCGCCCGACCGCGCTCCACATTCGAGCTCACGGTCCGATCCTAGCTTTCCGCCGTGCGGCGTCCTCGTGCGCTCGGCGCAGGAGGCGGATTGCCAGGTCCGTGGTGCGCTCACCGGGGTCGACGATCGCGATCCAGCCCTGCCTGCGATAGAGCGGGTGCGCAAGGACGGTGTCCACGGCCGCGAAGTCGACTTCAGCGCCCTCGGTCCGCGGGTCCTCGCCGATGAGCTCGGTGAACGTCTGTGTGCCGACGTGGATGTTCAGCCGCTGCCGACCGGGCCGGTCGAGCTCGGAGCGGGTGTCGCCGGGGTAGTTCTTGGTGACCACGGTGGCATAGGGCTGTTCGCGCTGCGGTACCTGTCCATCCGGGGCGTAGTAGAAGAACCGGTCACCCCAGGCGATCTCGGGGAAGGTGCTGCCTTCGGTGGGCGCCAGCTCGAGAACGTCGTCGAGCCCGCGTGCGGTTTCCAGGATCTGCTCCATACTCATGGTTCAAGTATGAGGTTGAAGTGCTTATGGAGGGTTCATGAGTCGAGCGCTGAGTACCGCCGCCGTCTCCGCCGCCACCGGGTACTCAGTCCAGCAGATCCGGGATCTGGAGTCGATCGGTGTCATCCCGGCGGCGGAGCGCGCGGACAACGGGTACCGGCGGTTCTCCCCGGTGCACGTGCGCGATCTGCACGCCTACCGGGACCTGGCCGCGGCGGTGGGCCCGGTGGCGGCCCGCAGGACGATGCGCGAGATCCGCTCACTCTCGCCGGACGCGGCGGCCGCCCTGGTGTGTTCTCTGCACGCGCGGCTCAACGAAGAGCGCGAACAGGCCCGCGCCGCGCGGGGCGCCCTCCAGACTATCCACGCCGAAGCGGTGACGGAGGCGGCGGCCACCGGAGCGGATGTGCCCACT
This sequence comes from Sciscionella marina DSM 45152, assembly GCF_000379465.1. Lineage (GTDB taxonomy): Bacteria > Actinomycetota > Actinomycetes > Mycobacteriales > Pseudonocardiaceae > Sciscionella > Sciscionella marina. Next base: position 409,543 of record NZ_KB905425.1, read on the forward strand.
GAAAAAGACGTGATGACGATCCGTGAACTGGCCGATGCGCTCGGAGTGCGCACCTCCACGCTGCGGTTCTGGGAAACCGCCGGTCTCGTGCAACCCGAGCGGATCGCCAGCGCAGCGGGTTCGGCCCGGAGCTATCCGCTCGCCGCGATTCACGAGGCCCGTATCACCGCGGCACTGCGCGCGGCCGGGTACCGCATCCCCGATGTGCAGCGCGCACTCACGGCGATTCGCGGGCTGCGTGAGACCGAGCCGTCCCTTGCCGCGCTGGACGAACGGATCGAAGCGATCGGCGCGCGTTCCCTCGCCCTGTTACGGGCCGGAACCACGCTGGCCGCGATCATCGGGTCCCTGCCTAGAACACCTCCTCGGTGCGGCCGGTGATACCGGAACCGGGTGCGTCCGGAATGGTGATCTCACTGCCGTGGTAACCGATCCCGCCGAGCACGGGGGAGTGGCGCAGCCACCAGGCGGCGTCCAGATCGGGTACCGGATCGGCGCCGGGAGTGGCCGCGGCGAGTGCCGCTGTGGCCCCGATACCCACGTGGGTTTCCATCATGGAACCGAAAAGCACGCCGAGGCCCGCGGATTCGGCGATCGCGGCGAGCGCGCGGGCCGGGCGCAGTCCGCCGCATTTGGCCAGCTTGATGTTGACCATGTCGGCCGCGCCGCGCCGGATGAGTTCGAGTAGATCGGCGGGCACACACACGGATTCGTCGGCGAGGATCGGTGTGTCCACGGCCGCGGTGACCCGGGCGAGCCCGTCGAGATCGCCGGCGGGGACCGGTTGTTCGACCAGTTCCACATCCAGTCCGGCGTCTTCGAATTGCCGGATCAGCCGGATCGCCTGTTTGGCCGTCCAGCCCTGATTGGCGTCCAGCCGCAGCCGTACCTCGGGGCCTGCGGCCGCGCGGATGCGGCGCAGCCGGTCCAGTTCGTCCTCGCCCCGATCGCCGACCTTGATCTTGAGCGTGCCGAATCCCTCGCCTGTGCGGGTGTTCGCCGTCTCCGCCATCGCGGCCGTGGTACCGACGGCGAGGGTGACATCGGTCGGCATCGTGCGCGGCCGGGCACCGAGGAACCGGACGAGCGGCACTCCACTGCGGGCCGCGGCCAGATCGTGCACCGCGCAGTCGAGTGCGGATTTCGCGGAGGTGTTGGCCACGATCGCGCGCTCGATGTCCCGGCACAGTGCCTCGGTGTCCGCGGGATCCCTGTCGAGCACCGTTTCGCGCAGCGGTCCCTCGAGCGCCGCGGTGATCCCCGGCCCGCTCTCCCCGGTGACCCGCCAGGTTTCGGTGCCCTCACCCCAGCCACGGTTGCCCTGATCATCGCGCAGTTCGACGAGCACCGCCTCGACCGCGTCGGTCCGGCGCACCGCGGTGACGAACGGCTCACGCAGCGGGATCCGGACCCGGTGGGTGCGCAGCTCAGTGACCGGCATGCGGCTCCTCGGCGCGCAGTGACCAGGTTGTCGCGGTCACTTCGTGGATCAGTTCGAGCGCGGTGCCCTCGTCGAGCCCGCTGGTGCAGACCACGAGCACATACGCCGGGGCGTCGGCGGGGCGGATGATCGCGGCATCGTGCAGCAACCGGTCCACCCAGCCGCTTTTGTTGCCCACCTTGGTCCCTGGCGGAAGGGCGGCCGGGATGCAGTCGCGGTACTGCGCCGCGTCGAGCACGGCGAGCAGTTCCTCGTCCGCGGCGAAGCGCGCGAGCAGGGCGGCGACTGAGGCCGCGGTGACGGTGTTGCTGATCCCGGCGGCCGAGGCGGTCGCGTCGCCGATACCCCGCAGCACCCGCATCCCTGGCGGGCATTCCGTTGCCACGGCGGGGATTCCGGTCCGTTCCAGCACCAGATTGGTGGCGAGATTGCTGCTGGCCACGATCATCCGCTCGCACAGCCAGCCGAGCGTTGCCGTGCGACCGAGCAGCTCCCAGGGCTGCTCGTCGTTGTCGTCCGCGTGGTCGAGGGAGAACCGGCCGCTGTGTGCCGAGGCGAACTCCGCGTGCACCGGTACCCGTTCTGCGAGGTCCAGCGCACCGGCTCGATACGCGGCGGCCAGCAGCGGAAGTTTCATCAGGCTCGCCGCGTAGTACGCGATCTCAGCACGGTGGGCGAACACCGGTGCACGACCGGGCCGCCCGCACCACACCGAGGCGTGGTCCCCGAGCTCGCTCATGACGGCTGCGCCAGGCTGATCGATCGACCGGTGAACTTGCGCACCAACAGGATCACGCAACCGATCGCGAGCCACACCAGTCCGCCGATCTTCGCGTGCAGGTCCGCGTTCCACAGCACATAACCGATGATCACGAAACCGATCAGCGGAACCACCAGGTGCATGCCGTAGCTGCGCGTGCGGCGCTTGACGATGTAGTAGCCGAACACCGTGACGTGCAGCAGCAGGAACGAGGCCAGCGCTCCGAAGTTCACCAGGCTGGACAGGGTTTCCACCTGGCCGACGAACACGATCCCGAGCACCACCGACAGCCCGCCCACGAGCAGCACCGCGCGCTGCGGGACGCGCCGTTTCGGGTGCACATGGGCCAGGAACCGGGGCAGCTGCCCGTCCCTGGACATGGCGAACAGCAGCCGGGAGGTGGCGGCCTGGGCCACGAGCGAATCCGCGAGAGCGGCGGAAAGGGCCACGGTGAGCGCGGCTATCGCCTTGAACGTGCCACCGCCGACCAGATACGCGACCCCGTAGAAGGCGTCGTTGATCGCTTCCGTGCCGACGAAGGATGTCTTGCCCGGCAACAACAACGCGGCCAGATAGGTCTGCACGATGAACATGCCCGCGACGATGAGCAGGGAAAGCACGGTCGCCCTGCCGACCACCTTGGGGCCGCCCTTGGTTTCCTCGGCCAGTGTGGAAATGGCGTCGAAACCGAGGAAGGACAATGCGGCCACCGAGACCGCGCCGAAGACCATGTCCGGATGGAAGGTCGCCGGGTTGAAGATCGGATCGGTGCTCCAGTGTGCCCCGTTGACACCCTGGACGATCGCGATGACCGCGAGCACCAGGAACGCCGCGAGCACGAGCAGCAGGGCGGCGAGCATGATGCGGTTCGCCCGCGCCGTCGTCTCGATGCCCAGCATGTTGATCACCGTGTTCACCACGACGAAGAACACCACCCACGCGGGTTCCGGGATCGCGGGCACGATCGCGGACATCGCCGCCGCCCCGGTCACGTAGAGCAGGGTGGGGATGAGCAGATAGTCGAGCAGGATGGCCCAGCCGGCGAGGAAACCGGCCGGGGCGGAGAGCCCGCGCCCGGCATAGGCGTACACCGAGCCCGCGATCGGGAAGGCCCGGGACATCTCCCGGTAGCTCAGCGCGGTGAAGATCATCGCCAGCACGCCGATCAGGTACACGAGCGGGACCATGCCGTGCGAGACGTTGAACACCGGGCCGAAGATCGCGAACGGCGCGGTCGGGGCCATGAACACCAGCCCGTAGACGAGCAGGTCCTTGAGCCCGAGGCTGCGCTTGAGCTGCTGGGTGTACCCGAAGTCCGCGAGTTCACCGGATTCCGGTGCTCCGCGCGCCGCCTGCGAGTCCGTCGCCATGCTCACCTCTTCCCGTGATTCTTGTGCCCGCCCATCCTGAGCGATAAAAGGTAAATAGACAAGACCTTAAAATCGTTCGGCGGGCCGACCTGGCATGCTGAACGGGAAGCAGCGGCAGGAGGGTGAGCATGGGTCAGGGCCAGCGGCGGGCCGGACAGGCCGGTCTGGAGCCGGTCCGGGTACCGAGCGCTGCCGATGAGGTGGCCGACCGGTTGCTCACCGCGATCGCGCTCGGCGAGTTCAGCGTCGGTGAGCGGCTGCCCCCGGAACGTGAACTCGCCGAACAGCTCGGGGTCAGCAGGCCGACCGTGCGCATCGCCGTCGGCAGGCTGCGCGAGATCGGGTGCCTCGAGGTGGTGCGCGGCCGTTCCGGCGGCCACTACGTGCGCACCGGATGGCGCGCGGAATCCGCCGATGCGGTGCGGCGCACCTTGATGCCCAAATGGGAGCGGGTGCACACCCTGCAGGACACCCGCTGCCTCATCGAATCGCTGATCGCCAGGACCGCGGCGGAACGCTGTGGGGCGGACGAAGCCGCCGACATCCGGGCGGCACTGGCGGCCTACGAGTCCGCAAGCGAACCGGCCGAGGTGCGCAGCACGAGCGCGGGCCTGCACGAGGCGATCGCCAGGGCGGCGCACAACGAGCCGCTCGCCGTGTACAGCAGGCAGCTGCTGCAGGAGATCACCGCGGGCTTCCCCATCGAGCCGTACAGCGGAAACCTCACCGAACGATCGCTCGCCGAGCACCGTGCCCTCGCCGAAGCGGTGCTCGCCGGGGAAGCCGAACGGGCCGCCCGGATCGCGCGCGAGCACTTCACCATCACCGGGGAGAACCTGCGCGCCATCCTCGAACGCAGCACGGCCGAACCGGATTCCGCGTCCTGACTCACCTCAGCACAACGGAATCGTGTGCAGGGTTTCCCAGCCCATGCCGCCGAGCGTGACGAGCACCGCTTCGCGCACCGTGCCCCGCACCGGCAGCTGTTCGCCGAGCCGATCGGCGAGCAGCGCCGCTTCGTGCTCCGTGCCGCCCATACCCACCGTCAAATGGGTGCGGGGATCGGAACCGAACCGTCCGCCGTAGGGCACCAGCTCCGGCCATGCGCCCCGCAAGCGGTGGGCGAGCGGCTGCAGCGAAGGCGCGTCCACCGCGACGAATCCCGGTGCCGTGGTGACTTCCTCGAGCACCACCTCACAGGGACCGGTGCCCGCGAGCAGCACGCCGATCCGCTCGGTAACGGTATCGGTGACCTGGTCCCGCGGCAGGAACGGATACGAAAGGGCGATGTGCGCCGGAATGCCCGGCCGCGTCATTCCCGGATCGGCCAGTGTGAGCAGCGGATCGGCTTCCGGGAGCAGGACGAGGACGGCCGTGGTACCGGGCTCGGGCATGGATTCTCCGTCTCGCGGGTTTGTCTTCGCGTGCACTCCCATTCCTCAGGTGGCGATTATGGCGGTGAAAGAATGGGCGACTCTTCGAGGGCTTTGCCCCGCGCCGCCGTTTTCCCTCGCTTCCGCGGGCAGCCGCTATCCGACCGGCAACACGCCCGTTGCTGTCAGCGGCCACCTACGTAGTGTAGTTCCCTGGCTGCAACTCCTGAACCGAATTGCGCATCGGGGTTTCTTTCGGACTTCTTACGAGGCATGCTCCGGTGGAACCCCTGCCGGTGCCGTGTGGGTCTCAGGTCTGGATCGTCCGCCGACAGTCGGCGGGCCTGCGGACAGGAGGCGAGTCATGACTGAATCCTGGGCCTCGGAGGAGGCGTTTCGGCAAGCACAGAGCCGGATCGACGGGATCGTCGCGGAGGCCGAGCAGCGTTACGAACGGGCGCGGGCGGCAAGAGAAGACCTGGAGCACCGGACGGTCAGCGCCGAGTCCACGCGTGGCGAGGTGCGGGTCACCGTCGCGGCGAACGGGACGTTGCGCGATCTCGAACTCGGGGAGCGCGCCGATCGCTGGTCGCGGTCCGAACTCTCCACGGAGATCCTGGCCTGCGTGCGGCGGGCGTACGCGAAACTGCCTGAGCTGGCCGAGGAGGTCTATGCGGAGCGGTTCGGTGCGCACGACGCCGCTGCCGAACATGCGGTCTCGCTGCTGCGCGAGGCGTTCGGCGGTCAGGAGGACGCGCGATGAACGACAAGGGTTTTCACGTCGACCCGGACCGGCTTCGCGAACACGCGAGCTCGATCGCCGAAGTCCGCGCACGGATCCAACAGGTGATCGACGCGGGCACCGAGGTGACACCCGGTGGCTGGGACAATGCCTACGGCCTTGCCTGCCAAGGGTTTCCGATCGCCGTGCGCGCCAATGTGCAGCACCATCTCGACCTGATCAAGCGGCTCGATCGGGTGCTCGGCACGAGCGCGACCAAGCTGGAGCAGAACGCGACCGACTATGCCGGTCAGGAACGGCGTAACAAGCAGGAACTGGAACGGGTGTACGAGCAGCGGCAGCGGTCGCAAGGCCGCAGCAGCTTCCACGAGCGGCTCGATGGGGAGTGAGCGGCATGACCGGTTCGGATAATCCACTCGTCGACAAGAACTCCCGATTCGAATGGGGTGACTACGCGCCCGTCCAGGATGGCAGCGACCACGGCGGTACCCAGTGGTGGAACCCGTTCACCCCGGGGCAGGGCTACACCACGGACAAGACCGACCTCGACAGGTTCAGCCACTGGTTCGAGGGGGCGCCGGTGGTCAATGACGCGGTCACGATCGCCAAGAACATCGACAAGGCGGCGCAGGGTGAAAAGCTGCAGGTGCACGACTGGATCGAGCAGTTCGCCGCCGGGTACAGCCTCGGCACTTACGGGGTGGCCGTTGCCGAAGGCGACTGGGGCGGAACCACGGTGGCGCCCCTCGTGTCCTGGGCGCTGGAACATGTCAAACCACTGCGGTTACTGCTCGACGAGGTGACCGGGAATCAGGACACCGTCAACGCGGTGGCCAACACCTGGGAGAACATGGCCGGGGCACTGCAGGAGGCGTCCAAAAACTACGCGGACAAGGTCGAGCAGACCGTACAGTTCTGGCAGGGTGAGGCCGCCGATGCCTACCGGGAACACGCGCGGCAGCTGATCGGCGCCCTCGCCTCCGCTGGGGTGATGTGCCACTCCTGGGCCACACTCGTCCGCATCGTCAGCGAACTCGTCGGCATCGTGCACGACTTCATCAGAGAACTCATCGCCGCCGTTGTCGGGCAGATCGTGCAGGATCTGGCCGAGGCAGCGACCGTCGTCGGGGCCGCGGCCATTCCCGAACAGACCACGGGCGAGGTCGTGCGGGCCAGCGGGGTCGCGGCGAAAGCCGTCGCGAAAGCGGTGGAGGGGGCGTTCAAGATCGAGGGACTCATCCCGAAAATCCTCACGATCCTCGACGAGATCGTGAAAATCATCGAACGCCTCGAAGACTGATCGGCGACCGTACAGCGGTGATGACATTTCGGCATCGAGCCAGATCATTTCCGTCTTGGACACCTGCGAACGGATTGGCCAGACTGCGGACACCGACACAGTGCAGGTGACGCTGGCGTTGAAACTGATCAACGAACCGGCCGAGGCCGCCCTCGAAGACCTCACAGAGCTGAGTCGGCCGACAGCGGGCGAACCCTGGCGGGACTGGCTGACGGTCGCGGCGCAACGCATGCGAGAAGCGATCCTTACCCATCCCGGCGGCGCCTGGGTCGTCTCCACCGCGCACCTGTCACCGGCCCTCGCGGCCGTCACGGAGCTGGCGATGAGCACCCCCGTCCGTCGAGGATTGCACCTGCGGCAGGCCCGCCTGATCGTGCTTGCCAGACAGCGGTTCATCATCGGCCACGTCCTTGAAGAGCAGTCACCGCCGAATCGTTCGCCGCACGCCATCCCACGATCACCGCGGGAATCGCCGACTCCGCCGAACACGTCTGGTCCTGGTCACGGTTGCACCGCCGACGACAACACCAAGCCCGCCTCAGCCACGACAAACGCCGCGGCTACCTTCAGGCTCCGGTGCGGTGTGCGATTCGTCCGTGCCAGCGGATGGCGGTGATCCGGCCGTACCTGTCCTGGACGAAGGGGACATCAGAGACGGGGGAACCATCGTCGTCGATGATCATGAGTGCGTCCGGTGCGCATTGCAGCACTCGGTCGGCGGATTCGAGGTCGATCACATACTGTCCCGGTTCGGTGGCCGCGGCGTTCGCGATCAGCCGGAGTTCGCCGGAGTGTCGCCCGGGGGCGACGGTCATGGTGCCGTAGAAGCCGCAGTCGTAGGTTCCGGCGAGTGCCTCGGCCAGTTCCGCGGGTACCGGGCTCAGTGTCCGCCCCGGTATATGGCCGAGGACCTCGGTCTTGATGAGTCGATCGATTTCGGCGACCACGCCGCCGCCCTCGAGCGAGTTGGTGAGGACGGTGTAGGCCAGATCCAGCGCGGGGACCAGGACCAGCCGGGAGGCGTAGCCGATGGTCAGCCCGTCATGGGACATGCTGGGGTGGCCCTCGATCTCGTCGAGGTGCCAGGCGAGACCGATGTGCTCGCCACGTGGGCCACGATCGGCGAGTATCTCGAACAGTCGCGAGGGTGCGGCATCGGAGGTGACGAACCGGGCGTACCGCATCAGCTCGCGTGCGGTGCTGAGAACCCCGCCGCCGGGAACATCCCAACCGGGCAACTGCCAGTGCCGTTGCCAGCCCCGGTCCACCAAGAGCTCGGGTTCGCCATCGGGGGTGCGGCCGTGCGGAGCGGCGACCCGGCGCAGGATCGCCTCGTCCGCGGTGGTGCAGGTGATCTCCATTCCGGCGGGGACGAGGACGGTATCGCGGAGCACGTCGGCGTAGGCGCGGCCGGTGACTCGTTCGACGACCGCGGCCGCGACCATGATTCCCGGTCCGCTATAGGAGAAATCACTGCCCGGTTCGAACAGCAGCGGGCGCCGTGCGAAGTGCCGCAGTGAGGCCTGGATCGAGTCGTTCGCGCGGCCGGCGAGGAGGTTCGGTGCGTCGGCGATCATGTTCTGCGCGTCGATGCCGGATGTGTGGGTGATGGTGTGGCGCAGGGTGATCCGGGGATCGATGCCGGATTCGGGATCGAGCAGTGGGGCCACCGGATCGTCGAGCCCCACCTCGGCCTCGTCGAGCAGCTTGCCGATGATGAAACCGAGCAGTGTCTTGGAGATCGAGCCGACCTGGAAGATCGTGTCCGGATCCACCGGGAGCGGGTTGGCCACGCTGGTGTGCCCGAAGCCGCGCAGGATCTCGGTTCCGGCGTGCCGGATACCGATGGCGGCACCGGGTACGCCGTGGCGTTCGAGGATCGCGTCGATCCGCTCGTCGAGCAGTTCGCCGAAATCGGCCACTGGGTTCTCCTTCGTCGATCGGGGATGGGCGGTCTGTCTGGTGCTAGGCACCGGCGGTGGTGCGCGAGCGCGGATCGAGGCGGTCCCGCATGGCGTCCCCGAGCAGGTTGAACGCGACTACGAGGATCACGAAGGCGATCGCGGGGAAGGCCACGATCCACGGATGGGTCAGGAAGTACTGCTGCGATGAGGAGATCATGCTGCCGAAATCGGAATCCGGTGGTGTGCTGCCGAATCCGAGGAAGCTCAGCGCGGCGTAGGCGGCCTCGGCGGTGGACAGGTTGATCGCGGTCATGATCACCAGCGGCGAGGCGATGTTCGGGAGGATGTGCCTGCGCATGATCCAGATCCGGCTGCGCCCGCACAGCCTGGCCGCGTCGATGTAATGCCGTTGGTTGACCTCGATCGTGGAACCGCGCGCGATCCTGGCGAAGCGGGGGATGACGACGAGCCCGATCGCCAGGGAGGCGTTGACCAGTCCACTGCCCATCACCGCGAGTACCAGGATGGCGAGCAGGTACTCGGGGATGGCGAAAAGCAGGTCGACGATGCGGGAGAGCGCGCTGTCCCAGAACCGCCCGAGAAAACCCGAGGCGATGCCGATCGCGGTCCCGAGTACGAGCGCGAAGACCACCGCGATCACGGCCGCGAGCAGTGCGGGCCGGGTCGCGGCGATGATCCGGGAGAACACGTCACGGCCGAGCCCGTCGGTGCCGAGCCAGTGCGCGGCAGAGGGGGTGGACAGCTGCGGACCGGCGCCGATGTCGTTCGGTCCATAGGGAGCCAGTACCGGGCCGAGCACGGCGAGTACGAGGTAGGCGAGGATCACCAGGATCGCGAAGTTGGCGATGATTCCACGAAACGGCCAGCGCAGCCGCCTGGTCACCGGTGTGCCTTGCGCGGTTACCGAGGACATGCTCACTCCGTTTCCACTACCTGCGAAGGATGCGCCGGTCCACGAGCGGCAGCACCAGGTCGACGATGAGGTTGCCGATGATGAACGCGGCGGCGAGAACGAGCGCCTGCCCGGTCACCTGGACGAAGTCCCGGTTGGTTATCGAATCCAGCACGCCCCGGCCGAGACCGGGAAGGCTGAAGATCTTCTCCACGATGAACAGGCCACCGACCAGCAGGCCGAAGATGAACCCGATCAGCGTGAGCACCGGGGGAAGGGCCGCACGCAGAGCGTACTGGTACTTGATGCGCCATTCGGCGATACCATTGGTCCGCGCGGTGGCGATGTGCGGCTGGGCGAGGGTCTCGATCATCGAGGACCTGGTCATCTGGGCGACGAGCGGAGCAGTGGGGATGCCGACCGCGAGTGCCGGGAGGAGCATCGCCTGCAGATTCGCCAGTGGTGCTTGGGACAGCGGGATGTAGCTCGCCGAGTAGAGGTTCGTCAGGTAATGCGTGGCGAGGTAGAGGGCGATCGATCCGGAGACGAAGGCGGGGAAGGCGAAGATCACCAGCAGCGGGATGCGCATCGTCCAGTCGGCGGCCGTTCCGGCTCGGCTGGCCGTCATCACGCCGACCGGAACCCCGAGGACCACGGCGATCACCAGTCCGAGGACCGCGAGCTCGAACGAGACCGGCGCCTGCTGGCCGATCACCTCGATATTGGCCTGTCCGGAGATGGGAGAGACGCCGAAGTCGCCGTGCAGGGCGTTGCCGAGCCAGTCGAGATACTGTTGCCAGACCGGCTTGTCCAGGCCGAGTTTGTGCTCGATGGCGGCGATGTCGGCGGGCGAGGCTTTCGGACCGGCGAGCGTCATCGCGGGGTTTCCGGGCGCCAGCCCGCGCCCGGCCATGAACACGAGCGCGGACAGCACGAACAGCACCGCGGCGGCGCCGAGTACTTTCTTGCCGACGTACCGGATCACGAGGCCACGTCCGTTGCGGTCGGTTCGGTGTTCCGGTCGCGCGGGACCAGGGCGAGCCCGCCCGGTTTGTGACAGCGCACGAAGTGGCCGGAGCCCGTCTCGCGCAGCTGCGGGGCGTTCGCCCGGCACTGGTCGTCGGCGAGCGGGCACCGTGGCGCGAACCGGCAGCCCCGCGGAGGATCGACCGCGCTCGGCGGTTCCCCGGTGAGCACGATGCGCTCGACCGGTTCCTGGCCGGAATCCTCATCGAGGATGCGCGGTTCGGTCGAACGCAGCGCCACGGAGTAGGGATGCAGCAGTCCGTGCTCGAACACCGCCGCTGGGGCCTGTTCCACGATCTGGCCGAGGTACATCACCGCCACCGAGTGGCTGATTCGGCGGACCGCTCGCAGATCGTGCGAGATGAACACATAAGCGGTCCCGGTGTTCTGCTGTAGTCGAGCGAGCAGTGCGAGGGTCTGAGCCTGCAGCGAGGCGTCCAGGGAGGTGATCGCCTCGTCGAGCAGAATGAGCCGGGGCCTGCTGACGATCGCGCGCGCGATGCACACCCGCTGTTGTTGCCCGCCGGAGAGCTCGTGGGGGAATCGGGCGCGCAGCTCGGCGGCGATGCCGACGGCCTCGAAGGCCTCGGCGATGCGTGTTTCCCGTTCGGCGCGGGGTTGCCCGGGCAAAGCCTCGGCGACGGAATCGGCGACCCGCATCCGCGGATCGAGTGCGCTCGCCGGATCCTGGAACACTGCCTGCACGATTCCGGTGCCGCTGGCCCGGCCGACGGGCAGCTGCTCCTCGCCGATGGTGATCTGGCCGGAATCGGCGCTCTCCAGCCCGGTGACGAGCCTGCCGAGCGTGGATTTCCCGCAGCCCGACTCGCCGACGACGCCGAGCGTTCTCCCGGCGGCCAGGGAAACGCTGATGCCGTCCACCGCATGGACCCGTGGCCGGGGACCGCGAAGCACGGTCCGCCGGAGCGGGAAGTGCTTGACGGCCTCGTGCACGGACAGCACCTGGCCGTTCTGGTTTGACGTTGTCACTGGGCTTCCTCGGGTTCAGACTGCGGCCGCGGTGTGGCCGCGTGCGGCATCGAGCAGCGAACGGGTGTAGGGATGCGAAGGCCGGGTGAGTACTTCCCTCGTGCTGCCCTGCTCCACGATCCGCCCCTGGTACATCACCAGCACGCGGGTGCACAGCTCGGAGATCACGCCGATGTCGTGGGAGATCAGCATCAGCGTCATATCGGCACTGGCGACCCGTTCCCGCAGTAGTTCGATCACCTGCGCCTGCACGGTCGCGTCCAGCGCGGTCGTCGGCTCGTCGGCGATCAACAGGTCGGGGCGGTTGATCAGTGCCATGGCGATCACCACACGCTGACGCATGCCCCCGGAGAGCTCGTGGGCGAAGCTGCGGCGTTTCAGTGCGGCATCGCCGATTCCCACACTGGTGAGCTCGCGCTCCACCAGCGAGCGCAGTTCTCGCCTGCCGATCCGCTCGGGACGGTGTGCCCGCACCACGTCGGCGAGTTGGCGGCCGACCGTGAACACCGGATTGAGGCTGCCGAGCGGATCCTGGGGCACGCGCGCCAATCGTGTGCTGCGCAGCGCCCGCATCCGTTCGCCGGACTGCCCGAGCAGATCTTCCCCGTCGAACTCGATCCGGCCGGACGCGAGCTGCGCGCCCGGAGCGAGCATCCGCAGCACCGCCGAGGCGAGTGTGGACTTGCCCGAACCGGACTCGCCGACGAGACCGACGCGGTCGCCGCGCTCGACGGTGAACGAGGCGTGATCCAGTGCCAGGCTGTCTTCCGGTGCACCCGCGTAGCGGATGCTGAGATCCTCGACGGTCAGGATCGGCGTGCTCGCCGCTCGCGGATCAGCCATGCCGCACCTGTGCGAGGAAGGTCCTGCTCTGGCTCGGTGGCACGGAGACCCCGGTCAGGCTCTTGTCGTAGGCCACGAACATATCGGTCGCGAGCAGTGTGAGTGTGGGATACACGGTTCTCGCCTCCTCTTTCTCCACCGCGACGAGCGCGCGCCGGTATTCCGCATCGGATGTGGCGTGCATAGCCGTGTCGAGCTCCTGGCGCAGCGCCCGCGGCACCGGGCCCTGGCGCCCTTCGGCCGGCTGGACGTACTGGTAGGGATTCGAGTAGTAGGACTGGGCATTCCAGCTGAGCGCGTAGTCGGCAGCGGAGAGCCGGTCGCCCCAGGCACCGCGCTCCAGGGGATCGAGCCTGGCCCGGATGCCGACCTCGGCGAGCTGGCTCTGGATCGCGGCGACGAGGTCGTCGGTGCCGACGTCGTAGCCACTGATGTACATCAGCGAGGTGGCGAATCCGTTCGGGTAGCCCGCTTCGGCGAGTAGTTGCCGGGCCTTGCGGATGTCCGGAGCGGAATGGGGCAGCTGGCCGGGTTTCGGTGCCCATTCGGCAGAGGGCGGGAGATAGCCGCTCGGCCGGGTGGCACCGCGATAGGCCTGTCTGGCGAGCCGGTCGCGGTCCAGAGCCAGGGCGAGCGCCGTGCGGACCCGGATGTCGTCGAAGGGTTTGGTCATGTTGTTGATCTGCATGAAGATCGTGGAATCGGTCGGTGCCCGTTCGACGGCGACCCGGCCATCGCCGCGCAGACTGTCCACACCGGACGCATCGGGGAAGATGAGGTCGACCTGGCCGGCTTGCAGGTTGCTCACCTGGGTCGAGGGGTTCGGCACATAGAGCACCGTCAACCGTGGCGTTTTGGTGCGTTCACCCCAGTATCCGTCGAAGCGATCGAGGTCGAGTTCGCTGTTGGCCCGGTAGGACTTCTGCGCCCATGGCCCGGTTCCGACCATGTTCGCGGCCAGGTTCTCGGATTCGCCGGCCCGCTTGCTCAGGATCGCACAGCCCCAGACCAGCGGGTTCGCCATGTTGTTGGTGAAGCCCGCATCCGGTTTCCGCAGATCGAACCGGACAGTGTGGTCGTCGACGGCGACGGTGTCCGCGAGCGTGGGGAACATCTGGTCGTCGATGCCGTCCGGACTGTGCCTGAGCCGGTCGAAGGTGTACACGACATCGGAGGAAGTGAGCGGTTCACCGTTGTGGAACCGCACCCCTGGCCGCAGCGAGAAGGTGTAGTGCAGGCCATCGGCCGACTTCCGGTATCGGGTGGCCAGCTCGGGCCGGACGCTGCCGTCCGCGGTCGTGGTGAGCAGACACTGGTAGGAGAGCTGCCAGGCGAACCGGTCGTTGAAGATGCCCGAGCCCTGCGGGTCGAGAGTGGTCGGTGCGGTGGTCTCGGCGACACGCAATACCGACTTCGAAGGGCGACCGAGCGGGGGTGCGCACGAGGTGGCAAGGACCAGTGTCAGACACGTCAGCGCCATCCCGGCCGCACGAAGGCGGTCGCGACTCCTGTTCATCTTCGAACCTTTCTCGGCGATCACGGATGACCGGCGCACCAAGTGCGCACCGCGATCGGCCGGGCGGCCAACGAGGTTTGCAATGCAACATAGCATTGCGCATTGCACGGATGCTTACCGATGCGGCATAGTGCTGTCAAGGTCTCCGCGGGCTTCACCGGCGTCCGGTCGGGAGTCGAACCGGCCCGGGGAACAGTCTGTGCACAAGGCGAATGCGTGCCGGGCAGCCGTCGGCCGGTTCGTACTCCGTGACGGTGAACTGACCGGTGTGCCCGCGGGACGGGCGATCCGAAGGGGGAAGGGATGACCGACTCACTGGGCCCGAGACCGGGGACCCGCAACAATTCCGCGTCTCTGCGGCGGGCGCTGTCGATCCTGTTGTACCTCGGCGAGGCGGGGCAGGACGGCGCCTCGGTCAGCGAGCTGTGCCGCGCGCTGGAGATGAACAAGAGTACGGCCCTGCGCCTACTGCAACCGTTGCTCGAGACACGGTTCGTGGAGCAGTCCGGATCGGGTGCCTACCACCTCGGCTGGCGCAACGCCCAGCTCGGACAGGTCTACCTTTCCGGCCTCGACCTGCGCACCAGCATGCACGATCTGCTCACCGAACTGGTCGAGCGCACCAGCGAGACCGCGCACCTGGTACTTGCCGATTTCCCCAACATCGTCTACATCGACAAAGTGGACAGCCCGCACCCGGTCCGGATGTTCTCCCGGATCGGCAGGACCCAACCCGCCTACCGCACGAGCGTGGGCAAGGCGATGCTCGCGCACGCCCCGGAAACGACCGTCGCCCGGGTCGTCGCCGACGGGATGCCCGCGCGTACCCCGAACACCATCACCACCGCCGGGGCACTGCACAGAGAGCTGGCCAGGGTGCGAAAAGACGGCTACGCCGTGGACGAAATCGAAAACGAGAACGGAATCCGCTGTGTGGCCGCGCCGATCTTCGACGGAGCGGGCGAGTGCACGAGCGCGGTGAGCGTATCGGCCCCCGAACAACGCCTGCCCCGCGAACGGGTGCCCGAGATCGCCGAGCAGGTATGTGCTGCCGCCGGGCAGATCTCCCGGCGGCTGGGAGGATTGCGCTGAACGCGAGACGACTCTGATCTCGGAGTGACCCGTCTCGTCCGCACAGAACGGGCTGGTATTGCCCGCGATCGACTTCGACGCCGCTTCGTGTGGCGTGCCGCGCCGATCTCCGGGCCGATATGTTCGAGGGCTCGACCATCAGCGGTCATGTCCTCCTTTTCGATCAGCATCCGCATGCTCCGGTGGAACTCGCCGCGGAGAGTCGCCCGGCGCATCGCGGAAACCCCTGTTCGCGCAATGCTCGTGCGGGCCACACAGATCCGCCAACGTGAGATCCGTGACGGATCGACCACCGCGGACCACCTCTGTCGCGGAAAGCGGTCCGGTGCCCGCAGCTCCGTTACCGGTTACCTGGGGTCGTATACGGTGGGGTTCGCCAGGGCGGCGGGAGTCTCCCCCCGTTGCCATGTCCGGAGGGCGTCGGCGGCCATCCTGGAGTGCACGGCGATCACGTCGTCGGAAGCGCCGCCGATGTGCGGGGTCATGGTGACGTTGGGCATTTCGAACAGCGGATGGCCGGCGGGCAGCGGTTCCTGCCAGAACACGTCCAGTCCGGCTCCGGCGAGATGGCCGGTGCGCAGCGCTTCGAGCAGTGCCTGTTCCTCGACCACGGCGGCGCGACCGGCGTTGATCAGGTAGCTGCCCGGTCGTATCCGGGCGATCTGCTCGGCGCCGAGGAGCCCGATGGTGGACTCCAGCAACGGGGTGTGCACGGTGATCACGTCCGCGGCGCCGAGCAGCTCCTCCAGTCCGACGATGCGGGCCTGTTCGCCGAAGGTGTCCTCGTCGAGGTACGGGTCGTAGACGAGCGCGTGCATGCCGAAGGCGCGGGCGCGGGCGAGCACCCGCCTGCCCACCGCGCCGCCGCCGAGGATGCCGAGCGTGCGGCCGTGCAGCGCGAGACCGCGAAACTCCCGATAGGGCTCGAAGACGTCCTCGGTGGTCCAGGATCCGTTGCGCAGCCAGGCTTCCGCGCGGGAGGTGTTGCGCAATGTGGCCAGTAGCAGGGTGAAGGTCAGGTCTGCGGTGACGTCGGCATTGCGTGCGGGGGTGGTCGCGACCGGGATCCCGCGCGCCGTGCAACCGTCCAGGTCGATGTTGACCGGTGCTGCCCGGCAGGACACGGCCAGGCGCAGCTTCGGTGCCGCGGCGAGAGCTTTGGCGTCGAGCAGTTCGGTCTCGCAGACCACGGCTTCGGCTTCGGCGAGCGCGGCCTCCGCGCCGGTCTCGGCGAGCGAGCGGCGCAGGTTCGCCGGTTCGAGCACGGTGAGCTCGAACGTGTCACGCAGCGCTTCGGCGATCGTGTCGTCGAAGGCCGCGGTGATCAGCACGCGAGGACGGTCGGACACGTGGTCTCCTGTTCTTCGGGTCCGCGAAGTTTCCGCAGTTCGCTCCATTGTGGACGGAGGGCGTCTCGGACGGAGCGGAAGATCCGGTAACGCCGTTCGTAGTCGGTGGTCCGCTCCTCGGCCGGTTCGAATCGGCGTGGTTCACCGCGCAGCTTCGCCGCGGTCCGCGCGAGCTCGGTGCCTTCCGTTGCGGACAGTGCGATCGCGGCCGCGCCGCGCGCGCCGGTCTCCTCGTCGGTGGCGCGGTACACGGTCGTTCCGGTGACCTCGGCGATGGTCTGGCAGAGCAGCGAGCTCGTCGTAGCGCCGCCGCACAGCCGGAGTGGGCCGGTTCCGCCAAGTGCTTCCTGACATTCTCGCAGGCTGAAGGCGAGCCCTTCGTAGACCGCGCGCAGTAACGCCGCCCCACTGGTCGAAGTGGACAGTCCCAGCCAGCCCGCGGAGGCTTCCGGCGCGTGAAACGGTGCGCGCTCGCCCGACTGTGCGCCATAGGGCAGGTAGAGCACTCCGTCCGCGCCCGGTGGTACCCGGGCGGCTTCGGCCTCCACAGCGGTCCAGCTCCGGTGCGTATCGCCGGTGACCCCTCGCGCCCATTCCAGGTTCGGCGTTCCGGACATCGGGCAGAGGCATTCGAGAATCCGGCCGTGGTGGCCGGTGGCGAGCAGGATGCTCGCCGGTGCGGTGACCTCCTCGGCGCTGCTGCGCACCGTGCCGAGGAACGCGGTGGTGCCCATGATCGCGTAGCTCTCGCCCGGTTCGACCGCGCCGAGGCCGATGCCCGCGGCGGCCGTGTCCACCATGCCGGTGGCCACCGGTGTCCCGGGGCGCAGCCCGAGGGCATGGGCCGCGTCGTGGCGCAGCGGCCGGGTCGTGGTCGACGGGACGACCGGTGGCAGTAGTCCGGCGAATCGCCGATGGCCGAGCCGGTCGAGTAGCTGCTGGGAGTACTGCCCGGTGCGTACGTCGAGGTAGGTGCGCGAGGCTTCGGAGGCGTCCGTTTCGAGTACGCCGGTCAGCCGGAGCCGGATCCAGTCTTTGCAGTTCGCCTGGTGCCGTGCCTCGGGCCGCAGGTGTTCGAGCAGGACCGGCAGGGCCCCGGCGAACAATGTGGAGCCGGTGACGGCGTGGACCGCGGCGGCGCGGCCATCTCGTTCCCATTCGTCGACAACGGTGGTCGCGCGCCCGTCCAGCCACAGTTTCGCCGGTCCGATCGGGCGGTGTTCGGCGTCCAGCAGCCAGGCGCCGTCGCCCTGCCCGGTGACGCCGATCGCGCTCACCTCGACCTCGCCCGCCGCGTGCAGTGCGGCCGTGACGGTGTGCTGCACGGACTGCCAGATTGTCGCCATGGACTGCTCGGCACAGTCCGGCCGTGGTCGCCCGACCTCGAGGGGAACTCGCGCTGTCGCGAGGTTCCGGCCATCCGGCGTGATGATCACCGTCTTGACCGCGGTCGTACCTGCGTCGATCCCGACGATGGCGGAAATGGCCATCACATCTCTCCACTGAACATATGTGCACTACATCGTGCAGTTGTTCGGAATCTAGAACGCCGGACCTCGTTCGGTCAACTCTTGACATTCGCGCCGGTCGAGCTGATGCTCTATCGATCCAAAGTGCAATCGTCTGAACAATTGTTCGTAGCGCGGGCTCGAAGAGGAGTGCTGATGCGCGAAAACGCCGAGGGGGAAAGCGGCGCCCGGCAGACGTGGCTGGGCCGTCAGGGGATCGTCCGTCCGCTCGCCTGGGGTTTCCTCGCGGTGCTGCTGTTCATGGTCGGAGACGGTGTGGAGCTCGGATTCTTGGCTCCATACCTGGAATCCATCGGTTTCGCGGCCACCGATGTCGCGACCCTGGTCAGCGTTTACGGCATCGTGGTCGCGGTGGCCGCGTGGCTGGCCGGTGCGCTCGCCGAGGCGTGGGGACCGCGGCGGGTCATGCTGGCCGGGTTCCTGATCTGGTTCGTGTTCGAGCTGCTGTTCCTCGGGATCGGTGTGGCGACCAAGAACTATCCGGTGATGCTGATCTCGTATGGGATCCGCGGCCTCGGGTACCCGTTCTTCTCCTACGGTTTCCTTGTCTGGGTGACCATGCGTACCCCGAAGGAGGTGATCGGCAGGGCGGTCGGCTGGTACTGGTTCGCTTCCACGGCCGGGCTCGGCGTGGTCAGCTCCTACTTCGCGGGGATCGTCATCCCATGGCTCGGCCAGCTGGCGACGATGTGGCTCTCGCTGGTGTTCATCGCCGCGGGTGGGGTTCTGCTGATCGTCGCGGTGCGGGCGCGCTCCGAGCGCAGCGATGCCGGACTCTCGGCGAACCTGCGGAAGGTGGCAGGCGGGCTGACCGTGGTGAAAGACCATCCACGCGTCGGAGTCGGCGGGGTGGTACGCATCATCAACACACTGTGCTTCTACGCGTTTCCGGTCTTCATCTCCACGCACATGATCAACGAGATCGGGTTCACGCTCTCGCAGTGGCAGACCATCTGGGGCACGATGTTGTTCGCCAACATCATCGGCAATGTGGCGGCCGGGTATCTTGGCGACCGGATCGGCCAGATCACCGTGGTCGCCTGGTTCGGCGGGCTGCTCTGCGTGATCTCGGTGCTGGCCTGGTACTACGTGCCGGAATGGCTCGGCGCGAACTTCGCGGCCGCGATGGCGGTGTCCATCCTGCTCGGGCTGGCGATGGCCGCTTATGTGCCGTTGAGCGCGATCGTGCCGCTGCTCGCGCCGAACAACAAGGCGGCTGCGGTGGCGATCCTCAACCTCGGAGCCGGGCTGAGCAACGCGGTCGGACCGGTACTGGCCCGGATCTTCCTCGGCCCGCTCGGAGTCGGTGGGCTGATGTGGCTGCTGGCCGGTCTCTACGCCGTGGGCATTCCGCTGACCTATGTGCTGCGGGACAAGGGGGCCGAGCAGTCCTCCGGAGCCGGGCGAGCGGAGGTGATCCCCGGATGAGCCCCGGGTTGCCCACGCAGATGGGCGAGCGCGATGATTCGGCGAACAGATGCTCGCCAATGAGAACGGATGTTCGGCCGATGGAGACCCGCGAACCGCTGGGCCGGGTGGCCCGGCTGCACTATCAGCACGGCATGACCCACCAAGAGATCGGTGAGCTGCTCGGGTTCTCCAGGGTGAAGGTCACCAGGATGCTCGCCGAGGCACGACGGGCAGGAATCGTCGAGATCCACATCCACGGTGAGGCCACCCCGTTCGGCGAGCTCGAAGCGGAACTGACCGGCGCATTCGGATTGGCGGGGGCCTGGATCGCGCCGAGCTTCTCCGACCCGGAGCGCAGTCTCGCCTCGGTCGGGATGGCCGGAGCGGAATGCCTGACCGCGCTGGCCCCGACGGTGCGCACCGTCGCGGTGGGCCTTTCCTCGAGCGTGGCCGCGATCGTGGCGCACCTGCGACCACAGGAGCAACTGCCCGAACTGGGGTTCGTGCCGCTGGCGGGCAGCTGGGGCGGCGCCTCACGGGGTATGAGCCCACACGAGCTGGTGATCGGGTTCGGTGCGGCGTTCGGTGCGCGGACCTATCACCTGCCCGCACCCATTCTCGCCAAGACGGCGGACGCGGCGACCGCTTTCGCCGCCGATCCAGGGGTCCGGCAGACACTGCGCCTCGCCGCGGGGGCCGAACTGCTGATCGCCGGGGTCGGTGCGGTGGAGGCCGGTAGCGGCATGCTGGCGGACACGCTTACCGAGCGCGAGCGAGGACAGCTGACCAAACGCGGCGCCGTCGGAGACATTTCCGCCCGGTTCTTCGACAGTGTGGGCAGCGCGGTCGAAAGCACCGTGGACGAGCGCGTGGTCGGGATGAGCCTGCGTGCACTGGCCAGAATTCCGCGGCGCGTCGCCGTCGGCTTCGGCGACCAGAAGATCACCGCACTGCGCGCCGCGTTGCGCACCGGGCTGATGAACCATCTCGTCACCGATGTGGACACCGCGAGAACGCTGTTGCGGACAACCAGGAAAGGGAACTGACCATGCGCGACGCCGCGACCACGGACGAACTGATCGAGCGACTCGCGGAGGCCGGTGAGCTGGCCGTGCGGAGGGGACTCGTGCTGGCCAGCGGTGGCAATCTCTCCGCACGCCTGCCCGGCGCCGAGGAGTTCGTGGTCACCGGGGCGGGAACCTGGCTGGACCGGCTCACCCCGGAGGACTTCACAGTGCTGAACCTCGACGGCGAGGTCGTCGGCGGGAATCCGTCGCCGTCCAGCGAATGGAAGCTGCACCAGCGGACCTATCGGGTGCGCGAGGATGTGAACGCGGTGGTGCACATCCATCCGCAGCACGCGGTGCTCGTGGACGCGCTCGGTCATCCGGTCCGGCTGTTCACCCTCGACCACGCCGCGTACGTCGGCTCGGTGGGCAGAACCGACTACTACCCGAACGGCTCCGACGAACTGGCCGACACCGCCGCGGCCGAGGCGAAACAGCACAACTGCGTGATCCTGGGCAACCACGGCTGCTCTGCACTCGGGGACAGCGTCGGCATGGCGTTCCGGCGCGCGATGAACCTGGAGGAGGCGGCCACGGCGACCTATCGGGCACTGTGCCTCGGAGACACCACGACCGCTTTCCCGGAGGCGGCCCTGCGGACGCTGCACGCCTGAGAGGGGAGAACGGCATGCGCACTGACGTGGTCACGCTCGGTCTGCACATCCTCGACATCCTGGGCCGCCCGGTCACCCGGATCCCGCCGGGCCAGGAGGTCGAGCTCATCGAGCAGATCACCATGACCGTGGCGGGCACCGCTGCCGCGACCGCGGTCGACCTGGCCCGCCTCGGCGTGCGCACCGCTTCGGTCGGTGCGATCGGCCGGGACGCGCTCGGTGCCTTCTTGCGTGAGCGGATGACCATGGAAGGCGTCGACTGCACCGGTCTGTCCGAAGTGGACACAGCGCAGACCTCGGCGACGATTCTGCCGATCCGCCCGGACGGCGGACGGCCACCGCTGCACGTGATCGGGGCGAGTGCCGCCTTGACCGAGGACCGGATCCCGTGGTCACTGCTGGCCGAGGCGCGGGTGCTGCACTTCGGCGGCAGCGGACTGCTGCCCGCGCTCGACGGCGAGCCGAGTGTCCGGATCCTTCAGCGTGCCAAGGAGATCGGGCTCACTGTGCTGATGGATTTCATCCCCACCAAGGATCCGCAGTTCCCCGGTCAGCTCGCCGCCTGTCTGCCGTACGTGGACTACCTGCTGCCCAACCTGGAAGACGCCTGCTTCGTCGCGGGAACCGATGACCGGGCGAGCGCGATCGACTGGTGTCACAGGCGCGGCGTCGGCGCCACCGTGCTGACCATGGGAGCAGACGGGGTCAGCATTGCCGAACGCGGCGGCGCGGAACGGTTGCTGCCCGCCTACGCCGTCGACGTGGTGGACACCACCGGGTGCGGCGATGCGTTCAGCGCCGGATTCATCACCGCGCTGCTCGACGGGGCGGACCTCGAACAGGCCGCCGAGCTCGGCCTCGCGGCGGGCAGCCTCGTCGCCACCGGTCTCGGCTCCGATGCGGGGATCACCGATCGTTTCGGGCTCGACCAGTTCGCCACCACGACCACACGCAAGCAGACAGGAGCGTGACCATGCTCGATTCCTTTTCACTGCAAGGCAAGACCGCCTTCGTCACCGGCGCAGCTCGGGGGATCGGCGCGGCGATCGCGAACGGATGGGCACGGGCCGGGGCCGCCGTTGCCTGTTTCGACCTCGACGCCGACAGCGCCGCGGAACAGGCAGCGACGCTGCGCGGGCTCGGCGCCGAGGCCATCGGGATCGGCGGTGATGTCACCGATGCCGACTCGGTTGCCGCAGCGGTAAGGCGCACCGTGGACGAGCTGGGCGGGCTGGACATCGCGCTCAACAACGCGGGGATCGCCCACCAGGCGCCCGCCGAGGAACTGGAGCCCGCCGATTGGCGGCGGATGATCGACGTGAACCTCACCGGCGTGTTCCTCTGCGCTCAAGCGCAGGCGCGCGTCATGCTGGAACGCGGCGGCGGCTCGATCGTGAACCTCGCCTCCATGTCCGGTTCCATCGTGAACCGGGGACTGACCCAGGCGCATTACAACTCGGCGAAAGCGGGGGTGATGCACCTGACCAAATCGCTCGCGGTGGAATGGGCCGGGCGCGGCATCCGGGTCAACTCCATCAGCCCCGGCTACACCCTGACCCCCATGACACAGCGCCCGGAAGTCGCCGGTGCCAGGGCCGAATGGGAGGACCAGACCCCGATGGGGCGCATGGTGGACATGGCGGAGCTCGTCGGCCCGGCGATCTTCCTCGCCTCCCGGGCTTCCTCGGCCTGTACCGGACTCGACCTGGTCGCGGACTGCGGTTTCGTCTGCTGGTGACCGGCGCGCGGTCGGGCCATTCGGCGAGTAGACATCGTCCGGCCTCGCCGAGCGCCTCGAGTTGGCGCGCGATCGCCCGAGCTGTCACCGTGGATCACGCCGGTCCCGGCCGCCTGGATGAGGTCGGCGGCGCGCTGCTCGGTGCCCTGGAGCCGTCCGGTCACCGCGAGGCGGTGGACTCGCGCTTCCAGGGCACGCTTGCCGGATTGCGCCGTGGGCGAGAGCCGCACTCGGTCCGGATCGCTCGACAAGCGGAAAACGGCCGGGTTCGCGACACCGAATTCGATCTGTGTCCGCCACTCGGCACGAAGCTCATCGACCGGGTCCACGCCCTGTGCCGACGCGGTCTCGACGGTCGCGGCCTTGGTGGGTGCATGACCGGCCGTCATCTGCTCGGCGGGCCCAGCCATTTTCCTGTTGTGTGGGCGGTGTGCAGGATGTCCAGGTATGACTCGAGGTCGAATCCCTGGTGCGCGGCCCAGCTGTCGCTGTAGTAGGTATCGGTGTAACGATCGCCGGGGTCGCACAGCAACGCCACGATGCTGCCCCGGGTGTTTTCGGCGCGCATTTCGCAGATGAGGCGATAGGCGGCGAACAGGCTGGTTCCGGTGGACGCTCCCGCGGTGAGTCCGGTGATCGAGCGCAGGAAACGGACCGCCGCGACCGATGCGGCATCCGGTACCTGGATCATGCGGTCCACGACGGTGGGAATGAAACTGGGTTCGAATCGTGGTCGTCCTATTCCTTCGATCCGAGAGGCGTGCCCGGTGCGAATCGCGCTGTCCCGGTGTTTCCAGCCGGGGAAGAACGCGGAGTTCTCCGGGTCGACGACGCAGAGGCGGGTGTGCCGGCGGTGATAGCGGAGGAATCGGCCGATGGTGGCCGAGGTGCCACCCGTTCCGGCGCCGGTCACGATCCATTCGGGGATCGGGAACGGTTCGTAGGCCAGCTGGTCGAAGATCGATTCGGCTATGTTGTTGTTGCCGCGCCAGTCGGTGGCGCGCTCGGCGTAGGTGAACTGGTCCATGAAGTGGCCGCCGAGCTCGTCGGCGAGCCGGGCCGATTCCTGGTAGATCGTCACGGGATCGGTGACCAGATGACAGGTTCCGCCTTCTCGCTCGATCATCGCGATCTTGGCCGCGCTGGTCGTGGCCGGCATCACGGCGATGAACGGCAACCCGAGCAGTCGCGCGAAGTAGGCCTCCGAGACCGCTGTCGATCCACTCGACGCCTCGACGATGGCGGACCCTTCGGTGATCCATCCGTTGCAGAGTGCGTAGAGGAACAAGGAACGGGCGAGCCGGTGTTTGAGGCTTCCGGTCGGATGAGTGGATTCATCCTTGAGGTACAGCTGAATGCCCCATTGGTGGGGGAGCGGGACGGTCAGTAGGTGGGTGTCCGCGGAGCGGTTGGCATCGGCAGTGACGGTGCCGATAGCACCGATGACCCAGTCGCGTTCGGCGCGGTTCCATCGATTCAGGTCGATGATTTCTTTGGCTGGTGCCGACACGGCTCAGTCCTCTTCTGATGCGATGATCAGCTCGACCTCCACGGGAGCGCCGAGCGGCAACGATTTGACTCCGAGCGCGCTTCGGGCGTGCCGTCCGCGGTCCCCGAAGACGCGAAGCAGCAGATCGCTCGCTCCGTTGATGACCAGTGCGTGTTCGATGAATCCTTCGGCACTGGCGACGAATCCGGCCACTTTGACGATCCGGTCGAGTCTGTCGATGCCGCCCGCGAGATCTGCGGCGGCCGCGAGTGCGTTGAGCGTGCACAGCTCGGCGAGCTTGCTCGCTTCGTCGACGGTGATCGCTGCGCCGACCAGTCCGGTCGCGGCGAGCAAACCGGCGCGGACCGGTAGCTGCCCCGAGGTGTAGATCAGGTCGGCATGCCGCACCGCGGCGGCGTAGAAACCCGAAGGAGCCGCGATGGGAGGCAGTGCCAGACCGAGGCTGGTGAGTTGCTCGCTGGGCCGTGCGGGGGCCGATGCCATCGCGCGGCTGTGGTTCCCGGTCATCGGCTGACCGTTGCCTTGCGCGTGGTGACGGTGAATTCCGGGTGATTCTCGATGGTGTTGTGCACCTTGCACCGGTTTCCGGCGCGGACGAGCGCCTCGATCTGGTTCTGGGACAGCGTGTCCGGGAGGACGTAGGTGATGTGCAGGGTGCTCAACCGCATCGGCCGGGTCGCGGTGTCGCCGGAGAGCTCCACGTGGGCGCCGGTGGCGTCGATGTTGTTGCTCTGGGCGTAGTCCATCATGGTGGCGAGCATGCATGCGCCGAGGCCGGTGAGGAACAGTTCGGTGGCCTGCCACGTGGAATCGACGGCGTCCCATTCGACTCTCGCCTCGGTGCGGCCATTGTCGATCGTGAAGGACAGATCCCGGGTGTGGCGTACCGTCACTGGGTAGTCGGACATGCGTTTCCCTTCTTTCGGTGCTGTTGCCCCTCAGGCGATGGATGCGGTGTTGAGTCGGTCGAGCGGTACGTACTCGTGCTCGTAGCCGAAATAGGACGGGCCCACCAGTGCAAGACCGGCCGGTGACCGCCAACGGGGATGGCATGGCAAGCCGATGACCGTGACGCGGAAGCCGTACCGCATGGCCTCGGTGGTGATCGGTTCCCCGGTGTCGGCCTCGAGTACGCAGATGAGATCGGGAACGGACGCGACCACCGCGCCGTCGCGGGTGGCGAGGAGATGTTCGTTCTGGAAATGCAGCGTCATGCTCGCACCGGTGTCCGGACCGGTTCCCTGGATCTCGGCCTGGCCGCGGGCGAAGCCGGCCTTGGTGCGCCGCCGGACGTCGGTGACCCTGCCGTGGAAGAGGATCACGCCATCGGTTTCGGTGATCAGCGCTTCGACCGGGTCGCGGTGGTCCCCGCGTGTGGCCCTCAGGAGCCGGCCGAGCCGCCCGGCGAGGCTGACGGTGTCGGGAACCAGTGCCTTCCGCGCTTCACGACCGGTCATCGGATAGAGCGCGATGCAGGCTCCGCAGCCCATTTCGACGGTGGCGGACCGGGCCAGTTGCTCTGCCCATGCGTTGTCGACCGTGTCCAGTAGGACAGTGTTCCCTTTGTCGTCGACCATGGCCATGGGCGTGGTGGAGATGCCGTCGAGGGTGGCGAGGACCATCTGCAGTTCCGGGAAAGCCCGGCCCATACCGTCCCCGTCGATCAGTGGCAGGTTCGTCTCCGCCGCGCAGACAAGGGGCATCATCGAGTTCAGCCCGCCGGCCTCGAAGCAGGCGATGTGCGTGATCGTGCTGCCGTACGCTGTCTGCACGGCGCGGACGGCTTGGGCGAATTCGCCGCCTGCCGGTGGTTTCTCCACGATGACGGTCGGCGCTCCCATGATTGCCACCGGCAGCACGACGGCGTCTTCAGGCAAGTCGGGCAGCCCGACCGTCCGTACCGGCCCGCTGTCGGTGATGGCGCGTTCGGCCATCAAAGCTCCGAGGTGGGGATCACCGCCACCACCGGCGCCGAGAACGGCAGCGCCGCGGGCGATGTCGGCGATGGCGTTCGCATCGATGTGGTTCACGGGGTGTCCTCCAGGATCAGCTCGCCGACGGCTTTGACCCGAACCCGGACGGCATCGCCGGGCAGGTAGGCCATGGGCAGTTCGTCGACCTCGACGGTGCGGACGCTGTCCGGTGCCGCACCGGCGAGGATCGCTTTCTCGGCCGCCTCCCGCTTGGCGTCCTCGAGGATCGCGTCCCGGCCGCGGCCGGTGTCGGAGTACACCCGGTCGACCTCACCGCCGACCTGGGCGATCGCCGCACCGATCGCGTTGGCCACGGTGAATTCCTCGGGGCGCACGACCTTGTCGAACCCGGGCAGGTTGTCGGGCAGCAGAATGCTGCCGCCGCCGACGAGCACGATGGGGACCGCCTCGGTCGAGGTGCGCATCGTGTCGGCGTGCTCGGCGACGCGCGCGGCGATGTGATCAAGGGTGTCGCGCACCTGGTTTCCGGGCAGATCCGCGATGAGCGCTGGATCCCCGACCGTGTACAGGCCTCCGGCGACGGCGATATCGGTAGCGGTGAGGGTGTCCCCGCCGAAGACCCGGGACTTCGCGTGCAGCTCGTATCCCACGCTTTCCGGGCCGACGGTGATGCGTGAGGGATCGGAATCGTCGACGATGCTTCCGCCCCCGATACCGATCGACACCACATCCGGCATCCGGAAGTTCGTGCGCACTCCGGCAATGTCGACGGCGGTGGTCGCCGGGCGGGGGAATCCATTGACGACGGCACCGATGTCGGCGGTGGTGCCACCGACATCGACGACGATGCAGTCGTTGAGCCCGGAGAGCATCGCCGCGCCGCGCATCGAGTTCGTCGGCCCGGCAGCGAAGGTCGCGACCGGATAGCGCCGCACGTAGTCGATGTCCATGAGGGTGCCGTCGTTCTGAGACAGATACAGCGGCGCGTCGATCCCGGCCCGGGTCAGTGCCACGGCGAAGGCCTCGGTCGTCCGGTCGGCCACGGGCAGCAGTGAGGCGTTGATGATCGTGGCGTTTTCTCTTTCGAGCAGCCCGATCCGGCCGATCTCATGGGAGAGTGAGATGCGCAGCCCGGGTACCTGCGAGACGAGGACTTCCGCGGCCGCGAGTTCGTCGTCGCGGTTGACGGGGGAGAAGATGGAGCTGATCGCCGCGGAGGTGATACCGCGTTCCCCGATGGTCTCGGCGACCCGGCACAGTTCGCCCCGGTCGAGCTCGGAGATCTGCCGGCCGTCGAACTCGTGACCGCCGTGACACAGGAACACGTGCTCCCCGACGGCGGCGCGCAGCCGGGCCGGCCACGCGGTCAACGGCGGGACGCTGGCCGATGCGGGCAGACCGAGCCGGATCGTCGCGGTCGGCGCCAGTCCACGTGCCTGGACGACGGCGTTGGTGAAATGGGTGGTTCCGATCGCGACGGCGGAGATGCCGGTCAGATCGAAGGTGACGTTCTCACTGAGCCCGGTGATGGCCTCCACGATCCCGGTGGTCACATCGAGTGTGGTCGGACGTTTCACCGAGGCGGCGACCACTCCGTGGTGGATGAGGACCGCGTCGGTGTTCGTCCCGCCGACGTCGATACCGATATGCATGGCTACCCCTGGTCCGTGTTGTGCGCGATGGCGGTGCTGGTGGCGGAGACGCTCTCCGATTGCGAGGCGGTGGCACCTCGTCGAGCGATCAGGCCGAGCTTTCCCAAGACGATGTAGGCGACCGTGGCGACAGCCAAGGAATTGATCGCCGGTATCCCGATGTCCACGAAATACCCCACGAGGCCGCCGGTGAGCCAGGCGACGAGACCGGCGGGGACCCAGCCGGGCGCGGTCGCCGGTAGTTCGCCGCGCCCGCGTGAAGCCTCGAGGACCGGCCGCCAGGTCTTGACGATGAAATACTCGGCGATGCAGATCCCGGCCACCGGGGGCATCAGGATCCCGACGAAGCTCAGGAAATCGGTGAAGTAGGCAAGGATGCCCAGCGCGGAGAGCGCCGCGCCGAGGACCCCCACGACGATGGTGACCACGGCGCGGTTGACCTTGCGGCCGAGGAGCACATGCAGGACGTTGACCAGTCCGAGCGAGGACGAGTAGAGGTTCCAGTCGTTGATCTTCAGGATCGAGGCGACGAGGACCACGGTTCCGATCAGCCCGCTCGTCGTGGTGATCATCATGACCACATCGGAGGTACGGGCCGCGTGCGCGAGAAGGACGCCGATCACGCCGACGACGTACTCGCCGAGTGTCACGCCGATGACCGTCTGTTTCACGACATCGGCCACGCTGCGGTTATAGCGGGTCATGTCGGGGGTCATCACGGCGCCGACGATGAAACCCCCGGCGACGAGTGTGGCCCCCGCGGCGAGCGAGAGCCGGGGCCCGGCTGGTGCGGAGGCGAGCAGGTCTGCGATCGGATGCCGGGACAGCTCCCGTGCTACTGCCCAGATGGCGAGCACCAGGAACGCCGGAACCGTGACGTAGGCGGTCCAGGTCATCCCGCCGAAGCCGTACACGACGACCGCGGTCACGGCGACACCGCCGAGCAGCGACCAGACCCAGACCGGCATGGCGCCGAGCACCGAGTGCAGCCCGGTACCGAACACAGCGTTCTGGACGCCGAACCATCCGATCAGGCTGACCCCGATCAACAGGCCGACCAATGCCGACCCCTTCGTACCGAACCCGGTCCAGCGTGCCAGTACCGAGGTGGAGAGCCCTTCGCGCATACCGGCGATACCTACGAAGACGGTGACGATCTCGAGCAGTACCGATCCGACGGTGATCGCCAGGATGGCGTTCCAGAATGGCATGCCGAACCCCAGCGTCGCCCCCAGGAGGAACTGGGCGAGAGCCGAGAGCTGGCCGAACCGCTGAATCGCGATCGACCACCACGGGTACCGGGCGTCGGCCGGTACCCGTTCCAGAGCGTAGTCATCGTGCCCGACGACCACGGTGTCATCAGAGCGGGATCGAGACATGGCTGGACCTTCCGCAACGGGATCATCAGGTGTGAATCCGGGAATGGCCCCAAGGTAATGAAGCGCTTCGCAGCGCCTCAATGGTCATACTGTCGTAGCAGGGTGTCGATACAGTGCACGATGCACAGCCGCGTTCTGAGGTGATCGCATGAGGCTCGAAGATGATCAGGTATCCGCACTCGCGACAGGCTGCGCGTTGCTCGGCTCGGGCGGCGGTGGTGCCACCGACGTGGCCGAGGTGCTGTTGCGCGGTGCCCTGGCCGGCGCTCCGGTGGAGCTCGGTGCCGCCGATCGGCTGGCCGAGGACGCCGTGGTCGCCACGGTCGGCGCGGTGGGGTCGTCGACGGCCATGCTCGAACGGATTCCCAGCGCCGAGGAGTTCGTCCGGGCCGCCCGCGCCACCGAAGCGCGCCTCGGCCGACCACTCGCCGCCGTCCAGTCTCTCGAGATCGGAGGTGTCAACGGCTTGCTCGGCGCGTGTGTCGCGGCATGGCTCGGGCTGCCGTTGCTCGATGCGGACGCGATGGGGCGGGCTTACCCGCGCCTGAACCTGACCACACTTGCCGGCCATGTTCCGCTCACCCCCTTGGCGCTCTCGGCTCCGCGAGGGGAGGTGATCGTCATCGACACGGCCGACGAGCGATCCGTGGAGTCGCTGGTCCGGGCGATGCTCCCCAGCCTGGGGAGCTGGGCGGCGATGTGCCTGCACCCGGCGACGGCCGCGCAGTACCGCCGGGCATCGGTCCAGTTCTCGCTGTCCAGGGCGCTCGACCTCGGTCACCACTGGCAGCAGCGGCAGCGTGGACTGCTGACCACAGCGGAGCTGTTCGACCGGACAGGTGCCCGCCACCTCTACGAGGGGACGGTCGCCGAGGTGATCAGGACACAACCAGAAATCGGTGGCGTCGCGACAATTCACGACGGAGGCAGCGGATCGGCCATCATGCGCCTGGACTTCGCCAACGAATACATTCTCGCGTTCGAGGACGGATACCCCGTCAGCTCCGTCCCCGAGATCATCGTCGTCCTCGATCAGCGAACCTGGAAACCGATCAGCGTCGAGCAACTGGCCGTCCAGCAGCGAGTGCGGGTGCTCGCGCTCCCGGCGCCGCCGGAACTGTTCAACGGTCGCCACGATGCCGAGAATCGGTTCGGGCTGCGAGCCTATGGCCGCGAGCCGGTTCATCCCCAAGGAGCCCCGGATGCAACTGCTGACCTTCGATGATCTGCGTGCCCTGGAAGTGCTCGAACACTCCACCGTGGTCGGCGATTCTTCCCCGCACCACGGCATAGCCGCCGTCGAGGTGCTCGAATCGCATGAAGTGCTCGACAAGCCGCTCGCGCCCCGCTCCGCCGTCCTGGTCTGCCTCGACGAGTCGCTGGACCGGCATCGCCAGCACCTGCTCGATCTGCTGCTACGACGCGCGCACCAGGCGCGGGCCGGCGCGATCATCGTTCTCGGTTCGACCGGGGAAATCCCGGCGGCCACCCGATCACTGGCCACGAAACTCGCGATCCCGGTCCTGCTCGCTCCCGCGGGGAGCTCGCCACTCACGACCGCGGTCGAGCTCCGTTCCGCGGTACTCGAACCCGAACTCGCGATGAGCAACTGCCTGCTCTCGGTGACCCGCCAGCTCAGCAGTGGACCCCGGAACCCGCAGGAACTCTGCCATCTTGTCGGGAAACCCATCCGTGCGAACGTCGGTATCTGCACCGCCCAAGGGGTTTTCATCGCCGGGGGCCCGCTGGAAACACCGGTCACACAGCTGATCGGGGGGCACATACCGGAGAGTTTCCACCACGGCGACCGCAGTATCGCGGTAACGCCGATCATCGGTTCCGGGCAGCTCCCGGTCCTCTGGAGCATCGCCGAACGCGCCGGAGGCGGTCCGTTCTGGCGTGAGCTCGCCCTGCACG
This sequence comes from Sciscionella marina DSM 45152, assembly GCF_000379465.1. Lineage (GTDB taxonomy): Bacteria > Actinomycetota > Actinomycetes > Mycobacteriales > Pseudonocardiaceae > Sciscionella > Sciscionella marina. Next base: position 440,912 of record NZ_KB905425.1, read on the forward strand.
CACTTGCCCTGGCCCGCGGCGAGATCACTGCCTGGCTGGCCCGCGAGCAACTGTCCACCGAGCGCGACGCGCGGGTACGCACTACCCTGCTGACCGAGATCGTGGAACACGGGAACGCAATCCCCGAATCGATCGAACAACAAGCCGTTTCCGTCGGATGGCAGCTGCTCGGATGGCACACCGGGGTGCATCTGACTTTCTCGGCGAGCACCCCGATGTCCACCCTGGCCATCGAGACCCTGAACACCGACCTCGCGAAGCCCCCACTGTCGCTCGGTCCTCTTGTCGAACGCGCCAACGGCTGGTCGGCATGGACAACGACACAGGATCAGCCGGGCCCAGAGCACGCCCGGACCCTGGCCCGCGAACTCGAGAGCAGGCTCCGCCAGCTCACGGCACACTATCCCGGTCTCACCTGCGCGGCCGGGGTCGGCGCGGCACAACGTGACATCAGCGGAATCGCCACCACACTGTCCCAAGCACGACAGGCCGCCTCGGTCGCCTCGGCGGACCGGAGCCCGATAACGGTCCGCGCCGTCCAGGACCTCGGTGCCTCCCGGCTCTTGCTCGGCTGGTACGCCTCCGGTGCCTTCCACGACTACGCCCGCCAACTGCTCGCGCCGCTGCTCGAAGCAGCCGAACCAGAGCTCCGCACCACGCTCGAGACCTACCTGGACCGGGCCTGCTCAGCGATGCATACAAGCCGCGTGCTCGGTATCCACCGCAATACCGTCAGCCTCCGGATTTCCCGTATCGAAACACTTCTCGGTGCTTCGCTGACCGACGCCGATACGCGCCTGACCCTGCAGCTGGCGCTGCGGGCACTGCGGGCGGGCTCCGCGGCGGACACGGAACGATGACACGGCCCGAGTATCGCGGCACAGCCGAGCGGTTCTCAGGTGACGTGACCGCAACGGGTCTCGGCGCAGGTGGCCCCATGGCGGTGCCCGGCCCTTTTGGCTCGCGAATCGCATCGGCTCGATCCGCTGGGCGAGCGGGACGATTTGATCGTGCTGCGCGCTGAACGGCTTGACGTCGCTCCGTCGATGATCCGGGACCATCCTTCCGTGCCGGTGTCGGCTCGACTGGCCACACGCAATCGAACACAGCGGGTCCGGCGCGGTTGGTGCCTCAGTACGAGAGAAACGAGCTCTTGTCGTCGTCGGGCCCATTTCGCAAAGATCAGGGCCGCGTGCCGTCGCACGGAAAGATACCGATGCAAGCGGAATCTCGGTGACGTATCGCCACGATTGCACGGCGTGTTTCAGGTCTCGGCTGTGAACGTCGTACGGCAGAAATCAGCAAATGCCTGTGCTCGGCGGGTGAGCCGGGCAGTACACGCATGGCGAACATGACCTCGACGGTTCGTACGTCCTCGAGGATCTCACGGTGCACGAGTGGTGTGAATCGCCCGCGCCGCTCGCAACAAGAGAGCGGGCCGATTCGAGGCTGTCACCGTGAAACCGGCATACGCGAGGATCCGGCGGGACGGATGTCGGCGTGGCGGTGACCGTGTGGACGGTACCTAGCCGAACAGCTCCGGGCGGCGATCGGCAAGATAGGGGCTCAACTCGCGGGCCTTCGCGATCGCCGTGAGGTCGAGCTCGGCGAGCCGGAGCTCTCCTTCGCCGCCGGGCCCGTTCTTCTCGTTCAGTACCGCCCCGTCCGGGCCGGCGATCCGGCTCAGCCCGCAGTAGGTGAGGCCCTGACCGGTACCGCTCCAGTTGGCGTAGGCGATGAACAGCTGGTTTTCGAAGGCGCGCGCCGGGACGAGGCCGGTCGCGACGAACTGGCAGGGCTGCATCAGCGCGGTCGGCACCACCAGCAGTTGGGTTCCGGCGAGGGCATGGGCGCGCACGGCTTCCGGGAACTCGACGTCGTAGCAGATGAGTATGCCGAGGGTGAGCCCGGCGAGCTCGGCCTGCCGCACGCCGTCGTCGCCGGGATCGAACGCGGCGCGCTCCACCGAGCCGTACAGATGGCTTTTGCGGTAGCGCAGCAAGGTTGCTCCGTCCGCACCGACCAGCCGGGCCGCGTTGTAGACCCGCTCGCCGTCGGCCTCGGGCCAGCCGTGCGCGATGGCGATCCCGGTCTCGGCGGCGATTGCGGAGAACCGCGCGCAGATCGGCCCGTCCGCTGGTTCGGCGAGCGAACGCAGCCGCGTGGCGTCGGTCAGGTACCCGGTGCCGGAGAGCTCCGGGGTGACCAGCAGCTGGGCACCTGAGGCGGCCGCTTTCCGGGCTACGGCGGCCAGCCGGTCCAGGGCGGTGCTTTCCGCGCCGTCCGTGGCGACGGCCTGCCAGCAGGCGATCTTCACGCCCGGAAACTAAGCGAGCCGCGGCGATCCGGCAACCCCTACTCTGCGCTTCAAGGGGCGCCAACCGCGCCGTGATGGGGCAGACTGCGTGCTATGGGCATACCGCAGCGGATCAAGGTGATCGTGGTGGACGATCAGCAGATCGTGCGTGAGGGCCTGGTCGCGCTGATGGGCCTGCTCGAGGACATCGAGGTGGTCGGATCGGCGCCGAACGGTGCGCTCGCGATCGAACTCGTCGACCGCCTCGATGACCTCGACGTGGTGCTGATGGATTTGAACATGCCGGTGATGAGCGGGACCGAGGCGACAAAGCGGATCATGCGGGACCACCCGGATGTCGCCGTGGTCGTGCTGACCACGTATTCCGACGACCAGACGATCGCGGATGCGCTCGCCGCGGGCGCTCGCGGTTATCTGACCAAGGAAGCGGGCCGCAAGCAGATCGGTTCCGCGCTGCGTTCGGTGGTCGCCGGGCAGATGACCTTCGGGGCCGATGTGTCCCGTCAGGTGGTCAATGTGTTGTTCGAATCGGGTGGGCAGGGCTCGCCGGTGCCGACTGGGGCGAAACCCGCCGAGCACAAGACGGGTCCGCCAGATGGGCTGACCGCGCGCGAGGCCGAGGTGCTTGGCCTGATCGCGGCCGGGCTGAGCAATGCCACGATCGCGGCCGAGCTGTTCATCGGTGAGGCGACGGTGAAAACGCACATCAATAATGCGTTCGCCAAGATCGGCGTGCGTAATCGCGCCGAGGCGGTGCGCTATGCCGTGCGCAATGGGCTGGAAAAAGAACCGGGGTGATCAGGCGACCACGGTTTCCTTGCGCGGTCGCAGGGCGAGCTTCGGGTTGTTCGAGCGCACCCGGAATTCCTTTGTCCGAGGCACACGGCTGAACAGATTGTCCGTACCGCAGAAGTGCAGATCGGTGATCTCGAGCCGGTGTAGCGCCGCCGTCACCTGGGGCCAGTCGATGGGGCGGTCGAAGGTGTCCAGCAGCATCCCCCGAATCCCCTCGGCCGTCCGCACCAGCGAACCGTCCTGATCGGCGAGCACCGGAATCTCCGGATCGCGCAGCGGGCAGTCGCCGAAGGCGGACCGCTCGGCTGTGTTTCGCAACGCGGTGAACGAGGGAGCATGCACCGGGGGACGCATGGTGTACAGAGAATAGCCGCCGACCTCGCTGATTCGCGTGATGAATCCGTCGAGTTCCCCGGAATGCAGCGAGATCATATGGAATCCCTCGTCCAGCACCCCGGAGATCTCGTACCACGAGAGCTCGCCGAGTACCGTGCGCCAGCCGTCCTCGGGGACCCGCATCACGGTGTGCGTGACGACATCCTGGTGCTGTACGGCGAAGTATTCCTGTTCGCACGCGGCCTGGATCGCGGTCAGCCGCACCGCGTCGGAAAAGTCGAGGGCCCCGGAGAACACCGCGGCCGCCTTCTGTCCGAAGCTCACCCCGGTCAGCACGTCCGGGCGGAGCTCGAGCTCGTCGGCGATGGCGACGCAGCTGACCAGAAACGCCAGCTGGGCGGCGGTTCCGTAGTCGTCCGTGCTGTCGGCGTAGGCATCCAGGACCGAGTAGCCGATCGCGTCATCGGCCTCGGTGACACGCTGCCGGGCGGCCCGGTTCAGCAGCAGGAATTTGGTGAGCTCGGCGAACCGGTTCGGCGCCATGCCCGGGAAAACGAGCGCGGTAGGGCTCATGCCGCTACTCCGGATTCCGCGCGGGCCAGCTCTTCCATCCGATTCTTGTCCGGTTTTCCGTTGCGATTGACCGGGAATCGGTCCACCACCACGACCCGGTTCGGCTGCTCGTGCGGGGGCAATGCCTCGGTGAGCACGCTGCGCCAGTACCCGCTTTCCCGGCGCTGCGGGTCGGCGACGAAGAATACGAGCTGGACACCCTGGCGTTTCTCGGGCAGCGAGATGATGCGCGCGGTGCAGCCCTGCGCGGCGACTTTGCGCTCGATCACCTCCGGATGGATGGTGTAGCCCATGCGATGCACGGCGGACTTGCGGCCGAGGATGAACAGGTTCCGGTTCTCGTCCAGGTAACCGAGGTCCCCGGTGCGGTGCCAGCCCTGTTCGGCCGGGGTGACCATGGCGTCCTCGCCCAGCAGCCCGGTCAGCATGTCGGGGCAGTCGATGAGCACCTCGCCGATCTCGGTCGCGGCGAGGTCGCGGTCGTTCTCGTCCACGATCCTGCACCCGATCCCGTCCATCACCTGACCGGTGCCGACCGGATTCTCCAGGGTGGCGAAGGCCAGGTTGCCCAGTTCGGTGCTGCCATAGCTGTCCAGCAGGGTCATGCCGAACTCGGACTCGTACTCGGCGACAAGCGGGCTGTCCAGCGGGGCCGCGCCGCTGCACAGCATCCGGGTCTTCATCAGCGCTGCCCGGGCTTCCGGGCGTTTGCCCACGATGTTCAGCATGCTCTGGTATGTGCTCGGAGCGGCGTCTACCACGGTGGCCCCGCACTGGCCGGCCATCCGCAGTGCGTGATCCAGCCTGCGGTAAGGGGCGATGATCAGCGAGCAGCGGGTCAACCAGGCGATCATCACCATGGAGATCCCGTACTGGTGGGAAAACGGCAGCAGCGGCAACAGTACGTCGTCTGCCCGGTGACCGACCTGATCAGCATTGCGCTGCATATTCTTCAGGAACCGCGCGCCATTCTTGACGATACCCTTGGGGGCGCCGGTGGAGCCCGAGGACCACATGATGATGCTGTCCGGCAGGGCGCACCACCGGTCGAAGCACAGCCGACGGCCCGGTGGCGCGGACGCCGCATCGGCGAGCAGTTCGTAGACGTAGACCGGGCTCTGGTCCTGGGTGAGTGGGGCATCATCGTCCACGATGGACATTCGAACCCCGGCACGTTCGATGATTTCCCCGGTCTGGTTCGCTGTCTCCTGCGGGTCGACGAGCACGATGGACGCGCCGAGGTGCATCAGGGCGAACAGCGCGCTCACATACCCGACGGAGTTCCCTGCCTTGAGCATGACCCGGTCGCCGGGCGAAAGACCGCGCGCGCTCAGTGCATCGGCCACCCCGAGGGTCCGCAGCTCGAACTCGTCGAGAGTCTGCACTGAGTCCACAGCAAAGAGTTTGGCCCGCATCGGTGGCGTCCTTTCGAATGGAATTGGGGATGCGCTGGATCTTCGAGTGCTCCCAGTCCGAGGTTGAATATAGGAATGGGTGACCGGAGCACGCCACCCCTAATCGCCCGTCGTGGCCTGCGTGGGAGATGAGCGGGGTGTCTAGGGGCGGCTAGGGGTGGGGAGGGTCGGCAGGGCTCGGTAGCCTGCCAGCAAGGTGCGGGAATTCTCGGTCCTATCCAGGTGAGTTCGCCCCAGTCCGTGTGCGAGCCGAGTTCAGCCGATCCATTCGCGAAAATGATTGCGAGAGGACGAGGAAAAAAATGGTGAACCCCATCCAGGACATCGGGGGTCTTTCCGATTACGACCGTTCTCGTGTCCTCGGTGAATTCGTCCGGGCACACCTTGCCGCGGTCCTCGAGGACTGGCCGGCGGCCGGTGTCGACGAGCACCGCTCCTTTCTGGAACTGGGACTGGACTCGGTCGCCGCGGTCGCCCTGCACGCGCGGCTGACCGAGGCCACCGGACTGGAACTCCCGGTGACGCTGGCCTTCGACCACCCGAACACGGCCAGCCTCGCGGTATACCTGCGCGGCCGATTGCTCGGCGAGAGCACCGAAGAACCGAGCGTGACACCGGTCGCGGCCGCGGAGGGGGAGCCGATCGCGATCGTGGGGATGAGCACCCGTTTCCCTGGTGGAGTCGCCAGCCCGGAACAGTTCTGGGAGCTGCTCGCCGAAGGCCGCGACGCCACCTCCGAGTTCCCCACCGACCGCGGCTGGGATCTGGCGGCGCTCTACGACGCCGACCCGGACCGGCCGGGCACCACCTACACCCGGCGCGGCGGTTTCCTGCACGATGCCGCCGAGTTCGACGCGGCGTTTTTCGGCATCAATCCGCGCGAGGCCCTGGCGATGGACCCGCAGCAGCGGCTGCTGCTGGAAAGCGGCTGGCACGCGCTCGAGGACGCGGGCATCGATCCGGCGGAGCTGCGGGGCAGCCGAACCGGGGTCTACGTGGGCGCCGAAGCACAGGACTACGGACCGCGGCTGGAAGAAGCCGAGGGCGCCGAGGGATACCTGGACATCGGCACCGCGGGCAGCGTCGCGTCCGGGCGGATCGCGTACACCCTCGGTTTGGAGGGACCCGCGGTCACCGTGGACACTGCCTGCTCGTCCTCCCTGGTCGCGCTGCATCTCGCGGTGCAGGCCCTGCGCCGGGGCGAGTGCGCGCTCGCGCTGGCCGCCGGGGTAGCGGTGATGTCCAGCCCTGGCGGGTTCCTCTCGTTCAGCCGCCAGCGCGCGTTGTCCGCGGACGGCCGCTGCCGGGCCTTCGCCGCCGACGCGGACGGCACCGGCTGGGGCGAGGGGGCCGGAACCGTGGTGCTGGCCCCGCTTTCCGAGGCACGCAGGCGGGGGTTGCGGGTGCTCGCGCTGGTCAGCGGGATCGCGGTGAACTCCGATGGGGCAAGCAATGGGCTCACCGCGCCGAGCGGACCGGCCCAGCAACGGGTGATCGAGCAAGCGCTCGCCGACGCCGGAATCCCGGCAGCCGAGGTGGACGCCGTCGAGGCGCACGGCACCGCGACCCTGCTCGGGGATCCCATCGAAGCGAACGCACTGCAAGCCGTTTACGGCAGCGGCCGTCCCGCGGAGCAACCCCTGCTGCTCGGCTCGGTCAAGTCCAATATCGGGCACACCCAGGCGGCCGCGGGCCTGGCCGGGGTGATCAAGATGGTGCTGGCCATGCGGGCCGGGACACTGCCTGCCACCTTGCACGTCGAGACGCCGACCCCGCACGTGAACTGGGCCGATCGCGGGGTGGCGCTGCTGACCGAGGCGTGCCCGTGGCCGGCCACCGACCATCCGCGCCGTGGCGGGGTGTCTTCGTTCGGGATGAGTGGCACCAATGCGCACGTGATTCTCGAATCAGCCCCGGTGGAAGCAGCGTCGGAAGAACCGGTCACGTTTCCCGCTCCGTGGCCGCTGCCGGTCACCGCGCACACCGCAGCGGCGCTGCGCGCGCAGGCCGCCGCGCTGGTGGAGTACGTGGACCGGTACCCGCTCGCGGACCTCGGCGCCGCGCTGGGCACCACCCGTGCCGCGCTGCGGCACCGCGCGGTGGTGCTGGCTGAGGACCCCGAATCGGCGCGGGCCCAGCTGCGCGCGCTCGCCGCGGGGGAGGACGCGCCGGGGGTGATCCGGGGACGCGGCACCGAAGGCGGGCTTGCCGTGCTGCTGCGTGGCGAGCTACCGCGCGGTGCCTGCGGTGCGCTCTACCGGGCGTACCCGGTGTTCGCCACGGCGCTCAGCGAGGCGTGCGCGGAACTGAACCTGCAATTGGCGACCCCGCTGCTCGGCGCGCTGCTTGCCGAGGCCCCCGAGCTCGAGCAGCCGGAGTACGCGGACGCGGCGGCATTCGCCTGCGATGTCGCGCTGTACCGGCTGTTCGAATCCTGGGGCGGGCACGCGGATCTGGTCGCCGGGACCGGGATCGGTGAACTCGCCGCGGCGCATGTGGCCGGGGTGCTCTCGCTCGCGGATGCCTGCGCGCTGGCCGGGACGATCGCCCGGGGTGCGGGCGCGGCCGAGCTGCGCAGGCTGACCAGGGCGCTGTCGTTCGACCGCCCGGCCACCTCCGTGCTCGACATCGGCACCGGGGAACCGGTGGACGCCGGGACGCTGGCCGACGCCGGGCACTGGGCCGGGCTCGGCGCACGGAATACGGTGCCTTGCCCCGCATGGTCCGAGCGTCACCAGGTGCGGGCCGTACTGGAGCTGGGCGGTTCCCCGGTCGCCACCGTGGCCCCGACCGAGGCCGCAACCGTGCCCGAAGCGCTGGCCGCGCTCTTCGCGCAAGGGCTCGAGCTCGACTGGCGCGCGGTCTACTCCGGCCGCGACGTGCGGGATGTGTGCTTGCCCGGTTATGCCTTCCAACGGGAGCGCTTCTGGCTGCCTGGCATCGGAACAGCCGGGAGCCCGCGCGAGGTGGGGCAATCCAGTGCGGAACACCCGCTGCTCGGCGCGGTGCTCGCGCATGCGGCGAAGGACGAGCTCACCCTGACCGGGCGGCTGGCTCTTGCTGCCCATCCCTGGCTTGGCGAGCATCGGGTGCGCGGGGCCGCGATCCTGCCGGGCACCGCGTTGCTGGAGCTTGCCGTGCAGGCCGGTGGCCACGTGGGTGCGCGCACCGTGGCCGAGCTGACCCTGCACGCCCCGCTGGTCTTGCCGGAATCGGCCGGGATGACCGTGCAGGCCACCGTGGGCGAACCGGACGCCGAGGGCAACCGTGGGTTTGCAGTGCACGCGCGCCAGGAGGACATCGGCCCGTGGACCAAGCACGCTTCCGGGACGCTGGCCGTCGCGCCGCTCCCGCCGGGGCCCGAGGTGCCGCGCCCGGAGACGGTGGGCGTGGCCGCCGATGCGGTTTATGCGGCGCTCGCCGAGACCGGACTGGACTATGGGCGCACGTTCCGTGGGCTGCACACCGCGTGGCGCAGCGGGGACGAGGTGATCGCCGAGCTCGTGCTGCCGGACGGCGCCCCGGATGGGTTCGCCCTGCATCCGGTGCTCTCCGATGCCGCTTTGCACGCACTGGAACTGTTCGACGGCGCCTTCGGCAGCGATGGCCGCGCCTGGCTGCCGTTCTCCTTCGGCGGGGTCACCGTGCACGCCACGGGTGCGCGCCGCGCGCGGGTGCGGATGACCAAGACCGGAACGGACACGGTGGCGCTGACTGTGGCCGGGCACGACGGGACCCCGATCGCCACCGTGGAATCGCTGAGCCTGCGTCCGGTATCCGCGGTGGCCGATGCGTTGTACCGCACCGGCTGGGTGCCGCTGAGCCGGTCGCGGCCGGACGAACCCGGCGCAAGCTGGGCGGTGCTGGGCGCGCCGGTCCCGGAACTGGATGCGCCCGCGCACCCGGACCTGCCCGCCCTGCTGCTTTCCGAGCTGCCGGAGTTCGTGCTGGCCCCGGTCGCCCCGAGGGAGGCGCATGCGGCCGCCGGCGACGTGCTCGACTTGCTCAATGCCTGGCTGCGGGTGCCGAGGACCGCGGACTCCCGGCTGGTGGTGCTGACCACCGGGGCGCTCGCGACCGATGCGGCGGACACCGTTCCCGGTCTCGATCATGCCCCGGTGACCGGATTGGTGCGCGCCGCGCAGGATGAGGAAACCGGCCGGATCCTTTTGGTGGACACCGATGACAGCGCGGCAAGCCGGACCGTGCTCGCCGAAGCGGTTTCCGCGGCGGTGGCCGAAGGGGAGACCGAACTCGCACTGCGCGAAGGCAGGGCTTTCATTCCTCGGCTGTCCACAACGGACGCTCATCCGTCCACAGTGGACGTTCCGGGCCTCGATCCCGAAGGCACCGTGCTCATCACCGGCGGCACCGGGGTGCTCGGTGGTTCGCTCGCCCGGCATCTGGTGTGCGAGCACGGGATCCGGCACCTTGTGCTGCTCGGGCGCAGCGCCCGCGAGGGAGAACTGGACGCGGAACTCGCCGCGCTCGGTGCCGAGGTCAGCGTGGTCGCCTGCGATGTGGCCGATAAGGATGCGCTCGCCGCGGTGCTCGCCGACATACCGGAGAACCGGCCGCTGACCGCGGTGGTGCATGCCGCGGGGACCCTCGACGATGGGGTGCTCGGTTCGCTCACCCGGACGCGGCTGTCCACGGTGCTGACACCGAAGGTCGATGCGGCGCTGCACCTGCACGAGCTGACCAAGGATCTGCCGCTCGCCGCCTTCGTGCTGTTCTCCTCCTCCGCCGCGCTGCTCGGGGCCGCCGGTCAGGCGAACTACGCCGCCGCGAACACCTTCCTGGACGCGCTCGCCCAGCACCGCCGTGCTCACGGTCTGCCCGCGCTTTCCCTGCAGTGGGGCCTGTGGGAGCAGGCGAGTGGGCTTACCGCGCGGCTCGGTGAGGCTGATCATGCGCGGCTGCGGCGTTCCGGGCTCGCCCCGCTGCCGACCGAGCGAGCGCTCGCGATGTTCGATGCGGCGCTGCGTACCGGAAATTCCGTTGTGGCACCGATCATCCTGGATCATCCGGCGGTGCGGGCGAAGGTCGAGACCGATGGTGGCGCCCCGCTGTTGCGCGGCCTGGCGGGGGCGAAACCCCGGATCGCGGCGGTGGCCGAGGACGCTCCCGTGGCCGAGCAGCACGGCTCACCGGACCAGCTGATCGATCTGGTGCGCGAGCATGTGGCCGCGGTGCTCGGGCATGCCGCGCCGCACGCCGTCGAGGTCGATCAGGCGTTCACCGAACTGGGTTTCGATTCCCTGACCGCGGTGGAACTGCGCAACCGGCTGGGCACCGCGCTGGACCGGCGGTTGCCCGCGACGCTGATCTTCGACTACCCGAATCCGGCCGCGCTGGCCCGCCACCTCGCCGAGGAGTCCGGGGGCGGCGCGGCAGTCCGCACACCGGCCACCGTGGTGCAGGACGCTGGGGAACCGGTGGCGATCGTCGGCATGGGTGCCCGATTCCCGGGCGGGGTAGCCGGTCCGGACGACCTGTGGCGGCTGGTCGCCGAGGGCGTGGATGCCATCGGGGAGTTCCCGGACGACCGGGGCTGGGACCTGGACGCGCTCTATGATCCGGATCCGGATGTGCCGGGCAAGATGTATGTGCGCAACGGAGGTTTTCTGCCCGATGCGCTGGACTTCGATGCGGAGTTCTTCGGGATTTCTCCGCGTGAGGCTGTGGCGATGGATCCGCAGCAGCGCCAGCTGATGGAGGTCGCCTGGGAAGCCCTCGAGCATGCCGGGATCGACCCGAACAGCCTCAAGGGCAGCCGCACCGGAGTGTTCGCCGGGATCATGTACCACGATCACGCGGCGCGGCTGCGCGAGATTCCTGAGGAGCTGGAAGGGTTTCTCGGCAACGGCAGCGCGGCGAGCGTGCTCACCGGCCGGATCGCCTACACCCTCGGGCTCGAGGGACCCGCGATGTCGGTGGACACCGCATGCTCGTCTTCGCTGGTATCGCTGCACCTCGCGGCGCAGGCGCTGCGGCGCGGGGAAGCCACGTTGGCACTGGCCGGTGGGGTCACGGTGCTGTCCACCCCCGAGGTCTTCGTGGACTTCAGCCGCCAGCGCGGACTCTCCCCGGATGGCCGCTGCCGGGCGTTTGCCGAGGAAGCCGACGGCACCGGCTGGGCCGAGGGTGTCGGGATGTTGGTGTTGGAGCGGCTTTCCGATGCGGTGAGCAACGGTCATGAGGTGTTGGCGGTGGTGCGTGGTTCCGCGGTGAATTCCGATGGCGCCTCCAATGGTCTTTCCGCGCCCAACGGACCGAGCCAGCAGCGGGTGATTGAGGCTGCGCTTGTGGATGCGCGGTTGGGTGCTGGGGATGTGGATGTGGTGGAGGCGCATGGGACTGGTACTGCGTTGGGGGATCCGATTGAGGTTCAGGCGTTGCAGGCGGTGTATGGCAAGGATCGCGAGCCGGGGCGTCCACTGTGGTTGGGTTCGTTGAAGTCGAATCTGGGGCATGCTCAGGCTGCTGCGGGTGTGGGTGGGGTGATCAAACTGGTGCAGGCGCTGCGAGCGGGCCTGCTGCCGAGGACTTTGCACGCGTCGAGGCCGTCGGCGAAGATTGAGTGGGATGGTGGGGGTGTTGAGTTGTTGCAGGAGTCCCGTGCGTGGACCTCCGATGGCCCGCGCCGGGGTGCGGTGTCGTCGTTTGGGATTAGTGGGACGAATGCGCATGTGATTTTGGAGCAGGCTCCGGAGAGCGCCACCGAGGCCGAAACCGCGACCGGGGCTGGTCCGGTGCCGGTGGTGGTGTCTGGGAAGACTCGGGAGGCGTTGCGGGGTCAGGCTTCGCGGTTGGCTGAGTGTGTGCGGGTGCATCCGGAGTTTTCGGTGGCGGATATTGGCTATTCGTTGGCGACCGGGCGGGCGGAGTTCGCGCATCGTGGTGTGGTGGTGGCGGGGGATCGTGGGGAGTTGTTGGCTGGGCTGGAGGGCCTGGCTGCGGGTGCGGAATCCGCGCTGACCGGTTCGGGTTCGGTCGCAGCGAGCCGGGTGTTGATGGTGTTTCCGGGTCAGGGTTCGCAGTGGGTTGGTATGGGTTTGGAACT
>NZ_KB905426.1 GCF_000379465.1 Sciscionella marina DSM 45152
CGACGTCAGCCTGACGCAGCCACTTCTCCCAACGTCATCGGATGGACCCCAAAGTCACTGGCGACCTGCTCGATCGTCACGCCCGACTCGCGGTTGCGGGCGACCCGGACAACATCCTCACGAAACTCGCGCGGGTAGGGCTTGGGCACAGCAACATCCTTTCAGCCTGCACATCAGCAAGCAATCTCAGATGTCACAGATCCCTTCAGCAGCCCCTCACCCCTACCTCCGGGTGTGGCTTCACCTGGTCGAAGTCTTCACTCGCGTCATCACAAGCCACGCTGTCCGCGACGGATTCTCCCACAACGTCACCGAACTCATCGCCGGAATCGCCGACATCGTCAACGGCTCGGACGACCGCTGCCACCCCACACCTGAACCAAACCCACCACCGACACCCTGTCTAACACAACCCGTCAACGAACCTCAGACGCGCCACCCTAGTGTCCTGCGCCTGAAATCCGTGAGATATATTGGTGTAGGGACTCAAGGATCTCCTCGGCGGTCTTCGTCCAGGCGAAGGGTTTCGGCTCTTGGTTCCAGGTCTCGATCCAGGTGCGGACTTCTTTCTCCAGCGCGGCAACGCTTTTGTGCACGCTGCGTCGGAGAAGTTGCTGGGTGAGGAAGGCGAACCAACGCTCGACCTGGTTGATCCAACTGGATCCGGTGGGGGTGAAGTGCACGTGGAAGCGCGGGTGTCGGGCCAGCCAGTCGTTCACGAGTGGCGTTTTGTGCGTGGCGAGGTTGTCGCAGACCAGGTGTACGTCCAGTTCGGCGGGTACGGCTTTGTCGATGGTGACGAGGAATTTCTTGAACTCCACCGCTCGGTGCCGGCGGTGGATTTCGGAGATCACGGTCCCGTCGGCGATGTTGAACGCGGCGGACAGGCTGGTGACGCCGTGCCGGACGTAGTCGTGACTGCGCCGCTCGGGCATGCCGGGCATCATCGGCAGCACCGGTTGCGAGCGATCCAGGGCCTGCATGCCGGACTTTTCGTCCACGCACAGGACCATGGCCCGCTCGGGAGGATTGTGGTACAGGCCAACGACATCGACGACTTTCTCGACGAACAACGGATCGCTCGAGAGCTTGAACCCGTCGATCAGATGCGGTTTGAGATCAAACGTGCGCCAGATCCGCCCGATCGTCGATTTCGACAGCCCCGACTTCTCCGCCATCGACTTCCGCGACCAGTGCGTCGCATTCTTCGGCGTCTCCTCCAGCGTTGCCGTGACCACCTCCTCGACCGTGTCCAGCAAGATCGACGGCGGACGCCCTGGCCGCTGCTCGTCCACCAGACCTTCCAAGCGTTTCTCGACAAAGCGGCGCCGCCATTTGTTCACCGTGTTCGGTGCGACGCGCAACCCGGCCGCGACCTGCTTGTTCGCCACCCCGGGCTCGGCGCAGGCCAACACGATCCGCGACCGCAACGCCAAAGCCTGCGACGACTTCGCCCGCCGCGACCACCGCACCAACTGCGCGCGTTCCTCCTCGGTCAACACCAACTCGGCCTTCGCCCGCCCCGGGCGAAGGCCGTCCGCCAGCCCGTCCAACCGAGCCTGCGCAAACCGCTGACGCCACTTCAGCACCGTCATCCGGGACACACCCAGATCGGCAGCAACCTGCTCGTACACGACACCAGATTCAGCACACGCCAACACAATCCGCGCCCGCACCGCCAACCGCGACGTCGCCCGCGACCATCGAACCAACTGGTCACGCTCACCATCGCTCAACACAAACTCGCCAGCAGAACGACCCGCATCAGACATGCGCATAGTATAGGCATCCAACCCACGAATTTCAGGCGCGACACACTAGAGGAACTTCGCTCTCTACCCGGCGCATCGGCAACCATGCGGCCAGTGTCACTACTATCGAAACGCACGCCATAATTGCCATGACCAGCGGAACGCTAATTGCTTCGGCTAATGAACCCGAAACAAAAGCGCCAAGTCCTTGACAGGCGATACGTCCAGATGATTCAACACCCTGGACCTGACCGAGATTCGCGCTGGGAGTCAGCCTCACCAGAGTCTCCTGCAGTCCCAGCGAAGCCGAAAAACCGATACTCGAAACAAACACCAGAAAGGCCGCGGCAACTACATTTGGAACAAATAGAAACCCTAAGTACGGTGCCGCCAGTAGAAATCGCTGAAACAGGTTGATGCGCCGCCTCCCCACAGAGGATAGGGCTCTCGCAACAAACAGATCGCTGATCAGCATACCGATGGCGCCAGCAGTGAGCAAGTAGCCGCCACCGGACCCGGCGTAAGGGATGAATAACGATTCACATCCGACAATTAACCCGTTCGGAACCCAAAGAAGGCAGATGACCACGCGAGCGTTCGGCTGTTGAACCAGCCATCTGTTAACCGCCCATGTCTGCTTGATGCTTGGCGGACTGGGCATTCGCACGCTGTGGTCTCTGACGCGAAATCGTATAGCAGCCGCCCCAAGTAGCATCACAACGCTACCGCCAATAAATGTTACTCGATTGTCAACGTAAGCAACCAGAGTAGCACCGAACGCGAACCCGACAATCTGCATAGCCGAATTCACTATATTTAAGAGGCTCCGCGCTGGAGCGTAGGCATCGTTCGGGACGAGCTCGCTCAGTATTCCGAACCTGATACCACCGGCCACCGCAGACACAGCGCCTCCTGCTATGAGCAAAGCGAATCTACCGGCTATCGGCAATGGGAAAGCTTGGAAGCCGACTAGCGCGGCTGAAACGATCTGCAGAACCGTCATCGCGGGCCTTGGTGACGCGGTATCTGCGAGGGACATCAGAGTGGCACCTCCGATGATATTCGCCAGCGCAGGCGTGAACATGCTCAATGCAGTCAGCAATGGCGACCCGGTTTTATCGTTGACAATTATACCGATTACCAGGCCAGAGACGGAGAGGCTGACCACGGTTGCGAGCTGACTACCGAGTAAGGCGTTGAACTCACGATTCCGCAGAAGCGAACGGTATGTTGCGTCCATTGGTCAGGTCCGCATTGACCGTGAGGTGACTGTCATCGGCACTCCCGGCGGAGAAGAAGGTCACGGGTGATCTGCATTTGACCGTGGTGTTGAGCTACCTCATGTAAAATGTGTAGCAGCACGCCGCCAATTGTCACGCTGTGCAACCTCGCCCCCATAGCCTCAGCAGCTTCCGGGCGTGCTAGGCAATCGGCGTATCCGGACTCGATGAGAGCTACCAGATTATCCCGCTGTGCACGCGCGTCCGCGATCACTCGCTCAGCATCGTGATCGGACCTGAACTCTGCTTCGCGATCACGGCTCACATCGGCGCCAGCGGCAACCTTCGCGCCCCAGAACCGCATCACGCCGGTACAATGGGACAGCACCGCGACGGCGGTGTTGGCACCGGGTATGTCGGGACGCTCGTGCGCAGCTGGACCGAGTCGACGCACAACGTCGACCAGGCCGTTGAGTGCTTTGTCTAACGATCTCACGTAGTCCGCGAGGCGGACATCGAGGTTCAAATCCTGCATCATCTCACACCTGTCGTACAGTTTAGTGTCCGCGATCCGGCGGTCTATGCAGTCGCCAGAAAAGTCTGTTTTCCAGCACCGAGGCCAAATACGGCGTTCCTGCGGTGTAACCTGTCCCGGTCTGGTCACCGATCATCCGACGCGCTAAGGTTAGATGTGTGGTCTTCCATCGTTGATGCGCCTCCTCCAGAGACAGCAGGGCACGGCGCAAGTGCACAGAGGCGTTATCGTCAGACATAAGCCGTTCTGTCGTTGCAGGTCGAGCGACGTCTTGTAGGGATGGTGTACGGGACATGAGAAGATCATCGCGTACGTTGGGCACGGACTCAAAGGCTGGCGAGTTCAATCGCTCGGATCTAGGCTTGCCACATGCCGCCTCGAAACGCTTGTAGTTATCGGACTGGATCGCTGAGGCCCCCTCGGTAAACCTGCGGAACGTGGCGAACGACATCGGCTGCAGTGTAGCCAAGAGTGAGAACAGGCATGCCGATTCCACCAGTACGGCATGGGCGCACTCGATGACTGAGGATGATTCTTCCAACTCGTCAGCCTCTGCATGTTGTGTGGCTTTCTCAATATATACTGCCATAAGTTGGAATGTTACTTCGAAACATTGTAATATTCTGATGAACATGTATTCGTCGTGTATGATGTACACCGGAACGATCGTCAAGAGCAGTGCCTGCGCAGAAGGACTCTCGGCGCACAGAGAAAAGAGCTGTTGTGGGACTTTGTCACCAGTTTCAATATCCGGGACTGTACCAATCAAGCGATTGCATGGCCCAGAAAGTGCACGGTACGCAAGATGCTCTCGTTTAGTCAAAATTTGCTTATCGGGAACTTCTGAGGGTAATTGCCATGCCCCTAACTGTATCGAGGATCGCTCAAACCTGATTATATCGGCGAGCAAGGCTGTCACGGTGGCGTCCCGTTGTTGGAGGAGTGAATCCATGTTCTCCTGCTCGTTTAGGCGAATCCACTGGTTCGCAGTATACGAGTTGTAATCGTAACGATCATCGTATTTGTCCAGAACTATTGAAAGGTAATATCGGAGGTTCTCGTTGTTCTCGCTTCGAGATATTTTATCAAGCGTGATACGAGCGTCGGCTAGAGCATCAAGTACCGCGGCTGGCAGAAAATGTTTTCCACAATCGTACAAATACGCGACCAAAACTTCGATCGGAAACGTCGACTCGTCCGGAGCATTCTGCCAAACCGCCAGGCTGTCAATTATTATTGCTGGAAGGCCTCGCGACGCGCGTGCGGCCTCGTGAACATCTTCTACTTCTTGAAGCAGTTCCAAGTAGTATGGCTTTTCTCTCATCACTTTTACAAAGCTCCTCGGTGTGCAATGTATATAGGCGTACGGATCACCATTAGTACTCGTGCGCCGCATTGGCGAGAGCACCGTGGCCAGAGCTGATGGGATCGTGGCCCGAAGTTAGTGAGTATCGAACGCCGAATCCGCCAAAGTGTCGCCCGAAAAAAAATGGGTTCCACACCGGCCTTACGGGAACGGAGCAGCGCCTTGCGCCATCGGGCCACATCGCAAGTTCGTAGGTGTCCACGCTGTGGTACTCCTGCGCTACAGCGTCGTCATTCTCGAAGGCATCGTTAAGCTCTTGACGCCATTGCGATGCCGTTGCATCGTGGCCGATGGCGACTTGTTCGGCTTTCATTCCGACGTTCTTCTTGATTACGAACCTCTCTTGATGCCTGGCTAGCAATTTTTCTAAATCAACACTTTTACCATACAAATCGACTTGACCTGGATGGATCTCGCGTGTCCATGGAAGATATCGGTCAACGACTTGTCGGTCGACAGCACTCATCCAAGGAAGACCGCGGGAGAGCCAAGCCATGACGCGCTTATTGGCGAGTAGGTACGACGTTTGCGATGGGAGTAATGTGAGCCTGCCGCTGCGAAGAGCCTCGACTAAGGGGCAAAGTTCGATCCCAATTTCACGCCATTCAGGTACCGTGAAATATCGCAGTCCCGACCCTAGACAGCGTGACATATTTTCATCATTCAACACTGATGGTATGTCTTCAGGGCATAAATTTAGTCCTGTCAGGCCCACTCGCTTGAGAGCAGCGACCTCGATTTCCATGGGGCGATCGGACCCAAGGTCATGGCGCGACGCAACGATCGGGACCGGGCGCGCGTCTTCCTGCTGTGTCCGTAGGTCTCGGAAGTACCGTGCTCGGGCATCCGCCGGTCTACTGGGGTTCGTACGACGCGCGTCGTCAGATAGGAGTCGATCCCAGGCAACCAGTACCTGCTGCGTCTGGGGGACACCTCCCACAGCACCGCTGATGTTGAACTCCACGAACTTTGGCTCCTGCGCCGAGAAGACGATATCGGGCCTTGCCATGGGGTCACAGTACTGGACTTCCCAGATCGGATCGGCAGTGAACAGCGGATGATCATCCGGTACCGCGTTCAGCGCTCTTAATCGGTCCTCCGCGCTACTTCCACACATCACTATCGCCTGACGTAGTAGCCGTATTAGGTGATGGGCGGCGACAGTAAGCGCCTGTACAGTACGCGCGCTGATATAAAAGGGCTCTGCTGGCAATGACGCGAAGTCGAATTCTAAACCCCGTAGTTGGTCGCGCAGTTGCGCCGCTACGTATGACCTATCTGCCAGTGTTCTCATCGAGGATCCTCCTGCCGTCTTCCCTATTGCGGCTACAGCCCGCGGGCGCCGCACTGTGGCAGATGCCCCGTGACGAGACGATGTGGCATTGCGCTACCTGCACAACAGGCATCTATAAGCGCGTGTCGACGAATCGCCGCATGGAGTCCGCGGCTTGCGTATGGTCTTCCCTACCACGCGGGGCAGGAACGCGAGCGCTGGTTAGGCAGGAGGAAATATTCCGAGCGCGTCCGGGGAAGGGAGGAGTCGCGGCTACTGTTTGAACCGCACTATGGCCACACACTAGGCGCCGTTCCTCTCCAACACAATCGTGAACACTCGAATGGAGTAGAGAAAGTGGACCCAATAGGAGCGGCAGTCGTCGGTGGATCGGGCGCAGCAGCCCGAACAGGCGTACCGCGCGGGTTCACCGAGGCGGGGTTTCCCGTAGGACAGTCGAGCCCCTTAAGCCCTGGGTCGACACGCCCCTCAAGATCCTCATGGCGGCCATGTACAGCCCGCGAGAGTCGCGCGCTACCCGCAAACCCCGATCTCAAACTACCCATATTGGGTTCTCGACGACGGAATGCGACGAGGCTTACACTGCCAAGAGCGCAGCTGGTTAGCGCAGTGGGGGCCATGGGTGGTTTGGGGATTTTTGGGCCTGAGCTTGCTTCTGGTATTGATCTTTGGAGAGTGGAACACGTGTATATTGACATGCTGCAAAGCAAAATTCATCGCGCCAGGGTGACGCAAGCGGATCTTCATTACGTGGGCTCGTTGACGCTTGATATTGATTTGATTGAAGCGGCTGAGATACTCCCCAGCCAGAAGGTCGACGTAGTCGACGTCAATAACGGGAGCAGGCTGTCGACGTATGTCATCGAGGGGGTTCGGGGTTCTGGTGTGGTTGGCATCAATGGCGCTGCTGCACGGTGCATTAGTCCCGGCGACTTGGTCATCATCATCGCTTACACCGCTATCGACCATGAGGCGGCCAAAACGCACCGCCCCCGCATCGTCTTCGTCGACACAAACAATTCCGCGGCCTGGGTGGGTTCTGATCCAGCGGAAACGCTAGATCACTCCGGACTGGCGCGCGGTGACGTGACGACTGTTGGTCGTGAACGATGAGTATGCCGACGACCGCGTCTGGATCAGGAGCTGATCTCGGAGGACGAGTGGAGCTGCCTGAAGCACTGACTCAATACTATGAGGAGCTCACTGCCCTCCTTCTTTCCCAATCTCCGCAGAACGGTGGTGGGGAATTCACACCGGGATGGTCGTTGCCACCCCTCGATCAAAGACTCACGGAGTTCTTCCGCCCATCGACCTTGACGTGGTCTCCGCTAGCGACATACAACCATTGCCGTCTGTCTGTGTTAGACCTGCGCTCAAATCCAGCCACACGAACGACGAAGACGTTTGCGTCCTTGCTGATGGTCGCTCGCGCAGTCGAGTTCGTTCGTCGCACACGAGAGCGTGTCATGATTGTGACCCCGTCATCGGCAAACAAGGCGACCGCCTTACGGGACGCTGTATGGCGGGCAGTCGACCTTGGTTTGGTTAGCCCCTCAGAGATACAAATCGTCTGCTTAGTTCCCGAGATATCGGTGCACAAGGTATGGGACTCGCCATTAAACCACGACCCGAGCTTGCGCAGGGCGAACCCGGTGCTGACATTGCCGGCTGGCTCGGCACAGAACGTCAAGGACATAGTCCGAGCGGTTGCCGTTAGCGAGGCCGAACAGGTGTCCTCACGCTGTGGCGTCAACGTTTGGTTCACGCTCGCGCTGGACAACTATAAGGTGGCCGACGCGATACGGGGGTTCATGGAGCGCGACATGCTGCCAAGCCCCGAGGGTGCGCGAGTGCACGCCCATTCCGTGTCCAGCGCCTTTGGACTACTGGGACACGATTACGGCCAACGCTGGCGAGGTGGCATCGCACGGTCACAGTACTTCCTCGTGCAGCACCTCGCAGCACCGGACATGGTGCTCGATCTGTATACAGACAGCTTTGATCGGGCTGGCTTGCCGACCTACACCGCGGACCCGACAACGGGGTTACACGTTCAGTGTGCAGACCTCCACTTCCCATTCACAACACACGCTGTGGACGAGAACCTCGATTCGACTTTCTACACTCACGCCCCGGTTACCGCGGCGGCCATGAAGTCGATCATCCGCACACAAGGCGGTGGCGGGATTGTCGTGTCGCTCCACGAATGCGTCGAACGGTATGGCGCCGTTCGAGAACTTCTTCGCCCGACAGGCATCGACATTCCAGCTGACCCGCGAGACGTACGGGAATGGTCACTGGTAATGGCTATGGTCGGTGTGCTTAATGGAATCGACCGTAAGCTGTTACAGGCGGGTACGGAAGTAGTCGTCCATGCATCCGGAACTTATGGAGTCCATGAGTACAAAGCGCTATCCCGTGAACACGCGATCAGCGTGTCAGATCCAGAACAACTTATCGACCAAATGATCACCGCATCAGCGTGTTCATCTCGCTAACCACGAGATTACTTGGAATAACCGTATGTAAAACTGCCAAAACTTCAACACGATGGAGCTGCCTTATGAGCCATTCGCCGATTAGCATCCTTTCCCAGACTGACTTCAATGGTGAAACGATATCTCAAGAACGCCTCGAATCGACCTTCCGGGAGATGATGGAGGAGCACGGATACGTACTAATGGTGAACGTCCCTGACACCTTCGGTCAGGTCGGCTTCTGCCGCCGTATCGGCAACTTCGTTCCGAATTACAACGGTGCCGTCGTAGGCGACGTCCGCCCTGAACCTGGGATGGATGACGTCTACCACGCGGGGAACACTAAGCCATTGACACCGCACACGGAAGGCTACGATTTCAAGATGTTGCCGCCGCGCTATATCGCCCTGTGGTGTGTTTCTCCCGTGACCGGAGGGGGCGGAGAGACCACGCTCGCGGACACGCAGCCCTGGGTATCCGACCTGTCCGACGAGCAACGCGAACACCTAGATAAGACCGAATACGACTGGAAAACGACTGACGGAGTACGCCGTCTCGGTCTAGATCTACATACTCGCCATCCCATACTCGCGTCGCATGACAACGTCACGATCATCCGCTTCTCTTGCAACAACCTCATCCGCGACGACAACGACCCCGCTACTGATCTTCAGAGCCGGTGGCACCAACGCTTCGAACGCGAGCATGTAGCCGTGGACTACGAACAAAACGACATGCTGGTCTGGGACAACTGGCGTATGCTCCACGCCCGCAACGCCTTCCGCGACCGCAGTCGGCATCTCCGGCGAATTCAAATCTCAGCGGACAAGGGCTAGCATGCACTTTGTGCCCACGGTGGTGATCTTGGGAACGGGTGCGTTCGCTACGACGCTCGGACAGGCGCTCTATCGGTGCGCCGAACGTCCCACCAAGATCCTGATCGTAGGCCGGACCACTGCGCGAGTCGCCTACGCGGTCCGGAACATCACCACAGCAGTCGACGACAGTCCTGCTCACATCGACGGAACAGTCGTCGATTTCGGCATCGACTGTGATCTCTGCCCAATCATGAACAAACACCAACCATGTTTGGTTGTCACGTGCACATCACTGCACTCGCCCTACGAGGTGAACTATACGACGAACCGTTGGACGAGCCTGCTACATACCGCCGGTTTTGGGTTCACCGCACCGCTCCAATCCGTTGTCGCGGTGCGCGCGGCAGAGGCGATAAAACGCACTGCTGGCCGACAATGCATGCATCTGAACGCTTGCTACCCAGACCTCGTGAATCCGCTGCTCCGTGCCCTGGATCTACCGATCGCGTGCGGTCTTGGCAACGTCGGAACGCTCGCTGCGGCACTGGCGCGAATCTACCCTACGCTAGGCGCCAACAAGCTCGCCATGGCCGCTCACCACCGCCATCTCAAGAACCCACCAGTCGGAACCGCTGACGCGCTCGTCTGGCTCGGTGACCGACTGATGCCATCAATCACGGCCACTCTGAACCAGGTTCGACAGTGGCCGCGTTCGCGGCTTAACGGCCTCGGTGCCACCGCAAGCGGCACATTCATCGCCCGCCTGCTGACTGGTGAACGTCTGCACGAAAATCTTCCGGGCCCGCTCGGCCTACACGGCGGGTACCCCGTTCTGATCGATCTGGACGGCTGTCAACCCGAGGTTCCATCGAGTCACGGATTGCGCGCGATTGATCTGCAGCATCGACAGCACGCTCGCTGCGAGGGAGTAGAAGTGAAGGACCGTCAGATCGTGTTTCACGGCGACACGCTAAGCGAGATGCATCAGCATGGGATGCTCACCGATCGAGCACGCGTGCCAGTCCACGACTGGGCAAAGATGGCACAGCAGCTGCTGCTGCTTAGGGAGACATACCGCATTCTCCCGAAGTCCGGGCGGACGACGGAATCTGAACCCACTGACGAATGCTAATGGCCGAACACGAGGTGATGGCGATGGATACCGACATTGACACCAGCGAGCCTAATACGCATGCAATACTGGCCAGAACCCGAGACCAAGCGCGCTATACGTGGAACAACACCTCATTACGAACGCTATGCGCCATGCGTCATCAATTAGACCGTCTCACACCGGCGGCTCCTTGCATCATATCCCGACCAAAACATGAAGGGCCGAAACTTGCATACGCTGGTTTACGCGTAGGACACCTTAACGTCCTGCAGCTAATGGAGCAGCGGCGCGATGCCATGGGAGGGGGCGGATCGTTTGTGCATCGAGTTCGCACAACATGGTCCTCACTGCGTGCTGGACTTTTTCCCGACGCGGATATGGTTATCATTGGTGGAGAACGAGATAGAATTGCTAGCCTACCACGGATTCGATCGTTTATAGCACCCTTCAGAATACATTTAGTGTTAGATACTTCTGATGGCTTGTCGAACGCTCGATCGCGCATATCTAAGCGGGAACGATGGGCCTTCTCTCGTAATCAACGCTATCATGACTGGACGCTCGTCGAAGATACATCGAAGGCTACGCTTAGGTACTTCTATGAACGTATGCATCAGCCTACGATGTCCATGCGTCATCATGACAATATCAGAACAGAATCATTTGACGTCGCGAGTCGCGCAATTATGCCACACGGAAGGCTATTTCTCCTTTTGCAGAATGGCTCCGCAATAGCTGGTGTACTCTGTCACGATACGGGATACACGCTTACCACACGATTACTGGGGGTGCTAGATGGTAACCTAGATCATTATAACTCAGGCGCATTTAAGGCAGTATATCATCTGCTGATCGACTGGGCTTGTCAAAATAGTATAGACCAAGTTGACCTTTTTGGGACTGAGGCATTCGTGGCCAAAGGAATATACCAATGGAAGCGCAAGCTTGGGCCAAACGTTAAACTGCCTCCGAATCACTTTCACAGCAAGCGCCTCTACCTCTATATACGTAACGACACACCAGAGATCAGACATTTTTTAATTTCAAACCCTATTCTGGAGATGGCGACGCCAAAGACCATGCGCCCGGTGTACTTTCACGACCATCTACACCCGCCGCGCGTCGACATACCAGCGAAGGCTGGCTTGCTCGAACCAGAACGTTTTGTCGATCTCGATGCGATCTTCGCAGGTAAATGAAGGCGACCTAGCGACCAGTGATAGCCGGGCGGAAGCAAAACAGCGATGGGGGCCTAGATGACACACTACCGACCTCGTTTCCAAATGGACTGCGACGGTGTATCCGTTACCACTGCCGACCATCTCGACGGCGGCGGCAGCGACTTCGGTAAAGCTTACATTCGATTCTTTAAAGAGGACTTTGTCGGCAAAACTGACTCTCTCCTGGAATGGTGCTGCGGACCAGGATTTATCGGCTTCTCGTTACTCGGTCGCCGACTGTGTAAAACGCTCACATTAATAGATATTAATCGAGAAGCTGTAGATGTCTGTTCGAAAACGATTCAGGGTAATGGATTGGCCTGCAGGGCGAGCGCACACAGGAGCGATTGCTTCGATGATGTTCCCGCAGAAGCACGCTGGGATATAATCGTGGGGAACCCGCCACATGTCAACACCCGCACTCCTGGCTCTACGGACTTTCAGCGCAGAAAGCCTCCAGTTATCTACTTGGATACCGATTGGGCTATACATCGAAGATTCTATAATCAAGTTCAGGGTCACCTCCGTCCCGGTGGTAGTGTCGTCCTTCAGGAAAAGTATCGTTTTGCAGATCCAATGATATTTCAATCTATGGCAGAAGATGCTGGCCTTGCAGTCGTAGGTGCCGTCCAATGTTCGGAGCCGTACGAGGAATATTATTTCATGTGGACCCGTCTGCCATTATAGTATTAGTCGAACCGCCTTCCTGATTTTGAGTAAATTATCTTTCGGGCGGTTGACGAACAGATAGATTTTCGTGTAAGTAGATCGTTAATTCTTCAAATGATGCGTCTCCGTGAGGGAAGCACCTGTCAGTACAATTATTCGTGCTCGATGATCTGGCCGATAATAGATACTACGGTTAGAGCGGTCCCATCAAGGCGATCTTGGCCGAGCTTGAGGACGGCATATGGCCATCGCAATGAGGCACGTGCCGGACGACCAATAGCTTGCGTAGGTGATCCGCCCATCCATTGAATGCCAGTCGCAAGGCAGGTGCGCCAGCCTGATTACCTACCAGCTTGGCGTCCGCTGACGTCGCCGCGTCGGCTGTTCAAGGTGGTCACCGCCCTGTTGGCAACGTGATCGGGCGCGGGGTGATGTTGTAGGCGATGAGGGTGTCGGTGTTTAAACATCGCACAGATCAGGCAGGAGCGCGCGGGAGGCTTCCCGTTGGCCCATCTCGATTCGCGAGATGAGTTCGGGCTCGGTGCGCATTTCCACCTCGCCGCTGAACCTCACGACCGGCAGGGTGTTGGGTGGATCGTCTTCGCAATCATCATCGTGCCTCCGTACTACGAGACCGCATCGCGTGTCGTTGCGGAGAATGGCCGCTCAGAGGCGCTCGAAGGGCAGTCACATTCATTCTTCGCTGTGGAGGACGCGCTCTTCGACGTAGCTGCTGTCTCAACCAAGAGCCACTGACCGTGCTGCCGCGTTCGTCCTCAGGGTAAACCCCTGAACGGGTGTGACTGTTCTTCTTACCAGGGCCTCACCTGGGGCGGAGCGGGGTCAGTCGGAACACCGACGGCTGTATCCAGAAACGATTACAGTACGGAAGGACCGCTCGTGCTGGCGACCACATGCTGGATTCCCCACGAGCGGGGCTACTGCGGAGCACCTGTCGTCCTTAGTGAGTAAGTGTCGGATAGTTCCTGGCTCTGGCCACTTCCGGGTACGCAGGATATGGTCAATGACGGCCGGTTCAAATCTGGAGCTGGAGCATGTCACCCGCTTGCGCCGGATGCCCGTCTGGTTCACGCCACGTGCCTGCCGGTAATCTTGCCCTTGCCTCCTCCGAAACGGAAGGCAGGAGCAATGACTGTCCGTAACGCAACACCAATTCGGTGGTCAGCTGCGCGGCAGCCCACTCCTGTCTGACTCCGTGCCCGTGTCATCGGTGCGCGTGCGGTCGGTCGAACCGGAGGTTTCATTCGCGGAGGTCGAGCTGGTTAAACAGCGGGCGCAGTGGGGGCGGCCTCGGCAGTCTACGTGGCGTTGCAGGGACGCCTACCCAATACTCCGGATCGCAATATTGCCTGGTGCTGGGACGACGAAGGTGGGTGGGCGCTGGGGGTGGAATCCGGTTGGGGCGCGAAGGTGCATGTGGTCGCCTACTTCGGTGACGACGACGTGTTGCCTGTTCCCGAGACTGTGGTGCTGTTCGTGAAGGCAATACTGGCTGGCCATTCCGCGGGTCAGGTGGAGACGCCGGTGTTGGTGTGTGAGGGGCTGGCCGACTATGCGAGCACAGGCATCTGTCCTGACGAGGCGACGAGAACGGCAGAAGCAACAACAACACGGAGAACGGAACGCGAATGACGGAGTCGACCGCCGATGGGCCGGTGTCAGCCGAAGCCGGCCGCGAGCTGGTTTCGGCGTTGACGCAGGCGGCCCATGACCTTGCCGCGCAGCCGGGGTCTGAGGAAGAGATGCTGCGGCTGATCGTGTCGTCGGCAGTGGCCACAGTCCCTGGCGCCGAACATGCCGGCGTGTCGTTGCTGCGCGGCGACGGAGTGATCACCTCGTACACGCCGTCGAGCAGTACCGTCTCGGAGGTGGATCGATTGCAGTCCACCTACCGGGAAGGTCCGTGTGTGACCGCGTTGTGGGACCAGCACACGGTGGTGGTCGACGATCTGGTCGCCGAGGCCGACCGGTGGCCGCGGTTTGCCCCGGAGGCTGCTGCCCGAGGGATTCTCAGCATGCTGTCGTTCCAGCTGTTCACTCGTGATGACTCCCTGGGCGCGTTGAACCTTTACTCCAGTGTTCGCAAGAGGTTCGATCTCGACTCGCAGATGCTGGGCGGCTTGTTCGCCTCGCAGGCCGCGCTGGTACTGGCCGG
>NZ_KB905427.1 GCF_000379465.1 Sciscionella marina DSM 45152
ACCCACACGGTCGTCGCGTTGGACGACGTCGGCCGGCGGGTCGGTGAGAAGACCGTTGCTGCGACCAGCGATGGCCATCTCGCGTTGGTGCAGTGGGCTGCTCAGTGGGACGAGGTCGCGTTCGCGCTCGAGGACTGCCGTCATCTAACTCGCCGTCTCGAACGCGATCTGCTCACCGCCGGCTACCGAGTCGTCCGCGTTCCGNCCCGGTTGATGGCTGGTGCTCGACGGGGTGCACGCCAGCCGGGCAAGTCGGACCCCATCGACGCCGAGGCTGTGGCTTTGGCGGCGTTGCGTCAGCCTGACCTGCCGGTCGCCGAGCTTGATGGACCGACCCGCGAGGTCAAGCTAATCGTCGGCTACCGCCGCGACCTTGTCGCTCAGCGCACTCGCGTGCATAACCGGCTGCGCTGGCACCTGCACGAGTTGGCCCCCTCGCTGCACATCCCTAGCCGGGGGCTGCGTCGCTACCGTGTGATGGACGAGTTGGCCGTGAAGCTCGAGGAGTTCGATGGCATGGTCGCGCGCTTGGCCCGCGAGCTCGTCGCGGAGGCGCGCCGACTGACCGAGAGGATCAACGGCCTGGAGGCCGAGCTGCGTCCGTTGGTGCGGGAGCTTGCACCCTCGCTGCTCGCGGTTCCTGGCTGCGGCATCCTCGGCGCAGCGATGATCGTTGGCGAGACCGCCGGCGCACACCGCTTCCGGAACAATGACGCCTATGCGCGGTTCACCGGAACAGCCCCGATCCCGGTCTGGTCCGGCAGCAGCAAAGGCAAGGTGCGACTCAACCGTGGCGGCAACCGCACCATCAACACCGCGCTGCACATGGTCGCGGTGACCCAGTCCCGCGGCTACGGGCCAGGCAGGGCATACCTGGACAAGCTCGAAGCCGCTGGGAAGGGCCGCACCGAAGCCATTCGCCTGCTTCGTCGGCGCTTGTCCGACGTCGCGTTCACGGCACTGCGCACCGACGAACGAGTCCGTGCTCGGGTCGCCGATCAGGCTGACGAACCGTCGCTGCCGGCAGCGGCTTGACATAGGAGTATCGCCGAGCTCGACCGGCCACAGCGCTGATCGTGCGGTTTATCCAGCAGCATCAAGGATATCGTGACCATGGTGGGTTGGTGTGGGGTGTCGAGTCGATTTGCGCGGTGCTTTCGGAGCACGGTTGCGGGATCGCCCCATCAACCTACTACGAGCATCGTGGCCGTAGGCGGTTGCGGCAGCAGGTCCGAGACGACGAACTCAAGACCGAGGTTTCCCGTGTGTACCAGGAGAATTTCGGTGTTTACGGGGCTAGGAAGGTGTGGCTGACGTTGAACCGGGAGGGTGTCCGGGTAGCACGCTGCACCGTGGAACGGCTCATGCGGGAACTCGGCCTGGCTGGTGCTGTTCGTGGGAAGGTCAAGCGCACCACCGTGGCCGATCCGTCCGCGCCGCGGGCGGCGGATCTGGTGGATCGCCGGTTCAACCCGCGGGCGCCGAACCTGTTGTGGGTAGCGGACTTCACCTAATGGGGGAGTCGGGCGTTGTCTCGACACGGTAGACGGATGGTCGGCAGGGGTCCCTGAGATTTGACCGATCCGGTGCAGAGTGTGGCGTGAGCTGGCTGCAGGTGATCACTGCTGTTGATGCACGTGACGCTGTCAGAGGTCTGAACGTAGACGGTGACCTTGTCGGCCATCCCGGGGCCGGTGATCGGCTTGTGAGATGCCGCGCCATCGAGCGCTGTCCATTAGGTCGCCGTACCTGCCTCGAGCTCGCCGAACAACCACGACAACGGGAATCGAGGTCAGCGTTGAGTATTACGTGTGGGATCGATTGGGCCGAATCGCATCACGATGTGGCACTCGTCGACGACGGTGGGAAAGTCGTTGCGCGCCAACGGATTAGTACCGGTGTGGAAGGCTTTTCCGGTCTGCTGAGTCTGATCGCCGAACAAGGAGGAACCCCCGAGAGCACGCCGATCGGGATCGAGACCGAGAAGAGCGTCATGGTGGTCGCGCTGACGGGTGCCGGGTTCACGGTCTACCCGATCAACCCTCGTGCGGTCGCGCGTTACCGGGAACGCCACGGACAGGCCGGCGGCAAGTCCGACGCCGGCGACGCCGCGGTCCTGGCGAACATTTTGCGCACCGACCAACACATGCATCGACCGCTGGCAACGATCAGCGAACATGCGCTGGCCATCAAGGCTCTCGCACGTCAGCATCAAGAGGCGATCTGGGCGTTGAACCAGACCACGAGCCGACTGCGGTCGGTGCTGCTGGAGTTCTACCCGAACGCGGTCACCACGTTTGCCAACCTCAAGCACCACGCCGCAACCGCGATCCTGACTGCCGCCCCAACACCACACGCCGCAGCCAAGTTGACCGGTCGACGTGTCGTCGCGATCCTGCATCGCTGCGGGCGTCGCAACGACTCCAGTCTGGTCGAGAAGATCCTCACCGGGCTGAAGGCCCCGGCACTGCGCCAGCCTACGCGGGTCGAGACAGCCCTGGGCACGACCGTGCAACAGCTCATCGCAATCGTTGAGGCGATGCGCACGGCGGTCGACACACTCGAAACCCAGCTGGCCGAAGAGTTCACCGCCCATCCGATGGCCGCGACACTACGCTCCGCGCCCGGACTGGGCCCCGTGCTGGCAGCCAGGATCCTGGCAGAGATCGGCGACGATCCACATCGCTTCACCAGCGCCGCCGGACTACGTGCATTCGCCGGAACCGCCCCGGTCACACGTGCCTCCGGACGCTCGCACTACGTCAAAGCACGCAAAGTTCGCAACAAGCGCCTCGGCGACGCCTGCCACTGGTGGGCCTTCTCCATGCTCACCAAATCACCCGGCGCCCGCGCCCACTACGACCGACGCCGCGCGGCCGGCGATCACCACAATGCCGCACTCCGCAACCTCGCCAACAAGCTCCTCGGACGCCTGTGGTGGTGCATGGCCCACGACCAACCCTGGGACGACACCGCCGCCTGGCCACCACCGACATCGACCCCCGAAACCGCTGCTGCTTGACGACCGACCCGCGTGGAATGTCTACGTGTCTACGTGGTCCGGGTGGGTGTATGTCGCGTTCGTCATCGACGCCTACGCCCGCCGCATCCTCGGGTGGCGCAGTTCGACGAGTATGACCACCAGCCTCGTGCTGGATGCGGTCGAGCACGCGATCTGGACCCGAAACCGTTACGGCACAACCGATCTGAGCGGTCTGATTCATCATCACGACGCGGGCAGCCAATACACATCGCTGGCCTTCACCGAACGGCTCGCCGCAGCCGGCATCGACGCCTCGATCGGCAGCATCGGCGACAGCTACGACAAACGCCCTCGCCGAGACGATCAACGGTCTCTACAAGACCGAACTGATCAAACCGCGTAAGCCGTGGCGCACCGTCGAACAAGTCGAACTGGCCACAGCCGAATGGGTCGACTGGTACAACCACAGGCGTCTCTACCGGTACTGCGGCGACATCCCACCCGCACAACTCGAAACCGCCTACTACGATCAACACCGAGCCCAGCAACCCGCCGGGCTCTCAAACCAATAACTCTCCGAACACGCCGGGGCGATTCAGTCGTCTGTATCTGTTTCGACACGTCAGCAACGATTCACTCGCGTTCGTCTTCCCGGTCCCCACCTGACACCTCACAGGCGCCTTTTCCCCATCGCTCACCACGACGGTCTTCAGCCAACGCAACATGAGGCGGTTTGGAGCCTCCCACCGCCGGGCGACTCCGAAGGGCCAAAACCTTCATCTCCCGTGCAGCATCGCTTCAAAGACTCGACCTACCGAACCTCCTCCACGTTCAGGACACACCAAAAGACAAATGTACGGCCGAGCCAACCTCGACTTCCCCAGAAAACGAGCCCTCCTCGCATAGAACCAATAACGAAAAATGAGCCAGAGCCAACCAGCTGACACTCCCCCACCAAAATTCTGCTGCCCCGATCCCGGACGCCCACCAGGATCACGAAACACCCACCAAACCCCGCTCCACAACCCCGGCAAGACCACAAAAACAGCCACCAAAGGTTAAAATTCAAGCTTAGACTTGGAGGCGATCTAATGAATTTGAACTGACAGTGCACTGTTACAGACCGGGCTAGCGCGTGTCAAGGGTCACAGCGAGCACTTTTGTGTCTGGGCCGGGCTCCGAGTACTTCGCTACCTACGCCGCTCGATCCTCGAATCCCTTTCCTTACCGCGGCGCCCGCAACAAGGCGCCGATACGGCGAGCGAACCACCCGCCACGCCCGATACGGCACCACCAAAAACTGTCGGTGCCGTCGCATAGAATCACCTCCAACGGGACGAACCCCCGAATGGGGCGTCCTCGTGTTCTGCCGAACTCGGAGGCTTGCCGGTGAACGGTGTGCTGTTCGATGCGTTCAGGTCCTGTCTGTCTCGCCGAGGTCGGGTTCGTGGTGGGGCGTCGTCGCCGCAATCTCGGTGTCTCGTGTTTCGGGGCCGAGGAGGGCACCAACGCCGATCAGCAGGCCCGCCAGGAACAGCAGCACGAGCGGCGTGTACTGGGCGGGCATCATCGTTGCCAAGACTGTCTGGTAGAAAGCGTAAAATGACGGCAGGACGATGGCCGCGCTGAATCCCATGCCGAACCCGGAGGAGCGGATCCCGATCGGGAACCGTTCATTCAGGTAGGTTGTGGTCACTGCTGCGGTGGAGAAGGCCAGGATGTTGACGGCTGTCATGATGCCGATGGCCGCGAGAAGGCCGGTGATTCTGCCGCTGGTGAGGAGCCAGACGAGCACCGTCGCCGGTAGCGCGGTCGTCGTCGCGGTGGCGAAGAAGAAGTTGCGGCGTCCGATCCGCTGGCTGAGTGCCCCTGCGGCTGGGTAGATGAGGGCGAGAATGGCATAGGCGACGATCTGGACGACGGTGACTGCGGTGGGGCCCAGGTGGGCCGGTCCCGCGAGTGTCTTCGGCACGACGGCGGCGAGGATGTTGGCAGCCAGCCAGCTGCCGGTCATCAGGACGAAGACCTGAAGGAAGCTGTGCAAGTTCGGTCCCCGGAGCAGGTCCCGCATGGGCGATGAGCTCTTGGGGGCACGAATCCAGGTCTCCGATTCCGTGACGTGCCGTGCGTACCACACCGCTACGGCGAACGCGAGCAGGCATCCGATGACGAACGGTATTCGCCAGCCCCACTGAACATAGGGGGAGTCGATCCCGGCTGCGGGCGCGAAATGCAGGACTACGAATGTCACCAACGCGGCGAAGCAGTACGCGAGCGGGTATCCGCTCATGATGGAGGCTCCGTGGAGCCCGCGTCGGCGAGGCGGACTCGCCTCGAGCGCGAGCACGCTGGCTCCCGTGTACTCGCCGCCAAGGAAGACCCCGTCGACGAATCGGAGCACGATGAGGAGGGAGAGCGCGGCGACGCCCCAGGTCCGGTACCCCGGGAGCGCGGCGATCGCCAGGGTCGTGGTGCCGAATCCGACGATGGAAATGAGGGCTACCTTACGCCGCCCGACCTTGTCGGCCCAGTGCCCGAACACGAAGGCACCGACCGGTCGGCCCAGGAACGCGGCGACGAAGACGAGGCTGCTGGTGATCGCCGCGGTGGCAGGCGACACGTCGCTGGCGTCGAAGTAAGCGGCTGCCGGCACGAGCGCGATAATCGGCAGGTAGACGTCGAACATGTCGACGAAGAAGCCGAGCCAGGCGCCGACCAGCGCGGCCCGCGATCCGGTGCCCGCGATACTCGGACGCCCACGGGTTCTCTCGCCCGTACGGTACCTCATGATAGTTGGGGGGCTCGCGTTTTTGCGTCATGGGTGTCCGGAAGCACGACCCACAAACCCTCGCAGTCCGCGATCAGCGTGTCACCCAGCACCAGAGTGCCGGACACGAATATCTTGCGGCGTTCGTGCGATGTGATCTGGCCACGGACGACGACATTCGTCTGAACCGGGCACACAGAACGGTAGTTGACGTGGAGATACGCTGTTCGCGTCGGCTTACGGACGTTCGCGAGGCGGCCGAGAAGGTCGTCGAAGACAAAAGCGATCGAGCCGCCGTGGACGCCGCCGCCGCCGCCGTGGTGGAAAGCCGAAAACTGCACGTTCCCCTCCGCCGAGTCCTGGTCCCGCTGCGTTATCTCTACCGGAACGATCAGGGGGTCTTCGCGGCCGGAGATGTCGCCGCGAACCTGCTGGGTTCCCGGTTGTGTCCTGAACTCCTGCAGTGATGCCACTGCCTGAGCCAGATGTTCGCGGGCACTGTGTGCACGAGAAGCCGAAGGCTCACAACAGGCGATCACATCCTGCAGCTGCCGGAGGGTCTTCACGAGCGCGGCATATGATTCGCCGCGATCGGTACTCGCGTCGAAGCTCCACGGACTGACGCTGTCCGCACGAGGGCTGACGTCACTCGAACTCATCTCGCGAACCAACCGACTGTGCCTCCGAACGGTCAAGCCGCACCCCGAATGCGGCGGCAACAAGGCAGCATCCACCGAGCCGGGCTCGTATCGGCCGAGCCGTCCACTTCGACGGTTGTCGGCCTGGCCTTAACAGTTACACTGACAGTGCAACTGTGATACCAACAGGGTAGGAGACTGTCAAGTATCGCGGTGCCCGCCCGGTAATGCCCGCGCGACCGGGCTGTGCGATTCTGCTCCGGTCACTTGCGCAGCGCGCCGACCCGTGCCAAAAAATCTGCCATCGGCTCGGCGTCCGCCACGGCGCGTCGCGCCAGCAGCGCGACCTTCGGCCAGTTCACCGCGAGCACGCCCACGAGCGTGCCCGACGGTCGGGTGTAGGCCGCGCAGAATCGTTTGTGTCCGGAGTCCTCGATGACGCACTCGCTGGCACCTCGGTCTGGGCGTCCCGCGACTTGGATCTTCCACTCGTACTGGTTGCTCCAGACGTATTCGACGGGCGCGAACTCGGCTACCGACCACGGCTGCGCGATCGCCTTCGCCACGAACTGGGCCTGCTCGACTGCGTTGGTCCAGTGTTCGACCCGGACGGTTTCGTTGTGACGGCGATGGAACCACCGTGCGACGTCGCCGGCCGCGTAGATGTTGGTGTGGCCTCGGGCCCGGCACCGGCTGTCGCACACGACACCGTTTTCGACGGCGAGTCCTGAGGAGCTCAGCCACTCGTCGTTTGGCACGACGCCGATGCCGACCACGACCAGATCGACGTTCAGCGTGCTGGTGTCGTCCAGGTGCACGACCGCGCAGTCAGCTCGGTCCTCGATCCCGGTGATGCCGCGGCCGAATCGTGTGGTGACGCCGTTCATAGCGTGCAGCCGGGTGAACCGTTGTCCCATCTCGTCCCCGAAAAGCCGGCCCATCGGCACCGGTGCCGGGTCGATGACGACGACGTCCAGACCGAGCGTGCGTGCGGCCGACGCCACCTCGGCACCGATGAAGCCCGCGCCCACCACAGCCACCGTGCGGCTCGTCCGCAGTGCCCGGCGCAGCCTCCTGCCATCTGCGAGAGTCCGCAATTCGACGATACGCTCGTGCGACGGCCATGGCATCGGGCGAGTGCGTGCACCGGTGGCGATCACGAGAGCATCGAAGCCGAGTCTCGTACCGTCCTCGAGGCATATCTCGGGCCGGGCGAGGTCGAGCTCGACGGCGGCTGCGCCGAGGCGCAGTTCGATCGCCTTCTCGCGCGCCCGGTCAGCCGGAAGCAATGGCTGTGGCAGCTCGTTCGCGGATGTCAGCAGGTCTTTGGACAGCGGTGGGCGATCGTAGGGCGCAACGGCTTGTTCGTCGACCAGGACGATGTCACCGGCATAGCCGAGCTGGCGCAGGTCGAGAGCGACCCGGGTGCCCGCCACGGATCCGCCGACGATCAAGGTGGTTGGCATCGGTAGTCCTCTCGGAGGCGCTCGGGAGAGTGTCGATCGTAAGGTGATTGTACTGTCAGAATAAACCGTCGCGTGGCGGTACCACCCAGGGTTCGCCGTATTCCCGCCATGGCGGGAATACGGCGAACCCGGCACTCCGTCGGAGAGGCAAACGCCTTGGTATACACGGGCTCCGTGTGCCGGCGGTCGGCGCCGGGAGCGCTCCTGGCGACCAGGTGGACCATGGTTGACACTCGGTGAACCGTCTGCAATTCTAAACTGACAGTGTAAGTGAGATGTCGGGTATTGCGGTGAAGGAGAGACTGTCGCCATGTCAGAAACGTCGGCTAGCGGAGCCACCGCAACTACCGAGCTTCGGTATGGACCTCGGCAACGTCACTCGAAGGCACTCGACATCACTCGCCGCGGCCTCGAGCTCGTCGCCACGCACAGCAACGAGCAGGCGGATGGGGTCATGGAACGTGCCTCCTCGGTCTATCTGGCCGAGGAGCGGCAGGACGAGGAAATCGAGGTCCTTTTCCGCCGTACTCCGATCTTCGCAGCCCTGAGCGTAGAGATCCCCCTGCCTGGTTCGTACAAGACCCTGGACATCCCGAAGGCGCCGATTGTCATCGTCCGGCAGGAGGATGGTTCGTTGCGGGCCTTCCTGAACATCTGCCGCCACCGCGGCGCCTCGGTGGCCTACGGCAACGGGTCGGCGCGGACATTCGTGTGCAAGTACCACGGTTGGGCATATGGCCTGGACGGCGGTCTGCGCAAGGTTCGTGGTGGGGATAACTTCGGCCCGCTCGACACGTCCTGTTTCGGTCTGACGGAGGTGGCTGTGGCAGAACGCTACGGATTGGTCTATGTGCGGGCCACACCGCTGCAGGTCGACCCTGAGCCGATCGATCTGGATGCGGTTCTTGCCGGTCTGGCCCCGCAGTTCAGGGAATGGGGGTTCGAGACCGGTCTTGCGGAGCCACGGATCCACGAGCCCGTGCTTACCGCGTCGAACTGGAAGCTCGCCGTCGATGGATATTTGGAGCCGTACCACTTCGCGTCACTGCACAAGACGACCGTGGCGCGATACAACAACTCCAACCAGGCGACTTTTGACGCCTACGGCCCCAACTCGGTTAGCGGCTTTCTTGGCCGCAAGATCGAGCAGCTCGCTGAACTACCGGAAGCGGAATGGCCGCTGATGCGCCACGTGCAGGTGATCTACATGTTGTTCCCGAATGTGATCCTCTCGGTCATGCAGGATCATGTCGAGTACTCGCAGATTATGCCGGGAGCAACGGTTGACTCGAACATCATGTACCACCTGTATTTCCGCTATCCCGAATGGGGCGACGAGGAGATGCACGGCAAGCGATTCGTCAACACGCAGTGGATCCTGACGGAAGAGGACATCCCAATGGCCGAGGAGGTCCATCGCAATCTGGCGTCGGGTGGCCAGTCGAAACTGGTCTTCGGCCGAAACGAACCAGCACTCCAGCACCAGCACCGCAGTATCGACCGAGCGCTTGAAGAAGCGAGCACTGGCTGAGGACACCGAAGGCGGACCAGGCACGGGGGATCTGACGAAGGGACCACAAAGAAGTGACGGCACCAATCGACTATTCCGCAAAGCTACACTTCGGACCGACGACCAACGACGTTCACCAGGGTATCGATCTGGCACGGATGCGGGCCGAACGGGCCGAACGTCTGCGTGGCGTGTTGCGCGCGCACGGTGTTCCGGCGCTTTTGATCACCGGCGCTGAGAACGTTCGGTACGCGGTGGGCTTCTGGTGGTCGGAGTTCCAGTTGCAGGCGGCCTACGCCCTGTTCTTCGCCGAGCACGAGCCGGTCGTCTTCGCCCCGGCCGGTTCGTATCATCAGATGCCGGATCAGGCACCGTGGATTCCGCACTGGCGCATCGCGCGGTCGTGGATGGGCGGCACAGTCTCGGAGGGGGCCGCCGCTGAGGAGGCCAAGCTGTTCGCCGACGGCATCGCCGCCGAACTGAGCGAGCGTGGACTCGTCGGCGAGCCACTGGCGGTCAGCGAGTTCGACAACCGCGCGATCGAGGCGCTCACCGCCCAGGATATCGAGGTACGCGCAGGGCTGCCCCTGCTGATGGAGTCCTCTCGGATTAAGACGCAGGACGAGATCAGCTGCCTCAAGATGGTGGCTTCCATCAGCACGAACGCGTTCATGCAGGCACTCGAGTCGTTGCGGCCCGGAGTGTTGCAGAGCAAGGTGGCCAGGGAAGTCAAGCGGGCCAGTGAGGAGGCGGGCGCGGAGTTCGGTGCGTCGAAGGTGATGGCCGGACCGCTGGCGTTCGAGCGCGGCATCAGTGGAAGCGACCGGCGTCTCGAATACGGCGATCTCGCCTATGTGCTCACCTGCGGTACCTCGTTCCTGGGCTACACGGCCTGCCTGTACCGTCAGTACGTCGTCGGCCGTTCTGCCACCGCGCAAGAGCAGGGCTTGTACTCGGAACTGCATGACCGTATGGACACGGTGATTGGCGAGCTGCGCCCCGGCAGCAGCACAGCCGACGTGGCCGCGCACTTCGCACCCGCGAGCAAGTTCGGCTTCGCGGACGAGGCCGAGTTGTTGACGATCGAGTACGCGCACGGGATCGGACTGGTCAACGTCGGGTCGCGTTTCGTGCACTACAACTATCCGATCATCAACCGGCAGTGGTCGCTGCGGTATCCCGAGGAGATCGAGGAGGGCATGGTGATCGCGGTCGAGGGCATCGAGGGCCAACACCGCGGGGGCGGCGTGCGGACCGAGTCGATGGTCGTGGTTACCGCGGACGGCCCTGAGCTGATCGACCATTTCCCGCGGGACGAGATCCTGGTCGCGGGCGCGATCTGAGGTCTCGGTGGCCAGGATGTTCCGCCGGACGCGGACGCGGCCGGCACGGGCGAGAGTGCAGTGGAATGGGAGGCTGACCGGTGTCCGTTGAACTGGACGACCCCGCACGGCGATGGTATGAGCCGGGTGTGTTCACCGTCGCCCCCGGAGTGCACCGCATTCCGCTTCCCCTCCCTGACGAGCTACGCGCGGTCAACGTGTACGCCGTCGAGGGAAACGACGGGTTCACGCTGATCGATTCGGGTCTCGTCCTCGACGCGGCCCGGACCCAGCTTGAGGCCGCGCTGAAGGATCTCGGTGGCGGCCTGGGCGACGTCCGCCAGTTCCTGGTCACGCACGTGCACCGTGATCACTACACGCAGGCGGTCGCGGTGCGGCGTGACTTCGGCGCGAGGGTGGGGCTGGGCGTCGGCGAGCAGCCGTCGTTAGCCGTGGTCTCAAACCCGGCCTCGACCCCATACCGGCACCAGCTTGCGAGCCTGCGCCGAAACGGAGCGGAGAAGGTCGCCGACGAGCTGACGGCAGTGCTGCCCGAGGAGAGCGTGCCGCACAGTGCGTGGGAGGCTCCCGACGAGTGGCTTCAGCCGGGCACTGTGGTGCGGGCGGGGCACCGCGGACTAGAGGCGAAAGCGACACCGGGGCACACGCAGGGCCACCTGGTCTACTTCGATCGCGCCGCCTGCTTGCTGTTCGGCGGGGACCACATCCTCCCGCACATCACGCCCTCCATCGGGCTGGAACCGGTGCCGGGCGAGTCCCCGCTGGGGGACTACCTCGACTCACTGCGCGCGGTGCGCCTGCTGCCCGACGCCCGCCTACTACCCGCGCACGGCCCGGTGATCGACAGTAGTCATGCCCGGATAGACGAGCTGCTGCGACACCACGACACCCGCCTTCAACTCACGGCCGAGGCGGTCGTTCAGGGCGCCGCCACCGCGTACGAGGTGAGCGAGGCGCTGCGCTGGACGGGGCGCGAGCGAGAGTTCGCCACACTGCCACCACGACATCAGATGATGGCCGTCATCGAGACGGTGTGGCACCTGGCCTTGCTGGAGGTCCGCGGCGTGGTCACATCCGAAGAGCGGAATGGGACCATCCGCTTCGCTCCCGCATCCACGGGGTGACCAGATGGCGGTGATCGTTCCGGGGACGGCGATGCCAGTCAGCTACGAACCGCTGAGTCCGGTCAGTTTTCTCGATCGATCCGCCGTCGTGTACCGGGACCGCCTCGCGGTCGTCGATGGCGATCGGCGGTTCTCCTACGGCGAATTCCACGAGCGGTGCCTGCGCCAGGCCGGCCTTCTCGCCGCGGCGGGGGTCGGTGCTGGTGACCGGGTCGCGGTACTGGCGCCCAATAGTTCGCTGCTGCTCGAGGCGCACTACGGGGCTCCCTACGCGGGCGCGGTGCTGGTGGCGCTCAACGTCCGGCTTACGCCGGGGGAACTGGCCGTGATCGTGGAGCATTCCGGAGCACGGGTACTCCTGTACAGCGCCGAGATGGAAACCGCAGCGGAAGAGATCCAGGCCACCACGGCGGGGCCCCTGACCCTTATCTGTGGCGACGACGAGTACGAGTCGTTGCTGGAAACGGCATCGCCTACACGGACGGACGTCACGGACGAACGAGGCCTGCTCGCGCTGAACTACACCAGCGGGACCACGGGCCGCCCGAAAGGGGTCATGTACCACCACCGTGGCGCCTATCTGCAGGCCTTGGCGATGGCCGGTCATTTCCGGTTGAGCTCCGACACCCGATACCTGTGGACCCTGCCGATGTTCCACTGCAACGGCTGGTGCTTCACCTGGGCGGTCACCGCCGCCGGTGGCACCCACATCTGCCTTCCGCGGCCTGAGCCAGCGCTGGTGTGGACCCTGATGCGGAGCGAGCGGGTCACCCACTTGTGCGCCGCACCGACCGTTCTGGTCTCTTTGCTGTCCGACGAGGCGGCGGCGGTAAGGCCGGGTGGACGGGTGATCGCCGCGGTGGGTGGCGCCCCACCGACACCGAGGCTGCTCGAGGACTGCGCGGCGGTGGGCCTCGACATCACCCACCTGTACGGGCTGACCGAGACCTTTGGCCCTTTGGCGATCTGCGACTGGCAGTCCCGGTGGGACGGGCTTCCCGCTCCCGAGCAGGCCCGGCGCCGCGCACGACAGGGGGTGGGCAACGTCATCGCCTGCGCCCTCCGGGTGGTCTCCGCGAGCGGGACGGATGTGCCTGCCGACGGGCAGACGGCCGGCGAGATCGCGGTGCGCGGGAACAACGTCATGCTCGGGTACTTCCGCGACCAAGAGGCGACCGCGGCCGCGATACCGGACGGCTGGTTCCGTACTGGGGACGTCGCGGTGATGCATCCCGACGGCTATCTGGAGATCCGCGACCGCACGAAGGACGTCATCATTTCGGGCGGCGAGAACATCTCCTCCGTGGAGGTCGAGGCCGTGCTCGCGGCGCACCCGCAGGTGCTCGAGGCCGCTGTGGTGGCCGCACCGGATGGCAAGTGGGGCGAGCGGCCGGTCGCGTGGGTAACGCCGCGCGGTGGCGAGCCACCTTCGGCCGCCGAGCTGCGGACCTACGTCCACGGACGGCTCGCGGGCTTCAAGGTGCCCGCCCGATTCTACTTCGGGCCGCTGCCGAAGACGAGCACGGGCAAGATCCAGAAATACCTGCTTCGGAAACGGTCCGCTCAGGACGCCGAGGAAGCGGCACCACACCCGTGACTGGGACCGGCACACTGGCGGCCGATGCCCTAGATGATTGATTCCTTGGTCAGTGGTCGTAGGCGGTCAGTGACCGTTTGTTGATGGCATCAGTGGTCCAGTTGTGCCAGATTCCGGCGGCCATGGCGAGGAGGCGTTGGGCGACGCGGGTGAACACGCCGGTTGGGGTGCGTCCGCTGTGGTGTTCGAGACCGAGTTGACCTTTCAGTGTCTGGTTCACTGATTCGATCCACTGGCGCACCCTGCCGAGGTGGCCGTGGGTGTAGGTCTCGTCGCGGCGGTCTGGT
>NZ_KB905428.1 GCF_000379465.1 Sciscionella marina DSM 45152
CCCGCGCCAGCGCAACGGCGCTACCTGGACGTCCTGCGCCGAGTCTGCCGTCACGGCGGCCGGGTGGCGGTGCTCTGTTTCGCCGACCGGCCCCGGGGCGCGCACGCCGGATCTGGGCCGACTCAGCGAAGAATGGTTGCGCGAGCTGTTCGACGACGGCTGGACGATCGATGAGCTCGCGCCCGCGGACATCCTCGGCATCATCCCGGACGGACTCGGCGAAATCAGCACGTGGCCACGGGACAAACGTGGCCGCACCCCGATGACCGGCTGGCGACTACTCGCTCGCAGAACCGGGGAACCAAACCAGACCGATGCCTCACAGGCAATCCCGGACCACGTCGCACACTGAAGATGGTCGCCAGCGCCCCGAGCAGCGCGGTGACAGGGGCCTGGACGCCTGTGCGGTGGCCGTTCCTGACCTGAGATTGCGGTTGAGGCCTGTGTTGTTCGGGGTTTGTTCGGGGTTGTTCCTGATGCGGCGGTGTTGGTCTCGGGTCTATGTTCATGACGGAATGGGCCTCGCCGGTCCGGTTGTGGTGATCGCCGACGGGGTGTCGAACGTTCCGGGCCTTCCGGGCCACCGGCACGGCATTGTGAGGGAGGCTGCGCGGATGCGGGGGAAACTGATCACTGTCGCGATACTGACGTTCCTGGCCTCGATGTGGGTGCCCCGTGCATCCACGATGGCAACTCCGCAGTTGTCCTGGAGGTCCTGCGGCGAGCGGGCACAGTGTGCGACATTGGCGGTTCCGGTGGACTGGCGTGACCAGGGCACGGGGCAGACGACCGTGGCGTTGCAGAAGTTGCCGGCCACTCGTCCCACCGGCCGCACCTTGCTGGTGAACCTCGGTGGTCCGGGTCCGAGCATCGGTACCGACGATGGGCGACTCGACCAACTGCGGCAATGGTTCGACGTGGTGCTGTTCGACCCGCGCGGATTCGGTCGCAGCGCGGGAATCA
The DNA here is from genome assembly GCF_000379465.1 of Sciscionella marina DSM 45152. Classification (GTDB taxonomy): domain Bacteria; phylum Actinomycetota; class Actinomycetes; order Mycobacteriales; family Pseudonocardiaceae; genus Sciscionella; species Sciscionella marina. The sequence goes on from NZ_KB905428.1 coordinate 964, forward strand.
CCTGCCCGCCGCTTCCAGACGCCTTCGGGGTTCTCATTTCCGATGATTCCGCGACATGGCGTGAGTTCCGCTCGGCAAACCGTGGGTGGTATCAGAACGGGTGCGTACGCCGCTCCGGTGGGTTGGCCGCGCACGTGGACGCGTGGCAGGTCGCCCACGATATGGAGGCCATCCGCCGTGCGCTCGGGGTGTTGCGGCTGGACTACTTCGGCAACTCGTACGGCACGGTGTACGGGCAGTCGTACGCGGACCTATTCCCCGTGCGGGTGGGGCGGATGTTTCTGGACAGTTTGGCCGACCACACCGAGCCATGGCTGGCGCGCTCGGCGCGACCACAGGCGGTGGCCGCCGAGCAGTACTTCGACCGGTTCGCGCGGTGGTGCCAGACGATGCCTGACTGCGCATTGCACGGTCAGGACGTGGCAAGCGTGTGGCAGACGTTGCTGGCCACGGCGGCTCGCCGCCCCTTGCCCGCTGGCAGTGGACGCAGCGTCGCCCCCGAGCGGCTCCGGGCGATCACGCTCCTGGAGGTGACTTTTCCACAGTTGTGGCCGGCCCTGGCAAGCGCCTTGCAGAACGCCCAGCGCGGCGACGCCGGTGGCCTGTATCAGCCTCCGCGAGGCGGGCCATCGGGCGTGAGTACCCTGGCGCGGTGCGCCGATTTCCCGCTCCCCGGTGGGCAAACGGGCCTGTTGGCGACCGAACAGGTGCTGCGTCACGACGCGCCCCGGCTCGGCTGGCTGGCCGCCCGGCGCGACCGTGCGCCCTGCGCTGGACTCCCGGCCACCAACCCACCACGACCGATCCGCACGGTAGGACAACCCCCGATCCTGGTCGTCAACGGCACCCGGGACTCAGGTACCGTGCCCGCCCACGGGCAGTCGTTCGTCGCCCAACTGCCCGGCTCGCGGTGGCTCGGCGCCGACACGGGCCACGCCGTATACCTGGGCGGCAACCAATGCGTACGCCGCTATGCCAACCACTACCTGCGTACCGGTCTTTTACCACCACCCGACACCATCTGCCCAGCTACTACGCCCAACCAGTAACCTGTCCGCTGAGCCATGCCTCACAGGCAATACCGGACCACGTCGCACACTGAGGATGGTCGCCAGCGCCCCGAGCAGCGCGGTGACAGGGGCCTGGGCGACTGTGCGGTGGCCGATCCCCTGCCGACGCTTATGGCCAGGAAGCGCCAGCCAGGTCAGCGACGACGAGGAGATAGAAGACCGTGCGCGGCTGATCGTGCGCGGGCAAAGTGGCGGGCAACCTACCTATGCCCCCACAGGCCCGGATCGCGTCCGCGATTGTGTTCTGCGTCCGGACGGTCCAGCCGGCCTTATCCAGCAGCGATGGCAGATCGTTGGGGCAGAATCGCTCCTTCGAGCGGTCAGTGCTGGTGCCGGGCTCGCGACAGGCAAGGGTGTCGAGGATGAGGATACTGCCCGCTGCCGACAGCCCCGCCGCGGTCGTCAGCACACGCATTCCCGTCTCGAGATAGTGATCCAACACGACGGTAGTTGAACCCTTCACCGTCGAGCGGTCGTGCCGCGATTTCGCGGCGCCGGTCGAAGACCACGAGCTCGTCGGCGCGCAGCAGCACCCGCAGCTGGTGGCCAATGAACCGAGCCGGCATCGAATACGTCGACTGGCGCACCATGACCCGGGCATACCGATCCACCCGCGGCGTGAGCAGCCGGCCGGTTTCGAACCTATCCGGCGGCAGCGGGCGCAGCAACGGCGCCTCGGCCGCAAAGTCCTCGCCCACGGTGTGCACGCGGTTGCCGATCCGACGGCGATCGTCCGTGCGGTCATAGGCGGTCAGGCGGTCATCCCGGATAGAAGCCTTCTGATCCGGACATGTAACGTCCACCTATGTTGCGACCTGTTTCGAGAGAACGGAACACTTGTTCCGGTGGTGTTGTAGCGTGGTGGCGTGTCGACTGAGCCAACGATCGCCGATCGGATTCGCGAGGCGCTGCCGGAGCTACCCGATGCCGAGCGGCGGGTCGCGCGCGTGCTGTTGACGAATTATCCGGTGGCGGGCCTGGAGACGGTCGCCCGGGTGGCAGAGCGCTCGGGAACGAGTGGCCCGACGGTTCTGCGGTTGGCGACCCGGCTCGGTTTCGGTGGTTACACCGAACTGCAGCAGTTGCTCCGGGATGAGCTCGACGCGCGGCAGCAGTCGCCGTTGTTGCTCTACGACGCCGAGGGGGACGGCCGTGGGGATGGCGGTGTCCGCCCCCGGGCCGCTGCGGTGCTGAGTCAAGCGGTCAACAGTACGGTCGCCGGTTTGGAGGAAACCGATTTCGACCGCGCGGTCGAGCTGATCACCGGCAAGGGGCGGGTTTTCGGCGCTGGTGGGCGTTTCAGTCATGTGCTCGCCGAATATCTCGTCGCGCATCTACAGGAACTGCGTCCCGGGGCACGCCAGGTGCAGATGGCCGAACGTGTTCCGGTGCTGCTGGATCTGGCGCGCCGGGATGTCGTGGTGGTGTTCGATTTTCGCCGCTATCAGGCCGATGTGGTGAACTTCGGTCGTGCCGCGGCGAAACGTGGCGCGCAGTTGGTGTTGGTCACGGATCGGTGGATGTCCCCGCTGTCCACGGTGGCGAAAGTCGTGCTGACCGCGGAGGTGCACGCGCCGAGTCCGTTCGACTCCCTTGTTCCGGCAATGGCCTTGGTCGAGACGCTGGTGGCCGGTGTGGTCGCAAAGCTGGGCGACCAGCCCCGCGACCGGATCGGGCGTTATGACGAGCTGTGGGAGTCCCAGTTCCCTCCGGTCGGCGATGAACGCTCCTGAGCGGCGTCACCGAGGAGAGCAAGCTGGGTGACCTCGCGCCGGAAGGACTGGGGTTCCTCGGTGTCCAGGTTCTCGGCGTAGTAGCGGCCGGACCAGATGGCGGCGGCGATGGTTCCGGGTGCCAATCCGTCACCGATCACGCGGACGCTGCGCAGCCCGGCCGCGGCCCATTCCCGGTGCCGGTCCAGCAGTTCGTCGTAGACGGCACTGTGCGCGGTGCGGGCGGTGACCAGAACGATCGCGTCGCCGGCGTGTTCGCGTGGTTCGCCGGTGAAGACGCAGGCTGTGGTGACGGAATCGGTGTGGATCGCGGTGACCTGGCGATGGGTGCTCACCTGGACGCTGACCGAGGCGAGCCTGCGGCGGATCTTGCTGGTTTCCATGGTGTTCGCCGTCCATTCGGAGACGTTCGCCGCGGGGGTGACCAGCTCGACCTGATAGCCCTCGCGGGCGAGTAGCTCCGCGAGCACACCACCCAGGTAGTAGTGGTCGTCGTCGTAGAGCAGAACGCGGGAGCCGGCCGGACGGGTACCCCGCATGAGGTCATCGGGAGTCAGGACCTGGGTAGCCGGATCGATGGGAAGTGGCTCGGGCCGCGATCTGCCGACCCCGTCGGCGCGCCAAGCGGAACCGGTGGCTATCACCGCGTGGTCGAATCCGAATTCGAGGATGTCCTCGCTCGTGGTCGGGCTTTCCCGGTAACACTCGACCGTGGATAGTGAGTCGAGCAGTTGTTCGCGGTAGTCGACGACCCGGATCCATGCGGAGAGTCCGGGGAGGCGGGATTCCTGACGCACCCGGCCGCCGATTTCACGTGACTGTTCGAGCAGGGTCACCGGATAGCCGCGGCGTCCGAGCGAGGTCGTCGCCTCCAGACCCGCGGGCCCCGCGCCCAGCACCACGATCCGTGCCTCGGTTCGCTTGGCGCGCAACCGTTCCGGATGCCACCCGCGCCGCCATTCCTCGCCCATGGACGGGTTCTGGGTGCATCGGATCGGCGAGTTCGTGTAGTCTCCGCTGACGCAGATGTTGCAGCCGATGCATTCGCGGATCTCTGCCAATCGGCCCTCCCGGATCTTGTTGGGCAGGAACGGATCCGCGATCGAGGGCCGCGCCGCGCCGATGAAATCCAAGATCCCTTCGCGGATCTGGCGCACCATCGCGTCCGGTGAGGTGAACCGGCCGACCCCCACCACCGGTTTCGTGGTCAACCGCTTGAGTCCCGCAATCGCGTGCTCCTGCTCGCCTTCCGGGCCGAACCGGGATGTGTTCGAGTCCTGTTCCCAGGAACCTGCCTGGAAATCCCAGACATCCGGCAGTTCAGCGAGGCTGCCGACGATCTCCTCGGTGTCGCCCCGGCTGATCCCCATCTCGCTTTCCCCCACTCCCAACCGGCACGCCACTGCGGCGCGGCCAGCGCAGAGTTCGCGGGTGTCCTCGAGAACCTCGCGCAACAGCCGCATTCGATTGGTGATACCGCCGCCGTATTCGTCGCTGCGCTGATTGTACCGCGGCGAAAGGAACTGGTGCAGATTCGTCAGGCCGTGCCCGGCGTAAACGTAGACAAGATCGAAACCGGCCCGCAGCGCCCGGCGAACCGCATCCCGGTGCCAACCTCGGAACTCCTCGATGTCGGCCAGCGTCATCACCCGAGACTGCACCGGATCGTAGGAACCGGTCACTGGCAACGCGCTCGGCCCGAGCGGAATTCCTCTGGTGGTCAGGTTCGAACTGTGCATCCCGCCGTGGGCAAGTTCGATCCCGGCCAGCCCACCGTGTTCGTGGATCTTGTCCGCGATCCGGGCCGCCGCGGGAACGTCCTGCTCGTCCCAGAGCCGCAACTCGATCGAGGGCGTGAGGTCCGCGCTCGGGTGGATCTCCGCCTCCTCGGTGCACACCACTGCCCAGCCGCCCTCGGCCTTGACAGCGCGCATGAACGCCTCGCTGGTCGGGTCGCGGTATCCCATGCCGTTGCAGTGCGGTACCTGGAAGAATCGGTTGCGCGCGGTCACCGGGCCGATCGTGACCGGGGTGAACAGGATGTCGTAGCGGGGGTCGCGTTCTGGCTGCATGGTCGGGCGTGCTCCGGGTCAGTAGCGGTCGCGGACGAGCTGGATGCGTTGGTGCATCGGTGTTTCGGTGTAGGTGTCGACTTCGTGACGGCGTACCGCGACCAGGCAGTCGACCAGATCCTCGCCCAGGATGGAGCGCAGGACCTTCGACTGTTCCAGCCGGTCGAGGGCATCCGGGAGGCTCGTCGGCAGCTGGTGAATGCCGCGGTCGGCGCGAGTCTGGGCGGGAATCGCGTCGGGATTCTCTTCGACGGGCTGGCACAGGGTGCGTTCCTCGCGGACCCCGGACAATCCGAGGCCGAGGATCGTCGCCAGCACCAGGTAGGGGTTGCTGGCCCCGTCGATCGACTTCACCTCGACGTTCGCCGAGGCCGATCGGGTCCCCGCGCTGCCCCGGATGAGGCGCACCGCCGCTTCGCGGTTCTCCAGGCCCCAGCACGCGTAGGCTCCCGACCAGTGTCCGGGCTGGAGTCGTTCGTAGCTGGCGATCGTCGGGGTGAGTACGCCGGCGGCCGCGCAGCTGTTGTCCACGACCCCGGCGATGAGTTGCGCGCCGGTCGTGGTGAGGCCGTGGATCTGTTCGCCGCCGGTGAAGACGTTGTGCCCGGCCTGCGTCGCGGAGAAGTGGACGTGGCTGCCGTTGCCGATCTCGTCGGCGAGGGTGACCGGGGCGAACGAGACGGTGAGCCCGTGCCGGCGGGCGGTGCGCCCGATGACCAGGCGCGCGAGGACGTACTGGTCGACCGCGGCAACCGGGGTCCGTGGCGCGAGCGAGATCTCCACCTGGCCGGGGCCGTACTCCGGGTGCAGGGTTCCGACTCCCACTCCGGCGGTGGCCAGTGCTTCGAGCAGATCGAGGGCGAACGCTTCGAGGTCCAGCAGTGGCCCGAGTCCGTATCCGGGGCCGGTGTGCACCGGGGCGCCGCTCGAGGTCAGCAGGGTGAACTCGATCTCGAAGGCAGCCAGGAACGCCAGCTCCAGTTCGCTCGCCTGCTGCTCCTGACGGCGCAGCACATCGCGCTGGCACAGCGGGAAACGGGCGAGTTCCTGGTCGTACTGGTCCAGTGGCGCCCAGGCGATCCCACGTTCCGCGTCGATCACGGTGGCCGTGCTGAGGTCGGGAAGAAGGCGCAGATCACCGACCGGTCCGCCGAACTTTCCGGTCGCGGTCACGTGGTCGTCCAGGCACATCACCGCGAAGGCGGGGGACAATCCTATTCCCGAGCGTGCCGCGGTTCCTGCCCGGTCGAACGGGACGGTCTTGACCCGGGTGATGCCCGCATTGTCGATGAAGGTGCCGACCAATAGCCGGGCTCCTGCTTCGGCGAGTTCGGCGATCCGGGTGGTATCGGGTTCCGGCGGTGGGGTGGGCGCAGTGCTCACGGTGTGACCTCTGTGGTGGTGGCGGACAGGTATCGGCAGGCGCCGACGTAGCCGGCGAGCATGGCACGGGCGACGTCGGTGACCGCCGCGTCGGGCGGGAGGAAAGCGGGGTGGTGCAGACCGATACCGGCAGGTGCGTCGACACCGACGAAACACATCAACGTAGGGAAAAGCTCCCCGTAGTAGGCGAAATCATCGGCGCCGCAGGAGCGGTGGTCGCCGGTTGTGGTGAAGCCACGGTCGGTCAGTAGCGGCACGATCGACTCGACCAGGGCCGGATCGTTGTCGAGTACCGGTTCCCCCAGAGCCAGGTCGGTGGTCGCAGTGCAGCCGTTGGCGCGAGCGGTCAGCTCGCTGGTGTCGCGGATCAGCTCGTGCAGGCGGTGCCGGTCGGCGGAATCGAAGGTGCGCAGGGTCCCGGTCAGCGTGACCTGCTCGGCCACGGCGTTGGCCGCGCTGCCGCCGGAGATGCTGCCGACGGTGAGCACAGTCGGATGCATGGGGTCCACCCGGCGGGAAACGAGCTGGTGCAGCGTCGAGACAACCGCGGACGCCGCGACCACCGGATCGGCGGTGGTGTGCGGATAGGCGCCGTGGCCGGGCCTTCCCGCGACACGCACGGTGAACTCATCGGAGGCCGCGTTGACCGGTCCCGGCTGGGCCGCGATCGTGCCCGCGGGCAGCGCGGCCTGGACATGCGTGCCGAAGAACGCGCCGACCGGTTCGGCGACCAGCAGGGGTGATTCGATCATGTCCTTCGCACCACAGGGCAGGCTTTCCTCGCGTGGTTGCAACACGGCGAGCAGCGGACTGGTTCCGCCGACCCGGCGAACCGTGCGCACCACGGCGACGAGCGCGGCCAGATGGACGTCGTGGCCGCAGGCGTGCATCGCCCCGTTGTGGGCGGCCCAGGGCACGTGCGTGGTCTCGGTGATCGGCAACCCGTCGAGCTCCGCGCGTAACGCCACCGCCGGGCCGGTGCCCACATCGACCCGGATCAGCCGCCCCTCGGTGACGCGCGGCGCGTCCGGGACACCGAGCTCGCTCGCGACCAGCGCGGCAGTGCGTTCCTCGGCCCCGCCGAGGTCAGGTTCGGCGTGAATTCGGTGCCGTAACTCGACCGCCGCGGGGATCTCCCCGGCCAGTGCCTCTTCGAATGCGCCCAACGGAATCTCGTGGTTCACGCGGCCTCCAGGCCGTACACGCGCCGGGCGTTGCCCGCCATGATCAGTTCCAGGTATCGGTCCGCGTCCTCCGGTGCGATCGCGTCCTCGGCGAGCCACTCACCGAAGACCCGGCTCAGTCCGGCACGCTGCAGTCGCGCCCCGCAGACGTAGAGCTCGGGCAGCCCGAACGCGTCAGTGGAGAACAGCAGTTTGCCGAACGGGGCGAGTTCGAGCGATTGGCGGATCACCGCGAGCGAGGAAGGACCGGTGTAGCCGGTCGCGGCGCCGGTGTCGAAGTACACGTGCGGGTACACCTGTGCCAGATAACCGGCCTCGCGCACGAACGGATAGTTGTGCAGCAACAGGATGTCGGTTCCGGTGTCCGCGGTGGCCCGCAGGAACTCGGTCATCCGGGTGGGATCACAGCGGTACAGCGTGATGTCCGAATCGCCGTATCCCACGTGCATCTGGATGGGTTTACCCGCGTCGATCGCGGTCCACAGCAGGGCCCGCAGCAGTACGGGGTGCTCGAGCCGCCAGGTCCCGGCGGTCCGGCAGCGCGCGATCCATTCGGTGGCCGCTGCCCGGACCTCGGGCGCGCCGGGGCGGGACGGATCGAAGTCGAGGCCGTGCCGGTAGGCAATGATCGATTTCACCCCGACCGCGGTCCGTAGTTCGGTATCGAGCCGCTCCGCGAACACGGTCAGGAACTCCCCCGGACGTACCCCGGAGCGGGCGAGTCGTTCCGCGAGCGGCTCCAGCCGGACTATCTCAAACGTGCGGGCATCGGTGATCGCGCCCAGTTCCCCGGGATCGGTGATGTCCGCGCTCCGGTGCCCCGTGTCGACGAGGTAGGTGCCGATTCCGGCACCTCGTAACAAGCGTTCCGTCGCCTGCTGCGGTCCGAGCGCTTCGCGCCCACGAATGTACTCCGCACCCGTGCAGTGCCGGGGAAGACCGAGTACAGGCGCACACAGGCGGCGGATCGCGAGCCCCACGGGGGCGTCGAAGACATCGCCGCCACTCGGCGAGGGCCAGTCGGATTCGGTGGCGAGATCGTCGAACTCGGCGGCCCCCAAGGGCCCTCGGACGATGCCGTGGCAGTGGTGGTCGACTGCGGGTATCCGGGAGAGCGTCGTCTCCGCTGCCGCGATCGTTTCGGCCAGGTGATCGGTGTCGGTAGGACTCACTCGCACGCCCCTTCGCGCTCGGTTGGCCGGTCCGGTGACCGACGAGGCAAGCGTAACAAACATTCCGCTGTACTGCTTGACAGATGATACCTACTGCCTGTTTCATCGCAATATCTCGAGCGAAGGAGGCAATGGTGACTCCACAATCCGGCCCGGACGAATCCCAGACGGCAGCGCTGCTGCGGGCGGTCGACGGACTCCGTGACGAGATGACCGCCGAACTCCAGGAACTGGTGAGCATCCCTTCGGTGAACCCCAAGTACCCGGGCATCGAATACGACGAGCACGTCGGATTCGAAGGCCAGGCAACGGCGCGGCTCGCGCAGCTCTACGAACGGGCCGGTGCGCGGGTGGACATCTTCGCCGTGGAATCCGGCCGGGAAAACGCCATCGGCACACTCGGCACCGGAGACGGGCCGTCCCTTGTCTACAACGGACACGTGGACGTGGTCCCTGAAGGCGATCCGGCCACGTGGACGATAGCGCCACCGTTCTCCGGCGAACTGCGGGGCGAACGGATGTACGGCCGGGGCACCGCCGATCAGAAATCCGGTCTCGTCGCCCAGGCTTTCGCGGGCCTCGCGTTGCACCGGGCCGGAATCCGCCTTGCCGGATCGCTGCAGCTGCAATGCGTCGTCGGCGAGGAAACCGGAGACCACGCCTGCGGCAGCGGCGCGGTGGCCGATCGTGGCTACCTCGGCGACGCGGTCGTGGTCTCCGAACCCAGCGCCCCGCCGACTCCGCTGTCCATCGCCCCGATCGGCCCCGGTCTGCTCTGGTTCTCGGTCACGGTGACCGGAAAGAAGGCACACAGCGCGCTGCGCGGCGCGACGATCCACAGCACCCGCGCGGGCGAGGTCCACGGGGTCAACGCGATCGACAAGGCCTTCCTGGTGTACCAGGGACTCCGCGCGCTCGAGCAGGAATGGGCGCAGACCCAGCGGCACCCGATGTGGGCGAACGGACACTTCGCCCTGCTCCCCGGCGCCATCCGCGGTGGCCCGGGCACCCTCACCGTCCCGTTCTCCCTTTCCGACTCGGCGACCATCGAATACGCTGTGCAATACCACCCCGACCGCGAGGGCTCCGAGGTGCAGGCCGAGATCCAAGCGGCGATCGACCGGGCCGCGGACGCCGATCCGTGGCTGCGCGTCAACCGGCCGGTCTGCGAATGGAAACTCGACTGGGAACCCTTCGCCACCGACAAGGGCGCCGATATCAGCCAACAGCTCGCCGATTCCTACCGGAGCGCCACCGTGGGTACTGGCTTTCCCGCCGATGTGGCCTGGACCGGGTTCTACGGCGTCTGCGACGCCACCGTGTTCACCCGGCGCGGTATCCCGTCCGTGGTCTTCGGACCGGGCGATCTGCACAACGCACACACCGAGGACGAGTGGGTCGACCTCGACGAAGTCTGGCTGGCCGCCCGCACCTACGCCCTGCTCGCCGCCCGCTGGTGCGGCATCCGGAAGTGAACGCCATGACCACCAGCACCGATCGTGCACACGGGGCACTACACCGAACCCTGTCCTTCTGGGGCGCGCTCGGACTCTCCGTCGCCCTGCTGGGGCCGAGCATGGCCGTGAACATCAATCCACAAGCACCCGCGAAACACGTCGGGCGCGCGGTACCGCTGGTGTTCCTCATCTCGACCGCGGCTGTCCTGCTGGTCGCCTACGCGTTCATCCGGCTGTGCCAGCACTTCGCACACGCCGGCAGTGTCTACGGACTGGTCTCCGCCACCCTCGGACCGCGCACCGGCTTCCTCGCCGGCTGGCTGCTGCTGGGCACCTACCTGGCCTTCACGGTTACCACACTCTCCGGTTCCGCCCTGTTCCTGACCACCTTCGCCCAAGACGTCGGTCTGTGGGCGCACCCGGACTGGCTCATCCCGGCGGGAATCGCGGTGCTCCTGCTCGTCCTGCTCGCGACCCGCCCCGCGGCCCTGGCCACCAAGGTGCTGCTGGGAGTGGAAATCGTGACCATGCTCTTGATCCTGGCGATCAGCGTCATCGTGGTCATCCGACTGTCCGGCCCCGGCACACCGGGCGGGCACTCGTTGACCGCTTCCGTGTTCACACTCGATTCCCGGACCCCGATCTCGGGAGTCTTCTTCGCCATGACATTCGGCTTCCTCTCCTTCGCGGGGTTCGAAGCCGCCGCCACACTCGGCGAGGAAACCGTGAACCCCCGACGGGCCATCCCCCGCGCACTACTGGGCACCGTACTGCTAGGCGGACTGTTCTTCGTGTTCGTCACCGCCACCGAAAGCATGGGATTCGGCACCGGATCCCGCGGAACCACCGCATTCATCGGATCCTCCTCGCTGATGGGCGACCTCGCCCGGACCTTCCTCAACGGATGGTCCGGCCACCTGGTCACCCTCGGCGCCGGAATCAGCGCCTTCGGCTCCGCCCTCGCCTGCGCGGTCGGCGCCGCACGACTGCTGTTCGCGATGAGCCGCGACGGCTTCACCGGCCGGAAACTCGGAACCACCCGCGAACACGACGGCGTTCCCCTCCGCGCCACCACCGCAGTCCTCGTCGCGGTCGTGCTCATCATCGGCACACTCCGACTGGCCGCCACCAGCTCGATCACCGACATCTTCTTCTGGACCGGAACCATCGGCTCACTCGCCCTGCTCGTCGCCTATCTACTGTGCCTGACCGGAGCGATCCGCTTCCTGTTCTTCACCCGCCCACGACGCGCCCGCCTCTGGGAAATCTGCATTCCCACCGCAGGAGGCATCCTCGTCACCTACACCCTGATCACCAACATCTACCCGATCCCCGACGCGCCCTACAACACCTTCCCCTACGTCGTACTCGCCTGGACCGCGCTAGGCATCACCTACGCCATCCACAACCGGAGCCGCGGCAGATCCGCAACAATCCGCTGACGCAGGAATTGCCCGTTCGCCGCACTACGCCGGAAACGGACTCGAAGGAAGACCGTGCGCGGATTACCAGGGCCTGTAACAGTAGCGGTGTTTTCGGCCCGACACGCCGGGCTGATGTCCGGTGGGATGGGCACTGTGAGTGATGACATCTGGCGTTGTGAGCGCTGAGAAGAAGATCAAGGAGNCGGCGGAGTCGTCGTCGGAACAGGAGCGATGGGCGGCTGCGATGGTTGCCCAGGCGCAGGAGCAGGGGCTGTCGTTGACCGGCCCGGACGGGTTGCTCAAGCAGTTGACCAAGACGGTGCTGGAGACCGCGCTGAGCGCAGAGATGACCGAGCACATCGGCCA
>NZ_KB905429.1 GCF_000379465.1 Sciscionella marina DSM 45152
CGTACCGTCTCCGCGCGGCGGCGCTTGATCGCTTGGTTGAGGAGTTCGACCGAGAGCAGCAGCGCGAGGGGTGGGCAGGCGGCGACGGCGATGGAGAAGGCGTTCAGCTCGGGCGCGGAGGCGATGTTGGCGCACAGCGAAAGCCCAATGCCGAGGGCGAACGACAGCCACGCCTTCCACCGCCCGGTGGCGCAATGACGGTGGCCCGCCTTCCACAGCTCGATCGTGGCCATCGTCAACAACCCGTCGACGATGAGCGGCCAGAGGGTGGCGGTGGTCTCGTCGGCGCCGAACCGCAGCGCGAATTCGCGGCCGTGCCGGTAGGAGACGTAGGCCGCGCCCACGGCCACTAGCAATGTGCACGCGCACTGCAGGTGCAGCGATCGATCGGGAGCGGGGCTGGCTGTGGAGGGAGTGTTGGTCATCGGGCGTCACCTGCCCGGGGCTGCCCGTGGGTGTCGCGGATCGGGACGCCACGTTCGTGCAGGCGCTGGCGCACGGTGCCGGCGGCGACGTCCATGCGTGCGGCGATCCGGGCCAGCGACCACCCCTGGTTGTAGAGGCGGACGGCGTCGTCGATCTGCTCGGCGGATAGACCACGTCGGCGCATCGAGACACCGTGACGGTGCAGGATGGCGCTGACGGTGCGGCGCTCGATGCCGAACTGGTCGCCCAGCTCGTAGACGGTGGCGCCGGACTGGTAGCCCTTGATCAGTTGCTGCACTTGGTCGTCGGGGAGGCGCCGGGTGCGGCCGGGCTTTGCCCGCTTCGGTGACGGTTGGGGCGGTGTAGCCAGGTCCGGCAACTTCGTCCGCAGTGTTTCCAGGGCGCTGACCTGGGCCATTGTGTTCGAGTAAGCTCCCCCAACCTCCACAGGAAGGGCACTCAGGAAGCCCCTACACAGGGTTTGACCTGCGAAAACGCGAGATCAAGGGGCTTCCTGTCCGGTTATCGGCTTATGTTCCGTGTTCGTGTGAATGTGCTGGTCAGGGGCAGGTGTCCGGGTTCTATTCCCGCAAGGTGTTTGAGGGCTGTCGGTCCGCCCCCGGTCCTGTCTCGATAAGCCGGTGGCAGTCCGGGCCGATGTGGCGCCGGGCGCGGCGTGGAAGCTAGTCCACGATGTGCGAGCGCGGTGGGCTTCCTGCGGCTTGGCGTCAGCTCGCGTCGTCGAGTGTGAGCTGACGCATGTGGAAATCGAAGTGCTGTGTGGGAAAGCGGTAGATATTGGCCAGGGTCATGAACTCCTGGAAGAACGGATCCCACCGGGTGGGGTAGTGCATGCCGCGGACGAGGTCGGCCTCGGTTTCGGCGTCCAGTCGACGGTGCAGTGCCGCGATCACGCGATCGAACCGGGAAGCCATCTGCTTGCGGGTGAGGGCGGTTCCGCCGAGGTAGGAACCGGCGTAGTTCACAAGGTCGAATGGTGTGGTCGCAGCGTTGAGCGCCCGCGCGAAACCCCGTCCGGCACCGGAGGGTCGCCGGTCGAACACCTTCGCCAGGGTCACCAAGGCGCGGATGATCAGGTAGCCGAGCAGCATGTGGAACAGCAGTTGCCGGTTGTTCCAGCGGGTTCCGTTCGATGGCTTGCGCAGATCGGCATCGGTAGCAGCGTTGAGGAGCCGATGGAAGCTGACGCGTGCGCGCTCCATGTCATCGTGCACGGCTTGCTTGTCCATCCGTGCAGTGTCTGCCGGTTTCGGGTGTCAGCGCCATTGGCTAACGGGTGGTGTGGTTTTCGATGATGTGGCAGACGACCGCGTCTTCGCCGCGGCGTTGGCTGTCGCGGGCGGCCTGGCGGGCGGTGGCCAGTGAGCGGCGGAGCTGACGGAGTTCGGTCAGTGTGCGGTCGATCTCGGCGATGTGGGTATCGAGCAGTTCGGTGACCCGGCCACAGGGGGTGGCGCCGTCGCGCTGCAGGTCGATGATGTTTTTGATCTCGGGCAGGGTCAGGCCCAGAGTCTTGGCTTGGCGGATGAAGCGCAGCACGTCGAGATCGTCCTCGGTGAAGACGCGGTAGCCGGCCTCGGTGCGCTCGGCCGGGGGAAGCAACCCCTTGGACTCCCACAGTCGCACCGCCTTGGCGCTGACCCCGGCGGCCTTGGCCGCCGCGCCCACGGTCATGCCCATCAGAGCCTCCTGCGGCGGCCGGAACTTTCATCCTTGACCTTACCCCAGGGACAAGGTTCTAACGTCTACGGAGGCGAGGACAACCGCAGGGAACCAGGGGAGTTAAACGACCATGGATATGGTGAGGTTGCAGGTCACGGGCATGTCGTGCTCGGGGTGTGAACAGCGCATCGCGAGGGTGCTGCACCGCGTGGACGGCGTGCGGGAAGTGACCGCTGACCACAGCACCGGCCATGTGGAGGTGAGTATCGGCCCGGGACTTGCCGATCGTGCGGTGCTGGCTGAGCGGATCGAGGCGGCGGGCTTCGAGGTCATCGACGGGGCGAGCCGGTGAGTACGGCCGTTGAGGAACGCCCGCAGTTGTGGGCCTCGGAGCCGAGTACGACGCCGGGCCAGCGGCGGATTCGGGCGCGGATCTCGGGTCTGCATTGCTCGCTGTGCACAGGCACGATCGAGAAGGCCCTGGGCCGCATGGACGGGGTCGGCACTGTATCGGTGAGCCTGACCCACGAGCAGGCCCTCGTTGACTACGACCCCGGCATTGTCGAGCCCGAACAGATCCTGGGCACGCTGCGTGATATCGGCTACGAACTCTACGATCCACGCAAGCTGCGTGCCTTCGAGGACGAAGAGCGCGACCTGCTACGCGAGGGCCAACGGCTGTTCACCGCGATCGGCGTGAGCCTGCCCGCGATGGTGCAGATCGCCGAGGGCTGGTGGACGATCGCGTGCGCCACCCTGCTGGTCGGGGCGCTGGCGCTGGTGTTCTCGATCCTGCGCCCCACCGGGCAGGGGCGGGCGGCCGGATGGGCCGCCGCGGTCGCCGCCCCCGGTGCGCTTGCCCTGGCCGCCCGCTTCTCCGGGCTGCTCGCACCACCAGTCAACGGCTGGATCGCCGCCGGGCTGGCGGGGGTGATGGTGTTCGGGGTGGCCCCGCACATCCTGCGGATGGCGTATCAGTCCGCGCGCCGCGGCATCCTCAACCAGCACGTGCTGCTGGAGATCGGCGCGTTCGCCGGCATCACCGGCGGCATCGTCGGGCTCACCGGCGTCCTGGCGGACTATCCGACTGCGGAGTTCTTCGCGGTGGCGGCGATCGTGGCGACCTACCACATCTTCTCGGAGTGGCTGTCGCTGCTGGTCAAGACCCGCTCCAGTCAGTCGATCAAGAAACTGCTGGACCTGCAGCCCGACCTGGCCCGGCTGGCCACCGACTCCGGCGAGTCCGAGGTGCCCGTCGAGCAGGTCGAGGTGGGCCAGCTGGTGCGGGTGCGGCCGGGTGAGCGCATTCCGCTGGACGGGCGCATCAGCTCCGGCTCCTCAGCGGTCGATTTTTCGCTGGTCACCGGGGAACCGGTCCCGGCCGAGCGCGGGCCGGGCGAGGAGGTCGTGGGCGGGGCGATCAACGGCACCGGCAGCCTGCTGATCGAGGTCACCGCCACTGGAGCGGAAGGCTTCCTGGCTCAAGTGGTGCGCCATGTGGAGGACTCCCGGGCGCTCAAGCCCGGCATCCTGCACCTCGTTGACAGGGTGCTGCGCGTCTACACGCCCACAGTGCTCATCGTCGCTGCCGTGGCGCTGCTGGCCTGGCTCGGCGCGAGTTGGGCGGTCTCCGGGCAGCCGGATGTGCACCGGGCGGTGTTCGCCGCGCTCGGGGTGCTGGTGATGGGCTACCCCTGCGCGGTGGGCATCGCGGCACCGCTGGCGATCGTGCGCGGCACCGGGCACGCCGCCGACCGGGGCATCGTCATGCGCACCGGCGAGGCATTCCAGACTTTCCGGCTGGTACGCCGCATCGTGCTGGACAAGACGGGCACCGTCACCGAAGGCCGCCCCACCGTGCGGGCCGTCGCCTCCACCGACGGCGACACGGCCGCCGTGCTGGCGTTGGCCGCCGCGGCAGAGCACCACTCCGAACATCCCCTCGCCCGCGCTGTCGTGGTCGCCGCCGAGGACGCGGGACTGACCGTGGCGCAGGCGCACGATTTCGAGTCGATGACCGGCTCCGGCGTGCGCGCCACCGTCGACGGCCAGCACGTCGTAGTGGGCCGCCCAGGATTGCTCCCCGACAGCGGCGTGGGCCTGGCGGGGTTGTCGGACTGGATCGCCGAGCAGGAAGCCGCCGGGCACACAGTGATCGCGGTGGCCGCCGACCAGGTGCTGCGGGGTGCGATCGCACTGGGCGACCAGGTGCGGCCCGACGCCGCCGAGGCGGTCACGGCCATGCGCCGCGCCGGGATGCAGCCGGTGTTGGTCACCGGCGACAACCAGCGCGCCGCACGCCACGTCGCCGATCAGATCGGCGTCACCGAAGTTCATGCCGGGGTGCGCCCGGAGGGCAAGGCCGCGATCGTGCGCGAGTTGCAGGCCGACGGCACCCGGGTGGCCATGGTCGGCGATGGGATCAACGACGCCCCCGCGCTGATGCAGGCTGACGTGGGCGTGGCCGCCGGTGGCGGCACCGACATCGCCGTGGAATCCGCCGACGTCGTCCTGCTGCGCGACGAGGTCACCGCGGTGCTCGATGCTCGTGCGATTAGTGCCCGGGCCTACCGGCGCACCCGCACCAACGTGGGCTTGGCGTTCACCTTCAACGGCCTGGGCATCCCGCTGGCCTCTACCGGGCTGATTTCCCCGGTGTGGGCCATGGTGGCCATGGCCGCCAGCGTGACCACGATCTTCCTCAACTCCTTCGGCACGCGCCCCTCGCTGCTGATCAGCGCCATCGCCAGCGTCGGTCGCGCCCGCAGCGCAGCAGGCCAGGAGTTCTCCGAGCAAACCGTGACCTGATTGGCCACGGCAACACCGGATTTGACCGCACATCACGGGTTCGGGGGCAGCGCCCTGGACTTGTCGCACAGGAAATGACGTGTCTGAGCAACTGACAAAGCCCGCTGCTCCGCGCGGGATGCTGGCGCTACTGACCGCCGCGGCGTTTGTGATCTTCGCGCAGATCTTCATGGTCGCGCCGCTGATCCCGCGGCTGGCCGAGGTCTTCCACGCCTCGCCCGACCTTGTTGGGCTGGCCGTGCCCGCCTACCTGATCCCCTACGGAGCGATGGTGCTGGTGTGGGGACCGGTCTCCGAACACCTCGGGCGCCGTCCGGTCATCCTCGGCTCACTGGCCGCCCTCACCGTGCTGGCCGCCGCAACCGCGTTGGCCGGCAGCGCCGGGGCGTTCATCGGGATGCGGCTGGCCACCGCGATCGGCGCCAGCGGCGTCGTACCGATCTCCCTGGCACTCATCGGGGACCTGGTGCCCTACCAGCGGCGTGGCCACGCCCTGGGCTGGCTGTTCGGTGGTATGGCCGGGGGCATCGCCGTCGGCGCCACCACCGGCGCCCTGGGCGAGCCGCTGGTCGGCTGGCCCGGACTGTTCCTGGCCGCCGCCGCGGCCGGGCTGGTTCTATTCGTCACGGCGCTGGCACTACTACCGAAGACCCCGCGGTCGGCGGCACCGCCCGCGCCGCGGACCGTGGCCGCCGGGTACCTGAACCTGCTGCGCCCGGCCCGTGGGCGCCGCACCTACACCTACGTGCTGATCAACGCGCTGCTGCACTCCGGCATCTACACCTGGCTGGGCGTGTACCTGACCCAACGTTTTGGCCTCGGCGAGTTCGGCATCGGGCTGACCCTGCTCGGCTACGGCATCCCGGGCCTGCTGCTCGGTCCGGTCATCGGACGCCTGGCCGACCGCTACGGCCGCGCCCGCATCATCCCCGCCGGCGTGGCCCTCGGCGCTGTCTGCGCCTTGCTGCTGGCCACGCCACTGCCGCTGCTGGCCGTGCAAGCCACCATCGTCGCCCTCTCGCTGGGCTACGACATGACCCAACCACCGCTGGGCGGCATCGTCACAGACCTGCCTGGCCACGGTGGGTTGGCTATGGGCCTCAACGTCTTCACCTTGTTCACCGGCATGGGACTGGGCAGCCTCGCTTTCCAAGCCGTCCTGCTGCCTGCCGGATTCACCGCGGCTCTCAGCTCTTTCGGGGTCGCCGCGCTGGTCGCTGCGGTAGTCGCCCTCCCGGCATTCCGCCATGAACGACCAGAAAGGTCGTCCACGGTGTGACGCGCGTCCGGCCGGCGCAGCGGAATTTCGCCGGGCCACCTGGATAGAGAGCCTCGTCAGTTAGCCAATCACCGGCCCAGGTCGACCCGGCCCTTCACAGGTCGGCTCAGCAAGCGGGAGGGCTCGGGGCCGACAGCGCCGTCCAGCCCAGTTCTGTTGATGCTCGCCGTACCACCTGGAATTCCTCGGCGACCGGGATGACTTCGCCTTGCGGGTGCGCGGTTAGCCAGTCGGCGGCGACCTTGCGTGAGCTGAAGAAGTGTCCGAGATCGCAGAGATCGCGCAGGTTGGCCACGGCCCGGGTGAGGTGCATCTTTGATACCAGGGCTTCTGGCGGGTCGACGCGGACGATGCCGTTGGGGGTGAGTTCGATGCGAATGTGCTGGCCGGTGGCTGGGCAGGTGGAGTCCACCACGCCGGGGTGGCCGAGGCCGCGCGGGAACTGGAGCGTATCGGTGGCGCACCACCCGTAGACGGTCCTGCGGTCGAAGGTGAACGCGTGCGGTGTGGGGCGCAGGGTCAGCCCGAAT
The DNA here is from genome assembly GCF_000379465.1 of Sciscionella marina DSM 45152. Lineage (GTDB taxonomy): Bacteria > Actinomycetota > Actinomycetes > Mycobacteriales > Pseudonocardiaceae > Sciscionella > Sciscionella marina. The sequence continues at coordinate 6,727 of NZ_KB905429.1, forward strand.
CCGGCGATTCGGCCGTGCTCGTCCCAGTCCACCCCAGGCTGCCTGGCCAGCTCGGCTTGAACCTTCTCCATCGGCCAGCCGCCAGCGGCGGCCAAGTGCTCTGCGGAGACGGGTTCGCCGAGGTCGACGAGCAGGCGCCACAGGTGCGGCAGTAGGTCAGGCATGGCCAGGTTCGCGTTGACCACGCCAATCAGCTTCTGCACGCCGGCGTGGATCTGTTCTTCGGTCATGGCGATCAGTCCTTGGTTGTTAACTTCGGCCCGGCAAGCTCACTCGCCAGCCTGGTCCTCGTCGTATCGCGTCAACGCCGCGGCCATGCCCCGCGCTGCGGCGAATCCGTCCTCAAGAGACAAAATGGCGATGTCGTCGCGACCGGCTGCCCAGTGCTCGGCCTCGGTGTGGTTGGGGAAGAAGAAGCTGTGATGGCAGAAGGAGCCCCAGATCGCGGTCTTCGTACCGAAGTCGGATTGGCCACGAGCGGGCACTCGCTGCGTCACGACAGCGTCGGCCGGATCGGCCTCGGTGGTGCCGGAGGGACTGACCTGGAGCCGCACGACCGCACCGGATTCGGGGGCGGTTGAGCACACGGTGATCGGTGTGTTCAGCACGATCGTGAAGATCAGGGTGTCCATCGCGCACCATGTCCACTTCCGGGCGCCGCCGATGATGACCTCGTGAGCGGTCGGGTTGTGGGTCAAAACGAGTCCCACGATGTGGCCCTCGTCGTCGCGTTCGGTCCAGGAATCGAGCAGGGCAGCCGCGTGTGCGTGCTCGATGCCCAGGCCCGCGATCGAGTCCAGGACCCGGTCACGGCGGACGGGATGGTCCTCCTGGGCGAGCAGGCGGAGCATCCGGATCAGCAGACGGGCCTGGGCTGGGCCGAGATCGAGGGCGCCGCCGGGCTGGCTGAGTTCGTCGACGGCCTGGGTGGGATGTGCGCTGGTCACGGTCCTTACCTCCCACGGTGACGGCGTAGTTGCTGGAGTGCCGCGACCGTAGGGTCTGACCCCGGGGTGAGGGTCAAGCGTGCGCGACGCAGCGGGGGTCACCCGGCCAGCACACCCCACCCCGCCCGGCTAGTTCTGTGCGGTGGGCATCCTCGAACTCGTCGATGCGCCGCAGTGTCTGCTGCAACTCGTCGATCCGTGCGGACAGGCGCTGTCGTGACCGCTGAAGCAACCAGGCCAGACGGGGGCCGATCGGATCGGCGGTGCCGGTCAGCTCGCGGATCTCGGCCACGGTGAGCCCGAGGCCGCGGAGCTGGCCGATCAGGTGGACACACCACAGGGCGTCGGCGTCGAAGAGTCGGTAATTCGCCGCGCTGCGACCGATGGTGTAGATCAAGCCCCAGTCGCTGTACTGGCGCAACGTTTTGATCGGGACGCCGGTACGGCGGGACAACTCCCCCACGGTCATTACCTGGGACTGTCCCGTGCTCTCGGTCATCGTTGGGTCTTTCCGCTCAGGCGGCGCAGCAGGAGAGTTTGGTGATGTCGCGGGTGAAGGTTTGGGCGGCGAGTTTGAGGGCCTCGGCCATCGTCAGATACGGGCACCACAGCTCGCCCATGTCGTAGACGCTCATCTGGTTGTGCAGCGCGTAGACCGCAGTGGCGATCACCTCCCCGGCGCCGTCAGCGAGCACGTGCGCACCGAGCAGCCGGCCGGTGTCACGTTCGGCGACCAGCTTGATCAGCCCGCGCGTGTCGCGGTTGATCAGGGCGCGCGGCACATGTTCCAGCGGCAGGACCCGGCATTCGCAGTCGTAACCCCGCTGCTGGGCCTCGACCTCGGTGAGGCCCGCGGCGGCGACCTGGGGGCTGGTGAAGGTCACCCGCGGCAGGTGGTGGTAATCCAGCGTTCGGCCTGCCTGGTGGAAGGCGTTGTCGACCACGACCGCGCCGTGCGCGCCCGCGACGTAGACGAACTGCGGGTGCCCGGTCACGTCACCTGCGGCCCAAATCCGGGGGTTCTCGGTGCGCAGGTGTTCATCGGTGACGACCTGGCCGTGCTGCCCCGTCCGTACGCCGACGGCGTCCAGCCCCAACCCGTCGGTGACCGGGGCGCGCCCGGTGGCCATCAACAGGGCGTCGACCCGCAACTCGCGAGCGTGCCCCCGCGGGTCGCGCAGCTCGGCGACGACCCGCCCGTTCTCGCGTCGCACCCGCGCCAGGACGGTGCCGGAGTGCACGCCGATGCCTTCCTCGGCGAAGACCCGCGCGAGCGCGTCGGAGACCTCGGGTTCCTCGGCCGGAGCCAGTCGGTCCAGCATCTCGACCACCTCCACGCGCACCCCGAGGCGAGAGAACAATTGAGCCTGTTCCAGGCCGACATAGTTGCCCCCGACGACCAGCATCGATTCCGGCAGGGCCGTCAGTTCCATCGCCGTGGTCGAGGTCAGGTAGTCCACCTCGTCCAGCCCGTCCACCTGCGGTATCCGCGGGGCCGAGCCGGTGGCGACGAGATAGTGCTCGGCCTCGATCCGGCGGCTCCCGCCCCCGGCGAGGTCGACCTCCACCGCGGGGCCGTCCACGAACCGCGCCTGGCCAGCGATGATCTCCCAGCCGTACTCGGCGGCCAAACCCGTGTACTTGTCCTGCTGCATCGCAGCCACCAGGTCACTTTTCCCGCCGATCAACTCGGCAAACGCGACCTCCTCAGCGCTGGCCCGCACCCCCGGGAACCGCTGCGCGGACAGGGCCATATGCCGCGCTTCGGCGGCAGCCAGCAGCGCTTTCGAGGGCACGCAGCCTGTGTTCACACAGGTACCCCCGACGGTGCCGCGCTCGATCATCACCACCGAGCGGTTCTCCCGCCGCGCGGCGATCGCCGCCGCGAACGCCGCACCCCCGGAGCCAATGATCGCCAGATCGAAGGCCATCTCCGCACCTTTCCTGACGAGCCGCCGCGCCCGCCTCGTCATATTCGCCTCGCCGGATGTATCCTGGTGTCATAGTATCCGTCTTGGCGAATATGTGCAGGTGGTGATTCGGCATGAGTGAGGCGGCGGACATCGCCCCGGTCGACGGGTTGCTTGGCCAAGGGGACGAGGTCGGCACGGTGGCGAAGTTCTTCCGTGCCCTGGGTGACCCAAGCCGCCTGCGGCTGTTGGAGTTCCTGCTCGACGGTGAGCGCTCGGTGAGCGACTGCGTCGCCCACATCGGCCTCTCGCAAGGCCGGATCTCCACCCACCTGGCGTGCCTGGCCGACTGTGGCTACGTCCACGCTCGTCGTGAAGGCCGCTGGTGTTACTACCGGGTCACCGATCCGAGGGTAGCCGAGTTGGTCATGCTCGCCCGTGCGCTGGCCGCCGACAACTGCACTGCGCTGGACGCCTGCGAGCGCATCGACGCACCCGCGACCGCCCCGAGACGGATGTAGGGGAGGGGGATCGATGGCCACCACGGACAAGCGGCCGGTGCTAGCCACGCTCGGCGTCGGCGCGTTGCTGGTGCTGTGCTGCGCCGCTCCCGCCCTGATCGCCGCGGGCGCACTCGGCGCTCTCGCCGCCTGGCTGGGCAACCCCTGGGTGATCGGTGCCGCCGTGGCCGCCGCGCTCGTCGTGGCCTGGCAGGTCGGGACACGGCTTCGGAGCAGGTACTCCAGCACCTGTGATGCACCCAGGCGACCCGAGCATCGCGACGAGGACCGGCCCTCGTAGCCCCTCGCGCCCGTACACCGCTGTGACCAGGAGCGTTCATGCCTGCCTCGACTCACTCGACCACGCCCGCTCATCCCCGTCCGGTCACCAGCGGCGCCGTGCTGGCGCAACTGGTCCGTGACCGTCCCTCCCGCGTCGTGTTCGCGACTCTGACGGTCATCAGCTTCGCCGCCTATGCCACGGTGTTGCCGTCCGAACAGGCTGGCGGACAACTCAGCCTGTCCAACTGGACGTACCTGACCGGGCTCCTACTCGGCTTTGCCATCGTGCTGGCCCTGGGGCTGGCCGCCGTGTTGACCGTGCAGGTCTATGCCCTGCGCCAAGCTGTCGCGGCACGCCGCACTGCCGGAGGCCGGGCCGCACTCGGTGGACTCGGATTCCTTGCCAGCCTCGCGCCCAGCCTGTGCTGCAGCCCCGTGCTCCCTGCCATCCTGGCGCTGTTCGGCGTCGGCGCCAGCGGCGCCACCGCCACCATGAAAACCATCGCCCCGTATGCCACCGTGATCCTCACGGCAACCCTCGGATTCTTCTTGCTCCTCGGGTGGTGGAGCATCCGACGCCTCGCTCGCCAGGGCAGCGCGACCGCTGGCGTGGGCGAGGACTGCTGTGGCCCTGCGGAGTCCACGAGCCGCTGAGGTGCGGCTGCGTCACATCGGTGTTGCCGGGAGGGATACCTCCCGCAGTCGATATCGACGGCTCGGTCAGGTCCGGTGCCCGACAGAGCGGCAACCCACGCAAGCAATCCTTCCTGGATCTTGCTCGGCTCACGTTGATGTTGCCGCGTCGGTCAGTTGATGGGTGAGCGGCGTTCCAGGAGCACGGTGTCGCGCCAGATCCCGTCGCGTTGGGCGATGCGTTCGCGGACGCCGATGGTGCGGTAGCCGGCGGCGTGGTGCAGGGCGATGCTGGCGCGGTTCTCGGTGAAGATCGCGGTTTGCAGGGTCCAGAGTCCGGCGGCGTCGGCTTCGGTGACTTGCTTGTGCAGCAGCGCTTTCCCACCTCCGCGTCCGCGGTAGCCGTCAGCGACGTAGACGGCGGTCTCGGCGACTCCCGCGTAGCACTCGCGCGTTGAGACCGGGCCGGCGGCGGTCCAGCCGACGACCTCGCCGTCGAGTTCGGCGACCCACCGGTGCTCGGGCAGCCATTTGGCGTCGAGGCTGGCTTTGCTGGGCACGGTGGTCTCGAAGGTCGCGATGCCGGTGTNGATGCCCTCGGCGTAGATGCGGCGCACGGCGGTCCAGTCCTTAGCGTTCAGTGCTCGGACGGTGACATCGGCCGGGAGGTTGTCCGGGCAGCAGGGCTGAGGTCCGAGCAGACCCATGACGGCGTCGGCGGCGTGGGGCAGGCCGGTGCAGCAGGCTTCGTTGATCGTGACGATCGTGGCGGTGCCTTCCTTGTGGAGCCGGACGAAGCCGACGTCGGCGAGCTTGCGCACGTGGAAGGAGCAGGTCGACTGGCTGGTGCCCAGGATCTTCGTCAACGCACCCACGGTGATGCCCTTCGAACTGGTGGCCACCGCGTGCAGCAGCCGCACCCGCACGGGTTCGCCGAGGCACGCAAACCAGTCGGCGTAGGTCGCCGCNTCNGAGGTGGGCAGGACCTGGGCTTGCCGAAGCGCTATCGCCATGCCGCCAGTATATCGATCGAAATCGATGGTTGCTTCTATCGAGCGCGCTCGATATATTCACCTCAACTCAATCGAGATGTATCGATGGATGGAGTGAGGGATGAACGAGTCGCCTGTGGTGGTCGTCGGT
>NZ_KB905430.1 GCF_000379465.1 Sciscionella marina DSM 45152
AGAGATGGTTTCAAAATGATGTCGTGAGTGTTCGGTGGCAGATGAGGACGCAGGCGAGTTTGAGGAGGCTGTAGTGGATGTCGGCTCGGCGTTCGTAGCGGGTGCGGAGGCGTTTGTATTGGTGTAGCCAGGCGAATCCGCGTTCGACGACCCAGCGGTGTTTGCCGAGTCCGGAGCCGTGTTTGGTGTTGCGGCGCGCGATTTTCGGGATGATTCCTCGGTTCCGGAGCCTCGCGCGGTGGGGGTCGGAATCGTAGCCGCGGTCGGCGAACAGCCATCGGGGCCGGGTAAATGGGTTACCGCGTTTCCCTCGAATGACCGGAAGCTGATCCATGAGTGGGAACAGTTGGGTACTATCGTGAACGTTGCCGCCGGTCAGTGTAACTGCGAGCGGAATGCCGGTGCCGTCGGTGATCAGGTGGTGCTTCGATCCGGGGCGTCCACGGTCAACCGGAGACGGCCCCGACAGCGTCGCCCCCTTTAACGCCCGCACATGCGAACCGTCTACCACTGCAGTCTCCAACTCGAGCACATCCAGTGCGCGCAGGTGGTCGAGCAGGATTTCGTGCACGATGTCGAACACCTCCGCGTCCGTCCACTCCCGGAGCCTGCGCCAGCACGTGATCCCCGAACAACCGAAGACCTCTCGTGGTAACTGCTGCCAGGTGATACCGGTCTTGAGCACGAACACGATCCCGGCCAGCGCGGCCCGATCGTCCACTGGTAACCGTCCCGGGAACCGTTGCCTGCGAACCGACCTTGGCGGCAGCACCGGCTCGACACGCGCCCACAACTCGTCCGGAACAAGATCGGTAATCACCCGCAAAGGGTCTCAACATGGCTCAACCCCAACCAAAACGACACGCCGATCATTTTGAAACGATCTCTAATACTGCAACGACACTTCGACCGTTACAGGGCCTGACCTGCGGGAAGCCTGCACCCGTATCGCCGCCGTGGACGGCCCATAGACAGCTGACCAGCCGATCTCTTGAGCCGCTTCGCGAAAGTGTCGTTGCAGTACTAAGGATGAGGTGCTGGCCAGCCTTGAACTGCCTGAGGACCCGCAGTCCCACCTGGACGAGCTCGCCACCAAGCTCGACACCGCCTATCGGGTTGTGGCCGAGCACAGCAACACCGACGAGCAGGCCCCAGCGACCGTGGACGCTCAGGGGCGCTTGCGATTGGACAAGCTCGAACCCCAGGACAGCCCGGACGAGCTGACTGAACTGACCCGCCGGTGCCAGGCGATGCTGCCGCGTGTCGACCTACCGGATCTCATCATGGAGATGCACGGCTGGACTGGCTGCCTGGATGCCTATACCCACCTGTCCGAGGCCGAGGCCCGCATGAGCGAGCTGCCGACCTCGGTGGCGGCCTGCCTGCTTGCCGAGGCCTGCAACGTCGGGTTCGCCCCGATCATCCAGCCCGGAGAGCCGGCGTTGAGCCGCGCCCGGCTCTCGCACGTCAATCAGAACTATCTACGGGCGGAGAATCACCGCGCCGCGAATGCCTGCTTGATCGCCGCCCAAGCCGGCATCGACCTGGTCACAGCCTGGGGCACCGGACAGCTGGCCTCGGTGGACGGGCTGCGGTTCGTGGTCCCGCCAGCCAGCGTGCGCGCTAGCGCCAACCCTCGCTACTTCGGCCAGCGCGGCAAGGGCGTGACCTGGCTGAACTACGTCAACGACCAGGTCGCCGGGCTGGGCGGGATCGTGGTCACCGGCACGATCCGCGACAGCCTGCACGTACTCGACGGGCTCCTTGACCTCGACGGCGGCACCCGCCCCGAGCTCGTAGCCACCGACACCGCCAGCTACTCCGACCAGGTCTTCGGGCTCTTCGCCCTGCTCGGATACCAGTTCTCGCCACGACTGGCCGACATGCCTGACCAGAAGTTCTGGCGCATCGACCCGCACGCCGACTACGGCCGCCTCAACCCGCTGGCCCCGGACCGTAAACACCTGCTGGACCTGGACCTGATCCAGCGCAACTGGCCCGACATCCTGCGCGTCGTCGGGTCCTGTCCACCGGCGCCATGCAGGCCTCCGAACTGATGCGAGTCACCCAGGGCGGTGGAACACCCACCACGCTCGGCCGCGCCCTGGCCGAGTACGGGCGCATCGCCAAAACCCTGCACATTCTCGCCTTCGTCGACATCGACGAGACCTACCGGCGCCGCATCCACGTGCAGCTGAACACCCAAAAATCCCGCCACGCGCTGGCGCGGCGGATCCTGCACGGCCGCCGCGGCCAGCTCTACCAGCCCTACCGGCAAGGCCAAGAAGAGCAGCTCGGCGCGCTCGGCCTGGTGCTGAACATGGTGGTGCTGTGGAACACCCGCTACCTCGACGCGATCCTCAGCCAGCTGCGAGACGAGGGTTATCCCGTCCGCGACGACGACATGGCCCGCCTCTCGCCGCTGGCGTCGCAGCACGTGAACTTCCTCGGACGCTACGCCTTCACCAGCAGTCCGCCTGCGGAGTTACGGGCACTGCGCGATCCCAACGAATCCGACGACGAGGACATCTGATCTGCGTCTCACAAGGGATCCACAATCGGACGGGCGCTCCCTGGCTTCTGGTGACGAGGCGATGTTCGCTGGTGGCGATGCCGTCTCGACAAAGTTCTCGTACCTGGGCAGCGTGGCATTCGTGAATGACGAGCCGCGCTTCCGAGGTAGATGACGGTTCAGCGTCTCCGAGCGCGGGCCCGAACAAGGGAAAAGTTCGTGACCAGGGAAGAGATCAACGCGGTAGCGCCGACGATGCTGCCGTTGGGGCAGGTGAACCTCGTCGATCGCGGTGCCGGTCCTGCGCTGTTGCTGCTGCACGGCAACGGCCGGACATGGGAGGACTGGCGGCCTCAGCTGCAGACGCTGACCGATCGGCTGCGGCTGGTCACGTACGACCAGCGTGGGTTCGGCCAGTCGAGGCTCAACTGGGACCTGTTCTCGCTCGTCCAGCTCGCCGACGACGCCGCTAAGGTTCTCCATCAGCTGGGCATCGAGCACGCGTACGTCGCAGGGATATCGATGGGCGCTCAGGTCGCCCAAATCCTGGCACGCCGCTATGCCCACCGTGTCGACGGGATCATCCTCGGCGGATCGCCGTACCTGGCCGAGGACTTCGAGGCCCCGCAGGACGATGCGGCGATCGCCGATCTCGAAACCATGAGCGACGAGCAACTGCTGGACTACGTCGAGGTGTCGCTCTCCCGGCTCAAGCAGGGCAGCCCGCCGTCAGAGGCCGAGCGGAACGCCATGTTCGAGCAGTTCAAGGAGATGCGTCACGACCCGAGCGTGAAGCGTCAGTCGCAACGTCGGTTCTGTCCGGAAGACCTCACCATCCTGCAGGAGTACGAGAAGGTCGACGTCCCTACCCTGGTCCTGCACGGTGAGGCAGACATGCTCCCCGCGGAGGGAGCGATCAGGATGAGTGAGCGCATTCCCGCAGCCCGACTCGTCACAATTCCGGACGGTGGGCACATCTCCAACATGGAACCAACATCCGCACTGTTCGATGCGGCGATCGTGGACTTCATCGCAGCACATCCGTGACGGCGTGTGGGTTTACAGATCTCAGTAACCGAACGGCTTGCGAACGTTGCCTCGGAACCACAACTGGTGCCACAATGGCACCATGAAGCGCATGAATCTGCGGGACGTGCCGGACGACGTGTACGCCTCTCTCGCTGAGGCGGCCGAGGCGAACCGGCAGTCGCTGTCGGCGTTTGTCGTCGACCGCCTCACCGAGGTCGCCCAGGTGGCCCGGCTGGACGATTATGTCGCCTCCTACCGTCCACCCCAGGGCAGCGGGATCACCCTCGACGACGCGACCGCCGCGGTTCGGGAGGTGCGGGAAGCGTCGTGAGCTTGGCTGTGATCGATGCGTCCGTGCTGACCGCCTTCTATGCCGCCGACGATCCTCGGCGCGCTGCAGTGGCGGCACGCCTGGCCACCGGAGACGCGCTGTTTGCTCCTGCCCACGTCGATGCTGAGGTCGTTTCCGCGCTACGGGGCATGGCTCGTCGCAGCAGCGTGCTGCACGCCGCAGTACCGGCCGCCCTGCGACATCTCGCGGAGTTTCCCATTCGGCGCATGCCGCTGGCTCCGCTGTTGCAGCGCATCTGGGAACTCCAAGACAACGTCACCCCCTACGACGCCGCGTACGTCGCGCTAGCCGAACGGCTCAATGGTCCACTGATCACCGGCGACGGCAAACTCGCCGCAGCCACCGGAGCCCGCTGCACCTTCGACCTCATAACCTGATCGACGTCCGTAAACGGATGGTTGGGTGAGACGGGTACGTCGTGGGTCTTACACCATGCCACCGGTGGCGGGGATGACTTGGCCGGTCAACCAGCGCGCGTCGTGGCTGGCGAGCATGCCGACCACGTCGGCGATGTCGGCGGGCTGGCCGAGCCGTCCCAGCGCTGTGAGTGCGGGGATCTGCTCCAGAACGGATTCTGGGTTGGTGCCTCGGAGGAGATCGGTCTCGGTGGCCCCGGGGCAGACCGCGTTGACGGTGATCCCACGGTCGCCGAGCTCCGCGGCGGCGATCTTGGTGAGTTGTTCGATTGCGCCTTTGCTGGCCGCATAGGCCGCCAGACCCGGTGCCGGCCGGAGGGTGTTCATCGTCGAGATGTTGATGATCCGTCCGCCCTCGCGCATGGTGCGAGCAGCGTGGCGGATCGTGCGAAACGTTGTTCCCGCATTCACGGCCATGGTTTGCTCCCACAGCTCGTCGCTGGTCTCGGCGATCGAGTGCGGTTCGTTCAGCGCGACGTTGTTGACCAGGATGTCGAAACCATCGAGGCGTTCGGCAGCTGCACGCATCAACGCGTCCGCCGCTCCCGGGTCGGTGAAATCGATCCGTACGGCGTGGGCTTTGCCGCCGGCGCCGTCCACTGCCCGCTCGACCGCGGCCGCGTCCTCGTCGCTACGGGCATAGTTGAACACCACCATCGCGCCATCGGCGGCAAGGCGCTCGACGATCGCCCGCCCAATCCCACGCGAACCACCCGTGACCACCGCTGCCTTGCTCTCCAGCGCGCCCACGTCGCCCTCCCGTTCGTCAGCGTCCCTCGAACCTACTGGATGACGGTATCGCCGACACCCGTCTCCCGCCACTCACGCCCTCTCATCCAGGGACGGCTAAACGTACGGGCGTCTTGCCGTGCTTTGTTGGAGATGTGGATTTGCGGCGGGGTCACCAGGCGTACATGACCTTGTCGCCCGCACGCATGCGCTCGAAGCACAAGCAGAAGTAACACGGATTTGTGTTATCTCCGTCGGCTGTGTAGTTTGATTCTCGTGCCGACCGATGATGAGTTGACGTTCGCCGATCACATGGGGCGTTTTTACGCGCGCCGTTACTCGATGCCGCCGATGGCGGGCCGGCTGGTGGGGTATCTGGCAGTGACGCATCCGCGGGCGCACAGCATCAGCGAGCTGGCCGAAGCATTGCTGGCCAGCCGCAGCGCGATCACCGGGGCGATCAAGGTGCTCGAGAACCTGTATGGCATTGAGCGCACACGGGCGGCCGGGGAACGGATGGACCGTATTCGGTTGGATATCAACTCCTCGGCACAAGCGGCGGGGTTCGACATCGCCGAGTACCAGGAGCTGGGCGAGATGGCCCGTGAGGGGCTCAAGGTTCTCGGGGACGCTCCTACCGAGCGGCGGGCGGTGTTGCTGGAGATGGCCGCCTTGGCCGATTTCCTGGTCGAACGGATGCCTACGTTCTACGACGAGTGGCTCGAACACCGGCAGGCGTTGCGCGCCGCTGGCGAATTGCCCGATGCGCCATAGCGTCCGGGCCTGACCGAGAGAAGCGAGAACGTCATGACCGCTATCCCATCGGACTCGGCGATTACCGTGGCCGGGTTGTGCAAATCCTTCGGCGAGCAGACCGTGCTCGACGGCCTCGATCTGGACGTCCAACAAGGAACGGTTTTTTCCCTGCTGGGCCCGAACGGCGCGGGCAAGACCACCGTGGTGCGGATTTTGTCCACCCTGATTCCCGCCGATGCCGGGCAGATGCAGGTCGCGGGGCACGACCTGGTCCAGGAGCCCGACGCGGTGCGAGCGGCGATCGGGGTCACCGGTCAGTTCTCCGCGGTCGATGGGTTGTTGACCGGTGCGGAGAACTTAGGGCTGATGGCCGATCTGCATCACCTCGGCCGCGCCGCGGGCCGGCGCCGGGTGGCCGAACTGCTGGAGCGGTTCGACCTCGTCGAGGCCGCCAGCAAGCCGGTCTCGTCCTATTCCGGCGGGATGCGGCGGCGGTTGGACTTGGCGATGACCCTAGTCGCTCGCCCGCGGCTGATCTTCCTCGACGAGCCCACCACCGCGTTGGACCCGCGCAGCCGGCATGGCATGTGGGCGTTGATCCGCGAACTTGTCGCCGAGGGTGTGACCGTCTTTTTGACCACCCAATACCTCGACGAGGCCGACGAGCTGGCCGACCGAATCGCGGTCCTCGACCACGGCCGCATCGTCGCCGAAGGCACCGCCACGGCGCTCAAACGCCGCATCCCCGGCGGGCACGTACGCCTGCAGTTCGCCAACCCCCACAGCCTCGATGCCGCGGCCGACGCGCTCGAGTCGACCACCCCCGATGAGGAGACGCTGAGCCTGCAAATCCCCGCCGATGGCAGCGTCGCCTCCCTGCGGGCCCTGCTCGACCGGCTGGACCGCGCGCAGGTCGAACCGGTCGAACTGTCCATCCACACTCCGGACCTTGACGATGTGTTCTTCGCCGTCACCGGCCACTCCAGCGCGAACCAGGACAGCACCGACCAGCGCGGCACCGACCCGTCCGAGGCGGCGGAGGTGGCGAACCGATGAGCACCCTGGCCTACAGCCTGACCGACTCGGCGACCATGCTGCGCCGCCAGCTCAAACACATCCTGCGTTACCCGTCGATGACGCTGATGCTGCTCGGCATGCCGATCATCTTCCTGCTGCTGTTCGTCTACGTCTTCGGCGGCCAACTCGGCGCGGGACTACCCGGCAACGGCGGTGGACGCGGCGACTACGTCAACTATCTGGTACCGGGTATCCTGCTGCTGACCGTCGGCATGGCCGTCAACGGCACCGCGGTCTCGGTCGCGATGGACATGACCGAAGGCATCGTCGACCGGTTCCGCACCATGGCCATCGCACGGGTCTCCGTGCTGACCGGGCACGTGCTCGGCAGCCTCATCCAGGCCGTGGCCAGCCTGATCGTCGTGCTCGGTATCGCGCTGGCGATCGGCTACCGGCCCACCGCGGGCCCGCTGGCGTGGCTGGCCTCCCTCGGCGTGCTGGTGCTGTTCAGCTTCGCGTTGATCTGGCTGGCCGTCGCGCTCGGGCTGACCGCGAAAAGCGTCGAGACCGCCAGCAACACCCCGCTACCGCTGACCCTGCTGCCCATGCTCGGCAGCGGCTTCGTGCCCACCGACTCCATGCCCGCCGGGCTGCGTCAATTCGCCGAGTACCAACCCTTCACCCCGGTCGCCGACACCCTGCGGGGGCTGCTGTCGGGCACACCCGTCGGCGGCAGCGTCATCGCCGCTCTCGCCTGGAGCCTCGGTATCGCCCTGGTCAGCTACCTGTGGGCCAAACGCCTCTACAACCGCCGCTACACGCGCTAACCACCCCGTTCCTGGAGCACCCGATGCCGCAACCGACCAGCACGCCGACGCCTGTGTCAGCCTTGCCCACCGAACGGCCCACGGGCTGCCCGTTCGACCCACCCGCCGAACTCGGGCCATTGCGCACCGAGGCGCCCCTGCGGCGGATGACCTACCCGGACGGACACGTTGGCTGGCTGGCCACCGGGCACGCCGCCGTGCGCGCCGTCCTGGCCGACCCGCGGATTTCCATTCGCTACGAGCTGCTGCACTACCCGTTGCCCGGCCTCCCGATCGACTCGCTTCCCCCGGCATCGCCCGGCGACCTGACGGGGGTCGACCCGCCAGAGCACACCCGCTACCGCAAGCTGCTGACCGGAAAATTCACCGTCCGGCGGATGCGGGCGCTCACCGACCGGATCGAACAGTTCGCCGCCGAAGCGCTCGACGCTATGCAACGAACCGAAGCGCCGGTAGACCTGGTCGCCGCCTATGCCCGACCGATCCCGGCGCTGATGATCTGCGAACTGCTCGGCGTGCCCTACGAGGACAGGCAACAATTCCAGCGCAACGCCGAAATCGTCACCGGCAACACCCCCAGCGAGCAAACCGAACCGGCGTGGAACGCGCTGCACGAGTTCATGGCCGGACTGGTAGCCACCAAACAAGCCACGCCCACCAACGATCTGCTCCCCGACCTGACCGGCAGCGACCTGACCGACCAGGAGCTCACCACCCTCGGGGTTGTGCTGCTCGGCGCCGGGCTGGACACCACCGCCAACATGCTCGCCCTCGGCACCTTCGCCCTGCTGCAACACCCCGATCAACTCGCCACACTGCGCGCCGACCCGGCACTGATCGACAGCACCGTCGAGGAACTGTTGCGGTACCTCACCATCACCCACACCATGGTGCGCGCGGCTACCGAAGACGTCGAAATCGGCGGGCAGCTGATCAAAGCCGGCGAAACCGTCACCCTCTCCACCCAGGCCGCCAACCGCGACCCCGCCCGGTTCCCCAACCCGGATGCCCTCGACCTCTACCGCACCGCGACCGGCCACCTGGCCTTCGGGCACGGCATCCACCAATGCCTCGGTCAACAACTCGCGCGCGTGCAAATGCGGGTCGCGTTCCCCGCCCTGCTCAGCCGATTCCCCAGCCTCCGACTGGCTATTCCGCCCAACGAGGTTCCACTGCGCACCGACGGGGGTGCCATCTACGGCGCCCACCACCTCCCCGTCACCTGGGACCCACACTGATCGCGCCCGAACTACCAGCCTCGACGCGCCGACCACCCAAACCACAGGAGGCGCGTCCCGAAAAACGGTAGTTACCTGGACATCTGACAAGGGAAGCGTGCTCGCCGTCCGATAGCCGAACCCCAAACGGACACCACGACGGACCGCGGGCAGAGGTCGCGACCTCGACCAGCGGCGTCTCACATAGCTAGTACGAATTGATTCTCAATGAACCCCCGCTATTCGTTACACTCTGGATCATGTCCGGAACCTTGATCGGCTACGCGCGATGTTCTGCCGACGAACAAGACCTCACCGCGCAACACGAGCGGCTACGCGAACTCGGTGTCAGCGAGAAACGGATCTACCTCGACCACGGCCTGACTGGCACCAACCTGAAGCGTCCGGGACTCGATCAGGCCCTGGCTGCCGTCCGCGAAGATGACACGCTCGTGGTGCCGGAACTCGACCGGCTCGCGCGGTCGGTGCCCGATGCCCGCGCTATAGGCGACGATCTCGCCGCTCGCGGGATCAAGCTCTCCCTCGGTGGACAGGTCTACGATCCCACCGACCCGATGGGGAAGATGTTCTTCAACATCCTTGCAACGTTTGCTGAATTTGAGGTCGACCTGCTGCGCATGCGCACTCGCGAGGGCATGGCCGTCGCTCGAGCCAAAGGCAGGCTGCGCGGACGCCAGCCCAAGCTCTCACCCAAGCAGCAAGCCGAACTTCGACGTATGCACAACTCCGGAAACTACTCGATCGCCGATCTGGCCGAGCTGTTCACCGTCTCCCGGCCGACGGTGTACCGCACACTCCAACGCGGGCCCAGTAGCAAATCGCGCTGACCCGCTTACCGTTCAATCCGTCTCGGTTCTTCCTCAGACCCCTGGAACAGCCGGTCGACAAGCTCGCAATCCCGCGGGCTGACGGGGAGCGGGAGGCTTTACGGATTCTACTGTGCGCCCGGGAAGAGCTCACCACCACCGCTACCGGCCAGATCAACAGGCTGCGGGCTCTGCTGCGCGACGGCAGCGACGCCGATCGCGAGATCGCCCGCAAGCCGCTCTCCGAGGCGGTGCTTACCCGACTGACCCGGCGCCGCCTGCCGCCCGAGGCGCCGTGCGTCGATACCGTCCGCATCACCGAAATCCGACGCCTCGCGCACGCTCTGCGGCAATCCCGCCGCGAGTTGGCCGCTAACCGCGCCCGGCTCGGCGAGATCGTGACCGAGCTCGCACCCGGGTTGATCGACCAGCCCGGCCTGGGCTCCGTGGCGGCCGCGCAGGTCATCGTGAGCTTCTCCCACCCCGGACGCTGCCGCAGCGACGCAGCGTTCGCCAAGCTGGCTGGCACCAGCCCAATCGAAGCCTCCAGCGGACAAACCACACGACATCGGCTCATGTAGGGCGTCCTGGTTGTTGATCTCTTCCGGGNTTCCGGGTTGCATGTGGTGGCCCGGCTGGTCCGGGAAGGCGCCATAAGCTCGTCTCTGAGGGGCCCAGATGGGGTTGCCTCGTGCGGTTGATTGCCTTCTTCGGCACCTGCCACGGCGCCCGTCTAAGGGAAGTGGGCAAGCCTGTGCGGT
The DNA here is from genome assembly GCF_000379465.1 of Sciscionella marina DSM 45152. GTDB lineage: Bacteria > Actinomycetota > Actinomycetes > Mycobacteriales > Pseudonocardiaceae > Sciscionella > Sciscionella marina. Next base: position 10,444 of record NZ_KB905430.1, read on the forward strand.
TGGGCCCGACTGCAGCACATGAGTGGGAGCCGCGCGCAGCGGACGTGCAGCTGGGACCGGGGCAAACACGGACACCATGGGTGTTCGGTGGCCGGGACAATCTGTGGTGACGGCGAGGAACGGAGTGGTATGGACGAGCTGGTGGACGGGCGGATCATCGGTCTGGACCTGGGCGTGACCAGTGCGCATTCAGCTGTGGTGCTGGATGTTGCAGGCCGGGTTCGAGCGCGGCGTCGTGTCTGGTCGACGGTGGAGAGCCTGACCGAGCTAGAGCAGGTGGCACTGCCGGATGCTGGGCCGGAGGCGCGTTTGACGGTGGTCATCGAGCCGACCGGGGCGATGTGGTTGCCCATCGCTGTGTTCTTCGGTAAGCGAGGACATACGGTGGTGCGGGTCTCGTCGGCGAAGGCCGCGGACTTGCGGAAATTCCTGTCGCGGCATGCTAAGAGCAATGGCATCGACGCGGAAACGTTGGCGCGATTGCCGATGGTGGCACCACGCGGATTACACCCGGTGGAACTGGGTGGCGCCGATCGGTCGTCGTTGGATCGGCGCGTGCGGGTTGTCGCCCGGCTGACCCGGGAGATCGGGCAACGGAAAGTCCGCATCCGTGCATTGGCGCAATCGCTGGTCCCGACCATCAGCCAGGCCTTCGGTGATGGCATGAACCGCACCGATCTGGCGGTACTGGAACGCTACGCGGACCCGCGCAAACTCCTTGCCGCAGGACCCGCCCGTCTGGGCAAGCTGGTGCATCACGAAAGCAACGGAAAACTGGGGCGCACCAAGGTCGAAGCCCTGCGCAGCGCCGCGCGCCAAGCCATGCAGCTGTGGGGTGATGACACCGCGGTCGCGCTCGCCGACCTCGCCGACGAAATCAGCACGGAGATTCGGCTACTACGGCTGGCTGAAAGCGAACGCTCCCGACACGAAGCAGCGCGCGACGCCGCACAGCAACGGGTCGATCCAGACGGCCTAGCGACCAGCCTGCCCGGGCTCGGACCGGTCGGTGCCAGCCAACTACTGGCTACGATGGGACGTCCTGGACGGTTCCGCAATGCGGCAGCGTTCAAATCCTTCACAGGTCTGGCACCCAAAGCCAGCGAAACCGGCAACACCGATTACAAGAGTCAACCAATCAGCAAAGCCGGGAACCGCGCCCTGCGGACCCAACTGGTCCAGTCCGCGAACACTGCACGCCAAATTGACCCCCAACTGGCCGCGATCTATCACGCTCAAATGACCGAACGCGGA
>NZ_KB905431.1 GCF_000379465.1 Sciscionella marina DSM 45152
CGTGCTGCGGTTCTTCACAGATCGACAAGACCGTCCCGCGCGGCTTGGGTGTACACGTCGTACTGGACAACCTCTCCGCTCACACCGCACTCGAAGTCACGACATGGCTGGCCCACAAGGATCGCCGCCGCTGGCACCTGCACTTCACCCCGACCTCCAGTTCCTGGCTGAACGTGGTGGAACGCTGNTTCAAGGAATTGACCGACAAACGGCTCCGACGCGGCGTATTCACCAGCGTTGACGACCTCAAACAAGCCATCACCGCGTGGGCGCAACACTGGAACACCGACCCGAAACCGTTCGTGTGGAAAGCCACCACCGAAGAGATCATCACCAAGGTCCGACGCGGCCGCACCACGCTCCACCAGACCAAAATCCAGACGGACCACTAGTCCGAGCCAGTGTCGCTAGTCCAGGCTCGCTTCGTGCTCCCACCGGATCGGCTCGACCCTGCGATCAGCACCCCGGTTCGGCCAGGTAACGAAGATACAGACGCGTCCCAATGAGTGTTCACGACCCGGTTTGGGCTGATGCACTACATCGTTGCTTATTTAGGTCACATGACCTATTCTCGGTGCGGTGATCGACAACTTGCAACTCGACACACGCGGACCGGTCCTCATCGTGGGCGGTTATGGCACGGTCGGCGCCGAACTGGCCCGCCTGGCTGCGCCTGTCTGGCCGCTGTTGCTGACCGGGCGGACACCGCAACGTGGCGCGACGCTGGCCGCGGATTTGGGTGCCGAGGTTCGGCGCTGGGACCTGACCGACTCGGAGCCGTTCACGGCCAAGGTGCGCGCGGTGATCAGTGCGGTGAACGATCCGGAGGACCGGGTACTACGCGCGGCCGTGTCCGCCGGGGTGCCCTACGTCGACATCACACGATGGACCACCCGACTGGCCAGGGCCACCGCGAGCGCCGCCGTGACCCGGCCGACTGCCCCGGTACTGCTCTCGTCGGCGTGGATGGGCGGTGTGACCAGTCTGGTGGTGGCCGCGCTGGCGCACGAGCTCGGCGGGGCGTCGCAGGTAGAGATTGCCATCCGGTACGACCTGAACGACCGCGCGGGTGCCGATTCGGTGGAGTTCATGGACCGACTGGGGTTTGACTTCGAGGTGGTCAGCCGCGGTGAACGCAGGCTGGTGATGCCGCTGTCCGAGGCGGGCACGGTTGAGATCGGCGCTCGTCGCACGAAAGTGGCGAGGATCGACACGCCCGAGCAGTTCACTCTGCCGCTCACGTTGGGAGTGGATACCGCGATCACCCGGATCGGTTTCAGTGCGAACTCGTCGACCTCGGTTCTGCTGGCAGCCAAGCGGGTCGGTTTCTTCCGCTGGGGCAGGAGCGATCGGTGGACGTCGCTGCGACGTTCGTTGCTGTACTCGCCGGGCAAAGGAGGCAGCGCGCGGATCCGGTTCGATGTGCGCGGTGAGGGTGGTGACCGGTCGATGACCATTGACGATCCAGCGGGCCAGGCGCACCTGACGGCGCTCGGTGGGCTATTCGGTCTGCGCCGGGTGCTTGGCGACGAAGTGCCCGCCGCGCCGACCGGAATCAGCTTTCCCGAGCAGACCGACCGCCCGCAAGACGTCGTCGGCTGGCTGGAGAAAGCGGGCGTCACGGTGACACGGACGTGACCGGCGATCCGGCCACCCGCGAGCACCGGTTCACCGAGGCGGGTGCACGCAAGTACGAGGCGCTACTGGATGCCGCCGAGCGGGTCATGACCAACCAAGGAGTGGACTCCTCGTTGCGCGTGATCGCCGTCGAAGCGGGCGTGCGTGTCGGTCACTTGCAGCACTACTTCCCGAGTCGTGCCGAATTGATCCGTGCCGCGTTGGATCGCGTGTTGCGACGGTCGTTGAACCGGCTGATGAAGGCCACCGGGTTGCGTACCGGCGCTGCAGACCAGTTCGTCGACCCCGAGCATGTCGTCGCCGTGGTGCTGGACGAACAGAACGACCCACTACTGGTGCGGTTGTACGTGGAGATCTGGGCGCTGGCAGCGCGGGATGAGACGATCGCGGCCGTGGTCCGCGAGTTCTATCGCGGCTATGCCCAGCATGTCGCCGAGTTCATCGGTGGCCGTTGCCCAGACTTGCCTGCCGATGTCCGGTGGGCGCGGGCGGAGACCTTCGTTGGCCTAATGGAAGGTATGGCCCTGGTCCGCTCTGACGTCGGGGGCATGCGGAGGGCGGCCACCAGCACCGAGACCGCCCGCATCGCCGTCGCACTGCTGACAGACTGACCAACGTGGTGGCGACCGTCGTCGAGGGTCGCGCACGAATCCACGGCCCACGTGCCCGGCGACGCTCAACCGGCCGGCCTTCGTTGGCGGAAACACACTCAATCGCCAACCGAGCCGCAACACCAGCGGCCGTGTCGCAGCGTGGTCATTGAAGTGGAGCTGTGGGCGTCCGGATCAACCGTGGGAGCGGGGCCGGGCTTGTGGCCGACACACACGTGATGCCCAGAGTTGGAGTGTTAGCGCTGCGATTTTGTGGGTCACGGATCTGGGTTATGGCTGGCGCTGCGGCGCGGCGGCTTGGAAGCCGTTGACGGTCAGGAACCGGGCGGTGGTGCGGGCCAGGTGGATCGGATCGGGTTCGGTCAGGTCGAGTGCAGTGGCAACGTGGTGTGCCTCGGCAGTGGGGAAGCGGTCGTCACTGACGAAGGTGAGGGCTTCGGCGGGCAAACCCGTCCAGCGGTCCAAACCTGCCCGTAGGCCGAGTGCCGCGAGCGGGACGGGAACACGCAGCCGTGGGGCTCGCACACCAAGCTCGTCGGCGACGGCGGTGAGTAGCTCGTGCAGGGGTGGGGTCGCGTCATGCAGGAGCCAGTACTGCCCATCAAGAGTCTCATCGAGCTGCGGCGCGCCAGCAAGAAATCGGGCGAGGTAGTCGACCGCCAGCAGCGGAAACCAGTGGCCTGGCCCGCCGGGAACGATCGGCAAGCGACCCCGATGGAGGGCGCGTACGAGGGTCGGCCAGCCCCAGAACTGGGTGGTCTCACCGGTGCGGGAGTCACCGACAACCGGGCCAGGGTGCACTGTGGTTAATGGGACGCCCCGCGCGTGGGCGAGTTGGCGGACGAGTGTGTCAGCATCCAGCTTGGAATCGTGGTAGCGGTTTGCTGTCAGCCAGCCCGAGCGTCGGTGCTGGAACCCACTGAGCAAAACCAGGCGCCGCAGGTGCGGCGCGGACGCGGCGAGCTCGGTGATGCGTTCAGATCCCTTGACGTTGACCTGTGCTGCGATCTCGGGCGCGAGACCGAAGGACATGGCAGCACCGAGGTGAAACACCCTGCGGGTAGTGCGGGCGAGCGCACGATCGCCAGCGTCGAGTCCAAGGCCGGGCGCTGCGAGGTCCCCGGCCAGGCCATGGATCAGATCGCCGCGCCCGCCGTGGGCTTCGATCCAGGAGCACAGCTCCCCGATCCTGTTTCCGCCACCGCGCAGCAACACGGCCACGCGTTGACCGTCGGCGGTCAACTCTGACAGCAGCCACCGGCCGATGAAGCCGGTGCCGCCAGTAAGGAAAACATCGATGTCTCTCATGCGGCAACCTCCTGAGTGATCAGGGCCGCGATACGATCGGCGACCCGGTGCAACGGGGCGGTGTCGCGCCGTGTCTTGGCGAGTAGCAACGCCCCTTCGAGGGACGAGAGGGCGAGCAGCGCAAGTTCGGAGGCGGTCTCGGCGGACACGCCGAGACCAGCGAAGTAGCCGGCGATCGAGGCGAGCCACTGGTCATAACCGGCGCGGCAGGCCGCGCGGATCGGGGTACTGTCCGCGCCTGCATCCAAGGCGACGGTCGCGATCGGGCAGCCGTCCGCGAAGTCGGAGCCCTCCAACCGCGCGACCAGCAGATCAGCCATGGCGGTGATAGCGCTCGCGGGATCCGGAGCGCGTTCGATCAGGGTGTCTATGACCTGCCCCAGCTCGCCTGCCCCCACACTGACGGCTTCGGCGGCCAACTGTTCTTTGCCACCAGGAAAGTGGAAGTACAGCGACCCCTTGGGGGCGTCGGCCTCGGCCAAGACCTGGGTGACGCCGGTAGCGTGGAACCCCTGCCGGCTGAACAGGCTGCTGGCCGTCTGCAGTACCTGTGCTCGCGTTTCCCCACGTGATGCCATCATGACCATATTATAGAGACCGGTCTAGCGAGTTTCTAGGAAGCCTTACGATGCCTCATTGGGGCCTGTCCGACACTGCCTACCGACGGCTCATCCGCGACGAGCACTCTCAGGCGGCGGGCCCGGGAGGACACCCCGGGGGCGGCTCGATTGTCCAGCGCGGCCGACTGATCACCCCGCACATCGGCTCTTCGGACCAGTCACTTCCCAGACCCGCCAGCAGGCCTTCTACAACCCGCAAGCCGGATCAACTTGCACAGAGAGGCGCCGTCTGTCAGCGCAGGCATCGGCGTCACGCTTGCAACCACCACCGCTCGAGGACGGCCGCCTCGCCGCGATCGACACCGAGCCACCGATCAGCCGACAGCTGAGGCCTGCTCACCGCCGCCGACCGGCATCCCTCTCCCGCTGCTGCAGCGTTTCTCGACGTCGCAGTAGCAACAGCGACACGCACAGCGGACTCTTCAGACCACACCGCACAGCGGCCACCATTAAGTTTCACGCGCCGCCGACACAGTTGTCTTGCGGTATCAGACTGCGCATGCTCTGGTGGTGGACATGTGGGATCCGTACTCCACCAGTCGTAGCGGTCAGCGGAAGATGGTCATCCTCTTCCAGGTGCTTGGTCCGCTCGTAGTGCTGGGCATCGTGGCACTGCTCGCCTGGCTGCTCTAAACGCCCACGAGAAGCCCTACCCCTGACCTGGCAGCACGATGTGGGTGGCCAGGGGAGCTCCGCTGCGTCGGGAGGGCGAGTTGGCGCAACTCGGCCCGACGGGGAGTCGACCGTCGGCGAGTGGGGCGGCAACTTGTGCTGACCCGCAGTCAGGGACGAGATCGGGGCTATGGGAGAAGCCAGGTCGGGAAAGAGTGAACGGTCCTCGACAGCGTGGGCGCGTAGCTGCTCGAACAGTTCGTGTATACCGCCCCGATGGCCTCGATACTGCTGAACCTTGAGTGCGTTATGGCGTCGCGTTGCAGGTCACGCCGGAAGTCTTGTCGATCAGCCCGGGATCATTGCCGTTGATATAGACACCGACCTGACCTTGGCCCGGTGGCATGGGAATGCTCTGAGGCTGGTTTCGTGGGAAGGTCCCCGACGGGGCGCCAGGAGCTTCGTACGTGCCGGGTTGGCTTCCATAGACTGTGACATTGAGTGTCACGGCACGGGAGGAACCGGCTGCCGACGAATGTCTGGGCGGATCGGGTGTACCTGTCGAGTGCGTGGTCGGCTATTTGCAACGAGAGCGTGACCCGCTGCTGGGCTGTCCGGTCGGCCGCCTCGCCCAAGACCGCGAAGTGCTGGCCGACGATCGACTGCGCGAGCCCGTGGACGGGCTGTTCACGAGCCTGCAGGCCCGGATCAGGGCGGTGTTGGCCCAAGACCCCGACCTGCACGGGCCCGACGCCTTGGCGACCCGCCGTCGTCGCCGTGCTGCAGGGCGGCTACGTGCTCGCGCGTGCCGCCGGCACGCGCGAACCCTTTGACCGCGCGATCACCGGTGCGATCCGGCTGTTGCGTGGCCAGACGAAAGGAGACCCGACGTGATCATCACCGAGTCCGGCCGACTGGACGTCATGCGAGGACCTGATGAATGGTTCACCGGCGAGGTGTGGATCGAGACGATCGCCGAGGAACCCGACCCGTCGCACCAACCGCCATCGCCGCAGCGGTCGCGATGCAGAAGCCCAACGTCGCGACCGCGCTGCGCGATCTGTCCAAGCGAGGTCTGGCGACTCAGCAGCCGAACCCCGCGACGGTCGCAGCCGCGTCCTACACCTCACAGCGAGTGGCCAGCGACTGCTCGAACGCGACCGACACGAACGGGAGCGCTGGCTCGTCCAGGCAACCGCCGCGGCCCTCACCCCGGCAGAGACCGAGCAACTGCTCGCCGCCGGCGGCCTCATGCAACGCCTCGCAGAATGGGAAACAGATTGCTGAGCACATCGCCGTCCACCGATACGGGCGCGACGGAGCCAGGCCGCCCGAGGACGGGCTCGCCCGAGGTCCGACGCCAATAGCTACGCCTGGAGGAGAATCCGCGCTGCAAAGCACGAATCGGCGCGGCGGCGGCGAGCGCCGCTGCGAGCACGCGCGTCGACACCATGCACGCGCCCAGCGTCACCGTCGTAGCACAAGTGGGTCCCACCACGGACGTACGGGCAGGATCTGCTGAGGACTATGTTCCAGTGCTCTTATAGTGGAGCTGTCAGGTTATTGACGGAGGCGGAGGAACACACTCACGGAGGTTGCTGTGTTTCCTCGCGATGTAACGCCCTCTGTTGCGACAGACGGCTGCTCATCAACGAGTGGCACGTCCTGCTCTGCCCTGATTCGCCATGTACGCGTCTTCGATGGTGCTAGTGTGGTGGACGCTGATTCGGTGCTCGTCCGCGACGGTGTCATCGCCGAGGTCGGCTCGGGGCTTCCGGCCCCGAGCGATGCCGAGATCGTTGAGGGCAGTGGTGGCACGCTGCTCCCCGGACTGATCGATGCGCACACCCATACCCTGACCGTCGCCGAGCTGGAGCAAGCCCTGGCATTCGGAGTGACCACCGAACTGGACATGTTTTGCGTGCCCAAGCTGCTGGGTCCACTGCGCGCCGCAGCGGCCAGCCGCGTCGATATCGCCGACATCCGTAGCGCTGGCATCGGCGCCACCGTACCGAGCGGACATCCCACGCAACTGGTCGAGGTGGGCGTCTATCCGCCGTTTCCGACTCTCTCGCACGCCGACGAGGCGGCCGCGTTCGTCAGCGCCCGCGCCAGGGAGGGCAGCGATTACCTCAAGATTCTGGTCGAGGACGGCTCGACTATGGGCTGGGGCGGTCAGCCACGACTGAGCCCGGAGATGATCACCGCGCTGGTCACCGCAGCCCACGCGCAGCAGTTGCGGGCAGTGGCCCATGTCAGCACCCAGGCCGACGCCCGCCACTGCGTCGCGGCAGGAGTCGACGGGTTGGCGCACCTGTTCGTCGATCAACTTCCAGACGCGGCGTTTGTGCGGCAGGCCGCCGCGGCCGGGATCTTCGCGATCCCCACCATCACCATTTTCGAGATGCTCTACAGTTCGGGGCGGCGCGAGACCGGTTATGTCGACCACCCGCGGCTCTGGCCGTACCTGGACCCAGCGGTACGCACTGCGCTACAAAGCGACTGGCGCGAGCACCTGTCCTGGCAACCACCGGACTGGGCCAGCGCCGAGCACACGAAGCAGGCAACCCGACTGCTGCAGCAGGCCAGCGTACCGATTCTGGCCGGCACCGACGTCGCTTACCCGCGGGCGGGGCACGGACTGAGCCTGCATGCCGAGCTGGCCGCCCTCGTCGACGCCGGCCTGACCCCGACCGCGGCGCTGACCGCCGCCACCAGCGCCCCCGCCGACGCGTTTGGGCTGACTGACCGTGGCCGTATCGAACCCGGCCGCCAAGCGGACCTCCTGCTCGTGGACGGCGACCCCACCAGCGAGATCACCGCCACCGGCGAGATCACCGGCGTGTGGCGCCACGGACACCACTTCGACCGCGACACCTACCAAGCCACCCTGGAAACCACCCACAACCAATAACCCCGTCCACTGATCCATCCGCTTCCCTTACGCATCGTTTCGGTGTGACTGATGCTGGTCGCCGGAGTTGACGTTCGGGTGGGTGTGGACTTGAATCAGTCGATGAGCTTGACGGGGAGTCCGACATTACTGGCATTGCGAGCCAGGGCAGCGTCGAGGGTCCACAGCGTAGTTTCCAGCCGCTGGGCCAGACAAACATATGTCGAGGCGGTCGCGTGGCGGCGCCGTAGCTGGGTGGTGACCCGCGCGATCGCGGGTCCGTTTTCGGTGAGGGCGAACGGGTGTAGCTGCAGGTCGAACGCCGCGAGATCAAGCCAGATGTCGTCGACCTCCTCTTGGGTAAACGCCTCCTCGAAGACTAAGCGCGCCAACACGTTGGCGATCTCGTAGGGCAGTACGGCTGGCGCATGCAGTTGCTCGCCAGCCTCGAACCACTGCTCGACCTGCGCACTGGCCGCCGCCTGATGTTCGTCGGCAATCAGCAACGCCACCAGGACGTTGGCGTCGACGACAACGCTCACCGCTCGGAACCGAGCGCCGCGCGGGCCTCGCGAACCAACGCAACGGCGTCAGCCTGGGGCTGGTGCGAACGCCGCACCAGCCGCTGCAGCGCCCGCTGAGCTTCCGGGCGCCCGCCACCAGCAGCATTCCCGCTCAGGCCGGCGTGAACCAGCATCCGGGCCAGCGTGCCGGGCTGGACCTGGAGCCGCTCGGCCTGCTCGCGCAGTGCGCTGTGGTCCGCCTCGTCGAGGCGCAGTGTGATGGCTTTCGTCATGACCACAGTATAGCCGGGTGATGCAAGAAGATGCTTTTTGTATCGCTATCTACCGTCTCGCTGACGGATCCCCCTGCGGGCGTGCTGGTGGTGTGCTTCAGGGGGCTGGAACGAACGCTGCTGGTCTGGCCAGTGCGAGGTGATCAGCGACTGCTATGGTGTATGCCATGCTTACAGGGGGTCTGTTTCTCTGACGCGTTCCTCAGGGAGTGCGGAGGGCCGGAGTGATGTTCCTCCGGTTCGGTGGTGCCGGGCCGTTGCCCCACCACTCGTTTTGTATAGCCAGTCGGCTTGGGTCCCCACCCGTTTCGGTGATCCTTTTCGTGTCTACACCGAGAGTTGAGGGACTGATGACTGACCGTATATCTCGTTCCGTACACCGTTATCTGACTGGTTCTGTGAGCGCACCAGCGTCCTGCGTGGTTTCGATGTGAACGCGCCTCTGGACGATCTCGAACCACTGCGCGATATCGTCGGCGACGCGCAGGTGGTGGCCGTGGGCGAAGGTGCCCACTTCGTCGGTGAGTTCACCCATACTCGACAGCGGGTGCTGCGCTTCCTGGCCGAACGCTGCGGATTCACTGTCGTGGCCTTCGAGTTCGGATTCAGCGAAGCCGCGGCGTTGGACCACTGGCTGCAGGGCCACGGTGACGATGCCTACCTGGCCACGGTGGATGGGACCACGAACGCCGGGGTGAACCCGGAACTGGTGCACTGGCTGCGCCGACACAACCGCACCAGCGCGCACCCGCTGCACTCCGTCGGTGTCGACACCCCCACGGCCGGCGGCCAGCTTCGCCCGGCCCTGGAACCGCTGGCCGACTACCTGCGCGAGGTAGATCCCGACGTGGTTGGCCTGGTCGAGTGGGGCGCTGGCCATCGCCGACCGGTTCACCGGAACCTCGGTCGCCGTGGCCGCCCCAGGATGGGCACAGCTAGACGGCGCCGAGCAGGACGCACTGACCGCCTCGTTGACACGGCTGCTGCTGCGATTTCGTTCGCTGGAACCGCTGTATGTCTCGCGCAGCGACTAGGCTGGCTACGATCTCGCGTTGCGTCATCTCGAGGCGGCCCTGCACGCCGACTACATGTTCACCGCCATGCGCGACATCTTCGCCGGTCACGGCATGGAAGCAGATGCCTCGGTCCGGGAGCACTACATGGCCGAGTCGCTGGGTTGGCACCTCGACCGCGCCAAGCCGGGTACGCGCATCGTACTGGCCGCCAACAACAACCACATCAGAAAATCCCGGTGTACTTCGACGGGGAACTCGCCACCCTGCCCACGGGCTACTATCTCCACCGCATGCTCGGCGACAGCTACCGGGCGTTGGCTCAGACCCACACCGCTGAGCACGTCGCCGAGATGCATCCAACCGAGGACGCCGAGGCCGGGTTCACCGTCACCGAGGAACGCCTCGATACCCCCGAGCCCGGAAGTGTCGAGGCCGCTGTCATCGACGCCGGATATGGCACCGGCATCAGCCTCACCAATCTCCGCAACGCACCCTCGGAAGGACTGGACCGCATCCGGGCTCAGAGCTCCAGCCTGCCTACTCCCGTACCGCAGGCATTCGACGCGGTCCTGACCAACCCCACGATCACCACCTACTACACGACCAACCTGCACAGCGAGCAGCAGGGGAAACCGATTCGGGCCCGAACCGCTGCTCCACCGAAGTCGCCGTCTGCACCCGTGCTGCACCAGAGAACACGATCGCCATGAAGCATCACTGGACGAGCCCGGGGCAGACTCGACGCGCCGCAAAGGACCCCGCCGGAGGTCCGGATGCGGATCCGCGTCCGGACCTCCGGCAGGAATGTTTCTGCGAGGTAGCGCTTAGGTCAGTGTCTGTTGGAGGTGGTCACGATGGTGGTCGAGCCATAGCAGGGAGCGGGCGATGTTGACGGTGAACCGCCCGCTGTCCCAGTGCCGCGCGGTATCAGCCCGCGGGCCGAGCGCGCCCGCAGCGACCCGGGCGGCTTGGTTGATCTGGACTCGAGCCACCTCGTCGAGCAACCGGCAGCGTTGTTGGCTGTCCAGGCCGCAGGCATCGGCAAAGATCCGCAATCGCCGAGGACGCTCGGCCAGAGCCGGTGGGGCAGCACCGTCGCCCATCAGCTCGTCATGCAACGGGGTCATGTGCCAGGCCGCATAGGCCACGTCCTCGATCGCCCGGCCCGGCCGGGCCGAGTCGAAGTCGACCAGCCCGCACAGTCGCTGGTCGCGCTCCAGCATGTTCCACGGCGCGATATCGTTGTGGATCACCGTGTCGCCGTGCAGCGGCCAGTCCTCCGGATTGCGCCACAGCGCTCCCGGCGGGGCACGGAAATCGCGCACCGCTTCGGCGAAGGTGGCGATCGCGCCGCCGACCTCGCGAAGCTGGTCGTCGCCGCGCAAGGTCGGCACCGGCACGCCAGGCAAGCGAGTCAGCACATCTCGGCCCTGCTCGTCGATACCGCGGTAGCGCGGCGAGTACGGATACCCTCGTCGCTCCAAGTGGGTCAACAGCGTCGCGACGGTATCGCTATGCGCACCGCGCTCGCGGCGCACCGTCTCGCCTACGATCCACAGCCGGTCCATCGACCCGCGGCCGACGATCTCGTGCTCCTCCATGGCCAGCATTGTGGTGCAGTCGCCGATCCG
>NZ_KB905432.1 GCF_000379465.1 Sciscionella marina DSM 45152
GGGCCAGGTCGGCGCAGCGGGTGACAACGCCGCCATGGAAAGCTTCTTCAGCCTCCTGCAACACAACGTGCTCGACCGCCGCAAATGGGCCACCCGAGAACAGCTCCGGATCGCGATCGTAACCTGGATCGAACGCACCTACCACCGGCACCGACGCCAAGCCCGACTCGGCCGCTTGACCCCCATCGAATACGAAACCATCATGACCACACCAGCCGACCAGGCCGCCTAACCACTGTCACAGTTTCATTCAGCAGCCCCTGGTATGTTGCGGAGCCGGTCGCTGCAGACGCCATTAGACGACTCTTTGCTAGCAACGGCTATTCTGCGATCAAGGTTGTCGTGCGACCATAGGAGGAGTAACCATGGCCGAGTCGTTCACTCTAGGCTGCTACTGGGGACCCAGGTTCGCGGATCCAGAAGAGAGCGCCTCCACCACCGCTCGATGCCTGCAACGACTCGGCGAACTTAACCCGATCCTGGGCACCTGGTACCAAAAGGTCAACCGCCCAAGCGATTCTCTCAAGTACCCCGTGGAGATCGACGCGGCACACATCCGCCCGCTGTTGAACTGCGATGACAGTCTTGGATGTTCTCTTTCGTTATGGAATGGACAGCAAGCCGGAGTCGACTTCTATTTAGCGTGTGGCGGCACTTCCCCATGGGTTCATAACGTGTTAACTCTCAACTTCCCCTCCCCCGAAGAAGAAGCGGGAAACCTACACAGCCCCAGCATTATGCGGTCGGCCATGGAAATTGCCGTCCATGAGTGGAAACCTGACCAGGCCGCGTTATTCACCTATCCGATGCAAGAACCGCAACTCGAAACCAACGGCCCTCATGTCGGCTGGATGACCTACCTGAACGGGTCGATACCTACCACGATGCTCTCTGATGACGAATACGTCACCGAGCCCTTCTCAACCGGAACGATGATCACGATCGGTGACGACCCGTTTGCGGTCACCCCGGAGATGACCGTCCGGGTAGCGCGCAAGGTTCTTCCAGCGAACTGGACGTGACTAGCATGAGACCGACGCCCAAGCAGGCACCAGACTCGTCAAGCATAAGAGCTTCGACGCGATTGGTACACCTGTTTGCGCCCCTCGCAGTGAACCGCCCCGGGTTTGATGCTCATCTTCTTGTGAGGGAGTGTTGGCATCATGCCGATGAAGTACGACGCGGTGACGAGGGCGAAGGCGGTTCGTCCGGTGCGTGAGCACCGTGGTGATTACGCCACGGAGTGGGAGGCGATCCGGACGGTGGCGTCCCGGATGGGATGAGCGCTGAGACGTTGCGGAAGTGGATTCGGCAGGCCGAGATCGATTCCGGGGATGCGGAGGGGGTCTCGACCGAGGCGGCGCGGGTGATCCGCGAGCAGAAACGCAAGATCGCCGAGCTGGAACAGACGATCGACATTCTCAAGGAGGCCACGGCTTTCTTCGTGCGGGAGAGCGACCCGCGACGCCCGTGATCTGCGCGTTCATCGCCGAGCATCGCGCTCGGTTCGGGGTCGCTCCGATCTGTCGTGTGCTGAGCGCGCACGGGGTCCAGATCGCCCCGAGAACGTTTTATGCCTGGCTGGCGCGGCCGCCGTCGAAACGTGCCCTGTGGGACACCGCGGTCACTGAGCTCCTGGCCGGCTACTACGAGCCCGGCGAAGACGGGCGGCGGCCACCGGAATCGTTGTACGGGGCGGGAAAGATGTGGGCGCACCTGCAACGCCAGAACGTTCCGGTGGCGCGCTGCACGATGGAACGGTTGATGCGCGTGAACGGGCGGCGAGGTGTGGCGCGGCGCAAGAAGATCCGCACCACCGAGCGAGATCCGGCCGCGAGCAGGGCACCGGATCTGGTCGACCGCCAGTTCCGGGTCGCGGCGCCGAACGTGTTACTGGTGGCCGATTTCACCTATGTCCGGTTGGCGAGCGGGGTGTTTGTCTACACCGCGTTCGTCGTCGACGCCTACGCTGGGCGGGTCCTGGGCTGGGAATGCGCGACCAGTAAGCACACCGCGTTCGTCGAAGCAGCCATCCACCAGTCAGTCGCCGTCCGGGAACGGGAAGGAAATCCGTTGCCGGGTAACACAATTCATCACTCCGACGCGGGAAGTCAGTACACGTCTGTCCACTTTGGTGAGACGCTGATACTGTCCGGGATGACCCCGTCGATCGGCTCGGTCGGTGACGCGTTCGACAACGCGCTCGCCGAGACCACGATCGGGCTCTACAAGACCGAAGCGATACGCGACGATTCACCGTTCCGCCGTGGTCCGCTGGCCCGGCTGGGCCATGTCGAGCAGGTCACCGCGGACTGGGTGCACTGGTACAACACGGCCAGGCTCATGCACCGGCTCGACCGCACACCACCGGCCGAGTACGAAGCCGAATACTATGCACACCACGCCCGGCGACCAGCCGGACACCGATAAACCGGTGGGAACCAAACCCGGGACGATTCACGATCTGTCGTTGCAGTACTAGAGTGTTGCCGTATGGGGGTTGTACATTCCGTTCCCGTCCCCACTTGTCCAAGCGGAGTACACGGATTCCTGTACGGCTCCGCCCTATCGGTGGATCGAAACTTGGCGGTGTTCGATGGCTCCTGTCGGTGTGTGCCACGACAGAGACACGATCTACTGTCAGTATTGTTCAGCTGCCAAAGCGCCTGTTTGACACCTTGATACCCCTCGATAAACGAATACCCAGGGTAACTCTGTGCATTCCTTCGGGTGGTATAGGGTCCCGTGTGTTTCACGGGCGTTCCCGCTGGGGATGACCTCTATATAGGGGAAGCGGGAAAGGGAGTGCGCTGGTGACGCTCATCGACCATGGCACCGTAACCGTAGATCTGCCCATCATCGACACCTACCCGCTGTTGCGCGGGCTGCAACTGCACAGCCTGGCGCATGCACTCACCTATCGTTGCAAACGTTGCCGCAAGCGGCGCGAGTCGGTGATGGTCGCTATCGACGACGAGTGCGCGCCAGTTTGCCCGACATGCTATGCGAATAATCTCTACTCCCTCGCCCCAAATTTCGAGTAGGGCCGGGGCGGCGCCCGGGCCCTACTGGAGGACGCTGCCCGCGTCGTGTCGGCGCATAAGCTTGGTCTGGTCTGATGGCCACTGCGCCAGCAAGTTGCTGGAGTGGGCCAAGGCATCGGTTCGGTTCACCATGGCCATCGTAAAACGAACCGATGACGTCAGCGGGTTCCAGGTGCTACCTGACGGAGGGTAGTTGAGCAATTGTCAATACCTGTGGATTGGTCGACGATGTTCGCCGCAACGAAGCGGTGTGGGGTTACCCGGGGCCGCTCATGTATGCGTGGATTTTCTGTACGCGGCTGGTGAGGCCGCGTCGCTGGTCGACGGCGAGTTGCAGGTCCAGCGGTGCGACTGGCCTGTCGTGTCCCTGCCAGCGGACGTGTTCGAGTCGGGCGGTGGCAGGTCCCTGTTCGTGCGCCTCGGGCTCGTCAATGACGGCGTGCACGCCGGCGATCCATTCGAACAAGCAGTCAGAGAATGCTCTGCCGCCGCTGTCGGCGACCCAACCGGTCATCGCGGTGACCGGCTCGACCAGCAGGTCTTCAAGGGAGGTTCCAGCGAGCTGGGCGTCGTCAACACAGAAGCCAAGGTCGCCGGGTCCGGCATCGATCCCGCGCACAGCTAAGGTGCCGCAGCCGCAGAGAAACCAGCGCAGCTGGCTGCCTTCGACACGCTCCAAAAACACCTCCAGTGCCTGTCACCAGGCATGGGCCGCCGTCGAGCAGTCTGCAACAGCATCTCGGCTTTCTGTGCGACCACGGCAGGATGGTGGCGAAAGGACGGACAGGTCACATACGTCATCAATTCGACGCGCTCGGTGCACTGGGTCGCGGCCGCGAGCCCACTCCACACATAGGGCGCGTGCCCCTGTTCCTTGAGTCAGGGAGAGAGATGGTCGCTCGCCGCCTCGAAGTCGAACCCCACACGTTCCCGCCTCACCGGCGAGCCGGACGAGTTCCGCGGGACCGGTCTGCTCGGTCAGCGGGGTGTATTCGAATCGCATTCCCCGCTCGTGCCCTGGCCAGGGGCTCTCGAAACCGGCTCACCTCGGCTCGTCGTGTTCTCGTCGGCCGGTGTGCTGGAGTGTCTTCCCGAAGAAGGACAGGTAGCGCTCCTTCTCCGCGCGTTCGGCGATGTGCGGGTAGTGCAGGTCGAAGGCGGGCCGTTCGGACCGGATCCGGGGCAGTGAGGTGAAGTTGTGCCTCGGTGGTGGTGTCGAGGTGGCCCATTCCAGGGACATGCCATAGCCCCACGGGTCGTCCTGGGTGACGACCTCGCCGTAGCGGTAGGAGCGGAAGACGTTGTACACGAACGGCAGCACCGAGAAGCCCAGCACATAGGAACCGATCGTGGAGATCGTGTTCAGCGTGGTGAACCCGTCCGAGGCCAGATAGTCCGCGTAACGGCGGGGCATGCCNTCGTTNCCCAGCCAGTGCTGCACGAGGAANGTCANGTGGAACCCGATGAANGTCGTCCAGAAGTGGACCTTGCCGAGTTTCTCGTTGAGCATGCGTCCGGTGATCTTGGGGAACCAGAAGTACATGCCCGCATAGGTCGCGAACACGATCGTGCCGAACAGCACGTAGTGGAAGTGCGCGACCACGAAGTACGTGTCNGNGANNTGGAANTCNANCGNNGGCGNGGCCAGNANNANNCCGGTCANNCCACCGANCAGGAAGGTGNCNAGGAAGCCNANCGAGAACAGCATCGGTGTCTCGAAGGTCAGCTGCCCTTTCCACATGGTGCCGATCCAGTTGAAGAACTTCACCCCGGTGGGCACCGCGATCAGGAAGGTCATGAAGGAGAAGAACGGCAGCAGCACCGCACCCGTGGCGAACATGTGGTGCGCCCAGACCGTCACCGAGAGCGCGGCGATACCGAGCGTGGCGAACACCATTCCCTTGTAGCCATAGAGCGGTTTGCGGGAGAACACCGGAATGATCTCGGTGACGATTCCGAAGAACGGCAGCGCGACGATATAGACCTCGGGGTGGCCGAAGAACCAGAACATATGTTGCCACAGCACCGCTCCGCCGTTGGCCGGGTCGAACACATGGGCGCCGATGTTGCGGTCCGCGAGCAGACCGAACAACGCCGCGGTCAGGATCGGGAAGGCCAGCAGGATCAGGATCGAGGTGGCCAGGATGTTCCAGCCGAACATCGACATCCGGAACATCGTCATACCGGGTCCCCGGAGACACACCACCGTGGTCACCATGTTCACCGCGCCCAGGATCGTGCCGAGACCGGACACGATGAGCCCGGTGATCCACAGGTTTCCTCCCAGACCAGGGGAATGTGTCGCGGACGCCAGCGGCGTGTAGGCGGTCCAGCCGAAATCGGCCGCTCCACCCGGGGTGAGAAACCCGGCAAGGACGATCACCCCGCCGAAGGCGAACAGCCAGAAGGACAGCGAGTTGAGGCGGGGAAATGCCACATCGGGCGCGCCGAGCTGGATCGGCAGGACACAGTTCGCGAAGCCGAACAAGGTGGGCGTGGCATAGAGCAGCAGCATGATCGTGCCGTGCATGGTGAACAGCTGGTTGTACTGCTCCTGGGAAAGGAACTGCAGACCCGGTCGCGCCAGCTCGGTGCGCATCAGCAACGCCATGATGCCGCCCACCACGAAGAACGCGAACGCGGTCGCCAGATACTGCACCCCGATGTCCTTGGGGTCGGTCGTCCGCAGGACCCTGGTGATCCCCTGCCCCGCCGGGGCAGGCCTGCGAGACGAGTGCATCGGTGTCGGGGCCGGAGTCGTCTGCGCCATCCGTACTCCTCCGTGGATGATTCGGCCCCTCTGTCGTACCCACATGGCCGAGCATCAAACTCCGGCACCATCTGGCCGAAACGGACAGGCGTGAGCCGCCTGCTCCCGAGTAGCCAGTGGCGGCCACCGCACGATCAGCACACCACAGAAGCGGAGCCACTGTGCACCGAACGATCACGAACCGAGCCGGTCACCCGGATCCGACGGCACTGTGGCGGGCACTGGCGTTCGCTACGCTCGATCGGGGCAGTCGCAGCGCGCTCGCGATGCTGCGCCAGGCGGCCGGCGCGGCTGCTGCCGGTCAACCAGCCTGCCATGGTTGTCGAGCTCGGAGCCGGTACCGGACCGGTCGCCGAAGCGCTGGGGACGTGCTCATGGCCAGGAGCAGAATCATCGCCGTGGAAATCGACCAGGGCTCGGCCGCTGGACTGCGCGCACGACTGCCCGAGGTGGAGGTCGTGACCGCCGACAGCGCGCTGTTGCCCCTGTTGGCCACGGTACTCGCTCGCGAGGGCACGTTCGTCGCCCTGCTCATACTGGCCAGCCTGTGCCAGCGGTCCGGACACCGGTTCCCTCGCGAAATGTAGTCCCGGTTCCGGGGGATTCCGCTTCCGACCGGTGTGGCGGCGCGCCATCCCAGGGCTCGTGCTTACCGGTCGCTCGCCACCAATCGACTGATCGCGAATATTCAGCCTGCCGCAGTCTGTACCCAGGCGGAGAAAACCTCACCGGTGTCGTAGGAGCAGAGCCGATTCGCGGCAAGGAACACATACAAAGGACCCGGTTCATCAGGATCGGCGCCGCGGCCAAGCGGCACCGATCGCCGAACCCTTCGACTTTCTCCTCCGGAAACGTGGACGGGATCAGCGATGTCCACACCGGACCTCGGCACCACCGCGTTGCCCCGGATGCTTCGGCCGGCCAGTGCCTATGCCGGTGGATAGATCCGCCCGATCGCAGCGGTCTTGGTCACCGATAATCGATCAGCGTGCGGTTTCCACGCACTGCCCGGTTGGAGGCGTGTTGACCGTCGTCGAGCTGTGCGCTCACACGTCTCCGGGCGGCGAGGTCGAGTGGGTGGGATGGCGCTTCTGCCCGGCGAGAAACGCAGAGGCGAGAAGAACCATCGCGATCGCCAGGTGCATCCAGTTGTCCGGATCGTTGAGCCCGAGAAGGTTCGCGTCGGCCCCACGCCCGGCGAGCAGCCCGTAACCGTAGAGCAACAGATAGACCAGGCCAGCGGCGATCAGCAGGCCGTGGGCCAGTGGCGGTGTCCTTGTGACAGCGAGGAAAACGACACCGAGCACCACGAACAACAGATTCCGCACGATCGTGACCGAGAAGGTGTCGAACAAGAGCGCACTCGGTCCCCGTCCGGCGAGCCGCAGCATGTGGTAGTCAGTCGTCGCACCGGGTACGAAGCCCAGTAGCCCGACCAGCAGAAGCACAAGACCGGTACCAAACACGACGTACTGAACCGGCGGGCGTCGCTCGGACCGGGATTCCGTCTCGCCAGGCATCCCGCCTCCTCTCGGAATGTTGTGCCTATCGCGTGCCACGAGACCGCAGATACACCTAGTCGGCTACCCGAACGCCATTCGGTGAAACCCCGTTCACCGCTTGTTCGCATGCGCCGGCTTCCGGCGGGCACGTCGGCGGCAAGACCGGCGATCACGAGGAGGATTGACCATGACCGCGCCGGGACGGGCTTCGGCCACCACAGGCCTGCCCCGGATCGCGATCGTCACGGACGCCGACATCGGCCGCGGCGATCACGACCGATGTGGACGCGACGCGGCAGTTGGTGCTGGACAGCGGACTCGTTCGGTACCGCGTATCACGAGGAGGTCGACGGCGCCCGCGATACTGTCGTCGAGATCCCGCGCGCGAGCAGCCGGATCCCTGTTCTTCTTCGACCGTCCCGCCGACGCCCACGAGGTTGCCGCAGCCGTCGCTTCCTGACTACCCGGCGGCGGATGACACCACCGGTGCCAGCCTGTTCGTGGATGGCTGCACGCCCCTGACGGGCCGCAGGCGAGCAAGGAACTCGCTCCCTCTGCTGGCACCTGCCGTGATCGTGACACGCTCGCCGATCCCGGCTAACCGCCGAAGTCAGACCACCAACGGCTGTGGAACTCGGTGTCCACGATCTTCTGCGCCTGTATCGAGGACACGAACCGGTAAGTGGCCTCCACAAAAGCACCGAGCTGCTCGGCGTCGATGACGAACTCGGCTTGCCCGCTCGACGAATGCAGCTCGATGGCCGTCGACTCACCGTCGAGCGGTCCCCCGAACCTCCCTCTGTCCTGAGGGCGTATGCAGGCCCGCGGACAGCAGTGCCCTCGCCACCGTCCAGCTGACCCGCTCGTTTCTTCCGATCTGAAAGGAGAGCTGTACTGCCCACGGGTCGTCGCTGTTGTACTGGAACTCGACTTCGATCGGCATTGCCGTTTCGCCCGACAACATCACCTCGAAGATCGTGGTATCGGTGATAGACGAGCTATCGATCACGACTCACTCACCGGTTATTGTTCCTGTTACTGCGGTGACACCCACTCGAATTCGGGGCAAAACAGGTATCTGTCGGCTCGCCCAACGGGTCCCAAGACGGACATACCGAAAAGAGGTGATGGCGCGCTGTTCATCGTGGGCTTGCCCGTTCGACAACAACGGGGCTCGGCGGCCGCGAACCGAGCAGCAATCGGACCGCTTCACTGACATCCTCGGCATGCACGATCCGCATGACGGACCCGGAGACAACGGTAACGTCGGTATGCGCAGGAATCGTTGTCCTGGCGCGGTATCGGTCCAAGGCCGCGCCGGAGGAGCTGGCCAGACACGGGTTCCCTGGAATACCGGGGAGCAGTTGATTCGCGCCAATCGCATCGCGACCCATTGCTCTGTCCTCTTCGGGGAGCGTCGCAAGGCAACATTGGTATCCACTCTGTCTGTCCTGCCGGGTTTTCCCGGTGTGTGTCGCGGGTACTCCACTTCCAAATTCGGATAGGAGGTCACAATGACCGATTACGGCTCGGCCGTGCTCTTTCTGGTACTCGGTGTGCTGCTGATCGGCGTCGACGGGTACCTGATCACCGGCAACGGCCGCGTGTTTCTCCGGGACACCTATCAGTCGGCCGAAGCGGCCGCGGCCGCGAACCGGCTCACCGTCGCCCTGTTCCACCTCGTCGCGCTTGGATTGCTCGCGCTACTGGCCATCGCCCCACCTTCGGGCGGCGGTTTCCTCGCCGTTCTCGGCAGGCTCGGCGTGCTGTTGCTCGTGCTGGCCGCGATACACGGTGCGACGATGGGTGTCTTCAGTCTGCTGCGCTCACGCCAGCACGAAGCGCGCCTGCTCGGGCAGTCTCGTTCCCAGACCAGCAGTGAGGCACATATCGACGCCAGTCATGGCATCGCCAACGATGTGCCTGCCCGCGAACCGTACATCGCGCCCACGCTCGACGATCGACGCTGAATCCGGCTTACCGCACAGGAGTAGTCATGTCCGAACACCAGACCCCGGCCAGCGAACACGGGGAACACCTCGAACTCGACGAGAACCGCTCGGCCGCGCAGCCGCTCGACTGGCCACGAGACGACCCGCGCAGGGACGACCCTGAACACGACACCCGGGATTCCGCTGATTCCGAGACGACGGCTTTTCCGCCAGAGGCATCGGTTCCGCCGGGAGAACCCGAGGAAGGCGCTCTGCATCTGGAGACCGACCGCGAGGAAAGCGGAGGTTCAGCGAACTGACCCGCGACCTCGCGTCCGGCATACCGCGGGCGACCTCCGTATTCCCCGATCTTAGTCGGCGATACCGTTGTTCTGGTCGACGAAGGTCTGGCGTTCGGGTGTCACCCAGAGCATCACCCGCTCGCTCTTGATGGCCTCCGGCGGATAGGGCTTACCGGTGTAGTCCTGCGCGAGCTCGTCGACGTGTCCGCGCGCCCGGTCACCGCCGGTGGTCTCGCCGAGGACTCCCCGGATCTCCGCGTACCGGTACGGATCCTGCTCGTCGCGGATCATCAGGGCGATGCGCCCGTCGCGGCGGGCGTTGAGGTATTTCGCCCGGTGCGTCTCGGTGTTCACCACGAGTCGGCCGTCCTCGACTCCGACCCACACCGGTTGGTTCTGGATGCGCCCACTGGGCAGCATCGTGGCCACGGCGGCGAAGTTAGCGCCACCGGCCAGCCGCTCGGTCTCCGGCAGCAGTTTCGTGCCATTGGCTGTCTTGACCGCCATCGTCATGTTCTCCTTCGCCGAAAGGGAATCCTTCACGCACGTCCAGACCGAGCGCGGCGAGTAGTCGCGCACAATCCNCACTGTCGCGGGAACAGGCAGCCACGGCGCGCACCGCACGGCGGCGTTGTCCCACGCCAACCGAGGGCACCGGAATGTCGTCGAGTCCCACGAAATCCTCGTTGGAACGCATCAGTTGTCCTTTCCCTCGCGGGAATCGACTACCCACTTGCGGCGCGTCCATGCACACGAATCAGGACGCGACGGTGAT
>NZ_KB905433.1 GCF_000379465.1 Sciscionella marina DSM 45152
TGTCACCGGCTGAGCCGACCTGGCCCATCGAGCCGCGAATCTGGTGGCGCCACAGCGATTGTTGCGGCTTGCGCGAGCGAAATTGACCTCCTCGGTCGCTGTGCAGCGTGCACTCGGCGACGGTGCCGCCGCGTCGGGCGACGGCGGATTCCAGGGCGTCGAGGGCGAGCTGGGCGCTNATGCGGTCAGCGATAGAGTAGCCGACGATCCGGTTGGACCACACGTCCTTGACCGCGCAGAGGTAGACCTTGCCTTCGTTGCTCGGGTGTTCGGAGATGTCTGTCAACCACAGGCGATTCGGCGCGTGGGCGGTGAACTCCCGACGCACCAGATCATCGTGTGCGGGCGCGCTGGGCCGGGACTTGCGGCCGCGACGTTTCTTCCCGAACACGCACCACCACTGGTTGGTCGAGCAGATCTTCCACACCGTGCGGTCGGACACCTGGTGCCCAGCAGCGGTGATCTCGTCGCGCAACAGGCGGTAGCCGAATTCGGGGTCCTCGTGGTGGGCGTCGTAGATCGCGTTGGCCAGATACGCCTCGGCCAGCTCGGTGTCGGTGACCGGTCGGGCAAGCCAGGCGTAGTAGTGCTGGCGGTGGAGTTTCAGCACCCGACACGCGACCGCCACCGGCACCCGGATGCGGGCACCGGCAGCGACCAACTCCTTCACGAGCGGGTAGAGCCTTTCCCGGCAGATTGCCCTGCGACAGGTACGCCGCCGCCCGGCGCAACACCTCGTTCTCCTGCTCCAACAGGCGATTACGACGTTTGAGTTCGCGCAGCTCGGCCACCGCATACGGTGCCATTCGGCTGCGGGCTGGGATGTTCTTGACCTCGCATCTACCAATACTACGAGGCTCATAGGTATTACCTATCGCGTTATTTGATCGGGGTATTGGATTTCCGCAGCGCGTATTGCTGTGCTATGGGGACAAGGTCAAAGGGAACAGCTGCGATGCTGCGCCGAGTTGGTCTTTGAGGGGATGGATATGAATCAGATCGATTTGCATGATCGCTGTGCGGTCGTGACAGGCGGAGGTAGTGGTCTGGGGCGGGCCATTGCCGAACGACTGCTGTCCTAGGGCACCAAGGTGATGTTGTGGGACCGCTCGGAGCGACTGTTGCAAGAAGCGTGCAACAGTATGGTCGCCGGCGAGTCGGTGCGCACGGCCGTTGTGGATGTGACCGACTTCGATGCTGTGGTCGAGGCTGCTTCGGACGCGGAGCGTGTGCTCGGCCGGGTCGATGTGCTGGTTAACAGTGCTGGTGTCACGTGTCCACCCGTCCCGATCGGGCAGTACCGCACCGAGGACTGGCAACGCATTCTGGATGGGAATCTTTCGGGGGTGTTTTTCTGTTGTCGCGCCGTGCTCCCGGGCATGATTGCGCAGCAGTACGGGCGTGTGGTGAATGTTGCGTCGATGGCGGGGAAAGAGGGCAATCCGCAAGAGACGGCGTATTCGGCGGCCAAGGCTGGTGTGATCGGGTTGACCAAGGCATTGGGTAAGGAAGTCGCAGCATCGGGGGTGTTGGTTAACGCGGTGGCGCCAGGGATTTTCGCTACGCCGATGCGCACGAGTGCCGCGTCGAGGGAGCTGGTTGGGAAGCTGTTGGATCGTACCCCACCCTGGCCCTGGCCCGCCCGGCAAGCTTCCCGGACGGCAACCCTGATATGCGCCGTCAACCGAACAGTGCACCGCTGGTAACGCTCCAACAGTCCAGGCAAAGGCCCGCGGGAGGTTTGCCACGAACAACCCCAAGCCGCACAACGCATTCGCCGCATCCGCAGTCGCACCACGACCCGACGCCCGTCGACCGGAACGTCGGCCACCTGCCTCCGGACATAATCATGCACCCGGCCCGTCACGACGCCACATTCCGGGCAGGCCACCCGCCCGGCCCGCGTCGACGCCCGAACCGCGATCACCCCGGCGTCGTCATCAACACCCTCGATGACCAGACAAGACAATTCCGAAAACATCAGCCTCAACAGCCTATTTACATCACACGAACCCCACCCTGATCCAAGGCATCGTCATCCCAACGAACCAACACGCACTGTCACCAACAATGGGCCAGAGTCACTCACCGGACAGTCCCTGTGTTCTCTCACTGGACTGAGCTCGGCTTCTCGTGGCGGCGATCGGCACCGCCACGAGAAGCCGAGCCATGCTCAACGGCACGCCTGTGCGGCACTTACCCGCAGGTGACGCCCTACGCGTAACCGGTATTCATCCATGACCTCTGGCCGTTGATTGACTCAGAGATCGTTTCACGATGACGTCACCTGCCGCGTCACGGAGATCATGATGGAACGAACTGTCAACAGCCGGGAAAGCCGGGGCGGGTAAGGCCACACTCTGAGTTGCAGGTGCCGGGGGTCGCCGTTGGCTTCATTCGCGATTTTGCGATCTCCCCGTCGGCCGGCACCGTCCTGACTTCGAGGTCAAAGATGTCGAGTTCGTCTTGGCGTTGTGCGATCGGAGCACTCATCGGAATTCCTTTCGTACGCAGGAAACAGCCCCGTAAGAGACCCGGGGTAGCGTCATTGTGTCAGTACTTGCAAGCGCGTCGCCAGGATTTTCGCGCATTCTCGCCACCGGACGTGGTACAAAATGGACCTGTGTGACAGCTTTCAGCAGGCCAAGCGGATTGACCTCACCGCGGTCATCTGTTCACCAACCGCCACCGAACACGGTGCGTCCGACGATCGTTACTATTTCTCGAACCTTCGACTCGCGCCATGCTCTTGCGGCACCGGGCAGCGTTGGCTAGTCTTCCGTAAAGCTCCTACGGTGACAGCGGTATGGTGATCCTGCAGGCATCGTCGAGGAAGATGCTAGGGGGTCGGTGACTCAGGGGTGGCTCAGCACTGCGATGGGTGAATCGGGTTCGTTTCGCGTTGACGGCGCCGTGTTTCTGCGAATGCCGGTATTGCCACACCACCGGGCGTATGCCCTCGCCGCCGAACGCGATCCGGGCCAAGGAAACGAACGCGATGAACTGATTCGAATTCTACGCACCGTGGTCGCCGATCCACTGGTACGCGAGGCTCTCGAGGTGTCCAGCGATTCGTGGGCCACCGGGCTACGCAGGTTGGAAGAGGGCGAGCACGTCCGTACACGCCAGCTGCGCCGCGCCACTTACGCCGCATGCAGGTACCTGTTGCGGATGACCACCCGCCCAACTCCCTTCGGGCTCATGGCCGGGGTCGCGGTGGGCAGCTTCGATGACGAACCGCTGGTCGAACTCGGCAAGGCGCACCGCAAGGGCGTTCGCCCCGATGGCGAGTGGCTCACCGCCCTGCTCACCGAGTGGGAGAGCCGCACAGAAGTGGTGCGGTGCCTGCGGGTCTGCGCGAATGATCTGTACTTCGAGCGAGCCGGGCGGTTTGTGCTTCCGTACGTGCCCCTGCGCGATCCGACCGGCCAACCCGCGGAGGAAAAATCCGTCCGCGCCACCCCGCCTGCGCGAACCGCGATGACCGTGGCACGAGCACCAATCGCGTTTACCGAACTGGTCGACCGACTTGTCGAGCAGTACCCGCAAGCCGCCGGTACCGATCGAGTTGAACAGCTACTCATGGGGTTGATCGAGACAGGGCTGCTGTGTACCGAGCTGTCGCCACCGCCCCACTGCACCGATCCCATTACGTACGTGCGGGCTACCTTGGAACGTACGCTGGCGCCGGAGACCGCCGGCTTGGGCAATATCGCCGCACGGTTCGACGAGTACGCACGAGCACCGCTGGGTTCCGGCCGCCAGGCATGGGGTGCGGCCACTAGCGAAGCGCACGAGTTACACAGCGGGGCGGGCTCGCCGATACAGGTGGACCTGCGCATGGACGCGCGGATCACCTTGCCGCACACCGTCGCGCGCGAGGTGGAATCGGCTGCGTCGGTATTGCTGCGGTTGTCCCCGGCGAGCGGATCACCACCGCACCTTGCGAATTACTATGACGAGTTTCTGGATAGATACGGTAGCGGCAACGCCGTGCCTGTCAAGGAGGTGCTGGACCCTGAGCGTGGCATCGGCCCGCCTGCCGGGTATCGACTGCCGGCGAACAGTCGACTCGGCGAGCCCACGCAAGAACGGGATGGGCCGCGCAACCGTAAGCTGGCAGAGCTGGCATCCCACGCTTTGCTTTCCGGCTCGGGAGAGGTTGTCCTCGACGAACGGACGATCACCGAATTGGAACCGGACACAGCCGTCGCGCCCGCGGCGGATACCGCAGAGTTGAGCTTCCAGTTGCTCGCCGAGTCGATCGAAGCGATCGAACGTGGTGATTTCCGGCTGGTCTCTTCCCCAGCGATGGGGCTGATCGCGGGCGGGATTTTCGGCCGATTCGCCTACCTATTCGAGGACGGCACCGCACTGCGCGACGTGATGCCCCCGGCCGCCGACAACGTGTTGCGCGCGCAACTCGCCTTCCAGCCGGCAGGCGGGCGCCAGTCGAACGTCATGCGCGTGCCCACGGTAACCGAGCGCACGCTGGCGATCGGAGTTTTCGACGAGCGTGGTCAGGACAGCGTACTCGGCGTTGACGATGTCGGGATCCTGGCCGAAGCGGGCAGTCTATCCCTGGTGTCCCTACGCGATCAGCGGCGAATCAACGCGTTGAGCCCGCAGATGTTGGATTCGATCAACCGCACACCGAACGTGGCAAGGCTGTGTCGCGAGGTCACCGTGGCCCACACGCGCCCCCCGCGGCCGTGGCGATGGGGCGACGTGGACTACCTGCCGTACCTGCCTCGGGTTCGCTACGGCCGGACAGTGTTGGCGCAGGCGCGATGGCGGCCTTCGGGTGAGCTGATCGAGGCTAGCGCGGATACCTCGACGTGGAACACCGCACTGGATCGCTGGCGCGAGCGGCTGCGGGTACCCGACACCGTGCAAGCGCGGCACGGCGACCACAGCCTGGAACTCGACCTGAACGCACCACTGCACCGCCGGCTGCTCGCCGATGAGCTTCGGCGCAAACCCGAGCTTGTCATCACCGAAACCGCGCGGTGCGGCGAATCTGATTTCGATTGGTTGGACGGGCATGCGAACGAGATCGTGGTGCCATTACGCGCGCACCGTAACGAATCCACCGTGAATCGACCAGCCCGCCGCGCCGCGTCATGGACGCCTGCGACCGCACGGCGCAGCATTCCACCGGGCGGTGAATGGGTTTTCGCCAAGCTCTACGCTGACTCCGCGCTGCATCACGAGATCCTCCGTGACCACTTACCGTCATTTCTGGACAGCGTGGATTCCGGTGTGGATCGATGGTTCTTCATGCGCTACGCGGATCCGGACGAGCACGTGCGGATCCGTTTCCACGGTCGGCCAGAGGTACTGAACCAGTCGCTTCTGCCCCAGCTCCACTCATGGACGCGCGTTCTGCACGAGAACGGCCTGATCCGCAAACTCGCGCTGGACAGCTACGAGCCGGAGGTCAACCGTTACGGTGGGCCCGAAGGGATCGCGGCGGCGGAGCACGCTTTCCGCGCGGACAGCGAGGCTGCCCTTGCTCAGCTACCATTGTTCGATGCCCTCAACAGGGATGTGCCCGCGGAAGTTCTTGCCGCGGTCAACTTCGTCGACCTGTTGCGCCAGACCGATCCGGACTGGACGTCCTGGTATCGGCGATCCGATATTCAGCATTATCCGGGAATGCACCGCCATGTCAGCCGCGCTGTGCAGCTGACCGACGCGCTGCTCGCCGAGCGGCAGACCGATTCGGACCGTATGGTGACGACGATCCGTGCCGCGTGCCAACACCGCGCGTCCACGCTCCAGGCGTACGCCCGAGCGCTGCGCACGCGCGATGAGCCCACTCCCGACCGACACCGGTCGATAGTCAACAGCCTATTGCATATGCACCACAACCGGCTTCTCGGTGGCAACCAAGATTCCGAAATGCGCGCACACGTAGTGGCCAGCAGGGTCGCCGCGGCATACAAGGGACGTGCGAAGGCGAGACAGACATGACCACCGCCTCAACGGGTTTGGCCGACACCGTCGACTCGGTCATCGAGACATTGGCCGAGCGGCTGGCTGATCCGGCCCGAACCTGCCCCTGCGGCAGCGCCGAAAACTGGCGGCCAGCGTTGGATAGCGAGTGCGGCCTGGCTTTACTCTACGCGGAGCTCGGACACAGCGACCCCGATTACCGGTACATCGCGCATCGCTACCTCGGCGAAGCGAACCAAGCACTGTCCGAATCGGGCAACCACGCCCTCTACGACGGCGCGCCGGCACTGGCCTTTGCCGCAAGCTGCGCGGTGCAGCGCGAAGGCGAATACGCGACGTTGTTTGCCGGATTGGACGAACCGGTATTCCGGGTTGTCCGCGTGGTCCTGGCCGCAGAACACGAGCGGCTGAAAGCCGGCGCCACCGCCGAACATTACGCGAATTTCGACCTCATCTCCGGACTCGCCGGACTGGGCCGGTACCTGCTGCGGCGAGAGCAGGACAGCCCAGAGGCTCGGTCACTGTTGGAGGACGTGTGCGCGTATTTCGGGGCGTTGATACGCCCCATCAAACGCGAAGGACATACGTTGCCCGGATGGTGGAGCGATCGCCCCCTTAATCCGTCTACAGAGGACAGTTCGGGACACATTAATTTGGGGATGGCACACGGCATTCCAGGACCACTCGCACTACTGGCCACAGCGTGGCGATCAGGTGTGCGCGTCCATGGGCACGCCGAAGCGATCGAGACGATCATGGATTTCCTCATCACATGGTCCGATGAGGACGAATTCGGAAGGTACTGGCCACAGGCACTCGACCTTGACGAATACACCCACCGCCCCCCGCGGCTGACCCGTTCGCGCCAAGCCTGGTGTTACGGCACTCCAGGGATAGCCAGGGCGGTCCAACTCGCCGGGTTCGCGCTGGGCCGTCAGGACTGGAACACTCTAGCGCGCGAAGCCGTATGGGATATGTTCCGGCTACCGACTGAGCAGTGGCGGGTCCAGGACACCTGCCTGTGCCACGGCTGGGCTGGCCTGCTGCATGTGGTCGCACGAATCCACGCCGACGATCCGCGATGCGAACTCAGCGGTGAGCTGGATTGGCTCGCGCAGCGGACCGCAGCGCCCTTCGACCCAAGTCTGCCGTACGGTTATCAACAGGTCGGCGGGCTGCGTGCCGAACTACTGCGCGACGACCCGGGCTTTCTCACCGGCGCCGCCGGCATTGCGCTGGCATTGCACGCGTACCGCACCACCCCACGACCGGCGAGCGGATGGGACACCGCATTGCTGCTGGATTAGCAGTCGGCGGTAATGCCTTACGGCCATCGACCTCGGCTACGCACGCGTGGCCCGAACTACTCACCAAGCGCTTCGGCCCTTGCCTCGAACAGGATCAGCAGCACGACACGTGGCCGTCCAGCTGAGGTGGACCCGGTCGGCTGGACAGACCGCCGCAGCCTGTCCAACCGACAGGGTCTACTTCAGTCCGAGACCACGGTCTTCGACCGGGACCCATTGCGCACATTCGTGCCCTCACGGCCCGGGCTGTCCTGGTGTTTCTCGTGCCCGAGGTGCTCGGTGAGCTCCGCGTTCAACGCCGACTCCAGCACCGTCTTGGTCAGCTGCTTGAGCAGCCCATCCGGTCCAGTCAGCTCCAGGCCCTGCTCACGGGCCTGCTCCACCATCCGCGCAGCCAACTGTTCCTGCACAGACCGCGCATCCTTACCCGAGGAAGTGTTCACAACATCCAGTGTCATCACTCATCGTGCCCATCCCGCCGGACTCAACTCCGGCGTGTCGGGCCGAAAACACCGCTTCTGAGGCTCTGTCGCTGATCTTGTGGTGTTTGCTTATGTGGCAAGGAGTACGCGTTTGCGGAGTAGGTCGAGGTTGGCCCGTCCGTACATTTGTCGTTTGAGCATTTTGAGGCGGTTGACGTGGCCTTCGGTGGGTCCGTTGCTGTAGGGCAGTGTCATGCCGGCGGTCACGGCGGCGTGGTCCTTGTCGAGGCCGCGAGGGAAGGCGTGCAGGTAGGGAAGGTTGAACGAACGAACGGTCGTGATCCATTCGGCGAGTCGTGTCTCGTTGCCGTTACGGGGTTTGAGCAGCGTGGCGAATCGGCTGACCGCGTCGCTGAGTTCGATCATTTCCGGGCAGGCGGCGGTCAGCTCGTCGCGCAGCTTGTGTTGCTGGTCGGTGAGGTTGTCGCTGTGGCTGAGGATCAGTCCGGTCAGTCGCCGCGGCGAGATCGGTGGCCGATCGGTGTCGGCGCGGCCCTGGTTGAGGTAGCGCACGAGCAGATTCATGCTGCCGCGATAACCGAGCGTCTTGATCTCGGCGAGCAACGTCGTGACCGGGACCGCGGGAACGTCGGTCCGGCGCTGGCGCAAGTGTTCGCGGTACGGATGGACCAAGGTGGGCTGGTACGCCGGAGCGCGCACCAGGCGTTCGGGCTGGTCGATGCGGGCGTAGCGTTTGACGGTGTTCAGCCCGAGATTGAGCCTGCGAGCGATATCGAGCAGCCCTACCCCTTGTCGAGTAGGTCGTGAACATGTCGCCAGCGTTCGCGGGTGGTCGCCGCCCGTTTGCCCTCCGGTATCGGCACGTTGGCTTTGGCCCAGCAGCCGCTGTGTGTGGCGACTTCCTTGAGCGCGGCTTCGCCGGGCCCCTTTCCACAGAGGCACTGGTGGGCCGCTGGCGAGGTGCCCGCGACATGCGGGTCCTTTTCCAGCGGCCCCCAGCCCGAACCCGGTGTGCGGCTTTCACCGCGGCGGGCTCTCCGATGACTGCTACGCAAGTAGCGGCGTTGGCTATCCGATGTGAATGGCATCGTGGCAGGAGCGGCAGACGACCAGAGTCTTGCGCCGTCGCCGCGCCATTTTCGGGCTCTTCGTACTGATGTGTGGGTAGTTGCTGGGCCCTGTGAGGGGTGTCAATGGCCAGTTTGTTGTCCCCGTTGGCGGCCAGATGTTGTTCCCGTTGGCGGCCATTTAGGGCTCCCCGACGGCGGCCAGATGGTTCCCCGTTGGGGTGGTGGATGGTGTTAGCGCAATGGTTTCACTCCTTCGCCTGAGGTTGCTTGGGAGAGCCGGAAGCTGTCACCTTGGGTGACGACGACGTGGGCGTGGTGCAGGAGCCTGTCGACGGTGGCGGTGGCCAGGGTTTTTGGCATGATTTCGTCGAACCCGGAGGGGTGCAGGTTCGAGCTGACGGCGAGT
>NZ_KB905434.1 GCF_000379465.1 Sciscionella marina DSM 45152
AGACCACCGCCACCCTCTGGCCGCTCATCGTCGACGGGTTGTTGACGATGGCCACGATCGAGCTGTGGAAGGCGGGCCACCGTCATTGCGCCACCGGGCGGTGGAAGGCGTGGCTGTCGTTCGCCCTCGGCATTGGGCTTTCGCTGTGCGCCAACATCGCCTCCGCGCCCGAGCTGAACGCCTTCTCCATCGCCGTCGCCGCCTGCCCACCCCTCGCGCTGCTGCTCTCGGTCGAACTCCTCAACCAAGCGATCAAGCGCCGCCGCGCGGAGACGGTACGAGACAACGTTCATGAATCCGGCGAGTCCACACTCGGGCAGCCGTCTGCGACGGCCCCGGGCGAGGCCAGTCCGGCGCTGGAGACTCCCGAGGAGGCGCCAGCACTGCGCACGATGGTGAACAACGTGCCTGGTCACGGCGCCAACAATGCCGACGCTGACTCAGAACCACCCCACGGTGAGGGTGATGATCCGCTGTGTGAGGAAGCACATCGGCTCGACGCCGAACGCTGGAACCTCTATCAGCGTCCGATCTCAGCCGACACGCTCCGCCGGAAGCTCGGCATCGGCTCGACACGAGCCCGCGCCCTCACCCGTCACATCCGCCAGCACCGCCAACCCGTAGCAGTGCTGGCCGCGGTGGAATAGGGCGTTGGTCAGCCGGGTCGCGCACGTCAACCAGTCGGCTGACCGTATGCCTCGCCTGCGGTTCTACCGGACCGCAGGCGGCTGGGCCAACGCGCTGGGCCGGGATCGGCCGCAACGGGCCGACGAGGGCTCGCGCTTGACCTTCGAGTCGACTTGAAAGTTTACCGTGGAGGCCGTGAGCACGATGCGGATCTCTCAGCTCGCCGAGCGCTGCGGCGTCCCGGCTACCACGCTGCGCTTCTACGAAAGCGCAGGTCTGCTGCCCGCCGAGAGGACACCGGCTGGCTATCGCCTGTATGGCGAGGATGCCGTTGACCGCCTGGCATTCATCGGCGCCGCCAAACACCTCGGGCTTCCGTTGGAGGAGATCGGCGAACTGCTCAGTGTTTGGGAGACCGGTGCTTGTAAGGAGGTCAAGGCCGATCTACGCCCCCGCATCGCTGCTCGTTTAGACGAAGCTGAGCAGCGCGTCGCCGAGCTGGCCGCCTTCACTGCCTCGCTGCACGCCGCACTGGACCACCTGGACGCGCTGCCCGACCGCGACCAGCCATGCAGCCCACACTGTGGTTTCCTCTCCGGCCCCCATCCCGGCGGGCCAGCCGACGTGGCGATCACACCCAACGGGCGCACTACCGAGCAGTGGCAGACCGCGCCCGTCGCCTGCTCACTTGCCGGAGACGACATCGCCGCGCGCGCCCTCAGCTGGCACGCGATTTTGGACGGGGCCACGCGCACACCGATCTCCGGCGGACTCCACATGACCCTGCCCGCCGAACGCATCCTGCAGGTCGCCGAGCTGGCCGTCGCCGAGCAGCAGTGCTGCCCCTTCTTCGACTTCCGTCTCCACCTCGACGGCACCGACCTGCACCTAGACGTGCGTGCGCCAGCCGAGGGGGCAGACCTCCTGGCCGAACTGTTCGGCCCGGCCACCTGATCGCCACGGCATCGCATCCCCACGTACCCACGTCGCGAAGCCAATGCGCAGCGCACCGTCACGCTGTGGGGCGTGGGGCAAGCGGCGCCCCCACACGCAGCAGAACTCGAATGCAACCCAGCCCCACGTGGTAAGACCGAATATCAGGAGAGAATGCAGTGTCGGAGCAAGCACCGGGTCTGGTTGCCGGTATGGAGCGGCACCAGGTCGCGGTCTACGTGGCGGCGATGGCGACCGGAGCCCTCGTGGGCTGGGGCGTTCCCGAGATCGGGCCGGGCCTGGAGCACGCGATCAACCCTGTGCTCGCGGCTTTGCTGTACGTGACGTTCCTACAGGTACCCGCTGCCGAGCTGGTCCACTCACTGCGGGTCGGCCGGTTCCTGACCGCGGCGCTGGTGGTCAACTTCCTCGTGGTGCCACTGGTGGTCGCCGCCATGTTCGCCTTCCTACCTGCCGACCAAGCC
Source organism: Sciscionella marina DSM 45152 (assembly GCF_000379465.1). Taxonomy (GTDB): domain Bacteria; phylum Actinomycetota; class Actinomycetes; order Mycobacteriales; family Pseudonocardiaceae; genus Sciscionella; species Sciscionella marina. Next base: position 2,046 of record NZ_KB905434.1, read on the forward strand.
GTGCGCATGGGCGTGCTGCTGGTGCTGCTCACGCCCTGCATCGACTATGTGATCGTCTTCAGTTCGCTCGCCGGCGGCAGCAGCCAGCGACTCCTGGCCGCCACCCCGCTGCTGCTGCTCGCGCAAATGGTGTTCCTGCCGGTATACCTCTACCTGTTCATGGGCTCGGAGCTGGCCAGCATCGTTGAACCCGGGCCGTTCATCACGGCGTTCCTCGTGCTGATCGTCATTCCGCTCACACTGGCCTGGCTCACCCAGACTTGGGCCGCCTGCCGCCCGGTCGGGCAGAAAACTGCCGACGCGATGGGCACGGCGATGGTGCCGCTCATGGCCGCGACCCTGCTGACCGTCGTCGCCTCCCAGATACCGAAGCTGGGCGGCAACCTTGGCGACGTAGCCCACGTCGTGCCCTTCTACTTGCTCTTCCTGCTCGTCATGGCTTTCGTCGGACTCGCCGTCACGCGCCTGTTCCGCCTGAGCACACCCGACGGCCGGGCCATCGTGTTCACCGGCGCGACGCGCAACTCCCTGGTTGTCCTTCCGCTGGCGCTGGCACTGCCGGACAGGCTCGCGATGGCCGCAGTCGTCGTGGTCACCCAGACCCTCGTGGAGGTCACCGGCATGGTGATCTACGTCCGAGCCATCCCCCGGCTACTGCCCGCCCGCTAACGAGCGACGTCATCCACGGGCAGCGGAACCTCGTCCATTGCGCGACGCAAAGCGACAGCCGAATAGACAAATCGTGGCCCTGACCCGGCACAAATGAGTTTCCTGCCGGGTCAGGGCCACGAGAGGTCGGACGTCAGCGTGCAGCGGCTCCGAGCTCGATGGCGTATCCGCCGCCCGCGTGTTCGGACGCAACGTGTTCGACGCTGGTCGCTTCGTGTTCGGCGAGCCAGCGTTCGGCGTCGATGGCTGCCGCACAACCGGAGCCGGCCGCGGTGACGGCCTGGCGATAGGTCTTGTCCACCAGGTCACCCGCAGCGAAAACTCCGGGGATGCCGGTATTCGTGGCGGGTTGTTGCACGAGGACGTATTTCTCGTCGTCGATGTCGAGCTGGTCGCGGACAAGTTCGCTGCGGGGGTCGTGCCCGATCGCGACGAACATGCCGCTGACCGGAAGCTCGGATTCGGCGCCGGTGACCGTGTCCTGGAGCTTCAAACCGGTGACCGCGGTGTCGCCGACGACCTCGGTGACGACGGCGTTGGTGCGCCACTTGATCTTCTCGTTCGCGCGGGCGCGTTCGAGCATGATCTTGGATGCACGGAATTCCTGGCGACGGTGGATGATCGTGACCGAGCGGGCGAAACGGGTGAGGAAGGTCGCTTCCTCCGTCGCCGAGTCCCCGCCGCCGACGACGGCGATGTCCTGGTCNCGGAAGAAGAACCCGTCGCAGGTGGCGCAGGAGGAGACGCCATGTCCGAGCAAGCGTTCCTCGCCGGGCACTCCGACGTAGCGGGCGGCGGCGCCCATCGCGAGGATGATGGCCTTGGCCCGGTATTCGACGCCGTTGACGAGGACGGTTTTCGTGTCCCCGCTGAGGTCGATCTTCTCGACGTCCTCAGTTCGGAGTTCGGCACCGAAGCGCTGGGCTTGGTTGCGCATCTGCTCCATGAGGTCGGGACCCATGATGCCGTCGCGGAAGCCAGGGTAGTTCTCGACCTCGGTGGTGGTCATCAGCGCACCACCGAACTGAGTGCCCTCGAAGACGAGCGGTTCGAGTTCGGCGCGAGCCGCGTACACCGCGGCGGTGTACCCGGCTGGGCCGGAGCCCACGATGATCAGGTTGCGGACCTCGCCCGTCACTGCGCGGCCTCCGGTGCCAGCTCGGCCAGCAGTCCGGTGACGCGGCGGTCGATCTCGTCCCGGACGGCGCGGACTTCCTCGACTGCCTTTCCGGCGGGGTCGTCGAGTTCCCAGTCGAGGTAGCGCTTGCCGGGAAAGACCGGGCAGGCGTCCCCGCAGCCCATCGTGATCACGACATCGGCAGCCTCGACCGCCTCGGTGGTCAGCGGCTTGGGGAATTCCTGGGACAGGTCGAGGTCGAGTTCGGCCATCGCGAGCACAACCGCCGGGTTGATGGTCTCGGCCGGGGCGGAGCCAGCGGAGCGGACGGTGACCCGGCCTTGGGCACGGTAGTGCAGCAGTGCGGCGGCCATCTGGGATCGACCTGCGTTGTGCACGCAAACGAACAGCACTTCGGGGGTCGAGGACACGAGGGCTCCTTGGTTCTTGGCGATCGAGGTNAGGCGTTCGCGAGCGAAGCGCGTCGCGAGCGTGGCGAGGTGGGTGTGCACCCGCGCGGTGGCGTTGAGTTGCGTGTAGGTCTCGTCCAGTACCGCGCGGATGGTTTCCGAGCCGAAGATTCCCCNGAACTGGGGTTGCAGGTCGGCGGTGACGCGGTCGAGGAGTTCGGTGACGTGTGGGTCGGCCAGCCGGTATTCCTCGGCATCGTGGTGGTGGGGTGACGTGGACATGGTCAGCCGCCTGAAGTTCGGAAGGGCGAGTCTTGACTCGGGGCTTGATTGCTGGGGCCGGGTATCCTATCGAGTTGTATTGATGGGACGTCGCGTTCGGCTCAGACGCAGGGGCGGCGGATGGCCTGTGCGTGGTGTGCCTGCGCGGTGAGGTTCGCGATGCCGACGGTGAGCAGGCTCAGCGCTTCCGGGCGGAGCCGGTAGTAGGTGTACCGGCCGCGCGGCTCGGCGGAGATAAAGCCGGCTTCGCGGAGAACGCGCAGGTGGTGACTGATGGTGGATTGCCGGGCGCCGGTGTCGTCCACCAGGTGGCAGGTGCACATCTGTTCGCGGGCGAGCAGCCGCACGATCTCCGCGCGGAGGGGGTCCCCGAAGAGCTTCACGGCAGCTTCGGCGAGGTCTGGTTGCGCGACCGCAGCGTGTCCGGGAGCGTCTTCGTCAGCCCCAGCAACGGGTGACATCAACATGATTTGATGTAAGCATCGATGAGAGCGTCCTGTCAAGTGAAGGTTCGGATGGCACGCGATACACATAAGCTGCTGTTTTACTTCTCACCTCGGAGCCAAGACCCTGAACCAGTCGACCCTTACATCAGCTTTGTTTGATTTATCAGCTTGGGTCGATGTAGTGTCAGCTGTGTAGTGCTCCCAGTGGGAAGGGTTCCGTGATGGCTTCTGTTGAGATTTTTGATCCGGCGATGTGCTGTTCGACCGGGGTGTGTGGGCCGTCAGTGGACCCGGCGTTGACGCAGTTCGCCGCGGATGTGGAGTGGCTGGGCTCGGTTGGCGTGCAGGTCCACCGGTTCGGCTTTTCCTCCGAGCCCGGCAAGTTCGTCGAGAACGGTGAGGTCGGCGCGCTGCTGAAGGACAAGGGCGAGGAAGCCCTGCCTGCAGTGTTCGTGGATGGTGCGCTGCGCACCTCTGGGCGGTACCCGACGCGCGTGGAACTGGCCGAGTGGACGGGCGTGGCCACTGAGCGGCCCGGCCTGCCGGTGATCGAGCAGACCGAGCCCGGCGGGTGCTGCGGCGGCGGAGAGTGCCTGAGCGTGCCGACGGCGCCCACCGACCTGGTCCTCGGCACTCTCCTCCGGGTACGCACGCCGTTCGTGTTCTTCACCGGTAAAGGCGGCGTGGGCAAGACGTCGACGGCGTCGGCGACGGCGATCGGATTAGCCGATGCCGGGCGCAGCGTCCTGGTGGTCAGCACCGATCCCGCCTCGAACCTCGGCGAGGTCCTGGAGACCACTGCGGGCAGGGACCCGCAGCCGGTNCCCGGGGTGGCTGGGTTGTTCGCGATGAACCTCGATCCGGGTGAGGCGGCGGCCCAGTATCGGGAGAAGGTCCTCGGCCCGTACCGGGACAGCCTGCCCGCCTCGGCCGTGGAGCAGATCGAGGAACAGCTCTCTGGCGCTTGCACGGTCGAGATCGCCGCGTTCAACGAGTTCGTCGCGTTGCTGACCGACCCGGCGATCCGCGAGCGGTTCGACCACGTCGTGTTCGACACCGCACCCACCGGACACACGCTGCGGCTGTTGAGCCTGCCCAGCGCGTGGTCAGACTTCCTGGCTACTAATCCCGGCGGCGCTTCGTGCATCGGCCCGCTGGCGGAGATGGGCGCGCAGCAGCAGCGCTACGCCGACGCGATGCACGCCCTGGCCGACGCGGGTCAGACCACGCTGGCCCTGGTGACCCGCCCCGAGCAAGGGGCACTCGCGGAGGCTGGGCGAGCGTCGGCGGAACTGCGGGAACTCGGCGTCGGCAACCAGCAGTTGATCGTCAACGGCGTGTTCACCGCCACCCACAACGACGATCCCCTGGCGCAGGCGTGGCAGCAACGGGCTCAGGACGCGCTGGAGCAGATGCCCGAGTCGTTGGCGGAGGTCACCGAGATCGAGTACGTGCCTCTACTGCCGGAGTTGCCGCTGGGCGTGGCTGGGCTGCGCGCCATGCTCCATCCCACACTGCCAGCGCACTCAGCCTCGACTGCAGGCGACGTGCTGCCCGCCGGGGTCGCCACCAACCTGCGGGAACTGGTCGACGAGGTCGCCGCATGCGGTCGCGGGCTGGTGATGATGCTGGGAAAGGGCGGCGTCGGCAAGACCACGGTCGCCTCAGCCGTGGCCGTGGCGCTGGCCCGGCGGGGGCTTGCGGTCACGCTGACCACCACCGACCCGGCCGCGCATCTGAACACCTCGCTGGGCGAAGGTCTTGGTGACCTGGAGGTCACACGCATCGACCCGGCAGCCGAAACGGCAGCCTATACCGAGGCAGTACTTGCCGAGGCCGGCGCGAACCTCGATGCGCAGGGCCGGGCCTTGCTGGTNGAGGACCTACGGTCGCCCTGCACCGAGGAAATCGCAGTCTTCCACGCCTTCGCCCGCACCGTGGCCGCCGCTCAGGACCGGATCGTGGTGGTCGACACCGCCCCGACCGGGCACACACTGTTGCTGCTGGATGCCTCGCGCAGCTACCAGCGCCAGTTGTCCCAGCAGACCGGCCAGGCTCCACCGGCCGAAGCAGTGGAACTCCTCGACCGGCTGACCGATCCGGACTACACCCGCGTCGTTCTGGTGAGCCTGCCGGAGGCCACACCCGTACACGAGGCCGCCGCGCTGCAGGGCGACCTCGCTCGGGCGGGNATCAAGCCGTTCGCCTGGGTAGTCAACCAGAGCTTGGCCGCAGCCTCCCCAGTCGACCCGCTGCTGGTGGCCCGCGCCTCGTCCGAACGCCGCTACCTCGCCGAGGTCACCACCGACCACGCCGAGCGCACCGCCGTACTGCCTTGGAGTGTCGCAGCGCCGGTAGGGGCCGAGCAGTTGGTGCGGCTCGCCCACGGCGACCACCAACCCCACACGGTGGTCACGCACCTCCCGGCCACCGACCCCGATTCACGCTNGACAGGAGAGACGACGACGCCATGACTGTGGCAGCCATTCTGATCTTCCTCGCCACGCTCACGTTGGTGATCTGGCAACCCAAGGGCCTGGGTATCGGCTGGAGCGCGCTNGGCGGNGCGGTCGTGGCCCTGGCCACCACGGTGGTGCACNTCTCCGACGTGCCCACCGTNGTGGGCATCGTCTGGAACGCCACGTTGGCCTTTGTCGCCGTGATCATCATTTCGCTGATCCTCGACGAGTGCGGCTTCTTCGAGTGGGCCGCACTNCACGTCGCCCGNTGGGGACGCGGCCACGGGCGGGCGCTGTTCGTATTGATCGTGCTGCTCGGGGCCGCGATCGCCGCGGTGTTCGCCAACGACGGCGCCGCGCTGATCCTGACCCCGATCGTCATGCAGATCATGCTCGCGCTGCG
>NZ_KB905435.1 GCF_000379465.1 Sciscionella marina DSM 45152
CGGCCCAGCGCGCCCGCACACGATGATCTGGTGCGTCGGGAGTTCACCGCCCACGCGCCGAATCGCCTGTGGTTGACAGACATCTCCGAACACCCGAGCAACGAAGGCAAGGTCTACCTCTGCGCGGTCAAGGACGTGTGGTCCAACCGGATCGTCGGCTACTCTATCGCTGACCGCATNAGCGCCCAGCTCGCCCTCGACGCCCTGGAATCCGCCGTCGCCCGACGCGGCGGCACCGTCGCCGAGTGCACGCTGCACAGCGACCGAGGAGGTCAATTTCGCTCGCGCAAGCCGCAACAATCGCTGTGGCGCCACCAGATTCGCGGCTCGATGGGCCAGGTCGGCTCAGCCGGTGACAACGCGGCCATGGAGAGCTTCTTCAGCCTCCTGCAACGCAACGTTCTCGACCGCCGTAAGTGGACCAGCCGCCAGGAACTCCGGACCGCGATCGTGACCTGGATCGAGCGCACCTACCACCGGCGACGCAGACAAACCCGACTCAGCCGCCTGACCCCCATCGAATACGAAACCATCATGACCCAAACCGCCCCAACCACGGCCTAAACAACTGACCTGACCTACGGAAAAGGTTCCAGTTTCGGTGGTTAACTGGCGGCCGATCCGAAGGGTTGTGTCGTATGCCCCGTGCCTATCCTGTCGAGTTCCGTGCTCGCGTTGTCGTGCTCGTGCGCGCTGGCGAGCAGCGCGAGCAGGTTGTCGAGGGCCTTGGGATCGATCCGGTCACGTTGTCGAAGTGGGTCAAGTAGGACAAGATCGATCGTGGCGAGCTTGCCGGCAGGAGTGCAGCCGAGTCGGTCGAATTGCGCGCTGCCCGAAAACGGATCCGCGAGCTGGAAAATGAGCTGGCGATCATCCGTTAGGCCGCGAAGTTCCTCGGTCAGGACAAGCCCCGCCCCAAAGACTCGTCCCGGTGATCGATCGTCTCGTCGATGCCGGGGCGCCGGTAGACCGATGCTGCCGGGTACTTGGGGTGGCTCGGCAGCACTGTTACAAGTACAAGCGAAATCCCGGCCACCGCAAAGGCAGCTTCGCCGTCGCTGGTTGACCGGGCTGATCCGCGAGGTGCACGTGGCCTCGCGCGGCACCTACGGCTATCGACGCGTGCATGCCGAGCTGACCTTGGGCATGGGTATCACGGTCTGCGACCGGACAGTCTGGATGCTGATGCACCAGGCCGGGATCTCCGGGCTGCCCGCCTCGGCTCGAGTCAAACGACTACCCGAAGTCGCGACCGCGGATGATCTGGTCAACCGCAAGTTCCATCGATCGTGGCGACGAGTTGTGGGTCACCGACATCACCCAACACCGCACGCGTGAAGGCTGGCTGTACCGCGCCGCAGTATTGGATGCGTTTAGTCGTCGGATCGTGGGCTGGTCCATCGATGCGAGAGCCGACGCCACGCTCGTGGTCAACGCGTTGGACATGGCCATCCGCACGCGGCAACCCGACCCAGGCGGGGTCGTGCACGCCGATCACGGAACCCAGTTCGCCTCCTGGGTCTTCGGCGAGAAAATCCGCTCAGCCGGCCTACTGCCCTCCTTCGGCACCGTCGGCGACGGACTGGACAACGCCATGATGGAAAGCTTTTGGTCCTCCATGCAGATCGAGCTACTGAACCGCCGGAAATGGAAAACCCGCGTCGAGCTGGCGAACGCGATCTTCGAATACCTCGAAATCTGGCACAACCGCCAACGCCGCCACTCCGCACTCGGCTACCGCACCCCGATCGAATACGAGCTATCCTCCAACCAGTACACCACCACCACCAGTCAGCCACCACAACTGGAACTCAAACAATGGGGCAGGTCACCACTGTCACAGAAACGTTCAGCCCCCCGGATGCGGCTCGTCGCATGCTCCGTAGCGTGTCGTCGAGTAGCTTCCGTTCCGCATCCGGGAGTTCAGGCGTACGTTCGTGATCCGCCACCAACTGCTGTGCCGAGGCAACGCGATCCGTGAAATGCGGTGTCGGGATGTCGATCTGACCCATGCCGGCATGTAGTTGCTCGAGAGCGACGGCCTACTGGGGGACATCACTTCCGTAGTAGTCACGGGCTCGTAATAGGTCCGCAAGGTGACCAGGAAGGCCATCCCGCTCATAGATGCGTGGCTCCAGTCGAGGGCTCGAGCATGCCCACCGGACTGCCAACCCGGGCGAGCCGCCGAGCTAGATCAATTTCAAACTGAGCGCCTTGGCGCGCGTCGTGGTGCGGGGGCGACCGGGCCAGCACGTCACATGGGGTCAATCGCAGAGTGAGTTTGTTGGAGTTCCGCAGAACGAGCGCATCTTCGGCGGCAAGATCAAGGGACGCGGCGATAGACAGGGCAGCAGCAACCGCGCGGGAGGGCTCTGGCTCTTGCGTGCTTCTCCGTCGAACGTTGCCGTACTCCTCCAGATGGACCAGCTACAGTCCTCGCCGTGCTGATTCCGGGCTCATGCACGTAGTGACCGTATTTACTATACTGGTCACTACATAGGAGGCCCGATGCCCAGACCACTTGTTCCGGATCGCCGTAGACGCATCCTCACTGCTGCCCGGCAGCTCATCCTCGACAAGGGGTGGCCAAGCACGACCATCGCCGACATCGCCGCACGAGCAGGGATCGGCAAGGGGGCGGTGTACCTGGAGTTTTCCGACAAGGCAGCCGTCCTCGACGCCATCCTTCGCAAGAGCACGCGCGAACTGACAGCTCACGTGCATCTGCGGGTTACGGGCGCAGTCGGCGTAGTCGACCTCGCTGCTGTCTACCGGTTCGGCGTCGAAGCGCTCCTGGCGGACCCCTTGATGAGTGCCTTGTTCCTCGGTGACGAATCCGTCCTGGGTGATCACGCTCGCACCGTGACCGACGACAGGTACCACAGGCGGTTCGGATGGCTGAGCGATTACGCTGGCCGGCTGCAGCGCGCCGGGGTCGTTGACTCCGCGGCCGACGCGGACACCATCATGCGCGTCCTCAGCGTTTTCACCATCGGACTCGTCGATTACCCAGGTTCCATGGGTGCCATGTCCGCCGGGCAGCTATCTACCACTGTTGAGCTTTTCGCGGATCTAGTCAGTCGTGGGCTCGCGACCGACCACCCCGCAGACCCTGGCATGGCCCGAGCAGCGCAACTCACCCTGCTCGACCAGCTCGGCGATCAACTCGCCAGATTGGATGAACCCACATGACCAACCGCGAGAACGGCCTCAGGTCGATCATCGGCTTCCATCGAGGAGGAGCCGACTTCGACGAAGGGCATCTCACCTATCAGGCCGCGGGCGTCCGTGGCCCTGCTGTCGTCCTTCTCCATGGCGCCAGCTTGGACAACGGTTCCATCACCTGGCGACGGGTAGCCGAAGACCTGGTCGCCGACCACCGTGTCTTCTCGCCCGATCTGCCCAAACACGGTGATAGCTGGCCCTGGCGAGCACGCGCGGACCAGGAGGCGTTGGAAGATGTCGTAATCCGCCTGATGGATCACTGGCGGCTGTCCTCCGCGACACTCATCGGCCTTTCGATGGGCGCAACGGTGAGTCTCGGGACGGCGCTGCGGGCACCCGATCGCGTCGAGCGCCTCGTGCTGGCCTCGTGCGGGGGCATCCACGACCGCGTTCGCGCCCATGAACTGGCCTACCTTTCGTTGCGCACACCAATTTCGTGGGCCCTCACCAGCATGCAGAAGGCGAAGTCGCTGGAGACATTCGCGCGAACGCAGCTGCCCTACTCGGAGGATGTCACCGAGGCGGAGATCGACTGGCTCGCAGCAGCCTATGTCGCGGAGTACGAATCGAAACGGCGTCACGGCGGTCACCTGTTCAGCGACTGGAACCGATTCGAGATCGGCCCCCGGCGCATGCGCACCAACCACATGCCTCGACTGTCCGAATTATCGTGCCCAACCTTGTTCATCCACGGCGAGGATGATGACGCTGTACCACTCCGGCTGGCGCACGATGCAGCGAACCGGGTTCCCCAGGGCCAACTTGAGACGGTTCGCGGGGCGGGACACTTCCTGGCTCAAGACCACCCCCGCGAGGTCGCCCAGATCGTACGCTCATTTCTGACCGCAACCGATCAGTCGTAAAACTCTTCCGAACGGTCCACGCCGACCACAGCACCATGGTGATCGACTCTCGCGACGTTGGCGTACCGCTCCCGCAGCCTGCTCTCGCACCGCAGTGCGGCACAGGACAACCTGCGGGTGGTTCGGGAGCAGTTCGCGGACGTTGTCGAACCGGACGACTTGCGTGGGGTCGGCCGCGCGCCGCGTGCCGTCGCCGACCAACTGGCCTGAGGTCGCCGAACCGTCATGCCAACCACGAACGCAACCCACGCCCGCAGGAGTTCAGAGGGTGAGACCGCCGGCCGCAACGGTATGCCGTGTTGTGTCAGCGGATTTCGAAGTTGGCCATCATCATGTCTTCGTGTTCGAGGTTGTGGCAGTGGAAGACGTACTTGCCGCGGTAGCTGTCGAATCTCAGCAGGACCTCGGCTTGGTCGCCGCTGGCGAGGTCGACGGTGTCTTTCCAGCCGCCCGCGTAGGGGCCCGGATTTTGTATCTGGAACGGCGCGAGGTGGATATGGATCGGATGTGGCACGTTCTGTGCCCGTAGCTTCCACAGCTCCACGGTGCCGAACGCCGGGTCGGCCGTGATGTGCTCGGGGCTGAACGGCTCGCCGTTCACCGTCCACGGAGTGACGCCGTGCATCACGGCGCCGTGGCGTTCGAAGGTGAGTTCTCGCTCGACGACAGCGTCCGATCTGGACAGCGGCTGGATTTCGGCCAGCTTGTCCGGGATTCTGCTGTCGTCGGTTCCGCCGCGGACCACGACGAACCCCATCACGTTGGCGGTACCGCTCTTGCCGAGTTGGTTCACCAGCGTCACCTCGTCGCCGACGGAGTAGGCCGAGAAGTCGATGACGACGTCGAAGCGTTCGGCCTGTGCGATCTGGAGTTGTTCGTGCCCCACCGGCTGCGCTAGCAGGCCCTGGTCACTGCCGATTTGCACGAAGGATGATCCCGCCGGCGGGCTGGGGTCGAGCGCGAGGCGGTAGCGGCGGGCGTTGGAGGCGTTGAGGATGCGAAAGCGGTAGCGGGTGTTGGTTACTTCCATGACCGGCCACGGGGCGCCGTTGACCAGCACGCAGTCGCCGAGGACGCCGCTTATGAAGTCGGTGGTGACGCCGGGTTGTCCGGTCAGCGACGGGTCGATCGCCGGATATGACATGGATCCGTCCTCGGCGAAGGACCGATCGGTGATCATCAGTGGGACGTCGCGTTCTCCCTTGGGCAGCGGCAGCGCCTCCTCCAGGTCGTCGTGCAGGAGGTGGAATCCGGCGAGTCCCTTGTAGACCTGCGGACCGGTGAAGTCCATGCGGTGGTCGTGATACCAGAGCGTGGCGGCAGGCTGGTCCAGCGGATAGCGGTAGTCCCGTGTGCCTTGAGCACCGCTTCCGGCGTGTCCCGGGTGCGCGTTGCCGCCCATCGGGGTGATCAGGTCGGTGGGATATCCGTCGTGTTCGGGCGGTGTCCGGCCGCCGTGCAGGTGGATCACGACCGGCGTCGGGAGTTCGTTGCGGTGCCGCACGACGGTGCGCCGTCCACGCCGCGACTGGATGGTCGGCCCGGGAAAGATGCCGTTGTATCCCCAGACTTCCGTGCGCAGGCCCGGCACGATCTGCGCATGGCCGATCCGCTGGGTGATCTCGTAGTAGTCGGTGTCGTGGTCGGTACGCGTCGGGCGCAGCACCGGCGGGATCGGCAACGGTACGGTGAACGCGGTCGGCAGTGGCACCGCGCTCCTGAGCACGGCGCCCGCGCTGGACTCGGTTTCGGCGTTGCCACCGCCGCGGACGCTGGAACATCCCGCGACGAACGGGGCAAGCAGGACTCCGCCAGCCGTTGCCCGCAGCAGGTGCCGACGTGAAAGTGTCACGAGTTTTGCTTGCCTTTCCTTTTGCGGGCGCGATACCGGTTGTCGAGGGCGACGGCCAGCACCGCGCCGACTACGGCGAGGATCTGCGGTCCGAAGCCGATCACGAACGTCCATGGCGCTTCTGGTGAACCGTTGCTGGCTACCAGCCTGCCGACGATCTCACTGAAAACCAGGAACCCGAGCACAAGGCCGACGAATAGACCAAGAATGGCGACACCCAATGTTCTCATGATTCGTCTTTCCGCTGGATTCATCGATAACACGAGGGTAGAGCGATGCGGGATCCTGGTAATCGGGCCTGTAACAGGTTCGGTGTTTTCGGCGTTGGTGGTTAGTACTTCTCGGCGGCCGGCCAGCGGTCACCGAACGTGTTCGCGAACGCGTTCAATGCGGGTTTCC
>NZ_KB905436.1 GCF_000379465.1 Sciscionella marina DSM 45152
TAGGGAACTTGACACCGTCACCGGCCTAGGGAATCAACCGCGGCGGCGACAGGCGTCTGAACCGGGCCCTGCACATCGCCGTCCTCACCCGCATGACACACGACCCACAAACCCGCGCCTACATCGAGCGACGACGAGCCGAGGGCCGCACCACCAAAGAGATCCGTCGTTGTTTGAAGCGCTACCTCGCCCACCAGATCTACCGGATCCTCAACTCCGCCGAACCAGCCATCAGCCCGGCTTGACGAACATAGAAGGATCCCTAGACACCGACGACGATCCCGACCAAATCGCCGCGGGCATCACCGAACGCGGCGGCCACGAACTCCACCCCGACTGGGGCCCGCTCCCATGGCGCATCTACACCGACCCCTCAGGCAACGAACTGTGCGTACTGCCCGCCCGCTCTTAACACGCACCCCCGTGCCAGGAAAGCGCAAGGCCCTCGACCTGCGACAACACACTTTGCCCCACCGGAGTCCACATCAACCGACTCGCATACGCCACCGACAAGCCCACAATCCGAGGGGCCAAGCCCGGCACGCGACAACACGCCGAGCCATACCGACCGTAACGAGCCCGGACAAATAGCCACCACCACGAAATCACCGTCGGTAGCCAGTCCAGGCAAGCCGGTCTACGCCACCCACTGTCCACTCCGGACCAGCGCCAGCACACCAGTGAAAATTGAGCACCCACGGAGCACCACGCGGCCGTTCACACCAGCAAAGATGATCACGAAAACGGAGAAGTACCAGGACAAACCTGGTGCAAACGAGTGGGCCGCCTGGGGCTCGAACCCAGAACCTACGGATTAAAAGTCCGCAGCTCTACCAATTGAGCTAACGGCCCGTGATCGGGAGTCTATCGGGTGACGGCGAGCCGCCCGGGGGTGGGTGCGTGCGGCGTGCCGGTCACTTGGTGAGCAGGCCTTCGACGAGGGCTCGCAGCCCTTGCAGGTAGGTGTCCTCGGCGCATAATGCGGGCCAGCATCCGGCAATCGCGGACAGTCGCGGCAGCTCGGGCTTGTCGAGTCGGCGGAACACGGTGTCGCGGTAGGCGGGCCGGTCGAGTTCGGCGCGCTTGCGGTCGGCGTTGGCGCGCACGAGGATTTCCCCGACGGTGTAGTACCAAATGCTGCGGTAGAGGTGCACGGCCTCGTCTGCGGGGCAGCCGTGTTCCATGGCGGCATCGACGATGGCCTCGACCATCCACAGTGCGGCGTCTCCGATGAGGTCGTCCGCGGTGAGCACTTCGACGAGCCATGGCCACCCGGCAAGGGCGTCGTGCATCACGGTGGCGGCGGCGAGAATCCGCTCCACGGGTTGGCGCGGCAGTTCGCGGCGCGGGATCCGGTCGGCGTAGTCGTCGAGCAGTGCGGCGAGCAGTTCTTCGCGGTCCCGAACGTGGTGGTAGAGCGTGGTCGGGGCGACTCCGGCGCGCGCGGCGAGCTTGCGCATGGTCAGCCGTTCCCAGCCTTCGTCGTCGATGAGCTCACGCGCCGCGCCCAGGATCTGGGCGCGGGAGGTGCGCGGTGGACGGCCGGTACGGCCCCGCTCCGGTGCTGCCGCGTCTTTCATCATCACAGTCCCATCATCGCAGTCCCATCATCGCAGTCCCATCATCACAGTCCCATCATCACAGCCACCGGCTCGACAAGCGTGCCCGTGCGATGCTAGTTTTCGAACATGTTCGAAAACTCGATGGACCTCTTCGATTCGGTGATCCAGCTGCACGGGGACGGGCTGCTCACCGCGACCGACCGTCGCGCGGATCCGGGGATGTGGACGGTGGGTGCCTTTCACGCCGCGAACGACGAGGCGGTGCACGCCGATGTCTGGGAGCGGCATCCGAGCGCGTACGAGCTGCTCTATGTCACCAGGGGCGCGGTCCGGGTGCACCTGCGCGAGGGCGGCGAACCGGTGCCGGTCGGGGCGGGGAACTGTTATGTGGTACCGAAAAACACCTGGCACCGGCTCACCGTGGTGGAACCGGCCGATCTGCTCACCATCTGCCCGCGGGCCGAGACGCAGCACGAGCGCATCACGGACTGACGGCGGTATCCGGGGAGCTCGCGCTCCGTTCGGGAGGGCTTTCGGCCTGGTCATCACCCGCACAACGAGATCGGCATTCCGGTCGAACTGGATGTCGGCGATCGGCCTGGTTCGCCCGTCGACGCGCGGTGACCGGCACTGCTCGGTTAGAGTCCCCGCATGGGTCAGCCGATGCAGTATCAGCAGCAGCAGCAACAACAGCAGTACCAGCAGCCGCAGTTCCCGATCCCTATCTCGACGATGAACGATATGCCCGGGTTCCGGGTGGTTCGGGTGTTCGGCGAGGTGTTCGGGCTGACGGTGCGCAGCCGGAACATGTTCTCCAACATGGGGTCCGGCTTCAAGTCGATGGCCGGTGGGGAGCTCAAGGGGCTTTCGAAGCTGCTCTCCGATTCGCGCTATGAGGCGCTGGGCCGAATGTGCCAGGAAGCGATGAGCTACGGCGCGAACGCCGTACTCGCGATGCGGTTCGACTGCAATGAGATCGGCGGGGCGGCGAGTGAGATCGCCGCCTACGGAACGGCGGTCTACCTGGTCGCGGACGGTTCCCAGCAGTAGATCGGCAGCAGTAGCCTAGCAGCACGCGCGGAGACCGCAACCCGGTCTCCGCGCTATCTGCGGCCGAGGCGCAGTTTCGGCAGCCACCGCCGGGTCTTGGGCAGCGCGCCCGCCACGGCGTCCTCGAGCAGTGCTCCGACGGTCTCGTTCGTGCAGGCCCGGTTGGTGCCGATGCCACCGGAGGGACCGCGTTTGATCCAGCCGACGACGTAGCTGCCGGGAACCCCTTCGACGCGCCCCTGAGCATTCGGCACGATGCCGCGGTCTTCCTCGAACGGCAGGCCGGGCAGTGCGGTCCCCCGGTAGCCGACGGCACGGACGACTCGCCCGGCCGCGATCTCGGTTTCCTCGTCCGCACCGGTGACCCGCACGGCGCGAACCTGGGTGTCGCCGAGGAATGCGACGGGCGCGGAGTGGAAGCGCAGCACGATGCGGCGCCTCTCGTACGGCGGCGGCGCGGACCAGTCGACGGTCTCCCGCCGCAATCCCTTGAGCAGTCCGGCTTTGTCGGCCTCCCCCGCCTGCTCGATGGCCCGCGCCACCTCGGAATCGTGCTCGTCCACGATCAGCTCGACGGTGTCCTGCTGGGCGAGCGCGCGCAGTTCGGGCATGGTGTAGGCGGCGTCCTCGGGTCCGCGCCTGCCGAGCAGCACGACCTCGCGGACCTTGCTGGAGCGCAGCTGGGCAAGGGCGTGCGGCGCGATCGTCGTGTCCGCAAGGGTTTCCGGATCGGCGGTGAGGATCCGGGCCACGTCGAGGGCGACGTTACCGTTGCCGATCACCACGATCCGCTCGGCGGAGAGGTCGACGGCGTCGGCGC
Source organism: Sciscionella marina DSM 45152 (assembly GCF_000379465.1). Lineage (GTDB taxonomy): Bacteria > Actinomycetota > Actinomycetes > Mycobacteriales > Pseudonocardiaceae > Sciscionella > Sciscionella marina. The sequence continues at coordinate 3,433 of NZ_KB905436.1, forward strand.
GGACATCGGGATGGCCGTTGTACCAGGCGACGGCGGTGGTCGCGGCGAGGCTGCCGGGCAGTTCCTCGCCGGGAAGACCGGTGCTGCGCGCGGCGGAGGCCCCGACCGCGTAGATCACCGCGTCGTGCCGCGCGGACAGTTCCTCCGCGCTCACATCCACGCCCACCTCGCAACCGAGCCGCAGGCGCAGCCGCGGATGGTTGTGGAACCGCGCGAAGGTGTGCTGGATCTTCTTGGTGGACGGGTGATCGGGCGCGACGCCGTACCGCACGAGCCCACCGGTGTCCCGCAGCCGGTCCACCAGGGTGACCCGGGAACTGGTGTGCAGCAACAGATCCTCGACCGCGTACATTCCGGCGGGACCCGCGCCGACCACCGCGACGTCCAGTGCGGCGAAGTCGCTCGGCAGCACCCGGTCGAAGGTGGGCGGTGCCCACTCATGGAAGTTCGGCTTCGGATCGGCCTTGGCCGTGACCGGTTCCTGCTCGGCGTAGTAGGCGGCGTTCACCTCGGCGTAGGGCCGCAGTGCCTCGCTGAGCTGGTCCACCGGAAAGATCGCGTCGACCGGGCAGGCATCGGCGCAGGCGCCGCAGTCGATGCAGGCCTGCGGGTCCACGTACAGCATGTCCGTGCTGCCGAAGTCCGGCTCGTCCGGAGTGGGGTGGATACAGTTGACCGGGCAGACCGACACGCAGGACGCGTCGTTGCAGCAGGTCTGGGTGATGGCGAACGGCATTGGCTCAGATGAGGTTGGCGCGCTTGTAGAACCAGGTCGAGGCCTTGGTGAGCAGCCCGGCGGAGTCCAGGAACTCCATCAGCCCGGCGCAGCTCGACCGCAGCATCGACTTGTGCTGTTCATTGGCCTTCGCCTCGCGGACCGCCCGCTTGGTGTCGAGTCCGGCGTTCGCGTACACCTTCTTGTTCACCATGCTGCCGACGATGCAGTAGGAGGCGATGGCCACCACGACGCCGTTGATCTGGCGGCGCACCCAGCTCGCGCCCTCGAGACGTTCCTTGGTCTCCTCCCGGGCAAACTTCATGTGCCGGGATTCCTCGACGACGTGAATGTTGTTGACCGTGCGCACGAACGGCACCACCCGCTCATCGCGCATCCAGTCCCGCTGCATGACATCGAGGACTTCCTCGGCGACCAGGATCGCGGCGTAGGCGGCCTCCCCGAAGGCCAGTGTCTTGAACGCCCTGCCGAGTTCGACCACGATCCGGGTCGGGCGGTAAGCGGGCGCGCGTAGTTTCGCCGCTCCCCTGGCGAACATGATCGAGTGGCGGCATTCGTCGGCGATCTCGGTGAGCGCCCACTGGAAGGCCGGATCGGTCGGGTCCTTCGCGTAGAAGTCGCGCAGGATCATCTGCTGCAGGATCATCTCGAACCAGATGCCGGTGCTGGCCACCGAGGCCGCTTCCTGGCGGGTGAGCTCGCGCTTCTGGTCCTCGGTCATCTCGTTCCAGTAGGCGGTGCCGTACAGGGTGCTCCATTCCGGACTCGCACCGTGGTAGTCGGTGTCCAGCGGCGTCTCCCAGTCGACCTCGGTGTTCGGGTCGAAGGAGAGCGCCTCGGAGGAGTCGAGCAGGCGGCGCGCGATCTCCTCCCGCTCGGCCGGCTCGGTCGCGGAGCTGGTGCTGCTGGTCATGAGCCCTCCTTAGGAGAGGCGCTGGTAGGTCATGGTGTTACCAACGGTAACACATACCTCCGCAAGCACCGGAACGTGACGCCCGCCACGCCGGAGTCGCCGGTACTAACCTGGAACCAGTTGCAAATCACCACAGGGAGTACCGATGGCCGAACATGTCACATTCCAGCACGGACAGGCATTCCTCGCCGCGATCGCGGAACGCTGGAACTACCAGATCCTGCGCGAGGTGTTCTTCGGCGTGCACCGCTTCGGCGAGCTCAAGCGCACGCTCGGGATCTCGGCGAACATCCTCACCGCACGGCTGACCGACCTGACCGAGCTGGGCATGCTGGACAAACGCGCCTACCGGGAGGACAAGCCCTGGTACGAGTACCGGCTCACCGAGGCGGCCCGGGAGCTGGTGATCCCCGCCGTCGTCGCGGTCACCCGCTGGGCGGAGACCAGGGCGAGTGGTCAGGGTCCGAACAACCGGGCACTGCTGCACACCAGCTGCGGCAACCGCACGGAGCCGTACCTCGCCTGCGACAGCTGCCACGAACCCATCGAGGCGACCACGCTGGTTCCGCTGGTAGCAAATTGACACTAGTTGTGAGAAGCTACTAGTAGGTCGACGAAGGAGTGACAATGACCGACTGGTGTGCGGATACGACGACGGAACTGATCCCGACCTCGCTCGGGCTGATCAATGTGCGGCACGGGGGCCGCGCGGACGGCCCGGCCATGGTGTGCTGGCCGAGCCTGATGATGGACGGGACGATGTGGCGCTATCAGTACGAGCACTTCGCCCCGAGCCATCGCATGGTGCTCATCGACAGCCCCGGCCACGGTGAGTCCGAGGCCCTGCGCAAGCTCATCGATCTCAAGGACTGCGCCGATGCACTGGTGACCGTCCTGGACGCGCTGGGCATCGAGAAGTGCGTGCTGGTGGGCAACAGCTGGGGCGGCATGCTCGCGGGCGTGTTCCCCGCCTACTACCCGGAACGGACCGCGGCGGCCATCGGGATCAACTGCACCGCCTCGCTGCCGACGATGTTCGAGAGCGTGTGGGCGACCGTGCTCGCCGGTTATCTCTCGCTGCACGCGCGGATGCCCCGGATCGCCGCGCGCGCCGCCCGTGCCGCGTTCGGCGGACCCACCGCGGAGGCGAGCAATCCGGAATTCCTGAAGTTCACCCGGTTCGTGCTGCGTGATGATCCGAAATCCGTTTCCTGGGCACTGCGCAGCATCCTGATCGGGCGCAAGGACGAACACCGCAGGCTGGCGAGCATCCCCGCGGACATCCCGGTGCTCATCATCGCGGGCGAGGAGGACAGTCAGTTCCCGGTTCCCGCGGTCCGGAAAATGGCCGACGCCATTCCGGACGGCACCTTCCGGCTGCTCCCGCACACCGCGCACCTGGCCGCACGGGAGAATCCGCGCGCGGTGAACGCGGAGATCGACACTTTCCTGGCCACCATCGGAACGGAGCACTGAGCATGCACGCCGCGGAAACACCGGACTGGGTCCGGCAGTTCATGGATGAGATCGACACCCTGGAATTCGGTGAGGGATTCGCGAACCTGACCGAGGAGACCGAGATGTTCTTCGGCACCGCGCACATCGTGGGTGCCGAAGCCATCAAGGCATTCTTCGTGAAGATCGACGAACCACTCGATGTCGCCCACGAGGTGCTCGAATTCTGGACCACCGGGGAGGACACCTGCTTCCTGCGCGGGGAAGCCCGGATGGCCAAGAAAACCGAACCGGACACCGTCGTGCAGGCGCCGTTCATGCACCTGTTCACCTTCGACGACGGCGAACCCCGGCGCATCCGGACATTGCGGATCACGGCGGGCCCACTGCGCACCGATGCCGTGCTCTAGAAATCGTGCGCGGCGGCGTGTTCCCGGTCCGGGGCGATGCGGCGCAGATGCACCCTGCGGGTCAGCCGGATCAGCGGGCGGATGAGCATCTCGATACTGCCGATCGCGAACAGCCAGGTGCCCGCACGGGTGGTGGTTCCGGAAAGGAACAGGAAACTGCCCACCAGAAACCAGATCCCGATCAGGATGTCGTTGACGATGCTCGCGACCTCGTAGCGCTGCCGGATCACCAGTTCGTCGTGTCCGAAATGCACCACGATCGGCCGTTCGCCTGCGGATGAAGCCATGTCCCGGAAGTTATCGCGCGCCGGATCAGGCCACCGGATCGGCCGCACAGCGGAAACCGAGGTTGCCGCTGGAACTGTCCGGGGTGTTCGCGGTGCGCGCCGCCACCCGGTACCGGTTGCAGTAGGACTCGTGGCACAGATAGGAACCACCGCGCATCGTGCGGGCGCCGCGGCTGTCGTCGAACCAGTCGGCGCACCATTCCCAGACGTTGCCGGAGGTGTTGTAGAGGCCGTAACCGTTGGGGGAGAACGCATCCACCGGGGCGGTGCCGCGGTACCCGTCCTCGCCGGTGTCCCGGACCGGGAACTTGCCCTGCCAGATATTGCACCGGTGTTCCCCGCCCGGGGTCAGCTCGTCACCCCAGGGATACCTGGCCTGGCTCAGCCCGCCGCGCGCCGCGTACTCCCATTCGGTCTCGGTGGGCAGCCGCCGGCCCGCCCAGGCACAGTAGGCCTGGGCGTCCTGCCAGGAGATGTGCACCACCGGGTGGTCCCAGCGGCCGTCGAGTTCGCTGCCCGGCCCCTCCGGGTACCGCCAGTACGCCCCGGCGACCCCGCACCACCACGGTGTCTGCTCCGGCCGCGGGGATTCCTTGCGCAGCGCCCCGGGCAGGAACCGGGCGAACACATAGCTCCAGCCGAACCGCTCCGCCTCCGTGCGGTACCCGCTCGCGTCCACGAACTCGGCGAACCGCGCATTGGTCACGCAGGAGGGCTCGATCGCGAACGCCGCCACCGATACCTCGCACACCGGTCCCTCGGCGTCGTCCGGAAAGCCGTCGGTGTCCTCGGTGCCCATCAGAAAGGTGCCGCCGGGCAGCGTGATGAGTTCGCCCCCGGAACCGCCGCCGGCGACGGGGACCGCCTCGGTTTCCCTGGCACCCGAGGCTCGGGACGGCGGGCAGCAATCCGACATGGCACCTCCTGCGGCGATCGACCGGTTCCATCCTGCCATTGAGTCTCAGGCAACCGATCCTGCCCGATATCGGGCAGGAAACTTGTCCCGGCGCCCGTATCGGTGTCAAGCTTCGCCGATGTGAGCAGCTGGACGTCCCCGGAGCTGGTGCGCCATCTCGTCGCCTCGACCGGACTACCCGCGTCGGTCGCGGAACGTGTCCTCGCGGACGTGATCGGTTATTTCGGTGAGACGGCCGAGGAATACGTGCGGCGCAGGCACACCGAACTCAAACGCCGCGGCAGGCGCAATCCGGAGATCTGGCCCCGCCTCGCGGCCGAGATGGCGGGGCGCCCGTTCACCGCGCCCGCGCTGAGCGAACGCCAGCTGCGCCGGATCGTCTACGGCTGAACCGCCTAGGGAGAGGGAGCACGGGAACATGTGCGGAATCGTCGGCTACATCGGATTTCGCGAGGCCACTCCACTGCTGCTGGAGGGTCTGCGGCGGCTGGAGTACCGCGGCTACGACTCGGCGGGCCTCGCGGTACTCGGGCGTCGGGGCAGACCGCGGATCGCGAAGGTGGCCGGACGGGTGGCGGATCTGCGCGATGCCGTGGACCCGGCCAAGACCGGCGGCACCGGGATCGCGCACACCCGCTGGGCGACCCACGGCGAGGCCACCGACGCGAACGCGCATCCGCACACCGATCCCGGCAGGCGGATCGCGGTGGTGCACAACGGCATCTTCGAGAACGCGGAGTCCCTGCGTGCCCAGCTCACCGCGGAAGGAGCGGTGTTCGCCTCGGAGACCGACACCGAGGTGCTGACCCACCTGATCGCCGCGGCACTCGACGCGGGGGCGAGCTCGCTCGAGGACGCGGTCCGCACGGCGCTGCGGCCGGTCGAAGGCGCCTACGGCATCGCGGTACTCGACGGACAGCGCCCGGACGAGCTCGTGGTGGCCCGCCAGGGCAGCCCGCTGGTGCTCGGGGTCGGCGAGAAGGAGATGTTCATCGCCTCCGATGTGGCCGCGCTCGTCCGGCACACCCAGCGCGCGGTTTTCCTCGACGACGGGGAGCTGGCCACGGTGAACGCCGATGGCTACCGCACCTCGACCCTGGACGCGCGGCCGACGGACAAGCAACCGGTCACTGTGGGCGTCGTGGAGCAGGACTATCAGCTCGGCGAGTTCCCGGACTTCATGCGCAAGGAGATCGCCGAGCAGCCGGACGCGGTCACCCGGGCGCTGCGCGGTCGCCTCGATGAACGTTTCGCCACGGTGCGCCTGGACGGGACCGGACTGGACGCGCGCGATCTCCGTTCGATCCGGCGGGTGAAGTTCCTCGGCTGCGGATCCGCCTACTACGCGGGCGAACTCGGCGCCGAACTGGTCGAGGAACTGGCCAGGATTCCCGCGGACGCCGAACCCGCATCGGAATTCCGGTACCGCAATCCGGTCGTGGAGTCGGAAACCCTCTACATCGCGGTGAGTCAGTCCGGCGAGACCCTGGACACGCTCGCCGCCGTCGAAGAGCTCAACCGCAAAGGTGGCCGGGTCATCGGCGCGGTCAACGGCGTCGGCAGCGCGATCGCGCGGGCCTGCGGGGCCGGTCTGCTGCTGCACGCCGGGCCGGAGGTCTCCGTCGCCTCCACCAAGGCGGTCACCAACATGTCGGTCTCGTTCGCCATGCTCGCGCTGTTGCTCGGCCGGGTACGCGACCTCTCCACCGCGAACGGCCAGCGCATCGTCACCGCGCTGCGCTCGCTTCCCGAACAGATCGAGGAGATTCTGCGCGCCGAACAGGAGACCGCCGAGACCGCGCGGCGGTACGCGGATGCGCGGAACATGTTCTTCATCGGGCGCACCCGCTGCTGGCCGACCGCCCGCGAGGGAGCCCAGAAGCTCAAGGAGATCTCCTATGTGCACGCCGAGGCCTACCACGCGGCCGAGCTCAAACACGGGCCACTGGCGCTGATCGACGAATCCATGCCCAGTGTCGTGCTGGCCCCGGACGACGAACTCCTCGCCAAGAACATCAGCGCGATGGAACAGATCAAGGCCCGCGGCGGTCCGATCATCGCGGTCACCAACACCGCGCTGCCGCACGGGCTCGCCGATACCGTCATCCGGATACCGCACAACTCACCGGAGCTCGACCCGATTCTGCTCAGTGTTCCGCTGCAGCTGTTCGCCTACCATGTCGCGTCCACTTTGGACCGGGATATCGACAAACCGAGAAATCTCGCGAAAAGTGTCACGGTCGAATGAGTGTCAGTTCGGCGGAGTACGCCCAGAGCCGGTCCGCGGCGGTCGGATCGAGCGCGTAGGAGCACACCCCGCGCAGCGTTCCGTCCTCCGGCGCCGGTTCGGCGATCTCGCAGTCCTCGCAGTACACCCCGCCGATACCGCCCAGTCGCGGCGCGGTGGCCGCCCAGACCTGGGTCGCCGCGCCCTGTTCCGGTGTCTTGAAATCCGGGTCCACCACGGTGCCCTCGGCGTCCACCCAGCCGCGCTCGATCATCTCGGCCCGGCTGAGGTGGCGCTGCAGCCCGGTCAGGATCGGGCCGGGATGCACGGCGAACGCCCGGATCCCGTGCTCGGCGCCGATCGCGTCGAAACGCACCGCGCACAGGATGTTCGCGGTCTTGGCCTGTCCGTAGGCAAGCGTACGGTCATAGCCGGTGGTGAACTGCGGATCCGCCCAGCGGATGTCGGAGAAGTGGTGGGCCAGCGAGGAAACCAGCACCACCCGCGATCCCCCGCCCCTGGCCAGCGCGGGCCAGAGTAGCCTGAACAAAGCGAAATGGCCGAGGTGGTTCACCGCGAACTGGGCCTCCCATCCCGGGCCGACGCGGATTTCCGGGCACTCCATCATTCCCGCACTGCCGATGGCGATGTCGATCCCGCGCCCCTGCGCCAGGAAACCTTCGGCGAACGCGCGAACACCGCGCTGCTCGGCGAGATCCAGCTCGGCGATCTCGACCCGGTCGAGCCCGGCCAAGGCCCGCCGCGCCTGTTCCGGGCGGCGCGCCGGAACCAGCACCGTGGCACCCGCCTCGTGCAGCGCGCGGGTCGTGGCGAGCCCGATACCCGAATAGCCGCCCGTGACGAGGGCGAGCCGACCGGAAAGATCCTGCCCGCGCAACACATCCGCCGCGGTGCTGCGGTAACCGAATCCCGAACCGATCGGCCGTTGTCTCGTCGTCATACCCGCACGCTAGGGGCAGGAGCGCCCTCCAGGTCAACTTTGCGGTTTCAGCAACAGAACTTGCTCGTTCTCCGTCCGCGCTCGCACGGTGGCCGTGGAGGTGGTCGAGGTGACCGGAGAGCTGAACAACAGCTATGACGTGGTGGTGATCGGCGGCGGGGCCGCGGGTCTGAACGGTGCCCTGATGCTGGCGCGGGCCCGGCGTTCGGTGCTGGTGGTCGATGCGGGCACACCGCGCAATGCGCCAGCGGCGGGAGTGCACGGGCTACTCGGCCTGGACGGGACCCCGCCCGCGGAACTGCTCGCCCGCGGCCGGGAGGAAGTGCGCGGCTACGGCGGCCAGGTGACAACCGGCGAGGTGTCCACGGTGTCCATGGTGTCCACAACGGACAGTGGGTTCGCGGTGACGCTCACCGACGGCCGCCGGGCACGGGCGCGACGGCTGCTGGTGACCACCGGACTGGTCGACGAACTCCCCGAGGTGACCGGGCTGCGGGAACGATGGGGCCGGGATGTGCTGCACTGCCCGTACTGTCACGGCTGGGAGGTACGCGACCGGACGATCGGAATCCTCGGCGGACCGATGGGCATGCACCAGGCCCTGTTGCTGCGCCAGTGGAGTTCCGAGGTCACCCTGTTCACCCACACCATGCCCGAGCCGGACGCGGAACAGGCCGAACGCCTTGCCGCGCGCGGGATCGAGGTGGTACCCGGCCGGGTTCGCGCGCTCGAGGTGCACGAGGACCGGCTCACCGGGATACGCCTCGAGGACGGCACCGTGATCGATCGTGAGGCGCTGGTGGTCGGTCCGCAAATGGTGGCGCGCGCCGGATTCCTCCGCGGACTCGGGTTGCACCCGGTGGAACACCCTTCGGGGGCGGGCGAGCACATCGTCACCGATGCGAGCGGGCGCACCGAGGTGCCGGGCGTCTGGGCCGCGGGCAATGCCACCGAGCTGATGGCGCAGGTGGGGGCGGCCGCGGCGGCCGGCGCCGGAGCGGGCGCACAGATCAACGCCGACCTGATCAGCGAGGACACCGAGCGCGAGCTGCGGGTCTACCGGGATCCGTTCTCGGCCGAATCCGAATCGCGGCTGTGCGCGCAGGTGATGGGCGACCGCAGGCACGGGATGTGAGCTGGGTCAAGTTTTCGTGTATATCTCAAACTATAGTTATAAGCTCTAACTACAGAAAGAGCTCATAACTATGGAGGATGGCATGACGAACGAGGTACACGTGGTGCTCGGTGCGGGTCCGGCGGGAACGGCACTGGCCACCGAGCTCGCCGGACGTGGGCACCGGGTACGACTCGGCGCCCGCACCCATCGGGGCGCGCCGATCACGGGCGTGCAGCGGGTGACCGTGGACGTGTCCGATCGCGAGCAGCTGCGCGCGGCGGCGGCCGGGGCGGCCGTGCTGTACCACTGCGTGAACGTGCCCTATCAGGACCAGGTCGCCCTGATGCCCGGGATCCAGGAGGCGATCCTGGATGCGGCGAGCGAGGCCGGGGCGCGGCTGGTGGTGCTGGACACGCTCTACCCGTACGGAGACACGCACGGCGCCCCGATGACCGAGCGGACCCCGATGACCGCCACCACCGCGAAGGGCCGGATGCGCGCCGAACTGGATCGCGTCTACCTCGCCGCGCACGAACAGGGGCGGGTTTCCGTGGCACTGGGCAGGGCCGCGGACTTCTTCGGGCCGGGAGTGCTCAACTCCACCCTCGGCGGAGGTGTGTTCCCCGGGGCGATCACCGGCGGCGAGATCGTCGCACTCGGGGACATCGAGCTGCCGCACAGCTACAGCTTCATCGAGGATGTGGCCACCGGACTGGCCACCCTCGGCGAGAATCCGCACGGGGACGGGCTGGTGTGGCATCTGCCCGCCGCGCCCGCCGTCTCGACCAGGGAGATACTGGACCGCATCGGCACACTGCTCGGCACCGAACTCGAACCGACCGTGCTCGCCGAACCGCGCCCCGCGGGCCCGTTCGACGCGACCCTGATGACCGAGTACGCCGAGCTGTTCTACCAGAACACGACGAGCCAGATCATGGTCACCGACGCGTTCACCGAGGCCTTCGGGGTCACCGCGACCCCGCTCAGCACGGCCCTGGAACGCACCGTCGACTGGTACCGCGGGTTCCTGTCCTGAGGTCCACGGCGCTCGGCCAGTTCTGCCACGCCCCCGAGGCCAGAGTCCGGATCACCCTGCCTACTTCAGGTTGAGATTCCGGGTTTCCGGTGCCATGGCGACCGTGGTGAGGGTGCCGATCAGCAGGATCGCGGTCAGGCACAGCATCGAGGTGCCGAACCCGATCCCGGAGATCGCGATCGGCAGCAGGAAGGTGCCCGCGGCGGAACCGAGCCTGCTCGCGCCGTTGAGCAGACCGACCCCGGAACCGCGCAGCTCGGTGGGGAACAGCTCGGGCGGATAGACCTGGTCCAGGTTCGAGGAGGCGGACATGACGAAGGTGAAGATCAGGAACAGCCCGAAGATGAGCGGGATCGGCCCGTCCGGCCACAGCGAGATCACCCCGAGGCTGGCGGTGAGCACCACGAAGGACCAGATGAGCAGCCTGCGCCTGGACAGTTTCGCGACCAGCCACAGCCCGCCGATCCCGCCGGCCAGCAGGAAGAGGTTCAGCAGGGCGTTGCCGAAGAATTCGTCCTCCCCGAAGCCGACCTTGACCAGCATGATGGGCAGGAAAGTGTAGATCGCGAAGTACGGGATGACCTGGCAGTTGTAGAAGACGATGCCGAACACGGTCTTCTTGAGGTGCGCGCGGCCGAACAGTTCCCGGTATCCGCCCGCGTTCTCGTTCGGTTCCGCGGCGATCGCCTCGATGTCCACGCCCTTGCCGATGTACTTGGCGATGATCGCGCGCGCCTCGTCGATGCGGCCCTTGCTGATCAGCCAGCGCGGGGATTCCGGGGTGCCGATCCGCAGCACCAGCACGAGCACCGCGGGCACCGCGCCGGTCATGAGCAGCCAGCGCCAGGCATCCGGGCCAAGGTTCACCAGATAGTTCCCGAGGAAATACGCGGCGACATAGCCGACGGTCCACAGCACGGTCAGCGAGGCGAGCATGCCGCCGCGGTGTTTGCGCGGCACGAATTCCGCGACCAGTGTCGGCCCGAGCGCGTAGTCCGCACCGATCCCGATCCCGATCAGCAGCCGGAGCACGAACAGTTCCACCGGCCCGGTCACGAAGAACTGCAGCACCGAGGCGATCGCGATCAGCAGGAAATCCAGCAGATACAGCAGCTGGCGTCCGATCCGGTCACCGAGCCAGCCGAGCGCGATGCTCCCGGCGAAGATCCCGATCAGCGCCGAGGCGCCGAGCAGTCCCTGCCAGGCGGCGCCGAGATGCATCTGCGGGGCGATGGCCGCGAGCGCGATCCCGATCGTGCCGAGGTGATAGCCGTCGGAGAAGTTCGCGCCGAAGGTCAGCGCGGTGATCTTGAGGTGGAACCGGTTCAGCGGCACATCGTCGAAACCGGTACTCGTCTGGCTATCGCTCGGTGAAGATTTCTTGCTCGGCAGCATAACGGTCAAAGCCTTCCAATCGTTGCCGTGCGCGCGGGCCCGCGGCGTCGGCGATGGTCTCCAGGAGCGCGACCGAGAGCGAGACGATCGCGGCATGCGAGTCGAACACGAGTTCCGAGCCGACGCCCGCGTGCAGCACATCCCCGGCGTGCTCGGTGATCGCCGAGACCGGTTCGTCGGTGATCAGCACAATGCGCATGCCCAGCTCTCCGGCGAACCGCATCGCGGCCGCGGTTTCCCGTGGATAGCGAGGCATCGCGAAGAACACCGCCTCGCTCGCCCCCGCGGCGCGCGCGTGCCCGAGCTGGTCGAGCAGCACGGTGCCGCCATTGGTGAGCACCCGGACATCGGGGTGGATCTTGGCGGCCAGGTATCCGAACAGGCCTGCAACGTGCGCGGAGACCCGGAGCCCGGACACCACGAGCGGAACCGAGGCGTACAGCCGTTCGGCGATCCCGGCCAGGCGCTCCTGCCCGGCGAGTTCGGTGTGCAGCGTCTCCAGCCGCGCGATGTCCTCGCGCACCCCGAGCTGCAGCTTGTTGCCCTCCTCGGCCGGTTCGGCCGCCTCGAGGAACCCGCGCATCGCGCGCCGGAACTGCGGGAACCCCTCGAAGCCGAGTAGGGAGACGAACCTGGTCACCGAGGGCTGGCTGACCCCGGCCCGCTCGGCGAGCTCGCCACTGGTGAGTGCCGCCGCCTCGCCGATGTTCGCGAGCAGGTACTGCGCGATCCGCCGCTGCGCCGGGGTCAGCGTCCGGCCCGCGAGCAGTTCGTGCAGCGCCCGCGACGGTGTCGAGGCGCCCGTTCGCGGCTGCCGGGACACCGCCATGGTCATCACCCTTGATTCGTGCCGAAGAATGTGTTTCATTCAAAATGCTTAATGAATGGAAACTTGTCAAGAAGGAGGTTGCCGTGGACGACCCGCAGGCAGGACCGGGCGCGGACGACTTCCCGACCTCGGCGACCCGGATCACCCTGAATGGACTCGGCATGCGCTGCGCGGACGTGGTGCGCATCGCCCGCTCGCAGGCCTCGGTCGAGCTGGCCGAGGACGCGATCGACCGGGCCCGCGAGGCCAGCGAGATCGCCGAGCGGACCGGGGCGGAACGCGCGGTCTACGGGCGGACCACCGGCGTCGGGGCGAACCGCGATCACATCGTGGACAGCGGTTCCGCCGTCGAGCACGGGCTGCGCCTGCTGCGCAGTCACGCCGGGGGAACCGGCGAACCGCGCAGCCCCGAATCGGTGCGCGCCTGCATGGCGATCCGGCTCAACCAGCTGGCCGCGGGCGGCAGCGGGGTGCACCCCAGGGTGCTGCGCGCCCTGTCCAGCGCGCTCGGGGTCGGGGCGCTGCCCACGGTGCACACCCGCGGGGCCATCGGCACCGGAGACCTCACCGCGCTCGCCGAGATCGGGCTGACCCTGGCAGGCGAAAATCCGTGGTCGATCGGGGGCATCCCGCCGATCGTGATCAATCCCGGCGACGCGCTCGCGTTCATCAGCAGCAATGCGGCCACCCTCGCCTCGGTCACCCTCGCCTGGCACGACCTGCGCAGGCTGCTGCGGGCCAGCCATGTGGTGACCGCGCTGTCCTTCCTCGCGCTCGGCGGCTCCCCGGAGGCCTACGCGGCCGAGGTGCACGCCGCGCGCCCGCATCCCGGTTCGGTCGAATGCGCGGCCGCCATGCGCCGGGTACTCGGCCTCGATGAGCACCCGGTCAGCGGGCGGCGGCTGCAGGACCCGTTCGGGCTGCGTGCCTTCCCGCAGGTGCAGGGTCCTGCGCTGGAGGCGATCGACGCGCTGGAATCGGTGCTGGCCATCGACATCAACGCCGCGGCCGAGAACCCGCTCATCTCCAGGGAAACCGGAACCGTGTTCCACCATGGGCACTTCTCCACCGCGCATCTGGCCCTCGCACTGGACCGGGTGCGCGCCGCGCTGCACCATGTCGCCGAACTCTCCGCGACCCGGCTCGGCGATCTGGTCGAACCCGAGCAGACCGGGCTACCCGCTTTCCTGGCGAGCGGGCCATCGGGCAGTTCCGGGATCATGATCCTGGAGTACGTCACCCACGACGCACTCGCCGAACTGCGGCACGCCGCCGCCCCGGTCACCCTCGGCACCGCGGTGATCTCCCGCGGTCTCGAGGACCACGCCAGTTTCACCACCGAGGCCGCGCGCAGCACGACGACCGCGATCGACGCCTATCGCACGATGCTCGCCTGCGAACTGCTCGCCGCGGTGCGCGCCCTGTGGCTGGCCGATGCCCAGCTGCCCGATGTCCCAGCGGGGCGCGCCTATGCAATGGCCCGCGACACGATCGCCCTCACCGCGCCCGATCACCAGCTCACCGGTGAGATCGCGCGCGCGAGCACGGTCATCGACCGGCTCGCCGACTACTGAAAGGCAGGCAATGTTCGCGAACGAGATCTCCTCGGTGGCGCTCGGGGAGAAACCGGTGACGATCACGGAATTCGTGGCGGTGGCCCGGTATCATGCCCGGGTCGAGTTCACCGAGTCCTATGTGGACATAGTGCGCGCTTCCCGGGCGCTCATCGAACGGTTCCTCGCGGAGAACCGGTTGATCTACGGGGTGACGACCGGGTTCGGGGACAATTTCACCGAGGTGATCGCTCCCGGGGACGCCGCGGAACTGCAGGCGAACATCGTGCGCTCGCACGCGGTCTCGGTCGGTGAACCACTGTCCGGGGAAGTGGTGCGGGCGATCTGGCTGATGGAACTGATCGGGCTCGGCAAGGGGTATTCCGGGACCGGGCCGGACACCCTGGAGCTGATCCGCACCCTGCTCAACGCGGACGTGATCCCGTACGTTCCCGGTGAGGGCTCGGTGGGTTATCTCGGCCCCGAGGCACACATGGCGCTGTTGCTGATCGGCGAGGGAAGGGCGTGGCTCGGTGGGGAACTGCTGGACGGCGCCGAGGTGCTGCGCCGGGTGGGTGCGCGGCCGATCCGGTTCGGCTGCAAGGAAGGACTGAGCCTGACCAACGGAACCCATTCGGTGACCGCGATCGGTGTGCTCGCCGCGCACGATGCGAGCCTCGCCGGACAGACCGCGGACATCGCCGCCGGGCTGAGCCTGCAGGCACTCAAGGGCACGGTTCGCGCGCTCGATCCCCGGCTGCACGCGGTGAAACGGCATCCGGAACAGGCCGGTGTCGCGGCCAATCTGCGCCGGATCACCGAGAACAGCCCGCTGAGCGAGGAATTCCTGGACTACCGCCTGCAGGACACCTACAGCCTGCGTGGCATCCCGCAGATGCACGGCGGCGCGAAACGGGCGCTGAACCAGGCCTGGACCGTGGTCGAGGAGGAACTGGACTCGGTCGGGGACAACCCGATCATCGTGCCCGAGGACGGGGACGGCATCGCGCTCATGGGCGCGAACTTCGACAGCACCTATGTCGGTATCCAGTCCGATGCCATGGCGAATGCGCTGACCGTGCTCGCGAAGATCGCCGAACGGCGAACCGACCGGATGGTCAACAGCAACTTCAGCGAACTGCCCGCCTTCCTCGCCCCGAATCCCGGGCTGCACAACGGGTTCATGATCGCCCAGTACACCTCGGCCGCGCTGAGCATGGACCTGCAGGGGATGGCCGGTCCCGCATCCGCGCGCACCGTGCCGACCTCGGCCAACCAGGAGGACCCGGTCAGCAACGCCTATTCCGCGGCGCTCACCGCCTACCGCGCGGCCGGGAAACTCGGCTATATCCTCGCGATCGAGCTGCTGTGCGCGGCGCAGGCCTTCGACCTGCTCGCCCCGCGCAGGCCCTCTCCGGTCAGCGAGGCGGTCAAGGAACTGATCCGCTCCGCGGCCCCCGAGGTCACCGGGGACCGGGCGTTCCACGGGGACATCGAGGCGATCCGGGAATTCGTGCGCCACGGCAAGGTGTTGCGCACCGTGGAGGCGCGGACCGGCCCGCTGGAATGCTGAGCACCCGGCGCACGATGTTCGCGGCGACGTGGCGGTCCCGGTAAGCGTGCACCGGCGCCGTTCACCAGCTCAGCCAGCTCGACCGTGACCCGGCCACCGGCACCCGGTCCCGCAGGAACCGCACTCCCAGCGGTATCAGGACAACGCAGAGCGTGCCTGCCCCGACCAGGTCCGCCACCTCGCTCTCCTTGAGCACCCCACCCCAGATGGTCCAGGTGTAGAACCACAACAACACCCGCGCCGTGCCGAGAATCCCGGTGTTCCAGGCGGCGAGGCCGAGCAGCAGCGCTCCGGGGTACTGCAGGAAATGCGCCAGGGTAGCCAGATTCCATGGACCGTACGAGATGTCGACGTAGTGCTGCGCGATGGTGTTCGTCGCCGCATCCAGCCCCTGGGCGCGCACGAGCATGAATGCGGTGTGATCCACCCCGGCACGGTAGAAGCGGGCGGCGAAGCTGAACATCATCATCGCCACACCGAGCACCGCGAACCACGCCACCCACCCCGACCGCGAGGCGATCGGGCGGCCGAGCGCGTTCACGGCGGGCATCAGCAGCAATGCGGCGAGAGCGAACACCGCGAACGCCGCGACCACGAATCCCGGATCGGCGGCATACGCGGCCAGCTCCTTGGGGAATGCGAAGGTCTGCCGATCGAACCAGGCCAATCGGGCATCGCCGAATCCGGCGGCATAGGGGACCAGATAACGCAACAACAACCCGGTGAACCAGACCAGCGGGGCGATCAGCAGCGCCACACCGCCGATCAGTCGTGCGGGCCGAGACAAGACGATTCCCATTCGCCTGCTTCCTGTACTAGTCGCGGTTGAGAGGTCCGGTCGACCGATCGTTCCCGGATACGTTTTCCCGCTCGACCAGCTTTCCCATCCGGTGCTTGACGAACAGTCCGATCGCCAGCCCGCTGAGCACCACGAGAATCAGTCCGAGATAGGAGAACCGGGACAGCCACGTCTCGGCCACCATTCCCACGTAATAGAGCAGATATGCCGTTCCGCTCGCCCAGACGATTCCGCCGAGGGCATTGGCGGCGAGAAAACGCAGGTAGGGCATCCGCAACGACCCGGCCAACGGACCGGCGAAGATACGCAGAACCAGGATGAAACGGCCGAAGAACACCGCCCACACACCGTATTTGGTGAAGATCCGCTCAGCGAAGGCCACGTGCTTCGGCCCGAAATGTCTCGGGAATTTCCGTCCCAGCCAGCCGAAAAGCGTTCCGCCGTACCGATGCCCGATCGCGAATCCGATCGAATCCCCGATGATCGCCCCTGCGCTGCCGCATATCGCTATCCACAGCGGGGATACCGCCAGCTCGTGACGGGAGGACAGCAGCGCCGCAGAAACCAGCGTGATCTCGCCCGGAATGGGGATTCCGAGGCTTTCGATCATGATGATCACCCCGACGATGACATAAACCGCCACCGGCGGGATCGCCTGCAACAGCTGCTCGACCACGGCAGTGTCCTTTCGACCGGTCCGGAAGTGCCCCAGGCTAGGCGGCTGATGTGCCGCGGCACATCAGCCGAAAGGAAGTGGCCATCCACCCCGAAAGTCAGGGGTACGAGGTGCCCATCGGCGCTGAACCACGTGGCACGGCCCCATGGACCTTGCTGTCTACCGTGGAACCGCTGCTCCTGTGGCACGATGAACCGGTGAGACGCGCACGGGTGGTGTTCGACATTGCGCTGGCATTGTTGGCAGCCGGGGCCGTGCTGATCGAACAGCTCTTCTGGGCGCGCGCCGGATTCGCCCTCCCCACGGCATCGCTGACGGCCGTTTCGGTATCGACCGCGTGCGGCGTACTGCTGACCCGGCGAGCGCGGCAGCTGGCCACCGGCCCCGCGCTGGCCGCGGTGTTGCTCCTGGCCACGGAACAGACCGGCGGTCCACGCCTGTTGTGTACGGTGACCGCGGTGTGCGCCTTCCTCGCCTGGCGGGCCAGTACCGGTGGATCGCGTCCGGTCACCCCCGCCTGGTTCCTCGGCGCCGCGCTCAGCGCGGCACTGGTGGCGATGGTGGTCGCCATGGACCCGGCCGCCGCGCTTTCCCCACTGATCATCACGGTCTTGTTCGCCATGCTGCCGTTCGCGGCCGGCCGGTCTTACGCGCAACAACGTGCCCTGGTCACGGCCAACGCCGAGCGGGTGCGCCAGCTCGAGCACGAACAAGAGATGATCGCCGAACAGAGCCGGTTGCGTGAACGGGCGCGCCTGGCCGCCGATATGCACGACTCGCTCGGCCACGAACTCAGCCTGATAGCACTGCGCGCGGGTGCGCTCCAGTTGACTCCGGGGCTCACCCCTCCCGTCGCCGCCGCGGTCGCGGAACTGCGGACCGGAATCGCCACGGCGACCGAGCATCTCGCCGAATCGATCACGCTGCTGCGCACCGGGGAAGACCGCGGGCGCGACGCGGAACCCATCACCGGTCTCGTCGACCGGGCACGCGCCGCGGGCATGAGCATCACCCTCACCACGACCGGCCCTGCCCCGCGCGCCGCGACCGCGGACACCGTTCACCGAGTCGTCCAAGAAGGCCTGACCAATGCCGCCAAACACGCCCCGGGCGCGCCGGTCACCGTCGTCGTCGACCACGGGAGGACCAGCCTGACCGTCGAGGTGCGCAACGGCCCGCCCGGTGCACGAGCTCATGCCCCTTCGTCGACGGGACACGGCCTCTCCGCGCTGACCGCGCGGATACATGGGATCGGCGGGCGGCTGGACGCGGGCCACACCGCGGGCGGATTCACGCTGACGGCCCACCTTCCCGCGAATGACACGACAGCGGAGGAGCGGACGTGATAAGCATCCTGCTCGCCGACGACGAGGCGATGATCCGCGCCGGTATCGCCGCGATCCTGGCCCACGATCCCCGGCTGGAGGTGATCGCGGAAAGCGAGGACGGGCATCAGGCCGTCGAGGCCGCGCAGAACCGGCGCCCCGACGTCGCCCTGCTCGACATCCGCATGCCCGGTCTCGACGGGCTGGCCGCCACGGCGGAGATCACCCGCACCGTGCCGGAAACCGCGGTCGTCATCCTCACGACCTTCGGCGAGGAAGCCAACATACTGGCGGCCCTCGGCGCGGGAGCACACGGATTCCTGCTGAAATCCGGCGATCCCCACGAATTGCTCACTGGAGTGCACGCCGTCGCCGAGGGCGCGAGTTACCTGTCCCCGCCTATCGCCCATCGTCTGATCACCCACCTCGGGCCGCACCGCCTCGCCAGGACCGCGGCCGCCCGCTCTGCGCTGGATTCCCTCACCGCCCGCGAACGCGCCGTGCTCGGCCTGCTGGCAGCCGGACACTCCAACGCGCAGATCGCGGACCGGCTCCATCTCGCCGAAGGAACCGTCAAAGCGCACGTCAGCACCATCCTCACCCGCCTCGATGCCGACAACCGGGTTCAGGCGGCCCTCATCGCCTACGACGCCGGGCTCGTGGACAGCTCGCACCCGGGCACCGGCGACGATCACTGATCCCGGCCGACAACTGCCGGCCCCCGCGTGACTTCAGACCTCGACGAGGATTTTCCCGCGTACCCCACCGGATTCCAGGCCGCGGTGCGCCTTCGCGATATCGGCGAGCGGATGCACCCGGTCCACCACCGGCACGATGATGCCGTTCTCGGCGAGCCGGGTCAGTTCGGCCAGATCCGCCTGATACGGGTTGCCGCTGAAGAACCGCACCCGCCGTTTGCCGAACGCCGTGGATCCCAGAATGTAGCCGATCGAGGGCAGGTGCCGCTCGGTATCGAACGTGATCGCGACCATCCGGCCACCCGGGAACCCCGCAGGTCGGTGCCGACGGTATCGAGGACCACGTCGAACTCGCCGAGCCCGGCCACCCCGGTCCTGCGGTAGTCGACGGCTTCCGCGGCGCCCAGCTCCCGGACGAGGTCGAGGTTGCACGCCCCGGCCAGCCCGGTCCCCCGCGCACTGGGCGCCGCGCCCAGCTGCACGGCGATACTGCCGACGCCACCGCTGGCCCCACGTACCAGCAACCGTTCCCCCGCGCGGAGTTTCGCCTTGTCCCGCAACACGGTGACCGCGGTCGTTCCGACGGGCAGGGCGGCCGCGCGCACCAGGTCCAGCTCGCGCGGGGCATGGGCAACGCGATTCGCGAGCACGGCGAGGAATTCCGCGGCACTGCCCATCGTGCGGCCGAGCACTCCCCATACCCGATCCCCGGGGGCAAACCCGGAAACCCCCGATCCCACCGCCGTGATCTCTCCGGTGAAGTCGATCCTGGTCCGTTTCGGAAACCCTCGTTCCCACAATCCGGTGAGGATCTTGATCCGGCCCGACCGCGCGTGCAGCTCACCGCCGTTCACGCTCATCGCGGCCACCCGTACCAGGACCTGCCCCGGTCCGGCCCCGGGTTTCGGCACGTTCCCCACCTAGAGCACATCCGGCGTCCCGTATTCGTCGTACAGTGCGGCGCGCATTCGCTTTCCCTTCCCATCGGTCGTTACGATCACGCTAACGCCGTAACCGGACGGCACCATCCACATAGCGCAGAGGTGAGAGAAGATGCCCGCCCAGCACTCTCAGATGACCCAGCACTCTCAGATGACCCAGCAGTCTCGGATGACCGAGAACGAGCTGCGTGCCGACGCGCAGCGCAATCGGGACCGCATCCTCGAGGCCGCGAGCGAGGCGTTCGCGGCGCGCGGGCTCGACGTACCGCTGGCCGCCATCGCGCGGCGGGCCGGGGTCGGCGCGGCCACCCTCTACCGGCGGTTCCCCACCCGCGAGGCACTGGTCACCGAGGTCTTCTACGAACAGCTCGCCGAATGCGGCGCGGAGCTGGAACAGGCACTCGCCGATCCCGACCCCTGGCGCGGATTCCGCCAGGCACTGGAGAACGTGTGCGCGACCCAGGTCACCGATCGCGGATTCACCGCCGCCCTGCTGACCAGTTTCCCGAACGCGACCGAATTCGAGGAACAACGCGTGCGCGCCGAGCAGATACTGGACGAACTGATGCGCCGCGCCAAGGAATCCGGCCGGCTGCGCCCGGAGTTCACCCGCTCCGACATCACCCTGCTGCTCATGGCCAACAGCGGCCTCACCGCCGAGGAGCCCGAAGCGGCGATCGCGGCCTCACACCGGCTCGTCGCCTATCTCATGCAGGCCTTCCAGACCGGCTCCGGGGAACCGCTACCGCCGCCCGCGCCACTGGGCCTCTACAGTTTCGTCCGCGCCGGTTGACCGCTGACCGAGCCGAGCCAGCGGTGCAGTGCGATCGCGAGCTCCACGGGAGCGTCGAGCTGGATCAGATGCCCCGCGCCCTCGACGATCGTCGCCCGCGCTCCGGGAATACGTTCGGCGAGCCGGTGCGCCCGGTCCACCGGAATCCAGGTGTCCTCCGCGCCCCAGACGATCGTGACCGGGATGGTGATCCCGGCGTAGCGGTCCTCGATCTCATCGGTGAAACGCTGATCCGCCTGCGCGATCTGCCGGTAGAACGCGGGCTTTCCCTGCTCGGTGCACCACGGATCGGTGAGCGCACGGAGGTGTTCCCCGGTCAGCCCGCGATGGCTCGCCGTCCCGATGTAGGCCTCGATCGCTCCCCTGTGGACGGTGCCGGGCTGCGCGGCGAACACGTCCGCGTTCTCGGCCACCAGACGGAAGAACTCCGACCCCCAGGGGCGCAGCGCGACGACATCGACCAGGGCGAGCGAAGCGAATTCCCTGCCGTGCACCAGATGCGTGCGCAGCGAAACCGCGTCCCCATAGTCGTGCGCGATCACGTGCGGGCGCTCCAGCTCCCAATGTTCCAGCAGCGCGGCAAACACCTCGCCCTGTACGCCGAGGTCCACATCGTGCTCCGGTTCCTTCGAGGAACTGCCGTATCCGGGCATGTCCCAGAGGTAGACCTCGTACTCCGCGGCGAGCGCGCGGGCGAACGGTGCCCACAGCCATGCGGACCACGGGGTGCCATGACAGAGCACGAGCGGAGTTCCGGTGCCCAGTTTCTCCCAGGCGACCGTACGCCCGCGCCAGCTGAATCGCCGTGTCAGTTCCATGTCCGTCCTTCCGAGTAGCTGCGGCCCTTCCACCGCGCTCCGGTCCCAGAATAGTGCCGTCGCGCGGAATCCAGGGTCATCAGCGTGTACAGCACTGCGACGGCAGGCAGCAGCGGGGCGATCCACAGCGATTGCCGGTAATACGCGAGCATGGGCGCGAAGGTGGCAGCCAGCAGCAGCCAGGCCGCGCCGCCGAGCAGGGCGGGCAGCGGCGCACCGAGCACCGCCCCGGCGATCGTGGCCGCGGGTGGGCCGAGGAAGATCAGCGCGAGCCCGAGCACGGTTCCCGCGAGCAGCAGCGGCGAATGACGCAACTGGGTGTAGGCACTGCGGGCGATCATCTGCCACAGATCGGCCAGCCGCGGATAGGGCCGGATACTGCGCACCCGTTCGGCGAGGCCGAGCCAGATCCGCCCGCCGGCGCCCTTGATCAGCCGGGCGAGCGCCACATCGTCGATCACCGCGCCCCGGATCGCGGCCACCCCACCGGCCTGGACGAGCACGGTGCGGCGGACGAGCACGCAACCGCCCGCGCCCGCGGCCACCCGCGAGGACATCCGGTTGACCCAGCGGAACGGGTAGAGCATCGCGAAGAAGTACACGAAGGCGGGCACGATCAGCCGTTCCCACCCGGTATCGGTGCGCAGCCGCGCCATCTGGGAGACGAGATCCCGCCCCTCCTGCGCGGCGGCGACCAGCCGGGCGAGCGAATCCGGGCGGTGCGCGATATCCGCATCGGTGAGCAGCAGATAGTCCCTCTCCCCTGCCTCGGCGATACCGTGTTCGAGCGCCCACAACTTGCCCGCCCAGCCGGGCGGTGGTTCGCCCGGTGTGCAAACCCGCAACGGCAGTCCACCGTGTTCCTCGGCCATCCGGCGGGCAAGCGCACCGGTGCCGTCGGTGCTGCCGTCGTCGACCAGGATCACCTCGGCACGGCCCGGGTACCGCTGCGCGAGCAGGCTCGGCAGGCTCTCCGGAAGCACGGTGGCCTCGTCCCTCGCGGGCACCACGATCGCGACCGGGGGCCAGCGCCGTGGCTCACTGCCCTGAGGAAGCCGCTGGTCGGTACGCCAGAAGAACCCTCGGCACAACAGCAACCACAACCACGCGGCGAGGCTCACCCCGCCGATCACGAGCCAGGCGATCACCCGGCGAGCCTGTCACGGCACACCCGCGGCGGAACGCTCAGGTCTGGTCGCGCAGCCAGCGCTCCACTTCCTCGGCGCCCTCTTTGCTCTGCCGTTCCTCGGCCTGCGCGGCACGGGCGGAACGGTGCAGCACGAAGAACAGCGCCGTGCGGATGCCCAGCGCCGGGTCATAGCCTGGAACATCGACGTTCCTGGGTATCACCGCCGGGACGGGTGATCAGCCCGCCCGCCGCGATGAGCGCGTTGTCCATCGGCCGCGCCGTGCCCGCCGCGAGTAGGAAACCGGTGCGCTGCAACCATATCCGTGCGGTCTCCGCGGCCTCCCGGGCGTCCGGGGCGAATGGCCCGTCCACCGCGGCGAACCGTTCGGGGCGCTCCAGGCCTTCGGCGAGGCGGTCCACGACCGGGCCGAGCGCCGCGAGCACATCCCGCAAAGCGCACAGGGTCTGACACACATCCCGGTCCAGCACCGCATCCGGTGGTTTCCCGGCGAGCGCCACGAGTGCGGCGCGGGCCTGGTGGAGCAGTTCTCGGCTGTCCTGCACTCGTCCACTATGACCGCAGGACGGAGTTCAGTGTTAGTGAAATGATTTGAACTGGTATGTATTCTGAGTGAATGACTGTGGATCCCCGGCGGCTGCTGATCTTGCGCGCAGTGCGCCGTGCCGGCGGTGTGCTCGCCGCGGCCCGGATGCTGCACCTGACCCCGTCCGGGGTTTCCCAGCAGCTGACCAAGCTGGAGGCGGAGACCGGGGTCGCGCTGATCGATCGGGGCAGCCGCGGTGGTGGGCGCGCGGTGGAGTTCACCAGGGCCGGTCACGCCCTCGCCGACCACGCCGAAACGCTCGCGGACACGCTCGCCGCGGTGGACGCCACGGTCAGCGAGTTCTGCGCGCAACCCGTGGCCCAGGTGCGGATCGGCGGATTCTCGGTGGTGCTCAGCGAACTGCTCGCCCCGGTGGTGCTGCGGCTGGCCACCACGAATCCCGGCCTGAACGTGTGCATCTGGGAGACCACCGAGACCGAGGGCATCGAGGCGCTGCGTGAAGGGCGGCTCGATCTGCTGCTGAGCCAGCGGCCCGGGCCCGGGGAATCCGCCCGCGCACCGGATCTGGTGGAGACCAGCCTGTTCGAGGACCCGCTCCGGGTGCTGGTGCCGCGTTCCTGGCCGGTCGGCGATGAACCCGCCGAACTGCTCGCCCGCCCGTGGTTCACCTCCTCGCTCGACCCGGCCAGCCAGCGCGAACTGCGCACGCTGAGCCGCGAGCACGGGATCACCCTCGACGAACGCGATATCGGTGCCGCGAACGCACCGACGCTGCTCTCCCTCGTCGCGAACGGGCTCGGCGCCACGATCGTCCCGGAGCTCACCCTCGGCACCCGCCCGAACCCGAACATCCGGGTCAGCGAAGGGGTTCTCACACTCGGTTCGCGCATCCTCTCCGTGCTGCGCCTGCCGTCGGTGAACCATCCCGGCATCGAGGAACTGCTGCGCGAGCTCCGCAGCGAGGGCCGCTCACGTCGCTAGGAGCACTTCGATCGCGCGTGCAGCGCGGCGCCGACCGCGATGCCGAGCTCGCCGAGCCGCGCGGGCCGGACCTCCACGGAGCGCCCGGTCAGCAGCGGACGTTCGGCAAGTGAACGCTTCATCGCGGGTTCGAGCAACGGCCACGCACCGGCGACCCCGCCGCCGAGCACCGCGAGCTCGATGCCGAGCAGCCCGCACGCGTCCGCGATCGCCGCGCCCACATGGGTTCCCGCTTCGGCGAACACCCGGACGGCCACCGGATCCCCCGCCCCGGCGCGCACCGCGACCTCGGCCGCGTCCGCCTGTTCCCCGCTGCCTTCGGTGTAGCGCCGCGCGATGGACCGGCCCGAGGCGTAGGACTCCAGGTGCCCGATCTGCCCGCAGGTGCACGGCGCATCACCGAACCGGCCGATGTGCCCGATCTCGCCCGCGCCCGGACCTCCGCCGTGCAGCAGTGCACCGTCCACCAGCAGCGCGCCGCCGACGCCGGTACCGAGCGCCACGGCCAGCGCGTGCCGCACCGGAGTGTCCCCGCCGGCGAAGATCTCCCCGAGCAGCAACATGTTCACATCGTTGTCGGTGGCCACGGGCAGCCCGTCGCACCGCGCGGCGAGCTCCGGGGTGATCTTGGTCCCCGTCCAGCCGGGAAACGAGCCACTCGCCGCGAGCACGGTTCCGGCCTCGGGATCGATCACCCCGGCCGCGCCGACGCCGATTCCCTGGAAGTTGCTGCCCCGGCAGGTTCCGCCCGCGCGGGCGAGCACCACGCGCACCGCTTCGGCGGCGGCGTCCAGGATCGCCGTGGCACCGTGCGCCGCGGGGCTCGGGGACTGGGCGCGCGCGAGCACGTTCGTGTTCTCGTCCACACACACCGCGAGGATCTTCGAGCCACCGATGTCCACCCCGGCCCAGATCTGCTCGGTCTGTGCCGATGATTCACTCGCAAGCTCGTTCATGCTTCCCCTGTCCTTGCGCGCCTGCGTTCGGCCTGCGCGACCGGATCGGGCACCGGTGAGGCGAGCACGAGCCTGCGCGTGTAGTCCTCGCTCGGGTGCCCGAGCACCTCGGTGCGCTCGCCCTGCTCCACGACCCGGCCCCGGTTGAGCACCGCGACCCGGTCACAGACATTGTCCACCACGGCGAGGTCATGGCTGATGAACAGGCAGCCGAAGAAGAGCTCCTGGTGCAGCCGCGCAAGCAGTGCGAGCACCGTGGCCTGCACCGAGACGTCGAGCGCGCTGGTCGGTTCGTCGGCGATGAGCAGATCCGGGCCGAGCACGAGTGCCCGCGCGAGGCTCACCCGCTGGCGCTGGCCACCGGAGAGTTCGTGCGGGAACCGGTCGGCCACGCCCGCACCGAGCTCCACCGCGTCCAGCAGTTCGGCGATTCGCTTGGCACGCCCGGATTTCGTGCCCTCACGGTGCACCAGCAGCGGTTCGGCGATGCACTGTCCGATGGTCATCCGCGGATCGAGCGAGGAGCCCGGATCCTGGAACACCACCCCGATCCTGCGGCGCAGCTCCAGTGCCTCGCGGCGCTTGGCGCGGTTCGGATCGGTGCCGAACAGGCGCACCGCACCGGATTCCGGGCGGACGAGGCCGAGCGCGCAACCACCGATCGTGGACTTCCCCGATCCGGATTCGCCGACCAGGCCGAGCAGTTCACCGCGCCCGACGCGCAGCGAGACCTCGTCCACCGCCTTGACCCCGCCGCCGTAGCGCACGGTGACCCGCTCCAGTTCGAGCGCCGGGCCGTTGTCGTCCACAGTGGACGGTTCGGCGCGCCCTCCGAGCAGTGGAACGGCCTCCAGCAGTTCGCGGGTGTACTCCTGCTCCGGGGCGGCGAACAGCTGCGCGGAATTCGCCTGTTCCACCAGTTTTCCCGCACGCAGCACGAGAATCCGGTCGGCGATATCGGCGACCACACCCATGTTGTGCGTGATGAGCAGGATCGCGGTCCCGGACTCGTCCCGGATGCGGCGCAACAGGTCCAGGATTCCGGCCTGCACGGTCACGTCGAGGGCCGTGGTGGGCTCATCGGCGATCAGCAGCCGCGGTTCGCAGCCGATCGCCATCGCGATCAGCACCCGCTGGCGCTGCCCTCCAGAGAGCTGATGCGGGTACTGGCGCATCCTCCGGTCCGGATCGTCGATCTCCACCCGCTCGAGCAGTTCCCGCACTCGGTCCCGGTACTGGGTGAGCCGCTCGGGTTCCGGGTCGTGATTGCGCAGCGCCTCGGCGATCTGCGCGCCGATCCGCTGCAGCGGGTTCAGCGCGGTCATCGGCTCCTGGAAGATCATCGCGGCCCGCTTGCCACGCACCCTGCGCAGTTCCTCGCCGCGCAGCGCCAGCACGTCCTCGCCCTCGAGTTCCACCGAGCCGGAAACCGTGGCCGCGCCGCCGAGCAGCCGCAGCACCGACATGGCCATGGTGCTCTTGCCCGAGCCGGATTCCCCGACCACGGCCAGGATCTCCCGCTCTCCCAGGCTGAAGCTCAGCCCGTCCAGCGCGGTGACCTCGCCCGCCTCGGTGTCGAACCGGACCCCGAGGTCGCGCACCCTGAGAACATCGTTCACTGTGCCGCTCGCTTTCTCACTTCGAAGGCGTCCCGCAGTCCATCGCCGATGAAGTTGAACGCGGCGACGACGAGGATGATCGCGATACCCGGCGGCACGATCAACCACCAGGCCCCGTCATAGGTGTAGGTTATGCCCTTGCTCAGCATGGCGCCCCAGTCGGTCTGCGGTGGGGCGACACCGAGGCCGAGGAAGCTGACGTAGGCGACCAGCAGGATTGCATCGGCGATCTGGAAGGTCACGTTCACCATCACCGTGCCGATCGCGTTCGGGATGATGTGCCGGAACACCGCACGAGTCCGGCTGCCCCCGATCGCCCGCAGCGCCTTGATGTACTCGCGTTCGGCGATGGTCACCGTCTCCGCGCGCATCAGCCGCGCGGGCACCAGCCAGGACACCACGCCGATCAGCACGGCGAGGATGCCCACACTCGGCGTGACCAGGGTCGCGGCCACCAGGAGCAGGAACAGCGCGGGAATCGCGACCCCGGTGTCCACGATGCGCATCAGCACGAGGTCCAGCCAGCCGCCGCTGTATCCGGCGACCGCGCCCCACACCGCACCGATCGCGGTCCCGATCAGCCCGGCGATCACCCCGATGATCAGCGAGACCCGGCCGGCGACCATGAGCCGCCCGAGCACATCGTGGCCGAGCTCGTCGGTGCCGAGCGGATGCCCGGGCCCTGGGGGAAGCCGGACCGCGCCCAGATCGGTGTGCACCTGATCGGTGCCGTAGATCAGCGGGCCGAGGAAGGAGAACAGCAGCATCAGCACCAGGATCACCAGGCCGGTCAGCGCGAGCCGGTGCCGGATCAGCCTGCGCAGCACTCCGCTGCGGGCGCGTTCCGGAGTCTCTGTGGTGGTCATCGTTTCGCCGTCCTCACCCGTGGATCGATGAACAACTGCGCGAGATCGGCGAGCAGCGAGCCGACCACCGTGGCCACGGCGATCAGCAGCACCACGCCGAGCAGCACCGGATAGTCCTGTTCCTGGGCCGCGGACCAGAACAGCAGCCCGATCCCCGGATAGTTGAACATCGACTCGATCACCAGCGCACCACCGAAGATGACCGGAATGTAGTAGCCGAGCATGGAAACCACGGAGGTGAGCGAGTTCCGGAACACGTGCCGCAGGATGATCCGGCGCTCCGAGGTGCCCTTGGCCCGCGCGGTGCGTACATAGTCCTGCGCCAGGTTGTCCAATGTGGACGATCGCATGTACCGGCTGAACGCGGCGACCACCGCGGCCGCACCCGCCACGATCGGCAGTACGAGCGAGCCGGGATCGGCGAGTACCGAACCGAGACTCTCGTCCTGCGCGGCCTGTGCCGGGAACCACGGCAGCACCTGGGAGAACAGGATGATCAGCAGCAGCGAGAGGAAGAACACCGGCGTCGCATAGAGCAGGAAGCTCAGCGTGGTCAGGATGTGGTCGGCCGCGCGGTTGCGCCGCACCGCCTGCCAGATCCCGGCCGGAAGCGCGATGATGATCCCGATCAGCGTGTAGATCACGGTCAGCAGCAGGGTTTTCGGCAGCCGCTGCGCCAGCAGTGCGGACACCGGTTCGTTTTTGGTGTACGAGTCACCGAGATCGCCGTGCAGCAACCGGACGAGATAGTCCCAGTACTGGGTGTACAGCGGCTGGTCGAATCCCTTCTCCTGGTTGAACCGCGCGATCTGGTCCGGCGTCGCCTCCATGCCCAGGATCCCGCGCGCCGGGCCGCCGGGCAGCAGATGCAGCAGCACGAAGGTCAGCACGGTGACCAGGAAGACCACGAGGATCGCGAACACGAGCCTCCGCGTCAGGTAGCGCAGCATCACCCTCACCTCGTCCAGTACCAGCGCTGCGGATACAGGTCGGCGAGCGGATCCTGGGTGACCCCGTGCAGGGCCGAATCGATCGCCGAGACCTGATAGGCCGGGTTCGGCACCCAGATCACCGGAAGATCCTCGGCCAGGAACGCGCTGTACTCGCGCATCGCGAACTGGTCATCGGACTCGTTCGTCTCGGCGATCAGCTCGTCCGCGTGCGGATTCGAGTAGCTGCCGAGATTCGAGGTCCCATTCGTGCCGAACAGCCGCTCCCCGCTCGGATCCGCGTCGTAGTACCAGCTGCCCTGGGTACCGAAGAAGGACAGCTGCCAGCCACAGGAGGGATCGGCGGGCTTGCACTGGGCGGTCGCGGCGAGCACCGAGTTCAACGGGCGCTGGCTGATCTCCAGATCCACCCCGATACGCGACAGCGAGGACTTGAGCTCCTGGATCATCCCGGTGGTCTCGTCCGAGCCCGATTCGGAGAGCACGGTCATCGAAAGCCTTGTGCCCTTTTGGATTCCGGGACCGCAGGCGTGCGGGTCCGCACAGTAGGCCACCCCATCGGACCCGGTGCGCCAGCCGTGCTGTGCGAGCTGCCGCTTCGCCCTGGCCGGATCGAAGGGGTAAGGATTGCGCTGCTGCCGCGGGGAAAGGTACTTCGAGGCGGTGCCCTGCGGGACCGGGCCGTAGGTCTTGGTCGCCGCCTGACGCCAGATCACGTCCGCGATCCCGTCCTGGTTCACCGAACGCTGGATCGCCTCGCGCACATAACGTTGCTTGAACACCGTGCCGAGTGCCGGATTGTTGAAGTTGTAGGGGATGTAACTGACCGCCCAGCCGTCCCAGGGTGTGATCCGGTACCCGAGCCCTTCCAGTTTGGCGCGCTGACCGAGATCGGATGTCGGCACATAACCGTAGTCGACCCCACCCGCGAGTAACACATTGTATTCCGCGGCCGAACTGGTGAACGTCTGGAAGCGCACCGTGTCCAGATGTGCCGGATCGGGCCCGGTGTAGTGCGGATTCCTGCGCAATGTGACCTGACCGCGGGTGGAGAAATCCTGAATGGCGAACGGCCCGTCGACCACCTTGAACAGCGGGTTGGTGCTGAACTTTCCGAGTTGTTTTCCCTGGCCGACCAGGTAGTCGAAGACCTTCTCCGCGGTTTTCGGATTGCGGTCGAAATCACCGACCGGGCCGTTGTCGCTGGTTTTGTCCCAAACCGCCTGCGGCATCGGAATGAGCCGGGAGAGTTGGTTCGCGGTGAACCAGTCCTGGTTGTACTTCTTGTCCAGGTGCAGCCGGAACGAGCGCTGCCCGGTGGTCTCGAATCCGGTAACATTGTCCGGGATCCGCCCTTCGGAGTAGATCGACCACTGCTTCTTGCCAGCTTTGACGAGGTTGTAGAAGAACTCCACATCCCGCGCGGTGACCGGCTTCCCGTCGGACCAGGTGAGGTTTCGCAGGGTGATCGAGACGGTGCGCCCGTCCGGAGAGTAGACCGGTGGCTGCGCCGCGCTCGCCTTCTCGTCCATGCCGAGTGTGCCGTTCGAGGTCTTGTCGAACAGGTAGAGCGGCGGATAGAGCGTGTTCCGGATCGCACTGTTGTAGGTGGCTCCGTATCCGGAGACCCCGATCGGCAGAATCCAGTTCGGCGTGGCCGAAGGCGGCAGCGCGAAACTCACCGACCCGCCGGCGACCATGTGATCACCGCCGCCACCGTGCTGGCGCGGGGAAACTCCGCACGCGCTCAGTACTACAAGGGCAACGGCGAGTAACACCGCCACCCGACGCCTTCGCCACATAGATAGATCCGCCATTCATCGGCTGCTGTGCTAGTGGACACCAATCCGACCTCCAGTAAGCCGACACTCTTGTTTATCAAGGAACATCGCCTTTCCGTGTCGGCTTACTTCCGCTCTTCTTGGTAGAGTCTGCGCTTGTTGAGACGGCGATGATTGAAGCACGCGAAACCGATCAGAGATAGTCACGTGAAAATAACAACATAATTCCTACTTCAACCAAGATCGAAGGAAGTCGCGTGGTCGACAGCGAATCCCCCTCGGCGGCACGAGTCCTCCAGCTCGTCGCGAGCGGAGCGGCCAGTTCACGCACCGAACTCGCCACGGCACTCGGCGTCGCACAGTCCACGGTCTCGCTGCGGGTACAGGATCTGCTACGCGCCGGAGTGCTCACCGAGGCCGGGCACGGGCGTTCCCAGGGCGGCCGGCGGCCGCGCACACTCGCCGTGGCCGCCGAGGCCGGACACGTGTGCATGGCCGATCTCGGCGGGGCACACACCAGGATCGGAGTGCTGGACATCGGCGGTCAGTTGCTGCACTCCGAGGAGATTCCGCTCGGCGCCGGGGAGAGTCCACAAGCGACACTCGACGCGCTGCACGATGCGGTGC
Source organism: Sciscionella marina DSM 45152 (assembly GCF_000379465.1). Classification (GTDB taxonomy): domain Bacteria; phylum Actinomycetota; class Actinomycetes; order Mycobacteriales; family Pseudonocardiaceae; genus Sciscionella; species Sciscionella marina. The sequence continues at coordinate 34,366 of NZ_KB905436.1, forward strand.
GCACGATGCTGGACACCGTGCGCCCGAGCGGGGTCCTGCTCGGTGCCGGGATCGGATTGCCCGGCCCGGTCCAGGATGGCGCGGTCACCCTCCCGTCCAGGATGCCCGGCTGGCGCGGATTCGACGCGGCACACGCGCTGCGGCGCACCTTCGGCTGCCCGGTCGTGGTGGACAACGACGCGAACCTCATGGCGATCGGCGAGGCGCGGGTCACCAACCGCGGCAAGGAAAACCTCGTCGTGGTCAAGGCGGGGAGCGGGATCGGTTCCGGGGTCATCGTGGGCGGCGCGCTGTACCGGGGAAATGACAACGCCTCGGGCGATATCAGCCATATGCGCGTCGCGGCGGGTGCCGATATGCCGTGCAGCTGCGGGATCCGGGGCTGTTTCGCCGCGGTGGCCAGTGGCGCGGCACTGGTGGAACAGTTGCGCGCCAAGGGAATGGATGTCGAGTCCACCTCGGATGTGGTGCTCGCCGCGGAGAACGCCGAACCCGAGGTGATCACCACGGTCCGCGCGGCGGGTGCCCTGCTCGGCGAGGTGCTCGCCACCATCGTGAACTTCTTCAACCCGGACGCGGTGCTGCTCGGTGGCGCACTGTCCACTTCGGAGGCTTATGTGGCCGCGGTCCGCGCCGGGCTCTACGACCGCTGTCTCCCGCTGAGTACCCGCAACCTGGAGATCTCCCGAGTGCGGACCGGGGCCGACGCCGGGCTGTTCGGTGCCGGACTGCTCGTACTCGACACGGTGCTCGACGAACGGCTCGCGAAACTGGCCGACTCCCGAACCGAACCCGATCAGAAAGCAGACGTATGACCACCGAACTGTCCCGAACCAATCGCCCCAGGATCGCGATCGCCGGGATCGCGATCGAGTCGAGCACCTTCTCCCCGCACCGCGCCACGATGGACGATTTCCTGACGCAACGCGGCGCGGAACTGCTGGACCGCTATCCCTTCCTCGGCAGGGAGGACGGGCTGCGCACCCGTGCCGAATGGGTGCCGATCCTGCGCGCGACCTCACTGCCCGGCGGCGCGGTCACCCCGGAGACCTATGAGGCGCTCGCCGGGGAGATCCTGGCCGGACTGCGCGAAACGGGCCCGCTCGACGGGCTGTTCTTCGACATCCACGGCGCGATGAGCGTGGTAGGCCGCACCGATGTGGAGGCCGACCTCATCGAGCGCATCCGCGCGGTGATCGGTTCCGAGGTACTGGTCTCCGCCTCGATGGACCTGCACGGCAACGTCTCCCGGCGGCTCGCGAGCGCGCTCGATCTGCTCACCGCCTACCGCAAGGCCCCGCACACCGATGCCTGGCAGACTCGCGAGCGGGCGGTGCGCAATCTGCTCGACCGGCTCGCCGATGGCGGTAAACCGCTGATGAGCTGGACCCAGGTTCCGGTGCTGTTGCCCGGGGAGAAGACCAGTACCCGCATCGAACCGGCCAAGAGCGTCTACGCCCGCATCGACGAGATCGAGCAGCTGCCCGGGGTACTCGACGCCGCGCTGCTCGTCGGCTACGCCTGGGCCGACGAACCACGCTGCCAGGCCTCGGTGATCGTGACCGGGGACGACGAGACCGTGATCACCGAGCAGGCCAGGCAGCTGGCCGGAGCCTACTGGCAGGCGCGCGCCGATTTCGCTTTCGTGGCCCCTGCCGACAGCCTCGAACACTGCCTGGAGACGGCCGCGGTATCCACCGCGCGGCCGTACTTCATCAGCGATTCGGGGGACAATCCGACCGCGGGCGGTGCGGGGGATGTCTCCGCGACCCTGGCCACCCTGCTGGACACACCGTCCGTTGTGGACAGTCCGAACGGGACGATCTACGCGGCGATCACCGACCCGGACACGGTTGCCGCCGCGGTGGCCGCCGGGGTCGGCGAGACGGTCACCGTGGAGATCGGCGGCCGGATCGACACCATCCATCCCCCGGTGCGCATGACCGCGCGGGTGGCCGCGATCGATGCGCACGACCCTGTCGCCGGGACCGCCGTGGCGTTCGCCGATCGCGGGCTGCGAGTGATCGTCACCGCCCGGCGCAAGCCGTATCACCTCGAATCCGATTTCACCGCGCTCGGCCTGGACCCGCGCTCGGCCGATCTGGTCGTGGTCAAGATCGGTTATCTGGAACCGGAGCTCTACGCGATGGCCGCCGACTGGATGCTCGCGCTCACCAAGGGCGGGGTGGATCAGGATCTGCTCCGGCTCGGGCACCGCGCCATCGAGCGGCCGATGTTTCCCTTCGATGAGTCCATGCCCGAACCCGCACTCGACCCGGAGCTGCTGTGATCCTCGAACTCTCGGTCGACTCCCTGCCCTGTGCGCGCGCCGCCGACGCGATCGGCGCTGACCGCGTCGAGCTGTGCGCGGCGGGCAGCGAGGGCGGGCTCACCCCGAGCATCGGCACCGTCCGCGCGGCCGTCCGCGCCTGCCGGAACGCGGGCGTGCACGTGCTCGTCCGGCCACGTGGCGGGGAATTCGTCTACACGGCAGCGGAAATCGACGCCATGGCCGAGGACATCGCCGCCTGTGTGGAGGCCGGGGCGGACGGGATCGTCACCGGCGTGCTCCACGCGGACGGCCACCTCGACCGCGCCGCCCTTGCCGCCCTGCACGCCGCCGCCCAGGGCAGCGAGTTCACCTTCCACCGAGCCATCGACGTCTGCGCCGAACCGCATCGCGCCCTGGACGGCCTTGCCGAACTCGGCGTCACCCGGGTGCTCACCTCCGGCGGAGCCGACCGGGCCGAGGACGGTGCCGAGCGGATCGCCGCCTTCGTCGACCAAGCGGGAACCGCGATGCAGATCCTCGCCTGCGGCGGTGTCCGCACGCACAACGCGCGCGCGATCGCCGAACGTACCGGGGTCACCCAGCTGCACGCCGCCCCGCGCAGGCCGCGCCCACCGGTCATGGCCGATACCGGGACACGGGTCGGTTTCGCGCTCGCCCCGGACGGTGCGGACCGCTACGAGCTGGACGCCGACACGGCCGCCGAACTGCGCGCCGTCCTGCGCTGACCGGACCGGACCTACTGGGGCGCGATGCTGCGATAGGTCCGGTAGGCGGGGCGGAACATGAGCCGGTTCTGCAGCGCGTGAATGTCCTGCGGAAGCTCGGTCTCATCGCTGGGATGCAGCCGGGGCAGGGCGCGCAGGGCGGCACCGGCCCGGTTGAGCAGCAACCAGGCGTCGGCCTTCCGTTCGGTGAACCCGGCGGCGAGCACCCGCTCCCGGTCCGCGCGCTCGGGTGTCCAGTCGCCGTTCGGTGCTCCGCCGCCCTTCGGTGGTTCGGTATTCGGTTCGGTGTTCTTCGGTGCCGCCGCGTTCGCCTGGCTCGCCGCCATGGGCACCGCGACGCCCGCCATCGCGGTACCGCGCAGCAGGGTGCGCCTGTTCAGCTCGTCCATCCCGGGCCCTCCCCGCTAGCCGAGCTGCTTTCCGATTCCGCTACATCGTCCGTGCGCGGAGAGTATGCGCAACACCAGCGCGCTGATACTCGGGGAACCGGGCTGCTGCCCGTGCCCGATGCCGTGCGTGGTGATGTCGCAGTGCGGTCCGGGCATCGGCAGGGCCGTCGAGGGGAAATCGCCGGTGTCGTGCACGGTCCAGTAGTCGACCCCATGCGGTGGTGGTTCGGCGTTGAGCGCGCGGACGAACCTGCTGCTCGCGCACACATCGATATCGGGGAACGGTTTGCAGTAGGCGAACGACGGATCGTTCGGATCGGCGCCCTGCTGCGGGGTGCCGACCGAGATGTAGTTGCGCACCCGGTCCCCGCCGCCGAGCCGTTCGATGAAGTAGCGCGCCGACTGACCGCCCATGCTGTGCGCGACGATGTCCACCCGGCCACGGCCCTTGCCGACGATCTCGTCCACCTTCTTCTTGACCGTGCCGGCGTTGGCGGTGTTGTTCGCTCCGAGATTGCCCATCCCGAACCGGACCACTTGGCTCGGAATCCCGCGTTCGGACAGCCGTTTGCGCATCGGGTCGAATGCGCCGTCCGGTTCGGCGAAGCCGGGTACCAGCACTACCGGCGTCGCTCGGTGCTCCGGGGCAGTCGCCTCCGGCCCACCCGGGGACGGTTGGCCGGAGCGGTTGTTGCGGATGCCGATGACGATCAGGACCGCGATGACCAGTATCACGCCGAGCAACAGCCAGCCTCTGCCCCTGCGCCGCGCCATCGCCTCACCTCCTCGGCCGCACTCATTGTGAGTGGGTGTGCTCATTCAGGAAACGACCGAACAGCCGCTCCGGCCGCCCTGCACCGATCCCGAGGGGCTACAAAGAATGTTCTGCAGAGAAAACTCTGCAGGACATTTTCGGCATCCGGTGCGCAACGCCCGGAAACCGGCGAGCCCTAGAATCGGTGCTCCCTAGAATCGGTGCGCCCACCGACCGTGCGAGAACCCCGGTGATTGCCATGGAGATCTGGATCAACCCGGAATGCTCGAAGTGCGCCTCGGCGCTCGAACAGCTCGACGTGGCGGGAGGGGACTACACGGTGCGGCACTACCTGGAACCCCGCCCGACGACCACCGAACTGGCCGCGGCGCTCGACCGGCTCGGCCTGGAACCGTGGGACATCGCCCGCACCGCGGAAGCGGTCGCCGGTGAACTGGGGCTCGAACAGTGGAACCGCACCCCTGCCGAGCGGGACCGCTGGCTCGAAGCGCTCGCCGCGCATCCGATCCTGATCCAGCGGCCGATCATCACCGCGGACGATGGCAGGACGGTCCTCGGCAGGTCGGCGGCGGTACAGCGCACCCTCGGCCAGCACACCCGGGGCTGAGCACGGAACACCCCGCTATGCCGTGAGGATCGCACGGAAGCCCGGTTCCGGATCGAACGGTTCACCGGGAAAAGTGAGCCGGTGCAACACGATTCCGTCCAGGTGACCGATCAGTCGCCGGTAACGCTCCCGCGGATCGGGAAGATCGAGGCCGGCGAGCCAGGTTTCGCCCCAGTCGAGGATCGCCGCGCGTCCCTCACGCAGCAGCCCGGTGAGCTCCGGGTGCGTCGTCGCCTCGAGAAAAAGCGCATATCGGGCCAGCGTGCGTTCCGCGCCCTCGCCGCTGAGCCGGTTCGCCAGTGCGGCAAGGGTGCCCGCCGCTTCACTGACACTCGCCGGAGGCCGTTCGGTGAACCGTTCCCACTCGGTGCGATCCCGGTCGAGCTGCTGGGCGAGCACCCCCTGCAGCAGCGCGGCCCGGTTGCGGAACCAGTTCGACGTGGTCCCCGCGGGAACCCCCGCACGCGCATCGATCGCCTGATAGGTGAGGCCACGGACCCCCGCCGTGCCGATCACGGCGAGCGCGGCATCGAGGACCTGGGCTCGCCTGCGGCTCATGGTGTCACGGTAGTCATCGCCGCCCCGGCACGGTTCCGGTACCCGAGCTCAGCCTTCGCGCGCCCTGCGGTGTCCCACCACGACCTCGGACACGATGAGCCGGTACAGCGATTCCACGAGTTCCGGGCTGATGCCCTTGTCTCGTGCGCGATCCCGTAGCCGCGCGAACATTTCGCGTTCCCGCTCGTGGTCCACGGCCGCCACATCCGCGTCCCGTTTGAGCACGCCGACCCTGCCGGTGACCTCGAACCGCTTGGCCAGCAGATCGACGATCGACGTGTCCAGTTCATCCAGTTCTCGGCGTAATGCTTCGAGTTCGTCCAGATAGCACGCCTGCATGACGGCCGATATTACCGCGCGATATCGGCGATCGGCACTTGCATAGTGCTTACTATTCGAATAGCGTCGACTATGTGAGTCGCCGGATGAGCCGAGCCGAAGCCAAGACCCGCACCCGTGAGCTGCTGTTGGACGCCGCCGCGCTCACCTTCGCGCGCAAGGGATTCCACGGCGCCACGGTGGACGAGATCGCCGAAGCAGCCGGGTTCACGATCGGCGCGCTGTACGCCAACTTCGAGGGCAAGGAACAGCTGTTCCTCGAACTGCTGTCCAGCCGGGCGAGCAGTCAGATCGCGGCCGCCGAGGAGTTGGTGCGCGAGGGCGCGGCGACGGCGACCGATCCGTTGCGGGCGATCAGCCAATACCTGGTGGACCTCGCGGACAAGGACGCGGATTTCGCGCCACTGCAGGCGGAGTTCTGGCTCTACGCGGTGCGCAATCCACATGTGCTGGACACCATGGCCGAGCAGATGCGCGAACCGCACGCCGCGCTCGCCCGGCTGATCACCGAATCCGTGGACACTCACGGGGTTCCCCCGGACACCGTGGCCACGGTGGTTTTCGCGTTGTTCCAAGGGCTCGTGCGACGGCGCAGGGTGGATCCGGCGAGCGCGCCACCCGAACTGTTCGCCAGCGCCCTGCAGTGGTTGTTCACCGGCATCGAGCACACGGAGGACACATCATGACCGCCACCCAGGACACGGCACTGCAGACACTCTTCGATCCCGCCCGGCGCGCCGACCCCTATCCGGGATACCGGGCGCTGCGGGAGAATTCCCCGATCCTCGAGGCCGCGGACGCCCTGTTCGTGCTCACCAGGCAGGCCGACTGCGCCGCGGTGCTGCGGGACAGCAGCTTCGGGCACGCGGAACCGGATCAGGCGCTCGCGCTGCGCCGAAGCCCCGACGAACTCCCGGAATCCCTGCTCGACGAGCACGGCAGGCCGGTGCGCTCGTTCCTCGTGCAGAACCCGCCCGAGCACACCCGATTGCGTAAACTGGTCAGCAGGGCGTTCACCCGCGGAACGGTCGCCGAACTCACCCCGCGCATCGAGGAGATCACCGCACGACTGCTGGACGGGATCCTCGAACGCGGCGAACCGTTCGACCTGATCGACGAGCTCGCCTATCCGCTCCCGGTCGCGGTGATCAGCGAACTGCTCGGCATTCCCGATGCGGACCGGGAACAGTTCGTGCGCTGGTCGCATGCCATGGCCCGGGGCCTGGACCCGGATTTCCTCATGCCGGAAGGGGTCCGGGAGAAACAGCTCGCGGCGCGGCTCGAATTCGGCGAGTATCTGCGCACGCTCGCGGCCGAGCGCCGCGCGCATCCCGGCGAGGACCTGATCTCCGGGCTGCTCGCCGTTCCCGGACTCGCCGAGCATGACCTGATCGCGACCTGCATCCTGTTGCTGATCGCCGGGCACGAGACCACGGTGAACCTCATCGGGAACGGAACACTCGCGCTGCTGCGCCATCCGGACCAGCTCGCCCTGCTCCGCGCGGAACCCGAGCGAGCCGAGGCCGCGGTGGAGGAACTGCTGCGTTACGACTCTCCCGTACAGATGACCATGCGCCTCGCCAGGGAGGACGCCGAGGTCGGCGGGGTGGCGATTCCGTGTGGTGCGGCGATGATCCTGCTCGTTGGTTCGGCCAACCGCGATCCGGATGTGTTCGCCGAACCCGAGAACTTCGACATCGCCCGCAACCCCACGAAACATCTCGCGTTCGGCCAGGGCGTGCACTTCTGTCTCGGCGCACCGCTGGCCAGACTCGAGGGCCGGATCGTGCTCCGTGCCCTGTTCGAGCGCGTCCCCGAGCTCCGGCTCGCCGGAACCCCGGTGTGGAAGGACAACATCGTGTTGCGCGGTCTCCAGGAACTTCCCGTGGCGGTACGGTGATCGCGGTGGACGAACACGTCGACGTGCTCATCATCGGCGCCGGGCTCTCCGGGATCGGCGCGGCCTGCCGCCTGCGCGCCACGCATCCGGGCAAGAGTTTCGCCGTGCTCGAGGCGCGTTCGGCGATCGGTGGAACCTGGGACCTGTTCCGTTATCCGGGAGTGCGCTCGGATTCGGACATGTTCACCCTCGGCTACGAATTCGCACCCTGGCCGTCCGCGCGTTCGCTCGCCGACGGGGAGTCCATCCGGGAATACGTGCGGCACACCGCGAACGAACACGGGATCACCGAACACATCCGGTTCGGCCACCGCGCGGTGCGCGCCGAGTGGTCCACGAGCACGGCGCGCTGGACGGTCGAGGTGCGGCACGCGGGTGAGACGACCAGGATCAGCTGCGGATTCCTGTTCGCCAACACCGGGTACTACCGCTATGACAAAGGATTCACCCCGGAGTTCCCCGGTGTCGAGCGGTACACCGGGACGCTCGTGCACCCGCAGCACTGGCCGGAAGAGCTGGACCACGCGGGCAAACGGGTGCTGGTGATCGGCAGCGGGGCCACCGCGGTGACCCTGGTCCCGGAACTGGCCGCGACCGCGAAACAGGTGACCATGCTGCAGCGGTCGCCGAGCTACGTGCTCCCGCTGCCGTCCACGGACAATACCGCGGTCCGGCTCACCCGGCTGCTCGGCACGCGGCTGGCCTATCCGCTCGTGCGGTGGAAACACATCCTGACCACACTGGCCTTCTTCAAGCTGAGCAGGCTGCGCCCGGAACTCGTGCGCGGACTCATCCGTACCGCGAACCAGCGCGCGCTCGGCGCCGATTACCCGGTCGACGTGCACTTCAATCCCCGCTACCGGCCCTGGGACCAGCGGTTGTGCTTCGCGGGCGATGGGGACCTGTTCGCCGCGCTGCGCACTGGAACCGCGACGGTGCACACCGACACCATCGAGACCTTCACCGCCGACGGGGTTCGGCTTTCCTCGGGCACCGAGCTCGCCGCCGATATCGTGATCACCGCGACCGGGCTGAATCTCCAGCTGCTCGGCGGGATGGAACTGCTCGTGGACTCCCGGCCGGTACACCCGGGGAATACCTTGGCGTACAAGGGAATGATGCTGTCCGGGGTACCGAACTTCGCGCTCACCATCGGATACACGAACGCCTCCTGGACCCTCAAGGCCGATCTGGTCGCGAACTACGTCTGCCGCCTGATCGGGCACATGGACGCCCGCGGCTACCGGATGGGCACCCCGCGCGCACCCGGGCGAGTGGCGCGCACCACGCCGCTGATCGATCTGCACTCCGGCTATGTGCGCCGCGGTATCGATGTGTTACCCAAGCAGGGGCCGAGGAAACCCTGGCGGCTGAACCAGAACTACCTGCGCGATGTGCTGTTACTGCGGCATGGGCGGATCGAGGACGGTATGCGTTTCGCCTAGCAGATCGAATCGCTCGGTTTCGGGTTCGTCAGGCCGAATGCCGGGCGCAGCAGGATGCCCGCGTAGGTCCCGCCGACCGCCATGATCCCCCATAGCCAGCCGTGCAGGCTGAACGAGGCGATGCCGGAGAAGTACGCGCCGATATTGCAGCCGCCCGCCATGCGCGCGCCGAAGCCCATCAGGATCCCGCCGAGCACGGCACCGAGCGCGGTACGCCAGGGCACATTGCGGTGCAGGATGAACGCACCGGCGAGCGCCGAGGCGATCAGCGCGCCGATCATGATCCCGAAGTCCATCACCGAGGTCTTGTCCGCGAGCACCGAGGCATCGAGTTCCGCGGCGTGCTCTGGCACCCGCCAGTACGCGGAGCCGGAGATGTCGATACCGAGCCAGCCGGACAGTTTCGCGCCCCACAGGCTGAACGCGGAGGTGATACCCCACGGTCCCCCGGAGACGAACAGGGTCGCGGCGTTGAGCACGGCGAGCACGATCGCGCCCGCCCACAGCGGCCAGGAACCGCGCAGCACCCGCGCGATCCCGCGGGCAGCGGGCGGGCGCCCCGCGGGTGGTGGATTGCGTTTGCGTTGCACCAGAACCGAAATCCCGACGATCACGCCGATGATCGCGCAAGAGATCAGCACCGCGCCCGGATAACCGAGCGGGGTGTCGGCGAACGAGACCGTAGGGCCGATCTTCTGCAGCGTGGTGATCCAGTTCGCCGCGAAGGCGCTCGCGATCGAACCGAGGATGAACCCGCCGAGCGTGTAGATGATCGCGGTCTGCCCACTGCCCACCGCGAACAGGGTGCCGGACGCGCAGGAGCCGCCGATCTGCATGCCGACCCCGAACAGGAAGGCACCGAGCGCCACACCGACGCCCGCGGGAAGCACATTTCCTTCCGGTGCCCCGGAAAGGCTCGTCCCGGTGCCGAGCACCACGGAGAACAGCACGCAGGCGACCGCGAGCATCAGCATGTGCGCGCGCAGCGCCGTGCCCTGCCCCACCGTCGCCAGCTGCCGCCAGGCCGAAGTGAACCCGAACCGCGAGTGGAACAGCGCCAGCCCGAGCAGCAGGCCGAACACGTAGAGCAGGGTGAGTTTCCAGCCCGCCGCGTTGAACACCGCGGCGCCAAGCGCGACCGCGAGGAGAACACCGACCGCGACCACTCCGGCCCGTGCCGCGGGTGCGCGCTCGATCACCGGCCGCCTGGCCGATCGCACGGCCTCGATTACCGCCATCCGTCCTCCGTTCAGCTCACTGTCCGGCAGCGTAATGCGCGCCCACGCCCGGTTTCCCGGATGTCCATTCCTCGGGACGCTATCCTTGGTCCATGCAGGCGATCCAGTCACCGGATGAGTACGCGGAGCTACGAAACTCGCTCGAATTCTGGGAACCGCACGCGCGCACCGCGTTCGACTCGGCCGGGCTGGCGCAACCGGAGCACTTCACCGTCCCCGGGGAGAGCACGAACCCGGTATTGGTCGGAGACAACGGTTTCGTGGTGAAATTCTACGGGGAGCACTGGTGCGGACCCGACAGCCTGGCCACCGAGACCGAGGCTTACCAGGTGCTCGCCGGATCGGGGCTGCCGGTCCCCGAACCGGTGGCCCGCGGCGACCTCTTCCCCGGCGGCGAACACTGGCCCTGGCCGTTCCTGGTGTGTACCGTCGTGCCGGGGCGCGCGTGGCCCGAGGCGATCGGAAAAGCGGACAGGACAACCGAACTCGCCCTCGCCGCCCACGCGGGGACCCTGCTGCGCGGCCTCAACGATCTCCCACTGACCGGGAACGCACTGTTGCGCCCGGATTCCCCGGTGTTCGCCGAACTACTCGCCGAGCGCCGCGCGGTCACCGTCGCCGAACACCGGGAATGGGGGTACCTCGCCCGGGAACTGCTCGACTCGCTCGAGGAGCAGCTACCGGATGTCCGGGAACTGCTCGGCGCACCCGCCTTCGTGCACGGCGATCTGCACGGGCGCAACCTGTTCGTGGACGCCGAGCGCGCCGAACTCACCGGGCTGGTCGACTTCACCGACGTATACGCGGGAAACCCGTACTACGGCCTGGTTCAGCTGCACCTGAACACCTTCCGCGCCGACCGCGAACTGCTCGCCACCGCATTGGACGTCGCCGGGTGGGCGCACGGCCCGGACTTCGCACGCACCATGCTGGGATTCACCCTGCTGCACGACTTCGACGTGTTCGAAGAGGTTCCGCTCGATCTGACCGGAATCACCGATTACGCCGAGCTCGCCGAAGTGTTGTGGGGGCTCGAATGAGTAGTTGCTGAACACCACCCCCTCGGCCCGGTGGTAGAGAAACCGGATCGGTTTCCGGAGACCAGTCCGGTCAGGCACTCGATTCGAGCGCGGCTCGCAGGGTGCGAAGACAGGTGGCGCGTACCTCTTCCCTGCTGATCTCCCTGCGCCGCAGCCATTCCACGCACATCGCGCGGATGAACTCCAGCCAGGCCAGCAGCGCGGCCGAGGCGAGTTCGCGTTCGTGCCCGGTGTAGCCGTACGCGTCGAGCATGCGGGCACGCAGTTCGTTCAGCTCCGCCGAGATGATGCCCTGCACGGCGGGATCGCGAGCGGGTTCACCGGTGTTGGCTTCGAGCACGAGCCCGGGATGCGTGGCGAAGAACTCGATGTGCGCGTCCAGGCCGGCGGTGATCTGTTCGTCCAGCCCAGCGCCGGACTCCAGCGCGATACCGGCGAGCAGCTGGTCGGCGGCGCGCTGGTACACGGCGGCGAAGTACTCCGCCTTGCCGGGGAAGTAGTGATACAGCAACGCCCGGGACACCCCGGCGTACTCGGCCGCGCCCGCCATCGAGACCTCGGCGTAGGGGTGCGCGGTGAACACCTCGGCACCCATCTCGAGCAGGTGTTCGCGGCGCTGCCGCGGGGAAAGCCGTCGTCGTGGTGCGGGCACGAACACTCCAGGTTCAGCGATGGTTGACCGGGACCGCCTGTCGACTTATTGTACATGAATCTAATAGCGGAGGTGTTCGATGACCGTGCGCAGGATCGAGGTGCCGGAACGGTTGGGCGCGCTCGCCGCGCTGCCCGGCTGTGATTACACGGTAGCGTTCGCCGCGCGGAGCGCCGAGCAGCGCAGCCCGGAGCAGTGGGCGCGCGCGGTCTTCGAGGGCGGTTCCCCGGTCATGCGGACCTTCCTGCGCACCGGCTGGTCGCTGGCGCTGGGTTTCCGGCTCGGCCCCAATGGTTCGCCGCAGCATGTGCTCGGCTGGCGCCTGGTCTCGGCGGACGACACCGCCGCGGTTGTCGAGCAGGAATCTCCTCTGATGCTCGCGCGCAATGTGTTCTGGCCGGACGGGGACCGCATCGTATGGGGCACCTTCGTGCGCTACCGCAACGGCGCGGCACGCCTGATCTGGCCGCCGGTATCGCTGGTGCACGTGCGCACCGCGCATCCCCTGCTGCGCAAGGCGGTCAGCGCACATCCCTGACCAGTTCCCCGATCCGCCCGCACAGCCATTCGCTCCACTGCTCGTGTTCGGGTTTCATCAGCACGCTGCGCAGGATCCGCCCGCCCGGCCGGTCGGCCCGCACCGGGTGCCCGCGCGCGGCCAGTGCCTCGGCGCTGACCCCGTAGGTGGCGAGGAAAACCGAATCCCCGGGTTCGGCGCTCATCCCCTTCTCCAGCACCTCGGCGCTGATCCGGTCCACATCGGAGAGTCGCTCCGCGCGCGGGAGATAGCCGAGAATGTCCAGTTCGGGACGCTGATAGGGAACGAGCAGGCCGGATTCGGTGAGCAGTTCATGCCAGCGCAGCGCGGCGCGCCTGCCGGGCCGCAGCACCGCGCCGAGCCCATCCGCGGTGAGCGGGAGCAGCCGCATGGTCAGCCATAGTGCGGCGGCCGCGGCACCGGCGCGCGAGCACTCCAGGGAGATCTCGCCCAGATGCAGCTCGTCCGAGGTGAAGTAGGTATAGGGCGAGTCGTGCCGGTAGAAGCGGCCGACCGAAGGATCGGCGTGCAGCACGGCACCGCAGCCGTAGGGCTGCAGCCCGTGTTTGTGCGGATCCACGACGACCGAATCGCAGGCGGCGATGGCGGTGTACGGGGCGGCGGTCACGCCATCGGGACCGTCATCGGCGATCAGGGTGAAGAAGCCGCCGTACGCCGCGTCCACGTGCAGCCGCACCCCGTAACGGTCGCGTAGTTCGAGTGCTTCGTGGACCGGGTCGATCGCGCCGAGCCCGGTGGTGCCCGCGGTGAGCACCACGGTGCCGATATTTTCCTGACGCAGCAAGGATTCCAGCGCGTCGAGGTCCATCCGGCCGGCCGCGTCGGTGGCCACCGGACGGGCGGGCACGCCGAGCAGGTGCGCCATCCGCGCGTGCGTGTAGTGCGCATCCGCGCTGTAGGCGATCGCGGTGCCCGGGCGCAGCTCACGCGCCACGAAGAGGGCCTCGAGGTTCGCGATGGTGCCGCTGGTGGTGAGGTGGCCCAGATGCGTGCCGAAACCGAACATGGCGGCGAGGCGAGCGATGACCTCGCGCTCCATCGCCGCGGTCGCCGGTCCCCCGTCCAGCGCGTGGTTGTTGGGGTTGATCAGCATCGCGGCCAGCTGCCCGGCAACAGCGGCCGGATGCGGTGGTTTGAGCATCTGGCCCGCGTACCGGGGATGGGCGAACGGGTAATTGTCCCGCAACCGGTCCAGCAGTTCACCGAACGCCGCGCCGAACTCACCGTCGCCCACCTCGAGCGCGGGGTGGGCGGCGAAGCCGCCGTACTCCGCCTCCCATTTCCCGATCTCGTCGATACCGTGCGCGAGCCAGTGCTTGAGGTCCACGATGACAATCTTGCCATCCACGGAGCCCGTTATCTGCCGAGCAGCCCCTTGGCGATATGGGTGACCTGTATTTCGTTGCTGCCCGCGTAGATCATCAGCGACTTCGCGTCCCTGGCGAGCTGTTCGACCCGGTATTCGGTCATGTATCCGTTGCCACCGAACAGTTGCACGGCCTCCATGGCGACCTCGGTGGCCGCCTGGGAGGAGTACAGCTTCATCGCCGAGGCCTCGGCCAGGCTCGGGGATTTGCCCGCACGGCCGGCCTCCAGGGCGTGGAAGACCATATTGCGCACGTTGATCCGGGCCACCTCCATGTTCGCCAGTTTGAGCTGGACGAGCTGGAAACTGCCGATATCCCGGCCCCACAAGCTGCGATTGTTCGCGTAGTCCACGCACAACCGCACGCATTCCTCGATGATGCCCAGCGACAGCGCGGCCACCCCGACCCGTTCGAGGGTGAAGCTGGACTTCACCTCGCTGGTGGTGTCCTCCCCGCTCGCCCGGTCCTCGGTCTCGCCGAGCAGGTGCTCGCGTCCGAGCCGGACGTCGTCGAAGAACAGTTCCCCGGTCGGGGAGGACATGATGCCCATCTTCTTGAACGGTTTGCCCTGGGTCAGGCCCGACATCCCGGATTCGAGCACGAAGGAGAGCACCTTGCGGTCCCGCACCGGAGTTCCGTCGCCCTCATCGAGCTTGGCGTAGACCACCAGCACATCGGCGTACGGGCCGTTGGTGATGAAGGTCTTCTGTCCATTGAGGACATAACCGTCTCCGTCCCTGCGAACCACGGTCTTCATCCCGCCGAGCGCGTCCGAGCCCGAATCCGGCTCGGTGATCGCCCAGGCTCCGACGTGTTCGAAGGTGGCCAGCTTCGGCAGCCAGCGCTCCTGCTGGGCCAGGGTGCCCTTGCTCATGATGGTCTGCGCGGTGAGCCCGATCGAGACGCCCATGGAGACCACGATGCCCAGGCTCACCCCGGCGAGCTCGCTGATCGCGATCATCGCCATGGACTCGTTACCGCCGAACGCCGATCCGCCACCGGAGCCGGAACTGGATTCCTTGCCCTGCTTGCGTTTCTCCAGCAGCTTGGTGGTCTGCTCGCGAGCCAGCGCGTCGATCCCGAAGGCGGCGAACAGCGTGCGGATCACCTCGTACGGGGGCAGCTCCCCGGATTCGAGCTCATCGGTGCGCGGGCGGATCTCCTTGTCGATGAACTCGCGGATCGAGTCCCGGATGAGCAGTTCGGTTTCCGACCATTCGATCATGCGATCAGGCCCATTCCCCGAGCCGCGAGGCGACATCGGTGATCGTCCACGGCCCCTCGGTCTCGGTGGTCTTGTCCACCGACCAGCCCTGCAGCTTCTGGATGGATCCGCCCTGCACGGCGAAAACCTGCCCGGTGTGCGGGCATTTCTCGGTCGCCAGGTAGGCCACGAGCGGGGAGATGTTCGCCGGGGAGAACGCGTCGAACTCGCCCTCGGGTACCTCCTGGCCGAAGATCGCCCCCATCCCGGGGGTGGCCAGGGTGAGCCGGGTGCGGGCGATCGGGGCGATCGCGTTGGCCCGGACCCCGTAGCGTTCGAGTTCCTGTGCCGCGACAAGGGTCATGGCCGCGATCCCGGCTTTCGCCGCCCCGTAGTTGACCTGACCGGCGTTCGGCAGCGTGGTCCCGGAGGCCGAGGCCGTGTTGACCACCGCGGCGGAAAGTTGTTCGCCCGCCTTGGATTTGGCCTTCCAGTACGCGGCCGCATGGTGCAGTACGGCGGCGTGCCCCTTCAGGTGCACCGCGATCACCGCGTCCCACTGGGATTCCTCGATCCCGGCGATGAACGCATCGCGCAGGATGCCCGCGTTGTTCACCAGCACATCGAGCTTGCCGAACTCCGCGACCGCCTGCTCGACGAGGTTCCTCGCGCCCGCCCATTCGGCGATGTTGTCCGTGTTCGCGGCCGCTTTCCCACCAGCGGCACGGATTTCGTCCACCACCTCCTGGGCGGGACCGGCGTCCGTTCCCGATCCGTCATTGGCCCCGCCGAGGTCGTTGACCACGACGCTGGCCCCCTCCTTCGCGAACAGCAGCGCGTGCTCGCGACCGATGCCCCGGCCGGCCCCGGTGATGACGGCGACCCGTCCGTCGAGTTCTCCCATGAAATCTTCGCTCCTATCCGGTGATCTCGGCGAGGCCGTCGGAGATGACCACGGTCTCGCCAACTGTCGTCTCGAAGGCGTAGCTCGTCACGCCGTCCTTCTCGCCCGCTTGCCACATCCGCGTCGTGATGTCCTGTCCGGGAAGCACCGGTTTCGCGAACCGCACCGCGAGCCTGCGCAGCCGCGCGGTCTCCGAGCCGGCGAGTTCGGTGAGCACCGCCCAGGAGGTGAACGCCTGGGTGCACAGTCCGTGCACGATGATCCCGGGCAGCCCGGCCTGTTTGGCGACCTCCTCATCCAGGTGGATCGGCATCGGGTCACCGGCGGCCGGGCTGTACCGGAAGGTCTGGTCCTCGTCCACGTGCGCGACGACCTTCGCCACGGGAGCGGAATCCCGCAGTCCTTCCGGGAACCGGTGTTCCGGTGCCTGTTCGCCGACCGTGCTCCCGGCATCGAAGCCGCGCACGAAGAAGGTGACGTACTGCTCGGTGACCAGTTCTCCCTCCGGGGTGCGGCTTTCCAGGTACACACAGGCGGGGGTGCCCTTACCGGTCCCGTGCCAGCCGGTCATCTTCCCTCTGGAGACCAGCTGATCCCCGGGCCGGATCGGGCGGTGGAACCGGAAATCCTGTTCCCCGTGTACCACGCGGCCGATGGTGCTCGGCGGAACCACCCCGAGTACCGGCTCCAGCAGCGACTCGAAGACCGGCACGATCGCGAACACCGGAGCAGCGACATCCCCGGCGCGGTGCGCGGGAATGGGATCGTTGCTGGCCTCCGCGTACTGCGCGATCCGCTCCCTGGTGACCTCGAAGGTCTTCGGCTCGTTCCAGGTGTGCAGCCCGGACTCGTCGAATGTCAGCTCTTCGCTCATCGATCCTCAATCAAGCAGTTCGGCGAATTTCGCCATGGATTCGTCGAGATTGTTCTTGCCGTCTTTTTCCACGGCCTTGCCGAGCGCCCCGGTGAGCATCTGCCCCTCGAATTCGGCGTCGATCGTGGCCAGGGTGCCACCATCGGAGGCGGCCACGCTCAGGGCGAAGCGGACCTTGACTCCGGCCATTCCGGTCCCGGAGATGGAAAGTTTGCTCGGTGCCTCGAATTCGTCCACAGTCCAGGTGATGGTGTTCGGCATGCCGAGCATGGTCACCACCTCGGTGGCCTGGGCTCCCTTGGCGAACTCACCGGGAACCTCGCCCTTCCACTTCGTGTGGATGGTGAGCCATTTCTCGAAATTGTTCGGATCCGAGAACTGTGCCCACACCTTGTCCGGCGCGGCATTCAGCTGAACCGACGCGTTGATCTTGCCCATGCGTTACTCCTTCACCGTCGCGCGCGCTGGTAGGCAGTGACCACCGCGGCACCGCCGAGACCGATGTTGTGCTGCAATGCCGCCGAAACCTCGGGAACCTGGCGTGCCTGGGAAGCTCCGCGCAGCTGCCAGGAAAGCTCGGCGCACTGGGCGAGACCGGTCGCGCCCAGCGGGTGCCCCTTGGAGATCAGCCCGCCGGAGGGGTTCACCACCCAGCGGCCGCCGTAGGTCGTCGCGCCATCGTCCACGAGTTTCCCGCCCTCGCCCGGCGCGCAGAGGCCGAGCGCCTCGTAGGTCAGCAACTCGTTGACCGAGAAGCAGTCGTGCAGCTCGATCACCTGGAAGTCCTCCGGGCCCAGTCCGCTCTGCTCGTACACCTCCCGCGCGGCCTGCACGGTCATATCGCAGCCGACGATGTTCTTCGCGGTGCCGTCGAAGGTGGAGGCGAAGTCGGTCGTCATGGACTGCCCGACGATTTCCACCGCCTGATCGGCGAGGTCGTGTTCGGCGACGAAGGCCTCGCTGGCCAGCACCGCGGCCGCGGACCCGTCCGAGGTCGGCGAGCACTGCAGTTTGGTCAGCGGTTCGTAGACCTCCCGCGAACCGAGAATGTCCTCGAGCGAGTACTCGTCCTGGAACTGCGAATAGGGATTGTTCACCGAATGCTTGTGGTTTTTCAGGCCGATCCTGGCGAACTGCTCGGCCGTGGTGCCGTGTTCGCTCATGTGTTCCCGCCCCGCGGCACCGAACATCCACGGCGCGGGCGGGAAAACCGGATCGTAGAGCTCGCACAGCGCCTGGATGTGGCGCATCATCGGCTGCTCGCGATCATCGAAGGTGGTGCCAAGCGATCCCGATTTCATCTTCTCGAAACCGAGCGCGAGCACGCAGTCCGCGAGCCCGCCGCGCACCGTCTCCGCCGCCAGGTAGAGCGCCGTGGAACCGGTGGAACAGTTGTTGTTCACGTTCACGATCGGAATACCGCTCAGCCCGAGTTCGTACACCGCGCGCTGTCCGGAGGTGGATTCCCCGTACACATAACCGACGAACGCGCGCCGCACGGATTCGTAGGGCACCCCCGCGTCCTCGAGCGCGCGCGTTCCCGACTGGCGCGCCATTTCCGGATAATCCCATTCCACCCGGCCGGGTTTTTCGAACTTCGTCATCCCGACACCGATGACGTACACCTTGTTCGCCACGACCACTCCTGATCTGTCGACGCTGACCGGGTTCAGGTTACATACTGGCATGCCGGTATGTAAATGGAAAGGTACGATCCCCCGTCGAGTGCGTCCGGGGACTCTCGTCCGTCGCGAGCGGGAGTCAGCGTGGCGAGGCGCTGGCCTGCGAAGGCACTGCGCCGAGATGACAGCGCAGCAGGACACGGAGCCGCCAGGCGTGCTCTTCGACGAGGGGAAGGGGATGTGATTCGTGGCTGCTCCGAGGCGGACCCAGGCCCAGCGGCGCGCCGAGACACGGCAGGCCCTGCTCGAGGCGACGATCGACTGCGTCGTGGAGCACGGCTACGGCAATGTGACGACCGCGCAGATCGCCCTGCGGGCCGGGGTGACCAGGGGTGCGCAGAACTACCACTTCTCCGCCAAGACCGAACTCGTCGCGGCCGCGCTCGAGCACCTGATGGATCAGCTCATCGAACAGGTGCGGCTGGATCCCCCGCGCGGGACGGACACCACCGAGCGCGCGCTGCTGCTGCTCGACCGGCTGTGGAACCTGCACGACACGCCCGCGTTCAAGGCGGCGACCGAGATCGCCATCGCCAGCCGCACCGACACCGAGCTGCGTGCCCGGCTCGCGGGGCTCAACCGCAGGCTGATCGGGATGATCCGGGGAATGCTGGACGAGACCTTCCCCGAACTGACGGGCAACGAGGACATCTACCCGATCATGCTGACCGTGCTCTCCGCGGTGCGCGGGGTCGCCGTGGTCGGGCTGATCGGCTCCCCGGAGTCCATCGAGTCGCTGTGGCGCATCGTGCGCGGTCAGCTGGAGCAACTCATCGCGCGCGCAGTGGACAAGGCGGTGGGCAAGAGTGCGTCCGGGAGCCCTCGTCCATAGCGAGCGGGAGTCCGATCAGCGGGTGCCCTGCGGGACACCCGCGCCAGAGATCGGCAAGGCGGAGGATTGAGCCGCACGCGAAGGTATCTCGCCGACGTCCACCCGAAGGTACTTCGCCAAGGTCCATGCGAAGGTACTTCGCCAACGTCCATGCGAAGGTACTTCGCCAACGTCACAGCGCGGCAGGACATGGAGCTCCCAGGCGTGCTCCGGGCCTCGGTCGCCGGGTGACGGCCCGTACTGGAAGACTGCTCGCCGTGGAATATCAGCTCATCGCCGAGATCACCGCACCACAGGGTGCACCCGAACTGGACCCGCTGCAGCAGCTCGGGGTCGTCACGCTGATCGACGAACAACTGGACGCGCTCGCCGGGGTGGACGGACCCGACGGGGTCGCCGTCGAAGCGCTCGATCATCAGGTCAGCGGGCAACCGGACGGCGCGGTGGTCACCATGGTCATGGAGGCCCCCGCGCTGGCCTTCGCCGAGGACGGGGCACGCGCGGTGCTCGGCGAGCTGCTCGCCGAAACCCCACTGCTGCCCGGCTGGCAGCTCACCCGCTGCGCGGTGACCGCCAGCGACGCGGATCTGGCCACCGCGGTGCACGGGGACGGCGACCGGGCCGCTGAGGGGGAGGAAGAAGCAGCGGAGGAGGGACAGGATCTCGCCGAGCGGCGCACCCACCTGCTCTCTTATGCCGAGCGGTTGCGGGCCCTTCCCCCGGAGCTGTTCGGCACCGAGGACGAGGAGGTCACCGAGCAGCACGCGGCCTACCTGGCCGGGGCGCTGCTCGAGGGACTGGAGATCCTCACCGATGAGCTGTTCGCCGACATCCAGATCCTGCGTGAGACCGAGGAACCGGTCAGCGAGCAGGACGGTCTGTGGGTGCTCGACCAGCTGCCCGGCAGGCACGCGGAGCGGTACACGGCCCTGTTCGCCCAGCAGTTCCTGGTGACCACCGCGATCCTGGGGCACCGGCTCTGCGGACCGGAGTGGTCCGGTCCCTCGTGTCCGGCGGAGGCACTGGCCCTGCACCTGGTCAAGTCCCTCGCACTGGGGCAGCTGGACCTTGCCGGGCTGCTCGACGAGCTTCCGGTGGAGCGCATGCTCGCCGCCTTCGACGCGCGGGTGTTCGCCAATCTCGACCACGAATGGCTCTACGAACCGGACGAGTCGCACGGCCCCGCATTCGAGGACTGGTTCGGCCCGTACCCGGATCAGGAGGGGATCGTCCACCCCTATCTCATCGAGGAGCCCGCCGAGCAGGAGGCATGAGTACGGACGGCAGCGCGGGGGACGCCGACTACGGGCGGATCGGCGCGGGCTATGCGCACTACCGCCGTCCGGATCCGCGCATCGCCGCGCCCATCCAGGCCGCGCTCGGCGGCGCCCGCACCGTGCTCAACGTCGGCGCGGGCACCGGTTCCTACGAACCGGCCGATCGAGAGGTCACCGCGGTCGAGCCCTCGGCGACCATGCGGGCCCAGCGCGCGGATTCCACCGCGGTGGACGCGAACGCGGAGGATCTGCCGTTCGCGGACGATTCCTTCGATGCCGCGATGACCACGTTCAGCGTGCACCAGTGGAGCGATCCGGAGACTGGGCTGCGCGAGATGCGCCGGGTCAGCAGGGGTCCGGTGTTGGTGCTGACCTGCGATCCGGAACGGCTGCACCGGTTCTGGCTCACCGAGTACGTTCCCGAGGTCATCGAGGTGGAGGCCCGGCGCTATCCCGCGATCGCCCGGCTGCGCGGCGCGCTCGGCGAACACACCACGAGCACCGTGATCCCGGTGCCGCTGGACTGCGTCGACGGGTTCAACGAGGCCTACTACGGGCGCCCGGAGTCCTTCCTCGACCCGCGGGCGCTGCGGGCCTGCTCGGCGTGGAGCTTCGTCCCGGACCAGGATCGGCAGCGCGGCCTGGAACGACTGCGTGCCGAGCTCGCCGACGGCACCTGGGATCGCCTGCACGGACACCTGCGCACGCAGCCGAGCTTCGCCGGTTCGCTGATGCTCGTGACGGCGGCGGAAAAACTTCCGCCGGGGATGTCGAGAATCGGTGAACGGCTCCGTCCCCGGGGCGAACGTGGCCAGAATGGGTCACGACCGACACCGAGGAGAACCTCATGGCCAAGTACCTGATGCTCAAGCACTACCGGGGCGCTCCGGCCGCGGTCAACAACATCCCCATGGACCAGTGGACGCCGGAGGAGATCTCGGCGCACATGCGGTACATGAACGAGTTCGCGGCCCGGCTGGAGCAGACCGGTGAGTTCGTCGATGCCCAGGCGCTCGCCCCGGAAGGCACTTTCGTCCGCTACGACGGCGAGGGGCGCCCGCCGGTCACCGATGGTCCGTTCGCCGAGACCAAGGACCTGATCGCGGGCTGGATGGTCATCGACGTGGAGGGCTACGAGCGGGCCGTGGAACTGGCCGGGGAACTGTCCGCGGCGCCCGGGGCCGCCGGGAAACCGATCCACGAATGGCTCGAACTGCGCCCGTTCCTGAACGAGCGGCCATCGGTGACCGAATGACAGTGTCCGGATGAACAGGGAACTGCTGCGGGAACTCGTTCCCGCGGTGATCGGCGTCCTCGTCCGCCGCGGGGCCGAGTTCGCGACGGCCGAGGACGCCGTGCAGGACGCGCTGGTGCGGGCACTGGAAACCTGGCCACGGGATCCGCCACGGGATCCGAAGGGCTGGCTGATCACGGTCGCCTGGAACCGCTTCCTGGACACGACCCGGGCCGACACCGCCCGGCGCAGGCGCGAGGACCTGCTGGACGGTGAACCGAAACCCGGGCCTGTGTCAACCGTGGATGACACGCTCGGGCTCTATTTTCGGTGCGCCCATCCGGCGCTGACGCCCTCGTCCGCGGTCGCGCTCACCCTGCGGGCGCTCGGCGGGCTGACCACCCGGCAGATCGCCGAGGCCTATCTGGTGCCCGAGGCGACCATGGCGCAGCGCATCAGCCGCGCCAAGCGCACCGTCTCGGGCGCACGGTTCGACCGGCCCGGGGATGTGGGCACCGTGCTGCGCGTGCTCTACCTGGTATTCAACGAGGGGTACTCGACAGCGGTGGATCTCGCGGCCGAGGCGATCCGGCTCACCAGGATGCTCGCGGCCGGGTACGACCATCCCGAGGTCTCCGGGCTGCACGCGCTGATGCTGCTGCACCACGCCCGGCGGGCGAGCCGGACCGCGGCGGACGGCAGCCTGATCCCGCTCGCCGAACAGGACCGTGACCGGTGGGACACCGGGATGATCGCCGAGGGCGTCGGGATCCTGCAGGCGGCGCTGGCCCGCGATCGGCTCGGCGAGTTTCAGGCCCAGGCCGCGATAGCTGAATCAGATTTGTTGATGTAATCGTTATCCGTCGACGTATCCCACCCGTCTCTGAGCCGCCTCGGCGGCGAGGCGGGGTGAGAGCAGCTTCCGTACTGGTTGCGCGCCTGTCTCGGTGTGCCGCGCCGGTTGTTGCGCATATTTTCTGCCTTCGGTTGAGTAGTTCTACTCATGCCTTTTGCGCGTTCGATCGTTTACGCTCGGCAGTGGGTGGTCGACATGCGTGGAGGGAAATGTGGCTGGTGACCTTGGGGTGGTTTCGCCTGCGATGCGCGCGTATGCGCAGCGGGCGGGCGCGGCTGGCGGGAAGATCAGCGGTATCGATCTGGCGAGTGGGTTCGGCAAGATCGGTTCCGCATTGCCGGGTGGCACCGCTGGCGCCGCCGCGTCAGGTTGTTCACTGACGCAGGAGGTCCCGGCGTGGGGCAAGGCGATCGCTGCACAGGGGGCGAAGGTGGGTGCCGCCGACGACAGCTATTCGGCGAACGAGCTCGATAGCAGCGATCGGTTCAAAGGCGTACACGTCGAGGGCAGCGCGAGAGCCGATGGGGGTCGGTGAACATGGTTTCGATCAGCGATATCCGAAAATGGAACGCCGACCAACTCGAACAAGCCCGCAGCGAAGTCCAGCGCGAACTTCAAGTACTGACCAGCGAGGGTGATGAATTCGCCGGGACGAAGATCAGCGAAGGCGACTGGACTGGCAAGAGTTCCGCGAGCGCGATGGCCGCGCACGACAAACTTCTCCAACAGGGGGATCGCCACGCGGCCGGGCTGGCAGCGATCGTCAAAGGGCTGGCGCAGGCATCCGATGCGGTCCGGCCACTGCCGCGTCAGATCAACGAGGCCGAAGAACTCGGCCGCAAATACGGCTTTCAGGTCGGCGAGAACGGTGACGTGACCGACACCTTCGCCGGTAAGCCCCTGCCGCCGGACATCCATCCCGAAGACCGTGAGCGCGCCAAGCAAGAGATCACCGCGAAACTCGAACAGGTCGTACGCACCGCAACCGATATCGATGCCGATCTGGCGGGTGTGTTCGGCAAGGCGGGAGCGGGTCAATACGGAGTCGGGCAAACGGGGAACCTCACCACGGCAGCCGCAGCGGGCACTGCCGCCATGGCGCTGACAACTCCCGATCCGCCAGCAGGTGGCACAGCTGCCCAGAATGCTGCCTGGTGGGGCACCTTGTCCAAAGCTGAGCAGGGCGCGGCTATTGGGGCCACGCCGGACAAGATCGGCAACCTGAACGGGGTTCCCGCCGTTGCGCGGTCGCAGGCCAACATGAACCGGATCCCGGCGATGCGAGCGCGACTGATGCAGCGGCTCAAGAACAGCGGCAGCGTTGACGAGATCAAGAGCATTGAGGCAAAGCTCAAGTCGCTCGACAAGATCAAAGAAACCATGCACCGTGGCAATCGATCGCTGCTTGTGCTCGATGACACCCATCCACGGATGGAAGCAGCGATCGGAATCGGCGATGTCGACGGCGCGAAGAACGTTAACGTCTTCACCCCCGGCTTCACCACCACAGTCGACGGTTCCATCAAGGGTTACGACAGCGCCATGGCCGATCTTCTACAGAAGGAGAATTACCTCAACAGGGTGCATGGAGGTGGTTCGAACGCCGCTGTGACCTGGATCGGTTACCAGGCACCCCAAGCGGACGAGGTGGCCAGTAGCCAATCGGTAGCGCTTCCACAGGCGGCGCAACACGGTGGGAACAAGCTTGCTGGTTTTCTCAGCGGAGTCGGCGTTGCACACGAAGCCAACAACGCACCCCTGCATCTCACTGCGCTGGGGCACTCATATGGTTCCACCACGACCGGGGAAGCGCTCGGCCACAACACACCCGCCAACGACGCCGTGCTCTTCGGATCGCCCGGTGAGGGCTGGAACAAGCCACATGTCAACGGCGGGCACATCTACAGTGAACAGGCCGCGACCGACTACGTACCAGCAGCCGGACACACCTCAGACCTGTTCCACCTCCCCACCAGCCCCGGCGGACCACTTGGACCCGACACCTACAGCGACCCGAACATCCAACACATGAGCACCAACATCAAGGCAAACCCAGAGGGCGGAGACCCACTGGCGCCAGCATTCGGACACAGCGAATATCTGAACAACGGGACCACCAGCCAATACAACATGGCCGCAGTCGGATCCGGGCACTCTGAGCTAGTGAAACCCGAAACCGAAGGAGACCGGATGCTACGCGACGCCAGCTACTTCACTCCCGGATTCATGTTTGGTACACCAAAATGACAATGAAGAACACCATCGCTACTTTCACCCTTGCGGCTTCCCTGCTAACGATTGTCGGCTGTGGTGCCGTAACAGACGATCCCCCTTCCAACGGAGTTGATATGCAACACCCGGATGAAGCCTTCGCTAAGTTGGCGAAGCTCCCTTCGATCGATGAAGCTGTCCAACAGTATGAACAACTTGGCTCGCAAATCAGGCAAGAACTGTCGCAGGAGATCCCCGACCTAACGGCATGGAAGGACTCGCAAGATAGCGTCGGCGGTAGCGGCTGCTTCAATGAGGAAGACGGCGAGAAGCGACACTTGCCCGACTATGTGGTCCAAAAAGGGGTAACGGACCAACAATATGAACAGGCCCTGCAAATCATCGGAAAGATGGCAAAACCGATCGGGTTCGGAGACAAACCGCAGCGCTTTCATGATTCACCCGGAAAGCATGATTCATCATTCTTTAATCCTCGAGACAATACAACAATCTCGTTCGGAACTGGAAAAGCAACCGTCCTACAGATATCCGTTGGCTGTCACCTGACTCCTGAGGCAAAGAAGCGCGGGCATCCATCCGAGTCGTGAGAAGAGGTTACATCGTGGAAGACGTCGAGTCAGACCATGATCCGCCGCGTGAGTCGATGCGTGAGGTGAAGAAGGGTGACGAGGACGCTGCGGAGAAGGTACTCAAAGGTTTGGAAGATATGCCGTCCGCGTTCGATGCGGAGACAGTGGGGAGTGCGGAGACGGCGCGGGCGTTCAACGATGCCCTGAGCACCCTGTTCAAGAACACGGCGCGGCAGGCCGCCGACCTGCGTGTGCTTGCGGACAAGATCGACCCGGAGACGGGCACCTTCGACGGCGTCTCAATCGAGCGGCAGCAGGCCGGGCCAACCGACTAGTCGCGCTCACACTCCGGGGGTGAGTGGTGCTGAGGTTGGTTGTGGGAGCGCGTTGAGGCAGCTCATGCAGGGCATGCCAGTAAAGCTGGTCAGCAGGTCGACGGTGCCGGGCTCGAAGCTTTCCCCGCAGTAAGCAACCAGGCGCTCACATACCTCATCGGGGACGGGGACGAGGTGGACCGTGCGGCGGGTTTCCTCGACGATGCCCTTGCGTAGTCGGACCCGCAGGATGGGCAGCTGATCAGGCTGCACGGTGGTGCGTGGTGTGCCGGGCGCGGTGGACGCGGATGGTTCCGGCGCACCCACGACAGCGTGTAGCGGGGACTGTGGCCAGTGCGGCGGGATGAAAGCGAGCACCGCATAGTGCCTGGTATTCGCCGAGTTGATCGGCGATGGTGTCCGCCATGTCATGCCCGGTCACGGCGTGCTCGGTGCCGATGGGGTCGGTGATCCAGCAGTAGGAGAACCGGTGCGCGGTCTTCATGGTCAGCCTCGTGAGGTCGTTCCGGAGGTGGAGGGCACCCGACGCCAGGGTTTTGGATGGTCGGCAGCACGGAGGGCTGTCGCCCGCAACCGGTGCCTGCTCCTGACGTCGGGTGCCACCGTCGACTCAACCGGTTGGGAAGCGTGCAGCCCACGGCGAAAAGGGCGAAACTTTTCGGCAGAAATGTCGCACTATGGGGTCTGAACTGCGGAATCTGGTACTGTCTAGACATGGCAGTCGCACATCGGCGCGCGTTCGCCACGGCTCGCAAGGCCGCCGGGCACACTCAGGAAAGCCTTGCCGGGATGCTGCACATCGACCGTTCGACGGTGATCCGCTGGGAGGCAGGGGAAACCACGCCGGTGGCGTACCTGTGGCCGAAGCTCGCGCACTCGCTCGGGGTCTCGCACGAGCGGTTGCAGGACTTGCTTGCCGCATCGCGCCGCGATGAGGGACCGCTGTCCGGTTTGGCAGCGGTGTGCGCTTGGATCGATACTCAGACCAGTTGGAAACCGGGCACGGCGCGGGAAAAGGTTGCGGATCGGTGGTCGCGGTTGGACGTGACCACGGTGTACGAGCGCAGTGCACATCGGACGGGGACCAGTCGTGAGGCCGCGATGCGGATACTCGCCGAGTACTACGGCGGGGACGCGCTCCATCGGGCCAGTTTCGGTG
Source organism: Sciscionella marina DSM 45152 (assembly GCF_000379465.1). Lineage (GTDB taxonomy): Bacteria > Actinomycetota > Actinomycetes > Mycobacteriales > Pseudonocardiaceae > Sciscionella > Sciscionella marina. The sequence continues at coordinate 61,411 of NZ_KB905436.1, forward strand.
GACAGAACATCGTGACCACGATCGCGACGCGGCCGGAATGGCTCAACGGAGGGCCAACCACGGCGCGGTTCGAGGCGACAGGGGATACTCGCCGTGTCTCGCTGGATGGCACGGCGGCGCGCGCGGCCGTTGAACGGCTGGCCGAGGGGCTTGTGCTCGACATCCGGTTTACCGATGCACAGATCTACCGGCTCCTCGGGATCGAGGACGAAGTGGTGTTCGGCCCTGCCCGCTTCGCCGAGTACGCCGTCACCAGTGACCTGCTGGAAGCCGAGCTCGTGGATAGCCTGGCACGCAACGGAAAGATGCCGCTACGCGACCGTTGGCTACCGGATCTGACGAGTGTGTTCGATCTGCGCGGCCGCCTGTGTGCAGGTGGCGTGGCCACCTTGTGTGCGTTCGCACGCCCCACTGATGCGCGCCGCCCCGAACCCGACTATGCCCTCGTTGTCCAGAAGCGTTCCGGACGTGTGCTCAACGCGACCGGAAAGCTTGCGGTGGTCCCGAAAGGCTTCCATCAGCCGATGACCGATCCGCGGGCAGACGTCGCGATCGCGGAGACCGTGCGCCGCGAGCTTGAGGAAGAACTGTTCGCGCGTACCGACGTGGACAACACGCTCGGCGAAACCCGCGCAGCCGACCCCATGCACCCGTCCCGCCTCTCCGAACCATTGCGGTGGCTGACCGAACACGACGCCCTACGCATCGAACAGACCGGATTCGGCATCAACCTCGTCAGCGGCAACTACGAGTTCGCCACCCTTGCGGTGGTTGACGATCCGGAGTTCTGGACCCGATACGGCGGGGCCATCGAAGCCAACTGGGAAGCGGACGGACTCCAGCTCTACTCAACCGGTGACGACACGGCCCTTGCCGAGTTGGTCACAGACGAGTCATGGAGCAACGAAGGACTGTTCGCGCTCCTGCAAGGAGCCCGATATCTGAGTGAGCGTGGGTGCCTTGAATACCTTGGAGGAATGTAAGGTGGTCGTGTTGCACGGTGAAACGACTGAACCGTTGCGCAGATGGCTCGGCGGGCTGCATGGTTCTGATCAAGGTTGCTGGAGGCTGGTTCAGCGGCTGTGCCAAGGTGATCATCGATGAGTGATAAACACGATGGCAGGCACATAATTGAACGATCACAGCGCGTTACCGAGATGATTCGTCCAAGTCTGCGAGATGGTGATGTACGGCGTGCAGTGCGTGCCTCGCTATCGGCACAGCATCAAGTCGTAGCTGAAGAGACCATGCCATTGTTGCTGGACGAATTGGTGATAGGTGAGCATGGCAGGATCGATCTGGCCTTGGTTACAGAAAGCACGCACGGGTTCGAGCTAAAAAGTGACCATGATTCACTAACGCGGCTACCGCGTCAGATGCACACTTATAGTCGAATTTTCGATTTCTGCACATTGGTAGTTACTCCTCGCCATCTCGCTGCTGCTCGTGCGCGGTTACGAAGGGGCTGGGGATTATCCGTAGTAGAGGTTACGGCAGGCGGGGAGGTACGATACAGCCCCATACGCTCGGCTCGACCAAACCGCGCTGTCCGGGCTGAAGAGTTAGTGCAACTGCTTTGGCGAGCGGAAGCCCTGGCCGCGTTAGAGGCGGTCGGAGCCGCGACCGGATACAGGTCGAAGCCCCGAACCGACCTGTGGGATCGACTTTGCGAAGTCATCGCTCTGGACGAATTGAAAACCATCGTTCGTACTGCTCTCAGGGAACGCCGAGGCTGGCGAGACGGTACGAGACGACATGCAAGTGATGCGAAACTCCGGCCCGAAGATATGTCATCGCGTTTCCTGGCCCGTCGTGTCCGTGCGCCACAGCGCTAATGTAGTGGTCACCGGGACTGAACTGAGCCGTAGCGAAGTACTGTGCAGCAGCTAGGTCAACGGCCAAGGCCTGATACTGCTGGCCAGGGCGCTTGCGTTCGTGCCCGCGATGCACCTTCCACATGCGGTCGTGGGTGTACTTGATATTCGGAATTGGTGGAAACGGGGCTTGGTCATGAGTGGGGACACCGATAGCGTAGTCAGCATAAGTGAGCGGGAGCACGGTGTAGCTACCTGTCACCAGGTCAAATGTGTTCGCATCATTACGGTGCAACTCACCTACCGAGCCCTTTCCAACGGAGGATAGATCAATGGGGAAAGCCGACAAGGCTACGACAAGGCTGCGCCAGGTCGTACTGCTGGGCAGCATCTGTAACGCCTGACTGACGGCTGCCGCCCTAACGGATGGTGTCCCAGCCACAAGCCCGGCATCAACGACTAGGTCCACGGACGCAGGCGATACGCTGCACGCAGACAGGACGTCGTCCACTTCACCGTTCAGTGCGTTACCAAACTCCAATATCTCTTCAACATCTAGTCGTAGCACGAGGCCACGGCCTTGCGCGGCGACGATGGACCTCACGGTGGACAACAACGATGCAGGTTCGCTTGTCGTGATGACCGGAACCGCCGACACCTCTGTTTCCAGACATGCGAACAAACTATCAACGGCCGCAGCAAATGGCCGCTCATCCATGTTGTGGACGTTAAGGCTGTGCACCCAGACGACACCGCTCGATGCAGGCCACGCCTGGATCAACTTGGTTGAAGCATTCCTTGGATCTACTACCTCAAACAGGGGAACCACGTTGTCGAGTCGACACGATTTGACTGCACCAAGCTCACCTGCCTTGCATTTCAGAATAGCTACGTAATCGGTCCATGTGAGCGGTCTATTTGCAGCCACCATAAAGGGCAGTATAGGAATCGAGAGTGCTCAAATGTATCGCCAAAACTCCACTCACACCAACGGAGCAATCAAACCACACGAACAGCCCAACCTGCCACGAGATATAATACGGACAGCCAATATCAGCAGCCAACTGGCTCTAGGAATTGGGCTAAGAGTGTGATGGCCAGCGGACGGTCATGATGGTGGTGTCTTCGAGGGCTTCCCAGGAGTGATCAATGCCCGGCCCCCACAGTACGTAGTCGCCTTGTTCGGCGAGCGTGACACTCTCGGTGGTGAGGTCGAGTCGGAAGTGCCCGGAGATGAGCAGCAGGAGGGTGGTGCGCTGGTCGTCGGTGGTCCACTCAGCGCGCTTGTCGCCTGCGGGGTGGTTGAACCACTTGACCTCGACGTCTTGGGAGTGCCGGACACCTTCGGCGGGGTCGATGAAGTGGCCGAGTATCCAGCCGCGCGTGTCCTGTCCGTCCTTGGCTGCGTTGCCGCTGTGCCAGGTGGCACCGGTCACCATAGCTCCCACTCGATCGTCGGTATGTCGACTCGCTCACCACCGATTTGCGCAAGTCTGCGCAGTCCTTGCAGGTAGGCGAAGAGTCCTTCGTTGCTCCACGCTATATCACCGGCCAGGTCGGTGAGGTGGTCGCGGTCGAGAGTGGAGACCTGCCGGAGCCCGGATGCTTCCCAGTTCGCTTCAAGCTGGCCGCCGTATCGGTTCCAGAACTGATCGTCATCGATGACGATCAATCCGGGGGAACCCGTAGTTGGCGCTGATGAGATTGTACCCGAATCCGGTGCATTCGAGCCGGACCGCGCCAGACTCGGTCAGCCACCGCATGGGTTCAGAGAGCCGCGAGGGGTGCATGGGATCGGCGTGGCGGTCCTGCGTGACGGTGTTGTCGATGTCGTCACGGCCGAATAGCTCTTCTTCCATCTCGCGCAGCAGGGTCGCGCCGAGGCGCGCATCGGAGCGGTAGTCGGTCAGCGGCTGGTGGAAGCCCTTCGGGATCACCGCAAGGCGTCGTGCGGCGTTGAGCACTCGGCCCGAGCGTTCCTGGACGAGTAGTGCGTAATCCGCTGCCGGTCGAAGCAGTGTCGCGGGTCGCGCGATGGCGCACAGGGCCAGGGTGCCGCCCACGCAGAGCCGATTGGTCGTGTCGAGTACGTTCGCCAGCTCGGGTAGATAGCGGTCTCGAAGCGGGAGCGCGCCGGGCTGTGTGGGGCGGCCTTCCGCGATCGCGTCCACGATCTCGGCTTCGAGAAGGTCCATGGTCAGCGCGTAATGCCCGAACCGGTCTATGCCGAACCGGCCCGCCAGTGCGCCCGCTTGGACGTTGTGCTGGTCGAGCCGGTATCGCGGCGCTGCACGCCGATGTGCCCACCGCCGCCGAGACCGACTGGGTGCAGATCCTCGAGTGGTACGACGAGCTGGTGCGCCTGACCGACAGCCCGGTCGTGCTGCTCAACCGCGCGGTGGCGGTCGGGGAGGCCGACGGTCCGCGCGCCGGGCTGGCGGCACTGGCGACAGTGAAGGACTCGGAGCTGGGCGAGTCACTGCCACGCTATACCGCGGTGGCCGCCTATCTGCACGAGCGCGACGGCGATCCGGAAACGGCGGCGCGGCTGTACGCCGAGGCGGCGGGCAAAGCGGGAAACCTCGCCGAGCGCGATCACCTGACCCGCCAGGCCGCCCGGCTCAACAACCGCTCGTGAGCGTCAGCCCGCGCGCCCGGCAGTGCGACGGTTGCCCCGGGACTGCGGCGCGCCACCGCGCCGGTTGCCCTGTGCCGTCCGGTTGCCTTGTGCTGTCCGGTTGCCTTGTGCCGTCCGGTTCCCCGTAGCACCGCGGTTACCCTGACCGGTCCGGTTGCCCTGTGCGGCCCTGCTTCCCTGGCCGCTTCGGTTCCCCTGTCCGGTCCGGTCGCCCTGTCCGGTCCGGTCGCCCTGGCCGCCCCGGTTGCCCTGGCCGCTCCAGCCGCCCTGCGTGGTCCGATTCCCCTGGCCACGGCCGCCGCCCTGGCCGTTCCGGGAGCTCTGGCCGCCCCGGCCCTGAGCGCTCCGGCCCTGAGCACTCCGCCCCTGAGCACTCCGGTCGTCCTGGGTGCGCTGACCGTTCCTGCTCCCCTGGCGGGCGCGGTTCGGCTGGCCGCCCCGGCTCTGACCGTCGCGGTCACCCGGACCACCCCGGGTGTGCTGTTCGCCCCGGGGACGCCGCGCGGAGCCTCCGGTCACGGGTTCCTGCTCGGTCCTGGGCTCCTTCGGCGCGGCGAACCCGCGCTTGCCCGGCACGAGCTCGCTCAGGAACGGGTGGCCGAGCTGCACGGTCGTGGTCGTGGCGCTGATCCCCGCCTTTCGGGTCAGCTTCGCCACATCCGCGGCCTGGTCCGCGGTCATCAGGGTGACGACCGTCCCGGATGCGCCCGCCCGCGCGGTGCGCCCGGAGCGGTGCACATAGGCCTTGTGCTCGACGGGCGGGTCGGCGTGAATGACGAGGGTGACGTCGTCGACGTGGATCCCGCGCGCCGCGATATCCGTCGCGACCAGGGTGCTCGCTTTGCCCCCGGAGAACGCGGCGAGGTTGTTCTCCCGCGCCCGCTGCCCGAGGTTGCCGTGCAGTTCGACCGCGGGAACACCGGAGGTGACCAGTTTCTTGGCCAGCCGCGCCGCCCCGCGCTTGGTGCGGGTGAACACGACGGTGCGTCCCGGGGCGGCGGCCAGGTCGGCCACGATCGGCACCCGGTCCTCGTGCCGCACCCGCAGTACGTGGTGGTCGACCTCACCCGTACGCACCTCGGGTTCCGCGATGCTGTGCGTGACCGGGTCCTGGAGGAAACGCTTGGCGAGCACGTCGACCTCACCGTCCAGGGTGGCGGAGAACAGCAGCCGCTGCCCCTCGCGCGGGGTCTGCTCGAGCAGTCTGCGGATCACCGGGAGGAAGCCGAGATCGGCCATGTGGTCGGCCTCGTCGAGCACGGTGATCTCGACCGCGTCCAGTTTCGCGTGGCCCGCGGCGATGTGGTCGTTGAGCCGTCCGGGGCAGGCCACGAGCACATCGGTGCCCGCGCGCAGCCCGTTGATCTGCGGATTGGGGCGCACCCCGCCGAACACGGTCAGCGTGCGCAGCGCCAGTGCCTCGGCGAGCGGGGCGATGGCGTCGTGGATCTGGGTGGCCAGTTCCCGCGTCGGCGCCAGGATTAGCGCGCGTGGACGGCCCCGGCGGCGCGGGGTGGTGCTCTCCGCGAGGCGGGCGAGCACGGCGAGCGCGAAGGCGTACGTCTTCCCGGAACCGGTCTGCCCCCTGCCGAGTACATCCCGTCCGGCGAGCGAATCGGGCAAGGTCGCGGCCTGGATGGGAAACGGCTTGGTCACCCCGCGCGCGGCGAGCGCGTCCACGAGGGTGTCCGGCAGGCCGAGTTCGGCGAAACCAGGGAGGTCTTCTGGGCGTTGAGACGCCATGTGTTGTACTCCGGGGGCGTAGCGTGAAGCCTGCGTACTCGCGGGCTGGTGAACCTGGTGAACGATCGCCCTCGTGGGCAACCCTATTGACGGTACACGAACCCGGCGGATCACCCGCGGTCGCGGTAGGATTCGATCACCACGCGCGCGGCGCCGACGGATTTGGCGGCCACCGCGGCAACGCCCGCGCCATAGCGCGGGAACACCCCGTCCAGATAGAACGCGGCGTATCCGTGCGCCTGGGCGAACACCTGCTCCATCAGCGCGAGCGCCGATTGTGCGTCGGAACTCACCGCGAACGCCGAATTCAGGAACAGGTCGTTGAACTCGCGGCTGCGTTCGTGCAGTTCGGGATAGTTCGGCGCCCGCAGTTCCTCGGTGACCAGCACGTGCAGCCCGGCCCTGGTGCGCGCGAAATACTCGGTGTAGGCGCCCGCGGCATGCGCGAGCTTCTCCACCGGATCGGTCTGTGCCTCGACCGCGGCGCGCACCCGTTCGATGAGCTGCTCGGCGATCACCGTGGCCACGGCGGCGAACAGATCGTCCTTACTCGCGAAATGCCGATACGGGGCAGCTGGGCTCACCCCGGCACGGCGGGCGAGTTCGGCGACCGAGAACCCTGTGATCCCGCGCTCGGCGAGCAGCTCGAGGCCCGCGCGCACCAGGGCCTCGCGGAGCTGCCCATGGTGGTACCCACCGGGCATGAACCACACCACCCCATCCCAGCTTGCGTCGATGTAAGAGGGCTCTTACTCTAGGGGGCGGGGAGAACGATCGCAATGTGCGTACTCATGCATGGAGGCAATTCGTGTCAGCTACACCTGCCATCGCCGCGCCCGGCGCGGGACGACCGCTCGGCGTCACCACCATCGAACGACGTGAACTCCGCCCCGACGACGTACTGATCGACATCGCCTACGCGGGGATCTGCCACAGCGACATCCACCAGGTGGACGAGGACTGGGGAGGCTCGATCTTCCCGATGGTCCCCGGGCACGAGATCGCCGGAACCGTGGCCGCGGTCGGCTCCTCGGTCACCAAGTACCAGGTCGGCGACCGGGTCGGGGTCGGCTGCATGGTCGACTCCTGCGGCGAGTGCGAGCAGTGCCGGGCGGGCCGGGAACAGTTCTGTGCCAAGGGCAATGTGCAGACCTACAACGCGCGCGGCTTCGACGGTGAGCCCACCTACGGCGGCTACAGCAAACAGGTCGTCGTGCGGGACGCGTTCGTCTGCCGCATCCCGGAGGGCATCGGGCTCGACGTGGCCGCCCCGCTGCTGTGCGCAGGCATCACCACCTACTCTCCGCTGCGCCAGTGGAACGTCGGCCCGGGCACCCAGGTCGCCGTGATCGGGCTCGGCGGGCTCGGGCACATGGCGGTGAAGCTCGCGGTCGCCATGGGTGCCGAGGTCACCGTGCTGAGCCAGAGCCTGAAAAAGCGCGAGGACGGACTGAAACTGGGCGCGAGCGACTACTACGCCACCTCCGACGAAGCCACCTTCGAGACGCTGCGCGGACGCTTCGACGTCATCCTGAACACCGTCTCGGCGCAACTCCCGCTGGACCGCTACCTCGGCCTGCTCGCCGTGGACGGCGCCCTCGCCAATGTCGGCGCGCCCCCGGAGCCGATGAGCTTCAACATGTTCTCACTGCTCGGCGGGAACAAGAGGCTCGCCGGTTCGATGATCGGCGGGATCCCGGAAACCCAGGAGATGCTCGAGTTCTGCGCCGAACACGGTCTCGGGGCCGAGATCGAGGTCATCTCCGCGGAGAAGGTGAACGAGGCCTACGAGCGGGTCAAGAACAGCGATGTCCGCTACCGCTTCGTGATCGACACCGCGACCATCGGCTGACCGAAGTGGCGGACCGGCTCGGGCCACGGCGCCCGGCCGGTCGCCACGAACTCGGCGAAGGCCCTGGCCAGTTCCTTGTGCAGGGCATGATCGGCCTCGGTGACGGGGCCCAGCATCGCGGCGTCCGGGTAGGCGTCGAAGGTGCCGAACAGGAACGGCAACTCGGCGCAGTGGGTCGCCCCGAGCTCGCCCGGATCGGGCTCGGGCACCCGGTCGAAGCGGTAGACGTAGCTGCGCCCGGCACGGTGCTCGGCGAGGACATCCACTCCGGCCGAACCCAGTCCCACGGCGGCCACGTCCGGTTCCCGGATGCCGAACGCGGTCAGTTCGTCTTTCACGGTGCCCACGAGCACGTCGAGACCGGCGAGGGGATCCTCGGCCAGGGCATCCGGCAGCGCGCGTGATGCGCCGAATCCACCGAGCACCGGATACAGCGCCGGGGCGACCTCGCCGGGCCGCGCGGTCTCCGCGGCGAGTTCGGCGGCGGCCTCGAGCAGCTTGGTGACCGGCTGTCCGCGCAACCCGGCCGCGTCGGTGCCGAGGATTTCCAGGTAGCGGCGTGCCCGCTCGGCGGCCAGTTCCGGACCCATCGGGGACAGCGCCAAGGGACTACTCTGCAGGATCACCCGGGAAATGAGCGGACGGGTGCGTTCCTCGATGGCGAGCAACAGGCTGGAGTGCGCGCCGGCGGACTGACCGCCGACGGTGAGCTGCCCGGGATCCCCGCCGAACGCGGCGATGTTCTCGTGCACCCAGTGCAGCACCGCGGCCTGATCGCGCAGGCCAAGGTTGTCCGCGCCCAGTTCGGGAAGGTGCAGATAGCCGAGCGGGCCGAGCCGGTAGTTCGCGGTCACCACGACGATCCCGCCCAGTTCGGCGAGCCGCGCCCCGTCGTACCAGTCCCAGCCACCGCTTCCGCTGCTGAACCCGCCACCGTGGAACCACACCAGCACCGGGAGATCGCGTGCCCCGGCGGGCGCCCACACGTTCAGGTTCAGGCAGCCGTCCTCGTTCCAGTCCGGGGTGCGGGGCCCCATCACGGCTTCCAGGCGGGAGGCGTTCTGCGGCACCGCGGGCCCGGGAACCTCCGCCGCACGCACCCCGGCCCAGCCCTCGTGCGGCACCGGCGGGGCCAGCCTGCGTTCCCCCACCGGTGCGGCCGCGTACGGGATCCCGGTGAACGCGCTGACCTGTCCGAGGTCGCGTCCCCGCACCTTGCCCGAAGCGGTCTCCACGACCGGTTCATCGCTCATCTCGGCTCCTTTCCGCTGCAACCGTTCTAGGGCTGCACCGCTGCTTGTGGCCAGTTCCGGGGTGTCGAATCGCGAATACACGACACAAAGCGCGGCTATGATGCCGATTGTGCGCCAACAGCTGGACGAGACCGATCGACGGATCGCGGCGGCGCTGCTCACCGCCCCGCGCGCGCCGCTGCGCACCATCGCCGCCTGCCTCGGCCTCTCCGAGCGCACCGTGGTCCGCAGGACGGGCCCGTTGTTCGCGGACGGGGTGCTGCGCAGCACCGCCGTGCGCAATCCGTTCGGCGATCACGTGCCGCTCGCGCTGCGCGTCCGCTGCCGGCCGAACCGGATCCAGGACATCGCGCGCATCCTGGCGCATCGCGGCGACACCCTGTGGGTGGACATCCTCGGCAGCGGGGACGAGATCAGCATGATCGCCTTCCTGGACGGGCCGGAGGCACGCGCCCGGCTGCTGCTGCGCGATCTGCCCGCGACCACGGCGGTGCACTCCTGGCGCGCCTATACGCTGCTGCGCGTGTTCCCGCGGAGCTTCAGCTGGACCGCGGGACTGCTCAGCGAGGCCGAGATGACCGCACTGTGCCCGGATCTCGGGCAACCGCGCGGGAAACCGAGCCTCGACGCGCTCGACGAGAAACTCATCACCGCCCTGGCCGAGGACGGGCGGGCGGGCTACACCCGGCTCGCGCACCGGATCGGCACGACCGCGGTCACCGTGCGCCGCAGGCTGGATGCCTTGGTGCGGGATCAGGCGATACGGCTCGCGACCGAGATCGACCTCACCCTGCTCGGCGTGCGCGCGGACGCCCTGCTGTGGCTCAGTGTTCCGCCCGCCAGCGCGCACCGGACCGGGGAACTGCTCAGCGAACGCCCCGAGGTGCGGTTCGCCGCCGCGACGACCGGGGCCACGAACCTGCTCGTGGCGGCCGCGACCGAGGACCTGGACACCCTCTACCGGTTCCTCACCGACACCATCGGCGGGATCACCGCGATCACGAACATCGAGACGACCCCGATCCTGACCACCCGGAAACGCACCGGCCTGAGCTACTGACCGCCGATCAAGAAGACCCCGAGCGCGATCCCGAAACCGAGCACCGCACCCGCGCACACCTGCGCGCTCGTATGATGCCGGACCACGATCCTCGACCAGCAGATCAGCGCGACAACCAGCAGCCCGAACAGGGCGTAGGGCGAGTACACGAACGCCAGCATCGCCACCGCGCCCGCCGAGACCGCCGCGTGCATGCTGATCTTCCAGCGCAACGTGATCGGGAAGACCACGGCCAGCGTGAGCACCATCGCGATCGCCGCGAGGATCATAGCCCGGGGCGCGCCGCCGAGGATCAGCACCAGCAGCCCTGCCGCCGCCGAAACGAAGCACACCAGCAGTGGAACGGTGCGCCCGGCACGATCCCGCACATGGTGCCCGTCCCACTTGCCCGCGCGTGCCCCGCGCACGATGAACACCATCGGCAGCAGCGCGCTGAACACCGCCAGCACCGCGGCCCAGAGCAGGGCCGGGCCGATCCGGTAGTCCGTGGCGCCCAGGCCGATCGCGAACGCGAACAGCACCAGCACCACCCACGGGGCGAGAATCTCCCCGATGGCCCGCGCGATGAACAGAACCGGGCCGTCTGCCCGCGGCTGTGCGGTCGCGGTGTCGAACCGGCTCACCGAACCCTCCCGAATGCCTGAAGTTCCTGCCCTGCAAGGAAAGCCAGCATAGCTTGCGCTCGGGTCCGGTCAATGCCACGGGGCGGAACGAGAAAATATTCGTCTTCCACGGGAAAAGGAACTGAGGGCACCGCCGGGAATCGGCTCGTCCGCGAGACGGCGGACTCTGCGGACGCGTTCCCCCGCCGCCCAGAACAGCTGCATCGGTTCTCCCTCCGGCCAGGTCAGCTCCACGATCCCGGCACCGGCGGGTTTCGCGGCCACGATCATCAGCCATTTGCGCTTTTCACCCGCACGGCCGAAAACCACGATATCGCCGGTGACCAGCTCCTTCGCGTGGACCGATTCGGTGGGAATGTCCCCGTCGGCCGTATCCGGCCCACTGTCCACAATGTCCTCGATGATCTCGGCGACCTCCGATCTCATATGATGTACCCTCGCGGCTCTGTTCGCCGAGGGGGATTTCCGACTGACCACTCGCGTGTTACACATGGAGTCCATGACGGACATTCCGCCGGCGGGTGCGCGGCAGCGTACCGCGCTCATCCTGGATGCCGCCCTGGATTTGTTCGCCACCAACGGTTTCGCCACCACCTCGATGCCGATGATCGCGGAACGCACCGGGCTCGAGGAAGAAGCCCTGCGCGCCTGTTTTCCGAGCACCAGGGCGATCTACCGGGAACTGTTCGAACGGTACGGGCCGATCTCGGCCGAGGTACTGAGGATCGACCCGGCCGCGCTCGGCCGGCGCACTCCGTACGAGGTGCTTCCCGAGCTCATCGACCGGATGGTGGCCGACTGGTCGAGCCACCGGGCGCGCCGGTTCGTCACCATCACCGGAATGGCACCCGCGAAGGACGAGGACATTCTCAGCCTGGACGAGGCGAAATGGGTCACCGGACAGCTTTTCGATGTCTGGCAGGGCCGCGGGCTGCTGCGCGGCGATCTGTCCCCCGAACAACTCGGCTGGGAGCTTTTCGCACCGCTGTGGTGGTTGCGTACCCGGCTGCTGCGGATCGGCGGCGATACCGAGAGGGCCCATCTCGCGATGCGCAAGCACCTCTCGTTCTTCCTCACCGTCACCCGGCCGACGAGTTGACCGTTCCGGGTTCACTCGGACTCTCCGGTGTCGTCGGCGCGCAGATGCTGCGCGACATGGGGAAGGCCGGCCGCTTCGAGGACGTTCGCCAGCCGCCACGCGGTCAGCGCACGCTGCTGCGGCCGCACCTGGCGGAGCAGGCCACGCGCGTGCTGCAGGGCTTCGTGCACGGCGGGCTCGCACACCGGGCAATCGATATCGCCGCGCTGCCCACCGCGCGACCTGCCCCGGCTGCGCAGCCAGACCGCACCCGCGATGGCGAGCCCGGCGACGGGGATGAGTGAATGCGGTCTGCCGAGGCGATTGAGGCTCATCATTCCAGGGGATTCGTGATCTCGGTTAGCATGGCGGCGAGCCAGTCGAGTCCTTTATGGACAGTCGAATCGAGGCCGGTGCCCTGCCCGGGGATTGCTCCGGGAAGGTTTTCCGGCCATGGGCGGTACCCGGGGTCGAGCAGCCCTCTCCAGAGCCGGATCTCGGCAGCGGCCGGCGCGCGTTGCTGTCCGCGGGTGCGCAGGAGTTCGAGCAGCCTGCGGTAATTTCCCGGCGCGGTGGCCAGATCGAGCAGCGCGGTGACGGCGGTTTCGGCGAGGCGGGACTCGGCGTTCCTGGTGAGGTGTTCGAGTCGGATCAGGGCCTCGACGGGACTCGTGTACGCGAGGGTTTCCACGCAGAGATCGAGCACGGTTGCGGCGAGTGCGGCACCGGTTCCCGGGCTACTGGCCCATTCGAGTGTCTGGGCGTAGGTGCCGAGCGCGTGCTCCCCGGTGCGCCACAGCCCGGCGAGCACCGTGCACGCGGCCTCACGCAGCCGCCCGTCCACCGCGTTCGGCCCGGTCCGCCAACCGCGCACGGTGGCGAGCAGGTCCTCGGTGCGCATGCTGGCCCCGGCATGGCGGAGATAACCGTGCAGCAGCACGGTGCGCCCGGCCCGGTCCAGGCGCGGATGGCTGAGCATGGTGGTGAGCCACGCGGTGAACTGCGAGCGCAACCGCGGATAGTTCGCCCAGAAATGCGCGGCGACCAGTTCGGCGTAACCCTCGTTGGGGAACCGGACCTGCCGGCGTTCATCGAGTTCGGCCCCGATCGCGGTGAACCGCTGCAGCAGGTCGGGGCCGCGCAGCAGTGGAGCCTCCTCGGCCGCGCCCAGCCGCAGCGCGAGCGCCTCCGCGGCGTCCTCGATCAGTTCCGCGTGCCCGCCGGGCAGCATGGCGGCGGCGAACAGCAGCGCGCGGTCCCGCTCCTCGCGCAGTCCGCGAACCTGATCGGCCACCTCGATCGCGGGCAGGGTCAGTGCGCGCAGCCCCGCCTCGATCCGCCGCTCGATCCCGGTGTCCGGCGAGCGCGCGGTGCTCCCGGCGAGATGGGCGAGCTGGCGCATGGTGTAGGCGGTGAACGGGATGCGCAGGCTGCGCTCGGGAAGGGTGCCGTGCCCGCAGCGAACCCCTTCAGCACGCAGATGCCGCAGCAGCACGGTCGCCGGATCCGGCCGGTCCAGCCGCACCAGCTGGGCGCGCAGTTCCTCGGCGAGATAGGGCTCGTGCCCGGTGCGCAGCAGTATCACCAGCGCACCCGAGCGTTCCCGGGCCAGCCAGCACAACCCGGCCAGGCTGCGGCGCAGTTCGCGCACCTCGCGGGCCTCGAGGGAACGCAGGTCGAGCAGTAGCCGGTCGCCTTCCGCGATACCGCCGTCGGCGGCGAGTTCCCCGGCGAACGGTTCGCGTACCGCCGCGAGCCCGGCGGGCACATCGTGCAGCAGCATCAGCGCCGCGCTGCGCCGTCCGGCCCCGCGCGGCCCGCTGAGCAGCACCGCGCCGTGTCCGCGCAGCGCGGCGGCGGCCCCGGCGTACCCTTCCGGCGGCACGAACCTCCGGCGCAGCCAGGCCAGGTGCGGCGCGCTCACCGGGGGTGCCGCCGCGCCCGGTCGTCCGGTACCGCCGTGCCGTTCCGAGCTGCCGTGCTGTTCCCCGCCACTGTGCTGTCCCGTGCCGATGAGCAGGATCGTGCTGTCCCGGATGGTGCCGTGGAACTGGTGCCCGCTCCCGGTGTGCACATCCCCGCCGGTGTCGTTGACCAGCAGCCGCACATCCCCGGTCACACTGCCGAGCCCGCCGTGCCCTCGGGTCATGGGCAACCGTCCACGCCGAGCAGCCCGTCCCGCCGGGAGTGGCGCTCCGGGCAGGGGGCGGCATTGATCACCGCGCCCGAGCCGAACACGATCGTGCCGACATTGCCCGCGATGTGGCCGATTCCGCCGAACCGCACCTGTTCCTCGGATTCGTCCGCCGTCTGGGGCACGAACCGGCGCACCGCGGCGGCCAGGCGTTCCAGATCGGCATCGATGGTGCGATGGTGGATCCGCACGTACTGGCAACGGGCCAGTCCGCCCAGCGGGCCGGGCAGCTGCGCGGTCTCCAGCCGCGGCGCGTTGTCCACGAGCACCGGGACGACCGCGATCCCGAGCGCGAGCGCTTCCTGGATCTCCCTGCGCGGCCAGTCCGCGGGATCGTCCACGAGCCTGCACCCGTTCTCGCTGCGGGCGAACCAGCGGGCCCCGATCACCGCGAGCAGCACCCGTGCGCCGCGTACCCCGCGCACCAGCCCCTCGGAAAAATCCTCGCCCGGTTCGATGGATTTGCTGGCACGGAACACCTCGGCGTGCCCGAACCGCCCGGCGAGGTCCCGCTCGATCATCGCGGCGAGCCCTGCCTCGTCTCCCGTGCGATAGTTGACGAACACACTCCAGGACACAGTGGTCCTCCCAAACGATTCATTCCGACACCCATGAACTGCCCGGTCAGCTCGCCAGTCGCTCAAGCCGTTCGGCGAGCTCCACCGCCTGCCCTGCACCGCGGTAACGGCGCAGGATCCGGGAACACTGGCGGACATCCAGGGCCACGGTCGCCGAACCGACGGCCTGGACGTCCTCCGCGAAGCGCCCGAGTCTGAGATGCGCACCCCGCAGGTCCTCGGCGCCGACACAGGAGAGCACCGCGCGGATGCCGAATCTCGCACGTGCCCGCCGCGCGTCCGGGGCGAGCCGGTCGATTTCCTTGTCCAGCACGCAAATCGCCTTCTCGTGCTCACCGAGCTCGGTGGCGCACCACCCCTCGGTCATGCTCACCTGGTCCGGGACGTGGATCGAACCGAGCGCCATCGCATCGGGTTCCTCGGCGACCGCGAGCGAACGTGCGCGATCCACGCTGCGCCTGCTGTTCACCTCGTCGAAGGCGAGCGCGTATCCCTGCGCCTGGCGCTGCGCCGCCCGGCAGCGCACCCGGGGATCGATCCGCTGATCGCCGACCAGTGCCTCGGTCAGCTCGATCGTGCGCCGCGCCCAGCCCGCGTAGTAGGCGATCAGCGCCCTGCGGAGTACGAGATTCGGCAGCAGCTCGGTGTACCCGGATTCCTTGGCCATCTGCTCGGCGAGCGTGATCCACCGCTCGGCCATCCCGGCGTCCCCGGCCTCCTGCTGCATCCAGGCCGCGTACTCCGCACTGCGCGCCCCGAGCCGCAGGGCGGACCTGCGGGCGGCCTCGTCCCCGGTGCCGAGTGCCTGCTGCTGGGCACCGGCACACACCCCGGGGAGCAGGGCGAGCGCCATGTTCGCGTCCCCGCGCTGCCCCATCTGCCGCGCGTGCAGGAAGCACTCCCGCAGACCGGCGAGCACTCCCTCGTCGGCGGTACCGGCCCGCGCCGGAAGCCCGAGCGGAAGCAGCGAGGACAGTGCCGCTCCCGCCGAGGCGCACAACACCCGGCGCCGGGTCCACGCCCCGGGCGGACCGTCCGCTCTTCGGCTCGCCTCGAAGGCGGGCAGCAGTTCTCCCGCGCAGCCCAGCGCCGCCTCGCAGGCGCGCACCAGTTCGAAGTGCGGGTTGCGCTCCCCCGATTCCAGGCGGGATATCTGGCCGACGCTCTTGCCCACGAGCCCGGCGAGCGCACCCTGAGTCATCCCGGCCCGCTCCCGCGCCCTGCGCAGCACCACCCCAAACGACTCCCGCTCGCTCATCACCGAGCCCCTTCATCTTCGGCGACGGGGTCACCGCCGCGCCGAAAGCTGGCCTGACTCAGTGTGCACATTGCGCGCGTTCCCGGTAAGCCCCTGAAGGCGCTAGACAAATGACAACTGGCAAATGCCGATCTGAGCAGCACAAACGGATCCGGTTGTTACGGAGTTCCGTCCCCCATGGTGGCCAAGGAGCGGACGGCGAACGCATCTCACATGGCTGCCTCCACCGTCGAGTCACGTTGCGCGGAGCGGCGGTTTCGCCACCCGGTCTCGGGGTAGCTCAGTGCACCGAGCAGGGACACCACCGAGGCGGCGAGGACATAGACCGGGATCGCCATCGGGGTCCCGCTCGCCGCGACCAGTCCGGTGAGGATCAGCGGGGTGGCGCCGCCGAAGACCGAGACGGCCACGGTGTAGCCCAGCGAGATGCCGGTGTAGCGCACCCGCGCGGGGAACGACTCGGCGATCGCGCAAGAGATCACCCCGCAGTTGATGGACAGCCCGAGGTTGAGCAGCAGATAGCCGCAGATCACGCTCACCGGATCACCCCGTACCGCGAGCAGATACACCGGGATCGCCAGCGCGCCCTGAGCGATCGGGCCGGCCACCAGGAACGGTTTCTGCCTGCCGATCCGGTCGGCGAGCCGCCCACACACCAGGATGCCGATCGCGCCGACCAGGGAACCCACCAGCATCCCGGCGTACACCAGCGATTGCGGGACCCCGGCCTCGCGCACGAGATAGGCGGGGAAGAAACCGGCCTGCAGATAGGTGACCGAGGTGCCGACCACGATCATCGCGATGATCTTGAGCACCGAGCGCCAGTGCTGCCGCAGCACGACGCCCAGCGGTGCCCGTTCCGGATGCTCCGCCGCCCGGGTGAACTCCTCCGCTTCGCTCAGCCGCAACCGCAGGTAGAGACCGACCAGACCGAGCGGAAGGGTGAGCAGGAAGGGAATACGCCAGCCCCAGTCGTTCAGTGCGGTGGTGGGCATACTGACCGCGAGGATCATGCCGATCCCGGTCGAGGCCACCGTGGCGAACAGCTGGGTCGCGTTCTGCCAGCTGCCGTAGAACGCGCGCCTGCCGTCCGGCGCCCCCTCGATCATGACCGTGGTGGCCCCGCCGAACTCGCCGCCGGTACAGAATCCCTGGACCACCCGCGCGATCACCAGCACCACCGGAGCGGCGATCCCGATCGAGCCCGTCGCGGGAAGCACCCCGATCACGAAGGTGGCCACCGAGATCCCCACGATCGTCACCGCGAGCGCGCCCCGCCTGCCGAGGCGGTCTCCGAAATGCCCGAACACCACCGCGCCGAGCGGGCGGAACACGAACGAGACCGCGAAACCGGCGAAGGTCAGCAGCAGGGATGCCTTGCCTTCCACCGGGAAGAAATTCAGCGCGATCGCGGTGGTGAAGATGCCGTACAGGCCGAATTCGAAGAAATCGATGAAGTTGCCGACCGAGGCCGCAAGCACCCGCTTGCGCCGCATCACCGTGTCCGTCATGCCCGGCGACCTCCCAGTCCTCGGCGAGCGGATGCCCGCGCTACTGCCAATAGACCAAACCGGGCAGCGGTCCGACAAGACCGGAAAGCAGGCGAATGGCACCATTCACTCGGTCAGCGGCCCCGTTCCCTGGTGACCGCGCCGAGGCTGCCCCGCCGCGGGGCGGGACCGGCGAACTTCGCCGCGACCGAAATCAGGATCTCGGTCATGGCAAGCGCCGCCGGGGTCGGTGCCCGATTGTCCATGTGTGCCAACAGGATCCGCCGGGTCGGCGCGGGCACCCCGGCCGGGAAACCGGTCAGCCGCACATCGCTTCGCCGGTTCGCGAGCGCCAGCCGGGGCGCGATCGCGATCCCCAGTCCGGCGGCGACCATGGCCTGCGCCTCCTGGTAGTCATGCGATTCGTAGGAGATCTCGGGTTCGAAACCGGCCAGTCGGCAACTGCGGCGCAGCACCTCGGCGACCGGATGGTTGTCCGCGCGAATGATCCACTGCTGCCCGGCGAGGTCCGCGAGGCGCAGCCGCCGTTCCAGCAGTTCGGAATCGGCGGGCAGCACGAGCATGCTGGGATCGTCGAGCAGCCGAGTCAGCCGCAGCGCGGGATCGGTGATCCGGTTCCATTCGTAGTCCCACAGCATCGCGAGCTCGGTCTCCCCGGTGTGCAGTGAATCGATGAGTTCGGCGAGCAGCGCGGAGTACACCCCGGTCCGGGTGCCGGGGTGCTTGCGGGCGAACCTGGTGAGCGCGAGCGGGAGCAGCGAGGCGCTCGCTGTCGGAAAGGAGCCGAGCCGCAGGGTGCCCCGTTCCAGCCGGGCGAACGAGTCGAGGTCGGCCCGCGCGGCCCGCAGTTCGCGCCGGATCGTGCGCCCCCGCTCGGCCAGCGCCGTGCCCGCCGCGGTCGGCCGCACCCCGCGGGGCAGGCGATGCAGTAGTGGCTGCCCCACCTCCTGCTCCAGCCGAGTCATCTGCTGCGAAGCGGCAGAAGCTGTCATACCGAGCGTTTCGGCGGCCGCGGTGAGCGAACCGTGCTCGGCGATCGCGGTCAGCAACAACAACCTGCGGGCATCCACCATGCATCGAGTTTAGCTGAGCTTAACTCGACCTAAGAGATTCGCTATTGTGCTAAATCCAGGGCCGCAGGCATGGTCGGCGCATGCACGTTTCCGCGAGCCTCGTCCGTGGTGGCACGAGCAAGTGCTGGCTGTTCGACCACCGCGATGTTCCGGCCACCCTGGACGGTATCGAGCGGCTGCTCGTCGACGCTTACGGTGCCGCCGATCCAGGCCAGCTCGACGGTGTCGGCGGGGCGACCCCGACCACCTCGAAAGCGGCTGTGATCGGTCCCTCCGAACAGCCGGGTATCGATGTGGACTACCTGTTCGGTCAGGTCGGAATCGGCTCCAGCCGGGTGGAGTGGGGCAGCAACTGTGGCAATTGCGCGACCGCGATCGCGCTGTGGTCGGTGCGCAAGGGCCTCGTTCCGGTCACCGGGGATCGCACCAGGGTGGTGCTGCGCAACACCAATACCGGCGCGGTGCTGCGCGCCGAGGTGGACACCGAAGGCGGGGTGGTGCACGAGTTCGGCGAGCAGACGGTGCCGGGGACCCGGGCACGCGGAGTGCGGATCGGGCTGAGTTTCCTCAATCCCATGAGCGCGCCGCCGCCGCTCCCGCGTGAACGGCTGGGGGATGCCGTGGTGAGCATGCTCGAGGCGGGTGCGCCGATGGTGCTCGTCGACGCGGAGCGCGTGGGGCGGACCGGGGCCGAGACACCGGCCGAGCTGCACGCGGATGTGCCGTGGCTGTGTGGAATCCGGCAGGCCGCGGCGCCCCGGTTCGGTATCGTCGAACCTGGTGACGCGGCCCCGAAGGTCGGCTATATCGGCGTTCCCGTCGACTATCCGAGCAGCACCGGGCAGTGGATCGGCGCGCGGGACTACGACGTGTCGGCGCGCATGCTCTCGATGCGGGATCCGCATCCGGTGATCGGTCTGACCTCCGCGGTCGGCATTGCGACGGCGAACCTGCTGGGCGGCTCCGTCGTGCAGGCGTGTTCGGCCGCTCCCGGTTCGGCCACGCTGCGGATCGGCACCGCGGGCGGGGTACTCACCGCGCACTGTTCGGAGTTCGCCGACGGTCTCCCCCACACGGTCACCATCCGCCGTGCGGCGCGGATCATCTGCGAGGCACAATTGTTCGTCCCGGAACCGGCACTGACCGTTTCCGCATGAGATAAGGATTGTTCCACCAATGACGATGGAGACGATCGCGGCCCGGATCGACCGCCTGCCCAGTTCCCGGTTCCACCGGGGCGTGGTGCTCAGCCTCGCGTTCATCTATTTTTTCGAGTTCGCGGACAGCAACGCGTTCTCCTACGCCGCGCCCGCGCTGCGCGAACACCTCGGCCTCGGTATCGGCTCGATCGCGCTGGTCACCTCGGCCACCTTCCTCGGCATGTTCTGCGGGGCTGTCGGTGCCGGGCGGTTCGCCGACCGGGTGGGACGGCGCAGGGGACTGATCGTGGCCACCGCGGTGTTCACCGTGTTCTCCCTGCTGAACGCGCTCGCCTGGTCCACGGGTGCCCTACTGGCCGCCCGGTTCGCCACCGGGATCGGGCTGGCCGCGATGACCGTGTGCGCGAACACCTATCTCGCCGAGCTGATGCCACCCGTCCGGCGCGGCAAGGCGCAGGCGATCGTGAGTTTCATCGGCCATCTCGGCATTCCCGCGATGGCGTTCGCCGCGAAACTGGTGGTTCCGCTCGGCGAACACGGCTGGCGCCTGGTGTTCTGCATCGGTGCCGTCGGCGCGCTGGCGCTCCCGCTCGTCGCCCGGCTGCCGGAATCACCGCGCTGGCTCTACAGCACCGGCCGCGCCGAGCAGGCCGTGCGGGCCCTGACCGCGATCGAGCGCAGGGTCGCGGCCTCCGGGCATCCGCTTCCCGAACCGGTCCCGGTTCCCGCGAGCAGTGTGGCGGGCGAGCGCATCAGCAGGCCGTACCGGGCCCTGTTCTCCCCGGGACTGCGCCGGTCCACCCTGGTGCTCGCGGTCGTGTGGATCTTCACCACCCTCGGCTACTACGGTTTCCTCACCTGGGTGCCGACCCTGCTCGCCGATCAGGGCATCTCGGTCGTGGACAGTCTCGGCTACACCACCCTGATCACGCTCGGCGCCGCCCCCGGCGCCCTGCTCGCCTGGCCCGTCTCCGCCTGGCTCGGGCGCAGGCGCGGGATCGCGCTCGTGTGCGTGCTCGCCGCGGTCTGTGGGCTGGTGTACGGGCTCTCGTTCAACCCGGTACTCGTGGTCGTGTTCGGTTTCTGCATGGCCGCGCTGCTGATGGCCTTCGGGGCGCAGATGTACACCTACAGCCCCGAGCTGTTCCCGACCGCGCTGCGCAACACCGGAAACGGGCTGGTGTACGGGCTCGGGCGACTGTCCAATGTGTTCGACCCGATGGTGATCGCGGCCGTGTACGGGTTCGCCGGCTACCAGAGCGTGTTCGTCTACATCGGACTGTGCTGGCTGATCAGCGCGGGCGCCCTGGTGTTCTGCGCACCGCGGAAGGAATCCGGTGGGCTCATCGAATCCCTTGGCGAACAGGGCCCCGGCACACCTTCGAACACGGTTCCGTCGCACGGAACACGGCATTGACCTTCGCTCGACGGGCGCGCCCTAATGGTGGCTCGCCTTGTCGGTGGCGTTCCGAGCGCCGGAGGGAGCACTCGCCATGTCCGTGGGCAGCGAACGAAACGGTTCCACGCCTGAACTTCTGGCCCGCATTCACGACGATGCCGGGGTGCACGAATGGTCGGACTCCGGGACAGCGGCGCCGGGCCTCGGCGGTCTCGGGGTTCTACAGCTTCGCAAGCAGGCCGACGGATCCCCGCTTGCCGAACACCTCGCCCGGCTACGGTCCACCGAACTTCCGGCGGCACCAGGATTCTGGAGCTACGATCCGGAGGTCGCACGGCGCGCCGCACGCGAGGATCCCCGGCTGCGCGGAGATCGCTTCTCCGCATGGACCCGCGCATGCAGCGAATGCACCGAGAACGGGATCGCCGCGGTGTACGCCGTCTGTCACGCCAGGCAGAATCCCGAGCTGGTCGCCGATCCCGGCTGGAAGTCCAGCGCGGTGGCCCGGCCGATCCGGGTGACGGTGGCCGATGACCGCGCGGGCGAAATATTCCGGCTGGCCCGCTCCGGCGCCAACAACGGCCGGACCACCAAGTCCCTTCTCGCACCGTGCACCCGGACCGAGTGGCGGGAAACAGCGGGGAAATACGGCCTCAACGGAGTGAACGCGCTACCGAACATCACCCTGGGAACCCACGGCCTCGGACTGCTCACCCAGTGGTATCCCGGCTGGGAACAGGACTACATCACCCTCCTCGACGTCATGTTCTATGTCGAGTACAACATCGATATCCTCGGTGGCCGGGAAAACAGGTTTCTGCGCGACCTGTGCGCGGCACTCGATCTTCCGGAGATCCCCGAGGAACTGCGGGCACGCAGGCTGCACATGTCCTGCGATATGGCTTTTTTCGAAGCAAAGCGAAAGACCGAGGCGCGATTCTCCACCACGCCGACCGACGGGCAGACCGTGTGGGTCTTCCCGAACCGGGACGTATGGCGTGATTTCAAAGCGGCGGACAGCGGAATCTGGGGGCAGTATCTCTCCTACACCGAAGGTGTTCCCGGACTCGACGACATGGCGTTGACCGGTCTGGCGCACGACTGGATGGATCTCGGTCCGGATCTGCGGAACTCCGAATACGGTCAGAGCGTGCTGACCATGACCGGAGGCTCCATTGCCGGCCAGGATCTCGTTCGGTGCTACGAACGAACCGTGTGGCTGCTCAACGCACAGTGGAACACCGAGGGCGAGGTCAAACCGGAACGCTATGCGGCGGCCATACTGTGCACCGGAGTAGGCATGTGGGGAATCGCCAATCACCGGCACGATATGTGGCGGTACTTCTCCATCGCCGCCGATGTGTGCGCCGAAGCGACCCGGCGAGACCTGTACCGGAGCTGCCAGCTCGCCGACAGCTACACCGAGGATTTCCGGCCCCGTGAACCGGAGAACGCCGAACGGCTGCGCATTCCCCGGACCAACCTGGCCTTCTCCGTGCGCGTACAGGGCCGGGTGCACGACGGCAGCCTGGTGCTGCACGACTCCATCGTGAACGCGGTGCGGGACGGTGTCCTGCCGATGAATCTGGTCGACAACGCCCTTGTCCTGCCGATACTGTTACGTGAAGGGAAGATCGCTCCCGCGGAATTTCTCCGGTCCATGGACGAGAACTACTGCGCGGCCGGTACCACGATGATTCGCACCCTGCACGGAAACGAGTTCAGCCGCGCGGTCGGAAAAGCCTTGGCCGCGCTCATCATGGAACAGTGGTGGCACGGTGTTTACTACGCGATCGGCGTCGGCAGCCTCATCGAGGCCCAGCCGGGAGCGGTGGCCCAGGACCGGGCTCATCTCGCGAGCTGAGGTTGTCCCGCAGTCATGGTTCCGGTGCGGTAATGGATCATAGGTCGGCGCGGGTGATCGGGGTCGGCCAGTAGGCGTGGCTACCTCCGTTCCCTGGTCGGGCGGCGCGGTGGTTCGGCGAGTTCGGTCGACATCGTGCGAGGTCGTGGTACCGAGCAGACCGGTGCCGGTCGGGCCTGTCGCTGGACGACCGGGTGCTACTGGTGGCGGTGGATGGGCACCACGTGCCGTCCACGATCAGCACCGTGTCCAGGTTGCGTTTGCGCTTCACCGGCGGTCGTGACCGGAAACCCTTTGCCGGGCAACCGAAACGACTGCCGGGCCTACATCGAAGCGGGTGTCGACCAGCACTGCACGGGCGCACAGGTCCTGGCCGACGGCGGCTATCAGGGGCAACCGCGAGGTCATCATGTTTTGCCGCAAACACAGTGACGGCAGCTGTTCATGACGGGACAGGCCTTGGGTTTTGTTGCCTATGGTTGAACGGCGTTTCCGTCACCCGATCGTCGGCGACTTGACGTGCTGTACACGGGTACACCGTAGGAGTTCCTGCCGCAGGGGCTGAGGTACGGATCAGTGATGACCTGTTGGCGACACCTGCGGGACTGGACCGACGCTGGTGTGTGGCCACGCCTGCACGAGGTGCTTCTGGCGCGGTTGAATGCCGCTGATCGATGCCGTTGCACCCATTCGCGGCCGACATGGACGGCCTTGCCAGCGACCCGAGCGGAACCATGCCGACCGTGCCTACGACCAGGGCTCCGGACTAGGCATCCATCGGTGGTCGTGAAGGATGCTTCGGACTCCTGCACTGGTTACGTCGCCTCCGCACCGGATGCAGCATCATCTGCTCGCGCCGGCTCAGACGCCACTCAAACTGTCAGGAACCTTTAGGGGCGCTACTCCGTTCGGGCGATTCTCTATGGAATGGCGGGAATCCGCGTCGGCGGTTGGTATTATAGATGTATGAACACTGGGGAAATGGAAACGATATTGTCGAGTCGGGAGCGGCTGGACCGGTTCATCGAACAGGCCGCCGTGGTGCGTCGTGCTGAGGCGGAATTGCTGCATCAGCTTGCCGAGCTTGACAAGGAAGGTGCGCCGGTCGAGTTCGGCTATTGCGGTTCGGCGGCGACTCTGACGCAGGACGTCCTGCGCATCAGTCGTGCCGAAGCACGCCGAACGGCCGAACGAGCGCGAGTCATGTTCGGCGCACTCGGCATCAGCGGGGAACCACTGTCCCCGGATTTACCGAACACCGCGGAATCCTATCTGCGCGGCGAGGTCGGTATCGAGCACGTGGACCGGATTCGTCAATTCGCCGCCGAGCTGCCCGCGGAGGTATTGATCGGGGACGCGTGGCCGATCGCGGAAAAAGCACTCGCCGAGATCGCCGGTGAGGTCGGACCACGCGGACTCGTCCGCCCGATCCGGGAGCTGCACGCGCGCCTCGATCCGGACGGCCAAGAACCCACCGACCGCGAACTCCTGCGTCCGAATCGGCGTGTCTGGTTGGAGCAACAGCACAACGAATGGAGCATCCGCGGAACCCTGGACTACGAAACCAGACTCGAACTCCGCAGTGTCCTCGACGCACTCGGCAAACCCCGCAGCACCGAAACCAACGGTGACGCACCCGATATACGCACCCTGGCCGAACGCGACGCCGATGCATTAGCCGACGTGATTCAACTTGCCGCGAACCCCGAAAATCTCCCCGAATCAGGCGGCGAACCCTTCACCATCATGGTCACCATCAGCGAACAGAGCCCGCGCGAAGGAACCGGCCAGGCCACCACCATGGACGCCACCACCATCCCCGCCACCCAATTACGCAGAATCGCCTGCGACGCCGGAATCATCCCCACCATGATCGGCTCGAACGGCGAAGTACTCGACATGGGATGCCGCGAACGCACCGCACCACCAAAACTCCGCCACCGCCTCATCGCCCGCGACCGCGGCTGCGCCCACCCCGACTGCGATCACCAGCCCGCCNTCACCCAAGCCCACCACATCCAACACCACGCCAACGGCGGACTCACCACCGAAGACAACATGGTGCTCCTGTGCTCCCACCACCACACCCTCATCCACCACACCAACTGGAAAGTCCGCATAAACCACGGAAAACCCGAATTCACCCCACCCGAATACCGGCCATTCATTCGTACGGGAACGAGTGGTGCTCGTGCGCGATGAACCAGCGCCCACTCTCCTTGCGCAGGCCGAAAGTGAGCCGCAAGCGGTTGTCCGGATTCGCGGCGAGCTCATCCGGCGTGCCGCAACGCAATAGGGCGTGCGCGAAGGCGACCTCGGAGCCCGCGGTGACCTCCAGCGTGACGAGCTCGAACTTCGCGCCGCTCGCCTGCCAATCGAAGAACGGCGGCCAGGTCCGTTGGTACGCCTCGATTCCGCGCACCCCGTCGTAGGGCGGTGGCACATCGAACATGACGATGTCCTCGGCGTGCCCGGCGAGCACGGTCTCCAGATCACCACCGTGCACCGCGATGACCCAGTGCCGGATCAGTTCCCGGATCTGCCGCTCATCCTCGCCCATCGCGTTCCTCCCGCCGGAGCAGCAGCGTACCCGGGGTCAGCGCACCGCGCGAACAGCGAGAACCACGGCCCCGCCCGCGAGGGTGACCAGCGCGGACAGCGCGAACAGCACCGGATAGCTGTGCACGGTGCCGAGCACGGCCGCGGCGATCACCGGGGCGACCACCTGGGGAAGAGAGTTGGCGATGTTGATCAGGCCGAGGTCCTTGGCACGATCCGAGGCGGCGGGCAGGATCTGGGTGAGCACGGCGGGAGCCGCCGCCCAGTAGGTGCCGAAACCGACGCCGAGCAGCGGGGCGGCGGCCAGCGAAGCGGTCCAGCTGGGCGAACACACGAGCAGGATCGCGGCGATCGCCATGACCACGGCGGAACCGAGCACGAACGGTTTGCGCCGGCCGCTGCGATCCGAAGCCATTCCGCACACCACCGCGCCGATCGCCAGCGCGGCGCCGTAGAGCGCCATGAGGATCAGCAGGCCGGTCTGCGGATCCCGGTAGTGCACGGCATCGGAGAGGAAATACAGCAGGTACAGGGTGCCGATCGCATTGCCGAGGTTGATCAGGAAATGCATCACCCAGCCCCAGCCGAAATCCGGGTGCGCACGCGGGGAAATCCACATCCCGCGCAGCGTGGCGAACAACGACTGACCGGGCCGGAAGCGTTTCGGCAGCTGATCGTCCGGTGTGCACAGGGTGAACGCGCACGCCCCGACGACCACGAGCAACGCGCAGGCCGCATAACCGGGTGCCAATCCGGTGACGAGCACGGTGACCACGAGCGCGCCGATCACGGTGCCGAGCATCTGACTGATCCCGGTCAGCCCGCCCAGTCTGCCGCGCTGCTCGCGGGGAACCCGGTCAGCGAGCGCAGCGGTGAGCGTGGCGAGCATGCCGTTCAGCCCAGCCTGGACCAGGCACCAGCCCAGGATCATCACCACGGTGTTCGGCGCGATCGCCAGCACGCCGAGACCGGCGGCGCCGAACAGCGCACCGGCGAGCGTCCACGGATGCCGCCGCCCCCAGCGCGCCGTGGTGCGATCGGAGAGCGTGCCGATCAGCGGGTTCGCCACCAGCGCCACGGCCGCACCGATCCCCATCACCAGGGAAAGGGTGAGCGCCTTGCCACTCGGGTCGAGTGCGGCCGACTGCTCGGGCAGCAGCACCTGGATCGGCGCATAGAAGGCCAGCCACAGACCGAGGTTCGCCAGGAACAGCAGACCGATCCAGCCCGCGCGCACCTCGCGGACCGGTTCGGCCAGCGCGGCCGGTAACCGCTCGGTCCCGGTGCCGTTCGTCGCCGCGTTCATTCCCGGCCGCCGAGAAAACCCCGCAACCAGTGATAGGAGTCCTTCGGCGTGCGCCGCTGGCTCGCGTAGTCCACGTGCACGAGGCCGAACCGGGGCGCGTACCCCTTGGACCACTCGAAATTGTCCAGCAGCGACCAGACGAGATAGCCGCGCACATCCACGCCGGCGTCCATCGCCTCGCGCAGCGCGCCCAGATGCGCGTCGAGGAACGCGATCCGGTGCTCATCCGCGATCCGCCCGTCCGCATCGGGCTCGTCCACCCCGCTGCACCCGTTCTCGGTGAGGTACACCGGCGGAAGCACAGGCCCGACCCGTTCGCGCAGCGCGACGAGGAACTCCCGCAAACCGTCCGGGACGATCGGGGAATCGTTGTTGGTACGCGGATACCCCTCGATCGGCGGCAGATCGAACGGCAGCGGGCTGCCCTCCGCGGGCGCCGCGGCCCCCTGCGGTTCGTAGTAGTTGACCCCGTAGAAATCCAGCGGCGCCGCGATCACCGGCAGATCCTCGGCGCACCCCTCAGGCAGATACGGCAGCAGTTCCTCCGGATACCCGCCGAGCAGCACCGGATCCGAGAACAACCGGTTGATCAACGCGTCCAGCACCCCGGCCGCGGCGTGATCGGCCGCGCCGTCCCCGAGCGCCCAGATCGGCGAATGGTTGTTCGCCGTACCGACCGCGCGCGCACCGGCCGAACGCAGCGCCCCGACCGCAAGCCCGTGCGCCAGATGCTGGTGGCACGCGGCGGGAAGGGCACCGAAGAGCAAGGTTTTCCCCGGTGCGTACTCCCCCGTCGCGTACCCGTACAGCGTCTCCACCATCGGTTCGTTGAGCGGGATCCACTTGCCGACCCGATCGGCGAGCCGTGCCCCCACGACCGCCGCGTACTCCGCGAACCGGTACGCCGTCTCCCGGTTCAGCCAACCGCCCGCGTCCTCCAACGGTTGGGGTGTGTCCCAGTGGTAGAGCGTGCACACCGGTTCGATCCCGGCCGCGCACAACCGGTCGACCAGCCGGTCGTAGAAATCCAGGCCCGCCGCGTTGACCCGCGCGGAACCCTGCGGGCACACCCGCGGCCAGGCCACCGAGAACCGGTAGGCCCCTGCCCCAAGCCCGGAGAGCAGTTCCAGATCGCTCTCCCAACGGTGGTAGTGATCGCAGGCGATGTCCGCGCTCGCCCCGTCCGCGATCTTGCCCGGCGTGGCGCAGAAGGTGTCCCACACCGAGGGGCCGCGCCCGTCCTCGCGCACCGCACCCTCGATTTGGAAGGCCGAGGTCGACACGCCCCACAGGAAATCCGGTGGAAAATCCGCGCGCCTCACGGGTGCCCCGTGAACTGGACGACCTGCTGATATGTCGGGCGGTTCTGCCAGGTGATCTTGCCGTCGGTCACCCCGCCCATCGGGCGGTGGATGATCGAGTCGGCGCACCACTGCTGCCCGGCCCTGCAGTCCTCGTCGGCGGGATAGACCTCCTCCGGTGACTGGGACACCGCCTTGGCGAGCGTGTCCAGCAGCGTCTTCCGGCAGCCGCCGAGATCCCCGGAACCGCAGTACTTCTGGTCAAGCGGGCCGGAAACCGGTTCACCGAGCACCGCGCGCAGGTCCTTGTCCACATAGGACCACCAGCCGAACTGGAAGGCCGAGCCCTTGTGCGGCTGATCCTCGTTGGCGCCCGCAGAGCCGTGTTTCTCCCCGGCCTGACCACCCGATGGGGACTCGTTGAGCTGCAATGCACTGGTCATCGCGCTGAACAGCGGTGCGCCCATGCCATCCTTGAACTCCGCCGTGGTCAGCAGCGGCCACCACGCGTCCATGACCCGGATCGCGTCGGCGTTCGCGTAAACCTGGCTGCCCTTCTTCGTCTCCACCCGTTTGGCACCGTCACGCTGCCACTGCCGCAGCTTCTCGACGGCCTCGCGCAGCGCGGGATCGGTCACCGGGGCGGAATCGATCACCTTCAGCAGCTTCGGCAGCACATCCTCGCCGCGCAGATCGGTCACCGAGGCATCCGCCATGGCTTTGACCAGGTCCGCACGGCTGATCGGGCGCCCACCGCGCACCAGTGCCCGCACCCGGTCCTCGAGCAGGTTCGAGCGGTACACGCTGCCGTCCCCGAATCCCGGCGAGGTGTACTCGGCGGCGGGCTTGTTGTTCCAGGAGATGTAGTAGTCCTGGTCGATCGAACGGGGGTGCTCGGCGAAACCGGTCGTCTGCGAGGTGTTGGTATCCGGATTCCAGCCGCGCCACTCATAGCGCTTGTCCGCCGTGATCGGCAGGTTCGGGTCCACAGTGGACGGACGGGCCGGGTTGTCCCCGGAGTTGTAGTAGGCGGTGTGCTGATCGTTGGCGTAGAACCAGTTGAAGGTGTAGTTCACCTTCGCGGCCGCACGCTGGAAATCCTGTGGCGTGCGCATCTGCGCCGGATCGTTGAACTTGCCGAAACCGATGATCGAGTCCGCCTCGTGCCTATAGCTCGACCGCTGGCTGGCATAGGCGACCGGGTTGCCGCCGATCGTGGCCCGATGGGTGACCAGACCGTACTTCGTCCGGTACATGACGAGCTTGTACGAGCCCTCCGGGGTGGAATCGGCGATCGTGGGCTTCCAGGAATCCGCGCGCTCCAGGCGCTCCATCGGCACACAGCGATCACCGTCCAGGTAGTGATCGGATTCCTTGGTCACCGGGGAACCGTCCGGTTCGCACAACCGCAGCGCGAAGGTGTCGGTGACATCTTGGGACGCGGATGTGGCGCTCCAGGAATAATTCTCGCCCCTGCCGAGCTCGACGTAGAAGCTCACCCCGGCGAAGGCGGCGCCCCGGGAATGAATGCCCGGGCCGTCGAGTTCTTCCAGCATCAGCAGTTGCGGGGCGAAATATCCGGTCTGCGGGCCGAAAACGGCGATCGGGTGGCCGTCGTCGGTGTGCTTTCCGTTCACCACGAGCGCATTGGACATCCCGTGTTTGGCGGAAAGCAGATTCCCGGGCAGCACTCCCCGATCGAAGATGCCCTTGGCCGCGTTGCGGTTTCCGTTGCCGCGGGTCCTCGCCCGGGTTTTCGCGTCCGTGCTCGCCCGCTGCGCCGCGGCCTCCGGTTTCTCCACCGCCGAGCCGGTCGGATCGTAGATTTCCTGCTGCGCTCGCACCGATCCCGGATCGGGCATCGCCACACCCTCGGGTTTCGCGGGGCTCGCGCTGTACGGGAACTTCTGTCCATCGTGGACGGTCAGATTCGCCTCCGGATCGTTCTCCTCCCGCAAGGAGCGCCACACCGCGGCACCGCGTTCGCGCCCATAGCGCTGCTCGGCGGCCTGCTTCACCAGTGCGGAGGTCACTTCTCCGCCACCACCGCTGCCGAACAGTGCGCCGACCACGCTGGCGATGGCGACCAGATCGGTCGCCTTGAACGGTTTGATGGTCCCGGCATTGGTGATCGGGTCGATGTGCCCGGTCAGGTCGTATTCCCCGGGAAAGTTCCGCTGTTCGTGCGCCTTCGCCGCGTAGGCGTTGATCCCGTCCAGGTAGGCGTCGATGTCCCCGAGCGCCCGTTTGCCGTCCGGCCCGCTGTTCGCGATCGTGTCGACCTGGCGTTGCAGATCCTTCTCGGTGTACGGGGCCGCGGCCCAGAACGTCTGCTCGAGCTGGCGGTTCGCGGCCGCCCCACCGGCGAAGCTGCTCAGCTCACCGCGCCCGACATGGCGGAACAGGTCCATCAGCCACAACCGGTCCTGCCCCGCGGCGTACCCGGCGCCGTATTCGGTTCCCTCCCGCGTGGTCCCCTTGATGTGCGGGATCCCGCGCGCCTTGTCCCTGGTGATCGTGACGTCCGCACGCGGCCGCTGCACGCTCGCCACCTTGTCCTGGGACACCCCGAAGGAGGCGTCGTTGAAGTAGTTCTCGATGGTGGAGTTCGTCAGGCCCTGATAGTCACTGGCCAGGTTGCCGTATTCGGCGAGCTGATCATCGGTGTGCGCGGGCCGGGTGCCGAACAGCTTGTTGCCGAGGATGTCGGCGAGCGTGGCGTTCCCGTTCTCCCCTGGCGGCAGAATGTCCGAGCACTGCCCGCCGCAGTAATCACCGGATTCCTTCGGCGCGGCGACCGCGGAACCCGAGCCGAACGCGAGTGCGGTGACCGCCGTCAGGGTCACGAGTACCCGAATGGATCGATGCATGCCGTGCCTGCCCTTTCAGCCGAGAACCCGGTCCAGATACGGATTGCCGAACCGCTTTTCCGGATCGACCTCCTTGCGTACCCGGAGGAAATCGTCGAATCGCGGATAACGCGCCCGCAGGTGTTCGGCGTCCAATTCGTGCATCTTCCCCCAGTGCGGCCGCCCGCCGACCGAACCGGCGATCGCGGCGAACGCGGCGAAGTACTCCCGATAGGACATGCCGAGGAACTGGTGCACCGCGATGTACGCCGAATCCCGGCCATAGGCGGTGGAAAGCCAGATATCATCGGCCGCGGTGACCCGCACCTCGACCGGGAACGCCACCGGGGACTCGAGTTTCGGCACCAGCGCGCGGAGTTGGGTCAGCACCTCGGTCACCGATTCGCGCGGCACCGCGAACTCCGATTCCACGAACCGCACCGATCGCTTCGTCACGAAGACCTTGTGCGAATAATCGCTGTACTCGCGCGGGGAAAGCAGTGCCGAGGACAACCGGCCGAGCGGGGTGACCAGCCGCGGTATCGCGCGGCCCGTCCGGCACAGCGCGCCGAACGCGAAGTTCTCCGTGACCTCGTAATCCACGAAGCTCCTGATCCTGCCCAACGGTTCGGGAACGCTGCCCCGCGGCAGTCTGTTGTTGCGCTTGACAAGGGCATTGCGCCCGTACGGGAACCAGTAGAACTCGAAGTGGTCTTCGGCGAGCGCGGACTCGGTGAACCCGTCCAGCACCTCCTCGAGCGGTTCCGGCCGTTCCCGCGCGTGCAGCACGAAAGCCGGTTCACAGCGCAGGGTCACCGCGGTGAGCACACCGAGCGCGCCGAGCCCGACCCGTGCCGCGGCGAACAGTTCCGGGTTCTCCGCTGCGGAGCAGTGCACCGGCGATCCGTCCGCGAGCACCAGCTCGAGCCCGGTCACCTGGGTGGCCAGCCCGCCGAGCCGCGCCCCGGTCCCGTGGGTTCCGGTGGAGATCGCTCCGGCGATGGTCTGTGCGTCGATATCGCCGAGGTTGGTCATCGCCAGCCCGAGCGCGTCGAGTTCCCGGTTCAGCGTGCGCAGCGTGGTTCCCGCGCGGACGGTGACGGTTCCGGTTTCCGGGTCCGCGGCACTGATCCCGGTCAGCGCGCCCAGATCGAGCGCGTCTTCCTCGGTGGCGGCGATCGCGGTGAAGGAATGTCCGCTGCCGCGGGCGCGCACCCGGGCACCTCCGGACGCGGCGGAGCGCACCGCGGCGGCGACCTCCTCGACGTCGCGCGGCGTGTGCACCCGTTTCGGGCTGACGGCAACGGTGCCCGCCCAATTGGTCCATCGGGTCATCCACCGCACAGTATATGAAACTATTTCACATTTCTAGCCCCATTTGCGTACGGTGATCCTATGACCCCTCACGACTTGGACCTGGCGACCGCGCAGCTCGATCCGCCCTTCGCCGCCGTGGACCTCGCGGCCTTCGAGGCCAATGCCGCCGATCTGGTCCGCCGCGCGAACGGAAAACCGTTGCGCCTGGTCAGCAAGTCCGTGCGGTGCCGGGCACTGCTCGAACGGGTGCTCGCCGGAACCGGTTTCCACGGGCTCATGTGCTACTCGCTGCGCGAGGCACTCTGGCACGCCGAGCTCGGCACGAGCCAGGACATCGTGGTCGCCTATCCGAGCGTGGACCGCGGGGCGCTGCGCGAACTCGCCGCGCGGGAACCCGCCCGCGGCTCGATCACCATCATGATCGATTCGCCCGCGCATCTCGACCTGATCGACACCGCGCTCGGCCGGGATCATCCGCGCATCCGGGTCTGCCTGGAACTGGACGCCTCCTGGCGCCCGCTGCCCGCACTGTCCGCGCTGCACGTGGGTACCCGCCGCTCACCGGTCTTCCGCCCGCGCCAGGCCGCCGATCTGGCCGAGAACGTGTTGTCCCGCAAGGGGTTCAGTCTCGTCGGGCTGATGGCCTACGAGGGACAGATCGCCGGACTGCAGGACCGGATCGGCGCCCGGTTCCGCGATGGGCTGATCACCTGGATGCAGCGCCGTTCGGCCGCCGAACTCGCCGAGCGCCGCGCCGAGGCGGTACGCGCGGTGCGTGCACTCACCGAGCTCGAGTTCGTCAACGGCGGCGGCAGCGGCAGCGTGGAGAGCACCGCGGCCGAGCCCGCGGTCACCGAGATCGCCGCGGGATCGGCACTGCTCGGGCCCGCGCTGTTCGACGGGTATTCCCGGTTCCGGCCACGGCACGCCGCCCTGTTCGCGCTGCCCGTAGTGCGCCGCCCGAACCGGCGGATCGCCACTCTGTTCGCGGGTGGCTACCACGCCTCCGGGGCCGCGGGCGCGTCCCGGCTTCCACTCCCCGCGCTGCCCGAGGGCCTTTCGCTGACCCCGATCGAGGGAGCAGGCGAGGTGCAGACCCCGGTGACCGGGGCGGCCGCGCGCGGGTTGCGGCTCGGCGACCGGGTCTGGCTGCGCCACGCCAAGGCGGGCGAGCTCGCCGAACGGTTCACCGAATACCAGCTGATCCGCGGGGACCGGGTGGTGCAGGTGGTGCCGACCTATCGCGGCGAGGGCAAGGCCTTCGGTTAGCTGATCAGCTAACTGCCGAATTTGCCCGCGAGATAACCTTTGACCAGCGTCTTGGTCTCCGCGACGATGCGCTCCTCACCGGCTGGGTCCCTGCGGAAAGCCAGTTTCAGCAGGGCATCGGCGGCCTCGTTGACCACGGTGAGCGTCAGCCGCAGTTCCTCGATCGGGACATCCACGTGTTCGGCGATGCGTTCGGTGAGCGCGTCCACGAGCACGGCGTTGTTGTCCCGGTTCTCGTCGAGCAGCTGCAGGTCGACCACGTCCCCGAAGTGCACCCGGGCGAATCCGGGGACCTCCCGGTGCATGTGCAGATACACGTCGAGCACCGAGCCGACGACATCCCACCAGTGGGTGTGATCGACCGCGTCCAGCGCCTCGGCGGCCCGGGTCACGAACCAGTCCATATTGCGTTTGGTCAGCGCCTGCACCACGGCACGCTTGTCCGGGAAGAACTGGTACAGCGAACCGACCGCGACCCCGGCCCGTTTGGCGATGGCGGTGGTGCTCAGCTGCTCGTAGCCGACCTCGCCGAGCAGATCGGCGCAGGCGTCGAGCATCCGGCCGACGCGTTCGGTGCTGCGCTGCTGGACGGGGCTGCGCCGCAGTGGACCCGCGTGCACGGTTCCGCCCTCCACAAGAGCACCTTTCTGTTCGACCGGCCCCGATCCTACCGCGTCCGGCCGGATGTGGGCTCGTCCAGGAGCCGCTGCAGCACCGCTGCCTCGGCGCGCAGCCGCCCGGCGTGTTCCTGCTGCGTGGCCTCGGTCAGGCCGGCCGCGGTGGCGAGCCGTTCCTCGGCCTCGGCGCGCACGATCTCGGTGATCCGGTCCTCGTCGAGTTCCCGCCGGGCCACCTCGGTCGCGCCGACCCCGACCGGTGCCTGTTCGAGCGCCATTCCCCGGGTCTCGGCGACCGGCACCGCTTCGGCGTTGTCCAGCGCGCCGAGCGTGGCGCGCAGGACGCTGACCGCGACCCGGTCACGAGCACGCATCGCCTCGGGAAGGGCCTGCCGCATTCGCTCACGTAGGGACATGGCGGCGATCCTAAGGACCGCGCGGCGAACCGGGCAATTCAAATACCACGGCCGATTCGGTAATGCAGCGCACCGTTTTCGTAGACCGGTTCGCCGCCGATCACGGTCGCCCCGATCCCGATCCCGGAGAGCCGATCGGGCGCTACGGTGAACGGATCCGCGTCCAGCACCACGAAATCGGCGAGCTTTCCCCGTTCCAGGCTGCCCTTGTCCCGTTCGGTGTGCTCGGCATAGGCGGATCCGAGGGTGTAGGCCCGCAGCGCCTGCGCCACCTCGATCGCCTCGTCCGCGCCGAAGGCCACCCCGCTGTCCGTGCGCCGGTTGACCATGTCGTGGATGCCGAGCAGCGGCGCCGCGGCGACCACGGGACTGTCCGAGCTACCCGGGAGCACACTGCCCGCGTCGAGGAAGGACCGCAGCCGGTAGGCACTCCCGGCCCGCCGCACGCCGAGCGCTTCGAGCATTCCGTCGCCGAGTTCCCCGATGAACCGGCCCTGCGGAACCGGGATCACACCGAGTTCGGCGATCCGGGCCACCTGCTCCGGCGAGGTCAGCCCGCAGTGCTCGATGCGATGGCGCGCGTCCGGCCGGGCCACGGTGCGCTGCGCCTCGGCATAGGCATCGAGCACCTCCTGCACGGCGGCATCCCCGATCGCGTGGGTGGCGATCTGCCAGCCGAAGCGGTGCGCGCGCAGGATCAGCTCGCGCAGCTCGATCGCGGGCTGCTGCAGAAATCCGCTGTTGCCCGGTTCTCCTTGGTAGTGCTCGCACATCGCAGCGGTGCGCCTGATCAGCGAACCGTCGGAGAACACCTTGACCGGCCCGATCCGCACCCGGTCGTCACCGAATCCACTGCGCAGCCCCAGATCCAGGCCGAACCACGGTTCCGCCGCAGCACCGCCCGGTTCGAAGGCACCCGCCTCGTGCAGTGCCGCGGCGATCGGCATCAGCGTGGCGCGCTGGCGCAGTTTACCGCTCCTGCTCGCCTCGGTGAACGCGGCGAGATCGGCCGCCCCGTTCCCGGCGAGCCCGCCGCTGCCGATTCCCGGTTCGGCGAAGCTGGTGATCCCCTCGGCGGCGGCGACCTCGCTGCCGATCCGGATCGCCTCGACGAAGTCCGCGAAGGCGTACGGACGCAGCAGCGCGTGCACGAGCTCCTGGGCACGCTCGGCGAGCAATCCGTCCGGGATCCCTTGCGCGTCGCGGGAAACCGAGCCACCGTCCACATCGGGCACCGTGCCGGGATCCGGGAACCCCATGCGCGCGAAGGCCGTGGAGTTCGCCACTCCCATGTGCCCCGAACAGTGCCCGAGCCACACCGGGTGGCCACCGGCGACCGCGTCGAGCCGGGACCGATCCGGATGCGCCCCGGTCTTGTTCTGGTCGTAGCCCGACCCGAGGATCCATTGCCCCGCAGGGGTTTGCGCGGCACGGGCGGCGACCGCGGCGTAGATGTCGTCCACTGTGGACACCGCGACGGGGCGCAGGTCGAGCTGGCGCAGCCGCTGCCCGCGCATGCTCAGGTGCTGGTGCGCGTCGTTGAACCCGGGCACGACCGGCGCGCCCGCCAGATCGATCACCCGTTCGGCACGAACCCCGTCCAGTTCCTCGTCCAGCCCGGCGATCCGCCCGTGCAGCACGCCGATCCGGTTCGCCTGCGGGCGCGCCGGGTCGAGGGTGTGGAACCGTCCGTTGCCGAAGATGGTGTCGATCAGCACCTAGCTCACCTCAGAACCCCGTATGGCCGTCGATGCGTTCGCGGATCAGGTCGGCGTGCCCGTCGTGGCGCGCGTACTCCGCGATCATGTGCGTGTAGATCCAGCGCAGCGTGACGGCACCGCCCAGGGCCGCGCACGGGATCCGCGCGTCCCGCTCGGCGCCCGCGCAGTTGCGTTCGGCCACGGCGATCTCCTCGGTCCAGATCCGCCGCGCCTGCTCGAAGGTGCTGTCCTCGGTGAACGCGAAACCGCCGTCGCGCCCCTCCGGATCGGCCCGCTCGTCGTAGATCGGCGGGGCGTCCTCGCCGGTGAGTACCCGGCGGAACCAGTTGCGCTCCACCTCGGCGAGATGGCGCACCAGCCCGAGCAGGCTCAGCGCGGAGGGCTCGACGGCGGCGGTGCGCAGCTGCGCCTCGCTCAGGCCGGCGCATTTCTCGGCAAGGGTTACCCGGTAGAAGGTCAGCCAGCCCGCGAGGGTGGCGCGCTCGTCCCCGACCGGTGGTGGCATCGTCCGCGTATCCGTGGTCATGTCCGCGATCCTTCCACCCGCCTCGGACAGTCAGCGCACCGCGAGCGCGATGAACTGGGTGACCTGAGTATCGGAAAAGTTGTTGTCGCTGACCAGGATCAGGCTGCGTTCCCCACCCGGCAGCTTCGGCCCCCAGGTCATCCCCTCCACGTTGTCCACTGTGGACAACGGGAGGTCGGAGAGGTCGGCGAGCAGGTGTTTGCGCACCGGGACGAGGTGCCGGGCCGCGCCCAGCGACGGCTCGTGCCACACGTTCGTGGCCCCGGCCGTATCGATGGCGAAGATCCGGATCTTGTTGCCCACCCCGGTGACGAAGGAGCGTTCCATCACCAGGAACCGGGTCGGGTCGGCCGGATCCACCGCGAGCACCGAGGAGATCCCGGTGGTGGTGAAGCCGGAGGAGGGTTCGGGCGCGGCGAACACCTTCTCCTCCGGGTAGGCGAACTGCGCGAGCACGGGACCGGTGCGCGATTGCAAGGTCAGCCTGGTCAGCGCACCGTGCTCGGTGTTCGCCTCCGGGCCGTCCTGCAGCTCGGGTGCCTCGACCGAGGTGAGGATGAGCGAGCCGAACCCGGCATAGCCGATCCCCTCGATGCCGAGGTTCTGCCGTGGCCCGCGATCCGGGCGCATCCGCTCGTTGTCCGGGATGGGCAGGTCCCGCAGGTGGTTCCCGGAGCGGTCGGCGAGGCGCAGCGAGGGGTCGATGCGAGTGTCGGCGGTGCGCTCACCCTCCTGGGACCACACGTAGTTCCCGGTCCACGGATCGACGCGCAGTTCCTCGGGGTCGATGGTCTGCTCGTTCTGCGGCAGGCCGGGATCGTTGTCCTTCAGCGCGGGATAGGTCTTCCCGTCCGGGCGGCGCAGCGGCTCGGTCCCGGTGAACTCGACCGGGCCGATCCCGCGCTCGGTCACCGGGAACCGCGCCGTGTAGAACCGGGCGGGCTGCTTCTCCGAGCGGTCATCGCAGATCATCGCGTACCCGCCGGTGCGCGGGTCGTGGTCGATGCTGGAGAGCCCGCCGACCGTGGTTCCCCGGTAGCTCAGCCCGTTCGGCACGATCCGTTCCCCGAGCAGGCGCACTCCCGGCGCCGCGTCCGCGGCCGGAGCGGCCAGGAGTGTGCAGAACAGTCCGCCGAGCAGCGGGAGCGCGAACGCGCGCCGGACCATACCCATGCCGAGTATCCGACCACGATCGCGGGCGGATTACCACCGCCAGGTGCGTCCGGTGATCCACCGCCATCGCGAGCGGGAGCGATCGGCAAGGCGGACGACGAGCCCGCACGGGAGGTGCGGGCGAGGAGGACAACGCCGCGCTGGCACGCCGCGGCACGTCGCCGACCTCGCAGCGCGGCAGGCTACGGAGTCGTCCGGCGTGCCCGTGCCCTAGCCGAGTACGAAATCCTGCCGACCCGGCGCTCCCTCGCTGACCACCGTGCGCCGGACCATGGGCGCCTTACCCGGGGCGGAAGCGACCAGGTCCACGAAGTCCTCGGGCAGCCCGGTCACCGCATAGCGCCCGTCGTGATCGGTCGTGGTGCGCACCAGCTGACGGCCGCGGTGGTTGAGCACGGTGACCGCGGCCCCGGGAACCGGATGCCCGTCGTGTGCGTGCACCGTGCCCACCATCATCGGCTCGGGCCCGGCGAAGCCACGCGCGCCCGCGGGGATCGCGGTCGGCTCCGGCATCTCGATGACCGGGTCCTCGATCGGTGGTTCGGCCGCACCGTCCGGCTCGACCGCCTTGGCCTTGTGCCGCTGCCACAGCGCATGCCCGCCGATCAGCGCGGCACCGAGCAGCACCCAGGCACCGAGCACGAGCATCGGCCTCGTCATGCCGACCCCGTCGAAGTAGAACAGCCCGCGCATGGCCTCGATCGCGTTCCCCATCGGCATGAAGGGATGCAGCGCGCGGAAGAAGCCGGGCACCATCTGGATCGGGATGGCACCGCCACTGGAGGGCATGCTGAGCAGGATGAACAGGCCCATCGCCACTCCGGGGAAGAACTGTTTCGCGATCGGGACCAGCCCGAAGGCGGTGAGCGCGATCCCCTCGACGAGCAGGAAGGCGATGCCGATCGCGGCGGGATCGTTCGGCACCACATCCATGGCGAGCCCGACGTAGAACGCGACGATGCTGGCGAACACACCCCAGCCGAGCAACACCAATACCTTCGCCCGCCTGCTCAGGCTCACCGCTCGCTGCAGCATCATCACCACGATGTAGCCGGGGATGTTCCAGACCAGGATCAGGTAGAACAGCCCGGTCCCCATGGTGTCCCCGGGCGCCGTAGGCGCGAGGTCGGTGGTGGCCAGCGGATGCCCGGCGGCGAACGGGGTGAACGCCTTGGTCAGCACCGATTCGAGCATGTACCCGTTGGCCTTGGTCACGTACAGCATCGGGTGCGCGGAATCGGGCACGAAGGCGGCGATCGCGTCCCGGTCCAGCACTTGTTCGCGCGCCGCAGTGCCGTCGGCGACCTGCTCGATGTCGAAAGCGCCCGGCATGGCGTGTTCGAGCGCCTGGCCGACCTGACCGGCGGCCGGACCCGCGACCGCGACGGGGACCTGGTGCGGGCTCGGCGAGTGGAACGGCAGCAGGTAGCACACCAGGAACCCGGTCATGAAGAACAGCGGGAACCACAGATGCTCGGCGAGCGTGCGCACCAGAGATGTCTTCGGTGTCTCGGTCTCGGTCTGCTCGTCTGTTTGGTCCGCCATGTCCACCACCCTAACTCTTTTTGCACTCATGCAACTTTGCAGGGGTGTAAAATTATTCCCATGACGAACGAGGCGATGACGAACGAGTCGGCGCCCAAGCAGGCCGGGCTCCGGGAGCGCAAGAAGGAGGCCACCCGGGAAACGCTGCGCCGCACCGCGATCCGCCTGTTCCGCGAGCGCGGGCCGGAGCACGTCACCATCGAGGACATCTGCGCCGAGGCGGGCGTCTCCCCGCGCACCTTCTTCAACTACTTCACCACCAAAGAGCAGACGGTCGCCGCGCTCGACGTCCCACCGGAGACGCTGCGCGCCCGGATCGTGGCCCGACCGGCCGACGAGGACCCGGTCACCGCGCTGTACACGGTGTTCGCCGAACAGCTCGCCGCCTTCGCGGAGAGCCCCACCTGGCGCGAGCGGGCCCTGCTGCTGCGCGAACACCCCGAGCTGATCGCCAAGTTCGCCAGCGCGAGCCAGGCCATGGAGTTCGCCGTGATCAACGCGATCGCCGAGCGGATCGGGCGCGGTCAACGAGACCTGTACACGCGCACCGTCGGCGGAGCCGTGCTCAGCGCCTACCGGGCCGCGGTCGGCAGCTGGCATCCCGGCACCGACGCCGCGGCCCCGACCGCCCTGTTCGAGGAAGCGATCACACTCCTGCAGCGTGGACTACCGTAAACTTCCCTATAATTCGCTTGGTAGGGATTGTTACGGTAGTTTCATGATCTACCGTAGTGCAGTCGGAGAGCGA
Organism: Sciscionella marina DSM 45152; assembly: GCF_000379465.1. Classification (GTDB taxonomy): domain Bacteria; phylum Actinomycetota; class Actinomycetes; order Mycobacteriales; family Pseudonocardiaceae; genus Sciscionella; species Sciscionella marina. The sequence continues at coordinate 101,856 of NZ_KB905436.1, forward strand.
CTGATCCAGGAGCAGTACCGCCGCGCACTGGCCCACTGGCCGGTCGAGCACGAACAGCTGCGCCTGCCCACCCCCGAGGGCGAGACCTTCGTGATCGCCTCCGGACCCGCCGATGCGCCGCCGCTGATCCTGCTGCACGGTTCCGGAAGCGACTCCACGCAGTGGCTGGACCGGATCCCGGAGTTCGCCGCCCGGTTCCGCAGTTACACCGTGGACATCCTCGGTGAACCGGGCGGCAGCGCGCCGAACCGGCCACCACTGGACTCGGACCGGTACGCGGTCTGGCTGGACGCGGTGCTCGACGAGCTCGGCGTGCGCGGTGCCCGGTTCATGGGCATCTCGCTCGGCGGATGGATGGCACTCGACTACGCCACCCGGCGCCCGGACCGGGTCACCCGGCTCGCCCTGTGCTGCCCGATCGGCATCGGGAACCAGCGCACGGCGCTCCTGGCCAAGGCACTGCTGCTGAACCTGTTCGGCGAGCGGGGCAAACGCGCCTCGATGCGCGGCATGCTCGGCCCGGCGCTGGGCGAGATGGATCCGGCAGCGCGTGCGGCGGTGTTCGAGCGGGTGCGGCTGGTCAACGAGAACTACCGGTACCGCGTCCTGCCGCCGGTTTTCGGGGACGACACCCTGCGCAGGCTGAGTATGCCGGTCGGGGTCATCGCCGGGACCGAGGACGCCATGGTGGACTCCGCGGCGACCAAACGGCGGCTCGAGGCCGCGGTGCCGCACGCGCAGGTACAGCTACTGCCCGGCATCGGTCACTTCGTGCCCGCCCAGCTCAGTGCGGAGCTGGAGTTCCTGAGCTGACCGGGGCGGCATCCTCGTCCTCGGCCTCCTCGATCCCGAGCGAGCCGACCGGCCTGCGGAATCCCCTGGTGAGCACGGCAAGGTAGATCACGCCGATGCCGCACCAGACCAGCCCGGCGATGAGCGCATCGGCGTGCAGGAAGTACCAGAGGATCCCGGTGAGCGCGGCCCCGATCAGCGGCAGCACCAGATAGCGGAACAGATCCGGGGCCGTCTTGTACCGGCGCTGGCGCACCACGTAGTGCGCGATCACCGACAGGTTGACGAAGGTGAACGCGATCAGCGCGCCGAAGTTGATCATCGAGGAGACCAGCTCCAGGCTCGGCCCGATCGCGAGCAGCGAGACGGCCCCGGTGAGCAGCACGGGGAACAGCGGGGTGCGGAACTTCGGGTGGATGTAACCGAACAGCCGCTTCGGGGCGAGCACCCCGTTGCGCCCCATCACGTGCAGCAGCCGGGACACGCTGGCGTGCGAGGCGAGCCCGGATGCGACGGTCGCGGCGAAGGCGCAGGCGATGAACAGGATCTGGAACACCTTGCCGCCGACCAGGAACCCGATCTCGGGCAGCGTGTCATCGGAGTTCGCGAAGTGAGTGCCGTTCGGGAAGGCCAGCTGGGTGAACCAGGCGCCGAGGAAGAAGATCACGCCCCCGATCAGCACGGTCAGCAGGATCGCCCGTGGCATGACCCGCTGATCCTTGGCCTCCTCGCTGTACATGGTCACCGCGTCGAAGCCGATGAAGGAGAACGCGACCACGGTGGTCCCGGCGAGTACCGCGGGCGTGGTCACCCCCTGGTGCCACAGCGGCTGGGCGGACACCAGGGTGCCCTCGCCCATCCCGGCGAGCAGTTCCTTCGCGGTGAGCACCAGGAAGACCACGATCAGCACCGAGGCGAAAACCACGAGCACGGTGTTCAGCCGGGAGGTGGACCGCATGCTCCACACGTTCACCCCGGTCACGCAGCCGACATAGGCGAGCACCCAGATCCAGGAGGGCACCGAGGGGAACAGGGAGACCAGGTAGATCCGGATCAGTACCGCGTTGACCAGCGGCAGCAGCAGATAGTCCAGCAGCGCCGACCAGCCGACGAGGAAACCGAGCGCCGGATGCATGGTCCGCCGCGTATAGGTGTACGCCGATCCGGCGCTGGAGAAGACCCGGACCATCTTGCCGTAGCTCAGCGCGGTGAACAGCATGACGACCAGGGCGACCAGGTAGGCGGTCGGCACCACCCCGAAGGTGTCCCCGGAGACGATGCCGAAGGTGTCGAACACCGTCGTCGGGGTCATGTATCCGAGCCCGAGTGCGACGATCGCCCACAGTCCCAGTGAACGTTTCAGGGTGCTCCGCTGCGCCATGCGTCCGCCTATTCCTCCTCGGCAGGCTTCCCGATAACGGGAACCAATAAAGCCGAAGAGGAAAGCTCACGTCAATAGTTCTGGCAACTATTTTCGTTGCGAACATGTTTCCCGGCCACGAAATCAGGTGGCAAATACTCAGAGTGGTGCGATATAAGTAGAAGCGCTACGGTCAGTTGTGGTCGCTGGCCGCCGGTTCGGGAAGCGGGCTGGACCGGTAGGCGCGCGCCCAGGCGACGGTGATCACCAGTGCGATCGCGGCGCTGACCACCCCGGCGATCGCGATCGAGGTCCCCGTCGCGACGATCCCGGCCACCAGTCCGGCGAGCGTGGGGCCGAGGCCGTTCGCGGTCTGCAGGATCGCCGTGTTCACCCCGATGACCCGCGCGCGATCCTGCTCCGGGGACAGCTGCGCGATCAGCGCGACCGCGTACATGGTGTAGATGGAGGACAGCGCACCGGCGATCGCGAACAGCACCACCGAGACCCACAGGCCCAGCGGGAGGAACACCGGGATGAGGGCGACCGAGGCCCCGACCGCGGCCGGGCCGAGCAGCTGCGGATGCTTCGACTCGGGCACCAGCCTGCCGAACACGAACGCGCCGAGCGCGGCCCCGAGCGGCGCGGCCGCCTGGATCAGCGCCACTGCCCAGGTGCCTTCGCGCAGCTGTTCCACGAAGGGCGCGGCCATCCCCTCCGGGACGATATGGAACAGGTTCAGCGCGAGCACCGCGGCGAGCACGAGCAGCCGCCTGTCGTGCGCGAGCGCGGTGAACCCCCTGGTCAGCCCGCGGCCGCTGAGCGCGCGCTCACCCTCGCGCGGCCGGGCCGGGCGCGGGGTGGTTGCCAGCACCAGGAACGCGGCGACCACGAAGGTGCCCGCGTCGAACAGCAGCCCGCCGACCGGGGTCAGGAAGAAGACCGTGGTGCCGCCGAGGGCGAACCCGGCCAGCTGCGCGATCTGGCTGGACACCGTGCGCAGCGACATGCCGAGGATGTACTGCCGCCCGGCGAGCAGATCCGGGATGAGTGCCTGCTCGGCGGCCTTGAACGGGCCGAGGAACATCGAGGAGCCCGCCACCAGCACACACAGCAGCCACAGCGGCATCCCCGGCACGACCACCAGGCCGACCAGAATCGCGCGCGCCAGATTGCACACGAACATGACGGTGCGCCGCGGGTAGTGATCGGCGAACCCGGCGAGGAACAGGCTGCCGAACAGGGTCGGCAGGAAGGTCAGCCCGTAGGTGAGTCCGGTGATCGCGGCCGAGTCCGTCCGGGCGAAGACCAGTACGGAGAGTGCGACTCTGGTCAGCTGGTCCCCACCGACCGAGAGGACCTCGGCTATCCACAGATACCGGAAGTCGCGCACGGCGAGCACCCCGAGGTAGCTCTCCCCTCGCCCCTGTTGGCCCACACCTGCTCCTTCGGGTGATTGACGCGCAGTATCGGGCACACCATAGGACAGTCACGATCGGCCGGTGGCCGCCCACGGGAAAATTGGGCCAGACAGAGCAATCAGTCGCTGCCGTAGAGTGCCCGATGTGCCTCTGAAGGTCGATGCCACGAACACCGGACAGCTGCGCTCCTGGGACGGCGAGGGCGGCGATTACTGGGTCGCGAATGCGGACCGGCTCGACGCCGGAGTCGCCGGATACCACGGTCAGCTCCTGGATCGCGCGGACATCGCGCCGGGCTCCGCGGTACTGGACATCGGCTGCGGCAGCGGGCAGACCAGCAGGGACGCCGCCCGGCGCGCACCAGGCGGCACGGTGCTCGGGGTCGACCTCTCGGCTCGCATGCTCGACCGGGCCCGCACCCTCGCCGAGCGGGAGGGCCTGCGCAACGTCACCTTCGAACAGCACGACGCCCAGGTTCACGAGCTCGGGGTGCAGCGTTTCGACCGGGCGCTGAGCCGCAACGGGGCGATGTTCTTCGGCGAGCCGCACACCGCGTTCGGCAATATCGCCTGCTCCCTGCGTCCTGGTGCCAAGCTCACGCTGCTGAGCTGGCAGCCCTTCGAGCGCAACGAGTGGCTGCATGCGCTGTGGTCCGCGCTCGACATGGGCCGCGATCTGGCTCCGCCCCCGGCGAACGCACCCGGCCCCTTCGGGCTGAGCGAGCCGGACCGGATCCGCGCGGTGCTCGAGCCCGCCGGGTTCACCGAAGTGCGGATCACACCGGTCAGCGAGCCCATGTACTACGGCAGGGATGTGGACGACGCGTTCACCTTCGTCGTCGGACAGCGCGCCGGACTGCTCGAGGGCCTGGACGAGCAGGCGAGGGCGGCCGCGCTCGACCGGCTGCGTGCCGACCTGGCCGCGCACCTGAGCGCGGAGGGCGTCCACTACGGTTCGGCCGCCTGGTTCACCGAGGCTCTTCGCGGCTGAGATTGCCGGAGTACCGGTGTCCACCACGGCAACCGATCGCCAGAAGTCCCCGGCCGGGATGGTGCTCACCTTGATCCGGCCCGGCCACGCGGTCGGCCTCGCCGCTCTGGTCCCGCTCGGTGACCTCGCCGAACGCCGCAGACTGCTGGCCGTACTGGAGGCCGCGGCCGTGCTCGCCGGGGCGGCCTCGGTGGTCGCGCAGATCATCGTGTCCTTCGCCGCGCACCTCGCCGAACCATGCGAGCAGGCCGGTGCGCGCAGAACCCGTGCTACGGCTGCCGCCCTGTTCCCGGAGCGAGGCCGCCGTCCTGATCATCGCCGTCTCCTGGCTGCTGATGGGTCTCGGCGGGCACAGTGTGCTGGCGCTCGTGCTCGGGGTGGTGCTGGTGTATCGGCGGTTCGGCTGGACCGGGGTGTGCGCGCTCGACGGGCCTTCGCGGTGTTCGCCCTGCTCGTCCGGTGCGCCGCCGGATTCATATCGGGCTCCGCACTTTTCGGACTCCGCGATTCCGGAAAATGAATTCCACGATAAGGGAACGTATTGCCGGGTAGGTTTTCCCGGCGCACCCTGAATCCGTGCCGGAACCATTGCGCTTCGCCGCGTTCGTCATGAACACCACCTCGCATATCCTGCACGGCGCCTGGCGGCTTCCCGAGGCCCGCCAGCACCGGTTCACCGAACTCGACCACTGGATCGGCCTCGCCCAGGAACTCGAGGCCGCGCGGTTCGACCACATTTTCTTCGCGGATGTGGTCGGGCTCTATCACGATTACCGGTCTTCCTGGCGGAAATTCGTGGAGTCCGGATTGCAGATTCCGAGCAACGATCCCACGGTCATCGCCTCCGCGATCGCGCACGCCACCACCGATATCGGTATCGCGCTCACCAGTTCCATCCTGCAGGAGCACCCGTTCAACTTCGCCCGCAAGATGTCCACTTTGGACCATGCGAGCGGCGGCCGGATCGCGTGGAACATCGTGACCAGTCTTTCCCCCAATGCCTGGCGCAATTTCGGCTATGCGGACATCACCGCGCACGACGAACGCTATGCCTGGGCCCAGGAATACGTGGATGTCACCTATAAACTCTGGGAGGGTTCCTGGGACGAGGGTGCGCTGGTGCAGGACAAGGAGTCCGGGATCCACGCCGATTTCGACCTCGTGCACAAGATCGACCACGAAGGACCGCGCTACCGGGTGGAGGGCCCGCATCTGGTCGCTCCTTCCCCGCAGCGCACCCCGGTGCTGTTCCAGGCGGGATCCTCACCCGCGGGTCGCCGGTTCGCCGCGCGCAATGCCGAGGCCCAGTTCATCAGCGCACCGAATCCGGCGGCGGCCCGGGACCTGATCGCCGAGACCCGGGAACTGGTGACCGAATACGGACGGCGCCCCGGCGATCTGCGGTTCTACCAAGGGCTTTCCTTCGTCATCGGGGACACCGAACACGAGGCCCGGCGCAAAGCCACCGAACTGGAGGAGTACCTGGATCCGGACGCGATGCTCGCGCACGCCGCGGGCGGGATCGGGATCGACCTCGGGCACTACGATCTGGACACCCCGCTCGGCGAGGTCGAAGCCGAGGGCTCACGCAGCCACCTGCGCTGGGTGCGCGAGGCGGTCGGCGACCGGGAACCGACGGTGCGCGATCTGGCCCGGTTGCGCAGCAGGGACAACCGCCTCGTCGGCACCCCGGAACAGATCGCGGGCGAACTCGAGCACTGGCGCGCGGCCGGGGTCGACGGGATCAACGTCATCAACACCACGATTCCCGGCTCCTACCGGGAATTCATCGAACACCTCCGGCCGGTGTTGCTCGACCGCGGGCTCGCACGTGCCGAGTACGAGCCGGGAACCACGAGGCGCAAACTCACCGGTTCCGATCTACTCGACCAGCGCCATCCGGCCGCCGCATACCGGGGCGCGTTCGCCACCGTGACGACAGGAGCAGCATGACCACCATCGCGGTACCCGGGCTCGAGGAACTGCTCGGCTGGCTCGCCGAGAACGCTAGCGAGGACAAGAACCCGCACGAACAGATCGACCGGGTGCGGACCGCGCGGATCGGCGCGCTCATCCTGCCGGTCGCCGACGGTGGGCCGGGCGCCTCGACCAAGGAACTGCTCGCGCTCGCGATCCGGCTCGCCGAGGCCGATCCGAACGTCGCGCACATCCTGCGCGCACATTTCGCCCACGTGCATCAGGTACTGCGGTTGCCCGCGGGCGCGGTGCGACAGCGGTGGATCGAGGAGATCCGGGCCGGGAAACTGTTCGGCAACGCGACCAGCGAACAGGGCGGCACCCAGGCCGGTTCCTACCGGTTCGCCACCCGGCTCACCGAGACCGCGAACGGCACGGTGCTCGACGGAAAGAAGTTCTACAGCACCGGAACCCTGTTCGCCGACCTGATCGCGGTCACCGCGCAGTACGGAACCGAAGGCAGTGCCACGGTTTTCGTGCCCACCGACCGGGAAGGCGTGAGCCTGCTCGACGACTGGGACGGGATCGGGCAGAACCGCACCGGGACCGGGACCACCGTTTTCGACAACGTCGCCGTATATCCCGAAGAAATCGTCAGCGTCCGGGAAAACCGGGAGCAGCCCGCGAACACCGATGCCGCACTGCTGCAACTGTATCTGCAAGCGGTGATGACCGGAATTCTGCGCAATGTGGTCACCGATGCGAGAACCCTGGTGCTCGGCCGCACCCGCTCCTTCGAGCACGCGCCCGCGGAATTGCCCGCGCGGGACCCGATCCTGCACGAGACCATCGGAGAACTCGCCAGCACGGCCTACATCGCAGAGGCGGCGGTCCTCGCCGCGGCCGGGGAAATCGATACCGCGTATCTGGGTGAACAACACGGCAATCCCGATCCGGCCGCCTTCGCCGCCGCATCCCTGGCCGCCGGCAAGGTCAAGGTGCACATCGACCGGGCCGCCGTGGCTGCCGCGAGCGCGCTGTTCGACGTCGGCGGCGCCTCCGCGGCCACCCGCAGCCGCGCACTGGACCGGCACTGGCGCAATATCCGCACCCTCACCACACACAACCCGACCGCTTACAAGGCCGCCGCGATCGGGGATTCGGTGCTGAACGGAACCCCGCTGCCCACCAACGGCTACTTCTGAGCGCGGCGGGATCGCTCGTGGTTCTCGCCCGGTATCGTCAAGCCTTGCGCAGCGAGTCCAGGTACTCCCGCAGGATCCGGGTGGTGTCCCCGGACTCCCAGAATTCGAGCACCGCGGGATCGTCGCCGGACCGGTCGGCATCGATGCGTTCCCGCGCGGGCCGCTGCAGCTGCCGCTTGGCGAAGGCGAACACCTCGGGCCGGGTGCCGCCGAGTGCGCCCGCGCGGCGCACTGCCTCGGACTGCAATTGCTCCGGTTCCAGGATCTCGTGCACCAGCCCGATCGACACGGCCTGTCCGGGACCGAGCCGGGCGGCCTCGAGCACCATCGCGTGCACCGCGGGGCCGACCGCGTGCCGCATGATCTCCAGGGGCACCGTGGGGAACGGCACCCCCGCGGCGAGTTCGGTGAGCCCGATGGTGCCGCCGGACATCAGCCGCACATCGCAGGCGGCCGCCAGCACGCAGCCACCGGCGAGCGCGTGCCCGTTCACCGCGGCCACCACAGGGCTCGGGTGTTCGAACAGCCGCCGGCCCGCGCGGCTGAGCGCGGGAAGGAACTCCCGCACGTAGCCGGGACCGCCCTCGACGATCCGTTTCAAGTCCACCCCGGCCGAGAAGGACCGACCGTTCCCGGTCAGCACGACCGCGCGGGCCCCGGCGACCGCGTCGAGCGCGTCCGGGATGGCCGTGAGCAGTTCCAGGTCCAGCGCGTTCACCGGTCCGTGGTTCAGGGTGAGTACGGCGACGCCGTCGTGGTCCGTGGTCTCGATCATTCCGCGATCCTCGCCGATCCGGGGCCCGGGCACCAGGGTGAGCTTCTAGTCACCGGTAAGCCGGACCGTGGTGAACCGCAGGAAGTACTGCACCATCGGGCCCATCACCAGAGCGATCACCAGCGTCCCGAGGCCGACCGTGCCCCCGAGCAGCCAGCCCGCGGTGAGCACGAGCACCTCGATCGCGGTGCGCACCATCCAGACCGGTTTCCCGGTGACCCGCACGGCACCGGTCATCAGCCCGTCCCGCGGACCGGAACCGAACCGCGCGCCGAGATAGACCGCATCGGCGAAGGTCAGCATCAGCAGCCCGATGATGTAGTAGCCGAGCTGCATCGTGAACGTGTGCACGGCGGGAATGACCAGCGCCGACACATCCGCGGCCGTCCCGACGAGCAGCACGTTCAGGAAGGTGCCGAGGCCGGGCAGTTCGCGCAGCGGGATCCAGAACACCAGCACCACGACCGCGATCAGGTTCGTCACCAGGCCGAAGCTCAGCCCGGTCTTCTGGCTGAGCCCTTCGGAGAGCGCGGTCCAGCTCGCGGCACCGAGCTCGGAGTGCACCAGGAAGGTGAGCGAGGTTCCATAGCCGAACAGGCCGAGCAGCAGTTGCGGGACACGCAGGCACTTCTTTTCGGCGCGCAGCTGTTCGACGGCCGTCATCCGGCGCGCCACGGTACTGGTCATGCTCCCATCCTCGGAGACATCTGGAGTTGATTAAAAGGTCCAGATGGGAGAACCTGGCCCGGTGCGAACCAGCAGCCACACCCTCGCGCGCCTGCTCGGGGACTGGTCCTCCGGGCCCCGCGCAGCGCACCGGCGGCTCACCAAGCTGATCCGGCTGCTCATCCTCGACGGGCGGTTGCCGCTGGACACAGCCATGCCAGGGGAACGGGATCTGGCCGGGGCGCTCGGAATCAGCCGGACCACGGTGGCCACCGCCTATGCCGCGCTGCGCGAGCAGGGCTATCTCAGCTCCGAGGACCGCGCGCGCAGCCGCACTCGGGTTCCGTCACCAAGCGCGTCCAGAGTCACCCCGGAGACCGCGGAGGCCGGGCGCGAACTGATCGATTTCGCGCACGCCGCCCCGCCCGCACCCGGTGAAGCGCTGCACCGGGCCTACACCAGGGCACTGGATCAGCTCCCCCGACACCTGCCACGGCATGGGTACACCCTGACCGGACTGCCCGAACTGCGCGCCGCGGTCGCCCGCCGCTACACCGAGCGCGGGCTGCCGAGCAGCGCCGAACAGATCCTGGTCACCAACGGCGCGCAGCACGGGCTCGCGCTCATCGCCCGCACCCTGCTGCGCCCGCGGGACACCGTGGTGCTCGACCATCCCACCTATCCGCACGCGCTGCATGCCTTCCGCAGCACCAAATGCCGCATCCTCCCGGTGCCGCTCGCCGAACACGGCTGGGATCTCGACCAGCTCGGCGCGGCGACCCGCTCCGCGGCCATGGCCTATCTGATCCCGGACTTCCACAACCCGACCGGGTTGTGCCTGCCCGGACCGGAGCGTGCGCGGCTGCGTCCCGGCTGCCCGGTGATCGTGGACGAGACCATGGCCGAGCTCGCCATCGACTCCGAGGCACCGCCCCCGCTTGCCGCCTACCACCGCGAGGTGATCAGCCTCGGTTCCGCGGACAAGACCTTCTGGGGCGGGCTGCGCATCGGCTGGGTGCGTGCCGATCCGGGTCTGATCGCCCGGCTCGGCCAGGCGCGCACCGCGACCGATCTCGGCACCCCGCTGGTCGAACAGCTCGCCTGCGCCGAACTGCTCGAGGACATCCACACGATCCTGCCGGGCCGGATCGCCGATCTGCGCGGCCACCGCGATCATCTGCTCGCCCTGCTCGCCGAGCGGTTGCCCGACTGGCGCGTGCGCGAACCGAGCGGCGGGCTCTCCGTCTGGGCAAGGCTCCCCGAACCGGTCAGCTCCGCACTGGCCGCCGTGGCACCGGAATTCGGCGTGCACCTCGCCGCGGGGCCCCGGTTCGGTGTCGGCGGCGCGTTCGAACGCCACCTCCGGCTGCCCTACACGCTCGATCCCGCCACCATGCGCGCGGGCGTGGACGGGATCGTGGCCGCGCTCGCCGCGGTGCGGACCGGGCGCCGCGTGAAGGCGGACGAGCCCGCGCCGTTCTGAACCGTCACACCCGGCTGGGCACCGGTTCCCCGGCAACCGCGGGCAGCTCCCTGCGGAACCGGCGGATCAACAGGACCGCGGTGGCACCGAAACCACCGCACAGGCCGAGCCACACCCCGGGACCGCCCATGCCGAAACCGTAGGCACACAACAACATCAGCGGGACACCGAGCAGCCAGTAGCCGACCAGCGTTATCCGGAACCCGCTCTTCGTGTCGCCGAGCCCGCGCAGCAGGCCGACGTTGATGTTCTGTGCTCCCTTGAAGAACTGGTGCGCGATCGCGAAGAACAGCAGGGTGTGCGCCACCGCACGCACCTCGGCTCCGTCCCCCGCGCGCAGGAACGGCCCGAGCACCGGACCGGGAATCACCAGGTACACCACGGCGATCAGGGACATGAGGGCCGCGGAAAGGCGCAGCGCCCGGCCCGCGACCTGCCCCGCCTTCGCCCGCTCGCCCTTGCCGAGTTCGGCGCTGACCAGGATCGAGGAACCCTGGGAAAGGCCGATGTTGAGCTGATAGACGATATAGGCGAGCTGGTTGACCACGTTGTGCGCGGCCAGCGCTGCCGGGCCGAAGCCACCCATCAGCAGGGTGGCGACCGAGGTGATCCCGGCCTCGGATCCGTAGGTGAGGCAGATCGGGATACCGAGCCGGAGCACCTCGCGCACCGTGCGCGCCTCGGCCAGCCAGCCGCGCACCGAGAGCAGCCCGGTCAACTGGGTGTCCCGGCGCACGATCGCGAGGAAGGCGAGGAAGTTCAGCACCTGCACCACGGTGGTCGCCAGCCCGACCCCCGCGATCCCGATCACCGGGAATCCGAACCAGCCGTACAGGAAAGCCCCGTCCAGCACGATGTTCACCGCGATCGAGGCGATGGTGACCCACAGCAGCGAGCCCGGCCGCCGCATGCCGACCGCGAACTGGCGCAGCACATTGAGCCACAGCATGGGAATCAGCCCCGGCGCCAGGGCGGCGATCGTCGGCCGGGCCAGCGCGAGCACGCCCGCGTCCTGACCGAACCAGGTGAGTGCGTAGCTGAGCGCGATGAGCAGCAGCGCGCCGAGCAGTCCGACGAACGTGGCGACCAGGAACGAGGCACGCACCACGCCGCGCACCTCCTGGCGTGCCTGCTCGTCGAGCTCCCCCGCACCGCGCGCGGTACCGCGTCCGGCTGCGGAGGCGACCAGGTTCCCGACCGCGGTCACCACACCCACGCACATCGTCCGCAGCTGGTTGTACAGCGTGATGGCGAGCCCGCCCGCGGCGACCGCCTGCACGCTGAGGAAGCCCATCATGGTCAGGTCGGTGGTGGTGAGCGCGACCTGGGCGAGCTGAATTCCGGCGATGGGCACGGCGACCGCGAGCAGCGGCCGGTACCCACGCACCGCCTTGCGCGGATCGATCACCGTACCCCCGTTTTCGCGGCGTCCCGCACCGTCACCGGATCGGCACGCGGTATCGGGACCGGGCCCGCATGACCGGCGAGCATCCGCTCCACCTCCTGCTCCGCCTCCGGATCGAGCAGGCCACGGGCCCGCATCCAGTCGTCGTCGAAGATGGTGTCCAGATACTTCTCCCCGGCGTCACAGACGATGGTGACCACCGTGCTGCGCGGGGGAAGCGCCGCGAGCCTGCGCAGCGCCACGTGCACCGCCCCGCCCGCGGTTCCCCCGATCAGCAGCCCGGTGTGCCCGGCGAGCATCCGGACCGTGGCGAACGCGTCCGCATCGGAGACCTGGACGCCCTCGTCGATGAGCGCGTAGTCGATATTGCTGCCCAGCGGGAACCCTTCCGGATTCCCTCCCCCGGTCTGCCAGTACTCCCCGCCACCTGGGCCGAAAATGGCCGAACCGGCCGGTTCCACCCCGACCGTGCTGACCCGGGAACCGAGCCTGCGCAGTTCCCGCGCGGTGCCACAGAGCGAACCGCCGGTGCCGACCGAGCTGATCAGATAGTCCACATCGCCGAAGACATCGGTGAGCAGTTCGTGCGCCAGATTGCGGTAGCCCTCCTGGTTTCCCGGGTTGTTGTGCTGATCCGGGCGGTAGGCGTTCTCCTCGGCGGCGGCGAGCTCATTGGCGATCCGTTTGCGCTCCAGGGTTTGCGGGCCGCCGGTGCCCTCGGCATAGACCAGCCGCGCGCCGAGTGCGGCCATGGCCCGCAGTTTGTCCTTCGAGGCGTGCCCGTCCACCACGGCGGTGAACCGGTAACCGCGTTCGATGGCGGCCACCGCGATACCGAGCCCGGTGTTGCCCGAGGTCGGTTCGATGATGTGCCCGCCGGGCCGCAGTTCGCCCGCTCGTTCGGCCTCGATGAGCATCTGCTCGGCCATCCGCACCTTCGCCGAACCGGTCGGGTTGAACTGCTCGAGTTTCAGCAACAGCCTGCTCCCGGTTTCGGTGGTACACAGCTGGAAAAGCGGGGTGTGCCCGATCAGTTCGGACACCCGGGACACGATGCGTTCACCTCGCCGGTACGGCACGCTCATAACGCGATCCAGCCTCTCTTCGGGGTTCATGACCTTCGGTTTGTCATCACCTGCGGTGGGCACGGCCCACGGGTCAGGAAAGCGGACGTTCGATCCGCCACCGGGCGCGCTCGTTCTCGGTCGAGACCACGATCCTGGCCGGCAGCGGGAGCTGGTGGAACTCGGTTTCGTTCTTGTCCATCTGATAGCCGGCGGTGTTCGGGTACACCAGCAGATCACCGGGCCGGGGCGCACGCGGGAACGCGATCTTGCGCCAGCTCAGCATGTCGTAGTCCAGGCAGCTCGAACCGCCGACACAGGCCGAGACCGGTTCACCCGGCCCGGATTCCGGCCACAGCACCGGATCCGGCAGGTATTCGCTGCCCTTCCACTGTTCCGAGATGCTCATGCTCAGCCCGGCGACGGTGACGATCCCGTAGTCCTGCCGCGGTTTGTAGCCCTGCACCGGGAACACAGAGAACCCGCAGCCGTCCAGCAAGGCACGCCCCGGTTCGAGCAGCAGCCGGGTCCCGGTCTCCCGCAGCCGCGCGGCCAGCCCGTCGGTGTCCAGGATCGCGGCCAGCATCCGCGAACCGGTCGGCTCCGAATGATACGGATAGAAATGGGTGAACTGTTTTCCTGCATGGAACAGCTCCGCGAGAGACCGGGAGTCCTCGGCTTCCCGCTGGAATCGCTCCCAGTCCGCACTGTCCAGGTAATCGACCGCGAATCCGCCGCCGATCGAGATCGAGTCCGCGGGCAGTCCCGCGGCGCGCGCCGCGCGGCAGCGTTCGATCAGCTCGGCGGCCAGCGCGGCACGCGGGGCCACTTCGTAACCGTTGAGGTGAAAGGAAAAACCCTCTATCCGGAGGGCGTCTCCGGCCGCGACGCAGCGCCGGATCGCCTCGCCGAGCTCGTCCCCGGTGAACCCGAACCGGCTGTGCGGATTGGTTTCCGGCAGCACCCGCAGCAGGATCCGCGGCGTTCCCGCGGTTTCGGCGAGCGCGCACACCCGGTCCAGTTCGTCGAGCGCGTCCACCGCGAGCAGCGCACCGTGCCGTGCCGCGAGCCAGACCAGTCGATCGCTCTTGGCCGCTCCGGTCACCACGATCTCGTGCCCGCGGATACCGTGCGCGAGGGCTTCGGCGAATTCCGGGACGCTGGCCACATCCACCCCGGTATCGGTCCGGGTGCATTCCTCGAGCCAGCAACCGGACTTGTTCGCCTTCTTACCGAAATACACTCGTCCGGGAACCTGGTACTCGGCGAGCACCCGGCGGAATCCGGCGGCGTTCTCCGCGAACCGCGCGGGATGCAGCACATGGAACGGCCCGCCGACGGCGTGCGCCATGTCCCCGAGCGGACCGCCGGGCCCGCGCACCCGCTCGACCCATTCCGGTTCCACGGCGGGCAGCCGCAGCTGCGCGTCGATCAGGTCCACAGGCGCACCCGCTGACCACGGCCTGCCTCGATCGCCCGGTTCGCCAGGGCGTGCGCGACCGGGATGTCGGTGATGATCATTCCACTGGAGAAGGCGAAAACACGGTCCTGCGGGGAATTCCGTGCCGGTGCCTGCCCGGCGAGCACCGCGGGGAACTCGGCGTCGATCCGCGCCGAACCCTGGCCGTCATCGAACCGGGAACCGGTGACCCCGAGCTGCCCCTCACTGGTCGCGATCGCGTAGTCCGCCTCGGCGAGCGCGGCGGAATCGACTCCCTTGCTGGACACCGAGATCAGCAGGCCGCCCGGCTTGAGCCAGCCGGTGCGCACCTTCGGATGCGCGGCCCGGCCCGAGGCGGCAACCACGATATCGGCTTCCGCCGCCGCTACGGGCACATCCTCGACCACCTCGATCTCCCGGTCCGGGAAATACTGCGCGAGCCTGGCGTGGCTTTCCCGCATTCCGTCCGGATGGGTGCCGTAGAGCATGAGGCGGCTCAGCCCCGGAAGCGTGGCCACCAGATAGGGCAACGTGTTCCGGCCCTGGATTCCGGTGCCGATCATCAGCACCGAGCTCGCCTCCGGTTTCGCGCAGGCCTCGGCGATGAGCGCGGTGGTAGCCGGGGTGCGCGAGGCACCGACCCGTTCGCAGTCCATCAGCGCGAACGGCATTCCGGTGCGGTCGTCATAAAGGCTGATCGTCGTATAGTATTTGTCCGGACTTTCGGTGCCCTGCCGGTACGAAGTCTTGAATCCGAGCGTTTCGATACCGCCGTCATAGCCGAGCATCGAATAGGAGACCGAATCCCGTTGCCGATCGGGAAGCGGCATCATCAATTTCGTCGGACAGCGGGAATCCCCGTTCGCGAAGGCGAGATACCCCCTGCGCACCGCCGATATGACCGTTTCCGGGCTGATCTCGACCTCCGCGAGATCACTGCGGCTGAGTACATGGAATTCGGGCTGGGTCATCGAGCTGTCTCGCAATCCTGCGTCGGCGGCCTGACTGGGAATACCAATGAGACCGGTTTATACCCGAGAAGATTCACATAGACAAAGGGAACTATGCGCAGATATTGATCTGTTTCAAGAATCCATTGTGGACAGCGGAGCACCGGCCGCGCGGTGCAGCGAACGGGCGGGAACACCGTCGCGGATCCGAGTGGATCCCGAGCAGGAAACCCCGGATCAGGGCGGCCGGATCCCCGATAGCGGTGTGCGCGGGGAATTCCCCGCCCTCGACGCCGCGCTGAACACCGGCCACGTTGCATGCCCGGTCGGCGGCCGCGACCGGCGAACGCGCCCGTTCATCGTCCTCGCCCGCGGGCCCGACCGTCACGGAGCGCGCGATCAGGCAGCCCTTCGGATGTGCGGTATCACACTGACTATCGCTCGAACCGTGCAGCAGCCCGGCGAGCACCGCACGCGCGGAGAGGTTTCGTCCCCGGTGATCTCGGTGATCCTGCCCGGACCGGCGATGTTGTGCTCGACCGCGCGCCCGAACAGGCCCTCCCTGTAGCCGAACGCACCGCATGGCCGCCTCGAGCACGGTCGGCTGTCGGTGGTCCGTTGCCGCGATGTCCGCGCCGAACGCCCGCACGCTGCTCACACTGCTCACGCTGTTCGCGGTGGCCGCCGGCCGCCGGGCCACCTTCCCCGGCGGGCGGTGAGCCACTTCGGTTAGCGTGGTCTGGTGTCCCAGTTGCTGTTGGTCGAAGACGATGCCGTACTCGCCGAAGCCCTGTCCGGTGCGCTGCGCGGGCTCGGCCATTCGGTCACCGTCGCGGGCAGCGGTGAACGGGCGCTGACGGCCCTGTTCGAAGAGGGTGCCGCCGCCGATCTGGTGCTGTTGGATGTGATGCTGCCCGGGATCGACGGTTTCGAGGTGTGCCGGCGGATCCGCGCCCGCGGTTCGGTTCCGGTGATCCTGCTGACCGCGCGCGGGGACCCGATCGACGTGGTCGCCGGGCTGGAGGGTGGGGCCGATGACTACGTGGTGAAACCGGCCGAGCCACGGGTGCTGGACGCGCGGGTGAAGACCGTGCTGCGCCGGGCGACGCTCGCCCAGCCCGCGGATTCCGCGCAGCGGGTGTTCACCCTCGGCGAGCTCAGCGTGGACCGGGCCGCGATGGTGGTCACCAACAACGGCTCCGAGGTGCACCTGACCCCGACCGAACTGCGGCTGCTGCTCGAATTCGTGGACCACTTCGGCCAGGTGCTGAGCCGCCAGGCGCTGCTGCGCCGGGTCTGGGACTACGGGTACACCGGCGATTCGCGGCTGGTGGACGCGGCCGTGGCCCGGTTGCGCGCCAAGATCGAACCGGACCCGGCCAATCCGGTCCTGCTGCGCACCGCGCGGGGGATCGGCTACCGGCTGGCCAAACCGTGACGTGGCGCCCCGGACTGCGCGCGAGCATCGCCCTGATCCTGGTACTGACCACCGTGGGCGCGACCGCCGCGATGGGGTTCGCGGTGTACCACCTGCAGGCCGGGTCCGCGCGGGACCGGTTCGTGAACTCCGCGCTGATCGGGTTCCGCTCCGATATCCGCCAGGCCACCCAGTACCGTGCCCCGTGCGACCTCGGGCCCGCGGACTGCCGGGCGTATTCGCTGGACAGCTACATGTCCGGGCGACTCGGCATCACCTGGGCGCTCGTCGACCTCATCCCGGGAACGAAACGAACCTCCGGCAAGCGGGACGGTCACTACCTCCCATCCATGGGCCGCACCGGCATGCGCGCCGGCCAGCTCCCGGTCGCCGAGATCGACCGGGCACTGGCCGCGAACGGCGCCCCGGTGACCTACTCCTACCGGGACGGTAACGGCAGCTATTTCGTGGTTGCGGGCAAGGCCACAGGCGGTTTCGTGCTCGCCGAGTTCTACAGCACCGGCCAGCTCGACCGCGAGGTCTCCCGACTGCGGGGGCAACTGCTGCTGATCGCCGCCGCCGTCACCGTGGTGGCCGCCGTGATCGGGATCCTGGCCGCGCGCCGGATCCAGCGCCCGGTGCGCACCGCGGCCACGGCGGCGCGCCGACTCGGTGCGGGCGCCCTGGACACCCGGCTCGAGGTACACGGCAGCGATGAGCTGGCCGAGCTCGCCGGTTCCTTCAACACCATGGCGCAGCGGCTCGGTGAATCCATCGAGGAACTGCGCCGCAAGGACATCCAGCAGCGCCGCTTCGTCGCCGATGTGGCCCACGATCTGCGCACCCCGATGGCCTCGCTGCTCGCGCTCACCGAGAACCTGGACAACCCCGATACGCGGGAACGTTCGCTCGAACTGCTCGACACCCAGATCCGGCGGTTGAGCGCACTCGTCGAGGATCTGCTGGAGATCTCCCGGTTCGACGCGGGGGTCGCGGAATTCCGGCCCGAGCCGATCGATCTCACCGAGCTGGTGACCGATGCCGCCGAGCTCACCGAGGCCGGGGTCACCATCGACTCGGTGGGACGGACCGCGCTGCACGGTGACCCGCGCAGGCTGCACACCATCGTGCGCAATCTGCTGGCCAACGCGAAGGCGCACGGCGCGCCGCCGATCACGGTGACCATCGACGGCAGCGCCGCCGAACAGGTGAGCGTGACCGTCGCCGACTCCGGGCCGGGGATCCCCGAGGAACTGACCGGCGTGCTCTTCGACCGGTTCGTCCGCGGCGACCGCACCCGCAGCCACACCGAGGGCAGTGGCCTCGGCCTGGCCATCGCCGGGGAGAACGCCGCGCTGCACGGAGGCCGGATCACCGTGCACAACGCGCCGGGCGCGGTGTTCACCCTCACCGTGGCACGCCGGATTGCGACAGAACCATGACAATCCACGAACGCGATCGACACATCCCGCGCCTAACCTCGCCGGTATGGACCTGACCGAGCACCGGACGCGACCCACACCGTGGCACGGCGACCGGGCGAGCACCGGTGGCCGCCGGGAGCTGCTCATCGGGGCGCTCGCCTATCTGCTCGCCTTCGCGGTCACCTATCTGGCCTTCGTGTACACCGCGGCCGGGCAGCGGCTGGACGGGCGGCTGCTCTCCGGTACGGCGAACGGACCCTACGATCACGGGGACGGCATCGCCGAGCAGTTGCTCGGCGCCATGAGCCACCCCTTCGTCATCGGCCTCGCGCTCGCCGCGGTGCTCGTGCTCGGGCTGGTTTCCCGGCGCCCGCGCGCCGGGCTCCTCGGCCTCGGTGTCGCCGCGGGGACGGTGCTGCTCGCCGAGGGACTCAAGGAGGTGCTCATCCGGCCGGACATCGGCGTCACCGATTCCTCGACGCACAACAGCTTCCCCGGCGGGCACACCAGCGCCGCGATCGGTGTCACCCTCGGCCTGCTGCTCGCCGCCGCGCCCCGGGCCAGGGTCTGGATCGCCCTGCCCGCCACGGTCGCCGTCACATTCATCGCCTCGGGCACCACGATGGCCGGCTGGCACCGGATCAGTGACACCATCGGGGCCTGCCTGCTCGCCGCCGCGCTGTGCTGTCTCACCGCGCTTGTCCTGTGCGGCCGCGGCGGCACCTCCCGGGACGCCGCGTTCACCGTGGGACACGGGATGTTCGTGCTCGCCACCCCGCCGCTGATCCTGCTCGCGGTCTCGGCACTGCCCGCGGAGTTCAGCACCACCACGCTCATCCTCGGCACCGCGGTGACCGTCGCGCTCACCATCACCTCGGTGCTCGCCACGCTGCGCTGTGTGGAAAGCACCGCAACACCGCGCATTCCTCGTTGACAGGCACGGCATTACGTTTGTAATGTCGCTTGGGTGAACCGCGAAGCCGACCGCGTTCGGCCACCAGGCGATGCCAAGCGCGCACTCCAGCGCGCCACGGTCGAGGTGGTCGCGCGCGAGGGGATTCGCGGGCTCACCTATCGGGCGGTCGCGCGCGCGGCCGGATTCACCACCGGCGCGGTGCAGCACCATTTCTCCTCCATCGACGATCTGCTGCGCTCCTCGCTGGACTGGGTACTCGAGGAGAGCACGGAGAACGGGCTGCTCGGCGCGCGCACCGGGGTTTTCGCGGACGGGGCCGATGTGCGCAACCGGTTCGCCGAGAGCGCGGACATCCAGATCTTCCAGTACCGGCTGGTCGTGGAATCGGCGCGCCGTCCGGAACTGCGCGTGGGCGTGCAACGACTGTACGACAGCTATTTCGGGGCCGTGGCCAAGGATCTCGCCGCCGCGGGCACACCGGAGATCGACGGCCTGCCCGCACTGGTCTATTACGCGCTCGACGGAATGTTCCTGCATCAGGTCGCCGATCCGCATGCGGATCCGGCGGCGGCACTGGACGCGCTTCGCGCCCTGCTCAACGCCGAAAGCACCGAGAAGAACAACTGACCGGTCCCACCTCCCACGTACCCTTTCCCCGGGGCGCGGGTGCCAGCTTGCGCGATTTTCCTTGTGTGCCAACACTTTTGCGAGTACCGAGTTCGAATTAAGTGTTGACTAAATCAACAGATGGCCGCAGAATCTTTCCAGAATCTCCGGCTCGCCCCTTCGGTGTCCGCAGCCGAATACCTTGATGCGAAAGGCTTTCCGATGACCGATTCCGCCACCCTGCTGATCGACGGCCGCTGGCATTCCGCGCCCACCGGTTTCGAGGTCCTCGACCCGGCCAGCCTCGAGGTGATCGGTACCGCGGCGGATGCCGATGCCGGGCAGGCCCGCACCGCGCTCGATGCCGCGGCCGCCGCGTCCCGTGGCTGGGCGGACACCGATCCGGAGACCCGCGGCGATCACCTGCGCGCGGCGGCCACCGAGATCCGGGCCCGGCGCGCGGAACTCGCGGCGCTGCTCAGCGCGGAGAACGGCAAACCGCTCGCCGAAGCCGCCGGGGAACTGGGCAGCGCCGCGCGGATGCTGGACTGGGCCGCCGAGGAGGGACGCCGCGCCTACGGCCGGGTCACCCCGTCCACCGCCGCGGGACCGGGACTCGTCCTGCGCAGTCCGGTCGGACCGGTACTCGCCATCACCCCATGGAATTTCCCGGCGAGCATGCTCATCCGCAAGGTCGGGCTCGCCCTTGCCGCGGGTTGCCCGGTGATCGCGAAGCCCGCCGAGCAGACCCCGCTGATCGCCACCGCGCTGCTCGGGATCCTGCAGGAAACCGGGCTGCCTGCGGGAGTGCTGCAATCGCTGACCACGGCCCGGCCCGCGGAACTGGTGGACGCCCTGCTCGCCGATCGCAGGCTGCGCAAGCTCAGCTTCACCGGCTCCACCGAGGTCGGCCTCGGACTGTTGCGCCGCACGGAGAACACGCTGCGCCGGATGTCGCTGGAGCTCGGCGGGCACTCCCCGGCCATCGTGTTCCCGGACGCGGATCTCGAGGCGGCAGCGGCGGGCGTGGTCGCCGCGAAGTTCTTCAACGCCGGGCAGAGCTGCATCGCGGTGAACCGGCTCTACGTGCACGAAAGCATCCGGGACGAACTGCTCGCGCTGATCGAGAAGAAAACCAGCGCGCTGCGGGTCGGGCGCGGGGACACCGGAAACAGTGACATCGGCCCGCTGATCGACGAGGCGGGCTCGGCCAAGGTGCGCCGCCAGGTGACCGAGGCAGTCGGCTCGGGCGCGAAGGTGCTGACCGGAGGGGAACCCGCGGAAACGGGGCTGCGCGGGCATTTCTTCACGCCAACGGTGCTCGTGGACATCACCCCCGAAATGCTGATCTCCCGCGAGGAGACCTTCGGCCCGGTGCTCGCGGTGTCCACGTTCAGCACCGAGGAAGAGGTGATCGAACTGGCCAACGCGACCGAGTACGGGTTGGCCGCCTATGTGTTCGGCACCGAGCTGCGCCGGATCTGGCGAGTACTGGACCGGCTCGAGTTCGGAGTGTTCGGGGTGAACGATCCGGCCCCGGTCCGCCCGGAACTTCCCTTCGGCGGCCAGAAGAACTCCGGCCAGGAACGCGAGGGCGGCAGCGAGGGAATCGAGGCATACACCGAGACCAAGGCCGTGGCGCTGCGCTTCTAGGCCGAGCGAAAGGAATCATCGATGACCAGTCTCGCCGAACTCGACAAGCGAACCCTGATCCACCCGCACAGCGTGGTCGGCTCGCCCGCCGAACCACTCGTGCTCGATCGCGGCAGCGGCGCCCTGCTGTGGGACACCGAGGGCCGGGAGTACATCGACGGCACCTGCGGGCTGTGGCAGTGCCCGGTCGGGCATGGGCGCGCGGAACTCGCCTCGGTCGCCGCCGAACAGATCGCCCGCCTGGAGTTCTTCTCCTCCTTCGGCGACTACTCCAACACCCCCGCCATCCGGCTGGCCGAACGGTTGCTTTCCCTGGCACCGAACGGAATCGAGCGGGTGTTCCTCACCAACGGTGGTTCCGAGGGCAACGAGACCGCGATCAAACTCGCCCGGCTGGCCCATCACCACGCCGGTGCCCCGGAACGCACGGTGATCCTCGCGCGCAGCGGCGGATACCACGGCATGGGCGGCGGATCCCTTGCCGCGACCGGAATCGACGGGCTGCGCGCCGGATTCGGCCCGCTGCTGCCCGATGTGGAGTGGCTGGAAAAACCGCACGGCATCGAGCACGGCCCGGACGCGACCGAACACCTCGTCGCCGAACTGGAGCGGCGCATCGCGGAGATCGGCGCGCACCGGATCGCCGCGTTCATCGGGGAACCGGTGCTCGGCGTCGGCGGAATGGTGCCGCCACCGGAGGGTTACTGGCCGCGGGTGCAGGAAGTGTTGCGCCGAAACGGGATCCTGCTCATCGCAGACGAGATCGTGACCGCGTTCGGCCGCACCGGGCACTGGTTCGGCAGCGAGTACTTCGGCATCGAACCGGACATGATCGTCACCGCGAAAGGCCTCACGAGCGGCTACATCCCGATGGGCGCGGTGCTGATCGGCGAACGGGTACTCGAGCTCGCCGGGGGCGCCACCTTCCTGCACGGCTTCACCTACAACGGCCACCCGGTCGGCGCGGCGGTCGCACTGGCCAATATCGGCATCATCGAGCGGGAGAACCTGTGCGAACGGGCCCGAGTGCTCGGTGCCCGGCTGCGCGCACGCCTGGACCCGCTCACCGAACTGTCGCATGTGCGCGAGGTCCGCGGGGTCGGGCTGATGCTCGGTATCGAGTTCGGCGAAACCCCGGCGGCCCCGGTGCAGTCCGGCTGCCGCGCGGACGGGGTCGTGGTGCGGGCCTCGGGCACCAGCATCGTGCTGTCCCCGCCGCTGGTGATCACCGAGGAACAGCTCGACACCCTGGCCGATGTGCTCTGCCGCCACGTCACCGCGGCAGCCGGCTGAAGGGGGAAAACCGTGCCACGCCGGACATCGACGCTGCTGTCTGCGGTCACGATCCTCGCCCTCGTCACGGGATGCGCCGTCTCCGAGGGCGGGGCCAACTCCCTGGTGTTCGTCTCCTACGGGCATGGCGCCTATCAGACCGGTCAGCGCACCGCCTGGCTCGAGCCGTATCAGAAGGAGACCGGGACGACGGTCACCATCGACGGGCCGACCAGCAACGCGAAGCTCAAGGCCATGGTCGAGGCGGGCAAGGTCGGCTGGGATGTCGTGGACACCGATGCCTCGGCGGCCGCCCAGGCCTGCGGCAGCCTGCTCGAACCGGTCGACATGGGCGCGCAGGCGCGGGACTTCCCGCCCGGAACGCTGACCGAATGCGGTGTCCCGGACGCGTTCTTCGGTATGACGCTGATGTACGACGCCAAGGTCTACGGCGAGCATCCGCCGCGCAGCCTGGCCGATTTCTTCGATCCGGACCGGTTTCCCGGGCGGCGGATCGTGTACGGGGGCGATCCCAGTGTCGGGACGCTGGAAACGGCACTGCTCGCGGACGGGGTGCCACGCGACCGGCTCTATCCGCTCGATGTGCCCCGCGCCCTGCGGATGTACGACCGGATCCGGCCGGAGCTGACCATCAGCAGCACCTACGGCGATCAGCAGCAGCGGATGGCGGGCGGACAGGCCGATATGGCCCTGATCGTCAGTGCGCGCGCCTACTCGCTGCTCGCGGACGGGGCGGACTGGAAGGTGGTGCCCGGGGTGCCGATCCCGGTCACCTGGGATGTGCTCGTGGTACCCAAGGGAACCCGGCGCAGCGAACAGGCCAAGCAGCTGATCCGGTACGTCTGCACGCCTGCGCGTTCGGCCGCCTTCGCCGAGCTCTCCGGTGCCGGGCCCGCGAACAAGGCGGCGAAACCACGGTTTCCCGCCAAGGCACGGCAACTCGACTTCTGGGGCGCCGACATGGCGGACCGGCGGGTGCTCAGCAATGTGCGGTGGTGGGCGGCCAATCGCACCTGGGTGGCCAAGGCCTGGTCGGATTGGACGACCGGATGACCGCGATACGCCCGGCGGGGAAACCCCGCGCCCGCGCGCACTGGCTGCTGCTGCCCGCCGCCGCGGTGCTGCTCGTCGTCTTCTTCTACCCGCTGGCCACGATCCTGTGGCGGAGCATCGCCGAACCGGAGTTCGGCCCCGGCAACTATCTCGCGGTGCTCGGCGATGCGGTCGCGCTGCGCGTCGTGCTGCGCACCCTGGGAACCGCGCTGATCATCACCGCGGTCACGCTGCTGATCGCCTATCCCTATGCCTACGCGATGACCCTTGTCGGGCGGCGGGCGCGCGGACTGCTCACCCTGCTGGTGCTGATGCCGTTCTGGACCAGCCTGATGGCCCGCAACTTCGCCTGGTACGTCCTCGAACAGCGTGGCGGGGTGATCGAGCGGGCCTTCGCGGCCATCGGCATCCACGGGGTCACGCTGCTCGGTTCGGTCGCCGGGGTGACGGTGGCGATGGTGCAGGTGATGCTGCCGTTCATGGTGCTGCCGCTGCAGAACGCGATGCTCGGCATCGACCGGGGCCTGCTGCACGCCGCGGGCAGTCTCGGCGCGCCGCGCCCGACCGCCTTCCTGCGGATCTATCTGCCGCTGTCCATGCCCGGGGTGCTCTCCGGGGTCTCGGTGGTGTTCATCATGTCGCTCGGCTTCTACATCACCCCCGCGCTGCTCGGCACCCCGCAGCAGGCGCTGGTCGCCCAGGTGATCGGCACCCGGGTCAACGATCTGCTCGACTTTCCCGGGGCGGGCGCGCTCGGTGCCGTGCTGCTGGTGATCACCCTGGTGGTGCTCGCCCTGCTCGGCAGGGTCGCCGGTCCGGTCGGGGCCAGTATGACCGGAGGTGGGGACCGTGGGTGAGCGCACGCTCGGCTGGGGACTGCGGCTGTGGGTGACCCTCGTCGGCCTGCTGCTGGTCGCACCGACCCTGATCGTGATCCCGATGAGTTTCGGCGCCGGGTCCACCTTCCGGTTCCCGCCGGAACACTGGTCGCTGCACTGGTACGCGGAATTCTTCACCAGCAAGCAGTGGCTCGCCTCGCTCGCGAATTCGCTCCAGGTCGGGCTGCTCGCCGCGGCACTGGCCACGGTGCTCGGCACGGCGGCCGCGTTCGGCATCGACCGCGCCCGGTTCCGGGCCCGCGGGGTGCTGCGGCAGCTGTTGATGGCACCGATGATCCTGCCCGGCATCGTGGTGGCGGTCGCGATCTACGGGGTGTTCCTGCGCTGGCAGCTCAACGGAACCATGCTCGGTTTCGTGCTCGCGCACACCGTGCTCG
The DNA here is from genome assembly GCF_000379465.1 of Sciscionella marina DSM 45152. Taxonomy (GTDB): domain Bacteria; phylum Actinomycetota; class Actinomycetes; order Mycobacteriales; family Pseudonocardiaceae; genus Sciscionella; species Sciscionella marina. The sequence goes on from NZ_KB905436.1 coordinate 126,963, forward strand.
GGGTGCCGTTCGTGATCACATCGGTGCAGACCAGCCTCGCGCACTACGACCCGACCATGGAGAAGGCCGCCGCCTGCCTCGGCGCGGGCCGGTTCAGCACACTGCGCCGGATCGTGCTCCCGCTCATCGCGCCCGGCTGCGTCTCCGGTTTCGTGTTCGCCTTCGCCACCTCCTTCGACGAGGTGGTGATCGCGCTTTTCCTGCAGACACCGGACATCAAGACGCTGCCGGTGAAGATGTACGAGTCCATCGTCCTGGAGATCGATCCCACGATCGCGGCCGCCTCCAGCCTCATCGTCGTACTGACCACGGTTCTGCTGCTCGTGCCGCAGTTCCTCCGCCGACGGAGCCACCATGACTGAACCGATGACCGGAATCGCCACCACGCAGGTGACCAAGGCCTATCCGGGAAGCGAACGCCCCGCCGTGGACGATGTGTCGCTGCACATCGCGGACGGGGAGTTCATGACCTTCCTCGGTCCTTCCGGATCGGGCAAGACCACGATGCTGTCCATGATCGCGGGTTTCACCCCGCTTTCCGCGGGCTCGATCACCGTGGACGGGCGCGAGATCTCCCGGCTCAAACCGCATCGGCGCGATCTCGGCGTGGTCTTCCAGCAGTACGCGCTGTTCCCGCATCTTTCGGTCGCGCGCAATGTGGCCTTCGGGCTGACCCAGCGCAAGCGGCCGAAGGCGGAGATCGACCGGCGGGTCGGCGAGGTGCTGGAGATGGTGGGGCTTTCCGGGGTGCGCGAACGGTTTCCCCGCCAGCTCTCCGGTGGCCAGCAGCAGCGGGTCGCGCTCGCCCGCGCGGTCGCCTACGAACCGCGCGCGCTACTGCTGGACGAACCCCTCGCGGCACTGGACAAACGGCTGCGCGACCAGTTGCAGCGCGAGATCGCGCACATGCACCGGGAACTGGGCATGACCTTCCTGTTCGTCACCCACGACCAGCAGGAGGCGCTGACCCTCTCGGACCGGATCGCGGTGTTCAACGAGGGCCGCATCGAACAGCTGGGTACCCCCGCGGAACTCTACGAGCGCCCGGGCACCCTGTTCGTGGCCCAGTTCCTCGGCGAGTCCAATGCCCTGCGGCTGCGCCCCGGCGAGGTGACGATCGTGCGCCCGGAACGGGTCACCCTGCACACCGGCACCGAATCCGTGGCCGCCGGGCAGCAGCGCAGGAGCGCCACGGTGACCGATGTCGTCTACGTCGGTGACCACAGCCGGATCTGGTTGCGCTATGCCGATGGCGCACGTGGCTGCGCGGTGCTCGGCGCCGGGACCACGCATGAGCACCGGCCGGGCAGCGAGGTGGTCGTGGCCTGGCATCCCGAACACGAGGCCGTCGTCCCGGACGCCGAGGGGAACCCGAAATGACAGAGGAACTGTTGCTGCGCGGTGGATCGGTGCGCACCCTCGACCCGGAGTCCGGTACCGCCGAGGCGCTACTGATCCGCGGGGACCGGGTGCACACCGTCGGTACGGACCGGGTCGTGACCGCCGCGGCCGGGCCCGCTGCCCGGGTGGTCGATCTGGACGGCGCCACGGTGGTGCCCGGGATCAACGACGCGCACCTGCACCTGATCTGGCATGCCCTTTCCGGTCCGGAGTTCTGCGTGAACCTGACCGCGGCCGGAAACCTGGAAGCGGTGGCCACGGCACTGGGTACCGCACCGCCCGGCGAATGGGTGCTCGGCCGCGGCTGGCGGGAGACGAGCATCGCCGAGTTCGCCGAGGGGACCGCGCGGGTGAACCGGCACTGGCTGGACACGGTCACCGGTGACCGGCCCGCACTGTTGCACCACGCCTCGGCCCATTCGGTGTGGTGCAACAGCTCCGCGCTGCGCCGGGCCGGGATCACCGCGGCCACCCCGGATCCGCCCGCGGGCGAGATCGTGCGCGACGAGCACGGGGAACCGACCGGGCTGCTGCTGGAATCCGCGCAGGACTTGGTGAAACGCCTGCTCCCGCAACCGGGGCGGGCGCAACGGCTGGATGCGATCGCCGCGACGATGGCGCGGCTGAACCGGATCGGTGTCACCAGCGTCACCGATCCGATGGTCACCCCCGAGCTGTGGCAGGACTACCGGGAACTGCACGCGACAGGCCGGCTCACCCTGCGGATCTGCGCGCTGCTGCACTGGGAGGAACCGGCCACGGACAGCGCGGACGGACTGCGGCGCGCACTCGACGGGCCGCTGCCGCGAGAACACGACGAACTGCTCGGCGTCGGCGGGATCAAACTCTTCGCCGACGGGGTGCCCACCCATGGCACGGCGTGGATGTACCGGCCCTATTCCGGTGGCGGGCACGGGAATCTGGTCACCGCGGGCGCCGATTCCGCGCAGCGGGTCCGCGAACTGCACGCGCTGATCCGGCTCGCGCACCGCAGGCGGATCCGGGTGCAGGTGCACGTGACCGGGGACCGCGCGGCGGACGCGGTGGTGGACGCCATCGAAGCCGCCGAGGCAGCGACCACCAAAGACCACTGGCCCGATGCCCGGCATGTGCTCATCCACGGCACCTTCCTGTCCCCGGATGTGCACGAACGCTTGGCGCGCCATGGAATCGGGGTGATCACCAGCTCGCTGATGCGCACCTACAGCGGCCCCTCGATGGTGCGCACCCTCGGCGAGCGGCAATGGGCTGACGCCTTTCCCGCGCGCGCCTTGCTGGACACCGGGGTGCCGACGGCGGACAGTTCGGACGCCCCGGTCACCGATCCGGACTGGCGGCGCGGGCTGGCCACGTTCACCGGGGTGCCTGGGCCGAATCCGTTCGCCGCACCCGCCGCCCGGCTCACCCGCGAGGAGGGCCTGCGGCTGTGGACGAGCGGGCCCGCCTGGATGGAGAAGACCGAGCGGCACAAGGGAACCCTGGCACCCGGCCGGTTCGCGGATCTGGCCGTGCTCGACGGCGATCCGGTCACCGCGACGGGCGCGGAACTGCTGGAGCTGCGCTCGGTGCTGACGGTGCTCGGCGGCCGCGTGGTGGCCGGATGAGCTCACCGATCGGCGGCCTCACGCAGCGCGCGAGCGGGAATGCCGAGCAGCAGGAGCACCCCGCCGAGCACGACGACGGCCGCGCTGATCTGCAGGCCGAGATCGAGGGTTCCGGTGGTGGTGCGGATCCAGCCGAGCAGCGCGGGACTGGTGGCCGCGGCGAACGAGCCCATCGTGGTGACCATGGCGATCCCGCTGGCCGCGCCCGGGCCGGACAGATAGATCGAGGGAATCGAGTAGAACACGGTGAGCCCGCAGTAGTGCGCCGCCGTCATCAGCGTCAGCAGCACGATCACCAGATACGGGTTGCCGTCCGCGAACGAGAGACCGACAAGGCAGGCGGCGGCGAAGAACTCCGCGCCAGCCGCATGCCAGCGCCGTTCCAGGGTGCGGTCGGAATGCCTGCCGAACAACAGCATCACGACCATGCCGAGGATCGGCGGGATCGCGGCGAGCAGCCCGATATCGAGCACATCACCGACCCCGGAACTGTTGATGATCAGCGGCGTCCAGAACGAGACCGCGTTGGCGAGCGTGTAGCAGCCACAGGACACGAGCCCGAGCACGTAGACCCGCGGATCGCGCAGCGCGCGCAGCAGCCCGGAATGCTTGCTGCCCGCGCCCTTGCGTTCCTGATCGGCGGCAAGATCCAGGGCGATGGCCCGCCGCTGCGCCTCGCTCAGCCAGCCCGCCTCGGCCGGTTTGTCCCGGAAGAACACCAGGACCAGCACCCCCAGCAGTACCGGAGGGACGGCCTCGACGACGAACAGCCACTGCCAGTCGTGCAGGCCGAGCGCACCGCCGAAGGTGTGCATCACCCAGCCGGAGACCGGCGGGCCGAGAATGCCGGACAGCGGGACACCGAGGAAGAACAGCGCGGTCATCCGGGTGCGCCGCGCCGAGGGGAACCACTGCGCGAGGTAGTAGAGCGCGCCGGGGAAGAACCCGGCCTCGGCGACACCGAGCAGAAACCGCGCGCCGTAGAACAGTTCCGGTGTCGTGGCGAGCGCGGTCAGCGCGGTCACCACACCCCAGGAGATCATGATGCGCACCAGGGTTTTGCGCGCCCCGATCCTGGCGAGCAGCATATTGCTCGGTACCTCGAAGATGATGAAGCCGACGAAGAACAGCCCGACGGCGAGCCCGTAGACTCCCTCGCTGAACCCGAGGTCGGCCTTCAACCGGACCTGGGCGATGCCCACATTGGTGCGGTCGACGAAGCTCACCACGTAGCAGGCGAGCAGCAAGGGCATGACCCGCCACGCGACCTTCCGGTAGAGCGCGGCGCGCGGCACTCCCGCGGCGACACGGTCACCCTGTCCCTCGTGCGAAATCGACGTCACTGTCTCACTCCAGAATCGGCGGACTGGCACACCCGGCTGCGGCACCGAGTCTCTGCCGCGGTGTTGTTAATGTCAACACCCGGTCTTGCGGCGGAACCCCGGGGCGGTGACCTAGAATCACCGGATGAACACCCCGCTCTCCATCTCCGAGCTGCTCTCCTACCGGATGCACCGGGTGGCGAACGCGATCTCACGCAGCGCGGCCGCCAGGTACCGCAGGGAGTTCGACGTCAGCCTCGGCGAGTGGCGCACCCTCGCCCTGCTCGGCGAGGACTCGCCGTTGACCCTGAACCGGCTCGCCGGGCGCGCCGGACTGGACAAGGCGCAGATGAGCAGGGTGGTGGCCAAGCTGGACGAGCGCGGTCTGCTGGACCGCGAGTCCGGAGCGGGCCGCAGCACGCGGCTGTCGTTGAGCCGCAAGGGCAAGACCGTCTACCAGGGGCTGATCGACGCGGCCAACGAGCGCAACGACGCCTTCCTCGCCTGCCTGACCGAACAGGAACGCGCGGCGCTGGACTCGGCGCTGGACAAACTCGGCAAGCTCGCCAAGGCACTGGAGAGTCAGCAACCCTCCTGAGTGTTGACAATATCAACACATTCGGGATACTTCTGGGGCAACCGTTCCCAGGAGGTACTCCGATGGCGGATCGCGTGACGATCTGCGAATGCTTCGCCCGCGACGGGTTGCAGCACGAGCCGCGCACCGTGCCGACGGCGACCAAACTCGAACTGCTCGACGCGTTCACCGCGGCCGGGTTCCGCCGGATCGAGGCGACCAGCTACAGCCACCCAGGACACGTCCCCGCCTTCGCCGACGCCGGTGCGGTGCTCGCCGGGCTGCCGAAGCGCGAAGGCGTCGCGTACAAGGCGACCTGCCCCAATCCGCACGCGGTGCGGCGCGCACTCGCCGACCTGGACGCGGGCCGTGGCGCCGAGGAACTGAGTTTCCTCGTCTCGGCGACGGAAGGGCACACCGAACGCAATCTGCGCACCGACCGGGCCACCCAGTGGCAGCGGGTCGCCGAGATGACCCGGCTCGCCGAGGGCAGGTTCACCCTCGTCGGCGTGGTGTCGGTGGCCTTCGGCTGCCCGTTCGAGGGTGCGGTCGATCCCGGATCGGTGGTCGCGGACATCCGCGCGTTCGCCGAACTCGGTGCCGGACTGATCACCCTCGGGGACACCATCGGTGCCGCGAACCCGCGTACCGTCGCGGATCTGTACCGGCGCATCGAGCGCGCCGGGATCACCGTTCCGGTGGTGGCGCATCTGCACAACACCCGGGGCACCGCACTGGCCAACTGTGTCGCCGCGCTGGACGCGGGCTGCCGGCATTTCGATTCGGCCTTCGGCGGGGTCGGCGGGCACCCGGCGAAGATCGCCTACGGGCAGGGCCTCACCGGGAACGCTTGCACCGAAGACCTGGTCGCGCTGTTCGAGTCGATGAGGATCGAGACCGGGCTCGATCCGGACCTGCTCGCCGCGGCTTCGGTGCGCTGCGAGCAGGCGCTCGGCCGTGAGCTCTACAGCATGATCGCCAAGACCAGGAAAGAAGGCATGCATGCCTGAGGTACTGCACACCGAGGACGAGGACGGGGTGCGCGTGCTCCGGCTGAACCGGCCGGAGAAACTGAACGCGCTCAACACCGAACTGACCCGGGCGCTGCACGACGCGCTGGTCGAGGCCGACCGCTCCGATGACGTGCGCGCCGTGGTGCTCGCCGGGGCCGGGCGGGGATTCTGCGCGGGGGCCGACCTCTCCGAGTTCGGGCAGCTGACCCCGGAGAATCCGGCCGCCGTGCTCGAGCGCGCGGAACTGACCAGCCGCACCCAGTCACTGCTGCGCGAGCTGTCCACCCCGGTGGTCTCCCTCGTGCAGGGCGCGGCCATGGGCGGCGGCGCCGGGCTGGCGATCGGCGCCGATATGACCGTGGTGGCCGAGGATGTGAAATTCGGTTACCCCGAGCTGCGCCACTCCATCGTGCCCGCGGTCGTGCTCACCGGACTGCAGCGCCAGCTCGGACCCAAGCTGGCCTTCGAACTGATCAGCCTCGGCCGGGTACTGAACGGCGCGGAGATGCTCGAGTTCGGCCTGGCCAACCGGGTCACCGAGGCGGAAGGGCTGCTCACCGAGGGACTCGCGATCGCGCGCAGCTGGGCGCAGGCGAGCCCGCTGGCGATGGCCACCACGAAACGGCTCTTCCACCGGGTCGCCGATCTGCCCTATGCCGAGGCGATGCGGGCCGGGCAGGATGTCAACGTGATCATGCGCGGGTTCCGGGAGAGCCGATGAAACCCTTGTCCGGCATCACGATCCTGGATTTCTCCCGGGTACTCGCCGCCCCGCTGGCCACCCAGACCCTCGCCGAGCTCGGCGCGACCGTGGTCAAGGTGGAGCGCCCGGGCCGCGGCGACGAGTCCCGTGGCTGGGAACCCCGGCTGCCCGCGGGAGAGAGCGCGTACTTCTTCGCGTTCAACCGGGGGAAGCGCTCGATCACCCTGGATCTCAAGTCCGCGCGCGGCCGGGAACTGGCCGCCGGGCTCGCCGCCAAGGCCGATGTGCTGGTGGAGAACTTCCTGCCGGGCACCCTGGACAAACTCGGCCTCGGCTACGAAACGCTTTCCGCGGTCAATCCCGGCCTCGTCTACGTGTCCAACACCGGATTCGGGCAGGACGGGCCGTACCGTGACCGCAAGGGTTACGACACGATTTTCCAGGCACTGTCCGGGATCATGCACCTGACCGGGCATCCGGACGCCCCACCGGCCAAGGCCGGTGTTCCCGTCTCGGATCTGGCTTCCGGGCTGTGGACCACGATCGCGGTGCTCACCGGGCTGCTCGGCAGGGCGAACTCCGGAAAGGGCACGCAGCTGGATGTGGCCATGATGGACGTTCAGCTGAGCCTGCTCGCGCTGGCCGCGGCCCGGCTGTTCGCCTACGAGGAGGACCCCGTCCGGCAGGGCACCCAGCATCCCGGCCGGGTGCCCTCGGCCGCGTTCCAGTGCCGCGACGGCCGCTGGCTGCACCTGAGCGCGAGCGACCAGCACTGGGTTCCGCTGTGTGAGGTGCTCGGGCTCACCGAACTCGGCGCCGATCCGGGGCTCGCGGACAACCGCGGCAGACTCGGCCAGCGCGAGCGGGTGCTCGGCGCGCTGCGGGCCGCGTTCGCGCAACGGCCGCGCCCGGAACTCACCGCGGCGCTGCGGGCCAGGGAGGTCCCGGTCGGCGAGGTCAACTCCGTGCGGGAAGCACTCGAGGACCCGAACACCGTGGCCCGCGGCATGGTCGGGCATTTCGAACACCCCGCCGAAGGGCGGTTTCCCGCGCTGCGCACACCGTTGCGGCTGAGCGGTTTCGCGGATCCGGAACCCGGCACACCACCGGGACTGGGCGCCGATACCGAATCCGTGCTCGCCGAATACCTCGGGCTGCCCGAGACCGAGATCGCGGCACTGCGCAGGGAAGAGGTGATCTGAGGGTGGAACCGGTGCTGGTGCACAGGAACGCGGGTGTGGCCGAGGTGCGGCTGAACCGCCCCCGGGCGCGCAATGCGGTGAACCTGCCGATGTGCCTCGCGCTGCGGGACACCTTCGCCGAACTGGACGCCGATGAGGATGTCCACCTCGTCCTCGTCCGTGCCGAGGGGCCGGTGTTCTGCGCGGGTGCGGATCTCAAGGAGCGCAAAGGAAAGAACGAGTCCTGGGTGCGCAGGCGCCGGATCGCCTCGTTCGCCGCCTACGAGGCGATCGAACGCTGCGCCAAACCGGTGCTCGCCGCGGTGGACGGCCCGGTCGTCGGCTCCGGCGGGGAGATCGCGATGAGCTGCGATTTCGTACTCGCCTCGACGGCGGCGAGTTTCCGGTTCCCCGAACCGCACTGGGGCACGGTCGGTGCCACCCAGCGATTGCCCCGGGTCATCGGTGCACGGCGGGCCAAGGAACTGTTGTTCACCGGCCGCGTGCTCGGCGCCGCGGAGGCCGAACGCCTCGGCCTGGTGACCCGGCTCGCCCCGGAAGCGGACTTCGAGGAACTGGTGCACGAGACGGTGCAGGCGATCCGCGCGGCGCCCCCACTCGCGCTGCGGCTGACCAAACAATCCGTCGACCTCGGTGCGGAAACCGAGCTGAGCACCGGGATCCGCATCGAGATGACCGCGATCGAGCGCAACCTCGCCGACGGCGGCTGGCGGCGCGGAGTCGAGGAATTCGCGGACCGGACGAAGGAGTGAGCGCCATGGACCTGACCGGGATCTGTCCACTCACGACGGACGCGGCGCTGCGGCGGGCCGCGTTCGTCGCCGGGGAACTCGAAGCGGTGGTCGGCCCGCGGGGGCGGATCGGCTACGCGGAGCTGTCCGTGGAGGTCGCCCGGCTGCGTTCCGCTTTGTACGGCGCGGGAATCCGGCGCGGTGATCACGTCGGGCTCTGCCTCGGCAACGGCCCGCGCTGGGTGGCCCTGTTCCTCGCGATCACCTCGCTCGGCGCGGTGACGATCCCGGTGAACACCCGGTTCAAGGCGGCCGAATTCGAGTACGCCCTGCGCCAGTCGGACATCCGGTTGCTGATCATGGCCGAACGGGTGCTCAGCTCGGAATTCACCGCGATGCTGCGGGAAATCTGCCCTGCGGTGGACACCAGGCTGCCGGATCCGAAGCTGCCGGAACTGCGCCAGGTCGTCGTGCTCGGCGGCGATGTCCCCGCGGGGGCGCGCAGCTGGGCGGATTTCCTGGCGGGCGCGCGCGAGGAGATCGCACCGTGCGCCGAACCCGGGGATGTCGCGCTCATCCAGTACACCTCGGGCACCACATCCTTTCCCAAAGGCGTGCTGCTCACCCACGAGAACATGTGCGCGGACGCGTTTTTCTCGGCGACCCGGATGGGACTGCGCGCGGGCGACCGATTCTACAGCGGGCGGCCGTTCTTCCACGTCGCCGGGACCACCCTGTCGATCCTGGCCTGCCTGCAACAGTGCGCCACCCTGGTCACCGCGGAACGGTTCGAACCGGAGACGGCGCTGCGGCTGCTCGCCGAGGAAGGCTGCACGCACTTCGCGGGCAACGACACCATCGCGCTGATGCTGCTCAACCACCCGGACCGGGAGCGGTACCGGCTGCGGTTGCGCGGCGCCTGGCTGGCCGCATCGCCGACCGTGGTGCGCCGGGTGATCGAGGAACTGGGCGCGGCCGAGGCGGTGGTCGGCTACGGACTTTCCGAGGCCTCGCCGAACGTCGCCCAGTCGGCCTGGTGGGAGGACGAGGAACTGCGGGTGTCCGGTGCCATGGCCCCGGAACCCGGGGTCTCGGTCCGGTTGCGGGACGACGAGGCGGGGCCGCCGGGCGAGATCCTGGTGCGCGGGTGGAACGTGATGCGCGGCTACTACGCGATGCCGGAGCAGACCGCGGCCGCCGTGGACGCCGACGGCTGGCTGGCCACCGGTGATCTCGGCGAGCTGCGCACGGACGGCCGGCTGGTGTTCACCGGGCGGGCCAGGGAACTCATCCGGGTCGGCGGGGAGAACGTGGCCCCGGCCGAGATCGAGGCGGTGCTGCACCGGCATCCGGCGATCCGCCAGGCCGCGGTGGTCGGGGTGCCCGATGACCGGCTCGTCGAGGTCCCGTTCGCCTTCGTGGTGCTCAAACACGAGGTCGCCGAAGCGGACCTGCTCGACTGGTGCCGGGGCGAGCTGGCCCGGTTCAAGGTGCCCCGGCATCTGCGGATCGTCGATGACTTCGAAGGGATCGGCATGACCGCCAGCGCGAAGGTGCAGAAGAGCAGGCTCGCCGAGCACGCCGTCCGGATGCTGGCGCAGTGATGACCGGTATTGCCACGAGCGTCACCCGGCTGCTCGGCATCGAACTGCCGATCGTCCAGGCGGGGATGTCCTGGGCTTCCTCGGCGTCACCGCTGCCGCTCGCCGTCTCCCAGGCCGGTGGCCTCGGTGTGCTCGCCGCCGGCCCGATGCGCATCCCGGAACTGCGTGCCGCCGTACGCGAACTGCGGGCGGGCACCGAACGGCCGTTCGCGGTCAACCTTCCGCTCTACCGCAAGGGAGCCGAGGAGACCATGGATGTGCTTGCCGGGGAGGGAATCCCGGTGCTCATCGCCTCCCAGGGCGGGCCGCGCCGCTACCTCGAGCGGTTCCACGCGGCGGGCACGGTCTGCCTGCACGTGGTCGCCAACCCGGAGCACGCGCGCAAAGCCGCCGATGCCGGGGCCGACGGGCTCGTCGTGGTCGGTGCCGAAGCCGGGGGCCATCCGCCGCCGGACATGGTCTCCACCCTGGTGATCGTGCGCGCCATCGCCAAGGCGGTGCCGGGAATCCCGCTCATCGCCTCCGGTGGCTTCGCCGACGGATCCGGGCTCGCCGCCGCGCTGTCCCTGGGCGCGGGCGCGGCACAATTCGGCACCCGCTTCCTGCTCAGCGCCGAGGCGAACATCCATCCCGACTATCAGCGGGCCGTGCTCTCCGCAGCGCTCGGGGACGCCCAACCCATCGGCCGTGAGCTCGGCGTCATCCGCGCCCTGCCCAATTCCTTCACCCGCGCGATGACCGAGCTCGAACAGGACGGCACGAGCCTCGAACTCCGTAAGGCCCGGTTCGCCGAAGCCACCCTGAAGATGGCCGCCTTCGACGGGAACGTGCACGAGGGCAAGATCGAGGCCGGGCAGAGCGCGGGCCTCATCGACGAGGTCCGCCCGGCCGCCGAGGTCGTGCGCACCCTCGCCGAGGAATACCGCGCGGCAGTACGGGAACTACCGCGCTGACCGGCCAACCGACCCGTTCCGTGGTCCTTTTCGGACAGCTGCTCAGCTGTCGGCGGCATAGGCTTCGCGCAACAGTTCGGCGGCTTCCTCTCCACCTCCTCCACGGTGTGCAACACGAGGCGTACCGGCCTGTGGTCGCCGAGACGCGATCGCGGGTGGCAGGCCGGATCCGGGCGAAGGTGCGGCGCGGCCGACCAACGCCACGAAGGTCTTGCGCACCTGAACGGTGGCCTCGCCCAGGCCGTCCAGTCACCCGCGCGGTTCCGCCCCGGTACCGGGAGCTCGCTCACGGATCCCTGCGGCCCACACCTCAACGCCTGCCATGGCTATCCGCGCTGATCCCCGCGCAGCCGGTCGAGCTGACGGCGGTCCCGCTTGGTGGGCCTGCCCGCCCCGCGTTCCCTGCGGGCGACCGGTGCGGTGTCCGCGGCCACCGGTTTGGGGGTTCGGTCGATCAGGCAGCCGACCGCGACCGAGGCACCCACGCGCTTCTGGATGACCCGGACCACCTCGACGATGACGGACCGGCCGTTGATCCGGGCCCGCACCTCGTCACCCGGGGTGACCGTCGTACCGGCTTTGGCGGGCCGGCCGTTGATCTTGACATGCCCGCCCCGGCACGCGGCGGCGGCGATCGGGCGGGTCTTCGCCAGCCGCACCGCCCAGAGCCAGCGATCGATACGGACGGATTCCACCGGCCGACGATACGACGAAGACCGTCGGCCGCACAACGCGGGCGGCTACGTGTCGCCGGTCTCCCATGGCCGCACCGGGGCCGGGTTCTCCGGAATCTCCGCATAACCGCGGGAGCGGCGCGCGGCGCGCCCGATCATGCCGCGCACATCCGGGTACCCGGCCGCGGTCAGCACCTCGTCCAGCTCGCGCACGCATTCGGTGAGCATTTCCGGGCCGCGCAGCAGGATCGCGCTCGCCAGCTGCACCGCGCAGGCGCCGCTGAGCAGGAAGCGGGCGATATCGCTGCCGTCGCGCGCGCCGTTGGTGCCGATCAGCGGGGTGGCACCGGCGGTGAACGCCTTCGCTGCCCAGTACAGGCTCACCGGGAGCATGCCGGGCCCGCCGACCGCGCCCGCCGAGCCGAGTACCGGTACCCCGCTGTCGATATCCGGCCAGAACCCGGTGAATCGTCCGATCATGGTGACCGCATCCGCTCCGGACTCGCGTGCCGCGCGGGCCAGCGCCAGCGGATCATCGCTCTGTGCGGGCAGTTTCACGATCAGCGGCGCATCCAGTCCGGCGCGGACCGTCCGTGTGTAGTGCGCGACCAGTTCCGGTCCGGTGAGCTGGCGTACCGCACCGGCTTCGCGGCCGTGCGGGGCGCCGACGTTCAGTTCCACCGCGGAGGTCACGGTGGCCAGTTCGCGCGCGATCCGGGCCGCGGGCTCGGCCTCGGCGACGGTGATGCTGCCGATCAGGTGCGCGCCAAGGGAATCGGCATGTGCGCGCACCCGTCCGAGCATGGCGAGCCAGTCGTCCAGGCTGTCCTGGGCGAGCCCGGATCGGCACAGCAGGCTCTCGGTGCCGGACTGGGATCCCCACTCGACCCGCGACCCCTCACGTCCGAGCAGGGCGTACTCGGCGATGTTCAGCTGGCGCGCGGCGGCCGGGGATTCGTTGACCGATTTCGCCACCACCGCGCCTGCCCCGGCATCGAGGCAGGCGCGCAGGCCGTGTTCGTCGATGGTCGCCTCGCAGGAGGCCGCGATGACCGGGTTCTTCAGCGCGAGCGGCCCGATCGCGGTGGACAGGTCAGCGGTCAACGGTGCTCCCTCTCTGAAGCTGCTCCCCGGCCGGTTCGGCCGCGAGGTGATCGGTCCCGGTGCGATAGCGGATCACGAGCACGCAGGCACCGGACAGTACCGCCATGGCGGCCAGGTACAGCGCGACCGGCAGCGTCGCCCCGCCGCTGCTCAGCGCGACCGCGATCAGCGGGGCGATGCCACCGCCGAGGATCCCGGCGAGCTGGTAACACAGCGAGATCCCGGTGAACCGCACCGTGGCGGGGAACAGCGCGGCGGCGAAGGCGGGCAGCGGGCCGTAGATCAGCGAGCGGCCGATGTTGTAGAGGATCATGCCCAGCCACAGCAGCCCGACGATCCCGGTGTCGGCGAGGCTGAACAGCGGTACGGCGAGCAGCGCGCTGACCACGGTTCCCGCGAGGATCACCGGGAGCCTGCCGCGTTTGTCGGCGAGCATGGCCGCCAGGGGCAGCGCCAGGATCTGGATCACCGCGACGAGCATGGTTCCGGTGAGCAGTTCGCCGGAGCTGTACCCGAGCTGTTTGGTGCCGTAGCTGGTGAGGAAGGTGGTGGACAGATAGAAACCGGTCAGCGTGACCACCATCGCTCCGGTACCGAGCAGCACGGCGGCCCAGTGCTCGCGCAGCACCGTGCCCAGCGGCAGCCCGGCCGGTTTCGCGCGTTCCCCGGGCACCGGCTGCTCCTCGATGCGCGAACGGACGAACTGCCCGATGGCGATGAGGAAAACCGAGAGCAGGAACGGGATCCGCCAGCCCCAGCTGTGCATCCCCGGCCCGGAGATCGCCTGCACCACCGCGAAGACTCCGGCGGCGAGCAGCAGGCCGAGCGGCGAACCGATCTGGGTGAAGGAACCGTAGAAGGTCCGCCGGTTCGCCGGGGCCCGTTCCACGCTCAGCAGCGCGGCCCCGCCCCATTCCCCGCCGACCGCGATGCCCTGCAGAAAACGCAGCAGCACCAACAGGATCGGGGCGGCCACGCCGATCGTGCCGTAGTCGGGAAGCAGCCCGATGAGGAAGGTGGAGCCGCCCATCATCAGCAGGGTCAGCATCAGCACGTATTTGCGGCCGATGCGATCACCGAGGTGGCCGAACACGATGCCGCCGAGCGGCCGGGCGATGAACCCGATCGCGAACGTGGCGAACGCGGACAGCGTCTGCGCGATGGGGCTCAGCGAGGGGAAGAACAGGTCACCGAGCGCCAGCGCGGCCGCGGTGCCGTAGATGTAGAAGTCGTACCACTCGACCATGGTCCCGATCAGCGAGGCGAACGCGATCCGGCGCAGCTGTTTGGCATCGGTGCTCACTCCACGCCCCTGAGCCGTTCCAGGAGGCCACCCGCCGCCTTGGCGAGCATTCCGGTGTCGTTCGAGACGAGCGCGAATCCGCAGCCGTCCTCGATGGCGGCGGCGACCGGCGGCGCGTCCCCGAAGGCGATCCCGCACGGTTTACCCGCCGCCTTCGCCTCCCGGATCGCGTGCCCGATCAGTTCCCGCACGGCTGCGTCGTCCGGGGTGGTGCCGAAGGAAAGGGAAAGATCCGCGGGACCGACGAACACGGCGTCCACATCGGACAGTGCGAGGATGTCCGCCGCCGAACGGATCGCCTGCTCGCTCTCCAGCTGCGGGATGCACAGCGGACGCTGCGCGTAGTACTCCGCCGCGGGCCGCAGTCCCCAGCGACCGGCTTTGCTCGTGCCGCCCGCGCCGCGCTCACCGTCCGGCGGAAACCGCATCGCCCGGCAGACCGCGCGCGCCTGCTCCGCGGTGTCCACTTTGGGCACGAGCAGCCCGTGGGCCCCGGCGTCCAGAATTTTCTGGATCATCGCCGGCGTGTGGTCGGGCACCCGGACGAGCGGGGTCAGCCCGAGCGCGGCCGCGCTGTTGACGATCCGGTAGGCGGTCTCCAGACTCAGCGGCGCGTGCTCCAGATCGACCACGACGAAGTCGAATCCCACGTGCGCGAGGATTTCCACCGGTTCCGGGGCGGGGATCTTCAGCCAGGTCCCGATCGGGACCTCCGCCCTGTCGAACATGCTCATGGCTGCGGGTACTCCTCGGCGTTGAGCACCCAGCCCGGCTGCGCGGAGAAATCGGCGCGGGGCGGGGAGAAGATGTCGATGAGCTGATTACGCCCGGCCCCGGTCGCCGCCGTGGTGTGCACGGTCGGCGGCGGGATCACCGCGATCGAGGGGCTGCCGACCGGGACGTGCTCGTCCGCGCGCCAGTTCCGCGAATCCGCCGTCCACGGGGTGCGGATGTGGTGCAGGAATTCGCCTTGCACGGCAAGGGAAAGCTGTTCGAAGTCATCGTGGTGATGCGGGGAGAGCCTTGCCGGGTCCCGAGGACCGTCACCGGGCGGGAGGAAGTTCACCATGAACGCGCGGGTGCGGAAGATGCGCCCGAACCTTTTCGGGTCCTCGGGAATTCCGGCCAGTGGATAGGCGCGCAACCGGTGCCCGCCCTCGGGTTCGGGCCACGGCCGCAGCGGCGCGACCCGGGGATGCGGTTCGGCGTAGGAGGCGGCGTTGGCGGTCTGCTCCGCCCAGCCGGGCTCATCGGCCTGGATCAGCCGCACCAGATCCCCCGCGCCGAGCGGGCGGATCTCGGCTTCTCCCGGCGGGATCGCGATCAGGCCCTGCCCGTGCAGGCTCACGGTATCTCCCTGCGCGCGCACCTCGGCCGCGGAGTCCTCGTGCACCAGCAGCAGCACGTGTTCGAAGCGCAGATTCCCGGACCAGGGCTCGTTGGTGCCGGACACGATCACGTTCTGCCCGCGCACCGCCCATGGCCGCGCGGATCCGGTGAAATCGTGGTACTCGGGCGCGGCGATGGCCTCGGCCGAGGAATCCGAAGTGGACAGTGCGGAGCGCGGATCATCCTTGGTGTACATGCGTGCTCACTCCAGCCCGAGCAGATAGGCCGGATTGTCACAGGTCATCAGCCGCAGTTCCTTCTCCGGGAGGCCGAGATCCAGCAGCGATCCGCACACCCGCAGATAGGCGTCCACCGGTTTGGGGTTCGAGGCCTGGCCGAGATCCGAGGAGATCACGGTGTGCTCCGGGCCGACCTTCTCGATCCAGTCGAGCAGGATCTTCGGGTCCCAGTGCATGTGCCCTTCCGGGTCGTACATGCCGACTTCGTGCTCGATGAACGCGCCCAGCCGCACGTAGTCGAGGCACTGCTCGGGTTCCGCACCGATCACGAAGTTCGGGTGGTTCACGATGAGCCTGCGGATTCCCTTGTCTCCCGCCGCTTCGAACAGCGCCCGGATGTCCTCGGGGTACATGTGCCCACCGGAGAGCAGCGCCCCGGTCTCCGCGACCACGTCCAGGATCTCGAACACCTCGGGGCGCAGTTCCCCGTTCTCGCCGTGGATGTCGATGCGCTCGCAGGTCAGCGGCACGGTTTCGGTGGGGAATCCGTCGCCCGCGTGGTGGCATTCGATGTGCCTTCCCGAGGACATCGTCGGGAACCAGACCACCTTGCCGCCCATCCGCAGCGACATCCGCACGGCGTGCGGGTTCAGCCCGCCGACGAAGCTGTTCAGCGCGATCCCGCCGTACACCTCGGTTTTCAGCTCACGCAGGCGCGGCGCCATGGCGAGCACATCCATGACCGTGTTGTGGTGATGGGATTTCACCACCATCGCCCGCATCCCGAGGCGCTCCTGCGCATCCCGGGCGGCCTCCACGTGGTCGAAGCGGCGGGGAAACGGGCTCGGCCCGGAGTGGCAGTGCAGATCGACGGCGCCCTTGAGCACCGTGGCGACGGTATCGGTTTGAGACGACTCTGTCATCGAACGCTCCTCCTTGATGTTCGTATAGCAGGATGCATGTTCGCGATTCGAACGTCAATATCGGATCCGGTCATTGCTTCCATAGAATTCCGCTCCTATCGTTCGCCATGGAGACTCTGTATTCGTAGTGTGAACATTCAATGGCGAGCTCACCGCAAGGAGTCAGAACCGATGAACGAGCTCACGCGAAGTCCCGGAGCGGTCACCACCGACCAGAGCAAGGCGCGCACCGCGATCCGGGCGGGAGTGCTGGCCTACTTCGTCGACCAGTTCGACATCTATCTGCCGATCCTCGCGCTCGCCCCGGCGACCGCGTACTTTCAGTCGAAAGGGATCAGCGCGAGCGCGGCCGCACTGCTCGACGCGTTCGTGTTCGCCTCGACACTGATCGCCCGCCCGCTCGGCGCCGCGATCTTCGGTCACTTCGCGGACACCAAGGGCAGGCGGAAATCCACCCTGGTCGCGGTGGCCGGGTTCGGCATCGCCACCGCGCTGATCGCCATGCTGCCCGGCTACGCGGAGATCGGCTTCGCCTCGGCGGGTTCGCTGATCGCACTGCGGTTCATCGGCGGCATCTTCCTCGGCGGCGAATACAGCACCGCGGTCCCCCTCGCCATGGAATGGAGCCCGCGATCGCGGCGCGGGCTGGTCTCGGGCTTGATCACCTGCACCTCGCCCGGTTCCTACGCGCTCGCCGGTGCGCTGACCCTGCTGCTGCTCTCGGTCATGCCTTCGGCCGGTGTGGATTCCGCCTACGTGCAGTGGGGCTGGCGGATCCCGTTCGCGATCGGCGCGCTGCTCTCACTCGTGCTGTTCCGCTCCTATCTCAAGGAGGTCGACGAGCCGCCGACCACGCGCACCAGGCAGGGTTCCCCGCTGCTTCTGCTGCTGCGCGGGCGGCACCGGGCCGCGCTGCTGCAGATCTTCGTGCTGATGACCGGGGCCTGGCTGGCCACCAATGCGGGAATCGCGGTGCTGCCGGGGCTGCTCTCCTCGCACGTCGGGCTCAGCAGCGCGCAGGTCTCGATCGCGATGATGGTCGCCTCCGCGGTGGTCGCGGTGTGCTACCCGCTGTTCGGGATGCTGTCCCAACGGATCGGCCGCCGCCGCTTCTTCCTCGGCTACGGGGTGGCGGTGGTGGTGATCGGTGCTCCTTCCTATGTCCTGGCGATGAGCGTCAGCGCCCTCGGTCCGGTGATCCTGGCCTGCTGTCTGGTCGTGGTGTTCACCATCGGCACCTTCGGCCCGATCGCGGCCTATCTGACCGAACGGTTTCCCTCCGAGGTGCGCGCGAGCGGCTACGGAGTCGGGTACAGCCTCGCGCTGATCCTGCCCGCGTTCTACGCGGTCTACCTGAACGGGCTCGGCACGGTGCTGCCCGCGCACCTCACCCCGGTGGTGCTCGTGGTCGTCGGCGGGCTGCTGATCAGCACCGGTGCCCTGCTCGGACCGGAAACCAGGCATGTCGTGATGGAGCCGGAACACACCGCTACCGTTGAGCGAGGACACGAATGACGAGGGAGCTCCCAGTGACGCGTGAGATCGAGGGATCGGTGTCCTCCGGCGACATTCAAGCGGTGAGCAGGGTCGGCCAGATCCTCGGCCTGTTCTCCGTCGAGAACCCCACCACCACGGTCGCCGAGGCCGCCGAACAGCTCGGCCTCAACCGCAGTACCACGCACCGCTACTTCACCTCCCTGGTCACCGCCGGACTGCTCGAACGCACAACGGAACCCTCGAGTTTCGAACCGGGCGGCCTGCTGCTCCAGCTCGGCGCGGCGGCGCTGGCCAGGCGGCGGGTGCTGGACATCGCGCCGCCGTTCCTGCGCAAGCTCTGCCAGTCCACCCACCTGACCACGGTGATCAGCCTGTGGGGCTCGTCCGGGCCGGTGGTGTCCCGCACCGAGGAGGACAACACCCGATCGGTGCTGGTGACCGTGCGGGTGGGAACCCAACTGGGCCTGCGCTCGGCACAGGCGAAGATCTTCCTCACCCACCTGCCCGATCAGCTCCGGGTCGAGCGCCTGCTCGGCACGCTCTCCAGCGCCGAACGCGAGGAACTGGACACGGATCTGGAAGAGGTCCGGCGCACCGGCGTCGCGAGCGATCACCTCGCGGACTCCGGGATCACCGCACTGGCCACCGGCGTGTTCGACGAGTACGGCGTCTGCGCCACGATCGCCCTGGTCGGTACCGTGCGCACGCTTCCGCTGGACGAGGCCACGGCCATCCGGGAGGAGCTGATCCGCACGGCGGGCCAGATCACCGAACGGATGGGCGGCACCGATCCGGTACCCGCTAGGACGGGGTGACCTGCTGATCCCGCGGCGCCCCGTGGTGCCGGGGGCGCAGCAGCCCGCTGCCGAGCGGGGTCACCGTGTGCCGCACCGCGGTACCCGTGCGCTGGGTGCTCAGCAGCCCGGCCGCACGGAGAATGCCCGCGTGATAACTGGCCGAAGCCGGGGAAACCGCGCACTGCCTGGCGAGTTCGGTCGTGGTGCAGCCGGGCCCGACGGCCATGAGCACCCTGGCACGGGTGGCGCCGAGCAGCGGGGTCAGCGCGGCGAGCCCGTCCTCGGAACCGGCCGCGGGCGCGCTCATCCGGGTCTGGGTGCGCACGATGGGGTACACGAGCACCGGGCTCAGCGTGTGATCGGCGAGGGTCGTCGGGCTGCCGTGACAGAAGAACGAGGGCACCAACCGCAATCCCCGGCCGTTGAGGTGCAGATCGCCGGACACGTGCGAACCGCGCAGTTCGAGGACCGGAGCCCGCCAGGTCAGCGCGGAGTGCAGGGTGCGCAGCATTCCGCTGGTGCCGTCCCTGGCCATGTCCCGCACGGTGATCTCGCGGTCCTGGCGGATCTCGGCCTCGATCTGCGCCCAGTACGGCTCCAGCGCGGTGCGATAGTACCCGGCCAGGATGCGGATGAGCTCGGCGAGCGCGGCCCGGCAGCTGCTGGCCAGGAGTTCGGCCCACGCGGGCAAGGGGCGCTGCCTCGCGAGCAACCGCAGATCGGCCCGCACCCGCGATGGCGGGGTGCACAGTACGGCTTCCAGTCCCGCGGAGAGCCCCTTGCTGTCGTGCTCCGGGGTGAGGAAATCCGCCGAATACCCCTTCGGCGGTGCGAGGGCGAACAACCGCCGCACTTCCGGCACCCGCGGTACCTGGGAGCGCCAGTGCCGGAACAGGGCCTCCTCACCGGTGCCCTGCAGTACGTGCAGGCTGAGCAACAGCTCCCACATCGGATCGGGCGCGGAAGCGATGGTGAGCCGGGCCAGATCGTCGGTAGTGAAGTGAATGCGCAGCGTCATCTTCGCAGACGAGTCCTCTCGGCTAAGGGCCGTTTCTCTTGTTTTTGAGAGGCAGTGCCGCCGATTCTAGCCGCCGGAACCGGCCCGGTGGTGCTGTTTTCCCCAAGCTGTGTGAACCGAACGGCACCAGCTTTTCGAGCGAGATGGAAAAGCTTGGCAGCGACGCTCCGGATGCCGACCATCGGTGCTCGTTCGATTCATTTCCCGGATTCAGCGTAAGGAGTTTTCCATGACCGCTGCTCTCGAAACCCCGTCGGCACCTCGGCTGGACACCGAGCTCGATCATTTCGATCTCGATGCCCGCATCGTGCTCAATCCGGACGAGCTCCGCCCGGTCAACCTGAGCACGGACACGCATCTGACCCAGTGCACGAGCTGCCCGACGATCTGTTGACGATCGGCTGACTCTGCTATCCGCGGTCATTTCTCCCGCCGTGTCCGCACGGTGGGAGAAATGACCGGCCGCCTCGATCGGGATTGGTGGAGATGTCCCTTTTTTCGGCCGGGAACACGATGTATCTGCGGGCCTCCGCGCTCCCGCGGGACCGAGCGGCCGGGCTCGTGCGCGTCCCCGATCCGGCCGAGGGGGACGAACCCGCCGCACTGACCGCGATCCTGCGCGAGAACACGGCCGATCCGGTGGTGCGGGAAGCACTCGAGGTGTCCAGCGATTCGCTCGCCGCGGTGCTGCGCCGGGTGGACGACGGCGAGCCGGTGGGGATCGGGCAACTCCGCCGCGCCACCTTCGCTGCCTGCCGCTATCTGCTGCGGATGACCGGAAGACCGACCCCGTTCGGGCTGCTGGCCGGGGTCGCGATCGGGCACTTCGCCGAACACGCCCGGGTCACCGGCACACCGGAGCACGGCAAACGGGTGCGCCCGGATGGTGAATGGCTCGGCACTCTGCTCGGTGACCTGGAAACCCGTCCCGAGGTGCTTCGTCACTTGCGGGTGTGCGTGAACGATCTCTGCTACGAGCGCGGCGGCCGGTTCGTACTCCCGTACACACCGATGGACAAGACGGCCGATTCCCGGACGAGCGAGAAATCGGTGCGCGCGACTCCCCCGGTACGGATCGCCATGGCCGCCGCACGGGAACCGATCATGGCGGGCGAGCTCACCGAACGCATCCGGGCCGCCTATCCGAACACCGGCACCGCGCGCATCGCAGCGTTGCTGGCCGAGCTGGTCGCGCACGGGCTGCTGTGCACCGAACTGCCACCGCCACCCTATGAGACCGACCCGCTGACCCACGCGGTCACCGTGCTCGACCGGACACCGGCACCGGAAGCGGCGGGACTGCGCACCCTGGGGAAGCTGTTCGCGGAGTTCGCCGAGGCCCCGCCCGGTGCTGGGCGTGCGGCCTGCGCGGCGGCCCGGACCGCGGCACGGGAACTGCGCCCGGAAAGCACCGCCCCGCCGATGCAGGTGGATCTGCGCCTGGCCACCGAAATCGCGCTCCCGCACGGAATCGCGCGCGAGGCGGAGGCCGCGGCAACCGCGTTGCTCCGGATCTCACCGGCGGACGGGGTCCCCGGATATCTGGCCGAGTACCACGCGCATTTCCTGGACAGGTACGGAATCGGGGCGATCGTTCCGGTGACCGAAGTGCTCGATCCGGAACGCGGAATCGGCCCACCCGCGGGATATGTGCTCCCCGCGGAAAGCCGCCGGCGCCCGCCCGTTCCGGAGCCGGACACCGCGCGCGAGGAGCGGATCGGTGAGCTGGTTTTCCAGGCACTGCGCGGAGACGACCGGATCCTGCTGGACGCGGACACGATCACCGCGCTCGAACCGGACGGTCCGCCCGCCCCACTCCCGGCGACCGTCGAACTGGCCTTCGGCCTGCATGCCGAATCCACCGCGGCGCTCGACCGCGGCGATTTCCTGCTGCTGTTCGCCCCGGCCATGGGGCAGCACGCCGGGGCGATGCTCGGCCGGTTCGCCTACCTGTTCGAGGACGGAGCAGAACAGCTCGCCACGGTGCTGGCGGCCGAGTCCCGGGATTCGGCGACCGTGCAGCTCGCCTTCCAGCCCGCGGGTGGCCGGCTATCGAACGTGACCAGGGTGCCCGCCGTGCTGGACCGGACCCTGACCATCGGCGGGTTCGCCGAGCGTGCCGCGGAATCCGTGCTCGGCCTGGACGAGATCGGAATCGTCGCCGAACCGGATGGGCTGCGCGTGGTGTCCCTGCGCGATCGGCGCCGGCTCACCGCGCTCACCCCGCACATGCTCGATCCGCGCAAGCGCGCCCCGAACGCGGCGCGGCTGCTCGGCGATATCAGCGCGGCAGCCACTCGCACCCTGCGGGCCTGGGACTGGGGTGCGCTGCAGTGCCTGCCACACCTGCCCCGCGTGCAGCACGGGCGCACGGTGCTGGCGCCCGCGAGCTGGCGCCCACCCGCGCGGCTCGTCGACGCGGTCCGGGAATCCGCGGACTGGGGACGCGAACTGGACCGCTGGCGCGAACGGGCGGGCGTTCCGGAACATGTGCACGCCAAGCTCGCCGATCACAGCCTGCCGCTGGACCTGCGGGCTCCGCTGCATCGCCGGTTGTTCGCCGATGAACTGCGCCGCAAACCGGATCTCGTGGTCAGCGAGCCGATCGGGGACGGCGACTCCCCGTTCGGCTGGCTCGGCGGACACGCCAACGAAATCGTGATCCCGCTCGCGGCGAACACTCCGGAACCGGTCACCCACGGTGGGCCGTGGACCCCGGCCAGTCCGCGTTCGGTCCGGGCACCCGGCGGAGACTGGCTCTATGCCAAGGTCTACAGCGGGCGGGCCAAGCACAACGAAATCCTCGCCGAACACCTCCCCCGGTTACTGGACTCCGTTCCGTCCACAGTGGACCGTTGGTTTTTCGTCCGGTACACCGATCCGGAGGATCACTTGCGTATCCGCATGCACGGCGAGCCCGCATCCCTGAACCAGGATCTGTTGCCCGCACTGCATTCCTGGATGGCCGAGCTCCGTGCCGCCGGGCTGGCCCGGGTACTGGTGCTGGACACCTACGAACCGGAGATCGACCGCTACGGCGGCCCCGGAACGCTGGACGTGGCCGAGCACGTCTTCTGCGCGGACAGCAGAGCGGTGCTGGGGCTGCTTCGGTTGCCGGACGCCGAGGCCTGTCCGGACATCGTGCTCGGCGCCGTCGGTTTCGCCGATCTGCTGCGCTGCCTGGACTCGCGATGGGTGCACTGGTACGACGAGATCCCGATCGAGCACTACGACGGGATGTCCGCGCATGTGCGGCAGGCGGTGCAGCTGACCGAGGCCGTGCTGAACCGGGACGCGGGCGAGCCGGGTACGAGGATGGGGCAGGCTTTGGCGGGGCGCCGCCCGGTGTTCGCGCGGTACGGGGAACGCCTGCGCGCCGCGGAGCAGGACGAGCCACATTTCCGGGCCACGGTCAACAGCCTGCTGCACATGCACCACAATCGGCTGCTCGGCGGCGATCGGCAGACGGAGAACCGGGTGCACGCGGTGGCGAGCCGGATCGCCGCGCACTATCGGGGCCGGGCCGCGGCGGCGCGCTCGTGACCGGGAGCCTGGATTCGGTGCTCGGGACGCTTTCCGAACGGCTCGCGGAACCCGCGATCGCGCCGGGGCCGGAGCGTTCGCTGCTGGAACGCGAGGGCGGGCTCGCGCTGCTCTACGCCGAACTCGGCAGGCACGAACCGGAGTTCCGGGCCCTCGCGCACCGCCACCTCGCCGCCGCCAACCGATCCCTGTCCGCCGCTTCCCCGCACACCCTCTTCGACGGCATTCCCGCGCTGGCCTTCGCCGCCTGCTGCGCGGCCCAGCACGAGGAGGAATACACCGCACTGCTCGATGGACTGGACAGCTCGGTCTTCGCGATCGTGCGGGCCCGGCTGGACGAGGAGCGCCGTCGCCTGGACGCCCGGGAAACCGTCCGCACCGTGCGCGCCTTCGATCTCGTCTCCGGACTCACCGGGCTCGGGAGTTATCTGTTCCGCCGCCGCACCGGGGAAGCGGAGTCCCTGCTGCGCGAGATCCTGGCCTCGCTCGTCCGGCTGGTTCGCCCCATCCGGCGCGATGGCGTCACGTTGCCGGGCTGGTGGGCCGAACAGGGCCCGGTCATCGGGCAGGAACATGGCGGCGGGCACGTGAATCTCGGTATGGCGCACGGGATCGGCGGGCCGCTCGCCCTGCTGGCCGGCACCTGGACGGCGGGAATCCGGGTACCCGAACAGGATGCGGCGATGGCGCGGATCGTCGCGTTCCTCACCGAGTGGTCCGATATGGACGGACCGGCCCGATTTTGGCCGCCGACCCTGACCTTGGACGGCGAGCGGCTCACCGCGAGCCCGCGCAGCCGGGAATCCTGGTGTTACGGCAGGCCGGGAATCGCCAGGGCCATCCAGCTCGCCGGGCTCGCTCTGCACCGCATCGACTGGCTCGTCCTCGTCCGCGGGGCCGTGCGGGACCTGGCCACCCTGCCCGATTTCCGCTGGGAGGTTCGCGATACCGGGCTGTGCCACGGCTGGGCCGGTCTGCTGCATGTGCTCGGGCGGATTCAGGCCGACGACCCCGAATGCGGGCTCGGCGCGGTGCTCGATCGGATCGCCGGACGTGTCTTCTCCGAATTCGACCCTCGTCTGCCGTTCGGCTACCGGCAACACTCCCGGCCGGGCGCCCCGCCCACCGACGAACCCGGTTTCCTCACCGGGGCCGCCGGTATCGCGCTCGCCATGCACGCCTATTGCGCGGCCGACCCGAAACCCGCGAGCGGCTGGGATTCCGTGCTGCTCGTGGGCTGAGGTCTTGCCGGTATTCCACGGGACTCGAAAGGCTGTTGTCCGGATCCGATTCCACCCTATGCTCGGTAAACCTTCACAAAAGAGGAATTCGGTTCTCAAAAAGAATGAAGCGTTCTGTCGGGGTGGCCGCCTGCGCCGCCGCCCTGCCGGCCGGACTTTCCGGACCGGCACTGGCCGCGAGCGCCCCGGCCACACCACGGGTGACCGACTGCAATGGGGAATGGCGCCCGGTCAACGACATCATCGGGGAATGGACCTCCCCGTGGTTCGGTTCCACACCGAGCGTGGAAGGGCCGCGCAGCATCCGGTTCCGGGCGCTTTCCGGGCAGGTCATGACCCACGATGTGCCCGCACCGGGTGGCTGCCGCGCGGAGAACGCGAAGTTCGCGACCGCCGCGCAGTACAACATCAAGTCCTGCCTCACCGAAATCGCCTGCGCGGAAACCGGCTGGCAGAACTATCCGGGAAATGTTCCCGACTATGATCACCGCTGGCCCAACAAGGTCGTCGGCTGGGACCCGAACGCGAACATGTGGATCGCCTTCGCGGACCTGTGAGGCACGCGGGCGGGAAGGCCGCCTCCCGCCCGCTCACCGTCTCGGGACGGCGGGATAGGGCACGAAGGTGCTGGTGTTCTCGTCCACGGTGAGCTGGTTGCCGATGGTGGGGAACGCGCGCTGCGGGCAGGCGGGCCGGTCGCACACCTTGCAGCCCATGCCGATCGGGGTCGCGGCGGCGGGATCGTCGAGATCGAGCCCGGTCGAGTACACCAGCCTGCGCGCGTACCGCAGTTCGCAGCCGAGCCCGACGCTGAACGTCTTGCCGGGGCTGCCGTGGCCGCCGATATTGCGGGACACGGTGCGCGCGATCCAGAAGTAGCGTTTCCCGTCCGGGAGCGCGGCGATCTGGGTGATGATCCGGCCGGGTGAGCTGAACGCCTGGTATATGTCCCACAGCGGGCAGGCCCCGCCGACCCGGGAAAAGTGGAAACCGGTCGCGGACTGGCGTTTGGACATGTTGCCCGCCCGGTCCACCCGCACGAAAGAGAACGGGATGCCACGTTCCTTGGGCCGTTGCAGGGTGGAAAGCCGGTGGCAGACCGTCTCGAAACCGACTCCGAAATAGTCGCAGAGCCGTTCGATGTCGTAGCGGTATTCCTCGGCTTTCTCCAGCACCGTGCGATAGGGCAGGATCAGCGCGCCCGCGAAGTAGTTCGCCAGCCCCACCCGGGCGAGGGAACGCGCAGCCGGGCCGGAGAACGCCCAGGAATCCGCGAGCTCATTGATCAGTTCGTCGTACTCGAGCAGCGCGATCTGGGCGGCCATCCGGAAGGCGCGCTGGCCGATCCGCAGGCTGGAGGCCAGGCGCAGCGTCTTGCCGTCCGGCTCGTACCGGTGCTGTTCCCCATCGTCCGCCTCGACGGTCACCGTATGCACCCGGATGCCGTAGTGCTCGCGCAGCAGATCCTCCAGCATGCGGTGGGTCTCGCCGGGACGCAGGGACAGCGTGCCCGCCATCCGTTCGGCCCGCCGGTCGAGTTCACCGATGTAGTTCTCCCGCTCGTAGAAGAAATCCCGCACCTCCTCGTGCGGTAGCGCGGACCCGGCCGAACTGCCGTGCGTTCCGGTGCCGTTCTCACTGACCAGGGCCGCGGTGTTCTCCACGGCGTTGCGGTAACCGCGGTGCAGCCGGACCAGGGCCCGGGCGATGTTCGGCATATTGCCCGCCAGCTCCTTGAGTTCGGCGCTGCTCGGCTGCACCCCGACGGCCTCGTCGAGCAGCGCCTCGCGAACATCGGCCACCAGTCGCGTGGTGTCCTCGCTGGCGAAGAACTCGGTGTCCACCCCGAAGGTCTGCGTGATGCGCAACAGCACCGGAACCGTCAGCGGGCGGGAGTTGTGCTCGATCTGGTTCAGATAGCTCGGCGAGATCTCCAGCAGCCGCGCCAGCTCGGCCTGACTGATCCGGCGTGCCTCGCGCAGGTGGCGGAGCTTGGCCCCGGCGTAGGTCTTGTCCACCGTGTCCTCCTGCTGGTCCGTTTCCGCGAAGTCTAGCAAAGTTCACCTTCGCAAGATTTGCAAAACCGGGCGAGAAGATTCGCACATGTTGGCGAATTGGAGCTATAGCAGCGAATCGTGCGCGCTGCCATGCTCGGAGACACGCAACCGGCAGTAACAGAATTCGCAAGGAGTGGACATGAGCGAACGCGGCAATGAACTCGCCGAGCAGTGGCGCACCGATCCCCGGTGGCAGGGTGTCGAACGCTCCTACACCGGCGAGGACGTGCTCAAGCTACGCGGCAGCCTGGTCGAGGAGCACACCCTGGCCCGGGTCGGCGCGGAGAAGCTGTGGCGGCTGCTACAGGACAACGACTACATCCACGCGCTGGGCGCGCTGACCGGGAACCAGGCGGTGCAACAGGTTCGCGCCGGGCTCAAGGCCATCTACCTTTCCGGCTGGCAGGTCGCCGCGGACGCGAACCTCGCCGGGCAGACCTACCCCGACCAGAGCCTGTACCCGGCGAACTCGGTACCCGCCGTGGTGCGCCGGATCAACAACGCGCTCGGGCGCGCCGACCAGATCGCGCATGCCGAGGGCGACACCGATATCGACTGGTACGCCCCGATCGTCGCCGATGCCGAGGCGGGATTCGGCGGACCGCTCAACGCCTTCGAACTGATGAAGGGCATGATCGCGGCCGGGGCCGCCGGGGTGCACTGGGAAGACCAGCTCGCCTCGGAGAAGAAGTGCGGGCACCTCGGCGGCAAGGTGCTCATCCCGACCAAGCAGCACGAGCGTACGCTCAACGCGGCCCGGCTCGCCTCCGATGTGCTCAATGTGCCCTCGCTGATCATCGCGCGCACCGATGCCCAGGCCGCGACCCTGCTCACCAGCGATGTGGACGAGCGGGACCGTAAATTCCTCACCGGGGAGCGCACCTCCGAGGGGTTCCACAAGGTGCGCAATGGGATCGAGCCGTGCATCGAGCGCGGGCTCGCCTACGCGCAGTACGCGGACCTGCTGTGGATGGAGACCTCGGAACCCGACCTGGAGGTGGCCCGCCGCTTCGCCGAGGGAATCAAGGCCAAGTACCCGGACCAGCTGCTCGCCTACAACTGCTCCCCCTCGTTCAACTGGCGCAAACACCTGGACGACGCCACGATCGCGAAGTTCCAGCGCGAACTCGGGCACATGGGCTACAAGTTCCAGTTCATCACGCTTGCCGGGTTCCACGCGCTGAACCACTCCATGTTCGACCTCGCAAAGGGCTACGCGGCCGAGGGCATGCCCGCCTATGTGGACCTGCAGCAGCGCGAGTTCGCCGATGAGGAGCGTGGGTACACCGCGACCAAACACCAGCGCGAGGTGGGCACCGGCTGGTTCGACCTGGTGGCCACCGCGCTCAATCCGGAGAGCACCACCACCGCGCTCGCCGGTTCCACCGAGACCGCACAGTTCTAGGGGAGGTGCACCATGCCGAGCACACTCGCGGGCAGTATCACGGTCAACGGCCCGAGCGGTGAGCGGTTCGACGAGATCCTGACCCCGGCCGCGCTGGAGTTCGTGGCGAAACTGGACAATGCCTTCGCCGCCCGCCGCTGCGAACTGCTCGATGAACGCAGGCAGGCGCGGGAAAAGCTCGCCGCGGGCAAGCGATCACTGCGATTCCCGCCGGAGACCGCGCGGATCCGGGAGGACCCGGACTGGCAGGTGGCCGCCGCGCCGCACGATCTCACCGATCGCCGGGTGGAGATCACCGGCCCGCCCGAACAGAAGATGACGGTCAACGCGCTCAATTCCGGGGCGCGTGTCTGGCTGGCCGATTTCGAGGACGCCACCTCGCCGACCTGGGCCAATATCATCGGCGGGCAACGCAATCTCTACGACGCCATCCGGCGCGATCTCAGTTTCGTCAGCGACAGCGGGAAGCACTACGAGCTCGGCGCCGACCCGGCGGTCATCGTGCCCCGGCCACGTGGCTGGCACCTCGTGGACAAACACATCCGGATCGACGGGCGCCCGATTTCGGCGAGCCTGCTCGATTTCGGGCTGTACTTCTTTCACAACGTGCGCCGGCTCATCGCCACCGGCAGCGGGCCGTACTTCTACCTGCCGAAGCTGGAGAATCGGCACGAGGCGCGGCTGTGGAACGAGGTGTTCACCATGGCCCAGGACGAGCTCGGCATCCCGCGGGGAACCATCCGGGCCACCGTCCTGATCGAGACGATCACCGCGGCCTTCGAGATGGAGGAGATCCTCTACGAACTGCGCGAGCACGTCTGCGGGCTGAACGCGGGCCGCTGGGACTACATTTTCAGCGTCATCAAGAATCTGGGCGCGCGCGGGGCCGACTATGTGCTCCCGGACCGCGCCCAGGTGACCATGACCGTGCCGTTCATGCGCGCCTACACCGAACTGCTGGTGCGCACCTGCCACCGGCGCGGGGCGCATGCGATCGGTGGCATGGCGGCGTTCATCCCGAGCAAGGACCCGGAGGCGAACGAGCGCGCGTTCGGGAAGGTCCGCCAGGACAAGCAGCGCGAGGCCGGGGACGGCTTCGACGGTTCCTGGGTCGCCCATCCGGGACTGGTGCCGGTGTGCCGTGAGGTGTTCGACGAAACCCTCGGCAGTGAACCGAATCAGCTCACCAGGCTGCGTGAGGATGTGCGGGTGCGGGAAACCGATCTGCTGGCCATCGCGGCCACCGCGGGAACCGTCACCGAACAGGGAGTGCGATCCAACATCGGCGTGGCACTGCGCTATCTCGATGCCTGGCTGCGCGGCACCGGGGCGGCGGCCATCTTCGATCTGATGGAGGACGCGGCCACCGCGGAGATCGCGCGCTGCCAGCTGTGGCAGTGGATCCGCAATAGCACCAAGCTCGAGGACGGCACCGTGCTGACCGAGCCCCTGGTGCGGGAGTGGCTGGCCGAGGAACTCGATGCGGTCGGCGCGGAACTGGGCGCGGGCAACCGGCTCACCGATGCGCGCGCCATCCTGGTGGAGACGGCGCTGCAGGAGAAGCTGCCGAGCTTTTTCACCACGGCCGCCTACGCCAACCACCTCACCGAGATCGGCTGAGCCGAGGCCGTGGCGGCACCGGAACCGGTGCCGCCACGGCTTTTCAGTCCAGCATCGAGGTACAGGTGAGGATCGTCCCGGTCGGTGCGGGGATCCAGATCGGTTTGTCCGTACGGACTTCGAGTACTTCCACCTCGCCGGTGATCTGTTCGCCGATGCGCACGGGTTTCTCGAACCGCCATTCCGCGCCGAGGAACACGGCCCCCGGTCCGGGCAGGTCCTGAGTGATCAGCCCGCTGATGCTGTACCGATGGATACCAGACCGACCTCCGGTCTCACTGGTGAGTCGCGGACAGCACCCCGCCGTGCACGACGGTGTGCCCGAATATCGACGCGGCAGCGGCCCGTTCATCGGGTGGTGGTCCACGCGGTCATGCGGTGCGCTCCTTCGGGATTCTGCGGTAGGCGAGCAGTGCGGCGATGGCGAACAGCGGGCCGATCGCGAGCACCAGCAGCGCGGCGCTCCACGAGGCGTGTTCGGCGAGCACCGGCACCAGGTAGATGGTGGCCGCGGTGGTGACGTAGCCGAGCGCGAGTTGGAGTGATACGGCGCTGCCGACATAGCGCGGGTCGGCGCTTTCGGTGACCATGGCGGAGAACTGGGCGGAATCGGCGATCACCCAGAATCCCCAGAACGCGCCGATGAGCACGACCAGCCAGCCCGGGAATCCGCCGCTGAACGCGAGCACGACCGCCGCCGATCCCGAACAGGCGAGGCTGAGCAGCGCCGAGGGCGCGCGGCCGAAGCGGTCGCTGATCCGCCCGCCGAGCAGGCAGCCGAGCGCGCCGACCCCGATGCAGGCGAACGCGGCCATCGCGGCACCGCGCGCGGAGATCCCGGGTAACCGGGAGAGGAAGGTGCCGATCCAGGCCCACATCGCGTACAGCTCCCACATGTGCCCCGCATAGCCGAGGTTCGCGAGCATCACCGGGCGGTGCCGGATCGCCCGGAACGCCGAGCGCAGCCGGAAGGTGGACACCGGGAACGGATAGGGTCCGGTGCCGCGCACGAACCGGACCAGTACACCACCCAGCGCGGTCAGCACCGAGGTGGCCACGATCACCACCTGCCAGCCGAGCCCGCCGGAGGCCTTGATCAGTTGCGGCGCCGCTGATCCGAGGGTCAGTGCCCCGATCATGATGCCCAGCGCCATCCCCCTTCCCTGACGGAACCAGGAAGACACCTCCTTGAGCGCGGGCGGGTAGACCGCGGCGAGGCAGGCTCCGGTGAGCGCGCGCAACACAAGGGCGAGGACGAAACCGGGGGACCACAACAGGATCAGGTTCGCCAGCGCCGCGCACAGGGCGCCCCAGCTCATCAGGCGCCGCCCGGGTACCGCGTCCGCGAGCCCGGTCCCGGCGAGCAGCAGCGCACCGAGCACGAAACCGAGCTGCACCGCGATGGTCAGCAGCGCGGATTCGCCGCTGCTCAGCTGCCAGAGCACCTGCAGCTGGGGCACCACGAAGGAAGCAGAGAACCACACGCTCATCGAGGCGAACGTGGCCAGGGCGATGAGGCACAGCGCGATCCGGGAACGCGGCACGCCTCAGCGCTCCCCGGAATCCGCGCGGAACCGGTTCGCCGCGCCGACCCGCCCCAGTGCGGCGATCGCCCGCTCCACCGAATCCAGCAGCGGCACCCCGTACCCGGCCGCGGTGGCGCGCAGTTCCCGCACCAGTTCCTCCTGCTCGGCACTGAAACTGCTGCGCAGCACCAGGACCAGGGGGACTTCGGCGCGTTCGGCCGCGCACAGCTGCTCGGTGAGCGCCCGGATCAGCGCGGCCGCCTCGGCACCGGCGTGGAGGTCGTACACCGTGCCGAGATCCAGATAGGCGCACAGGCAGTCGATCGCGGGATCCGCGGCGAGCGCGCGGGCCAGGGCACCGGTGAACGGACCGGTTTCGTCGTACAGCGACCAGATCGGAATGTCCACCGGATTACTCAGGCTGCTGCCCGGCGCCTCGTACCGGGCCAGGGCATCCGTGGTGGTCGCGGAAAGCGGGGCCACGGCCAGCCCGTGTTCACCCGCGGTGTCGGTACCCACCACCGCCACCCCGCCCCCGCTGCCGACCAGGCCCAAGCCGATCCCGGTCAGCGCGGGTGCGTACTGCGCAACGAGCAGGGTGTCCAGCAGCTCGTCCAGGTTCTCCACCAGGATCACCCCGGCGGCCGCCGCGGCATCGCGGAGCAGTTGCGGATCGCTGGCCAGCGCGCCGGTGTGCGAGGCGGCCGCTGCTCCCCCGGCCGTGCTGCGCCCGCCCTTGAACAGCACCACCGGAATGTCGATGCGTTCGGCGAGCGCGAAGAACCGGCCCGCGTCGCTGTCGTCCTCCAGGTAGAAGGCGGCCAGCGTGGTGCGCGGATCCGCGGCGCAGAATGCGAGCAGTTCCGCGGGAGACACGTCGTCGCAGTTGCCGACCGAGCTGACGAAACTGAACCGCAGCCCCAGTTCCTTACCGCGGCGCACCACATCCCCGGCGTAGGTGCCCGACTGGGAGACGAACGCGATCGAGCCCGTTTCGGTGCTGGAAGCGTTCGGGCCGATCATGGTCATGCGCGCATGCGGGCTGTAGTGCCCGATGCAGTTCGGGCCCAGCACGCGCAACCCGGTGTCCGCGACCGCCTCCGCGAGGTCACCGGTGTCCGCGGTGTAGACGTGCGCGGTCTTCGTGCCGATCGCGGCGAGTTCGCGCAGCGTTTCCGGTACGAGCGCGGCGGGCAACGCGAGCACCGCCCGGTCGATCCCACGGGGCAGTTCGGCGATCGAGGCGAACGCGGTGCGGCCGTGTACCTCACGCGCGGAGCGGCTGACCGGATACACCGGTCCGCGGAAACCGTGCTCGACAACGGTGCGCACGGCCCGGTTCCCCATCTTGGCCGGATCGGCGGAGGCACCGAGCACGGCGAGGCATTCCGGGTACACGGCCGGGCGCAGTTGTTCGTATGCCGTGGCGGGGTCGGGCAGCTGCCGCGCACCGGACCGTTCGCGTGCCACCGCCCGCGCGTCCACCGCCGTGATCCGCTCGGCCCCGATGACCACCGGGTTGAGGTCGATCTGGTCCACCGGCTCGGAAAGCAGCAAACCCCCGGGCCCGCCCACCCGCAGCAGCAGTTCGACCAGTTGCTCGTACCCGCGCGGGAACCGGTTGCGCAGCACGGCGCCGATCCGGGTGCGGTCGAGCAGCGCGGTAGCGGACCTGGTATCCAACGGGGCGAGGGCGAAGGCCACATCGCCGAGCGTCTCCACGTCCACTCCACCGGAGCCGGCCATCACCACCGGCCCGAATCCGGGTTCGTGCAGCGCACCGACGACCGCCTCCGGGCCGAGTTCGATCATCGGCTCCACGGTCACCCCGCGGACCACGACTCCCCTGGCACGCTGGGTTTCGAACAACCGCTGCACGACCGCTTCCGCCTCGGCGGGTGCCACATCCAGCAGCACCCCGCCCGCTTTGCTCTTGTGCACCACGGAATCGGCGAGCAGTTTGATCGCGAGCGGGCCGCCGATCCGGTTCCCGATCTCGCCCGCTTGCCGTGCGGTGGCGGCGAATTCGACCGGGTTCGCCGGAATACCGTAGCGGATCGCGAGCTCGCGGATCACGTCCTCGCGCAGCCGTTGCCCGGTCTGCGTCATGCCAGCACCTCACCGATGCGCTCGTGATGATCGGCGGGCACATCGGGATAGGCGGGCGGGCGGCGTTCCAGGAAAGAGTTCACACCCTCGGTGCCGTCCGGGAGTTCCCGTACCAGGGCGGCGAGCAGCGGTTCGGCCGCCCGTCCGGCATCGGCTCCGTGGCTCATGGTGTGCGAGAGCCCGGCCTTGACCGCGGCGACCACGGCGGGTGAAACCGCGGCGAGCGATTCGGCGAGCGCCAGTGCCCCCACGAACGCGTCCTCCTGGACGCGGCTGACGAATCCGTGCCGCAGGGCTTCCTCGGCACCGAAAGGTGCCGCGGTGGCCAGCCATTCGAACGCGACCGGATAACCCACCAGATCCAGCAGCCTGCTCAGCTGCCCGCCGACCGGGACAAGTCCGATCGCGGCGCCGACCGCGCAGAACCGCGCCCCCGGGCTCGCCACGCGCAGATCGCAGTTGAGCGCGAGGATGAACCCGGCAGCGTAAGCGGGACCGTCCACCGCGGCGATCACCGGAGTGTTGATCTCCGATGGCTTGCTGAACGCGGCATTGGCCACCGGATCCCCCGCGGTTTCCGGCTTTTCCAATACCTCCTGCAGATCGTGCCCGGAGGAGAAACAGCCCTGAGTGCCGGTCAGCACGATCGCCCGCACACCCGGATCGGTATCGGCGCGGTCGAGTTCGGCGAGCAGGGTGGGCGCCATCGCGGCGGCGAAAGCATTGCGTTTCGCGGGATTGTCGATGGTCAGGACGCGGACCGCGCCCTGATCGGTGACCCGGATTCCAGGGGACATCGCGAACTCCTTGTCAGCTAGCGGATTCGGGCTGTGACTTCGGGGTGAGAGGGGAAACGGCTACACGGGAGCGGACGGCACGGGCGAGCAGACTGCCGAGCACCACGACCACGAGATTGAGCAGCAGCGCGGAGATCGCGATGTAGATGGGGCTCTCCAGGAAGAACGGTTTCGCCGTCGAACCGCCGAACGGCGCACCTGCCCCGGTCTTGACCTCGTAGGCGGCCCAGGTGCCGTAGACCACGGCCACGATCAGCCCGGCCAGCAGCGCCTTGCGCTCGGCGAACTTCTTGGTGAACAGTCCGAACAGGACGGTCGGCAGTGTCTGCAGGATCCAGATTCCGCCGAGCAACTGGAAGTTCAGCGCGAACTTCGTGTCCAGGGTGAGCACGAAGACCAGGGCGCCGAGTTTCACCAGTACCGAGACGATCTTGGAGAGCAGCGTCTCGGACTTCGCGCTGACCGGTTTGCTGCGGAATTCGCGATACAGGTTGCGGCTGACCAGGTTTCCCGCGGCGATGGCCATGATCGCGGCCGGGACGAGCGCGCTCATTGCGATGGCGGCGAACGCGATCCCGACGAACCAGTGCGGGAAGATCTCGGCGAGCAGCTGCGGCACCGCGTACTGCGGATTGCCGTCCTTCGGTTTGATCCCGATCGCCAGCGCCATCATCCCGAGCAGCGCGACGAAACCGAGCAGCACGGTGTAGATTGGGAGCACGGACATGTTGCGCCGCACCGTTTTCGCGCCGCGCGAGGCGAACACCCCGGTGATCGCGTGCGGATAGAGGAAAAACGCCATCCCCGAACCGAGCGCGAGAGTGAGGTAGACGCTCGGTTCCACCGCGATGGCCGGATTTCCGCCCGTGCTCGCGGTCTTCGCGGAAAGGGCCTGTGCCCCGCTGTCGAAGATCGCGCCGAATCCGCCGAGTTTGATCGGAATGTAGATCACCGCGACGATCACGACCAGATAGGTGAGCCCGTCCTTGACGAACGCGATCAGCGCCGGGGCACGCAGCCCGGCCGAGTAGGTGTACGCGGCGAGCACCGCGAAGGCGATCAACAGCGGAAGATCGCGCAGCAGCCAGCTGTCCCCTGCGCTGCCGCCGAGACCGAGCGAGCCGAAGATGACCTCGAGCCCGACCAGTTGCAACGCCAGATAAGGCAGCGTGGCGAGCAGCCCGGTGATCGTGATGGCCAGGCTGAGCGCTTTCGAGCCGAAACGGTCGGTCACGAAGTCGGTGAGGGTGACGTATCCCTTGCGGTGCGCGAGCGCGACCAGTTTGGGCAGGAAGACGAAACCCAGCGCGTACAGCACGATCGCGTTCGGCACCGAGTAGAAACCGAAGGCACCCATGCTGTAGATCGCCGCGGGAACCGCGATGAGCGTGTAGGCACTGTACAGGTCCCCGCCGAGCAGGAACCAGGTGATGAACGGCCCGAAGGTGCGCCCGCCGAGCGCCCACTCGTCGAGTCGGTTCGCCTCCTTGGCTCTGCGCCACCGGCTCGCGATGAAGCCGAGCACGGTGATGAGCAGCAGCAGGCCGAGAAAAACCCCGAAGGTGGCCCAGTTGAACGTCACCGGTCCCCCTTGCCGTCGCGCTCCCCGCGGTACAGCATCCGGTAGACCAGGCTGGTGCACACCGCGGTGAGCGCCGCGGCGGCCATCTGGAACCAGTAGAAGAACGGAATCCCGCCCAGTTCCGGGCCGCTGCGCTGATACAGCGGCACGGCGAGCCCGAGCACGACCGGGAACAGGATCAGCGCCGCGCCGAGCAGCAGGCGCAACGTGCCGGGCGGGTGGGAAGGCGGGAGGTCAGGGGTATCGCCCATCGTGGACTCTCCTTTGAGTCGTGGTGGATGCGAGGTGCGCTCACGCTAAGCGCGATAGCCGGGTGACGTCATGCGAAGAACAGAAAGGCTTTCCCGCGGTTTTCGCGTTTCTTTCAAAATGCGAGCTACAGTTCGGCTCCCTCAGACCTGGGTGGTCGAGTCGAACAACCGGATGCCGAGCGAGAGCAACAACAGATCGTCGGTGGCCATGGGATCACGGCGAGTCAGCGCATGGATCCGGCGAAGCCGGTAGACCACGGTGTTCGGGTTCACCGAGAGTTCGGCTGCCGCTTTGGTGAGGCTGAACCCGCTGGAGACATAGGCGCGCAGCGTGGGAAGCAGATCGGAGCGTTTGCGCCGGTCGTATTCGAGCAGCGGGCGCACCGTCTCGCCGAGCAGCGCATCGGCGTTCCCCACCGAACGCAGGATCTGGTCCAGCAGTACATCGGCGAACCGCATAGCCCGCCCGCCGGGGCAACCGAGATCGGCTGCGGCGCGCGCCTCGGAATACGAGCGGCGCACCCCGGCGTGCCCATCGGCGGGGCAACCGACACCGATCGCCCAGTCCCGATCGGCTTCGAGAAGCCGATCGCACTCGGCCTCGATCCGTTTCCCGTCCTCCTCGGCTTCCAGTCCGCAGATGCACACCACCTCGGATTCCCTTGCCCCGACGAGGAAAGTCTTGCTCACCGGGGCGATCCGGTTACGCACCGCGCGAAGGGCGGCCTGGGCGCCGATCAGCGGATCCGCCCCGGAGGGCAACTGCACGACCACCACGAGCAGTCGTTCGCGCAGCGTCATCCGCAGCACCGCGTTCTGCCGCCGGGCGTGCTCGCTGACCGCCTCCCCGGTCAGCAAGGTTTCCAGCACATCGGTGCGCAGCGCGAGAGAATCCGCGGCGATCGTCGCGGATTCCCGGACATAGGCCTGAGTGACCGCGGTGGACACGTGATCGACGTGCACCATCATCGCGTCCGCGAGCTCGATGGAGACCGCGCGGCCGAGCTCGTCGGTGCCGCAGAACTCGTCCATGCTGCGCCACAGCCCGACTCCCCAGAGCCGGAAACTGCGCAGCAGCGAGGGAAGGCTGACGTGCTGGTGCACTCGGCGCGCGGCACTGCGGCGCAGGAGTTCCCGGGTATCGTCGGGTGCGGAGTGCCCGGCGGCCAGGGTGCGTACCGCGTGCTCGATGTTCTGCACGGCCGCCTCGGTGACATCCCGGTCCAGCACCGGTTCCGGAAGCTCGCGGTATTCGTCGATCACCGCACGGTATTCGGCGACCAGCCGCTCGGCGAGCTCGTGCCGCCTGGCGTGCAGCTTGTCCAGGACCATCGACCTGCGTTCCGAAGCTTCTTTGCCGCCAACGGTTTCCGGCACGGTAGGACCTCGCTTTCGTAGGAAACGAGAAAAACGGAAGGCCAGGTTATCCGTTTTTCTCATGACGTGCGCCGGTCGCTGCCTCTAGCGTTCCGGGACACCGGACCGAGACCGGACCGACTTCGAGGAGCACGAGATGAACGATGACGTTCGCCGCAGCGTGGCCACGCCCGGCGCGGAACCGGTGCCGATCGGCGAACTGCCGCCGCTGGGCACGGTCCCGGAACGGATGCACGCGCAGGCGGTGCGTCAGGACCGGTACGGGGATCCCGCCTCCGCGTTCCGACCGGAAGTGGTGGACACCCCGCGGATCGGGCCGGACGAGGTGCTGATCGCGGTGCAGGCAGCGGGAATCAACTACAACAACGTCTGGGCCGCACGCGGTTACCCGGTGGATCAGGTCGCGGTGCGGCAGAAACGCGGGGAGACCGAGGATTTCCACATCGGCGGCTCGGATGCCTCCGGGATCGTGTACGCGATCGGCGAGCAGGTCACCGGGATCGAACTCGGCCAGCATGTGGTGGTGCATCCCGGGGTATGGGACGCCGATGATCCGTGGATCGCCCGCGGCAAGGACCCGATGATCGCGCCGAGTGCCAAGATCTGGGGCTATGACACGAACTACGGCGCGTTCGGCCAGTTCGCCAGGGTGCAGGCGCACCAGGTGATGCCGAAGGCCGAGCACCTGTCCTGGGAGGAGGCGGCGGCGCCCACTCTGGTCGGCACCACGGCCTATCGCATGCTCCACGGCTGGGCGGGGAACACGCTGAGCTCCGATGACCTGGTGCTGGTCTGGGGCGGTTCCGGCGGTCTCGGCACCCAGGCGTTGCAGCTGGTCCGGGCCGCGGGTGCGCGCGCGATCGCGGTGGTCTCCGATGACGAGCGCGGCGAGTTCGCCATGCGGCACGGCGCGATCGGCTATCTGAACCGGCGGGATTACGACCACTGGGGCGTTCCCCCGCTCGTGGACGACAAGGTGGGCCAGAAAGCCTGGACCGCCGGGGCCCGCGCGTTCGGCAAGCGGTTCTGGGAGATCGCGGGCGGACGTGAGGAACCGGCGATCGTGTTCGAACATCCCGGCGGTTCCACCATTCCCACCAGCATCTTCCTGTGCCAGCCGGGCGGGATGGTGGTCATCTGCGCCGGAACGACGGGATTCGACGCGATGGTGGACCTGCGGTACCACTGGACGCGGCAGAAGCGGCTGCAGGGTTCGCACGGCACCAATGACGAGCAGGCCTACGCCTACAACGATCTGGTGCGGGACCGGGCGATCGATCCGGTGCTCGGCAGGACGATCCCGTTCACCGGCATTCCCGACGCGCACGCCGCCATGGGCCGGGGCGAGGACGTGTTCGGCAATGTGGCGGTACTGATCGGCGCGGCGGAACCGGGCACCGGCCGCCGCTGAACCCGATGATCTCCGCGGACGATCTGGGGATATTCCTGGAGGTCGCCCGCCGGGGGCGGCTGGTCGAGGCCGGCAGGCAGCTCGGCCTCGACCACACCACCGTCGGGCGGCACATCGCCCGGCTCGAACGGGAGACCGAACAGCGCCTGTTCCACCGGGAACCGTCGGGCTGGCGGCTCACTCCGGCGGGCACCCGGCTGCTCGGGCACGCCGAATCGGTCGAGGCCGCGGTGCGCGCGGCGCACGAGGACTGCCTGCGCACCGGCAAACACCTCACCGGATCGGTGCGGATGATCGCCCCGGACGGGTTCGGCAATTTCCTGCTCTCACCGGGAATCGGCGCATTGCACGCCGCGTTTCCCGCACTCGGTATGGAACTGGTCGTGGCGAACGTGCACACCTCGCTGGGCACCAGGGAATTCGATCTCGCGGTCACCATCGAGGCACCGCCGACCCGCGCGGTGGACGCGCACCGGCTCGCCGACTACGAACTGTGCCTGTACGCCGCGCCGTCCTTCCTGACTGCGCACCCGCCGATCACCACGGCCGCGGATCTCGACGGTGACCCGTTCATCTGGTACGTGGAGGACGCGTTGTGCGCCCCCACCCTGGAAACCCTCTTCCAGGCGGTGCCCACCGCGCGGCCCGCCTACCGCACCAACACGATCGCCGGGCAGATCAGCGCCGCGCAGCAGGGGCTCGGCTTCGCGTTCCTGCCCGGCTGGATCGGCGATGCCACACCGGGCCTGGTGCGCCTGGACGCGTTCCCGCACGCCGTGGCGCACAGCTATTGGCTGATGGTGCCGCGCCAGCTCGCCCGGCTCGCGCGGGTGCGGGCGATGGCGGGCGCGATCGAGGCACTGGCGGCGGACCGGCAGGGGCTCCGCCGCTGAGCCGTGCAGATCTGCACAGCGCTGTGGAGAACTGGGCGTTGTTGCCGGTGTCCGCGTTCTGGTCTCGTGGAGTGGTATCCGCCACCACGAGAAGGGATTTCCCCATGACCGCAACGGATTCCGCGCCCAACGGCATCGATTCCGCCGCGCTGGACCAGACGATCGCCGCGGTGCGCGAACACCCTGCACTTGGTCAGGTCACCTTCACCCTCGGCGCGGACTGGCCGGGTGGCTGCCGCCAGCAGGGCAGCACGGGGGAACTGCGCCAGGCGGGCGAACCGGTCGCGGGGCGCACCGCGAGCTACAGCTTCACCTCCGACGAACCCGAGGCGCTGCTCGGCTCCGACCAGGCCGCCAGCCCGGGCGAGTACATCCTGCACGCGCTCGCCGGTTGCTATGCGGTCACCTTCGCGGCCACCGCGACCGCGCGCGGGATCCGGCTTTCCGCGCTGCGCCTGGATCTCGAGGCCGACTTCGATCTGCGCGCCTTCCTCGGCATCGACAAGCAGGCGCGGGCGGGCGCGCGGGAGATCCGGGTGACCGTGCACGCGGAAAGCCCAAACTCCTCCCGCGAGCAGCTGGCCGAACTGACCGAGGCCGTGCAACGGCGCTCGCCGATCCGGGACACCCTGGCCGGACCGGTTCAGGTCAGCACGGTGCTGGCGTAGTCATGGGCGCTCGCCTGACGCTCGATCATCTGCTGTGGCGCATGCGGTACGCGCACCCGGATTCCGAGCTCGTGGCCGCGGGCACCGCACAACGGTTCGCGGAGGCGGCCGATTCGATCGAGAATCTGGCCCACACACTGCGATCCCGGTGGGAGATCGGAGGCGGCGACACGGTCGCGGTGCTCGCCTTCAACACCATCGAGCACTTCCGGCTACTGTTCGCCGCCCCGCTGCTCGGCGCCGCCGTGCACAGCCTCAACCCCCGGGTTCCGGCCGATTCCCTTGCGGCACAGGCATTCCGGCCTTATCCGCGATTGGTGGTAGTCGACGAGACGGTACTCGAGCACCGCTCGGTCGGCGCGAACGCGCGGGCCGCGGTGGCCGAGCTGGAACGCGCCGGAGTCCCGATCGTTCCGGTGCGCGGGCTCGAACCGGCCGTTCCGGGTGCCGAACTCCCGGAACCGGCCGAGGAGTCCACCGCGTTCTGGTTCCACACCAGCGGAACCACCGGAGCGCCGCGTTCCTATCCGGTCAGCCACCGGGATGTGCTGCTGCACGCGCTGAGCCAGGCCAGCGCCGAGGCCTCCGGGTTGCGCGCGGCCGACCGAGTGCTGGCCCTGGTGCCGTTCTGCCACGTCAACGGCTGGGGCCTGCCGTTCACCGCCACGCTGAGCGGGGCCTCCCTGGTGCTGCCCGGCGCGGACCTCACCGCGAGCAACATCGCGGAGCGGTTGCGGCGAGACCGGATCACGGTGGCCGCCGCGGTTCCCACGGTGTGGTTCGAGGTCTGCCGCCGCCTCGCCGAGACCGGTGAAGCTCCGCCGCCCGCGCTGCGCGAGGTACTCACCGGGGGCGCCGCGGTCTCCCAGCAGGTGGTCGAACAGGTGCGGGATGTCCTCGGCGCCGGGGTGGCCGGTGCCTGGGGCATGACCGAGACCATGGCGATGAGCACCTACGAACGCGAACAGCCCGGTGTCCACACCGGACGGTTCGCCCCGCTGGTGGAAGCCAGGGTCACCGCGGGCAGGCTCGAGGTTCGCGGGCCGTTCGTGCTCGGCGATCCGGATTGGTTCGACACCGGCGATGCGGCCACCCTCGACGCGCAGGGCAGGCTCACCCTCCTCGACCGGCACAAGGACCTGATCAAGTCCGGTGGGGAATGGATCGTCTCGGCGCGGCTGGAACAGCGGCTGTGCGCCCATCCCACGGTCGCCGAGGCCGCGGTCATCGCCCGCCCCGATCCGAAGTGGACAGAGCGGCCGATCGCGATCCTGGTTCCCGAACGGGGACACCGGATCGAGGTGGCGCAGCTGCGCGCACACCTCGCCGCCTGCTTCCCCGCGTTCTGGCTGCCCGAGGAATTCACCGTGGTCGACCGGTTACCGCGCACCCCGGTCGGCAAACTCGACAAACGCGCCCTGCGCCGCACCCACACCGGAGGCGGCAGTGCCCCGGCGTAGCCCTTCCTCCGCTCCTGGCTCGCCAGCGCTCCCTACGATGCCCGGAAGGACAACCTACCGATGACCTACATTCGCACCGAGGTCAACGAGCCGATCGCCACGCTTACCATCGACCGACCGGAGAAGCTCAACGCGCTCTGCGTGGAGCTCATGCGCGAACTGCACACCGCGCTCGAGGCGGCCGAACAGGACGAGCACGTCAAGGCCGTCGTGCTGCGCGGCGGGCAGCGCGCGTTCAGCGTCGGCTACGACATCCGCGAGGAGGTGGTGAACGGCATCAGCACCGCCGAACAGTGGCACACCGGGCTGTCCACCAATATCGGCCTGACCATGAAGGTCTGGGAACTGAACAAACCCGTGATCGGCGCCGTTTCCGGCTGGTGCCTCGCCGGTGGCTGCGAACTCGCGCTGGCCTGCGATCTGCTGCTGGCCACCGAAGACGCGCAGTTCGGCGAACCCGAGATCCGCTTCGGTTCCGGACCGGTCACCCTGCTGCTGCCGTTCCTCATCGGTCAGAAGGCCACCAGCGAACTGCTCTACACCGGGGACATCATCGACGCCCGGCGGGCACAGGCCCTCGGCCTGGTCAACCGCGTGCTGCCGGCCGGGGAACTGGACGCGGCCGTCGAGCGGCTCGCCCAGCGGATCGCGCTCGCCCCGCTGTCCATCCTGCGCTACACCAAACGCGCGCTCACCCGCGCGTACGAGGCGATGGGCCTGCGCGAGGCCGTTTCCGCCAACCACGACATCGCCGCGGTGCTCAATTCCGCGGCGACCCCGGAACGCGCCGAGTTCACCGAACTCGTCGCCACCAAGGGTCTCGGCGCCGCGCTGGCCTGGCGCGACGAACGCTACCGCGACCTCGAGTGAGCGTCATTCCCGGTAGACGGCCGTGGCGAGCCGGACGAACGAGTGAATGAGCGGATTCGAGTGATTCCGCTTCCAGGCCAGCAAAACGCGGCTGGGGAGCATGTCGGTCACCGGTACGACGGTGAGTCCGGCGGTGGGCCGGTGGTCCAGGAGTGTCATGCCGACCGTGCCGTTCCAGAGCACGGCCTGCTGACATTCCTGAACCGCGCGCACCACGGGGCCATCGCGGATTTCCCCACC
The DNA here is from genome assembly GCF_000379465.1 of Sciscionella marina DSM 45152. Classification (GTDB taxonomy): domain Bacteria; phylum Actinomycetota; class Actinomycetes; order Mycobacteriales; family Pseudonocardiaceae; genus Sciscionella; species Sciscionella marina. The sequence continues at coordinate 170,007 of NZ_KB905436.1, forward strand.
GTTCCAGTACGACTGCCAATGCGGATCGGTGCCCTCCGGGAACCGGAACCAGCGCCGCCGGGCAAGATCGGCGAGTCTCAGGCTCCGGCGACGGGCGAGCGGGTCGTCGGACCGCAGCAGCGCGCCGACCGGATCGGCACGCAGTTCGCGCACGGCAAGACCGGTCTCGTCGAACGGTGCCCTGGTCAAGGCGATGTCCACCAAACCGGCGTGCAGCCCGCAGGTGGGGTCGGTCAGGTCGGTCTCGCGGATGCGGATCTCGGCGTGCGGGTGCCGCCCACGGTAGGCATCCGCGAGCCGGAGCACGCCCGGATCGGTGTCCTCTCCGAGGAGGCCGATGGTGATGGTCGCCGTGCCCACCTCGGCGGCCACCCGCAGGCGCACCCGGTCGGCCCGGTCGAGCAGGGCACGCGCCTCATCGAGCAGCACCGTCCCGGCCGGGGTGAGCGCGACACCCGCCGAGGACCGGTCGAACAGCGTGGCGCCGAGCTCGGTCTCCAGCTGCCTGATCGCCCGGCTCAGCGGTGGCTGGCTCATATGCAGCCGGATCGCGGCACGGCCGAAGTGGAGTTCCTCGGCGACCGTCAGAAAATAACGCAAGGTGCGCAGCTCCACGATGCCACGATACCCGCACGGTATCGAGTGCGCCGAACAGATCTTGGACAGCGGTGGTGCGCGGGCGGTGCAATCGCGGTATGACCGATGAACCGAAAACCAGTCAAACCGCCGATGCCGCCGTTTCGGTGATGCGCCCCGGCGACGGCGAGCTGATCGCGCTCGGGCAGACGCGGATGCGTGTCCTGGAAGACGGCAGCACCACCGGGCACCGTCTCGGGATCACCGAGTCCGTCATCCCGCCGCACACTCCCGGACCACCGCAACACCGCCACGCCGAGCACGATGAGGGCTTCTACGTTCTCGCCGGGACGATCCGGTTCACGGTGGGCACCGAGGCCGGCACCCTCGTGATGGTGCCGCCAGGCGCGCCGCACACCTTCGCCAACCTCAGCGACCAGCCCGCCACCATGCTCACCACCTTCACCCCGGACCGCTACGTGCAGTATTTCCGGGACCTGCGGGACCTGCACGCCGATGACGGGACAGTGTCGCCGCAGGCGCACATCGCCGTCATGCGGCGGTATGCCACCGAACCCGCCATCGACTTCACCGAGCGGTGACCATGAACATCGCGTACTGGATCGTGGCCGGTCTGCTGGCGCTTTTCTACCTCTATGCCGGTGGAGCGAAACTGCTCCGCAGCCGCGAGCAGCTCCAGCCGATGATGGCCTGGGTGGACCGCACCCCGATGCCGGTCGTCCGGTTCCTCGGCACGCTCGAGGTACTGGGCGCGATCGGACTGATTCTGCCGCCGCTGACCGGAATCGCTGCCTGGCTGTCCCTGGCCGCCGCCGGCGGGCTCGGCGTCCTGCAGATCGGGGCCATCACCGTGCATCTGCGGCGCGCGGACCGGCAAATCGCCCTCAACATCGCGCTCTTCCTCGCCGCGATCGGGGCCGGATGGCTGTCCACGACGTGGTGGTGAATTCCGGCCCGGCGAGGCCATGATTCCACTCAGGCCCCGGCGGCCGGGGTGATCCAGTCGCCGGTCAGCTCGATGTCATCGGCCGCGCTGGTGTCGAAGTAGCGCATGATCCGCTCACGGAAGAGCACGACGTGCCGGGTGGACACTTCCTCGGCCTGTCCGGCGTTCCGGTCCCGATAGGCCTTGATGATTTCGGCGTGATCGGTCCGCACGGCATCGAAGTGTGCCTTGATGTCCTCGCTGTAGCCGCCGAAGGAGATGAAACCGAGCCGCTGGCCCTGATCGTGGATCTGCCCGGCGAGCCGTTCCAGATACTCGTTGTCCGCGATGCGCGCTTCGATGCGGTGCAGGCGGGAATTCGCGGCCGAGACCCCGGCCGGATCGCGGCGTTCCATCTCCTGGTTCACTTCCCGTTCCGCGGCCTCCAGCTCGCCGAAATCGCTGTCGGTGACCCGCGCGACCACCAGGTGCGCCACGGCCTTGGCGAGCACGATGTGTGCCTCGAACAACCGGCTGACGTCGACCAGGTCCAGGGAGCGCACCAGGAAACCGCCGCCCGGCTTCACCAGCACCAGCCCTTCGGAGGCGAGCAGGAACAGTGCCTCACGGACCGGGGTCCGGCTCAGCCCGAGTTGCTCGGCAAGCCGCAGATCGTCGATCCAGTCCCCCGGCCGGAGCGTCATGGCCATCAACAGCTCGCGAATGTGCTGGTAGGCGGTCTCCATCAAGGTCCGCTGCCGACGTGCCATGCGCTCAGTCTGCCACGCTCCGGAGCACGTTCGACACGGCTGCCGGACGACCCGGGGGCCTTGCCAAAGTCCGGTCCAACTCTGTATAACAAAAAAATACAAGAAACGGTCCACCTTGGGCCGGCATCCGTTCCACGGGACGCGCGACCGCCGGCCGTACCCCGACCTGACGCTCTCCACCAGCGGCGTTTCCCGAACGATGGAGGCACTTCATGCCCGACAGCGAGGTTGCCGAACACCCCGATTCCGCCCTGTTACGCCGCGTGGTGATCGCGGCGGCGCTGGGCAATTTCCTGGAATGGTTCGACTTCGCCGTCTACGGCTTCATGGCCACCCTGATCGGCAAGCACTTCTTCCCCTCCGATGACCCGACGACCAGCCTGCTGCAGACCTTCGCGGTGTTCGCGGTCGCCTTCGCGCTGCGGCCGATCGGCGGGCTCGTCTGCGGCATGCTCGGCGACCGGATCGGCCGCAAACGGGTGCTGTCACTGACCGTGCTGTTCATCGGCGCGTCCACCACCGTCATCGGGGTACTGCCGACGTACCAGGAAATCGGGATCACCGCGACGCTTCTGCTGTGTCTCGCGCGCGCCGTACAGGGTTTCTCGGCGGGCGGCGAATACGCGGGCGCCTGCACCTACGTCGTGGAGCACGCCCCCGCGGAACGGCGCGCCCGCTACTCCAGTTTCCTCCCGTCCGGCACGTTCTTCGCTTTCGCGGTCGCCGCCGGGGTTTCCTTCGCCGTCTCCTCCTGGATGTCCCCCGCCGCGCTCGATTCCTGGGGCTGGCGCATTCCGTTCCTGGTCGCGGCACCGGTGGCACTGCTGGGTTTCTACATTCGGCACCGGCTCAGCGAGACCCCGATGTTCCGGAACCTGAGCGCGGACACCTCGGAATCGGCCCCGCTACGCGGCGCTTTCCGCACCCAGCTGCGCACGATGTTGTTGCTCGGTGGGGTGATCAGCGCGTCCGGGCTGTCGTTCTACACCCTCACCACGTACATGAGCACCTATGTGGAAGTGGTCGGGAAACAGTCGGCCCCGGTCGCCCTGCTGGCCAGCGTGCTCGCGCTGACGTTCAGTGCGGCGCTTTCTCCCTTCGCGGGCCGGATCTCCGACCGGGTGGGTCGGAAGGTGACCGCGGCGACGGCCGGAGTCGCCATCCTGGTCACCGCGATCCCGGCGTTCCTGCTCGCCGGCCAGGATTCGCTCGGCCTGATCGTGCTCGGCCAATGCCTGCTCGCGATCGGTGTGGTGCTGTCCCTGGTCGCGGTCGCCGTGCTGCTTTCCGAGCTGTTCCCGACCCGGATCCGGTACACCGCGTCCGCGCTGACCTACAACATCGCCTATACGTTGTTCGGTGGCACGGCACCGTTCGTCGCGACCTTTCTCATCTCGCAGACCGCGAACCAGCTCTCGCCCGGTTTCTACCTGATGATCGTCAGCGTCCTCGCCCTGGTCTGCGCGCTGTTCATCCCGGAGACGGCGGGCAGCCCGCTGGATCCGCGATCGGAGCGGCAGCAATCCCTCGCACAGCACTGATCACGGTACTGATTTCGCCTACCACCACCGCAAAGGACTTCCGCATGTCCACCGAGATACCCGTTCCCGTCACGGTCGACCCGGACAACGGGCGCTGGTCCGTCGAGGGAATCCCGATGATCCTCGTTCCCCGCCACATGATCACGAACAACCTGGCCGCAGCCGAGGAACGACTGGGGCACAAGGGATCGGCGAACCTCATCCGGGACGCCGGGTACCGCTCCGCGCAGCAGTGGTGCGCCCAGCAGCGCGGCTTCCACGGTCTCTCCCCCGATCGCGTCGTGGCGCACTATCTGGAACAGCTCGGCCACCGGGGCTGGGGACGGTTCCGCGTCGAGGAGCACACCGGCGAGCGGATCCGGGTCGCGCTGCACCATTCCGCGCTCGCCGATCGCGCGAGCGGCAACGGAAACGGAACCTGCTACATGTTCGCCGCCTGGCTCGAGGGCGCCTTCGACTTCGCCGCCGCGGAAACCGGCCGCCCCCGCCGGTTTGCGTTCACCGAGACCAGCTGCCGCAGCACCGGGGCGGCGCACTGCACATTCCACGGCAAGCCGATCGAGCAGCAGAACTAGGCTCGATCACCAGCAGGAAGGGACAAAGCGCATGTCACCGACGATCACCGTGTACCCCGCCCGCAGGATCCACACCATGGACCCGGGCCGTCCGGTGGCCACCGCGATCGCCGTCATGGACGGACGGGTGCTCTCCACGGGAACACTGGAGTCGATGCGGCCCTGGCTCGACCGGCACGAGTACACGATCGACGATTCGTTGCGGGACAAGGTGATCCTGCCCGGATTCATCGACCCGCACACGCATTTCGCCATGTCCTCCGGTTATCTCGGCGTGCCCTATCTCGGCCCGCTCGAATCGCCGGGACTGTGCTGCGCGAATCCCGGATTACCCACCCGGGACGACGTGATCGGGAAACTCCGCGAGCTCGACGCCGAGACCCCGGCCGGGGAATCGATCGTGGCCTGGGGATTCGATCCGGCCATGCAGGGCGGGCATCTGCACCGCGACGAACTGGACGCGATCGTGCCGGAACGTCCGCTGTTCATCATCACCTACGCCCCGCACGTCCTCTACACCAATTCCGCCGCGCTGCGCGACCGCCAGGTGCCCGATGATCTCGACGTGCACGGGGTCGGCCGCTATCCGGACGGGCGACTCGACGGCCGGTTCACCGAATTCGAGGCACACAAAGCGGTCGTGGGCAGTTCCGCGGTCGATCTCGTGCAGGACGCCGGGGAACAGGGACTGCACGCGATGAACCGGCTGGCCACCTCGGCGGGGATCACCACGACCGCGGAGTTGTTGTTCGGGCTCACCGATCCGGACCGGGAATGGCGGCTGCACGACGCCGTGTACAACGCCGCCGATGCGCCGGTTCGGATGGGGCTGGTCGCCTACGAGATGACCATGCACGACAACTTCGGCGAACAGGCTGCCGCGACGCTTGCCACGTGGCATGAGCGCAACAGCCCGACGTTGTTCTTCCACGGCGTGAAATTCCTCGCCGACGGATCCTTCCCGGCGATGTCGCTGCGCACCAGGTTCCCCGGTTACCTCGACCTGACCAACGGGGTGCGCAACGATATTCCGTGGCCGCAGCTGCACGAGCGGATGCGGCCGTTCTGGGACGCGGACATTCCCATCCACTGCCACACCAACGGCGACGAGAGCATCGATGCCGCACTGGATGCCTTGGCACGCCTGCAAAACGAACGGCCGCGGTTCGACCACGGGTTCACCTTCGAGCACTATTGCATCAGCAGCACGGACCAGGCCCGCCGGGTCCGTGCTCTCGGCGCGCAGGCCAGTGTGAACGCCTACTTCGTGCACTACCGCAGTCAGTTGCACGCCGATCAGGGCTACGGCCCCGATCGCAGCGAGGCCGTGGCGCGCCTGGGTTCCCTGGAACGCGAGGGAGTGACGTTTGCGCTGCACTCCGACTACGCACTCGTCCCGGTCCCGATGAGCCCGCTGACCGCGGCCTGGGTCGCCACAACCCGGATCGGCACCGACAACGCGACCGTGCTGGCCCCCGGTGAGCGCATCGAACGGTATCGGGCCATGCGCGCGATCACCGTGGACGCGGCGCGGATGCTCGGGATGGACCGCGAACTCGGCAGCCTGGAACCCGGGAAACTCGCGGACTTCGCCGTCCTCGAAGCGGATCCCTTCGATCTGCCCGCCGAACAACTGCGGTCCATCCCGGTGTGGGGCACCGTGCTCGGCGGCACCCCACACCCGGCCTGAAATCAGGCGGCGCGGCCCTTGCGGGCGAGATAAGCGGGCTGCTCGACGACCCGGCCCATGAACTCCAGTGCGAGCTGGGCGCCGAGCAGCGAGGTGTTGTTCGAGCGCACGTCGAGCATCGGATTGATCTCGACCACGTCCAGCCCGATCACGTCCGCGTGCCTGGCGATCGCGAACATGGTCTGGCGCAGCTCCTCGAAACCGAATCCCTCGGGTTCGGCCGAGGCGCAGCCGGGCACCAGCGGCATGTCCAGTACGTCGATGTCCACGCTGACGTAGACCTTGCCGCCCTTGGGCAGTTCGCTGAGGATACTCTCCACCCCGGCGCGCCGCAGCCGGTTCACGGTGACCACCGCATTGCCGCGGTCCAGCGACTGCTGCAGCGCGGATTTGCTCGTCCGGATGCTCCGGATGCCGACCTGCACCATCCGGTCGACATTGGCGAGGTTGCCGATCTTGAGCATGGGGCTGCCGTTGGCGTTCTCCACGCCGTGCACGAACGGGCGGTAGTCCAGGTGCGCGTCGAAGTGCACGATCGACACCGGTTCCTCATAGGCGCGCACCACGCCGAAGGAGACCGCGTGATCCCCGCCGAAGACCACCGGGATCGCACCGGACTGCAGGATCTCCGAGGTGGCATCGGTGACGTTGCGCATCGTTCCCTCGGGATTGGTGTACAGGATGTCGACGTCACCACAGTCGACGATGCGCTGATTGCGGCGTTCGTACCGCAGATAGTGCTTGTCCTCGTCCACGTCGTACAACCCGGCCGCGTGCTGGATCGCGCCGTATTCGGCGAACCGCACCGACATCTCCCGGATGGCCCGCGGCGCCATCCGGGCACCGGGGTACCAGGGCGAACCCTCGTCGCTGGGTACCCCGAGCACCGCGATATCGGCGTCCATATTGCGCATATCGGTCTGCACCGGGCTGCGCAGGAACGAGGGGATTCCGACGAACGGCAGGTTGAGCCTGTCTTCAGTCATGATCGGCGGGTATTCCTTTCGGTTGGGTGGCAAGGGTTTTTGCCTGGCCGAGTGGTTCGATGCGGCCGACGAGGAGTAGATAGACGAGGCAGCCGACGACGGCCACGAACGCCGCGGACAGCAGCCCCCAGCTGAAGCTGCCGGTCGCGCCGTAGAGCCAGCCGATGACCGCGGGGCTGGCGATACCGGCGAGGTTCGCGATGCCGTTCTGGAACCCCTGAATGGACCCGGCGAGCGATTGGCTCGTCTCCGGTGCGATGTCCACCGGGAGCGCGACGATCGAGGAGGTCGCGAACGTGACACAGCCGAAGGAGACCGACAACAGCACCAGGGCCAGCACCGCGCTCGGGGTGAGATCGGCGAAACCGATGAGCGTGGAACCGAGCATCCCGCCGACGATGCAGGCCTTCCTGGCGAACGTGACCGAATGCCCGCGGCGGATCAGGGCATCCGAGGCCCAGCCGCCGAGGAAATTGCCGAGAAACGCGACCAGGCCCGGGATCGTGCCGAAGATGCCGAGTTCCAGGAGATTGAAATGCCGTTCGTCGACCAGATAGGAGGGAAACCAGGTGATGAAGAAGTAGATGACATAGCTCTGGCAACCGAATCCGATCGCCATCCCCCAGACCGTGCGGCTGCGGAACAGATCGCGCCAGCGGATCCGCGGCCCCGTTTCGGCTTCCGTGCTCGCCTGCTGCCTTCCGGTCCGCGCACCGCCCTCTTCGATGTAGCGCAGTTCCCCTTCCGAAACCCAGCGCTGTGCGTGCGGGCTCCGGTACACGTACAGCCACACGGCGGCCCACACGATGCCCAGTGATGCGGTGGCGATGAACGAACCCTTCCAGCCGAGCCAGGCGATCAGGGCGGTCACCACCGGGACCGCCAGCATGGTGCCACCGCGCGCGCCGCTGTCGTAGATGCCAGAGGCGATACCGCGTTCCCGTTTGGGGAACCACTCCTCCACCACCCGCGCGCTCGCGGGAAACGCGCCCGCCTCGCCGATGCCGAGCAGCAGCCGGATCCCGAACAGCGAACCGAATCCGCGCGCCACGACGGTCGCCGCGGTGAACACCGACCACCACACCACCGCGATCGCGAACATCGCCCGGCTGCCCACCTTGTCGACCAGCCAGCCGAGTGGGAGCTGGAACAGCGAGTACGTCCAGAAGAACGCCCCGAGCACCAGCCCGGAAAGCGCCGGATCCAGGTGCAGCTCCGTGTTCAGGTACGGCAGGGCCACCGAGAGATTCGCCCGGTCGATGTAGTTGATGCAGATGGCCAGGAACGCCAGTCCGATGATCAGCCACCGGATCCGTCCACGACGGCGCGGCACGGTGTTCCTTGTCGGCGTCATCGAATCCTCCGATGCTGCGAGGGGCGCTGCGGTGCGCCGCGTGTCCGGCGGAGCATGGCGCAATCCGCATGCGTTTGTCAATATTGACGTACATTTGTCAGATGTGACCGTGACCTATACTCATCGGCACCGTGATCGGAGGACAGGGGGGCGGATGGACCGGCTCGACGTCGACACCGCCGTGCTCCGCATGCTCGATCACGCCGGCGGACCGATCGGCGCGCGCGAGATCCGCAACGGGCTGACCCATGCCGGATTCGAACTGTCCGAAGCGACCGTCAGCCGACGACTCCGCGAACTCGACGCACGCGGGGTCACCGAACCCGTCGAACGCAAAGGACGCGTGCTCACCGAAGACGGCAGGGCACAGGTGCGCGCCCGGCTGCGCGGGCTCGAACACACCGACCTGCTCGGCCGCGCCATCGACGTGCGCACCGGGCAGGACGTGCTCAACCTGCTCCGCGCACGGCGTGCCGTGGAACCCGAGGCGGTGCGCGGGGCGGCCGGATTCGATGCCGAGGTCATCGACGCCCTGCGGCAGAGCCTCGCCGAACACCGGCGCGCACTCGAGCACGGCGGACCGATCCCCCGCCAGCTCGTGCTCGACTTCCACCGCACCGTCACCGAAGCCAGCGCCAACCCCCTGATCTCCGCCATGATCCGGATGGCGCTCGACCCCGCGCTCGATCACGTCGAGGCCGCGCTCGATGTCATCCTCGAAGCGCGGCACACCAGCGCCGAAAGCATCAGCGAACACGCGCGGATCGTCGAGGCACTGGCCGCGGGCAAGCACGAACGCGCCGCCACGGTGATGACCGAGCACCTCGACCGGCTGATCAGCGAGACCGCCGCGTTCATCGACCGTTACGAACCGGAACTCGTGGACCGGCTGCTCGCCTCGGCCCGCGAGCCTTCGTAGGAACGCTACAAAAGTACTACAACCATGCTTTGGGCATCGAGATTCGCCAAGGCGATCTGCGTAACCAGAACGCGGCCATCATCCGCCGGGTCGCGGACGGGGAATTCTTTACCATAACGGTCAATGGGCGCCCGACCACGGACCTGACCCCACACCAGCGCGACAGCGGACGGCGCCGGTTCGTCCCAGCTACCGAGTTCGCCACGATGGCTGAAACCTCCCCACTCTCCGCAGATCAAGCCGACGCCTGGATGCAGGATATCCGCGAAGGGCAGGATGAGGAACCGCCGGATCCTGGACCCGGGCAGCACAGCAGAACCAGCAAAGGCCCGATCGGTGAGCGCGACACCACGGTAAGCCGTGGCCGATACGTCCGTGGTGATCGACTCCCGCTCGGTGGCCGAACACGCCGATGAGATCACGGTGTCCATCCTGACCATCGCCGAACTGCAGTACGGCGTCACCGCCGACGACAACATCATGGAGCAACACCGCCGTCGCCGCCGCGTGCAAGACACCCTGGATCGCTGCGAAGTGCTCCCCTTCGACCTGGCCGCGACCGAGTACTACGGCACGCTGGCCACTCTGGTACGCCAGCACGGACACAGCCCTCGCGGACGACGTATGGACCTGATGATCGCCGCCACCGCCGCGCGCTACAACCTGCCGCTGCTGACCCACAACGCCGAGGACTTCACCGGACTCGACACAGCGGTCAGCATCATCGATCCGACGAACTGAGCCCACGTGGAGCGTTCAGTGCGAACCACCGCGCAGCAAGCAACCGATTCGGTGCCGTGCCGGGCATGAGTGGGCACTCGACACGCGAATCATTTCCTGTCGATCATCACCGGCGCGGTCGCGGGGACCGCGATCACCGGTATCGATGTGCTCGGCCTGTTCACCGTGTTCACGCCCGAGCTACCCGATGCCGGACCGCGGTCCCCCGCTCAGACCGAAACGGCCGCGCGGTGCAGCTCCGCGGCGGTGCTGCGGGCGGCGGCGAGAAGTTCCTCGAAACCCGCCCGATCAGGCAGCGGATCGAAGTCCTCGACGACGAGTTCCAGCACCGCGTGCCCACTCGAATCGAGAACCGGCAGCTGGATCGAGGTCGCGGTGCGGTGCTCCTCCTCCCGGTCGACGGCGCGCACGCTCGCGCGATGGGTGTTCTGCCACAGCCGGGAAAGCTGCGCCCGCGAGGTCGACGGATCGGTGACGACCCGGTCGAATTCGGCACCCATGAGCTCACCGTGGGAAAGCGCGTATCCCCGCTCCCGGACGCGATCGAGGACGCGCACGAGGCCCTGGCGGTCCACGGTCCCCACGAGATGGCGGGCGTTCTCCAGCCACGCGCGGTACTGTTCCTCGGCGCCCCAGGCGGCGAGGGTACTGGCCACCGGTGCGGCGAACGGGAAACTCATCCGGGTACCGGCGTACGGCCCCGATCCCGCGAGCACACACACCGAATCACCGGCCACCGTGGCGAGCAGTGCCCGGACGCCGTGCTCCCCGGCGAACCGCTCGACGCGATCGGAGACCGCGTCGGCCATCCGGAGGCGGTCGATGAACCGCTGCGCGTCGAAAGCCTGACCGGAAGCGCTGAAAGTGCCGTAGCCGCCGTTGAGGAACAGCAAGGGCATCCCGGCGCCGTGGTCGCCGAGGCCGAACTCGGTCACCTCGGCGACCACGAGGTCGTGGTCCCCCGCCGGGTGCACCTCCCGGATGATGCATTCGAACCAGACGGGCGCGTCCCCCAGCCTTGGCCCGGCCGGGGTCCTGCGCCAGTCACCTCCGGCGAAGCGTTCCGGGTACCCGGCGGCGAAGAACGCGCGGCACAGGCCCTCGTGTTCGTGGCCGAGCACATTGGCGACGAACCTGCCGTTGCGGCGCACGAGATCCCAGGTGTACGAGGAGCGCGCCGGGCTGAATCCGACCAGCGGCGGATCCTGGGACACCGCGCTGAACGTGCCCACGACCATGCCCACCGCAGCGCCGGTCTCGTCGAACGAGCCGATGATCGTGACCCCGGTCGGGTACTCGCCGAGTACGGTTCGCCACCAGTTCCGCTGCGCCATGCCGAACGCCTCCTCGCGTGCGGGGTCTTCGCCTTCCGCGATCATTGTGCGGGGATCCGGTCTCCGAGGTCGCTGTGCACGCGAACAGTCGTACCGGCCGATCCTGTCCGCGGAACACAGTGCGGCCGCTCAGAGCTGAAGGTAGGTCGTCTTCAGTTCGGTGTATTTCTCGATGGCGTGGCGGGATTTGTCCCGGCCATTGCCCGACTGCTTGTATCCGCCGAACGGGACACCGAGATCGCCCTCCTCGTAACAGTTCACCCAGACGGTCCCGGCACGCAGCCGGCGCGAGATCCGGTGCACCGCCGTGACATCCCGGGTCCACAGTCCGGCCGCGAGGCCGTATTCGCTGTCGTTCGCCAGCCGCACCGCCTCGTCCACGTCACTCGCCCGCTGCACGGCGAGCACCGGACCGAAGACCTCCTCGCGAGCCAGCCTCGACGCGGCCTCGACCCCGCTGCACACCACCGGCCCGTAGTACGCGCCCGTGCCGCCGCGCGCGTCGAGCGCCGCGGTCGCCCCCTCGGCGAACGCCCGGTCGACGTGTTCGTCCACTGCGGCGGCCCGTTCGATCGCCGCAAGCGGTCCCATGGTGGTGGCCGGATCGAGCGGATCACCCGGCCGGTATCCGGCGCAGGCGCGCACGACGCCGTCGAGCACCTCCTCGGCGATCTCCTCGTGCACGATCAGCCGGGAGGGTGCGGTGCACATCTGCCCGGCGTTGAAGGTGATCCCCCAGGCCGCCGTCGCGATGGCACGGTCGCGTTCGGCGTCGGGAAGGATGATGTTCGGCGATTTCCCGCCGAGCTCGAGCCAGGTCCGTTTCAGGTTGGACTCCGCCGCGTACCTCAGGTATTCCCGGCCCACCGCGGTCGATCCGGTGAACGCGAGCGCATCGACAGCCGGATGCTCACCGATCCGGCGCCCCAGCACGGATCCCCGGCCCGGTACCACGTTGAGCACCCCGGCGGGCACCCCGGCCTCGAGTGCGAGCTCAGCGATCCGCACCGCGGATAGCGGGGTGAGATCGGCGGGTTTGTGTACCACGGTGCACCCGAAGGCCAGCGCGGGCGCGATCTTCCACGCCGAGAGGGTGAGCGGGAAGTTCCACGGTGTCACGACGCCGACGACCCCGACCGGTTCCCTGGTGACGAGCGCGAGCGCTTCCTGCCCGGTCGGGGCGATCTCGTCGAGCTCCTTGTCCGCGAGCTCGGCGTAATAGCGGTAGCTGGCCAGCACGGCGCGCAGCTCGATACTCCAGGACTGCGCGATCGGTTTGCCCATCTCGAGTGTGACCATCAGGGCGAGCTCGTCGCGGTTCGCCTCGATGAGCTCGGCGAACCGCAGCAGCACCACCTTGCGTTCGCTGGGCGCCATCCGCGGCCACGGTCCCTCGTCGAACGCGCGCCGCGCCGCGGCCACGGCGGCCTCGATGTCCTCGCCGCCACCCCAGGGAACCCGCGCGAGTTCGGTGCCGTCCCGCGGGGTCACCAGGGCACGTGTCTCCCCGTCCAGCGGCGGTCGCCGCGCGCCGTCGACCAGCAGCTGCGCGGGCCAGCGCAGCCGTTCGGCCGCGGCCACCCAGTCGGTCAAGGCGCGCTCCGGCATGATTCAGACCTCCTCGGCGAAGGCATGGGCGCGCGCGGCGTCCACAAAGGAACGCATCAGTGCCAGGCCGTCGGGTTCGAGCAACTCCTCGGGATGCCACTGCACACCGAGGCAGAAGCTGTCATCGCTCGTTTCGGCCGCCTCCACCGTTCCGTCCTCGGCATGCGCGACCGGGATCAGTCCCGCGCCCAGCTCGCGAACGGACTGGTGGTGGTGCGAGGCGATGGCGAACGAACCGCTCGGCGCCACACCGGCCAGCCGGGATCCCGGGGTGACCCGCACCCGGTGCGAGGTGAACGTACCGACCTCGGCGCGGTGCGGGGTCAAGTCGAGATGATCACCGAGGTGCTGCTCAAGGGTGCCGCCGAGCGCGACGTTGAGCACCTGCAGTCCGCGGCAGGCACCGAATATCGGCATCCGGCGCGCCCGCGCCCCGTGCACGAGCGCGATCTCCAGCTCGTCCCGGACGCGCAGCGGCGGGTCGTTCTCGGCATGCGGTCGGCCGCCGTACAGCGTGGCATCGAGATCCCGTCCGCCGGGCAGGAACAGCCCGTCGATCGCGTCCAGCAGCCGCCGCACGCCGTCGCTGTGCACCGCGAGCGCGGGAATCAGCAGCGGCGCGCCACCGGCCCGCTCGATGGCGCGCGCATAGGTGTGCGGCAGGGTATCGGCCTCGATGTCCACCCAGGCGCCGCTGCTGGTCTTCTTCCGGTCGGCGACGATCCCGATGAGCGGGGTGCCCATCAGTCCTCCAGCGGATTGCGCTCGGTCCAGTCCGTCACCCCGTAGGTGAACGCGAGCCAGACCGCCGCGCTGTCGTGTTCGGCGCCGTGCCAGTGCATCTCGTCGGTCCCGGTGACGATGGTGGTACCCGGTTCGAGCCCGGTGCGTACCGTCTGCTCGTTGCCTGCGCGACCGATTCCGCTCTGCAGCACCAGGATCTGGCCGCCGGGATGCGAGTGCCAGCAGGTGACCGCGCCGCATTCGCTGTGCACGCGCGCGATATCGGGTTCGCCGTCTTCTCGTGCCTCGAGGATCATCTCGAGCTGCACGGGTCCGGTGAACCGTCCATTGTAGACATGATCCTTGTTGCCTTCGGTGATGATCCGCATCGGCTGCTCCGTTCAGGCTTCGAACCGGACGGGGTTCGCGAGCTTGCCGACACCGGGGATCTCGATCTCGACCAGATCGCCATCGCGCAGATAGCGCGGTGGCTTGCGTTCATCACCGACCCCGCCCGGGGTTCCGGTGGCGATCACGTCACCCGGATAGAGCGTGACGCCGCGGGTGAAGTATTCGAGGAGTTCGGGAATGCCGAAGATGAGCGACCGGGTGTTCCCGTCCTGCATGAGTTCCCCGCTCACGGTCGTCCGGATGTCGAGCCCGGTCTTGTCCGGAAGGGAATCCGGCGCCACGATGCCGTCTCCCATCGGGGTGAAGGTGTCGAAGCTCTTCCCGAGCGAGAACTGTTTCATCGGCGTCTCGAGTTGTGCGCGGCGCCCGCTCACATCGTTGACCACCGTGTAGCCGCCGACATGACTCCACGCCTGCTCGCGCGTGACCCGGTAGGCCCGCTTCGCGATGACGATCGCGAGCTCGCCCTCGTAGTCGGGGCGGGTCTCCTCGCGCGGGATCACGATCTCCTCGTGCGGGCCGATCACCGAGGACGGGAGTTTCGGGAACATGAACGGGACATCGGGCCGTGCGAGACTGGTCTCGGTGACGTGCGACTGGTAGTTCAGCCCGATCGCGATGATCTTCGAGGGCGCGACCGGGGCGAGCAGCCGCACCTCGGCGAGGGGATAGGAGCGCCCGGACGCGCCCTCGATCACCGCCCAGTTCTCCTCGGTGGGCACGAAACCCGCGGCGGGCGCCTCGGCCGCGCGGATCACGGTGTCGTCCTCCCTGCGCCCGAGGTAGCGGGCGCCGTCTGCGGTCTGGAAATGGACGGCCTTGGTCACGGATGCCTCCCGGTGACACGAAACGATTCGGTTCTTTTAGAATTATAACCGTATCATTGAACGAGTACAATCGGCGCATGCGATGATGGCGGCCATGAGCGCACAAGCCGACGCCCTCGCCGAGAACCTGCGCCGTCTGCGCGAGACCCATGGGCTCTCCCTCGCGGACCTCAGCGCGCGATGCGGTGTCGCGAAAGCCACCCTGTTCAAGATCGAGCGTGCCGGCACGAACCCCACGCTGGACACGCTCATCGCGATCGCGGAGACATTCGCCGTCACGGTCCCCTCCCTCATCACGGTTCCCGAGGGGCCCGCCGTCGAGGTGCTGCGCGCCGGGGAGGGCGAGGACATCAGCGACGAGGCCTCGACGGGGCAGGTGCTGCGCAGCCAGGTGATCGGTGCCGGGACACTGGAAATCCACGCGCAGACCTTCCACGAGGGCAAGGTCGAGACCTCGCCCTCGCACGGAGCGGGCAGCCGCGAACACATCGTCGTCAAGCAGGGCACGATCGAGGTCGGCCCGGTGGGCTACGAGGTGACCCTGTCCGACGGCGACTACGCCACCTATCCCGCGGATCGCACCCACCGCTGGCAAGCCGTGCACGGTGACGCGCGGGTGTGGATCTTCCACACCTTCCCGCGCGCCGCACCCTTCGCCGAATAACCGCCGGTTCAGCCGGTCGGCAGGTATCCGCATGCCTTGCGCACCGCCTCCCGTTCGGCCGGGATGAACAACACGAGGCGCTCCGCCCCGAGTTCGGCCAGCCGGTCGTACACCGCAGCCCCGGCCCGCCACCGCGGATCGTCCCAGTCGTCATGAGGACCGGTATGCGCGATGATCCGCACCGGCCCGTCGAGACCGCGCTCCGCACGCGCTTGCCCGGCGATCGCCACCAGATCCTCGATGCGCCTTGCGTGCTCGCCGAAACCGTCGACCGGGCACGCGATCCCGTCCGCGTGCCCGCCCGCCAGCCTGGCCGAGAGCGGGCCGAAGGCGCCGAAGAACACCGGCGGAACGGGATCCGGGCGCAGAAAGTTTTCGTGCGCCCAGATCCGGCGCAGCTCCGCGAGATACGCCCGGGACGCGGCGCGCCTGCTGTTCGCCGGCTCCGGTGGGCGCCCGAACTCGGTCTGATCGCGGGAGAAATACTCGCCGTTGTTCGTCCCCGCGCCGAACCCAAGCCAGAACCGGCCGGTGGCGAGCTGCTGCATCGTGGCCGCGGCCACCGCGGTGGTGCCCGGATCCCGGTTGGCGATGTTGAGCACCATCGAGCCAAGGGTGATCCGCTCGGTCGCCTGGGCCACCGCCGCCAGCAGCGTCCACGGATCGTGGCTGTGCCCGCCGCCGCGCTCGAGGTCCATGAGCTCATCGGCGAACGAGACCCCGCCGAATCCGCTGTCCTCGACGGCTTTCGCCACATCGACCACCGTGCGCGCATCGGCGTTCTCCACCCGGATGCTGAAGTTGATCTCCATTGCGTTCTCCTCCTGGTACCGCTCAGACCGGATCCTCGCCGCGCACCTCGATCGCGTCCTGCTCGTTCAGCGCCGCATACCGCTGTGGGGCAAGGCGTTTGACGATCAGCGCGACCACAACCCCGCCGCCGAACACGACCACCGGCAACAGCTGCAGGATCAGGCTCAGTCCCGCGTTCGCCGCCGACAGCGTGGAGAAGTTCAGCAGTGCCACGACGGCGAGGGAACCGAACAGGGCGAACGCCAGCGCCGGTGCGATGACCGATTTCCAGACTCCCACGGGCAGCGCCGGGTTTCTCCGGAAGAAGATGATGATCGCCACACTCGTGAACATGAACAGGATGAGCGGCGAGAGGGTGCCGACCGCGATGCACCAGCCGAACACGGCGAGTGGATCGATTCCGCTGGCCAGGATCAGCGCGAACAACACGGCGGCGATGCCGAGTGCGAGGAACGAGGAGATGAACGGGGAACCGTGTTTCGCGTGCACCCAGGACAATCGGCGGGGCAGGATCGAGTGCCCCATCGAGTGCAGATAGCGGGTGACCATGTTGTGGTATGCGAGCACGGCGGCGAACATGCTCGTCACCGCGAGCGCGTTCATGACCTGTTCGAAGGCCGGGCCCACGAATCTCGCCGCGGTCATGTAGGTGATGTTGTCCGGATCACCGGCCACCGCATCCATTACCCCGTTCGCGCCGTAGGCCTGCATCCAGGCCCACACTGCGAATCCGTAGAACACGAGCGCCGCGATGATCACCGTGTAGATGGCGCGCGGGATCGTCCGGTTGGGATCACGTGCCTCGTCCCGGAACAGCGCGGTGGCCTCGAACCCCATGCCGACGCTGACCCCGAACAGGATGCCGAGCGGCAGCGAACCCCACAGGACCGCGCCCCCGGAGAGAAACGGCGCGAGCTGGACACCTTCTGGCCCACCCCCCTTGGCCAGAATCGTGGTGTCGAGCACGAGAATCGTCAGTACCTCGAGGACGAGGGCCACCGAGAGCACCTTGGCACCGAGTTCCACGTGGAAGTAACCGAGGAACCCGACCGCCAGCATCGCCGCGATCGTCCACCCCCACCAGGGCAGGATCTCCGCGCCGGTGAACGAGGCGAGCAGGCTGTGCATGGCGAATCCGAGCAGAATGTAGACACCCGCCTGGACGATGAAATAACCCAGCATCGCCAGAAATCCCGCCCCGACACCGACCGGCCGCCCGATCGCGGCGGTGATGTAGGCGTAGAACGCACCGGATTTCTTCACATGCACCGACATCGCGGCGAACCCGACCCCGAACAACAGCAGGATCAGCGGGCCGAGCACATAGCTGACCGCGATGCCCGGGCCGTTGCCGTTGAGCATGTTCACCGGTGTGGTCACGAAAATCGTCAGCGGTGCCGCCGCCGCGACCACCATGAAGACGATCGAGGTGACACCGAGCCGGCCGGTGAGCCGGGTGGACGTGCTGACCGAACGAGATCGCTCCTGCATCGAGGTCATGTGCTCCTCCGAATTCCCTACACCTCAGATGGCGTCCTTGGTCATCTGGAGCACCTTGAACTCCGCGCCCTGGGGATCGGCGACCACGCCCCACACCGCGAAGCTCAGCACGTTGTCCACGGTGTTCACCCGCCCACCGTGCGCCGCGGCGATCTCGGTCGCCTTCGCCTGGTCGAGCACCGAGATCCACGGCAGCCAGTGCGGTGGCAGCACGGCGCGGACCTCCTCATGGATCTCGTATGAACCGCGCAGCGCCAGTCCGTTCGCATCCCGGAAGATCGTGATGCTTCCCTCGCTGGAGTCCACGGTCTGTCCCGGGAAGAGCGCTTCCTGGAAGGCGACCTCGGTGGTCATGTCGAAATTGGACGGATCCACGAACGCCCAGCGCCCGATCGCCGGTGCAGGCGGCACCGCCGCGCCGGGTTCCGGTTCCGCAAGCCCGAACCAGGCCCCGAAGGGATCGGTGAGCTCGACCGCTTTGCCGGGCACACCAAGGGGTTTGTCCCGGTCCTGCAGCACCGCTCCGGCCGCGACCGCGCGGGAGGTGGCCGCGTCCAGGTCTTCCGCGCCGAGATAGGCCCGCCAGCCGGTCTGCGCGGCGGGCAGCTCGGGCCGCACCACGAGTCCGGCCACGAGTTCGCCCTCGAGCAGGAACCGGCCGCGCGCGCCGTCGAGTTCCAGCTCCCAGCCGAGCACGGCCCGGTAGAATTCCGCGAGCCCTTCGGCGCGGCGCACCTCGAGCTCCTGCCACACTGTGGTGCCGATCGGGTAATCCTTGGTCATCTCGTTCCTTTCGTTCCTGCCGGTCAGACGAGACTGGGCGCCGCCAGGCGGGCCTCGGATTCCCAGCGCGCCCGGGTGGACGCAGCGCCGAAGAACTCGAGCTGGTCGGCGCGGGTCATGGCGGTCCACACATCGCGGAAATAGCGCTGGATCTTCTGCCCGTCGGCCTGCGGGCCGGTACCGGCCGCGCGCACGATCGCCTGCAGCGCCTCCCAGACCAGTTCCTCGGCGATGAAATACTGCTGGTTGAGCCGCATCGACCGGCCGGCGTCGAAGGTCTCGCCGTTCTCCACGAGCAGCCTGCCGTATTCCTCGTAGCGGCGCCCGCCGTCGAACAGCGCCGCCGCGGCCGCGTCGACCTTCGCCAGTGCCACCGAAAGCACCCGTTGCCAGTCCGGGCGTTCCGCGCGCAGGGCACCCGAATCGTCGAAGGGTGCCTTGGAGATGCGCACGATGCGTTCGAACTCATCGATCGCCGCATAGCCGAGACCGACCGTCGCCGCGGCCACCTCTCCTTCGGCGAACGCGAAGAACGCGCCCGAGTACGCCGGGTTGCCGTGCAGTGTGGCTCCGGGTGCGGGCTCGGCCAGCTCGTTCGTCCAGGTTTCGGCGACCACCCGGTGTTCGGGAACGAAGACCGGCTCGGCGATCTCGATGCTGTTCGAGCCGGAGCCGCGCATCCCGATCACCCGGCCCCAGTCGTCCTGCACCCGGTAGTCCGCGCGGTCGATGACCGCCCAGGCGCGGTAGGCGGGCTGTTCACCTTCGGCGGGCACCTCGATCGTGGGGAAGAAATGCGTGGAGTACGGCGCACCCGAGCAATACCGCCAGAAACCCGATACCCGGAAACCGCCGTCGACGCGGCGCACCTTCGCCGAGGTCGGATTGCCCGAGGCCGGAGCGATCAGGTACCCGTTCCGCCCGAAGACCTCGTCCTGGGTCCGCAGCGGCCAGTAGGAGGCAAGTGTGAGGGTGTGCGCCTGGGAAAGCGAAAGACACCACGCCGTGGACGGGCAGCCGCGCCCGATCTCGGCGATCACCATGAAGAACCCGCACGGCCCGAGTTCCAGTCCGCCGAACCGGCGGGGCAGCAGCAGTTTGTAGAAGTCGTTGGCGCGAAAGTATTCGTGCACTCGCGGCGAGTAGTGGCCGCGTTCCTCGGTGTCGGCCTGTTCCTCGCGCAGGATGGGGCGGATCGTTCTGGCCGCCTCGAGCAACCGGCCGAGTTCACCGCGTACCCGCGGTTCCACCCCGGTGATCGGCATCGTGGCCAGTGACCCGGAAACTCCCGGCTCGTGTTGCATGGGCGGGATCTCGAACATCGTCCCACCGCCGGACAGGTACGGTTTCGTCTCGATCTTTGCTCGCGACACGGTCGACCTTTCTCTTCGCTGAGATGCGATCGAGTATCGGCTCGGCGCCGGTTCCGCGACTATGGTTTCCGGACCAAAGCACCCACCCCCGAGTTGTACCGCGTGCACTGCCGCACGCGGTTACCGCGATCAGTCGAGGGGGCCGGGAAGTTCGAGCACATCCAGCAGCGGGCGGTGCGCGCCGTCCGCGGCGACGACCGTGATCCCGCCGAGTTCGGAGTGGTCGAAAATCCTGCTCACCCCGAATACGTGCCCCCACGGATCGGTGAGCACGGCGAACTGGTTGAACGGTGACCGGCTCGGGGCCATGAGTACCCGCGAACCGGATTCGACCGCGCGCGCCACGACGGTTCCGAGATCGCGCACCTCGAAGTAGCCGATCCAGAACGACCGTGGCATCCCGGGAACCTCGCCGTGCACCCGGAAAACCCCGAGCAGCACCCGATCCTCGGCGCACACGAGTTCCATATCGTAGGGATCCTCGAACATGCCGACCCGGTGCCCGCCGAGGGCCGAACTCCAGCGGCCGACCACGGCGGCGACCTCCTCGGTGGAGATGTCCGCGTTCGTGTAGCGGATCGCGTTCGTCACCCGGGGCGTGTCGGTCAGCGCGATCCAGGTGTCATCGGGTCCGCGCAGAAATCCCTGTTCGATCCCTTCCGCGATATCGGAATCCGCCGGTGCGGCGTAGTATTCGCCGGGAATGCGCGGCACACTCGAGGGCCGCACACAGAGCGCGGGCAGCCAGCCGGTCGGGCCGCCGTCCCGGGCCCGGTGGAACCGCACACCGAGCGCGCCGAGCGCTTCACCCGGTCGGGAACGGGCGCGATGACCGAGCAGCCACTCGTAATAGACCGCGGTTTCGGCCGGTGCCGCGCAGAACAGATCGAGCCCACCGTATTCGGGTCGCGGTGTCACTGCACGTTCCCCTCGTCGAATGCGCCCTCATCGGCCAGGGCCTGCAGCGCCAGCCAGAACGAGGTGGTCGTGGAGACCGAATTGAGGTCGACGTCGAGCAGGTTCATGATCTGCCGCAGCCGGTACCGCAAAGTGTTGCGATGAATGAACAATCGCTCGGTCGCCCGGACGATATCACGGTCGGCCTCGAGATAGACCTTGAACGTTTCCAGCAGTGTGCCGCCGTGCGCCGCGTCGTAGTCGAGCAGCGGGCGGAGCAGCTCACGCGCGAGCTCGCCGAGCGGCACCACGGCATTCGTCATCACCAGCAACCGGGCGAGATCGAGGCGGCGCGGGTGGTGCACCCCGTCCCCCTCTTCGAGCGCGGAGGACGCCTCGAAGAATCCGGCCCGCACTCCGGAAGCACCGCGATGCGGGAGGCTGACCCCGACCCGGGCACCGGCGCCGAGCCGGGAAAGCTGGCGCAGCAGCGTTTCCGCGATCCGGTCGGGCAGATCCTCGTCGAGCACGAGCATCAGTACCCGGTCACCGCGGACCACCCGCAGGAAGGGTTCGCGCTGCCCGTTCATCAGCGCGTAGATACCGCCCCAGGGCAGGCTCCGCTGCGCACCCGCGGGCAGTTCCGCCCAGCCGACGAGCATCCGGTACGGCCGGGACACGTCGAGCCCCGCGGCGCGCAGCCGGGCCACCGCGTCCTCCTCGCTGACCCGGCAGTCGAGGATGTCGTCGATCACCCCGGCCACGAGTTCGCGCCAGCCCAGTTGCGCGGCGTGCAACCGGGCGAGTTCGATCGCCACCAGATCGACGGCGGCCTCGAGAATCCCCGCCCCGTCCTGCGCGGTGCGCACCGCGAGCCGGGCCACCTGTTCCCCTTCGACCGCAACGGCACGTACGGTGCAGCCCGCGACCCGGTCCCCGTCCCGGGCGTCGAGTATCGCGTCCGCGTCCCAGATCGACCGCGAGGGCGAGGCGGCCAGCGTGCTCCCGGACAGGTCGAACAGTCCGGCATCGGCGTGGAAGACCGTGCGGATCGCCTGGATGAGATGGGAAAGCCCGCCACTGCGGGTGGCGAATACCAGTTGGTTCAGCGCATCATCCACTGCTGCCCTTCCCGTTCGGCCTTGATCGACTCCGCATCGAACCGGAAGTACGACCGCGGCGGCAGCATCCCCCACACATTGGAGGAGCGCCGGTCGTCCGGAAACTCGCGCGGTTCGTGCAGCTCGTCGAGTTGTTCCATATCGCAGTACAACTCGATGAAGCAGTCAAGTTCCGGGGTCCGCACGTATCCGGCGAGGTTGCCGCCGATGCCATGCCGCACGGGCCCCCAGGGGAAGACCCGGTCGTACTGCGCGAGATGGTCGAACGCCGAACGGATCATCCCCCAGTCACCGAGGTCGAACGCGACGTGGTGGAAGTGCGAGGTTCCGGTGCCGACGAAGGCGTTCACGTGGTGGTCCGCGCCGACCCGCAGGAAGGCACCGGCATCCGGGCCCAGACGATCGGCCAGCTGCTGGCCGACGACGTGCTCGTAGAACTCGACCATCCTGCCGACATCCTGGACGAGATAGTTGACGTGCCCGAGCCTGCGGTATCGGCCCGTCGGCAGCGAATCGGTGCGCCGCGAGGTGATCGGGTAGGCGTCCTGGCCGATGCGCGGGCGGTAGGGAACATAGGCGACCCCGTTGTTCTCCGGATCGCGGAAGTGCACGGCCTGCTCGGTGCGTGCGTACTCGATGCCCAGGCCGTTGAGGTGCCGCTCGGCGTCCTCGAGCGAGAAATCCGGGTGCAGATTGTAGGCCGCATATCGGATACCCGCCTCGTCCGATTTCTCGAGCAGGATCGAGTACGGCTCGTAGTTCACCGCGAGCTGCGCGGATTTCGTGTCCCGCGCACGTTCGGTCAGGCCGAATTCCAGCTGCCAGCTGTTGCTCGCCGCATCGAGATCGGCGACGCCGAACTTCACGTGGTCGATATCGTAGAGCTTGATCATGGAGGCTCCCGGATTCGAAGGCTGTTTCTTTTAAAACTACGCTCATCCTAGTATAGTGAACGTCTCGTGCACCAGCCATCGAGAAAGCAGGCCGCATGACCGTTCAGGTTTCCCCGTCGAGCCCTACCGCGGAGTCCGCGACCGAACGCTTCGAGCGACTGTCGGCCACGGCGCGGGTCGTCCGGGTCATCCATGCCGATCTCTTCGGCCGCCAGCGCGCCAAACAGTTCCCGGCCTCCGTTGCGGCGCACCTGCTCGGCGAGGGCATTGCCTATTCGAAGATCGCGCACGCCGAGGATCTGCTCGGCGTGCCGGTGGACGAGGAGGAGTTCCCACAGCTGAAGGGACATCCCGACGTCCACGCGTACATCGAACCCGGAACGGCGATCGTGCCCCCGTGGGAACCCGACGCGGTATGGGTGCTCGCCGCGTTGTGGGAGGGACAGCGGCGCTCCCCGCTCTGCGCACGCGGCCAGCTGGCCAGCGCGCGGGACACGCTCGGCGCCGAGCTCGGGTACACCGTCCAGGCCGCCGCCGAGCCCGAGTTCTACCTTTTCCAGCGCACATCGGCGGATCGGCGGCCGGTCACCTATTCACAGGAGGGCGTCTCGTACACCATGGACCGCATCACCGATCCCGAAGGCGCGGCCGGGCGGATCCATCGGGGCACCATCGGTCTCGGTATCGGCGTGACGGCGCTGAACCGGGAATTCTCCCCAGGACAGTTCGAGATCAACCTGGCACACGGCGAAATCGTGGATGCCGCGGACCGCGCGTTCCTGCTCAAGACCGCCGTCAAGGAGCTCGCGATCATCGACGGTCTGGAAGCCGTGTTCATGGCCAAACCGCTCACCGCCGAGGAAGGCAGCAGCCTGCACGTGCACCTTTCACTCTGGGAAGCCTCGGGGCAGAACGTGTTCGCCGAGGGGGACACGACTTCCACGCTGCTCGAGCACGCGATGGCCGGAGTGCAGGCGCACGCCGCGGCGCTGCTCGCGTTCGCCTCACCGACCGTCAATTCCTACACCCGGCTGCACGGTGCCGGACTGTCCCCGCGCACCAGCAATATCGCCGGGGACAACCGGTTCACCTTCATCCGGGTACCCGCCGAACGCGGCGCAGCCACCCGCTTCGAGGTGCGGCAGGGCGACGCGAGCGCGAGCCCGCACCTGCTGATGGCCGCCATCGTGCACGCGGCCCGGGACGGAATCCAGCGAAACCTGCGCATCGACGCGGACGGTGCCGCACTGCCGCGGTCCCTCGGCGAAGCGCTCGCGGCACTGCGTGCCGATGCGTTCTTCGGCGCGGCGTTCGGCGAAGAACTCGTCCGCGCCTACACCGCGATCAAACAGCGCGAGATCGAAGCATTCGAATCCACGGTGACCGACTGGGAATGGCGGCTCTACCACTCCTGCGCCTGAATCCTGACCCGGTCAGACCGGCCGATCGACACGGCCGGTCGCCGATTGCCGCCGCAGCGCCCGGGAAAGCTCCACCATCTCCTGGTGGTCCTCGACGCGGGCTACGACGCACCGCGCACCTGCTCGCCGATCCGCCAGTGCAAATCGGACCGCGTACGGCGCCGACCGGCCCCGCCCTGAGTGCCCGCGCAGGAGACCGACCACCCAAGCACGGCGGCGAGTTCGTATTCGACGACCCCGCAACCTGGGGTGCCGAACACGCCATGATCAGCACCGACACGCGCCGCTACGGGACAGCGACCGCGCAAGCGTGGAATCGGTTGCACCCCAGGCTGACCAGCACAGCCGCATGGATCGAGCACCACGGGCCGTTGCCGATCATCGAGGGCCCCGTAATCCGGCTCCGCGTCGAGCGCCTGCCCAGCTGCGGGGCGAACAATCCAGTCTGATTGTGCGGTGTCGACGCCACCCCGGCCGAGGTCGACCACTGCTGGCACATGTTCCTGCGCCGCTTCGACATCGGACCCGTCCTAGCCACCGGCCAGACCTACAGCCAACCGCCGCACCACAAGAAGAACACCAAACCGCGCCGTATCACTTAAACGACACTCTCAGTGCAGTAAAGGTAACACGACATACTACGGTTGGACGGGTTGCGCATGAAGGCTCTCCGGTTCGAAAGAGGAGGAGGGATCAGTTGACACGCGCGCGCCATCGCAGGGCACCGGCCGTGCTGGGGTTGCTGCTGGTGCTCGTGTTCGTGGTCGCGGATGGTCCGGTCGCCAGGATGGTGGACGAGGGCGGGAGGCCGCTTCCCGCGTCGGTGGCGGCTACACCGCCGATGGGCTGGGACAGCTGGAATTCCGCTGGCTGCGATACCGACGAGCGGCAGGTGGAGGCTGGTGCCGATGCGCTGGTCGCCAGTGGGATGCGGGCCGCGGGTTACCGCTATGTCGTGGTGGATGATTGCTGGTTCGCGCCGGATCGTGACGCTTCCGGTCGACTGCGTGCCGATCCACACCGCTTCCCGCACGGCATGCGCGCTCTGGGCGACTATCTGCATGCGCGAGGATTGCGGTTCGGTATCTACACGACTCCGGGGACGATGACGTGCGCGCAGCGCAAAGGCTGGTATCCGGGGGCGACCGGGAGCGGCGGTCACGAACGGCTCGATGCGCGGACCTTCGCGGACTGGGGAGTGGACTACCTGAAATACGACTGGTGTTCGCCCTCCGATGACAGTGGTGCGCAGGAGGCGGCGTTCGTCCGCATGCGGGATGCGTTGCGGGCGACCGGGCGGCCGATCGTCTATTCCATCAATGCCAACAGTTGGGTTCCCGGCACGGTCCCCGGACAGTCGCAGGACTGGCGGCGGGTGGCCACGATGTCGCGCAGTACCAACGACATCGGGGCTTCCTGGCGGACCGGTCAGGGACCTCTCGGCACCCAGGGCATCGCCGAGGCCGCTGAGCAGAACGCGGAACTGGCCGTGCGCGCGGGGCCGGGCCATTGGAATGACCCGGACATGCTCGAAGTCGGGGTGTCCGGCGATCTCGATGCGACCGAGCAACGCAGTCAGTTCAGTCTCTGGGCGATGATGGCCGCACCGCTCATCGCGGGCAATGACCTGGCCGGAATGCCACCCGCGGCACGCTCGATCCTGGTCAACCGCGCGGTGATCGCCGTCGATCAGGACCGGTTGGGGCGGCAGGCGTACCGGATCCGGCGGGGCGGTACTCAGGTATGGGTGAAGCCGTTGGCCGACAACCGGATTGCCGTCGCGCTCCACAACAGCGGAGACCACGCCGCGCGGATCGATACCACGACGAGCGCGGTGCATGCCCCGGGTTCGTCTCGCTACCGGGTCGAGGATCTGTGGAGTCGGCGCACGAGCTGGAGCGAAGGGACGATCGCGGCCACCGTGCCTGCGCACGGCACGGTACTGCTCCGGATCGCGGCGGCGGGCAGTTCCTGATCCGGGTGGGGCCCTCATGGTGAGGCGACCGCTATCGGTGCCGGACGGCGGAGGGGGCTGCTCGTTCAGTGAAATCTCAGATAACGCGCGGTAATTCGGTTTGTTCGACCAATGTCCGGTGGTGACGGACTGTTCATAGTCGATGCATAGTTCGGGCACAGTAAAGTGGCTTGTTTTCCGGGTAGGTTGGTTTTCGTGGACGGAGAAACCGTCACGGAAACCGAAAAGGAGCTTGAAATGGCACACTTCCCTATTCCCGCGAAGCCGCACTGCAAGCCGCTGCCCAAGCCGGGTCCGAAGCCGGGTCCGCTTCCGCGGCGCTGAACGAGGAAGAGGGTGGGCCGGAACGTTCCGGCCCACCCTCTCTCGCGTCTGAAGGAGGTGTGGGATTTGCGCTTCGTACGCCGCATGTCGGCGCGGGTGTCACCGGTACGTGAGACTTTCTGCCGTTTCTGGCCTTATGTTCGCGAAGAACGCGGGTACTTGTCGATATCCGCGGTATTACTCGCTATTCACGTGGCCACCGAATTGGTGGCGATATGGATGTTCGCGAATATCACCGATGATTCTCTCGTTTCGGGTGATCTGACTGGTTTCTGGACGCCCGCCGGTGTCTGGCTTGCCATGGCTATCGCCGGTGGAATCGCTTCCTACTTCGGGAACCTGTTGTTGGCTCGCGCGGCGGAGCGATTCCTGTTGCGCTTGCGGGATGCGGTGTACGCGCATGTGCAACGGCTCGGGCCGCGGTTCACCGAGCGGCACGCGCGCGGTGACGTGGTCAGCAGGCTCACCTCCGATATCGATGCGATCGAGCATCTGGTCGCTTCCGGGCTCGTCGAAGCGTTCACCGCCGCGCTCAGCGCGGTGTGCTTCGCGGTCGCGGCGTTCTGGGTGCGCTGGGATCTGGCGCTCGCGGCGTTCGCGCTGGCCCCGGTATTCGCGCTGGCCGCGAAATGGTTCTCCCGGCGTCTCAAGACCGCCAGCAGACAGGAGCGCAGCAGCAACGGCGCCATGCTCGCGACCATCGAGGAACGACTCGGCGGGCTGCCCCTTGCCCAGCTGTACAACCAGCAACATCGCGAACAGCAACGCCTGCATGCCCACGGGCTGGCCTGGATGCGCGCGAAGCTAGCCGAAGCGAAACTACATTCGGCCTACGAGCCGATGCTGGCACTGCTGGAAGCCTGCTGCATGGTGGCTGTGCTGGCGCTCGGGATCTGGGAGATCGCCGCGCACCGGGTGTCCCTCGGCGGATTGATCGCGTTGACCGGCTATCTGGGGTACCTCTACCCGCAGTTGCAGCGACTCGGGCAGCTGACACTGACCACCACGGCGGCCACCGCGGGTGGTGAACGCGTCGCCGAGCTACTCGACGCCCCGGTGGAGATCAGCGAAAGTCCCGGCGCGGTCGCCATCGGCCGCTCGCGCGGACACATCGCCATCGACCGGCTCGAGTTCGGCTATCCGGGTCGGCCACCTATCCTGCGTGCGGCGTCGTTTTCCGTGGCACCGGGCGAGTTCATGGTGCTCACCGGGCCGAGCGGGGCAGGCAAATCGACGATCGCCGCGCTGCTGGCCAGGCTGGTCGACCCCGTTCGTGGCTCTGTCCTGCTCGACGGGGTGGACCTGCGGACACTCACACTGGAGTCATTGCGGCAGAACGTCACTCTGTTACCGCAGGAGACGATCGTGTTCGGGGACACCGTGCGCGAGAATCTGCGCTACGCGAAACCGTGCGCGAGCGACACCGAGCTCGTCGCGGCCGCGAAGGCCGCCGAAGCGCACGCGTTCATCACCGGCCTTCCCGGCGGCTACGACACCGAGCTCGGCGAGCGCGGGATGGATCTCTCCGGTGGGCAGCGCCAGCGGATCGCGATCGCCCGGGCCATACTGCGCGACGCCCCGGTGCTCGTGCTCGATGAACCGACCACCGGGCTGGACGCGCTGACGGCCGCCGCGGTGTGGCAGCCGTTGCGACGGCTGACCGCGGGCCGCACCACCATCGTGATCAGTCACGACCAGCGGCTCATCGATTCCGCCGACCGCGTGCTGGTACTCGAGGCAGGGCGGATCGAGGGCGCGCCGCAGCACGATCCAGGGATCATCAGCGGAACCCTGCCGGAGAATCGTTCTCGCGCCGGTCGGGTACCCACCACACCCTGACGGCACGGCGACCACCACGCACCCCGGTTCTCTCCCAGCTGACCGGAATGGCCGCCACCCGGCGTCCGGTCCCGCTGGATTGCGGGCGGGACATCCGCGTAGCCGAACCTTCCGAAGCTTCGTGATGGGCCGCCGGGCCGCGCACGGTGGTGGTCCGCGCAGTCCCGGGTTGCGCCGTGGTCACGGTCCTTATGGTTTGGCCGGGTTCTGCCCCGGGGTGTGCCTCTTGTCGTCTTGGTTTCCGCCGCTTTGCCCGCCGGGGCGCTGTGCCGGCATTCCGGCCTGACTGCCCGCGCCGGTGTTGCCCGGGCCGAAACCGCCCTGCCCGGATCCACCTGGCCCGCTCATTCCACCCGGTCCGTTCATCCCGGCCGGTCCGCCGAAACCCCCGGGTCCCATCATGGGGCCGGAGCCGGAACTCGATCCGGTGGCGGCGTAGATGACGCCGGTGCCGGCAGCGGCGATGACGAGCGCGGCCAGTACCGCGGTCAGTGTTCGGCGGTTGGACCAGTGGCCGACCTCGGCAGTCCCCGGGGCGCCCCAGACGGGTTCCGGCTCGCTCGCGCGGTCCTCGGTCTGCACGTCGTGTGTCATGTCGGCGAGTATCGCGTTCTTCCCTGTGTATGCGCTGTGTGGTGGCGGATCCGAGCCATACGCATCCGGGCCATGCACAGCGCGCGCACAGCGAATGCACATGGTCCGTCCAGCGAGCACCGGCACGCTGGACGATCGTGACCCCGATTCTTCGCTTCCTGCGCGGACACCGGACCGATCCGGCGGCGGTGCGGCCCCTACTGCTCGTGTTGTTGTCGTCCACCGCGTTGCTCTACGGTGTCGGACTCGGCTCATCGGGCTGGGCGAACTCCTTCTATTCGGCAGCGGTGCAAGCGGGGGCACAGAGCTGGAAGGCGTTCTTCTTCGGGTCGACCGACGCGGCCAACGCGATAACGGTGGACAAGGCACCCGGTGCGCTGTGGCCGATGGACCTGTTCGCCCGCTGTTTCGGGGTGAACGCCTGGAGCATCCTGCTGCCGCAGGCGCTTGCCGGGGTCGCTTCGGTCGGGCTGCTGTACGTGACGGTGCGCCGCTGGTACGGCCCGGCCGCCGGACTGATCGCGGGCGCGGTGCTGGCGCTGACCCCGGTCGCCACGCTGATGTTCCGGTACAACAACCCGGATGCGCTGTTGGTGCTGGTATTGGTCGCGGCGACCTATTGCGTGACGCGGGCGGCCGAGCGGGGCAGCGGCTGGTGGCTCGCGAGCGCCGGTCTGTTGGTCGGTTACGGCTTTCTGGTGAAGATGTTGCAGGCGTTCCTTGTGCTGCCCGCGTTCGTGCTGGTCTATCTGTTCGCCGCGCCGATCAGACCGGTACGCAAACTGGGACAGCTGACCGTCGCCGGTCTCGTGCTGCTGATCTCGGCTGGTTGGTGGATCCTCGCCGTCGCGCTGGTACCCGCGGCCGATCGACCCTATATCGGCGGCTCGCAGCACAACAGTGCCCTCGAGCTGGCCTTCGGTTACAACGGTCTCGGCCGGATCAGCGGAGCAGAGACCGGTGGGCTCGGCAACACGAACTGGGATGTGGGGTGGGCCCGGCTGCTGGGCACGCAGATGGGAACACAGATCGGCTGGTTGCTGCCCGCCGCGGTGCTGGCCCTCGGGGCGGGACTGTGGATGACCCGGCGCGCACCGCTGGGCGACCGGACCCGTGCGGGCTTCGTTCTCTGGGGTGGCTGGTTGGTGGTGACGGGGGCGGTGTTCAGCTTCGCCCAGGGCATCGTGCACCCGTACTACAGTGTGGCGCTCGCTCCCGCAGTGGGTGCGCTGTGCGGTATGGGGGCGGTGCTGGTGTGGCGGCGGCGCGCGGTTCCGGCGGCGCGGGTGGTGCTCGCCGGTACCGTGGCGATCGGTGCGGTGCTGGCCGGGGTGCTGCTCGCGCGCACCGATTGGCAGCCCTGGTTACGTGTCGTGGTCCCGATGCTCGGGCTCACCGCGGCGGTGCTGCTGCTGGTCGTGCACCGGCTGCCACGGGCGCTGGCGCGTACGGTGCTGGTCGGTGCGCTGGTTGCCAGCTGTGTGGCGCCCGGGGCGTATTCGGTGGCCACGGTGACAGCCGAGCATCGTGGGGCGATGCCCTCGGCCGGCCCCGCCGGGTCGGGGATGCCCGGTGGCGGTCACGGACCGGGACACCGTCGGAAAGGCGGTGGCCCCGCCCGGCATGGGGGCGGCCCCTTCGGGACTGTCGAACCAGGTAAAGAGCTCGCCTCCCGGTTGCGCGCGAACACCGACGCCTACACCTGGGTGGCCGCGACGATCGGCTCGGACAACGCGGCCGGCTACCAGCTGGCCAGTGGTGCGCCGGTGCTCGCGATCGGCGGCTACAACGGCACCGATCCCGCACCGACCCTGGCTCGGTTCCAGGAGAACGTGCGGTCCCACAAGATCCACTACTTCATCGAATCCCGGCTGATGGGCATGCATGGCGGCGCCGAGCGCACCGGATCGGACGAATCACAACGTATCGAATCCTGGGTGAAACAACACTTCGCGGCCACAACGGTCGAGGGGACCACGATCTACGATCTTACGGAGTGAGATGGTGTACCGACTGACCGTGCCCTCACAGCTCTCGCACAGGTGGAACACATGCTGGGTACAAGCCGGGCGGGCAGGTTCATGAGTATGACGCACACCGAATCCCCGCTCTCCGCCGCCTCCGAGGAACGAGAAACGCGTCCCGATATCGCGGAAATCGCGCTACGCGACGGCGTTCCCGTTCTCGATCTCGTCGTTCCCGTCTACAACGAGGAAAAAGACCTGGAATCCTCGGTGCGCAGATTGCACGCTTACCTTTCCCGGAAACTTCCCTACCGCTATCGCATCACCATCGCGGACAACGCCAGTATCGATCGGACACCGAAGATCGCACAACGGCTGGCCCAGGAGCTCCACGAGGTGACGTCCACCCGCCTGGAACAAAAAGGCCGGGGAAGGGCGCTGCACGCGGTCTGGTCGGCCTCGGACGCCCCGGTGCTCGCCTATCTGGATGTGGACCTGTCCACTGATCTGGACGCGCTCGGCCCGCTGATCGCGCCGCTGGTGTCGGGTCATTCCGATCTGGCGATCGGCTCCCGGCTTTCCCGGAGCTCCAACGTGGTGCGCGGGGCGAAGCGGGAGTTCATCTCACGCTGCTACAACCTGCTGTTGCGCGGCACGCTTTCCGCGCGGTTCTCGGACGCGCAGTGCGGCTTCAAAGCGATCCGAGCGGATGTGGCCCGGCGGCTGCTGCCGATGGTGGCCGACACCGGCTGGTTCTTCGACACCGAACTGCTGGTGCTCGCCGAACGCAGCGGATTGCGTATCCACGAGGTCCCCGTGGACTGGGTGGACGATCCGGACTCGCGGGTGGATATCGTGGCCACCGCACTGGCCGACCTGAAGGGGATGTGGCGGCTGACCCGTTCCTTCGCCAGCGGTCGGCTCCCACTCGACCGGATCGCCGGCCGATTCGGCAGGCAGCGCGCCACCGAGGGGGTGCCGCCGAGCCTGCTGCGCCAGCTGGTCCGGTTCTCCTGCATCGGAGTGCTGTCCACGGCGGCGTACCTGGTGCTGTATCTGATCTTCCGTGCCGGGATGAACGCTCAGATCGCGAACTTCCTGGCGCTGCTGCTGACCGCGATCGCCAATACCGCGGCCAACCGGCGACTCACCTTCCGGGTGCGCGGCCGGGCCAACCTCGGCCGCCACCAATTCGAAGGGCTGATGGTGTTCGCCCTCGGCTTCGCGCTGACCAGCGGCGCCCTCTGGGCCCTGCACCATTACACCCACCCGAGCCAAACCACCGAGCTCGCCGTACTCGTCCTGGCGAACCTCGTCGCGACCGTACTGCGCTTCGTGCTGCTGCGCGGCTGGGTGTTCCATCCCCGCCGACAGCGCAGTGCCTGAATTCCACTACCGATCGAGAGGCGATGATGACGACCACGATGTCCGAGACAACGGCACCGGCCGCCGGGATACGCGGGCCCAGGACAGGACTGCCCCGGCTGCTGTTCGGTCCGGCCGAGCGGCCGGCCTGGGTGCGGCCGTCGGTACTGGCGTTGCTGTGCCTGACCGCGGTGCTGTACCTGGTGAACCTCGGTGCCAACGGTTACGCCAATGACTTCTACGCGGCCGCGGTGCAGGCAGGCACTCAGGACTGGAAGGCGTGGTTGTTCGGCTCGCTCGATTCCTCGAACGCGATCACCGTGGACAAACCGCCCGCGTCGTTGTGGGTGATGGTGTTGTCCGGGCGCATCTTCGGTTTCTCCAGTTGGAGCATGCTCGTTCCCCAGGCTCTGGAGGGTGTCGCCTCGGTCGGGCTGCTGTATGCCGCCGTGCGGCGCTGGTCGGGCCCGGCCGTCGGATTGCTGGCCGGTGCCGCGCTCGCGGTGACCCCGGTAGCGGTACTGATGTTCCGGTTCAACAACCCGGACGCGCTGCTGGTACTGCTCATGGTCGCCGCGGCCTACTGCACGGTGCGCGCCACCGAGCGGGCGCGGCTGGGCTGGCTGCTCGGCGCCGGGACCCTACTCGGATTCGCCTTCCTCACCAAGATGATCCAAGCCTTCCTCGTGGTTCCGGGCCTCGCCCTGGTGTACCTGGTCGCGGCGCCTACCGGGCTGTGGCGGCGGATCTGGCACCTGCTCGGCGCGGGCCTGGCGATCGTGGTCGCGGCCGGCTGGTACATCGCGCTGGCCGACCTGTGGCCCAGCTCGTCACGCCCTTACATCGGCGGCTCCACCAACAACAGCCTGCTCCAGCTCGCGCTCGGCTACAACGGTCTCGGCCGCGTCTTCGGCGGCGAGGGCAACCTCGGTCCCGGCGGAGGTGCTCACCGTGGCGGGGGTGTGCCCGGCGGTGGCGGGGGCGACATGCCTGGCGGAATGGGCAAGATGGCCCATGGAATGTTCGGTGGCAGCACCGGCGTCGGCAGGCTGTTCGGGGAGAGTTTCGGCACGCAGATATCGTGGCTGCTGCCCGCGGCGCTGATCGCTCTGGTCGCCGGGCTGTGGTTCACCCGGCGCAGCCCGCGCACCGGCCACACCAGGGCCGCACTGCTGTTGTGGGGCGGCTGGCTGCTGGTCACCGGGCTGGTGTTCAGCTTCATGCAGGGCATCATCCACCCCTACTACACGGTGGCCCTCGCTCCGGCCATCGCCGCGCTGATCGGCATCGGCGGTCGTGAACTCTGGCGCGGCCGGGCGCACCTGGCGCCACGGCTGGTGCTCGCCGCGATGGTCGCATCGACCGGCATCTGGGGGTTCGTACTGCTCGACGAGACCTCGGACTGGCTGCCCGCGATGCGCTGGATCGTGCTCGTGCTGTCGATTCTGGTGGCCGCTCTGCTCGCCGCCGGCGCACACCAGCTGCGCAGGTTCGCCGCCGCGCTCGCAGTCGTGGCCGTGCTGACCGCGGCCACCGGCACCACCGCCTATGCCGTGGAAACCACGACCATGAAACCAAACGGTGGGATCCCCGTCGCGGGGCCCGAACAGTCCATGATGGGCGGCATGCCCGGCGGCGGAAACCACGGTGTCCCGGGCGGCAGCAGGCACCACGGCGGCATGCCCGGCAAGTCCACGAGCGCCGCGATGGCCACGCTGATCAAGGCCACGAACACCACATGGGCGGCGGCCACCACCGGGTCCCAGGGCGCGGCCAGCATCGAGCTGGCCACCGGCAAAGCGGTGATGGCCATCGGCGGATTCATGGGAACCGACAACTCACCGACCCTGGCCCAGTTCCAGCAGTACGTGCGCGAAGGCAAGATCAGCTACTTCATCGCGGACAGCATGTTCGGCGGCGGGGGGCCGGGCGGTGGCGGACACTCCGGCAAACAAGGCGCCGGGATGCGTTTCGGACCGGGCAGCACCGGTCCAGCGAAGGAGATCACCCAATGGGTCAAACAGCACTACACCGCGAAGACCGTGGGCGGCCAGACGGTCTACGATCTGCGTTCCTGACCCATTCACAGGGAAGACACAGGAAACACCAAGCGAGTGCATCGGAACGGCCTCGAGGATGAAGCCATGACGAGCCCCCGGCAGGACATCGGTCCCACATACACCCCGGAAAGCGGCGGACAGATGCGCCGTCCGGACGGGCAACCTGTCCGGGTGCTCGTGGTCGACGACGAGCCCTCCATCGCGGAGCTGGTGTCGATGGCGCTGCGCTATGAGGGCTGGCGGGTGGACACGGCAGGAGACGGGCTGTCCGCGGCACGCGTGGCCCGGCAGTTCCAGCCCGACATCGTGGTGCTCGACATCATGCTGCCCGACCTCGACGGCAGAGAAGTGCTGCGCAAACTCCGCGCCGACATTCCCGCTCTGCCGGTGCTGTTCCTGACCGCGAAGGACTCCGTGGAGGATCGGATCGCCGGGCTGACCGCGGGTGGAGACGACTATGTCACCAAACCGTTCAGCCTCGAAGAGGTGGTGCTGCGACTGCGCGGGCTGCTGCGCAGAACCGGAGTCACCCCCATCGCCTCAGGCGCCCAGCTGGTCGTCGGTGACCTGGCGCTGGACGAGGACAGCAGGGAGGTCACCCGCGGTGGTGAGCCGATCCAGCTCACCGCGACGGAGTTCGAGCTGTTGCGGTTCTTCATGCGCAATCCGAAACGAGTGCTGAGCAAAGCGCAGATCCTCGACCGTGTGTGGAACTACGACTTCGGCGGCCAGGCCAATATCGTCGAGCTCTACATTTCCTACCTGCGCAAGAAGATCGACCTCGGCCGGGAGCCGATGATCCACACCATGCGCGGCGCGGGGTATGTGCTCAAGCCGGCGAGCTGAGCGTCCGCGCTGGCTGGATCCGCGCCACTGGTCACTGCGCGGTCGGCTGCTGGTCGGCCAGGTGGTCATCCTTGCCGTGGTCTGCGCGGTGATCGGCGTCGTCGCGGACGTGTTCCTGCGCGAATTCCTGGTGCAGGAGCTGGACTCGCAAATGACCCCCGCGGTCGAACGAATACAGCATGGACCACCGAAAGGCATCGTGCTGCCGAAGCACCACAGGGAGTCCCTGGATTTCCTCCGTCAGCCCGGTATCCCGCCCGGGACGCTCGGCGCCAAGATAGTGCACGGCAAGGTCGTCGAGGCAGCGATGCTCGGACCTTCGATCGGCCAGCAGCACCCGGTTCCCGGACAGGACACCGGGATCTTCACCGAGATTCCGATGGACGACCACGCGCACAGCATGGCCGTCGGCGAACTGGGGAACTACCGGCTGCGTTCGGTGCATGCCGTCGACGGCAGCACCATCGTCATCGGACTGCCGTTGAGTACCGTCGACGACACGGTGTTCAACCTGGCGGTGCTGTTCGCGGTCGTGGCCGGGTTCGGACTGATCGTCGCCGGGCTCGCCGGCCGGTTCGTCATCCGCCGGACACTGCGTCCACTGGACCGGGTGGCCGAGACCGCCCGCGAGGTCTCCGCGACGAGACTCGACGAAGGTGAGGTCGAGCTGGTCGCCAGGGTGCCGCAGGACCAGGCCCGCCTGGGCACCGAGGTCGGCCAGGTCGGCAGCGCGCTGAACCGGATGCTCGAACACGTCTCGGCCGCACTCTCGGCACGCCACGAGAGCGAGACCCGGATGCGCCAGTTCCTCGCCGACGCCAGCCACGAACTACGCACCCCACTGGCATCCATCCGCGGCTACGCCGAACTCACCCGGCGCAGCCAAAACGTCACCCCCGACGACATCGGCTACGCCATGCAACGAGTGGAATCCGAGGCGAACCGGATGACCACCCTGGTCGAAGACCTGCTGCTGCTCGCCCGGCTCGACTCCGGACGCCCACTGCAACGCGAACACGTCGACCTCACCCGCCTCGTCGCCGACGCCGTCAACGACGCCTACATCGCCAGCCCCGAGCACCACTGGCGCTTGTCCCTGCCCGACACCCCGGTCACCGTGACCGGGGACGAGCAACGACTGCACCAGGTGGTGGCCAACCTCCTCGCGAACGCACGCACCCATACCCCGGAAGGCACCACGGTCACCATCACCCTGTCCACCGTGGACACGGCAGCAGTACTCACCGTCCACGACGACGGCCCCGGTATACCTGCAGAGCTCAGGCCCACAGTCTTCGAACGGTTCGCCCGCGGCGACAGCTCACGCTCCCGATCAGCAGGCAGCACCGGACTCGGGCTGGCCATCGTCTCCGCAGTGGCCAACGCACACGGCGGCACCGTCGAAGTACGCAGCCAGCCACACAAGACCGAATTCACCGTACAACTGCCGGTCAGGGACTGTGCACCGCTCTCGGAAGATTCGGCACATCGGCAGGGATAGTAGCCGGCAACACGAAAACGAGGACGACAGCGATGAGGAACAAGCCCGCCTGCGCGAGCCGGTAGTTGCGGACACCGTCGCGCGCCGCGAGCGCGAAGCCCACGATCGCGGCGAGAACGACGGCCATCAGCACGATGCCCTGCCCTCGCACGGAAAGCTCCGCGGTGGCCGAACCATCGGTGGCGATGAAGAAGATCGCCACGAAGTCCCCGAGATCCGATTGCGCGGGTTCCGGATCAACCGGATCATCAGCCAGATGAACCCGATCCAGCTGACCGCCAAGAAGACGATCGAAGGCACGCTCATCGTATGACCACACCGCCGAGGATCGCGATGGCGGTGACCGGCAGCGGGATGACATCGGCGACGTACGGGGCGGCGAACAGAAACGCCAGCCCGAGCAGAAGGCAGTACCCGGCATCCGTCCGGAAAGAATCGCGCCTGCGGATGAAGATCACTGTTGCGGGCACGGCAACAAGGATTGTGCTCCGGCGCGCGGCAGGTCGATGATCCCCCGCCGTGAGCGAGGAGCACACCGATTCCTCGCGCGACAGGAGGATCCCGTGACCACCCGACCCTTGCCGTTCTTCTCGAGCGGACTACGCCTGGACGCCGATCTGCACCTGCCCGATGACGGCGGCGAGCGCGCGCCCTATCCGGTGGTGCTCGCCTGCTCCGGCTATCAGGGGCAGAAGACCATCCACCCGGAACGATTCGCCCGCGCGCTCAATCCTCTCGGTTATGCCGTTCTCGCGTTCGACTACCGCGGATTCGGGCTCAGTGAAGGGGAACGGGGAAGGCTCATACCGCAGGAATGGGCCGAGGATGTGCGTGCGGGTATCGACCGCATCGGCACCGTGTCCGAAGTGGACGCCGGGCGCCTCGCCCTGGTCGGCTGGGGACTCGGTGGTGGCGTGGTCGTCGCCGAGGCGGCCGAGGATCCGCGGGTGCGCGCGGTAGCCTGTCTCAACGGGATCGCGGACGGAACCCGGTCCACCCGAAATATGCACGACGAGGCGAGCTGGGCGGGCCTGCTGCACCGGATCGAGGCCGATCGTGGCAGGCGGACCAGCACCGGACGTTCCGAGCTCGCTGACCCGTGGGACATCGTGCGGCTCAATCTGGACGATCGCACCGATGGGTACGTCGGTGCCGAGCTGTACAAGACCCCTGGATTCGGCAGCGGAGTCACCCTGGAATCGGCGGATTTCCTGCTGCGGTTCGCTCCGGAACAGGTGGTCGAGCGGATCGCACCGCGTCCGCTGCTCGTCCTGCACGGTGCGCACAACGATCTGCACAAGCCGGTCGAGGCACAGTCGATGTACGAGCACGCGCGCGAGCCGAAACGCCTGGAATTGCTCGAGGGGCGCGGGCACACCGAGTGGATGTTCGATGACGACCCCACCTTCAAGCACGTGGTCGATGTACTCGACGAATTCCTCGGCACCGTGCTGATCGCCGGCTGAGAAACCGGAAATGGAGCTCGCAATGGCCGCGACCCAGCGAATGCCGCGCAAACTGACCACCGCAACGGTGTGGGGCCAGGAGCTCGAGGGCTAGCACTCCGCGACGGCGGCTTCCAGCGTGTCGAGTCCTTCCACGAGCGTCTGGGCGGGAATGGTCAGCGGAGGAAGGAGCCGGATGACGTTGTCGTGGGTACCGCAGGTGAGCACGATGGTTCCGGCACGGTGGCAGTGGGCCGCGATGCGCGCGGTGCGTTCCGGATCGGGCCTGCCGGTTCCCGGATGCACGAACTCGAGGGCCAGCATCGCGCCCCGGCCCCGCACTTCGCCGATGCCGTCATCGCGCTGGGCCAGCGCATCGAGCCGGGGCCTGGTGGTCTCCTCGACAGCGGCCGCGGCGGCGACCAGGTTCTGCTCGCGCATGGTGTCGATGGCCGCGAGCGCGGCGGCACAGGCGATCGGGTTTCCGCTGTATGTCCCGCCGAGCCCGCCCCGGTGGACACTGTTCATGATCTCGGCGCGTCCGGTGACCGCTGCCAGTGGCAGCCCGCCGGCGAGCGCTTTCGCCGTGGTGATCAGATCCGGCAGGATGTTCTCGTGCTCACAGGCGAACCAGGAACCGGTGCGGCAGAATCCGGTCTGGATCTCGTCGGCGATGAACAGCACCCCGTTGTCCCGGCACCATTCGGCGATAGCGGGCAGGAAACCGGGCGCGGGCACGATGAATCCGCCTTCGCCCTGGATCGGTTCGAGGAGGACGGCAGCGGTGTTCTCGGCGCCGACCTGGGTACGAATCCGGTCGATGGCCCGTTGGGCGGCCTGCTGTCCGGTCATACCGTGCGGATCGCGATAGGGATAGGACATCGGCACCCGGGCGATTTCCGGGGCGAAGGGGCCGAAACGGTGCTTGTACGGCATGTTCTTCGCGGTGAGGGCCATCGTCAGATTCGTACGGCCGTGGTAGGCGTTGTCGAACACGACCACGGTGGACCGGCCGGTGGCGTGGCGGGCGATCTTGACCGCGTTTTCCACGGCCTCGGCTCCTGAATTGGACAGTACCGAACGCTTGTCGTGCGCACCCGGAGTGAGTTCGTTGAGCTGCTCGCAGACCTCGACATAGCCCTCGTACCCGCTGACCATGAAGCAGGTGTGGATGAACCGTCCGGCCTGTTCACGAATCGCCTCGGTCACCTTCGGCGCGGGGTTACCCACGCTGGTGACCGCGATCCCCGAGCCGAGGTCGATGAAGGCATTGCCGTCCACGTCGATGAGCACCCCGTCGCCACCGCTTTCGGTGTACACCGGCAGCAGGGAGGATGCGCCGTCCGCCACGGCACGCTCTCGTCGCAGGCCGAGCCGCTGCGCGGCCGGTCCGGGAATGCCGGTGCGCAGTCCGGGGTTCGCGGTGTTCGTCATGCGGTCACCTTCCTCAGGTCCAATGCCCGCTCATGCGTTCGGCGAGCATGGCGCGGAATTGCTCGGTGGTCTTGGCGAACAATTCACCGGTGCCCCAGTCGACGATCACGCCGTAGCGGCGCACGAGGTCGAACAGGGAAAGCGTGCCCTCGCGATAACGTCCGGCGATCTCCTCTGGATCGGCCCGGAGCCAGTCACTGCGGTTGGCACGGATCTCGTCCCTGGTGGTTTTCGTTGCGGCGTAGTCGATTTCGTAGTGATCGATCTCCGGGTCGACCGCGGTCACGATCACCCCGTAGTCCCGCTCGGCACCACCGAGGGAGACGTACCCGTCGATCACATCCTCGAGCACCAGTCCGGGTTCACGCTCGAGCGGGTCACCGTAGCCACCACCGCCAGCGGAGGGGCGCGTGAACCTGTCCCCGGAGGCCACCGGCACCCCGGCGAACACCGAGCCGAGGAACCGCTGCTCCGGTGTTCCCTCGTTGAGCCACACCCCGTGCGGTATCGACGGAAGGCCGCCCTCGATACCCCAGGTGACCGAGCGCGCCCGATCGCAGCAGTAGGACATCACCGTCTGCTCGCAGTCGGTGAGGGTGCCGCCCTTGCGCACACCCGCACCACCCCGGTACCGGCCCGGCCCCGCCGAATCGGTGATCAGTTCGTGCACGCTGGTCAGCACCGGATTGAGCCGTTCCTGCCCTTCCATCGGCTGCACGGCGAGCCCGACCCCGAAGATCGGCGATGTCGCACCGGAACCATCTCGGTCATGGCGGCCGCCCCAGCCGCCGGCCATCCAGTCGTACCACATGAAGTAGTCACGGCCCGCGGTTCGCGCATCGTATCCGCCGATGAGCAGGTATTCGAGGTTGTAGGAGCACGCCATGGCACGCTCGGGAACCACGTGCGACCACAATTCGAAGGTGGCGTTCATGATCTTCTCGTACGGGCCGGAGCAGAATCCGGTCACCGCGTGCGGCCAGCCCGCGTTGACCACGGTGCCCTCCGGGCCGATGTCGATCTCGAGCGCGTTGTAGAAACCGGAGTTCAGTGGGACATCCGGGAAGAAGGTCTTGGTGCCCGCGATGATTCCGGAGAAAGCCGTGCCATAACCGGCGTTGAGGAAGCTGGCCACGGCCGGGGCGCTGCCGTGCAGGTCGTAGTCGACCTGGTCGCCGGAGATGCTCAACCGCACCTGGACCGGGACCAGTCCTTCCCCGTGCGCCGGGTCGAAGTCGATGTAGTCGGTGGCCGTCCAGGTTCCGTCCGGAAGTTCGGCGACCCTGGCCCGCACGATGCGTTCCACATAGTCCTGGACCTCTTGCATGGCCTCGACGACCTCGGCCTTGCCGTACTTGGCCACGAGCCGGTGCAGCTCCCGCTCGCACACCCCGGTCGCCTCGGCCTGTGCGTGCAGGTCGCCGAGGCTGATCTGCGGGGAGCGGGTGTTGGCCACGAGCAGTCGTGCCACATCCGCGGCCAGTTTGCCGCCGTG
This sequence comes from Sciscionella marina DSM 45152, assembly GCF_000379465.1. Taxonomy (GTDB): domain Bacteria; phylum Actinomycetota; class Actinomycetes; order Mycobacteriales; family Pseudonocardiaceae; genus Sciscionella; species Sciscionella marina. The sequence continues at coordinate 211,315 of NZ_KB905436.1, forward strand.
CCAGAGGCGAACCGGGGTGATGCGCAGTCCTTCACTGAAATGCGTGGTCGCGTTGACGTCGAAGGAGCCGGGCACGTTCCCGCCGATATCGGCCCAGTGTCCCTTGTTCTGCGCGAAAGCGATCAGCTCGCCTTCGGCGAAGATCGGCCGGATGAAGCTGACATCGTTGAGGTGGGTACCGCCCAGATACGGGCAGTTCACCGCGAACACATCGCCGGGACCGATGTCCTCGCCGAATTCCTCGAGCACGGCCTTGCACTGGAAATGCAGGGTTCCGACATGGGCAGCGAGGTCCTGGCTGCCCTGCATCACGGTGTTCCCCCGCGCGTCGCAGAGCGCCGAGGAGAAATCCCGCGCGTAGATCACGAAGGAATAGCAGGTACGCAGGATCTGCTCGGACATCAGATCGACGGAGGTGGCAAAGGCGTTCTTGAGTACTTCGAAGGTGACCGGGTCCAGTTCGCGCTGACGCGCCGCTTCTCGTGCTGTGCTCATTTCCTGCCCTCCGCGACATGGATTCGGATGTTGAGCCATTCGTCGATCGTGGCCGGAGTCCCGGGCGGTACGACCGTCGTGGAGTCGAGCTGCTCGATGACCGCCGGGCCGAGGATCCGTGTCCCCGCACGCAATTCCGCGCGGTCGTAGACCGGAGTCCGCACCCGGGAACCGTTCTCCTCGAAGTAGGTGCTCCGATACATGCGGGGCTCGGGCGGCTGCTGCTCGGTGACCTCGCTGCGTGGGAAACGTGGTTTCGGCGTCGTCCCGGTCGCGCACAACAGCAACTGGTACAGCTCGACCGGAGTATCGTCACGGCGGAACGAGTACTCCCGCTCGTGTTCCTCGTGAAAGCGTTCCACAGCGGCATCGAGCGCACCCACGCCCGAGCCGACGGGCACGGTGAGCGAACGCCACTGACCTGCATACCGCATGCTGATCGAACGCTCCAGCCGCATGTCGGAAGCGGCGACCCCTTCATAACGCAGCCGCTCGACCGCATCGGCCTCGAGTGCGCCGAATTCCGCCTCCAGCCGATCGAGGTCCGTGGTGGCCGCCTCGGACTGGAACATCACGCTCAGGTCGTGGCGGATATCGACGAGAAGACAACCCTGTGCCGAGGTGATACCCGGATGCGAAGGCACCACGACGACGGGGATGGCGAGCTCCTTGGCCAGCGCCGCGCCGTGCAGACCACCGGCCCCACCGAACACGACCAAGGCGAAATCACGCGGATCGTAGCCGCGGCGGATCGAGATCAACCGCACGGCATCGCCCATGTTCGCGTTCGCCACCTGGAGGATGTCGCTGGCCGCCTCATCGAGGCCGAGACCGAGCGGTTCGGCGACCGCTGCGGTGATCGCCTCCTCGGCCGCGGACCGGTCCAGGCTCATCGCCCCGCCGACGAGTTCGGTACCGAGCCGGTCGAGTACCAGGCTCGCGTCGGTATTCGTCGGATCCTTGCCGCCGAATCCATAACAGGCGGGCCCGGGATCCGCACCGGCCGACGCGGGGCCGTTGCGCAGCGAACCGGCCTCGTCGAGCCAGGCGAGCGAGCCACCACCCGCCCCGATGGTGAGCACTTCGATGCTCGGGAAGCAGATCGGGAAGCCGTACTCGACGTGCCATTCCTTGGTCACCCTGATCTCGCCGCCGTGCACCAGTGAGATGTCGGTGCTCGTCCCGCCCATGTCCAGCCCGATCGCATTGGCGTAACCACAGCGTTCGGCCAGATCCTGGACCGCGATGGCGCCGGCCGCGATCCCCGAGGCGGCGAGCCGGACCGGGTACTGCTCGACCATGCGCGGGGTCATCGACCCGCCCCCGGAGTGCAACAGCAACAGGTCACCGTCGTAACCGCCACCGGCGAGCTCCTTCTCGAGCCGGTTGACGTACCCGCTGACCAAGGGGCCGAGCACGGTGTTGGCCACGGTCGTGGAGAACCGGTCGTACTCGAAGATCTCCGGGAGTACCGCGCTCGACGTGGAAACCTGCACCCCGGGCAGCTCCTCGGCCAGGATCTCGGCCATCCGGCGTTCGTGCCCGGCATTGGCGTAGGAGTTCACGAACGCCACCGCGACCGCCCGCACTTCCTTGCGCCGCAGCACCCGGGCGACCCGCCTGGCCTCGTTCTCGTCGAGCGGAGTCACCACATCGCCGGTGTAGTTCACCCGCTCGGTGACCTCGTACCGATCGCGGCGGCGGATGTAAGGCTTGCCGACATCCTGGTAGGCGTCCCACAGGTCGTCCTTGGTGCCGTTGCGTATCTCGAGCACGTCCCGGAAACCGCGGGTGGTCACCATCGCAGCGCTCGGGAAGTTCCTGGTGATCAACGCGTTCGTGGCCACCGTCGTCCCGTGCGAGAACAGCGCGACCTCGGCGAGGTCGACCCCGGCGGTGCGCACCCCGTTCATCACGGCTCGCATCGGGTCGTCCGGGGTCGAGGCGACCTTGGCGACCGCCGTGGACGCGTTCTCGGTATCGAACACGCAGACATCGGTGAACGTGCCGCCGACATCCACCGCAACTCGGAATTTCCGCACGTCAGCACCTCTTTCTCGGGGATACTGTTCCGCAACTATGAGTTGCAGGTCACACTGGGCGCAATTGTCCGAAGTGAGAATGAGGGTGCTGATCCTTGTGAGTGTGGACAACACGGCGACAAGGTTTCATCTCGTCGACCTGCTTGCCGTCAAGCGGCTCGGCCTGCGCATGGTCACCGAGGCCGACCCGGAGACACCGATCCTCGGCGCGCACGCCATCGAGATCGACCACCCCGCACGATGGATGAAGCCCGGCTGGCTGATGCTGACCACCGGGGCCAGGTTCACCGGAGTCGAAGGCTCCGCGCTACTGCAGCGCGAGCTGGTCGACGAGCTGGTCACCGCGGGAGTCGCCGCGCTCGCCTTCGGCACCGGGATCTCCAGGGAGACCGTTCCCGAGATGCTCGTCGAGCAGGCGGCCCGCCGTGGCCTTCCGCTGCTCTCGGTTCCGCTGGAGACACCGTTCCTCGAGATCATCGACGTGGTCAGCAAGGCGACCCTCACCAAGGACGTCTACCTGCAGCGGCGCACCGTGCATATCCAGGACTACCTGCTCGAGTCGCTGACCGAGTCCGACGCGCTCGCCGCGCTCGTGCACCGGCTGGCCGACCTGCTGCGCAGCACGGTCGTACTCTACGACCAGTCGGGCACCATCCTGGCCTCGTCCGGTCTGGGGCCAACCCAGATCATCCGGACCGAGATCGCGAGCAAACCGAACACCCGCAACAGGTTCACCGTCGGCCGCTGGCAGGTGCTCACCGATCCGGTGCGCACCGACACCACGCTGCACTGGCTCGCCCTCGCCTCCCGGAGGGCGTCGGTGTCCGAGGAGCTCGCCGAACCGGCGATGGAGGCGGCGAGACGGTTGGTCACCATGATCGTGCGCTCCCGTGAGGCGGTGCGCACCGAGGACCGGTTGCGCCGGGCGCGGCTACTGCGGATGATCCTCGGCGGTGACCGAGGCGATGGACCATACATCTGGGACCGCCTCGAAACACACGGATTCCGGCGCAATGAACCAGTGCGGCTGCTGCTCGCCGAAAGCGGACCGCTCGGCTCGGGCGGCGCCGCCGACCGGATCGCCGCCGCCGAGAAGCTCGCCCTCGACACCGAGACCCGGCTCGTGCTCGGCGTGCACGAGGAGCACATCGTCGGGGTGCTGCCCGCCGAGCAGAGCCCGCCGCTGCCGTGGCTGGCCGAACTCCCCTCGCGAGTCCACTGTGGAATCAGTGAACCGTTCGCCGACCTCGCCGAAGGACCGAAACGGTTGCGCGAAGCCGAACTCGGTCTGCGCGCAGCCAGAAGGCAGGATCGGGAACAGCTCTGTTTCGAAGACATCGGCCTGCTCGACTGGCTCGTGGCCGCCCGCGAACCGGAAACGGTGCGCGCCAAGGTCACCGAACTGCTGCGGCCGCTCACCGAACACCAGGCGCTGTTCGCCGCGTTGACCGAGTACATTCGGAGCGAGGGGGATATTCGGCGCACTGCCCGCACACTGGGGCTGCATCCCAACTCCGTGCGCTACCGATTGAAACGGGCGAGCATGGTCACCGGATACGACCTCACGGCAGCCACCGAGCTCGCCGAGCTCGCTGTCGCCATCCGGCTGCTCGAGGAATGAGGTTCGGCCGAGTTGCCGTCACCGCTTCTGAAAGGGAAGCTCGCCCGCGTGCCCAGGAATATGAGCCCCACGTAGTCCGTTCGCCAGCCGACCGGCCGACAATACCGGTGATGTGATCATCCACCAGGAATGAAGGCCCTCCGGTATCGTTCGCGTTTCCCGCGTCTCTGTCCTTTTGACCCAAGACTGAGTTCAAAATTCGGATGCCGCTCGGTCAGCGAAGTTCGAAGCCGTGGGGCAGCAGCACGGTGAGCGGTACACTGATCATTTCTCCTTGCCAGCGGTACACCACCGTAGTGGTGGAGGTGGCGAATTCGCTGAGCAACTGACGGCATTGTCCACACGGTGACACGCTGTCCGCCTCGCCGACCACCGCGACCGTCTCGATGCGCTTTGCCCCCTGGGTCACAGCGGCACTGACGGCGGACACTTCGGCGCAGACGCTGACCGGATAGGAGGCGTTATCGATGTTCGTCCCGGTATGGATCTGCCCGTCGTGGGTGCGCAGCGCGGCGCCGACGCGGAACCTCGAGTGTGGATGGTAGCTCGTTCGTTGGGCGGAACAGGCGAGGTCGAATAGTTGCCGTTCATCGTGGCTCGGTTCCCGGATCTGCATTGGCGCTCTTCTTTCCGCTGTCACGCTGTCGTATCACGAGGTTCGATGACGAAGGTGAGTCCGAATGCGAGGGCGGCGACAGCGACGGCGAGCCATAACGCGATGGTGAAGCCCTGTTCGGTGGCTGCCCCGGCGAACGGCGCGGCGACCGCGATGCCGATACCCGCGCCGATACCGAAAGCGGCGCTGTTCAGCCCGGGCAGTACCGCCGGAGCATCGGGTGGGGTCTGCACGACACCGAGCCCGTCCAGGGTGGTCATCACGAAACCGTTGAACCCGATCCCGAGCGCGGCTACGAGTCCGACGGTGAGCCATTCGTCGTGGTGCACGATGGCGATCACGATCGTCAGCACGAGGCTCGCCCCCATACCGAGGCGCAGTGTCCGCAACCACCCCGTCCGTCCGGCGATGGTACCCGCGATGGGGGCGGTGACGGCGCCGAACAGGGCGGCAGGGGTGAGAATCAGCAACGCTGCCATTCCCGGACCGAAGCCGAATCCGGCGTTCGGGTTCTGGGCGAGTAGCACGGCGATGTAGGTCATGACGGTGAATGTGCCGGCCAAAGCGAGGACTGTGGTGGCAAGGACGGGCCAGACGTGCCGCGAAGCGAGCTGGCGCATCGGTACGAGCGGGCTGACACGGCGGTGCTCGACTATCGAGAACAGTGCGGTGGAGAGGAGGAAACCGCCCGACCAGCCGAGTGTGCCGCCCGCAGACCAGCCCCGATCCGCGGCTGTGGAGAAGATCTCGCTCAGGCATACCAAGCTCGCCCCGAGCAGCAGGGCTCCCCACCAGTCCATGCGTGCGCTGGTGGCGGTGTGCCCGTCTCGGGGCACGATTCGCCAGGCGCTCGCGACGGCAGCGAGCGAACAGACGAGGATGACGAGGAAGATCGACCGGAATCCGAAGTGTTCGGTGATGAGACTCGCGAGGTAGGTGTCGACACCACCGATCCCGCCGTTGATCGCGGAGACAAAGCCGAGCGCGGTGCCGAACAGCCTCGGCAGCAGGTGAGCGGCCAGCAACAGGTAGGCGAAGCCGAAACTCGCGTTCGATGCACCCTGCAGTACTCGCCCGATCAGCAGGAGCGGGAGATCTTGGGCGAAAAGGCACAGTAGCGTGCCGACGACCTGGACCGCGAGGGCGACCAGGAGTATCCGGCGGCGACCGAGGTAATCGCTCCACCGGTTGAAGACGAAGCCGAGTACCGCGCCCGCGAGGAAGAGCGTGGACGGGATCTGGGAAACCGCGCTGATGCTGACGTGTAGCGAGTCGGCGATCGCGGGCAGCACGGGCGACGGCATGGTCGCACTGAGCTGATAGGAAAGGACGCTGAGCATCAGGGTGGCGGTCAGCGCCACCGCCCGTTTTCCGCCGAGCCGCTGCCCGCTGCCGGTGTTCGTCTTCGTCGACGATTCATGCACCGTGCCTGTCTAACAGACCGAAACAGCTTCTGGCAATACCGGTCAGACCAATACATCGGCACGATCGGCCTCACTGCCAAGGCGCGCCACCGCTGTGCGCGAGCGCGACAGAGCCCGGGTTGACAATTGGTCTTACCTGACATACCAATTTATCGACCCTTCTGCGGCACTGGAGGCCTTCTTGCATCGACGACACGTTCTGCTCGATACCGATACCGGCGTGGACGACGGTATGGCGGTGATTTATGCGCTCTGCAGGCCAGAACTCGACATCGTCGGGGTGACCACCGTGTTCGGCAATGTCTCGGTGGATCAGGTCACCCGGAACTCGCTGTTGATTCAGGAGCGGCTCGGGCGCACGGATGTCCCGGTGGCCCGGGGAGCGGCGAAGGGACTGCTGCACAACCCGGTGTTCTCCGAGGATATTCACGGCCGGGACGGCATCGGAGAATGCGGTCTACTGCCACGCGGCACAGAGCCGGATTCCCGGACGGCCGTGCAGCTGATACTCGAGCTGGCCGACGAATACCCCGGCGAACTCGACGTGATCGCTCTCGGGCCACTGACGAACATCGCGATCGCGCTGCTGGTGGACCCGACACTGACCGAACGGATCCGGCAGGTGGTGTGGATGGGCGGTGCGATGGCGTGGCCGGGCAATGTCACCGCGGTCGCCGAGGCCGACGTCGCACACGATCCCGAGGGCGCGCAGGTGGTACTCGAATCGGGTGTCCCGGTCACTCTCGTACCGCTGGATGTCACCGACACGACGCTGCTACGTGAGCCCGAGCTGGACCGGATCCGGTCCAGCTCGTCGGCCTCCGCCGAACTCGTGGCCGCGTTCGCGCCGTTCTACATGCAGGTGTACGGGAAACGGCTCGGCGAGTACGCCTGCGCGATGCACTCCCCGCTGACCGTGGGAATTCTCGCCAAACCGGAGCTCGTCCGGCGCACCGGTCATTACCCCACCGCCGTCGAGCTCGCCCCCGGGCTCTCTCGCGGCGCCACCGTCGTCGACCGAAGGCATCGCGCCCCGGAGGAACTCCTGGCCGCCCATACGGCGGAGATCATCGAGGATGTCGACCGAGACGGTTTCATCGCCGACTTCGTCGCGACGATCACCGGTGCGTCCGGGGCGGACCGGTGACGGGACGCGGGAGGCGCGGACGGAAAACCGTCATGCCTCAACCGAGCTCTCCCCCCGAAGAGTCGTTCTGCCCCGTTATCGCGGCCAGCACCCTGCCGCTGCCCGCACGGGCACGCGATCAGCTCGATCGCGAGGGGATACTCGCCGACCTTCGACAGCTGGCCGGGTTCAGCCATATCGACCTGGTGGATACCTGGATCTCGCCCGCTGGGCTCGATCCGTTACGGCGCGAAATCCTTCGCGAGGCACTCGCTGAACTGGAACTGCGGTTGGCAGGCATCTCGGTGATCCGGCGCAGCATCATCGATCCGGTTCACGGCCCGGCGAATGTGGAGCACACCAGGCGGTCGATCGAGACGGCTGCCGAACTCGGCGCCCCGGTGCTCTCGATCGGTTTCCACCGGCCACTGACCCCGGAACAGCAGCGGTGGCACGGTTTCTGGGCGGTCCCCGGCGAGGCCGACCCACCCGAATCGTTTCCCGTCGCGGTTCGCCTGCTCGGTGAACTGTGCGAATACGCCGCCGATCGCGGCGTGGCGCTCTCGCTCGAACTCTATGAGAACACCCTGCTCGGCAGTGGAACCGGTGCGGCACACCTGGTGGAGGAGGTGGGCGCGCCAAACCTCGGCATCAACGCCGATCTGGCGAACCTCTACCGGGTGCCCGAACGGCTGACCGAGTCCTGGTCGGAGACGCTGCGTGCGGTGTTGCCGTGGATGAACTACTGGCATGTCAAGAACTATCGCCGCGCGGACTGCTATCCGGACGGGCCGTTTCTGGCCTGGCCAACCGAACTCGGTGAGGGCGATATCGACTATCGCACGGCGTTCCGGCTCGCCGCCGAGGCGGATTATCGCGGACCGGTGTGCATCGAGCACTACGGCGGTGACGGCCTGTCCAGCCAGCGTGCCGGACTGGACTACCTGCGGTCCTTGCTCCGGTGAACATGGCCGAACCGGGGACCGGAATGTCACCGGTACCCGGTTTTTGGTGAGGTCAGCGAGAAAACCAGGATGCCGTCCCGGTGACGAGACGAATGACGCATTCCTCGATCGAGGCGAGCTCGACCCGTTCGTCCGCGCTGTGTAACCCTTCACCACGGGGACCGAGCACGATCGCGGGCGCCCACCCTCCGCCGTGCACGATCTTCGCGTCACACACCATGGTTCCCGCACGACTCGGCGCACCCGGGGCATTCACCCCCTGACTCCAGCGGAACGAGTCCACCAGCTCATCACCTACCGGCAGTTCGGCACCGCGGTGCCCGCCGGGCGGAATCACGACATCGACCTTGGCCTCGTCGTCGCCGACGGCTTCCTCGATCGCGGTGGTGATCGCTTGCGCCGCCTGTTGCTGGGTCTCGCCGGGCAGTACGCCCATCAGCCCACGCATGGTGGCCGATCCTGGCCGGGTCGCCAGCCATTCGCCACTGCTCACAAATCCGACATTGACGAAGCCGGGGAGGTCGTCCGGGTCATAACCGCCCTCGGCGTGAGCGGTCGCCGTGCGCCGATGTTCGAGTTCGGTCAGCGCGGTCAGCACTCGGCCAAGCGGTGGGATCACCCCGTCGGCCCAGGACCGCCGCAGCATCCCGCCAGCACGGCCGGTGATCGTTACGCTGAACGCCTGGATACCGACATGCCGGTGTATCACGCGCAGATCGGTCGGTTCGGTGAACACCACGGCGTCACCGCAGTGCCCGCGCTGCAGGCAGGCAAGCGTTCCGTTGCCACCGGATTCCTCCTCGACCACGCTGCACAGGCTGACTTTGCCCGGCCAGGACCAGTGTCCGGCCAAGTACCGGTAGGCGAAGGCGGCGGCGATGAGCCCGCCTTTCATGTCCATGCTGCCGCGCCCGTGCAGCCAGCCATCGCGCTCTACGGGGGTGAATGGTTCCGTGGACCACGGTTGGCCGTCCGCGGGAACCACGTCCACATGTCCGTTGAGGATGAGGTGCGCCCCTTCGGTGTCCCCGTGGCGTATCGCGAGGCATTCCAGTTCGGGCAATACATCCGCGTAGTCGGCATCCCGCTCGATCAACGGCGTCCAGAGCTGCTGAGCATCGACGGGAGCGCGCAGTCGTTCCACCGCCGCCCAGTCCGGGCGCCAACGATCGACCGCGCTGCCGGTGACCGTTCCCGCGATCTCCTGAACGAGATCCTGCACGGCGTTCTGTGCGACGGTGCCGGGAAAACTGCGGATCGCCACCGCATCCCCGACCGCCGTGTGCAGCTCGGTACGGCGAGCACGCAGCCAGGAACGGATGTCATCGGTGATCTCGGATCGTGTTGCGGACATGCGTTTCTCCGTTTCAGATGCGGGCGATCGCACGGACCGGCGCCCCGTCGAGCCCGACCAGCGGCAGTGGAAGGCAGATGAGCTCGAACTGCTCGGGCAGCGCTTCGACGTTCACCAGGCATTCGACCAGCGCCGTCTCCTGGGTGAACAGTCGCCGGTGCAGCGCCGGATTGGTCTGTTCGTCACCGGGTGACGGGGTGTCGAGACCGATCAGCCGTGGCCCGAACGAGGCGAGATAGGCGATTGCTTCCTCGGTGAACACCGGCCAGTCACGGTAATAGTCGGCACCAGTCCGAGCGGACCACCCGGTGCGGAACACGAGCCGTTCCGCGTGCGCGAGTACCGCGGCGTGCTCGCGCAGGGTTTCGGTCCCGATCACGGAGCCCGGCGCCATGGGGCCCAGCGGTATCAGATGCGCGGGACCGACGCAGCGGTCGAGCTCGATCCGATCTGCGGTCCGGGCACCGGCGAGGAAGTGCGCCGGTGCGTCGATATGGGTGCCCAGCTGGCTGAACAGCTGAACGTGCGCCATCGCCACACCGTCGTTGTCCACGGTGCGAAACGGCGTGAAGGCCGCGCCGGGTTCGCCGGGGTAGGCGGCCATTCCCGCGGCGATGGGCATGGTGAGATCGATGATGCTCACGGTTTCTCCTCGCCGAGGCTCGTGATCATCGTTCGCCGGGCCACCGTGTCTTCTGGTTCGACGCCGAATCCGCTCATACGAGGCCTCCGGTGAGAGCGAACTCGGCGTTGGTCGCGGTCAGCCCGCCATCGGCCACGACGAGGCTGCCCGTCATGGCGCGGCTCTCACCACTGGCCAGCATGCCGACGATCGCGGCGATGTCCTCCGGTTCGGCGATGCGCCCCGCCGGATAGAGCCTCTCCATCTGCGCGCGTGCCGCCTGTGGATCCTCGGCAAGGTCCCACACCCGAGTGGTCAGCGGGGTTCGAACCGCTCCCGGACACACCGCGTTGACCCGGATACCGCGATCGGCGAAGGCGAGCGCAGCAGTGCGGGTCAGCTGCACGACCGCGCCCTTGCTCACGCAATAGGCACCGAGCACCGGATCCGCGGTGAGGCCGAGGATGCTCGCCATGTTGACGATGGCGCCGTCGCACGCCAGTAGCCGGTCGGCCAGCTTGATCGCCCGGAACATCCCCACGACGTTTGTGTGCAGCACCGCGGAAAACTCCTCGACACTGGTGTCCAGCAGGGGCAGTTCGGGTTGGTGTGCCGCGTTGTTCACCACGGCGCGCAGGGTGTGCCCGGACTTCTCGATGTGTTCGGCGACTCGGTTCCAGGTCTCGTCCCCGGTGACACTGCCGACCACTCCGGTGTGCTCACCGGCGAGATCGTCCGGCAGAGCGGGGGCATCGATGTCCACGCCGATCACCTGCCAGGCTCGCGCGGCGAACCATCGCGCACAGGCAGCCCCGATGCCGGCACGAGCGCCGGTGATGAGCACGGCGCGGCGGTCGGTTGCCTGGGCATCTGCTTGGTTCATGCGGATTCCTCCGGATTCTTCTTCGCTTCGCCGACGGCGAGATGCAGTGCGGTCAGGAAATCGTCGGAGTCAGTTTCGGTCATCGGCGTCGAAAGGCAGCCTGTGCCACGCGCATTGATGTGCACCCCGCGGGCGAGCAGACCGGTGCGAATCCGTGCCCACGTCGCGGTGTCGGCGCCGCACCAGGTGCGGTAATCGCGTACCGGAGGACCGGCGAGCGAAATGTTGAACATCGAACCGGAACCGTTCACCGCGACCGGTACGGCATGTTCGGCGAACACCGCCGCGATACCGCTGCGGAACTTCGCGCCGATCGAGTTCAACGCCTCGATTTCGTCGGGACCGAAGTCGCGCATGGTGACCAGCCCAGCGGCAAGTCCGACGTTGAACGCGGTGAAAGTGCCGGTCTGCGGGATCCGCGGGGCGAATCCGTCGAAGGCCGTCATGATCTCGGCGCGCCCTCCAAAGGCCGCCAACGGCATGCCGCCACCCATGATCTTGCCGAGAGTGACCAGGTCAGGAAACACACCATGCGTTCGCTGGGCGCCGCCGAGGTCCAGGCGCATACTCTGGATCTCGTCGAGGATCAGCAGCGCCCCGTGCCGGTGCGCGGTCTCGGCGAGAAAGGCGAGGAACCCCGGTTCGGCGGTGATCAGTCCCGCGTTGCCCAGGAACGGTTCGGCCACCACGGCCGCGATCTCGTCCCCGTGTTCGGCAAACACGCGGGATACGCTCGCCCGATCGTTGTAGACCGCCACCAGCGTGGACGTCTCCGCAAGGCCGGCACTGTTCGGCTCGCCGCGTCCATAGGTGCCCGCGGCGAGCGGTTCGGCTCCGATGGACTGTTGTACCTCGTCGCCGCTGCCATGGAATCCACCCTCGAACTTCAGCAGCCGGGGCCGTCCGGTGAACGCCCGCGCCGCTCGCACCGCGAAAATGATCGCCTCGGTACCGGAAAGCGCGAACCGCAACCGCTGCATGGCAGGGAACCGGCCCGCGAGCAACTCCGCGAACTCGTATTCGCCGGGACATGGCGCCCCGAGCGCGGATCCTCGCCGCAGCGCCCCGATCGCGGCCTCGACGCTCGGAGCGTGCGCATGCCCATGGATCAGGCTCGTGTAGTTGTTGACCAGGTCGAGATACCGATTGCCGTCCACGTCCCAGAGGTATTGCCCCGCCCCGTGCTCGGCGAACACCGGATACGGGGCGTAGGCCAGGGTCTGACGGGAAACACCCGTCGGAATCCGGTCGAGCGCCCTCCTATATGAGGTTCGCGAACCTGGCGTGCCGGCCCGGAAGGCTTTCACCGGGTTCTTCGTCATGGTCACTCCGTTGCAGACGGGAACGAGTGGCCTCCTGTCTACCAACACCTCTGACTATTGGCAATACCGGTAAGACCATTTACTCTCTTTCACGGCTACATTTGATGTCTGGTCATACCGGATACGCCCATGTACCAGCAGCCGCATGCCCCACGAACAGGACGGTGACCATGACCGAGACGAGCAAGGGTGCTCTGCACTCCGGCAAACTCGGGACCGGCGGCCTCGTGCTGTTCGTCCTGGCGTGCGTCACCCCGATGAGCGCGATCGTCTCGATCGTGCCGCTGGGGATCTTCCTCGGCAATGGAGCAGGATTCCCGGGGGCGGTGATCGTCGCCGGGATCATCATGCTCTGTTTCGCCGTCGGTTTCGTCGCTATGAGCCGCCACATCGCCGACGCAGGCGCGTTTTATGCTTACGTCGCCCGTGGCCTCGGCAGGCCCGCCGGCGTCGCCGCTTCCTTTTTCGCGTTGCTCGCCTACAACGCCTCGTTCTGGAGTCTCGGCGCGGCGCTCGGCTACTTCCTCCGCGCGCTGTTCCGGGACACCGGTCTGGACTTGCCTTGGCTTGCCTGGACGATCCTGGCCCTGCTGGTGGTCGCAGTGCTGGGCAGGCGCAGCATCGATCTCAGTGTCAAAGTCGTCGGGGTGGCGGTCCTGTTGGAGGTCGCGGCAATCGTCGTGGTCGCGGTCGCTATCGTCGCCACCCGTGGCGCGGAGTCGTTTTCCCTCGCCTCGTTCCGTCCCCCGGTATTGACCTCGGGTTCGGTCGGTATCGCGCTGATGTTCGCCTGCAATATGTTCATCGGCTTCGAGGCAACCGCCATCTTCCGCCAGGAAAGCCGCGATCCGGGACGCGATGTCCCGCGAGCGACCTACCTCGCTGTCGTCGTGATCGCGGTGTTCTACACGATTGCCGCACTGATCCTGATCGGCAGCGTCGGCGGCTCGCATGTCCTGGAGGCGATGCACGGCGATCCCGGCAACTTCGTCTCGGCGTTGACCGAACGTTTCGTCGGCCGACCGTGGCGCATCGTCATCCAGGTACTCGTAGTGACGAGCATGTTCGCCGCACTGCTCGGAATCCACAACGCAGCATCCCGGTACTTCTACGCGCTCGGCGGGGAGGGGTTGCTTCCGCGCAGGCTCGCGCGGGTGCATCCACGATGGAATTCCCCGGCTACGGCAAGCGGATTCCAGATCGCAATCGCGGTGGTGATGATTGTCGCCTTCGGGCTCGCCGGAGCGGATCCGCTGCTGACCGTCAACACGAGCTTCGTCGGCCTCTCCACGGTTGCCCTGCTCTGCCTGGAGACCGCGGTCGCCGTGGCCGCCATCGTCTTCTTCTACCGGCGCGGTCATCGAGGCCCGGTCCTGCTCGGCTGTACCGCACTCGGCGCCGTGGGCCTGGCGGCCGTGACCGTTCTCGCGGTGGCGAACTATTCGGTACTCAGTGGCAGCGGATCCACGGTGATCAACGCACTCCCACTCACGCTGCCGGTCATCGCCGCCGGAGGTATAGGTTACGCGCTCGTGTTACGCAGACGCAGGCCGCGAACCTACGCCGCCATCGCTGCCACAGAGCCCGTGGAAAAGACGGACGGACCTATCGAGGTGGTGCGGCCTGACCGGCATGACCGCTGACCTAACATAGCGGTACCGGCACGTCACGAGCAGGAACGGAGCGCAAGTGCCACCTAACCAGAAGGAACCGCAGGCGAAGAGGGTCGCACGGCTCATCATCGAGGACATCAGCAGCGGCAAGTACGCTGTCGGCACCCGTTTGCCGAGCGAGCGGCAACTGGCAGTGGACTTCAGTGTCTCCCGTCCCGTCATCCGCGAGGCGATCTCCACCATCATCGGCCACGGAATCCTCGAAGCACAAATGGGGCGCGGCATTTTCGTCACCGCGGAGCCCGGCGAAGGTACCCCCACCGAACAGACGAGTCTGCAAGATGTGATCAACGTGCGCGAGGTGCTCGAGAGCGGTGCCCTGCGGTTGTCCGCGCGCCGCAACAACGAGGCCAGCATCAAGAAGGTTGCCACGATCCTCGAACAACTCGGTGACGCCGTCGCCGCCCGAGCCGATACCGCCGAATTGGACAGCGCGCTACACACCGCCATCGTCGAAGCGAGCGGAAGCGCTACCCTCGCGTCACTTTGGCAGAATCTCCAGCAACAGATCGACGCCACGATTCGCATTTCCCCGCACGGACACACCATGAGCACCAAGATCTTCACCATGCACCGCACCCTCGCGGAAGGAGTGACCGCAGGGACACTGGACGAAGCCCTCACCGCCTGCGAACAATTGCACGAGCAAAACCGCGAGTTCCTGCGCGGACTGCTCGGCTAAGCGAGACTGCCACGGAAATCGTGCTCGAACGCAGCCTGGTCATCGGCATCACCTACGCCGTCCACACGCGGATGCGAAATACCAGACGAGCCACCAGCACCGAACTCCACACACTTCAAGCCCCAGACACCGAGACTTCACCACCCGACGGCTGAAGATGATCCGGTCGTGTGTTCAGCAAACCACGCACTTGGTCAACAACGGCGTCGACAGCTGGGCCTTCTGTTCGGGTTGTTCGAACCGAACGTTGCGCCACACTCCGATTCGAACCGCAAGCCTTCACCGTATCCTGATCACACGGGGACTTGTGCGGCTAATCAGACAGACCCCGACGTGTCGTGCACACCACGGGTACGTGTCGATGACGACCGCCGGAAACACCGTTACCACGGCTGTGGCGCACTCTTCGTAGTTTCGGTTCCCCTCCGGCAGTGTGCGTTAGCGGAAGTGGTCGCGGTCGGCCCATCTGAACATCCGGCGCTTGCTTCCTGCGCACCCGCTCGACCGGTTGAGCGGATTGGTCCGTTGAGCCATACGAGGGGAACGCTGCGGATCGGGTAAGAGAATTCCAGACGAGGTCCGGAGCCCGGTTGCCTTTCTCGGTACGGCTGGAGGGCCCGTCACCGGATGCGATGGACCGCGAATCTCGAGCGGGTGCTATCGAACCTGTCCTTTCCGAGCACCACGTACCGCTTCGAAGCGGCGATCACCTTGCCGGGCAGGCGGCCGAGCGAGTTGCCCGCCTCGTCGTAGCACGCCGATTCGCCGGTTTCCGGGCCCTCCACGAAGATCCGGCCTCCAGCCAACGCACTGACCTCGTCGCCTGGCACCTCCTTCGCCGACAACGTCTGCCCGCCCGTGGGAGCACGCACCACAGACAGCCGCTGGCGCCGGTCCGTGGTGCGCAGACACGCGACCGTGTCGCGGTCACCGGCGCAGACGCCGGAGTCCGGTGCGACCGCAAGCCGGTTACCGCTGTCTGCGTCGAGGAACACGGTGCGCTGCGGGCTGTTCCGCCCCTGCACGGCCACCGGCACGATCGAGCCGTGTGTCGCCCACGAATTGGTGTGTGCCGCCGATTGGGAGGGCAGGTAACGGTCGGCCAGGGTCCATCGTTGCGCGCCGGTGGACAGATCGAGCGCCACGACATGCGGCCGCGATCCGGGCCAGACGCGCGTACCACAGCCGGCCACCACGTTCCCGGCGACGATCTCGGGAAGAAGACCGTCCTCCGTATTCTTGGTCCAGCGGACGCGTCCGGTGTCGAGGTCGACCGCGGTAAGGCGCACCTCCGTCTCCGCGTTGCACTCACCGGCGTCCCAGCGCTGCGCGAACACCAGAGTCGATCCGCTGACCTGCCATTCGCGCAGACCGAGCACGTGGTCGTGGCTGCCGGGTCCAGGCAGCTCGGCGACGGGGACCGCTCGCTTCACCTGCCCGTTCGCGGAGAGCACGACGAGTCTGTCCTTGTGGTTCGGGGCACCATGCGGATCGTGGTACTGCACCACGATCGACCAGTCCTCGTCCGATCCGGTCACGTGCAGCCGGTGACTCGGATCGGAGAACACCGCGCCGTGCAGGCCGGGCACCGGCTCGCCGAAGCTCAGCGCCCACCGTTGCGTGCCGCTGTCCGCGTCGAGCACCGCGATCCGTGTGCTGGACTCGTCCTCCTCGTCGGCGCCGAGAGCGACGATGGCGTCGCCATGTACCTCCACCTGTTCGGCTCTGGCGACCGAACCGTGCCGGATACTCTCCCAGGGGTCAGGTGCCAGGTTCAGTGCCGGCACGCGCGGCGGGTGATCGGCGAACGGCGTCGGTCTGCCCGTGCTGCTGCGCGGGCTCTCCGTCTGCCGGTCCGCGCTCGGGCCGCAGCCGGTGAGCACGGCCAGCAGCACAGTGACAGCGGTCAGCAGGATCGCTCGGGGAACGCCACGCACCGCCGCAGTGCGCGAAAACCCGCGTCCGACCGTGTTCATCGGCTGCCACGCATCGTCCGGCATCCCCTCAGGTCCCAGCGCCACGGAAGCTGTTCGCGATCTTCTCCAGGTTGTGCACGGATTCCGCGCCCGGCACTTCCTGGTCGGCGACGACGAGGAAGATCGCTCCGCCCGGCCGGTCCGCGTTCGACCACGAACGGGCGAGCACGAGCGTCGCAGGCGATTGACAGGTGCCGGGAGCAGCAGACCGAACCTCTGCCGGGAGGACGGCAACCAGATCGTCTTCGGACTTGTTCAGCTTGCCCCAGTTGATCTTCGGTTTCGTCGAACCGAGCGTCTTCCGAATATATCGTTCGGCTTCCTCGCGTACGGCCTTGGACGCCGGTTTGATGTCCGTACGTGTCGTGATCACCCTGCCGAGCAGCGAATTCGCATGCCCTGCACAGTATCCGGGCCGGTAGACGGCATCCTGGAATGCGCTGCCGTTCGACCCGTGCCGATCCCTGCGCGTCCAGCCGGGGGGTACGTCGTAGCTGGCCGTCCACGCGGTCACTGTCGTCCAGCCAGGGATATGGGCAGAGTCGTGGGTCGAGGACGAGGTGCTCGGCGCGGCGCTCGGGGGCGTACTCCGTGCGGTATTCCGTGCGCTGGTCGGTGTGGTGGTCGGTGTCGGGCTGCCCGCCACCTCGCCCCCTGCGCCGCCGAGCCACACCGACACGGCGATCACCGCGGCGGCCACCAGCACCACCACGGAACCGATCGCGATCCAGCGCTTCCGGCGTCCGCGCTGCGGGGAGCCGGGTACAGAAGGGATGGACATCCTCGTGATCACTCTCGCTGGTCATGTTCCGGTCGACCCGCCGGAACGATCATCGTCACGGCAGGCGGTCAGGCCCGTGGAACGCCGCGGAGCACCGCACGTCCCACGGCCGCCAGCCTGGCAATACCCCACACGCGAGACCAGCCGATTGCGCCGCGACGCAAAAGGTTCGCCGTACGGCAGCATGCCGGTACACCTGGTCACCAAGTGGCCGCCGCGCACCCGCGACGGCGTGCGGGAAGCCGGGTGCCCACACAGCTCTCCTTGGCGATCAAGAAGACCGCCACTCAAGCCGAGGCTGGCAGGGTGCGGTCGTCACGGGGCCACACCGCACTGCCGACAATCGCCCCTCACTCGGGCGAACCTCTAGCTCCCCGTCCGAACGACCCTGGTTCCGCCCCAAGCCGACCGACCACCGTGCACCTTCCCGCTCTACTCTTGCTTGGCGGCACGGTCCGCTGGTCAGGGCATCCTTTGGGCAGGCGGGCTGACCGCGACAGCGGCGGAGTGCATCGTGCCCGCGCGAGGGCACCGTCGCCCCATTTCCACGTTGTGTCCCATTAGCGACAGTTGACGGAAAAACGCCAAATGTCATATTGTTTTCGGCAAATATTTCGCTCGACAGCAGGCCAGCACATCGCGGTGTGGGATCGCTGCCCCGCCGTTTCCAGGGAAGGGGAAGCCGATGCTGCGGCTGGTTTTCGACCGAGAGGACCTGCAGCGCGTCCGGCTCGCTCAGGCACCCGATCCGATGTGGGAACTGACCCTGAGCCTGCACCGGGTCCGGGACACCGCGATCGATCCGCGGCACGCGGACTGGCAGCGAAGAGTGCGCTCCTTGGCCATAGACGACGATCAGCTACGCACCTGCCTCGGTCTACTGTTCACTCTGGTCCCACCACGGGGGAATTTCCCGGACTTCCTCACTCCGGCAAGGCTGATCACTGAACTCGACGCGGGATGCGAGGCGATCGCCGGAACCTCACGAACCCGGCTGGAACGCGATCTGGACTCCGTATTCGCAGCAGGGCGGGTGCCGAGCTGGGTACGACGGCTCGCCGAGGGCGACCTGGAGCAGCTGCATGCCACGGTGGCCGCGCTCCGCACCGCGTTCGGTGCGCTCGTCACACCTCGGTGGCACACCATCGAACAGGACGTGACAGCCGATCGCGGCCACCGAATGCACACGCTGGTGCGCAGCGGGGTCGGTGCGATGCTCGCCGAACTCCCTGGCGTGCGCGGCTGGGACGGCTGCGTACTGGAGATGCCGTATTTCCTGCCGCAGACCGTTCATCTCGCCGGACGCGGGCTCACCCTGATCCCGAGCGCGTCTTGCATCGGCAAACCGGTCACCTTCATCGACCCCGAACTGCCTCCGGTGCTTGTCTTCCCCATCCAGCCGAGCATCGCGAACGGACCTCCCGGCATACCGGGTCAGCACTTGATCACACTGCTCGGGAAGACCAGAGCGGAATGCCTGTCCGCCCTGCATGTTCCTCGGAACACCGGAGAACTGGCGGTCTATCTGAGCCTGTCCCCGAGCGCGGTCAGCAGACAGACCACGGCGCTCCGCGACGCCGGGCTGATTACCAGCACCCGACTGGGCGGATCGGTCCAGCACCAGCTCACCCAGCTCGGTGTTGGCCTTCTGGCCGGACGGATACCGGGCGTGCCCAACGAGTCCCGATGAGTCAACCTTTTCCCCTGTAGCGCAATAGTGTGGTGAAAGCATCACCGAACACCCCATTCTCCCGATACCGAGAAGCACGAGGAGACCATTCTCGGATCAACCGAAGACGAAACTGGGGTGAGTGATGAGTTTTTCCGTCGAACCGGCTTCCATTTCCGCCTACGCCGGTGTCCTGGATGCACAAAGTGAGCACAACACGCGTGCGGCCGAATACGTGCACGAGCACGTTCAGGTCTCGAGCGGATCGAACGGGGTAATCATCGATGCAGAGAACGCGAACCCCGGATTCCTCGACATCATGGCCCATTCCCTCGACCGTGCTACCGAATTTCTCACCGAGCTGTCGGCCTCGATGGATGACACCGCCCGAATGTACAAGAACACGGACATCGAGGCGGCCGCCCAGCTCGACAGCACCTACGCGCCGATCGGGCCGCCCGGGTTCGGTGCCGGCGAGGTCACGGTCAGCGGAGCACCGACCGAGCGCGAAGACCCGACAAGCCTGCTGGTCCCACCGGATCCGGTGGGGGAATTCGACATCGGCCCGTTCGCCGAACTGGGCAATGTGACCAGCGTCAGCTGGTGGATCAATGCGCTGATAAAAGAAGAATTCGACGTCGACATCATGAACAAGGCCGTCGAGTGGCTGGTGTGCGACTGGCAGGCTTTCGCACGAGCGGCCAACGGATGCGTCAACCTCGCCGAATACAGCAAATCCGTGTTCGTGAACTATTCCGAATGGCGGAGTATGACCACGCACTGGTCCGGAAATGCCGCCAATGCCGCTTACGAATACCTGGGAGCGACTTCACAGATTTTCTACGCCGAGCCTACGAACCAGACCTGCTCGCCGCCGGACCGGAACGCACCGGAAACCGACCCCATGGTTCAGGGTGGTGAAATCGTGCTCAACTTTCATTTCCTGTTCACCGAACTGGGTAAGAAGTACTCCGAGCTCGCGGTCGCTGCGTCGAACACGACCCAGTCGGTGAATGCAGTGCTCGGCAATATCGCCGACATGGCTATCTGGGGCATGATATCGGCCGCTGTGGGGGCGGTGACCTCGTGGTCGCTCGTTGCCGGCGGGATCGGAGCCGCAATAACCGGCATGGCCCTTACTTCGATCGGAAACGATATTCTGACTGTCATCGGACTGGTCAACCAACTGACCGCAGCCGTACAGAGCTTCAGCATCCTTGACATCGACGCCGGTTCCCCGCTCGATGCACTCGGCGCGCTGGAGATGCCACTCATCTTCCACCATCCCGCCGCTTGAACCGAGACAGAACGGGAGACCGCGATGAACGAGCACACCACAGGGGCGATCTTCTCGCCGAATCTGCGCCGCAGAATCCTCGAAGCTTTGAAGAACAACAGGAAAGACGCGACAATCGCCGAGATGGCTTCCGAAATCCTCAACGGAAACATCACGCCGCACCAGGCCCTGTCGATACCGGCGTATGCCGAAGCCGTCTATCAGCATGCGCGAAACGAACTGGACAAGGCCCGCGGTCGAGAACCCCGGACCGAGACCGACAGCGCACCGCCCGATTCACCGATCGGCGCCGAGAACCGCACCGCTGTTCAGGAGCCGCCCGCCCAGGATACGCTCGACAACCTGTTCCCCGGGGTGGCGTCGCTGGACGAGGTACCGGACATCGGCATCGACAACACACTGCCACCGCGATCGATCCGAGAACGGGGGCAAGACCTGGCGGGCTCTCACGGAGCATCCGAGCACTTCTCGGCCGCACGTCCACCGAGGACCAGCAAGACCCGCGCCAATCCATGATCCGGCAACTGCACTCCCGCAAGGGCGCCATCGCAGATTCCTGGGTGATCGTGTCCCCTTTCTACGATGTCGAGTCCGGCCGCATGGACCTCGAAGCCTGTGGCCACAAAACCAACGACGAACGCTTCGACATTCCCGATCTCCCACGACGGCGGAATCTCCGACCTTCTCGACGAAGCCACCCGAGAAAACCGCCGTTTCGATGTGGTGCTCGCCGAAAGCATGGCCCGCGTCGCGCTACCGAGCGAAGGTCTTCAAACACCCCAACCCCACCAAAGGCCGCACCAAATCCCGCCTCGAACCCGACGTCGCGTAAGGCGAGACCGTCACCCGGATCGCGCTGTGGCGCTACTACGAAAACTCGGCGGCGGTGCCATCACCGACCGACTCGACGCCGACCTGACCAAATACCCGCCACCCGAACCCACGATCCCGGGACGCGCACGCGGCTACTGGAGCAAATCCAGCGTCTTCGACATCCTCCACAATCCCAAATACACCGGATACCGAATCTTCAACCGACGAGCCACCCGCGCACCCCGCGGCACGTACAACGACCCGCGCAAATGGGTCCGGTCCCACGAACCCCTCATCCCCAAACCAAATGCACCTACCTCTACCGCGGGCGTGTGCTCTGCCCCTGCGGCCACCGAAGGCAAGGTGCCCGCAACCACGGCAGCAACTACCACCGCTGCTACCCAAGCCAAAACAACCGCGAACGCCCCCGACATCACCCGCGAACACCCACGCACGATCCACATCCGCGAAGACGAACTCACCGAAGCCATCCTCGCCATCTACACCGAACGCCTCGACCGCACCCTCATCGAGATCAAGGCACGGCAGCACCGCATCCGCCGCCAAGCCCAGATCGGTGACCCCGACGACCCCTTCACGCGCGACCTTCGCGAGGACTGCAACCAACTCGAAAACGAAAAGAACACCACGCTGCTAGAGCTCGCCGAACTCGACGCAGCCCAACAATCGCCCCAGAAAAGCCAACCGAAAAAGACCAGGAGATCCTCGACGCCCTGCCCTATCTCGTCGCCAACCTCAGCGACGCCCCCGAAGAACTACTGCTCGAACTCTTCGACATCACACAACTCCGTGTCGAGCTTCACAACGACCCCCAGAAAGCCACCATCACCATCACCATGCCTGAAGACCACGCCCCTACCATCAGCAGCACCGTAGAGAGGATCAACAACATGGACGACACACGAAAAACGCCTGCTCAGAGAGCAGGCGCTGTTTCGTGTGCATCTGGTACGTACCCCCGACCCGATTCAAACTACTTCCACGCAAGCTGGCCGACGCCGTGATCTGCGGTTTCCTGTGGTTAAGGGGATCGCACGGCACCGTCGTGACCGCAGGACCCGTGATGCCTTGTGATCGCAGCAACACGACCTGTGAGATTCGTTGTGATTGACGTAAAGCACCCATCCGACGCTCGGCCACTGGGTTAGCACGACACCCCACGAGCCGGAGGTGCGCTGTGATGTCGTTGCCGCGTACCGGCCACTCGTTGTCGCTGTGGATCCAATGCACCTGTACCGCACTCGTCGCGCTCGGCGCCGCCTATGCCTCGTTCCGGCACGGCCGCGAGTTCGCGCTACGGTTCGGCGCGGACACGACCACGGCGACGATCTGGCCACTGATCGTCGACGGGTTGGTGATCACAGCCACCGTCGAACTCTGGAAACCTCGTGGCCCGCAGGATGGTCAACGGTGGGCCGCCTGGCTCGCCTTCACCCTCGGGATCGGACTGTCCCTGACAGCGAACATCGCCGCCTCCCCCACCCCATCAGTCTGCGGAGTCGCAGTCGCCGCCTGCCCACCCCTGGCGCTGCTGCTCGCGGTCGAACTCCTCAACCGCGCCCTCAAACGCCACCGCATGAACGTCGAGGCGATCAGTCCGGAACTACCGCCACCCGAACCAACGGAGAAGGCCGCCGTGCCTGCCGATAGTGCCGACACGAGCACAGCCACCACATCGGACGCCGCGTCCGCTCAACCGAGCGCGGAGCAACGCATGTGGGACTACTACCTCACCCAACACGCCCGCGGCCGCACCCCCACCGGCGCCGAACTCGACCGCCACGCCGGAACCAACAACTACGGTCGCCGAGTACTCCGCCAATGGCGCACCAAAGGAATCCTCCTGTCTCTGCAAGCATCCCAACCGACTCGATCCAACCCACTCGCACCGAGACCGACGTAATATCTCAAGGTCTCGGCCGTCAACGGGCGATCTCGGCGTACCCCGACGCCACAGACCACCTCGGCCGGGAGCGACCGGCGCGCCGAGCAGGAGGCCAGTGCGGAGCAGGCGCCCGGACCGGCACCGGAGCCCGAACCGCTGTCCCGGCCACCGGCCCGGCCAGCCACGACCACGACGCCCGGAACGCCGGAACCCGCGCCCCCACCGGCGGCGTTCCGCGCTCCCGAAAACACGCGCGAGGTCCCCTATGCCACGCCCCGGGCCCGCAGACTCGCCTCCGAACACGGCATCGACCTGGCCTCGCTGACCCCTGCCGGCACGGACGGCGGGCTCCGGCAACGGGACGTGCTCGCCGTCATGGCGGCCGGACAGGAGAGCACGCAGCGCCCGGTTCCGCCCGCGCGGGAGGATCCGCCGTCCGATGCGCCGCTGGCAGCGCGGTCCCGGCCCTCGCCGGTCCTCTCAGGCACACGGGCCACCACGGAGAAGGCGAGCCGGGTCCGCCAGACGATCGCGCGGCGCACGCGGGAATCGCTGCTGAGTTCGGCGCAGCTGACTCAGGTGTTCGAGGTCGATTTCACCAGGGTCGCCCGGGTACGCGACCAGGCCAAGGCGAGCTTCCTCGCGCGCGAGGGTGTCAAACTGACCTTCCTGCCGTTTCTCGCGAAAGCCGCGGTCGAGGCACTCGGACAACATCCGGCGCTCAACGCGTACCTGCACGAGGAGATCAAGGAGATCACCTACTTCGACCAGGTCGGTCTCGCCGTCGCGGTGGACACCGACAAGGGGCTGCTCTCACCCGTCGTCCCCGACGCGGGCCGGATGAACCTCGCTGGTCTTGCCCGTGCGATCGCCGACATCGCCACCCGCACGCGGACCGGTCAGGTCACCCCGGACGAGCTCTCCGGGGGCACCTTCACGGTGACCAACCTCGGCAGCAACGGCGCCCTGTTCGATACTCCGATCATCAACCAGCCACAGTCCGCGATCCTCGGTCTCGGTTCGCTCGTCAGACGACCGGTCGTAGCGACCGGACCCGAGGGACAGGAGACGATCGCGATCCGCACGATGGCCCTACCTCGCATTGACCTACGACCATCGCCTCATCGATGGCGCGGACGCGGGCCGATTCCTGACCACGCTCAAGCGGCGCCTACAAGAGGGGCAATTCCACGAAGAACTAGGCTTGTAGTCACCAGCCACGGGCGACGCTTCCACCCGTTCGGCGCCATCGAACGTGACCGGATTCGGGCAGCCCGGCGCTCTGTGCCGTTCGCTCGGCCGTCCGTCTGGGCCAATATCGCCGTCCGGCTCGTGGTCTACACCTTCGCCGCCGTCCTGATCGTCTCGTTCCAGCGTGGACGCCGTCGGGCTCGTACCGCTCCCACGGTTCTGCTCACCGTGATCGGGCCGGCCTCACTGGTGGTGCCTGCCGTACTCGCCATGGCCGCTGGGCAGACCGTCGCGCGGGCGCTCAGCGATGGCGGCGAACTGGGCTGGGCATTCATAGCGGTGCGGCTGACCCACATCTGCTGCGTCGTGGCCGCCTCCGTGCTGATGTTCACCACCAGCGCGAACCGCTACTTTGCCGTGGACAGACACAACTGGGCGATCGCCGTCGGCGCGGACGCGCGATGAGGCGCCGTAGCGCACGGCTGTGACCGAGCGCGCAGCGACCAGTGAACCCGACGGGACCGCAGCCGTCGGCGGTATCGATCTCGCTTCGCCCCGGCGGCCCGACCGTCATCGGCGCGGCCGACCCGCCTGGCATGGTGAGCCTCCCCGCTACCCGGGACGCTCCGCAGCCTGTTGCCCCTCTGGGGAGCCGCGTTCCCGCGCGGTGATTCCCGCATCCGCGCGGCGCGGCGGCCGGACCGTTCATCGAGGTACCGCACGCGCTGGGCGAATTCGCGCAGCGCGTGCAGGTCATCCCGGCCGGGCCGTCATCGTCGGATGGCGCGCGAGATACCGCGGAAACGGCGACCCTCCGCTCAGGGTCGCGCCGCGATACGGCACCAGGAACCGATCAGCCTTCCGGCGAGTCGGGCGGCAGCCGCTCGCCCGCCGGTGAGGTCTCCCGGTAGCCATGTTCGGATCCGCTCGGCGCGCAGTTCCACCGCCCGGCTGCCGACCGCGAGCGGACTGGCATCCACTGTGGTCAGCGAAACCGCGGCCAGCTCACCGAAGGGGGCGTTGTCGAAGCCGACAACGGACAGTTCCCTGGCACCGAGAGTCCCGGGCGCAACGCTCGATGAGCATCCCGAGTGAAGGCCGTCTATCGAAGCGAACGCCGCCGTCAGGCGCTGCGCAGCGGGCGGATCGAGCAGCTCACGCAGCGTCCTTCTGCCATCGTCTGCTGTCGGGGAACCGGGAAGGCAACGGTTCCGGTACATCCAGTCCGTGCTCGGCGGGTTGCCCGGCATAGCCCGCGACGCAGGAGACCAAAGGACCGCCTTCCACCACACCCGGGGCGAGCCGTGGCGGTACCGGTCCAGTGCTATGGCGTCAATCACAAGAAAATGCGATCGAGATCACATCATGATCTCCTTGTAGGATGATTCTCGTGGCTTCCGGGCCCGCAAAGTCGCAAAAAGGAGAGTGGCGTCAAGCATCTCCCCGGTCGTGCGAGGGCCGTCCCCGGCCAGGAGCACGATTCCGGCCCCCGCTTGCTGCTCGCCGTCGTGACGGAGGCTTCTTTTCGCTGCTGCAGAAGAACGTCTTGGATACCCAAAGGTGGAATACCCAGGAAGAACTGCGGCTGGCGATCGCCACCCGGACCAAGACCAAGTACAACCGCCGACGCGGACAACGCCGCCTGGGCAAGCTCACCCCAGTCGAGTTTGAGACAATCTACGAAGCTGCAAACGCAGCCTAAACCATCAACCCCGAGTGTCAACCAAACCGGCGGCAGACTCCTGGCACTCCCTCATCGCGGCTTCAGTGAGGAGATCAACCATTTTCCGGACTGGTTCCGCATCTCCACTTCCACACGACTACCGTTTAGCTGCGGCCGCTGAATCCCATCGCCTTCCGTCGTCTGATTGAGGAAAACCAACAGCTTCACGTCCTCGGGATCAGCCGACACGACCGAGGTGTCGGCGACCTGCGCATTGGTCACCGCATGTCGCTTCTTCGAAGCGTCTATCACGACATTTTTCATCAGCGACTCGTACTGCTTACCGAACTCGGTAGTCAGCACATCCTGGGTATTTTTCGTATCATTCTGAATAGTCCGATAATCATACGACAGTGCCGTCGGCACGTTCTTCTTGGCGACCGCAACCGCCGCCGCGCGCGACTCTTCGCTGGCGTTCTGCTGCACCTTGTACCACGCGAGCCAGCCAACAAAACCGCCCAGCAACACCGCCGCGATCACCATCACGACAAAAAACTTCCTCGAACGACGCTCCACCAGATTCCGCGCTTGCCGGAGGCTATCTCGCCACACGAACTTCAGCCGCGGTTTTCCCGCTTCGTCGTCTTCCCGGTCGACTACCGGATCGGCCCGATCAGACGATTCCACTTCCCTCGGGTAAGGAGTCGGAACGTGACGCCGTCCAGACCTTGCCGGTGCCTCCTCCTTTTTGATATCCGTCTGTGCGGCCAACTTCATCATCTCCTCAGGGAACAAACTGCACATTGGAGGCAAGCCACCGGTCGTCTACCTTTGTCATCATCACCTTCAGCCGATATTCACGAGCCGAGCCCTTCTTGTTCGAGTCGTTTTTCACAGTCGAGTGCGCCGCAACCAATACTGTCGCATTACTCGAACCGGAAGATTCGATCCCCGCGGCATCGATACCTCCGTCCGAGGTGACATGCTGTCCGTCGATCATCTTCAAATAAGTCTCCTTCTCGGCGCCGAAGCTCTGCTTGAACTGCCCCGTGGCGCCCTCCATCAACTTGTCCGCCCCGGCCTTTGCCTGACCTGGGCGGATCGTCAACAGATTCAGCACCTCATTCCTCGCAGCATCCACAGCCTCGGATCGGTCACCGGAGCGCCCCACACCGTTCAGAACCGATATACCGAGAACAACCGCCCCTGCCAGCAAGACCGCGACAAGAACCAGCCCCGTGACGACCTTCCACGACCGGACGTGTCCAGATGCGCTCACCTCATCCCGCTCCTCGGACGAGGACGGTCCGTCCAGCTCATCGTCCTCCGCGCTATCGCCGTCCTGCGAAACGTCTCGCAGGCGTGCGACCCGATCTCCATCAGGCTCATCAACCGGAGCTGCTGACTGAGCCTGCGGCTCCTCGATCGACTCTTCCGATTCCCTCATGGGCTTATCGGCCGTAGCAATATGCTTTGCCAATTCGACTCCTCCTTGCCGTGCGCTGGCGTACCGATCCCGCCTACCGCATAAAGAGCACCATCCGGTGCCTCGGCTGTCCCTGACGACGGCGAATAGTCACCGACACCAACCGCCTTGTCCCTGCCGTTACCACTAGCACCTGCTGCGGTGCCAGCTTGCCTGTAGCGTTGCTCATAAGCTGAACCAAGGCAGTCTTTCGTGTTCGGAGCACGCTGCCCGTCTCCGGCCATGCATTTCAGGTTCCGCGCTCCCCGCACGACGGTCTGCGCCTGATGCTGCAGTTTGCAGTACAGGTTGGGCTGAACCGGCGGAGTGTAAAGACTTGCCGGTGGCAGCTGCTTCCCCGGCGGAAGAAACCCCTTCGTGCAAGGCGTCGTCGCCTGAACCTGCGTCCGCAGGTCCAACCGCAAATGCCCATCGGTTTTCTCACTCGCCGACAGGAACGCCGTGGTCATCCTCGGATACAGCACCAGTAGCTGCTCGACCGACGGATTGTAGGTCACCAAGGTCTGGCCCACATTGACCAGATCCGAAAGAAGTATCGGCAGGGTCGGTTTCAAATCCTGGAAGAGCCCATCGACCTGCTCGGCGGCGGGCGCACCGTGGTCAAGCAATTTCCGCAAGTCACCATCGCTCTGCCATACCCGATCGCCGAATGACGACAAGCTGTTCGCCAGCGACCGGATGTTGGACGCCGTGTCCGTCTGTGTCTTCAACAGCGGCCCGGCACGCCTGATGAGGTCTTTCGTCGGACCGACGTTGTCCTGTGCCGTGCGGATCAACTGTTCAGCATTGTTCAGGCTCCGAGACAATGCCGGCCCCGTACCACGAAACGCCTTCGTCAACTCGTCCAACGCCGTCCGCAGGCTCTGCTTCGGCACCGACTCCAACAGCTGGTTGGCCGACTCAAGCACCGACCCGATACTAACCGGTACATTGGTCCTATTCATCGCCACGTCCGCACCGTCTGCCAGTGCTGGCCCCGACGGATCCTTTCCAGGGACGAAATCGACGTACTGTATTCCGATCGCCGACTCACTGTGTATCTCAGCGGTGCTCGAGGCCGGAATGCGATAACTGTTGTCCAACAGCATGCGCACCCGTACCCCATCTTTCTCCGGTGCAACCTCGGTCACCCGCCCCACCTCGGTCCCCTCATAGGAAACCTTCGTGCCCGAAGTCAGTCCCGCAGCATCGGCGAAACGGGCTGTCACCGTCTTCTCACCGAACCCGAGGAGCTGCGGCACTTGCCCATACACCAGCGTTATCACCATCAACACGACCAAACCGGCTGCGCCGAAGATCAAGAGCTGGAACCGGACGAATCTGCTTATCATCAATGGCCTCCCAGCGACCCGAGCAGACCACCCAACAAACCGCCACCGCCGTCCTTGTGCTGGTCGCCCGCACCGGGGCTCGGCGGCGCTGGAGTCGGAGCGGGGTTCGTATCCTGCTTCTTCTTGCCACCTAGACCTTGAAGCGGACCGGTCAGCAGGCTACCGACCTCGCTGCCGACTCCGCCCACCAAGCCCTTGATCGCCTGCGGAGAGACGAAGGCCAGTTCATCCCTCTTCAACTGCTCGTTGGACAAATCGATCGTCAAGTAGAGGTTCGTGAAATCGCCCCGAACAGCCGTCTCTTTCGGCGCATCCTCCATACGAACAGGAAACGGTCCACTGGCGATGATGTTCGTTGCCTTCACCAATGAATCACCCGAATCCGCAAGACTCCTGGAAACATTCTTGAGATGATTCAGGTTGTCCACGAGCGGCCGTTGCAGGTTTCTGAATACATCATCGGACTGATCGGAGAATTTACCGATATTATTCAACGCATCCGTGATCTGCGGACGCTCCTGATCGAGGACGCTCAGCGCACGTGGCAGCTCGGACAAGGTCTTCTTGATCGTCTGCGTGTGCGCCGCACCCTGCTTACCGAGTTCATTCAGTCCGTCCAGAGCATGTACGATACTCGACTTCTGCCGATCGGCACTCGAAACGAGGTCGTTGATCTTGTGCAACGCATCCCTCGCTACGTTTTCACGTCCACCCAACGCATTGTTGACTTCTGACGTGATCGTGCTCAGGTTCTGAAGTCCACCGCCATTGAGGAGGTTTGACGCGCCAGCCAACGTCTCCTCGGTGTCCGGGTACGCCTTCGTGCGCGAAAGCGGGATGCTGCCGCCATCGGCTAATCGGCCCACCGGCGCCTCACCGGGCGGCGGGCCGAGCTCGATATGGCTGGACCCCAGTAGACTGGTCTGGCCAATCTTGGCGACAGCGTTTTTCGGCAAGATGACATTCCGATTCAATCGCACAGTAGCCAACGCATGCCAGTGATCCGGCCTCATTCCCGTCACGGCTCCGACGACAACATTATTGTCCATGACTTGAGCGTTCGAGAAAACATTGTTCAGGTTCTCGAACTCGATGTTGACCGTATACGATCCATCGCCATCGCCCTCGCCGCCTGGCCAGACGCCGTCTCCTGCCGAACAGCCTGCGACCATGATCGCCGCAACGAGGAACACTGCGCACTTCGCGACCCTCATCGCTACTTTCCCGCCTTCGGTTTGAGCAGACCGCCCAGAACTCCGGGCACGTCAGGCTTGGGCAATATCTGGTTAGGACCAACGTTCACCTGCGGTGGTGTCCCGTTCAACGGAAGCGTCGGGTTCACGTTCACCGGTGGATGGTCCAACTGCAGCAGATTGAGCAATGGCCCAGCATACTTCTTACAGAGATTCATCGCCTCGTTCAGGGGCTTCTCAGTCACCGTCTGAATAGCGGAACAGACGAACTCGGACGGGTTTTTCAGGTTCGGCACATCCAGGCTCCCAGTGAAGGAACCATCACGGCCCGAGTAAATTCCGTAGAAGTTCCCGAACACCGTCGGCGCGACGTGCAATGCTTGCTCCAGGCTCTCCTTCTGCTTAGCAATCGAACTCGACACGTCCGCCATCTGCCCCACGGCCTGCTTTGCCTCAGCTCGATGCTGCTTCAGAAACGCCGTCACGTCCTCGGCCGCGGAGTCCAGCCCCCGCAGCGCTACCGCCAATTGGTCCTTATTGTCGTCGAGTACGCCGGACACCGAATCCAGTCGTCGCATAAATTGCTCAATTTGGTCATCACTCGTACCGATCGCCCGTACGAAGACCTGAAGATTTCGTACGCTTCCGAACAGGTCGCTCCTCCCATCGGACAAGGTCTGCATCGCCTGCGAGACTTGCTCGACCGTCTGATGGAAGTTTTGCCCCTGCCCTTTGTACTTCGCTGCCGCATTCAGCAAGCTATTCAACGAACCGTTCTTGTTCGCTCCGTTCGGACCGAGCGCGTCCGTCAACTGGCTCAACTGTTTCTTCACGTCATCGAATTCCACCGGGACCGCCGTTCGATCCTCGGATATTACGGCGCCATCAGCCAACTTCGGGCCGTTGACGCGCCCAGGAGTGAGCTGTATATACCTCACGCTCAACAGCGCCGGTGACACAATAGCGGCACGCGCGTCTCTATCCGCCGCATACTTACTATCGTAGTGGAACCGAACGGCCGCGCGACCCGGCTGCGGCGTGATCGAGTCGATGGTTCCCACCTTCAAGCCCCTGATACGAACCTCATCGCCGGCGTACAGTCCCTTGGTGTTCGAAAAGTAGGCCGTCACATTGGTGTTCTGACCCTGAAACCAGACCACCATGGCTGCGGCTACCGCAAGGACGACAACGGTCAAAGCCGTCACGACACGCACGCCCCTACCGCCGGCCGTATTCTTAAGGACCGATACGAATCTCATTTCGTTCCTCCCGGCTCGGCGGGACCAGTCGCTCCCGGAGCGATCGTACGGTCCGGGGGTGTGTACTGCCCGGGAAGCGGCGTTATATTCGTCAAGGCCAGATTACTGATGAAGGCGTCCCAGAAGGGCCCGGATGCCAACGCCTCACCCAGTGTTTGCGCTACTGGCCCGGCCTTTTGAATTGCTGACGCGATACTACCTTCGTTTCTCCGTAAAACGTCGAGGACGCTGTTCAAATGCTGTAAAGCCGGGCCGAGCTGATCCTTGTTGTCTTTCACCAAGCCGCTAACCTGCTGAGCAACCGAGTCCATATTAACGATAAGGGCGTGGATCTCGGCCTTTCGACTCTGAAGCTCATCCAAAAGCGCACCACCATCGGTGAACAACTTGTTCAGTTGAATATTGCGACTCGCCAAAATACCTGACACACCGTTCGCGCCGCGGAACAGGTCACGCACCTTTGAGTCACGCGAGGATACGGATTGAGACAGCCTCGTCAAGCCTTGCAGCGCCGGCCTCAGTTCACCTGGAGCACCCCCGAACGCGGAGGAGATCGCATCGAATGAACTAGCCAACTTCTTCTTGTCGATATCACCGGCAAGCGTGCTGACATTGCCGAGTTGCGATGTGATGTCATAGGGGACAGTCGTTCGCGATTGTGGGATCAACGCATCCGACGCCAGCTGACCTGATCCGGAAGGCGTCACTTCCAGATACTTCTTGCCCAGTAGCGTCTCGGTCTTGATCGCCGCTGATGTGTGCTGCCCCAACCTTCCGACTTCATTCGAGGTGATAGCGAAGTCCACAACGATCGAGTCGTCCGTCAAGTCGATGTCCTGAACCTTGCCGACCGTCACTCCGCCGATACGCACTTGCGACCCGACTTCGAGACCCGCCACATCGGTGAAGGCGGCACGATAAACCTCTGCGCCCAACAACTTGGGGAAGGCGTCGAAGTTGAACAAAACCCCGAGCACGAGGCCGACAACCGCAAGGCTCACGACCGCTACCCGAACCGGACTCATTTCACGGAAGCTCTTCATGGTTTACCTGGCCTTCCGCAACGATCAGTCGGATGCATCAACCAAGGCGTATAGATACTCTTGTCACCCACACCGCTCAACCTGACCCGGATGCCGCAAGCA
This sequence comes from Sciscionella marina DSM 45152, assembly GCF_000379465.1. Classification (GTDB taxonomy): domain Bacteria; phylum Actinomycetota; class Actinomycetes; order Mycobacteriales; family Pseudonocardiaceae; genus Sciscionella; species Sciscionella marina. The sequence goes on from NZ_KB905436.1 coordinate 243,850, forward strand.
TATGCATTCGTAAATGATCCTCGGTTCCCGATCCTGTCGAATACGGTATAAAACACCGGCAGCAATTGAAGTGACTTTTCGAGGTACCCCTTGTCGGCGTCCACATTTTTTAGCAGTCTGCCGGATTGATTGATCGTCTCTTTCAACGGCGGCCTGGCCGTCTTGAGTGTGTCGGTCAGGGTTCCGGTCAGATCGGCGACTTTTCCTAGTGACTGCCCTATCGGTTTCCTGTCGGAAGCCAAGCCGCTAACCAGTGCTTGTAGCTTGTTCAACAGCATAGAGAACTCCCCGCCATGCTGGTTGACAGTTCCGAGCACCGTGTTGAGGTTATCGATCACCTTACCGATGAGCTGATCGTGCCCCGCCAGATTGTTCGTCAGTGAGCCAAGATGTGCGAGTAATCCCTGGACCGTTTGCCCTTGTCCCTGGAACACCGCGATCAGTTCTCCGGCGACGGCGTTCACTTGTTTCGGTTGCAGACCTTGAAAAAGCGGCTGGAAACCATTGAGCAATGTATCAAGGTCCAATGCAGGCTTTGTACGTCCGACCGGTATAGTGGCGCCGACTTTCATAGGGGTCTGCACACCGGAACCCCTAGTGAGGTCAAGGTAACGGTCGCCAGTGAGGTTACGATACCGAATATTGGCATGAACGCTTTCGGGAAGATACTGACCTTGTTCGATACTAAATGCGACAGTGGGTTTGCCATCGTGGAGCTCGATATCTTCGACACTTCCGACTTTGACACCCGCAATTTCCACCGCATTGCCCGCGGAAAGTCCCATCACGTTGCCGAAAGCAGCCTTGTACTGTTTTGTGCTACCGAAGGTCGTTTGAGACAACTGGACGGCCAGAGCAGCAAGCACGAGGGCGCAGATCACGGCCAAAATAGACAATCTGGTCAGATCGCCGCGGATCGCTATAGCGGATTTTCGCGTCACTTCGGTCCCCCAGAGCCAGGGATACCCTCACTACTGTCAGGATCTTCCATACCTGCCCCCGGAACCTCCATACCCGCACCCGGTATCTTGTATTTCGGCGCCGGGCCGTTTACGCCAGCCATCGGAAGACCGAGGCAAGCCGGTCCGCTATGCGTGTCCTGACGCGGAAGGTTTTGGGGATAACGGTAGGGTTCCTTCCCTGGAAGAAACCCTACCATCACGCGGGCCCCCGGACCGTACTTGCGTGATCCCATAATCTGAGTGAGCCGTTTTTGCGACTTATCCATACCCTGGAAGAGACACGGATACTCCGGCGCATACTTGTCCAGGAGACGACTGGTCGGAAGAAGGAGATTCAAGCTGTCGACCAGGTTCTTACCATTACTGGCAAGCAGATTTCCTCCATCTTGTCCAGTGGCGCCGAGTTGGCGGAGGAAGCCATCGACTGACGGTCGCTTATCCACAAGCGTGTTTCCAATATTCGTCCCCTTGTCCAGGAGATTGAATAGCGGGCGCGCAAGGCTTGCGTAGAGACCAGCTACGTCTCCGAGCCTGTTGAGATCGTTCGTCGCGGAGCTTATCTCGGGGTTTATGTCTGCGAGATACCGATCCACCTGGGCCAAGACATTGCCCAACTGCCCGCCCTTGCCCTGCAATGCGGTGGACATACTGTTCAGAAGAGTATTCACCTGCGATGGCTTCGCCGTGCTGAGCACGTCGGTCAGGTTCTGGAACACCTTGTTCACCTCGACCCCAACGTGATCAGCGGTCAGTACAGTCCCATCCCGGACTGGTCGACCAGCGTTCGTGGCGGGGGCGGAAAGGCTGATAAATTTGTTCCCGAACGCCGTTTCCGGACTGATCGAAGCGCTTGCATTCTGCGGTACCAGATGTGAGTCCTGGCTCTGGATCGCCAAATCCAGTGCGGCCCCCTGGTCTGTCAACTGCACACCCTTGACGGTACCGATCACGACGCCGTGCATTTTCACGGAGTTGCTGGGCGCCATCATCAGTCCAGCGCGATCCGTCATGAGACGTACAGAGACGGTCGAAGCGAACGCGTTGTTCATCAGTGCAAGCGTGAGCGAAATTATGCCCACGAACGCAACGAGCATGCCGGCCCCGGTAATCCTTGCGCCGTAGTCCTTCATGATGGCCATGGTTTGCTTACCCCGAAATGTGCAGAGTTTTCGTGCCGCCCCAAAGCGCCATGGCGACCAGCAGATTGACTGTCGATATCGAGATCAGCGAGGCGCGCACTGCTCGCCCCACAGCTTCTCCAACTCCTGCCGGACCGCCCGTGGCAGTATAGCCGTAGTAGCAGTGCACTAAGATCACCACTATCGCGAGCGCGATAGCCTGGACGAACGAGTAAAGTAAATCGATAGGCTGAAGAAACGTATAAAAATAGTGATCATATGCGCCCGAGGACACGTGATAGAACAGCACGGTGACCGCTTTATAACCGACATAACTCAGTATAACCGAGGCTGCATACAATGGAATCACGGTGACGAACCCGGCTACGAGCCGGGTTGATACGAGATAAGGGAGAGACCGTATCCCCATCGTTTCCAAGGCATCTATCTCTTCATTGATACGCATTGATCCGAGTTGGGCAGTGATTCCCGTGCCTACTGTCGCCGCCAAGCCGGCACCCGCGATGAGAGGTGCGGCCAACCTGGTATTGATAAACGCAGAAGCGAATCCGGACAGCGCCGTCAGCCCAACTTGGTTTAGTCCGTAGTATGCTTGCACACCAGCGTTGGTTGCGGCGAAGAACGTGAGGAACCCGGTGATTGCCACCGATCCGCCTACCAGGGCCAATGCTCCGCTACCCATACCGACCTCGGCGATGAGCCGTAATTGCTCTCGTTTATATCGAACAATGACCCGGTAGACCCACTTGAACACATTGCCGTAGAAGATCCCCTGGCGTCCGATCGCATCCAATGTACGCCCGGGGGCCTTGAGCACAGAGGCTATATGCTCTTTTACCGCAGTCTTGTTCGCCATGCCAGTCCTCGCGTCATTTCGTATTTCTAAGTTCGTGATCCTACAATGCCGAGCGTATATGGTAGAGATGTAAGAAAGAGATTCGCCACGAACAGCACGACAAAGGAGGCAACGACGGTCTCGTTCACAGCGTTGCCAACCGCTTTCGGTCCTCCCTTGACCGACAGCCCACGGTAACAAGCGACCAATCCGGCAAGTAGTCCGAACACAATGGCTTTCACTTCGCCGACGATGAGGTCGGGCACTCCCACCAGAAGATTCAGATTAGCAATGAAAGATCCGGAGGCCGCTCCCTGTAGGCCGACCGAGAACAAGTATCCTCCGCCGAGTCCGATGAGGATCACGATCGAATTCAACAGCATGGCGACGAACGTCGAGGCCAGAGTTCTGGGCACGACGAGCCGATGGACCGGATCGATTCCCAGGACCTGCATAGCGTCGATCTCTTCCCTGATCGTGCGAGCGCCGAGATCAGCACATATGGCGGTTCCACCGGCACCGGAAACGACCAGGGTCGTGACGATCGGACCGATCTGGGTTACGGTCGCGAACGCCGTGCCCGAACCACTGAGATCCATCCCTCCGATATTTTGCAAGACATTGTTGAATTGAAAAATGACGAGACAAGTGAATGGTATCCCCACGAAAATTGCAGGCCCGACACTGACTCGTGAGATGAACCAAGACTGCTGTACGAACTCTTTCCACTGGATAGGCGGCTTGAACATGACCCGCACGGTCTGCAGCGAAAGCGCGAAGAACCCGCCGGCGGCGGCAAGAACTTTGGACAGGACCGAATTCGACCTGGAGCCGCCTACTTTTCCGCCCTTGCGCACTTCCTTGACTGTCGCTGACCGCTGCGCTGAGCTCGTCATCGGCTGTATCCAACCCGCTCAGTAGTGATGGTCGTCTCGCTGCTGTAGTCGACAGTTCCGCTGATATGACCGTCCTCGCGCTGATGTGAGTTCATCGGCGCGGCGTCGAGACCATAGCGCCGTAGCTCGTCCGGCTCCATCGAACCGATAATTGCTTTTTGCGCGCCGGGCGGTAGTGATCCCAGTGAGCTCATGACGCGGTCTTTTCGCCGTATTTCGGCGCTCCGCTCGGGCAAGCCCGGTGTCGGCTTGATCTGCGGTGCCACACCACGCACATCGTCTGTGCCGCCGTCATGGTGGCCGGCATCCAGATGCTCCCGCTCTCGCTGTATCTGCGCGGTGTCTTTTTCCTCCGACATGCCGATCGGCCCCACACGGCGACCGTTCAAAAACTGTTCGACGGCCGGTTCTTCGGATGTGAGGAGCAGCTCTCGCGATCCGAACATGACGAGCTCTTTGCGGAACAGCATCCCGATGTTGTCCGGCAAGGTCCTCGCCACGTTAATGTTGTGCGTCACCACAAGGATGGTCGCGTCTATTTGTGCGTTGAGGTCCACCAGGAGTTGCGACAGATACGCCGTTCTCACTGGGTCAAGCCCGGAATCTGGCTCATCGCAGAGGATGATTTGCGGATCTAGCACGAGCGCCCGTGCTAGACCAGCACGCTTCCGCATACCTCCTGATATTTCGCCAGGGAGCTTGCCGTCCGCACCAGCGAGGCCTGTCATCTCGAGTTTTTCCGAGACGATCCGCTTGATTTCGGACTCGGACTTACGGGTGTGCTCACGTAGCGGGAAGGCGACGTTGTCATAGAGATTCATTGACCCGAACAGCGCGCCATCTTGAAAGAGCACACCGAACAGCTTCCGGATTTCGTACAAGTCTTTTTCTGAACAACGCACCACATCGGTGCCGTCCACCGAGCAACTCCCCAATTCCGGGCGTAGCAGTCCGATGACCGACTTCAGGAAAACTGACTTTCCTGTACCGGACGGACCGAGAAGGGCACTTACTTCGCCGGGTGGAAGCGTGAGGGTGACGTCTCGCCAGATGTTTTGGTTGCCGAAGGACTTCGTCAGGCCGTCGACCACGACTTCAACACCCACGGCTGCTCCTTTCGTTCGTGGCGGCCGTGTTGCTCACTACGTGTCCGTGAAATACAGCCGTAGATAAACCGGGCGGCCAGCTCAGCCGCAGTTCATTCGCGCGGAAATAGCCTGACAAGGCGGCTGTCGTGCTCATGCTGGCGATCTCTCGGAATCGACGCTTGTCTCGCGGTTTTCCCGTTTCCGGTCTATCGGTCTGTTGCGGTCAGTGCCTACACCACGCGATCTTGTGGATCGGGATGCCCGCCGACGCCGCAACGACGTCTCTAGGCTTTACCCGAGCGAGGCTGCATTGCCGACGTCACAGGATCGTAGTGTCGGTCATCTTTTAAGTCAACAGTCGTTCACTGATTCTCTTGCGCCGTGGTCCCGATGTTGAATCAAGGTTGCCCTGATATGGAAGCCTTTGGGCTGCTTGTTACTGTCACTGCCGGAACGGTCGTTCCTGTATCTGTCTACCTACGCTCATTAGACGGACACCAGGTATCGCCCGTCTCGTTTCGGACGCGGAAGGGATGCCATTGATGGGTTCGACCGGTACGGTAGCCGGGCGTCCGTACTGCGCCATTGACCCGAACACACGTAGACCTGAGTCGTGCTGCCAGCCGCTTGGAACGCCCGCCGTGGATGACTAATATAACATTCTACTGGGGTACGAAGTACGGACACCGTCGGCAGGTCCATGACCGGGGCCGGCTTCGTACCTGATGGATTCGTTCCCGGCTCTGGCGACAGAGCGCGGGTTGTTGAAGCGCGGTGTTCGTTCGGGATCGTCGAGGTGCCTCGACGGACGCCGCCTCTTGCCAGCTCTTTGGAGGTAGTCTTTCTCGGTCCGTTCGTCGATTTCATCCCCTGCGCTAGGCCGTCTGGACCGTCATCCCTCGCGCCGTACAGACACATCGAGTTCCCTGTGCCTCGTGCCTGTGCGGCGAGTTTCCCGGTCACCCGTGAAGGCATGGGCCGCCGGGGACGCGTCGTCCTTCTGGATATCGTGGGGATTCGCGTGATTCGATGGGACCGTCAGGCCGATCGAGCCCTGGACAGCACATGATGGTCCGCAGTCGTGCGAAGTCCAGGAACGCCACGCCGGGTCAGCGCGCCGGCGCGTCCTCCTCTTGTTTGTGGAGTCCTACCTCACGAGCCCTGCGGAACAGTTCGGGCATGCCGACTTCCGGATCACCGACGACGTCTCGGGCCCATTCCGCCAGGGTCGCCAACGCCGGGCTGCCGGCCTCGGAAACCGGTGCCAGAGGCAATGCGCCGTCAAATATCTCTCCTGTGCCCGCATCGACGGTGATTCGCTGCCCAGCAAGGCGCTCCAGCGTCCCCGCGCCGCAACCGACCACGCAGGGCGTGCCCAGTTCGCGGCTCACGACCGCCGCGTGCGAAGTGCTCCCGCCGACCTCGGTGACGACTGCCTTCGCCGCGATCATTCCGGCTACATCGTCCGGATCGGTATGCGGGCGAGCCAACACGACATCGACGGAGGATTCCGCTTGCGCGCAGGCGGAATCGACGTCGGTGACGACCACACCGGTGGCAAGGCCCGGACAGGCGGTCTCACCACGCGCGAGCACGACGGCTTCGGCACGGCTTTCGGGTGTGATCCGCGGCCGTCGCAGTGCGGCGACCTGATCGTCGGTGATCCGCCACAGCGCCTCGTGGCGTGTGATGAGGCCGGATTCGTGCAGCGAGACCGCGAGCCGCACCGCGGCGTCCGGCGAGCGTTTCGCCGCACGGGACTGCAGCAGCCAGAGCGTGCCCGACTCCACGGTGAACTCGATATCCTGTACGTCCTTGGCGAGCTGCTCCAGTTTCCGCGCTGCGGCGAGCAGCTCCTCGTGCACGCGCGGTTGAGTCCGCGCCAACGTGTCCACGGCAAGCGGGTCGGACCGACCGGATACGACATCCTCACCCTGACCGCGCGGCAGCCATTCGCCGTAGGCCGCCTCGTCACCGGTCAGCGGATTGCGTGAGAACAGCACCCCGGTCCCGGACAAGTCGTCGAGGTTGCCGAAGACCATCGCCTGCACGATGACCGCCGTGCCGGCTTCATCAGCGATCCCGTGGTGACGCCGGTAGGAAATCGCACGGGAAGAGTTCCACGAGCCGAACACGGCACCGACGGCTTCGAGTAGCTGTTCCCACGGCTCGGGACTCGGAGCTCGGCCGACAACACGTTCGTATTGCTCCCGGAACCGCCGCGCCGTGTCCGCGGCATGGTCGGCATCCCCGGTGAGTTCAGCGATTCCGCGCTCGACCTCGGCATTGATACCGAGATTGAGCACGGTGTCCATCATCCCTGGCATGCTGCGCGCCGCACCGGAACGCACCGAAACCAGCAGCGGCCGGGCCGGATCCCCGAAACCTCGCCCGATACGCTCCTCGAGTCTGCTCAGCGCGTGCCGGAGCTCGGCCGAAACGCCGATGGGAAGCGTGCCGCCCGCCGCGTGAAACTGTCCACAGACCTCGGTCGTGAGGACGAAAGCGGGCGGAACAGGCAATCCGGCATTCATCATGAGATTGAGGCTGTACGCCTTGCCTCCCACGACATCACGCTCCAGAAACGGATGCTCGCCCAGCCAGATCACGCTCATCTCGACACCTCTCCGATCAGATCGCGCGGCCCGCAGCCGCTTCCTCGGCACGGGTCCGACCGAGCAAGCCGATCAGCTCCTCGTGCAGTTCGAACCAAACCGTGTGGTAACTGTCGATGAGCGGACGGGCAATGAATGTATGATCGCCGGACACGATGCGGTCGAGGGCGTTTTCGAACCGCCCCGGGTACGGTTTGAGCCTGTCCGCCAACGCGACGATCCCATTCAGCAGTGGGGCAAAACGCGTGTGCAGTTCCCCGAGCCGATGGACGACCTGCTCGTCGTATTCCTGATCCAGATGGTCGTTGGGCGTTTCGGGGTCCTTCATCTGCCATGCAGTGATGATCGCCTTGAACTCACTGTTGTATTCATCGAACGATGAGTATTCGGCCGCCAAGGCGTTCCCGTCCACCTCCGCCGCTTCCGCCGCGATGAGCTCAGCGACCCGTTGCTTGCCTTCAGCAGTGATCCGGAAGGCCGAGTTCACGGCTCCACTCACCAAGGCGCTCCCGGCCAGTTGCTCCAGTCTCTGCGATGCTTCCGACGGGGATACACCGGCGACCGCCGCGGCAGCCTCGGCCGTACATCTTCCCTTGAAGCGGACCGCCTGCAATATCGACAGCTCCGACACCGTCTCCTCCTCAGCCGGTCTGGGATGCGTGTTCGCGTTCGAGCACTTCCACATCTCCGCTGTCTCCATCGACTCGCACGTAGTCACCGGTGCGCAGGACACGGGTCCCTTCCTTTGTGTTGACCACGCAGGGAATCCCGAGCTCACGTGCGACCACGGCCGCATGGCTGAGCTGGCCGCCGATATCGACCACGAGTGCCTTGGACAAGAACAGCACCGAAGCCCAGCTCGGATCCGTGGTCGCGGCCACGATGATCTCGTCGGGTTCGACCTCGGCGAAGTCGGGATCGTTGACGACCCGGACCACCCCTTCGACGACACCCCGGCTGACCCCCATGCCACTGATCATGACCGTGCCACCGGACGTGGAGTCGCTCGAAGGTCCCGCCGAGATCGGCTCGGGGGTGCCCTGCCAGACCACGGGCAGCTCCATCGACAGGTAACGCATCCGCTGTTCCTGACGCGTCGAGATGAGATCGCGCGCGTTCGGTGGAAGCTCGACGGCCACCTCGTCGGCGGTCAGGTACAGGATGTCTTCCGGGTCGCCAAGCAGATCCCGATCAGCCAGCAGGACACCGATGCGACGCGCCGCTGCCCTGGCCACATCGAGCGAACGCAGGAACGTCACCTTGCCCACCCCGCGCAGTGGAACATTCTTGCGTGCCAGCGACAATACGGCCTTCGCGCCCGCACGCCTGCCCCGCGGCAGCGCGGCCAAGAGCTCGGCCTCGGCTTCCTCACGCTCATCAGAACGTCGCGCCGCCGCGGCCAGTGGATCATGCTCGTCCGTCCGCCCTCGGTATTGCTCGGCCAGCCGCAACACGGGTGAGGGATCCTCCCGCCACACCCGGCCCGCGATATCTCCCTCCAACGGACCGTGGTAGCCATGTCGCCGGAGGAACTCCTCGAGCCCGATTTCTCCGTGTGCCAGTCCCCAGAGATCATCGACGATCTCGGTCTCCGCGTGCGATCCCTGCCCACCCATCAGCGCGCTCCCCGACTCTCCCATCCCGGCTTTCTCGATGAGCGCGAGCAACTGATCATAAACCGGCTGTACTCCGATGAACATGCCATGCGATTGCAGCTCGACAGCGCGATCGAACCGCCTGCGGGCGGAAGTGAACTGAGCTCGCGCCTCTGCCAATCCGAGCCGTGGCGTCCGCTCGACCTCACGCGCCCACCACGGCGCGACCTCCGCCGACTCGCGCAACATCCGTTTGCGGACCGTCACGAAGGCCCGCGGTAACTTCACCGCCGCTATCGGATACCGGCGCCTTGTCGGAGCGGCCACGAATCCGGGGGGAACCATCCCGAGGAACTGCGTGGCAATCGCCTCTCCGCTACTGCCCGGGAGCCGGTCGCCCATGGCACACAGGAAATCGACACGCGCGGCGACTCTGCCATAGAATATGTTGATCACGCGTTCCTGATCGCGTTCCGGGATCGCGGCCGCTGCCCGCGGCAATGCGCCCATCTCCACGAAGGCGGACCGTGCGGCGAGTTCCGAGGCCGGACCCCATACCGACCACCCCAGCGGCGTCAGCACGCCCGGCATCGCCTCACCGAGATTCGTGGTGCTGTAATACGAGGACGGGTCCGCCGCAGAGTGCAGCACGTCCCCCTGACTTTCTGTCATCATCTGGCCCCACTCACTCGTACCGTAGCGACACTGCGCCGACGATCACCCTTGGGCCGGCGCCACGAATACTGCTCAGAGCAGATCATCACGGCCAATGTCTTTGAGATAGGCCTTGTATTGCGCATACGCGGGCGTGAGGACGGGAAGTAGACCGAGCATCTTGGTCAGGTTCCCGCTCGTCTTGACCTTTCGTTTCGCCAGCGAAATCGGAAGGTTGAGGTCACCGAGCCAGAACTTATGGCCGTCATCGCCCGACATCGACAACGCCACCTCCGTATCGGCGGCCGTAGCCTCGGCGCCCGTGAGGACCCTTACCGGATCGCCGGTCGCGTCGATGACGAGCGTCCCACTCGGATCATGATAGTCGACCCGGAATGAAGTGTTCGCTTTCACGAATTTCGGACCTAACTCGGGATCCGACGTCACTTTGCCGAGAAAAGGTTCGACGATGCCAAACATCTCATCAGCCGACTGGAAGATCGCCATAACAGATCCCTTCGATCCGCGAAATCATTTGTTTCGTCCGTGCAGCGCCGAAGCCGCGGGATCAACCCTCTATCTTGATCGCGGCGACCGGGCAGACCGTGACCGCTCGTTCAGCTTTTCCGCGAAGTTCTTCAGGCGGCTCCTCGTCGAGTACCGTCACCTCGTCGGCATCATCCTCGAGGTCGAAGAGTTCGGGCACCTCGACGACGCAGTCTCCATGCATATCGCAGCGCGACTTATCCACGATGATTCTCACTGCCGCTCCTTCATAGTCCGCTCAAGGCCGACCGGTCTAGCCAGTCTAATCCTTGCTGTGCGCTTTCACTCGCGAATTCGCCTCGAGATCCCCACCATCCTCGGGCTTGCCGGCAACGCTTTCCTCGTACGCGGCCCGCGCCTTCGTGTCTGCTTGCAGCAGCAGTTTGTCGGCATTGGTGAGCCTTGCAAGAAAATCACGTAGCCGGTACGGCATTCCGCACATCGCCAAGGACATCACGCCCATGACCTTGGGAACCCAAATCACGAATCGTGGTTTGCGCAGACCGTCGACGATGGCATTCGCCACCTCGTCCGGAGTCACCTTGGACAACCCTTTGACATCGGCGAGCCCCGCACCGAGGTCGGTTTTCACCACCGCCGGCCCGACGACCGAGACATTGATACCCGTGCCGTGCAGCTCCAGCGACAGCGCATGGGAAAACCCGACGACGCCGTGCTTCGAGCCACTGTAGGTTGCTCCACCGCCGCCGGCGACCCAGCCTGCGCCGGAGCTGACATTGACGATATGTCCCTTACCGCCCCGTCGCTTCAGCCGCCGCACGGCTTCCTTGCTGCTCCACAGCACCGCATGCAGGTTGATCCCGAGCACCCGTGCCGCGGTCGCATCGGACTCCTCCTCGAACGGCCCAATCGGCATGATCCCGGCGTTGTTGATCAGGATGTCGACCGGTCCGAGGCGCTGTTCTACCTCATCGAAGACCCGGGCGAATGCGGTGTGGTCGAGTACATCGAGCGGCAGTCCGATCGCACCTGTTCCGATCTCGGCGGCGGCTTTCTCAACGTCCGCACCATTGAGGTCCACCAACGCTACCTTCGCGCCGGCTCTCGCCAGCGCCCCGGCAGTAGCCCGGCCGACGCCACGCGCCGCCCCCGTCACGAGTGCCACCTTGCCAACCACGGAGGCCTGTCGACCCATGTTTATTACTCCTTTGCCTGTGTGCGGCGAGCGACCACCCGAGCAACTCGTTCCTGGCTCGGCACATCCGGCATGGCCACGGCCGCGCGGTACCCGGAAGGCCTGCGCCTTAGACACTTCGCCGATACTGCGCGCGAATACCTTGACCATGCTGCTTGCATACCGTGCGCCATCCCTGGCAGCGGATAGCGACGGGATCCTTCGGAGAGCCCAACGGTTTCCGCGGCCGAGCCGCCACACCCTGAACATCGCTCAGCCGCACAAGCCCGATGGTCATGTCGGGATTCATTTCTAGTGACCTCTCAGCACACCAATGTCACCGACCTCGCCTGGCGAAGTCGCACTCGTCGCTGTTGCACGTGACACAGAAGCTACCTCGCGGGAGGTCGATACGCAACCTTTCGTTAACCATGGCCTTTCCGTCAATCTTCCAAAAACTGCCTGCAATATTGGTATAAAGTGGCCACCATGAGCATCCGAAGTTAACACTCGTTCTCTCATGAGTAGGCTGAACTGCCTCAACAGCGCAGTAGGACGCCGGTGCGCGTCACTGTGAGGGCCGCGAGACTAGGGAGCACTGGACGTGACTCGGTCGCAACGCAGGCATGGGGCCTCGAGGGCACACCAGATTCTCACCGTGGCAACGAGACTGTTCTCCGAGCGAGGCTACGAAGCAGTCGGCGTGGACGAGATCGGCACCGAGGCCGGCGTGACCGGGCCCGCCGTCTACCGCTACTTCCAGGGCAAGGACGAGATACTCGCGACACTGTTCGACCAGGCCATCGACGGCGCACTACGTGCGACAAGCGGACGATTCGACACTCCGGCAGAGGAGCTCGACTACCGTGTCCGCGCACATGCCCAGCATGTGCTCCGTGAGCACAAGTTGGCGATCATCTGGATCCGCGAGGGCCGCTCGCTGTCTACGGCGCACCGTCAACGACTGAACAGGCGTGAACGCCAATACCTCGAGTTGTGGGTGGAATGCCTGGAACAATGCTATCCGATCCTCACCGAGCACGAGGCGCGAGATGCTGCGGCGATGGCCCTTGGCACGCTCAATGCGGTCGCCCTCTGGCCATCGGGTGCGCTACCCAGCGAACGCATGGACACGGACCTCGCTGATTTCGTGCTGGCCGGTCTGCAATCGCTGTACGCGAAGCCAAGACTCGCGCGAGCACCGTGACGGGCCACCAGACCACCGTCACGCGCGGCAAAACAGCCGAGATGCAAGTTATCGTTCACCTACGATATCATCAATAGCGCGCACCCCGAACCAGGCAGAAAGGCGCAGCATCGTGCGCCCCGTAAGAAAGTATACGTAGTTCATATAGCCAAGTTCGACCCGCCTGCCAGGCCTGCCCGGAATACGATCAGAGTCACCCTGAAGCGGTATAGGCGTTTTCTACGTAAACGATCGGTAACACTATATGCCGGTCATGCGCTACGCTGTGGAGCGTAAGGGCCGTGGCAGGCGACGACGGAGGACGCCGGTGCTGTGGAGGACGAGCGGAGACCTGCACGAATGATCCGGTCCGTCCGATACGGCCGGGAAGTCACGTACCCCGCAAGGTGGCGCGTCGATACTTGTCGAAGTGCATCGGGTCTCGTAGGAACAACGGTGTTTCCGGGCGGAACAGCCGTACGGTGGTTCGAACCCCCGGAAGCGGATCGACGGAACGACTACGCGCGCCGGGACGAACAGCAGCCAGCAGTGAAACGCACGGCGCGGTGGTATCAAAAGCGATGAAGGTGGGCCGGTGCACAAGGTAGTGATCGTGGGAGCAGGACTCGCGGGGCATCGAGCGGCGTGCGAGCTGCGCAAACAAGGCTACGACGACGAGATCACGATGGTCGGCGATGAGCCGCACCCACCCTACGACCGTCCACCGCTGTCCAAACAGGTACTCGAAGGCACGATGGAACACCGCGATCTGTTCTTTCCCTCCGAGGATCTGCACGTCACCTGGAAGCTCGGGGAACCGGCTACCGGACTCGATCCACTCCGCAAAATGGTCCGGGTGGGGGCCGGAGCGGAACTCCCCTACGATGGGCTGATCATCGCGACGGGCCGAGGTGCACGAGAATGGCCCGGCGATCTCGGCGGACTTGACGGCTTCTACACGCTGCGCTCCTTCGATCATTGCCGGCGCCTCAAGGACAACCTGCTCGACCAGCCGCGGGTGGCTATTGTCGGAGCGGGATTCATCGGCTGCGAAGTCGCGGCGACGCTCCGCGGACGCGGAGTCGAGCAGGTGACCGTCATCGACGTGGCCGGTTACCCCATGGCTGGACTCGGACCGGAAGTCGGTCGCCATGCGGCCGGTATCCATACCGAGGAAGGCGTTCGCTTTCGCCTGGGAACGACTGTCACCGGTTTCGAAGGCAATGGCCGGGTCGAACGGGTTCTGCTCTGCGAGGGACCGCCGGTGGACACGGATCTGGTACTTTTCGCACTCGGGTCCGCACCGAGCTCGGACTGGTTGGCCGACTCAGGTCTCCGCTTACAGGACGGGAATGTGGTCTGTGACGAAAACCTGTTCGCGATCGGTTACGAGAACATCACCGTAGCGGGGGACATCGCGAGCTTCCCTCATCCGCACATCGACGGGCTGACGCGGGTCGAGCACTGGTCGGCGGCACGCGAGATGGGAACACTTGCGGCGGCGAACCTGATCGGCGAGCCGGGACAACGGACGCCGTTCCGCGCCGTTCCGACGTTCTGGTCGAATCAATACAACCTCAAGATCAAATCCGCTGGCTTCATCAACCAAGCCGACTCCTTCACCGTCATCGAGGAGGACTCCGCGCGACGTTCGCTTGTCGTAGAGGCGCGACGGGGCGGCCGGCTCGTCGGTGCCGTCACGGTCAACAAGAACAAGAAGATCATCGAATACACCCGCGAACTCGCCGCAGCGGGCTGACGACCTCGCCGGTGGGCCCGCCTAGGCTGCCGGATGAGACACGGTCCAGCCGAAATACCGGCCCATTGACCGCCCCACGGTACCGGGAGCACACATGACCGAACAGAACCAGGAACTGTACGCGCCGCAGCAGGGCTTCGTCGCCCCGCGCGCCGAGGACGAGTTCCTGCATACCGGCGGGGATCCGAGCGATTACACGATCTCGGAGACCTCCTACCTCGGCTTCAACATCCCCGAGTCCGGTATCAACGGCGAGATCTATCATTGGTACCATCCCAACCTCGGTATCGCCAGCGGTGGCCTCCTTCTCTTTCAGGGGCACAAGCAGCAGACCGCCGAGGCCGATTACCTCGACTACCGCAACTTTCAACCGCTTCCGCAAAGCGACCTGCACGAGCATTCCTACCCGACTGGAGTACGAATCCGGGTGGTGCAGCCCCTCCAAGAGATCGAGGTGCGATTCAGATCTCCGGACGGAGCTACCAGCCTGGACCTGACCAGCACAGCGATCATGCCGGCGGCCGGACGTGCCGACGGCAAGCACTTCGCCCAAGCGATGCGGTCCACCGGAGAACTAGTGCTAGACGGCGAAAAGCATACTATCGACAGCTTCTTCACCCGGGACCGTTCATACCTTTCCCCCAGGCCCGAGGGCCCGCATGCCATACCGCCGTTGACATGGGGTGCCGCGGTCTTCAATCAAGAGCTCGCCATTCACTTCGTCGCGCATGATTCTCTTTCGCTTTCCGACGAGCAGCTGCGCTGGGGATACGTGTGGCGTCATGGCGAGCTCCGGCGACCGGTGCGGATCAGGCAGCAGACCTTTCGCGCGGAAGACGGCGTCACCCCGCACGCCGCCGATGTGGAGATCGAAGACGAGGCCGGCGAACTCTATCGACTACGAGGCCGTAGCATCGCTCGGATGCCGATGTCGTTCTGGCCCAACATGGTGACGAACCTGATGTTGATGAGATATGAGTCCGAAGACGGTTCGGTCAGCTTCGGCGAATACCAAGATGTCGTATTCAATTCATTCCTACGCTCAGCGCGCCGGCAACAGTGAGTCGGCCCGAGGTAGCTAACTACCTCCCTCGAGTACCGCGTCCATACCGTTGGTCGAATGTCACTATCTGCGCACGGCGTCGGCTCGCTTGCGTACTCAGATGGTCATTCGCCAGTCGGCCATGAGCGCGCCGCGCGGCGAGAAGTATTCCGATCTTGACGTATTTTCCAAGCGACTCTGCTCGGGGCCGCGACTGCGAAGCCGGAGAGACCACGCCTTTGCGAATTCTTGTTTCCCGGATACCTCCGGGCGCCGAAGCCGGTTTCTCGTCCGAAGACCTCAGCATCTACCTGGCCGATGTTGAACGACAGCTCCGCGGACTGCACCCAAGGTGGCGACGACATCGCCTCGATCCTGAAGGGCAGCGCCGGTCGGCACACTACTCTCCCGCGCCGACAAACGCGTTCCCTCCGATGCCGAGCTCGCCAGAGGGCAACCCGAGGCCGCTCACGCGTAGAGATTCTTGATCTGTTCGGCGTACTTCGACTGCACCTCCCGGCGCCGGATCTTGCCGGTCGGTGTCAGCTCGTCCCCGCCTGGAGACCACACCGAACGGATCAGCACGAAATCCTTGATCTGTTCGTTCCTGTTCAGCGTCTCGTTCGCCCGTTGCACCGCCTCCGAGACTTCAGCGCACATCCTCGGTGAAGCGACCACCTCCTCGTACGCCTTACCCTCCAGCCCCAGCCTGTATGCCTCGGTCGCAGCCGCCTCAGGATCAACGGTGATGAGTGCCGTGACGTATCGCCGACCATCACCGATCGCGACGACTTGGTCGATCAGCGAGGACTGGTCCTTGACCGCCGACTCGATCGTGGCCGGCGACATGTTCTTGCCGGCGGAATTGATGATGATCTCCTTTTTACGATCCACGATGCTGACGAAACCGTCCTCGTCGATGGCCGCAATATCACCGGTATGCAGCCATCCGTCCGGTTCCAGGACCTCTCGTGCCGCGTCCTCCTGCTTGCGGTAGCCGAGGAAAGTCGAGTCACTCCTGAGCAGCAGCTCGCCGTCCTGCGCGACTCGTGCCTCCACGCCAGGAAGCGGACGGCCGACCGTTGCCGTCTTGAAGTTGTCGATCTGATTGAAAAGAACCAGCGAGGCTTCCGTTGAACCGTAGGCATCGAGCATCGGGATACCGACCGCCCGGAAGAACAAGGACAGCTCGCGTCCAGCCGGTGCGCCACCCACGAAGGCGGAGACCACGTTGTCGAGCCCTACTCGCCCGAGGAGCGGACGGAGCAGATGCAGATCCTCTTGATGCTCAGCGGCCATCTTCGCGACGTCCTGCTCCGACACTCCCGACCCGCGCTCACAGGCGCGGGCCCATCGCATGCCCCGGTCGATGACGCGGCGCATCCGCTCCTGGAGCTGCGGATCGCTCTCGGCCTCGACCAGCCCCTCCACGGCAACCCGCAGCTTCTCCCACAACCGAGGCACCGAAAAGAACGCATCGGGGTGTGCGGCAGCCAGCGCCCGCGGGAGCAATGCCATATCGGGACACTCGGTGATCGTCGCACCGTGCATCAACGCCATGTAGTGCACCGTGACTCGCCCACCGGCGTGGGCCAGCGGAAGGAACGAGACCAAGCTTTCCCGTGGGATCGGAAGTCCCGCCGCCAATGACCGCTGGTTGCACATGACGCCACGATGGGACCACTCCGCTCCCTTCGGCGGTCCCGTGGTCCCGGAAGTATAGATCAACGTCGCGAGATCATCCGGCTTGATCGACCTCCACGCTGATTCGAAATCGAATTCGGCCGCACCCGAGCCCTCGATATCCGCCACATGACAAGTCCGCTCATCTGCCTCTCCATCGACAACGACCACTCGCCGCACGGTTACGTCTTGACTGTCGACGGCTTCCAGCACCTTCTGCCTGAACTCCTGGTTGGTGAACACGATTTTCGCATCGGAGTTCCGCAGCTGATGCGCGATCTGCACAGCAGGAGAACTGTTGAAGACCGCGAACGGGACCGCCCCGATATGAGCCGCGGCGTAGTCGACGATATGGCACTCGATACTGTTCGGAAGCACAAGTGCAAGTGCGTCACCGTGTTCGAGGCCGTGCGCCGCCAACCCCGCGGCCACTTTCTCGACCCGTGCGGCGAGCTCGCGCCATGTCAGGGCTACTGAGCCGTCTATGTTCCGCAGCGCGAGGCGATCCGGTCGCTGTCGCACAATCCGCTGAAAGGCCTCAGGGACGGTCTCCGCCTCCAATGGAGGGCCTTCCAGGTCCGGACCGGAGATCAGGGTGGTTGAGGAATCCATTTCGCACTGCTCCTTGCGCACGCCCCGGACAACGGTGGCCTCGAGGCTGGCATGTATCGGCGATTCGAGTTTATGAGCTACACCGTCGCTGTACAAGCTGGACCTTCAGCGGGAGAACGTCCCCTTCTGGTCCCATTACGACTCCTTTTCTCGCCACTCGGCGAGAATCGCGCCGTATTCGACGCGCTGCAACGCCGAAGGCAACGGGTCTGGCTGCTCGCCCGAGCGTCTCGGCGCCGGTGCTGCAACTGGCATACCCGAGTCTCCTGTACGTACGGTTCCACGACTCGCGAGATGCGGATGGCTCCGAGCCTCCGAGAACGAGAGCACCGGAGTCACGCACGCGTCGGTGCCCTGGAAAAGTCGGGCCCATTCGTCACGGCTCCGCGACTTGAACACGTCAGCGAGCAGTTCACGCAAAACCGGCCATCGTGTCCGATCCGCCTGTACCGGCAGCCACCCGTCGTCTAGCCCCAGTCCACGGATCAGCTCGGCAAAAAACTGCGGTTCTAAGGCCCCGACCGCGACATACCGGCCGTCCGCACATTCGTATACGCCATAGAACGGGGCACCTCCGTCGATCAGATTGGAACCACGGGCTTCGCGCCAACCACCTGTCTCCAACATCGACAGAACCGGCTGCTCGAGCGCCGTGATCCCGTCCACCATCGCGACATCCAACACCGTTCCCTGGCCCGTCCGATACCTCTCCAGCAATGCCGAGAGGATACCTGTCACGAGAAACATCGAGCCACCGCCGAAGTCGCCGACCAAGTTCAGCGGAACGACCGGAGGCCCTCCTGGATGCCCGATCGCATCGAGGGCTCCGGTCACCGACAGGTAATTGATGTCGTGACCGGCTCGTTCGGCGAGCGGTCCGGTCTGTCCCCAGCCGGTCATCCGCGCATAGATCAGCGAAGGATTGACCCGAGCACAATCTTCCGGTCCGACGCCGAGCTTCTCGCAGATTCCAGGGCGATTTCCTTCCACCAGCACGTCCGCGTGCGAAACCAATTCCAATACGGATCTGCGTCCTTCCGCGGACTTGAGGTCCGCTTCGAACTGTCTGCGTCCCCGCATGGTCATGTCCTCGATGTCGGCAAAGGGAGCGTCACCAGCCGGGCGGCCTACGCGCACGACGTCCGCACCAAGGTCCGCCATGATCATCATGGCGTGTGTCACCGGACCAATGGCGCCCAGCTCCACGATTCTGATTCCATCCAGTGGTGTGACCAACCGTTTCCAATCATCTGGCCTCGCGTAAGGGCGTTGAATACCCGCGCCCTTCCGCGGAAGACCTACTCTTCGCGCTCACGGGACCAGCTGATCTTGGCCGGCTTTACGGTCACCTCAGTCCCGCAAGTGCGTGTTGTTTCCCCGGAACCACCGCCACGGAAAACCCGGTTCGCGGTATCCCCGATCCGCGTTGCGGCGACCGAATTGCACCTCGGTTCAAGAAAGGTCCAGCCGACCGATGCGGTTCGTCACCAGTTCGGTGAACCACACGGCATTTCCAGGGCCGAATCGTATCTCCTCGGGGAAAGCACCCGGTATCGTCGGGATCGCTGTCTCGCTGATCTTGCCATTGGACGGATCGAGTTCTCCGATCTTGTTGGCAAGCCCTTCGTCGAAGTAGATGTTTCCATCTGGCGATTTTGTCACCGATACTGGACCGGACAGCGGCGTGGGTACGGTGTGTTCGGTGATCTTCTTCGTCGCGAGATCGATCTGGCCGATCTTGTTCCCGGTGAACTCAGTGAACCACAGACTGCCATGTGACTCCGCTCGCAGTACGAAAGGAGTGGCCAGCGGGGTCGGCAAGGTGAACTCGGACACCTTCTTCGTCTTGACGTCCAAGCGGCCGATCTTGTTCCCGGTGAATTCCGGGAACCAAATCCCACCATCGGATGCAGCGAAAACGCCGATCGGGGACGCAGCGATCGTCGGCACGCTGTATTCGGTGATCTTACCGGTCGACAGGTCGAACCGGCCGATTTTGTTGCTCGCCGGCTCGGCGAAGTACATCGCGTGATCCGGCCCCGGGAAGATGTCCTCAACCATCGACGCTCGAGTCGGTACGCGCCAAGTCTCGACCTTCTTCGTCCTGGGGTCGATACGCCCGATCTGATTGCTGACCGCGTTGGTGAACCAGACACGGCCGTCTGGTCCGTTGTTGATTCCACACAGGAACGAGATCGGCTGCGGCAATGGCAGTCGAAGATGTGGTGCGACCTCGAGCGAGGTCGGTATATCGAATTCTTCGAGTTTACCGGTTTTGGGATCGACTCTCGCAATCTTGTGCGCGAGAACTTCGGCCACCCACGAAGCTCCGTCTGGACCGTCGACCAGGTTGCATGGCCCGGACAACGGGGTGCGTGAATTGTAGAACGTAAACGGAGATGACTCAGCAGCGGCAGCCGAAATCGAGCCGAACACGCTAATAATTATCAATAAAATGCCGAGGCGAAAAAGGTGATAAAGCTTGATTTTACACACGGACGGACACCTCTCTGTCTCCATTCCGAGAAAAACCGAATCAATGATTTACTAACCAATACACTACAGACGGTGAATGACCGGTATCCCCGTATACCGTAACACAGAAGTGCACTCAACAGCAACCTGCTCACGATTTTGCATCCACGATCTCTTCTCGACTCGAGCTCTCTGGATGAGTTCGAAAGCGCACCGTCCCACAACGGTCGCGAGCTCACCGCCCACGCAATACGCAATCAGGTCTCGCTGATCCTCCTGGTGTCCGCGCACCTATCGGATCCAGTCGACAGCTCGTCAGCACGAGCAAGGCGCAGAGCGGACTCTGCCGCACGTGGCTGGCCCACCGTGATAGCGAACTTCTTTCTCGTCAAAAAGACTGTCTGCGCCGGACAGGATATTGAGATTCCGCCGCTATGGCGGGATCCGTATGAATTCTATCCGCGCTGGTTGAAACGCCGCCCAAGGTACTCGGCGGTGATACGGGACCGTTGGATCGCCGGCGTTCCGCCCGCCAGCGCCCAGCCGTGAGCATCCCGGTGCAGCCGCTCGACCTCATATTCCGCCGAGTAGCCGTATCCACCGTGTAGCTGCATCGCCATGTCCGAGACTTGCTTCGCCATCTCATTCGCGAAGCACTTCGCCACCGAAGCATCCAGCGCAGACGGCGCTCCGGTGCCCGCGCTCGCTGCCGCCTGATAGACAAGCATGCGAGCTGCGCGCACCTGCATCACCATATCGGCAAGGCCGGCCTGCACCAGCTGGAATTCAGCGATCTCCTTACCGAACTGCCGGCGCTCTTGGACATACTGGGCTGTCCTGTCCAGACTCGCCTGACCGATAGCGAGTGACATCGTCGAATTCCCGAGGCGTTCTATGGAAAAAGCAGTGAAAAGTTTTCGGAATCCACCCTTGTCAACGATGATGTCGCGCACAGGCACACGGACATTGTCGAAGAACATGTCGGCGGATCCGACTCCTCGGTGTCCCATGAGATGTTCTTGCGGACCGAACGTCAGACCGGCCGCTTCCTTATCCACCAGCACGGCGCCCATTCCCGCGGCGCCTGCATCTGTCCCGAAACGGACGTACACCAGGTATTTCTCCGCATGGCCCGCTCCCGAACACCAGCGCTTCGTCCCATTGATGACCACCTCGTCGCCTTCTACGCACGCGCTGGTCGCCACGTCGGTGGCAGCCGAACCCGCATCAGGTTCCGAGATCGACACCGCGATGGTGATGTCACCGCTCGCGACAGCCGGAAGGATTCGGCCGCGCTGTTCCTCGGTGCCGAACAGATGAATGACCCTAGCCGGCCCGGCCGAAGCCTCGAACACAGGCCAACCGGAAAGCGGATTTACCTTAGCCAGTTCCTCGATGACGAGCAGGGCATCGAGCAGCGGTCGGCCACCACCCCCGTATTCCTCCGGTAAGGTCAGCCCCAGCAAGCCGAGTTCGCCGAGTTTACGGCGCTCTTCCACGGGAAAGAATGTACGGTTCTCGTCCCACTGCCTGGCCTTCGATGCGAAGCGATCGGCAGCCACCCGAGCGGCGAGGTCACTGAGGTCACGTCGTTCTTCGGTAAGCTCGAACACGGTCTTCTCCTCGTATTCAGCGATGAGACAGTCGGGTTGCCCACGGCCGATCAGGCACGGTACTCACGAGGAGGTACCCATACCATGCCTCGCGACCGCGGTGGTATCCCAGTAGAAGGCGCGGATCTCTTGGACCAGACCGTCTTGGAACGTCCAGAGTTCGAGCGCGGACATCGGCAGGCCGTCCGCGGTACCGGGGACCCGCCACTCGAAATCGATATGGGCGACCACTCGATCGCCTCCGTCGATCAGGTCGGTCAACCGAATGTTCACAGCCCCCGCCGGCGCATCCGCCGACACCATACGTGAGAAGATCTTCGCCAGGCGGGCCGAGCCGCTGATCGTTCCTCCGTGGGGAAGCGAATCTGGATACACCAGCCGTACTTGTTCCGTGAATCGCTCACGAACGATCCCCTCGAGCATGTACGAGTTTCTGTCGGACAAGGCGCGGTAAAAGTCACCCACTACTTCTCCGTTGTCACCGCTCATCACGAATCTCCTCGTCTTTCGTTGCTCGCCCGGCGTGGAACACCCGACTGGGTTTCTTCAATTAGCTCAACTCTCATCCATCGAATGCCGACCTCTGGTCCCGGAGCCGGATTAGTGTTCTAGAATGTAATCGCCCAAATCGGCGTGACGGGTACGTTCCCAGTAGTCGATATACTTCCATGGGCTGCTCACAACGACTCGACCTGCATCATTTCGATAATAAGTCCGCATTCCCGGATGCACCCAGATAGAGCGCGAAAGGGCATCGTCGAGTTCCTTGTTGTAATCCCAGAAGACATCCGAACGAACTTCTGCGGAAGAGACACCGTGTTCGAACATCCGGGAAAGCAGGTCCATCACGTATCGAACCTGGAATTCGGTCGATATCACCGCGCTTCCACCATGACCGGCGTTTGTATTCGGTCCGTTGATGATGAATAAATTCGGAAAGTCCGGAACCGTTATCCCCAAGTAGGCGCGCGCGTCATCTTCCCCCCACATCTCGCGCAGAGCCCGGCCGGACCGGCCACGTATTTGCATCGGCCACAGGAATTGCAGGGTCTTGAACCCGGTCGCGAAGACGACGACATCGGCGTCGAACTCTTCACCGGACTCTGCGATGACGGACCCGGCCCGAACTTCACTGACCGCTTCGGTCACGAGACGTACGTCCTCGCGCCGTAGCGTCCGATACCAGCCATTGTCGATGAGTGGCCGCTTACCGTAAGGCGGGTAGTTCGGGGTGCAGGCCTCGATGAGGTCGGTCCTGCCCGCCAATTCGGACTCGATGTAGCCGGTGAGAAAACGCCGATGGCTTTCGTTCGCGGCGTTGATCGAACGCTCGGGATGCGGCCATTCGGGATCGATCTGCAGCTGCGGGTGCAGGCGGTCACTGAAATTCCACAGCAGCCGAAGCCGGTACCAGGCAGCGTAGAACGGCACCTCCTCCATGACAAGACGCACGTTCTCTGGTACTTCCCTGTGATAGTTGGGATGCGGAATGGCCCAGTGGTTTGAGCGCTGGAAAACGGTGACGCTTTCGGCCGCTTCCGCGATCGAAGGGACCAACTGCATCGCGCTCGCACCATTGCCGATAACCGCGACACGCTTGCCCGTGACATCGACGTCATCGCGCCATTGAGCCGTGTGCATGGCAGGTCCGGAAAAGTCAGAGAGTCCCGGTAGATCGGGAATGAATGGGCGATTGACCATCCCTACTGCTGTCACCAGCGCCGAGGGTTCGATGAGTTCCTCTGTTCCGTCCGTATCACGCGTCAGGATCCGCCAACTCTGGTTTCCCTCGTCGTATTCGGCGCTCACGACTTCCGTGTTGAAGCGAATGTTGTCTCGGACTGTGTATTCGTCGGCGAGGCGCTCCAAGTACTCGTAGACGTGGTCACGTTTCGCGAAGTAGCGGGGCCATCGGGGGTTTTGGGCGAACGAGAAACAGTACAGGTGACTGGGGGTGTCGACACCACAGCCGGGATAGGTGTTTTCCAGCCATGTCCCGCCGACCGATGCGTTTTTCTCCACGACAAGGTAGTCGATTCCGGCCTGTTGGAGTTTGATGGCTGTGCACAGACCCGAGATGCCCGCGCCGATGACCAGTACGCGGAATCCCGTTCCCGGGGTGGTCTTCGGCATATCGACATCGCGGCCCACGAGCCCCAGCTCTTCCGACAGGAGCGGCCCGTACTCGGACGGAACCTCCTCCACGATGGCAGTCTCGAGCATCTCTGCAACGCGTTCAGGAGCGAGCTGCGCGGGCGATACCGCTCCCTGGCGGTATGCCGTAACCGCTTTGAGTACGGCATCTCTTATCTCTTGCTGGATATTCTCGGGAAGTTCGCCGGAGTCGTTGTCGTCCAGTGGCTTGCCACGCTTGGGGCAATATGGTTCGGACAGCCACTTATCCTCGCCAGTCAGGTGTGCCAGCACCATGACAAGGGTGGGGATATTCGCCTCGTCAAGCGCCGCGCGCAACCGGTCCTCGCTGCCTTGCGCGCGTGTGTTTCCGCTATCGGCGGAAACCATATCGGACATCGCACTCGATCCCTTCGAACTCAGCACACCCGGCGCTCACCAGAGCCGACATCGGTATCAGGCCCGAACGCCGGGTACCAGTAAGACCCGTTCGCGGCGTACCCATCCGCGCACCCCTGCGCGAACGGCGATCGGACACTTTATGAGTCGTTGCGTCTCATAATCGCATGGCGGGCCTGGGCCGTCAAGTTCACGATGAGCTATCGTTCACTCTGCTAGACAGTATCGTTCGACGCGTTCGCTGCCATTCGTCGCTGAACAGTCACGATAGGCCAGACGCTACCGCTCCTCGAGGGCTCGACCGCATTGAGGTCGCCCACGTAGTAGGTCAACGATCGTTTACGCAAAGTCCACGGTTTGCTAAGCTGCGCGAGTTCCGTCGATCATGATTCGGACCCGTCCACGGTGTTCGTTTCCCTGACGGACGTCGACCAGTCGAAACCGCACAAGCGATCGGAAGAGGATGCGCCGTACCGTCTTCGGCGAGCAGCACGAACAATTCCGCCTGCTCGTTCGCGAGTTCGTACTGGACGAGATCGTCCCGGAGTACCCCAGTTGGCAGGAAGAAGGCAAGCCGAGCAGGCGCTTTTGGCACCGTGCCGGTGAGCTGGGCATTCTCGGTATCGGTGCGCCGCCTGAGCACGGCGGTCTCCCCGGATCGAGCTTCCTGCACAGCGCGGTAATCACCGAGGAGATCCAGCGCGCGTTCCTCGCGCTTGGCGGCCTGCGCGTACACACCGACATCTGTATGCCGTATTTCCACCGCTACGCCGACCATGCCCAACAAGCGCGCTGGATCCCGGAACTGACCTCCGGGACGGCGGTGCCCGCGCTGGCGCTTTCGGAACCCGGGGCGGGGTCGGATTTGAAAGCGATGTCAACCCGTGCGGTTCGCGTCGGAGACCACTATGTTGTCAACGGAGCGAAGACATTCATCTCCAACGGCGCCGCTGCCGATCTCATCATCCTGGCGGTCAAGACCGATCCACAGGCGGGGAAAAATGGCATCAGTCTGCTTGTCGTCGAATCGGATACTCCAGGATTTCAGCGGGGCAGGCGTCTGGACAAACTCGGACTCAAAGCACAAGATCTGGCGGAGCTCTCATTCACCGATATGCGGGTGCCGGTAGCGAACCGGTTGGGCGAGGAGAACAACGGCTTCACTTACCTCACAGCCAATCTCGCCCAGGAGCGCCTGTCGATCGCCGTGAACTCACAGGCCTCGGCGGCTGCGGTTCTCGACCACGCGGTCCACGCCGTCGGCGACACACGGCGGGAACAGCACACGAAGTTCGAGCTCGCCTCCTGCGCCACCGAAGTGGCGGCCGGGCAAGCACTCGCCGACCACGGTCTGCTCGAGCACGAGGCCGGCACGCTCACCCCGGCTGACGCGGCCATGGTGAAGCTGTACTGCACCCAGCTACAAGGACGAGTCACGCAGCGATGCTTACAGGTGCTCGGCCCGCGCGCCTACCGGAGTAGCGATCCAGTAGGGCAGGCCGTCCTCGACGGACGCGTCAGCCGCATCTACGGTGGCTCCGACGAAGTCATGAAGATCATCATCAGTCAATCACTCGGCCTGTGATGCGGATCGAGGTGTCACGCCGCGCGCTGCGTATCCCGACCATCCTCTCGACGACGAGCCAGGGCCCGGATCCGCGGATCGTTACTCGGTACCGAGCAGGGCACGCAACTCATGTTTGACGACTTTTCCGGCCGCGTTACGCGGAATCTCGGCCAGGATGAGCTCACGCGGTAGCTTGTAATCGGCGATCAGCTCCGCGCAGTGCGACCGGATCCGGTCCAGCGTCAGCCCCGCATCCCCGCGAACCGCTACCACCGCCACCACGGTCTCCCCGTATTCCCGATGGGGTTGACCAAGAACCGCGCAGTCGAGAACATCCGGATGCGCGGCGATGGCGTTCTCCACTTCGACCGAGTACACGTTCCGCCCTCCTGTGATGATGACGTCTTTGAGCCGGTCGACGATCGTCAGATACCCGTCGACGTCCACGCGGACAAGGTCCCCGGTCCGCAGCCAACCCCCACGCAGTGCCGTAGCGCTCGCTTCCGGCAGGCCCCAGTAGCCCTTCATCACGCTCTCACCCCGCAGGATCAGCTCGCCGACCGCACCGGGCCCGATATCCTGATCGTGCTCGTCGACGATCCTGGCTTCGAAGTAAGGAAACGCCTGCACCCCCGTCGCATCGGGCCTTGCGTGCACCTGATCCGCGGTAGCGTAGATGCCGGCGGGCCCGGCTTCTGTCTGCCCGGCCTGCTGGATCAGCTTGACCCGAGGCAGGACACTCAACAAGCGCCGCACGGCCGACGCGGGCATCGGAGCCGCACCGAAAAACGCGATCCGCCACGCGCCGAGATCCCGTCTCGACACGTCCGCGTGTTCGAGCATCAGCTGGTACATGGTCGGGACCCCGAGCAGGACAGTGACACGTTCGCTTTCCAGCGTCCGCAATGCCTGTCCCGCCTCGAAACGCTCGTGCACGATCTGGGTCCCGCCGACAAGCAGCATCGCAGTGGACATGGTGATGCCCGAGCCGTGATACAGCGGTGTCAGGTGCAGATACCGGTCCAGCTCGCTCAGCCCACCGAGCGGTAGCTGCGCCAAACCGGCCCAGATCGCCCGGTGGTGGTCGAGCAGCACACCTTTGGGCTTGCCGGTCGTACCCGAGGTGTAGAGAATAAGGGCGTCATCGGATTCCCGTACGTCCTCGCCCAGCTCGGCGGCTCGTGCACGGCGGCAGGAGCGCAGTTCACCGAGCCCGATCGCCGCGGCCGACAGCTCTCCCATCGCGGCGAACGCTTTCTCCCGCGAGCCGGAATCGTGCACGAGCAGCCGCGCCCCGCAGTCGTTCACGATGAAAGCGATCTCCGGCACCGCCAGCCGTGTGTTGACCGGTACGAGCACGGCACCGAGTCGCAGCACAGCATACGCGGCGACGAGGTACTCGTCGCTGTTCGCTGCCATGAGCCCACATCGGTCCCCGTGTCTGAGACCGTGTTCGGCAAGCACGGCCGCTGCCGCGTCGACCCGAAGATCGAGTTCTCGCCAGCTCAACCGTCCCGGACCGAAAACGAGTGCCTCGCGCTCGGGAACTCGCCGCGCGTTCGAGCGTACGAGTCCGGCGATCGTCGTCATACCTTGTCCAACCCTTCAAGCGCGGGTTTGATCTGGTCATTCGTAGGATCGGAGGGCCCGGGGGCTGCGGGTATGGCTGTCATTGCTGAGCCGTTCGATGGCTTAAAGGACTTGGCCGCCCGGAGCCCCGTGACGACTCGACCGCCAATTGGGATACGCGATGTGATCGCTGCTGTAGGACAACGTCGGCGAGGTCGTCTGCGGGATCACATGTGACAGCGAGTTGGCGGAGGTGACCGTGCCCGAACTGTGGGCTGGAGTGGATATCGGCAAGACCCACCATCACTGCGTGGTGATCAACGCGGACGGTCAGCGGTTGCTGTCCCGTCGCATTCTCAACGATGAGAAGGCATTGCTGGAGCTGATCGGTGACGTCGAGGCTCTGTCGCAGGACGTGTTGTGGACGGTGGATCTCAACCACGGTGGCGCGGCGTTGCTGATCGGGCTGCTGCTCAACCACGGCCAGCCGGTTGCCTACCTCACCGGCTTGGCTGTGTACCGGGCCTCGGGCACCTACCGGGGTGAGGGCAAGACCGATTGTGGGCATGATGCTTTTGTCATCGCTGACCAGGCCCGTGTTCGTCGGGACATTGGCCTGCTGCGACCAGGCGACGAGATCGCCGTGGACCTGCGCACCTTGACCACCCGTCGCCTGGACGTGGTCTTCGACCGCACCCGGCAGATCAACCGTCTGCGCGCCCAGTTGCTGGAGATCTTCCCCGCCTTGGAACGTGCGGTGGAGCTGACGCGTAAGGGACCGGTGCTGTTGCTGACCGGATTCCAGACCCCCGGCGCGATCCGCCGTGCTGGCGCCAATCGCATCGAGAGCTGGCTGCGTACCCGCAAAGTCCGGGGAGCCGCTGCCCTGGCCAAAGTGGCGGTGGAGGCTGCCCAGGCTCAGCACACAACGCTGCCCGGCCAGAGGTTGGCGGCCACGATGGTGGCGCGCCTCGCGAAGGGGGTGATGAATCTTGATGAAGAGATCGCCGAACTTGATTCCCTCATCGAGGCACGGTTTCGTCAGCATCCACACGCTGAAGTGATCCGCAGCTTGCCCGGCATGGGTACCAACCTGGCTGCGGAGTTCCTGGCCGCCACCGGCGGTGACATGACTACCTTCGACAGCGTCGATCGCTTGGCCGGTTTCGCCGGCCTGGCGCCCAGGCCCCGCGACTCCGGCCGCGTCAGCGGCAACCTGCACCGCCCCAGGCGATATCACCGGGGACTGCTGCGCAGTATGTATCTGTCGTCCATGGTCAGCCTGCAATGCTGCGCGGCGTCGAAGGCATATTACCAGCGCAAACGACATGAAGGTAAGGGGCACAAGCAAGCACTGCTCGCGCTGGCACGCCGCAGACTCAACGTTCTGTGGGCGATGATCCGTGACGGGAAGTGCTACCACGCTTCACCTCCCGTCACTGCGGTGGCTTGACATCCTGATTGGGAAGTCCTTTCTGCCCGCGCCATCGCGGCCAGACGCATCACAGGCCAAGGTTCGCGGCCAGCGCTTCTTTTGCCGCGCGGGTACCACCGCCGTGCAACCGGAGATAACGCGCATCGGCGAAGGCCGCCGCGATCGAGTACTCCCGCATGTAGCCGTAACCACCGTGCAGCTGAAGCCCCTGATCACTGGCCAGAGCGAAAAGGTCGGCACAGCGGAGCCGCGCCGCCTCGGCCTGGTGGACGCTAAGCCGGTTCTCTGCCCGGTCGACCGCGCAGGTCCGCAGATAGGCGCTGGTGACAAGCAGTTCCGCGCTGATCTCGGCGAGGGCATACCGGGTGTTCTGGAAATCCGCGAGCGGCCTGGAGAACACAGACCGCTCGCGGACGTAGTTGAGCGTCGTAGCCAGGGCCGCACGTGCTCCCGCCACCGCGATGTGCGCCAGAGCGAGCTGATCATCGGCCCGCAGGCTGGCCAGCGTCGCGGTGGACACCGCTTGTACGGCCTCGGACTCGACGAAGACACCGTCCAGTTCGATAGTGCCCATATCGGCCCCGGGAACTGCCAGCGAGTCCTTGATCGCGATCGACCGGACTCCAGCCGTTTCCCTGGGTATGGCTACGACACGGGCCGCGCCCTCGTCGATCCCGACGGGAACGAACAACAGCCCCGATCTCGTGGCACTCACCACTGACTCGAGGGTACCGTCAATCCGCACGCCGGTCCCCGCGCTGCTCAGCCTGATGCCCTCCGCGCCATCCCCGGCGAATGCCGCCAGTACTGTCCCCGTGACCATCGGTGGAAGCCACCGCTCGCGTAACGTGTGGCTGCCATGATTCGCCAGGTACGGGACGGCAACCGAACCATGCGCGGCGAACGCGAGCGCGAGCCCTGTCTGCCCCGCTTCCGCCAGTTCCTCGGCCACCACCAGCGAATGCGCGATATCCGATATCCCCGAACCGCCGTATTCCTCCGGCGCGCAGATACCCAGGTAGCCGTTCTCCCCCGCCACACCGAAAACATCCGCGGGCACCGAACCGGAGGCAGCGATGCTATCGGCGTGCGGAAGCACTTCCCGCCCGACGAAAGACCGAAGGCTCTCCCTGAAGACCACGAACTCGTCCTCATCCATCGGATTTCCCTCCCTACCGTGATCAGGCATCGGTCCAGACCGGTTCTCGCTTTTCGGCGAAGGCGCGGGCCCCTTCGGCGGCATCCGCCGAGGAACGAATTCGCTCGGCGTACGGGGCTTGCCGGCTGAAAGCCTCGTCGCTCGGCCAGCCGGCGGACTCCTCGAGCACGCGTTTGGCTGTCCGGACCGCCAGCGGAGCGTTGCCAGCGATCACCGCAGCGAGCCGTCGCGCTTCTCGAACGGCTAGTCCTGGCGTCACGACATGGTTCACCAGCCCGAGTTCGGCCGCACGAGCGGCATCGATCGGATTGCCGGTCAGGAGTAACTCCATCGCGATGGACCGGGGAATCCTGCGGGGCAACCGGAACGCTCCGCCTGCGGTAGCCACCATCCCCCTCCGCACCTCGGGGAGCGCGAACTGGACGCCCTCGGCGCAGACAATCAGATCGCAAGCCAGTATGAGTTCGAATCCACCCCCGAACGCCTTGCCTTCAACCGCGGCGACCAAAGGCTTCTCCGGAGGGCGCTCGGCGATACCGAACGCTCCACGCGTACTGGTGATGGGACGCTTTCCGGTCGCATTGAGCGCCTTCAGGTCCATGCCGGCGCTGAACACCTCGCCCACGGCCGTGAGCAGACCGGCCCTGACATCACTGCGGGAATCCAGCTCGTCGAGTGCGTCCGAGATGGCCTCGGCGGTGGGCAGGTCGATCGCATTGCGCACCTGCGGCCGGTTCAACGTGATGGTGGCGATGCCCTCGGCTACGTCGACGATGACCGGTTCGCTCATCGTGGGGCCATCCTGATCGCCCCGTCGAGTCGTATCGTCTCCCCGTTGAGCATGCCGTTGTCGACGATGCTCATGGCGAGCTGCGCGTATTCGTCGGCGTCACCAAGCCGACTCGGGTGGGGCACCGTCGCCGCAAGAGAGGTACGCACGTCCTCGGAGAGGCGAGCCAGTAGCGGCGTATCGAACGTGCCAGGAGCGATGGTGCACACGCGGATGTTCTTGCCAGCAAGGTCCCTGGCCGCCACGATCGTCATCCCGTTGACCCCCGCTTTCGCCGAAGCGTAGGGGATCTGGCCGATCTGCCCCTCGAACGCGGCCACGGAGGCGGTCAGCACACAGACACCACGGTCACCGTCGAGAGGTTCATTACGGGCCATCCTCGCCGCGGCGAGGCGCAGCACGTTGAAGGTGCCGATGAGATTCACGCCGACGATCTCGGAGTAGAGATCCAGTGATCCCGGTGATCCGTCCTTGCCGACGAGCCGCACTGCCCCGCCCCGTCCGGCACAGTGCACGAGCACACGCAGTGGAGCGGACTCCTCGGCGGCGTCGAACACGGCCTCCATCTTCTCGGTGTCCCGCACGTCGGTCGCCACGAAGACCGCACGATCGCCGAGCCGCGCGGCGACCGCTTCACCCTCCGAGCCGGCCAGGTCGGCGATGACGACCTGGCCGGCTCCCGCGTCGAGCAGTCGTTGAACTGTAGCCAGGCCGAGCCCTGACGCGCCGCCGGTGACGACCGCGCTGATGCCTGTGGTCCGCACGAGGAATAGTCCCTTCCAGGTTTCTCATATCCGTTCGATGATGGTGGCGTTGGCCATGCCGCCCGCCTCGCACATGGTCTGCAAGCCGTATCGGGCGCCGCTGCTTTCCATTGCGTTGAGCATGGTCGTCATCAGCCGCGTGCCCGATGCCCCGAGCGGGTGTCCCAAAGCGATCGCGCCACCACATGGGTTGACTTTCTTGACGTCGACCCCGAAATGCGACGACCAGGCCAGCGGAACGGACGCGAAAGCCTCGTTGACCTCGTAGTGGTCGATTTCCTCGATCGAAAGCTTCGCCCGGCCCAACGCCTTCTCCGTGGCCGGGATCGGCCCGGTCAACATGGTGATCGGGTCGTCGGCGGCTACAGCGAACGAATGGAACCGCGCACGCGGGCGCAAGCCGAGCCTTTCTGCGGTGTCTTCAGCCATGATCAGCACCGCACTGGCGCCATCCGTCAGCTGTGAGGAGTTACCGGCGGTGATGTGCCAACCGAGCTCGGGAAAGCGCGCCCGCATCTCCTCGGTCTCGAACGGCGATCGGAGCGCGCCGAGCTTCTCCACCGTCGTTCCCGGCCGGATCGTCTCGTCTTCGGTGACCACTGCCTCCCCTGTGCTGATCGGCACGGTCTCGGCGGAGAAATCCGTGGCCGCGGCGCGCGCATGCGATCGTGCCGCGTAGTCGTCGAGCGCGTAGCGGCTGAGCCCGTACCGCCACGCGACGATCTCCGCCGAGACACCCTGCGGCACGAGTCCCGGCGAGTAGCGCTCGGCGACCGAGTCTCCGAATGGATCCTGACCGATACGAGCGCTCAGCATGGGGATGCGGCTCATCGACTCGACGCCCGAGGCCACGACGATGTCGTACGCGCCAGCGATCACGCCCTGCGCCGCGAAATCCGCGGCTTGCTGGCTCGAACCGCACGCGCGATGCACGGTAGTCGAGGGGACGTGCTCAGGGAGTCCCGCGGCCAGCCACGCCCACCTGCCGACCGGACCAGACTGCTCGCCGACCTGGCTCACGCAGCCCGCGATCACATCCTCGACCGCGCCGGGGTCAATGCCGCTCCTGTCGACCAACTGCCGGTACACCTGACCGAGCAGTTCGACCGGATGCAGCAAGGAAAGCGCGCCACCCGGTTTCCCGTCCTTGGCTGCTTTTCCCTTCGCCATAGGGGATCGAACGCCGTCGACGATGACCGCATTTCGCGTCACTTGGCACTCCTGGTAGATCGACATCGCGGAAACCGGGCCCCTGAGAACCGCTCCACATATTTTTGACTTGCCGCGTCTCAAAGATACTGTCTAGATTCGCTCTGGTCAAAGGTCGTTAACATATATAAGCTCCAACGGCATAAAACACCACTTCAGAATATCCGTACCACTGGCATAGTTCGGTGAAGGATCGTTCGACATGATCGTCAAGAGGAAGGTGATGATGGCAAGACCGGAGACCACGGCTGCCCCCTCGGGGCCACTTGCCGGCCTGCGTGTCATCGAATTGTCGGGGATCGGACCGGCACCGTTCGCCGCGATGCTGCTCGCCGACCTCGGCGCCGAGGTCGTTCTCGTGGACCGTCCGGAAGGTTCTGCCGGTACGGTGCCCGATAGCGAGGATGTCCTGCGCCGCAATCGCCGCTGTATCTGCCTGAACCTTCGAACGCCCGGCGGCAGACGAGCCTTGTTGGAGCTCGTCGAACACGCCGATGTTCTCATCGAGGGCTATCGTCCCGGCGTCGCCGAACGTCTCGGCGTCGGGCCCGAGGACTGCTGGCAGCACAATCCCCGGCTCGTCTACGGGCGGATGACCGGCTGGGGTCAACAGGGCCCCCTTGCCACGACTGCCGGCCACGACATCTCCTACCTGGCCATCACCGGCGCATTGCACGCGATCGGACGGCAAGGCGCACCTCCCACCGTCCCGTTGAATCTCGTCGGCGACTTCGCGGGTGGGTCGCTGTATCTGGCATTCGGACTGCTCGCGGCCGTCTTCGAGACAAAGCGGTCCCAGCGTGGTCAAGTCGTCGATGCGGCGATCGTCGACGGGGTGAGCTCACTGACGGCCATGATGCACAGCATGTTCTCCGCCGGACTCTGGCGTGACGAGCGGGGAAGCAACCTCCTCGACTCTGGCGTACCGTGGTACGACGTATACGAGACATCGGATCACCAGTGGATGGCCGCCGGCCCGCTCGAGCCGAAATTCTATGCGCGATTCATGAGTCTTTTGGGGCTGGACCCCGCCGAGGAACGTCGACGCGACCCTGCCGAGTGGCCTCGTCTACGCGAGGAGATCGCGACCGCTTTCGCCGCGAAGACCAGGCAGGACTGGACCGAACTGTTCGAGGGCACCGATGCCTGCGTAGCACCCGTACTCAGCCTCGCCGAAGCTCCGCACCATCCACATCTCGCCGCCCGCAAGGCCTTCATCGACGTCGATGGAGTCCGCCAGCCGGCGCCGGCGCCCCGGTTCGGGGCGACGCCACCGCCTTCCCCCTCGCCACCCACCCCGTCTGGCAAGGACACACGACAGGTCCTGCTCGACTGGGGAGTCACCGACATCGACGAGCTAATGGGCTCCGGAGCGGCGGCCACCATCGAGGATTCCGTCCGGTGACCCGGCGCGAATCGGCCCGGGCTGGAACACGATGGCGCCAGAAGCAACCTTCCGATCATGTAGACTCGCACCGAGATACAGGCCGACTCGAATACCGCCTACGGAAAGCGCGGTGAGACACTCGACAACACGGGCCGACCGACGCGTGGGGACAGCACAGTGAGCGAAGCTAGCGGACGCCCTCGAGGCAGACCCCGTCGCGAGATCGACCCGGATGCGGTCGCCGACGCCGTGGCTACACTGTTCGCCGAAGGAGGCGTGGAGCTCGTGTCGATCAGCGCTACCGCCGAAAAGCTGGGAGTCTCCCGGGCCACCCTGTATCGGACTGTTCCCACCAAGGAACATCTTCTCGGTATCTTGTTCGAACGAGCGACGAACGAGCTGACTACCGCGGCGAAAGCGATCGTCGGCAAGCCCGGTCGCGCAGGGGACCGCTTACACGAGCTGGTGTGCCTCCAGGTCGAGGCGGCGATCGCCATGCGGCGGTACATGCCGGTGTTCTTCGGCGGTGGCGATCTACCGCCCGAGGTGTTCAAACGCTGGCACGGCTGGAGTCGGCGGTTCGAAAAGCTCTGGGTCGACACCGTGAGACAATCCATGGACGAAGGTGCCCTCACGGAGGCGGATCCTGTCGTCACGGCGCGACTCCTGCTCGGGATGTGCATCTGGGTCTCGCGCTGGTACCGGCCGAAGGAACGCTACCGTGCCGAGGACATTTCCGAAGCTGCGCTCCAGCTCATCGCTCCGCTGGCGACCGGATCGAGCGCCTGAGCCCGCACACCCGAACGTCCCGGACCTGACCTGCACGGCCGGGGTTTCGAAGCGGCACAGGGCCGAACAGCGAATGACCTGGCCGTTCCGCACCGCAGAGATGGGAACCGCGTCGGGGGACGGTAAGAATGCTTACTGGGCACGCCCCATAATGCGGATATCTTTTGCCGCAACGGGATCTCCACATCACCGACGGCGCCCTGCGACGGCAGCTCGGGGCCGTCGCAGGGCATCGAGAGCGTCGAGCGCTCAGGCCGGTGTCGTCTTGACGGGGAGCGTATGAACGCCTCGCAGGAAGTTGTCCCGCACATAGCCGATCGGTCCCGTCGGCTGGATCTCCTTGGTGTGTTGGAGAAGTTCCTCAAAGAGAATCTTGATCTCCAACGCCGCGATGTGCTTTCCAAGGCAGGAATGCGGCCCTACCCCGAAGGAAACATGCCCGCTGCGTTCGCGGGTCAGGTCGAAGCGGAGCGGATCCTCGACCACGGAGGGGTCGAAGTTGCCGGAACCGAATAGCATCGCCACCTTCTCACCCTCGGCGATCGGCTGTCCGGCGATCTCGGTGTCCCTGGTAACCGTGCGCGCGAAGTGGATGACTGGTGTCGCCCACCGCACGATCTCCTGGATCGCGGTCGACGGAACGTCGTCGGCGTGCTCACGCAGCCACCGCATCTGTTCCGGATTACGCATCAGACCGTGCAAGCTGTGACTGAACGCGTTGCGCGTGGTATCGGATCCGGCACCGGCCAGCAAGAAGATGAAGCCCTGGATCTCGTCATCGCTGAGCGTTTCCTTCGCCCGCACTATCAACGACATCAAGTCGTCGCCGGGCTCTTGACGGCGATGATCAGCGAGGTCGAGACCGTATTCCCAGATGTTTCCGAGTGCGATCATCGCCTCTTCCGGGGACGGCGCATAATTGGGATCCGTCGTCACGGTGAACGCATTGACCCATTTCAAGAACTGTGGACGATCCTGAGCAGGCACGCCCATCAAGTCACAGATCGCATTGAGCGGCATCTCGACCGCGATCTCGGAGACGAAGTCGAACGATCCCTTGGCGACAGCGCGCTGCACGATTCGCCTCGACATCTCGCGAAACTGTTCCTCGAACGTCTTCACGACTTTAGGAGTGAAAGCCTTGCTCACCACACCACGATTTCGCCGGTGCTGGTCTCCATCAAGACCGATCATGGCGGGCTTTCCACCCATGTCGAGATTCTCCGGCGTATAGACACGCGTCGAAACGCCGTGCATCGAGGAGAACAGTTCAGCATCCTTGTCTACCCGGACGATGTCCGCGTGACGCGAAACCACCCATATCTCGTCGATCATCAGCGGATCATCGAGCTTGTGCCGGTAGCAGGGCGCATCCTGACGAAGCCGCTCGTATCCATCAAGCGGCAGTCCATTTTTCTCCGGGTCACCGTTCGCGTAGACGTCGGGACTCAGCACGTCAGTGGTCAGTATCTGGGACATCGTTGGCTCCACTATCTCGTCGCTCGGGTCGGCGAAACCCTCGCAGGTTAGCACGCACGAGGCCGTTCATATTCCGACGACACACTTATGTCTTCAAGGATGTCGTAATGATCGTTCGTTTATCAAGCCCTGTCACCGCCATGAGCATCATATGACTGGTCAACGCGCATCTCAAGCGCCTCCATCGGCACAACGAAGAAGCAGGCGAAGAGAGCCGAGAGCGCACCGTAAACCGGCGCCGAAAACGTCTCGCGCACTGCCTTTCCTCAGCAGCGTCCCGTAGAATGAATTTTCTCATGAGACTGACGGACGCCAACAACCATCGACGTCCAGACACCACGTCTCACCGCTAGGAGCCGTCACCCGTCAACCGCTCCACTGTTCATCCGCATACACCGTTCGGTGTTCTCGGTGGTACCGACCGATGCATCGGCTTCAGTGCCATGAGTGGCTGGGCGGCACATTTCCTGTCCACTCGACTCGATCCGAGGGCCGTCGTTCAGCTGAATTCCAGGCGCTCATCCACGACCGTCGACTTCTCCAAGATCCCTCGCAGTGACGGATAGCGGCCGAACAGCTGCGCGTAGGCGATTTGGTACCGTTCGAGATCGCCCCAGTTGCGTGGCCAGTTCTCAGTGTAGTTCCAGCTCTTGACCACTTTTTTGTCCGCGCGCGAAACTGACGTCACGGTGCCATAGGTGTGCAACGGCCAGTCGAACGAGCCGTGCTGGTCGAGCACGACCTCGAACTCTTTCCCATGTTTGATCCGAGCCTGCTGCATCGTGCCTTTCTCCGAACGTGAGATCTCGAGAGTGGCATCCGAACGAGCATGACTGCGCCCATCGACATAATGGTGCGCGATCGTATACCCGGTTTCCGGGTGGCCGCGCATCGCGAATCCCCCTTCGAGCGATCCGTCCGAATACTCGACCAGCCAATCTGCCCAGAAGTTTTCCAGCAGACTCGTGAACTGGATTTCCTGGAATGTCTTGCCTGGCTCCGTGTACATGTGAGTGTCGTGAAAGATTCCTTCGACTTTGTCTCCGTCGATGGTTCCGGTCACCTTGCCGAGATGGTCACGGAAAAAGATCGGGTACTCGAACAACTCCTGACGCGGAATGTAGAAGTTGAAAGATTGCCCCAGCCGTTCCGCTTGTACATCAATCCGGCCGTTGGCGTCGGTCCAATGGTAGCCATCGAGACCGAGCTCGTAGTGGAATGAGTCCCCCTCGAACACGACCGACTGATCACCGTAGGTCGTCCAGTACTGTTCGATGGCGGGCGCCTCCCGGAACGAAAACAGCAGTGAACCCGGTTCGTCCAGTTCATCAGTACCCTGGTAGGTGCCGAAGTTCATCGAAGTGCCGGTGCCCGGATGGGGCAAGGCCCGCATGATGTTGTAACGAGTACCGGACTCGCCGGTCAGAACGGCATAAAAACAGATCTGTACCACTGCCATTCCGTCACGCGGTGAGTGGTCGAGCCGTAGCGATTCGAGAGTCACCGGGTCCGGATAAGTCTGGAAGTGCATCTTTTGCATCGGTATCCCTTTTTATTTCTACCTGACAGAGCTGTTGGTCAGATACGTCGTGGACCTACGTCGAGGTTCAATACGAGCGAGGAAGATCTAATGAATGCTCTGCTACATAGTTCAGAACACTTTCCCGCGAGACAGGTGCGATGAGTTGCAGCCGAGCGAGGAACCAAAAGCTGGACAGATCGTAGTCCGAGGCGACTCCGTTCCCGCCATGGGTCTGAATGGCCCGGTCGAGCGCGAACACCCCGGCCTCGGCTGACGCGAATTTGGCGATGTTGGCCGACTCACCTACAGACGAACCCGCATCGTAGAGAGCGGCGGCTTTGTTCGTCATCAGCCGCGCCTGCTCAAGCCGAACCTTAGCTTCCGCGAGTGGGTGGGCTATCGCCTGGTGCGCACCGATGGCGGACGGCCAGACTCGGCGCGTGCGAGCGTACTGGCATGCTCTTTTCAGCGCCCATCTCCCTATTCCCGACGACAGGGCCGAGGACAAGATTCGTTCCGGGTTCATCCCGTCAAACGCCACCCTCAGCCCGTTGCCCTCGTCGCCGATTCGGCGTTCCACCGGAACGTGGACATCGTCGAAATTGACGGTGAACTGCTGTTCCGGTATCTGGGGAGCGGCCGGAACCGGTTGCATCGCCAGTCCGGGGCTCTTCGGGTCGATCATCAGGATCGTGAACCTTCCCCGTTGCTCCCCACTCGAGCCGGTTCGGGTCACGACCATCATCTCATCGCAGTCGTTCGCACCCGAGATGAAACACTTCTGTCCATTGACGACATACCGATCCCCTTCGCGCCTGGCCGTGGTGCAGATATTGTGCGAGTTCGAGCCGGCATCCGGTTCGGTCAGCGCGAACGAGAAGCGCAGACTGCCATCAGCCACTCCGGGTAACCACCGGTCTTTCTGTCTCGGGGTACCGTGTCGGTTCACGATCATGCCGATGATTCCCGGAGACAACATCAGCAACAGCATCGGACAGCCCGATGCGGCAGTCTCCTCCATGATGACGGTCAACTCACGCAGTCCGCGCCCTCCGCCGCCATACCTCTCCGGCAAGTGCACGCCGAGGAAACCACGCTCCGCCAATGCTTCCCACAACTCCCGTGCGGGTGCACCGGTCGCGCAGACTCTGCGATAGTAGACGGGACCGAACTCGGCGGCGATCCCGGACACCGCTTCCCGTAGCATGTTTTCCTCTTCGGACCCACGAGACCGCAGGACACGGGAACCCTCGGGCGCTGAGCTCTTCATGTCCTCGGCCTCCCTGCCATCATCGACGCCCGCAGCCGGATCAGAGCACGCTGCCGGATGCGTTCTGCCTCCAGAGATCATGGAACAAGCCAGCCGCGATGTCAACGATCGTTATCCGTGCTTGAACTGCACCAAGCCCGATGAAATGACTCTCGCCACCAGCACAAAATCGCTCTCAACAGCATAGAGTTGCGCCTCAACAGTCGTCATGCGCAGGTTTTGATCACTGAAGCAGGAGCGTTCGTTTACTTTCATGATGTCGTTGTTCGCCGCTCGGGGTACGAATCTTCGCCCCGGAATGACCGCAGAGTCCACGCTGGGCCGCTCATCGAAGCCGATCCGAGGGTGCGGTACGCCCCTCTCGGGCGGAAACGGATCGCACACTCACAGACTGTGCTGTTCAGTCGCCGGGCACTCGAGCGACCGCGGGCGGCGCGAAGCGTGAGGCCCCGTCAGTGACCATGACGCCAGTGACCCGACTGGCCACCTTTCCACTCCGCTCGTACACGGTCACCGCGACGAAGACGAGCGTCCTCCCCGAACGGTCCACGACGGCCTCGAAGGTCAGCGGAGGTAGGGCAGGTCGGAGGAAGTCCGCGTTGATGGTCCCGGTAGCCGGAACGTGCGCACTGTCGAGCACGGTCGAAGCGACGAGCCCCATGCAATGATCCGCGCACCCGACCACCATGCCGCCATGAATCGCGCCATTGGCGTTGAGCGGCCAATCCGACTCCGCGAGGCGGAAATGTGCCCGACCGGCCTCGATTCGGTGACAGCGTAGCCCAATACGCGCAGAAACAGGCATCCCGTTTGCCCACGCCAGCCACTGTTCTTCCGACCCACCGTAAGGCGCCGCGACAGCCTCGTCAACGCTGTAGCTCACAGCCATCATCCTATACATGTTGCGACAGGTCGTTCACATCAGGGAGGAGTTCGCCGTCGCGTCGACAGCATTGTCATCGTTGAACTGTTACTTGATAGTACACTCAGGCGATCACCTGGTGGCCAAGATCGCTTCAGATGCCAGCACACGGAAAGAACGATCGTTTACAATTGCCCTCGGCGGTTCGATTGGTCGTCCTCTGGCTGAGTACTGCAGCGCCACAACAAACCCACTGGCTTCGGATTCATCAGGGGCCGGTGTCGATGAAGGAGAGCTCATGGGATACCCACTTCCCCAGGAAAATGCCTTAAAGGGCCCGTTCCAGCCCATGCGGTTCGAGGCTACGGTCGAGGAGTGCATTGTCGCTCATGGTGAGATTCCCAAGGATCTCGCCGGCGGCTTCTACCGCACTGGTCCTACCTGGAAGCGACCGACGAAGCAGGGCAACAACCCACTGCTGTCGATGGACGGGATGGTTCAAGGACTCGTCATCCGCGACGGTCGTGCTGATTTCCGCAACCGGTGGATTCGCACACCCAAGTACTTGCTCGAGGAACGCCATCAACAGGGCATGTTCGCCTGGACCGACGGCGGATTCGGCGACTGGCGTGACCACGCCTACGGTGACGTCGAGCGAGACCGGTTCAACTGCGGCGTTCCACAAGGAACCTCGAATATCAACATCTTCCCTTTCGCGGGTGAGATGTTGGCATCCAGTGAGCAGGGCGGCCCGCCGATCGCCGTCGACCCGATCACCCTGGAGACCCGCGGTATCGTCTCGTGGTCGCCCAACCTCTCCGAGGGGCTGCACCCGAAATCGTGTTACGGAGATGGTGGTTTCAGTGCGCATCCAAAGTGGGACCACGACACCGGTACGCTTTATGGTTGGGCCTATCGGGACACGGCCCCGCACGTAACACTGCACGTCGTGCATCCCGATGGCACCGTCGATTCACGGGATCTCGAGGGCGCTCCGTACAACACGGTCGCGCACGACATCTGGCTGACATCGGAATGGATCGTCATGCCGTGGCAACCGTTCACCGTCGACAAGAAGAAGATCACCGAGAAGAAGCTCGGCATCTGGGGCTGGGACGAGCGGCTCCCGATCGTGCTCGCGCTGATTCCCCGCCACGACATCCACGGCGAAGTACGGTGGATCACAACGGACCTGCCGGCACAATATGTCATGCACACCATGTCAGCGAACGTCGACGGTGACCGGCTCATCCTGGACGCGCCGATATTCAACCGCCCGCCGTTTCCCTTCGAACAGGACTTCACCGAAGGCGATGACGTCGCGCTCTTCTTCTCGATCGCCAAGAGCTTTCTCGGCCGGTGGATCATCGACCTCAAATCGGGCACGTCAAAGTCGGAGCAGCTTTCCGACCGCCCCTCCGAGCTACCGAAAGTCGACGAACGCTACTACGGCAAAGGATACCGCTGGGGGTTCCAGGTCGGCGGTGTCGTCAAGCGCAAAGGCATGTCGATGAACAGCCTGGTTGTCACCGATATGGACACCCTCTCCGACCAGGAGTACCAGATTCGGTCGAACGAGCCGGCCGCGGTACTCGAAGCGACTTTCGCACCCCGCTCCCCCGACTCCCCTGAAGGCGACGGCTATATCATCGTGCCGGTGTCCTGGTGGGGCGAGCGTCGCGGCGAATACCAGATCTTCGACACCTATGACATCACCAAAGGGCCGATCTGCCGGATCGAACTGCCGTTCATGCTGGGCTGGACACCACATGGCCATTGGATGGACTTCCGCTGAGCAGTAGCCCCGGTCGTGCCGCGAGTCATCGGAGTCTGCCGGTCATTGTTGCATCGAACCAGCACCGTTACCCCATCTTCTTTCGCGCTCGGCCACCCGAATCGGTATCCGGTGAACACGACCGGGGCTCTCACCACTCGTCTTTCCCCGGCCTGAGCAGCAGCGAGGGTGGCACCCGAAGCGACGTGTGCGTGCAGCCGGCACCATTCCCGCCAGCTGTATCGGATCGATACCCCATCCGGCGGTACGCGGCGCGTCCATATGGACCCACCCCTTGCCTTGGGGAACCACGGGGACAGTACGCGTACGTTCACTCCTTCAATACTCGAGCGACCATCGCATCAGTGATGGTGAGCACCCATTTGAGGGAATGGCACGCAGCATTATGTGAACGGATGCTCCGTCCGTATACTGATGATGTGTCACGTGAGCAGATCATCTTGGAAGCCGCCGAGCAACTGTTCTTCGAGCGAAGCTTCGACGGCGTTGGGGTGGACGCGATCGGTAAGGCCGCGGGAGTGACAGGGTCGGCGATCTATCGCCATTTCGACAGTAAGGACGAAATCCTGTCCGCACTGTTCGACCAGATCACCGACAGCCTGCTGGTCCGCGTCGGCGAGCCGCTGGACGATCCGGCCGCGGAACTCGAGCAATTGGTCGACGCGCACGTCGAGTTCGCGATGCGTCACGAACGCCTTGCAGGTATCTGGATGCGTGAGCAACACGCGCTCCACCAGTCACACCGGCGACACGTCATTCGACGGCAACGTCGGTATATGCAACGGTGGATCTCGTGCCTGGACAAATGCTATCCGGGTCACGACCAAGATGAACTGGTCGCCACGGTGCGGGCGATGCATGCACTGATCAGCTCTGACGCGACGCGCCCCCCAGCCGCCAAGCGGACGCAACGGCTCCAGCCACTGCTGACCAACCTGGCACGTGCCGCTTTGGACGGTCTGGCCACTCCGATCGGGCAAGAAAATCGCAACGACAAGGCTCCCAGCTGAGCGTCACCGTCGGCAGACATGCCTTCGCCGCCAGTGATCCCGGTGAGGCGGTAGGGTCTCCCTTTGCCCGACGAGTCGGACGGGTAGGAAATCAGGGCGCCGCCAGGAATTCGAGCAGTGCTTCGTCAAATCGATCGGCGGCCTCGAACATCGGGTAGTGCCCGCAGTCGTCCAATTCCACGAGCCGAGAGTCGGGCAGGCGCTCATTGACCCATCGTGCACCTTTCGCGGAGTGCACCGGGTCCTGTCGACCGATCAACTGCAGCACGGGCATCGTGACCCGA
This sequence comes from Sciscionella marina DSM 45152, assembly GCF_000379465.1. GTDB lineage: Bacteria > Actinomycetota > Actinomycetes > Mycobacteriales > Pseudonocardiaceae > Sciscionella > Sciscionella marina. The sequence continues at coordinate 287,108 of NZ_KB905436.1, forward strand.
GGGAGATCCGCTATCAGGTCGGCGTTGAGCATCGTGTGATAGCACGCCGCCCCTGCCCAGGACGGCATCGAGAGCGAACAGCCCACCAGCCACTCGAGCAGCTCCGGTTCAGCATCACGCTGGAACGCGCCCGCCAAGGCTGTTCGGCGGGCGGCTAACCTGTTTCGTTCCTCTGCGGTGACGAGCGCAGGTTCGACATCGGCTGCCGAACGACCGAACGGAAACTCCGTGCTTCTGCTCGCGCGGACGCCATTCGAGCCGACGAGCACGAGGCTGTTCACTCGTTCCGGTTCCTCGGCCGCGGCACGGAAAGCAACCTGGCCACCGAACGACCACCCGAGAAGATCGCACCTTTCGACTCCGAGCTTATCCAATACCAGGTGCAGGTCATAGGCCAGACGATCCACCTCATAGCCTCCGAGCGGCTTGTCGGAGTAGCCATGACCACGCTGGTCCACACAGATCACTCGGTGGTCACGAGCCAGCATCGTGACCTGACGGTCCCATACCCGATGGTCGAGGCCGAACCCCGCAATGAGGACCAGGGCAGGTCCTTCACCGATGTCCTGAGCGAACAGGCGAACGCTGGTATCAACCTGAATGTAAGTCATGATGCACAGACTAGCCTAACGTGAACGATCGTTCCCACGGTTCATTGACAGACACAGCGCCAGGTTCATACTATTGAGACATATCGGCTCATAAAGTTAGGAGAGCTCCGTGCTCACGAGGTTCACGCGGGAACAGGGCGAGTTCGCCGAAGCTGTCCGAGAATTCTGCCGTCGTGAATGCGGAACACGAGAGCAACTCGATTCACTGACCGACAACGGCCGTGAGGCACACAGTCCGCGGCTGTATTCCACACTTGCGGATCTCGGCTATCTCGGGGTTTCGATCCCGGAGGAGTACGGGGGCAGCGGGGGCGGAACCATCGAACAGGTGTTGCTCTTCGAGGAACTGTGGTATGGACTCGCTCCCGTCCACGGAGCAGGAGGCTCCCACACCGTGGGCGGTATCCTCAAACGTTCCGCAAGCGAAGAGCAGCGAAAGAAGGCGCTGGGAGCTATCGCCGCCGGCTCAGTGATGTCCATCAGCATATCCGAACCCGAGGCCGGTTCGGATGCCGCCGGAATCGCCTGCAAAGCGGAGAAAGTATCCGGCGGCTACCGCCTCAATGGGCAGAAGACCTGGTGCTCGGATGCCCAGTTCGCAAACAATGTGCTGGTGGTCGCACGTACTGAGCGGTCAGAACAACGCCATCGAGGCCTCACGATGTTCCTGGTCCCGACCAGCTCACCGGGATTCGAGATCCGTCCTATCGACACGATGGGCGGCCGAGAGGTGAATGACTTGTTCTTCACCGATGTGATAGTTCCCGAGGATGATGTCGTCGGTGATCCGGGACGTGCTTGGCACCAAATCATGGCGGGGCTCAACGGTGAGCGCCTGGTCTGCGCCGCACAAGGGGTAGGAATGGCGCGACGTACATTCGACGATCTGCTCGCCTACGTCAAACAACGCAATCAGTTCGGTTCGGCGATCGGCGGCTTCCAAGCCATCCGCCATCGGATCGCCGATCTGGCCATCGAAATCGAAGCCGCTCGCGCACTAACCTACGACACGGCCGTACGTATTGCGGCGGCCGTCGAAGCTGACCAAGAACTCGTGCGTGCGACCTCGATGGCCAAGGTCAAGGTGACCGAGGTGGCCAAACAGGTCAGCTTGGAGGGAGTGCAGCTCATGGGCGGCTATGGTTATGCCACGGAGTACGGGATGGAAGCTCACCTGCGCAGAGCGGTTCCCGCCACGATCTACGCTGGCTCCAATGAGATTCAACGTGAAATCATCTCGAGCACCTACGGCTTACGGTGAGGCGCCTTACCGGAATCCGATCGGCACTTCCGGCAAGATGTTCAGCGATCCGTTCACCAGCCAAGAGCCGGTCCGGAAGCTGGTATGGCTGGCAGCCAAGCGGAGCAGAGACGACGGCGTGGGCGGTCAGACTGACGGGAGCCGGTGTAGTGACCGCTGCGTTGCCAGCGCTGGTAAGCGTCGTTTCGATGCGCTTACGGCTCGTGGGCGGAAACCTCTGCTCTCCAACCCGGCCACCGGTCAGCGACACTATTGAATTGCCGCTACTCGGGTCGCTGAGCAGGCCGCCATCGAAGCCGAAACCAGTCGATTGATCACCGCCGGCAGCCTGCAAACGAGCAGTCCCAGCAACACCACGGTCTACCGTTACCCCTGGTATCACCGAGACACTCGCCGAGCAGCCGCTCACACCGACCGGAAACAAGCAAGGCTACTCCCGGCGCACCCACACTCTTGTCGACGCGATGTCCGGAATCACGAACCTGAACGAAATCCGTCTCGACTTCTAACCGCGATACAGTCCTCGTCAACCGCGAATCCGAGTACGAGGCTCCCTGGAAAGCCTGGCAGTATTCACCATTCAACTACCGCCCAGGAAACGTCACCAGCCGGGTCAGGCGACGTGACATCGGCCGGAGGTCCCGAAGACCTCGCAGATCGGCGACGAACCACTCAACGGCCGCTTGAACGTCCGAGGCGACGACGCCAGTCCCGGGCCGCCAACAGATTGACCATCCGCGCCTGCAAACGTCCGATCGGCCGGGTATAGGGGTACCACTGGAGCTCGGACTTGGCCTCGATCCGATCCGTGACATAGGCCTGAGCACGACAGTATTTCAGTACACCTTGCTCACCACCGAAACGCGCACCGACTCCGGAGTCCTTCCAACCTGAATGTGGAACGGGAAACTGGAAGACGTTCAACATCGCGTTGTTGACATTCACGGCTCCGACCTCGAGACGCTGCGAGAGTTCGTAAGCTACTTCATGGTCCTTCGTCCAGATACTTGCCGAGAGACCGTAAGCCGAATCATTGGCGAAACGGACCGCCTCATCCTGATCAGCGACCTTCATGATAGGTAACGTCGGGCCGAAAGTCTCCTCATTCATACACGCCATCGAGTGGTCGACATCGACTAGAACGGTGGCCTCGTACATGCAGCCCTCGCCCGCTGCCGCTCGTCCTCCCGTCAATACGCGCGCTCCGCGTTCCAGCGCATCCGCGACCTGCCGCTGAACGATCTCACGCTGTGCTTCATTGGCCAGTGCACCGATATCGGCCTCGAAACTGTGCGGTGCATCCATCCCTTGGCGCAGCCTCGCCGTTTTCTCGACCACGAGACGCACGAACTCGTCGTAGACGGCCTCTTCGACATAGACACGCTCGATCGCGGTGCATGACTGACCGCAATTGAACATCCCGCCCCAGACCGCACCGTTAGCGGCACGCTCCAGATCTGCATCGGCAAGGACGATCATCGCGTCCTTGCCGCCGAGCTCGAGACTGCACGGAATCAGCCGTTCTCCGGCGCGCGCGGCCACCATACGGCCCGTCTTCGTGGACCCGGTGAATTGGATCATGTCGACATGATCCACGACGGCCGCACCGGTCTCTCCCCGCCCAGTGGCGCATCCGAGAACCGGCGGTGCGCCGATCTCATTCCAGCCTTCGACTGCCGCCTGCCATGCCAGCGGCGTGACCTCGGACGGCTTCGACAGCACCGCGGCACCCGCCGCGAGTGCTGCCGGGATATCGAGCATCGGCATCGCGAGCGGATAATTCCACGGCATCACCGTTCCGACGAGCTGGTGCGGACGGTACCTGACACGCAATCGCTTGACTTTGTTCGGCAATCCGCTCGGCCGTGGACGTTTGTCGGCGAGGAACGAGGCGACGTTGTCGGCGAAGTATTTGATCGCTTGGGTGGAGGCAAGGGCCTCTATCGACGCGTCACCCCAGGATTTGCCACCCTCGAGCTGCACCAGCCTAAGCAGGTGGTCCTGATTGTCCAGGATCCAGTCACACCACGCGTACAGCCACTTCGACCGACCTTCCGACCCCAGGCGCTCCCACTCAGGCTGCGCGGCCCGCAACCGCCGGGCAAGATCGGCGACCTCCGCAGTGCTCATCGCAGGAACGGAGCCCACCACACTGCCGTCCGCGGGGCACCGAACAACAACTTTCCCGTGATCGACGGTATCCGTCGATCCAGCAGACATGTTCACGTCGGCACTCATTTAAACGCCCTTCTCCAACACGTGCGACTCGGACGGCGACGCCCGCTGCGGTACCACCTACGACGATGTTGCGCCCACCACGGGATACGTAGGCATCCAAGCTACCCCTTCGATATAAGTCGCGCAACCGATCGTTCACTTGCAAGGAAGGCCGGGCATGATATGCACTTCTGCGCCAGCATTTACGGTCAGCTAGACGATATTCAACTAGTGAACAACCATTACCATGCCACCGAGCGCTCACTCTGACAGAGGCGCCCGGGGCGCGCCGAGCGCAAAGCCGCCACGGCAGCGCTCTTGCCGAAATACCCAGCACACCGAGCCGAGAGCGAGGACAGACGTGGAAGCAGATCCGGCCACCGTCGTGGACGATCTTCTCGCGGCACGACACAGCTGTCGCGGGTTCCTGGACAAGCTCGTACCCCAGGACGTACTTGAACAGCTGCTCACGATGGCGCAGCAGAGCCCCTCGTGGTGCAACAGCCAGCCATGGCAACTCGTGATCACCAGAGGACCGGCCACCGATCGCCTCCGCGCGGCACTACGCGATCACTCGGGAGATTCAGACGGCCCCGACTTTCCGTTTCCCGAGCAATACACGGGGGTCTATCAGCAACGGCGCCGCGAGTGCGGGTGGCAACTGTACGAGAGCCTCGGTATCGCCAAGGACGATCGGGAGGCATCGCGGCGCCAGACGTTGAAGAACTTCGAGTTCTTCGACGCGCCGCAGGTGGCGATCGTGACCACGACCGAGACGCTCGGTGTCTACGGAGCCGTCGACTGCGGCGTGTATGTCGGAAATTTCCTTCTGGCCGCACGGAGCCTCGGCCTCGACACGGTTCCGCAGGCGGCCATTGCCATGTACTCTGCATTTCTTCGGAACTACTTCGAACTGCCCGCTGACCGTAAAGTCGTCTGCGGCATCTCGTTCGGCTACTCCGACGAACAGCACCCCGTGAACGGATTCCGTACCTCTCGAGCCCCCATCGACGAGGTCGCTACCGTCTACGGGGAATGACGCTCCCGGGCGTCCGCTCACCGATCCTCGACGAAAACGGCGGACGCCTCGCCCGTCACCCGTGTCCACGCTCGAACGCCACTCATCGGGCCCTCGGACGCAATCAACGGGGTACGTGATGACCGCCCAAAATTAGGTGAACGATCGTTGACCTCATTATTGAAATCGGGATACTATCCGCTCGTGTTAGACACTGCAGAGTTCACGGCACTACAAGTTGCGCGGAACGACCGTGTACTTCAGATCACGCTCACTCGTCCCGAACTGTCCAACCGCTTCGACGAAACACTCCACGACGAGTTCGTCCGGGTGTTAGAGGGACTCCGGGAGGAAACGGACGTTCGGTCGATACTCCTCGGCTCCGAAGGTAAGGTCTTCTCCGCCGGCGGCGACTTCGAATTCATCCGTGCGGCCAACGAGGATGCGGACCGGCGGCGACGCACTACCGAAGGGGCCCGACGGCTCATCAATGCTCTGGTTGCGCTACCTCAACCCGTGGTCATCGCACTGCAAGGTGCTGCGATAGGACTCGGAGCGACCATCGCTCTCGCTGGCGACGTCATCGTCGCGTCGCGAAACGCGAGCCTTGCCGACAGCCATGTCAGGATAGGACTCGGAGCAGGTGACGGCGGCTGTTTGGTCTGGCCCGCCGCCGCCGGAATGGTCCGTGCGCGCCGGCATCTGCTGACCGGTGATCCACTCGACGCCGAGACCGCCTACGCGCTCGGTCTTGTGACAGACCTGGTCGACGATCCCGGAGAGGTGCTGACGGAAGCTCGCGGGATCGCGCGGCGCATCGCGGATTTGCCTCCGCTCGCGGTTCAGGGTACCAAGCGGGCACTTAACAGGCTCACCCAGCAGCGCGCCGAGGAAGTGATGGAAACTGCGCTCTCCTATGAGGAAGCGACACTCGCTTCTTCCGACGTACTCGAAGGCATCGCGGCGTTCAAGGGGAGGCGGCAAGGACAATACCAAGGGCGCTAGTCAGTCGGAATTCGCGATGAAGCGGTCGTGACAGTCTCTCCGCGCCGATCGCTCCGGTAGCGACAGGCAACGGAACCACACCAAGAGGCCAGAAATGGACACCAACGATTCGAGTCGACTCGTATTCGAAGAGCGCCACGGCGATACGGCACTGGTACAGCTGAATCGACCGGAAGCGCTCAATGCACTGTCTCCCGAGCTGATGCTCGCACTGACCCAGAAGCTCGAGCAGCTCGATAATGATCGAGGAGTGCGCGCCGTGGTCATCGCCGGCCACGACCGGGCGTTCGTGGCCGGTGCGGATATCAAGTCGATGCGCGACCGTACGCTGGAAACGGTCCTCACTCAGGCGTCCAACAAGTTCTACTTCCGGCTCGCCGCGCTGGAGGTGCCGCTCGTGGCCGCCGTCTCCGGATGGGCACTCGGTGGTGGCTGTGAACTCGCTCTGGCCTGTGACCTCGTTGTCGCGTCCGAGACAGCAGTCTTTTCCCAGGCGGAGATCAACGTCGGGATCATGCCCGGCGGCGGCGGGACCCAGCGGCTGGCCCGCACGATCGGCAAGCACCGAGCGATGGAGCTGGTCCTCACCGGTAAGCGGGTCAGCGCGACAGAAGCGGCTGAACTCGGCTTCGTCAACCGAATCGTCACCGCAGACCTCTGGCGAACCGCGGCGATCGAGCTGGCACAAGAGATCGCCGCCAGGCCTCCGCTGGCAGTGCGGATGGCGAAACGGGCTGTGTTGACAGCCGAGGAATCGACCCTCAGCGCCGGAATGTCCGCTGAACGCCGACTCATGGAGCTCACCTATGCCACAGAGGACCGTGTCGAAGGTATGAGTGCGTTCATCGAACACAGAAAACCGCAGTGGACCGGACGTTGAATCGACGTCGGTATTTGCCGCTGACACCGCTATATCACCGCTGAAAACGCAGCCCCGAGTCATTGGACGGCTTGGAGAACTCGTTTTTCGGAACTTTGAAGTACCAATACAAGCTCACCGACACAGGGAGGTAGCACTCATGCATGAGACAACGGTCGGTGGATTTCTTCCGTTGACGCCAACCGATGAAGAGAAGATGCTGCGCGAAGCAGTATTTCGAATCACATCCGACTTCGGCCCAGAATACTACAAGCGGGTCAACTCCGAAGGAAGGTCACCCTTCGAATTGTGGCAGGAGCTAGGAAAGAATGGATTCCTAGGAGTACATCTGCCTGAAGAGTACGGCGGATCGGGCCGCGGACTCCTGGAGCTCACCGCCGTATTGGAGGAGACAGCCGCGGCCGGCTGCCCTTTACTGAAACTACTGGTCTCTCCCGGAATCATCGGAACGATCCTCAATCGCCATGGCACGCCGGGGCAAAAGGATCGATGGCTCCGAGGAATAGCATCGGCCGATCTGAAGTTTTCGTTCGGACTGACCGAACCGGATGCCGGATCGAATTCGCACAATATATCAACGGTAGCGCGGCGCGAAGGTGAAAAGTATATCGTCAACGGACAGAAGTACTATATTTCCGGTGTCGACGAATGCGATCAGCTGCTTCTTGTCACCCGGACAGGTCGCGACGAGCGCGGCCGCGGAAAGCTCTCTCTGCTGATGGTGGATCCCGACGCGCCAGGGCTGAGTCGCCAGCCGATCGACACCGCGCTCGAGGAGCCCGAGAAGCAGTTCACACTCTTCTTCGAGGATGTCGAGGTGCCGGCGGAATCGCTTATCGGCATGGAAGGCGACGGCCTTCGGGTCGCCTTCGACGGCCTGAACCCCGAGCGGATCCTTTCGGCTGCGGTGTCCGTGGGTATCGGAGAGTACGCCTTGAAAAAAGCGGTAGAATATGCCCGTTCACGGAATGTATGGTCGGCACCGATCGGTTCCCATCAGGCGATCGCGCATCCATTGGCCGAGGCGAAGATCAAACTTGAACAGGCGAAGCTGATGATGCAGCGAGCTGCATCCCTCTACGACGCCGGCCTTCCCTCGGGCGAGAGCAGCAACATCGCCAAACTCGCCGCCGCCGAGGCGGGCGTATTCTGCCTCGACCGCGCCATCCAGACCCATGGCGGCAATGGCGTTGCCTTGGAATACGATCTGACCAGCTACTGGTGGCTCGCCCGACTCCAGCTCATCGCACCTGTATCCCGTGAGATGGTCCTCAATTTCGTGGCCGAACACTCACTGCACCTACCTCGCTCGTACTGACAGGGAGTCTGTCGCCGACTCTAGGTCTAAAACTGACTGAGGTTGTTGACAGTCTGGGTTCCTGATCAAGGGGAGGCCCATGGCTGAGCGAGTGTGGAGTGAGAAGGATCTGGTCAGGCGCGCGAACCGGCGTCTGGCCGTTCTTCGTCACGCGGAAGAGATCAGCGCATCCACGATCTATCGCATCCTCAAGCGCCNGGGCATGAGCCGGCTACCTGCCTCCCAGCGCTACAAGCGCCACCGCCAGAGGTGGAAGCGGTATGAGAAGCAACGACCTGGCCACCAGTTGCAGATCGACGTCAAGTNCGTCGANCCGATCATGACCGACACCGGTCGGAAGAAGCGGTTCTACCAGTACACCGCGATCGATGACTGCACCCGTTTGCGGATCCTGCGGATCTACCCTCGGTCCGATCAGAAGACCGCGATCCAGTTTCTGGACTTCGTGCTGTCTCGACTGCCATTCCAGGTAGAGAAGATCCAGACCGACATTCAAGCCGAGTTCCAGTCGGCGTTTCACTGGCACCTGCTCGACCAGAGCATCGGTCATGTCTACATCCGTCCCGCCACCCCGCGGCTCAACGGCAAGGTCGAACGCTCCCACCGCATCGACGCCGAAGAGTTCCACCGCCTGCTCGACGGTGTCGTCCTCGGCGACATCGGTACGTTCAACGAGAAACTCAAGGAATGGGAGGACTACTACAACTATCATCGCCCCCACGGCAGCCTGGACGGCCAGACACCGTATGAAAGGCTCCTACAGAAGACCCAATCCCACCCCCAGGGCGTCAACGATCAACGGAAGCAGCACATCTAGGTACCGTCGTGGTTGAGCGCAAAGAACTCGGGCAGACCGAGGATCCGAAACAACTCATCCCCGGTGAACCGGCCAAGATCTACGAGAACGCACGGGTACTGGGCGACCGGGCCAGCAATGTCGATACCGACGGGCAAGCACTCAAGCGCATCGACGCCGGCGGGTGGACCGGGAAGGCGCATGACAGCTGGCGCGAAGCCGCGGATGTGGAGCTGCCGAAGTGGCTGCAGACCGCGGACGGCCTCGATGCGGCGGTCACCGCGGTCCAATCGGTCGCGGACTGTTTGACCTGGGCACAGGGACAAGCTGGCGAGGCGATCGCGCGCTGGAAACACGGCGAAGCCCTGACCGCGCAGGCCAAGGCCGACCACGAAAAGGCCCAGGCCGACGCCGACGCGCAGACCCAGGCCAGCGGCGGGCAGGTCTGCGTCACTCCTCCCCCGTTCACCGATCCCGGCGAGGCCGAACGCCAGGCCGCACGCCAGATCCTCGACCGGGCGCGCCAGCAGTTCCAGACCGTGGGTGATCGCAGCGCCCAGGCCCTCAACGACCTCGCCAACGGGGCACCGAAACCCAGTGAAAGCACCGGGGAAAGCATCGCGCACGGCGTCCTCGACGTCGCCGGGTTCGTGCCCGTTCTCGGCGACGCGATCGACGGCCTGCACGCCAACTGGCTCAAATCCGAAGGCCGCGACAACGAGGCCTACACCACCGCGGCCGCCGCGGTCCCATTCGGTGGCTACGCCGCCCAGGTCGGCAAGATCACCAAATGGGGCAGCCGCGGTGTCGAAGCCGCCGAAAAAGCCACCGAAGCCCTGTCCAAAGTGCTCCCGAGAAGCCAAATACGTCTACAAACCGGTCCGGCGTCGGGTCAAGCTACGCGCGCAAACCAAGCGGGACATCATTCGTCGTGCGACGCGGAACAGGGACGGCGATTTCATCTGCTCGGTGTCGTCGCCGCGGGAAGTCATTCCGGCACAGCGCTATCCGGATAGGAGCTTGGTGAAGGTCAATCCAGACACGGGGCGCCCCGATCCGAACGGGATGACGGTTCCGGAGAAGGGCAAGTACCAGTTCGGGCATGCCTTCAACAACGAGTGGTGGCGCTACAAACAAGAAGCCGAAGCGAACGGGTACGATCGCCGCAGAGTCATTGAAGATCAGAACGATCCGAACCGTTACCAGATCCAAACTCCGCAGTCGAACCAAGGCCACAGATATGAAGCACCCAAGTGACGCCACGGCAACCAAGCTCGATCGCTACGGTCGCGACCCGTTGCACTACGCGGCGGGCGACGGTGATGTGGATGCCGTCCGAGCCCGGCTGGCGGCCGGTGTGGAGGTCGACCTGCGGGAGCGTCGTGGACGGTTCACGCCGCTTCATTTCGCCGTCCAGGAAGGTGCTGTCGATACCGCCGAGGCCCTGCTCGATGCTGGAGCGGACATCAACGCCGAGGCGGATGCTGTCGCTTCCCCATTGCACCTCGCGGTGTCGCGGTGGCACCTCTCGCCCGACGGCGCTGTGATCAAGCTGTTGATCCAACGGGGTGCGGACCGCACCATCGAGGACGAAATGCTCGGCACTGCGGCGGAGATGGCGGCCGCCCAGTTCGAGTTTCCGCCCGCACTGCTGGAGATCCTGAACGCATGAGTTCTCAGGACATCGACAACCACATGACCCAACATCTCGGCGAGCCCACCGTTGTCGACACCGTTGGCCCGGTGAACATTTGGCGCCACGAGCGGCCCGAGTTCGTCAGCTTCGCCACCCACGGACTCACCGACGCACCGATCACCGCCGTGTATCCCCAGGAGTTGGTGTGTTCGGTCCAGCACGAGCAAGACGGGGCGGCTGCGTTCCTGGTGCGCACCATGACCGAGATGGTCCTCGACGGCGCCCGCGGGCTCGTCTCCGAGCAAATCGTCGCCGGGGAACAACCCATCCTCGAGGCGACCGCGATCACCGGGATCATCGCCACCAGCCACCCCTACTTCGAAGACGACTTCAACATCGTCTTCGACCAAAACCAGCAAGTCCAAGCCGAACTACTGACCCTCATCCCACTCACCGCACCCGAGATCGAGCGGGCCAACCGAGACGGTGTTGACGCGCTGTTCGAACACCTGGAAACCACCGACCCCGACCTGCTCGACGTCACCCGCTCCACCAGCTAGCAACGTCAAGCTGAATCGCCCCGGCGTGTCCGGAGACTTGAGTCTTTGGGAAGGATGGGTTCATGTCTGGAGACAGGTCGCGGCGGTATCCGCCGGAGTTGCGTGAGCGGGCGGTGCGGATGGTCGCCGAGGTTCGTGGGCAGCATGAGTCGGAGTGGGCGGCGATGACGGCGGTCGCGGAGTTACTCGGTGTGGGTTCGGGTGAAACGGTGCGTGCCTGGGTGCGGCGGTCCCAGACCGATGCTGGCGAACGCGCTGGAACGACGAGTGAGGAGTCCGCGGAGCTGANGCGGTTACGTCGGGAGAACGCGGAACTCAAGCGTGCCAACGGGATCCTGAAGNNNGCGTCGGNTTTCTTCGCGTCAATGACAAACTGATCTTGCTCGGCGGGGTTCGCTCGTTTCTTCGCTGCCCCAGCCGCAAGACCGGTGGCCTTTCGGCGATGTGCGGCTCCGCCGGGCGTGCTCTGAGCAGCGACGTGGCTTGATAGGAGCCTGCGCTCGTGCCCGATTGAGGCGTGCCCGCGCTGCTCGGTGTAGTCCCGTTCTTCGACGCCCGAGCTCTGGAGCCGCCCCGCATGGTCATGATCGGAACCGATTCCCACAAGCGCACCCACACGGTCGTCGCGTTGGACGACGTCGGCCGGCGGGTCGGTGAGAAGACCGTTGCTGCGACCAGCGATGGCCATCTCGCGTTGGTGCAGTGGGCTGCTCAGTGGGACGAGGTCGCGTTCGCGCTCGAGGACTGCCGTCATCTAACTCGCCGTCTCGAACGCGATCTGCTCACCGCCGGCTACCGAGTCGTCCGCGTTCCGNCCCGGTTGATGGCTGGTGCTCGACGGGGTGCACGCCAGCCGGGCAAGTCGGACCCCATCGACGCCGAGGCTGTGGCTTTGGCGGCGTTGCGTCAGCCTGACCTGCCGGTCGCCGAGCTTGATGGACCGACCCGCGAGGTCAAGCTAATCGTCGGCTACCGCCGCGACCTTGTCGCTCAGCGCACTCGC
>NZ_KB905437.1 GCF_000379465.1 Sciscionella marina DSM 45152
ATCCTGGTGCCTGTCGTGGCCGATGTGCTCGGTCATCTCTGCGCTCAGCGCGGTCTCCAGCACCGTCTTGGTCAACTGCTTGAGCAACCCGTCCGGGCCGGTCAACGACAGCCCCTGCTCCTGCGCCTGGGCAACCATCGCAGCCGCCCATCGCTCCTGTTCCGACGACGACTCCGCCGACTCCTTGATCTTCTTCTCAGCGCTCACAACGCCAGATGTCATCACTCACAGTGCCCATCCCACCGGACATCAGCCCGGCGTGTCGGGCCGAAAACACCGCTACTGTTACAGGCCCTGACAGCGGGAGTCTCATCTGTGAGGAGGTCACGATGAAGGCAGTGGTGTATCACGGTCCATATCAGCTTGCCGTCGAGGAGGTCGATCATCCTCGGCTCGAGTCGGCTTCCGACGTGATCGTGCGTATCACCACCACGGCGATCTGTGGTTCGGACCTGCATATGTACGAGGGGCGTACGGATGCCAGCTCCGGCATGGTCTTCGGACACGAGAACATGGGCGTCGTCGAGGAAATCGGTGACGGGGTGACCAGCGTGCGACGCGGTCAGCGAGTGGTGATGCCGTTCAACGTGGCGTGTGGTTTCTGCCGCAACTGCCGTGCGGGCAAGACAGCCTTCTGCGAGACGGTCAATCCCGGATTCGCCGGTGGTGCTTATGGCTACGTGTCGATGGGCCCGTACAGCGGAGGGCAGGCGGAGTATCTGAGGGTGCCGTTCGCCGATTTCAACTGTGTACCGCTGCCGCAGGGCACTGAGCACGAAGCGGATTTCGCTTGTCTCGCCGACATCTTTCCTACCGGGTATCACGCGACCGAACTTGCCGGAGTCCGGCCAGGAGAGACCGTCGCCGTCTACGGTGCGGGTCCGGTCGGGCAAATGGCGGCGTATTCAGCGCTTCTCAAGGGTGCCAGTCGCGTGTTCGTGGTGGACAAGGTGCGCGACCGGTTGCGGCTTGCCGAAAGCATCGGCGTCGAGGCGATCGATTTCGGCGATGGTGATCCCGCAGAACAGATCCGCGACGCGCTGCGAGACGACGGTGTCGACAGGGGAGTGGATGCCGTCGGGTACCAGGCCACCGCGCGCGAGGGCGCGGAACAGCCCGCGATCGTGCTGAACCAGCTCGTGCAGACCGTGCGTCCCACGGGATCGATCGGCACCGTCGGCCTGTATCTTCCCTCCGACCCCGGAGCACCGAACAAAGATGCCGCCGAGGGTTTGTTGCTGGTGAACATCGGGAAGTTCTTCGAGAAAGGACTTCGGATGGGGACCGGTCAGGCGGATGCGAAGGCCTACGCGCATCGGTTGCGAGACCTGATCGTCGCGGGCAGGGCGGAGCCGGGTTTCGTGGTGTCCCAACAACTTCCGCTCACTGATGCCCCGGATGCGTACGCACGCTTCGACAAACGGGAAGAAGGATATTCCAAGGTGCTGCTGCACCCGCAGGGCTGATCGCCCTGTGTCGCAAAGCGTTCGCGCGGCCGACCGCCGATGAAGCGCCTCGCGAGGCGGTGGTCCTCGATACGCAGCGCATCGTAGCTTGGCCACTCGCGCCCCGGTGCAGCGTTCGATGCCGGAAGCTCGGTCACCGTAGTGCCATGCCGGACCGACGGCGTGGCCGAATCAGCGCTGCGGTTTCGCTGTGTTGCGGCAGGCCGCTCAGTGACCGGACGGCCCCGAGCATCCGGGCGAGGCGTTGTCCTCGGTTCGGCGCGACGGCAACCCGTTCACGGGATCGCTCACACACCCGGACGGCCATTGAACCGTCGGCTGCGGCTTCGGACACAGTTGGGTGACAGGGATGAACAGCCGAGGCCATCGGCTGGTTCGTGGCATCATTGCTGGTTGTGTTCGCCCGCGAGGGCGGATATTGTTGGGGTCCGGTTCGGTTGAACAAGCAGCCGAAACTTGTCCTTGTCGAACAAGGCGGGTTTCCGCAGCAGTTGCCGTTCCAGCTGAGTGTGGTTATCCGTCGGGGTATATCGAAGGGTCGATGTCCTATGACGGAAACGCCGAAGTCGAATGTGTTTGCCCCCGGTGACCTAGCTGTCCCCCTGAGCCGGTACGGGGGTGTCGTAGCCAGCCCATGGCTCCGGGTGCGCAGCGACTGGCTGCCCTCCGGCACAGCGGTGTGCACCGCTAATGGTGAGGTCGATGCGGGCACCGTGCATCTGCTGGCACGAGTGTTGGATGCGATCGAAGCCGACAAGCAGGTGCGGTCGATGGTGATCGATCTGGCCGGGGTGGGGTTCTTGTCCGTGGGCGGGGCGGAGCTGTTGCTGCGTGCCGCCGGCCGGGTGGCCGCCGCGGGCGGTGAGTTCCTGCTGGTGTTAGGTACCCGCAGCGTGCGGAGGGCGTTGGAACTGATCGGCGCCGACACCGCGATCAAGTGGTACGAGAGCCGCTCGGACGCGCTCGAGGCCGCCCTGGCTTGGTCGAAGTACTCGGACATGGTCAATGGTGAACCAGGACCGGAGCTGGTTGTCTGAGATGGCCACCACCCAGGCGGTGGAGTCCGCCCTGCGAGGCTATATCGAGCGCGTGGCGGCCTTGCTCGGCCTCGATTCCGGTTCGGCGTCCTGCGAGGTCGCCGAGTGGGCCAGCGGGTACATCGCCTTGGCGCGACGGTTGCCGCGGTGGCCGGACCACGATGTGGCGTTGCCGAGGGATCAACGGCACGGCTGGGCGCCGGCGGTGTAACCACGGCCCGGCGGGTCCGGCAGGTGATCGCCTAGCAGAGCGAAAAATTGGTGAACGGCCTGCTGGCCTGATGTCTCGATCCGCCGTCGACCAGGGGCAGCGAGCGTGGCAAGCAGCTCCATCATGGAAGGGCTGTCGCAGGTGATGAAAGGGCTAGGTCGATCTGGCCGAAGGAGAAACGAGCAATGCGTTGGGAAGACTCTACCGACCTGACGACGTAGCCCGGAAGCCCGCTGGCGACGTTCTCGTACGCGGTCAGTGCGGGCTGTTTTTCAGTGGCGTGGCGATCGGCTGGCGCGTCGGTCCTGCGGCTTCCGGTTTCGGGTACATGGACCCAATCGCCGACTTCGTCGGTCTACGGTCATCCCGCCTCGCGTGGACCTCAGCCGAGAGCATCGGATCGGAGGATTCGATCTGCCTGGGGAGCGGATCCGGCTCATGACCGTACCTCCAGTGTGGCATTCGCGGAAACTGCCGCGATCGAACCGATCGGGTGGCAAGTGTGCCGGAAGGGCAGCCTGAGATGGAGCCGGTGAGCTTCCCCGCCCTTGTCCGCGCCGGATGTTTCGGGGTCACGACATCGGGGCCGAGTCTCGTCGAGGACTGCTCCGGCATACACACGCTCCTCGCATTGTCGGCGCTGTCCTGGCTGTGCCCGAGGAAAGCGGCATACCGCGCTCGAATGGCCGGAACAAGAGGTCGCGGACTTGTTGGCAGAGAGGTGGTGGTTAGGTTGGCGCCTCGATGGGTAAACCTGAGCATGGTCAGGGACGCGCCGGTTTCCTCGGTTTGCGCCTGTGTCGATGACAAGGACCGGTTGGGAGGGAACATGAGCAACAATCAGGCCGTGACGGACACCACCTTTTTCGAAGTACGCACAGCCGAAGCGGGAAGTACACCGGTCGAGGTCGACATGCGTTACGTCACCGTAGATCCGTGGGCGGTGCAATTCGCGTTCCACACCGGGCACAACGTCCGTGTCGTGTGGACGTTCGCCCGTTCCCTGCTCGCCGACGGAATGAGGCTCGATGCGGGAGAGGGGGATGTACGGATCGCCCCGCACCCGAACGATCAGACGCTGCTGCGGATCGCCATGCACTCGCCGGGCGGGGTCGCCGTGTTCGACGCACCGCTGTCGAATGTCACCGAATTCCTGGAGACCACCTACCGGATTGCCGATCCGGCACGTGCTCAGACAATAGCGGACCTGCAGCTGGACGCGTTCGACTGGAATCCCGTATGAGCAAATCCCCGCCGACCAGATCCGTTGTCGGAGAACGAACAGGCTTGCGAACAAAGGGGGTCCGGCCTAGCCTTCGTTGGCCGGGTATGCGAGCAACGAATGACGCCCGGGTGCGCGGTCCGAACTCGAGGCGGCCTCGGAAACGCTCGGCTACCACATCATCGGACCGCGCCGAGCCGCAGTGCCTCCGCCGTGAGCAGCGGGGTGAGCACAGTGACCGCGGAGCTGGCGCGCCGCCCTGCCCTTGTCGCCGCAGTAGACCATGCGCAACCATGTGGTTGCCGACGCGATAGCCGTTGGCGAGGATGCGAATGATGCGCGGACCCGCGTCCGGCTGAGTACGTGGATCGGGGCCCTGGCAACTGGTGGGCTGCCGGTCGTGGCGCCGCGGGGGTGTAGGCTGGGTATAGGCGAAGAGTGGATTTTTCCCCTCGCGATGGTGTCTATGAGTCGCCGAACGATTCGGCGCGTCGGTCGGTCCAGTGATTCACCGGATGGGAAGCGGCCGTGTGCGGTGGTGGAGCTCGGGAAATTGCTGACATGCTTTGAAAAACAGGCGAACTGAGAGCGCCGGACCGTTGGGAGTGTCTGCACTGGCTGAGGAAGAACGAATCGCCCTGTTCCTCGACTACGAGAACCTGGCGATCGGCGCGCGTGACGGGCTGGGGGTGCAGCCGTTCGATTTCACGCCTGTCGCTGATGCATTGGCCGAGCGTGGCCGGGTGGTGGCACGCAAGGCCTATGCTGACTGGTCTTCGTTCGATGCCGACCGGCGATTGCTGACCAGGGCGCAGGTGGAACTGATCGAAATCCCGCAGCGTGTCGGCGGTTCGCGGAAGAATGCGGCGGATATCAAGATGGCCGTGGACGCGGTGGAGATGGTCTACGAGCGTGGGTTCGTGACGACCTTCGCGATCGGCACCGGGGATTCCGATTTCACGCCGCTGATGCACAAGCTACGTTCGCTGGACAAGCGGGTGATCGGCATCGGCGTGCAGTCCTCCACCTCGGCTCTGCTGCCCGCGGCGTGTGACGAGTTCCTGTTCTACGATCGCCTTCCCGGTGTCGAGCCGACACGACCGCGCGAGTACGACGCGGTAGCAGGCACACGGATACCGCAGGCCGAGGCAGCGGAACCGGTCGCGACGGGATTGGACGAGCAGCAGGTCGGAGTATTGGTGGCCAGTACATTGGCCGGGCTGCTACGGCACGCCGACGGCCCGGTGTTCGCTTCCGTGCTGAAACGGGCCGTGCTGCGGAAGGATCCGACCTTCGATGAGGCCGAACAGGGGTTCCGCGGGTTCGGTGAGCTGTTGCGTCAGCTGGACCAGGAAGGTGTGCTGCAGCTGTCCGCCGGAGCTGCACCGGGAGACCCGCAGGTCACCTTCCCTGAGAACGACGCGGCCGAGCAGGACGCGTTCAGCCTGCTGGTGGACGTGGTTCGCGGGTTACAGTCCAATACGGGAGCACCGCAGCTGAGCGGGCTGAAAAATCAGCTCCGCAAGCAGTTGCCCGGATTCAGCGAGAAACGTTACGGCTTCAACAGTTTCCTCTCCTTCGCGAAAGCTTCCAAGGCACGTGGCCTGCTGACGATGGAGTGGGACCGAAACCTCGGCGATTACGTGCTGCGTGCACCGGAATGAACTCCGACGCCACCTCGTAACTATCCGCACCAGTTTTCCGAACGGGGCCGGCGCCCCCAGTGGACGTGGCCATTATGTGACGCTCTGTTTGGTGCGTTTCTTGTAGCGGGTGAGGGCTGCGGCGAGGATCGTATCGGCCGGTCGATACGGCAACCACCACACCAGCCATCGGACCGGAGCAGACGAGCTCCACTCGGCGAAGAGGATCACCTCGACCACCACCCTGAGCAAGCGCCACTTGACAGGATCTACCTCAGGTTGGCATCGGGTCGGAAACACCGCTTGCTACACAGCTTCGGATCATGATGGCACGGACTTGTAAGATTCAGGCTCAGGTCGTGGTCGCGATCTTTTCGTTCTCCGGGGCCGATTCCACGTCTTTGCCGATCGGCTTTCAGCGGATCAGGGCCAGCATCACCAGTCCGGACAGCGCAACGATGGCCAGGAATGGCCACCAACGCCTCCGCCGGCACGAGGTCAAGCCCCTCCTGACGGCATCAGTCCGACGGTCGTCGGATCCAGCCGTTTCTCGCGCCGAGATCGCCGTATGGGGGTTCGACGCATGGAATGTCGCCGCACGGGGTACTCCCCGGTCATTACTCGGGACACAGGGAAGGAATTGACATGGCTTTGAATGACGATGACATCACCACCTCGGGCGCTGACGGCGGTGCCGAAGGTCCCGCTGATTCCGGCGCGGGCCAGGG
>NZ_KB905438.1 GCF_000379465.1 Sciscionella marina DSM 45152
CCAACGAAAAACCCAGGTCCCCCAGCGCCATCTCCGGACGCGCCAGCACATACTCACGCAACCGGGCAGCCTGATCCCGCAACGCATCCGGAGTCCGACCGGACACCAGGAACGGCAACGAACCGGCAACCTCGACCGACTCCACAGTCTCAACCTCCGGAGCCTGTTCCAAAATCACATGCGCATTCGTCCCACTAATCCCAAACGAGGAAACGCCCGCAAGGCGAGGCCCTTCGGATTCCCAGGCACGCGCTTCCTGCAACAGTTCGACGCCACCACCGGACCACTCGATCTTCGACGACGGATTCCCTGCGTGCAGTGTCCGCGGCAGGATTCCGGCGCGCAGCGCCTGCACCATCTTGATCACCGCGCCAACCCCGGCGGCGGCCTGGGCGTGGCCGACGTTCGACTTCAGCGAACCCAACCACAGTGGACGCCCCGGGGAACGCTGTGCACCGTAAACCGCTTGCAGCGCCTGCACTTCGATCGGATCACCAAGCGAGGTACCGGTGCCGTGCGCCTCCACCACATCCACATCCGCGGCACCCACGCGCGCGTCCGCCAGCGCGGCCTCGATCACTCGCTGCTGTGCGGGACCGTTCGGCGCCGTCAACCCATTCGAGGCCCCGTCCTGGTTGACCGCCGAACCGCGAATGACGGCCAGCACCTCATGACCATGACGCCGCGCATCGGAAAGCCGCTCCAGGGCAAGGAAACCGACACCCTCGGCCGCACCGAAACCATCCGCGTCCTCGGCGAACGCCCGGCACCGACCGTCCGGGGCCAGCGCGCGCTGGCGGCTGAGGCTGGTGAAGGTCGCCGGGGTGCACATGATCGTCACCCCACCGGCAAGGGCCAGCCCGCAGTCCTGGTTACGCAGCGCCCGCACCGCAAGATTCAGCGCCACCAGCGAGGAAGAACAGGCGGTGTCCACCGACAGCGTCGGTCCCTCGAGGCCGAGGGTGTAGGCGATCCGGCCACTCGCGGTGCTGGCCATATTGCCGTTGTCCAGATAACCCTCGAGATCGGCGGGAATGGTGTGCAGCCGAGTTGCATAATCGCTTTGCAACACGCCCGCGAACACCCCGGTCTGGCTGCCGCGCAGGGTAGCCGGATCGATTCCCGCATGCTCCAAGGTCTCCCACGCCACCTCCAGCAACTGACGCTGCTGCGGATCCATCGCCACAGCCTCACGCGGAGAAATCCCGAAGAACTCCGCATCGAACTCCAGCGCGTCCCCGAGAAAACCACCGCTGCGCACATACGATTTCCCCGCCACATCCGGATCCGGATCATAAAGCGCATCCACATCCCAACCCCGATCGACCGGAAACTCCCCCACCGCATCCACACCATCAGCAACCAGGCGCCACAAATCCTCCGCCGAACCCACCCCACCAGGAAACCGAGCACCCATCCCCACAATCGCCACCGGCTCATGCGCGGCGTCCTCGACCTCCACCAGGCGCCTTCGGCTGCGCCGCAGCTCGGTTGTCATCCATTTCAGCTCGGTGAGCAGCTTCTCGTCGTTCGGCATCGGTTTAGGACCTTCCGAATTCTTTGGCGATGATGTCCAGCAGTTCGTCGGCCGAGGCGTCGCCGAGGTTTTCGCCCTCTGCGGCGGTGTCGTCCTTGGCGAGCGTGCTCTCGGTCCACCGATCGAGCAGTGCGCGCAGCCGCGTGGTGATCTCCGGGTGGTCCGCCTCCTCGATCGCCCCGGCCAGTGCGGTTTCCAGGCCCGCGATCTGGTGCAGCACCGAGGAACCACCATTATCGGACGGCGCCGGGGCGAGTTCGCGATGCAGCAGTCCCGCGATATCCCGCGGAGTCGGATAGTCATAAATCAACGTCGCAGGCAACCGCAAACCCGTCCGCGCATTCAACCGATTCCGCAACTCAACCGCCGTCAACGAATCAAAACCCTGCACCGAAAACGGTTGACCCACATCCACCACATGCCCATCCGCATGCCCCAACACCACATTCACCTGCTCAGCAACCACCGACTCCACCAACCGCCACTGCTGATCAACATTCAGCACCGCCAGCTGATCGACGAGCCCGGCGCCTGCACCGTCCCCGGCCGTCGCGGTGTGCGCGCTGGAGCGGCGGGTCCTGGCCAACGCCCGGAACAGCGGTTCTTTCTGGTTGCCCACGGTCAGCGCGATCGGCAGATAGTGCGGGTGCGTCGATCCGAGCGCGGCGTCCAGCAGTCCGAGGGCGTGTTCGGCGGAGAGCGGGCTCATCCCCTCGGCGGCCATCCGGGAGCGTTCGGCGGCATCGAGGTTCCCGGTCATCCCGGACTCGTCCGCCCACAATCCCCACGACAACGACAGCCCCGGCAAACCCATTTCCCGCCGAACCCGCGCCAACTCATCCAGATACGTATTCGCGGCAGCATAATTCGCCTGCCCCGCATCACCGAGCACACCCGCAGCCGAGGAAAACAATACAAATTGCGAAAGCCCCATCTCCACGGTCAGCTCATGCAAATAGGTGGCCGCGTGCATTTTCGGCCGCAATACCTTCGCCAGCTGCTCGCCGGTGAGATTGACCGAGAGCCCATCATCGAGCACGCCCGCCGTGTGGAATACCGCCCCCACGTGTGGCTGCTCGGCGAGCAGGGCCGCCAAGGCATTCCGGTCGGTGACATCGCACGCCTCGATGTCCACCGCGTGGGCACCGAGGGCCAGCAATTCCTGCTCCAGTTCCACGGCTCCCGCGGCCTCCCGGCCGGCGCGCGAGGTGAGGATCAGCCGGGTGACGCCATAGTGGCCGACGAGATGCCGGGCCAGTAATCCAGCCAGCGTCCCGGTGCCCCCGGTGATCAGCACCGGGCGCTGTGGGTCCAGTGGTTCCGGCAAGGTCAGCGCCACCTTGCCGATATGCCGCGCCTCCCGCACGAATCGCAGCGCGCGGCTGGCCTGTTGCATCGGCCACGAGCGCACCGGGAGCGGGGTGAGGGCCCCGGTGGTGAACAGCTCGTGCAAGGTCATGAGTATCTCGTGGATGCGGTCCGGTCCGGCCTCGATCAGATCGAAGGCCCGATACCGCACCCCATCATGTTCGGCCGCAACGGTTTCCGCATCACGCACATCGGTCTTGCCCATATCCACAAACCGCCCACCACGCGAAAGCAACCGCAACGACGCATCCGTCTGCTCATTCGCCAGCGAATTGAGCACTACGTCCATTCCGGCGCCCTCGGTCACGTCCAGGAAGGCGTCCGCGAACTCCACACTGCGCGAGCTGGCGATCCGCTCCGCGGGAATGTCGAGCGCGCGCAACCGATCCCACTTGTCCGGATGCGCGGTGGTGAACACCGTGGCATTCCAATGCCGCGCCAATTGCAGCGCAGCCAAGCCGACCCCGCCGGTCGCGGTGTGTACGAGCACCCGTTCCCCCGCGGTGAGCCGGGCCAGGTCCGCCAGTGCGTAGCACGCCGTCAGGAACACCACCGGGGTCGATCCGGCCTGTTCGAAGGTCCAGCCCTCGGGTACCGGGGCGAGCAGACGGGCATCGGTCACCGCGAGCGCGCCGAAGGTGGAGCATTCGGTGAACAGGCCCATCACCGCGTCCCCGACGCGCACCGAATCCACTCCGGGCCCGAGCTCGACGACGATACCCGCTGCCTCGCTGCCCATCGCCGCGTCCGGATCCGGATACATGCCAAGGCCCACCAGCACGTCCCGGAAGTTCATTCCGGCGGCGCGCACCCGCACCCGGACCTCGCCCGCGGCCAGTTCCGCCGTGCCCACGTCGTCGGGAACCAGTCGCACCCCGTCGAGCGAGCCGGCGGAATCGGCGGACACCCGCCAGCCGCCCTCGGGAACGGTCAGCTCCGCGCCGACCGTGTCCAGGCGCGGCACCCGCACCCGGCCATCGTGCACCCCGAGCACGGTCTCGTCCGTGCCCAGTGCCGAGGCAAGCAGTTCACCGTCCATTTCGGACTCGCCAGCCACGGTGAGCAGTGCTACCCGGCCGGGGAATTCCGCGCTCACGCTGCGCACCAGGCCGGTCAGCCCCGAGCTCGGCAGACCTGCGCGGCACACCACGATCAGCCGTGCCTCGACGAACCGGTCCTCGGCCAGCCAGTGCTGGATCCGCCGCAGGCCGAGTTCGGTGATGTGCGCTGCGGTGTCCGCTGTGGATCCGTCGATCGCCTCGCCGGAGCAAACGCTTCCGGCCAGTTCCGGGTCCGTGTCCAGGTCCCACAGCACGATCCCGGGAACAGCTCCGGATTCGGCGAGCTGTTCCCAGCCGGAGTGGCTGATCACGGTATATCCCGCCGTGCTCAGCCAGCGCCCCACCTGTCCGGGCTCGCCGACCACGGCCAGCTCGGTGTCAAGCGGCGAACCTTCGCCGGACCAGTCCTGCCAGTCCACCCGATACATGGCGTCCCGCAGCCGGACCGGTCCCGCGGACAGATTGTCGGGTGCCGGGCGGGAGATCAGCGCATCCACGTGCGCTACCGGGGCGCCCGCGGAATCCGCGGTCGTCACCGAAATCCCGTCGTCCCCGGCCGGAGCGGCCCGTACCCGCAGCGACCGGGCCCCGGTGGCGAATACCGAAACACCGTGCCAGGAGAACGGCAGCCGGGTGCCGTCGCCACCGTCGAGTTCGGCCGCCTGCAGGGCAGCATCGAGCAGGGCCGGGTGCAGGACGAACTGCTCGGTATCCTGCTCGTCGGACAACACCACCTCGGCGAACAATTCGCCGTCCCTCCTCCAAGCCCGCCGCAAGCCTTGGAAGACCGGGCCGTAGTTCAGCCCGCGCTCGGCCAGCGCCGGGTAGAAGCCGTCCACCGCTATCGGCTCCGCATCCTGGGGCGGCCACACGGAAAGGCCGTCATCGCTGGCCGCCGTTCCCTTGGTCAGAGTTCCTTCGGCGTGCTGGGTCCACTCCTGCTCTGCCGGTTCGTCCGCGGGCCGGGAGTGGATGGTGAAGCCACACTGGCCTTCGCAGTCCGGAGCCTGCACGGTGACCTGCACCGTGGCCGCCCCGGATGCGGGCAGCACCAGCGGAGCGTGTTGAACGAGTTCGTCCACCCGGGGGCAGCCGAGCTGATCGCCGGCGTGCACGGCCATTTCCACCATGGCCGCACCGGGCAGCAGCACGGTCTCGCCAAGGGCGTGATCGGCGAGCCAGGGTTGCGCGGTCAGCGAGAGCCGTCCGGTGAGATACACCGCCCCGGTATCGGCCGCGTGCAACACCGCACCCAGCAGCCCATGCTCGGCCGAGCGCAGGCCAACGGTGCCGACGTCCTGGCTGCCTTGCCCCGCGTCGAGCCAGTAGCGCTGATGCTGGAAGGCATAGGTGGGCAGCTGGACCCGCTTCGCGCCCTCGAATACCCGCGACCAATCCACATTCCCGTGCCGCAGGTGCAGTTCGGCCAGCGCGGTACGGAACCGTTCCTGGCCGGTGTCTCGCTGCACGGTGGAGTGCACCGGAATCCCTTGCGCGGCTTCTTCCAGGGGTGCGCCGAGCACCGGGTGCGGGCTGACCTCCAACACATGGGTGAAACCCTGATCGAGGGCATGGGTCACGGTGGGGAAGAACCTCACCTGACTACGCAAATTCTCCAACCAATAATCCCCGGTCAGGCCCGCGGTATCGATCACAGCACCGGACACCGTCGAAAAAAACGGAATCCCGGTCGACACCGGAGAAACCGGGGCCAAATCAGCGGTGATCACCTCGGCCAGCCGATTCACCTGCGAATGATGCGAAGCATACGAAACATCCACCCGACGACAATGCACACCCTCCCTCCCGCAGGCGGCTTCCAACTCGTCCAGGGCACCCACCTCACCCGACACGATCACCTGCGCAGGACCATTCACCGCCGCCACCGCAAGCCTCCCACCCCACGGCGCAATCAACTCCCCCGCACGCTCCGCCGACACCAGAATCGACACCATCCCACCCAAACCCTCAAGCGCCCGCAACGCCCGCGCCCGCAACGCAACCACCCGAGCACCATCACTAACAGACAAAGCACCCGACACCGTCGCCGCCGCAATCTCCCCCTGCGAATGACCCACCACCCCAGCAGGCTCCACACCATAC
>NZ_KB905439.1 GCF_000379465.1 Sciscionella marina DSM 45152
ATCCTCATCGCCGTCGCCGCCCGCAAGCCCGCCTTCGCCTTCCCGCAGGCAGTCCGCCAGCCGCTTCCCGCACCCGTGGGTGCAGGCAGCGCCGAGATCTCAGAGCAGCACTCGGTGGGCGATCCGCGCAACACCGCGGACGCGGGCGATCTCGCCGCACGCCCGGCCACGCCCGACGACGACCGTCCCACCGGACCGCGACGGATTCCGGTCGGCAAGGTCATCCGAGAAGCACCCTGGCAGATCGTGCTGTTTTCCATCGGCATGTATCTCGTCGTCTACGGCCTGCGCAACCAGGGACTGACCGGTGAGCTGGCCAAGCTGTTCGGATTCTTCGCCGACCACGGGGTGCTGGCCGCCGCACTCGGCACCGGGCTGGTCGTGGCCGTGCTGTCGTCGATCATGAACAACATGCCCACAGTGCTTATCGCCGCGCTGGCCATCGGCGCCGTCGGCGCAACCGGGCTCACCCACGAAGCGATGGTCTACGCCAACGTCATCGGCTCCGACCTCGGACCCAAGATCACCCCGATCGGCAGCCTGGCCACCCTGCTGTGGCTGCACGTGCTCGACCGCAAGGGGATGCACATCGGCTGGGGCCGCTACTTCCGCACCGGCATCGTACTCACCATCCCCGTCCTGCTCATCACGCTAGCCGCGTTGGCCGGGTGGCTCACCGTCATCGGCACCTAAACCCGGAGTTCCGGCCAGGAAGGTCGTCCGGGGCACGCACGGAAGGAGACCGTCATGCACTGCTTCGACTGCGCCGAACAGAACGTCGACAGGCCCGCTGTTGGGACCTGTATGGACTGTGGGGTGGGCGTGTGCGCCCAACACGCCCGCCCCGACCGCCGCCCCGTCACCTGCCGGATGACCGCTGGCATCGTCCCCATACAGCAGCCGGCACGAGTGGCAGCTCGTATCCTGCGCTGCTCCGCCTGCGCCCAGGTCCGCACGACTGTCGCGGCCTGCGAAACACAGGGCGGCCGGGACTGCTAATGATCTCCAGGGCGTTCGAAGGCACGGGAAGCAAGCGGAGGTAGGCATGGCCGACACAGCGGACGTGGTCGTGATCGGCGGCGGGCAAGCCGGCCTGGCCGCCGGGTACTTCCTCCGCCGAGCCAGGCTGAGCTTCGTCATCCTGGATGCGCAAGACCGGCCGGGAGGTGCGTGGTCGCACGGGTGGGACTCGCTGCGGCTGTTCTCCCCGGCCGAATACAGCCCGCTGCCCGGCTGGTGGATGCCTCGCCAAGAAGGCGAAACCTTCCCCACCGCAGGCCACGTCGTCAGTTACCTGCGCAACTATGAGCAGCGATACGAGCTGCCCGTTCACCGCCCCGTTCACGTGCAGGGTGTCCACGACGCGGGGGCGTGGCTGGCCGTCGACACCGACCACGGGACCTGGCGCACCTCGATCGTCATCAGCGCGACAGGCACCTGGGACTCGCCGTACCTACCGGACTATCCGGGCCGCGACGAGTTTGCGGGAGAACAACTGCACACCGTCGCCTACCGCTCCCCCGAGCAGTACCGAGGCCAACGGGTAGTGGTCGTGGGAGGCGGTAACTCCGCGGCCCAGATCCTGGCCGAAGTCTCCACCGTCGCTGACGCGACATGGGTCACCCAGCGCCCTCCGCGGATCATGCCCGACGACGTGGACGGCCGCGTCCTGTTCGACGTGGCCACCCAGCGCGAAGTCGCCCGCCGGGCCGGCACGGACGCCGAGGGCGTCTCCGGGTTGGGCGACATCGTGATGGTGCCCAGCGTGCGCGAAGCCCGTGACCGCGGCGTGCTGCACGCCCACCCCATGTTTGACCGCCTCACCCGCGACGGCATCGCTTGGAGCGACGGAACTCAAAAGCATTGTGACGCGATCATCTGGTGCACCGGGTTCCGTCCCAGCCTGCACCACCTCGATCCCTTGGGGTTGGAGTACCAGAACGGCGTGCCGAAAACCGTGGGCACGCGGTCGGTCGACGAGCCACGGCTGTATCTACTCGGGTACGGAGACTGGACCGGTTCTGCGTCGGCGACCCTGATCGGCGCGGGCCGTACCGCGAAGACGACCATCGCCGACATCGCCGATCGCCTGCGCTCGGCGTAGAGCAGCGATCAGGTGCAGGCCCGGATGAGTCGTGCGGTGACATAGCGGGCATCCCGGCCGACTCCGCGCAGGGTGGCGGAGGCGAAGCTGCGTTGCCATTCCAGCCCGACGTAGCCGAGTCCGGGCACGGTGGTCGACAGGCCACGCTTGTGTCGGGGCAGGCCGTCGGCGGTCAGCGCGCCAGTTCCGTCCAGGTAGGACAGTTCGGGGCGGTAGCCGGTGGCGAGGATGAGCGTGTCGACGTGTTCGCGGGTGCCGTCCGACCAGATGAGCTGGGTGCCGTCGATGGCGGTGAACATGCGCCGCTGGTCGGGGTTGCCCGCCTCGACGGCCCGCCGGTAGCGGCCGTCGTCGTTGACCGGCATCGGCGGCGGATTGCGCACCAGGTGCCCGATCGGCAGGTGATCGAATCCACTGACCACGGACCAGAAATGCACGTCCCGGCCGAGAAGAAGCTGCGGTGCGAACTTGATCGGATGCCGGGTGGTCAAGGTGACCTGGGCGTGCTCGGCGAGTTCGGCCCCGATCTGCACCGCGGAATTCGCTGCGCCCACCACGACGACCCGCTGCCCGGCATACTTGCTGGGCTCGCGGTAGTCGGCGGCGTGCAGCACGGTGCCGGTGAACGTATCCAGTCCCGGAAGGTCCGGCCGATAGGGACGCCCGAACGCTCCGGTCGCGGCGATCACGACCGGCGCCGTCAACACCTGACCGTCGTGGACGTGGGCCACGAAACACGGGCCATCGCGGCGAATTCGCTCGACGCGGTGGTCGGTGCGGATGTCGGCGTCGAGGTTCTTGGCGTAGCGGCGGAGATAGTCGATGACCTCGTCGCGATGCGGGTAGTGCCACGGATCAGCCGGAAAAGCCATGCCGGGCAAAGTGCTGTAACGGGCCGGGGAGAACAGGGTGAGGCTGTCGTAGTACGACGGCCACGACCCCACCGGTTCGGGACCGGCTTCCAATAACACCGGCGCGCGGCCGACCTTCCGAAGGGCATGGGCGGCGGCGAGCCCGGACTGCCCACCGCCAATCACCAGAGCATCAACATCAGTCACGGCACGTTCCTTCCAGGATTCGTGACCAGGGAGAGCAGGGCGGCGGCCACGGTGACTGCGCCCAGGACGAGAAAGGTGGTCGCGTAGCCACCGAGCAGGCCGGCCATCGCGGCACCGGCGAAGGGAGCCAGCGCCATCGTGATCGTCAACGGGGCGGACAGCAGGCCGGTGAGCTGCCCGTAATACCGGGGTCCCCACCGGTCGGTGACCGCGGTGGCCTGCAACAGCGTGAACACCCCGCGTGCCATGCCCGCCAAGATCGCGGCGACGATCAACGCGGCCACCGAAGTGAGCATCCCGAGCAGCGCGGTGGTCACCGCCATCGCCAGCAGAATCAGCGCGGTACGTCCCCGCACGGTGGTGCGGCGGGTCAGAGTGGTGTAGCCGAGCCGTCCGAGGACCTGACCAGCCCCACCGAGACCGAGCGCGACCGCGGCGGTACCGGTGCCGATGCCCCGTTCGGCCAGCAACGGCACCAGGTTGATCACGACGGCGAAGGTCGCGAAGGCGGCCAGGCTCAACGCCACCGTGAGCGTGACAAACGCCCGACTGCGCGCCACCGTCCCGGGATCGACCTGCTCGTGCTGGGACTCCGCATCCGGGCGTTCTGGCCACGGCAAGGCGAGGCCGAACCAGTGCCCGGGAACCGTGATCAACGCAAGGATGGCGGCCAGCACGAGGTAAGTCGCCCGCCAATCCAGGTGGGCGGCCAAGCCGGCGGTCAGCGGGGCGAACACGGTGCTCGCCAGTCCAGCGGCCAAGGTCAGGATGGTCAGCGCCCGAATCCGGTCGGAGCCGTGCCTGCTGGTCAGGGCGGCGAACGCAGGCGGATACAGCACCGCCCCCATCGCCACCCCGACCAGCAGCCACGCAACGAGGAACCAGACCAGATTCTGCGCCGTGGCCACCGCAACCAGGGCGGGCACGGCCAGCGCCGAGCCCGCGGTCATCACCCCGCGCGGACCACGGTGATCCAGCCACCAGCCGACCGGGATACCAACCAATGCGGCGACGAGTTGGCTGCCCGACAACGCCGCAGTGATCGCCGCGATCGGCCAGCCCGTCGTCGCCGTGATATCCCCGGCCAAGACGGGAAAGGCGTAGTAGAGCACGCCCCAACTGGTGATCTCGGTGACGCACAACGTCACCAGCGCCCGCCGCAACCCCGCCCGGCTCACAACATCCGACTGCGCGAGCGCTCCGAAGGACACCGGCGTGCCCCGCTCAGTGTGTGGACCGAGCAGACACTGTCAGCGACTCCGGCTCGGCCGGTGCGCCGCAGCACCCGTCAGCCTGCTCCGCGGTGGGAGCGTCGAAAACGCCGGCACCGCCGCACACACCGGTTTCCGGCAACACCAGCTCGACCCGCTCGGCAGACTCGCGGTCGCCGGCCAGTGCGGCGGCGACCGAGCGCACCTGCTCGTAGCCGGTCAGCGCCAAGAATGTCGGCGCGCGGCCGTAGCTCTTCATCCCCGCCAGGAAGACGCCGGGTTCCGGATGGGACAACTCGGTAACCCCGTGCGGATAGACCGTGCCGCAGGAGTGCACGTTCGGGTCGATCAATGGCGCCAGCGCCACCGGCGCCTGCAACGTCGCATCCAGGCCAAGCCGGATCTCGGACAGCCACGACAGGTCGGGGCGGAACCCGGTCAGCACCACGACCTCGTCGACCGACTCGACCCGTTCGCCGAGGTCGGAAACCAGGGTGAGTCGAT
Source organism: Sciscionella marina DSM 45152 (assembly GCF_000379465.1). Taxonomy (GTDB): domain Bacteria; phylum Actinomycetota; class Actinomycetes; order Mycobacteriales; family Pseudonocardiaceae; genus Sciscionella; species Sciscionella marina. The sequence continues at coordinate 4,878 of NZ_KB905439.1, forward strand.
GTGCGTCGCGTTCCACCGCCGCCGTGCGGAATCCGGTGACGACCGCGATCCGTCCGGCCTCGACAGCGGCCTTGGCCCGCTGGCCGAGCGCACCTCGGGCGGGCAACTGATCGGCTTGGCCGCCTCCGAAGGTGTCGCCCACCTCGCCGCGGCGCAGCAGCCACGTGATCCGCGTATCCGGGTGCCGAGCGGCCAGCTCGTCGAACGCGACCAGAGCCGTCAACGCCGAATGCCCACTTCCCGCCACCACCACGTGCCTACCCGCATACCGCTCCCGGACGAACGCATCGGTCAGGTCCGGCACCTGGTAGGCGATCCACTCAGCCGCTGCATGCTCACCCGCCGCCGGCAGCCCGTCGCCACCGAGCGGACTCGGGTTGCCCCAGGTACCCGAGGCATCGATCACCGCCCTCACGGTCACCCGTTCCTCGGCACCCGACGCGGTGCGCACGTGCACGGTCAACGGCTCGCTGTCGCGCCCGGCGTCGACAACCCGGTCCCGGCCGCGGCGAGCCACCCCCACGACCTCGGCGCCGAACCGCACCCGCGTTCCCAACGCGTCGGCCAGCGGGCGCAGGTAGTGCTCGACCCACTCCCGACCTGTCGGATAGCTGCCCTCGTCCGGGGCCTGCCAGCCGGTTGCTTCCAGCAGTCGGCGGGCGGCCGGGTCGATCAGCTCTGCCCAGCGGGAGAACAGGCGCACGTGATGCCACTGCGCCACCGCGGCCCCCGCTCGATCGGCGCGTTCCAGCACCAGTGGTTCCACGCCCCGCTCGGCCAGCTCGGCAGCCGCTGCCAACCCGACCGGACCAGCACCGACGACCACCACAGGCGACTCGTTCATCCCTCACTCCATCCATCGATACATCTCGATTGAGTTGAGGTGAATATATCGAGCGCGCTCGATAGAAGCAACCATCGATTTCGATCGATATACTGGCGGCATGGCGATAGCGCTTCGGCAAGCCCAGGTCCTGCCCACCTCNGANGCGGCGACCTACGCCGACTGGTTTGCGTGCCTCGGCGAACCCGTGCGGGTGCGGCTGCTGCACGCGGTGGCCACCAGTTCGAAGGGCATCACCGTGGGTGCGTTGACGAAGATCCTGGGCACCAGCCAGTCGACCTGCTCCTTCCACGTGCGCAAGCTCGCCGACGTCGGCTTCGTCCGGCTCCACAAG
>NZ_KB905440.1 GCF_000379465.1 Sciscionella marina DSM 45152
ATCCTCATCGCCGTCGCCGCCCGCAAGCCCGCCTTCGCCTTCCCGCAGGCAGTCCGCCAGCCGCTTCCCGCACCCGTGGGTGCAGGCAGCGCCGAGATCTCAGAGCAGCACTCAGTGGGCGATCCGCGCAACACCGCCGACGCGGGCGATCTCGCCGCACGCCCGGCCACGCCCGACGACGACCGTCCCACCGGACCGCGACGGATTCCGGTCGGCAAGGTCATCCGAGAAGCACCCTGGCAGATCGTGCTGTTTTCCATCGGCATGTATCTCGTCGTCTACGGCCTGCGCAACCAGGGGCTCACCGGAGAACTGGCCAAGCTGTTCGGATTCTTCGCCGACCACGGGGTGCTGGCCGCCGCACTCGGCACCGGCATCGTGGTCGCGGTGCTGTCGTCGATCATGAACAACATGCCCACCGTGCTCATCGCCGCACTGGCCATCGGCGCCGTCGGGGCGACCGGACTCACCCACGAAGCGATGGTCTACGCCAACGTCATCGGCTCCGACCTCGGACCCAAGGTCACCCCCATCGGCAGCCTGGCCACCCTGCTGTGGCTACACGTGCTCGACCGCAAGGGAATGCACATCGGCTGGGGCCGCTACTTCCGCACCGGCATCGTGCTCACCATCCCCGTCCTGCTCATCACGCTCGCCGCATTGGCCGGCTGGCTCACCGTCATCGGCACCTAAACCCGGAAGAACCGGGCCGGCAGGGTCGTCCCGGGCACGCACGGAAGGAGACCGTCATGCACTGCTTCGACTGCGCTGAGCAGAACGTCGACCGGCCGGCCGTGGGGACCTGTATGGACTGCGGCGCGGGCGTGTGCGCCGAACACGCCCGCCCCGAACGGCGCCCTGTCACCTGTCGGGTGGTCGGTCTGACCGTCGTGGACCACCCGGCACGAGTGGCAGCTCGTATCCTGCGCTGCTCCGCCTGCGGCCAGGTCCGCACGACCATCGCGGCCTGCGAAACACAGGGCGGCCGGGATTGCTAATGGTCCCCAGGGCGTTCGACGGCACGGGATGCGAACGGAGGTAGAACATGGCCGACGCAGCGGAAGTGGTCGTGATCGGTGGCGGGCAGGCCGGCTTGGCCGCTGGGTACTTCCTCCGCCGTACCGGGCTGAACTTCGTCATCCTAGATGCGCAAGACCGGCCGGGAGGCGCGTGGCGGCACGGGTGGGACTCGCTGCGGCTGTTCTCCCCGGCCGAGTACAGCCCGCTGCCCGGCTGGTGGATGCCTCGCCAAGAAGGCGAAACCTTCCCCACCGCAGGCCACGTCGTCGGTTACCTCCGCGACTACGAGCAGCGATACGAGCTGCCCGTTCACCGCCCCGTTCACGTGCAGGGTGTCCACGATGCGGGTGCGTGGCTGGCCGTCGACACCGACCACGGGACCTGGCGCACCTCGATCGTCATCAGCGCGACCGGCACCTGGGACTCGCCATACCTGCCGGACTACCCGGGCAGCGACGAGTTCGCGGGAGAACAACTGCACACCGTCGCCTACCGCTCCCCCGAGCAGTTCCGAGGCCAACGGGTAGTGGTCGTGGGAGGCGGTAACTCCGCGGCCCAGATCCTGGCCGAAGTCTCCACCGTCGCCGACACCACCTGGGTCACCCAGCGCCCGCCCCGGTTCATGCCCGACGACGTGGACGGCCGCGTCCTGTTCGACGTGGCCACCCAACGCGAAGCCGCCCGGCGGGCCGGTACGGACACTGCGGGCGTCTCCGGGTTGGGCGACATCGTGATGGTGCCCAGCGTGCGCGAGGCTCGTGATCGTGGCGTGCTGCACGCGCACCCGATGTTCGACCGCCTGACCCGCGATGGCGTGGCCTGGAACGACGGCACCGCGCAGCTCGCTGATGCGATCATCTGGTGCACCGGCTTCCACCCCACGCTGGGCCACCTGGACCCCTTGGGGCTGGAGTGTCAGGACGGAGTACCGAAAACCGTGGGCACGCGGTCGGTCGACGAGCCGCGCCTGTACCTGCTGGGGTACGGGGACTGGACCGGTTCTGCCTCGGCCACGCTGATCGGCGCGGGTCGCACCGCGAAGTCGACCGTCGCCGAGATCACCGACCGCCTGCGCACAATATGAGGCGATGATCAGGTGCGGGCACGGAGGAGTCGTGCGGTGATGTAGCGGGCGTCTCGGCCGACTCCGCGCAGCGTGGCGGAGGCGAAGCTGCGCTGCCATTCCAGCCCCACGTAGCCCAGTCCCGCCACAGTCGTTGACAGCCCACGCTTCTGATGAGGCAGACCGTTGCCGTCGGTCGCCCCAGTTGGGTCCAGGTAGGACAGTTCGGGGCGGTAGCCTGTGGCCAGGATGATGGTGTCGACGTGCTCTCGGGTGCCGTCGGGCCAGGTGAGCTGGCTGCCTTCGATGGTAGTGAACATTCGTCGCTGGTCCGGGGTGCCGGCGTTGATGGCGCGGCGGTAGCGGCCGTCGTCGTTGACCGGCATGGGCGGCGGGTTATGCACGAGATGTCCGATCGGCAGGTGGTCGAATCCGCTGGCCACGGACCAGAAGTGCACGTCCCGCCCCAGAATGAGCTGCGGTGCGAACTTGATCGGGTGCCGGATGGCCAGCGTGACCCGGGCATGGGCAGCGAGTTCGGTTCCGATCTGCACCGCGGAGTTCGCCGCGCCCACCACGACGATCCGCTGCCCGGTGAACCCGGTGGGTTCGCGGTAGTCGGCAGCGTGCAGCACAGCGCCGGTGAACGAATCCAGGCCGGGCAGATCCGGCCGATAGGGGCGCCCGAACGCTCCGCTCGCCGCGATTACGAGGGGCGCCGTCACTGTCTCACCATTGTGGACTTCGGCCACGAATCGGCCGCCGTCGCGGCGAATGCGCTCGACGCGGTGGTCGGTGCGGATGTCGGCGTCGAGGTTCTTGGCGTAGCGGCGCAGGTAGTCGATCACCTCGTCGCGATGCGGGTAGTGGTCCGGGTTGCCGGGGAAGGCCATCCCGGGCAGGGCGCTGTAGCGGGCCGGGGAGAACAGGGTGAGGCTGTCGTAGTACGACGGCCACGNCCCCACCGGTTCCGGNCCGGCTTCGAGCAGCACCGGCACTCGGCCGGCTCGGCGGAGGGCGTGGGCGGCAGCGAGGCCGGACTGCCCGCCGCCGATCACGAGAGCATCGACGTCGGTCACGGGACGTTCCTTTCGGGTTTCGTAGCAAGGGAGAGCAGGGCAGCGGCGGTGGTGACCGCGCCCAGGACGAGGAAGGTGGTGGCGTAGCCGTCGAGCAGGCTGGCGAGTGCGGCGCCGGCGAACGGGGCCAGCGCCATCGTGATCGTCAACGGTGCGGACAGCAGNCCGGTGAGCTGCCCGTAGTACCGGGCTCCCCACCGGTCGGTCACGGCGGTGGCCTGCAGCAGCGTGAACACTCCNCGNGCCATGCCCGCCAGGATCGCGGCGNCGATCAACGCGGCNNCNGAGGTGAGCACNCCGAGCANNGCNGTGGTNANCGCCATCGCCAGCAGGATCAGCGCGGTGCGTGCCNGCACGGTGGTGCGCCGNGTCAGGGNGGTGTAGCCNAGCCGNCCNAGGACCTGNCCGGCNCCGCCGAGCCCCANCGCGACCGAGGCGGTAGCGGTGCCGATGCCGCGTTCGGCCAGCAGCGGCACGAGGTTGATCACGACGGCGAAGGTGGCGAACGCGGCNANGCTCAACGCGNCGGTGAGCACGACGAACGNCGGGCTCCGNGCGACCTGCCNNGGGTCAGCCTCCTNGTGCCGGGATTCGGCCGCCGGGCGTTCCGGCCACGGCAGTCCGAGGCCGAACCAGTGCCCAGGGATCGTGACCGCCGCGAGGATGCCGGCCAGCACGAGATAGGTCGCCCGCCAGTCCAGAACGGCGGCGAGTGCGGCGGTCAGCGGGGCGAAGACGGTGCTGGCCAGCCCGGCGGCCAAGGTCAGGATGGTCAACGCCCGGACCCGGTCGCGTCCGTGCCAGCGAGTCAACGCGGCAAACGCGGGCGGATACAGCACCGCTCCCATCGCCACCCCGACCAGCACCCACGCGGAGAGGAACCACGCAAGGTTCTGCGCGGTGGCCACCGCCACGAGGGCGGGCACGGCCAGCACCGAGCCCGCGGTCATCACCCCGCGCGGCCCCCGGCGATCCAGCCATCGACCGACCGGGATGCCGACCAGGGCGGCGATGAGCTGACTCGCCGACAACGCTGCCGTGATCGCCGCGGTCGGCCAACCCGTCGTCGCGGAGATGTCCCCGGCCAAGACGGGAAAGGCGTAGTAGAGCACACCCCAACTGGTGATCTCGGTGACACACAAGGTCACCAGCACCCGCCGCAACCCCGCCCGGCTCACAACATCCGACTGCGCGAGCGCTCCGAAGGACACCGGCGTGCCCCGCTCAGTGTGTGGACCGAGCAGACACTGTCAGCACCTCCGGCTCAGCCGGCGCGCCGCAGCATCCGCCATCCTGCTCCTCGACAGGAGCATCGAAGACTCCAGCACCGCCGCACACCCCTGTCTCCGGCAACACCAACTCGACCCGCTCGGCAGACTCACGGTCGCCGGCTAGCGCGGCGGCGACCGAGCGCACCTGCTCGTAGCCAGTCAGCGCCAAGAACGTCGGCGCGCGGCCGTAGCTCTTCATCCCCGCCAGGAACATCCCGGGCTCCGGGTGAGACAGCTCAGTGACCCCGTGCGGATAGACCGTGCCACAGGAGTGCACATTCGGGTCGATCAACGGAGCCAGCGCCACCGGCGCCTGCAACGTCGCATCCAGGCCAAGCCGGATCTCGGACAGCCACGACAAGTCGGGGCGGAACCCGGTCAGGACCACGATCTCGTCGACCGACTCGACCCGCGCCCCCGCATCGGATACCAGGCCAAGTCGGTGTGCGTCGCGTTCGATCGCAGCGGTGCGGAATCCGGTGACGACCTCGATTCGCCCGGCCTCGACAGCGGCCTTGGCCCGCTGGCCGAGCGCACCTCGGGCAGGCAACTGATCGGCTTGGCCACCGCCGAAGGTGTCGCCCACCTCGCCGCGACGCAGCAACCACGTGATGCGCGTGTCCGGATGCTGGGCGGCCAGCTCATCGAAGGCGACCAGCGCCGTCAATGCCGAATGCCCGCTTCCCGCCACTACGACGTGCCGCCCCGCATACCGCTGGCGGACCACCGCATCGGTCAGATCCGGCACCTGATACACGATCTGTCCAGCCACGGCGTGCTCACCCACGGCAGGCAGCCCGTCGCCACCGAGCGGATTCGGATTGCTCCAGGTACCCGAGGCATCGATCACCGCCCTCACGGTCACCCGTTCCTCGGCACCCGACGCGGTGCGCACGTGCACGGTCAACGGCTCGCTGTCGCGCCCGGCGTCGACAACCCGGTCCCGGCCGCGGCGAGCCACCCCCACGACCTCGGCGCCGAACCGCACCCGCGTTCCCAACGCGTCGGCCAGCGGGCGCAGGTAGTGCTCGACCCACTCCCGACCTGTCGGATAGCTGCCCTCGTCCGGGGCCTGCCAGCCGGTTGCTTCCAGCAGTCGGCGGGCGGCCGGGTCGATCAGCTCTGCCCAGCGGGAGAACAGGCGCACGTGATGCCACTGCGCCACCGCGGCCCCCGCTCGATCGGCGCGTTCCAGCACCAGTGGTTCCACGCCCCGCTCGGCCAGCTCGGCAGCCGCTGCCAACCCGACCGGACCAGCACCGACGACCACCACAGGCGACTCGTTCATCCCTCACTCCATCCATCGATACATCTCGATTGAGTTGAGGTGAATATATCGAGCGCGCTCGATAGAAGCAACCATCGATTTCGATCGATATACTGGCGGCATGGCGATAGCGCTTCGGCAAGCCCAGGTCCTGCCCACCTCNGANGCGGCGACCTACGCCGACTGGTTTGCGTGCCTCGGCGAACCCGTGCGGGTGCGGCTGCTGCACGCGGTGGCCACCAGTTCGAAGGGCATCACCGTGGGTGCGTTGACGAAGATCCTGGGCACCAGCCAGTCGACCTGCTCCTTCCACGTGCGCAAGCTCGCCGACGTCGGCTTCGTCCGGCTCCACAAG
>NZ_KB905441.1:0-450 GCF_000379465.1 Sciscionella marina DSM 45152
CCAACGAAAAACCCAGGTCCCCCAGCGCCATCTCCGGACGCGCCAGCACATACTCACGCAACCGGGCAGCCTGATCCCGCAACGCATCCGGAGTCCGACCGGACACCAGGAACGGCAACGAACCGGCAACCTCNACCGACTCCACAGNCTCAACCTCCGGAGCCTGNTCCAAAATCACATGCGCATTCGTCCCACTAATCCCAAACGACGACACCGCACCCCGGCGCGGNCCATCGGAGGTCCACGCACGGGACTCCTGCAACAACTCAACACCCCCACCATCCCAGTCGATCTTCGACGACGGCCTCGACGCGTGCAAAGTCCTCGGCATCACCCCAGCCCGCAACGCCTGCACCAGTTTGATCACCCCACCCACCCCGGCCGCAGCCTGGGCATGCCCCAGATTCGACTTCAACGAACCCAACCACAGTGGACGCCCCGGNNNNCGNT
>NZ_KB905441.1:1053-5816 GCF_000379465.1 Sciscionella marina DSM 45152
CATANNNGCTNTGNANNACNCCNNCNNACACNCCGGTCTGGCTGCCGCGCAGCGTGGCCGGATCGATCCCGGCATGCTCCAAGGTCTCCCACGCCACCTCCAGCAACTGACGCTGCTGCGGATCCATCGCCACAGCCTCACGCGGAGAAATCCCGAAGAACTCCGCATCGAACTCCAGCGCGTCCCCGAGAAAACCACCGCTGCGCACATACGATTTCCCCGCCACATCCGGATCCGGATCATAAAGCGCATCCACATCCCAACCCCGATCGACCGGAAACTCCCCCACCGCATCCACACCATCAGCAACCAGGCGCCACAAATCCTCCGCCGAACCCACCCCACCAGGAAACCGAGCACCCATCCCCACAATCGCCACCGGCTCATGCGCGGCGTCCTCGACCTCCACCAGGCGCCTTCGGCTGCGCCGCAGCTCGGTTGTCATCCATTTCAGCTCGGTGAGCAGCTTCTCGTCGTTCGGCATCGGTTTAGGACCTTCCGAATTCTTTGGCGATGATGTCCAGCAGTTCGTCGGCCGAGGCGTCGCCGAGGTTTTCGCCCTCTGCGGCGGTGTCGTCCTTGGCGAGCGTGCTCTCGGTCCACCGATCGAGCAGTGCGCGCAGCCGCGTGGTGATCTCCGGGTGGTCCGCCTCCTCGATCGCCCCGGCCAGTGCGGTTTCCAGGCCCGCGATCTGGTGCAGCACCGAGGAACCACCATTATCGGACGGCGCCGGGGCGAGTTCGCGATGCAGCAGTCCCGCGATATCCCGCGGAGTCGGATAGTCATAAATCAACGTCGCAGGCAACCGCAAACCCGTCCGCGCATTCAACCGATTCCGCAACTCAACCGCCGTCAACGAATCAAAACCCTGCACCGAAAACGGCTGACCCACATCCACCACACGCCCATCCGCATGCCCCAACACCACATTCACCTGCTCAGCAACCACCGACTCCACCAACCGCCACCGCTGATCGAGGGACAGCACCGCCAGCTGATCGACGAGCCCGTCCTGCGCGGCAACGGTGTCCGCACTAGCCTTGGCCCGCCGTGGCTGCGCCAAGGAGCGGAAGATCGGCTCGCGCTGGTCACCGATGCGCAGCGCGATCGGCACGTAGTGGGGGTGCGTGGAGGTCATCGCCACGTCCAGCAGGCCAAGCGCGTGGCCCGCGGAAAGCGCGCGCATTCCGTTCGCGGCCATCCGCTCGTGGTGCACGCCGTCGAGGTGCCCGGTCATTCCGGACTCGTCCGCCCACAATCCCCACGACAACGACAGCCCCGGCAAACCCATTTCCCGCCGAGCCCGCGCCAATTCATCGAGGAATGTATTAGCCGCCGCATAATTCGCCTGCCCCGCGTCACCGAGCACACCGGCAGCCGAGGAAAACAATACGAATTGCGAAAGCTCCATCTCCACGGTCAGCTCATGCAAATACGTGGCAGCGCGCATTTTCGGGTCCAGCACCCGGCGTAGCTGTTCGCTGCTCAGGTTCACCGAAACACCGTCGTCGAGCACCCCTGCGGTGTGGAATACCGCGCCGACCGGACCGGTCTGCTCGAACAACGCGATCAGCGAGTCCCGATCGGTCACATCGCAGGCCACGATCGTCACCGAGTCCGCACCGGATTCCAGCAGTTCGGCCCGGAGTTCCGCAGCCCCGACGGCGCCCATCCCGCGCCGTGAGGTGAGCACCAGCTGCCGCGCCCCGTACTCGGTGACCAGGTGCCGGGCCAGCAATCCGCCCAGCGTCCCGGTGCCCCCGGTGATCAACACCGGACGATGCGGCTCCAGCGGTTCCGGCAAGGTCAGCGCCACCTTGCCGATATGCCGCGCCTCCCGCACGAATCGCAGCGCGCGCCGGGTTTGCTGCATCGGCCAGGAGCGCACCGGAAGCGGAAGCAGGATCTGCGCGGTGAACAACTCGTACAACGCGGTGAGAATATCGTGAATCCGGTCCGGTCCGGCCTCGATCAGATCGAAGGCCCGATACGACACCCCATCATGTTCGGCCGCAACGGTTTCCACATCACGCACATCGGTCTTGCCCATATCCACGAACCGCCCACCACGCGAAAGCAACCGCAACGACGCATCCGTCTGCTCATTCGCCAGCGAGTTGAGCACCATGTGCATCCCGGCGCCCTTGGTCACCGTCCGGAATTCCGCCTCGAAGTCCGCGGTGCGGGAATTGGCCATCCGTTCCCGGGGCACCCCGAGTGTGCGCAGGATCGGCCATTTGCTCGGATGCGCGGTGGTGAACACCTCCGCACCCCAGTACTGCGCCAATTGCAGGGCCGCCATGCCGACCCCGCCGGTCGCGGTGTGGATCAGGATCCGCTGGCCCGCGGCCACCGCGCCCAGATCGTGCAGGGCGTAGAACGCGGTCAGGAACACCACCGGTGCCGCACCGGCCTGCTCGAAGGTCCAGCCCTCGGGCACCGGAACCACCATCCTGGCGTCGGTCACCGCGTGCGAGCCGAACCCGGAGCACTCGGTGAACAGGCCCATCACCGCGTCCCCGACGCGCACCGAATCCACGCCGGGACCGACCTCGAGCACCACGCCCGCGGCCTCGCTGCCCATCAACGCGCCCTCGTCGGGGTACATACCGAGGCTGATCAGCACATCCCGGAAGTTCACGCCCGCGGCCCGCACCGCGATCCGCACCTCCCCGGGGCCAAGCGCGACGGTCGCGGCACCGCTCGGGACAAGGCCGACCCCGTCGAGGGAACCACTGCCGTCCGAACTCACCGCCCAGGCTTCGCCGTCCGGGATCGCCAGCTCCGAGACGGTCCGCTCGAGCCGGGGCACCCGGATCGCCGCGTCGCGCAGCCCGATCACGTTCTCGTCCGTGCCCAGCACCGAGATCAGCGCGGGTATGTCCACGGTGGTGTCCCGGCCGCGCACATCCAGCAGCGTCAGCCGGCCCGGGAATTCGCTGCACATCGAGCGGATCAGCCCGGTCACCCCGGCCATGGCCAGGTGATCCCAGCACACCACGACCAGCCGGGTGCCCTCGGACTGCGGAAGGGCAAGCCAGCGTTTGAGCCGCAGCAACACCGTATCGACCAGGCGACCGGCCGCGTCGGCGAATTCCGGTCCGTCCTCGAGCTCCACGGGTTCACGGAGCAACGACGCGGTGTCCCACAGCAGCACGTCCGGGGTCTGGTCCACGACGGCGACCTCATCCCAGTCGTGGTAGAGCACGGGTTCGCGTCCGGCCTCGGCGAACCAGGAACGCAATCCGCTGGTGTCCTCGAGCACCCCGAAACTCGGCTGTTCCAGCACGATCGCCGAACCGCTCGACTGCGCCGACCACTCCGGCCAGTCCACGGTGAACAGACTGTCCCGGATATCCACGAACCGGGACAAGGCTTGCGGGGCAAGGGGACGGGAAATCAGCGCGCGGACCTCGAATACCGGCTCTTCGCTACTATCGAAGGCGGTGATGGTGACGGTGTCCTCGGTGTCCGCGTCGGCGATGCGTACCCGAAGCCTGCGGGCGCCCGCCCGGTGCACCGAAACACCCTGCCAGGAGAACGGGATCGCGGTGTCCTCGCTGGGCCGGGCCAGGCTGATCACGTGCAGCGCGGCGTCCAGCAACGCCGGATGCAGCACGAATCCCTCGGTTTCCAGCGGTTCCGGCAGGGCCACCTCGGCGTACAGACCGTCATCGCCGCGCCACGCGGACTCCAGGCCCTGGAACATCGAGCCGTACGCGTAGCCCTGTTCGGCGAGTTCGCGGTAGGCGTTCACGGTGTCGATGCGCTGCGCGCCTTCCGGTGGCCAGGTGGGCAGCACCTGGGGTGGTGCCGGGGCTGTCCGCACGAGCAGGCCCGAGGCGTGCAGCTCCCAGTCGCCGTCCTCGTCGGCGGTGCGCGAATGCAGGGTCAGCGCGCACCGGCCGTCCTCGTCCGGGGCGGTCACCATGAGCTGCACGTTCGCCGAACCGTTGCGCGGCAACAACAACGGCGCGTGATGGGTCAGTTCCTCCACGTGCGGGCAGCCGACCTGGTCGCCGGCGTGCACGGCAAGGTCCACCATGGCCGCCCCGGGCAACAGCGGGGTATCGCCGAGCGCGTGATCGGCAAGCCAGGGCTGTTCGGTCAGCGAGAGCCGCCCGGCCAGATACACCGTTCCGTCACCCGCGGCGTGCAGCACCGCACCGAGCAGGCCGTGCTCGGCGGAGCGCAGGCCGACACCGGAAACGTCCTTACCGGCCTTCCCCGCGTCGAGCCAGTACCGCTGGTGCTGGAAGGCGTAGGTCGGCAGGTTTACCTTGCGGGCACCGGCTTTCCGGTAGAGCTCGGTCCAGTCCAGGCTGCCCTGTCCGACGGTGAATTCGGCCATCGAGGTCATGAACCGGTTCGTGTCACCATCATCCCGGCGCAGGCTCGCCAACACCGGCACCTCGCCCCGCCCGACCGCATACGCGGCTTCTTCCAGGGGTGCGCCGAGCACCGGGTGCGGGCTGACCTCCAACACATGGGTGAAACCCTGGTCGAGGGCATGGGTCACGGTGGGGAAGAACCTCACCTGACTACGCAAATTCTCCAACCAATACTCACCATTCAGAGTACTGGTATCGACCTGGACACCAGACACCGTCGAAAAAAACGGAATCCCGGTCGACACCGGAACAACCGGCTGAAGATCAGCGGTGATCACCCCAGCAAGCCCGTCCACCTGCGGATGATGCGAAGCATACGACACATCCACCCGACGACAATGCACACCCTCCCTCCCGCAGATGACTTCCAA
>NZ_KB905442.1 GCF_000379465.1 Sciscionella marina DSM 45152
CTGGCCCAGCTGCAAGACCAGGGCGTCAACAAGGACGAGCACTCCGCCCTGGCCAAATCCGTCGTCACCACAAAAATGCGTGACACCGTGGCCCGAGCCCGGGAAGTCCTCGGCGGCAACGGAATCCTGCTCGGCCACAACGTGGCCCGCTACTTCGCCGACGCCGAAGCGCTCTACTCCTACGAAGGCACCCGAGAGATCAACCAACTCATCGTCGGCCGTGCCATCACCGGCATGGGAGCCTTCGTCTGACACGATGGCCACCGCCCGATGCAAGGCCTTCGAAACGTCCAAGACCGCCAGAATTGGGCGAGTCACGTCCAGCCCGCTCAGCCTGAGCACCGACCGGTCCAAACCGACACCGACACCGACACGGCCATCGACCGGGTTGGTCGACAAACAGCTCGCACAGTCAATGTGCGAGCTGCTCGGGCCCACTGCTTGGCGAGCAGATCCATCACCGCAGCGCGAAGCCCAGCGTCGAGGAGCGCACGCCGCGGATCGGACGTGACCGCCGAACGCGGTCAGTCGCGAGCCAGCGGATACTCACCTCCTCGCCCGCCGTGTTTCGGACAGCGTGCCTAGGGCGCCACCGTGTCTCTGTCTGTCGATTGATTCCGACCATCCGGCACGCCTCGCTATTGCTCACGTCCCGAGCGATCAAACGAGCGAACCTGTCCCGCTTTCTCGTTGACCCGCCGCCCCTGGGCAGACTTCCTTTGGCACCACCGCGCCAGGATAGAACCAGCCGTCACCACGGGCGAGCTCGGGCGAGGACACCTCGCGCACTTCGTTAGTGGTGACCTCGAGGATGACGGTGCCCGGAAAGGCGGCATCACCAATCCGGATGCGACGGCGGATCCGAATGCAGCACGATGGGCCGGAATGTGAAGGGAGCCAGGATGGGTGAACGGGTGCCGTCGAACGACCGGTCCCGGGACCCGGGATCCCAGTCAGCCACAGCCGGTGACCTGATCGAACGGGTGGCACGAGGCGACCAGGCTGCTTTCGCCGGACTCTACGACCAGTTCGCGGGCAGTGTGCTCGGCGTGATCACCCGGGTAGTACGCAATCCCGCCTATGCCGAGGAAGTTTCCCAAGAGGTTATGCTCGAAGCGTGGCAGAAAGCGCCGCGCTACGCGGTGGCCAGGGGCAGCGTGCAGAGCTGGGTGTTGACCATCGCGCACCGTCGCGCGGTCGACCGGGTTCGTTCCGAACAGGCCGCACAGGAACGCGACCAGCGCGAGCACGTCCTGGCAGAACAGCCCTTCGACGAGGTCACCGAAGCGATCGTGAACAGGCTCGAGCGGGAACGAGTGCAGCACTGCCTTTCCAGCCTGACCGAACTGCAGCGGGAATCGGTGACGATGGCCTACTACTCCGGCCATACATACCGGGAGGTCGCCGAACTGCTCCACACACCGCTGGGCACCGTGAAGACTCGTCTGCGGGACGGGCTCATTCGGCTGCGTGACTGTCTGGGGGTGGGCCGGTGAACCCGGACGTACATACCTTGACCGGTGCCTACGCGCTCGACGCGTTGACCGAGACCGAACGTGTGGAGTTCGAACGGCACCTGCGGGAGTGCCCGGATTGTGTGCGTGAGGTGCACGAGTTCCAGGAGACCGCGGCCCGGTTCGCCGCCGCGGCCGCCGTCCTTCCGCCGGAAGAGCTGCGGGAACGGGTTCTCACCGAGATCGCGCGCACCCGCCAGCTGAGCCCGAACGAGACGGCCCAGCCCGGCGCCTCGGCATCCCGGCGGCGCTGGCCGTTGCGGGCGGCCGCCCTGGTCACCGCCGCTGCGGTGATTGCGGCGGTGGTGCTCGGTGTCGAACTGGCGGGCAAGAACGGTGAGCTCGACGGTACTCAGCGGCAGCTGGCTTCCATCAGTTCGGTGCTGCGCGCACCGGATGCGGCCGCATCCAAGGGAAGCGCGGCTGATGGCGGATCCGCTATGGCCATCGTCTCGCCGAGCGAGCACCGCGCGGTGCTGATGGTGTCCGGGATGCCTCGGGTGCCGGACGACCGCGTGTACCAGTTGTGGTTCATGGGTCGGGACGGGGCGCACCCGGCCGGGCTGCTGCACCGGGACACCGAGGGCAGACTGGCGCCGGTCGTCACCGACACCGTGCCCGGCGCCTCGCAGGTCGGACTGACGGTCGAACCGGCAGGCGGATCGCCCCAACCGACAAACGTCCCGTTGATGGGCTTCCGGCTAGCCTGAACCAGCAAAAGCTGGTGCCCCAGGAGTGTGGTTCGGCCGCGCTATGGCCTCGCTGTTGAGTGGTCCCCACGCGGCGTCACCGGTAGGCGGCGGTGCAGCCAGTACTGCAACGGGTCGGCCGATGCCCGGCCTACGACACGGACACCGACCGACGATCCGGAGATTGCCGCGCCAATCAGGCGGCATTGTTGCCGCTGGTGGTGATGTCTCCGTTGACTCCGGAGGGGAAGAAGCCACCGGAGCTGGCTTGTTTTGGAGTGAGGTAGACGATGTTGAGCACATTGGGTGCGGTGCGGGTGTAGGCGACGCCGTTGTTGTCGGTGGGCACGATGTTGGCTTGGTGGTCGCCGTCGACGATGCCTTGATCGTCATCGGTGGACCCGTCGAGGCTGTCGCGAGCATCGGAGAACTTACCCGCGGCCGCGCGTAGGTCGCGGCCGAACAAGCCGGTTCCGAGCAAGCCGGTGCGGGTTTCGTACAGCGAGGTGCGAACGTTCGCGGCGTGGTAGGCCTCGGTGGCCAGGATACCGGCAGCGGCTTCGAGGTAGGTCTTGTTTTCGATCAGCGGCGCAGCCCCCTTGTAGGCGGTGACACCCACGTCTTCGAACAGGAACGCAGCGAGCAGGAAGTTCTCCTCGCAGGCGAACGCGTCGAAGACATACCCCTTTGCCACGATACCGGCGGCCTGCGCGGCCGCGGTAAAACTGTGTTGCAGGTCGATGGCCGGTTGTGCGACCGCGGCCGAACCCAGCGCGCTGCGCAAAAACTTCACGTGAGCTTGTTCGTCGCCAGCGATTTCGCTGGCGAAGGAACGCAGCTTGCGACTGTGGAACGGCACCGCGCGCCCGCCGGTGGACACCGCCCTACCTCCCGGTGCCACCGGTCATGGATGCCGGTAACCCGTCACCGGTGACCGCGTGCAGGTAGAACTGTGATTCGAGGTATTCGAGGTTCAAGGCGAAGTTCAACACCGAGGCATCCGAAAGCTGTGCGGCATCCTGGGCTATTTGGGCGGCATTCGCCGGTGCAACACCCAGCGCTCCGCTACCCAGGGCGGAGACACCGGCCACCCCCAGTCCGGCCAGACCGGCGCTGCGCAGAAAACGGCGTCGATCGGATTCGTGCTCCGCGCTGCGATTGATCATCGACGCGGCATACTTCTTACCGAACATCAGCGACCCTTCTTCCTGGACGTGTGCACATCTGCCCTTGTGAGGTGCAACTCACTCTTCATTCGGAGCCGTGTCGGCCGTGGATTGGCCAGCAACCCCGCGACGAACAGCCGGGTTCAATGAGTACAAGGGGTCTCCTCAAGAACACACAAAAGACGAAGGTTTATACCCGCTTCTTCGGGACACGAAACATCGTTTCCGCAGACTCACCATATTTTCTACCTCGCGGCCGCCAGCGCGGAATCGTTCGGATTTTTCCTGACCGAACGGCAATCCGCCCCGGGGGGCCGCTCCGGATTACGAGGTGCAAGCAGATAATAACGAGGAAGGACACCTTCTGATGCATAAGATGCTCAAGCGTACGATCGCCGCCGCGGCCGTGGCCGCTCCGATGACGATGGCACTGTCCGGACTGGCCTCGGCCGATACCTACGGGCAAACCAGCCAGCACGCCGGTGTTGACGGGGCGATGTCTAGCTCGCAGCAGGCCAGCACCGGTGGTCACGACAACGGTGGGGCCTCCTACGACCAAAACTGGCAGCAGGCCGGTCCGAATGGCGCAAACTCTGGCTCCGTGCACTCCAGCACAGGCGGCAGCGGCCACGGTGTCGGCAATGGTGGCGCCTCTTACAACCAGAACAGTCAACACGCGGGCCCGGACGGGGCTTCCAGCTCCGGAACCCACGCCTCCACTGGCGGATCCGGCGGCTCACACCACGGCGGCGGGCTGTTGAGCAGCCTGCTCTAAAACCGTTCGGCCCGGTCGGTCCGCGACCGACTACGTCGCCATGATCCCAGGCGACGTGACCGAAACATTGGAATGTCGTGTACACGGTACGCAGCATGGGATACGTGTTCGCCCCGGGAGAGCATGCACATCCCCGCAAGGGGGCTCTCACCGGGGCGACCTCGCCGGTGCGTTGGTAGGCGCGGCTCGCGGTGTCGGCACAGTGTCCGCTCGTGGCCGTGCTTACCCAAACGTTGCTGGCTGGGCGGGCCGCTACGCCTCGTTCGTGCGTATCAAGGGTATTGGTGGCTGTCTGGGAGATGCGTGTGTCCATCGCGGTGCCGGTTGTCGGCGAGGGCGGTATGCAGACGCTCCAGGGCTTCGTGGATTCGAGCATATGAGCACCCCCAAAGGAATGTTGAGCAAGCTGGCGACTTCGTTATGGCTGAAACCCTGGTAATAGATGAGGTCGACCGCCCTCCTGTCGGGTCGGAAACACCGCTTGCTGCACAGCTTCGGATCATGATGGCACGGACTTGTAAGATTCAGGCTCAGGTCGTGGTCGCGATCTTTTCGTTCTCGGGGGCCGATTCCACGTCTTTGTCGGTCGGCTTTCAGCGGATCAGGGCCAGCATCACCAGTCCGGAGAGCGCAACGATGGCCAGGAATGGCCACCAACGCCTCCGCTGGCACGAGGTCAAGCCCCTCCTGACGGTATCAGTCCGACGGTCGTCGGATGCAGCCGTTTCTCGCGCCGAGATCGCCGTATGGGGGTTCGACGCATGGAATGTCGCCGCATGGGGTACTCCCCGGTCATTACTCGGGACACAGGGAAGGAATTGACATGGCTTTGAATGACGATGACATCACCACCTCGGGCGCTGACGGCGGTGCCGAAGGTCCCGCTGATTCCGGCGCGGGCCAGGGCGTGCCCGGTCAGCACGATGGCGGAGCAGACGGCGGCGCCGACAGCGGTGCCGAGGGACCCGCTGATTCCGGCGCGGGCCAGGGCGTGCCCGGTCAGCACGATGGCGGAGCAGACGGCGGCGCCGACAGCGGTGCGCGCTGATCCAGACGGTGCCGCGGCCGGTACCGGACCGCGCGGAGCGGATGCTCCAGCAGGGGGCGGCTCCGGCTCAGGGATGCCGCGAGCGCTGGCGCGTGTGGTCGGCGTGGATACCACCGGGTTCGCGCAGTGGTATTGGGGTCGGGCGCCGCTACTGTGCCGGGCGGCCGACCCTGCTGCGTTCCGGGACGTGCTCGACCTCGACGGNATCGACGAGCTGCTGACCTGCCGCGGGCTTCGCAGCCCGTTTCTGCGCCTGGCTCGCGACGGCGCTGTCGTCGACTCGACCGTGTTCACCGGGCCGGGTGGTGTCGGAGCGGAGATCGGCGACCAGGTGTGTGCCGACCAGGTCGCCTCCCTGTTCAGCGAGGGCAACACGATCGTCTTGCAGGCGCTGCACCGCA
>NZ_KB905443.1 GCF_000379465.1 Sciscionella marina DSM 45152
CTCGGATGGTTCCATCGTCTCGTCTCGTGGTGGTGTCGGTGGGCTGTGGTGCGCTCCCGGCCAGGTGTGTCAGCGGATCCGACCGCGGACCTGGCTTCGATGTGTCGGCTCGTGTACCGCATACCCGCGGGCGTTGCGGGGTAAACAGCCAGGGGGTTCCGCCGAGTCCGCACGGGGCTATCCCGTCCGGATAGACGACAGGAGATGCTGTGGGCAGCGAAAAGATTCCGGCGCAGCAGCAGTCACCGCCAGGCATGACCCGGAATGCAGCCACAGCCACGTGATCTGATGCGCGGCTATCGTGGTGGTGGGCTGCTCGAGGGCACACGACGCGGGTGACCGGCGCGGATTCCGGGATCGGTCGCGGTGGCCCTTGCATTCGTGAAAGAAGGCGCGCACGTCGCGTTCACCTATCTCAACGAGGACGGGGACGCGCAGCGCACGGTCAGCGAGGTACAGGCATAAGGCGTGCGCTGCGCTGCATCGACATAGCCGGCGATATGGCCGACCAAGGCCACTGTGCGCACGTGGTCAGGCGCACCGTCGACGAACTCGTCGAGATCGGTGTATTGGTGAACAACATCGCCACGCAGATTCCGGTTTCCTCACTCGAAGAGCTCAGCGATGAGCAGTGGCTGCACACCTTCGACATCAACGTGCACAGTTTCTTCCACACCACGAAAGCGGCATCGCCGCACCTGCCCGAGGGCGCCTCGATCATCAACACCGTGCCCTGCTCGGTGTCACGCTTTCAACCGTGCGCGGCGGGCGCGCGGTGCATTTCCCGGCTGGGTGGCAGGTCCACGATGGGCGCGGTGTCGGGATCGTGCTCGTCGGCGACAGCACCGGGCCCTGGCTCGGTCTGCTCGCCGCTGTGCTGACCGGTGCCGCGCTGCTGTTCGGCTGGCGCAGCTGGGCACGGCACTGAACGGACAGCGCGCGGACATGCTGGTCCGGCTGGTTTTCGTGCTCGTGTGCACCGGTTGGCTGGTGAAGGCCGCCGTGGTGCCGTTTCACTTCTGGTTGGCCGACGCGCACGCCGTGGCACCGGCACCGGTCTGCGTTCCGCTCTCCGGGATCATGGCACCGCTGGGAGTGTATGGCCTGGTCCGTACCTACTCGACGGTGTTCGCGGGCTCGCTCGACCACGCTGTCTTCTCACGGATGCTGCTGGTGTTCGGGACCCTGACAGCCGCGCTCGGCGCGCTGATGCGCCTGTTGCAGCGACACGTGAAACGGTTGCTCGCCTATTCGACCATCGCCCACATCGGAGTGCTGCTGCTGGCCGCGGGACACGGACCGGCGCTGTGGCTCTACCTGCTCGGACACGCCGGAGTCAAAGGGACACTGTTCCTGATCGCGGGCGTGCTGCTCTCCGAAAACGGGGATATCGACGAATTCGGCCTGTTCGGCAAGGGCGACCGATTTCTGGGCACCGTGTTCATCGTGGGCGCGCTGGCGTTGGCCGGGCTGCCACCCTTCGCTATCGGTCTCGGCAAATCAGCACTGGAACAGGGACCGCTCTGGCAGGTGGGCGTGGCAGCGGCGGCCTCAGCCCTGACCGCGGGGGCGGTACTGCGTGCCGGGCTGCGGATCTTCTTCGGCCTCGGCCGCGTGCCCGAGGACCGGGAGGAGACCGAGCACACCAGCGGGGAGGGCGAAGCTCCGGAGGGCAGGACGGTATTGCCGAAAGCCTCCGTGACGATGCGCACCACGATCACCGTGCTGCTGTTGATCGGGCTGGGTGCCCGGCAGTTCGGAGCTTGCGGCGCAGGTGGGCGCCGGGTTGCTCGAGCACACCGGATACCTCGGAACCGTCGCGACCCGATCGGTTCCCTCCATCGTGACCGCCGCTCCGGTCTGGAACCTCGCGGGCGTACTGGTCGGGATCGGCTCGGTCGCCGCCGCGGCGGTGATCGCCGCGAGCGCGTTGTGGTGGCGACCGTCCCTGGGGTGCAGGCCATCGTCTGACGGCCTGGCCGCATGCCATGCATTCGGGTCACATCGGCGACTACGCCACCTGGCTGCTCATCGGGGTGCTCATACTCGGTATCACCGTCGCGTCCTGATTCGTGTGCATGGACGCGCCGCAAGTGGGTAGTCGATTCCCGCGAGGGAAAGGACAACTGATGCGTTCTGATGATGACCTCGTGGGAGGTATGACATGACTGAAATGACCGCCAACTACCGTGAGTTGAGTCGATGAGTACTTACGTGATAGCTAATCCGACCACCGGTCAGACCGAGCAGGAGTTCGATGAGTTGAGCGATGGGGCTGTCGCCCAGGTCTTGGGCCGCTCGGACGGTGCCTACGCGGGCTGGCGTGCGACGCCGGTGGCCGAGCGTGCGCAGATCCTGATACGGGCTGCCGATGCCTATGATGCTCGCCAGGACGAGCTGGGGAAACTGATTTCGACCGAGATGGGCAAGCCGGTCAAGGAGGCGGTGGGTGAGGTCCAGCTTGCTGGCGCGATCTATCGCTGGTACGGCGAGCATGGACCGGACCTGCTGAAACCAGAGGTACTCGATCCACAGGGGTCCGAGGAGTCCCTGGTGCAAACCGAGGCCATCGGTTCGCTGGTCGGGGTGATGCCGTGGAACTACCCCTACTACCAGGTGGCTCGTTTCGTCGCCCCGAACCTCATGGTGGGCAACACCATCATCCTCAAACACGCACGGATCTGCCCGGCATCGTCGGAAGTCATGGCCGAAATCCTGCACTCTGCCGCAGTGCCCGAGGACGCCTACATCAATGTGTTCGCGAGCAACGATCAAGTCGCCGACATGATCGCTGATCCTCGCGTGCGCGGGGTTTCCCTGACCGGCAGTGAGCGCGCAGGCGCGTCGGTGGCCACCACCGCAGCCAAGAATCTGAAGAAGGCAGTCCTGGAGCTCGGCGGCTCCGACGCATTCATCGTTCTCGATGACGGTGACATCAAGAATACCGCCAAGATCGCCGCCCGGGCGCGTCTTTCCAATACCGGCCAGGCCTGTAATTCTCCCAAGCGGATGATCGTGGCCAACGACAAGTTCGATGAGTTCGTGTCGACCGTCACGCAGGCCTTCGAGTCCGCCCAGGTCGGAGATCCCATGGACCCGAGCACGCAGGTTGGCCCGCTGTCGTCGATCACCGCGCGGGACACGGTGGTGGAACAGGTCAAACGTGCCGTGGAACAGGGCGCCACACTGCACACCGGTGGCGACGCGCTCGACAGGGAAGGAGCCTTCATGCGTCCGGCCGTACTCACCGGCGTCACCAAGGACATGGATGCCTACTTCGAGGAGATCTTCGGTCCCGTGGCCGTAGTCTACGGCGTCGATTCGTCCGACGAGGCCGTCAAATTGGCCAACGATGTGAGCTTCGGGCTCAGCGGCTCGGTGTGGGGCAGCGACATCGAACGCGCCCAGAAGATCGCCGATCAGCTCGAAGTGGGCATGGCCTACATCAACGAGCACGGCACCACTCTTCCCGGACTGCCCTTCGGTGGTGTGAAACGGTCCGGCTTCGGCCGCGAGCTCGGTCGCTGGGGTATGGGCGAGTTCGTCAACACCCGATTGCGTCGTACTTCCCAGACCAAAAAGTAACCCCTTTCCACCGTCC
Organism: Sciscionella marina DSM 45152; assembly: GCF_000379465.1. Classification (GTDB taxonomy): domain Bacteria; phylum Actinomycetota; class Actinomycetes; order Mycobacteriales; family Pseudonocardiaceae; genus Sciscionella; species Sciscionella marina. The sequence goes on from NZ_KB905443.1 coordinate 3,602, forward strand.
GACCCTTCGGCGAGCTGCGCGTTACGTACCGCTACCCGAAGGGCCGAGGACGGGCTCGCAGATCAGGAGACGGTGGCCGGGTTGCTTGCACCAGCCCGCTCAATGCCATGTTGTCGATCAGCCAGGGGCCGAGCAGTAGATACCATCCACGCCGCTGTCTTTGGCGCGGCGCACATCATCGGGGTGACGGATACCTTTCACGGTAAGCGGCGGATTCGACAGCGAACGCAGCCAGTCGAGACAATCCCGGTTCAGCAGGTTCTTGAAGACTTCCATCCAGCGCAGGACGGCGCCGCGGGAATCGTCTTCCGGCGAACGCTGCGAACTCGCGGGAAAGGCCGGGTCGCTGGTGTAGTTGCTCAGGCACTGTCCGCGCAGCTGCAGGAAATTCGCTGTGCTCGGATCACGTGGGCGCCAGTCGGGAACCCGGGTGTATCACCGAATGCGGCAGCGACTTGTTTCGTCGGGTCGACCGACAGCGTCGAGGCGACCATCGGGCGGTACGGGCCGACGCGCCGATACACACCATGAGCTCGTCGATGTTGCCGTGGCCGCACGCCCACAAGAATCACCTCGACCTCGACGGGCGCGGATCACGGCCCGGCACTAATCGCGGTACCGCTGCTGCCCAACGCCGTACCAGTCGGTGGGGAGACGGAGAACAGCCCGGTGAGAGTATGGGCTGCTCGCTTGGTTCCCGGCGACGGCCATGGCTTCGCGGGCGTGCTGAACTACAGTCCTTGAGCGGTGGACCCGCTGAATAAGAACTCATTTCAGAATGAGGTTTTGGAGTTTTCGTTGGCTGATTAGGATGCAGGCGAGTTTGAGGAACCCGTAGTGGGTCTTGACCTGTCGCTCGTAGCGGCCCCGAAGGCGTTTGAAGGCGCACAGCCAGGCGAAGTCGCGTTCGACGCCCCAGCGGTGTTCGCCGATCCTGGAGCCGTATTCAGTGTTGCGGTGGCGATTTTCGAGACGATTCCTCGGTTCCGGAGCTTCGCACGATGGGGAGTCGGAGTCGTAGGCGTGGTCGGCGTAGAGCCATCGTGGTCGGGTGAACGGGTTGCCCGGTTTACCGCGAATCACGGGGATCGCATCCAGCAAAGAGAAAAGTTGCGCACTATCGTGGATGTTGCCGCCGGTGAGGATCACCGCGAGCGGAATACCGATTCCATCGGTTGCCAGGTGGTGCTTTGATCCGGCGCGCCCGTGATCGACCGGAGACGGTCCTACCGATTCACCGCCTTTAGAGCTCATTGCACAATGACGCCACCTGCTGCGCGGGGCCAGATCGGCGCCTCGCTGCGTTGTCGTCAATCACCATAGCTGCCGCTATGGCCCAATCCTCCGCCTTGCGATGTATCCGATCTGATCCCCGCTCGCGACGGAGGTCATTATGCAACGAACTCTAAGAAGATGAACGAGCATCGTGGGCACGAGGAGGGTGTCGTGTCAGACGAAGGCTCCCATGCCGGTGATGGCACGGCCGACGATGAGTTGGTTGATCTCTCGGGTGCCTTCGTAGGAGTAGAGCGCTTCGGCGTCGGCGAAGTAGCGGGCCACGTTGTGGCCGAGCAAGATTCCGTTGCCGCCGAGGACTTCCCGGGCTCGGGCCACGGTGTCACGCATTTTTGTGGTGACGACGGATTTGGCCAGGGCGGAGTGCTCGTCCTTGTTGACGCCCTGGTCTTGCAGCTGGGCCAG
>NZ_KB905444.1 GCF_000379465.1 Sciscionella marina DSM 45152
TTGTGTTCGGCGGTGTCCTACTCTCCCACACCCTGGCGGGTGCAGTACCATTGGCGCTGGTGGGCTTAGCTTCCGGGTTCGGAATGGGGCCGGGCGTTTCCCGCACCGCTATCACCACCGAAACAGTCGTGAACCATTTTTTTGTTTTCGACCCTGTCTCAAGACCTGCAGGTCTTGGGGGGTTGTTGGTTCAGAATCGTATAGTGGTTGCGGGCAGAGCTTGTTACGTTTTGTTCGCGTTTAGTGTTTCCACCGCATCTGGTGTGGTGGGGTGTGTAAGTCCTCGGCCTATTAGTACCAGTCGACTCGACACCCATTACTGGGCTTCCATCTCTGGCCTATCAACCCCATGGTCTCTAGGGGGCCTTAACCCACAGTGGGGTGGGAGACCTCATCTTGAAACGAGTTTCCCGCTTAGATGCTTTCAGCGGTTATCTCTTCCGAACATAGCCAACCAGCCATACCCCTGGCGGGATAACTGGCACACCAGAGGTTCGTCCGTCCCGGTCCTCTCGTACTAGGGACAGCCTTCCTCAAGTCTCCAAACGCGCGCGGCGGATAGGGACCGAACTGTCTCACGACGTTCTAAACCCAGCTCGCGTACCGCTTTAATGGGCGAACAGCCCAACCCTTGGGACCTACTCCGGCCCCAGGATGCGACGAGCCGACATCGAGGTGCCAAACCATGCCGTCGATATGGACTCTTGGGCAAGATCAGCCTGTTATCCCCGGGGTACCTTTTATCCGTTGAGCGACCACCCTTCCATCAGGGATGGCCGGATCACTAGTCCCAGCTTTCGCTCCTGCTCGACCCGTCAGTCTCACAGTCAAGCTCCCTTGTGCACTTACACTCAACACCTGATTGCCAACCAGGCTGAGGGAACCTTTGGGCGCCTCCGTTACTCTTTGGGAGGCAACCGCCCCAGTTAAACTACCCACCAGGCACTGTCCCCCACCCAGATCATGGGCGCGGGTTAGATGCCCAATCCGGTCAGAGTGGTATTTCAACGACAACTCCACCATGGCTAGCGCCACCGCTTCACAGTTTCCCACCTATCCTACACAAACCGAACCAAACACCAATACCAAGCTATAGTAAAGGTCCCGGGGTCTTTCCGTCCTGCCGCGCGTAACGAGCATCTTTACTCGTAATGCAATTTCGCCGGGCCTGCGGTCGAGACAGCGGGAAAGTCGTTACGCCATTCGTGCAGGTCGGAACTTACCCGACAAGGAATTTCGCTACCTTAGGATGGTTATAGTTACCACCGCCGTTTACTGGCGCTTAAATTCTCCGCTTCACCCCACAAGGGAGTTAACGGGTCCTCTTAACGTTCCAGCACCGGGCAGGCGTCAGTCCATATACCTCGAATTACTTCTTCGCATGGACCTGTGTTTTTAGTAAACAGTCGCTTTCCCCTGGTCTCTGCGGCCACCACCAGCTCCCAACGCTAGGATGTTCACCGGCCGTGGCCCCCCTTCTCCCGAAGTTACGGGGGCATTTTGCCGAGTTCCTTAACCACAGTTCACCCGATCGCCTTAGTATTCTCTACCTGACCACCTGTGTCGGTTTCGGGTACGGGCCATGTCAACACTCGCTAGAGGCTTTTCTCGGCAGCATAGGATCACCCAATTCACCACAACGGCTACGCATCACGCCTCACCCACGACATTCAAGTCAGCAGCACGGATTTCCCTGCACTGCGGGCCACACGCTTACACCAGTACAACCACTCACTGGCCGAGCTACCTTCCTGCGTCACCCCATCACTTGACTAATACCGTTTCAGGCCCCACGCTCACCCACAAAAAACCCGAAGGTCTCTCATGGGCTCGGGTGGTTAGTATCAACGACCTCGCCATGGACGCATCAACACGGGTACGGGAATATCAACCCGTTAACCATCGACTACGCCTGTCGGCCTCGCCTTAGGCCCCGACTCACCCTGGGCGGAACAACCTGCCCCAGGAACCCTTAGTCATCCGGCGGGACAGATTCTCACTGTCCATTCGCTACTCATGCCTGCATTCTCACTCCCACACCCTCCACCCTTGGATCACTCCAGGGCTTCACCGGATGCAGGACGCTCCCCTACCCACCCAAACGACTACACCGACACCCGTAGACACCGGCGGATCTCTTGTTTGGACGACACAGCTTCGGCGATGCGCTTAAGCCCCGCTACATTATCGGCGCAGGACCACTTGACCAGTGAGCTATTACGCACTCTTTCAAGGATGGCTGCTTCTAAGCCAACCTCCTGGTTGTCTGGGCAATCCCACATCCTTTTCCACTTAGCGCACACTTAGGGGCCTTAGCTGGTGTTCTGGGCTGTTTCCCTCTCGACGACGAAGCTTATCCCCCGCCGTCTCACTGCCACGCTCAACTTCACGGTATTCGGAGTTTGGCTGACCTCAGTAACCCGGTAAGGCCCATCAGCCATCCAGTGCTCTACCCCCGCAAAGCAACACGCGACGCTGCACCTAAATGCATTTCGGGGAGAACCAGCTATCACGGAGTTTGATTGGCCTTTCACCCCTACCCACAGCTCATCCCCTCAGTTTTCAACCTAAGTGGGTTCGGGCCTCCACACCGTCTTACCGGCGCTTCACCCTGGCCATGGGTAGATCACTCCGCTTCGGGTCTCGAGCACGCGACTACACGCCCTATTCAGACTCGCTTTCGCTACGGCTACCCCACCCGGGTTAACCTCGCCACGCACCACGAACTCGCAGGCTCATTCTTCAAAAGGCACGCCATCACCCGCCACCCACCAAAGGATGCACAGGCTCTGACGGCTTGCAGACGCACGGTTTCAGGTACTCTTTCACTCCCCTCCCGGGGTACTTTTCACCTTTCCCTCACGGTACTAGTCCGCTATCGGTCACTAGGAAGTATTTAGGCTTACCGGATGGTCCCGGCCGATTCACAGCACATTCCACGAGTGCGCTACTACTTGGGAACACCAATCCAGACCACTGCGTCATGTTTTCACGTACGGGACTCTCACCCACTCCGGCCAGGCATCCCAACCTGTTCCACTAACACAACACAACAACCCGAGGAGTCAGCAGCCTCCTCCAATCAGGTCCCACAACACCACACACACAACACCTGCCAGCTTGACATGCACATGGTTTAGCCTAATCCGCTTTCGCTCACCACTACTCACGGAATCACATATTGTTTTCTCTTCCTACGGGTACTAAGATGTTTCAATTCCCCGCGTTCCCTCCACACACCCTATACATTCAGATGCGGGTAACACTCCATCACGAGTGCTGGGTTACCCCATTCGGAAACCCTCGGATCACAGCTCGATTGACAACTCCCCGAGGCATATCGCAGTCTTCCACGTCCTTCATCGGCTCCTAGTGCCCAGGCATCCACCGAACGCCCTCAAACACTTACAACACCACAAAAATACTAAAGCAAACAAAACTAGATGCTCGCAACCACTATACAAATCTCAAACAACAACCCCACACCAACCACACAACTCAAGACAAAACCATCAACACAAAAACGAAGACGATCCGTATCCATCATGATCAGCCAGGGAATCACCGAAAAAACACTCGCGTGTTCTCTCAGGACCCAACAGTGCGCCACACCCACACCAACATTCGTGGTGTGCAAGAATTGGAAATGTTTCTACCACTTAAAACAAGTGAGAACCAAAAACATCAACGAATCAATGCTTGTTCTGGTTACTCCTTAGAAAGGAGGTGATCCAGCCGCACCTTCCGGTACGGCTACCTTGTTACGACTTCGTCCCAATCGCCAGTCCCACCTTCGACCACTCCCCCCACAAGGGTTGGGCCATGGGCTTCGGGTGTTACCAACTTTCATGACGTGACGGGCGGTGTGTACAAGGCCCGGGAACGTATTCACCGCAGCAATGCTGATCTGCGATTACTAGCGACTCCGACTTCACGCAGTCGAGTTGCAGACTACGATCCGAACTGAGACCGGCTTTCTGAGATTCGCTCCACCTCACGGCATCGCTGCCCTCTGTACCGGCCATTGTAGCATGTGTGAAGCCCTGGACATAAGGGGCATGATGACTTGACCTCATCCCCACCTTCCTCCGAGTTGACCCCGGCAGTCTCCCATGAGTCCCCAGCCGAACTGCTGGCAACATGGAACGAGGGTTGCGCTCGTTGCGGGACTTAACCCAACATCTCACGACACGAGCTGACGACAGCCATGCACCACCTGCACACAGGCCAAAAAGGAAACCACATCTCTGCAGCAATCCTGTGCATGTCAAACCCAGGTAAGGTTCTTCGCGTTGCATCGAATTAATCCACATGCTCCGCCGCTTGTGCGGGCCCCCGTCAATTCCTTTGAGTTTTAGCCTTGCGGCCGTACTCCCCAGGCGGGGCGCTTAATGCGTTAGCTACGGCACGGAACACGAAAACGCACCCCACACCTAGCGCCCAACGTTTACAGCGTGGACTACCAGGGTATCTAATCCTGTTCGCTCCCCACGCTTTCGCTCCTCAGCGTCAGTAATGGCCCAGAGACCCGCCTTCGCCACCGGTGTTCCTCCTGATATCTGCGCATTTCACCGCTACACCAGGAATTCCAGTCTCCCCTGCCACACTCAAGTCAGCCCGTATCCACCGCACGCTGAAAGTTAAGCCTCCAGTTTTCACGATAGACGCGACAAACCGCCTACGAGCTCTTTACGCCCAATAATTCCGGACAACGCTCGCACCCTACGTATTACCGCGGCTGCTGGCACGTAGTTAGCCGGTGCTTCTTCTACACCTACCGTCACTTGCGCTTCGTCGGTGTCGAAAGAGGTTTACAACCCGAAGGCCGTCATCCCTCACGCGGCGTTGCTGCATCAGGCTTTCGCCCATTGTGCAATATTCCCCACTGCTGCCTCCCGTAGGAGTCTGGGCCGTATCTCAGTCCCAGTGTGACCGGTCGCCCTCTCAGGCCGGCTACCCGTCATCGCCATGGTAGGCCATCACCCCACCATCAAACTGATAGGCCGCGGGCCCATCCCACACCACTAAACACTTTCCACCACACACCATGCAGCATGTAGTCCTATCCGGTATTAGACCCCGTTTCCAAGGCTTATCCCAAAGTGCAGGGCAGGTTACCCACGTGTTACTCACCCGTTCGCCACTCAACCAACCCCGAAAGGAAGGTCGCGTTCGACTTGCATGTGTTAAGCACGCCGCCAGCGTTCGTCCTGAGCCAGGATCAAACTCTCCAACAACAAACCAAAAGTCGGAAAAAAATCCAAGCAAAAAAA
>NZ_KB905445.1 GCF_000379465.1 Sciscionella marina DSM 45152
AGTTCCAAACCCATACCAACCCACTGCGAACCCTGACCCGGAAACACCATCAACACCCGGCTCGCTGCGACCGAACCCGAACCGGTCAGCGCGGATTCCGCACCCGCAGCCAGGCCCTCCAGCCCAGCCAACAACTCCCCACGATCCCCCGCCACCACCACACCACGATGCGCGAACTCCGCCCGACCAGTCGCCAACGAATAGCCAATATCCGCCACCGAAAACTCCGGATGCACCCGCACACACTCAGCCAACCGCGAAGCCTGACCCCGCAACGCCTCCCGAGTCTTCCCAGACACCACCACCGGCACCGGACCGGTCTCGGTCGCGGTCTCGGTCTCGGCCTCGGTGGCGCTCTCCGGAGCCTGTTCCAAAATCACATGCGCATTCGTCCCACTAATCCCAAACGACGACACCGCACCCCGGCGCGGGCCATCGGAGGTCCACGCACGGGACTCCTGCAACAACTCAACACCCCCACCAACCCACTCAACCCTCGACGACGGCCTCGACGCGTGCAAAGTCCTCGGCAGCACCCCAGCCCGCAACGCCTGCACCATCTTGATCACCCCACCCACACCCGCAGCAGCGGCGGAATGGCCGATGTTCGACTTCAACGAACCAAGCCACAGTGGACGATCCGGCTCGCGATCCTTGCCGTAGACGGCGATCAGCGCCTCGGCCTCGATCGGGTCCCCAAGCGAGGTACCGGTGCCGTGCGCCTCCACCACATCCACATCCGCGGCGGCCAGGCGCGCGTCCTCGAGCGCGGCGAGGATCACCCGCTGCTGCGAAGGACCGTTCGGGGCGCTGAGCCCGCTGCTCGCCCCGTCCTGGTTCATCGCCGAACCACACACCACCGCCAGCACCTCATGACCATTGCGCCTGGCATCGGAAAGCCGCTCCAGCACCACGACCCCGACCCCCTCGGCCGCACCGAAACCATCCGCGTCGTCCCCGAATGCCTTACACCGCCCGTCCGGGGCCAGCGCGCGCTGCTGGCTGATCTCGATCTGTCCTTGCGGGGTGGACATGATGGTCACCCCGCCGGCAAGGGCGAGCCCGCAGTCCTGGTTACGCAGCGCCCGCGCCGCGAGGTGCAGCGATACCAGCGAGGAGGAGCAGGCGGTGTCCACGGTGACCGCGGGACCTTCCAGTCCGAAGCTGTAGGCCACCCGCCCGGAGATCACGCTGCCCGCGCTCCCGGTGAACAGGTACCCTTCATACTCCTTGGACACCCCGCGCGCGGCCGCGGTGTAGTCGTCGGACCAGCCGCCGATGAACACCCCGGTGCGGCTGCCGCGCAGGCTTCGCGGGTCGATCCCGGCGTGTTCGATCGCCTCCCAGGACACCTCGAGCAACTGGCGCTGCTGCGGGTCCATCACCACCGCTTCGCGCGGGGAAATCCCGAAGAACTCCGCATCGAACTGGTCGGCCTCGGGCAGGTAGCCGCCGTGCCGGACATAGGTTTTGCCGGGCTGGGCCGGTTCCGGGTCGAAGATCGCCTCGAGATCCCAGCCGCGGTTGGTGGGGAACTCGGAGATGGCGTCCACCTCGTCGGCCACCAGCGTCCACAGCTGATCCGGGCCGTGCGCGCCCGGGTAGCGACACCCCATGCCGACCACCGCGATCGGGTCGTGATCCTCGAGTTCGCGCACGCGCTGCCGGGTCTGCGCCAGATCCGCCGTCACCAGCCTGAGGTATTCCTGGAGCTTCTCCACATTCGCCATTCGGCCACGACCTCATTCAGCGCGATGAGCGCGGTTCAGCACCGCGGATTCCTTTTCCACGCTATGGAGGCCCCGGTGCCCGGACAACCCCTACCGCTCCCCTAAGAACACGGCTGCGCCCCTGTCCGGCCAGGTCGGCAGGACAGGGGCGCAGCTGTTCGGGTTCCGCCTCAGAGGCCCTTGTCGATGAGGGCGAACAATTCTTCGTCGGTGCCGAAATCGAGCGAATCCTCGACGGAATCCGCGCTGTTTTCGGACTCCGCCCATTTCGCGATAAAGGATTGCATGGCCACCTTGAGCTTGGTCCTCGTGATCGCGTCGGGCGCGGATCCGGCGAAGGTCTGCGCGAGTTTGTCCAGCTCGCCGAGCACCGAGTCGGCCGTCGTGGTGTCCTCGGGAACGAGCAGCCCGGCCAGGTACCCGGCAAGTTTCGCCGGGCTCGGATAGTCGAAGGTGAGCGCGGTCGGCAGAGTCAATCCGGTGCGCGCACTCAGCCGGTTGCGCGTTTCCACCGCGGTCAGTGAATCGAATCCGAGTTCGGTGAAACCGCGTTCGGGGTCCACCGCCTGCGGCCCGGCGTACCCGAGCACCGCGGCCGCCTGGGCGCGCACCAGCTCCAGCAGCAGGGGTTCACGCTCGGCGGGGCGCGCCTCGGCCAGCCGTTGCCGCAGCGCGGTGCCCGCATCGGCGGTACCGGCGGCGACCGCGGGTTCGGCAGCGGCCGGTGCGGCGGCCTCGGGCAGCTGTTCGAGCAGTGCCCGGCTGCCATGCCGCTGCACAAGGCGCGGCCAGTGCACGTCGGCGATGCCGAGCGCGACATCCCGGTGCTCGAGGGCGAGACCGAGCGCGGCGGTGCCGGTCGGCGCGGACATCGGGGCCACCCCCTCCTTGCCGAGACGTTCGGCGATGGTCTCGTCCGCGGCGAGCCCGGTGCCGCCCCAGGCGCCCCAGGCGATCGCGGTCGCGGGCAGCCCGGCCGCGCGGCGCGCCTCGGCGAGCGCGTCCAGGTAGGCGTTGGCGGCGGCGTAGTTGCCCTGCCCCGCATTGCCGATCACGCTGCTGAACGAGGAGAACAACACGAACGCGGCGAGCTCGGTGTCCTTGGTGAGCTCGTGCAGGTTCCGGGCGGCGTCCACCTTGGGGCGCAGCACGGTGGCGAACCGTTCCGGGGTCAGCGCATCCAGCGCACCGTCGTCGAGCACCCCGGCGGCGTGGAAGACCGCGGTGAGCGGTTCGCTCAGCGTGCCCAGCAGGGCGCGCAGCGCGTCCCGGTCGGCGGTATCGCAGGCCGCGAGAGTGACCTCGGCGCCGAGCGCGCGCAGTTCCTCGGCCAGCTCAAGGGCGTCGCTCGCCTCCGGGCCGCGCCTGCTGGTGAGCACGAGATGTTCGGCGCCGTTGCCCGCCAGCCAGCGGGCCACGTGCGCGCCGAGCGCCCCGGTTCCACCGGTGACCAGCACGGTTCCGCTCGGCCGGTACGGTTCCCCGGCCGCACCACCGACCGGGCTGCGCAGCAGCCGCCGCCCGAACAGGCCCTCGGCACGGATCGCGACCTCGGGCTCGGTGGTTTCGCTGCCACCGAGCGCGGCTGCGAGCAGCTCGGCAGCCGCCGCGGTCACCTCGGCGGGCAGGTCGACCAGGCCGCCCCAGCGCTGCGGGGCCTCGATGCCGATCACCCGGCCGAGCCCCCAGATCTGCGCCTGCACCGGGTTTATCGCGGCGGCATCCCGCGTGGTGGACACCGCACCCTGGGTCGCGCACCACAGCGGGACGTTGAGTTCGGCATCGCCCATGGCCTGGGCCAGGTGCACGGTCGCGACGAGTCCGCTGCTCAGTGTGGGTTGTTCGGCATGGGGTTGTTCAGCACAGCCAAGCAGCGACAGCACCCCGGTGATCGGGGATTCGCGATGCACGCTCAGCAGTTCGGCGAATTCCGTGCGGGTGATGGTGGCCGGGTCCACACGGACGGGTTCCGCGCCGAGCTGAGTGATCACCGCTTCGGGCACCTCGGTTCCGGTCAGGGTCAGCACCAGCCAGTGGCCGCCGAGCCGGGGCGCGGGACCGGGCCGCCGCGTTGTCGGCCGCAGCGGGGTCCAGCCGATCCGGTAGCGCAGCGCATCCTGGTTCGCGCGCTCCTCCCTGCGGTTCTGCCAGCCGGAAAGGGCGGGAAGCAGCGCATCGAGCGAGTCCCGCTGATCCTCGTTCACCCCAAGGGTGTTCGCGAGTTCGGCGAGGTCTTGTTCGCGCACCGCCGACCAGAACGCGGCTTCCGCGGCGTCCGCCGAACCGAGGTTCTTGGGCACGTCGAGCCAATAGCGCTGGTGTTGAAACGCGTACGTGGGTAACGGAACCCGCCTGGCACCCGCGAACAACACCGACCAATCCACCTGCCCATGCCGCACATACAATTCAGCCAGCGCGGTCCGAAACCGGACCTGACCGGTATCCCGCTGCAAACTCGCATGCACCGGAACCCCCTGCGCGGCCTCCTCCAAAGGACCACCGAGCACCGGATGCGGGCTGACCTCCAACACATGGGTGAAACCCTGGTCGAGGGCATGGGTCACGGTGGGGAAGAACCTCACCTGACTACGCAAATTCTCCAACCAATACTCACCATTCAGAGTACTGGTATCGACCTGGACACCAGACACCGTCGAAAAAAACGGAATCCCGGTCGACACCGGAACAACCGGCTGAAGATCAGCGGTGATCACCCCAGCAAGCCCGTCCACCTGCGGATGATGCGAAGCATACGACACATCCACCCGACGACAATGCACA
>NZ_KB905446.1 GCF_000379465.1 Sciscionella marina DSM 45152
GTCGCCACCGCACCCAAACCAGCCGTCAACTCCACATGGTCACCCCCAAGCACCACGGCCCGGTGCTCAAACACGCTACGCGTAGTCGCCAACGACCAACCCACATCCACCGGATCAAGAGCCGAATCAGCAAGCACATGCTCACGCAACCGACCCGCCTGGGCAGCCAGTCCACCCGCGCCCCGCGCGGAAACCAGCCAGGGCACGATCCCGGATCCGGCCAATACCGGTGGCGCGGCGGGAATCGGCGCGCCCTCGTCCACGGTCTCGTCGATGTCCGCAGTGTCTTCGGTGTCCTCGGCGGAAACGGTGGCCGGGGCCTCGCCCAGGATGATGTGGGCGTTAGTGCCGCTGATGCCGAACGCGGACACGGCGGCCCGTCGCGGTTTGTCGCTTTCCGGCCAAGGAACGGCTTCCTGGAGAAGTTTCACATTGCCCGTGGACCAATCGACGTGCGGCGAAGGTTCGTCCGCGTGCAGTGTCGGCGGCAGTTGGCCGTGCCGCAGCGCCAACACCATCTTGATCACGCCCACGATGCCGGCGGCCTGTTGCGCGTGACCGATATTGGACTTCGCCGAGCCCAGCCACAATGGCCGGTCGGCCGGGCGCCCCTGCCCATACGTGGCCAGGAGTGCCTGAGCCTCGATCGGGTCGCCGAGCTCGGTGCCCGTGCCGTGTGCCTCGACGGCATCGACATCGTCGGTGGTGAGTCTGGCACTGCCGAGCGCGGCACGGATGACTCGTTGCTGGGAAGGCCCGTTGGGTGCGGTCAGGCCGTTGGAAGCACCGTCCTGGTTGACCGCACCGCCGGCGATCACGGCGAGCACATCGCGACCGTTGCGCCGGGCGTCGGATAACCGCTCCAACAGCACCATTCCGGCCCCTTCGGCAATGCCCATACCATCGGCCCCGGCGGCGAACGCCTTGCACCGGCCGTCCGCAGCGAGCACCCGCTGTCGAGAGAAACCGACGAACTCGGCAGGGTGGACGATCACAGTCACGCCACCAGCGAGCGCCAGTGAGCATTCCTCGGCGCGCAGTGCCTGGCAGGCCTGGTGCAGCGCAACCAGGGACGAGGAGCAGGCGGTGTCCATGGTGACAGCAGGTCCCTCGAGGCCGAGAGTGTACGAAACGCGGCCGGAGATCACACTGGTGACATTGCCGGTGATCAGATGTCCTTCCCCGCCCTCGGCGCCGCCCGCACCCACATAGCCAGAAGGTGCGGCACCGGCGAACACTCCGGTCGGCGAGCCGCGCAGTGACTCCGGATCGATTCGGGCTTGTTCGATCGCCTCCCACGCGACTTCGAGCAACAGCCGCTGTTGCGGGTCCATGGCCAGTGCCTCACGTGGGCTTATGCCGAAGAACGAGGCGTCGAATTCGGCGGCGCCGTGCAGGAATCCGCCCTGAGCAACGTAGGTAGTGCCCGCCGCATCGGGATCGGGATCGTAGAGCTCCTCGGTGTTCCACCCGCGGTCGGCCGGAAATCCGCTGACGGCATCGCCGCCTGTGACGAGGAGGTTCCACAGATCTTCGGGACCGCGAACACCGCCGGGATAGCGGCAACCCATGCCGACGACGGCGATCGGTTCCCGGTCCCGCTCACTGACCTCACGCAGGCGCGCGCGGGTCTTGCGGAGTTTCGCGGTCACCTGCTTGAGGTAGTCGAGGAGCTTCTCCTCGTTCTGCATTGTGGTCACTTCCTTCGGCCGGGCCAATAGGCAGCGGGGCTGGGGCGGCAAACCGGTGCGGTCATTCGAGATCGGGATCGTGCAATTCGTCTTCGAGTAGCGCGAACATCTCGTCGGCGGTTGCCGTCTCCAGCTCGCGGTCGGTAGCCGCGTCCTCGGCGGTCTGGGCACGGAACCGGTGCGCGAGGGATTCCAGGCGGGTTGCGATCTCGGCTCGCGCCGCCCCATCCGGCGCGGTGAGCCTGGCAGCGAGCCGGTCGAACTCATCGAGTACTGCCGCGTGGCCCGATGCCTGCCCGGACAGTTGCGCCGAAAGGTGTTCGGCAAGGGCATTCGAGCTGGGATAGTCGAAGATCAGCGTGGCAGGCAGCTTCAGCCCGGTGGCCGCGTTGAGCCTGTTGCGCAGTTCGACCGCAGTCAGCGAATCGAATCCCAGTTCCCGGAACGCTTGGCTTCCAGGGACCGCACTCGCCGAAGCGTGACCGAGCACCGCCGCGGCGTGCCCGCGCACCAGGTCGGTGACGATCCGGACCCGTTCACCGGGCGAGACGGCGGCCAGCTGCTCGGCGAGCGCATCGCGTTCCTCTCCGGTTTCCCCGGTGCTCTCACCCGGTTCGTGGGCTTCGGGGATCCGTTGCAGCAGTGGCCGTTCCCGGGCCGCGGTGAACACCGGCGCGAACCGGGCCCAATCCACATCGGCCACAGCGAGGAACGTCTCGTCGTCATCGAGGACCTGCCCCAACGCGGTCAGCGCACGGTCGGGGTCGAGGAAGTTCATCCCCTGCCGCAACAACCCGTGCGGGGTGACCTGGCCTGGCTTGTGCTCCATGGCGGCGTCGACCGCATCCCAGTCGCGGGTGTCCCATACGCCCCAGGCGATCGAGGTTCCGGCAAGCCCCCGAGCTCGCCGATCCTCGGCCAGCGCATCGAGATACGCATTCGCCGCCGCATAAGCACCGTGATCATTACTGCCCCACGTCGCCGAAATCGAGGAAAACAACACGAACGCATCCAGATCCAAGTCAGCGGTCAACTCATCTAGCCACGCGGCACCGGTAGCCTTCGCGCCCAGGGAGAGTGACAGGCCAGCGGTGTCGGTGTAGTCCAGCCGTGCCAGGTAGGCGGCGTTCGCAGAGTGCAGTACCGTAGACAGCGGCGGGCCCTCGGCGGCGATACGGTCCAGCAATCCAGCCACTTCAGCGCGATCGGCGACCTCACAGCTGGTCACCTCGACACCCGATCCCGCCCCAGCGAGTTCCGCGGCCAATGCCGCCACACCGGGCGCCGACGGCCCCGAGCGGCTAGTCAGCACGACCCGTGGGGCGCCGCGCTCGGCCAGCCACGAGCCGACCCGGGCACCGATCGAGCCGGTACCACCGGTCAGCAACACCGTGCCGCGGGGGACCCAGTGGTTCTCCCTGGTGCGATGGGGTGTGGCACGAACCAGACGGCGGGCCAGAATTCCGGTGCGCCGCAACGCGGTCTGGTCTTCGTTCCCCGCAGCGAGCACGGTGCACAACCGCGCCGCGACCCGCGCATCCCACACGGGCGGCAGGTCGATGAGCCCACCCCAACGTTGCGGGGATTCCAGACCGACAGCCCGTCCGAGGCCCCATATCTGGGCCTGCACGGGGCTGGTGGTGACTTCGTCCGGGCCGGTGGCGACGGCCCCGCGGGTGAGAGCCCACAGCGGCGCGTCGCTCACGGCGTCCCCAAGGGCCTGCACCAGCGCGAGGGTGGCTGCGGCCCCCCGCGGCACATGGGGGAAGTCCGCAAGGGGTGCTTCGTCGAAAGCGAGCAGCGAGAGCACCCCGGCGATGGTCCCGGTGGGCAGCTGTCGGGCCAGGGTTACCCGGTCGGTGCTGTCGGTGGCGACGACGGTCACATCGGCGCCACGCTCGGTCAGCGCCCGGGTATACTGCTCGGCGGCCTCCACTGTGACGGCCACGATCACCCAGGTTCCGGACAGTACGGCGGCACCGGATTCGCTTACCGGTTCCCAGGAAATACGGTAACGCCAATCCGTAACCGTGGAGTCCTGCTGCTCACGCTTGCGCCAGGAAGCCAACGCCGGCAGCAGATCGCCGACACACGCATCATCGACAGAAAGCAACTCAGCCACCTCGCGGGTGTCGCCGCTTTCCACCGCCGTCCAGAATGCGGACTCGCTATGAGTGCTGTCGCCGGTCTTGGGCTCGGCGGCGACCGGTTCGGGCCAGTATCGCTGCCGTTGGAAGGCGTAGGTCGGCAGATCCACGGTCGCCCCGGGCTTGAGCACCGCGGACCAGTCCACCGCGACACCGCGCACGAAAGCCTCCCCGAACGAGGTCAGCAGCCGGTCCGCGCCACCATCATCACGGCGCAACGTGCCCACCACCACCGGATCGGAATCCTCCAACGTATCGGTGATCGCCCCGGTGAGTACCGGATGCGGAGAAGTCTCGATAAACACCCCATACCCAGAATCACTGAGGGCACGGACAGCACGTTCGAACTCG
>NZ_KB905447.1 GCF_000379465.1 Sciscionella marina DSM 45152
GGGCCATAAACGGCCGCCACTGGGGATCATTCACTGGCCGCGGTCACGCGACCACCAGAACCGAACCGCCCCTGCCCTGCGTTTGCGCAGGTCAGGGGCGGTTCGCCGGAGCCGCCTGTCGGAATCGAACCGACGACCTAATCACGTCGGCTTTGCGGGCTCTTCCCAGATGAGGGTGTAGGTCGGCCGGGCGCGTCGGTCCGCAGATAGACGTCGAGGTCTCCCGACGATGGAGGTTCCTACGCCATCCATCCGAAAGACCTCGACGTGTCCGACGCTACCCCGCCGGCCGGCTTCGGCCGCCCTGACCTGACCGCCTTCGCTCGACTCGACGGCCTCGGTCTGAGCGTGACCGGGCAACGACTTGAACCGGATCGTGCGGTCCTCGCGTGCCGCGTGGTGGAACCAGATCAGTCTTGCCGACGGTGCGGCAGCGAAGGCGCTGCTCGTGACACCGTGATCCGGCGGTTGGCCCACGAGCCGCTGGGCTGGCGACCGACCGTGCTGGAAGTTGTAGTGCGCCGCTACCGCTGTGCCGACTGCGGACACGTGTGGCGCCAAGACACCAGCGCCGCGGCGGAGCCACGCGCGAAGCTCTCGCGCACCGGGTTGCGGTGGGCGCTGGAAGGGATCGTGGTCGCACACCTCACCGTCGCCCGTGTCGCCGAGGGACTCGGGGTCGCGTGGGACACCGCCAACAACGCGGTCCTGGCCGAAGGCAATCGGCTGCTGATCAACGACCCCACGCGGTTCGAGGGCGTGAAGGTCATTGGCGTCGATGAGCACGTCTGGCGCCACACCAGGCGTGGCGACAAGTACGTCACCGTGATCATCGACCTCACCCCGGTCCGCGATGGCGCCGGCCCAGCAAGGCTGCTGGACATGGTCGAGGGCCGGTCGAAGGCGGCGTTCAAGACCTGGCTCGCCGACCGCGACGACGCCTTCCGTGACGCGGTCGAGGTGGTCGCGATGGACGGCTTCACCGGGTTCAAGACCGCCGCTGCGGAGGAGATCCCGGACGCGGTCACGGTGATGGATCCCTTCCACGTCGTGCGCCTGGCCGGTGACGCCCTCGACAGGTGCCGGCGCCGGGTCCAACTCGCGATCCACGGGCACCGTGGGTTCAGGGACGACCCGCTCTACAAGTCGCGGCGCACGCTGCACACCGGCGCGGACCTGCTCACCGACAAGCAGAGCGACAGGCTACGCGCGCTGTTCGTTGATGACGCTCACGTCGAGGTCGAGGCGACCTGGGGTGTCTACCAGCGCATGATCGCCGCCTATCGCCACGAGGACCGGCAACGTGGCCGCGAGCTCATGGAGAAGCTGATCACCGACCTCAGCGCCGGCGTCCCCAAGGTGCTCACCGAGCTCACCACCCTGGGCCGGACCCTGAAGAAGCGAGCCGCCGACGTGCTCGCCTACTTCGAACGACCCGGCACCAGCAACGGGCCGACCGAGGCGCTCAACGGACGGCTCGAACACCTGCGCGGCTCCGCACTCGGGTTCCGCAACCTGACCAACTACATCGCCCGAAGCCTGCTCGAGACCGGCGGCTTCAGACCCCAACTCCTACACCCCCGATTGGGATGAGCCCCTAATCAGCTGTCCCAGCTGTCACGTTCGGAGTAGGGGTCACTCCTCGTCGTCAAGAGGTGACAGTGGTGGAATCGCGTCGAAGACGTCTACAATCCATTCCCATGTCCCACTGTCATCGCTTTCAAGATGTTCGCTCAAGTGAATGCGGACCCATCGATCCCGCTCATTGCCATCGAGGGCGATAGACCACGCTTCGTCTAGTCCGTTCCCGGTATGGAGACAAGATGTCCATGTCTGCTCTACAGGGACATCGGACGGCAACGACCATGTGCGCGGGTCCTCCGATGAGGATATAGGGCTGTCATGCATCAAACACAGGAACCATTCCCTTTTTCCATTGCTGAGACGTTGGTTTTCTGCTCGAACTCCGAGTGTCAAAGTATAGGTCGCTTCAAGCATCTCGAAAATCTCATCGCGACTTACTTCGCTATCATTAAAGTACAATCTTTGAATTGTAGAAATTGCCGCACCGCGACCGCCGAAGTGTCCCAGTTCTGGCAGGTACCCCTCAGGAAGATACTGGCGGACTCCCACGCTCACAGCGTTAGGTAGTTTATTCGTGACCGCAGCGAGAGAGGCGTCGTTTCCGCTGCTGAGTACCTCGTTCATGGCTTGATGCAGTTCCTCGGTCAAGCCGAAGTCCTGTTCGCCGAGTGTTGTGACGGCCTCAAGGGTACCGTCGATCAAGGCGAAAAACCGATGTTTGCTGGGGGTCTTATGTACGAGAAAGCGCTCGATCGTCCTTACGTTCACTTCAGGGATCTCCTCTATACGGTTTGTGACAAGCGCGCACGGTCGAGCTTGCGACGTGAACACTTCGGACCTACGGGATAGCGGCATACCGACCGAGGTACCACCAAAGCGGCGTTGTCGTGAGTATTCGCACTGCTTGCTCCAGTACCGCTGGAGCCGCTCGGCGCTCCATCACTTTACAGGATTCTTGCGATTCCAGGTAGCTGCTGGGTGCGTTACCGGAGTGCGGCGGTGAGGCGTTCGAGGCGGCGGAGTTGGCGGCGGGAGCCGATGACGTCCGCGTTGCGGGTGGCTTGCTCGGCGTGCGCGCGGGTGTTCTGGGCGTCGTGCTGGCGTGCGAAGGCGGCTGCGAGGTCGACGTGTAGCGCGGTGGCGGCGCGGGTGAATGTTGGGTCGAGTTGATCGAGTGCTCCGGTGAGTACGTCGATCGCTTGGGGTTCGCCGATGCGGGCGAGGGTGTGGCCGCGCCAGCGGGCGAGGTGTACAGGGTCGAGCACGATGTATGGACCCCCGTCGCTGTTCGCATCGTCCTCGGTGGGTAGTAGGGCGGCGGCGTCATCGAAGGCGCGCAGGCTTGCCGAGCGCTGCCCGTCGGCGGCGAACGCTTCGCCGTGCGCGGCGGCGAGCCAGGCGCGGAGCAGGGGAGGGCAGGCTGTGTTGTTGCGGAGTTCGCCGAGAAGCTCGGCGGCAAGGGTGGTTTGGCCGAGGTCGAGCAACACAAATGCTTGTTCGGCGGCCGTGTGAGCGCGGAACGCTGGGTCGGTAGTCTCGGCGGCGGCTCTCTTGGCATCCTCGTAGTGATGCCATGCTTCGCCGAGTTTGCCCATGTCAAGGGCTTGCCAGGCGGCGAGCGTGCCGAGCTCGGCGAGCAAGGCGGCAAGAGGTTCCCGTGTCCCCGGCGTGATGCTGTGGCTATGGAGGTCGCTGACCTGTCGGAGCTTGGCGCACACGTCCTCATGGGCTACGACGCCGCCGAGCTGACGGTCCAGTCGGCGCATTCCGTCGAGCTGTTCGTGCAGCAGACCTACCGTGCTCACGTCAACTCGGGCGGCCGACCTGATGCGGTCGCGAAGCTCTTCGCCTTCGTCGTCGTGTTGCGGACGGGAAAGCAGCTCGTCTGTCGACATCCCACAGATATGTTCGAGCAGGCGCGCAGTGTCAGGCAACAGCGCTCCGAGGGGCGCGCCGTTCGGGCCGTGACCAGCCAGGAGACGTTGCAGGTGGCGTAACCCGAGTGTGCCGGACTCGCCATGCTCACGTGCGAATTGGTCGGCATACTCGACAAACTCTTTCCGCGTCATGCGCCATTCACGAATGAGCTGTTCGAGCACGGTACGCGGCGGCCGTGCTCGGTGGGTGCTCGCCATCGTGTCCTCATCATGTCATCCGCAGGTCGTTGCGCTGAAAGTATGTCATATGAACGATGGTTTTAGCTGGCAATGCTACGGGACAGACTGGGATGCGCGGACTATGACAGACGATGAGCAACGTGATCTTGCGGCGAGGCTCGACCGGATAGAGCGCCACGTCTCGCTGCTCGAAGACTTGGTCCAGCACCTTGCCGCTGAATTGCTGCGGAAGCTGGACCGTGAATACGACGACGGGCCAGATGCCGGGAACTAAGGCGAAGTGTTCCGAGAGCCCGAGCTGATTGAGGCAGGCAAAGCAGGGCATCCCGTTGAACCCAGACAGCAGGTCGATGCTGCCAGGTGCGAATGTCTCACCGCAGAATGCCGTCAGCTCGTCCGGTACATGGTCGGGAACCGGAACCAGGTGAACGGTGCGACAGCTCTCTCCGACCAGCCCCTTGCGGAGACGGACACGCAGGATCGGCTGGTCAGGCAGCACAGTGACGTCCAAGGGTCTCGGTTCGGTGAATGCGAAGCACATTTGTGCAGCGTTGACAGCGGCTCGTCGGGCAGGCGGCCAGTGATGCGGGATGGAAGCGGATGCCGCAGATTCCTCGGTACTCGCCGAGCCGATCGGCGATGGTGTCGGCCATGTCGGTACCGGTAACGGCGTGCTCGGTTCCGGTGGTGTCGGTGACCCAGCATAGTGAGAGCCGGTGCGCGGCCGTGGCCATCGTCGTTCGCTCCTCAGGAGGTGGAATGGAAGCGCGGCGGGAGCGGGGCATGTCCTCGTCCGCTCCCGCCGCTGACCCGTGATCTCGGGATGCGTACAGCGTCGTGTCTGAGCTGCGCAGATGGAATGTCTTGCAGCTGCCATCTAGCTGACATGGCGGCGTTGCATGAGCGGTGGATAGGCTCGCGGGGTGACGGATGAACGCGGCGCTTGGCAGACCTACGGCGAACGGCTCGTCTACGACAACAAGTGGGTTCAGGTCGGCCTGAACGACGTGCAGGCACCCAACGGCGAGCGCTGGGAATACCACGTAGTGCACCTGGCGCGCATCGCTATCGCGCTGATCGTCAACGACAACGACGAGGCGCTGATGCTCTGGCGCTATCGCTTCCCGACGCAGCAGTGGGGATACGAACTGCTCGGCGGCATGGTCGATGACGGCGAGGATGCGGCGGGCACGGCCGCGCGTGAGGCGGCGGAAGAAAGCGGCTGGAAGCCACTCGGCGAACCCGAGCACCTGATCACGTTCGAACCGTTGCCCGGACAGGTCACCGCGCCGGTGGACGTGTACCTGTGGCGCGGGGCCGAGCACATCGGCGACCCGACCGACACCGAGGAAGTCGGCCGCGTCGAATGGGTACCCCTGTCGAAGGTCAACGAGCTTGCGGCACGGCAGGAACTACTCGGCGCAGGCACGCTGGTTTCGCTGTTGCACTATATGACATCGCGTTAAGACTGGTCCAGTCAGGTACTCGGGTCTTGTGGCCATGCGGCCGGGGCAGCGGCATCGATGACCCAGTGATTGCATCGCAGAACACGGTCGGCGAAGGCTATCTCTCGCTCCCCAGCAAAATTGAAACCGAGAGAGCGGCAGATGCCATTCGATGGGGCGTTCGATGTCGCCGGGAAGGCGTGTACGAGCCCCCACCTCTCATCGTCACGGGCCATGTCGAGCAGCATTCGGACGGCCAGCTTCCCAAGTCCGTGGCCCTGGAACTCCGGCAGGACCATCCAGCCGATCTCGGATATCGGTTCGCCGCCCTGGTCGTGGGTCCACAACGTCACGCTTCCCGCGACGACTCCGGGTTCGGCCCCGTCAGGGACCATCATCTTGATCCAGTCGGTACCCGATGTAGCGGCCCGGACGTCGCGGGCCACCTTGTCCTCGACGCCTTCGCGGGGCATAGGTCCGCCCAGTTCGGCCATCATGTCCGGATCGCATCGCATGCGCACATACGCTTCGATGTCGCCCAGCTCGACATCCCGCAACTGCACCCGGCGCTCGTTCTCGGCCACGTCTCCTCCTCCGCCCCCGTGATCATTTCGACCGTGTTCCATCATCCACGGGGCACCGACAAACGGCGCCGCAGGTTCTCTAGCTCGGCAGGGTGAGGCTGCTGAGACGCCGTAGGTGGCGGTCGGAGTTGAGCTGGCGACCGAGCTGTCGAGCGTGGCGTGCGTGATACTGTGAGGCCGCGTGATCGCCGGTCGCGGCGTAGGCAAACGCGAGGTCTACGAGCATGCCGACGCGGGCGCGGGCGAAGTCGTCGGGTAGTTGGTCGAGGGCATCGGTGAGTGCGTCGATGGCGGCCGTGTCTCCGATGCGCACGAGGGCGTTGCCGCGCCATCGGTCGAGATGCGTTCCACCGAGGAACACAAAGGGGAGCTGCGGGTCGACCGGATCGCTTGGCAGCAGTTCGGCTGCTTGCTCGAAGGCGTGCAGGGCGGCGGCGCGATTCCCGATGGCCGCGAGCCCTTCGCCGTGTGCCGCTGCGAGCCATGCCCCGAGGAGCGGCGAGACCTGATGCGCGGCAAGTGCGCGCGCGTGTTCGAGCTGCCGCGCGGCCTTCTCGGGCTCGCCGATATCGAGAAGCACGACGGCCTGCTCTGCGGTGGCGTGCGCCAATAGGGCAGTGTTCCCGGATTCGTACGCGGCCCGCTTGCCGCGCTCGTAGTGCTTCCACGCCTGCCCGACCGCGTTACGAGACAGTGCGAACCATCCGGCAAGGGTGGACGCCTCGGTGAGCGCACCGGCGAGCGTCGCATGCTGGCCGATATCGGTGCTGTAGTTCAGCAGCCCTTCTATCTGCGTGATCAGGTTATGGAGGTCGTCGTGCAGGCCAGGGCCGCCGAGCTTGCGGTCCGTGTACCGCATCGAGTCGATGCGCTGACGGATTGCTTCGATCATCCCCGCGTCTACCGAGCTGGCGATTTGAATGCGCTCCCGCAACTCGGCTATCTCGTCATCTTCTTCCGGATCGGGCGGCAAGCCCAATTGCTCGTTTTCGCGTCCGTAGATTTCCCGAAAGATTGGCCGGTATTTCTCGCTGACTTGTTGGCGTCCGTTTTCCCAGCGGGACAGGTTTGTCTTCATGCTGGTTTCGGACGTGGGGGTGACACCGAAGCGCGGTGACATTTCGAGGATCATCCGGACGACGGCATCCGCCTTGAGGTTGCGGCGTAAGCGAGCCTGCTTGAGCTTGGTGTCAGGCATGGCCGCAAGCCCTGTGATAACCGGTGTGACCTGCGAGGTTAGCGCGGTCGCCGCTAACGTGCGCCACCTGCGCCGACGGCCTGTGCTGCCGTCTCCTAGAGGCATGACAACGAACGGAAACCCCCAAGCAGCCGGGACCAGCAGCGCGGCGCACACGGCGCACCTACCGCTTCGACGGTCGGGACACCGGCCGAGCCTGCGCGGCGAGGTTGGCGTTCATCTCGGCGAGCTGCTTCGTAATGGTGGTAAGGGAATCCTCGATCGCGCCGAGGCGGTCACGGATCTCGTCGATGCCCGGTTCGCCGGTGTCGTGGGGACGCAGTGGCGTCCGGCCGGCGAGTACCGCGGCCAGGTGATCGGGATGCCATTCGAGGGCGGTCGAGAGAGCTTCGAGCGTGCGCGCGCTGCGCTGCCGATTCCGGGTGTTGCGCTGCAACTCCCGGACGATCGCTTGGGAGACCTGCGAGCGTTCGGCAAGCTCGCGCTGGCGCATACCGAGCTCGGCGAGCCGGTCGTTGATGGCCTTGGCGACCGCCGCCCAATTCTCCGTCACGTATCCCTCCGTGCTCCGCCTGAGCGCCGAGATTAGCGCACCATTATCGCGTTTCGCACGAACCGGGAATACTTTTCTTCTCGCTCCGCTAATATCAGCGGCCTATTGCGACTAAATCATTCTTTTTGTTCTTAGGAATTCACTTATGGCTACTTCTCTGTCTTCTGCAAGCTCGAACTACTACACGATTCGCCGGGTTGCCGCGATGCTCAGCGTCGAAGAGTGGCGCGTCCACCGCGCCATCCGCCGTGGCGTGCTGCGCCCGATTGATCGGCACGGCCGCCCGGTGATTGCGGCAAGGGACCTGACCCGCCTGCTGGGCGGGGGTGGTCGGTGATGGAACGTCACGACAGGTTGCGGCAGATCGCGGACCGGCTTGACCGGTTCACCGAGGCCACTACCGATCAGCTCGCCGAGGCGGTCGGCGCCGAGGGCGCGTGCATGGTCGCGATGACCGAGCCGGAACCGCCTGTGCTGACGGGTGAAGAGGTCAGTGACCGGAACCTTGCCGAGCGGCTGTGCTCGGGCTGCATGTTCCAGGAAGCCTGCCTAGAACTGGAACTGCGCTGGTCAGGACCCATGCAAATAGGAGTGTTCGGTGCGCTGCCAGATGAGGACCGGCGGGACCTGTATCCCATCTGGCGGGCACGCCGAGCTCGGCAGTGGGGCGGTGGTCAGCGATGATGATCACCCTTTCCCCCTTGGAAGTGCTCGCTGCCGTTGGCGTGCTGCTCGCCGTGGTGTTGGTGTGGCGAGCCAGCGTTCGTCGGGCGAAGCGGATTGCGACTGCGGCGAGGGAGAGCGCGAAGCTCGCCACGTTGGCCGGTCGGGTGGCCTTGGCCGGGGCGGTGTTCGGTGGCGTGCAGTGGGCCTTGTTGGCGTACTCGGCGAACCCGTTCCTGATCGTCGGTGCGCTCGGCATCCCGGACCTGCTCGCAGGGTACGTACTGGCTTGGGCGTTGACCGTGACCACTGTCGAGGGCGGACGCCGGGGTGGTGATCGGCGATGAGCGGTGAGGAGCAGGGCACCGAGGTGGTGCCTGCCGTGCTCGACGGTGAGTTCGTGGATGATGGTGCGCCTAAGGCTGACGCCGCGCGGCCTGAGCTTTCCGCCGCGCGGGCGGGTCGCTGGCGGGTTCCGCAGTGGTTGTGTTCGTGGCAAGGCGTGGGTCGTGCGGTTCGGGAGTTGTTGACGCGGGCGGCGTGTTCGCCGGTCTGGTTCCTGCGAGCCACGGCGCGTGGTGCTGTGCTGTCGCTGCGGTCGTGGCGATCGTGGGTGAAGGTCACTGACTTCCGCGAGGCTGCCGAGAGCTCGGAGAAGTTGGCGGATAAGTGGACCGAGATACGGGCGCTGACGCTGTTTCGTTGGAAGGTCACCGGAGCAGTGGTCGCCGTGACACTGCTTGCGGGTCTGGTCGGCGTCGTCGTCTACGGATGGACGGCAGTCTGGGCGCTGCTCGGCACGGGCTCGGTGGCGCTGGCGATCACCGGACGCCGCAAGGACGGCGCGCCCGGTCGCAAGGCCGTGCTGGCGGGTCCGCGTTCGCTGACGTGGACGATGGACCCTGGTGTTCTGGTGGATGCGTTTCGAGACGCGAAGCTGATCGGCAAAGACGAGTGGCTGCGCCTGGTCGAGCGCGCGAACCGGCAAGGTGACGGGTGGGCGGTGGTTGTGGACCTCCCGGCTACGCGCAAGGCGGCGGATGTGATCAAGCATCGCGAAGCGCTGGCTTCGGCGCTGGCGGTTGATGAGGTTCAGCTGATCGTGGATCGGGTGCGTGGCCGTGGTGGGCATGCTGGGCGGGTGGCGATGTGGGTTGCCGACGATGACCCGTACGCGAAGCCGCCGATCCGTAATCCGCTGGTCGTCATGGAGTCGTGGAACGCATGGCAACCGGTGCCGTTTGGCCGGGATGCGCGGGACCGCAAGATTGACCTCCCGTTGGTGTGGACGTCGTTGCTCGTGGGTGCGATTCCGAGGCAGGGCAAGACATTCGCGGCACGGCTCGCGGCGGCCGGTCTGATCTTGGACCCGTTCACGATGTTGTACGTCTATGACGGGAAGGGCGGCAAGGACTGGCGCGCGGCCGAAACCGTGGCACATCGGTTCGTGTCCGGTGACGAACCCGAGCATGTTGAGGCCGTGCGGGACGGGCTCGTGGAGCTGGTTGCCGAGACACAACGGCGGTTCGCGCGGATGGCCACGCTGGACGATGACGTGTGTCCGGAATCGAAGATCACCCCGGCTATCTCGACAGAGCGCGCGCTGGGCATGCCGATCACGGCCGTGATCATCGATGAAGTCCAGGTGTACCTCGAGGACGCGACGAAGGTGGATGTCGGCGGGAAGAAGACCACCCTCGGCGCGTACATCGCCGACCTGTTGACCTATCTGGCGAAGAAGGGGCCAGCGGCGGGGATCGTGGTCATCCTGGCGACTCAGCGGCCGGACTCGACCACGATTCCCTCCCGGCTGCGCGCGGTGCTCGGCTCCCGGTTCGCCTTGCGGGTGATGGACTGGCGCGACTCGAACATCATCCTTGGCGAACAGATGAACGCGCGCGGTTTTGATTCTTCGCGGCTGTTGGCTACGCACAAGGGAGTGGGCATCCTCCGTCCAGACGGGGAGACTGAGGCCGGGGACAACGTGCTCGCGATGACCGTGCGGACGTACTTCATGCCCAACGACGACTGGCGAGCCATCTGTGAACGCGGAAGGGAACTACGCGAACGGGCGGGGACGCTGACCGGGCATGCCATCGGCCAGGAACCCGCGCCCGCGCTCGGCACCGCCAACATGGCCGGGGTCATCACCGCTAGCGCGGTCGAGACCGGGCCGGACCTGTCCGGCATACCTGAGCCGCTGGCAGCGGTGCTGCTCTACCTGCACGAGAACGCCAACGGCCGGGAGTTCGTGCCGACCGCCGAGCTTGTCGAAGCTCTCGAACTGGAGGCCACCAGCTTCGGCAAGGACATGGGCGAACTCGGCTGCGCGCCCGTTCGCGACCGCGTGACCGGCGAAGACGGGGAACAGCGCCGCGTACGCGGCTACCGAACCGCTGATATCCGCGATGCTGTCAACCGTGCGCGGCAAAGGTCGGACCTCAACGGCCCGGTTGACGGTGGTGATGGCGATGAGCCGTAACCGTATGCCTGAGACGCGTGTCAAGGTAGTATTACCTGCTGAATTGCCGGAGGTAACGCCAGGGTTGGCGCGGGCATTGCTTGCCGCGTTGATCGAGCTGACCGAGATACCCGTGCTGGAACTGCCGGGCGAGGAGGTGGACCGTGACCGCTGAAATCATCGGCGACGAGTGGGCGACGCTGGACGAACTGCTCGGGGTCGAGACGGTCGTGGACATGGACGCCGAACGGGTCGGCCCGGTCGCACTGTACGGGCGGTGCTCGACGGAGGACAACCAGGACCCGGAGACTTCGCGGGCGTGGCAGGAGGGCAACGCGGCGAAGTTCATCGAACCGCTCGGCGGCCAGGTCACGGCGCGCTACTTCGATATCGGTCAGTCTCGGTCGGTGCCCTGGGAACGGCGGCGGGAAGCATCGGCCCTGCTGGCCGCGCTCAAGAACCCGAACCGTGGGTGGAACGCCGTCGTCGTCGGCGAGGGCACCCGGTGTTGGTTCGGCAATCAGTTCTCGCTGATCGCTCCGCGCTTCGCGGCACACGGTGTCGAGCTGTGGGTGCCCGAGTTGGGCGGACGGTTCGATCCGCGCAACCCGTCGCACAAGATGCTCATGTCCGTGCTCGGTGGGATGTCCGAGTCGGAACGCCAGCACGTGCAGGCGCGGGTGCGGGCGGCGATGGATGCGCAGGTCGTGAATGAGGGTAGGCACCAAGGCGGGCGCGCGCCGTACGGCTATGTGACCGTTGATGGTGGGCCGCATCCGAACCCGAGCAAGGCCGCCGAGGGGCACCGACTGCGAGTGCTGGCGATCGATGAACCAGCCGCCGAGGTGGTGCGGCGCATCTTCGCCGAGTACCTGGACGGCAACGGAGACCGGGCCATCGCGCGGATACTGAACCTGGAGGGTACTCCGTGTCCCTCGGCGCGTCGGCCGGACCAGAATCGGCACCGGCAGCAAAATGGGTGGCAGGGCAACACGGTGCGGGCCATCCTGGACAACCCGCGCTACACGGGCTACGCGGTGTTCGGCCGGTTCACTCGGCACGAAACGCTGCTTGACCCGGATGATGTTGCGGCCGGGTACGTGACTCGGTTGCGGCGGGCCGACGCCACTACGGTTGTGCGGTCGCGTAGGCCCGCGCATCCGGCGATCGTGAGTGTGGAGACCTTCACGCAGGCGCAGTTGCTGCGGCGGTCGAAGGCGGCCGGGGGACTGGCGACCGCGCGCAAGGCCGAGCGCGGGACGCCCCGTACCACTCGCCTCTACATCCTGCGCGGGCTGATCCGGTGCGGGGTGTGCCAGCGGAAGATGCAGGGAGCCACGATCCGCTCGGGCGCGTACTACCGGTGTTCGGCGCGCACGCTCACCCCCGGTTCGCAAGTCGTGGATCGGCACCCGCGCACGGTGAACCTGCGCGAGAAGATGCTTCTCGACCCGATCAATGCATGGCTCGGTCGCCTGTTCGCGCCGGAGAACCGGGATGAGACGGTCGCCGCGCTCGAAGCATCGGCGAGCCAGTCGACCGATCGGGCCAGCTACGAGGCCGCGAAGCAGCGACTCAAGGACGCCGAGGCGAAGCTGAAACGGCACCAGGCGGCGATCGAGGCAGGCGTGGACCCGGCCGCGCTTGTGGACGCCATCAACGACGCCCAAGCCGACCGGGCGGCGGCACTGGCCACAGTGGACAGTAACCCGGAACCGAAGGGATTGAGTCGAGCCGAGATTTATGCGGCAATCGATTATCTCGGCGAGATAGGACCGCAGTTGAAAAATACCAAACCCGCGACTCTCGCGGAAATTTACAAGAAAGTGAGACTTGAA
The DNA here is from genome assembly GCF_000379465.1 of Sciscionella marina DSM 45152. Lineage (GTDB taxonomy): Bacteria > Actinomycetota > Actinomycetes > Mycobacteriales > Pseudonocardiaceae > Sciscionella > Sciscionella marina. The sequence goes on from NZ_KB905447.1 coordinate 12,444, forward strand.
CTGAAATATGAACCAGGTGAATCACTAGTACACTGCACTGTAAGGCCCTGTGTAGCTAATGCTGGTGTCGGAGGGGGGACTTGAACCCCCACGTCCATTATTAGGACACTAGCACCTCAAGCTAGCGCGTCTGCCATTCCGCCACTCCGACTTGGCTTATTCAGTTGTCCTGCCCGCTCCCTGCGAACGAGGACTAGAGTAGCGCATGTTGAATGGGCCCTGTAACCCACCCCCGGCAACTGAGGGAGAACCGTGTCTGAGCAGGTGGCGGCCGTGAGTCCGGAGATAGAGCGGGCTGAGCAGGAGGCTGTGTCGCTGACGAGTGAGCTGATCCGGATCGATTCAACGAATACGGGTGACCCGGAGACGTTGGTCGGTGAACGGTCGGCTGCGGAGTTCGTGGCGACGAAGCTGACGGAGGCCGGTTACGCGATCGAATATGTGGAGTCGGGTGGTCGTGATCGGCACAATGTGATCACTCGGCTGGAGGGTAGTGACCGTACTCGTCCGGGTCTGCTGATCCACGGTCATCTGGATGTGGTTCCGGCTGAACCGTCGGAGTGGTCGGTGCATCCGTTCTCGGGTGCGATCCAGGACGGCTATGTGTGGGGCCGTGGCGCGGTGGACATGAAGGACATGGACGGGATGATGCTGGCGCTGGCGTTGCATTACAAGCGCCACAACATCGTCCCGCCGCGGGACATCGTGTTCGCTTTCCTGGCGGATGAGGAGGCCGGCGGTCAGTACGGTGCCTCGTGGCTGGTGGAGCGTCGCCCTGAGCTGTTCGAGGGGGTCAGTGAGGCGATCAGTGAGGTCGGCGGGTTCTCGGTGACGTTCGGGGACGGTGTCCGGGCGTATCTGATCGAGACGGCGGAGAAGGGGATCCGCTGGCTGAAGCTGCGTGCGCACGGTGCCCCGGGGCATGGTTCGATGGTCCACAAGGACAACGCGGTGGCGAAGCTGGCGGCCGCGGTGACGCGGCTGGGCAATCACGAGTTCCCGATCGTGCTGACGGACTCGCTCCGGGAGTTCCTGGACGGTGTCTCGGAGCTGACCGGAATGGAGTTCCCGGAGGATGATCTGGAGGGCTCGATCGGGAAGCTGGGCAATCTGGCGCGCATGGTCGGGGCGACGATCCGGGACACGGCGAACGTGACGATGTTCAATGGTGGCTACAAGTCGAACGTGATCCCGTCGACGGCGACGGCGAGCGTGGACTGCCGGATCCTCCCGGGCCGGGAGGCGGCGTTCGAGGCGGAGCTGGACGCGTTGCTCGGCCCGGATGTGGAGCGAAAGTGGCTGGCGCTGCCGCCGGTGGAGACGAGCTTCGACGGGGCGATCGTGGACGCGATGAAGGCCTCGATCGTGGCGGAGGATCCGGGTGCGCGCACGCTGCCATATCTGCTTTCGGCGGGTACGGACGCGAAGTCGTTTCAGCGGCTGGGTATCCGCAATTTCGGGTTCTCTCCGCTGAAGCTGCCCCCGGACCTGGATTTCAGCGCGCTGTTCCACGGTATCGATGAGCGGGTACCGGTAGAGGCGCTGAAGTTCGGTACCCGGGTGCTGGATCGGTTCATCCGGGCGAGCTAGCCGGAGGCTGTTCCCGGTGTTCCGCACACCGGGAACAGCTCTCGTTCAGACGATGATTCCGGGCATGAGGTGCCGGGGCCGCTTGCGGCGCAGCCACATGTGCCTGCTGCCATCGGCGAACAGCAAGGTTCGGCACAGTTCCCAGCCGCCGAGCTCGGCGTTGATGGACAACTGGATGGCCGCCGCGCGCCGGGAGATCCCCGCGGGAATGCGTAGCGGCCGGTATTCCCAGTCGCCGACGGTATGTCCTTCCCCGTCGCCGTCCTCCGTGGTCATGGCCGCACCACCGCCAATCCGTCCGTGGCAGCGGAACCGACGAGCACGGTACCGCTGCGCGGGTCGACGGCCACCGAGTCGGGCGATCCGACGGTGGGGAACCGGTATTTCAGCTCCGGCTCGCCGTGCCCGACCGCGTACCCGGCGACCTCATTCGTTCCCGTAACGGTAACCCAGATGAGCTTGCGAGTGGGGTCGAAAGCGATCCCGAATGGGGTCTTGCCGACCGGATAGCGTTGGCGCATGAGCACCGGACCGGTGGCGAAGGCGAGGAGCTGGTTGCTGCGCGCATCGGTGAGGAGCACCCGGCCGTAGTTGTCGGTGACCCCGCGTGCGGCGCCCTGACCTGCGCGGACACCGGTACCGAAGGAGCGTTTGTCGAGCTGCACGTCGTAGAGGGCGGTGCGCACGGGATCCAGGGCGAGGACTTCCTCGCCGACGGCGAACAGCTGCTCGGGGCGGACCTTGCCGGTGATGTTCGCGAGGCGCTTGCCGTCCCGGAAGACGCCGACACTGTCCTTCTCGGGGAAGGCGACGACCAGGCGTCCGTCCCGCAGGAGCACCGCCGAGCTGGGCTTTCCGCCGACCTCGGTAGGGGTGCTCCGGCCCGCGGTGGACACGGTGAGTACCGAATCGCCTACGGGAACGAGTACGCCGTCCGGTACGGCGCTGAGCTTGCCCGGTTTGCCCGGCATTTTCACGGTGCGCGGCTGGGCGGAGAGGTCGTCGAGGTCGTAGAGCAGCAGGGCGTCGGCGCGTGCGAGGAACAGGGTGCGGCCGACCGCGAGGGTGTCGAGCACGGCGCCGCCGGTGTCGATGCGGTCGCCCTTGGCCGGTGTGCTCATCGGCACGCTCGCCGGTTTCGCGGCGCTGGCGTTGTTGGCCACCTGCAGTGGGTCCTTGTCCTGGCTGCCGCATCCGGCGAGCAGCGCACCGGCGAGCAGCGCCGCGGCGAGGCGGGCGATTTTCACGAGTGTGGCCACCTTTCCGGGTAGCCGGATCCTGGCTCGCTCACATCGTCGAGCGCGGCCCGGATCGCGGCGGGCAGGGTCAGGTCTTCGGCGGCGAGGGAACCGGTCAGCTGTGCGGTGTCCCGGGCACCGACCACCGGGGCGACCACGCCGGGGCGGTCCCGTACCCAGGCCAGGGCGACGGCGAGCGGGGAGGTGCCGAGGCCGTCGGCGGCGGTGCTGATGGCTTCCACGATGCGAGCGACACGCTCCGTGCGGTGGCGGTCGACGTAGCCCGCGTATTCGGGGTCGGCGCCGCGCGAATCGGCGGGAGTGCCGGTGCGGTACTTGCCGGTCAGCACACCTCTGCCGAGCGGGGCCCAGGGCAGCAGCCCGATGCCGTGGTACTCGGCGGCCGGGATGACCTCGCGTTCGATTCCGCGCTCGGCGAGCGAGTATTCGTGCTGGGTGGACACGATCGGCACGGGGGCACAGCCGGCGGTGGCCAGCTGCCATCCGGTGTAGTTGGCCACCCCGATGTAGCGGACCTTTCCCGAACGCAGCGCGTACTCCATCGCGGACAGGGTTTCCTCGAGCGGCACGTTCGGATCCCAGGCGTGCAGCTGCCACAGGTCGATGTGGTCCACGCCGAGCCTGCGCAACGATCCGTCCAGCGCCCCGAGCAGCGAGCCGCGGGACGCACCACCGCCGAACGGGCCGGTGCCGCGGTTGGCCACCGCCTTGGTGGCGAGCACGATGTCCTCGCGGGGGACGAGGTCGCCGAGCAGGCTGCCGAGCAGTTCCTCGGTCTCGCCCTCGCCGTACACATCGGCGGTGTCCACGAGCGTGCCCCCCGCGTCGACGAACGCGACGAGCTGACTCGCCGCCTCGTCGGCGTCGGTATCGCGCGCCCAGTCCATGGTGCCGAGTGCCATGCGGGAGACGCGAAGTCCGGAGTTGCCGAGCCGCCGAATCTGCACCTGCTGAAGCGTAATGCGCCCGGCATCGGCCGGTGCCGTAGGGTGGAAGGCGTGGCGACGGTGATCCTGCTACGGCACATGAAATCCAGCGCGAACGGGGCCGGCGTGCTCGCCGGTCGCACTCCCGGAGTGGAGCTCGCCGAACGCGGGCATGAGCAGGCACTGGACCTGGTCGGCCGGCTCGAGGGGGTGCCGATCACGGAAGTGTGCAGCTCGCCCCTGTTGCGGTGCAAGCAGACGATCGCGCCGCTGCTGAAGGCACGCGGACTCCGGTCCCGCACCGACAAGCGGCTCTCCGAGGTGGATTACGGCGACTGGACCGGCGAGGAGCTCAAGAAGCTGGGCAAGGAGCCGCTGTGGCGGGTCGTGCAGACCCATCCCTCGGCGGCGGTGTTCCCCGGCGGGGAAGGGCTCGCGGCCATGCAGGCGCGTGCAGTCGCGGCGATCCGCGAGCACGACGCGCGGATCGGCGAACAGTACGGCGCCGAGGCGGTCTGGCTGGCCTGCAGCCACGGTGACGTGATCAAGTCGGTGCTCGCGGACGCGCTCGGGATGCATCTGGACTCGTTCCAGCGGATCGTGGTGGACCCAGGATCCGTCTCGGTCGTGCGGTTCACCGAGACCCGGCCGTTCGTGGTGCGCAGCAATGACCTCGGCGGGGACCTGTCCGGGATCGTCGCGCCGAAATCGGCGAAGTCGAAGCGTAAGCGGGGTTCCTCGGACGCGGTCGTGGGCGGTTCCACCGGAAACTGAGCAGCGCGCTCGGGAAATTCAGCGACGGTTCTAGGGTGGTTCTGCGCGGATTCTCAGGTTCTGGTCCCATCCTTGAACCATGACCGAGAACACGCCGCCGCAGGACGAACCGCAACCGCAGCAGCCCCAGCAGGGGCAGGTGTGGTGGCAGCAGCACAGCGCGACCCCGCCGTACGGCGCCGCGCAGCAGCAGTCCGGAACGCCGCAGTACACCATGCCGATCGGCACCGCTCCGGGACCGGAGCGCCCGAAACGCAGGGTCACCGGGCCGATCGTGATCACCGCGATCATCGCGGGCCTGATCGGTGGCGGTGTGGGAGTCGGCGGTAGCGCGCTGTTCGCGAGTGGTTCGGACGCTCCGCTGCTGACCTCGCAGCCCCAGTCCTCGAGCAGCGTGAGCACCAAGCCGGGCTCGGTCTCCTACGCCGCCGAGGTGGCGCTGAAGTCGACGGTGGACATCAAGACCGCCACCGGGCAGGGGCAGGGCGAGGGCACCGGGATCGTGCTGACCCAGGACGGCTACGTCCTGACGAACAACCACGTGGTCTCCGGCGCGGACAATGGTGGGCGCATCCAGGTGACCGGCCCGGACGGCAAGAAGTACTCGGCGACGATCAAGGGCACCGCGCCGTCCTACGACCTCGCGGTCATCAAACTCGACGGGGTGAGTGGGCTGACCCCGGCCAAGCTCGGTCAGTCGAACAACCTGAAGGTCGGGCAGCAGGTCGCGGCGGTCGGCAGCCCGTACGGCTTCACCGACTCGGTGACCTCGGGGATCGTCAGTGCCCTCTCCCGTACGGTCACCGCGCAGACCGATGACGGCCAGTCGGTGGTCTACAACGCGCTGCAGACCGATGCCTCGATCAACTTCGGCAACTCCGGTGGTCCGCTGGTGAACATGGACGGCCAGGTGGTCGGGGTGAACTCGGCGAAGTTCGCCGGTAACAGCCAGGGCGGCCAGGAGCAGGAGGGCGGCGCGCAGGGGATCGGCTACTCGATCCCGATCGATACCGCGAAGCGGGTCGCGAACGAGCTCATGCAGAACGGCAAGGCGACCAAACCCCAGCTCGGCGTCACCGGTTATGTCGGTTCGCAGGGTGCGGCCAGCGGCGGCGGGGCCCAGCTCGGTGAGGTGAGTTCGGGTGGTGCGGCCGAGAAGGCGGGCATCAAGCAAGGCGATGTGATCACCAAACTCGGGAACACCCCGATCAGTTCGTACGCGGACCTGATGGCGCAGGTGCTCAAGCATCAGCCGGGCCAGGCGATTCCGGTGACCGTGAAGCATTCGGACGGCTCGGAGCAGACGGTCAATGTGACGCTCGGCAGCACGGCCGACACCAAGCAGACCACGGTTTCGCCTCAGCAGGAGAACCCCTTCGGCGGTGGCCAGGGTGGCGGTCAAGGCGGCGGCCAGGGTGGCGGCGGCTTCGGTGGCGGTCAAGGCGGTGGCGGCGGCTTCGGCGGTGGCCAAGGTGGCGGCGGTGACAATCCGTTCGGCGGTGGCGGTGACAACGGCGGGGGAGGGATCCCCGGATTCGGTGGGAACTGAGTTCTCATCCACGAGACGTGGGGCCAGGGTTCGCGCATCGCCCTGGCCTCACGTCGCATCATGGGGCCGCATAGGGGAACGCCACGGCCGCCGGACACGGCGACCGTGGCGCACGGCTGTCGGGGCTCAGTCGTTCACGTTCACCGCCGATCATGCCGCGGCGACGGTGGTGGCCTCGGTGCTTCCCGAACCGTAGAGATCGTTCGCCGCCTGGATCGTGGCCTGACGGGCGCTGCGGTAGTTCGTCGTGGAGACGAAGTATTTGGTCAGCGCCGTGTACCAGATCTGCGCGGCCTTGTCGCGCCCGATCCCGGTGACGGCGGAGTCGTTCGCGGCCGGGCTGTCGTACCGCACGCCGTCGATGACCTTGCTTCCGCCGCCCTCGGCGAGCAGAGAGAAGAAGTGGTTGGCGATGCCCGAGGAATAGTGCACATCGGTGTTGCCCGCCCCGGAGGACCAGTTGTCCAGCGAACGGCCGTCCTTGGCTGGCTTGTCCATGTAGCGCAACGGTTTGTCGTCCCCACGGAGATTCAGTAGTTCACCGATGAGGTAGTCGGGCTTGTCCACGGCGTTGTTCGCGTGCCACTCCACCATGGTGCCGAGGATGTCGCGGGTGGTTTCGTTCAGTCCGCCGGACTCGCCGCGGTAGACCCGCGCGCGGTGGCCGAGGTGACTCCATGGGACATCTCGTGCCCGGTCACGTCGAGTTCGGTCAGCGGCCGGGTGCCATTGGATCCGTCGCCGTAGGCCATGCACCCGCGGTCTGCGCGGTGGCACCGTTGCCGTCGCCCCACACGTTGTCCGTGTCGGTCATCGGTGTTCCCTTGCCGGAGGTGGCGTGGTCGAGGTTGTAGATGCTCTGCCCGCCGCGCGTGGCATCGGTGAGTTGGTAGCCGGATCCGGACCGGGGGCTCTACAGGCTCACCGCCCCGCTGTATTCCGTGCGCCCGGTTCCGGTCGCGGCGAGCCCGGTGCGCGAACCAGAGCCGGGCCGTGCCGCCGAGGATCGCCCGGTCGCTACCCCGATCAGCTGTTTGATCTCGTCGTCACCGGCGAGAATCCTGCCGGTGTTCGCATCGGTGACCACGTGCAGCCGGCTCGGCGTCCGGTCGGCCTTGACCCCGGCGAGCACGGCCTCGTAGCCGAGAACCGGGGCGCCGTCGGCCGCGTAAACGACCTTGCGAGGCTGGTTCGCGGTGTAGCGCACCGAGGGGTTTGCGGCGAGCGCCGCACGGACCGCCTGTGCCGGGGCCAAGTTCGGGGACGAGGGAAAGGGCCAGCGGGAAGCGGTTGGCCAACCGCCCTTGTCTGAGCCTGCCGTTCGGTCCGGTCGTGACGACCAGATCGCCACCGAGCACCGGTCTGCTGTGATAGGTGCGCTCGTAGCGCAGGTGCCGGGTGCCGTCCCGGTCCGCGTTCGCTGCCTTGGCGATGAGTTGCTCGGCGTTGCCGAGACCGAGTCGTCCGGCGATGTCCGCGGCGGCCGAAGCTGCGGTGGACACCGGTGCCGTGGCTCCCGGTCCGGCACCGGCATCGGCATCGGCATCGGCACCTGCCGTGCGGACGGCGGCGACCGGTTGCGGGGAGAATGTGCACAACGTGCCATTCACCGTTGACCAGACGGATTCCCGCCGACATGCTGCTATCCCGCGGTCAACCGTTGTTCGGTTCACGGCGATCGGCCGGGTCACGTCAAAAGTGATGGGTGCTAGTGCGACAGGAATCGCCAGAGGGCACGTGCACCGAACTCGAGCGCGGAGACGGGAACCCGTTCGTCGACCCCGTGCGGCATCTCGCGATACGGGTACTCGGCGGGAAGACGCAGCGGGGAGAACCCGTAGCAGTCGAGGCCGATCGCGCTGAACGCCTTGGCGTCGGTGCCACCACCCATGCAGAACGGCACCGGCACGGCTTCCGGATCCTCGGCACGCAGCGCTTCGCTCATCGCGGCGAACCACTCCGAGTCGATCGGCGCCGATACCGCGGGATTGCGGACCAGGGATGCGCGTTCCACCCCGGTGCCGAGCAGTTCGTCGATGGTGGCGAACAGTTCCGGTTCGGTTCCGGGAAGTGAGCGGGTATCCAGTCGTGCCCTGGCCTCGGAGGGGATGACGTTCACCTTGTAGCCCGCGTCCAGCACGGTCGGGGTCGTGGAGTTGCGGATCGTGGGCAGTACCGGGGAAGCAGCCGCACCGAGCGCCTCGATCGCGGCGAGCACACCCTGTTCGTCGGTGAGATCGATGCGCACCCCGAGCGCACCGGCCGCACCCTCGAGGTAGCCGCGCACGGCGGGGGTGAGCACGACCGGCCAGCTGTGTGCCGCGATCCGGGCGACCGCGTTCACCAGTGCCGTGACGGCGTTGTCCGTGTTCGGGCGGGAACCGTGGCCCGCGCGGCCCCGCGCGGTCAGTTCCAGGTGCATGGTGCCGCGCTCGGCGGTGGCGATCGGGTAGAGCCGTACCTCGCGCCCGTCCGGGGCGGTGACCGGAAAGGTGTAACCGCCGGATTCGCTGATGGCACAAGCACATCCGGCGAACTCCTCGGCGTGGTTCGCGGTCAGCCAGTGCGCGCCGTACGCACCGGCGTCCTCCTCGTCGGCGACGAAGGCGAACACCACATCCCGGCGCGGACCGGTGCCCTCGCGCGCCCAGCGTTCCGCGGTGCTGAGCAGCATGGCGCACATGTCCTTCATGTCTGTGGCGCCGCGCCCCCACAGAAAGCCGTCGCGCACCTCCCCGGAAAACGGGTCCACCGACCAATCGCAGGCGGCCGCGGGGACCACATCCAGGTGCGCGTGGGCGAGCACCGCGCTCAGTGTGGGATCGCTTCCCGGAATGCGCAGCAGCACGTTCGAACGCCGGGGTGCGGACTCCAGGATCCGGGGCGCGTACCCGGCCTCGGTGAGCACCCCGGCGACGTATTCGGCCGCCTCGCGCTCGCCCTTCGCGTCCCCGCCGCCGTGGTTGGTGGTGTCGAACCGGATCAGGTTCGCGGCGTGCTCGAGGGTGCGGTCAGCCATAGATCCCGTCCACCGCACCGGATGCGACCTGGGTGACGACCTTGAAGGTCTGCATGGCCTCGGTCATCGAGGCGGACTCGAAGCCGATCCGGTTCGTGGCCCGGCGTTGTACGGTCGGGATGAGCGCGGCCGCGGCGGCGAGGTGGCTCGCATCGAACTCCACCTCGATCTCGTGTGCCGATCCGGTTCGCGCACCGGTCCCGGCGGCCGCCATTCCCGCGCGGGCCGCTTCGGTGATCACCTCGGCAGAGCGGGCGGGTGGCAGGCAGATCGCCGCGTACCGGGAGACGCAGGTCTTCACGATCGCCTTGGCGGCGGACGGGAAGTAGTCCTCCGCGTCCGCACAGCACTTGTCGTCCCCGGTCACCAGGATCACCGGAACCCCGTATTCGGCGGCGAGCGCGGCGTTGAGCCGTCCCTCGCTCGCCCGCACCCCGTCCAGCCAGACCCCGGTGATCTGGTTCTCCAGGTAGGTGTGCGCGAGCACCCCATCGGCGCCCGCCGCCGCGTGATAACCGAGGAACACCACGCCGTCGGGTACCGTGTCGATGCCCTCCATCATGGAAAGCGGCTTGTGCTTGCCGGTCAGCATGCTCACTCGCGGATCGAGCCGCTCGAGCAGGAGGTTGCGCTGCGAGGAGTGCGCCTCGTTGATCACCACCTCCGCGGCCCCGCCCGCGTAGAGCCCGGCGACGCAGGCGTTCACATCCTCGGTGAAGATCGGGCGGAATCGCTGCCACTGTTCGCTGCCGACGGTGACATCCGCGGAACAGGTGACTCCGGTGACGCCTTCCATATCGGCGGAGATCATGATGCGCACGGCGGTCAGCCTAACCGTCCTCGGACTTCGGTTCGCGCTTCGGTGGCCTCCCGCGTTTCGGTAGCGCCCCGGCGTCCTTGGGTAGCCGCCCCGCGTCGGAAAGCGCACGCCGCAACAGGAACTCGATCTGTGCGTTGGTGCTGCGCAGTTCGTCCGAGGCCCAGCGGGCGAGCGCGTCGTGCACGGCGGGATCGAGCCGCAGCAGGATGCCCTTGCGTTCAGCAGACACGGTTACTGGTATAGCGATCCGGAGTTGACGATCGGCTGGGTGGACTGTTCGCTGCACAACACGACGAGCAGATTACTCACCATCGCCGCGCGCCGCTCCTCGTCCAGTTCGACCACGTTCTCCTCGTCCAGCCGGAACAGCGCCTCGCGCACCATACCGACCGCGCCCTCCACGATCTGCTGGCGTGCCGCGACAACCGCGCTCGCCTGCTGACGGCGCAGCATGACCTGGGCGATCTCCGGGGCGTAGGCCAGAGCGGTGATCCGGGATTCCACGATGGTCACCCCCGCCGCCCCGATGCGCGCGGTGATCTCCCCGGACAGCTGCTGGGTGATCTCCTCGGTGTTGTCCAGCAGCGAGAGCCGCTCGCTCTCCCGTGCGCCGTAGGGGTAGCTGTTCGCGATATGCCGGACCGCGGTCTCGGTCTGGATGGCCACGAACTGCACGAAGTTGTCCACCTCGTACACTGCCTGCGCGGTGTCGTGCACGTGCCAGACGACGACCGCGGCGATCTCGATCGGGTTGCCGTCGGCGTCGTTGACCTTGAGCGTCGAGGTCTCGTGGTTGCGGATCCGGGTGGACACCGGGCGGCGGATGGTGAACGGGTCGACCCACTTCAGCCCGGGGGAGCGGATCGTGCCGAGATAGCGCCCGAACAGTTGCAGCACGCGTGCCTCACCGGGGATGACCGGGGTGAGGCCGGCGAATCCGAGCAGGCCCAGGATGGCGAACAGGATACCGAGGACCAGCAGCACGATGCCGAGCGCGGCACCGAGCACGGTGGCGAACACGATCCCCGCCGCACCGATCAGGATGAGCAGCACGGACACGGCGATCGCGGTCCACCCGGAGGCCGCGTCGATCCGGCGTTCACGGACCGCGGGGGTGCGCTCGCGCACGTTCGACGGCTCGGTGGTCGTCATGGTGATCACTCCCTCAGGGGTAACTGACTTCGATTAAATGATATCAGATAAATATCTGATTCGGCGTGGGAGACAATGACCGGTGTGGCGAACGACTTCGAACGCGGTACCGATGGCCCGAAACTTATCCTCGCCGGGATCGACGAGTCGGATTCGGCGATGCGCGCGGCCGCCTACGCGGGCGGGCTGGCGCGACGGCAGGGCGCGGAACTGGCGCTCGTCTACGTGCGCCCCATCGTGTCGAGCACGGCGACCTTCGCGGCGGAGACCGTGAAGACCGGTGAGGCGATCGCCGAGGACCTGGAGAAGTACCTCACCGAGGCGGTCGAATCGCGTGGTGGCACCGAGGGCTACGGGGTGCGGTGGCGCTTCCTGGTGCGTGCCGGGGACCCGTACCGCGAGCTCATCGCGGCCGCCGAGGAACTCACCGCGGACGCCGTGGTGGTGGGCGCCTCGGAAAGCGTCGGGCATCGGGTGATCGGCTCGATCGCGGTGCGCCTGGTGCGTGCCGGGCGCTGGCCGGTCACGGTCGTTCCGTAGCCGCTACCGGGTCGCCACCCGCCGGTACCGCGCGGCGGCCAGCGGCAGAAAAACCGCGATGATCGCCACCGAGCACAGCACTGTGTAGAGCGCGGCGTGCTCGGCGGGCCAGCCGACCGGTTGCGGGAGGTTCGCCGGGGTCGGATTGCCGAACAGCGTGCGGGTGGCGCCCGCGACCGCGGTGATCGGGTTCCACTCGGCTATCGCGGAGAGCCCGCTCGGCATCGCGCTCACCGAGACGAAACCCGAGGAGATGAACGTGACCGGGAACAACCAGATGAGCCCGGCACTCATGGCGACCTCCACGGAAGGGGCGATGAGCCCGATCCAGGCACCTACCCAGGACATGGCGAAGGCGAACAGCAGGATCAGCAGGTAGGCCAGCACCGCGTCCAGTGCGCTGCCCCGGATCCGCCAGCCGACGGCCAGCCCGCACAGTGAGGTGACCACGAGCGAGACCATGCTCGCGCTGAGATCGGATGTGGTGCGCCCGATGATCACCGCGACCCGGGACATGGGCAGCGCGCGCAGCCGGTCCACGAATCCGCGCTGCAGGTCGTTGGCGAATCCGATGGTCGTGAAGGCGGCGTTGAAGGCCATGGTCTGCGCGAAGATCCCGCCCATCAGGAACTCTCGATAGGCGTCACCACCGAGGCTCCCGCCGAACACGTAGGCGAGCAGCAGCACGAACATGATCGGCTGGGCGGTCGAGGTGAGCAGGGTGCCCGGCGTCCTGCGCAGATTCAGCAGATTGCGCCAGGCGATGATGTGCGCGTCCCGTCCGACGCGGAGCAGGGTCGTCATGGGGTGAGCTCCCCGGCGCGGTCCGGCTCCGGCGAGGGTTCCTCGGTGAGCGCGAGGAAGACGTCGTCCAGTGTGGCCCTGCGCAGCGCCATGTCCAGCGGCTCGATGCCCGCTTCGGCGAACCTTCGCAATGCCTCGGTCATGGCGGAGCGCCCGTGCGGCACGGCGACCTCGACGCGCCGGTTCACCGGATCCACCGCGGGTGTGCTCTGTGCGAGTGCGCCCAGGATCCCCGCGGTGACTTCGAGCTCTTCGCTGGGCACGGTCACGTCCAGGCGCTGTCCTCCGGTGCGTGCCTTGAGCTGGTCCGGGGTGCCCCGTTCGACGATCCGGCCCGCGGACAGCACCGCGATCCGACCGGCGAGCCGATCGGCCTCCTCCAGATACTGGGTGGTCAGCAGCACGGTCGCCCCCTCGGCCACCAGCTCCCCGATGATCTCCCAGGTGTCCATCCTGCTGCGCGGGTCGAGCCCGGTCGTGGGCTCATCGAGCACCACGAGCTCGGGCCTGGCCAGCAGTGCCCCGGCGAGGTCGAGCCTGCGCCGCATCCCGCCGGAGTAGTGCTGGGCGCGCCGGTCGGCGGCCTCGGTCAGCCGGAACCGCCCCAGCATCTCGGCAGCGCGGGATCGGGCCGTGCGCCGCGACATTCCGTAGAGCCTGCCGACGAGATAGAGGTTCTCCGCGCCGGTCAGTTTCTCGTCGACCGAGGCGAACTGGCCGGAGAGCCCGATCGAGCGGCGCACCGCCTCCGGCTCGGTGGCCGTGTCGTGCCCGCCGACGGTGATCCGGCCGCTGTCCGGGCGCAGCAGTGTGGCCAGCATGCGCACGATCGTCGTCTTGCCCGCTCCGTTCGGGCCGAGCAGGCCGAAGACCGATCCGCGCGGCAGGCTCAGGTCCACGCCGTCGACGGCACGAGTGTCGCCAAACGATTTGCACAGCGATTGGATTCGCAAAAGTGGTTCGCCCGACTTTCGCGTATCCTGATTCGTATTATCGTCGTTGTCAACGGGCCGCCGTGGCGGCCGTTCATTGTTCATGGGCCGACCGAAGTGTGTTGTGCGACAGTTCCGCTGCACGGTTCTGTCAGTGATTTGTCAGCGATTTGTGCGCACGAGGAACTATCGACGATTTCCGCCGCTTTTCGGCGGTTTCGCGAATCGTCGCAGGTGCGAAGGCTTCCTCACGGGGTTCCACGCTCGCATGTCGGCGCGATGCCGCACAATGGGGATCCCCTCGCAGGGGGAACTTGAAATCGGCGACATCCGCTGAGCGGCGCCGCTGCCGTCACGGGTAGTAGCGTGGTCGTCTTTGCTGCGGAGCGGAATCCGCCTATTCCCGTCATAGCAAGGAGGCTCCGGGGGCCGAAGTCCTCACCCGGACCCCGCTCGGAGTGCCGCGGATGAGAAGCCTACTGGCTGGTAAGAGGATCCGTTGAGTGATAGGTTTCCCTCGGACATTACGCTGTCGAAACGTTGTCCTAACTTCAGTGAACACAGACAGTGAGCGGGAATGGTCTCGTTGGACGATCAGTATTTGCCGTTGTCTTCCGCGCAGCGCGGTTTGTGGTATGCGCAATTGCTGTCCCCGAGGACACCGATCAACATCGCGCAAGTTATCGATATCCGCGGTGTTGTCGACCCCGCCTTGTTCGAACGAGCCGTCGAGCACACATTCGGCGAATTCGAAAATCTTCGTGTCACCGTGCCCGAACGTGCGGGTGAGCCGGTTCAGCGGCGAAACGGAGCACCCCGTTGCTCCATCCAGGTGATTGATTTCCGTGCCGAATCCGATCCGGCGCGGCGCGCACAGGAGTGGATCCGGGCGGACTGCGCCGCCGAGATCGACCTGGCGCGGGATCCGCTCGCCTCGGTGGCGCTGCTCGAACTCGCCGCGGATCACTGGCAGGTCCTGCTGCGGGCGCATCACATCGTGTGCGACGGCCAGACCGGCGCCTGGTTCCTGGCCCGGCTCGCCGAGGTGTACAGCGCCGGGGCCGAGGGGACGGAACCGCGTGCGGTGCACTACGGCACGGTGGCCGAGCTGCTCGCCGAGGAAGACCGCTATCGGGCCTCCGGACGCGCGGATACCGACGAGGAGTTCTGGCACCGGATCGCGGGCGAGCTCCCGGAACCGGCGAGCCTCGCCGGACGAACGGCGGCGCCGAGCGTGGACCCGGTGCGCGCGCCCGGGGTGCTCTCCAGCTCGGCGGCGGAAGGGCTCGAGGCGGCGGCTCGGTTGCTGCACGGCACCGTCCCGGTGCTGGCGCTCGCCGCGTTCGCCACCTATCTCGGCAGGCTGACCGACCGCTCCGAGGTGGTACTGAGCGTTCCGGTGATGGCCCGCAGGGGTACCCGGATCAAGGGCGTCGCCGGGATGGTGTCGAACGTGCTTCCGCTGCGCCTGCGACTGGACGAACGGGACACGGTCGGCACCCTCGTGGCACGGGCGCGGGCGGAGCTGTTCTCCGTGCTGCGCCATGAGCGCTTCCGGGGTGAACGGCTGACCGGCGGCAGCCAGGCGCGGTTCGGGCCGATGGTGAACATGATGCCGTTCTTCTCGGAGCTGCGTTTCGGTACCGCGCCCGCGACGATGCGGGTGCATGCCGCGGGCACCGTGGACGACCTCTCGGTCACGATGTATCACGGCGGCAGCGCCGAGCACGCCTTCCGGGTGGACTTCGAGGCCAACCCCGCGCTGTACTCGGCGGAGGAACTGCGCGGGCACCACGAACGCTTCCTGCGGTTCCTGCGGGTGTTCGCGAACGCGGGGGAGGGCGCCAGGGTCTCCGCCATCGATGTGCTGGACGAGGACGAGCGCCACCGGGTACTGCACGGGTGGAACAAGACCGCACGGCTGGGGAACCCGCGTACGATCCCGGACCGATTCGAACGCGCGGTGCGGGCGTACCCGGACGCGGTGGCGGTGACCTCCGCCACGGGCAGCCTGAGCTATG
The DNA here is from genome assembly GCF_000379465.1 of Sciscionella marina DSM 45152. Lineage (GTDB taxonomy): Bacteria > Actinomycetota > Actinomycetes > Mycobacteriales > Pseudonocardiaceae > Sciscionella > Sciscionella marina. The sequence goes on from NZ_KB905447.1 coordinate 27,830, forward strand.
CCGAGCTGAACGCGCGGGCCAATCGGCTCGCCCGGGCGCTGATCGAACAAGGGGTGGACGCTGAGCAACGGGTCGCGGTGGCGCTAGGCCGTTCGGCGGACGCGGTTGTCGCGCTGCTCGGGGTGAGCAAGGCCGGCGCGGCCTATGTACCGCTGGACCGGCATTCCCCGCCGGAACGGGCGCGGGTGGTGCTCAAGGACGCCGCCCCGGTGTGCGCGATCACCGACGAGGAGTGCGCCGAGCTGATCGGGGACGCGCTGCCCAGGATCGAGCTCGGCGCGCTCGACCGGTACTCCGCTGCGGACCTCAGTGAAGCGGCACCGCGAGCGGACAGCGCCGCCTATGTCATCTATACCTCGGGGTCCACCGGCCGCCCCAAGGGAGTGCTCGTCAGCCACGCGAGTGTGTCCAATCTGGCCGACTGGGCCCTGGACCGGTTCGGCGCCGATGCCTTCCGGAACGTGCTCGCGACGACCCCGCTGACCTTCGACGTCTCCGTGTTCGACACGCTGATCCCGCTGCTGCTCGGCGGCGGTATCGAGGTGCTCGAGGATGTACTCGAACTGGCCGACCGGCCGCGGCGGGCGAGCCTGCTGTGCGCAGTGCCCTCGGCGCTCGCCGCGGTCGCCGATTCCGGTGCGCTGCAGGGGATCGACCGGATCGCGCTCGCCGGGGAGGCGGTTCCGCCGCGGCTGGTGCGCCGACTGCGGGAGCTCGCCCCGGCCGCCGTGCTGGCGAACATCTACGGGCCGACCGAGGCCTGCGTGTACGCCACCGCCTGGTTCGACGACGGTCGGGAGGACGCCGCGGCCCCGATCGGTGCCCCGCTGGCGAACGTGCGCGCCTATGTGCTCGATCGCGGTTGCCGTCCGGTCCCGCCCGGGGTGGCCGGTGAACTGTACCTCGCAGGCGCCGGATTGTCCCGCGGCTACCTCAACCGCGCGGGGCGCTCCGCCGAACGGTTCGTCGCCTGCCCATTCGGCGATCCGGGGGAGCGCATGTACCGCACCGGGGATGTGGTGCGGTGGAACGAGTCCGGCGAGCTCGTCTACCTCGGGCGGGCGGATTTCCAGGTGAAGGTGCGCGGTTTCCGCATCGAGGTCGGGGAGATCGAATCGGCGCTCGCCGAGCATCCGAGCGTCACCGGCGCCGCGGTGCTCGCTCGCGAGGACGGGCCCGGGGAGAAGCGGCTCATCGGCTACGTGACCCCGGCCTCCGGTGTGGCCGCCGATCCGGAACTGTTGCGGCGCTATCTCGCCGGTCTGCTCCCGGACTACATGGTTCCCGCGGTGATCCTGGTGCTCGAGGCCCTCCCGCTCGGTGCGAGTGGGAAACTCGACCGTGCGGCGCTTCCCGCACCGCCACGGGAATCGGAGTCGGGCCCGCGCGAACCGAGGACCGGGATCGAGGCGATCCTGTGCGGCATCATCGCGGATGTGCTGGGACTGTCCGAGGTGGGACCGGCCGAGCGGTTCTTCGACATCGGCGGCGACTCGCTTTCCGCGACCAGGGTGATCGCCAGGGCACGCGCCGAACTGGGCACTGACCTCGGTGTGCGGCAGCTGTTCGAGACCCCCACCGCGGCCGGGCTCGCCGCGGCCTGCGCGGACGCGGGCTCCGTGGGCGACTCCGGAGTGCGCCGGATGCCGCGCCCGGAACGGATCCCGGTATCCGATGCCCAGTACCGGCTCTGGTTCCTCAACCGGATGGCACCGGCAAGCACCTACAACATGCCGTTCGCCGTGCGGCTGACCGGGTCCGTGGACCTCGACGCGCTGCTCGCCGCGTTCGCGGATGTCGCGCAGCGGCACGAGAGCCTGCGTACCGTGTTCCCGGAAGTCGACGGCCGTCCGTATCAGGAGATCCTCACCGAGGGCGCCAGACCGGACGTGGTCCACATCGAACAGTCCGAAGTGGAGGGTCAGCTCGCCGGGTTCGCTCGCGAGGCCATCGACATCGCCACGGAACCTCCGGTGCGCGCCAGGTTGTTGCGGATCAGCGAGCGGGAACACGTGCTCGCCGTGGTGTTGCATCATATCGCCGCGGACGGCTGGTCGCTGCGCCCACTTGCCGCGGACCTCGAATATGCCTACGCGGCACGGCTTTCCGGGAACGCACCGCAGTGGTCCCCGCTTCCGGTGCAGTACGCGGACTATGCGCTGTGCCAACAGGAGCGGCTCACCGGAACAGTACTGGACCGCCAGCGTGACTACTGGACGGAGAAGCTGCGCGGGATCCCGGCCGAACTCGAGCTGCCCACCGATCGTCAGCGCGGGCCGAGCCCGGCCGGGGCGGGCGGTTCGATCGAATTCACCCTCGACGCGCCGACCCACCGGCGGGTGCGGGAACTCGCGCGGCGCACCGGGACCACGCCGTTCATGGTGCTGCACGGTGCGTTCGCGCTGCTGCTGACCCGGCTCGGCGCGGGCGAGGACATACCGATCGGAACCCCGGTGGCCGGCCGCGCGGATCCGGCACTCGAGCAGTTGATCGGGGTGTTCGTCAACACGGTCGTACTGCGCGCCGACACCGGCGGTGACCCGAGCTTCCTCGAGCTGCTGGACCGGTTGCGGCGCACGGATCTCGAAGCGTTCGCCCATGCCGATCTCCCGTTCGAACGGCTCGTCGAGGAGCTCAATCCGGATCGTGCGGTCGGGCGGCATCCGCTGTTTCAGGTGGCGCTCAGTTTCCAGCACGAGGAAGATCCCCGGATCCGGTTCGCCGGGGTGAGCACCACGATCCGGCGGCTGGACTCCGGGACGGCCAAGTTCGATCTCTCGCTGGGTTTCCGCGCCGGAGCCGATTCCGAAGGACTGGAGGCGACCCTCGAGTACGCGAGCGAACTGTTCGAACAGGACAGTGCCCGCGCACTCAGCGAGCGCTTCCTGCGGCTGCTGCACGCGGTACTCGCGGAACCCGGGAGGGCGCCGGATCCGCGAGTACTGCTCACCGAGGCCGAACGAGCCACGATCGAGCGCCCGCTGCCGGAATCGGCCCCGACCGGGACACTGGTGGAGCTGTTCGAGCGGGTGGCGCGCACCCATCCGGACAGGACCGCGGTGATCGCCGAGGGACGGCGCCTGAGCTATCGCGAACTCAACGCACGCGCGAACGCCTTGGCGCGCAGGCTGATCGCGGCCGGAGCCGGTCCGGAACGGTTCGTGGCCTTGCTGTTGCCGCGCTCGCCCGGATTGGTGATCGGCGTACTCGGCGTGCTCAAGGCCGGGGCGGCCTATCTGCCGATCGATCCGGGCTACCCACGCGAACGCATCGCCTTCCTGCTGGCGGACGCCGAACCGGTCGCCACGGTGACCGACCGGCCGGGCGAACTCGACGGGACCGTGGTCGTGCTCGACGAACGCGCCGAGGAACGGAACATCGAACCGGGCGAGCGCGGGAACCGGTTGCTGGCCACGCATCCGGCGTATCTGATCTACACTTCGGGTTCCACCGGTACGCCCAAGGGCGTGGTCGTCACGCACGCCAACGTGGCCAGGCTGCTGCGCGCCTGCGCCGCACGTTGTGCCTTCGACGAGCGGGACACCTGGACGCTGTTCCACTCGTACGCCTTCGATTTCTCCGTCTGGGAGCTGTGGGGGGCGCTCGGCAGCGGTGGCGCACTCGTGGTGGTGGACTACGAGACTTCCCGTGCCCCGGAGACGATGCTGCGGCTGCTCGAACGCCAACGGGTCACGGTACTCAGCCAGACACCCTCGGCGTTCTATCAGCTGGCCGCGGCCGAGCAGGAACGTGCCGACACGGAGCTCGCGCTGCGCTACGTGATCTTCGGTGGGGAGGCACTGGATATCCCGCGGCTCTCGGACTGGTACGCGCGGCACCGGGATACCGGCCCGGTGCTGGTGAACATGTACGGCATCACCGAGACCACGGTGCACGTGAGCTACCTGGAGCTCCGTTCCGCGATGGCGGTGCCGGGCACCGGCTCGCTGATCGGTGCGGCGCTCGGTGATCTGCGAATCCACGTGCTCGACGAGCGACTGCGCCCGGTACCGGACGGGGTGCGCGGGGAGATGTACGTCGCCGGCGCTGGCCTCGCTCGCGGTTATCACGGACTGGCCGGACTGAGCGCGAGTCGGTTCGTGGCCGATCCGTTCGCCGCCGGGCAGCGGATGTATCGCACCGGGGACCTCGCTCGCCGCCGCACCGACGGTGGGCTGGAATACCTGGGGCGCGGCGATTTCCAGGTGAAGATCCGGGGGTTCCGCATCGAGCTCAGCGAGGTGGAGAGCGCCCTCGCGGCGGAGCGGAACGTCGCGGGAGCGGCCGCGATGGTGCGGAACGCGGGTACCGAGTCGGCGCGGCTGGTCGGCTACGTGGTCGCCACGGGGACCCCGCTCGACGCGGACGGGCTGCGCAGGTCGGTGGCCGGGCGGCTCCCCGCGCACCTGGTACCGGCGAAGATCGTGGTGCTCGACCGCTTTCCGTTGACGCGCAACGGGAAACTCGACCGTGCCGCGCTTCCGGAACCGGAGGCGGGCACCGGTCAGGACTGGCAGCCGCCGCGCGGGCCGATCGAGGAAATCGTGTCCTCGGTGTTCGCCACAGTGCTCGGCGTCGCCCGGGTCGGCAGCAATGAGAACTTCTTCGAACTGGGCGGGAATTCACTGTCCGCGACCCGGGTGCTGGCCCGGCTGCGCAGTGCGCTCGGCGTGGACCTTCCGGTGCGCGCCCTGTTCGAGCGCCCGGACCCCGCCGGTGCCGCCGCCGCGGTGGCCGAGGAGAAGGCCAAGGGTTCGGGTGTGCTTCCTGCGGTGGTGGGTGTCGGTCGTTCTGGGGTGTTGCCGTTGTCTGCTGGTCAGCGGCGGTTGTGGTTTTTGTCGAGGTTGGAGGGGGAGCGGTCGGTTTATCATATTGTGGTCGGGTTGCGGTTGTGTGGTGTGTTGGATGGTGGGGTTCTTGGTGTGGCGTTGGGGGATGTGGTCGGTCGGCATGAGGTGCTGCGCACGGTAATCCGCGAACAGGACGGGGTGCCGGGCCAGATCGTGCTCGATCCCCCGGAACTCAGCCTCCCGGTCGAGGAACACACATCCGACTCCGTCGAACCGGCCGCGCGGGAGTTCGCCCGGGAGGAATTCGACCTGGCGAACGACATCCCGATCCGGGGACGATTGTTGCGGCTCTCCGAAACCGAGCACGTGCTTGTGCTTGTGCTGCACCACATCGCCGCGGACGGCTGGTCGCTCGCCCCGCTGGCCAGGGATGTGATGACCGCGTACGCGGCGCGGTTGCGTTCCCGGGAACCGGACTGGGCGCCGCTTCCGGTGCAGTACGGGGATTTCGCGGTGTGGCAGCGAGATCTGCTGGAGCGCGCGGATCTCGTGGAACGCCAGATCGAGTACTGGCGGGAACAGCTCGCCGAGCTTCCGGAGGAACTGCCGCTGCCCGCCGACCGGGCGCGCCCGGTGAACCCGAGCTATCGGGGGGCGACCGTGCCCATCGAGCTTCCCGCGGCGCTGTACGCCGGCATCGCGGAGCTGGCCCGCTGGCGCGGGGTCAGCGTGTTCATGGTGGTACAGGCGGGCTTGGCGGTGCTGCTGTCGAAGCTGGGCGGTACCGAGGATGTGCCGATCGGGGCACCGGCGGGCGGACGGCCCGATCCGGTGCTGGACGATCTGGTCGGCGTCTTCCTGAACACCCTGGTGCTGCGCACGGATCTTTCCGGGCGACCGAGTTTCACCGAACTGCTCGACCGGGTCCGCCGCACCGATGTGGGCGCGTTCGCACATGCGGATGTGCCGTTCGAGCACCTTGTCGATGAGCTCGCTCCACGGCGGTCGATGGCGCGGCACCCGCTTTTCCAGGTGATGCTGGCGTTCCAGAATTACGCGCCACCGCGGCTGGATCTGGAAGGGCTGCGGGTCAGCGCCGAACCGGTGGACACTGGGACCGCGAAGTTCGACCTGCTGTTCTCTCTCGCCGAGTCCGGGGACGGTGGGCTTTCCGGGGCGCTCGAGTACTCCACCGATCTGTTCGAGGAGACCACCGCGCGGGAACTGGCCGAGCGCTTCCAACGGGTGCTGGAAGCCGTGGTCGCCGATCCGGATATCGCGGTGGCCGAGATCGAGGTGCTTTCCGCGGCGGAGCGGGAACTCGTGTTGCGCGAGTGGAACGCCACCGAGAACACGGTCACCACGGGAACTCTGCCGGATCTCTTCGACGCACAGGTGCTGCGGTCACCGGAGGCCGAGGCGGTCCGCTTCGCGGGAACCGTGCTGTCCTACCGGGAATTCGGTTCCCGGGCGCGCAAGCTCGGACGGTATCTGGGCGGTCTCGGCGCCGGACCGGAGGCGCGGGTGGGCGTGCTGCTGCCGCGCTCACTGGAACTGATGGTGGCGATCTATGCGGTGCACCAGACCGGTGGCGCGTATGTCCCGCTCGATCCGGACCTTCCCGCGGACCGGCTCGAATTCCTGATCGCCGATTCCGCACCGGTGTGCGTGGTCACGACGCGCGCGCTGGCCGCGCTGGTGCCGGACGGGGTCGCCGCGGTGTTCGCGGACGAGGCGGATCTTTCCGGAATCCCGGACGGGCCACTCGACCGGGAACCGTACGCCGATCGCGCGGCCTATGTGCTTTACACCTCCGGGTCCACCGGCCGTCCGAAGGGGGTGGTGGTCTCGCATGCCGCCGTGGTCAACCGGCTGTCGTGGATGCAGGACACGTACGGGCTGACGGCCGCCGACCGGGTGCTGCAGAAGACACCCATTTCCTTCGATGTCTCGGTGTGGGAACTGTTCTGGCCGCTGCTGGCCGGGAGTTCGCTGACGGTCGCGGAACCGGGCGGGCACCGTGATCCCGAGTATCTGAGCGGATTGTTCGAACGCGAGAAGGTGACGGTCACGCATTTCGTGCCGTCGATGCTCAGCGCCTTCGTGTCCGCCGGGGGCCGCGCCGGTGGGCTGCGCTCGGTGTTCTGTTCGGGCGAGGAACTGCCCGCCGCCGTCGCGCGGGAGCTCCGGGCGGCTTTTCCGGAAGTGGCGCTGCACAATCTGTACGGTCCCACCGAAGCAGCCGTGGATGTGACCGCGCACCGGGTCGATGGCGGTGCGCCGGTGATTCCGATCGGCCGGCCGGTGTGGAACACCCGGCTCTATGTGCTGGACCGGTTTCTGCGCCCGGTCCCGCCCGGCATCGCGGGCGAGCTGTACCTGTCCGGGGTGCAGCTGGCCCGCGGGTACACCGGACGCCCCGGACTGTCCGCGGAGCGGTTCGTGGCCTGCCCATTCGGAGCGGGGGAACGGATGTACCGGACCGGGGATCTGGTCCGGTGGGACCGTTCGGGCGAGCTGGTCTACCTGGGCCGCACCGATTTCCAGGTGAAGGTGCGCGGTCAGCGGATCGAGCCCGCGGAGATCGAACTGGCCATCGGAGCTCTGGACGGTGTCGCCCAGACCGTGGTGACCACCGCATCGGGCCCGGGTGGCGAGAATGTGCTCGTCGGATACTTGGTCGCGGCACCGGATGCCACGGTGGAACCCGCGCGGTTGCGCGAACTGCTGCGTGCGACGCTCCCCGAGTACATGGTTCCCGCGGTCCTCACCGTGCTGGACGAGTTCCCGCTGACGCCGAGCGGGAAACTCGACCGCAAGGCGCTTCCCGAACCGCGATTCGAGGCACCGCACGAAGAATCGGCCGAGGCGCGCTCACCGATCGAGGAGATCGTCTGCTCGATCTTCGCGGATGTGCTCGGTCTGCACGATATCGGTGTGACCGACAGCTTCTTCGAGCGCGGCGGGAATTCGCTTTCCGCGACCCGGATCGTGGCGCGGCTGCGCACCGTGCTGGACGCGGAGGTGCCGATCCGGGTCCTGTTCGAAACCCCCACCGCCCGCGGAGTCGCGGCCGCCGCACTGGAAACCAAGGGTTCGGGTGTGCTTCCTGCGGTGGTGGGTGTCGGTCGTTCTGGGGTGTTGCCGTTGTCTGCTGGTCAGCGGCGGTTGTGGTTTTTGTCGAGGTTGGAGGGGGAGCGGTCGGTTTATCATATTGTGGTCGGGTTGCGGTTGTGTGGTGTGTTGGATGGTGGGGTTCTTGGTGTGGCGTTGGGGGATGTGGTCGGTCGGCATGAGGTGCTGCGCACGGTAATCCGCGAACACGACGGCAAACCACGCCAGGTCGTCCTCGGCGCCTCCGCGGCCACCGTGCCGCTCGACACGGTCGCGATGCGGGGCGCGAAGGACGTCGAGATCGACACCGCGGCCCGGGAGTTCGCCCGCGAGGAATTCGAACTCGCCGTGGACCTGCCGATCCGGGCACGACTGTTCCAGGTCTCGGAAGCCGAGCACGTGCTGGTGCTCGTACTGCACCACATCGCCGCCGACGGCTCCTCGCTCGCCCCACTGGCCAGGGATGTGATGACCGCGTACGCCGCGCGCCTGGAATCCCGGGAACCCGACTGGGCACCGCTTCCGGTGCAGTACGCCGATTTCGCGGTCTGGCAGCGGAATCTGCTGGAGAACCGGGAGTTCCTGGATCGCGAGGTCGGGTTCTGGCGCAAGCAGCTCGCCGGCCTGCCGGAGGAACTGCCGCTGCCGGTCGACCGGCCCCGCCCGGCAACTCCCAGCTACCGCGGTGCCACGGTCCCCTTCGAGGTCGACGCCGCAACGCACGCCCGGCTCACCGAACTCGCCGCCGTACACGGCGTCAGCCTGTTCATGGTGGTACAGGCCGGGCTTGCGGTGCTGTTGTCCGGTCTGGGCTGCGGCCGCGATGTCCCGATCGGTTCCCCGGTGGCCGGACGCCCGGATCCGGCGCTCGACGACCTGGTCGGTGTTTTCATGAACACGCTGGTATTGCGCACCGATCTTTCCGGGCAACCCAGCTTCGGCGAGCTGCTGGCCCGGGTGCGGGAGACGGACATCGCGGCCTTCGCACACGCGGATGTGCCGTTCGAGCACCTTGTCGACGAGCTGGCCCCACAGCGATCCATGGCCAGGAACCCGCTTTTCCAGGTGATGCTGGCGTTCCAGAACTTCGACCGGCCGCAGCTGTGCCTTCCCGGGCTCGAGGCGCGCATCGAACCGGTCGATACCCGGACCGCGAAGGTGGACCTGCTGTGGTCGCTCGCGGAAACCGAGCAGGGTGGCATGAGCGGGGTGCTCGAATACGCCATCGACCGGTTCGAGGACGCCACCGCCGCGGAACTGACCAAACGGTTCACCCGGCTGCTCGCTCTGCTCGGTGCCGAACCCGATCGGCCCGTTACCGAGTTCGGCCTACTCGACCCGGACGAGGAGAGCAAGGTCCTGCGGGAGTGGAACGCCACGGAGGTCACCGGCGTCCAGGGAACCCTGCCGGAACTGTTCGAGGCACAGGTAACGCGCACTCCGGACGCGATGGCGATGCAGTCCGAGGGCGCGGTGCTCAGCTACGGTGCGTTCGCCTCCCGGGTGCGGCGACTGGCCCGGTTGCTCCGGCAACGCGGTGTCGGACCGGACAGCCGGGTCGGGGTGCTGCTGCCGCGCTCGCCGGAGCTGATGATGGCGATCTACGCGGTGCACCAGGCGGGTGGCGCCTATGTCCCACTGGATCCGGAGCTTCCCGCGGAGCGATTGGCGTTCATGGCGGAGGATTCCGGACCGGTGTGCGTGCTGACCGACCGGGAGCTGGCGGGTGTGCTGCCGGCAGCGGTACCGGCGATCGTGCTCGACGACGCCGAGCTCTCCGGCTACCCGGACACCCCGCTGGAGATCGCGGTCCCGGAGAACTGTGCGGCGTACGTGATCTACACCTCGGGCTCCACGGGCCGCCCGAAGGGCGTCGTGGTCTCGCACGCCGCCGTGGTGAACCGGTTGCGGTGGATGCAAGCCGAATTCCCGCTCGAGGAAACGGATCGGGTCGCCGTGAAGACCTCGATCTCGTTCGATGTCTCGGTGTGGGAACTGTTCTGGGCGCTGAGCACCGGCGCCTCCGTGGTGCTGGCGGCGCCCGGCGGGCACCGGGATGCCGAGTACTTGGGTGAACTGTTCGCCCGCGAGGGTGTGACGGTGGCGCATTTCGTGCCGTCCATGCTGCGGGCCTTCCTGGACGGAGCGGGGATCGTCGGTTCGCCGCGGCTGGTTTTCTGCTCCGGCGAGGCGATGCCCGCCTCGGTCGCGGACGCGGCGCTGGACCGGTGGCCGGAGGGCGGCCTGTTCAATCTGTATGGTCCGACCGAGGCCGCGGTGGATGTGACCTGGTTCGGCGTCGGCGGCGGCGATCCGGTGGTGCCGATCGGCCGTCCGGTGTGGAACACGCGGGTTTTCGTGCTGGACGAATTCCTGCGTCCGGTCGCACCCGGTGTCGCGGGGGAGCTGTATCTGGCCGGGGTGCAGCTGGCCCGGGGATACTTCGGCCGGGCCGGATTGTCCGCGGAGCGGTTCGTGGCCTGCCCGTTCGGTACCGGGGAACGGATGTACCGGACCGGTGACGTGGTCCGGTGGAACCGCGCGGGCGAGCTCGTCTATGTGGGGCGCGCGGACTTCCAGGTGAAGGTGCGCGGCCAGCGGATCGAGCTGGGCGAGATCGACGCGGTGCTCGCCGCCCAGGAAGGCGTCGGCCAGGCCGTGACGCTGGCGACGGCCTCGCCGGCGGGGGAGACGGTGCTGGCCGGCTATGTGGTGCCCGGGGCGGGTTTCGATGCGGGCAGGCTGCGCGACGGGCTGCGGTCGGTGCTGCCGGAGTACATGGTGCCCGCCGTGTTCACCGTGCTGGACGAGTTCCCGCTGACCCCGAGCGGGAAACTGGACCGGAAAGCCTTGCCGCACCCGGAGTTCACGGCAAGCGGTCCCTACACCGCACCCTCGACCGCGGCCGAGGAGACCATCTGCGCGGTGTATGCCGAGATACTGGGCCGGGAGACCGTCGGGGCCGGGGACGGTTTCTTCGAACTCGGCGGCGATTCCATCGTGGCCATCCAGGTGGTGGCGAAACTCCGCGCACACGGGTACACGGTGACCCCGAAGGATGTGTTCACCAATCCCGCCCCGCGCGCCTTGGCCGCGGTCGCCCGTACCGGCGCGGTCGTGCGGCGCGAACCCGAGGGCGCGAATCTGGGCGAGGTCCCCGCGACCCCGATCATGTCCTGGCTCGCCGCGCAGGACACCGATACCGACCGGTTCCACCAGGCAATCGTATTGCGAGTGCCGGGCGGTCTCGGCGCGGAGCGGATCACCGCCGCGCTCACCGCCCTGCTCGGGCGGCACGACGCGCTGCGCATGCGGGTCACCAGGACGGACGGTGGGTTCGCCGCCACCGTGCTCGAACCGGGGGTGGTGCGCCCGAACCTGCACACCGTGGACGCGTCCACAATGGACGAAGCCGGGCTGCGTGCCGCGGTACGGGCGAACGCGGACACCGCCGCGGCGGCACTGTCCCCGAGCCAGGCCGGGCTGCTGCGCGCGATCTGGTTCGACGCGGGCGCGGACGGCTCGCGGCTGCTGCTGGTCGCCCATCACTTCGCGGTGGACGGGGTGTCCTGGCGGATCCTCGTGCCCGACCTGATCGCCGCGCTCGGCGGTGCGGAGCTCGCCGAGGTCGGCACCTCGGTCCGGCGCTGGGCCCGGGAACTGCGCACCGAGTCCGCGGAACGGATCGGCGAGCTGGGGCACTGGGAGCAGGTGCTCGCCGAGGCGCCGCAACCGATCCGGGGCGCGCGGGACGGGCACGGGCACCTGCGCCGTCGTGTGGACCGGGAGCTCAGCGCGGCGCTGCTCGACGAGGTCCCGCTCGCCTTTCACGCCGGAACCGAGGACATCCTGTTCGCCGCCCTGACGATGGCGCTGTGGCAGAGCGGGCTCGGCACGACCGGAAGCGGCCGGGTGCTGTTCGACGTGGAGGGACACGGGCGAGAGGAGATCGCCGATGGTCTGGACCTTTCCCGCACCGTCGGCTGGTTCACCAGCATGCACCCGGTGGCGCTCGATCTCGCCGGATTCGACTGGTCCGAGGTTCGCGCCCGGACAGACGGGATCGACGCCGCGGTGAAGACGGTGAAGGAAGCGCTGCGAGCCGCCCCGGACAACGGCATCGGTTATGGCATGCTGCGCTATCTGACCGAGGAAGGCGCGCGGCGGCTCGGCGAGCTGAGCGCGGCGCGGGTGCTCGTCAACTATCTCGGGCGCGCCGAAGCACCCGGTGCCGAAGGGGAGTGGGGGCTCGCCGAGGAGAACGAGGCACTGACCGGGCAGCCACCGGCCGGGCACGACCTGGCCGTCGACATCGCGGCCGTGGACGGGGAACTGCGCGCCACCCTCGGCTGGCGGGCCGGAACCATCACCGAGCAGGAGGCGGTGGAACTGCTCGACCGGTGGTGCGAGGCGCTCGCCGCGATCGCCGAATACACCGGAACCGGTTCCGGGGGCGGGCACACGCCATCGGATCTCTCGCTCGTTTCCCTTGACCAGACGGAAATCGACGCGCTCGAAGCGGTATGGAGGGATTTGTGAAACGCTCCCAGATCGAGGACATCTGGCCGCTTTCCCCGCTTCAGGAAGGACTGTTCTTCCATGCGGCGTACGGATCCGACGTGTACACCACGCAGATCGCGATCGATATCGAAGGGCCGCTGAACACCGCGGCCATGGCGGCCGCGGCCGGGGAACTGTTGCGCAGGCACCCGAATCTGCGTGCCGGCTTCCTGCACGAGGGTTTGGACAAGCCGGTGCAGGTGATCGCCCGCGAGGTCCGCACGCCGTGGCGGGAGCTCGACACCGAGGACCCGGACGCGCTCGCCGAGGAGGAACGCGGCACGCCGTTCGACATCGCCCGGCCGCCGCTGCTGCGGTTCGTGCTCGCCCACACCGGTCCCGGGCGGGCGCGCCTGATCCTGACGCATCACCACATCCTGCTCGATGGCTGGTCAACTCCCTTGCTGTGCGCGGAACTGCTCGGCCTGTACTCCGGTGGCACGCTCCCGCAGCCACCCTCGTACAAGCAGTTCCTGGCCTGGCTCAAGCAGCGCGACCGAGCCGCGGCTCTCGAGGTGTGGCGGGAGTATCTGAGCGGCCTCGCCGAACCCACCCTGGTCGCCGGTCCGGAACCGGGGGACGGGGCCGAACTTCCCGCCGAGGTCAGCGCGAAACTCAGTGGCGATGCGAGTGCGCGGTTGAGTGCCATCGCCCGTGGGGCGGGCGCCACCGTCAACGCGGTGGTGCAGTCCGCATGGGGGGTGCTGCTGGCCCGGCTCACCGGTGGCGCGGACATCGTGTTCGGCACGGTGGTTTCCGGGCGCCCGGCCGAGGTCGCGGGCGTGGAGAGCATGATCGGCCTGTTCGTGAACACCATCCCGGTCCGGGTGCGGGTACCCGAGCGCGGCACCTTCGGTGAGCTGGTCGTCGCCTGCCACGCGGGGCATTCCTCGGTGCTGGGCAGCGAGTACCTCGGCCTCGCCGAGATCCAGCAGGCCGCTGGAACACAGCAGCTCTTCGACACGCTCACCGTGTTCGAGAACTACCCCTTCGATCCGTCCACTGTGGACCAGACCGGGGAGCTGCGCATCGAGGGGGTGCGGCACGTCGACGCGACGCACTATCCGCTCGTGCTCGCGGTGGTGCCCGGGGACCCGATGACCGTACGGTTCGAATACCGGCGTTCGGTGTTCTCGTCCGCGTGGGCGAACCGGCTGCTCGACCGATTCGTGGCGCTGCTGGAGAACGCGCGCACCGACACGCCCGTGCGCGCCATGGACCTCCTCGGAGAGGGCGAACGTGCCCGGCTGCTGGAGGAATTCGCGGGACCCTCGCGGGAACCGGCGACCGGCACGGTGCCCGCGCTGTTCGCCAGGGCGGCCGCGGAGCACGCCGAGCGCATCGCGGTGCGCGGCGTGGCTGTGGAACTGAGCTACGGGGAGCTCGACGCGCGCTCGAACGGGCTCGCGCGTGCGCTGATCGCGCGTGGCGTCGGACCCGGTGACCGGGTGGCACTCGCCCTCGGCCGGGAACCGGAGCTGCTCGTGGCGCTGCTCGCGGTACTCAAGGCAGGAGCCGCCTATCTGCCCATCGATCCGGGTTATCCGGCCGAACGGGTGGCATATCTACTCGAGGACGCGCGCCCGGCGGCGCTGATCGCCGGGCGGGACTCGCCACACCGGACGCAAATCCCGGTGCTGCACACCGACCAGACCGAACGGGCGGAACCCGTCACGGATGCCGCTCGGGTGCGACCGCTGCGCCCGGAGCATCCCGCCTACCTGATCTACACCTCGGGATCGACCGGACGGCCCAAGGGCGTACTCGTACCGCATGCGGCCGTGGCCAATCTGGTGTCCTGGGCCGCCGAGACCTTCGAACCGGCGGTGTTCACCGATGTACTCGCCTCAACCTCGCTGAACTTCGATGTCTCGGTGTTCGACACGCTCGTTCCGCTCTGCCTCGGCGGCGGCATCGAACTGGTGGCCGACGCGCTCGCCCTCGCCGAACGCACCCGCCCGGCGAGCCTCGTGTGCGCGGTGCCCTCGGCGGTGTCCGGTGTACTGGCGAAAAGCGAGCGGCTTCCGGTGGAAACCCTCGCGCTCGCCGGTGAAGCCCTGCCCGCCGAACTGGTGCTGCGGCTGCGCGAGGCGGCACCGGGAGCGTGCCTCGCCAATATCTATGGGCCGACCGAGGCCTGTGTGTACGCGAGCGCCTGGTTCGACGACAGGAACCCCTCCGGGTATGCGCCGATCGGGCGACCGGTCTCCGGTGCCCGGGCCTATGTGCTCGACCGGGGCCTGCGGCCGGTTCCGCCCGGCGTGCCGGGTGAACTGTACCTGGCAGGCAACGGAATCGCGCTGGGCTACCACGAGCGGCCCGCGCTGACCGCGGAACGGTTCGTGGCCTGCCCCTGGGGCGACCGGATGTATCGCACCGGGGATGTGGTGCGCTGGACCGAATCCGGGCAGCTGGAATACCTCGGCCGCGCGGACGAACAGGTCAAGGTGCGCGGTTTTCGTATCGAACCGGGGGAGATCGCCGCCGCGCTGCGCGCCCAGCCCGGTATCGCGGAGGCCGTGGTGATCGCCGAAGGGAACGCCGAGAAGCGGCTCATCGGTTACCTCGTCCCGAAACCCGGTACCGAACCCGATCCGCGGACCGTGCGGGCCCGGCTCGCGGAGGTCGTTCCCTGGTACCTGGTGCCCTCGGGGATCGTGGTGCTGGCCGAACTTCCGCTCAACCCCAGCGGGAAACTCGATCGTGCGGCGCTGCCGGCTCCGGAGTACGGCGCGCTCCGGAGCCGGGTTCCGCACGCTCCGGCCGAGGCGGTGCTCGCCGGTATCTTCGCCGAGGTGCTCGGGGTCACCGAGGTCGGCGCGGAGGACAGCTTCTTCGAACTGGGCGGGGATTCGCTGCTCGCGATGCGGGTGATCGCGAAGGTGCGGCCCGCGCTCGGCGCCGAACTCGGGGTGCGGGCGGTGTTCGAGACGCCGACCGTCGCCGGGCTCGCCGCGCGGGTCACCGCCACGGGCGAACACACCCTCCCGGCGCTCACCGCGGGCCCGCGTCCCGAACACCTTCCGCTTTCCGCCGCACAGCAGCGTTTCTGGTTCCTCAACCGGTTCGAGCAGGGCGGTGCCGCCTACAATATGCCGCTGGTGCTCCGCCTGGACGGGGAACTCGACACCGGGGCGCTCGCCGAGGCACTCCGTGATGTCGTCGACCGCCACGAGATCCTGCGCACCGTGTACCCGGAACTGCGTGACGGGGAGCCGTGCCAGCGGATTCTGGCCGCGCAACCGGTCCTGGACGGTGAGCCGGTGGACGCCACCGACCTCATGGCGGAACTGACCGGTTTCGTGGCGCGCGGCTTCGACCTGAGCGCCGAACCACCGATCCGGGCGCGGTTGTTCCGGCTCGGTGCGCGGGAACACGTGCTGGCGGTCGTTCTCGCGCACATCGCCGCGGACGGAGCCTCCCTCGCCCCGCTGGCCGGTGATCTGGTCACCGCCTACCGGGCCCGCTGTGCCGGGGAGCGGCCCGGCTGGGTGCCGCTGCCCGTGCAGTACGGGGACTACGCGCTGTGGCAACGGGAACTGCTCGAAGGCGAGGTGATCCGGGCGCAGCTGGATTACTGGCGGGAACGATTGGCCGGGCTCCCCGTCGAACTGGTCCTGCCCGCCGACCGGCCGCGCCCGGCACACCCGAGCTACGCGGGTGCGAGCCTGCCTTTCGAACTGTCCGCGGATGTGCACACGCGGATCGGCGCGCTCGCCCGGGAACACCGGGTGTCGACGTTCATGGTGATCCAGGCGGGTCTCGCGGTGCTGCTGGCAAGATCGGGGGCGGGCTCGGATATCCCGCTCGGTTCGCCGATCGCCGGGCGGGAAGATGCCGCGCTGGACGAGCTGGTCGGGGTATTCGTGAACACCGTGGTGTTGCGCACCGATGTGTCCGGGGATCCCAGTTTCGCTGAACTGCTCGATCGGGTCCGCACGGCCGACCTCGCCGACTACGGCAATGCGCGGCTACCCTTCGAACGGCTCGTCGAGGAGCTGAACCCGGAGCGGGCGCTCGCCAGGCATCCGCTCTTCCAGATCGCCATCTCCTATCAGAACAACCCGGCGCCGCGGTTCGAGCTGCCCGGGCTCGAGGTCACCAGCCTGCCCGCCCCGGCGACCACCGCGAAGTTCGATCTGCACTTCGTGCTCGGCGAACGCGAAGGCGGCGCGGGAATAGCGGGAGTCTGCGAATACTCCACCGACCTGTTCGACGAGTCCACTGTGGACGAGCTGCTGAGCAGGCTGCGGCGGATACTCGCGGCGGCGATCACCGAGCCCGGCCGGGCCATCGGCGCGCTCGACGTGCTGGACGCGACCGAGCGCGACACGATCCTGCGCACCTGGAACGCCACCGAGGCGCCGCTGCGCGAGATCACGCTGGCCGAGCTGTTCTCCGCCAGCGTGCGTGCCACCCCTAAGGCCGAGGCGCTGGATGCTCCAGCCCTCGACGGTCGGGAAACCTCACTGACCTACCGGGAACTCGACGAGGAAGTGGCCGAGCTCGCTGCCCGGCTCGCGCGGAGCGGGGTGCGGCAGGGCGAGGTGGTCGCGGTCGCGTTGCCCCGGTGCCGGGAGCTCGTGATCGCGTTGCTCGCGGTGCACCGAGCGGGTGCAGCCTACCTCCCGGTCGATCCCGTCTTCCCTACCGAGCGGATCGAGTACCTGCTCGTCGACCAGCATCCGGCGGCGGTGCTCACCACGGCGGGAGTCGAACTGCCCGGCGGCACACCACGGGTGCTCGTGGAGGATCGGGAACCGGGCCTGCCGGTCCCGGAGATTCCCGTGCGACCCGGCGCACCCGCCTATGTGCTGTACACCTCGGGATCCACGGGGAGGCCGAAAGGTGTGCCCGTGTCGCATCGCTCGGTGGTGAACTTCCTGGACGCGATGGCCGAGCGGCTGCCGCTGCGTGCCGGGGCGCGCATGCTCGCGGTCACCACGGTGAGCTTCGACATCTCGGTGCTCGAACTGTTCGGTCCACTGTGTACTTCGGGCACCGTGATCCTCGCCGAGGCCGCGAACGCCGTCGGACGGCTCGCCACCAGAAACGTGACCGTGGCGCAGGCGACCCCGACCCTGTGGCGGGAACTCCTGGACGCGGAACTGGGCGAGGTGCATGCTCTTGTCGGTGGTGAGGCGCTGCCCGAGGATCTCGCCGCGCTCATGCACGCGCGCTGTTCCCGGGTGACCAACCTGTACGGGCCTACCGAGACCACCATCTGGTCCACCATGTCCACTGTGGACGGTTCGCGTCCGCTGATCGGTGAACCGATCGCGAACACCCGGGCCTATGTTCTGGACGCGGGGCTGCGACCGGTTCCGCCCGGGGTACCCGGAGAGCTCTACCTTGCCGGTGCGGGGCTCGCGGTCGGCTACCATGAGCGGCCCGGCCTGACCGCGCAGCGCTTCGTGGCCTGTCCCTGGGGCGGGCGAATGTACCGGACCGGGGACCTGGTGCGCCGGACCCGATCAGGGCAGCTCGACTATCTCGGCCGCACCGATGATCAGGTGAAGCTGCGCGGATTCCGTATCGAGCTGGGTGAGGTCGAGGCGGCGATGCGCGCGCATCCGGGGGTGATCGACGCGGTGGCCGCGGTGCGCGCGAACCAGCTGGTCGGCTACCTCACCGGTACCGCGGATCCGGACGCGGTGCGTGCGGGCCTTGCCGCACGCTTGCCCGGACAGCTGGTGCCTGCCGTTGTCGTCGCACTGGACGAGCTCCCGCACACCCCGAACGCGAAGATCGATCGGGCCGCCCTCCCCGCGCCCGCGGTGCGCGCCGGGGAGGAGGCGCCGCGCACCGCCCGGGAGGGCCTGGTCGCCGAAACCTTCGCCGGGGTGCTCGGTGTTCCCAGGGTCGGGGTGCACGACGACTTCTTCGCGCTCGGCGGCAATTCGGTGCTCGCGATGCGGGTCGCCGCGCGGATCGGCGAGGGGATCGGGGTGCGCGAGGTGTTCGAGGCGCCCACCGTGGCCGAACTCGCCGCGCGCACCGGGACCCGGCGGCTCACCCCGCTGCGGCGGATGGACCGGCCGAGCCGCCCGCCGCTGTCCGCCGCCCAGTACCGGCTCTGGCTGTTCGACCGGCTGCACGGCGCCTCGGCGACCTACAATATGCCGTTCGCGTGGGCGTTGACCGGAGAACTCGACCCGGAGGCGTTGCGGGCCGCCCTGGACGACGTCCTGGCCAGGCACGAGAGCCTGCGCACGGTGTTCGGCGAGTACGCGGGCGAGCCGTATCAGCTCGTGCTGGATCCCCGGCAGGCGCGCCAGGAACTGCCCACGGTGCCCACAATGGACGAACTGCTCGCCGCGGCGAAGGAACCGTTCGACTTGGCCGTGGACCCGCCGCTGCGCGCCCGGCTGCTGCGTACCGGAGAGGGCGAACACGTGCTGCTGCTCGTGGTGCACCACATCGCGGCCGACGGCACCTCGCTCGGTCCGCTCGCCCGCGATCTGCTCTCCGCGTACGGTGCCCGGGCCCGCGGTGCGGCACCCGAACAACCCGCGCTGCCCGTACAGTACGTGGATTACGCGCTGTGGCAACGGGAAGAGCTCACCGCGGAGGCACTGGAAGCCCAGCTCGGCTACTGGCGGAACCGGCTCGCGGGCGCCCCGGCCGAGCTCGAGCTCCCCGCCGACCGGTCCCGC
The DNA here is from genome assembly GCF_000379465.1 of Sciscionella marina DSM 45152. GTDB lineage: Bacteria > Actinomycetota > Actinomycetes > Mycobacteriales > Pseudonocardiaceae > Sciscionella > Sciscionella marina. The sequence goes on from NZ_KB905447.1 coordinate 46,950, forward strand.
CCGGCGCATCCCACCTACCGGGGCGCCAGCGTGCCGTTCGAACTCGATGCCGGAACCTACGCGGGAATCCGTGTGCTCGCCCGGGAATACCGGGTGTCGACGTTCATGGTGATCCAGGCGGGTCTCGCGGTGCTACTGGCGAAATCAGGTGCGGGTTCGGATATTCCGCTGGGTTCGCCGATCGCCGGAAGGGAGGATGTGGCGCTGGACGAGCTGGTCGGGATGTTCGTGAACACCGTGGTGTTGCGGACCGATGTGTCCGGGGATCCGAGTTTCGCCGAGCTGCTGGACCGGGTCCGTGCGGCCGATCTCGCCGACTTCGACCAGGCGGGAGTTCCGTTCGAACGGCTCGTGGAGGAACTCGCCCCACAGCGCTCGCTCGGCCGCCCGCCGTTGGCGCAGGTGATGCTCGCGCTGACCCAGACGGAACTTCCCGAGCTGTATGCGGAGGGGATCACCGCACGCCCCGAACCACTCGAGTTCGCCAGCGCCCGCTTCGATCTCGCGGTCAACCTGGCCGAGTCCGGCGGGCTGCGCGGGGTGTTCGAATACGCGAGCGACCTCTTCGACGAGCAGACCGTGCTGGCCATGGCCACCCGGCTGGGCATCGTGCTCGCCACCGTCGCCGCGCGGCCGCACGCCCGGCTGCACGAGATCGATGTGCGCACCGAGCGGGAACGAGAACCCTGGACAACGGGTACGGTACTGCCCGAACTCGGGATCGCCGAACTGTTCGAGCGGGCGGTCACCGCACATCCGGACCGGGAAGCCCTTGCCACGACAGGCGAATCCGTGTCCTATGCCGAACTCGACGCCCGGGCGAACCGGCTCGCGCACCTGCTCATCGAGTCCGGAATCGGCTCGGAACACTATGTGGCACTGTGCCTGCGGCGCGGCCCGGAGCTGATCACCGCGATGCTCGCGGTCGCCAAGGCAGGTGGCGCCTATCTGCCGCTCGATCCGGACTATCCCGCCGATCGGCTGGCCTATATGTGCGTCGACGCCCAGCCGAGCCTGGCGATCGCCGAACCCGCCACCGAAGGACTGCTTCCCGCCGGAATCCCGGTGCTGTCCCCGGACGCGGCAGCCCGGCAGCCGAGGCACGCACCGCGGCGCCGTGCCCGGATCGAGGCGCCCGCCTATCTGATCTACACCTCCGGATCGACCGGGCGCCCGAAGGGCGTGGTGGTCACCGGAACCGGGATCGCCGGACTGGTCGCGGTGCAGCGCGACCGGCTCCGCATCGACGGCGAATCGAGGGTGTTGCAGTTCGCCTCGCCGAGTTTCGACGCGATGTTCTGGGAGTTCGCCGCCCTGCTGCACGGGGCCACCCTGGTGCTCGCCCCCGCCGAGCGGTTGCTTCCCGGGCCGGTACTGGCCGCGCTGATCACCGAGCAGCGGGTCAGCCACGCCACCCTGCCGCCCGCCGCGCTGCCCGCGATCGAGGCCGGACTGCCCGGTCTGCGAACCCTGGTCGTGGCCGGCGAGGCGTGCCCGCCCGCGGTCGTCGCGGACTGGTCGCCCGGGCGCCGGATGCTCAACGGTTACGGGCCGACCGAGACCACCGTGGCCGTCTCCGTCTCGGAACCCCTTGGCGGACCGGCGGATCCGGCGCAGCGCCCGCCGATCGGGCATCCGGTTCCCGGCACCCGGGCGTACGTGCTCGACCGCCACCTGTGTCCGGTCCCGCCCGGGGTGACCGGAGAACTGTACGTGGCGGGGCCGAGCCTGGCCCGTGGCTACCTCGGGAGCCCCGGTCGCACGGCGGAACGGTTCCTCGCCTGCCCGGACGGCGACCGGATGTACCGCACCGGGGACCTGGTGCGGATCCGGCCGGACGGCCAGCTCGATTACGCGGGCCGGGCGGACCGGCAGGTGAAACTGCGCGGCTTCCGGATCGAACTCGGCGAGATCGAGGCCACGCTCGGCAACCATCCAGAGGTGCGCGCGGCGACCGTCGTGCTGCGTGCCGCCGGACCGGACGCACCGGCGCGCCTGGTCGGCTATGTGGTCGGCGACGGCGACGCGGATCTGCGGTCGCACCTGGCACGCAGCCTTCCTGAGTACATGGTGCCCGCCGCGATCATGCGGCTTCCCGAGCTGCCGCTGACCGCGAACGGCAAGATCGACAAGGACGCCCTTCCCGCGCCGGAATTCCGGACCACCGATACCGCCCCGGCCGACGCGCGGGAGCAGGTCATGACGGCCGCTTTCGCCGAGGTGCTCGGCCTGGACCGGGTCGGGGTGGACGACGGCTTCTTCGATCTCGGCGGCGATTCGATCCTGGTGATCCAGTTGGTCGCCCGGGCACGGGAAGCGGGCCTGGTGATCAGCCCGCGGGACGTCTTCACCGCCCAGGCTCCCCGCTCGCTCGCCGCCCTGGCCCGCACCAGCGAGGAGAACCGGGAGCCCGAGGGCGCGGGCATCGGTGCGCTCACGCCGACCCCGATCATGCGGTGGTTCACCGAACTCGGCGAGCCGAGCGGGTTTCACCAGTCGATGCTGCTGCGCGGGCCCGCGGACACCGAACCGGCGCGGCTGACCGAGGCGCTCGGCGTGCTGCTCGACCGGCACGACGCGCTCCGGATGCGCCGGACCGAGTCGGGCGGCTACGAGATCCCCGAGCCGGGCAGTGTCGATCCTGCGGCACTGGTGTCCACCGTCGCGGCCGAGGGAGGCGAGCTCCGGGAACTGGTGGCCGAACAGTCCCGCGCAGCGGCGGATTCCCTGCGCCTGGACGGTCCGCTGTTGCGCGCGGTGTGGATCGACGCCGGTCCGCGGGACGGGCGGTTACTGCTGCTCGCGCACCATCTGCTGGTGGACGCGGTCTCCTGGCGGATTCTGCTGCCCGATCTGCTCGCCGCGCTGGAGGGCCGGCCGCTCGCGCCGGTGCGGACTTCCCTTCGCCGCTGGGGAAAACAGCTCGCCGTCGCCGCGGCCAGCCCGGAACGGCTCGCCGAACTGGACGGCTGGCGGGAGGTGCTGCGCGGTGGTGATCCGCTCGCCGGTCCGCGTGGCACCGCGGCCGGGTTGCGCAGGATCGAGGTGGCGCTCGAGACGGGGTGCACCGCGCCGCTGCTGGACCGGATTCCCTCGGCGTACCACGCGAAGCCCAGCGATGTGCTGCTGACCGCGCTCGCCCTCGCGGTGGGGCAGTGGCAGGACTGCGCGGGTGAGGTGCTCGTGGAACTCGAAGGGCACGGGCGCGGCGAACTCGCCGAAGGGCTGGACCTGTCCCGCACGGTCGGCTGGTTCACCACCACCCACCCGGTGCGGCTGAACGCGGGGGAACCACCGTGGCAGGAAGTGCTCGAGGGGGGCGAACTCGTCTCGCGGGCGATCAAGAACGTCAAGGAGCAAGTGCGCGCGATGCCCGGGGACGGGATCGGCTACGGGCTGTTGCGCTACCTGAACCCGGTGACCGCGACCGAGCTCGCCGAGGCACCGAGCCCGCAGCTCGGGTTCAACTACCTCGGCCGGGTCGATCCGGGAACGGGCGGAACCTGGTCGCTCGCCGGGGAAGCGGACGCACTGGTGTCCGGGCTTGATCCGGAAATGCCCGCCCCGCACGGGATTCAGATCGACGCGGTGGTGCACGAAGGACCCGATGGCCCACGGCTGCTGGCGGGCGTGTGGTACGCGAGCGAACATTTCGGCCACGCCGCGATCGAAGAGCTGACACGGCTGTGGAGCGCGGCGCTGCGCGGGATCGCGGAGCACGCCGCCGAGGGAGTGCGCGGTGGGCACACCCCTTCGGACATCACGCTGCTGTCCATGGACCAGGACGAGATCGAGGAGTTCGAGGACGTGCTCGAGGGGGAGCAATGAGCGAGCTTGCGAGCGAATCAATGACACAGCACCGCCGGGAGGCGCCGAGCTCCCCCAAGGAGCGAATGCGGTGACCGGTGAACTGGCGGATATCTGGCCGCTTTCCCCGCTGCAGGAAGGGATGTACTTCCACGCCGAGGGCAGCGCACCCGGCGCGGACGTGTACACCTCGCAACTGGTGGTGCATTTGGAGGGGAGGGTGGACCCATCGGCCATGCGCGCGGCCGCGGACGCGGTGCTCGCCAGGCATCCCGGGCTGCGGGCGAGTTTCCGCCGCCGCAAGACCGGCCAGCCGGTGCAGCTGATCGCGCGCGAATGCCGTGCCCCGTGGCGGGAAACCGAGACCGCGGACCTCACCGCGCTCGCGGAGGCCGAGCGAGAGACCGGGTTCGTCCTCGGCAGCGGACCGCTGCTGCGGTTCGTGCTCGCCCGCACCGGGCCCGGGCACGCGCTCGTGCTCACCTGTCACCACCTGCTGGTGGACGGCTGGTCCATGCCGGTGCTCGCCGAGGAATTCTTCGGGCACTACCTCGGTGCGGACCGGTTGCCGCCCGCACCCTCGTACAAGAAATTCCTTGCCTGGCACGCGAATCAGGACACGGCGGCGGCACGCACGGTCTGGCGGGAGCACCTCGCCGGGCTCGACGGACCGACGCTGCTGGCCCCCGGATCCGGAACACAGCGGCCGCGACAGCTGACCCGAACCCTGGACGCGGCACCCTTCACCGAGCTCGCCCGGTGCGCCGGGGTGACCCTCGCGACCGTGCTGCAGACGGCCTGGGCGGTGCTGCTCGGCAGGCTCACCGGCCGCACGGATGTGGTGTTCGGCTCGGTGAACTCGGGGCGGCCCGCGGAACTGGCCGGGGTGGAACGCATGGTCGGGCTGTTCGTCAACACCGTCCCGGTCCGGGTGCGGATCCGCGAGGCGGAAAGCTTCACCGCGTTGCTCGCCAGGGTGCACCGGGACCGGAACAGCCTGCTCGGCAGGGATTTCCTCGGGCTGGCCGACATTCAGCAGGCCGCGGGCGCCGAGCGGCTGTTCGACACGATCACCGCGTTCGAGAACTACCCGGCGCCGAAGGTCACCGGCTCGCTCGGCGAACTGCGGGTCGGCGCGGTGGAACTCACCGATGCCGCGCACTATCCGGTCACCCTCGTCGCGGCGGGCGGGGAGCGGCTGTGGCTGCGGCTGGACCACCGGCCGGACGTGGTGCCGGACGCGGCGGCCGGTGCGCTGTTCGACCGGCTCGAGCGGCTGTTGCAGGCGGTGGCGAGCCGGCCGGGAGAACCCTTGGCGCGCCTGGACATTCTCGCCCCGGCCGAACGCGAAAGGGTGCACACGCCGCCGCGCGCGGGCGCCGAGCCGCGCACGCTCGGCGCCCTGCTGGGCGAGGCGGCGCGGCGGCATCCCGAGATGCCCGCGGTACGCGAGAACGGCACCGAATTGCGGTACGCGGAGCTGGACGCGTTGGCGAACGGGCTCGCGCATGAACTCGCCACGCGGGGAGCCGGTCCCGAGGATCTGATCGCGGTGCTGCTTCCGCGCGGAATCGCGCAGCTGACCGCGGTGTGGGCGATCGCCAAGGCGGGGGCCGCCGTGCTGCCCATCGATCCGGAACTGCCCCGCGAACGGGTACGTGGCATCCTCGCCGAGGCGCGACCGGTGCTCGGCATCAGCGAAGCCGAACTCGCCTCCGGGTTGGACGGAATCTGGCTCGACGCCGTGTTCCCCGCCCGGCCGGAAGGTCCGCTTTCCTTGGCGCGCGCGGAAAACACCGCCTACGCCATCTACACCTCGGGTTCGACCGGAGTGCCCAAGGGCGTGCTCGTCACGCATTCCGGGCTCGCCGCCCTCGCCGAGCACATCCGGGCGCATGCCGGAATTCGCGCCGGATCACGCACCCTGGCCTTTGCCTCACCCAGCTTCGACGCCTCGGTGCTCGAACTGCTGCTCGCCGCGCACACCGGCTCGACCATGGTGATCGCCGGGCCGGAGCTCTACGGCGGCCCGGGGCTGGCCGAGCTGCTGAAACGGGAACGCGTGGACGCGGCGTTCCTCACCCCCTCCGCGCTGAGCAGCCTGCCCGCCACGGATCTCGGCATCGGCACCCTGCTGCTCGGCGGCGAACCACTCAGCGCGGACGCGGTGCGCCGCTGGGCGGGCGGGCGCCGCCTGCTCAACGTGTACGGGCCGACCGAGACCACGGTGTTCAGCCTCACCGCCACACTGGCGGAAAAGGATCCGGTGCATCTCGGCGAACCCATCCCGGGGACCGGAGCACTCGTCCTCGACGGCGCACTGCGACCGGTGCCCGATGGCGTGACCGGGGAGCTCTACCTGACCGGTGAGCGGGCCGGGATCGGGCGCGGTTACCTGGGCCGCCCTGGCCTGACCGCGAGCCGATTCGTGGCCTGCCCGTCCGGCGGGCGGATGTACCGCACCGGGGACCTGGTTCGCCGCGACGATGCGGGCCGGCTGGAGTACCTCGGCCGCGCCGACGGCCAGGTGAAGCTGCGCGGGCATCGGATCGAGCTCGGCGAGATCGAGGTCGTGCTCGCCGAACAGGACGGGGTGGCCGCGGCGGCTTGCGCGATACACGAGGGTGCTCACGGCGGGCAGCTGATCGGTTATGTGGTGCCCGAGGATCGGATGCCGGGAAGCGAGCGGCTACGCGGCGGGCTCGAACGGCGCCTGCCGTACTACATGGTGCCCGCGATGTTCGTGGAATTGGACCGGCTGCCGCGCACCGTGCAGGGCAAGCTCGATCGCGAACGGCTGCCCGCACCGGGGCGCGCGGTGGCGAAGGGCCGTGCACCGCGCAGCCCGCTCGAACACCGGCTCGCCGCGCTGTTCGCCGAACTGCTCGGCATCGAAGAGGTCGGCGCCGAGGACGGGTTCTTCGAGCTCGGCGGCACCTCCCTGCTGGCCACCAGGCTCGCCGCCCGTGCCCGCGCCGAACTCGGGATCGAGGTACCCATCCGCGCCCTGTTCGAGGCGTCCACAGTGGCCCTGCTCGCCGCGCGGCTCGACGAACAGGGCGAGACCGAACCGCCCCTGGAACCGGTGCTGGAACTGCGCACCGATGGCGCGGGCGAGCCGCTGTTCTGCGTGCATCCCGCCGTGGCTCTTTCCTGGTGCTACAGCGGACTGCTCGGGCACGTCGACGGCCCGGTGTACGGCCTGCAGGCGCGCGGCATCGCCGAACAGGAGCCGCTGCCCGGCACCCTCGCCGAGGCGGCGCACGACTACGCGGAGCGGATGCGCGTGCTCGCGTCCGGCCCGTACCGCTTGCTCGGCTGGTCGGTCGGCGGACTGCTCGCGCACGCGATCGCCACCCGGTTGCGGGAGCTCGGCGAGCGGGTGGAACTGCTGGCGCTGATGGACGCATACCCGATGCGCGCACACGGCGCGGCCCTCGGTGACCCGGATGTGGGTATCGCCCGGCTCGCCAGGGACATGGGGTTCACCCCTGCCGGGGAGGAACTGGACGCGGCGGGAGCGGCCCGGATGCTCACCGAGGCGGGCGGGGTGTTCGCCGGGTTGCGGGCCGAGCACATCGAACGGATGTACGCCGCGTACCTGAATCTCAATCACATCGCGCGCACGCATGAGCCTCCGTACTATGACGGGGACATGCTGCTGTTCACCGCGACACGGCGGGCCGGGGAGGTACCGGCGAGCTATACGGACTGGAAGCCGTACGTCGCGGGGGACATCGAGGTGTGCGAGGTCGACTGCGCGCATGCGGAGATGACCGAGCAGGGACCGCTCGCCGTTATCGGCGCGCGGCTGGCACAGAGGAAGGGAAGAGCATGACCAACCCGTTCGAGGACCCCGACGGCAGCTACTACGTCCTGGTCAACGAGGAAGGCCAGCACTCACTGTGGCCGAACTTCGTGGACGTGCCCGAAGGCTGGACCGTGGTGCACGGCGAGGACACCAGGGACGCCTGCCTCGAATACGTCGAACGCAACTGGACGGATATGCGGCCGAACAGCCTGATCCAGGCGATGGAGGATTCGTGAGCGAGCTTGCGAGCGAACCATTGGGTACAGCAGCGCCGCTCGCGGGGCTGACGAGCGTCAGCGAGGAGGATTCGTGACCGAGCAGGGGATCGCGCGGCGTTCGACCTGGCTGCGGTGCTATTTCCCGCGTCCCGATGCCGGGCTCCGGCTGGTGTGCTTCCCGCACGCGGGCGGTTCCGCGCCGTTCTTCCGGGCCTGGCAGCAGGAGATCAGCGAGTCCGTCGAGGTGCACGCGGTCGCCTATCCGGGCAGGGCCGAGCGCTTCACCGAGCCGCTCGTCGAGGACGCCCCGGCGATGGTCGCCGAGTTCGCCGGTGAACTGGAAGCCCTGCGGGACAAGCCGATCGCCCTGTTCGGGCACAGTATGGGAGCCTTCATCGCGTACGAGACGGCGCAGACCGTGGGCGGGATCGCGCACCTGTTCCTCTCCGGAGCGAACGCCCCACACCTGCGCTCGGGGTTCCCCTCGCTGCTGCATCCCGAGGACGAGGTGCTGGTCCGCAACATCACCTCGCTCGGTGGTTCGGCGAGCGAGATCCTGGCCGATCCGGAGATCCGGGAGCTCGTGGTGCCCGCGCTGCGCAGCGATCTCCGGCTCGCCGAGGGGTACGTCGACGAGCATTCCGGAAAGCTCTCCTGCCCGATCACCGCGCTGCTCGGCACCGACGACGACCGGACCCGCCTGGATTCGGTGCGCGGCTGGGCGGAGTACACCACGGGGCCGTTCGCGCTGCGGGAATACCAGGGGGACCACTTCTACTTGGAGGAGCACCGCGCGGACCTGCTCACCGAGCTCGCCGGGACGCTGACCGGCTGAACGACAGGCGGCATCCGATCCATCAGCTTCCCGGGCCGATCCTGCTGTATCTGGTGTCCGGACGGCTGATCGGTGGCGGTTCCGCTGGCCGTTGCCGGGCTGGGGCGCGGCCCGGGTGACCGGCGTCGTGCTGATCGTCGCCGGGCTGGTCCCGGTGACCTCGGCGTTCGCTGAATTCGTCAAGGCCGAGGGCACCCTGATCCCGGCCGCCCCGACCGAGCGCCTGGTGGTGACGGGGTTCAACCGCTACGTGCGCAATCCGATGTACGTGGGGCTGCCGCCGGCCATCCTCGGCCAGGCCCTGCTGTTCGGGAATTTCCGGTTGCTGATCGACGCCGCCGCGGCGTTCGTGCACAGGTACGAGGAGCCGACCCTGGCCCGCGCCGGTTCGGTGCCGAATACGAGCAGTACCGGCTGCGTCCCCGGACATCCGGTCCGGCCGAGCGCACACACCCGTGACCAGGCCATTTGCCATCCGAAGGGAGCTCGCGATGCCCCTGTCCGCCCGGCTCGCCCGGTTCGACCGGACGTCACCGACCCGCTTCTGGGCCGCCTCGCGCCGTGGTGCCCCGGTTTCGGGGTGATCTACCACCGCGGACGGCGTTCCTGCCGGGAATACCATAACCCGATCTGCGTGTTCCGCCGCCGCGGTGCCCACACCCGTTCGCGCCGTGCTCACCCTCGCCAAGGTCACCGAATTCCTGTACCTGTCGCCCGCGCGTGACTAGCCGCTACAGTCGGCGTGGCGCGTAGCGGTCGAGTTCGAACAGTTCGAACAGCGAGCGCGCGGTCTCGTCCAGTTCGGTGAGCAGCCGCTCGGTGCGCGGACGGCCGCCCGTTGAGCGGTATTTCAGCACGGTTTCCCCGATCCCGCCCAGGGTCTCCAGCAGTTCGCGGGCGGAGAGGTCGATGCCGTTCTCGGCCGCCTCGTGCCGCATCAGGTGCACGACACCGGCGGCGAGCACCCCGATGAGCTCGTGCACGGCGCAACGATGCGGGGTCCAGCGCCAGGGCGGGTTCGCCGGGCCCTGGAGCATCCGGAAGGTGCCGTCCAGGTGGTAGCGCGCGCGGTAGGCGGTGACCAGCTCGGCCACCGACCAGTCCTCGTGCGAGGTCACCAGCAGCTGTTTGCCGAAGTAGTCCTCGTCCACGCGAGCCCGGGTGAACTCGTCGATGCGCCACTCGACGGAATCCCCGGAAACGGCCGTGCTGAGCACCCGGTCCACCCACCGGTCCCGGGTGATCCGGGCGAGCTCGGCGCGGATGTGCTCACGCGGGCGTCCGCGCAGACCGTCCAGCCTGCGGGTGGCGGCGCGCAGGGACTTCTCGAAGGCGCGGGACTGGGCAGCGTGCAGCCGTTCGGAATGGGTGAGCACGACGCGCCGGTTGCCATCGTCCACCAGTTCCCGGGTGTCCAGCGCGGTGAGACCGGCGAACCGAGTGGGATCCACCGGAGTCCGCGCCGAGGCAGGCCTGGTGCGCAGCCCGGCATACTCGCCGATCGGCAGCGCGCCGAGGAAACGTCCGTGCAGACCGGCTCGCTGTTCGGCGTCGAACACCACGGTCGGATGGTTGCGCACCCCGAGCCGCCCGGCGAGCAGAGCCGCGGTCTGTTCGAACGGTTCGCCGTGCCGCGCCTGCGTTCCCTGGGTGTACGAGACGAGCGGGATCGCGCCGTCCCTGGTGACGAGCAGGGCGAGGTCGAAGTTCGGCACATCCACCGCGAGGGTCACCGGTTCGGCGGCGCCGAGGTGTTCCAGCAACCGGGCGGCGTGTGCCTGTTCGATGGTGGCCAGCCGATTCGCCGACAGCCGCCGCGCCAGCCGCCAGAATTCGGCGTCACTGACCAAGTCCGCCCGCACCCGGGGCCGGACGAACCGGGCGGCCGCCGAATCCCGCCACCACTGTTCCAAGGAGAGACCGGGGGCGGTCGCGCGGTGCAGTACCGCGAGCGCCAGCGCCATCCCGCGTCCGGGGGCCAGTTTTTCCACCGTGTCCACGAAACCCAGCCTGCGCAGGGTGGACCAGGTCGCGGCGACATCCCCGAACCGCAGATGCCGGGTGGAACGTGGAGAACCGGCGGACGCGGCCACCGCCTCCGAGATGTCCTCGCCCGTCCCGAGGTAGCGCTGCTCGGTGATCCGGGGTTTGCCGTCCACCCGTTCGGAGCGCACCAGATAGTAGTAGGTGCGCCCGCCGATATTTTTGCCGACGATCGAGGACACACTTTAGGTAATACGCGCCGAACACCCGATTGGCAAGCCGCGAGCAGCGCAAACACTCGCGCCGGGAAGGGTCTTCCGGCCGGGTGGTGGAAGCGGGCGGTCGCCGCGGCTTAGCGTCATGGGCATGGTGGAACCGAACGCGTCCGCGGTGCGCAGGGCGCTGGCCAGGGCCAGGGACGGCAAGACGATCGATGTGGACGAGGCCGCGGTGCTGCTGCACGCGCGCGGGCCCGAACTCGAGACGCTCACCGAGCACGCGAGCCGGGTGCGGGACGCGGGCCTGGCCGAGCTGGACCGCGCGAAGGTGATCACCTACAGCCGCTCGGTGTTCATCCCGCTGACCCGGTTGTGCCGGGACCGGTGCGGTTACTGCACGTTCGTCACCGTTCCGGGACGGCTGGAATCCCCATACCTCTCCCCGGACGAGGTGCTCGACATCGCCCGCAAGGGCGCGGCCACCGGGTGCACCGAAGCGCTGTTCACCCTCGGCGACCGTCCGGAGGACCGGTGGAGCGCGGCCCGGGACTGGCTGGACGCGCACGGGTACGACGACACGCTCTCCTACGTGCGGGCCATGTCGATCCGGGTGCTCGAGGAGACCGGCCTGCTGCCGCACCTGAATCCGGGAGTGCTGGGCTGGCAGGACTTCCAGCGGCTCAAACCCGTCGCCGCCTCGATGGGGATGATGCTCGAGACCACCGCGCGCCGGCTGTTCACCGAGAAGGGCGGTCCGCATTTCGGTTCCCCGGACAAGGATCCGGAGGTCCGGCTGCGTGTGCTCGAGGACGCGGGCCGCACCTCGGTCCCGTTCACCACCGGACTGCTCATCGGGATCGGTGAGACGCACACCGAGCGCGCCGAGTCGATCTTCGCGATCCGCCGGATATCCCGCGAATACGGCGGCATTCAGGAAGTCATCATGCAGAACTTCCGCGCGAAACCGGACACCAAGATGCGCGCGGTCCCGGATGCCGAACTCGAGGAACTGGCCGCGGCCATCGCGGTCGCCCGGCTGGTACTCGGCCCGAAGATGCGCATTCAGGCTCCGCCGAACCTGATCGGCAGGCAATACGAGCTGATGCTGCGCGCGGGAATCGACGACTGGGGCGGGGTCTCCCCGGTCACCCCGGACCACGTCAACCCGGAACTGGCCTGGCCGCAGATCGAGGAGTTGACCAAGCACACCGAGGCGGCCGGGTACACGATGAGCGAACGGCTGCCGATCTATCCGGAGTACGTGCGCCTCGGCGAGCCATGGCTGGATCCCCGGCTGCGCGGGCATGTGGACGCCCTCGCCGATCCGGAAACCGGTCTGGTCAAGGAGAACGCCGCACCGGCCGGGATTCCGTGGCAGGAACCGGATGGCGGACTCGCCGAGTACGGGCGCACCGAACTGCACGTCGAGGTGGATTCGCAGGGCCGCAGCAGCGACCGGCGCAGTGACTTCGACTCGGTCTACGGCGACTGGGAACAGTTGCGCGGGAAGATCAAGGCGGCCAAGGCGCCGAGCCGGATGGACGCGGAGATCGCGGAAGCCCTGCGGCGCGCCGAGAAGGACCCGGCCGGGCTCTCCGATGCCGACGCGCTGGCCCTGTTGCACGCGGACGGGGACGAACTCGAGGCCCTTGCCGGGCTCGCGGACGGGCTGCGCGCGCAGACCTGCGGGGACGACGTCACCTTCGTGGTCACGCGCAACATCAACTTCACCAACGTCTGTTACACCGGCTGCCGGTTCTGCGCGTTCGCTCAGCGGCGCACCGATGCGGACGCCTTCACCCTTTCCCTTGGCCAGGTGGGGGACCGGGTGGACCAGGCCTGGGAAGCAGGCGCGACCGAGATCTGCATGCAGGGCGGTATTCACCCGGACATGCCCGGGACCGCGTACTTCGACCTCGCGGAGGAGGTGAAGCGCCGCCGCCCGGACATCCACCTGCACGCCTACAGCCCGATGGAGGTGGTGAACGGCGCCTCGCGCACCAACCTGTCCGTCCGGGAATGGCTCGGCCGGGTCAAGGAGGCAGGTGTCGACTCGCTGCCCGGCACCGCCGCGGAGATCCTGGACGACGACATCCGCTGGGTGCTCACCAAGGGCAAACTGCCCGCCTCGAGCTGGATCGAGGTCATCTCCACCGCGCACGAGCTCGGCATCCCGACGACATCCACCATGATGTACGGGCACGTGGACACCCCCGAGCACTGGATCGGGCATATCAAACTGATCGCCGATCTGCAGCGCCGTGCCCTGGAGAAGACCGGAAAGCGCGGGTTCACCGAATTCGTGCTGCTCCCGTTCATCCACCAGAGCTCGCCCATCTACCTCGCCGGACTGGCCCGGCCGGGCCCGACCGCGCGGGAGAACCGGGCGGTGCACGCCCTGGCGCGACTGCTGCTGCACGGCCTGATCGACAACATCCAGTGCTCCTGGGTCAAGCTCGGCGAGCAGACCTGCCGCGCGGTGTTGCAGGGCGGGGTCAACGACATCGGCGGCACGCTGATGGAGGAGACGATCAGCCGGATGGCCGGCGCGGACAACGGTTCCTACAAGACGATCACCGATCTAGAATCGATCGTGGAACCGATCGGGCGCCCGCTCGTGCAGCGCACCACCGGATACGGCCGCCCCTCGAGCGAGCGAATGACCGCCGCTCGCGCCAGTGACGGTGTCACCAGCGCGGTGCGCCGTCCGCTGCCGCTGCTGACCTGATCCCCGAGGGGCGATCCGCGCGGCTCAGCCGAAGAAGGCGCCGAGTCGCGCGGCGACCTCCCCGGGCTGATCCTCCTGCAGGAAATGCCCGGCGCCCGGCACGAGCTCCAGCCGCGCTCCCGGGATCGCCTCGGTGAGCCGCTTGCCCTGCTCGGCGGACAACCAGGCGTCCTGCTCGCCCCACAGCACGAGGGTCGGCGTGTCGAGTTCGCCGAAGCGCTGTTCGAGTTCGCTGGTGTGCGCGAAATCGAACTGGCCGACCTGCCGGTAGTAGGCGGCCTGTCCCTCGGTGCCGAGCCAGGGCCGCAGATACGGGGCGAGCGCGGCCTCCTCGATCTCGGTGGCGAACGCGGTGCGCAGGTGCCCGGCGACCAGGTGGGCGTGGATGTGCTCGGGCACTCCGGCGAAGGCATCGAGGTGGCGCCCGACGTGGGCGGTGAACGGAGTGAGCCAGTCGATCAGCGCCGCGTCGCAGAGCGCGATGCGGGCGAAGCTCCGACCGTCGATCAGCGCGGCGCGCATGACCACGGCCGCGCCGATGTCGTGCCCGGCGACGTACGGCCGGGACAGTCCCCATTCGTCCAGCAGTTCACCGAATACTCGGGCCTGCGCCGGGTTCGAGACATCCTGGCCCGCGTACCGGTCGGAGTAGCCGTAGCCGGGCAGATCGTAGGTGTACACCCGGAACCGGCCGGCGAGCTGGTCCACGACCCCGCGCCACAGGTACGAGGAGGCGGGGGTGCCGTGGACGAGCACCAGCGGATCGCCGGTGCCGCGCACGTCGTAGGCCACGGTTCCCGCGGAGGACTCGAATCGGTGCTCTGGCTGCCATGCGTTGTTCGTCATGCCATGATCCTGCGTCCGTCAATCGTTCGCGTCCAACGATGGTTCACGATAGGATCGATCGCGTATCCAGATAGGAGTGCGGATGGAACTGCGGCACCTGGTCACCTTCCGCGCGGTCGCGCAGGGGCTGAGCTTCACCGGTGCGGCCAGCCGGCTCGGTTATGTGCAGTCGGCGGTCACCCAGCATGTGAAGGCCCTGGAGGAGGAGCTCGGGGTGCCGCTGTTCGACCGGCTCGGCAGGCGGATCGCGCTGACCGAGGCGGGCACCCGGCTGTTCGACTACGCCACCCGTATCGACCGGCTCGCCGAGGAGGCCGCGGATGTGGTGCGCGGGCCCGGCGAACCCGAGGGACCGGTCACCGTGATCGCGCCGGAAACCCTCTGCGCCTACCGGCTTCCGCCGCTGCTGCACCGGCTCTACCGGGAGCATCCGCGGGTCCGGCTCGCGTTCGAGTCGAGCCCGAGCGGGGCGCTCGACGCCGGGCTCGTGCGGCGGCTCGCGGGCGGTGAGCTCGATCTCGCCCTCGTGCTCGAGGAAACGCTCGAACCGGCCGCGCCATTGGCCGCCGAACTGTTCACCGAGGAACCGCTTTCCCTTGTCACCGCACCGGATCATCCGCTTGCGGACAACCCGCGGGTCACCGCACCGGATCTGGACGGGGCACCGATGTTGTTGACCGACAAAGGATGCCGGTTCCGGGGCGCGCTGGAGCGCGCACTGACCGGGCACCCCTGCCGCCCGGATGTGGTGGGCGAGTTCGCCAGCAACGAGACGATCAAGCGGGTGGCCGCGGCGGGCGGGACGATCGGTGTGGTCGCCTCGGCCTCGGTCGAATCGGAACTCGCCTCCGGGACACTGCGGGAACTCGTCTGGGCGGGCAGTCCGCTCGCGGTGCGTTCCTACCTCGTCCGGAATTCCGCGCGCTGGCCGCGTCCCGCCGTCGAGGCGGTGCTCGGCACCTTCCGTTCGGTGCGCTGAGCGCGGTGCTCAGCGCACGGCGGGGATGATTTCGCTGCCGTACGCGGCGAGGGTGCGCTCCCGCTGATCGTGCATGAGGTAGAGGGCGAACTGGTCCACCCCGAGCTCGGCGAGTTCGGCAAGCCGATCCCGGTGCGCGCTCGCCGGCCCGGTGAGGCAGAACCGGTCCACGATCTCATCGGGCACGAACTCGGTGTCCGGATTGCCCGCGCGACCGTGATGGGCGTAGTCGTAGCCCTGCCGCCCGGCGATGTAGTCGGTGAGCGCCTTGGGTACCGACCCCTCGTCGCCGTACCGTTCGACCAAATCGGCCACGTGATTGCCCACCATGCCGCCGAACCAACGCAATTGTTCGCGCTGGTGCGCCAGATCGGTACCCACGTACGCGGGCGCGGCCACGCACATCCGCACCTCGGCGGGATCCCGCCCGGCCTGTTCGGCGGCCGCGCGCACCGAACCGATCGTCCAGCGCGCGATGTCCGGATCCGCGGTCTGCAGGATGAAACCGTCCGCGAGCTCACCGACCATGCGCAGTGCCTTCGGTCCATAGGCGGCCATCCACACCGGCAACTGACCGTCCCGCACCCAGGGCAGCCGCACCTTGGTTCCCTCCCGCTCGATTTCCCTTCCCTCGGCCAGATCCCGGATCACACCGATCGATTCGCCGAGCATGGCCAGGGTCACCGGTTTGCGCCCGATCACCCGCTGCGCCGAATCACCACGCCCGATCCCGCACACGGTCCGGTTGCCGTACATATCGTTGAGCGTGGCGAACAGGCTCGCGGTGACCGACCAGTCCCGGGTGATCGGGTTGGTCACCATCGGGCCGACGATCAGTTCACTGGTCGCGGCCAGGATGCTCGAGTAGATGACGAACGGTTCCTGCCACAGCACGCAGGAATCGAAGGTCCAGCCGTAGCCGAAGCCGTTGTCCTCCCCGGCCCGCATCAGTTCGACGACGGTGCTTGCCGGTGGATCCGTTTGCAGCACCAATCCGAAATCCATCGCTACCTCAACAATTGACAGGAATCGCGGGACAGGAACTTTCCGTGACCCTTGCGGCCGCGGAACTCGCCACCGGAGATCACCACCGATCCGCGGGACAGAACCGTGTCGACCCTTCCGGTCACCCGCATTCCCTCGTACGCGGAATAGTCCACGTTCATGTGGTGCGTGTTCACCGAGAGCACCTGTTCTGCCGCCGGGTCGTAGACCACGATGTCCGCGTCCGAACCGGGCGCCAGCACGCCCTTTTTCGGGTAGAGGCCGAACATTCGCGCCGGGGTGGTCGCGCAGGTGTCCACCCAGCGGGCCAGCGAGAGCTCACCGGCGACCACACCCTGGTGCAGCAGGTCCATCCGGTGCTCCACGCCGGGAATTCCGTTGGGGATCTTGGTGAAATCCTCGCGGCCGAGTTGTTTCTCCTCGTTGAAACAGAACGGGCAGTGGTCGGTCGAGACCACCGAGAGATCATTCGTGCGCAGGCCTTTCCACAGGCTCGGCTGATGCGATTTCTCCCGCAGCGGGGGAGAAGCGACGTATTTCGCGCCCTCGAAATCCGGACGGGCCAGATCCTCGATGGAAAGGTACAGATACTGCGGGCAGGTCTCGGCGAACACATCGCGTCCGGCGTCCCGTGCCTCGCTCACCGCCTCCAGGGCCTGGTGCGCGGACAGGTGCACGATGTACAGCGGTGCCCGGGTCACCTCGGCGAGCCGGATCGCCCGGGACGTCGCCTCACCCTCGAGCTCCGGCGGACGGGTCAGCCCGTGCTGTACCGGTTCGGTGCGCCCGGAGGCGAGCGCCTTCGCGGCCAGCTCGTCGATCGCGATGCCGTTCTCCGCGTGCATCATGATCAGCCCGCCGATCTCGGCCGCGGTGTCCATGGCACGCAGGATCTCCCCGTCGGTGGAGTACAACGCACCCGGATAGGCCATGAACAGCTTGAAGGAGTTCACCCCGCGATCCAGGCAGGTGCGCATCTCCTTGAGGGTGCCATCGTTCACGTCGGACAGGATCATGTGGAAGCCGTAGTCGATGGCGCACTGGCCCTCCGCTTTGGCATGCCAGGCATCCAATGTGGACTCGAGCCCGGTTCCCTTCTCCTGCTTGGGGAAATCGATGATCGTGGTGGTGCCGCCCCAGGCCGCGGCCCGGGTCCCGGTCTCGAAGGTGTCCACCGCGAACGCCCCGCCGAAGGGCATCTCCATGTGCGTGTGCGCATCGATCCCGCCGGGGAGCACATATTTGCCGCGTGCGTCGATCCGCTCCTCGACCCCGCCGAGTTCGGTGCCGGGTTGCAGCAGGGCGGCGATCGTCTCGCCCTCCACGAGCACGTCCGCGGCGAACGGACCGGAGGCGGCGAGCACGGTGCCACCGTGAATGAGCGTCCTGCTCATGGGCGATGATTCGCTCGTGAACTCGCTCTGTATCGATGATTCGCTCGTGAACTCGCTCATGGCTGCACCAGCGATTCGTAGGTCTCCGGGCGGCGATCCCGGTAGAACTGCCACAGATCACGCACCTCGGTGAGCGCGCCCATGTCCAGATCGCGCACGAGCAGCTCCTCCTCGTCCTCCGAAGCGATCTCCCCGACGTACTGACCGCGCGGATCGGCGAAATAGGACTGACCGTAGAAGTCGTTGTCGCCCAAGGTTTCAGTGCCGATCCGGTTGATTGTGCCCACGAAGTACTCGTTGGCCACGGCGGCGGCGCGCTGCTCCAGGTGCCACAGATAAGCGGAAAGCCCGCGGGAGGTGGCCGAGGGATTGAACACGATCCGCGCCCCGGCGAGTCCGAGTGCCCGCCAGCCTTCCGGGAAATGCCGTTCGTAGCAGATGTACACGCCGATCCGGCCGACCGCGGTGTCGAACACCGGATAGCCGCCGTTGCCTGGCCGGAAGTAGAACTTCTCCCAGAATCCCTTCACCTGCGGGATGTGGTTCTTGCGGTGTTTGCCGAGATACCGGCCGTCGGCGTCGATCACGGCCGCCGTGTTGTAGTAGACGCCCGGCTGCTCCTGCTCGTACATCGGCGCTATGATCACGATTCCGTGGTTCTTCGCGGTCTCGCACAGCAGCCGGGTGGTCGGCCCGTCCGGGATCTGCTCGGTGTAGGAGTAGTAGTCGGTGTCCTGTACCTGACAAAAATACGGGCCATAGAACAGTTCCTGCAGGCACACCACACCCGCACCGGCCGATGCGGCCTGTTCCACGTAGCGCACCGCGGCCTCGGTCATCGACTCCTTGTCGCCGGTCCACCGCTGCTGGACGAGCGCCGCCCGAACGATCTCCGTCATTGCAGACCTCGCTTTCTCGAATTCGGCGGCGCGAGCAGCACCGCGATCACCAACCCCGCGACCAGACCGATTCCGGTGCTGTAGTCGTAAAGGGGACGGAGGAAGGGAATGAGACCGTCCACGGGGAACGGCCCCTTGCCTGGATCGGAATAGGCGCCGCCGACCGAGAGCACCGCGGCGAGCACGGCGGCCAGTACGGCGCGCCAGTTCCAGCCGCCGCGGTACCAGTAGCGCCCGCCCGCGCCGCGGAACAGATCCGGCACGTGCAACTCGGTCCTGGCCAGCAGCCAGTACCCGGCGATCAGCACACCGGCCACCGAGGCGACCAGCCCGCCGTAGAAGCCGAGCCAGGTGTAGATGTAGATGTTCGGATCCGCGAGCAGCCGCCACGGCTGGATCACCACGGCGATCACGCTGGCGATCACCGCCCCGGTGCGGAATCCGATGAACCGGGGTGCGGCATTGGCGAACACGTAGGAGGGACTGACCACATCGGAGGCGATGGTGGCGCTCATCGTGCCGAGCAGCGCCACCAGCAGACCGAGGATCACCGCGACCGGGTTGTCGAAGCGAGCCGCGAGCTCGACCGGATCCCAGATCGGGGCCCCGTAGACCACCGCGCTGGCCGAGGTCACCGCGATAGAGACCAGGGAGATCCAGGTCATCGCGGTCGGCAGGCCCAGTGCCTGGCCGAGCCCTTGTGCCCGCTGGTTCTTGGCGAACCGCGAGAAGTCCGGCATGTTCAGCGACATGGTCGCCCAGAACGCGAGCATGCTCATCAGCGAGGGCGGGAAGACGGCCCAGAATTCCGCGCCCCAGCCCAGTTTCGACGGCTGAGACAAGATGGGGCCGACTCCACCCGCCCGGATCAGCATCCACACCAGCAGTGCCGCGAAAGTGAGCGTCAGCAGCGGCGCGGCGAACACCTCGAAGCGCCGCAGCGCCTGCATCCCGCGCCACACCACGAACAGCTGCAACAGCATGAAGACCGCGAAACACAGCCATTGTGTCCACGGATAGTCGCCGAGCCGTCCCGCTTGGGTCCATCCTCGGCCGGCGAGCTGGCCGACGATCACGTAGATGGCCTGCCCACCGATCCAGGTCTGAATGCCGAACCAGCCGCAGGCGACCAGTCCGCGGGCGAGTCCGGCGAAGTGCGCCCCGCGCATCCCGAACACCGCACGGGTGTAGACCGGGAAACCGATTCCGTACTTGGTTCCGGCGTGTGAGTTCAGCAGCAGCGGGATGAGCACGAGCAGATTGGCGAGCGCGACGGTGATCAGTGCCTGCACCCAGTTCATCCCCACCGCGATGAGCCCGGAGGCGAGCAGATACGCGGGGATGCACTGCGACATGCTGGTCCACATCAGCGCGAAATGCCGGGTGCTCCAGGTCCGCTGAGCGGGCGGGACCGGCCTGGTGTCCTCGCTGAGATAGCGGGCATCCGGGGCGGCGCCCTCGATGCTCAGCTCGGCGGCGTCCATGGCTTCATCCTGCTGTCGGGAACCGCGCCGCAAGAACTGACACCTTGTGCACTATTGGGTGATGCACGACACACAGTGCCCGTTGTGGCCGCTACTCGGGTGTCCCCGTGGTCGCGGTGATGTGGCGGGAGAACTGTCCGCCGGGACCGGTGACGGCGGCTGCGACCGCATCGGCGTGCGACGGTGGAGCAGGCGCTGCACCTGGTCGCCGGGGTGCCGACGCCGGATTCCTAGCGGTTTCCGTGCACCAGCGGCAGGAAGATGGTGTCCACGATCTCCTCGATGGCCTGTTCGGGTACGGGCCGCAGGGTCATCAGCGCCTCGTAGCGGAACAGGTGCAGTGGTAGCTGCATGATCCGGTCGCTGACCTGGCCGGGTTCGACCTCGCCGCGTTCGATCGCCCGGTCGAGCACCTCGTGCATGATCGAGTCCCCGGCGCCTGCTTCGGCGAGGTCGGCGAGAGTGGTCCCGCTCGCCCGGTAGAAGCCGCCGAGCCGGGTCATGAGTACGGTCACGAGTGTGCGGCGCCGTTCGTTCGTCTGTCGCAGCAGCGCCACCACATCGCCGCGGAGGCTGCCGGTGTCCGGGGCGATCGCCGGTCCCTCGCCGGTGTTGTGCTCGACCGCCGCGCGCACCAGATCTTGTTTGCCCGGCCAGCGCCGGTACAGCACCGCGCGGCTGGTGCCCGCCCTGGTGGCCACCCGGTCGATGGCGAACTCGTCGTAACCGCGTTCGGTCAGTTCCGCCCAGGCCGCGTCGAGCAGCGCGTTCTCCAGCTCCTTGCCCCGGCGCCGCCGGGGCGCCCCATCCGCATTGAGAGACATTGTGTTTCTTACCGTTCTGGTCTACTATTTGAGATACAGACTGTATCTTATACCATCCTCGGGAGGAACACGTGCGCATTCTGGTTTCCGGTGCCGGGATCGCCGGGCTCAGCGCGGCCATCGACCTCGGCACGGCCGGGCACGAGGTCACCGTCGTGGAACGGGCGAATCACCTGCGGGTCAACGGATCACCGATCGACATCCGCGGCGCGGCATTGGATGTCGCGGCGGAGATGGGCGCGCTCGAGCGGATCCGGGACAGCCGGGTGGACATGTCCGAACGCCTCCGGTTCGTCGATGCCTCGGGGACCCCGTTGGCCGAACCACCCGCGGAGGAGGTCAACGATTCGGCCGGGGATCTGGAGATCGCCCGCGAGGACCTCACCCGGTTGTTGTACGAGACACTGCCCACCTCGGTCTCCCTGGTGTTCGAGGAGTCGGTCAGCGAGCTCGAGCAGGACCCGGACGGGGTGACCGTGCGGTTCTCCTCCGGCAGCCGGGAGTGTTACGACCTGGTCGTGGGGGCCGACGGCCTGCACTCGAAGACCCGCTCGCTCTCCTTCGGCCCGGAACGGGATTTCCTGCGGCACCTCGGTTTCTACGTCGCCCTCGCCGAACTTCCCGGTGCGCGGGAGAACGATCCGATCAACCCGATGTACAACTTTCCCGGTCATCTGGCCGGTATCGCCAGGTACCGGGACCACGCGCTCGCGGTATTCCAGTTCCGTGCCCCATGGATCGAGTACGACTACCATGATCTCGAAGCGCAGCGGGAGATCCTGGGGAAACACTTCGGGCAGCACCGGCAGTGGCGGGTGCCCGAACTGCTCGAGGCGGCCTGCGCCGATCCGGAGCTCTACTTCGACTCGGTCAGCCTGATCGACATGCCCTCGTGGCACCGTGGCCGGGTGGTGCTCATCGGCGATGCCGCGCACTGCGCCTCGCCCCTGTCCGGCCGTGGCACGAGCCTCGCGCTGACTGGTGCCTGGTTTCTCACCGAGGCGCTGCGCGAGCACCCGGCCGATCTCGAACGGGCGCTGATCGAATACGAGGACCGGCAGCGTCCGCACGTCAGCAGGGCACAGGCGACCGCGGAGCCGGGCGGGGACCTGATGCTGCCCGCCACCCAGGAGGAGATCGACGCCCGCAATGCGCGGCTGGCGGGTCAGCCGGTCGGCTCGCGGGTTTCGGTTGCCAGCAGGGCGACGTAGAGGCTCAGCATCGACTCGGGATCGGCCAGGCTGACCCCGAGAACCTGTTCGATCCGGTCGAGCTGCTGGTAGTAGGCGGTGCGCGAGACGTGCGCCGCGGCCGCGGCCGCGGACTTGTTGCCGCCGTGCGCGCAGAAATGCCGCAGCGCTTCGACCAGCCTGCTGCCGGTGCGCGCGTCCCTGGAGTACAGCGGGCCGAGCTCGCGGTCGGCAAAGGCGGACAGCCGCGAGTCCGTGCGCAGCAGGTGCAACAGTCCGCGCAGCCGGACATCCTCGAGCCGGTAGAGCTCGCGGTCTCCGTCCCGGGGCGCGGCGGCCGCGGCGTGTTCGGCCTCGGCCAGGGTGCGGTGCGCATCGGCCACCTCGGTCACCGGGGTGCCGACCGCGACGAGCACATCCACCGGCTGGCGCCATCCCGCGCCGGAGCGGCGGATGTGGCGGGCCAGCCGCAACAGGGTGCTCTCCTGGTGTTCGGTGAACGAAAGCAGCCCGCGCACGCTCGTGTCGTCCAGCACGGCGACCAGTGCCGGGATCGATTCCCGGCGGGCGGCGAGGCTGACCGTATCGGCCAGATCGCGCAGCACCGCCTGGGTGGCGAGGGCAGGGGCGGGCGAATGGGGGAGCGCGCGCAGATGCACCGCGATCCCCACCAGCGTGCGTTCGGTGAGCGGAACGCCGAGGGCATGGGCCCGCGGCAGGATGTCCGCGTCGTACCCCCTGCCGAGCAGCTCGGTCAGCAGGGTGCGATGGGTCTGCCGTTCGAGGGTTTCGCGCTCCCTGCTCAGCAGCCGGTGCACGGCGAGCGCCGAGGCAGCGCGCTCGAGCACGACGATCTCGCGGTGCGGCGGCTGTTCGGTCCCGGGAATCACGAGCCGTCCCCAGTCGTCCCCGCGTGCCCCGACCACGGTGAGCAGCCAGCCGGAGTCTTCGTGGTATCCGGTGCGCTCGTGAATGGTCACCGCGCTCGCCCTGGTGTGCCAGTCGGCGAGCAGCTGCGCGGTCGATTCCCCCGCGGCGTCGAAAGCCAGTACCTCGTGCGAAAGGTTCTCCAGCACGACGGGTTTGCCGAGCAGCCGGACCACCTCGTGCAGCACGGTGGCCGGTTCGGCTCCGCTACTGGTGAGGGCGGTGAAGGTCTCGTGCACTCGTTCGGCGGCACGCAGTTCCGCGAGCTGGGCGTCCCGGATGCGTTCGGTGAGCGCCTCGGTCACGTGCACGAAGCGGGTCTCGGCGGCGAGACTGATCAGCGGCAGGCCCGCCGATTCGGCCGCGCCGACCAGTGCCTCGGGCAGACCGGCCGGGTAGCGCCGGAGCAGTTCCACGACCAGCCCGCTCGCGCCCGCCGTGGCGAGCCCGGTCACATAGGAACGCAGCGCCTCCGGCTCCTCGGGAAGCACGATCCCGGTGGTGAGCAGCAGTTCGCCACCGGAGAGCAGTTCGCCGATATCACTGATCTCCGCGATGTGCACCCAGCGCACCGGGTTGGACAGCCCGCGGTGCCCGGCGACGACGGTGGGCCGGCCGCGGCGGAGCACGGGAACGGTGAGCGCCTCGGCGACGGTCGGGTACATGTGCACAACGTAATCCGAACCGGCGGACGGCGATACAACCTGTCCATGGTCAGCAGGGACCGGGGCCGGGCAGACTTGGAACCATGACGGAACGGATCGCGCACTGGATCGGCGGCAAGCCGCATGACGGAACACCAGAACGCACGGGGGAGGTGTACGACCCGGCGACCGGTGCGGTGAGCGGTCTGGTCGATTTCGCCGACACCGCCATCGTGGACGAGGCGGTGCGCGTCGCCTCGGACGCGGCCCGCGAATGGCGTCGCACCTCCCTTGCCAAGCGCACCAGCGTGCTGTTCCGGTTCCGCGAACTGCTCGCCGCGCACACCGAGGAACTGGCCGCGATCATCACCGCCGAACACGGCAAGGTGCTCTCCGACGCAGCCGGCGAGATCGCACGCGGCCTCGAGGCGGTCGAATTCGCCTGCGGCATCCCGCATCTGCTCAAGGGCGGCAACACGCAGAACGCCTCGACCGGGGTGGATGTCTCCTCGACGCTGGCGCCGCTCGGGGTCGTCGGCATCATCTCCCCGTTCAACTTCCCCGCGATGGTGCCGCTGTGGTTCGCGCCGAACGCGATCGCCTGCGGCAACGCCGTGGTGCTCAAGCCGAGCGAGAAGGACCCCTCGGCCGCGCTGTTCCTGGCGAAGCTCTGGCAGCGGGCCGGGCTTCCCGACGGGGTGTTCAACGTCGTGCACGGGGACAAGGTCGCGGTGGACGCACTGCTCGAACACGAGCGGATCAAGGCGATCTCCTTCGTCGGCTCGACCCCGATCGCGCGGTACGTCTACGAGAACGCCTCGCGCAACGGCAAGCGGGTGCAGGCGCTCGGCGGGGCCAAGAACCACATGGTCGTGCTCCCGGACGCGGACCTGGACGCCACCGCGGACGCCGCCGTCTCCGCGGGCTTCGGTTCCGCGGGGGAGCGGTGCATGGCGGTGTCGGTCCTGGTCGCTGTGGACTCCATCGCGGACGAACTGGTCGCCAAGATCACCGAGCGGATGGGCGTCCTGCGGGTCGGCGACGGGCGCAAGGACAGCAGCGAGATGGGCCCGCTGGTCACCGCGGCACACCGGGACAAGGTCCGGTCCTATGTGGACGGTGGTGAGAAAGAGGGCGCCACGCTCGCCTTCGACGGGCGCACTCACGAGATCGACGGGGACCAGACCGGCTTCTGGCTCGGCCCGACACTGTTCGACAACGTCACCACAGACATGCGGCTCTACCGCGACGAGATCTTCGGCCCGGTGCTCTCGGTGGTGCGGGTGCCGGACTTCACCTCGGCGGTGGACCTGGTCAACGCGGGCGCCTACGGCAACGGAACCGCGATCTTCACCGCGGACGGGGCCGCCGCGCGGGAGTTCAGCGCGGAGATCGAGGTCGGCATGGTCGGGGTGAACGTGCCCATCCCGGTGCCGGTAGCCTATTACTCCTTCGGCGGCTGGAAGGACTCGCTGTTCGGCGACTCGCACGCATACGGCCAGGAAGGGGTGCATTTCTACACCCGCACCAAGGTCGTCACCTCGCGCTGGCCGACCGCGCAGACCCATAGCGGGGTCAACCTCGCCTTCCCGAGCAACTGATCCTCGCTGTGAACTTGCCCGCCCCGGTGCTCCGGCGGCGGGCGAGTTAGTGTGACCAGCGTGAACGTGCTCGACCTGATCCGCCTGCGCGCCAAGGAGAACAGCAAACCAGGCGCCCGTACCGATCCGCACCGGCTCGCCCTCGCCGTCGAGGGAGGTGGCAGCCGGGGAGCCTATTCCAGCGGAATGGTCGCCGAGCTGGAGCGCCGCGGACTCACCGAGGTGTTCGACGATGTGTACGGCTCCTCGATGGGGGCGATCAACGTGATCTGGCTGCTCGCCGGGCAGGCCGAGCACGGGGTGTCCTTCTTCTGGCATCCGGCCGTCATGCCGAACGTGATCCGGCCGGGTGCGCTGCTGCGCGGCAAACCGGCGGTGGACCTGCGATTCCTCACCGACCGGGTGTACGAGCGCTGGGCGGGCCTGGACTTCGGCGCGGTGCTGGCCAACCCGATCGGCCTGCACCCGATCGCCACCGATGCCGCGACCGGGGAGGTGCTGGACATCGGCGAGTTCGTGCACGATGCCGCCACGGTCAAGCTCGCCATGCGCGGTTCCTCCGGATTGCCGTTGCTGACCGGTCCGCTCGTGGACCTGGGCGGGCACCGGCTGCTCGACGGCGGCCTCGCCGAGGCGATCCCGTACCGCACCGCACTGCGGGACGGGGCCACGCATGTGCTCGTGTTGCGCACCAGGCGCGCCGACGAGCCGGTGAAACGGCCCTCCCGGATCGAGGACCTCGCGGTGACGGCCTTCCTGCGGCGGACCGCGCCCGCTGCGGTGGCCAGCTGGCGCTCGCGCACCGAACGCCGCGCCGGGGACGACGAACGGCTCACCGCGGCCTCCGGCGAACGGCTGCAGCAGATCCTCGTCCCGCCCGGTTCCCCGGATGTGTCCCGGCTGGAGACCGATGGCGGGCTCATCCGGCGTGCGGTCGAACGTGGGGCGAGCGCGGTCGCCGAGGCACTGGAATCGGCTGCGGGCTGAGCCCCGGGGGTCAGAGGCGCTGTTCGAGCCACTTGGTGTGCACGCCACCGGCGAGGAATTCGGGATCGGCGAGCAGCCGCTGATGGAGCCCGATCGTGGTGGGCACGCCCTCGACGGTCAGCTCGGCGAGGGCCTGGCGGGCCCGGGCGATGGCGGTGGCCCGGTCCGGGCCGTGCGCGACGACCTTCGCGATCATCGAGTCGTAGAACGGGCTGATCCGGCTGCCGCACAGAAAGCCGGTCTCGAAGCGGACACCGGGCCCGGCGGGAAAGTCGTACCGGGTGAGCTCGCCCGGACTGGGGGCGAAGTCGCGGTCCGGATCCTCGGCGTTGATCCGGAGCTCGACCGCGGCGCCGTGTCGGTCGATCCGGTCCTGGGCGACCGAGAGCGGGGCACCGGCGGCGATCCGCAGCTGCTCGGCGACCAGGTCGATGCCGGTGATCTCCTCACTGATGGGGTGCTCGACCTGGATGCGGGTGTTCATCTCGATGAAGTGGAACTCCCCGGTCGGGGAGAGCAGGAATTCCACGGTGCCCGCTCCGGTGTAGCCGACGCTCTCGGTCAAGCGTACGGCGGCCTCGGTGATCGCCGTGCGGGTGTCCTCGGCGAGTCCCGGGGCCGGGGCCTCCTCGATGAGCTTCTGCCTGCGGCGCTGCACCGAGCAGTCCCGTTCGAAGGTGTGCACGACCCTGCCGTGGGTGTCGGCGAGGACCTGAACCTCGATGTGCCGAGCGTTCTCGAGCGCGCGTTCCAGGTACACGGTTCCGTCGCCGAACGCGGAGCGCGCCTCGGCCTGTGCCGCGGGGACGATCTCGGCGAGCTCCTCGCTGGTCCGCACGGGGCGGATACCCCGTCCTCCTCCGCCCGCAGCCGCCTTGACCAGCAGCGGGTACCCGATCTGCTCGGCGGCCGTGCGGGCAGCCTCCGGGGTGTCCAGCGCACTGCTTCCGGGCACGACGGGCACCCCGGCCTCGGTGGCCGCCGCACGGGCGGCCGCCTTGTCACCCATGCGTTCGATCACCTCGGCGCGGGGACCGACGAAGGTCAATCCCGCCTCGGCGACGGCCGCCGCGAAGGCGGGCTGTTCGGAGAGGAAACCGTAGCCGGGATGGACGGCGTCGGCGCCGCTTTCCCGCGCCGCGCGCAGGATCGCCTCGGCGTCGAGGTAGGACTTGGCGGCCGCGGACTTGCCGATGTGCACCGCGTGGTCGGCGAGCCGGGTCCAGCGGCTGTCCCGGTCGGCGTCGGAGTAAACGGCAACGGCTTCGAGCCCGAGGGTGTGGGCGGCCCGGATGACCCGTACGGCGATCTCGCCCCGGTTGGCGATCAGTACCCGCTTCACGCCGTCTCCAGTTCGGCGAGGTCCTGGCCGATCTCGACCTCGTCACCGTCCTCGACGAGGAATTTGCCGATCGTGCCGTCGGCCTCGGCCCTGATCTCGTTGTAGGTCTTCATGACCTCGATCAGCGCGATCGTCTGGCCTGCGGCGATGGTTCCGCCCTCGCTGACGTACGGCTCGTCCTCGGGAGCGGGGCGGCGGTAGAAGATGCCGGGCATGCCTGCCTTGATGGTGACCATGATGATTCTCCTCTAGTTGCCGGTGAGGGCTTCGCGGATGGTGTCGATACGCGCCGCCCGTTCGCGGCGCGCGGTGAGCGCGGTGTCGAGGTCGGTTTCGACGAACCGCACCGTTTCCCCGGTCTTGGCCTGACCGATGCGGTCCCGGTCCACGGAGATGACCGTGCCGGTGGTGGCGTACCCGCCCCCGGTGACCGCGTCGTTGAGCAGCACGATCGGTTCATCCCCTCCGGGGAGCTGGATCGAACCGACGGGGTAGCCGAGGTCGACCACATTGGCCGGATCGCTGCCCGCGCCGAAGGGCTGCGCCCGATCGGTGAATTCGAGGCTGCCGCCACGCAGCCGGTAACCGACGCGGTTGGCGTCCTTGGTGATCTTCCATTCGGTGTCCAGGAAGGTCTTCAGGCCCCGCTCGGTCAGCCGGTAGGAGCACAGGCCGATGATGGTGCGCAGTTCGGCGGGCGTACCGAACTCCGGCCGCAGCGACTCGGGAACGCTGTGGCCCGCGCGGGCGCGGGTTCCGGCCTCGCCGAGCGGCAACCGGTCCGCATCGGCGAGTTTGCGGCCGTCGAATCCGCCGATCCCGGTGAGCGTGTAGGTCGAGCGCGAGCCGAGATAGACCGGGACGTCGATACCCCCGGACACCGCGATGTACAGGCGCGCGCCGGCGGTGAGCATGCTGAACCCGAGCACGTCGCTGGGACCGACCGGGACCGCGGTCCACGCCTCGACGGGTTCGCCGTTCACCGTGACCGATGCCGTGGCCCCCGTGACCGCGATCAGGCGGTGATCGGTGAATTCGAGCGTCGGCCCGATATAGGTCGCTTCCAGCAGCCCGGTGTTCGGCTCGTTGCCCACGAGCAGGTTCGCGGCGCTCGCGGAGTACTGGTCCATCGCTCCGGACGGGGGCATGCCGATGCGGTAGTGCCCGGGCCGCCCGAGATCCTGCACGGTGGTGAACAGTCCACCGGCGTGCACGCGGATGTCGCTCATCGGTACAGCACCTCCAGCAGTTCGCGGTTGACCGCATCCGGATCGGCGATCAGCCGTGCGGGTTCGAACGAGGCCTCGCGGATGCGATAGCGGAAGCTGCCGTCCTCCACCTGGCCGCGGATCCGGTCGAACTCGGCCCGGTCGATAGTGCGGTACCGGAGCACGTCACCGGCTCTGGGAAACACGATGCCCGCGGCGAAATCCGGAAGCCGCTGGTCGAGATCGAACACCGGGGCCGGGGCCATGCCGAACAATTGGTACCCGCCCGCCCCGCGAACCGGGTACACCACGGAGAACGCGCCGCCGAAGCCGAAGGACCGCTCCGGGGTGTCGGTGCGCGGCCGGACGTACTTGGGCACCTCGATCTGGCGTTCTTTCGGGACGAGCTGATAACAGAACGGCAGTCCGGGAACGAAACCGAGCATCGTCACGATGTACGGCGCCGAGGAGATCGCCTCGATGAGGGACCCGACACCGTCGAATCCGTTGATACGGGCGGCGTATTCGAGATCCGTCCCGCTCGGATCCTGGTGGTTGTCCCGGAACCGCATCAGCGTCTCTCTGGTCCACGGGTCGTCGAAGAGCACCGGCACATCGACCACCCGGGTGTGCAGCACGTAGTCCCGGGGCAGTTCGCCCACCGAGGCCTCGAGGCCGCGCAGCTCCTCGACGAGCTCACGGGGATCGAGCCGGTCCGGGTCGATGCGGACCATGTAGGACGCGTTGGAGGGGCAGATATCGATCACGCCGTCGATATCCAGCTCCCGCAGGGCATTGGTGACGGCCATTCCCTTGAAGTTCGCTTCGAGGCTCATCGCCTGGTCGAGTTCCACGAACAGGAACTCGTCGCCGCCGTACTCATAGCGCGCGGGCGGCAGCTCGGTCGGGGTGTCCACGGGTACGCTCCTCGCCGTCGTTGGCGGAATGGGTGGACACAGCCTGAACCCGGCGCGGCTT
This sequence comes from Sciscionella marina DSM 45152, assembly GCF_000379465.1. Taxonomy (GTDB): domain Bacteria; phylum Actinomycetota; class Actinomycetes; order Mycobacteriales; family Pseudonocardiaceae; genus Sciscionella; species Sciscionella marina. Next base: position 76,858 of record NZ_KB905447.1, read on the forward strand.
CCGGACCAGTCGACGAATCGTCGAATTTCCCGGCGGGCTACTGTCCGAAATGGTAGTTTCCCGCCATGGGTCCGACGGTGAACGTACTTCTGGACCATCCGGCGCTGGGCCTGAACCTCCGTGCCGGTCATGCCTGCGAGCAGCGGATCTCCTGGGTGCACGTCAGCGAACTGCTCGACCCGACACCGTTTCTCGGTGGCGGGGAGCTGTTGCTCACCACGGGGCTCACGCTGCCCGCGGACGAGCAGGAACAGGCCGAGTACATCGCCCGGCTCGCGGGTGCCGGGGTGGCCGGGCTCGGTTTCGGGGTGGAACTCGGCCACGATCAGATCCCCGAAGGTCTGATCGCCGCCGCGGACCGGGCCGGTCTCGCCCTATTCGAGGTGCCGCACCGCACCCCGTTCATCGAGATCTCCAAGACCATCGCGCAATGGCTCACCGAGGAGACCGACCGCGAATCCCTGCGTGCCGAACGCGCCCGTCAGGCCCTGATCCGCACCGCCCTGCGTGCCGATGGCCTCTCCGGCCTCGCCACCGAGCTGGCCAAGCACCTGGACTGCTGGGCGGTGTTCCTCGATGCCACCGGACAATCTGTCGGCGCCGAACCCGCCACCGCGACCGGCAGGCTCGGCCCGCTCACGGAGCAGCTGCGCCGGCTGCGCACCGCGCGCGCTCCGGCCGGGATGAGCCTGACCGTGGAAACGGAGACGATCGCCGCCCAGTCGCTCGGCTCGGGCGCGTACCCCGTCGGGTTTCTGATCACCGGCCGCCGCACCGCGTTCAACCCGACCGATCAGCACATCCTGCACATCGCCGCCGCCCTGCTCTCGGTGGCGCTGTGCACGACGAGCCCGGTCGCCGACGCGCGGGTGCGCACCGTGGCCCTGCAGTTGCTGCTCGACGGCCGGGCCGACCTCTGCGCCGAGCTCGGCGTCCCCGCACCTCCGGACGAGCTCGTGGTGCTCGCCTGCACCGGGTACACGGAGTCCTTCGTCCGCGACTGCCACGCCGCGGGGATGTTCACCGCCGAACTAGAGGATGCGCTGATCGTGCTCGCCCCCGCCGAGCGGCGCCCGCCCTCGGCACGGCACATCGGTGTGTCCGCGGCCGCCGGACCGAGCGGCATCGCCGAGGCCTATCGGCAGGCCCGCACCGCACTGCGCGCGAGCATCCGGCACGGCACCGCGGTCACCAGGTTCACTGAACTCGGCCTGGGGATTTTCGCTCAACTGCCGGACATTTCCACCGAAGCCGCGCTGCGCCCGCTCGTCGAGCACGACCAGACCCAGCGCGGCGATCTGCTCGGCTCGCTGCGCACCTGGCTGACCTGTCACGGACAGTGGGAGCAGGCGGCCAACCGGCTCGGCGTGCACCGGCACACACTGCGCAACCGGATCGAGAAGGCGGAGGTACTGCTCGACCGCAGCCTCGATTCACCGGACATCCGGGCCGAGCTCTGGTTCGCGCTGCGCCGGCACGAGGAAAGGTCCAATCTGTCCAACCCGGCAGGGGAGGGCACGCCGAATCGGTAGATTCCGCGGCGGGCCTGCCCGCCCTACAGTCGCCGGTGAACAGAACGGACGGAGGGTTCGTCATGAAGCACCTGATCGACCTCAACGCCGACGCCGGGGAAAGCTTCGGGCGCTGGCGACTCGGCGACGATGCCGCCGTGATTCCCCAGGTGACCTCGGTCAACGTGGCCTGCGGCTGGCATGCCGGTGACCCGGCGACGATGCGGCGCAGCATCGAGCTCGCCCGCGAGCACGGCGTCGCCCTCGGCGCGCACCCCGGTCTGCCCGACCTCGCCGGGTTCGGCCGCCGTGCCATGACGCTGGCCCCCGGCGAGGCCGCCGATGCCTGCCTCTATCAGTACGGCGCGCTGCGGGGCATCGCGGACAGCCTCGGGACACCGGTGACCCACCTCAAACCGCACGGCGCCTTCTACGGACTGACGATCCGCGAGCCCGGGGTCGCCGACGCGATCAGCGATGCCGTGCAGGCGTTGCCCGAGGACGTGCTGCTCGTGCTGCTCGCCGGGCCGACCGCGGACCGTGCCCTGGACCGCAATCCGCGCATCGCCCGGGAGGCCTTCGCCGACCTCGGCTACGACGACGAGGGGCATATCATCATCGAACCCGATCCGCAGCCGAAGGATCCGCAGGCCTGCGCCCGGCAGATGCTCGACATCCTGCGCGGTCAGGTCACCAGCGTGCACGGCAAGAGCATCCCGGTGGACGCGGACACCGTCTGCATCCACGGTGATCGCCCGAACGCCCCGGAGATCGCCCGTGTCATCCGCGAACAGCTCGCCGAGCATCAGGTCGAGATCGCCCCGATCCATGAGGTGCTCGCCGCCCGCGGGTGAAGTGGACTGCTGAACTCGGCCGGTAATGGCATGCTCGAAAGGTCCACCTCCGGCCTACTGTCGGAACCGTGACAACAACACTCGACTCCAAGATCGGCACCGCACAGGTCAAGCGCGGGATGGCCGAGATGCTCAAGGGCGGCGTGATCATGGACGTGGTCACGCCGGAACAGGCGAAGATCGCCGAGGACGCCGGGGCGGTCGCGGTGATGGCGCTCGAGCGGGTGCCCGCCGACATCCGCGCCCAGGGCGGCGTTGCCCGGATGAGCGATCCCGATCTGATCGGCGGCATCGTGGACGCCGTGTCCATTCCGGTGATGGCCAAGGCGCGGATCGGGCACTTCGTCGAGGCTCAGATACTGCAGTCGCTCGGCGTCGACTACATCGACGAGTCCGAGGTGCTCACCCCGGCCGACTACGCCAACCACATCGACAAGTTCGGCTTCACCGTGCCGTTCGTCTGCGGGGCGACCAATCTCGGCGAGGCACTGCGCAGGCTCACCGAGGGCGCGGCCATGATCCGCTCCAAGGGCGAGGCGGGCACCGGGGACGTCTCGAACGCGACCACGCACATGCGCGCCATCCGCGCCGAGATCCGCAAACTCACCTCGCTGCCCGAGGACGAGCTCTACGTTGCGGCCAAGGAACTGCAGGCGCCCTATGAACTGGTGCGCGAGGTCGCGAGCAAGGGCAAACTCCCGGTCGTGCTGTTCACCGCGGGCGGGATCGCCACTCCGGCGGACGCGGCCATGATGATGCAGCTCGGCGCCGAAGGCGTGTTCGTCGGCTCGGGCATCTTCAAATCGGGCGACCCGGCACGGCGCGCCGCCGCGATCGTCAAGGCCACCACCTTCTACGACGACCCGGATGTGCTCGCCAAGACCTCTCGCGGGCTCGGCGAGGCGATGGTCGGGCTGACCGTGGACGCGATCCCGGAACCGCACCGGCTCGCCGAACGCGGTTGGTGAGCGCTTCAGGCGTATTCGCCGACCAGGACCGCGCTCGTGCCCTTCTGCAGCGCTTTGAAGGTGTGCGGAATGTCCGCCGGGTAGGAGACGTAGTCCCCGGGGTGCAGCTCCACGGCGTCCTCGATCGGCCCGACGAGCGCGCGCCCGGCGCACAGCAGCACGTGCTCGACGGCCCCGCGCATGTGCGGGTCGGAGTCGTGTGCCGGGCCCGGTTCGGCGGTGATGTGGTACAGGTCGTGGCGTCCGTGCGCGGGCAGTGAGGCGAGCAGCCCGGCCTGGTACGGCGCGTGTTCGGCGGTGAGTTTCGGTCCCTCGCCGGCGCGCACCACGCGCACCACGGGCTGGGGTGGGTCGACGAGCCGGGAGACGGCGATCTCCAGCGCCCCGGCGAGCGCCCAGAGCGTCTCCAGGCTCGGGTTCCCGATCCCGGTCTCCAGCTGGGACAGGGTGGACTTGCCGATTCCCGCCCGCTTGGCGAGTTCGGAGAGTGAAATCCCGGCGCGGTGCCGCTCGGCCCGCAGTGCCGCGGAGATCCGTTCGATCGGCACCGGAGTCGGCTGCGCCGGGAGTCGCTGTCCCGTATCCGTCATCACGACACCTCCGGTTGACGCACGCCTTTCCCGGGTTCATTATAGCGAACGTGCGTTCTTTCTACAGAACACTACGGGCGAACCTCGATGCCACGACGGTACGGGATATCAGCTTGCTGCTCGCGGCCGCGGTGCTCGACGGGATCTCCTTCGGTGCCGTCGCGGTGGGCTACGGACTGCCCGTGTGGGTCCCCGTGGTGATGACTCTGCTGGTGTTCGCCGGTGGTTCGCAGCTGCTGCTCGTCGGCCTGGTCGGGGCAGGGGCGAGCCCGGCCATGGCGGTGGCGGCGGGCCTGCTGGTGAACCTGCGGCACCTGCCGTTCGGCCTCGCTGTCTCGGATCTGATCGGCAAGCGGCTCGCGGCCCGTTTGGTCGGCACCCACCTGATGGTCGACGAATCGGTGGCGTTCGCGCTCGCCACGGAGGACCGGAACAAGGCGCGCGCCAGCTACTGGACGGTGGGCGTGGGGATGTTCTTCGCGTGGACCCTCGGGGTGGTCATCGGGGCGCTGGCGGGCAGGGCGGTCGGGGATGTGCGGGCCTTCGGGGTCGACGCGGCGTTCCCCGCGGTGCTGTTCGCGCTCGTGCTGCCCGCCCTGAAGGACCGCAACACGCTGGCGGCGGTGCTGCTGGGGTGCGCGCTCGCGCTGGCCATGACCACGGTGCTGCCCGCGGGGGTCCCGGTACTGGTGGCGCTGCTCGGACTGGTGGTGCTGGCCGTGCGGCGCTCGGAGCGTGCGGTATGCCCTTGATCGCGATCGTGATCCTGGCGCTCGGCACCTACGCCATCCGGCTCACCGGTCCGCTGCTGGCCGGCCGGGTGGAGTTCTCGGCACGCGCGAAACGGGTGCTCACCGTCTCGGCCACGATCCTGCTCGCCGCGCTGGCCGTGACCACCGCCGTGTTCACCGGGGAACAGTTCGCCGGCTGGGCCCGGCCCGCCGGGGTCACGGTGGGGGTGCTGCTCGCGCTGCGCCGGGCACCACTGGTGGTCGTCGTGCTGGCCGCCGCGGGCACCGCCGCCGGACTGCGCGCCCTCGGTGTCGCCTGAAAGTAGTGGGGTGCGCGCGGACCGTTCCGCCGCTTGGGATAGCTTCTCCCGTCGTGGTGGGAGTGAACAAGAACGTCGAGCACACGGTCGGGCGCGAGGGCTACGGCACTGGACTGAGCAGACGGCACGTGCAGATGATCGCGATCGGCGGCTCGATCGGGGTGGGACTGTTCCTGGGGTCGGGTGGCCGGATGCACTCGATCGGCCCGGCGCTGGTGCTGGCGTACGCGCTGTGCGGGCTGGCTGGTTTCTTCGTGATGCGTTCGCTGGGTGAGCTGGCCCTGTACCGGCCGAGCTCGGGTAGTTTCGTGACGTATTCGCGGGAGTTCATCGGCCCGTGGGCTGGGTTCGCCTCGGGCTGGATGTACTGGATGAACTGGGCGACCACCGGGGTCGCGGAGATCACCGCGGTCGGAACGTATGTGCAGAAGTGGGCGCCGGGGATGCCGCAGTGGATCACCGCGCTGCTGGCACTGGGTGTGCTGCTGCTGATCAACCTGATCTCGGTGAAGGTGTTCGGGGAGCTGGAGTTCTGGTTCTCCGTGCTCAAGGTGGTCGCGATCTGCGCGTTCCTCGCGGTGGGGATCTTCATCGCGATCGACGGCTCGAACATGGGCGGCGGGGTGACCGCGGGCCCGCACAACCTGGTGGACAATGGCGGGTTCTTCCCGAACGGCTTCGGGGTCGTGCTGATCTCGCTGCAGGCGGTGATCTTCGCGTACTCGGCGATCGAGATGGTCGGGATCACCGCGGGGGAGACGGCGAACCCGCACAAGGTGCTTCCGAAGGCGGTCAACGCGGTGGCCTGGCGGATCGCGGTGTTCTACATCGGCTCGATCCTGCTGCTGGGCATGGCGCTGCCGCACACGATGTACAACGGGGACGCCTCGCCGTTCGTGATGGTGTTCTCCAAGGTCGGGATCCCCGCGGCCGGGGACCTGATGAACGTCGTGGTGATCACCGCGGCACTGTCCTCGTGCAACTCGGGCCTCTACTCGACCGGCCGGATCCTGCGCAGCCTCGCCCAGCGCGGGGAGGCGCCCCGGTTCGCCGGGCGGATGAGCGCCCGGCAGGTTCCGGTCGGCGGGATCGCGCTGACCGCGATCGTGTACCTGGCCGGGATCGTGCTGAACTTCTTCGTCCCGAAGGAAGCCTTCGACCTGGCGACCTCGGTGGCCGGGGTCGGGGTGATCGCGACCTGGGCGGCGTTCCTGTACTCGAACGCCCGGTTCCACGCCAGGACCCGCCGCGGTGAGCTGGAACGGCCCAGTTTCCGGATGCCCGGGGCGCCCTGGACCAACTACGCCACGCTGATCTTCCTGGCGCTGGTCGTGGTCCTGATGGGGTTCACCGACGAGGCCGCGCAACGCATCGCCTTCTTCATCGCCGTGCCAGGGGCCGCCGTGGTCCTGATCATCGGCTGGCTCTGCGTGCGCAAGCGCAGCCACGCGGCGGCGAGGGCGGAGCAGTCCGAACAGGCACAACTATCATGACCGCATGACACCGAACATCGGCGTACTCGCGTTGCAGGGCGACGTGCGTGAACACGTCCGCGCCCTCGAGTCCTGCGGGGCGCGCGCCTGTCCCGTGCGGCGCCCGGAAGAGCTGGCCGCGGTGGACGGGCTCGTGCTCCCCGGTGGCGAGTCCACGGCCATGAATCGGCTGCTCGAGCAGTTCGAGCTCGGGGAACCGCTACGGGCCCGGCTCGCCGAGGGCATGCCCGCCTACGGTTCGTGCGCTGGCATGATCCTGCTCGCGAAGGAGATCCTGGACGGGCGGGCGGACCAGCAGCCACTCGGCGCGCTGGACATCGTGGTCCGCCGCAACGCCTTCGGCAGGCAGGTGGACTCGTTCGAGACCGAGCTCGCGTTCTCCGGGATCGCGGAGCCGCTCCACGCCGTGTTCATCCGCGCCCCCTGGGTGGAATCGCGCGCCGAGCACGTGGAAGTGCTCGCCAGCATCCCCGAGGGCACGGGGCACGGACCGGCCGCCGGTAGGATCGTCGCCGCTCGCCAGGGTTCGGTGTTCGTCACCGCGTTCCACCCGGAGCTGACCGGAGACGCGCGGGTGCACAACCGGTTCGTCGAGCTCGTACGCGAGCACTGAGGAGGAGGAAATACGATGAGCGGCCACTCCAAATGGGCCACGACGAAACACAAGAAGGCGGGCATCGACGCCAAGCGCGGCAAGCTGTTCGCGAAACTGGTGAAGAACATCGAGGTCGCCGCGCGTTCCGGCGGTGGGGACCCGGACGGGAACCCGACCCTCTACGACGCCATCCTCAAGGCGACCAAGAACTCGGTGCCCAAGGACAACATCGAGCGGGCCCGCAAGCGCGGAGCCGGCGAGGAAGCGGGCGGAGCCGAATACCAGACCATCATGTACGAGGGCTACGCGCCCGGTGGGGTCGCGCTGCTCGTCGAGTGCCTGACCGACAATCGCAACCGCGCGGCCGGTGAGGTGCGCACCGCGATGACCCGCAATGGCGGAACCATGGCCGACCCGGGTTCGGTGCAGTACCTGTTCGAGCGCAAGGGCGTCGTGCTGGTGACCAAGGGTGAACTGAGCGAGGACGACGTGCTCGGTGCCGTACTGGACGCGGGCGCGGAGGAGATCAGCGATCTCGGCGAGCAGTTCGAGATCATCTCGGAGGCCGGGGATCTGGTCGCGGTGCGGACCGCGCTGCGGGATGCGGGGTACGAGTACGACTCCGCCGAGGCGAACTTCCTGCCGTCCATGACCGTGGATCTGGACGCGGACAACGCCCGCAAGGTCTTCAAGCTCGTGGACGCGCTCGAGGACTCCGACGATGTGCAGAACGTGTACGGAAACTTCGACGTCGCCGACGAGGTTCTGGCCGAAGTCGGCTGATCGCAAGAAAATTCGGCGTGGGGTGCATGACTCCGGCCGGGGGTCCTTGGCAGAATGTGCGCCGTGACAACGCTGCCGCTCTCCGAGGAAGACACCGCACTCCGCCGCTGGATGCTGGCACAGGCCGAGGAACACGGCTGTGCGCTCATTCAGGTGGACGAGGACGACACCGGTTCCGGCTATACGTTCTCCGCCGGAGCGTGGCGTCGTTACGGTGTGCCGGAGGCCGTCGTCGTCGGACTGGATCCGGAAATGGCCGCGGAACTGATCCACCGCTACGTGCACCGTGCCGCGGCGGGGGAGCGATTCGTGCCCGGCGGGCTCTACGGGGATTTCTTCGAGGGCGTTTCACTGACCGTGGAGCGGGTGGCCCCGAGCTGGTATCCCGAATACCTCGGCAGCGCGTTCCTGTTGTACAGCAACGGGGATTTCCCGGCGTTGCAGATCATCGTGCCGACCTCGGAGGGCTACTGGCCGTGGAGCCTGGACGCTCCGGCCGGGTTCGCGGCCTGGCAGCCGGTACTGACCGAGAGCGGTAAACCGGAAAGCTGGCGGCCGGGCCACGACGGTCCCTGATCCGCAGACCTTTGGTATTTCGCCGAGTCCGGACCGGCGAATCGCACGCAGTCCTCGGTGCAGGGCGGGACCACGGCGGTGCCGAGCAGCGAGTACCCGCCGAGTGTTTCGTCGGGCCCGACGAAGGTGGGCGCCCGCGACAGGGAGTAGGTCCCGGACTGTCCACGTCCCGATCGCTCCGTGCGCAGAGCCCGCACTCGACCGGTAGCGGGGCGAGGCCGGGCTCCCTGATGTCGTCGTGCAGCCGGCCGCGATAGCTGTGTGTCGCTCGCCGGAGCGGGCCTTCCGCACGGTAGGGTTCGAACTGATGTTCGTAGGGAGGTGTGCCCGTGCGGGTACTTGGCGTTGACCCGGGCCTGACCAGGTGCGGGCTCGGCGTGGTCGATGGGACCGGTGGGCGCACCGTGCGCTGTGTGGATGTCGGCGTGGTGCGCACACCGGCCGATGCGGAGCTCGCCACCCGGTTGCTGCTGGTGGCCGAGGCCGCGGAGCGCTGGCTCGAGGAGTACCGCCCCGAAGTGGTCGCGATCGAGCGGGTGTTCAGCCAGCACAACGTGCGCACCGCGATGGGCACCGCGCAAGCGGGCGGGGTGGTGGCGCTGGCCGCGGCACGGCGCGGCGTCACCGTCGCGTTCCACACTCCCTCGGAGATGAAGGCCGCGGTCACCGGCTCAGGGCAGGCGGACAAGAAGCAGGTCGCCGCGATGGTGACCCGGCTGCTCGGGCTCGACCAGCGACCGAGTCCCGCGGATGCGGCGGACGCGCTCGGGCTCGCGATCTGCCACGTGTGGCGCGGTCCGATGAACAACCGGATGGCCGAGGCGAAGCGGCGCTCGGCGGAACTCGCCAAGGCACACCGGGCGAAGTTGGCCAAGGCGCGACGGGAGGCACGGCGATGATCAGTCAGCTGCGCGGCACGGTGGTCGGCATCGGACTCGACTCCTGCGTGCTCGACGTCGGCGGGGTCGGCTACGCGGTGCTGGCCACCCCGGCGACCCTGGCCGTGCTGCGCACCGGAACCGAGGCGACGCTGGCGACCTCGCTGGTCGTGCGCGAGGACTCCATGACCCTCTACGGGTTCACCGACACCGCGGCGCGGGACCTGTTCACCCTGCTGCAGACGGTCTCCGGGATCGGCCCGCGGATCGCGCTCGCGATGCTGGCCGTGCTCGAACCGGACACGCTCACCACCGCGATCGCCGAGGAGGATGTGCGCACCCTGACCACGGTGCCCGGCATCGGCCGCAAGGGCGCCGAGCGGCTCGTGCTGGAACTGCGTGACAAGGTCGGTGTGGTGCGCGGCGCGAGCTCGGCGGCGCAACCGGCCAGCGGCGGGGTCCGGACCTCCGTCGTCGAAGCGCTCACCGGGCTCGGGTTCGCGGTCAAACAGGCCGAGTCCGCTGTGGACAAGGTGCTTGCCCAGAACGAACATCCGCACGAGAACTCCGCCGTGCTGCGCGGCGCGCTTACCATGCTCGGGCGCAAGTAACGAGGAGCGCCCGCGATGGACAGTGAAGACGAGCAGGAACGGGAAGTCGCCCCCGAGGCGGTGGTGGCCGACCTCGATGTGGAATCGACGTTGCGGCCCAAGACGCTGCGCGAGTTCATCGGCCAGGAGAAGGTCTCCGAACAGCTCGAACTGGTGCTGCACGGTGCCAAGCAGCGCGGCGAATCCCCGGACCACGTGCTGCTCTCCGGCCCGCCTGGGCTCGGCAAGACCAGCCTCGCGATGATCATCGCCGCCGAACTGGGCAGCTCGCTGCGGGTGACATCCGGTCCGGCACTCGAGCGGCCCGGCGACCTCGCGGCCATGCTGTCCAATCTCGCCGAGGGCGATGTGCTGTTCATCGACGAGATCCACCGGATCGCGCGCCCCGCCGAGGAGATGCTGTACCTGGCCATGGAGGACTTCCGGGTGGATGTGGTCGTCGGCAAGGGGCCCGGCGCCACCAGCATCCCGCTCGACGTGGCGCCGTTCACCCTGGTCGGGGCGACCACCCGGTCCGGGGCGCTGACCTCCCCGCTGCGCGACCGCTTCGGGTTCACCGGGCACATGGAGTTCTACCGGCCGGCCGAGCTGGAACTGGTGGTGCGCCGCTCCGCGGGCATCCTCGGCATCGAGCTGCACGCGGACGGGGGTACCGAGATCGCGCGGCGTTCCCGGGGCACCCCACGGATCGCCAACCGGCTGCTGCGCCGGGTCCGGGACTACGCCCAGGTCCGCGCGGACGGCGCGGTGACCCTGGAGATCGCACGCGCCGCGCTCGAGGTCTACGACGTGGACGAACTGGGTCTCGACCGGCTGGACCGCGCGGTGCTCAGCGCCCTGGTGCGCAGCTTCAGCGGCGGACCGGTCGGCGTGTCCACGCTCGCGGTCTCGGTCGGCGAGGAATCGAGCACCGTGGAGGAGGTCTGCGAGCCGTACCTTGTACGGGCGGGTATGCTCGCTCGCACTCCGCGTGGGCGGGTGGCCACCGCCGCGGCATGGGCGCACCTCGGACTGACCGCGCCACCGGATGCGGTGGGCGACGGGCAAGCTACCCTTTTCGGGTGATGGGCTGCGCTACACTCGGTTGTCGAGGGCGTCTACCTCGGCAGGTTGTCGCGGCGTGGCACACTGGGTAGCGCGGAATCGGACAATCTAAGAACTTGAGCACCGCTCAGACGGGCGCGTGCCCAGCACGACGACGTGGCGCCGAAGCCACCCGAATGGAGAGCAATGTCCCAGACCCTGATCCTCCCGCTCCTCATCCTGGTCCTCGCGATTCCGATGTTCTTCAGCTTCCGCAAGCAGAAGCGGATGCAGCAGCAGCAGCGGGATCTGCAGAGCTCGATCGGCCCCGGTGACCGCGTCATGACCACCTCCGGCCTGTACGGCACGGTGAGCAGGACCGACGACACCACGATCGACATCGAGATCGCCCCCGGCATGGTCACCACCTGGCTGCGCCAGGCGGTTCGCGAGAAGGTGCAGCCGGAGACCGAGACGGACACCGCGACCACCGCGGAGACCCCGGCCGAGAGCGGCGAGAACACCGAGCCCGCCGAGGTCGAGGCCACGAGTGGTGCTTCCGTCGCGGAGCCACTCGAGCACAAGACTCGCTGAGGCTGGCACACAAGTCCAGCCCGCAACACCGACCGAACACCGGTGCGAGTACGGTGTGGCGCAACCCATTACCGCCCGCTGTCTCCGCTCCGGCGTGCAGACCACCGGCAGGCGAGCAGTCGCCTCTGGTGGTCTTCGCGTGTACGGGGTCAGGAACGCGGAGTGGACCGTTCAGCGGCAATTGAGGAGATCGACGGACCGTGGCACCCCCCGCTGCGCGAATTCGCCCGGCGCGTTACCTGTGGACGTTCCTGGCAATCGTGGTGATCCTGTACGCCTTGGTGTTCTTCACCGGTAACGGGAAACCGGAGCCGAAACTCGGCATCGACCTGCAGGGCGGAACGACCGTCACGCTCACCGCGCGCAGCCCGGACGGCAAGAGCCCGCAGCGCGACCAGCTCAACCAGGCGCGCGAGCTCATCGAGCAACGAGTCAACGGCATGGGCATCGCCGGTACCCAGGTGGTGCTGGACGGCAACAACATCGTCATCACGGCCCCCGGGCAGGGCGGTGATGAGGTCAAGAGCCTCGGCCAGACCGCGAAGCTGAATTTCCGCCCGGTCGTCGGCCAGCCGATCCCGTTCACCCCGCCACCGCCTGGGCAACAGCAACAGGGCGATCAGCAGAAGCCGCCGGGCAGCGCCTCGAACTCGCCGAAACCACAGGGACGTCCGGCTCCGGCCACGAACGCGGCCCCGCGCGCGGCTCCCAGTGGCTCCGGGCAGGTCGACCCGAAGGTGGCCAAGGAGATCGCGGAGGCCAAGGCCACGCGGCAGAGCACCGATCCGAAGGTGCAGCAGGCGGCGGCCAAGACGCTCGACTGCTCGAAGCCGGATCCGCTCGTCGGCAACGATGATTCGGACAAGCCGCTGGTCACCTGCGACAAGGAACACCGGGCCAAGTACATCCTCGGGCCGACCTTCCTGGACGGCCAGCAGGTCGCGAGCACCAGCTCCGGCATGGACGAGCGCAGCGGCGGCTACTCGGTGAACCTGACGTTCAAGTCCGAGGGCGCCAAGAAGTGGGGCGACTTCACCTCGAAGAACGTCGGCAAGTCTGTCGCGATCGTGCTGGACAGCACGGTGCAGTCGGCCCCGAGCATCAACGAGGCGATGTCCAACAACGCCACCATCAGCGGGAACTTCAACCAGCAGCAGGCGAAGAGCCTCGCCGACATCCTCAAGTACGGTTCGCTTCCGCTGTCCTTCGACTCCTCGAACGCGGAGACGATCTCGGCGACGCTCGGCCTGTCCTCGCTGGAGGCGGGACTGATCGCGGGCGGTATCGGGCTGGCGATCGTGTTCATCTACTGCCTGATCTACTACCGGGCCCTCGGGGTGCTCACGATCCTCTCGCTGGCCCTGTCGATGGGGCTGGTGTACGCGGTGCTCGTACTGCTCGGCCGATGGATGGGGTACAGCCTCGACCTCGCCGGGGTGGCCGGTGTCATCATCTCGATCGGCATCACCGCGGATTCCTTCGTGATCCTCTTCGAACGCCTCAAAGACGAGGTACGCGAAGGCAGAACCTTCCGTTCGGCGGTACCGCGTGCCTGGATGCGAAGTAGGCGCACCATCCTGACCGCCGACGGGGTGAGCTTTCTGGCCGCGGCGGTGCTGTACGTGCTCGCCGTCGGCGATGTGCAGGGTTTCGCGTTCACGCTCGGCCTGTCCACGTTGCTCGACCTGGTCGTCGTGTTCCTGGTCACGCATCCGCTTGTCGCCCTGGCCTCTCGGTCGAAGACGCTTTCCAGGCCGAGTGTGTCCGGGCTCGGTGCCGTACAGAAGATGGGTGCGACCGCACGTAAGCAGGCCGCGTCCGGAGCTAAGGCCGGGGGTGCGAAATGACGACCTTGAGTTCGACGGGTGACAAGCGCGAATCGGGTAGCTTCTTCCACCGGTTGCACACCGGGACGGGTGCGCTCGACATCGTCGGCAAGCGCAAGCGGTGGTACCTGGTGTTCGCCGCGCTGCTGGTGATCGCGGTCGTCTCGATGATCGTGCGCGGATTCAACTTCGGCATCGAGTTCGAGGGCGGGACCAAGCTCGAGCTGCCCGCGCACAGTGCGAACGGCACGATCTCGGTGGAGCAGGCCGGCGAGGCCTTCACGAAGGCCCTCGGCCACAAACCCGAGGCCGTGCAGTCCGTGGGTACCGGTTCTTCGGCGAGCATTCAGATCCGCACCGCCGACCTGAACGCCGCGCAGACGGCCAAGGTCAAGGGCGAACTGTTCAACGATCTCAAGCCGATCGGCGCCAACGGCCAGGCGAGCCAGACGGCGATCACCGATTCCGCGGTGAGTGCCTCCTGGGGCGGGGACATCTCCCGGCAGGCACTGATCGCGCTCGTCGTGTTCCTGATCCTGGTCGCGGTGTTCCTCGCGTTCTACTTCGAACGCTGGATGGCCGTATCGGCGATCGCGGCGCTGTTCAACGACATCATCGTCACCGCCGGTGTGTACTCGCTCGTCGGTTTCGAGGTCACCCCGGCGACCGTGATCGGTCTGCTCACCATCCTCGGGTTCTCGCTCTACGACACGGTGGTGGTCTTCGACAAGGTCCGGGAGAACACTCGCGGCCTGCTCGGCCTGACCAGGCGTACCTATCCGGAGGCGGCGAACCTCGCGGTCAACCAGACCCTGATGCGCTCGATCAACACCTCGCTGATCGCGCTGCTTCCGGTACTCGGCCTGCTCGTCGTGGGTATCGCCCTGCTCGGCACGGGTACTCTCACCGATCTGGCGCTCGTGCAGCTGGTCGGGATGGTCTCCGGCGCACTGTCCTCGATCTGCCTGGCCACCCCACTGCTCGTGGACTTCAAGATGCGTGAGCGGCCGTACCACCAGCAGGAGGCGCGGGTGTTCGAACGCAGGCGCAAGCTGGCCGGACGAGCCGCCGCCACCGAGGAAGTCGACACCGGTGATGACGAGGCACTCGCCGCCGAACTGCGCAGCGAACAGGCCATGGCCGCGGCCTCGAGCGTGCCCGCGCGACCGGGCAAGAGCGGGGCCGCGCACCGGGCCGGTCAGCAGAAGGGCGGCAAGTCGCCGCAGGGCGAGACCCAGGGCAAGACATCACAGGGCAAGACATCACAGAGCAAGGCCCAAGGCAAGACACCACAGGGTAAGGGTCAGCAGCCGCGGCCGACCGGTAAGAGCAACCGGCCGAGCGGGAAACGGCGCTCATGACGATGCGCCTGGAGCGGGCCCTCGACCTGATCAGCGAGGTGCCCGACTTCCCCGAGCCGGGGGTGCGCTACCGCGATGTCACCCCGCTGCTCGCCGATCCGGACGGGTTCGCCGCGGTGACGGAGGCACTCGCGGCGGAGATCCCGGACGATGTCGAGCTGGCCGCCGGGATCGAGGCGCGCGGTTTCGTGTTCGCCGCCTCGATTGACCAGGCACGCGGACTCGGCATGCTCGCCCTGCGCAAGCCGGGCAAGCTTCCCAAGGTCGCCGCCGAGGTGTCCTACCAGCTCGAGTACGGTTCTGCCCGGCTCGAACTGCCCGCGGACACGGTGCGGCCAGGGGCGCGGATCGCGCTAGTGGACGATGTGCTGGCCACCGGGGGCACGCTCTCCGCTGCCGGCCGGCTCATCGAGTCCGTCGGTGCCACGGTCGCCTCGGTGAGCGTGGTTCTCGAACTGGCCGAGCTCGACGGCCGGCTGGGGCTGACGGACCGGAAGGTGCACGCCCTGCGCACGTCCTGACAACGCCTCTTGGCCGCGCGAGTTATCCTTGTGGCTTCCCGACTACGGTCGAACCTGAATTAGGGGAGTGCGGTTGAGCCAAGAGGCCAAACCAGCCGTCGACACGCCCGAGGGCACCACAGCCGGTCCCGGCAGCAGCGAGAGCACGGGTACGACGACGGCGACGAACGGCACGCAGCGCGGTGCTTCGGCGACGCGGCGTGTCCGGGCGCGCTTGGCGCGGCGAATCACCGCACAGCGCGCCGCCCCGGTCAAGCAGGTGCTCGAGCCCCTGGTCACGGTGCACCGTGAGCTGCACCCCAACGCGGACCTGGCACTGCTCCAGCGCGCCTACGACGTGGCTGAGCGGCTGCACCGCGAACAGCGCCGCAAGTCCGGCGACCCCTACATCACCCATCCGCTCGCGGTGGCCACGATCCTCGCTGAACTCGGTATGGACACCACGACGCTGGTCGCGGCCCTGCTGCACGACACCGTGGAGGACACCGGGTACGCCCTCGACCAGCTCGGCAAGGATTTCGGCGACGAGGTGGCGCACCTCGTGGACGGCGTGACCAAGCTCGACAAGGTCAAGCTGGGCAGCGCCGCGGAGGCCGAGACGATCCGCAAGATGGTGATCGCCATGGCCCGCGATCCCCGGGTGCTGGTGATCAAGCTCGCCGACCGGCTGCACAATATGCGCACCATGCGGTTCCTGCCACCGGAGAAGCAGAAGACGAAGGCGCGGGAGACCCTGGAGGTGCTCGCCCCGCTGGCGCACCGGCTCGGCATGGCGACGGTCAAATGGGAGCTCGAGGACCTCGCCTTTGCGATCCTGCAGCCCAAGAAGTACGACGAGATCGTGCGGCTCGTCGCCGACCGGGCGCCGTCCAGGGACACCTATCTGCGTGGGGTGATCGACGAACTTTCCGCGCGGCTCAAGGAATCCCGCGTGCAGGCGAAGGTCGAGGGCAGGCCGAAGCACTACTACTCGATCCACCAGAAGATGATCGTGCGCGGCCGCGAGTTCGACGACATCCACGATCTGGTCGCGGTGCGCATCCTGGTCGACGATGTGCGTGATTGCTACGCGGTCATGGGTGTGGTGCACGCGCTGTGGCAGCCGATGCCCGGGCGGTTCAAGGACTACATCGCCCAGCCGCGGTTCGGCGTCTACCAATCGCTGCACACCACGGTGATCGGCCCGGACGGCAAACCACTCGAAGTGCAGATCCGTACCGAGGAGATGCACCAGACCGCCGAGTACGGGATCGCGGCGCACTGGCGATACAAGGAAACCAAGGGCGCGCACAACGGCAGCAACGTCGAGGTCGATCAGATGGCCTGGATGCGCAAGCTGCTGGACTGGCAGCGTGAGGCCGCGGATCCCGGTGATTTCCTCGAGTCACTGCGGTATGACCTCGCCGCCAGGGAGATCTTCGTGTTCACCCCCAAGGGCGATGTGATCACCTTGCCCTCGGGATCCACGCCGGTCGACTTCGCCTACGCGGTGCACACCGAGGTGGGGCACCGGTGCATCGGAGCGCGGGTCAATGGCAGGCTCACCGCGCTCGAACGCAAGATGGACAACGGCGACGTGGTGGAGATCTTCACCTCCAAAGCCGTGGATTCGGGACCGTCCAGGGACTGGCTGTCCTTCGTGGCCTCCCCGCGGGCGAAGACGAAGATCAAGCAGTGGTTCGCCAAGGAACGTCGCGAAGAGGCGATCGACACCGGGAAGGAGGCGATCGGCAAGGAGGTCCGCAGGGTCGGATTCCCGTTGCAGCGCCTCGTTTCCGGCGACTCCATGGGCGCGGTCGCGCGTGAGCTGCACCTGCAGGACATCTCCGCGCTGTACGCGGCGATCGGTGAGGGACAGGTCTCCGCGCAGCACGTGGTGCAGCGGCTCGTCGCCCTGCTCGGCGGGGTGGAACATGCCGAGGACGAGCTCGCCGAACGGCTGACCCCGTCCACCGTCACCGAACGGCGGGGTTCCGGTGACGCCGGGGTGATCGTCAAGGGCGCCACCGACGTCTGGGTCAAGCTCGCCCGCTGCTGCACCCCGGTGCCCGGGGACGAGATTCTCGGCTTCGTCACCAGGGGCGGCGGCGTCAGCGTGCACCGCACCGACTGCACCAACGCCGATGATCTGCGCTCCACCCCGGAACGGCTGGTGGACGTCGACTGGGCACCCTCGGAGTCCTCGGTGTTCCTGGTGGCCATCCAGGTGGAGGCGCTGGACCGGTCGCGGTTGCTCTCCGATGTGACCAAGGTGCTCGCGGACGAGAAGGTCAACATCCTCTCCGCCTCGGTGACCACATCGAAGGACCGGGTCGCGGTGAGCAGGTTCTCCTTCGAGATGGGCGACCCGAAGCACCTGGGGCACGTGCTGCGCGCGGTGCGCGGCATCGAGGGTGTCTACGACGTCTACCGGGTCACCTCGAACTGAGGCCTCGCCGCAGGCACCAGGTCCGGGTGTGTGCCACCCGAACCCGGTGCGCGCTCAGGACTTCGCGGCGGTGGCCTTGGTGATCGTCACCGGCTTCTTCGGCTCACCGTCACCGGGTGTCGGTTGACCGGTCTGCGGATCGGTCGACGGCTTGATGCCCGCCTTGGCGACCGCATCGATGGTGCGCAGCCCCGCCTCGCCGATCGTGCCGAAAACGTTGTAGTTCGGCGGCAGGTAGGTGTCCTTGAACACCAGAAAGAACTGGCTTCCGTTGGTGTTCTTGCCGCTGTTCGCCATGGCGATCGTGCCGCGCGGGTAGACGCGCATCTGCTGCCCCTGCGCCTGGGCGAGCTTGACCACCTCGGGCGGCGGGTTCTTGAGGTCCTTGGGCAGCTCGTCCGGGCTCGTGTAGCCAGGGCCGCCGGCGCCGGTCCCGAGCGGATCACCGCACTGTAGGATCCCCGCGGACAGCGGCTTCTGCTCGGCGACCATCTCCCGGTGGCACTTCGTGTTGTCGTAGAAGCCCTTGTCCAGCAGGTGCTGGATGCTCTGCACCGTGCACGGGGCCTCGGCGCGGTCCATCGTGACCGGGATCGGTCCGGCGGTGGTCTGGAAGTCGACCTGGACGGTGCCCTTCTTCGGGGTGCCGTACGGGTTCGGGGGCAGGCCGATCTGCTTGTTCTTGGGCAGCTGCTTCTTCTCGGCCTCGTTGGCCTTGTACGCGCAGGTATGCGCCCGGATGTCGGCCTCGCGCTCCGCCCGTACCTTGGCCTGGTGGTTGTTCCACCACACGATGCCGACCACGACAAGCACCACGACGACGAGCCCGAGCGCGGAGAAGATCAACAGCCGCTTGCGACGCTTGGCGCGGATCGCGGCGCGCTCGTTCCTGTGCGCCAGCTTGCGCTTCGCGGAGGCACGGCGCTGCTCATTGGTCGGCACCTGGAGAACTCCCTCGAAGGTCGATGAGTGATCACGTCTGGGGGTGCAGTGTATGGGCAGGCCGTGTGAATCCCGCGTACCCCTCGTCGGGATACCCTGGGAGCACCGTTCGTCGCGCGTCCGGCATGGTCGCCGCGCGATGTGTGTCGATATCCGGAGGTACGGCAAGTGCTCGTCGTTGGGTTCCCGGCCGGTGCGCTGCAGGCCAACTGCTACCTGCTCGCCCGCGGCGAGGGACAGCCGTGCGTGATCGTCGACCCCGGCCAGGACGCGGTCGAGCCGATCGCCGAGGCCGTGCGGAAGTACCGCCTCGTGCCGGCCGCGGTGCTGTGCACCCACGGGCACTTCGACCATGTTTTCTCCCTCGCCCCGGTGTGCGAGGAGTACGCCGTGCCCGCGTGGATCCATCCCGGGGACCGGGCATTGCTCACCGATCCGCTGAGCGGCCTTTCCGGAGACGCCGCGGCGATGTTCGGCGGCCGGTTCGAGCTGCACGAGCCGGACGAGGTGCACATCCTCGAGGACGGCGCGGTACTCGACCTCGCCGGTCTGCGGTTGACCGTCCTCCATACCCCCGGCCATACCGAGGGCTCGGTCGTGTTCCGCACCAGCACCGAGGACGGCGGCCAGGTGCTCCTGTCCGGGGACACGCTGTTCGCGGGTTCGATCGGGCGCACCGATCTCCCCGGCGGTTCCGGCGAGCGAATGACCGCGACGCTGCGGGACCGGATCCTGCCGCTGCCCGACGAGATGGTCGTCCTCCCCGGCCACGGCTCCTCCACGACGATCGGCCAGGAACGCGCCGCGAACCCGTTCCTGCGGCAGCTCGAGGAGGCCACCGCCCCCGTGAGCGGACTGTGAGGCCGCCGCGCCGAGCGGGCCCGGACCACGCCGAAGCCACACCGAACCACTGACGCGTCGAAACAAGACAGGACATCACACACCCAATGAGCACCTTCAACGCGCCGAAGGGGATTCCCGAGTACTACCCGCCGTCCTCAGCCGGATTCGTCGCCGTCCGTTCGGCACTGATCGACTCCGCCCGCCGCGCCGGGTACGGCTACATCGAGCTCCCGATCTTCGAGGACACCGCGCTGTTCGCCCGCGGCGTTGGCGAATCCACCGACGTGGTGACCAAGGAGATGTACACCTTCGACGATCGCGGCGGCCGCTCGGTCTCGCTGCGCCCTGAAGGTACGGCCGGTGTCACCCGCTCGGTGATCGAGCACGGCCTCGACCGCGGCCAGCTGCCCGTCAAGCTGTACTACACGGGTCCGTTCTTCCGTTACGAGCGTCCGCAGGCCGGCCGGTACCGGCAGTTGCAGCAGGTCGGTATCGAGGCCATCGGGATCGATGACCCCGCGCTGGACGCCGAGGTCATCTCGGTGGCCGACCAGGGGTTCCGCTCGCTCGGGCTCACCGGCTACCGGGTGGAGATCACCTCGCTCGGTGACCGCGACTGCCGTCCGGCCTACCGGGCCAGGCTGCAGGAGTTCCTTTCGGCGCTGCCGCTCGACGAGCAGACCCGGCACCGTGCGGAGATCAACCCGCTGCGGGTGCTTGACGACAAACGTGCCGAGGTACGCGCACTGGTCGAGGACGCCCCGCTGATGGTCGACCACATCTGCGAGCGCTGCGCGGACCACTACGCGGCGATGAAGGCGGCACTCGACGACTTCGGGGTGAAGTACACCGAGAACCCGCGGATGGTGCGCGGGCTCGACTACTACACCAAGACGACCTTCGAGTTCGTGCACGACGGGCTCGGCGCGCAGTCGGGTATCGGTGGCGGCGGCCGCTACGACGGGCTGATGGCCGAACTCGGTGGCCAGGAGCTCGGTGGCATCGGTTTCGGGCTCGGCGTGGACCGCACCCTGCTCGCCGCCGAGGTGGAAGGGATCCCGATCGGCGAAACCGCGCGCTGCGAGGTGTACTGCGTGCCGATCGGCGCGGAGGCGAAGCGTCGGCTCGTGTCCATCGCGGGCCGGCTGCGCGCCGCGGGTACGCGTGTCGACATGGCATACGGCGACCGCGGCCTCAAGGGCGCGATGAAGGCGGCGGACCGCTCGGGCGCCCAGCTCGCGCTCGTGCTCGGGGACCGGGACCTCGAGTCGGGGACCGCCGCCCTGAAGGACCTCACGAGCAGCGAGCAGTCCACCGTCGGCCTCGACTCCGCCGTCGAGGAGGTACTGCGAGCCCTCGATGGCGGCTGAGCAGGCAGGGGAGCGGTCCGAGCCGGTTCCCCTGGATCTCGCAAGCGAGGCGGTCGCCAAGCGCACCGGCCTGTACGTGGTGATCGGGGGCGTCGTGTTCGCCGCAGCGCTCGGCGGGGTACTCGGCCTGGCGTTCGGGCGGCTCACCGGCCTGATCGCGGCCGTGCTGGTCGGCGTCCCGCTGATCCTCATGGGCCTCGCGGAACGGCGCAAGCGCACCTGGCTGGAGGGGACGACCATCCGCCAGCGTGGTTTCCGGGTCCGCGGGGTCGACCTGATGCGGGTCGGCCGAATGGAGATCCTGGTCGCCGATCTGCGCGGCAAACGCACCGTCGGCATCACCGTGGCTGGCCCACCGGGCAACAAGGCGATCAACATCGCGCTGGCCGCCTATTCGGGACCCGCCGGCGCCGAACTCGGCATCCTCGCGCTTCGCCGCCTCGCGGATGTGTTCGCGAACGCTGAGCACAGCTCCGGTCTGGTGTACTCGCAGCTCTTGGTCGCCCAGCTGCGGGCAGAGGCACGTGGCTCGGGTGCCCCCGAACGACCGTTGCATCAGCTGGCCATGATGTCCGGTGGCGGAGTACGTCCCCGGCACATCGACACCAAGGTCCTGGTGCGCTTCGTGTCGGAGCTCGGCTGAGGTTCGTGCCGAGGTATGCGGTCAGCGCGAATTCGGCCGGCCCACCGCGTGCTGCTCACCGGCCACTCGCCGCGCCGACTGGTCCTGTGCGGTGCGCAGGGAATCGGTGAGCGTCCGCATCGAGCCGATCGCATCCCGCAGCTGCCGCTCGGTGTACTCGAGACGTTCGGTCACCTCGTGCTCCGAGCCGGATTCCGCGAGCTGCCGATGCACTGCTTCCAGCTGATGGCCGATCTCGGGTAGTTCCTCGGCGAGGAACAAGCCGAGCTTTTCCAATCGGTCCAGGGTCGTGCGTAGCCTCGTCAGCTCGCGCAGGTGCGTCTCGGTGGAGCCGATCCGCTCGAGTGAGCCGGCGATCCTGGGTAATGCGCGGGCCGCACCGAGCACCGTGTTCGCCGTCGACCAGGTCGCGCGGGCCATCGCGAGCGGGTTCAGCAGGGTGCGCAGCCGAGGCGGAGACCAGGACTGTGCCGAAGCCGAGCGCCGTCGCGGAGACGAGCTTTCGTTCGTGCTCACGTTCGTCGCGGCTCCGGGTGCCGTCCGGTTCGTCGATGCAGTCGCCATCGGTACGGGCTCCTTCTGCTTGCCCCCGATCGGGGCCTACCTTACGGCGCTCGTGCGCGGGTAGAACCCCCTCTCGGAGATCGGGGGCCGCGTACTTCAGCCGGGTGATCCGCGGAGCTACCCAAAGTCGCAGTTCTTGCAAATTCGTCGAACATGTGTTCGACTATAAGACTATGAGATGGGCCAGTCAAGCGGTGGCCGTCGAGCAGCCGACGCTGCACGGTATGCCCGGTTTCCGGCGGAGCGTGCGGATCCCGGAGTTCGACGGCATCACCTTTCACGAGGTGCATGCGCGCACGGTGCTGAACAGTGTCCGGGGGCAGGGCATGCTCCCGTTCCGGTGGACCGTTAACCCGTATCGGGGCTGTAGTCATGGCTGTACCTACTGCTTCGCCCGCCGCACGCACGAGTACCTCGAATTCGATTCGGGGAAGGACTTCGACACTCAAGTGGTGGTCAAGGTCAATGCCGTCGAAGCGCTGCGCGGTCAGCTGCGTTCGGGCCTGCGCACCGGCCGCTGGCGGCAAGAACACGTCGCGATGGGCACCAACACGGATCCCTATCAGCGGGCCGAGGGACGCTATCGCCTCATGCCGGGGATCATCTCCGCGCTGGCCGAGAGTGGGACGCCGTTGTCCATCCTGACCAAGGGCACGGTCCTGGCCAGGGATCTCCCGCTGCTGGCCGAGGCGGCAGGCGCGGTCGAGGTGGGCCTCTCGGTCTCGATCGCCCTCCTGGACCGGGAAACCCAGCGGCACTTGGAACCCGGTACCCCGAGCCCGGCGGCCCGGCTCGAACTCGTCCGCAAGATCCGGGACGCCGGGCTGTCCTGTGGCGTGCTGGTGGCTCCGGTGCTTCCGCTGCTCACCGACTCCACGGAGCGGCTCGACGCGATACTCTGCGCGGTCGCTGAGGCCGGAGCGACGAGCGCGACGGTGTTCCCGCTGCACCTGCGGCCGGGCTCCCGGGAATGGTTCGCCCGTTGGCTCGCCGAACACCACCCAGGGCTGGTCGACGCGTACCGTGAGTTGTATCGCGCGGGCAGTTATGTCACCGCCCGGTACCGGCAGCAGCTGCGGGACCGGGTACGCCCGCTGCTGGCGAAGCACGGATTCGACCGGGAGAGCGCGCCCCGGTGGCCGGAGAAGGGCGAGCTTCCGGACGGCGGAGCGCCGCTGCGGCCGGAACGCGAGCAACTGCGGCTGTTGTGAGGGCTCTTCCGCGTAAACCTGGTTGAGCAGCGAAGGGGTGGGTTGGTTAACCTGACCAGGTTCCATCGTCGGGGGTCGTCGTGGCCGGTCGTCGGCGTCGCAAGAGCAAACGAACAGGAGAGCAGCACCGTGATGCGCACCCATGAGGCAGGGACGCTCCGCGCCGAACAGGCAGGGCAGTCCGTCACCCTGAGCGGCTGGGTGGCCCGCAGGCGCGATCACGGTGGTGTCATCTTCATCGATCTGCGCGATGCGAGCGGCGTGGCCCAGGTGGTCTTCCGCGAAGGAGAGATGGCCGAGCGCGCGCACCGGCTGCGTGCGGAATTCTGTGTACGGGTGCGCGGCGAGATCGCGGTGCGCCCGGAAGGCAACGAGAACCCGGAGATCCCGACCGGCGCGATCGAGGTCACCGCGGACGAGCTCGAGGTGCTGAGCGAATCGGCCGTGCTCCCGTTCCCCCTGGACGAACACGTGGACGTGGGCGAGGAGGCGCGGCTGCGATACCGCTACCTCGATCTGCGCCGTGAGCGTCCCTCCCGGGCGATGCGGCTGCGTAGCGAGACGAACCGGATCGCCAGGCAGGTGTTGCACGACAACGGGTTCGTCGAGGTCGAGACCCCGACCATGACCCGTTCCACCCCGGAGGGTGCGCGCGACTTTCTGATTCCCGCGCGGCTGCGGCCAGGCTCCTGGTACGCGCTTCCGCAGTCTCCGCAGCTGTTCAAACAGCTCCTGATGGTCGCGGGCATGGAGCGGTACTACCAGATCGCGCGCTGCTACCGGGACGAGGACTTCCGCGCGGACCGGCAGCCGGAGTTCACCCAGCTCGACATCGAGATGAGCTTCGTGGACGCCGAGGATGTGATCGAACTGTCCGAGAAGGTGATCTCCGCGCTGTGGCAGGAGCTGCTGGGTGTGACCCTGCCGAGCCCGCTGCCCAGGATCACTTACGCGGACGCGATGAACCGGTACGGCTCGGACAAGCCGGATCTGCGGTTCGGCACCGAGCTCACCGAACTCACCGAATACTTCACCGAGACCCCGTTCCGGGTGTTCCAGGCGCCCTACGTCGGCTGCGTGGTCATGCCCGGTGGCGCCGACCAGCCGCGCAGGCAGCTCGATGCCTGGCAGGACTGGGCCAAGCAGCGCGGGCACAAGGGCCTCGCCTATGTGCTCCTCGCCGAGGACGGCAGCCTCGGTGGGCCGGTCGCGAAGAACCTCTCCGACTCCGAACGGGAGGGACTGGCGAAGGCTGCCGGGGCGAACCCGGGTGACTGCGTGTTCTTCGCGGCCGGTGACCCGGACTCGGCGCGTGGCCTGCTCGGTGCCGCGCGGCTGGAGATCGGCAAACGCTGCGGGCTGATCGACGAGGACGCCTGGTCGCTGGCCTGGGTGGTGGACTTCCCGATGTTCGAGTCGATCGAAGAGGCCAACGCGGCCGGGGATGTCGCCGTGGGCAGTGGCCAGTGGACCGCGAAGCATCACCCGTTCACCGCGCCCGCTCCGGAATACGTGGAAAGCTTCGACACCGATCCGGGTAGCGCGCTGGCCTCCGCGTACGACCTGGTCTGCAATGGCAACGAACTCGGCGGCGGTTCGATCCGTATCCACCGCCAGGACGTGCAGCAGCGGGTGTTCGACACCCTCGGTGTTCCGGCCGAGGACAGCCGGGAGAAGTTCGGCTTCCTACTCGACGCACTGTCCTTCGGCGCTCCGCCGCACGGTGGGGTCGCCTTCGGCTGGGACCGGCTCGCGATGCTACTCGCCGGTGAGTCCTCGCTCCGTGAGGTGATCGCCTTCCCGAAGTCCGGTGGCGGCTACGACCCGCTCACCGGGGCCCCCGCGCCGATCACCGCCGCGCAGCGGAAAGAAGCCGGGGTGGATGCCAAACCACGCAAGGAAGGCGCCGAAGGCACCGGATCGAACCAGGGCTGATCGCTCGTGCTGCACCTGCGCGTGGTCTGCCCGCGAGAACACTCCGACCAGGTCGTCCGGGTACTGGACGACCACGCCGGCGTAGCGCACCTCGTCCGGCTTCCCGATGCGGCGCTGCGGCCCGCCGGTGACCTCGTCGAGGCCGATGTGGCGCGAGAGTCGGCCGACGACGTACTCGCGCTGCTCTGCGATCTCGGTGTCGATCACAGCGGCGGGATCACCCTGGAGAACATCGACACCGCGATGTCCGATGCCGCCGACGCAGCCGAAGAGCGCGCACCGGGGGAGGGCGCGGACGCAGTGGTCTGGGAGGAACTGATCTCCCGGACCGGCGAGGAGTCCAGGCTGACCGCGACCTACGTGGCGTTCGTGACGCTCGCCTGCATGCTGGCCGCGGTCGGTGTCGTGACCGATTCACCGGTGACCATCGTCGGCGCCATGGTCGTGGGGCCGGAGTTCGGCCCGCTGGCCGCGATCGCGGTCGGCATCGTCGGCAAACGCTGGGATCTCGTACGCAGGGCACTGCTCGCCCTCGTCGCGGGTTTCGCGTTCGCGATGGCGGTGACCGGCTTCTGTGCTTGGCTCGGTGAATGGTTCGGCCTGTTCACGATCGAGAAGGTCATGCACGCCGCCCAGGTCGACTTCATCTACCAGGTCGGCCCGTTCTCGCTGATCGTGGCGCTGCTCGCGGGCGCGGCCGGGATGCTCTCGATGACCTCGGCGAAGTCCGCGGCATTGGTTGGCGTGTTCATCTCGGTGACCACGATTCCGGCCGTGGGCTATGCCGTGATCGCGGCGGTGACCGGTCAATGGGGCCGGTTCGGCGGTTCGCTCGGCCAGCTCGCGGTCAATCTGCTCGGCATCGTGGTAGCCGCGACGGCGGTGCTGCTACTGCGGAAACGACGCCGCGCGGCCATGACGAGACCGCTGAGCAAGGGTTAAGACTATGGCGGTCACTTGTGCGGCGCGAGTAGGCTCGAGAACGGCTGAATTCATGGGTGCAAAGAGGGAAACCGTTGCCGGGCAACGGATTTGCCAGGTCAGGGGCTGAATGGGCGCGCGAGCCGATGTTGCGAGCACGGACGGGAACACCGTCCGTTCCGGCGAGCGAGCCCTCGAGCTTGCCGTCACCGCGGCACAGAATGTCCTTTCCGGGCGGTTCGGCGCCGCGGTGCGTCTTGCCGAACCGGAGGATCTCGGTGGCAGCGAACGTTCCACCGTACTGCGGGCCAGGGTGGCGGAGACGCCCTTCACCCTGCCGAAGACTCTGGTGGTGAAGCACTACGGGCCGAGCGCGGGCGCGACAGCCGCCGAATCGTTCGCCAGGGAGGCGGTGAGCTACCAGCTGTTCACCGCGCTCTCCGAGGACGAGCGGATGTGCCCGGAACTGTTCGCGCACGACGCGGGGGAGCGGGTTCTGGTGCTCGAGGACCTCGGGCACGCGCCGACGCTGGCGGACAAATTGCTCGGCAGGGATGCCACGGCCGCCGAGCGCTCCCTGCTCACCCTCGCTCGTTCGCTCGGCAGGCTGCACGCCACCACGGCGGGCCGCGAGGCCGACTTCGACGCGCTGGTGCGCCGGATCGGGACCGACTGCGGGCCGGACCCGCTCGCCCGGCAGTGGCAGCGGGCCGCGCGCGAACTGCCGGAGGTCTTCACCGAGGCACTGGGCATCGAGCTGCCGCAGGCGGGCACCACCGTGCCCGAGCAGGTGGCCTGGCTGCTCGAGGGATCCAAGCATCGCGCGTTCAGCCCGGACGATCTCTGCCCGGACAACAACATGATCACCAGCAAGGGCGCCCGGTTCCTGGACTTCGAGGGCGGCCGGGTACGGGAAGTGCTGCTCGACGCGGCGTACCTGCGGGTGCCTTTCCCCTCCTGTTGGTGCGCCTTCGATCTGCCTCGCGGGATGAGCGAGGCCATGCTCGCGGCCTGGCGGGCCGAGGTGACCGGGATGTGGCCGGAGTTCGCCGACGACGAGGTGCTCGAGCCGCAGCTGCTCGATGCTCAGCTGTTCTGGGTGCAGCTGTCCACGTGGTGGTTCCTGCCGCGCGCTGCGGAGCGCAATGCCCGGATCGACGACTATCTGCCCTCGCCGAAGCGCGCCGCTGCCCTGTACGCACGGTGGCAACGGCTGGCTGAGGACGCGGAGCGTCTCGAGCGCTACTGGCTGTATGACTATGCATCGGCAGTGGTCGATGGGCTCGCCGACCGCTTCGAGGGCGAATTGACACTGGCGTCCTATCCGGCCTTTCGATAGGGCCGACGTCTACCGTGCGTAGTATTGACGGTTGACAGAACTCCGGCCGGTTCGCCGGATTGCGAACTGTGCGCCCTGCATGTTGCCGACCATGGATAGTCGGTAGCACCGTTTCGAGGGCACGCAGTCGGGCCGAATCGGCGGAGCATTTTCGTATTGCCGAACCCGGCGCCCGGTGCGCCGAGGCGGTGCCGGGCCAACTCGATTGAACGACTGTGCCACGCCGGTGAGTTGGGAAAACCGGATGCGCCCGCTCGGGAAAAGGGGTGGGCGAGGACGGAAAAAGATTCCGGAGAATCCGTATTATTGGGCTATAATGATCCCGGAATAGGCTTGTAATTCTTGTAACGACAATGCGGTTTGCGGTTGCCGTGGCGGCATTGAAGACCCTTTTGTCGCGCAATAGATGCCCTTGCCAATTCTCTGGCGAACTCGATGCCTCAGTGGGAAAATTCTGACTTGAGGGTGCGAGGTGTCACTCGATAGGGGGCAATGCGCTCGCCGTGTGTGTTTGGATACACCTGATCGGATGATGGGGCACATTCACACGGTTCGGTGCAGCTCGCAGGCAGTGCTGGCGCCACATCGCCGTGAGGGTGACAGCATCCGGGGGTTGAGCTGGCGGACGGTAACCGCGGGGACACAGTGTTCACCGGAATAGGTCACGCGAATGGGTGAAATACCGCCCACGTTGCGGTGCCGTCCCGAAACGCAATTCTGCATCGCATATGGTGCTGTAGCGAAGTTTACGAGCCTGTTATGGTCAACGGCCTCCTGGCGCGGTTGATGGAAAGAATGGTGCTGGCTTGCGGGTTCATGTTCAAGTTCGGAGCGCTCGCGGCCGATATCGGATAGCAGAACAGAGTTGCGGGCCCGTTCGTCCTCGTGCGGGCGGGTGCGCAATAGCGACCGACCGCCATGGCATGGACAGGAGGCTGCCGATGACCTTCGGGGTACCCGGCAACGAACGGGGCCGGTGCACCGTGCGGGGCTTTCGGTTTCCGGAGGTAGAACCGGCGTGGCAGACGGATCGGCGCGATCGGAGCGGGCGCGCGTGACCAACTCGACTTCGGATTCCGCGACGGCCCAGAACGCGAGGCCCAACCGGTTCGGCCTCGCCACGCGTCTTGCGCTGCTCGCCCTCGTCCCGCTGGTCCTGCTCATCGTCGTGGGTGCGGTGCTCTTCGCCGGACGGCTCGGCAGCTCCGCGCAGCGCGCGACCGACGCCGGCCTCGTCGGCCTCGGCAAGCAGGTGAACACCGTGATCACCGCCGTCCAGGTGGAACGAAGGGCGGCGGCCGGCGGACCGCGCGGTCAGGCCCCGCGCACGGTCGACGATGCGATCGGTGCGCTGCGCTCCTCGGTCGCGGACACCGAACTGCCCGACGGACCGGCGAAGGACGCCTGGCAGCGCACCGACAAGGGACTGGCAGCGCTCGGCACGATCCGGTCCTCCGCGGCGCGCGGCGGTGGCGCGGGAATCACCGAGTACACGGGGCTGATCGACTCGCTGCTCGGCTTCGAACGCGCGGTGGCCGGCGCTTCGCGGGACGGCGGGCTCACCACCAGGGCCACCTCGGTGACCAGCCTCGACGAGGCCCGCGAGGAGCTGTCCGATCAGGAAGCCGTGCTGTTCTCCGGGATCGCGCGCGGCCAGCTCACCCAGCCGGAGTCGGTGACGGTACGCGATGCGGGTGTCCGGATGGACGCGGCGCTCGAACGGTTCCGCGCGGTGGGCACCGAGTCGGATGTCGCCAAGCTGAACGCGAACCTGAAGAAGACCGACCTGGACCGGCACGCCGCCCTGGTGACCGAGGCGTTCAAACCGGGACGCATCAAGGTCAGCGCGGCGGACTGGTCGGCGTCCTCGGCAGCCGTCGCCGGACAGCTGCGCGGGGTGACCGAGAGCGTCGAGGGCGAACTCACCGCGCAGGCGAACGCGCTGCACGATGCGGCCCGTACCGCGGCGATCGTCACCGGGCTGCTCGTACTGCTCGCCGTGCTCGCCTCCGCGGCGGTCGCGGCGTTCGCCGGACGGAGCCTGGTCCGGGCGGTGCGGCAGCTGCGGCGCAAGGCGCGCGAGATCGCCAGGCGTAGCCTGCCGACCGCGCTGGCCGAACTGCGCGAAGGCAAGCCGGTGAGCACCGAGATCGAGCCGCTGCCCGCCGGTGCCGGCGCGGAGCTGGACGATCTGGCGCGCTCGTTCGACGCGGTGCACGGGGAAGCCCGCAACCTGGCCGCGGCACAGGCAAGCCTGCGCACGAATTACGGAACGGTGTTCGTCAATCTGTCCCGGCGCAGCCAGACCCTGGTACAGCGCCAGCTCCGGCTGATCGAGCAACTGGAGCGTGACGAAGAGGACCCGGACCACCTCGGCACCCTGTTCGCGCTCGACCACCTCGCTACCCGGATGCGGCGTAACAACGAGAACCTGATGGTGCTCTCCGGGGCCGAACCGAACAGGGCGTCCGCGCAGCAGCCGGTTTCCCTCGAGGACCTGTTGCGTGCGGCGGTCTCGGAGATCGAGCAGTACCGCAGGGTGGTGCTCGCGCCCCCGCCCGCCGCGACCGTGCTCGGTTACACGGCAGGGGACCTCGTCCGGCTGGTCGCCGAACTGCTGGACAACGCCACCGCGTTCTCCGCGCCGGACACCACGGTCACCGTGAGCACCTCACTCGCCACGGACGACTCGGTGCTCATCGAGGTCAGCGATGCCGGTATCGGTATGCGGCCGGAGGAACTGGCCGCGGCCAACGAGCGGCTGGCCGCCGCGGAGGCCGAGGAAGTCCCGGCTTCACGGCGGATGGGCCTGTTCGTGGTCGGCAGGCTGGCGCACCGGCAGGGCGTGCACGTGGCGTTGCGGGCGGGCGAGGAAAGCGGCCTGCTAGCGGGCATCCGGATCCCGCGCACCCTGCTCGCCGGCGTCGCGGTCCCGGACGGCGGGCTCGGCGCCGAACACACCCGTTCGGCGGGCCGGACCCGCGCGGACACCGATGACACGGTGGAGACCGTGCTTCCGCGCCCGGCGAAGCCCTACGGCGGCCGGGAACCGGCCACCCCGCCGCGGCGCCCGCGTACGGAACCACCGCCGCGGGCCAAGCAGCCGCCCGCACCCGAACCATCGGAGCAGGCACCGGCCCCGCAGGCCGCGGGTGCCTCGGCGAACGGATTGCCGCGCAGGACGCCGAAACAGCCGCCGGAACGCACGCCGATCTTCGACTCGATGCTCTCGGTCTGGTTCTCGGATCCCGGGGTGGCCGCCGATCCGATCGCCACTCCGGCCGGGGCCGCAGCGCCCGACACCGAGGAACCGGAACAGGCGACCCGCCAGGCAGCGGATGAGACTCCCACCGACCACGACGCCGCGGTGCTCGGTGGTTCGGAGACCGAACGGTGGCGGTTCGCCGCGGACGCCGGATGGCAGGCGGTGGAAGAGGTCGCCGAGGTCCGGCAGGACACCTTCACCGAGGCGGGCCTGCCGAAGCGGACCCCGAGGGCCCGGCTGCTCCCGGGCAGCGTTCCGGACCGGACCGGTACCACCGAGGGCACCCAGGACACCGAGGTCACCGAACGAGCGGAGCCGCGACCGGCGACGCAGGGAGCCAAACATCGCAGCGCGGACTCCGTCCGTTCGCGGCTGGCGAGCTTCCAGCGCGGACTGCGCCAGGGCAGGCACAGTGTCGGGGACGAGCAACCACCCGTACAGCGGGCGAGCGCGGACACCGAGCTGTTCACCCCCGAGCAGGTGGCGCCGCAACCGACCGAGGACACTACGAGCTCGTGGGCGTTCGACCCGGATGGCGAACAATCACCGAACGGCACCGTTACGGCCGCACCCGGCGGCACGGACGCGGAGTCGTTCACCGAGGCAGGGCTGCCGAGGCGGAGGCCGAAAGCGCAGCTCGTGCCGGGGAGTCAGACCCCGAATGGGAGGCCGGAGGCCATGGAGCCGCCGGACGCGAACGGGGTGCGCAGCAGGCTGGCGAGTTTCCAGCGTGGCCTCTCGGAAGGGCGCCGCAGTGTCGGTATCCCGGAACGGGAGCTGGACGAGGACCAGCATGCCTATCAGTGGGAGAACGAATGACGGATGCGC
Organism: Sciscionella marina DSM 45152; assembly: GCF_000379465.1. Classification (GTDB taxonomy): domain Bacteria; phylum Actinomycetota; class Actinomycetes; order Mycobacteriales; family Pseudonocardiaceae; genus Sciscionella; species Sciscionella marina. The sequence continues at coordinate 108,382 of NZ_KB905447.1, forward strand.
AGTTCGAAGTGAGGAGTGGGCATGAGTGAAGGGCAGTCGACACAGGACCGGTTCGGCTGGTTGGTCACCGACTTCGCCGACCGCGTGCCGGGCGTGGCACACGCCGTCGTCGTCTCCGCGGACGGGTTGCTGCTCACCGCGTCGGCCCGGCTGCCCGCCGACCGTGCGGACCAGCTCTCCGCCGTGGCCTCCGGACTGATGAGCCTCACCCAGGGAGCGGCACGCTGCTTCGAGGCGGGCGTGGTGCGCGAGACCGTGGTGGAGATGGAGCGCGGCGTGATGCTGCTGATGGCCATCTCGGACGGATCCTGTCTCGCGGTGCTCGCCGCACCGAGCTGCGACATCGGGCAGGTCGCCTACGAGATGACGCTGCTCGTGGACCGGGTCGGGCAGATGCTGACCCCGGAACTGCGCGCCGAACTGCAGGGTTCGGCGCACGACATGACTCGCCAAGCCGTGTGAGGGCACCATGAGTGACACCGACAGGGAAACTCAAGCGGAGGCCGAGGGGCCACCGGTGTCCGGTACCTCGGGGACCCCACCGGAACCGCGAGCGGGCTCGGATGCCCTGTTCCGCTCCCCGGCGGCGACGGCGGAGCGGGCACTCGAGGAATCCGAGGACCCGGAGGAATCGGTCTCGCTGGTACGGCCCTATGCGTGGACCCAGGGGCGCACCGAATCGAAGGTGCCTCTCGAACTCGAGACCATGGTCTCCACGGCGGCCCGCTATGGTTCCGCGAAAAGCATGGGACTGGAGCACCAGTCGATCGCCGAACTGTGCCGTCATCCGCATTCGGTCGCCGAGGTGGCCGCGAAGCTCTCGGTACCGCTCGGTGTCGCGAGGGTACTGCTGTCCGATATGGCCGAGCTCGGCTTGATCAAGGTGCACCAGACGGTCGCGGACGACGATATGGCCGCGCATCTGGTGTTGATGGAAAGGGTGTTGCGTGGACTCCGTCGACTCTAGGGAACCCGCAGCGGGCTCGCAGTCGCTTACCTCGGCGAAAATCGTCGTCGCCGGGGGATTCGGCGCCGGTAAGACGACGTTCGTCGGCGCGGTCTCCGAGATCGTCCCGCTGACCACCGAGGCGATGATGACCACCGCGTCGAGCGGGACCGACGACCTCTCCGCGACGCCGAACAAGGCGACGACCACTGTCGCCATGGACTTCGGCAGAATCACCCTCGAGGACAATCTGATCCTCTATCTGTTCGGCACACCCGGTCAGCACCGGTTCTGGTTCATGTGGGACGACCTCGTGCGCGGCGCCATCGGGGCGATCGTGCTCGTGGACACGCGGCGGCTCGCGGACTCGTTCGCCGCGCTGGACTTCTTCGAGGAGCGGGGCCTGCCCTACATCGTGGCCGTGAACTGCTTCGACGGTGTGCTCCGGCACGAGGTGGACGACATTCGCGAGGCCATGGTGATCGATGAACGGCGTCCGATCGTGCCCTGTGATGCGCGTAACCGGAAGTCGGTCAAGCAGGCGCTGATCACGGTCGTGGAGCACGCGGTCACCGAGCTGACCCAGCGCGCTCCGACTCCGGTGCGCTGAACCCGCGGCCCGGCGGGCGCGGCGTTAGGGTGGGCGCATGTCGTTGGTAGATCGCGCTCTTCTCGGTCCCGGTCCGTGCAATCCCTACCCGGAGGCGACCACGGCGCTCGCCGCGCCCATCCTCGGGCATCTCGATCCCGCGTTCCTGCGGCTGCTCGACGAGACCTGCGAGCGACTGCGGACGGTGTGGGGTACCGGAAACCGCCGGACCCTGCCGCTGTCCGGAACCGGCTCGATCGGGATGGAGGCGGCGTTCGCGAACTTCGTGCGCCCGGGTGATCCGGTCGTGGTCGCGGTGAACGGCCTGTTCGGTCAGCGGATGACCGATGTGGCGGCCCGGTACGGGGCGAACGTGATCGCGGTCGAGCACGAGTGGGGGCAGCCGGTGGACCCGGAGCGGGTGCTGGACGCACACCCGTCCCCGCGGATCATCGCGGCCGTGCACGCCGAGACCTCCACCGGGGTGGAGTCGGACATCGGCGCGCTCGGGCGGGGGATCGCGGCACGGTTCCCGGAGACCCTGCTGCTCGCCGACTGCGTGACCTCGCTGGCCGGAATCGACGTGCGGGCCGATGACTGGGGTATCGACATCGGCTACTCGGGCACCCAGAAATGCGTCGGTGTGGCGCCCGGTCTCGCCCCGTTCACGGTCTCCGAGAAGGCCTGGGCCGCGCGGGTGGAGCAGCCGCCGACCTGGTACCTGGACCTCGGCATGATCGGGTCCTATGTGGACGGTCAGTCCGGCGGGCGGACCTATCACCACACCGCCCCGGTCGCGATGATCGCTTCGCTGCACGCGGGACTCGGCCGGGTGCTCGAGGAGGGACTCGATGCGGTCCAGGCACGGCACGCGGAGGCCGGGGCCTACCTGCAGGACGGGCTCGAGGCGATAGGGCTCGAACTGTTCGCCGCGAAGGGATCCCGGCTCCCGGAACTGACCACGGTGCGGGTCCCGGAGGGCGTCGACTCGGCCCAGGTGCGCGGCCGGCTGCTGGAGGAGTACGGCATCGAGATCGGCGCGGGCGCGGGTGCGTACGCGAGCACGGTGTGGCGCATCGGCCTGATGGGGCACAATGCCCGGATCGCGCGGGCGGAACTCGTGCTCGGCGCGCTCCGCCGCCTGCTCGGTCGATGAACACCCTGCTGCGTGCCTGGTGGTGGGCGCGTCAGGGACTGGACGGCTCGCTGTCCTGCACGGCACCCGAGGAGGTTCTCGCCTCGACCGGCTGGGCCCGTTCGGTCGGCGGCTCGAATCCGTACCTGACCCTGCACGCGCGCTCCGGCTGTTCGCGCCCGGTCGCCGATGCGGCCCTTGCCCGGCTGGCGATCCACGAACTGCCCAGTGCCCGCGGCTGCACCTATGTGGTTCCCGAACGGGACTATGCGCTTGCGCTGCAGGCCGGTGTGGGTGCCCCGGAGGCCGAGCTGAAGGTGCTGGACAAGCTCGGCGTGCCCCGCGCGGAGATCGAGGAACTCGGCGGGGCGGTCCGCGAAGCGCTCACCGAACCGCTGACTCCGAAGCAGCTGCGGGACCGGCTCGGTGAGGCGGTCCGTGGACTCGGCGAGGAAGGCCGCAAACGCGGGCAGAGCACCACCCTGCCCGCGGCGCTCGGTGTGCTGCAGTCGCGCGGCGCGATCCGCCGCATCCCGCAGGACGGGCGGCTGGACCGGCAGCGGTTCGCCTATGCCAGGTGGGAAAACCCGCCGCACTGGCCGGGCGATGCGGAGCAGGCACGCACCGAACTGGCACGGCGCTATTTCGAATGGGCCGGTGCCGCCAGCCTGGCGCACCTGCGCTGGTTCACCGGATTCACCGCGAAAGCGGCCAAAGCCGCGATCGCCGAGCTCGGTCTCGTCGAACTGGACGACGGTCTGCTCGCCCTGCCCGCGGCCGCCGCCGAGTTCGCTGAATACGTCGCCCCGGACCGGCCGGACTACCGCCTGGTGCACGCGCTGGACGGTCTTTTCCTGCTCCGCCGCGATATCGGGGCGCTGATCGAGCCCGCGGACCGGGAACGGGTGGTGCCGCACGAACGCGGGAAGACCCTCGGCGCGCTGACCGATTTCGCCGACCACGTCATCGTGGACCGGGGGACCGTGGTCGGGTTCTGGCAGTTCGACCCGGAACGCCAGGAGATCGCCGCGCAGAGCTTCGTGCCCGAGGACGAGGCGCTGCGTGCGGTGATCGCCGGGACCGAGGCGTTCATCCGGGAAGAACTCGGTGACCATTCCTGGAATCCGCTGGACAGCCACTCCTCGCGGGCACCACGGATCGCGGCGCTGCGCAACGCCGAATACTGAGCAACGCCGAAAACCGACCCACTCAGCAGCGGCTGGCCGGGTGCTCGTCCGCGCGGTGATCCTGATCGGAGGGCACGGTCACGGTCTGCTCGAGCGGCGGGGCCATGCCGAGCAGCACCTTGTCCAGCCGGTCGATCGTGTTCACGGTGCGGCGCAGATGCAGCACCGAAAGCCGTTCGGCGACCCCCTCGTTGTTGATGGCGGCCAGCGCCCGCACATCCACGGTCGGGGCGAGCGTGGGCCCGCTGGTCAGTTTCGCCACCGTGCGCCGTGAACCGGTGGCCTCGGCCAGGGCCGTGGTGTTGGCGATCAGCCGGTGCAGCGCCCGGATGCCCGCGGGGAGCCCGGCGAGCGCCCCGGGGTCCGCGGCCCGGGCCAGGTTCCGGGCGGCGAGCGCGGATTCCTCCACCAGTGTGCTCAACCGGGTGGCCTGACCGCGCCGGAGCCGGGCGGGACTCATCGGATGGGTCATCGGCAGGATCGCGGTGCGCGCGGTGCCCGCGGCCCGGTCCACCTCGCGGGTGCTGGCGATCAGGTCGGTGTGCTCGCGGTAGACGAGCAGCCGTTCGGCGTCGCGCAGCTGCCCGGAAAGGGCCTCGAAGTAGTCGTGCAGTGCGGCGACCGCCGTGGTCCGGGTGCGTTTGGGCAGCACGATCGTCGCCGCGATGCCAGCGGCCAGCACACCGATGGCCGTTTCGGCCAGGCGCAGCAGCAGCACGCTGCCGGAGAAGGTGCCCAGGATGTCGTAGAGCATCCCGAGCATGACCGTGATGAAGAAGGTCATCATCCCGTAGGACACCCGGATCGAGTAGAACGCGAGGAAGATGCAGACCAGCAGCACGACCAGGTTGACGATCTGGTCGCCGTGCAGTGCGGTGCCCAGTACGGTCCCGATGATGATCCCGGCGAGTGTGCCCCACACCCGCCGCCAGCCCTTGACGAACAGGTCCCCGCGGGAAGTGGTGCCGCCGAACACCACGAAGCCCGCGATCACCGCCCAGTACCAGCGCTGCTCGGAGAGGAATTCGCCGCCGATGATGGCCAGCGCCCCGCCGAGCGCGGCCTGGATGGCGCTGCGGGTGCTGTCCATCAGCCGCGGTCCCGGCTGCTCGGTGTCCGCCTCGTCGGGCTCTCCCTCGGTGTCCCGTTCCTTGGCCGCCGATTCCTCGGTGCGCACCGTGAGCCTGCGCAGTTGCACGACCGAGAGCAGGAACTCCCGGATCGCCCGGTGCACCAGCAGGGTGTGCTGGTCCGGTGCGGACGGCAGCAGGCTCGGGTCCCCGCGGATGTCGTAGCGGGCGATCCGGGCGAGCAGGGCGTCGGTGTCCACTTCGAGTGCCGCGCGCGGATCCCGGTCCACGAAGCGGTGCAGCCCGCGCAGATCCTCGACCAGGGTGGCCCGCGTCTCGGCGCTGAGCTCACCGCAGAGGGCACGCACGATGGTGCGGGCGAGCCGGTCGGCGGCGAGTTCGCTGTCCACCAGATAGCGCTGCCAGCGCGGGCTGAGCCCGATCAGCTGGGCATGGTCCTCGATCTGCAGCGTGGTCTCGTGCATGCGCGCGGTCTGCCGGGCGATCCGGGGCGGCAGCGTATCGCTCTGCGGAACCTCACCGGATTCGAGCACGTGCGCCAGTTCCTCGATCAGCCGCGCCACCTGTGCCCGCACCGAGACCGTCGCCCGGTGCAACAGGCTCTGCGGGTTCTCCCGGAAGATCAACAGTGCGGAGATCGCGCAGCTCGCCGCGCCGATGCAGATCGCGAGGTACATCGCGGGCAGCATCTGCGGCGAAGCCTTGAGGAAGGTCGCGAAGAAGTAGGCGATGAAGGCGCCCATACCGAGACTCAGCCCCAGCTGATCGAACCGGCGTACGTAGACCGCGAGAAACATGACCACGACGAACGCGATATCGCCGAACACCCGGTGCGGGGCCAGCAGCGTGGACAGGCTCAGCGAGGCGATCATGACCGGGGCGAACAACAGGATGTTCACCCCGCGCTGCCACGGGGTGCCCGTGCGCAGCGTCGTCGAGCACATCATGCTGCCGATCGCGCCGAGCAGCAGCACCGGAAGCGGGAAACCGAGCAGGTACTGCACGAGCACGGCGAGCCCGACGGTGACCACCGCGCGGGCCGCGAACCGCAGCCGCAGCAGGCCGTGGTCCGCCGCGAAGAACCGGTCGGTGAGCGATTCGAAACGGCGGGCAAACACGCGACGACTCTAGGCCATACCCGTTATCCCGCACGCTCGGAGTCACGGGTGCGCTGCATCGAGTCGACCATGCGCCGCTTCATTGCCGGCACCTTGCCGGTCAACCGCATCCCGGCCCGCATTCCCGCGGTGAACAGGGCCCGCCGTACCGGTTTGCGGTCCAGCTCGTAATCCTTCATGTTCTCCAGCGATTCGCGCACCGCCACCGCGCTGTACTCGCGCATCGCGGACTCGTACGCGCCGACCGCGCCGACCAGATCCCTGGTGCCGTCCCGGTGGTCCACGAGCCGGTCGCGCAGCACCTGGGAATCACGCAGCGCGGTGTTCGCGCCCGCGCCACGACCCGGAGTCATGGTGTGCGCCGCGTCGCCGAGCACGGTGATCCGGCTCGGCCGCCACGCCTCGACCGGTTCCGAGGTGCGCACGGTGAGCGCGAAGGACGCGCCCGGATCGGAATCACGGACCAGTGCGCGCAGATTCGGGTGCCAGTCGTGGATGAGCTCGGTGACCACGTATTTCTGCAGCGCCTCCCCGGAAAGCTGGAACACATCGCGCGGCGCGAGCCGGGAGGGTACCGAGACACCCCAGGAGAAGTAGTCGGTGGTGTTGTCGAACCGCAGCCCGGGCCAGTCCCTGAGCAGTTCGGCATCGGAGGAGCCGATGCCGTGCTTGATCTCCCGGTCGTCCTGCCAGGGGAACTCCATCACGTGCAGGATCCCGAAGGTGCCCCGGCGGTCGGTGATGATCGACATGCCCTGGCGCGAGGTGCCGGGCAGCAGGTGGTTGTTCTCCGGTGTGATGGCCAGCTTCCCGCCGATCGCGATCAGGCCGGTGTCGTGGTGCTCGGCGTGCGGCAGCAGCTGCTTGCGGACGCGGGAGTTCGCCCCGTCGGCCCCGACGAGCAGCCCGCCGCTGGCACTGCTGCCGTCCTCGAAGTGTGCGGTGACCGTATCGCCGTCCTCGGTGTAGTGGCTGAACTTCTTGTCGAAGTGCACGATGTCCTCGAGCCCGGTCAGCAGTACCTGGCGCAGCGTCATCCGGCTCACCGAGTAGTCCCGGATCACCTCGTCGGTACCCGGTCCGTTGAGTTCGTCCATGGAGATCGTCAGCAGCGGGTGCAGCTGCTCGGTCATGTTGGTGTAGTAGCGGTATTCTTTCGCGGTGGTCGCGATGAAGGTGTCGAACAGTTCCGGGGGCAGGCAGTCGCGCAGCGCGCGGACGCCGTTGGGGGAGATGCCGACCCGGAAGCCCTGCAGGCCCCCGGTGCGGTGCCGGTCGCGTTCATAGACCTGGACCGGGATTCCGGCCTGGCGCAGGCCGTGGGCGAGGGCGAGTCCTCCGGTGCCGCCGCCGATGACGAGCACGGGCTGGGTGTTTTCGGGCATAGGTGTACTCCGTTCCAAATTCGGTGTTCCAAATTCGGCGTTTCGAATCAGGTGGATTCCCGGGGACGGCGTGCGACCGATTCCGGGAGAGAAAAAAGACATCCCGTCGGGAAACGGGCGGAAGAGGGAATCCGGCAGGCTAGCCCTCGGGTGCCTCCTTCCCGAACGCTTCGGGGAAGGCTTCCTTCGCCCAGTCCTCGAGCTGGGCGAGATCCCAGGTGAACGTGCCCGCCCGCAGTTCGGCGAGCAGGGCTTCGATCCATTCGATATCGGTGCGCAGATGAGCGAGCATGTATTCGCTCTCGATGACGAACAGGCGGGGCAGGAAATCGGCCTCGGCCATGCCCTTTTCCAGTTCGCCTGCCTCCGCGCGGACCGCGGACAGCCGCTTCTCGAGCGCGCCGATCGTCTGGTCCGTGGTGAGCACGGGCAGATAGGCCAGCCCCGCGGTGAACTCGGGGAAGTCCCGGCGCGGGCTCGCGAGCATGTCGTAGGTCCAGGTGACGGTGACCTTGCGGCCTTCATCGGTGATCTCGTACAGGGTCCGTTCCTGACCGGCCGTACTGCGCTCCACTTTGGCCACCTTGATCAGCATCTCGGCCTGCAGGCGGTCGATCGTCTTGTACAGCTGCGAACGCTGGCCGACGTTGACCACGAGGTCCTTGCCCCGCTCCTTGATGTGCCGCTGCATGAGATACGGGTGCATCGGCCGCTCGAAGAGGAGGGCGAGAACGGCGAGAGCGAGACCTGAGCGCTGCATAGTGTCTAGGCTACTAGTGTCTCCGACACTAAGCAAGCGATGTGGGTCGTGTCGTCCTCGCCGCATAGCATCGGGGTGTGAGTGACGATCTGTTCGACGGTGGCCTGTTCGCGGCGCAGGCCGAGGAGGCCGCGGAGGAGAAGCTGGCCGGGAACGCGCCGCTCGCGGTGCGGATGCGCCCGCGAACGCTCGAGGAGGTACTCGGCCAGGAGCATCTGCTCGGCAAGGGTGCCCCGTTGCGCAGGCTCGTCGAGGGCGGATCGGCCGCCTCGGTGCTGCTTTACGGTCCGCCGGGCACCGGCAAGACCACGCTCGCCAATCTCGTGTCCACCGCGACCAACCGCCGGTTCGTGGCACTCTCCGCCCTTTCGGCCGGGGTGAAGGAAGTGCGTGCGGTGATCGCCGAGGCGAAGAACCGGCTCGGTCGCAGTGGAGAGTCGACGGTGCTGTTCATCGACGAGGTGCACCGCTTCTCCAAGACCCAGCAGGACGCGCTGCTCGGCGCGGTGGAGGACCGAGTGGTGCTACTGGTCGCCGCGACCACCGAGAACCCGTTCTTCTCGGTGGTCTCGCCGCTGCTGTCGCGCTCCCTGGTGTTGCAGCTGCATTCGCTCACCGATGCGGATGTGTCCGACCTGCTCGAACGTGCGCGCACCGAGGAGCGTGGGCTCGGGGGCGCGTTGCGGATCACCGAGGAAGCACTCGAACACCTGGTGCGGCTCGCCTCGGGAGACGCGCGCAGGGCACTGACCGCGCTCGAGGCGGCCGCCGACGCGGCCTCCGCGCTCGGTGCCGAGGCGATCGAGCTGTCCACGGTCGAGTCCACCGTGGACAAGGCCGCGCTGCGCTACGACCGGGACGGCGACCAGCACTACGATGTGATCAGCGCGTTCATCAAGTCCATCCGGGGCTCGGATGTGGACGCCACGATGCACTACCTCGCGCGGATGATCGAGGCGGGGGAGGATCCGCGGTTCATCGCGCGCCGGCTGGTGGTGCACGCCTCCGAGGACATAGGCATGGCGGATCCGACGGCGCTGCAGTCGGCGGTGGCCGCGGCGCACGCGGTCGCGTTCATCGGTATGCCGGAGGGACGGCTCGCGCTCGCCGAGGCCGCCGTCCATCTGGCCACGGCGCCGAAGTCGAACGCCACCATCACCGCCATCGACGCGGCGCTCGCCGATGTGCGCGCGGGAAAGGCCGGGATGGTGCCCGCCCATCTGCGGGACGGGCACTACTCGGGCGCGGGCAGCCTCGGACACGGTCAGGGCTACCGATATCCGCACGACACGCCGGACGGTGTGCTCGCCCAGCAGTATCCCCCTGATGAACTGGTCGGTGTGGATTACTATCATCCGACTACACATGGGGTAGAACGTGGACTCGCCGAACGGGTGCCGAAACTGCGCCGAGTCGTGCGTGACCAGGCACGCTAGACTGCCCGGCTGGCAGGGCACGGGATGTGCGAACGTCGGGGTTCGCCGCCACCGACGGGACACATGGCGAGGGGAAAATACCGATGGTCGAGACGCTGACCAGCGATGGCGCGCGAACAAGCGCGCGATGGAGACCGGGAATCCTGCGCAACTGGTGGCTGCCGGTGGCCGTGGCGGTCCTGTCCGCGGTGGTCTTCGCCGTCGCCGAGCCGACCCTGATCGACGACACCTACATCACCCTGTCCTACGCCAGGAACATCGCCTTTCACGGGCACTGGGGGCTGATCCAGGACAGTGTCGCCAACTCGGCGACGTCCCCGCTGAACGTCCTGCTGCTCGCGGCCCTGACCTTCGTGTTCCGCAACGCCGTGGTCGCGGCGGGAGCGCTGTTCGTGATCACCCAGGTCACCCTCGCCCTGGCGCTGCGTACGGCCGGCAGGCACGCCGGGCTGCCGGAGCGGTTCGCCCCGCTGGCCATCCTGCTGCTCACGGTGAACCCGCTGCTGCTGTCCGCGCTCGGCATGGAGGTCTCGCTCGGTGCCGCGGTGCTCGCCTGGGCGCTGGTGTTCGTGCTGCGGCACAAACCGCTCGCACTCGGTGCCGCGCTCGGCCTGCTCTCGTTGATCCGGCTGGACCTGCTGGTGCTCGGCGCGGTGCTCGTGCTGGTACGTCCCCGGTTCTGGCGGGGACTCGGCCGCACCGTGCTCGCCACGATCGCGGTGGCGCTGCCGTGGTATGTGCTCAGCTGGTTCCTGCTCGGCTCGGCCGTCCCGGACACGCTGATCATCAAGACCAACCAGGGCACATGGGGCATGTGGGGCTTCGGCAACGGACCGCTGCTCTATCTGCAGGCCTTCCCGAAGGCCACGGTGCTCTCCTTCCTTCCGGTAGCGCTCGGCGCGCTCGCCGGCCTCGTCTGGCTCGCCCTCGCGATACGGCGGGGACCCTCGTGGAGCCGGCTGCGCCCGTTCGCGGTGCTGCTGCTCGCCGGGGCCGTGCACTACGTGGCGTACTCGATGCTGATCGTCCCGCCCTATCACTGGTACTACGGGCCGAGCCTGTCCGCGGGGATCATCTTCCTGGCCGCGGCGCTGTGCTCGGTGCGCGGTCCCATCGGCTGGATCGGCACCGGGATCGGCGGACTGCTGGTGGCGGCGAGCGTGGTCTGGTACACGGCGCACGGCCTGCCCCGCGCCTACGCGCCGATCATGACCAACTGGACCTCGACCGTGAACTATCGCGAGATCGGGCGGGAGCTGCACTCGATCGTCGGCGACCGGCCGGTACGCAGTGGCGGGGAGATCGGCGTGCTCGCCTACTCCTGTGACTGTGCGGTCGTGGACCAGTTCGCCGACCGCGGCATCATGCTCGGCGAGATCCACAAGGTGCACAGGAAGGCGAGTGGTCTCGGCAAGACGTTGCAGGACATCAACTTCACCTTCCTCGACCGGGACGTGCGCCCGATCCGCCCGGAGTACGCACTCGGGGTGAGCAGGTCCGCCCACGCCCCGGCCACGGCGATCAAGTCCTGGCCCATCGGATCCCCGTGGGCCAGGTACCGGGTGTTGTATCTGACCCACCAGCACTGACCGGCAACATCAGGCCAACGGCCGCACCGGCTCCCCGCGCTGGACCACACCGCGCACCCGGGAGCGGTAGTCGGTGAAGTCGAACGGGTCGCCTTCGAGCAGCATCAGATCGGCACGAAAACCGGGGGCGATGGTGCCGACCTCGTCCGCGCGCCCGAGCAGTTCCGCCGCTCGCACGGTCGAGGCGCGCAGCACCGCGTCCGGCGCCATCGAGACGTGGTGCAGCAGCTCCAGTTCGCGCAGGTTGTCCCCGTGCGGGAACACACCGCTGTCGGTGCCCATCGCGATCGGTACCCCGGCCGCCACGGCGCGGCGAATCGAGTCCCGGTGGATCTCGAGGACCTCATAGGCCTTGCGGACCACCGAGTCCGGCATGGCCGCGCCCGCCTCGATCTGCTCGATCAGGGCGGTGGGCGCGAGCAGCGTCGGCACCGGCCAGGCCTCCTTGTCGAGCAGCAGTTCGATGGCCTCGTCGTCGAGGTAGATGCCGTGCTCGATGCTGCGCACCCCGGCACGCAGGGCGTTCTTGATGCCTTCGGTGCCCTGCGCGTGCGCCATCACCCGGAGTCCGGCGCGCGCCGCCTCGGCCACGCACATCGCGAGCTCCTCGGCGTCGAAGTGCGCGTGACCCGGATCGTCACCGGGGGAGAGCACCCCTCCCGTGGTGCAGATCTTGATCACGTCGGCGCCCGCCCGCACCAGCTCGCGCACCCGGACCCGCATCTGGTCCGGGCCGTCCACGACCATGGCCGGGCGGCCCGGATGCTCCTGCATCAGCGGCAGGCAGGCCCCGCTCGGCAGCCGGCCGTCGGTGTGCCCGCCGGTCTGCCCGAGCACGGTGACCGCCGTGGCCAGTTCGGGACCCTCGATCAGCCCGTCGCCGAGTGCGGTCTTGATGCCGAGGTCGGCCCCGCCCGCGTCGCGCGCCGAGGTGATGCCGCAGTCGAGCAGCGCGCGCAGGTTCCGCGCCGCGGCATAGAACTGGTATGAGAACGGTTCCTGCATCATCTGCAGCCGGTCCGCGCCGGAGATCACGACGTGCACGTGGCAGTCGATGAGTCCGGGGAGCACGGTCAGCCCGGTCACGTCGAGTTCGGTGTCCCCGTCGAGCCCGGTGCCCACATCCAGGATCCGCTCACCCTCGATCACGAGCTCGGCCTCTCGGACTGTGCTGCCGTCGAATACCGTGCCGCCGCGCAGGATCGTTCGTTTCGTCATGCTGTCGATCTTGGCATGGCGGGTTAGGTGAGCTCCCCGGCTTCGAGGATCCGCAGCACCGGAACTCCCGCTTCGTCCGAGGCGGCCAGATCGATCTCGGCGAGGATGCCCCAGTCGTGATCGCCCTCGGGGTCGTCGAAGATCTGGCGCACCAGCCAGCGCTGCGACTCGATGGTGATCATCAGCAGTGCTGGGCCCCGCGCGTCCGGTCCGGTGCCCAGTTCGGCGTGCTCGGCGAAGTAGTCCTCGACCGCCTCCGCCCAGTCCTGCGCGCCGAGGTCGGTGAGTTCGGCCAGGGTCTCGTAGTCCCGGCGCGCGCAGCATTCGACCAGCCGGAACAGCTGATTGCGCACGAGTACCCGGAAGGCTCGCTCGTTGCGGGTGACCGGTGGCGCCTCGGGTTCGGGTGCGGGACCGACGGTCTGCTCCGGAGCCTCGGGATCGCGCAGCCGCTCCCATTCCTCCAGCAGGCTGCCGTCCACCTGGCGCACCAGCTCGCCGAGCCAGACCGTGATGTCCTCGAGTTCCTCGGTGCGGGCGCGGTCCGGGACGGTGCGCCGCAGCGCCGCGTACACATCCGCGAGATAGCGCAGCACCAGTCCCTCGGAACGGGCCAGCTGGTAGAAGCCGATGTACTCGACGAAGTTCATCGCTCGCTCGTGCAGATCGCGCACCACGGACTTCGGGGAGAGTGCGGCATCGGCGACCCAGGGATGTGCCCTGCGGTAGGTCTCGAAGGCGGGGTCCAGCAGCTCGGTCAGCGGCTGCGGATAGTTGACGTCCTCGAGCAGCTCCATGCGCTCGGTGTACTCGATTCCCTCGGCCTTCATGGTGGCCACGGCCTCGCCCTTGGCCTTGTTCGTCTGGGCGCGCAGCACCGGCCACGGGTCCTCGACGGTGGCTTCCACGATGGAGAGCACGTCCAGGGCGTAGCCGGGGGCCTGGTCGTCGAGCAGTTCGATCGCGGCGAGGGCGAACGGGGCCAGCGGCTGGTTCAGGGTGAAGTCCCACTGCAGGTCTTCGGTCAACCGCACGGTGCGGCCCGCTTCGTCCGGGGTGTCCAGCCGCTCGACGATCCCGGCTGCGAGCAGGGAGCGGTAGATGGAGATCGCCCGCAGGATCAGCTTGCGCTGTGTGGCGCGGTCGCAGTGGTTGTCGGTGAGCAGCTTGCGCATGGCCGCGAAGGCGTCCCCTGGGCGGGCGACCACGTTGAGCAGCATGGCGTGGTTGACGGTGAAACTCGAGGTCAACGGTTCGGGTTCGGCCTCGATCAGCTTCGTGAAGGTGGGCTCGCCCCAGCCGATCTGACCGGGCGGCGGTTTCTTCTTCACCACCTTGCGGCGCTTCTTCGGATCATCGCCCGCTTTGGCGAGCGCCTTCTCGTTCTCGATCACGTGCTCGGGGGCCTGGGCGATCACATTGCCCGCGTCGTCGTAGCCCGCCCGGCCCGCCCGCCCGGCGATCTGGTGGAACTCGCGGGCGGTGAGCAGCCGGGACCGGGTGCCGTCGTATTTGGACATCGCGGTGAACACCACGGTGCGGATCGGCACGTTGATCCCGACGCCCAGGGTGTCGGTGCCACAGATGATCTTCAGCAGCCCGGCCTGCGCCAGTCGTTCCACCAGGCGCCGGTACTTGGGCAGCATGCCCGCGTGGTGCACCCCGATACCGTGCCGGATCATCCGGGACAGTGTCCTGCCGAAGCCCGAGGAGAACCGGAACCCGCCCAGTTCGGCGATGATCTGGTCGCGTTCGGCCCGGGTGGCCACGTTGACGCTGGTCAGTGCCGAGGCCTGGGTGATCGCCGCCGCCTGGCTGAAGTGCACGAGATACGCGGGCGCCTGCTTGGTCTCCACGATCTCGTCGATGGTCTCCGGCATCGGGGTGAGCACATAGCGGTAGAACAGCGGGACCGGCCGTTGCGCGCTGGTGACCACGCTCGTGGCGCGGCCGGTGCGCCCGGTCAGGTCCCGTTCGAAGAAGCTCACGTCGCCGAGGGTCGCGGACATCAGCAGGAACTGCGCGTGCGGCAGTTCGAGCAGCGGAACCTGCCAGGCCCAGCCGCGGTCCGGATCGGAGTAGAAGTGGAACTCGTCCATCACCACGAGGCCGATATCGGCCTCGGCGCCCTCGCGCAGCGCCAGGTTCGCGACGATCTCGGCGGTGGCGCAGATGATCGGGGCGTCGGCGTTCACACTGGAGTCGCCGGTCATCATGCCGACGTTGTCCGCGCCGAACACCTCGATCAGGGCGAAGAACTTCTCCGAGACCAGCGCCTTGATGGGGGCGGTATAGAAGGTGGTGCGGTCGGTGGCGATCGCCATGAAGTGCGCCCCGGTGGCCACCAGGCTCTTCCCGGTCCCGGTCGGCGTGGACAGGATCACGTTCGACCCCGTCGCCAGTTCCATGAGCGCTTCGAGCTGCGCCGGATACGGGTCGATACCGGTTTCACCGACCCAGGTGGTGAAGGTGTCGAAGAGACTGTCCGGATCGGCCGAGGTGGGGATGCGGTCGGTGAGGGTCATGAGCGGCGGTCCTTCCTGAGCATCGTAGGGCCGCTTGCGGCCCGAGGAGCGCAGGGTTGGTCGCTTCGGGACGGCAGTGTCACCCTCAGAACGCCTTGTTCACCGTGGTCTGCCCGCGCCGCATGGTGTCGTCGCAGTGCCTCAGCGGCCACTCGAACTGCTTGGCGTCCATCTCGTGCACGGTCCGGTCGGCGTACTGGCGGAGTTTGGTCAGTATCGCCTGGTCCGGTACCACATCCTTGCGCACCCAGTCGCCCGCGGGTTTGTCTTCCTGCGGCGGGTAGGAGATCACCGGGTAATAGTCCCGGGCGATGCGCGGATCCGAGGACACCTTGTTGCCTGGCCCCCACGGTCCGCGCGAGTGGATGAATGTCGGCTTGATTTGGTTGAACACATAGTCGCGCAGCCCGGGCATATCGCCGTGGTTGATCAGTTCGGCGATGTGCGGTTCGGCGAGCCCGGCCATGTCGACGATGTGCAGCCTGCTGGTCAGCGAGCTGCCGCCGAGGTCGGGGGCGAACAGGGTGCCGCCCTTGAGCCCGAGCATGTCGGCGTAGGCGTTGAAGGTGCGGCCGATCCGGTCGGCCACGTAGCACATGGACAGCGTCGGTTCGCTGCGGAACTGATGGGCCTGCGCCATGAGCCCGGCTCCGGATGCGGCCGCCGAAGCCGCGAGCCCCAGGGACAGCATCACCTGTCCGCGCGGTCTGCACTGCGCGAGGGCCCCGAAGACGCCGAGGGTCCCGGTGATCGCGAGCAGTGCCCAGACCGGGGTGGCGAAGCGGAACTGGCCCATCCAGTCCGGTTCGATGACCACATAGGCGAGCACTGCCAGGGTCAGCGGCACGAGCAGTGTGCCGAGTGCGGCGCGCCAGGGGCACTTGGCCAGGGCGAAGCCGATGCCGACCAGCGCGGCGAGCACCAGCGCGGGGCCGACGTAGTCGAGCAGTTCGCCGACCCGGTTCAGATCGGTCAGTGCCGGGAAGCTCTGCGATTTGGCCACCGAGGTGTTCGGGAGGAGCTTGCCGAACTCCAGGTAGCGCCAGAGCAGGTACAGCCCGAAGGGCACGATGAACGCGGCGACCGAGACCAGGATCTTGCGCACGCTGAGTGCGAGGGTCTCCCGGTGCAGGTGCACGAGCACCGCGAGCGGATAGGCGCCCGCGTAGATCGCCCCGTCCGGCCTGGTCAGCGCGGCGAGCGCGGCCAGAACGCCGGCGATGATCCCGACCCGCGCGGTCAGCAGCCGTCCCTCGATCGTCGCGCGGAACAGCAGCACCGCGATCCCGACGGCGAGCAGCGCGTACAGCGAGTTCTCCAGTCCGGAGAAGGACCAGATCACGAAGGAGGGGATGGCCGCCATGGCCGCCCCGGCCAGGAAGGTGGCCAGCCACGGGCGCTTGGTGACCGCGCGCGCCGCGTGGTGGCAGAGCACCAGGATGCCCGCGCAGCACAGCAGGCCGAGCAGCTTGGGGAACAGCACGTAGTCCGGGATGCCGAACCAGGTGCCGTGGTCGAACAGGCCGAGCAGCCTGCCGAGCACCAGCAGCACCAGCCAGGTCGGATTGGAGAAACCCTCGACCGGGGCCGAGCCCGGCGCCACGACGGGACCCAGCCCCTCGGCGACATCCCTGGCGTAGGCGAACGTGATGGCGGCGTCGTCGACGATCCAGTTGCCGTAGATCGAGGCTCGCCAGGCGATCAGCGCGAGCCCGGCGAGAATGGCGAGCACCGCGGGAGCGATGCGGCGTAAACGTCCGCTGCCGGTCTCCGCCGGGGCCTCGGGCTTGTCTTGTGAGGCGACCGGCTGTGCAGTTAGGGTCTGCGTCATCTTCTCTTCGGGGTCGTCGGTACGCGCGCATGCGACACTAGTGAGTCGAAAGTGTATTCGCCGCTGGGTATGGGGCGCGCGCGGCCCTGCATCAACGGGGCGTGTTCGTCCGGGGGTTACCGTGTCTCTCCGTGACGATCGTGTTCAATGTTCTGCTCTTCGCCCATTTCCTTGGGCTGGCCGCACTCATCGGGGCGGCCTTTCTGCAGCGCAGAGCCGCGGCCGGGGAAGCGCTCTCGGTCGCCTGGCTGTGGGCCAGCCTGACCCAGTTGATCAGCGGCCTTGCCATGGTCGGGCTGCGAGACGCGCACGTGGTCAGCACCCCGCTGGACACGAGCGGGCACATCAAGATCGGCGTGAAGCTCATCGTGCTGCTCGTGATCGCGGTGCTCGCCATCCTCGGGCGTAACCGCACCGAGCGCGCTCGTGGTCTCGCACTGACCATGGGTGGGCTGACCGTGCTCAACATCGGCATCGCAGTCTTCTGGGGGTAGCCACATGACCAGTAAGGAACTCGACGAACCGTTCATCTCCTCGGCGGAAGCGCCGCGGGAGATCACCGTCAAGGCGGTGATCCTTGGCGTGGTGCTCGCCGCCGTGCTCGCCGGCGCGAACGCCTACCTCGGGCTGAAGGTCGGGCTCACCGTCTCGGCCTCCATCCCGGCCGCGGTGATCTCGATGGCGGTGTTCCGGCTGCTGCGCGGCTCCACCATCGTGGAGAACAACATCGTGCAGACCGCGGCCTCGGCGGGGGAGGCGCTTGCGGCCGGGGTGATCTTCACGCTGCCCGCGCTGGTGCTGCTCGGCTACTGGCAGGGCTTCCCGTTCCTGCCGGTGATGGCGATCGCGCTGTGCGGCGGGGTGCTCGGCGTGCTGTTCACCGTTCCGCTGCGGCGCGCGCTGATCGTCAACGCGAACCTCGCCTTCCCGGAGGGCGTGGCCACCGGCGAGGTGCTCAAGGCAGGCGAGCGCGGCGGCAAGGAAGCCAAGTACGTGGTGATCTCCGCGATCGCCGCCGGAATCCTCAAGCTGTGCCAGACCGGCTTTGGTATCGCAGCGGGCACGCTGAGCGGAGCGGCGAGCGCGGGCCGGGCGGTGTTCGGTTTCGGCAGCGAGATGTCGGTGGCCCTGCTCGGGGTCGGCTACATCGTGCGGGTCAACATCGCCGGGCTGGTGTTCACCGGTGGCGTGATCGCCTGGGTGGTCGGGATCCCGCTGTACATGACCTTCGCCGATCCCTCGGTGCTCGCGCACACCGTCGACGGTGCCACCGGTTACGACGCCGCCGAAGCGGTGTGGAGCGACCAGGTGCGCTACCTGGGGGTGGGCGCGATGGCCATCGGTGGCGTGTGGGCGCTCGGTTCGGTGCTGCGGCCGGTGGTGAACAGCATTCGCTCCTCGGTGCGCGCGGTGCGGGCGGCCAAGTCCGGCGAATCGAGCAGACTCGAACGCACCGAGCGCGACATTCCGGCGAACTTCCTGCTGTGGGGCACCATCGGAATGGCGGTGCCGATCTTCCTGGTGTTCCTGTTCGTGGTGGACCGGGCCAGGCTGCAGATCAGCAGTGGGCTGTTCGTCGGCACGATCATCTTCGGGGTGCTGTTCGCCCTCATCGCGGGCTTCCTGTTCTCCTCGGTCTCCGGATACATGACCGGTCTGGTCGGTTCCTCGAACAACCCGGTATCCGGGGTCACCATCCTGACGCTGCTGGTCGGCGCACTGCTGCTGCTCGCCATCCTGGGCGTCGAGATCAACTTCACCGGGCACGAGCTCGCCGCGACGGTCGGTGCGGCCACCGCGGTACTGATGGCTGCCGTGGTCAGTTGTGCGGCCGCGATCGCCGGGGACAACCTGCACGATCTCAAGGCGGGCCGGATCGTCGGCGCGACGCCGTGGAAACAGCAGACCATGCTGATCGTGGGTGTCGTGGTCGCCGCCGTGTGCATCGCGCCGATCCTCTCGGTGCTCTACAACGCGTACGGCATCGGCAATTCGCTGCCCAGGCAGGGTATGAACCCGAGCGAGGCGCTGCAGGCACCGCAGGCCACGCTGATGAGCTCGATCGGCAAGGGCGTGTTCGCCGGTGGCCTGCCGTGGACCATGATTGGCATCGGCGCGGGCCTCGCGGTCCTGATCATCGTGCTGGACCGGATCCTGGTCCGCAGGGGCGCCCGGTTCCGCACTCCGGTGCTCGCCGTCGCCGTCGGGCTGTACCTGCCCATCGAGCAGTCGGTGGCGCTGTTCATCGGTGGTCTGGTCGCGGTGTTCGCCGACCGGGCGCTGCGCAAGGACGGGGCCGACCCGAAGGAGAACCGGCGCGGCATGCTGTTCGCCTCCGGCCTGATCACCGGTGAGGCGCTGGTCGGCATCATCCTCGCGATCCCGTTCGCCGCGGCACAGAGTGCCGACGTGCTGGCCCTCAGCTCCTCGGCCCTTGGCATGTCCGAGGGTGCCTTCACGGTGCTCACCGATGTGCTCGGCGGCGCGGCCTTCGTGTGCTTCATCATCTGGCTGTTCCGGGTCGCCCGCAGGCGCAGCGAACAGAACAGCGAGCATAACCAGCAGTGACCCGCCCGCCCGCGCCGTGTTCACCGGGTACACCTGCGAACGCTCGGTAGCGGCGCGGGTAGGGTTGTCGACCACAGCACACTTCCGCACTGGGAGGAATTTCGTGACACCAGGGCAGATCGCCGCAGTCGTCGCCGCAGCGGCGTTCGTCGTGCTGGTACTGCTCGTCGCCGTCGTGGTGGTGAAGCTCTCGCGCACGCTCGACGAGGCGACGATCGCGATCCGCAAGGCGCACGAGAACACCGATCCGATCTTCACCGAGGCCTCGACCACGCTGACGCACGTGAACACCCAGCTCGAGCGGGTGGACGGGGTAACCTCGAACGTACGCACCCTCACCGGAAACGCCTCGGCGCTGTCCTCGTTGTTCACCGCGACCCTCGGTGGTCCGCTGGTGAAGACCGCCGCGGTGTCCTACGGGGTCTCGCGGGCGATCAAGGCGCGGCGCGCGGCGGCGGGTGCGCCGCAGGGCAAGCACAGCAGGCGTGCGCGGAAGGGGCGCCGGAAGTGAAACGGTTGTTCTGGCTCGGGATCGGCGTCACGGCCGGCGTGATCGCCACGCGCAAGGTGAACGCGACCGCGCGCAAGGCCACCCCGGCCGGTATCGGGGAGAACATCGGCGCCGGACTGCGCGAGCTGGCCGAGGCGGTCGGCGCCTTCGGCGCGGATGTACGCGCGGGGATGTCCGAGCGGGAACAGGAACTCGCGCGCGGGGTCACCGAGCGCACCGGCGTCGAGCTGCCGGGGCGGCGAGCTCGCGGGGCGGGCGAGCGCGCGTCCTGACGTTCCGGCCAGCCCGTCCGCCGTCATCGGCCAACCACCCCGCAGTCACAAGGAAGAAGCCGTGCAGACACACGAAATCATCAAGCGCTTCCGCGATCATTTCGAGAAGGCGGGCCATACCTGGGTTCCCTCGGCCTCGCTGATCTCGGACGACCCCACGGTCATGTTCATCATCGCCGGGATGGCGCCGTTCAAGCCGTTTTTCCTCGGTCAGCAGACCCCGCCCTACAAGACGGCGACCAGTGTGCAGAAATGCATCCGCACCCCGGACATCGACGAGGTCGGCAAGACCACCCGGCACAACACCTTCTTCCAGATGGCCGGGAACTTCTCGTTCGGCGACTACTTCAAGGCCGAGGCCATCCGGCTGGCGTGGACCCTGGTCACCGGCAAGGTCTCCGAGGGCGGGCTCGGTTTCGACCCCGAGCGGCTGTGGGCGACCGTCTACGAGTCCGACGACGAGGCCTACCGGCTCTGGCAGGAGGTCGCCGGACTGCCCGCCGAACGCATCCAGCGCCGCAGCGGTGCGGACAACTACTGGGACATGGGCGTGCCCGGTCCCGGCGGCCCCTGCTCGGAGATCTTCTACGACCGCGGGCCCGAGTACGGCGCCGATGGCGGACCGGAAGCCGACGAGGACCGGTACCTGGAGATCTGGAACCTCGTGTTCATGCAGGACATGCGTGGGGAGCAGAGCCCGAAGAAGGGGTACCCGCCGGTCGGTGAACTGCCGCAGAAGAACATCGACACCGGTATGGGCGTCGAGCGGGTCGCGTTCCTGCTGCAGGGCGTGAACAACGTGTACGAGACCGATCTGCTGCGCGTGGTCATCGCCAAGGCTGAGGAGCTCTCCGGGAAGCGCTACGGCGAGAACGAGGCCGACGATGTACGTTTCCGGGTCATCGCCGACCACGCCCGTTCCGGGGTCATGCTGATCGGCGACGGCATCACCCCGTCCAACGAGGGGCGTGGCTACGTGCTGCGCAGGCTGCTGCGCCGGATCGTGCGCTCGGTGCGCCTGCTCGGCGTGCAGACCCCGGTGCTGGCCGAACTCGCGGCGACGGTGCGGGACGCGATGGCGCCGTCCTACCCGGAGCTGGTCACCGAGTTCGAGCGGATCGAGTCGGTGCTTGTCGCCGAGGAGCAGGCGTTCTCCACGACGCTGACGGCGGGTTCCCGGATCTTCGAGACCGCGGCCGAACAGGCCAAGGCGGCAGGCGCGCAGGTACTGTCCGGGGACAAGGCCTTCCAGCTGCACGACACTTATGGGTTCCCGATCGACCTGACCCTGGAGATGGCCGCCGAACAGGGCCTCGAGGTGGACGAGAGCGGGTTCCGCGCGCTGATGTCCGAGCAGCGGGCCCGCGCGCAGGCGGACGCGAAGGCGCGCAAGTCCGGGCACGGCGATCTGTCCGAGTACCGGGAACTGCTCGACGCCCACGGCCAGACCGAGTTCCTCGGCTACACCGACCTGGAATCGGACGCCCGGGTGCTCGGCATGCTGGTGGACGGGAAACCCGCGCGCACCGCGAGCGCCGGTACCGATGTCGAATTGGTCCTGGACCGCACCCCGTTCTACGCCGAGGGCGGTGGGCAGATCGCCGATACCGGCACCCTCTACGGCGAGGGTGTCGCGGTCCGGGTGCGCGATGTGCAGAAACTGGTGCCCGGCCTGTTCGTCCACCGGGTCACGGTGACCGAGGGTGAGCTCGCCGTGGACACCCGTCTTTCCGCGCACGTGGATTCGGCACGCAGGCACGCGATCGAGCGGTCCCACTCGGCGACCCACCTGGTGCACGCCGCAGTGCGCGGGGCCTACGGCAAACAGGCCGCGCAGGCGGGTTCGCTCAACGAACCGGGCAGGATGCGGTTCGACTTCACCGTGCCGCGTTCGGTGTCCGCGGACGTGCTCGCCGGCGTCGAGGAGGAGGTCAACCAGTATCTCCAGGACGACTGGGAGGTCAACTCGTACACCACCAGCATGGACAAGGCCATGGAGCTCGGCGCGGTGGCGCTGTTCGGCGAGAAGTACGGCGACAACGTGCGCGTGGTGGACATGGGCGAGTACTCGCGTGAGCTCTGCGGTGGCACGCACGTGGACCGGATCGGCCAGCTCGGCCTGGTCAAACTGGTCGGGGACTCGAGCGTCGGCTCCGGGGTGCACCGGGTCGAGGCCTTGGTCGGCATGGACGCGATGCGCCACGCCAGCAAGGAGCACCTGCTCGTCTCCCAGCTGGCCGGCCAGTTCAAGGTGCCCGCCGAGGAGTTGCCGGAACGCATCGAGGGTGTGGTCGGCCGGCTGCGTGCGGCGGAGAAGGAGATCACCGAGCTGCGCACCAAGGAGATACTGGCCTCGGCGGGCAAGCTCGCGCAGCAGGCCACCGAGGTCGGCGGGGTGCAGGTGGTCGCCGAGCAGGTCGAGGTCGGCGATGGCTCGGCGCTGCGTTCGCTGGCCAGTGACGTCCGGGCCCGGCTCGGTTCCGCGCCCGGTGTGGTCGCGCTGTTCGCCCCGAACGACGGCAAGCTCAGCTTCGTGGTCGCGACCACCGAGGCGGCCAGGGAACGCGGGCTCGCCGCGGGCAAGCTCGTGGGCGCCCTCGCCCCGGCGGTGGATGGCCGTGGCGGCGGTAAACCGGACCTCGCGCAGGGCGGTGGCTCGGACCCGTCCGGGGTCCCCTCGGCCATCGAGTCCCTGCGCTCGGCGGTAGCGGGCTGACCTTGGCAGGTGATCCCGGCCCCGGTCGCAGGCTCGGCATCGACGTCGGCGCGGTACGCGTCGGCGTCGCGCTGAGCGATCCCGCGCCACTGCTCGCGTCACCACTCGTTACCCTCCCGAGAGACGAGCGGGACAAGACCGACATCGCCACGCTCGTCGCATTGATCGAGGAACACGAGGTGGTCGAGGTCGTGATCGGTTTGCCCAAGACGCTTGCCGGCGGGCACGGCAGCGCGGCACAGCACGCGAGTGCCTACGCGGAGGAACTCGCCGCGCGCATCCGGGTGCCGGTCCGGTTCGCCGACGAACGCCTTTCCACGGTCAACGCGGGCCGGATGCTCTCCGACCGCGGCGTGCGGGGCCGTAAGCAGCGTTCGGTGATCGACCAGGCCGCCGCGGTGGACATCCTGCAGACCTGGCTCGATGCCCGGTCGAACGCCGCGGCACGGGGCGATCTGGGCCGGGAGGACACGTGAACGACGACCTCGGCCTGTTCGACGAGGACGACTATCCGCGCGAATCACCCAGATCCCGGGGCCGCGAGCAGCTGCGCAGGAAACGGCGGATCACCTGGCTCGGCTCGGGTGTGATCGTCGCGGTGCTGCTGCTGTTCGCCTGGTTCGGTGTCCGGCAGCTGCTCGGGCTCAGCTTCGCCGACTACGAGGGCGGCGGCCAGGGCCAGGTCGTCGTCCAGGTCACCGCGGGCCAGTCGCAGCGCGCGATCGCCTCCGAGCTCGCCGAGAAGGACGTGGTGGCCAGCGCATCGGCCTACACGCACGCCGCCGAAGACAACGACAAGGCGCTCTCCGTTCAGCCCGGCTACTACCAGATGCACGCCAAAATGTCCGGCCAGGCCGCGGTCGCCCGGCTCACCGATCCCGGTTCCCGGGTCGGCAATCTGCAGATCCGGCCGGGGACCCGGCTCCAGGATGTGAAGCAGCCGAACGGATCGGTCACCAAGGGTGTGCTCACCCAGCTGGCCGAGTCGAGCTGCGCGGAACACAACGGGGACAGCACCTGTGTCTCGGCGAACACGCTGCAGCAGGTGGTGGGTTCCACCGACTTGACGAGCCTCGGCGTGCCCTCCTGGGCGGCCAAGGAGGCGGGCAAGGTCGATGCGGCGCACCGGCTCGAGGGTTTGATCCTGCCCGGCGTGTACGAGGTCAAACCGGGCGCTTCGGCGAAGGATCTGCTCAGCACCGTGCTGCGGGCCTCGGCGGAGAAGATGAGCTCCGCGGGTCTGCCGCAGGGCGCCGAGGGGAGCGGACTGAGCGCCTATCAGGTCCTCACCGTCGCTTCCCTGGTGCAGGGAGAAGGCCTGGAGAAGGACTTCGGCAAGGTTTCCCGGGTCATTCACAACCGGCTGACCCAGAAGCAGCGGCTGGAACTCGACTCGACGGTGAACTACGTGCTCGATCGCCCGGAGATCCGCACCTCGAAGGCCGATCGGGACAAGGCGGGGCCGTACAACACCTACGCGAACACCGATCTGCCGCCCTCACCGATCGACTCGCCGAGCATCGAGGCGATCAAGGCGGCCGCGAAACCGACCCCCGGCGACTGGCTGTTCTTCGTGAAATGCGAGAAGGACGGTTCCTCCTGCTTCGCCAAGACCGTCGACGAACACCGGCAGAACGCCAAGAAGGCACAGGAGAGCGGTGTCTACTGAGCCAGCCAGGATCGCGGGAGTGCTCGGCGATCCGATCGGACACTCCCTTTCCCCGGTACTGCACACCGCGGCCTTCACCGCGCTCGGCCTGCACGACTGGGAGTACCGGCGAATCCGCTGCGGTGCGGAGGAACTGCCCGGTCAGGTGGACGGCTCCGGCCCAGAGTGGGTCGGCTTCTCGGTCACCATGCCCGGCAAGCGGGCGGCGCTGCGGCATGCGAGCTCACTGACCGGCAGGGCGCATGCGGTAGGCGCGGCGAACACCCTGCTGCGTAAGAAGGACGGCTGGCACGCCGACTGCACCGATGTGAGCGGAGTGAGCGGCGCACTGCGCGCGGCCGCCGGTTTCACCGAGGGCAGCAGGGGCGTGGTGCTCGGTGCGGGCGGGACCGCGGCGGCCAGCGTGGTGGCCTTCGCCGAGCTCGGGTTCACCGAGGCCACCCTCGTGGTCCGCGATCCGGACCGGGCGGGGGAGACCGTGGCGGCCGCCGAACGCGCCGGGCTCGACGTACTGGTGCAGACCTGGGCGGACACGGATTTCGGTGCGCTCGCCGCGAAGGCGGACGCACTGGTGAGCACGGTGCCCTCGGCGGCGGTGGAACCGATCGCCGAGGAACTCGCGCAGGCGCACGCGCTGCTGGATGTGATCTACGATCCCTGGCCGACCCCACTGGCCCGGGTGGCGCCGCGATTGGCCACCGGCCTGGACATGCTGCTGCACCAGGCGTTCGAACAGGCCGAACTGTTCACCGGGCAAACGGCGCCGCGCGAGGAGATGCGCGACGCACTGCGCGCGGCGACCGGGGGCACACTGGAGCTACCGCTGGACTGATCCGGCGAGGCGCTCGATTCCCGCCCTGATCCGCTCCTTGTCCATGCCCCGGGTGCTGAGCAGATAGTCCATGATGTCCGCGCGCATCGCGGTGAACAGCGCGTGCGCGAAGTAGTCCGCATCGATGCCCGGGTTCACCGCGGCGATCCGCGCCCGCAGTTCGGCGATCCAGAACTGGCAGACCGGATTCGCGTAGTAGGCGTCCGGGCCGAGATGTTCGAAGGCCCGGTTGAGTGCCCGGTTCTCCCAGGCGAACTCGAACAGCGCGTCCAGGAAGGCGGCGAGCGCCTCGGCGGGTTCGGCACCCGGGCCGAGTGGCGGCGTTCCCTCTGTGAGCGCGGTGCGCAGCCGCGCCACTCGTGGTTCGAGGACCGCCTCGATCAGGCCGGTGCGGTCGGCGAACCGCCGGAACACGGTGCCCTTGCCGACTCCGGCGGACTCGGCGATCCGCGCCATGCTCACGTGTGCCACACCCTCCCGGTCGAACAGCTCGGCGGCCGCACTGAGAATGCGTTCCCGGTTGCGGGCGGCGTCGGATCGCTCGGCGGGCACGAGAACCTCCTGGCGTAACTGGACCGCCGGTCCGTATAGTGCCGAAGCGGACCGACGGTCCAGTTATACCCGAAGGAGATGCCGTGCCGGAACCCGACCTGCGCAGCTGGAACGCCGAGATGATCGCGAAGTTCCGGGCCGCGCCACCCGAACCGTATGCCGAGTACCGCCCCGTGGTGCGGGTGATCGAGGTACCGGGGCGGCGCAGTAGGGAGCCGCGCCCGTTCGCCGTGAACATCACGCTGATCGGCGGGGCACGTTATGTGTGCACCTCGACGAGGAAGCGCGACTGGGTGCGGAATCTGCTCGTCGCGGGATCGTGCGCGATCCGGGGCGAGGGCCGGTACACCCCGGTGCTCGTCGAGGGAGCCGCGGCGGCCCAGGTGTTCGCCGCCTATCTGCCACTCGCCGGCTATGTGGACGAGGCGTTGCCCTTCGCGCCGGAGGCGCCACTCGCCGAGATCGAACGGCACAGCGGCGAGTTCGCCGTGTTCCGGCTGGACTGGCCGCAAGACTAGGCTCTCCGCATGGCATTCGAGGACGTCGTGGTCGGCGAGGCACGGCCGTATGCGGACAAGGTGGTCATCGAGGAATACGACCCGAGCTGGCCGGACCGCTATCGGGCGCTCGCCGACCAGCTGCACGCCGTACTCGGAGACACCCTGCGGCTCGTTGCCCACAAGGGTTCGACCTCGGTCCCCGGGCTCGCCGCCAAACCGATCATCGACCTCGTCGCCGCGGTCGCCGAGTCGGCAGCGGAGCCGAGCTATGTGCCCGCGCTCGAGGCGGTCGGCTACCGGCTCCGGGTGCGCGAACCCGGCTGGTACGAGCACCGGATGCTGCGCAAACGGATCGTGGACGGTGCGGACGAGAACGCGCATCTGCACGTGTACACCGAAGGCTGCCCGGAGATCACGAAGAACCTGGCCTTCCGGGACTGGTTGCGCGCCCACCCCGAGGACCGGGACCGGTACGCCGAGGTCAAACGCGAGCTCGCCAAGCGCGAATGGCGCTACATGCAGGACTATGCCGAGGCCAAGACCGAGATCATCGAGGGCATCATCACGAAGGCCCGCGCCGCCGGTGTGGACATCCCGGCCTGAGCGGGTGTTCCCGCGTGAATGGACCGTTCACGCGGGGTTGTTCTTGTCGGGGCCGATTCGGGGCGCGAGGCTCGAGCCATGGAACTCGTACGCTCAGCCGACTTGCCAGTGCTCGCGCTGCTCGGCTGGTTCGTCGGCCAGGCGGTCCGAGGGCTGCTGGCCAGGGTCCCCCGCGGCCTGGACTGTCCCGGGCGATGGTGCGGGTGGGGGACGGCGGCGCTGTGGAGCCTGACCGGGGCACTGGCGGTGACCGGTGTCCTGCCCTGGCGGTGGGTACCGGCCGCGCTGGCGCTCGCCCTGTTCGCGGTGCCGCTCGTCCTCGCGGATGTGCGCGCCGGGCGGCTGCCCGATCCGCTCACCTTCGCGGCCTATCCAGTCCTCGGCGCCACGGCGGTGTTCGCGGAACCGCAGGCATGGCAACGCATCGCGGCGGCGGGCCTGCTGCTCGGCGGTACCCACCTCCTCGCGCACCGGCTGGCTCCGCGCTCGCTCGGTGCCGGGGACGCCAAGCTCGCGGGCGCGCTCGGTCTGCCGCTCGGGGCGCACGGCTGGCTTGCGGTGCTGGTGTTCGCCCCGCTCGCCGCGGCGCTCAGCCTGGCGGTGGCCCTCGGAACGCGGAGCAGGACGGTGCCACACGGCCCCGGGATGCTCGCCTCGGGCTGGCTGCTGGTGACGTTGTAGCCGTTGCCGGGCCCGGGCGCCGGTCACTTCCGCTCGAGCGCGGCCAGGCGCAGCTCGAGCTGGTCGATCCGGTGCCGAAGCAGCGCGACCTGGGCTTCCAGGCTGACTTCCCGTTCCGCCCTGCGCTGAATGCGTGGTGATGTGGCGGCGCGTTCGATCACCGCCTCCAGCTGGACAAGACGCTGTGGTCCGTTCGGGCCGTCCACCAGCCGGGACCGGATCTCACCGTTGCGGTACCAGGACCGCAGGGCCGAGCGGGAAACGCCGGTCTCGGCCTGCGCCCTGGCCAGCGTGACCCAGGGTGTCTCGTCCAGCTGCTCGAACAGCTCCAGCTCGTTCTGCCAGCGCGCGAGCCGATCGTCCCAGTCCGACGGTGTCTCCATGACACCCTCCCTTCGGCATGGTGACCTTATCAGTGACAGAGTATTGACAGGGTCGGAACCATAGACCCATGCCATTCGAACGGTTCACGGTGAAAGCCCGCCAGGTGGTCGTCACAGCCCAGGAAGAGGCGAGGCAGCTCAACCACGACCACATCGACACCGAACACATCCTGCTGGCACTGCTCGATGCACCAGACAGCACGGCGGCGACGGTGCTGCACCGGCTCGGCTACGACAAGCAGACCGCGCAGGCCGATATCGCCGCGATTGTCCAGCCCGGCACCGGTGAACTGAGTGGCCACATCCCGTTCACCTCGCGCGCGAAAAAGACACTGGAGCTCGCCCTGCGCGAGGCGACGCAGCTGCACCACAACGAGGTCGGTACCGAGCACATCCTGCTCGCCCTGGTCCGGGAAGGCGGGGGTATCGGCGCGCGAGTGCTGGCCGAGCGGATCGATCCGGTCGGCAAGATCCGTGCCGCGGTGCTGGCCTCGGTGCCGGGTTCACCGGATGTACCGGCCGATTCATGGCCTGCGGGTACGCCTGCCACCGAGGACACGATGGCAGGTGCGAGCGCGCTGGCCGGTGGCGCACCGATCGGCAGCCATCACCTGCTCGAGGCGATGCTGCGGACGGAGAACAGCATGGCGGCCAGGGTGCTGCGCCAACTCGGTGTCGACCCGGACACGGTCGCCGCCACGATCGACGAACTGGATCCGGAGACGACGACGGACGCGAACCCGGAGGAAACCGCCGCGCGCAGGATGGAACTGCGGCTGATCGGCGAGGAGGTGCACCTGATCCTGCGGGATCCGGCGACGGTCACGCTCGCCAAGCAGGTGACCGAGTTGTCCGGCAGCCCGATCCAGGGTGCCGGTCCGGTCGCGGGCCTGTTCGTCCCACTCTGGCGATCGACCGTCCAGCTGCTGGTGCGGCTCCGGTGCCTGTTGGAACCGGAATCCGGAGAAGAACACGGATCAGCCTCAGGTGAGACCGCCACGTTCGTGCGCACGGTGCTCGCGCCCCGGCTCCGCCGGCGAACCAGCTGAATCGGGGTAATCGTGCAGATCGCCATCGTCGGCGCCGGACTCGGTGGCCTGGTCCTTGCCCGTGTGCTGTGCATGAACGACATCGATGCCGTGGTGTACGAACGCGAATCCTCGCGTGCTGCCCGCGGCCAGGGCGGCATGCTCGACATCCATTCCGGGCAGCGGGCGCTGCGCGAGGCCGGTCTGATCGACCGGTTCTCCGCGATCGCCCGCGGTGCGGGCCAGGACATGCGGCTTCTGGAGCCGGACGGCACCCTGCTACTGCAGGAGGACACACCCGAGGACGCCCCGCTGGATCGCCCCGAAGTGGACCGCGCGGATCTGCGCGCGCTGCTACTGGACGCTCTTCCGGAGCACACGGTGCGCTGGGGCCACGCGTTCGAACACGCCGATGGCCATGTCGCGCACTTCGCGAACGGCAGCAGTGCGCACTACGACCTGCTGGTCGGTGCCGACGGCGCGAACTCCCGGGTCCGTGGATTGCTCACCGAGACCCGGCCGGTGCACCTCGGCCAGAACGTCGTCGAGATCGGCATTCCGGATATCGACCGCACCCACCCCGAGCTCGCGGCGATGCTCGGGCGCGGCAACTACTGGGCGCTCGGCAATGGACAGTCCCTGGCGGCGCAGCGCAACGGTGACGGCCGGGTGCGCATCGGCCTCAGCTTCTACAACACCGCCGCGGACTGGTTCGCCACCAGCGGGATCCCGTTCGACGACCCACCCGCCGCCCGTGCGCGCCTGATCGAGCTGTTCGCCGGCTGGGACGCGCGGTTCACCGCGCTGATCGCCGCCTGCGAGGACACGATCCTGCCGCGGTCGATCACCGCCCTCCCGGTCGGCCTGACCTGGCCAACGAGGCCGGGTGTCACGCTGCTCGGGGATGCCGCCCACCTGATGCCGCCGGTAGGGCAGGGCGCCAACCTGGCACTGCTCGACGGTGCCCTGCTCGGGTTCACCCTGGCCGGACACCCGGACGACGTGCCCGCCGCCGTCGAGGAATACGAACGGAAGATGTTCGAGCGAGCCGGAGCCGCCGCCCGGATGTCCGCGGACATGCAGGAACTGCTGATGTCGCCGGACGCCGCCCGCAGAATGCTGGAGTTCTTCCAGCCGGGCTGAACGCTGCATCCGGGTGCTCGCGGCGGACAGTGCGATGCCGGACAGCAGCTCCAGGTTACGGTTTCGCCCCCGGCCGGTTCAGCCTGGCCTCTGCGTAGGCCCGCGGGGCGGTTCATGGGAGGATCGGACCCGTGCTGCGCTGGATGACCGCCGGAGAATCACACGGGCCCGCCCTGGTCGCGATGCTGGAAGGCATGCCTGCCGGTGTCGAGGTCACTACGTCCGATATCGCCGCCGCTCTGGCGCGAAGGCGACTCGGCTACGGCCGGGGTGCGCGAATGAAGTTCGAGGCCGATGAACTCGACATTCTGGGCGGGGTGCGCCACGGCAGGACCCAGGGCGGCCCGATCGCGGTCCGCGTCGGCAACAGCGAGTGGCCGAAGTGGCAGGAGATCATGTCGGCCGACCCGGTCGCGGACGCGGAGCTCGAAGGCAAGGCCCGCAACGCCCCGCTGACCCGCCCGCGGCCCGGGCACGCCGACCTCTCGGGCATGCAGAAGTACGGCTTCGACGACGCCCGCCCGATTCTGGAGCGCGCGAGCGCGCGGGAGACGGCGGCCCGAACCGCGGCCGGTGAGCTGGCGCGGCAGTTCCTGCGCCAGAGCATCGGCGCCGAGGTGCTCAGCCACGTGGTCGCGCTCGGTTCGGTGCGCGCCCAGGCCGAAACCCTGCCCGGTCCCGGCGACCTGGAGCGGATCGACGCCAGCCCGGTGCGCGCCTGTGCCGAGGCCGACGCGGCAGCGATGGTGGCCGAGGTGGACGCGGCCCGGGCCGAGGGGGACACGCTCGGCGGTGTCGTCGAGGTCGTGGTGCACGGACTGCCACAGGGGCTCGGCTCGTACGTGCACTGGGACCGCAAACTGGACGGCCGCCTCGCCGGTGCCCTGATGAGCATCCAGGCGATCAAGGGCGTCGAGGTCGGTGACGGCTTCGAGGTCGCTATGAGCCGGGGAAGCGCCGCGCACGACCAGATGCACCCGGAGGCGGTCGGGGTGAGCCGTTCCTCCAACCGCGCGGGCGGCCTCGAGGGCGGCATGACCAACGGCGAACCGCTGCGCGTCCGCGCGGCGATGAAACCGATTTCCACGGTGCCCCGCGCACTGTCCACAGTGGACGTGACAACGGGGGAGACGGCGATCGCGATCAACCAGCGCTCCGATGTGTGCGCGGTGCCCGCCGCCGGGGTCGTCGCCGAGGCGATGGTGGCGCTGGTGCTCGCGGACGCCGTGCTGGAGAAGTTCGGCGGGGACACGCTCGGCGAGGTGGCCCGGAACTGTGCCGCCTACCGGTCCGAGCTCGCCGAGCGCTACGACTGGAGCGCAAAATGAGCCGGCGTCCCGCCGCGGTGCTCATCGGTCCGCCCGGTGCGGGCAAGACCACCGCAGGGCAGCTGCTGGCGGGCCGTCTCGGCGTCCTTTTCCGCGACGTGGACGCAGATATCGTGGCCAGGCAAGGAAAACCGATCGCGGAGATCTTCGCCGAAGACGGTGAACAGCGGTTCCGGGAACTCGAAGAGCAGGCGGTCGCCGAAGCGCTCACCGACCACACCGGGGTACTCGCCCTCGGCGGTGGTGCGGTGTGCCGCCCGGACACCCGCGACCGGCTGCTCGCCGGGCACCGGGTGCTGTTCCTCAACGTGGGCATCGAGGAAGGGGTACGCCGGACGAGCACCTCCTCCGCCCGGCCACTGCTGCACGGCACGGACCCCGAGACCCGGCTCGCGGCACTGCTCGAACAGCGCCTTCCGCTCTATCGCGCGGTCGCCGAACTGGAGATCGACACCGACGGGCGCAGCGCGGAACAGATCGCCGGGCTCGCGGCCGAACACCTCGCCAAGACGGGAGCACCCAGCCAATGAACGCATCGACCCTCGCCCGGATCCCGGTACACGCCGAGCGGCCCTACGAGGTGCTGGTCGGCCGCGGCCTGCTGGACGACATCGTCCGCGCGGTCGCGGACTCGCCCTCGGTGGCGATCATCCACCCGCCGACCCTCACCACCACCGCCGACGTGGTCCGCGAGGAGATCGTGGCCGCGGGTCCGGAGGCGAACCGCATCGAGATCCCGGACGCCGAGGACGGCAAGGACCTCTCGGTAGCCGCGTTCTGCTGGGAGGTGCTCGGCAAGATCAAGCTCGACCGTACCGGCACCATCATCGGGCTCGGCGGCGGTGCGGTGACCGACCTCGCCGGGTTCGTCGCCGCGACCTGGCTGCGCGGGGTGCGGGTCATCCACGTGCCGACCACGGTGCTGGGCATGGTGGACGCCGCGGTCGGCGGCAAGGCCGGGATCAACACCGAGGCCGGGAAGAACCTCGTCGGCGCGTTCGCCGAGCCGGCGGGTGTGTTCGTGGACCTCGCGACCCTGGAGTCCCTGCCGCGCAACGAACTGCTCGCCGGGATGGCCGAAGTCGTCAAGGCCGGATTCCTCGCCGACCCCGCCATCCTCACCGCGATCGAGGCCGATCCGGAACAGGCGGCCGATCCGGTCGGGGATGTGCTCGGCGATCTGGTGCGCCGGTCGATCGCGGTGAAAGCGGACGTGGTCTCCGAGGACCTGCGCGAGGCCGGGCGCCGAGAGTTCCTCAACTACGGACACACCCTGGGGCACGCCATCGAACGACGGGAGCGGTTCCGGTGGCGGCACGGGGCCGCGGTCTCGGTCGGGCTGGTGTTCGCGGCCGAGCTCGCCCGGCTCGCCGGCCGGCTGGACGACGCGACCGCCGAGCGTCACCGGACGGTGCTGGAACTGCTCAGGCTGCCCACGCGGTACGCGGCCGATGCGCTGCCCGCGCTGGTGGAGACCATGCAGGGGGACAAGAAGACCCGTTCCGGGGTGCTGCGGTTCGTGGTGCTCGACGGGCTGGCCAAACCGGGACGCCTGGAAGGCCCCGATCCGAGCCTGCTCGCGGCCGCCTACTCGGCCGTGGCCGACGAGCAGGGCTCGAGCGGTGCCGAGGTGCTGCTGTGAAGGTCTTCGTACTCAACGGCCCCAATCTCGGCAGGCTCGGCAGCAGGGAGCCGGGCATCTACGGCAGCACCAGCTACGCCGAACTCGAGCAACTGTGCGCGCGCACCGGGGCCGAGTGCGGGGTCGAGGTCGAGACCAGGCAGACCGATCACGAGGGTGAGCTGGTCGGCTGGCTGCACCAGGCCGCCGACGCGGACAGTCCCGTGGTGCTCAACGCCGGGGCGTGGACGCACTACTCGATCGCGGTGCGCGATGCCGCGGCCCAGCTGCGTGCTCCGCTGATCGAGCTGCACATCTCGAATGTGCACGCCAGGGAACCGTTCCGGGCGAAGAGCGTGCTTTCCGACATCGCCACCGCGGTCGTGGCGGGCCTCGGGGTGCGCGGCTATGCGCACGCCATCCGCTGGCTGGCCGAACGGGAATCCTGCGGGAATACCACAAGCAGCGCGAACGGGTGACCACGACGGTCGGTACCGGCCACGCGGTGTCTCACTAAACTGGCCGCGTGATCGGGGCAGATGGTCGCCGGAGCGCGCGGCGTTCGGTGCAGGGTGGCATGATCGCGGTCGCGCTCGGCACGCTGTTGCTCGCCGTCGGATGCGGCGGGGGAGAGGAAGCCGAGGCCGCCGCGGCATCCCCGCAACATGATCAGCACGACGGCGTGCACGTTCCAGGACAGGGTCCGCGGCTGTCCGTCGACCGGCCACGGGACACGCTCAACATCGCGGGCGGTGGAACGGCCGCGCCGTACAACTACGCGCCGAGCGTCATGACGGACGGTGCCACCACCAGGATGTGGTGGTGCAGCCAGCTGCCGGACACCGGGCCGCCGGGTGACGACATCCTGTACGCGCAGGCCCCCGGTATCGATGGCCCGTACGGTTCGAACGGAGTGGCCGCGACGGCCGCGCTCTCCGGCAGCGGCGGGACCGCCTTCGACGCGAAGCACACCTGCGATCCCTCGGTCGTCCGGGTCGGCGGGACCTACTATATGTACTACACCGGGGCGGCGGGCGATAAGGCCCACGGCAACGCCATCGGGATGGCGAAGAGCACCGATGGGATGACCTGGCAGCGCAACGGCGGGCCGATCGTACGGCCCTCGCTCGGCAACGACGGGCAGAACACCTACGGCGCGGGCCAGCCTTCGGCGCTGTACCTGGACGGCTGGTTCTACTTGCTCTACACCGACACCTCGAGCCGCTCGGCGGGGGACAACGGGGCGGGTCAGTTCGTGCTGCGGGCCAAGGATCCGACGTTCACCGAACAGGTGCAGATGCTCACCGGGTCCGGGTTCACCGACAAGGGCATGCTCGCACCGGGCAACGAGAAGAACCTGGTGGACGCGTTCTCCGCGGACTGGATGTTCTCCGACGCACTGGATGCTTTCGCCCTGGCGCACGAAACCAAGCACGGTACCGAGATCACCTTCTTCGACCGTGATCTGCGCAGCCAGCCCTATCAGCCGGTGCTGCTCACCGGGCCATGGCAGGAAGGGCCGGGCCTGGCCAGGCGCGGCGACGGGCACGCACCGGTCTCGACAACTGATCCCTGCTCCCGGGTACCGCTCGACGTGGTCCGCGCGACGGTCACCCCGAACGCGCCATCGAACCTGAGCCATTTCGGGCTGGATGTCACCGGTGTGCACGGCTGCGCCTCTCCGGGGCGCGCGCTCGGCCTGTTGCGCGGCTATGGAGTGCTTTCTCCGCAGCGGACCGTGTACCTCGTGGTGGACGGCGGCATCGTGCGGGTGGAACGGCGCTCCGTGGCCGAGGCACTCGCCCTCGGGGTGCTGGACACCCGGGTGTCCGCGCTGGACGGGGCACCGATGCTCGCCGACCTCGCTCCGGCCGCACCGGGCATCACCGCCACCGGGCGCCCGCTCGGCCTCATGCTCTCCGACGGGAAGCTCTGGCCGGTCGGCAAGGATGAGCTCGCGCGGCTGAACTCCTCACCCGTGCAGACCGTGTCCCCGGACCGGTGGGACGTCTACCCCTCGGGCAGCGACCTCTCCCGCTTGCGCGGCTGACGGCGGCGCAGCCCCTCGCGCCCGCCGACCAGCCTGCCGATCAGCATCCCCAGCCAGGAAGGCACGAGCACGAGCAGTCCGATGAACGGGGCGGGCCCGATCAGCGCCGGCCCGATCGCCCAGGCACCGGTGTTGTCCACGAACGCGGCCTGGCCGACCACCCCGAGCAAGGAGCCGAGGATGCCGGCGAGCAGGGCGGCCTTGAGCCACAGATAGTTGTCCCCGGTGTTGCCGAGCAGGTGGTCGATCGCCGCCCAGGCCATGGCGACCGCGCCGAGCAGGCACAGCCCGGCCACGGTCAGGGCCGCGGGAACGGAGCCGCCCACCGCGAGCTTGGCGTAAAGGGTCTGCACGATTCCCCACAACACCGCGAGGTTCACCCCGCGAATCAACCAGCCACGCATGACGCCAAGGCTAACCCCTCCGGGCCCACCAGGTAGCATTGATTGTCCTTCGAATACGCGGCGATCCAGTGCGGCGAACCGAGACCAGCGGCGATCCAAGGCTGATCCCAGGCTAGTGACGACTCAAGAACAGGAGCGAGACCACCACCGTGGCCACAACCAATGACCTGAAGAACGGCCTCGTGCTCAACCTCGACGGCCAGCTCTGGTCCGTCGTGACCTTCCAGCACGTCAAACCCGGCAAGGGCGGCGCGTTCGTGCGCACCACGCTGAAGAACGTGCTGTCCGGCAAGGTCGTCGACAAGACCTTCAACGCGGGTACCAAGGTCGAGACCGCCAACGTCGACCGGCGCGACATGACCTACCTGTACTTCGACGGCTCCGACTACGTGTTCATGGATCCGGACACCTACGACCAGATCACCGTGCAGCCGGAGGTCGTCGGCGATGCCGCGAACTACATGCTGGAGAACAGCACGGTGCTCGTCGCCAAGCACGATGAGAGCCCGCTGTACGTGGAGCTCCCGGGCTCGGTCGAACTCCTCATCGAGCACACCGACCCCGGGGTCCAGGGCGACCGCTCCACCGGCGGTTCGAAGCCCGCGAAGCTGCAGACCGGCGCGGAGATCCAGGTCCCGCTGTTCCTCAGCACCGGCGAGAAGGTCAAGGTCGACCCGCGGGATGGCCGCTACCTCGGCCGCGTGAACTCCTGAGATGGCTGATTCCGAGGGTTCCGGGAACAAACGGCACGGCGCGGGCGCCCGCAACAAGGCGCGCAAGCGTGCCGTCGACGTGCTCTACGAAGCGGAGGCGCGCGAGCTCGATCCCGTCACGCTGATCGCCGAGCGCGTCGGCTCCACGGATGTGCCACCGGTCAACGACTACACGGTGGCCCTTGTCGAGGGGATCCAGGCGAATCTGGCCCGGATCGACGAACTGCTCGCCGAGCATTCGGAGGGGTGGACGGTCGAGCGCATGCCCGCGGTCGACCGCGCGCTGCTCCGGATGGGGCTGTACGAACTGCTGTGGGCTTCGGATGTGCCGGACGCGGTCGCCATCGACCAGGCCGTCGAGCTCGCGAAGGTGCTCTCCACCGACGACTCGCCGCGATTCGTCAACGGGGTGCTCGGGCGTATCCAGCTGATCGCCGACCAGCTGCGCGCCGTCCTGTGATTCACCCGAAGTAGGGGACCGGGCACTATGTGTGCCCGGCCGACGGCATACCAATACCGGCTTGGACTCGCGTGGTCCAAGCCGGTACGTGGTTATTCGTCGTGCGCCGGGCGGGCCTCCGGGGGCAGCACGCCCCAGTCGATCAGCCGCTCGGTGAGCTCACCGGGTGCCATGTCGTAGATGATCGCGAGCGAGCGCAGGTCCTCGTTGCGGATGGAGAGCACCTTGCCGTTGTAGTCCCCGCGCTGGGCCTGGATGGTGGCCGCATACCGCGCGAGCGGGCCGACCTTCTCCACCGGCAGCTGCTGCAGCCGTTCCAGGTTGATCACGATCTTCGTCGCGGGCTCGGTCACGGCGGGGCTGCGGCCCTCCGGAAGCAGTTCGGCGACCGGGACTCCGTAGAAGTCCGCGAGCTCCGAGAGCTTCTGCACGGTCACAGCACGGTCGCCGCGCTCATACGAGCCGACGACGACCGCTTTCCACCGGCCCGCCGACTTCTGCTCGACACCATGCAGCGACAGGCCCTGCTGCTGGCGGATACCACGAAGTTTCGCACCGAGTGCTTTGGCGTACTCGCCCATCTGGCGGTTCTCCATTCCCTACGTCCCCGGCGCCTCACGAGCGTCCACCGGGAGCTACCGTCAACACGCAGAGTAATGGTTACCGAGTGTTGTCACAACCGTCAAGCGTAATTCTTTTCGGGCGGATGCATAACTCCTGTCACCGGGATGCGCGGTTCAGTGCGCCGCCTGCTACGGTTCCACCAGCCGTTCGGGTGTTGCCCGTACGGGATTCGGACACCTTTAAGGCCCGTCCAGTGAGGCGGGGAAGGAGTCATGTGACGACACGCCGAGAAGGCGTGACGCCGGCCGAGGAACCAGAGGGTCAGCGAGTGCTGCTCGCCGAGGCCGATGTCGCGCGCACCATTGCCAGGATGGCCCATCAGGTCATCGAGAAGACCGCACCCGAAGAGGGCGCCCCGCCGGTCCTGCTCGGGATCCCGAGCAGGGGAGCGCCACTGGCCAGGCGACTGGCCGGGCGGATCGCCGAGTTCTCCGGGCAGACCGTGGACACCGGGATCGTCGACGTCACGCTCTACCGGGACGATCTGCGGCTGCGCCCGAACCGGCCGCTGGAACCGACCACGCTGCCCGAGGATGGTATCGACGGCAGGCTGGTCGTGCTCGTGGACGACGTGCTCTACTCCGGGCGCACCATTCGTGCCGCCCTCGACGCGCTGCGTGATCACGGCAGACCGAAGGCGATCCAGCTCGCGGTGCTCGTGGACCGCGGGCATCGTGAGGTGCCGATCCGCGCCGACTACGTCGGCAAGAACGTGCCCACATCCCGCGCGGAGGACATCGCCGTGCTGCTCACCGAGACCGATGGAACCGACGGCGTGGTCCTGCGGCCCGCGCGGGAGGAGGGGGATCAGGGGTGACACACCTGCTTTCCGCCGAACATCTCGGCCGGGACGACGCGGTGGCGATCCTGGACACCGCCGAGGAACTCAAGCGCACGCTGCTGCACCGGGAGGTGCGCAAGCTCCCCACGCTGCGCGGGCGGACCGTGGTCACGATGTTCTACGAGAACTCCACCCGGACCCGGGTCTCCTTTGAGATCGCCGGGAAGTGGATGAGCGCGGATGTGATCAACGTGTCCGCGAGCGGTTCCTCGGTGAGCAAGGGCGAGTCGCTGCGGGACACCGCCGCCACGCTCGCCGCGGCCGGGGCCGACTGTGTGATCGTGCGCCATCCCGCCTCGGGCGCACCGCAGCGGATCGCCGGCTGGCTCGACGGGGTCAGCGTGATCAACGCGGGCGACGGCATGCACGAGCATCCGACCCAGGCCCTGCTGGACGCGGCGACCCTGCGGGAACGGCTCGGCGGGCTCGAGGGCAGACGGGTGCTGATCGTCGGCGACGTGCTGCACTCCCGGGTGGCCAGGTCCAATGTGCACCTGCTGCGCACCCTCGGCGCCGAGGTCACCCTGGTGGCGCCGCCGACCATGCTCCCCGACGGGATGGACCGCTGGCTCGACGAGGCCGAGGTCCCGGTCAGCTATGACCTGGACGCGGAACTGCCGGGCACCGACGCGGTGATGATGCTGCGGGTGCAGGCAGAACGGCTCGGCGGGGGCGGGGACTCGTCCGCGGGCTTCTTCCCGTCGACGCGGGAGTACTCGATCAGTTACGGGCTTTCCGAGGCCCGTGCCCGCCTGCTGCCCGAACACGCGGTGATCCTGCATCCCGGCCCGATGCTGCGCGGGATGGAGATCGCCTCCTCGGTGGCGGACGCCCAGAACTCGGTGATCACCGAGCAGGTGCGCAACGGAGTGCACGTGCGCATGGCGGTGCTGTACCACCTGCTCGCATCGGAGGAGACGAAATGAGTTCGCTGTTCAAGGGGGTCCGCCCGTACGGCGAGGACCCGGTCGACATCCGCGTCGAGGGCGAGGTGATCACCGAGATCGGTACCGGGCTCGAACCGGGCGAGGCGCAGGTCTACGAACGGGACGGGCTCGTCGCGCTCCCCGGGTTCGTCGATCTGCACACGCATCTGCGGGAACCGGGCCGCGAGGACACCGAGACGATCGAGTCCGGTTCGGCCGCGGCGGCACTGGGTGGCTACACGGCGGTGTTCGCGATGGCCAACACCGACCCGGTCGCGGACAACGACCTGGTCGTGGAGCACGTACACCGGCGGGGCCAGGCGGTCGGACTGGTGGATGTCCAGCCGATCGGCGCGGTCACCGTCGGACTGCGCGGGGAACGGCTCGCCGAACTGGGGGCCATGGCGCGCAGCTCCGCCGGGGTCCGGGTGTTCTCCGACGACGGGCACTGTGTCGCCGATCCGCTGGTGATGCGCAGAGCGCTGGAGTACTCGAAAGGGCTCGGCGCGGTGATCGCCCAGCACGCCGAGGAACCCCGGCTCACCGTGGGCGCGCAGGCGCACGAGGGCGCGAACGCGGCACGGCTCGGGCTCGCGGGCTGGCCCGCGGCCGCCGAGGAGGTCATCCTGGCGCGCGACTGCCTGCTCGCCGGTCAGCTCGGCGCCCGGCTGCACGCCTGCCATGTCACCACCGAGGGCGGCGCGGATGTACTGCGCTGGGCCAAGGCCCGCGGGGTCGAGGTCAGCGGTGAGGTCACCCCGCACCACCTGCTGCTCACCGATGAGCGGCTGGCCGGCTACGACCCGGTGAACAAGGTCAACCCGCCGCTGCGGGAGGGCTCGGATGTGCGCGCGCTGCGCGAGGCGCTCGCCGAGGGGGTGCTCGACTGCGTGGCCACCGACCACGCCCCGCACGCAGTGCAGGACAAGGACTGTGAATGGTCGGGAGCGCGCCCGGGCATGCTCGGGCTGCAGACCGCGCTCTCGGTCGTGGTGGAGACGATGGTGCGCACCGGGCTGCTCGACTGGCGCGGGGTCGCCCGGGTGATGAGCGAGCGGCCCGCGGAGATCGGCGGACTGGCCGGGCACGGGCGGCCGATCGCGGTCGGCGAACCCGCGAACCTGGTGCTACTGGACGAATCGGCGGAGTGGACGGTGCGCGCGAGTGAGCTGGCCAGCATTGCGCACAACTCGCCGTATGACGGTATGCGGCTGCCTGGCACGGTTGTCACGACCGTGCTGCGCGGCACGGTGACCGCGGACGAAGGGAAACTCGCCTGATGGAACGGACGCTTTTGGTACTCGCGCTGCTCGCGTTCTGCGCGCTGTGCGCCGGTCTGATGTGGCTCGGTTTCCGCAACCGCCGCAAGCGCCAGGCCGATCTGCCCGCCCTCCCCGCGATGCCCGCCGAGCTAGACCGCACCGAGCGGCTCGACCCGATCGAGGGCGTGTACGTCTCGACCACGACCACCGAGAGCTGGCAGGACCGGGTCGGGCAGGGCGATCTCGGATTCCGTTCCCGGGTCGCCGTGCACCTCTACGAACAGGGCGTGTACTTCGAACGGACCGGTGCCCACGAGCTCTGGATCCCGCGTTCGGCGATCGAACACGTGCGCACCGCCCGCGGCCTCGCGGGCAAGGTGATGGGCACCGAGAGCCTGCTGGTGTTCCGCTGGTCGGTGGAGGGAAGCACCTTCGACACCGGGGTGCTGGCCGACGATCCGGCCTGCTACTCGGCATGGCTGACCGCATTCGGCGGCGAACTGGCGAAAGGAGAACCGCGATGACCGCGGCACTGGTGCTCGAGGACGGCCGGGTGTTCCGCGGCGAGTCGTTCGGGGCGAGTGGCAGCACGCTCGGTGAGGTCGTGTTCTGCACGGGGATGACCGGATACCAGGAGACCCTGACCGATCCCTCGTATCACGGGCAGATCGTGGTTTCCACGGCCCCGCAGATCGGCAACACCGGATGGAACGGTGAGGACGACGAGTCGGGCCGGATCCAGGTCGCCGGTTACGTGGTGCGGGATCCGTCCCGGCGCAGCTCGAACTGGCGGGCGAGCGGCTCGCTGGACGAGGCCCTGGAACGGGACGGCGTCATCGGCCTCGCCGGAGTCGACACGAGGGCGCTGACCAGGCACATCCGCGAACGGGGCGCGATGCGGGCCGGGATCTTCTCCGGCGCGGCGCTCGCGGACGAGGACGCGATGGTGGCCCGGGTGCGCGAGGCACCGGCGATGGCCGGCGCGGACCTGGCCGGTGCGGTCTCCACACCCGAGCCCTATGTGGTCGGGGCCGACGGCGAACGCCGGTTCCGGGTGGCCGCGCTCGATCTCGGGATCAAGTCGAACACGCCGAGGATGATGGCGGCCCGCGGGATCGAGTCGCATGTGCTCCCGGTTTCCGCGAGCCTGAACCAGGTGCTCGCGGCGGAACCGGACGGGGTGTTCTTCTCCAACGGCCCCGGTGACCCGGCCACCCAGGAGCACTCGATCGAACTGGTGCGCTCGCTGCTCGAACGGCGGATTCCGCTGTTCGGGATCTGCTTCGGCAACCAGATCCTCGGGCGGGCGCTCGGCATGGGGACCTACAAGATGACCTACGGGCACCGCGGGATCAACGTGCCGGTGGTGGACACCGCCAGCGGGCGGGTCTCGATCACCGCGCAGAACCACGGATTCGCGCTGGAGGGGGAACCGGGCGCGCCGTTCGGCACCCCGTTCGGCTCGGCCGTGGTCAGCCACGTCTGCCCGAACGACCAGACCGTGGAGGGGGTGCGCTGCCTCGAGGTGCCCGCGTTCTCGGTGCAGTACCACCCGGAGGCGGCCGCGGGACCGCACGATGCCGCCGTGTTGTTCGATGAGTTCACCGAGCTGATGGAGTCCCACCGTGCCCAAGCGCACTGATATCGAACATGTGCTCGTGATCGGCTCGGGTCCGATCGTGATCGGGCA
Organism: Sciscionella marina DSM 45152; assembly: GCF_000379465.1. Taxonomy (GTDB): domain Bacteria; phylum Actinomycetota; class Actinomycetes; order Mycobacteriales; family Pseudonocardiaceae; genus Sciscionella; species Sciscionella marina. Next base: position 150,569 of record NZ_KB905447.1, read on the forward strand.
GGCGTGCGAATTCGACTATTCGGGCACCCAGGCCTGCCGCGTGCTGCGCGCCGAGGGGCTGCGGGTCTCGCTGGTGAACTCGAACCCGGCGACGATCATGACCGATCCGGAGTTCGCCGACGCCACCTACATCGAGCCGATCACGCCGGAGTTCGTCGAGCAGGTGATCGCCAAGGAACGCCCGGACGCGCTGCTGGCCACCCTCGGCGGGCAGACCGCCCTGAACGCAGCCGTCGAGCTGCACGAACGCGGGGTGCTCGAACGCTACGGGGTGGAGCTGATCGGTGCGGACATCGATGCCATCCAGCGTGGTGAGGACCGGCAGAAGTTCAAGGACATCGTGGCCTCGGTCGGCGGGGAGGTGCCGCGCAGCCGGGTGTGCCACTCCATGGCGGAGGTGCGCGCCTTCGTCGAGGAGCACTCGCTTCCGGTAGTGATCCGGCCCTCGTTCACCATGGGCGGGCTCGGCTCGGGCATGGCGCACACCGAGGAGGATCTGGAGCGGATGGCCTCGCTGGGGCTGTCCGAGTCCCCGGTGCACGAGGTGCTCATCGAGGAGAGCGTGCTCGGCTGGAAGGAGTACGAGCTCGAGCTGATGCGCGACCGCAACGACAACGTCGTGGTGGTCTGCTCGATCGAGAACGTGGACCCGATGGGCGTGCACACCGGTGATTCGGTGACCGTCGCGCCCTCGATGACGCTGACCGACCGCGAATTCCAGCACATGCGCGATGTGGGCATCGACGTGCTGCGCGCGGTCGGGGTGGACACCGGCGGCTGCAACATCCAGTTCGCCATCGACCCGGAGACCGGGCGGATGGTCGTGATCGAGATGAACCCGCGGGTCTCCCGTTCGAGTGCGCTCGCTTCCAAGGCGACCGGGTTCCCGATCGCGAAGATCGCCGCGAAACTCGCCATCGGCTACAGCCTGGACGAGATCACCAACGACATCACCGGGGAAACCCCGGCCTCGTTCGAGCCGACGCTGGACTACGTGGTCGTGAAGGTGCCCCGGTTCGCGTTCGAGAAGTTCCCGGCCGCGGACCCGAGCCTGACCACCACGATGAAATCGGTCGGCGAGGTGATGTCGATCGGGCGAAACTTCACCGAGGCGCTCGGCAAGGCACTGCGCTCGAGCGAGACCAAACGGGTCGGATTCTGGACCGCGGCGGCCCCGGAGCGAAGCCTGGAACAGACCCTGGAAGTACTGCGCACCGGGCACGACGGCCGGATCTACGCGGTCGAGCAGGCGTTGCGGCTCGGGGCGAGCGTCGAGCAGGTGGCCGCGGCCTCCGGCGTCGACCCCTGGTTCGTCGACCAGATCGCCTCGATCAGCGAGTTCGGCGCCGTGCTGCGCGAGGCGGCCACCCTGTCCACGGAGCTGTTGCGCCGGGCCAAGTACATGGGGATCTCGGACGCGCAGATCGCCGCCCTGCGCCCGGAGCTGGCTGGCGAGGACGGGGTGCGCACCCTGCGGCACCGGCTCGGGGTGCGCCCGGTGTTCAAGACGGTGGACACCTGCGCGGCCGAGTTCGCGGCCAAGACCCCGTACCACTACTCCGCCTACGAACTCGATCCGGCAGCGGAATCCGAAGTCACCGCGCAGCGTGCACGGCCCAAGGTGATCATCCTGGGTTCCGGGCCGAACCGGATCGGGCAGGGCATCGAGTTCGACTACTCCTGCGTGCACGCCGCGCTGTCGCTGCGCGCGGCGGAGTTCGAGACCGTGCTGGTCAACTGCAACCCGGAGACCGTCTCCACGGACTACGACACCGCGAACCGGCTCTACTTCGAACCGCTGACCTTCGAGGATGTGCTCGAAGTCGTGCACGCCGAGCAGCAGTCCGGCACCGTGGCCGGGGTGATCGTGCAGCTGGGTGGGCAGACCCCGCTCGGGCTGGCGAAGCGGCTCGAGACCGCGGGGGTGCCGATCGTGGGCACCAGCCCGGACGCGATCCATCTCGCCGAGCACCGCGGCGCGTTCGGCGAGGTGCTGGAGCGGGCCGGGCTGCCCGCTCCTCGCTACGGCACCGCGACCAGCTTCACCGGGGCCAAGGAGATCGCCGACGACATCGGCTACCCGGTGCTGGTGCGCCCGTCCTACGTGCTCGGCGGCCGCGGCATGGAGATCGTCTACGACGAGGCGTCGCTGGCCGACTACATCTCCCGGGCCACCGAGGTCACCCCGGAACATCCGGTGCTGGTGGACCGGTTCCTGGACGATGCCATCGAGATCGACGTGGACGCGCTCTGCGACGGCGAGGAGGTGTTCCTCGGCGGGGTGATGGAGCACATCGAGGAGGCCGGGGTGCACTCCGGCGACTCCTCCTGCGCTCTTCCGCCGATCACCCTCGGCGTCCAGGACATCGAGGCGGTGCGCCGTTCGACGGAGGCGATCGCGCACGGAGTCGGGGTGCGCGGGCTGCTCAACGTGCAGTACGCGCTCAAGGACGACGTGCTCTACGTGCTCGAGGCCAATCCGCGGGCCAGCCGCACCGTGCCGTTCGTGTCCAAGGCGACCGCGGTGCCGCTGGCCAAGGCGGCCGCCAGGGTCATGCTCGGTGCCCGCATCGCCGATCTGCGTGCCGAAGGAGTACTGCCCGCCGAGGGCGATGGCGGGCACACTCCGCCGCACGCGCCGATCGCGGTCAAGGAAGCGGTGCTGCCCTTCCACCGATTCCGCACTCGCGAAGGCGAGGGCGTGGATTCGCTGCTCGGGCCGGAGATGAAGTCCACCGGCGAGGTCATGGGGGTGGACGCCAGCTTCGGCAAGGCCTTCGCCAAGTCCCAGGCCGCGGCCTACGGCTCACTGCCGACCAAGGGCACCGTGTTCGTCTCGGTGGCCAACCGGGACAAGCGGGCGATCATCTTCCCGGTGAAACGGCTCGCCGACCTCGGGTTCGCGATCCTGGCCACCGAGGGGACCGCCGAGGTGCTGCGCCGCAACGGGGTGGAAGCCACCGTGGTGCGCAAACACTTCGAGGCCGAGGACAACATCGTCAGCCAGATCCTCGCCGGCGAGGTGAGCATCATCATCAACACTCCGTACGGCAACCGGGGGCCGCGCGCGGACGGCTACGAAATCCGTACCGCCGCGGTGGCCCGTGATATTCCCTGCGTCACCACGATCCAGGGCGCGGCGGCCGCGGTGCACGGCATCGAGGCCTCGATCCGCGGGGACATCGGGGTGCGGCCACTGCAGGAACTCCACCGGGACCTGGCATGACGGGACCCGCGGAGACCTTCGGCGAACGGCTCGCCTCGGTCACCGGGGAGCGCGGCAGGCTGTGTGTGGGCATCGACCCGCATCCCGGCCTGCTGCGCGACTGGGGGCTCGAGGCGGATACCCGCGGGCTGGAGAGATTCGCCAGGACCTGTGTGGAGGCCTTCGGATCACTCGCCGGGGTGATCAAACCGCAGTCCGCGTTCTTCGAGTCCTACGGTTCGGCGGGCATCGCGGTACTCGAACGGGTGCTCGCGGACGCGCGCGCGGCGGGGGCGGTGACCCTGCTGGACGTCAAGCGCGGCGACATCGGTTCCACCATGAGCGCCTACGCGCAGGCCTACCTCGCGGACGGCGCACCGCTGGCCGCGGACGCGATCACGCTCTCGCCCTATCTGGGCTTCGGCTCCCTCGAACCGGCGATCGAGCTGGCCAGACGCACCGGGAGGGGAGTGTTCGTGCTCGCCCGCACCTCCAATCCGGAGGGGCCGAGCGTGCAGCAGGCGCAGGCGGGCGGGCCGGGCAACCGCTGCATCGCCCAGACCATCGTGGACCGCGCGGCCGAGATCAACGCGGACGGCGGGGGCAGTGTCGGCGTGGTGATCGGCGCGACGGCCGCGCACGGGCTCGACATCGGCTCGCTGCGGGGCCCGATCCTCGCCCCTGGGTTCGGGGCGCAGGGGGTCGGTCCGGAGGAGCTCAGCAGCGTGTTCGGGGCCGCGCGGGAACACGTGCTGCCTGCCTCCTCCCGGGACATCCTGGCCAAGGGGCCGGATGTGGACCGGTTGCGGAACGCGGTGCGCACGGTGTCGGCATTACTCTCCGAACACGAATGAGCGATTAATTGACTACTACGAGTCAAATAATGGTGGTAAAGCGGACAATGACCGGCGTGTCGACCTTCAGGGGGCTGTGAACGGCGGCGCCGCTCTGGTAGAACGATCAGTCGTCGCGACCCGCGCAGCACGCAAGCTCACCCCCGCGTCACAGCGGTTTTTCGCAGGTGGGTACGGTCGCGAAGCGGAACAAATCCGATCGACCCCCGAACGAAACCACGGAGGAAATCGTGGCCCTTCCCCAGCTGACCGAGGAGCAGCGGGCCGCAGCCCTGGAGAAGGCGGCTGCCGCTCGGCGTGCCAGGGCTGAACTCAAAGAGCGTCTGAAGCGAGGCGGTACCAGCCTCAAGGACGTTCTCGACAAGGCCGAGAGCGACGAGGTGCTCGGCAAGATGAAGGTCGCTGCTTTGCTCGAGGCGCTTCCCGGCGTCGGCAAGGTTCGTGCGCAGCAGATCATGGAGCGGCTCGAGATCGCCCCGAGCCGTCGGCTTCGCGGTCTCGGTGAGCGTCAGCGCAAGGCATTGCTCGCCGAGTTCGCGGCCTGACGCGTGCCAGGGCACGCGGGCGCCCCCGAGCGGGGCGCCAGCCGCAAAGGCGACGCCTCGAAGGGCCGGCTGGTTGTTCTGGCCGGCCCTTCTGGCGTCGGCAAGAGCAGTATCGTGGCCGAACTGCGCAAGCTGTACCCGGAACTGTGGTTCTCCGTCTCGGCGACCACCAGGGAACAGCGCCCCGGTGAGGTGGACGGGCGGGACTACCGCTTCGTCGGCCCGGCCGAGTTCGACCGGATGATCGCCGAGGGCGAACTGCTCGAATGGGCCGACATCCACTCCGGGACACACCGTTCCGGAACCCCGCGCCAGCCGATCGAGGAGCGCCTGAACAGCGGTGAACCCGCACTCCTCGAACTCGACCTGCAGGGTGCGCGCTCGGTGCGCGCGGCGATGCCGGATGCCCTTCTCGTGTTCATCAACCCGCCGAGCTGGGACGAGCTCGTCGTGCGGCTGACCGGACGCGGCACCGAGTCCGAGGAGGTCGTCGCCCGCAGGCTGGCGACCGCCAGGGAGGAACTCGCCGCACGGCCGGAGTTCGACACCGAGATCGTCAATGCCGACGTGCACTCGGCCGCGCAGGAATTGCTAGACTTGCTTACCGGGGCGTAGTCCCCGACCACCGCTTTCGCACATTCGCTCTGGAGTAGACGCACCGATGACCATGCCAGCGGGGACATCCGCGAGCGCCAAACCGGCCAACCCGGACGAGGGAATCACCGCCCCGCCGATCGACGACCTGCTCGAGCACGTCAGCTCGAAGTACGCGCTCTCGATCTTCGCGGCCAAGCGGGCCCGTCAGATCAACGACTACTACGCGCAGCTCGGCGAGGGCCTGCTCGAGTACGTCGGACCGCTTGTCGAGCCGGGCCCGAAGGAGAAGGCGCTGTCCATCGCGATGCGCGAGATCCACTCCGGCCTGCTCGAACACACCGAGGGCGAGTGAAATAGTTCCCAGCGCGTTGACATCGGGTTGACGCGTGAGTGTGCTTGTCTCGTGACTGAGCCTGACGGCGCGGTTCCCACTCCGCGCGAGAAGAAACGGATCGTGCTCGGTGTCGGTGGTGGCATCGCCGCGTACAAGGCCTGCGAGGTTCTTCGCGGCCTCACCGAATCCGGCCACGAGGTGCGGGTGGTGCCGACCGAGGCAGCACTGCGCTTCGTCGGCGCGGCCACCTTCGAGGCGCTGTCCGGGAATCCCGTGCACACCGGGGTCTTCGAGGACGTCCCCGAGGTCGAGCACGTGCGCATCGGACGGGAGGCGGACCTGGTCCTGGTGGTTCCGGCCACCGCCGATCTGCTCGCCCGCGCCGCCCACGGTAATGCCGACGATCTGCTCACCGCGACCCTGCTGACCGCAAGCTGTCCGGTCCTGTTCGCGCCCGCGATGCACACCGAGATGTGGGAGAACGCGGCGACCAAGGCGAACGTGGCGCTGCTGCGCTCCCGCGGTTCAGTGGTCACCGAGCCCGCGAGCGGCAGGCTGACCGGTAAGGACACCGGCAAGGGCCGGCTCGCGGAACCGGCCGAGATCGTCGCTATGGCGAAGCTGCTGCTCACCAGGCCGGACGCGCTGCCCTACGACCTCGCGGGCAAACGCGTGGTCGTCTCCGCGGGCGGTACCCGGGAGCCGCTGGACCCGGTGCGCTGGCTCGGCAACCGTTCCTCCGGCAAACAGGGCTACGCGCTCGCCCAGGTCGCTGCCGCGCGCGGCGCCCAGGTCACCCTCGTCAACGCGCACACCGCCGCGCTTCCCGAACCCGCGGGCGCCGAGCTGGTACAGGTACGGACCGCTGCGGAACTACACAAGGCGATGAAGGATGCGGCCCGGGTAGCCGATGTCGTCGTCATGGCGGCCGCCGTTGCCGATTTCCGGCCGGAAAGTGCGGCGGATCACAAAATAAAAAAGTCAGAAAAAGAGCCGGACGCGGTTCGGCTCATTCGCAACCCGGACGTGCTCGCCGAATTGGTATCGGCCCGTACGAAAGGACAGGTCATCGTCGGTTTCGCGGCGGAAACCGGTGACGAATTCGGCGATGTTCTCACCCATGCGCGCGCCAAGCTCAAACGGAAGGGTTGCGACCTTCTCGTCGTCAACGCTGTCGGCGAAGGGGGCGCGTTCGAGGGCGACGATAACCAGGGATGGTTACTCTCCGCTGATGGTCTGGAGACGCCGGTTCCGCGTGGTTCGAAGGCCGCACTCGCTGCCGCAGTGTGGGACGCGGTAGCCATGACCGCCGTATCCTGACATGATCGGGTGCGTCCAAATTAACCGTGACTACTAGTCCACTACTGAGCTAGGGGAGTTTTGTGAGTAGCAGGTTGTTTACCTCGGAGTCCGTCACAGAAGGGCATCCGGACAAGATCTGTGATGCCATCTCGGACTCGATTCTGGACGCGTTGCTCGCCCAGGATCCTCGTTCTCGTGTCGCCGTGGAAACCATGATCACCACGGGACAGGTGCACGTCGCGGGCGAGGTCACTACCGAGGCATATGCCGATATTCCGGATATCGTCCGCAAGAAGGTCCTGGATATCGGTTACGACTCGTCCGCGAAGGGCTTTGACGGAGCCTCGTGCGGTGTGAGTGTCTCGATCGGCTCACAGTCACCCGATATCGCACAGGGCGTGGATACCGCGCACGAGAAGCGCGTCGAGGGTGCGATCGACGAGATCGCCGCCCAGGGTGCCGGTGACCAGGGTCTGATGTTCGGCTACGCGTGCGCCGACACGCCCGAGCTGATGCCGCTCCCGATCGCGCTCGCGCACCGCCTTTCCCGTCGGCTGACCAAGGTCCGCAAGGACGGGGTGCTGCCGTACCTGCGCCCGGACGGCAAGACCCAGGTCACCATCGAGTACGACGGGGAGAAGCCCGCACGTCTCGACACGGTGGTGCTGTCCACCCAGCACGCCGAGGGCATCGATCTGGACAAGATGCTCGCCGTGGATATCAAGGAGCAGGTGGTCGGGCCGGAGTTCGCCGAGCTCGATCTGGACACCAGCGAGCCGAAGCTGCTGGTGAACCCGACCGGCCGGTTCGTGGTCGGTGGCCCGATGGGTGACGCTGGGCTGACCGGACGCAAGATCATCGTGGACACCTACGGCGGTATGGCCCGCCACGGTGGTGGCGCGTTCTCCGGGAAGGACCCGTCCAAGGTGGACCGTTCGGCCGCCTACGCCATGCGCTGGGTCGCCAAGAACGCGGTCGCCGCCGGGCTCGCCGGACGCATCGAGGTGCAGGTCGCCTACGCGATCGGCAAGGCCGCCCCGGTCGGTCTGTTCGTGGAGACCTTCGGCACCGAGAACGTCGACCCGACGAAGATCCAGCAGGCCATCAACGAGGTCTTCGATCTGCGTCCCGCGGCGATCATCCGGGACATGGATCTGCTGCACCCGATCTACAGCTCGACCGCGGCCTACGGCCACTTCGGGCGTACCGATGTGCAGCTGCCCTGGGAGGACACCTCCCGCGCCGAGGCGCTCGCCTCCGCCGCCAAGCTGTAACCGCAGGGCATTACGAAAGGGCTGGGCCACCCACGGGTGGCCCAGCCCTTTCGTGTCGTGTTCAGTCCGGCGGCGGAGGAACCTCGTCGAACGGCGTGTCGTCGATATCGCAGGTCGCGCCGTCCCGCGGGCGGTGCAGGGTGAACAGGTAGTCGCGCTTGACCGCCTCGGCGCAGTGGCTGCGCACCAGCATCGTGGAGTGCCCCGAGCCGTTCACCACGAGCATCCGCGCGTTGCGCAGTTCCCGCTGACCATCCCGGGCCCCGGCGAGCGGGGTCGAGGGATCGTGCCGCGAGTTGATCATCAGGATCGGCGCGGGGGAGCGGTCGTAGGGCCCGAGGTAGCGATCGGTGGCGTGGGCCCGCCAGTAGGCGCAGGGCATCATGTCGTACACGCCGAGCGCGCCCCAGTACGGCACCCGATGGGTCTCCCGCGCGGCCGCGCGCGTGTACGGCTCGGATCCGCGCGGCACGATGGAGTCGGCGCACTGGATGGCGTTGAACGCTTCGCCGCTGTTGTCCTGGTACGGCGCGGAAGCTCCGGGCGGGGCCTTCCCGGTCTGCGGCTCGCCGGAGGCCACGTAGAGCTTCTGCAGCAGCACCGCCATGTCCTGCCACCGGTCCGGGCTGGCGAGCTTGCCGTTGACCTCGTTGATCACGTCCGCGTAGGTGTAGCTCGTCCCGTCCACGACCAGCGGCTTCTGCCTGGCTGCGGCGGTGAGGGCCGCGAACTTCGCTTCGAGGTCACCACCGGCGAATGCGCACCGGGCATCGGGAGCGGCGCACTGCCGCAGGAAGCTCGCGAAGGTGTCCGCGACGCCTTCGGGTACCCGCTGCCGGGTGTCCAGCGGAGTGGTCCGGCCCTGATCGCTGTGTCCGGTGCTGTTGCCCTGGAAGTCGAGGGAACCGTCGAACACCATGGCGCGCACCCTGTTCGGGAACAGGCTCGCGTAGGTCGCGCCGAGCTGGGTTCCGTAGGAGATGCCGTGGTAGTTGAGCGCGGAGTCACCGACCGCGCCGCGCATGCGGTCCAGGTCCCGCGCGGTGTCCGCGGTGGACACGTGGTCGAGCAGCCGCCCGGACTGGGTACGGCACCGGTTCGCGAGCTCCCGGTTGTCCCGGTAGAACGCGGTGCGCTCGGCCGCGGTGTCCGGAAAGGCGGGGATCCGGGCCATGAACTCGTCCCGGCTCGCCGTGTTCGGGAAGCAGTTCACCGGGACGGATTTGCCGACCCCGCGTGGATCCCAGGAGACCAGGTCGAACCGCTTGCGCAGCTGTTCGGAGAACAGCCAGTCCCAGTGCGCGCGCTGGCGCAGGTGTTCCACGCCGTCCCCGCCCGGGCCGCCGAAGTTCACGAACAGCGAGCCGATCCGGTGCACCGGGTCGGCGGCCGGGAGCCGGATCATCGCCAGCTGGATCTGTTCGCCTTCCGGATGGTCGTAGTCGAGGGGTACGGGCAGCTTGGCGCACTGGAACCCGTCCTGACAGTCGGTCCAGTCCGGCGCGGGTGCCGGTGCGGCGGCGTGCGCTGGTCCGGCGCCGACCGACGTGGCCAGCACCGCCGCGCATGCGAGGGAAAGCAGGGCGCGCATGTCCGTTGATCCTGCCCGGGCGGGGCGGGTACGCCAAGTCCCCGAACGGTTGTGCGGGATACTGCGGCGGTGAGCAACAAGGCGGCCAAGGGCGCACGGGTACCGGCGGCGAATCTGCCGATCGCCCGGTGCTGTGTGGATGTGCCGCTTGCCCACCTCGACCGGCTGTTCGACTACCTGATCCCGGCCGAACTCGATGCCGAACTGGTCCCCGGCACCCGGGTGCGCGTGCGGTTCGCGGGGCGGCTGGTGAACGCCTTCGTGCTGGACCGTGCTGCGGAATCCGAGGTGCCGCGCGGGAAGCTGGCCTATGTGGAGCGGCTCGTCTCGCCCGATCCGGTGCTCTCCCCGGAACTGGCCCGGACCGCCCGCGCGATCGCGGACCGGTACGGGGGAAGCCTGATCGACGTGCTCCGGCTCGCGATGCCGCCGCGGCACGCCCGCGCGGAGGCCGCGGCGGAGAAGGACGAGCTGCCCCCGGTGCCCGAGGCACCGGGCATCGAGGGATGGCAGCGGTACCCCCGGGGCACCGCGTTCGCCGAGGCGGTGCGCTCCGGGAATCCGGCCCGTGCGGTGTGGCAGGCGCTGCCCGGTGAGGACTGGCCCGCCAGGCTCGCCGAATTGGCCGGGATCGTCGCGGCCGGCGGGCGGGTGGCCGTGCTCGTGCTCCCCGATCACCGGGATGTGGAGCGGCTGGAGAAGGCCTGCGCCACGCTCGTACCGGAGGAGAACACCGTGGTGCTCGCTGCGGATCTGGGCCCACAGGCCCGGTACCGGCGCTGGCTCGCGGTGCGCAGGGGGCTGGCCAGGATCGTGATCGGCACCAGGGCCACCGCGTTCGCCCCCGTCGAGGAGCCCGGTCTGCTCGTGGTCTGGGACGACGGCGACGACCTGCACGCCGAACCACGCGCGCCCTATCCGCACGTGCGGGATGTGCTCGTGCAACGGGCACATCTGTCCCGCTGTGCGCTGCTCGTGGGTGGGTTCGCGCGCACCGCGGAGGCTCAGTTGCTCGTGGACTCCGGCTGGGCACACGAGATCCTGGCCGCGCGGGAGACGGTGCGCGAGCACGCGGCCAGGGTCACCGCGCTCGGCGAGCACTCCGGCCAGGACGCCCGCGACCCCGCGGCCCGCGCCGCCCGGTTGCCGCTCGAGGCGATCTCGGTCGCCCGGTCCGCGCTGCAGTCCGGCCATCCGGTGCTCGTGCAGGTGCCCCGGCGCGGCTACGTACCGACCCTGGCCTGCCAGCAGTGCCGTGCCCCGGCGCGCTGCCGCCGCTGCGCGGGACCGCTGGCCGGGCACGAGAACGCCCCGCCCGACTGTCGCTGGTGCGGTGCCACCGAAGCGCACTACCGCTGCCCGACCTGCGGCTCCACCCGGCTGCGCGCGGTCGTGATCGGCAGCAAGCGCACCGCGGAGGAGATGGGCCGCGCCTTCGCGCCGTTCCCGGTGCGCACCTCGGGCGCGGGTACCGTGCTCGCGACGGTCTCCGGGCAGGCCGCGCTCGTGGTGTCCACCCCGGGGGCCGAACCGGTCGCGGACGGCGGCTACGGGGCCGTGCTGCTGCTCGACGCGTGGGCTTCTCTCGGGCGCGCGGACCTGCGTGCGTCCGAGGAGACCCTGCGGCGCTGGATGACCGCGGCGGCGCTGGCCCGGCCCGCGAGTTCCGGTGGCCGGGTCATGGTGATGGCCGAGTCCGGGATTCCCACCGTCCAGGCGCTGGTGCGCTGGGACCCGGTCTGGCACGCGCGTACCGAGCTCGCCGCGCGCACCGAGCTCGGGTTCCCGCCCGCCGTGCGCATGGCCAGCGTGGACGGGGTGCCGAGCGCGGTCGCCGAGGTACTGGACACCGCGCGGGTGCCGGAGTCCGCCGAGATACTCGGCCCGGTGGAGCTCCCCGGCACCGAACGTGAGCGGGCCCTGATCCGGGTGCCGCGCACGCACGGGCCCACCCTTGCCGCCGCGCTGCACGAGGCGATGGCCGGGCGGACCGCGCGCAAGGAGCGGGACACCGTGCGGATTCAGCTCGATCCGCTGGAGCTCGTCTGACGGATCAGCGCACCAGATCGGCCACCACGGGCCGGTGGTCCGCGGCGAGCGTGTCCGGGACGTGGCTGCCCGCGCGGCCGAACCCCGGCGGGATCAGCACCTGGTCGATGCGGCGCTTCGGCTCGTCGGCGGGGTAGGTGAGGCCGCCGGGCCCACGCCAGGCATCGCGCAGGGTGGTGTGCAGTGGCCGCAGTTCCGCGGCGTCCGGATCGGTGTTGAAGTCTCCGAGCAGCACCCCGGGAGCGGGGTGCATGATCCGGCGCATATCGGCGACCTGTGCCCGGCGCACCGTGGGCTCGGGCCGGAAGTCCAGATGGGTCACGTACAACCACAGCGGCCTGCCGCGCGGGGCGAGCAGCACCTGCGCGAATCCCGGCGCCGGCGTGGGTTTCGCGTTCGGGTCCTGCGTGGACAGCCGGGTGATGTCGCGGTTGCGGGCGTGCAGGATCGGCGAGCGGGAGAGCACGGCGACCCCGAACTCCCGCCGCGGCGCGCCCGGTTCCTTCGGATCGAGCGAATAGATCGGCGCGAAGTACGGGTGCATCCCGGTGCGGCGCGCGAGCTCGGCGGGTTCGTCGAGGAACCGGCTGCGGTTGTCCCAGTGCCGGTCCACCTCCTCGAGCCCGACGACATCCGGATGTTCGGCGTTGATCGCCGCGGCCGTGCGATCCAGGTCGAAAGTGCCGTCCATTCCCGTTCCGGCGCGGATGTTGAAGTTCATGATGCGCAGCGCGGATCCGGTGCCCGCATTCGCGGTGAGCGCGGTCCCGGCGAGCAACAGCACCAGCGCGGCGAGTACCCCAGCGATTCGTGACATGCCGACACTTTCCCGTCGGGGCTCCGCTGGCGCAACATCGAGGGGATGGCGGGTGCGAATCCAAGGAGCGTGCAAATGGTGACAGAACCGGCGATTCGGTGCGCGGACCGGGAAATCGGGTATCCGGAGTTCAGTGAGCGGGCGGCCCGGATCGCGGCCGGGCTGCGTGCCCAGGGCATCGGCGAAGGGGATCTGGTGGCGCTCGTCCTGCGTAACAGCGTGGAGTTCCTGGAGATCGTCGCCGGTGCGCGGCTCGTCGGTGCCCGGCCGGTCCCGGTGAACTGGCATCTGCGCTGGTCCGAGCTGCGCCATCTGCTCGCCGACTGCCAGGCATGCCTGGCGTTCGCGCAGACGGAGTTCGCGGAAACCGTCGCCGAGGTCGCTCCGGACAGCTGCGCGGTGCTGGAAGTGGTGCCCTCGGCCCGGCTCGCTGAGGAGTACGGGATCGGGCACACCGGACCGAACGGCGCCCATCCGCTGTTCGAGGACTGGCTGGCCGCACAGCAATCACGGGTGGTGACACCGGCGAAGTCGGAGTTCGGGGCGGTGTTCTACACATCCGGGACGACGGGAAATCCGAAGGGAGTCCTCCGCGATCCGGTCGGTGAAGGGGCCAGGTATGCCGGACTGGCCGCGCTCGAGGCGCGGATGGGCATCGAACCGGGAGTGCGCACGCTGATTCCCGCGCCGCTCTACCACACCGCGCCGTACGGAGCGGCCACATCCGCGGTGACGGTCGGCGCGGACATCACCATCGCGCCCCGGTTCGCCCCGGAGTCCTTCCTGCACCTGCTCGCCGAGCGGGCCGTGGAACAGGTGCAGGTGGTACCGACCATGCTCGTGCGGCTGCTCGATCTCCCCGAACGGGTGCGCGCTGGCTACGACCTCTCCGCACTGCGCTATGTGGTGCACGCGGCCGCCCCCTGCCCGGTGGAGGTGAAACGGGCGGCGATCGACTGGCTCGGGCCGATCCTGTACGAGTACTACGGCGGGACCGAGACCGGAATCGTGGTCTGGTGCGACACCGAGCAGTGGCTGGCGCACGAGGGTACCGTCGGCGCGCCGGTGGACGGGGCCGCGGTGCGGATCATCGGGACCGAGGGCGCCGAGCTGCCCGCGGGCGAGGCCGGCACGGTGTACGTGCGCCCCGGTACGAGCTGGCCCGACTTCACCTATCTCGGCGACGATGCGAAGCGCAGGGCCATCGAACTCGACGGCTACGTGACGCTCGGGGACATGGGGTATCTGGACCGGGACGGCTTCCTCCATCTCACCGACCGCGCCACCGACATGATCATCTCCGGTGGGGTCAACATCTATCCGGCCGAGATCGAGGCGGCGCTGCTCGGCATGCCCGGGGTCCGGGATGTCGCGGTGTTCGGCATCCCGGACGCGGAGTACGGCGAGGCGGTGGCCGCGCACGTGGAGGCCGGAGCGGGGGTGACCGAGGAGGACATCCGCGAGTACGCGCGCGGGCGCCTCGCGGGGTTCAAGGTGCCCTCCCGGGTCGTGCTCGACGGCACGCTGCCCCGGGAGGAATCGGGCAAGCTGTTCAAGCGCAGGCTCCGCGAGCGGTACTGGCAGGGCCACGCGAAGCGGATCTGAACCCGGGACACCCCTACGGGAAGGATGAGACCGCGATCCTCCCGCGGGCCGATGTGCGCGTAGCTCCCCGGCGGCGAAGCTTGTGTCATCAGCGAGGACGAGAGACACGAGCCGGACGAGGAGTGATCGAGATGGCAACCGCGACCGCCACCGCCGACCAGGGCTTCACCGCACTGCACGGACTCGGGACCGCCACGCGGTTCATCGGCAACCTGCTGCTCGCGGTGGTCACCGTGGTTTTTCTGGGGACCGCTCCCGGCGAGCCTGGTACGGGCGCACCGCGAGCGCGTAAATGAGCACGATCACCGCGACACTGATCAGGCTCAGATACAGCTGGGAACGGGCGCTTTCCACGAACAGCATGGACACCAGCACCAGCACGATCCCGATGAGGGTGAGCCAGCTCAGCCACGGGTAGAACCACATCCGCAGCTTGAGCCGTTCCGGCTCGGTGCGCTCCAGGGTGCGGCGCATCCGCAGCTGGGAGGCGGTGATGATGGCGTACAGGAACAGGGCGACCGCGCCCGCCGAGTTGATGATGAAGTCGAAGACCGCACCGGGGGCGAGGTAGTTCATCAGCACCGCGATGTAGCCGATGACGGTGGACAACAGGATGGATTTCCACGGCACCCCGCGCCGGTTGGTGTCGCCGACCCAGCGCGGCGCCCAGCCGTGCTTGCGCAGCGCGAAGTGCATACGGGATGCGGTGTACAGCCCGGAGTTGAGTACCGAGAGTGCCGCGGTGAGCACCACGACGCTCATGATCGTCTCGGCCGCGGGGATGCCGAACCGCCCGAACGCCGCGGCGAACGGGCTGGTCTTCTCCGGGATCTGTTGCCACGGGGTGATCATCACCAGCAGTACCGCGGAGCCGACGTAGAACAGCAACACCCGCCACACGGTGGTGGTGGTCGCCTTGGCCACGGCCTGCTCGGGCTGATCCGATTCGGCGGCCACGATGGTCACGATCTCCGCGCCGAAGTAGGCGAAGATCACCAGCACCACACCGTGCACCACAGAGAACCCGCCACCGGTGAAGAAACCGTCCCGGGCGATGTTTCCGACCGAGAAGTGTGCCCCGGGCCAGAATCCGAGCACGAACAGCACCCCGATCACCAGGAACACCACGATGGTGAGCACCTTGACCGAGGCCAGCCAGAACTCGGTCTCCCCGAAGGAGCGCACCGAGACCAGGTTGCTCAGCGTCAGTGCGAGCATGAGCAGCAGGGAGAACACCCAGGAGGGCACCGCGTGGATCCAGCCGTGCAGGATCTCCGCACCCGCGACCGCCTCGAAGGCGACCACGCCGACCCAGTAGTACCAGTACAGCCAGCCGATGGTGAATCCCGCCCAGTTGCCGAGCGATTGGCGCGCGTATTCGGCGAAGGAACCCACCGTCGGGTGCGCCGCGGCCATCTCGCCGAGCATCCGCATCACCAGGACGACGAGCAGCCCGCCGATGGCATAGGAGAGCACCGAGGCCGGGCCGACGGTGTGGATCACCGCGCCGCTGCCGATGAACAGGCTCGAGCCGATGATCCCGCCGAGCGCGATCAACTGCAGATGGCGGGGCCGCAGATTCTGCTTGAGTCCCTCGTCCGGGGCTGGCATAAGGTGAACTCCCGTAGTTCGTGTGCAAACCTGCGGAATGTTAACCGTTCACCGCGAAGGGACCGGAGCGGACACGACCGTTTAAACTCGGGCGGCATTCTTCCCGCTCGCGAAGGTCCGAGGTGATCCATGACGGTCCAGCCGATCCGCTTGTTCGGCGACCCCGTGCTGCACACCCCCGCCGAGGAGGTCGTCGACTTCGACGCGGAACTGCGCACCCTGGTCAAGGACCTCTGGGACACGATGGAAAAGGTCGGCGGCGCCGGTCTCGCCGCGCCGCAGCTCGGGGTCGGCTTGCGCGTGTTCACCTACCACTGCGACACCTTCGCCGGGCATATCGTGAATCCGCGCTGGACCGTGCTGGGGGAGGGCTTTCAGCTCGGACCGGAGGGCTGTTTGTCCATCCCGGGGCTGAGCTGGGACTGCGAACGGTACGCGCATGTGGTCGCGACCGGCCAGAATCTGCACGGCGAGCCGATCACCGTCGAGGGCACCGAGCTGCTCGCGCGCTGTATCCAGCACGAGACCGACCACCTCGACGGGGTGCTGTTCGTGGACCGGCTCGATGAGCAGACTCGGGAACGGGCCCTGCGCGAGATCCGCGCGGCCGAATGGTTCGACGGGGAACTCCCGGTCATCAAGGAAAACCCGCACGCATCGTTCGGTGGTGCCTGATGCGCCTGGTCTTCGCGGGAACCCCGGCCGTCGCCCTGCCGAGCCTGCGCGCCCTCACCGCTTCGGAGCACGAACTGCTCGCCGTCGTCACTCGTCCGGACACGGTCGCCGGACGCGGTCGCTCGGCGAAACGTTCCCCGGTCGCCGAGTTCGCCGATGAACTCGGCATCGAGGTGCTGACCCCGCCGCGGGCCGACGATCCGGAATTCCTCGCCCGGTTGCGCGAACTGGGACCCGACTGCTGTCCCGTGGTGGCCTACGGCGCGATGCTGCGCCGGTCCACCCTGGAGATCCCGGTGCACGGCTGGGTCAACCTGCACTTCTCGCTGCTGCCCGCCTGGCGCGGCGCCGCCCCGGTACAGGCCGCGGTCCGCGCGGGGGACGAGATCACCGGGGCCAGCACCTTCCGGATCGTGCGCGAACTCGACGCCGGACCGGTGTACGGCGTGGTCACCGAACGCGTCGGTGCCCGGGACACCGCGGGGGCACTGCTCGACCGGCTCGCCGAATCCGGCGCGGGCCTTCTGGTGTCCACTGTGGATGGAATCGCGGACGGATCCGTTGTGGCGCGCGAACAGCCCGCGGAGGGCGTCAGCTATGCGGGCAAGATCGAGGTGGCCGACGCGCGGGTGGACTTCGCCGCACCCGCGGCCGCGATCGACCGGCTGCTGCGCTCGGTGACCCCCGATCCGGGTGGCTGGGCCGAGTTCGAGGGCGACCGGATCAAGCTGGGTCCGATCGAGCCGACCACCGGGGAACCTCTCGCTCCGGGCGCGATCCTGGTGCGGCGCAAGGAGGTCCTGGTCGGTACCGGCACGGACCCGGTGCGCCTCGGCGAGGTGCAGGCCCCGGGAAAACGCCGGATGGCGGCGACCGACTGGGCGAGGGGAGCGCGGATCGCCGACGGCAGCGCGTTCGATGCGGAGGCCGGTCGGTGACGGCCCCGCGCGAGTCAGGGACGAATCGAGTGGGAAGTCGAGCCGAGGGCAGCGCATGACACGAGAACAGCGGAAGCCAGGCGGACGCGGACCGAGCGGGCCACCGCCCCGGCCGAAGACGCCGCGTACCCCGCCGGCGAAGGATCCCGCGCGGCAGGCGGCGTTCGACACGCTGCGTGCCATCACCGAGCGGGATGCCTACGCGAACCTGGCGCTGCCCGCCCTGCTCGCCGAACGCCGGATCAGCGGCCGGGACGCGGCTCTGGCCACCGAGCTGTGCTACGGGACCGCACGCGCGGTCGGCCTGCTGGACACCGTCATCGCCGCCTGCGCCGACCGGCCGCTGTCCACATTGGACACCGCGGTGCTCGACGGATTGCGGCTCGGCGCGTATCAATTGCTGCGCACCAGGATTCCGCCGCATGCCGCGGTCTCGTCCACTGTGGACCTGATCCGCGCCGAGGCGGGTTCGCGCTCCAGCGGGTTCGTCAACGCCGTGCTGCGCAAGATCGCGGACAAGGACGAGCCCGCCTGGCTCGACGAGCTCGCACCCGCGGACAAGATCGAGGCACTCGCCCTGCGCACCGCACACCCGAAGTGGATCGCGCGCGCCTTCGGCGCCGCGCTCGGAGACGGTGGCGCGGAACTGGAGGCGGCGCTGCGGGCCGACGACGAGCGGCCCTCGGTGCACCTGACCGCGCGGCCCGGAGAGATCTCCGCCGATGAACTCGCCGCGATCAGCGCAGGGGAGCCCGCCCCGTATTCGCCCTACGGGGTGCGCCTGAGCTCCGGGGATCCCGGTGAGCTGGAACCGGTCCGCGAGCGGCTGGCCCACGTGCAGGACGAAGGCAGCCAGCTGTGCGCGCTCGCGCTGCACCGCGCGGAACTCGACCAGGACGGCGGGCACTGGCTGGACCTGTGCGCCGGTCCGGGCGGCAAGGCGGCGCTGCTCGGCGCGCTCGCCGGCACCGAAGGCGCTCGGCTGGACGCGGTCGAGCAGTCCGCGAAGCGTGCCGGACTCGTCCGCCAGGCCTGCGAGGGACTGCCGGTCACGGTGCACGTCGCGGACGGACGCGATCCCGGTCTCGAACCCGGCTACGACCGGGTGCTGGTGGACGCACCGTGCACCGGTCTCGGCGCGCTGCGCCGCAGGCCGGAAGCCCGTTGGCGGCGCGATCCCTCCGATGTCAGCGAACTGACTCAGCTGCAGCGCGAACTGCTCGGCACCGCGCTCGGCCTGGTCCGGCCCGGCGGTGTGGTCGCCTACGTGGTCTGCAGTCCGCATCTGCCGGAGACGGTCGGCGTGGTCGCGGACGCGCTGCGCCGCAACCCCGGGGTGTCCGCGCTGGACTCCAGGGAACTGTTCCCCGGGGTGCCCGATCTCGGTCCGGGACCGTACGTGCAGCTGTGGCCGCACCGGCACGGCACGGATGCGATGTTCTGCGCGGTATTGCGCCGCGGGGACGCAGAATGACCACCGAGAGCCCCGAGGAGAGCAACGGGCTGCGCCGGGAGCTGTCCGCGCGGCAGATCTCCATGATCGCCCTCGGCGGGATCATCGGCACCGGCCTGTTCCTCGGATCCGGTCTCGCGATCGGGATCGGCGGCCCCTCGGTGATCATCGCCTACATCGGGGCCGGCGCCATCGCGCTCGCGCTCACCTACGCCCTCGCGGAGATGGTCTCCACCCATCCGGACGCGGGCGGTTTCGGCGCCATCGCCCAGCGGTATCTCGGTCCGCTCGCCGGTTTCGTACAGCGCTGGATCTATTGGGCGGCGCAGGTGGTCAACCTGGGCAGCGAGGCGGTCGCGACCGGGCTCTACGTCCGGTTCTGGTTCCCGCAGCTGCCGCTGTGGGTGCCGGTGCTGGTGTTCTCCGTTGTGATGCTGGCGATCAACGCCGCGGCGGTGCGGTTCTTCGGCGAGACCGAGTACTGGTTCGCGCTGATCAAGGTGCTGACCATCGTGGTGTTCGTGCTGCTCGGCGCCTGCTACGTGATCTTCGGCCTGCCGGACCGCTCCTCGGTCGGGTTCGGGCACCTCACCGACGACGGCGGGTTCTTCCCGAACCGGGCGGGCAGCCTCTGGCTCGCGCTGACCGTGGTGACCTTCTCCTACATCGGCACCGAGGCGGTCGCGGTCACCGCGGCCGAATCGCGCGATCCACGGCGCACCGTCCCCCGCGCCGCGCGGTCCATGGTGCTGCGCCTGATCGTGTTCTACGTGCTCGCCACGGCGGTCGTGGTCACCGTGGTGCCCTGGCGCACCGCTGCCGGGGCGGAGGAGACGGTGCGCCAGTCCCCGTTCGTCACGGTGTTCGCCGACGCCGGGATCCCCGTCGCGGCGGGCATCATGAACTTCGTGGTGCTCACCGCGGCGCTCTCGGCGATGAACACGAACCTCTACATCGCATCCCGGATGGCGCATTCGCTGGCCGGGGACGGCTTCGCGCCGAAGGCCTTCGCCAGGACCACTCGCCACGGTGTCCCACTGCCCGCGCTCGGATTCTCCGCGGCCGGGCTGCTCGTGGCCTGCCTGATCTCCTTCCTGGACGCGGAGAACGCCTTCGCCGTGCTGCTCGGGCTCGCCCTGTTCGGTGCGCTCGTGACCTGGCTGTTGATCTTCGCCAGTCATGTGGCTTTCCGCCGCGCGAACACCGAACGCCCTCCGGTACGCCTGTGGGGTGCCCCGTTCACCACGGTGTTCCCCGCGCTCGTGCTCCTCGGAGTACTCGTGACCACGGCGTTCACTGAACAATTCGGCACCGCGTGGAAGGCCGGGGTACCGGTGCTCGTGCTGCTGGTGCTCGCCTATCTCGTGGTGCGGCGCAGGCGCTCGGCCCGGGCCGGGAGCGGTGAATGATCACGGTCGTCTCGCTCGGCGGCACCATCGCCATGACCCCGAGCAGCGAAGGCGGGGTCACCCCGGGACTCGGGGCAGCCGATCTGGTAGCCGCCGTTCCCGAGCTCGCGGACTTCGACCTGACCGTGCGCAGCCTGCGTTCGCTGCCGAGTGCCTCGCTCGGGTTCGCCGATCTCGCCGAGCTGCACACCGTCGTGGAGGCCGAGCTGGCCGCCGGGGCCGAGGGCGTGGTGGTCACCCAGGGCACGGACACCCTCGAGGAGACCGCGTTCTTCCTGGATCTGACCGTGCGCGCGGACGCTCCCGTCGTGGTGACCGGCGCGATGCGGCCCCCGGCCTCACCCGGTGCGGACGGCCCGGCCAACCTGCTCGGCGCGGTCCGGCTCGCGGCCAGTCCGAGCGCCCGCGGGCTCGGCACGCTCGTGCTGTTCTCCGACGAGGTGCACGCCGCCCGGCTGGTGCGCAAGACGCACACCGCCTCCACCGGGGCGTTCGAATCGCCCGGATTCGGGCCGCTGGGGCTGCTGGTGGAGCAGGAGCCGCGGCTGCTCACCACGCCCGGCCCGCGCGCCCGTTTCCCGATCGGTTCCCGGCTCGAGGATGTACGGGTCTGCGTGGTTCCGATGGCGCTCGGCGAGGACGGGGAACTGCTCTACGGCGTGGACTCGCGATTCGCCGGTCTCGTGCTCGCCGGGGTCGGTGCGGGGCACGTACCCGGACAGGTCGTCCCGGTGCTCGCCGAGCTCGCGGGAACCATGCCGGTCGTACTCGCCTCCCGGGCGGGTGCGGGCGCCATGCTGACCCGGACCTACGGGTACCCCGGATCGGAACGGGACCTGATCGCGCGCGGGCTGATCCCGTCCGGCTTCCTGGACCCCTACAAGGCGCGGATCCTGCTGCGCCTACTGCTCGCCGACGGTGCGGACCGGGAACGCATCGGCGCGGCCTTTGCCGGTTTCAGCTGAGAGTGCGTCCGAGAGCTCTCGTCCGTTGCGAGCGGGAGGCAGATCGGCGCTGCCCTGCAGGGCACCCGCACCCGAGGTCGGCAAGGCGGAGGATCGAGCCGCAGCGGGTTTCTGCGGTGATCGACGACAACGCCGCGAGGCGCCGATATGACCCCGCGCAGCAGAACGCGGAGCTCTCAGAAGTGCTCTGAGCCGCGGACAGGTTCACGGAGCCAGCGAGTGCGCGTACACCCAGCCACGCCGGGTGCACGAGACCAGCCGGAATCCGAGCGCGGCGTTGATCGCCAGCATCGGGGCGTTGCCCGTGTCGTTCTCCGTCTCCACCTCGCTGACCTCGGGGTGCGCGCGGGCGATCCGCTCGAGCATCGCGATCTTGAGCAGCGCGCCGATCCCGTGCCCGCGATGACTGGGCAACACGACCGTGGTGAGCTGCTCGGCCCGCCGGGTTCCGATGAACACGACCAGTTCGGCGTACCCGACGATGGCCCCGGTCCTCGTCTCGATCGCAGCGGCGGTGTGCAGCACGTTGCCCTGTCTGGCCACGCGGTTGGGCAACATCGCGAGCGCCTTCGCCGGATCGTGCAGCACCCCGGGAAGACCGCCGGAGGGCATGTCCCCGCTGTCCCGTTTGGCGGCCAGCATCGCGTGGCCAAGGTCCTCGGGCGGGATGCCGCGCCATTCGCGCACCGTGTAGCCGGGCACCTCCTTGGCCCGGGGCAGTGCGGCAGGCAGGTGCAGCCGCAGCCGATTCACCGCCGAGTCGGTGCGGAAACCGTGCGTCGTGAAGAAGCCGGCGGCCGGGGTTCCGTCCGTCGCGGTGCCGAACAGCTGCGAGTACCGGTTGCGGTAGGCGCCCTCCGCGCAGGTGCGCAGCAGTTCGGTGCCGATTCCGCCGCGACGGTGCGCGGGCGGGACGTCCAGGGCCACATCCGCCTCGGTGGCCATGCGCAGCGCCGCCGCACCGGCCGGGCGGCCCTCCAGGAAGGCGAGGTAATGCTGTTCGCGAGCCGGGGGAGGAGCGGGCTCACCCAGCGCGAAGTCGGCGAGCAGTTCCCGTTCGATCGGCCCGGGCGTGAGTATTTCCTCGATGCGGCACGGGGTCTGCTCCGCTGCCGTCATCGCCCCTCCAGAACACCTTCGCGCCCCATCGACGGGTGCGCACCGCAGGAACCGTAGTGCACGCCTCGTGACGCACCGCGTCCGGTCGCCGGGTTCTCAGGATGTGAACGGGGAAATGCCGGTTCGCGGGTACCGGTTCTGCACGCCATGAGCACCGCGACGGAGAACTTCACCGAGAACTGGCGCGCCTGGCACACCGCGCGTGAACGCGAACTGGCGGCCGAACACGGCTGGCTGTCCATCACCCGCCTGGAATGGCTCGGCACCGAACCGGCCGGGTTCCCCGGTCTGCCGGGCACCTGGTGGTACTCCGGGGACACCGGCCATGTGCGCGCCGAACCCGGAGACGGGCTCGACCTCGTCGGCGAGCAGGCTTACCGGCTCGGGGCGACCGCGCCGGGTGAACTGATCGGCTGGGGCGAGCGCCGGATCGAGCTCGCCCACCGTGGCGAGGCGTACAACATCCGGGTGCACGATCCGGAGGCCCCGGTGCTGCGCGCCTTTCACGGGGTGCCCGCCTACGAGCCGGACCCGGAATGGGTGATCGAGGCCGAGTTCCTGCCGTTCGAGCAGCCGAAGCCGGTCACGGTCGGCGCGGTCGTGGAAGGACTCGCGCACGTGTACACCGCACCGGGAGAGGTGCGCTTCTTGTACGGCGGTGCGAGCCACACGCTCACCGCGTTCAACGGCAAGCACGGCGGGCTCTCGATCCTGTTCACCGACGAGACCAGCGGGGTGACCACGTATGCGGCGAACCGCAGCCTGCCGACCGCACCGCCGGAGGAGGGCACCGTGATCCTGGACTTCAACCGTGCGGTGAACCTGCCCTGCGCGTTCATCGACCTCGCCACCTGCCCGCTGCCGCCGCGCGGCAATCACCTCGGCTTCCCGGTGACCGCGGGGGAGCAGATTCCGCATGAACGAGCTCGCGAGTGAATAGTCGGCCGGCACGTTCGGCGGGGTTGACGACACGAGGGCAGGGCCTGACCGCACACCTGTTCGATAGGAGTTAAGCTTGCCCTGTGTCGACCACACGCGCCGAACGGCTGGTCAACCTCGTGATCTGCCTGCTCGCGACCCGGCAGTACCTCCCGGCGGAGCGCATCCGCGGGCTGGTGGCCGGTTACGGGGACGCGCCGAGTGACGAGGCGTTCTCCCGCATGTTCGAACGCGACAAGGCGGAACTGCGCGACCTCGGTGTTCCGCTGGAGACCGGCCGCAATTCGATCATCGACCCGAGCGACGGGTACCGCATCGCCCGGCGCGACTACGAACTCAGCGATATCGAGCTCGAGCCGGACGAGGCGGCGGCCGTCGCCCTCGCCGCGCGCCTATGGGACTCCCCGCAGCTGACCGGCGCCGCTTCCGGGGCACTGCGCAAGCTGCGTGCCGCCGGGGTGGATGTCGAGGACGGCAGCGGGGCGGTGCAACCCAAGGTGCGGACGAACGAGCCGTCGTTCGCGCCACTGCTCGCCGCGGTCAACGAACGCAAGGCGGTCCGGTTCCCTTACCGCAGGCCAGGGTCCACCGAGCCCGCGGTCCGCTCCGTGGAGCCCTGGGGCGTGGTGTCCTGGCGCGGCCGGTGGTACGTGGTCGGCCACGACCGGGACCGGAACGCGGCGCGCTGCTTCCGGCTCTCCCGCGTCGTCGGGGAGGTGCGCGCGGTCGGCCTGGCCGGCGCGGTGGTCCGCCCGGACGGGGTGAACCTGCTCGACTACGTCACCGAGACCGGTCCCGATCCCGTGCCGGTGAGCGTCTGGGTCGCCGAGGGCAGGGCGCACGGGGTCCGGCGCAAGGGCAGCTCGCGCGGGCAGCGCACGATCGGCGGCCGCGACGGCGAGGTGTTCGAACTCGAGCTCGCCCACCTGGAGTCCTCGGCCGACTGGCTCGCCGGACACGGCCCGGATGTGCTGGTGCTCGAGCCGGATACGCTGCGCAAGAACGTGGTCAACCGCTGGCTCGCCGCGATCGGAGGGAAACGGTGACGGCCACGAGCGATCGGGTGCCCCGGTTGCTCGCCCTCGTGCCGTACTTCCTGGCCCGCCCGGGCATCGAGCTCGCCGAGGCCGCGCGCGACTTCGACGTGACCCCGAGGCAACTGCGCAGGGACCTTGAACTGCTCTGGATGTGCGGCCTGCCCGGGTACGGCCCCGGCGACCTGATCGACCTCTCGTTCGAGGGGGAGACGGTCACGGTCACCTTCGACGCCGGCATCCGCCGCCCGCTCAAGCTCACCGCCGCCGAGGCCACCGCACTGCTGGTCGCGTTGCGCGCGCTCGCCGAGACCCCGGGGGTCACGGACACCGATGCGGTGCGCAGGGCACTGGCCAAGATCGAGACCGCCGCGGGCGGGGCCGAGGCTCCGGTGGTGGTCGGGCTCGCCGAGACCAGGGGAGTCGACGAACAGGTGCGCGCCACCGTGCGTGATGGTCTGGACACCGAGCGCGCGCTGTGGATTCGCTACTACACGGTCGCCCGCGACGAGATCAGCGATCGCACGATCGACCCGATGCGGCTGCTGCTCGTCGAAGGCCGCAGCTACCTCGAGGCCTGGTGCCGCAGCGCAGAGGGGGTGCGGCTGTTCCGGCTGGATCGCATCGACGAGGCACGGGTGCTGGAAGAGGCCTCGGCGCCCCCGGAGCGCGCCGAGCCGACCGATCTGTCCGACGGGCTGTTCCGGCCGAACCCGGCTCAGCCGGTGGCCACCCTGCTCATCGGGCCGGAGGCGCGCTGGGTCGCGGAGTACTACCCGGTCGAAGACCTGGTCGAACTGGAGGACGGTTCGGCGCGGGTGCGGATGCGATACGCGGACGAATCCTGGATGGTGCGCCTGCTGCTCTCGGTCGCGGGGGATGTGCGGGTCGAAGCGCCGGAACAGCTGGCGGCCGCGGTGGTGCAGCGCGCGGGTGAGGCGCTCGAACTGGCCGAACTGGAGTCGGTACGGTGAACGGTACAAACGCGGCGAGCGAGTGAGGAGCCGAGTGGGTTGACCGAGTCATTCCTGGTTCCCGTCCTGGTCGCGGCGGGTGGCCTGGTGCTGCTGGTGGTCGTCGCGGTCTGGCTCCTGATGCTCATGCGCAGGTTCACCATGATCGTGCGGTACAGCAGGGGCCGGTTCGATGGCAGGACCCAGGCGCTGCGCGCGGAGGTAACAGGCGTGCGAAGTGCGATTGACCAGCGGAGGACCAACGGCTCCTTCCGGTTCACCGATCGAGGACGAGCGCGTACCATCACGAGTGCGCAAGAGTGAGGAGTGGGCATGTTCAGTGGTCTGCAAGGTTGGCACATCATCGTGATCGTGGTCGCGATCGTCCTCTTGTTCGGCGCCAAGCGCCTTCCGGACGCCGCCAAGGGCATCGGGAAGTCCCTGCGTATCTTCAAATCGGAGACCAAGGCCATGCGTGAGCAGGACGGCGAGGCGGGTGCGGACGCCACGGCCCCGGCCGCCGAACAGCTGCCCTCGGCCCAGCCGAACGTCGCACCGCAGCAGAACACCGCCACGCAGGCGGAACAGGTGTCTCAGCAGGCGGAACAGCAGTCCGGCCAGGCGCAGCCCTCGGCCGAAGCCAAGTAAACCTCAGCGGTGGATACGTCGGCGTTCCGTCCACGGGGCGGTCGCAAGGAGGCGCGCGAGCGGCGCAGCAGGCGGAAGAACCCCGACGGCTCGATGACGCTCGTCGAGCACCTCTACGAGCTGCGCTACCGGTTGAGTATGGCGCTGCTCGCGGCGCTGTTCGGCGCGATCGTGTGCTGCCTGTGGTTCAACTTCACCATCGGCTCGCTGCCCACACTGTCGAACATCGTGATGCACCCGTACTGCAGCGGCACCACGAACACTTTGCTCGACCAGGTCGGTGGCAAGGGCTCGAAGGACTGCGGTCTGCTGCAGACCAAGCCGTTCGAGGCGTTCTCGGTGCTACTCAAGGTCGGCATCACCACCGGTGTCGTGCTGACCAGCCCGCTGTGGCTGCACCAGGTGTGGGCGTTCATCACACCCGGACTGCGCAGGCGGGAACGCCGCTTCGGCGTCAGCTTCGTGGCGTTCGGCTCGGTACTGTTCGTGCTCGGCGCTGTCGTCGCCTACTTCGTGCTCCCGGAAGCGCTGCGGGTGCTCACCAACGTCGCGGGCACCGGGATGGTCACCGCGTTCTCGGCGAGCGACTACGTCAGCTTCCTGATCAACCTGCTGGTCATCTTCGGAATCAGTTTCGAGCTCCCGCTCGTGGTGGTGATGCTCAACTTCGCGGGCGTACTGCGCTACGAGAAGATCAGGCGCTGGCGGCGCGGCATCTTCTTCGCGATCGTGATTTTCTCCGCGCTGGTCACCCCGGGTTCGGACGCCCTGTCCATGGTGGTGCTCGGCGCGGCGCTGTGTGTGCTGTTCGAGCTCGCCGTGCAGATCTCGCGCATGCACGACAAGCGCCTCGCCAAACGGCGCAAGGACGAGGGCTGGGACCTCGAGGACCCGGACACCGCCTCGCCGCTGGACCACACTCCGGAACCGGTGCTGAACGAACCGGAGCAACCCGCCCCGGCATCGATCGCGCTCGCCGAGCCGGAGCAGGAGCCGCTGCCACGCAACCGCTGGTACGACGACGCGACCTGATATGACAGCCTTGACGCGTGGCTGAACCCGTTTCGACCCGCACTCCCGCCGAATCGTTCAGTGCCGCACGGGAGCGCACGGCGAATCCGAAGCTCGCCGAGTTCTCCGGCCTGCTGTCCTTCGAGCTCGACCCCTTCCAGGCACAGGCATGCCGTGCCCTGGAAGGTGGGCACGGCGTGCTCGTCTGCGCCCCGACCGGCGCGGGCAAGACCGTGGTCGGCGAGTTCGCGGTGCACCTCGCGCTCGCCGGCGGTGGCAAGTGCTTCTACACCACGCCGATCAAGGCACTGTCCAACCAGAAGTTCGCCGACCTCGTCGAGCGCTACGGCGCGGACAACGTCGGCCTGCTCACCGGGGACACGAGTGTGCGCTCGGATGCCCCGATCGTCGTGATGACGACCGAGGTACTGCGCAACATGCTCTACGCGGGCTCGCCGACGCTCATCGGGCTCGAATACGTGGTGATGGACGAGGTGCACTACCTCGCCGACCGGTTCCGCGGCGCGGTGTGGGAAGAGGTCATCCTGCACCTGCCCGACGACGTGCGGCTGGTCAGCCTGTCCGCGACCGTGTCCAACGCCGAGGAGTTCGGTGAATGGCTGGTCGAGGTGCGCGGGGACACCACGGTCGTGGTGGACGAGCACCGGCCGGTGCCGTTGTGGCAGCACATGATGCTCGGCTCCGAACTGATGGACCTGTTCGGTGGCAAGGAGGGCAAGGACGGCACCGGCATCAACCCCCGGCTCAAGCGGCGCGCCGAGGAACTGGGCAGGCGGTTCCCGCAGTTCGACCGGCGCGGGCCGAAGGACCGGGGCAGGCGCCCGCCCCGCTTCCGCCCGCCGAGCAGGGTCGAGGTGCTCAACCGGCTGGACGCGGACGGGCTGCTGCCCGCGATCGTGTTCGTGTTCTCCCGCGCGGGCTGCGATGCCGCGGTGGACATGTGCGTGCGCGCTGGTCTGCGGCTGACCACGAACGCCGAGGGCACCCAGATCCGTGAGATCGTCGAACGGCACACCCGCGACCTGCCCAAGGCCGACCTGCAGGTGCTCGGCTTCTGGGAGTGGTCGGCCGCCCTGGAACGCGGGGTCGCCGCGCACCACGCCGGGCTGCTTCCCGCGTTCAAGGAGGCCGTCGAGGAACTGTTCGTGCGCGGACTGGTCAAGGCGGTGTTCGCGACCGAGACCCTGGCGCTGGGCATCAACATGCCCGCCCGCACCGTGGTGCTCGAACGGCTGGTGAAGTACAACGGCGAGGCGCACGTCGAGCTGACCCCGGGGGAGTACACCCAGCTGACCGGGCGGGCCGGGCGTCGCGGTATCGACGTGGAGGGGCACGCCGTCGTGCTGTGGCAGCCCGGCATGGACCCCAAACAGGTCGCCGGGCTCGCCTCCACCCGTACCTACCCGCTGCGTTCTTCCTTCCGGCCCGGCTACAACATGGCGATCAACCTGGTCGCCGCCTTCGGTGCGGACGCCGCCCGGGAGCTGCTCGAGCAGTCCTTCGCCCAGTTCCAGACCGACCGCTCGGTGGTCGGCATGGCGCGCAGGGTAGAGCGCAACAAGGAAGCACTCGAGGGCTACGCCGAGGCCATGCACTGTCACCTCGGGGATTTCGCCGAGTACGCCGAACTGCGGGCCCGCCTCGGCGACCGGGAGAAAGCACTGGCCCGCGGTGACCGGGGCACCCGCCGCGCGGAGGCCCTTGCTTCGCTGGAACGGCTGCGCAAGGGCGATGTGATCGTGGTGCCTTCGGGCAGGCGCGCCGGGCTCGCGGTGGTCGTGGATCCCGGGCTGCACCCCAACAAGGAACCGCATCCGGTCGTGGTCACCGAGTCCCGCTGGGGTGGCCAGCTCTCCTCGGCGGACTTCACCGAACCGGTCGAGGCCCTGGACCGGATCCGGTTGCCCAAGCAGGTCAACTGGCGCTCCCCGCAGGTGCGCAAGGATGTCGCGGCGAGCCTGCGCAACAGTGACGTCCGGCCGCCGAAACGCGGCAGGCCCCGGTCCCGCGCCGCGGACGACGCGGAACTCGCCGAGCTGCGCGCGGCCCTGCGCGCGCACCCGTGTCACGGTTGCGCGGACCGGGAGACGCACGCGCGGTGGGCCGAACGTCATCGCAAACTGCGCGCCGAGACCGCGAGCCTGGAGTCCAAGGTCGCGGGCAAGACGCATTCGCTCGCCCGCTCCTTCGACCGGATCCGCGCCCTGCTCGCCGAACGCGGTTATCTCGCCAAGGGCCCGGAAGGCGAGCAGGTGGTGACCGAGCACGGCAACCGGCTGGCCCGGCTGTACTCCGAATCGGACCTGCTCGCCGCCGAGTGCCTGCGCGAGGGAGCCTGGGAAGGGCTCGGTCCCGAGGAACTCGCCGCGGTCGTCTCGGTGCTCGTGTTCGAGGCGCGCCGCGACTCGCCGGTCGCCGCGCGGGTACCGGCAGGCGCGATCCAGGAAGCCATCGAGGCCACCAACCGGGTGTGGTCCCGGCTCGAGGCGGACGAACGGCGGCACAAGCTGGACCGCACCCGGGAACCGGACGCGGGCTTCGCCTGGCCGGTGTTCCGCTGGGTCCGCGGGGAGACCCTGGAACAGGTGCTCTCCTCCGCCGAGGCCAACGGCCAGGATCTGCTCGCCGGGGATTTCGTCCGCTGGTGCCGCCAGGTGATCGACATGCTCGACCAGATCGACTCGGTGCTGGGCCGGGACGACCCGCTCGGGGCGAACGCACACCGTGCGGTGCGGGCGATCCGCCGTGGTGTGGTGGAACTCGGGACCTGACGGAGACCGGGTTCCCGGTGTGATTTGATCGCTGGCACACTCGGAGTGCAGCGGTGCAGAAGGGCGCGAGATGACGAATCCGTACGGGCCTCAGGGCGGTCAGATTCCTCCCTGGGACCGGCAACCGCCTCACGGCGGTGGACAACCACAGCAACCGTACGGACAGCCGCAGCCCGGTTACTCTCAGCCCGGATATCCCCAGCCCGGATATCCCCAGCAGTATCCCGGCTACGGACAGGCACCGCAGCCCGGGCCGCCCCAGCCGCCGCGGCAACCGCAGCAGCCCTACGGTCAGTCACCGCAGGGACACGGGCAGCCCGGCGGGTTCGGTTCGCCGAATCCGTACGCTCAGCCGCCGCAACAGCAACCACAACCACAACAGCAACCGCAGCAGCCCTACGGTCCGCAGTACGGGCAGCAGCAGTATGCCCAACAGCAGTACCTCCAGCAGCGGTACCCGCAGCAACAGTTCGGCCAGGGCGGGCAGCCGCCGTTCGGCCGGCAGCCGAAACCCAAGGGAAACGCCAAGATCTGGGGACTCGTCGCCCTCGTCGTGGTGGTCATCGCGGTGCTCGCGGTGCTGCTGTTCGCCTGGCCCGGCTGGCTGAACGCCAAGGTGTTCGACAAGGCGAAGATGGAACAGGACGTGCAGACGGTGCTCGTCGAGAAGTACAAGATCGACGGCGCCAAGGATGTCAGTTGCCCGGGGGACCAGGCAGTGAAGCAGGGCAACACCTTCGACTGCCAGGTCACGGTGAATGGTGACCAGAAGAAGGTCACCATCAAGGTCAGCGATGCGGGCAGCGCCACCTACGACGTCTCGCAGCCGCACTAGCACCGGTTAATTCCATCGCGCCCGATCGTCCGATTCGGGCAGGATGAGCGTATGCACGAGGTTCGCGTACTCCACCCCGACCAGCACCGCGCCGCCACCGATGTCTTCCTCGACACGCTGCACGAACGCCCGGTCGAGGATCGGATGTGGGAGCGCCACGCGGAAGCGTTCGAACCGGGGCGGATGCTCGGCGCCTACGCAGACGGGGAACTGGTCGCGACCGTCGGTTCCTTCCCCTCCGCGGTGCGGGTCCCGGGTGGGGCGACTGTGCCGATGGCGGCGGTCACGAACGTCGGGGTGCGTGCGGACCACACCCGCAAAGGGATGCTCACCTCGCTGAAACGCGGTCTGTTCGGCGAGGTTCGGGAGCCGATCGCGGGACTGCACGCGAGTGAGGCCGGGATCTACGGGCGGTTCGGTTACGGGATCGCCACCCGCTCGATCACCGTCACGGTCGACCGGACCAAGGCCCGCGCCAAGAACCCGGGCAGCGTGCGGATGGTGCCTGCGGAGGAGGCGGCGAAGCTGCTTCCCGAACTGCACGAGCGGATCGGATTCGCCCGCGCCGGGGCGATGCGCCGCCCGGCGGGCTGGTGGACGGGCATGGCGGCGGAACGCGAGCAGCGCGGTAAACACACGGTGGTGGTGCACCGGAACCCGGAGGGCGTCGAGGACGGATATGTCCAGTACGGCATCCACCGCCCCGGCGAGCAGCGCGAGCTCACCGTGAAGGAATTCTGGGCCGCCACCCCGGACAGTTATGCCGAGCTGTGGCGCTACGTCCTTTCGGTGGACCTCGTCGGCACGGTCGTCGTGCCCGACAGGCCCCGCGATGAACCGCTCGACCTGCTGCTCGAGGACCCGCGCGCGGCACGGATCACCAACTCCTCGGACGAACTGTGGCTCCGGCTATTGGATGTGCCCGCCGCGCTCGCCGCACGTTCCTACGGTCCGGGTTCGGTGGTGCTCGGGGTGCACGACGACTTCCTCCCGGAGAACTCCGGCAACTACCGGATCGGCGCGGAGGGCGCTACGCGGGTCGAGGAGGAGCCGGACCTGCGCTGCGATGTGCCGGCCCTGGCCACGCTCTACCTCGGCGACCGGAGTCCGTCCGAGCTCGCCTTCGCCGGGCGCCTGACGGGGCCGGACGAGGCGATCCGTCGCGCGGACGCCGTGCTGCGCACCGAGCGGCCGCCGTGGTCCGGAACGGATTTCTGAGCTGGTGCGCCAACGGGTCATCGGACTGCTCGGCGGAATGAGCTGGGAGAGCAGCGCGGAGTACTACCGGTTGCTCAATGAGTTCGTCGCCGCCCGGCTGGGTGGACTGCACTCGGCTCGCTGTGTGCTCGCCTCGCTGGATTTCGCCGAGGTGGAACGGATGCAGGGCGACGGCGACTGGGCCGCGGCCGGGGAACTGCTCGCGGAGGCGGCCCGCGGTCTCGAAGCGGCGGGTGCGGAGTTTTTGCTGGTGTGCACCAACACGATGCACAAGGTCGCGGACACGGTGCAGGCCGCGGTCTCGATCCCGTTGCTGCACCTGGCCGATGCGACCGCCGAGGCGGTGCACGCGGCGGGGATCGACACGGTCGGTCTGCTCGGCACCGCGTTCACCATGGAGCAGGATTTCTACCGGGAACGGCTCGAACGGCAGGGGCTGACAGTGCGGCTGCCCGGGGCGCAGGACCGGGCCGAGGTACACCGGGTCATCTACGAGGAACTCTGCCGCGGCCGGGTCCTGGACGAATCACGGGCCCGCTACCGCGCGGTCATCGAGCGGTTCGCCCAAGCCGGGGCACAGGGCGTCATCCTCGGCTGCACCGAGATCGAACTGCTCATCACCCGATCGGACAGCGCGATCCCGGTGTTCCCGACGACCAGATTGCACGCCGAGGCAGCGGTGCGACGCGCGCTCGAGTAGCTCCGGTGCACTGCGCGGGCGGCCGCGCCGATTCAGGTGCTGCTGCAGTTCGGTCGGCGGCGCTCAGGGCGCACCCGTTCATGGGCGGCTTGGAGCCGCGGGCCGGGCGAGGTCATGGCCGACCGCGGCGAGCGCGGTGACCTGATCGAAAAGCCCGTTGCCGGCGACACAGAGCTCCGCATCGCCTTGGACAGCATGCTGTCGAGCTTGTCGGGCGCTCCACGACAGAACCGTCGCGAACACGGAGGGGCATGATCGACGCCGGCACGGGCCGAGGA
This sequence comes from Sciscionella marina DSM 45152, assembly GCF_000379465.1. Taxonomy (GTDB): domain Bacteria; phylum Actinomycetota; class Actinomycetes; order Mycobacteriales; family Pseudonocardiaceae; genus Sciscionella; species Sciscionella marina. Next base: position 183,320 of record NZ_KB905447.1, read on the forward strand.
CCGTGCACCGATCACCGGCCCGGCGACTACCTACGACACTCTTCCGGCGCCATCGACATCGGCTTCCAGGGCCCGGACAAGGCCGCGGTGGACACCTCGATCATGGCGTTCACCGACCGCCCCGCCCCGGATCACCGGGGCCGCCGGCACGACGAGTTCGCCTCGCCACACAGGCGGATAGGCGCTGGCTCATCAGCGGGCTCGGCCTCCTCGTGGAGGGCCTCGCGCCGGACGGCCGGCTGGTGGCACCGCGCTGCCCCGGAGGCGAACCGATCAGCTCGCGAGGGCGGCCGGTGCCTCGTGCACCGCGGGCCCCAGTCGGGGCGGACGCTCGGCCGTCTCCACCCGGTCACGTCCGTGCCGCTTCGCGGAGAGCAGCGCTCCGTCGGCCCGCCGCATCAGCTCGGGCAACGAGCCGCGGAACGCGCCGGTGTGCGTGGCCATGCCGATCGAAGCGGTCAGTCCCTCGACGATCACCGGTTCGCCATCGGTATCCAGCGCGGTGACCGGGGTGACGCGCAACTGGTGCCGGATGCGGTGCGCGACCGAGCATCCCTGGGCGGCGTCTCCCGGGAGCAGCACGAGAAACTCGTCCCCACCGTAGCGCCCGACGATATCGCCGCGCCGTACTCCTTTCGCGATACCGGCCGCAGCCGTTCGCAGTATCTGGTCCCCGGCCAGATGGCCGTACGCATCGTTGATCTCCTTGAACCGGTCCAAGTCGATGATCAGCAGCACCTGGGGGGAAACACGGCGATCGGCGAGCAACCGCTCGGCCCGGTCCTCCCATCCCCACCGGTCGAGCAGGCCGGTCAACCGGTCGATGTTCCGCCCCTCGAATGCTTGACCGCAGTATTGACAGTGCTGTCGCGACACCGGGATCACCTCCGCTTCACTGCTTGACGCGCAGCGTTCCATCGAGCGACGACGAATCGCGGTCACTGCGCGGACAGAAGACTGTTTCCGCAGGAAGGCACCCTTGACTAGGCGGTGAACGGCTGACAATGTCGAACGATCAGCCCTGGGTGGTACGCGCCATACCAGCGTATCCTCGCCGGGTTTGGGAGTGGGACGATGGCGGGTGTCGAATTCCGGATTCTCGGTGACCTCGAAGTGTCCTTCGACGGTGAGCCCGCCGCGTTCGGTGGTCCCAAACTCCGGATTCTGCTCGCCACCCTACTGCTCGAATGGAACCGCACGGTACGCCTCGCCGATCTGACCGAGCGCCTGTGGCATCCGGAATCGCACGGCTCGGCCCGAACCACGGTACAGACCTACGTGCAGCGGCTGCGGCGCCTGCTGGACACCCCCGAGCGGCTGGTCACCGTCGGCAACGGTTATCGGATCCTCGCCGAGCAGTACGAACTGGACCTTGCTCGTTTTCGCTCTGCGGTCGCCCGGACACAGCAGCTGAGTGTTCCGGCCGAGAAGGCCGAGCTACTGCGGGAAGCACTGAGCCAGTGGCATGGCCGCCCATTGGCGAACATCCACTCCGAGGTGATCCAGACCGTCGACGTTCCCCGGCTCGAGGAGGAATGGCTCGATACCGCACAGCAGCGGTTCGACCTCGAGCTCCAGCTCGGCAGGCACCTCGACGTGGTCCGCGAGCTGCCTGCGCTGGCCGGGGCGCATCCGACGCGGGAAGATCTGCACGGTCAATGGATGCTCGCGCTGTACCGGTCCGGGCGGCAGGCCGAAGCGCTCGGTGTGTTCCACCAGATCAGGAATGTGCTCGCCGAACAGCTCGGCATCGATCCGAACAAGGATCTGCAACGGCTCTATCAGCGGATTCTCAACGAGGACCCGGGTATCGACCGGCCGGTTGCGCACGAGACGATCCTGGCCCCGAGTATCGCGGTGCCCCGCGAACTGCCCGCCGATATCGGTGATTTCGTCGGACGCGAGGACGTCGAGGCCCGCCTGGTCGGCGCCCTGCGCTCCGGGCCGCGGTCGATGTTCGCGATCTCCGGTCAGCCCGGGATCGGGAAGACCGCCTTCGCCGTGCACATAGCCCACGAGGTGGGTAAGCATTTCCCGGACGGGCAGCTCTACGCCGACCTCGAAGGGTATTCCGCCACCCAGCCCGTCACCGCGGTCCAGGTGCTCGCCCGGTTCGTGGTGGCCCTGGGCGTCTCCGCGCATCAGGTGCCCGTCGGCCGGGAGGAACTCATCGCGCTGTACCGGACCCTGCTCGCCGACCGGCGCGTGCTCGTCGTGCTGGACAATGCCGCCGACCCGGCCCAGGTGCGGCCACTGCTGCCGACCGCCGGGGGAAGCGCGGCGATCGTCACCAGCCGCAACCAGTTACGTGGCCTGACGGCCCTGCAGGGTGTGCACGCCGTTCACCTCGAGGTGCTCAGTGCCGAACAGGGACTGACGCTGCTGTCCGGGATCCTCGGGGAGCAGCGAGTGCGGGCAGAACTGGACGAGGCCGCGGAACTCGTCGAACTGTGCGGGTTTCTTCCGCTGGCCATTCGTATCGCCGCGGCCAACCTGTATTCGCGTGCCTACGAGTCCATCCACGCCTACATCCGCGAGCTGAACGGGCCGGGACGGCTTGCCTCCTTCGACATCGAAGGGGACGAAGAAGCGACCCTGCGCGCCGCTTTCGATCTGTCCTACTCGCATCTCGCACCCCGCGCGGCACGGGTCTTCCGGTTGCTGGGCGCGTTACCGGGGCAGGACTTCACCATCGAGATGGCTGCCGCCTTTCTCGGCTCGTCCTTCCCGGATACCGCGCGGCTGCTCGACCATCTGGCCGCGGCGAGCCTGGTGAGCCACCACAGCTCCGGCAGGCTCTGGATGCACGATCTCATCCGGCTCTACGCGATCGAACGCTGCGAGCAGGAGGAGCCGACGGCCGAACTCAGCGAGGCGCGCGGCCGTATCGTGGATTTCTACTTCCGCAAGGCATCCGCCGCTGCCGAACTGACCAATCCGATGCGCGCACGACTGCCTCCTTCGCCGGATGAGATACGACCGGAAACCGAGTTCGCGGACGCTTCGGAAGCGACTCGGTGGTTCGATGCGGAGTGCCCGAATCTGATCGCGACGATCCGGGAGGTTCGGGACACCGCGCATCGCGAGCAGGTGGTCCGGCTGGCAGAGGCAATACGCCCACATCTGTTCACCAATGGGCGGCATCTTCCCGAAGCGCTGGTGGCCTATCGCGCCCTGCTGCAGTCGGCGATCGAATCCGACGATGTGCACACCGAGGCGGCGATGCATCACGCGATCGGCGCACTGCTGGAACGAAGCCTGGAACACGCCCCGGCGATTCACCACTTCACCAGGGAACTGCGCGCCCACCGGATCAGCGGATCGGTGCCGAGCCAGGCACGGGCGTTGATCAGCCTGGGCAATGTGCTCTACATGGCGGGGGAGCTGGAGAAAGCCAGTGCACGCCTCGGCGAGGGAATCCAGCTCGCCGGACAGGTCGGGGAAGAACCCTTGGTCTCGTTCGGAAAGCTGAACCAGGCGGCCGTGGAATCCCGGCGTGGTCGGCTGTATGAGGCCGAACAGGTGGCGCGCGAGGCCATCGCTATCAACGAACACTCCACGGCGCGAGCGACAGCGGACGATCCGCGCCGGATTCTGGGCGAGACTCTGGTGCAGCGCGGTGCCTACCGGGAGGCGACCAGGGAACTAAGGCTGGCACTCGAATCGTTGCGCGCCACGCTTTCGCCGTACTGTCAAGCGGTGACACAGAGTCAGCTGGCGGTTGCCCACGACGCGATCGGTGACGTGGCCATCGCGCAGCGGTACGCCCAGGACGCTTTCGAGACCGCCCGTGAGCAAGGGGCACTCGACGAGGAAGCCGAAGTCATGGTGGCACTCGTTTCCGTGGATCCGGACATGGCATGGCGGGCCCGCCACGATGCCCTCGAGCGCGCGGTACAGCTGTGCCACAGGGTTGATCATCGCTATATGGAGGCGACCGCCCTGTGTGAGCTCGCCGAGCTGTACGTAGAGCTGCGGGAGCACGGCCAAGCCAGGATGCGGGCCAGGGAAAGCATGGTGATCAGCGAGGATTTCGGTTACCTGGTGTTGCACGGCCGGGCGGAGCTCGCCCTGGCACGGGCCGAGCTTTCCGCGGATGCCGAGCGCACGGCAGTCGAGCACGCCGAGCGCGCGGTGACGGTGTTCGCCCGTACCGGCGCGCTGGTCGAGCACGCGCGCGGCCTCATCGTGCTCGGCACCGCGAAGCGTGCGCTGGGAGCCGGGCAGGAGGCGCGGGACTCCTGGCAGCAGGCCCTTCGATGCTTGGCGGACACGGATTTACCGGAGGATGCCGAGCTGGTTGTCTCGCTTCATTCGCTCCTGGACACCGATTCGGCTTGATCGTGCGGTTCCATCCCGAAATGTACGGCCGTTCCCGGGCGGGCGTACAGCAGCTGGTCCGAGGGAACACTGGCGAGTTCTTCGTCGCTGGTGAAGGTGCGGTATCCGGCGAAAAGATCGTGCAGTTCCATGGTGGGCTCCGTCCGACGCGAACAGATTCCATCGTGTCATGTTCGGGCGGCAAGACCAATCAGCTTTCCGTGAGCTGAGCTTCGCGCGGTGTGCCGCCGAGCTGCCGAACGGCCGGGAGCGCCAGCATGCCCAGGCAGGAGATCCCGACCAGGACGGCGGCGCCGATGAGCGTGGTGCGGGTACCGACTCCGGCGGCGATGGGACCGGCGAGGGCCTGGCCGAGCGGAGTCAGGCCGAGCGAGACCAGCCAGTCGTAGGACATGACCCGGGACAGCGAGTGTGCCGGAATCCGCTGCTGCACTGTGGTCTGCCAGAGGGCGTTCAGCACGGTGAGCCCGCCGTACATGAACCCGGCGGTCACCGCGATCACCGGAGCGGGCACCGGGACGGCGAGCAGTGCGGGCGGGATGCAGCCGAGGGCCAGCGCGAGGTTCCCGACGACCAGCGGGCGGCGCGGGCGGATACGCAGCGCCACGAGGGCCCCGACCAGACCGCCTACGGCCGCACCCTGCGCGATCATGCCCCAGGACACCTGACCGCCGAGCATCGTCACCGCGACGAGCGGGCCGAGCGTCTGGTATGCCGAGCGGGCCAGATTCCAGCAGGAGTGCGCGATCAGGTTCGTCCAGTACCAGGTGTGCCGCCAGAGCTCGCGCCAGCCCTGGCGCAGTTCGGTCCAGAATCCGGCGCGCTCGGTGGGGACGTGCGCAACCCGCAGCAGGGCGAGGGTGCCGAGGCTGATCGCGTAGGTGACCGCGTTGGCCAGCATCGCCCATCCAGCACCGACCGTCACCGCGAGCGTGGTGGCGATAGCGGGTCCGAGCACGATGCCGATCTGCTTGGAGAGCCCGAGCAGCGCGTTCGCCGAGGGCAGCTGAGTGGCGTCGACCGTAGCAGGAACGATCGCGTCCGAGGCGGGCCAGAAGAAGGCGTTCGCCGTGCCCGCACAGGCCGCGAAGATCATCAGATGCGAAATGTGCACCCCACTGACCAGCAGCTCGGTGCCCATCGCCGTCTGGGCGGCGAGGTTGAGCGCATCGGCGAAGAACATCACCCAGCGCCGGGGCAGCCGATCCGCCCAGACCCCGCCGACCAGCAGCAGGACCAGTTGCGGAACCGCCTCCGCGGCCAGCACCAGCCCGAGGTCCGCCGCCGAACCGGTGCCCTTGATGATCGCCAGGGTCAGCGCGACGGGCAGGATCCCGTCGCCGAGCAGGGACATCGAGCGGCCGATCCACAGCAGGAGGAACTTGCGGTCGCCGAGTGGCCCGGCGAGTTCCCGCAGTCTTCCCACCATTCCCCCTGTTCGGTGTTGGCTCTGCAGCGTGCGAGTCCGGTTACCGACGGAAGCCGACTCCGGGAATTATGTTGCACATCACAGATCGGGGGAAGAGGTGTTCCGGTGCAGGGTAGCGGGATCGATGGCGTACTCCAGCAGCGTCGCGGCCACAGTCTCCGCGCGAGCCCGGTCCGGTTCGGTGCAGGCGTGCCGGAGCAGCCCATCGGCGACGGCCAGGCAGCGATGGGCGCCGAAACCCCGGCCCGCGGCATCCGCGAACGGTTCCCAGGCCATCGCCAGTCCCGGTCCGAGCCGGTGCGCGAACAGTGAGGTCTCCGTGCCGGTCCACCGGCCCGCCAGCTCGACGATGTCCGGAAGCGCGGTCCACGCGTCCGGTCCGAGGTACAGCACGAGCGCGTCCCGGCGCGGCAGCAGGCTCCGGGCCGAGACGACCTTGGCGCGGTAGGGCATCGAACGTGCCTCGAGCGCGCCGAGCAGCGCCCGCCATGCCGATACGGTGCGCTCCGGATCGGTCAGGTGCGCGTAGACCCGCAGCAGGTGTTCGCCGGTGCGGCCATGACCGCGGGAGCCGTCCACGACGAGGTGCCCCGGTGAGCGGCACGGGCGGCAAGGCCCGATGCCGACGGTCACGGTGTCCGCATCGCGCCTTGCCCGCAGCGCCGCGGCGGGCACCCGGACCCGGACTCCGTCCAGCCACACCGTGAGCTCCTCCTGGGTGGCGGCGTCGAGTCGCGCGTGCCGCCGGGTCTCCCGGTGCGGCACGGCGGCACGCAGCTCCCGCTCGAACGGCGCATCCGGCTCCGGAGGTCCGGTGTTCGCCGCCCCGGCGTGCCAGCGCGCATAGAACTCCTCGGCCAGGAGGGTGCGCAGTTCCTCGGTGGTTCCGGCCGCGCACACCCGGCCGTCGACGCTGGCCCGGGGCGGATCGAGATACACCGTCTCGAGCGCCGCGGCCAGTCTCGGCGCGATGATCACCGGCACAGCCCCACCGCCTCGATGAGGTCGGCGGGAGACAACAGCGCCACGCGGCCGATTCCCACGGCCGCCCGCTCGACCGGGTGCAGCCACGCCCGGGACCGGGCGATCGCGAACACCCGGTCGATCTGGTGCCAGCCCGCGAACGCCACCGAGCGGCGCGCCAGCTCCCCGTCGGCCGCACTACGGGCGGACCGGTAGGCGGACCAGAACGCCGCCACCAGGGGCCGGGTGCCCGCGAAATCCTCGGTCCCGGCCGCCGTTCCCGACCGGACCTTCCGCGCGGAACGGTGCAGCCATTCGCCGAGGAACGCACCGATATCGCGGGCCGGATCCGTGAGACAGGCCTGATCCCAGTCGGTCAGCCAGATCCCTCCCGCGCCGAGCAGGAGCTGATCGAGCCGGAGATCCGCGTGACACGGGAGCTGCGCGACCGCGCAAGCCTCCTCGGCCAGACGCGTAGCCGCGGCCGCGAGCGCCGTGTCCTCGTGCAGCATCCCGAGCAGCTCCAGCTCCGCCCCGCTGGCTTCGAGGAAAGCGGGCAGCGAAATGGCTTCGAGGAGCGCGACCGGCGGATGCGGCTGTTCGGCCGGACGCAATGGGCCGTCCCCGTCGACCGGAGCGCCGTGCAGCAGGGCGAGGGTCCGGCCGAGTTCGCGCGCCGTGGGCACGTCGAAGGCGTCCTTCTCGGCAGCGCGCAGGCCGTCGACGGTTCCGCGCAGGTGCGCGAACACGATGAGCGATTCCCGCGCATCCCAGCCGAGGCAGCGCGGCCGGGGGAGACCCGGGAGGGCGACAGCGAACCGTTCGAAGGCCACCGCACGCCCGAACACCGCCGGATCGGTGATGTGTTTGACGAAGACCGGCGCGCCCTGGCGGGTGATTCCGGTGATGGCATGCCAGCGGCCCCGGTGCTCGGTCACTGATTCGCGGCGCAACGGACCCAGCCCGAGGCGCTCAAGCAGCGAGTCGATCACCGGGAGCTCAGTCCGCACAGCCGCAGGCTAGTCCGGGGCGGGCCTTCGCGTCAGCCGTTGAGGGCGGCGATCAACCGGTCCACGCTGCCGCCGAGGTTCCACCGCTGCTGGAGTTCGCGCAGGGCCGGCTCGTCGGCGGGCACCTCCGGCACGGTGTCCGATGTGGACAGCTCGACCCCGGCGTCCGCGGCGACCGCGACCACCTTCGGGGCCACCGCGAGGTAGTCGGTGGCATCGAGGAAGCGCTGCCGCATCTTCGCGGTGAACGGGGACCCGGGATCGGCGGCCAGCTCGATGAGCGCCTGCAGGCTGCCGTGCTCGGTGATGAGTTTCGCCGCGGTCTTCTCACCGATCCCGGCGACACCGGGCAGCCCGTCCGACGGGTCGCCGCGCATGATGGACATGTCCAGATACGCCTTGCCGGTGCCGTGTCCGGGGAGGCCGTACTTCGCCGCCAGTGCCTGCTCATCCAGGGTTTCGGCCTTGGCCCAGCCGCGCCCGTTGTAGATCACCCGCACCCGGGTGGGCTCGGCGCGGACCAGCTGGAACAGGTCCCGGTCCCCGGTGATCACCTCGACCGGATCGGTGTTCTCGCCCGTGGTGAGTGTGCCGATCACGTCGTCCGCCTCGAACCCGGCGGCCTCACCGGTCGCGATGCCCGCCGCGGCGAGCACGTCCAGGATGATCGGCACCTGCGGGCTGAGCGTGTCCGGCACCTCCTCCTCGGCGCCGTCGGAGCCCACCGCGACCCGGTGCGCCTTGTAGGAGGGCAGCAGATCGACCCGGAACTGCGGGCGCCAATCCGCGTCCAGGCAGGCCACGAGCCGTTTGGGGCGCCGGTCGCTGAGCACCCGGGCCACCGTGTCGGTGAACCCGCGCACCGCGTTCACCGAGGTGCCGTCGGCGGCGGTGAGCGAGTCCGGCTGCGCGAAGTAGGCGCGGAAATACAGGCTCGCGGAGTCGAGCAGGACCAGGGGAGCGTTCACCCGGCGCAGTCTACCCAGTGCCGCCGCCTTGCCGGTCCCCGTTCGGCGGCAGCACCGTGTAGTCCGGCAGGCAAAGCTCGACGGCCCGGTGCCAGCGCGCCGGATCGCACCGGTTCCCGCACCTGCTGTATCCGGGACGGGCGTTCGGTTCCGGTGCCCGAACACATCCCCGGCGACCTCGCGCACCCTCCCGGTCGCAGGCGCGGTTCCGCCGAGCACGCGGGAACCCTTGCCGCGCTCGCCGCCGTTGCGCTCCTGCCAGTAGGCGTACACCGCCGCGGCGGCCAACGCATCGGCAGCCTGCGCTCGCCGTAGTCCTGGCGATGACGGTCGCGAAGGACGGCGCTCGCCATCGGCGACGTTCTGCCTGGCGATCTCGATGGTGCGCTGAACGAAGTCCACGGGAGTCCTCCGGATGCCGGGTTCTGCCGGAACCACAGCGACGGACCACAAAGGAATATTTGCAAATGATTCTTTGCGGTCGTACGGTTTCCGCATGGACGAACGCTGGGTCTCGCTGGACGCCAAACGACTCCGGGCTATGGGGCATCCGCTGCGGTTGCGCCTGCTCGGGCTGCTGCGCATGGACGGTCCCTCCACGGCGACCGCGCTCGGCCGCCGGATCGGGGAGAACTCGGCGAACACGAGCTGGCATCTGCGCCAGCTCGCCGAGGCGGGCATGGTCGTGGAGGACACCGAGCGGGGCAACCGTAGGGAGCGCTGGTGGGCCGCCGCGCACGAGGTCACCACGATGGAGGTGGAACAGCTCGCCGCCGATCCGGAACTGGCCGGTTCGGTCGGGGCCTATCTGCACGCGGCGAACGCGCTGCAGTACGAGTGGATGGGCAACTTCATCAGCGAGCTGCCCAGCTGGCCGCAGGAGTGGCAGCGGGCCAGCGAACTCTCCGACCGGCGGATGTGCCTGAGCGCCGAACAGGCCCAGGAGCTCACCGAGCGGATGGCCGAGCTGATCGAGTCGTACCATCGCGAACCGGAACCGGGGGACGCGGAGGTGCACGTGCAGTGGCGACTGGCCCCGCTGCGCAGGTACCTGTCATGAGCCACCCGGTGGCCGGGCTCGCCGCAGCCGCGGGGATCTCGGGGCTCGGCACCGGTATCACCGCGGTCGCGCTCCCGTGGTTCGTGCTCGAGACCACCGGGCGCGGTACCGATCTGGGACTGGTGCTGCTCGCCGAGACGGTGGGCATCGTGTTCGTGAACGCGTTCGCGGGCCCGCTGATCGACCGGCTCGGGCCACGCCGTTGCGCGGTGCTGTTCGACCTGCTCGCCTGCGTGGTCGTCCTCGCGGTCCCGGTCCTGTACCGGGGGAACCTGCTCAGCCTGCCGCTGCTGGTGGTGCTCGCCCTGAGCCTCGGCCTGTCCAGGGGCCCGGCGGACGCGGCGCGCTCGGTGCTCATCCCGGACATCGCGAGCCGCGCACGCGTCCGGGTGGAACGGGTGACCACGAGTTTCGATGCCCCGCTGCAGGGCGGCCGTGCACTGGGCGCCCCGGTCGCGGCGGCGATCATCGCGGCCGGCGGGGCACCGGCCGCGCTGTACGCGGACGCGGCCAGCTTCGTACTGTCCTCCCTGATCACCCTCGCCACGATCGCCGAGGTACGGCACAGCCGGGCGGGGGAGCCGTACCTGCACCAGCTCCGCGCCGGGATCGCCTTCCTGCACCGGGACCGCTTGCTGCGCTCGATCCTGTACGCCGTCATGGTGATGAACGCGCTCAACGCGGGATTCAGCTCGACCCTGCTGATCGCGTACGGCAAGCAGGTGCTGCGTTCGGCGACCGCGGTGTCGGTGATCCTCGCCGTCTCCGGGGCGGCACTGATCCTGGGCTCGGTGCTGTTCTCCGCGTTCGGGCTCGGATTGCGGCGCTGGCCGGTGGTGGCCGTCTGCTACCTGCTCTGGTTCGCCCCGCGCATGGTGGTGTTCCTGTTCCCCGTGCCGCTGTGGGTACTGGTGCTCGTCGTGGGTACCGCGATGCTGCTGTTCGGCCCGCTCAACCCGATCTACGACGCGGTGAAGGCGGAACGAGTGCCACCGGAGCTGCGGGCCAGGGTGTTCGGCGCGATCGGCGCGGCCGCCATGTTCGGTGTGCCGCTCGGGCAGGGCGTGGCCGGGGTGCTGATGGACGAGATCGGACTGTTGCCCGCGATCGCGGTATTCACCGGAATCGGTGCGGTGATGTCCTTGTCTCCCTTGGTGTTCCGCGCATGGCGGGACCTGGACCGGGCACCGCTTACCGCTACAGTGGGCGGATGACGCGTTTGCAGAGGGCACGTGACCTGGCGCGGGAGCGCGGCGTGGACGCACTGCTGGTCACTCCGGGGCCCGATCTCCGGTACCTGATCGGTGCCGGCGGGGAATCGCATGAACGGCTGACCTGCCTGGTGCTGCCCGTCGACCGGGACCCGGTGCTGGTCGTGCCGAAGCTGGAGCACGCGGGCTACGGCGAACTCCCGGTCGCGGCCCGCACCTGGATCGACGGCGAGGACCCGCACGCACTGGTCGCCGACCTCGCCGGGAACGCGGCGACGGTGGCGCTCGCCGATGCGATGCCCGCCATGCACGTGCTTCCGCTCGGGCAGCGGCTCCCGGGCGCGCGCCAGGTGCTCGCCGCACCGATCCTGCGGGAACTGCGCATGCGCAAGGACGAGACCGAGATCGCCGAACTGGCCTCGGTCGGCGCCGCGATCGACCGGGTGCACACGCGGGTTCCCGAAGTACTGCGGGCGGGGCGCACCGAGGCCGAGGTCGGCGCGGACATCGAGGCACTGATCGTGGCCGAGGGACACGAGTCCGCGGCCTTCGTGATCGTGGGCTCCGGCCCCAACGGAGCGAGCCCGCACCACGAGGTCTCGCAGCGGCGCATCGAACCGGGCGATTTCGTGGTCGTGGACATCGGCGGACCGAACCCTGCCGGATACAACTCCGATTCCACCCGCACCTACGTGGTCGGCGAGCCGGCACCCGAGCGGGCCGAGATCTACGAGGTGCTGCGGCGCGCCCAGCAGGCCGCTGTGGACGCGGTCCGTCCCGGGGCCACCGCGGAATCGATCGACGCGGCGGCCCGTTCGATCATCGCCGAGGCGGGATACGGGAAACGGTTCATCCACCGCACCGGCCACGGGATCGGGCTCGACGTGCACGAGGAGCCCTACATCGTCGAGGGCAACGGCCTGGAACTCGCCGAGGGAATGGCCTTCTCGGTGGAGCCCGGCGTGTACTTCGCGGGCGAGTGGGGCGCACGGATCGAGGACATCGTCCTGGTCACCGCCGACGGGGTGCGCGCACTGAACAACCGGCCGCACGAACTGGTGAGGGTATGACCCGGCCAGTCCGAAGCGGCCGCTCCTCCCTTCCTTGGACGCTCGGGAAAGGCCGCCGCCCATGACCGGACTCGAACCAACCGACGCGGCGATCGTGCGTGCGCTCACCGAGGACGGCAGGCGCTCGTTCACCGAACTGGCCGAACATGTCGGCCTCTCGGTTTCCGCGGTGCACCAGCGGGTCCGCAGGCTCGAACAGCGTGGGGTGCTGCGCGGCTACACCGCGCGGGTGGATCCCGAACAGCTCGGTATGCCGATGACCGCGCTGATTTCGCTGACCCCGTTCGACCCGTCCGCCCCGGACGACTACCCGAAGCGGCTGGAGCACCTCAGCCAGATCGAGTCCTGCTACTCGGTCGCGGGCGACGAGTCCTACATCCTGCTGGTGCGGGTCGCCTCGCCTGGTGGCCTCGAAGAACTGCTGCAGCAGATCAGGGCGGCCGCGAACGTCTCGACCCGGACCACCGTGGTGCTCTCCACGCCCTATGAGCACCGCTCACCGGCCGTCTAGGTGTGTCTGATGATCCACTGCCGTCGCGAGCGGAGTCAGCGTGGATGTTTCCTGCGGGACACCCGCGCGCGAGAGCGGCAAGGCGGTGGACTGAGCCATGGCGGTCGCTATGGTGTTTGCGCGCCTTCGCCGCGTGCCGCCGCGCTGGCACGCCGCCGACGTCGCGGCACAGCAGGCTATGGGATGGTCAGACGCGCCCTAGCCTGAGCGCAGCGCGTACAGCGCGATCCCGGAGGCCACCGAGACGTTCAGCGAGTCCTTGGTGCCGTGCATCGGGATCTCCAGCAACTCGTCGCAGCTGGCGCGCAGCTTCACCGGGATCCCGTTCACTTCCTCGCCGAGCAGCAGCGCGAGTTTGGCCGGTGTCCGATAGCCGGCGATGTTCACCGCGCGGTCGTCCACCTCGAGCCCCGCGATCGTGTACCCCTCGGCGCGCAGTTCGGCCAGCAGCGCGCTGATCCCGGGATGGTGCAGGCAGCGCACCGTCTCCTCGGCCCCGAGCGCGGATTTGTGGATCTTGTGCCCGAGCCGGGAGATCAGCTCCGGTGACCGGGCGTCGTCCCGCTGCCGGGGATAGGGCGTGTACCCGGTGCAGTACACGGTGCGTACCGCGAACACATCCGCGGTACGCAACAGGGCACCGACGTTGTAGGCCGAGCGCATGTTGTGCGCGATGACGACGAGCTCGGCGCACTCGGTGTGTTCGGTGTGCTCAGTCATCGGCCGGTTCGGGGTGCAGGGTCTTGTCCTCGCCCGCGACGCAGGCCGCCCTGCGGTCGGTACCCGCGACGAACGCGGACAGGCAGCGAGCGAAGGCGGCGTGCCCGGCCGCGTTCGGGTGGAACGAGGACGCGATGGCGTGGTCCGCCCTGGCCAGGACCCGCAGATCGGTCCAGTCGACTTTGAGCCGGTTGAACCATTCGCCGTCCGGCTTCTGTTTGGGCCCGTTGTCGTTCATGGTGCCGCTGCACGCTTCGTGCCCGAAACCGGCGCGGGACATGTCCAGATAACGGGCACCCACCGCGTCCGCCGCACGGCGCAGGCCACCGTCGAGGGAACCGACACCCTTGCCGTGCACCCAGTTCAGGTCCGGTCCGGTGAACGGGCAGCCGTTGAGATTGCGCAGCTGCTCGCGTGCGTCCGGGCCGACCGGGGCCGCATAGGACTGCACGATCAGCTGATAGGCGTCATCCTGGTAACCGGCTTTGTGCATCACTTCCCGGACTTCGCGCAGCGCGCCGGTCACCTTCGGCACCATCGCGCCCACCCGGGACTTCCACTCACCGCCGAATCCTTCCGAGCACGGGGATCCGAAAAGGCTTGCCTCGATGCACTTGCCGAGCAGCCCGGAGAAATCCGGTGCGTCATTGGCCCCGACGGTCACCACGATCGCACCGACCGGGTGCTGTTTGGCGATCTTCGCCAGCTGCGCGGTCTGCGGGGGCTCGCGGTACCGGCCGCCCTTGGTGATGTCCGAGGAACGGGCACCGGAGCAGGCCAGGTTGTAGCGGAACGGGTAACCCTCGATCCGGGTCCGCAGCACCTCGGCGACCGTCGAGCGGTGGCAGAAGTTGCCGTCCTTGCCGTCGGTGTCCGCGGTGTAGGAGCCCGCGCCCTCCCCGGAGGCCACGCTGTCCCCGAGCGCGACGATCGCCTTCGGCACCGGTGGCGGAGTCGGTCTGCCGGGTCCGCCGGTACCGAGCCAGACGGCTCCGGTCACCACGATCGCGATGACGACGACGCCGAGTACCGTCCATTTCCACCATCGCGCGCGCATCGTCGCTCAGTCTACGCAGCCCGTGGCCGCCGCCGGCCGTTCGGCTGCGAAGATCACCGTGTGGTGCAACCGAAAACGACCCTGCTCACCGGCGGGCACATCTACACGCCTGGCGACCCGGACGCGACCGCGATGGCGATCACCGGGGAGACCGTGGTGTGGATCGGCCAGGACGGACCGGCCCGCGCCCTCTACCCGGACGCCGAGCACCGTGATCTCGATGGCGCATTCGTCGCCCCGGCCTTCGTGGACGCGCACGTGCACGCGACCGCGACCGGGCTGCTCACCGAGGGAGTGGACCTGCGCGCGGCCGGCTCGGCGCAGGACTGCCTCACGCTGCTGCGTGCCGCGGCCGCCGGGGTATCCGAGGGCGGTGTGCTGTGGGCGCACGGCTGGGACGAGAGCGGATGGCCGGGGCAGCGGATCCCGAGCAGGACCGAACTGGACGAAGCGGTCGGGCAGACCGCCGTCTACGCATCCCGGATCGACGCGCATTCGGCCCTGGTGTCCGGTGCCCTGCTCGCGGCCGCCCCGGATGTGCGCGAATCGGACGGCTGGTCGGCCGGGGGACCGGTGACCAAAGCGGCCCATCACGCCGCCCGCGCGCACGCGATCGGCGCGCTGAGTGGGCAGCAGCGGGAGCGCGCGCAGCGGGCCTTTCTCGCCGAGGCGGCGGCACAGGGGATCGCCGCCGTGCACGAATGCTCCGGCCCGGAGATCGCCGGACGGTCCGATCTGGCCGCGCTGCTCGAACTCGGCACCCGCCCGGAGCTCCCGGATGTCACCGGCTACTGGGGGCAGCGCTCGGTCGAACTTCCCGAAGGGGTGCACGGGCTCGGCGGAGACCTGTTCGTGGACGGGGCGCTCGGCTCGCGTACCGCGGCGCTGCGTGCGCCCTACACCGACGCCCCGGGATCACGGGGCACCCGCTATCTGGACGCCGAACAGATCGCCGAGCACCTCGTCGACTGCACACGAGCCCGTATCCAGGCGGGATTCCACGTGATCGGGGACGCGGCGCTCGAGGAGATCCTTGCCGGGTTCGCGCTGGCCAGGGAACGTATCGAGGGCATCGCCATGCGCAGGCACCGGCTCGAACACCTGGAGATGGCCGGGGCCGAGCAGATCGCCGCGCTCGCGGAGCTCGGGGTGGTCGGCTCGGTGCAGCCGCTGTTCGACCGGGCCTGGGGCGGCGACTCCGGGATGTACACCCAACGGCTCGGTGCCGACCGGGCCTCGGCGATGAACCCGTTCGCCGCGCTCGCCGCTGCCGGGGTGATCCTGGCCTTCGGGTCGGACAGCCCCGTCACCCCGATGCGGCCGTGGGAAGCGGTGCGCGCGGCCGTGCACCACCGGACACCGGGTTCGGGCATCTCCCCGCGTGCCGCGTTCGCCGCGCACACCAGGGGCGGCTGGCGCGCGGCCGGGGTGGACGACGGGATCACCGGGACCCTGGTGCCCGGTGCACCGGCGACCTATGCGGTGTGGGAGGTCGAGGAACTGGTGAGCGCACCCGGCGATGAACGCGTGCAGCGCTGGTCGACCGATCCACGCGCCCGGGTGCCCGCCCTGCCCTCGCTCGCCGAGGACTCCGCCCCGCCACGCTGCCTGGCCACCGTGCTGCGCGGAGCGACCATTCATTCCTAGCGCTTGTTCCTGGCCAGCACCAGATCGGGAATGAAGCCGTGCTTGTAGAGCCGATGGTTGCGTGCGTCCCTGGCGAACATCATCGCCACCCACACGCCGCCGATCACCACGATCGCGGGCAGGTAGAACAGGAACGGGAACGAACCGGGAAGCAGCAGCAGGAGGAACCCGGGGGAGCACTGGATGAACGAGTGCAGCGCATGCCGGAGCAACCAGGTGCGACAGGTCAGATCGTGCAGCACCCACTGTGCGTGTTTCGGTATCGTGCCGCCGCACGCGTAGTACAACCACGGCAGCACGCCGGGACGGCCACCGGTCATGAGTCAATGGTAGTGCCGACCGTACAGTTCTGGGCATGGCGATCACCGCCGAGCATCCCGTCGAAGACCGTTCCCCGGCCTGCCGCAGGCCCCGGCTGTGGTGGGTGCTGCGGATGCTGCTCAGCCTTGCCGCCGGTGCCCTGGTCACCGTGGCCGCCCCGCCGCGGGACCTGTGGTGGCTCGCCCCGATCGGGGTCGCGCTGTTGTGCCTGGTACTGGACGGCAGGCGGGCGCGCAGCGGGTTCGGCTACGGGCTGCTCTTCGGACTCGGCTGGACCCTGCCGCTGCTGACCTGGCTGTGGGACTTCCTCGGACCGGGCGGGTTCGGACCGTGGCCATGGCTCGGCGTGGCGCTGATCGAATCGGTGTTGTTCGCGGCGCCGTGCGCGATCGCGGCGCTGGTGTCCCGGCTGCGGCTGGCCCCGGTGTGGATCGCCGCGAGCTTCGTGCTCGGTGAACTGCTCCGGGACACCCTGCCATTCGGCGGCTTCCCCTGGGCACGGCTGGCGTTCACCCAGCCGTCCGGGCCACTGCTGCCGTTGGCCTCGCTCGCCGGTGCGCCGCTGCTGAGCTTCGCGGTCGCCCTGCTCGGTGCCTCGCTGGCCAGGCTGGCGCTGCTGCGCCGCACCCCGCCCCGCCTTGCGCTGCCCACGGCCACCTTCGTGCTGCCGCTGGTGCTCGGCCTGGCGCTGTGGCCGACCATCGGCAACCCGGAGCCGGGCGGGACGGTGCGCGCCATGGCCATCCAGGGCAGCGGACCGAATATCGGCATCAACCTCAACTACGCGGGCAACGTGCTGTGGCGGCGCACCGTCGAACAGACCGAGCGCACCGAACAGGACATCGCCAAGGGCAAGACACGCCGCCCGGATGTGGTGGTCGTGCCGGAGACCGTGGTCTCGCTGACCGGAACCAGCGCGGCCGATCTGTACCCGGTCGAATCGGTGGCCAAGGCGCTCGGTGCGCCGACCGTGATCGGTGTGGCGATGAATCCCGAGCAGGGCAAGCCGATGAACAGCACGCTCGGTATCGATCCGAGACGCGGGCTCACCGGCCGGTACGTCAAACAGCACCTGGTGCCGTTCGGCGAGAAGGTCCCGCTGTACTGGCTCGCCAAGTACGTGACTCCGTTTCTGGACGAGATGGCGCAGCTGCAAGCAGGGGACAAACCCGGAGTGCTGCCCGCGGGCGCGGCGCGGGTCGGCATCGCCTCCTGCTACGACCTCGGCTATGACGACGTACTGCGCGGTGCGGCGAACTCCGGGGCGAACCTGCTCGCGGTACCTACGAACAACGCCTGGTATGGCTTCAGCGAGATGCCCTACCAGCAGCAGGCGATGGCCCGGATCCGCGCGGTGGAGCACGACCGGTCGGTCGTGGTCGCCGCGACAACCGGGACGAGCGCGATCATCCGCCCGGATGGGGGCGTTGTACACCAGACCGGACTGTTCACCCCGGCCACGATCGCGGCCGAGGTGCCGCTCCGCACACACATCACACTGGCGGATACCCTGGGCCCTTGGCCGGAGTGGGTGCTGGCCGCCGTCGGGCTCGCCGGGCTGCTTCCCGGTATCCGCTCTCGGCGCACCCGGAAGGGAGTCCCGGCCGCCGAACTGACGTGACAGCGAAAGGGAGACGGTGATGGGCGAGTCGGGGGCTGCTCGGGACGAAGCCGTGCTTGTCGTGATCCCCACCTACAACGAGCGGGACACCATCGGCGCCGTCCTCGAGCGGTTGCACACCGCCAACCCGGACGTCGACGCGCTGATCGTGGACGACGGCAGCCCGGACGGGACGGGGGAGTTCGCCGACAAGCTGGCGGCCGCCGATCCGCGGATCACGGTCCTGCACCGGACCGAGAAGGCCGGCCTCGGGGTCGCCTACATCGCCGGGTTCCTGCTCGCGCTGGAGCGCTCCTACGACATCATCGTGGAGATGGACGCCGACGGTTCGCACCCGCCGGAGCGGTTGCCCGCGATCCTCGCCGCCACCGAGCACGCCGACCTGGTCATCGGCTCGCGGTACGTCCCCGGCGGGAAACTGGTCAACTGGCCGAAGTACCGCGAACTGCTGTCCCGCGGCGCCAACCTGTACGCCAAGCTCGCCCTCGGCGTACGCATCCGCGACATCACCGCGGGTTACCGGGCCTACCGCGCCGAAGTACTGAAGAATCTGCCGCTCGACCAGGTCGAGTCGCACGGTTATTGCTTCCAGGTCGACCTGTCCTGGCGCACCGTGCTCGCCGGGTTCCGGGTGGTCGAGGTGCCGATCACGTTCACCGAGCGCGAGTCCGGGCAGTCGAAGATGAGCGGTTCGATCATGCGTGAGGCGATGTTCAAGATCGGCCGCTGGGGTCTCGGGCACCGGCTGCGGCAACTGCGCGGACTGTTCACCCGCGAATGACGGCAAGAAAGCGGCCCGCCAGGGACATGTTCCCCGGCGGGCCGCTTCAGCTTCCCAGGAGACTCTTCCTACCGTGGTGGACGTGACAGGGCCGCCTCGCGCTGTCGCGGGAGGCGGCCCGTCCGTGGTGGGAGCAAGAGCCTTCGCTTGACCTCTTACGCCGAACGGCTGCGACGACCGCGAAGCTCCTCGAGCCGTTCGTTGAGGAGGTCCTCCAATTCCGCGATACTACGCCGTTCGAGCAGCATGTCCCAGTGCGTGCGCGGCGGCTTGGCCTTCTTCTCGTCGGGTTCCGAGCCGTCGATGATCTTCGACTCGCTTCCGTGCAGTCGACACTCCCAGGTCGGGGGGATCTCGGCGTCGTCCGAGAACGGCACCTCGAAATCGTGGCCCTTCGGGCACGCGTAACTCACCGCGCGCCGCGGGGCGAGGTCGTGATTGCGGTCCGTCTCGTAACTGACGGCTCCGAGCCTGCTCCCACGAAGTACGCGGTCCGCCATGATGTGGTCCCTTCGGTCGGCCCGGACAAGGCGTATGCCTGCTTTGTCCGGTGTTTGGCTCCCAGTTCGGCTACTGTGTGCAACGGTCTCTCGGGGCAGGTTATTCCGTCTCCGACAGAGCCGGTTCACCGCGGTGTCCTTTACCCGTCAACGACTGTCCACGCCAGGGGGACACCCCGGGAAGCAACTCGTGACGCGTTCGCCGCACATTCTCCAAAATATCACCCTTAATGGGGAGGTAAATTTGCGCATAGCATCTTGCTATCCCAGGTCCAACGGCCTATAAGGATGCGGGCGGTGTGTTGCCCGCTGCTCGAATGGCCTTGCGGACGTTCACCGGTATCAGCAGAACGAGCCCGAGGACGAAGAAGAAGATCAGCGAGAAGATGGCGACACGGTAGCTGCCCGTGTTCTGCAGCGCCAGTCCGAACAGCAGGGGACCGAGCGCGCTCGAGCCGGAGCTGGAGATCTCGTAGAGGCTGAAGTACTTGGCTTCGCTTCCGACGGGGATCATCGAGGCGTACAGCGAACGGGACAGCGCCTGCGAACCGGCCATGACCACGGACAACGCGATCGCCAGTGCGAAGAACTGGGCAGGGCTGTGCGCCTGCATGAAGTAGGCGGCGACCACGACACCGATCCAGACGATCAGGCTGTAGCAGACCACCCGCTTGGCGCCGAACCGTTCCGCGAGCTTGCCGAGCAGCAGCGCACCGCCGAATGCGGCGAACTGCACGATCAGGATCGCGGTGAGCAGGGTCGTCTCGCCCAGTTTCAGCTCCTGTTGACCGAAATCGGCGGCCATCGTAGTCACCGTGGTGATGCCGTCGTAGTAGATGAGGTAGGCGACCAGGAACAACAGGGTGATGGGGAAGGCCTTGAGTCCCTTGATCGCGGTGCCGAGCTCACGGAACCCGGCGGTGACCACCGAACCGCTGATGTCCCGCCTGTGCATCCTCGGCAGCCCACGCAGCGCGCGTACCGGGATGAGCGCGAACGCCGCCCACCACAGCCCGGCCAGGCAGAGCGCGAGCCTGGCCAGCAGCCCCGAGTCCGTGATCACGAAGGAGCCGACGAAGCTGGCCGCGAGCACGATGCCGCCGCCGAGGAAGGCATAGGCCCAGCCGACCGAGGACACCTTGTCCCGTTCATCGGCGGCCGCGAGGTCGGGAAGGATCGAGTTGAACACGACCTTCCCGCAGGTGTAGGTCACATAGGCGAACACGAGCAGCCCGGTACCCAGCTGCCAGTCGCTCGGCCCGACGAACACCATGGCGGTGGTGCCGAGCGCGCCCGCGAAGCCGAAACCCAGCAGCAGCTCACGCTTGCGGCCGCTACGGTCGGCGATGGCGCCCACCACGGGCATGACGAACACCAGCAGGATCGCGCAGAACGAGACCGTGTAGGCGAACAGCGAACTGGGGGCGATCGGGATGCCGAGTACGTGCAACCTGCCCTGGTCACCGACCGCCGCGCGCGCCGTCGCGGGCAGATAGCGGCTCATGAACACCGAGATCACCGAGACCTCGAAGGTGTGGCTGGCCCAGCCGTAGGCGTACCACCCGAACCGCTGCCTGCGCAGTTGAGCGCCGGTGCGCCCGTCGAGCGCGGCCGTGCCGGCGTCCTGTGTCATGTGTCGACTCTCCCTCGTGCCTCGCGGCACCCTACTGGCAACGAGCGGGACCGGGTGACCGATCGGAAAACTTTCGTCCGTGCCGGTCCGCGCGGCCATATTGTGTCCCGATATCTCGTCCGCCCAGCTCCGCCCGGCGAATAACAGGGGTGTCATTTTCAAGGTGTGTCGCTGCCACGTGTGGTGCAGGATATGTGTGAGAATGGCGTGTCGTCTGTGACTCTTGTGGTTTATGGTGCGGTTACCTAGTGTGTTTCGCATGAACAGACCTCGCACACATCGGCTCACGCGCGTACTGGCGCGGATCGTCGCGGTCACCGCGGCCACGGCGGCCCTCGGAATCACCGCAGCGGACCTCGCCGGCGCCGACCCCTCCGCGGCCACGTGGTCGAAGCTCCGGCACTGCGAGTCCAGCGGCAATTACCAGACGGTCTCGAGTACCGGCAAATACCGCGGTGCCTACCAGTTCGACCAGCCGACCTGGGAGAGCGTCGGCGGAGCCGGGCGGCCGAACGCCGCGAGCCGCAGCGAGCAGGATTACCGCGCGCTCTACCTGTACCGGATGCGCGGCTGGCAGCCCTGGGAGTGCGCGGACAGCAGGCACCTCGGACTGCGCAACGACTCGGACGGCCGCAGCAAGGTCGCGCCGAGCAGGGGAGAGTCGGCCTACATCGGCGGCGGTGGTTCCTCGGGCGGTTCGGGCGGTTCGGGTTCCGGCGGGTCTGGCGGTTCCGGTGGATCGAGCGGGGGCAGTGGCGGCTCCTCCGGTGGCTCCGGCGGCACGGGCGGTTCCGGCGGTTCGGATGCTCCTGCGGGCACCACTCCGGAGGGCCTGCCGAAGTGGGACGGCAAGACCTACTTCAAGGGCGACTGCGCACCGGCCATCAAGACTTTCCAGGACCAGCTGAACAAGGCGGGTTCGACCTACAAGTTCAAGGCGACCGGCTGCTACCAGGAGCGCACCTTCGACGCGGTGGTCAAGCTGCAGAAGGACAACGGCATCAATCCGTCCGGCAGGCTCGGTTCCGCGACCTGGTACGCGGCGTGGAACGGCAAGGGCTTCAGCGGTCAGAACCTTTACACGGTGCCTGCGAAGGCAGGCAAGTGGGACGGCAAGGTGTACTTCAAGGGCGACTGCTCAGCCTCGCTGCGCACCATCCAGCTGCGGCTCAACAAGATCGGCGCCGAACCCACGTTCAAGGGCACGAGCTGCTACGACGAGAACACCTTCGCGGCGATCGTGAAGCTGCAGAAGGCCAATGGCATCAACCCG
The DNA here is from genome assembly GCF_000379465.1 of Sciscionella marina DSM 45152. Taxonomy (GTDB): domain Bacteria; phylum Actinomycetota; class Actinomycetes; order Mycobacteriales; family Pseudonocardiaceae; genus Sciscionella; species Sciscionella marina. The sequence goes on from NZ_KB905447.1 coordinate 205,436, forward strand.
TCCGGCAGGCTCGGCCCGAAGACCTGGGAGGCCGCCTGGAACGGGAAGAGCCTGACCTAAACGCGGCGCGCCCGAATGTGACACTGTTTCGGCGAGGTCTCAGTGCCACATTCCGCGTTCCCGCAACACCGTGCGCAGTACGTCCGGCGCGTCCGTGACGAGTCCGTCCACCCCGAGGTCGAGCAGTTCGGTCATCTCGGGTTTCCCGTCGATGGTCCACACGTGCACCTCGATGCCCCGACGCCGCGCGGTACGCAGCAGCTGCTTCGTCACCAGGCGCAGCAGCCCCCGGTGCGGTGGGATCTGGGCCGCGGCCCCGGCGAGTGTTCCGCCGAACGGATTCCCGGGCAGCCAGGAGTTCACCAGCAGCGAGAACACCGCACGCGGGCCCATCGAGGTGAGCAGCTTCTCCCCACCAGACCCGCGTAGCCTGCGCAGCCGCTCATCGGAGAACGAGGCGAGGCAGACCCGGTCATAGGCCTTGGTCGCGCGCAGTACCTCCAGCACCGGCTCCACCGCTGCGTCCGCCTTCACGTCGATGTTGAAGAAGGTGTCCGGCAGCTCCTCGAGCAGCGCGGTCAGGGTGCACACCGGTTCGCGTCCGGCGATCTTCGCCCGGGACACCGCACTGAACGGCAGCTCGGCGATCGCCCCCGCCGAATCGGTCGTGCGATCCAGGCGTTCGTCGTGCGCCACCACGACGACCCCGTCCGAGGTGGCGTGCACATCGGTTTCCACGTACCGGTAGCCCTCGGTCACCGCGGCACGGAAAGCCGAGAACGAGTTCTCCATACCTTCGGTCGCGCCGATGTGCCAGCCGCGGTGCGCGAACGCACGCGGATGCGGTCCGCGCAGGAAGGGGTGCATCGTGATCATCTCCTCCAGTCTGTCTGCCCGGCGTGGCACGGCGGCGACGAGAAGGTTGCACACTAGTCTCGGCGACGTGTCCAGTACCGAACCGATAGCCCGGCGCACGCGTCGCGGACCGCGGCACTGCGGCTGGTGCGGCCGGAACCTCCCGGAAGCCGAACGGGGCGGCCGCCCGCGCAGGTACTGCGGACAGGCCTGCCGGCAACGTGCCTACGAACGGCGCACCGCCGCGGAGCGGACCGGGATCCCCGATGACGCCGTCGTACTGTCCTCGGCGGAACTCGGCGATCTCCAGGACCGGTTGTTCCAGCTACGTTGCGCTGCCGAGGATGTGCACACCGCCGCTGCCGAGGGAGCCGAGCTCGCGGAACTGCGCGACCTCGCGGAGCGCCTGGTCACAACGGTACGCGAGCTCGAGTATCTGCGGTGAGCCTCGTGCGGCACCGGTACTGTGAGTCCACAGTGGACGGTGGCCTCGCGGATTGGGCCGGATGTTCGCCGAGTTTGCGCATGCTCCGATCCTCGGCGCCCGGAGCGGCTCGCACCATCCGGTAACACCCCGAGTTTCCGGTGGGGCTGGCTCCAGCATGGAAAACCGTTATCCTGCGCGGGGCCCAGCCTGCATGAGGAGTAGGCGCTCGATGAGGAGAGTCGATGACTGTACGGATTGATCACGTGGTGACCTCGGGGACGTTCTCGCTCGACGGCGGAACCTGGGAAGTCGACAACAACGTCTGGATTCTGGGGGACGACACCGAGGCGATCGTCATCGACGCGGCACACGATGTGGAGGCGATCGTCCGCACAGTCGGCGAGCGGACACTGACCGCGATCGTGTGCACCCACGCGCACAACGACCACATCGACGCCGCACCGGAACTCGCGATGCGCACCGGCGCACCGATCCTGTTGCACCCGAAGGATTGGTTCCTGTGGAAGCAGACCCACGGCGATCGCGCACCGGACGACGAACTCGGCGACCGGGTCAGTGTCGCCGGTACCGAACTGAGCGTCCTGCACACCCCGGGGCACTCGCCGGGTTCCTGCTGTCTCTACTCGGCCGAGCTCGGCACCGTGTTCTCCGGAGACACGTTGTTCTCCGGTGGCCCGGGGGCGACCGGGCGCTCGTTCTCCGATTTCCCGACGATCATCGAGTCGATCCGCGAGCACCTGTTCACCCTGCCGCCGGAAACCGCGGTGCGGACCGGGCACGGGGACGGCACGACCATCGGTGCCGAGTCGCCACAGTTGGCGGAGTGGATCGAACGCGGCCACTGATCCGGCCCTCCGGGAACCCACCCTGCTTTCGTCACAGTGACGCAACCAGGGTGGGTGCGACTGCGCCGAGAGAGCGGTCCTGGCAAGCCGTCCGGGGTGCGGAAGCCGAGACTTCGGCGGTGATAACGGAGGTCCGGGCGTGCGGTGGACACCGTGGTGATGGTGCGCGCAGTGCTCGGCTCGCAGCCCGGCGAGACGAGCGAATGGCCAGGTCAGTGCTGTCCGGGAGACGATGCCGAACGGCGTCCGAGCGCTCTTCCTCAACTCCTATAGTGTGCCGATAAGCTACATTATGTCAAGTAATCTCGATGAGCCCTTCTACCCGACAGCACTAGACACCAGGTCCCTCGAGCAGGCCGATCTCGGAAGGAGTCCAGCCGGTCATCTCCCCGATGGCGAGACCTTCCTCGGACACGCCCTGCAGGTATCCGGTCGGTGGCGGGCATCCCGTGCCACGCCAGTCCCGCGGTTCCGCACGCCCCGGACGCCGCACCGGCATCATTCAGTGGTCCGGCTCGCGGAGCCGAAATTCATGGCACAGTCGGCACCGTGTCGTCGCACGATCTGCCGGAGTGGTTGCCGGCCTGGTGTCTGGACCAGTTCGGTAGTCCGCCCGCTGACGTGCTGTTCCACCGGCGATCGATGTCCGCCGTGTTCGGTCTCCAGCTGGCCGATGGGACCGATATCGTGATCAAGGCCCGTGCCGGGGACGGCCGGGCGGCCTCGTGTGTGGCGGCACAGCAGTGGCTGGCGGAGAACGGTTTTCCCTGCGCGTGTCCCCGCACACCGGTCAGCCGGGTCGGTCCGCTTGCCGTGCACGTGGAGGAATTCCGGGCCGAGGGCGAGGTGCTGCCCGGAGATACGCCGGAGGTGGCGGTGCGTTGTGCCGAGGTGCTCGCGCGGCTGATGGCCGGACTGGCGGACCTCGCCGTGGCTCCACCGCTGCCGAACCCGCGCTGGGTGCGGTGGGATCACGCGGACTCCGGCTTGTGGCCCGCGATCGCGTCACTCGACGCGAAGGATCAGGAACTCGTCCCGGGATACCTCACGGACATCGCCGGACGGGCCCGCCGCCGCCTGCTGTCCGCCGGACTCCCCTGCGTGCTCGGCCACGCCGACTTCGAGGCGCACAATCTCCGCTGGCTGGACGACCGGATATGGGTGGTACACGACTGGGACAGCCTGGCGTGGCAACCGGAGGCCGCTCTCGTGGGCGCCGCGAGCACGGTGTTCCCGAAGCTGGGACCGGCAAGGCTGGCGCCGATCGAGAGTACCGAGGCCTTCCTCGCCGCCTATCAGGACGCGCGCGGCCGGTGGTTCACCGCAGCCGAGCAAGAGGTCGCCTGGGCGGCCGGTCTGTGGCCGGTGGCACACGATATCCGGTGGGAAGCGCTCCACGGTTACACCGCGGTGTCCGGCGAGGCGTTCCCGGTACAGGCGGCCGAACGCCTCCACCGGGCGAACGCCTGACGGTTCACCGGCGTTCGCCGGTGACCACGGTCGCGGCTCGTTCCTCATCGTGCAGGACGACCGGCTCGAGCCCGTTCGCGGAGAAGGAATCGGCGAGCGCGGCGGACTGGCGCGTGCTCGTCTCGATCAGCAGCGAACCGCCCGGGGCGAGCCAGTGTCCTGCACGGGCGGCGATGCGGCGCGCGATGTCCAGCCCGTCAGGGCCGCCGTCGAGTGCCCGGTGCGGTTCGTGATCACGCGCTTCGGGTGGCATGAAGGCGATCTCCGCGCTCGGCACGTAGGGCGCGTTGGCGACCAGCACCCCGACTCGCCCGGCCAGTTCGCCGGGCAGCGGCTCGTCGAGGTCGCCCTGGTGGACCTGCGCGCAGTTGTGCCGGGCGTACCGGACCGCTTCCGGATCGAGTTCGGCGGCGTGCACCCGCGCCCCGGGCACGGCGTCGTGTACCGCGGCGGCGACCGCCGCGCAGCCACAGCACAGCTCGACCACGACGGCGCCCGGCCGGGTGCGCTCGATCGCTTGCAGGGCAAGGAATTCGGTGCGTTTCCTGGGCACGAACACGCCGGGCCCGACAGCGAGGCGCATGTCGAGGAACTCCACCCAGCCGAGCAGCTGCTCCAGCGGCAGTCCCTCGATCCGCCGCGCCACGAGCGATTCGAGTTCCCCCGGCGATCCGGCTGCCTCGAAAAGCAGCTGCGCCTCCTGTTCGGCGAACACACAGCCCGCCGCGCGCAACCGGTCGACGATCGCGGTCATTCCGCTCCGCCACTCCCCTCGTCCAGCAGCGCGAGCAGGGCACGGTAGGTGTCCTCGAGGGGGTTCTGCGCGTCGAGTGCGTGCGCGGTGGGCCGGTCCAGTCTGGTGAGCCGGTCGTGCATCGTGGAGAGCTCTATCGCTCCCCCGTACGCGGCGACAACGGCGCGCAGATGTTCGTGCAGCGGATTCCCTGTCCGACCGCCGAATCGCTGCAGGGCGGTCTCCTTCGGGCAGTGCAGCACGATCTCCACGAAGGCGGCGCCGGACTCCCGCGCGGCCGCGGCGAACTTGGCGATCTCGCTTTCCCTGCCGAGGTACTGCGGGAGTAGCACGTCGAATCCGGCACGCAGATGGGTGCCCGCCATGGCGAGCGCCAGCGGCCGCACCAGTTCACCGGTCCGGCCGAAGTGCTCCTGCCAACCGCCGATCAGCGGGCGCAGCTGGTCGGTGTCGAGATCGAGCACGCCGGGATGTTGCTCGGCATAACGGGCTGCGAGGGTGGATTTCCCGGCTCCCGGTGGTCCGTTGAGGTGGATCAGGCGCGGCATACGCTGGCAGCATAGCCGTATGACCGAGAAGAAGCCGCGCGATATGCCGTTCGAGTCCTGGGTGGACAAACAGGTCCGCGAGGCGAGCGAGCGCGGCCAGTTCGACGATCTGCCCGGGTACGGCAAGCCGCTGCCCGGCGCCGGTGAACGGTACGACGAGCTGTGGTGGGTCAAGGACAAGATCCGCCGGGAGAACATCACGCATCTGCCCGGGCCGTTCGCGATCCGGAAGGCGGCCGAGGACGCCCATCGCGCGGCACTCGAGGCGAAAACCGAGCGGGGTGCCCGGGAGATCGTCGAAACCATCAACGACCGCATCCGCGAGGAACTGCGCCGTCCCAACGATGGGCCGCCGCTTGGGGTGCGCCCCTTCGACATCGACGCGGTACTGGCCGAATGGCGGCGGTCTCATGCCTGACGCCACTCGGTTGCGGGCCCTCGCGCTCGGTCTCCCCGAGGTGTTCGAACGCGAGACCTGGGGCAAATCGGCTTTCCGGGTCGGTGCCAAGCTGTTCGCCACGCTCGCCGCGGACGAGCAGTGCGTGGTGCTGCGCGCGACGCACGAGGAGCAGGCCGCGGCGCTGGCGCTCGATCCGGGTACCTTCGCGGTGGCGCCCTATCAGGGGCAGCACGGCTGGATCCGGGTGCGGCTGGCCACGATCGCCGATGACCAGCTGGCCGAGCTGGTGACCGAGGCATGGCGGCAGGCCGCGCCGAAGCGCCTCGCGACCGGATGAGCTACAGCTCGAACAGCGCCGGTTCCAGTGCCCCTTCGATGGTCAGCATGCGGCGCTTGGTGTGCACGCCCCCGTTCGCGCTGAAGCCGTGCATCGAGCCGTCCGAGGCCAGCACCCGGTGGCAGGGCACGATGATCGTGACCGGGTTGTTCCCGAGTGCCCGCCCGACGGCCTGCGCGGCACCGGGTTCGCCGACACGGCCCGCGATCTCTCCGTAGCTGACCGTCGTTCCGGGTACCACGGCCCGGGTCGCCCGGTACACGGCGACGGCGAACTCCGGCACTTCCGTGTAGTCGACCGGGATGTCGACCAGGTCGTCCCGCTCCCCCTCCAGCAGCCGGGCCACCCGGTCCGTGGCGGTGCGCACCCAGTCCGGTGGCTGCGGTTCGTTCTCCTCCGCGCCCGTCAGCAGCAGGGTGCGTTCGGTGCTCGACTCCGGCAGCCGCAGCGAGCGCACTCCGGTGTCGGACCAGGTGATCGCGCACTGGCCGATCGCGGTCGGGAAAAGGTAGCCACGCATCACCGGTATCCGTTTCATTCGGTTCGCCCCTTGCGCATTCTAGCCCGCTGCGTGCAGGCTACTGCGCGGCTCGTGCGACGAAGGGCGGCTTGGGTGGTACTCGAACACGGTGATGCTGAGCAGTCCCTGCGCGCGGGCGAGGACACGCGTACCACACGCTCCCAGGTCCGCAGGGCGGCCGCGGCGAGCGCGATCGGCACCACCATCGAGTGGTACGACTTCTTCCTCTACAACACGGCGAGCGCGCTCATCTTCCCGGCGCTGTTCTTCCCCGCTTCGAGCGAATACGCCGGAATCATGCAGTCCTTCGGGACCTACGCGGTCGGGTTCGTCGCCCGGCCGATCGGTGCCGCGATCTTCGGCTACTGGGGAGACCGGCTCGGCCGCAAGACGACGCTGATCATCACGCTGCTGCTGATGGGGATCGCCTCCGGCATCATCGGGGTGCTGCCCGGGGCGGGCACGATCGGGCTCTGGGCTCCGCTGCTGCTCGTGCTGCTGCGCGTCGTACAGGGCATCGCGGTCGGCGGCGAGTGGAGCGGTTCGGTGCTACTCACCATGGAGTGGGGCGCGCAGGGCAAACGGGGGTTCTTCGGCAGTTTCGCCCAGGTCGGGGTGCCGATCGGGCTCGTGGTGGGTACCGGCGGCATGACGCTGGTGTCCTCGGTGATGGACCCGGAGTCCTTCGCTTCCTGGGGCTGGCGGCTGCCGTTCCTGTTCAGCCTGGTGCTCGTGGCGATCGGGCTGGTCATCCGGCTCTCGATCCTGGAGACCCCGATGTTCGCGCGGGTCATCGCGGAGAAGCGCACCGCGCGCAAACCGGTGACGGAGGCGATCCGGAAACATCCCAAGGAGATCCTGCTCTCCGCGGGTCTGCGGTTCTCCGAGCAGCTGCCGTTCTACCTGTTCTCCAGTTTCGTGCTCACCTATCTCGAGGATCAGGGCTTCTCGAAGTCCTTCGCGCTCACCGCGCTGATGGTCGCGGCCGCTTTCGAATTGATCACGATTCCGTTGTTCTCCGCGTTCTCGGACAGGTTCGGACGCAAGCGGATCTATGCCATCGGCGCGGTCGGCATCATCGTGATCGCGGCCCCGTATTTCGCCGTTCTGGACAACGCAGGGCCGGTCGCGGTGTTCGCGATGGTGATCATCTCGTTCATCCCGCACGCGCTGCATTACGGCCCGCAAGCAGCGCTGATCAGCGAAAGCTTCCCGACCAGGCTGCGCTATGGCGGGGCGGGTCTCGGCTATCAGCTGGCGAGTGTGTTCGCCGGTGGGCCCGCTCCCCTGCTGGCGACCTTCCTGCTGCACGAGACCATGACGCCGTACGCCATTTCCGGGCTGATGGTGTTCACCGCGATCGTTACCTTGATCTGTTTGTGGCTGCTTCCCGACCGTTCTCGCGCCGATATCGATGACGAGAGCCTTTACCGCAAGGCGATACGGTGACCGATAACGGAGAGTTCCATGGGCAGGATCATCTCGCACTTCTTCATCTCGCTCGACGGCGTCGTCGAGTCCCCGGACAAGTGGCATTTCCGGTACTTCAACGAGGAAATGGGCGCGGCGATGGACCGGAGCATCGCTTCCACGGAAGCGATGCTGATGGGCCGGCTACTGTACGACGAATGGTCGGTGCACTGGCCGGAGGATCCATCCGGGGATCCGTTCGGTGAGTTCATCAACCGGATCCCCAAGTACGTGGTGTCGAACTCGATCACCGAGCCGGCGTGGCGGAACACGACCGCGCTCGCCGTGGATGTCGCGGAGATCGAGAAGCTCAAGGTGTGGACCCCCGGCGCTATCGGGATCTCCGGCAGTGCGACGCTGGTGCGCTGGCTGCTGGCGAACGGTCTGCTCGACGAGCTGAACCTCATGGTGCATCCGATCGCGGTCGGCGAAGGGCAACGGCTGTTCGACGCGGTCGGGATCCATCCGATGCGGCTCCTGCGGCAGGAGACGTTCTCCACCGGCGTGCTCAACCTGCACTATGCGCCCACGGATGTGCCCCGACCCTGAGAAAGTTCAGGGTCGGGATACGGCCTGAACCTGATGCGCGGGCGTACCGGTGTGCCGATCATTGATGGCATGAGTACGCCAACCGAACCCGCAGGCCAGCCGCGTGTGGTCGCCGGCGAGTACCGCATCGGGGACGTGGAGCGCGAACAGGCCTCGCGGCGGATCATCGCCGCGGTCGGTTCCGGTCACCTCACCGTCGCCGAAGCCGATCAGCGCATGGCCGATGTGTACGAGGCACGCTGGCCGAGCGATCTGCTGGCCCTGCTCGGTGATCTGCCGCCGGCGGGCCAGCAGTCACCGCCGCCCCCACCACCGCCGGTGCAGCCCGCCTATCCGGCGCCGCCACAGCACCGGAACCGGGTGCCGCTGTTCCCGGTGCTGCTGCTCGCCTTCGGCGTATCGGTGTTCTTCGGCCCGGTCCTGCACGAGTGGATCCTGCCGCTGTTTCCCGTCGTCCTCGGTGGGCTCCTGCTGATGCGCTGGCAGCTGAACAACAACCAGCGGTCCGATGCCTGAGCTCGGCGAGCGGCGGGTGTACGAGGTCCGGGTGCACGGCTGCACCAGCGACGAGGAACAGCTCGCGGCGCGGGAACCGATCGCCCGCACCCTGTGCCCGGACGAGTGGCACGCCAGCCCTTGCCCGGTGCCGTGGGAATTCCGGGCTTGAGTAGCAGCGGTACAGCGGTGAGCGCTAAGCCGGAGCTTCCGGAGTCTGGCTCGAATGTGCCAGTGGGACGCCGAGCCAGGCCTGCAGTGCCTTGTCCAGCGAGCTCCGGTCGGGTTCGCCGGCCCAGCCAACGTAACCGTCGGGCCGTACGAACATAGCCGCCGGAGCGTCGTCGGTCAGTGGGGCCGTGGTGATCGTCCGCATGCGGTCGCGGTATGGGGCAACGAGGTCGTGCCGCGCACCGGAGGGATCCAACAGGAGCGCCCTGCCGTCGTGCATGTGGTCGGCGAGCCGGGACCCGTCAGCCAACTCGTAGTCGGGTGCGCTTGCGCCGACAAGCGGATGGTCACCGGAAAGGTCGTATCGCTGCCAGAGGCCCGAGATCTTCTTCGCGAAGTACGTGGCACCGTCCACGGTCCGTGCCAGGTCGGTCACCACCTCGCGCAGCGCACGGGCATGGGGCTCCGGGCGCATCACCGTGATTTGGGCACGCGTCCAGTTCAGCACCCAGGCGCCGAGGGGATGCCGCTCGGCGGTGTAGGTGTCCAGCAGCCCGTCCGGTGCCGTCCCCCGCACGGTGGCGGCGAGCTTCCAACCGAGGTTCATCGCGTCGCCCACGCTCAGGTTGAGCCCCTGCCCGCCGAACGGAGGGTGCACGTGGGCCGCGTCGCCGGCGAGCAGCACTCGCCCCTGCCGGTAGGTCGTGGCCTGACGGGTGTTGTCGGTGAACCGGGTCAGGCTCGTGATCCCGGTGACCGTGGCATCGGCGCCGGTCACGTAGCGGATGGATGCCTGTAGGTCCTCGGCCGTCGCCGGAGTGTCGTGGTCGGCCGGTGCACCGTCGAACGCGACCGTGGTGATTCGCCCGCGCGGCGGGTCGTTGAGGTAGACGCCGGTGTCGGTCGCGTGCCAACCGACACCAAGGTCCTGCACGCCGACGATGTCGGCGATCCCGTGGTAGGCGGTGATTTCCGGGTCAGTGCCGGGAAAGTCGAACCCGGCGAGCTTGCGCACCGTACTGCGGCCGCCGTCGCAGCCGACGAGCCATCCGCACTGGATCGGCCCCTGATCGGTCGCGACCGTCACCCCTTCGGCGTCCTGTTCGAAACCAGTCACCTCCACCCCGCGACGAACTTCCACGCCGAGCCCGGCAGCGTGATCGGCGAGGATCGCCTCGACCTGCTTCTGGTGGACCAGGTCGACCATGTCCGGGGGATTGAGCCCAGCCAGGTCCGGGTCGGACTCGTCCAGCATCTCGCCGCTGAGCATGATCGCCGCGAAATGTCCGGAGAACCTGGGCAGCGCGCTCGTGCCGTCCGGCCGCCGGGTGGAGAGGTAGGAGACGGTCCACTCCGTCTCCTGCTGGGCTTGCCGCAGCGCGGGAAGCAGGCCGCGCCGGTAGAACGCCTCGATATTGGGCCGGTTCACGGTTCCTGCCTTGAGGATAGGATCGGCCTCGGTCAACCGTTCCAGCACGATTACCGAGGCACCGCCGGCCCGCAACTCACCGGCCAGCATCAGCCCCGCGGGGCCGGCCCCGGCGACCACCACGTCGTAGTCGACCGGACGCTTCCCCGTGTGGGATCGCGGGGAGGCGGAAGCGGTGGCGGTTTTGGATGGTGTGGTCATGGTCTACCTCCGGAATGGATCGGGTGGTCAAGTCGTCAGGACGTGGCCTGGGTGTCCGACCGGCGGGCGGTCTCGATCAACCGCCGGATGATCGGTCGAGTCACATTCATCGCCAACCGAAGCGAGGCATCGTCCTCGGGGGAGAGCGTTGCCAGCAACTCCGCCAGGCGGTCATGGCGATCGCGGAGACGGTTGGCCACCAGGGTGCGACCGGCGTCGCTGAGCGCGATGAGCGACGCTCTCCCGTCCTCGGGATCCCTGACCCGCACCACCAGCCCCTGCCGCTCCAGGCGCTGCACCAGCTGGCTCGTCGAGGGCTGGCTGGTACCTTCCGCCGCCGCCAGTACCGTCAGCCGCGTCGGGCCGTCCCGGTAGAGCCTGCCAAGGCACATGATCGCGGTGAACGTCAGACTTCCGTGGTCGGTCAGATGCCGGATCACCAGGCGGATGACCTCGTCGAAAACCTCCGTGACGTCATCCCGCCCCTGGTCGCGCTCCATCTCACCCATAGCTCATTTATATCATGGAGTTATATAACCTATCTAGCAACTCGACGACTACTACCCCCTTCGTGTTGCGGTACTATGAGTTTGACCTCGATCACGCCTGGGTGGTGCCACTCGAACCTTCTCACCACCCGGGACATTTAGATAATTTTTCTATGTAATTACTCTTGGCTCTCCGGAACCATCGGTGTGCGGCCGTACAGCCCGGCATGAAGAACCGGTCCACCTGCGGCAGACGTCTCATCGCCCAGACGGTATGCGCTGTCACCGGCACCGGACATGTTTCGGATCGAGATCGGCCTATGAGACGAGATCGACCGTGACCGTGCTGTACCCGACATCGAGAGCGTCGAGTGCGAGCAGGTCCGCGTGCTCGTGATGCCACCGTCGGGTTCGTAGATCGTCGGCAAGCTGCTGGAGCCCGGGCGCAAGCGCTTCGGTGTCTGTCTTGGCCAGCATTGACATGCCAGCACGCACATCGGGGTCGAGGTAGGTCTCGGGGCGGCGCCAGTACGCGGCCCCGAAGCCGTCGATGCAGTCGTACGGCACGGGCACCGCCCGCACCGTCGCATCCGCCCCAAGCAGTCGGCACAAGCGCTGTACCGGAATCGCCTGAGTGGCGTCAGTTCGTGCGGCAGCCGGAAGGTACTCGGAGAGCAGCCAGAACTCGGCCATCCTTTCCGGCCGCCACGTGAAGAACACCAGGCGGCGCCTTGCGACCCGGCGCATCTCCGCCACCCCGGCGGCAACATCGCTCCAGTGATGCACCGTCAGCTTGCCGGCCAGACGGCGATCCTCTCTACTCGGAACGTCCCGCAGGACTCCCCCTGCTCATCGGTCAGAAACCCCACCGGCACGGCGAAACCGTATCCGCACCGCGCTGACCAGCAGACTCCGGCTCAGCACTAAGCGCTGTACCGATGCTACTCAACCCCGGATTCGGGTTCGCGGACGACGATCTCGCGCTCAGGATTCTGGCCACCCCGTACACCGCGTTCGAGGTGACCGGCCGGGTCCGCCCGGTCGTCGGCGATACCCGGGTGGTGAGCCTGCACGTCGCCGGAGAGGACGATTTTCCGGAGCTGCTGGAGCAATACCGGGCCGAGCGCGGCCTGAGCTGAACCACGGCGGACACACACAAACGGGCGGGGTACCAGGTACCCCGCCCGTTTCTGCCGGATGAGCTCAGTCGGACAGCTCCGGCGAGCCGCCTCCGGTGGCCGGCGGCTGCTGCGGACGCTGATAGGGCTGGTGTCCCTGGTACGGCTGCTGACCGCCCTGCTGGGGCCATCCCTGCTGGGGCTGCTGCCCCTGGCCCGGGTGCGGCTGCTGGTAGGGCTGCTGCTGCGCGGGCGGCGGTGGTGTCGGGTGCCCCTGCTGCGGCGGAAGCGGCGGGTACTGCTGCTGACCGGCCGGTTTCGCGGGCTCCACCTGCTGCGGCGCCTCGGGCGCGGCCTGCTGCTTCGGTTCGGCCTTCTTGGGTTCGCTTTCCTCGGCGCCGAGCGCCCGCTTGGCAGACCCGCTCGCCTTCGGCTGGTCCAGCGGGCTCTCCACCTCCTGCCGTGCGACCGCTTCGGCGGCGGCCACCGCTTCGGCGACCCTGGGGTCGGTCGAGGTGTCGAACCAGTGCTTGATGGTCTCGTCCTCGTCCTCGGCGTGCTCGCTCGGCTGCTCGTAGGCGGGCGGCTCGTAGCGGAACACCCCGTCCTCGCCGGGCGCCCCGAGCATCTTGGCAAAGCCTTCGAGCGCCTTGCCGTAGTCGGTGGGCACCATCCAGACTTTGTTCGCATCGCCCTGCGCCATCTGCGGCAAGGTCTGCAGGTACTGGTAGGCGAGCACTTCCGGGGTCGGGCGGCCCTGCTTGATCGCCGAGAACACCTTCTCGATCGCCTTCGCCTGCCCCTGCGCCTGCAGGTAGCGGGCGGCGCGGTCACCCTGGGCGCGCAGGATCCGGGACTGCCGCTCGGCTTCCGCGTTCAGGATCGCGGCCTGCTTGGCGCCTTCCGCGGACAGGATCTCGCTTTGCTTCTGTCCTTCCGCGGTCTTGATCGCGGACTCCCGCTCACCCTCGGCGTTCAGGATCATCGCGCGCTTCTCCCGGTCGGCACGCATCTGCTTCTCCATCGAGTCCTGAATGGACGGTGGCGGATCGATCGCCTTGAGCTCCACTCGCGCGACCCGGATACCCCAGCGTCCGGTCGCCTCGTCGAGCACCCCACGCAGCTGCTGGTTGATCTGATCGCGGGAGGTCAGCGTCTCCTCGAGGCTCATCCCACCGACCAGGTTGCGCAGCGTGGTGGTGGTCAGCTGCTCGACACCGACGATGTAGTTCGAGATCTCGTACACCGCGTCGTGCGGGTTGGTGACCTGGAAGTACACCACCGTGTCGATGGAGACGGTCAGGTTGTCCTGGGTGATCACCGGCTGCGGTGGGAAGGAGACGACCTGTTCGCGCAGATCGATCCGGGCACGCACCCGGTCGAGGAACGGTACGAGAAAGTTCAGACCAGGCGTCGCGGTCGCCTTGTACCGCCCGAGGCGCTCGATCACCGCCGCCGTCGCCTGCGGGATCACGATCACCGCCTTGACGACGATGATGAGCACGATGATGACTACGACGGCTATCACGATCCAAGCGCCGACACTCACGTCAATTGCTCCCCTATCAAGACTTGGCGATCACGACGGCGGTGGCACCGGATATCTCCACCACTGTCACGTCCGCACCGGGTTTGATTACTTCACTTTCCAGGCTGCGTGCCGACCACACGTCCCCGCGGATCTTCACCCGGCCATCCTCATTGGTCACCTCGGTGATCGCGACCGCGTCGGCCCCGACCAGAGCATCGGTGTTGGTCTGGGTGATCGTGCCGGCGTGGAACCGCCGCTTCACCACGGGCCGGATACCAAGCACCATGGCCACCGACAGCACGGCGAACACGACCGCGCTGATCAACGGATTCGCACCGAGAGCACCCGCTCCTGCCGCACCGAGCGCCCCTATTCCGAGCATGACGAGCACGAAGTCGCCGGACAGAGTCTCGGCGGCGACGAGCACAAGCCCGAGAACGAGCCACACGATCGGCCACATGCGCACATCGTGACAGACACGGCAAGGGCACGGTTCAGGGACGCTGGGTGCGTAACCGGAGCGTGATCTTCACGCGGTCAGTCGAGGACGGTGACGTGATCGATGAGCCGCTCCACCGCGCCGATGAGCGGGGTCTCGACGTCCCGGTAGGAGGACACCGCGGCGAGCACCCGGCGCCAGCCCTCGGCCGGTTCACCCCAGCCGAGCGCGGCGCACACGCCTTCCTTCCACGGTGTTCCCTTCGGGATCACCGGCCATTCCCGGATGCCGAGCACCGCGGGCTTGACCGCCTGCCAGATGTCCACATAGGGGTGCCCGGTGATGAGCACGTTGTCCTGGCGGGCCCGCTCGACGATGTGCCATTCCTTGGTGCCTTCCAGGAGATGGTCCACGAGCACGCCGAGGCGCCTGCGCGGGGCGGGACCGAATTCGCCGATGAGCCCGGCGAGATCGTCCACGCCGTGCAGGGGTTCCACGACGATGCCCTCGACCCGCAGATCGTGTCCCCAGACGCGTTCGACCAGCGCGGCGTCGTGGATGCCCTCCACCCAGATCCGGCTCGCCTTCGCGGTGCTCGCGGCGTGCCCTTCCACGCGCACCGAACCGGAGGCGCTCATCCGTGGTTTCGCCGCCGCGGCCTTCGGTTTGACCAGCGTGACGGGTTTGCCCTCCAGCAGAAAGGCCGCCGGGCGCAGCGGGAACACCCGATGCTTGCCGAGCCGGTCCTCGAGCACCACACCGCCGGCCTCGATGCGGACGACGGCCCCGCAGAAGCCCGATGCCGGGTCCTCCACGACGAGTCCTGCCTCCGCGGGTACCTCGGGGATCTTCTTGCGTCCCCGGCCACTGCCGAGCACATCGGGTCCATAGTTCTTGGCACGCACGAACCGCGAGGTTACCGTTCGGCGAATGCCTTGACCGGCTGCGACACCCGCGCCTTCCGCGGTTCCCGGGAGGAAAGCCAGAGCGCGACCACCACGATGGCGCAGCCGAGCAGCTGCACCGTACCGGGCCGTTCACCGAGCACGAGCGCGCCCCAGCCGACCGCGAGCACCGGCTGCAGCAGCAACAGCACCGCACCGGTCGCCGAGGAGAGCCCGGGCAGTCCGGCACCGACCAGGACCCAGCCGAGTACCTGTCCGGTGACCGCGAGCACGAGCAGCCAGCCGAAGGAGGCGGCGCCGGGCAGGTGGAAGGAACCGCCGATCGTTCCCGCGAGCAGCCCGACGAGCGCGGTGGCCACGGTCGCGGTGGTCACCGGGATGAACTTGCCCGAGTCCTTCGCGGTGCGGCGCATGATCACCAGGTAACCGCTGTAGCAGACTCCGGCCCCGAGCGCGCACAGGCTGCCGCGCAGTGTGTGGTCCCCCGGCGTGGTCAGCCCGGAGGCGAGCACCACGCCGGTCAGCGCGACCGGCGCGACGACCAGGAACCGCCGGTTGATGCGTTCTCCGCTGAGCCTGGCAAGCAGCGGTACCACGATCACCTGCACGTTGACCAGCACCGTGGAGATACCCGCACCGATATCCGCGATGGACTGGCTCCACAGCACGAAATCGCAGCCCAGCAGCGCACCGGCGCCGAGGTGGGCAGGCCAGCGGCTGCCGAACCCGATCCGCCTGATCTCCCAGAGGGCCAGCGGGATCAGGAACGGAAGAGCGAGCAGACAACGGAACACCGTCGCGATCGCCGGCGTGGTCGCGGCCAGCGCGATGAACATTCCCGAGCAGGAGATGTTCACCGTGCCCGCGATCACCAGGGCGCGCGGGTTCGAACGCAACGTAGAGAGGCCCATGCATTCCATGGTGGTGGCGATTCAAATGTAGCACAAGTGAATCTTTCTACCCATAATCCAGTAGGCTCACTACCGTGTTGAACGCGGAACGACTACGGGTCCTGCTGGCGGTGCGGGACCACGGATCGGTGGCCGCCGCGGCCACCGCCCTCTCGGTGACCCCGAGCGGGGTCTCCCAGCAGCTCGGCAAGCTGGAGCACGAGGCGGGGCATGCGCTGACCGCCCGCGATGGGCGTTCGGTCCGGCTGACCAACGCGGGCGTGGTGCTTGCCGACCGGGCCGAGCGGATGACCGCCGAACTGCGCGAGGCCGAGCGCGAACTGGCCGATCTGGACCGGGAGGTGCTCGGCCCGGTGCGGATCGGCTCACTGGGCAGCTCCATCCGGCTGCTCGTCGCCCCCGCGCTCGCCGAACTGACCGCCGAACATCCGCGGGTGCGCCCGAGCGTGTTCGACGGCGAATCGCTGGAGCACATGCCACTGTTGCAGGCGGGCAAGCTGGACCTGATCGTCGGTGAGCGGTGGCCGGACATGCCCTCCCCCATGCCCGCGCCGATCGAGTACCAGGTGCTCATCGAGGAGGAGGTGCACGTGGCGCTCGCCGAGAACCATCCCTACGCCGACCGGCCGGTGCTCGACCTCGCCGAGGCGGCGGACCTCGTCTGGGTGTCCTGCCCGGAAAGCGACATCCGCAACGCCCTGGTCGCGGCGCTGGCGAGCCAGCACATCGAGCCGCGGCTGGACTACAACATCGTGGAGCTCCCCACCCAGGCCGCGATCGTGCGCGCCGGGCTCGCCGCCGCCCTGATGCCCGCGATCTCCATCGGCGAGGTGCCCGACGGCGTGGTCGGCCGTCCCCTTCGCCCACCGATGACCAGGCAGATCTACGTGGCCTGGCGGCGCGGCTCGGACCGGCCAGTGGTGCGCGCCTTCGTCCGGACGCTGCGGCGGGTCGCGGCCGGACTCAAGACCTGAATCAGCAGAGGAGCCGCTCATGAACGCGCGCACCGACTTCGATTCGGAACTGCGGCGCTACACCGAGGTGCTGAACCGGGCATGCGGGATCCGGCCCCGTGATCGAGTCCTGGATATCGGCTGTGGGGCCGGGCAGACGACCCGGCACGCCGCTCGCCGCGCCGGGGAAGGCAGTGCGCTCGGCATCGATGTGTCCGCACCGTCGGTCGACCGCGCCCGGGAGCTCGCCGATACCGAACAGCTCGGCAACCTGGTGTTCACGCACGGCGACGCCCAGACCCACCGCTTCCCTCCGGAGCACTTCGACCTGGCGATCAGCAGGTTCGGCACCATGTTCTTCGCCGATCCCGCCGCTGCCTTCGGCAACATCGCCCACGCGCTGCGCCCGGGCGGGCGGCTGGTGATGCTGGTCTGGCAGGCCAGGGAGCGCAACGACTGGATTCGCGCCATCGACCGTGCGCTCGATGTGCCCGGAGCGGCCGAGGAGCTGGATCCGTTCTCGCTGTCCGACCCCCGGGCCGTGACCGAGATCCTGGAGAGCGCGGGCTTCGTCGGGATCGACTTCGCCGACGTCCGCGAGCCCGTCTGCTACGGCGCGGACATTCCCGCGGCCCTCGACTGGATCCGCGGCTTCACGTGCACGAGCTCGGCGCTGCGGCGGATGGATTCCGTGGCCGCGGAACACACCATCGACCGGTTGCGCGCCATGCTCGCCGCGCACACCAGCGCGGAGGGTGTCTGGTTCGACTCCAGCACCTGGCTCGTCAGCGCACGGCGCGGTTGAGGCGATAGCGCGAAAGGTGGGTTTTCCGACCTTGATGCCATCGCCGCCGCGGGCCAGGATCCTAGGCATGCGAAGCGTGCTCATCCCCCTGTTCGACGGCGTGCAGAGCCTGGACGTGACGGGCCCGCTCGAGGTGTTCACCGGCGCCCGCACCGCCAAGGGTGAGCCCGCTTACCGGGTGGTGACGGCCGGCCTCGACGGCGCACCGGTGCGCACATCCGCCGCGCTGCGCCTGCTCCCGGACACGGACCTGCGGGCCTGCGAGACGCCGGAGATCCTGCTCGTTCCCGGCGGTCCGGGGACGAAAGCGCCCGATCCCGCGCTGCTCGACTGGCTGCGCGTGACCGGATCGGCCGCGGACCGGGTGCTCTCGGTGTGCACCGGTGCCTTCCTGCTCGCCGAGGCCGGTCTGCTGGACGGGCGCCGCGCGACGACGCATTGGTACTACTGCGCGGCCCTGGCCGACCGGTACCCGGATGTGCGCGTCGATCCTGAGCCGATCTTCGTCCGGGACGGACCGGTGGCCACATCGGCGGGCGTGACCTCGGGAATCGATCTGGCGCTCGCGATCGTCGAGGAGCACCACGGCAGGGACACCGCGCTGCGGATCGCCCGCGGACTGGTCATGTTCCTGCGCCGACCGGGAAACCAGGCGCAGTTCAGTGCCCAGCTCGACGCGCAACTCGCGCACCGGGACCCGGTCCGCCGCGCCCAGCAGTGGATCCTCGAGCATCCCGAGGCCGATCTCTGCGTCACCGCGCTCGCCGAACGCGCCAGCCTGTCCCCGCGCCAGTTCACCCGCGCGTTCACCGCGGAGGTCGGGGTCCCACCCGGCCGGTTCGTCGACCAGGTCCGGCTCGAGGCGGCCCGCCGCGGGCTCGAGGACACCGGTGCCGGCATCGGGGAGGTCGCGCGGGACTGCGGCTACGGCACCCCGGAAGCCATGCGCAGGGCGTTCATCCGCGCCCTCGCGGTCAGTCCCGCCGAATACCGCAGGCGGGTTTGTTGAGGACGAAAGGTAACCCCATGGAGATCGCCATCCTGCTGTTCGACCGGTTCACCGCACTGGACGCGGTCGGGCCGTACGAAGTGCTCAGCCGGGTCGGAACGGTGCGCTTCGTCGGCACCGAGACCGGCCCGGCGCGCACCGACAACGGCATGCTCGCCCTGTCCGCGGACGCCACGCTCGCCGAGGTCACCGCGCCGGACGTGGTCGTGGTCCCCGGCGGCCCAGGACAGACCGAGCAGATGACCGACGGCCCGGTGCACGAATGGCTGCGTGGGGTGGACGCGGGCAGCACCTGGACCACCTCGGTGTGCACGGGTTCGCTGGTGCTCGCCGCCGCGGGGCTGCTGCGCGGCAGGCGGGCGACCTCGCACTGGCTGGCCACCGACCAGTTGTCCCGCTACGGGGCGACGCCGGCGGAGGAACGGGTGGTCGTGGACGGTAAGTACATCACCGCGGCCGGGGTCTCGGCCGGGATCGACATGGGCCTGACCCTCGCCGCGCGGATCGCCGGGGAGGACGCGGCCCGCGCCATTCAGCTGGGCATCGAATACGACCCGCGGCCACCGTTCGACGCGGGTTCACCGCACACGGCACCTGCGGAGATCGTCGAGCGACTGCGGGCGAACAGCAGGTTCCTGCTCACCGGCGGCTCCTAGAAGACCGGCCACGGGATCGCGCGCCACTGGTTGCCCGGTTCGGGGTAGGTGTCCGCGGCGCACAGCAGCCGGGTGCGGGTGCGCAGCGCGTGCAGTTCCTCGGCGGTGAGGTACCCGGCGAGCGTGCCACCGAGCGTGCCGTCGAGTTCCCCGCTCAGCCGTTCGAGGCCGGCGCGCACCCGGTCCCCGAGCGGTTCGCCCATGAAGCCCCACAGGATCGTGCGCAGCTTGTCCTCCTGGTGCAGGCAGATTCCGTGGTCCACGCCGTACACCCCGGCCGCGGTGTTGAGCACGTGCCCGCCCTTGCGGTCGGTGTTGTTCACGACCACATCGAGGGCCGCCATCGCGCGCAGCTCCGGGACATCGGCGTGCGCGAGCACCGCGGGGTTTCCCGCCCCGTCCTCGGCGCGCAGGATCGGCCGCCAGCCCTCCGGAACCTCGTCCGGGGCGGTGATGTCCACCAGTTCGGTTTCCTCGTCGGTGTCCACCCACAGCTGCACCATGCCGGAGCCGAACGGGCCCTCACGCAACACGGTCGGCGGAACGACGTGGAATCCGGCGGCCTCGGACACCAGGTAGGTGGCGAACTCACGCCAGGCCAGATGACCGTCCGGGAAGTCCCACAGCGGCCGTTCCCCGCTGATCGGCTTGTAGACGCAGTGCGCCTGCACGCCGTCCGCGCTGAGTCCGCAGTACAGGGTGGCGTTGGACGCGTCCACGAGCCGCCCCTCGACCTCGATCTCGGCACGGTCGAGGAACTCCGTGGCGCACGGGTCGGCCGGGGTGAGCTCCGTGCTCACCTCACTCCTCGGACTCGGCGAGGTCGCGCCGGTACCCGTTCTGCCGCGGGCAGATGTGCCCGGCCGGGTCCAGCGGCTCCGAGCACAGCGGGCAGGGCTTACGGCCCGCGTTGACCACCCGGTCGGCGCGCTCGGCGAAGGCCCGTGCCGCGGTCGGGGTCAGGAACACGCGCAGCGCGTCCGGGCCCTCCTCGGCGTCATCGAGTACGACGGACTCGTCGACCTCTTCCTCGGTGACCGCCAGCAGCTCGATCACCACCGCACTGGCCTCGGCATCCCAGCCGAGTCCCATGGTCCCGACGCGGAACTCCTCGTCGATCGGGACCTCGAGCGGATCGGAGTCGAGCAGGTCCGCGGCCGAATCGGGTACCTCGGCCCCGAACTGCCGCTGGATCTCCTCGAGCAGTGAGCCCAGGCGTTCGGCGAGCACCGACACCTGCTGTTTCTCCAGGGACACGCTCACCGTGCGCGCCTGCTCGCTCGCCTGCAGGTAAAACGACCGCTCTCCTGGCTGGCCCACCGTGCCCGCCACGAACCGGTCGGGTTCGCGGAATACGTGAATGACTCGAGACATGACACCATCGACCCTAGGTCATGCGCGTGCTGTGCGGCATCGGCCACCCGCCTCGGCCCTGCGCATACCGGGGTGTGTTCGCGTACAGCGAACTCGGCGCAGCATCCGGGCGGGTCCGGGGCCTCTACTAATGTGCGCGGACATGACCCGAACCGAACGCCCGTACGGCGCATGGACCTCCCCGATCACCGCCGAACTCGTCGCCGAGGCCGACAACCGGCCGTCGTGGCCCGCCTGGCACGGTGACCGGCTGGTGTACGCGCAGGCGCTGCCCGAGGAAGGCGGCCGGGTCGGGTTGTTCGCGCACGGCGCGGGCGGGCCGGTCGAGCTGCTGGCCACTCCGTGGAACGTGCGCAACCGGGTGCACGAGTACGGTGGCCGCCCCTGGACGAGCGTTCCCGGGGCGATCGTGTTCACCAACTGGGACGACCAGCGGCTGTACGCACTCGAGGACTCGGCCGGGCAGCCACGCCCGATCACCGCGGAGCCGGGACGCCCGCACGGGGCGCGGTACACCGATCTGCACCCCGGCCCGGACGGTTCGGTGTGGTGTGTCCGGGAAACCGTGACCGGGGACCGGCCGACCGATGTCACCCGCGATGTGGTGGCGGTACCGCTGGACGGTGGCGAACCGCGCACGGTGCTCGCCACCCACCATTTCCTCTCGGTCGCCAAGGTCTCCCCGGATGGCCGCCACCTGGCCTGGCTCGGCTGGGATCACCCTGCCATGCCGTGGAACGGCACCGAGCTGTGCGTGGCCGAGATGCGCGCGGACGGGACGGCGGGTGAGCACCGGGTGCTCGCCGGCGGTCCGCGGGAAGCGGTGTGCCAGTTCGAATGGGAGGACTCGGACAATCTGGTCGCGCTCACCGATCCGACCGGCTGGTGGAACCTGTACCGGGTGCCGCTGAGCGGGCAACCGGGCAACCTCGCCCCACTGGATGCCGAATGCGGCGGTGCGCTCTGGGTCGCGGGCAGTCAATGGTTCGCCCAGCTCGGCGGCGGACGCTTCGTGCTGCTGCGCGGTGGTACTCCGGTGCTCGTCGGGGAAGACGGGATCACCGAGATCGGGGGCCTCGCGGACATTCCGGTGTTCTCCGCGATGCTCGCGGTGCGCAACGGAACCCTCTACGCGACCGCGGCCGGGCCCGCACGCAAGTCCGCGCTCGTGGCGGTGGATCTCGAACGCGGCGGCTACACCGAGCTCACCGGGCAACCGGCCGATCTCCCCGACCCCGCCTATCTGCCAACACCCGAGTCCCGGACGTTTACCGACGAGGCGGGCAACGAGATCCCGGCGATCGTCTTCCCACCGGCCAATCCCGGGTTCACCGCCCCCGAGGGGGAACTTCCGCCGTTCGTGGTGCACGTGCACGGCGGGCCGACCGGTGCGGTGGCTCCGGTGCTCTCGCTGGAGTTCGCCTACCTCACCAGCAGGGGTATCGGCGTGGTCGCGGTCAACCACGGCGGCTCCACGGGCCACGGCCGGGCGTTCCGGGAGCGGCTGGAGGGACAGTGGGGCGTTGTCGACCTCGCCGATTGCGCCACTGTCGTCGCGGCGCTCGGCCGGGAGGGCACCGCCGATCCGGGCCGGTTGGCGATCCGCGGTGGTTCGGCGGGCGGATACAGCGCGGCGCACGCGATCGCGACCACCGGCACCTACCATGCGGCGACCGTGCGCTTCCCGGTGATCGACATGCTGCGCTTCGCCGAAGGAGACACCCACGACTTCGAGTCGCAGTACCTGCACTCGCTCGTCGGCGCGCTCCCCGGGCACGAGCAGCGTTACCGGGACCGTTCGCCGATCACCCACGTCGGAGAGGTCCGCGATCCGGTGCTGGTGCTGCAGGGCGACGAGGACGCGATCTGCCCACCGGAACAGGCGCGGGCGTTCAGCGCGGCGCTCGGCGGCACCGGGATCCCGCACGCCTATCTGGAGTTCGCCGGGGAACAGCACGGTTTCCGCAAGGCCGCCAACATCATCACCGCGATGTGTGCCGAACTGTCCTTCTACGGCCAGGTGTTCGGTTTCGTCCCGCCCGCCGTGGAACCGATCGAGCTGCGGAAGTGAGCACGCGCCTGCCGCGGTTGCGCGCCGGTGACCGGATCGGGCTCGTCGCCCCCTCCGGACCGCTGCCGCCGGGACAGCTCGCGGAAGGCGTGGCACACCTGCGGTCCTGGGGCCTGGAGGTCGTGCTGGGCGCGCACCTGAACACGCGGCACGCCGAGCTCGGCTATCTGGCGGGCACCGACGCCGAGCGGGCGCGGGATCTGCACGAGCTGTGGACCCGGCCGGACATCCGCGCCGTGTGCTGTGCGCGGGGCGGCTACGGCGGCCAGCGGATGGCGACCGCGCTCGACCTGACCGCGCTGCGGGCGGCGGGGAACCGCTTGCTGATCGGGTCCAGCGACGCCACCCTGCTGCACGAGCACCTCGCCGCCCGGTTCGGGTTCGCCAGCCTGTTCGCGCCGATGCCGGTCACCGACGCGTTCCGCACCGAACCCGAGGTGCGTGAACACCTGCGCCGTGCGCTGTTCGAACCGGCTCCGGTCGTGCTGCATGGCGCGCCGATCGGCCCCGTCCGGCCGGTGCGCGGGAGCACGGTCGGCGGCACCGCGAGCCTGCTCGTCTCCACCGTGGGCACCCCGCTGCAGGTGCGTCCGCGCCCCGGTTCGATCGCCCTGCTCGAGGACGTGACCGAATCCCCCTACCGGCTCGATCGCATCCTCACCCAGCTCGTGCAGTCCGGCTGGTTCGACTCGGTGGCCGGGATCGGGATCGGCAGCCTGCACAACTGTGGTGAACCGGCCGCGGTGCGGGCGGCGGTGTGCTCGGTGCTCGAACCGCTGGGCCTGCCGATGCTGTGGGGACTCGAATTCGGGCACGCACCGGGGCAGCACACCGTGCCGCTCGGCACGCCCACGGTCCTGGATCCCCGCGCGGGAACACTCACGATCGAACCGGCCCTGACGGCATAGGCAGGCGATCGGAGGTGCACCCCTTCGGCCGTCCCCGAGCGACAGCGATCGCGCCGCCAGCGTCAGCACCGAGTACTTCGGTACCGCCCCAACCCCAGTGCGGGCCCGGCCTGCGAGACGAAGATCGCGATCACGACCTGTTCGCACGACCCGCTGTGTAGTACTGGCAGGGCCAGCCAGGCCCTTGGTGAGCGACTCCGCGGAGAGCAGACTTCAATCATGGGCAACAACGACTTGGCCGGATTCCTGCGGGCCCGCCGTGCGGGACTGACACCGGACGAGGTCGGTCTGCCGGTCGAGTTCGGCACCGGTCGCCGGGTCACCGGTCTGCGGCGCAGTGAGGTCGCGCAGCTGGCCGGGGTGAGTACCGAGTACTACACCCGCCTGGAGCAGGGCCGCGCCCGGCAGCCCTCCGAACAGGTGCTGCATGCCCTCGCCGAAGCACTGCGGTTCGACGACATCGAGCGGCGGCACCTGTTCGCGCTCGCGGGCGGCGCCGCCGGGCGCAAGGACCGGTCCGAGCACCCGGCACGGCTGCGACCGGCGCTGCGCCAGGTGCTGGACTCGATGGATCTGGCTCCCGCCTTCGTCAACGACCGGAACCTCACCGTCCTCGGCGGGAACACGTTGTGGGCCTTGCTGTTTCCCGATGTGGCCGCCATGCCGCGCCGGGAACGCAGCATGGCGCGCTGGACGCTGCTGGATCCGCGCGCTCGCCTGGTGTGGCGCGACTGGGAACGGGTCGCCCGCGACTACGTGCACGGCTTACGGCTGGCCGCCGCCGCACAGCCGCGAAACCAGCACATCGCCAACCTGATCGGTGAGCTGATGATGCGCTCCCCCGAGTTCCCGGCCTGGTGGTCGGAACACCGCGTCCAGGAACGCAGCACCGGCCTCAAACACCTCCGCCACCCTGTCGCCGGTGACCTGGAACTGCAGTACGAGATCTTCACCTCGGTCGCCGATCCGGGCCAGTCGCTGGTCGTCTACAGCGCACCGTCCGGCTCGCCATCTCAGGAACGCCTGCGGCTGCTGGCCAGCTGGGGCAGCGAGCCGGCCACCACGGGGGACACCGCCGCCGAGTCCTGACGCTCACCGGACACACCGACACCACCCGGACCCGGCCCCGCCGTATCCGCGGGGTCGATGCCGCCGTGCCCACGCACGCCCTGCGGCCGGACACCCATCCACGAAAGGAACCCGTAGTGAGCAAGACATTCCTGATCACCGGCGTCAGCACCGGCCTCGGACTGGCGATCGCCCGCCGAGCCCTGGCAGCCGGGCACCGGGTCGCCGGCACCGTGCGCACCGAGCAGCATGCCGCCGAATTCCGGGCGCTGGATCCCGACCGAGCCCGCGCCTTCATCCTCGACCTGTCCGATACGGACCGGATCGAGACCACGGTGCGGGCCGCCGAAGCGGAACTGGGACAGATCGACGTGCTCGTGGCCAACGCGGGCTACGGGCTCGAAGGCACCTTCGAAGAGTCCTCGATGGCCGAGCTGCGCCACCAGTTCGAGATCAACGTATTCGGCACGGTCGCGACCCTCAAAGCGGTTCTGCCCGGCATGCGGGAACGGCGGGAGGGCCAGATCTTCGTCATCACCTCGATGGGCGGGCACACCACCTTCCCCGGGCTCGCCTTCTACGAGGGCAGCAAACACGCCATGGAAGGCATCACCGACACCCTCGCCCAGGAGGTCGCCCAGTTCGGCGTGCGGGTCACCGCCGTGGCTCCCGGCGCGTTCAAGACCGACTGGGCGGGCAGGTCGCTGGTCCGCGCACCACGCAGTATCGCCGACTACGACGAACTGTTCGACCCGATCCGCTCCCGCCGCCAGGCCCTCGCGGGTCAGGGCATCGGTGACCCCGACCGTGCGGGCGAGGCCATCCTCACGCTTCTGGACGTGGAAAAGCCGCCCGTGCATCTCCTGCTCGGCTCGGACGCACTGCGCCTGGTCACCGCCGGGCGCCGGCGCGTCCAGGAGGACATCGACACCTGGGAGGAACTCAGCCGCTCCACCGACTCCACCGAAGGCGGGGTGACAGTCGGCTGAGCACGGCCGCCCCGGTCAGCCGACGACCAGCAGCGTCTTCCCGGTCGTGGCACGGGATTCGATCGCCGTATGCGCCTTCGCGGCCTCGGCGAGGGCGAACCGCTGCCCGATCACCGGATGCAGCACTCCGGCGGCCGCCTGCCGCAGCGCCGCCCGGGTGAGGGCGCGCATATCGTCCGGATCGGGCACTTTCCAGGACAACACGGTCGGCCCGGCGTCCTCGGGCACCTCCGCGGGGCGGCCACTGGATCCGCCGTACGGCACGAACCGGCCGCCTTCACCGAGCGCGGTGAAGGCGGCCTCGCCGAGTTCCCCGCCGACCCCGTCGAACACCACATCCACCGGCCCGATCCCGCCGGCCCAGCCGGGCTCACGGTAGTCCACGCCATGCGCGGCACCGAGTTCCCCTGCCATGGCGAGCTTCTCCGGGCCTCCCGCGGCGGCGATCACTTGCGCGCCCGCCTCCGCGGCCAGCTGGACCAGCAGGTGGCCCACCCCGCCGGCCGCGGCGAGCACGAGCACCCGTTCCCCTTTCCGGATGCCCGCTTCACGCGCCACATAGTTCGCGGTGCGCCCGTCCGCGAGCAGTGCGGTCGCCTCGTCCAGACCGAGCCCGTCCGGTACCGGGATCAGCCCCGCGGCGGAGACCGCGACCTCCTCCGCGTACCCGCCCGTTCCCCCGGTCGCGGTGACCACGCGGGAGCCGAGCCAATCGGGATCGGCTCCCGGTCCGAGCCGCGTGACGATCCCGCCGACCCCGTTACCCGGAACGAACGGCGGCCGCAGCCCCGCGAACGGCCCGATCGCCTGCCCCGCTCTGGTGACGGTCTCCACGAAGGTGATGTTCGCGAACGACACCCGAACCACGACCTGTCCGGTCTCCGGGACCGGATCCTGGGCGGTTCCGATCCGCAGCATCTCGGCGGGCCCGAACTCCCGCAACCACACGGCATCCATACCCGGAAGCCTGGTTCCTCAAGTGTGGTCGAGGTCAATGAGCAGGCGGGGAGAGCTGGCTCACCTCGGTGCCCGCGACGCCCGCGACGTCCGCGGTGTCCGCGACCTCGGCGGCGAGCCGTTCCAGGGTCCCGCTGATCTCCGACTGGGCCTGTTCGACGGCGGCCGCGATCCGGGCACGCTCGTGCCCGGAAAGTTCCTCCTGCTGCTCGCAGGCGTAGCCCACTTCGACGGGCACGATCGCGGCGACCGGACGGCGGTTCGCGCCGCGGACGATGAACGTGACATGCCCTGCTCGGGCGTCGTCCCACACATCCATCTGCTGGCTCTTCAGCTCCGTGGAGGTCAGTTCCCGAGGGGCGATCTTCTGGCGCGTGACTCCGGTAGGCATGGTCGGATCGTACTACTCGACGGCCGAGAAGTCCGTGACAGACTTTTCGCCTCATAGCTCGACCTTCTGGTCCGTTTACTGCATAATCCCGGTTATGTGGTTACCAGACCAGACCTCCTCATAACGGACCTAAAGGATGACACGGACCAGATGCACCTGTCAGACACATGTCTCTACACACCAGAAAAACGATACAACGATCACGCTGCGGCATTTATGGTAACGCCATCAGAAGAATCTTGAAGTGCTACTAGTCTATTGTCAAAATAGAGGTTTAAAACTTCAAATAGCTACGTCCTGGTTATTGTAAAGCCGATGCATCAACAGTTCATGAACAGACATTCCGGTATGACACTGTATTCGAGCATGCTGTTCTGAAACCGTTGACGGACCATGACAGAAATCTGCGTCGGTTGCGTTGAAGAGTGTTCATAATCAATTGGTTAGGATTCTTATCGAACGGACCAGACAGACGACTCGTTCATCGCACTCCAATAGTCGGACCACTAGCGCTAACGGTCCGCTATGATGCCGATCCAAGAGTGAAGATCTCCGGTACGTTTGTCCAAGACGGGGAGGCCGCGCCGATGACCGATCTGCCGTTCCGGCCCGGACCGGCAACGGAACCCCCACGGCCGGTGGAGGTCTACCTGGCGCCCACCGGGTATCGCCTCGATCAGCTCGTGGTGTCCTTCCTGGCGGATCCGCGATTCGGGGCGAACACCGCCGAGGCCTATCGCCGTGACCTGCGGACTTTCCTGCAGTGGTGCGACCGGAACGAACTGGACCCGCTCACCCTGGGGCTGCCCGAGGTCAATGTGTTCAGCACCTGGCTCAAGCAGACCCCGAGCGAGCGCACCGGCAGGGTTCGTTCGGATCGCACGATCGCCCGTGCGGTGAACGCGATCTCGAGCTTCTACACCTACCTGAACCGTGCCGGGGCGATGCACTATCAGCCCGCCGCCGGGGCCGGGCGCCCCAGAGTAGAGCGAAAGCAGTCCAGGACCCGCCCGCTCACCGAGCAGCAGGCTGCGGACCTGTGCCGGCTCGCCCCGGGCAAGGCCCCGCGCACCTGGCCGCCGGGGTGCGCCCAGCTGACCATGCACCTGCTGGTGGACCTCGGCGCGCGGGTTTCGGAGATCTGCAACGCGGACCTCGGGCATCTCGGCTACCGGGTGGACGGCACCGGCACCGAATGGCGGGTGATCGAACTGCACATGAAGGGCGGCAAACTGCGCTACCGGCCCGTCCCACTGCAGCTCGCTCCCCTGCTCGACAGCTGGCTCGCCGAACGGATCGCGGCACCGCACCAGCGGGCGCTGCTCGTCGACCGGGACGGTGACCGCATCACCCGCGCCCAGGTGGGCACCCTGGTGAAAACCCTTGCCGCGGCCGCGAATGTGCCACAGCCACACGAGATCAGCCCGCACTCGGCGCGGCACGCCTTCAACACGATCGCCCGGCTGCGCGGCGCCTCCCTTGAGGGGCGCCAGCACGCGCTCGGTCACGCCTCGCCGGAGACAACCCAGCTCTACGACCACGCGGGCGAGTCCCTGGCCTCCGATCCGGCCCATCTGGTCGCCTCCGCGACGTTCACCGCACCGGCCGAACGGTAGGCCGAGCGTGAGCTTCCGGCCATGCGGATCGGCGAACTGTCCAAGCGCACCGGGGTGAGCCCGCGCTCGCTGCGGTACTACGAAGAGCAGGACCTGCTGACCAGCTCACGCTCGGAAACGGGGCAACGGCACTATTCCGCGGCCGGGATGCAACGCGTCCGGCTGATCCGGCAGTTGTTCGACGCGGGTCTGTCCAGCCGGATGATCGCGATCGTGCTGCCGTGCGTGGAAACCCCGGCGATGCGGGCGTGGGCGTTTCATCGAGCGTCACCTGGACCGCGAGAGCCTCGAGCGGTCCGCCCGACTGGCGCTGGACGGTGCCCTCGCGCCGGTGATCACGGCGGTCCATCCACCCTCCGCCGCTGCGGCCGCCCTCGCGACCGTCGAGAACGGGCATGCTTCGGGAAAGGTCGTCATCACGATGCCCTGAGCGGGACCGGGCTTCCGGCAACCTCCGGAGACCTCGATCACGAAGCTGTCATACCTATACCCCCTAAGGGTATATTGACGAGATCGAAGGAGGTCGTTATGCCCGAGGTTTCCGCCACTTGGCAGAACACATCCTGGAAGAGCGCCGCACAGGCCACCCTGCACTGCCTCACCGGCTGCGCCATCGGTGAGGTCGGCGGCATGGTTATCGGTACCGCGGCCGGGCTGAGCAACGGTGCGACGATCGTGCTCTCGGTCGCCCTCGCCTTCGTGTTCGGCTACGCCCTGACCATGCGCGGGGTCCGGCGCAGCGGCCTGAGCCTGCGCCAGGCACTGCGCATCGCACTCGCCGCGGACACGGTCTCGATCCTGGTGATGGAGCTGATCGACAACCTGTTCATGGTGATCGTTCCCGGGGCGATGAGCGCGGGCCTGCTCACCGCGCTGTTCTGGTCGTCCCTGGCCGGTTCGCTCGTGCTCGCCTTCCTCATCACGACCCCGGTCAACCGCTGGATGATCAGCCGGGGCAAGGGGCATGCCGTGGCACACGCACACCACCACGGCCACGCCTGAGCGGGCCGCATTCGAGACCGGGCTCAGTGCTCGCCGGTGCGCGCCGCGAGCCCGTTCTCGATGAGCCGCAGCACGATGTCCCCCATCTGTTCGAAGCCGGCGCCGACGGTGCCGCCGGTACTGAACCGGTAGTGGATGCCTTCGAGGATCACCGCGAGCTTGTAGCAGCCGAGCGCCACGTACCAGTGCAGTTCGCCGATATCGGTGCCGGAATAGCGCGCGTAGTGCTCGGCGAGCTCGGCGAAGGTGGGAAACCCCGAGCGCTTGGTCAGTCCGCCGGTGATCGGGTCCGCCGAGTTGTCCGACTCCCCCGTCCCCGTCCAGTAGACGTACAGCAGGCCGAGATCGGCGAGCGGATCGCCGAGGGTGGCCATCTCCCAGTCGAGCACGGCGGTGATCTCCAGCGGATCCGCCCGCACCAGTGCGTTGTCCAGGCGGTAGTCGCCGTGCACGATCGCGGCCCTGCGTGATTCGGGAAGGTTGGCGCGCAGCCAGGAAGCCAGTTCCTCGATGCCCGGCAGTTCCCGGCTGCGGGAGGACTCGAGCTGCTTGCCGAACCGGTCGAGCTGGCGGCGCAGATAGCCGTCGGGTTTGCCGAATTCGCCGAGACCGACCCGGTCCGGATCGATGGCATGTAACTCCGCCAGCACCTCGACCAGGCGCAGGGAAACCGCGCGGGCCTGTTCGTCGGACATCCATGCGGCGTCCTCGAGGGAGCGCATCGCCACCCCGTCGACCCGCTGCATGAGATAGAAGGGCGCACCCAGCACCTCGGCCTCGGTGCACAACAGTTCGGTGTGCGGCACCGGAACCAGGGTCGTTTCGAGGGCGCTCAGCACCCGGAACTCGCGGCCCATATCGTGCGCGGTCGCCAGCACATGGGACAGCGGCGGACGGCGCAGCACCAGCTCCCGCTGCCCATCGGTGACCACGTACGTCAGGTTCGACCGCCCGCCCGCGATCAGGTGCCCGGAAAGTTCCCCGGTGAACAGGCCCGGTCGCGCGGTATCCAGGTATCCACGGAGTGCGGCAAGATCAAGTCCGGGCAGCGCGGACGCGGTGTCCTCTGTCATGGACGGACACGGTACCGACCAGCCGGTATGTCCGGCAAGAGAGGTGGTGCACGAGGTGGGCGATGCGGTGCTGCTGCGCGGTGTGCGAGTCGGAAGCGAGGGGGCGGTCGCGGATGTGCGACTGGCCGATGGGCGGATCGCCGCGATCGAGGAACCCGGTGCCGGGGCAGAGGGCGCCGAGGTGTTCGAGGGCGGCACCCTGCTCCCCGGGCTCGTCGACGGGCACGCGCATCTGTTGCAGTGGGCGCAGTTCCGCAGGCGGATCGACCTGTCCGGCGCCGCTTCGGCGGACGCAGCGGCGCAGCTGATGACCGCGGGGCCGCCGGACGGTGAGCTACTGCTCGGCGCCGGGTTCACCGACGGTCTGTGGCCGGACAGCCCGCACAAGAGCACCCTAGACGTGGTCGTCGGCGATCAGCCCGCCGTGCTGTTGAGCAGGGATCTGCACACCCTCTGGTGCAACTCCCCCGCCCTGCGGCTGCTCGGCAGGGACCATCCGAGCGGGGTGTTCGTCGAGGACGAATGCATGCGGATCACCGCGGAACTGCCCCGGCCCGCACTCATGGTCACCGACAAGTGGGTACTGGAGGCCACGGAGGCCGCTGCCACGCGCGGGGTCACCGCGATCAGCGACTACGAGTTCACCGATACGGTGGCCGACTGGACCCGGCGCCTGGAGATCCGCCCGCCGGGCACCCGGGTGCGATGCGTGCTCGCCAGGTACCTGCTCGAGCAGGCGATCGAGCGCGGACACCGCACCGGGATGCCGATCGCCGAACTGCTCACCGTCGGCCCGTACAA
The DNA here is from genome assembly GCF_000379465.1 of Sciscionella marina DSM 45152. Classification (GTDB taxonomy): domain Bacteria; phylum Actinomycetota; class Actinomycetes; order Mycobacteriales; family Pseudonocardiaceae; genus Sciscionella; species Sciscionella marina. Next base: position 236,993 of record NZ_KB905447.1, read on the forward strand.
GCTGTTCGTGGACGGTTCGCTGAACACCAGGACCGCGTTCTGCCTCGAGCGGTACCCGGGAACAGAGAGCACCGGCGAACTGGTCACGCCGCCGGACGAACTGGAACCGCTCGTGCATCGCGCGGTAACCGCGGGCATCACCCCCGCGCTGCACGCCATCGGGGACGCCGCCACCCGGATCGCCCTGGACGCCTTCGAGCGCTGCGGGAGCGGCGGGCGGATCGAACACGCTCAGCTGGTCGCCGAGGCGGACCTGGCGCGGTTCGCGCGGCTCGGGGTGACGGCGAGCGTGCAGCCGGGGCACTGTCCGGACGACCGGGATGTGGCCGAGCGGTACTGGGCGGGTCGGACCGCGCATGCCTACCCCTACGCGGCGCTACACCGTGCGGGCGCCCGGCTGGAGTTCAGCTCCGACGCTCCGGTCGCCCCGCTCGACCCTTGGGATGCGATCGCCTCGGCGGTCACCAGGACCGATGACGAACGGCCGCCGTGGCATCCGGAGCAGTGCCTGCCGCTTCCGGTGGCACTGGCCGCGGCGGCGGGCGGGCGCACCGCGATCCGCGAAGGGGACCCCGCCGACCTCGTGCTCACCTCGGTCGATCCCGCCGAGCTCGATCCGCGGGGACTGCGCGAGATCCCGATCCGCGCGACCTTCCTGGCCGGCGTGCCCAGCTACCGGGCCGAAGGCTGAGCAGCACGCCGAAGACGCCGGTGCCGATCACCCCCATCAGGTCGGCACCGGCGTCTTCGGTCGGTGTCCCGCTCCCACGTACCGATCGGGACATCCGCGCCGGCGACTGTCACCGGCACTGACGGACCAGCAGGGGCGCCGGTCCGCGCGAAGGAATACCGTCAATCTGACTGGTATACTTGACACCGCTCGATTAACGTAGGGTGTACTTGACTGAATGTCAAGTATGCCGTACATGCGAGGTATCGCGTATGGGTCGCACGACGCCCGTGCGCGTGAGAGAGGGGTAAGCGGATGGCCGGGGAACAGGGATCGGAGAACGCCTTCGCCACCAGACTTCAGCGTCTCTTTGCAAGCGTACGGCGCGAGGACGGCACCAAATACGGTAAGGCGGAGGTCGCGGCGGCCGTGGGAATTTCGCGCGGATACCTCTACGAATTGCTCAACGGCAAGTACGATCCGGGCTACACACTGGTAGAAAGGATCGCCGGCTTCTTCGAGGTTCCGTTGGAGTACTTCAGTTCTTCCGCGAAGGGGCAGGAGCTGAACCGCCAGTACGAGCTGCTGGCCAAGCTGGGGGCGGAGAAGGTCGACCGACTGGCCACCCGGGCCAGTCAGCTCTCCCCCGAAGGCCTGCGCTCCGTACTCGAATACATCGATTTCCAGGCCAGCCGAGACCGAGGAGAGGCCCGTGAGTGAAGTGCGGTCGGGAACCGTGGATGTGCGTGGCGCCCAGCTGTACTACGAGGTTCGGGGGCAGGGCGATCCGCTCTTGCTGATCCAGGGTGGGATCAGCGACGCCGCCGCCACGGCACAACTGGCCGCCGAGCTCGCCGAGCGGTACCAGGTGATCAGCTATGACCGCCGCGGGATCTCGCGCTCGACCGCCGCGGGGGACGTGCCGGTCACGATGCCCCAGCACGCCGAGGACGCGGCCCGGTTGCTGGAAGCCTGCACCGATCGGCCCGCCCGGGTTCTCGGATCCAGCATCGGCGCGGTGATCGCACTGCACCTGGCCGCCGAACATCCCGGGCGGGTGGCGACCGTGATCGCCCACGAGCCGCCGCTGTCCAGCGTGCTGCGTGAGCAGGACCGCGAGGCGGAACTGGACACCGTCGCCGAATTGGCCCGTACCGATGTCCGTGGCGCGATCCGGCACATGGTGACCATCTCCGCACACCAGGGCGAACCCGAGGAGGGCGCCCGGCCGGGAAAACCCGCCGGGGACCCGAACGCCAACCTGGAGTTCTTCTTCGCGCACGATTTCCCGGCTGTGCGGGCCTCGGCACTGCGCGCCGAGCAGCTCGCCGCGGTGCCGGTGACCGTCCGGCCGACCGGCGGCAGTGAGGGGGCGAGCCGCTGGGAGTACCGGTGCGCGCAGCAGCTCGCGAAGGAGCTGGACGGCACGTTCACCGAGGTACCGGGTGGCCACATGGCACCGAGCAGTCATCCGCGGGGTACCGCGGAGGCGGTACGGCGACTCCTCGCCGAGTGATCCCGTGCGGGCGGACAGCGGGCGGCGCTGGCGCAACGATCTGCAGCTGCGGCAGGGCGTCAAGCAGTTGCTGCGGGAACTCGAGATCGGGGCGCCGCTCGATGTTCCGCTGCTGTGCGCCCGGCTGGCCGAACACCGCGGGCGCCCGATCCGGCTGATGCCCTATCCCCTGCCGACTCCGGGCGCGTTCGGCCTGTGGATCGGGACTGCCGAGGAGGACTACGTCCTCTACCAGCGTGATACGACTCCCGCGCACCAGGAACACATCATCCTGCACGAGCTGGGCCACATCCTCAGCGACCACGGCAGCGATGAGGACGATGATGACATCTGGGCGCAGATCTTTCCCGACATCCCCATCGAGGTGGTGTTGCGGGCGTTGCGCCGCGAAGGGTATGACGCGGTCGCCGAACGCGAGGCCGAGATGGTCGCGACCGTGATCAAGGAATGGGCGGTCCTGCTCGACCGGCTCGACACCAGGCGCAAACACCGGGCGGATCCGGTCAGCGGTGCGTTCGACGATCACCAGGGGTGGCTGTAGATGGTGGCCGCCCTCATCATGTGGTGCGCGGCCCTCGCCGCCGCGGTGTGGAAGGGTTCGCAGCTGGCGCGCATGCCAAGGGATCGCGGCCTGTTGATCGTCACCATCTGCACGGTCCTGGTCGTGGCCGCGCTCACCGCGCAGCTCATGGTCAGCATTCCCGTCCTCGCCGGAAGTTTCCCCCGGCAGGCCCCGGTACTGATCGAGTTCGTCCTGCTGACCCTCTTCTTCGCGTTACTGCTCGGACTCTTGCGGTCGGTGCGCGCCTCGCCGACTTCCGGGGCGCGCGGCTATGTCGAGCTCGGCGTGGCGCTCGCGGTCAGCGCAGCCCTGACCGTGATCTTCTTCGGCACGGCGCTGACCGGTGGGGCGAACTACGGCGACTACACCGAGACCGCGGGCCCCGCAGGGGTGCTCGCCTTCCACCTGATCGGGAACCTCTACATGGCCTACGCGACCGCGTACGGCGCCTGCCTCGCCTGGTCCGCGGCTGCGGTATCGGTCACGCCACCGACAAGGCTCGGGCTCCGCGTCGCTGCCGTGGGACTGGTCATCTGCTGCCTCGGTACGCATCTGCCGCGGGTGCTCTCCACCGGCGGACGGCTGCTCCTGCGCACGTCCCTCGTCCCGGGCACCTCCGTGTGGACCTCGCCGCTGCTGGCGATCGGAGTCGGGGTCTTCTTCCTCGGAGTCGGCTATCCCGGCGCCCGAACCGGTATCGCCAAGGCGCGGATGTGGGTCGAGGCGCGGCGTCACTACGCCCAGCTGGGTCCGCTGTGGACGGTGCTCTATCGGCAGTTCCCCACCATCGCGCTGTTCCCGCCGTCCGGTCCGGCCAGGGAACGGCTGCGGCTACGGCACATGCGGCTGCGTTATTACCGGCGGGTCATCGAATGCCGCGACGGATTGGTGTGTCTGAGTCCGTACATGGCCACCCCGGTGCGCGCAAGCGACTCCCCCGCCCGGCAGGCGAGTCTGATCCGCGAGGCGCTGGAACATGAAGCGCTGGACCGCTGCGCCCCGGACGGGCACCTCGCCGCCCCATCGGTCATCGCACCACCCGAGGGCACCGGAATGGACAGCGATGTGCGGGCGATTCTCGCACTGTCCCGGGCACTGGACCGAGCCGAGCGCGCGAAGGCCGGACAGTCCACCGCTTAGGATCACAGCTTTCCGAGATCGATCGCCCCGGCCATCACGCGATAGCCGCGATCGTTCGGGTGCAGCGCGTCCCCACTGTCATAGGCGGGATTCAGCTTCCCCGGATGCGCGGGATCGCGCATCACCCGGTCGAAGTCGGCCACCGCGTCATAGGCGCCGGAATGCCGGATCCAGTCGTTGACCCGTTCCCGGACGAGTTCGCCCTGCGGGCTGTAGTAGTCCGCCCCCTGGAACGGGAGCAGCGTCGCACCGAGCACCGTGATTCCGCGTGCCCGTGCCGCATGGATGAGCCGCTGGTATCCCGCGATCAGCTGCCGCGCGGTGACCCTCGTGTTCGGCAGGAGACATTCCGAGGCCTGCGCGCTCGCCCCGATATCGTTGATCCCCTCGAGGATGATGGTGCTGCGGACACCCGGCCGGTCGAGCACATCACGGCCGAACCGGGCCAGCGCCCGCTCGCCGAAACACGGGGAATCGTGCAGCACCCGGTTCCCGCTGAGCCCGGAATTGAGCACGGTGTCGGTACTGCCCGCCGCCCTGAGCCGTTCGGCGAGCTCGTCCGGATACCGGTTGTCGGCGTCCACCGTCGAATTCGTCCCATCGGTGATCGAGTCCCCGAACGGCACGACCGCGGCCCGCTGTCCGGCCGTGCGCACATCCACCCCGTCCAGGAAGTACCAGGAGGTGCCGCGGTCGGTGAACGCCGAGACCCCGGTGTCCGCCGTGTGGTCCCCCTTCGCGCGATAGCCGGTGGCGCGCGCTTCCGGGTGGTTGGTCGCCGGTCCGGTCGCTCCCGCGAAGTACAGGTTCACGGTCAGGGAATCCAGCGGGTGCACCGGGATCGTGGCCGGATCGCTGCGCAGCCGGGCACCCTCCGGCAGCACGGCGGAACGGGAACCGCCGAAGGTGAGCGGGCGCGGATCGGTCACCGCTCCCGCCTTACCGGCGTACCCGATACTCGCCCCGGTCAGCCGAAGCGGCGTGGTGCCGTATCGGTTGGACAACCGCACCCGGACCTGTGGTCCGCCCGCATCGACCCGGATCACCTGACGGATCGTGTCGTTCCGGAAACCCTTCGCGGATCCGTTGTCGACCGAAGCGGGCAGCGGCGCACTGTCCGGGACCGCCCATCCCGCGCTCCAGGACTGCGCGGGCATGGGTGCCGCGCTCGCACCACCACCGGCGACCAGAAGCGCACCGAACACCGCGGCCAGATACCGAAATCGACGCATTTCCGCACCCCAAACGCAGTCCGAAGAGTCTCCGGAGATCCTAGGCGAACACGGTGGAAAACGGAATGTCCCAGGAATTGAGTTGAACTCAACCATACTTGAGGTTCTATCGTCGGCAGCATGACCAATGCGCTGATCGTGGTGGACATGCAGAACCTGTTCGTCGAGCTCGTGTCGGGAGAATTTCCCAAGATCGTGTACGCGGTGAACGAGCAGATCGCGGGTGCGGTCGCGCGAGGTGATCCGGTGTTCTACAGCCGGGACTACGCGCCGGTGGACCTGCCCGAGGGCGATCCGCGGGGGCGGACCCTGCTGCATCCGGAACTGGATGTGCGCGGCGAGGTGTTCGAGAAGGGGCCGGGCAACCGGGGTAATTTCTCCGCGTTCCTGCTCGCTCCGGTGCTCGAACCGCAGCAGCCGTGCGCCGAGGGGCCCTCGGTCCACTGCTCGGGGCGCTGACCCAGTTCCGGCCGGATGCGGTCACCGTGGCCGGTATCGCCGCGGACGTCTGCGTCGCCGCCACCGCCAGGGATGCGCTGCGCCTCGGTTACCCGGTCACCGTGCCGCTCGAGGCGACCGCTTTCGTGCACGCACATCCGGACGGGGACGCCGCCTCGGTCGCCGAGTTGCGCGCGGCCGGGGTCATGGTGACGCAGGACGCACACCGAAACGGTTGAGTTTCGATAGGGGCGGGCGTAGCGTAGTCAAGTGTACGAAACCGTTTCGGTTCGTTAGGGGCGAAGGGAGCAGCCGTGGAAAGCAAGACCGCACGCAAGACCCGGCTGACTCCGGAACGCGAGGCCGAGCTCTACGAGGCCGTGCTCGCCGAACTCTGCGAGATCGGTTACGAGCAGCTGACCATGGACGCGGTGGCCGCGCGCTGCCGGTGCAGCAAGGCGACGCTCTACCGGCAGTGGAGCGGTAAACCGCAGCTGGTCGCCCAGGCGGTACGGCACAGCAAGCGCGGGGAACTGTTGTCCTACAAGGACACCGGCTCACTGCGCGGTGATCTGCACGTGATCGCGAGCCGGTTCGCCAAGGCCAAGGCGAAAAAGGACCTCGCGGTCGTCCGGGCGATCTCGCCCGCGATGCGCGACTGCGCGGACCTGCGGGACGCGATGCGCGAAACCATCTTCGAACCCGAGCTGGGGGTCATCCGCTCGGTGGTGGACCACGCGGTGGCACGCGGCGAGCTCACCGAGGGGGCGAAGGCCAACGACTATCTGCCACATCTGCTTTTCGGCGCCGTGTTCACCCGCCCGTTCATCGAGGGCCGCGAACCCGACACCGCCTACCTGCGGCGCTACGTGGACGACGTGGTGCTGCCCGCGCTCACGCGGAACTGAGAACCACCGGCGCGATGAAGCGCCAGACATCGAACCGGAGGACCCGTATGTCTGCTACGACCATGGAACACGCGCCGCCGGGCAGCAGAGCGCCCGGTACGCGCAAACACACGCCGAGCCGCTGGTGGGCGCTCGCGGTGATCGGGCTCGCCCAGCTGATGGTGGTGCTCGACGCGACGATCGTGAACATCGCGCTCCCCTCGGCACAGCACGACCTCGGCTTCACCAATGACGCGCGCACCTGGATCGTGACCGCGTACTCGCTCGCTTTCGGCAGCCTGCTGCTGCTCGGCGGGCGGCTCGCGGATCTGTTCGGGCGGCGCAACACCTTCATCATCGGCATCATCGGTTTCGGCGTGGTCTCCGCGCTCGGTGGTGCCGCGAACGGGTTCACCATGCTGGTGATCGCCCGCGCGCTGCAGGGAATGTTCGGCGCCCTGCTCGCTCCGTCCGCACTGTCCCTGCTCACCACCACGTTCACCGATCCGAAGGAACGCGGCCGCGCGTTCGGTGTGTTCGGTGCGATCGCCGGTTCCGGTGGCGCGATCGGGCTGCTGCTCGGCGGGGTGCTCACCGAGCACCTGGACTGGCGCTGGACGATGTACGTGAACTGCGTGATCGCGGTGGTCGCCATTCTCGGTGCGCTGGTGTTCATCCGCCGCCAGACCCCGGTCGATCGACCGAAGCTGGACCTGCTCGGCACCGGTCTCGTCGCCGCGGGGCTGTTCTCCCTGGTGTTCGGGTTCTCCAACGCGGAGACCTACGACTGGAGCGACCCGATGTGCTGGGCGTTCCTCGCCGGGGGCGCGGTACTGATCGCCCTGTTCGCGTTCTGGGAGACCCGTGCGGCTCATCCACTGCTGCCGCTGCGCATTCTCGGTGATCGCAACCGGGCGGGGTCCTACCTGAGCGTGTTCATCTCGGGTGCGGGCATGTTCGGGGTGTTCCTGTTCCTGACCTACTACCTGCAGACCACGCTGCACTACACGCCGATCCAGACCGGGCTCGGTTTCCTGCCCATGGTCGGCATGATGATGCTGGTCTCGCAGCTGTCCACGAACGTGCTCGTGCCCTACGTGGGCCCGAAGGCCACGGTCCCGGTGGGGATGGCGCTGGCCGCGGGTGCGCTCGTGCTGCTGACCGGTCTCGGCCCGGACAGTTCCTATGCCGCGCACGTGCTGCCCTCGCTGCTGATGCTCGGGGCGGGCCTCGCACTGGTCATGCCGGTCGCGATGAGCCTGGCCACGCTCGGGGTCGCCAGCCACGACCAGGGTGTCGCCTCCGCGATGGTGAACACCATGCAGCAGGTCGGCGGTTCCATCGGTACCGCGCTGTTCAACACGATGGCGGCCACGGCGGCGGTGGACTATTTCGCCGAGCATCGCACCGATCCCGATGTCGCCGTACAGGCCGGACTGCACAGCTACGCCTACGCGTACTGGTGGGCCGCGGGCTTCTTCGCTGCCGGGCTGCTCATCGCGGTGCTGATCTACCGCAAGGGCCGCCCCTACGGCCAGCGCAAGAAGGAACAGGAGACCACGCAGGAGGTCCCGGCCGACGTCGTGGAGCCGAAGCACGCACTGCGCGCGGAGACCAATGGCAGCGGGGTTTCGGTGCACGGCAAGGTATTGCGCGGCAGGCAGGAGCCGGCCGCCGGTGCGGTGGTCACGCTCATCGACCAGGCCGGGCGCCAGATCGACCGCATCACCGCCGACCAGAACGGGCGGTACGCGGTGCTCGCGCCGACCAGCGGGAACTACGTGCTGCTCGGCGCCTCGCAAGGCCACGAGCCGAGGGTCACCCCGCTCACGGTGGGCACCACCCCGCACGCCTTCGACATCCTGCTCAGCGAGAACACCGGTGAGCTCGAGGGCAGGGTGGTGGACCGTTCGGGGCCGATCGCCGGTGCGCTGACCGTGGTCACCGATGAGCAGGGCACCGTTTCCGGGTCCGCGCTCACCGCGACTGACGGCGGCTACCGGCACACCGAGCTCGTGCCCGGCATCTACACGCTGACGGTGACCGCGGACGGCTACCAGCCGACGGCGGGACCGGTCACCGTGGCGGCCGGTGAGCCGACCAACCGGGATGTGGAACTGCGCGATGCCACGCGGTTGCACGGCACGGTACGCGATGCCGGCGGTGCCCCGCTGCACGATGCGCACGTCGCACTGCTGGACGAGGCGGGCAGCCTGGTGAATCGGTACCGGACCGGCGAGGACGGCGGCTTCGCCTTCGCCGACCTTCCCGGAGGCAGCTACACCATCGTGGCCAGCGGCTACCCGCCGGCCTCCAATGCGGTGACCCTCACCGGAACCGGGCGCGACGACGTGGAGCTCACGCTGAGCCACGCGGACTGAGCGATCGTGTTGCGGTACGCGCCCTCAGTGCGCGTACCGCAACACATCCAGCAGATCCTTCTCGGTGCGCGGGTCCTCGGCGAGGCATCCGCGCAGCCGTTTCTCGATGTCCCCCGCATCCAGCGCGCGGCCGATCAGCACCAGATCGGTCGCGCGCTGTTGTCCGCGCGGCCACGGCTCCCGGCGGAACCGCAGATGCCGCCCGACGGTCTGCAGACCGAACCGGTCCGGGTATCCGGGCACGTCGAAGTAGGTGTATCCCTTGACCCGGAACAGCTCCGGCGGCCGGTCGCGCAGGAATTCCATCAGCAGCACGGGATCGAGCGGTTCTTCGGCGTGGAAGGACACCGATTCGTAGGTCTCGTGCGCATGTCCCGCGTGCGAGTCCGGTCCCTCGAGCTCGTCGAAGGACAACTGCCGCGGACCGGTCTCAGCGCTGCGGTCGAACAGCAGCTGCGGATCGAGCGCGCCGCCCACGGTCTCCACGATCGGCACCGCGGTGCCGATCCGCTCCCGCACCCGGTGCAGCGTGGCCTCGTCGGCGAGGTCGATCTTGTTCAGCACCACGAGATCCGCGAACGCCAGATGCCGTTCCAGGTCCGGGTTCTGCTCGGCGACCCATTCGAATTCGGCGGCGTCCACCACCTCGAGCATGCCGCCGTACTCCAGCCGCTCCCCCGCGTTCGCCAACACCAGGCGCACCACGGCCTGCGGTTCGGCGAGCCCGCTCGGTTCCACGAGCACCACGTCGACATCCGCCTCCGCGAGCCCGGCGAGCGTGTCGCCCATGTCCTCGGTGTCGATCGCGCAGCACAGACAGCCGTTGCCGAACGAGACCATGGTGTCCACCTGGGCCGAGATCGCCATGGCGTCGATGTTGATCGCGCCGAAGTCGTTCACCACGACCCCGACCCGCACCCCGTTCCTGTTGTGCAGCACGTGATTGAGCAGGCTCGTCTTGCCGGAGCCGAGGAACCCGGCTACCACGATGACCGGAACCCGCACTCTTTCCTCCTCGCTTGATCCTCCGGGCCGCAACGGTACCGTCCGATTCCCGCCAGCACGCCACCCGCCGGTGCTGCCACGCTGATCCGGTCCACCCGAGCTGGAGCGAGGTGTGCACCATGCCGCTGCCTAACCGGGTCACGCCGTACGGGGAGATCCTGCGCGCCCCGGAACGCGGCACCCTGCTCGGCAACCGTGGCCGGCTGCACCGGATCACCTCCGATGGCGATCGCGAACTCGTCCGGACCCACCGCACCCGGAACTGGCTCATCTGCCTGCTCGAGTTCAAGGGGCGGCGGCGCACCGTCATGGGGCCGCGTTCCTATACCGAGCTGTTCTTCCTGGACGAGGTCACCGCGCTGGCCGCGGGACACCGGCCGTGCGCCGAATGCCGCAACCGCGACCTCGACCGGTTCAAGCGCGCTGTGGGCATCACCGCGGCCGCACGGATCGACCAGCGCCTCGCCGCGGACCGGATGACCGCACAGGGCACCCGACGCACCCGGCCGATGGTCTTCGCCGAACTGCCCGAGGGGGCGGTGTTCGACTGGCAGGGTTCGCCCTGGCTGCGCTGGCACGGTGGCGTGCTGCGCTGGAGCCTCGGCGGCTACCGGGAACGGCGCACCGATTCCCTGGCACCCGCCGAGGTCCCCGTTCTCACCCCGCTGCTCACCGTGCAAGCTCTGCGCGGGGGCTATGTCCCCGGCGTGCACCCCAGCGCGGAGGACCTCAGTCGATCTTGAGCTCGCCCATCTCGCTCCACCACGTCGCGCCCTCGATCTTGGTGCTGACGATGTCCGGGGTCCGGCGCACCATGGGGCGCATGGTCTCCAGGCCCGCCCGGAAGTGCTGCGAGTTCACGTGCGCCTCGGCCGCATCGTCGGCGAAGGCCTCGACGAGCACGAAGGTGTTCTCCTCCTCGACGCTGCGCGACCACTCGAACCACAGGTTGCCCGATTCCGCCCGGGTGGCCTTGGTGAACGCGTCCACGCTGTCCAGCCAAGTGTCCGCGTACTCGGCCTTGACCCGGAATTTGACCACGATGAAAATCATCGCCCCAGTTTAGGCGGCCCGGTCCAGGCGGTTCCGCCGCCCGCCGCCCTGCCGAGCAGTTCGCGCAGCTGCTCGCGCTCCTCGGAACTCAGCCGGGACAGCAATACTTCGTCCACGCCGTCGGCGAGCACTTGCATCAAGACCGTCGTCATGGTCGACCTTCGATCTGCCGGAGGCAATGTGGGCGTGGTCCACGAAGATGAGCCCGGCAGGCGATCCGGTGAACATCCCGGATCTCCCGGTGCTCTCCCTCGATCCCGGTTCCCAGCCGGCCGGGATCGCGAACAAGCGGAGCAGAAGATCGAACGGCTCGCCGTCTCCCCCGTTCCCGGGGCCGGGGAGGTGTACTGCCGCGCCCGCTGTGGGTACAGCCCGCGCAGCACCGATCCGGACCAGTATCCCGAGCGGTTCCGGCTCACCGCGGAGGAGCTCGCCGCGGCCATCGAGGTTCCCGCGATCCCGCCGTTGCGGAGCCGGTCATGAGCGACACCCTGATGTGGAGGTGCGCGCATCTGTGTCGGCGCACAGGACCGGGTCGTGGTGACCGCGCTGGTCCGGTGAACCCGTACGGTTACCGGATCCGCCGCAGGAATGGCTCGCCCGGCCGATAGCGCAGCGGCCGTTTCAGCGGTATAGCTGAAACGGTGCGCGTGTTCGTGACCGGGGCGACCGGGGCTATCGGCGGTCATGCCGTCCCCGCGCTGGTGCACGCCGGTCACGAGGTGACCGCGCTGGCCAGGTCCGGGCAGAAGGCCGCGGTACTCGCCGGGCATGGCGCACGCCCGGTATCGGTCTCGCTGTTCGACGCCCGCGCCCTCACCGCGGTGTTCACCGGTATGGACGCGGTGGTCAACCTCGCCTCCGCGATGCCGAGCACGCTGCGTTTCCCGCTCTATGGCGCCTGGTGGGAGACCGAACGGGTACGCACCGAGGGCTCGGCCGCCGTGACCGAGGCGGCGCTCGCGGCGGGTGTCGGCAGGCTCGTCCAGGAATCGGTCGCGATGCTGTACCGGCCGGGCGGGAGCACCTGGATCCACGAGGACTGGCCGCTGGACGAGTACCCGCAGACCCGGGGGAACCTGGCCGCCGAGGCGAGCGCGCGCCGGTTCACCGCGGCCGGCGGCATCGGAACCGTGCTGCGCCTCGGACTGTTCTACGGACCGGGCGCCGCGCACGCCGAACAGCTCTATGCCCTGGCACGGAAGCGGATCGGGGTGCGGTTCGGGCCGCCGGGGAACTACGTCTCGCTCATCCATCTCACCGATGCGGCACGGGCCGTCGTCGCCGCGCTGACGGCACCGGCGGGGCCGTTCAACGTGGTCGACGACGAACCACTGACCCAGCGCGAACAGCTGGCGGCGCTCACCACCGCTGCCGGTCGCACCCCGCTGCTGCGCGGTCCGGGACGTGCCGGGCTGCTGCTTGGTTCCCGGCTGACCTCGCTGACCCGCTCACTGCGGGTCAGCAACACCGCCTTCCGTGCGGAGACCGGCTGGGCGCCGCGCTATCCCAGTGCCCGGGCGGGATGGCTGGCCACGGCCGCGGTACTGGACCGGCAAATTAGGCAAGGCTAACCTAAAAGAGGAGATTCGGGATATAGTCGACGGCCGGAAAGGCGGACTCCGCGGCGCGATCAAGGAGTGGGTATGGGGAGCCTCAGTGGCAAGATCGCATTGGTCACCGGTAGCAGCCGGGGAATCGGGCGAGGGATCGCCGAACGCCTGGCCAGGGACGGCGCCCTGGTCGGCGTGCACTACGGCAACAACGAGGCGGCCGCCAAGGAGACCGCCGCGCTCATCTCCGCGGCGGGTGGCCGGGCCTTCATCGTCGGTGCGGAACTGGGCGTGCCCGGCGATATGGACACACTCATGGCCGGACTCGTCGCCGGGCTCGAGGCGCACGGCGAATCCACGATCGACATCCTGGTGCACAACGCGGGGCTCAACTTCATGGGCCGCTCGATCGAGGTGCTGACGCCCGAGGAATTCGACCGGATGATCGCGGTCAACGTCAAGGCCCCGTTCTTCCTGACCCAGCGGCTGCTGCCCCGGTTGCGCGAGGGCGGCCGGATCATCAACATCTCCTCGGTCTCCACCCGGGTGGCCTCCTCCGGGGACAGCATCGGTTATCCGCTCAGCAAGGGCGCGCTGGATGTATTCAGCCATGCGCTGGCCAAATACCTCGGTCCGCGGCGAATCACCGTGAACGCCGTGGGAGTGGGCTATACCGACACCGATATGACCGCCGAGGTGCTCGCCGACCCGGCACACGTCGAGCGCAACGTCAGCAGGACCGCGCTCGGCCGGATCGGTCAGGTGCCGGACATCGCCGACGCGGTCGCCTTCCTCGCCTCCGACGAGGCACGCTGGATCACCGGGACCAAGCTCGATGTCAGCGGGGGCGTCGGACTGTAGGGCTCATGGGACCGGGTGCAGCCAGTCGTCCGGGTCCTCGGCGCGGCCGTACTGGATGTCGAGCAGATGCTCGCGCAGGCCGAGCGTGATCTTGCCCGGAGCACCGGCGCCCACGGTGAATTCCCCTTCCCGGCCCCGGAACCCGGTGATCGGGGTGACCACCGCCGCGGTTCCGGCCGCGAACACCTCCGTGACGGTGCCCTCGCGGCAACCCGTGCGCAGCTCGGCGAGCCCGATGGCCCGCTCGACCGGGGTGAGCCCGTGCTCCTCGGCGAGCGCGAGCAGGCTCGCCCTGGTGACGCCTTCGAGGATGGTGCCGAGTTCCGGGGTCACCAGCTTGCGGTCCGAGGTGACCAGGAAGATGTTCATGGTCCCGGATTCCTCGAGCCTGCTCCGGTCCGCCGCGTCCAGGTAGAGCACCTGATCGCAGCCGTGTTCCCGGGCTTCCTGTTGCGCGGCAAGGCTTCCCGCGTAGTTGCCGCCGCACTTGGCCGCCCCGGTGCCGCCCTTGCCCGCGCGGGTGTACTCTTCGGTGATCCACAGCTTCACCCCGGAATCGCCGGAGAAGTAGCCGCTCGAGGGGCTGGCGATCACCGCGTAGCGCGCCTCGGTGGCCGAGCGGACGCCGAGGAAAGCCTCGCTGGCGAACAGATACGGGCGCAGATACAGGCTCTGCTCCCCCTCGCCCGCGGGCACCCAGTCCGCGTCCGCGCGCACCAGCGCCTCGAGGCTGCGCACGAAATCCGTCTCGTCGAGCGGCGGAAGGGCCAGCCGTCGCGCCGAATCGGCAAACCGGCGGGCATTGCGCCACGGACGAAACAACCGGATCCCGCCGTCCTCGTGCCGGTAGGCCTTGAGCCCCTCGAAGATCTCCTGCGCGTAGTGCAGTACCCCCGCCGCGGGGTGCAGGCTGAACGGGGCGAGTGCGGTCACCCGCCGGTCGTGCCAGCCCGTGTCCGCGGTCCAGGTGGCGACCGCCATGTGATCGGTGAAGTACGCCCCGAAACCGGGATCGGCGAGAATAGCGGCACGCCGGTCGGCCGGGGTCGGGTCCTGGTGCGGCTCGAGCGGGAAATCGGCAGTCATGGTCCCGATTCTAGGCTGGTTTCCAGGTTTTCCTTGCCGTTGACAGTTCTCAGGCGTCGAAGTCCACGGTGATCCGCTCGGAAACCGGAAGCGACTGGCAGGTGAGCACGAAACCCTGGTCGACCTCCGCCTCCTCCAGCGCGAAATTGCGCCGCATATCCACCTTGCCCTCGGTGACCTTCGCGCGACAGGTGCCGCACACCCCGCCCTTGCAGGCGAACGGCAGATCCGGCCGGGCGCGCTGGGCACCGTCCAGGATCGGGCTGTCGTACCCGATCGGTGCGGCGGTGGCGCGCCCGTCCAGCAGCACGGTCACCTCGCTCTGTGCCCCGTCCGGTTTCGGTTCCTCGTGCCGCACCGGGGCGGGCGGTTCGGCGTCCACATAGAACAGTTCCTGATGGATCCGTTCCTTGGTCGCCCCGGTTTCCAGCAGCAGCGCCCGCGCCTCGGTGACCATCTCGAACGGGCCGCACAGCCACCAGTGGTCCACCTCGGCTGGGATGATCGCGAGCAGTTCGCGCAGCTTCGCGGCATCGAGGCGCCCGGTGAACAGTTCCGCCTCGCGGGGTTCCCTGGACAGCACGTGCATCAGTTCGAGCCGAGCCGGATAACGGTCCTTGAGGTCGGCCAGTTCATCGGCGAACATCACCGTCTCGGCGCGCCGGTTGCCGTAGAGCAGGGTGACCGTGCTCTCCGGGTCTCGCAGCACCGTCGCGGCGATGGAGAGCACCGGTGTGATTCCGGAACCCGCCGCGATCAGCACGTGATGGCCGGGGCTGGCCAGATCCGGGGTGAACCTCCCGGTCGGCGCGCCCACCTCGATCTGCTCGCCTGGGCGCACCTCGTTGACCAGCCAGGTGGAGAACAGCCCCTCGGGCACTTCGCGCACGCCGATGCGCGGTGCGGATCCGGCGGGCGCGCAGATCGAGTAGGAGCGCCGTTCCTCGCGGCCTGCCACGGTGCGCCGCAGGGTCAGCGACTGGCCTGCGCGGAAGGTGTAGGTCTCGGTCAGTTCCTCGGGCACCTCGAAGGTCACCGCGGCCGCGTCCCCGCACAGCCGATCGATGCTCGCGACCTTGAGCTGATTGAACTCCCTGCCCATCAGAACTCCTTGAAGTACTCGAACGGTTCGACACAGCTGTGGCAGCGGTAGAGCGCTTTGCACGCGGTCGCGCCGAACCGGGACAGCTGCTCGGTTTCCGGCCCGCCGCAGTAGGGACAGCGCACCGCGCGCACCGGGGCGCCGAGGGTGAGCGGAACCGGTCCACCGGACCTGGTCGGCGCCTGGCCAGGCGGGGCGATCCCGGCCTCGGCGAGCCTGCGCTTGCCCTCGGCGCTGATCCAGTCGCTGCTCCACGGCGGATCGAGAACGGTGCGCACCTGGACCTCGGCGAAACCCGCCGCACGCAAGGCATGCACCAGATCGTCGCGCATCGTGTCCATCGCCGGGCAGCCGCTGTAGGTCGGCGTGATGGACACGATCACCCGTCCGTCGCATTCGGACACATCACGCAGCACGCCGAGATCGGCGAGGGTGAGCATCGGCAGCTCGGGATCGGTCACGGTGGCGGCGATCGCGTAGGCGCCGCGCAGCGGGGTCACGGTGCTCACCAGCTCGCCTCCGGATGTGCGCGTGCCACGCTCTGCAGTTCGGCGAGCACGTAGCCCATGGCCTCGGTGTGCAACCCGTCCCGGCCGGTGCGCCCGGCCACCCCGGCCAGCGGCGCGCGCTCCGGAAGGCGCAGTCCCGCGGCCTCGAAGACCTGCGACAGCACCGCATCGAACTCTCTGCGGGTCTCGGCGGGATCCACCGCGACCCCCGCGAGCGCGCGCTCCACCTCATGGGTGGCGAACAACTCCCCGACCAGTGGCCATATCCCGTCCAGTGCGCCCTGCATCCGCCCGTGCGAGAGCTCGGTGCCATCGCCGAGCCGGACCACCCAGTCCGCGGCGTACTCCCGGTGATAGGTCAGCTCGGGCACCGCTTTCGCCGCGATGGACGCGAGCACCGGATCGCGCGATTCCCGCAGCCGCTGCATGACCGCGAGCCGCCAGGTGCCGAACACCAGCACCGTGGCGAGCAGTTCGGCGAAGTCCCCGTGCGCGTGCTCGGTGAGCCGGACATTGCGGAACTCGGGCTCGGCGCGGAAGAACGCGTACTCGTCCTCGCCACGACCGGATCCGTCCGCCCGGCCAGCCCGTGTCAGCAGCAGCCGCGCCTGACCGAGCAAATCGAGGCCGATATTGGCGATCGCGACCTCGTCCTCGAGCTCGGGTGCCCTGGTGCACCACTGCTGCAACCGGTGCGAGGCGATCAGCGCGTCATCGCCGAGCATCAGGCAGTAGGCGGCAAGGGCGGCACCGTCCACATCGGACGGCACGCTGGTGTCCACACCGGACAGCGGGTCGTCGCGGCGCTGCTCGGGGGACACCCCCGCGCCCTCGGGCTTAGTGCCGAACGCCCAGCGCGCATCGTCCTGCGCCTCCGCGAGTGCCTCGTAGGCATTGTCGAAACTCATGGCTCACCTTCTCCCGCGCCGCGCTCCTCGCACGCGGGGCTCGCTACGATGCTCGCCCGGTCGGCGATTTCGCGGCACATGGCCGCCTCTACATGTGGGGGACGTTGTCGGGGATCTCGTAGAAGGTCGGGTGCCGATAGACCTTGTCCCCGCTCGGCGCGAAGAACGGGTCCTTCTCGTCCGGGCTGGAGGCGGTGATGTCCGCGGCGGCGACCACCCAGATGCTCACGCCCTCGTTGCGCCTCGTGTAGAGATCCCGCGCGTTGCGCAGCGCCATCCGGTCGTCCGCCGCGTGCAGCGAACCGACGTGCACATGGTTGAGGCCGCGCTTGCCGCGCACGAACACCTCATACAGCGGCCAGTCCTTCCGCACTTCACTCATGCCGCGCTCCTTTCCCGATCACGCTGCTTGGCGGCGTGCGCCGCGGCGGCCTCCCGGACCCAGGCCCCGTCCTCGTGCGCGGCGCGGCGCTTCGCGATCCGCTCGGCATTGCACGGGCCGTTGCCCTTGAGGATCTGCTTGAACTCGTTCCAGTCGATGGCGCCGAAGTCGTAGCTCCCGCACTCGGCGTTCCAGGACAGTTCCGGATCGGGCAGGGTGACCCCGAGCGCCTCGGCCTGCGGAACGCTCATGTCCACGAACCGCTGGCGTAGCTCGTCATTGGTGTGTCGCTTGATTTTCCACGCCATGGACTGCTCGGTGTTCGGGGAGTCCGCGTCCGGCGGGCCGAACATCATCAGCGAGGGCCACCACCACCGGTTCGTGGCCTCCTGCACCATCTCCCGTTGCGCCTCGGTACCGCGCATCATCGTCATCAGCAGCTCGTAACCCTGGCGCTGGTGAAAGGACTCCTCCTTGCAGATCCGGATCATCCCGCGGGCGTAGGGCCCGTAACTGCTGCGGCACAACGGCACCTGGTTGCAGATCGCCGCCCCGTCCACCAGCCAGCCGATCACCCCGACATCGGCGAAGGTGACCGTCGGGTAGTTGAAGATCGAGGAGTACTTCTGCGCCCCGCTGATCAGCTTCTCGGTCAGCTCGGTGCGGTCCACGCCCAGGGTTTCCGCCGCGGAGTACAGGTAGAGTCCGTGCCCCGCCTCGTCCTGCACCTTCGCCAGCAGGATCGCCTTGCGCCGCAAGGAGGGCGCGCGGGTGATCCAGTTGGCCTCCGGCTGCATGCCGATGATCTCGGAGTGCGCGTGCTGGGAGATCTGGCGGATCATCGTCTTGCGGTAGCCCTCCGGGACCCAGTCGCGCGGTTCCAGCCGCTGATCCCGGGCGATGGTGTCCTCGAAGCTCCGCTCGAGTTCCTCCGTCATTCCGCCGCCTCCTTGCTGACCAGGGTGAGCAGGTCGTATTTGGCCACCGATTCCTCGTTCTGGTTGGTGACATCCACATCCCAGCGGACCTCGCCGTAGTCCGCGTTCTCCCGGGGCGTGATCCGCTTGGCCGTCAGGGTCACGGTGAGGGCGTCGCCCGGCTTGACCGGGGTGAGGAACCGCAGGTTCTCCAGCCCGTAGTTGGCCAGCACCGGACCGGGTTCCGGGGAAACGAACAGGCCCGCCGCGAAGGAGACCACGAGGTAGCCGTGCGCCACGATCCCGCCGAAGAGTTCGTTGGCCGCCGCGGCTTCCTCATCGGTGTGCGCGTAGAAGGTGTCCCCGGTGAACTCCGCGAAATGGTCCACATCCGCACGGGTCACCGTGCGCGGCGCGGTGACCACCGAGTCCCCGATCCGCAGCGTGGCAAGGGATTTCCGGAACGGGTGCGGGCCGTCGGCCTGCCGCTGCGCGCCGGGGACCCACTGCCCGCCGACCGCGGTGAGCACATCCGGGGAACCCTGCACGGCGGTGCGCTGCATGTGGTGCAGCACGCCGCGGATCCCGCCCATCTCCTCGCCGCCGCCCGCGCGGCCGGGCCCGCCGTGCACCAGCGCGGGAAGCGGCGAACCGTGCCCGGTGGACTCCTGCGCGTCGGTGGCGTCGAGCACGAGCACCCGCCCGTGCCATGGCGCGAGGCCGCGCACCACGGTGGCCGCGAAGGCCGGATCCCCGGTGACCACCGAACCCGCGAGGCTGCCCCGCCCGCGCGCGGCGAGCTCGATCGCCTCCTCGGCCGACTCGTACGGGATCAGCGTGGCGACCGGTCCGAACGCCTCGACCTCGTGCGGTTCGGCGCGCCCGGTGTCCTCGGCACGCAACAGCACCGGAGACACGAAGGCCCCCTGTTCGGCGTCCCCTTCGGTCACCTCGGCCCACTCCGGATCCCCGTACACCACGTAGGCCGCGCCGAGCAGTGCCTTGAGCGAACGGCGTACTTCCTCGCGCTGCTCCAGGCTGGCCAGCGCCCCCATCCGCACACCTTCGGCATCCGGTTTGCCGACCGTGACCCGCCCCAGTCGCTCGGCGGCCGCCTCTCCGACCGCGTCGATCAGCGCGGCGGGCACGATGGCGCGCCGGATCGCGGTGCATTTCTGGCCCGCCTTCACGGTCATCTCGGTGACCAGCTGCTTGACGAACAGGTCGAACTCGGGTGTGCCGGGCTGCGCGTCCGGGCCCAGAATCGAGCAGTTGAGCGAATCGGCCTCGGCGTTGAACCGCACCGCGCCGCGGGCGATCGCCGGGTGCGCGCGCAGTTTCCGTGCGGTGTCCGCGGAACCGGTGAACGAGACGACGTCCTGTTCGGTGACGTGGTCGAGCAGATCGCCCGCACCGCCGCAGATGAACTGCACGGCCCCCTCGGGCAGGATCCCGGATTCCACGATCAGTTCCACCAGCCGCGCGGTCAGATAGGCGGTCTGACTCGCGGGTTTGATCACGCTCGGTACCCCGGCGATGAACGCGGGCGCCAGTTTCTCCAGCGGGCCCCAGACGGGGAAGTTGAAGGCGTTGATCTGTACCGCGACCCCGGGCAGCGAGGTGGCGATGTGCTGGCCGAGGAAGGTGCCGCCCTTGGAGAGTGGTTCGATCCCGCCGTCCAGATAGACGATGTCGTTCGGCAGCTCCCGCTTGGTCTTGCTGGCGTAGCCGAGCAATACACCGATCCCGCCGTCGATGTCGAACTTGGAATCCCCGAGGGTCGCCCCGGTGCGCGCGGAAAGGGCGTAGAGCTCATCGCGGTGCTCGCGCAGGTGGCTGCCGAGCGCCTTGAGCAGGGCGGCCCGCTGGTGGAAGGTCAGCTCGCGCAGCGCGGGGCCGCCGACCCGGCGCCCGTAGTCGAGCACCGCGCCCATATCGAGGCCCGCCGAGGAGATGCGCGCGACCTCCTGCCCCGTCGCCGCGTCGCGCACCGGCGTGCCGTCCGCGGGGACGTGCCATCCGCCTCGCACGTAGCTGCCTGCCACCGGAGCCATCCGCACCGACCTCCAATTACCAACCGAATGTTCAGGAAATAGGGTAACGCCAGCCGGCCGATCGCGAAACCCCGTACTTGACAAGCGGCAGGGATCGGGCAGACATTGATAACCGTCCAATCGGTCAGTTCACAAGGCGGTGTTGGCTCTTGTCTCGTCCGGAGACCGCGGTGCGGTCCATGTACGACAACGACCTCGCCTCCCAGGCGCTCGGGATCGAGCTTGGCGAGGTGGGCACCGGTACGGCGGCCGCGCGGATGCGGGTCACCGAGCGGATGGTCAACGGGCACGACATCGCGCACGGCGGCTACCTGTTCCTGCTCGCCGATTCCGCCTTCGCCTTCGCCTGCAACAGTCATGGCCCGGTGACCGTGGCTTCCGGCGCCGAGATCAATTTCGTGACCTCCGCCCGGCTCGGCGATCAGTTGCTCGCCGTCGCCGAGGAACGCACTCGCTATGGGCGCAACGGGATCTGCGATGTGACCGTGTACCGCGAGAACGACGGCGAGCGCGAGGTCATCGCGGAGTTCCGGGGCCGCAGCCGGGTGATCGAACGGGAGCAGAGGAGCTGACACCATGACCGCCACGAGAAGGCTCGGCGACGCACCGGCACCGGATTCGCTCAGCGATGCCGAGCGGATGAGCGTGGACGAACTGCGGTCCCGTCAGCTGGAGCGGCTGCGCTGGACCCTCGAACACGCCTACCGGAACGTCCCGTTCTATCGGGAGCGCTTCGATGCGTTCGGGGTGCGGCCCGAGGACTGTAAGGAACTCGAGGATCTGGCGAAGTTTCCCTGCACCACCAAGAAGGATCTGCGCGACCACTACCCCTTCGGCATGCTCGCCGTTCCGGAGCGGCAGCTGCGCCGCATCCACGCCTCCAGCGGCACCACCGGGAAACCGACCGTGATCGGGTACACCGACGGGGACCTCGAGGTCTGGGCGGGGGCGCTGGCCCGCTCGATCTTCGCCGCGGGCGGCCGGGCCGGGGACAAGATCCACAATTCCTACGGCTACGGACTGTTCACCGGTGGACTCGGCGCGCACTACGGCATCGAAAAGCTCGGCGCCACCGCGATCCCGGCCTCCGGGGGGATGACCGCGCGGCAGGTGCAGATCATCACCGACTTCCGCCCGGACGGAATCATGGTGACCCCGTCCTACATGCTCACCCTGCTCGACGAGTTCGAACGCCAGGGGGTGGATCCCGCGTCCAGCCCGCTGCGCTACGGAGTGTTCGGCGCGGAACCGTGGACCGAGCAGATGCGCCAGGAGATCGAGCAGCGGCTCGACCTGCACGCGGTGGACATCTACGGCCTCTCCGAGGTGATGGGGCCCGGCGTCGCCCAGGAATGCGTGGAATCCAAGGACGGCCTGCACGTGTGGGAGGACCACTTTTACCCGGAGATCGCCGATCCGGTCGAGGGCACGGTACTGCCCGACGGGGAGTACGGCGAGCTGCTGTTCACCTCGCTGACCAAAGAGGCTATGCCGATCATCCGGTACCGCACCCGGGACCTGAGCACGCTGCGTCCCGGCACCGCGCGGCCCGCGTTCCGGCGCATGGACAAGGTCACCGGGCGCAGCGACGATATGATCATCCTGCGCGGGGTGAACATCTTCCCGACCCAGATCGAGGAGGTCGTGCTCGGCGTGCAGGGCATGGCGCCGCATTTCCAGATCAGGCTCTCGTCGAAGGGGCGGATGGACCACATGGAGGTACACGTGGAGGCGAGCCCCGCGACCGATGCGGACCGCCGCCGCGCCGCCGCCGGGGAGATCGCCGCCCGCATCAAGGACGGGATCGGCATCAACGCCGGCGTCGAGATCGTCGATCCGGACACCCTGGAACGCTCGGTCGGCAAGCTGCGCCGGGTCGTGGACAACCGCACGTGACCACGGCGGCGAAGCGCGGAAGGCCCGGCTACGACCTCGAGTCCCTGCTCGCGGTCGCGGTCACACTGTTCAACGAGCGCGGCTACGACGGCACCAGCATGGAGGACCTGGCGCGCAAGCTCGGCATCACCAAGTCCGCCATCTATCACCACGTGCCGAGCAAACAGGAGCTGCTGCGGCTCGCTGTGAACCGCGCCCTGGACGGCCTGTTCGCCCGGGTCGGTGAGCTGGATTCGTTGCCGGACAAGGCGATCGAGCGCCTGGAGTATCTGGTGCGCGGCAGCGTGCGGGTGCTCGCCGAGCAGCTGCCGTTCGTCACCCTGCTGCTGCGAATCCGGGGTAACACCGAGGTGGAGCGGGCGGCGCTGGCCCGGCGCAAGCAGTTCGACACGATCGTCGCGGACTTGGTCGAGCGGGCCGCGCGGGACGGGGACCTGCGCGGCGACGTGGAACCCGCGACGGCCGCGCGCCTGCTGTTCGGCATGGTCAACTCGCTGGTCGAGTGGTACCGCCCGCGCAGCAACGGGGAGCTGGACGGCACCGCCCTCGCCGATACCGTCGCCGCCGTGGCCTTCGACGGCCTGCGTACCCGCGATCGGTGACCGGCGCCCGGATCACGAACTCGCGCAGTGCGGCGTTCCGGCGGGCACATCCAGGCTCGGGTTGCGGTCGAAGAACCCGTACGGTTTCAGGGTGAATCCGCAGCGGTCGACCGGCATGATCGGCCAGTCCTCCGGGCGCGGGAAATGGGTGAGCCCGAAGGTGTGCCAGACGACCAGATCGGTGCCCTCCAAGGATTCGTCGCCCGCCACGTATTCCGGCAGCCCGGTGCCACCGCCGCTCTGGTTGACGAACTCCCCCGCCGGCCACCGCTGCCCTTCCCGGTACCGGCTGACCCACAGATGATGGCGGGCGAACGCGGCGCGGGTCGCGATCGAGGAATCCGGATCCGCGAGCATCGTCGGCTGCCCCTGCGGACAGAGCGCGTAGCCGACCGGTTGCTCGAGCCGGTTGGTGCGTTCGGGGTTCACCACGTGCCAGACCCGGCCCGCTCCCGGATCGGCGTCCCGACACGCCGCGAGCTCCGAGCTCAGGCGGCGGCTCGCACTGGTGAACGCGTTGCCGTACGGATTGTCCGGGCCGCGCGGAACCCTTGCCGCCTCCACCTCCTCGACGGCATTCGACTCGCCGTCCACCATCATGTCCAGCCGCGCACAGAACAGGTGCTGGTGATACGGCGCGCCGAGCCCGGGGGCCACCTCGCTCGCCCAGCGATACCCTTCGCCCTGGTATGCCGAGGTGAACACCACCCCGGTCGCCTTGCACTCCAATTCGATCGTGCCGTCCAGGTAGAGGTACCAGTAAAAGCCGTAGTCGTAATTGCCGACAGTGACGAAGAAGGAGATCACCAGCCGCCGCTGCCGCTGAGTGCGCGCCGATCCGGTGAACACATCGGTGTGCTTGCTCAGCACTCCGACGTCCTCCTCGTGCATGCAGACCGCGTTCTCGATCGTGCAAGGCTCCCCGTGGTCATCGGCGAGCACCGCGTCGAAGTAGTGGATCTCGCCGAGACAGTCGCATCCGAGCCGCAGCGAGTTGGTCTGCTTGCCGAGCAGGTACTCCCCCGCGTCGAAGTAGTTCTGCCAGAACCGGACCGGGCTCGGATCACCGTAGGGCACCACCATCTCCGCGACCGAGGCGCGGTACACGATCGGGCGGCCACCGAAGCCGAGCTGGTGCAGCACCAGTCCCTCGCGCGGGTCGAACCCGATGCGCAGGTCCCATTCGTGCCAGTGCACCGCGTCCCCGTCCACAGCGAAACTGGGCCCCTCGGGCTGTTCGATGTGGATCGGGCGCAGATCGGTGCGCGGGGCCCCGGCCTGCTCCGGATCGTCGAAATTCCCTTCCTCGCGCGGGACCGGATGCACGGCGTGGTCGATCACCTCCAGCACCCGCCCGGCGATCAGGTCCACATAGGCGACCAGTCCGTCGATCGGGTGCGCCCAGGGGTGATCGGATTCGCGGTGCCGCAGGAAACCGAGCACCCGCAGCATCCGCTTGCCGCGCTCCCCCTCGATGCCGAAGCTGCCCGCGGACAACGGGCAGGCGCACACCAGATCCGTCGGCTCGATCCCGCGCCGGGCGAGTGCGGCGGTCCAGCGTTCGTCGGCGGCCACGATCTCTCCGACCCGCTCGAATTCCCCATCCAGAATGGGCGGTTGCCCCTCGGTGGCCACGTCGATCTCGCGCACCGATTCCACTGCCCCCGCACCGAGCGAGACGATCGCGTGCCGTGCCGTTCCGGTGGCCGTGTCCAGCAACAGCGCCTCGGTCCTGCGCTCGGTTTCGCGCGCACCGAGCACCGCGGACTTCGGCGGTTCGAGCAGGCCGAGGTACGGGAACCGGGTGCTGTCCGTGACGAGCCCGGCCTTGTCCAGGACGGTCCGGGTGTCCCGGATCTCCGCCGCGCTCAGTCGGTCGAGTGGGTGGGCCATCGTGCTCGCTCCTCCGATGCTGGTGTGTCCTCATTGCCACGTAGCGATGCCCGTTTATTCTACGGTCGTCCGGTCAAAAATCAAGAGAGGTCGCCGATCTCCCGGAACCTGCCGCGCTCCCGGCGCCTAAGCTGCACCCATGCCCAAGCTCGTCGACCACGAGGCCAAACGCCGGGAGATCGTGCACGCGGTACTGCGGATCACCAAACGGGGCGGCCTGCACACCGCGACCATGCGGGAGATCGCCGCCGAAGCGGGCCAGGCCAACGGCGGCATCGCGCACTACTTCCGGAACAAGGAGGAACTGCTCGTCGCGGCGTTCGAGCACATCTTCAGCGAGACCAACCGCAGGGCCTACGCCGCGATCGGCGAGGCCGAAGGGCTCACCGCGGTGCGCAGGCTGTGCCTGGAGATCATGCCGCTGGACGAACAGCGGATCGCCGAAGCGCGCATCGCGGTGAGCTTCTGGGGGCGTGCGGTGCACGACACCGAGATGTCCGCTCTGCAGGATGCCGATATGCGCGCCTGGCGTGCACAACTGCACAGCTACCTCGCTTCCGCGCGGGATAACGGCGAGGTCCGCGCGGATGTGGAGCTCCAGCCCGTTGTCGACGAACTGCTCGCCACCACCATGGGGTTTCAGGCGAACGTGCTGATGAATCCGGAGGCGACCACCCCGCAGCGGCAGACCGCCGTGCTGGACGCGATCCTCGCCCGGCTCGGTTAGGCCGAATTGACAGGCAAGTGAGCACTTGCGTAACGTTCTGTTCGTGGGAGATGTGTTCCGGGCGTTGGCCGACCCTACGCGGCGAACCATTCTCGACGAGCTCACCGGTCGGGACGGCCAGACACTCTTCGAACTCTGTGCTCGGCTGACCACCAAACACGAGCTCAGTTCCTCGCGGCAGGCGATCTCGCAGCATCTGGATGTGCTCGAATCCGCCGGCCTTGTCGAGGCGCGGCGCGAGGGCCGGTACAAGTTCCACTACATCGACACCGCACCGCT
The DNA here is from genome assembly GCF_000379465.1 of Sciscionella marina DSM 45152. Taxonomy (GTDB): domain Bacteria; phylum Actinomycetota; class Actinomycetes; order Mycobacteriales; family Pseudonocardiaceae; genus Sciscionella; species Sciscionella marina. Next base: position 262,646 of record NZ_KB905447.1, read on the forward strand.
GAGACAGATCGTCGAGCGGTGGCCGGAGAAGAACACACCGGAGAGGGGATCGACATGCGGATCAACCTGACGAGCGTGCTCGTCGACGACCAGGACAAGGCCCTGCGGTTCTACACCGAGGTGCTGGGCTTCGTGAAGAAGCACGACATTCCGATGGGCGGGCCCCGCTGGCTGACCGTGGTCTCCCCGCAGGAGCCCGAAGGCACCGAACTGGTACTCGAACCGAGCGGGCATCCGGCGGTGAAACCGTTCAAGGACGCGCTCGTCACCGATGGCATCCCCTACACCTCGTTCGCCGTCGAGGATGTGCACGCCGAACACGCCCGGCTGCGCGAGCTCGGCGTGCGGTTCACCCAGGAACCGGTCGACATGGGCACGGTGACCACCGCCGTACTCGACGACACCTGCGGGAACCTGATCCAGATCGCGCATCAGGCAGGCTAGGTGATCCTCGAGACGGATCGCCTGCTGCTCCGGCCCTGGCGGGTGGCCGAGGCGGTGGTGCAGCGGGAGTTGTGGAGCGAACGCGATCCACGCGTGCCGCCGCATCGCCGGATCGACGCCGCCGGGCGCCCCACTCTCGCCGAGCTCGAGGAGGCGATCCGCACCGAGCAACTGTGGGCCACCGGACTGCCCGCGATCGAACGGAAAACCACCCGGGATGTCATCGGCTATTGCGGGCTGCTCGACAACGACCGGGGACCTGGTGCGGAACCGGAACTCGCGTTCGAGCTGCTGCGCCGGGCCTGGGGGCAGGGATACGCGACCGAGGCCGCGTCGGCGGTGCTGGACTGGGCCCGGTCGTCCGGATACGCACGGCTGCGGGCCACCGTCTGGGACTGGAACACCGCCTCGCGCCGGGTGCTGGCCAAGCTCAGGTTCACCGAGACCGCGCGGAAAGAAGCGCACCCGGTGCACGGGACCACCCTGTTCACCACGCGAGAGCTCTGCACGAGGACTGGTTGCGCCACACCGGATGGGCGGCGGACTGTCTACCCGGACCGGTTCTAGGCGGGCAAGATGCGCCCGCTCACCTCGCCGAAGCCGATGCGTGCGCCGCCGGGACCGGGCGCGGTCGCGGCGATGCGCACTTCATCGCCGTCCTCGAGGAAACTGCGCACCGCACCGTTCGCGAGCTTCAGTGGCTCCTTACCGCCCCAGCTCAGCTCGATCAGGCTGCCGCGCTGGTCCTCGTCCGGGCCGCTCACCGTCCCCGAGGCGTACAGGTCTCCGGTCCGGGTGGCGGCACCGTTCACCGTGAGGTGCGCGAGCATCTGCGCGGGGGTCCAGTACATCGTGGCGAACGGCGGCCGGGACACGAGTTCCCCGTTGAGCCGGACCTCCAGGGTCAGGTCCAGTCCCCAGTCCGCTCCGTCGGCGAGGTAGTCGAGTAGCGGCTGATCGCGTCCGGGTGGCGCGCACCGCGCCGATTCGAGCGCGTCGAGGGGCACGATCCACGGGGAGACCGAAGTCGCGAAGGATTTGCCGAGGAACGGGCCGAGTGGCACGTACTCCCAGGCCTGCAGGTCCCGCGCGGACCAGTCGTTGACCAGGCACACCCCGAACACGTGCTCGGCGAAGTCCGCGACGCCGATGGGTGCGCCGAGCTCGGATCCGGTACCGAGGACGAACCCGACCTCGGCTTCGATGTCCAGCCGCCGTGAGGGGCCGTAGCTGGGCAGTTCCTCGGACGGCGCCTTGCGCTGACCGCGTGGTCGCCGCACCGGGGTGCCCGAGCCGACCACGGTCCCCGCTCTCCCGTGGTAGCCGATCGGCAGGTGTTTCCAGTTCGGCGTGAGCGGATCCGAGTCGGGGCGGAACATCCGGCCGATATTGCTCGCGTGGTGTTCGCTGGCATAGAAGTCCACGTAGTCGGCGACCTCGAAGGGCAGCCGCATACGCACCGTGGACACCGGGTGCAGTGCCGCCTCGACCGCGCTCCGGCGTTCTTGCCCGGTGAGCAGTTCGGTGATCCGGGCCCGGGTTTCCTGCCAGTGCGCGCGGCCGCGGGCCATGAACCCGTTGAGCACGGGTTCGGCGAACACCGGATCGTCCAGCACCGCGGCCAGATCGAGCACCGAGTCGCCGATGCGCACCCCGGCCCTGGCGGGTTCCCCGGCGGTGGAGAACACTCCGTAGGGCAGGTTCGCGAGCCCGAACCGGGTGTCGTTCGGGAGGTCGAGCCAGGTCATGAGGTCCCTTCTGGTCGGTGGTCGAGCACGCCGAGCGCGCGCAGATCGGCGAGCGGTTCGGTGATGGAGCAGGTGCCGAGGGAGAGCATGCGGGATCGGACACGGTCCCGTCCCGCAGCGCCGAGCGCATGCCACCGCTCGGCGAGCCGGTCCCCATCGCGGTCGGCGAGCAGCGCCGCGAGTTCCGCGGTCACCGCCCCGTCCAGTGCGGCACCGGTGGCGAGCAGCACATTCAGAAATCCATGCTGCTCAAGGGATCCCTCGGTGTTGCGGACCGCGTGATGCAGGCCGGCGGTGCACTTGAACGCCAGCCCGCGGGCCACGCAGCCGGTGATCGCCGCGGCCAGTTCCAGCTCGTCCGGGTAGGCCTGCGCGGTCCCCCCGCCGGTGCGGAACTTGGCCCGGTGCCCCGATTCCGCCACCGCGTCCAGGATCGCGGGCCGACGGTCATCGCGGGGCACCTCGAGGAAAACAGGGCCCCCTGGCGGCGGCTCCAGCTGGGAAACTCGTGCCCCGTCGGGAAAACCGACCTCCACCACGGCCACGGTGACCCCTTCTATGGCGGTGGCTTCCCGGACCGCGGCGGCCACGGCCGCGGGCCCCTCGGGCACCGTGAGACTCAGCGCGATCGGCCGTCCGCCCAGCTGTGCGGGCAGTTCCGCGAGCCGGGGCGCGGGGAACACGAACGGGCCGAGAAGCGCGGCGTAGTCGGCCGCGCGATGCGTGTGGTGCGCGGGCACCGCCTCGGTGAGCGGCAGTTCTCCTGGCGGGAAGAGCGCGGCGTCGTCGAGCAGTCCGCGCAGTTCCTGCGGGATCACCGTGGTCCCCGTCCCGACCAGGTCCAAGCGTAGCCCGGATCCTCGGCGACCGTGCCGCCCTCGCCGAGTTCCATGGGCCGGAAGGTGTCCACCATGACGGCGAGCTCATCGAAGTAATCCACTCCGATGCTGCGCTCGTAGGCACCCGGTTGCGGGCCGTGCGAATGGCCGCCGGGATGCAGCGAGATCGACCCCTGCCCGATGCCGGATCCCTTACGAGCCCCGTAATCCCCGCCGCAGTAGAACATGATCTCGTCGGAGTCCACATTGGAGTGGTAGTAGGGAACGGGGATCGACAACGGATGATAGTCGACCTTGCGCGGCACGAAGTTGCAGATGACGAAGCCCTCGCCCTCGAAGACCTGGTGCACGGGCGGCGGCTGGTGCACTCGCCCGGTGATGGGCTCGAAGTCCTCGACGTTGAAGGTGTATGGGTACAGGCAGCCGTCCCAGCCGACCACGTCGAAGGGGTGCCGCGGATACACGTACCGGGTGCCGACGATCCCGGTGCTGCCGCGGTGTTTCACGAGCACCTCGACATCCGTGCCCTCGGCGAGCAGCGGTTCCCGTGGACCGTGCAGATCCCGTTCGCAGTACGGGGAGTGCTCGAGCAGCTGGCCGAACTTGGACAGGTACTTGCGCGCCGGGAGGATATGCGAATTGGCCTCGATCGCGTAGGCCCGCACCATCCCCTCGGGCAACCAGCGGTGCGTGGTGGCGCGCGGCAGCAGCACGTAATCCCCGGCGCGGAAGGAGAGCGCGCCGAACACCGTCTCCACGGTGCCCTCCCCTTCCTCGATGTACACGCACTCGTCGCCGATCGCGTTGCGGTACAGGGGAGACTCCCGACCGGCGACCACATAGGAAATCCGCACATCCGCATTGCCGAGCACCAGCCTGCGCCCGGTGACCACATCCGCGGCCTTCCACTCCTGCCCGGGGAACAGCTCGTGCAGCTTCAGGTGCCGCGGCAGCAGCGGGTGGTTCGGCGTGGTGCCCAGCGCGGGCAGTTCCCAGTCGGTGGCGTCCACGATCGCCGAGGGAATCTCGCGGTGGTACAGCAGCGAGGAATCACTGGAGAAGCCTTCCTCCCCCATCAGCTCCTCGTAGTAGAGCCCGCCGTCCTGCCTACGATGCTGAGTGTGCCGTTTCGGCGGTACCTCGCCGATTCGCCGGTAGTACGCCACTTCTCGCTCCCTTCCTCGCGAGCGCGCCAACTAATCAAGATATTAACTAGTTGACGTGCATAGTAGCGCGCGAATCCGGAGAACAAAAGGAGACGGCTGTGCGAGGTAGTACAGAGATTTACTAGTTCGCCGGAGCGGCCCGCGGGACGGGTGTCTGGTGCGCGGGAGCCTCGGAGCGCAGCCGGTAGCGCTGCAGCTTCCCGTTGCTGGTACGCGGCAGTTCGGCGCGGAATTCGATCGCCCGTGGGTACTTGTACGGCGCGATCACCCGCTTGCAGTGCGCTTGCAGTTCACCGATCTTCGCTTCGTTCCCGGGAACCCCTTCGGTGAGGACCACGAAGGCCTTGACGATGTGCCCGCGGCGCTCGTCCGGCTCCCCGATCACCGCCGCGTCCACCACATCCGGATGCCGCAGCAGCGCCTGCTCCACCTCGGGCCCGGCGATGTTGTACCCGGAGGAGATGATCATGTCGTCGCTGCGCGCCTGATACCAGAAGTATCCCTCGGCATCGCGGATGTAGGTGTCCCCGGTGAGGTTCCAGCCATCGCGCACATAGGTCCGCTGCCGCTCATCGGCGAGGTAGCGGCAGCCGGTCGGCCCCTTGACCGCGAGCTGTCCCGGTGTGCCGTCCGGAACCTCGGCGCCGTCCAGGTCGAGCACGGTCGCCACGAATCCGGGGACCGGGCGACCGGTGGATCCCGGGCGGATGTCGTCCCCGGCCGCGGAGATGAACACGTGCAGCATCTCGGTGGCCCCGATCCCGTCCACGATGCGAATCCCGGTCCGCTCGCGGAACTCCCGCCACAGCGCCTCGGAGAGCTGTTCGCCCGCGGAGACACAGCGGCGCAGCGATCTCAGCTGCTCGGCCTTGCCCTCGGCGAGCATCGCCTTGTACGCGGTCGGGGCGGTGAACAGCACGCTGACCCCGTGCTCGGCGATGGCGTCCGCGAGCTCGGCCGGGCTCGCCTTCTCCAGCAGCAACGTGGCGGCACCGAACCGCAGTGGGAACACCACCAGTCCGCCGAGCCCGAAGGTGAACCCCAGCGGCGGGGTCCCGGTGTACACGTCGGCCGGGTCCGCGCCGACGATGTGCCGGCCGAAAGTATCGGCATTGGCCAGCACATCCCGATGGAAGTGCATGGTCGCCTTGGGCCGCCCGGTCGTGCCCGAGGTCGGCGCGAGCAGGGCGACGTCCTCGGACGAAGTCTCGACCGGATCGAATTCCGGTGCCACGGCGGCACATTGGGCCACCAGATCATCGGGTTCCGCGGAGCCGTAGGCCAGCACCGGAATCCCGACCGGGTCGAGTTCCGTGCGGTAGCGGTGATCGCACACGGCGAGCGCGGGGCCGGTGATCTCGGCGAGTGTCTCCAGTTCCTCGGTGCGCAGCAAAGGCATCGTGGTCACCACGACACCGCCGGCCCGGAGCACCCCGAACCACGCGGCGACCAGCCAGGGATTGTTCGGCCCGCGCAGCAGTACCCGGTTTCCCGGAACCAGGCCGTGTTTCTCGGTGAGCAGCCGCGCGATCCGGTTGGCCTGATCGCGGAGTTCGCCATAACTCCACGTCTGGCCGGGGGCGTGCAGGCAGGGGCGATCCGGGCCGGACTCGGCGATCACGTCATCGAGCAGCGCCACCGCACAGTTCAGCCGCTCCGGGTAGGCCAGCTCGGGCAGTTCGAAGCGGAATTCCGGCCACTGCTGCCGGGGCGGGAGGTTGTCCCGGCAGAACGTGTCGACGTGCGCCGAGGGATGAAGCGGTCGCACCACACCCTCCCTTCCTTGGAACGGGTACGCCCTTAGTATTACTCTTTTGTGACGACAGTCAAGAGTTCGGCATAAGAGCTAGGCTGGCGGAGACCGGGCGAACACGAAAGGTGGCGGAATGAGTCCATTTCGAGGATCGGTGGCCGAAACCGGACGCTGGGAACACTTCGGATTCACGTGCGCGGACGGGATCGCGACGGTCACCCTGGACCGGCCGGACAAGCTGAACGCGCTCACCTTCGAGGCGTACGCGGATCTGCGCGACCTGTTCCACGAACTACCCCAGCGCGGCGACGCCCGGGTGCTCGTGCTGCGCGGCAGCGGCACCGCCTTCTGCTCCGGCGGGGATGTCAACGAGATCATCGGCGAAACCCTGGCGATGGAGCCGGACCGGCTGCTCGAGTTCACCAGGATGACCGGTCAAGTGGTCAAGGCCATGCGGGAGTGCCCGATCCCGATCATCGTGGCACTGCACGGCATGGCAGCGGGTGCAGGTTCGGTGCTCGCACTGGCCGCCGATTTCCGCATCGGCACCCCGAAGGCGAAGTTCGCCTTCCTGTTCACCAAGGTCGGCCTTTCCGGGGCGGACATGGGTTCCGCCTATCTGCTGCCGCGCATCGTGGGCCTCGGCAGGGCGACCCAGCTGCTGATGCTCGGTGACACGGTGCGCGCCGAGGCCGCCGAACGTTATGGGCTGCTCACCGAGCTCGTCGAGGCCGAGGAACTCGACAACCGGGTCGGTGAGCTGGCCACCCGGCTGGCCACCGGGCCGTTCCAGGGCTATGCGCAGACGAAGGCGCTGCTGACCAGGGAACTCGACATGGACCTCGGCTCCGCGGTGGAACTGGAGGCGATGACCCAGGCACTGCTGATGAAAACGCAGGACTACGCCGAGTTCCACGCCGCCTTCAACGCGAAGCGCGAGCCTCGCTGGCAGGGTCGCTGACCTCGGCGCAACCCAGGGGCTGGGTACCGAGCACCCCGAGCAGTGCGAGCCGCTGCGCGTCCTCGGTGTCCGGCTCCGCGGTGTACACCATCACCCGCAGATCGCTTCCCGCGACGCTGAGCAGATCGCAGTCCAGGGTCACCGGGCCGACCTCGGGATGGTCCACGATCTTGCGCGAGACCTCCTGACGGCCGACGGTTCCGGAGTCCCACAGTTCGGCGAACCGCTCGCTGTGCGTGCGCAGGTCGGCGATGAGCCGTTGCAGCCGCTGATCGTCCGGATAGCGGCTCGCGGTCCGGCGCAGGTCGCCGACCAGACCCGCCTCGAACGCACGCCGTGCCTCCGGGGTGTGCCGTACCCGCGTGCCACTGCCGAGCAGGTTGCGCCACACGGCGTTGCGATCCCGGCCGCGCAACTCGCCGAACAGCGCCGTGTACATCGGGTTCGCCACGAGCAGGTTCAGCGCCGCGTCGTAGACCGCGACCGGCGTTCCGGTCAGCCGGTCGAGCATCCGCTGCACGCTCGGGGTCAGATAGGCGGGCACCGTTCCCTGACCCGGCGGAACGAGCCCGGCGAGCCGGAACAGGTGCTCGCGTTCGTTCGCGTTCACCCGCAGCGCCCTGGCCAGCGCCTCCACGATCTGCACGGAGGGATGGCTGGAGCGGCCCTGCTCCAGGCGGATCACGTAGTCGACCGAGATCCCGGCGAGCAGGGCCAGTTCCTCCCGCCGTAGTCCCGCCGCGCGCCGTTGACCGCCGAGTGGCAGGCCCACCGTCTCCGGGGACACCCGCTCGCGCCAGCCGCGCACCGCCCGGCCGAAATCCGAACCCGTCATGTCCCCAGTGTGCGCCCGCGCGCGCCACACGTCCTGGTACGCGCGGTCCCAGGATGTCCGGCCACTGGCCGGCGCACCTGCCCGAGCGCATTCTCGGGGCATGACGACAACACTGATCACCGGGGCGAACAAGGGCCTCGGCTACGAAACCGCCCGCCGCCTGCTCGCCGAGGGGCACACCGTCTACCTGGGCAGCAGGGACATGGAACGCGGCCGCCGCTCCGCTGAGACGCTCGGCGCCCGCCTGGTGCAGCTCGACGTGACCGAGGACGATTCCGTCGCCGCCGCGGCGACGACCGTCGAGGCCGAGGGCGGGCTCGACGTGCTGATCAACAACGCCGGGATCGAAGCACGCAAGCCGGACGGGAGTGTGCCCGCGCCCGCCGAAACCACCGCCGACCACGTGCGCGAGGCCTATGAGACCAACGTGTTCGGACCGGTCCGGGTCATCCACGCCTTCCTTCCGTTGCTGCGCCGCTCCGGCTCGCCGGTCATCGTGAACATCAGCAGCGGGCTCGCCTCGCTGGCCATGGCCACCGACAAGGAGTTCCCGGGATCCTGGTACCCGGGCCTGGCTTATCCCTCCTCCAAGACCGCGGTCAACATGCTCACCGTGCAGTACGCGAAAGCGTTCCCGGAGATCCGGATCAACGCCGTGGAGCCCGGTTACACCGCAACGGATCTGAACGGGCGCACCGGGACCCAGACCGTCGAGGAAGGTGCCGAGGTGATCGTCCGGATGGCCACCGTCGGACCCGGCGGCCCCACCGGCACCTACAGCCACCTGGGCGGCCCGCTGCCCTGGTGACTCAGCCGAGCCGGGCGACGGATCGCCGGATCGCGGTCCCGGCCTCACGGGCGGCGTCGTCCCGGCACCGAAGGTGCTCGGGCGATTCGGATTCCCCGTCGTGGACCGGGATCACGTTCGAGCCGGACGCCTCCAGGTAGCCGCCGATGCCCTCGACGAGCGTGGTGCGCATGGCGTCCGCATACCCGCGCCGCTCGTACAGCTCCGGCCGCGCACCACCGATTTCCGACGAAGTAGCGATTGCACGCCACTGGAATCCCTGGACAAGCCACTCGGCATGCGAACCACACTCGACGAGCTCCATGAGCTGACGAGTAGCGCGTGGATCAGCCGAGCTGGCGGGCGATGATGGAGCGCTGGACTTCGCTGGCCCCCTCGTAGATCCGCGGTGCGCGCACTTCGCGGTAGAGGTGTTCCAGCAGGTGTCCCCGGCGCAACGCGCGTGCCCCGTGCAGCTGTACCGCACTGTCCACCACGAACTGGGCGGTCTCGGTCGCGTGCAGCTTCGCCATCGCGGAACTCTTGGCGATCTGCCGGTTGCCGGAGTCGTAGGCTCCCGCCGCCGCGTACACCAGCAGGCGGGCCGCTTCGGTGCGGGTGGCCATCTCGGCGAGGGTGTGCGCCACGGTCTGCAGTTCGGCCAGCGGAGCACCGAACGCTTCCCGTTCCCTGGTGTGCGCGACCGTCGCGTCCAGCGCGGCCTGGGCCATCCCGACCGCGAATGCGCCCACGCTCGGCCGGAACAGGTCCAGAGTGCGCATCGCGACCCGGAATCCGCGGTCGAGCTCGCCCAGCAGGTCGGTGTGGGTGACCGGGACCCCGTCGAAGCGCAGGTTGCCGATCGGGTGCGGGCTGAGCATGTCCAGGTGTGCCCCGCTCAGCCCGGTCCGGTCGGCGGGCACCGCGAAGGCGCTCACTCCCCTGGCGCCCGCGTCCTTGGTGGTGCGGGCGAACACCGTGTAGAAGTCCGCCTCGGGCGCGTTCGAGATCCAGGTCTTCTCGCCGTGCAGTCGCCAGCCATCGCCATCCGGTTCCGCGGCCAGTTCGAGTGCCGCGGCATCGGAACCGGCTCCCGGTTCGGAAAGGGCGAACCCGGCGACCGCGGACCCCTCTGCCACGGCGGGAATCCAGCGCTGCACCAGTTCCGGGCTCCCCGACTGCAGTACCGGATAGCTGCCCAGCCCCTGCAGCGCGAGCGCGGTCTCCGCCTCGGTGCTCTCCCGGGCCAGGGATTCGCGCAGCAGACACAGATCCATCGCGGCGGCATCCCGCGGCTGGTCCTGTCCGGAGAACAACCGCCGCAGTAGGCCGAGCCTGCCCAGTTCGGCGAGCAGTTCCCGGTTCACCCGGCCGGGCGTGCCCTGTTCGGCAAGCGGCCGCAACCGTTCCGCGGCCACCGAGCGCACCCGTTCGGCGAACTCGGCCTGCTCGGTGCTCAGCGCGAACGCGGTCATCGCGAATCCTCCTGTCCCGGGCGCCACCTGCCGTGCGCGGTGCCCTGGTTGCCCTCCCGGATCAGCTGCAGCCGTGGCCGTGGTTCGTCCATCCGCCCGGCACGCGGTTTCCTGCTGCCCGCGGCGAACTGCTTCGGCCACTCCGCGCCCGGTCCGCTGTAGTCCTGTTCGGCGGCCGCGTGCAGTGTCCACTGTGGATCGTAGAGATGCGTCCTGCCGACCGCGCACAGATCCGCCCGCCCGGCGAGCAGGATCGAGTTCATATCGTCATAGGAGGAGATCGCCCCGACCGCGATCACCGCGACACCGTACTTGCGGCCGATCTCGTTGCGAATCCGATCGGCGTACGGGGTCTGGTAACTGCGCCCATAGGCCGGTTTCTCCGCCTTGAGCACCTGCCCGGTGGACACGTCGATACCGGCGACTCCGTGCTCGGCGAAGGCGCGGGCGATCTCCACCGCGTCCTCGGCTCCGATCCCGCCCTCGTGCCAGTCGGTCGCCGAGATACGCACGGTGACCGGCCGCTCGGCGGGCCAGACCGCACGGATCGCATCGAGCACCTCGAGCGGGAACCGCAGCCGGTTCTCCAGGCTGCCCCCATAGCGGTCGGTGCGCCGGTTGGCAAGCGGAGAGATGAACGAGGACAACAGGTAGCCGTGCGCGCAGTGCAGTTCGAGCACGTCGAATCCGGCACGCGCGGCCGCCCGCGCACTCTCCACGAACTCCTCGGTGATGGCGGCGAGCTCGTCCGGTGTCAGTTCCCTCGGCGTCTGGTTGTCCGCAGAGTACGGGATCGCCGAAGGGCCGACCACTTCCCAGTTCCCGTCCGGCAGCGGCTCGTCGATGCCCTCCCACATGAGCTTCGTGGATCCCTTGCGCCCGGAGTGGCCGAGCTGGATACCGATCTTGGCCGCGGTGTTCCCGTGCACGAAGTCCACCACCCGCGTCCAGCCCGCCTCCTGCTCCGGGGTGCGCAGACAGGCACAGCCGGGCGTGATCCGTCCGGTGCCGGAGACACACACCATCTCGGTCATCACCAGGCCCGCGCCGCCGAGCGCCTTTCCGCCGAGGTGCACCAGGTGGAACTCCCCGGGAATCCCGTCGGTGGCCGAGTACATGTCCATGGCCGAGACCACGACCCGGTTGCGCAGTTCGAGTTCCCCGAGCCGGGCCGGATGGAACATGGGCGGGCGCACCGATCCGTCCCCACCGGGGACCTCTCCGGTGAACCACTCGTCGATGCCCGCGACGAATTCGGGATCGCGCAACCGCAGATTATCGTAGGTGACCCGCCTGCTCCTGGTGAGCAGATTGAAGGCGAACTGCTCCGGTTCCTGGTGCACATAGCCCTCGATGTTCTCGAACCATTCGAGGCTGGCCTGGGCCGCGCGCTGGGTGGATTCCACGACCTGGCGCCGCTCGGTCTCGTACTCGGCCAGCGCGGTGCCGAGCTCACCGTGCTCGTGCAGGCAGGCCGCCAGCTCCAGGGCGTCCTCCATGGCCAGCTTGGTGCCCGAGCCGATGGAGAAGTGCGCGGTGTGCGCGGCATCGCCGAGCAGCACGATGTTGTCCTTGCGCCAGCTGGTGCAGCGGACGGTGGCGAAGGTGAGCCACTTCGAGTTGTTGGCCACCACCTCGTGTCCGTCGAGCACGTCCGCGAACAGTTCCCGGATCCGCGCGATCGAACGCTCATCGCTGTGCCCCGGCGGCAGCTGCTCGGGCGCGCACTCGGCGAATCCCGCGCGTCGCCACACATCCTCGTGCATCTCCACGATGAAGGTGCTCGCGTCCCTGCTGTAGGGATAGCCGTGAATCTGCATTACCCCGTACGGAGTCTGGGCGATGTAGAACTTGAACGCGTCGAACACGCGATCGGTGGAAAGCCAGATATAGCGGCACTTCCGGGGTTCCACGGTCGCCCCGAACTCCTCGGCGCTTGCGCTGCGCACCGCCGAATTCGCCCCGTCGCAGGCGACCACGAGATCGTAGTCCCTGGACAGTTGCGACAGCTCCGGCGCTTCGGTGCGGAAATGTGCGCGCACCCCGGTTTCCGCGCAGCGCCGCCGCAGGATGCCGAGCAGGCTCTTGCGGCTCACCGCGGCGAAGCCGTGCCCGCCCGAGGTGAAGGTGTTCCCGGCGAAGTGCACGTCGATGTCGTCCCAGCGGGCGAACTCCTCCTGCATCGCAGCGGCGACCTCGGGGTCCGCGTGCTCGATGCCACCGAGGGTCTCGTCGGAGAACACCACGCCGAAACCGAAGGTGTCATCCACCGCATTGCGCTCCCACACCGTCACCTCGTGCGCCGGGTTCAGCTGCCGCACCAGCGTCGCGAAGTACAGGCCCCCTGGGCCACCGCCGACGACGGCGATCCGCAATCCATCCATGACCCACAGACTATGCCGTATTTGATACGACCGTCAAGATAACGTAATATCAGCCCGGTGACGACATCGAGGATCTGCGTGGTGACCGGGGCCGGACGCGGTATCGGGCGGGCTGTGGCGCACCGGCTCTCGAACTCCGGTCACCGGGTGGTGCTCACCGCGCGCACCGGGGCACAGCTCGCCGAGGTCGCGGCGGAACTGCCCGGGCCGAGCCTGTGCGTGCCCGCCGATGCGACCGATCCGGATGCGCCGCAGGCCATCCGCGATCAGGTCGCGGCCGAATGGGGACCGATCGAGGTCGCCGTGCTCGCGGCGGGCACGGCCAGTTCCGCACCGCTGGCCAAGACCACCGACGCGCAGTGGCGCGCCGCCATGGAGATCAATCTGGACGCGCCCTTCCGCTTCCTGCGTGCCCTCGCGCCGGGGATGACCGAACGCGGCTGGGGGCGGATCGTGGTCATCGCCTCGATGGCGGCCAAACACGGCGATCCCTACGTCAGCGCCTACACCGCGAGCAAACACGGGGTGCTGGGCCTGGTGCGCTCGGCGGCCGCCGAGCTCGCCAGGAGCGGGGTGACGGTGAACGCGGTCTGCCCCGGGTTCGTGGACACCCCGATGACCGAGGAGAGCATCGCGAACATCAGCGCGACCACCGGCCGGGATGCGGCGAGCGCGCGGGCCGCGCTCGAGGCACGGCAACCGATCCGGCGGCTGATCACCGCCGGGGAGGTCGCCGAGGCGGTGGAATACTGCGTGGCCAGCGCGGCCACCACAGGGCAGGGCATCAACGTCGACGGAGGAGCCGTTCAGTCATGACGCGCGAAGACGAGGATCGAGCGAGGACCGGAGCGAGTGAGGAATCGAGCATGAGCATCGAGTACGTCAATCCGGCTGACCTCGGCAAGCCGTCCGGTTTCACCCATGCCGTCGCGGTGCGCGGCGGACGCACCGTGTATCTGGCCGGGCAGACCGCGCTCGACGCGGAGAACCGGATCGCCGGGGCCGATGTCGTCGCCCAGTTCGAGCGCGCGCTCGGCAACCTGCTCACCGCGCTCACCGGCTCCGGTGGCAGGCCGGAACATCTCGTGCAGCTGACCGTCTACATCGTCGATATGGACGACTATCGCGCGCACGCCAGGGAGATCGGCAAGGTGTGGCGCTCCCTGATCGGTGCGCACTACCCCGCTATGGCCGGAATCGGGGTCGCCCGGCTCTGGGACGCCGAAGCGCTGGTCGAGGTGCAGGGTGTCGCCGTGGTAGCGGACGAGGCCTAGTGTGGGTCTGCTGATCCACTGCCGTCGCGAGCGGGAGTCAGCGTGGCGGTGCCCGACGGGACACCCGCGACCGAGATCGACAAGGCGGAGAATCAAGCCATAGCGGCAGCCATGGTGACGGCGCGCCTTCGCCGCGTGCCGCCGCGCTGGCACGCCGCCGACGTCGCGGCGCAGCAGGCCAAGGAATTGTCAGACGCGCCCCAGGTTCAGGTCCGGCTCGCAACGTATTCGTGCGCCGGTTCCACGAGCAGTTCGTTGAGCGCGAAGAACACATCGGCAGCCTGCACCCCGGCCCAGTCCGCGGGCAGCAGCTCCACCGGAAGACCCGGATCGGAGTACGGCAACCGCCGCCAGTCGGTTAGCGCGCGCACGTAGTCGGCGAAAGCCTCGCGTTGTCCGATGGTCCGCTTGCGCCGCCAGCGCGCGAGTACCGGGGCGTGCGTCTCCAGGAATTCGGTGTACAGGCGGTGCAACTCGGTCAGGTCCCACCACTCGGCGACCTTCTGCTCGAGCGAACCGAAAGCCAGGTGCTTCGCCTCGAACACATCCGCATAGGCATCGAGCTCGAAGCGGCGCAGCACCCCGGTCGCGGTCTCGCGCAGCTGTGCGGGGGCGATCCACATTCCGGGGGCGACCATGCCGAAACCGAGTTTGGTGAGCTGGGTGCGCAGCACGTGCCTGCGCTGCCGCTGCGATTCGGGTACCGAGAACACCGCGAGCACCCATCCGTCGGCGACCGTGGCCCGCTCGGTGCGGAAGATCCGTTCATCGCCCTCGCGCAGGATCTCCAGAGCCGCATCGGAGAGCGCGTATCCGGCCGCACCGTTCTCCTTGCTGGCGTGCAGCATGCCCCTGCGCTTCAGCCGGGAGATCGAGGAACGCACCGCGGGTTCGTCCACCCCGAGCTCGGCGAGCAGTCCGACCAGCGAAGCGACCGAGAGCCAGCCGCCGTGTTCCCGGGAGTAGAGCCCGTACACGGTCACGATCAGCTGCCTGGGCGCCGCGCCGCGGCCGTTGCCCTCGCCCTCGTCCATCGCACTCGCCACGGGCAACACGATAACGGTACGGTTGCCCGATGGGTGAGATCACGTCCATGGACGCGCGCGAGCTTTCCGCACTGCTCACCACCGGGAAGGTCTCGGCCCACGAGGTGGTCCGCGCCCATCTGGACCGGATCGAAACCGTCAATCCGGACATCAACGCCGTGGTCACGCTCTGCCCGGAGCGCGCCCTCGCGGAGGCGGACGAGGCCGATCGGAAACTCCGTTCGGGGGCGGAAACCGGCCCACTGCACGGAATCCCCATCGCGCACAAGGACACCCACGAGACCGGGGGCGTGCGCACCACCTTCGGTTCCCCACTGTTCGCCGAGCACGTCCCCGAACGCGATGAGCTGGTCGTGGAGCGGACGCGCGCGGCGGGCGCGATCACCATCGGCAAGACCAACGTTCCCGAGTTCGCGATGGGTTCGCACACCTTCAATCCGGTGTTCGGCACCACCCGTAATCCACACGACACCGGCCGGTCCGCGGGCGGCAGCAGCGGTGGCGCGGCCGCGGCGCTGGCCAGCGGGATGACCCCGCTCGCCGACGGCAGCGATATGGGCGGCTCACTGCGGAATCCGGCCTCCTTCTGCGGAGTCGTCGGGCTCCGTCCCTCCCCCGGCCGGGTACCGACCTGGCCGGATGTCCTCGGCTGGCAGACCATGTCGGTGCAAGGGCCGATGACGCGGACCGTTGCCGACTGCGCGCTGCTGCTCTCCGTGCTCGCCGGGCCCGATCCGCGGTGCCCGATCGCGCTCGGGGAACCGGGCGCGGATTTCGCGGGACCGCTGGACGGTGAAGTGCGCGGACTGCGCGTGGCCTGGGCGCCCGATCTCGGCGGCCGGGTCCCGGTCGATCCGTCCGTCACCGCGACCCTGCAACGCGCGGTGGAGACCATCGCTGGGACCGGCTGCACGGTTGAGCCCGACTGCCCGAACCTCGATGGGGCCGATGAGGTGTTCCGGGTCCTGCGCGCCGCCCAGCTCGGGTACGGTCTCGCCGAGCACCTGGATGTCGTCAAACCCAGCCTCGCCGAGAACGCCCGCGCCGGACTGGCGCTCAGCGCGGCCGACGTGATGCGGGCCGAGGCGCGGCACACCGAGCTGTTCGAACGGGTGTGGGAGTTCTTCACCCGCTACGACATCCTGCTCGCACCGGTCAGCCAGGTCCCGCCGTTCCCCGCGGAGCTCGAGTACCCGGCCGAGGTCGCCGGGCAGGCCATGCACGACTACCTCGAATGGATGCGCTCGGCCTATCTGATCTCCGCGACCGGGTGCCCCGCCCTCTCCCTGCCCGCGGGATTCACCGAGGGCGGGCTGCCGATCGGACTGCAGGTGATCGGCCCGCACCGGGCGGAGGCGGCGGTGCTGCGCGCCGCGCACGCCTTCGAGACGGCACTCGGCGGAGCACCGGGTGTGGTTCGTGGGTGATCAGCCGACCGCCGCGTGCACCGCGGCCGGTTCGACGAACTCGCCGCGGCTGCGCCCGTAGCCGTCCAGCAACCAGCCCATTCGCTTGGGCATGCGCAGGGTCTGTACCGATTCGAGCAGCGTCAGCCAGGGCAGCTTCTCGTTCATCCGGTGTTCGAGTCGCATCAGGTCACCGGGAGAACGCGCCCACACCGCGAACACCAGGTTCGCCTTCCCGGAGATCGAAATGCACAGCCGCAGTTCGGGGAGCGTGGCCAGCGCTCGCACGGTGCGTTCCATCGCGCTCATCGGGACCCTGGCGAACCAGGTGTAGACGATCGCCCAACGGGACCGCAGCTGGGCTACCTCGCACCGGAAAGCGAGCACATCCGATTCGATGAGCCGGGTGACCTGGCGGCGTACGGTCGCGGGATTACGTCCGGTGCGCCGTGCGATCTGGGCCGCGCTGGCCCGCCCGTCACGCGCGAGGGCGTCGACGACCGGCAGATAGCCCTCCGGGATGTGGTTCCTCGGTTCCCCGGGCCGGGCCGTGGCGAGCAGGGCGGACTGCTGGCCCCGGTCGAGGGCGTCGAGCCGCCAGTCCCCTCCTTCCCGGTGCACCGCGGTGATCAGGTGCATCGCCACCCGCCGCACACCGGAGATCCGGGGCAGATCGTCCAGCACGAACGCCGCCAGCGCCGCCTGTTCCCTGGCGAAGGTGGTGACCACGAGATCCCGTCCGGAGGCGGTCTCCTCGATGGTGACCGCCCGCGGATCCCGGCACAGCGCGGCGATCGCCTCATCCTTGCGTGCGCCCTCCAGCTCGATCTCCAGCATCGCGCTCTGCACTCGTTGCCCGATCGCCTTGGGGGACACCGTGATCCATGCGGTCCCCGTCGAGTGCAGGCGCTCCCAGCGGGCGGCGAGTGTCGCCGGCGTCGAACCGAGCACCCTGGCGAGCTCGGCCCATCCGGCACGCGGCGCGATCTGTAACGCGTTCAGCAACGCAAGGTCATCCTCGCTCAGCTGCGGTTGCACGATTCGTCGTCCTTTCATCGGAACCTTGCACGAAATCCCCGATTCACACCGTGTCGGCGAGCACTATCGCACACTCCCCGGCGGCTGCCCAGAACCTAGGCGAGTGGTCACGTTTACAAGGAGGTATCCGTGTCGGTACTGCAAGATGCCCGGGCCATGCAAGAACAACTGGTGCACTGGCGGCATGCCCTGCACACCGAACCCGAGATCGGTCTCGACCTCCCCAGAACCCAGGAGAAGGTGCTCACCGCGCTGGACGGGCTTCCGCTCGAAATCGGGACCGGCACCAGCACCACCTCGGTCACCGCGACCCTGCGGGGCACCGGAGAGGGACCGACCGTGTTGCTGCGCGGGGACATGGATGCCCTGCCCGTGCAGGAGAACACCGGGCTCGACTACACCTCCCGCGTGGAGAACCGGATGCACGCCTGCGGGCACGATCTGCATACCACCATGCTGCTGGGGGCGGCGCACCTGCTCGCCGGGCAGCGCGACAAACTCGCCGGGGACATCGTGTTCATGTTCCAGCCCGGCGAGGAAGGCTACGACGGGGCCTCGGTGATGCTCGAGGAAGGCGTGCTCTCCGCGGGCGGCAAGGACACCGATGCCGCCTACGCCGTGCACGTGTCCTCCATGCGGTTGCCGCACGGGGTGTTCGCCACCCGCAAGGGCACCATCATGTCCGCATCGGACACCCTGCACGTCGAGGTGCACGGCAGCGGAGGACACGGTTCGGCCCCGCAGCTCACCTCCGATCCGGTCACCGCGATC
The DNA here is from genome assembly GCF_000379465.1 of Sciscionella marina DSM 45152. Classification (GTDB taxonomy): domain Bacteria; phylum Actinomycetota; class Actinomycetes; order Mycobacteriales; family Pseudonocardiaceae; genus Sciscionella; species Sciscionella marina. Next base: position 280,573 of record NZ_KB905447.1, read on the forward strand.
AGCGAGATGGTCACCGCGCTGCAGAGCATGATCACCCGCCAGTTCGACGTGTTCGATCCCGTGGTCATCTCGGTCGGCTCGCTGCACGCGGGCGCGGTGAGCAATGTGATCCCGGAGACCGCGCGGTTCGACGCCACCGTGCGCACGTTCAGCGAGACCGCGCGCGAACGAGTGCAGGAGCGGGTGCGCACCGTGCTCGGCGGGATCGCCGTGAGCCACCGGGTCGGGCTGGAGATCGATTACCAGTCCGGCTATCCGCCCACCGTCACCGATGCCGAGGAGACCGCCTTCACCGGCGAGGTGATCGAGGAACTGTTCGGCACCGAGCGCCATCGGGTGCTCGCCGATCCGCTGGCCGGCTCGGAGGACTTCTCCCGGGTACTCGGCGAGGTGCCGGGCAGCTTCGTGATGCTCGGCGCGATACCGCCGGAGGGAGACCCGGAAACCGCGCCGTACAACCATTCCCCGCTCGCGGTGTTCGACGACCGGGTGCTCTCCGACGGCGCCGCGCTCTATGCCCAGCTCGGCCTGACCCGTACCGCGAAGTGAGGAACCGATGGGTACCGCGGCCGAGACGGCGATGCGGCGGAAAACCGTGGTCGCCGCGTCCATCGGCAATTTCATCGATTTCTTCGAATTCGGTCTCTACGGTATTTTCTCCGCGGCCATCGCGCTGAACTTCTTTCCGGGAGAAGGCGAATCCTCACTGCTGCTCACGTTCGCGGCATTCGGCGTCTCGTTCGTGCTCCGTCCGCTCGGCGCGGTCGTCTTCGGTCATTTCGGCGATCGCATGGGGCGGCGGGGCACCCTCGCGGTCACCATTCTCGGGATCTCGGTGGCCACCTTCGTCATCGGTGCACTGCCCACCGCGAACACGATCGGGCTTGCCGCGCCCATCCTGCTGGTGATCGCGCGAGTGGTGCAGGGTTTCTGTACCGGTGGCGAATTCGGCGGGGCGACCGCATTCATGGTGGAGAACGCGCCGGAACACAAGCGCGCGCTCTACGGGAGCTGGCAGATGTTCACCCAGTTCGCCGCGACCGTCATCGCCACCGCCATCGGCACGATCCTCACCGCCACGTTGTCCGGAGCGGCGCTGAACGACTGGGGCTGGCGGTTGCCGTTCCTGCTCACCCTGCCACTCGGCCTGCTCGGTCTGTATCTGCGGCTCAAGGTGGACGAGACACAGGAATTCAAGCAGGAGGCGGGAAAACGCGAACCGGCAAGCCCGCCGATCGTGGTCGTGCTGCGCGAGCACTGGCGCACCGTGCTCAAGATCGTGTGCTTCTGCATCGTCGGTACCACGGCCACCTATATGATCAGCGGGTTCTGGCCGGCGTTCCTGGTGCAGCGCGCCGGTGTCTCCCAGTCCCTGGTGTTCGCCGCGACCCTGATCGGGACACTTGCCCTGGTGATCGCGGTGCCGTTCTGGGCGATGTTCTCCGACCGGATCGGCAGGCGCAAACCGTTCCTGATCTCCAGCTCCATCGCCATCGCGGTGCTCGCGGTTCCGGTGTACTACCTGGTGCTCGCGGGCACCACGGCCTCGGTCATCACCGGGTACCTGCTGCTCAATCTCGCGCTCTCGGTGTGCCTCGGCAGTTCGGCGACCGCGATGGCCGAGATGTTCCCGACCAGGGTGCGCTATACCGGGATGTCCATCAGCTACAGCATCGGCGTCTCCGTGTTCGGCGGGGCCACCCCGCTGATCCTGACCGCGGTGGTGAACGGGACCGGTATGCAGCTCGGTGCCGCGTTCTACCTCATCGCCACCGCGCTCGTCTCGCTGATCGGGGTGCTCCGGTACCCGGAGACCGGTGGAAAGTCCCGTACTGCCAACACATCCACAGTGAAAGCGGAGCCGCAGTATGGTTGACTGATGCCATCACCGAACCGAGGAGAGCCGTTCATGAACAAGGTCCGTGCCGCCGTCGTCCAGGCCGCCCCGGTGACCTTCGATCTGGAGGCGACGCTGGACAAGGTCGAGCGGCTCGCCACCGAGGCCGGTGCGGTCGATCTGCTGGTGTTCCCCGAGGCCTTCGTCTCCGGCTATCCGCGTGGGGCGAGCTTCGGCGCGGTGGTCGGTTCCCGTTCCGCCCAGGGACGGGAACTGTACCGCCGGTACGCCGAGTCCTCGATCACCGTGCCCGGGCCGGAGACCGAGCGGCTCGGCCGGGTCGCGGCACGGCACGGTTGCCGGCTCGTGATCGGGGTGATCGAACGCGGCGGTGACACGCTCTACTGCACCGCGCTCACCTTCGACGCCGACGGCGAACTGCTCGGCAAGCACCGCAAGCTCATGCCGACCGGAAGCGAACGCCTGGTGTGGGGTTTCGGTGACGGCTCCACCATGCCGGTCCACGACACCCCGATCGGGCGCATCGGGACGGTCATCTGCTGGCATATTACGCTACAATGCCGACATGAGCAACCAGCTAAGAGCCCTGGTCGGCGCACGAGTGTCCGTCGTCAAGGGAGACGAGAAAGTCTCGCACATCGCACAGCAGAAGTCGGGCCAGGAGTGGGCCGACGAGCAAGGGCATGCCATCGTAGGGACCTTTCAGGACCTAGACGTATCGGCGGACAAGTATCACACTTTCCGGCGTCCGGAGCTAGGGCCATGGCTCACCGAGGAGCAGCACCCTAAGTGGGACATCATCGTGTGGTCCAAGA
>NZ_KB905448.1 GCF_000379465.1 Sciscionella marina DSM 45152
CCTGCCCCGCAAACACAAACACCGAGCGGCCGATCGCGCTCGGCTGCGCCAGCCCGGTCACCACCCCGGTAGTGGGCTGCCCGGTCGCCACCGCAGCGAGACCGGCGGCCAGGTCGCTTCCGGTGACGACGGCCCGATACGCCAGCGCCGTGCGGGTGGTGGCCAGCGACCAGGACACATCCGCCGGGGCGAGATCCGGCTTGGCGAGGGCGAATTCGCGCAGCCGACCGGCTTGTGCCGCCAGGCCGTCCCGCGAGGTGCCCGAGACGAGCCAGGCCGGGCTGTCGACGTCGAGTACCCGCGGCTTGCCCACCGGCGGCGTCGCATCGTGTGCAGCGGGCTCGGGGGCTTCCTCGAGGATGATGTGCGCGTTGGTGCCGCTGATACCGAACGCGGATATCCCGGCCCGGCGCGGCTGTTCGACCACCGTCCACTCCACCGGTTCAGTGAGTAGCCCGACGTTGCCCGCGGTCCAATCCACATGGCTCGACGGCTGCTCGGCGTGCAGGGTGCGGGGCAACTCACCATGCTGGAGCGCCAGCACCATCTTGATCACACCAGCCACACCGGCCGCGGTCTGCGCATGCCCGATGTTGGACTTCACCGACCCCAGCCACAGGGGACGGTCACGGTCCTGACCGTAGGTAGCAAGGACCGCCTGCGCCTCGATCGGATCACCCAACGTGGTTCCCGTGCCATGCGCTTCAACGGCATCGATATCCGATGTGGACAGTCGGGCGTCAGCCAGCGCGGATCGGATGACCCGCTGCTGCGACGGACCGTTCGGCGCGGAAAGCCCATTCGAGGCGCCATCCTGGTTGGTCGCACTACCACGGATCACAGCCAACACCTGGTGACCACGGCGCTGGGCATCGGAGAGACGTTCCAGCACGATCATCCCCGCGCCTTCGCCCCAGCCGATGCCGTCAGCATCATCAGAAAACGCCTTGCACCGCCCGTCAGCGGCCATACCACCCTGCTGAGAAAACTCCATGAACGCACCCGGCGTAGACAACACCGCCACACCACCAGCCAACGCCATAGAACACTCCCCCGCCCGCAACGACTGCACCGCCTGATGCAACGCCACCAACGACGACGAACACGCCGTATCCACCGTCACCGCCGGCCCCTCCAAGCCAAGGGTGTACGACACCCGACCAGAAATCACCGCCGTAAGCCCACCCGTCAACAAATACCCTTCAGAACCCGTCTCACCCCCGGCGAGTCCCATGCCATACCCGGCGTAGGTCGCCCCCACGAAGACACCCGTTTTCGATCCCTTCAACGAGGTCGGATCCAGCCCCGTCCGCTCGAGCGACTCCCACGACACCTCGAGCAACAGCCGCTGCTGCGGATCCATCGCCAACGCCTCACGCGGAGAAATACCGAAAAACCCCGCATCGAACTCCGCCGCTTCATACACGAACCCACCCTGACGAACATAGGCCGCGCCCGAGGTGACATCCTCGGTGCCGTAGTTCTGCTCGACGAGGTCCCAGCCACGGTCGGTGGGAAAACCGGAGATCGTGTCGGTACCGGAGGACAGAATGTCCCACAGTTGCTCGGGACTCGCGGCACCACCCGGGTACCGGCAGCTCATACCGACGATCGCCAGCGGTTCTCCGGCCACGGCGCTGTGCACCGGTTCGATCGACTCCGGGCCCGAGCGGACACCGAGTAGCTCGCCGCGAAGGAACTCGGCCAGTGTTTCGGCGTTGGGGTAGTCGAAGATCAGCGTGGACGGCAGTTTGAGCCCGGATACCGTAGACAACCGATTGCGTAGTTCCACAGCGGTCAGCGAATCGAACCCCAGATCCCGGAAAGCCCGATCCGCATGCACCGCCTCGGTACCCGAGTGCCCGAGCACCGCCGCCGCTTCGGCACGCACCAGATCGGTCAGCAACCGCCCCTGCTCGACACCGGACAGGCCGACGAGCCGCTGGCCCAGTTCAGTGTCCGGGACCGCAGAACCCGTCTCCGATCCCTCGAGCGCCTGGTTGGCCTCCGGGATCGACCCGATCAGTGGACTCGGGCGACGCAACGTGAAGGTTGGCGCGAAGGTGGACCAGTCGACGTCGGCGACCGCGACCGCACCCTCACCACCGTCAAGAATCTGCCCCAAAGCCTGGATACCCAATTCCGGATCCATCACCCGCATACCGGAACGATTCAACTGCTCTCCGGCGGCGCCACCGACCATGCCACCCCCACCCCACAAACCCCACGCCACCGAAGTCCCAACCAACCCACGAGCACGACGCGCCTCGACAACAGCATCAAGATACGCATTAGCAGCCGCATACCCAGCCAGACCCGCACTACCCCACACCCCAGCACCAGAGGAAAACACCACAAACGCATCCAACTCGCCAGTCAACTGATCAAGCCAGCAAGCACCCGCCGCCTTAGCTGCCAAGACCGACGACAAATCAGCAACACTGGTATCCGCGATAAGACCACCCTCACCAACACCAGCAGCATGGACCACCGCCGACAGCTCCGTACCAGCACCGGCAATCCACCCCAGCAACCCAGCAACCCGCGCACGCTCAGCGATATCACAGGCCACCACATCCACCGCCGTCCCACGGCCAGCCAACTCGGCAACCAACGACGCCACCCCCGCGGCCGCCGAGCCAGACCGACTCGTCAACACCACCCGCGACGCACCACGCCCGGCCAACCATCGACCAACCCGTCCGCCGATCGACCCAGTACCACCGGTAATCAACACGCTCCCACGCGGAGTCCACTCGGCGGTGTTCCTTGGCCGAGACGCGCGCACAAGTCGCCTCCCCAGAATTCCCGCCGACCGCAACGCAACCTGATCCTCACCCACACCAGCCAAAACCGCACACAACCGCGAAGCGGCACGCTCATCCCAAACATCCGGCAGATCGACCAAACCACCCCACCGATCCGGAAACTCCAACGCCGCAACCCGACCAAAACCCCACACCTGCGCCTGCACCGGACTACCCACACCACCACCCGGAGCAACCCCACCACGCGTCAACACCCACAACGGTGCCCCAGCCTCCGCCACACCAAGCGCCCGAACAAGCTCAAAAGTTCCAGCAAAACCCCGAGACGCCGCAGGAAATTCCGAACTCGACGCCTCGTCCAGGGCCAACAACGAAACCACACCAGAGACACCCTCAACCGGCACCCGACCAAACTCATCGGGATCAACATTCAGAACACGCGCACCCCGTTCAGTCAACGCCCGCTCCACCCACTCGCGCTCGGCAAGCCGGGCATCACCGACCACCAACCACGTACCAGACAACACCACCGCCTCGTCACCAGACACCGGAACCCAATCGACGCGATAACGCCAATCCGCAACAGCCGAGTGCTCATTACGCCGCCAGGACGCCAAAGCAGGCAGGACCTCGCCGAGCGTGTTGTCATCGACGCCGAGGGCCTCGGCGAGACCCTGAACATCGCCGCTTTCCACCGCCGCCCAGAAGTCTCCGTCCGCGGAAGCGGGGGCAGCCACCGGTTCGGGCCAGTATCGCTGCCGTTGGAAGGCGTAGGTCGGCAGATCCACGGTCGCCCCGGGCTTGAGCACCGCGGACCAGTCCACCGCGAC
>NZ_KB905449.1 GCF_000379465.1 Sciscionella marina DSM 45152
AAAATGCCTGAACTGGGACACACCAACCGAACGATTCACCCAACTGGTAACCTCAACACAAGACCAACGTTGCGACGACGGTTAGAACTCAAGCCGATGAGGGGAAGTTGTACGTTTGCGCGATCAAGGACGCCTACTCCAACCGGATCGTCGGCTATGCGATCAGCGACCGCATGAAGTCCCGACTGGCCGTAGCAGCGCTGGAGACGGCGATCGCGCGGCGTGGCCACGTCGCTGGCTGCGTGGTTCACAGCGACCGGGGATCGCAATTTCGGAGCCGGAAATTTACCGCCGCACTGCACCGGCACGGCCTGGTCGGATCGATGGGCCAGGTCGGTTCAGCGGGCGACAACGCCGCTATGGAGAGCTTCTTCTCGCTGCTACAAAAGAACGTCCTCAACCGCCGCCGCTGGACCACCCAAGACGAACTGCGGATCGCGATCGTCACCTGGATCGAACGCACCTACCACCGACACCGACGGCAGAACGCACTCGGAAAATTGACTCCCACCGAATACGACATCATCATGTCCCAAACCGCCAACCAGGCGGCCTAAAAACTGTCACCTGATCTTGCAGCAGACCCGTAGGATCGACCGTGACTTGTGTGAGTGTATCGCGCAGATGCTGCACATCGCCGGTCAGTTTCCCCGCGAGTGGCCGCAGTACCCGGGCTTGTTGGTCGTGCCAGAGGCCGTATTCGATGCGGTGTAGCCCGGTGAACGCCGGATCGTTGACTCCACCAGGCAGTCCTTGTGGCAGGCCGTCGATCGCGTCGGCGGTGTCGCCGAAACTGCCGTATGCCGCCGCCCACCCGTTCCCAGGTTAGTTGGGCGGGTAGCCAGTCAGTACGGGCCCGGAGCAGGTCGCCGGCGTCGAGATCGTTGCGCAGTTGGGCCACCTGCTGGTCGAGGATAGCCAGTTGACCGGCGACATAGCTGCGGTATTGCGCAACGGCGGGATCGAGTTCTCGAATGTCGAGCAGTTTCACCGGTGGTGGTCCGGCTGCAGCGCCACCGGTTATGTGTGCGACCGGTGAGACGGTTGTCGGGCGCCCGGAGAGCAGACACCGCCACTGGTAGTCACCGTTGCTCAACTGCACGGGCAAGCTTTGCTGGGTAGCTGGGCCCAGGGTCTCGATTTCGGCCACGATGCCTTCATTGGCTGACTGGACGAGGTTGACCTCTGCGGTATGGCCGGATTTGTTGTCCACCGTGTAGGTCTGACCGCCTGAATGGGCTTGCCGGAAACCCGCAGCACAGGAGTTCGCGGTGACTTCGATGCGTTGGGCACCGATGGTCTCGTGTTCACCGATCAGAATCACCGACGCCGCCGCAGCAGGCGGCAGCACCAGCGCGCTGATCACCGCGATTAACACGGTTACCCGGCTCCAGTGCGTGGTGCGCTCGCGTCTCGTACTGGCCTGCGGTTCGCCACGCCTGGTCGGCAGCTGCTTCGCCCGGGCGAGTAACACCAGCACGGTGCCCAAGTAGACAACGTAGGCGACCGCCTGCAGCCAGGTCATCGTCGGAGACAGCGCGGTGACCCCGGTGATGATGGACACCCACCAGGAGGATGGATCCACGTGCGCCGAGAGATCGAACGCGATCCAAGTATGACCGGGAAGAACTCCGGCATCTTGGAGATCGCGCAGTCCGTAGGCGAAGACCCCCGCGGCGATGATCACCAGGAGCACGGCGGTGCGGTTGAAGAACACACCGAGCCGGATACGGATCGCCGAGCGGTACAGCAGGACACACAATACGACTGCCGCGACCAGACCGATCAACGTACCGATCGCCGGCGCCACGGTCTCCCCGAGCGCCTGGGCGGCTGTCCAGAGAAACAGTGCCATTTCCAGGCCCTCGCGCCCAACCGACAAAAACGCGGTCAACGCCAAAGCAGCGGCGCTGATACCGACCGCGCTGGTGATTCTCGCGCGGATCTCACCGGAGGGCGAGGCAGCGGTTTGGCGCATCCAGAAGATCATCCACGTGACCAGACCGACCGCCACGATACTCAGCACTCCACTAATGACGTCCTGTGTCGAGGTGGATAGCACCGAGCTGTAGAAAGTCAGTACCGCACCGAAGCTCAGTGCCAGCATCGCCGCCGCGATAACCCCGACCCAAATCGGTGCCGTCGCGGGTCGAACCCGCTCCGTCTGTTCCTGGCCGACCCTGCGTACCGCTGCAAGCAACAGGCTGATCACCAGGCCGGCTTCGAGGCCGTCCCGCAAACCGATGAGCAGATTCGGCACCGCATCAGCCCACACTGCGACTCCTCGAATGGTTCCTCAGCAATGAATGGTTAGGCTAACCTATCTGATAGGAGGTTGGAGTTTATTCGCCGCAACTGCGCAGAACCGACTTGACGGTCTGAGCGGTAGGTAAGTGGATTGCTACTTGTTGTCGTCGGTTGGCTTTTCTTTAGGGATTCGCCGATTGTGCAGCAGCCAGAGGACGGGGCGACTGGTGGTCGTGACGGTTCTGGTGAGGTGACCGCGTGCCACGATGATCAGGGTGGTCTGGATGGCGATGGCTTCCACCGCGAGCAAGCCAATCAAGACGAATAGTTGAACAGCGCCGGCCTGGATGGGTGTGGCTCCGCCGAGCAGCATGCCCACGAACGCGCCCGGTAAGGTCACGGTGCCCACAGTCCGGGTTTGGTCCAGCGCGGGAGACAGCGCCGCGCTCGCTACCGGGCGGGCGATCTCCAAACGCGCCTCGGTGTCGGTGAGCCCCAGCGACAAGGCCGCTTCGACCTCACCGTGGCGTTGCTCGAGCTCGTCGAGTAGCCGCCGACCGGCGATCGAGGTCGCGGTCAGCGCGCCACCGATCAGTTGCCCCACCAGCGGGATGAGGACCAACCCGGTCATGGGGACCGCACCGCTGGCAAGTATCACGGCAACAACCGGACCGACACCGGCAGCAATCGATAGGCCCGCTCGCCACCACGTGTGATCGGCGGTGATGCGCCTGCCCGATGTTCGCGCCGCGATCGCGAACATCACGAAGACGAACAGTCCTGTCAACGCCTCGACCCGGACGATCTGGGTGATCAACAGCGATACAACCAGTAGCTGGGCGACCGCGCGAACCCCGGCGGTCAGGACCGCCCGCCAGGACGCGTATCGGCCGAAGGCGACGACTCCGGTGGCGATCAACAGCAACACCCCGATGCTGATCAGCAATGTCGGAGTGACCGGGATTGCCCCCGCTCTGGCGGCCGTGGTTGCCATGCTCGGGCAGTCTAGGAGAGCTCGTGTGCCCGGAGGCGAATTCCGACCGGGGTCCGGTCATAGGCTGTCGGTGGCCGCGACGGCGAGCGTGCCGTCGTCGGCGGTGTGCACGGAGCCGGTGACGTAGTAGACGTCTTCGAGCAGGCCGGTCGTGATGACCTCGGCCGGAGCACCGGTGGCGTAGATGTCTCCGTTGGCGAGCGCGACGACATGGTCGGCGATACGCGCGGCGAGGGTGAGGTCGTGCACGACGGCGAGCACTACTGCCGGTTGGGTCCGGGCGATGTGTC
>NZ_KB905450.1 GCF_000379465.1 Sciscionella marina DSM 45152
CGACACGACCATCACCGACTGGCGCTACCGAATCACCTGGGAACCCATCACCGAACCCACCCCCACAACACTGACCGGCACCTGGCTGCTCGTGGGCGAGTCGGTGGAAGTCGGCGCGGCGCTGATCGAGCGCGGCGCACACGTCACCACCCTGGACACCGACGGCCTCGACCGCGCGGACCTGGTCGCCGCGCTGCCGACCGACGATCTCGCGGGCGTCGTCTCCGTCCTGGCACTCGACGAGACACCGCACCCGGAATTCCCGGTGGTACCGCGCGGCGTGGCCGCCACGATGACCCTTGCACAGGCACTCGGCGATGCCGAGATCACGGCCCCACTGTGGGTGCTCACCAGGGGCGCGGTCGCCACCGCCCCTGCCGAGCCGCTGCCCCGTCCCCACCAGGCGCAGGCGTGGGGCCTCGGCCGGACCATTGGCCTGGAACACCCGGACCGCTGGGGCGGCCTGATCGACCTGCCCGAAACCCTCGATGACCGCGCCGCTGCGCGACTGTGTGCGGTGCTCGCGGACCTCGGCGAGGACCAGCTCGCGCTGCGGCCTTCCGGGATCCGCGCGCGGCGACTGGTTCACGCCGCCGCCCCGTCCGGCACCCGCACCCCGTGGCGGCCGCGCGGCAGTGTGCTTGTCACCGGTGGCACTGGGGGCATTGCCCGACACGTCAGCCATTGGCTGGTCGAGCGGGGCACCCCGCACCTCGTGCTCACCAGCCGGTCCGGTCCAGCAGCCGACGGAGTCGTGGCGCTGGCCGCCGAGCTGGCTGGATCGGGCACGGCGGTCGAAGTCCTCGCCTGCGATATCGGCCGACGCGCCGAGGTCGCCGGACTGATCGACCACACCCCCGAACTGACCGCCGTCGTACATGCCGCAGGAACCGGCCAGGGGACGCCCCTTCCGGAAGCCACCGTGGCCGAATACGCGGCCGTCACCGAGGCCAAGGTCGCAGGGGCGCGCTGGCTCGACGAGCTGACCGCGGACCGCGACCTGGATGCGTTCATCGTCTTTTCCTCCATCTCCGCGACCTGGGGCAGCGGCCTGCAACCCGCCTATGCCGCGGGCAACGCCTTCCTCGATGCCCTCGCTGCCGACCGCCGCGCCCGTGGACTGGCCGCCACCTCGATCGCCTGGGGACTGTGGGATGGCGGCGGTATGGGCACCGGTGTCGCCGGCGACCAGCTACGCCGCCACGGTTTGCGAGCCATGGCCCCGGACCGGGCCGTTCGCGCGCTCGCCCAGATCCTCGACGGCGGCGAACACGCCATCACCGTCGCCGACGTCGACTGGGCGCACTTCGCTCCGATGTTCACGCTGCGCCGCCCGAGTCCCCTCCTCGCTGGCCTGCCCGAGGTGGAACAGGCGCTCGCCACCACCTCCGACGAACCGCGAACCGTCGACACTGAGCTCGCCCGACGACTCTCGGCTCTGTCCCGGACCGAGCAGGATCGGGAGCTGATCGGTCTGGTCCGTACCGCGGCCGCCGCCGTGCTCGGTCACGCCACCGCGGCCGCCGTAGAACCGAGCCGGGCATTCCGCGACCTCGGCGTCGACTCGCTCACCTCGGTCGAATTGCGCGACCAGCTCGCAACCGCGACAGGCCTGCGATTGCCCGCCACGCTCGTGTTCGACCACCCGACCCCGGTTGCGCTCGCTGACCATTTGCATGGCGAACTCCTCGGTGCCGAAGGCATTCCGGCGCCGAGAAGCGGCCCGACGGAAGTGGACGACGAGCCGATCGCCATCGTCGGGATGGGCTGCCGCTATCCCGGTGGCGTCGCCAATCCCGGGCAGCTCTGGGACATCCTGTCTTCCGGCACCGACACCATCTCGGGGTTCCCCACCGACCGCGGCTGGGATGTCCAGGAAATCGATTCGCCCTACGCGCGTCAGGGCGGGTTCGTGTATGACGCGGACGAGTTCGACGCCGGGTTCTTCGGGATCTCTCCGCGTGAGGCTTTGGCCATGGACCCGCAGCAGCGGCTGTTGTTAGAGACCGCCTGGGAAGCCCTTGAACACTCCGGCATCGAACCCGTCTCGCTGCGCGGCACGTCGACCGGCGTTTTCGCGGGCGCATCCTCCTCGGGCTACAGCGAAACCCTGGACGGTGCGCCCGGCGCCGAGGGCTACCTGCTGACCGGCAACGCGGGCAGCGTCATCTCCGGTCGTCTCGCCTACACCCTCGGACTGGAGGGCCCGGCGGTGACCATCGACACCGCATGCTCGTCCTCCCTGGTCGCCCTACATCTGGCGGCGCGGGCACTGCGTTCCGGGGAGTGCACGCTGGCGCTGGTCGGCGGTGTCGCCGTGATGGCCACCCCGGGCGCGTTCGCCGAGTTCGCCAAACAGCAGGGTTTGGCCTCGGACGGCCGGTGCAAGGCGTTCTCCGCCGATGCCGACGGAACCGGCTGGGCCGAGGGGGCGGGCATGCTGGCCGTCGAACGCCTCTCCGACGCCCGACGCCACGGTCACCGGGTGCTGGCCGTCGTCCGGGGGAGTGCGGTCAACCAGGACGGCGCCTCCAACGGACTGTCCGCGCCGAATGGGCCTTCTCAGCAAAGGGTTATTCGTGCCGCACTGGCGGACGCCGGCCTTTCGGTGTCCGATGTGGACGCTGTGGAGGCGCACGGGACAGGTACGGAACTGGGTGATCCGATCGAGGCGCAAGCGCTGCTCGGCACTTACGGTCAGGATCGGGACTGTCCACTGTGGCTGGGTTCGGTGAAGTCCAACCTCGGGCACACGCAGACCGCGGCTGGTGTGGCCGGTGTGATCAAGATGGTGCTGGCGCTGCGGCACGGCCAACTGCCGCCGACACTGCACGCGGACGAGCCCTCGCCGCACGTGGATTGGTCGACAGGCAATGTGCGGCTGCTCAACGAACCGGTGTCGTGGCCTGCCGACGAGCGTCCGCGTCGGGCCGGGATTTCAGCGTTCGGTATCAGTGGCACCAACGCGCACGTGATTCTCGAGGAAGCCCCGTCGGTCGCGGATGAGCCAGGGGAGAAACTTGTCCCGGTCGTGCTGCCCCGGGCCACCGCGTGGCCGTTTTCCGCGCGGGGCGCGGGTGGACTGGCTGCCCAGGCGGGTCGGTTGCGTGAGCATGTGCTTGCTGATTCGGCTCTTGATCCGGTGGATGTGGGT
>NZ_KB905451.1 GCF_000379465.1 Sciscionella marina DSM 45152
ATCGGTCGTGGCCGACTGGCGCTACCGGATCACCTGGACACCGGTCACCGAACCAGGATCGGTCACACTCTCCGGCACCTGGCTCGTGGTTGGCGGAAACCCAGCCGAGCGCGCACGGGTCGAACAGGCGCTGACCGAACATGGCGCCCAGGTCATCGGCGTCGCGGGTGGCGGCGATCGGGAAACGCTCGCCACCCTGTCCACCGGTGTCGAGGACCTCGCTGGTGTGGTGTCCCTGCTGGCTCTCGACGACACCGCCGACCCGGACTTCCCGGTCATCCCGCGCGGTGTCGCCGCGACCCTGCGGTTGGTGCAGGCCTTCGCCGACACGGAGGTCACCGCACCGCTGTGGGTACTGACCCGCGGCGCGGTAGCCACGGCACAAGGGGATGTACCGGCAAGCCCGGAACAGGCAGAAACCTGGGGTCTGGGTCGGGTGGTCGGTTTGGAGCACCCCGACCGCTGGGGCGGTCTGGTTGACCTGCCTGAGGCCTGGGACGACCGTATCGCCGTCCGATTGTGTGCGGTCCTCGCCGGGAACGAGGAGGATCAGGTTGCGCTGCGGCAGGCGGGAATCCTGGCCCGTCGCTTGGTCCGCGCGCCTCAGCCGCACACCACCGCTCCGTGGACGCCGCGCGGCACCGTCCTCGTCACCGGTGGAACCGGCGCCGTCGGTGGACACGTCGGTCGCTGGCTGGCGGGACGCACCGCCGACCGGGTCGTGCTGACCAGCCGCTCCGGTGCCGGCGCCGACGGGGTCCCGGTACTGGCCGCCGACTTGGCCCACCGCGGCACCACCGTCGAGATGATCGCCTGCGACACCGCCGAGCGTGCCCAGGTCGCCGGACTGCTGGACCGCGTTGCCGCGACCGGCCCCGCACTGTCCACAGTGCTGCATGCGGCCGGCGTCGGCCGGGGTGGCTCGGTGGCCGATATCACCGTTGCCGATCTGGCCGAGGTGACCCAGGCCAAGGCCTCCGGTGCCCGCTGGCTCGATGAACTGACCGGCGACCTCGACCTGGACGCCTTCGTACTGTTCTCCTCTGGTGCCGCGACCTGGGGTAGCGGACTGCAGGCCGGTTACGCCGCGGGTAATGCCTACCTCGACGCGCTCGCCGATAACCGCCGCGCCCGCGGTCTGGCCGCCACCTCGGTCGCCTGGGGTCTGTGGGGCGGCGGCGGACTCGGCGCCGGGGATATCGGCGAGCAGTTGCGCCGCTATGGCCTGCGGGTGATGGATCCCCAGCTGGCGGTGCGCGCCCTCGGTCAGGTGCTCGACGGTGGCGAGGACGCGGTCACGATCGCCGATATCGACTGGGACACGTTCGCCCCGATGTTCACCCTGCGCCGTCCGAGCCCGATGTTCGCGGCGCTACCCGAAGCGAACCGGTCGGGCACCGGGATCGACGGCGACACTGAGCCCGATCTGGCTTTGCGGCTTGCCGGGCTGCCCAGTGCGGAGCAGGAACGGGTGCTCACCGACCTGGTCCGGGCCGAGGCAGCCGCCGTTCTCGGACACGCCAACGCCGATGCCCTGGAACCGGGACGGGCCTTCCGGGAACTCGGGTTCGACTCACTCACCGCCGTAGACCTGCGCAATCGGCTCGTCACCGCTACCGGGTGCGCGCTGCCGACCACGCTGGTCTTCGACTACCCGAACTCGGCCGTGCTTGCCACGCACCTGCGGGCCGCAATTTTCGGCGAGGCCGGAGAAAACAGCGAGCCGGTGTTCGGCGATCTGGATCGGCTGGAAGCAGCCCTCGCCGCTGTCCCCGAAGACAGCGAGCGGCGTCCGGCGATCACCGTTCGGCTGCGCACCGTGCTGTCCAAATGGCTGGGCGGCGACCGCGACCGTACGGCGCCGGAGGAGACGGTGACCGGGCGGCTTGAGTCCGCAGGGGCCGAAGAGGTCCTGGACTTCATCAACAACGAACTCGGGATGTCGTGATGTGCAGCGAGACGACCAGGGAAGTACCGGAGTCGAGGAGGATCACTCATGGCGGATGATCAGCGACTGCTTGGCACCCTGAAGAAACTGGCCGCCGAGCTGTACCAGAGCCGGGAACGTGTGAAGCAGCTCGAGTCCGGTGAACACGAACCGATCGCCATCGTCGGCATGGGATGCCGTTATCCCGGTGGGGTGCACGGCCCGGACCAGCTCTGGGATCTGGTCGACACGGCAACCGATGCGATCTCGGCATTCCCCACCGACCGCGGCTGGGACATCACCGGCGATGAGTCCGGGTATGCCCGCCAGGGTGGTTTCGTTCGGGATGCGGCCGGGTTCGACGCCGGGTTCTTCGGGATTTCCCCGCGTGAGGCGCTGGCAATGGATCCACAGCAGCGACTTTTGCTGGAAACCGCGTGGGAAGCGGTGGAACGGGCCGGGATCGCCCCCGCCTCGCTGCGCGGAACGTCGACCGGGGTGTTCGTCGGTGCGTCATCCTCGGGTTATGAGTCCACGCTGATCGGTAACGACACCGGTGGCCAGGGATACCTGTTGACCGGCAACGCCATCAGCGTCATTTCCGGCCGAGTCTCCTATACCCTTGGCCTGGAAGGGCCGGCAGTGACGGTGGACACCGCCTGCTCGTCATCGTTGGTGGCGCTGCATCAGGCGGTGCGGGCACTGCGTTCCGGGGAGTGCACGCTGGCGCTGGCCGGTGGGGTCGCGGTGTTGTCGACACCGGGTTCGTTCATCGAATTCTCCCGCCAGCAAGGCATGGCGGACGACGGCCGCTGCAAGGCGTTCGCCGCGTCCGCCGACGGTATCGGCTGGGGCGAGGGCGCGGGCATAATCGTGCTGGAGCGACTGTCGGACGCCGAGCGTCACGGACATCGGATCCTTGCGGTGGTGCGAGGAAGTGCGACGAATCAGGATGGCGCCTCGAACGGGTTATCCGCGCCGAACGGTCCGTCGCAGCAGCGGGTCATTCGTGCGGCGCTGGCTGACGCTCGACTGTCCACTGTGGACATAGATGCGGTTGAGGCGCACGGTACGGGTACGTCGTTGGGTGATCCGATCGAGGCGCAGGCGTTGTTGGCGACGTATGGTCAGGATCGGGATCGTCCGTTGTGGTTGGGTTCGTTGAA
>NZ_KB905452.1 GCF_000379465.1 Sciscionella marina DSM 45152
TTCAACGAACCCAACCACAACGGACGATCCCGATCCTGACCATACGTCGCCAACAACGCCTGCGCCTCGATCGGATCACCCAACGACGTACCCGTCCCGTGCGCCTCAACAACATCCACGTCGGCGGCGGAGAGGCGAGCTCCATCGAGGGCGGCGCGGATAACCTGCCGCTGTGCGGGTCCGTTCGGAGCGGTCAGCCCATTCGATTCACCATCCTGATTAACCGCCGACCCCGTGACAACAGCCAACACCCGATGCCCACAACGACGAGCATCCGATAACCGCTCGACCACAAGTACCCCGGCACCCTCAGACCACCCCGTCCCATCAGCATCAGCCGAAAACGACCTACACCGACCATCTCCAGCCAACCCTCCCTGACGAGAAAACTCCGCAAACGTCCCCGGCGAAGCCATCACCGTCACCCCACCAACCAAAGCCAAACCACACTCACGACCACGCAACGCCTGCACCGCCAAATGCAACGCCACCAACGACGACGAACACGCCGTATCCACCGTCACCGCAGGCCCCTCCAAACCAAGGGCATAAGCAACACGACCAGAAATAACACTCCCCGCATTCCCAGTCATCAAATAACCCTCAGCACCGGTCCCGGCGCCCGCGAAACCGGCGGCATACCCTGAAGTCGCCGCTCCCGCGTACACCCCGGTCCTGGAGCCCCTCAACCGCACCGGATCAATACCGGACCGTTCCAGCGCCTCCCAGGAAACCTCCAGCAACAACCGCTGCTGCGGATCCATCGCCAACGCCTCACGCGGAGAAATACCGAAAAACCCCGCATCGAACTCAGTCGCGTCATAAACAAAACCACCCTGACGCGCATAGTCCGAACCATCGCTGTCCCAACCACGATCGGTCGGAAACCCCGAAACCGCATCCGTGCCCGCGGACACTAGATCCCACAAATCCTTCGGACCACACACCCCGCCCGGCAACCGGCACCCCACACCGACCACCGCGATCGGCTCATGCGCGCTCTCGTCGATGTCCTGCAGTTGCTGCCGCGCCTCGTGGAGGTTGGTCATCGTCCACTTCAGATAATCGCGCAGGGTCTCTTCGTCAGCCACCGCAACCTCTTTTGCCGTCGATCTCGGGAATGTCTGGTCAGCTCACTCGGACCGGCCGAGTTCCTTATGGATGAACTCGAACATCTCGTCGTCCGACGCGGCCTCGATGTGTTCCGCGACCGCCTTGTCCTTGGCCGCACCGCCATTGCCGCGCCACTGGGTCAGCACCCGTTGCAGCCGGGCCGCGATCAGTTCGTGCGTGTCCTCGTCCGGGGCGGCACCCGACAGCAGCGCCTCGAACCGGTCCAATTCCTCGACCAATCCCGTCGGTGCGTCCTCACCGAGCAGTTCCGTGCGGAGGAGCTCGGCCAGTGCGACCGGATTGGGATGGTCGAAGACGAGTGTCGCAGGCAGGGCGAGCCCGGTGGCGTCGTTGAGCCGGTTGCGCAGCTCGATGGCGGTGAGCGAGTCGAATCCGAGTTCCTTGAAGACCTGTTCCGGCCCGACCGCCGCCATGGTGGTGTGCCCGAGGGCGGCCGCGGCCTCGGTGCGGACCAGCTCGATCAGCACACGGTCCTGCTCTGCCCGGCCCAGTGAAGCCAACCTCTTGGCGAGTTCACCGCCAGTCTCTCCGATGGCCGGGTCTTCCGTTCCGGCCGTCAGCGCCGCGCACGCCTCGGGTATAGACCCGATGAGCGGGCTGCGGCGGCGCAGGGTGAACGTCGGGACAAACCTCGACCAGTCCACATCGGCGACGGTGAGCAGCCCTTCGCCCGCGTCGACGGCCTTGGCGAGGGCACCGATCGCGAGCTGCGGGTCCATCATGCCCAGGCCACGGCGTGAGAACTCCTCGCCGGCCGCTCCGCCGCCCATGCCCGCGCCGTCCCACAGACCCCAGGCCACCGAGGTGGCTACCTGACCGCGGGTGCGACGGTTGACGGCGAGAGCGTCGAGGAAAGCGTTCGCCGCCGCGTATGCGGGTTGTAGCGCGCTGCCCCAGGTCGCGGAAATCGAGGAGAACAGCACGAACGCCTCCAGGTCGAGGTGCGCGGTCAGTTCGTCCAGCCACCGCGCGCCCTCGGTCTTGGCCGCGACGACATGAGTGTGCTCGGCAAGAGTGACCTCCCCGGTCGGGGTGGTTTGGCCGATGCCGGCCGCGTGCACGACCGCCGTGAGATCGGGGATGCGATCCAGCACACCTGCCACGTGGCCGCGTTCGACGGTGTCGCAGGCATAGACGTCGACGGCGGTGCCCCGTCCGGCCAGTTCGGCGGCCAGCTCGGGGACGCCATCGGCCGCGGGACCGGTGCGGCTGGTGAGAACCAGCCCCGGTACACCGCGTTCGGCGAGCCAGCGGTCCACGTGACCGCCGATTCCGCCGGTGCCACCGGTGACCAGAACACTGCCGCGCGGCGTCCAGCTGCGGGTGACACCGGAATGCGGAGCGCGGACAAGGCGTCGGCCGAACGAGCCGGCCGCACGGATGGCGATCTGATCCTCACCACTACCGGCGAGCGTTCCGCACAGCCGGGCCGCGACCCGCGCGTCCCAAGTGGACGGCAGGTCGATCAAGCCACCCCAACGATCGGGGAACTCCAAACCCATGACCCGGCCAAGACCCCAAACCTGCGCCAGCGCTGGATCGGTCACCGGCTCGCCCGGCGCGGTCGCGACGGCGCCGGCGGTCAGCACCCACAGCGGTACGGTGATGCCCAGGTCTCCGAGCGCCTGCACGAGCCCGAGGATGGCAGCCACGCCACACGGAACGACCGGATGTCCGGGTACCGGAGTGTCCCCGGCCGCGGGCAGGGCCACAACGCCCGCGAGGTCATCAACCTCGGTCGGTAGTGCCTTTGCCAGCGCCACCCGGTCGACCTCGGTCGTTTCGACAAGTAAGACCCGGGCACCGTGTTCCGACAGGGCGTCCACACATTCGCGTGTCGACCGCCGGGGATCGGCCACGAGCAGCCAGGTGCCGGTCAGTGTTGTGGGGGTGGGTTCGGTGATGGGTTCCCAGGTGATTCGGTAGCGCCAGTCGGTGATGGTCGTGTCG
>NZ_KB905453.1 GCF_000379465.1 Sciscionella marina DSM 45152
TTCAGTTCTTTCGTCACACATTGATCATGAACACCCTCCTCCCTCCCAGTAACACCAACCTGCCTCACACAACCTTCACGGAATCAACCATCTAGACCCAGGCCTCGCCGAGGGTGGTGGTACGCGCCGCGCCGGCGGTGAGTTCGGCGAGCCAGGCCTCGAACCGGGGCCGCTCCGCGACCGGAACACCGACCTCGATCTCGGCATCGCGGCCGTAGCTGGTCTCCCGCACCGCGTACCCGGACTGGCGCAGGTCGTGTTCGAGTTTCCCGGCAAGGGCGTGGTCCACGGTGACCACGATCAGCTCGAGGCGCCTGCGCCAGACGGTGCCGACCGCCTCGACGGCAGCGGCCACCGCACCCCCGTAGGCGCGCACGAGCCCGCCCGCGCCGAGTTTGATCCCGCCGAAGTACCGGCTCACCACGGCGACGGTTGCGGTGAGTTCGGCGCGCAGCAGCACCTCGAGGATCGGCACCCCGGCCGTGCCCGCCGGTTCCCCGTCATCACTGGAACGCTGTTCTCGTTGTGGAACACCGATCACGAAGGCGTGGCAGTGGTGCCGGGCGTTCGGTTCCGCCCTGCGCCGCCGGGCGATGAAGGCGCGCGCCTGCTCCTCGTCCTCGACCGGGGCGAGCGCGGCGATGAACCGGGACCGGCGTTCCTCGATCTCGTGCGTGCCCTCGGCCGCGATGGTGCGATAGCCCTCGATGGTCACCGGTTCGGCCGGATCACGATCTCCGGAATGGCCGCGTCCGCTCCGGCGGTCACCGCGGTACGCACCGCATCGGCGACCGATTCGGGGCGCAGGTACTGCTCCGGTTCGAAATCCCGGCCCTCGGCGGCGCGTACCCCGCGCTGCATCTCGGTCGCCGTCCGGCCCGGGTACACCGTCGTCACGCGCAGCGCGGGTTCCTCGGTGCGGAGCACATCGGCGTAGGCGCGCAGGGCGAACTTGCTCGCCGCGTAGGCGCCCCACTCCGGGCTCGCGTTCCGGCCCTGCCCGGAGTTGATCAGCACGACGTCCGCGTGGTTCTCGCGCAGCGTGGGCAGCAGCAGCCTGGTGAACTCGGCGACCGCGAGCACGTTCACCCGCATCGTGCGTTCCCAGCTCGCATAGGAGGTCTGCGCGAGTGGAAGGATCTCCGCGACCCCGGCGGAGTGCACGAGCACGTCCACCCGCGGGAACCGGGCGGCGAGTTCGGCCGCGATCTCGGGTTCGGCGATGTCCCCGGCGTGCACTCCGGCATCGGGCAGTTCGGCGGCGACCGAACCGAGCGCATCGGCGTCCCTGCCGATCAGTTCGGCCCGATGGGTGGAGCCGAGCGCCCGCGCGGTCGCGGCGCCGATGCCACGGGACGCTCCGGTGATGACGGCGACTGGTCGTTGCATGTTCCCGACTCTAGAGTGCCAGCGTGGACAAACCTCCGATGGTGCAGCGCGCCGTGATGCGCAAGGTCGTGCGCCGGATCGTGCCCCTGTTGTGCCTGTTGTACCTCGTCAACTACGTGGACCGGGTGAACATCGGGTTCGCCGGGCCGAACGGGATGACCGATGAACTCGGGATGAGCGCGACCGTGTTCGGGCTCGCCTCGGGCATCTTCTTCCTCGGCTATCTGGTGCTCGAGGTCCCGTCGAACCTGCTGCTGCAGCGGTTCGGGGCACGACGCTGGCTGGCCAGGATCATGGCGAGCTGGGGCGTGCTCGTGTGCGTGATCGCATTCGTGCCGAATCAGACGACGCTGGTCATCCTGCGGTTTCTGCTCGGTATCGCCGAGGCGGGCTTCTTCCCCGGGGTGATCCTGTACCTGACCTACTGGTTCCCCGCCGCGTACCGGGCAAGGATGGTCGCGCTGTTCATGGCCGCGGTGCCGATCTCCACGGTGCTCGGCTCCACCCTGTCCTCGCTGATCATCCAGGGGCTGGACGGGTGGCTCGGGCTCACCGGCTGGCGAGTCATGTTCCTCGTCGAAGGGGTGCCCGCCCTGCTGCTCGCCGTCGTGACCTGGTTCTGCCTCACCGATCGGCCGGAGCAGGCGCGCTGGCTCTCCGCGCAGGAGCGGGAGTGGCTTTCCGGAACACTGCTCACCGAACAGAACAGTGTTCACAATCGGCATCAGTGGTCACTTCGCAGAGCACTGACCCATCCTCGGATCATCGCACTCGCCTTCGTCTACTTCGGCATCGCCTACGGCCTCTACGCTCTCGGTTTCTTCCTGCCCACGATCGTGAAGGGGTTCGCCGAGCAGTACGCCACCTCGTACTCGACCATCCAGACCGGCCTCATCACCGCCGTCCCCTATGTGTTCGGCGCACTGCTCATGGTCCCCTGGGCGCGGCACGGCGACCGCTCCGGCGAACGCGTGTGGCATGTCGCGATCCCCGTGGTGCTCGGCGGGCTGGCCATCCCCGTCGCGCTGTACCTCGGCAGCCCGCTGGCCACCATGATCGCGGTGACCGTGTGCGCCGTCGGGGTCTGCGCCGCGCTGCCCACCTTCTGGGCGCTCCCCTCGGAATTCCTCACCGGAACCGCGGCCGCCGCCGGGCTCGCGCTGATCAACTCACTCGGCAACATCAGCGGATTCGCCGCCCCGTACATCACCGGCTGGCTGCGCGACCTCACCGGAACACAGAACGCCGGGATGTGGGTGGTCGGCGCCTGCATGCTCGCCGGGGCGGTCACCGTGGTGCTGCTCGGCGCCGCTCCCAAGAAAACCGCCCTGACCAGCACGAGCACCGGCTCGTGAGTGGTTGTGTTGGTTCTGGCCAACACAACCACTCACGAACGTCCCCGCCGCCGGGGACCACGCCTACTAGATGATTGATTCCTTGGTCAGTGGTCGTAGGCGGTCAGTGACCGTTTGTTGATGGCATCAGTGGTCCAGTTGTGCCAGATTCCGGCGGCCA
>NZ_KB905454.1 GCF_000379465.1 Sciscionella marina DSM 45152
CGGGGAACCATCTGGCCGCCGTCGGGGAGCCCTAAATGGCCGCCAACGGGAACAACATCTGGCCGCCAACGGGGACAACAAACTGGCCATTGACAGTCGCGCAATGCGCTGGCCTCACGGCTCTGCCCGACACCGACGTCGCTCTCCTCTGCGACGGACCCCTCGCCGGCTGAGCGCTCGCGGCCGGCATCCTGTCCGTGTGCCGATATGCCTCGCTCCGCTCGGCAACGCAGCGTGGCGTTGTGTCGCGACCTGGACGTGCGAGGTGTCAACGGTGCGTCGGCGCAGCGATCGTTGTGTGCGCAGCGAGATGCTCCATGCCGCACGCGCGGCGCGCACGAACGCAACGCCCCGGAACGCCAACGACCCGTCATCGCTGCGACGCGCAACGCGTCTCCCGTCACGGCAACGGATCGCAACCACGACCCGCCCACGGCGCCTCGCGGGACGGAGGGCAAGTTGACACAGTTGCGCTGCCATGGAACCGCGCTGGCTCTCTCGATGACCACCGGTGAAACAGTGCCGCTCCAGGCTTGCGCCTGGTGTTGCCTGGCCTCCTCGTGATCGGCCCGTCGGGGATCGTCAACGTGGTGCGGGTGTCGAGGCGGTCGGGTCCGACGGCTCGGCGGGGCGCGATCGTCTCGTGCGTTGGCGGACTACGGGAGCTTGGACGCGAGGACGTCGGCCGCCAGGATCTCGGGTGCTGCGCCGAGGAGGTGCTGGTTGGCCATCAGGGCTGCGACGATGGCGCCGTTGGCGTGGGCGTCGCGAGCGGCCTCGTCGGGGAATGCATCGAAGATCCAGAAGGTGTCGGCGTGGGTCCTAGCCGCGAACCAGACAATCGTTCCTACTTCTTCGTTGGCGAGTGCGACAGCGCCGGCGAGCAGATCGGCGAGCGCGTCGTGCTGTCCATCGGCCGCGACGATCTTGGCGACGAAGGCATACGGAAGTGATGCGGGTGTGGACATGAGGGGTTCTCCTTGAAGTCGGGGTTCTTCGTGGGGCGAGTTCAGCGTATGACGAGCGAGGGCCGGTGGGGAGTGGCGTATACGGCAGTATTGCTATTGTTCGCGCCATGCGTATCGGACTGATCGCGATCGACGGCTGCTTCGGTTCGGCGGTCGCGTCGGTCATCGACATCGTGCGGGTGGCCGACGGAGCCCGCGGCGATGTCGACCCGCGGATCGACCCGATCGAACTCGCCATCCTCGGACCGAAACGGCGAGTGACCACGACGGCATCGATGACCCTGTCGGTGGACCACCCGCTGTCGGAGTCCGGAGAGTTCGACGTGGTCGTCGTCCCTGCGCTTGGAACCCTCACGGCCGCCGCGACCCACGACGCCCTCCAGAGCCGAGATGCTCGTTCGGTCATCGCCTCACTCGGGCGCCTCGACGACGCGACCACCCGGATCGCCGCGGCGTGCACCGGCGTGTTCGCCGTCGCCGAGACCGGACGGATGCATCATCGGCGGGCGACGACCAGCTGGTTCCTGGGGCCGGAGTTCCTGAAGCGCTATCCGACCGTCGCCCTCGATCTCGACACCATGGTCGTGGTCGACGGGAACCTCGTCACCGCCGGCGCCGCCTTCGCCCACATCGACCTCGCGCTCTCACTCGTGCGATCGATCAGCCCCGACCTGGCCCAACATGTCGCCAAGCTCCTCATCATCGACGAGCGCCCGTCGCAGGCGGCCTTCGTCGCCTACGAACATCTCCGGCACGAGGACCCGATCGTCGTCGAGTTCGAACGCTTCGTGCGCGTCCGCCTGGACGAACCGTTCAACGTCGCCGTCGTCGCGCAGTCGCTCGGCACCAGCCGGCGCACCCTCGAACGACGAGTCCGTGCGGCGCTCAACCTCACTCCGCTCGGCTTCGTCCAACGGCTTCGCATCGAACGAGCTCGGCACCTCTCAGCAACCACGGACCTCACCTCCGCCGAGATCGCGCGACGGGTCGGCTACGCGAACGCCGAGACTCTGCGCTCCCTCCTGCGCAGGGAGCGACGCCGTTCCTGACCTATCGCCATGCCTGTAGCCGGTGTCCTAGCGCTCGGTTGGAACCACCTCTCAGCACGTCGCGTCGACGCTCCTGCGTCGCCCCTGGACGACCCACTCGACACGCCCGCAGCACAGGCCATGTGACGTGCCCCGGCTTCCCGGACGGTCGGGGTTGGGTGGCTGTGATGTCGCTGCGTTCTCGTCGAGGGGGTCAGCAGACCCGATCAGGGTCGATTGGGATGAGCCGCGAAGGCGGTCAGGTCAGGGCGGCCGAACCCGGCCGGCGGGGTAGCGTCGGACACGTCGAGGTCTTTCGGATGGATGGCGTAGGAACCTCCATCGTCGGGAGACCTCGACGTCTATCTGCGGAC
>NZ_KB905455.1 GCF_000379465.1 Sciscionella marina DSM 45152
ATCTCCAACACACACGACCAACTACAGAACAGATACGTGCCAGCCTAACCGACACACCGACCCAGCACATAACGATCTGTCGTTGCAGTACTAAGTCGGCATTTCTTCGCGCGGGGACTCGACCCGCGACATCACTGATCGTGGGATTCGTCGACGAGTATCGCCAGGTCTACGGCATCGAGTCGATCTGCCGTGTATTTGTCCGCGCACGGGGTGCGGATCGCGCCCAGGACCTACCGCAAAGCCCGCCGGCGCGGCCCCTGTGCGCGGATATCGCTGACGCTCACGTGGAAAACACCTTGCGTGACCTGCAGGGCAAGCCGGAGCAGATGCACGGCCGGCGCAAGATGACTCGTTATCCGCGCCGCCAAGGCCACCACGTGGCGTTTTGTGCCGTCGATCGGCTCATGCGCGAGTTAGGTATGGGCGGTGTGGTGCGGGGCCGTAAGCAGCGCACCATGATCCCCGGCAAGGCCGGTGTGCGCGCCGGAGACCAGCTCAATCGCGACTTCACCGCTGAGGCTCCGAACCAGGCACGGGTCGCTGACTTCACCCATATATCGACCTGGCCAGGATGGGCGTACCTGGCGTTCGTGTTCGATGTCTACTCCCGTGCCATCGTCGGCTGGACCGCGGCGAACTCGAAGACAACCGCCCCGGTGTCCAAGGCGCTGAACATGGCGATCTGGCGGCGTGATCACTCCGGGCATCCGGTCGAGCCCGGCTTAATACACCATAGCGACGCGGGGTCGCAAAACACGTCGGTAGCGTTCACGGAATCGCTTGCAGCGCAAGGACTCTCGGCATCCACAGGGTCGGTGGGCGACGCTTACGACTGTGAGCAGAATCGGTGTGCTGCCTGACCGGGGTCTGACCCGTGCTTACGACTGGCCGTGGTGTCTTGGCGTTGATCTGTCGGCGCCGGTCAGGTGGCGATCAACGCGCTCGCGAATCCACCATCGGACTGTTCAAGACCGAGGTCGTCAACCGGCACGGACCGTTCAAGACCCTCACCGACACCGAGTACGCCCTGATGGAGTGAGTCGACTGATACAACAACGCCCGGCTGCATCCCCGCTTCGGCTACCTCACACCCACCGAGTATGAGACCGCCCACTACGCTCAACACCAACCAACGCTGATCTAAACCCGAAGCCGGTTCCCAGCCCTGACGGTTCAACGAATCCTTCGCCGTTGGCGCGAGCATGGCCTCATCCCAGCCAGACCTGACGGCATCACGCAGGTAACCACTACCGACAGGAGGCACGCAGCCGTTTCAGGAGGTGACCCTTTGATTCGCAAGCCAGTATGACCAGGAGAAAGCGCGTCGCCACCCGGCCGTCAACTGCTTCACGGCTTCGACGAACGTTTACAAGTCAACGCGTAAGTCTTGATCGAGCTGAGGGTGCGAGCGTGGACGACGCAACATGGTGACCAGTACCGCCCGGACCGCTATAGTCGCCGCTTTATAATCGAGATGACCGCGTTGCGGTGCCCCATGCGCGCACGACCACGTCTGCCAGTGACTCTTCTCCAGACGTTTGCCGTCCGGGACGAGACCGTGGCGCTTGGCGAAGTCGATCGCTCGGCGCAAGTCGTTCCGCTGCTCAGCGGTAGCGTCCTCGATGGTCATCTGGCCGTCCCGTTGCAATGCCGCGAGAAGCTCTTCCGCCGCTTGGCGGCGTTGCGCGGCGATGGCCGCCGTAGCGTGGGGTGGCCTGCGTTCACGCGCGGTAGCCCCCGCATCACGCCCCGCCTTGTCAGAACGTACTCGCTTCGTGGCCGCAGAGTCATCGTCACTACTCGCCCTATCACCCTGATCTCCAGTGACTGGTAGTTCAGGATGATGTCCGTGCTGGACATAGGACCGACCAGCATCAGTAATCGTCGCGCGCCATCCATCGCGTCGGCTCACCGTCACCAAGCCACGAGACGCCAGCGCCCGGGCGGACAGCCGCAGCGAAACCACATCCGGATCGCTGAGATCATCGCCGTCGGCAATCCGACGCAGCACCGTCCACTGAAGCTTCTATGGGGCCTGTAACAGTAGCGGTGTTTTCGGCCCGACACGCCGGGCTGATGTCCGGTGGGATGGGCACTGTGAGTGATGACATCTGGCGTTGTGAG
>NZ_KB905456.1 GCF_000379465.1 Sciscionella marina DSM 45152
TGACCGCGGCCAGTGAATGATCCCCAGTGGCGGCCGTTTATGGCCCCGCGTGTGGCCACCGGGTTCCCCGTGGATGGCCAGATATGTCCCCAACGAGTTGTCCGGTTTGTCGTGCGAGAAGGCTCGTGCGATGTGAAGAGCAGCAGGGAGATCATGGAGATCCTCGAGGCTTATGACCTTACGGGGAGTTACCGCGCGGCGGCTGAGTTGGCTGGGTGCGATCACCACACGGTGGCCCGGTATGTCGCGTTGCGCGCGACTGGTGGGAGCCCGGTCGAGCGTGAGCATCGAGCGCGGCCGATCGATGAGTACTTGCCCAAGATCGAAGAGCTGGTGGTGCGGTCCAACGGCCGAGTCCGCGCGGATGTGGTGCATAAGCGCATCACGGCGATGGGGTTTACCGGTGGTGAGCGCACGACCCGGCGGACTGTCGCGCAGGTCAAGGCGCGGTTGCGGGCCGGGCAGCGGCGTGTGTTTCGGCCGTGGATCCCGGAGCCGGGACTGTGGTTGCAGTGGGATTGGGGCCACGGCCCGAAAATCGGTGGCCGCCAGACGCAGTTGTGGTGTGCGTGGCTGGCGTGGTCGCGGTTTCGGGTGGTGATCCCGGTGATGGACAAGACGTTGCCGACGGTGGTGTCGTGCTTGGACACCACACTGCGCCGGATCGGTGGGATCCCGACGTATGCGTTGACTGACAACGAGAAGACGGTCTCGGTCGACCACATCGCCCAGATCGCGGTCCGTAACCCGGACATCGTCGAGGTCGGCCGGCACTACGGGTTGACGATCCGCACCTGCATGCCCGCGGACCCGCAGACCAAGGGCGGCTCGGAAGCAACCGTGCGGATCGCGAAAGCCGATCTGGTGCCGACCGAGGCGAACCTGTTGGGCGAGTACCGCACGTTCGGCGAGTTGGAGACTGCTTGTCGCGAGTTCAGCGACGCGGTCAATGACCGGCCGCACCGCGAGACCCGGCGTCGCCCGGTCGAGGCGCTGGCCGAGGAACGAACCCGGTTGCATCCGCTGACCAAGACACCGTTCACGATCGCGTTCGGCACGACCCGGCGCGTCAACTGGGACGCCACCGTCTCGGTCGAAGGGGTGCGGTATTCGGTGCCGCATCAGCTGATCGATACCCGCGTTTGGGTCCGGTTCCAGGGCGATGAGCTGATCATCACCGCCACCGGTGATGACGGGCCCACCGAGGTCGCCCGGCATGCCCGGTCGACACCAGGAAACCCGTCGATCAAGGACGAGCACTACCCGCCCCGGACCGATCACCACGGCGAACGAGCCCCGCGGGCAACCTCGTCCGAAGAGGCCGCGTTCCTCGCCCTCGGGGACGGGGCCGCCGCCTGGCTGACCGAAGCCGCCGCCGCAGGAACCCGACGGATCCGGCCGAAGATGGCCGAAGCGGTCACCCTGGCCAAACTGCATCCCGCGGCCGAGGTCGATCGGGCGTTGGGAATCGCGGCGATCGCGGGCCGGTTCGCCGACAACGACCTGATCCGCATCCTGACCCACAACCTGGGCCGCGACACCAGCGAACCGTCCCGCGCGGGCGAGGACCACAGCCTGCAACCCGGGACCTCGGCCTGGTCGAACTTCGGCCTCCCCACCCAAACCACCATTCCCGACGACGAAAGCGAAACCCACTAGATGTCGACCCCATTGCGGGTCGCCGGCACCACCGGTGATCCCTTGGCCGAGGCCATCACGCTGACCAAACGACTCAAACTGCCCCACCTGCGCCGCGCTCTCGGTGATCTGATCCCCACCGCGAAAGCGCAACGCTGGGACCCCGCCGAAGTCGTTCGAGTCCTGCTCGCCGAAGAAGCCGCCGGACGCGATGCCGCGAACCTGC
>NZ_KB905457.1 GCF_000379465.1 Sciscionella marina DSM 45152
GTTCGATGACCCAGCGGTGCTGGCCGAGTTTGTCTTTGGATTCGATGCCTTTGCCGGCGATGCGGACTGTGAGGCCGCGGTCGTGGACCCAGTCTCGCAGGTCGGGCTGGTCGTAGGCCTTGTCGGCGTGCAGCTTGCCCGGCTTGCGGCGCCGTGGGCCACGACGGGAGCGGATCGCCGGGATAGCCATCACCAGCGGCTTGAGGGCGTGGCTGTCGTGGGTGTTAGCCGCGGAGACGGCGACCACGAGCGGCAGTCCGGCGCGGTCGGACATGGCATGGATCTTCGAGCCGGGCTTGCCGCGATCGACCGGGCTGGGACCGGTCATGGCTCCCCCTTTTTCGGGCTCTTGTGACTCATGTGTGGGTGCGGTCGGGTAGGGTTGGCCGGTAGCCGCCGAGAGCTAGTAGTGCCAGCGAGATGAGGGCTTCGGGGTGTTTGAACCCGAAGGCTATGCGGGTGAGTAGGCGGATTTTGGTGTTGGTGGACTCGATCAACGCGTTCGAGAGGCCGTGGTCGAGGCTGGCGTGGATGGCTTCGAGTTCGACACGGATGGTGCGGCCGAGCTTGACGAATTCGGGGATACGAGACCGTGCTGCCCAGGACAGCCATCGTTGCAGGGCCTGCTTGCCCTCCTGGCCGGAAACGGCGAAGACATGGCGAAGGCCTTCTTTGAGGAGGTAGGCGCGATGCAGGCGGGGCTCGGTCTTGGCGATCCAGGCCAGCCTGTGGTGTTGCCGCTCGGTGAGATTTTCCGGGTTCTTCCACAGCGCCCACCGTGCTCGTTTCAGGGTTTGTGCTTGCCCGGTCGAAGCGCGGCGCCCGCGGCGATCCCAACCGGAGCCGCCGGGCTGGCGACGCAGGGCGTTCCAGGTCTGACGCCGGACCTGATCCAAGGCGTCGGTGGCCCACTTGACCACGTGGAACGGGTCAGCGCAGCGAACCGCGTCCGGGCAGTAGTGTGCGACTACGCGGGCGATCCAGGCCGCAGCATCGGCGGAGACATGGGTGAGCTCGGTGCAGCGAGCCGGCCCGAGCAACTCGAAAAACTGCTGCAGTGTGGCCTTGTCGTTGCCTGCAGCTGCCCACACTAGCCGGCCAGTGTCATGATCAACGACGATGGTCAGGTACTTGTGGTTTTTCTTGTAGCTGATCTCATCGATACCGATCCGGCGCAGCCCAGCGAATCGGTCGATTCCGGCATCGATATCGGCCCGTACGCGCGTGACAATCGCCCCGACGGTTGGCCAGGCGATGCGCATCAGTGTGCGCAGTGTGGTCTTCGACGTGGTCGTGGCCAGCCAAGCGATCGTGTCGTCGAAGGCGCGGGTGTGCCCGGCGCCGTGTCGAGCCCAGGGCACCCATGCCACCACCACACCGTGCTCAGTACAGGACACCCGTGGCGCGTCGGCTTCGACGAAGGCCCGCACAGTTCCCAGATCCAGCGCCCGCCACCGACGTCTGCCCTGCCCGGTGTCATATCCCGGGCACCGCCGCCGGCATATCCCGCAGCAGTACCGATCACACGCCCGCACCCGCACCGACGCCACCAACACCTGCTCGTCCTCATCAAACTCGACTGTCTGCACGACCGCTGCGCCCACACCCAGCAGCCGACCCCATACCCTGGTAGATGGCACGTCGTTGCCTCGTTTCTCTGGTTCCTGTTCCTCAACAGCTCAGAAACCTAGACACCGCAACGACGTGCCCCTCTGACCGCGGCCAGTGAATGATCCCCAGTGGCGGCCGTTTATGGCCCCGCGTGTGGCCACCGGGTTCCCCGTGGATGGCCAGATATGTCCCCAACG
>NZ_KB905458.1 GCF_000379465.1 Sciscionella marina DSM 45152
GTGTTACTCACCCGTTCGCCACTCAACCAACCCCGAAAGGAAGGTCGCGTTCGACTTGCATGTGTTAAGCACGCCGCCAGCGTTCGTCCTGAGCCAGGATCAAACTCTCCAACAACAAACCAAAAGTCGGAAAAAAATCCAAGCAAAAAAATATAAACTCAAAAACCGCAAACAACCAGAAAACCAGACCCCAAAACACAGAGCCCACAAGCTTTCCACTGTTTAACGGGGGTAAAAACACACCAAAAAACATAAAAAGCATGACACACTGTTGAGTTCTCAAAGAACACACGCACATCTTCATCTACAACTGATTTGTTGCATCTTCCAAGGCGTACTGCTCAATTCTTTTGTACCCAGTACGGAGCGAACTTACTCGCTGCCGGATTCCAACAGAATCTCGTCAGTCGTAAGATGTTCCTAGGGCCGTCGCAAGACTTTACCCGGTTCGCTTCGCGGTGTCAACCCGCGCGCCCCGGTGGACTTGCCGACTCGATCTAGCGTACCAGACCGATCGGCCGCCCGCATTGCCTCCTGGCTCGTCCCTTTCGGGCCGTTCCGCTCGGCGCTCCGTGCGACAAGAAGAACAATACACGGGCTGGCCAACCCCGTTTTCACGGGGGGTCGGTTTTGGCGAAAACGCAGGTCAGCGCCTCATCGATAGCGCGATCGGCCGCGCGCCCGGTTTCCCCGAGCGCGAGGATCTGCATCCCGGGACCGTCGAATGGCAGTGCGGCGCACCGTCCGGTCGCGGGCGGGACCGCGACATCACCGTGACCTACGAGCACCGCGGTCGACAGGAAGCGCATCCCGGATGTGCCCGCGGGTCCGCACAGTGCCCGGTCCGCGCCATCGAGCACGGTCTCCTGATCGAGCAGCGGGGCACCGTCCACGGTGATCCGGATCCTGGTGCGCGCCGCACCACCGGGTTCTCCGTGTCTGCCGAGCGAAAGGCTCTCCCGGAAACACAGTCGGCTCGCCCCGGTCAGCGCGATCGCGAAATCCGCGCGGTAGTCCGCGTCCGCGCAGATCACGGTGTGCCCGGCGTGCCAGTTCAGGCAGGCGTCCCCGAGTTCGGCGCGCACCCGGAACCGCGCGGGGCCTGGCCCCGGCTGCACCACGGTGGCCGCGGTGGTCGCGAGCGTGAGCGGACGGCCACGGACCACGAGGGAGAGGGCGAGTTCGTCCCCACCGAGCGGACCACCGGCCGAGGCGACGAGATGGCACCGATCGGATCCGGTGCGGCGCACGGTCAGCGGCGGCTGCTCACTCCAGTGCAGCGCGCCGGGCCGGGCAGTGATCGAGGCCTCAGCGCGCACCGGGCGGCAGCCAAGCGGTGACCTGGTCGGCGATCTCGGTGGCGGCCGGTCCGGTGCGCAGCGAGCTGAACACGGTCGGCAGTTCCCCGCGCTGTTCCTTGGCATCGGCGCGCATCACCTCGAGATCCGCGCCGACGAGCTCGGCGAGGTCGATCTTGTTGATCACCAGCAGGTCCGAACGCTGTACCCCGGGTCCGCCCTTGCGCGGCACCTTGTCCCCGCCCGCGACGTCCACGACGAAGATCTGTTTGTCGATCAGGCCGTAGGAGAAGGTGGCGGTGAGGTTGTCGCCCCCGCTCTCCACGAGCACCAGATCAGGCCGGTGCTCCGCCTCGAGTTCCTCGACGAGATCCAGGTTCGCGGTGATGTCGTCCCGGATCGCGGTGTGCGGGCAGCAGCCGGTGCGCACCGCGCGGATCCGCTCGTCGGGGAGCACGCCGTTGCGGCGGAGGAATTCGGCGTCCTCCTCGGTGTAGATGTCATTGGTCACCACGGCGATCGAGTACCGCTGCCCGAGGGTGCGGCACAGCGCGGCGACCAGTGCGGTCTTCCCGCCGCCGACGGGCCCGCCGATACCGACCCGGACCGCGGTCCCGCGCGGGCGGCCGCCACCGGACGCGCCGTTGGGTGTTCCGGTCTCGTGCCCTTCACGGTGCACAGTATTGACTCCTCACTCGCTCCGCTCCTCCTTCGTCCCTCAGTCGATGCTCACTCGATCGCTGCCTCACGAGGCAAAGAGACTCACCTCCGATTGTTCGTGCAGTTGCGCGAGCACATCCGGGAACGGTGTGCTCGCCGAGGGAAGTTCGGCCGGGGTGCGCGCGGTGTTCGCGGCGCTCACCCCGAGTGCGGCGGTCTGCTCGGCGAGCGAGGCAAGCCCGGCGGAGAGCGCGGCGACCGCGAGTGGATCGAGGCCGAGCAACCGGATCGCCGCGGAGCAGGCGCCGCCGATCAGATGGTGCACGGACAGTTCGGCGGCCTGCGCCTGATCCAGTCCGGAGGCCACCGCGGCGATACCGAGCGCGATGGGCAGATGTGGCCTGCGCAGGATCTCCCATTCCGGGGCGGGCCACATCCGGGATCCGGTCCTGCGCAGGGCCGCGCCCTGGGCACGCGAGGCGGCGCGCAGGGCGGGCGAGGGGGTGCGGGCGCCGAATTCGGTGTCGAGTTCACCGATCGCGAACCCGCGCGCGGCCGCGAACGCCGCACCGACGAGACCCGCGGTGCGGATCCGCGCGCGCAGGAAGGTCTCCAGGTCGCCGACTCCGGTGAGGGTGCCGTCGCGCACCACGGCCTCGACCCCGCCGGAGTGCGTGTGTCCGCCCAGTGGTGTGCGCGCATCGGCGAGCAGCAGGGCGGCGAGCATCAGAACAGGCTGTACCGCTGGGCCAGCGGCACCTCGTCGACCGGATCCGGTTCCAGCACCTCGCCGTCGATGCGCACCTCGAAGGTGTCCGGGTGCACCTCGATGCGAGGCAGCGCGTCGTTGCCCGGCAAGTCCTGTTTGGACAGTCGCCTGGTGTCCGCGATCGGGAGCAGGGTGCGGCGCACGGCGAGCCGGTCGGTGAGTCCGGACTCCAGCGCCTGCCCGGTGACGAAGTGCACGGAGTTCGCGGGCGCGTTGCTCGCCCCGAACATCGGGCGTGGCAGCACCGGCTGCGGGGTGGGAATGGAGGCGTTCGCATCCCCGACGGCGGCGTACCCGATCTGCCCGCCCTTGAGCACCACGCTCGGCCGGATCCCGAAGAAGGCGGGCGACCACAGCACGAGATCGGCGAGCTTGCCGACCTCGACCGAACCGAGGTGTCCGGCCATGCCATGCGCGATCGCCGGGCAGATGGTGTATTTGGCGACATAGCGGCGCGCGCGGAGATTGTCGGCGTGCGCGGTGTCTCCGGACAGTGCGCCCCAGCGGCGTTTGCCGACGTGCGCGGTCTGCCAAGTCCTGCTGATCACCTCGCCGATCCGGCCCATGGCCTGTGCGTCCGAGGAGATGATCGAAAGGGCGCCCCGGTCGTGCAGTACATCCTCGGCGGCGATGGTGGAGGGGCGGATCCGGCTCTCGGCGAACGCGAGGTCTTCGGGAACGGCCGGGTTCAGGTGATGACAGACCATCAGCATGTCGAGGTGCTCGGGCACCGTGTTGACGGTGTGCGGGCGAGTCGGATTGGTGGAGCTGGGCAGCACGTTCGCCTGCCCGGCGACGGTGATGATGTCCGGAGCGTGCCCACCGCCCGCGCCCTCGGTGTGGTACGTGTGAATGGTCCGTTCACCGATCGCCGCCAAGGTGTCGGCCACGTACCCGGTCTCGTTGAGGGTGTCGGTGTGGATCGCCACCTGCGCGCCGAACTCCTCGGCCACGGTGAGCGCGGTGTCGATCGCGGCCGGGGTCGCGCCCCAGTCCTCGTGGATCTTCAATCCGCTCGCGCCCGCGCGCAGTTCTTCGCGCAGTGCCTCGGGATTCGCGGTGTTGCCCTTGCCGAGCAGCCCGATGTTCACGCAGGCGGAGTCCAGCGCCTCGAGGGTACGGGCGAGGTTCCACGGGCCGGGGGTGACCGTGGTGGCCTTGGACCCCTCCGCCGGTCCGGTGCCACCGCCGATCAGTGTGGTGACCCCGGAGGCGAGCGCCTCGGTGATCTGTTCCGGGCAGATGAAGTGCACGTGCGCGTCCACTCCGCCCGCGGTGAGGATCTTCCCATTGCCCGCGATGACCTCGGTTCCCGGACCGATGAGGATGTCCACCCCGTCCATGGTGTCCGGGTTGCCTGCCTTGCCGATCGCGGTGATGCGCCCGTCCCGCACCCCGATATCGGCCTTGATGACGCCCCAGTGGTCCAGGATCACCGCGCCGGTGATCACCAGGTCCGGTGCGCCGTCCGCACGGGTGGCCATCGCCTGGCCCATGGATTCGCGGATGACCTTGCCCCCGCCGAACACCGCCTCATCGGCCAGCTGCGGGCCGCGGCAGCGGTCTTCGGTGACTTCGATGAACAGGTTCGTGTCGCCGAGCCGGATCGCGTCCCCGGTGGTGGGGCCGTAGAGCTTGGCGTACTCTTCCCGGTTCATCGCCGCAGCCCCGGCACGATCTTGTTGCCGCGCAACGGGATCAGTTCGACGGCCAGGTCCACTCCGGGCTCGAAGCGCACCGAGGTGCCCGCCGGGATCGCGAGCCGATGCCCGGAGGCGGCGGACCGGTCGAACTCCAGGGCCGGGTTCGCGTCCGCGAAGTGGCAGTGCGAACCGACCTGGATGGGCCGGTCTCCGGTGTTGACCACGTCCAGGCTCAGCCGCTCGACGCCGGGGGCGAGCTGGAGCTCACCTTCGCCGTAACGGATCTCGCCGGGGATCACCGCGTCGCCTCACTGGATCGGATCGTGGATCGTGACGAGTTTGGTCCCGTCCGGGAACGTGGCTTCGATCTGTACGGAATCGACCATGTCCGGCACTCCCTCCATGACGTCGGCGCAGGTGAGCACCCGCTGTCCCTCGGACATGAGTTCGGCGACGCCGCGCCCGTCCCGTGCGGATTCGAGTACCCAATCCGAGAGCAGGGCCACGGCTTCCGGGTAGTTCAGCCGCAGCCCGCGCTGCCTGCGCTCCCGGGCCAGGCCCGCGGCGACGTGCAGCAGCAGCTTCTCCTGCTCGTGCGGTGGAATGAGCATCAGAAGACAGGCAATCCGGTGCGCAACTCGTAGGGTGTTACTTCGCTACGGTAACCATCCCACTCGCTGCGTTTGTTCCGCAGAAAGAACTCGTAGACGTGCTCCCCGAGCGCCTCGGCGACCAGGTCAGAGCGTTCCATCTCGGTGAGCGCCTCGCCGAGATTCTGCGGGAGCAGGTCGTATCCGGCGGCGCGGCGCTCGGCGTCGGAGAGCGACCACACATCGTCATCGGTGGCGGCGGAGAGCTCATAGCCCTCGGAGATCCCGCGCAGCCCGGCGGCGAGCAGCACGGCGTAGGCGAGGTAGGGATTGCACGCGGAATCCAGGGTGCGCACCTCGACCCGGCGCGAGGCGGCCTTGCCCGGCGAGTACATCGGCACCCGGACCAGCGCCGAGCGGTTCGCGTGCCCCCAGCACACCGCGGTCGGGGCCTCCCCACCCACGACCAGGCGCTTGTAGGAGTTCACCAGCTGATTGGTGACCGCGCTGAGTTCCTTGGCGTGCTTGAGAATCCCCGCGACGAACGCCTTCCCGGTCGGTGAGAGCTCGTACGGATCCGAGGCGTCGTAGAAGGCGTTGTGGTCGCCCTCGAACAGGCTCATGTGGGTGTGCATCCCCGAACCCGGCTGCGCGGTGAACGGTTTCGGCAGGAAGGAGGCGCGCACGCCCTGGGTGATCGCGACCTCCTTGACCACATAGCGGAAGGTCATCACGTTGTCGGCCATGGTGAGCGCGTCCGCGTAGCGCAGATCGATCTCCTGCTGGCCGGGGGCGTTCTCGTGGTGGGAGAACTCGACCGAGATGCCCATCGACTCCAGCGTCTCGATGGCCTGGCGGCGGAAATGCGTCGCGGTGGCGTGCGCCGCCTGGTCGAAGAAACCGCCGTTGTCCGCGGGTTCGGGCACGGTTCCGTCTTCCGGGAGGCTTTCCAGCAGGAAGAACTCGATCTCCGGATGCACGTAGCAGGTGAACCCGGCCTCGCTCGCCTTGGCCAGCTGACGGCGCAGCACGTGCCGGGGATCGGCCCAGGACGGGGAACCGTCCGGCATGGCGATATCGCAGAACATCCGGGCCGAGTAGTTTCCGCCGTCCGGATTCTCCCAGGGAAGCACCTGAAAAGTGGACGGGTCCGGTTTGAGCACCATGTCGGATTCATAGGCGCGGGCGAACCCTTCGATCGCCGAACCGTCGAACCCGATCCCCTCCGCGAAGGCGCCCTCCAGCTCGGCGGGGGCGACCGCGACGGACTTGAGGAACCCGAGCACATCGGTGAACCACAAGCGCACGAACCGGATGTCGCGCTCCTCGAGGGTGCGCAGTACGAATTCCTGCTGGCGATCCATGTCCGGCAGCGTAGGGACGGCTTGTTAACGCCGTGTTTCGCACGCTGCGGGATTGCGCTAACGAGCGACGGAAGGGTAATACTTCGCGCGGGTAATTGACAGTACTGAGGGAGCCCCCGTTGGCAAAGCTCAACTCGGATCAGCGGAACTCGTTCATCGCCGCGCAGCTCGGCTGGACGATGGACGCGTTCGACTACTTCATCGTGGTGTTCGTCTACGCGAAGATCGCGGCCGATTTCGACATGTCGAAGGCCCAGGTCGCGTTCATCACCACGGCGACGCTGATCATGCGACCGATCGGGGCCCTGCTGTTCGGGCTGTGGGCGGACCGGGTGGGCCGCAGAATCCCGCTGATGGTCGACGTGATCATGTACTCGGCCGTCGGTTTCCTGTGCGCCTTCGCGCCCAACTTCACGGTGCTGGTGGTGCTGCGGATGATCTACGGCATCGGGATGGGCGGTGAATGGGGGCTCGGCGCCGCGCTGGCCATGGAGAAGGTGCCCGGGGAACGGCGCGGGTTCTTCTCGGGACTGCTCCAGGCCGGGTACTCCTGCGGTTATCTGCTCGCCGCGGTGGCCAATCTGCTGCTCGTGGACCTGGCCGGGCTCTCCTGGCGCTGGGTGTTCGCGCTGTCCATCGTCCCCGCGCTGATCAGCCTGATCATCCGGGCACGGGTGAAGGAATCGGATGTCTGGGAGAAGGCCCAGCAGAAGATGAAGGTCACCAAGACCCGGATGCGCGATGTGCTGACCAACGGGAAAGTGGTGCGCCGGTTCATCTACCTGATGCTGCTGATGACCGCGTTCAACTGGTTCTCACACGGCACCCAGGACGTGTACCCGAGCTTCCTTTCGGCGCACGAGAACGGCGGCGCCGGGCTGCCCGAGGTGACCGGGACCTGGATCGCGATCGTGTACAACATCGGCGCGATCATCGGCGGGGCGATCTTCGGCTGGGTTTCGGAGAAGGTCGGCCGCCGGTACACGATCATCTTCTGCTCGCTGCTGGCGATGCCGATCATCCCGATCTTCGCGGTGGACCGCGGCGCGGGCATGCTCGCGCTCGGTTCCTTCCTGATGCAGGTGTTCGTGCAGGGCGCATGGGGCGTGATCCCGGCGCACCTGACCGAGATGTCCCCGGACGTGATCCGCGGCTTCTACCCCGGTGTCACTTATCAGCTGGGCAATCTGCTCGCCGCGCTGAACCTGCCGCTGCAGGAATGGCTGGCCGGCGAGATCGGTTACACGAACGCGCTGATGATCACCGTGATCGTGGTGAGCGTGGCGATCGCGATCCTGACCTTCTTCGGCAAGGAGGCGAAGGGGGTCAAGTTCGGCACGGACGAGACCGCCGTGACTCCCGCCGCCGCGAAGACGTGATCCAAGAGCACGTCCGGGGGCTTCATGTCCTGCTGCGCGGGGCCAGCGCGGCGCCTCGCTGCGTTGTCGTCAATCACCGCAGAAACCCGCTGCGGCTCAATCCTCCGCCTTGCCGATCTCGGGCGCGGGCGTCCCGCAGGACACCGTCACGCTGGCTCCCGCTCGCGACGGACGAGAGCCCCCGGACGCACTCAGCGACAGCACCGTGGCCACCGCGCACAGTCCGGCGGCGAGGTACCAGGCCAGGTCGTAGCTGCCCGCGGCGTCCCGGATGATCGCGGCTCCCTCCGCGGCCAGCGCGGCGCCGACCTGGTGCGAGGCGAACACCCAGCCGAACACGATCGGGCCCTTCTCCGCGCCGAACCACTGGCGGCACAGCGCGACGGTGGGCGGCACCGTGGCCACCCAGTCCAGGCCGTAGAAAATGATGAAGGCCCACATCGGCGGCTGGGTGCTCGGTGCGAACAGGCCGGGAAGCAGCGCCAGCGAAACCCCGCGCAACAGGTAGTAGGCGGCGAGCAGCAACCGGGAATCGACCCGGTCGGTGAGCCAGCCCGAGCACACCGTGCCCGCGATGTCGAAGATGCCGACCAGCGCGAGCAGTCCGGCCGCCGTGGTCGGTGGCATGCCGTGATCGTGCGCCGCGGGCACGAAATGCGTCTGCACCAGTCCGTTCGTGGTCGCCCCGCAGATGGCGAAGCCGCCGGCGAGCATCCAGAAGGTCCTGGTGCGCACGGCCTCGCCGAGCACCCGCAGCGCCCGCACCGCGGCACCGGATGTGCGCGCGGGCCGGGGCCGCGGTTCGGTGGCGCCGTAGGCGAGGGCGCCCACATCCTCGGGGTGATCGCGCAGCAGCACGAGCACCACCGGAACCACGACGAGCGCGGCCCCGGCGATCAGCAGCGTGGCGGCCCGCCAGCCCTGGTGCGCGGCCAGGCTCGCCATCAGTGGGAGGAACACCAGCTGACCGGCCGCGCTCGCCGCGGTGAGCACTCCGCTGACCACCCCGCGGTGGCGCACGAACCACCTGCTGGTCAGCGTGGCCACGAAGGCCAGCGCCATGGATCCGGTGCCAACGCCGATGAGCAGTCCCCAGCACAGCAGCAGTTGCCAGCTCGCCGTCATGAACACGCTGAGCCCACTGCCCGCGGCCACCAGCAGCAGGGCGGTGCTGACCACCCTGCGCATGCCGAAGCGTTCCATCAACGCGGCGGCGAACGGCGAGAATCCGCCGTAGAGCAGCATGTTCACCGAGACCGCGCTGGAGATCGTGGAATGCGACCAGCCGAACTCGGCGTGGATGGGTTCGATGAGCACCCCGGGCGCGGAACGGAATCCGGCGGCCCCGACGAGCGCGATGAACCCGGCGATCGCCACCATCCAGGCCCAGTGTGGCCGTTTCGTCTTGGCAGGCACGGGTGGCGCGGGCGGCGAGGACTTTGTCTGCGTCACGGCGCCGATTCTCGGTTGCGTGGGCACCCGGCGCGAGTGGCGAAATCGCCAATATGTGTGAAGATCGTGCCATGACCGTGCCTGCCCCGCACCGCGTCGCCGTCCTCGCGATCCCGGACACCATCGGCTATGACCTCACCATCCCCACTCAGGTGTTCGGTACCGCGCGAGGCGCGGGCGGCGAGCGGCTGTACGAGGTCACGGTGTGCGGGGTCAGCGATACCTCCCCGGTGCCGACGACCTCGGGTTTCGGCATCGTGCCCGCGGCCGGTCCGGAGGCGATCGAGCAGGCGGACACCGTGATCGTGCCCGGGACCGACTCCCGGGGACCGCGCAATGAAGGGGTGCTCTATCCGCCATTGGCCGCCGCGCTGGACCGGATCCCGGACACCGCGCGGGTCATGTCCATCTGCACCGGGGCCTTCGTGCTCGGGGCTTCCGGGCGCCTCGACGGACGGCGCGCCACCACCCACTGGTCGCACACCACGCGGTTCCGCGAGCTCTATCCCGCGGTGCTACTGGACGATTCGGTGCTCTACGTGGACGAGGGTGACCTGCTCAGCTCGGCGGGGCTGGCCGCGGGCAACGACCTGTGCCTGCACGTGCTGCGCCGGGATCACGGCGCCGAGGTCGCCAATGCCGTCGCGCGCTACTGCGTGGTCCCGCCGTGGCGCGCCGGTGGCCAGGCGCAGTTCATCGAGAAGCCGGTACCCGAACCGTGCGGGAGCACCGCGACCACCAGGGCCTGGGCGCTCGCCCGGCTCGAGTCCGCGCTGAGCCTCACCGAACTCGCCGCGCACGCACACCTGAGCACCCGCACCTTCGCGCGCCGGTTCCACGAGGAGACCGGGATGTCTCCGCGCGCCTGGCTGATCCAGCAGCGGGTGCACTACGCGCGCAGGCTGCTCGAGACGAGCGGGCACAGCGTGGAAGAGATCGCGCGGCGCAGCGGGCTCGGTTCGGCGGCCACGCTGCGGCACCACTTCGGCGCGCAGCTCGGCATCGCACCACTGGCCTATCGGCGCACGTTTACGCCCTCGGCGTAGGGACCGGCACGTTCCTCGATCCGGTCCCGCTCGGTGTGCATTCGCCAGTACCGTTCGGCGAGCTCATCCGGATCCAGACGCCCAGTGGCGGGAACACCCGAGGAATCGAACTGTGCGGCGACATCGCTGCGCCCGACGACACCCCCGATCAGCAGGGCAGCCAGATGCACTCCGTGCTCGGCCAGCGCACCGTGCGCGGCGTGGATGTAATTGCGCAGCCCGGCGCCCGCGATGCCGTAGCCGCCGAGTTCGGCCATCGGCAGGGCCGCCGAGGCACCGAGTCCGTGCAGCACGGTGCGCGCACCACCCTCGATCAGCAGCCTGCTCAGCGAGTGTGGGGCAAGCAGGGCACCGTTCATGGCGGCGAGCAGATTCTCCGTGTCCACCTCGAGCACCGGGCGGACGAGTCCGGGGTCGAGCAGGCCGTGCAGCACGGCGACATCCACCGGGCCGAGCTCGGCGAGCAGGCCTTCGTGGGTGGCGCGATCGGCCAGATCGGCGGGATGCGCGTCCGCCTCGATCCCCTTGGCGCGCAGTTCGCGGGCGAATCCGTCCAGGCGTTCGGCTCGCCTGGCGAGCAGGGTGACCGCGAATCCCTCCCGCCCGAACCGGCGCCCCGTGGCGAGACCCAGCCCGGGACCGGCACCGAACACCGCAAGCCTCGGTGACATGACCACCTCCATAAGTTGAGTTCATCTTCAACTTATGAAGCTACGCCGAAGTTGAGGGAGTTTTCAACTTCGGCGTAGGCTCGGGCCCCATGCGAAAGGACGCGGCGCGCAACCGGGAACTGCTCATCGAGGCTGCGAAGACCGTGTTCGCCACGCGCGGGCTCCATGTGGCGCTGGACGAGATCGCGCGCACCGCCGGGGTCTCGATCGGCACGTTGTACAACCGGTTCCCGACCAGGAACGAGCTCGTGGCCGCGGTGTACGCGGAGACCTTCGAACGGAGCGCACGACTGGCCAAGCGCTGCCTAGAGGTCGCCGATCCGTGGGAGGCTTTCGTCCGCTATCTACGCGGTACCTGTGAGCTCCAGATCGTCGATCGCGGGTACGCGCAGGTGTGCAGCCGCGATTTCGGTGCGGGTTCGGCTATCGAGTCCGCCAAACACGCGGCCATCGCGAGCACCGAACAGCTCGTGGCACGCACCAAGGACAGCGGCCTGCTGCGCGCCGACTTCGAACTCCGCGATATGGCGCTGACGATCCTGGCCACCGCCTCGGTCGGGCAGGTCTCGGGCGCGCGCGAGGATTGGGAGCGGCTGCTCAACCTGCTGCTGGACGCGTTCCGCGCCTGATCAGCCCGGGCAGCGGGTGCCTTCCGGCGGGAGCTTTTTCGTGACGAGGTAGTCGCTCGCCGCCTTGTCGATGCACTTGTCGCCCTGCAGGAACGCGGTGTGCTGGGTGCCCTCGTTGGTGAGCAGCCCGCCGCCGAGCGCCTTGGCAAGGTTGACCCCGGCCTGGTACGGCGTCGCCGGGTCGTTGGTGGTGGAGATGGTCAGCGTGGGCGCGACCCCGGCGACCTTGGGCGTCGCGGGCAGCGGATTCGCCTTGACCTTCCAGAACGCGCAGGCATCCAGTTCCCCGGTCGCCGGTTTTCCGTCGTCCAGGAACGGCGCGACCTTATCGGCTTCCCCTTCGGCCGTTTTGAGTTTGTTCCGATCGGTTTCGCGTGGATCGTCGAGACAATGCACGGCCATGTTCGCGTCCTGGGTCGTGGAATACTTCCCGCTCGGATACCGCTCCTCGTACATATCGGCGAGTGCCATGAGCACCCGGCCGTTTCCTTCCCGCAGCTGACCGAGCCCCATGTTCAGCGGCTGCCAGAACTGCTTGCTGTACAAGGCTTGGGTGACCCCGGTGGTCGCGTCGTCGTAGGTGAGCTCGCGTCCGTCGGCCAACCGGATCGGGTGTCCGATCAGGCCACGGGTGAGGTCCTGGAATTGTTTGGTCGCCCCGTTCGGATCCTTTCCGACCGCGCATTGCTGCTGTTGCGCGCACCAGGCCGAGAATTTGTCGAATGCCTCCTGGAATCCTTTTCGCTGGGCGATCACCGAGGTCAGCTGTTCCTGATCGGGATCGACCGCGCCGTCGAGCACCATCGCGCGCACGTTCTTCGGGAACTGTTCGGCATAGGCCGATCCGATCCGGGTGCCGTAGGAAAAACCGGCGTAAGTGAGCTGCTTGTCCCCGAGCGCGGACCGCAGCACGTCCATGTCCTTGACGACGTCCCTGGTGCCCATGTGGGCGAGCATGTCGGCGCCGTCCGTGGTGCGCTCGGCGCATTTGTCCGCGTAGTCGCGCTGCTGTGCCTCGTTCTTCGCGACCCCGGCGGGCGAGGTGTCCAGATCGGCGTCCTCGGCGCGCTGCCGGTCCCGTTCCGCACCGGTCAGGCAGCTGATCCGGGGCTCGCTCGCCCCGATACCGCGCGGATCGAAGCCGACCAGGTCGAAGCGCTTGCCGAGCTCATTGCCCGCGGCCTGTTTGGCCAGCGAGGCCGCGGCCTCCATCCCGGAGACGCCCGGGCCGCCCGGGTTGGTCAGCAGCGAGCCGATCCGCTGTCCGGTCGCCGGGCGGCGCAGCAGGCCGAGGCTGATCTTCTTCCCGTCCGGCTTCGCGTAGTCGAGCGGTACCTGCAGGCGCGCACACTGCAGGTCGGAGGCGGCGAACGCCTGGCCGGCGGTCGGCGAGCTCGCGTACGGCGCACAGGCACCCCAGCGCAGCGACTGGCCGTAGTAGGCGCCGAGCCCGGCGGGCACCGAACCGGCTGGCCCCTTCGACTCGGTGACGGTCCGCTGCCCGGGAGCCTGTTCGCTGCCCGCGGAGCAGCCGGTCACCAGCAGCAGCATGGCGGCGACGAGGCACAAAGCGTTACGCACCCGTCCGATCCTCCCACCCCCTCCCGTGTGACCGACGTTGCGTGTGGTCGCGCACGGCGATGACGGACAATGGCGGCATGCCGAAGCTGCGCATCGCCATGGCCCAGACCAACCCGTGCGTCGGGGACCTCGAGGGCAACGCCGCACAGGTGCTCGACTGGTCGCGCAAGGCCGCCGAGCGGGGGGCGCATCTCGTCGTGTTCGGTGAGCTGGCGCTTGCCGGTTACCCGGTGGAGGACCTCGCGCTGCGGGAGACCTTCGTGACCGCCTCGGCGCGCCGCATCGAACGGCTGGCCACCGAGCTCGAGGAGGCGGGCTGCGGGGAGCTGGCCGTGCTCGCCGGTTACCTGGACAGCGACGCCGAAGGGGTGCGCAACGCGGTGGCCGTGCTGCACCGCGGCGCGATCGTGGCCCGGCAGTTCAAACACCACCTGCCCAACTACGGGGTGTTCGACGAGCGCCGCTACTTCGCCAAGGGCACCGGTCTGGACATCCTGCGGCTGCACGGCCTGGAGATCGGCATGGCGATCTGCGAGGACCTCTGGCACGCCGGCGGGCCGCTCGCCGCGCTGCGCGAGGCCGGGGTGGACCTGGTGGTCATCCCGAACGCCTCACCGTACGAGCGGAACAAGGACGACGCCCGGTTCGAGCTGGTCGCCCGCCGTGCCCGCGAGACCGGGGCGGCGCTGGCCTACTGCAATCTGGTCGGCGGGCAGGACGACCTGGTCTTCGACGGGGACTCGATGATCGTGGACGCCGAGGGCTCGCTGGTCTCCCGCGCCCCGCAGTTCGTGGAGCACCTGCAGCTGCTCGACCTGGACCTGCCCGGCGGGGCGGCGCGCACCGGGGGACCGGTCGCCGGGTTCGAGACCCGCCGGATCACGCTCGGCGCCGAACCGCTCCCCGACTATCCCAGCGAGCACGGGCCGTTCATCGCCGAACCGCTCGGTGACGAGGCCGAGGTGTGGTCCGCGCTGGTCACCGGCCTGCGCGACTACGCGCACAAGAACGGTTTCCGCTCGGTGGTCTTCGGGTTCTCCGGCGGGATCGATTCCTCGGTGTGCGCGGCGCTGACCGCGGACGCGCTGGGCGCG
Organism: Sciscionella marina DSM 45152; assembly: GCF_000379465.1. Classification (GTDB taxonomy): domain Bacteria; phylum Actinomycetota; class Actinomycetes; order Mycobacteriales; family Pseudonocardiaceae; genus Sciscionella; species Sciscionella marina. The sequence continues at coordinate 14,177 of NZ_KB905458.1, forward strand.
GACGCGCTCCACGGGGTGTCCATGCCCTCGGTGTACTCCTCGGAGCACTCCCGCTCGGATGCCGAGGAACTCGCCGAGCGCATCGGCTGCCACTTCCGCACGGTGCCCATCGCCGCGATGGTCGCCGACTACGTGGGCACCCTCGGGCTGACCGGGCTCGCCGAGGAGAACGTGCAGGCCCGCTGCCGGGGAACGCTGGTCATGGCACTGTCCAATCAGGAGGGTCACCTGGTGCTCGCGCCGGGGAACAAGACCGAGCTCTCGGTCGGCTACTCCACGATGTACGGGGACGCGGTCGGCGGATTCGCCCCGATCAAGGATGTGCCCAAGACTCTGGTGTGGCAGCTGGCGAAATGGCGCAACGCGGAGGCGGAGAAACGCGGCGAGACCGCGCCGATCCCGCCGAACTCGATCGAGAAGCCACCGTCCGCGGAACTCCGGCCCGGTCAGCAGGACACCGACTCGCTGCCGCCGTACGAGGTGCTCGACCGGATCCTCGCCGACTACGTGGAAGGCGACCGTGGCTACGCGGAGATCCTCGCGGCCGGGTTCGATCCGGAACTGGTGAACAAGGTGATCCGGCTGGTCGACCGGGCCGAGTACAAGCGCCGCCAGTACCCGCCGGGCACGAAGGTCTCGGCCAAGGCCTTCGGCCGGGACCGCCGGCTCCCGCTGACCTCGGCCTGGCGCGAGGGTTAGGAGCGGGTCTGAGGGCTCTCGTCGGTGTCGAAGCCGGTCTGCGCGCCGCGTGAGCCCCGCTTCGCCGCGGCCCGCTGCCATTCGGAGAGCCCGAAGAACAGCATTCCGCCGACCGTGCCGTAGAGCGTCACCCAGAACCATTCGCCCCGCTCACCGAGGACGCAGAGCACGAGAAAGGCCACGAGCCAGGCGCCGATCCCGATGAACGCGACCGGTCGCAGATCGGTCAGCTTCCTCGGTAACGGTGGCACCGGTGCGAGCTCGGGCGCATCCCGTTCGCTAGCGTCAGACACGTCTAGCAGCATAGAGGTTGCGCGGATGGGGCTGTCGTCGCGAGCGGGAGTCAGCTCGGCGGTGTCCTGCGGGACACCCGCGCCCGAGATCGCAAGGCGAAGGATCGAGTCATAGCGGCAGCTATGGTGATCGAGGGCAACGCAGCGGATCGCCGATTGGCATGCGAAGGTACTTCGCCGACGTCGCAGCGCAGCAGACTTCGCCCCATCCGTGTGACCTCGCCTAACGAGGGGCGGAGATGACCGCGACAACCGGCAAACTCGATGGCTTCTTCAAGATCAGCGAGCGCGGCTCGACGGTCGGCAGAGAAGTGCGCGGCGGCGTGGTCACGTTCGTGACCATGGCCTACATCGTGCTGCTCAACCCGGTCATCCTGGGCAGCAGCTCCCCGGAAGCGGCCAACGCCAAACGGGATGTGCTCGGCGGAATCCTCCCGGTGAACCAGGTCTCCGCGGTGACCGCGCTCGTGGCCGGGGTGCTCACCATCGCGATGGGCCTGATCGCGAACTATCCCTTCGCGATCGCGGCCGGGCTCGGCATCAACACCCTGCTCGCCGCCTCGATCGCCCCGCAGGTGACCTGGCCGGAGGCGATGGGTCTGGTCGTGGTGGACGGGATCGTGATCGTGCTGCTGGTCGCGACCGGGTTCCGCACGGCGGTGTTCAACGCGGTCCCTCCCCCGCTGAAATCCGCGATCGCCGCGGGCATCGGGATGTACATCTGCCTGATCGGCTTCGTGGACGCCGGTTTCGTGCGCCGGATCCCGGACTCGGCGAACACCACCACCCCGGTGCAGCTCGGCATCAACGGCTCGATCGCCTCCTGGCCGACGCTGGTGTTCGTCCTCGGCCTGCTCGGCACCGGGATCCTGGTCGCCCGCAAGGTCCGCGGGGCGATCCTGCTCGGGGTACTCGGCACCACCGTCCTCTCCATCATCGTCGAAGCGTTCGCGCACGCGGGGAAATCGAACGGGACGAACGCCAAGGGCTGGAACCTGTCCTATCCCGCCGTGCCGCACCAGGTGCTCGGCCTCCCCGATCTCTCACTGGTCGGCGATATCTCCTTCGGCGCGTGGACCCGGCTTCCGATGATCACCGTGGTGCTGCTGGTCTTCACTCTCGTGGTGGCGAACTTCTTCGATGCGATGGGCACCATGACCGGGATCGGCAAGGAGGCCGGTTACCTGGACGAGAAAGGGCAGTTCCCGGGGATCGGGAAAGCCCTGTTCGTGGAAGGGCTCGGCGCCGTCGCCGGTGGCGCGGCCTCGGCGAGTTCGAACACCGTGTTCGTGGAATCCACCTCCGGGGTCGCCGAGGGGGCGCGCACCGGATTGGCGAACGTGGTCACCGGCGGGCTCTTCCTCGTGGCGATGTTCCTGACTCCGCTCTACGAGATCGTGCCGGTCGAAGCGGCGGCCCCGGCACTCGTCGTGGTCGGCGCGATGATGATGGGACAGGTCGCCGGCATCGACTTCCGCGACTTCACCGTGGCACTGCCCGCCTTTCTCACGATCGTGGTGATGTCTTTCACGTATTCCATCGCCAACGGGATCGGCGCGGGCTTCATCTCCTACGTGCTTTTGCAGTCGTGCAGCGGAAAGGCGCGCTCCGTGCATCCGCTCATGTGGGTGGTCGCGGTGGCCTTCCTCGCCTACTTCGGCGTCGGTCCGCTCCAGCAGACCTTGAGTTCGTGAGGTAGGCTAAGTATGAACTGAGGTGATAGCACTTGGCTGCCGATGCCGATGACCAGCACGGAACTCAGCCAGCCACACCCACCGATCAGTCCACTTCGGACAGTGCGAAACCCCGCTGGCGCGCGATGTTCGGCTCGCTGGGCGAACGCAATTACCGGCTCTACGCCAGTGGTCAGGTCCTGTCGCTGACCGGCGTCTGGATGCAGCGTGTCGCGCAGGACTGGCTCGTGCTCGATCTGGCGCACGGTTCCCCGACCGCGCTCGGTTTCGCCGCGGCACTGCAATTCATTCCCACCGTGCTCCTTTCCCTGTGGGCCGGGGTGCTCGCCGACCGGATGGACAAGCGGAAACTGCTGCTCGTACTGGAATCGGTACTCGGCCTGTGCGCGCTGGTGCTCGGCCTGCTCACGGTCAGCGGCACGGTCGTGCTGTGGCAGGTCTACGTGCTCTGCTTCGCGCTCGGGGTCGGCACCGCGATCGAGACCCCGGTGCGCCAGTCCTTCGTGGTGGAAATGGTCGGCAAGAGTCAGCTCACCAACGCCGTGGCTCTGAACTCGATGACCTTCAACCTCGCCCGCATGGTCGGCCCCGCGATCGCCGGGGTGATGATCACCGCGGTCGGCTCCGGCTGGGTGTTCCTGATCAACGCGGCCACCTTCGTCGGGGTACTCGGCGGACTGTGGCTGATGGACCCGAAACGGCTCTATCTTCCCGAGCGAGTACCCCGGGCCAAGGGACAACTGCGCGAGGGCCTACGATACGTGTCCAAACGCGCCGACCTGATCACCCTGTTGGTCCTCGTCTTCTTCATCTCCACGTTCGGCCTGAACTTCTATGTGACGCTGGCGCTGGTCGCGCGCAATGTGTTCAGTTCGACCGCGAGCGCCTACGGCCTGCTCTCCACCCTGCTCGCCATCGGTACGTTGACCGGTGCGGTGCTCGCGGCGCGGCGAAGCGGGCGCGGTTCACCGCGCCTGCGGGTACTGCTCGGCGGGGCACTGGTGTTCGGTGTGCTCGAGGCGATCGCCGGGCTCATGCCGACCCTGTGGCTGGTCGGACTGGTGCTCGTGCCGACCGGGGCGGCGATGCTGACCTTCACCACCGCGGCGAACTCCACCGTGCAGCTGTCCGTCTCCCCCGCCATGCGCGGCCGGGTCATGGGCATCTACATGCTGATGATGCTCGGCGGGAACCCGATCGGCGGGCCGGTATCCGGCTGGCTCGCCGCGCAGTTCGGCGGCCGCGCTCCGATGGTCGTCGGCGGGATCATCGCGGTACTCGTCGCCTGCACGGGTGGTCTCGTGCTCGCCGCGCGCGGGAAATACCGGATTCCGCCCTTCCGGGCCCGCCCGACGGTCTCCTAGGCCGGGGCGGACAGCAGCGTCCTGGCGATCGCTTCGACGTTCTGCGCGAGTCCCTTGAGCGGAATGGTTCCACCGCAGACCAGGATGTTGCAGCTGCGGCCGGGCGCCAGGTCGTGCAGCAGCACGCGGGGATCGGCGTAGTGGATCGGGTTGACGTCGAAGGAGAACGGCGGGGTCCGGAAGGGACCGGGATCGGGAATGTGCCGGTCCGTGACACCACGCATCAGGATGCGGAAGAAGTTGTAGTAGAGATCCGAGGCGCCGAGGTTGGCCGAGATCAGCGAGCCGAGGTTCGGCGCCGTGTCACCGAGGATCCCGGTCCAGCTGACGGTCATGTTCAGGCTCGGGATGACGAAGTTGTTCTGCTGCAGGAAACCGACCATCGCGTACAGATCGCGGGGTGCACTGGGAATCATCCGGTGCCCGACCGTCTGCGCACTGGGGATGTCCGCGCTGGTGCAGCTGTTCCCGCGATTGCTCCAGAACAGCAGCCCGTAGCAACCGTTCGTGTCACCGGGCATGCCGACCTGGTGCACGTATCCCGTGGACAGGACCCGCCGCCCGGCCCAGATCCCGTCGTTCTGCATCAGCAGGCCCAGTTTCGCGTACTGCGCGGGCGGAATGAACAGGTTCGCGTAGCCGTAGGTGTTACCCGTGCGATCGCGAAGCCAGAAATAGCTCGACCGCGGAATGCCGAGCGGATCGAACAGGAACCGCTGCGCGAATCCCTGGAGGTCCTGGCCGACCGCGCGCTGTACGACATAGGCCAGCAGATCCGGATCGCGCTGCCCATAGGCGAAATGCGTCCCGGGCTCGTGCTCCAGCGGCTGGGACAAGGCTTCACGGGCGATGTGCGAATCCGCGCCGAGGGTCCCCGCCTCGGAGACGATCGCCTGGCGCAGGCCGGAGGTCTGGGTGAGCAGCTGCCTGACGGTGATCGCCCGGTGCGCGGCATCGCCCCACCCGGTGCCATGGGGCAGGTACCGGCCGATCGGATCATCCAGGGCCAGCGCGCCTCGATCCGCTGCGATCCCGGTCAGCATCGACACGACCGCCTTGGTGGAACTCCAGATGTTCCACGGGATCTTGTCGGTGACCGCGTCCAGCGGACCGGCCCCGACCTGGCAGTTGTTCCGGAAGATCTTCACCGACAACCGCAGATGCGTGGCCGCGTAACCGATCGCTTCGTGCACCGCCCTCGGGTCCAGCGCCACCCGTTCCGGGTCCGCTGTCGGGAACTTCGCGCCCGCCGCAGGCAGCGCGCACTGTTCGGTGCCGGACCGTGCGGGGGTGGCGAGCGCCGTGCCCGAGATGACCAGCACCATCGCGGCCGCCCCTACCGCGGCGCGCAGCAACCTGTCGAACATCCGTCACACCTCTCTGTGCCACGGGACCGGCCCTTGTCGTGACCACTCCGGCTTTACCGTTTGGTAAAGTCCTAGCACGGCTTTACCGCATAGTAAAGTGCCTCGCGTGCGGAAACCTGCGAAAACCGGCACGGCGCGTCCGGTGCACGAGCGGCTGCTCGACACGGCATGCGATGTGTTCGCCGAACGCGGCTACCGAGGGGCGTCCGTCGAGGAGCTCGCCGCCCGGGCGAAGACCACCAAACCCACGCTGTACGCGCACTTCGGTGACAAGCAGCGGCTCTACGCGGCCTGCCTGAACTCCCAGGCGGAACGGCTGTCCGAGGCCCTGTTCGCCACCTACGACAGGGCCGCTCGGCTACCGCTCGACGAACAGGTGCACGCCGACATGCTCGCCTTCTACGACTACGCGGCCGCGCATCCCGGCGGCTTCCGGCTGCTGTTCGACGACCGCGCCGACGAGAGCCCGCACCCGATCCGCGGCGAGCTGCTGCGGTCGATCACCGCCCGGGTCGCCGAGCGCGTCACCGCGGTTGCCACCGCTCACGACCGCCGCATCGACAGCGCCACGGTCGGCATGCTCGCGGATATCCTCGTCGGCATCGCCGTGCACGGCGCCCGGTACGCCCTCCGCGCCCACCCCGATGACCTCGGCAGGGCGGGTGCGCTCGCCGCGTCCTTCGCCACCGCCGGTCTCCGGCACCTCGATCCCGCCCTTCTCGACTCGCACTCGTGAGCCGGGGCGCCGTCCGGCGAAGATGAGCACATGGTGCTCAATACCGATTGGCGGCTGCTCACCGGAGTCTGCGTCACCCTGACCGTGCTCGCCGCGCTGGTGAGCAGGTACGGACACCTGCTCGGCGGGTATCCGGTCGCCAGGGCGGCCGTGCGCGCGATCGTGCAGCTCGCCGCGGTCTCCGCGATCATCACCTTCGTCCTGCAGTACCTCTCGCTCACCCTGCTGTTCGTGCTGGTGATGGCTGTGGTGGCGACGGCGACCTCGGCGGCGCGCATCCAGAGTGCGCCCGGGGGCTCTCGTCGGTCGCGAGCGGGAGTCAGATCGGCGGGTGTCCCGCGGGACACCCGCGCCCGAGATCGGCAAGGCGGAGGAATGAGCCGTAGCGGGGTTCTACGGCGATTGACGACAACGCGGCGAGGCGCCGATCTGGCATGCGAAGGTACTTCGCCAACGTCGCAGCGCAGCAGGACACGGGACCCCCGGGTGCGCTCCCGGACCAGGCGCCGGGGGCTCACCGTCGGGCTGGCGATCTGCGCGGGCACCGTGCCGCTGCTGGCCGCGCTCATCGGCGTGGGGCTACTGCCCGCGACCGGGATCGCGCTCATCCCGGTCGGCGGCATCCTGATCGGCGGGGCGATGACGGCGACCACCCTCTCCGCCCGGCGCGGCCTCGATGAGCTGCACGATCGGTACGGCGAGTACGAGGCCGCGCTGTCGCTGGGACTCACCGAACGGGACGCGGTGTGCGAGGTGATCCGCCGCCCGGCCGCCGAGGCCCTGGTGCCCGCGCTCGATCAGACCAGGACCGTCGGCCTGGTCACCCTGCCTGGTGCCTTCGTCGGCATGCTGCTCGGCGGTGCCTCCCCCTGGGAAGCGGGGGCGTTACAGCTGGTCGTGCTGCTCGGACTGCTGGTCGTGGAGGGTCTGGCGATCCTCGTGGTGGTCGAGCTGATCGCGGCCGGGTGGGTACGCCGAGAAATCTCGAAGTGACCGCTTGCGTTCTCTCGGCAGGTTAGGCTAACCTAATACGCGTCGCTTCGTGGTGGGAGCGGCAGTCAGTTCGGGACGCAATAAGGCCCCGTCCGCTTCAGCGGACGGGGCCTTATTGTTGCTCGCGCTTACTCGATCGGCCAGAGGTGCACCGGCTCACCGTTCGCGGAGAGCTCGGCGTACTGCCGGGACATCTCACACAGCGCGGTCGGCCGGTCGGCGCCGCGCTCCTCGTAGAGCCCGACGGTCTCGCGCTGCCAGGTGGAGCCCGTCATCCTGCGCACGCACCGTTGCTCGATGACCGACAGGTAGCGATCACACAGCGAACCGGGCAGACCGGCATCACTCAATCCCTTGTGCGCCAGGGGAAGCAGCAACCGGAGCGTGAGCTCGTCTGCGGAGAGCTTACCCGCGCCCGGCCAGTAGAGTTCGGCGTTCATCCCGTGCTTGGCGGCCGAGTAGAAGTTCTCCTCGGCCGCGCGGAAGGACATCTGAGTCCACAGTGGACGCTCCGCGGTGGCGAGGGCGTACTGCGCGCCGAAGAACAGGGCGATGTTGGCGACCATGTCGAGCACGGTCGGCCCCGCGGGCAGCACCCGGTTCTCCAGCCGCAGGTGCGGCACCCCGTCCACGATGTCGTAGACCGGCCGGTTCCAGCGCCAGATCGTACCGTTGTGCGAGCGCAGTTCGGCCAGCTGCGGAATCCGTCCCGCCGCCAGGGCCTCGTGCGGTTCCTCATCCCCCATGAAGGGCAGCAGCCCGGGGAAGTAGCGGGCGTTCTCCTCGAAGAGGTCGAAGATCGAACTGATCCAGCCGTCCCCGAACCACACCCTCGGGCGCACACCCTGGTTGCGCAGTTCTTCGCTGCGCGTATCGGTCGCCTGCTGGAACAACGGGATGCGGGTCTCCTGCCAGAGCGCTTTACCCAGCAGGAACGGGGAATTCGCGGCGAGCGCCACCTGCGGTCCCGCCAGGCACTGCGCCGCGTTCCAGTAGGGGGCGAAGTCGTCCGGGGCCAGCTGCAGGTGCAACTGGGTCGAGGTGCATGCCGATTCCGGCGTGATGGAGGCCGCCGTTCCGAGCAGCGTCTCGCTTTCCCTTCCCGGAAGGGCTACCCCTTCCATATCGAGAGTCAACGATTCGCCACGTTCGGCGAGAATATGGTCGTTGAGCGCCGCGTAACGACAACCGGGAGAGAGCCATTTCCGGTCGAAGTGTTCGGTGGTGATCGTGGGTAACGTACCGATCATCAACAGTTCCGCACCGGCGTCCCGTGCTTTGGTGTTCACCGTCTCGAGCGCCTCGCCGAACTCGGATTCGAGTGCGAGGAATTGTTCGCCGGACAATCGTCTGGGTCCTATGTGGACCTCGAGGTTGTGCTGTCCGAGTTCACTTGTGAAGGCGGGATCATCGATTTTCTCCAACACGACGGTGTTGGTCATCGCCGGGCTCATCGCCTCGTCGACGAGGTTGAGCTCCAGCTCGACCCCCATCTGACGGTTCGCGAAATCGAACTTCCGCTCGGTGAGCAACTCGGCGAGCGCCGCAAGGCAATCGTGCACTTTACGGCGATACGCCGCACGAGGTGACGAGACGGCCAATGATTCGGATACCTGCGCCATATCCGGTTCCTTGTCGCCTTTCCGCGTTAAGACGCTGTGGTTGCGTTTCCAGTTGTCATGCGGCGCACCGACTTACCCCGACAAAAATCGACACGGGCACCAGTCAACGGTGACACAGCATTCCGGGCCTGTGTACCGGCCAATCGGTGCACGAACCTGCGGGGAAGATCACTCAGGGATGATTGCACACGCGTTCTTGACGAAGCCGGAGTTCGATGCGGGTGCCCGGACGCTTGCGGTAGGTTCGGCGACACCATGGATGCCTGGGAATTGCGCGTGGTCGCGGGCCGAGCGGTGCTCGTCGACGAGACCGAACCCGATGCCGGTATCGATCCGCGTTCGCTGCCGATCGATGAGGAACTCGCGGGCTCACTCGACGAATGGGCAAGCGTCGCCGATGCCTTGCAGCTCGCCAATCCCACCTCCGCGCGACTGATCACCAGCCGGGGACGCCAGCTGGCCGGCCGGATCGCGGCGCGGACCGGAACGATCGTGTCGTTCACCGATCCACTCAACGGCGAACGCGCCGTGCTCGACGGGCGCGCCCGTTCCGGCACGGAACCGACGCCGTGGGGCACCGGCCTCGCCCTGAGCGGGTTCACCGTTTTCGTGGTGGTGTTCGGCATGATCGCGCTGGCGCTCGCCCTCGGTTCGGTGAGCGGCTGGCTCGCCTTCACCGGGAACATCGTCGTCACCCTCGGACTTGCCCCGACCATCGTGGTGATCCGGCCACTGCTGGTATGGCGCTGGGTCGCGTATGGCGCCATGATCGGCATCACCCTCGGCTGGATCGTCTGGTTGATAACCCTGTTCTAGCCAGTGCTCCACTGGGGAGTATCGGTCCCTGCGAGCACGGCCGTTACCTGGACACGTGCGTTCAGGTACGCGCGTGCCACAAATGGGATGCGCCGCTGCCTCCCGGTACGTCATGATGCGCGCATGGCGATTGAAGCAGTGATCTTCGACTGGGGCGGCACGCTCTCTCCGTGGCGCACGGTCGATCAGTTGGAAGGGTGGCGGCGCTATGCGGCCGAGGTGACCGCGGATGTGGAATCCCTCGCCGCGGCGCTACACGAAGCGGACACGGCCGCATGGGCCCGGGTGCGGGACACCAGTGCCGCGTTCCGGCTCAGTGAGGTCATCGCCGAAGCCGGTGCACCGCACGAAGAGCGCGGCTGGCAGGCGTTCCGCGACTTCTGGGAGCACGCGACCTGGACCGACCCGCAGGTGAAACCGATGCTGACCGAACTGCGCGGGGCCGGGCTGCGCACCGGGGTGCTCTCCTCGACCGGCTGGCCGGCGCGCTGGCACGAGGAGATCTTCGAGCGCGACGGGGTCGCCGACCTCTTCGACGCCTGCGTCTGGTCGAGCGATCTGGAGTGGACCAAACCGCACCCGGACGCGTTCGGCGCGGCACTCGAGGCGGTCGGCGTGACCGACCCCGCGACCGCGGTCTACGTCGGCGACCGCCCGTTCGACGACATCAGCGGGGCCAAGAGCGTCGGCATGCATGCGATACTCGTTCCGCATTCGAACATCCCTGCCGCGCAACAGGTTCCGGTGGACGTGCACCCGGACGCGGTGATCAACGAGTTGGCCGAGCTGCCCGAGGTGATCCAGAAACTCGGCTAGCCGAGCAAGGCGCTCAATTCGGGATCGGCGAGCAGGGCTTCGATGCGATGCCGGTCCTCCCAGTGCCCGCTGCACCAGGCGAAGGCACGGGCGAGGCCCCGCTCGCTGTCCTCGGCATGCCCGTTCGTGCCGTCGAACCACCACGGCACGGCGATCTCCTCGCTGTCGACGGCCACGGTGAGCGGATCGTGCAGTAACACCTCGCCGTCCCCCGCCGGGATCCCGAGCAGTTCGGCGGCGAGGGTCACGGCGTGCAGTCCGCGCCACGGCACGGCCTCGCCGCCGCCGCGCACCCCGGCTTCGAGTTCCTCGCTCGCCAGCGGCAGATCGAGCAGCCGGGCCAGCGGTTCGGCGAGCCCGAACCGCACCGGAACGAGTTCGCCGAGCCCGGTCCCGTACCACCACGGCACATCGGCCACCAGCGCTTCCTCGGCATCGGCGAGCCCGCCGACGGTGCGCACCCGATCCGGTGCGTCCACAGTGGACAGTTCGAAGCGCCCCTCGAGGACGGCGCTGCCCAGTTCCTCGTGCGCGCGCAGCACCGCGCCCTGACTCGGTTCGTTTCCTTCCTCGGCGAGCGCCTCGAGCAGATCCCTGGCATCCTCGGCGTCCTCCACGTGCAGACTCGCCCGCACCCCGGCGGCGCGCAGCACGGTGTCCGGGAGTTCGCCCGGCGGGAGCGGATCGTAGAGACCGGCGAGTTCACCGGCCGCGGCGAGCCGCCACCGCCGGGGCGCGCGCCCAGCGAGGCGGGCATAGCGCGCGATCCACCAGCCGGTGTATCCGCCCGGTTCGGCGAGCGCGCGCCAGGTCTCCGGATCTCCGGCGATGATCGTGAGCGCGGCCGCCCAGGAGTCCTCGGCGACCAGGTCGAGATCGCGGATGCCGTGCACCAGGCGCGGTTCGGTCTCCCACCACTGATCCTCGTCGGCAAGACCGTGATCCGGCCCGTCCGGCTGTTCATCGGCCACGACCGCGAACCCGTCGAGTACTCCGATCGCGCGCAGTGCCTCGCGCGGATGCCGTTGCGCGATCCCCTCGGCGAGGATCCCGAGTGCCCTGTCCTGTCCAATCGCCTCGGGATCGAGCACCGGGCGCACCCGGGCATCGGCGAACAGCAGCTCGTCGGCGCGCCGGGGGCCGCCCTCGGTATCGGTGAGGGCGAGTGCCCCGAGCCAGTCCCGGTCCGCGCCGAGTTCGCCGACCAGCCGGAGCACGACCTCGGCCAGCCCCGTGGTGTCCAGCCCCGCGGCGGCGTCCTCGGCGCTGCGTTCCACCGCGGCGCGCAGTTCCGCCGAGTCGAGCAGTTCGGCGGGACCGGCCCGGACCGCACCGAGCCTGGCCAGCAACGGGTGCGCGGCCGCCGGGTGCACGATCGGCAGTTCGAGATCCTCGAGCCCGTCGAGCCCGGCGAGTTCCCCGGTCGGCAGCAGCACCCCGCGCGGACCGTTGGTGGTCCGCCCGTCGAGCAGCGGGATCGGGAGCGCGCCGAGTTCATCACGATCGGCGCCCGCGTCGACGACCGCGGCGAGCGCGGCATAGAGCTCGTGCCACCAGTGCGGCTCGCGATCGATACCCAGGCAGCGTTCGACGAGTTCGGCCAGGCCGACGGTGCGTACCCCGAGCGCGCGCAGTGCCTCGCGGTCTCCTGGTGCTTCGCCGAGGTCGAGCAGCCCGGGGAGAACACTGTTCACCAAGGAGATCAGTGCTCGCGAACGGTGTTCCAAAACGAGAGCACTGTTTGCGGAAAGTTCCTCCCCGTCCGCGCCGGGCAGCAACGGCTCGGTGCGGAACCGGTCGAGCAGCGCCTCGCGCAACCGGCCGTCCACCTCGGAGACGGGAAACCCGGGAAGGGGCACGAGCCGCAGACGATGCTCCGGGGCGAACGCGCGCACCAGGTCCGGATAGGCCGCGACGGCCGCGTCGAACACCTCGTCGCCGGCGCTGCCCGCACGCACCCGCCGCCTGCTCGGCTCCATCGGCACCGTGGCGAGCAACCGCGCGGGAAGAGCCAGCCGTTCATCGGTCGGGGTCGGGGTGTGCAGCACATCCGGGCCGTGCGCGAGCGGGGCGCCCGCCGCGTCGACCTCCACCGCCCAGGTCACCGCGTACCCCCGGGCCTCCTCGACACCGAGCCCACCGCGTTCCCGCACCTGTCCTCCGGTCCTGCTGACCGCCCAGCGGGTACCGCCGATCACCAGCCGCCCGTTCTCCTGCCGTTCGGCGGCGACCCGCTGCCCGTCCACGGTGATCGCGCACAGCGCCGGAAGGGCGAGCAGCAGATCGGGGGCGAGCCGGTGCGCCTGCTCGAGCAGTTCCCCCGCGTCGATCCCGGAGCTCAGCGGCAGCCGTACCTCGGTGGTGAAGCCCTCGGGGACCGGATCCGAACACGGCCACACCAGTCGCAGCACCGGAACCGCACCCTCGCGGGCAGCCAGTTCCCCGGCCAGTTCGGGGATCGCGGCGAGTTCGGCCCGGGTGTCTTCGCGGGAGAACCGCACCCCGCCCGTGGCCGAACACACCCGCGGTTCCGCGCTGATCGCGAGCACCGCGGCGAACCCCACCCCGAAATGCCCGGTGGTCGTGCCTTCGCGTTTGGCCGAGGCGCGCAGCGAGGCGAGCGCGCGCACCCCTTCGGCGTCCAGCGGGCTCCCGGTATTGGCCGCGCGCAGCTCCCCGTCGACGAGCGCGATCGAGAGCTCGCCACCGTCCTCGTCCGCGGCGTCGGCGGCGTTCTGCGCGAGCTCGACCAGTACCCGGTCCCGGTAGCCGCCGATGCGCAGGTCTTCCTCGGCGTTCGCGTCCTCGCGGAACCGCGAAGGGGATTCGGTCCACGCGCGCAGTACCCGCGCCCGTAGCTCGGCGGTGCCGAACGGATCAGCCACCGAACACTCGCGGCGGCATCAGCGCTGTTCCACGTCGAAATTCGTGTCGTCGTAAACCATCTCGGTGACCGGCACCGCGGGCCGGGTGTCCACCTCGGCCTCGGAATGCGCGCCACAGCCGTATTCCACGTGCACGACCCGGCCGTCCGCGGGCGCGATCTCGTTGCCGCACACCCCGAAAGCCGCGCGCAGTGATCCGTCCAGCTGCAGGTAGAAGCCGCAGGTGCCGCACCGGGCTGGGGCGCTGCGGGCCATATCGCTTCGCGGGCCGAACTCGCCGCCGCGCCAGCGCTTGGCGGTGCGCAGCCGTCCGGCGCGGGACATCACCCGCTTGCGGCCGAGCCCGAGCTCCATCGCGAGCCGCTCGATGCCCGGGTCATCGGATTCGAGGTAGGCGGGAACGAGGCGGTCGTCGTCCTCCTGAGGCGGCATCAAGTCGCCGACTCCGAGGTCACCGGCGCGGATGCGGTCCTGCCAGGGCACCCAGTCCGGCCCGGTGAGCGCGTCCGGCCCGGGAAGAAGTACGACCTCGCTGACCGTGACCGGGGTCTCCGGGCCGGCGCTCGCCAGGGTGACCGCCCAGCGCCAGCCGCGGTACCCTTCGATCCGCGAGGCGAACAGGTGGGTCAGCGCCCCGTGTTCGGACTGCGCCCCGAGGTAGTCCCCGACACGCTCGGCACCGGCGTCGGTCTCGGCCGCGTGCCTGGCGATCTCCATCGCCGCACGCAGCCGCACGTCCTCGCTGTCTTGCTCGGTCATCGCCATGGTCATAGTCGCCGCAGAATCATAGTCGTCGTACTGCCTCCGCCGTGTGGTTCTCCCAATTAAACATTGTGCCCCACGACCATCCACGGCGAACCTGCGGCAGGATGGAAGGGTGGACAATACCAACACTCCCGGTGATCCGAACCGCCCGCGCGCGGGGTGGAATGCCGGCGCACGTCCACGCAAGGCGGCACGGCGCCAGGAACGGCGAGGTCAGGGCGATCCGACCCGGCGAACCCCGCCACCCGAGCAGCCCACCCAGCGCAGGCAGCCACCGCCCCGGCCTTCGGGCCACGAGCACGCCCCGCGCAACCAGCCACCGCCGTGGTCGCAGGAACGCACCCAGCGAACCCCGCCCCCGCGCCAAGAACACCCGCGTCAGGAACACCCCCGCCAGGAACACCCTCGTCAGGATCCGCGGCAGGAGCACCCGACCGAGCACGTCGACCGCGAGGAACCGCGGCGCGGCGCGGCCTCGGACGGACCGGCCCCGCCGGACAAGATCAGCGTCGCGCGGGTCGCCGCCTGGCGGGCGCGCCAGGGTGTGCACCTGTTCAAGAAGGCGACCGAGGCCGATGGGGCGGGCGAGTCCGGACTCTCCCAGCTGACCTACGCGTACATGTTCTCCTACGGGTCCACCGCTGCGCTCTCGGTCGCGCTGGCGAACACCCTGTTCTTCGCCGCGGCCAACGCGGAGAGCAAGACGAAGGTCTTCCTCTACCTGCTCATCACCATCGCCCCGTTCGCGCTCGTCGCCCCGGTGATCGGCCCGCTGCTGGACCGGATCCGCAGGGGCAGGCGGATCGCGATGGCCGCTTCCTGTGCGGGACAGGCGATCTGCGCGGTGATCATCGCGCTGAACTACAACTCCTGGGTGCTCTATCCGGCCGCGCTCGCCTTCATGGTGCTGGACAAGTCGTTCACCGTGCTCAAGGCCGCCGTGACGCCACGGGTGCTGCCGTCCTCGAGCACCCTGGTGACCACGAACGCGCGGCTGACCACCTTCGGGCTGATCGCCAGCGGCGCCTTCGGCGCGGTCGCCGCCGGGCTGGCCTACATCTCCAGTTCGCAGGGCGCGCTGGTGTTCTGCGCGCTGATCGCGGTGGCCGACGCGGTGCTGTGCATGCGCATCCCGTCCTGGGTGGAGGACACCAAGGACGAGGTGCCTGCCTCACTCACCGCGACCATGGAGATCCCGCGGGACGTCGGAACCGGCAAGCGCAAGGGCCGCAAGCCGCGCCAGTCGATGGGCCGCAACGTGGTGCTCGCGTTGTGGGCGAACGCCACGATCAAACTGCTCACCGGGTTCATGGTGCTGTTCGGCGCGTTCGTGGTGAAGGCCGAGACGGTCGGTTCACCGTTCCAGCAGATGCTGCTGCTCGCCCTGGTCGCCGGTTCCGCGGGAGCCGGTTCCTTCGTGGGCAACGCCATCGGCGCGCGCATCCCGTTGCGCAAACCCGATCAGATCCTGGTCGTCGGCGTCTGCGCCTCGCTCGCCGCGACCGTGGTGGCCGCGCTGCTCGCCGGGGTGTTCACCGCGGCCATCGTGGGGCTCATCGGTGGCGCCGCGAGCGCGATGGTCAAGATCTGCCTCGATTCGGTGATCCAGAGCGATCTTCCGGAGCGTTCCCGGGCCTCCGCCTTCGGCCGCTCGGAGACCGTGGTGCAGCTGGCCTGGGTGATCGGCGGCGCGATCGGGGTACTGCTGCCCGCGAAGTTCTGGCTCGGGTTCACGGTGATCTCGGTGCTGCTCGCGATCGGGCTCGCCCAGGTGCTGCTGACCCGCCAAGGCCGCAGTCTCATTCCCGGAGTCGGTGGGGACCGCCCGGTCCGCCCGGAAAAGGTGGACGATTCGCCCCTGCCGAAGCGGCAGCGCACACCGACGCGGACCATGCCGACCGAGCGGTTGTAGCCTCGGGCCCGTGCGCCGATACCTCCTGCCCGTCATCCTCGGTTCCCTGCTGCTGCTCACCGCCTGCTCTGCGCCGAAGCCGGGCGTGAGCGCGTTCACCGACGGGGACTCGGTGCGCATGGAGCCGCTGCAGTACTGCGATGTGCAGGGCACCAAATGCACACAGGACGGCAGCGCCGTGGGCAGGCTCGAGGCGGTGCCCGGGAAACCGGTGCAGATCTCGGTGGACGGGGAGATCTCCGACGCGCCGTGGCGGGTGGAGTACCGGATGCTCGACGATGCGGGCAACCTCTCCGCCGCGTGCTCTCCGCTGTACCTGCCCGGACAGCAGTTCAGCTACACCGTGCGGCCACCGCAGGGCCAGCGGCTGCAGCTGATCAATGTCTACCAGCTGGGTGGCCGGGTCACCGTGGGCCCGGGCGGCGTCGAATTCGGGGTACGCGGCACCTGGACCGCGCTGACCGCTCCCGGCGCGCAGCTGCCGAAACCCGGCGAAGCGCTGTGCCCCAACGCAAGTTCGTGAGCGGCGTAGCAGACGCATTTTCACCACCCACGCTACCGGCGCCGCCGCTACCCACCAAGCAATCCGACCCGAGACACCCTGCTACGGGTCGAGGTCCTTGGCGACGGCGCGCAGCACAT
Source organism: Sciscionella marina DSM 45152 (assembly GCF_000379465.1). Classification (GTDB taxonomy): domain Bacteria; phylum Actinomycetota; class Actinomycetes; order Mycobacteriales; family Pseudonocardiaceae; genus Sciscionella; species Sciscionella marina. The sequence continues at coordinate 30,781 of NZ_KB905458.1, forward strand.
CGGCGATGCGCGTGGTGTGTTTGCGGTCCGGGTAGCGGCCCTTGCGCAGCTCCGGCTGCACCCGCGCCTCGAGCAGCTTGATCATGTCGTCGATCATGCCGTGCAGTTCCTCGGCGGGGCGCCTGCGCGCCTCGGCGACCGAGGGCGGCGGATCGAGCAGCCGGATGGAAAGCGCTTGCGGCCCCCGGCGCCCATCGGCGACCCCGAACTCGATGCGCTGGCCGGTCTTCAGCGTGGCAACCCCGGCGGGAAGCGCGGATTTGCGGATGTAGACATCCTCGCCACCCTCCGCGGTGACGAATCCGAAGCCCTTCTCCGAATCGAACCACTTGACCTTGCCGCTCGGCACAGCCCTCACCTATCTCGTCGACCCCTCGGCGGACCTCCCGCCGACACTGATTACGCGCCCCGCCGAGTCCCTGTGGCGCTCGACGAAGGCGCGTAAGCTACAACACTACCTGCAGGCTTCTGCGGGGCAACACTCTAGGCTGGTCCCATGCGCGAACGCGAGGGAAAATCCCCACTCATCAACACCGGGCTCGTGATCTTCGCTCTCGGGCTCCTCGCGGTGGTCGTCGTGTTCTCCATGTTCGCCTCCGGCATGAGCAACCTGCCGCTGTGGCTGATGATCTGCGCGGGCCTGCTCACCCCGGTGGGACTGGTGATCGGACTGGTCGGGCTGGTGCGCCAGCACAAGAGGTTCGCGCACACCTCGACCGAATAGCCGTCATCCTTCCGGCGGCGTAGCCGCCCACTCGGCCCGCACCGCCGACCACACCCGTCGAGCGAACAACTCAGCCGTTGCGCATGGCTTCCTGGTACTTGGGGAAGAGATAGTCCAGATAGGCCTTGAACACCTCGGACGTGCCCGAGGCCGAATTCGGCAGGTCCGCCTGGGACAACTGCCACAGCAGCTCGCCACCGGTCCGTCCCGCGTCGATATTGGTGGTGTCGGTCGCCCAGTCGAAGAAGTTCTGCCGCTGCTCGGCCTTGCCGGGACCGGCGAGCGGACCCGATGCGGAGAGGCTGTCCAGGAAGGCCGGGCGGTTGCGCACCACGAAGCGGTATATGTCGGTGAGCGTGTAGAACCGTTGCTCGGCCGCGTTCGGCAGTTCACCACGCTGCTTGGCGAGCTTGTCCCCGTATTCGGTCGAGGCCTGCTCGGCGGTGCTCCACGCTTTGTCATGCGCCGAACGCGCGTCCAGTTCCCCGCTGCCCACCCCGGTGATGAACCGCGCCCACAGTGGCACGCCGGGATTGCCCCCGGTGTTCTCGCTGCGCCCGGTCGCGATGCCGAGGCCGCGTTCGACTCCCTCGAGGATGCCCGCGTCGGTCAGCGAGACCCAGGTCCCGCGCGCGCCCGCGCCGTGGTTGCGGAAGGCCATGATGATGCCCTCGATATTGCGCCACTGCTTCGCATCGTGTCCCGGCATCGCCTCGGCGGCCGGGCCCGCCTCCATGGCGCGCACGAAGTCCAATCGGTCCGGCATGCTCATCCGGTCGATCGTCGCGATATCGCAGTCGAGGGTGCGGGCACAGCTCTCCGGGCCCGGCGCGCTCTCGGCCGCGGCCAGTGCGGGGAACGCGGAGACGAGCAGACCGAGCACCCCGGGCAGGACGACCAACCGCAGACGGCGCATGATTCCTCCAACAACGTTGTTGACGAGCGGTCAACAAGCCAACGAAGCAGTATGACGAGTGGTTACGCGCGTTCACCCGCGAACCAGGCGGGGAACTCGGTGAGTGAGTCGAGCACGACCGACGCCCCGGCGGCGTACAGGTCCTCCGCCGAGCACGGACCGGTGGCCACCCCGACGCCAGTGACCCCGGCAGCGGCGGCGCCGTGCATATCGCCGATGTGGTCGCCGACGTAAAGCTCGGCGCCGAACTCTTCGATGGCCAGCCCCTTGCCGTCGCCGAACACATCACCGACGACCGCGTCCACCGGCCAGCCGAGCGCGGTGATGTGCAGTTTCGCGTTAGCGGTGGCTTTCCCGGTCACCACGATCACCCGGCCACCCGCGGAGCGCACCGTCTCGATCGCCGCAGCCGCACCCGGCATCGGCTGCGCCTGGGGCACGATCGCCGGATAGCGCTGCCGGTACCGCCCGGCGATCAGGGCGATCTCCTCCTCGGTGAACCCCGCACCGGCGAGCCGGGTCTCGAGCGGCGGGCCGAGCGCGGCGGCCATATCCGCCCCGTCGACACCGAGCCCGGTCTCCGCGGCGATCTCGTCGATCAGCGCGGCGATCGGCACCCGCGCATCGATCAGCGTCATGTCCAGGTCGAATCCCACATTGCGCGGCACAACCGCACCCTATCGGTTGACATAATCGGTTCACTTGTCGATTTTGTTGACATATATTGGCTTGCTGTCAAGATAAGTGCATGTCCAGTTTCACCGAACGGACCCGGCTCTCGCTGCGCGAGGAACTGCTCGAGGCAGCGACCCGGTTGCTTCCCGAACAGGGCTTCGCCCGGCTGCGAATGGCCGATGTGGCGAACGTCGTCGGGGTCTCCAGGCAGACGGTCTACAACGAGTTCGGGAACAAGGAGGCGCTCGTGGCCGCGGCCGCGCTGCGCACCGAGTCCGGGCTGCTCGCCGAGGTCGACGAGCGGGCGCGGGCGAAGGGCACGGCACTCGATGGCCTACGGGACAGCCTCGAGTGGACCATCGAGCACGCGCGGGAGAACCCGCTCGTCGCGGCGGCACTCGGCGCGGGCGCGGCGGCGGACCTGTTGCCGTTCCTGACCGGAGCCAAGAGCGAGCCACTGCTGCATTCGGCGGCCGCGGTGTTCGCGAACTTCTTCGCCGAGGAGACCTCGCTCCCCATGGAAAAAGGCAGAATTCTCGCCGAACAATTGTTCCGGCTGGCCGTCAGCCATATCGCGATGCCGACCGCGACACCCGAGGAAGCGGCCAGGAATATCACGGAATTGGTATCCCCTCATTTGGTATCCGCATCCGAAGAAAGGTAATGATCATGACACCCGCAGACAACGAGGTCCGCGACGGTTTCCACTCCCTGCGCGAGGGCGGCCTAAACTGGGACTCGTTCCCACTCCGCCTTTTCGTCAAGGGCAACAAAAAGTTCTGGAACCCCACCGATATCGACTTCACCCAGGACGCCGAGGACTGGGCCGGGCTCACCGAACACCAACGGGAAAGCGCAACGCTGCTGTGCGCCCAGTTCATCGCGGGCGAGGAGGCGGTGACCGAGGACATCCAGCCGTTCATGAAGGCCATGGCGAAAACCGGGCGGCTCGGTGACGAAATGTATCTGAGCCAGTTCTGTTTCGAAGAGGCGAAACACTGCCAGGTTTTCCGGCTCTGGCTGGACGCGGTCGGTGTCTACCAGGACATCACGCACTGGGTCGCGGACAATCCGCACTACCGGAAACTGTTCTACGACGAGCTGCCGAATTCGCTCCGGATCCTGGAAGAGGACCCGTCGCCGGTCAACCAGATCCGCGCCTCGGTGACCTACAACCACGTCGTCGAAGGCTGCCTCGCACTGACCGGGTACTACGCCTGGCAGCGCGCCTGCACCGAGCAGCACATTCTGCCCGGAATGCAGGAGCTGGTGAAACGCATCGGCGACGATGAGCGGCGGCACATGGCCTGGGGCACCTTCACCTGCCGTCGCCATGTCGCGGCGGACGACGCGAACTGGCAGGTCGTGCAGGACCGGATGGGCGAACTCGTGCCCGTCGCCCTCGAAATGATCAACTGGGACATGAACCGCTTCGACGAGCCGCCGTTCGGTGTCTCCCCCGAGGAAATGGCGAACTACGCCAGCGATCGGGCGGGCCGGCGGCTCGGCGCGATCGAGTCGGCACGCGGGGTTCCCGTCGAGCAGATCGATCTCGACTACTCACCGGAACGCCTCGAGGATACCTTCGGCGCGGAGGACGAGCAGGCACTCGCCACGACGGGTTAGGGCGTGCCCGATGGTCCACTGCCGTCGCGAGCGGGAGTCAGCGTGGCCGTGTCCTACGGGACACCCGCGCCCGAGATCGACAAGGCAGCGGAAGGAGAGCGGGTTTCTCTGGCGACTGACGACAAGGCACGCCGCGCTGGCACGCGGCGGGCACACCGCCGACGTCGCAGCAGGCTACGGGATCATCAGGCGCGCCATTCGTCACCTTGCGGTGACACCGGAACAGCCAGGCGCTACCCTCCAGGCCTACGCGGAATCTGGAATGACTCCGAACACTGAGTGGGACTAGAGAACGGAGGCGGCCGGCGTGGTGTCGTTGACGGCTCTCCTGCCAAGGCTGTCGAAGGCACGTGGCGCGGCCGCACTGCTCGGACCGGCGTTCGTCGCCGCCATCGCCTATGTCGATCCGGGCAATGTCGCGACCAACACGCAGGCCGGGGCCGAATACGGCTACCTGCTGGTCTGGGTGGTCGTCGCGGCGAACCTGATGGCCTGCATCGTGCAGTACCTCTCCGCCAAACTCGGTCTGGTCACCGGCCAGTCGCTGCCCGAGGCGGTCGGCGAACGGCTGGCCAAACGGTCCCGGATCGCGTTCTGGCTGCAGGCCGAGGTCGTGGCGATGGCCACCGATCTGGCCGAAGTGCTCGGCGGGGCGATCGCGCTCAACCTGCTGTTCGGGCTTCCGGTGCTGCTCGGCGGCGTGATCACCGGAGTGATCTCCACGGTCCTGCTCGCCGTGCAGAACCGGTCCGGCCAGCGCCGCTTCGAATACGTGATCACCGCGCTGCTGCTGGTGATCGTCGTCGGATTCCTCGCCGGACTGTTCGTCGCCCCGCCGAGTGGCGCAGAAACCCTGAACGGGCTGGTTCCCCGGTTCGGTGACCTGAACAGCGTGGTGCTCGCCGCCGGGATCCTCGGCGCGACCGTGATGCCGCACGCGGTGTATCTGCATTCCGCGCTCGCCAGGGACCGGCACGGCAAGCAGAGCCCCGAGCGGTTGCCGGACATGCTGCGCACCACGCGCACCGACGTCGGCGCGGCGATGATCCTGGCCGGGGCGGTGAACATCGGCATGCTGCTGCTCGCCGCCGCCGCGCTCGGCGGGCGCAGTGGAGTGGACAGCATCGAGGGCGTGTACGGCGCACTCAACGGGACCCTCGGCGGCGGGATCGGGTTGCTGTTCGCGCTCGGGCTGCTCGCCGCGGGATTCGCCTCGACCTCGGTCGGCTGCTACGCGGGTTCGGTGGTCATGCAGGGCTTGCTGCGCATGCGGATCCGGCTGCTCCTGCGCCGGACCCTCACCCTGATCCCGGCCCTGGTGTTCCTCGCCGCGGGCGCGGACCCGACGAAATCGCTGGTGATCTCCCAGGTGGTGCTCTCCTTCGGGCTTCCTTTCGCGCTCATCCCGCTGGTCTGGTTCACCTCCCGGCGCTCGGTCATGGGCGATTCGGTGAACCGGCGCCCGACCACGGTGATCGCCTGGCTGGTCACGGCGGTGATCGTGGCGCTGAACATCGCGCTGATCGTGCTCACCCTGACCGGCACGGCCTGACCGCTTTTCCGGCGGCGCGGCGGGACGATCCTCAGTTCTTCTTTCTCGCGCGAAAGGCTGCCGCTTTGACCCGGTTCTGACAGGCCGTCGAGCAGAACCGGCGGGTCCCGTTGCGCGAGGTGTCCACGAACACCCGGTCACAGGCGGATGCCGTGCACACCCCGAGCCGGTCGTACACCGGGTTGCCGAGTATCACCGCGAGCGAGGTGGCCATGGGCGCCGCCCAGCTGCGCGCCCACTCCGCGTCCACGGCGTGGAAGTGCAGATGCCACGGTTCCTTGTCGTGCCTGGCCAGCACCGGAGCGGCCCCGGTCTCGGTGAGCAGCTCGTTGACCACCCCACAGGCATCGTCGATCCGTCCCTCGTCGATCGCGACGAAGACCGCACGCAGCCGCACCGCATAACCGCGCAGCCCCTCGATATTCATCTCCGCCGGGTTCGAGAGGCTCCCGTCCGTGCGTTTCACGAGCGCCTCCCACACCTGGTCGTCCACGTTCTCCGCGGTGTACTCCTTGCCCAGCGCCAGCCCGGGGGTCAGCAGATTGACGGCGGTGACCGTCCGAGCGACGGTATCACTCATATGACTGTCGAAATCCACTTGACCAGTCACCCTTCCGGTTCTAAAGTCACTGTCGTAAAGCTTAACAGCAGTGACGGGAGCGGTAATGCGTACGGAAACGGTATCCAGGCAGAAGGCGAGCGAATGGCTGCGGCGCTGGGACACGCAGCAGTCGAGCTTCTACACCGACCGCGAGGAGCGGTTCCGGGTGATGGGCGATGTGGTCGAGGCCGCGCTGGCCGAGGTCGACGAACCGGTGATCCTCGACCTCGGCTGCGGGCCCGGCTCGCTCGCGATCCGGTTGCGTGAACGGCTGCCGCGGGCACGCATCATCGGCATCGACTCGGACCCGCTACTGCTCGGCCTGGCTCGCGCGGCCTATCCGGAGGAAGCCGAGTGGGTGGACGCGGACCTCGCGGGCCCGGCGTGGCGCGCGCACGTGCCCGGGCAGGTGCACGCCGCGGTGTCCACGACCGCGCTGCACTGGCTGACCGCGGAAGGACTCGGCTCGCTCTACCGCGCGCTGAGTGAACTGCTCGTGCCGGGCGGCGTGTTCGTCAATGGCGACCACATGGGACTGGACGACGACGGACTCGACACCCTCGCCGACCGGGTACACGACCGCAGCCTCGATCGCGCCGGGGTGCGGGAGAACGAGGGCTGGCTGGACTGGTGGGACGCGGTGCTCGCCGATGACGACCTCGCCGATCTCGCGCGGGCACGGGCCGAGCGGGTCCCGACCCAGGCCGATGCGGACAGTGACCACAAGCGGCACCACGGCACCAACGGCTTCTCGGTCGGGGCGCACCAGCGGCTGCTCGTGCGCTCGGGATTCCGCGCGGCGCATCCAGTATGGCAGGTCGGCAACGACCACGTGCTCGTCGGCTCGCGCTGACCTTCCGGAACAGGCTGGACAAGGGGAACTCCGGGGGCTCCCCGATGCGGAACCGGTTCGGCGGGCGCATACTCGAGGATATGCGCCTGCTGTTGAACATCATCTGGTTCGTGCTCTGCGGGTTGTGGATGGCCATCGGGTACACCATCGCGGGGATCATCTGCTGCCTGCTGATCGTGACGATCCCGTTCGGCATCGCCTCGTTCCGCATCGCGGTATACGCGCTGTGGCCGTTCGGGCGGTCCATCGAGCACCGGCCGAGCGCGGGCCTCGGTTCGCTGCTCGGCAACGTCATCTGGCTGATCTTCGCCGGCTGGTGGCTCGCCCTCGCGCACATCGTGACCGGGATCGCGCAGTGCGTGACGATCATCGGCCTTCCACTGGGGATCGCGAATTTCAAGCTCATTCCGATCTCACTCACGCCGCTGGGTACCCGAATCGTGGACAGCGATGTTTACCTCCCGTCCCGGAGTTGAAAACCACTTGCCGAACACCGGCATACGCGGTTAACGTTGGCAGTACACGGGAAAGGAGGTGGTCCAGCGTTGAATAGCTATTGGACTCGTGAGGTGACTGTCCGCTAGTCGCCCTTTGACGCCTTTCGGTGTTTCTTCGACACCTTTCTTGGTGTTCCGGCGGTGGCCGGTGAATACCAGGCAGTTACCGGACCCAGGGCCCGTCGAACCTTGTCCAGTTCGACATAAAAGGGCCCTGGGTTTCTTATTTCGCGTGAGGGGATACCGTTTCCGTCATGACGACAGCGAACACTGGACAGCTCTGGCTACAGGCGGCCGAGGCCTTCGTGAAGGAAAGCAGCATCGGCGAGGTCTACTTCGACGGGCCCGACGTCTACGTCCGCACCACCATGCAATCCCCGCAGGACAACGGAAGCGGCCCGATCGAGCACCACATCGCGAGCTGCGAATCGACCGAGGACGCGGCCGCCATCGCCGAACGGCTGGTCTATGTGCTCGGCGCCCACTCCGGGCAGGCGGGACTCGTCGAACTCGACGAGGAAGGCGAATTCTCGCTTTCCCTGTTCTCCTGAATCGGCGAACCCGGGGTCCGCGTCACCGGGTCCCGGGCGCCTTCTTTTCTTCGAGAACCGAGTCGAATCCGCGCTCCAGACAATCGAATGCGAGATCGATCACTTTTACCTGGTCCGCACGAACCTGCCGCAGATCATCGCCGTTCATGATCCGGCGTTTCGCGGTATCGAAAACACTACCGAGCGCCGCCCCGATCAGCTCACCGAGCAATACCGCCTCGAATTCCGTCGCACATTCCGGGCGCAGCGCCTCGGTCAGCGCCGCCGCCGTCTCCGCGCGCTGCTCGATGGACCGGGCGAACAGCGCCGGAGTCTCGTGCACCAGTTTCCAGAAGGGCGCGACCGAGGCGATGGCCCCGGAAAGCGGATTCTTCTCGGCGAGCAGCCGGTGCTGATGGGCGCGCAGCGCCTCGAGCACCGATTCGCCCTCGGTACGCCCCGTGATCAGCGCGCAGATCTCGTGCCTGCCTTCCGCGGTCCGGTCCAGCAGCAGGTCCTCCTTGCATGGGAAGTAGTTGAACACGGTCATCTTCGAGACCTCGGCGGCCTCGGCCACCTCGGCGACGGTCACCGCATCGAACCCGCGCGCGAAGAACAGGCCCGTTGCCACTTCCGAAATGCGCCGCCGCGTCTGCCACTTTTTCCGCTCACGCAACCCCTGTCCGGCCATGCGCCGATAATAGACCACACACAAACTTTGACTCGGTACATGTTTATCGGCATACTCGCCGCATGGACTACGACGTGATCGTCGCCGGAGCGGGGCCGACCGGACTCATGCTCGCCGGGGAACTCGGAATGCGTGGCATCTCCACCCTCGTGCTCGAACGCGATACCGAGCCGGATCCGACCGTCAAGGCGGGCGCGATCAATGTGCCGACCATCGAAGCCTTGCGGCGCAGGGGATTCGAGGAACGGCTGCGGGAGTATCACGATCAGATGCTGAGCCGGATGCTGCCGATGTTCGCCCGCGAGGACGAGCCCGACCCCACCCTCGAAGACGTGCGCTCGTGGACGAAGACGATCGGCGGTCACTTCGGCGGACTGTTCGCCATCGATCCGAGCCAGGTCCCCGCCGACGACCGGTACGCCGATGTGCCGAGCGGTAAGGGTGGCTGGATGGTCACCCAGCAGCAGCTCGAGGCCGAACTCGCCGACTGGGTGACCGGGCTCGGCATCGAGGTGCGGCGCGGGAGCGAGCTCATCGGGTTCACCGAACAGGCCTCCGGCATCGAGGTCGGCTGCGCGAACGGCGACCGGATCGAAGCACGTTATCTGGTCGGGGCCGATGGTGGCCGCAGCCTGGTGCGCAAACTCGCCGGTTTCGAGTTCCCCGGAACCGAGCCGACGCTCACCGGGCACCAGGCCATCGTGGACATGGACCATCCGGAGCAGCTGCCGAAATCCTGGAACCGGATGGAACACGGCATGCTGGTACACGGTCCCGGCCCGGGACGCATTCTCACCGTGGAATTCGACGGCCCGCCCGCCGATCGGGACGCGCCGATCACCACGGCCGAACTACAGGAGAGTCTGCGCAGGGTCAGCGGAACCGATATCGTCATCACCGCGGTGCACAGCGCGACCCAGTTCACCGACAACGCACGCCAGGCCACGGATTATCGCAGGGGCAGGGTTTTCCTGGCCGGAGACGCGGCACATGTGCACTCCCCCTTCGGCGGCCAGGGACTCAACCTCGGGATCGGCGACGCGGTCAATCTCGGCTGGAAACTCGCCGCAGCACTGCACGGCACCGCACCGGAAGGCCTGCTGGAGAGCTACACGAGCGAACGCCATCCGGTCGGCGCCCGCATCCTGGAGATCACCCGCGCCCAGATCGCCATGATGCGTCCCGGCCCGCAAGTCTCGGCGCTGCGCGGATTGCTCACCGAGCTGATGTCCACAGTGGACGGAAACACCTACTTCGTGAACCTGATGTCCGGGCGCGCGCACCATTACGCACTGCCGGGCTCGCATCCACTCGTCGGCACCCAGCTGCCCGCCGCCCGGATCGAGGACGACATCACGCCGTTGCGCAGTGGCACGGGCTCCCTGTTCGGTGCCGAGGTACCGCACGGCTGGGCCGACCGAGTCACGCCTGCCCCCGCTGCGGCCGAACTGCCCGCCATGCTGGCGCGCCCGGACGGCTACGTCGCCTGGGCGGGCGAGGAACCGGACACGGAACTGGAAACCGCGCTGCGTGCCTGGTTCGGCGAACCTACTTCTCCTTGAGCCGCAACAGATCCGCGGCCCGCTCGCGCATCTCGACCTTGCGCACTTTTCCGGTGACGGTCATCGGGAACTCCTCGACGACGTGCACATAGCGCGGGATCTTGTAGTGCGCGAGCTTGCCCTGACAGAACGCGCGCAGTGTCTGCTCGGTCAGTGGTTCAGCGCCGTCGCGCATCCGCACCCAGGCCATCAGTTCCTCGCCGTACTTCTCGTCCGGGACCCCGATGACCTGCGCGTCGAGAATGTCCTCGTGGGTGTAGAGGAATTCCTCGATCTCGCGCGGATAGATGTTCTCCCCGCCCCGGATGACCATGTCCTTGATACGGCCGGTGATGGTCACATAACCGTTGTCGTCCAGCACCGCGAGATCCCCGGTGTGCATCCACCGCGCCGCATCGATGACCTCGGCCGTCTTGTCCGCCTGGTTCCAGTAGCCGAGCATCACCGAATAGCCGCGGGTGCACAGCTCGCCGGGTTCACCGCGCGGCACGGTCAACCCGGTCACCGGATCCACCACCTTGATCTCCAGGTGCGGGCCGACCCTGCCGACCGTGGAGACCCGCAGCTCGATCGAATCGTCCGCGCGGGTCTGGGTGGAAACCGGTGAGGTCTCGGTCATTCCGTAACAAATGGAGACCTCGGTCATGCCCATTTTGTCGATGACCTGTTTCATCACCTCGACCGGGCAAGGCGAGCCCGCCATGATCCCGGTGCGCAGACTGGAAAGGTCGTACTCGCCGAATTGTTCGCTCGCCAACTCCGCGATGAACATCGTCGGCACCCCGTAGAGCGAGGTGCACCGTTCCCCGGCGACCGCGCCCAAGGTGGGTTCCGGCTCGAAACCCGCGCCGGGCAACACCATCGCCGCACCATGGGAGGTCGCCGCGAGGTTGCCCATCACCATGCCGAAACAGTGATAGAACGGCACCGGAATACAGATCCGGTCCTGCTCGGTGTACCGGCACAGTTCGCCGACGAAGAACCCGTTGTTCAGGATATTGTGATGGGAAAGCGTCGCGCCCTTGGGAAATCCGGTCGTACCCGAGGTGTACTGGATGTTGATCGGATCGTCCGCGGAAAGTTCCGCCTCGATCTCGGTGAGCCGCGCGCGATCGCCGCCACGACCGGATTCGAGCAGCGCGTCGAACTGCTCGCCGAGCAGGATCACCTCGGCCAGGTCCGGGCAGTTCGGCCGCACCTGCTCGATCATGCCCGCGTAGTCCGAGGTCTTGAACGAACGCGCGGCGACGAGCGTGCGCACGCCGGCCTGATTGAGCACGTACTCCAGCTCGTGCACCCGATACGAGGGGTTGATGTTCACCAGGATCGCGCCGAGCCGCGCCGTCGCGTACTGGGTGAGTGTCCATTCCGGATGGTTGGGTGACCAGATGCCGACCCGATCCCCTTTGCGCACACCGGAATCCGCGAGGCCCAGCGCGAGCGCGTCCACATCGGCCAGGAATTCCGAATAACTCCACCGCCTGCCGCTCGGACAGTCCACGAGTGCATCCCGGTCCCCGAATCGCGCGACGGTCTGTGCGAGATTCGCGCCGATGGTGTCACCGAGCAGTGCAACATCGGAAATGCCGGACGCGTAACTGGTGCTCATCCCTGCTCCCTTGCAGTCACTCAGGTTGCTCGTAGGGTAACCGAACGATCAGGCACGGCCCACCGGCGAACAGCCCCGCATCGATCCCGAGCACCCGTGCCCCCGCGTAGAGGTCGGGCCCGTCGATCTCGGCGGGGGCGAGCCCGAGGTATTCGGCGATCACGCTGTGCCCGTGCACGATGCGCTCACCGCCGAGCAGATCGAGCAGCCCGCGCGCGATCTGGGCACCGCGCGGCCCGCGGAACGCCGAGCGGGTCGTCAGCCTGCGCCAGCACTCCCACCACGCCTCGATGTCCTCCCCGGCGAGCAGATCGTGCACCTGCCGGTTGATCTCGTCGATCGAGTCGCCCCAGCTGAGGTATTCGATCGTGTCCGAGTGCATGAGCAGGTGATCGTCCACAACGGCCAATGCGGGCAGCTCGCACAGCCAGCGGACGTGTTCCTCGGTGAGCCGCTCCTGATCGGCGTCCACCCCGCCGTTGAGCCGCCAGGACCGTTCGAAGCTGCGCGGCCCGAGACCCGCCTGGAGTTCCTCCCCGCCGAAGCGGTGCACGCCGAGCGCGAGGACCTCATGATTGCCGAGCAGGGCGCGCACACTGCCGCCGGCCTCCTCGGCCTCATCGGCGAGCCGCATCACATCGTCGACGACACCGACCCCGTCCGGTCCCCGGTCCAGGAAATCACCGAGAAACCACAGCCTGCTGGTGCCCGCGTCCCAGTGCTCACCCTCGTCGACGATGCCCTCGGCGCGGAGGGCGGCGAGCAACCCGTCGCGGTGTCCGTGGATATCACCGACGACGAAGGTGCCAGCATCTCCGTCCTGCATGACATACGACGATATGCGCACACCTGTCCGTCATGCCACCGAGGGCGGCGGGCTGAACGGATCATCGGTGTGTCCGACCAGGTCAGCCACCGAATCGAGGATTCGCGTCGGGCCATAGGGGTAACGGTCCACGGTCTCCATGTCCGAGATGCCGGACAGCACCAGCAGGGTCGGCATGCCCGCTTCCAGGCCCGAGCGCACATCCGTGTCGATGCGGTCACCGATCATCAGCGTGTTCTCCGAATGGGTACCGAGCGTGCGCAGCGCGAACCGCATCATCACCGGGTTCGGCTTGCCGACGTAGTACGGCTCACGCCCGGTCGCGCGGCTGATCATCGCCGCCACCGAGCCGGTCGCGGGCAGGATCCCGTCCCGCGAAGGGCCGATCTCGTCCGGATTGGTCGCGATGAACTTGGCACCCGCGTCGATCAGCCGGATCGCCTTGGTGAGCGCGGTGAAACTGTAGGTGCGGGTCTCCCCGAGCACCACATAGTCCGGGTCCGTATCGGTGAGCACATAGCCAGCCTCGTGCAGCGCCGTGGTCAGGCCCGCCTCGCCGATCACGTAGGCCGAGCCGTTCGGCCGCTGCGTCTCCAGGAACCGCGCACAGGCCAGCGCCGAGGTCCAGATCGCCGACTCCTCGACCTCGATCCCGCTGCGGGCCAGCCGGGCACGCAGATCACGGCGAGTGTAGATCGAGTTGTTCGTCAGCAGCAGGTACGGGACCCTGCGCTCGGTCAGCTCGGCGATGAACTCCACCGCGCCGGGGATCGCGTGCTCCTCGTGCACAAGAACGCCGTCCATGTCCATGAGGTAGTTCCAACGCTGCATGTACCGGGCCTTCCGACGCGATGGGCAGGACTGCACCGAGCCTATTACACGACAGTGCCGTTCAGCGTGCCGCGCGCTGCGGGTGCACCACGATCTCGGTCGCCTTGACCGCGAGCCAGAGCAGCCCGCCCGGCTGCAGGTCGAGATCGGCCAGCGCGGCCGGGGTGATGTCGGCGCGCAGTCCGTCCACCCAGCCGGGTCCCCCGTCGCTCGCCCGCAGGCGTAGCCGCACGAGGTCGCCGGCCCGCTCGACGTGCGCGAGTTCGGCGGGGACGACGTTGCGCGGACTGCCGTCGGGACGTTCGCGGAACGCGGCGACCGCGGAGGGCGCGAACACCGCGGCACCCGCCGCACCGATCCGTGCCTCGGCGGCCAGGATCCCGCTGAGCCCGTCGAGCCCGTGTTCGGTCACGGTCCCGGTGACCAGGTTGAGCCCGGCGATGCGCGCGGCGAACGGAGTACTGGGCGCGGAAAGCACCTCTCGCGCCGGCCCCTGCTCCACGATCCGCCCGCCGTCGAGCACGGCGACCCGGTCGGCGAGCACCAGCGCGTCCAGCGGGTCGTGGGTGACCAGGATGCTCGCGGTCTCCGGATGTTCGGCGAGCACCCGCCCGATGAGGGCGCGCACCCGCGGTGCGGAGTCCACGTCCAGTGCGGAGAAGGGTTCGTCGAGCAGCAGCAGTTCGGGCCGCGCGGCCAGTGCCCTGGCCAGTGCGACCCGCTGGGCCTGGCCACCCGAGATCGCGGCGGGCTTGCGCGCGGCGAACTCCCCGGCGTCCACTTCACCGAGCAGTTCGTGGGCGAGCGAATGCGCCTTTCCGCGTGGCATTCCCGCGGCGCGCGGTCCGAATGCGACATTGGCGAGCACGCTCAGATGCGGGAACAGCAACGGTTCCTGGCCGAGCACCCCGATCCGCCGCCGGTGCATCGCGAGCTCGGCGATATCGGTACCGCCGAGGCTGATCGCGGCGCGCTGTGGGCGGAGCTGTCCGGTGAGCGCACCGAGCAGGGTGGATTTGCCCGCACCGTTGGGTCCGAGCACCGCGAGCACTTCTCCCGCGGCGACGCGCAGCCGGACATCCAGGTGGAATTCCCCGCGCTGTACGGCGAGGTCGGCCGCGAGCTCACTCATGACAGTGCCTTCGGCCGGGTGATCACGATGACCACGATCGCCAGCAGCACCAGCAGGATCGACAGCGCCACCGCACCGTCCACATCGGTCTCGTTGGCCAGGTAGATCTGCAGCGGGAGGGTCCGGGTGACGCCCTGCAGGCTGCCCGCGAAGGTGATGGTGGCGCCGAATTCGCCGAGCGCGCGGGCGAAGCACAGCACCACCGAGGACCCGATCGCGGGCACCAGCAGCGGAAGCGTGACCCTGCGGAACACCGTCCACGGCCCCGCACCGAGGGTCCCGGCGACCAGCTCATAACGCTGCCCGTTGCCCCGGATCGCGCCTTCCAGGCCGACCACGAGGAACGGCATCGCCACGAAGGTCTGCGCGAGGACGACGGCCACGGGGGTGAACGGGACGCTCACCCCGAAACCGAAGTCGATCGCTTGGCCGAGAAATCCGCCCCGGCCAAGGGAATACAGCAGGGCGAGCCCGCCGACCACGGGCGGAAGCACCAGCGGGAGCAGCACCAGTGAACGCACGAACCGCAGCCCGGGAAACCGTCCCCTGGCGAGCACGAACGCCAGCGGTACCCCGAACACCACGCACAGCACCGTCGAGGCCACCGCGGTGCGCAGGGACAGCTCGAGCGCGTCCAGCGCCGAGGCACTGGTGATCAGTTCACCGAAGCGGCTCAGGTCCGAGCGTGCGAGCAACCCGACGAGCGGGAGCACGATGAGGGCGAGGGCGAGGACCGCCGGAACGAGCAGCAGTCGCGGGTAGGGCTTGATCGAGCGCGGCTCAGCCGACCGCAAAGCCCGCATCGGTCAACCGTTTCTTCCCCTCGGCGGCGGTGAGCATGTCCACGAACTGCTTGGCGAGCTGCTCCTGCTTGGTCCCCTTCACGATGGCGACCGGGTAGGAGTTCACCGCGGCCTTGTTCTCCGGGAAGGTCACCCCGGAGACCTTCGGCCCCGCGGTCTTCACATCGCTGACGTACACCAGTCCGGCGTCCGCATCGGTCGAGCGCACCTTGGCGAGCACCGATTTCACGTTCTGCTCCTCGCTTTTCGGGTGCAGCGTGATCCCGCTCGCCTGCTCGACCTTCTTGGTGGCCGCGCCGCACGGCACCGGTGGCGCACAGACCACGGTGTGCACATCCGGGCGGGCCAGATCGGCGAAGGACTTGATGTGCTTCGGGTTTCCCTTCGGCACGGCGATCTCCAGGGTGTTGCTCGCGAACTTCTTCGGCGCGTCCTGGTTGTCGCCCGCCTTGACGAGCTTGTCCATGTTCTTCTGGTCCGCGGAGGCGAACACGTCGACCTTGGCGCCGTTGGTGATCTGCTGCACCAGCGTCGAGGATCCGTCGTAGTTCAGCTTCACCTGCACGCCGGGATGCGCGTGCTCGAAGTCGGTCTTGAGCTTGTCGAAGGCCTCGGTCAGTGAGGCGGCCGCGGACACGGTCAGGGTTTGTTTGCCCCCGGAAGCGTTCTGTCCACCCCCACCGGATCCGCACGCGGTCAGTGCCAGCCCCAGCAGGGCCGCCATCGCGATCACCGGTTTCCTCATGCCTGTTCTCCAGCCGTTTCGACGATCACCTGAGTTGCCTTCACCACGGCGGTGGCGAGCACGCCCGGCCGCAGATCCAGTTCCCGCACCGCTTCCGAACTCATCAGCGAGACGATGCGATGCCGCCCGCACTGCATTTCCACCTGGGCCATGACCCCGTCGGCCTGGATCTCGGTGACGAGGCCGACGAACCGGTTCCGCGCCGAGCGCACCACTGAAGTCGGGTCCGCGATATCGCGTGCCTGAACCTTGGCGAATCCGGCCAGCTCCGCCCCGTCGATCACCTTGCGCCCCGCCGGATCGGTCTGCGCCCGCAGATGCTCCGCGTCGATCCAGCGACGCACCGTGTCATCGCTGCAACCGAGCAGCCGGGCCGCTTCGGAAATCCTGTACTGCGGCATGATCGACACAGTAGTATCCGCAGACACGGAAATACATAGCGAGCAGCGTCGCGCATGCGCTTTCCCACATCCTTGGCGGTGATCGCACGCTGCGTACGCTGGAACCATGACGTCGGTGAGTCTTGGCATCCCCGTGGTACCGGGTTCGGCACAGTCGGAATCCGGTGGCCCGAGGCCGAACACTCCCGAGCTGGTGGACCAGTTCGGGAGGGTCGCGACGGACCTGCGCGTTTCGCTCACCGACCGGTGCAATTTGCGCTGTACCTACTGCATGCCCGCCGAAGGCCTGGACTGGACACCCAAGCCGGAGCTGCTCGACACCGGGGAACTGATTCGGCTGCTGCGCATCGCGGTGACCGAGCTCGGTATCACCGATATCCGGTTCACCGGTGGAGAACCCTTGCTGCGTAAGGACATCGAGGAAGTGATCGCGGCGACCGCGGCGCTGCCGAACCCCCCGCGCACCTCGATCACGAGCAACGGAATCGGGCTCGCGCGCCGGGCCGCGAAACTGGCCGCGGCCGGTCTGGACCGGGTGAACATCTCCCTGGACTCGCTCGATCCCGAGACCTTCGCCCGGATCACCCGCCGCGACCGGCTCCGCCACGTCCTGGACGGGCTCGCCGCCTCGGCAGCGGCCGGACTGCTGCCGGTCAAGGTGAACACCGTGCTGCTGCGCGGAATCAACGACCACGAGGCCCCCGCCCTGCTGCGGTTCTGCCTCGAGCACGGCTACCGGCTGCGGTTCATCGAGCAGATGCCACTCGATCCACAGCACGGCTGGAGCCGCGGCGATATGGTCACCGCGAGTGAGATCCTGGACCGGCTCGGTGCCGAATTCTCCCTCACCGCGGCCGACCGGCAGCGTGGGAGCGCACCGGCGGAGCGCTGGCTCGTGAACGACGGCCCCGGTGAGGTCGGAGTGATCGCCTCGGTCACCCGCCCGTTCTGCGCCGGCTGCGACCGGACCCGGCTCACCGCGGACGGTCAGATGCGCACCTGCCTGTTCGCCGCGGGCGAGACCGATCTGCGCGGGCTGCTGCGCGGCGGGGCGAGCGACGAAGAGATAGCCGAACGCTGGCGGCTCGCCATGTGGGGCAAACTCGCAGGGCATGAAATCAACTCTGCGGGGTTCGCGCAGCCGCTGCGGCCGATGAGCTCGATCGGCGGCTGAGACAGAATCAGTACACGGGAGTGTCTTGTGGCGGACGTGACAGTGCGGTATTACGCGGGCGCGCGCGCGGCCGCAGGCGTAGAGACAGATGTCATCCACGGGGTTCGGACGGTCGAGGATGCGCTGCGCCGCGTCCGGGAACTGCGAACCGGCATCGATCGCTTACTGCCCGCGTGCAGCCTGCTCCTCAACGGAGTAGCCGTACGTGATCAGCAATCCACCCTCGGTGAGAATTTCCTTTCGGGCGAACGGGGTGCTCAAGTACTACTCGACGTTCTCCCCCCGTTTGCCGGCGGTTGACCGGACGTTCGAACCCTACCTCGGACGTTGTTTTGACGTGAGCCAGGTCTCACCGACCGTCAAATATCTCGAACAGGCAACGGCCCGGTAACGGTGCTCTGACCTGCACGGAAGTCAAGGTCGACAGCAGAAATCATTTGTTACTGTGACGACCGTCACATGCCGAAAGATTTCCGATCTGGCCGAACCTTCCGTACGGTCGCTTCTGGCTGGCCCCGAACCAGCCAGGAAGTACCTGGGTGTTCACGCGCCGAGCCCTGTCCAATGGGCACCCAGGACCCGACCCCGAGCGAAAGACCTACTTCCGGACAGGGAATGGGGAAACACCACCGGGACATCCCGAAATGTCCTAAGGGTGAGGCCGGGCCGAAAACCCGGTCACTCGACACCGGCGGCCTCGTGCGGCCGGAGATCGAAGATCATCCCGGTGCGAAACCGTAGGCGCGGTAGCGATGAGAGGCTCATGTCTTCTTACCGTGGTAAGCACCGCAAACACTCCGCCATCGTGAAGAACGTCGCGAAGGTCGGGATCGCCGCAGCCATCGTCGGTGTCCCCGCCGTTATCGCGGCCCCGTCCGCTGGCGCCACCAACTGGGACGCCGTCGCACAGTGCGAGAGCGGCGGCAACTGGAGCACCAACACCGGCAACGGTTTCTCCGGTGGTCTGCAGTTCACCCCCAGCACCTGGAAGGCCAACGGCGGCAGCGGTAGCCCGCAGAGCGCTTCGCGCTCCGAGCAGATCCGTGTTGCCGAGCGCGTGAAGTCCTCGCAGGGCATGGGTGCCTGGCCGAACTGTGGCAGCAAGGGCGCCGGCGGCTCGACCAAGAACGTCAGTGACAGCTCCTCCTCGAGCAGCAAGAAGAGCTACAGCAGCTCCAGCTACTCCAAGAAGAAGAGCTACAGCAGCAGCTCCTCGAGCAGCAGCTCTAGCAGCAGCAAGAAGAGCTACTCGGTCAAGAGCGGCCACGGCAACTACACCGTTGTCACGGGCGACACGCTCGGCAAGATCGCGCAGTCTCAGGGCATCCAGGGCGGCTGGTCGAAGCTGTACCAGCTGAACAAGGACACCCTGCACAGCGCCAACATGATCTTCCCGGGCCAGAAGCTCGAGACCAAGTAAGCAGGCTCTAGCCGACCGCCCACGCCCGCGTGGGTGCGCCGACTAGCCCACAACGAAGCCCCCTGCCGCATCTACCCCTCCCCAGCGGCCGGGGGCTTCGTTGTGTCCTGGCACATAACGGTAAGGTTGCGCCCATGTCGAATCCGCTTGGTGAGGTCAGGACACTGGCCGGCTGGGGCAGAACGGCACCCAGCACCGCGACCGTCGTCAGCACCACGGATCTCGATGTGCTCGCTCGCGCGGTACGCGAGGCGGGACCGCGCGGGATCATCGCGCGTGGCCTGGGCCGCAGCTACGGCGATCCGGCGCAGAACGCGGGCGGCACGGTCATCGACATGACCCCGCTGCGGCGCATCCACGACATCGATCCGGACAGCGCGATCGTGGACCTGGACGCCGGGGTGAGCCTGGACGAACTGATGCGGGCCGCGCTCCCCTACGGCCTGTGGGTGCCGGTGCTGCCGGGGACCCGGCAGGTGACTATCGGCGGCGCGATCGCCAACGACATCCACGGCAAGAACCACCACACCGCGGGCAGCTTCGGCAACCACGTGGTGTCCATGGACCTGCTCACCGCCGACGGCCAGGTGCGCACGATCACCCCGGACGGCCCCGAATCCGAGCTGTTCTGGGCCACCGTGGCCGGGATCGGGCTCACCGGCATCATCCTGCGCGCGAAGATCCGGATGACCAGGACCGAGACCGCGTACTTCGTGGTGGACAACGACCGCACCGAGAACCTGGACGAAACCCTGGAGCTGATCAGCAACGGCTCCGAGGACGACTACGGCTACACCTCGGCCTGGTTCGACACCATCTCCAAGGGCGCGAAGCTGGGCCGCGGCGCCTTCGGCCGTGGCTCGCTGGCCAAGGTGGACGAGCTGCCGCAGAAACTGCGCGCGGAACCGCTGAAGTTCGACGCGCCGCAACTGCTCACCGTCCCGGACATCTTTCCGAACGGCCTGATGAACAAGCTCTCGCTGTCCGCGATCGGCGAGTTCTACTACCGCACCACGCCGGAGCAGGGGCGCGGCGCGATCCAGAACATCACGAGCTTTTACCACATGCTCGACCTGGTCGGCGAGTGGAACCGGGGCTACGGCAACCGCGGTTTCCTGCAGTACCAGTTCAGTACGCCGCTGAACGCGCACGAGGACTTCCGCCGGATCATCCAGAAGGTCGCGAACTCCGGGCACTACTCCGCGCTGAACGTCTTCAAGACGATGGGCGCGAGCAACCGGGCACCGCTGTCCTACCCGCACCCCGGCTGGCTGATCTGTCTCGACTTCCCGATCAAGAAGGGCCTTTCCCGGCTGTGCCGGGAGCTGGACGAGGAAGTGCTGGCCGCGGGCGGCAGGCTCTACACCGCGAAGGACTCCCGCACCGATCCGGAGACCTTCCACAAGATGTATCCGCGGATCGAGGAATGGCGCAAGGTGCGCGATACGGTCGACCCGGAGGGTGTCTTCCACTCCGATATGGCGCGCAGGCTGCAACTGGTCGGCTGATCGCGGCGATGAGTTCCGGCGAGTGAGCCGGTCTGCCCGGTGTACCCACCGAGGAAAAGGGGACACCATGGCCAGGCTGATCTACTGCTCCTTCGCCTCGCTGGACGGCTACATCGCCGAC
Organism: Sciscionella marina DSM 45152; assembly: GCF_000379465.1. GTDB lineage: Bacteria > Actinomycetota > Actinomycetes > Mycobacteriales > Pseudonocardiaceae > Sciscionella > Sciscionella marina. The sequence continues at coordinate 51,578 of NZ_KB905458.1, forward strand.
GAGAACGGCGACTTCGGCTGGGCGGTGCCCGACGCGCAGGTGCACGCCTTCGCCAATGAGCTGCAACGCGGCGCGGGCACCCACCTGTACGGCAGGCGGCTGTACGAGGCGATGACGGCGTGGGAAACCGACCCGAGCCTCGCCGGGCAATCATCCGAGGCGCACGATTTCGCCCAGGACTGGCAGGCCGCGGACAAGATCGTCTACTCCAGGACCCTGGGATCGCCGGTCACCGCGCGGACCCGGATCGAGCGGGAGTTCACCGCGGAACCGGTCCGCGAGCTGAAGGCGACCTCCGGGCGGGATCTGATCATCGGCGGCGCCGAACTGGCCGCGCACGCCCTGCACGCCGGACTGGTGGACGAATGCCAGGTGTTCGTCTGCCCCATGGTGGTCGGCGCCGGAAAACGCTACCTGCCCGCGCGGCTGCGCACCCGGCTGGAATTGCTCGAGCAGCGCTGCTTCGGCAACGGCATGGTCTACCTGCGCTACCGGGTCACGGGCAGTTGACCCATTCGCTGGTGCCGTCGGTGAACTGCTGGTGTTTCCAGACCGGCAGCCTGCGCTTGACCTCGTCCACCAGTTCGGCGCAGATGCCGAAGGCCTGGGCGCGGTGTTCGGCGGCCACGGCGACCGCGAGCGCGGTGTCCCCGATCCGCAGCGCGCCGATCCGGTGGCTCACCGCGATCGCGCGAACCCCCTCGGCGCGTTCGGCGATCTCCGTTACGACCTCGGCGAGCACGGTGCCCGCACTCGGGTGCCCCTCGTAATCCAGCGCGGTGACTCCGCGGCCACCGTCGTGATCACGCACCGCCCCGTCGAAGGTCACCACCGCACCGGCCCCGGAATCGGCGACGAGTGCCGCGTGTTCGGCGACCGAGAGGGACTCGTCGGCCACGCGGGCGCGGAGCACGGCTGCGCTCATCCGTGATCCCCCCCGGCGAGCTGGTCGATGGCGTGTTCGAGCACGTCCGCGAGCACACCGAGCCCGTCCCGCACCCCGCCGGTGGATCCGGGTAGGTTCACCACGAGGGTCCGGCCCGCGACCCCGGCGACACCCCGGGACAGCACCGCGGTCGGCACCTGGGGAAGACCGGCGTTGCGGATCGCGTCGGCCAGTCCCGGTATCTCGAAGTCGAGCTCGCGCGCGGTCAGTTCGGCGGTGCGGTCGGTCGGCGAGATCCCGGTCCCGCCGCTGGTGAGCAGCACATCGGGCGCCTGGCCGAGCGCGGAACGCAGTGCCGCGGCGAAGGGTTCGCCATCGGCGACGACCACCGGATCCGGCACGGTGAACCCGCGGCCGGCCAGCCACTCCGCGATCAGCGGCCCGGTGCGGTCCGGGTAGACACCGTTCGCCGCCCTGGTGGAGGAGATCAGCACCGAAGCCTTCATGGCCGCACCCACATGCCGGTCTTGCCGCCCTCCTTGCGCAGCACCCGGACGCCGTCGAGCACCGCGGCCGGATCGACCGCCTTGACCATGTCGTGCAGCGCGAGGCCCGCGACGGTCACCGCGGTCAGCGCCTCCATCTCCACCCCGGTGCGGTCCGCGGTCTTCACCTCGGCGGTCAGCTCGATCGTCTCGGTACCCAGTTCCAGGGTGACCTGCGCACCGGTGATCGCGATCGGGTGGCACAGCGGGATCAGATCCGGGGTGCGCTTGGCGCCCATGATCCCGGCGATCCGCGCGGTGGCGAGCGCGTCGGATTTGGGCAGTGCATCGTCGCGCAGCAGGTCGACGACCTCCGCCGTGGTGCGCATGGTGGCCGCCGCGATGGCGCGGCGCGCGCTCGCCTGCTTCGCGGAGACGTCCACCATGTGCGCGGCGCCCTCGTCGTCCAGATGGGTCAGCTCGTCCACGGTTCGAGTCTAAGCCGAGGGTTTGTGCTGCGCGGCCTTGCGTACCGAGTCCGCGACCGCCTTGGAGACGGCGTGGTCGAACACGCTCGGGATGATGAACGAGGGGTTCAGCCGCTCCCCGTCGACCACATCGGCGAGCGCATCGGCCGCGGCGAGCAGCACATCGTCGGTGATGTCCGTGGCCTGCGCGTCGAGCAGTCCGCGGAACACCCCGGGGAAGGCGAGCACGTTGTTGATCTGGTTCGGGAAATCGGAGCGGCCGGTGGCCACCACCGCGGCGTGTTTCTGCGCCTCGATCGGGTCGACCTCGGGATCCGGGTTGGCCAGGCCGAACACGATCGCGTCCTCGGCCATGGTCGCGACCTGCTCGGCACCGAACAGGTTCGGCGCGGAGACCCCGATGAACACGTCCGCGCCCACCAGCGCCTCGTGCAGTCCGCCGGTGAATCCCGCGGAGTTGGTGTGCTCGGCGATCCAGGCCAGGTTCTCGTCCAGCTCGCCGCGCTCCGGGTACACCGCCCCGTCCACATCGATCGCGATGATGTCCTTGGGCTGCTTCTGCAGCAGCAGCCGGATGATCGCCGAACCGGCCGCGCCGACCCCGCACACCACGATCTTGCACTGCTCGATCGGCTTGTTCACCACGCGCAGCGCGTTGCGCAGGGCGCCGACCACCACGATCGCGGTGCCGTGCTGATCGTCGTGGAACACCGGAATGTCGAGTTTGTCCCGCAGCCTGCGCTCGATCTCGAAGCACCGGGGTGCGGCGATGTCCTCGAGGTTGATCCCGCCGTAGACCGGGGCGAGCAGCTCGCAGGTGCGGATGATCTCCTCGGTGTCCTGGGTGTCCAGGCAGACCGGCCAGGCGTCCACATCGGCGAACCGCTTGAACAGGGCGGCCTTGCCCTCCATCACCGGGAGCGCGGCGGCGGGGCCGATGTTGCCGAGACCGAGCACCGCGGAACCGTCGGTGACCACGGCGACCGTGTTGCGCTTGATGGTCAGCCTGCGCGCGTCCTCGGGGTTCTCCGCGATGTCCGTACACACCCGGGCCACGCCGGGGGTGTAGGCGCGGGAGAGATCATCACGGTTGCGCAGCTGCACCTTCGAGGAGATCTCGATCTTGCCGCCGATGTGGATCAGGAACGTGCGGTCCGAGACCTTGCGCACCCGCACCCCGGGAAGCGTGCCGATGGCGTCGGTGATGTCCTGCGCGTGCTCGGTCGACATCGCATCGCAGGTGATGTCGATGACCGTCATTTCCGGGTGCGAGTCGACGACGTCGAACGCCGTGATCACCCCACCTACCTGGCCCACCGCCGTCGTGAGGTCACCAGCGGCCCGCGCGGTCGGCGGGATCTCGGCGCGGACGGTGATGGCATAACCAGGGCCAGGTGCCGGCATTGCGTTCCCCTAAATGTTCGAGTGCGTACTGGAGTTCAGTCCTGTTTCCAGTTGATTTCCGTCTCGGGGTGCACGTACGGCAGATCGTCGACCGGGAACGTCACCTCACCGAACGGCGAAAGCGAACCCTGGCGGTCCGCGGCGAGCTCGGTCACCGGATGACCGTCGCCCTGCGGCCAGGCCGGGTCGACGTTCTTGCTGCGTTGCACTTCTTTCGCCATGGTTCCTCCTTGCGCGCGCGATACCGCAATTTTGCCGCATGCCGGATCACCCCTCCAGTTCGCCCGTCCCCTACCGTGGCGCAGCAGACACCGCGACCGCTCCTGCCCGAAGCCGACCGGCCCGCTACCGTGGCGTAGGTGACCGAGTCGGTGACCTTGCTCGCGTGGCTGCTCGAGCGACCCAGGCAGGCGATCGTCGCGTTGCTGCGCGATCGCCCGGATCTGGCGAGCCCCGTCCCGCAGAACACGCGCATCCTGGCGACCCGGGCGGGCAGCAGGACCTCGGTGGCCCGCGCCTGTGATCGGCTCAATGCGTTCGAGCTCGCCGTACTGGAGGCGGCGGTGCTCTGCGAGGCGGATACCCGGCCTGCGACACGCGCCGGGCTCGCCGCGTGGTTCGGCCCCGAAGTACGCGCCGAGGACCTGGACACCACCGTCGAACGGCTGCGCGAGCTGGCCCTGTTCTGGGGCGAGGATCCGTACCAGGTTCCCGGCGCGGTCCGCGAGGTGACCGGGGAGTTCCCCGCCGGTCTGGGACGCGCCGTGGACTCCTTCGCCGAGACGGATATCACCGCCGAGCTCGCCGCGCTGGACGAGAAGCAGCGCGGGCTCGTGGAGACCCTGGCCGCGGGCCCGCCGATCGGCCAGACGAGGGACGCGGCGAAGCTGGTGCCGATCGAGCAGGCGCGCACCCCCGTGCAGGCGCTGCTGGCGCGCGGAATGTTGCTGCGCCGCGATGAACAGACGGTCGAGCTGCCGAGGCAGGTCGCGCTCGCGGTGCGCGGGGAGTATCCGATCGGCCGGGTCAGCGCACGGGCCCCGGTCCCGGCGACCGTGCCGCGTTCGGCCGCGGAGGTGGACAAGGCCGCGGCCGGGGAGGCGATGACGCTGCTCCGGCACGCCGAGGCCATCCTCACCACCTGGTCGCACACCCCCGCCGCACTGCTGCGTTCCGGCGGGGCGGCGGTTCGGGACCTGCGCAAACTGGTCAAGGAACTGGATGTGGACGAGCAGCGGGTGAGCCTGCTCGTCGAAGTGCTCACCGGGGCCGGGCTCGCCGCGACCGATCAGGACGCCGGGGTGTGGGTGCCCACGACCGCGGCGGATGGCTGGTTCGCCGCCGATCCGGCGACGCGCTGGGCGACCCTGGCCGGGGCGTGGCTCGAGTTACCGCGGCTGCCCTGGCTCGCCGGGCTCAAGGACGCCAAGGACCGCGCCATCGCCCCGCTCACCGAGGAGTTGCACCGCCCGCTCGCGCCCGAATCGCGGCGCATGGTGCTCGAGGCGATCGCCGAACTCGGCCCGGGTACCGCGCTCGACGGGCCGGACACGCTGATCGCCCTGCTCAACTGGCGCACCCCGAGGCAGTCGAGCAAGCTGCGGGACAAGGCGATCATCGAGACCATCCGCGAGGCCACTGCCCTGGGCGTTCTCGCCCTCGGCGCGTGCGGCACCCCCGGTCGCGCGCTGCTCACCGAACTCGATTCGGCGGCCGCGGCGATGGCCGGGGCACTGCCCGATCCGGTCGAGCACATCCTGGTGCAGGCCGATCTCACCGCGATCGCGCCCGGCCCCCTGGAACCCGAGCTCGCCGCCGCGATGAGCCTGGTCGGGGATGTGGAATCGGCGGGTGGGGCCACCGTGTACCGGATCGGCGAGTCCAGCGTCCGGCGCGCCCTCGATGCCGGGCGCAGCGCCGCTGAACTGCACGAACTGTTCCGGGTGCACTCCGCGACCCCGGTCCCGCAATCGCTTTCCTATCTCATCGACGATGTCGCGCGGAAACACGGTCAGCTGCGCGGCGGCATGGCCGGTTCCTTCCTGCGCAGCACCGATCCCGCGCTGCTCGCCGAGGTGCTGGCCGGTCCGGCGGCCGCGCGGCTGGAGCTGCGCAGGATCGCCGATGAGGTGGTGATCAGCCCCGCACCATTGGTCGACGTGCTGGATGTGCTGCGCGAACACGGCTACTCCCCGATCGCCGAGGGACCGGACGGGCAGCTGCTCGATCTGCGCCCACCCGGGCGCAGGGTGCCCGCCCGCTCGGCGAACCGGACGCACCGCAGCCAGCCCGAGCCGCCCGATCCGGACCGGCTCGCCGAGGCCGTGGACAGCATGCGCGCCGCGGACCGGGCCGCCGCGGCCAAGCGCGGGGCCGCCGTGGCCGCGCTGTCCGGGGCGGGCGCCTCGGACACCCTCAGTGCCACGCTGAGCGCGCTGCGCGATGCGGTGCGCGAACGGGAGACCGTCTGGGTCGGCCTCGTGGACACCCGCGGAACCGCGAGCCAGCACGTGCTCGTACCCACCAGGCTCGGCGGCGGAGTGCTCGAGGGTGAGGACCCGGACACCGGGGAAGCCACCCGGCTGCCGCTGCACCTGATCACCACGGTGGCCACCGTGACGGACTGACCAGCGAGACCACTCAGGCACACTGGTAGTCATGAGCAATGGGCCGTTGATCGTGCAGTCCGACAAGACCGTGCTGCTCGAGGTCGATCAGGACGGCGCGGAGCAGGCGCGCACCGCGATCGCGCCGTTCGCCGAACTCGAACGCGCACCCGAGCACGTACACACCTACCGGATCACCCCGCTGGCGCTATGGAACGCGCGCGCGGCAGGACACGACGCCGAGCAGGTGGTCGACGCGCTCGTCTCGAACTCGCGGTTCCCCGTTCCGCAGCCGCTGCTGGTGGACATCGTGGACACGATGGGCCGGTTCGGGCGGCTGTCCATCGCGAACCATCCCGCGCACGGACTCGTGCTCAGCACCACCGACCGGCCGGTGCTCGAGGAGATACTGCGGAACAAGAAGATCGTCCCGATGCTCGGCTCGCGCATCGATGAGGACACGGTCATCGTGCACCCCTCCGAGCGCGGCAGACTCAAACAGCAACTGCTCAAGGTCGGCTGGCCCGCCGAGGACCTGGCCGGCTACGTGGACGGCGAGGCGCACCCGATCAGCCTGCACGAGGAGGGCTGGGCGCTGCGTGATTACCAGCGGCAGGCGGCGAAGGCCTTCTGGGACGGCGGTTCCGGGGTGGTCGTGCTGCCCTGTGGCGCGGGCAAGACTCTGGTCGGCGCGGCCGCGATGGCCCAGGCGGAGGCCACCACACTGATCCTGGTCACCAACACCGTGGCCGGGCGGCAGTGGAAACGCGAGCTGGTGGCGCGCACCTCGCTGACCGAGGACGAGATCGGCGAATACTCCGGTGAACGCAAAGAGATCCGGCCGATCACCATCGCCACGTATCAGGTGATCACCAGGCGCACCAAGGGCGAGTACCGCCACCTGGAACTGTTCGACTCACGGGACTGGGGCCTCGTCGTCTACGACGAGGTGCACCTGTTGCCCGCTCCGGTGTTCCGGATGACCGCGGACCTGCAGTCGCGGCGCCGCCTCGGACTCACCGCGACCCTGGTGCGCGAGGACGGCAGGGAAGGCGATGTGTTCTCGCTGATCGGGCCGAAGCGATTCGACGTGCCCTGGCGGGACATCGAGGCGCAGGGCTGGATCGCGCCCGCCGAATGCATCGAGGTGCGGACCACCATGACCGAGGCCGAACGGCTGCGGTACGCCACGGCGGAATCCGATGAGCGCTACAGGATCTGTTCCACCGCGCGCACCAAGCTCCCCGTCGTGCGGTCCATTGTGGACAAACACGTCGGGGAACCGACCCTGGTCATCGGTGCCTATCTGGATCAGCTCGACGAACTGGGTGGCGAGCTGGACTGCCCGGTCATCCAGGGTTCCACCAAGAACTCCGAGCGGGAGAAGCTGTTCGACCAGTTCCGCAACGGTGAGCTGAGCACCCTCGTGGTGTCCAAGGTGGCCAACTTCTCCATCGACCTCCCCGAGGCCACCGTTGCGATCCAGGTTTCCGGAACCTTCGGCTCACGCCAGGAGGAGGCGCAGCGGCTCGGCAGGTTGTTGCGCCCCAAGGAAGACGGGCGCCAGGCGCACTTCTACTCGGTGGTCGCCAGGGACACCCTGGACACCGACTACGCCGCACACCGGCAGCGGTTCCTCGCCGAGCAGGGGTACGCCTACACCATCACCGACGCGGACGATCTGCGGACATAAGACCGTCCAGTACGGTATCGCGAAGACAGTACTGGACTGTATCGTCACATGGCCCCGTGCGGTATCGGTTCACCACTCGCGGCTCAGCGCGGCATGCGGCGCCAGATCGATTGCGGGACGAAGCGCAGCAGGCCGAAAACCAGGCGCAGCACCGGCGGCACCCACACGAGGCGTTTTCCCTTGCGCAGCGCGGTAACCGTAGCCGCGGCGACCTGATCGGGGGTACTGGAGAACGGGGCGGGATCGACCGCGGCGGCCATCCGCCCGTGCACGTATCCCGGGCGCACGAGCAGCAGCCGTGCCCCGCTGCCGTGCAGTGCGTCGGCGAGCCCGTTCGCGAATCCGTCCAGCCCGGCCTTGGCGGCGCCGTAGACGTAGTTCGCCCTGCGCACCCGGATCCCGGCGACCGAGGAGAACACCACCATGGTCCCGCTGCCCTGCTTTTCACTGCCCTGCTTTTCACTGCCCCGCGCGCGCAGCAGGTTCGCCAGATGGGTGAGCACGCTGATCTGCGCCACGTAGTCGGTGTGCGTGATCGCGAGCGCGTGCTCGGCCTCGCGTTCGGCCCGCTGCTGGTCGCCGAGAATGCCGAAGGCGAGCACCACCACGTCGAACGGGCCGTGCCGCTCGCTCAGTCCGGTGAGTAGTTCCTCGTGTTCGCCTACCGCGTCGGCATCGAACTCGGCCCTGGTCACGGTGCCCGCCCCGGCCGCGCGCAGTGCTTGTTCCTCGGCGTCGAGTTCGGTGCTGCGCCGCGCGGCGAGCACCACCTTCTCCGGGGCGAGCCGCTTGGCGATGGCGAGGCCGATCTCGCTGCGCCCGCCGAGTACGAGCAGGTTCACCGTTCCTCCAGTACCGCATCGGTGAAGGCGGGCCAGCATTCCTTGGCCCATTCCCCGAACGGGCGGTCGGTGAGCGCGACCGCGGCCAGCCGGGCATCCGGGTCCACCCAGAGGAAGGTGCCGGACTGCCCGAAGTGGCCGAAGGTGCGCGGGGACGAGCGGGTACCGGTCCAGTGCGGCTGTTTGTGCGCGCGCAGCTCGAGTCCGAGCCCCCAGTCGTTCGGGCGCTGAATACCGTAGCCGGGAAGTACCCCGTCGAGCCCGGGGAAGTGCACCGTGGTCGCGGATTCGTAGGTCTCCCGGGCGATCAGGCTCGGGTTCAGCAGCTCACCGGCGAACACGGCGAGCTCGGCGGCCGTGGACACCGCACCCGCGCCTGCCGAACCGCGCAGTTCGGTGGCCACCAGCCCGAGCGGCACGCACACCGCCTCGCGCAGGTACTCGGCGAACGGCATCTCACAGGCAGCCGCGATGGTCTCGGCGAGCACGGCGAACCCGGTGTTGGAGTAGATCCGCCTGGTCCCCGGTTCCGCCTGCACCCGTTCGGAGTCGAAGGCGAGCCCGCTGGTGTGCGCGAGCAGATGGTGCACCGTGGATCCGTCCGGACCGGCGGGCTGATCCAGCTCGATCGCGCCCTCCTCGAGCGCGATGAGGGCCGCGTACGCGCTGAGCAGCTTGGTCACCGAGGCGAGCTCGAACACCCGGTGCGGTTCACCGCCGGTGGCCGCCACGGTGCCGTCCCCGCGCACGACCGCGGCCGCGGCATGATCGACCGGCCAGCTCTGCACCAACTGCACGCTTCGCATACCGATCAACAGTACTTCTGCGATGATCACCCCGAGCCAAGGAGGTGCGCGGTGGCCGAAACCATCGGTGTGTACGCCATTCCGCTGCGGAACCGGTTCCGCGGCATCACCGTCCGCGAGGGAATGATCCTGCGCGGGCCCGCGGGCTACGGGGAATTCTGCCCGTTCGCGGACTACGATGCCGCCGAGTCCGCCCCGTGGCTGCGCTGCGCCCTGGAATCCGCGAACGAGGGCTGGCCGGAACCGGTGCGCGAGCGGATCCCGGTCAACTGCACGGTTCCCGTGGTCGCGCCGGAACTCGCCAAGCAGCTCGTGGCCGAATCCGGTTGCCGCACCGCGAAGGTGAAGGTGGCCGATCCGCGAAGCGAGCTCACCGAGGACATCGACCGGGTCGCCGCGGTGCGCGAGGCACTCGGCCCGGCGGGCGCGATCCGGGTGGACGCGAACTGCGCCTGGCCGGTGGACACCGCGGCGACCGCGATCGCCGCACTGGACAAGGCCGCGGGCGGGCTCGAATACGTGGAGCAGCCGTGCGCGAGCATCGAGGAACTGGCCGCGGTCCGGTCCAGGGTCGAGGTGCCGATCGCGGCGGACGAGTCGATCCGGCGGGCCGAGGATCCGCTGCGGGTGGCGGTCGCCGGGGCCGCCGATATCGCGGTGCTCAAGGTCGCCCCGCTCGGCGGGGTGCACCAGGCGCTGCGGGTCGCCGAGGCCTGCGGGCTGCCCTGCGTGGTCTCCTCCGCGGTGGAGACGAGTATCGGCCTGGCCGCGGGGCTCGCGCTTGCCGGTGCGCTCCCCGAGCTCGACTACGCCTGCGGGCTCGGCACCCTTTCCCTGCTGCGCGGGGATATCGTGCCCGAACCGCTGCACGTGGAACACGGCTACCTCCCGGTGCCCCGCGCCCCGCAGGCTCCCGAAGCACTGCACGAATTCACGGCCGATCACCCCAGTACCGAACGCTGGCTGCGCCGGCTCGGTGAAGTGGAAGGGAATCTCTGATGTTCAGCCATCCATTCCGGGTTCGCTACAGCGAATGCGATCAGCAGGGCGTGGTGTTCAACGGGCACTACCTGTTCTATTACGATCAGGCGCTGCTGGAGCTGTTCCGTTCCTTCGGCTACGCCTGGGACGAATTGCCCCACTGCGATATCGTCGTCGCGGAATCCACGCTGAAATACCGGGCGAGCACCACATTCGACGAACTGCTCGACGTGTGCATGCCGGTCTCCCATGTCGGTAACACCAGCCTGATCATCGAGCCGCGTTTCGAAGTGGACGGACAGCTGCGCGTCGAAGGCACCGTGCGGCACGTGTTCATCGATCCCGACACCTTCAAGCCGACCCCCATTCCCCCGGAGCTGCGAGACCCGCTCGAGGGTGCTTCCCAGGGTTGACGGCAGGGTTCTCCCCGATGTGCCGTCCCGCCGGGACCGCGATCGTCGGGACATGGCTCACGAAACCTGCCGCGCGGACCGCCTGCGGTTCGCCCGCCAGTTCCTGCGTACCCCGCTGATCACCGCCGCACCCGTGCCCAGTTCCGCCGCGCTCGCCGCGTGCATGGTCGCCCCGATCCCGCGCACCGGGGACCCGCTCGTCGTGGAACTCGGCGCCGGGACGGGCGCGTTCACCGTTGCCGCGCAAGAGGTTCTGCGTGGCCGCGGCCGGCACCTCGCCATCGAGTGCAATCCGGAATGGGCCACCCTGCTCGCCGAACGCCACCCGAGTGTCGAGGTGGTCAAGGCGCAGGCGCACGAACTGCCCGCGCTGCTCGACCGGCCCGCCGATGTCATCATCAGCGGCCTGCCCTGGTCCGCGTACTGGCCCGAGGGACAGCGCCCGCTGATCGAGCTGCTGGCCGGGGCGCTCGGACCGGAGGGCACCCTGACCCAGTTCTCCTACTCCTGGAGCCGGTGGGCCCCGCCCGCGCGCCGCCAGCACCGCGAATTCGACGCGGCCTTCGAGGAGATCGTGGTCTCCCGCACGGTGCTGCGGAATCTCCCGCCCGCCTATGTCTACTACGCGCGACGCCCCCGAGGCTGAGTTCCGGGTCCGTTCAGGGACCGACCCCGATGTATCCCGCCGGTTCTCCCGCGATCATCGAAGTATGAACACAGACCAGAACAGCACCGAAATCCGCAAGATCCGGCGCAGCAGGCAGGACCGGATGATCTCCGGTGTCTGCGGTGGTGCCGCCAAACACTTCGGCATCGACCCGGTCATCCTGCGGCTGATCTTCCTCGGCCTCGCCGTGTTCGGGATCGGCACCGGAATCCTGCTCTACCTGGCCGCCTGGATCGTGATCCCCGAGGAGTGAGGCTAGCTTCGGCCCGGGGCCTTCTCGATGAAGGTGTCCAGCACGGTGTCGGCGACCTTGACGGGTCCCTGTGGCCGTGTGGTTCCCGGAATCGTGGTGATGGCGGCCGCTTTCTCGGCGAGCGCGCCCGCCACGGAGAAGTGTCCCTTGGCCTGGTCGCCGTTGCCGTCGAGGTTGGCCTCGATACCGTCCAGGGAACGGCCGAATGCCTTGCCCCACAGGGCGAGTGCGTCGAGCCAGGGTTTGCTCTCCTCGAGGAATCCCTTTTCCGCGACGTGCGCGCGAATTCGTTCGCGGGCCCCGGCGAGCACCTTCTGGTACTCGCGCAGTTCGGCGACGGCCGCGTGCTTCTGCTCGGTCGTTCCGGTGAACGCCTTGTCGAACTTCGCGATCTTGCCGCGCAGTCCGGGCGACTGAGGTTGCCACGGGGTGTCGAAGCTGGTCGGCGCGAAGTGCTCGGTGTCGAAGAAGGCGAGCAGTGCCTCGGTGGTCGCGGGATCCCCGCCGGAGAAGTAGTCGGCCGCGGCGCGCCAGGTGCGCGCGGCGTCGTAGTCGCGGTCGTTCCAGGCGTACGCGGCGCCGCCGAAGAGGGCGACCTTGCTGGGATGCGACTGGTTCATGGGGTTGAGCACGAGCCCGGACATCTCGGCGCTCATCCCGCGCTCGCGTTTGTCGTAGGGGGCGAGCAGTAGCCGCCCCTTGGTCTTGTCGAAGTCGTTGACCGGATAGTTGTCCCAGATGAAGACCTTGCGGCCCCAGATCCTGTTCGCCTGCCTGGTCTGCTCGGTCGAGATACCGTCCGGGACCACGCCGTCTCCGGTCCACATGAGCAGGATCGCGGGATCGAGGTTTTCCCGGATGACCTTTTTGTAGTCGCTGTCCTTCAGGTCGGAGTATTCGGTCGGCACGGTCTGCAGCGGGCCGACACCGTCATGGGTGCGCACGAAATCGCGCTGGACGGCATTGAGCAGATCGACCTGGGCCCGGCCCGCGGCGCCCGGCGCGGACTTGCCGTATTTCTTCTCGTCACCGGCACAGTTCCACTTTCCGTATTCGATGTCGTCGAGCGGAACGGAGAATTCGCGCACCCCGATCCGGTAGACGGAATCGAGTTTGCGTTCCAGTGCCGTGACGTCGTCCGGATCGCTGAAGCAGATCGAGAGCCCCGGCGAGACGGCGTAGGTGAACCGCACATGGTCGGTCTTGGCCGCGTCCACGAGTTCCTTGATCTCACCGAGTTTGCCGGCCGGGTATTCCTCGCGCCAGCGATCGCGCAGGTACGGATCGTCCTTCGGGGTGTAGACGTAGCTGTTCATCTTGACCTGGCCGTAGAAGCGCAGCTGATCGAGCCGCGCCTCATGGGACCACGGCGCGCCGTAGAAGCCTTCGATGGAACCGCGGATCGGCAGCGCGGGTTCGTCCACGATGGACACCCTGGGCAGCGTGTGATGCGCGAGGAGCTGGCGCAGGGTCTGCGCGGCGTAGAAGCTGCCGTCCGAATCGGCCCCGGCGAGCAGCGCGGAGTTCTTCGTGATGACCAGCCCGTACCCCTGCGGCTTCGGGTTCCGCACCCGGGAACGGGCGGCAGCGCTCTGGATCCCGGCGTCCGCCAGCGAGCCGATGACGACGGTGAAGGTCCCGCTCTTCGCGCCGGCGGGCGCGGCACCGGTGACCACGTCGACCGCCCTGGTTCCCGCGTCACGCAGGCTCGTGCGGACGGTGTCGATCGTGGACCGGTCCGCCGAACGCCCGGCGAGCACCCGCACCCGGTCCGGGATCGGCACGTCGGAACCGAGGCGGGTCAGCTGCTGCGGCGCCGGGGTGACCGTGGGCAGCGGGTCCGGTTTCGCCGCCGCCTGCGGCACGGCAACCCCGGCCAGCATGAGCAATAGTGCAGTGATTCCTGCCATTTCACGCTTCATCGCGCACCTCCAGTGGTCAGATTTTTGACCGGGCGGCGCGCGGGCACAACCCGCCGAACGTGCGAAACGGCCCGGGAACCGAGGTTCCCGGGCCGTTGACCCTTGACAGGTTGGCGGACTCTTAGAAGTCCATGCCGCCCATGCCACCGGTGGGGTCGCCCGCCGGAGCGGCAGCGGCCTTCTCCGGCTTGTCGGCGACGACCGCCTCCGTGGTCAGGAACAGCGCCGCGATGGACGCCGCGTTCTGCAGCGCGGAGCGGGTCACCTTGGCCGGGTCGAGCACGCCGGCCTTGATGAGGTCCTCGTAGTCGCCGGTCGCGGCGTTGAGGCCCTCGTCGCCCTTGAGGTTGCGCACCTTCTCCACGACGACGCCACCCTCGAGACCGCTGTTCACCGCGATCTGCTTGAGCGGAGCCTCGACGGCGACCTTGACGATGTTCGCGCCGGTGGCCTCGTCACCCTCGAGCTTGAGGGAGGCGAAAGCCGCCTCGGCCGCGTGCAGCAGGGCGACGCCACCACCGGCGACGATGCCCTCCTCGACGGCGGCCTTCGCGTTGCGAACGGCGTCCTCGATACGGTGCTTGCGCTCCTTGAGCTCGACCTCGGTCGCGGCACCCGCCTTGATGACGGCCACGCCGCCGGCGAGCTTCGCGAGACGCTCCTGGAGCTTCTCCCGGTCGTAGTCGGAGTCCGAGTTCTCGATCTCCTTGCGGATCTGGTTGACCCGGCCCTGGATCTGCTCGGCGTCGCCGGAGCCCTCGACGATGGTGGTCTCGTCCTTGGTGACGTTGACCTTGCGGGCCTTACCGAGGAGGTTGATGTCGGCGTTCTCGAGCTTGAGGCCGACGTCCTCGGTGATGACCGTGCCACCGGTGAGGGTGGCCATGTCCTGCAGCATCGCCTTGCGGCGGTCACCGAAGCCGGGCGCCTTGACGGCGACGGACTTGAAGGTGCCACGCATCTTGTTGACCACGAGGGTGGCCAGCGCCTCTCCCTCGACGTCCTCGGCGATGATCAGCAGCGGCTTGGACTGCTGCATGACCTTCTCGAGCAGCGGCAGCAGGTCCTTGACGTTGGAGACCTTCGAGCCGAACAGCAGGATGTAGGGGTCCTCCAGGACCGCTTCCTGACGGTCGGCGTCGGTGACGAAGTAGCCGGAGAGGAAGCCCTTGTCGAACCGCATACCTTCGGTGAGCTCGAGCTCGAGACCGAGGGTCTGCGCCTCTTCGACGGTGATGACGCCTTCCTTGCCGACCTTGTCCATCGCTTCGGCGATCAGGTCACCGATGGTGGAGTCCCCGGCGGAGATCGACGCGGTCGCGGCGATCTGCTCCTTGGTGTCGACCTCCTTGGCCGCCTTGAGCAGCTGCTCGGCGACGGCTTCGGTGGCCTTCTCGATGCCGCGCTTGAGGCCGAGCGGGTTCGCACCCGCGGCCACGTTGCGCAGGCCTTCGCGCACCAGCGACTGCGCGAGGACGGTGGCCGTGGTGGTCCCGTCACCGGCGATGTCGTCGGTCTTCTTGGCAACTTCCTTGACGAGCTCGGCCCCGATCTTCTCCCACGGGTCCTCGAGCTCGATCTCCTTGGCGATCGACACACCATCGTTGGTGATGGTGGGCGCGCCCCACTTCTTTTCCAGTACGACGTTGCGACCCTTCGGGCCCAGCGTCACCTTGACGGCGTCGGCGAGCGAGTTCATGCCGCGCTCTAGACCGCGGCGGGCGTCCTCGTCGAACGCGATCATCTTGGCCATTGCGGTGTGGTCCTCCGAGATTGGGCACCGCCGACACGCTCTGTGCGACGGTAAGGACTCGATACGCGGCCAGGCTCGGTGCCCGCGACGGACGATCGACCATCGTAGGATGGGCGACCTCACCGTCCCGACCTTGCAAAGACGTGCCCGGTCCGCGGACACGCCCTGGCACTCCTCATGTGTGAGTGCCAGTCTCGGTTTTAGCACTCTCGGATGGTGAGTGCAAGAACCGCAGGTCAGCCCGGCTTGATGTGTGGAAGCTTGGTCGGCGGCGCCTGCTGGGTGTTGGTGGTCCCGCCGGTCGGAACGGTCACTCCGCCCGATCCGGAACCGCCCTGCCTGGTGAACACGATGATCAGCACTACGGCGATGATCACGACCACCGCGCCGACGATCACCGGCACCACCCAGCGGCGTTTCGCGGGCGGAGCCGGGTGCGCGCCCTCGCCTGGCCGGGCACCGAACGCGCCGGTGTTCACCGGCACCGGATCGCGCAGCCGGACCGGATCCTGCTGCGGGTGGAATCCCTGCTGCTGGCCACCGAACTGCTGGGGCGCCGGGTGCTGCTGCGGATACGGCGGCTGCTGGGCGACCGGCTGCATCGGCGGCGGGAACTGCTGCGGTGGCGGGTACTGCTGCGGTGGCGGAACCGGGGCCCGGCCCGGCGCGGTCGGCGATTCAGCGGACGGCTGAACCGGCTGAGGGGGCTGGGCCGGTTGCTGAACCGGTTGAGCTGGCTGAACAGGCTGTACCGGTTGGGTCGGCTGGGCCGAGTGCGGGTGCTCCGCAGTGGGCCCGGCAGCAGTGGGCCCGGCAGCAGTGGGCCCGGCAGCGGCGTCCCCCGGGAGCTCGGCCACCCGCGGAGCCGCCGCGGACCCGGTCCCCGCACGGCGCAGCTTCGGCGGCACGTTCCGGTTCGCTCCGGCCAGCGCCTGCCTCGCGGCCTCGACCAGCTCCTGACAGGTGCCGAACCGGTCGTCGGCGCGCTTGGCCATTCCCTTCGCGAGCACCCCGTCGATCTCGGCGGGCAGCTCGACAACGCTGGTCACCGTGGGGATGTTCGGGCCGAGGTGCCCGGAGATGACGTCCGGCACCTGACCGCGGAACGGTGCCCGCCCGGTGAGGCAGGCGTAGAGCACGCAGGCGAGCGCGTACAGATCGGTGCGCCCGTCGACCGGTTCTCCGCGCAGGTGCTCGGGCGCGGCGTACATCGGCGAACCCAGGAAGTCCCCGGTGCGCGTGCGGTGCCCGGTCGCCCCGCGGCGGGTGAGCCCGAAATCGGCGAGGTAGATGTGCTCGTTCGCCGATTCCTTCGCGGTGACCAGCACGTTCGCCGGTTTGATGTCCAGGTGCACCAGTCCGCGCTCGTGCAGCATGTCCAGCGCGGCCGCGGCCTGGCCGAGCAGGCCGATCGCGCGGTCCGGCGCGAGCGGGCCGTCCTTGATGAGCTTGGCCAGGTCGGCGCCGTCCACCATCCGCATGGCGATGTAGAGCAGCCCATCGGCCTCGCCGAAGTCGTACAGCGGCACCACATTGGAGTGATCGATCGCCGAGGTGTTCCGCGCCTCGTCGACGAACCGTTCGCGGAACTCGGCGTCGGCGGACAGATGACCGGCGATGACCTTGAGCGCCACCTTGCGCCCGAGACGCACATCGGTGGCGCGGTACATCACGCTCATCCCGCCCTTGCCGAGCACTCCGTCGATGCTGTAGTGGCCGAGGCGCTTTCCGGTCAGGTCTTCCGACACGTCGGGCAGCCTAACCGTTCGGTGCCGCACGCGGGGCGCGACACTGTGAGCATGATTCCGGTTCACCAGCACGAGCAGACCGTCGCCGCGCTACTCGGGCGTACCGAACGGGTGAAGCTGCCCATTGCCGAAACGCTTCAGATGGTGCTCGCCGAGGATGTGCGCGCCCCGATCGCCCTGCCCTCCTTCGACAACTCGGCGATGGATGGGTACGCGGTGCGCGCGGCGGACATCGCGGCCGCCCCGGTCGAACTGCCGGTCACCGAGGACATCCCGGCAGGGCGCACGGATGTGCCCGCGCTCGAACCGGGCACCGCGCACCGGATCATGACCGGTGCGCCCGTCCCGGAGGGCGCGGACACGATCGTGCAAGTGGAACGCACCGATGCGGGCACCGAGCGGGTGCTGGTCCACGAGGCGGTCCCGGTGGACACCCACATCCGGCGCGCGGGAGAGGACGTGACCACGGGAGCCGACGCCCTTGCCGCGGGCACCGAACTCACCCCTTCGGTGCTCGGGCTCGCCGGGGCGCTCGGGCTCGCCGAACTGAGCGTGTACCGCCGCCCGCGGGTGCTCGTGGTCTCGACCGGTTCCGAACTGGTACCCGCCGGTTCCCGGCTGCGCACCGGGCAGATCTACGACTCGAACGGGTTGATGCTGGCCAGCGCGGTGCGCGAGGCGGGAGCGGAAGCGCTCACCGTGCACGCGGTCGCCGATGAGGTGCCCGCTTTCCTGGCCGCCCTGCGTACGGATGTGGACCTGATCCTCACCTCCGGCGGGGTGAGCGCGGGCGCGTATGAGGTGGTCAAGGACGCGCTGACCGCGGAGGGGGTGACGTTCACGAAGGTGGCGATGCAGCCGGGCGGGCCGCAGGGGGCGGGCCGCTATCGGGGGGTTCCGGTCGTGACACTGCCCGGGAACCCGGTGAGCTCGCTGGTCTCCTTCGAGGTGTTCGTGCGCCCGGTACTGCGCGCCGCCGCCGGGCACGCGGTGACCACCCGGCCGCGGCTGACCGCGCGACTGGCCGAGGAGCTCGGCAGCCCCGCGGGCAAGCGCCAGTACCGCAGAGGGATCCACCGGGACGGCACGGTGCGCGTGGTCGGCGGCCCCGGATCGCACCTGCTCGGCGCGCTGGCCTCGGCGAACTGCCTGCTCGAGGTACCCGAGGAGGCCGAGCACCTGCCCGCGGGTACCGAGATCAGCTGCCTTGACTTGACCTGACCTGCACTGAGCTGGGCAAACATTCCCGTGAAAAAATCCGCAAAACCGCGTCACAATCGCGCCCCCGCCGTGTCTCACCAGTGGGACAGCCGGTATGGGAGTGCGTAAGAGCCGTTCCACTGAAGACGCGGCCGGCCCGTGCACCGTCGGGGGGTGCACCGCCGGCCGCGTCGTGGGGGTCTGCGAGGGGTGCTGTCGAATCGAGGCACAACCCGCATGGCGTAGCGTGGCCGCTGCCCGTTTTCCATCGCCGGAGCACCGGCCAAGCATCGACGGACGACTATTGAGCGGCACGCCTGAACACGATGAACCTTTCGCGGCACACCTGACCCGCCTCGTGCGCGAGACGGTGCCCCCGATGCACCGGGCCGGACGGCCGTTCGTCCTCGGCGGCATCGTGGCGACCCTCGGACTGCGCCGCATCGCCCGCCCGCTCGGACTGCTCGGCGCGCTCGCGACCGGCTGGTGCGCGTGGTTCTTCCGGGAGCCGAAGCGGGTGCCGCCGCTGCGCGCGGACGTGGTGCTGGCCTCCGCGGACGGCACCGTGGCCAAGCTCGAGCACGCCGTCCCGCCGCCGGAGCTCGGCCTGCCGGACACCCCGCTGCCCCGGGTGAGCGTGTTCCTCTCGGTGTTCGACGTGCACGTGCAGCGGGCACCGGCCGATGGCGTGATCACCCGCGCCGCCTATCGCCCCGGCAAGTTCCTCTCCGCCGATCTGGACAAGGCCAGCGAGGACAACGAACGCAATTCGCTGCTGGTGCGCGGGGTGGACGGCACCGAGATCGTGGTCGTGCAGATCGCCGGGCTGGTGGCGCGGCGCATCGTGTGCGAGGTGGCAGAAGGCGATTCGGTGCTCGCCGGGCAGACCTACGGGTTGATCCGGTTCGGTTCCCGGGTGGACACCTATCTGCCGCATGGTTCCCGGATCCTGGTGCGCGAAGGGCAGCGCACGATCGGCGGGGAGACCGTGCTCGCCGAACTGGATACGGCGGGCTGAGCCATGGTCCGCGAATCAGTACGCCAGACGCCCGGAATCCGCCTGCTGCCGAACGCGGTCACCGTGCTCGCGGTGTGCTCGGGGCTGTCCGCGGTGATGTTCGCACTGCGCGCCGACTGGGCACTGGCCATCCTGTGCATCGCGGTCGCCGCGGTGCTCGATGGCCTGGACGGGCGGATCGCCCGGCTGCTCGACGCCACCTCGAAGATCGGTGAGCAGCTCGACTCGCTGTGCGACTCGATCTCCTTCGGGGTCGCCCCGGCGCTGATCGTGTTCATCTGGCGGTTCCAGGACTTCCGGCCGGGCTGGATCGTGTGCCTGCTGTTCGCGGTGTGCATGGTGCTGCGGCTGGCCCGGTTCAACACCCTGCTCGAGGACGAGGAGCAGCCGCCGTTCGCCAAGGAGTTCTTCGTCGGGGTCCCCGCACCGGCGGGCGGGCTGTTGTTGCTCGTCCCGCTGATGCTGCACGTGCAGTTCGGCCCCGGCTTCTGGGACTCGATCGTGGTCGCGCTGGTGTGGACGGTGTGCGTCTCGGCGCTGTCGATCTCCCGGATCCCCACGCTCTCGGTGAAATCGGTGCAGGTCTCGCCGAAACTGGTCGCCCCGCTGCTCGTCGGGGTCGGCCTGCTCGCCGCGCTGATCGTGGTGGTTCCGCTCGGCGCACTGGTCGCCGTGCTGCTGGTGTATCTGGCGCACGTGCCCTACGCGGTGCACCGCTACCGCTGGCTGACCAACCACCCCGAGGCCTGGGCCGTGCCCCCGCGGGACCGCAGGGCGATCCGCCGCCGTTCCCCGCGCAGGCTCGCCATCCGCAGGCCGCTGCGCCGCCAGGTCGCCGGGGCCGCGCGCCGCGCCGTCTACCGGCACGGCAGCACCGGAACACCCCCGGTGCGCGAGCCGGGCGAGCGGCGCCGCAGGGACTGGCGCCGGATCAGCCTCCGCCGCCGCTGAGGTAGGTACTGTTCGTGCTGTGCCCGCACCACAGATCAGCCTCACCGCCCGGCTGTCCGGCTCCGCCGTGGATACCCGCCGCGGTGTGGTCCGCATGCATCCCGAGGTGCTCGACGCGCTCGGCCTGCAGCCCTGGGATGCCGTCGCACTGACCGGGGCCCGCAAGACCGCCGCGGTCGCCGCACCGGCCAAAGACTCGGCCCCGCCCGGGGTGCTCGGGCTCGATGACGTGACTCTGTCCAATCTGGGGGTGCAGGAGAACACCGAGGTGGTGGTGGCCCCGGTCAGCGCACCGGCGGCGCGTTCGGTGACCGTCTCGGGTTCCCGGCTGGCCTCGAGCGGGGTGCGCGCCCACATCCTGCGGCTCGCGCTCATCGGGAAGGTGTTCACCACCGGGGACGCGGTTTCCCTTCTGCCCCAGGACATCGCGCCCGTCCCCGGTGCGGACGCCCAAGGGGTGCGCAGCAATCTCTCCGCGACGATCGGGGTCTCCTGGACCAGCGAACTGATCACGGTGACCGAGACCGAGCCGAAGGGACCGGTGACCGTGCTGCCCTCCACGGTCGTCGGCTGGCGAACCGATCCGTCCATGGAGGCCCCGAACGTGCGGACCGAACCGACTCCGGAGGTCACCGAGACGGCACCGGTGACCGGGCCCACGGAAGCGCCGATCCCGGTCAGCGAGCTGATCGGCGCCCAAACCTGCGCGCGCAGCCTCGGCGAGTGGCTGCGGCTGACCATCGCCGCACCGGCCCTGCTCGAGCAGCTCGGCGCGAAACCGCAGCTCGGCGTGCTGATCGCGGGCCCGGAAGGGGTGGGCAAGGCGACGCTGGCCCGCTCGGTCACCGCCGATGCCGGTGCCACGGTCGCCGAACTCGCGGCGCCCGCGCTCGCCGCACTGGAGCCGAACGCCGCGGCCGCCCGGCTGCGGGCCGCCGTCGAGTCCGCGCGCGCGAACACCCCGGCCGTGCTGCTGCTCACCGATGCGGACGCGCTGCTCCCGGCAAGCGATCCGCCCCCGGTCGCGACGGTGGTGCTGGACATCCTGCGCGCGGCGATCGGTTCCATCGTGCTCATCGTGACCTCGGCGAACGCGGGCGGGATCGATCAGCGGCTGCGCGATGCGGACCTCGTCGACCGGGAACTGACCATTCCGTCCCCGGACGCCCGGGTGCGCGCGGAACTGCTCCGGCTGCTGCTCAAAGAGGTTCCGCTGGATTCCGATGTGGACACCGGCGAGGTCGCCGACCGCACCCCCGGCTTCGTGGTCGCCGATCTGGCCGCGTTGTGCCGCGAGGCAGCCGTGCGCGCCGCGCTGCGACATCAAGAAAACCAGCGACACCAGAACGGCGGGGAAGGACAACCGCGGATCGGCCAGGCGGATCTGCTCGGCGCCACCGAGACCGTACGACCCGCCTCCATGTCCGCCTCGGACCTGCTCAGCACCGGCGGCCTCACCCTGGCCGATGTCGGGGACATGGCCGAGGTCAAGCAGGCGCTCACCGAGTCGGCGCTGTGGCCGCTGCAGTACCCGGACTCGTTCGCCCGGCTCGGCATCGCCGCCCCGCGCGGGCTGCTGCTCTACGGCCCGCCCGGCTGCGGGAAGACCTATCTGGTGCGTGCGCTCGCCGGGACCGGGAAGCTCAATGTGCTCACCGTCAAAGGCGCCGAGCTGATGGACAAATGGGTCGGCGAATCCGAGCGTGCGGTGCGCGAGCTGTTCACCAGGGCCCGGGATGCCGCGCCCGCGCTGGTGTTCCTCGACGAGATCGACGCGCTGGCCCCGCGCCGCGGACAGTCCAGCGATTCCGGGGTGGCCGACCGGGTGGTCGCCGCGCTGCTCACCGAGCTCGACGGGGTGGAACCGCTGCGCGATGTGGTCATCCTCGGCGCCACCAACCGGCCCGAACTCGTGGATCCCGCGCTGCTGCGGCCCGGACGGCTCGAACGGCTCGTCTACGTGCAGCCACCGGACGGCGAGGCACGCGCCGAGATCCTCGCCGCCGCCGCGCGCAACACCCCGCTCGCCGAGGAGGTCTCGCTGCCCGAGCTCGCCGAATCGCTCGAAGGGTACTCGGCGGCCGACTGCGCCGCGCTGGTGCGCGAGGCGGCGCTGACCGCGATGCGCGAGGACATCGAGGCCGCCTCGGTCGGGCAGGCGCATTTCGACCGGGCGAGGGAGACCGTGCGCCCCTCACTCGATCCACGCCAGCTCGCCGAACTGCGCGCCTTCGCCGACCAGGCACGCTGACCGGTTTCGGTCGGGGTGCGGACCGGTGGTGACGATGGTCCGGTGGTCGGACTCGGGGCCGTGGATCCACCCGATGCGCCACCTGCCAGGGGCTCGGTTTTCCACATAGGACTCCCAGAGCAGGGCGCGGCGGGACCGGGCGCAGCACCTTCTTGCACTTCACCGCGTACTGTTTCGTACTTCCCAGATCAGTGAGCCCGTTCCGTCTCCGGGGTGTGGACGAGCGTGGCGGAACAGCGAAGCGCGCGGCTCGGCATCCTCCCGGACCAGCGGTTCGCGAGCCGGGACGCTGGCCGGTGAGGTCAGCCGAATCGAACCGTCCGGAGCATTGGACACGGCGAACCGGTCGTGCTTGTGCGCGCCAGCCCCGCCGACCGCAACCCGGCCCGCTCATCGGCCAGCACCTCGGCGACCGGTTCGAAGGTCCTTCCACTCCGAGACTCCAGCACCGCGAAATGGGCGAGTGGGTGATGCCCACCCGGATCACCGGTGGGTTCCAGCAAAACGGGGCGCGAGGAGGTGTCCCCGCGCCCCGTTCGGCAGTTCCGCGTGTCAGTTCTGGTAGTCCTGGGTGACGATCACGACCACGCCCGGGCTGGCCTGCTGCAGCCCGGGGAACCGCGGCTCGGCCTTCGCGCCGATCTTCTTCGCGGCCGCCTCCGCGGTGCCCTGCTCATTGCTTCCCGGCCGGTAATAGACGGTCGTGGCCGGGATGACGCCGTTCGGATAGTTCCCGACCTGCACCACGTTGAAGCCGTCCCCGCGCAGCGCATTGGCCGCCTTGTCGGCGAGGTGCTTGATGGTGCTGTTGTTGTACACGCGCACCGGGGCCGACTTGTCCACCCCGGCCATCTGCACCTGGTTGCCGCCCTGTCCGGCCTGCTGTTCCTGCTGGACCTGCTCCGGGTTCGGCGGCTGGATGACCTTGGTGGTCTTCTCGCCCTGCTGCCCCTGGCCACCGGGCTGCCCCTGGCCACCGGCGCCCGGCTGCTGCTGCGGGGGCTGGTTCGCCGGCGGTGCGCCATTGCCCGGCTTCGGCTTGTCACCATTCGGTGCCTGGCCGGGTTTGCCGCCGTTCGGCGCCTGACCCTGGTGCTGCCGGGTCTGGCTCGCCTGGGCCGCGGTGGTGGTGTCCGATCCGCCGCCTGCCGCGCTGACCACGCCGAACACGAGCGCGACCGCGGCGACCCCGAGGAGCGCGATCCCCGCGATCTTTGCCTTCCCTGGTGACTGCATGGTCATGAGAGTTCGATCCCCAATCGGCTTGCCGCCCTCGCCCGTTGTCTACTCGAGCGGACCCTGCGCAGGCGCTTGACCAGCATCGGATCGGCCCGCATGGCTTCCTGCTTGTCCACGAGCGCGTTCAGCACCTGGTAGTACCGGGTGGACGGCATGTCGAACAGCTCACGGATCGCGCGTTCCTTGGCTCCCGCGTACTTCCACCACTGCCGTTCGAAGGCAAGAATCTCCTGCTCACGGCTGGTCAGCCCGCTGGCTTCCATGTCGAACTCCATCCATGCACCGCCGACGCCGTGCCGTCCACACACGGGCGCCATGCGCGCTCATTACAACATGAGTCACACGCGTAACACGTACACCGACGCTCGGCGCGTCCGCATTTTCCACCCCGTTAGGCTCCCCACCATGATTCACCCGATCCGTATCGCAGGCGACCCGGTGCTGCACACGGCCACCGAACCGGTCACCGAGTTCGACGAGGAGTTGCGCGAACTCATCGAGGATATGTACGAGACGAACACCGCGGCGAACGGTGTGGGGCTCGCGGCGAACCAGATCGGCATCGGCAAACGGCTGTTCATTTACGACTGCCCCGACGAGCAGATCAAGGCCCGGCGCACAGGGGTCGTGGTCAACCCGGCGCTGGAGACCTCGGAGATCCCGGAGGGTATGCCGGACGAGGACGAGGACATGGAGGGATGCCTCTCCGCCCCCGGCGAGGGATACCCGACCGGGCGCGCGCAGTGGGCCAAGGTCACCGGCTTCGACGGGCACGGCAAACCGATCGAGGTCGAGGGCACCGGTTACTTCGCCCGCTGCTTGCAGCACGAGACCGGGCACCTGGACGGCTTCCTCTACCTGGACTGCCTCATCGGCCGCTACAAGCGTGAGGCGAAGCGGATGATCAAGCGCAACGGCTGGGGGGTGCCCGGGCTTTCCTGGAACCCCGGCGAGGACCCGGATCCGTTCGGGCACTGAGGTTTCCGGTCGCCGAGGTTTTCCGGTCGCCGAGGTTTCCGGCTACCGAGCATCGACAAGCCCGGAGCGGGCGGCTATCGTCGAGAGCGCCAATTACATAACACGCGGGAGCTCATGGAAATGGGCTGAGAGGGCGGCTACACCGTCGCCGACCGCAGAACCTGTCCGGGTAATACCGGCGTAGGAAGGGGATGTTGATGAGCACGCTCGACGATCGTGTCCGCCCGGCTATCACGCTCGGCCCGATCACCGGATCACACAAGGTCTACCAGGATTCCGTTCCGTTCCGGCGGGTGGAACTGACCAACGGCGAGCATCTGGACCTCTACGACACCTCCGGCCCGTACACCGACGAGGACGCGGAAATCGACCCGCACCGCGGCCTGCCCAAGTTGCGCGAACCCTGGCATGACAAGGGCTCCGGCAATGGAAAGCGAGCCACCCAGCTCGGGAACGCGAAGGCCGGAGTCGTCACCGAGGAAATGCGGTTCATCGCGAAACGCGAGGCCCTCGATCCCGAATTCGTCCGGGCCGAGGTGGCCGCGGGCCGCGCGGTGATTCCCGCGAATCACCGCCATCCGGAATCCGAACCCATGATCATCGGCAAGAACTTCCTGGTGAAGATCAACGCCAACATGGGCAATTCCGCGGTGACCTCCTCGGTCGAGGAAGAGGTCGAGAAAATGGTGTGGGCGACCCGCTGGGGCGCGGACACCATCATGGACCTCTCCACCGGGAAACGAATCCACGAGACCCGGGAATGGCTGCTGCGCAATTCCCCGGTCCCGGTCGGCACCGTGCCCATGTACCAGGCGCTGGAAAAGGTGAACGGCGACCCGGCGGAACTTTCCTGGGACATCTACCGGGAAACCATCATCGAGCAGTGCGAGCAGGGCGTGGACTACATGACCGTGCACGCGGGCGTGCTGCTGCGCTATGTGCCGCTCACCGCGAACCGGGTGACCGGGATCGTCTCGCGCGGTGGCTCGATCATGGCTGCCTGGTGCCTCGCGCACCACAAAGAATCCTTCCTGTACACGCATTTCCGTGAACTGTGCGAGATCCTGCGGGAATACGACGTGACCTTCTCGCTCGGCGACGGGTTGCGGCCCGGTTCCATCGCGGATGCCAATGACCGAGCGCAGTTCGCCGAACTGGAGACGCTCGGCGAACTCACCCACATCGCTCGCGAACACGATGTGCAGGTGATGATCGAGGGCCCCGGGCACGTGCCGATGCACAAGATCGCGGAAAACGTGCGCCGGGAAGAGGAACTGTGCGGGGAGGCGCCGTTCTACACGCTCGGGCCGCTCGCCACCGATATCGCGCCCGCCTACGACCACATCACCTCGGCGATCGGCGCGGCCCAGATCGGCTGGCTCGGCACCGCGATGCTCTGCTATGTCACCCCGAAGGAACACCTCGGCCTGCCCAACCGCGATGACGTGAAGACCGGGGTCATCACCTACAAGATCGCCGCGCATTCCGCGGATATCGCGAAAGGGCACCCGCGCGCGCAGGAATGGGACGACGCGCTGTCCACCGCCCGGTTCGAATTCCGGTGGACCGACCAGTTCAACCTCGCGCTCGATCCGGAAACGGCCCGCGCCTATCACGACGAGACACTGCCCGCCGAGCCCGCGAAGACCGCGCATTTCTGTTCCATGTGCGGACCGAAGTTCTGTTCCATGAAGATCACCCAGGACGTGCGGGAATACGCCAAGGCGAACAATCTGGAAACGGTCGAGGCGATCGAGGCCGGAATGCGGAAGAAATCCGAGGAGTTCGCCGAGCGCGGATCCGAGGTCTACCTTCCGGTCGTCTCGGCGGACTGAACGACTCACTCGAACGACGGCGGTAATCATGCGAACGACTACCCCACCGACTGCGCTCACAATCGCGGGAACCGATTCCGGCGGCGGCGCGGGAATAGCCGCGGATCTGCGCGCGTTCTTCGCCTCCGGGGTGCACGGAATGCTCGCGGTCGCCGCGGTCACTGTGCAGAACTCGGTGGGTGTCGAGGGGTTCACCGAGCTGCCGGTATCGGTGGTCAGCGGCCAGATCGAGGCCGTGGCCACCGATATCGGCGTCGGTGCGGCCAAGACCGGGATGCTGCCGACCGCGGCGATCATCGAGACCGTCGCACAGAGCGCCCGCACCGTCGGGATCGGCGGCGCGAAGGGTTCCCCGTTCGTCGTGGACCCGGTCGCCGCCTCCATGCACGGCGACCCGCTGCTGCGTGAGGATGCCCTGGAAGCCTTGCGGAGCAAGCTGTTCCCGCTCGCCACGCTGATCACCCCGAACCTGGACGAGGTGCGCCTGCTCACCGGGATCGAGGCGAACGACCGGGACGGTATGCGCGCGGCGGCCCGGGCACTGCACGGATTCGGTCCTCGGTGGGTGCTGGTGAAGGCCGGGCATCTGCACGACGAGGCGGACTGCGTGGATGTGCTCTACGACGGGGCGGAGTTCCACGAACTGCCCGCCGAGCGAATGGCCACCTCCAACACCCACGGCGGCGGGGACACCATGGCCTCGGCCATCACGGCGGCCCTCGCCAAGGGTAAGGATGTGCCGGGCGCGGTCGAGTACGGGAAATGGTTCGTCACCAATGCCGTGCGGGACGGCTATCCGCACGGGAAAGGCGTCGGCCCGGTCTCCGCGTTCTGGCGGCTCGCCCCGGACGCCCATCTCGACTGACCGCACACGCATAACCACGCATCGTGCCGCATAGCAGCATGGTCGTAGGATCGTCAACGGTTGTATTGTTGACAATCTACAGGCTAACCTCCCCCGTCATGGGTAGCTCAACGACGAGCGGAGAGCGGCCGAACTTCCTCATCGAGAAGCGCAGCATCGAGTTCATCCCGCATGAGCTGCGGCACGGCAAGCCATCGGATCTGATGTTCGTGTGGTTCGGCGCGAACATGGAACTGCCGGTGGTCGCCGCGGGCGCGACCACCGTGGCCGGTGGGCTGAGCCTCGGCTGGGCCGTGGTGGCGATCCTGATCGGGGTGCTGTTCGGCACGCTGCTGATGGCCAGCCATTCCGCCCAGGGACCGCATCTCGGGCTGCCGCAGATGATCCAGAGCCGCGCCCAGTTCGGTTACTACGGGGCGGCGATCCCGCTCGTGTTCGTCGTGGTGATGTACCTGGGTTTCTACGCGGCCGGGGTGGTGCTCGGCGCGCAGGCGCTGACCGCGGTGTTCGGCCTGCCGCTGCCCGTATCGATCGTGCTGCTTTCCGCGCTGAGCCTGCTGGTCGCGATCTTCGGCTACAACGCGATCCACAAACTCGAGAAGTACCTGACCTATCTGGTCGCCGCGGTCTTCCTGGTGCTCTCGATACTGCTGATCTTCGTGGACGACCACCCGGTCGGCGCCGGAAAAACCGGGGCCGGATTCGCGCTCGGGCCGTTCCTGCTCGCGGTCTCGGTCACCGCGACCTCGCAGCTCGGCTTCGCCCCGTACGTGGCCGACTATTCGCGCTATCTCCCCGGGAAGACCTCGATCTCCAGCGTGTTCTGGTACACCTACACCGGAGTCGGGGTCAGCGGGGTCTGGCTGATGACGCTCGGTGCCGCGCTGCAGCAGCGGTTCGCGGGCGGTCCGGTGGAGGCCATCGGCACGATCGCGGGCCACGCCGGGCACTGGTTCGCCGTGGTCACCTACCTGACCCTGGCGATCGGGGTGCTCAGCATCAACGCGCTGAACATCTACGGCGGCTACATGGCCTCGCTGTCCTTCGTCACCACCTTCCTGCGCCGGTGGAAGGGCGGACTGGCGTTGCGGCTCGCCTTCCTGATCCCGGTGGCCGCGCTGGCCACCTACATGGGTTTCCTCTATATGGACAACCTGCTGAACGCCTTCCGGACCTTCCTGGTCCTGGTGCTCACCCTGATGATCCCGTGGACGGCGATCAACCTCGTCGACTACTACGCGGTGCGCAAAGGGCGTTATGACGTGCACCAGATGCACGATCCGAAGGGGATCTACGGCCGGATCAACGTGCCCGGCATGATCTCCTACTTCGTCGGGTTCGCGGTGCAGATCCCGTTCATGAACAACGATGTGTACACCGGGCCGATCGCGGATGCCTTGCACGGCGGGGATATTTCCTGGGTGATCGGCGCGATCGTGGCGGGGGCGATCTATCCGGTACTGATGCGCGGCCGGGTCAGCGGGGAGGTGGAATGCGAGCCGAGATCGCCGTCCTCGGTGCGGGCGTCTGCGGACTGACCGCCGCGATCGCCTTACAGGACAAGGGTTTTCGAGTCACCGTGCTCAGCGCCGAGGAACCGGAGCGGACCACGTCGGCCGTGGCGGGCGCGACCTGGTTCCCGTACAAAGTGGACCCGCCGGAGCGGGTCAACCACTGGGCGCGGGTGAGCAGGGCGGTGTTCGAGGAACTGCGCACCGAGCCGGAATCGGGTGTGTTGCTCCGCGAGTGTCACCAGTTGTGGCGTGACCCGGTGACCCGCGAACCCTGGTGGGCCGATGCGGTGGGCACGCTCGGCAGGCTGCCCCGGACCGAACTGCCGCCCGGTTTCGTGGACAGCTACGTGTTCGACCAGCCGGTGATCGACATGCGCCGGTACCTGCCCTATCTGCGCGAGCGATTCGGTGCGGTGCAACGGATCCGGGTGAATTCGCTGGCCGAGGCGAGCGAACACGGTGAGGTGCTGGTCAACTGTTCCGGTCTCGCCGCCGGAAGACTCGCCGGAGACATGGGCATGTACCCGATCCGAGGGCAGGTGGTCCGGGTGCGCAATCCGGGCATCGAGCGGGTGCTCGCGGACTTCGACAACCCGGAAGGCGAGGCCTACATCATTCCACAGCCGGACAGCTGCATTCTCGGCGGCACAACGGATTCCGCGGAATGGAGCCTCGCCGGAGGCGCCGCGGAGGCGGACCGGATCGTGGCCAGATGCGCCGGGCTGGATCCGCGAATCGCCGAAGCCGAACGGCTCGAATCCCGGATCGGCCTGCGCCCCGCGCGCGCCGGCGGGGTTCGCCTGGAATCAAAACGGCTCGCGAACAGCAGGCTGTGCGTGCACAACTACGGACACGGCGGTGCAGGCGTCACCCTTTCCTGGGGCTGCGCCGAGGAAATCGCGGAGGTACTGCAATCATGAACATCACCGGACTCGGCGAGGTCCGCCCCGCCCACTGCCTCGAACCGGATGCGCTGGCGCGCGTCGGGGAAGCCGAACCACGCGCCTTCACCGAGGCGGAGTACGCCGAACGGGTCGAGCGGACCCGCGCCGGGCTTGCCGAACTCGGCGCGGACGCGATCCTGGTGTTCCGCCCGTCCAGTGTGGACTATCTGAGCGGGTACTTTTCCGCGGAAACCGCACCGCAGCCGCTGTTGGTCACCGCGGACGCATGCTATCTCTACGTGCTGGACCTGGAGATCGGGCGCGCGGTGGCCAGTTCGGTCGGCGCGGACATCCTCTACTGCGACTATTCCACGATGCACCGGGCACTCGAAGCGATCTGCGGGCACGTCGCCCGGGTGCTGCCGGAAACCCGGCGGCTCGCCATCGACACGAGCGCGCCGAACACCCCGCCGATTGCGCTCGAGGCACTGCGCGCCGCCGGAGTGTCCATTGTGGAGGCCGACAATCTCGTCGAGCGCCAGCGACTCGTGCTCTCCCCCGCCGAACTCGACCATGTGCGCGCCGCGGCGGAGATCACCCAGCGCGGGGTGGACGCGGCGGTGGCCGCGGCCCGCGAACCGGGCGTCCTGGACAACGAGGTCGGTGCGGCGATCAGCGAGGCGCTGCTGCGCGATGCCGACTCGAAATCCGCGTGGGGACCGGTCGTGGCGACCGGGCCGCGCGGCGGGATCGCGCACTCCACCTGGCGCGGCACCCCGCTGGCGGAGGTCACCTTCATCGAGTTCGCCGGGACCCATCGCCGCTACCACGCCCCGGTGATGCGCACCCTGTGCCGCGGCGAACCGCCGGAGAAGGCGCGCAGGCTCGAATCCCTCGCCGGTACCGCGGTCGCCGCCGTGCTCGATGCCGCGCGCCCCGGCGTTCCCTGCGCCCAGGTCGCCGAACACGCGCTGCGCGAGCTCGGCCCGCTGCGCGATGACGAGGTGTTCCACCACATGTTCGGCTACCCGATCGGGATCGCGCACCCGCCGCACTGGATGGACGGCGCGCCGTTCTACCTCACCACCGCGAACGAGCAGCCACTGCAGGCGGGCATGGTGTTCCACATTCCCGCCTCGTTCCGCTCGTTCGGTGTCATGGGTGTCGGGCTGAGCCAGACCTTCACCGTCACCGAGAACGGTGCCTGTGCCTTAACTCACGGATCTCCGGAACTCATCCCGATCTAGGGTTTCCCGCATGACGTGGTGGCATGGCGTGCTGATCGCGCTCGCCGGAGTCTGGGCGGGCACGATCAATACCGTCGTCGGCTCGGGAACCCTGGTCACGTTCCCGGTTCTGGTGGCGCTCGGCTATCCGCCGCTGACCGCGACCACCTCCAATGCCATCGGACTGATCACTGGGAGCATCACCGGCGCCTATGGGTACCGGCACGAACTGACCGGGCAGCGTGATCGCCTGCTGCGCTACGGGATCGCCTCGTTCTTCGGCGCCATCGGCGGAACCGCGCTGCTGCTTTCCCTTCCCCAGGACGCGTTCGAGTCCGTGGTTCCGGTGCTCGTCGGGATCGCCGTGCTGCTGGTGATCGTCCAGCCCAAGGTCTCCGCCATGGTGCGCAAGCGAAGGGGCGGCGAGGACACCGGGCATTCCGGGCCACTGCTGTATTTCCTCGTCTTCCTCATCGGTATCTACGGCGGCTACTTCACCGCGGCCCAGGGCATCATGCTGGTCGGGGTGATGGGCCTGCTGCTGCACGATCCGCTGCAACGACTCAACGCCTTCAAGAACGTGCTCTCCGCGATCGTGAACCTGGTCGCGGGCGTCATCTACGCGTTCATCGCGCCGATCAGCTGGCCGGTGGTGGGAATCCTCGCGGTGAGCTCGATCCTCGGCGGCCTGCTCGGCGCGAAGATCGGCCGCAAGCTCTCCCCGATCGTGCTGCGCTCGGTGATCGTGATCATCGGAATCGCGGCGATCGTGCGCCTGCTGCTGTAGCCACGCGTTACCCTGGCCGGGTGACTTTCCCACTGCCGTCGCCAGGGACCACGCCGCCGACCGCGCTGACCATCGCCGGTTCCGATTCCGGCGGTGCGGCCGGTCTGCAGTCGGATCTGCGGACGTTTCTCGCCTGCGGGGTGCACGGCCTGGTCGCGGTGACCGCGGTGACCGTGCAGAACACCCTCGGGGTGCACGGGCGCCACGACGTCCCGGCCGCGACGGTGGCCGCGCAGATCGAGGCGGTGGCCGCCGATATGGGGGTCGGTGCGGCGAAAACGGGCATGCTCGCCTCCGCCCCGATCATCGAGGCGGTCGCCGATGCCTGTGCACGTCTGGGGATCGGGGACCGCATTCCGTTCGTCGTCGATCCGGTCGCCGCCTCCATGACCGGTGAAGCCCTGTTCGACACGGCCGGGCAGCGCGCACTCATCGATCGCTTGCTGCCGCGCGCCACGGTGCTGACCCCGAATCTGGACGAGGTGCGGCTGCTCACCGGCCTCCGGGTGCGGGACCGGGAGGGAATGCACGAAGCGGCGCGGATCCTGCACGATATGGGTCCGCGGTGGGTGCTGGTCAAAAGCGGGCACCTGGAAGCCGACCCGGAATGCGTCGATCTGCTCTACGACGGCACCAGCTTCACCGAACTGCCCGGCCCTCGGTTCGGCACCACCCACACGCACGGCGCGGGCGATGCGATGGCCTCGGCGCTGACCGCGGGGCTCGCGCACGGCATGCCGATGAGCGAGGCGGCCCGCGCGGCCAAATGGTTCGTCACCGAATCCGTGCGCGCCGCCTACCCCATCGGCGCGAAAGTCGGGCCGGTTTCAGTGTTCTGGCGCCTCCAGGACGGCGGCGACACTCGTCCTTAGCGTTGCCATCGCCTCGGTGCGCGACTGCGAACCGTAGAGCAGACGCATCGCGAGCCCGTCCGAGACCGCGAACAGTGCCGAGGCCGCGGCCGCGGGCAGCCCGGTGAACGCGATCAGCTCCTCGAGTACGTCGCGGTCCAGTTCGCGCAGCCGCGCGGCGATCCGCTCCTCGTGCGCGGCGCGCAGCGCGAATTCGTGCAGCACAAGGGCATCCAGCCGACTCTGCTCGTCGAGGGGCAGGGTCGCCGCGACCAGTGCGGTGACCGTCTCCGCCCGGTCCGCCCCGCG
Organism: Sciscionella marina DSM 45152; assembly: GCF_000379465.1. Lineage (GTDB taxonomy): Bacteria > Actinomycetota > Actinomycetes > Mycobacteriales > Pseudonocardiaceae > Sciscionella > Sciscionella marina. The sequence continues at coordinate 84,433 of NZ_KB905458.1, forward strand.
CGGGACCGCCGCGATCCGGTCACCCGAGCGCTCGCAGTAGAGCTCGAACGCGGCGGTGAGCAGTTCCTCCTTGGTGGCGAAGTACTTCTGCACCGCACCGGGGGATCGTCCCGCGGCCGCGGCCACGGTGCGCACGCTCACCGCCTCGATCCCCTGTTCGGCGAGCACCCGCAGCAAGGCGAGCGCGATGTCCCTGCGGACCGCATCCCGGTCGACAATCTTCGGCACGATGTTTAAGATACACTCGTATCTAAAAGGAGGGAACATGCGGGCTTCGGATGCGGAACGGGAGGCCGTCGCGGGGCGGCTCGCCGACGCGATGGGCGAAGGGCGCCTCGATCTCGCCGAGTACGAACACCGGCTGGATCGGGCGAATCAGGCGGTCACCACCGATGAACTCGACGCGCTGCACGGCGATCTGCCGCGCAGCCGCGCCGAACTCGACCGCGAGGAACGCCATGCCTGGCGCGCGGAGTGGAGCTACTTCCTCGGCGGATCGGTGCTGCTGACCGCGATCTGGGGCGGGATCTGCCTGGCGCACGGGGAACTGCGGTCCTTCTGGCCGGGGATCCCGATCGGCATCTGGGCGCTGATCCTGATCAGCTACCTGTTCTGGCCGGAAAAGCAATGATCTACCGGCGCGCCACCAGGAACCGGTTGGCGCGCGCCAGCGTCCCGCCGTCCTCCGGGAGTGGACGGTCGTAGCGCTGCTCCAGTTCTGCCGCGCCCGTTTCGGTGGTCGCCCAGCCGGCCCAGCGCAGCCACTCCCCCGGATCGCGGCGTGGTTCCGTGCTGAACAGTCCCTGCAGGTCGACCCCGAGCGCCTGGGCGGTGTCCACCACGAAGGAATCCTCGAACATCGCGGTGAAGTCCCCGTCGTGCACCTGCACCGCGAGCGCGCTACCCGGGGCGGAGAGCGCGTGGATCCGGTCGAACAGCTCTTCCTCGGCACGTCCCGGCAGATAGGGCAGCAGGCCTTCGGCGAGCCACACCGAGGGCTCGTCCGGATCGAACCCGGACTCGCGCAGCGCGGAAACCCAGTCATCGCGCAGATCGGTGGGCACCGCGGTGCGGGCGCAGGCCGGTTCGGCGCCTTCGGCGTCCAGCACCTGCTGCTTGAACTCGAGCACCTTCGGCTGGTCGACCTCGAACACCCGGCAGTTCGGCGGAAGGGCGAGCCGGTGGGCGCGCACATCCAGCCCGGCAGCGAGGATCACCAGCTGGCTCGGCTTGGCCTCGAGCACGACATCATCGAGGAATCGGGTGCGCAGCGCCATGTGCGTGGCCATCTGTCCCCAGACCGGGCCGTCCGCGTCGTCCGGCCGGGTCGGCAACGGTTCGGGCGGGTTCGCCGCGTGCACGAACTGCTCCGCGAACGAATCCTTCACCAGCGGTGTCGCGCCGTTCGCCTCCAGTGCGCGCCCGGCAGCGACCGCGAGCGCGGTCAGCCCGACGCTGGAGACGATGTCCCACTGCTGGTATTCGACCGTCATACCCACACCTCCACACCGGCTGATACTTGCTTAGTGGTACTAACCAAGTATTAGCACGGCGTAGCCGGGCGGGTACATAAAGCATCCCCGCTGCGGGTGCGTGAGCTCGATCTCAGTCGTACTCAGTCGTCGGAGATCAGGGTCTCGAGCGAATTCAGGGCCTCGAACAGGGTCTGGCGTTGTGCCTGGTCGAGCCGGCCAAGCCGGCGGTGCAGCTCCTGCATGCGCGAGGACCGCATCTCCATGATCATTGCCCGGCCGAGCTCGGTCGGCGCGACCAGCGAGGCGCGGCCGTCGGCGGGATCGGGTTCCCGCGCCACATAACCCTTGTCCACCAAGGCGGCGATCATCCGCGAGAGGGTCGGCGCGGCCACACCTTCCTTGGCCGCGAGGTCGCCGAGCCGCATGGCGTCCGAGACGACGAGCGTGGCCAGGGCCGAAACGGCGCCGTGGCCGAGACCGTGCATGTCCCCGCGCCTGCGCAGGGACCGGGACAGCCGTGCGACGACGAGGTACAGCCGCTTGGTGGCATCGTCGCTCGTCGGGTCCTCCGAAGCCGAGGAACTCGATAGTTGTCCAGTCGTCATAGCCCGCATCCTCTCTGCGTTGTGCAGGCAACGAGCGAACCATGTCCGATGTTCCGCGTTTGTCAGGGTCGCCGTATCAGGGCTCGGGCACTCCAGGGCTGGAGGCCTGCGCCCAGAACCGTTTCGGGATGCGCCCAGCGCAGTGCGCATGCCTGCCCGCGAGCACGGCGTGCCGCATCGCGGTGGCCATCCCCTCCGGATCGCTCGCCCTGGTGACGGCGGTGGCGAGCAGGACACCGGCGCAACCGAGCTCCATGGCCAGCGCGGCATCGGACGCGGTCCCGATCCCGGCGTCCAGGATGACCGGCACCTGCGCGCGCGCCACGATCAGCTCGATGTTGTGCGGGTTGTTGATGCCCAGGCCGGTGCCGATGGGTGAACCGGCGGGCATCACGGCGGCACAACCGGCCTGTTCCAGGCGCAGCGCGAGCACCGGATCGTCATTGGTGTACGCGAGCACGGTGAACCCGTCCTCGACGAGCTGTTCGGCCGCTTCGAGCAGTTCCACCGGTTCGGGAAGCAGGGTCTGCTCATCGGCGACGACTTCGAGTTTGACCCAGCCGGTCTCCAGCGCCTCCCTGGCCAGCCGCGCGGTGAGCACGGCCTCGGCGGCACTACGACAGCCCGCGGTGTTCGGCAACGGGGCGATGTCGTTGCGCCGCAACAGGTCGAGCACGCCCGTCCCGTTCTCGGCGTCCATCCTGCGCATGGCCACCGTGGTCAGTTCGGTCTCCGAGGCGAGCAGAGCCCGTTCGAGCACGGCGAGATTTCCCGCTCCCCCGGTTCCGGTGATCAGTCGCGAGCCGAACTTGGTGCCCGCGATCACGAGCGCGTCATCCACCTTGCACCGCCGTGAGAATCTCGATCTTCGCGCCCTCGGTGAGCATGGTTTCCGACCACTGCCCGCGCGCGACGACCCGCCCGTCCACGGCGACGGCGACCCCGCGCTCCGGGGTGCCGAGCGCGTCGAGCAGTTCGGTCAGCGCGCCCTCGCGCAGTTCGTGTACCTGACCGTTCGCGGTGACTTTCATACCAACTCCTTCAGGAACAACTCGGTGATCCGGTCCGCGGTGAGCGGGGCGAGCAGCAGACCGTTGCGGTGGTGCCCGGCGGCGGCGATGACCCCGTCGGAGAGCGCGCCGAGCACGGGCGCGTTGTCCACGCTTCCCGCGCGCACCCCGGCGGAGACCTCGGTGAGCTCATAGTCCGCGAGGCTCGGCGCCAGGGTCTCGGCGTCGGCGATCAGGTCACGCACCCCGCCGAGCGCGGGCGCGGTGTCGAACCCCGCCTCGTACTGCGTTGCCCCCAGCACGATCTCCCCGTCTGCCCGCGGCACCAGGTAGACCGGCCGCCCGTGCACGATGCCGCGCACGGTTTTCCCTTGCGGGGGAAGCGAACCGCGGCGAGCGCGCAGTCGCAGCACCTCGCCCTTGATCGGCCGCACCGATTCGGCGAGTTCCGGATGCAGTCGTGCGCTCCACGCCCCCGCGGCGAGCACCACCGCATCGGCCTCGAACACCTCGCCCTGTTCGGTGCGCACCCGGTGGGCCCCGATCTCGGCCACCCGCTCCGGGATGTGCACCGCCCCGCGTTCGGTCGCGGCGGCGAGCAGTCCGCGCAGCAGCGCACGGTTGTCCACGGCGAGATCACCCGGCATGTGCAGCCCGCCGCGCACCGCGGGCCCGAGCAGGGGTTCCATCCGCCGCAACCGGGAACCGGTCAGCTTCTCCACCGGGTGCCCGAGGTGGTCGAGGTACCCGGCGAGGGTGTCGAGCACTTCCCGGTCGGCGGTGTCCACCCCGGTGAGCAGGGTTCCCTCGGTGCGCAGCAGCGGATCGTGCCCGTCCGCGGCGAGTTCGGCGGCGAACCGCGGCCACCGCTCGATCGAGGCGAGCCCGAGCCGCAGCGCCTCCTCGTCGCCCGGCCAGGCCTCAGCGATCGGGGCGAGCATGCCGCCCGCCACCCAGGAGGCCGAGCCGTGCGGATCCGGATCCAGGATGGTGACCCGATGACCCGCGCGGGCCGTGCGCCACGCGATCGACAGCCCGATCACGCCCGCGCCGACCACGATGATTTCCCGTTGCGACCGCATTCCCACGCTCCCTGCGCCGGCATTATCCGGATCAGGTTCGACGGTCGGGACCGGCTCAGGTCCCCTCTCAGCCGGTCACCCCGGCTCCCGTGCGAACACCACAACCTTACTCCCCCGCGCCGGTGTCGCCCGCATGCCGAGCGACATCCCCGAGCACGTTGTCACCCCGCGGATCCGTTCGGCGACCGAATGTGTTTCGTGGATGCGGACACCGTCCACCGGGGCGCCCGTTAGGGTCGACACCATGCCTGGATTCGATGGGGAGCAACGCAGACAGCGCCTCGACCGCGCACGGCTCTATCTGTGCACGGACGCCCGCGGCGAGCAGGGGGACCTCGCGGAGTTCGCCGATGCGGTGCTCTCCGGCGGGGTGGACATCCTGCAGTTGCGGGACAAGACCGGGGGTGCGCCGCTCGAAGCCGCGGCGGAACTGGCCGCGCTCGAAGTACTCGCCGAGGCGTGTGCCCGGCACGGTGCGCTGCTCGCGGTGAACGACCGGGCCGACATCGCCCGGTTCGCCGGTGCGGATGTGCTGCATCTCGGCCAGGACGATCTGCCCGTCGAACTTGCCAGGGACATCGTCGGCGAAGATGTGCTTATCGGGCGCTCCACGCATTCCACCGCGCAGGCACGGGCCGCCGAGGCACAGGCCGGGGTGGACTACTTCTGCGCCGGACCGTGCTGGCCGACCCCGACCAAGCCCGGTCGCCCCGCCCCCGGGCTCGACCTGGTGCGCGGAGTCGCCGAGCTCGCGACCGAACGGCCCTGGTTCGCGATCGGCGGGATCGACGCCGAACGCCTGGACGAGGTACTCGACGCGGGTGCCTCGCGCGTCGTCGTGGTGCGCGCGCTCACCGAGGCCGAGGATCCACAGTGGGCGGCGGCCGAACTGGTCAGCCGGCTCCCGGCGTAGCCTCCGGGGCATTCTTGCCCTGGGCGTTCTCGCCTTGGGGGTTCTGATACTGCTGCTGGCCGTTCTGCCCGGTCGGCTGCTCGTTACCACCGGTCTCGCGGGTCTGCTCGGTGGTCGTCGTGGTTTCCCGCGTGGTGGTCGTGGTGGTCCCGGTCTCCTCGGTCCCGTTCTCGCTGCCGCTGGTGTCCTTGTCCTGATCGGCCGGCGACTGGTCCTTGTTCTTGGCCGAGGTGTCCCCGCTGACCAGCCTGCCGAAGGAGGTACCGCCCTGTCCTCCGGACAGCGGTCCGCCGGAAAGCAGTTCGATCGCGCTAACCCCGCCGACACCGATCACGAAGATCAGCACGAACATGCCGATCAGCAGCTTGAGGTGCCTCCGCCACCAGGGTGTTCCCGATTGGGCCTGCGGCTCGGCCGGTGGCCGGTGCCCGGTCGGCACACCCTGCGTCCGCTGTTGCTGGGTCGGCTGCTGCGCCGGGCCGTTCGGTCCCATGTACCGGGTGCGCTGCTCGTGCAGCGGGGTGGCGAGGTTCGCGATCTGCTCGGTCGGGTCCACCGGACGGTAGGCGCGGGCCGTGGTGGCCCGCCCCGGGTTGTTCTGCTGCAGCGGCGAGGTGCGCGGCTGTTGCTGCGGTGGCTGCGGACCCTGCTGAGTGCGCTGCGCCTGCTGAGGCTGTTGCGCCTGCCGGGTCCCCGGGGACTGCGCATTCGGAGGCTGGGCGGCCGAAGGCTGGGCACGCAGGGCTCCCGTATTGCGCGCCGCCTTCTTTGCCGCTTCCGTCGTCTTCTCCGCGCCGCGCTGGAAAAGTGCCGCGCCGACGGTGGAGATCACGCTCGCCACTCCGGCGCCGATGACCGTCCCGGAGAATCCGAAGAAGGAACCGAGCACGGCGGAGGCGACCGCCGCGAGGGCATACGCCAGCACCTGCACGGGCCTGACGCCAAGCCCCTTGCCTTCCTCGGAATCCTTACTCACTTCGTCCCCGCCGATGAATTGTGATCTCGAACAGTTAGCGCCGAAAGCCCCCTCGGTGTTACAAGGCTAGCACGAACGTGGCCGAGCACACGCCCATCTGTCCACAATGGACACTCAGGATAAGATCGGTGTTATGAAACTCGTTGACAGCACGTCGATCGCGGCCGCGGCAGACCGGATCGCCGGTTCCGTGGTGCGCACCCCACTGCTCCCCTCGTTCCTCGGCGAGGCTGACCGCGAACTATTGCTGAAACCCGAAAATCTCCAGCCGATCGGCGCGTTCAAACTGCGCGGCGCGGTCAATGCGATCCGCTCGCTCGACCGGCCGAATGGAGTAGTCGCGTACTCCAGCGGAAACCACGCCCAGGCGGTCGCCTACGCCGCGAAGCTCGCCGGGCTGCCCGCGGTGATCGTGATCGAGGAGACCGCGCCCGCCCGCAAGATCGAGGCGACCCGGAGCCACGGGGCCGAGGTGGTGCTCACCGACCCCGAGGAACGGGAGAGCACCGCGCACCGGCTCGCCGCCGAACGCGAATACCCGCTCATCGCCCCGTTCGACGATCCCGCGGTGATCGCCGGGCAGGGCACCATCGGCAGCGAGATCGCCGAGGACGCGCCGGACATCGCCGCGGTACTGGTGCCGATCAGCGGTGGCGGGCTCGCCTCGGGCATCGCGGCCGCGATCAAGGCGCACCGCCCGAAGGCGCTGGTCTACGGGGTGGAACCGGAACTGGCCGCGGACACCAGGGAATCCCTGGAAGCGGGCGTGATCCGCGAATGGTCGCGTGCCGAACGGGGCCGCACCATCGCCGACGGGCTGCGCAGCACCCCCTCCGAGCTCACCTTCGCGCACCTGCGCGCACACCTGGACGGCGTGCTCACGGTGACCGAGGAACAGATCACCGGCACCGTCCGGCGGCTCGCACTCGAGGCGCGGCTGATCGCCGAACCGAGCGGTGCCGTGGCCCCGGCCGCCTTCCTGCACCACGGCGCCGCGCTGCCGCAGGGCCGGATCGCCGCGGTCGTCTCCGGCGGGAACATCAACCCGGTCCTGCTCGGCCGGCTGCTCACGGACACGCACGCTCGGTGAACCGGAACCGGAACCGAGCGTACGAGGCGGGAGACCATTAACCTGGCAGCGTGACCGAACCAGGGGCGCTCATGCGCGCGGAGATCGCAGAACAGCCGGCCGTACTCGACGGCATCGTCGCCAACCACGGGGCCATCGCCGAGGCGGGCGCACGGATCGCGGCACACAAGCCACGGTTCGTGCTGCTGGCCGCCCGCGGTTCCTCGGATCACGCGGCGCTGTACGCGAAGTACCTGATCGAAACGCTGGTCCAGCTGCCGGTCGGGCTCGTCTCGCCGTCCACGACGACCATCTACGGCGCCCGGCCGGATCTGACCGACGTCGTGCTGATCACCGCGAGCCAGAGCGGCGGCTCCCCCGACCTGCTCGAGGTCACCGAGACCGCCAAGGCCGCGGGCGCGCTCACCGTCGCGGTGACCAACACTCCGGACTCCACGCTGCACGAGACGGCGGAGCTCGCGGTGGACATGGGCGCGGGCACCGAACGCGCGGTGGCCGCGACCAAGAGCTACACCGCGACCCTGCTCGCCCTGTACCTGCTCATCGACGCCTGGCGCGGTGGCAGGGCCGAGCACGCCAGGGAGATCGGCTCGCTCGCGACCGGCGCGCTGCAGGTGCCGGTCGCCGAGGCCGCGGACCGGTACCGGTTCGCCGACCGGCTGATCGCCTGCGGCCGCGGTTACTCGCTGGCCAGCGCGCACGAGGCGGGCCTGAAGCTCGCCGAGACCGCCTACCTGGCGACCCGTTCCTACAGCGGGGCGGACCTGCTGCACGGTCCGGTGGCCGCGGTGGACCGCCAGACCCCGGTGCTGGCGATCACCAGCGCGGGCAAGGGCGGCGCGGCCATGGGCCCGGTACTGGACACGGTGCGAGCCGCGGGCGCGGACCTGCTCACCGTCGGCTCGGCGGAGAACGCGAACCTGCGCACCCCGGAGTGCGCCGAGGAGCTCGCCCCCGTGCTGGAGATCATCCCGGTGCAGCAGATCGCCCTCGAACTCGCGCTGGCCCGCGGCGGCGATCCGGACAACCCGCGCGGCCTGCACAAGGTCACCGAGACCCGATGAATCCGCTCGTAGTCGGCATCGACGCCGGCGGCACCTCGACAAGGGCCAAGCTCGGCAGCCTGGACGGAGCCGTGCTCGGCAACGCGCGCGGGGAGGGCTCGAACCCCAACTCGTACCCGCCGGAGGTGGCCGCGGGCCGGATCGCCGATACGGTGCGCGCCGCGCTCGCCGAGCACGATCCCGGCCAGGTCGGCGCCGCGGTACTCGGACTGGCCGGGGACTCCAAACTGGTGGATCCGGAGATCGCCGCGATCTTCGAGAAAGCCTGGCGCAGCACCGGGATCGACTGCGAACTGACCGTGCTCTCCGATGTGGAGATCGCCTTCGCCTCGGCGACCGGCGCCCCTTCCGGTACCGCGCTCGTCGCGGGCACCGGTTCGATCGCGGTCGGCGTGCGCGAACACCGCAAGGTCCGGCTCGCCGGTGGCTACGGCTGGCTGCTCGGTGACGAGGGCTCGGGGTTCTGGCTCGGCCGCGAGGCGATCCGGGCCTGCCTGGACACGCTGTTGCGGGACGATGGCGAGCTCGGACCGCTCGCCCGCGCGGTCTACGAGCAGGCGGTCGGCCCGCTCACCCTGGAACACGGCTTCGACCGGCGGCGCGCCCAGTCCAGCGAGGTGATCACCGCGGCCAATGCCGATTCGCCGATCCGGGTCGCCCGGTTCGCCCCGCTGGTCAGCGAGGCCGCGCTCGCCGGGGACGAGTCCGCGATCCGGATCCTGGACGCCGCGGTCGAGCACCTGGTCCGGCTGGCCATGACCGCACGCGGCACGGACACCGGGCCGGTGGTGCTCACCGGCGGGCTGATCGGTCCCGGTGGCCCGCTCACCGACCGGTTGCGCGCCCGCCTCGAAGCGGTGACCGGGACCGAACCGCTCGGTTCCGGGGACGGCGGGGACGGTGCCGCCTGGCTCGCCGCGAAACTGCTGGACGACTCCGCGCCTCACCCGGTGACCGGGTGACGGATCCCGGGATGCTCGCGCGGCAGCACCCGCTGGAACACCAGCCAGGAAAGGGCGAGGCAGACCACCTGTACCGGCCAGGAAAGGGCCAGCCGCGCGATCCCGAGCGCGACCGTCTCATCGGCGAGCCACAGCGGCACGTAGACCGCGATGCGCAGTAGGTACTGGGCGACCCACACCAGGCTGGCGAGGCAATAGGCGCGCACCAGCGCGGGATCCTTACGCCAGCGGGTCTTCTGGCCGAGCACCACGCCGACGATGATCCCCAGAAACGGCCAGCGCACCACGATGCTGGCCAGCCAGGCGAGCGCCGATGCGGCGTTGGAGAGCAACTGGAGCAGGAAGAAATCCGCGGCGCGCCCGGTGTGCAGCGCGATCAGGGCGGCGATCACCACGAGCGCGACACTCACGATGACCGCGCGCGGTTTCTCCTTGCGGATCAGCCGGAGAACGGCGATCACCAGGGCGAGCCCGATCGCCGAAGCCGCGCCGATCTCGATGGACTGGCAGCTCGCGAGCCATCCGATGACGAACCCGACCGGTGGCAGGCTCGCGTCGATCGCAGCGGTTCGCCCCCCGAGCAGGCTCGCGAACGATTCCCGCCGCTGCTCAGTCTTAGAGCACATCTGAGAACTCCATGTCCTGCTGCGCTGCAACGTTGGCGAAGTACCTTCGCATGCCAGCGCGGCGATCTGCCGCGTCGTCCTCAATCACCGCAGAAACCCACTGCGGCTCATTCGTCCGCCGCTGTCTCGGGTGCGGGTGTCCCGCAGGACACCCGCATCCACGCTGACTCCCGCTCGCGACGGACGAGAGTCCTCAGACGCACTCTTGTCCACCTACTTAGTGTCCCCTAACTCGCCCCGTTGGCACCAATACGCGAAAATCACACCGAGAAGGCGCATACTTCCATCATGCACAAGGCTCTTGCAGGGGCCGATCGCGCCGGTATCTGGCTGTTGCGCGGAAGTAGCGCCCTGCTCCTGGTGTTTCTGATACTGCAGGGAGTAACCGCGGGAGTCGTGCTCGGTGGCTCGAGCGCTGCGATCGCCCTGCACAGCCTCGGCGCCTACTTCGTCCATGCCACGGCACTGCTGGCCACCCTCAGCGCGCTCTGGCTGTGGCGCCGCGGCCGGCTGCTCTGGCCGGCCGTGCTCGGCGCGGTGGTGCTCGTCCTGACCTTCGTCCAGGCGACCCTCGGGGACGCGGATGTGATGGCCGCGCATGTCCCGGTCGCCCTGTTGCTCGTCGGGCTGACCGTGACCCTGCTCGTGCACGCGTGCCAGATCACTACGCAGCGCACACATTTTCGGTAACGCCGACCCGCGGATTCACCGATACAACCTACGGCATGGTAACTGACGGTGGCGTAGCCATCGGCCGATAAGGCATGCTCGCCTTGATCATGGCAGGCGCTCGGGGAGGTGTACGCATATGCGGTGGCGCAGTTTCATGGCGCTCGGCGACAGCTTCACGGAGGGCCTGGACGATCCCGCTGACGACGGTGGTTTCCGCGGCTGGGCCGATCGGCTCGCCGAACTGCTCGCCGCCGTCCAGCCCGGGCTGACCTACGCGAACCTCGCCGTGCGCGGCAAGGTCATGAACGACATCGTCACCGAGCAGCTGCCCATCGCGCTCGCCGAACGACCGGATCTGGTGACCCTGTGTGCCGGCGGCAACGATCTGATCGTGCCCGGCTGCGATATCGACGCGCTCGCGGGCCGGTTCGAAGACATGGTCGCCCGGCTCACCGAGAGCGGGGCGGATGTGGTCGTGTTCAACGGTCCCGATCCCAAGCACATGCCGCTGATGCGCACCGTGCGCGGCAAGGTCGCGCTGTACAACAGCCACCTGTGGTCCATCGCGGGCCGCTACGGCGCGACCGCGATCGATCTGTGGGGGATGCGGGTGCTCGGCGATTCCCGCGCCTGGGCCGATGACCGGCTGCATTTCACCCCGGAAGGGCACCGCAGGATCGCGCTGCGGGTGGCCACGGCCCTCGGGGTGCCTACCGGGCAGGAGTGGAACGCCCCGTGGCCGGAGCAGGCCCCGCTCGACTGGTTCCGCTCCCGGCGCAAGGACCTCGACTGGATGCGCACCTACATGCTGCCCTGGGCGCGCCGCCAGCTGACCGGGCGCTCGATGGGCGACGGGGTCACCGCGAAGCGGCCAAGCCTCGCCCCGATCGAGGTCGAGTCCCGGGAACACGGGCTCGCCTGATGGGCTGGGGTGCGGCCGAACGCGAGGACGCGCGGGCGAAACTGGTCGAGCTCGCCGAACGGCTGCCCGGGACCGAACCCGCGCACGGGCACGGGCACACCGGATTCCTGGTACGTGGCAAGCGGATCGCGTGGTTTCTCGTGGACCATCACGGCGATGGCAGGCTCGCGCTCTGGGTGAAGGCGCCGCCCGGTGAACAGGAAGCGCTCGTCGGTACCGATCCGGTGCGCTACTTCGTGCCCGCCTATCTCGGCGCGCGCGGCTGGATCGGCGTGGACCTGTATGCCGCTTCCCCGGACTGGGACGAGATCGCCGGGCTGCTCGAACAGGCCTGGCGGATGACCGCGACCAAGGCGGCGATCCGGGCCTTCGACGCCGCGCCCTAGTCTCGGCCGTGGTTGGCGACCGTCCCGGAATCAGCGTCCAGCGCGTCGAGGATCGCGTCGCCGTTCGCCTTCGCCCACTCGGTCAGCGCGTGAATCGGCCCGGTCAGCGTCGCGCCGAGCGGGGTGAGCTCGTATTCCACGCGGGGCGGCGCTGAAGCATGAGCGTGGCGGCGGACGAGCCCGTGCGCTTCGAGCCGCCGGAGCGTCTGGGTGAGCATCTTGCGCGAGATGCCGCCGATCGCCTCGACGAGCTCGCCATGGCGCACCGGGCCCTTGCTGAGACCGGCGAGCACGACCACCGTCCACTTGTCGGCGATCAGCTCGACCGCCAGCCGCGCCGGACAATCGGCGAGAAAAGGGTCCCCGGGACCGAATCCGCTCACGATTCCAAGGTACCTGCCGGTACCTATCGGAAACCTAATCTGAGAGTCATGCGAGCCATCACCCAGCAGACGTTCGGCGGTCCCGAGGTACTGACCATCGTGGACGCGCCCGAACCCCAGCCGCTGCCGACCGAGGTCCTCGTCCGGGTCAGGGCGATCGGGCTGAACCCGCTGGAGGCGCGCCTGCGCTCCGGGGAGTTCCCCCTGATCGGCCAGCCGCCGTTCGTCCTCGGCTGGGACCTCAGCGGCGTGGTCGAGCAGGCCTGGACCGGCCGGTTCCGGCCCGGCGACGAAGTATTCGGGATGCCGCTGTTCCCCCGGGCGGCCAACGCGTACGCCGAATTCGTGTCGGCCCCGGCATTGCACCTGGCGCCCAGACCGGCGTCGCTCTCGCCTGTCGAGGCCGCTGCGCTGCCGGTCGCCGGACTGACGGCGTGGCAGGGCCTCGTCGACCTCGGCGGCGTGACCGAGGGCGACCGCGTCCTGATCCACGGCGGTGGCGGCGGGATCGGCCACATCGCGATCCAGCTCGCGAAGGCACTCGGCGCGCGCGTGATCACGACCGCCAGCGGAAGCAAACGGGAGTTCGTCAAGGGACTCGGCGCCGACGAGGTGATCGACTACCAGAGGGTCGATTTCACCGAGACGGTCCGCGACATCGACCTCGTGCTCGACACGCTCGGCGGCGACACCACCGGGCGCTCGCTCGCAGTGCTGCGCCCGGGCGGTCACCTGGTGACGGCGGTCGCCGATGAGGACGCGGAACTCGCCGCCAGGTTCGAGGCGGCCGACATGCGGTTCAGCGGCATCGCGGTCGACCCCGATCCGTTCGCCCTGCGCGGTCTCGCCGAACTCGCCGAACAGGGCAGGCTCCGGGTCCACGTGCAGGAGACGTTCCCGTTCGAGCGGGTCGCCGAGGCACACCGGCTGCTCGACGACGGTCACCTCAAGGGAAAACTCGTCCTCACCGGCTGATCCCGGTCGCCGGTGCCTGCGGGAAAGACATAAAACGGCCCCGAACCGTTCGCTTTGACAGCGGACGGCACGGGGCCGTACTCCACGTCGGTTCCACACCGATTCGGACCCCGAGCGTCGAAATCGGCATGGTCACCGCGAGGAACTACGGTACGTAACTGAGCCATCGTGTTCCGTACCGTCCTGCCACCCTAGCTTGCGCTATCAGGTGATCAACACAGTGCCATGCGTGCTCTAGGTCACATTTAGCAGGGGTACGCACTTATCAGTACTCGATCGTGTCGACCTGACGGCTAGCCAGATGCTCAGGGCGGCGCGCCTCCGCGCTGAACGGTTCGACCAGCGGGTTCTCCACGCTGTTGAAGGCCAGCCAGATGCTCGAGCGCGGGTACGGGGTGATGTTGCTTCCCGCCCCGTGCAGCACATTGCAGTCGGCGAGCAGCGCGGCGCCCGCCTGGCCGGTGAACTGCTCGATGCCGTGCTCGGCCGCGAGCTTGGTGATATCGGTACGCGGTGGGTTCTTGTCCGGCCCACAGCTGACGAAGGTGCGGTGCGATCCGGGCATCAGCATCATCGCCCCGCCGGAGGCGAACGCGTCGGCGAGCGTGATCGACACGCTCACCGCGCGCGGTGCCGCCATCCCGTCCTCGGCGTGCCAGCGCTCGAACTCCGAACGCCAGAAGTAGCCGGGGTCGGTGAACCCGGGAACCAGGGTGACCTTGCTCTGGTGCACGTACACCTCGGAACCGAGCACCTGCCGGGCCCGGTCGAGCACCCGGGGATCGCGCACGAGTTCGGTGAACAGCTCGCTGATCTCGTGCACCGCGAAGATCGAGGTGAGCTCCCCGGTCTCCGCGTCGAAGGCCAGCCGCTCATCCGAGCGCAGCCCCTCGTCCACATAGAGCCGGTGCAACTCGGACCAGTAGGCCTGTACCTCTGCCGGGGACAGGAGGCCATCGACGATCGAGTAACCACGCGCGGCGTGTGCCGCGAGATCACCCGCGTCCATCGGTCCGTCCGCTTCATCGGACCAGACCGTCGGCTCGACCCGCTCCAGCAGATGCGTCTCGCCGGTGATCCTCGTGGGATAACGGTCGTGGGCCTCGCTACGCACTTCGGTCGCGGTCATCGTCGCCTGGCCTCCTGTGCCTCGCGGACTGTCAGTCGTCCTCGGTGATCAGCGGGTAGACGCCGTTCTCGTCATGCGTCTCCCGGCCGGTCACCGGTGGGTTGAACACGCACACGCACTTGATCTCGGTCTTCGGCCGGACCTGGTGCTTGTCGTGGTTGTTGAGCACGTAGATCGTGCCCGGCTTGAGCTGGAAAACCTCTCCGGTCTCCCTGTTCTCCACTTCACCCTCACCCTGGGTGATGAACACGGCCTCGATGTGGTTGGCGTACCAGAAGTCGCTCACCGTGCCCGCGTAGAGAGTCGTCTCGTGCACCGAGAAACCGAGCTTCTCCCGAGCGAGGATGATGCGCTTGCTGCGCCAGTTCTCGCTCTTGATGTCGTCGTCGGTGTCCTCGATGTCGCTAAGCGAACGGACGATCAACTCTTCCTCCAAACGTCGCTGTCGGCTGGGCTTTCGTCAGCCCATGACGGAGCGTACGGCTTCGGAGATGATCGCGATTCCCTGCTCCAGTTCTTCCTCGGTGAGCGTCAGCGGCGGGAGCTGCTTGACGACCTCGTCCGAAGGTCCGGAGGTCTCCATGAGCAGGCCGCGCTCGAACGCGCTCGCGCACACCTTCGCCGCGAGATCACCGCTCGGGAACTGCAGCCCGCGAGCCAGCCCGCGCCCCTTGACCAGGAGCCCGGCCTCGGCGTTCTCCTCGGCGAGGGTGCCGAGCGCGGCGGCCAGCCGCTCCCCCTTGGCCAGGGTGGAGCGCTCCAACTCGTCGTCGGCCCAGTAGGTCTCCAGCGCCTTGGCCGCGGTGACGAAGGCCGGGCTGTTGCCGCGGAAGGTCCCGTTGTGCTCACCGGGGCCCCAGACGTCGTGCTCGGACTTGAACAGGGTCAGGGCCATGGGCAGCCCGTAGCCGCCGATGGACTTGGAGACGGTCACGATGTCCGGGGTGATCCCGGCGTGCTCGAAGGAGAAGAACGGACCGGTGCGGCCGTTGCCCATCTGCACATCGTCGACGATCAGCAGCATCCCGTGCTTCTCGCACAGTTCGGCGAGCCCCTGCAGCCATTCGATGCGCGCGGCGTTGATCCCGCCCTCGCCCTGCACGGTCTCCACGATCACCGCTCCGGGTTCGTTGAGCCCGCTGCCGGAGTCCTCGAGCAGCCGCTCGAAGAACAGGAAGTCCGGGGTCGTCCCGTCGAAGTAGTTGTCGTACGGCATCGGCGTGGAGTGCACGAGCGGGATACCCGCGCCACCGCGCTTCATCGAGTTCCCGGTGACCGAGAGCGCGCCGAGGGTCATGCCGTGGAAGGCGTTCGTGAAGTTCACGATCGCTTCCTTGCCGGTGATCTTGCGGGCCAGCTTGAGCGCGGCCTCTACCGCGTTCGCCCCGGTCGGCCCCGGGAACTGCACCTTGTAGTCCAGGTTGCGCGGTTTGAGGATCCGCTCGCTGAACGACTCGAGGAATTCCCGCTTGGCCACGGTGCCCATGTCCAGGGCGTGGGTGACGCCGTCCCGGGAGATGTACTCGAGCAGCGCTTCCTTGAGGATCGGGTTGTTGTGCCCGTAGTTCAGCGCGCCGGCGCCCGCGAAGAAGTCGAGGTAGGGCTTGCCGTCCTCCTCGTACAGATAACTACCCTTCGCACGATCGAAAATAACCGGCCAGCCGCGGCTGTAGCTGCGGACTTCGGATTCAAACGTTTCGAAAATATTCATTTCTTTGTCATCTGCTTTCTCGGATTCGCATCGCATGCGCCATCGCAAACGAATGTGACTAACGCCCTACGAGCGGACCGATTCTGTACAAGTTCTCCGGTTCGTGCTCATCCGGAAACTGTGTCGAGGCGAATAGCTCGTTGGTTTCCATATCCGCCGACCAACGCTTCGCGAAGGAATCGAACAATGCGATCGATGCCGCATTGTCCGGGGTTACCGTCGTCTCCAGATGCGAGACCTCCGGCGCAAGGCGTTGCACGAGATGATCGAGCATCTTCCCGGCAACACCCCGTCCACGCGCCCTCGCGTTGACGGCAACCTGCCAGATCAACAGCGCTTCCGGTGCCTCCGGTCGCCGATATCCGAGAACGAATCCGGCAATCGCACCGTCCACCCGCGCCACCGCGGAGGTAGCGGAGAAATCTCGCGCCCAGAGCAAATACGCGTACGAGGAGTTGAGGTCGAGTTTTCCTGAATCGCGGGCGATCCGCCACAGCTCGGCACCATCGGCGACCGTGGGCTCGGCTATGACGACGCCCGAGGTATCGCCACTCGAATCACTCACTCTTGTCACCAGTCCCTCAATAGCCCGCCTGGCGATGCACGTCTTTTTCGCACACTGCCGGGGACCGCTCTCCGACTCGCCAGCCGAAGCTAACAGAAACCTGCCCGCAATTTCAGAAACACGATTCACACACAGCCGCGCTACCAGGGGGAACAAAAACAACCGGGTGATGAGGGCGACAAAGGTCTTCACTTGACCCAGGGTCACGTGATAGAGGACTGCCGGGCGCGCGATACCACGGGTGGTATTCCAGAAGTCGCGCCGGACGGCGGCAGGGCAGTAGTAGACACCACATAACAGGTCGAGCACAAGCCCTATCCGAACGCGTCGAACCCCAGTTTCACGGCGAGCCCGGCCCCGGCGAGCGCGATGCCGTAGCGCAGCAGCCGCTCGGGCAGCACGCGGGCGATCACCGGGCCCAGCCAGGAGCCCACGAGCAGGCCGAACACCAGCGGCGGCACGGCGAGCCACACGATGTGCCCGAACAGCGCGAAGGCCACCGCGGCGACCACATCGGCGACCAGGGTGAGCAGGTTCTTCAGCGCGTTCAGCCGGACGAGGCTGCCGCTGCGCGTCGCGAGCAGCACGGCGAGCACGAGTACCCCGGCAGCGGCGGCGAAATAGCCACCGTAGACCGCGACCGCGAACACGCCGAGCACGGCGGGCCAGGTGCGTACCCGGTGCACCGCGGGCCGGGGCGCCAGGATCGCCAGTGCCGCACCACCCACCAGGAACGGCACCACTCGCTCGAACGCGCCGGACGGGGTGAGCAGCACCAGGGCCGCACCCAGTGCGCTGCCGAGCACGCAGGCGAGCCCGAGCGCGCGCGCGGCTCCCCACTGCCCCGCGAGTTCGCGCCGGGAGCTCGGTACCGCCGCCACGGTGCCGATGGCCAGGGAGAAGGTATTGGTCACGTTCGCCGCCGCCGGTGGAATCCCGGCCGCGAGCAGGGCCGGATAGGAGAACACCGAGCCGAGGCCGGTGACCGTTCCCGAGATACCCGCGGCGAGACCGGAAACGGCGATGAGAACTGCGATCGACCAGGACACGACGGCCGAGTCTGCCGCCGTGAACCCGCCGTGACCAGGTTCGATTTCTGAACGGTTCTGTTTAGAATCGGCAGTTGATGATCGACTTGCGCCGACTGCGCGTGCTGCGCGCCCTCGCCGAATACGGCACGCTCACCGCCGCGGCGCACGCGCTGTATCTGACCCCCTCGGCCGCCTCCCAGCAGGTGCGCCAGCTCGGCAAAGAGCTGGGCGTCACCCTGCTCGAACCGCACGGGCGGCACGTGTACCTGACCCCGAAGGCGCGCGAACTGCTGCACCACGCCGAGGCGATCGAACAGTGCTGGGAGCAGGCGCAGGCCCGGCTGCACGCGGACGCGCCACCGAGCGGTGAGCTGCGGGTCTGCGGAATCACCACCGCGGTCTCGGCCCTGCTCGCACCCGCCGCGGTCACCATGCGGGAGCGCTTTCCCGAGGTCCGGATGCGGATCGTCGAGGCCGAACCGCCCGCCTGCTTCGACCTGCTCTTCCGCGGCGCGGTGGACCTCGCGGTGACCATGGCGACCCCGGAGAGCCCGCCGCTCGAGGACCCCGGCTTCGAAAGCCTCCCGCTGCTCGAGGATCCCTACGACCTGCTCACCGCGCCCGAGCATCCGCTGGCCGGGGCGGACCGGGTGCGGCTGGCCGATCTGGCGCGCGAACAATGGGTGCTCGGCATGCCGGAGACCGCCTACCGGCAGACCATCCTCGCGCTGTGCGGGACCGCGGGGTTCACTCCGGACATCGCGCACGAGGTGTTCGAGTGGTCCGCGGTCGCCGGGCTGGCCGGCCGCGGCCTCGGGATCGCGCTGCTGCCGAGGCTGGTGCGGCTGCCCGCGGAACCGGCCGTGGTGCGCACCCCGCTCGCCGATCCCGCGCCGAGCAGGCCGCTGCTGACGGTGACCCGCAGGGGTGCCGGCGGGCATCCGCTGATCACCGCCGCGCTGACGGTGTTGCGCGAGCTTTGCTGACGACGCGGCTCAGCGCTGACTCGTGAAGCACAGCGTCTCGTCCGCGCGCCCGCGCAGTTCCAGGCGCGCGTGCTCGGACCAGCACTCCCGCTCCCCCGTACTGCACTGCTCGATCACCGATTCGCTGGCGAGCACCCGCCCCGGGAGCGCCTTCGCCGCCTCGGTGAGCCGCGCCGCCTCGTTCACCGCGTCCCCGATGACGGTGTACTCCAGCCTGCTCCTGGTGCCCAGCTGACCGGCGAACACCCGCCCGCCCGCGATCCCGATCCCCACATCCAGTTCCCCGGCCTCGGTGACCGAGTCCCGGATCCGGCGCGCGGCCCGCAGTGCGGCGCTCGCCGGATCGGCGTGCTGCACCGGGGCGCCGAAGATGCACAGCGTCGCGTCCCCCTCGAACTTGTTGACCAGCCCGCCCTCCCGGTCGATCTCGGCGACGACTCCGCCGAGCAGCCGGTTGAGCTTGGCC
Source organism: Sciscionella marina DSM 45152 (assembly GCF_000379465.1). Lineage (GTDB taxonomy): Bacteria > Actinomycetota > Actinomycetes > Mycobacteriales > Pseudonocardiaceae > Sciscionella > Sciscionella marina. The sequence continues at coordinate 103,462 of NZ_KB905458.1, forward strand.
ACGAAGTCCTCGGTCGGCAGGGCGTAGGCCAGTTCGGTGGAACCGATGACATCCACGAACAGCGCCACAACCTCGGTGAGTTCACCGCTGAGCGAGGCACCGACGGACATCGCGTGGTCCACGACCGAATCCCCGACATGGCGCTCGAACAGGTCCCGCATGCGCTCGCGTTCGCGCAGCCCGCGGGCCAGATCGTTCACCGAGGCCTGCATCAGTCCGATCTCGGTGGTGTTGTTGACCTCCACCCGGGCGTCGAAATCGTCCCTGGCGATGCGCTCGAGCGCGGTCCGCATCCGGCGCAGCGGGAGCCCGACCGAGCGGGCGAGCAGAACCGTGCTCGCGATCCCGAGGAACACCCCGATCCCGGCGAGCACGAACACCACGCGGATCCGCTCGTCCTGGCTCGAGCGGGTGTAGGAGAGCGCGATGACCACCGCGACGAGCGGAACCCCGCCGGAGAGCACCCAGGTCACCGCGAGCCTGCCGAGCACCGTTCCCCTGCGCGCCTGGTACGACTCGAGCACTCGGCTCATCACCGGGCGCAGCAGCCGCTCGGTCGCGAGATAGGCGTAGGCGGTCGTGGTGATCCCGCCGAGCGCGATGAACGCGACCCCGGTCGCCGCGTCGGTATAGGAGAGCAGGCTGAACATCAGCACGCTCATCACGGCCACCCCGAGCAGCCAGAGCGCCCCGGAGACCAGCATCAGCCGCGCGGGGAGCCGATAGACCGCTGTCGCCTGCACCGCGGTGAGTTCCCCGCCCTCGCGCAGTGGGCCGATCGCCCGCCGCTGCAGCGCCGTGTTCACCGACATACCGACCACGAGCGCGAAGGCGGTCAGCCCGATGCCCACGGTGGCGAGCAGACCGACATGCCTGCCGAACCGCTCCGGGGCACCGTTGAGCCAGGCGAGCAAGCCGATCGTGAGCACCCCGGCCGCACTCGTGGCCACACCGAGCAGACCGAGACCGAACGACGCGCGAAGCACCAGGGGAAGCTCGGGGCGCTCGCGGTCTCGCACACCGCCGATCTTAGAGGGGAGCCGGTGCCGCTCCCGGTCGCACGTGCTCGCGCGGCACCGGTGCATCGGACCTTGACAAACGATTAGCCAATTAGCAAACTCCCTAATTGATGGAGGTCGAGGTTCTCAAGGCACTGGCCAGCGGGCGGCGGCTGCAGATTCTGGAGTGGCTGCGCGATCCGGTCGCACACTTTCCCCCGCAGGTCGACGGAGATCTGCTGACCGACGGCGTCTGCGGGGTGCTGATCGCGCAGAAGCTGGAGGTCAGTCAGCCGACCGCGGGCGAACACCTGAAGGTACTCACCGCGGCGGGGCTGCTGCGGGCGAAGCGCAGCAAGCAGTGGGTGTTCTACCGGCGCGATGAGGACCGGATCCGGGAAATCAAGCAAACCTTCCAAGACGATTGGTGAGCGAACGTGGGTGTCAGTACGTATGAGCGACTGATCGGACTGCTGGACGAGCACGGCGCGAGGTATCGGACGATCGACCATGCTCCGGAGGGCCGGACGGAACCGGTCAGCGAACTGCGCGGGCATCCGGTGCGGCAGGCGGCCAAATGCGTCGTCGTCCTGATCAAAGTGGACAAGAAAACGCGAAAGTACGCGCTCGCCGTGGTTCCCGGGAACACCCGGGTGGATCTGGCTGCACTGAAAGCGCTCTGCAACGGGCGCTACGCGGGATTCGCCGACAACGAGACGGCCGAACGGCTTTCCGGCAGCGTCAGCGGCACCATCCTGCCGCTGACGTTCACCGGCGAACTCGAGCTCGTCGTGGACCCCGCGCTGTTCGAGCACGAGGAGATCTTCTTCAACGCCGCGCGCCTGGACCGTTCCCTCGCCCTGGCCACCGAGGACTATCGCCGGATCGCGGCGCCCACGGTGCACGCGATCGCCGAGCAATCAGCCGAATCCGCCGATAGCGCGAACCGGCGGGAAACGGCGCCCGGCCATGCCTGATCCGATGCCTCACGTCATCCACATGGACCCGAAATACGAGCCGCTGGAGCACATCGATGTCCCAGCTCTGGCGCGGGCGGTCACCGAACCGTGGTTCAACCAGACGCTGTGCCGGGTGAACGATTCGGTGATCCGCCTCGGTGTCGTCTCCGGTGAGCACCACTGGCATCGGCACGACGAGGAAGACGAGTTCTGCTCCGTCATCGACGGGCGCCTGATCATCGAACTGGACGGGCACGACAGCGCCGAACTGGGCCAAGGTCAGGGAATCACCGTTCCCCGGGGCCTGCGGCCCCGCGGCCGATCGCGCCGCAGCGGACCACCATGCTCATGATCGAGCAGGCCGGAGTGCGGCCGACCGGCGATGGCCCGAGTTGAACCGCGGGTCAGGCCGCATCGTGAAAGACCAGGCCCAGGGTGTAGCGCAGGCCGCTGCGCACCGCGGACACCCCGTGCCGCACCTGCGCGGTCGACCAGCCACGCGCCGAGCGCACCGGGCGGTCCCTCGTGGTGAACACGAGCCCGTGCCCGTGCGGGATCACGGTGGCCGTGCCCCGTGACTGAGCCCGCATCCGCTGTTCGACGAGCAGGAACTCCCCACCGGTGTGGTCCACCCCGGGGTTGCTCAGGTTGATAACCACCTGCAGCGGGAAAACCTTGTCCCCGTACAGATCCCGGTGCAGCGCGTTCCATCCGCCCTCGGCATAGCGCAGCAGGATCGGGGTGGGCCGCCGCTGCCCTGCCGCGTGGCAGATCTCCAGCCATTCGGCGAGGGTGTCCGGCCATTCGGCCTGCCTGCCGAGCCGCTGCGCCCAGTCCCGCGCGATCGGCAGCAGCCTCGGGTACAGCGCCTCGCGCAGCCGGGCGATCGGCTCCGGGAACGGTTCGGCGAAGTAGTGGTACTCCCCTTCGCCGAACCGGTGACGGCGCATATCGATGGTGGACCGGAAATGTTCGGGTTCCGGATAGAGCTCGGCGAGGCTCGCGCATTCGGTCTCGGTGAGCAGCCGGGGCAACAAGGCGCAGCCGTACTCGTCGACCTCGCGGTGCACCGCTGACCAGTCCGCCGCGGCCACACGTTTCTCGTAGATGTTCACGCTGGTGTTCACGCCGCCTCCAGTTCGAGCAGTTTCCGTTTCGCTTCGACTCCGCCCACGTACCCGGAAAGCGATCCGTCCGAACGCACCACCCGATGGCAGGGCAGCACGACCGGGATCGGGTTCGTCGCACAGGCCGAACCGGCCGCGCGCACCGCACGCGGACTGCCCGCGGCCGCGGCTATTCCCGCGTAACTCGCGGTCTCCCCGTAGCCGATGTCCGCCAGGTGGCTGAGCACCTCGCGGCGGAATCCCTTGCTCAGCCGCAGATCCAGCGGCACATCGAAACCGGTCCGCTTTCCGGTGAAGTACTCGTCGAGTTCGGTGGCGAGCCGGTCCAGCCTGCCCGGTGCGCGCAGGATTCGCGGGCTCACGGTGTCGGCGAGGTTCGCCAGCACCCGCTCGTGTTCCTCGCGTTCGTAGGCCACCCGCAGCACACCGGCCTCGGTCGCGGCGAGCAGCAGCCGCCCGACCGGGGTGTCATGCGTGCGGTAGGCGATGTCCAGCACGCCCTCGCTCGCGGCCTGTTCGGCGAGCCGGGCATGCAGACGGGCGAGCGCCTCGGTCTCGTCCCCGGCGAGCATTCCGGCGATGTCCTTGTCCGCGGTCATCATTCGCACTCCCTTGGGTAGATCGTGCGGAGTTTCCGCACCCCGTCCGCCGCCGCTCTGCGCACGGCCGCGGTGCTGCTACCGGTGATCTCGGCGATCTCCTTGTACGGCAGACCGGCCAGATAGTGATAAGCGACGGCGGCCCGCTGGGTCAGCGAGAGTTCGCCGAGCGCCGACCACAGATCCGGATCGGCCTGTTCGGGGCGCCCGATCCCGGAGTGGCGCTCCGGCGGTTCGGGCACGGTGACCGCTCTCCGCTTCGCCGCGCGGGTGGCATCGATCGCCTTCCGGTGCGCGATCGTGACCAGCCACGCCTGCACATTGGCGGTCTCCGGAAGCCCGGGATACGCCTTGAGCGCGGCGAGGAACGTCTCCGCCGCGGCGTCCTCCGCATCGGCGTGCCCGAGCACTGCCCGGCACACCCGGAGCACGGTCGCGCCGTGTTCGGCGACGATCTCTTCGAACGCCTTCATTTGACAGGACTCCAGTATTGATGGGACTCCAGCATCGGTAGCACACCCGGTAGACGACGCTGACCCGCGAAACGTGAGTTTATCCGCCGAACCAGGTGCGCAGCGCGATCGCGAGCCCATCGGTGTCCTCGCCCGCGCACGCCCAGGCGATGGTGCCGTCCGGGCGGATCAGCACCCCGCTCAGGTCCTCCTCGATGGGCGCGGCGAGCTCGAGCACCCGCACCCGCTCCGGTACGGGCACGGCGGTACCGCGCGGCAGCGCGAGCAGAGCCGTTCCGTCCTCGGTGTACTCGGCGACCGGGCGGCCGCCCGGTTCCAGGTCACCGCAGGCGAACCCGGTGCGCGGATGGCTTGCCGGGTAAGGGAATTCATAGCGGTCCCCGGTTCCGGTGAGCAGCCGCCAGAAATATCGGTTGGCCGCGGGGAGATCCATCAGCTCAGCGAGCAGTTCGCGCAGTGCACCGATGTGTTCGCCCTGCCACAGCAAGGCGGACTGGGCCCGGGTGTTGCGCAGCACGGCGGCACCGGCGGGGTGACGTTCGCTCGGGTAGCTGTCCAGCAGCTCCTCCCCTTTGGTCCCGGCGATCACCGAGGCGAGCTTCCAGCCGAGGTTCGCCGCGTCGACCAGGCCGAGGTTGAGTCCCTGTCCGCCGTTGGGCGAGTGCACATGCGCGGCATCCCCGGCGATCAGCACCCGCCCGCTGCGATAGGTGCTCGCCTGGTGCGCGCGATCGGTGAACTTGCGCGGCTCGCGCAGTTCGGTGATCGGCACATCGGCGCCGGTGATCCTGCGGATGCTGGCGCGCAGCTCCTCCGTCGTGAGTGGACCGTCGGTGCCGGTGCCGAACTCCGTGGTGCCGAGCAACGTTCCGCCGTGCATCAGTTTGCCGCCCGGGTAATCCCCGGCCTCCGGTAGTTCTCCGAGCTTTTCCGGATCCACCTCGGTCACCCTGGTGATCATGGTCGGTTCGGTTCCCGGGAACGCGAATCCGGCGAGCCCGCGCACCGTGCTGCGCCCGCCGTCGCAGCCGACGAGATAACGGGCGCGCCATTGTGTTCCGGCCGCACCCGCGGTGACCCCAGCGGAATCCTGCACGACCGTCTCGACCCCGGTCCCCCAGTGCACCACCACCCCGAGTCCGCGTGCGTACTCCCGCAGTATCCGTTCCAGATCCGGCTGCCAGATCGGCGCACCCGCGCGCCCCGGTTCCTCCTCGATCTTGAATATCCAGGCGAAATGCCGCAGCGTGCTGCCGTGATCGTGCCGGAGGTCGGCGAGCCCGATCCCGGTGTATTCGGCGATTTCCGGGCCGAGGCCGCGCCGGCACAGCGCCTCGAAGGCCAGCGGACCGATCGCCCGCGCCCGTTTCTCCTCGTTCGGCTTCGCCGATCTTTCCAGTACGACCACCTCCGCGCCACCGAGCCGGAGCTCGGCCGACAGCAACAGTCCCACCGGCCCGGCACCGACGATGAGCACATCCGCGTCCATGATCATCTCCTTAACTTGTTAAAGAGATTAAACCATGAAACGGCTTTGTTAGGCTGTCAACCCAGCCGAGAGGAGTCGGGCTTGCCGATCGACAAGAAGTACGCCGCCCAGATCGCCTTGCGGCTACTGGACTCCGAGGGGTTGGACAAGCTCACGGTGCGCAGGCTCGCGACCGAGCTCGGCGTCAAGGCTCCCGCACTGTACTGGCATTTCCCGAACAAACGCGCCCTGCTCGACGAGATGACCGACCAACTGCTCGCCCCGGCGCTGACCCCGTTACACGCCGGGCATCGCGGGCAACCGTGGTGGTCCTGGCTCACCGAAGCGGCGGAAACCCTGTGGCAGGGCCTGCTCGGCGTCCGCGATGGGGCACGGATCGCCTCGGGCGCGGACCTGATCCGCGCCCGCGCGCTGGGCGAGTTCGCCGAGCTGGTCACCGAAACCCTGCACCGGGCGGGTTTCCCGCTCTCCGACGCGTCCCGCGCCTCGGGCGCGATCATCCACTTCGTACTCGGCCGCGCCGTCGAGGATCAGACCCGCGCCCCCCAGACCGAGGAACACGCGCTGATCACCGGAGAAAGCTTCCCTTATCCGGTGCTTGCGCGTAGCCTGCTCGAGCGCCACCGGGAAGGATCGGCGCAGGTGGACGACTTCCGGTACAGCCTGCATATCCTGATCACCGGGCTGCGGACGATCCGAGAGAGCGAGCGATGACAAGAGGAGAAGATCACGTTTCCGTACCGACCGGGGACGTTTCCCTCAGACAGCGGATTGCCAATACACCTGCCATGCGATTTCCTGTTCCCATGGTCGCTTTCGAGATGGAAGAATGTTCGGGCTGCCACGGAAGCGGCATGGATCGTAACGGCAATACCTGCAAACAATGCGGAGGGATCGGCCAGATACCGAAGCGCAACTGACCGCCCCCGAACCACTCAGCCGATTCCTGCAAGTTGCATTGCGGCATGCAACCGCGGCCGGGCACGCTCGACCGCGAGTTCGGCGGCGTCGGCCCGCAACCGGTCCAGTTCGGCCTGATCGGCGAGCAGCTCGTCGATCGTCTTGCGAATGGGCCGGAGCCGATCCAGAACGGCATCGGTCACCATTCGCTTGAGTTCCGCATAGCCGGTTATCGACTCCGCGAGCTCCCTGGGGTTTTCCCCGCGAATGGTCGACAGAATATCCACCAGATTCGTCACTCCTGGTTGTTCTTCGGGAGCGTAGCGAACAATTCCGGAAGAATCGGTGACCGCCCGGGAAATCTTGCGCTCGATGATTTCCGGTTCATCGCGCAGGAATATGGTTCCCACCGCGTCGGCACTGGATTTCGCCATCTTGCGGCTCGGTTCGGCGAGGTCCATGATCCGCGCCCCGACCGGCGGGGTCACCGCGCGCGGAACCGTGAACACCTCGCCGTACTCGGTGTTGAACCGCCGCGCGAGCGACCGCGCCAGCTCCACGTGCTGGCGCTGATCGTCCCCGACCGGGACCTCCTGCGCACCGTGCAACAGGATGTCGGCGGCCATCAGTGTCGGATAGGTGAGCAGACCGAGCCGGACCCCGTTCTCTCCCTTCGACTTCTCCTTGAACTGCGTCATCCGCCGCGCCTCGCCGAAGGTGCACACACATTCCAGAATCCAGGAGAGCGAGGCGTGTTCGGCGAGCAGATCGGACTGCACGAAGATCCGTTCGGCCGGAATGCCCGAGGCGATGAGCGTGGCGTGCAGTTCCCTGGTCAGCACGCGCAGCTGCGCCGGGCTGTACCGCTTGGTCATCGCGTGCAGATCGGAGACGAAATAGAGGTCACCGTGGTAGTCGGCGCGATCGGCCCAGTGCTGGATCGCGCCGAGGTAATTGCCGAGATGGACCCGGCCGGACGGAGTTGCGCCGGAAAAGCGGATCATGCCTTAGCTCCTTGTCGGTTTCTCGCCGCCCGAGGAGCCACCGGATACGCAGAACGGCCGCCCTCTGGGCGGCCATTTCCATCGCGTGTTCGACTCGGCCGCCGTCAGGCGGCCCACCACGCACTCATACGCTGCGAACACTGCATACGGCCAGTGTAACGCGCCGGTTAGGCTTCTCGGTATGTACGTCGTCAAGCTCACCTACCCCGCCGATCTGACCGAGATCGACGCCCGGCTGTCCGAACACGTCGCCTGGCTCGAGGAACAGTACGCGGCCGAGCGCCTGCTCGCCTCCGGCCGCCAGGAACCACGGCTCGGCGGGATGCTGCTGTTCGCCTCCATCTCGAGGGAGGAACTCGACGCGGCACTCGCGCGGGACCCGTTCGCCGAAGTCGCCGAATACGAGGTGACCAAGTTCCTCGCCTCGAAGACCCACGAAGCCCTCGCCGCGTTCCGGGACGAGCAGTCGTGAGCTCGCCGATCGGGCTGCCGGTCGTCGGCATGGTCGGCGGCGGACAGCTGGCGCGCATGACCCACCAGGCCGCGATCGCGCTCGGCCAGTCACTGCGCGTGCTCGCCGTCGCCGAGGACGAGTCGGCCGCCGTGGTCACCCCGGATGTGCGGCTCGGCAAACACACCGACCTCGAGGCGCTGCGCGCGTTCGCGCAGGAGTGCACCGTGCTCACCTTCGATCACGAGCACGTGCCCGGCGAGCACCTGCGCGCGCTCGAGGCCGAGGGGTACACGGTCTGTCCGGGCTCGAACGCGCTGCGGCACGCCCAGGACAAGCTGGTCATGCGCACCGAACTGGCCGCGCACGATATCGCGGTCCCCGCGTTCACCGAGGTGCACGAGGTCGGCGAGGTGCTCGCCTTCGGTGCGGAGCACGGCTGGCCGGTCGTGGCCAAGGCCATCCGCGGCGGGTACGACGGACGCGGGGTGTGGCTGCTCGGTTCCCCGGAAGAAGCGAGCGTGCTGGTGCGCGAGCTGCTCGGAGCGGGTACCCCGCTGATGGTCGAACAGCACGTCGAGATGCGCCGTGAACTCTCCGCGATGGTCGCCCGCTCCCCGTTCGGCCAGGCCGCCGCGTGGCCGGTGGTGGAAACCGTGCAGCGGGACGGGATCTGCGTCGAAGTACTCGCTCCCGCGCCCGGGCTTTCCGAACAGCTGGCCGCCGATGCGCAACGGCTGGCCATCCGGATCGCCGAGGAGCTCGGCGTGGTCGGAGTGCTCGCGGTCGAACTGTTCGAGACGAACACCGGGGTAGTGGTGAACGAGCTCGCCATGCGCCCGCACAACTCCGGGCACTGGAGCATCGACGGCGCCCGCACCTCGCAGTTCGAACAACACCTGCGCGCGGTGCTCGACTATCCGCTCGGGCGCACCGAACCCCTCGCGCCCGCCGTGGTCATGGGCAATGTGCTCGGCGGCACCGAGCCCAACCTGCGCATCGACGAACGGATGCACCACCTGTTCGCCCGGTTCCCCGGCGCCAAGGTGCACTGGTACGGCAAGGCCGAGCGGCCGGGACGCAAACTCGGGCACGTCACCATGCTCGGCGAGCGCATGAACCCGCTGCGCGCCGAGGCCGAGCTGGCCGCCGCATTCCTCGGCACCGGACGCTGGCCGGACGGATTCTCGATTCACTGAGCAAGGAGAGAGCACCACATGCGCGTTGGTTTGATCATGGGCAGCGATTCCGACTGGCCGACCCTGTCCGCGGCCGCCGAGGCACTGCGCGAGTTCGGCGTGGAGCACGAGGTCGGCGTGGTCTCCGCGCACCGCACCCCGGACAAGATGCTCGACTACGCGCGCTCGGCAGCCGACCGCGGGATCAGCGTGATCATCGCGGGCGCGGGCGGGGCGGCGCACCTGCCGGGCATGGTCGCCGCGGCCACTCCGCTCCCGGTCATCGGGGTCCCGGTGCCGCTCAAACACCTGGACGGGATGGACTCGCTGCTGTCCATCGTGCAGATGCCCGCCGGGGTGCCGGTGGCCACCGTGTCCATCGGCGGAGCCCGCAACGCCGGGTTGCTCGCGGTGCGCATCCTCGCCGCGACCGACCAGGGACTGCGCGCCCGGATGGGCGCCTTCCAGGCCGAGCTCGAGGCCCTTGTCGAGCAGAAGGATCGTGCGCTGCGTGACAGCATCGAGACGGAACAGGTAAACGAGCGCTAACATAGCGCGTGGAGGTGCCACACGTGGAACAGAACTATGGCCTTTACCAGCTCGGTGAGGAGCACGACGCGCTCCGCGAGGCGGTCCGCGCGCTTGCCGAGAAGGAGATCGCACCGCACGCCGCCGAGGTGGACGAGGACTCGCGCTACCCCAAGGAGGCCGAGGCCGCGCTCGCCAAGGCCGGGTTCAATGCGGTGCACATCCCCGAGCCCTACGACGGCCAGGGCGCCGATGCCGTCTCCGCGTGCATCGTGATCGAAGAGGTCGCCAGGGTCTGCGCCTCCTCCTCGCTCATTCCCGCGGTGAACAAACTCGGCACCCAGCCCATCCTGCTCTCCGCCTCCGAGGAACTGAAAAAGCAGGTGCTGCCCTCCATCGCGAACGGCGAGGCCACCGCCTCCTACGCGCTCTCCGAGCGGGAAGCGGGTTCGGACACCGCCGCCATGCGCACCACCGCGCGCCGGGACGGCGAGAACTGGGTGCTCAACGGCACCAAATGCTGGATAACCAACGCGGGCGAATCCACCTGGTACACCGTCATGGCGGTCAGCGATCCGGACGCCGAGAAGAAAGCCAACGGCATCTCCGCCTTCGTCGTGCACAAAGACGACCCCGGATTCTCCGTCGGGCCCAAGGAACGCAAACTCGGCATCAAAGGCTCCCCCACCCGGGAGATCTACTTCGAGAACTGCGTGCTCCCCGGCGACCGGATCATCGGCGAGCCGGGCACCGGACTCAAGACCGCACTGCGCACCCTCGACCACACCAGGCCCACCATCGGCGCCCAGGCCCTCGGGATCGCCCAGGGCGCGCTCGACCAGGCCGTCGCCTACGTCAAAGAACGCAAACAGTTCGGCAAAGCCATCGGCGAATTCCAGGGCCTGCAATTCATGCTCGCCGATATGGCCATGAAGACCGAGGCCGCACGCGGCATGGTCTACACCTCGGCAGCCGCAACCGAACGCGGCGACCAGCGCGCCGGATTCCTTGCCAGTGCGGCGAAATGCTACGCCTCCGACGTCGCGATGTCGGTCACCACAGACGCCGTGCAGCTCTTCGGCGGAGCAGGCTACACCAGGGACTTCCCCGTCGAGCGCATGATGCGGGACGCCAAGATAACCCAGATCTACGAGGGCACCAACCAGATCCAGCGCATGGTCATGGCCCGTTCGCTGCTCAAAGGCTGATCTTCGCAGCGAGCAGCATCCAGCCGAGGAGACAGTGGACGATAGCTCGCGAGAGCCACGCTCGGTGGACTAGCCTGTGCCGATGGGTGACTACCGTTCGAGCGCACGGAGTTGGCTGCGGTTCTCGGCAGCCGTGCTCGCCGTCGGTGTTCTACTCGTCGTCCTGTACTACGCCCTCGCGATCGGCGGGGTGGGCAAGTTCGGCGCGCCGACCGATATCGGGGGCGGCATCATGGCGCTCCTCGGCTACTGCGCCGCAGGGCTGGGTCTGCTCGGCGTGATGGCCACTCTCATCGGCATGAAGGCAGGCTCGTCCGGCAGGACAGGCTGATCCCGCAACGCTCGGGTGCCGCTCCGCGATAGGCGGGTATGCCCGAACCGAGAATGTACCCGCGTCCGAGAACTGGCAGATCAGGCTGCTGCTCACCCAGATCGCCCGTGAGGTGCACGTCATCAAGGTCATCGCGGTGAGCGCGCTGGTCGTCGCCCCGCTCGGCGCCCTGTTGTGCATGCTGCTGCTGTTCACCTGGCAACCGATATCCGGCTACGCGCAGTAAAACCCGGCCTCCGGGATCCGCTCCGTGCTGGCCCGCATGCTCGCGCTGTGACCGCGGAGTCTACGGTGAACAGGTGATCCGAATGCTTGTCGTGGGCGGGCTCGCGGTCATTGGACTCGCCTCGTTTTCCCTTCCCGTTCTCGTCTCTGCGTGGTGGCTTTTTCTCACGCTGCCGCTGCTCGCGCTGGCCGTGACCGCGGTCCACGATGTGAGCCAGCGACACCATTCCATTCTGCGCAATTACCCCGTACTCGGACATTTGCGTTTTCTGATGGAGGAACTGCGGCCGGAACTGCAGCAATACTTCATCGAGCGCAACTACGATGGCCGCCCCTATGACCGGGATGTGCGCACCCTGGTCTATGAACGGGCCAAGGGGGACGGGGACGAGGCGGCGTTCGGCACGGAGCGCGATGTCTACGCGCTCGGCTATGAGTCTTTCGTGCATTCGATGGCCCCTGTCCCGCAGGAAAGCGAACCGCCGAAGGTGCGGGTCGGCGGGCCGGACTGCACGAAGCCCTACGATATGGCGTTGCTCAATGTCTCCGCGATGAGTTTCGGTTCGCTTTCCACGAATGCGATTCTGGCGCTGAACAAGGGCGCGGCGCTCGGCGGCTTCGCGCACGATACCGGGGAGGGTGGTCTTTCCGACCATCATCTGCGTTACGGCGGCGATCTGATCTGGGAAATCGGCACCGGTTATTTCGGTTGCCGTACCCCGGACGGCGGATTCGACGAGGCGAAATTCGCGGAGAAGGCGGCGACCGATTCGGTGAAATGTGTCTCACTGAAACTGTCCCAGGGTGCGAAACCGGGTATCGGCGGGGTACTTCCCGGGGACAAGGTGAACGCCGAGATCGCCCGGGTCCGTGAGGTCACCCGGGGCGAAACGGTGATCTCCCCGCCCTATCACCGCACCTTCTCCACGCCACGGGAACTGGTCGCCTTCGTGGCGCGGATGCGAGAACTCGCGGGCGGCAAACCGACCGGCTTCAAACTGTGCGTCGGCTCGCGCAGGCAGTTTCTCGCGGTGTGCAAGGCGATGCTCGCCGAAGGGGTCACCCCGGACTTCATCATCGTGGACGGGGCCGAGGGCGGAACCGGTGCCGCACCACTGGAATTCACCGACCACATCGGGCTGCCGCTGACCGAGGGGCTGCTCACCGTGCACAACGCGCTGGTGGGTTCCGGGCTGCGGGACCGGATCCGGATCGGAGCGAGTGGGAAGGTCGCGACCGGGGCGGACATGGTCAAGCGGATGGCCGCGGGCGCGGATTACACGAACGCGGCGCGGGCCATGATGTTCGCGGTCGGCTGCATCCAGGCGCAGCGCTGCCACACCAACACCTGCCCGACCGGGGTGGCCACCCAGGATCCGCGCCGGACCCGGGCGCTGCACGTCGGGGACAAGGCCGAGCGGGTGCACAACTATCAGCGCTCAACGGTCGAGTCCTGCCTGCGCATCATGGCCTCACTCGGCGCGCACCGGCCGGAGGAGCTCGGCCCGCACCTGCTGAGCAGGCGCACCGATCCGTTCACCGTGCGCACCTACGCCGAGTTCTACGAATGGCTGGAGCCGGGACAGCTGGTCGAGCAGGCTCCGCAGAGCTGGGAACAGGACTGGGCGAAGGCCGACCCGGATCAGTTCGGCTGAGCGGGGCCGTTCAGGGCTGTTTCAGCGGATCATGCTCGGCGAGGTATTTCTCCATCCGCGCCTGATCCACCCTGCTGATCAACTGGGTTTCCTGCTGGCGGTCCCGTACGCACTTGGCGAGGGTGAACGCGGAGGTCACGGTGTAGAGCACGCCGAGACTGAGAAAGCCGCGCACCCAGCCGCTGACCGGCAGGAAGATCACCCCGATGGTGACCGCGACCAGCGCCACGGCGAACGAGATCGCCGCCTGCGCGAAGAAAGCATTCGTAGTGTTGTTCGAGCTGGTTATGTTCGCCATACCGGAACTCTGCCGGGAAACCGGGGGCCGGACATCGGTGATTCCCCGCGTTCGGTATGCGTAGTTCTACCCGGGCGGGGCGCGGGCCGGTACCCGCGCCCCGCCCGGCTCAGTCCTTCGTCAGTGAATGCCGATGATGGCGAGGATCTGGTCGAGCAGGCCGACGATGCTGGTCATGAGGGAACCTTTCGTTCGGGGTTGTTGACGCCCGCTATTCCATCGCCGCCCTATTGCGCGAGCGTGCTCGACGAGTTACGGGCCGTGGTCGTCTCGCATGCCTGCGTAACCGGGCGGTTACAGCTTGTCCGCGGCCATCCCGATGCCGAGCGCGATCAGCACGGTCCCGGTCATGCGTTCCAGCCGTTTGCGGATCTTCGCGCGCTGGAAAAACCGGCGCGCCCGCCCGACGAACATGGCGAGGCCGAGGGACCAGGCGGCGTCCACGAAAATTTGCGAGAGCGCGAGCAGGCAGGTCGCGAACAGCAGATCGCCGCCCTGCGGCAGGAACTGCGGGTAGAACGCGAAGGTGAACGCGGCGATCTTCGGGTTGGCGATGTTGGTGACCAGTCCGGTGCCGAAAGCCCGCCACGCGGTCGCGCGCTCACTGGTGCCCGCGCCGAGTTCGGCGTCCCCGTCGATCCGCCGCGCGGCCAGCCAGGCCTGGATACCCAGGTAGATCAGGAACAGCGCGCCCGCGACGCGCAGCACCGTGTAGGCCAGCTCGCTCGCGGAGAGCAGCGCGGTCACCCCGAGCGCCGCCGCGATCACCCAGGCGACGAGGCCGAGCTCCATCCCGGTGACCATGGGCACCGTGGAACCGGTGCCGCGCAACGCACTGCGCCGGATCACGAGCGCGGTCGTCGGCCCGGGAACCATGGCACCGAGCAGCACGGCGAGCAGGAACACCCCCATAGGTCGACCAGGTCATGCCGGCAACAGTAGCGTGCACCGCTCGGTGTTAGCGCGCTCTTCCAGCTTGGCCGGATCCGCACTGGTGCACTGCGCTGAGACGTTGGTGCATTGCACGAGCGCGCCACCGGCCGCGAACACGGCGAGCACATCCACCAGTCCGTCCGGAATCGTCCAGTCCGCGGTGGAGAGCACCCTGGTGCCGCGCTCGATCCCGAGTTCGCTCGCCCGTTCCCTGGCCCGTTCGAGCACCGTGGCGACCGGTTGCCCGGCGAGTGCGGCCGTTTCCGGGCCGGCCGGATCGATCGCTACGAAGTCGTCCCCGTGCAACCGGGCGTCCTCGACGAAATCGATGGCCCCGCCGGTCGGTTCACCACTGAGCCCGAGCCCCATGGGATGCAGGCTGACCTCGGCGGTCAGTTCCGCGTCCGCCGAACCCCCATCGACAGAGCCCCCTTCGGGGACGAACGCGATCGGCGCACCCGGCGCCTCGGTGCGCACATCCCCGCCACACCACCAGACACCGAACAGGATGCCCAGCGTTTGCCAGTGCGGTGGCAGGGTGAAGCCGACCGGATCACCGGGCTCCAGTTCGGTTTCCTCGCGCAGCCAGTTCGCCGTCTTCGCCGCCCAGTTCGCGGTGGTCGCCACGGAGAGCTCGACCCTGCTGCCCTGTTCATCGTCATAGTGCGTGATCAACGGCCGCGACGCTTCCGTGCGCAGCAGCGGGACCAGCACCGATTCGGTAATGCCCATCACGACGAGCTTAGAGCACAGCTTGAACTCAACCGGAGTCGAACGTGCATGGTCCGGGCATGCCGGACCATCTGCCGCAGACCGCCCGCGAGGTGCACCTCGCCGCACGCCCACAGGGAAAGCTCACCAGCGAGGAGTTCCGCCTGGTCGAGGTCCCGCTCGCGCCACCCGAGCCCGGCCGGGTGTTGGTGCGCAACGAGTACCTGGGCATCGTGGCGGCGCTGCGCCCGCTCATGGATCCCGAGAGCGAAATTCCACTCCCGCAGTTCGCGCTCGATCGCCCGCTGCGCTCGGACACGGTCGGCCGGGTCGCCGCGACGGGCGTCCCGCACATCCGCGTCGGGGATCTCGTGCTGTTCCGCGGGCCCTGGGCCGACTACGCCGATACGACCGAGGCGACCGTCCTCGATCCGGCCGCGCTGCCCGAGCCCTGCTATCACCTCGCGATCCGCAACGGCGCGACCGCGCTACTGGGGATGCGGGACATCGCCGGAGTGACCGAGGGCGACACCGTGCTCGTCTCCGGGGCGGCAGGCGGGGTCGGTTCGCTTGCCGGGCAGATCGCCCGCAGGCTCGGGGCCGCACGGGTGATCGGCACGGCGGGCTCGGCGGCCAAATGCCGGTGGCTGGTCGAAGAGCTCGGCTTCGACGAGGCGATCGACTACCACGACGGGGATCTCGTCACGCGGCTGCGCGCGGCCGCGCCCGAGGGCATCAGCGTCTACTTCGACCTCGTCGGTGGGGCACAGTTCGAGGCCGCGGTCGAGTGCGCCGCCGACCACGCACGCTTCGCCGTCTGCGGCGCACTCGCCACCCGGGCGGGCGCACCATGGCCACGGCTGGACACCGGGACCGCGGTCGTGAAGGACCTGACGGTCCGGGGCTTCGCGCTGCATCACGGCTGGCACGCCTTCACCGAGTGGACGCCGCTGTTCTCCCACTGGCTCGGCGAAGGCCTGGTTTACCCGCACACGGTGGTCGATGGCGGGATCGAGGCCGCCCCGCGGGCGCTGCGGGATCTGCTGGACGGCCGCTTCACCGGGAACGTTTCGGTCCGGCTGGGGTGATCACGGATCAGTCGACGCACTTCGGGCTGTTCAGTTCCGCCATGGCGGCCGCGGGCGCGGTCCGTCCCGGAGGAGCCGGCCTGCCCTGCGGTTCCGGCGTCTGCTGGGTGAAGATGTTCGCGACGAAGCGGTGCACCGCGCCGAGGTCCACCTTGACGATGCTCTGCCCGCCTTCGGTGTGCGCGCCGACCGCCTCGACGGGAATGGTGGCGAAGTCGACATTGCCCCCGGCGAGCCCTTGCGCCTGCTGGACGAACTGGGTGATGTCGAAGTCGTTGTCGAACAGCATCGCCTTGCGCACCGTGTCCACCAGCCCGGAGAGTTTGCCGGGATCGGTGAGGGTGCCCGCGGAGAGCACCTGGTTGGCGGCGGAGGCGAGGAACACCTGCTGGCGCTTGATCCGGTCGAGGTCGCCGTGCGGCAGGTTCTTGCGCTGGCGCACGAAGGACAGTGCCTGGCCGCCGCTGACCGTCTGCCAGCCCGCGGTGAAGTCGGCGCCGGAATCCTTGTCCTTGGTCGCGTGCTTGAGACAGACGGGAACCCCGCCGACGGCATTGGTGAGCAGATAGAAACCGTAGAGGTTGACCTCGGCGTAGTGATCGATGTGCGCGCCGGTCAGGCCCTGCACGGCCTGCACGAGCTTGCGCGCGCCCGCCTGGCGCGATTTGCGCTCGACTTCCGGGCCGCTTTCCCCGTTCGCCCGCAGCGCGGCCATCTCCTGCCCTGCGGTGCGCCCGTAGGCGGCGTTGATCTTCTCCGAGCCCTGACCGGGGACGTTCAGGTAGGTGTCCCGCGGAATGGAGATCGCCTTCGCCTTCCCGCCACCGCGCGGGATCCGCAGCAGCATCATGGTGTCGGTGTTGACCCCGTCGGTCGCCTCGGTGCGCAGCCGCTTGAGTACATCGAGCGGCAGCGGATTGCCCTGGATATCGGTGCGGCTGTCGCTGCCGACCAGCAGGATGTCCTCCGCCCCGTCGTTCGCGCTGGGGCCCTCGCCCTTGGTGGAGAGCACATCGGCGGTGTTCGTGTTGCCCCGGAACCAGTTCACCACGCCCCAGGCGACACCGGTCCCCACGAGCGCGACCACGGAGAGCACGATCAACCCGACCTTGACGCCGTAGCGCACCCGTTGCGCCTTCGTCCGCGGCGGCTGCGGGGCCGCGGGCAGGGGTGCATTGGTCGCGCGCGGGTACGGCGTCGGCTTGAACGCCCGTCCCGCCCCGTCGGCCGGTTTCGCTGGATCGCCCACTCGTCTCCCTCTCGGCTGCCGCGAGTCTAGTCTGCGTCGCGCTGCGCACACGTGCCAACCACGGCGGTCACGTGAGGATGACCCGAACGTGGCGTGCGAGACTGGTGCGGTGAACGCAGTGTCTCGAATTCTCGTCACCGGCGGCGCGGGCTTCATCGGCTCGCACTTCACCCGCCAGGTGCTCAGCGGCGCGTACCCGGCCTTCTCCGGTGCCGAGGTGATCGTCCTCGACAAGCTCACCTATGCGGGCAACGAGGAGAACCTCGACCCGGTCCGGGACAGTGCCCGGCTGCGGTTCGTGCACGGCGACATCTGCGAGGCCGAGGAGGTGGCCGAACTGATGCGCGGGGTCGACCTCGTGGTGCACTTCGCCGCCGAGTCCCACGTGGACCGCTCCATCGCGGGCTCGTCGGAATTCGTACTCACCAATGTAGTCGGCACCCAGACCCTGCTGCAGGCCGCGCTCGACGCCGGGGTCGGCAAGTTCGTGCACGTGTCCACCGACGAGGTGTACGGCACCATCGAGTCCGGTTCCTGGCGCGAGGACCACATCCTCGAGCCGAACTCGCCCTATTCCGCGTCCAAGGCCAGCTCGGATCTGCTCGCCCGGTCCTACGCGATCACCCACGGCCTCCCGGTCTGCGTGACCCGCTGCTCCAACAACTACGGGCCGTACCAGTTCCCGGAGAAGGTCATCCCACTGTTCGTGACGAACCTGCTCGATGGGAAACAGGTCCCGCTCTACGGCGACGGGCTCAATGTGCGCGACTGGCTGCACGTGGACGACCACTGCTATGGGATCTCGCTGGTCGCCGAGTCCGGAAAAACCGGGGAGATCTACAACATCGGCGGCGGAACCGAGCTCACCAATCGGGCACTCACCGAGAAACTGCTCGAGGCGACCGGCAGGGACTGGTCCTCGGTGCGGCCCGTCGAGGACCGCAAGGCACACGACCGGCGCTACTCGGTGGACATCGGCAAGATCTCCGCCGAACTCGGTTACGCGCCCCAGGTGGCCTTCGACAAGGGGCTCGCCGAGACGGTCGCCTGGTACACCGAGAACCGGGACTGGTGGGAGCCGCTGAAGGAACGGGCGGCGTTGGCGTGACAACCGGATCAGGAGACGAGGCATGACCGAGGTACTGGTCACCGGAGCGCGCGGGCAGCTGGGCAGCGATCTGGCCGCCAAGACAGCGACGAACTGGGCCTACTCCTCGGCCGAGCTGGACATCACCGAGGAAGCGAGTGTCAAGGCCCGGCTCGGCGAATTCGCCGGAGCGGGCGGTTCGGTGCTGTTCAACGCGGCCGCGTACACCGCGGTGGACAAGGCGGAGTCCGATGTGGACGCCGCGTTCGCGGTGAACGCGCGCGGGCCGGAACTGCTCGCGAACGCCTGCGCGGAGTTCGGCATCGCCTGCGTGCACGTGTCCACCGACTACGTGTTCGGCGGGGACGCGGACCACCCCTACGAGCCTGCCGATCCGACCGCGCCGAATTCGGTGTACGGGCGCAGCAAGCTCGCCGGGGAACAGGCCGTGCTCGCCGCGGGCGGGCACGTGGTGCGCACCGCATGGGTGTATGGCGCGCACGGGGCCAACTTCGTCAGGACCATGCTGCGCCTGCAGCGTGAGCGTGAGACCCTCACCGTGGTCGACGACCAGCACGGCACCCCGACCTGGTCGGCCGATCTCGCGGACGGGCTGCTCGAGCTCGCCGCGGCACTCGGCGAGCGCGAGCTGCCGCAGCTGCTGCATGCCTCGGGCAGCGGCCAGACCACTTGGTGCGGCTTCGCCAAGGCGATCTTCACCGAGGCCGGCGCCGATCCGGAACGGGTGCGAGCGTGCACCACCGAGGAGTTCCCGTCCCCGACCGCGCGTCCCGCGTACTCGGTGCTCGGGGATGCCGCGTGGCGCGCGGCCGGGCTCACCCCGCTCCCGGACTGGCGGGACGCGCTGCACCGGGCCTACGCTGCCGGTTCCTTCGCCTGAACGCTCGGCTCCGTGGTGCGCTCAGCGGGGAATTGAGTTGATGGGGTTGCCAGAATAGCCACATGGCCACATTCGAGGAACTGATCGATGAGGCGGCGACAGCCTCGATCGACGGGTGGGATTTCGCCTGGCTCGACGGGCGGGCCACCGAACAGCGTCCCTCCTGGGGATACGCGCGGCTGATGGCGCGCAGGCTGGCCGGGGTCTGCTCGGCACTGGACATCCAGACCGGGGGCGGGGAAGTAGTCGGCGAGGCCGAGACCCTGCCGCCACTGATGGTCGCGACCGAGGCCTGGCCGCCGAACCTCGCCCGCGCGACCGAGCGGCTGCATCCGCGCGGCGCCGCCGTGGTCGCCGATGAGGACGAGCCGCCGCTTCCGTTCGCGGACAACGCCTTCGAACTGGTGACCAGCAGGCATCCGGTGACCACCTGGTGGGCCGAGATCGCGCGGGTCCTCCGGCCCGGCGGCAGCTACCTTTCCCAGCAGATCGGCCCGGAAAACCTCAGCGGGCTCAGCGCGTACTTCCTCGGCGAACTGCCCGCCGAACACTATCGGGCGCGCCGCACCGAGGACGCGCGCGGCGGCGCCGAACAAGCCGGGCTCGAAGTGCTCGACCTGCGCACCGAACGGCTGCGGGTGGAGTTCTTCGATATCGGCGCGGTGGTCTACTTCCTGCGCAAGGTCGTCTGGACGGTTCCCGATTTCAGTGTCGAGCGCTACCGGGAAACCCTGCACCGGATGCACGAGCACATTCAGCGGGAGGGATCCTTCGTCACCGAGTCCTGCCGGTTTCTCATCGAGGCGCGGAAACCCTGACCGATCAAACAGCGTGCAGATGTGGCTGCGCTGGACGGAAAACCGTATTGTCGGTGTCCGAAGCGAAGCCGGCGATACGTGCGAGCTCATCGGCATTGAGACCTCGGTCGAGCACCGCAGCAGCGATATCACTCGGTAAGCTCACGGTCTCCGGCATCAACTCTTCTGACACCGGTTCACGAGTACGCCAGCCGCGAGCCGAGAGTGCCTTGTAAAGGTTGGTACGTGTCCCCGGGGTGATCAATTTGAGTGAATGAGCCTTCTCGATCAGTGCCTGCATCGACACTCCCCACTCGCGCTTGAGGTCCAGCAATCGACCGAGATCGAGATTGCGAAGCTGTGTACGAATCGCTTCTGTCGGCATCAAGAATTCCGCAGCGAACTGATCAGCGTCCTGCTCCATTTGGTTGGTGAAATCCACCGAATGCAAGCAAAGATGGCCGAGCTCGTGCGCCAGTGTCAGCCTGATCCGGTCCACGGGCGAACGCCGGTTGACGAGCATAACCGGCAGATCGTCAACCCACTGCGATAGTCCATCGACCCGTGCGGTGCCGAAATCCTCCATGATCACCAGGCAACCAGCCGATTCGAGCCACCGGATCGTCCCCCGAACAGGACCTATCGGCATACGCCATTGCATGCGAACCATACGCGCGGCATCAGCCGCGGGAGTTTCGAGCGGGTCAAACCGCGGAACTGTCTGTTCCGCGCGCATCGTGATTTCCTCGAACAGTTGCCGCGCATGCATGCGATAGGTATTGAGCCGCGCTTCAAGCTGGCGCCACACCGTGGCTTTCGCGGTTGCCCGACGTCGCATGTGGACATCAACCGCCATCGGTCCACGAATATGCCTGGACCGACGGAGGAATTCTCGAGTCACGCCCAGAGCACCCGCAAGAGCATCGATGACTTCGTCATCGGGCGACCGGAGATCCGACTCATAGCGCGATAACGCCGCCTGGGTCACTCCTGACCGCTCAGCCAGCTCGGCTTGCGTCATGCCACGAGCCTGCCGAAACGTGACCAAGGCTTCGCCTATACCGGCCATATCCTATTCCTCCTCTCCAACCCGTCCGGCATCCGGGAACTCGAGAGTCGGCGGCGTCGGCTCGGTAGGCACAGGCCGGATACCGACCGCTCCACTCCCCGGGTCGACATCGACGACAACGCTCCACACCACGTTGTCCAGACCGTCTCGCATCGAGATCACCGCATCACCGACAGCTCGCGTCTCGGGGTCCCATAAGTATCCAGCCACGAGCCGAATCTCGTCCATCCCAGGAAAGCGGGTCTGTACACCCTGCAGGTAAAACTGCAGTGCCGTCTGGGTCGGGTAGGTACTGATCTTGTCTCCGGGTCCGTGCCGTTTGACACGAACGAGATACCTCGTCCCGATCCGGAATGACCTCGTTGGTTCTTGATCGACGACTGTGACATCTGGCTCGCCGTCAAGCTGATGCATCAGGTGCGACCAGACCCGGTCGTGAATCCAGTTCGCCAGACCACCTTCGGAATGCTCGGCCACCCAAGCAGGACGCAGCTCCCGGTACTCGGACAAGTCTGCGCGAGCCGCAGCCACACTCTGCGCGACAGCCGCCTGTACCTTGTCACCGAGTTCAGCAAGCACATCGTGCTGCGCGGTGTGCGAATTCATACCAGAAAATATACCAACATCGAGGTCGATCTGCTCCTTGGCACATCGAGGCGCGGAAACCCTGACCGGGCATCGCGGTTTGTCATGAACCTGTCACACGGTTCGCGCGGAACGCGGACACTCCCGGGGCAGGGTGAGCCGCATGAGAAAACCTCGTCTGCTGTTCGGTGTCGCCGGTGCCCTGCTCGTCGCCGTGCTGAGCACCGCCCCGGCGCTGGCGATCCACGGCGGCGCCCCGGCACCGCACGCCTACTCGTTCGCGGGCTCGTTCCAGCCCGAGTATCCGGCGCCGCCGCGCGCGGATCACCACGGCTGCGGAGTGGAAGTCCTTGCCCCGCAATGGGTACTGACCGCCAGCCACTGCGCGGGTAAGAATCCCACCGGGGCCCGTACAGGTGTGCCCAAGGGGTGGAAGGTGCGGGTCGGTTCGCGCGAGACCACATCCGGAGGTGAGCTCGCCGAGGTCGACCACTACTACCGGCTGTCCACCTTCCAGGATCCGGGCAGCATCTGGGGCCGCGACCTCGCCCTGCTGCATCTGCGCGAGCCGGTGCGCGCCAAGCCGATCCGGATCGCCGCGCACACCCCGAAACCGGGCACCCCGGCGCGGATCATGGGCTGGGGCACGCTCTGCGACCAGGCCGACTCCACCCCGTCCTGTTTCCCCACCACACTGCATCAGGCGGACACCGAGGTGCAGGCGGCTTCGGCGTGCCCGGCCAGCTCCGTCGGTGAGCTGTGCGTCGGCAGCCGCGACGGCGCGGTCGTCGCGACCAATATGGATTCGGGCGGACCGGCACTGGTCCCTGAGGGCGGCGAGTGGGTGCTCGCCGGCGTGGTCACCGGCCCCTCCGGGGACGGAAAGCCGGTCGACTACACGGATGTCACCCGGCACACCGATTGGATCGATGGCATCATCTCCGGGGCGCACATACCCCCGGACAGCACGATCCCGAATGTGGCGGAAGCCGTCTCCCTCAACGGTTGCACCGGTTCGGTGGTCCGTTCCCCCGATGCCCGGCAACAGGATCCGGCGCTGCTGCTGACCAACGGCCACTGCACGACAGGCGATCGCCCCGCACCAGGGAAGGCATCGGTCGATCAGCCGGCCGATCTTTCGGTACCGATCGCCGATCACCAGGGCTATCCGCGGGTCACCGCGCACGCGAACCGGTTGATGTACGCGACGATGACCGGCACCGATATCGCGCTCTACCGCCTGGACACGAGTTACGCGCAACTGGAAGCCAAGCATGCCAAGGTTTTCCGGCTCGGCACCAGCCCGGTACGTGCGGGTGACAAGCTGAGCATGGCCTACTCCAGTGAACGCCTGTCGTGCACCGCCGAGGCGATCGTCCCGCGGCTGCGCGAGGGCGGATACCAGCAGGACGGCTCGATCCGTTACGGCGAAAGCAAAAGCTGCCTGCCACAGCACGGCATGTCCGGCTCGGCGCTGCTCGCCCCGGACGGCCGCACGATCGTGGGAATCCACAACACGCACAACGAAAGCGGCGCCCGGTGCACCGAGAACAATCCCTGCGAGGTGGCCGCGGACGGTGCCGTCAGTTCGGTCAAGGGACGCGGTTACGGCCAGCAGGTCCGGATGATCCCGGGCTGCCTGACCGCCGGTTCCGAGCTGGACCTCGACCGGCCCGGCTGCACCCTCATCAAACCCTGACGCCGGGGTGGCTCACGGACTGTGGAACCGGCCGACGAGACCGGGACCGAGCCACGGTTTCCGCCCCCAGACAAGGGCTTTGCCGGTCAGCGCGGGTTTCACCGGGCCGATCCGGCCATAGTTGAGCAGCAGGGCGGTCACCGGTTCGAGGCTCAGGCGCACATCGATGCGCCCCGGTTCGGCCGGGTCCACGGTCAGCTCGCCATCCCGGAAGACGTAGGTATAGCTGGCGAGACCGCGCAGCCGCAGTGCATAGCTCGCGGTGTGCGCCGGGGATTTGGCCCAGCCGGGCAGAATCTGGTGCAGTCCGGCCATGATGATCGGCACGTGCGAGGGTTCGATGGGCCACGGCTTGCCGAGCGAACGTGCGATGTCGTAGCCGTGCACCACGAATTCGCCGAGCAGGGTGCCGAGCGCGAGATCGGCACGCACCCGCTGATCGCCGTCGAAGTTCATCAGCGGCGGCCGGTCACCGAATTCGGCGATCGTGGCGAGCAGGGCATCGGTGTCCGCGAGCAGGATCCCGGCCAGATCGGCGCGGTCCCTGGTCGGCAGGGTCCGCACCTGCTCGGCGTTGAACGCGGGCAGATCGGCGACCCGCGAAGGCCATTCGCCCCTGCCGAGGGCGAGGTCCCGGTAGCGCGAGGGTTCCATCGCGACATGCCCGAGTACATCGGTCACCGACCAGGCCGGGGTCGCCGCCACCACCGCGTCCTCGTCCGGCGCGGAAACCGCGAGCTCGGTGAACCGCCTGGCCGTCCCGGCCACCGCTTCGGCGACCGGGATGGCGGAAATTTCCTTAGTATGCACGGAATCCGTTGCCGGTCTTGCGGCCGAGGCGACCCGCGGTGACCAGGTGCTCGAGCAGCGGTGCCGGGGAGTACCCGGCCTCGCGGAACTCGTTGTACAGGGTGCGCTCGATGGCCAGGGAGACATCCAGGCCGACCACGTCGAGCAGTTCGAACGGGCCCATGGGCAGTCCGCAGCCGACCTTCATCGCGGTGTCGATGTCGTCCGCGGTCGCGTAATGCGCCTCGAGCATGTTCACCGCATCGTTGAGGTACGGGAAAAGCAGCGCGTTGGTGATGAAACCGGCCCGGTCGGCACAGTGCACCGGGTGCTTGCGGACCTTTTCGGAAAGGGCGTGCACGGTAGCGACCACATCGCTCGCGGTGGCGATGGTGCGCACCACCTCGACAAGTTTCATCACCGGGGCCGGGTTGAAGAAATGCATGCCGATGACATCCGCGGGCCGGGAGGTCGCCGCGGCGCACTCCACGACCGGAAGCGAGGAGGTCGTGGTCGCGAGGATGGCGCCCGGCTTGGCGACCTTGTCCAGCGCGGCGAACACTTCCTGTTTGATCGGCAGTTCCTCGGCGACGGCCTCGATCACGATGTCCACTTGCGCCAGTGCGGAGAATTCCGCGGCGGGGGTGATCCGGCCGACGATCTCCTCGGCGGCGGATTCCTCCAGCCTGCCCTTCGACACCTGCTTGTCCAGGGATTTGCGCACCTTCGCCAGCGCGGCCGCGGCTTTCTCCGTGCTGCGCGCGCGCAGCACCACCGGGTACCCGGATTTCGCCAGCACCTCGACGATTCCGGTGGCCATGGTCCCGGTGCCGACCACGCCGACCGATCGGATCGGGCGCGCGGTGGCGGTATCGATCGCGGCGGCCGCGGATTCCGCGTCCGCGACCACGTTCGGCGAATCCGGCCCGTCATAGCTGTAGAAGCCGCGCCCGGTCTTGCGCCCGCACAGGCCCGCGGTGATCATCTGCTTGAGCAGCGGGGCCGGGGCGTGCAAGCGGTTGCGGGACTGGCGGTACATCGATTCTAGGATCTCGTACGCGGTGTCCAGTCCGATGAGATCGAGCAGCTGCAGCGGGCCCATCGGGTAGTTGCAGCCGTACCGCATGGCCGCGTCCAGATCCTCGCGGCTGGCGTAACTCTGCTCGTACATGGTCACCGCATGGTTGAGGTACCCGAAAAGCAGCGCGTTCGCGATGAATCCGGCGCGGTCCCCGACGACGACCGGGGTCTTGCCCAGCTTCTCGACGAACGCGACCACCTCCTCGATGACCGCCGGTTCGGTGACGACGGTGCGCACGATCTCCACG
This sequence comes from Sciscionella marina DSM 45152, assembly GCF_000379465.1. Lineage (GTDB taxonomy): Bacteria > Actinomycetota > Actinomycetes > Mycobacteriales > Pseudonocardiaceae > Sciscionella > Sciscionella marina. The sequence goes on from NZ_KB905458.1 coordinate 129,121, forward strand.
AGCTTCTGCACCGGAGCCGGATTGAAGAAGTGCATCCCGACGACCTTGCCGGGCCGTTTCGTGCGCACGCCGATCTCGGTGACCGAAAGCGAGGACGTGTTCGAGCAGATGATGGTCTCCGCACCGACGATCTCGTCCACCTCGGCGAAGATGCGGGACTTCAGCTCCAGGCTCTCCGGGACCGCCTCGATGACCAGGTCCACCCCGGCGAGGTCGGCGAGCGATTCGGTCCAGGTGATCCGCCCGAGCAGCGCCTCCCTGGCCTTCGCGTCGATCTTCTCCTTGTCCACCGCACGCTGCGTGGAACGGTTCAGATGCTCGCGGCCGCGTTCGATCCCCTCCGCGTCGACCTCGACGGCGACCACGGCGATCCCGCTGCGCGCGAGTACCTCCGCGATCCCGGACCCCATGGTGCCCAGACCGATCACGCCGACCGAACCGAATTCACGTGCCACGGCATTACCTCCGCTTGGTTACCTCCGGGTAATATCGGCCATCGTGCCATGGAACGCCCTGCTCAAGGCGTGAAACTCGCCACGCAATCGGTTCAGGACTCTCCGAAACCACTTTCGATGAGCCCGCGCACCGCCTCGAGCGCCCGCGTGGCATCGGCCCCGTCCGCGGTCACCACGAGCGAATCACCCTTGCGCGCGTCCAGTCCGAGCAGGCCGAGCACGCTCGCCGCATCGGCCCGCTGCCCGCCCTTGGTCACGGTGACGCGTGCGTCCAGCCCGGCGACCGCACGGGCCAGCGCCGCGGCGGGCCGGGCGTGCAGGCCGATCTCGTTGACCAGTTCGGCGGTGAACCCGGCTCTCTCGGCAAGAACACAGCCCTCGGCGGCCGCCGTAGCCTCCGCCCGGGTACCCGCGCTGACCGCGGCATCGATCACCGCACGCAGCCCCTCCCCGCCCTGCGCGGCGACCGCCGCGGCCACGGCGCCCTCCACGAAAGGGGCCTCGACGAGGACGGCGCGATCCGGTTCGGCGAGCGATTCGATCGCCAGCTCGGCGGTCATCCGCGCGCTGCCGAGGTCGTAGAGCACGGCGACCTCGCCCTCGCAGGCTTCGAGTGCGGCGTGCACCGCCGCGAAGTCGGTGCCGAGCGCACCCTCGAGCCCGCCGATGCCCGCGATCGGGACGTCCGGGGCCATCTGCCCGGCGAGCTCGGCAAGCCCCTCGGCGAGCCGGGCACTGTGTGAGACCAGTACGAGCGAGATCACGAGAGCGCCTCCTTGCCGAGCATCGCGGCGAGCGCCAGCGAGCGAGGAGCACCGGGCAGGGGCGATCGGGCTAACAGCGTCACGGGAGCAGTGCCCGCAGGATCAGCGCGGTGGACCGGGCGCCCGGATCGATGTGCCCGGCGCTGCGCTCCCCCAGATAGGAGGCCCTTCCCTTGCGGGCCACCAGATCCCGGGTCGCCTCCGCCCCTTCCGCCGCGGCGCGTGCCGCGGCTTCGAGTGCTTCGCTGACCGTCACCGCGGACTCGGCGGCCGTCACGGCGGGCGCGAGCGCGTCGACCATGGTCTTGTCTCCGGGCTCGGCCTTGCCACGCGCGACGACCCCGTCCAGTCCGGCGCGCAGTGCCGCGACCACCGCGGCCGCGTCGAGCTCCGCGAGGTCCCTGACCGCGGTCGAGGCGCGCAGGAAAGCGGTGCCGTACAACGGGCCGGCGGCGCCGCCGACCTTCGAGATCAGCGTGGTCGCCAGCTGTTTCAGCACCTCGGCCGGGCTCTCCCCGGTGGGCGCGGCCGCCCAGGCGTCGAACCCGCGCCGGAGGTTCTCGCCGTGGTCGCCGTCGCCGATCACCCGGTCGAGTTCGACGAGCTCGTCGCGGTGTTCCCGGACGGTCTCCACCACCCGGTACAGCGCCGCGCGTACATCCTCGCCCGTGCAAGCCATCGCTTCGTCTCCTTCTCGATTACCGACCCCACCGCAGCGCGGGAGTGTGCACCGGCGCGTCCCAGTAGCGTGCGCGCTCGCCGTCCATGCGCAGCACGGTGAGGCTGATCCCCTGCATGTCCAGGCTCGTGATGTACGGGCCCGTCAGCCGCCTGCTCACCCGGATGTCCCGCTCGGCGAGCAGGCGTTCCGCGATGCCGTGCGCGGTGTAGAGCTCCAGCTGCGGGGTCGCGCCGAGCGAATTGGTGAACAGCAGCACCTCTTCCCCGGGGGCGAACGGCAGATCGGCGAGGATCGGATCGAGCAGCGAGCGCACGATGTGCTCGGCGTCCACGAACGGGACCCGCTCGCGCCCGGGCTCGCCGTGGATGCCGACACCGAGCTCCAGCTCATCCTCGGCGAGCGTGAAACTCGGCTGCCCGACATGCGGAACGGTCGGCGCGGAGAGCGCGACGCCCATCGAACGCACCGTGGCGACGATCCCTTCGGCGAGCGCCGCGCAGCCGTCCAGATCGGTCCCCTCCGCCGCCGCGGTACCGACGATCTTCTCCAGCAGTACCGTGCCGCCGACGCCCCTGCGGCCCGCGGTGTGCGTGGAATCGGTGACCGCCACATCGTCATCGATCACCACGGTGCGTACCCGGTGCCCCTCGGCCTCCGCGAGTTCCGCCGCCGTCTCGAAATTCAGCACATCCCCGGTGTAGTTCTTCACGATCAGCAGCACCCCCGCACCGCTGTCGCTCGCTTCGATCGCCGCGGTCATCTGGTCCGGGGTCGGCGAGGTGAACACCGGACCCGGGCAGGCCGCGGCGAGCATGCCGTCCCCGACGAAGCCCGCGTGCAGCGGTTCATGTCCCGAACCACCACCGGAGATCACCGCGACCTCGCCGAGCCGCGGTCCGCCCGCGCGCAGGACGACGGCCGGATCCCGCCGCACGGTGAGCAGCTCCGGATACGCGGCGGACATGCCGAGCAAGGCGTCACCGACTACCTGCTCCGGGTCACCCATGACCTTTTTCATCGGCGTGCTCCAATCGCGTTCACGGTCTGGGCAGCTTGCCCACCACGAGTTTGGCGACCTGTGCGGCTTTTGGACAGATATCCCCGCCCGCACGCAGTTCATCGGTGAGGCTCACGGTGACCAGCTCACTCTGCCCGTCCGCGAGCGGTTTGTGCGCCCAGGTGAGCTCGCAACCGGCCGCACCGGGCGGTGCCTGTTTCTTGGCGGCGATCCCGTTGCCCAGGTCGACCTTGTCCTTATCGCCTATGACGGTGATGGCCTCGCCGATCTGGAAGGCCAGCTCGAGCCCGAAGGAGCCGCCCCGCCACTTACAGTCGAACAGCCCGGTCCCCTTCCCGGCCGGGGTCTCGCCGAGCACCGCCTTCAGGGTCCCGCCGTCCACGGTCGCGCAGGCGCGCGCCGCGGTGACCGAACCTCTTCCGGTGCGCTGCGGCGGGTTCTGGCGCAGCGTCCGGATCAGCTCGGTGGCCAGGGTGCGCGCCGCCGGGCAGTTCACGGTCTGCCCGTCCACATAACGCAGCCAGATACCCCGCTTGGCGTGGGAGTCGGTGAGGATCTTCTCGCTGCACTCACCCGAGTCCGATTCGCTCGAGGGCAGGCCTTCCACGTGTGAGCTGAGCTTGGTGTCCTCCGGATCGATCTCGGTGCCCAGCTGCACCTCGGCGTAGTGCCCGATCTGCTTGCCGTCGCCGAGATCCTGATCGCAGTCCCCCGGATCGACCGGAATCGAGGGCTTGCCGTGCGCGCCGCCGAAGCGGTCCAGCGGCAGATTGCCGAGCAGCGCGCACGGATCGACGAGGCGCAGCCGATCGGCGGCCAGCCGCGGATCGATCGCGGCGTCCGGCTCGGTCGCGCCGGGAATCGTGGTGCGCGGGAAGGTCTGCTTGGCCGTGTCCGCTCCGCCGCACGCGGTGAGCAGCAGCACGGCGGCACAGCCGAGGGTGGCGAACCCGAACGGCCGGAGTACTCGACGAGGCACGTCGACACACTAATGGACGCCAGTGGTGTGCGCTGGCCAGAGTGCGTCTGGGAACCCTCGTCCGTCGCGAGCGGGAGTCGGATCGGCGGTGCCCTGCGGGGCGCCCGCACCCGAGATCAGCAAGGCGGAGCGTTGAGCCATAGCGGGGCTATGGTGCTCGGCGACAACGCAGCGGATCGCCGATTGGCATGCGAAGGTACTTCGCCGAGGTCGCGGCGCAGCAGGACATGGGTTCCCCGGCGTGCTCTCAACGCTGCGGCAGTTTGGGCAGCACGACCTTGGCCGCGCCGATCGCCTTCCCACAGACGTCCGCGTGCGAGTTCTTCTTGTCCTCGACCGAGACCTTCACCATCTCGTCCTTGCGGCCGAGTCCCGGTTCGCTTTCGCCGGTGTCCGGCTTGTGCAACCACTCGATCGCGCAGCCCTGCACGCCGGACATCCCGGACTGACCCGCCTTGACCCCGTTGCCCAGGTCCACATCCTTGTCCTTGGGCACGAAGGTCGAGTCGCCGATTTCGAGTGAGACGGTGAGATCGAAGGCGGCATTGGTCCACTTGCACTGGGTGAGCCCGATGTGCGAAGCGTCCGGCGAACTGCCGACGATCCCGCGCACCGTTCCGCCGTCGACGAGATCGCAGGGATCGACGAGGGCGAGCGAGTTGGTGTCGGTGCGCGGCGGCGGATCCGTGCGCAGCACCTCGATCACCGTCTTGGACAGTGCTCGCGCCGCGGCGCACCTGCTCTGCTCGGGTTCCGGGTCATCGCTGTAGGAGAGCTGGAACCCCTTCTGATTGCGGCTGTCGGTCAGCACGGTCTCATTGCAGTCGGAGAGTGACTGCTCGTGGGCGGGCAGCCCGGAGATCTTGTCGGTGAGCTTGGTGAAGCTGGGACTGACCGAGGTCCCGAGGTCGATCGAGACCGATTTCCCGCCCGCCGCCTTGCTCTTCAGCGGCTGGCTGCACTCGGCGAAGTCGGTACCCATCTGCGGTTTCCCGTCGGTCTCGCCGTAGCGGTCCAGGCCGAGCCTGGTGAGCAGCGCGCAGGGATCGACTTTCCGCATCCGGTCCCCGGCCAGCTTCGGATCGGTCGCCGCGTCGGGACTGCTCGCCTCGGGCACGGTCGTGCGCGCGAAGGTCTTCTTGCTCAGATCCGGCCCGCAGGCGCTGAGCAGCAACAGCACGGCGAGGGCGAGGACGGCCGATACACGACGGGCTGATACACGACAGGACACGGCAGCACCCTAACCGAGACCGCGGCCGCCCTGTCCGAACAGCACGAAAAGCCCCAGTGACCAGGTTCACGCGCGGCTTCGGAAACGATCAAGATGGCTCGCGCGTTGATACCTGTGTCAGTGCCGACACCGATCACCACACACCGATGGAAGGAATACCGATGTTCGTGAGCCGTATCGCTCCACGTATGGACCGTGTCGTCGGCGACAACCACCCCACCGTGCGCGGTTCGCGTTCCCGCGCCCGGACCCGGCTGAGCAGCATCGCCCGCCGTGTCGACGACTGGACCCTCGAGACCCTGAACCCGCCGCGCCACCTGCGCTGAGGCGGGCCCGCGTTGCCCGGGCGCGCATTGTTCGAGACGCCCCGGGCAACGCGATCGGCTACCGCCGCTCGCCCGGAGTGAGCATGTCCTCCGGGCGCACCTGCGCTTCGATGACCACCGGCCGCAGCCAGGCCCAGATCCCGAACAGCGCAGCGACCACGATCATCACGATGCCGACCCAGAGGTTGATGTTGATCCCTCCGGTCTTCGCCGCCGCGGCATCCGTGAAGTCCACCAGGCCCATGATCAACAGCACGATGCCGAACACGCCGAACAGTGTGGCGATGATGTAGCGCAAATCGAACAGGCCCGCGGTACGCCGCGTCTTGGCTTCTTCGGTCATGAGAGACGCTCCTTTCCGAGCATCGAAGCGAGCGCCAGCGAGCGAGGAGCACAGGACAGGTCGTATCGGGGCAACACGGTCATTTCTCCACCTCACCAGAAGATGATGTTCAGCGCGACGGCGAGCACCAGCGCGCCCATGCCGACCACGACCGGTTTGCGGTACCAGCCCCGATCGTCGCTCGCCTCGGAACGCCGCAGCGCCTTGCGATCGGTCAGCGACCAGACCAGGCCCGTCAGCTCCGAATCCGGGCGCGGTTTCGTCACGGCGGTCACGGCGACGGCGACGGCGATGTCGATGACGAACGCGGCGATCGCGGAGATGAACGACAGCCCCTGCCCGCTGACCGGAAGTACCTCGACCTTGCCGAGGATGTTGACGATCACCGCGGACAACGTGCCCGCGATCAGGCTCCAACCGGCCGCGGCCGCGGTCATCCGCTTCCAGAACAACCCGATGATGAAGGTCGCGAACAGTGGCGCGTTGAAGAAGCTGAACAGGTCCTGCAGATACGTCATGATGTTGTTGAAGCCCATGGCGATCGCGGCACCGCCGACCGCGAGCACACAGCCGACGATCGTGACGATCCGGCCGATCCGCAGGTAGTAGCCGTCCGGGCGATCCTTGCGCACGTACGACTGCCAGATGTCGTAGGTGAACACCGTGTTGAAGCTGGACACGTTGGCCGCCATACCCGCCATGAACGAAGCGATCAGCCCGGCGATGGCAACCCCGAGCATGCCGTTCGGCAACACATCCTTGATCAGTAACTGGATCGCGTCATTGGGCTCGTACCCGTTGGAGCATTTCGCCGCCCCCGCGACGAGCTCCGCCTTGCACTTGGCGAACGGCCCGGAAAGCACCGCTGCGATCATCCCGGGAATGAAGATCACCAGCACGATCAGCGTCTTCGGGTAGGCCGCGATCAGCGGAGTACGCCGCGCCGCCGAGACCGACTTCGCCGAGAGCGCGCGCTGGATCTCGGCGAAGTTCGTCGTCCAGTACCCGAACGAGAGCACGAAACCGAGACCGAACACGATGCCGAGCACCGAGAGCGTGCTGTTGCCGATCGAGGTCAGGTTGCTGCCCGGCCAGGAAGAAAGCTGCGCGGCGGCGTCATTCGCCGTCGAGGAGCCCTGGATCTTGTCCACCAGGCCGGACCAGCCGCCCACCCGGTGCAGACCGACGATCGTCAGCGGCACCAGCATCGCCACGATCACGAAGAACTGCAGCACCTCCGTGTAGATCGCCGCGGAAAGACCGCCGAGCGTGGTGTACGCCAGCACGATCACCGCCGCGACCGCGACCGAGAGCCACAGATTCCACCCCAGCAGCGCCTCGACCACCGTCGCCAGCAGGAACAGGTTGATGCCCGCCTGCGCCACCTGAGCGAGCGCGAAACTGATGCTGTTCACCAGATGCGCGAACTTGCCGAACCGGCGCAGCAGGAACTGCGGCAGACTTCGCACCTTCGCGCCGTAGTAGAACGGCATCATCACCAGACCGACGAACACCATCGCCGGCACCGCGCCGATCCAGTAGAAGTGCACCGTGGGCACGCCGTACTGTGCGCCGTTCGCCGTCATACCGACGAGCTCGACCGCCCCCAGGTTCGCCGACATGAACGCCAGCCCGGTGACCCATGCGGGCATGGACCTTCCGGAGAGGAAGAAATCCAGGCTGTTGTTCACCGACCGCTGCGCGAGGAACCCGATCCCCAGCACCAAAACGAAATAAACAGCGACCAACACATAGTCAATCGCACTCGCATCGAGCCGGAGGTTCGCATCCGCGAGTACGTGCACCGGCCACCTCCTCGTTGAGCCAACAAGAACCAACAACAGTCCACACCAGTGGGTCCGGGAGGAACCCTACTCCCTGTAACAACCCACCGGAACGGCCCCAAAGAAAACGATTTGGAATCGAGTGCCCCGATCGGTCGATCGATCCAGCGCCCGGGCTGTCCACGCGTGATCAGGGCAGCACAGCGCGGAACATCGACCGAACATCCGAATGTCAACATTGCGTCATTCGGACGTAGCGGCCTGATCACGCTTCGAAACAGGGGCGTTCGGCATCACCCTCGGCCGGGAGCGATGGATCAGGGGACGACGCCCCCGGGAAGGGGCTCAGAACAGGCTCAGAACAGGCGGAACTCGTCCGGTTCGATCCCGCGCAGCGCGTCGTAGTCGAGGGTCAGGCAGCGGATACCCCGATCCTCGGCGAGCGTGCGCGCCTGCGGTTTGATCTGCTGTGCGGCGAACACGCCTTGCACCGGCGCGAGGAGTGGATCACGGTTGAGCAGTTCGAGGTACCGGGTCAACTGCTCGACGCCGTCGATCTCGCCGCGGCGTTTGATTTCTACGGCGACCGTCGACCCGCCCTCGTCACGCGCGAGAATGTCGACCGGCCCGATCGCGGTGGGGTATTCCCGGCGCACGAGGCTGTATCCGGTGCCGAGGGTGCCGATGTGCTCGGCGAGCAGCTCCTGCAGGTGCGCCTCGACGCCGTCCTTGACGAGTCCCGGTTCGGCGCCCATCTCGTGCTCGGAATCGTGCAGCATTTCCTCGATGGCGATGACGAGCTTCTCACCCGTCTTGTTCTGCACCGTCCAGGTGCCCGGCTCCTCGGTGACCCAGCACGGCGGGCTCATCCAGTTGAGCGGCTTGTAGGCACGGTCGTCGGAATGCACCGAAACCGAACCGTCGGCTTTGACGAGCAACAGACGCATGGCCATCGGCAGGTGCGCGGTCACCCGCCCCGCGTAGTCGACCTGGCAGCGAGCGATCACGAGACGCACGCGGGCCATGATAGGTGCCATGAAACAGCTCGGTTCCACCCAGGTGTACGCGAACTCCTGGATGACCGTCCGCGAGGACCGCATCGAACGCCCGGACGGCTCCAACGGCATCTACGGGGTCGTGGACAAACCGCACTACGCCCTGGTCATCCCCTACGAAGACGAATACTTCCACCTCGTGGAGCAGTTCCGCTACCCACTCTCCGCACGCCGCTGGGAGTTCCCGCAGGGCACCGCGCCGGAACGGGCCGAGGTGCCCGCGGCGACCCTGGCCGAACGGGAGCTCGCCGAGGAAACCGGACTGCGCGCCGGGCGGATGACCGAACTCGGCGCCCTCGATGTGGCGCCCGGGCTGTCTTCCCAACAAGGCACCGTGTTCCTGGCAACCGAGCTGATCAGAGGAGAGCCTTCCCGGGAGCTCGAGGAGCAGGACATGAACTCGGCGTGGTTCTCCCGCGCCGAACTGGAGGCGATGATCCGATCCGGCACGATCGCGGATGCGCAAACGCTTGCGGCCTATCTCCGGCTGGTGCTGCACGAGCGTTCCACGAACGCGGGCCGGGAACACTGATCGCTTCGCGGAACAGGCGCCACGACCGAGAACACTGCTCTTGGCCGAGAACAGGCGCCACGGTCCGGAACAGCCAGCACAACCGAGAGCGGTATTCACAGGGGGAACGGCGCGCGCTCATACCCGAGACCCGTGTTCGCAACAGAGAGCGGTGTACCTCGGCGGGATACGGCGCGCGCTCTCGTCCGAGAACAGCGTTCACAATCGAGAACGGTGATCACTGCAGCGAGTGGACGGCGAGCGGAGAGCGCTGATCACCACGAAGAATCCTGTTCACCGGCGAGAACAGTGTTCACGCACGTGAGCACTGTTCCGCTCAGCTCGGCCAGACCGGCGGGCGCTTCTCCAGGAAAGCGGACATCCCCTCGCGCGCACCCTCCAGTTGTGATGCGGCGGCCATGACCTCGATGGCGTGCGAGTAGGCCTCCGATTCGGGCCGGTCGAGCTGGGCGTAGAGGGCCTGTTTGCCGAGCGCTTTCGAGGACCGATCCCCCCGGGTGGCGCGAGCGAGCAGATGCTCGACAGATTTGTCCAGCTCCTCGTCGGGCACCGCGGTGTTGATCAGTCCCCATTCCGCGGCGGTCACCGGATCGACGATGTCCCCGGTGAGCGCCATCTCCATCAGCCGCTTGCGGCCGATGCTGCGCGCGACGGGAACCGCGGGAGTATGGCAGAACCACCCGCCTTTCCCACCGGGCAGCGCGAACCCGGCAGAGGCAGCGGCGATCGCGAGATCGCAGCTGGCGACGAGCTGACACCCCGCGGCCGTGGCCAGTCCGTGCACGCGGGCGATCACGACCTGGGGCACCGATTGGATGGTGGTCATCAGCTCGGTGCACACATTCAGCAGTTCGCGCACCCCGAGCAGGTCCCGCTGCGCGACATCGGCAAAGTCGTGCCCCGCGGAGAACACGGGTCCGTTGCCCGCGAGGATGATCCCGCTCGTATCACTCTCCCCTGCCGCGACGAACGCGCCGAGCAGTTCGGCGAGGTGTTCCTCGGAAAGTGCGTTGCGGCGCTTCGGTTCGTTCATCGTGATGCGCACGGTCTCGTCGTCGGACTCGACCAGAATGTGTTCGTACTCGGCCATATTCGCAGACGGTACCGGCTCGGTGCGGCGTTGTCAGGGTAAGCCGGGGCAACCACAGCATTTCCTGTACTTGGTTCCCGAACCGCACCGACACGCCTCGTTGCGTTCCGGCGGCCAGGCGATCACTTCGCCGAGCAGTTCCACGGCCTGCTCATATTCCTCGAGGATATGGAAATACTCGGCCGCCTCGAGCAGGATCTCGCCCCACTCCTCGGGGTGGTTCTCGACATTCGCCCGGACCTCGCGCATGAAGAATTCCGGACCACTGTCCTTCGCCGTGCTCGGCGATCTACGCGCCGGTCTCGGCCGGATCGGGGGCGCGGCCGAGCGCGAGCCCGAGCACGGTGAGCACCGCCGTACCGGCCAGGTACAGCGCGATCGCCAGCCAGCCCCCGGTCGCGGAGAGCAGCGCGGTGAAGATCAACGGCGCGATGGCACCCCCGAGCACGCCCGCGATCGTGTAGGCGAGCGAACTGCCCGTATAGCGCAGCCGCGCGGAGAACTGCTCGGTGACGAAGGCCGCCTGCGGTCCATACATCGAGGCGTGAATGGCGAGCGCGACGATCATGCCGATGATCAGCCAGGTGATCGACCGTCCCTGGATCAGCGGGAAGAAGGCGAACGGCAGGGCCGCCGCGGCGATCGCCCCGATCAGGTACAGCAGCCTGCGATTCATCCGATCGGACAGCGCACCGAAGGCCGGGATCAGGAACAGCTCCACCCCGGAGGCGATGAGCATCGCGGTGAGGCCGACGGAACGGGAAAGACCGAGCTGCTGGGTGAGGTAGGTGAGGATGAACGCGGTGAACAGGGAGTACTGCACGTCCGGGCAGATCCGGGAGAGGATACCGGCGAGCAGCGGCCGCCATTCGTACCGGAACACATCGCGCAGCGGAGCGGCGGACCGTTCCCCCTTGGCCTGGATCGCCTTGAACACCGGGGTTTCCTCGAGTTTGACCCGGATCCACAGCCCGAATCCCACGAGCAGCGCGGAAAGCAGGAAAGCGATCCGCCATCCCCAGTCGTTGAACTGCTCGGTCGTCACGAGCGCGCTGACCAGGGCGAGCGCCCCGTTCGCGAGCAGGGTTCCCGCGGGCGGACCGACCTGCGCCGCCGATGCCCAGAACCCGCGTTTCCGGGGATCGCCGAACTCGCTGGACAGCAGCACCGCCCCGCCCCATTCGCCACCGATGCCGACCCCCTGGGCGAACCGCAGCACCACGAGCAGAATCGGCGCGGCGCCACCGATCGTGGCGTAGGTGGGCAGTACACCGATCAGGAAGGTCGCGATGCCGACGAGCACCAGGGTCAGGACGAGCACCCGTTTGCGCCCGAGCACATCGCCGAGGCGGCCGAAGACGAACCCGCCGAGCGGGCGCGCGGCATATCCCACGGCATACGTGGAAAAGGCCAGCATCGTGGACGCCAGCGGATCGTCGCCGGGGAAAAACAGCGGCCCGAAGATCGTCGCACTGGCCACCGAATAGGCGGCGAAGTCGTAGTACTCCAGCGTGGTGCCGGAAAGACTGGCCGCAAATGCTTTGACCAGCGATTTACGGTCGACCGAACTGCGGTCGATGGTGCTCTCGGACATGCGCGATCCCTGCTCGGTCGACTCGGGTGCGCACAGTGTTCGGCAGCGTGCCGGTCAACGCAAGTGACGTGACCGGCGAGTCCGCCCGGCTGCTCAGGCGGTGACCGAGGCCGGATCGATCTCGTGCTGCTCGCAGATCACGTCCACGATCCCGTCCATGATCTCGGTGAGTTCGTAGTCCTTGGGGGTGAACACCCGCGCGACGCCGTGCGCGCGCAGCGCGGCCGCGTCCTCGGGCGGGATGATCCCGCCGACGATCACCGGGATGTCCTCGGCACCGCTCACGCGCAGCCCCTCGACGACGGCGGGCACGACCTCCATGTGCGAACCGGAGAGCACGGAAAGCCCGACCACGTGCACGCCTTCCTGCACGGCGGCCGCGACGATCTGTGCGGGGGTGAGCCGGATTCCCTGGTACACCACTTCGAATCCGGTGTCCCTGGCGCGCACGGCGACCTGTTCGGCGCCGTTGGAATGCCCGTCGAGTCCCGGTTTGCCGACCAGCAGGCGCAACCGTTCGCCGATGCGTTCACCGGCGGCCTGCACCCGGCCGCGCACCCTGGCGATCTCCGCACCGGCCTCGCCTGCCGCCGAAGCACCCGAAACGCCGGTCGGTGCGCGGTATTCGCCGAACTCCTCGCGCAGCGCCTGCGACCATTCCCCGGTCGTGACCCCGGCCCGGCAGCACCGCAGGGTGGCCTTGACCAGATTCTCATCGGTTTTCGCTGCGGCACGCAATCCTTCGAGGGCCTCGACGACCGCGGCGCTGTCCCGCTCGGCGCGCCATTTCCGGATGGCCTCGATCGCTTCCTTCTCCACCTGTGGGTCGACGGTCTCGATCGCGTCCACATCCCCGCTCTGCAGCGGCGAAGGCTCGGTGCCCTCGAATTTGTTGACCCCGACGATGACGTCCTCACCGGATTCCATGCGCCTGCGCCGTTCCGCGAGCGAGGAGACGAGCTGGGATTTCATGTACCCGCTCTCCACCGCGGCCACCGCGCCGCCCATTCCCTGCACCCGGTCGATCTCGGCCCGCGCACCCTCCACAATGGACGCGACCTTCGCCTCCACCACGGTGGAACCGTCGAACAGGTCGCCGTAGTCGAGCAGGTCCGTCTCGTAGGCGAGCACCTGCTGCATGCGCAGCGCCCACTGTTGATCCCAGGGACGGGGCAGGCCGAGCGCCTCGTTCCACGCGGGCAGCTGCACGGCGCGGGCGCGCGCATTGCGGGAAAGCGTGACCGCGAGCATTTCCAGCACGATGCGCTGCACATTGTTCTCCGGCTGCGCCTCGGTGAGCCCGAGCGAGTTCACCTGAACGCCGTACCGGAACCGGCGCGCCTTCGCGTCCGTGACCCCATAACGTTCCCTGGTGAGTTCATCCCACAGCTCGGTGAACGCCCGCATCTTGCACAGTTCCTCGACGAAGCGCACCCCCGCGTTGACGAAGAACGAGATGCGCCCGACGACACGGCCCATGTCCTCGGGCGCGATCTGGCCGGAATCACGCACCGCGTCCAGCACGGCGATCGCGGTGCACAGCGCGTAGGCGACCTCCTGTGTCGGGGTCGCGCCCGCCTCCTGCAGGTGATAACTGCAGATGTTGATCGGGTTCCACTTCGGCACATTGTTGACCGTGTAGGCGACCATATCGGTGATCAGCCGCAACGAGGGCGCGGGCGGGAACACGTAGGTGCCGCGGGAAAGGTATTCCTTGATGATGTCGTTCTGCGTGGTCCCCGCGAGCTTGGCGACGACCTCTTTCCAGTCCTTGCCCTCGGCCTCGGCCTGTTCCTGCGCCACGGTGACGTAGAGCGAGAGCAGCCACATCGCCGGGGCGTTGATGGTCATCGAGGTGTTGGCCTCGCCGAGCGGGATCCCGTCGAACAGGGCCCGCATATCGCCGATGTGGCTGACCGGCACACCGACCTTGCCGACCTCGCCGATGGACAGTTCGTCATCGGGGTCGTAGCCGGTCTGGGTGGGCAGGTCGAAGGCGACCGAAAGCCCGGTCTGGCCTTTGGCGAGGTTTCGCCGGTAGAGCTCGTTCGAGGCAGCAGCCGAGGAGTGACCGGCATAGGTCCGCATGACCCACGGACGATCGCGCTCAGCATCGTTCGGGTATGGCACCGTGACCTCCAGAGCAGGGTTAACCGACGCTAACCCATGGTACTGGCCGGTAACCCGTTCGCACGGTGGACCCGGTCACATGTACCGGTCAAGCGTTCAGCCGACCGAGTGCATCACGGCCGCGGCCGAGCCACCGCGCCGCTCCGGTTCGCCCGCGGCGACGACCGAGCCGCCCGCACGGAACTCCAGGCCGTCGGCGACCCCGATGGTCGGTTCGGCGCCCGGCTGGTCCGCGGTCGACTCCACATAGAACTTCTGTCCGAGCTTCTCGAGTTTCTTCGCCTCCGGTGAGGCGAGGAAAGCCGGTTCGACCTGGGTTTCGGCGGTGTTGCGCTGCGAGGCACGCGGCGCCGCGATCGCCTCCGGCAGGCCCATCCCGAAATCGATGCGGTCGACCAGAATCTGCAGCACCGTGGTGATGATCGTGGAACCACCGGGGGACCCGACCGCGAGGAACGGCTTGCCGTCCTTGGCCACGATCGTCGGGGACATGGCGGAGCGCGGGCGTTTACCAGGAGCGGGCAGGTTCGGGTCGGGCACTCCCGCGGCACTCGGCGCGAAGTCGAAATCGGTGAGTTCGTTGTTCAGCAGGAAACCGCGCCCGGGCACGGTGATCGCGCTGCCGCCGAGCTGTTCGATGGTGTTGGTGTAGGAGGCGACATTGCCCCATTTGTCGGTGACCACGAAATGGTTGGTGTGCCTGCCCTTGTCCTGTGCGGGAGCACCGGCCTTCGCGGTACAGCCCGTGTCCGGGCGGTAGGGATCGCCGGGCGCGACGGGGCTCTTGCCCGCGTGTTCCGGGTCGATCAGGCAGGCGCGCGCGTCCGCGTAGCGCTGGGAGAGCAGTTCCCGCTGCGGAACCGGGGTGTAGCGCGGATCGCCGAGGTAACGGTCCCGGTCGGCATAGGCCAGCCTGCTCGCCTCCAGGTAGTGGTGCAGCGCCTCGGCGCGGTCCATCGTGGCGAGGTTCTTGGTTTCCAGCATGTTCAGCGCCTCACCGACGGTGACCCCGCCCGAGGAGGACGGCGCCATCCCGTACACGTCGAGGCCGCGGTACTTCGAATGCGCAGGACGCTGGTCCGCGGTGCGGTAGGTGGCGAGATCGGCGTTCGACATCCGCCCGGAACTCGGTTCGATGTTCGCACCCGGCGCGGTCGGCGGATTGTCCACCGCCTTGGTCAGATCGCGGCCGATACTCCCGCGATAGAAGGCTTTCGTGCCGTGCGCGCGGATCTGGGCGTAGGTGCGGGCCAGATCCGGATTCTTGAAGGTGGAGCCGGCCTCGGGCGGTTTTCCGGCGGGCAGGAACAGCTTCGCCGTCGGGGCGAACTGGCTGAACCGCTTCTGGTTCTGCGCGGTCTGATCGGCGAACACCTGGTCCACGGTGAATCCCTTGGCCGCGACGGACTGCGCGGGCGCCAGCGTCTTGCCGAGGTCGAACTTGCCCCAGCGGTCGAGCAGCCGCTGCCAGGTGGCGAGCATTCCGGGCACCCCGACCGAGATCCCGTTGTTGATGGCGATGTCCCGGTCCATCGGTTTGCCGGTCCGCTTGTCGATGAACCGGTTCTTGTCCGCGGAGTAGGGCGCTTTCTCCCGGCCGTCGATGGTGGAGACCTTCTTCGTGCGCGCGTCGTAGTACACCGCGTACCCACCGCCACCGAGGCCCGCGACGTAGGGATCGGTGACCCCGAGCGTCGCACCGACCGCGACCGCCGCATCCGCCGCGGTACCACCTTCCTTGAGGACTCGCATGCCCGCCGCCGTGCTCTCCGCGGTGTCCGAGACGACCGCCCCGCCTGTTCCGGTGGCCACCGGATTCTTGGGCGGATTGGGCGCTGCGGCCGACATCCCGGGTGTGGCAACCAAAGCGAGGACGGTGACGAGGGCCGCGACAGGCTTGGCGAGCATGCGCTGTGTTCTACCCCATTGTGTCGCCGGGCACCAGAGATGTGTCCGGCGGTCCGCTGCCATCGCGTGGGAGGGCAACGCCCGCCGAACCGTTCGACCGTCGCGATGGCCGTTTCCACATCCCGGAGGTATTCGGATCCCCAGCCGTGCACGCCCGGCGTGCACCACGGACGGAGGGAGATTCGCACTGCCCAGGAGCGTGCAACCGAGCTGCACCGCACCGCTTGTACACCGAGTTATCCACAACCTGCGGAGTTATCCACAGATTATGCACAAGCCCCCGAAAGCCCCTCTGACCTCGATAGACTGCCATCGGGGGGTACCCCCGTGGCCGAGCGCCGTGGATACATGGCGCCCGGCCTGGTGCGGCTACTTCTTCGGGGTGGCCGGTTCGGCGGGCTTGGTCGGCAGGGTCTGGCCGGGTTCGCCCGGGCGGGCCGGGTGTGCGGGCTGTGCCGGGTGCCCGGGCTTGGTCGGCAGGCTCGCCCCCGGAGGCAGGATGATGACCTGGCCCGATGGCAGGACTATGACCCGGTGCGGTGCGTCGCTGATCTTGTGCCCGGGAATGTGTGCCGCGTCGGCCGGGGCCTCGACGGTCTGCGCGGGGGTCTTGGTGGTGTTGCCGGGATCGGTGGCGGCCGATGCGGCGCCGGCCGTGGCAACCCCGACCGCCGCGGTGCAGCCGAGGATCAGGACGGTGCGGCGGACCGCGCGATCGATTCGCATGTTCACTCCAGTTCGTCGGTTTACCCGTGATCTGCCATGGCAGGACCGACTGTGCCGGTGGCCCGCTGAAGGGAAGCTGAACGAACCTGAAGGCGTCTTCAGGTTGCCGTGTGATCCTTGTCCGCATGCGTGTACTGGTCGTCGAGGACGAGCAGCGTCTCGCCGCTGCCCTGCACACGGGGCTTCAGGCGGAGGGCTGGGCGGTGGATGTGACCGGCGACGGCACGGAGGCCCTGTGGCTGGCCGAATGCCATGACTACGACGCGATCCTGCTCGACATTCTGCTCCCCGGGCTCAACGGTTACCGGGTCTGTTCGCGGCTGCGCGCGGCGGGTGACTGGACCCCGATCATCATGCTCACCGCGAAGGACGGCGAGTACGACGAGGCGGAGGCACTCGATGCGGGCGCGGACGACTACATCACCAAGCCGTTCTCCTATGTCGTGCTGCTCGCCCGGCTGCGCACGGTGCTGCGGCGCAGCCCGGTCGCCCGTCCCTCGCTGTTGCACGCCGGGGACCTGGTGCTCGACCCGGCGACCAGGCGGTGTTCGCGTGCGGGTACCGATATCAGCCTGACCGCGAAGGAATTCGCCGTGCTCGAACTGCTCGCCCGCAGCCCGGGGCAGGTGCTCTCCAAACAACGGTTGCTCGACGGCGGCTGGGATTTCGCCTTCGACGGCGCGGCCAATCTGATCGAGGTGCACATCAGCGCGCTGCGCCGCAAGATCGATACGCCGTTCGGCCGCACCAGCATCCGCACCGTGCGCGGGCACGGTTACCAGCTACTCGCGGACGGGGCCGCGGATGCGTAGCAGGCTCTCGGTCCGGGCCCGCACCACCGCGGTCGCCACGACCGTGGTCGCCGCCGCCCTCGCCGCGATCGGCTGGTTGCTGATCGGCTACCTGCACAACCGGCTGTCCACCGAGCTCGACTCCTCGGTGCACCTGCAGCTGGCCAGATCCGCGGCGGCCGTACAGTACGGCAGAACCCTCCCGGTCCGCACCGATGCGGTCGACGTGCAGGTGGTCCCGGGGAAACCGGCCGCCCAGCTGAAGCGCGCCGGACCCGCTCGCCCGGCCAGGATGAGCGACACGAAGGTGGCCAGCACGGCGGTGCCGACCGGGGAAGGCGTGAAAACCGTGGTCGCCCGTGCTTCGACCGAACCCGTTGCCCAGGCGACGAGCGCGGCGACCGGGGCGCTGCTGATCGGCGGGCCGATCCTGCTCGCCCTGGTCGGCGCACTCACCTGGTTCGGGACCGGCAGGGCACTGCGGCCGGTCGAGGCGATCCGGCACGAGTTCGCGCGGCTCTCGGCACACGAACTGTCCGCCAGGATGCCGGTGCCCTCGGGCCGGGACGAGATCACCAAACTCGCCGAGACCCTCAACGAAACCCTCGAACGCCTGGACCGATCGGTGCGGCGTCAGCAGCGGTTCATCGCGGACGCCTCGCACGAGCTGCGCAGCCCGCTGGCCACCATGCGCACCCCGCTCGAGGTGGCCCGGGCCCATCCGGAACTGGTGCACTGGCCGGACGTCGCCGATGGCGCACTCGAAGACCTGGACAGGCTGGAGCGGCTCAGCGCGGACCTGCTCACCCTCGCACGGATCGATTCCTCGCCGATGAGACCGGAACCGGTGGACCTCGCCGCGATCGCCGCGGACGCGATCGGTGCACAACCGGAGAGCGGCCTCGACTGGCGGTTCGAAGCGGCGGACGAGGCGGTGATCGAAGGGCACCCACGGCATCTCGCCCGGCTGCTGGCGAACCTGCTCGACAATGCCCGCGCGCACGCCGCGAGCACCGTGCGGGTCCGACTGAGGGTACGGGACCACGGCGTGCGGCTGGACGTCCTCGATGACGGTCCCGGAATCCCGGCGGATCAGCGGGAACGCATCTTCGAACGGTTCGCCCGGCTGGACACGGCACGCAACGCCGAAGCGGGCGGCACCGGCCTCGGGCTGGCCATCGCACGGGAGATCGCCGAGGCACACGGTGGCACGCTGCGCGCCGAACCCCCGCGCGCCGGGTCGGGCCTCGGCGGCGCGCACTTCACCGCCGCCTTCCCGCGCTGACCGAGTCGCGCTAGGCGTTCACCCGCGCGACATCCGCACCGAGCGCGGTCATGTTCTCCACGAATTTCGGGTAACCGCGGTCGATATGGAACACGTCCCACACCTCGGTGTCCCCGTCGGCGCAGAGCCCGGCGAGCACGAGCCCGACACCCGCGCGGATGTCGGAGGCCCAGACGGGCGCGCTGGACAGTTGCTCGATGCCGCGGATGACGGCGTGATGCCCGTCGGTGCGCGCATCGGCGCCGAGCCGCATCATCTCCTCGATGAACCGGAACCGGGATTCGAAAAGGTTCTCGGTGATCATCGAGGTGCCCTCGGCGACCGAGGCGAGCGTGATCGCGAAGGGCTGCAGATCGGTGGCGAACCCGGGATAGGGCAGCGTGACGAAGTCGACCGCCTTGGGCCGTTCCGGCTGCACGACCCGGAATTCCCGCTCCCCGAAGGTGACCTCGGCGCCCGCGATGCGCAGTTTCTCCAGCACCAGGTCGAGGTGATGCGGGTCCACCCCGCGCACGGTGATGTCCCCCCGGGTGGTCGCCGCGGCGAACGCCCAGGTGGCGCCGACGATGCGATCGCCGATGACCTCGTGTTCGGCCGGAACGAGCGCTTCGACGCCGTGCACGGTGAGGGTGGAGGTGCCCGCACCCTCGATCTTCGCGCCCATCTGGGTCAGCAGCGTGCACAGATCGCTGATCTCGGGTTCCCGCGCGGCGTTGTCGATCACCGTGGTGCCTTCGGCGAGCACCGCGGCCATGAGGATGTTCTCCGTGGCGCCCATGCTCGGGAAGTCCAGCCAGATCTGGGCGCCGTGCAGGTTCTCCGCCTCGGCGACAACGCAACCGTGCTCGATATCGCTGTGCGCACCGAGCTGGCGCAGCCCGCTCTGGTGCATGTCCAGCGGGCGTGAACCGATCGCGTCCCCGCCGGGCAGCGCGACGACCGCGCGCTTGCAGCGGCCGACAAGCGGGCCCAGCACGCACACCGAGGCGCGGAGTTTGCGCATGGACTCCCCGTCCGGTCGGTGCGAGAGTTCGGTCGGGGTGGTGATCGCGATGGTGTCCCCGTCGATGTCCACCGTGCAGCCGAGGCTGCACAACACCTCGGCCATGTAGGGCACGTCGAGGATTTCCGGGCAGTTGGTCAGCGTCGTCGTTCCTTCGGCGAGCAGCGCGGCCGCCATCAGTTTCAGCACGCTGTTCTTCGCGCCGACCACATCGACCGCACCCCGCAGCCGGGCGCCACCACGTACCCGGAAATGTTCACTCACGATGTCCGTCGCTCCTGTTCCTGGCAAATCCCGACCATTGGTGAGACGCGTGATGCGACCGTAAGGTTGACGGCATGGCCGTACACCTGACCAAGATTTATACGCGAACCGGCGACGACGGTACCAGCGGGCTCGGTGACTTCTCCCGGGTGCCGAAAACCGACGGACGGCTTGCCGCCTACGCCGACACCGAGGAGGCGAACGCGGCGATCGGCGTGGTGCTCAGCCTCGGCGCGCCGGAGGAACGCATCGCCGCGGTACTGCGCTACATCCAGAACGACATGTTCGATCTCGGCGCGGATCTCTCCGCTCCGATCATCGAGGAGAGCGGGATCTCCCGCCTGCGGGTGACCGAGGAGTACATCGACCGCCTCGAGGCGTGGTGCGATGAGTTCAACCCGGAGCTCGGCAAGCTGGACTCGTTCATCCTGCCCGGCGGCACCCCGGCCGCGGCCCTGTTGCACGTCGCGCGCACCGTCACCCGCCGTGCCGAGCGCAGCGCCTGGGCAGTGCTCGACGCCGACCCGGAGCGCACCAATGTGCTGACCGCCAAGTACCTGAACCGGCTTTCCGATCTGCTGTTCATCTTCTGCCGGATGGCGAACCCGGGCGGGGATGTGCTCTGGAAGCCGGGCGGCGAGCGCGGCTGACTTCGCAGAGTTTTCTCTGCGGGGCTGTCGGCGGTTCATGTCACGCCGCGATTACAGTCATCGTTCTATTCTGGCAACCCGGACGCACCCTGACACGTCCTTCACGTGGCGGGGCAAGCATGCGATGAGGAGGTTTTCGGGGTGCGTCGAGCTGTGCTGGCGACGCGGACGGCCGTGATCGTGCTCTCGGTGGTTGTACTCGCGGTCACCGGATATGCATGGGCCCAGCTGCAGGGACTCAACCGGTCCGGCGCGCTCAGCGGCGAGCAGACCTCGCTGGACGGGGACATGAACATTCTACTCATGGGCCTGGACAGCAGGCTGGACGAGCAGGGCAATCCGCTACCGAAAAGCATGTACGCCGCGCTGCACGCGGGCGACCAGGACAACGGCGGGTACAACTCGAACGTGCTGATGTTGCTGCACGTGCCCGCGGACGGGAGCCAGGCGACCTCGATCTCGATCCCCCGCGATGACTATGTGAAGTTCCCCGGCTGCCCGGACGAGCAGTGCTCCGGCAAGATCAAGCAGGCCTACGGGCTCGCTTTCGACCAGGAGCACAAGAAGCTGGTCACCCAGGGCATCACCGACCGGGCCGACCTGGAGCAGCGCAGCAGGGACGCCGGCCGCAAAATGGAGATCGACACGGTGCGCCAGTTTCTCGACGGAGTACCGGTCGACCACTTCGTCGAGGTGACCCTGGCCTCGTTCTTCCAGGTGGCACAGGTCGTGCAGCCGATCAAGGTGTGTGTGAAGCAGCCGACCCAGGACAGCTACTCCGGCGCGAACTTCCGCAAGGGGGCACAGCAGATCAACGCCAAGCAGGCAGTGGCCTTCGTCCGGCAGCGCCGCGACAATGTGCACCCCTCACTCAACTTCACCGATCTGGACCGGGAGCGCCGCCAGCAGGCGTTCATCTCCTCGCTCTCGCACCAGCTCAACCAGTCGGGCACGATGACCAACCCGTCGAAGCTGCAGGGCCTGATCGACGTGGCCAAGCAGAACATCGCCATCGATTCGGGCCTGGACCTGGCCAACCTCGCGAGCCAGGCGACCAACCTCAGCAGTGGCAAGATCAAGTTCGTCACGCTGCCCATCGACCACTTCGGCAAAGCCCCGAACGGGGACGCGGTCAACTTCGTCGACAAGGACAAGATCCAGGCGATGACCAAGGAACTGCTCAGCCCGAAGCAGCCGGAACCGCCCGCCCCGCAACAGAAACAGCAGGCCCCGGCACCCAAACCGAGCGTGGATGTGGTCAACGCCAACGGGCGCACCGGGCTCGCCGCGACGGTCGGCCAGGCGCTCAGCACGAAAGGATATCAACGCGGCGAAGCGACCAACGCCTCGAGCAATCGCTCGAGTACGGTCGTGGAATACCCGTCCGGGCAGTCCGATGCGGCCAAACAGCTCGCCGACACTCTCGGCGGGGCCGCGACCAAACAGGACGCGAGTGTGCCCGCGGGCCAACTGCGTGCCGTGCTCGGCACCGCGTTCCAGCTTCCGAACAGCCTGCAGGCCGATGACGGCGCACCGTCGAAGAGCGAGTCGAACAGTTCCGGGGGTTCGGCCGCCGACTCCGCGGACTCGCTCAGCGGCGGTGGGGTGCCCTGCGTGAAATAGCCGATCAGCTGCCCTGCGCGAAGGTCCGCAGCAGCTCCCGTTCGGCCTCCGGCAGGTACTCGGCGTAGTAATCACAGAGACTGGCGCGCGCGATCCGGCTCGCCACGCCGCCCTGACCGGAGCGGATCGCCTCGATCAACTGCTCGTGATGCCCGAGGGTGCGTTCGGCGATCCGCGCGTAGTCCTCTGCCTTGTCGAGCTTGTCCTCGATGATCCCGAGCACCACGGTGTGCACGGCGTGCGTGCACACCTGGACCAGCGAGTTCCCGCTGGCGCGCGCGACCGCGTCGTGAAAAGCGAGATCGGCACGCCCGAATTCGATCCGCCCCTCGGCCGCGCGCATATCGTCCATCGCGGCCTCGATCTCGGCCAGTTGCTCCGCCGTTGCCTGACCGGCCGCGAGCCGGTTCGTCGCAAGGAAGCTGGCCGAGCCCTCGAGCATCATGCGGAACTGCAGCAGTTCGGCGAGGCTCAGCTCGGTCACCGAAGCCAGCCGAGTCACGGACTTGTGCAGGTGCGCCGGGGAGAACGGCAGGATCACCGGCCCCCGCGGATCGCGCGGGCTCGAGCGCACCATTCCGTTGCTCTCCAGCACGCGAAGCGCCTCGCGCACGGTGGACCGGCTCACCGCGAACTGGCCCATCAGCTCCCGTTCGCTCGGCAGCCGCTCCCCGGGCGTGAGCGCACCGGAGAACACCGCCTGTTCGATGCGCTCGACCACCTGTTCATAGGCGCGCCTGCGCTCGATCGGCGCGAATCTGGCCCCTTGACCGCGTTCACCCACGGTGCCACGATACCTGTCGAGGGCGAGCTGGTCGGACCAGCAGACCAGAGCGAGGAGGTGACCGCTGTGTTTCGCGGCAGGGCCTCACTGTGGTGGCTGCTCGGTCCCGCGGTGCTCTACCTCGGCGCACTGCCGTTCGTGAACCGGATCCATCCGCTGGTGCTCGGCATGCCGTTCCTGATGTTCTGGATGCTGGTCTCGACCGTGGCGACGCCGCTGTTCATCTGGCTCGCCGCGCGCGGCGATCCGGTGTGGCGGGCGAACCGGAAGCAACGCCAGTGAACGCCGCGGTCTCGATCGGGATCCTCGCCGCCTTCCTGGTTCTCGCGGTCGCGCTCGGGTTGTACTCGGCGCGCGGGCGGGACCGGAAGGCGCTCACCGAGTGGTCGGTCGGCGGGCGCAGCTTCGGCACGCTGTTCGTGTGGGTGCTGATGGCCGGGGAAACGTATACGAGTTTCAGTTTCCTCGGCGCCGCGGGCTGGAGCTACGACAAGGGTGTCCCGATCTTCTACCTGGTGGCCTATCTGGCGATCGGGTTCGCGGTCGGCTACGTCGTCGGGCCGCTGTTGTGGACCT
The DNA here is from genome assembly GCF_000379465.1 of Sciscionella marina DSM 45152. Classification (GTDB taxonomy): domain Bacteria; phylum Actinomycetota; class Actinomycetes; order Mycobacteriales; family Pseudonocardiaceae; genus Sciscionella; species Sciscionella marina. The sequence goes on from NZ_KB905458.1 coordinate 152,714, forward strand.
ACGCGCACCGCAACGGGCTGCACAACATCAGCGATATCGTGGCGCACCGCTTCGCCAGCCCCGCGCTCGGCGCCGGGATCGCCGTGCTGGCAACGGTTTTCCTGCTCCCCTACATCCAGGTGCAGATCACCGGGATGGGCGTGGTCGTCGCCGAGGTCAGCTACGGCGCGATCGGGCTCGGGCTCGCCTACTTCCTCGCTTTCCTGATCACCGAAGCATTCCTCGTGGTGAGCGGGCTCCGTGGCAGCGCATGGGTCTCGGTGCTCAAGGATCTGCTCGTGGTCGTGCTGATGGTGGTGATCTTCGTGATCGTGCCACTGCACTTCTTCGACGGCTACGGGCAGATGTTCGCCACGATCACCGAACACCGGGCGCAGTGGCTGACCCTGCCCGGACACGGCGACACCGGACTCGGCATCGGCTGGTTCGTGTCCACCAGCGTGCTCAACGGCGTGGTGATCGCGATCTTCCCGACCACCGTCGCCGGTTCACTGGCCGCGGCGAACCCGCAGGTGGTCCGGCGCAACGCCATCTTCATGCCGTTCTACCAGATACTGCTGTTCATTCCGATCCTGCTCGGATTCGCCGCCAGCCTCGCCGTTCCCGGGCTGGGCAACTCCGACCTGTCGCTGTTCAGGATGGCCGCCGAGGTACTGCCGTCCTGGCTGCTCGGCCTGCTCGGGGTGGCCGGAACACTCTCCGCGATCGTGCCGATGGCGGTGTTCATGCTGGTGATCGGGACCATGTGGGCCCGCTCGATTCTCGGCGCACATCCGAGGACCGCGAACCGGCAGCGCCCGCTCGCCCAGCTGGTCGCCTTCCTCGCCGGAGCCATCGCGCTGCTGCTGACCTATATCTGGCCGAATGCGCTCGTGCGGCTGTCCGTCGTGTCCTATGAAGGCCTCGCGCAACTACTTCCCGCGGTACTGCTCGCCCTGCTGTGGCGCCGGATGTCGGCCACCGCAACGGTTTCCGGGCTCACCGTCGGGGTCGTGTTCACCTGCGTGCTCGTGTTCACCGGGAACGACCCGGTCGCCGGGATCAATGCCGGGCTGCTCGGCCTGGCCGCGAACCTGCTCGTGGTGCTCGCGGTGACCGCGATCCGCCCCGCGAACACCCCACCGGAGCTGCTCGCCCAGCCGGAGAGCGTGACCTTGAAACAGTGACAAGGAGGCAGGCATGGCAACGGATCTGAGTCGTCTGTTCACTGTGGACGGAAGGCTGGCCGTGGTGGTCGGCGGCGCCAGCGGGCTCGGTCGCGCGAGCGCGGCCGGGCTCGCCGCCCACGGGGCCGAGGTCGTGGTCGCGGACAAGGATCTCGCCGGTGCGGAGAGCGCGGCCACCGAGCTCGGCGCCCGCGCCCGGTCGCTCGATGTGGGTTCGGCCGCGGACATCGCCCGGGCCGCCGAAGAAGAGGCGGAGGCCGAAATCCTTGTCGTGACACCGGGAATCAATGTGCGCAAGCGGCTCGCCGACACCACGGACGAGGAGTTCGACCGGGTCATCGATGTCAATCTGCGTGGCACTTTCCGGCTGATCCGCGAGTTCGGCGCGCGCATGCACGAACGCGGAAGGGGCAGCATCATCGTGTTCTCCAGCTTCCGCGCGCAGTTCGTCGAACCGGGCCAGGGCGTGTACGCGGCGACCAAAGCCGGGGTCGCACAGCTGGCCAGGGCCGCTGCCGCGGAGTTCGGGCCGGGCGGGGTGCGGGTGAACGCCGTCGCCCCGGGACCTTTCGAAACCCCGCTCACCGAACAGATCAAGGACGATCCCGAGTGGTACTCCGCGTACGCGGACAAAACCGCGCTGCGGCGCTGGGGAAAACCGGAGGAGATCGTGGGCACCGTGCTCTATCTCGCCTCGGATGCCGGTTCCTATGTCACCGGCGGACTGCACTACGTCGAGGGCGGGTGGACCGCCATCGACGGCCGGTTCGAGCCGAGGCTCTGACATGAACCCGGCGGATCTGAGCATCGAAGGACTGCACAAAGCCTATTCCGGTGGGGAACTCTCCCCCATCGAAGCGCTCGAGGCGGTACGGGAACGGGTCGAGGCGACCGAACCGCGCATCCACGCGCTGTACCACGAGGATTTCGGCACCGCACGCGAAGCGGCGCGAGAGAGCGAACTCCGCTGGCGGCACGGGGACCAGCTCGGCCCGCTGGACGGGGTTCCGGCGACCGTGAAGGACAACATCGCACTGCGCGGCGCGCCCATGGCCGGCGGAACCGCGGCCAGCCCGCAGCATCCGTCCACAGTGGACGCACCGCCGGCCGCTCGGTTGAAAGAGGCGGGCGCGGTGATCTTCGGCAAGACCACGATGCCCGATTTCGGCATGCTGTCCTCCGGGATCTCCAGCGTGCACCCGACAACGCGGAATCCGTGGGACATCCGCACGAATCCCGGCGGTTCCAGTTCCGGTGCGGCAGCGGCGGCCGCCGCGGGGTACGGCCCGGCGCATGTGGGCACCGATATCGGCGGTTCGATCCGGTTGCCCGCAGCGTGGACCGCGACCGTGGGGCACAAACCGAGCCTCGGCCGGGTGCCCATCGATCCGCCCTATCCCGGCCGGGCGGCCGGGCCGATCAGCCGAACCCTCGCCGATGCCGTCCGGCTGCTCGAGGTGCTGTCCCTGCCCGACCACCGCGACCACATGAGCCTGCCCTACGAGCCGTTGCGGACCGGCGCAGGAGACCCGCGCGGACTGCGGATCGGCCTGCTCCTCGATGCCGGGTGCGGGCTCGCGGTGCCCGAGGCGATCACCCGCGCGGTGACCGCAGCCGCCGAGACCTTCGCCGGAGCGGGCGCGATCGTGGAACCGCTCGATCCGTTTTTCACCCGCGCCATGCTCGATGACCTCACCCTGTTCTGGCGGGTGCGCGCCTGGGAGGAGTTCTCCCGGTACACCGGTGCGCAACAGGCCGCCGTGCTCGGGTTCATCGCCGACTGGTCCCGGCTCGGCGCCGATATCCCCGGTACCGCCGTCCTGCGCGCGTTCAACCGCACCCTGGACATTCGCCGGGCCACCGTGGAAGCCACCCAGCCCTTCGACTACGTACTCTCCCCCGTCGCCCCGGTCGCCGCATTCCCCGCCGAACACGCCGCCCCGGACAACCGCGTCGAAGCCTCGCTCGAGCACATCGCGTTCACCTGCCCGTACAACATGTCCGAGCAACCCGCGATCTCGCTCAACTGCGGATTCACCGGGGACGGTGCGCCGATCGGGCTGCAACTGTCCGGCAGGCGCTTCGACGACGCCGGGGTGCTCGCGCTGGCCGCCTGGTATGAATCGGCACGCCCGGCAGCGGCGGTGCCCCCATGGCCGAGCTAGTGCGAGCCTCCGTCAGGACGCGTGCGGGAAGTTGCGCGAGGGCGGTGCGCTCTCCAGCCAGGAGAGGAACCCGGTCATGGCATCGGTTCCCATGGCGAGCTCCACCTCGAGGGCACCCGCATGGCAGCGCAGCACGCTCGCACCCGCGGGCATGGCGTAGGTCTCGGGGAGCAGTGGTTCGCGGCGCTCGGCGATCTCGAGGTCGTTGCGGGCGATGACCCGGTCGGGTTTGGAGTTGAGACCGAGCACGCGATACCACTCGAAGCTGTCCCCGCGGTAGTGGCCGATGCCGAGTTTCCAGCCGCGGCCGGTGCCGTCCACCCTGGTACGCAGTGCGACATGGATACCGCCCTCGCGGACCACCCGAACCCGCCGCCAGGCAAGTGCGAGCAGCACGAGCAGGATTACCAGCAGACCGAGCGCGATGAGCGAAGTCAGGTCCACTGGCTGCCCCGCGCCTAGGCCGGTTGTCCAGCGGCGCGAAGCCGTGCTTTGGCGCGCTTCGCGGTGTGTTCGTCGGCGGAGTCGAGATCCGAGCGCGCCGCGTCGACGTCGATCTCGTCGCGCAGTTCGACGCTCTCGGCCAGCACGGAGACCCTGTCCTTGCCTACCGAGAGGAACCCTCCGTAGACCACGAAGTAGAGCTGGCCCTCATCGACCGAGTCGATGCGCACGACCTCGACATCGGTGAGCGCGCCGAGCAGCGGGATGTGGTTGGGCAGAATGCCGATTTCGCCCTCGGTCGTGCGCGCGAACACCGACGTGGCCCTTCCGGACCAGACGCTGCGCTCGACGGCGACCAGCTGGACGTCCATCTCTGCCACGATGGGAGCTCCTTCAACGATATGTTCGGAAAAGTCTAAGCGATCGAGGGGATTCGCGGGTGCGCGCCCCCCGGAGGTGGCCGGACAGGGGCTGTCCCGCCCGGCCACCGAGGGAATCAGAACTTGGCGCCGAGCTCCTTGGCCTTCTTCTCGAGGTCTTCGAGACCGCCGATGAGGAAGAACGCCTGCTCCGGGAGGTGATCGAACTCGCCTTTGGTGAGCTTGTCGAACGCCTCGACGGTCTCCTTGAGCGGAACCGAGGAACCGGGCTGGCCGGTGAACTGTTCCGCGGCCATCATGTTCTGCGAGAGGAACCGCTCGATGCGCCGTGCCCGGTACACCGTCTGCTTGTCCTCTTCGCCGAGCTCGTCGATACCGAGGATGGCGATGATGTCCTGCAGGTCCTGGTACTTCTGCAGGATCCGGATGACTTCCTGGGCGACCCGGTAATGCTCCTCGCCGACGATCGAGGGCTCCAGGATCGTGGAGGAAGAGGCCAGCGGGTCCACCGCGGGGAAGATACCCTTGGAGAACACCGCACGGGAAAGCTCTGTGGTGGCGTCCAGGTGCGCGAAGGTGGTCGCCGGGGCCGGATCGGTGTAGTCGTCCGCGGGCACATAGACCGCCTGCATGGAGGTGATCGAGCGGCCACGGGTCGAGGTGATCCGTTCCTGCAGCTCACCCATTTCGTCGGCGAGCGTCGGCTGGTACCCCACCGCGGACGGCATGCGGCCGAGCAGCGTGGAGACTTCCTGGCCCGCCTGGGTGAACCGGAAGATGTTGTCGATGAACAGCAGCACGTCCTGCTGCTTCACATCGCGGAAGTACTCCGCCATGGTCAGCCCGGACAGCGCCACGCGCATACGGGTGCCCGGCGGCTCGTCCATCTGGCCGAACACCAGCGCGGTGTCCTTGAGCACGCCCGCGTCCTCGAGCTCGAGCCAGAGGTCGTTGCCCTCACGGGTGCGCTCACCGACACCGGCGAACACCGAGGTACCGGCGAAGTTGCGGGCGACACGGTTGATCATCTCCTGGATGAGCACCGTCTTGCCCACACCGGCACCACCGAACAGGGCGATCTTGCCACCACGCACGTAGGGGGTGAGCAGGTCGACGACCTTGAGGCCGGTCTCCAGCATCTCGGTGCGGCCCTCGAGCTGGTCGAACGCCGGCGGCTTGCGGTGGATCGACCACTGCTCGAAGTCCGAGCCGTAGCCGGGCGAGTCGAGGCACTGGCCGAGCGCGTTGAACACGTGGCCCTTGACCCCGTCCCCGACCGGGACCGAGATCGACTTGCCGGTGTTCCGCACGTCGACGCCGCGCACCAGCCCGTCGGTGGGCTGCATGGAGATGGTGCGCACGACGTTGTCGCCGAGGTGCTGGGCGACCTCGAGGGTCAGTGTCTTGGCCATCTCCTGGAACGTGATGTCCACGTTCAGCGCGTTGTACAGCTCAGGGACGGAGCCACGCGGGAACTCCACGTCGACGACCGGGCCGGTGACCCGGACGACGCGGCCGTGCACCTGCGTCTCTTGGGTGGGCTGGGCTGTTGCTGCGGTTGCGCTCATTATCACTCATCTCCTGCAGCGGCGAGCGCGTCAACGCCGCCGACGATCTCGCTGATCTCCTGGGTGATCTGGGCCTGGCGTGCTCCGTTCGCCTGCAAGTTCAGGCTACGGATCAGCTCGTCGGCATTGTCCGTCGCCGCCTTCATGGCGCGCTGACGGGAGGCCGACTCGGATGCCGCCGACTCGAGCAGAGCGGCGAAAATCCGGGTGCCGATGTACTTCGGCAGCAGTACGTCGAACAGTTCCTCCGGGTCCGGCTCGAACTCATAGCTGATGTTCTCGACCGGTTCCTCGTTCTCGGAGTACTCGACCTCGAGCGGGGCCATCCGGTGCGCGGTCGCGACCTGGGAGACCATGGACTTGAACTCGGTGTAGACGATGTGCAGCTCGTCGACTCCGAGCACACCGTCCGCGCCGGGCCCTTCCGCCGTGTCGTCCGCTCCCGCAGTGAACGCGGCGACCAGGGTCTCGGCGACCTCGGAGGCGTTCTCGTAGCGCGGCTGTTCGGAGAACCCGGTCCACTGGCCCGCGAGCTCGCGGCCACGGAAGTTGAAGTAGCTGACCCCGCGCCGGCCGATCGCGTAGAGCACCGGCTCTTTACCCTGTTCGCGGAGCAGGGAGATGAGCTCTTCGGTCTGCCGGAGGACGTTGGCGTTGTACCCGCCGCAGAGCCCGCGGTCCGCGGTGACGACGAGAATCCCCGCCCGCCGCGGAGTCTCCCGCTCGACGAGCAGCGGGTGCTTGAGCGCCGAGGCCGTGGCGAGCGCGGAGAGGACCCTGGTGATCTCCTCCGCGTACGGCCGCGCCGCGCGCACGTTCGCCTGGGCCCGCGCGATACGCGAGGTGGCGATCAGTTCCTGCGCCTTGGTGATCTTCTTGATCGAACCCGCACTGCGGATCCGTCGCCGCAGGACGCGTAACTGTGCTGGCATCTGCGAAAACCCGCCCTAGTTCTTCTTCGGAGCTGGCTTGTTGACCTTCACCGACTCCTGGCCGACTTCCTCGGCGTCCAGCGCCTCGGCCTCGGCGTCGTTCACCACCGAGCTGCCGTCCGACGCGGCGAAGCCCTTCTTGAACTCGTTCACCAGCTCGGTGAGCCGTTCCTCCGTCTCGTCCGAGAACTTCTTGGACTCCCGGATCTCGGTGAGCAGTCCGGACTCGGTGCCGCGCAGGTGGGAGAGGAACTCCGACTGGAAGCGCTGCACATCCGGGGCCGGAACGGAGTCCAGGTGCCCGTAGGTGCCCAGGAAGATCGCCACGACCTGCTCTTCCATGGACAGCGGCGAGGCCTCCGGCTGCTTGAGCAGTTCGACAAGCCGGGAACCACGCTCGAGCTGCGCCTTGGAAGCGGCGTCGAGGTCGGAGGCGAACGCCGAGAACGCCTGCAGTTCGCGGTACTGGGACAGTTCCAGTCGCAGCGAACCACCGACCGTGCGCATCGCCCTGGTCTGTGCGGAACCACCGACACGGGAGACCGAGACACCGGTGTTGATGGCCGGGCGGACACCCTGGTTGAACAGTTCCGTTTCCAGGAAGCACTGCCCGTCGGTGATCGAGATGACGTTCGTGGGCACGTACGCCGAGATGTCGTTCGCCTTGGTCTCGATGATCGGCAGACCGGTCATCGAACCGCCACCCAGCTCGTCGGAGAGCTTGGCGCAGCGCTCGAGCAGGCGGGAGTGCAGGTAGAAGATGTCACCCGGGTACGCCTCACGGCCCGGCGGGCGGCGCAGCAGCAGCGAGACCGCGCGGTAGGCCTCGGCCTGCTTGGACAGGTCGTCGAACACGATCAGCACGTGCTTGCCGTTGTACATCCAGTGCTGGCCGATGGCCGAACCGGTGTACGGGGCGATGTACTTGAACCCGGCCGAGTCCGAGGCGGGCGCGGAGATGATCGTGGTGTACTCCAGCGCGCCGGCCTCTTCGAGGGTCTGGCGCACCTTGGCGATCGTGGAACCCTTCTGCCCGATCGCCACGTAGATGCAGCGCACCTGCTGGTCCGGGTCACCGGTCGCCCAGTACTGCTTCTGGTTCAGGATGGTGTCCACCGCGACCGCGGTCTTACCGGTCTTGCGGTCACCGATGATCAGCTGACGCTGGCCGCGGCCGATCGGGGTCTGCGAGTCGATCGCCTTGATCCCGGTCTGCAGCGGCTCCTTGACCGGCTGGCGCTGGATGACCGAGGGGGCCTGGAGCTCGAGCGCGCGAGTGGTCTCCGACTGGATGTCGCCGAGGCCGTCCACCGGGTTGCCGAGCGGGTCCACCACGCGGCCGAGGAAGTTGTCCCCGACCGGGACCGAGAGCACCCGGCCGGTGCGCTTGACCTGCTGACCTTCCTCGATGTGCTCGTAGTCACCGAGGATGACCGCGCCGATCACGCGCTCTTCGAGGTTGAGCGCGAGGCCGAGCACGCCGCCTTCGAACTCGAGCAGCTCGTTGGTCATCGCCGAAGGGATGCCCTCGACGTTCGCGATGCCGTCGCCGGTGCTGGTGACGACGCCGACCTCTTCGCGCGAGGTCGCGGTGTGGAAAGTCGAAACGTAGTTCTCGATCGCGCTCTTGATCTCGTTCGAGGAGATCGTCAGCTCGGCCATAGTAGGGTTCCTGTCTTTCAGTGTGGTAGGTCTTGCTTGGCGCGGGCCAGCTTGCTTGCGATGCTTCCGTCGATCACTTCGTCCCCGACGCGGACCACAAGGCCGCCGAGGACGTGCTCGTCCACCTCGACCTGCAGCGAGACGGCGCGATCGTAGATGCTGGCGAGCACCTGGGAGAGCCGTCCGCGCTGGGCTTCGGTGAGCGGGGCGGCGGTGATGACGTGCGCGACGATCTCCTGGCGCCGCGCCGCCGCGAGTTCCGCGAGCCCTTCGACGGTCACGTCGAGCATCCGCCCGCGCGGCACCCGCACGGCCTGCGCGAGCAGCGCTTCGGTCTGCGGACGGACCTTCGCCTCCGTGAGGCCACCGAGCAGCCGCACCCGTGCGTCGGCGTCCGCCTGCTCATCGGAGAGCAGCGTGGTCAGCCTGCCCTCACCGGCGAGTACCCGGCCGAAGCGGAACAGTTCGTCCTCGACTTCCGCCGTGACACCGGCACGCTCCGCGGAGTGCAGTACGGCGAGCCTGGCGAACCTCTCGATCGCGTTCACCAGATCCCGTACCCGGGACCAGCGTTCGCTCACCGCGGCCCGCAGCAGTTCCAGGGTCGGCTCGCTCACCTTTCCGGCGAGCAGCTGATCGATGAGGCCCTGCTTGGCCTCGTCGGTCGAGCTTGCCTCGGACAGGTGCTTGCGCAGCATGGCTTCGTTGTCGAGCAGCCCGGCCACCGCGGAGAGCTCAGCACCGAGGGTGTCCAGCGTCGGCTGATCGCAACCGGCCACGATCTCCTCGAAGCGGTCGCCGAGACTGGCCAGCGATTCCCTTGTCGCGGCACCTTCCATCACGCCTCACCCCCGACACTGGCTCGCTCCGGCTTGCTGGCCATGCCTTCGAGCTCCTCGATAAAGCGGTCCACGCTCGCCTGCTGTTTCGCCGGGTCCGCGAGGTGCGCGCGCACCAGCTGCTCCGCGCCCTGGTGCGAGTCGAGGCCGAGCTCACCGCGGAGCTGGCGCAGCGTCTGCTGGCGCAGCATGGCCAGCTGCTCCTCGCCACGCTGCTTGATCCGCGTGACCTCGGACTCGGCCTGTGCCTGCATCTCCTCGGTGATGCGCTGGGCGTCGGCCCGGGCGTTGTCCCGGATCTTCGCCGCCTCGACCCGGGCCTCGTTCACCGCGTCCGCGTGCTTGCGTTCGGCCTCGGCGAGTGCCTCCTTGGCCTTTTCACTCTCGCTGATCTGGTGCGCGATGGCGTCCTTCTGCTTGGTCATCATCTTCTTGACCGGCGGAACCACCTTCCACCAGATCACGATGATCATCAGTACGAAGGCGATGATCTCGCCGATTTGCGCGGCGTCCATCAGCGAGCTCCTTCACTGCGCTCGGCATTGGGCTGCTCGCCGAGGATCCGGCTCGCCAGCTGGCTGGAGAGACCACTTGCCTCGGTGCGCAGTTCGTCGACCACCTCGGCACGTGCGGCCTCGAGCTGCTCGACGCCGCGCTGATTGATCTGCGCGACCTCGGCGTTGGCGCGGTCGCGCATCTCCTCGAGCACCTTGCGGCCCTCCTCGCGTGCTTCCTCCCGGATGTGCCCGGATTCCGCACGCGCTTCGGCGAGCGCCTCGGTGTACTTGGCCTCGGCCGCCTTGAGCGCCTCTGCTGCCTTCTTGTTGTTCTCCGTCGTCTCGCTGACCATGTCCTCGCGCTGCTTGAGCGCCTTGGTGATCGGCGGGAGGATCACCTTCCACACGATCAACAGAACGATCAGGAAGATGATCAGTTCGACGAAAAACGTCGCATTGGGCAACAGAATGTTGTTCCCGGCGGCGAGCGTTTCGGTCTGCATATTGCTCCGCGAGGTATCTGTCTCAGCCGGCCATGGTGAACATCATGACGGCGGCGAGTGCCAGCGCGATGAAGTAGTTCCCTTCCGCGAGACCGGCCGAAATGATGAACTGGCTGAACATGCGGCCCTGCGCCTCAGGCTGACGCGCAACGCCCGCGACGAGCTGACCACCGGCGACACCGTCGGCGACGGCCGCACCCGCGGCGCCACCACCGAGGGCGAGTCCGGCGCCGATGTAGGCACCGGCGGCGCGGATTGCGTCGGCTGTCTGATCTGCTGCCATGATGCTCCTTCGAACTGAACTAACTGGAGTTTGGGGAATTTCTCGGTAACTGATCCTGGATCAGAATTCTGATCTTCCAGGCGAACAGAGGTCAGTGTTCCTCGTCGTGAACCTCCATTGCCTGACTGAAGTACGAAATCGTCAGCAAGACGAACAGATACGCCTGGAGTAGTCCGATCGCCATGTCGAACAACTTCCATCCGGCGATCGGGATCCAGTTGAAGTAGACCGGGAGCAGGCCGAGCAGGGCGACCAGGATTCCACCGGCGAGCATGTTCCCGAAAAGCCGCAGCGGCAGCGAGAGCAGGTGCACGACCTCTTCGATGACCCACATCGGGGCGAACGGAGCGTAGTGCCCCTTCAGCACATGCAGCGCGTGCTTGCCGACGCCCTTGTGCCTACGCGTACCGGCCGCGTGCCACCAGACGAACATCAGCAGCGCGAGCGCGTAGACGAAGTTCACGTCCGCGCTCGGCGGCGGCAGATAGTGGTGAATCGGCAGGAAGGTCAGCCAGTTGGCCGAAAGAATGAACAGGAACAGTGCCAGACAGACCGGCACCAGGAACGGCGCGACCTTGATCCCGACGAAGGAGTGGATCTGGTCGCGGAAGTGTTTCACGATCGTCTCGAGGAACAGCTGCGTTCCACCGGGCACCTTGGTGCCGGAATTCGCGCTCGCGACGAGCTTCGCACGCACGAAGAAGCCGACCGCGAGAAGAATGACGGACGCGACGAGCGTGCCGAGAATGGTGGTCATGTTCAGCGTGATGCCGAGAACCTCGGTCTGCCCGTACTCGCCGACCTTGATCTGACTATCCGCGGCAAGGGTCGAAGTCATGGCTTGATGGACGCGATCAATCACTGGCGGCGGTACTCCTTCATCACCGGCAACATCGTGTTGCCCATAAAGACCAACTGGAACACGGCAAGACCGACGAACACGCCGAGCCCGTCAGGCTTCATGAAGAAGCCGAGGGCGAGCGCGATGACCGTCAACACGATCAGGCGCTGGGTGGAGGAGCCGACGATCGCACGCTTGGTCGGGTTCTCCTCGGAAATCACCCGCAGCACCTGCTTCTGCATCAGCCGGGCGTTATATAGCCCCATCCCCATGCCGACGGCGAACAGGATCCCCATCACGAGGTGGTCGAGCAGGGCGCCCGCGACGATGCCGCCCGCGGCGAGCACGGAACAGATGATCAGCGGCAGGCGCAGGCTGATCAGCTTCGCGGCAGGCACGTTCTGTGCTGCGGAGCCAATCGCTGACAAAGCTTCGACCTCACTCTTTCCAGAACTTCTTGGCGATGGAGTACAGGTACACGGATGCGGCGAGTACGCCGACACCGAGACCGACAAGCGTGAACAAAGGGGAAGTTACTACACGGCCGTCCAGAAACATTCCCAGACCCAGCCCTCCGGCGACCATCACGGCTATCGTGCTGCCCATCCCGAGCAGTTCACGGAGCCCTGGTCCTGAGGACGCCATGGAGCCGGACTACCTGGTCGGTTCTGAGTGGGTATCACTCATGTGCGGCTCCTTTGTCGGTCATGAGGACAGCGCAATCAAAGAGAGAGATCGACGGCTGCCACGGCCGGCGTGACCCACGTCGAGGCGGGTGTAACCGTGACGCTATCACACCGACGGGTGGCCCTATCTAGAGCTGCCTACCTGCAAAAATGGTGATGAGCGTTACCGGTATGTCGGTTTCGGCTCGGTCACAGTGACGCGGGTCTACGCGGAGTGTCGGCCACGGCTGGCACGCAGCCGGGGAATCGCGGACACCAGCAGCGCGATGAGCAGGCAGACCACCATCAGCCCGGCCACCAGGAACACATCGAAAACGGTGAGCGCGACCGCGCCGAACGCGAGTACACCCGCCCACAAATAGATCAACAGCACCGCACGCCGCTGCGAATGGCCGACCTCGAGCAGCCGGTGATGCAGGTGCATTTTGTCTGGTTTGGCCCAGCTCGTGCCGTTCCGGACGCGACGGATCACGGCCATGATCAGGTCCAGCAGCGGGATCAGCAGCACCGCGACGACCACGATCAGCGGGGAGAGCAGGCCGACCGCGTCCCCCGCGCCGAAGGTCAGGTAATTCACCCTTCCCGAAGCCGAGGTCGCCGCCGCCGCGAGCATCAGCCCGATCAGCATCGAGCCCGAGTCACCCATGAAGATCTTGGCGGGCTGGAAATTGTGCGGGAGGAAGCCGAGGCAGGCCCCGGCGAGCGTGGCCGCGATCAGCGCGGGCGGGTAACTGCTCACATCGCCGCCGTTCTTGGCGAGCAACACCAGGGCGAACGCACCCGTCGCGACCGCGGCGATCAGCCCGATCCCCGCGGCGAGACCATCCAGCCCGTCCACGAAGTTCAGCGCATTGACCAGCGCGAAGGTCAGCAGGATGACCAGCACCCCGCCCATGTTCTGATCCAGCACCAGCACCGAACCGTGCCCGGTCCCGCCCCAGGGCACCCAGAACATCAGCCACTGCACACCGAAGAGCACGAGCACCCCGGCCGCGGCGATCTGCCCGGCCGCCTTGGTGAGCGAATCGAGTTCGAAGCGGTCGTCGAGCATTCCGACGAGCACGATCAGCCCGCCGCCGACCAGTACCGCCTCCGGATCGAGTGCGTAGTCGAACGCCCGGCGCAGCACCGGAAGCTGGTGGGCGAGCAGCATGCCCGCGCACACCCCGCCGTACATGGCGACGCCGCCCATTCGCGGCATCGGCTTGGCGTGCACATCGCGTGCCCGGGGAACCGCGACCGCGCCGATCTTGAACGCGAGCAACCGGACGAGTCCGGTCAGCAGCAGTGTGACGACCGCGGTGGTGAGCGCGACGAGGGTGAACTCCTTGACGGGTACACCGAGCCCGAAGCCGCCTGCGTTCACGGCCCGAGGCTACCGCGCCACCGAGACCCCGTGACCGAGCACCTCGCCGAGTTCGGCCAGGCTCACCGCACCTTCGCGCAGCACCAGCGGATCCTCGCCGGTGAGGTCGATGATCGTGGAGGGAACCGCTTCCCCGCTCGGCCCACCGTCCAGATAGGCACCGATGGCGTCGCCGAGCTGATCGCGAGCGTTCTCCACATCGGTGGCCGGCGCGACACCGGTGCGGTTGGCGCTCGACTGCGCGATCGGCCCGACCTCGCGCAGCAGCTCGATCGCGACCGGATGCAGCGGCATGCGCAGCATCACCGTGCCGCGGGTGTCCCCCAGGTCCCAGGCGAGCGAGGGCGCCGCGGTCAGGATGAGGGAAAGCGCGCCGGGCCAGAACGCCTCGATCAGCGAGCGCGCGATGTCCGGGACCGAGAGCACCAGCCCGTCGATGGTCGTCCACGAACCGACGAGCACCGAGGCGGGCATGTTCCCCCCGCGCCCCTTCACCGAAAGCAAGGAGCGCACCGCATCCGGATTGAACGCGTCCGCGCCGATGCCATAGACGGTGTCGGTCGGGAAGACGACCAGCCGCCCGGACCGGAGCACGCTCGCCGCGCTCGCGATGCCCGCTTCCCTGGTCTCTTGGACGGAGCAGTCATAAACCGCACTCATGCGCGGAATTCTCGCACCGCGCGCCGTCGGCCGTGCGGGGTACCCACTACTGGCGCGGTTCGATGCCCTCGACGACCTGCTCGCTCCACGCCCGCAGGGTCGCGGCCTGCTCAGTGGTGAGCGAGTCGAAGAAGCAGCGGCGGATGTTGGCGCCGTGCGCACGGACGGCGTTCTGCGTGGTGCGCTGGCCCGTGCCGGTCAGCCCGACCCGGATGCGGCGGCCGGTGGCCCCGTGCTGGATGCGCTGTACGAAACCCCGGTTCTCCATCCGGGTGAGCTGATGCGAAACGCGGCTTTTCTCCCAGTCGAGCTCGGCGACGAGATCGGCGACGTTCAGCTCGCGGCCTGGCGCCCTCGACAGCGCCATCAGCACACTGAACTCGGCCTTCGAAATGCCGCAGTCGCGCTGCAGGCCGCGGTCGAGTTCCCGGACGAGCAAGTGGTACGCGTGTGTCCAGAGCTGCCAGAGCTCCCACTCATCGGGTTTCAGTGTGCCGGTCTGCGCCATGACGGGATCGTAACGAGTTGACGCATCAACTTCGCACACCCTAGAGTTGACGTGTCAACTCTAGGGGAAGGCGGGTTCGCGATGAGGACAGTGCTGCGCGGTGGCACGGTGGTCAGCATGGATCCGGCCGTCGGGGATCTCCCGCGCGGCGATGTGCTCATCGAAGACGGCCGGATCGCGGCGGTCGCCGGTGATCTCGGGGCCGCGGACGCCGAGATCGTGGACGCCGTGGGCAAGATCGTGCTGCCCGGTTTCGTGGACACCCACCGGCACACCTGGCAGACCGCGTTCCGGGGCATCGGCGCGGACTGGACGTTCGAGCAGTACCGCGCGGGCATGCACGGCACGCTGCGACCGCGCTACCGGCCCGAGGACGTGTATCTCGGCAATCTGCTCGGCCGGATCGAGGCGGTCAACTCGGGCGTCACGACCATGCTCGACTGGTTCCACTGCTCCGACACCGCCGAGAACGCCGATGCCGCGATCGAGGCGCTACAGGAGGCACCCGGGCACTCGATCTTCTGTTATGGCGCGGGACTCGGCGGCGAGTCGGACATCGGGCCCGAGATTCGGCGCGTGCGCGCGGAATTGCCCGGCGAGCAGATGATGCTCGGCCTGCGCGGGCCACAACTGACCACAATGGACACCACGGCCGCCGATATCGCACTGGCGCGGAAACTCGGGTTGCGGGTGAGCGTGCACGTACACGCCACCCTCGGCTGGCCCGAAGGTCACTGCCCCGTCGACGGGATGCGCGAGCGCGGACTGCTCGACGAGCGCACCACCTTCGTACATGCCAACGGCATCCCCGACGAGGAGGTGGCGATGCTGGCCGATGCGGGCTGCTCGGTGTCCATCAGCCCGGACGTCGAGGCGAAAATGGGCTTCGGCTGGCCCGAGACCGGGCGCATGCTCGCCGCCGGGATCCGCCCGTCGCTGTCCATCGACGACTGCGCCTCGGCGGGCGGCGACATGTTCGCCGCCATGCGGACTGCCTGCGCCATCCAGCGCGGCCTCGACGGCGCACTCGGCGCACGGGACTTCCTCGAGTTCGCCACCGTGGACGGCGCCCGGGCATGCGGACGCGAAGCCCGCACCGGCAGCATCACCGTCGGCAAGGACGCCGACCTGCTTCTGCTCGACGCCGAGGATCCCGCGATCTTCCCGGTCAACAACCCGGCGGGCACCATCCTCGCCGCCGGTCACCCCGGCCTCGTGGACAGCGTGTTCATCGCGGGCAGGGCGGTCAAACGCGGCGGACGACTGCTCGGCCCCGACCTGGCCGCGCTGTCCGCCCGGCTGCTGGAGTCCCGCGATCGGATCGCCGCGGACGCCGGTATCGCACTCGACGGCTCCTGGATGCCCGCCTAGAAACTCAGGTATTGGAGAGCCGATCGCTGATCAACCGGTTCAAGCTGATGTCCTGCTCGGCCGCCTCCATGGCCAGCCTCCGATGCAGGCTTTCCGGGACCCGCACGTTGAACCGGCCCGAATAGCGTCGCTCGGCAAGCGGGGGCGGCACCTCCTCACCGGTCGCGAGCATGTCCTCGATCGCTTCGGCAACCGCCTGCTCGACCCCGGAAAGTGCCCCCTGCTGGGTATCGGCGAGCCAGGAAAGCGAAGGCAGCTCGACACAGCTCCCGACGTATTCCTCGTCTTCGGCCGACCAGCTCACCCGGTAGGTGTAGTGGGTGGTGTCGATCCTTGGCTCACTCACTCCTTTGCCTCCCATCGCTCGATCGTCCGCAACACCTGCTTCACCTGGTAGGGCTTCGCCTGGCCGCGGAAGTCCTGCACACTCACCCGCGGATCGCCCGGCCACGGGGTCCGGAACACCGCATGCGATGTACCCGACTGCCTCGGCATACCGAAGTAGTGCACGCACACCTTCCACACGTCGGCGAACCGCACGTTCGACGGTGCGCGCCGCATGGCGGCGACGATCGAAGCAACACTGGACACATCGCCATTATGGTACCATTAATGGTACCATAATGGCGATGGCCGCGCGAATGGACCCTTCACGCGCACAGCCCTAACCGGAAACCCGGGCGCCCACCGTTTCCAGGTTGGGGCGGACCGGATCGAACACGTCCACGTACAGCTCGGGGCGCATCCCGTGGCGGCGCCACTCGCGTGGATACCCGAGCGAGGCCTCGACGTGCGGCACTCCGTCCACGGTGATGGTGCGCGGAATGTGCAGGTGCCCATAGACCACCGCGCGGGCATCGAACCGGCGCGCCCAGTCGCGGCTCTCGGTTGTTCCGCACCACTGCGCGAATTCGGGGTACCACAACACATCCGTGGGTTCGCGCACCAGCGGCCAGTGGTTCACCAGCACGGTGGGGCCGTCGATCTCGGCGAGGCGTTTTTCGGAGTACTCGATCCGGTCGGCGCACCATTCCGCGCGGCTCGGATAGGGATCAGGGTGCAGCAGATATTCGTCGGTGCACACCACTCCCGCCTTGTGCGCGATCGCCAGCCCCTCTTCACTGTCCCGCGCGCCCTGGGGACGGAAGCTGTAGTCGTAGAGGGTGAACAGCGGCGCGACGGTGAGCCCTTCGAACACCGGGAAGGGGTCCTCGGGCGTGTGCACGCCGAGCCCGCGGCAGAGCTCGACAAGCCGTTCGTACCGGGCGAGTCCGCGCAGTTCGCTCTCCTCGCTCGGATGCGTCCACAGCTCATGGTTACCGGGGACCCAGATCACCTCGGCGAACCGCTCGGCGAGCAGGCCGAGTGCCCATTCGACATCCGAGATCCGTTCGCCGACATCCCCGGCGACGATGAGCCAGTCGTTCCGATCGCGCGGGAGGATCTGTTCGCAGAGCTGCCGGTTCTCCTTGTGCCCGATGTGCAGATCACTGACCGCAAGCAGACTGGGTTGTGCCACCCGGCCAGGTTACGTGCTCGTGGTCCGGATCGCCGTCACGAACCGGGGTTTACCGGCCAGATCGGTGTGCCCAGTGACTTCGGTGAGTACCCGGCGTGCGGAGAGCAGCCCGGCGACGCCGTCCCCGTTGCTGTCGTCGTGTTCGATGGCCAGCGCCCCGCCCTCGCGCAGCAGCCGCGCGGCCACCCGCACCACCGAACGGATCACCTCGAGCCCGTCGGCCCCGGCGAACAAGGCCTGCGTGGGATCGTGGCGCACCTCGGGATCGAGCTCGGCGCCCTCGGGAATGTAGGGCGGGTTGCACACCACGAGGTCCGCCATCCCGTCGAACTCCGTGAACAACCGCGGGTTGGACACATCGCCCGCGTACAGTTCCACCCTGCGGTCCCCTTCCGCGGCACAGGCATCGGCGTTGTGCCGGGCCCAGGCCAGCGCCACCTTGTCCAGTTCGAGGGCACACACCCGCGCGTCCGGGCGCTCGTGCGCGATGGCCAGCCCGAGCGCGCCCGAACCGGTGCACAGGTCGAACACCAGCGGCTGGGGGACCTCGGCGATCCTGCGCAGCGCCCAGTCGAGCAGCTGCTCGGTCTCCGGGCGCGGAACGAAAACACCGTTGCCCACCGCCACCTCGATCGAACCCATCGCCGCGGTACCGAGGATGTGTTGCAGCGGAATACGTTTGGCTCGCTGTTCGACGAGTTTGCGCAACCGCTCGATATCGCCGGTATCGGCGAGCGGGGNGAGCGCGAGCCGGTCCCTGCGCACCCCGAGCACATGCGCGGCCAGTTCCTCGGCGTCCACGCGCGGGCTCGGCACACCCGCGTCCGCCAGGATGCGCGCGGCCTCGAGGATGGCAAGCCGCAGGGGTTGTCGGGTCACGACATCACTGTAGCCGTGACATCGGAGGCCACCCGCGAGACGAGAACAGCCGGGCGCGGCGACGTTGCCGGATCTCCAGGTTCGGGTTAATTTGTAAACAGTACAGTTCTGTATATAAAAGGAGTCATCATGGCAGTGCTGATCGTCGGTGCGGGGCCGACCGGGCTGACCGCGGCCTGCGCGCTGCTCGCCAACGGGATCGCGGTGCGCGTGGTGGATACTGCACCCGGACCGGCGACCACCTCGCGCGCCCTCGGCCTGCAACCACGCGGGCAGGAAGTGCTCCAGCGCCTCGGCGCGCTCGGCGAGCTGCCACAACGCGCGCTCAACGTGCGGGAGACGGCGATTCACGTGAACAGCAAGCTGGTCGTCGACGTCGGTGCCGCACTCGATTCCGGCGAACCGCGAATGCTCTGGATCCCGCAGACCGAGGTCGAGGCACAGCTGCGCGAACGGCTGGCCGCGCGCGGCGGTGAGATCGAGTGGAACACCCGGCTGCTCGGGCTGACCCAGGATGGCGCTGGCGTGCACGCCGACCTCGGAACCGGTGAACGGGCCAGCGCCGAGTGGCTGATCGGCTGCGATGGTGCGCACAGCCAGGTCCGCAAGAGCACCGACATCCGGTTCCCCGGCGCACCGCTTCCCGAGCGGTTCCTGCTCGCGGATGTGCACGCCGATCCGCCGGGCCTCGGGACATTCCTCGGCCCCGGCGGCCAGTTCGTCGCGATGCCGCTGCCACATCCGGACGGCGATCTATGGCGGCTCATGGCGCCGACCGACGCCGAACCGGAAACGGAGCCGGGCGAAGCCGAGATCATCGAGCTGCTCGGCCGGTTCGCCACCGAGCGCGCCGGGTTCCCGGACCTGCGCATCCGAGCAGTGGAGTGGACTTCGGTGTTCCGGTTCAACCGGAGGCTGGCCGACACCTACCGGGAGGGGCGCGTGCTGCTGGCCGGGGACGCGGCACACATTCACTCCCCGCTCGGTGGTCAGGGCCTGAACACGGGCATCGGCGACGCGGAGAACCTGGCTTTCAAGCTGGCGCTCGTGCTCGCCGGGCGCGCCGGGGAACCACTGATCGACACCTACCAAGCGGAACGGCGACCGGTCGCGAAGACCGTACTGTCTGCGACCAGTTTCGGCACCAAGCTCGGCTTCGCCGGATCGGCCACGGGCAGGCGGCTGTTCGCCATGCTCGCCCCGCTGTTGCGCCTACCGGCCCTCCAGCGCCGTCTCCTGCGTGCCGCTTCGCAGTTGAACGTGCGCTACCGCGGCGGTCCGCTCGCCGGACAAGGCACCACGCCGCACGGCCCGCAGCCAGGAGACCGGGTGCCGAACATTGGCACCAGCGACACCGAGGGAAACCCGGCGCCACTGCACGATCGGCTCGGCACCGGCTGGGCGGTGCTGACCAGCGAACCCGGAAAGGAACACCTGCGCGAGGCCACCAAACGACTCGGCGATGTCACATTGCTCCACCCGGAAACCGGTGTGCTGCCCCAGATCTGCCTGATCCGCCCGGACGCCCACCTCGCCTGGCGCGGCGACAGCGCCACGGAACTCGGCAACTGGTTGGATACCGCACTGTGTCCCGAGAAAGGAGCGCATCCGTGACCGACGGCGGTTCCCGTGGTCGCCCACGAGATGCCGGCGCGGACCGCGCGATCCTGCGTGCCGCGCTGGAGATGTTCATCGCGAACGGCCCGGATGCCACCAGCATCGAGCAGGTCGCCAAACGCGCAGGCGTTGCCCGGCTGACCGTCTACCGGCGCTGGCCGAACAAGGACCAGCTGCTCATCGCGGCCATCGACCAGGCGCGAGACATCGACGATGCGGCGCTCTACCAGCCGCTCCTGGACACCGAGCCCGAGGATCTCGACGCGGCGATCACCAGCCTGTTCGAGGCCATCGCCGAGCTGCTCAGCCGATCCGAATCCCGCGGGTTGCTCGCCAGGCTCATCGGCACCGCCACCAGCCACCCCGAGCTCCTGCGCACGTTCTGGGAGGGCTATCTGCAACCGCGCAGGCGGCTCGCGCATTCCGCCGTGCGCCGCGCGATCGAACTCGGCGGCCTTCCCGAGCACACCGATCCGGAACTCATCCTGGACACCGTGGTCGGCGCGACCCTGTTCCCAGCGCTGATGCACCCTGATCCGCCAAGCGAGCGTGAACTCCGCGAGCGGATGCGCGCCGTTCTCGGCCAGCTCGGCATCGCGGTGCCGGAGAGCTGATCAGGAGCGGGACGCCGCCTCGAGCCGCTCGGCCGAGTCGGCGTCGCGCAGCGCGCTGAGCACGGCGTTGAGCTCGCCGTCGAGCACGTGGTCCAGGTTGTAGGCCTTGAAGTTCACCCGGTGATCGGAGATGCGGTTCTCCGGGTAGTTGTAGGTGCGCACCCGCTCGGACCGGTCCACGGTGCGGATCTGCGAACGGCGCGCGTCCGAGGCCTGCTCCGCGGCCTTCTCCTCGGCTGCGGCCTGCAACCGCGCGGTGAGCACCTGCATCGCCCGCGCCTTGTTCTGCAACTGCGAACGCTCGTTCTGGCAGGAGACCACGATCCCGGTCGGCAGGTGGGTGATGCGCACCGCCGAGTCGGTGGTGTTCACGCCCTGACCGCCCTTGCCCGAGGACCGGTACACGTCGATGCGCAGGTCCTTCTCGTCCACCTCGACCTCGACATCGTCCTCGACCTCGGGGAACACCAGTACCCCGGCCGCGGAGGTGTGGATCCGGCCCTGCGATTCGGTCACCGGGACCCGCTGCACCCGGTGCACCCCGCCCTCGAACTTCAGCCAGGACCAGACCCCGTCGTCCGGATCGGCGCCCCGGCCCGCGAAGCTCACCGTCACATCCTTGTAGCCGCCGAGGTCCGAGTCGGTCCCGCCGAGCACGGTGACCCGCCAGCCGCGATGCTCCGCGTAACGCGTGTACATCCGCAACAGGTCCCCCGCGAACAGCGCGGATTCCTCACCACCCTCACCGGATTTGATCTCCATGAGCACATCGGAGGCGTCGTGCGGATCCCGTGGCAGCAACAGGTGGGTCAGCTTCGCCTCGAGCGCGGGGACCCGTTCGCGCAGGCCCTCGGCCTCCTCGGCGAACGCGGCGTCCTCACCGGCGAGTTCCTCGGCGGTTTCCAGGTCCTCGCGCACCGCGCGCAGTTCGTTGAGCGTCTTGACCACCGGGCCGAGCTCGGCGTACCGGCGGGACAGCTTGCGCGCCAGGGTCGGGTCGGAGTGCACCTCGGGATCGGCGAGCTTGCGCTCGAGCTCGGCGTGCTCATCGGCGAGCGCGGCAAGGCTGGCGATATCCACGGTCTTCTCCTGATCCTCGAGCCGGCATGCACGAAAACGGCGCCCGCCCCGAACCTGATTCCAGGTCGGGTGCGGGCGCCGGTCGGACAGCTAGCGGTTGCGCTTGCCGTAGCGCGCCTCGAAACGGGCGACGCGACCACCGGTGTCGAGGATCTTCTGCTTGCCCGTGTAGAACGGGTGGCACTTCGAGCAGACCTCGACGCTGATCTGCCCCGTCTGCTTGGTGCTCTTGGTGTTGAACTGGTTCCCGCAGCTGCAGGTAACCGAGGTCTCGACGTAATCCGGGTGAATTCCGCTCTTCACTGCATCGCCTTTCGATAGACGGTCGCCGGGTCCCCGATAGCGGGGTGAACCGGAACCTGATGGTCCAGCCCTATAGTTTGCCAGACCGGTTGGCAGGTATTTCAACGCACCTGCATGAACAGGCATTCCCGACAGTCGGCCCTACCACGCCGTCACCCGGGGTCATACCGTCAGCGCCATGCGTACATTCACCAAGAAGGCCCTCACTGTTCTCACCGGCTCCGCCATCGCCCTCGGCGTGGGCGCCCCCGTGTCGTTCGCGGATACCGCCCCGGCGCAGCAGCAGGTCAGCGTCAGATCCGCCGCCGACGGGTCCCCTGCGGGCGCCGTCGCCTGGTACTCCGGCCATGCCGGGAGCACCGGATGGGAGCACTACTGCGAGAAGGCCGCGGAGAATGCCTATGGCGCCACCGGCGTGTGGGCCTCGGCCATCGCGCACTGGAACGGCGCGAGCCCCAAGCACAAGGGCGACAAGAACCCGCCGCTCGGCGCCTTCGTCTACTGGAAGATCTCGCAGTACGGCCACGTCGGCGTCTCGGACGGCAAGGGCGGCTTCTGGGCGACCAGCGTCGGCGGCAAGATCGGCCACGTCACCAAGGCAGGCGGTGGCTACGGCTACTTCAACAACTACCTCGGCTGGACTCCGGGAGCCAAGCCGAGCCACTGATCGCTCTCGCTCACGAGCCAAACACGCTCGTACGGTGTACGATCAAATCGTACACCGTACGATTTTTGTTTACCGTGAGGAGCCTCATTGCGCATCACCGCCTCCGCCGTGTCCCTCAACGTAGCGGACGTCGCGAAGTCCAGCGCCTTCCTGACCCGTCATTTCGGCTTCACCGAACAACAGGCCGCCGCCGGGTTCGCCTCGCTGACCCGCGAAGACGCGGGCATGAATGTCGTATTCCTCCAATGCGGACTGGCAACCCTGCCCGCGGACCAGCGCGAGGAGCACGCGAGCGGGCTGATCCTCGCCTTCGTCGTCGACGACCTCGAAGGTGAGCTCGCCCGGCTCGAAGCCGAAGGCGTGCCGATCACCATGCCGCTCACCACCGAGGAATGGGGCGAGCGCGCCTTCCAGGTGCGCGACCCGAACGGCGTCATCGTCCAGCTCGTTGACTGGAACGGATAGGCATCCGGCGAGGCCGGGAAAAACGAAACCGGGGCCGGACACCAGTGGTGTCCGGCCCCGGCCCGTACAGCGTGTTCGCCTCAGTCGTTGTCCATACCAGGTGTCGTCTTGGAGATCTGGAGCAGGAACTCGACGTTGTTGCGTGTCTTGCGCAGCTGGTGCAGCAGGGTGTCGATGGCCTGCTGCGAGTCGAGCGCACCGAGGACCCGGCGCAGCTTCTGGTTCACCGCGTACTCGTCCGGGGACAGCAGCAGTTCGTCCTTGCGGGTACCGGACGGGATGACGTCCACCGCGGGGAACAGCCGCTTCTCGGCGATCTTGCGGTCCAGCTTGAGCTCGGCGTTGCCGGTGCCCTTGAACTCCTCGAAGATCACCGTGTCACCGGTGGAGCCGGTCTCGACCATCGCGGTCGCGAAGATGGTCAGCGAGCCGCCGTCCTCGATGTTGCGCGCCGCGCCGAGGAAACGCTTCGGCGGGTAGAGCGCGGTCGAGTCGATACCACCGGACAGGATGCGCCCGCTCGCCGGGGAGGAGTTGTTGTAAGCGCGCCCGAGCCGGGTGATCGAGTCGAGCATGACGACCACGTCGTTGCCCATCTCGACGAGCCGCTTCGCGCGTTCGATCGACAGTTCCGCGACCGAGGTGTGGTCGGACGGCGGACGGTCGAACGTGGACGCGATGACCTCGCCCTTGATGGTGCGCTGCATATCGGTGACTTCTTCCGGTCGCTCGTCGACGAGCACGACCATCAGATAGCACTCCGGGTTGTTGGTGGCGATCGCGTTCGCCATGTCCTGCAGGATCGTGGTCTTTCCTGCCTTCGGCGGCGCCTGGATCAGCGCGCGCTGCCCCTTCCCGACCGGCATGATCAGGTCGATCACCCGGGTGGTGAGCTTGTTCTGGTCGGTTTCCAACCGGAAGCGCTCGTTCGGGTACAGCGGGGTGAGCTTGCCGAACTCCGGGCGGCGCTTGGCCTGGTCGGGCTCGACGCCGTTGACCGTGTCCACGCGCACCAGCGGGTTGAACTTCTGACGCTGCTGCTCGCCCTCGCGCGGCTGCTTGATCACACCGGTGATCGCGTCACCCCGGCGCATGCCGAAGCGGCGGACCAGCGAGAGGGAGACGTACACGTCGTTGGGGCCCGGCAGGTAGCCGGAGGTCCGCACGAACGCGTAGTTGTCCAGCACGTCGAGGATCCCGGCGACCGGGAGCAGCACGTCGTCCTCGCGGATCTCGGTGTCCGGGTTGCCACCGCCCTCGCGGTTGCGGCCCCGCCTGCGGTCGCGGTACCGGCGACCGCGGCGACCGCCGCCGTCCTCGTCGTCCTCGACCTTCGCGGAGTTGTTGTTGTTCTTGTTGTTGTCGCGATTGTCGCGATTACCGCCGTTGTCCCGGTTGTTGTCCCGGTTGTTGTCCCGGTTACCGTCGCGGTTGTTGTTCTCGCGATTGTTGTTCTCGCGATTGCCGCCTTCGTTACCGGTGGCCTCGCCACCGCCCCGGCCGGAGCGCCGCCTGCGACGACCGCCGCCCTCGGAGCGCTCACCACCGTCCTGGCGCGTGGCCGATTCGACCGGTTTTCCGTTCGCCGACTGCGGTTCGGCCTTCGAATCGGTCTTGGGTGAATCGGACTGGGGCGAATCGGTCTTCAGCGGTTCGGCCTTCGATTCAGCCTTCGGCGATTCAGCCTTCGGCGATTCCGGCTTCTCTGCCTTCGGCGCGGCATCTCCGGTGGAACCGTTCTTGTCCGCATCGGACTCGCGCGGCTTCTCGGCCTGCGCCGGTTCCTCACCGAACGGGAGCTGCGCACCGTCCGAGCCGGTCGCCTTGCGGGTGCGCTTCGCGGTGCCCGTCGAGGCGGTGCTCGCGGCGCTCGCCTGGGACCCACTGCCCTGGCGCTCCTTGATCGCGGCGATCAAGTCGCCCTTGCGCATTCCAGTGGTGCCGGTGATTCCCAGTTCCCCGGCGAGCTCACGAAGCTCGGCGAGCACCATTCCGGAAAGGCCACCGGTCTTGCGGCGTGTCGTCGTGCTCTTGGTCGCGGCGCGCGCCTTATCCCCTTCGCCTTGTGAAGCGGTGGATTCGGTTTCGCTACCGCTCAACAATTCTGTATTGGTCACACATGTCCTTCCTGACCGGCCAACGCGTCCTCCGCGTGCCAGCGGACCTCGTCGCCGGATGAAACGCCGGACGACCCAGCAGGAGGCCGCGCGGAACGGGCGATGTCCGCTTGTTGGCGACAACCCCAATCCATGCGTCCTCTAACCCCCGTCGTGCCCCATCCTGTTCGGGACGGCTGACATGAAATCCATGACTGGAAGCAACGGGAAACCGTCAATCAACGCACTGTGTGTCCCACCCAAAGAAGTGGGGGCCACCCCGGACAGACCGGAGAACTTCGCACCGGCGTCCCAGCGCGCGATGACTGAACACCTCCGAGGGTAACCGCAGCCGTTCGGCAACGCAACAACCACCCCCGGCGCGTCCCCGCATGTCATTCGGATTCGACTCGGACACCGTGCTCATCGACCGCGAGCGGCACCGCGCGGAAGCCTTCGGGGACGAGCCCGGTGGGCGGTTCACCGAAGGCCAGCACCGTGGGACCGGCACCGGAGATGGTCGCCGCGATCCCCTGTTCTCGCAGGTCATGCAGTAGATCGAGGCTCGAGGGCCAGGCCGATTTGCGGTACTCCTGATGCAGCCGGTCCGCGGTGGCCTCGAGTAGTAGTTCCGGGGCCGAAGTCAGCGCGTGCACCACGAGGGCGCTGCGCCCGGCAGCGAACGCGGCATCCGCGTGCGGCACCGTTTCCGGAAGCAGCCCGCGGGTGGCGTGCGTCGAGGACTGGAGTTCCGGCACGAGTGCGATCGGACACACCTTCGGATGTGTGGCGAATCCAACGCCGGAATACCGGCCGTCCCGCTCCCAGGTCAGCTGCAGTCCGCCGAACAGGCTGGCCGCGACGTTGTCCGCGTGCCGCTCGAATTCCGCAGCCAGTTGCAGTGCTTCCGCGTCGAGCTCGCGATCGAGCAGGCCGTAGACCGCGGCGATCCCCGCGACGATCGCCGCCGCGGAGGAACCGAGCCCGCGCGCGTGCGGGATTTCGTTGGTACAGCTCAGTTTTACCGGTCCAATTCGGACACCGAGACGATCCTCGGCGGCCCGCATCGCGCGCAGCACGAGGTGCCCTTCATCGCGCGGTACCTCCTCCGCGGCCTCCCCGGAAACCACCACATCGAACCGGTCGGCCCGGCTGACCTCGAGCGTGTCGTGGATGCCGAGGGCGAGACCGAGCGCGTCGAATCCGGGACCGAGATTGGCCGAGGATCCGGGAACCCGGAGGCGTACCCGCTGCTTCACGAGAGTTCCAGCGCCTTCGCGATCGCGGTCGGTTCGACCGGCAACACCTCCACGTCCTCGCTGACCTCGGCGAGCGCGGTCTGCGGGTCCTTGAGCCCGTGCCCGGTCACCGTGCAGACCGTCAGCGATCCGCGCGGGATCCGGCCTTCCTCGGCGCAGGCGAGCAGACCGGCCACACTGGCCGCCGAAGCGGGCTCCACGAAAACGCCCTCATGCGCGGCGAGCTGGCGGTACGCGGAGAGGATACGGTCATCGTCCACGGCGCTGAACTGGCCGTCCGACTGCTCGACCGCATTGGTCGCACCGCGCCAGGAGGCCGGGCTGCCGATCCGGATGGCGGTGGCCACGGTGTCCGGTTCGGCGACCGGTTCACCGCGCACCAGCGGGGCAGCGCCCTCGGCCTGCACACCGAGCATCCGCGGGGTCCGCTCGATGATCTTGTCCTCGGCGTACTCCCGGTACCCTTTCCAGTACGCGGTGATATTGCCCGCGTTCCCGACCGGGAGCAGATGAATGTCCGGGGCCCGACCAAGTACATCGCAGATCTCGAAGGCAGCGGTTTTCTGGCCCTCGATGCGCACCTTGTTCACCGAATTCACCAGTGCGATGGGGTATTCGGCGGACGTTTTCCTGGCCAGCTCGAGACAATCGTCGAAATTTCCGTCGACCTGGAGGATCCGCGCACCGTAGGCGACGGCCTGGGCGAGCTTGCCGAGCGCGATCTTCCCACTGGGCACCAGAACCGCGCAGCGCATCCCGGCACGCGCGGCATAGGCGGCGGCCGAGGCCGAGGTGTTTCCGGTGGACGCGCAGATCACCGCCTCCGCGCCGCTGGCGAGCGCGTCGGTGATCGCCACGGTCAGGCCGCGGTCCTTGAACGAACCGGTCGGGTTGGCTCCCTCGATCTTGAGCAGTACCCGCGCGCCGGTCCGTTCACTGAGATAGGGCGCCTCGAGCAGCGGAGTCCCACCCTCGTGCAGCGTGATGACGCGCGCCCCACCGGGAATGGCGATCCGATCGGAATAGGCGTCGATGACCCCGCGCCAGTGGCTCATGTGGATTCTCCTTCTACGCGCATGACACTGGTCACCGCATGGACGACATCGAGGCCGGCGATGGCGTCCACGGTCGCCCGCAAAGCGCGATCGGGCGCGGAATGGGTGACGATCACCAGGTTCGCGTCCGCGGTACGCCCTTCCTGGCGGACAACGGCGATGGACACCTCGTGCTTGGCGAAGACCGCGGCCACCTGTTCCAGAACTCCGGCGACATCCGCGACGTCCAGGCTGATGTGGTACCGCGTCGGCGTCTCGCCCATCGGTTGCACACGCAGCGCGGCATGCGCGGATTCCCGCGGGCCGAAACCGCCCGCGATCCGGTTGCGCGCCGCGGTGACCAGGTCGCCGAGCACCGCGCTCGCCGTGGGCACCCCACCCGCGCCCTGGCCGAAGAACATCAGCGAACCCGCGGCATCGGCTTCGACATAGACCGCGTTGAACGCACCGCCGACGCCGGCCAGCTGATGGCTGCGCGGAATCATCGCCGGATAGACTCGCGCGGAAACCGATTCCTCGCCGGATTCCCCGCGCACCCTTTCACAGATCGCGAGCAGTTTCACCGTGCGCCCCAATTCCCGGGCGGCCGCGATATCGGCGCTGCTCACCTCGGAAATTCCCTCGCGGTGCACATCGTGCGCGCCCACCCGGGTATGAAAGGCGAGCGAGGCGAGAATGGCCGCCTTCGCCGCCGCGTCGAAACCGTCCACATCGGAGCTCGGATCCGCCTCAGCGTATCCCAGCCTTCCCGCCTCTTCAAGGGTTTCCGTGTACCCGGCCCCGGTCTCGTCCATCGCGGAAAGAATGAAGTTCGTCGTGCCGTTGACGATTCCGGTGACCCGGTTTATCCGATCCCCGGAAAGCGATTCACGAATCGGGCGCAGCAGCGGAATGGCGCCTGCTACCGCGGCCTCGAAATAGATGTCCGCGCCCGATTCGTCGGCAGCCTCGTACAATTCCGGACCGCATTCGGCGAGCAGATTCTTGTTCGCCGTCACCACGCTGATCCCGCGGCGCAGCGCGTCCCGCAGCAGCGTGCGCGCGGGCTCGATTCCGCCGATCACCTCGACGATCAGGTCGATGTCCGAGCGCAGCAGGCCTTCGGCGTCGGTGGTGAGCAGATCCTGCGGAACCTCCGGATGCCGCGCCGGGCGGCGAACCGCGATCCCGGCGAGTTCGAGCGGCGCACCGATCCGGGCGGCGAGTTCCGTGCCCTCTTCGGTGAGCAGCCTGGCGACCTCGGTGCCGACCGTGCCGCACCCGAGTAGCGCGACCCGCAACGCCTTCATCACGCCTCCAGCCTGAGTAGATCCTCGGTGGTCTCCCTGCGCAGCAAGGGTTGCACGGAACCGTCGCGGACCGCCACCACCGCAGGCCGGGGAACCCGGTTGTAGTTGCTGGCCATCGAATAGCAGTAGGCGCCGGTCGCCGCCACCGCGATCAGGTCGCCGGGCGCGATATCGGCGGGCAGCCAGGCATCACGCACCACGACGTCACCGGACTCGCAGTGCTTGCCGACGATGCGGCACAGCGCGGAATCGGCCTCGGCCCGCCGGGAGACGAGCCGGCAGTCGTACACCGAATCGTAGAGCGCGGTCCGGATGTTGTCGCTCATGCCGCCGTCGACCGAGACGTAGGTACGCACCAGGCCCGCGTCGAGCTCGATCGGCTTCACCGTGCCGACCCGGTACAGCGTCACCGTTCCCGGACCGGCGATCGCGCGCCCCGGTTCGACCGCGATCGTCGGCACCGCGAGCCCGGCCTGTTCGCATTCCTTGGCCACGATCCGGTGCAGCCCCTCGGCGAGCGTGTCCACCGGCATCGGGTCATCGCCCTCGGTGTAGGCGATCCCCAGCCCGCCGCCGAGGTCCACTGTGGACAGATCGGCGAGCCGGTCGGAGCCGTGTTCCTCGTTGACCCGCGCCAGCAGATCGATCACCCGGTGCGCGGCCACCTCGAATCCGGCCGTGTCGAAGATCTGCGAGCCGATATGGCTGTGCAGCCCGATCAGCCGCAGGTTCGCGCAGTTGAGCACCCGGCGAACGGCTTCCTCCGCGCCACCGGCCGAGAGCGAGAAACCGAACTTCTGGTCCTCGTGCGCGGTCGCGATGAATTCGTGGGTGTGCGCCTCGACACCGACGGTCACCCGGACCATGACCTGTTGCACGACCCCGTGCTCGCGGGCGATCTGGTCCAGCCGCGCGATCTCCAGGTACGAGTCGAGCACGATGGTGCCGACCCCCGCGGTGACCGCCTCGGCCAGCTCCTGCTCGGTCTTGTTGTTGCCGTGCAAGGCGATCCGCTCGACCGGGAAACCGGCGCGCAACGCGATGGCGAGCTCGCCGCCGCTGCACACATCCAAGGACAGGCCCTCATCGGCCACCCAGCGCGCCACCTTGACCGAGAGAAACGCCTTCGCCGCGTAGTGCACCGAAGAGGCGGATCCGAAGGCCTGGGCGTATTCGCGGCAGCGGGAGCGGAAATCCTCCTCGTCCACCACGAACAACGGGGTGCCGTATTCCTCGGCGAGATCGGCGACATCCACTCCGGCGAACGCGACCGATCCGCGTTCGTCCCGGAAGCTGCCGCGCGGCCACACCAGCGCGGGCAGTTCGTCCAGAGTGTCCAGTGTGGACGGTTGCGGTCCCGCGGTATCGCCGGGTGCGAGCACATCGGCGTGCCTCGGGCCTGCTGGGTGAGCGCGCATTGTGGTCTTACATCCGTTCCGGTGCGGCCACGCCGAGCAGGCGCAGTCCGTTGGCGAGCACGTGCCGTGCCGCCGTGCAGAGGGCGAGCCGCGCGCCCGTCAGCCCCGTCGCGGGCTCATCACCCATCGGCAGCACGCGACAGGAGTCGTAGAAGCGGTGATACGCGGCGGCGAGCGATTCCAGGTAACGCGCGATGCGGTGCGGTTCCCGCAGATCCGCGCTTGCCTTGACGACGCCGGGGAACTCTCCGATGGTGCGGATCAGCTCGCCCTCGCGCTCGTGCGTGAGCAGTCCCAGTTCGGACCGACCGGCCGCGGCGATGCCGAGATCTTCGGCGTTGCGCGCGATCGAGCACAGCCGCGCATGCGCGTACTGCACGTAGAAGACCGGATTTTCGTTGGTGCGCTTGGCATACAGGTCCAGGTCGATGTCCAGGCTCGCATCGATCGAGGACCGGATCATCGAGTAGCGGGCCGCGTCCACGCCGACCACGTCCACCAGGTCTTCCATCCGGAGTACGGTGCCCGCGCGCTTACTCATCCGCACCGGCTCACCGTTCGAGACCAGGTTCACCATCTGCCCGATCAGCACCTCGACCGTGTCCGGATCATCGCCGAGTGCTGCCGCGGCCGCCTTCAGCCGCGCGATGTAGCCGTGATGATCGGCACCGAGCATGTAGATGCAGAGGTCGAATCCCCGCGCGCGCTTGTCCGCGAAGTAGGCGATGTCCCCGGCGATGTAGGCGGGTGCGCCGTCGGTCTTGATGAC
Organism: Sciscionella marina DSM 45152; assembly: GCF_000379465.1. Classification (GTDB taxonomy): domain Bacteria; phylum Actinomycetota; class Actinomycetes; order Mycobacteriales; family Pseudonocardiaceae; genus Sciscionella; species Sciscionella marina. Next base: position 183,615 of record NZ_KB905458.1, read on the forward strand.
CACCCTGTCCTTGTCGTCGCCGAAATCCTTACTGCGCAACCACCACGCGCCATCGGCGAAGTACAGGTTGTCCGAGTTCTTCAACCGCTCGACCAGTTCACCGACCGCGCCGGACTGGTGCAGCGAGTCCTCGTGGAAGAACACGTCGAAGTCCGTGCCGAACTCGTGCAGCGAGCGCTTGACCTCGTCGAACATCAGCCCGACGCCGATCTGCCTGAAGACCTCGGCCGCGTCCCCGCGCTCCAGCGCGTCCGGCTGCTGGGCCAGTACCTGGCTCGCCACCTCACCGATGTAGGCCCCGCCGTAACCGTCCTCCGGGGTCGGTTCCCCCTTCGCGGCGGCCATCAGCGAGTTCACGAACCGGTCGATCTGCGCACCCGCATCGTTGAAGTAGTACTCCCGCGTGACGTCCGCGCCCTGTGCCTCGAGCACTCTGCCGAGCGCGTCGCCCGCCGCGGCCCAGCGCGCCCCGCCGAGGTGCACCGGACCGGTCGGGTTCGCCGAGACGAACTCCAGGTTGATCTTGGTGCCCGCCAGCTGTTCGGCCTGGCCGTAGCCCGCGCCCTCCTCGAGCACCTTCGCCACGATTCCGCCCTGCGCGTCCGCGGCGAGCCGCAAGTTCACGAAGCCCGGTCCCGCGATCTCCGCCGAATCGATCGAATCGCTCTGCGCGAGCGCCTCGGCCAACCAGCTCGCCAGTTCACGCGGCGCCACCCCGAGGCGCTTACCGATCTGCAGCGCAAGATTCGTCGCGTAATCGCCGTGCTCCGGATTACGCGGACGCTCCACAACGACCTGCTCGGGAAGCACGGATTCGTCGAGCTCACGGGCACGCAGGACCTCGAGGGCCGCGTCCCGGACGGTGGTGGCGAGGGCTGCTGGGGTCACCCGCGTGAGTCTATCGCTGGCCATGAACGCAGCGACGCCCGCCAGGACATGTGCCGCAGGTCACGCACTACCCACTACCAGCTCAGTTCCGCGCAGCGCACATTCGGCGTCTCCACCTGCAAGGTCGCGTGATCGATGTCGTACTCCGCCTTCAGCAGCCGCTGCGCCGCAGCCAGCACCACGCCAGGGTCCGCGTCCGCATGCACCGCGAGATGCGCCGAAGCCACCTCCATCCCCGAGGTCAGCGTCCAGATGTGGATATCGTGCACCTCACCGACCCCGGCCACCTCGCCGAGACTCGCCGCGACCCCGTCCACATCCAGCTTCGCGGGCGCATGCTGAAACAAAATGCGCAAAGCATTGCGCCCCAGACTCCACGCGCGCGGCAGCACGAACAGACCGATCGCGACACCGATGACCGGGTCCGCGTACGGCCAGCCCGTCCACAGCGTGATCGCCCCCGAGACCAGTACACCGATCGAGCCGAGCAGATCCGAGAGCACCTCCAGATACGCACCGCGCACATTCAGACTCTCCTGCGCACCCCCGCGCAACAGCAGAAACGAGAACACATTCGCCAGCAGACCAGCGAAGCCGACGATCAGCACCGGAAGACCGGGAACCCCCTCCGGCGCGCGGAACTTCCCCACCGCCTCATAGGTCACATAACCCGCGACCCCGAACAACAGCACCGCGTTCAACAGCGCAGCGAGCACCTCAGCCCGGTACATGCCGAACGTCTTCGTCGACGAGCGCCGCGCCCGCTTCGCCAGCATGATCGCCGCCAACGCCATGCCCACGCCGACCACATCCGTGAGCATGTGCGCCGCATCCGAGATCAATGCCAGCGAGCCCGTCAGCACACCCGTCACCAGCTCCAGCACCATGAACGCCGCCGTCACCCCGAACGAAAGCGCCAGCGGCCGGACATGTCGCCCCGAAGCACTCGTCCCCGCGCCGTGGCCATGCCCGTGCCCCATAGCCGCACCTCCGTTCACATGCATGGCGAAGTGCGCATGTATGCAATATAGCTAAGGCTAGCCTAACAAGAACCCCTTCGGGAGTGCACTCCCCCGTGCTGTAGAGTCACCCGGGTAAGCCCTCGTAGCTCAGTGGATAGAGCACTGCTCTCCGGAAGCAGGTGTCGCAGGTTCGAATCCTGCCGAGGGCGCCAGGTCAAAGGCATGCACTGCTGGTCAGACCGGGGCTCATGGCATGAAACGTGGCATAAGTCTCGATAGACTGGGTGCATGCCTACCATCAGTGCGCCCAAAGGCCAACCCGAGAAGGGGAGCATCGAGACGCTCCCCAGTGGAGCTCTTCGCGTCCGCGTCTACGCGTGCATGGATCCCGTCACGGGTCTCCCGCACTACCTTCGAGAGACCGTCTCGGCCGGACCCCATGCCTGGAACAAGGCCAAGAAGGTTGCCCGCCGTCTAGCGCACCAAGTTGACGAAGGTAGGCACCCCAGGACTGACGCGACGCTCACCGAGCTATTGAACCGACACTTCCCGATGCTCGATTGCGCCGAGACAACTAGACGAACGAACGAGCGTCATCGACGGAAGCACATCGAACCAGTTCTCGGGAAGCACAAGATCGCCAAGATCGACGCTGCGATTATCGAATCATTCTATACCGAGCTCCGGACTTGTCGTGATCACTGCAAGCGGCACAAGCACATTCGGCAGGATAAAAAGCACGTTTGTAAGCCACTCGGGAACTCAACTATTCTGAAAATCCATGGCATCCTGTCGAAAGCATTCAGTCGAGCCGAACGCTGGGACTGGATTGTGCAGAATCCAGTTAAGAAGGCGGAGGCTCCGTCCAAGCCAGAACCTGACCCGCAGCCACCATCGCCGAACGAAGCGGCCATGATTCTCAATGAATCATGGAAGGACGTCTCATGGGGGACTTTGGTATGGGTGGCCATGACGACCTCGCCCCGGCGCGGGGAATTGTGCGCGCCTCGGTGGAGCCATTTCGACGCCGACCGAAAGACTCTTACCTATAAACGTTCCATAGCTCAAGATGGGAAGGAGCTATGGGAGACAGACACGAAGACCCACAGGAAACGCATCGTCGCACTGGATGAGGACACCACGGCGATCCTCAGCGATTACAAAGCGCACTGCCAGCGGATGGCACGGCTCGCGGGCACTCACCTCTCGGAGGACGCATACATATTCTCTAATGTCCCGGATGGCACCGTTCCTCTCAAACCTGCTTCTGTTTCACAGCGTTACCGTCGCCTTGCGCGTCGACTCGGCATCGAGTCGACCATTCATAAGCTGCGTCACTACACCGCCACAGAGTTGATCACGGCGGGCGTGGACATCCGCACGGTAGCTGGCAGGCTCGGTCACTCAGCCGGAGGTACAACCACGCTCAAGATGTACGCAGCATGGGTCAGCGAAGCCGATCAGCGTGCGTCCACCATCCTGCACGGACGGATGCCCCCACGACCCGCAGGCCAAGTCAGCACAATCGAACGCGCCAAGGACGACCCCCAAGCTCCGTTCGAGATCATCGCCGCTTCAATTCGCCGCGACATCAACGCGGGAAAACTTTGCCACGGCGAAGTTCTCCCCTCTGTCAACGAAACCGCCGCCGAGCACAAGGTCAGTGTCGGTACCGCACACCGCGCGCACGGACTACTGCGATCATGGGGTCTTGTCACTGAAGGAGGTCGAGGCACGCGGCCGACGGTCGTTGCACCCGAGACTTCGGGGGATTCAACAGTGCTGAAAGCGATGGAGGTTAACACCTCCGAGCCACGTGGTAACAGCAGTAACGAAACGCTTCTCGAACTACGTCTATTGTCTCTAGGGGTACCTGTCAAGGACTTCAGCACTCAGGCAAACTCCACAGACGCGCCTACCCTTCATCGTCTGTTGAACGGGGCCGCGCGGCGACACGGCGGGTCCGAATATCAGATCGAGAACTACGAACTCGAAGTACGTCAAGGAGGGGCCCTAGTGACAACCTTTGTTGCCCTGTGACCACAAATGCCTGTGGGCTGACAGGATGAAGCGTCGGGCAATCCTGGAAACCAGGAAAGCCTCTACTTTCTGTCTGCCTTCAGGTGACAGGTAACATCGGTACCCACATCATCCGGGGGCTCGCCCGGTTCGACGCCTGTGACCTCAACGACGAGGAGTAACTGATGAAGCGGGAACGTGCGACCGTTCTCCTCGAGGAGCTGGTCCGCCGTGCTGGGGGTGATGGGTGGCCGGTACAGGTAGTGGAAGCGGTTCACGTCTTCGGTTCATACTCCCGAGGTGCCACGGAGCCAGGTGACCTTGATGTCGCAGTCGACATTCAGCGTAATGACCATTGGGCAGAGCACTTCGTCGCGTGCCTGTCCAATGGTCGGGACCCCTACTCTGAGCTTCGCCAGGCACTGCGTGGCAGGACCCGCAGCGTCTCGATCCTATTCGAGCGTTTTCACGGCCACGATGACGTGCCCATGATCTTGCTGTGGCGGCGAGGTGAACCTCTCCAATTGGCCGTCGAGCGAATCCATGCAATACCGGTAGATCCGACAGCTGGACGCGCACCCCGGGATGCAATGCTTCCCTGCTTTGATGGGCTTGACAAGTGGCTACCCCGGTTTGTGCGTCAGGAGCTCGAGGAACTGATTGCCCGAAAAATAATCACGGTCGAACAGATCGTATTAGATGACGCCGATATCGTCGATCCGATGATGCTCGACCTGTTAGACAGTCGATGGACGGTGGGCAGTCCGCTTCGGCGGGCTGCCGCGGCAGCCTTGTCTTATCTGGAACACCAGGGGGTTGATCTTCGATCGGTGCACCTGCACGGTCGGAATATAAACCATTCAACCACTCCATACAGTGTTGCCTTCGGACTCAAGTACTTAAGTTCGCTGCTATTCAGTTTCGCAGAGCGCGGCGGGGTTCAGTGGCTTGAAGTCGTACATCCCTCGCGCCGATGGCCACTCCGTACGTTGAAGATAGAGCTGCGCGATCGCGAGAAGCTAGCCAACCGAGGTACAGGGTTTCAATCCTTCTTCAAATAGTCAACACTAAACGTTACTCACAGGGATCTGCATCGGCGGCGAGATGGAAGTCTGCGGAGTTCATCTCTCGGCTTTCTTGTACTACCGTTGCTTCCATGTTTTCGATCGCTTGCGCGGGTATGGTGTAGCGTCCGCGTATTTTCAGTGCTGGAAATTCGCCGGCTTCAATGGCCCGGTATAGGGTCATCGGTGAGACCTGGAGTAGGTGCGCCGCTTGTCGGACGTTGAGGAATCGTGGCTGTGTCGGGGTTGGCGTGCTGTCCTGTGGCATATGGCCCTCCCCTGGTCCGACAGTTGTGGGGCGGTATGGGACCCGGGAGGCGGCGCCCTCCCCTGACTTTCCGCCTCCCGGGTTGGGTGCGATGTTCACAGCGGGGGTAATACTGTCGTCATCGCTGTAGAGGTTGTTTTGATCGACCCACGCTCGATCAAAACTGTTGACCTCTACTACCTCATATTGCCTGAATCCACCCAGAAGGTCAACAGTTTTGATCCATTTTGCGGATTGACTCAGTCCGTGATGGATGTGGTATGGAGCGTTACGGATGACGCGGTGATCGTGTGACCGTGTGACTCCCTCTCGTATGTGGTTCGCCACGGCCGTGATGGTGCGCCGCTGGCGGAGCCAGCTGAACCAGCGAGCGCGCTGTGCCGGGGCGAGGGCCGCGAGCGTCGTTTTTCGCTGTGCTCGGCGATTTTCTTGCTGTGCCGGGGTGAGGGAGGTCCACCAACGGTGCTGGTGGTTCAGTGAGCGGAGTGTGCGGTTGATGGCTTGCTTTTCGCATAGCGCGTTCCAGTGTTGTCGTTCTGTGTGGTGGGTGCGTTTGAGTCGTTCGAGGTTGGCGCGGCCGGTTCTTGTGGGGGTGGGTGCGTACCGCGTGGTGGGGGATTTTTGTTGTGATGACTGGGTTTCCGTCGATGATGATCGGGTGGCGAGGGTGGTGGGTTGCCAGGCGTCGGAGTCCGTCGTGCCGGCGTCGTAGGTGTGGGTTCGATTGATGATGCCGAGTTGAGCGGCCGCATCGCGGGCACGGCGTACGGTTCGAGGGTCGAGGCGTGCTGCTTCGGCCCATTGCCGGACCGAGATTGATCCGCCGTGATTGACGACGGCTGGCGCGAGCGCATGCAGCGCGATGTATAGGGTTGTGCGACGGATTCTGTTGGGTAAGTCGGTGTGATCTCGCGTGAGGTGTTCGGCGATCTGGTGGAGCTGTCGGCGTAGTTCGTCGATGCGCACGGATGCCGAGCGGGTCGGCTGGTCACGGTCGTCGGGTGGGGATCGGTTGAGTCTGCGGCGACGTGGGCGTGCGGTGCGGGCTTCGAGGAGTGCTGGTTGCCAGCGTTCGGTATGCCATCGGTGGTAGCCGAGATGGTGGGCTTGGGTGGGTGAGGCACGACGGAAGTTGATCCAGGCTTGGTGTGCGGTTCGGTGTTGTTCGGCATCGTTGATGGTGACCGCGGGTGCCCAGAAGTAGCGCCGCCAGGCTGTTTCTCCGATCTCGGCAGCCTTGCTTCCGTGGATATGTGCGGCATTCCAGGCCTGCTGGGCGGTCCATCCGGCGCGCGCTCGAGCGCAGGCGTCGCCGAATTCCCCTTCGGAGCGGCTGACACGGTTCCGTGTTGAGCGGTAACGGTGCACTGACGGTGCTGGACGTGTCCGTATGGCGTCGAGCTGCGCCACCGGCGAGGTGACGTGCGCAGTATGGCGGATTGCGGCGCGTGTGAGGTTGCTGTCGAGTAGCGGTGCCGGGTAGGCGTTTCGGTGTGGGGCTGTGAGCAGTCGCAGGGTGCGGCGCACGCTGACAGGGAGCCCGTGGTGGTGCGCAAATCGAGCGGTAATTTCGCGTAGACGTGGATGAATAGCGGTAGGAGCGGCGATGATCAGGTGCCGGTGTCCTGGCCGTCCGGATGCGCGCACCAGACGGGACAAGTTGTGTTCGTCGCACCAGACGGTGAGGTCTTCGGCAAGGGTCTGCCCGGTTTCGGCGAGGGCGTTGGTGTCGGCAGGATCGATGTCGATACCGATCAATGGTGGGCGCAGGGTTCCCACGATGCTGCGGGCCAACGGGCTCTTCCCGAGGACGTGTTGCGCGTGTTCGTGCGTGTCGGTGATCGCGATCGCGTTGTTGTTTTGGTCGATCACGATGTAGGGGGCGGTGAATAACTCGTCGTCGAGGATTGCAGGGTGCGCATCGTCTTCGAGAGCGGACACGGTTGGTTGTGTTGGTGATGGCTGGTCGTGTGGGTGTGAGGTATCGTGGAAAGCGCTTGGCATCGCGTTTTCCTTCCGGTGCTTGACGTGAAGCCCTGCTAGCGCCGCCTGAGGATTCGGCGGCGACGGTGTGCTCTGTAGGGGCCTTGCGAGGGATCAGGGCACAGCGGCTAGGCGGAAACCCGCGCGCGGGCGGCGCGCGGGTTTTTGTCGTTACCGGGCTTCTGTTTCGATTGTGGTTTCAGGAAAAGCCGTCCCCCGGTCAGTACGTCTCGCGCGTACGAGTACTCGAAGGTTCGGCACTCGGCGCGGGTTTGTTCCTGGGGTGCAAGCGAATGGGCTCCACCGTCTTGTGGGCTTCGTGTTTCGCTTTGTTGTGCGGTGCGCGTGGTGTGTGGCGGGATTCGCGCCGGTGCCTTCCACGCTGGTGGCTTCGCCTCGGCCCGGAGGTCTGTGGGATCCATGCTCGGGTGGTGGCGATGGCGGTGGTCGCGATCCCGGCGCCGATGCCGATCAGCAGGGTGATCACGGTGGTGCTCGAGTGGTTTGTGGTTCGCGGTGTCATTCGTGCGTGTCCTCCTTGCCGGTGGTGTTTGGTTGTTCCGCGGTGGTTGGTGGTGCGTGCTGGCGCATGCCGGCGGGGACGTCGGTGATTTCGAGGAGGACGGCGCTGCAGGTGCTGGCGATGCTCGCGCCGAGGAGCAGGATCAGATCGCCGGGTTCGACGAGTGATCGGGCATACAGGTGCGTGAGCACGACGAGGGGGTCGTTGGGTCCGAGATGTCCCCACCGTTGGGCACAGGCATGTGTTGCCAGGGACGGCGGGATTCCGAGCGGGGTGAAAAGGTTCCGACGCATCCAGGTTTCCTCGTAGTGCGGCGTCAGGACCCATTGCAGGTCGCGCTGGGTGATACCGGCGTCGTCGAGGACGTGCTCGAGGACGGTGCGGATTCCGTGGACCGCACGTTCTCGCCTGCTTCGGGAGTTCTGCCGGGACTGCGGGGGCGGTGGTGAACGGCGTGTTCGGAGTTCGGGGGCGCTGCGGGAGTGGGTTGCCCGGATGCGGGCGAGGCCGGGGGTGTTGCCGAGCAGGATCGCCGAGGCCCCGTCTCCGTAGGCAGCTCGGGGTTCGAGTGGTTGGTTGTCGACCAGGGCTGGGGTGTAGCAGGTGGCTCCGGTGAGCATGATCGTGTTGTCGCCGGTGGTGCGGTCGAGCATGGCGGTACCGAGGTCGATCCCGGCCAGGAGTGTGTTGCTGGTGGAGCCGAGGTCGACGTCCCCGAAGCCGGAGGCGAGCCCGAGGTGAGCGCGCACGGCAGCGGCGCTGGTTTCTGCTCGCCGGTCTCGGGCCGGGTCAGTCAGCGAGGCGTGCAGGTGCAGGCCGGGAACCAGCAAGGGGCCTGGGTTGGTCATGGTGTAGGCGGCCAACGCGTGATGGCCTGCTTCGGCGGCGAGCTCGATCGCGGTGTTGTTGTCTGGTGTGTTGGCGATGGCTATCGAGTCGTAGCCGGATCCGGCGAGTCGGTAGCGCTCGTGTGTGGGGAGCTCCTGGACAGCTGTGAGGTCGCCGAGGGCAGCGCCGATTCCGATGATGTGGACGGTGTCGTGGCGCATCAGTGCCTCCCCGTACCCGCGCCACCGTCGACGTGTTCGACGATCGGTGGTGTGTTCGAGTTGCTTGCCGCGCCGTGGGGGCCGGGTGGCATGGTGCGGTTGAGCCAGTCAGCGATCTGGGCGTTGGACTCGGGTGCGCTTTGTTGCAGGGCCAGGTCGTGGCCGGTGTTCGGGATGAGCGCGGTGTCCAGGGTGGCGTGCGGGCCGAAGAAGGGCCGCTCATGTGTCTTGACGGCCGCGGCCGAGGAGCAGTCTGTGCCCAGCGGCGGGATCCCGCACATCACGGCGTCGTCTTTTCCGAGCACGGTGAACACGGGAATGTTGATGCTGTGGGAGGCGCTGTTGAGCAGGAGCTCGGGGAGAAAACTGGGAAAATCGGTCACCGAGTAGGTGCTCTTGAGTTTTTCGTCTTCGGCGAGAACGGAGGGGTCAGCGGTCTTGGTGTTATACAGGACCCTGCGGGCGCCCGGGTTTGTGGTCAGGTACCCGGGATCCAGGTGGTAGTCGTGAAACTTTCGGTCCTGCATCGCGGGATGGGATGGGAGTAATATCCCGACGATTCCATTGATGAGTTGAATTTGGTGGGCTGCTCCGGTGGCGACGAAGGCGTCGACGTCGTGGTAGCGGCCGGCTTCGATGTATCCGAGGATGGATCCGTAGCTGTGTCCGACCAGGGCGACGTGGTCGAAGTGTTGGCCGAGGCTGCCGTTGCGGAGAGCTTGGATGGCTTGGTGCATGGTCAGCGCTTGGGAGTCAGCGTTGACCATGGGGCTTGCCGGGTGCGCGGATTTGCCGGTGCCGAGGCGGGAGATGTTGAGGGTGGCGTATCCGGCGCGGTTGAGGGCGGCGCGGGTGGAGTAGCGCTGTCCGTGGCCGGGCAGGTCCCAGTAGTACTGGTCGTAGGAAAGGCCGTGGACCAGCATTGCGGCTTTCGTTGCACCGGGAGGGGTGCACAGTGTTGCGGCTAGTGGTGCTGGGGATCCGTTGGGCAGGCTGGTGTTCACGGTGACCGCATGGCACGGAGTATTGGCCGCGTTCTGGTGTCCGGTCTGGTTGTGCGGGGCGGCGTGGGCTATGCGGGGAACCAGGGTGAACGTGGTGGCGGTAGTGAGAGCGGCGACGATGAAGGTGACGAGTGCGCTGATGAGGCGCCGCATCGCAGGAAGCTGCTGTTCCTTGTTGCGGTAGTCGCTGTGGTGGTGCTGGTTGGTGGGCATGGTGTTCCTCCTCGGGTGTCTGCCTGGCCGGGTTCGGCTGGGCATGTCTGGGCAGAGCGCGAGGGGAGGGCCGCTCCGGTGGCGGGTTTCGCCGGGTGTAGTGGTGCCGCGGTGGACGGCTTCTGGGGTTTCGGTGTGGTTAGGGGCCTCGGCGGCCGCGTGCGGCGCGGCGGGTCATCAGGTCCTGGTGATGTTGGGTTCTTAAGCCTTCGATTCGGGCGCTGGCGGCTGGTTCGAGTTCGGGGTTGCGGGTGACGTCCGCGGTGAAGGCGGGGTCGGTGCGGAAGGCCAGCAGGAGCACCGGGGCGTGGTGGCTGAGGTTCGCGATCGTGTAGGGGATCGTGGCCGGGATGTAGACCATGTCGCCGGGAACGGGGCGGAGTGTGCGCAGTTTCTGTCCGGATAGGACGATTACGTGTCCGGAGAGGACCACGAGGGCGGTTTCGGATTCGCGGTGATGCTGGGGTGTGGTGGCGACGCCGCCGGGAATCTGTAGGCGGGCGGTGGAGAGGCGTTGCGTGGTCACGGCGGGCGCGTAGATGATGGTGGTGAGGTTGTCACCACCGGGGTTGGTGCGTGTTTCGGCCTCGCGCGGGTAGCAGTGCACCGCTCGGTCCGCTGCGGAGTTGTTGCCGGTGATGGGCTCGTGCATGCGGGTTTCCTTCCTTTCTCTTGTCGGGCTTGGTTCAGGACTCGGGTTAGGGGCCCTCGGACAGATGGCGGGCGAGGCGGGCGTTTCCTTCGGCCGCGTACGGGCTGCGGTGGCCGAGCCCGCAGGCGGCGCTGAGAGCATCGACGCGACGTCCAAGGGCGCGTTCGACGAGGGCGAGTGCGGTGGTGGCGTCTTCGGGCGCGAGTTCGTGGACGAGCCCGGCGCTGATCGGGACGCGCGGGTTGAGCTTGGTGAATGGCTGGTAATAGGCCGGGTCGGTGCTGGGTATGGTGATGGTGTCGCTGAGCGGAATGTGCATCAGCGGCGTCGGGTACTGGTGAGCGGAAAGCCGTCGGTGCAGCGCGTTCGCGAAGTGCACCGGTGCCCACAGTCCGCGGGGCTCGAGGAGGGGTTCGCCGCCGAGGTCGCCGGTGCACCAGTGCAGGATCCAGCGTGCGGTGCGCGGCAGGCAGGTGATCACCGTGGCGGTGTTGTGCGCGGTCGCGACGGCGAGCGCGGACCACAAGCGCCGTGGTGTGCGCTCGAACAGTGCCGGGATGGCGAGCGTGGTGAGCTGGTAGCGCAACTGGACGCGGTGCTGGTCGTGCAGTGTGGTCAGTTCGCGTCGCACAGTGTCGCGAAACACCGTGTGGTGCCCGAGACCAGCGGTTGGGCCACTGAAACAGGTGGTCGCCATGTCGAGGGGATGCAGCACCGAAACCAGTTGCGGCACCGTGATGCCTGGTCGGATACGGCGGCGGGCTTGCAGGCTCTTGCGGACGTGTTCGACGAGGCCTTGCTCGAGCTGGTGGGGTTCGAGTCGAGCACCGGGGCGCAGCCGGTAGGTGGGCAAGCGGGAATAGCTGGTGGCATCACCCTCGTGCACGGGCATGAGCGCCGGAACGTTTCGTAGCCCGTGCAGCCAGGTGCCGAGTGGGTTGGGATCGTACTCGCAGGGCAGCGCAACCAACGGCGACCCGGTGTCCGAGCCGTGATCGAGAAACCAGCGCATAGTGTCCACGGCACTGCGCGAAAGCTCAACAGGTAGCGATCCGAGGAAGTGAATCTGGCGTCGCCGCGGCTGCAGCTTCTCCCAAGGCGGCGCGGCCTCGGCGGCCGACGACGGGATCTGAGTGGTAGCAGGCGATGTGGTCATGCCCTTCCCTGTTCGTTCGTGGCCGTTGTTCGGGTTTGCGGATGGTCGGCGGCCCTGCGGCAAGGGCCTATCGGTGTGGGCCGGGAGGCTGGCGGGAAGGGGAACCAGCACTCCCGGCTATCGGGGTGTTAGCCGGTCACGGGCAGGTGCCCGGTCCGGGGGTTCGGGGACGGTGCGGGGGATTCACCGGGCTCGTGGGACCAGCCCGGCACGTGGTGGGTCCAGCGGTGCTCAGCCCCGTCACGGTCTCCCGGTCGGCTGATGTCCCCTGGCTCGCCCGGGTGCCCGGGTTTGCCGGGATGGCCGGGCTTGTCACCATTGGGTGGTCCGCTGGGGTGACCGGTGCCGCAGGTCACCGTGGCCACGGTGACCGTCACCGCGTTCGCGGGTGCTGGGCGTTCGTCGGAACCGGGTGCGGAGGGCGGTGACGATTCCGAGGTAGGTGCGCTCGAACTGCCCGGTGTACGGCCGGGATGCCGGTCCGGTTTGTGGTGTGCCGACTGCCCGGGCTCGTGCGATGGGTCTGTACGCTGTGACGGGGGTTGCGCGGACGTCGAACTCGGTGTTCCGGGATCGCTCGTGGGGTTGCCAGGGAGGGTGTGTTCGAAGCCCGCGGGACGTACTTTCGCCGTGTGGCGGGAATGGTGTTCTCCCCCCGTGTTGTTGGATCCGGGTTTTCCGGTTCCCAGGGCCGAGACGGTGATCGTCGCGGCGTTGCCGTGCGAGCCGCCCGAGGAACCGGGGCTGACATGGAGGTTGCCGTGACTACCTCCGGCCCCGTGGACGGTGGTGACTCCGTTGCTGCAGCGCGCGGTGAACGGTCCTACGGTGGTGCCACCGACGCGGACGCTGGCCACGCTCGCTTCGGCGAGGCCTTTCCCCGCGCGCAGATGGATGCCGCTGGCCGTGACCGCGCCGCTGGGTGTGGAGGCCGAGCCACTGGCGGATTTCACCGCGCCGCTGCTGGACACGCTCGGTCCGCCGGATAGGGATTCCGTTCCGGACACCGAGATTCCGGTGGCCCGAGAGACGGTATCGCTGGCGTGTGCGGTCGAGGCGTCCCAGGCGGTGAACCCGATCGCGCCCCCGAGCAGGAGGGCCCCGGCGGTAAAGGTCACGGCCGCGGTGCGGGCCGAGGCGGGGATCCCGATTTTTCCGAGTGCCATTTGGACACTGGTGATCTGGTGTGGTGCGGTGAGATGACCGTCGTGCGTGTCATCGTGGTGGTTGACCATTTGATTTTCTCCCTATTTTTTGTTTTCTTGCGGGATGGGGTGCGCGCTGGAGCGGCGCGTGTGAATGGGCTCGTGGTGCCTGGGTTTCAGCTGATGAGTACGGGTGTGCCGATGGGGACGTTTTCGCTGAGTTCGCGCAGGGCTTCAGGTGGGACGCGGATACAGCCGTCACTGGATTGCTGGCCGAACACGGTGGCGCTGGGCCATCCGTGGATCCCGGTGGTTCCGGGCCCGCCGGCATAGGTTTGGTGTGCTGCCGAGTGGGTTCCCAGGGCGAGGATCACGGGACTGAAGCGCTGTCGGGAATCGTGCACGGAGGCCATGACGAACGTTCGCCCGGGAGGGGTTTGCGCGGCCGGTTTGCCGATTCCGATCCGCCACGACCGGATCACGGTGCCCTCGCGCTCCAACCGGAGCCGGTACTGTGCCCGGTCCACGCGGATCACCCACGGGGTGTAGGTGGTGTCGACGAGGGAATGCGCGCCGCGAGGGTGGTGTGTTGGCAGCCATCCGGTGGCGCCGTTGGGGCGCGAGGGCAGGATGACCTGCACCCAGGCGGGTTCACGGGCGATGACCGGTAGCCAGGTTGGGTTGTTGACCTCGGTGGTGGGCAACGCGGCGATTGCCGGCCCACCGGGTCGGGCATAGACGGCGATCCTCTGGCGTGGGTGAATCAGTTCTCCGTTGGGGACCTGCGTCGCCGTGAGATCCGGTGGGGCACCCACCAGGCTCGTGTAGGTCGTTGCTTCCGGGAGCGAGTCCAGGTTCGCGACCGGTCGTGGCGCCGCGATCGGGGCGGTCGTTGTCTGATCCGGGGTGACGGTGTGGGCTTGCTGGGAGTTGGTTTCGGCGGTGCTTTCCGCGGTGACCAGGATGATCACGATCAGAGCTGCGATGGTGAGCGCGGCGATCGCCGCGCTGGTTTGACGGTGCCGTCGAGTCCAGGATGTGTCCTCCGCCGGTGTGGGTTCGTCGATCGGGGTGTGTGGTGTTGTTGTGTCCCGCGCGGTGGACTCGGGGTGTGAGTCGCTGGCGGGTCTGGTGTCGTGTGGGGTCGCGTGGCCGGACACGACATCACCTCCAGATGAGAAACAGGGCGTTGATGGGTGTAGGGCGTTGGTCTGTGGTTGGTGGGTGTGGGCCTGCCTTCGAATAGGCCCACACCCACTGCCCAACAGGGGACTGGTGGTGAAACAGGGGCTAGCGGCCGAGTTCGGTCACGAATCCGGATGCGGGCGTGCCCACTCCGGTCACCGGGTCCCAGCCCGGCGCGGTCTGCAAGGACTGGGGTTTCTGGTCGAAATCGATCAGGTAGCTGCCCGGTGTACTGGGGACCGAGGTGCCCGCCATGGCGTGCATCGCCGGGCTCCACACCCCCGCGTGCTGCGGGGTGACATCGGTGATCGCTTTGCTGTGATCCCGCGCGAGTTGATACAGGGCGGGGTTGAGCAACCCGGCGCGTTTGGCCCCGGGTCGTATCTGTTGGGCGTCCGCAGCCATTCCGGCGATCAGCGGGGCGGCCAGGGAGGTGCCGCCGTAGGAGGCGATGCTGAACTGCCCGCTCGTATCGGTGTGGCCGACCAGCATGCCGGTGTAGGAATCGGCCAACGCGGAGATATCCGGCGTCGCGCGTCGTCCGCCACTGGGCGAGGACGGAACGACGCCTTTCTGCCAGTCTGGAGCCCCGTACAGGCCCGAGCGGCCCCCGCCGGATCCCCCGGCGAACGGTCCGTCGGTGTCCCGCTGGGGCACCCATTTCCCGCCGGAGAGGCTGTTGCCGGAATTCTCCCACCCGGCGAGCACCTTGGGCTCATTTCCCTGGCCGAGACCGACGCTGGTGCCCCCGACCGCAGTGACCCACGGGGTGGATGCGGGATAGTCCGCGGTTGGGTGACCGAACTGGCCGGAGTTGTCGCCGGTGTCCCCGGTGGACGCCGTCACCGACTGGCCCTGGATCGCGGCCTGCAGGGCCATCGAGTTGAACTGGTCGCGCACCGAGGCGGGCAGGTCCTTCTCTCCGTTCGCGTCACCCCACGAGTTGGTGATCACGTCCACCTTGTTCTCCGAAACGGCCTGGTTGAAGGCCGCGTACAGGCCGTTACCGACACAGGAGTGTGCCGCGTAGTAACGCAGCCCGGCCTGTGGCGCGACGGCGTGCGTGGCGCTCACGTCGAGGGCCTGTTCCCCGCCCCAGCCGTCGACGTCGCACTCCTGCTGGTCGGTGAAACCACCCGACGGCAGCACCGAACCGTATTGCCCCGGCTTTAATGGCGGGACTCCCAGTTGTGCGGCGGCACGGTTGGTGTCCGCGGCTACGGTTTCGGCGTTGTAGGCGCCCACGATCCCGATCGTGGTGCCGCGCCCGGTGTTGGTTTTCCCGAGACCGTACATGGCACGGATCGACGAGCCGCTGTAGCCGCACAGGCTGTTGGACTGTTTGCCGGGGTATTTCTGCGGAACCGCGGTGTTGTTCTGTTCTCCCCACCACCGGGCGCAATGCTGTCCCCCGGCGGCATTCCCAGTGGCGGGCCGGTTCGCGATGTGCTGTGGCCGCAGCGTGCGGGTGCTGTCGTCGAGGCCCAGCACCGCATCCACCGAACCCTTGAGCCGGGCGGGCAGGGTGATCGGGGCCGAGGGCGCCACTAGTTCCTGCGGGTGGCCCGCGACGGAGTGGCGGTAGCGGGACAGGGTGGTGCCGAAGGCGTGTTCGATGGTGGAGGTCTTGGCTTCGGCGTCGATGAAGTGCCGGTTCGACGCCATCCCCGTGACCCGCAAGCCTTGGTCGGACAGCCAGGTGCGGATCTGATCGAGGGTTTCCGGGGTAGCCGCGAACCGGTCTGCGAACTGCTGCGGGTTCAGAAACCGTCCGTGCTCACGGCTATTCGGTGTGGACACTGCGGTAGCCAACCGGGCCGCGCCTGCTTTATCGCGCAACGACACAGCCACATGGATATGGCGCACCGCGTCTTGATCGGCAGGCCCGACTCGCGCGGTGGGGGTTGCCCAGGCGGGCCTGCTTCCCTCGACTGTTGTTCGCGGCCCATCGGGTGTCGCTGAGCCAGCGCTTGCCGGGAGTGCGGCCGCGAGCGCGGTCAGCGCGATCCCGGAGGCACCGATGACGGTTTGCCATCCTCGAAGAGGCATAGGTCTCCCCTTATCTCCTTGTCGAATAATCGGTTCACCATTTCAGGCCATACGTGACCTAGGGCCGATGAAGAGAATTACAAATAATCTAGGGCGCCGCGCAGTCAGGCACGCGTTGACGCGATTCTGTCGAATGATGGGGATTCACACATTCTTTCGGCACGCGTCAGCGAGCAGAGTTAAGACAGAAAGTGTGTCGCGTCAGTGATGAGAATGTGGTGCGATGAAGTGCGGTTTCGGCGTTCTGCGCCTTGTCGTTGCCCCAGTGAAATCGTGCAGCCAAGCTATGTTGCTACGGGCGGGGCTCGAGCGTTGGCCGTCGATGTTCCAGGCGCGGTCACGCGACCACCACCCGCTTGGCACTGAGACCGCGGTGTTGCTGATTCCTGACCGTGGATGCAGCGTGGATCAGCGAATTGGGTTCACGAGTCCGTTTTGCCAGTTCGTGGAGTCGCTGAATAAGTAAGGGCGTACGCCCCGATCCCAGGAGCCAGATCAGGTCAGGTCGATAGGCGCATATTCGCTGTGCGTAGATTTCGTCGGTGGTTTGAATGTAGCCGATGGTCCACGCTCCTGGCGATTGGTCGTATCGCATTTCCGCGTTGTCGTCAGTGTCGCGGCGCCAGGAGCGGCCGATGATTTCGGAGTTGACCGTGCCCGCTCCCCAGCTGGATCGGACAGCCCGGCGCGTGTCAGCATCGAGGAAGGCTTCGATACTGCTCCACGTTGCGGTGATCCAGCAAGGGGTTTCGGGTGAGAGCAGCCAACCGCGGCGCGTCTCGGCCAGACGTCCGGTTCGGACTTCCAGGGAAATGATCCAGCGGCGCAGCAACCGGTTCTGAACCCGGGTGTGGTGTAGGCGCTGGGCCGCCGACTGGTGCCGCACCAGCCCCGGGTCTCGCGACTCGGACGGTTCAGCGAGCAAGCCGCGGGAGCGGGGCTTTTTCTCACCGGATCCGGCGAGGCGTGTTTCGGTTTGTTCCCAGGCTTTCGCGGCGTCGGTGAGCTCGAGGCGTTGACACCGCTCGAGCTCGAGAAGGTCGTCGACCGGGTCCAGCGTCAATCCTGCGGGAAAGGACTGCGACAGCTGGCCAGCGATCGCGCGCGGAACACCGTGGATCCGCCGTTCAAGAAACAGCCCCAACCCGGCATCCGTATGAACCCACGTACATGCCGGCTCGTGCGCAAAGGACACAAGACCCTCCCCTGGTCCGACTCGTGACACCCAACCGCCCGAAGGCTGCTACCGGTCTGGCCAGTGAGTACTACTCACCGTCACAGAGCCCGTTCAATGGGATCACTTCTGTTGACCTTTCGAGGATGAACGTAAGGGAAAACAGCCATTTCGTCAACAGTTTTGATCCATATAACTTGTTTAGCCCGGTCGGACTGTTCGACACATAGTCACTTTGCGTGTCCGCGTTGTGGTTTGGGGTCCGGGTAGGCACGCTGAATCCAGGTCAGGCGTCTGCGAGGCGTGAGCCGGATTTCGCTCGCCTTGCCTCGGTGGGGGCTATCAGGACCGTTTGGCAGCTCATGTATGCCCACGCCGAACGAATCGGACCAACCGGTGGACCGTGGAGGCGTGTGCTGCGGGCGGCAGCGTGCTGTTCAGTGCAGTGCTGAGCGCTCCGCTTCCAGTCGGCCTGCGGTGCGGGGATCGGTTGGTGTGAGCATGTCCAGCGCCGTGTCGATGTCGTTGTGTCCGTTGGTGTGCTCGCCGAGTCGGTATCGGATCAAGCCGAGTTCGCCGAGTGCTTCAGCTTGTCCGGGGAAGTCGCCGCATTCCTGGTAGGCGTACAGACTTTGTTCACATATTCGTCGTGCCTGTTCGAGTTCTCCGGCGTGCCGGTATGCCCGTGCCAGTGGAACACCGGTATACCCCCTGCCATGCGGGGTGTCCTCGGTGGCTTGCATGGTGAATGCGCGTTTGCCGTGTTCTAGTGCCAGATCGGTTTTTCCGGCGGCGAGGTAGGCTCGTCCGAGGTGGGCGCGTGCGTAGGTTTCTCCGACATAGCTGGCGTTCTCCACGGCGATGGCTACGCCTTGTTCGCATAGCCGGGCGGCTTCGCTGAACTGGCTTTGTTCGATCTTGATGTTGCCTAAACCCACGTAAGCGAACGCTACGATCCATTGGTTGTCGATGTCCTCGGCGATGGATACGACGCGGGAGTTGAGCTGCCAGGCACGGTCGAGGTTTCCTTGTCTGAGGTAGGCTTCGGCGAGTTCTTCGGCCGCGTGTGCGATGCGGTGTGGTTCTTTGGCGCGTTCGGCGGCGGCCAATGCTAGTTCGAAGCTCTCGATCCAGGTTCGCCATGGTCGGCGATGCAGGAAGTAGTCGAAGCAATCGACGACCATGCGCCAGGACTCGGCGAGCAGGTCGTTGTCTAGGGCGAGTTCTGCGATACCGGGAATGTTGGGCAGTTCGGCTTCGTACCAGCGTGCTGCTTCGTCGAAGGTGGCGAATGTGGGCGGCTGGACTCCCCCGGGTGGTTCGCCGAGCGCGACGTGATGTTCGGTGCGGTTTGGCCAGATCGCCCACGATCCCCTGTTGGTCGCGTGCAGGTACCAGTGCGTCAGGCGGTGGATCGCATCCTCTCGTTCGTGGTCCCACTCCGGATCCGCGCTCGCTTCGTTCGCGTAGTCACGGAGCAGGTCATGCAGGCTGAACCGCTGTTCGGTTATTCGCTGAAGCAGGTGTGCTTGCACGAGCTGTTCCAGCAGATGCGTGGCTTCTCCCAGGGGAACGCCTGCGAGCGCCGCTGCGGCCCCGGCATTGATATGGGGGCCAGGGTGAATGCTCAGCAACCGGAATATCCGGGCTTGTTCGGGCAGTAGCGACTCGTACGACCAGCGGAAGGTGGCGCGGACCCCGATCGCGTCATCGCCTTCGACGCGCAGTTCGAGATGTCCCCGTTCGGCGAGCACGGCAGCGTGTTGGCCGATCGTCAGCGTTTCGTTCGCGGCGACCCGCTCTGCTGCGATGTTCAAAGCGATAGGCAGGCCGCCACAGAGCTCGGTCAGCCGGGTAGCCGCGTCGGGTTCAGCGTCAGCGCGGGAATCGCCGATATAGCTGCGAACCAGGTCCACAGCCTCGGAGCCGTCCATTGGGCCCAGACGGACCGACTTGGCATGTGCCTCGATGACCACACCGGAAAGCCAGTTGCGGGTGCCGATCAGAACCGCAACGTGGGGGACAGCGGGCAGTATCTCCAGTATTTGGCGGGAGTTCCGAACGTTGTCCAGCACGATCAGCACATGGTGCCCGACACGGTGGCGCTTCTCGAGTAATCCGTTGAGCAGGGCCAGTCGTAACTCGTCCGAGCCCGGTACACGATCAGCCTGGACACCGAGCCCACGTACCAGGATTTCCAGAACCGCTCCCTGCCGCAGCGGTGGACGTGGCCCGTATCCGTGCAGATCGGAGTAGAGGACTTCGTCGAAGTCCGCTGCGTGAGTATCGCACCAGGATCGGATTAACGCCGTCTTGCCGACACCTGGCGGTCCACACACGAACACCACTTGGGCATGCCGCTGGTGTCGATCTTTCTCGACGAGCATGAGGTCACTGAGCTCGTCGAGGGCACGGCCACGACCGACAAAAACCAGTGGGGGCGCCGGTACGCCAGCATACGGTTCGGAACGAGCTGCCTGGGCGAGCTCCAGCAGCGCGCCGCCGGTATCCAGTACGCGGTCGAGCTCCCGCGCGTTGTCGGCCGTCGGCAACAGCTTCCCGGCTTCAAGCTTCTGGATGGTGCTGTAATGCACGAGCGCACGACGGGCCAGTTCGCGCAGGCTGAGTCCGCTGTCATTTCGGGCCCAGCGCAGTGCTTGCACGAACCGTTCGGCCGCTGTCGACGGACGCCGCGATGCACCGGGCGAAGCAGAACTTTCCGGTCCGTCCGCCGACGGAACGCCGTGGTTCTCCATCCCCATACGATGAGTGTGCCAGATGGCAACGCGCTGTGGCGCACCGTTGTCGTGTGACTAACCCGTTTTCCGGGCGCGCAAGGCATACAGGGTCGGCACGCGTGGCTGCGCGCCTGTGCCGATGTGCCACCACCCATAGTCTGTTCGGGTCATCGATGGCCAGCGAGGCCATGGCAGAACATCGAGTTCAGCCAGATCATCGAGCACGAGTCCGGCCCCGAGCAAGGCGGTCACTACTTCGCCGACGCCATGGGGCCATTCGTAGTGCACGGTGTCGGCTTCCAGGGCCGGACCATCGGTGTAGGTATGGCTGCTGTCGTGTTCGATCGCGCCGCGGCCCTCCAGGTAGTCCTGCCGGATCGTCAGCCCCATGGGGTCATCCGGGTCGGCGTTTGCACCAAAGGCCGTCAGCAGTGGGTGGAATTCCACGATGTACACGAATCCACCTGGTCGGAGCAGTCCGGTGACAACATCAGCCCACCCGGATAAATCGGGCAAGTAGCACAAAGAGCCCTTGCCCGTGTAGACGATGTCGAAGCGGTCCGCGCCGAGCGCGCCGACAGCGTCGTACACGTCTGCCTTCGCGTACTCGATGTCCAGCCCCGCGGCTCGGGCGGCACCAGCGGCTTGCTCGACCGACCGTGCCGAGATATCCAGCCCGACGACGTGGGCGCCCGCTTGTGCCAAGGCCATCGTCTCGACCCCGAGGTGACACTGCAGATGGGCCACGTCCACACCGTCGAGCCCACCGAGCGCTTCCCATTCGAACGGCGCGATCCAACCCTGGGGATCCCGCGTACCGAGCCCATAGAACTCGCTCTGCACATGGATCGGAGTACGCGCATCCCAATTGCGCTCGTTGAGGGTGATCCGGTGCTGTGTATCCACATCGAAAGTCACCACCTAGACCTACCACACCAGAGCGGGCGCCGGGCAGCGGTCAACGCAGTACGCACACCAGATCGCATCGCGGCCGCCACCAGCAGGTCCCGAACGGATCGGCGGAAAACTCGAGGCCCGACACCAGGTGCGCCCCTCCCTTGGCCGGGTGTTTCACGGTAGAAATCAACACCTACCCACTAGGCACTATACGTTCGGCGTTAGACACTCACGGTATCGCGTGTGGCCACCGATCTACCGGGTGGGCGCCGCGCGTAATACCTGGACAAGCGCATGCGGTGACATGCGGGAGGAGTTCGTTATGGGGCCGGCGCCAGGAGACTGGCCACTGCCATGTCCGCGCTGCGGAGGAGGGGGGCCGTGGTCGCGGGATCACGTGACGGGACTGTGGACTCGACCGGCGTGGGACGCATCCGCGTGGAACGTCCTGGCCGAGGACCCAACCGGGAACCACACACTGCTGCTGCTCGATGTGGATCGCCTCAAGGACGTCAATGATTCCTATGGCCACCAGGCCGGGGATGCGGTGATCAGCGCGGTAGCCGACTCGATTGCCGCGCAGACGAGAGAGCACGATCTGGTCACTCGTTACGGAGCCTTCGCGGGAGACGAGTTTTTGGTGCTACTACCCAATACGGCGATCGACACCGGCGTTCGAACCGGTCAGCGGATCTTGGCGCGGCTGAAAACCCTGACCGTCACAGTGTATACGGTCACCGACGAAATTGTTGAGCTAACCGGAATAAGCGCCACAGCGGGGGTCACCGGCACAGGACCGGCAGACGTATACGACCTGAACTCCCTGATTCGCCGAGCCGATGCGGCTTTGCTGACCGCGAAACGCAACGGTCGAGATCAGCTGGCAGTCCGCCCGGTGATGACACCAAGCGAAGCTGGAGGCGAAGAACTCTATCACCAAAGCAGATGAGAAGCACCAGCACAAATCAGCCGCGCATCAATGATCTGATAATCATTTCCTGATCCAGCCCGCTCGAAGCCGCTCGTTTCACCAGGCGGGCTTCGGTTTCTTCGGTGGCGCACACACCAGCGATCTCCTTACCGCAGATTCATCACCACACGTCACGTTGCCCGCCTGGCGCTGGCGAAGCCACACAACCTGCCAGACGCCATGGAATCGAACCCGATCGAACTCCGGCTTCCGACTTCTTGATGTCATCTGTTTATGGTTGACCTCATTGGTCGTACACGAAATTCTTGCTTTTCTTACACAGGCCGGCGATCGCTGTTCTACAGTATTCCCCATGCGGTTGGTAGGTGGAATTTTTCGGGAGTGAATGTGGCGCGAAGCAGCGGGAGCGCGACCTACAGGACAGTGCTCGCGATGCGGGAGTTTCGGTTGCTGTGGCTGGCCGAGGTCTCGTCGGTGGCTGGTGATCAGCTGGGGCGTATCGCGTTGTCGGTGTTGGTGTTCGCTCGCACGGGCTCGGCGGCGCTGACTGGGCTGACTTATGGATTGACGTTCGTGCCGACGCTACTGGGCAGCATGTTCCTGGCCGGGTTGGCTGATCACTATCGCCGACGCACGGTGATGATCGTCTGCGATGTGATTCGGGCGGTGCTGATCGCTGCGGTGGTGATTCCGGGCCTACCACTGTGGGCGCTGTGCGTGCTGGTCGCCGTTTCCACGACGTGGAATGGCCCGTACAAGGCGGCACAGCAGGCGTTGCTGCCCGAAGTACTCCACGAGCCGCACTACATGCTGGGCATGTCGTTGCGACAGGTGTCAATCCAGATCGCGCAGCTGTCCGGGTTCGCGCTCGGAGGCGCGGTAGTGGCGTTCCTGTCACCGTCGGGCGGACTGCTTGTCGATGCCGCCACCTTTATGGTCTCGGCGATGTTCCTGATCAGGGTGGCGTCGCGACCGGTGCGCCCGCGCGAGGGTGAGCGGTCGCTGAGTCTGCGGGGGCTGTGGCGCGGCGTGCAGGCGATCCCCGTTGATCGGCGCCTGCTGGTGGTCGTGGGAATCGGGGTGTTGAACCTGTTCCACATCGTGCCGGAAGGACTGGCCGCGCCGTATGCCGGACAGTTGAAGCTGCCCGGGTGGTCGGTGGCGTTGATTCTGGCCAGTGCTCCGCTGGGGGCCGCGATCGGGGCAGTGATCTTCGGGCGCCTGATCCCCGCCCGGCTCCAGGCCGGTCTGCTTGGCCCGGTCGCCATCGCCGCCGGTCTGGCCCTGGTGCCCCTGTTCTGGCCGGTAGGACTGGCCGTGTCGCTGGTGTTGTTCGCGGTCAGCGGCGGCCTCTCCGGGATCTACACCATGTATTCAGCGGGCCAGGCCGCCAGTCTGGCATCGGCGCAACAGCGCGCCCGGATCGCCGGGGTGAACACCGCCGTCCTGCATACCGCGAACGGCCTCGGCCCGCTGCTCGGCGGCGTCGTCGCCACCCTGATGGGCCCGGCGTGGGCCATTGCGGGCCTAGGAGGGATCAGCGTCCTGGTCGCGGCGGTGTTCGCCGGTGTGTGGTCCAGCGTCCGCCGCGACGCGCGTGCACCGCTGCCGAGCACGCCATGACCCGGGCACCGGCGAGGGCCAGGCAATCACAAACGTGCTGGCTTCACTGTGTTCAGTGTTCGTTCGACATGCCGACGCCTCCTACTCGAACGAGTGAATCCCCTGTGCATGGTAGCCGAGCAACGCCAGCGACATCATCACTGGTGGTCAAGCCCGCACAGACACCGCCTGATGGCGGTCACGGACGGGGAAGACAGGAATGAACAAGCTGCAACAGAGGTGGCAGTGGGTGTGCGCGTGGCGGCTGTGGCAGCTGCGACCGCTGTTAGTGATCTGGTATCTCCTCGTGCCGATCGCCGCGCTGGTCATCACCGGTGTCACCCTCGCCGGATCGCTCGCCGCTCTGACCAGTCATCAGTTGATACTGGCCGGTGCCCTGCTGGGGCTCGGGGTCGTGCAGGCGGAATCCAGCGGCCACGTGGAACGTGTCCGGCGCAGCGTCAATACGGTTCGCCATGTCAACCTGACCTCGGTATGGAGCTTCGCGGCGACCCTGCTTCTACCGACCGGACTCGCGTGCACGGTCACGCTGCTGCTGTTGACCCACCACGGCGTCCGCAGCTGGACGGGAACCAGGCCCCTGCACCGCCAGGTGTTCAACCCCGCCGCGGTCCTGGTCACGATTCCGCCGGTCCAGGCCCTCTTCTTCGCTCTCGCCCCGTACGGATTCACCAGCGGTGGCGCCCCGTTCCGCGGGCATACCGTGTGGTTGCTCTTGGCTGTCTCTGTGGCAGTGATCGCCTACTGGTTGCTGGACATGGTTCTGATCGCGGTCGCGCTGGCCTTACTCGGTGACCGGGCTAGACTGCGGCAGTTCAGCACCGACATGACCAACAATGCCCTCGACCTGGCCACCAACTGCCTCGGGGCGCTGGTCGCGGCCATACTCGTCGTGGCTCCCTGGCTCGTGCTGCTGTTCTTGATCCCTGTGCTGGTGATGCACCGCAGCGTGCTGGTCAAAGAGCTCGAGGACAAGGCCACCCGGGACCAGAAAACGGGTCTGCTCAATGCGACCGCGTGGCGTCAACAGACCGAGCGCGAACTGGCCCGGGCAGGCCGTACCGGTGACGGGTTAGGCGTCGTCATGGTCGATCTTGATCACTTCAAGAACATCAACGACCGCTACGGTCATCCCGCTGGAGACGACGTACTCGCCGCGGTGGCGGCGATTCTGCGCGACGAGACCCGGCAATACGATTCCGCCGGCCGGTTCGGCGGCGAGGAGTTCGCCCTGCTGCTGCCCGAGAACGCCCTGGGCGAGGTGGGTTCGGTGGCCGAACGGATCCGCGTTCGCATCAGCGAGCTCCTCGTCGACGCCACAACCAGCGATGGCCCCGTGCAATTGGGGAACTTGACCGCGAGCCTGGGTGTCGCGCGCTATCCGAACGACGGCACCAAGCTCATCGACTTGATCGCCGCTGCCGATGACGCCCTCTATGCGGCCAAGAACAACGGCCGTAACCGCGTCGTCCACACCGATGCAGACGCACACCGCGGATACCCGGTATCCGGTTTGAACGGAGACAACGCTCGCTCGCGCGTCGATCAACGACGAGTCGGGCACTGAAGCCGAAGCCGCCACCTGAGACCGCCCGCATCTGGTGAGCGCGAGGGAACACTGCCCCATGACCGCGATGCGCCTACTCAGGCCGCGAACCGAAGCACCCGCTTTCACCCATATGGACGTATCGGCCGAATTCGAGCAGAAGGAACACCATGATGCAGTGCCGCAACGAAACTCGAGGACCGGGAGCCTCAATGATACGCCCAGCAACCAAAACAGACACTCGACAGCAAACACGGAACGTGACCTTTTACTGTGGAGGCCCGGTTGACGTAGCGCCCACAGTCCCTGTCACGCAACGATCGAACTGTTGATCACAAAACGTCAACAGCTACCGCTCAGTAGCAGAGAACTCCCACCATTCCGGGCATTGATACTCCGTTTGGGTGTACTTTGCGTAGTGATCTGCCGATAACCTTTGGTTCCGTGGTTCCATTTTTTGAAGCGGTCGCCATATCGATGCGATCTCAATAACGAAGCCGGATTACATCTATCTGCTACTTAGTGTGATCGAATGTTGCAAGATGCACTCGGTTGCAACAGGGGGCAGGTAAGCGGGACGGGAGTCTCCGTCGGAGTGCTCGCGGCGGTGTCTTCTACCGTGAGGGGAGGTTGTTGACTCGGATGAGTAGTGCGCGACAACGGCGATTCACTCGTCAGTGTGAACGGTTGATTGACCGGTTACCTTTGCCGGATCCGTTCGAAATGAGCGAATTCTTGTCGCTTCTAGGGCATCGATATCGACGTCAGGTAACGCTGATGCGCATGAGCCAGGCAAACGCGCTGGCTCCCGGGATGCTGGTCAGGACGGTAGATGAGGATTTCCTCGTGCTCGCCGACGAGGTCAGCCCAAGCCACGGTCAACACATCCTCTGTCACGAGATCGGTCATGTCGTTCTTGACCACCCAGTCCGGCGTTCCTGCGGGATGTCGGGCGACGCGCTCGCAGAGCCTTTCGATGCGGACACCGAAGTCGAAGCCGAGCGGTTCGCGTACTTGCTCGGATGGCGTTTACGGCGCCAGCTGCGGCGGCCGCCGTTAACCAGCTCGCAGCTGCAGCTGCGGTCGGTCTTCGGGGCACGGCGTCACCTGCGCGGTTGCAATGCCTGACTGGGACAGCGTGCTGTGGTATGTCGCCGCAGCCGGGGCACTGATCGAAGCGGTCCGCAAAGTGGTCGTCAACCGCGGAGTTGACCACCTGATCAGCCGTGACTACACGGCTGTCGCGTTGATGCTGATCGGCGTGTCGATGGCCGCGGGAGCCAAGACCACCCAAGCCTGGAGTGACCGAATTCTGGGGGTAGACAACGTCAGCTTCGTGGTGCATTGCCTGGCCGCGGTCGGGGCCACGGTGTGCGGCGCTGGCCTTCTGCGTGCGCTGGGGCGCCTGCCTGTCCGCGTTCGCACCGTGGGTGTGGCAGCACTGCTGTGCGCGGTCGCGTTGCTCGTCCTGTATTTCTGCGGTGGCCTCTGGGATCCGGCGTTCGGAGCGAGCCTGGCTACCGCGCCGACCTCGCGGGCCTACACGTTGATCTATCTGGCCTACATGTTGGTGTGCCTGTCGTTCGTGATCCTCGGACTATGGATTCCGGCCGGTCCGGGCGAAAACGGTCGCCGCGAGTACGCACTGCAGATCGGAATCCTGCTGACACTGGGCGGTGCGCTGTTGGTCTGGGTGGTTCTCGCCTGGACCACGGTGTTTTCCGTCGAAGCCCTGTTCACGCCGGTACCGAGCCTTCCCGGGCTTCACACCAGGGAACTCGTCCAAGCAGTGGGTGTGGTGTTGCTGGTCGCGGGGTTCGCGATCGCGTCGGCGACACGGGGACTGCAACGGTGGTCAGCACGCAAACGCGGCACGACCGCGCGTGAATCCATCCACGAACTGTGGCGATTTCTTCACCGCGTGCCGGTCAAGCACCGAACACGCGAGCGAGGCCGACGAGTGGGGATCGCCGAGCAGTTGATGGAGATTCGGGACGCGCAACTGGTGTTGCGCCTCCATGTGCCGACCACCATGACTACGGCGCTGACCGCGGTCGCCCACAACGAGGAGTCCCAACCGGATCGAGCAGCGTTGCTGGCGGAAGCGATAGTGCTGCGGTGTGGCCTGCAGGCGATGACCCAGGGGCTTGCGGTCCAGTGGTCTGCATCCGACGACATCGCCATCGCTCCGCAGGACGCTGAGTTCCCGGCTTCGGATCTCTCCGCTGAATTCACCTGGCTCGCGGAGTTGTCCACGACGGTCTTTCAACCGCGAACGGTCACCCTCGCCCGCGATGCCTACCACCAATGGGCCAGCAGCAGTTCACCACGGCCGGAGTCCGAGCAATCCGCCTAGCACTGCGCACCTGGATCTCCCGGGTTGAGAGTGCCTACTCGGCGGGGCGCGTGGGATCGAGAAGGGCGGGGTCGAGGTGGCGCAGACCGGCCGCGGCGAACCCTGCCGCGAGGACGCCGGCTTGTTGGATGTCGTCAGGATGAGTTGAAAGCGCATCGCGGGCTCCGTGCACGCCGATGCCCACCAGGAACGCCGCCAGGGTTCCGGCAGTGGCGGAGATGATTGGACGGTCGCGTGCCGTCGTGACCGCGAGGACGCAGTCCGCGACGCGGTCGGTGATCTGTTGCAGGAGCTGCCCGCGGATCGGATGAAGACTCTCGTCAGCGCGTTCATCGAACAGCAACCGGAATCCGGCTGGGTGCGCGGCCGCGAAGTCGTAGAAGGCGACCATATCGGCGTGAACCTGCTCGTCCTGCGGCAGGTTCGCCACATTGTCGTAAGTAGTGAACAGGATGTCTGCCAGCTGCTGTGCTTGGAATTTCACGCAGGCTTCGTAGAGCTGCTATTTGTCGCCGAAGTGGGCGTAGAGCGTGGGTTTGGTACTCCCGGCCCGACTGGCGAGCTCGTCGACTGAAGCGCCGCGGTAGCCGCGTTCGGCGAAAACCTCGCAGGCCGCGTCGAGCAATCGTTCGTGCACCGGACGGGCCGGGCCGCCCTGGGATTCCGGGGAACCGGAACGTCGAGCACCACCTACGGGTAGTGGCACTTGATGACCGCCGAGCACCATACCGACGAGACCGTCTCCCGTGGCCTCGGACCAGAACGGCTGTCAGGTCAAATCCGGCCGCTGCTGTCGCTGATGTTCCCGCAACCCTTCAAGGACGGCGAGGAACTGGTACTTCCCGGCTTCGGTACTGCCATCCAGGGAAGCTTTGACCTCCCGTGGTTTGACCCCTTGGAACCCGACTTCGGTCATCAGCTCGTAGAGCCGGTGTTCGAGCGGGTCGAGCTCGTCGACGCCGGCGTTCGGGTCTTCGACCGGGCTGTTGAGGTCGAGCAGGCGGGAGTCGATGCGCCAGAAATCGGCGAGGCCGTTCGCGATCACCGTGCGCGGCTGGAGCCGTTCTCCATGGAGGAACTGGTAGAGCGCGCTCTTGGTGAAGCTCGTCCCGGTGCGTTCTCGAACCCACTGCGCGATGGCGGGGACCTTGAATTGAGTGGGATATAGCTTGGGCCGCTGTTCGGCGAGCAATGTCGGGTCGGTGACGTACTCCGAATCCTTCTTCTTGCTGGTCCTGTATGTCCACGACTCGGTCTTGACAAGGTGGTCGAGCCGCTCGGCCAAGGTGTCGTACTGCCGGAGCTTTGCGGTCAGCGCGTCGTCCTCCATCGGAGAACGACGCGGGACCGGCGAGTCGGTATCCGCCACGGTTGCCACCCCCTTCTGTAGTGCACGTCCGCGGGACGGCGCCTTCTGGCGTCGGCATCCCGCAGCCAGGATAGATCATGTTTGTTGACACTATCGCAGGTTCACCTATCATAGACCTCAAAATAGTCAACATTTCTGATCTACCTGGTGGTACGAAGAGGACTTTACCGCGCGCCAGGCCGCAAGGGAACACCCCCTGTGGCGGCGTGATCAGCTCCGGTGATCAGACCGACCAACCGCTCGGGGAGGGAGGTGAGGTGATGCGGCAGCAACCCGGCCACGCGACCGTGGCGGGGGCCGTGCCTAGCGGCGAGTTCGCGCGTGGTGCGCAACGACTCCCCGCCGAAGCGATCAACCAATTGCGTAGTCAGCCTGGAGCGCGGATTCCCGCAGGTCCGGTCGACGCGGCCGGGTTGCTCCAGCACGCGGCTAGCCTCGCAGGTCACGTTCGGTCGGCTGCGCCTCAGGTCAGCGGTGTTGACTTCGAGGCTGCGGTCGAGGCTGGTATGTGGGCCGACGCTGCCGGTTCAGTCTCCCCTCCTGCTGAGGACCAGCACACCGCGCGAGAGTCGGTTCCCGGCGGCTTCGAGCCAGGTGACCAGCTTCATCGGATCACCGGCGAGATCGGTGATCGACCCGGTCCACAAGCTGCGACCGCGACCGCGCGGGCGGTCGCGGCGATCAGCGAACACCACGGGGGATCGAATCCGGGACCACCGGTGGATTGGAATCGATTCGGTGTAGTGGTGCCGGTGCTGGGGGCGTCCCCTGCCGCGGGCGCGACGGTGGTTTCCACCGTGCTCGCCGATGCGGTGCAGCACGTCGGGCGCAAGGTCATGCTGGTAGACACCGCGGACAGCACTCGGTCAGGACTGGCCAGGGCGGCACGCGCGGACGGTCCGTGGATCCCTGGTCCGGTTCCCGAAGTCGGGATCCGGTTTTCCTGGCGCGCCCAGGCTCTTCTTGCGCGGATCGAGACCCGGCTGCCGGTCACTGCGCCGGGGATGCTGCCGTCCCCGCGTCGGTGGGCGCCGGGCAACCTGCCGGTGGAGGTCACGGTCGTCGACATCGGTCAGGACCCGTGGCGGCTAGCGGCGCATCCGCTCGGCGGGGCCGGTGCCTGGCTGCGTGCGGGCACCCCGGCCCCGCGGCCGGTCCTGGTGGTAAGGGCCACGGTGCCCTCGTTGACACATCTTGAGCAGACGCTGGCTCGGTTGGAGCCATGGATCAGGCTCGGGGCCATCGCGGCACCGGCCCAGCTGGTCGTGGTCGGGGCGCGTAAATGGCCGCCGGTGGTGCGCGCCTCGGCGGGTCGCCGTGCCCTGTCGCTGATCCCGAACGCGCTTTTTCTGCCCTGGGACACCGGCATCGCCATTCAGGGCATCACCAGCACAACCACCCCACCCCATTGCCAGTCCGCGTTGACCTCACTACTGCGCGATTTCGGTATCACCTCAGATTTGTCGCCCTCCCCTTTCCGTCGATCTCGCCGCCTGGCGCGGCCACAGTGAAGGGGACCCCATGAGAAACCACCGCCGAACAGCGGCACCACGACCTGAACCGGTAGCCTCGACACATCTCGGTGGCACATCGGAGAAAGCAGGAACCCACGGCCGAGTGCGGTCCTCAACGTTAGGTCCTTCCGGTGCATGGCCGCCGATCTTCCCGTGTTCGCGACCGCGGCCCTATGCACCTCGCCGACACGGGCGCGCGTCCGTGCACGATCGCCGGGTGCTCACAAGTTCTACCTGAAGCCAGAAACCTTTCGTAGCGCCACGTCCACGATCTCGGGCGTAGCCGCACTGTGAATTGCCCTCCCCCATGAATCAGCCAGCGCTTGATGCGCGGCATGAGCACGGGGAGCAGGGGCATGATCACGCACCTTCTTGTCGAGTCGATTCCACTGTGGACAGCGCACCGCGTTCACGGACCGGGCTTGCCTGTGGCACTGCAGGACTTGGGGTTTCCGCCACCCAAACCTGAACCACCGCCGGGCGGGCAACGAATTCTGGGTGTGGTCAACAACTTCATGTGGGGAGCCGGTGTGGCGCTTCTTATCGGGTTGTTCAGTGGGTTGATCGTCTGGGTCGGCGGGCGCTGGGTCGATCATCACCGGGCCGGCAAGATCGGTGTGGTCATGATGCTCACCGCCGTGGGCGGAGCCATCGTTTGGGGTATCGCCTGGACTTTGATCAATGGTTTCGCGGGCACGAAATGAGCATGGACCCGCGTTCGATACGCCAGACCCGCCGGAGCGCGACGCGCCGTGTGCTCGTGTTCCTCGGTATCCCGGTGCTGCTGATCATCGTGGTTGTGGCCAGCGTTATCGCCCACTATGCCACCACGAACCGGGGTCCCGTGTCTTCGAACCCGCCCAGCCATGCGCGCGGCGAACACCGGCCCGCTCCGGGCACTGACCCCGCGGCAAGCGAGGTGGCGACCAGACCGATGCCGGAGCTGCCAGCCACAGCCGCCCAACCGCACGAGCTCGCGCCACGACCAGCGGGCACCCCGATTTCGCTTCCATCTCCCGACGAAGCACGGCGAACCTGGATTCCCGCCGGTTTCCCGGCAACCAGCGCGGGGGCGTTGGCGAAGCTGAAGGCGCTCGACGAGCACGGTGTCTCCGGAGGTGAACCGCGGACCTACGCCCGTGCCTACACGGCCAGCGCCGCCGCTGGGGCGCCGGATTCGCGGGGCAGCGCGCTGTGGATGCTGCTCACCCAGTTCCGGGAGAGCGCGGACCTGCCAGAACGCGAGCCCGCCCCGGGGTTGGAGGTTCGCTTTCAGATCACGCACGGGTTGATCAAGGGCACGGCGGATCACGGGCGGTTCGTCGTGGTGTGCGTGTTGGGGCAGATCAACGTGACCAACCAGGGGCAGAACGCGAGTTCCGGGGTTGGTGACTGCCAAGCGTTGCGGTTCAGCGCCGGTCAGTGGCGTATCAGTGCGGGCCCGCGTGCGGCATACGCACCCTCAGCCTGGCCTGGTAGTCAGGAATCGGTCGACGCCGGTTATCGCGCGCTAACGGGAGCAGGAACATGATGTCGACCATTGCTGCCTCGGTCCTTCCCGTGCTGCCACGGGATGTGCCGAAGATCCCCAAGATTCCCCAGGTTCCTGAGCCGATCCAAGCAATCGGACGGGGCTTGGCGAAGGTGTCCGACCCGATCACATCCATCTTCGACTCGATCATGACGAAGATCTGGGAAGGGTCTCTGTTTATTTTGCGGGCGGCGTTCAAGATCGCCGACTCGTTCTCGGTGTTCACGGTCTCCACCACGGACGGGCCCGTGTCGATTCTGTGGCCGATGGTGTTGTGGATCAGTAGTGTTCTGGCGCTGGGGTTGTTGTTCTGGCAGATCATCCACACTGCCACGCATGGCGGGCGCGGGTTCGTGCGTCTGGTGACCGGGGCGGCTCAGTACGGGATCGCGTTGGCGGTCACCACGGGAATGGTGGGGGCATTCCTGGCCGCGGCGGACGGGTTGACCGATGGGATCCTCGACTATTCGCTGCACGCGAAGAATTTTCAGGACGCCCTGCACGTCACGGGCTTCGGCGACGCGATCTCCGATGGGATCAAGGCAATTGTACTCGGGATCGCCGCGGTCGTCGGGGTGTTACCGGCCGCGATCGGCTACGTGCTGGAGATGATCTTTCGCGAAGCGGCGATCCTGGTGCTGGTCGCCACCGTGCCGCTGACCGCGGCCGGCCTGTTGGCCAATGTGTCGGCTAGCTGGTTTTGGCGCACCGTGCGATGGCTGCTCGCGGGGATCGCGATGAAACCCGCGCTGGCGCTGACACTGGCACTCGGGATCGCCATGACCGGCGGCGCACAAGGCGTATCCGGTCTGCTCGCCGGGATTGGAGTGTTGCTGATCTCTCTGGTCGTGCCGCTGGTTCTGTTCAAGTTGTTCGCGTTCGTGGACCCGAATACCCCGGCCGGGGCCGCGTTCCGGGATGCCGCTGCGGCTGCGGGGCTTTCTTCCTATGGTTCGGATAGCCCGGCCGGACAGATGGCCAGTTCGGTGTGGGACAAGATCACCGGTGGTTCCGGCGAGAGCGACGATTCCGATGAGCAGGAACAGGCCAACACCGATCGTTTCGATCAAGCCGACCAGGACGACCAAACCGGCGGCACAGACCTGTCCGGGGACACCGACGCCGGGACTGATGGTGGCACCGGGGGCGGTCAGGAATCGCCGTCGGAACAGGACAGAGATGGTGGCGACGAACCGCAGTCTGGGCCCGAGGAAGCGGCGGGAGGCGAAGCTGACGCGACGGTTCCTCCCGCGGTGGTCGATGGCGGTCCGACGTCGGAGTCCGGTGATGGAGACGATGGGGACGGGGGTGGGCCTCCGCCCCCAGATGATTCTCCCGATGGCGGCGGGCCACCACCTCCCTCCGGTGGTCCGGATTCCGGTCCCGGTGGTGGGGCTGGGGCGGGCGCCGGGGCCGAGGACGCGGCGGTGGTCCTGTGATCCCGGTGCACAGCCACCCGGGCGCGAAGTGGTCCCCGGAATCGGTTTCTGCGGCAGCTGCCATTGGCGATCCGGGCGATGCCGGTGTGCCGGTCGCCTTGTCCTCCCCCACATGGCACGACCGCGTACGCGCGGGGGAAACCCTTTGAGGACAACGATCGGGTGGCTGGGATGCGTATCTATCAAGGCTTGGCACGACGTGAGCACACCGGGTGGCTGGTGGGCCTGACACCGCTCCAGGCCAGTAGCTGTGTGGTGCTGGGCGCCCCGGTGGTGCTGGAACTGGCCGCCGGGCGGATCACGACAGCCCTGCTCCTGCTGGCCGCCGCGCTACCGGTCGGCGCGCTGGTGATCCTGCCGGTGCGGGGACGATCGGGGATTCGCTGGTTGCGGGATCTTGTGTGGTTTCAGGTCGGGATGGCGCTGGGATGGTCGCGGTGGCAATCACGCATTGCCGCCGGTGAACAGACCGACCCCGCGACACCCGATCTGCCTGGGGTGCTGGCCCGGTTGCGGTTTCCCGATGGCCCTCCCCTGCGGGACATGGGACGCGTGTGTCTCATCCACGACACCGCCGAGGCCCGCTGGGGTGCGACCGCGCGCCTGACCCACGGTGGAGTTGGGATGCTCTCGGACGCGCAATGCGAACGCCTGGCCAATCGCCTGGGGAATCTGTTGCTGGCGATCGGGCGGCACAAGGTCATCGACCGCATGACCTTGATGGTGCGCACCGTTCCCGACGACGGCGCGGAATACGACGCCTGGCGTGCCCGCCACGAGATCCGCGATGCTCCCCAGCTCGCGCGCCAGGCATCCCGCGAACTCGACCGCACGGTGGGAGCGGTGTCGGTACGCCACGAAGTGTTCGTCACCCTCTCCGGCCGCGAAGAGGATCTGCGCAAGCCCGCGGCCGCCGCCGGGGGCGGGGTGACCGGCCGGGCGGTGGTGCTCTACCGCGTCCTGGATGGCCTCGAGGACAAGCTGCGTTCCCTCGGCGCCCAGCGCGTGAAATGGCTGGGCGGGGACGAGCTGGCGACCGCGATCCGGACCGGCTTCAACCCGGCCACAGCGAAAACCCTCGCCACACGCCAACAACACCACCAGCGAGGCCGATCGGTGCCCTGGGCGACCGCGGGCCCCGCGCACGCACCGTCCCCGAGCGCGCGCACCTACCATCACGACGGGTTCGCCTCGGTGTCCTGGGCCGTGCTGATGCCCGAAGCGGGCACGTTTTTCGGATCCCTGGGCGGGTTGCTGGCGGTCAAGACCGCCGGGGAACGGCGCAGCCTCGCGGTGCACTACGAAGTGCTCTCCCAACGACGCGCACGCAAAGCGGTGCGGAGCAACCGGTTTCGCGCCGGGGTGATGCGGGACTGGCGTTCCACCCGCGGCTTCAACACCTCGGCCGCGGATCGCCGCGAAGCCGGTGGAGCGCAAGCCCAGGAACAGGCCGTCGCCGCGGGACATGGCATCGTCCGCTACGCGGTCGCGACCGCGATCACCGTCCCCGAGGACTGGCCGGTCGAAGACCACGCCGCCCGGGTCGAGAACGACATCGCCGGGCGCTACGACCTTCTTCGCATGGAACTGGCCCAGGACTCGGGTTTCGTCGCCGCCACCCTTCCCGTGGGTGTCGGGCTTCCCCGGCTGCGCGGAGTCGAACTATGAAGCCCCACCGCCGGAAACCCCGCCAGGGTGGTGAACGAGACGCCACCGAACTCCTGACCACCTTCACCACGCCCCGGGACGCTCGAGGCCACGGGACCGGTGGACAGAACGCGACACCCGAAGACCCCGAATCACCAAGCAGAGCGAGCCCTGGTCGGCAGGTTCGTAATGACGGTGGTCGGGTCAATCGCGCGGTCGCCGGTCGCCACGGGCCCGCGCGTGCTGGTCGCGGCTGGGCACCGGTGCTGGCGCCGCTTCCGGTGTATCAGGCCAGTACCCACGAGATCGGGGGCGTGTTTCCGCTGCTGGCCTCGAGTCCATTGCCGGCGGTGGGCGCGCGGATCGGGTATGACGCGATCTCCGGAGGTGCCTACTACTGCCACCCGGTGGAGCACGTGTTGCGCAAGGTGTGCACCAACCCGAACCTCGCGATTTTCGGGGAACCCGGCACCGGAAAGTCATCGACGGTCGTCGCGTTCCTGCTGCGGATGATGCCCTTCGGGGTGCGCACCCTGATCTCCGGTGACGTGAAAGGGGAATACACCCCGCTACTCAAAGCGCTCGGGATCACCCCGATCATGCTCGGCGGCGGCAGTCAAGCCCGCCTCAACGCCCTGGACCTCGGGCCCCTAGCCAGTCGATGGGAATCGTGGACGCCGAGCCGGCAACGCGAAGAACTCGACGGGCTGTTGGGACGGTGGGTGCGGTTGCTGACCGCGCTCGCCGCGGCACAGGGCTACCACCCCAGCGTCTCGGACGAGGCGGTGTTGTCGGCGGCGCTGCGCCACGTGGTGGGCGTTTCGCACGGGTACAGCAGCCTCACCCCGATCACGATCCCCGACGTGCACCGCGAACTCGCCGACCCACGACCCGAACTGTGGCAAGGGATGCGGTATGCCAGCCGTCAGCAGTTCCTCGACCACCTACGTGGCATGACCGACGCGCTCGGCAACCTCATCAACGGGCCCCTTTCGGGCCTGTTCGACGCGCCGACGAACTTCCGCCTCGATTGGAACGCCCCCGCCCAGAGCATGGATCTGTCCCGGCTGCGCTCGCGCGGGGATCAAGCCATCGCGGTCGGGTTGACCTGCCTGGGCTCCTGGTCGGCTCTGGTCACCGACCTCCAAGAAGACGGCGACCTGCGGATCGTGCTGCGCGACGAAGTGTGGCGCCAACTCGGCCTCGGTTTGCGCGCGGTCCAGGCCGTCGACTCCGAGCTGCGCCTGTCCCGAGCCGAACGGAAAATCCAGGTCCTCGTCGCGCACAAGCCCAGCGACTTCCTCTCCGTCGGCGCCAGCGGATCAAAAGAAGTCGCCATCGCCAAAGACCTGCTGGCGCTGTGTTCCACCCGGGTGCTGTTCGCTCAAACCACGCGGGTCGCCGATCAACTCGCCGAAGAACTCGCACTCTCCGACAAGGAACAGGAAGTCACCACCGGCTGGTGCGATGAGCGTCCCGGGCGGGCGCTGTGGAAGATCGAAAACCGCACCGGAACCAAAGTCCAAACGGTGCTCTCCCGCACCGAACGCCGCCTGTTCGACACCAACGCCCAGCTGAAATCCCGCACGACACAACCCACCGGTTCCGGTCGGGGCGCGTCATGAAATGGGGGCGGTGATGGAATCTGGCCGAATCCTGGCAGGGGCCTGTATCGCTGCGTGCGTCACGGTGCTGGCACCGGCGGGTTTTCTCGGGATCGCTGCCACCGCGGTGTTCTCCACCGATCTCGAGCTCACCAGTTGCTCCCAGGACGGGTCGTCCGGCGGTGGCAGTGTGCTCATCGATCAGCAACCCGTGGGCGCGGATTCGATGCTGATCGCCCGCACGATCGTCACCGTCGTGATGCAACGCCACCTGCCGCGGCGCGCGGCGGTGATCGCGATCGCCACGGGGCTGGTCGAATCGAACCTGCGCAACCTGGATCACGGGGACCGGGACTCGCTTGGGGTGTTTCAGCAACGGCCCTCGCAAGGGTGGGGCAGCCGCACCGAGATCCTGAACCCCGTCCATGCCACCAACACCTTCCTCGATCACCTGGTCGCGGTACCCGGCTGGGAGCACCTACTGCCCGGGCAGGCTGAGCAAACCGTGCAGCGCTCCGGGTTTCCCGGGCGCTACGGGCCACGCGAACCCCAAGCCGCCGGGATCGTGGCGAAGTTCTGGCAGGGCCCCGACAACCCACCACCCCAACCGAACCCCGGTCAGCAGGTGGAGGCGAAAACGGCCTGCCCGGATCAGGACGGTGGGAATCTCCCGCCACCGGGCGGCTTCGATCCCCGCAAACTACCGCCCGGATATCGGCTTCCCACCGAACCCCACCAAGCCCGGGCAGTCTCGTACGCGCTGGCCCAGCTGGGCAAGGCGTATCGGTGGGGCGCCAAGGGCCCCGAGGCGTTCGACTGCTCGGGGCTCATGCTCGCCGCCTGGGCCGCTGCCGGGGTCGGGGTCCCCGCGGGCACCACCAGTCAGGTCCATGCCGGACGCCCGGTCGCCGGGGTCGCGCAGCTCGAGCCCGGCGATCTGGTGTTCATCCCCGGATCGCTGGGAAGCCCGGCCAATCCCCGCCATGTCGGCATGTTCGCGGGTTCCGGGCTGATCGTGAACGCCTACGACGAGACGAAGGGAGTGATCCTGGAACCGCTCACCGCGTGGCAGACCAAGGTGTCCGCGATCCGCCGCGTCGCGCCACCCAGGTCTGGCCCGGGCGGCTAACCCCGCCTGTTCGCAAGTTCTGCCCTCCCCGCCACCGGCAGGCCGCTATCCGCCGCACACCCCTATCGGGCTTTCTGCGGCGTGCGACCTGCCCTGACAGGGAGGAGCACCCTGATGCCCACCAAACGCAACGACGCCCTGCCCCTTGACCGCGACGTCGCCCTCATGGCACTCCTGGTCACCGTCCTGGTCGCGGTCGCCGCGGTGGGGGCGGCGCTGGTGAACGCGGCCGCGCTCACCACCGGACTGGTCACCGGCACCTGGGCGTGGCCACCAGCCATGAACTGGCCCCAGACAGCTATGTATCTCCTGTTCACCGCCGGCTCAGCCAACCAACATGTCCCGCAGCCCTGGGGTGGCGCGGTAACCGGATATCTGCCGGTGTTCTGGGGCGTGTTCGCCGGTCACCTCGCCGTCCTCACGACCATCGGGCTCGGCGGTGGCCTGCGAGGCTGGCATCGCCTCGCACCGACCGATCCCGGGCACGCGACCCGCACCGAAATCCGGCGCAACCTCTCGGAGAAAGCCGCGCGCCGCAGCGCCGAATGGACCCGCGGGGACCTCACCCCACAGCAGCGCCGGCACGCCGCCCCCAGCGAGGTGGGCGTGCCGATCCACCGGGGCCCGCACCGGCAACCCTTGTACACCTCGCTGGAAACTCCCTCCGGGGAGGTCGCGCCCACCCGCTCCGGGAAGACTCGCACCGATCTGGTCCACAAAGCCCTCGCCGCGCCCGGCGCGTTGATCGCCTCCACCACCAAGGACGAC
Source organism: Sciscionella marina DSM 45152 (assembly GCF_000379465.1). GTDB lineage: Bacteria > Actinomycetota > Actinomycetes > Mycobacteriales > Pseudonocardiaceae > Sciscionella > Sciscionella marina. The sequence goes on from NZ_KB905458.1 coordinate 222,041, forward strand.
CTCGCCGAATGGTGCCTCCTCGCGTGCACCCGGCGCCCCGGCGCGGGTCCGGTGTGGTTGATCGACGCGACCGGCACCCTGGACTGGCCCGCCAAACCCGGTTGGTCCCCGATCACCGGATGCGCCGATCCCGCCGTAGCGCTGCGCCGGGCCACCACCTTGATCAGTGCGTCCTCGCTCGGGCTCGACGACATCGGCGGCAACGACAAAGTCTTCCGCGGACGCGCCACCATCGTGCTGCAGGCCTACCTACTCGCCGCGGCCCTGGACCACCGCGGCGTGGACGACCTGGTCGGCTGGGCCATCACCAAACCACTCGACCAGGAACCCGCCGATCTCCTCCGGACCCGGCACCCGCAACTCGCGCACAACCTGCGCTCGGAAATCCAAATGGTCGCTGAAACATCCGATGCGGTGTGGATGAGCGTGCGCCGCGCCCTCGAACCGTTCATGAACCCCGACGTCCGCGCCTTCGCCACCCCCTCTCCGGGCAACGAGCTCGACATCGACGACCTGCTCACCCAGCGCGGAAGCCTGTTCATCATCGCCGGTCAACACCAGGCACCCCAAGCCCAACCAGTCCTGACCGCGCTGGTCGAGCAGATCCTCACCACCGCCCAAGACCGGGCCCTACAGCAGCAACGGCGCCGCCTCGAACCACCCGTGACCGCGATCCTCGACGAGCTCTACGAAGGCACCCCCATTCCCCGCCTGCCCGGGCTGATCGCCGATTCCGCCGGCCGCGGTGTCCTCATCCACTGGTCGGCCCAATCCCGTGCGCAACTCGACGAGGCCTACGGCGAACACGGGCGCAAACAACTCATCGACAACACCCTCACCCTGTCGATATTTCCCGGCCTCAAGGACGATCAAACCCTCGACTGGCTCTCCACCCTCGCCGGGCAGCACCGACGCCGCACCTACCAGCACTACAGCGACGGCATGCTCACCCCCGGACGCGGCAGTACCGGCATCGAAACCGTCCCCACCTACCGCGCCGGTGACATCCGCACCCTCGAACGCGGCCGCGTGCTCATCCTGCACGCCAACCTGCGCCCCATCCTCGCCCACGCCCGCGACATCACCACCCGCGGCGACTGGGCCCAACTCGACGCCGACACCCGAACCCTGCGCAACGGGCCAATCCGCGTCGACCACCGCGGCTACCGCGTCATCGACGCCACATACCCCTAACCCGACCGATTTTCGTTCAACGCGCCCGGAGCCAACCGATGCCAGAACACGACGACATCCCCAGCCCTACCGAATCCGGCGACGAGCCTTCGACTCCACGCAGCCGCGCCGAACTCGACGCCATGACCGAAGCCATGTGGCAACACCTGCAAACCCACGCCGTCCAGCTCGAACAACTCACAAAGAAGCTCACAGCGCTGGAAGCAGACGAAGAAACCAACACAGCCCGCATGGCACGTTGGCTCCCCTACCCACCGCCCCCGGCTGCCGAGGACAAACAACACCGCCGCGAAACACCACTGTTCACAATCGCTTGCTTCGTCCAGTACTACAACGCCACCTACACCGGACGCCCCGGCAGCCGCGCCATCGCGATACCCGACTGCTGGCTCTCCCACCCCGGCCTCGTCGCCGAACTCGCCACCCTCACCTACACCTGGCGCGCCGCGCATCTCGGACGCGGCGCCACCCCACGCGATGCCCAGTACTGGCACGACCGATGGCGCGTCGGATTCGCCGAACGACTTGCCACCGAATGGGTCCACGCCCACTGCCTCGCCGACGAACACAAACCAGCCGGAGCCCCCGCCCGAGCCGACAGGTTCAGCGACGACAACCCGCCCACTCGCTCGGGCGGAACACCATGACCAACAACCAGCAGATAGAAGGAACAAGCTCACGCGCTCGAGGCAGCGCCGAACCTCATGTTCACGATCAGGCCAGGGCCGAGCACCGGATCGCGACGGGTTCCTCGATCACCGACAACCCGGCGACGCGATCACCACACCGCAGCGGATGGGCGAACACGGTCACTTTCGGCGCCGCGACAGGGCTTCATGGCTGGTGCGCCGCCATCGTCGCGCCACTGACCGATTCCATCGCGCAAAGCCTGAACGTCCCGACCGGTAGCGGGGCTACGGCGTGGATCAGCGCCGGATTCTTTCTCAGCGCTGCCGCCACCGCTCCCCTGGCCGGGAAACTCGCTGACCGGTTCGGCGCAACCAGACTCATGCGAGCCGGACTGGTCGTCATCACCCTCGCCACGATCAGCGCCGCACTATCCCCGAACTACACCTGGCTGATCGCATCCCGAATCGCCTGCGGGATCGGCACCGCGACACAATATCCAGCCGCACTCGCCGCGCTGCGGCAAACCCGGAACCGAGCCAGCACCACCGCGCTGACCGCGATCGTGCTCACCAGCGAACTGTGCTTCACCCTCGCCCCAGCCATCGGAAGCCTGCTCACCCAAACCCTCAGCTGGCGCCTCGCACTCACCACCCCCGTGCTCCTCGCGGTTCCCGCACTCATCGGCACTAGAAGTCGAACCGCGACACCTGAACACGACCGCGCGAACCTGCTGCCGGTACGGCTGGGTCTTCCCAGCCTCGCCTTGTTCAGCGCCTGCATCGTCGTGACGATCGTCGTCCTCCAGTCAATCCCCCGAGCCGAAACCTGGATATGGGCGACCATGCTCGCCGGACTGGTCGCGCTCACCTGGTACTGGGAAAAACGCAAAGCCAATCCATCCCTGATCCCTGTGGGAACCTTCCACCCCGGCCTGAGAGCAACCTTCCTACGCCACACCAGCTACTACATCAGCTACTACCTGATCTTCTACGCGGCACCACAATGGACACTCGACTCCGGCCTACCACCCACGCTCACGCCGATCCTGCTTATGACAACCACCGCGTCAACCCTCGTGACCCGCACGTGCATACGCCACATCACCATCACCAACGCCCACCGATGCCTGCTCATCGGCGGATCTGCCATGGGGCTGGCCGCGATCATGGCGATCCTGCTCCCGCTCGGACCACCCCTGATAACGCTCACCGTCCTCTTGGTGCTGCTCGGCATACCCAACGGACTCATCGTCGGCGCCAACCAAACCCACCTCTACGAACAAGTACCCGCCCACACCATCGGCACCATGGCCGGAATCTACCGCTCCACCCAATTCACCGCAGGAGCCATCGCCACCGCATCACTCGGAACAACTAGCGGAAACCATGTTGCCGTAGCCGGCACAGCACTCGGGCTCATGGCATTGTTCACGTATACCACGGCCGTAGCAGACCCTCGCTAGATCATTTGAATTACCTTGTGGAAGACGATTAATCGTCTGGCGGTTGGTCGCATGTCTATCTGGATTAGATCGGACTCGGTTCGACCCTGGCTGCGGTGTAAAACTGATTTCTCCAGCTCATCACGTCTACCGGCGTGGGCGTCTTCAGAGCAACCTCGGGCGAGATGGTTGTGACTCCCAAGGGGATCTGCGCCGGACCCGAGTACTCACTTAGGCGCCGCCGAATGTCACTCACTTGAGACTCGCGAAATGGACTATGAAAGAGCGCAGCTAAGTCGCACTCATCGAGTGCTATCACCCCCATGGACAATAAATCAGATCGGAATCTCAAATACTCGCGAACCTGACGCACAGAATTCATAGTAGCCAGGATAAGCACCCAGGCCTGCAGGTCCGCAATGGCGATGTGCTCAGTAATAAGCGATGCTGGTAGTAGTTGCAGCATTTCGGCGTTAGTCAAGGAGGAACTGTACGAATGCAGTACAACACCGAGTGCAATGGTCCGATCATCGCCGTAGTAGAGAGTTCCACCTCCGTCGACAACCGGTTTGCCATCACGTAATGAGTCGAGGCGTTTTTGGAGTTGACCTACGATCTTTGTCGTCTGCTCTTCAAAAGTCGCCGCAGCACTATCCACGGAACCCGGCATTTCCATGGCTTTCGCCTCGCCGATCAGCTCAACACGTGAACCTATAATGGCTATGTCAATATCAGGTTTCGCATTACCGATTTTGATACTATAAGGCTTACAGCTAGGATGTTTTGCTCGCCACAATGAGCGCTGTATGCATTGTTGGGCCGTGCGCTCGAAGAGTTCCCCTTTGTCCAGCTTGCTTGTTTCAACCTGGGATTGCCGCAACTGGCGATCGGCCGCAGCTACCAGGGAACGGTCCATACTCATCTGCACAGTCGACAGCGCTACCGGCGCTAGTTCGCCTCCCGGGAAGGATATCCAAGGGAGTCGCTCCATCTCCATCGTCGTTATCAACTCGTCGAATGGCCGCTCTGCCAGGTAACCCGCCGGCATCGCGAGGTGCCGCGCAAGCTGATACCCAGGCGATCCAACGGACATTGGACGCAACCCGCCCCATTCGGGCCAATTGTCGCCGTACGAGATGGCAAAATCGCAGCAGCTTTCTACATTGCTTACCGTAAAATCCGGCAGAATCTCAGATAAACCGGGATCCGCCTCAGCTTGTCGTGCAAGTTCAATGGATATCATTCGCGAGGCCCAATGATATCTAATTTCTTGTGAACTAGTGCGTGACATCACCTCGCGATACGGCGTACTATCGATCATAAATAGCGACTTGTCGCCTTGATCTGTCATTCGTCGAAACATATCAGCAACCGATTTGCAGACCAGCCATCGGCCCGAGAGGTAAACGTAGCGGTCAACGGCGGTCGGGTCTTCATTTCCCCCAGACCCACCGGCGGCGATTGTCCAAATCACTCGATTCAGATTCGTCATCTGAGAAACTAGAGATGAAGCACCAGTTCTTGCTTCCCACCATGCTCTAATAGCGGCGCGCGGTGAAAGCAATCTGAGCAGTCGTTCACAATTACGGGCAGTCTTATTCATCAACATTTCAAACGGTACCGGATCAGGCACCGCAAAAGGTGGTGGATCATCTCCCGCCAAGCGTGCCTTGTTCGAACGTTCGGAGCCCCGTCCGAACTTATCAAGATCTGACTTGAGAGGACCATCCGGAAGAAACTGCATAAAGTCGGTAAACAATAGGCACCCCCAACAGCTGGTATGCACATGCACTGCAGAAAAATATTAGCACCTCAAGTGGATTTGCGCGAACCACCTCCGGGATACTAGCGGGCCATAGCAGCTGCCAGCATCGACAAACCTGAATGCATGTGCATCACAAGATCTTCCCAATAGCCTCGGCAGTGTCGCATCATCCGCCACTATCGCGCAGTGAAGGGCAGTTGAGGATACCGCTATATTCTGAAGAAGTAGCCGCGAGACACCTCGCACGAGGCGGGGTTGCCGATGCGCACTCGACGGCGCGCACTCCAAGATGGGCTTATCTCTGACTCACTTTTGAGAGCTAAGCATCCTGGGAGCGCCGCTAGCAACCATTATAGACCAACCCCCTGTCCGCTCATACTCACAGACAAACGCTCATACGTAAGCGGGGAAGTAACAAATACTACAGTTGCCGCCGTCCAGGAGTGAATGGTTCATGAGACTTCAAGACTATTTTACTGTGAGTGGGACTGTCCGGACCTTTGTGGGCGGCCCGGTGATCGCCTACTAGTTACTGGGCGTTGATGCGGTCTCCGTAGTGGAGGGACAGCGTGTTCAACACCTGTTTCCAGCCTACCGTCTTTCCGGTGATGTTGGTGCGGTTTTTGAGGGGTTTTTTGATCACGAGATAGAGAACTTTCAGCGCGGCTTGCTCGGTGGGGAAATGACCCCGTCGACGGGTCGCTTGCCGGAACCGCGCATTCAGGCATTCGATCTGGTTCGTGGTGTACACGAGTTTGCGAACATCGGGCGGGAACGACAGGAATGGGATAAAGTTGTCCCAACTGTCGCGCCACATGCGTATCATCGCCGGATACAAATCCTCCCATTCCGCGGCAAATTCATCGAACAACGCTTCCGCCGCATCGAGCGTAGGAGCGGTGTAGATGCCCTTGAGGGACTTGGTGATCTGTGACCAGTACCGTTTCGAAGCATAGCGTAGACTGGCCCGTACAAGATGCACGACGCACAATTGCACGTCGGCCCGCGGCCACAATGAATTGACTGCCTCAGGCAGCCCTTTCAGACCGTCGCAGGCGACCAGACAAATGTCCTCAACACCGCGGTTCTTCAAATCGGACAGGTGGTTCACCCAATCCTTGGCGCCTTCGCCGCCGGTACCGACCCACATGCCCAGCACATCCCGCTCACCAGCAGTATCGACGCCGACGGCCACGTATACGGGCCGGTTCGCGACAGTTCCCTCGCGGATCTTGACCATGATCGCGTCGATCATCACCACCGGATAAACGCGCGCCAACGGACGAGCCTGCCACGATTTCAGGTCGTCCAAAACCTTGTCGGTAATCGAGGAAATCAGATCACGAGACACGTCCGCGTCGTAAATCTCGTACAGGTGGCGCCGAATCTCGCCAGTCGTGAGGCCCTTGCCGTACAGTGAGATGATCGTCTCATCGAACCCTTCGATCCGACGAGCGTGTTTCGGAACAATCTGCGGCGTGAACGTCGCCTCCCGGTCGCGTGGCACACCGATCCGCACATCACCGATATCCGTGGAAACCGTTTTTGGGGTCGTTCCATTCCGCTCGTTCGTGGTACCCTTACTCTCGCGATCGCCCCTCTCGTAACCAAGGTGTTCGTCCAGTTCGGCGTTCAACGCCGACTCAAGCACGGTTTTCGTGATCTGTCGCAACAGCCCATCCGGACCGGTCAACGACACACCCGTATCGCGTGCCGTCTCCAACAACTCCCGGGCAATACGGACGTTCAGATCACCACCAGCGTCGCCCTCGATGGTCGGCGCAGCAGCCTCGACTTCGTTACTCACTGTGATCCTTCCGGGTCGGGGCCAAGCCCCAACTCTTCCATGATCACCAGCGCCGCCCACAAACCGGCTGACACTCCCGTGCGGTGGTCGCGCTCGCGCTGATCGAGTTGCGAGATTCCCGAGGTAGGTAGCTGCCCGGCGGGTTTGGTAACGCCATGGTCAATCACTGCGACGAACCGCCGGGATGCTCGACGGTCTCGTGGGTACTGCCGCTGGCGGCGCTGCGGAGAGGACTTCCGAGACAGAATGGCCCAGTTTCAAGGATAACTAGTAGCCCAAGCCAGTGTGCATGTCTTCCTGGCGGCTGGCTTCGAGGTCGTCGAGTTCGTCTTCGTGTTCGGCGCGGCGTTCGTCTTCGTCGTCGTGTTGGTGTTCGAGTTGTTCGGCGACGGCGTCGCGGAATTCGGTGTTGAGGGTGTCGTGGAGGTCGCGTCGGGCCTTGGTGGCTTCGAGGGTTTCGGATTGGGTGTCTTCGGGGTCGGGTGCGGTGTGGTTGGTCATGAGGGTTCTCCATTGTTGGTTGAGGTGGCTCCACGCTCGTGCGCGGGCGTTGTTGCCGCCGGGGTTTGGTCCGAGTGGTTGGTGGGGGTTGTTGCTGGTGATGTGGAAGGTTTCGCGGTAGGCGGCTGTTTGGGCGAGGGTGTGGTCCCAGCGGCGGGCCGCGTCGGGCTCGGTGGGCCGCGGACCGAGCGGGCGCGCCCAGATGGGCGGCTGGTGGGTGGCGTTCGCGCGGAGTTGTTGGGTACGTGCGTGGATTTCGGCGTTGACGGTATCGAGGCGTTCGCGGCGGGTTTGGTCGTCTGCTGTGCCGGTGAGTTCGGGGCGGGCCAGCCACGGTAGTGCGGGTTGATGCCCGTGTCCGGCGTGTTGTTGGGCGGCGAGTTCGGCCACGAGGGCGTGTCCGGCGGCGCGATGGTCTGGAATCTGCGGGGTTTCGGTGGGTTGGTTGGTGAGTTGGTGTGCGGCGCGGGCGAGGGCGGTGTCCGGGTCGACTCCGCGGGCTTGTCCTCCGGCTGCGTGGCGCCAAACGAGGTCCCATTCGGGTTGGTTGACCGCGGCGGCGGGCAGGGTTTCGGTGATGAGGGTGCGCCAGCGCGCGGTGTCCTCAGGGGTGGGTGTGGCGGTTGGTGCGGGTGGCTGGCGGGTGCTGGTGTAGTTGGTGATGAGTTTGGTCAGCAGGGCGGCGGGATCATTGGCCTGCGCGAGGGTGGTGTGGCTGGTCAGGGTGGGTAGGAGTCGGTGTGCTTGCCAACCGGTGTCTTGGGCGTTGGCGAGTGCGTGGAGCAGGGCGGGTTCGGCGGGTTGGTTGATGGTTTCGGGGGCGTGTTCGGCGAGGAGGTCGAGGTAGCGTTCGGCGTCGCCGGCGCGGGCGATGAGTTCGTAGCGGCGGGTCAGCTGGTCGAGCGTTTCGGTCTGGTAGCGGTTCTGTTCGAGGGTGGTCAGGTCGTCGATGAACAGGGCCTCATCGGTGCCTTCGCGCTCCGTGTTGTTGTCGGTGGCGGTGTCGTGTTGTTCGGCGACGAGGTGTGCCAGGTGCGGTTCGGAGGCTGGGGTGTTCTGCGGTGGGTTGGGGTATTGGTTCCAGCGTGTGGTGAGTTGTTGCCAGGCGTGGGCTTTGGCTCCACGGCTGTCGGGTTGTTCGCCGAGTGGGGCGTTCGGGTTGTCGCTGGTGATGTGGAAGGTTTCGCGCCAGGCGGCGGCGAGGCCGACGAGTTCGTCCCATTCGGCTGCCGTGATTGGGTTGTTGGGGCGTGGACCGAGTTTGGTGGCCCAGCCTGGGGTGTTCCGGATCGCGTTGGCGCGTAGTTCTTCGACGCGGCCGGTGATGGCGGTGTTGAGTCCGGTGAGGTATTCGGCGTGGCCGGGATAGTGGCGGGCGGCGGTGAAGTCGGGGCGGGCGAGCCAGGGCAGGGCCCGGTGGTGACCGTCGCCGCGTTCGATCCGGTTCGCGAGTTCGCGGGTCAGGGCGTGTTCGGCGTAGCGGTGATCGGGCATCGGGTCGACGCGGGGTCGTGCGGTGAGTTGGTGCGCCACGCTCGTGATGGCGGCGTCGATGTCGATTCCGGCGGCGAGTGCTCCGGCGGCGTGGTGCCAGATGGGTTCCCAGGTTGGGTCTTCGACCGGCGCGGTCGGCGCGATCGCGTCGAAGATTCCTCGCCATCGGGTGATGTCTTCGCGGGTGGGTTCGGCGATCGGTGTCGGTGGCGCGTGTTTGTCGAGGTGTTTGGTGATGCGGGACTGGAGCACCGCACCGGGGTCGTTCGTGCCAGTGAGCGTGGTGCGGCCGAGCGCGGCGGGGATGAGGTGGTCGGGTTCCCAGCCGAGGTCGTGTGCGTTGCGCAGTGTCTGGATGAGGGCGGGTTCGCTGTCGTACTCGAGGGCTTCGGGGGTGTGGCGGGTCAGGGCTGCGCGGTAGCGGTGTTCGTCGCGGTAGGTGGCGGTGTAGTTGTAGCGCAGCACGAGCGTGCCCAGTGATTCGGCTTCGGCGAGTTTCGCGCGTAGCGTTTCGGTGGCGGAGACTTCGGCGCCGGAATGGTGCAGGACTCCGGTGAGGACGGCCTTGGGGTCTTGGGGGTCGGGGGTTTCCTGGTGTTGGTCGATGACGTGATGGTGGGTGACGACGTAGAGGAAGTTCTTGCGCATGGCGCGGGTGATGCCGGGGTAGAACTGTTCTCGGGTCATGCTCGGGGGCACGACCAGGTGCGCGTTCCCTTTGCTGGTCATGCCTTGGACTCGGTTGACGGTGGCCGCGTAGGCGAGTTCGACGTTCGCGCGAACGTATTCGGCGGGCAGGGTGATGCCTCCGCCGTGGGCGCGGTGTTTGACCGTGAGGCTCCCGTTGTGGTGCACCCGGATGATCTGCCAGGTGTCCCCGTTCTTGACGAAGTCGGCGCCACCGAAGAGGTACATGAGCCGTTCGTTGTGGCGGGTGACGATCCAGTCTCCGCGACCGGCGTGGGTGGTGTCGTGGAGTGCCACTTCCGGTCCGGGTTGGAGATCTCCGCTGCGTTGGCGTCGTTGGCGGGCTTCGCGGTTGAGCGCGATGGTGTCTTCGTTGGTGGGCACGATCAACAGCGTTGATGCTCCGGCGTCGAGGTCGGCGCGCCAGGCGGCGTGAGCGGCGGCGCGCATCGTTTCGATGGAGCCGTCTTGGACCCGGCCGTGGTCGAAGTAGTACTTCAGCCCGCGGGGGTTCCCTTCGCGGATGTGCAGGCTGGCGGTGGCCTGTTCGCGCCGGTCCGGGCCGCGGAAGCGGACGATTTCGCGGAACCGTATGGCGCCGACGTCGTGCGCGAGCAGGCGGATCGCGCCGCCGGCTTCGACCGCGGCCAGCTGTGCGTCGTCGCCGATCAGGCGAACGTCGGCGCCTTTGTTGAGGGCGTATTTGACCACGGCGTGCAGCGTGTGGGTGCCGGCCATCGCGGCTTCGTCGATGATGACGAGGTCACCGGCAACCATGGGGAACGCGCGGTGCGCGAACCCGAGGGCTTGGGTGGTGGTCAGTTGGTGCAGGGTGTGTCCGCGTGCGCCGATCGAGGTGCCGAGTTCTTGTGCGGCCCGCGCTGAGGGGGCGAACGCGTAGACGCGGTGCCCGGTGCGCCGCCACGCGGTCGCGAAGACCCGCATGGCCGAGGTCTTACCCGCCCCAGCGGGTGCTAGCGCGAGTTGGACTCGACGGCCGGAGCGGGCGAACGAGCGCACCATGCGCTCCTGCCCCGTGTTGAGGCCCTGTCCCTGGAGTGCCTTGTCGACGGTGTCGGTGCGTAGTCGGTGCCCGTTGGTTTCGCGTGCCCAGGCCACGAGGTCCTGTTCCGCGGCGAGCGTGGCGGTGGTGGTGTAGCGGGTGGAGCGGTGTTCGACGAACACCGATTCCCCGTCGCGGCGCCGCAACGAGGCGGGTTCTTCCACGGCGGCAGGTCCGGTCAGCGCGAGCGTGTCCGGTGCCTGCAGGGCGGTGGTGACGATGGTGTCGATCAGGCGTTCACGATCGTGGTCGGGCACTGTGAGGTGCGCGGATTGGCGGTGTGCTTCGGCGGCGAGGTTCCACCAACTGAAGTGGGCGTAGTTGTCGGCGACGACCGCGCGTGTCGTGCGTGCCAGTTCCGCGATGTCCACTTCGTCGGCCGCCACCTGGCCGCTGGCGAACACGCGTCCGACGAGCCCGTCGAGGACCAGGGGCGCCACGACGGTTTCGGCTTGTGCGCGCCATGCCCGGGTGTGTTCGTCGAGGGTTTGTGGGGGTTGTTTGCCGGGGCGGTGGTCGTATTGGGATTTCCGGTTGATCTCGAAGATTTCTTTCGGGCTCGGTTCCCGCCCGTGCTCCTCGGTGAAAGTAGCGATGCGTTCGGCGCGGGCCGCTTCAAACTGGGTGTGGCGCTGGGAAAATTCTTTGACCAGCTCAACCGGGACGCCCTCGAGCTGCCACACCGGCCGCTTGAGATCCACCCCCGAGGCGCCGCGCTGGGTCCAGCGGGCTCCGTGGGCGCGGAACAGGTCCCGTAGCCGGGAATCGAAGTACTCGCTCGCGGTCACCCCGGCCGCGTGCACAGTGCGCCCGTCGAGGGCCGTCCATTCCCCATCGTCGCTGCGTTGTACCTTGTTCGAGATCAGCGCGTGGATATGCAAATGCGGGTCCGAGGCCCGCGAATCCCAGTGTTCGAACAACGCCGCGGTGATCCCGTTGACATCGACCTGGGCCTCCCCCATCGCCCCGGAGCGGGTGAACGCGACCTGGCGCTGCACATACGACAGCGTGTCCCGCGCCGCTTGCCGCACCAGGTCGGCGATCTGTTCACGATCTTCGGGCGGGGCCATGGCCCAGGTGATCGACACGGATTTGTCCGGGGCGAAGACCATCTCGAACCCGGATACCGCGGTCTTGAGCGCGCGCTGCTGCTCGGCCAACCACCGCCGAAACGCTTTCTCGTCGTCTGGATCGTGGCCGTCGTGGTCGTCGCGGTAGGCCTGCAGCTGCACCCCGCGGCGCAATTCGGCGCGCACGTGCGCCGGGATCGGGGCGCCGATCGGGCGGTCGTGCTCACGGTTGTAGTCCTTGTAGGCCTGGGAAACCTTGCTGCGCATGTGATCCAGCGCGGAGTACTGCGGGAACCGGCGCCCGAGTTTCGTGGCCGCCATGGCCTTCGCGGCGCTGGCACCGTCAGCGATCATTTCCGCTTCGATCGCATCCGCGTGGGGATGGCGTCCTTCCCCGAACAAGGCGTTCATCTGCGCAGGAGTGACCGCGCCGGCCAGCCCCAAGGCTTCCGCTCCGGCGCCAAACCATTGGCCTGCCGGGTAACCACGGGGGAGGTAGTAGTCGCTCAGCAACTCGCCAGGCTCGGCGCGCCGATCACGGTCGCCGCATGCCACCGAGTTCGTGAGATACTCGTGACCACCAGGGCTCAGCTTCCGCAAGCCCATCACGATTCTTCTAGGCTACGCCGGAAAAACGGTCGCCACCACCTGGTTCCGATGGTCTGCAAGATGTGCTGTATGCGGGGGTGGGTGTGCCGGTAGGCGGTCGGGCGGGGGTGTGCGGGTGCGGGCTGGGTGGTGCGGTGTCCGGTCGGGGCGGGCCGGGGTGTGTGGTCGGTGTGGTGGTGTGGGCTGGGTTGGAAGGGTGGGTGTGTGCCGCTCTGGGTTTCCGCCCTCGGTGGCGCACCAGCGCACGAGGGCGCGAAAAAGCGGTCGCCGCTCTGGGGACCGGTGACCGCTCGGGACTGTGGTGGTGGGCGGGGCGGTGGGGTGGGTTGGGGGTCGCGCAACCGGTGTCGCGTCTCGGGCTGGCTTCTGCTGGGTATCGCGAGCACAAAAGAGGGGCGGCCGCCGGTCTGGTGACTGGCGGCCGCCCCTGCTGGCGGGTCTCGGGGGTTAGGCGGCGATCAGCTCGGGCGCGGGTGCGAACGTGTGCAGCGGTGGTTTTCCGGCGTCGTGGCAGGCTTCGCACCGGCCGTCGTTGTGGCCGCGTTGTTCGGCTGGGGTGCGTTCAAGGTTGCACGCGATACACAACGCGCGCGGGTTGCTGGCGCGAAACGGTGTGCGGATATAGCGGGGGTCCTCGTCGCGGACGGACATGGCGAGATAGTCGTCGTCCCAGAGTTTCCAGCCGGTCGCGTCGTCGGGTTCTGCGCGGTCCTCGAACTGCACGGCAGGTCGGGTGTCCTCGTAGGTGTCCACCACACCGAGATCACGTCGGGCCTGCGCGCCAGTGCGGGTGTCCCGGTAGTCGGCGGGCTCCTCGCTCTCCGCGCACTCGTCGGCATCGGTGAACTCGTCGGCATCGTCGGGGTCGTGGTTGTCGGCGGCCTCTGGTGTGGTCTGGGTGGCCGTGGGTGCGGGTGTGGTGGCTGGTGCGGGTGCCTGCTTGGTGCGGCCGGTGTCGGTGTGCGTGGTGGTGTCGGGGTGGTGGCTGGTTTCGGCTTCGCGGCGGCACGGCTCCGAGCAGTAGGCGAGGCCGGGGGTGTCGGCGAGGTTGCCGTCGCAGTTTCCGCACCGGTGGATGTCTCCGGTTTCGGTTTCCCGGCGGCGTGCCTGCTGGGCGTGTTTCTGCCGTGCGGTGTAGGCGCGGGCTTTGCTGGCGTAGACGCACGCCATCGTCAGGGCGCGCGTGTCTTCGTCCAGGTGGGGCCACAGGCGGTGGGCCTGCTGGATGGCCTCGACGATGGTCGGGTGTGTGGCTGAGGGGTTTTTCAGCAGGGTTGCGCAGACGGTGAGCACGTCACGGTGTCGGCCACCGGTGGTGGCGTCATACCAGCGGAGCGCGTCCAGCGCGGTACCGATACGGGGCGGGCTGGTGTGCAGGAGCGCGACGATGTCGCGGGGTTCGGTTGCGGCGCAGTCGGTGCGGGTTTCGCTGGTGTACACGCATCGGTGGAACAGGGTGTGTACCTGGGGGTCGTAGGTGTCCCAGGAGGCCATAACCTCACGGACGGCCGTCAGGATTTCGGGTGTGGTGGCCTCGGTGGTGTTGAGCAGGCGGGCACACGCGGCAAGTACCGTGCTGGGGCTGTCGCTTCCGGTCTCGAACAGCCAGCGCAGCCCCTCGAGCGCGGACCGCACGCGGGGCGGATTCGCACTCAGCGCGTCCACCACACCGGAAATGGACGTAATACGGCGGTTTTTCGCTTTCTGAACCATGATATGAAACCTTCGTTTGACGATTTGCTGAATTGTCGGGTTGGTCGTCCCGACTGGATTACGTGAATAATCGTATCGAACATCACCCCTGCATACAAGCAGAATAGGCCGTTTATTTGCCTCCATTTTGCGGGATTGCATGCCCTGATTTGATAGTGTTTCCTTTTTGGTGGTGGTGTGTGGTTTCCGTGGTTCTGTGTGCCGCTGAGGTGGGCGTGTGCTGGTGGTGTTCACCCTGGGGTGTTGGTGTGACCGGTGTGCGCTGGGAGTGGTGGGGGAAGGTGGCCCCGCTACCTCACGGGCAGGCCCCTGGCCTGCCCGTTAACGCCTGGACGAGGGAGCGTAGGGGACCCGAATGCAAGGAGGAGTCACCGGCGAATTTCTGCACGACACCGGCGGGCATGCTGGAACAGCAGGGAAATTCGTCGGGGAAGGCTCCTTGTATTTGGGGGAAGCGACCGGACAATTGCGGGGCCACCTTCTCCCGCCACGGTGGCGACCATGCGGGCCCAGACGGTCCACCCGGTCCCCTCTCGAGCGCAGGACCGCTGGGGCTGCCCGCTTCACTGCTGCGAGGCTGTTCCCTTTGTCGGCACACGTGCTGGGTCAGCAGGTGTGATGGACGGTGTCGACGAGGCGACCGCGAAGGCTATCCTGGGCTTGCGTCTCGTAAGGGTGTTTGGCGCCCGGCTGGCGAGGCGTGCGCGCCGTCGCGGTCTTGGTCGGCCATCACGGTTCGTGGTGGTAGCCGTTCGCGGCTACCGCGGCGGCGCCACCTTCCCGACGTTCGGTCTTCCCGGTTCTGGTGCCGGTAGACTCGTGGTGTCCGGTAAGCCCCTCCCCTGCCCGGCCAGTGATGGGGAGGCGCGGATGACCACGCAGGAGCCGCGGCGGCGTAAGCGGCGCTCGAGTGCGACGCTCGAGCGACTGGAGGAGTTGCGCCGCGCACGTAACGAGCAGTTGGAACGGGAACGCGAGCGGGAGCGCCGTGTCAGAGATGCGCTCGAGCCGTTCGCGGAGGCGACGACCGCGATCGAGCACGCGCGGCGACAGGCCGAGGAACGGATCGCGCGGGTGCGCTCGGCGATGGGCGCCAAGCTGGCGGCTCTCGATGATCAGCGATACCGGATCCAGCAGGAGCACGCGCGCCGTGAGGACGCCATCCGCGCGGAGGCTGGGGCAGAGATTGCGCGCTGGCGGGAATCGATAGCGCACGCGGTGCGCGAGATCCGCGCGGCGAAAGTGCCCCCAGCCGAGGCGGCCGCGTTGTTGGGACTCTCGCGCAAGGAGATCATCGAGCTGGACCAGCAGGGCAAGTCCTCGACCGAAGCGGCGTCCGCCTCATCCGGTGCCGACGGTGAGGATGGCGTGGACGTCGCGACCGATAGCGGGCTTGGGACGACGCAGACCTCCGGGGATCCAGCCGAGCCTGGCTCAAGCGGTGTCGGTTCTCCCGCGTCGCAACAGCCGCATGGCGACAGCATGCGTGATGGCGATGGACAGGCGGCAGGCGTCCACACGGCGCACGAAGCAAACGACGAGGAAAGCGCGGGCACCGAGCAGGCACACGGGTGGCCGGATGTAGAGCCCGAATAGGTCGACACGGCGATCCTCGCTCCGAATAAGCGTGTCGTGCGTGGGCCGGGCACCGTGGCAGAAGGCCGGGCGGGGAACGGTTCGAGCGGGACCCGCGTCGGCGACGCGGGTCCCGCCGGGGCTTGTCGGTGTGGGCTAGCGCGGGCTCGGGGCGTAGGGCGCGAGCGCGCGGTGGGTGCGGTGGGCGGCGCGCTCGTTGAGGGTGCGGCGTTTGCGCCACCGGTAGTAGGTCACGATCCCGGCGACACCGGAGAGCAGCACGACACCGCCTGCCCACTGGGTCGCGGTGTGGGACACGGCGAGGTGATCGAGCTGACCAATCCCCAAAGCCAGCGGCAAGATGATCGCACCGGTGAGCATGCCGCGCCGGTAGCGATGCTGCAGGCGAGGCTTGATCGCGTCGCGGGTAGCGCGGGCGACAATGGCCCCGGCTCCGGCACCGAGGAGCATCAGCGCGGGCACGTCGATCAGAGTGCGAGGGTCGTGGATCGCGCCCGCGACGACCGCGATAGCACCGATGAGGGCCGCGCCGAGGTATACACCTGCGCCGCCGGAAAGGATCAGACCGCCGAAGGTGATGCCGTGACGGGTACGCATGAGTCCAGCGTAGAGCAGCCGCGCCCCGCAAAAGGGTGATCCAGGAACCCGGGCACCACCCGGTGAATAGCGAGATGCCCGGCGGGCACGGCCCCGGGTCGGTCGGGCCGTAACGGCATCGCTGCCCGCCGGACGATGGTGTCCCGCTGGGGATCGTGCTGAGTTACTGGTGCGGTGAGTCCCGGACGGTACGGTGTCCGTCCGGGACCCACCAGCACTCAGGCGGGTGTCAGACATCGATGTGCCGCGGTGTCGGGTGCTCGGCGCGGGGGTTACGGGTCACGGTCGCGGTGGCCGTGTTGAGGTCGACTCCGATGTAGGTGGCCAGCAGTTCGGTGGCGTGATCGATGAAGTCTTCGCTACCTCGGGTGATGGTGCGGGAGTTGTCCTGGAGCCGGCCGTACGCGGTGACGTGGTCACCGCGGTGCAGGCTCGTGGCCGCGTTGCGGGCAAGCTGGCCGAACGCGACGATCTGCTCGTACACGGTGCCGCCTTGGTTGATCCAGCATTGGCGCTGCTTGTCGTAGCGGCGGGGAGGGTTGACCGCGATGGTGAAGGTGACGCGGGCGGACTTCGGCCCGGTGTGCAGTTCCGGGTCGGCGACCAGGTTACCCGCGAGGAAGACGCTGAACTCAAACATGGAAGGTTCTGCTTTCTAGCAACGGGACGACGGCGAGGGCGGATCCGTATCGGGGCCTGCGAAAGGGGTCGGGTGTGGTTCGATGCGGCGACCGGGAGGGTGTCCGGCCGACCCAGTGGGTCGGCCGGACACGACCGAGTCGAATCAGAACCCGGGGAACTCCTCAGCGGCACCCGCGGCGGCGCCGACGAGCTCAGTCTCGTCCACGCTGACCCACGGAACCTCGTCAGCGCTGCCCGGCTCGGCAGCCGCCTCCGGCTGCGGCACGGGCGTGGCGCGCTTCTCGGGGACCGCGTTGCGCGGCTGGTTCTTCGTGACCTCCGCCCTCGCGTACCGCAGCGACGGTCCGACCTCGTCGACCTCGAGCTCGAAGACGGTGCGACGCTCGCCCTCGCGGGTGTCGAAACTGCGCTGCCGCATCCTGCCCTGCACGACCACCCGCATCCCGCGGGTCAGCGAGTGGAAAGCGTTATCGGCCATCTCGCGCCACACGTTGCACCGCAGGAACAGCGTATCCCCGTCCCGCCACTCCCCCGCGGCGCGGTCGAAGGTCCGCGGGGTGGAAGCGACGTTGAAGTTCGCGACCGAGGTGCCGTCCTGGGTGAACCGCAGCGTGGGGTCCGCGGTGAGGTTACCGACGATGGTGAGGGTGGTTTCTCCAGCCATGATCGAAGCCCTTTCTGGCTCGGTGTTGTGTGGAACGCGGCGTAGCCAGAGCGCGCCGCCGGCGGGGCTGGAGCCGGGGCCTGGTCCTCCGGTCGGGGTGAACCGGCGAACCCGCCGCCATGATGCGCCCGCAACCGAGAGGGCCGGTTCACCCGTACCGGAGTGGCCGGGCACCAATCCGGCCCCGCTGGTGGTGTGCTGGTCTTCGTGCGGTCCACAGGACACGAGCACAGAAAGACAAGTCGTGGCCCGCAGGAACACCGAGCTATCGGGGATAGCGTCACCGCGCCCCGTCGCCGGGTTCACCGCCTGGCAGCCGAGTGCCACCCGGCTCAGATCCTGACCACCGTCGGGTGTTGTTCAGGGCTCGGACCGGCGGGCCCGCAGCTCCCTGGCGATGTCGTTCGGGGAGGCTACCGGGATTCCGCCGTAGCGGCCGAGAAAGTATCGCTGTGCCAGATCGTTGTTCTCGTTGCTCGGGAGGTTGTAGGAGTTGAGGGGAACGAGTTCGGTCGCACCGTTGTTGCCTTTCTCGGTCAGCCAGATCTGGTTGTGATCGGTGTGGGGGTCTCCGCGGAGGAGTCGTTTGTTCATCAGCAGCGCGGCGTCGTAGGCGGTGAACATCATCTGCGCGTCGTGGGGGTTCGAGTCGGTGCTTTCGAACATGCGGATGATCGCCTCGGCCAGGATGGGGTGCAGGCTCGCGTCGAGTTCGTCGACGAGCACGGTGGTGCCCCGGTCGAACGCGTCGAGCAACGGTCCCAGCAGCGCGAACCACCGCTGTGTCCCCCGCGACTCGCTCCCGAGCTCGATCGTCACCGACTGCCCGTCGCCGCGGCGCACGAGACGGACCTCGTCATCTCCGATCGCGGGAGCCTCGATATCGGTGATGCCAAGGTCCGCGGCGACCAGCAGCCCGGCGATGCGTTCCCTGACGGTGTTGTCGCGCAACACCATCTGCTGGGTGTAGACCAGTCGCTGGGAGAAATCCTGGTCGGGGCTGATGAGCCAGAGGTTGATGCGGAACCAGTCGTACACCGGGCGGAACACGTAGTGATTCCACCTCGCCGCCACGCTCACGACTAACTCGTCCGACCGAAAATCGCGGATCCGGTCGAATTCTTCGGTGTCCGGTTCCGCTTCCGGGAAACGGCTATGGTCTCCCTCGCGCTCGAGCCAGATCTCCTGGCGCCCATCCGGGTAGGCGTGCAGCCATTCGCGCACGACGCGTTCGTCGTCGATACCGAAACCGTAGCTGTACTGAATGTCGTCGGTGACGATGTCGATCTGATAGTAGGACGGTTCGCCCGCGTGTCGCGGGTATAGGGCGAACGGGATCCGCCGAGGCTGGTTCTGGCGGCTTTCCCGGGAACCCGACCGCAGTATCGTGTCGCGCATCAACCGCAGTGCCGTGAGGACGTTGGTCTTGCCGGAACCGTTGGCGCCGTCGATTCCCACGACGGGCGTCACCGACACACGGTGTCCGTAGCGGCGGACGTTGGTGGGGCGCACGGAGTCACTACTCGGTTCTACTGCGCTGAAGGAAATCCATTGCTCATCGCGCAGTGACAAGACGTTGGTGGCACGGAAATCAATGAGCATCGCTACTCCTCGAGTCCTCGGGTGGTTGAGCTTCACGGAGCGGTGGATTCTGGACAGGTGGTGGTCAGTTCGCGTTGTTCGTGAGGCCGAGTCTGTCGCGGGCTTGTGCTGCGGTGCGGGCTGTTGTTGCTTTGGCCTCGTGTGGTGTGATTTCGCTGGCGACCGCGAATGCGACCAGGCCGGTGAGAACCTCGGAGAGGTCTGCTTTCTTCAGCGCTACTCCGGCCCAGACTTGTTCGCCACGCAGGTAGGCGATGATCCCGATGACACCCGCGAGCCGGGCACGGGCCGAGCTGGGGGCATAGCGCCACAGGTGCAGGCAGAGGCGTTCTGCCGCGACCGCGCGGCCTGGTTCCAGGTCGAGGAGGGTGTCCCGGATCTTCGGGGTGGTAATGGCCGCGGTGAGGTCACCGATCACCACGTCGGCCTCGGGCAGGTTTCCGTGCCCGGCAGCGGTGATGGCGTCCTGGACCTGCCGGGCGCGCCCACGCAGCTGGAGGGTTTGGCTAGTGGCGCTTTCCAGTTCGACGGTGCGGATCGCTTGCAGGAGACGGTCACGGATGCGTGTCCTGTCGTGTTCTGGAGCGTCGCTGAATCGGGCGTCCAGCGCTGCGAGGGTGTCGTCGCTAATATGGGTTTTGGTCACGATCGCTGTTGTCGCCGGGACCGTGGAGGGGTCGGGCAGCTGCCCGCGGTGGGTGGGATTGTTGTAGTCCTGCCAGACGGTTCCTGCCCGGAAATCAGGGGTGTGGAGCCATACTTGGTCGTGGATCCCTTCACTGGCGAGCGCTTCGCCGAATCGGCGTCGCAGAACCCGGCGTGGGAGCTCACCCGTGGGCTCGCGCGAATGCCGGGGTGCGGTGATCACGCCGAGGGCGTACTGCACCGGGCGGTCGACGATGACGTTTGCCATCTGGATGGCGGCAGCGGCTGTGTCTTTGGCGATACCGGCCAGCGGTGCGTGCTGCACCGCCTCGATACGTGGCTCGCCGTTCGCGGCGGTGCCCACGATCACCAGGATCAGGGCGTTGTCGGGGCGGAATCCCAGGAAGGTCGGGATCGTGACGAGGAGGTCGCCGGTGCCTTCGAGGTGAAACTTCATGATCATCCTTACTGTCGTGTCAGCGGTTCGGCCGGGCAGCGTTGAGGCGTTTGGCGAGAAACCGCGCGACCTTTTCGATGCCGGGACCAAGAGGCCGGTAGGCAGGGCGCAGCATCCGATGCGGCTGGTTCGCGCGAGAAGTGCCGACGTTCCCGGGGGGAGAGTCACCGGTGGATAAGTCGGGGATGGTGCGCAATTTGAGGTTTCCGTAGTCGTTGGCGATCGCGGAGAACGCCTCAAGGTCTGTGCTCGTGCAGTGTGGTGCGGGAACAACCTGTTCGTTCCCGATCTCGAGCAGGGTCGCCATCGGGGAGAAGTCGAATCCGGTGACCATGAGCCACACGAGCTCGCGCGCTGCGCCACCATTTGCGGCCGGTTCTTCTCCGGCTACGGGGGTTGGGCGGGTGAGTTTCGCGTGGACGACCAGTTGCCGAAACGGTTCGGTGTACCGGTTCCCGTCCCGGTCATACTTCGGGTCTCGATCTTCGCGAGGATCGATGGAACGGATGGCCGCGTCGAGGTAGACCGGCCAGGTCTGCAAGCTGCCCACGTGCGCGTGTTCGAGGAGACGTTCATCGGATTGGTGTTCTGGGGGCGTAGCAGGAGGCATGACAAGCTTTCTGGTCGACGGGGAAGAACGAATTCGGCCGGGGCGCACGATCGTGCGCCCCGGCCGGACTCGTGGGATCGAGGTGACTACGACCGGGGGTTCTCCTCGGGGTCTCCGTGCAACGCGAACACCGCGTCACTGGCGTCGACGAACGAGTCACTGGTTTCCTCGAGTGCGTCCGCGAGCGAACGCCAAGCGCCGTATCCTGGATCGGGGACGTAGCATCGGCAGTGCTCGAGACCGTCCCCGCAGTCCAAACAGGTTTGGCAGATCCGGCACCAGCTCGCGTAGTCATCGAGTCCGCCAGCGCTGTAGCAAACAGGGCAGACATCGGGAAACTCGGCGTCTGCGCCGAGCCTGGCCGGGTCGAGTTGATAGTCGTGGTTGGAGTACCAGATCCCGGTTTCGTCGTCCCAGACGCCGAGGTATCCGTTGATGAGGTAGGCGTGCTGGCGATAACGGGGGTGCACGGTCAGGAACACGAGCTTGTTGGTGGTCCCGAGCCACTGCTGTAAAGCGGTGTGCGCCTTACGCTGATCAAGGCACCGATACGGTTTGCGTGGGAGGAAGTCCTCCGCGGCGATCCGGGTATCCGAGCGGGAGTCACCTTTGCGGGGGCGCACCTTGTCCGGCAGGACTCCGTTGTGCGCGACCACGGTTCGCTGGTCTCCTGCCACGGCGAAGGGGTGGCAGTTGTCCAGATCGACCTTCCCGTGGGTGGCGAACCGGGAATGGAACAGGGCCGGGCCGCTGCGGTGTTTGTCGCGGAGTTCACCGAAGCGCCCTATCAGTTGTGCCGCGTCGAGACCGTGCTCGATGATCATCTCGGTTTCGCCGGTGACGATGGCGAATCCGTGCCCGTCGTCGTTGTAGGCCGCCCCGTTCGAGAGGGCTTGCAGGTCCGGGGTGACGTGTCCGGGAAAGTAGGTCAGCATGCACATGCGAACTCCTCGGTGTGCTGGATCTCCTGGATTTCGTGATGCAGGGGCGCGTAGACGTCGTGGTCGGCGACCCAGGAGGCGAAGGCGGGCCAGTCCCAGCCACAGCGGCCGACAATGTCGGCCACCGAGAGGTGGCGGGTGTACTCGACCGAGGCGGCGGCGAGCCCCAGGGCGGCCTGCACGTGGCGCGGGTGCAGGGAGGCGGCGAACACGCGCAGTTCGTAGGTGGCCGAGGGCAGGGTGTTGATGGCGCTGTAGCGGCTGGTGTTGGCGTCTCCCTTGGCGAAATGCTTCGCGCGGTGGCGGTCGTCGTCGTTGAACGCGGCCCAGTTGTTCGAGCGGCGGCGGGCGATCGCGATGACGTGCCCGGCGTTGCGGTAGATGAGTTGCATCCACCGGTAGACATGCGCCGGGGAGTCGAACGCGGTGCGGTTGATGTGCACGTGCAGCCCGGTGTCCTCGGTGTCGCAGCCGGCCTGGGCAAGGTCGTCGAGTAGCTGCCAGGGAAACCGCTCGAGGCCCCACTTATAGGTCATCGGGTGTGTGACGACTTCGAAGCCGCAGCCGATCGACCCGTCTTCTTTGAGATATCCGAGCCGACCGAGGTAGTGCTGCGCGACTTCGGCGCACTCTTCCCTGCCGCGGCGTGGTGTTTCGATTTCCAGTTCGAACCCGAGGAACAGTTTCCCCTCGCCGTGAAGGACCGGACGTGGTTTGTATCCGTAGTCCAGGATCAGATCGGAACGCTCATCGTCGGCGCAGTCGGGACAGTCGTCGCCGCGGTGAATCCACTCAGGACAGCCAGAGCACTCGTAATACCACTCACTCCGGCACGAGTCGCAGACCTCGCCACAATTCGTGCTTGTTCTGAATTCCGTTAACTCGTCGCAATCGTCGCACCGATGGAAGCTATGCTCGGCACACGGGCCGCACAGGATGCCGTAGCCGACGCTGAGGTATCCATCGGAGGTCACGTTCTCACAGCAGGAACAGGTTTCGTAGGATTCTTCGGCGCATTCCTGGCACACCGGGTTATCTGACTCTGCAACCCTGAGCTCTCCGGGTTGTTCGCAGTGGCAACAAGTGGACACCGCTTCACCGGTAATGGGCATGTCAAAACTCCCTCCAACTTGCACGAAAAGAAATGAGAAGAGAAACGAAGAAAAATGGTGTTCCCCGCGGACGGTGCTGTTCACCGCCTGGGTGGATCGCAGCTCGGTCAGCACGCCGATGCCCCGGAGACCGCCGTCAGGCGGTGTCCGGGGCCGGTGTGCTAGAGCTGGAGGCGATCCACCACAGCGGTGAACCGCATGCCGGATGCGGCGTCTCCGGTGAAATCAGGTAACCGGACGATCGCCTGATCGCCGCCGACTAACCGCGGCTGGCGCGATTGCTCGACGCACACATTCACGGGTGCGTCGGGTTGATCACCGCGGGACGCAATCTCGAGTCGCGGTCACCGTGGCGGTAGGGGCGCTGGTGTGGTTGCGGCAGAACAAAAAGGTCAAGCGGAGCTTCTTAGCAGGAAGGTTTTTCCCATCGGTGGTGCAGGACGCACCACCTCGCTTCGGAGTAGAGTCGGTTGAGGTCGGGGAAACCGTTGGGTGTGTGGAAATTCAGGCCATGGCACTCTCGTTCCCCGGACCAGTAGCCGGACCAGGTATCCGGTGGGCAGCGGCAGTCGTCCGGGTGGGCCAGACGTTGCGTTCCGGTATGCAGGCATCGGGCGATCGCGCACCCAAGGTGGTGGCGATCGCCGATCGGCGCTGCGCAGTCGGGGCAGCGGGGTTCGGACGCGTCGCTGCAGAAGCAGAATGTCATCGACGGTGCTCCGTTCCGGTCGCCGGTGTCAGGGATGGTGCGGCACGGTGGAGATAGCGGGGGCATTGCCGTCCGTAGGCGAGGGCACGGTCGATCGTGCGAATGATCTCGGCTTCGGTGTAGTGCTCGATCCCGATGTGCCGCCGTGATGCGGCGTGCAGCGTGGTGCGCACGGTGGCTTCGTCGAGTTCGTCCCCGCCGACCAGACGGCCCAGCGTTCGCGCCGCGGCCAGGAGTGTTTTGTGGCGGGTGCCGGGCTGGGCGTCGGCGACCTTGCGTGCTTCTCCGTCCAGGATCGCGGCACGGTATCGGTCGAGCCGTTCAACCGCTACCGGCTTGGTCGGGGCTGAGGCTGAGAAACCGTTGTGGTTGCTGACTTCGTGCTCGGGTGCGGTCAGGGCTTCGGTGATCCAGGCCGGCAGTAGGGCGGGTGGGGTGGCGTTGCGGATCAGGTAGTCGCCTGCCCCGGTCAGGAAGGACGGGTCGATGTGGCGGGCCCGCCGGAGCTGGCCCGAGGTGTGGGTGGTGACCGAACCAGGGGCGACGACGTAGCCGCCGCGAGCACGGACGTCTATGCACCAGCCCAGCTTGGCCTGGCTGTTGCGCACCTCGATCCCGGGCGGGGCGATGAAGTAGAGGTGGCGCCCGTGCGGGGTGATGACCTCGAAGGTCGGCGGGATGGTGTCACCGGCCGTGGTGGCCAGCATCGTCAGGACGTCGGCGCCGTTGCGGGCCCCGCGGAACTTCTCGGGTAGGCTGCTGTGGCGGCCGTGCTGGTCGAGGTCGAGGACCACCAGACGGGAGGGGCCGGTGGCGATGCCGATGTTGCGGACTCCTCGCCGGGTCCACCAGCGTTGTATTTGTGCGGTGTCGGTGGTGGCGGCGTTCTCCCAGTCGGTGACCGCTGGGGTTTTCGTGCCCGCTCGCACGGGAAACACGTGCCATCCGCGCCGGGCGGCACGCAGCGCGGCATGGGTGAAACGGTTGGCATACATGAGAATCCTCCACAATCAACCGGCGCGCCCCGACTCCCCCGATGCCAGAAGCGGCGCGGGTTTCTCGGAGTTGGGGTGCGCTGGATGTGAGCGGTTCTAGACCGGGCGGATGCGCAGCGGCGTCCGGCCGCGAAAACTGGCGGCCAGATGCCCATAAAGTCGTGTGACGGTGTAGCTGGCCAGCCAGACGGCGTACCAGTTTTCGGCGGTAGTGCCCTGGCGCTGTTCGGCGTCGGCGCCGGGGATCATGTTCGGGTCGAGCCGGAGGGGGCTGGACCGGTAGGTGGCTTGTTTCCCGGCGACCATGGGACAGTTCGTGCGGGTATATGTGGCGCACACGGGGTGGAGCGCGGGTTCGAAGCTGGCTTGCAGCACCAGATCCTGGTCACGGACCAGTACGACGAGCGGGCGATCCAGTTTCCGGCCGCAGACCCCGCAGAGGCGACCGTGGAATGCCGTGCGAGCGCGCCGTTCGTCGACGGCGCCGAACAGGTACGTCCCATCGGTGCGGCGAGGTGTGATCCAGGGGACGACCAGCCCGCCGGTGGTCGGGCGGTGTGCGAGCCACCCAGGAATCGGGGCAGTCAACGAATATCCCTCCAACTGGGAGTGGGCAGCACGAAGAAGGCCCCGAGCGAGAGCCGCAGGATCAGCGGTCTCCGCTCGGGGGCGTGGTGGCTAACGCCGTGTGGTGTGGGCGCTAGCGGTCACAGTGGCTGTCGGATCAGCGCACGCGGCTGGCTAGGCGACGGTGTCGTCTGTGGCAGGCAGCTCGTCGGAGTCGTCTTCGGGGTCCTGCGTGGGTTCTTCGTTGTCTGGCCCGGATTCCTCGTCCTGAGCTTCCTTGTCGCGGTCCTCCTCGTTCTGGGCTTCCGCCTCGGTGGCGGCATCCTGTCCGGTGGTCAGCTGGTTGTCCTGGTTCAGGCGCTGCTCCACGACTGTGGCGGGGTCCTCGGGGGCCAGGACTTTGAGCTCGACGTCCGAGGCCTGATAGCCCCAGCCGGTGATCGCCTTCAGGTAGTCGGTGTCGGCAGCGTTCGGACGGCGCCAGGCATCGCGGTCCATCCCGGCTTCCATCGCGGCCAGGGTGAGGAACACGTCCAACACGGTGGCTTTCGCCGGTGAGGCGTTCGTGATGCGTTCGCGCAGCTCGTCGCGGGAGCCCAGACCGAGCAGGGTGCGGGCGAGCTGGTGGCCGCGTTCCATCGCGCTGGTCAGCGCACGGTGTCCGGTCGCTTTCTGGGCCGCGAGCCAGGCCTGGGCCCCGCGCGGGGTGGAGCGCCGGGAGGCGAACTGGGTGAGCCAGTCGCGCCGAATGGTGGTCGCGGCGTCCCAGTCTTTGTTGTTCTCCCGGACCCACCGGCGCTCGAACCGCTGGCGCTCCTTCTCGATTGCCTGTGCGGCGCGGCCGTCGGCGGTGGGTGCGAGCATCGCTTTCGGCGAGTGCTCGGCTTGGCCGCGTGGCGCGTGTGTGATGGCGTGCCCGTAGCTGCGGAAGTCGCTGCAGCCGTACACGGCCACGGCGATGGTGTTGTCCTCGTCGTCGTAGTCGTGCTCGATCCAGGCCACATGTCCCGGGCAGGCCTCGTGCTCGGCTTCGGTGAGCTCGGAGCCGGGTTCGGCCTCCGGGGTCGCCCGCAACCGCTGCAGCGGCCGCCCGGGCGCTTCTCCCCACGCGGTCAGGGGCTCCTCGAGGATCGGGACCCCTGCGGTTTCCAGGACGGTCACCAGTTCGGTACGAGCGCTCTGGAACTGTTGCTGCTCGGCTCGTTCGTCGCGCAACCGCTGCGCCAGGGCGGCGAAGTTGTTCGGGTGCTCGACCGCGGTCTGGATGAGCTTTTTCGCCGCTTCGAGGTTCTGGTCGGTTTCGAACTCGGCGACCGCGGCGGCCTGGTCGAGGGTGAGCTCGTAGCGGTTGGCGGCCTTGGCCGCGAGTTCGCTGTCTCCGACCTGCAGCGAGTTTTCGACCAGGCGCTTGGGGCGGCTGCGTCGGCGCGCGATCGCCGCTGCGGATAGGCCGAGCATCGTCAGCTGCTGGTGCGCGGCATACTCGTCCCCGCGGGTCATGGCCTGGCGGTGATCGTTTTCGTTGAGCTGATCGATGATGCGCTCGATCTCGGCCTGGCGCTCGTTCAGCGGGGGTGCGGGGATCACCCACACCGGAACCTGTTCGCATCCGGCCTCGATCGCGGCCAGTGTGCGCAGCTGGCCCACGACGACGACCCAGTTCCCGCTGCCGTCCTCGTAGGCGCGGATCGGCTCGCNNNCACCGCGCTTTTTGATGTCGCGCACGGTGTCGCGGTCGGGTTTCGCGTTCTCGACCCGCACATTGGCCCCGATCACCAACTCGGCCGGGTCGACCCACTTGATGACGTCACCATCGCCGGGCTTTTCACTCGGTGCCGATGACGTGTCCTCGAGCGGGTCCTCGGGGGTGGCCAGGGATTCATCACGGTGCTCAGTGGTCTTGGAGGCGGGGGCGGTGTCGTCGTGGCGCTGGGCCGGGATCACTGTGTTGGTCTCGTCGGACACGTCCGGTTCGCTGGTCGAAGTGGTGGTGTCGATGACGCTGGTCATGCCATCCCCTTTTTGTTCTTTCGTGGTGGACATACGGTTTCTCCCCTCGGGTGAAGCCCCGTCGGGGTGTGTCGTGACGGGGTCGGAGGGGACGCACGCGATCCAGCGGGACCCGCCCGGGGCGCCGCGGTGTCGCGCGCCGCGTTTGGCGCGCGACAGCAAGGGCGGCGGCCCGGGCGGGTTCCGCTAGCGTGCAGGCGGCCCCTCCGCCCCGCCACGGCCACCCACCGACCGCGTGCGGCGGGCGGGCAGGGCCAGGGGTGCCCGCACGCTCCTGGTGCGGTCGTGGTGGGTCGCGAACAGACCGAGGTGATAGGCGATCGCGACCGCGTTCGCGCGGTTGCGGGCCGAGAGCTTGCGGTGAATGTTTTTGATATGGCTGCGCACGGTCTCGACCGAGCGGTACTGGTGCATCGCGATCTGGGTGTTGGTCATCCCGCGCGCGATCGCCTCGAGAACGTCCAGCTCGACCGCGGACAATCCCGTCCTGCGCCGGATCACGACTGATCCCCGTCCTCCACGGGCCGCACGGGTCCGGTGGTTTTCTGCTGCAGGACCCGGAACAGTTCGCCGAACATCAGCCGATTCAGGTTCGTATCGACCGGGCCGGGATAGGTGCTAACGAAGGCGTTGATGGCGCGCTCACGCAGCTGGTCCCACTCCTGGTTCTCAAGCAGGTGCGCGCACACTCCGCACGCGGCCCAATTTCCTCGACTTTTCCAGTCTGTTCCGGTGAGCTTGGCCAGTGGATGCTCGAGCGCGACCGTGAAGTCCCGCACCGGAAGCGTGTGTGTCGCGGGATGCTCGGAACAGAAATCGCAGTGGCCCCGCCACCCGGCCGCTGGGGGCACCGGTACCGGCGCGTGATCCTGCTGAGCGCCGGGAGGATGCACATAGCTTGCTCCGCGCGCGTCGATTCGAATGTCCAGGCTGCGTTGGCACACGGCACAAACAGCGGGTGGTTGGTGCATCGGATAACCTCCTTGAGAAACGAAATCGCCCTGTCCCCCGCGCGAAAAACGCAGCGGACAGGGCGATTTCTGCTTGTATGGTTAGGCTTTGGTGCCGCGGTCACAGCGTCGGCAGATTCCCCGGCCTCCGGACAGATAAGCTGTGTTGACCCACGCGCGGGTCGTGTTGCCGCAGAGCAGGCACCGGATCGCTATTTCGCGGGGTCTGTAGGTGGCCTGCACGAGCTGACTCGCTGGTAAGGTCAGCGGCCAGGGTTGTTCGGCGACGAAGACCCAGATCACCCCATCGCCGTCGCCGGGAACCGGCCAGGTCGGGGCAGTGATCTTGTAGTGCGTTCCAGCGTGTTCGTAGCAGAACACGTCACCGGGGATGAGTTCACTGACCGGAACTAGTCGCGGATCCGCGCCGGGCGCGTCGATCACGCCGCCATCGTTGGGGAAGGCGGGCGAGGGCACGTGGGTGGCGAGGTACCGGGTAGCGTTCTCGTTGAACGCTGGCCAGCCCAGGGATGTGGTGTCGGCGTTGTCGAGTGCGGTGGCCAGATACGCCTCGATGCGCGTGCGGAAAGTTCGCCACGTCGCCGGTGACCAGTCCACGATCGTCTCGGCGGCAGGAACCGGCAGCGAGTCGATACCGTTATACCAGGCCCAGATCGTGTTCCCGTTCTGGTCGCGAACGCCGTCCAGATGTGGTCGATGGCTGCTCACGTCGATCATCATCTGGTGCGCGCGGGGGAACACGTGACGAACGAGGTTGAAAGCCGCGCCGACATGGTGGCGGGCCAGTTGAACCCGGGCGTGTCGCAGGACTTCGGTGAAGGTGTGTAAGTCGGTGGCCTCGTGTGCGCAGTGCGGCGGCAAGCCCGTGTCGCCACGATCAGGCAGGGGCATTCGTCATCTCTTTCTTGTTTTGTGCAGCGGGATTCCGCTACTGCTTGCTCTGAATGTCGGTGATGCCAACGTTTTCTTCGGCGTGCCCCGTGACGATTCCCTCCGCTGCGGCAACGAGCTTGGCCTGGCCAGAGCGGATGAGGTCGTGGCATCCTCGCGATACCAGGGAACTGATCGGACCGGGAACAGCCATCACCGGCCGACCGGACTGGTTCGCGAACCCTGCGGCATACAGGGCGGTGCTGCGCGGTCCCGCTTCGACGATCACCACGTGGGTGGCCAGCGCGACCAGCAGACGGATGCGTTCAAACAAGCGTTGACGCGTAACCTCGACACCGGGCGGGTATTCGCTGACCAGCGCGCCAGCAGCAGTAATGCTGGCCAGGAGGTCACGGTTACCGGCCGGGTGGAGCCGGTCGATGCCACCAGGAAGTACCGCTACCGTCTGCCCGCGGGCGGCGAGGGCACCCCGGTGCGCGGCACTGTCGATCCCCCACGAACCACCGGAAACGATCGGAATACCAGTCTGTGCGAGGTGGTAGGCGAAATCGCAGGCGTGTGTTGCCCCGTAGGCGGTCGCCGCGCGGGCACCGGTGATGGCCACCACCGGCTGGCGATCCAACCGCGGGAAAACATCGGTGCGTACCCATAACGCCAGCGGACCAGTGCTCGCCGCAACAGCAGCATCGCCGGTACTCGTGAGGGGAACCGGGAAACGCGGCCACGGCCACTCTGGGTCCTCGGGGATCATCAACCGTGCCCCACACTCCTGGGCACGGGCGAAATCCCGGTCGACACGATCGATCTCGCGACGTACAGCCGTTTCCGCGGCGACTTCGGGCGGCACGTCGCCCGCACGCACCAGCTCAGCGGCCTTGACCGCACCGTGCTCGGCGGTGAATGCGCGCAGCGCCGGCGCCGGAGGTTCGGCGGCACGGAGAAGGTAACAGCGAGCTCGCCGAATACCCTCCGGCACTGTGCTGTGTAATCCATGGTGTGACATGACAACCTCGATAAACCGTGATGATCTGGGAAAGGTCGATAAGCGGACGCTGGTTCTCAGCGGTCGGTGACGAGGCTCGACTCGAACGCGGCCGTGGTCAGGTTCGACCGGTCGAGATGGCCGATCATCGTGTCGTTGGAGGCAGCGGCCGTTTGCGTGATCCGGGCGCGCCACCACCGGATAAACAACGGCCCCAAAGGGGCAGGCTGCTGTTGCGGCAGGCGATATCCGGTGACCAGGCACAGGCCGCGCACGGACGGCATCACCGTGGGGTCCTCCACGATCTGCGACGCACGGTCGGCGTCATCATCGCCGGTGTCGACGATCCCGGCGTAGATATCGGCGATCAGCCATCGCATGATGGTCAACGCACCGAAATTCAGACGGGAACCGTTTCCGAGGTCATCCCGCGCGCACCAGAACGCGACGGAACCGATCTGCAGACACAATTCGACCGAGTCGACACCGAGTTCGCCGACGACCACGTCCCTGTCGCACACGGGTGGCAGTGGCACAATCCGGCAGAAGTCGGGTTCAATCAGCAGACCAAACCGCACCGTCGCACTACTGCTGTCGGGTAATTCCGATGTATCAGTGGATTCCTCGCTGTCGACGGTTGGTTGAACTTCAGACACGGCGGGCTCCTTCCTCGAGGGAATTCGTGCGAGCACCCGCCACATCCCGGTGCAGGGAAACTAGCCGGGCGGGGCTGGGCGCACGCGCCCCCAGCCCGCTCGCGCGCCACAACGGAAGCCCGCTTTCCGACGACACCCGCGCGCGAGCGGGCACCATGGCGCGTGGCGCACACCCGCCCGGCTAGCACCGAACCAGCACAACGACACCCCACAGCTGGTCGTGCTCCAGCTTCAGAGCGGCGTCCAGGTGGTCATGTGGGCTCTCGCGTATCGCGGCGGTCAGCGACCGGAGCGATCCACACCTGAACACCGGGATCCGTACGCGCCAGCTGCTCATGCAGTTCCTCGGCCCGGCTCTGTGCCCATCGAGCGTTCGGCACCACAGCCGCGTACCAGTGGTCCTCGACGATCCGACCCGCTGCGGTCATTCTCCAGACCTTGTTCGATCCGCTGAATTGAATGAACATCCCGTAACTTGACGGAATCGAAGCGCCATCGGCTGTTCGCTGTTGCCCGGCCACGCAACCCGGCAGGATACTCAAGGTCGGCGATACACCCGTTGATGCTTTCCGGCCGTCAGTGGCCACCGCTCGCCCAGTACGCAGTACCCAGCAATACGAGCGGTCCGGTAGTCGGTCCACCGTCATTCCGCAGACCTCGCAAACGCGGTTCACCTCAGTGAAACGCATCCACTTGTGACGCATTAGTGCGGACATGGCGACTCCTTCGACGTTCAGATTGTGGTGTCGTGCCAGCAAATGCGCGCGCCGCATCAGCGAGTCGCCACCAGACAGCGGGCCTCTCGGTGAGTCCGCCCCTGATGTCGGGTGATGCAGGCGCACGCGCCCCCTTTGCCCGCTGGCGGGTCAGCGCACGCGCAGATCCGTGACGGGCCAGCAGATCCCCCGACGCGCTGACCCGCCAGCGGGCACCATGGCGCGTCGCGCTGCACCACCCGACACCACGCGTGGCCAACTCCGCGAAACATCCCGGCGCGAGGTCGAACCTTTCGCCCGCCGCATCGTCGTCGCCGAGCACGAAGCGGCAGTATCGGTCGACAGGCGTCACCACTCGGGAAAGGTCCCGTCGAAGGTCGCGTCCGATCGGGTGAATCATCGAGAGATTCACCGACGGCTCCTTCACCACGCCTACCGTGGTGGCGATCGGTTCTGCTCAATCCCCCGGAGCATGCCGATCCCACGCCCCGCCGCCTCCCTCCCCCTCGTGGCGGCGGGGTCTTCACGCTGGAGCGATCTGGGCCGGGTTGACAGTCAGGCCCGGCGGTGTTGTCCTTGACCGGCAGTCGAACGGGCGTTCGATCGCATGTCGGGAGGTTGTGGGTGGCAGTCAAGCTCGAGCGCGACGGGCTACAGGTGCGGTTTCCAACACGAGAGGCAGCGCAGGCTTACGCTCAGCGCCACCTCCGGGCGCAGGGTTGGAGGATCACCCCGGCTCGCGATGGACGACCTCCGGTCGTCGGGGTGTACGACAATGACCGGATTGCTATCCGCTCTCGGGCACAGTGAGCGCATGGCGCTCGGCCTGTGATGCTGGCGCCGCGCGCTGCTGGTGAGCGCCAGGCGGGTCGGGTCGTGATTGGGCGCGTTGAGGGTCCCTCGAACGGCGCTCCCCCAGTCGTTAGGCGCGTTGGCGCAGCTGCGAGCTCCATGCGTCGACGCAGCGACACTCGACGAGCCCGAGATACACCCCATCGAACACCTACAGAACTCTTTCGATAACACACGGTATCTGTCATCGATCCAGGTCATACGATTTTTTCGAACCTGTGTTCTAATGATGGTCGTGGGAGTGCGATCTATTACCGTCGAGGGTCCGCCGGTCGTGGCGGCTGGTTTCCCCAGCCCAGCTGAGGATCATTACGACGGTCCGCTGCGGCTGGATGATCATTTGGTGAAGAACCCTTCAGCGACGTTTGTGCTGCGGGTGTCCGGGCACTCGATGACCGGTGCGGGCATCGCCGATGGTGACGAGATCCTGGTCGATCGGAGTTTGACCGCGAGCGATGGGAGCATCGTCGTGGCGGTCGTCGAGTCTGAGTTCACGGTGAAGGTCCTGCGGACCAATCCTCCGCGGTTGCAGGCAGCGAATCGCGAGTACGACGACGTGCCGATCCCCGAAGATGGCATCTCGATCTGGGGCGTGGTGACGACGGTCATCCACCATGTAGGGCCAGGGGGCGGCCGTGCGCGATGAGCTGTTCGCGATCGTCGACGTGGACTCGATGTACGCCAGCGTGGAACAGGTCTTCGATCCGCGAATTCGCGGCCGGCCGGTGTGCGTCCTGAGCAACAACGACGGCTGTGTCGTCACGATGACCGCCGAGGCGAAGGCCCTGGGCGTGGAACGGGGACAGCCGTGGTTTCAGTTGCGCAACCATCCGCGACGAGCTGAGATCGTGTTCCTGTCCTCAAATTACGGTCTCTACGGCGATATGAGCGCGCGGATGCTCGCGATCCTTCAATCGGTCACACCCCGATGGGAGGCCTACTCGATCGATGAGGCGTTCCTGCGCATCCCCGCTGAGGGCGCTACG
Source organism: Sciscionella marina DSM 45152 (assembly GCF_000379465.1). Lineage (GTDB taxonomy): Bacteria > Actinomycetota > Actinomycetes > Mycobacteriales > Pseudonocardiaceae > Sciscionella > Sciscionella marina. The sequence goes on from NZ_KB905458.1 coordinate 255,216, forward strand.
GCTACGGCTGTGCGGATCCGCGAGCGTATCGGTGGATGGCTTGGGCTTCCGGTCAAAGTCGGTGTCGCACCGTCGAAAACGTTGGCGAAGGTGGCAGCGAAACGCGCGAAGCAACGTACGGAGCGGGTCGACAACCTCGCCGAAGTCGAACCGCGGCGGGTGCAGGCCATCCTCGACGAGTTCCCCGTCGCAGATGTGTGGGGTATCGGGCCTCGGCTGACCGCCCGCCTGGCCGCACATGAGGTGGGCAGTGCCGGGCAACTCGCCCGCCTCGACCCTGGTTGGGTGCGCCGCAACTACACCGTGGTCGTGGAACGCACCGTTCGCGAACTACGCGGTATCTCGTGCATCCCATTGGAATGCTCTCCACCGCCGCGGCGACAGATGGTGCACTGCCGGGCGCTCGGCAAACCGGTGACCGATGAACACGAGGTCGTGGATACGGCGAGTACGTTCGCGCAACGGATCGCCGCGAAACTTCGCCGACACCACCGAGCTGCTGGTCTCGTGCAGGTGTGGCTTTCCAGTGGCGGCAGCTACTACTCGGGAGCGCCGATCGACGTGCATGGCTCACAAGCTCTGCTCGAGCCCACCAACGCGGCCCGCCCGCTGGCTCTCGCGGCCGCGCGCCTGGCTCGACGCCTGTATCAACCCGGATACCAGTATCGGCGCATCGGGATCATCCTCCCGGACCTCGTAGCCGAGCACCAGGTGACGGGAATGTGGACAACCGCGAAGAATCGGACCATCGACGAGGCGCTGACCGCAGCAATCGACTCGGTGACCTCGCGATATGGGAAGGCCGCGATCGGACTGGGCCGCGCCGGAGTGCGCACCCGCGCCGAGTGGGAGATGAAACAGCAAGTCCGCAGCCCCGCCTACACCACCCGCTGGGACGAGCTCCTGGTCGCCCATGCCCGGTAAACACGCGTTCTCCGGCGGCTGTGCTGGGCGGTCGTGGCAATGCGCGTCGGCGCCGTCCAGCAGGGTCCCGGTCACAGCGCCAATTCATCAGGGTAGCCGCAGACATCCGTGGAAGTCAGGGAATTGTCGGTGACTGCGGTTACCGTCGTCGCCATGACCACCGAGCCTGCTGACCCACAGGTCCCGCCGGCATGGCAACGACGGCGGAACAAGATCACGAGGATCGCCACTGATGCGTCCGTTCTGGCCAGGTCGTTCCTGAGCCGGCTCGATCCGCCGAACCTGGGACACCTCCACGAGGGACTGACCGGTTTACGCGATCGACTCCACGCCTCGCCGATCGACCGTAGCCAGGAGCCCGAACAGCCTGATCCTGACCCGATCTATGAGGAAGCTGTGGAACGCTTCCGCGCTGCACTCGACGCGATAGCGCGGTATCCGCGGCGTCACTCCGAAATCGACGCTACATACAGGGAAGAACTCCGTGCCCTTGTCACAGCGGCAGAGGCCTTCGATGAGACGGCGATCGGGTAAGTTTGGTCGGGGTTTGGTACTGCAGCTGATTGGGGTGAATCCGGTTTCGTCATGAGGGATGAGCGACGCGGATGGTGTGCGGATGCACTCGCTGGCACGCCGTCTCCTTGTGCTCCGGCGTTACTGGAGCCGTTGAACCGACTGCATGCGGTCAACGGCAAGCAGTGGGACGCGGAGGATCGGGTACGACAGGCTGGTGACTCGGACGTTCCGGCGATCAAGAGGCAGATTGACGAATTGAACGGCCTTCGCCACGAGCTCATTGAGCAGGTTGATCGGGTCTTCGATGGTTGGTGGGGTGATACCTGCACTGCACCCCCGTTGACGGAGTCCATCGGCTCGGCGCTTGATCGGCTCTCTGTCTTGACGCTGCGAATCGCGCATACTCGCGCGCTGCTTGGCGCCGAGGACGATGGCAGCATCGCCGTTTTGCGCCGCCAGCGGGAGGATCTTGTCCAAGCAATCGTCGTGGCGTGCGAGGATCTTCGATCTGGTCGTCGGCGCGCACCTCGTCCTGAACGTATGAAGCTGTACGGAAAGTCAAGGAAATGAGCGCGGTCACTGCACTGTCGCGTACTGGTGGGTTCACCGATGGATTCTGAGGCTCCTGGTGATGGCGACGGGTTCGAATGCTGGCGTGACAGTCTGTTCCTCCGTCCCGATGGAAGCAACGGCGATGCGTTGGTTCAGCTCCTTCGACAGGCGCTGGCCGAGGCCCTGAATCATCAGGGTGCCGGTCCTGTGTACCCCAGATGGGAGCACGACAGCGAAGATGCGGCAGTAGATGAGGGGCACCTGCGGGAGGCGCCTCTCGCGCCGGATGCGGTGCTCGCACAGCTGCGCCGGTGGCTGGCTGGCTCAGTCAAGGTGCATCATCAGCTGTTCGCTAAGAACATCATTCCACCGCCGTCGTTTGTGAACCTCGCGACGCTGTGTACTACGTCGCTGTTCATGCCAAACGGTGTGACCGGGGAAGATGCCGGGGAGACGTTGTCCGCCGAGCTCAATTGCGCTCGGGCGCTGGCGCGACTGGCACAGTATGACCCGGACCGAGCGGGTGGTCTGTTCACGTTCGGGGGCACAGCTACCAATCTGTACGCGATCAAGGTCGGGCTTTCCAAGGCGCAACCGGATCATATTGAGCGCGGGATCGAGCCGGGAGTCTGCGTAGTCGGGTCCTGGCCAGCGCATTACTCGCACAAGTCTGCGTGCGCATGGCTTGGGATCGGGACTCACAACTACCTATCCGCCGCCTCGCTGCCCGATCAGACAACAGACATTGCTTCGATGGAAGCAGTCTGCCGCGACGCGCTGGACCGGGGGAACCGCCTTGCCTGCATCATGGGCGCGGGTGGAACAACTTCCAATATGGCAGTCGACGACTTCGTCGAGATCAGTGCCATGCGGGATAGACTCGTTGAAGAGTACAGCCTCGATTATACTCCGCACATTCATGCAGACACCGTTGTCGGATGGGCGTACCTCTGTTTCGCCGATTATGATCTGCACATCAACCCACTCGGTTTCGGTCCTAGTGTTGTAGAAAAACTTTCCCGACTGGTGGACCGCCTGAAGACGATTCAGTATGCTGATTCGTTCGGAGCTGACTTCCACAAGACGGGTTTCGCGCCGTACACGTCCAGCATGATCGTCATGCAAGAACAGCGTGATCTATCCCGGCTGCGCCGAGACGGTGAAACAATGACACCGTTGTTTCACGATAAGGATGTCTACAATCCAGGAACTTTCACACTGGAAACCTCAAGGTCTGCCGCAAACATGGTTGCCACATGGGTGGGCCTACAAAGCCTGGGCAAGCAGCGGCTTCGACAGTTGCTCGGCCACGCCCTCGAAACAAGCGAAGCCCTACGTGGCAGCGTTGAAGATCTCACAAACAGCGGTATGACGGTTATCAACGACCAGTCCTACGGTCCTGATGTTTTCATTCGGTGTTATCCCTCCGGCGATCCGGCTACCGGTGCCGAGAACTTCAGCGACACAAGCACGGTCCAGCGGATCAACAGCTATACGTCCGAATTGTTTAGCTGGCTTTCACGACGACTCGTTCCCGACACGGAACAGATCGCTCTTAGTAAGACGTCCGCAGCCTTCTACACATCGACCGGCGAACCCGTGGTTGCACTCCGGATCTATTCTCTGAATCCGCACTTTTCCGATACACACGCCAAAGAGCTGATCGGCCACCTCAGCGAAGGTAAGAGGCAGTTCGATTCGCTTTGCCTGAGTGTCGAAGAGTGGAAGGGAACTGAATGAACAAGGACTCGCGCAACGGGCGAGCTGAACTGCCGGTCCGCTTCACAGTGCCCAACCTTTCCGTGCGGGACTGCGTTGAGCTGGCCGCGGGGTTGGCCACGTACGCTCAAATCCACGGAATACCGCAGATCGAGGTGAGCGGCCCACCGGTGATCGGCGAGCTGGCCCAGGAGTTCGGCTTCAACGAGCTGCGTTTCGTCGACGACCATCAGCAGCCTGGGATCAACATTCCAGCAGTGCCCCCATCATGGCGGTGTGGCCAACGGGGACTGCGCTGCTTCAGCGAGCAGATCGCCGACACTACTCGAGCACTGTCACCTAGCGACGACGTCGCGCTGTCGCGCTTGACCGCCGGGTCCGTGATGCGGTTCAGTCGACATAACCGTCTTGGTGACGCACTCGGGATCGTGTCCGGCCTGGAGCACTACTGCCGCGACAACGATGTCGAGTCCGTCGCCGTTTCCGGTTCGCATAGTCTCGCTGAGGTAGTTGAAGCGTTCGCGTGTGACCGAGTTGCGCACGTCTCATCGTCCTCTGAGGCGATCGATGGCGATGCGGTGTTCGCTCGATCGTCGTGGAGTGTCCCGTGGCTGAGCCGGTTCAATCTCGCAGTCGCTGACATCTTCGGTGGACGTGCCCGTCATCAAACACCACCGTTGCGGCTGCGCGCGATGCAGCCACCTGAAAGTCGGGGAAGCCTGGTTTATTGCCAGTTCGACGCGCGATCCAGCACGCCGGTACCACGGGACGCGGCCCGCCATGTGCTGAGCAAACTTGGGTCCCATGGCGAAGTCCGAGTACTCGGCGGCCCCGACACGCAAGCATACCTCGGTGAGGACATCACGTACGTTCGAGCAGACCTCAACGAGATGATCGCATGCCTGCTGTCGTGCCGTCTGTTTGTCGGGTGCGATAGCGGCGTTGGGCACCTCGCGGGATGCCTCGGCGTACCCGGTCTGATCGTCAGCACCGACGACTTCGAGACAACGTGGTCGTTCTTTCGTGGCTATTCCAACCTCAATGTGATCCCCATGGCAGCGGCAGAATTGTTCCTGTCATGAAGCCCCCAACGGAACAAGAAGTTCTTAGAGCAGTTGGCCGCTGCCTAGGTACGGAAACCGCGACCGCGAGCCGAATCTCGATGGGCCGCAGTCACTTCGTTTTCACGGTAGCGCTTGCTTCCGGTGAGTCCGTGATCGCGCGGATTACACGCCATGACCGCGCTGAATGTTTCACCGGGTTCGCGTACTGGCGATGCAAGCTCGCCAAGGTGGGCGTACCTGTCCCTCGCGTGCTGGCCATGGATTTGACCGAGACAGTCGTGCCTTGGCCGGTCATGGTCCTTGAACGGGGTGCCGGTGATGATCTCTGCAATGTCTACGCTGGCCTCAGTGATGTGGAAAAGCAAGCAGTCGCTGACGATCTGCTCGACATTCAGCACCGCGTGAGCACGCTCCCGCCCGGACGGGGGTACGGCGGTGTGGTCGGCTATCACGACAAGCGCTGTCACGGCCACTGGTCGGGCGTGCTCCGGGAGTACGTCGCCGGCGCCAGCAGTAACCTGTCCGGGAAAAAACGACAGAGGCCAGCAATTCGTGCCATCGAAACCGCGCTCAGCGAGTTGCAGCCCGAGTTCGATCGCATCGAGCCCTTGCCGTACTTGATCGACGCGACGCACCAGAACGTGTTGATACACAAGGGACGAGTAACGGCGATTATCGATCTCGACGAGCTCGGGTTCGGCGACGCCCTGTACCCTCTCGGTACCGCCCGCACGGGGTTGCTCGCCCGCGGACCGGAGGCGGACTGTATCGAACGGGTCGCCGCACCCCTTTGTGCCACTCCCCTGCGTCGTCGGATTTTCGCCTTGTACTCAGCGATCGCGAGCCTGAAGATGCTCGCCCCGAGCCCGCTCGGCGTCACCGGCCCACCGGCAGCTGATAGCCCGATCTCCGTGCGGCTGCATGCTCTGCTCGATGAATTCGCCGCCGCGGCGAACGAGGAGTAACGCTATGGCCGGGATCGTGTACGTGAGTATCGACGACTTCAGCCGGGAGGGGTTCACCAACGGCTTGTTTCTCCAGGTTCGCGAGTTACTGCGACGGGCTACGGCTCGAGGGCAACAGGCGAGTTTGGCTTGTATTGCTCCGCGTATGGCATCCGGAGTTGAGCGCAGAACCCGGACTGTATCTGGATGCACTATCCACGAGACGTTCGTTGCACCGCCGGGGAAAGCCTCGGCGTATCGGGCTGCGTTTCGAGAGCTACTGGATGAACTCGCCCCGGATGTGATCTTGCTAAACACCTGCGCAATTCAGCTCACTCAGGCACATCACGTCGTGCTCCGGGAGAGTTTAGCCAGCGGGAAGCGCGTGGTCGTGCTCGTGACCGACCAGCTGTACCCAACGAGCGATTCGCATCCAGACGACGAAATCCTGCGGTACTACGACCTGCTGCGAAGAACCAGCGTGCATGCGGTCAGTCGAACCATGGCTGAAGCGTTCCAAAAGCAGACGGGAGTGCCAGCCGCTGTCTTGCCCAACCTCCTCCCCGAGCCACAGACCGCCCCCACAACATCGGACGAGACGGGGCGACATCTCACCTTGATTAATCACCATCCGATCAAAGGGCGACGTGTCTGGGATGCCCTCATTCGGCAGCGGCCACACGACGCCTATCTGGTCGTCGAAACCTGGCCCGATGTTCCGCCATACACACCGCCATCGCCGCAGGTCGAGATAGCTGGCTTTGCCGAAGACCCCAGCACGATCTACAACCGCACGAGGATTCTGCTGGTGCCATCTCTGGGACCAGAGGGGTTGTCCCGCGTGACACTCGAAACGATGGAATCCGGGGTTCCCGTGGTGGCCCATCACATCGGCAGCCTTTCCGAGCTGGAAAGCGCCGCAGTTCTGGTCACTCCACCACCGATCGTCGGGTACGAACTCGACGGCGGCGTACTGTATCCGGTGGTCTCACCATCGGATATCCGGCGAGCGGCACTCGATTTCAACGAGAGGATCGACGCCTTAGATCACGATGCCTCGTTTCGGGAGCGGTGTGTGAACAGCGGTCGAGCTCTTGTCCGGAACTACCGGGCCCTCAGCGAGGCTGCCGCTGACCAGTTGCTTGACACATGGTTCGCCGGAACGTGAAGCAGGTCACGCTCGGAGCGTTCGCCGTCAAGGCTCGTGTTCTGCGAGGTAGGAGTCTAACCAGCACACATGGCACGCGAGCTCAGCCGGAGCACTACACTGGTCGCCGTACCAGGTACCCCTCTCAAGGAGATACGCGACAGTGACGGCCATCGTCGACGAACTCAAGTGGCGTGGGCTGATCGCCCACACCACTGACGAGGACGCATTACACAAGGCGCTTACGGATGGTCCCGTCATCTTCTATTGCGGCTTCGATCCGACCGCGGCCAGCTTGCATGTCGGGCACTTAGTCCAGGTCCTGACTATGCGTCGGCTCCAGCAGGCCGGCCACCGACCTCTGGCACTGGTCGGGGGTGCGACTGGCCATATCGGTGACCCACGCCCGACCGCCGAGCGCACGCTGAATGATTCCGAGACCATCGCAGAGTGGGCTATCCGGCTTCGAGCACAAATCGAGCCCTACCTCAGTTTCGAGGGCGAGAACGCCGCGATGATGGTCAACAACCTGGACTGGACGGCGAACATGTCCGTCATCGAGTTCCTACGAGATGTCGGCAAGCATTTCCGGGTGAACAAGATGCTCACCAAGGACTCGGTCGCGCAGCGCCTCGAATCCGACCAGGGCATCAGCTACACGGAATTCAGCTACCAGTTGCTGCAGGGAATGGACTTCCTCGAGCTGTACCGGCGGTATGGGTGCACGTTGCAGACGGGTGGAAGTGACCAGTGGGGCAATCTGACAGCTGGTTTGGACCTGATCCATCGGCTGGAGACGGATGCCGAGGTTCACGCGTTCGGAACACCGCTGATGACCAAGGCTGATGGAAGCAAGTTCGGTAAGTCCGAGACCGGGACGCTCTGGCTCGATCCCGAGATGACCACGCCGTACGCGTTTTACCAGTTCTGGTTGAACACCGATGATCGGGACATTGGCCGCTACCTGCGGGTGCTGTCGTTCAAGTCGCGCGAGGAGCTACTGGAGCTGGAGAAGGAGACCGAGGAGAAACCGCAGGCGCGCGCCGCGCAGCACGCTCTGGCTGAGGAACTCACGACGCTGGTGCACGGCGCTGACCAGTGCGATGCCGCGATCGCGGCATCGCAGGCGCTGTTCGGTCAAGGCGAGCTCGGCGACCTCGACGAAACGACCCTGACGGCTGCGGTAGCCGAACTCCCGAAGGCGAGGGTGAGCGAACCCGGTCAGGTCGTCGACCTGTTCGCGGAGGTCGGCCTTGTGGGCAGTAAGTCGGCAGCCCGCCGCACCGTGAAGGAAGGCGGTGCCTACGTCAACAATGTGAAAGTCACCGCCGAAGACGCCGCGGTTACCGTCGATCAGCTGCTGCATGGGCGGTGGCTGATCTTGCGCAAGGGCAAGAAGAACCTGGCAGCGGTCGAGTTCACCGGAGCCTGATATCAGCTCGATGCGGTCGGTTGAGACTGCTCGAAAGCGCACCCACCGCTATGACACAATCCGTCAACTTCGGTTGTCTTGAGCATGCGATTCGATCATGCCTGCGTGCACCGCCTACAGATTTGAGCGAAATCGCGTAGCGGCAAGGCCAATGCGAGCTCGCCGTCGTTGGCGGGTTTCGGGCTGAACACTTTCCCACAGTCCGCATAGATCGTGACGCCAGTTTGTTCGCAGCGATGCACACCGCGGTCGCCAAGGTGCTGAATGAACCAGTAGGCACCCTCTGACGCGCGTGGTGGACCTACGAGCAGGGGTTCGCGCGGATCCAGCGAGTCGGTATCGCCGTAGCTTTCTAGCGCGTGAATGGCTTGTCGCAGCGCGGCGGTAGTAATCCGGATGCGCTCGGGGCTCTGCTCTCGACTCGCTCGGTTGTAGAGCATGTCTTGGAGCAGACGTCCGGCCCGCATGAGTTCACGCTTGTGCGCTTCACGTCGATGCTCGGGTGGTTGATTCACTACGCAAGCCCTCCTTCCGGGCAACTTCAACGGGCGATCTCGGCGGCGCTGGAAGTTGAACGAGCCGGCCACATTGCGCGTGGGCTGGAGTAGTCCACCCGCCTGACGACGCGGCCATGTTGCATAACCTTTAGACTGTATAGTATACAGCTATAGTGCTATTCACCTGCAGGGTCATGCATAGCAGTGTCGTCTTGTTGCGTGCTCGAGCTCTCGAGGCTGGCAATGCGGTGCTGCGGAAGTCTCAAGTACCTGCGCGAGTTCAGAAGAAGGCGAACCTGATGTCAGATCGCGTTCATAGCTCCGGCACCCACACGGATCACTCCCATGCTCCTCTGCGACTCGTGGGTGGGTTACTCATCGTTGTGCTCATCATCGCTGTGGGATACATGTTCGCGGCGGTGACACAGCAATGAGCAAGTACCCGGTATGCGCCATCGTCGACGGCATTGGCTCCGTCAGCGCGACTCGCTCGACTCGATTGCACGGCGGAAGCATCGTTGATCCTGGTTCGAATGGCAGTACGGACGTCGGGACGGTGGTCCGCCTTGGCTTGGCTGCGGACTGGTCGCTCATGCTGGTGGCCTCGATCGCTGGGGCGGCATCGTGATCGCCGCCCCAGATGTTCGGGCGAGATGTCGCCGCACGGTTCGGGCGGCGGTGCTGCTGTTCGCCGTACTCGTAGTGTTGATCCTCGTGGCGTTGGCTGCACTGGTGTTACTGCTCCGGACGGACGTGATGGCGTATGCCTTCTCCGGATGAATTCAGGCGGGTGACAGCGGAGCAGTACCTCTTCATTCGTAGTTCTTTCCGGCTTGACCAGAACCCGGATGAGGTCGCGAGGATCCTGCAGCTGTCCGTCGAGACGGTGCTGCGGCACCAGCCGCGAGCGAATGTTCCACGGCATGCACGGGGCAAGCATCTAACCGACGAGCTCAGGTCAGAGATCCGGACAGCATGGTGCGCGGGGCTGACATTGAAGCAGATCACGCGGGAGTTCGAGATCGGTGATCAAACCGCGTTGCGGTACCGGCCGTCGGAGCTGGCGCCGAGGCAAAGGATCTCCGAAATACAGGAGAGCATCATCGTGCAAGGCTGGCGGGACAAGGTGAATCCGAGCGACATTGCCGACCGTGCCGGGGTTGGGCTCACAACGGTGTACAAGTACCGGCTGCGGTGATGGTTGCGATGCGAACATCGAATCGATTGGCGCATGCCCGCGGATCACAGGCGTGGTGCGGCTTGTTGCGGGGCATGCTGGAGAGACCGGCAGTGGTCGGCGTAAGCCTCGGTCGAAGGCAGCAGCTCGATTCGAGGCTGGTCAACCTGGCAGATCTTCCGCACAGGTTCGTCACGGGTACCTGGTCGTGATGCGGCGCCTGACAGTTGTTGCGGTGCCCGCTCACGGCCGTGGCCACATATCCGTGTTCTGCCTTTTCGAGGAGCGTTACAGCAAGTGCTCACGTCAGTTGATGTCCCCGTCTCGGAGGCTGTTCGCCGTGCCATTCAGAAGGAAGCCGCCAGGGAGTCGTCTCCGCGTACCATCGCTGGGAAGCTGGGGATTTCGGTCGCGCAGGTGATGCAGCATTATCCGCATCCCGAGCCGCAGACGTTTGTGATCCCGCCGCAACCGCAGCGGGGCCCTCGGGACCCGCTGATCGCGGAGCAGGCACATGCAATGCGGATTGCGTGGCTCGCTGGATGGACTTCGAACGAGATTGCCACACATTTCCAGGTTTCGAAGCAGACGGTGTTGAAGTACCAACCATGGGAGATCCTGAAGCTACGGGAGCTTGCCTCTACGGGTACAGCTCCGGATTGGCATGAGCTTTCCGGCGAAGTGCAGCTGGTGATCCTGTGGGCCGAGAGTTTGGGGTGGCGGGTCAAGGTGATTGCGTCGCGGCTCAAGCTTCCCGCCGTGGCCGTGCGGAAGTATCTGGCGGCCGACTATGACCGGTGATCGTTCTGAACTGACGGCGCGGTTATATCTACAAATTCGGCGCGAGTTGCGACTGGGCGTTGATCCGGACGAGCTTGCCGCAAGGATGCTACTTCCCGCGGGAATCGTGTGGGAACAGATCCCGCGCCATAAGCGGATAGCGAAGGCGTTGCCGCGAGTTACGGAGGAGAAACGCACGGAAATCCGACGCGGATGGGACAGGGGACTGAGTGGCGAGCAGGTTGCGAGGTTAGTCAGTGTTTCACCATTTACCGCGCGCCGGTACGGATCGCGGCCCAAGCAGCGATCGACGCAGTCCGAGCTCGAACCGCCATCACCAGCGCGGGAAGACGACGGAACTGATGTGCAAGACAAGACGGAAGCCGAATTTCGGGTGTTGAATCGGCAGCGGGTGCAAGCAGTGCGATCAGGGCGAAAAGCAGGGGTTTCCCTCGACGTAATGGCCTCTGAGCTGAGTTGCCCCGTGCAGCAGATAAGTCGGCTCTGCCTGGATTCTGTGCAACCGAGCCAACAGCTCTCGGAAAGGGATCAGTCGGTAATCAATCGAATGTGGACCCTGCGGATCCGGCAGATGCCGGCAAAGACAGAAAAGGGCCTCGGGCCTCTAGTGGTGCGCTGGACGCAACGCCCCACAGCGTCCGGAACCAACAGTCATGACAGTAGGTAGTCGTTGCTGAGGTTGCGAATCACCCGATAAGAGTATGCATAGCTCTTGTCAACGCATAATAGTTTGACTGTATAGTATACAGCCAACGAGGTATTCGCATCGAGGCGGAGGGGTCGCATGAGCTCGCAACTCTCCCCGTGATGCGCACACAGACTCCTCGCCGCGACCATGGCTGACGCGTTGGTCCCCTCACTGGGGATGACCAACGGATTTGTTCAGTGATGGAAGCCGGGAAACGTTCCCACACCCGGTGATGAGATCACCTTGTTGATCTGGTGACGATCTCACCGCCGGGAATGCCGCGCTGCCCTCGGGAAGCGTGGCTTCCCAGCGAAAGGCAGCGCGAAATGCACTTCGAAACCCGTGATGCCGCCAGAGGCGACGGACCAGATCCTGCCGATCCAGATCGTGTCGACGAGTTCCGCCATGCGATGGTCGACGACCTGCTTCAAGACCGAACCTTGTATTCGACGCGGGTCGCGCGCGCCATGCGGGGTGTTCCCCGCCATCTGTTCGCTTCCGGCGTGCCGCTCGAGGAGGCGTACTCGGACATCACGCTGGTCACCGATCGCGACGAGGATGGCCACGCGCTTCACGTATTATCTGCTCCCGGTGTGCAGGCCACGATGCTGCAGCAAGCCGATGTTCGGCCCGGGCAACGCGTCCTGGAGATCGGGTCCGGTGGCTACAACGCTGCGTTGATTGCCGACCTGACTGGACCTGACGGTGAGGTCACGACGGTCGATACCTGCCCCGAGCAAGCGGCTCGTACCCGCCGTGATCTTGATACGGCCGGATATCCGCATGTTCAAGCCGTCCACGCCAAGGTCGAGCAGGGGGTTCCCGACAACTCGCCGTTCGACCTGATCCTGGTCACCGTCGAATCTTCAGGTCTCCCTCCGGCGTGGGCAGCGCAGCTGGAGACCGGGGGGCGACTCGTTGCGCCGCTGGCCATGCGCGGCTTGACGCGCTCAATCGTGTTTACCCGCGAATCCAGTCACTGGGTCGGACGCGATCCGCAACTGTGCGGGTATGTTCGTCCCCACGGCGACGAAGTCGAATGGGAGCAGACGGTTGCCCTGCAAGGCAAACACGTCAGCCTCCGCCTTGAGAGTGACGCCCCTGAGATCGATGTTGACGGGCTAAGCAGTGCCCTGAGCACGACTCCGGTGGAGTACTGGAGCAGGGTCAATCTGTCATGGGACCAGTCGATTGCGCCGCTGGATCTGTGGCTGGCTACGTGCATCGACCAGTTCGCGATTCTGACTGGAAGCACCGAAGCCGTCGCTCGGGACGTGGTGGCGCGCGTCAGTCGAACCGGCGCGCCCACGATGGTGCGTGGGGACAACTTCGGGTACCGAATCGCCCGGCCGATTCGCGATGACCTGAGTTTGTGGGAAGTCGGTGTTCGCGCTCACGGCCCTCAGGCCACGCCGCTTGCACATGACTTCATTAAGTACGTGCGCGAGTGGGCGGTGCACCACCGCGGATGGCCAGGACCGCGCATTCTCGTACACCCTTCCAAGACGTCGCTCGCTCGCTATTCGCAGGGCCGCGTCGTCAACAACCGGCATGCCCGGATCCTGATCTCCTGGTTCGCTCCCTGACGGGAAGGCCAGGTGTCCCAAGGAAAAACCGATTGATTCCAGAGGAGGAACACTCCTATGACCGCTCCCTCGATACCGGGCGACCTGCTCGATGAATTCGACCTCGACGTGAACATCCTGACCGACCCGAGTCAGGTCGCAGCACCGTGCAAGACCGATGACGGTTGCAAACCAACGTGCGCTTCCGCCTGCACTAGCAACGCCTGACCACGATCGTCGCGGCAGTCTCGGAGCCCCACGTTCCGAAGGCGGAACGGGGCTCCGAGGCGGCCTGTTCTGGAGAAACGATGCCCAACAGCTTGTTCCAGCACGCGGGCGTCGGTATGCTTCGCGCCGCCGCTGCCGGGTATATCGACAAGCCCACGATCTGGCCGGATCTGACGGACCCTGCATCGTGCCGAAGCTGGATCCACAGCCGCTGGGGGCAACAGGAGTGGTCGAAGGCGATCCAGCGAGCGAATCCCGCTCTGGCCCGACGTCTCGACACCATACAGATGAGAATTCTTCTTCCTGAAAAACAACTGCCTGACAAGGAAGTACTTGGCGCCGCCAAGAGTCTCGTTCGCTATGCGCTGCGCGCGACTGGACGGCACACCCCGTTCGGGTTGTTCGCAGGAGTTGGTCTCGCGACGATCACTGAATCCACCACGCATCTGCACTGGGGTGAGCGGGATCGTGTTGTCGCGCGGGTGGATTCCGATTGGTTGAGCACCGTCATCGATGAGCTCGAGCGTGACCCGGAGTTTTTGCCGTTGCTGAAGGTCGTCGTCAACAACCTCACGGTTCGGCGTGGGCTTCGGATTGACGTTCCCTACGGTCCTCATCGAGTCAGCTTGCGCTGTACGAAGCCCGTGGACGCGGTTCTGGAGACCGCCGCCGATCCGATTCTGTTCGCCGACCTCGCGATGGAGTTGGGCGACACGTTCCCGGTTCCCGAGGAACAGATCACTACCTTGCTGACCGACCTGGTCATGCAGGGCGTGCTCATTACGAACCTGCGCGCCCCGAGCACCGAAGTAGATCCGCTCAGCTATCTCGTCGACGCGCTCGACTACCACAGCATCGGTGAAATCCCTTTCGTGACTGGTATCCATACCGGCTTGCGGAACGTTCGCGACCGGATTGCCGAACACAACAGCCAGTCCGGCGATGCCGATCGTGCTTACCTCCAGGCGGTCAACGCGATGCGCGCGCTGCCCGTGCAGGCCACGGCCAAGATGAGTGTGGACCTGCGTTTGGACGCGCACGCTCAGCTTCCCCGACATCTCGCCCGAGATCTCGAGGCCGGCGCGTCCGCGCTGGCTCGACTTTCCAGGCAACCTACCGGCCACCCTGTTTGGCGCGACTGGTACATGCGGTTTGTGGAACGCTACGGAACCAACCTACCGGTACCGTTGCTGGACGCCGTCAATCCTGACAGCGGGCTCGGATACCCCGCTGGTTATCCCGGAAGCGTCCTTCCTGCCCCCGAGGAGGCAGTGAGCGAGCGCGACGTGAAGCTGCTTGCCTATGCCTGGCATACCATCGCTACTGGCGACGAGCTGGTCCTTGATGACACCCTGATCGACCAACTCCGTGTGGGCGATCCGCATACGCCACTTCGCGTACCGCCGCATGTCGAAATCGGTGCCACGATCCATGCCTCCAGCCCGTTGGGCATCGACGACGGCGACTACCTGTGTAGCGTGGCGCCGGGACGCGCGGCGGGGACATTCACCGCGCGGCTTGCCGATCTCACAGACAATGGCCTCGACCGGCTGTACGCCTCGCTGCCGACCTGTACGCGCGGTGCATCACCCGTGCAGCTGTCCTGTCCACCGGCTTATGCGCACGCACAGAACATCAGCCGTACCCCGCAATTCCTCCCTCATGTCCTCTCCCTCGGTGAACACCGTGCCCCTGCCACCGCGGCAGTGATTCCGCTCGATGATCTCGCGGTCCTGGCCACCGGCGATGGAGGTTTGTGTTTGTTGAGCCGAAGTCGCCAGAAAGTCCTTGAGCCGCAAGCGTTCAATGCGCTCGCGTTCGACAAGCAGTACGCGGCGCTGGCCCGGTTCTTGGTACACCTTCCCCGGGCCGGTCACACGGTGTGGCATCGGTTTGATTGGGGACCGATAGCGGGCACGGTGCCGTTCCTGCCGCGCGTGCGCTATGGCCGAACGATCCTTTCGCACGCCCGTTGGCGTCTTTCCCGTAGCAACATTCCTCTCGAGAATCCGCGTCTGGGATTGGAACGATGGCGGATCCGGTACGCCTGCCCCAAGCGGGTCGAGCTGACCGATCATGACCGGACACTGCGCTTGGATCTCGACGATCCGGCGCACCGGCAGCTCTTGCTCGACCACCTCGATCGGCACGGCGAAGCCGTGCTGACCGAGATCGTGGAGCACTGGTCGCGCCGCAGCGACTGGATCGGGCATGCTCACGAAGTCGTTTTTCCCCTGATCACGACACAAGATCCCGTCCCCACTCCTACCGGCGTTACTCGTCCGGCTGTGACCATCAGCCGCGGGGACCTGCCCGGTCGCGGCGATTGGTTGTACGCGAAGCTCTACACCCACCCCGACCGGATAGACGAGCTGATCACCGTCCTGGACGATGAGCTCGGCGACGAATCGTGGTGGGTCGTTCGCTACCGCAGTAACTCCGAGCTCGATCATCTCCGGCTGCGCATCGCGACCAACACGCCCGGACACCGCACCGACGTCTTCACTGGCCTCGGCCAGTGGGCACAACGCTTGCGTGCCAAACGAGACATCAACCGGCTGGTGCTCGACACCTACCAGCCCGAGACCGGCCGCTACTGGCACATGCCGACCGCTGAGACCGTGTTCACCGCCGACACCACGGTCACCGCGCTGCACCTGCGAACACCGGGCCAGTTGCCGCGCGACGGTCTAGTCGCGCTGAACATGATCGGTATCGCCGTCGGGATGTTAGGCAGCCACGCCGAGGCGATGCGCTGGTTCATCAACCGACCCGCCCATCCCGGACCGCCAGTCGACCGCGCCCTCCTGGCGCAAGTCACCGCCCTGGTCGCGACGAGCCCACCAGAGGATACGCCTGGCTGGAGCCCGGAACTCGATACCGCGTGGCGGGCCCGCGCCGACGCGCTGGCCACCTACCGGAACCACATTCCCGACAGCGGTCGGGACGCGGTCATCGAGTCGCTGTTGCACATGCACCACAACCGCCTGGTGGGTATCGACCGCGACCGCGAGCACTCCGCCCGTAAACTCGCGCGCCACGCCGCCCTCACCTGGCAACACCGCACCGGAGCGACCACATGACCACCTCAATCGGACAAGAGACCGTGCGCGGCGACGACCTCGGTTCCGGGGCCGCTGGAACCGCCCTTCTGCGCGTCCAGCAAGCTCACGCGGGAACCGCGGATCGCCAGGAACTCCAACGAGCAATCGCGGCCATGACCGGGCGTGGTGTGGCCGGGCACCCGGATACGGCTTCCCTCTACCAGGGTGTGCCCGCTGTCGCGTTCGTCTTGAGCACCGCCGGCTACGTGCCTGTCGAGCTCGAGCACCAGCTCGACAGCATCACCTGGCACCGGATCGCGCAGGCCCATGCTCGCATCGATAGGTGCGAGCACGCCGGTCTGGGGGAATACGACTTGATCTCCGGCCTCACTGGTCTTGCCGTCCCGTTGCTGGCGCTCGGGCATCATGATGTGCTCCGTGACCTGTTGTCCTACCTGATACGGCTGACCGAGCCGATCCGCGATCGACCTGGATGGTGGTATGCCGATCCTCCACCGGACGGGGACCCCGAACAGTTTCGCGGCGGACACGCCAACTTCGGTCTCGCTCACGGCATTAACGGCCCGCTCACGCTACTCGCCATCGCTTTGCGCGAGGGCATTACCGTCCCCGGCCATGCCGAGGCGATCCAGCGCATTCTCTCCTACCTCGACCGGTGGGAACTCGGCACGGAACACCGCTGGTGGCCCGCAAGCATCAACGCGCACGAGCACGAGACCGGCCGTACACGCCAGCGCGGTCCACAGCGTCCGTCGTGGTGCTATGGCACACCCGGGCAGGTTCGAGCCCAACAGCTCGCCGCGCTCGCGCTCGGCGACACCACGCGCCAGCAGCATGTCGAGAACATCGTCTACGGCTGCGTCACGGATGAATGGCAACTCGCCCAGATCATCGATGAGTCGCTGTGCCATGGATCGGCGGGCCTGTTGCACACCCTCGGCAGGATCGCGGCCGACAGTGGCGATGCGCGGTTGGTCGGCGCACTCACCGACCTGCGCGAGCGATTCCGCAGCAGCCTCAGCCCCGAGCACGTCGGCCACGACGGGTTCCTCGAAGGAAACAGCGGAATTCAACTCATCGACCACATTCCACCCGCGGGCGCGGTCCGATGGGATGCCTGCTTACTGCTCGGATAGCACCCCCAAGCCCGCAGAAGTGTAGCTACGAACAGGAAGGAACTGCCGGTGAATACCACTTCCAGCCCCGACGAACTCCGCAACCGCCTTGTCGACGAGGTTCGAAACAACGGGTACGCCACCAATCCGCGCGTCGAATACGTCATGCGCACCGTGGCCCGCCACGCGTTCGTGCCTGAGGCGGAGCTGACGGAAGCGTATGACGACAACACGGTCGTCACGAAACGCGACACCGATGGCAAATCGCTGTCGTGTGCGTCCGAGCCGTCGATCGTGGCGATGATGCTCGATCAGCTCGACCCACAACCTGGGCAGCGAATTCTCGAAATCGGAGCGGGGACTGGCTACAACGCCGCCTTGTTGGCCGAGCTTGTCGGCCCGGACGGCGAGGTCACCACCGTCGACGTCGATGACGAGGTCGCGTCCCAGGCGCGCCGCAATCTGGACGATCAGGGGTACGAGCGTGTCCGCGTCGTCACGCGTGACGGTGTCCTCGGTGTCCCCGAACACGCCAAATACGATGCGATCATCCTTACCGTGGGGGCCTGGGACATTCCCGCGACCTGGCGAGAACAGCTTGTTGTCGGCGGGCGAATAGTGTTGCCACTGCGGTTCCGCGGAACAACTCGCTCGATCCTGTTCGTTCGCCCCTCCAGCGAGGACAGGCTCGAATCGCATGGCATGCGACTGTGCGGGTTTGTGCCGCTGACCAGCCAGTACGGTGATCGGGAAGAATCCATCGACGTCGACGGGCATGTTCAGATCGGGTGGGACTGCGATCAGCCGATCGAGGCGAGTGTTCTGTCCGGCGTTCTGGACCTGGAAGGGGTCACCGAATGGTCGACCGCGGAGGTCGGGCCGTTCGACCCATTCGATGGAATCTGGTTGCACACTGCGATGCACCCAGGCGGATGCCGGATTTCCGCCGATGAGAACGCCGTCTCGACTGGCCTGTGTAAACCGATCATTCGCTACCGCACGCCGGCTCTGGTCGATTCCGACAGCGTCGCCTACCTGGTCGCTCAACCCTGCGAAGGCTCCGGCGATGGTGATCGGCGCTCGAGGCTCGGAGCGACTGGGCACGGGCCCAGGGCGCGGGAGCTGGTCCAGGCGATGCTGCACGCGATCGCTGAGTGGGACACCGATCGTGGGCGAGTGCCGATCGCGACGATCCTGCAGTCCGGCGTTCGCAGCGAGTCCGCCGCGGATGTGTTGATTCGCAAGACCGAGTGCCGCATGATGCTGCGTTTTGAGAAGTCGTGAACACCATGAGGCTGCTGAATCTGCAACGAATCCTGTGGCCGGTGGCACGCCTGGATCATCAGCGCACCGGCGGACGAGTTCCCGACGCTCCCCGGGATGTGTTGCACTCAGCAGGCGAGTCCGTCTACCGGCAGACGATCATAGGGAAGTCCTGACATGGCACCAATTCGTCGTAGCACCAGCAATGGACTGGAAATTGTTGGGGTGACTGTCGAGTTCTTACTTGAAGAAGCCGTCGAGGCGCTCATGTTCCGATACCGTCACCTGAATCTGTCGCGCATGCAGCGTTCACCGCGGCTTACCGTCGCTGAGGTTCGGGCGGCGCTGCGCAATACGGCCAAGCATCCGCGGCACCTCTACATGTATGACGAACTGGGTTCGGAACCGCCGGGCGGGCGGCTGCACCTGCTTCAGGACTGGTGCGTCAGCGAGCTGCACCGGCTACGCGTTTTCACGCCACAAAGAGAGTCGGCGGGCGCTGCACAGTAGATCGGGAACAGAAGCCGTTGGATCGACGAAGGTGAACGTCCGGACCACGTCGTACCAGTCCGAGACCGGCCGTCGGTGCATGCTTCCTCGCATGACCTCCCTCCGATTTGCCATACGAGGCCACGTCGCCGCTCCTGGCTCGGCCGGAAGATGACGACACTCGACCGGCGCTACCGGCGAGGTGTCCTGCCTTGTGGATCTCAGAGTCGGCAGCTGTGCAATGCTGGCCATCGGTACGAACATCGGCCCCGGATCATGAAACGAGACTTGGCTACGCAATGGTGGAGAACGGCAGCACAGCAGGATACCCCGAGGACGGTCCTGGCTCGACCGGAGTAGACAAAGCCGCCATCCGGGCCCGTATCGATGAGGAATGCGGGCTCGACAGCCTCAGCTGGCGCCGCGCAGAGCCCGAGGGGGAACACATCGAGGACGCCTTGGAGATCGCCGAGGCGACGCTCGACGAGGTGACCTACCTCCTGGTGCGTCGACCCGCGACGATCGACGACAGTCGCACCGAGGCACAGCGGCTTCCGCTGGTGTTTACGCCTGAAGAGCGGGAAGCCTTCTTGGGTGGGGTCGATGATGGTGACTTCGGCGAGATCATTCCGCCCGCGCACTAAGAATTCTGGCTTGGCTCAGGCCTCTTATTGTAGGTCAGGTTTTCCAGAGGTCTATTTATCGTAGGCTCCGCTGAGTAGACCGGCCAAAATTGCACTGGTCCGCTCGGGTGAGGACGGCACGTTGCAGTTGCGTCCTGCCGGGGTTCTCGGCAACATGCGATGCGGACGTCCACCGCTCTCGAATCGCTGATGAGAGCACGAATAACCGAGGTTCTGTCTCCACGAGCAATGGCGTGGAGACAGAACCTCGGCATGCACACAGTCACCGGCACGGTCCGTCATGGGGCCGGAGTCGGCCACACGCGGCAGTCGGAGGACCGCGCCAGAGAGGGCTGTTCAACGGCCGGGCGGTCTAGCTCGCGGGACGCGAGTCCATGCCACTGGAGCGCAGCGGGGATTACCGGCGCAGCGCATCGGCGAACGCGGCGATGGCGCGGCGGCTGGCGGTGATGACCGGCCGGGCCTCGGCGGCGAGCTGGTCCTCGGCGGTGTCGCGGGCACCCGCGATCTCGCCAGTCCAGCCCAACTCGACACACTGGTTGGCGTTGTCGCTTCGGCTGGACTTGCGCCAGTTCGTGATCATCGCGCTCAGCTCCGCGTTGTCGGCGAAGTGGACCGCACACATTCTCAGGGCCCAGGAGACTGGCGCGGTAGCCGCCGGACGGGTGCGAATGACCGAGGCCCCGCACACTGCAATGGATGTGTGCGGGGCCTCGGGTCTTTGACTACGTGCCGCGATTATCGGCGCAGCGCGTCGGCGAATGCGGCGATCGCCTGGTGACTGGCCTTGATGACCGGCCTTGCCTCTGTGGCGAGCTGGTCTTCGGCGGTGTCGCGGACACCCGCGATCTCGTCGGTCCACCCCAGCTCGACGCACTGGTTGGCGTTGGTGCTACGGCCGGACTTGCGCCAGTTCGTAATGTCCTGGCTCATGTCAGCTCCTCTCGAATATCGCTGATGAGACCCCGTGATTCTGACGCAGGGAGGGCCAGGCCGTGCAAGCCGGTTAGGAGTGAGCTCGCGCGACCGATTGCCTTGACGCTGTCGTGGTAGTGCGTCGAGAAGAAGTCCTCGGCATAAGCCATCTTCCAGTCGTCATCGAAGGTGAGCAGCGTGAACGACTTGTCGCGTGCCGCGTGATACACCACGTCGGCCGGGATCACTCGGATCGTGATGTTGTCTCGTTTCTCGAGCTTGAGCAAATGTTCAAGCTGCCCAGCCAAGACCTTCTTGCCACCGATCTCCAACCGCAAGGTGCTCTCATCGACGTACATCGTGAGGTCTGGCGGGAGCTCGTCGTCGCCGCGGTCAAGGACGGCCTGCCTGGCCAGGCGAAGGTCGAGTGCGTCTTCGACGATCACGCCGGACTCTTGAACGGCGAACTTCTCGATGATCGCCCGTGCGTAGTCACGAGTCTGGAGCAGGCCGGTCACAACCATGGTCTCGTAGACTTCGATCTTGCTGGAGAAGTGCTCCAGTCCGATCAGCAGCTCGATGTCCGACAACGTGCCGATCGGCATGCTTTGGTCACGTTTTCGCGCCGCGGCAACGTCCCTGACCTGCCGCAACTTGGTGAACTGGTCCTTACGGCCGTAGAGCTCGAGCAGTACTTGCAGGTGCGCTTGATCGGGAAGTGAGTCGCTGGTTTCGAACCGCGCGATGGTGGGCTGCTTGACGCCGATCTGTTTGGC
>NZ_KB905459.1 GCF_000379465.1 Sciscionella marina DSM 45152
CGCACAAGACGCCGGAATCGTCGACAAGTTGCAACGAGTGGGGATCCCCACGGTCGTGGTGGACTACTTCGAGAAACCATTGCAGAACACTGTGCCGAGTGTCCGGCTGATGGGCCAGTTACTCGGCCGCGACCCGCAGGCCGAACAGTACGTTCAGTACTACCAAGCGGCGATCGATCGGGTGCGTTCCCGGCTGAATGCGGCCCACCAGCCCCCGACACCGACCTTCCTCTGGCGTGCACCGGGCTATTTCGACTGCTGTTCCAGTTTCGCCAACTCCAACCTCGCCGAACTGGTGAAATTCGCGGGCGGTGCGAACCTTGCCGACCCGATCCTCAAGACGCGCCAGGGCGCCATCTCACCGGAGACGATCCTGTCCCGCAAGCCTGCGGTCATCATCGCCACCGGCGCCGACTGGTCCCCGGGAACACCGGCCAAACCGGGCAGCTTCGTCGCACTCGGGTACAACCAGACAAGGCAGAACGCGCAGAAACAGTTCCAGGCGATCATCGACAACCAGGCCGGTTTCAATCAACTCGGCGCGGTGCGTGACCACCGCGCGTACGTTGCCTGGCACCATTTCTATGACTCGCCGTACAACTTCCTCGCGGTCGAGTGGTTCGCGAAGTGGATGCATCCCGACCTGTTCAAAGACGTCGACCCGGACACCACCATTCGCGAGCTGCACAGCAAATTCCTGCCCATTCCCTACCGTGGAACTTTCTGGACCGATCTGCCATGACGACCTCGGCATCACCAGGAATCCCGGCCGGCACGACACCGGCGGCGGGCGCTTCGGGCGCCTTGCGGGCGCATCGTGTGCTGTTGCGTCGCAAACGCGTCCTGGTCATCGCGTTGGCCATACTCGCAGTCGCCTTCGCGGTCGGCGATGTCGCCGTGGGCGGCGAAGGTCTGTCGCTCGGGGACACACTCCAGGGGCTGTTCACCCCCTGGCAAGCACCCACGGTGAACACCGAGATCATCTGGCATATCCGGATGCCGATGACCGTGACCGGAATTCTCGTGGGCGCCGCGCTGGCGCTGGCTGGTGCGGAGATGCAGACCATCCTCAACAATCCGCTGGCAGAGCCCTACACTCTCGGGATCTCCGCCGCCGCGAGTTTCGGTGCCGCGCTGAGCCTGGTCACCGGGTTCTCCGCGATCCCGCTCGGAGCGCTGCTCGGTACCGCCGGTACGGCATGGGTCTTCGCCATGCTGACGTGTGCGGTGATACTGGTGTTCAGCGTGCTGCGCGGACCGCACACCGAGACCATGGTGCTGTTGGGGATCGCCATGGTCTTCCTGTTCACGGCACTGCTGTCGTTGATGCAATACGTCGCTTCCGATGCCCAGCTGCAGCAGGTCGTGTTCTGGACACTCGGCAGCCTCGGGCGGGCGAGCTGGCCGCAGGTCGCCCTGCTGGCCGGGGTGCTCGTGATCGCCACTCCCTTGTTGTTGCGCGCCGCTTGGAAACTCACCGCGATACGGCTCGGCGACGACCGTGCCCGTGCCCTCGGCGTCCGCGTCGAACGCATCCGTATCATCGTTCTCGCCGGCATCTCGCTCGT
>NZ_KB905460.1 GCF_000379465.1 Sciscionella marina DSM 45152
GAGCGTGTCTCGAGTCACGACCAAGGGTGGGACGACCGACGCCAACCCTGCCAGCCGGTCCCAGACCAGCCACCGGAAAGACTCACAGCGTGTCTCCCAAATATGTGGGTCCTGACTAGCGAAGATCGGCTGGTGATGCGTAGCGGTGTAATTTCTGATGAGTTTTGGGCGGCCGTCGAGCCGGTGATGCCCTCGGATGAGGGTAAGCGGGGCAACAGGTTCACCAACCACCGGTTGATGCTGGAAGCGATCGTATGGCGGTTCCGCACGGGCAGCCCGTGGCGGGATCTGCCGGCCGATTTCGGGCCGTGGCAGACGGTGTGGAAGCGGCATCATCGATGGTCCTTGGATGGCACCTATGACGAGATGTTCGCCCAGGTTGCGTCCGTGTTCGGGTTCCGTGCCGCGATGGTCGCGAACGTCGAGGAGTTGCTGTCGGTGGATGCGACGAGCGTGCGGGCGCATCAACATGCCGCGGGCGCCCGGTCCGACATGCTCGCCACAGGGGGCTCTGTCGAATTACAAGAAGGCTGCCGATGAGCCCGCCGACCACGCGATCGGCCGTTCGCGTGGCGGGCTCACCACGAAGGTTCATGCCCTGACCGATCAGCGACAAGCTCCGGTCGAGGTCCGGTTGACCGCAGGGCAGGCCGGCGACAACCCCCAACTGGTGTCGCTGCTCGAGGCCTACGCCCAGCAGCGCCGAGACCAGGGCGAGTCCAACCGCGACTTCCGGCTACTCGCCGACAAGGCGTACTCGCATCCGAGTACACGGGCCGAATTACGTTCCCGACGAATCAAACACACCATCCCCGAGCGCACAGACCAGATCGCTCGGCGAAAGGCCAAAGGATCGGCCGGTGGCCGACCACCCGCGTTCGGCGCCGACCTCTACGCGCGGCGCAACACCGTCGAACGAGGCTTCAACCGGCTCAAACAGTGGCGCGGCATCGCGACCCGCTACGACAAGTACGCCCTGACCTACCTCGGTGGCGTCCTCCTGGCCAGCACCGTCATCCACGCCCGCGTAGGAGTATGCGAATCGGGAGACACGACCTAGCCGGGTTGAAACCGGACGGTCAAGGTCAGCTACTGTCCGTGACCGGCAAGAGTCTCAGACGATGGCGTTGCCGTCGATTCAAGAGGCCGTTCCACATAGGGGTCGGTTGCGAACACTCGTGATCTTCAGGTCCGCGACGCAGACCTGGGTCGTCGGTGGCCGCCTTGATGCCGGGGTCGCGCGATGCCAGAGTGGGTCCCGGATGATCCGGCGGAAGGGAGGGCTTGGGACGGTGCAGGGTCCGCAGCCGCCGGAGATCGACTACGGGCAGGTGTACCGGAGGGGGAGGGTCCCGTGGGACCTCGGGGAGCCCCAGCCGGCTCTAGGTGAACTCGTCGACGCTGGATGGTGCACCGGCACCGTGCT
>NZ_KB905461.1 GCF_000379465.1 Sciscionella marina DSM 45152
AGCGCAGTCAGATCAGAAGCGGGTCACACCGGGCGAAGCCGACGAACAGCCTGCCAGCCAGCCCCAAGCCAGCCGCCACCATTAGAGATCAGAAGCCTGCCCGATCCCCAGGGATCGTGGCCCATCACAGTTCTGCCGCGAAGTGACCTCTCCCGGGCCTGGCGCCGGTCCGCGGCGCCCGGGAACACCCCGTTCGACCGAGAGGAAACCCGACCGCGATGTCCACTGTCGCACAGTCCCACCCGTTCGTCATCGGTGTAGACACCCACGCCCGTACCCACACCTATGCGGTGCTCGCCACCAACGGCGAACATGTGGGCACCCAGGAATTCCCCAACACCCATGCCGGCAGATCCCGCGCGATCGCGTGGGTCGCCCGCCGCACCGGCGACGATTCCGGTGCCTTGTGGGTCATCGAGGGGGTCGGCAGTTACGGAGCCCAACTCGCCCGCCAGAGCGCACTGGCCGGTTACCGTGTGGTCGAAGCATCCCGGATGGATCGGGCCGGTCGGCGCGGGATCGGCAAATCTGACCCGATCGACGCCCGCCGCATCGCCGCAACGGTGCTTGCCCTCGACGAGCAACACCTGCGCACCCCGCGAACCGACGAGGGAATCCGTGCGGCAGCGCAAATCCTGCTCACCGCCCGGGACGAACTGACCGGCGAGCGGACCAGGGCCGTCAACGCCCTGACCGCCCTCGTGCGCATCGCTGAGCTCGGTATCGACGCCCGGCGTCCCCTCGGCGCACGCAAGATCATCGAGATCTCCCGTTGGCGCCCGCGAGCAGAAGACCTCGCCACCGCGACCGCGCGCACCGAAGCCGTCCGACTGGCCAACAGGATCCTCGCCCTCGACACCGAAATCACCAGCAACACCAACCGCATCGGCGAGCTCGTCGAGGCCAGCCCCGCCGCCGACCTCGTCGAGGAAACCGGGATCGGCCCCGTCACCGCCGCTACCGTGCTGGTCGCCTGGTCGCACCCAGGCCGGGTCCGCGACGAAGCCGCGTTCGCCGCTCTCGCCGGAGTGAACCCCATCCCCGCGTCCTCGGGCAACACCACCCGACATCGACTCATGTAGGGCGTCCCGGTTGTTGATCTCTTCCGGGGTTCCGGGTTGCATGTGGTGGCCCGGCTGGTCCGGGAAGGCGCCATAAGCTCGTCTCT
>NZ_KB905462.1 GCF_000379465.1 Sciscionella marina DSM 45152
TGGTTGAGGTCGTTGCGGTTGAAGGTCCAGTCGAAGGGTCGGGCTGTGGCGTTGTAGCGTTTTTCGAAGGCCAGTAGGCGATCGGCGACCGCGGCGAGGTCGGGAAAGTCGTCAGGGTCGAGCGCTTTACGTTGCACGACGGAGAAATAGACTTCCACCTGGTTCAACCAGGAGGCGTGCACGGGCAGATGAACCATGTGGGCGTTGGGCCAGGCGTCGTTCATCCGGGCCGCTGCCGCCCAATTGCGGTGAGACGCCCCGTTGTCCACAATCCAAAACACCCTGCGGGCGCTGGCATACGGCTCGGTGGTCATCACCTGCTTGACCAGACGGGAGAACAGGACCATGCCGGTGGTGGGTTCACAGCGGCCGATGACGTGGGCTCGGTGGACATCGTAAGCGGCGAAATAGGCCAGCGTGCCGCCGCGGGCGTATTCCGACTCCACGCGCATCGGGCGGCGTACTCCCGGCGGGAGGCTGGGGCGGATCCTGCGTCGAGCCTGGACACCGGGTTTCTCATCGACACTGAGCACGAACTCGTTGTCTGTCAACGGTTTGTCGTCCCAGACGCGAGCATAGAGGTCGAGCACTCGCGCGGCCTCGACCGCGAAGTACGGGTCGCGGGGAAAGATCCACGAGCGATGCTGCCACGGTTTGAGCGCATCAGCTGTCAGCCACCGACGCACCGTCGAGGCCGGAACCCGTTCGACGATCCCACGAGCCACGGCCTCATCAGCCAGCTCCGGGCAGCTCCACCGTGCCAGCGGCACGTCGGCGCGAGCGGGTAGCTCACAAGCCAGGGCCTTGATTCCGGTGACCACGGTGGCGGGGAACGTCCGTGGCCGCCCACTGCGAGGCCGATCGACCAGTCCGCCCATACCCTCGTGGCAGAAGCGTTTGCGCCACTTACGGACAGTATCCACACCGACCCCCAGACACCGCGAGATAGCAGCGTTGGAGCCACCCTCCGCGGCAGCGAGCACGATCCGTACCCGCAGGACCTGACGATACGGCGCCGAGCCCCGACAGGAGATCGCCTCCAACTCTGACCGCTGCGCAGCGATCAGGCTCACGATATACGGACTGCGCACCGGCACGACGAAGACTCCGATCACGATCACGAACAGACCGGGGAA
>NZ_KB905463.1 GCF_000379465.1 Sciscionella marina DSM 45152
GCACGTCAGCACTTCGGACCAGTCACTTCCCGAACCCGCCAACACACACAATAACAACCCAAACCAAGATCAACTTGACCAGAGAGGCGCCGCTCCTGAGTGGAGGTGTCCGTGGGTGATGGCCATGTCCAGGGCGTCAACGACCAGGCTGGTGCGCATATGATCGGCGAGCTGCCATCCGACGGCCATGCGGGTGGCCAGGTCGATGACGGTCGCGAGGTAGAGCCATCCTTCACCGGTTTTGAGGTAGGTGATGTCGCCGACGAACCGCTTTCCCGGCGCATCCGCGGTGAACTCTCGGCCGATCAGATCCGGGCTGTCCACGGGTTCTTCGCCTGGCATTGTGGTGCGTTTGTAGGTGCGGGGCTGGCACCCGGCCAGTCCGAGATCGCGCATCAGGTCGGCGACCAGCCCGACGCTGCACGCGTGACCTTCTCGGTTGAGCTGGGCGGCGACCCGGCGGCAACCGTAGGCGCCCCGGCCCTCGGTGAACACCCGGGAGACGTGGATGCTCAGCCGGCGGCGGCGAGCTTGGGTAGTCGTCTCGGTGGCCACCCGTTGGCGCCAGGCATAAAACGACGAGCGTGGCACCCCGAGTAACCGACACATCCAAGCGATCGGATAGTGGGCCTTCTCCGCGTCGATGACCGCGCAACGCTCCGCTATTGCGACGTCCGCGCGAAGAAGGCCGCGGCTTTTTTCAGGAACTCGTTTTCCATCCGCAACCGGCGGATTTCGTCTTCCATCTCCGCCACGCGAGCACGTTCGGACAGGCTCACCGGCTGCTCAGAGCCGGGGTTTTCCCGCCGCCACGTGTTGACCCAGTTGGCGAGTGTGCCCGCGTTGATCTCTAGATCCCGGGCGACCTCGGCGACCGACTTCTCGGTCTCGATCACCATCTGCACAGCCTCAGCCTTGAACTGAGCACTGAACCTCCGACGCTGCTCGGGCATGCACACATCCTCTCAAACGAGAGGCCCTGTCCAAGATCCTTGGTACACCTCAAGGTGGTTGAGGTCGTTGCGGTTGAAGGTCCAGTCGAAGGGTCGGGCTGTGGCGTTGTAGCGTTTTTCGAAGGCCAGTAGGCGATCGGCGACCGCGGC
>NZ_KB905464.1 GCF_000379465.1 Sciscionella marina DSM 45152
GATCAGAAGGCTGTCCGCCCGTATCGGCGTGACTCATCACAGTGCTGCCCCGACGTGACTCCTACCCAGACCGGCGCCGGCCACCAGCGGCCGGACCATCAATCCTGAGTAGGAAGGACCCGAGCCGCTATGACCATCGTCGCGCATGCGCACTCGTTCGTCATCGGTGTCGATACCCACGCCCGCAATCACGTCCTGGCGATCCTCGCTGCCACCGGTGAAATCATCGACACCGGCCAGTTCCCGACCACCGCCGCAGGCTTGGCCCGCGCCATTGCCTGGGTGGGCCGCCGCACCGGCGGAGACCTCGCTGCCTTGTGGATCATCGAGGGCATCGCGTCCTACGGCGCGGGCTTGGCCGCCACCGTCGCACGGGCCGGCTACGAGGTGATCGAGGCGGCCCGGATGAACGCGCGGGGCAACCGAGGTCTTGGCAAGTCGGACCCACTGGATGCTCACCGCATCGCAGCGGCCGTGCTTGCGCTGGACACCCGCCAGCTGCGTCGCCCGCGCCTGGCAGAAGGCACACGGGCCACACTGCGCGTCCTAATCGCCTCACGCGACCACATGACAGCCGAACGCACCGCCACCATCAACGCATTGATCGCTCTGCTGCGCGTCGTGGAACTCGGCATCGATGCCCGCCTGCCCCTCTCCCGCACACAGCCCGCCACGGTGGCCCGTTGGCGATCTCGCGATGAAGACCTTGGCGCTGCAACAGCCCAGGCGGAGGCTACTCGACTGGCCAGGCGCGTGATCGAGCTCGACGAACAGATCGCCGCCAACAGCGCCCGGATGAGTGAGCTCGTCCACGCCAGCCAAGCCGCCCCGCTGCTCGAGAAGCGCGGCATCGGACCCACGACCGCTGCCATCTGCCTCACCGCATGGTCCCATCACGGTCGAGTACGTTCCGAGGCCGCGTTTGCCGCTCTGGCCGGTGCGAACCCAACCCCGGCGTCCTCGGGCAACACCGTCCGACACCGCCTCATGTAGGGCGTCCCGGTTGTTGATCTCTTCCGGGGTTCCGGGTTGCATGTGGTGGCCCGGCTGGTCCGGGAAGGCGCCATAAGCTCGTCTCT
>NZ_KB905465.1 GCF_000379465.1 Sciscionella marina DSM 45152
CACTCAACCAACCCCGAAAGGAAGGTCGCGTTCGACTTGCATGTGTTAAGCACGCCGCCAGCGTTCGTCCTGAGCCAGGATCAAACTCTCCAACAACAAACCAAAAGTCGGAAAAAAATCCAAGCAAAAAAAATATAAACTCAAAAACCGCAAACAACCAGAAAACCAGACCCCAAAACACAGAGCCCACAAGCTTTCCACTGTTTAACGGGGGTAAAAACACACCAAAAAACATAAAAAGCATGACACACTGTTGAGTTCTCAAAGAACACACGCACACCCGACCACAACCAGAAACCGGGGGCTTGTACTCTCCACCAACGCTCGGCCCCATCTTTACCGGGTCCGTGCCGCGCTGACAGAAACAAAGTTACACCACACCAAACACCCCACAAACAGGGGGGTCCCTTTTCGCACCGACAGGCGTTTACCGAGGTCAACGCCCCTCTCTTCGGCGCAGGACGCATGCTTCTGGCGATCCTCTCACCGACGATGTGCGGCCGATGTGACCCAGGCCTCGCGAATTATCGGCGCCCGCTTCGCTTTCCGCCCGCACGAAAGGTGCTGACCTGGGGTTTTCCTTCGATCCAGAACCGCCAGGGCAGGGTTTGCGCGACGCTGATGCCCACTCTGGGGCCGCTGCCGATCGTGAACGCCTCGCCGTCGTCCCCGTGTTCGAGGCGGATCGGGGAGCTCGTGCGGAGCAGGTCGGCACCGTTCGCTTCGGTGTCGAGACCGAGTGCGCTGGTGAGTTTGGCGGGGCCGCTGGCGAGGTCCCGGTCGCGTTTGGCCGCAGGCCGGCGTTTGCGGGCCAGTTCCTCGCCTTCGATGACCTCGCCGGCGCGGAGCAGGACCGCGCCCGCCTCGCCATCGGTCATGGTGACCACGTTGGCGCAGAAGTGCATGCCGTAGGTGAAGTACACGTAGAGATGCCCGGCCGGTCCCCACATCACGGCGTTGCGTTTCGTCTTGCCGCGGTAGGAGTGCGATGCGGGGTCGTCGGCGCCGCGGTAGGCCTCGGTCTCCACGATGCGCACGGCGACCTGGTCGGTGCGCAGTACCGAGCCGAGCAGCATCCGGGCGGCGGCCACGGGATCGATGGCGAGCTCTTCGCGTTCGAACATCACAGCACCAGGTTAGAGCTACAGCGGAAGAACGTAGGTGCGTTTGTCGGCGTGCCCGAGGCCGTTTCCGGCTCCGTAGTGCGCGTAGAACCCCTTCGACTGGCCGTTGTGCAGCGGGGTCTGCCAGCGCAACCGGCCCGCGTGCGCGGATTCGGCCGCTGCGCGCATGGCGTCCATGAGCCGGGGGCCCAGCCGTGCGCCGCGCCTGCTTTCGGCGATGTAGAGGCAGTCCATCGTGTAGTAGGTGTCGCCGCGCCAGGTGCTCGGTGCGGCGAATCCGCTGACGTAGCCGAGTAGTTCGCCGTCTTCCTCGGCGACGAGGCAGAGCAGGCTTTTCTCGGTGAACAGCAGCCGGTCGAGTCGTTCGGCGAGATCGGCGGGCAGCGGGTCGATCGCCGGTTCGAATCGCCGGTCGTATTCCGCGTGTGCGCGGCACAGCTCGGCGAGTTCACCGAGCTGTGCCCTGCGCACTTCGTGTATTTCGATCACCGGGCAGTTGCCCATTCACGGTGCCCGTTCGCGCGCTCCGCGGCGCGCTGCAGCTGTTCGCGTACCCGCGCACTTGCGGTTCCGCCGTAGCCGTCGCGTGATTCGATCGAGCCACGCACGGTGAGCACCTCGCGCACCTTGGGGGTCAGCGCGGGGTCGATGGCGGCGAGTTCGGCATCGCTGAGGTGTTCGAGTCCCTTGTTCGTCCGCTCCGCGACCCGAACGCACTGCCCGGCGGCCTCGTGCGCCTGACGGAACGGAATGCCTTGGCGGACGAGCCATTCCGCGATGTCGGTGGCGAGGGTGAACCCGCGCGGGGCCAATGCCGCGAGCCGGTCGGTGTGGAAGGTGAGCGTGCCGAGCATTCCGGCGAGCGCGGGGAGCACCAGCCCGAGCTGCTCGACCGTGTCCACGAGCGGTTCCTTGTCCTCCTGCAGGTCCCGGTTGTACGCAAGCGGTTGCGCCTTCAGGGTGGCGAGCAGTCCGGTGAGGTTCCCGATGATGCGCCCGCTCTTGCCACGGGCCAGTTCGGCGATGTCCGGGTTCTTTTTTTGCGGCATGATGCTCGATCCGGTGGACCACGCGTCGTCGAGGGTGACGTAGCCGAATTCGGCCGTGTTCCAGATGATCACCTCTTCGGCGATCCTGGAGAGGTCCACCGCCAGCGTGGTGAGGCAGAACGCGAATTCCACGGCGAAATCCCGCGAGGCGGTGCCGTCGATCGAGTTCTCCACCGCGCTGTCGAAGCCGAGTTCCTCGGCGACGAGTTGCGGGTCGAGCCCGAGAGAGGAACCGGCGAGCGCGCCCGAGCCGTAGGGGCTGACCGCGGCCCGCTTGTCCCAATCGCGGACGCGTTCGATGTCCCGCAGCAGGGCCTGCACGTGCGCGCCGAGATGGTGGGCGAGCAGTACCGGCTGGGCGTGCTGCAGGTGGGTGCGGCCGGGCATCGGAGCCTCGGGGTGCCGGTTCGCCTGCTCGAGCAGCGCCTCGATCACATCCAGGGTGCCGCCGACGATTTCCGCCGCGGATTCCCGCAACCACATCCGCAGCAGCGTGGCGATCTGGTCGTTGCGGGAGCGGCCGGCGCGCAGTTTGCCGCCGAGTTCGCCGCCGGCGCGGTCGAGCAGCCCGCGTTCGAGCGCGGTGTGCACGTCCTCGTCGCCCGGGCTCGGCACGAATTCGCCGCTGCGCACATCCTCGGCGAGCCGGTCGAGCGCGGCGAGCATGCCGTCGAGCTCCTCCTCGCTGAGCAGCCCGGAGCGGTGCAGCACCCGGGCGTGCGCCTGCGAACCGGCGATGTCGTAGGGCGCGAGCCGCCAGTCGAAGTGGGTGGATACGGAGAGTTCCGCGAGCGGTTCGGCAGGCCCGCCGGCGAACCTGCCGCCCCACAACGCGGTCGGCTTGTCCTGCTCGGCCATCAGGCCTGCCCCTGTTCGCGCTTGGCGGCGATCTTCGAGGGAAGGCCCCACAGCTGCACGAAGCCCTTGGCCAGCGACTGGTCGAAGGAGTCGCCCTCGTCGTAGGTGGCGAGGTTGAAGTCGTACAGCGACTGATGGGAGCTGCGTCCGGTGACGGTGACGCTGCCACCGTGCATGGAGATCCGGATGTCCCCGGACACGTACCGCTGGGTGTCTCCGATGAACGTGTCGAGGGAGTCCTTGAGCGGGGAGAACCAGAGGCCGTCGTAGACCAGCTCACCCCAGCGCTGGGCGACGGTCCGCTTGAACCGGGCGAGGTCCCGCTCGACGGTGACGTTCTCCAGTTCCTGGTGCGCGGTGATCAGGGCGATCGCGCCGGGGGCCTCGTAGACCTCACGGGACTTGATGCCCACCAGCCGGTCCTCGACCATGTCGAGTCGGCCGATGCCGTGCGCGCCGGCGCGCCGGTTGAGTTCCTGGATCGCTTCGAGCACGGTGACCGAGCGGCCGTCGATGGCGACGGGGGTGCCCTTGTCGAAGGTGATCACCGCTTCGTCGGGTGCCTTCCACTGGGTGGGATCCTCGGTGTAGGAGTAGACGTCCTTGGTCGGGGCGTTCCACAGGTCCTCGAGGAAGCCGGTCTCCACGGCGCGGCCGAACACGTTCTGGTCGATGGAGAATGGGGATTTCTTGCTCACGTCGATGGGAAGTTTGCGTTCCTCGGCCCAGGCGATCGCCTTCTCCCGGGTCCACGCGTAGTCCCGGACGGGCGCGATGACCTTGAGGTCGGGGGCGAGTGCGCCGATCCCCACCTCGAAGCGCACCTGGTCGTTGCCCTTGCCGGTGCAGCCGTGCGCCACGGTGCTCGCGTTGTGTTTCTTCGCGGCGTCGGCGAGGTGTTTGACGATCAGCGGCCGGGACAGCGCGGAGACCAGCGGATACCGGTCCATGTAGAGCGCGTTCGCGTGCACGGCCGGAAGGCAGTACTGCTCGGCGAATTCGTCCCGCGCGTCGGCGACCTCCGCGGCGACCGCGCCGCAGTCGAGTGCCCGCTTGCGCACCGTTTCCAGGTCCTCGCCGCCCTGCCCGAGGTCCACGGCGACGGCGACCACATCGGCCCCGGTCTCCTCGGCGATCCAACCGATCGCCACCGATGTGTCCAGCCCGCCCGAGTAGGCGAGTACTACCCGCTCAGTCATTCTTCCTCCTGTTGCTCTGTGTTGCTCACCAATGCCATGAACTTCCCGGCGAGCTGCATGCCGGTCAGTGGTTCGCGCGCGATGACGATGATCGTGTCATCCCCGGCGATCGTGCCGACGACCTCGGCGAGGGTCGCCCGGTCGATCGCGCTTGCCAGGAACTGCGCCGCACCGGGCGGAGTGCGCAGTACCGCGAGATTGCCCGCCCCGTCCGCCGAGGTCAGCAGTTCACCGAGGAGCCGGGACAGTCGCCCGGTCCCGCCCTGCACCCCGCGCACCGGGGAACCGTCCTCGGGGATGACGTAGACGGCCGCGCCGGAGTCCGCCGCGCGCAGTTTGACCGCGCCGAGTTCGTCGAGGTCCCGGGACAGCGTGGCCTGGGTGACCTCGATGCCGTTCTCGGCGAGGAGCCGGACGAGTTCGCTCTGGCTGCGGAGCTGGTGGGTGGCGACGAGTTCGCTGATCTTGGCCTGCCGTGCGACTCGGGTGGTTGCGGTGGTCATGATCGCCCACGCCTTTTCACGACCCCCGCACATCCCCCGCCCTCACCGGGGGGCGACCCCGCATCCAGTATATCGGCACCGGGCCTGGGAGAAACCGTTCGCGAAAATCTGTGGACGGCCGTGACCGCTGTGGATGGTCGAGCATACGGACGGCCCGGGAACACCGTCGGGAATGGGTTCATCGCGCCTCCAATAGGGAGACGAGCAGTGCTTTCTGGGCGTGCAGGCGGTTCTCGGCCTCGTCCCACACGGCGCTGGCCGGACCGTCGAGCACCTCGTCGGTGATCTCCCAGCCACGATGGGCCGGCAGGCAGTGCAGCACGATCGCGCCGGAGTTGGCCCGTGCCATGAGTTCGGCGTTGACCTGCAGTCGCCGGAAGGGCTGGACGCGGTCTTTGCCGTCGTTCTCCTGCCCCATCGAGGTCCAGGTGTCGGTGACGATGACATCGGAACCGGCCACGGCGTCCTCGGCGTCGGTGAACACGGTGACGCTGCCCTCGGTCTCGCCCGCCCGCTTCTTGGCGTCGAGCACGACCTCCTGCAGCGGCTGGAATCCCTCGGGGGCGACGACCCGCACGTGCATCCCAGCCGTGGTACCGCCGAGCAGCAGGGAGTGCGCCATGTTGTTGGCACCGTCGCCGAGGTAGGTGGCGGTGACCCCGGCGAGGCCGCCGAGCCGTTCCCGGATGGTCTGCAGGTCGGCGAGCAGCTGACAGGGGTGGAATTCGTCGGTGAGCGCGTTGATGACCGGAATCCCGGAGGCCGAGGCCATGGCGTCGATGCGCTTCTGCGCGAAGGTCCGCCACACGACGGCGTCGACGTACCGGGACAGCACGCGGGACGTGTCCTCGATGGTCTCCTCGCGGCCGAGCTGCATGGAGCGCCCGTCCACGACGACCGGATGCCCGCCGAGCTGTTTGATGCCGACCTCGAAGGAAAGCCTGGTGCGCGTGGAGTTCTTCTCGAAGATGGCGGCGACGGACTTGCCGTGCAAGATGTTCCGGCTCAGCGGCTCGGCCTTGAGCTCGTCCGCCAGATCGAGCACGGCGCGCTGGGTCTGCGGGGTCAGGTCGTCATCGCGCAGGAAGTGCTTCGGCATATCAGGACTCCTCGCCTGCTGCGTCCACAATGGACGGTAGTTCGGAAACGAAGGTGTTCGCCTGCTCCTCGCTGAGCACGAGTGGCGGGGCGAGCCGGATGGTGTCCGGGGCGACCGCGTTGACCAGGTAACCGGCCCGCTGGGCGGCACCGGAGACCTGCTTGGCGATCGGTCCGGTCAGCCCGATGCCGAGCAGCAGCCCGAGTCCGCGCACCCCGCGCACCCGGTCGTGTCCGAGCGCCTCGATCCCGCTCGCGAGGTGCTTGCCGAGCACCTCGGCGTGTTCACACAGGCCCTCGGCCGCGATGGTGTCCAGCACGGCCAGGCCCGCCGCGGCGCACACCGGGTTGCCGCCGAAGGTCGTGCCGTGTGTTCCTGGGGTGAACAACTCACCCGCCGCGCCGATCCCGAGCACGGCACCGAACGGCAGACCACCGCCGAGGCCCTTGGCGAGGGTGATCAGATCGGGCAGGATTCCCGCCTGCTGGAAGGCGAACCAGGAACCGGTGCGCCCGATCCCGGTCTGTACCTCGTCGATCACCAGCAGCGCACCGGCCCTGCGGGTGATCTCCCGCGCCGCGTGCAGATAACCGTCGGGCGCGGGAAGCACTCCGGCCTCGCCGAGCACCGGTTCGAGGAACACGGCCGCGGTCTCCGCGTCCACGGCGGCTTCGAGCGCGGCCACATCGCCGTACGGCACATGCTGCACGCCGGGGACGAGCGGTTCGAACGGAGCTCGTTTGCCCGGCTGCCCGGTGATCGAGAGGGCACCCATGGTCCGGCCGTGGAAGGCGCCTTCGCAGGCCACGATCTTGCCGCGCCCGGTGAGCCGGGTGATCTTCAGCGCGGCCTCGGTCGCCTCCGCCCCCGAATTGCAGAACAACGCCTTGCCCTGCGCGCCGACGAGATCGAGCAGCCGCTCGGCCAGGCGCAGCCCCGGTTCGTGCGCGTAGAAGTTCGAGGTGTGCCCGAAGGCCGCAATCTGCTCGCTCACCGCGGCCACGATGGCCGGATGTGCGTGCCCGAGCGCGTTCACCGCGATCCCGGAGAGCAGATCGGTGTAGGCGGCGCCGTCCGCGTCGTAGAGTGTGGCTCCCTCCCCGCGGCTGATGGTCAGCTCCGGCGTGCCGTAGTTGTCCATCATCACCGCGCGCCAGCGCGCCTGATTGTCCAGATTAGACATTGCGCTCTCCATCGGACACCGCCTCTCCGGGGTAGACCATCGTGCCGATTCCCTTGCTGGTGAACACTTCGAGCAGCACCGAATGCGCGATCCGGCCGTCGATCACGTGCGCGCGCGGAACGCCCGATTGCACGGCGCGCAGGCAGGCCTCCATCTTCGGCACCATTCCACTGGCCAGCCCGGGAAGCAGCCGCTCGAGCTCGTCCGCGTCGAGCTGGCTGTACAACGATGCCGGATTCGGCCAGTCCGCGTAGAGCCCCTCGACATCGGTGAGCACCACGAGTTTCTCCGCCCCGAGCGCGATCGCCAGCGCGCCGGCCGCGGTGTCCGCGTTGATGTTGTGCACCACGCCGTCCGCGTCCGGGGCGACCGTGGACACGACGGGAATCCTTCCGCTGTCGATGATGTCGCGCATCGCCTCGGCATTGACCTCGTCGATGTCCCCGACCAGCCCGATATCCACCTGCTCACCGTCCACAATGGCCGGACGGCGGGCCGCGGTGAACAGCCGGGCGTCCTCCCCGGACATACCGACCGCGTACGGACCGTGCGCGTTGATCAGGCCGACCAGTTCCCGCCCGACCTGTCCGACGAGCACCATGCGCACGATGTCCATGGTCTCCGGAGTGGTCACCCGCAGCCCACCGCGGAACTCGCCCTCGACGCCGAGCCGTTCGAGCATCGTCGAGATCTGCGGGCCGCCGCCGTGCACCACGACCGGGTGCAGCCCGGCAAGGCGCAGGAACACCATATCGTCGGCGAAGGCCTGCTTGAGCGATTCGTCGGTCATGGCGTTGCCGCCGTACTTGAGCACCACCGTGGTGCCATGGAAACGCTGCAGCCAGGGCAGCGCCTCGATCAGGATCTCCGCCTTCGCCGCGGCCGTCTCGATCCGTGGATCCATGCCGCCGCTCATGCCGTCGCTCATGAGGAGTACGCGCTGTTCTCTTCGACGTAATCGTGCGAGAGATCGGTGGTGAGCACGCTCGCGGTGTGCGCGCCGAGGTTCAGCCCGATCTCGACGGCGATCTCCGCACCGGAAAGGTCCGCATCCTCCCGGTTCCCCGCGGCGAGCCCGTCCCGGCACAGCGTCACCCCGCCGATGGTGATGTCCAGCCGGTCCGGATCGACCTCCGCCGCCGACCGGCCCACCGCCATGGCCACCCTCCCCCAGTTCGGGTCCGATCCGAACATCGCGGTGGACACCAGCGCGTCTTCTGCCACGGTGCGGGCCACGGTCTCCGCGTCCGCCGGGCTGACCGCGCCGCGCACGGTGATGGTGACCCGTTTGGTCACCCCCTCCGCGTCGGCCTGCAGCTGCCCGACCAGATCGGCGCACACCGTGTACAGCCCGGAGCGGAACTCCTCCGGGGCCGGGCGCACCCCGGAGGCACCGGAGGCCAGCAGCAGCACCGTGTCGTTGGTCGAGGTCCCGCCGTCCACGTCGAGGATGTTGTAAGTCCTGGCCACCACATCGCGGAGCACCCGGTCGGCGAGCTCCGCGTCGAGCACCGCGTCCGTGGTGAGCACGGACAGCATCGTGGCCATGTTCGGCGCGCACATCCCGGCGCCCTTGGCGAACCCACCGACCGACCAGCCGGCCTCGTGCGTGGTGTGCGCCTGCTTCTCGACAGTGTCCGTGGTCAGCACCGCATCGGCGGCCGCGGTGCCCGCTTCGGTCCCGCCGTCCAGCGCCGCGGTCGCCGTATCGATGCCCGCCTCGACCGCGGACATCGGCAGCGGCTCTCC
This sequence comes from Sciscionella marina DSM 45152, assembly GCF_000379465.1. Lineage (GTDB taxonomy): Bacteria > Actinomycetota > Actinomycetes > Mycobacteriales > Pseudonocardiaceae > Sciscionella > Sciscionella marina. The sequence goes on from NZ_KB905465.1 coordinate 8,765, forward strand.
GATCAGCCCGGTCGAGCACACCGCGATCTCGATGGCGCCGACCCCGAGCAGTCCGGCGAGTTTTTCCGCGCTGGCATGGGTGTCCTGGAAACCACGCGGCCCGGTACAGGCGTTCGCGCAGCCGGAATTGAGCAGCACCGCACGCAGTTTGTGTTCGGCGAGCACCTGCTGTGACCACAACACCGGGGCTGCCTTGACCTTGTTCGTGGTGAAGGTGCCGGCCGCCACGAATGTGGGCCCCTCGTTGACGACGAGCGCCAGATCGCGTGCACCGGATTTCTTGATCCCGGCGGCGATCCCGGCCGCCCGGAAGCCCTTCGGCGCCGTCACGCTCATCGCACTCCCTCCCTGCGGGAGCTCGGTGCTTCGCGGCGGCGCTGTGTCGGCGATTCGCTCATGGTGTCACTCCCGTCGTCGGCAGCCCGAGCGTCTCCTCGAGCCCGAGTGCGAGATTCATGCATTGCACGGCACCACCGGCGGTGCCCTTGGTGAGGTTGTCCTCCGCGCCGACCACCACGAGCACGCCCGCCTCGGTGTCCACGGTGACCTGCAACTGCACCAGATTCGCGCCGAGGGTGCTCTTCGTCGCGGGCCAGAGCCCTTCGGGGAGCACGGTCACGAACGGCTCGGCGCCGTAGGCCCGTTCGTAGACCGCGCGAGCGTCCACTGTGGACAGCTCACGGGCGAGCGGGGCGGTGCAGGTCGCCAGGATTCCGCGCGGCATCGGGGCCAGGACCGGGGTGAACGAGACCCGGACCGCTCCCCCGGCCGCCGCCGACAGGTTCTGGATCAGTTCCGGGGTGTGCCGGTGGGCCCCACCGACCCCGTAGGCACTCGCCGAGCCCATGACCTCGGAACCGAGCAGATGCGGCTTGAGCGCCTTGCCCGCCCCGGAGGTCCCGCTGACCGCGACCACGTTCACCGAGGGCTCGACGAGCCCGGCGGCGAGCGCGGGGGCCAGCGCGAGTGAGGACACCGTGGGATAGCAGCCGGGCACCGCGATCCGCTTCGCGCCGCGCAACCGGTCCCGCCCGCCGGGCAGCTCGGGCAGGCCGTAGGGCCAGGAACCCGCGTACTCCCCGCCGTACCAGCGCGCCCAGTGCCCGGCCGACTCCAGGCGATGGTCCGCCCCGCAATCGATCACCACGGTGTCCTGGCCGAGCTGCGCGGCGAGCTCGGCGGAGCTGCCGTGCGGCAGGGCGAGGAACACCACATCGTGCCCGGCGAGCGTGTCCGCGGTGGTCTCGGCGACCACCTGGTCGGCAAGCGGGGACAGGCCGGGCACGAGCTCACCGAATCGTCGGCCCGCGTTCGCTCCCGCGGACAGCGTTCCGATCTCGGCTTCGGGATGGGCGAGCAGCAGCCGCAGGAGCTCGGCTCCCGCGTATCCGCTCGCACCGGCTACGGCGACCTTCATATGAATGATTATGCACTATGATGCAACTTCACCCAAGTCGAGTGGCGCTGGTCACCACGAACGAAGCAGTCACCCCGACCGGCTCGGGCAGCGCGGCGATGTCGGCACGCAATCGTTCCGGGTCCACATGGTGCGCGCTCGGCCCCATCAGCACCAAGTCGGCGACCGCCGCGTGGTCCAGGGTGAGCTCGATACGCAGCCGCTCCCGCGCGGTCTCGGTGAACGCCGTGCCGAGCGCGCGCCGCAGCCGCTCGGGTTTGTCCGGGGCGACCGTGATCAGGCCGAGCCGCTGCACGAGTTCCCCGAGGTGACCGGGACCGGGCGTGACCGCGAGCAACAACCCGTCCGCGGCGAGCACCCTGCGGTACTCCTCGGCATGCCGCGGGCTGAACACGTTGAGCAGCACCGTGGCCGCGCCATCGGCGAGCGGCAGGCGACCGCGCAGATCGGCGACCACCGCAGCGGCCCGTGGGTGGGCCTTGGCGGCGCGGCGGATCGCGGGCGCGGACAGATCGAGCGCGAGACCGCGCGCGTCCGGGGCACCGTCGAGCACCGCGGACAGGTACTCCCCCGATCCGGAACCGGCGTCGAGCACCAGTCCGGCAGTACCCGCGAGCCCGGCGAGCCGGTGCTGCAGCGGCGCATAATGGCCCGCGCCGAGGAACCGGGCCCGCGCGGCGACCATCTCGGCGGTATCGGCATTGCGCGGTGGTTTCGCCGCCCCCGCGCGCAGGTTCACGTACCCCTGGCGCGCGATATCGAAGCTGTGCCCCTCGGCGCAGCGCACGGAATCGCCGACGGTGATCGCCCCGGAGCACACCGGGCAGCGCAGCCACCGCTCGACGAGCGAGAGCCTGCTCATCGCGGACACCTTATCCCGCACCGCGGTTGCGTCCGGTCACCGCGCGGTCTACGCTCAGGTCGTTCGTACAGGACGATCGCACAGGTCGATTGGACAGTAGATTGAGCTCACCGGCAGCGGCCCGTGGCCAGGAAGTGCGGGCGCGACTGCTGGCCGCCGCGGCCGAACTCATTCCCGAGCGCGGCTGGTCGGCGGTGAGCACCCGGGCACTCGCCGAGCGGGCCGGGGTGAGCAGCAGCGTGGTGCACTACCACTACCCCTCGATCCAGGCTGTGCTGCGGGAAGCCGCGCTCGGCCTGATCGCCCGGCTCGTCGGGGAACTGGACACGGTGCTCGCCGGCGCGGCAACCGCCGCCGGGGCGATCGGGGAACTGCTCGCCGCGATCCGCGCCTACTCCGGGACCGATCCGGTCTCGCTGCTCGCGATCGAGACCTACCTCGCGGCGAGCAGGGACGAACAGCTGCGCGCCGGGATCGCCGAAGCCCTCGCCGAGTTCCGGGCCCGGCTCGGGCACTGGCTCGGCGAGCACGCGATCCCCGCACCGGAACCGACCGCCGCGGTCCTGGCCGCCGCGCTCGACGGACTGGTCCTGCACCGGGGCCTGGACACGGACCTGGACAGCGCGACGATCGACGAGGTACTCGCGCGATTGGTTCCGCAGGACGGCTGAGGAGGATCCGATGACCAAGACCCGGCCACCCCGGTTGATGCGCCTGCTCCAGGTACTGGGCTCGCTCTACGACCACCGGTTCGGCTGGCTGCTCGGACAACGGTTCCTGCGGCTGGACCACACCGGTCGCCGGTCCGGGCGCGAGTACCGGATCATGCTCGAGGTGATCGGCACCGACCGGCGGGCCGGGGAGATCTACGTGCTCGCCGGGCTGGGCCCGAAAACCGACTGGTACCGCAATGTTCTCGCCGCCCCCGCGCGGATCGAGCTCGGCGCGGCCCGGCTCGAGGTGCGGGCGCACCCGGTCGATCCGGGGAAGGCGGCCGGGATCCTGAACGGCTACGAGTACCGCAACCGGCTGTTCGCCCCATCGTGCGGCGCGGACTGAGCTGGGTGATCGGCTGGCGTTACGACGGAAGCGAAGCGGCAAGGCAGCGGCTGCTCGCCGAATGTCCCGTCGTCGCTTTCTGCCCGGTGAGAGCCTAAACCGCGCTCAGACCCAAGAGTTGTTTAAGAGCCCGCCCGCCTGAGGGCCGTTTCCTAATTTCCACCAAGGTTCGTGGGCGAGGATTACCGGTGTGAGCGCACCGACCACAGCACTCGCGCCGACGGGCGCACGCGAGGTTCCATCACGTCCCCGGTCCGGCCATCTGCACCAGATCGACATGGTGCGCGTACTCGCGTTCTCGTTCGTGATCCTCGCGCACGTGGTCAACGGCGTGAACGATATGGCCGATCCGGATGTCGCCGCGGTGTCCATGTCGATGCATTTCACCCGCAGCGCGTTCTTCTTCCTCACCGCGCTGGTGCTCGTGTACGGCTACCGGGATCGCCCCTCCGGCGTGTTCTCGTTCTGGCGCAAGCGAATCGGCGTGGTTGCGGTGCCGTACGTCGTCTGGTCGGCGATCTACACCGCGATCAACGCCCCGGATGCGACGCTCGGCGACTTCGCCCGCGCGTTGTTGCAGAACCTGATCACCGGCGGCGCGATGTACCAGCTGTACTTCCTCGTGGTGACCATCCAGTTCTACCTCGTCTTCCCGCTTTTCCTCGCCGTGCTCCGGGCGATGCGCCGCTGGCCGGTCCTGACGCTGAGCATCGCGATCGCGTTCCAGTTCGCCTACGACTCGTTCTTCTCGATCCAGCCCGCGCCGGTCGACGGGTTCCTCGGCGAACATTGGCAGGTCGTCACCTCGGTGCTGCCCAGCTACCTGATCTACTTCGTGATCGGCGGCGTGGTCGCGATGCACCTCGAGGTGGTCACCGAGTGGACGCGCAAGCATTTCTGGGCGATGCTCGGTTTCGCCGGCGCCGGTCTCATCGCCGTGCAGATCAACTACTACGCCAACATCGGCGAGGGCATGCACCCGTTCACGGCGAGCAATCCGCTGCAGCCGAGCCTGATGATCTGGTGTGTGCCCGCGGTACTCGCTGTGTATGCGATCGGGGTCCGGTGGGCCGACCGCAGGCAGCCCGGCAGTGTGGCGGACAAGGTGTTGCAGGGCGGCACGCTGCGCGCGTTCGGCATCTTCCTCGCTCACCCGCTCGTACTCTCGCTGATCTACGACAACCTCCTCGGCCAGCTCATCGGCAACTTCGGGTTCATGGGTGCCACGACCATCGTGTACCTGCTCGGAGTGGCGGGTTCGGTGCTGCTCGTGGAACTGGTGCGGCGCACCCCGTTCTCGACGAAGCTCATCGGGCGCCCCTCGACCCCGCTGCTCAGCGCGAAGGCCAGGAACACCCTGCGCAGCCTCGGCGGGCTGAAACCCACGGCATAGACCCGAAAAACCGGCCCGCCCACTGAATCCTCCGTGGGCGGGCCGGTTTTTCGTGCGGGTGTACTCAGCGCAGGGTGGCGCCGTGCCGCTGCCCCGCGAGCTGCACCGCGGCATCGCGGGCCGCGGTCGCCTCCTCGCTGGCGAGGGTGCGGTCGGCGGCCCGGAACCGCAGGGAGAAGGCCAGGGAGCGCTTGCCTTCCCCGAGCTGCTCGCCGGTGTACACATCGAAAAGGGCGAGATCCTCGAGCAGTTCGCCCGCGCCCTCGCGCAGGGTCGCGGCGAGCTCGGCGGCCGGGACGGTCTCGTCCAGCACCACGGCGACATCGAGCAGCACCGGCGGGTACGCCGAGATCACCGGGTTGATCTTGTTGTCCGCCACCGGAATCGCGGACAGCTCGAGTTCCATGGCGCAGGTGCGCTTGGGCAGGCCGAGCCGTTCGAGCACCTTCGGGTGCAGCTCGCCCGCGTAACCGACGACCGTCTCACCGTGCCGCAGCTGCGCGCACCGGCCGGGGTGCCATGGCGCGTGCTCGACGGCCCGTACGGTCAGCGAGATCCCGATCGCGTCCGCGACGCCGTGCGCCGAGGCGACCGCGTCCGCCCAGCCCGCCGGTTCGCCCTTGCCCCACCAGCCCGCGCGCTGCCGGTTCCCGGTCAGCAGCACCGCGACGTGCTCGGGCTGCTCGGGAAGGGCCGCGTCGAGTGCCCGCAGCTGTTCCTCGCTCGGGCGCTGCTCGACGCCGACGCTCGGCACCGGCGGCTGTTCGGTCTTGGCGATGAATACCGGGGCGATGGTGAACAGGCCGACATCGCGCAGACCGCGGGAAAGGTTGCGGGACATGGTGTCCGCGAGCACCGGAAGCAGCGTGGTGGCCAGCAGGCCCGCCTCGGTGTCGAGCGGGTTGAGCAGCCGCACGGTGCGGGTGCGCGGATCGTCCTCGGCCAGCCCGAGCGCGTCCAGCTTCTCCTGGGACAGGAACGGGAACGGCCGCGCCTCGACGTATCCGTCATCGGCCAGGGCCCGTCCGATCGAACGCAGCCTGCGCTGTTCCCCGGTGAGCCCGCGGCCCGCGGGCGCGGGCGGCAGCACCGAGGGAATCGTGTCGTACCCCTCGAGCCGCAGCACCTCCTCGACGAGGTCGGCGGGCTCGGTCAGGTCCGGGCGCCAGCTCGGCGGGGTGGCCTGCACCATGGGCGTGCCGTCCTCGGCGGTGAACACCTCGATGCGGCAACCGATCTTGGTCAGCCTGGTGACCGTGACACCGCGCGGGTACCGCACCCCGGCGACCCGGTCGGGCAGATCAATCGCCATGGTGACCGGATTCGGCAGCAGCGGATCGCCCACATCGGTGCGCCCGTGCGCGGCTTCGGCGTCCCCGAGGCGCTGCAGCAGGCGCACGGCCAGTTCCAGGGCGGCGGGCGGAAGCAAGGGGTCGACACCGCGCTCGAACCGCTTCGCCGCCTCACTCGGGAGCTTGTGCCTGCGCGCAGTACGGGAAATGGAAGCCGGTTCCCAGTTCGCCGCCTCGAGCAGGATATCGGTGGTGCCCGCGGAGATCTCGGTGGTTCCCCCGCCCATGACCCCGGCGAGCCCGATCGGCCCGCGGTTGTCGGTGACCACGACATCGTCCGGATCGAGTTCCCGGTCCGCCTCGTCGAGCGTGGTCAGCCGCTCCCCCTGCTTGGCGCGGCGCACCACGATCGGCCCGTCCATCCGGGTCGCGTCATAGGCGTGCAACGGCTGGCCGAGTTCGAGCATCACGTAGTTGGTGACGTCCACGGCGAGCGAGATCGAGCGGATACCCGCGGCCATCAGCCGCTGCTGCATCCACCACGGGGTCGGCGCGGTCGGGTCGATCCCGGTGATCCTGCGCAGCACGAAGCGCGGGCAACCGGCCGGGTCCTCGACCTTGACCTCCCAGGGCTGTTCCTCGGTCTCCTCGATCTCCAGACCGGCCGGGTCCCCGAAGGGCAGATCGAGCGCGCAGGCCAGTTCCCTGGCGAGCCCGCGCACCGAGAGTGCGTAACCGCGGTCCGGGGTGATCTCCAGGTCCACCACCGTGTCCGGGATCCCCAGCGCGGCGCGCGCATCGGTGCCCGCCTCGGCGAAACCGGTCGGCAGCACCAGGATCCCGTTGTGGTCCTCCCCGATCCCGAGTTCGAGCGCGGAGCAGATCATCCCCTCGGAGACCCGCCCGTAGGTCTTGCGCGCGCCGATCTCGAACCCGCCGGGCAGCACCGCACCGGGCAGCGCCACCACGACGAGGTCGCCCTCGGTGAAGTTGCTCGCCCCGCAGATGATGTGGTTCTGCGCCCCGTCGTCGGAGACATCCACGGTGCAGTACCGGATGGGCTTCTTGAACTCCGTCAGTTCCTCGATCTCGGCGACCCGGCCGACCAGCAGCGGACCGGAGACCTCGCCGACCCGGTCGATGGCCTCGACCTCGTGGCCGATGCGCACCAGCGCGTCCGGGAACTGATCGGTGCTGACGTGTTCGTTGAGTTCCAGGTGTTCGGCAAGCCAGGAAACGGGGACTCGCATGCTCATGCCTCCGTTCCGAAGGGAAGGGTGAACCGGATGTCGCCTTCGACCATGTCCCGCATGTCCTCGATGCCGTTGCGGAACATCAGGGCGCGCTCGACGCCCATGCCGAACGCGAAGCCGGAGTAGACCCCGGGATCGACCCCGCAGGCGCGCAGCACGTTCGGGTCGACCATGCCGCAGCCGCCCCACTCGACCCAGCCGGGCCCGCCCTTGCGTTCCTCGAACCAGATGTCCATCTCCGCGGACGGTTCGGTGAACGGGAAGTAGTGCGGGCGGAACCGGGTGCGCGCCTTCGGCCCGAACAGGGCGCGCGCGAACGCGTCCAGGGTGCCGCGCAGGTGCGCCATGGTGATGCCCTTGTCCACCGCGATGCCCTCGACCTGGGTGAACACCGGGGTGTGGGTGGCATCGAGGGTGTCGGTCCGGTACACCCGCCCCGGGGAGACCAGGTACACCGGCAGTTCCCGGTTCAGCAGACCCCGGATCTGCATCGGCGAGGTCTCGGTGCGCAGTACCAGGCCGGAGTCCTCCGGAGCCACGTAGAAGGTGTCCCGCGTGGTCCGCGCGGGGTGGTCCGGGCGGAAATTCAGCGCGTCGAAGTTGAACCACTCGGTCTCGAGCTGCGGGCCGTCGGCGACCTCGTAGCCCATGCCGAGGAACACATCGGCCACCCGCTCGGTCATCGTGGTGATCGGATGCCGCGCCCCGCGCGGGATCCGGTCCCAGGGCAGGGTCACATCGACCTTCTCCTCGAGCAGCACCTGGGAGTCACGCTCGGCCTCGAGTGCGTCACGGCGCTGCTCGTAGGCCTGCTGCACGCGTTCCCGCGCCGCGTTGACCCGCTTGCCCGCCTCGGACCGGGCGGCCGGGGGCAGCGCTCCGATCTCGCGCCGCGCGAGGAGCACGGGCGCGCCGTCCCCGAGGTGGGCAGGCTTCACACCCGCGAGCGCGTCGAGGTCGGCCGCCTGCGCGAACGCGGCGGTCGCCGCCTCGACGGCGGCATCGAGGGTCTCCGCGCTGAGCGCGGCTACCTGCTTGGGATCGTACGAGTCGTTTGCGCCTGACATCGCTTCCGGGCTGCTCCTGTGGTCGGTCGAAAACCTCTTACCAATGAGACCGGAAGTAAGCCGGCTCGAATCGACGAGCTTCCCTCGGCATGCGGGGGTCGGCTTACTGGAGGTCGGTTTGGTATTTACCGGCACAGTGATCGTATCCACCGCGGTTGACCCTATGCATGGCGGTTCTCGGGTTTATCGGTGAATGCCGATGTATACAGGCAAATCGAGGCCGCCGCGGCCAGGTTCAGGCTCTCCGCGCGGCCGTAGACGGGCAGCGCGAGGAACTCGTCAACCCCGGTTGCCTCGCTCAACCCGTGTGCCTCGCTGCCGAACACCCACGCGGTCGGACCGGCGAGCCACTCGGCACCCGGATAGGCGAACCGGTGCGCGGTTCCGCTGGTGCCGAACACCCGCAGCCCGGCATCGCGGCAGGCCCGCAGCGCGGAGCCCAGCTCGGGCTCCCTGGCCACCGGCACGTGGAACAGGCTGCCCGCCGAGGCGCGCACGCACTTGCCGTTGTGCGGGTCCACGGTCTGCCCGGCGAACAGCACCGCGTCCGCGCCCGCGGCATCGGCGGTACGCAGCACGGTTCCCGCATTGCCCGGATCGGTGATCCCGGCCAGCACCGCGACCAGGCGCGGGGTCCCGGCCAGCGCGGTTTCCACGGGCACATCCACGAGCCCGCACACCGCGAGGATCCCCTGCGGGGTGACCGTCTCGGACAGCCCGGCCGCGGCCTTCTCGGTGATCGTGGATACCGGGACACCGCGGCCGCGGGCACGCTCGGTGAGCTCCCGATGGCGATTCCCCGCCTGCTCGGTGGCGAACAGCTCGTGCACCACCGGGGCGTTCTCCAATGCGGCACCGGCCGCGTTCGCTCCCTCGGCGAGGAAGCGCCCGGTCTTGGTGCGTTCCGCGCGGCGGATCAGCCTCCGCGCGGCAACGACCCGGGGCGTTCGTTCGGTGAATACCGAAGAACCTGCCCCGGGTCGCTGTGTGTCGCCTGTGTCGCTGATCCCTCAGTCCTTGCCAGGAACCGACTGCGCGTCGGCGTGGGCGCGGGCCACCTCGACCAGCGCGGTGAACGCGCCGGCGTCGTGCACGGCGAGCTCGGCGAGGTTCTTGCGGTCCACCTCGACGCCCGCGGCCTTGAGGCCCTGGATCAGGCGGTTGTAGGTGATGCCGTTCTGCCGCGCGGCCGCGTTGATACGGGTGATCCACAGCTTGCGGAAGTCACCCTTGCGGGCGCGGCGGTCCCGGTAGGCGTAGTTCAGCGAGTGGAGGCCTTGCTCCTTCGCCTTGCGGTAGAGCCGGGAGCGCTGGCCGCGGTAGCCGCTCGCCTGCTCGAGCGTCGTCCTGCGCTTCTTCTTGGCGTTGACCGCCCTCTTGACGCGTGCCACGTGAAAGTCCTGTCGATCTGATCGGGGAAATGGTCAGTGCTTGGTGCCCGGCGACCGCGTCAGCGGCCGAGCAGTTTCTTCATCCGCTTCACATCGGGCTTGGCGACCTCGGCGGTGCCCTCGAGCTTGCGGGTCAGCTTGCTCGACTTGTGCTCGAGCAGGTGGCGGCGTCCCGCGCGCTCCCGGCGCAGCTTGCCACTCCCGGTCACCCGGACGCGCTTGGCCGTTCCCTTGTGGGTCTTCATCTTCGGCATGGTGATTCCCTTGTTCTACTTTTCGGCTGGACCGTTGCTGGGCAGACCAGTCACTCGGTCTCGGTCGTCGCCTGATCGGTCGTGGCCTGCGCCTTGGGCCGCTGCTTCGGGTTCTTGGTCGGCGCGAGCACCATGATCATGTTGCGGCCGTCCTGTTTCGGCGCCGATTCGACGGTGCCGTACTCGATCACGTCGTCGGAAAGCCGCTGGAGCAAACGGAACCCCAGCTCGGGACGAGACTGCTCGCGGCCGCGGAACATGATCGTCACCTTGACCTTGTGCCCCTGCGCGAGGAAGCGGACCACGTGGCCCTTTTTCGTCTCGTAGTCGTGCGGGTCGATCTTCGGCCGGAGCTTCTGCTCCTTGATGACGGTCTGCTGCTGGTTGCGGCGTGACTCGCGAGCCTTCTGCGCGCTCTCGTACTTGAACTTCCCGTAGTCCATGAGCTTGCAGACCGGTGGGCGGGCCTGCGGGGCGACCTCGACGAGATCGAGGTCCGCTTCGCCGGCGAGCCGGAGTGCGTCCTCGATGCGGACGATGCCGACCTGCTCACCGTTCGGTCCGACGAGACGGACCTCGGGAACGCGGATGCGCTCATTGATGCGCGACTCGGAGCTGATGGGGCCTCCTCGGTAAAGCTGGTTTCGTTGCTGTCGTGCGCGCCCGGGAGCTGCACGTGGAACCCCAGCAAACCGAAAGCCCCGCATGCGGTACGCATACGGGGCCCACGTCTCCGACCGGTCACCTGGTCATGCCAGGCTTCACCGCCGGACGCATCCGGCGGGACCGGACCCGGACACCCGTTCTGAGCGGGCGACTCGGGTGGGAGCGGGGCTCCACTTGCCACCCCCGAACGCTCGGGGGCCGGTCGCGCATGACAGCCTATCAGACGTGTCGAACGCACCAGGTGGGCAGGATATTCCGAGCGGGGCCGCCGAGCGGGACCTCGCCGAAATCCCCAGTGTAGAGGTCATCAGCAGGGCCGCGGTGATGTTGATGTCCTCGGCCGCCGAACGGCTCGGACTCTCCGCCGAGGTGCCGGCCGAATCGCCGAGCCGCGACCTGGACGAAGCCCGCAGGCTGATCACCGCGCTCGCCGGCCTGATCACCTCCAGCGCGGAGTACCTCGGCCTGCACGCCGGCCCGTTGCGCGACGGCCTGCAGTCCCTGCAGCGTTCCTTCCGCGAGGAGTCCGCGGTGCCCGACGAACCGGGCCAGGGGCCTGGCGAGCGCTATACCGGCCCGGTCTGGTAGTAGCCGCGCACCCGGTCCGGGGCGAACACACCCCGGTCGGTGCCGATCGCGCCGACCAGTTCCGGCGGGGTGACGTCGAAAGCCGGATAGATGCCGGTGACCAGCTCGCTCGCGGTGCGCTGCCCAAGCGCGTGCAACACCTCCGCACCGTCCCGGTCCTCCAGCGGTACCTGGGAACCGGTCTCGGTCTGCTCGTCCGGGGCGAACACGGCGACCGTGTAAGGCACCCCGAAATGCCGCGCGGCGATCGCGAGGCCGAGGGTACCGACCTTGTTGACCACGTGCCCGTCCATGGTGACCCGGTCGGCGGCGGTCAGCAGCTTGTCGATCCGGCCCTGGCTCATCAGCGCGGCGGGCATGCCATCGGTGACCACAGAGACCTCGATGCCGAGTTCGGCGACGCTGTGCGCGGTCAGCCGGGCGCCCTGCAGATAGGGCCGGGTCTCGGTGCAGATCACCCGGACCGAGTCGCCGCGTTCGAGGATCGCGCGCAGCACACCGATCACGTACACATCGCCCCAGCAGTGGGTCAGGATCACATCCCCGTCCGCGAATCGCGCGGCCGCGTGCGCGCCGAGCCGCCGCCCGCGTGCGTGGAACTCGTCCGCGATCCGGTTCGCCTCGGTGAACATCCGCTCCGGCTCGATCCCGCGCAGCGCGGTCACCGCCTCCCGGATGCCGTTGTTGGTCGGCCGGGTGGCGAGCAGCCGCTGCGCCGCGGCGTCCAGGGACCGGCCCTGTCCCGCGGCGAGCACCATCGCGCCCGCCGCGGCGAAGAACGGGCCACAGCTCTGCGTGACCATCTCCTCGATGGCCATCGCGACCTGTTCGACATCCCAGCACTCGACCCAGGTGGTGCGCACCGGGAACCGGCGGCGGTCCAGGATGCGCACCACATCGGGCTCGATACGCACGCTGTCCAGCAGCGTGGGCACCGGTAGCGCGGACATGCTCAGTCGAGCACCGCGAGCGCGTCGATCTCCACCAGGATCCCCGGGTTCAGCCCGGTGTACACGGTGGTGCGCGCCGGGAAGGGCTCGGTGACGTACTCGGCGAAGGCGGCGTTCATCTCGGCGAAGTGCCCGGGATCGGTGAGGTAGACGCGCAGCATGAGCACGTCGTCGATGCTGGCCCCGGCCTCGGCGAGCAGCGTGCTGACATTGGCGAAGGCCTGCCTGGTCTGTGCGTCCACGGAATCCCCGACGAGGGTGCCCGAGGGATCGAAACCGACCTGCCCGGAGATCTGCAGCATGTTCCCCTTGCGCACGGCCGGGGAGTACTTCGCCGCGGGGGACGGTGCGTTCGGGCTGGAGAATGCCTGCTTGGCCATCGGGTGAATACCTCCGCTATTGCCGATCATTGCACAGTGATGGTAAAGACGGACAACGTGACGATCACACCCGGGACAATCGACCCGAACGCCCTTGCCGAAGCCGACGAGCTCCCCGTCGACTGGCGGCACAAGGGAATGCCACCCGCCGCGTCCGGCACGAGTATCGCAGCATTCGCCGCCGAACGGCCCGATATTTTCGCCGACGGGTTCCACTCCCCGCTGCTGGTGCTGGACGACGCGGCCATGCGGCACAACGTGGATGTGCTCGCCCGGCTCGCGGACGCGCGCGGGATCGCGCTCGCCCCGCACGGCAAGACGACCATGGCACCGCGGCTGTTCGAACGTCAGCTGCGGGCCGGTGCCTGGGGTATCACCGCGGCCACGTTCAGCCAGGTCCGGGTGTACCGCGCGTTCGGGGTTTCCCGGGTGCTGCTGGCCAACCAGCTCGTGGATCCGGTGGCCATCGCCTGGATCGCGGCCGAGTCCGCGCGCGATCCCGGCTTCGAGTTCAGTTGTTTCCTCGACTCCCCCGCCGGGATCGAGATCGCCGAGAACGCGCTCGCGGGCACGGATTTCCAGCTGCCGGTGCTGATCGAACTCGGCGGCACGGGCGGGCGGACCGGGGTCCGGGATGTGGCGGCCGCGGTCGAGCTCGCGCAGGCGGTGGCCGCCTCGCCCGCGCTGCGGCTGGCCGGGGTCGGTGGTTACGAGGCCGCGCTCGCGCACGGCGCCGAGGCCGATGCGTTGTCCACTGTGGATGGTTATCTGCGCGCGCTGCGGGAGCTCGTCGACCGGTGTGCCACGCTGTTCCCGGGACAGGTGCTGGTCACCGCGGGCGGGAGCGCCTACTTCGATCAGGTCGCCGAGGTGCTCACCGAGCCGTGGCCCGCCGGGCTCGAGGTGCTCCCGGTGCTGCGCAGCGGGGCGTACCTGACCCACGATTCCGGTTTCTACGAAGGACTTTCCCCGCTCGGCGCGCATCAGCGACTGGCCGGATACGAGCGGCTACGGCCCGCGATGCGATTGTGGGCCCGGGTCAGCTCGAAACCGGACGCGGATCTGGCCCTGCTCACCCTCGGGCGCCGGGATGTGTCCTTCGACCAGGGCCTGCCGAGCGCCGAGGTGATCCGCAGAGAGGGCAAGACCGTTCCGCTTTCCGGGGTCACCGTCACCAAACTCAACGATCAGCACGCCTACTGCGCCCTCGATCCGGGCGCCGACATCCGGGTCGGTGACTGGATCGGGCTCGGTGCCTCGCATCCGTGCACCGTGTTCGACAAGTGGCAGCTGATCCCGGTACTCGATACCGATGGGGCGACCGTGCTCGAGTTCGTCCGGACCTACTTCTGATCATGGAGCGGATCTTCGGCTCGGCCACGGTCATCGACGGAACGGGCGCGGACCGTTATCAGGCGGATGTGGTGCTGTCCGACGGCCGGATCGCGGAGGTCGCCGCACCCGGAACCCGGCACGGCGCGAACCTGATCGACGCCACGGGATTGGTGCTGTGCCCGGGGTTCGTCGATATGCACGCGCACTCGGATCTGGCGCTGCTCACCGAACCCGAGCATCTCGCGAAGGTCTCCCAGGGGGTCACCTGCGATGTGATCGGCCAGGACGGGCTCTCCTACGCGCCCTGCGATGACCGGACCCTTGCCGCGCTACGCGCCCAGATCGCCGGGTGGAACGGGAACCCGCCGGACTTCGACTTCTCCTGGCGCAGCGTCGGGGAATACCTGGACCGGCTCGACGCGGGGATCACGATCAACGCGGCGTACCTGGTGCCGCAGGGAACGGTGCGCATGCTGGGCGTCGGGTTCGACGACCGCGCGGCGAGCGAGGACGAGCTGACCCGGATGCGCGAGCTGGTCGCGCAGGGCATGGAGCAGGGCGCCTTCGGCTTGTCCTCCGGGCTGACCTACACCCCGGGAATGTATGCCTCCACCGCGGAGCTGATCGCGCTGTGCGCGGTGGTCGCGGAGCACGGCGGCTATTACAGCCCGCACCACCGCGGGTACGGCGCGCACGCGCTCGGGGCGTACGCGGAGATGGTGGATGTGTCCACACGTTCGGGCTGCCCGCTGCATCTCGCGCACGCCACGATGAACTTCGACTGCAATGCCGGGCGGGCAGGCGAACTGCTCGCGCTGCTGGACGCGGCGATCGCCGAGGGCGCGGACATCACCCTGGACACCTATCCGTATCTGCCCGGGGCGACAACGCTGTCCGCGCTGCTGCCGAGCTGGGCGTTCTCCGGCGGGGTCGAGGACACCCTGGAACGGCTCGCCGATGCGGACACCCGGGAGCGGATCCGGTACGAGATGGAGGAACTCGGTTCGGACGGTTGCCACGGCGTGCCCGTGGACTGGTCGGCCATCGAGATCAACGGGGCCCAGGACACCTCGCTGGTCGGTGCGAGTGTCGCGGAATCGGCCGCACGCCGTGGGAAAACGCCGAGCGAACTGTATTTCGACGTGCTCGTGAGCGAACGGCTCGCCCCGTCCTGCCTGATGCACATCGGCCATGAGGGCAATGTGCGCGCGATCATGCGGCATCCGGCGCACACCGCGGGCAGCGACGGGCTGCTGCACGGTCCGCGGCCGCACCCGCGCGCCTGGGGCACTTTCCCGCGCTATCTCGGCCACTACTGCCGCGAGCTCGGCGTGCTCGGCCTCGAGGACTGCGTGCACCACATGACCGGGCGGCCCGCCGCGCGGCTCGGGCTGCGTCATCGAGGCGTGCTCACCGAGGGCGCGGTGGCCGATCTGGTGCTCTTCGATCCGGAGACGGTCGCGGACCGGGCGGAGTTCGACCGGCCCCGCCAGCTCGCCGCGGGCATCGAGCGGGTGCTCGTCGGCGGGGTCACGGTGTACACCGAGGGCGCGCACACCGGAGCTTTTCCTGGAAAGGCGTTGCGGCACAACGGATAACACACGAGGAGGCCTCCATGGCGGCGGTCGACTGGCTCCAGCAATCCACACCGGGTCTGCTTCTGCTCGCCCTGGTGGCCATCGCGGTGCTGCTGTTACTGATCATGAAGTTCGGCATGGAGCCGTTCATCGCGCTGCTCGTGGTCGGGCTGCTCGTGGCGCTGGCCGCCGGGATCTCGGTGCAGGATCTGGTCGGCACCGCGCAGAAGTCTTCGAATTCCTTACTGGAGAAGGGATTCGGCTCGATACTAGGGCACATCGCGGTGATCATCGGGCTCGGTACCCTGCTCGGCGCGATCCTGGAGAAATCCGGCGGGGCACGGGTGCTGACCAGGGCGCTGCTTCGGCTGTTCGGGCAGAAACGCGCACCGCTCGCGATGGGGCTCGCCGGGTTGATCTTCGGCATCCCGGTGTTCTTCGACATCGGCGTGTTCGTGCTCGCCCCGCTGGTGTTCGCCGCGGCCCGCCAGGACAAGCGTTCGGTGCTGCTGTTCGCGCTCCCGCTGATCGGCGGGCTGTCCATGACGCACGCCTTTCTTCCCCCGCACCCGGGCCCGGTCACCGCGGCCGGGCTGCTCGGGGTGGATCTCGGCTGGATCATCGTGATGGGGCTGGCCTGCGGTATCCCGGCCTGGTTCGCGGCGAGCATCCTGTTCTCCACCTGGCTGGGCAACCGGATGCACCGGCCGGTTCCCGCCGAGGCCGAACTCGCCGAGCAGGACGGCGAGAGCGAACCGGCGCTGAGCATGGTGTTGCTGCTGATCCTCGTTCCGCTGCTGCTGATCCTGTTCGGCACCTTCGGGAACTTATTGCTGCCCAAGGGATCCACGATCGGTGAGGTGGCGACCTTCCTCGGCACGCCAGCGGTGGCGCTGACCATCTCGGTGCTGCTGGCGATGTGGCTGCTCGGGTTCCGCCGCGGGATGGGCAGCAAGGAGCTGAGCACGCTCACCGCGGCCGCGCTGCGCCCGGTGGCGATGATCCTGCTCGTGGTGGGCGCGGGCGCGTTCTTCGGTGCGGTGCTCGCCGCGACCGGGATCGGCAAGGCGGTGGCCGGTTCCCTGGACGCGGCGGGGCTGCCCGTGCTGCTGGCCGCCTATGTGATCAGCTGCGGGCTGCGGATCGCCCAGGGTTCGGCGACCGTCGCGATCACCACGACGACCGGGATCCTCGCGCCGACGGTGAGCGAGCTGCACTATTCGCAGCCACAGCTGGCCCTGCTCGTGATGGCGATCTCCTCGGGTTCGATCATCGCCTCGCACGTCAACGACGGCGGGTTCTGGATCGTCTCGCGCTATTTCGGGCTCACCGTCAAGGACACCCTGCGCAGCTGGACGGTCCTGGAGACGGTGCTGTCCTTGGTGGGTTTCGGCATGGCGGCGTTGTTGAGCGTTTTCGTATAGTTGAGCGGCTGATCCGGCGGCTGTCTGGAAGGAAGGAACGGCGTGGGTACTCCGTGTTACATCGGTGGTTTCACATCCGAGGGCGGGCCGGGGCTCGTCGTGACCGAGCGGGAGGGGCGAACGCTCACCGAGCGGGCCCGGATTCCGCTGGAGAATCCGTCCTGGCTGGCCCGGCGCGGTTCGGTGCTGTACGCGGTGCAGGAATCCACGGCGGGCGCGGTGCGGGCGCTGAGCATCGCCGATCCGTACGCGCCGCAGGTGCTGGGCGCGCAGCTGACCGAGGGCGCCGAGCCGACACACTGCACGGTGCACCGGGACTGGCTGGTGAGCTCGAACTACGGTTCCGGATCGGTGGCCGTGCACCCGATCGAGGCCGATGGTACATTGGGTGCCCTCAGCGATCTCGTGCAGCACGGTGCGGGCGCGCACGCGCACCAGGCACTCGGCGATCCCTCCGGGAACTGGCTGCTGTGCGTGGACATCGGGGTGGACACGGTGTTCGTGTACCGCATCGAGGACGGGAAACTGCGCGAGCATTCGCGGGCGGTGCTGCCGAAGGGAAGCGGCCCCCGGCATCTGGACTTCCACCCCGACGGCGATCGCGCCTATCTGGTGCACGAATACGAGTCGACGGTGACCGTGCTCGACTGGGACGCCGGTCCGGGGACCCTGAGCATCGGGAAGAGCGTGAGCACCCGGCAGGGCAGCGGCGGGGACAACTTCCCGGGGGAGATCACGGTCAGCGAGGACGGCCGGTTCGTGTACGCGAGCAACCGGGGCGACAACACGATCGCCCGGTTCGCCGTCGAGGGGTCCGGGCTGCGGTTGCTTGACACGGTGCCCGCCACCGGAGACTGGCCGCGTCAGTTCGCGCTCGCCGAGTCCGCGCTCTACGTCGGCAACGAGCGCGGCGGCCAGGTGGTCCGGTTCGACCGTGATCCGGACAGCGGGGAGCTTTCCGGTCCGCGGCCGGTGTTCGATTGCCCGGGCGTCTCGATGATCCTGCCGTAGGCATTGGTCCGGGGGTCACAGCCGCGCCAGGCGTTCGGCGAGTCCGCTCAGTCCGTCGGCGAGCTCGTCCCGATCGCCGGTGCGCAGCCCGTAGAACACCGCTTCCAGCGCGCCCAGCCAGGCGTAGTGAGCCAGCCGCTCGACCGGCAGCGGGCGGCCGTATTCCGCGATGAGTTCGGCCGTGCGTTCCGCGCCGGAGTCCAGATAGGGCCCGGTGAAGTCCTGGACCGGGTCGCCGATGGCCGCGTCCCCGAAGTCGATCAGCGCACCGAGCCTGCCGTCCGCGGTGAGCACGTGTTCTCCGCCGAGGTCCCCGTGCACGAGCGTGGCCGGGGTCGACCAGTCACCGGCGAAGAACGCGGCGAAGGCCTCCTCGACCGGACCGGCGAGCGCGCCGAGGGTGCCCGCGATCCGGCGCGCTTCTTCGCGGCGACCCCGGTAGTGGCGCAACCAGGCGCCCAGGTTCGGTCCGGCGTCACAGCAGCGCGCCGCGTGCCCGAGGTCCACATCGTGCAGCGCGCGCAGGGCCGCGGGCAGGCCGGTCCAGTCGGTGTTCGGTTCGCCGTCGAGCTTGCGGTACACCAGAAGTCCACCGCACAGCAGCGGGCGCGGCACCGCGAACGGCAGCCGCGGGGCCAGCCAGGGCAGCAGCCGCGCCTGCTTGAGGTGGTTGCGCGCGATCCCGGGCTCCCGGGGCACGAGCACCATCCAGGTCCCGTCCACCTCGAGGGCGCGGGAATCCCAGCCCTGTCCGCATTCGGTGATCCGCTCGCCCCGGATGCCCAGCGCCCGCAGTACCGGGGCGACCCGTTCGGCCGGAATCACCCGAGTATCGGGGCGAGGAACTGGCCGGTGTAACTCTCCTCGGTGTCCGCCACCTCTTCCGGAGTGCCTTCCGCGATCACGGTTCCACCGCCGGATCCGCCCTCGGGTCCCATATCGATGATCCAGTCGGATGTCTTGACCACATCGAGGTTGTGCTCGATGACGATCACCGTGTTTCCCTTGTCCACCAAGCCGTTGATCACCCCGAGCAGTTTCGAGATGTCCTCGAAGTGCAGTCCGGTGGTGGGCTCGTCGAGAATGTAGACGGTTTTTCCGGTGGAGCGCTTCTGCAGTTCGGAGGCGAGCTTCACGCGCTGCGCCTCACCGCCGGACAGGGTCGGGGCGGGCTGGCCGAGCCGCACATAGCCGAGGCCCACATCCACCAGGGTCCTGAGGTGCCGGTGGATCGCGGTGATCGGCTTGAAGAACTCGGCGGCCTCCTCGATCGGCATGTCCAGCACCTCGGCGACCGTCTTGCCCTTGTAGTGCACCTCGAGGGTCTCGCGGTTGTACCGGGCGCCTTTGCAGACCTCGCACGGCACGTACACATCGGGCAGGAAGTTCATCTCGATCTTGATGGTGCCGTCGCCCGCGCAGGCTTCGCAGCGCCCGCCCTTGACGTTGAAGGAGAACCGGCCCGGTTGGTAACCGCGCACCTTCGCCTCGGTGGTCGCGGCGAACAGCTTGCGCATGTGGTCCCATACGCCGGTGTAGGTCGCCGGATTGGACCGGGGGGTCCGGCCGATCGGCGACTGGTCCACGCACACCAGCTTGTCCACCTCGCCGATGCCGTTGATCCTGGTGTGCCGCCCGGGAACCTGGCGGGCGCCGTTGAGCCGGTTCGCGAGCACCGTGGCCAGGATGTCGTTGACCAGGGTGGATTTCCCGGAACCCGAGACCCCGGTCACCGAGATCAGGGTGCCGAGCGGGAAAGCGACGTCGATCCCGCGCAGATTGTGTTCCCGCGCGCCGACCACGGTGAGCTTGCGCTTCGGATCGGCCACCCGGCGCTCCTCCGGGACCGGGATCTCCTTGCGGCGGGACAGGTAGTCCCCGGTCGCCGAGCGCTTGTTGGCGAGCAGCTTCTTGTAGGTGCCGCTGTGCACGATCTCGCCGCCGTGCTCCCCCGCGCCCGGGCCGATGTCCACGACCCAGTCCGCGGAGCGGATGGTGTCCTCGTCGTGTTCCACCACGATGAGCGTGTTGCCGAGGTCGCGCAGCCTGGTCAGGGTCTCGATCAGCCGGTGGTTGTCCCGCTGGTGCAGCCCGATCGAGGGCTCGTCGAGCACGTAGAGCACCCCGACCAGGCCCGAGCCGATCTGCGTGGCGAGCCGGATGCGCTGCGCCTCTCCCCCGGAGAGGGTGCCCGCGGCCCGGTCCAGCGAGAGATAGTCGAGCCCCACGTCGAGCAGGAAGCGAAGGCGCGCCTGGATTTCCCTGAGCACCCGGCCCGCGATCATCTCCTGGCGCTTGTCCAGGGTCATCCCGTCCAGGAAGGTGGAGCACTCGGCGACGGACATGGCCGAGACATCGGCGATCGAGCGCTCCCCGTGCTGCGAATGCTCCAGGGTGACCGCGAGGATCTCCGGGCGCAGCCTGGTTCCCTGACAGGCCTGGCAGGGAACCTCACGCATGTAGCCTTCGTAACGCTCGCGCATGTATTCGGACTCGGTCTGCTCGAGCCGCCGCTCCAGGAAGGGGATGACCCCTTCGAAGGAAGCGTAGTAGGAGCGCTGGCGCCCGTACCGGTTGCGATAGCGCACGTGCACCTGGTCCGGGACCCCGTGCAGCACTGCCTTCTGGATCTTCGCGCCGAGCTTGCGCCACGGGGTGTCCATGCGGAAGCCGATGGTCGTGGACAGCGAGGTGAGCAGCCGCTGAAAGTAGTCCGCGGACTGGCCGCCCTGCCAGGGCGCGATCGCCCCGTCCTCGAGAGAGAGGTCCGGATCCGGTACGACCAGTTCCGGGTCGACCTCCTTGCGGGTGCCCAGCCCGGTGCACTCCGGGCAGGCACCGTACGGGGAGTTGAACGAGAAGGAACGCGGTTCGAAATCCTCGACCTGCAGCGCGTGCCCGTTCGGGCAGGCGAGATTCTCCGAGAAGGTGCGCTCCCGCTCCGGGTCGTCCGCCTCCAGGTCCACGAATTCCAGGGTGACCAGGCCGTCGGCGAGGCGCAGCGCCGTCTCCACCGAATCGGTCAGCCGCTGCTTCGCGCTCGCCTTCACCGTGAGCCGGTCGATGACCACCGCGATCGAGTGCTTGTCCTGCTTCTTCAGCTTCGGCGGCTCGGTCAGCTGGTGGATCTGCCCGTCGACGCGCACCCGCGAATAACCGTCGGACTGCAGCTGGGCGAACAGGTCGACGTATTCGCCCTTGCGCCCGCGCACCACCGGGGCGAGCACCTGGAACCGGGTGCGCTCCTCGAGCTCGAGCACCTGGTCCACGATCTGCTGCGGGGTCTGCTTCGCGATCCGTTCCCCGCAGACCGGGCAATGCGGGACGCCGGCGCGCGCGTAGAGCAGCCGCAGGTAGTCGTGCACCTCGGTGATCGTGCCGACCGTGGAGCGCGGGTTGCGGTTGGTGGATTTCTGGTCGATCGAGACCGCGGGGGAAAGGCCCTCGATGAAGTCCACATCGGGTTTGTCCATCTGCCCGAGGAACTGCCGGGCGTACGCCGAGAGCGATTCCACGTACCGCCGCTGCCCCTCGGCGAAAATCGTGTCGAAGGCCATCGAGGACTTGCCGGAGCCGGAAAGACCGGTGAACACGATCAGCGAGTCGCGGGGCAGGTCGAGGTTGACTCCACGCAGGTTGTGCTCCCGCGCACCATGCACCACAAGTCGATCAGCCACGAAAACCTCCGGACGAAACAGGGAACGAGTCCATGCTAGGCAGCCCCACCGACAATTTCCGCCGCGCGGGTACCCACAACTCTGCGTAACCGGCTGACCAGCGACTACCGCGAAACGCTCCGGCGGCATATGGTGGAGAGGTACCCCTCGCGCATACGGTGCCGTCGAGTGCCATCCGGCGTGGACAAATCATGAATTGGTTCTTGAGCACACCCATCCTGACAGCAGGAAACGAAGAGACCGCGAACAACGAGAAGGGTGTCCCTGTGCAGTCCTCCCGACCCGCGAACGTACTGGCCGAGAGCACGGTGGTGCCGATGCCCCGCGACGAGAACGAGACCGCGAGCCCGGCCCGGCTCGCACACGCCGGTCTGCGGGCCATCGACGAACTCACTCCCCGGGTCGACGCGGCGGTCGCCGCGATCACCGAGGCGAGCATGGTCCGGCCGAGCGCGCTGCCCGGCTGGACCAGGGCACACCTGGTCAGCCACCTCGCCCGCAATGCCGATGCCCTGGTCAACCTGCTCACCTGGGCGCGCACCGGGATCGAACGGCCCGCCTATGCCTCCGATGAGGACCGGGACGCCGATATCGACGAGGGCGCGCAGCGGCTGGCGCAGGTGATCAAGGAGGATCATCTCGCCGCCTCCGGCCGGTTCCGCACCGCGGCCGCCGCGATGCCCGACTCCGCGTGGTCGGGTTCGGCCACCAGCCGCCAGGGCGTGGAACTCGGCGGGCACCTCGTCCCGTGGATGCGGGTCACCGAACTGTTCGTGCATCTGGTCGACCTCGACCTCGGGCACCGCTTCGCGGACTACGCCGACCTCGGCGAGGAAACCCTCGACCTGGTGTTGAGCTATGTCGCGCTGACCTACAAGAGCCTCCCCGAGGCCCCGTCGATGCTGCTGCACGCCACCGCCGAGAGCGGTACCCGCGAGCACGCCATCGGCACCGCGCCCACCGAGTACGAGATCACCGGGACACCGGCCGAACTGATCGCCTGGCTCACCGGCCGCACGGACGGATCCGCGCTCTCCGGTGAGATCCCGGCCCTGTCCGGCTGGCTGAAGTGACCGGTAAAGTCCCGCCTGTGAACAGCTACACCGGGCATGTGGAGCCGGGCGGTGCCCCCGCGAAACGCGAGCTCGCCGAGATCAGCATCACCAAGCTCTCCGTCGGGCCCATGGACAACAACGCCTACCTGCTCATCGACAAAGCCAGTGATGAGGCCTTGCTCATCGACGCGGCCAACGATCCGCAGCGGCTCTCCGATCTGATCGGTTCCGGGGACTCCCGTCCCGATCTGCGCACCATCGTCACCACGCACCAGCACCCCGACCATTGGCAGGCGCTCGGGGCGACCGCGGGGGCGTACGGCACGAACACCGTGGCGCACCCCGCCGACTCCGAGCCGCTGCCGGTTCCGCCGGACTTCCTCGTCGAGCACGGCGACTCCGTCCGGTTCGGCGAGTCGAGCCTGTCGGTCATCCACCTGCGCGGGCACACGCCGGGCTCGATCGCGCTGCTGTACCGGGATCCGCAGGGCCACGGGCACCTGTTCACCGGGGACTCGCTGTTCCCCGGTGGGCCAGGAAAGACGACGAGCCCCGAGGACTTCGCCAGCCTGATGGACGACCTCGAGGCGCGGGTGTTCGGCGAGCTGTCCGACGACACCTGGTTCTACCCGGGGCACGGCGACGACTCGACGCTCGGGGCGGAGCGGCCGAAACTGGCGGAGTGGCGCGAACGCGGCTGGTGAGTCAGTGCCCGTGAGCGCGATGCCGCCCCACCCGGTCATCATCGCCGATACGATCCTCGGTATCGAAGAATTCGCCGGCTTCGCGTCGTAGCTCGTCCGCGTCCATCGCGCCAGCGTGGAATACCGCAACGAACAGCAACCCGTGATCGCGAAACCGACCAGGGTGCGGACCGATTGAGCCGATGACCGTACTCTCACCCTCATGGGTGTCGTCTCGGCGCACGCGGTGCCGCTGAAACGGCGAGGGGCGCGATGACCGAAGGGCTAACCCCCTCTGACCGTTTTTGGCCGAAGTTGCCTGTCGGCAGGGAATTCGACCGCTGGCTGACCGTGGGGTTCACGCGCACGGTGCTGGTGGTGGTCCGCACGGTCACCGCGGGCACCCGGCTGCTCGATGTGCTCTCATTGTTGGAGGACGATCACCGGATCCAGGTGGTGTTCACCTGTGATGAGCAGAACTCGGCGGTGTTCGGTTCCGGGGTGCGCGATTTCCTGCACGAACTCGGCGTCGTGGTACTGCCCTGGGAACAGGCCATCCGCACCCGGTTCGATCTGGTCCTCGCGGCGAGCGAGAACGACCGGCTGCACCTGCTCGACGGGCCGGGAATCCTGTTCCCGCACGGGATCGGGTTCCAGAAGTACTATCCGGGAACCACGGTCGTGGCCGGTCTCCATCCGGAGCGGCTGCGCGGCTGCGATCATACGATCGCGCTGTCCCATCACGATCAGCTCGAGGAGCTGCGCCGGATCGGCCCGGATGTGGCGCGGCGCGCGGAGGTCGTCGGCGATCCCTGCCTCGACCGGCTGCTCGCGAACACTCACCGCTTCGAGGCGTTCCGGGAGGCCTTCGGCGGCGCGGACCGCCCGCTGCTGACCGTGGTGTCCACCTGGGGGCCGGATTCCCTGCTCGGCACCGATCCCGGACTGTTCACCGAGCTGCTCGCGCAGCTTCCGGTGGACGAGTTCGCGGTGTGCGCGGCCCTGCATCCGGGCATCACCTCGGCACACGGCCCCTGGCAGCTGCGGACTTGGCTGGCCACGGCGCGAGCAGCCGGGCTTCGCCTCGTCACCCCGGCCGCGGGATGGCAGGCCGCGCTCATCGCGGCCTCGTGCGTGCTGGCGGACGAGGGCTCCCTCGCGCTGTACGCGGCGGCACTCGACCGCCCGCTGCTGCTCGCCGGGCGCCCGGCCGCGAGCACCGTTCCCGGATCCCCGATGGCCGCACTCGCCGAACGGGCGCCCCGGCTGGAGCCGGACCGCCCGCTGCACACACAGCTGCGGCGCGCGATGGACGAGCACCGGCCGGGCCGGTATCGGAACGTGGTCGAGGCGGCCGTCGCCGGGAGCTCCGCCGCCGCCTTGCGCGGCCTGCTCTACCGGCGGCTGCGGCTCGCCGAACCCGGGCAGGAGGCGGAATTCGCTCCCCTTCCGACCCCGGCCCCCCCGCCCGCACCGGTTTCCGCCTTCGTCATCGGCGCGCGCCCGCACGGCGAAACCGTAGAGCTGATCCGGTTTCCCGCGACGGACACCGGGCACCGGCTCGAATACCGCCACCTCGCCGCGCACGCCACCCGGGCGAGCCTGCGCCAGCTGTCCGGGGCGGCGATCGTGTTCACCGAACTGCACGAGCCCGAACCGTTCAGCGAATGGGCCGAGGCGATGCTGCGCCGCTGGCCCGCCGCCCATGTCGCCGCAGCCCGGATCTCGGACACGGTCTGCCTGACCAGGGACCGCGCGGGTGAGGAACGGGAACTGAGTCTGCGGGCCGATCCGCTGCTCGCCGCGAGCCTGGTCTATCTGGGCAGCGCCACGACTACCAGGGTCATAGCCATCGGCGAGCGGACGGTGCGGGTAACGAGCAGAGTTCGGTGAAGTAGTCGTCGCGGCGCGGGTGCGCGCTCCGGTTGGCCTCGTCCAGCAGGCTGCCCCAGGCTTCGCGCGCCGCGTCGAGCGCGCCCTCGGCCACGAGCAGCCGCGCCTCCAGCTCCCGCAGTTCCCAGACGTACTGCTCGGCACCGAGCCGACGTAGCAACTGATCCGCCTCGCCGAGCCGGGTGCGTGCCGTGGCGGTGTCCCCGAGCGCCAGGTAGGCGCGGGCGGCGGCCATGTGCGCCCGCCCCAGATTGCGCCCTTCGGCGTACCTGGCGGCCTCGTTCGCCTGGTCGAGCGCCTCGTCCACTTGCCCCGCTTTGACCAGCATCACCGCGAGCATCCGCAGATGAATGCCAAGGGCGACAGGGTCGCCCAGTTGCCCGTCGATGGCGACGGCCGCGCGCATCCAGCGGATCGCCTCATCGAGGCCCCGGGTCCACCCCGCGTCGAACCGTTCTTCCCAATACCGGCTCCGGAATTCGGCGACCGAGGCGCTCAGCCGCGGCAGGTTGGCGGCCCCGGCGTAGCGGGATGCCTGTTCCAGATCGGCCTGTGCGGGCTCGAACACCCGGACGAGGTAGTACGCCTTGGCGCGCAGCGAATAGGCGCGCGCCAGTTGAGTGGCGCGCTGTCCGGGATCGGCGAGCGCGGCGCGCACCACGCATTCGGCGATCTCCGCGTATTGACGCCAGCGCCAACGCTGATTGACCAGGATCTCGACCGCGCCACCGAGCTGGCACACCTCCCGGTGATAGCCGCGTTCACGTCCTTCGCGGGCCAGGGCACCGATCAGTCCCAGGTGCTCGTCCAGCCAGTCGAACGGGTCCTCGGGCCGCGACCAGGTCCCGGCCCGGGCGTCCTCGTACACGCGCAGGCGATCCGCTTGGCAGTCGGCCGCGACGGCGTTGTCCCGCACATGACGCAGCAGCGCGGCGAAGGCCGCCTCGCCTGCCCCGTCCGGTGGTTTCGGCAGATACTCGCCGACCAGTCGCCGCACCCGATGCCCGTTCCCGTCCGGCGTGGTCAGCTGCGCCGCGAGTACCGCCTCGAAATCGGTTCCCGCGCCCAGATAAGCGGTCGCGGTCTCGCGGGTGAACCGGCCGCCGGGGAACTCCGCGAGCAGGGCGACCGCGCGGGCGATCCGTGCATCCAGGGCGTCGATCGTGCGCCGGACGGATTCCTGGATCACGCCTTCGGCATCGACGACTCCGCTCTTTCTGTACGCGGCGAGCAGTCTCCCCACGGGCTGCGGCTCGCCCGCCCGCTTTGCCAGGCTGAGCCCTGCTTCGCGCAGCGCCTCCGGCAATCCCTCGCACAACGCGACCAGTGCGCTGCTCGCCTCAGGTTCCTCGGCGGGCCGGACCGCGCCACAGTAGTCGCCGAGCAGTTCCTGCGCACCTGCCGGATCCAGGCGGCGCAATCGGATCGGGTTCGGGTCCAGTACCCGCAGATCCCTGCTCGGGCAGGACGTGGTGGTGATCAGCAGCAGGCTCGTCCGGAACGGGGTGAACATCTCGATCTCGCTCGCCGCGATGACGTTGTCCAGGATGATCACGCACTGCCGGGTGGCCAGCGCCGAGGCCAGCTGTTCGGCCAGCCGCGCATCGTCCACCGCGAGTGCTCCCGCGTCCACACCGAACCGGCGCAGCACGTACTGCATGACGCCCGCGAGATCCAGGACGTCGCCGGACCGGAACCGGGCGAGGTCGACCTCCACGCGGCCGTTCGGGAACCGGTCCGCGACGGCCGCGCCGAGCTGGCGGGCCAGTTCGGTCGCCCCGCAGCCGTGCGGTCCGGCGATCAGTTTCGGCCCGTCCAGCGGCGGATTCTCCAGGTACCGGCGATGAACACGGGATGCCGGGTTTGGTTGCGGGGCACCATGAGCAATCGAACCGGCGTTCAGCATGGCCACGGTTTGGACCAGTTCCGAACGAAAAGCACGATCGCGACGGGCGAGTTCGAGCACCGCGCGGACGTCCCGAAGAGTGGGAATCGCGTCCTTGCGGGAGCGCAACACTCGATACAACCGGAGCAGTTCGCTCCGCAGCCCGCGCGCCGGAATGGGCAAGACCCACTTCACTGCCTCGCTCGCAACAACCTCGACAACGTCGACCATGCACGAACCCCCTCGTCCCGTAGGCGACGGCGATCGTATCAGGGGTCAGGCGGGGATTTCGGTGCTCTCGCGGAAGGCCGGGCAGCGTTCGAGGCCCGATTCGCAGGGACAGCCACGCAGTTCGGCGAGGTAGCCGCGGGCCCGTTCGAGCTCGGCGATCCGCTGCTCGATCACCCGCATCCGCTCCCCGATGAGGGCGCTCCGGCCGGGTGCACCGGTGAGCAGCGTGGCGATCTCCTCGATGCCGAGCAGCCCGGTCTCGCGCCACTTCTTGATGAGCGCGATCCGGTAGAGCTGTTCGGTGTCGTAGTAACGCCCTGCCACGCGCCGGTGCGGCGTGATCAGTCCGCGGCGTTCCCAGTAGTGCAACGTCGAGGCCGGCAGACCGAAGTGCTCGGCCACCCGGCGGATTCCGGCGAGCTCCCGCATTCCGTCCATTGAACCCAGACGCCAAGAGATTTGCAAGGTTAGGCTAACCTAATCAATGCTCTCGGTCGGCGACCCGGTCGAGCTCGCGCTCGGTGGCATCCGGTTCGGCCGCGCACTTGCGGCGCCTGCGCCACAGCAGCACCGCGAGCAAGATCACCGCAAGGGCCGCAAACACGATCCAGCCCGCGTTGCCGATGAACCGCTCCACGGCGTGGATCGAGGCACCGGCCGCGGCCCCGGCGAACACGTACACCGCCGACCAGAGCAGACCCGCGAGCAGCGACGCGGGCAGGAACCGGCGATAGGGCATCCCGGCAACGCCCGCCGCGGCCGGGGTGAAGGTACGCACGATCGGCAGCAGCCTGGTCAGCACGATCGCCAGCGCCCCGCGCCGGCGCAGCGTGTCCACGGCGCGGTCCCAGTGCTCGACCCCGAGCTTGTGCACGATCCTGGTCTCGCGCATCCGCCGCCCGTAGCGGCGCCCGAGCAGGTAGCCGATGTGATCCCCCGCGCAGGCACCGATGGCCACGATCACGAACAGCGCGGCCAGCAGCACCGTGTCCCGCGCGCTCGCGCCGAGGATCAGGACCGCGGTCTCGCCGGGCAGCAACATGCCCACGCCGAGACCGGACTCGGCGAAGCTGGCCACGAACGCCACGGCGAGCAGTACCGGGACCGGAAGCCCACCGAGCGCGGCGAGCCCGTCACTGATCCACGACACCTCGGCACCCCACGAAAATCCACCCCAAGCGAATACGAACAGGTCAAGGATACCAAGCTCGCGGGCGGCTACCAGCCGGTGGCGGCGATCGCGCGCTCCGCGATCCAAGAGACGGTGCACCCATCGGTGGGTATCCGCACGGTCCCGGCGGGCACCGTCCGGTCGAGCTCTCTGACCGCCGCGGCGCCGCAGGCGTTCCCCGCGGGAGCATCGGCGCATCGAGCAGGCTGGCGGTGTTGCAGTACACCAGCTTCCGGTGGCCGGGCCCGGCGTAGTTGCGCCGGATCGCGGCGAAGGTCGCGTTCGGTGATCGGCGCGTGATCCGGGTCTCCGGGCGGTGCCGGATGCACCTTCGAGCAGGCAGTGCGCCACTGCCCGGTGCCGCAATCGCGCGGAGACCTCCACGGCCACCGAGGACTTGCCGACCCCGTCGCGCCCGCCGAGCAATGACACCGCACAGGAACCCGTGACGGTCACTGTGCCGCAATGGGCGCGCGGGACCACCCGGCTACCATGCACGCGTGGCAGCGGAATCCGAAGCAGTGGTGATCCATACCGACGGGGCGTGCAGCGGGAACCCCGGTCCCGGCGGCTGGGGCGCCCTGCTGCGGTACGGCGAGCACGAGAAAGAGCTCTACGGCGGGCAGGCCGAACCGACCACGAACAACCGGATGGAGCTCACCGCGCCCATCATGGCGCTGGAGAGCCTGACCCGGCGGTCCACCGTGCTCCTCTACACCGACAGCAGCTATGTCCGCAACGGGATCACCTCCTGGATCCACGGCTGGCGCCGCAACGGATGGCAGACCAGCGAACGCAAACCGGTGAAGAACGCCGACCTCTGGCAGCGCCTGGACGCGGCGGTCGGCGAGCACGACGTGGAATGGCACTGGGTCAAGGGACACGCGGGCGATCCCGGCAATGAACGCGCGGACCGGCTCGCCGTGAAGGGGATGGAAGAAGCCCGCGACGGGGTCATCCGCGCGTAGGGCTCAGGGATCGGTCGGCAGCCGACGTAGCGTCGCGCGCAGCCTGCTCGGATCGCGGGCGAGCGCGCGTCTGCCGACCACGGTCAGCACGAACCCGAGCGCGCGGTTGCGGGTCCGCCCCTCGATGATGTGCACGATCCGGGTCCCCGCACCGGCCGGTTCGAGCAGGAAGCTCAGTTCGGCGTGATCGAACGTCGGGTCGTCCAGCAGGACGAAGCTCAGCAACCGGCCGTCCTCGTAGTGCGGGATACGGAAGCGTTGCCGCTTACCCCGTGGTGAGAGGGTCTCCGCCTCCCAGCCGACCGCGGGTGCGCCGGTCGAGCTGGGAATGACCTCGGCGATGCTCGCGTCCCAGGACGACGCGGTCGACGGGTCGGCCAGAAATGCCCACACGGTGCCGGGGCTCTGCTCCACGGTGGTACGAGCCGCCAGCCGCATGTGTTCAGCCGGCCTGTTTGTCCGTGTCCCGCAAACGCTGCGAGATGACCTTGGTGATCCCGTCGCCCTGCATGCTGACCCCGTAGAGCGCGTCGGCGATCTCCATGGTCGGCTTCTGGTGGGTGATGATGATCAGCTGCGAGGCGCCACGCAGTTCCTCGAGCAGCCCGATGAGCCTGCGCATATTGGTGTCGTCCAGCGCGGCCTCCACCTCGTCGAGCACGTAGAACGGCGAGGGCCGGGCGCGGAAGATGGCCACCAGCATGGCGACCGCGACGAGTGATTTCTCCCCGCCGGAGAGCAGCGAGAGCCGCTTGATCTTCTTGCCGGGCGGCCGGGCTTCCACGTCCACTCCGGTGGTGAGCATGTCGTCGGGCTCGGTGAGGATCATCCGCCCTTCACCACCGGGGAACAGCGTGGCGAACACGGTCTCGAATTCGCGGGCGACATCCTCGTAGGCGGTCGTGAACACTTCGAGGATCTTCTCGTCGACCTCTTTGACCACGGTGAGCAGATCGCTCTGGGTCGCCTTGAGATCCTCGAGCTGAGTGGAGAGGAACTTGTACCGTTCCTCGAGGGCGGCGAATTCCTCGAGCGCGAGCGGGTTGACCTTGCCGAGGGTGGCGAGGTCTTTTTCCGCGCGCTTCGCCCTGCGCTGCTGGGTCTCCCGGTCGTAGGGTCCCGGCTGGGGCGCGACGACATCCTCGCCGCGTTCCTTGGCCGCCTCGTATTCGGCGACCTCGGTGGCGTTCGGCGGAACCGGGGCCGCGGGGCCGTATTCGTTGGCCAGATCCTCGAGCCCGATACCGAATTCCTCGGTGATCTTGGCTTCCAGCTGTTCGAGGCGCAGCCGCTGCTCGGCGCGCAGCACCTCGTCGCGGTGCACGGCATCGGTGAGCTTGTCGAGTTCGCTGGTGAGCTGGCGGACCTGGTTGCGGACCGCGTTCAGCTCCGCCTCGCGTTCGGCGCGCGCCTGCTTGGCGATATCGCGTTCCTCGGCGGCGCGGGCCAGGGACACCTCGATGCGCTCGATCGCGGTCTGGCCACCACTCACCACGAGGGACGCGATCCGCGCGCCCTCCGCGCGGGCGCGCGCGACCCGCTGGGCACGCTCCCGCGCCTCCCGCTCGGCCCGGGCGGCACGCAGCAGCTGGTCCGCTTTTCCTTGCACACCACGGTGTCGCTCTTCCGCGGTGCGCTGGTTCAGCCTGCTGTCCACTTCGGACTGACGGGCCGCGTTGAGCGCTTCCGCGATGCGATCGCGTTCCTCGGTGTCCGGCTCCGCCTCGAGTGGTTCGGCGTCCTGGGCCGCCTTGTAGCGTTCCTCGACCTCGGCGAGTTTCTCCAGTGCCGTGGCCCTGGATCCCTCGATGCGGTCCCGTTGTTCGGTCAGCCGCTGCACCTCGGCCGCCGCACGCGAGGCGGTCTGGCGCAGCCCGTTGCGTACCTCGGCGGCGCGCGCGGCGTGCACCCGCGCCTCCCCGAGCGCGTCCTCGGCGGCCTTGACCTCTTCGCGGCGGGAACGCTGTTCGGCCTGCGCTCCTTCGAGCGCGGCCGCGGTCTCCTGCTTGGCCGCCTCGTGTTCGGCGAGCCTGGCCTTGGCCTCGTCCACCGCGGCCTGCATCTCGATGGTGCTCTGTTTTCCTTCCACACCACCGATCGCCCACTGCGCGCCGAACACATCGCCATCAGCGGTGACCGCGGACAGCTCCGGGTGGTCCGCCACGATACCGCGCGCCTGGCCCAGATCGGCGACCACGACCACGTTCTCGAGCGCGTGCCGCACTGCTTTCGCGAGCGATTCGGGTGCGGTGACCAGATCGGCGGCGTACCGAGCTCCCTCGGGAAGCGCGATCCGTTGCACTTGCGCGGATCCGGCCCCACCGATCAGCAGTCCGGCCCGGCCCAGATCCTCGGAGCGGAGCAGTTCGAGCGCGCTGATCGCGTCCTGCCCGGAGGCGACGGCCACCGCCTCGGCGACCTTGCCCAGCGCCGCGGCGAGCGCGACCTCGGCGCCCGGTTCCACAGTGAGCAGCGTGG
This sequence comes from Sciscionella marina DSM 45152, assembly GCF_000379465.1. Lineage (GTDB taxonomy): Bacteria > Actinomycetota > Actinomycetes > Mycobacteriales > Pseudonocardiaceae > Sciscionella > Sciscionella marina. The sequence goes on from NZ_KB905465.1 coordinate 40,725, forward strand.
CCACCTTGCCGAGCAGCCCGGGAACCCGGTCGCCCGCACCGAGCAGCGCACCAGCGCCGTCCTTTGTGGACAGACCGATGGAGAGCGCGTCGACGCGTGCCTTCTCCGAGGCCATCTCCCGTTCGGTGACGCGTTCGGCCGCGGTGAGTTCCTCGACCCGCGCGGTCGCTGCCTCGAGCGCTTCCTTGGCCTGCTGGCGCCGTTCCCGCAGCCCGTCGTCGGACTCCTCGGTTTCGGTGCCGTCCTGGTCCGCCTCGGCGAGTTCCTCGGCCGCGGCCTCGGCCCGTTCCCGCGCCTCGGCGAGGTTCGCAGCCAGCCGCTCGCCCTCCTCCTCGGTCGCGGTCACCTTGCCGCGCAAGGTTTCCACTTCCCCGGACAGCCGGGCCATGTCCTCACGCCGGTCCGCGACCGCGCGTACCGCGGCCATGTGTGCCTTCTCCGCGGCCTGCGCCTCGCGTTCGAGTTCGGTGCGCCGCTCGGTGGCCTCGGCGAGTGCCTCCCGCGCCTCCGTCACCGCCTCGGCCAGTTCGGCCTCCTGTTCGGCGACCTGTTCGGCCTCGGCCTCCAGTTCCTCCGGATCCCGTTGCCCGGACGGGGAATCCAGCTCGGCGGACAGGTGCCGATGGCGTTCCTCGGCGAGCCGCACGGTGCCGCGCAACCGTTCCGCGAGCGCGGAGAGCCGGTACCAGGTGTCCTGTGCCGCGTTGAGTTTCGGTGCGTCCGCCTCGAGCGCGGTCTCCAGCTCGGCCTGTTGCGAGGAGGCGACCTCGAGCGACTGCTCCACCTCGCCGCGCCGCTGCCGGGCCTGCTGCTCGTCGGCCTGTTCCTTGCGCAGGTCTTCGCGCTGGGTCACCAGATCATCGGCGTACAGGCGCAGCTTGGCATCCCGTAGCTCGGACTGCACGGTCTGCGCCTTGCGGGCGATCTCGGCCTGTTTACCGAGCGGTTTGAGCTGACGGCGCAGTTCCGCGGTCAGATCGTTGAGCCGATTGAGGTTCGCCTCCATGGCCTCGAGCTTGCGCAGCGCCTTTTCCTTGCGCTTGCGGTGTTTGAGCACACCCGCGGCCTCTTCGATGAAGGCCCTGCGCCCCTCCGGCTTGGACTCGAGGATCTGGGAGAGCTGCCCCTGGCCGACGATCACGTGCATCTCGCGCCCGATACCCGAGTCGGAGAGCAGTTCCTGCACATCCATCAGCCGGCAGGAGTTGCCGTTGATCTCGTACTCGCTGGCCCCGTCGCGGAACATCCGCCTGGTCACCGAGACCTCGGTGTAGTCGATGGGCAGTGCGCCGTCGTTGTTGTTGATGGTGAGCGTGACCTCGGCGCGCCCGAGCGGGGCCTTGCCCGCGGTGCCCGCGAAGATGACGTCCTCCATCTTCCCGCCGCGCAGGTCCTTGGCGCCCTGGGTGCCCATCACCCAGCGCAGCGCGTCGAGGACGTTCGACTTGCCCGATCCGTTCGGGCCGACCACGCAGGTGATCCCCGGCTCGAAGCGCAGTGTCGTGGCCGAGGCGAAGGACTTGAAGCCCTTCAGCGTCAAGCTCTTGAGGTGCATATGTGCACGGCCTCCCCGGTTTCGACTCCTCGAGGAAGGGTACCCGCGCCAGCCGCGCGGACCGCGCACCGCACCGCGTGTCGCGCCGATGAACCCGGTCGAGACCGTGGTATATGAGCCTGCTGGGGCTGCTGTGACGGCTGTGCCCAGCGGTTCGAGAGACCATACCGTTCGACGCGCTATCGTTCGACGAAACCGGTGATCCCACCGTGCGGCTCGCTCCACCGGGCACTCACCCCGGCGACCCGGCCCGGCGAGGCGCCACCCTCCAGAAGGGCGAGCAGCCGTTCGCACTCGGGAACCGCACCCTCGGCGATCACCTCGACCCGCCCGTCCCGCAGGTTGGCCGCACTGCCCACGAGCCCGAGCTCGAGCGCCCGCGAGCGCACCCACCAGCGAAAACCGACCCCCTGTACTGTCCCGCGGACCCACGCGGTCAGGCGCGCGGGCCCATTCGGCTTGCCGGATTTTTCGCCCATATGGCAAATGATAAAGTTCCCCCGGCTCTATCAGCCCGTCAGGAGTGACAGCTCATGAGCAATCCCCATTCTCGCGCGGAACAGGCTCCACCGGCCGCGTCGGCCGGGTCCCGGCCATGGGCACTGCTTTCCATGTCCGGGGTCGCCGTGGCCACCCTGTGTGCCGCGGTGGCCGGTCTGGTCGGGAACAGTGACGAGCCGGGCAAGAACGTGGCCGCGGTCCAGCCGGGCACCCAGCAGGACGACGCGCACCAGCGGTTCCAGTCCCCGAACGGCCAGGCGACCCAGGGCATGACCGCCCCGGCCACCACGACCAAGCGCGCCCCGGACGGTTCGATGGTCGTCGTCGCGATGCACCCGAACCCGGACGGCACCGTCACCACGGTCACCACCCGCACCGCGCCGGACGGGTCCACGACCACCTCCACCAATCAGCCCGGTTCCCCGGACAACCCCGGCAGGCCCGGAGGCAACCGGCCTGCTCCGCCGCCGTGGACCCCGCCGACGAGTCAACCGACCCAGCCGACGAGCCGCCCGACGACGGATCCGCCGAGCAGCCCGACCTGGACGGCGAGCCCGATCCCGACGCACACCACGCCGCCCACCTCGGAAACGAGCTCGCCTCCGACGCACACCAGCACCTCGGACCCGGGCGGCAGCGCGAGCACGTTGCCCGAGAACTAGAGCTGGAAGCGGTAGCCCATTCCCGGCTCGGTGAGCAGGTGACGCGGGCGCGCCGGTTCCGGTTCGAGCTTGCGGCGTAGCTGCGCGAGATAGACGCGCAGGTAATGCGATTCGGTGGCGTATGCGGGTCCCCACACATCCTGCAGCAACTGTTTCTGCGCGACGAGCTTGCCGCGGTTGCGGGTCAAAACCTCGAGCACGCCCCATTCGGTGGGGGTCAAGTGCACCTCGGTGCCGTCCCGGTGCACGGTCTTGCGCACCAGGTCGACGGTGAAGCTCGCGGTCTCGATCACCGCCTGCTCCCCCTCCGCGGGCGCGGTCGCCGCCCTGCGCACCGCGGCACGCAGCCGGGCGAGCAGTTCGTCCATGCCGAAGGGTTTGGTCACGTAGTCATCGGCGCCCGCGTCGAGCGCGGCGACCTTGTCCCCGGAATCGGTGCGTGCGGAGAGCACCAGGATCGGGATACTGGTCCAGCCCCGGATGCCCTCGATCACCTCCGCGCCGTCCAGATCGGGCAGGCCGAGATCGAGCACCACCACATCGGGTTTGCCGTCCGCGGCCGCGCGCAGGGCCGTGGCCCCGTCCGCCGCGGTGAGCACCGTGTATCCGCGTGCCGTGAGGTTGATCCGCAGCGCGCGCAGGATCTGCGGCTCGTCGTCCACCACCAGCACCGTGGTTGTCATGACCTGGGCTCCCTCTCCCGCGAGACCTGTTCGGCCGCGCTCTGCTCGTTCGATACCGCAGCGACCGGCAGCGCGATCACGACCGTGAGCCCACCGCCCGGGGTGTCCTCGGCCCGGATGCTGCCACCCATCGCCTCGGTGAAGCCGCGCGCCACGGCGAGACCGAGGCCGACCCCGCTGCTGGAGTCCCGGTCGCCGAGCCGCTGAAACGGCGCGAACAGTTCTTCACTGGCGTGCTTGGGGATCCCCGGACCGTGGTCGATGATGCGCAGCTGCTCCTCCCCCGCGTGCTCGCTGGCCCGCACCTCGACGACGGGGTCCCCTTCGTGCGCCGTACCACGGCCGTGCCGCAGCGCGTTGTCGATGACATTGGCGGCCACCCGCTCGAGCAGCCCGGGATCGGCCTGCACCGGCGGAAGCGATTCGGCGACGTGTGTGGACACGAGGTGCCGCTCGTCGATCCCGGCCATGGCCCTGGCCACGATCTCGTCGAAGCCGATCGCCCTGGACTGGACGGTCACCGCCCCGGTCGCGATCCGCGAGGAGTCGAGCAGGTTCCCCACCAGCGCGGTCAGCCGGTCCGTGGACTCCTCGATCGCGGCGAGCAGTTCCCCGGTGTCCGCCTCCGACAGCGCGAGTTCGGGATCCCGCAGGCTGCCGATGCAGGCCTTGATCGAGGTCAGCGGGGTACGCAGATCGTGCCCGACCGCGGAGAGCAGTGCGGTGCGCAGTGCGGTGGCCTCCGCGTTACGCCTCGACTCGGCGGCCTCCGCGGCCATCCGCTGCTGGCGCAGGGCCAGCAGCGCCTGCCCGGCCGCGGTCTCCAGGGTGCCCCGGTCGCGGGCCTGCAAAGCCTTGCCGCGCAACGAAAGGCTGACTTCGTCGGTGACCTTGACCTCGACATCCCCGGTGTCCGGCGCGCTGCACGGGTTGTCCCCGGTGGAGGCGACACAGGTCCAGCCGCCGCCACCGCGTTCGAGCAGCGCGGCCGAATCCTGGCCGAAGTTCTCCACGATCTTGGCCAGCAGCCGTGGCAGCGGATCGGGGCGCATCATCACCCGCGCATAAGAGGCGAGCAGCGCGGCCTCGGTGCGGGCCCTGGCCGCCTGGGTCGCCCGCCGCGCCGCCCGGTCCACGACGAGGGCTACGAGCAGGGCGACCACGAGCATGGTGATCAGGGTGATCAGGTTCTCCGGGGTGGAGATGGTCAGGGTGCTCACCGGGGGCACGAAGAACCAGTTCAGCAGCAGCCCGCCGAGTACCGCGGAGAGCAGCGCCGGGCCTAACCCACCCACCAGCGCCACGACCACCGTGGCCAGTACGAACCCGGCGACATTGGTGGACATGTCGAGCGTGCTGGCCAGTGCGATCCCGCCGCCGGTCACCGCGCAGGGAGCGAGCAGGCCGAGCACCCAGCCGAGGATCCGCCTCGTGCGGGACAGTGGGCTGCGGGTGAACGGATTACGCAGCCCGCGTGCCGCCTCGGCATGGGTGACCATGTGCACGTCGATCGTGCCGGACTCGCGGACCACGGTGGCGCCGATCCCCTCGTCCAGCAGCCGCGCCAGCCGGGAGCGCCGGGATGTGCCCACGACCAGCTGGGTGGCATTGACCCCGCGGGCGAATTCGAGCAGTGCGCTCGGCACATCGTCCCCGACCAGGGTGTGCCAGCTCGCGCCCAGTTCGTCGGCGAGCTTGCGGGCCTTGGCCACCGCGCGCGGATCCGCTCCGGCGAGCCCGTCCCCGCGCAGAATGTGCAGCGCGAGCAGTTCCCCGCCCGCGCGGTTCGCGATCCGGCGCGCGCGCCGCAGCAGCGTCTCCGATTCGGGGCCGGTGGTCACCGCGACCACGACGCGCTCGCGGGTCTCCCAGGTCTCGGTGATGCTCTGCTGTTCGCGGTACCGCTGCAGCGCCACGTCGACCTGGTCGGCGACCCACAGCAGGGCCAGCTCGCGCAGCGCGATCAGGTTTCCCGGCCGGAAGTAGTTGCCCAGCGCCGCGTCGATGCGCTCGGCCGAGTAGACGTTGCCGTGCGCGAGCCGCCGCCGCAGCGCCTCCGGGGTGATGTCCACCAGCTCGACCTGTTCGGCGGCACGCACCACCTCGTCCGGGACCGTCTCCTGCTGGCGAGCCCCGGTGATCGTGGTGACCACGTCGTTGAGGCTCTCCAGGTGCTGCACGTTCACCGTGGACAGCACGTCGATCCCGGCCTCGAGCAGTTCCTCGATGTCCTGCCAGCGTTTGGGATTGCGCGAACCCTCCACATTGGTGTGCGCGAGCTCGTCCACGACGACCACCTCGGGCGCGCGGGCGAGCACCGCCTCCACGTCGAGCTCGCCGAACTCCCGTTCGCGGTGGCGCATTTGCTTGCGGGGCAGCACTTCGAGCCCGTCGAGCAGCGCGGCGGTCTTCTTCCGCCCGTGCGTCTCGACGAGCCCGACCAGCACATCGGTGCCGCGCTCATGGCGCCGGTGAGCCTCGCCGAGCATGGCGAAGGTCTTCCCGACCCCCGGCGCGGCACCGAGGTAGATGCGCAGCTCACCCCGCCGCTTCGAATCCGTCACGATACTCAGTGTGCAGCAATTTCGCGCGGGACACCCGCACCCGGTCGACAGCCATGACCGGCAAGGCGTCGATCATCGGCCATGGCTGCCTCCGAGCTTCTTGATCGCGAGGTTGAGCTGCAGCACGTTCACCGTCGGTGCGCCCAGCATTCCCAGCTGGCGGCCCGCGGTGTGCTCGGCGATCAGCCTCCGCACCGCGTCCGGGTCGAGGTGGTTGACCCGGGCGACCCGGGGCGCCTGCAGTTCGGCATAGGCCGGGCCGATGTCCGGATCGAGCCCGGAACCCGAAGCGGTGACCGCGTCGGCGGGGACCCGGTCCGGGGTGACACCCTCGCGCCCGGCGATGGCCTCCTTGCGTTCGAGCAGCAGTCCGCGCAGCTCGGTGCTGTCCCCGGACAGGTTGGAGCCCCCGGATGTGCTCGGATCCGCCGGGCCGAGCGCGCCCTTGGCGCTGGCCGAAGCACGGTTGTGGAAGTACGGGTCCGCGGCGGGGTTCTTCGCCACCGGGTCGATCCCGATCAGCCGGGACCCGACGACCTGGCCGTCCAGTTTCACCTGGGATCCCTCGGCGTTCGACTGTAGGCCGGGAATCCGGGAAACCCCGTACACCGCAAGCGGATAACAGATCCCGAGGATCACGGTGAGCACGATCAGCAGCCGCAGCCCCGCCCCGGTCTGCCGCAGTACAGAGGTGAACCAGCGCATTGGCTCATGCTCCAATCAGTCGGCCGATGACCAGGTCGATCAGCCAGATGCATACGAAGGGGGTGATGACCCCGCCGAGCCCGTACACGAGCAGGTTGCGGCGCAGGAGTTTCGTCGCGGAGACCGCGCGGTAGCTCACCCCGCGCAGCGCGAGCGGGATCAGCCCGATGATGATCAGCGCGTTGAACACCACCGCGGACAGGATCGCCGAGGTCGGCGAGGCCAGGTGCATGATGTTCAGCTTGCCGAGCTGCGGATAGATCCCGGCGAACATGGCGGGCAGGATCGCGAAATACTTGGCGAGGTCGTTGGCCACGCTGAACGTGGTCAGCGCGCCACGGGTGATCAGCAACTGCTTGCCGATCCGCACGATCTCGATCAGCTTCGTGGGATCCGAATCGAGGTCGACCATGTTGCCGGCCTCTTTCGCCGCGGCGGTCCCGGTGTTCATCGCGACCCCGACATCGGCCTTCGCGAGCGCGGGGGCATCGTTCGTGCCGTCCCCGGTCATCGCGACCAGCCGCCCGCCCTCTTGTTCCTGACTGATCAGCGCGAGCTTGTCCTCCGGGGTGGCCTCGGCGAGGAAGTCGTCCACCCCGGCCTCCTCGGCGATCGCCTTGGCGGTCAACGGGTTGTCCCCGGTGATCATCACGGTGCGGATACCCATGGCGCGCAGTTCCGCGAACCGTTCGCGCATCCCCGGTTTGACCACATCGGAGAGCCGGATCACCCCGCGCACCACCGCGCGGCCGTGCACGAGTTCCGCGCACAGCAAGGGAGTTCCGCCCTGGGCGCTGATCGTGTCCACGCATGCTTGTGTCATGTCCGGCACGGTGCCGCCGTGTTCGGTGACCCAGGCACACACCGCGGCGGTGGCCCCCTTGCGGACCTGGCGGGCGCCGAGGTCGATGCCGCTCATCCTGGTGCGCGCGGTGAACGGCACGAACTCACCGTCCTGTTCGGCCTCCCCCGCTTCGGCGGCGAGACCGTAGCGCTGCACGCACAGGTCCACGATGCTGCGCCCCTCGGGCGTTTCGTCGGCGAGACTGGAAAGCCGCGCGGCCTCGGCGAGCGCCTGTTCGTCCCCGAAAGCGATGAGCTCGGTCGCCTGCCGGTTGCCGAAGGTGATCGTCCCGGTCTTGTCCAGCAGCAGCGTGTCCACATCGCCCGCAGCCTCGACCGCGCGCCCGGACATGGCGAGCACATTGCGCCGCACCAGCCGGTCCATGCCCGCGATCCCGATCGCAGACAGCAGCGCGCCGATCGTGGTCGGGATGAGGCAGACCAGCAGCGCGGTCAGGGTGACCACCGACTGCTGGGATCCCGAGTAGGCCGCCATCGGTTGCAGCGCGAGCACCGCGAGCAGGAAGATGATCGTCAGTACCGAGAGCAGGATGGTCAGCGCCACCTCGTTCGGTGTCTTCTGCCGCGAAGCACCTTCCACGAGCCCGATCATCTTGTCCACAAAGGACTCGCCCGGCTTCGTCGTGATGCGCACGACGATCCGGTCGGAGAGCACCGTGGTCCCACCGGTCACCGAAGAACGGTCACCGCCGGATTCCCGGATGACGGGCGCGGATTCACCGGTGATCGCGGACTCGTCCACGGTCGCGATGCCCTCGATGACATCCCCGTCGCCCGGGATCGCCTGCCCGGCCTCGACGACCACGTGATCCCCGATGTCCAGATCCGTTCCGGAAATCTCGGTGACCGAACCGTCCTCGGCGAGTTTGTGCGCGACGGTATCTTTTTTGGTGCGGCGCAAGGATTCCGCCTGCGCCTTACCGCGGCCCTCGGCCACCGCCTCGGCCACGTTCGCGAAGAACACGGTGAACCACAGCCACAATGCCACCGCGATGGAGAAACCGGGCTGACCGCTCCCGGTGATCAGCTGCCCGATGGCGAACACGGTGACCAGCACCGAGCCGATCCACACCACGAACAGCACCGGATTGCGCAGCTGGTGGCGTGGGCCGAGTCTGCCCACGGCGTCCGGGACCGCCTTGGCGATCTGCGCGGGACCGAAAGCGCGCGCGACCGGTTTTTCGTTGGCCTGCACGGGTTCCACTTCGGGCTCCGGGGTTTTGGTGATGGTCATGAGAGCGGACCTTTCGTGAGCATCGCAGCGAGCCCCGGCGAGCGAGGAGCGCAGCGAAAGTCCGATCGGGACAACACAGCGGTGATAGTCATGCGAGTGCCTCCGCGATGGGTCCGAGCGCGAGCGCGGGAACGAAGGTGAGTGCGGCGACGAGGACGACGGTCCCGCCGACGAGCGAGGCGAACATCGGCCCCTGAGTGGGCAGGGTGCCCGCCGAGGGCGGAGTCTTGCGCTGTGCGGCGAGTGCCCCGGCCAGCCGCAGCACGGCGAGTATCGGAACGAACCGGCCGAACAGCATGGCCACGCCGAGCGTCGCCTCGAACCAGTCATTGGTGACGGTCAGCCCGGCGAAGGCGCTGCCGTTGTTGTTCGAGGCCGATCCGTACGCATAGAGGACCTCGGAGAGCCCGTGCGCCCCGGAATTGGTCATCGTCGCCCTGATGCCGGGCAGCAACAGCGCGATCCCGGAACCGAGCAGCACCAGCGCGGGCATCGCCAGGATCGCGATCGCCGAGCAGGTGACCTCCCTGCGCCCCAGTTTCTTGCCCAGATACTCCGGGGTGCGCCCCACCATGAGCCCGGCGAGGAACACCGCGATGATCGCGATGACCAGGATCGAGTACAGCCCGGTTCCCACCCCGCCCGGAGTGAGTTCGGCGAACAGCATGTTCAGCAGGGCACCACCGCCGCCGAGACCGGTCAGCGAGTCGTGCGCGGCGTTCACCGCCCCGGTGGAGGTTCCGGTGGTGGAACCGGCGAACAACGCGGAGCCCGCGATCCCGAACCGGGACTCTTTTCCTTCCATGGCCCCGCCCGCCAGCAGTGCGGCCGGTCCGTTCGGGTGCGACTCGGCCCACCAGATGACCGCGAGCATCAGCCCCCACAGGGCGCCCATGACCGAGAGCAGGGTGTAGCCCTGTTTGCGGCTGCCGACGAGCACCCCGAAGGTTCGGGTCAGGCTGACCGGGATCACCAGGATCAGGAAGATCTCGATCAGGTTGGTCCAGCCCTGCGGGTTCTCGAAGGGATGCGCGGAGTTTCCGTTGAAGATCCCGCCGCCGTTGGTGCCGAGCTCTTTGATGACCTCCTGGCTCGCGGCAGGGGCCAGCGCGGTGGTGTGCTGCATCCCGTCGATACCGGTGGAGGTGAACCCGGAGCTCAGGCTCATCACCACGCCACCGGCCACGAGCAGGATGGCGAACACGAACGAGATCGGCAGCAGCACCCGGACACAGATCCGGGTCAGGTCCACCCAGACGTTGCCGATCCGGCCGGTGTTCGCCCGCACGAACCCGCGCACCAGCGCGATGGCCACGCAGATCCCCATGCCCGCGGACACGAAGTTCTGCACGGTCAGCCCGACCATCTGCACCACATGGCCCATGGCTTCTTCGGGCGTGTAGGACTGCCAGTTGGTGTTCGTCACGAAGCTGACCGCCGTGTTGAACGCGGTCGCCGGATCCACCGCTCCCCTGCCGAAGTTCAGCGGCAGGATCGCCTGCAGCCGCTGCAACAGGTACAGCAGCACGATCGAGACGAAGGAGAACCCGAGCACCCCGGCGGCATAAGTGGTCCAGCGCTGACCGGAATCGGGATCGACCCGGATGACCCGGTAGATGCCGCTCTCGAGTTTCCAGTGGCGCTCACTGGTGAACACGCGTGCCAGGTAGTCGCCGAGCGGTTTGTACGCGGCGGCAAGGCACAGCAAAAGGACGCCGATCTGCGACAGACCGGCCCAGAGGTCCGACATTTTCTAGAATTTCTCCGGTCGAAGAAGCGCGAAAGCCAGGTAACCGATCAAGGCGAGCCCCAGAATCCCGCCGATAATGTTCGCTACGGCACCGACTCCACTCATAGCTCTCGCTCCCTGGGGGAGCTCGGTGCTTCGTTGTGACGCTGTATCGATGATTCGCTCGCAAGCTCGCTCATAGCTTCTCCAGCCCGCGAAGACTCAGTGTCAGGACGGCGAACGCAGCGATCAGCAGCACCACGTACGCGAGGTCGGCCATGCCTTCTCACCTTTCCCCTTGGCATCCCCTGGATCCGGGACGACGCCAGGCAAGCGTGCGCTATCCGTAGCCCTCGGACAGCGGGCATGACGGGCTCTTGACGCGATGCCGCATCCCATTGACGCGATCTTGATGGCGGTTTCGCCGGGCCCGAAAGCAGCCACACAGGGCGACGAAACTGGTGGCCTGTTTCACACGTTCGGGTGTAGCGATCAGGTGACCAGCGGTGACCACATTCCGTGTGCGGAGGAAGACGACAAACAGCACTTATCACTCTTGTCACATGGTCGTATCATGGCTGTTACATAGTTAGCTAATGCAATTAACGGTCAAGGAGGACTCTATGTGCGGAATCGCGGGCTGGGTGGCGTTCGATCGCGACCTACGTGCGGAACAGGCGACCGTAGACGCGATGACCGAGACCATGGCCTGCCGCGGACCCGACGACCGGGGAACCTGGATCGACAAGCACGGCGCACTCGGCCACCGCAGGCTGGCCATCATCGATCTGCCCGGTGGCCGCCAGCCGATGAGCGTGGACACCCCGAACGGCAGCGTCGCCATGGTCTATTCCGGCGAGACCTACAACTTCACCGAACTGCGCAACGAGCTCGTCTCCCGCGGGCACAAGCTGCGCACCGATTCGGACACCGAGGTCGTGCTGCACGCCTACCTGGAGTGGGGCCCGGCGATGGCGGAGCGGCTCAACGGCATGTACGCCTTCGCCATCTGGGACGGCCGCGAGGACAAGCTGGTCATGATCCGCGACCGGATGGGCATCAAACCGTTCTACTACTACCCCACCGCCGACGGAGTGCTGTTCGGTTCCGAGCCTAAGGCCATCCTCGCCAACCCGCTCGCCGAGCACACCGTCACCCTCGACGGCATCCGCGAGATGTTCGCCTTCATCAAGACCCCGGGCCACGCGATCTGGGAGGGCATGCGCGAAGTCGAGCCGGGCACCGTGGTCACCGTCGCCAAGGGCGGAATCCGCGAGCACGTGTACTGGAGCCTGCAGACCCGCGAGCACCCCGACGACCAGGCCACCTCGGTCGACCACGTGCGCGAGCTGCTACACGACATCGTGCGCCGCCAGCTGATCTCCGATGTGCCGCGCTGCACCCTGCTCTCCGGCGGGCTCGACTCCTCGGCGATGACCGCGATCGCGGCCAACCAACTCGCCGAAGAGGGCAAGTCGGTGCGCAGCTTCGCGGTCGATTTCGTCGGCCAGACCGAGAACTTCATCGCCGACGAGCTCCGGGCCACCCCGGACACCCCGTACGTGCACGACGTGGCCGCGAAGTCCAAGACCGAGCACCAGGACATCGTGCTCGACTCGGACCAGCTCGCGGATCCCGATGCCCGGTCGAAGGTGATCCAGGCCCGCGACATCCCCACCGGCCTCGGCGATATGGACACCTCGCTGTACCTGCTGTTCAAGGCGATCCGGCAACATTCGACCGTCGCGCTCTCCGGTGAGTCGGCCGATGAGGTGTTCGGCGGCTACAAGCAGTTCTTCGACCCCGAAGTGCGCAAGGGCACCACCTTCCCATGGCTCTCCCAGCTCAAACACCTCGGCGACGACGCCCCGCTGCTGCGCCGCTCGCTGCTCGACGTGCTCGACCTGCCCGGCTACATCCGGGACAGCTACGCCACCGCGGTCGGCGAGGTCACCCGCCTGGATGGGGAGAGCGAGCTCGAATGGCAGATGCGCAAGATCAGCTACCTGCACCTGACCCGGTTCGTGCGCATCCTGCTCGACCGCAAGGACCGCGCCTCCATGGCGGTCGGGCTCGAAGTACGGGTGCCGTTCTGCGACCACCGCCTCGTCGAGTACGTGTACAACGCCCCGTGGGCACTCAAGACCTACGACGGCAGGGAGAAGTCCCTGCTGCGCGGCGCCGCTGCGGACGTGCTCCCGCAGTCGGTCGCGGACCGGGTGAAATCGCCCTACCCCTCGACCCAGGACCCGAAGTACGCGATCAAGCTCAAGGAGCACTGCGGGGACCTGCTCGCCAAGCCCTCGCACCAGGTGTTCGACCTCATCGACCCGGACACCCTGCGCAAGGCCGTGGAGAACACGGAACCGCAGACCGATCAGGCATCGCGGAAGGTTCTCGAGCGCGCACTCGATCTCTCCCTCTGGATGGACATGTACTCTCCGACCATCAAGACGACCTGAGAACAGAGATGAGCACATGACGGTGAGCGAGGAGCGTGCACTCTCTCTCGTTGTCGCGCTGCACCGGCTGCAACGCAGCCTGCGGCACGCGGCAGGCGGTGGGCGCGCCTCGCCCACCGCCCTCATCGTGCTGACCCAGCTGCACCAGTGGGGGCCACTGCGCATCGGCACCATCGCCGAGCGGGTGCCCTGCTCGCAGCCGACCGCCACCATGGTCGTCGCCGGGCTCGAGGCCGAAGGACTCGTGGACCGGCGGCCCGATCCCGACGACGGCCGCGCCACCCAGGTGGTGCTCACCGAACAGGGCAGAGAGGAACTGCGCACCTTCGGCAACAGCCAGGCCAAGGTGCTCGCCGAACGGCTCGACACGCTTCCCGCCACGCAGCGGGACTCGGTGCTCGCCCTGGACGAGGCGCTGCGCCAACTGGCCGAGCCGAGTTAGCCGGTCGCCATCAGGGCGTGTCCGTCCGGATCGGTGGTCGTGGCCGCGTACCTGTTCGGATCAAGGCGTCTGCCCGGTTCGATCAGCACCCCGGCCCCCGCTCGCCGCGAGCGCTCGACGAACTCGTCCACCTCCGCAGGCGAACCGAGCGCGAGCCCGAGCACGCATTCCTTGGCTTCCCCGGTACCGACCGGTTCGTTCCCGATCACCCAGCCGAAGCCGCCGGTCGGGGCGAACATCAGCTCGGTGTGCTCGTTCAGCGCGAACCGTAGTGGCTCGGGCAGGCCGTCCTCGGCCGGTTCTCCCGACGTTTCGAAGCCGAGCGCCCGGTAGAAGGCGGCGGTGCGCACCCGGTCCGTGGTCGGCAGGGCGATGGTGATCGTGGTCATGGCGGATCCTCTCCTCGTTCTCCGGGGTCAACCCACCGACGAACGGGGATCGGGATCCGGGACATCTCCCGGACCGGGGCGCCTGCCCGCTGGAGGTCGGGCAGGCGCGCCGGTCACGCTTGGCGGACGGCAGCGAGCGGGCGCTCCGGGGCGGCCTGCAGCACCCGCTTGGCCAACGGTGCGAACACGAGCGCGAGCACCAGCCACAGCACCGCCTGGGTGCCGATCGCGGCGACCCGGAAGTTCCACAGGGTATCCGCGGGGAACGCCTTCGGCACCTCGTCGACTCCTGGCATCAACGCGGCGCAGACCGCGACGAGCACCACGTAGCCGAGCCCGGCGAGCAGTCCCGCCGGGTAACCGCCGAGCCGCTGCCACAGCGCACGATAGGCCACCACCGCGAGGACGGCGAACACGATCGAGGCGAGCATCATGCCGAAGTAGTCGCCGGTGCGCTGCCCGATCGTGTCGGGTTCCCCGACCGCGGGCGGGTTCGCCGGGTATTTCAGGAACGGCACGAGGTACACCACGCAGAATCCGAGCACACCGAGGCTGACCGCGCTCGCTCCCGCCGTCGTGGTGCCGATCCGGCCATGCGCGAGGGCGAACACCAGCGCGTAGATGCCCCCGATCGCGATGCCGAACACGATCACGGCCACGGCGAGCCCGAGCCCGCTCTGCACGGCCCTGCTCACCAGTTCCGGTCCCTCGGGTTCGCTCGCGTGCGCCTCCTCGAACCCGATCGCGTTACCGATCGAGGGCTCGCCGAACAGCTTCCCGAACACGAACGCTAGCGCACCGGCCACCAGGCCCGCGAGCATCCCGCGGACCAGAAGTTTTCCGACCATGGGAGTTCGTCCCCCGCTCAGTGGCAGGGGAAGCCGAGCAGGTGCCTGCCGTCGTGCACGAACTCGTGCACGCTCATGCCGGGGAACATCGCCAGCGCACCCTGTTCGGAGGAAATGAAGTAGATGGCGAGCAGCAGAATGACGCCCGCGAAGATCAGCCATGGCGCGACCTGGCGGATCGGGATCGCGGGAAGTGCCGCGGGGGTCGCCGGAACCGAATGTGTCGCCATCTGCCGTTGCCTCCTAGGGATAACGCGTCCCGCTCGGTACTCACTCCTCGATCCGGGGTCTGGCTCCCGGGATTTCCCCCGGTCACAGTGGCGCGACCGCACCGGATTTCCACCGGCTTCCCGTCGTCGAGGCGCCGCTCGAAATTACGGCAGCGACACCGACCGCGTCAATGTGTCGGAAATCAACCGGATCAGCCAGGATGTCGGCGTGCGAGTGATCCTGCTGTGCCATGCCGAGACGAAGGCGACCGCAAGTACGACCTTCCCGGGCGACGAACCGCTCACCGCGCGCGGGCGCGCCCGCGCCGCCGAACTGACCGCACCGCGTGCCGAACTCCTCCTGCACGCCCCGAGCACGCAGTGCCGGGAGACCGCGGAGGCGCTCGGACTCGGCGCGACGGCCGAACCGGCACTGAACGGCTGCGATCACGGCATCTGGCGCGGGCGCGCCATCGACGACGTGCTCTCCACCGAACACGAGGCACTCACCCGCTGGCTGACCGATCCGAGCGCGGCACCACATGGCGGAGAACCGGTCACCGGGCTGATCAAGCGGGCCGGTGCCTGGCTGGACGGGCTCGATCGGGTCAACTCGGTACTGGCGATCGCTGAACAATCCTTCATCCGGGCGGCACTGGTGCACGCCATCGACGCCAAGCCCAGCTGCTACTGGCGGATCGACATCGCCCCGCTCGAGCGGGTGGTGCTCACCGGCCGGATCGGGCGCTGGCACCTGCACGTCGGCGGGTGAGCCCGGACCAGTCCCGTTTGGTCAGTCTGCGCCCGAACTGGTGCAGCGGCCGCTCCACGAAGCGGTAGGTCAGCTCCACGACCAGCGCGGTGGCCAGCAGCGCCAGCACCACGGCGAGCCCGAGCGGCAGCTGTGTGTACAGCGCGGTCAGCACCGGGAAGAGCACCACGCCGTGCAACAGGTAGATCGCATAGGTCCGTTCAGAGAGCGCTGTCCAGATCGGCCGCTCGCGCAGGTGCTTCTCGGCGAGCAGGCCGAGCACGAACAGCACCACGGCCACCGCGATCGGGAACGGGCGCAGGATGTAGGCCTCGTCGAAGTGGGCGCGCGCGGCCCACAGGAACAGCAGCCAGCCGAACAGCAGGAACACGCCCGCGGCGGCCATCGGGATCTTGCGCTGCCAGGCAGCCCAGATCACCTGGCCCAGGATCGGCACGAGCAGGTACGCGAACAGCGAGGCGAAGGCCGCGTACTCCTGGCCGAACAGGTCATGGGTGAGGAAGACCGCGACCACCAGGTTGAACTCCACGAGCAGCGCGAGCGGCGGAGACCGCCGGAACAACGGGGTCAGCAGCACGAGCAGGATGTAGAACAACACCTCGATGAACAGCGTCCAGGCCACGGCCACGTACGAATCCAGCGGTTTGAGGGTGAAGTTGTAGAAGAACAGGTTGGCGAACACCTTCGACGGCGTCACCGGTTCCGGATTCCCGGTGACCAACGGCGAGAAACCGAGGAACACGGCCACGAGCGCGAGCACGAACGCGGCGATGAACAACGGATAGATCCGGAAGAACCGGTTCACCGCGAACCGCGCCCCACCCATCCGGATCGCGATCGGGGTGACCACGAGCCCGCTGGTCAGGAAGAAGGCGGGAACCGAGATCCCGCCGGGGCCCTGATCGCCGAAACCGAGCGGGACGAACAGCCAGTGATCCAGCCAGTCGAGCAGGCCGAGATGCAGTCCCCTGCCATGCAGGAACACCCATTCCAGGTGGGAGTACACGATCAGGATCGCCGCGATCGCGCGCATGATGTCGATGAACGCGACCCGTTTCTTCTCCTCGACCGGTCTGACGCGTCTGCGCAGCCAGCCGGGCATGCGAAAGCTCCACGTCGATTCGGCACTCGCGGGCTCGGCGCTGACGGGTTCCGCGCCATCGAGTTCCGCACCGTCGGGTGCTGCACTGGCTGGTTCAGTGCTCGCTGGTTCCGGACTGGCCGATTCCTCGACGGCTTGTCCTTCGGCGGCTTGTTCCTCGGCCGGCGCCGGCTCGGGTTCGGTGATGCGCTCGATCACCGCGGTCTCGGCACTGTCGGGTTCGGCGCGACTCCGCTCGGGCACCGCGTCGATGGGTGCCGTTTCGGCCGGGTCCGGCGCCGCGTGCCGTCCCCGTTGGCGCTCTCCCGCGCGCGCTCGCGGTGGTGACACCACGCCGACTCCAGCCCTTCACGATCCCGCCCGATAACCGGATTCCGCAGGACACAGTACCTCGTCACGCGGTCATCCCGCGCCGAAACCCGGAACAGCACGATCGGTCACCGGGCGAGCGCGATCAGCCCGAAAACCGGGCGGAACCACTCAGTCATACCTTCACCCGGACACGGAGCCGGGTCTGGCAGCGCGGGCAGAAGTAGGACGAGCGGTTCATGAACGGCTCCCTGCGGATCACCGTTCCACAACGAGAACAGTGTTCACCATCACGGCCATAGACCGAGAGCGAACGGTCGAAGTAGCCGGACTGGCCGTTGACGTTGACATAGAGCGCGTCGAAGGAGGTACCGCCGGCGCCCAGTGCCTCGCGCATCACCGCGGTCGCCGCCTCGAGTACCGCGCCGACCTGGGCGGACCGCAACCGTTCCGTCGGCCGCGACCAGTGCAACCGAGCCCGCCAAAGCGCCTCATCGGCGTAGATGTTGCCGATCCCGGACACCAAAGACTGGTCGAGCAGCGCGCGTTTGAGCTCGGTGCGTTTACGGCGCATCGCGGCGATCACGGCCTCCGGTATGAACCCCGGTTCGAGCGGATCGGCCGCGATGTGCGCGATCGGCTCGGGAACCCCATCGAGAAGTTCCTCGACCGAGAGCCCGCCGAAGGTGCGTTGGTCGACGAATCGCAGCTCGGGTCCTTCGTCGGCGAACCGGACCCGTACCCGCAGGTGCGCCTCTGCCGGTGCGTCCGGCGGCTGGATGAGCAGCTGCCCACTCATGCCGAGATGACCGAGCACCGCCTCGCCCGCGCTGGTCGGCAGCCACAAGTATTTGCCCCTGCGCCGGGCCTCGAGGAATCGGGTGCCCTGCAGCCGCGCGCCGAAATCGCCGGCGCCGGGCACATGCCTGCGCACGGCACGCGGATGCAGCACCTCGACGGCGGCGATCTCCCTGCCGAGTACATGCGCCTCGAGGCCGGTTCGGACGACCTCGACCTCGGGAAGTTCGGGCACTCGATCTTCTTCCGCTGAGTCTTGTCCGGCTGGGGTTTCTCCCGCTCAGCCTTCTTCGCCGTCGCCGGTGCCGAACTCGGCGGACAACGTGCGCCAGGCCGCCTCCGCCGCCTTCTGCTCGGCTTCCTTCTTCGTCTTGCCGATCCCGTTGCCGTGTGCGGTGGAGCGCACGAACACGGTCGCGGTGAACTCCTTGCGGTGGTCGGGCCCGTCCTCGGCGATCTGATATTCGGGCACGCCGAGCCCGTTGGCCGCGGTGAGTTCCTGCAGGCTGGTCTTCCAGTCGAGGCCCGCCCCCAGATTGGGTGCCTCGGCGAGCAGCGGATCGAACAGCCGGTGCACGCATCCGGTTGCGGTCTCGATCCCGTTCTGCAGATACACCGCGCCGATCATGGCTTCGAGGCCGTCGGCGAGAATGCTCGCCTTGTCCCGGCCTCCGGTGAGTTCCTCGCCCTTGCCGAGCAACAGGTGCGCACCGAGTCCACCGGGGCCGAGCTCGCGGGCCACCGAGGCGAGTGCGTGCATGTTCACCACGCTCGCCCGCAGTTTCGCGAGCTGGCCCTCCGGCAGATCCGGATGAGTGCGGTACAGGTGGTCGGTGACGACGAGACCGAGTACGGAGTCCCCGAGGAACTCCAACCGCTCGTTCGGCGGCAGACCACCGTGCTCGTACGCGTAGGAACGGTGCGTGAGCGCGAGCGTGAGCAGATCGTCGTCAATCGCCACGCCGAGCGCTTCGAGCAGTGGCCCCCGATCCGGGGACGCATTGCCCTGCTGGCGATCCGGCACGAGCGATGCCCTGGTCAGTTGGCGGGTTCGACGACCCGCCGACCGTCGTACTGGCCGCACGACGGGCAGGCGACGTGCTGGAGCTTCGGCTGACGGCAGGCGCGGTTCGAGCAAGCCACGAGGTTCGGCGCAGTCGTCTTCCACTGCGAACGGCGCGTACGCGTGTTCGAGCGCGACATCTTCCGCTTCGGGACGGCCACGAGGTTTCTCCTTGAGTCTGAGAACTAGTCTTGGTTCTGCTCGGGGCCACCGAAACGCTCGCGCAGCGCGGCCCACCGAGGATCAATTCTCTCATGCGTGTGTCCGGGCTCGAGATCGGCCCACTTCCTGCCGCAGTCCACGCACAGACCGGGGCAGTCCGGGGAGCACAGCGGCGCCTGGGGCAGCGCGAGCACCAGGGCGTCCCGCACGATCGGCTCCAGGTCGGCGAAGTCGTCGACCAGCCGGAACACCTCGTCGGACTCGGTGGTCTCCTCGGTGGTGCTCTCCGGGTACGCGAACAGCTCCATGATCTCGGCACCCGTCTCGCCGTGCACCGGATCCAGGCAGCGCATGCAGGCACCCGTGTAGTCCACGCTCGCTGTCCCACTCACCAGCACACCCTCCACGACCGCCTCGGCGAGCAAGTCCAGCCGGACGGGAGTGTTCTCGGCGATGGTGACCACATCCGGCACACCGAGCTCCATCCCGATCGGAGCCTCGTACTCATAGGTCCTGGACGTGCCGGGACGCCTGCCGAGCATGCGGGTGTCGAGCACCCACGGGTTCACCGAACCACGGCGCGTTTGCTGCTGCGACACTGTCATCCCTCGATCGGCACGGCTGCTTGTCGACCCCCGCCGTACAGGTTACGCGAGGTAATCGTGGAACGCGAAGAGAGTTCCTAGGCCGTGTAGTCGAAGGGCACGTCCAGGTCGTTGTGCTGCTGACGCTGCGGTTCCTGGTACTGCTCCTGGTACTGCTGTTGCTGATACTGCTGCTGGTACTGGGGCGACGGCTGCGGGGGCATCCCCTGCGGCCGCAGATGTGCCCGGCCGTTGTCGATGGTGCGCATCGTGTGGTGCAGCAGGTCCTCGAACTCGGCAAGTTTGGTGTCCACGTACACATCGCAGTCCGCGCGCACGCGATCGGTCTCGGCGTGCGCCGCCTCGACGATGCGCGTGCCCTCGGCTTGCGAGGCGCGCACCACCTCGGACTGGGAGACGAGCCGGTCCTGTTCGGCCTGCCCGGCAGCGACGGCCTGCTCGTAGCTGGCCTGGCCGGCGTCGCTGAGCCGCTCGTACTCGGCCCGGCCCGCCTCGATGGTCTGGTTCGCCTCCGTCTGCGCGGCCTCGAGCATCTCCTCGACCTTGCGCTGGGCTTCGGCGAGCGTCCGCTCGGCTTCCTCACGCGCGTTCCCGGTCGTCTCCTCGGCCTCGAGATTGGCCTTGGAGATCGTCTGCTCGGACTCGTGCTCGGCGGTGGCCACGATCTCATCCCGGCGATCGAGCACGTCCTGGGCGTCGTCGAGCTCGCTCGGCAGTGCATCCCGCACATCGTCGAGCAGCTCGAGCACATCGCCTCTCGGCACGACACAGTTCGCCGTCATCGGGACGCCGCGCGATTCCTCGAGGATGGTTACGACCTCATCGAGGGCTTCGAACACCCGGTACACGATCCACACTCCTGACCCAACGTCACCGCGTCGTTGTTTCCCCGACAGTGTGACTCGCGGATGCGGTCATTTCCCGGATGCCGAGCGCCCTGGCGTGTCCCCTACGTGCTCAGGCGCCCACATTGACGAGCGAGAACGACTTGTAGTGATCGTCTGTGTAGAAGTACTCGGAACCTTTTCCGGTGACGAACCGTCGCGCACCCCGGTCATCACTACCCGGAGTCTTCACGGTGAATTCGTGGTAGTACCCGGAATCACATTTCGGCAGAATTCCCTCACGGTTGCTGAACACCGTGCCGTCCTGCGGATACGGGTACGGCCCGCCCTTCTTGATCAGGTTCACCGTGTCGGTCGCCTCCTTCGGCAGCGTGGAGAGGTCGACCTTCTTGTAGCTCGAGGTGTCCCCGCAGTTCGGCTGTGCGGCGACGGTGTGACCGGTGTGCGTGGCCAGGCCCGGATCTCCGACGGCGGGTCCGGCGCAGCCGAGCAGCGCGGCGAACGCGAAGACACCGGCGAGCACCGGGGCGAGGAAGCGGTTGCGAATGTGGCCTGTGTTCGGTGTGCGCATGACCGGTGACCATAACCGCCCCAGGTGTCCTCGGGCTTTCCTCGCGGTGAAAGATTCTCCGCGTGAGTGACGACGAAGGAACCACCATCCGCAGGGCACGGCGCGCCGACGTCCCCGCGATCGTCGCGATGCTGTCCGACGACTTCCTCGGCGCGAAGCGGGAGTACGCCACCGACGATCCGCGCTACCTCGAGGCCTTCGATCGGATCGACACCGACCC
This sequence comes from Sciscionella marina DSM 45152, assembly GCF_000379465.1. Classification (GTDB taxonomy): domain Bacteria; phylum Actinomycetota; class Actinomycetes; order Mycobacteriales; family Pseudonocardiaceae; genus Sciscionella; species Sciscionella marina. The sequence goes on from NZ_KB905465.1 coordinate 62,019, forward strand.
GAGCGAGCTGCTCGTCGTGGCTGAGTCCGGTGGCGAACCGGTCGGCACATTACAGCTGAGCTGGCTGCTCGGACTGTCCAGGGGCGGAGCGCTGCGTGCGCAGATCGAAGCCGTCCGGGTGCGCTCCGATCAACGCGGGAACCGGCTCGGCGAGCGCCTCGTGCGCTGGGCGCTGGACACCGCCCGTACCGAAGGTGCGGTACTCGTACAGCTGACCTCGGACCTGAAACGTGCCGATGCGCACCGATTCTACGAGCGGCTCGGTTTCGCACACACTCACACCGGGATGAAGCTCACCCTCGGCTGAGTCAGCCCTGCGCGAGCCGCTCCAGTAGCAGCTCGTGCACGATGGGCGGGAGCAGCCCGTCCACCGGTCCCCCGTGCGCGGCGACCTCCTTGACCAGCGAGGAGGACAGGAAGGAGTAGCGCGGGCTGGTGGGCAGGAACAGCGTCTCGACCCCGGTGAGCCCGTGGTTCATCTGCGCCATCTGCAGCTCGTAGTCGAAATCCCCCGCCGCGCGGATCCCCTTGACGATCACGGGGGCCTGCTCGGCCCGGCAGTAGTCGACGAGCAGACCCTCATAGGAGTCGGCGCGCACATTGCCGAACTCCTCGCTGACCTGCGCGATCATCGCCAGGCGTTGGTCAGGAGTGAACAGGGTGCGCTTGTTCTTGTTGATTCCCACCGCGACGATGACCTCGTCGAACAGACCGCTGGCCCGTTCGATCACGTCGAGGTGCCCGTTGGTGATCGGATCGTAGGAACCTGGACAGACCGCTCTGCGCATGGCTGTGCAGCCTAACGGCCCGTGAACACCACCTGATGCACGGTGGTCTCCCCGTAGCGGCGTGCCCGCCCCGGTTCGAGCCCGTGCGGCCAGTCCGGTTCCGGGGCGCGAGCGGATGTCTCGAGCACGAGCACAGCGTCCTCGGCCAGCCAGCCTTCGGTCAGTTCCCGAAGCACGGTACTCAGCTGGGCGGCGGCGATGGCGTACGGCGGATCGGCGAGCACCAGGTCGAACGGGTCCGCCGGGGGCGTGGCGAGCACGGTCTCCGCTTTGCCGCGCACCACCCGTGAGCCGGTGAGGCCGAGCTCGGCGAGGTTGGCGCGCAGTACCCCGGCCGCCCGGCCGTCGGATTCAACGAACACGGCCTCGTGCGCACCACGGGAAAGTGCCTCGATACCGAGGGCGCCGGATCCGGCGTAGAGGTCGAGCACCCGGCCGGCCACTCGATCGTCGGATTCGAGCGCGGAGAACAGCGCCTCGCGAACCCGTTCCGCGGTCGGCCGCGTCCCCTTCGGCGGCACCCTGATCCGCCTGCCACCGACGCTGCCTGCGACGATCCTGGTCACCGCGCCTCCCGGCCGCGCGAATGCGGGTGCGCTGTCACGAGTTCGGAGTTTACGCGTCACCCGGACAGCCATATTCACCGACCAGGGGCGGACGTACGCGCGCACGCGACGTAAGCTCGAACGTCTGAGATTACCGGCCGGGGAGGCACGGCGGATGATCTCAGGCGTTCAGGAGCGGGTAGCTAGCGGAGCGATGGGTGTCCAGAACGACGACGGATGAGGGCCTGGCAGCGCAGGCCGCCGAGATCGCGATCGAGCAGCGCCACGTCGACCGGGTGTACGCCAGGGTCACCGAGCTGCGCACGCACGCGGAATCCATGCGAGACAAGGGTTTCGCGGTCGCGGACGGTGCACGCAACGAGGACGAGCTCGAAGCGGGACAGATGCTGCTACAGCGCGACATCATGGTCGCGCACGCCTCCAAGGTGCTGCAGTCGCTCGACGCAGAGCACGAGGGACTGGTGTTCGGCAGGCTGGACCTCGTCGATGGGGAGACCATTTACGTCGGACGGCTCGGCATCCGCGACGAGGAGTACAACAACCTGGTCACCGACTGGCGCGCCCCCGCGTCGGCCGCTTTCTACCAGGCCACCGCTGACCAGCCGATGGATGTGATCCGCCGCAGGGTGATCCGCTCGAGCGGGGGCACGGTCACCGATATCGACGACGACCTGCTCATGCCCGATCACCTCGGCGAGGGACTGCGGGTGGTCGGCGAGGGCGCGCTGATGGCCTCGCTGTCCCGGGCACGCGGCGAGCGGATGCACAACATCGTGGCCACCATCCAGAAGGAACAGGACGAGGCGATCCGCGCCCCGGCCAAGGGGGTCACCCAGATCACCGGCGGGCCGGGTACCGGGAAGACCGCGGTCGCCCTGCACCGCGCCGCCTACCTGCTCTACCGGGACCGCCGTGCGATGGCCGGTTCGGGACTGCTGGTCATCGGCCCCTCCCCGGTGTTCACCAACTACATCTCCCGCGTGCTGCCCTCGATCGGCGAGGACTCCGCGGAGCTGCGTTCGCTCGGCGAGGTGCTCGACGGGGTCCGCGCCGCTCGGCAGGACGAGGCGGAACTGGCCACGCTCAAGGGCGAGGAACGGATGCGCAAGGTGCTGCGCTCCGCGGTGCGGCTGGCCCCGGAGGACGCTCCCGGGGAACTGCGCACCACCTACAAGGGCCAGGTGCTGCGCCTCGAGGGGCGCGAGCTGGCCAGGCTGCGCCGCAAGGTGCACGCGCGCGGCGGACTGCCGAACGCATCCCGGGTGATCGCCGCGGAGATGCTGCTGGAAGCCTTGTGGGGCAAAGCTTCCACGCTCGCCGAGAGCTCTGGTGGTGAACTGTCCTTCGATCGCGCGCAGTTCCTCGACGACATGGCGGAGCGGCTCGATTTCCACCGCTTCGTGGTCCGGTTCTGGGTGCTCGCTTCTCCCGCCGATGTGCTGCGCGGGCTCGCCGATGAGCGCAAGCTCGCCCGCGCGGCGGGCAAGACCCTCACCGCGTCCGAGGTCCGGATACTCGCCGCCTCGTTCGCCGGGGTCGAGGAACAGGGGTTCACGGTCTCGGATATCCCGCTGCTCGATGAACTGCGGGTGCTGCTCGGTCATCCGCGCAAGCGCTCGGGCCGCAGCGCCGGGCTGTCGATGCCCCAGGTCTACGAGGAGTACGCGCATGTGGTCGTAGACGAGGCCCAGGACCTGTCCCCGATGCAGTGGCGCATGGTCGGGCGGCGTGGCCGGTTCGCGAGCTGGACGATCGTCGGCGACCCGGTGCAGTCCTCCCGGGCGCGCCCGGAGGAATCGGTCGCCGCGATGCGGACCGCGCTCGAACGCCAGAGCGCGTGGCGTGATTTCACGCTCGCCACGAACTACCGCAACTCCGCCGAGATCTTCGGCCTCGCCGCGCGCGTAATCGCCCCGTACACCGACAGCGCGCTGCTTCCGGACGCGGTGCGGGCCACCGGAATCGAACCGCGCATCCATTCCGGAGCCGCGCCGGAGGATGTGCGCGCGGCGGTGACCGAACTGCTCGATTCGGTGGCGGGCACGGTCGGCGTGATCACCGCGATGGACCGGGTCACCGAGGCCACCGGCTGGCTGGACGGGTTCACCGATGACCGGATCCGCGTGGTGGGCAGCCTGGACGCGAAGGGGCTCGAATACGACGCGGTCGTGCTTTACGAACCGGATGAGCTCATCGCCGAATCGGCCGCCGGACGACGCGGGCTCTACGTCGCGCTGACCCGGGCGACCCAGGAATTGATCGTGCTGACCAGCGGAATGAACTGGCTTCCGGATTGATTATCGCACTCAATTCGTTCCGGCACGAGGAATCATCTCCTTACAGAGCTGCTCTGTTTTTCAGGTTATCATCGGCCGGTAATGAGCGAATTCGCTGAATATAGACCGGTCGACTGTTGGCATGTCATCGCCCCTGCTGGCACACCGAACAGGGACGCGCGACGCGATGATCGTCGCGGAAGCGCCGACATCACCGATCCTGCCGAACGATGCGTCGTCCTCACTCGGATCCGCATCCAGTATATCGATCCTCGGTACCGGGAACAGTATTCGCGAAAATCTGTGGATAACCGGACGCACTGTGGACTATTTGGCATACACTCGCGCTACAACGTGCACCTCCTGGTCAGAGCAGCTTTACACGCACAATCACCATTGCCGATCAACTTACCTGGCTTTCACTACCGGGCGCTGTTATCGTGTGCTTCATGAACTCTGGGGAAAGCAATATTTCGCTGGTCGAAGCGATCTGTGTATGTGACCGTGAGCAGGCACGGCTGGACGCCGCGATTGTGGATCACGTATATGCCTTATATCACGAGCAGAAAGGGCGTACCGGTGAGTGTCCGCATACCTCGGTGACCGAAGAGCTTCGGTTGGCGCGGAATGTTTCGCGTGGCCAATCGATCGACACCGTGAAGACCGCGATATTCCTGCGGGAACGTATGCCCGGGCTCGTGCGATGTATGCGAGCAGGCCTGGTGGGGTTGGTTCACGCATCGAAGGTGCGGAAAGCCTTCGGATCCTTACCCGGTGATCTTGTGGACCTGGTGGATACCCGGATCGTCGAACGCCTCCGGGGGAAGGGACGGCCCCGAGATTGGACTGGTTATCTGCGGCGGTTGGCAGACGGGCTGGAGCCAGAGGCAAAAGCCATTCGCATCGCGGCAGCGCGCACCGCGAGACGCGTGTCGTTTCGAGATCGAGCGAACGGTACCGGTAACTTGTCCGCGCGCTTACCGAGCGAAGACCTCGCCGCTTGCGAAACACGAGTCGAGGCGATCACCCGATCTCTGCGCCGGGCTGGTGATCCGCGCACGCTGGATCAGTTGCGCGCCGACGTGGTCACCGACCTCCTCACCGGCCACGACCGGCACACTGGGGTACAGGCGGTGGTGAACGTGCACGTACCACTCGGTGTCGCCCTCGAAATCAGCGACGAGCACTGCCGCGTCAACGGTTACGGTGAGATTCCCGCGCACACGGCGCAGGCAATGCTGGCCGATCCGCGAAACGCGGTACGCAAGATCCTCACCGACCCTGATACCGGCGTGATACGGGGCCTCGGACGACACTGCTACCGGCCCAGTGCTCGGCAGCGCGACTACGTTCGATTACGTGACCAACGGTGCCGGGCTCACGGATGCTGTCGGCCCATCACCGAAATCGACCACATACAAGAACACGCCTCCAACGACAACACGAGTCCTGACAACCTCCAAGGGCTCTGCCGCCTGGACCACAGAATGAAATCGGTCCCCGGTTGGCACCATGCGCTCAACCATCGCACCGGCGAGCTCGAAATCACAACACCATCCGGACATACCTATCGCAACTGAGGACGAGGACTGAACGATTGGGCGCCTCGGTGTTCGATGGCGAACCCCACCGGCCTCACCCATAATGACCCGATGAATTTGCGCACCCTTGCCCGCGAGGAACGCACCGATCTCGCGGCGTTCCTGGAGACACTGAGCCCCGAGGACTGGGAGACCCCGAGCCTGTGCGAAGGTTGGCGGGTTCGGGACGTGATCGCGCACGCGATCAGTTTCGACGAGATCGGCCTGCGCGGGCACGTGGAACGGTTCGCGCGTGGGCGGCTGAATCCGAACCGTATCAACGCCATCGGACATGCCGAGTACGCCGGGCGCGAACCCGAGGAGCTGATCGCTATCCTGCGCAGCAACCTCGATCCGAGTGGGTTTCCTGCGGCCTTCGGCGGGATGATCGGCTTCGCCGACGGGCTCATCCACCACCAGGACATCCGGCGCCCGCTCGGCAGGCCGCGCGAGATTCCCGCCGAACGACTGCGGCCCGCGCTCTCAGTCGCCCTGTTCGCCCCGGTACTGCTCGGCGTGCTGCGGGTGCGCGGGCTGCGCATGGAAGCAGCCGATCTCGACTGGTCCTTCGGACGCGGGCCGGTCGTGCGCGGACCCGGCGAGGCGCTGCTGCTGACCATCGCGGGCCGCTCCGGAGTGGTCGAGGAACTCGAAGGGGAAGGCCAGCCGATACTCGCCGCGCGTGTGGGTTGATCCCAGTCCTGGGCCGGGCGCAGGCAGTTTTCGGTCGTGCTTGCCTGTCTGGTTCTCAATCTGGTCCTCGGCCAGGGGGCAGCATCGCTCCGGTCGCTCTGGATGTGGTGCGGATAGGCGAGGCGCTCTTCCTCCCCTACCTCGCCGTCACCACCTGGCGCAGCAGGGCTGACGGCTTTCTCGAACCCAGTCTCGGCACGGGTGGGTCGCTCGGCCGAACGGTTCCACCAGAGACCGTTCTGCTGGGCCTGCTGGTGGAACCGTCACCGCCCTGAGCTCGGGCGCCCTTTCCGCACTGCTGCACGCGAAACCCGCGATCAGACGCTGGATGAGCCGGACGCGGCCGGTGTGTTCGCCGGGCTCGGGATCCGTGTGCCGAGCGAGCCCGCCCCTGGTTAGCGCGAGGCGCCGCCGTTGAGCGGGAAAACCTGTCCGGTCAGGTGCCCCGCCCGTTCGCTTGCGAGGAATCCGGCGAGTGCGGCCACATCCTCGGGGTGGCCGGCCCGCTTGTTCGCGGTCTCGGCGATGAGCACCGCCTTGCGCTCGGTGGGCAGGCCGGGGCCGAAGAACTCGGTCTCCTCGATCAGCCCCGGGGCGATGGTGTTCACGGTGATCCCTCGTTCGCCGAGCTCCCCTGCCATCTGGGAGGTCCAGGTTTCGATCGCCGCTTTCGCGGCCCCGTAGCCGCTCGCTCCCCGGCGCGCGGCGATCGAGCCGATGCCGATCAGCCGCCCGTTGTCCGCGAGCCGGTCCCGCAATGCCTCGGTGACCAGCACCGTGGTGAGCACATTGGCGGTGAAGTTCGCCGTCCAGGATTCCTTGATCTCGGCCAGGGTGCGCGCAGGTTGCGCACCGAGGTCCGGGTTGCCTCCCGCGCTGTGCACCAGCACGTCGACCCGCTCGGGCAGGTTGGGCAGCGCCGCGGTGATCTGTTCGGGTTCGGCGGCGTCGAATGCGACCCAGTCCGCCCCGATCTCCCGTGCGGCCTTCTCCAATACATCCGCGCGCCTGCCGGTGAGCACGACCCGATGGCCCATGGCGAGTAGTTCTTGCGCGATCGCTTTGCCGATCCCGGTGCCGCCACCGGTCACAATGGAGTTCTTTAGATCTAAACTCATGTCTTCGAAGCTACCATGAGAGGCTCGGCTCATGCAGCAACCGGACACCGCCGCACAGATCCAGCGAGCATGGCAACGTGAACTCCCCGGGGTGCCGACCGGCTCCATCGGCATCATCACCCGGATCTGGCGCGGCGCGAAGCTGCTCTCCGATGAACGCAGGCGCACGCTGTCCCGGCTCGGCATCGACCGGGCGACCTTGGATCTGCTCTCGGTGCTGCGCCGCAGCGGTGCCCCCTATCGGCTCACCACCTCCGAGCTGGCGGCGCGCTCACTGGTCAGCGCGGGGGCGATCACCCAGCGGGTGGCGCGCGCCGAGGCGGCCGGGTTCGTCGAGGTGAGCCGGACCGCGAGCGGGGCACGCACGACCGGGGTGACGCTCACCGCGGAGGGGCATCGCTGGGTGGACCGTTCGGTGACCGAGCTACTCACCGCCGAGGAAACCTTGGTCGAGCATCTGAGCCCCGATGAGCTGGCCGAGCTGGCCCGGCTGCTGGAGTCGTTCCTGACCGGCTTGCACGTCCGCCTCGGTGTCCCGGACACCCCGGAGGCGGGGCATTGAGCGTCGATGGCCATCACCGGACCGGACCAAAGCGCCGCTGCACGCAGTCACCCGCGGGCCGCCGGGCGTTGGGCACAGGAGCATCGGAGCCTTCACTCTGACCTGCGTGAACGGTGAGCTCGGCCACGTCGGTAACGAACCGCCTATTACAACACGATAAACTCCTTCGTCCCCCACGCGGAGCAATCCTGCGCCGCGCACAGAGTCAGAGGGTGGCGAAAGGTGCTGATGGGCGCGATGACCCTCACCGTCGAACCGGAGTCCAGGACAGCCCGGACAGCGGCGCCGAACGAAACGACGAGGACAGCGGCCCGCGCCCAGTACGGGACCACCACCGCGGCGCCGGCGCGCACCCTGCATCAGGTGTTCGCCGCGACCGTGCGCACCCATCCGAACGCGCCCGCGATCGACGACGGCACCCGGGTGCTGAATTACCGGGCGCTCGCCGAGCGGGTGGAGACACTCGCGCACCGGCTCACCGAACACGGCATCGGGCGCGGCGACCGTGTCGGGATCCGGCTGACCTCGGGGAGCGCGGACCTCTACGTCGCTGTCCTCGCGGTGCTCACCTGCGGGGCGGCCTATGTCCCGGTCGATGCCGATGATCCGGCCGAGCGCGCCGAACTGGTGTTCACCGAGGCCGAGGTGTGCGCGGTGCTCACCGATGGGCACGCGCTCGAATCGCGCGGTGAACCGAAGGGTGCGCGCGGGCGACCGGTTCCTGCCGACGACGCCTGGATCATCTTCACCTCGGGATCGACCGGAAAACCCAAGGGTGTCGCGGTCACCCATCGCAGCGCGGCGGCGTTCGTGGACGCCGAGGCGGAGCTGTTCCTCACCGAGGAGCCGCTCGGCCCGGGTGACCGGGTGCTGGCCGGGCTCTCGGTCGCCTTCGACGCCTCCTGCGAGGAGATGTGGCTGGCCTGGCGCAACGGGGCCTGTCTGGTTCCCGCGCCACGTTCGCTGGTGCGCACCGGTGTGGACCTGGGTCCGTGGCTGCTCGAACGCGGGATCACCGCGGTGTCCACGGTTCCCACGCTCGCCGCACTGTGGCCGACCGAGGCGCTCGAAGACGTGCGGCTGCTGATCTTCGGCGGCGAGGCCTGCCCAGCCGAGCTCGGCGAACGGGTCGCGGTCGAGGGTCGCGAGGTGTGGAACACCTACGGTCCGACCGAGGCCACCGTCGTCGCCTGCGCCGCGCAGCTCACCGGGGAGGGCCCGGTGCGGATCGGGCTCCCATTGTGTGGCTGGGAGCTGGCCGTGGTGGATGCCGATGGATACCCGGTCGCCGATGGCGAGACCGGTGAACTGATCATCGGCGGGGTAGGGCTGGCCCGCTATCTCGACGCCGCGAAGGACGCCGAGCGCTTCGCCGCGTTCGACCGGCTCGGCTGGGCCCGGGCCTATCGCAGCAGGGACGTCGTGCGCGCCGATCCCGAGGGGCTGGTGTTCCTCGGCCGGGCCGACGAACAGGTCAAGCTCGGCGGTCGGCGCATCGAACTCGGCGAGATCGACGCCGCTCTCGCCGCCCTTCCCGGGGTCGCGGGTGGCGCTGCCGCAGTACGCACCACCAAGGCGGGTAACCAGGTCCTCGTCGGCTATCTCGCGGGCGAGGTGGACACCGCGGAGGCGAACGCCCGGCTGCGTGAACAGCTGCCCGCCGCTCTCGTCCCGCTGCTCGCGGTCGTCGGTGAGCTGCCGACGCGCACCTCGGGCAAGGTGGACCGGGCCGCGCTCCCCTGGCCGCTGCCCAAGAGCGCGGAACGCGACCAGTTGCACGGCACCGCGGCGATCCTGGCCGAGGCATGGGCCGAGATCCTCGGTGTTCCGGTCGCCGACACCCGCGCGGACTTCTTCGCCTGCGGAGGCGGCAGCCTCACCGCGGCCCAGCTCGTCGCCGTCATCCGGGCCACCCATCCGCAGGTCTCGGTGACCGATATCTACACGAATCCGACTCTCGGCGAGCTCGCCACGCTGCTCGACCGGATGGACGCCACCGAGACCACTCGCGAGGAGGTGCGCCCGACCCGGCGGCGCACCGGTATCGCGCAGGCACTCTGGCTCGCACCGATGTTCGTGCTGCTCGGGCTGCGCTGGACCACGATCGCCGCGGCGCTCGCCAAATTGCTCGCCCTCACCGGGGTGTCCTTCGCGCCGAACCCTCCCCTGTGGGCCCTCGCGCTCGGCTGGCTCGTGCTGTTCAGCCCGCTCGGCCGGATTGCGATCGCCGCGGGCGGTGCACGGCTGCTGTTGCGCGGGGTGCGCGCCGGGAGTTATCCGCGCGGCGGGCGGGTCCACATGCGACTGTGGGCCGCGCAGGAACTGGCGGATTTCTCCGGTGTGGCCGAGGTTTCCACCGCGTCCTGGATGACGCACTATGCGAAGGCGCTCGGCGCGAAGGTCGGTAAGGACGCCGATCTGCACGCCCCGCCCCCGGTCACCGGAATGCTCAAGCTGGGCAAGGGAGCCGCAATCGAGCCGGAGGTGGACCTCGCCGGTTACTGGATCGAGGGCGACACCCTGCACATCGGCAAGACCCGGATCGGCGCGGGTGCCCGGATCGGGGCACGCAGCACGCTGTTCCCCGGCGCGCGGATCGGCAAGAACGCCGAGATCGCCGCGGGCTCCACGGTGCGCGCCGCGGTGCCCGCAGGGCAGCGCTGGGCCGGGTCCCCCGCGGCGCGCGACACCACCGACGCGATCTCCTGGCCGTCGAGCCGTCCGCCGCGCTCACGGTTCTGGACGACGGTGTACGGGTCGAGTTCGCTGCTGCTCGGCGCGCTCCCGCTGCTCGCGACGCTGCCCGCCGTGCTGTTGTTCGCCGCGGTCTTGCGCGGGACGGACTCGCTCTCGGCGGCGATCGGGCCGGCGCTGCTCGCCGTTCCGGCGGCCACCATCGCGTACTTCCTGACGTTCGCGGTACTGATCCTGGTGCTGGTGCGCGCGCTCGGGATCGGCATGCGCGAGGGGCATCATCCGGTGCACAGCCGCAATGCCTGGCAGGTGTGGGCGACCGAGCGGCTGATGGACATGGCGCGTATCGCCCTTTTCCCCTTGTACGCCAGCCTGTTCACTCCGGTGTGGCTGCGGCTGCTCGGCGCCCGCATCGGCCGCGGGGTCGAGGCGTCGACCGTGCTCGCGCTGCCCAGGATGACCAAGGTGACCGATGGGGCGTTCCTCGCCGACGACACCATGGTCGCCACCTACGAACTCGGCGGCGGCTGGCTGCACGTAGCACCCGCGCGCATCGGAAAGCAGGCGTTCCTTGGCAACTCGGGGATGACCGGGCCAGGTCGCTCGGTCCCCAAACGCGGGCTCGTCGGGGTGCTCTCGGCGACCCCGCGCAAGACCAAGAAGGGCGCCTCGTACCTGGGCATGCCACCCATGCCGCTGCGCCGCGCGGCACAGGAGGCGGATACGGCGCGCACCTATTCCCCACCGCCGCGGCTCAAGCTCGCCAGGGCACTCGTCGAGCTGTGCCGGATCATCCCGGTCATGGCGGGCACCGCGCTCACCGTCGGCGTGTTCGCCGCGCTGTACGCGCTGTGGGACAGGGCCGGCTTCCTCACCGCCGCCGTGGTGTCGGGTCTCGTGCTGTTCGCGGCCGGGGTGCTGGCCTCGGTGCTGGCGATCCTGGCGAAATGGGCGCTCATCGGGCGGTTCCGGTCCGGGACCCGGCCGCTGTGGAGCGGGTTCGTGTGGCGCGCCGAACTCGCGGACACCTTCGTCGAGGTGCTCGCGGTGCCTTGGCTGATCGGCTATTCGAGCGGCACCCCGCTGCTGACCGCCTGGCTGCGCGGGATGGGCGCGCGCATCGGCCGCGGGGTGTGGTCGGAGACCTACTGGCTGCCCGAGTCCGATCTGGTGCACCTCGGCGACGGGGCTACCATCAACCGCGGCTGCGTGGTGCAAACCCACCTGTTCCACGACCGGATCATGAGCATGGACGAGGTGCGGCTCGACGAGGGCGCGACGCTCGGCCAGCACGGGATCGTGCTGCCCGGCGCGAGCATCGGTGCGCGCACCACCGTGGGCCCCGGCTCGCTGGTCACCCGCGGGGACGCGGTGCCATCGGACGGGCGCTGGCTCGGCAATCCGATCGCGGTGTGGCCGCAGAAGACCGGAAAGATCACCGCCAAAGAGTCACGAAAGGGCAGCCGGCGTCGAAAGTGATGGCGATCGATTCCTACATTCCCGAACACGGCGACGACGGTTTCCACGTACAGCACTACGAACTCGAACTCGACTACCGGGTCGGGCCGAACCTGCTCTCGGCGAACGCGCGGCTCTCCGCGATCGCGGCGCGCCCGCTTTCCCGGTTCGCGCTCGATCTCGCCGGGCTGCGGGCGCGCCGGGTGCGGGTGAACGGGCGCGCGGTGAAGTTCGGGCATTCCGGGACAAAGCTGCGGATCACCCTGCCCGCACCGATCGCCGCGGACACCCCGTTCACCGTCGAGGTCCGCTACAGCGGCAATCCCCGCCCGCTCGGCGGAACCTGGGGTGACATCGGGTGGGACGAACTCACCGATGGGGCGCTCGTGGCCAGCCAGCCGATCGGCGCGCCGACCTGGTTTCCGTGCAACGACCACCCCTCGGACAAGGCAAGCTACCGGATCGGCATCACCACGGATTCGCCGTACACCGTCGCGGCGACCGGGAACCTGGTCAGCAAACGGCGCTCGGCGAGCAAGACCAGCTGGGTCTTCGACCGCCCCGAACCGACCGCCAGCTACCTCGTTGGTGTCCACATAGGACAGTACAGCGAACTCCTCCTCGCCGAGAAACCGGTGCAGCGGGCGGTTTTTCCCGAGCGGCTGCGCGCGCCGCTGCGTCAGGACCTCGGCAGGCACGCAGAGATCATGAGCACTCTGCAGAAGTTCCTCGGCCCGTATCCTTTCGACGAGTACGTGGTCGTGGTCACCGAGGACGAACTGGACGACCCCATCGAGGCACAGGGGCTCTCGGTGTTCGGCGCCAACCACATCGACGGCAGCGGGGCGCAGGAACGGCTCATCGCGCACGAGCTCGCGCACCAGTGGTTCGGCAACAGCCTCACCGTCGCCGACTGGCGGCACATCTGGCTCAACGAGGGGTTCGCCACCTACGCGGAATGGCTGTGGTCGCAGGCCTGCGGCGGGCCGAGCACCGAGGAGCTCGCGCGCCAGTGGCACAGCCACCTCGACGCGGGTGACCAGGACCTGATCCTCGCCGACCCCGGGGTGGAGCGGATGTTCGACGAGCGGGTGTACAAGCGCGGAGCGCTCACCCTGCACGCCCTGCGCGCGGAGCTCGGCGAGGACTCCTTCTTCGGCCTGCTGCGCGAATGGTGCGCGCGCTACCGGCACGCCACGGTGACCACCGAGCAGTTCCGCTCCCTTGCCGCGCAGTTCACCTCCCGCCCCCTGGACGGCCTCTTCGACCGCTGGCTTTACCGGGCACCGCTGCCGTGACGGCCGACCCCCGAGCCGTGCGGAACTTTCTTTGCAGAACCAGTTCTGCATGGTTTGTGCTGCAGAGGATCCTCTGCAGAGAAATCCCCGTATGACCGGCGGCGCCGAGGCCTATCGCAGCCGCGAGCCGCTCGCCGCCCGGATGAGCATTTACCAGTGGCAGCGCGAACCGTGGATCTTCCCGGGCTCGCCATCGCCGAACTGACCGGGTTCAGGGGAATCGTGGCGGATATCGGCTGCGGCATCGGCGGCTGTACCGATCGCCTCCGGACGCGGCGGCCGGACCTTCGAGTGCTTCCACTCGACCGCGCCCCCGTGATGGCCCCCGAAGCACTCGCCGACATCCGGTATCTCAAGCTGCCCGGCCAATCGGTGGACGCCGCACTCGCCATGCACATGCTGTACCACCTCGAGTATCCCTGCGCGGCGATCGGCGAGCCGCGCAGGGTGCTCCGCCCGGGTGCCACGCTGTTGGCGAGCACGAACGGAGCGGGCGACAAAGCCGAGATCGCCGGGCTGTGGACCGCGGCCCTGCGCGACCTGCTCGGCACCGAACCGGAACCGTTCACAAACCCGGCCGCCGGATTCACCCTCGAACACGGACACCTGTTCCAACCGCATTTCGCCGGGATCGAGCCGCGAGTTCGCCAGGGAGACTGTGGTGCCCGAACCCGGCCCGGTGATCGCGTTCCTGGACAACGCGCGGGTTCGCCGAACAGCAGCTGCCGGACGGGAACGGCTGGCGGGACTTCCTGGATCGCGCCGCCACACTGGCGTGTTCCCGGGTCGAGGAGACCGGGGCGTTCCGCCTCACCAACCGGTTCCGCCTGTTCGTATGCCGGTGAACCGTCCGCCGGTGAACCGTGTCTCTCCGGCGCCGGACGTGGCAGACTGCGCGCATGCCTGCGATCGACGCGTGGATGCAGCACCCGAGCCTTCGGCTCATCAATCACGAGATGCTCGCCTCCCTGCGGCGCTGGACGGGACTGGAGAAGTTCACCGAGGATCCCCCGGTCGCCACCACCATCGCGGCGATGGACGCGGGCGGGGTGCAACTCGGGCTCAGCTGTGCCTGGTATGGCCCGGAAGGCGCGCTGGTCAGCAATGACGAGGCCGCCGGGTTCGTCGAGGAGTCCGGCGGGCGGTTGCGTGGCGTCGCCGGGGTGGACATCCGGCGCCCGGTCGCGGCGGTCCGCGAGCTGCGCCGCGCGGTGACCGAGCTACGGTTCATCGCACTGCGGATCGTGCCGTGGCTCTGGGAACTCGAGCCGACCGATCGGCTCTACTACCCGCTCTACACCGCCTGCGCCGAGCTCGGCATCCCGTTGTGCACCCAGGTCGGGCACACCGGCCCGCTCCGTCCGTCCGAAACCGGGCGCCCGATCCCCTATATCGACCGGATCGCGCTCGATTTCCCGGAACTCGACATCGTCTGCGGGCACATCGGCTATCCGTGGACCACCGAGATGATCGCGGTCGCGGACAAGCACGAGCGCGTCTACATCGACACCAGCGCCTACACCGTGCGCCGCTATCCTGCCGAGCTCGTGGACTATCTTCGCGGGCGTGGCCGGAGCAAGGTGCTGTTCGGCACCAACTATCCGATGATCACCCCGGCCAAGGCGCTCGACGGGCTCGGTGAGCTCGGCCTGGGCGAGGAGGCGGCCGAATTGTTCCTCTCCGGCAACGCGAAACGGGTCTTCGGACTCTGAAACCCCGGAGGATCCGAAACCCCTGGAACCCTGAGACTCGCGCAGGGAAATCTCAGCGGCGCCCGGGTTCCGGCCATTCGAACACCAGTTCCTCGCCCGGTACCAGCGAACCCCAGCGCCGCGCCGTCCGCTCGAGTTCTCCCGCTGCGGCGATCACCTCGGCTTCCGGCACGGACGGATCGGGGATGGTGCTCAACACCTCGGCGGCCACCGCACGCACGCGGCGATGCTCGGTGATCCCCTCTTCCACGACCCGTGCGACGACTCCGGGGAGCAATTCGGCACGCTGCAGGCGGTGCGCACGCTCGCGTTTGGCCCGTGCAGAACGCCGAGCGGACTGCGGTGGGCGCCGCCCGGAGAGGTGTTCCATGCTGTCGAACACCGCCCCCGCGGCGACCGCACCCCAGAACCCGCCGTCCTCACCGAGCTCACGCTCGATCAGGAAGTGCACGAGATCATGCGGGATGTGCGCGCTCGCGATCCCCTCGTGCACCCGGTAGCGGACACCGTCGCCGCGTTCGACGAGGCTGTACGCGCGCATTCGGTCCGGAAGCCGTGGAAACCACACCCGCATGCCCTTATGCTCGCAGTGGGCGCAAACCATTTACTCCAGCTCGATGAGCAGGTCACCGCCCTCGACCTGTTGCACGGTGTTGATCGCCAGCCGGCGCACGGTTCCGGTGCGCGGTGCGGTGATCGCGGCTTCCATCTTCATCGCCTCGATGGTGGCCACGGTGGCCCCGGCCTCGACCTGTTCGCCCTCGGCTGCCGAGACCGTGACCACCCCGGCGAACGGGGCGGCGACGTGCCGGTCGTTGCCGCGCTCGGCTTTCTCGGTGACCGGGAGGTCGGAGGCGACGGAGTTGTCCCGAACCTGGATCGGCCGCATCTGCCCGTTGAGCGAGGCCATCACGGTTCGCATACCACGATCATCGGCCTCACCGACGGCTTCGAGTTCGATGAGCAGCCGCACTCCCTGTTCGAGGTCGACCGCGTACTCCTGCCCGGGCCGCAGTCCGTAGAAGAAGTCCTTGCTGGAGAGCACGCTGGTGTCGCCGAACTGCTCGCGATGCGCGCCGAACTCCTTGGCGGGCGCCGGAAAGAGCAACCGGTTGAGGGTGGCACGCGGTTCGCGCTCGAGTCCCTCGGCGTCCTCGGCGGAAAGCGGGGTGACCGGTTTCGCCGCTGCCCTTCCCTCCAATGCCTTGGTACGGAAGGGTTCCGGCCAGCCACCGGGCGGATCGCCGAGTTCTCCGCGCAGGAAACCGATCACCGAGTCCGGGATGTCGAACCGCGCCGGATCCTCCTCGAACCGGGCCGGGTCCACATCCGCGCCGACGAGGTGCAGCGCGAGGTCACCGACCACTTTGGACGATGGGGTGACCTTGACCAGATGGCCGAGCATCCGATCCGCGGCCGCGTACATGGCCTCGACCTGTTCGAACTTGTCGCCGAGGCCGAGTGCGACGGCCTGGGTGCGCAGGTTGGACAGCTGCCCGCCGGGGATCTCGTGGTGGTAGACCCGGCCGGTGGGCGCGGGCAGTCCGGCCTCGAAGGGCGCGTAGATCCGGCGCACGATCTCCCAGTACGGCTCGAAGGAGGTGACCGCGCCGAGATCCAGATCGGTCGGGCGCGCGGAATGGTCGGTGGCGCCCACGATCGCGGACAGCGAGGGTTGCGAGGTGGTTCCGGACAGCGAGGCCGCGGCACCGTCGATGGCATCCGCTCCCGCGTCCACCGCGGCGAGATAGCTGGCCAGCTGCCCGCCGGGGGTGTCGTGCGTGTGAATGTGCACCGGAAGCTCGAATTCCTTGCGCAGCGCGGAAACCAGCGTGCGCGCCGCGGGCGGGCGCAGCAGCCCGGCCATGTCCTTGATGGCGAGCACGTGCGCCCCGGCGGCCACGATCTGCTCGGCCAGCTTCAGATAGTAGTCCAGGGTGTAGATATTCTCCTTGGGATCACTGAGATCCCCGGTGTAGCAGAGCGCGACCTCGGCGAGCTTGTCCGCCTCACCGACCGCTTCGATCGCCGGGCGCATCTGCTCCACGTCGTTGAGCGCGTCGAAGATGCGGAAGATGTCGATCCCGGTTCGCGCCGCCTCGTCCACGAAGGCGTGCGTCACCTCGGTGGGATAGGGCGTGTAGCCGACGGTGTTGCGCCCGCGCAGCAGCATCTGCAGGCAGATGTTCGGCACCGCCTCGCGCAGTTTCGCCAGCCGTTCCCACGGATCCTCGGCGAGGAAGCGCAGCGCGACATCGTAGGTCGCCCCGCCCCAGCACTCCAGGGAGAGCAAACCGGGCAGCAACCGAGCCACGTGCGGGGCGACCGCGAGCAGGTCCTTGCTCCGCACCCTGGTGGCCAGCAGCGACTGGTGGGCGTCGCGGAAGGTGGTGTCGGTGATCCCGATCGTCGAGGATTCCCGCATCCACTGCGCGAATCCTTTCGGGCCAAGGGTTTCCAGTCGCTGCTTGGACCCTTCCTGCGGCGCGGCGGACAGGTCCACCTCGGGCAGTTTCTCCACGGGGTCCACAAAGGACGGACGGGGTCCGTGTGGTTTGTTCACCGTGACGTCGGCGAGATAGGTCAGCAGCCGGGTGCCCCGGTCCGCGGAATGGCGCGCGGTGAGCAGCTGCGGGCGCTGCTCGATGAACGAGGTCGTCACCCGCCCCTCGGCGAAGTCCCGGTCGTCCAGCACCGCCTGCAGGAAGGGGATGTTCGTCGCCACGCCACGGATCCGGAATTCGGCGAGCGCGCGCCGCGCCCGCCCCACCGCGGTCGGGAAGTCCCGGCCACGACAGGTCAGCTTCACCAGCATGGAGTCGAAGTGCGCGCTGATGGCGGTGCCCGCGAAAGCGGTGCCACCGTCGAGCCGGATCCCGGATCCGCCCGGCGAACGGTAGGCCGAGACCATCCCGGTGTCCGGGCGGAACCCGTTCGTCGGGTCCTCGGTGGTGATCCGGCACTGCAGGGCCGCACCACGCAGATAGATCGAATCCTGAGTGAGGCCGAGATCGCGCAGCCTCTCCCCGGCCGCGATGCGCAGCTGGGACTGCACGAGATCGACATCGGTGACCTCTTCGGTGACCGTGTGCTCGACCTGGATGCGCGGATTCATCTCGATGAACACGTGATCGCCACGCTGATCGAGCAGGAATTCCACGGTTCCCGCGCAGGAATACCCGATCGAGCGGGCGAACCGCACCGCGTCCGCACAGATCCGCTCGCGCAGCGCGGGATCCAGGTTCGGCGCGGGCGCGAGCTCGACCACCTTCTGGTGACGGCGCTGCAGCGAACAGTCGCGCTCGTAGAGGTGGATGACCTCACCGGTGCCGTCTCCGAGCACCTGGACCTCGATGTGCCTCGGCTCCACGACGGCCTGTTCGAGGAACACCGCGGGGTCCCCGAAGGCGGATTCGGCCTCGCGCATCGCCGCCTCGATCGCCTCACGCAAAGCCGAGGCCTCGGTGACCCGGCGCATCCCGCGCCCGCCACCGCCCGCGATGGCCTTGACGAACACCGGATAACCGATGTCCTCGGCGGCAGTGAGGAGTTCGTCGACATCGGTGGACGGCGCCGAGGACTGCAGCACCGGGATACCGGCCTCGCGGGCCGCGGCGACCGCACGCGCCTTGTTCCCGGTCAGCTCGAGCACCTCGGCGCTCGGCCCGACGAAGGTGATGCCCGCTTCCCGGCAGGCGAGAGCCAGGTCCGGGTTCTCCGAAAGAAACCCGTAGCCGGGATAGATCGCGTCGGCTCCCGCCTTCTTCGCGGCCGCGACCACTTCCTCCACCGAGAGATAGGCGCGCACCGGATGACCGGGTTCACCGATCTGGTACGACTGGTCGGCCTTGAGCCGGTGCAGCGAATTGCGGTCCTCGTACGGGAAAACCGCGACCGTGCCCGCGCCGAGCTCGTAGGCAGCGCGGAAGGCGCGGATGGCGATCTCGCCGCGGTTGGCGACGAGCACCTTCGAGAACATCATGGACGCCTGCTCCTTACCTGGTGTGGCGGGATGCGGCGTTCATTGTCACAGTATCCGAGCCCACGTTGCCAGGTGCCCAAGAACACACGAAGGCGGCGACCATCCACATACTGGGATGGTCGCCGCCCCGCGCCCGATCTCGGTGAGCTGTTTACTGCGGAAGCGACACGCCGTAGTCCTTCGTGGACAGCGTCGCCGGGTAGAAGCAGGAAGTCGAGCTGTCACCGCCGGTGAGCGTGCCGAGCCCCTTGCCGCCGTCGTAGGCGGGTCCGCCAGAGTCGCCGCCCGCGGAGTGCGCGTTGGTGCAGAACTCGTGGTACACGGTGTACCCCTCGGCCACGAAGGTGTAATCGAGCTCGGTGACCGAACCCGAGGTCACCCCGCTGGTGCGGCCCGCGCGTTTCATGTTCTCGCCGACGGTCGGATCCGTGATC
Source organism: Sciscionella marina DSM 45152 (assembly GCF_000379465.1). Lineage (GTDB taxonomy): Bacteria > Actinomycetota > Actinomycetes > Mycobacteriales > Pseudonocardiaceae > Sciscionella > Sciscionella marina. The sequence continues at coordinate 81,180 of NZ_KB905465.1, forward strand.
GAGGTGATCTTGGTGCCGTCGTTGATCTCACTGGGCGCGGAACCGGTGTTGTTCTCCACGAGCATGGAGTCCTTGGTGGGGAAGTCGGCGTTGACCACCTTCCCGCCGTTCCAGTCCCCGTTGCCGCCGAGCACCGCACAGTGACCGGCCGAGAGCAGATAGTCCTTGCCGTCCTTGGTGACGTTGAAGCCGTTGGAGCACAAGCTGTTGCCGTTGCTGATCTCGTCCCCGCCCTGGATGAACAGGCTCATGGCGCCACGCTCGTGTTCGACCCGCGCCTTGTCGCCCAGCGAGCGGGCCTTCGCCTGCAGCGCCTGCTTGGCGGCCGCGGGCGTCGCGTCGTAGAGGTGTACGACGACCTGATTGCGCACCGGGTCGATACCCCAGCCCGCCTGGGTGACACCGGGCAGCCGGTCGAAGCTGGTCTTTGCCGCGGTGAGCTGGGCCATGGTGTGCTTGACCAGTGTCGGCACCGCGCCCGCGGCCCGCACCTTGGCCTCGTCGGCCTTGTTCACCACACCGACGACCGCCTTGCCCCCGGCGTCGAGGTAATGGCCACCGCTTGCCGCGCCGAGCTCGTTCGCGACCGAATTGGCGAGATCCACGGAATTCACCGAAGCCGGTGCCGCCGAGGCCGGTGTACCGAATCCTGCGAGCAATAACGCCGCACCGGCCGAGGCCGCAGCGGCGAGAATTCTTGACCGGGTACCACGCATGGCTCCTCCTGCCCTCTTTGGATACCGCGCCCAAGGCTCGATGCTGCTCGTCACCGAACCGCACGGCAAGAATGCGTCACTCGCGGTTACCGTTAACTCTTCACTTCCGCAGATTCCGTTTCAGCACTTTCCCTGTCGAATTGCGTGGCAGCGCCTCCACGAATTCGACGCGCCGAGGACTTTTGTAATGTGCGATCCGGGAACGCGTCCATTGGATCAATTCCTCCGCGCCGAGGTCCGCACCCGGGTTGAGTGCGACCACGGCCTTCACCGATTCACCCCAGCGTTCGTCGGCCACCCCGATGACCGCGACCTCGGCCACCGATTCGTGCGCGGCGATCGCGTTCTCCACCTCCGGGGAGTACACGTTCTCCCCGCCGGTGATGATCATGTCCTTGAGCCGGTCGGAGATGGTCACGAAGCCGTCCTCGTCGACCCAGCCGATGTCCCCGCTGCGCAGCCAGCCGTCCTCGGTGATCGTTTCCGCGGTCGCCTGCTCGTCGTCGAGGTAACCGGCCATGATCTGTTCGCTCGCCAGCCACAGCTCACCAGGCTCCCGCGGCGGGAGGTCCTTGCCGGTGGCCGGATCCACCACGCGCAACCGCACTCCGTCGATCGGGGTTCCCGCCGAGGCGAACCGCTCGGGATGCGCGGAATCGCGGTGTGCCTCGGGTTTGAGCGAGGTCACCACCCCACCCATCTCGGTCATCCCGTAGACGTGGATGAATTTCATCTCGGGCCAGGCGGCCAAGGCCTTGCGCAGCAAGGGATAGGGCATCGGCGAGGCGCCGTAGCCGAGGTACTTCAGCTTGCCGAGCACCGCGACCGCCTGCTCCCCCGCCGCGAACGCGCCCGCCACGATGGCCGGGACGAGAAAGGCATGCGTGGCACCCGCGCTGATCGCCGCGAACAGGGTCGCCGCGTCCGCCTCGCGGGTCAGATAGGTCGGCGCGCCGTTGTGGATGCCGATCTGAATGTAGGAACTGCCGCCGACATGGAACAGCGGCATGGCCACCAGGTTCATATCGCCGCGTTCGAACTTGAAGTCCCCGTTGCCCGAGATCGTGTGCGCGACCAGGCCCCGATGGGTCAACTGCACCCCTTTGGGCTTACCCGTCGTGCCCGAGCTGTAGAGCACGGTGCACACCTCGTCCGGGCCGATCTCCGGGTCCCGGTCCCGCGGCACCGCCGAGGCGAGCAGCGGTTCGTAGGCGTCCTGCGCACCGCCGACGATCACGCGCTCCCCCACCGAGGTCAGCCGGTCGGCGATGCGCTCGATCGCGGGCGCGAGCTCCGCGCCAACGAACAGCAGGCGCGGGCCGGCATGGTTGAGCACGTAGACCAGTTCCTCATCGGCGAGCCGCCAGTTCACGATCGCCGTCGCCGCGCCGAGTCCGGCGGCCGCGAACACGGTCTCCACACAGCCGATGTGGTTCTTGTCCAGGAAAGCGATCCGGTCGCCCCGCCCGATCCCCTTGTCCCGCAGCGCACCGGTCAACCGCCGGATCCGGTCGTGCCAGCCCGCCCAGCTCCAGGTCTGGTCCGCGAACGTGATCGCCGGCTCGTCCGGGGTCTCCCGGGCCCAGTGTTCGAGCCGATCGCCGATCAGGACAGGTGCCGGGGCCTCGCTCATCGCTGTTCCCATCGCCGGTGATCAAGGTGTCGATCAGCCTGGCACACCCCGGCGCGCAACTACAAGCATGTCGGATTGTTTTCCCCGGGCACGCAGGACCCGCGCTGCAGCGGAAACTCTGCAGAAGAACCTTTGCAGAACTTTCTCTGCAAAGGTTCTTCTGCAGAAGCCTCGGCGCCGAGCAGGCGCCGGATCAGGGCCGCGGAATATTGCGCAGGTTCGACTTGGCCATCTCGAGCATCTTGCCGACCCCGCCATCGAGCACGGTCCGGCTGGCCGCCAGCGCGAATCCGCGCACCTGTTCCCCGGTGATCCTCGGCGGGAGCGACAGGGCGTTGGGATCGGTGACCACGTCCACGAGCGAGGGGCCGTTGTGCGCGAACGCGGTGCGCAGGGCGTCCCCCATCTCGCCGGGCTGCTCCACGCGCTGGGCGTGGAGACCGAGCGCGGTGGCCACGGCGGCGTAGTTCACCTCCGGCGTATCGGTCTGATACGAGGGCAGTCCGTCGACCAGCATCTCGAGCTTGACCATGCCGAGTGAGGAGTTGTTGAACACCACGATGTTCACCGGGATCCGCTGCTGGGCGACGGTGATGAGTTCACCCATCAACATGCCGAGGCCGCCGTCCCCGGAGAGGGAGACGACCTGGCGGCCCGGATAAGCGAGCTGGGCGCCGATGGCGTGCGGCAGTGCGTTGGCCATGCTGCCGTGGATGAACGAGCCGATCACCCGCCGCCGCCCGTTCGGGGTGAGGTAGCGCGCGGCCCACACGTTGCACATCCCGGTGTCCACGGTGAACACCGCATCGTCCGCGGCGATGTCGTCGAGCACGTCCGCGGCGTACTCCGGGTGGATCGGCAGATGGTTCTCGATGTCTCTGGTGTAGGCGTCCACCACCTTCTCCAGGGAGCGGTGATGGCGGCGCAACATGTCGTCCAGGAAGGCACGGTCCTGCTTGCGATCCAGCAGCGGCTGCACGGCCTCGAGGGTGGCACGCACATCCCCGTGCACGGCGAGATCGAGCGCGGTGCGCCTGCCCAGCCGCGCGGCGTTGTTGTCCACCTGAATGGTGCGCGCCTGGGGTAGGAAAGAGTCGTAGGGGAAGTCGGTGCCGAGCAGCAGCAACAGGTCGGCCTCGTGCATGGCGTGGTGCGCGGCGCCGTAGCCGAGCAGGCCGGACATGCCGACGTCGTAGGGATTGTCGAACTGGATCCATTCCTTGCCGCGCAGCGAGTGCCCGATCGGCGCGTGCACGGTCTCGGCGAGCCGGATCACCTCGTTGTGCGCGCCCCGCACACCCGCGCCGCAGAACAGGGTGACCTTCTCGGCGGCGTTGATGGCATCGGCGAGCGCGCGCACCTGCTCCTCGGTGGGGTGCACGATCCCGCTCGGCGGGCAGTAGCCGCCGGTACCGGTCGGATTGGTGGCGGGCTGATCGGCCACATCACCGGGGAACACGAGCACGGAGACCGAGGAGGTCGCCACGGCGTGCTGGATGGCCACCCGGACCAGGCGCGGCGCCTGGCTCGGATCGCTGATCATCTCGCAGTACTCGCTGGCGTCCACGAAGGTGCGCTCCGGGTGGGTCTCCTGGAAGAACCCGGTGCCGATCTGGCCGCTGGGGATGTGCGAGGCGAGCGCGAGCACCGGGGCACCGGTGCGGTTGGCGTCGTAGACCCCCTGAATGAGGTGGGTGTTCCCCGGGCCGCAGGAACCGGCGCACACCGCGAGCCTGCCGGTCAGCTGTGCCTCGGCGGCCGCGGCGAAGGCACCCGCCTCCTCATTGCGCACGTGTACCCATTCGATGGCATCGGTTCGACGGATCGCGTCGACGACCGGATTGAGACTGTCCCCGACGACCCCGTACACCCGGCGCACTCCGGCCTGGGCCAGGATCTCGACGAACTGCTCGGCCAAGGTTTTCGCCATTTCGGACTCCCCTTGCACATCATGATCATCAGGTGTCTGACCACCCGCACGTTACGCGGTGGGTACGGTACCGGCAGCGTGCGGAGCCCGCCGACGTGCCAGGGGTCACCACCCTCTGGCGGCATGGTTCATACTGTGGTTAGGCTGTCCTAATAATCTTGCAGGGAGACGTATGGCCTCCGGTTCGGAACTGCTACGCGAAAACGTTGCAGGGCAACGTAAACTGCTCGCCGCCTCCTCGACCCTGGCCGCTGTGCATCAGGGCGGCGAGGCGCTGGTGCCGGTGCTGATCGGCGTGATCATCGATTCGGCGATCGCCTCCGGATCGGCGAGTGCCCTGCTGGTCTGGGTGCTCGTGCTCGCCGCGGACTTCGCCGTGCTCTCCATCGCGTACCGGTTTTCCGCGCGGTTCGCCGAACGGGCCAATCAGCGCGCCGCGCACGAGCTGCGTATGCGGGTCACCGAACGGGTGCTGGACCCGCGCGGTGGTGCCGAATCGGCCCGGTTGCCCGGTGAACTGGTGAACATCGCGACCGGAGACGCGCGCAGGGTCGGGAAGCTGCAGTTCGCCATCCCGTACGGGCTCTGCGCCTCCCTGGCCGGGGTACTGGTCAGCGCGATCGCCCTGCTGCGGTTGTCCATCCCACTCGGGCTGACCGTGCTGCTCGGTGCCCCGCTGATCGTGTTCGGCGCACAGCTGATCGGCAAACCACTCGAGCGGCGAAGCGATGCCGAACAGGACGAGGCCGCCTTCGCCAGCGGAGTCGCCGCGGACCTCGTCTCCGGGTTGCGCGTGCTCAAGGGCATCGGCGCGGAACGCCCCGCGAACGCCCGCTACCACGCGCGCAGCCGTTCCTCGCTCACCGCGACGCTGCGCGCGGCACGGGCCCAGGCCTGGCACGACGCGACGATCCTGATCCTCACCGGGCTGTTCATCGCCGCGGTCGCGCTCGTCGGGGTGCTGCTGGCCATGCACGGTTCGCTGGGCATCGGCGGACTGGTCGCGGCAATCGGGCTCGCCCAGTATCTGCTCGGCCCGTTCCAGGCGTTCGGCAGGCTCAACGGGCTGCTCGCCCAGGCGCGCGCCTCCGCGGGACGGATCGCCGCGGTGCTCGACACCCCGCACGCGGTACCGGGTGGTGAGCGCGCCCCGGCCGAGCCCGTGCGCGGTGCGCTCAGCCTCCGCGCGGTGCGCTGCGGCCGGCTTTCCGGGGTGGACATCGAGGTTCCGGCGGGTGCCCTGCTCGGGATCGTGTGCCGGGAACCGGACGCCGCGGCCACGCTCGCCGAACTGTCCGGCCGCGCCCGTGATCCCGAGTCCGGGCAGGTGTACCTGGACGGGGTGCCGCTGACCGAGCTGGACCCCGCGCTGCTGCGCACCGGAGTGCTCAGCGCCGCTCATAACGCGGAGCTGTTCTCCGGAACCCTGGCCGAGAACGTGTCCGCCGCGGCGGGCGGGGTCATCGAACCCGCCCTGCGCGCGGCCGGGGCCGAGGAGGTCGCCACCACGCTCGCGCAGGGAACCGCGACCCGGATCGCCGAGCGGGGCGGATCGCTTTCCGGTGGCCAGCGCCAGCGGGTCGCGCTCGCCAGGGCCCTCGCGGCCGAACCACCGGTGCTGATCGTGCACGATCCGACCACCGCGGTGGACACGGTCACCGAAGCGCAGATCGCCCGTTCGCTGCGGGAGTACCGGGAAGGCCGCACCACGATCCTGCTCACCACGAGTCCCGCGCTGCTCGCCGAGACCGAGTCGGTGGTCTTCCTCGCCGACGGCACGGTGACCGCGCACGGCAGCCATGCCCAGCTGGTGCACGAGAACGCCGACTACCGGACGGCGGTGCTGTCATGAGCGAGTTCACGAGCGAATCATCGACACAGAGCGAGTTCACGAGCGAATCGTCGACACAGAGCGAGCTCAGCAGCGTTTCATCGACACAGAGCGAACCCGTCGAGCGCCTCCCCGTCGCCACCGGGAAGCAGACCGCGGGCGCGCTGCGGGAACTGTTGCGCGGCAACCGGTTGCTCGCCGCCGCCGCGCTCGGTGCGCTGCTCGTCTCCACCGCCATCGGCCTCGCGGTCGCGCCGCTGCTCGGCAGCCTGGTCGACCTGGTCGCCGCGCACCGGGCCCCGTCCGCGCTCGTGCTGCCGATCGCCGCGCTGGCCGTGGTCGCCGTGGCGCGCGGGCTCACCAGCGCGCTCGGCGCCATCCTCACCTCACGGCTCGGCGAGACGATGCTGGCCCGGCTGCGTGAACGGTTCGTCGCGCGCACCCTCGATCTGCCGCTGGAGACCGTGGAACGGGCCGGATCGGGTGATCTCACCGCGCGCGTCACCAATGACGTCGCCCTGGTCGGGGAGACGGTGCGCGAGGGGCTGCCGCAGCTGGCGCAGGCGGTGCTGACCATCGTGCTCACCTTCGGCGGGCTCGGCGCGCTCGACTGGCGGTTCCTGCTCGTCGCGCTGATCGCGGTGCCGCTGCAACTGCACACGCTGCGCTGGTATCTGCGCCACGCGGTGCCGCTGTACGCGCGCCAGCGGGTGGCCAGCGGGGACACCCAACAGTCCCTGTTGGACACCGTCGGCGGGGCGAGCACGGTGCGTGCCTTCGGTCTTTCCCGCGGGCACACCGAGAAGGTGGCCGGTGCCTCTTGGTCCGCCGCGGAGCTGATGCTGCGCGGGATGCGGCTGGTCACCCGGTTTTACGGGCGGCTCAATCTCGCCGAGTTCATCGGGCTGGGCGCCATCCTGGTGATGGGTTTCTTCCTGGTCCGCGCCGATGCCGTCACCATCGGCGCCACCACCGCGGCCGCGCTGTACTTCCACAGCCTGTTCAACCCGATCAACGTGGCGCTCGCGCTCGTGGACGACGCGCAGGCCGCGGCCGCCAGCCTCGCCCGGCTCGTCGGCGTGGTGGACATCCCGGAGACCGGGCACGGGGAATCCGGGCGCAGGCCGGGCGGCGGGACCGTGAAAACCTCGGCGCTGCACCATTCCTACGCGGGCGGGCCACCGGTACTGCACGATGTGCACCTGGACATCGCCGAGGGCGAACGGGTCGCGATCGTCGGCGCGAGCGGGGCGGGCAAGACCACGCTCGCCACCATCATCGCCGGAGTGCACACCCCGGCCGGTGGTTCCGTGTTGCTCGGCGGGGTGCCGCTGGAAGAGCTCTCCCCCGAACGGCTGCGCACCAGCGTGGCCCTGATCAGCCAGGAAGTGCACGTGTTCTCCGGAACCCTCGCCGAGGACCTGCGGCTGGCCAAACCCTCGGCCACCGATGCCGAACTGCGCGCGGCACTGGACCGTGTGGGTGCTGCCGACTGGGCGCAGGCGCTCGAACACGGGCTGGACACCGTGGTCGGGGACGGCGCGCACCGGCTCACCACGACCCAGGCCCAGCAGCTGGCACTGGCCAGGCTGCTGCTCGTCGATCCGCCCATCGTGATCCTCGACGAGGCCACCGCGGAAGCGGGCAGCGCCGGATCGCGGGTGCTCGAACGGGCCGCCGAGGCCGCGCTGCACGGGCGGACCGCGCTGATCGTCGCACACCGGCTCACCCAGGCAGCCGCAGCCGACCGGATCATCGTGCTCGACGCGGGCCGGGTGGTGCAGACCGGTTCGCATGCCGAACTGTCCACAGGCGACGGCCCATACGCGAAGCTGTGGGCCGCCTGGTCGGACAACCGGAATTGAGCCGCGTCCGGCGGGAATTCGCGCTACCGTGCCCATCATGAACGAGGACGGCTACTTCGACGCGCAGGTCGCGGCGAACTACGACCGAACCAATGCGACGATGTTCGCCCCCGGTGCGGTGACACCGGCCGTCGAGTTCCTCACCGGGTTCGCCGGAGACGGGCGCGCCCTCGAACTGGGCAGTGGCACCGGCCGCATCGCCCTGCCGCTTTCCCGGCGCGGTGTCCCGGTGCACGGGATCGAGCTGTCCAGGGCGATGACCGCACTGCTGCACGCCAAACCGGGCGGTTCTGCGGTCCAGGTGACCACCGGAGATTTCGCGAACACCCGGGTTCCCGGCACGTTCTCCTTGGCATACCTGGTGTTCAACACGATCAACAACCTCCTGACGCAGCAGGAACAGGTGACGTGTTTTCGCACCGTCGCCGAACACCTCGAGCCGGGCGGCAGCTTCGTCATCGAGGTCGTCGTGCCGGAACTGCGTAAACTTCCGCCCGGGGAACGCATCGTGCCGCTGTACGCGAACCCCACCGAATGGGCCTTCGACGAGTACGACGTGGCCACCCAGTCACTGAGCTCCAACTACGTCGAGGTCACCGAATCCGGCGCCGGCTACCGCTCGATCCCGTTCCGCTACGTGTGGCCGAGCGAACTGGATCTGATGGCCCAGCTCGCCGGAATGCGGCTGCGGGAACGCTGGGCGGACTGGAACCGGGACCCGTTCACCAACGAGAGCACCAAACACGTGTCGGTGTGGGAGAAGCTCAGCTGAGTTCGCCGACGCGGCGGGCCAGCCCGTCGACGATGAGCGCGAGTCCTTCCTCGAACGCCGACTCGTGCTCGATCGGCGGGATATCACCCGCCCGCTCCGCGCTGTCCCCGAGCGCGGTCTCCGCCTGCTCCTCGAGGACACTGCCCACGGTGAACCGACTGGCGGCCAGCATCGCCATCTGAGCGTCCCGCTCCGGCACTCCGGAGACGAGCAGGAACTCCATCTTGTGCCCGAGGCGTTCGAGGTCCGCACCCGCGGGGGAAACCCCGGCGTGCAGCCGGGCACCATCGCGGCGCAGCAGCAGCGTTCGCCGGAAACTGCGGCTGTTCTCGAGGAACCAGGTGCGCCAGTCGTCCGGGGGCTGCGGTAGCGGGACCGCGGCATGCGGGGCCATCGCGACCTCGGCCATGGCGCCGAGCAGTTCCTCCTTCTTCCGGAAGTGCCAGTAGAGCGAGGGCTGCTCGACGCCGAGTCGCTTCGCCAGCCGTCGCGTGCTCACGGCGTCCAGACCGACCTCGTCGAGCAGATCGAGCGCCTCGGCGACGACCGCCTCCCGGGTGAGCTTGACCATAGTGACAACCTATCGCTGATAGGCAAGTCTGTAAAGAAAGCTATCACCGATAGATCGAGGTACCGAAATGACACGGCACGCTCCACTGAACATCCTCGTCTGCGGCGGCGGGATCGCGGGGCCCGCCCTGGCCTACTGGCTCACCAGGACGGGCCACCGAGTGACCGTCGTCGAGCGCTTCCCGGCACTGCGAGCCTCGGGTGCCCAGGTCGATCTGCGCGGGCAGGGCATCGAGGCGATCGACCGCATGGGACTGCTCGACGCGGTCCGCGAGCAGCTGGTGCACGAACCGGGGGTCACCTTCGTCGGCACCCGCGGCAGGGCACGGGGAACCATCCCGGCCAACACGTCCGGGCACGGCAGGCAGACGCTGACCTCCGAGTACGAGATCATGCGCGGCGATCTGGTGCGGATCCTGCACGCGGCGACCGAGAACGACGTGAACTATGTCTTCGGCACCAGCGTAGAGAGCTTCGAACAGGACGAGAACCAGGTCCGCGCGCACTTCGCCGACGGCTCCTCCGGTGAGTACGACCTCTTGGTCGGCGCGGACGGCCAGGGTTCGCGTATCCGCCGGGCGATCCTGCCGCCCGGCGCGCCCGAGCCGTACTGGAAGGTGGGGATCCACACGGCGCACTGGCTCATTCCGCGCACCGGATCGGACAGCGATTTCAAGAACACCTTCCACGCCCCGAACGGCCGGATGATCATGCGCCGCAGCCACAGCGTGGACGACACCCAGGTGTACTTCTTCCTGCGGGAACAATCCGCGGAGGCCTCCGCGATCCACCGCGAACCGGTCGAGGAGCAAAAGCGGTTCTGGGCCGAGCGGTTCCGCGATGCGGGCTGGCAGACCGAACGATTCCTCGACGGTATGACGAAAAGCGAGAGCTTCTACTCCCAGGAAGCCCTGCAGGTGCGCACGGACACCTGGGCAGAAGGGCGTATCGTGCTGCTCGGCGATGCCGCGCACTGCGCCTCCCCGTACAGCGGCATGGGCGCATCCGGTGCCCTGGTCGGCGCCTACGTCCTCGCCGGAGAACTCGACCGGCACACCGATGACCTGCCGACGGCACTGGCGAACTACGACAGCACGCTGCGGCCGTTCGTGAACGAGATCCAGGCCTCCGTGAAACCACGCCTGCTCCGCCTGGGCATGCCCACCAGCCGGCTAGCGATCGACGTTTTCCACGGCCTCACGACACTGGGCTGCGCGCTGCACATTCCCGAGCTCGTGGCCCGGTACTCACTCCAGGACCGGGGCGGAGCCTGGCAGCTTCCCGCGATCCCGGACCTCATCGCGGGATGAAGCGCGACGACCTCGCCGGATCTACCGCGACTGGCGCACCGCCCTCCCGATAGAATACTTGACGAGATCGAAAGTATTAGCAATGCTTGCACTCATGGAAAGTAATCGGGATGCCGAAGAGGCACCGCGACAGGCCGACCGTGCGGCCGCCGCGCCGTACGTCGACTATCCGCCGACACCGGCTTGGTACCCACCGGCCACCGGACTGTGGGCCGCTGCCTTCTGCCTGGTGACCGGCATCCCGTCCGGCAGCGCCCTCAAGGCGGTCGCCCTGGCCGTCTTGGTGGTGGCAGAGCTCGGGTTCGTCGTCTGGTACCGCCGATATCGAGGAGTGCTGCCGCGTGGACGAGCCCCCAAGGAGGTCCGCAAGGTGCTGGCGGCCTTCGTTGTCGGTGCCGTGGTCGTGATCGCTGTCATCGGCGTGACGCTGTGGCTGACCACTCCCCTGCTCGCGGCGATCCTCGCGGCTGCCGTCGTCATACCAGCGATCGCGTGGTACGAGCGGGCGTACGCTGCCGCCGCCGGTCGCACTCGGGCGCGGCTGGCATGAGCCAGTTCGGGCTCGATCCGGTAATCCATGCACCGAAGCGGCTCGCGGCCATGGCCCTGCTCGCCAGCGCCATGGATACTGACTTCGCGTTCGTGCGCGACCACCTGAAGATCAGCGACTCCGACCTGTCCAAGCAGATGGCCGAGCTGGCGAAGGCCGGTTATGTGGATATCCGCAAACAAGGTCGTGGCCCAGGTTCCTCGACCACCTACCGGATCACCAAGAACGGCCGTCGCGCCTACCTCGCACACCGCAAGGCACTGCAGGCAATCCTCACGATGGACGAGGACACCGCTCATCAGTCGCACCCCTAAAGGTTGTCCCTTAATGATCAAGAAGCGGTGGCGGGCAAGGGAATACACGGCCCTCATCGGGTCGGTCGATGTTCAGTGGGTCATGGCGAGGTTACGCATCAGGGCCACACCCCTGGCGGCGTAGCAGACGCCGTCTCGTTTGCGTCGGCAGTTGCGCAGGATGTTCCAGGACCTCATGTGCGCCAGAGTGTGTTCGACGCGGGCACGGACTCGCTTGTGGACGGTGTTGAGGTCGGCCTTCCCCAGGAAGTTCGCTGCTGTCGGTGGGTTTGCGATACGGCATGATGACCTCGCGGTTGCCTGGGTAGCCGCCGTCGGCCATCACCTGGGCGCCCCGGCACTGGTGGTCGACGCACTGGTGGTCGACACCGGAGTCCCGCCAGGCGCGGCAGTCGTTGCGGTTACCCGGCAGCGGCCTCCCAATCGCGACCGTCGGGCGGGTGTTGGCGTCGATGACGACCTGCAGGTTGGTCGAGTACCGGTAGTTCGTCGACGAGGCACTCATGCTCCGATCGTGGGTGTGCACCGAAGTTCCATCCACGATCAGCACCATGTCCGGACTGTTCCTGCGCTTGACCGGCGACAACGCGAGATACGGGCCCAGGTGGTCCACGACCCGCCCAGCAACGGACTTGGAGACATCGAAAAGCAACGCCACCTGCCGCAGCGTGAGGTTGGTGCGGTAGTACACCGCGACCAGCAGCACCCGGTCGTCCAACGACAGGCCCCACCGCCGTCCGGCACCCGTCTGCACGGCACCACCACCCCGCACGATGCCCACCAGCTTGCCAAACTGCTGCACCGACAACCCCCGTGAACGTCGGTATCCACGCCGGCTGGTCAACCCCGATCACCTGCACCAGCCCATGATCCACTATGGCCGCAGGCCCGTGTTTACGGGACACCCCCTAGTCCATTGAGGTGATTCTCAATGCTGCCACGGAAAAACACGCTTCGTCATGGTAGTATAGATGTATGAGCACTGGGGAAATCGGGACAATATTATCGAGCCGGGAACGGGTGGCCCGGTTCGTGGAACAGGGCGCGGTGGTTCGCCGCGCCGAGGCAGAATTGCTGCATCAGGCCGCGCAACTGGAGAAAGACGGTGCGGCGGTCGAGTTCGGCTACGGCGGATCGATGACGCGCATGCTCCAGGACATGCTCCGGATCGGCAAGGCTGAGGCGCGCCGCATGGTCGATCGCGCGCACGCCCTGTTCGGTTCCCTGGGAATCAGCGGGGAACCCATTCCCGCCGATCTGCACAACACCGCGGACACGTATCTGCGCGGGGAACTCGGCGGCGAACACGTGGACCGCATTCGCCGGTTCGCCACCGAACTACCCGTCGATGTACTGACCAACGACGCATGGCCGATCGCGGAAAACGCCCTCGCCGAAATCGCCAGCGATACCGGGCCATACGGATTGACCAGGCCGATCCGGGAGTTCCGTGCTCGCCTCGATCCGGACGGGCAGCCACCCGATGATCGCGAACCCGCCCGACCGGATCGGCAGATCTGGCTGGAACAGTGGCAGAACAACTGGACCATCCGCGGAACCTTGGACTACGAAACCGGGTTGAAACTGCGTAGCGTGTTCGACGCGCTCGGTAAACCCCGCAGCACCGAAGCCAACGGCGGCACACCCGATATGCGCACTAAGGCCGAACGCGACGCCGACGCCCTCGCCGATGTCATCCAGCTCGCCGCAAACCCGGAGAATCTTCCCGGAAACGGTGGCGAACCCTTCGCGATCATGGTGACCATGAGCGAACAGGCACTGCGCGAAGGAATCGGCACCGCCACCACCATGGACGGCACCGAAATCCCCGCCACCCAACTGCGCCGCATCGCCTGCGAGGCGGGAATCATCCCCACGGTTCTCGGTTCAGACGGCGAAGTACTCGACATGGGCTGCCGCGAACGCACCGCACCACCCAAACTCCGCCGCCGACTCATCGCCCGCGACCGCGGCTGCGCACACCCCGACTGCGATCGCCCACCCGCACTGACCGAGGCACACCACATTCAGCACTACGCGGACGGCGGCTACACCATCGAAGAAAACATGGTGCTGCTCTGCCGCCAGCACCACTCCCTCATCCACGGCACCGCATGGCAAGTCCGCATCCGCAACGGAAAACCCGAATTCACTCCACCCGAATACCGAACCCGCCCGGCCGTCAAGCCACCAGGTTTTGACAGGCAAGTAATCACTTGCCTATCATCCGGTCGCGGTGATCATGGCCCGCCGACCGCCCCCGGATAGACGAGGACTCGTATGACAACGACCAAGGCCTACGGAGCACTGGAAAACATCGACGGCCGCCGGGCGCTCCGCTTCGAACTCTCGGTCGCCTACCCGATCGAACGGCTATGGCAAGCCATCAGCGTGCCGTCCGAACTCGAACAGTTCTTTCCGGGCGCCGCCGATTGGACACCCCGTGACCGGCGAGACCATCACGGGCGGCGGGCTGACCATCGAGGTCACAGAGGTCACCGCGCCGCACCGCTTGGCATGGACCTTCGCCGGTCAGCCGCAAAGCTTCGCACTGGTCTCGACGGAGACCGGCTGCCAGCTGATCTTCACCCACGTCATCGATGATCTGCGGGCAGCGCAAACCGCGACCGGCTGGGAGATCTACCTGTCCCGGCTCGGCCCTCATCTCGCCGGTCACCATCTCAGCGACGAGGAAGCACACCGGCCGTGGCGCGAAATTCACGAACTCTATGCCACGCGTTTCGGAGTCGATCCGGCACCGGGCCGGGAGTGGGCGGAGCAGAACCTTCCCGGCCGGGCCTAACGGAGATGACGTTCGGCGATCCGGTCCAGTTCGCGCAGTGTCTCGGTTTCCGGCATCGTCTCCAGGAAGAACGTCGCCCGGTCGATCCCGGCCTCGGTGAGCTCCGCCAGATTCGTCCCGGCCGGCGCGTTGATGACCACCTCGGAACGGCCGCGCGCGGTGAGCTCGCCACGAACCTCACGCACCTGCTGCGGAGTGACGTTGGCCGGCAGCCAGCCGTCGCCGTGCATATAGAGCCGTTCGAGCGCGGACTCGCTCTGCCCGCCGATGTAGATCGGTGGCTGCCGCGCGGGTTTCGGCCACTGGTGGATCGGATCGAAGTCCACGTGCTTCCCATGGAATTCGGCCCCATCGGTGCTCCAGATCCGCTTGAGCGCGGCGAGCTGTTCGTCCAGCAGGGCACCCCTGGTGCGCGGATCGGTGCCGTGGTTGGCCATCTCCTGACGGTGCCATCCCGCGCCGACCCCGAACAGCACGCGCCCGCCGGAGAGCAGGTCGAGCGTGGCCACTTCCTTGGCGGTGTGGATGAGGTCTCGCTGGGTGAGCAGCACGATCCCGGTGCCGAGCAGCAGTGAGCTCGTCGCGGTGGCCGCCGCGGTCAGCGTCAGGAACGGGTCCAGGGTGCGGTAGTACTTGGCGGGCAACGGGGAACCGTCCGGGCCGTCGGTGTCGCCGACCGGAAGATGCGAGTGCTCGGCGAGGAACAGGGCGTCGAAGCCGCGTTCCTCCAGGGCACGCGCGAGCACGTCCGGGCGGATACCGTCATCGGTGACGAACGTCGAGATACCGAATCGCATACCCGTGGCCAACCGCGGTCCCCGCCCGGCTATTCCGTGCTACAAAGCCTCGCGCAGGGATTTGGGCCGCAGGTCAGTCCAGTTGCGCTCCACGTAGTCCAGGCAGGCCTGCCGGGAGTCCGCGCCGAACACGGTCCGCCAGCCCTCCGGGACCTCGGCGAACTCGGGCCACAGCGAGTGCTGTTCCTCCTCGTTGACCAGCACGTAGTAGCGGGCATCGGGGTCTTCGAACGGATTGGTCATCGATATCTCCTATTTTCCGGCGATTCCGGGTTTCGCCTTCTTGACCGCGTCCACGACGCGCTGCAGTTCGGGGGTGGCCAGCTGGTAGCTGAACCGCGGTTCGCCGTTCCAGGCGCCGATCTGGTTCGCCTTGACCGCGGGCAGCTGGCGGAACGTGGGGAACTTCTGTTTCATCTGGTCGGCGGAAAGGGAGAACTTCCGCGAGTCCGCGAGAATCAGATCCGCCGGGTACTTGTCCGCCCGTTCCCAGGAAAGCTGCTCATAGAACTGGTCGGCCCCGCCCGCCCCGCCGAGTAGCTGCATGCCGAGCTGGGTGTAGTAGATGAGGTCGGAGTAGAACTTCGGGTTGGCCACGTACATGCCCTCGTTGTCCCCGTAGACGACCTCGACCCGCAGCCCCTGCTTCTCGCGCAGCGCCGAGCGCAGTTCCTCGCCGGTCTTCTCGAACTCCTCGCGCGCCTTCTTGATGCCCGCGAGGTCCGCGCCGAGCCGCTGGGCGAGTTTGCCGTAGGCTTCGATCACCTTGGGCTGTGGCTTCTTGGACTCCTGGATGGCCAGCACCGGGGCCAGTTTCTCGACCTTGTCCGCGAGCTGGTCCTTGAGGATCCAGCGATCGGCGGGCTTGTCCCCGGCAAGGCCGGTGATGACCAGGTCGGGTTTGAGCGAGGCCACCTTCTCGATGTTGAAATCGTCGTAGCCGTTGCCGACGCTGGTGACCTTGCCGAGGTCGATATTGCCCGCCTGCAGGGACTTGCCGCCATCGTCGTCGCGCTGCGGGCCGAACACGCCCACCGGGTGGATCCCGAAGTCCCACAGCGCGGCCGCGCAGCTGACGTAGGCCACGATCCGTTTCGGCTGCCCGTCACGGCGGATGTGCTTGCCCAGATCGTCGGTGTACTCCCAGCTTCCGGCCCCGGAGCCGGACTGCCCGCTGCCGCAGGCCGCGAGTGCCGTGGCGGCGCCTGCCCCGGCGACCGCGAGGAACCCCCGCCTTCCCATGCGCGTGTTCAGCACTGTTGGTCTTCCCTTCCTGTCCTGCGGCCGTTGTGTTCGGCCGATCCGGGAACCGGTTCGGCGGCGTCGTTGCCGAGTGCCACGACCCGGTTGGCTTCGTCCACGTGCACGATATTCGGCCGGTGTCCGGCGATCTCGTGCTCCTCGAGCTGGGCGAAACTCATGATGATCACCAAATCACCCGGGTGCACCAGATGCGCGGCCGCCCCGTTGATCCCGATGACCCCGCTGGCCGGCGGGCCGGTGATCGCGTAGGTCTCCAGCCGCGCCCCGTTGCTGATGTCGACGACCTGCACGAGCTCCCCATCCACGATTCCGGATGCGGCGAGCAGTTCGGCGTCGATGGTCAGCGAGCCGACGTAGTGCAGGTCGGCCTCGGTCACCGTGGCCCGGTGAATCTTGGCGTACAGCAGGGTTCTGCGCATCATTCCTCCATGGTGGACAGTCGCGCGGCGATCGCGGCCGGACTGGTGACGGTGAACAGTTCGGCGATGGACAGGTGCGCGCCGAACTCCTCCGCGATCGCGGCGCGCAGCCGGACGAGGGACATCGAGTGCCCGCCGAGGGTGAAGAAATCCTGCTCCGGCCCGACCTTGGCGGTCTCCAGCACGGTGCCGAACAGCTCGCACAGCCGCCGCTCCACCGGGCCTTCCGGATTCCGTCCCACGTCCTGCTCCGCGGGCACCGGAAGGGCATCGAGGTCGACCTTTCCGTTGCGGGTCAACGGGATCCGCTCGACCCGGACGATCGGCGAGGGCACCAGATAACCGGGAAGCACCCCGAGCAGCGCAGCGCGGGGATCCTCGGGTTCGCCGACCACGTAACCGATCAGCCGTTCGCCGTGCACGGTGACCGCGGCATCCCGCACGCCGGGAACACCGCGCAGCGCGGCGGCGACCTCTCCCGGTTCGATGCGGAACCCGCGGATCTTGACCTGGTCGTCCGCCCGGCCGAGGTAGCTCAGCTGCCCCTCCGGTGTCCAGCGCGCCAGGTCACCGGTGCGGTACATGCGCTCCCCCGGCGCGCCGAACGGGTCGGCAAGGAACCGTTCCGCGGTGAGCTCGCCGCGCCCCAGATACCCGTGTGCGAGCCCGGCACCGGCCAGGTAGAGCTCCCCACTCACCCCGGGCGGAACCGGGCGCAGCGCGACGTCCAGCACATAGGCCCGCGCCCCGGCGACCGGTCGCCCGATCACCGGCCGTTCGCTGTCTCCCGCCTCGGCGACGAGCGCGTCCACGGTCGCCTCGGTCGGCCCGTACAGGTTGTAGGCGGCCGTTTCGCGCAGCCCGCGCAGCCGCTCCCACAGCGCCGAGGAGACCGCTTCCCCGCCGATACCGACCGCGGTGAGCTCGCCGTCGGCGAGCCCGAGCAGATCCAGCTGCGAAGGGGTCAGCTCGATGAAGTCGAGACCGCGTTCGCGGATCGCCGCGCCGAGCAGTTCCGGGTCCCGCCTGGTGTCCTCGGCGACCACGTGCACCTCGTTGCCGTCGAACAGCCACAGCTGGGGCTGCCAGGAGGCGTCGAAGGCGAACGGCCAGGCATGCCCGGCCCGCAGACGCCGCCCGGCGCGTTCCCTCGCCGGGCGGTGCAGGGTCTCCCGGTGGCTGTGGAACAGGTTCGCCAGCGCCGAATGCGGGATCACCACGCCCTTCGGCGTACCGGTCGATCCGGAGGTGTAGAGCACATAGGCTGGATCCCCGGGCCGCGGTGCCCGCACGAGCGCGTCCGGCCGGTCCGGCCCGTCGAGCTCGATGCGGGGCACCTCCCCGGGAAGGGCGGCGCTCCCGTCGGTGAGCACCAGGACCGGACGGGCGTCCGCGAACACCTGCTCTGTGCGGGCCAGCGGCTGCGCCGGGTCGATCGGCAGATAAGCCGCGCCCGAGGCGAACACCCCGAGAATGGCCTCGTACACCCGGGCGGATCGGGAAAGGGCAAGCGCCACCACGGTTCCCGGCCGCGCACCGGCAGCGGCGAGCCGCCGGGACAACCGGGCGACCCGGTCCTCGAGCGCGGCGAAGCTCAGCGTCCCGTGTTCATCCGAGAGCGCGTTCGACTCCGGATCGCGGTGCGCCGCCTCGGTGAACAGTTCGGCCATCGTGCGCACCGGCGCGGGCGCGGCACCCGTTCCCCAGTCCAGTACCCGGGCACGCTCCTCGGGCAGCAGCACCTCGAGTTCGCGCACCGGTCGGTGCGGATCGGCGAGTACCCCGCGCAGCACGGCGAGGAACCGGGTGGCGAGCCGTTCGACGCTGGGTTCGTCGAACAGGTCCGCGCTGTACTCGATCTCGCCCTCGATGCCCGTGCCGCCGGCGAACTCGACCAGATCGAAGGACAGGTCGAACTTCGCCGCCCGCGCACCGGGATCGGCCCACTCCGCGTCGAAGCCGAGCAGCCGCTCCCGGTCCCGGGAACCGTGATAGACCGCGAGCATGACCCCGAACAGCGGATGCCGGGCCAGCGACCGCGGCGGGTTGAGCAGTTCCACCAGTCGCTCGAAGGGCAGATCCGCGTTCGCGTATGCGGCGAGATCGGTCTCCCGGACCCGGGCGAGCAGTTCGGCGAAACTCGGTGCCCCGGACAGATCGGTGCGCAGCACGAGGGTGTTCACGAAGAACCCGGCCAGCTCATCCAGCGCGTGCTCGGTGCGCCCGGCGATCGGGGTACCGATCGGGATGTCCGCGCCCGCCCCGATCCGGTGCAGCAGCGTGGCCAGCGCCGCGTGCAGCACCATGAACACGCTCGTGTTCGATTCGGTGGCGAGGGCGCGGAGTCCACTATGGACATCGGTGGGCACGGAAAACCGGACCAGCCCGCCGCGACCGCTGGAGCGCACCGGGCGCGGCCAGTCGGTGGGCAGCTCGAGCTCGACCGGGGCACCGGCGAGCGCATCGCGCCAGTGGTCCGCCTGCCGCCGCATGGTCTGTTCGTCGAGCTGTTCCCGTTGCCAGAGCGTGTAATCCACGTACTGCACACCCAGCGGTGTCCATTCCGGAGGCACACCGTCGAGCCGGGACCGGTAGGCGGCTTCCAGATCGCGGCGCAGCGGGGGAAGCGACCAGCCGTCCGCGGCGATGTGGTGCGCGGCCAGCAGCAGCACGCTTTCCCCGCCGAGCCGGAAAACCCAGGCGCGCAACGGAACCTCGGCCTCGATCGCGAAGCAGTGCCCCGCGGCCTCGGCGAGCAGCGCGGGCAGTTCCGCCTGCGCGCAGTCCCGCACCTCGAGACGTACATGCGCGCGTGGATCCTCCTGGTCGAGTACGTACTGGTACGGCGTGCCGCCTTCCTCGAGGATCAGCGTGCGCAGTGCCTCGTGCCGGGTGAGCAGATCGTCCAGTGCCCGCCCGAGCGCGGTCTCGTCCGGTCGCCCGGCCAGCCGCCAGCTCCACGCGATGGTGTAGGTGGAGCTCGGCCCGGAAAGCCGGTCCAGGAACCACAATCGCTGCTGGGCGAAGGAAAGCGGGATCCGTTCCGGGCGCTGCCTTCGGGTGAGCGCCCCGGTCGCGACCCGGCTGCGCCCGATGTGTTCGGCGAGCCGTTCCGGGCTCGGTGCGTCGAACACCGCGCGCAGCCCGATGTCCGCGCCGAACATCGCGCGGATCCGGCTCACCAGCCGGGTGGCGAGCAGTGAGTGCCCGCCGAGGGTGAAGAAGTTGTCCTCCGCGCCGATCCGGTCCAGGCCGAGCACATCCGCGAACAGTTCGCGCAGTGCCGTGACCACGGGGGAATCCGGCCGGTCCAGGCTCGCCGGCGCGGGTACCGGGAGCGCGGAAACGTCGAGTTTCCCGTTCGCTCCCAAGGGAAGCGCGGCGAGCGCGAGGATCGCGTCCGGGAGGAGCGCACCCCGCAGGCGGTCGGCGAGGAACCGGCCGAGCCCTTGGGTGTCCACGGTCTCCGGGGTCACGTAACCGATCAGCCGGTCCCCGTCGGCACGCACCGCGCAGGAGCGCACCTCCGGGTACCGCTCGATGGCCGCGGTGATCTCGCCCGGTTCGATCCGCACCCCGCGCACCTTGAGCTGGTCGTCGGCGCGGCCGAGGTGTTCGAGCACTCCGTCCCGTCCCCTGCGGACCACATCCCCGGTGCGGTACAGGCGAACACCTGTCCCGAACGGGTTCGCCACGAACCGTTCCGCGGTCCGCGCGGGCATACCGAGATAACCGCGTGCGAGGCCGGACCCGGACAGGTACAACTCCCCGCGCACCCCGTCGGGCACCGGCCGCAGCGCCGCGTCGAGCACATAGGCGCCGGTGTTCGCGATCGGGCTGCCGATGCGCGCATCCGCGTCCAGCACCGGGTGCCCGAGGCTGTCCCCGGCGAGCTCGGAGCAGCCGTACAGGTTGACCAGTCGCGCGTGCGGCAGCATCCGGGCGAACCGGGCGGCCAGCGCCGCGCTCAGCGGTTCCCCGCTGGTCACCCAGTCGGTGACGGTGGCGAGCGCGCCTTCCGGTGCGGTGTCCAGCAGCGTGGCGAGCAGGCTCGGCACCACGGTGAGCGCGCGGATCTCCTCCCGTTCGGCGAGTTCGGCGATCGCGAGCGGATCGGCTGCCTGGGCGTCCTCGGCGAGCACCAGCGGGTCCCCGGAGACGAGCGCACCGAGCAGTTCGGTCGAGCCATCGATGAAGGTGAGCGCGCTTTTCGCCAGCCGGGGCCCGATCGGGCGGGCCAGAGCGGCGAGCCGGTTCGCGAGCGCCCGCTGGGTTCCGGCGACCGGTTTCGGCACCCCGGTCGATCCGGAGGTGAACAGCACATAACCGAGCTGATCCGGATGCACCGGGTTCGCGGTCACCGGTCCGCGTTCATCCGGGTGCACGCGGATGATCCCGCTGTCTGCGAGCAGATCCCCGCCATCGGCGCCCACACTCTCAGCGGTGGTGACCAGGATCCGCGCACCGGTGCTCGCCAGCATCTCCCCGACCCGCCGCCGCGGCTGGTTGAGATCCAGCGGCAGATAGGCGGCCCCGAGGCGCAGCACGCCGAGCAGCGCGGTCACCAGCCGCGCGGACCGTGGAAGGGCAAGGGCCACCACGGTTTCCGGGCCTGCTCCGTGTTCGCGCAGCGCCCCGGCGAAGGCCGCGGCCGCGGCGTCGAGTTCCGCGTAGCTCCAGTCCTGACCGGCCACCCGCAACGCGGTCGCCTCCGGTCGTGCGCGCACCTGGTCGGCGAACAGTTCGGCGGCACTGCCCGGGACCGGGGTGGCCGGGGCCGGAGCGGTGAGCCGGGCCCGTTCCGGTGCGCCGAGCAGTTCGTGCTCGGTGATGCGCGCCCGCGGATTCCTGGTGACCGCGTCCAGCAGGGTGCGCAGCCTGGTGAGGAGATCGCGCACGGTCGATTCCTCGAACACCTCGGTGTTGAACTCGGCGTCCACCCGGATGCCGTCCTGTGCCCCGACGAACAGCACGAGATCGGCGCGCGCCGTCCCGGTGTGCACCTCGACCTCGCTCGATTCGAGCCCGGGAAGGCCCGCGCCGACCGCGGAGGTGTCCTGCCAGGCGAGCATGGTCTGGAACAGCGGGTGATAGGCCAGCGAGCGTGCCGGGTTCAGTTCCTCGACCAGCCGCTCGAACGGGACATCCTGATTGGCGTACGCCTCGAGGCCGTCTTCCCGGACCCGGGCGAGCAGTTCGGTGAAGCTCGGTTGCCCGGACAGATCGGTGCGCAGCACGAGGGTGTTCACGAAAAACCCGACGAGTCCTTCGAGCGCGGGTTCGGTGCGCCCGGCGATCGCGGTGCCGATGGGGATGTCGGTTCCCGCGCCGAGCCGGTGCAGCAGCGCGGCGAGCGCGGCGTGCACCACCATGAACAGGCTCGCCCCGTGCTCCTTCGCGAGCAGTTCGGCGGACTCCCGCAGCGCCTGCGGGTAGTACACGGTGAACGAGGAACCACGGTAGGCGCTCACCGGCGGATGCGGGCGATCGGTGGGCAACTCGATGCGTTCGGGCAGCCCGGCGAGCCGGTCCCGCCAGTAACCGAGCTGCGCGGGGAACACCGCATCGGCGAGCTGTTCCCGTTGCCAGAGCGTGTAATCCGCGTACTGCACGGTCAGCGGCGTCCATTGTGGACTCAGCCCGGCCCGGCGCGCCCGGTAGGCCTCCGCCAGATCCGTCCACAGTGGACCCATGGACCAACCGTCGCCCGCGATGTGGTGCAGCACGAGCACGAGCACGTGTTCTCGTTCGGCCACGCGCAGCACATGGGCGCGGACCGGGAGTTCGTGTTCGATGGCGAAGGGAATCCGCGCGAGCTCGTCCACCTGCGCCTCGAGCTCCCCGGCGGGGCGCACATCGAGCACCGGCTCGGTCTCGGTCAGGATCCGTTGCCACGGCATGCCTTCCTGCGCGGGGAACACGGTGCGCAGTGCCTCGTGGCGGTCGAGCACATCGGTGAGCGCACCACGCAGCGCGGTCAGGTCCAGCTCGCCGCGCAACCGGACGGCCAGCGGCATGTTGTAGGTCGCCGAGGCGCCTTCGAGCTGATAGAGGAACCACAACCGTTGCTGCGCATAGGAAAGCGGCAGATGTTCCGGGCGCTCGGGCACCGCACGCAGCACGGGCCGGTCCCCGGATTCCGGTGCGGGCTCGGCGGGGAGCAGCTCGGCCAGCGCGGCGACGCTCGGCGCCTCGAACACCGCGCGGATCGCGATCGGGACGCCCATAGCCTCGCGGATCCGGCCGACGAGCCGGGTGGCGAGCAGCGAATGGCCGCCGAGTTCGAAGAAGTTCTCGTCCGCACCGACCCGGTCCATACCGAGCACCTCGGCGAAGATCGCGCACAGCGTCTCTTCGGCCGGGGTCCGCGGATCCCGGCCGGAGCTCTCCCGCTGCGGTTCGGGAAGGGCGGCGCGGTCGATCTTCCCGCTGGGCAGCAAGGGGAATCGGTCGAGTACCAGGAAGGCCGAGGGAACCAGGTAATCGGGCAGTCGCGCGGCGGTGTGTTCACGCAGCGCGGCCAGCAGCGCCCCGGTATCGCTTCCCCCGGACGGCGTGTTGCTCACCGCCCCGGTCACCTCGATCCGCCGGTACACCGTTTCCGGTCGCGGTTGCGCGGTGAACACCACATCCAGGGTGTCCTCCTCGGCGGGCGCGAAGAACACCCGGTATCCGGCCTGTTCCCCGATCCGCACCAGTTCCTCGGGATCGGTTTCGGGCACCTCGGTGCCGAGCAGTTCGCGGGCGCGGTCGAGGTCTCCTTCGGACAGCGCGGTCTCGGCGCGCCGTTCCGCGGTCAGCCTGCCGTTCGGCACGCCGCGCAGCCGGGCCCTTCGCGGATACACCCCGGCCAGGTCCGCGGTTCCGGTCAGTTCCACTTCCTCGGCCGGGGCCTGCGGCTCACCCTTCTCCAGCACCACATCGTAACGGTGCCTGGTCAGTTCGTTGTGGAACACGCCGCGTTTGGCGAGCACGGTGCACCGGCCGAGCGAGCCGGAATTCTCGGTGAACCGCGCGAAGAATTCCGGATCGAGCACCAGTTCGCCTTCCCCGGACAGTCCGCGTTCCGCCGCGGCGAGCACATCTGCGGCGGTGTCGCCCGCTTCGGCGCGGTGCAGCGCGATCGCGGTGCGGAAGGTGGGCAGGGTGCGCAGATTCCGGATGTCGCCGAGGAAGATCCGCCCCTCGGGGGCCAGGAATTCCAGTGCGTTGCCGAGCACCTGCTCCAGGTAGTTCGCGCTCGGGAAGTACTGTGCGACCGAGTTGATCACGACCGTGTCGAAGTAGCCGCGCGGCATCCCGGAGAGGTCGTGCGCGGCGCGCGCGGCCAGCTCGACCTTCGCGTCCAGCTCGGGACGCTGCGCGAGCGAGGCGCGCAGGTTCGCCACCGCACGCTCGGAAAGGTCGACGCCCCAATAGGATTCGCAGTCCGGGGCGATCATGGACAGGATCAGCCCGGAGCCCACGCCGATCTCGAGCACCCGGCGCGGTTCCAGTGACCGGATCCGTTCGATGGTGGCCGCGTGCCATTCGCGCATCTGCTCGAGCGGAATGGGATCGCCGTCGTAGCTGGAGTTCCATCCGGCGAAGTTCTCTTCCATGCCGCCGGATTCGGCATCGGCGAACACCAGCTCGTGCAGCTCCTGCCATTCGCCGACGAGCTCGGTGTCCTCGGCACCCTTGCCCTCGGCGGGGACGACGTAGCCGGTGAGCCTGCCGTCCTCGGCGGTGACCACGGCGGAGGCGATGCCCGGGTGTTCGGTGAGCACCGTCTCGATCTCGCCCGGTTCCACCCGGAATCCGCGCACCTTCACCTGTTCGTCCGCACGGCCGAGGAAGACCAGCCTGCCGTCCCCGGTCCAGCGCACCACATCCCCGGTGCGGTACATACGCCGTCCCGCTCCGGCGAACGACCCTGCTGCAAAGGGATCCGCGAGGAAGCGCTCGGCGGTCAGGTCGGCGCGCCGGTGATAGCCGCGGGCCAGCCCGAGACCGCCGAGGTACAGTTCGCCCGCGATTCCGGGCGGAACGGGACGCAGTTCGGCGTCGAGAACATAGGCGCGGGCACCTGGATCGGGCACCCCGATCGGCACCACGGAGGCCTCGGCGAGCTCGGCCGGATCGCAGAGCCCGAGGGTGGAGTTCACTGTGGCCTCGGTCGGGCCGTAGGCGTTGAACATCCGCCGCCCGTGTGCCCAGCGCTGCACCAGCCGCGGCGAGATGCGCTCGGTTCCGGCCAGCAGCACGGAATTCTCCGGAAGCGTGCACTCCTCCGGCAGCGCGTCGAGCAGCGCGGGCGGCAGGATCATCATGTCCGTCCGGTGTTCGAGCGCGAACTCGGTCAGTTCCGGCCCGGCGACCCGCCGCCACGCGGGCACGGTGACCAGTCGGCCACCGGAGCACAGGGCGAGCACGAGATCCCAGAAGGCCACGTCGAAGCTCGGCGAGGCGAACTGCAGCACCCGGGTCTCCGGGCCGAGGCCGAACCGCTCGGTCTGGGTGGCGACCAGCTTCGCGACCCCGGAATGAGTCAGCAGCACGCCCTTCGGTCTCCCGGTGGAACCGGATGTGTAGATCAGGTAGGCGAGATTGTCCACCCGCAGCGGGGCCTTCCGGTCCACATCGGACACCGGTTCCGGGGAGGCGGCAGCGCGCGCCGCGGTCAGTTCCGGGCCGTCGAGCATCAGGAACGGCGCGGCATCCGGGAGTTGGGCGGCCAGCTCACTCGTGGTGAGCACGGCAAGCGGGGCGCCGTCGGTGAGCAGCAGCCGCAGCCGCTCCAGCGGATAGTCGGTGTCCACCGGCAGATAGGCCGCGCCCGCGGTGAGCACGGCGAGCTGGGCGATGGTGAGCTCCGCGGTGCGCGGCAGTGCGATCGCGACCACGGTCTCCGGTCCGGCCCCGCGGTCGATGAGCACCCGCGCGAGCCGGTTCACCGCGGCGGAGAGTTCGGCGTAGCTGTGCTTGCCGTCCTCCGTGGCCAGGGCGACCGCATCCGGGCGGGCCCGCACCTGTTCGGCGAACAACTCGGGAAGGGTGCGCTCGGTGATCCGTTCGTCCGCGCCCGTCCAGCGGTGCACCGCCTCGCGTTCGCTCGCGGTGAGCAGATCGATGCCCCCGATGCGGATGTCCGGATCCGCGATGACGGCGCGCAGCACGCTGCCCAGCCGGGCCACGATCAGTTCCACGGTGGCCCGTTCGAACACATCGGTGTTGTATTCGACGACCAGTTCGACGCCGCTGTTTCCGGTATCCCCGCCCTCGTAGACCGAGATCGACAGGTCGAACTTGGCGGCCCCGGTCGTGACGAGCTCGTGCCCGGTTTCCAGTCCGGCGAACTCCGCCTGCGCGCGGGTGTTGTTCTGCCCGGCGAGCATCACCTGGAACAGCGGGTGATACGCCGGGGAACGCTTCGGGTTCAGTTCCTCGACCAGCCGCTCGAAGGGCAGGTCCTGGTTGGCGTACGCGTCCAGGTTCCGTTCCCGCACCTGGCCGAGCAGTTCGCGGAAGGTCGGGTTTCCGGCGGTGTCCACCCGCAGCACCAGGGTGTTCACGAAGAACCCGACGAGCTCGTCGAGCGCGGTATCGGTGCGCCCGGCGATCGGGGAGCCGATCGGGATGTCGGTGCCCGCGCCGAGCCGGGTCAGCAGCGCGGCGAGCCCGGCATGCACCACCATGAACACGCTCGCCCCGGACTCGTTCGCCAGCGCGGCGAGCCCGTCGCGCAGTTCGGCGTCCCAGTCGTGGGTGAACAGCTCACCGCGGAACGAGGCGCGCGCGGGATGGGCGCGGTCGGTGGGCAGCGCGATCCGGTCCGGGATTCCGCTCAGTGCCCTGCGCCAGTGTTCGAGCTGGCGATGTCCCTCGCTCTCCGGGTCCGCGAGGTCCCCAAGCAGTTCCCGTTGCCACAGCGCGTAATCCACGTATTGGACCGGAAGCGGGGACCAGTCCGGGGCGGCACCGGCCCGGCGCGCCGAATAGGCCTCGGCGAGATCGCGCCACAGCGGGGCCATCGACCACCCATCCGAGACAATGTGGTGGAACAGCAGCACCAGCACGTGTTCCCGGGGGCCGCGGCGCAACAGATCGAAGCGCATCGGCAGCTCGGTGCCGAGCTCGAACGGCTCGCGCACCAGATCGCGCAGCGTCTCGGCCAGTCGCCGGTCCTCGATCTCCCTGATGTGCAGATCCTGAGTGTGCAAGGGAATCTCGGCGTGTCCGAGCACTCGCTGCCATGGCATGCCGTCCTCGGTCTCGAACACGGTGCGCAGCACCTCGTGGCGGTCGAGCACATCGGCGAGCGCGGAACGCAGCGCGTCCACGTCGAGTTCCCCGCGCAACCGCAGCACGAGTGGGACCGAGTAGGTCGCCGAGGGGCCTTCGTACCGTTGCAGGAACCACAACCGCAGCTGGGCGAAGGAAAGCGGCGGATGCTCCGGGCGGGCCATCGCGCGGACCGCCGGTCGCTGTACGGCGGGACGCTCACCGTCGAGCAGCGCGGCCAGCCCGGCGATGGTCGGGTTCGCGAACACGGTGCGCAGCTCGATGTTCGCGCCGCCACCGCGGCGCAGCCTGGCCACCAGCCGGGTGGCGAGCAGCGAATGCCCGCCGAGTGCGAAGAAGTCGTCGTCCACGCCGACCGAATCGAGTCCGAGCAGTTCGGTGAACAGGCCGTGCAGCAGCCGCTCCTGCTCGGTGCGCGGTTCCCGGGTGGAGACGGTGATCTCCGGGGCGGGCAGCGCGGGCTTGTCCAGCTTCCCGTTCGCGGTGACCGGGAACTTCTCCAGCGTGACGATCGCCGCGGGCACCATGTACGCGGGCAGGGATTCCGCGAGGAATCCGCGCAGCGCCTCGGGATCGGTCTCCCCTTCGGGGACCACGTAGCCGATCAGCCGCTCCGCGCGCGGCACCACGACCGCCTGCGCCACGTCCGGATGCCCGGCGAGACAGCTGGCGATCTCCCCCGGTTCGATCCGCTGGCCGCGCAGCTTGATCTGGTCATCGCTGCGGCCGAGGTATTCCAAGGCACCGTCGGTGCGGCGGCGCACCACATCCCCGGTGCGATACATCCGCTGTCCCGGCATGTTCGGATCGGCGAGGAACCGTTCCGCGGTGAGCCCGGCGCGGCGCAGATAACCGCGCGCCAGCTGGGCACCGGCCAGGTACAGCTCACCGGCCACCCCGCTCGGCACCGGGCGCAGCCGCTCGTCGAGCACATAGGTGGCGGTGTTCCACACCGGATGGCCGATCGGCACACTGGACTGCCCGGGAACACAGGCCCAGGCGGTGACATCCACGGCGGCCTCGGTCGGCCCGTACAGGTTGTGCAGCCTCACTTCCGGCAGCCGCTCGAGTAGCGCCTCGGCGAGTTCGTTCGGCAGCGCCTCACCCGAGCAGAACACCAGGCGCAGGGTGTCCAGCCCGGCCGGTTCCGCGGCGAGGAATTCGCGCAGCATGGAGGGAACGAAGTGGGTGACGGTCACCCCGGCCTCGTCGATGAGCGTCGCGAGGTAGTCGGGGTCGCCGTGCCGCCCGTCCTCGGCGAGCACCTCCACCGCCCCGTTCGCGAGCGGCAGCAGCAGTTCCCAGACCGAGACGTCGAAGGTGGCGGGCGTTTTCTGCAGTACCCGGTCGGCAGGGGTGAACCGGTACTCGTGTTGCATCCACTCCAGGCGATTCACGATGGCCCCGTGTGAGACCACGACTCCCTTGGGCCGCCCCGTGGAACCCGAGGTGTAGATGACATAGGCGGGATGCTCGGGGCGCAGTCCGGTCTCCGGCGGGGTCGCGGGGAACCGGTCCAGTTCGTGTTCGAGGGCGGCCAGTTCTGCCACGTCGAGCACGCACACCGGTTCCGCCTCGGCGAGCACCGATTCGGTGCGCTCGGCCGGATGCCGCGGATCCAGCGGCAGGTACGCCGCGCCCGCCTTGAGCACGGCGAGGATCGCGAACACCAGCTGCGGTGAGCGGGGCAGCGCGAGCGCCACGATCTTCTCCGGTCCCGCCCCGCGCTCGATGAGCAGCCGGGCGAGCCGATTGGTGTACTCGTGCAGTTCGGTGTAGCGGTACTCGCGATCACCGGACACCAGCGCTACCGAATCGGTAACCCCTGGCGCGGCAAGCAGTTCCGGCAGAGTGCCGTGTTCGATCCGCTGTGTGGCACCGGTTTCGGCGGTGGCCAGTGCGGCGCGCGCGCCCGCGTCGAGCAGTTCCAGTTCACCGATGCGGGTTTCCGGTTCCGCGCACACGGCCGCGAGCAGATCGTGCAGCCGCCGCACGATCAGTTCCACGCTCGAGCGGTCGAACACATCGGTGTTGAACTCGACGAGCCCGCGCAGCCCGCCGTCCTCGGGTTCCGAGATGGAGATCCACAGATCGAACTTCGCCGTGCTGGTGGACGCGGTCAGTTCCGCGGTGTCCAGGCCGGGGATCGACACGCCCGCGTCCGGGGTGTTCTGCCAGGCCAGCATCACCTGGAACAGCGGGTGGTGTGCGAGGCTCCTGGTCGGGTTCAGCTCCTCGACCAGCCGCTCGAACGGAACCTCCTGATGCGCGAGGGCATCCAGGTCCCGTTCCCGCACCCGGTCCAGCAGTTCGGTGAACCGCGGGTCCCCGGATGTGTCGGCGCGCAGCACGAGGGTGTTCACGAAGAACCCGACCAGACCGTCCAGGGCAACATCGCCGCGCCCGGCTACCGGGGAACCGATCGGGATGTCGGTGCCCGCGCCGAGCCGGGTCAGCAGCGCGGCGAGCCCGGCGTGCACGACCATGAACACGCTCGCCGAGCGGGCGCGGGCGAGTTCACCGAGCGCGGTGTGCAGGCGCGCGTCCCAGCCGAAGGTGAACAGCTCGCCCGCATAGCTTGCGTGCGCCGGATGCGGGCGATCGAGTGGCAGTTCGATGCGGTCCGGAAGCCCGGCGAGCGCGGCACGCCAATAGTCCAGCTGGGCTGTCGCCATCGTCTTCGGGGCCATGGTGTCCGGTTCCGTTGCGGCGCCGAGCAGTTCGCGCTGCCAGAGCGTGTAGTCCACGTACTGCACCGGAAGCAGTCCCCAAGCCGGCGGGGAACCGGCCAGCCGCGCGGTGTACGCGGTCGCCAGGTCCTGCCACAGCGGACCGAGCGACCAGCCGTCGGTGGCGATGTGGTGGAACACCAGCACGAGCACGTGTTCGGCTTCGTCGCGGTGCAGCAGCACACCACGGAACGGGATCGCCGCGGCGAGATCGAACCGGGTCCGCACGATCTCGTCGATCGCGGGCTGCACCGCGTCCGCGGACACCGAGCGCTCTTCGAGCTCGATATCGGCCTCGTCCACCACGTGCTGGAACGCGACCCCGTCCTCCTCGGCGAACACGGTGCGCAGCGCCTCGTGCCTGGCGAACAGGTCGCCGATCGCGGACTGCAGCGCGGCGTGGTCCACCGCCCCGGAAAGGCGCATCACGAGCGGCACGTTGTAGGTCGGCGAGGGGCCCTCGAGCTTGTGCAGGAACCACAACCGTTGCTGGGCATAGGAAAGCGGCGGCCGTGCCGGGCGGACCGGGGAGCGGCGCAGCGCCCGGCGCACCTGACCGGCCCCGGCGCGGGCCTGCTGAGCGAGCCCGGCGACGGTCGGTTCCTTGAACACGGTGCGGATGTCGAGCTCCACCGCGGCATTCGCGCGCGCCCGCATGATCAGCCGGGTGGCCAGCAGCGAATGCCCGCCGAGCGCGAAGAAGTCCTCGTCGACGCCGACCTCGTCCAGACCGAGCACCTCGGCCATGGCCGAGCACAGCGCGCGCTCCAGATCGTCGCGCGGACCGCGGCCGGTTCCGCTGCGCCGCTGCGGTTCGGGCAGCGCCGCATAGTCGATCTTTCCGCTGCGCAGCACCGGAAGTTCGGGAAGCGCCACCACCGAGGAGGGCACCATGAAGGCGGGCAGTTTGCCCTTCGCGTATTCACGCAGGGCGGTCTCCTGGGGCCGGCTGCCTTGCGCGGCGACGATATAGGCCGCCAGATAGGTGCCACCGCGCCGGTCCTCGCGCGCCTGCACCACGACCCGGTCGATCTCCGGATGCTCGGCGAACACCGATTCGATCTCGCCCGGCTCCACCCGGAACCCGCGGATCTTGATCTGTTTGTCCGCCCTGCCGAGGAAGTCCAGCCGTCCGTCCGGCAACCAGCGCACCACATCGCCGGTGCGGTACATCCGCTCCCCCGGCGTGCCGAACGGGTCGGCCGCGAAAGGATCCGCGAGAAACCGTTCCGCGGACAGCGCGCCGCGCCGCAGGTATCCGCGCGCCAGTCCGCTGCCCGCCAGGTAGAGCTCCCCCGGAACCCCGGCGGGAACCGGGCGCAGCCGCGCATCGAGCACATAGGCGCGGGTTCCCGGGTCCGGATGACCGATCGGGACGAGCTCGGCGCCGGGCGCGCATTCCCCGAGCGTGGAGTTCACGGTCGCCTCGGTGGGCCCATAGGCGTTGAACATCCGCTGCCTGCCCGCGTATCGGGCGACCAGTTCCGGGGCGACCCGCTCGGTGCCGGCGAGCAGGGTGGCGCCCTCGGGCAGCGTGCAGTCCGGCGGCAGCGCGGCGAGCAGCGCGGGCGGGAGGATCAGGAAATTGGCCGCGTGCCGGGCGGCGTACTCGGTCAGTTCCGGTCCGGCGACCCTGCGGTGCTCGGGAACCACGATGAGCGTGCCACCGGAACCGAGGCCGAGGCACAGGTCCCAGAAGGCCACGTCGAAGCTCGGCGAGGCGAACTGCAACACCCGGGAGTGCGTGCCGACACCGAAGCGTTCCTGTTGGGTGGCAAGGAGTTTCGCCACCCCGGAGTGCGTGACGACCACGCCCTTGGGGCGCCCGGTCGTCCCGGATGTGTAGATCAGATAGGCGGCGTTGTCCGGGGTGATCGCGTGCCGCGGCGCGGTGGTCGGTGCGGACTCCAGTTCGGCGCGCACCTCCGGCGATTCGAGCTCGAGGACCGGGACATCCGCGGTTCCCGCGAGTGCCCCGTTTCCGGTGATCACGCAGGCGGGCGCGGCATCGGCGAGCAGATAGGCCACCCGGTCGGCCGGATAGGCCACGTCGACCGGCAGATACGCCGCCCCGGCCTTGAGCACCGCGAGTTCGGCGATGATCAGTTCGGCCGAACGGGGCAGCGCGATCGCGACCGCGTCCTCCTCAGTGACCCCTCGCGCGCGCAACAGGTGCGCCAGCGCGTTCGCCCGCGCGTCGAGCTCCACATAGGACAGTTCTACGCAGTTCGATTCGCTGGCTTCGAAGATCAGCGCGGTGGCCTCGCCGCGTTCGGCGACCTGGCGCTCGAACAGATCCGGGAGCGTGACCGGCGGGATCCGGCACGCGGTGTCGTTCCAGGTCTGCAGTATCCGGGTGCGCTCGGCAGCGGAGAGCAGCGGGAGTTCGTCCACCCGGGTCCGCGGTTCCGCCCGTGCCCCGGCGAGCAATTGCTCCAGGTGGTCCAGCGGCGCTGCGGCGTTCATTGCACCGGCATCCGTTCCGGGCAGTGGGGCCGCGCGGTACTCCAGGCCGACCCGGTCACCGTCCACTCGGAACACGAAGTCCAGATCGCGTTGGGTGGCAAGGGAGAACTCGATCCCGTGCAACCGCTCGGTCAGTTCGGCGAAGCTCACCGAACCGGGAACCTCGAACTCGCGGTTGCCGTCGAGCAGTACCTCCCCCGCGGCCGCGTAGTGCGAGAGCAGCGCGAGAATCCCGGCGCGCACATCCGTTCCCGGCAGGGTCCGCTGTGGACTCCCCGCCTCGGTCGCCTCGGTCATCGGCCACTCGCCTTCGCCGGTTCCCTGGACAGGGCCGCGAGCAGCGAGTCGCGGATCTCCCCCACCCGCACGGCGGTGTTGGACAGCAGCGAGGAAGTGATCCCGTGCGTGTGCTCGGTTCCGCCCTGCAGGTAGAGCCCGGCGCGTACTCGGGGCGTGGTGCGCAGCCGGTAGTCCCGCTCCACCCGCAGCCGGTCCTGCTCATCGCGGGCGCAGTAGGGCTCGAGCTCGCCGAGCAGCGGGCTCGGGTCCGCGGGCCGGTACCCGGTCGCGTACACGACCGCGTCCGCCTCCAGTTCGGTGTGTTCCCCGGTGACCAGGGAGCGGATCGTGACCCGCACCCCGTCCTCGGTCTCGTGCACCCCCTGGGCCTCGGCGAGATTGCACACTCGCAGCCGCTGCTTGCCCAGCACCCGCTCCTGGTACATCCGCCGGTAGAGGTCCTCGATCAGCTCCAGGTCCACCGCCGAGTAGTTGGTGTTCCCGTGGTAGTCCAGCAGCCGGTTCTTCACCGTCTCCGGGGCGTCGTAGAAGGCGTCCACCGCGTCCGGGTCGAAGATCCGGTTCGCGAACGGGCTGTCGTCCGAGGGACTGTAGCCGTAGCGGGCGAACACCGCGCACACCTCGGCCCCGGGGAACTGATCGTGCAGATACGCGGTGACCTCCGCCCCGCTCTGCCCGGCGCCGATCACCACGAACCGCTTCGGCTCGGTGCCCGCGAGCGATTCGACCCGCCCGCGCAGATCGCGGTTGTGCCAGACGCGCGGGGATTCGGCGATCCCGCTCGGCAGGTTCGGCACCAGACCGGTCCCGAACACCACGTGACGCGCCCGGTAACTGCCCGCATCGGTGTGCACTTCGACACACCGGACATCCTCGCCGTCCCGGATCACCGAAAGTCCCGTGACGGACGTGTCATAACTCACCATTCCGGGCAATTTGGCGGCGCACCATTCCAAATAGTCATGGAATTCGACGCGCAACGGAAACAGAGTTTTGTGATTGATGAAATCGACGAGCCGTCCATTGTCGTGTAAATAATTGAGGAAACTGAATTCACTCGTCGGACGACGCATGGTCACCAGATCCTTGAGGAACGAGACCTGCATCGTCGCCTCTTCCAGGAGCATCCCGCGATGCCAGCCGAACCGCGGCTGGCGTTCCAGAAAGCGCGCTGTCACCGGAGAGTCGCTGTCCTCGTTGTGCTCGGAGAGCGCGATCGCGAGGGCCAGATTCGACGGTCCGAAACCGATCCCGAGGACGTCGTATGTCACCGGTTCGCCCGCCCCGGCCCTCACCCCATTGGTCGTGCCGTCGCGGAGATCATCCCGAGTGATTCCCTGTGTCATGCCCGTCCTCGCGTCGTGTGTCGTTCCGGTGGCATTTTTAGGGAACCCTAACTTAGGTTAGCCTGTGTTCGCCAGATGGGTGTGAGCTAACGAAGGAGACAGAATGCGCGTCGCTATGTTCGGTTACCAGACCTGGGGGCACCGGACGTTGTCCGCTCTGCTGGGCTCGGAACACGAGGTGGTGCTCGTGGTGACCCATCCGCGCAGCGAACACGCGTACGAGAAGATCTGGTCCGACTCGGTCGCCGAACTCGCCGAGGAACACCAGGTCCCGGTGCACATCGCGCAGCGGCCGACGGAGGAAACCGTACAGGCGCTGCAGGACGCGGCCCCGGACATCATCGTGGCGAACAACTGGCGGACCTGGATCCCGCGGGAGATCTTCGACCTGCCCCCGCGTGGCACGCTGAACGTGCACGACTCGCTGCTCCCGGCCTACGCGGGTTTCGCCCCGCTGGTCTGGGCGCTGATCAACGGCGAACCCGAGGTCGGAGTGACCGCACACATGATGAACGAGGAACTGGACGCGGGCGATGTCGTGCTGCAGCGCTCGGTCGCGGTCGGCCCCCGGGACACCGCCTCGGATCTGGTGCTCAAGACCGTGGAGCTGATCGGGCCGATCGTGGTGGACGCGCTCACCCAGATCGAGTCCGGCACCGCCGTGCTCACCCCGCAGGACCGCAGTAAGGCCAGCTTCTTCCACAAGCGCGCGGTGCGGGACTCGCGCATCGACTGGACCTGGCCCGCCGAGGACCTCGACCGGCTGGTGCGCGCCCAGGCCGATCCCTACCCGAACGCGTTCACCACGCACAACGGCGCCACGCTGCGCGTCACCGAGGCCGAGGTCTCCACCGCGAACTACGGCGGCACCCCCGGCCGGGTGTTCGTCCGCGAGGGCGAGGGCATCGTGATCGTGGCCGGACCACAGGCGCGCTCCGGACACTCCCCTGGGCTGAAGCTGCTGCGAGTGCGCACCGAGGACGGCACCGAACACGCCGCGCCTGACTACTTCAAGCGGATGGGCGACTACCTCGGCGACTAGCTTTGCCGAGGGGCCGCCTCAAGCGGCCGTCTCCGCGGCGAAGCCGCTAACCACCCAAGCAACCGGCACCGCCACCTGAGCCGCCCCTCAACTCAAGCCGCCTTCTCACCCTTCTCCTGCTCCGCGAACTGGGTGCGGTAGAGGTCGGCGTAGTGCCCGCCGAGGGCCAGCAGGTCCTCGTGGGTGCCACGTTCCACGATCCGGCCCTGGTCGAGCACCAGGATCTGGTCGGCCTGGCGCACCGTGGCCAGGCGGTGCGCGATGACCAGCGAGGTACGCCCGGCGAGGGCGGTCGCCAGCGCGCGCTGCACGGCCACCTCGGACTCGGAGTCCAGGTGCGCGGTGGCCTCGTCGAGCACCACGATCTCCGGTTTCTTGAGCAGCAGCCGGGCGATCGCGATGCGCTGTTTCTCCCCGCCGGAGAGGCGGTAGCCACGGTCGCCGACGAGGGTGTCCAGCCCTTCGGGCAGTGCCTCGAGCAGTCCGCTCAGGTGGGCGGCGCGCATCGCCTCGCGCAGTTGCTCGTCGGTGGCCGATGGCCGGGCGTAGCGCAGGTTGGCCCCGATGGTGTCGTGGAACAGGTGCGCCTCCTGGGTGACCACGCCGAGCCGGTCGTACAGCGAGGAGAGCCGCAGTTCGCGCACATCGTGGCCGCCGATGCGCACGGTCCCCGAGTCGGCGTCGTAGAGGCGCGCGGCGAGCTGGATGGTGGTGGTCTTGCCCGCGCCCGAGGACCCGACGAGAGCGACCATCTCACCGGGCCGCGCGGTGAAGCTGAGCCCGTGCAGCACGCGCTGCTTGCGAGTGCGTTCGCCTGTGGCGACCGCTTCGAGCGAGGCGAGCGAGACCTCGTCGGCGCTCGGGTAGGAGAAGGTGACGTCCTCGAACTCCACGCTCGCCTCGCCCGCGCCGAGCTCCACCGGCCGCTCCGGCTCGCCGATCATCGGCTCGAGGTCGAGCACCTCGAACACCCGGTCGAAGCTGACCAGCGCGGTCATCACGTCGACGTGCACGTTGGACAGCGCGGTCAGCGGGCCGTAGAGGCGGGCGAGCAGGGTGGTGATCGCGACCAGGGTGCCGAGCTGGAAGGTTCCCGCGATCACCAGCGAACCGCCGAGCCCGTAAGTGATCGCGGTGGCCAGCGCGACGATCATGGTCAGCAGCGCGAAGAACCCGGTGGAGTACATCGCCGAGCCGATGCCCAGATCGCGCACCGCGCCCGCCTTCGCGGTGAACGCGCGGGTCTCCTCGGCCGGGCGGCCGTAGAGCTTGGCGAGCATGGCACCGGAGACGTTGAACCGCTCGGTCATCATCGAGCTCATCTCCGCGTCCCGGCGCATCTGTTCGCGTGCCACGGCGGAGAGCTTGCGGCCGAACCACTTGGCCGGGAGCACGAACAGCGGCAGCAGCACCAGCGCGACCAGGGTGACCTGCCAGGACAGCACCAGCATCGTGGTCAGCACGATCACCAGGCTCAGCGCGTTGGACACGATGGCCGACAGCGTCCCGGTCAGGGCCCGCTGCGCGCCGATCACATCGGAGTTCAGCCGGGACACCAGCGCCCCGGTCTGGGTGCGCACGAAGAAGGCCACCGGCATCCGCTGCACGTGGTCGAACACCTCGGCGCGCAGGTCGTAGATCAGTCCCTCGCCCAGCCGCGCGGAGAACCAGCGTTCGGCGAACTGTAAACCGGCGTTGACGATCGCGATCGCCGCGGCGGCTCCGGCGAGCCAGAGGATCACGTCATACCGGCGTGGCACGATCCCCTCGTCGATGATCGCCTTGAGCAGCAGCGGGGTGACCACCCCGAGCGCCGAGCCCAGCGCGACCAACAGCAGGAAGAGCAGGACCGTCCGCTTGTAGCTCGCGGCGTAGCCGAGCACCCTGCGCAGCGTTCCCTTGGACAAGCGTTGCCTGGTCACCGATTTGTCCCTGGAGAAGGACTGCATCGTCTGCCAGCTCGAGACTTCGGACATGCGTCGAGTATGAAACCTCAAGTAATGTAGAGGTCAACCCTGCTCGGCGGATGTGCGTACCGTGAGCCCGGTCTCGTCCTCGCTCACCGACAGTTCCGTGCGCAGGCTCCGCAGCTCGGAGAGGGCGTCGAGGTGCGTACCACCGCAGGGCACGCTCGCCGTGCCGCTCGGGAGTTCGCACTCCCAGGTGCGCAGGTCGGTCAGCAGCGGGCCTTCGCTGCGCACCCCGACCTTGGCCCCGGACGCGCACCATTCGGCCAGCTTCCCGTTGACCGCCTGCTCGATCCCGGACGTGTCCGCGGCGAGCTCGCCCGCCGTGAAGCCCTTCTTGCGCAGGGATTTCCCGATGCGGTACTCGTCGATGCTGCCGTTCTCGAGGATGCGGGAGCGCACCATGGCCAGCGAGTCGAAGTCCGGGCTGCCGAGCGAATCGGCCCGCACCTCCTTGCGCCAGCGGTCGGCGAGCGCGGCGTTGAGCGCGAAGGCGAGCAGGTGACAGCCGGTGTGCCCGGCCGAGAGCGCGGCGCGGTACCCGGCGTCCACGAGGAGTTCCACCTCAGCACCGACCTCGGGCGGCCGACCTTCCACCACGTGCGCGACGTGCCAGGACCACTCCGGGTCTCCCCGGCGCACCGGGATGTCCTCGGCGAGGAACAGCCGCTGCCCGTCACCGGCCGCGGTCACCGTGTCCAGGACGGCGAGCCCGCCGAGGGTTCCGGTGTCCCCCGGCTGATCCGGCCAGGTGTGATCCACCGGATGAAACGGTGTGCTGTCGGTGAGCACGGCAGAGCGTCCCGCCTCGAGCTCGTGCACGGCGAGCACGCGGGCGCTGCCGCGCAGCCCGCCATCCGGGAAAACGATCTTCGTGGTGGGTAGCAAGCTGGGGATCCCGTTACTTCTTCGGTGCAGTCACTTTTTACCGCCGGCCTTCTTCGCGGCCTTGCGCAGTTGCAGGATCCGACCATACCCGGGGATCGCCACGAGCAGCACGCCACCGACGGCGGCGAGCAGCAGCGCGACACCCGCGGGCAGACTGCCCTGCGCGCCGAAGAAGTAGATCTTCACCGGCTGCAGGTTCTGCACGATGAAGATCAGCAGCAGGACCAGCACGATCGCGGCGAGCACGAGGGTCGTCCACACCACGCCCATGCGAGTGTTCTTGACCTTCGGCTTGGCCGGGGTGCTCGTGCCAGGGGCTGGTGTGTCCGCCGCCTGTTCGACCTCGGTCGTCCCGGGAGCCTCGACGGCCTCTGGAATCTCGGCCTGCTCCGAGGACTGCTGTTCCTTGTTGTTCACCGATTCGCTCCTCTCCGTGCGAAGTGTGTCGCCAGGTGTTGTCGTTCTACCTTCTAGACACGCGCCGGAGTGGAAAGATCACCCGCGATTCGGTAACGATTCGGACGTCAGCGGCTACCGGGCCCTTCCGTGGCGCACTTTGACCACCTTGCGCACCAGCGCGAAGACCAGCCGGTTGCGGTTGAAGGTGAACAGCTCACCGCCGGGGATGGAGAACCGCTTCTCCGCGATCGATTTCGGCCGGGAGAACTCGCGCAGCCCCTCCTCGCCGTGGATCCTGCCGAAACCGCTCTCCCCATGCCCGCCGAACGGCAGCGCCGAGGTCGCCGCGAAGGCCATCACCGAGTTCACCGCGGTCGCGCCCGCGTTGAGCCGGTTCGCAATCTCGGCGCCGTGGTAGCGGGAGAACACCGAGGCCCCGAGGCCGTAGTCGGTGGCGTTGGCCAGTTCCACCGCCTCGTCCATCGAGCCCACGGTGCGCACGGTCAGCGTCGGGCCGAAGGTCTCCTCGCGCACCGCGGCGCTGTTCTCGTCCGCGTCCAGGATCACCACCGGATCCACGAAGGGCTCGCGCACCGAGTCCGGGCCGCCGATGACCGCGCGCCCACCGGCGGCCAGCGCCGCGTCGATGTGCCTGCGCACGGTGTCCGGACCGGTCGGCATGGTCATCGGGCCGTAGCTGGCGTCGGCCTCCCCGCCGGGGCGCAGTGCCCGCGCCTGGGCCCGCAGCGCCTCGAGGAACCGGTCCCGCACCGGGCGCGCCACGTACACCCGCTCGGTCCCGATACAGGTCTGTCCGGAGTTGGAGAAGGCCCCGAACGCGGCCGCGTCCGCCGCGGCTTCCACATCCGCGTCCTCGGCGACGATGAGCGGGTCCTTGCCGCCGCATTCGAGCACCACCGGGGTCAGGTTCTCCGCGCAGGCGGCCATGATCTTGCGCCCGGTGCCCGGGGAACCGGTGAAGGCGAGCTTGTCCACCCCGGAGCGGCACAGCGCGGCACCCGTCTCGCCGAAGCCGGTGACCAGTCCGAGCACCCCGGCAGGCAGGTGCGGGTTCGCCTCGGTGAACGCGTCGACCAGGTACTCGCCGACCGTCGTGGTGTACTCGCTCGGTTTGAACACGACCGTGTTCCCCGCGGCCAGCGAATAGGCCAGCGAGCCCATCGGCGTGTAGACAGGGTAGTTCCACGGCCCGATCGCGCCGACCACCCCGAACGGGCGCTGTTCCACGGTCGCCGAGAAGTTCCCCATGAGCAGTCCGGTGCCCACCTTGCGCGGCCGCAGCACCCGGCCCGCGTGCTTCGCCGCCCAGCGGATGTGCTCGAGCGCGAGCAGCAGTTCGGCGTACGCGTCCTCGTGTGGTTTGCCGTTGTCCTTGTGGATGACCTCGGCGAACTCATCGCTGTGGTTGACCAGGTAGGCGGCCCAGCGCAGCATCGCCTTCTCCCGGTCGGCGAACCCGAGGGTGCTCCACCGGCGCGCGGCCTCCCGGGCGGTGACCACGGCGGCGTCCACATCCTCGGCGGTGTGCACCGGATAGGTCGCGATGAGTGCCCCGGTCGCGGGGTTCACCGCACGCAACTCGGCACGGTCGGCCCGCGCGGTCCCCTTCGTCCCCGCGACGGTCTCAGTCATCACGTACTCCTCACATCGGCCGCGCAACCTTATTCGTACAGCGTGCCCCGCGAACCCTATAATTGACAAGATGCCAATACGCCCCGAAGCTCGCTGAGCATGAGTGTCGACGTCCCCGCACGCCGGGGCAGAAGGCTCGAACCGGATGCGCGCCGCGAACAGATCTTCGAGTGCGCGCGAACGCTGTTCCTCGCGGGCGACTACTCCGCGGTATCCACCGGGGACATCGCCGCGGCCGCCGGGGTGGCGCGGGGGCTGATCAACCACTACTTCGGCACCAAGCGCGCCCTCTATCTGGAGGTG
Source organism: Sciscionella marina DSM 45152 (assembly GCF_000379465.1). Lineage (GTDB taxonomy): Bacteria > Actinomycetota > Actinomycetes > Mycobacteriales > Pseudonocardiaceae > Sciscionella > Sciscionella marina. Next base: position 121,330 of record NZ_KB905465.1, read on the forward strand.
CTGCGCGAATCGCTCACCCTGCCGCCGATTCCCGAGCTGGATCTGCCGCAGGGTTCGCTCGAGGAACAGGTCACCGCCGGAGTGACGTGGTTCGTGGAGTTCGTCTGGCGCAACCGGCAAGCCTGGATCGCCTTGTCCGGGGTCGGCCCGGCCGCCGATCAGGACATCCGGCAGATCGTCCACGAGGCGGAGGAGACCTGCACCGATCGGCTGCTCGCCGCAATCGAACTCGGCGAGCGGCTCGTGGACGAGGGCTCGCGGGCCACGATCCGGGCCTTCGCGGGCATGGTGCGCGCCACGGCAGCCGAATGGCTGGTGCGCGGCTCGATGGACCGCGAACGGGTGCGCGAGCTGCTCAGCTGCTGCCTGCTCGCCATCCTGCGGGACGTGCTCGCGCCTTGACCGCGGCACGCACAGCGGGGGCACTCACAGCGGGGGCACGAAACCGGGCAGCCAGCCCGAATCCTCCCCGTCCCCGCACACCGGGCACGGGGTCGAGGCGAGCTGACCGGGCGCGACCTCACGGATGATCATGCCGTCCCCCGGGATGATCAGGGTGCGCACCCGCAGGGTCTCGTCCGGGCCGTCGACGTGGGTCTGGGCGACGCGCCGGCATCCGTGACAGACGGTGCGCAGACCGGGGAACGCACCGTCGGCGCGGTAGTCGTCGAACGGAAGAGCACCAGCCATGCCTCCACGCTAGCGAAGCAACAGGAATACCGCTCCACCGGCGACCGGTCCGAGCAGCGCACCGGCGATCACCTGGGCGAGCGTGTGGTCGGCGAGCCGTACCCGCGACCAGCACACCACCGCCACGGCCGCGTACAGCGCGAGGTAGGGCAGCCCGTAAACCGCGGCGACCGCGGCCGCGGCACCGGAGGCCACCGCACCGTGCAGCGAGATCTTCCACCACCGGGTGATCACCATCGCCACGACGAGCACGGTGAGCATGGCGGCGAGCAGCGCGATCAACTCCTGAGGCGCGCCGCCGAACATCAGGCCCGCGAGACAGCCGAGCGCGCACAACAGGCAGGCAAGCATCGGCACGAAGCGTTCCTCGCGGTTGCGCACGTGGTGGGTCTCCCATCGGCCGCGTCGCGCCCCCTGCACGATGAAGGCCATCGGCAGCGCGCTGCAGCACAGGGCGACGAGCAGTCCCCAGCCCAGCGTCGGCCACGGTCGGTACCCGGTTGCGTGCCAGGCGATCGCCAGCGGCAGGAACACCACCACGATCCCGGGGGAACCGCCCTCGCTCAGCGCTTTCGCGAGCCTCATCGGTAGGTGAGCAGTTCGCGGCCCGCGCCGTCGAAATGCGCGTGATCGTTGAAGCACAGCAGGTTCGCCCCGCTGCGGCCGATGACGACCTTGCTGATCGAGGCGTTCGCGGTCACCCGGTTCAGCGCGATGAACCCGCGCACATCGAGCCCGAGGATGCTGGCCACGACCGCGGAGATCACCCCGCCGGAGGTGAACACCACCGCGGCGGCGCCCTTGCCGAGCTCCCCGCGCAGCTCGTGCATCGCGTCATCGATGCGCTGGCGGAACTCGTACCAGGTGCCCGGCCCGGTCTCGCTGCCCCAGTGCCCGAGCGACTGCTCGAGCAGTTCCTGGCTCGGCGCCGGCCAGACCGCGTCCTCGCCCGCGTAGCGGCGGATGATCTCGGCCGCGTCGTACTCGTTCCACCGCTGATCGGCACGCGCTTCGAGCTCCGGAAGCGCCTCCGCCGCGGTGTCCAGTTGCCTGCGCAGCGTCCCGGAGAGCGTCAGCTGCGGTGCCACACCCCTGCGGCGCAGTTCCGCCCCGACCAGCCGGGCCTGCTCCCGCCCGAGTTCGGAGAGCACGTCGTAGTCCTCGGCACCCCAGGCCGCCTGGCCGTGCCGGACCAGGTAGATCACACCCATATCGCTCCTGGCTTGCGTACCGTGTACACCGAACACCGTAGAGGAGGTCCGAGCATGGCGCGCTGCGTCGTCCACATCGCCCGTCCGGTCACCGACCCCGATCGTTGGCGGTTCTTGCTCGACGAGGGGGAACAGGCCCGGGCCGACCGGTTCCGGCAGGCGATCGATACCGCGCGGTTCGTCACCGGGCGCGCGGTCGCGAAACTCGCCATCGCCGATCACCTCGGCAGGAAACCCGCCGATGTCTGGTTCCGGCTCTACTGCGCGAACTGCGACAGTGCCGAACACGGGAAACCGGTCGTGGACGGGGTGGAGTTCTCCATCGCGCATTCCGGTTCCTTCGTGCTCGTCGCGGTCACCGGGGAAATCCCGGTCGGCGTGGACGTGGAATTCGTCAACCAGCGCACCGATGTCGATTCACTCGCCGGGAGCGTGCTCTCCGAGACCGAACGCGCGGAATTCACCGCGACCGGCGATGCGGCGCGGCGTGCGGCGTTTTTCACCTACTGGGCGCGCAAGGAAGCGCTGGTGAAATCCACCGGGCTCGGGCTTTCCGGGGAACTGCGCTCGGTCTCGGTCACCCCCGCCGACGCGGACCCGGGCGTGGTCTCCTGGAACGGCCCAGAAAAAGTCTGGCTGACCGATCTGGCGCTGGAGGACTACGAGGACGGTACAGACTACCGAGCCGCCCTCGCCGCGCTGACCACCGAAGAGCTCGAGGTCGTGTTCCAGCATTTCGCTGCATGACCAGCACAGTGCCGCATGACCAGCACGGCGCCGCATGAGTTCGGCGCTTGACCTCCACCGCGCTGGAGGTCCGAGCATGGACCGCATGCCCTTGTGGATATGCGATGTATGCGGACTGGAACACCCCGACACCCCCGAACCGCCGGGCTGCGTGCTCGACCGCGGCGAGGTGACCATCGAGGAACGTGGCGATCTCGGGCCGCATCCCGAACACTGGTCCACGCACGAGGAACTCGTCGCGCAGCCGCACGAAACCGTGCACCACGAGCACGGGCGCGGGATCCACAGCCTGCACCGGGAGCCGCGGTTCGGGATCGGCCAGTGGTCCTTCCTCGTCCAGACCGGGAACGGGAACCTGCTCTGGGATCCGCCGAACTATCTGGACGAGGAAGTCCTGGAACTGGTGCGCGGGCTCGGCGGAGTCGACGCGATCGCCACCAGCCATCCGCACATGTTCGCCGCCCAGGTCAGCTGGAGCCACGCGTTCGGCCGGATTCCGGTGTACGTCAACGCACTCGACGAGGAATGGGTCCCGCGCCCGGATCCGGTGCTCGAATACTGGGACGATGAAACCGAGCCGCTGCCCGGAATCAGGCTCATCCACCTCGGCGGGCACATGCGTGGCAGCGCGGTCGCGCTCACCGCGGACGGGACCTTGCTGGCCGGGGACACCATCAGCGCGGTGCCCACACATCCCGCCTGGGTTTCGTTCACCCGCAACTACCCCAAGCTCGTGCCGCTCTCCCCCGCCGTGGTGCGCCGCATCGTCGACCGGCTGGACGCCTATGACTACGACCGGCTCTTCGTGCTCAACGGGTACACAGTGGACTCCGACGCGAAACGGGTGGTGCACCGATCCGCGGAGAGCCACATCCGCTGGGCGAGCGGAGAATTCGACCACCTGACCTAGCAGCCCGGCTCAGCCGCCCAGTTTGGCGACCGGTCCGTGGTGCACGGTGCGGACCTTGTAGTCGGCATCGTGGTATTTCTTCGCCCCCGATTCGTAGACCACGTACAGCTCGCCCTTCGCGATCGCCAGATCCTCGGACATGTTCGGGGCCACGATGCGTTTGCCGACCGGTCCCTGGCGCGCGTCGACGGTGAGTTCGCTGTCGTTGTTGCGCCCGAACGAACGGCTCCACACGAAGTTCTTCGGGGTGATCGCCATGCCCTGTACCTTCGCAGGCACCTTGAACGAGGAACCGTCGTATTTCGGCTGTTCCTTGGCGTCGAGGGTGTAGCGGTACACGGTTCCCTCGTTCTTTTCGTCGAAGGTGCCGGCGTAGAGTTTGTCGCCCGAGATCTCCATGAAGGAGCTCGCCTTCAGATGCGAGATCCCGGAGTTCTTGATCGTCGAACCGTTCTTCGCCTTGGCGATCGCGTCCTTGGAGTACCGGATCACCTGTTTGTCGCTGCCTTTGGTGCTGGACACCCACAGGTAGTGCTTGCTCTCCGCGAGGGTTCCGGCGTGGCCCTTGTCGTCCAGTACGAGGGTTTTCTGCTGTTTGCTGGTCTTGCGGTCCAGGATCGCGATGCGCGCGTTGCCGCCCCCCTCATGGTAGTAGGAGACGACCATCGCGTCCTGCTCGGGCAGATAGGCCAGCCCCTGCGGCACAGAGGGCGTGGTGTCGAGATAGGGGATTTTCGCGGCACCACGGCTGAACGTGGAGTAGTACTGCTTGTACCGCGGCGGGTCATCGGCGTTCGCGGTCGCGGCGGGCAGGATCGTGGCGAGCAGCGCGGCACCGGCCGCTGCGGCTATGAGGTTTCGCATGTGTCCAGCATCACGATTGTCCGATTCCCCGGCAACATCCGTTCTGCGATGTTCACCCATCCATTGGTCGGTGGTGTCAGAACTTAGGGACTATTGCGGCATGACTTGTCCGGCTACGTCGTGGCCCGGGCGACGGTGTGCACGTAGAGGTTTGTGAGCCGTCGGTGCACGATCCGCCAGCCTTCGGGTCGCCGCTCCAGAGTGTCGTGGAACAGGCCCGCGGCGATGACGTTCGCCGGTTCCCCGGTTTTGGTCTCGTGGGTATGCAGATGCGGGGACACGGCGGTTGCCCGGTCGCCGTCGATCGTCACGGTGGCGTGTCCTTCGACGTGCTGCCAGACGGTGTAGATGTCGGCCATGCCGCCATCGCGATCAGGGCCGCGCATCAGGTCGGCGAGGTCCGCACGGCTCATCGCCGCGGGCATCCCGGCCTCGGAGTAGTCGAGTACGGCATCCTCGGAGAACACGTCCGCCCAGTGCTCCAGTACGTCGAGATTCTCGTCGTGGGGCTGATGCAGGTCCTGCCCGAGACCGTAGCGCGCGATCACGTCCTGGATCTCGAGACGATCCAAGAGGTAGCGGACGTCCGATTCGAGTGACATGGGGTCCCCTTTGCTCAACACCGGCGTTACCGACCTCGTGGCCTCATACTCTCAGGTGCACACCCCGGCGAGCCGGACGTAACCGCCGAGGTTCTCGTCGTCGGCGCCCAGCAGCCCCTGCGCGGAACCGGGGAGGCAGGCGATGCCCTCGATCTTGTGCCCGGTGAACCGGCCGCGGGACTCGGGTTTCCCGGTGTTCAGCCGGGCTTTCGCCGAGACGGTTCCGACCCGGTAGACGGCCGAGTCGAAGGGGCCGTCGTCACCGTCGTCCGAGGCGGAGGAGATCAGCAGCCCGCCCCCGGGCCGGATCTTCACGTCGGAGATGTGCCGGACGTGCTCTTCCGGATAGGGAACCCGGACGTCGGCCTCGTCCACTTTCCCGAATGTGAACTTCGCGGTGTCGAAGGGTGCCGCGAACAGCCGCCCGGGCCGCTTCTCGGCCTTGCCCCGGTCGGCCCACACCGCGACGGTGCCGCCGTCCTGTTCGGCGAGCGCGAAGCCCTCGTAGTTCGCCTTGCCCTTCGCCGAAGGCAGCTCGAAGGTCTTGCGCACGGTCGCGGTGCCCCCGGCGATGGTGAACGCGTACCCGGTGCCCGCGCTGGCCAGTGCGATGTACTCGCCCGGTTTTCCGGGAACCGCGTCGATCGATTCCAGGTCCACCGGTTCCGCACCGGACCAGCGCAGCGGGGTCGGCTTCGCCCCCTCGCCGTCGACGAGGTGCACCGCGGCGAGCCGGTTCTGCCCGGGTTCCTTGTTGTCCCGCACGACAAGCGCGTCTACCACGCTCTTGGCCGCTCCAGTGCCGGACGACCCGGTGATCACCGCACCACTGACGCCCTCGGTGATCGAATCGCCGACCCGGTGCCAGGCGCTGTCCGCGCCGGCCGGAACGGACGTGAGGGCACCTGCGGCGGCGAGCGCGAGACCGGCGACGATCTTCATGCGGCACAGGCTAGCTAATCACCGCGCAGAACGGAACGCAGCGATTCGAGTACGTTCGGGTCCTCGATGGTGGAGGGCACCGGCTCATCGCGGCCGTCGGCGATCGCCCGCATGGATTTGCGCAATACCTTGCCCGAGCGGGTTTTCGGCAACGCGTCGACCACGGCCACCTCCCGGAATGCCGCCACCGCACCGATATCCCGGCGCACTGCGTCGACCAGCTCTTCGCGCAGCACCTGCTCTGCGATGTCCACATTGGCCTTGAGCACTACGAATCCCTTGGGCAGCTGGCCTTTCAGCCCATCCGCCACCCCGATCACCGCGCATTCGGCGACCGCGGGATGCGCCGCGAGTACCGCCTCCATGGACCCGGTGGACAACCGGTGCCCCGCCACGTTGATCACATCGTCGGTGCGGCCCATCACGAACAGGTAGCCGTCCTCGTCCAGATAACCGCCGTCCCCGGTCAGGTAATACCCCTCGTAGCGGGACAGGTAGGACTCGATGAACCGCTCGTCATCGCCCCACAGGGTGGGCAGGCAACCGGGCGGCAGCGGGAGTTTCACGCAGATCGCGCCCTCGGTGCCCGGCGGGACCTCGGTGCCGTCCGGGTCGAGCACCCGCACGTCGTACCCGGGAACGGGAACGGTCGGCGAACCGGGTTTGACCGGCATCGGTTCCAGCCCGCGCGGATTCGCCGCGATCGCCCAGCCGGTCTCGGTCTGCCACCAGTGATCGATCACCGGGACACCCAGTTTCTCGTGCGCCCAGCCATAGGTTTCCGGATCGAGCCGTTCGCCGGCCAGGAACAGGGTGCCGAACGCGGAGAGATCGTAGTCCGCCAGCAGTTCCGCGTCCGGATCCACCTTCTTGATGGCGCGCAACGCGGTCGGTGCGGTGAACAGCGCCTTGGCCCGGTATTCGGAAAGCACCCGCCAGAACGCGCCCGCGTCCGGGGTACCCACCGGCTTGCCCTCGTAGATCACCGTGCTCGCGCCGACGAGCAGCGGCGCGTAGACGATGTACGAGTGCCCGACGACCCAGCCGACATCCGAGGCGGTCCACCACACGTCCCCGGGACCGATGTCGTAGATGTTGGTCATCGACCAGGCGAGCGCGACGGCGTGCCCGCCGTTGTCCCGCACCACGCCCTTCGGTTTCCCGGTCGTTCCCGAGGTGTAGAGGATGTAGAGCGGATCGGTCGCCCGCACCGGAACGCAGTCCACGGGCTCGGCGGCGCGCACCGCGGCGGTCCAGTCCACATCCCGGTCCCCCAGCTCCACGCGCGCCTGTTCGCGTTGCAGCACAACGACATGCTCGACGCTGTCCGTCGCCTCGACGGCTTCGTCGACGATCGGCTTGTACTCCACGACCCGGTTCGGTTCGACCCCGCAGGAGGCGCACACCAGCACCTTCGGTTCGGCGTCCGCGATCCGCGCGGCCAGTTCCTTGGGCGCGAACCCGCCGAAGACCACCGAGTGCACCGCCCCGATCCGGGCGCAGGCGAGCATCGCGATCAGCGCCTCGGGCACCATCGGCAGGTACACCACGACCCGGTCGCCCTTGCCCACCCCGAGCCCGCGGAGCACACCGGCGAACCGGGCGACCTGATCGAGCAGCTCACGGTAGGTGTAGCTGGCCTTGCTACCGGTGACCGGGGAATCCCAGTACACCGCGACCTGCTCGGCCCGCCCGGCGGCCACGTGCCGGTCGAGCGCGTTGTGGCAGGTGTTCAGCTCGCCATCCGGGAACCAGTGGTAGAACGGCGGCTCGGTATCGTCGAGCGCGCGGCTCGGCGGGCGCTGCCATTCGATGGCTCCCGCCGCATCGAGCCAGAACGTGTTCGGGTCCTCGATACTGGCGCGATATTGCGTACTGTAGTCGCCTCCGTGCGCATTCATTGCCATATCGTGCACCGGAGAAGCCTCGAAACACCACCGTTACCGGGAGTGGCTAGCCAAAGTGCAAGAGAGACTGCACCATGACGCTATGGAAGCCGAGCGACGACGCCGGATCGTGGTGGGTGTCGATGACGGATCGGACAGTGCCCTCGCGGTGCGCTGGGCCGCCGCACACGCCGCCGCCGTCGGACTGCCACTACACTGCGTGTACGCAGAGTTCAATCCGTACACCATGGCCGCGGGCGACGCGGGGATCCCGCCCGCGCTCGATCTCGGGATGTCCAGATCGGATACCGACCGAGTGCTCAGCGACGCCATGCGCATCGCCAGCGAGGTCGCCCCTTCGCTCGACATCCGGGCGCACGCGGAACCGGCGAGCCCGGCAACCCTGCTGCTCGGCGAGGCGAAGATGTCCTCGCTTCTGGTGATCGGCAATCACGGCGCCGGCGTGCTCTCCGACCTGCTGCTCGGCAGCGTGTGCGGGACCGTGGCGGCGCGTTCGGCCTGTCCGGTGGTCGCGGTGCGCAGCAGGCTCACCGAGCTGGACCAGCTCGCCCCGGTCGTGGTCGGCGCGGACGGCTCCGAGGTCTCCGAGCGGGCGATCGAGTGGGCGCACAAGTTCGCCGCCTGGCACGACAAACCGCTGCGGGTGCTGCACGTGTGCCGTCGCGGGCGTGGTGACCTGGACCAGGCGCGGGCCTACACCGAGCAACTGCTCGACCGCTGTGCACACCCGGGTGTCCCGGTCAGCACCGAGTTCGTGGACGGCGAACCGGCCGAGGTGCTCGCCGGTGAAGCGGAGAACGCCTATCTGCTCGTGGTCGGGGCACGCGGGCACGGGGTGGCCTCGGGCCTGCTGACCGGCTCGGTTTCGCACGCGCTGCTGCGCCAGGCGCCCTGCCCGGTCGCCGTCGTTCGCAAGCAGGTGGTGCTGCAGCCGGTATGACGAGAGAACCGAGGGCAGGACGGTCGACGCAGTAGCCTGGGCGGTATGGGCATCCGTGCGCGCGTTCGGGAACTGCTCGAACGCCCGGGTTCGGCGAACCTGCAGCGCTACAGACCGATCGTGACCAGGGCGGGCGAACGCGAGCGGGAACTGCGCGAGTACAGCGACGCCGAGCTGACCGCGGCCGCGAACCGGCTGCGCGAGGGCACCTTCGACAAGGCGGGGCTGGCGCAGGTGTGCGCGCTCGGCAGGGAGGCGGCCCGGCGCACTCTCGGCGAACGCCCCTTCGAGGTGCAGCTGCTCGGGGTCGCCGCGATGCTGAACGGGCGCGTCGTGGAGATGGCGACCGGCGAGGGGAAAACCCTGGTCTGCGCGCTCGCCGCGGCCGGATACGTACTACAGGGCCGCCGGGTGCACGTGGTCTCGGTGAACGACTACCTCGCCCGCAGGGACGCCGAGTGGATGGCCGAGTTCTACGCGCTGCTCGGGGTCTCGGTCGGGTCGATCGATCAGCACAGCACCGATGCCGAACGGCGCATCGCCTATCGGGCCGAGGTCACCTATGCCTCGGTCAACGAGGTCGGTTTCGACGTGCTGCGCGACCGGATGCGCACCGAGGCGAGCGAACTGGTCACCGCCGAGCCCGATGTGGTGCTGGTGGACGAGATCGACTCGGTGCTCGTGGACGAGGCGACGGTGCCCCTGGTGCTGGCCGGTTCCGCCGAGCGCGCTCACGGGGATCCCCAGCTCGCCGGGCTGGTGCGCAAGCTGAAATCCGGCACGCACTACGAGGTGGACGCGGACGAGCGCAATGTGAACCTGACCGATACCGGGCTCGATCACGTGGAGCGCGAGCTCGGCGGGATCCGGCTGCACACCGAGGAACACGCGGCGCTGCTCACCGAGCTCAACCTCGCGCTGCACGCGCGGGCGCTGCTTCGCAGGGACGTGGACTACCTGGTGCGCAAGGGAAAGGTCGAGCTGGTGAACCGCTCGCGCGGGCGGGTGGCCCGGCTGCAGCGCTGGCCGGACGGGCTACAGGCCGCCGTGGAGGCCAAGGAGGGACTGGCCGCGAGCCCGACCGGCGAGGTGCTGGACTCGATGATCGTGCAGTCGCTGATCGGCCGGTATCGCACGGTCTCCGGATGCAGCGGGACCGCCATGGGCGTGGCCACCGAGCTCGCCGAGTTCTACAAGCTCAGCCTCGGCGCGGTGCCGACGAACCTGCCCTGTGTGCGCGAGGACGAACCCGACCGGCTCTACGAGACCGCGGAGCGGAAGCAGGCCGCACTCGTCGAGTACGTGCGCGAGGTGCACGAGACCGGGCGCCCGGTGCTGATCGGTACCGCCAGCGTCGCCGAATCCGAGCAGCTGGCAGCCCAGCTCGACGAGGTCGGGGTGTACGGGGTGATCCTGAACGCGAAGAACGATGCGCAGGAGGCCGGGATCATCGCGCGTGCGGGCGAGCACGGCCGGGTCACCATCTCCACCCAGATGGCCGGGCGGGGCACCGATATCCGGCTCGGTTCGGCGAACGGGCGCGGCGGGGAGCGCATCGCACGGCTCGGCGGGCTGTGCGTGGTCGGTTCCGGGCGCTATCACACCGGCCGGCTGGACGACCAGTTGCGCGGGCGCGCCGGGCGGCAGGGTGATCCGGGCAGTTCGGTGCTGTTCACCAGCCTCGAGGATCCGGTCGTCACGCACAACATCGCGGAACCGCGCCCGCCCGCGCAGGTCGGTGAGGACGGCCAGGTGACCGATCGCCGCTGCGTGGAACTGGTGCGGCACGCGCAGCGCGTCTCCGAGGCCGCGCATCTGGAGATCCACCGCAACACCTGGCGGTACCACCAGCTCATCGCCAAGCAGCGCGAGCTCGTGCTCACCGAGCGGGACGCGGTGCTGCGCGGCGAACGGGCCGCCGAACTGCTGCGCGAGCGCTGTGCGGACCGGTACGCCGCGCTGCGCGAGGAGGGGCACGAGCGCTCCGCGATCGACCGCGCCGCCCGGCTCGTCATGCTGTTCCACCTGGACCGCCGGTGGACCGAGCATCTGGCCTTCCTCACCGATGTGCGCGAGGGAATCCATCTGCGCGCGCTCGCCAGGGAAACCCCGATCGACGAGTTCCACCGGATCGCGGTCGCCGAGTTCGCCCAGTTCTCCGCTCAGGTCCACGAACGGTCCGCGAGCACCTTCGAGGAAGTGAAACTCACCGAGAACGGCGTGGATCTCGAGGGAATCGGGTTGCGCAGGCCGAATTCCACCTGGACGTACATGGTGACCGACAACCCGTTCGGTTCCGAAGAAGAGCGCGCGCTCGCTTTTCTCGGGCGTGCGCTCAAATCCCCGAAGACCGATCAGGACTGAGCACCCGAATTCCGCAACCGCTCGAGATTCGCCGGAGCGGCGCCCAGCCACCACCGCGGATCCGCGCTGCCCTCGGTGGTCTCGCCGTCCCGGTGCACGAAGAACCGCTCGTCCCGTCCCGGTGTGTCGAACGCGCCGTCCAGTGCGCGCCGCACCCATTCCGCGCTGTACGCGAACACCTCGGCCGCGACCCCGCCGAGCGGGTGGAATTCGTTCTCGTACACCCGCATTTCCTTGGGTGCGGTGATTTTCTCGAACGTCGCGATCGCGTTCTCCACCGGGGTCAGCTCGTCGAATTCCCCGGTACCGAGCAGCACCGGGCGCTCGATGTTCCGTACCAGATCACCGAGCGGCATCTGCTGTTTCAGCTCCCGGTCGAAGGCTTCCTCATCGGTGTACCCGGCCATGAAGAGATAATTGTTCTTGAAGCTCGGCTGGGCGCGTTCGAAGATCGTCTCGAAATCCCCGGAAACCGCTTCGTAGGAGGCCACCGCGCGCAACCGGGTGTCCGGGTTCGCCAGCGCACGCAGTGACCAGTAGCCGCTCATGCTGATCCCGAACATGCCGATGCGGTGCTCGTCCACCTCCGGAAGACCGGCCAGGTATCCGGCGTAGGTCTCGATCGCCCGCTCGTAGTTGTCCAGCGTGACGGTGCAGCCGTTTACCCGGGTCTCCCCCTGGCCCGGCCCTTCGATGGACAGCGCGACCACCCCGCGCGCGGTGTAGTAGCGCTCGGCCGCGTAGATGTAGTCCTCCTTGATCATGTCCATCCCCGGGCCGAGGATCACCGCGGGCGCACCGGTCACCGGGCGATCGGGCAGGTGCAGCAGCGCGTAGATCGTCCGGCCCTCGAAGTCCAGCTCCACCCGGCGCACCGTGTTCCCGCGCAGTTCGCCGAGCCGGGCCACGCAGTGATCACAGCGCTCGCGCAGGTTCGCCTTGCGCGCATCGACCGGGTCGAAGATGGAGTACTGCGCGCGCCCGTACATCACCGCGGCCCGCAGGTACAGATCCGAGGCGGTGCGCGCGAAGCCGAGCGATTCGTGGTGCTCGGCCCGCCGCTGCGCCTGTGCCGCGATCGCACCCCAGGCCTTCGGCTGCATCGCCCCACTCTTGACCAGGGCGAACACCTTGTCGAAGTCGGTGTGATCGTGGCCGAGCTGTTCCAGGGTCCCCTTTCCTTCCGGGTGCAGCGCGTCGAAACCGCCCTGGGCGAGGGCGATGTCCAGCGACCAGCTCTGTCCCGTCGAACGTGTGGTCACGGCAACCTCCAACTGTGTCAGCAGAAAATACTAAGTACTTATTGATTAACTACTTAGCTAATGTAGCGAGGCTTCCGGTCGGGCGCAAACCGCCCTCGGACAGGCGGCCGGGACGGGACAGAGAGGATGTGCCGGATGAGCGACCGAACAACGGCGGTGGACCAGCTCGCGAAGGCCGCGTACCGACTCAGCGCGGCCGATTCCCGGCTGCGCGGCCGGGCCACCCGCGTACCCGGCGCGCTGTCCCTGGCACACGCACGCGCGCTGAAGAGCCTCGCCGAGCACGGCCCGATGACCGTCGGCAAGCTGGCCGCCCAGGTGGAAACCACCGGGGCCGCGGTGACCCAGCTGGTCACCGGGCTGGTCACCGCAGGATTCGTCACCAGAGAGCGCCTGCGGTCCGGGGACCGGCGCACCACCACCGTCGCACTCACCGAGGCCGGGCTGGCCCGGCACCGGGAACGCGAACAGGTGGTCACCGAAGGGCTGACCGAACTGCTGCACGAGCTGGACGCGGACTCGATCGAGACGGCCGCGAACGTGCTCGATCAGCTCGCGGTCCTCTACGACCGGCTCTGAATCACGACCGGCTCTGAATCACGACCGGCTCTGAATCACGACCGGCCCCTGCCCGCGCGGTTAGCACGACCGCCGGAAATCGGCCAGGAAACTCACCCTCGTGTCCGGGGAATCGTCCGGGCGAACTCGCGCTGAACCCCAGGAACACCACGTTCGGTGCAGAATGCGGTGACGGGCAGAGTGAGGGGAGCCACCATATGCCGCAGCCGAGCGAGAATGCCAGACCGGAAAACCGAATCGAAACGGTCGCCGAGCGCACCAGGGCGAAACTCGGCGAGCTTTCCCCGAGCGAACGCAAAGTCGGCCGGATACTGCTCGCCGCCTATCCCATCGCCGGCCTCGAAACGGTTTCCGAATTGGCCAAACGGGCCGGGGTGAGCGCGCCGACCGTGCTGCGATTCGCCGCACGCCTCGGATTCGGCAGCTATCCCGCCTTCCAGGACGCGCTGCACCGCGAGGTGCACGAGCTGCTCGGCGCGGGACCGCACCTGGCGCCGATCCCGGACTGCGACGGGCCCCAGCTCACCGAGGCGCACGGCCGCTATCAGGAGACGATCACCGCGACGTTCAGTGCGCTGCCCGCCGCCGAGCTCGAACGCGCGGCCGAACTGCTCGCCGATCCCAGGCTGCGCGTGCACCTGCTCGCCGGCCGGTTCGGCACCTGCCTCGCCGACTACCTGTGGAACCAGTTGCTGCTGGTGCGCAAGGACGTGCTGCTCATCCCGGAGAACGAGCCCTACCGCACGAGCACCCTGCTCGATCTGGGCCGCCGGGACACGCTGATCGTGTTCGACTTCCGCCGCTACGACACCGCGATCGTGGACTACGCGCGCCGGGCCCAGGCGGGCGGCGCGCACATCGTGCTGTGCACCGATCCCCGGATGTCCCCCGCCGCCGAGGTGGCCGAGGTCGTGCTCTCCGCCCGGATCGAGGGACTGACCCCGTTCGATTCGCTCGTGCCCGCCTGCGCGGTGGTCGAAGTGCTCACCGCCGCGGTCGCCGAACGCATCGGCAATCCCGCACGCGCCAGGCTGCACCGGATCGAAGCGATGCGCGCGTTCACTGAACCGACCGGTTGATCCCGCCGCGCAGCTGCCGCGAGAACACGGCCGTGACCAGCAGTACCGCGCCGATTCCCGCGACCACGTACCCCAGCACATGCATGCCCTCGGTCGGTGTCCTGCCGGTCTGGGCGAGTTCGATCACCGCGGCCGCGATGTTCGCGCCGATGTACTGCGAGGTGCGGTAGAGCCCGGAAGCCGCGCCCGCTTGCTCGGCCGGCGCGGCCGCGTACACCGCCGACTGGTTGCCGATGGAGTTGAAGCCGTTCGGCAGGCCGAGTACCGCGGCCACCCCGAACAACAGCGCGAGCGGGGTGTCCCTGGCGACGAGGGCGAGCAGGCAGGCACCGGCCAGCAGCCCGGTGGAACCGATCACCAGCAGCGGCCGGATCCCGTTCCGGCGCTGCATGCGCGAGGCGATGGTGACCACGACGACGCCGAGCGCGGCGAGCGGGAGCATGACGAGTCCGGCGAGCCCGGTGTCCAGTCCACGGCCCGATTCGAGCCAGGAGGGCATCCCGTAGAAGATCAGATAGAAGGCCACGTAGGTCAGCGCGGTGCGAGCATAGGTCGCGCGCAGGCTGGGATCGGTGAGCAGCCGCAGATCCAGGAACGGCCGGGCGGCGGCGCGTTCGCGGACGAAGAGCACGACACCGAGCAGCACCGTGATCGGCAACAGGTACCACTGCGGAGTTTCCGCGAGCGAGAGCAGGAACAGCATCAGCGCCGACATCGTCGCGGTGAACAGCACCAGGCCGGAACCGTCCACAGTGGACAGCTTGCGCAACACCCCGCTGCGCTGCTCGTCGGCGGGCAGATAACGCACCGCGAAGAACACGGCGACCGCGATGAGCGGCAGGTTCACCAGGAAGATCGACTGCCAGCCCGCGAACTGTACGAGCAGGCCGCCCAGTGGCGGGCCGAGCGCGACCGCGACCTGACCGGCGATCGCGAGCACCCCGATGCCACCGACCGCATTGCCGATTCCATGCCGGTCGGCGTAGGCCCGGATCATCGCGATCCCCGCCGGATACGGCGCCGCCGTCCCGATGCCGAGCAGCACCCGCAGGGCGATGAGCACCCCGATGTTCGGCGCGAACGGGGCGAGCACCGAGCTGATCGCCACGATGGCCAGTCCGCCGAAGAACACCTTGCGCGGGCCCAGAATGTCCGCGAGCCTGCCCATCAGCGGAGCCCCGACCGCGGTCGCCAGGTAGAGCCCGGAGATCAGCCAGGAAACCGAGGCGCCCGCGTGGAACGAGGAACGGATACCGACCAGCGCGACCGCGATCATCGAGGAGTTCAGTGCCTGCAGCAGGGTGCCGAACGCGATCGGCACCACCAGCTTGGCGGGGACCTTCGGTGCGCGCGCCGCGTCCTGGCGCGCGTTCGATCGCATCGGTGTCACTTTCCTTCGTCTTGACTCATTGCTGAGCATGGCTCACTAATGTGTGCCGGCGCAAATCGGAATACTCCGGACACGAGCGGTGGTTATGCTCGTCTGGGTCCGATGTATGGCGATACGAAAAGGACGAACGTGACAGCCACCCAGGCTATCGACCAGACCAGAAACCACCCGCTCCGCACCAGAATCAGGTTCGCCTTGATCCTCGGCGCGCTCACCGCATTCGCGCCGCTCTCGATCGACATGTACCTGCCCGCACTTCCCGCACTGCGTAACGAGTTTCACAGTTCCGAATCGCTCGTGCAGCTCACCCTCACCGCCTGTGTCGTCGGTCTCGGCGTCGGCCAGCTGATCGCCGGTCCGCTCTCCGATTCGCTCGGCAGGCGCCGCCCGCTGCTGGTCGGGCTCGGCATCTACGCGCTCGCCTCACTCGCCTGCGCGTTCGCCCCTTCGGTCCCCGCGCTCATCGGTCTGCGGCTGGTGCAGGCGCTCGCCGGGTCGGCCGGGCTGGTGATCGCCCGTGCCGTGGTGCGCGATCTGTTCTCCGGCAAGGCGATGGCCAAGTTCTTCTCCATGCTCATGCTCGTCAATGGGCTCGCCCCGATCCTGGCCCCGGTGCTCGGCGGTCAGCTGCTGCGGGTCACCACCTGGCGCGGGGTGTTCGTGGTGCTCACCGTCGTCGGGGTGCTGCTGCTCGCGACCACCGTGTTCACCCTCCCGGAAACCCTGCCGCACGAACGGCGCGGTGCCGGGAAGGTGAGCGCGACCCTGCGTACCTATCTGCGCCTGGTCACCGACCGCGGCCTGCTCTCCTGCGTGCTCGTCGCAGGCATCTCGTTCGGCGCGCTGTTCACCTACGTGAGCAGTTCCTCGTTCGTCCTGCAGTCCGGATACCACCTGAGCCCCCAGCAGTTCAGCTTCGTGTTCGGCGCGAACTCCATCGGCATCGTGTTGTTCGGCCAGCTCAACGGCAGGCTGGTCGGCCGCTTCTCGCCCCGGGCCCTGCTCGGCGCCGGGCTCGGGATCTCCGCGGTGGCCGGGCTGCTGCTCGTGCTCGCCGTGCTGTTCGGCGCCGGGCTGGCCGTGGTGCTCGTGCCGATGTGGGTATCGGTCTCCTCGGTCGGGATGATCATGCCCAACGCGAGCACGCTGGCGCTGTCCGATTACCCGGATTCGGCGGGCTCGGCCTCCGCGCTGCTCGGTTTCGGGCAGTTCCTCATCGGTGGGGTCACCGCCCCGATCATCGGTCTCGGCGGCGCGAACCCACTCCCGATGGCCGGGTCCATCTGCGGTTTCGCCCTGATCGCACTGCTCGTATACCACACCATGGTCAAGCCGGCCACGCGCTGATCATTCGACGGCTGAATTCGACGGCTGAAATTCGAGGGCGCAGCACCGAGTCACTGTGTACAGTCCCGCCCATGCTCGAACTGGCGCTCGATGAGGACATCCGGCTCACCTCACTGGAACCGTGGCAGGCGGCGGAATTCGCCGAGTTCATCGCCACGCACCGGGAACACCTGGGCCGGTGGCTGCCGTGGGCGAACACGATCACCGATACCGAGGGTGCCCGGGCCTGGCTGGCCGATTACGCCGAGAAACAGCGCGCCGATTCCGCCCGCGTCTACGCACTGCGCGACCGGGGAACCATGCTCGGCGGGGCGGTGTTCCGGGTGTTCAGCGCCGAACTGGGATTCTGCGAACTGGGCGTGTGGCTCGCCCCGCACGCCCAGGGGCGCGGGCTCATCACCCGGACCGCGATCGCGATGATCGACTGGGCGGTCACGGTGCGCGGCATCGCACGGGTGGAATGGCGCTCCGTCTCCGCCAATGAGCGCAGTATCGCGGTTGCCGGGCGGCTCGGCATGCACCGCGACGGGGTGCTGCGCGAGGCGGTTCCGCGCGACGGTCAGCGCCTGGACATCGAGGTGTGGTCGCTGCTCGGGCACGAATGGCCGGCCATGCGCGCCAAGCTCATCGGCCGCTGTAGCTGATCGATTCGAGGCTGCGCCCGGTCGTGCGCGGCCCGAGCACGGCAACATCCACGATCACCAGCACCATCGCGGCGACGATCACCGCGAACAGCGAGGCCGATCCCGCCAGGTCGAGCACCGGGACCAGCAGGAACGGCATCGCCGCATTGGTGAGCCTGCTGATCGAGTAGGCGCTTCCGGCTGCCGTGGCCCGCACCGAGGTCGGGAAGATCTCGACCTCGTAGGCGTGGTACGCATTGGAGAAGACGTTCGAGGAAAGCGTGTAGCAGAACCCGAACACTGCGATGAGCACCGCGCTCGTGGTGAAACCGAAGGCGAGCCCGAACGCGATCATCGCCAGCGCGCCACCGCACACCAGCCACTTGCGCTCACCGCGTTCCATGATCGGCACCGAGAGCAGCGAACCGACCGGATAGCCGAGGTAGGACAGCGCCGTATAGGTCAGCGTCGAGGTGACCTCGAATCCCTTCTGCTGCAACACGAGCGGCACCATCGTGCCGAACCCGTAGTAGCCGACCGTCTGGAACACGTGGAAAATCCACAGCATCACGGTCCGCTTGCGCCACTGCCCCGCGAACAGCTGGCGCAGCGAGAGCCGCTCGCGTTCGGGTTCGAGCTCCACCGGTTCCCTGGCCCTGTCCCCGGCCAGCCGCTCGAACCGCCTGGTCGCCTCGTCCGCTTCCGCTTGCCTGCCAACGGATTCCAGCCAGCGCGGCGATTCCGGGAGGGTGCGGCGCAGGAACCAGATCAGCACCGCGCCCACTGCGCCCGCGCCGAGCAGCCAGCGCCAGCCTGCGATACCGAGCGGTGCGGCGGGAGCCAGCGCCATACCGGCGAACCCGGCGACCGGCATACCGCAGAAGCCGACCGTGAAAGCCAGTGCCACGAACCGGCCGCGTACCGCCGAGGGCAGCAGATCCGCCAGATAGACCGCGCCGAGCGGAAGTTCCGCGCCGATCCCGACCCCGGCGAGGAACCGCGCCACGATCAGCAGCTCCACCGAATTCGAGAACGCACCGAGCAGCGAGAACACCGAGTACACCGCGAGGGTGGCCAGGAACGCCGTCCGCCGCCCGATCCGGTCCGCGACCCGGGACATGATCAGCGCGCCGAAGAACGAGCCGACATAGACCGAGGCCAGGAGCAGCTTCTTCGCCGTGGCACTGCCACCGAGCTCCTCGGTGAGCGTCACGGCGAGAATCCCGGAGAGGAAGGACTCATAGAGATCGAAGAAGAAACCGATCCCGATGACCATCGTCGCCTTGCGGTGCAAGGCCGTTATCGGGAGCGCGTTCAGCCGCGCCGCAACCGAGAAATCCGCCACGTGTCCGTCCAACCATTGACCGACAGCCGCCTACCGCGGCCAGTTCGACTTCGGCATGCTAACCGGTTGCCCGGAGCCGGAGAGCCCCGGCTGGCACACTTCCCGCTCAGTGGGAAGCCGGAAATTCTGTCCTCACCGAAGACATCTGGCCCACCCGGCGGCGCCGTCCTAGACTCGCCGGATGACCGCGATCCGAGCCGCGCGCGTCGGCGATGCCGAGGAACTGTCCACAGTGGCCAGGGACGCCTACGCGCACTACGCGGACCGGATGGGCAAGGAACCGGCGCCGATGCGGGAGGACTACCTGGCCGCCATCGAAACCGGCGGGGTCTGGGTGGCCGAAGACGACCGGGCACTCCTCGGCCTGCTCGTGCTCAAGTTCGAGCCGGATCATCTGCTCCTGGACAACATCGCGGTATCCCGCGAGGTACGCGGCACCGGGCTCGGCGCCCGGCTGCTGGCGTTCACCGAGGAACGGGCGCGCGAGCACGGCCTTCCGGAAATCCGGCTCTACACCAACGAAGCCATGACCGAGAACCTGAGTTACTACCCGCGGCACGGCTATGTGGAGACACACCGTGGCGTCCAGAACGGCTACCGCCGGGTGTTCTTCTCCAAGCACCTGTAGCCGCCGCAACCGAGCCGAGGATGAGGACGAGAAACCATGGTCGAGTATCTGCCCCCGCCCCGCACCCTGCTCAGCGGACTGGCCATGGTCGAGTCCGCCCGGTGGCACGACGGCCGGTTGTGGTTCGCCCACTGGGGTGTCGGCGAGGTCGTCGCCGTGGACATGGACGGCAATGCCGAGGTGATGGCCGCGGGCCCGCCGAGGATGGGGTGGTCGCTCGACTGGTTGCCCGACGGGCGCCTGGTCACGACCGGACCGGAGGTGACCCGCCGGGAACCGGACGGGACACCGGTGACGCACTGTGAACAGGGCGGCAACGAGATCGTGCTCGATCCGCGGGGACACATGTACGTCAACGGTTTCGATTTCGATTTCCTCGGCGGCGGGGCACCGGAGCCGGGCTGGATCAACCTCGTCGCGGCCGACGGGTCCTACCGGCAGGTGGCCGACGGCATCGAGTTCCCCAACGGGATGGTGGTGACCCCGGACGGTTCCACCCTGGTCGTGGCCGAGTCGTTCGCCGGGCGGCTCAGCGCGTTCGACATCCGGGAGGACGGCGCGCTCACCGGCCGCCGGGTATGGGCGCAGGATCTGGGCCCGGACGGCATCTGCGTCGACGCCGAATCGGCGATCTGGACGCAGACCGCCGACACCGCCGCACACGCCGGTGATCCGGACGCTCCCGCCGGAGCGTGCGTCCGGGTGCTCGACGGCGGCAGGATCACCCACCGCATCGAAACCGAACTGCCCTGCTTCGCGGTCACCCTCGGCGGGCCGGAGGGACGCCACCTGTTCCTGCTCTGCAACGAATTCGAGGGGGTCGACCAGCTGCAGGCGGTACAGTCGCGGCGCTCCGCCCGGATTCTCGTGACCGAGGCGCCGGTGCCCGGGGCGAACTGAGTCCGGCGCGGCGCGCTCAGTTCTCGAGCCGAACGGTGACCGTCACCTTTCCCGATTCGTCGCGGTGCGCGATCGCGTGACCGTCGCGTACGGCGCCGTCCAGCTCGAGCGAGATCGGCCCGCCCGGATCGGTGAAGTTGCGCCACCAGTTCTTCGTATCCGGCATCCGGACCCCGATCCGGACCGTGTCTCCGTGCCGCCGGTATCCCACCGGGGTGCTGAACTTCCGGCCCGAGCGCCTGCCGGTGTAGGTGACGACGGCGATGCGCCTGCCGACCAGTTTTCCCCACCGCGGGGACGAGTGCAGTGCACCGACCCGTGCGTTGAACCACTCGACGGCACGTTCGATCGGTGGTGCTACGGAGCGCATGGAACCTCCAGGGCAGAGTGATCGGGAACCGGCACGCCTACGGCGTAGCCGGGGTCATCCGGCGAGCTCACCGAGCTCCCCTTCGCACAGCGCGTCCGCGGAAACCTCGGTTCCGTTGTCCACCAAGGCTTGCAGTGCGTCCCCGTCGTCCCAGAGGTTCACGTTCATCGCCGCGCGGACGGCTCCCTCGCGCAGCCAGAAGGCGATGAATTCCCGGTCGGCCAGCGATCCGCGCACCACCAGCTCGTCCTTGCCCGGATCGGCCAGCCCGCGGTACTCGCAGCCGAGCTCGTACTGATCGGTGAAGAAATAGGGCGCGGCGGTGTAGTCGCCCGCCTCGCCGAGGATCGCCGAGGCGGCGTGGATGCCCTGGTCCTTGGCATTGGACCAGTGCTCCACCCGCACCCGGGTGCCGTATCGCGGATGGTCGTGCGCGGCGATGTCCCCGATGGCGTAGATCTCCGGAACGGAGGTGCGCAGCGCGGAGTCGACGGCGACCGCTCCCCCGGCGATCTGGATCCCCGCGGCCTCGGCGAGTTCGATGCGCGGCTGCGCGCCGACGGCGAGCACGACGACATCGGCGGGCAGTTCGCTGCCGTCGTCGAGCCGCACCGAGCGCACCGCCGCGTCCCCGGTGAACCCTTGGACACTGCGGCCGAACCGGAACTCGACACCGTTCTCGGTGTGCAACCGGGTGAACACCTCGGCGATCTCGTCCCCGAGCACGCCGAGCAGCGGAGCAGGCCCCTGCTCGACGACGGTGACGGCGGTGCCGTGCTTGCGTGCGGCCGCCGCGACCTCGCAACCGATCCAGCCGGCGCCGATCACCACGAGCCGGGCGCCCTCGGTGAAGGTCTCGCGCAGCGCGAGCGCGTCCTCCAGGGTGCGCAGGGTGTGCAGGCCGGAGAGCTCGATTCCCGGCACGGCAAGGGTTTTCGGCCGTGACCCGGTGGCGAGCACGGCCGCGTCATAGGCGTAGCTGCCGCCCGCGGCGTCGAGTACGGTGTGCTCCTCGGTGAGCAGCCGGGTGACGTCGGTCCCGGTGCGCAGGTCGATGTCGAAGTCGCGGTAGAAGCTCGGCTCCCGCACCCAGTCGGGCTCGTCCGCCTCGCCGAGCAGGATGCCCTTGCTCAGCGGGGGCAGTTCATAGGGCTGGTGGCGCTGCGCGGAAAGCAGCGTCACCGCGCCGTCGTAATCGCGCTCGCGCAGCTGCGCGGCGGCACTCGCCCCGGCCAGACCGGCACCGACAATGACAATCCGCGACACCATGGCATACCTCCGTAGTCGAAATGTCCGCCAATCGGGTGATGAACAAGCAGAACGGTCGCTACTCGCGTCATCCATGCCTTCTGCCATGCTCTCACCTCCGCAACGGGACGCAGCAGGGGAAGGTGAACCGACCGTGTCGAATCAGTGGCGGCTGCACTATCGGGACATCTCCGGCCGCAAGCGCGAGCTGAAAGTGGTCTCCGAGCCCTCTTCGGTGACGCTGCTGCTGCCGACCGGCGATCGTGCGACCTTCACCCCGCTCGAGATCGGCAGGCTGCGCGCGGCGCTGCGGGATGCCGCCGCCGAGGCGACCGCGGCCGCCGAGGCCATCGTGTGGCACCCGAACCGGTAACCATGACGGATGTAATCGGGACGAATCAGCTGTCTGTCGCCACCGGGCCGGGGCCGGGACGGCATGATGTGCCCTATGCGACCCGCAAACGTTCCCTCCGCGGAGCACAGTAAGCAGTTACGGCTGCGCAATCCGGCCCACCGGGTGAGTCCGAAAGCCAAGCGCATGTGGCTGGTCGAGGGCTCGATCGGCTGGCTGGTACTGCTCGTGCTCGAGGTCCTCGCGGTCACGCTCGACTGGTTCCCCGGCCTGCCGACGGCGATCCGGGTGCTGATCCTGGCCGTCACCGTGCTGGCCGCCGCGGCACATCTGACCCTGATGCCGCTGATCCGCTACCGCGTGCACCGCTGGGAAACCACCGGCGAGGCGGTGTACACCCAGAGCGGCTGGCTGAACGTCGAATGGCGGATCGCCCCGGTCTCACGCATCCAGACCGTGGACACCAAGCGGGATCCGATCGAGCGGATGTTCGGGCTCTCCTCGGTCACCGTGACCACCGCCTCCGCTGCCGGGCCGGTGCGGATCAAGGGGCTCGACCACGAGATCGCGATGTCGCTCGCCGATGAACTGACCGCGACCACCGCGAGCAGCGCGGGAGACGCGACATGAGCGCGCCGCAGGCGGCACCGGAACAGCCCTGGCGACGGCTCAACCCCAGGATGATCGTGGTGCGCCCGATGCACGACGGGATCACCCTGGTGCCCGTGCTGTTCTTCTACCTCGTCTTCGGCGAGGGTGACCGGCTCAAGATCATCCTGTCCTGCGCGGCGTTCGTGCTGCTGCTCGCGCACGGGCTCGCGCACTGGTACCTGACCACCTACCGGATCGATGCCGAACAGGTGCAACTGCGCACCGGACTGGTCTCGCGCAAACGCCTCTCGGTGCGCACCGACCGCATCCGCACGGTCGAGACCACGGCCAAGTTCGGGCACCGGATCTTCGGCCTCGAAGCGGTGCGCATCGGGACCGGTCAGCAGGTCAAGGAACACGAGGACGAGCTCAAACTCGACGCGATCACCAAGACCGAGGCCGAACGGCTGCGCCTGACCCTGCTGGATCGCGGCCGGAAAGCCCGGGCGGCCCCGGAACTCGGCACCGAATCCGCCACCGACCCCACACAACCGGTGCCGCAGCGCGCCGAGGGCACCGTACTGGCCAGCATTCGGTGGGCCTGGCTGCGCTATGCCCCGCTCACCCTCACCGGGCTGACCGCCTCGGCCGTGATCATCGGCGTTTTCCTGCGCGCGCTCAACGAGCTCCAGGTCGATCCGGCCAGCGTCGGCGCCGTCGACTGGGCGGTGGACACCGTGCGGCGCAACAGCATTGTCGTGGATGTGCTGCTGATCCTCGCCGTACTGCTGGTGATCGTGGTCGTCGGCGGGCTGATCGGTTACGTGGTCCAGTTCAGCAACTACCGGCTCACCCGCGAACCGGACAAGACCATCCGGGTGCGCCGCGGCCTGATCACCACTCGCTCGATCACCGTCGAGGAAGCCAAACTGCGCGGGATCAGCGTGCGTGAACCGGCCCTGCTGCGGCTCGGCAAGGGAGCGCGGACCGTACTCATCGCCACCGGCATGAGCAAACGGGACCAGACCCCGCTGCTCGTTCCGCCCGCACCGAAACGGGTCGCGCACGACGTCACCCGGGATGTGCTGCGCACCGAACAGCCACCGACGGACGCGAAGCTGCTGCGGCATCCCCCGGCCGCGCTGCGCAGGAGGCTGGTGCGGGCGCTCGCCTTCGCCGCGGTGATCACCGGCGGGCTCGCAATCGCCGCGGCCGCGGGCGGACTTCCCGCGTGGCCATGGCAGCTCGCGCTGGTGCTCGTGCCGATCTGCCTGTGGCTGGGCTTCGACCGGTACCGTTCCCTCGGGCACGCGCTCTCCGGGCCGTACCTGGTCAGCCGGTCCGGATCGGCCCAGCGGGACACCACGGCACTGCAGCGCACCGGGGTCATCGGCTGGACCGTGCGGCAGTCCTTCTTCCAGCGCCGCTCCGGGCTGGTCACCCTCACCGCGACCAGCGCGGCGGGACGGGGCGCGTACCACGTGTTCGACCTGGACCAGGGCGAGGCGACCGCGTTCGCCGAAGCCGCCACTCCGGGCCTGCTCAGCCCCTTTCTCGAACCGGGTGCCAGCGAAGACGAACCAGCCGAGTTAGGCTCACCAGCGTGAATGACCATCTGGTATGGATCGACTGCGAGATGACCGGGCTCGACCTCGGGAACGACGCGCTCATCGAGATCGCCGCACTGGTCACCGATGCCGAGCTCAACGTGCTCGGGGACGGCGTGGACCTCGTGATCAGCGCACCCGAGGAGAAACTCGAGCGCATGCCCGATGTCGTGCGGGAAATGCACGCCAACTCCGGGCTCACCGAAGAGGTACGTGCCGCCACCGTCACTCTCGCCGAAGCCGAACAGGCCGTGCTCGACTACATCCGGCAGTACGTGCCCGAGGGCAAGAGCGCCCCGCTGGCGGGGAACTCCATCGCCACCGATCGCGGCTTCATCAGCAGGGACATGCCCACCCTCGACAGCTACCTGCACTACCGCATGGTCGACGTCTCCTCGGTCAAAGAGCTGTGCCGCCGCTGGTACCCGCGCATCTACTACGCTCAGCCCGACAAGGGCCTCGCACACCGCGCGCTCGCCGACATCAAGGAATCCATCAGGGAACTCGAGTACTACCGCAAGGCCGCTTTCGTCGCGCATCCCGGGCCGAGCACCGACGAGGCCAAGGCCATCGCGGCCGAACTCGCCGCCAAACCCCTCCCCGGTGACTGAGCCCGCGAGCGTTGCGCTAAGCTAGCCGAGCCGCGTGCGGCGATGGTGGGTGTAGCTCAGCAGGTAGAGCACCTGGTTGTGGTCCAGGAAGTCGCGGGTTCAAGTCCCGTCACTCACCCCAAAAGTTTTTGCAGGTCAGAGGGGCACCCGAGGAAGGTGTCCCTCTAGCACCCCGAATCCGTCCCCGCGGTCGGCCGGAGTCGGCCTCCTGGCGAGTAGCAAGCGAGGTCCGCATGGAAACGAGACAGCTGCCTGCCGCCCAGTGTGATCCAGACCATCAGCGCAACGATGGGGTCACCGGACATTCGATGGTCCAGGACATGCTCAATGGCTTCGGCAGCTGTCGGACGCGAACTCGGCGAGGCACGCGGCGCACAACTCGTGCCCTGCTCCAGGAGCGGCTCCGCGAGCCACCACAGATCGATATTCTCACCGGACCGAGCATCTGCCCGATCAGACCTCGGCTCGACGAGATCTTCCCACGGCGATGAACCGTTCCGGTGGAATGCCCCGTCAGTCTCGAGTCAGCTTCCGGTGGATGTCGTGGTGCGCTCGGGTGGCTTCGCCGCCGAGCCGCGAATACTTGTTGTGTTCGTAAGCGGCGTAGTTGCCTTCGAACCAGAACCACCGTGCCGGATCCTCGGGCGTGCCTTCCCACGCGAGGATGTGAGTGGTGATCCGGTCGAGGAACCATCGGTCGTGTGTGGCGACGACGACGCAGCCCGGGAAGGCGAGCAACGCCGATTCGAGAGATCGCAATGTCTCGATGTCCAGGTCATTGGTCGGTTCGTCGAGCAGCAGGACATTGCCGCCTTGTTTGAGTGTGAGCGCGAGGTTGAGCCGAGTGCGCTCGCCACCGGAGAACAGCCGCGCGGGTTTCTGTTGGTCCGTCCCGGTGAATCCGAACGCGGCGAGATAGGCACGGGACGGGATGTCGACCTTGCCGACGGTGACGTAGTTTTCCCCCGCCGCAACCAATTCCCAGGCCGTCTTGTCCGGTTCCATTCCGGTACGCTGCTGGTCGACATAGGACAGTCGGACGGATTCGCCGAGCCTGATTCGCCCCTCGTCGGGACTGAGGACTCCGGCGATCATCGTGAACAGGGTTGTCTTCCCGACACCGTTGGGCCCGATCATACCGACAATACCGTTTCGGGGCAGTGAAAATGACAGGTCCCGTATCAGGTGGCGCTCACCGAGCGATTTGGATACGTGCTCGGCCTCGATCACCGAGCTGCCCAGCCGCGAACCGGGCGGGATCTGTATTTCCTCCGGATCCACGGCACGGGCGGTGGTCGCCGCGGACATCATTTCTTCGTATCGGCTCAACCGGGCTCTTGCTTTCGCTCGTCGCCCCTTCGGGCCCGCGCGGCCCCAGGACAATTCTTCTTGCAGGTGTTTGCGTCGCTTGGCGTCTTTGCGCTGTCGACCGTCCAGCCGGGCTTGTTTTTCGTGTAGGTAATTCGAATAGTTACCCTGGTAGATATAGGCATGCCCGCGATCGATCTCGAGAATCCATTCGGCGACATTGTCCAGGAAATATCGATCGTGGGTGACCGCGACAACGGTGCCCGGATACGATTCCAGATGTCCCTCGAGCCATTCGACACTCTCCGCATCGAGGTGGTTGGTCGGTTCGTCGAGCAACAGTAGGTCAGGTCGTGCGAGCAGCAACCGGCACAAGGCCACTCGCCTGCGCTCGCCACCGGAAAGTGAGCGCACCGCCATGTCCGCGGGCGGGCAGCGCAGCGCCTGCATCGCCTGCCCGAGGCGGGCGTCGAGATCCCAGGCACCCACCTGGTCGAGCCGTTCCTGCAACGCCCCGAGCTCCTCGAGCGCATGCTCGGTCGCGGAGTGCGCCAATTGCCCCGTCAGTTCGTGGAACCGGCTGAGCATGTTCCTGGTCCTGCGGACACCTTCTTCGACGTTGCCGAGCACGGTCGTCGTGTCGTCGAGCTGTGGTTCCTGGAGCAGAACGGCTCTGGTGGCCTCAGGGCTCAGCGTGATCTCGCCGCCGGAGGGAGGATCCAGGCCGCCCATGATCCGCAAGGCGGTGGATTTTCCGGCGCCGTTGGAACCGACGACGCCGATCCTGGCTCCGGAAAGGAGTGCCAGAGTCACATCGTCGAGGAGCACCCTTCCGCCACGGGCGACCCGAATCCGGTTCAGCTGGAGAATCGTTCGCATGAGATCGATCCCTCCCGGTTGTGCGCGCTTGGTCTGACCGGGTGGCCGGATGGCCTCAGTCATCCCGGACTGCTGGGGAGAGCGGTTCATCCTTGCGTGAAGTGGGCACGACCTACCTCCTGTGTCATGAGGTAGGGACCGTTGGCGGTCGGTCACCGCATACCATGGCGGGTCCCTCCGCCGGTATCGCCGTGTCCAGGATAGCGCATCGACTCTGGAGTCGCGCCGGCTTGACTGCCGACTGTGCCTGCGGTCATGCTGGCTTCGTTGTAGCGATGGGGCTCGCTCATTGCCTCACCGGCCCTGCCGGTGAGACTGATGGCTCCTACTGGTCTCCGGTGCCGTATCGGGAGGTAGGAGCTGCATGCGGTTGTCGCGGTACGCGGTTCAGCGCGCCCGCCTGGCCTATGGGGATGATCAGGCCCGCTCTGCTGCGGTGCTCTTGACGGTCGGCACCAGATCCGCCCGGCGGTTTCCACCCGGCGTACTCGGTCCACCAGTCCCGTGCGCGGTACGGGCTCATCCGCACCGCAAGCCTTCGTGGTGGATGAACGGAACCGGAACACGGTCCTTGCGGGCAGTTGCCGGGACCATCCGGAAGCGAAAGGAGTGCGATCGTGGTCAACAAGGACGACGCTGATACCAATCTCCGGTGTTCTGTCGTTGTGTATCGCGGCGACGATGTTCTGCTCTGCCGGCGGCGTTCGGACTGGGTGCTGCCCGGCGGCACCCCTCGCAGACACGAAAGCACCGCAGCTGCGGCGCGGCGCGAAACCGTGGAAGAAGCCGGTCTGCAAGTCGCCCCGACGAGGGTCGCTTTCGTCTTGGAGACGGTCAACACCGCAGCCGGTCACCATCTGGTCGAGATCGTTTTTCTGGCGCATATGGCCGAACACGGGACGGAACCCGTGCAGCGCGAGGACGGTCTCGTACCGCAGTTCGTGTCACTCGCCGAGCTGCACACGCTGCGCCTGAGTCCGCCGATCGGCGGACATATCCGTGCGCTGCACCGCCAGGCCGGGGCAACGGGCGCTTACCTGGGTAATGTCTGGCGACCGCAACCAGCCGAGGAGGTCGAGTAGCACGGCCGCCACCTGCGAGACGGGAGCGGACAGGTGACCGGTTCTGCTGGAAACCCTGAGCCCGGTGCCCGTGCGCCGCAACGGAAGGGTCGTTTCCCGCGGCCGCGGCGGTATCCACTGGCGGTGCGGTTCGTCATCGTGGTCGGCGTGATGAGCTTCTTCGCCGATTTCACCTACGAGGGCTCGCGCAGCATCCTCGGTCAGTATCTCGGTCTCCTGGGGGCCGGGACGCTGACGATCGCGGTCATCAGCGGGCTCGGCGAATTGCTCGGCTACGGATTGCGGCTGCTGTCGGGTCCGGGAGCCGATCGGACCGGCTGGTATTGGCCGATCACCATCGGCGGTTACGTGCTGCAGATGTCGGCCGTGCCCTTGTTGGCCCTGGCCACGTCGTGGCAATTCGCCGCCGTGTTGGTCATCCTCGAGCGGATCGGAAAGGCGATTCGCAACCCTCCCCGGGATGCGATGCTCTCGCATGCCGCCGCGGGAATGGGCTATGGGTGGGCATTCGGGATACACGAGGCTCTGGACCAGTTCGGAGCCATGATCGGGCCGTTGGTGATCGCGCTGGCCTTGGCGGTCTCCGCCCACGACTACCGGCTCGCATTCGCCGTTCTGGCCGTCCCGGCCGCATTGATGCTCGCGTTGTTGGTCGCTGCGCGGTTTCTGTATCCCCGCCCGCAGGATTTCGAGTCCACGAACACCGCTACGAACGGACCCGGTCATCCGCGCATGTTCCGGGTCTACGTGGTGGCGACGGCATTGGTCGCCATGGGGTTCGCCGATTTCCCCGTGATGGCATTCCACTTCCAGCAAAACGGTGTGCCGACGGTGATCACGCCGATCTTCTACGCCAGTGCGATGGCCGTGTCCGGGGCCGGTTCCCTGGCGTTCGGGCGGCTGTTCGACCGGGTCGGGATCGGCCTTCTCGTGCCACTGACCGTGATTGCCGCGGTGTATGCACCACTGGCATTTCTCGGCGGGTTCTGGCCGTCCCTGATCGGCAGTTGCCTGTGGGGGCTGGGCATCGGCGTGCACGAATCGATCATTCCGGCCGCCGTTGGCTCAATGGTCCCTCCGGCACGACGGGCATCGGCCTACGGGATTCTGACAGGCAGCTACGGGATCGCCTGGTTTGCCGGCAGCGTGGCGATCGGCGCCCTGATCGGTGTGTCTTTTCCGGCTGTCGTGTCGTTCTCCGTGGCAATCCAGCTCGCCGCGATCCCGCTGCTTCTGGTCGTCCGCCGAGAACGGCGTCCTGCCCGAGCGCGTTGATCAGCATGCACGACATCCGCTGCCCCCGATCCCTCATCGATGCGGTGGTGACCGATCGGAGGAGCTCGGACGGCGAGCGAGTCCTGTCCGCGTTGCTCACCGACCGGAACCGAGGGCTCACCGCCCCAGACTGCGGAGCTCGGGGCTGAGCAGGTCGAGCAATCTGCTACAGGGCCAGGCGCTGCGCCGCCGTTCGGTCTGGTCGACGGTCTCATGCAGTTGGGCCTGGTAATCGTCAGGGCCAGACCAGCGCGGACACCGTTCGTACAGCGGGCACGGGCTTGGCCTGCGTTTTCCGCGCGCACTACAGATCGGTGTCTTCCCCGTACGAAAGGCACGCAATGCGCGCCAGAGCAACAAAACCTCGTCATCGCTCACCCGAGCCATGCCGACACCTCGCTTTCTCCCAACAGTGATCGGCCGGTTGGCAACGGCATGGCCGGCGATCTGTCCCCCACCGCCGCGTCTGCCGCCATGCCAGGACGCTCATCGTCTCGGAAACGTCGTGGGTCACAGGAATTGCTCAGGCATCACCGACCCATGGGACTGCGGTGGGGAATCGGTATTCTCGGGCGCGGTTTTCGGCCACAGCACCACCGCCGCGCCGGTACTGATCGCCCACCCGGCGATGACGTCGGTCGGCCAGTGAACACCGAGCACCAGTCGGCTCAACCCGACTGCCGCACCGACCACCACGACGATGGCGGCACTGCTCCGAGTTCGGTCGGGACACAGCGAGGAGGCCACGAGTACGGCCCCGGTCCCGGCCAGTGTGGTGTGCCGGGAAGGGAAGCTCGGACCCGAATACCGTGCGCGACGCAGGTGCTCGGGCGGGCGCGCCCGATCGACCGACCGCGCCAGCACATACCGGGACAGCGAGATCAGCAGCAGTGCCACCACGGGCCTGCAGACCGCTGCCGGGTGCCGCGCCCGAATCCCGGCCGCGACACTCGTTGCCGCTACCGCGCTCCACACCAGAGAAGTCTCCCCCAAGCAAGTGACCGCGTTCGCCAGCCGAACCTCGCGTTCGCCCGTGGCCAGCGCGATCTGCTCGAGGATCCGGTACTCGATCTCGCGATGCCGCGCCGGTCCGCGGTACCCGGACCGGCGGATCGATGACTTCAGCGAAAATGAGGCCATTGCGCCCGGTCCCGGCTGTGCTCGACTCGCAGGCGAATCGGTGCTGTGAGGTCGATCTCGTCGAGATCGGCCTCGGCGACCCACTGAATCCCGCTCGATTCGACGCTGACCCGCATTTGCCCGCCCACCGGATGAGCCAGAAAACACACGGCGAATTCTTGTCGCACATGCCCGTCCGGATAGGCCATGACGTAGGCGGGATCCGAATAGATTCCGACCAACCCGGCCAGCGCGATGTTGATCCCGGTCTCTTCCTTCACCTCACGGACAGCGGCGTGCCCGACGGTCTCGCCGACCTGTTGCGCTCCTTCGGGCAGATTCAACGCGCCGGTATCGGCGCGCCGGATCATCAACAACGCACCGGCCTCGTCGAACACGCAGGCGCACGCGGTCACGGCGATGATGTTGGCCGCCGGAGCGTTCTCGCTGTGGAAATACTCCAGCCGTGCCGGCTCCGCCGAAACCGGGTCGTCATCGTCCGGGGGCAGCCACTCTCGTTGCCTGGCAGTTCCGGCCAAGGGTTCATCCCGCCTTTCGTGCTGTATGGCTCAGCGCCGCCAGTGCCAGCGCGGCCGTCTGGCTGTTCGGATACGTCTTCGTCGAACGCAGGGGTCGCGGCGGGACGATCCGCCATCGCCGTCTGCCCGCGGGATCGGTCTCCCGGCGTATCCTTCCCACGTAGGCGCCGTCGCAACACACCACCTGGATCACCGCCGAACCGGGAACCAGATCGGCGCGGCACGGACCGGCCTGTTCCGCCAGACGGGCAATGGCCTGCTCCTCCAGAGCCATCAGCCTCGCGTGGTAGACCGTCTGGGCGGCCCGATCGGAAACGAGGTCGAACGAACCGCCTGTCAGCGCGTTCGATGAGACCGGCGAGCTGGACACCGCCAGGGGATCGGCGCAGCCTGGCCCACCCCGCCACGGAAACACCATGTGCCGCTACCTCCGATCCGCGCGTTTCCGCGCTCGAGGTAGGGACCGTTGACGGCACGAACACCGTGATTGGCGGCGAGCCCCTCCGCCGTGCTACCGAAGTTTAACGCACGGTCCCAGGATTTCCCAGCATTCGCGATCCGCGTCGCGCGCGGCGGCGATGGCGGAAGTCCGCCGCAGAACACCGCCGCAAGGTGGCCGCGGTCGCCCGGCACGCATCGCCAGATGACCCGATCGATCGGTTTCCCGGCTCGGATCCGCGGTTGACGGAACTTCGCGATTGACGCAGGATCAGAGACGACGCGATGAAGCCCGCGGATGCGCCCACCGAGGACGATGATGGCTCCTACCGAGGCCCATCAACGCCTAGGTGGTGTCGCGAATGGCGAGCGTAGATCTCCGGCACGCAACGGTCGATTTCCCTGTCTTCGACGCGAAGAGCAGGTCCTTGAAGAAGACGGTCCTCACCGGAGCCGGGAGCCGGATCGCGACCGCTGACCGGATTCCGGTCGTACGCGCACTGGACGATGTCTCACTGCGACTCAATGTGGGTGATCACCTCGGGCTCGTCGGCCACAACGGTGCGGGAAAATCCACGCTGCTGCGCGTGATCGCCGGCATTTACGAACCGACGGCCGGACATGCCACTACGAGAGGACGGGTGGCGCCGGTATTCGACATGGGCGTCGGTATGGACCCCGAGTTGAGCGGATACGAGAACATCTTCATCCGCGGCCTTTTCCTCGGAGTAAGCCGCCGCCGAATGCTGGGCCATGTCGACGATATCGCCGAGTTCACCGAGCTCGACGACTATCTGTCCATGCCACTGCGCACGTATTCCACCGGCATGCGCGTCCGCCTCGCCTTGGGTGTCGTCACCTGCCTCGCTCCGGAGATACTCGTGTTCGACGAGGGAATCGGCGCCGTGGACGCGAGTTTCCTGAACAGGGCACGACAACGGTTGCGCAGCATGGTCGACCGCGCGGGAATCATGATTTTCGCGAGCCATTCCGAACAGATGCTCCTCGACCTGTGCGATCGGGCCCTCTGGCTGGACGGCGGGCGGATTCGGGCGGTGGGCACGGCACGAGAAATCCTGGACGGATACACGACACAATCGCGGACACCGTGAGATCCGCACCGCCGTGAGCTCGTTTTCCCTATAGCGGGCCTCGCTGGCGGCAGGAAAGAAATAGGGGCTCACTGCGCCAGCGAGGCGGTCAGCGGAAAGCGCAACCATCACGCTGACCGCCATCGAGTCTATCAGCGTGATTGCGCTCAGAGAAGATTGTGCTGACGCCGAAAAGCAGCTTCTGACCGAGACGTGTTGCGCTCGGAACGCAGCACATCCCGGCATTGCACAGGCGACGAATACTAATTCTGTACCGGTGACCGACACGGTTCTCGACGGAGCACGGTCCCCGCTATGCCTGCGAACAGAGCATTTCCGGTTGTCAGTCGACGGCCTCCATCTCCAATTGTCGCCGGTCCTCCTCGCTCATGATGTGCGACAGGGCTTGTCGCGCAGCGGCGGGAAGAGAACCGAACTCGCGTGCCACGGTGCGCAGATGCCTGCGTTTGGCTGCTCGCCGGGGTAGTCCTGGCGAGGGCTCCAGCTGTGCAGGTATCTGATCCCGGACCTCGTCGTCTCCGGCGGTATCGCCACTCGAGGTGAGAGATTCGGTCTCGGCCTCCGTGTCTTTCTCTTCGCTCATTCCTATCGGACCGGAGCGATCACCATGCAGAAACTGCCGCACCACGTGTTCGTGACTGGTCAACAGCACCTCGCGTGGACCGAACATGACAAGACGTTTCCGGAACAGCATTCCGAGGTTGTCCGGAACAGTGCGCGCGATGTTGATGTTGTGGGTGACGACGAGAATGGTCGCGTCGATCTGGGTGTTGATATCGATCAGGAGCTGCGACAGGTAGGCCGTACGTACCGGGTCGAGGCCGGAATCCGGTTCGTCGCACAGAATGATTTCCGGATCGAGCACGAGTGCCCTGGCCAGACTCGCCCGCTTGCGCATGCCACCGGAGACCTCGCCGGGCAGCCTGTCCTCCGCCCCGGAAAGGCCGACCATGGCGAGGCGTTCCAGCACATTGTTCCTGATCTCGTGCTCACTTTTCCGGGTGTGTTCGCGCAGCGGGAAGGCGATGTTGTCGTACAGATTCATCGAGCCGAACAGGGCTCCATCCTGGAACATCACACCGAACAGGCGACGAGCTCGATAGAGTTCATGCTCCGAGCAATGCACGAGGTCCGTGCCGGCGACGGTTATCCGGCCGCTCTCGGGTTTGAGGAGCCCGATCAAGGCTTTCAGCAGCACCGACTTGCCCGTACCCGAAGGTCCGAGCAGCACGCTGACTTCCCCCGCGGGAAGGGTCATGGTGACGTCGCGCCAGATATCGGTCGGCCCGAACGACTTGCTGATGTGGTCGATCTCGACAGCCCTGCCCGTCATCGTTGTTCACCTCCTGTCACGACGCCGGGCGCTGCGCCGCTCCGGCTGTACAGTTCCGCCGGGAGCGCCGAACTCAGCTCGGGGGACAACGCCCAGCGAAGCGAGGAACCGTCGTCGAAGTCGGCGAACAGTTCCGCTTCCGCTGTCCGGATGCTCCTGGCCGGGCCGACGGGGACGGCCACCATGCTCACCCCGTGCACCAGCGGCAGCCGCTCATCGTCGCGCCGAAGCACCAGCAGCTCCGAACTCGTGAGGATGGCACAGGTGTCGAGGCATTCGGTCTTTCCTCGGCGGCGTGCTCGTTGCCGCGGCCGTATGCACAGCGGTTCGCCCGGGGAGAGCCGGACCAGCGGAGAATGTTCGATGTGCCGCCATGGGGTCGACAGCGCCGCACCGGTCAGCCGCGGGTAGCGAGAAGGAACATGCCCGCCGAGGCGCACCCGGATATCGATGAGGAGATTGCCGATCAGCGGCCACGAGGTCCGTGGATACCGGAACATCAACCGCCGGTCCG
Organism: Sciscionella marina DSM 45152; assembly: GCF_000379465.1. Lineage (GTDB taxonomy): Bacteria > Actinomycetota > Actinomycetes > Mycobacteriales > Pseudonocardiaceae > Sciscionella > Sciscionella marina. The sequence goes on from NZ_KB905465.1 coordinate 156,038, forward strand.
CGCCTGTCACGGTCAGCAGGCCACACGCCCCGTCGATCGTGTGCTCCACGGCGGTGATCTGCGGGTAGGCGAACGCGGCCGCGACTCGTTCGTATGGCAGATCGTCGACCCAGAGCGCCACACCGTTCTTTCCGATACCGAGCACCTGTGTCGGTGTCAGGACCCAATCCCTGCCGACGCGGGCAAGGTCGGCCGGGGCCACCAGCAGCTGTTGCGGGTACCGCACATCGACCAGCTCACGCAGCGCGGCCACCGCATCCCCCGGCGCCGCCGACCAGGTGGACGGCAGATACGGCGGAACGCTCACCTGAAAGGCTCTGAGGAGCTTGACGGTCGAGGCGTCGAGCCCGATCTCCCACGGCAGTAACGCTATGGCTGAATCCCGGTTCGTGGCACGGTCACCCGTGACGACGCTGAAGAACCCCATACCTACCTCCCGCTCGTGCTGGAAGTAGGGACCGTTGGCGAAGCAGTCGTCCGCATCAGTTCGGCGAGCCCCTCCGCCGATGTCGTCATGGTAGCAACGTGATCACCGGCGTGGCCAGCTCGAGGCGGTGAGGAACCCACCGCCCGCGCCCGGTCCGGTCATGGTCGTGGTCTCGGTGGCCAACCGCGGGCGATGCGGTTAAGCTGATGGTGGGTGATGGGGCTCACCGACATGCCGCGTCCGAATCGCTGACGGTCCCTGCGGATGGAGACTGGACGGAGGACGGGCATGTGCAGCGCACCCGGGGACACCTTCGCTTTCGCCGGTCTGCTCTTCGACCGGGTGGACGTGCGCGACCAGGCTCTGCGGTCCGCGCCTCCCGACTGCCTCACCGATCTGTGTCTCGATCAGGTGATCGAGACGATCATGCCCGGTGAGCAAGAGCCCGCGAAGGCGTTCTTCTACTGCCCCCAGCCGACCATCGAGGCGATCACCGCACGCCAGCAGCTCCTGCGGGACATCGAGCAGCCCTTTCTCTTCGACGCGTTCCAGACCTTCTGCACGGCGATCGGACGGGTGCGGAACCTTGTCGCTCAGGCCGGCCGCACCTACTATCGACGGGCCCGGGAGGCCCGGCTGCTCGACGCGGCGCAAACCTATTTCGCGACGGTACGCGAGCTGCACCGCCGGTTGTGCGCTGCCCAGCTGCACGCGACTCGACTGCGCACTCTGCGGCAGTGCCTGACCGGATATGTCGAATCGGCCTGGTTCAGGCGAGCTGAGCAGGCCGAAGCGCAAACTCGGGCGCAGCTGCGGGAGATCCGCTATTGCGTTCGGATCAAGGGGCAGCGAGTGCACGTCTTCGGCTACGAAGGCGAAGCCGACTTCAGCGCCACGGTCGCCGATCTCTTCACGAGACTGCATCCCGTCCGGCCGACCGAATTCCCCGAGTCCCCCGATGAGACCTCGGCCATGGACCACGTGCAGGCCGCCATCCTCGATCGCGTCGCTCGCCTGTATCCAAGGGCCTTCTCCGCCCTCGACATGTTCTGTTCGGCGTATCCGGATCTCCTCGGCCCCGGGGTCGAGCGCCTCGATGCCGATCTGCGGTTCTGCCTTGCCTGCCTACGTTTCGTACAAGACTTTCGTGCTGCCGGGTTCGCCTGGTGCTACCCGGAGGTCGTGCAGCGGCCCGAAACCGTGTACGCCAGCGGTTCCTTCGACCCTGCCCTGGCGCACCGGCTGCGCGCTACGGGAAATCCCATCGTCCGCAATGACTTCCACCTCTCCCCTGCCGAGCGGCTGATCGTGCTGACCGGTCCCAACCAGGGTGGTAAGACGACCTTCGCCACTTTGTTCGGCCAGTTGCACTATCTGGCGGGCCTGGGTCTTCCGGTTCCCGCCACCGCTGCCCGCCTCGCGCGATTCGACCGGATACACACGCATTTCGGGCGGCGCGAACATCTCGCCGATCTGCGAGGTGGTCTGGAAAGCGAGCTCCGGCATCTGCACCGGATCGCCGAGACGGCCACACCGGACAGCATCGTGATCTTGAACGAGGCTTTCAGCTCCACCAGCACCGCCGATGCCGTCTCTCTTGGGACACGCTTCATCCGGCTGCTCCTCGCGCGCCGAGTCCTCGGCGTCTACGTCACCTTCCTCGATGAGCTCGCCGCCGAGGACACCGGAATCGTCAGCATGATCGCCGAATTCGACACCGGGACTCCACCCGAACCCAGTTACCGCATCCGCCGCGGCCCACCGTGTGGCCGTCTGCACGCCAGCATGCTCGCCGCCCGCCACCGGCTCTCGTACCGGGATGTCATCGAACGGATCGCGCGATGAAGGTGTGGCTGCTGCACGCCGATCGCGACTCCGAGCAGGAGCCCGCGCAACCCTGCGATGCCGACACTCTCGCCGAAGACCTCGAACTGGGGACGCTCGTCGACGCGATGGCCGACGGCGACCCCTTCCTGGCGGCGACCGGACGGCGAATACTGTTGTCCAGCCGCACCGACCCGGACGAGCTGCGTTACCGGCAGGCCGCCGTGCAGGACGCGATAGCACAACCCACAACCGTCGAACGGCTGTATCGTCTCGCGAGCCAAACCCTGGAACAACGCCGCCGCATCTGGCGGTCCCTGCTGCACAAACCGGAGACGATCCTGCCGTGGGCACTCGACACACTCGAGGTCTATCTCGACACGTTCGAGGAGCTGGCGCCGGTTCTCGATCAGGCGGATCGGTTCCGGTCACCGGCCTTCACACAGCTGTTCGATCGCCTGACCGGCGAGCTCGAGCAGGGTTACCTGAGCCGGGTCGGCACGATCTCGCACATGCTCCGGATGCGCTCCGGGGTATTGTTCAGCGCGACACTGGGGCGTGGCCACACCGGCAGCGACTACCTGTTGCATCAACCCCGGGACTGGCCGGCTCGGGCGCGCACAGCGGCTTCGCCGCGACGGAAGACCTACAGCTTCTCGATACCCGATCGCGACGAGGCCGGGGAACGCGCACTATCGGCGATGCGCGACCGGGCCCTGAGCACGGTCGCCGCCGTCGTCAGCCAGGTCGACGAGCACCTGTGCCTGTTCTTCACCACGTTGCGGCGCGAACTCGCCTTCTATCTCGGTACTGTGCGCCTGCACCGGCGGCTCACCGCTCTCGGGCAACCGACGTGTTTTCCCGTTGTGCACACCGTGAACGATCGGTCCTGGTCCGCGCGGCAACTCTACGATCCCTGCCTGGCTCTGCACCAGGACAAAGCTGTGGCCGGTAATGACCTCCATGCCGACCACCGTGCTCTGGTGCTTGTCACCGGCGCGAATCGCGGCGGTAAGTCGACGTTCCTGCGTGGCCTCGGCGTGGCTCAGCTGATGACCCAGTGCGGAATGTTCGCACCGGCCGAGGAACTGGAGATCAGTATCTGTCCCGGGATCGCGACCCACTATCGACTTGGTGAGAATCGGAGTCGCACGCGCGGGAAACTCGACGAGGAATTGCACAGGCTTTCCCGGATCGTCGAGCACGCCGAGCCCGGTGCACTGCTGCTGTGCAATGAATCGCTGGCGGCGACCAACGAACGAGAGGCCGCGCTGATCGGTTCCGAGCTGATCGCCGCCCTGGTCGAACGAGGCATCAGAATCGTGTTCGTGACCCACTTCTTCGAGCTGGCGAACAAGCTGACGCATCAGCATGGCTCCGGAGTGCTGTGCCTGCGCGCCGAGCGGCGCGCCGACGGGGAACGGACCTTCCGCATGACCGAGGGCGAGCCTTCGCCCACCAGTTTCGGCCAGGATCTCTACGCCCGGTTCTTCGGCGGCGAATCAGCCGATCCTGCCTGGTCCGAAACCGGGAGACCGGGATCCGCCGTGGTGTGGAACGGATCCGGGCGATCATGAGCGGCACCGGCAGCACCGATCCGCGACACGGCACCGCCCGGCTGTCCGTGCTGGCCGCGCAGGTGCGACCACTGTTGTCCACGGCGGAGAACCGAATCCTCGACGATGCCGTGCAGCGCACCCGACAGGGACAGCTGCGGGTGCTGGTCGTCGGCGAGGCCAAACGCGGCAAGAGCACACTGGTGAACCGGCTTTTCGGCACCGAACTGTTGCCCACAGGGGCATTGCCGGTCACCAGTGTCGCCACGGTGGCCACGGTCGGCACCGACCGCAGCGCCGGGGTGCGCTACCTCGACGGCCACGAGCAGCTCATCGACACCGAGGAGATAACACGATTCGTCAGCCAGCGCGAAAACCCCGACAACCGGATGGGAGTCGACCACGTCCATCTCACCGCGCCGAGCGCGGTGTTGCCCGACGGCATCCAAGTCGTCGACACACCGGGCACCGGCTCGGTGCACACCGCCAACACCGAGGAATCGGCCCGCGCCCAAGCCACGGTCGATCTCGCGCTGTTCGTCGTGGCTGCCGATCCTCCCATCTCGGCAGCCGAGCTCAGCCTGGTCGACGACGTCATGACCACCGCCTCGGCCTCGGCGATCGTGATCAACAAGATCGATCTGGTCCCCGCGGCCGAGGTGCCCCGGATCGTCGAGTTCACCCGCGAGGCCATCGCCGGCGTCCTGGAATCCCCGCCGGTGCTGTTCCCGACCTCGCTCCGGCAACCGGGCGCCCCGACCGAACTCGCCACCTGGTTGTCCGGTCATATCGACGCGCACGGCACCCGCGACATCCAGAACTCCACCGCACGGGTGCTCCGCAGGCACGCGACATCCGCGCTCGACGGGTTGCGGGTACGGCAGCATCTGCTCCGGCAATCCCAGCGGCAGCAGGCCGATACGGTCGAGGCGCTGCGACAGATCCTCACCCGTGCGCAGGCCTCCTCCTCGACCGCCGCCGATCACATCCGCGGCGAGCGCGACCGTGTCCTGCGACAGCTCAACGACGACCACGAACACGCGGTGGCCGAGGCTCGCATGGCGATCGGGCGGGAAGCGGCCCTGCCGCTCACGACCACCGATCCGCCCGAAGAAGCGACCGCGCGGCGCCGCACGGAACTTTCGGCGCTCACCGGAGAGTACTGCGCCGTCTGGTTCGATTCCCTCGGCCCACGACTCGAGCAGGCCATGCGCGATGCGGCCGGTCAGGCTCTCGGCGAGCTGCGCGAACAGCTCCGGCAAGCGCGCCAGGCCGCTGAGCGGACACTGGACCTTCCGCTCTCGGATGTCGACGAGCCCGAACCGCCCACGCCACCACGCCTGCCGCACATAGCGCCGACCGATTCCGCCGTCTGGCACGAACTGGTCACCGGCACACTCGTCAAGCAACTCCCCCGCGGTGCACGCAGACAGCGGCTCCAGCGCCGGCTCCGCACGTGGGGACCGGACAGGGCGGCGCAGGCATTCGGCAAAGCACGCGCCAGTCTTCAGCAGTGGCTGTACGATACGGCACTCACCTATGACCACAGCCTGGTCGCCATTCACCGAACCCAGCTTGCCGCGCTGGAAGAGGGAATCGACCACGTGCGACAGCACTCCTCCGACAGCGACACCGCAGCTCAGTGCACCGCATTGACAACGCAGATCCATCGGCTCGAGCACGTTCTCGCCGAGCTGGACACCGTGCGTGCACCCGAGTTCGCAGGCGAACACTCCACCCGGACGCCAGGGAATCGGCAACTGCCCGGCAACGAATAGATTCCGGTCACGCCGACGAACGAACCCGAGCCGGGCGCCGGTCCAGCCCGTCCGGAAACCAGCCGGAACGGAGGTCACGGCTGCTCATCGCGGCACACGGGCCTGGTTCGGAGGGAGCGTTTACCCGGTATTGCCGCGGCTTCGCGGAACGAATATGCTCGGGAGCAATGGCGATGGGGCTCGCCAACAACCGCGGCGCTTCGCTGCTGACGGTCCCTGGTCGATGCGGTAGTGCGCGGTCAGGAGCCACGTGGATGATGCTGGGCGAGCAACGTATGGTGGACGTCGTAGTCGAACAGCCGCGAGGTCACCGCCACCGATACGAGGTCGGCCATGATGGCCTGAAAAAGCGTCTGCAGGGAATAATCCAGACTCACGCCCGATGTCCCGGTGAATACGGCTATATCGTCGGAACCGCGGACTCCGGTGGGCCGCTGCACGCCGTCGTGCTGACCGAGGAAGCCACTTTTCCCGGTTGCGTCATCACGGCCCGGCCGATCGGTGTGCTGTGTTACGAACGAGATATGCGCGCATCCGTGATCGTCGCGGTTCCCGCGGTTTATTCCTCCTATCAGGAAATCGAGGACATCGACTCCTTGCCCGGGCACCATCGGACCGAACTGCGACAGCGGATCGAGCGGCTGACGGGGGTACAGCCCGATAGGGACGCGACCGTCACGAAGTGGGGAGACCACACTATGGCACGGCGAATCATCAACAAGGCCTTGGACGATTCCGGCGAACAGAACACGGCTGTTCGATCGGCCGCAGATCAGCCCGCTGCGGAACCCCGGGGGCATCCGGGCGACCGGGGAGCTACGGCCCCTCGTTTCGCCGCGCACGCGGTTCTGGGTTTCGAGCCGCATCATGAGGGTGACACGGTGCTGGCGGCCGGAGTGGATCTCGCGTCCCGTCTGGGGCTCACCTTGCACGTGGTGCATGCCATCAACCTCACCGACTATCCGGTCGATCCGGATTCCGCGAACTGGGAACGTGACGGTCAGTCCCATGTGGACGCCGACCGGCGCCGAGCCGAGAACATGCTGCGGCGATCCGGGATCACGTGGACCTATCGGGCCGATCGTGGCGACCCGGTACAGCTGCTGCGCGGTGTGGCGGACGAATACGACGCGTTGATGTTCATCGTCGGCAGCTCCGGAGAAGGGCCGAGCCGTGTGGTGCGGCGCCTCTTGCAATCACCGTCGGTCTCGCATGCCTTGATCAACCGGACCCACAGACCGGTGGTGGTGGTCCCCCCGCATGCCCTGGAACACACGGCACCCAGCTGAAGGGACATCTCCGGAACGGCTTGCACCGGTCGCGGTGTCGCGGCGACGTCCTCGGAGTGTGCACGGCTATGGGACCTCGGCCCCCGAGTGTTTGCCGGGGACGGATACCGACGCCGATTCCTGCTTTGTGCGCCACCGATACCAGAACGGCGATCGTCCTCCGGGGGCACGACGCGCGATAGCCGCCCGGGACAAGGCTTTGATGATCGTAGCGCCGGCTTGTCCGGTGATCATCTCGATCTGGAGCGCGGACAGACCGCAGTCGGTGTACAGGGCATCGAGTGCCTCACGCGTGAGAACGACCGGGCTCGGAAAGCGTTCCCAGACGGGTCTTCCCGGCGGGACAAGGGGAATACCGAACCGGCGCAGCGTCTCGAGAACCGCTTCGTCTTCATACAGTGCCGAGATGAGTTCGACACCATCGGAGCTCTCGGCGTGGTTCCCACCGAAGCGAACCGCCACACCGGCGTCATGCGCCGTGCGCAGCGTGCTTTGATAGGGAGCCTGCAGCCGCTCGCTGATCTCGAGCAGCGACAAGGCACATTCGTCATGGAGATAGGCGAGCGCGGCGACGTCGATCTTGTGCCGGTCGGCTCGGTCCAGACCGCCGCGCGGGCGCGCCGCTATCCCGGCCTGGCGAAGCCGGGTACGGACGCGGCGTTCCGGTATTTCGAACAACGCGGCGATCTGCTTCGAGGACAACCGTTCCTGCTCGTACAGTCGTCGCAATACGGTGGAAAACCCGGGCGGTTCGGCCACCCGGCGAGCCGGGCGAGCACGTCCGGCACCTCTCGATGCGACGGAAACGCCTGCCTCCTCGAGTAGGCGAGTCGCGCGCCGGCGATCGATACCGAGATCCACGGCGATCTGTCGTATCGATTCCCCTCGGCATGTGTAAGCATGCACCACGGCGTCTTCCAGCGTGTCGATGCTGGCACAGACACAGGAAAAGCCGTCCACAATGGCCTGACTACCCACGAGACTACCCCTCCGGCAGCGGTCTTCCGGGTAGAAGCCATCAGGACGTCACGGTGTCCGGTTCACGGTGGGCCTCATCACCGTCGAGACTTCTTTCTTACTAGGCGGATCGAGGCGTCGCAAGTACTGTCGTAGAGTTCGTTCTCACGTCTACTCCGTTCGGTTTCGCACGAAACACGGGCATGGCAACGGATCGGGTGCTCGAAGAGCCGAATCCGTGGATCGGCCGGTACGAGACGGTCGGCTATTCCCCGCGGACCGGTATCGTTCCGGCGGGCAGTCCGTAGGGCATGCTCTGTTCGCCGCGTTCGATCGCGAGTAGCCGGTTGTACTTGGCGACCCGCTCACCGCGGGCGGGCGCCCCGGCCTTGATCTGGCCGCAACCGATACCCACGGCGAGATCGGCGATGAAGTCGTCCGGGGTCTCGCCCGAGCGATGCGAGACCATCTGTCCCAGCCCGCCGGCTTGCGCTCGTTCGATGGCCTGGCGAATCTCGGTGACGGTGCCTGCCTGGTTGGGCTTGATCAGCACGGCGGTGCAGAGCTCTTCGCGGACGGCCCTGTCGATCAGCTCCGCATTGGTGACCAACAGATCGTCACCGACGATCTGCGTTCGTTCTCCGAGTTCCTCGGTGAGCAGCCGCCAGCCGTCGAGATCGTCCTCGGCCATCCCATCCTCGATGCTCCATACCGGATAGTCGCGGACGATCTCCACATACCGCGCGGCCAGTTCGGCGGCACTGTGCGAATGTCCGGCCAATCGGTAGGTTCCGTCCGGATCCCGGAACTGAGACGCCGCCGGGTCGATGGCGATGGCGAGCCCGTCGAGTCCCTCCGCGTAACCCGCATCCTGAATAGCGCGTTGCAGCAATTCGATCGCCTGTTCCGGAGTGCGAAGGTCCGGCGCGAAACCACCTTCATCACCGAGGCCGGTCGCATACTTCTGCTCGGCCAGCAGCGCCCGCAAACGGTGGTACACCTCTGCTCCCGCGCGAACGCCCTCGGTCAGCGAAGGAGCACCGATCGCGGCGATCATGAACTCCTGGAATTCCAAACTCGTCCTGGCGTGCGCGCCACCGTTGAGGATGTTCATATGTGGCACGGGTAGGCGCGGTTGCCCGCGTCGGGACCGGAGGCTCGCCCACAGCGGACGTTCACCGATCTCGGCCATCAGACGCGCCACCGCGAGCGAAACTCCGATCAGGGCGTTACCACCGAGCCGGTCCCGGGTCCGCGTTCCATCGGCCTCGATCATCGCCTGGTCGATGGCCTCCTGACCTTCCCAGGTGCGGGACCGGAGAAGGTCGGCGATTTCCCCGTTGACCGAGGCGACCGCTTTCGTGACTCCGGCGCCGGAATACCGGTTCGGGTCGCCGTCACGGAGGTCATGTGCCTCCTTGCTTCCCGTGGACGCCCCGACCGGCACGCTCGCCGAGGTACGGAGTCCGTCCCCGCGCATCACGGTCACCGATAATGTCGGCATGCCACGCGAATCGAGAATCTCTTCGGCGTGCACGGAGGAAAGATGCAGTCGGCTCACAATGATGTGTCTCCTTAGGTTTCGGGAACATGACCGCCGGTTCCGGACCTGAAATTTCCGGGAACGGCGGGGGCCGGTCATCTCCGTACTGGCACTGTGTTTCACCTCTAGTTCAGCGCGACGACGACAGCGAGCACGGCAACGAAAGCGATGAGCATATAGCTGACATAGGCGTCGAGCCTGCCGTTCTGCAGCCGTTTCACGATATGGATCAGTCCCAGGAACGGCTTGAGCAGCGGCCGGTAAAGCAATTTCTCGACAAGCTCGGCCACGTCACTGGTGTAACCCAGGTGCGCGGTCTCGATGTCATGGTCCTGGTCGGTCTGCTGCCCGCCGGTCTCGGCCTCGAGGACGTGCAGCTCCGAGCGGGTGAGCAGGACATTGGCGAGAACTTTGCGGGTGGGATTGGCGAATCCGAAAGGAGTGTATTGGTTCTCGCCTGCCACACCGCTGGTGGCCGAACGCCAGGCCGGGACCGATCGTATTCGCCATACCCGGTGACGGCCGAACGCGATGGCGATAGCCAGGACGCACAGCGCCAGCACGGGAATCGCGATGATCAGCCAGGACGGGGAGAGTATCGAGAAATCCGGGTAGACCGGCTGTACTATCCACGGCGACTTCGATACACCTTCCAGGACATGCCGCGGCACGATCTCGCTCAGCCCGGTGGTCACGACGGTGAGTTCGAGCGGAGTGACCGCCGCGATGGCGAGGCAAGCGAATGCCAATACGAGAAGTCCGATACGGGCGACACCGCCGGCATCGAGTTGCCGGTGCACCTCGTGCCAGCCGCGCGGCCCGAGAACGGTGAGGCCGACGATCCGGACGAACGCGACGGCGGCGAATCCCACGGTGAGGGCCACGAGCGCACCGCTGATCGCGAGTGGGAGCGCGAAATACAGGTGGCCGACCCGGAACTGCTGCATCAGGGCCTCGAGCAGAAACCATTCGGAGACGAAGCCCACGGTCAGCGGCAGCCCGGCCAGCGTGACGGCACCGACCGCAAGGCCGGCGCCGCTGGTGCGCAAGCGGTGCCCGACACCACGCAGTTGTTCCAGTTCAACGGTCCCGGTGGCGGCTTCGATCGTCGCGGTACTGCAGAACAGCAGCGACTTCGCGATCGCGTGGGCGATCATCTGCAGGGTGGCGGCCACCAGGCCGATGCCGATCAGCTGTGGTTTCGCCAGGGCGGCACCGACCAGCGCCACCGCGAAACCGACGGTGATGAGCCCACCGTTCTCGACACTGGAGTAGGCGACGACTTCGGTGAGCCTGGTCTGCACCGTGGTGTGGACGATGCCCAGCACCGCCGTGCACGAGGCGAGCAGCAGCAGTACCACGACGAGCCACACCGGTGGCCGCCCGAGCACCTCCAAGGTGCGCCACATGCCATAGAAACCCACGTTCACCGCGACTCCGGCCAGCAGTGCACGCAACGGTCCGGGGGCGGCCGCGTACCCTCGTGGCATCCAGACATGGAACGGGATCACTCCGACCTTGACCGCGAATCCGGCCAGCAGCAGCGCATACGCGGCGTCCCGGACACCACCGCCGGAGACGTGGGTGAAGCTGCTGATCGTGAAACTTCCACTGCGGCTGGAGAGCAGCAGAAAGCCCAGCAGCAGAAAGGCTCCGCTGATCTTGCCGAGAATGACGGTCACGTTCGCGGCGTTCGGGCGCCCCGCGCGCCCGCGGTCGTGCGCGACGATCAGGTAGAAGGACAACGTCAACGCCTCCCAGGCGAACAGGAAGCAGAACACGTTGTCGGCGGACAGAATCGTCGCGATCGCCGCCAGGGCGATACTCTGCGCGCTCGCGAGCCCGCGGGCTCTTACCTGACCCGGACGGCGTGCCCAGTGCACGGTCACCACGCTCACCAGAGTCGCGACACCGAACACCAATACCAGGAACAGCCCGGAAAGCCGCCCCACGACCAGTCGACTGTCGCCGAACCCGAAGAAAGCATCAAGATGCAGGGTGACGCCGTGCCCGGCCATGGCCTCGGCACCGGCAAGGGTGAACAGGACGCTCGCCACCGCGGCCAGCAGGTACGGTGCCGGCCGCAGGCTCGGGCGCGAGACACCGAACACGACGTCGACCACGAGCGCGAGCCCACAGCAGGCGTATCCGGCGATGAAGACGGCGTTCATCGTGCTCGCCCCGATTCCTCCGGCAGGCGTCCCATTGCCAGCAGTAGCGCGAACAACAGGCTGAACGGCGAGGGTGGCGCGCCGGGGACCCAGATATCCACATCCGCCAGTTCGCCGACCCCGGCCGATACCGCGTACGAGGGAGCGAGGAGTCCACCGCTGATCGCATCGACCCCGGCGGCGATCACGACCGCCGGGCGTGGCGTCGCTTCCAGACTACGGCGCACCGGCTCCGCCATACCGTGCGCGCCCGCCCCGGTCAGCAGCAACACGTCGGCGTGCCTGGGGCTGGGGGTGAAGAAGATTCCGAGCCGGTGCACGTCGTAGACGGGATTCAACAGCGCGAGGATCTCCCATTCCTCGGTTCCGTCCGATCCCGCGTCGACATGGCGGACATGGATGGACCGGCGAAAGGCCCGGGTACGCTCGGCGAGTGCCGTGCGCACACGATCGAGCTGGTCATCGTCTTCCTCCAGCGGTGGAACGGACAATCCGGAACGCCGGAGGGTCGCCGTTTCACTGCCCGGCCGCCATTCGAACACATCCGGCCGTTCGCGAACACACAGTCCACAGAGGACACATCGTCCGGCATCCACTCGTACCGGCCCGGTACTGATCGCCCCGGTCGGGCACAGGCGGCCGAGATCCCCGTCCTCCGAAGGCGGATCCTCCCTCGGCACCACCCTGGCAGGGAAAGAGTTCGCATAGTGGTCCGGCCGCCGCGGGTACCGTGTCGTGACGATTCCCTCGCGCAGACCGCGGAAGACCCATGGCATCTACAACACCGCCCCGGCGATCGAGAGCCCGAAGCTCGCTTCGATGAACGGGAAGTCCGTCAGGACATCCCCGCGAAAGGTCGATGCGAAAACGGCCAGATTGTGAAAGGACGCCGAGCGCGGTGCACACCGTTCGATGCGCCCGTCATCGTTGACCGCGACCACATAGAGCACCTCGCCCTGCGGTGCTTCGGCCCAGCCGACCGCCCGCCCGGCAGGCACCCGCAGCGGCACGCGCAGACTGTCGCCACCAGCCAGTTCCAGCAATTCCGTCGCCTGTCGGATCAGCGCGACCGAGTCGTTGACCTCCTCCCAGCGCACCTGGAGCCGAGCCATCGCATCGTCTCCGCCCCGCCGGTCCCCGACCACCGGCTCCAGCCGTGGGTAGGCATCGTAGGGCCGCACCCAGCGCGCATCGTCATAGACTCCCGACGCCCGCCCGACCGGGCCGAGCGCACCGTGCACCCGCGCCTGTTCATGCGACAGCGATCCCGTACCGCGTAAGCGGTCCAGGAACGACGGAGTGTCCATCAGCGCGTCCGCGTCCCCCCGGATGCCCTCGGCCAGCGCATCCAGCCGCGCACGCAGATGTGCCGGGGGCATCCGGGGTACAGCCGTCACACCACCGGGCAGCACGACGCCACGGCCGAACCGGCTGCCGCACATTGCGCCGATCAGTCGCAGACAGCGCTCCTTGTGCAGGCCGAACCGGGCGACCGCCACCGCAAGGCCGGCGGCGTCCGCGAGTTTCATCGCCACGTCCAGGTGGTTGGCGATCCGTTCCAGCTCCGCATGAACGACCCGGACCAGCGCGGCCGCCGGGGGCACGGTCACGCCCGCGAGCCGTTCCACCGCATGGGCGTAGGCCAGCGCATGGGCTACCGAAGCGACGCCCTCGACGCGTTCGGCGAGCAGCATTCCGTGGTGTACCGACAAGTCCTGGAATCGGTTCTGCACACCCCGGTGCTTCGCATAGGGCCGAACGTTCAGGTGTGGGATGTCCTCACCCGGGGTCTCGATCACATACTCCACCGACTCGAACACCCCGGAACGGACCGGTCCGTGCGGGATGGTGAAGACGCCGGTACCGAGCACTCGCTGCGGGATGGCGCGTTCATCCGGGACCACCCGGTCCGGCGAGCTCGACGCGCCAGGACAGGGCAGCGGGTCGTACTGCTCGTCATGCGGCAGGATCAGCGGATCGAGGCGCGGATGGTTCTCCGCGACGACACCGAACAGGTCGTGCAGGGCGCGCTCGTACCAGAACGCTGGTTTGATCTCGCGGCTCATCGTCGGGTAGCGCACCGCACCGGGCGCCAGTTCGGCGTCGAGCAATTCGACATCCTCGGAAGTGGCCAGCATCCCGGTGATGGTGACTCCTTTGGTCGGCGCTCCGCTGCCGAACAGCCCGGCGAACCGGTCACCGGAGGCCAGCCGCTCGGTCATCGCCTCGAGCAATGCCGCCGCACCGTCGACCCCGTTCATGACGCGCCTCCGAGTTCGAGTGCGCCCTGGTGCAACAGCGCGGCCAGTGCCTCCGGCGGGTGGATGCCGAGCAGCAGCAGCACGAGGATCCCGGCCACCATCGGCGCCACCATCCATCCGCTCGGTTCGCCGCGCAGCAGAGCCTGCCCACCGCCGGGCGTGTACACCATGCGAGTGGTCGCGATCGAAAGACCGAAGAACGCCAGGGTGACCAGTCCGACCAAGACCACGGCGGGAAGGTGCGTGCCGGAACCGAGCCCCCCGGCCACGATCTGGAACTCGCTGCGGAAGATGCCGAATGGGGGAAACGCGGACAACGCCAGGATGCCGAACAGGAAAAGCGGCGCGGTCCACGGAAGCACGTCCAGTCCCGACCTGATGGCGGCGATGTCCTTGGTTCCGTACTTGCGCACCAGAACCCCCGCACCGAAAAAGGCGTTGCCCTTCGCCGCGGCGTGCGCGATGACGTGCAGCAGAACACCGGCCATCGCGATGGGGGCGCCGAAACTCACCCCGATGGCCAGTATCCCCATGTGCTCGACGCTCGAATAGGCCAGCAGGCGTTTGACATTACGTTGCTCGATCAGATAAAGCGCGGCCAGCAGCAGCGAGAGCACACCGAAGACCAGCATGACCGTGCCGGAGAACCGCGGCCCGAGCGTGCCGACGGCGACCTGGTAGTAGCGCAGGATCGCGTAGAAACTGACCGCGAGCAGGGAACCGGAGAGCAGCGCGGACACCGGCGTCGGCGCCTCCGAGTGGGCGTCCGGCAGCCAGGTGTGTACCGGGAACAGACCCACCTTGGTGCCGAATCCGACGATCGACAACACGAATGCCAATTGCACGGCCGTGTGCGGCAAGGCATGGCCCGCTTTCAGCAGGGGACCGAAAGCAAGGTCGAAGGACTGCCCCAGCGTGGTGCTCCCCGCGTAGTACATCACGATCGTCGCCAGCAGTCCGAGCCCGAGCCCGGCCGAGGCCAGCAGCACGTATTTCCACGAGGCCTCCGCGGCCGAATCCGTCCGATCCGCGGCCACCAGCAAGGCGGAGACCACGGTGGTGATCTCCACCGCCACCCACAGCAGGGCGAGTCCGTCGACGAGGGGCGCGCACATCATCGACCACGCGAACAGGTTCAGTCCCAGATAAAAGCGACGGCTATAGCCCGATGGGTCGGTGTTCTCCGGATCGCTGCGCAGGTAACCGATCGCGTAGATCGAGGCGGCCGCGTACAGAAAAGTCGTGCCGAGCAGGAACACCACCGAAACAGCGTCGGCGCGGAGGAAACCGAATTGCAGCGCACCGTGCGACACGTGCGGCATCAACACGATCGCCAGTCCGAACGAGCCCGCTCCGAGCAACGCCGTCACGGTCTCGGTTGCCCGCTGGTGTCCCAGCAGCGCGACCGCCGCACCCAGCAGGGGCACGGTCGTCAGCAGTACGAGTACCACGTTCATCGATCAGCCCCGTAGTTTCGTCAGATGCTCAGTGGACAGTGACCGGGCACGTCGGTGGTGCACCCGCATCAGCACACCGAAGACCACCACCGCTACCAGCAGATCGAACAGGAACGCCACCTCCAGGATCAATGGCAGCCCGGCCGCGACCACCAAGCTGGCCAGGGAGACCCCGTTCTCCAGGGAGAAGAAGCCCACCGCTTGGGAAACCACGTCACGGCGCACGATCATCAACACGAACGACACCGCGATCACCGCCACCGCCAATCCCAGCGCGGTGGTCGGCAACGCAGGACTGGCGATATGGAACCGGCTGGTCGCGAAAAAGGCCAGGACCGCGACCACCACGGCGACGAGAACCTCGCTGGCCACGCCGAGCACACCACTGCCGGCGATCTCGGTCCGTGTCTGGCGCAGCTGCCGCATCACGACCCAGGGGACGACGACGACCTTCAGCGCCAGCGAGAGAGCCGCGAGCACGTACAACTCGGGTACGTCCCGCCCCCAGGCCACGACCGCGGCAAGTACGGAGACGAGCAGAGACTGGGCCGCGTACAACCGCATCTGTGCCCGCAGCAGCGCGGCGCGCAACATCGCGAACTCGCTGAGCAGCACGAGCACGGCGAGAACATTCGCGACACCCGCGTAGGTCCCGGGCGGAGTAACCGTCGGTGCCATTCATCCGCCTCCGAAATACAAGGTGCACACCGCCAGCACGGCAAGCAGGAACGCGGCCGCCACGAATTCGGTGATCTTGAACAGCCGAAGTTTGGCGAACGTATTGTCGATCACCGCCACGACGCCACCGAGCACACATGATTTCCCGAGCAGCGCGAGAATGGCGAGTGCCACGGCCAGCAGCGACCGGTCACCGGCCAGTCCCCACGGAGCCACGAAGACGTTGATGAACAGAATGTAGAGAATCAACTGCTTCATCGTCGAACCCCACCGCAGCAGGGCGAGGAACGGCCCCGAGTGTTCGAACACACGGACTTCTTCGAGCATACCGAATTCGTTGGTCCCGGAATGCGTTTCGACCGGTATACGGCCGGTCTCGTAGAGAATGACCAGCAACAGTCCGGCCGCGGCGAGCAGGTGTGCCGGGCGCACGATCTGTTCGGACGAGGCACGTACCGTGGCGGCCAGAGCGTACGGCTTGTCCGTTCCGGTCACCAGCGCCACCGTGAAGAACACGAACAGCATCACCGGTTCGGTGATGGCGCCGAAGGTCTTCACCCGGCTCGCGCCGAGCTGCGCATACGGCGCGCCGGTCTCGGTCGCCGCCACCGCCACCAGAAAGCTCGCCAGCCCCAGGATCATGCCACCGCCGAGAATGTCCCCCATGTCACCGAGTGGCAGATCGAAACTGGTCAGCACCGGAATCAGCATCGGCACGGTCAGATAGCAAGCCATGGCACCGACCGGAGCGGCGAGAAACACCCAGCTCGTGCCGTGTGGGACCAGGGTTTCCTTGGCGAACAGCTTCCGCAGGTCGTAGTAGGGCTGCAGTATCCGGGGCCCGCGCCGACCCTGCAGGCGCGCCTCGACACGGGCGATCACACCACTGATCCCGGGCGCCGCGCACAGCACGGTCAGCATCTGCAGGGCCTGGATCAGCGGCTCGGGGACCATGGCGCCTTTTCACCTACCGCCACGGTGTCGAGCCCTGGGGCGAAGACCCCGCGCGGCGGTCGCGCACACCCGCGTCAAACGGCGCGAGTATCCCTGGGAATTCGGGAGTACTCCCATGCACGCCTCCTCTACCGTCAAGCTGGTGAGTGCGCGCACCCACCAGTGTGGTAGAGGCCATCAGCGGGAGAATTCCCGCGGTTGCGGCGAGCCCCATCGCCGTCCGGCGAACCGGCGTTCGATTCCCCCTCAGTGTCGACCATGACCCGCTGTTCGCGCAAGGCGACACCACGGCCGGGGATGATCTCGTCCTCGTTCGAAGAGGTCACCGAGGCGATCGGACGCACCCTAGAAGGGCGGGTCGCCGAGGACCGTACCGCCACGGTGGTCACCGTTACCGTCGAAGGCGGTCAGGGCAGGCACCGATTCGGTGGTGACCAATCCCTGTTCGCCGGTGAGCTCGTCGATGATGTCGAAGGACGCGGCGATGTTGTCCGGGCGATCGATCACGATCGTCACCACGGGAACATGCCTGGCCAACTGGAACACCCGGTCGCCGTGCGGTCGATGGTCACCGTGGAAACCCCACAGACCACGCAACACCGTGGCACCACGCGCGGTCGAAGATCGGCGCAGCCGCTGCACCAGGGCCCGATGGATCGGTTGGTGGTCATGCAAGGCGGCCTCGGAGGTGAACACCATCAGCTTCTGCCACAACCGCAGCCCCTGCTCATCGAACTCCGGGAGCTGGCGTGGCCGCTCGACCACGACACCGTCACGTTTGCACACCCGGACCCGCTCCAAGGTCATCAGCGGATGCCGCAGGAACCCACCCAGCTCCGGCAACACCCGGGCGATGCGCTCGCCACTGCCCACCGCCATGATCATCACCGGCACATCGGTGTTACGGCTGAAAAACCGCGCACGCTCGCGCTCTCCATGCCTCGTACCGTCCACGCCGAGCAGGACCGTCGCACCATCGATCCCGCGCCGGTACAACAGATCACAGATCGCGTGGTAAGCGGACTCCCGATAGACACGATCCTGGCGGCCGACATAGATCGTCAACTTCGTCGCTTCATGCAACTGCTCGGGCAACGCCACCTGACCGATCTCTCCCTGCAGCAGGCGCGCGCGTTCGAGCGTGAGCAAACCGCCCCGGTTCAGATCCAGCACCTCGGGGACCAGAGCCTCGATGTGTTCACGGTCGTCCACGGCTATCGCGGAGACCGGCAGATCCTCGGAGAGGGTGAGCAGCTCGTCGGTACGCAGATGATGCTTGAGCCCGAAACCGGCGATCCCGCGCAACAGGATACTCGTGGCGACCTCCCGACGACCGTACACATCCATCAGCGCATCCGCGAACAGCCGTTCTCCGGTGCGCGTACGCTCACCGAAATAGCTGGTCAGTTTTACACAATCCGCGTTCACAACCTCACCCCGATCCATTGCCCCAGTGCCGCCGCGCCCACGCCGAAAACAAGACTCAGCAACACGTTCGACACCGCGGCAGCGACCCGCCGCTCCTCACCCACGCGATGGGTCTCCAACATCCACGTGGAGAAAGTCGTATAGGACCCGACCGCGGCCGTGCCCGCGAGCAGCGCCGCATCACCGTTGAACGCCAGGCCACCCACCAGTCCCAACAGCACGGCACCGGTGCAGTTCACCACAAAGGTTCCCAGGGGAAACCTGCCGCCGAACCGCGCGGATACCGCCCCGTCGACGAGAAAACGCAATACCGAGCCCGCACCGCCGATGAGCGCCACCGCTATCCACACGAGCACCGTCATGACCGGATCCGCACCCGTCGCACGAGCGCCGTGGCCGCGTACACGGCGAGAAATCCGCCGCACACGCTCGCCGCCGCGTATCCGAGCGCCAGCCCGTAGACGTGATGTTCGAGCATTTTGAGCAATTCGACCTGCATCGTGGAGAACGTCGTCAAACCGCCGCACAGCCCGGTTCCGAGCATCGGGCGGCGATAGCTGGTCATCGGCAGACGTTCCTGAAGCCGTGTCGTGAAATACCCGAGCAGCGCGGCGCCGACGAGGTTGACACCGAACGTCACCCACGGCCAGCTGGTCGGATCCTGGACGAACAATTCACTGAGCACCGCTCGGACGAGGGTGCCCAGCGCGCCACCGGCGAAGATCGCCCCCAGTTCCCGGCGGTCACGGGGCTGCATGCGTCCCGTGCCCCGGCGAGGGCGCCGACCGGCGGCCCGGTTGACGGTCGGGTCCACAACGAATCCCTGTCATCCTTCCATCGCGGCTTTTCCGGATACTCTACGGAACTCGGGGCCCACACGCGATCATGGCGACCGTCCCGCGGAATCGAATATCATGCGATACAGATCCTGACCATGACTCGTGGGCCTGGGCGCACCGGCCACCAGCCGGAAAGAGCGGTTTCCGTCCGCGTCTCGGTCTGCCCGAAGAAAGGTCACGGCTCCCGTCCCCCGCCGGGCAAGAGCAGCGGACAGCGCGTACATGTGCGTCACGCAGAACACCCGAACCCCGGCAGCACACAGCGCTTCGAGCACCTCGAGTGCGATCTCGGAGCCTTCGCTTTCGTTCGTGGCGGCAAAGGATTCGTTGAACAGCACCATGCTTGCCGCGGTAGCGGACTCGGTGATGTTCCGCAGTCTTCGCAATTCCTCGTCGAACTTCCCGCTTTCCATCTCATCGTCCTCCTCTCGCCGGTAGTGCGTGAAGATCCGGTCGCACACACTCGACGAAAGACTCTCGGCGGTGACGAACAGGCCGGCCTGGGCCATCAGCTGCGCGATTCCGCAGCTACGCAGGAAGGTGGATTTCCCTCCCTGGTTGGCGCCGGTCACGATCACCAGCGGCCTGCCGCTCGATTCCACGTCATTGCCGACGACCCCGGACCCGGACCGCAGCAGTAGTACGACATCCCGCAGGTCTCGCGCGGCGAACGCCAGTTCCGCTCGTTGCCGCGGAACGGGGAACGAAAGCGGTGCCCCCGCGTCTGTCAGTGCGGTGTGCAGATTCAGGCATCCGAGGTAGAAAGCCAGGTCGGTGCGCAACGCGACCAGGAAATCGTGGACATGATCGGCCGACTCGGCCAGGGCATGCACCGCGTTTTCGATACCGCGCGCCCGGAGCTCGCTCAAGGCACGAGCACCCGATTCGTCGCGCTCGTCTATCTTGAACGTGTAACCGGTGGCCGACCCACCGGTGACTCGTTCCCACCAGCCCGGCTTCTGCTTCTCCGGCATGTGCAGTCGATACGCGCGGCCCTGATTCTCGTCCCCAAGGGCCGCGCTGAGTTGTACGCCGGAGCGTAATTCCATCCGGCGCAGATGCTTTCGCATCGTATCGAGGTATTCATCGCTCAACTCCTGCGTGAACAGATCGAACAGCTCACCGAATCCGTCCGACTCGAAATCGTGTCGTGCCCGCTCGGCCAGTGAGCGCAGGTTCGTCAGGCCCTCGAGGAAGATTCCGAGCACTTCCACCGAGCGTGACCGCATCGATTCTATGTGTTTCGTGAACAACCCGCGCCATACCTGTTTTTCCCGATTCAGGCAGTCCACGGCGCCGTGGTAGAGTTCGCGAACGGTAGACTGGTTTTGCAGACAATCCCGCAGTACTGCCTGACGATAGCGGATTTGATCGACGGTTCTCAGCGAATCCGGCAGTAATTGCCGAACGACACCGCGGATGAATTCGTCACCGGACGCCATGGCGTCGAAGAGGTCATCGAGTCCGAGGTCGTCCACGAGCTCTTGATCGAGTTCGCCGTCACGCCGCCGAGCCGGTGACGCGCCCTGGTGATTCAGCAGACACGACTTCATCGCAGGACCCGTTCCTTGATCCGATCATAGGTGAGTCCGTACTTCTCGGCGATCGCTTCGGCATACGAATGTCCGTCCGCCGGCCGGCGGACGAGCTGGTAGGTTCGGATGGCCGGATCTTCCGGATCCACGACGCTGACCATGCTCACCGTGGCCTTCCCCAGTCTCGACAGCTCGTCGATGAATGTGACGCAGACGCACAGGCAGCCCAGTTCGATCATCCGCAGAAGGATTTCGGTTCCCATTTCGGAAGCGTCGGCCATGCTCGTGGAGGTGAACAGCTCGTTGAGGATCACGATCGACCGGTCGGTTGCCGTGTCCAGTATCGAACGCATCCGCAGCAGGTCGTCCTGAAGTTTGCCGCGCAGATCGCCGAGATTCTCGCCGTGCTCGAAGTGGGTGAACAGCTGGTCGAACAGGTACACCCGCGCTTCGCTTCCCGGAACGAGCAGGCCGAGCGCGGCCAGGTAGTGCACCTGGGCGAAGGTCCGCGCCATGGTCGTCTTACCGCCCTGATTCGGTCCGGTGATAACCAGTATCCGCTCCCGATCGTGAAGCCGGAGATCGTTGCAGACGACGGTCTTGTTCGCTTGGGTCAGCTTGTGCGCCAGGGCGATGTCGAAGGTCTGCCCGGCTTCGACCTCCTTGCCGGACGTGCTCACGACCGGGAAGCAGAATCGCAGCCCGGCTTGCCGAAGGGGATCGATGAACTCCAGGTAGGCCAGGTAGAAATGCACCTCACGGTCGAATGAGGATATCGTTTCGTCGACGAAATCGGCGAATTCGCTGTTGAACCTTTCCAACAGTGCGAACGGCTCTGGGTACAGCTTCGCGACCAGTTCGAGTACCGCCATCTCGACATGGTTCAGCTCGAGGCCGTCGCTGCGCCGCGTACGGCGCTCAGCTGCTTTTTCCTGCGCGAATTTCTGGAATGTCCGGCGGATCTCGGCACCGTAGTCGGGTTCATCTCCGTATCCGCTGACCCGAACCCGGCTGCCCTTGATATGCACGCAGTAGCGTATGGCCGCGAGCGCCTGATCCACCTCACCCGCGCGTTGTTCCAGCGATACGAAGGCTTTCGAGGCACGGTATCTCGTCAGGAAGTCCACCAGCGAACGAAGACCGCTCGAGGTGACTCGCATCGACTCCACCGCAGCACCGAATTGCCGGACACCCTGGCAATACCGTTGTGCCGCACGGAGAAAACACGCCTGTTGCTGGTAGCGACAGTGCATATCCCGTGCCCGCCCGAGACATCCGCGAACCGAGCGCATGGCGGCGACGAAGTTCCATACCTGATCGGAGGGTTCGGGCACCGTATCCAGTTCGTGCAGCACCGCCTGCCGATAGCCGACCACGGCGGGGTCCTGTTCGGGATGGCGGAAGAAGGGGGCCAGCCGATGCTCGGCGTAGCCGGCGGTCAGCTCCTCGACGACCTGGTCGAGATTCAGGTCCGCGAAATACGCCGGGTCCTCGTCCGGCAACGGAGGCACAGCACCGGCATCCGGATACAGGATACTGAAAGCGCAACCGGTCGAACTGTCCTCGGCAGCAGGCTGCAGCGGGTTGGCGCGCACCGGCACTCCTTCCACCTCGTGTCAGGGACCGTCAGCGGCACGCACCGCAGCTTGTGGCGAGCCCCATCGCCCGTGACATTCATTATCCGCCACCAACGGCGGGACCGCCACCCCAGAAACCGGCCGGACCACAGCAATATCTCGTCGGGCCGGGGAGCCCCGGAAGCGGAGTATCCTCAGTGCACGAGGCAACGTCACCGCTGGTCCGTTACCCACGGCGCCCTGCCGCGGACCGCGGGAAACGACAGGGATGGACAGTGAACGATCGCTCCGACGACCGCTACCGCGGAGCCATGTTCTGGTTACCGGACACCGGCTTCGGTAACGGCGTCCCCGCGAGCCATTGGGCCGAGCTGGCCGACCTTCCCGAAGGCGAACTCGCCCCTGTCCTGTTCGCTCTCTTCGAGGCCGACATCGGTGCTTACGCGGCACGTCGGCACCCACCGCTGCGTCTCCCGGACGCGCATTCCCCGTATCGACTCTGGGTCGATTCGCTGTACTACCGCAGTGCCGAGGAGGTCCTGATGACCGAGCTCGCCCGGCTGCACGGCGTACGCCCGCCGACCATCGAGGACTGACCGCGGACAGCCGTTTCCCGGCCGACCGGTGCTCGGACCGATCTCGGCGCCTTGGCGTGTCATCCGGAAAGCTCCCGGCACTCCAGCACGATACCTGGGTGTTCATGCGATCGCGCCGGGCTGTTTCCTGGACAGTCCGCCGATCAGCCCGGAGCAACCGGTTCCTTCGGGCTCGACCCTACCGGCCAGACAGGAAGGAAACGTTTTCCGAATGTGGCGGCGGTGATATCACTGGCGGCGTGATACCAGGCGAGAACGGCAAACGCCAAGGTGACCCAGCCTCCGGCGACAGCCGCCCACTGTTGCGCGGACGACTCGGCCCAGGCCAGCAGGGCCAGACCGATGACGATCAATGCCAGGATCACGGCCAGCACGATATCGGTTCGCAGTGCGGCGAGAAAAAGGTAGAAACTCACGACCGCGAACACCGCGAGGAACAGTCCCAGGGCCGAATCCACGCTGGTTTTCGGTATATCGCTGGCGAAAAGGCTGTTCAACGCCGCATAGATGACCCAGAACGGGCCATAGGTGCCAAATACACAGGCCCCGAACAGGTTTCCCCGGAATATCTCCAGCACCGCCACGACAATCTGTATGAATCCGCCGAAGAAGAAAGCAAAAGGCACTGCCAGGGCCACACCTGCTTTGTCCATCAGCCCGGCGTTGTACATTCCCAGGACAAATGACGTGGTCGCGAACGCGGTGACCGCCCAAGCTCCCGGATCCGCCAGCCGCGAGGGAGCCGGGCGGTGATCGGCCGGTCGTTGTTCATGCTCCCCCATGATCGGCCTCCGCCCGGCCCGGCCCGCTTACCTGCCGGGCACACCCGTCGGCTTCGTCCACTTCGGACGACCGCACTTCGGGAAACAGCGAGGGACCTGCGCAGCGATTCGCTCTTCCGGCCGCGAACAACCAGACCGGCCAATCGACATCGCCGGATCCGTCCGGAGGCCTCCGGCACACCCGGGGACGCAGGCGGACGAGGCCGTGATCGTCTCGTTGGAGAGCACCGTTTTCGTGCATGAAGCTCCTACTCACGCCACGTATTCCTTCCTACGAGCGCACAGTAGAAGCCATCAGAGCAGGGATACCCGGTTGAAGGTGGGCCTCATCACCTGTAGATCAGTGTGACCGCACCGAGGGTGTCGTGCAAGTCCGCTCGGTGATGATCACTCCCATGCGTGAAGCCGGACGAGCGGACCAGAGGTATCGAGTGCACCACGGCGCGGCACCGAGGGCGTCACCACTCCGGATCGCGGCACTGTCCGATTTGGCCGGTGAGGTGCGGCGCGCGGCAACCCCCGCGCGATCGACGGCTGAAAACGGCCGACCCGTTGGCGTCCTGCCGATCCAGCGCGCATCCCGTCGAACTCGGATTCGCCGAACACCGGAAACGGCTGTGGCCTCAGGCTTGCGAAGGCACAACCGGTGGCGAGAACCGGTAGGTGTCCGCGTGGTGAGCATCGAGGGCGGTGGCACAGGTCTGGCAGACGAGTTTCCGGACGGTCGTGAATGCTTCCGCTGCGGTGGTGAACCCGCTGGCGTGGGTGAGGGTATCCACGCCGATGCGGGCGCACGAACGGCACACCGCCACACCGCAGGTGGTGCAGATACCGACAGCAGGCCGGGTTCGGTCCTGACTGGCGCAGTCGAAACATTCCATGTCGAATATGTCCATTCCTTGTCGAGGATGATCATCGGGTGTGTGCCTGCCACTGGGCGCACCTATCCCCCGCGACCTCGGCGGATGAACCCGGTTCCACACACCGACTGCTGATCGGCGTGATGGGGTTCGGCCGGATCGGCGATGCCCTGTTCGTGTCACATGCTTTCGGGGAACGCGACGCGAGCCATGCTGGCGCGTACCTGGCCTGAGAGCTCCTTTCCTGCGCGGCGTCTACCGACGCAGGAACCATCAGCCCGATCCCGGGGCGGTTCGGTCGCTGGTGACCTGGCGGGGCCCATCGCCATGATCAGTACATCGCACCCCCGATGTGGCGTCAACCGGTAACCGGCGCCGTCACCAGGGATGACGATGGCAGGGCCAGTTCACGCCAAGACGCGGGCAAGGTGACGTATCTTGACCGTGATCTACCGGCGGGAATGGTCGACTGCTCCTGATGTGCCCCGAAGGTTCGGCCGGCCCATCCGCCCCAGTGCCGCAGGCGGCCTGGGACGCGCCATTCGCTGTCGGCGATCGCTGTCGCCGTGCGTTGTTCGGGAAGGAAGTATCAATGATCGACCGGCGTTTCGACCCTCCGACGGTTCCGGTACCGGCGGTGGCCTCGCGACATTGGGGACGGCACCTGATTCTCGGCGCACTGCTCGTCGTGCTGGTGTTCGTGCTGGGGGTGATCATGAAGATCGATGCGGTCGGCAGGTGGTCGCTGCAGGTGGACCAGAACATCGCCGAACACGGGCGCGAGCCCGCACTGACAACGGCCGCCTCGGCGCTGACCGCGATCGCCACCCCCGAGATCGTCGGTATCGGTGCGATGGTCCTGATACCGCTCTTACTGCTGCTGTTCGGCAAGCGGATCGATGCGGCACGGGCGCTGTGCATACTCGGCGGTGCTCTGGCCCTGGCCGCGGTGGCCAAGTCCGCCATCGCCGAACACCGTCCGCCGCGGGCGTTGTGGGCCATCCCGGCGGACTCCGGTGCCTCGTACCCAAGCGGTCATACGACGGTCGCCGCCGCGATTGTCGTGGCCCTGTTGGTAACCGTGGCTCGTCCCCGCCCGTTGCGGCTCGTGCTGAGCTGTCTGGGAGTGCTCTACATCCTCGGAGTGGCCCTGAGCCGGATATATCTGGCCGATCACTATCCCCTCGACGTACTCGGCAGCATCCTCACCGCCCTCGCCGCAGGGTTCGTCGTGACCGGAATCGCCGCGCACCCCTGGATTCGCGCCCGGCTGATCCGGCTCGAGGGCACGCGCGAGAAGCCTCGGACACGGGGCGAAGCCCGACACCCCTGATTTCGCCCCGGCATTCCTCGCCAAAGGCAACGGACGCTGCATGACCGCGCGCCGAGTAGCGAACCGTACGGACCGGTGCCGGTCACGGCGTTCACGCTCACCGGCTCGGATGATCCGTCCCGCTCCGGGCTGTCCTGGTGCCTGCCGAACCGGCGGTTGTCAGCCCCTGGAGTGTTCAGGGCTATCGGGCGGACACGGCCTTTTCACCGGCGGGTGGACGGCCCGGGCGGCTGCCTCCCGTATTCGGTGAGCGCGGTGACATCCACCTCGCCCCAACCGTCCTCCGCCACCCGCTGGTATGCGGCTCGGGCTGCTTCGGTGAGCGGCATCGTCCCGGTACCGGTAGCCAGTTCCAATGCGAGGGAGAGGTCTTTGGCGGCCAGTGGGCTGGTGAACCAGCCCGAGTGCTCGGGATCGAACAGGCCGTCGCGACGGTTTTGCAACCCTGGGGGCATCTGTGCCGAATCCCGCAACATACTCGACAGAACCGTGTCATCGATACCGGCCGCGCGACCGATACGGACGGTTTCGGCCACCACCGCCAAGCCCGCGAGCAACATCTGGTTGTTCAGGAGCTTCATGACCACAGCGCGAACCGGATCTGCCCCGGCCTCGATCCGCTCGGTGAGGCACGTCCAGACGGGGGCCAGCGCCTGGCACGCCGATGCGGGGCCACCGGTGATGAATCTCGCCGCACCGGTGCGCACGGCCTGCGGAGCGCCGACGATCGGGGCGGCGACGAACCGGTCGCCATACGATGCGGCCAGCCGGGCGGTGGTCTCCGCGGAGACCGTGGCGGTGTTGACCACCACGGCATCCGTCCACGCGGTTCGCCCGTTCCCGTCAGGGAGCACGACATCCGCCACGCTGGCGTCATCGGCCAGACAGACGAGCACGGCCTCGACGCCCGCGCCGAGCCCGTCGGGCGAATCCAGCACGACGGCACCGCGTTCGGCCAGTTCCGCAGTTCGGCTGCGGGTGCGGTTCCACACCAGCAGCTCGTGGCCCTGGCCGAGCAGCCGCTCCGCCAGGGCGCGTCCCATGTTGCCGAGTCCCATGATCGCCAGCCGCATCAGCCGCTCGCCTTCCTGATCGGTTTCCGGAAAGCTCCGGTCCGGCATTGTCCGCCCCGTGCCCGACGATGCCGCGCGGTGGCTGCCCTACCCGGTGCCCTCTGCCCGGTGTCTCCGCCCGGAAGCTACTCCTTGGTGTCCTCGAGCGTGAAACCCACCTTCACCGTCACCTGGAAATGCGCGAGATCACCATCCTCGACATGCCCGCGAATCTCGGACACCTCGAACCAGCTCACCTCCCGCAGCGTCGAACTCGCCCTGCGCACCGCACCCCGGATCGCCTCGTCCAAGCTCGACTGCGAACTACCGACCAGTTCGGTCACACGATATACATTGTCAGCCATACGAACTCCTTCCCGCGCCGCTCTCTGCTGATCAACCGATTACCCGCAAGGCGAGCGTGATAAACCCGGGCAGCGATCACGTACTCTCGCACCAACCCGCTGTCCACTGAGGACTGAAAAGATTCCACCGGGCTCGAACCGGGCTCCCCTGAGCGGTGCCACGCGATACTCGCCGAAACCCCGCAGAACCTGCGCCGGTCCGGCGCAGCGGACTGGACACGCCACCGGCCTTCGTGGGGCTAGATGACGGTGAGCCACCCGGCGAGCGCGAGCAGGGTGATCAGCAGGACGGGAACGGTGAGCAGGATGCCGGTGCGGAAATAGCGGCCCCAGCCGATGTGCATGCCGTTGCGGTCGAGCACGTGCAGCCACAGCAGGGTGGCCAGGCTGCCGATGGGGGTGATCTTCGGGCCGAGGTCGGAACCAATGACGTTGGCATAGACCATCGCTTCGTGGGTGAGCCCGGTTGTCCCGGCGGCACCGATCGCCAGCGCGGCGATCAGTACCGTGGGCAGGTTGTTCATGATCGACGCGAGCCCCGCCACGACGACACCGGTGCCGAGGGCGGCGACCAGCACCCCGTGACCGGCGAAGAACCCGAACAATGTGGCCAGCTCACCGGTCAGGCCCTGGTTGCGCAGACCGTAGACGACCAGATACATGCCGATGGAGAACAGCACGATCTGCCAGGGAGCCTCCCGGATGACCTTGCCGACCGGGATGTGGCCCGGCCGGGTGGGAAGGCCGTCGGCCGGGTCGGCGGTGGGCTCGTCCGCACCGGTGGTGTGCGGGTCGCTGACCGAGCGCGGTGCCGTGGTCTCCGGGCTGCCCGCGCCCACGGCTACCGGAAGCGGCCTGCGGATCGTCTCGGGAAAGGCGAAGGCGGGTTTGCGGGCGGCGACGGCGATGAGGATGAGCGCACCGGCTCCGGCCACGGCCGAGAGGGGCACGCCGAGTGGATCTGCGCTGAAGTATCCGGCCAGCAACAGCGCGAGGACGATCCATCCGGCGCGGAAGGTCAGGCGGTCGCTGATGGCCTCCGCGGGCCGCCGCAGTGCGGTCACGTCGTAGCGGGCCGGGATGCGGCGGCGAAAGTACAACAGCAGCACACCAAGGCTTGCGGCCACCGAGACCATTCCGACCGGGACCATGACCGCGGCGAAACGGTCGAACTCGATGTGGAAGAAATCCGCGGAGACGATGTTGACCAGGTTGGACACGACCAGCGGCAGACTGCCGGTGTCGGCGATGAACCCGGTGGCCATGACGAATCCGAGCGCGGCCGCCGGGGGAAAGCGCAGGGCGAGCATGAGCTGCATGACGATCGGGGTCAGGATCAGCGCCGCCCCGTCGTTGGCGAACACCGCCGCGATCGCGGCCCCGAGTAGCACGACCAACACGAACAGGACCCGCCCGTGTCCGCGTCCCCAGCGAGCCACGTGCAACGCGGCCCACTCGAAGAAGCCGCACTCGTCGAGGATCAGCGAGATGACGACCACGGCGACGAAGGCCAGTGTCGCGTTCCAGACGAGACCCACCACGGTGGGCACATCGGAGAGGTGCACCACCGTGGTCGCCAGTGCCACGACCGCGCCGCCCAGCGCGCTCCAGCCGATCCCCAGCCCCTTGGGCCGCCAGATCACCAGGCTGAGCGTGGCGAAGAAGATCAGAATCGCTGCCACTGTCCTGGCGTCCTCGTCTCTTCCGTGGTCGGTCGGATCGGAGGCGGCGGCCTCCCGCACCGGGGCGCCTCCGACAGCGTCACCAGCAGGATACGGGCACAGTCCGGGGTGGTGCGCCGGTCGAGCGGTGTTCACCACACTCGGACCGCGGCGCCACGACCACGCGCCAGGCGAACCGGATCCGGCCGACCGGCCATCGAGGTGCGGGGTGGCGACTCGTCACGTGACCGGTCGCAGCCGAGCACGGCGGTGACGACTTCGGTCTCGACACGGTTGCGCGGCGAACGGGTCCTGCCCACCGCCGAGGCGGATCTTCGCCGATTTCCTCTCCATCGCCCGTCGCCCTGGAGCCCGGCGAACACATCGCGATCACGGGAGTTCCGGAAGCCGCGGATCGCACACCGGCCGGGATGACTCAGGTGTTGCGAGGTGTGCGGACACCGTTACCCGGACGGCGGGCCGGCACTAGCGGGTGCCCGCTTCGGACGTGTGCCCTTTCCCGGCCGCGGAGCGCTCCTCGGCGAAGGCGCGCAACAGGTCTGCCGCGACGCTGACCGCGATGGCCGCCGGTTCCTTTCCGGGTACCCCGTTCAGTCCGATCGGAGTCTTGATCCGGTTGATCGTCTCCTCGTCATGTCCGCCCTCGTTCCGCAGTCGCTTCCGGAATCGTGCCCATTTGGCCGAGGAACCGATCAGCCCGATCGAGCCGAACTCGCCGGTGCGCAGCACGGCGTCGCACAGCGCGGCGTCCTCGGCGTGATCGTGCGTCATGATCAACACATGGGTGCCTCTCGGCAGCTCCCCGAGGATCATCTCGGGAAGCACGGGGACGTGATGCACGTGCACGCTGGCCAGGGCGTCGCACAGTACCGCGAGCCGTTCCTCGCTCAGGGATTCCGCGCGGGTGTCGATCAGGTGCAGATCGATGTCATGGCGCGCCAGAATCCGCGCGAGTTCCAGGCCCACGTGTCCGGCCCCGAAGATCGCCACCGCGGGAAGCACGGCGAGCGGTTCGAGCAGCAGGGTGACCGTGCCACCACAGCACTGCACACCGTGCTGGTAGGGCGCTTTCTCGGACAGCGCGGACTCGAGGAGTTCGGGCACGGTGGCGGTGCGGCCCAGCATGTCCCGCGCCGCATCGATGGCCACGGCCTCCATATTGCCGCCGCCGATCGTCCCCCAGCTGTCCTCGGCGCTGACCACCATCTTCGTACCGGCGTGCTGCGGTGCATGGCCGCGCACCGTCGTCAGGGTGATCAGCACACCGGGCTCACGACGATCCCGCAGTTGTGCGACGGCGTCCAGCCAGAACAGGTCAGGCACGGCTCAACCTCCCCTCGCGTGGTGGCGGTTGGATCACCGCGGCGGGCGGCGTGCCGGCCGCCCGTGCCCGTTCGATCGCCCAGTACACCGCCTCGGGGGTGGCCGGGGAGGCAAGTTCGACGCCGATGCTCGGCGAGCCGAACGCGGCCACGGCTTGGCGCAATGCCTCGCGCACCGAGAATGCCAGCATCAGCGGGGGTTCGCCGACCGCTTTCGAGCCGTAGACCACGCCTTCCTCCTCGGCGTGCGGCAGCAGGGTGACGTTGAATTCCTCCGGCATCTCGGAGAAGCTGGGCAACTTGTAGGTACTGGCTGCCTGGGTGAGCAGCCGGCCTCTGCCCTGCCCATCGCCGGTGTCCCAGCGCAGATCCTCCAACGTCAGCCAGCCCGCGCCCTGCACGAACCCACCTTCGATCTGACCGAGGTCGACCAGCGGGGAGAGACTGTCCCCCACGTCGTGCACGATGTCCACGCGCAGGGTGCGGTACGCCCCGGTGAAGCCGTCGACCTCGACCTCGGTGGCGGCGGCTCCGTAGGCGAAGTACTTGAACGGCGACCCGCGGAAGGTTGTCGCGTCCCAGTGCAGTCCCTCGGTGCGGTAGTACCCGGCCGCGAACAACTGCACGCGCTGCAGATAGGCGGCCATGACCAGCTCGTCCCAGTCCAGGCTTGCCGTGCCGTCGAGCGTGCTGACCGACCCCTCGGCGATCCGCACCTCGCCAGGGCCGCAGCCGAGCCGGGTCGCGGCGACCACGTGCAGCCGCTCCCGGATCTGCTCGCAGGCGTTCTTGATGGCGCCGCCGTTGAGGTCGGCCCCACTGCTGGCCGCGGTGGCCGAGGTGTTGGGCACCTTGTCGGTCCGGGTCGGGGCCAACCGCACCCGGTCCAGCGGGATCCCCAGTGTGGTGGCCGCTACCTGCAACATCTTGGTGTGCAGCCCCTGGCCCATCTCGGTGCCGCCGTGGTTGATCAACACCGACCCGTCCTTGTAGACGTGCACCAGCGCACCGGCCTGGTTGAAAGCGGTCAGGTTGAACGAGATACCGAACTTCACCGGGGTGACCGCGAGCGCCCGCTTGGTGTGTTCGTGACCGGCGTTGAATGCCGCGATTTCCTGTTGCCTGGCAAGCACATCGCCGTTGTCGATCACCTGTTCCCAGACTCCGGCGATCCGCTCCGGATGCCGGACCGGCTGCCCGTACGGGGTGCTCTGCCCCGCCTGGTAGAAGTTGCGCCGCCGCAGTTCGATCGGATCGAGGCCGAGCAGTGGAGCGCAGCGCCCGAGGATGTCCTCGAACACCAGCATCCCCTGCGGACCACCGAATCCGCGAAACGCCGTGTTCGACTGTTTGTTGGTCTTCGCGATCCGCCCGTGCACCCGGACGTGCGGGATCCAGTAGGCGTTGTCGATGTGGCAGAGCGCGCGAGCCAGTACCGGCGCGGAGAGATCCATGCTCCAGCCACCGTCGGCGGTCACAGTCGCTTCGAGGGCGAGCACGTGCCCCTCGAGATCGAACCCCACCCGCCAGCGTGCGTGGAAACCGTGCCGCTTTCCGGTCATCAGCATGTCCTGGGTGCGGTTCAACCGCAGCCGGACCGGACGGCCGGTGACGGTGGCACCGAGTGCAGCCACGGCGGCCAGACCGTGCGGCTGCATCTCCTTACCGCCGAAACCGCCGCCCATGCGCAGGCACTGGGCGGTGACCGCGTGGCTCGGGCGCCCCAGCACATGCGCCACGATCTCCTGCGTCTCCGAGGGATGCTGCGTGCTGCTGTGCACGAACACCTGCTCGTTCTCGTCGACGAAGGCCAGCGCCGCCTGCGTCTCCAGGTAGAAGTGTTCCTGCCCGGAGAACTCGAACTCTCCGCTGAACACGTGCGCGGCCTTGGCGAACCCTTCCTCGATGTCACCTCGGCTCAGCACCGGCTGGGCACCCTGGAAGCTGTCCGTCTCGATCGCCTCGGCCACCGTGGCCACGGCCGGAAGCGGCTCCGCGTCGAACTCGACCACCTGTGCCCCGAGCCGCGCGGCCTCCCAGGTCTCGCCGAGCACCCAGCAGACCGCGTGCCCGTGGAACATCACCTCGCTCGGGAACAGCGGCTCGTCGTGGGAGACGCCCGCATCGTTGAGCCCGGGCACATCCTCGGCGGTGAGCACGGTGACCACGCCCGGCACGGCCATCGCGGGCTCGGTGCGCAGCGCGGTGATCCTGGCATGCGCGTGCGGTACCTGCACCGGATGGGCGTGCAGGACATCCTTGGTGCGGTGCACCAGATCGTCGGTGTACAGGGCCGCCCCGGTGACGTGCAGGCCGGCGCTCTCGTGGGGCAGCGCGACACCCACGACGGGGTTTTCGGGCCGCTGTGACAGGTTGCTCACGCCACGACCTCCTCGATGCTGCGCGCGTACAGTTTCAGCAGGCTCTGGCCGAGCATCGCGGCGCGATAGCGGGAACTCGCACGGTGATCGTCCATCGGTGTGCCCTCGGCGCGCAGCAGACCGGCCGCGGCCAGCACCGTGCTCCGGGTCCACGGCTGCCCCTCGAGCGCGCTTTCGGTGTGGTACGCGCGAATCGGGGTCGCCGCGATCCCGCCGAGACCGATACGTGCCCTGCGGACCGTGCCCTCGTCGATATCCAGCGCGAAGCCGATCGCGACGCTGGAGATATCGTCGAAACGCCGCTTCGCGATCTTCTGGAAAGCCGTCAGACCCGCGAGGGGCAGTGGAATCCGCACCGCCTTGATCAGCTCGCCGGTTCGGCGCACGCTCTGCCGGTAACCGGTGAAATAGTCGGCAAGCGGCACTTCGCGCTCCCCGCCGATACCGCTGAGCACCACGCGGGCATCGAGGGCGAGCAGGGCGGGCGGGCTGTCGCCGATCGGTGATCCGGTCCCCAGGTTCCCGCCGAGCGTCGCGCTGTTGCGAATCAATCGGGAGGCGAACTGTGGGAACAATTCGGCCAGCAACGGCACCCGGCCGTCGAGCCCCCGCTCGATCTCGGTGAGGGTGAGCGCCGCGCCCAGTTCCAGATATTCCTCGGTGACCACCAGGCCGCGCAGCTCGGGCAGCCGGTCGATGGCGAGCGCACAGTCGGCACGGGAACCACGAATGTTCACCTCGACACCCCAGTCGGTACAACCGGATATGACTGTCGTCCGGGGGTTCCGGTGAAGCAACTCCAGTGCGGCCGAGAGCGTCGCGGGCCGGACGAAGGTCCGTTCCCCGTCGCTGAATTCGGTCGCCTCCGGCGCATCGGGCGGCTCCTCGCGGCGGTCCGCGAGCCGGTCACCACCCTGCGGCGTACCGAGCGCGTACGCGGCATCCCGGATCGGCCGGTAACCGGTGCACCGACACAGGTTTCCGCTCAACGCGTGCAGATCGAAGCCGTTCGGTCCGTGAACCTCGCCGTGATCCGCACCATCGGCCTCGCGATCCGGGCGGTAGTACTCGGCCGCCATACTGCAGATGAAACCGGGAGTGCAGTATCCGCACTGCGAACCACCCCGCACGGCCATCTCGCGCTGTACCGGATGCAGTACCTCCGGGGTACCCAGGCCCTCGCTGGTCACCACCTCCTGCCCGGCAAGCGCCGCGGCCGGTGCGAGGCAGGCGTTGATCGCCACCCACTCGGTCGCGCTGGTCACGCCAGGACGGGCGACCAGCACCGAACAGGCTCCGCACTCTCCCTCGGCGCAGCCCTCTTTTCCTCCGGTCAGACCACGTCCACGGAGGAAATCGAGCAACGTGGTGTGGGACGCGATCCCGGCAATCGGAAGGTTCCGCGTATTGACTGTTATCTCGCCAGTACCCAAAGCCGGCTCCTGTGCGCGCATGCCGCGCCGACTGTGCTCCGCGCGAATCACTCGGCGCGGGCATGGTTAGCGGAATACCTGCCGGTGCGTGTTTTTCCATGCGAACGCTCCACCAGCGGAAACCACTGTACAAGCCATCGCCCCGTCGAGCCAAGCACCGCCCGGAATTTCTTCTCCGTATCGCAAAATCGGCGGTGCACATCAGCCGTCGAAGCATCGGTCGCGGTCTTCCGGCGATAGCCGGAAGGACTGCTCAGCCGAGAGCCGCACCCACGACCGGCCGGGCCTCACGAGCTAAGCTTTGCTCTGCATCGACCGGCGGGCCGGGTTGGCCTGTTCATCGGCTTTGGGATCCTTCTCCTGCTGTTTGGCTTCGACGGTGACCTGGATCCGGTCGCCGATCTCGGGGTCGATCGCCCGCCAGTAGGCGAAGGCACGGTCGAGAACGGGTGCGGTCACGCCGTTGAGCAGGTGCCCGGCGACGTTGTCCACCAAACGTTCGCGGGCCGCTTCGTCCATCACCTCGCGGACCAGGGTGCGTGCCTGTCCCCAGTCGTCGTCCTCGGGATGCGCGACATAGGCGGTCCTGGTGATCTCGCCGTCGGCCTGCCAGCTCGGCGGGCTTCCGTGGCGGGCCACGTCGGCGGCAGGCCCGCCCTTCGAGTTGGGCGCGTACACCGGATCACTGACCGGGGAGAACCGCATCGCCCCGTCCTTGGAGTACGAGTGTGCTTCGGTGGCGCGCGGGGCGTTGACCGGCAGTTGCTGGTAGTTCGTGCCGACCCGGGCGCGGTGCGCGTCAGCGTAGGAGAACAGCCGAGCCAGCAGCATGCGGTCCGGGCTGGGGCCGATTCCGGGCACGAGGTTGTTCGGCTGGAACGCCGCCTGCTCGATCTCGGCGTGGTTGTCCGAAGGATTGCGATCAAGGGTCATCCTGCCCACCTCGATGAGCGGATAGTCCCCGTGCGGCCACACCTTGGTCAGATCGAACGGGTTGAACCGATAGGTCGCCGCGTCCTCGTACGGCATGATCTGCACGTACATCGTCCAAGACGGATACTCGCCATCGCGAATGTGTTCGAACAGGTCCCTGGTGTGGTAGTCGGTGTCCGCCGCGGCCATCTGGTCGGCCTCGTGCTGGGTGAAGAATTCGATGCCCTGGTCGGTCTTGAAGGTGTACTTCACCCAGAACCGCTCGCCTTCGCGGTTGATCCACATGTAGGTGTGCGAGGTATAGCCATTCATGTGCCGCCAGGTCCGCGGGATGCCCCGATCGCCCATCAGCCAGGTGACCTGGTGCGCCGACTCCGGGGACAGGGTCCAGAAATCCCACTGCATATCGTGGTCGCGCAGGTTGTTGTCCGCGCGGCGCTTCTGGGACCGGATGAAATGCTGGAACTTCATCGGGTCCTTCACGAAGAACACCGGGGTGTCATTGCCGACCATGTCATAATTGCCCTCGGTGGTGTAGAACTTCAGCGCGAACCCGCGGGGATCCCGCCAGGTGTCCGGGCTGCCCCGCTCACCGGCCACCGTCGAGAACCGGGCTACCAGCTCTGTCGTGGTGCCGGGCTGGAAAACCGCCGCCTTGGTGTAGCGGCTGACATCGGCGGTCACCTCGAACCGGCCGAAGGCGCCGCTGCCTTTCGCATGCGGCTGTCGCTCCGGAATCCGCTCCCGGTTGAACTGTGCCATCTGCTCGATCAGATAGGCGTCCTGCAGCAGAATCGGGCCGTCGGCCCCGGCCGTCAGCGAATGCTCATCGCTCTCGGCAGGGATCCCGGCGTCGGTGGTGGTGGAATGACGGTCGAGTTCGGTCATGGCGATCAGCTGTCCTCTCTCCTCGCCGAATGCCAGTACGCACAGGCCTTGGCCGAGGAGTACCCGGACCACGGCCCGGCAAACACGACTCGCCCGGACCGCCGATTCACCCTGGCGGCACGGTGAACGGCCTCTCCTCCCGGAGGTACGCCGGACAGGGCACGAATCCGTCCCGGAAGGCGATCGGTGGCAGCAGGGCCGAACACCGCCGACGGCACCGAGACGAACGCAGGCGAGGTCATCGTGTGCCGCTTGGACACGCTCCGACCGGCGAGCTCGTGCCGAACCACCCGGGAACGCCGGTGCGGAATACAGGGCAGCCCACCGGGCTCAGCACGGCTCAGCACTGCTCCGCTGAAACGCCCATCGTCGATGACGCCGATCCGCCACCCGCCGGGCACCTGGTCGCATCGCACCCGGCCGATACGTCGCGCGCGGAGACGGCGGGCGATGTCGTCGAGCGACGTATCGGCCTACCGGGAAAGTCGTGTCGTGGAACGGCATCCGCACGCCACCCCGGCGCTGTCCAGGAGGCCGTTCCCGGCCGCCTCGTCAGCCTTCCGGTTGCTGGAAAACCGCGAAATTGAGCTGACCTTGATCGTCCTGTTCGACATCGAGAACCTTGTCGTCCAGGAATTGCGCCGCTTCCGGTTCGAGGAATACCTTGGCTTCCCCGGAACCGAGCACCTGATCGTTCTGCTCCGGCACATCCGTGACCGAAACCGCGAGTTGCGCTTCCGATCCTTGCTCCTGCTGTATCGCGAACCGCAGCCCACTTCCCTGCTGTTGACCATCCTGTGCGGTCAAAGCGTTGATGGCGTTCGCGGCGGCGTCCGTGACGGCGAGCATTTCCGGTCCTTCCTTTCGGTTGCCGTTGTCCTGCCTGCCAACCCCACCATACGGATCGACCGGTCCGGGCAACCCCACCCGCGGATCGGTTCCGGCCGCCTCGCGGCGTGACCGCGACCGTGAGCGCCGCACGTCATTCAGGACTCGACAGCCCGTGCGGCTTCGTCGAGACCCGCGGTGCGATCCGGCCTTCCAAGTACCGGTTCGCTGCCCTCGGCGAACACCGCCCGGCGCGGAGCGGTTCCCGGTGAGCACCGCCGAGAACCGTGTGATCACGGCAATGCGGCCGGCGCAGGTCAGCCTGCTCGGCGTGCCGAGGCCGCCGAACTCTCCCCTGGCACCATCCACGTTTCGGCGCGGCTTGGACGGTGACCTCGCCCGCCTGGCTAGATGGTGCGCGTGCGGGCGTAGTACTGCTCGGACCGCGCGGTCCCGTAGCTGTGCGCTCGGACATCGTTGAGCTGCGCGGTCGAACACGAGCCGTCCGGCCCGGCGCGGCAGGTCAGCGTCGCCGGGTCCGCACCGGTGCGATACAGGGTGGCTGTCGCCCCCGGTTTGGCGTCGCGCAACACCAGCCACACCGTGCGGCACGCAGGGCTGTAGTCCAGGGTGACGACCGCGGCCGAATGCGGTCCCGTCTGCACGGGCCAGTGCGGGTAGAGGTGGCTGTAGAAGGTGGTCAGCCTGGCGGTGTCGGCACAGCCGGTGGCGTTCGGGTCGCTGCCGTCCGGTTGCGGGCGGTGCTGTTGTTCTGCCTGCTGTGCGGGGGTCGCCGTGGACTGCCGCCCCGGGAACTGGGTGAGCACCACACCGATCGCGCTGCCCATGACAACCAGCGCGATCAACCCGAGTGCGACCGAGAGCGGGGTCAGGACACGCCAGCGGCGGCGGGGCCGTGGCGGTTCCCCGGCCACGGGTCCGGCCGCGGACTCCGGTTGTGGCTCGGTGCTCGCCTCCGCCGGGGTGCGGTTACGCCACTCCTGCTGTGCCGCCTCCCAGCGCTCGAGGTAGTCGCCCGGTTCGGCACCCAGCAGCCCGAGCAGCGTTTCGTAGTACACCCATTCCGGCAGGCTCGCCCCACCCGCGCGGCCCGGGTTCGGCGTGAAGATGCGGTGCAGCGTGGTCGGGGTCAGCACCAAGGCAGCACCGCTGCGGACACTGCGCGCACGCAGCTCCCGGAACGAGGGCCGTCCCGCCTGGTCACTCGCGGCACGCAGCGCCTCGGTGAGTTGACGCGTCAGGTCTGGCACGGCCGGATCGAGGGTGGTCCAGCCGCCGTGCCGACCCGTACTCCCCATGGCCGTCCTCACGTCCCCTCATCCGCCCCGGCCTGCGAGGTGCGACGGGGCTTCCTCGTGCTGGAGAATTCTCGCACGGATCACGCCAGCTCGGAACAACGAAACGTTCCGCATCAACCAAATCGCAGGTCAGAACCTTGCCGGGGATCGAAGGCCGGTTCATGGTGATCCGGTCAGCAGTATTCGCGAGATGACCAGAAGGGCTGGGGATCGACCATGCAGACCTCCGAGACCAAACGAAGGATCGCGACTGTGGGGACCGTACTGGCGGCGGCGGTGGGCGCCGCGAGCCTCGGGACCGCTCCGGCGGGCGCTGCGGCCACCGGCCATGCCGCGCACGAGCACTCCGCGGCCTCGATCAGCCGTGCCACGGTGATGCAGCGTGCGGCCGCCTGGATCGGCAAGAAGTCCTACACCTACTCCGACGGCACCTACCCCGGCCCCGGCGGCAAGGGCCGCTACCGCGGTGACTGCTCCGGGTTCGTCTCCATGGCGCTGCACCTTCCCGGGCCCGGACCGAACACGGTCGGCCTCGCCGGTGACGTCACGCCGATCAAGGCCACGCAGCTGCAACAAGGCGACCTGCTCGGCAACCTCGGCTCGGGGACCGGCGGGCAGGCCGGGCACGTGCAGCTCTTCGTGAAGTGGGCCGACGCCAAGCACACCAAGGTGACGGTGGCTGAACAGGGACATCTGAGCCAGGGCGGATCCGCGCCCGCGTACCCGCACGAGAAGACCTACCGCTACCCCGAACACATGTCTTCCGGGGCCACGCTCAAGCCCTACCGCTACAAGCACATCAGCTGACCACGGCCTTGGCGCCACCGGAGGTATCACCGATGAACACCGCACATCTCCCCCGCCGCCTCATGGCCGTTACGTTCGGTATCGCCGCAGCGGCCGCGGTGCTCGGCGCAGAGCCGAGCGCCGCGGCCACCACACCGACCAACTACGACTGGGCACAGCGTGTCCTGCACGAGGGGCACTGGCCGCAGAGCCAGGACAACCTCACCGTGCTGACGCAGTGGATGGCATCCGAACAGAACGACATCGGCCACTGGTGGACCGGCGGCAACCCCGACCACCACCACATCAACCCCCTCAACGACGGCAACGGCACCGGAGGGGGTGCCGGACTCGGCAGCTACGACAACCTGCGTTCGGCGGCGTACTACGCCGCCAAGACCCTGCGCGAGGGGCCGGACTACCGACACATCACCGCCGACCTGAAAGCCTCGAAACCGCCGGGCACCACCGCCAAGGCGATCTGGACATCGCCGTGGGCCGCCAGCCACTACGGGCATGGGAAACACTGGTACAACACTCGTGTTCCGGAAAAGGCCGCCCCCGCGTCCGACTGGTGACCGGTACCGGCCACACCCGGAAACACACAGCGGTTCCGGCCATTTCCGACCCGTGGCCGGAACCGCAGGTCCGTATCGTGGATCCATTCGCCCGGCGCAGTGCGCGCGAGGCATCGGCCGAAAACTCGCCGGACCGTGCCCGCCGTGGCATAGTCGGTGCTCGTTCAGGGGAAACAGTCATTCTGGGGTAGGGAGAACTGATGCGCGGTACGGTGATTCGATCGACGTCCCGGAACCTGCTTGTGGTGTGCGCGGCGGCGGCCATGACGGCCGGTGTGACCGCGGCCCCGGCAGGCGCGACGGCCGACGGGGTGACGGCGAGCGCGCTCCCGGTCAAGGCGATGACCTGGAACGCATGCGCGAACACGAAACCGGCGAAGGGCGACAACCGGTGCCGCATCGGTCGCCGGACCGACGAGGTGGTCGCCACGATCCACGACCGGATCGCCAAGAACCAGCCGGACACGCGTGTGCTCTTCCTCCAGGAGGTTTGCTCCGTGGACATCCAGCAGCTCGCGAAAAGTGGTCTTTCCGGCTGGCATTGGAAGTTCGCACCGATCCGGTTCCAGGGTTCGGGCGGCAAACCGGGCAGCGCCGTGACGGATCGGCGATGCGCCGCGGACACGAAGACCAAGAAGAGCCGCGGGAGCTTCGGTATCGCCGTAGGGGTGCGCGCCGACGCGAACTTCCAGGCCCGTTATTACCCGGATGCCCACCAGCCGATCGACAACAGGCACAAGGACGTCTACGGATACTGGAATGTGCGTCAGGCCGCCGTCTGCGCCTCGGTCGCCGACTGGAAGACCACCGTCTGCGGCACCCATCTGACCCCACTGAGCGACAAGGCCGCCGATCCGGCCGTGTATCGCTCCGCACAGGCCGCGCAAGTGAAGGACCTGATGAGCTATGCGAAACAGGGCGTCGGCGGCGCGGCATACAAGCGAGTGCTCTTCGGCGGTGACCTGAACCAGGCCGCGCCCGACGGGGACTACGGATCGGGCAACGCCAGCACCCTCGCACCGGCCTACGCCCAGTACGCCGAATGCGACCAGGGCGCCCACGGCGGGAAACGCAACGGCGAGAACACCTACCAGAACGCAGACGGCAAGGTGACACGGAAACTCGATTACCTGTTCACCGACAAGGACGCCGCGTCGAAGTGCTACGTGACCGACAAGCACGTGTCGAGTTCCGACCACAAACCGGTCGTCGACACGGTGACCTTCCCGGGTTGAGCGGCCGTCACCGGTGATCGTGCGCCATCACCGGACTCCACTCGAAGCTGGCCGACCGTCACGCGTCAGCGCGAAAGGCTCGGCCGCGCCGCTGGATCGGCACCGCGGTCCGCACAGACCGGCGCCATGAGGCCGCGCCCTCGTCATCCGCCGACTGCGCTCGATAAGGCAACTCGAGACCCACCGGGTCCGACTCCGGCCGCTGGCCCCGGTGCTCGGTGGACACGGTTTCCCGATCAGCACCGAACGGGGCCGGTCCAACGGGCGGCCGACCTCGGCATGGCGTTCGGCATCCGCCGACCCGAATTCGGGCCGCACATTTTGCAACGGAGATTTCCGAATGGCCTGTCGACGGCGTTTCGGATTCCTTCTTACTTGAAGTTCGATCGAACGATAATGACACTTTCTTCTGCCTCCGGCCGAACCGTTGAATCTGGATGGAGCTCGAACCGGATGGCCAGCCGATGGCCGAGGGTGCGAGATCGGCTCCCTGACCCGGCCGGTTGCACACATCGAGCCGACAGAGCGCGCGGTTTCGATGAAAAGTACAAGATGATGATTCAGCCTTCGGGTATCACGACCTGAGCAATTTATTTCGATGTCTCATTTCTAAGACGGCGTCTTGCCAGGAGCCGTACTTTCAACTTAATCTGCTAGCCGTCCTTGGTTATGAGAGACATTCTCACAGAATGAGAGGACACGACAATGAGTCAGGCAGCAGACAAAGTGCTCGTGGTTCTGGATCACGTGGCTGCCAGTGGGGAACCGGTCAGCGCGATGTCGGTCGCGGGTCAGCTCGGCCTGGACAAGTCGACGTGCTCACGTTTGCTGGCCCTGCTCGTCCAACGGGGATGGCTGGTCCGGGATCACCGCTCGAGGCTGTTCAGCATCGGGCCGATCCTGGCCCGGCTCGGTGCCACCGCCGTGCTCAACAACCGCTTCCAATCGATACTGCTGCCCCTGCTGACGAAACTGCGCGACCAGACCGGCGAGACCATCGGATTCAACCGCCGCACCGGGGATCACCGGGTCACCGTCGCCGGTCTGGAGAGCCAGGAGGTGATCCGCCGGATCCTGCCGATCGGTGAATCCTTCTTTCTCCCGTACGGGCCATCGGGAAAGGCGATCATGGCGTTCGTCGACGGTCCGCAACGGGATGCCCTGCTGGCCACGCTCGATCCGCCCGAGGCCGACATCCTGGCAACACAGCTCATCTCCGTGGCGCGGATCGGATACTTCTCCTCGGATGTCGACCATGTTCCCGGCGCCAGCGCGGTGTCGGTTCCGGTGTTCGACGCCAACGGCATCTTCGGCTCGCTCACCATCGCCGGACCGGGCCAGCGCTGGACCGCCGCCCGGCGGGAGCACGCGACACCCGCGCTGCTGGCCGCGGGCCAGGCCCTGTCCCAGAGCATGGGCTACTGCGCGAACCGCTACCAGCAATGGCGGCGCGCTTTCGACCAATTGAGACAGGAGGCGGCGGTATGAGACATCAGCCGCGGGCGCGCTAGACCCGCACCACTCCGATCCCCGATCAACCGACCGTACTGCTCGGCAACCAAGGCCGTTTCATTGTTCCCGGCATTCACCGAAGGGCGCAGCCATGCCTTGATCCGGCCGGACCCTGATCCGTTGTTCCCCGCACAGTCCCACTGCCGACAATGGAGTCGTCCTGATGACATTCACCTCGTTACCCGATCGCGAAATCTCTCCCGTGCTGCAGGATCTCAGCCGCAGGCGGGTGCTCCGGCTCAGCGTGGCCACCGGCATGGGGATCGCGGTCGGCATTCCGGCGCTGTC
The DNA here is from genome assembly GCF_000379465.1 of Sciscionella marina DSM 45152. Lineage (GTDB taxonomy): Bacteria > Actinomycetota > Actinomycetes > Mycobacteriales > Pseudonocardiaceae > Sciscionella > Sciscionella marina. Next base: position 198,485 of record NZ_KB905465.1, read on the forward strand.
CGGATGCTCGCTCGGCAGTGCGCCCGCGAACCGGCCGTCGAGCCCGCCACCGAGCAAACCGACCGGAGTGCTGCGGATCGCCAACAACGCCGAACCGCAGAGCCTGGATCCGACGATCGTCTCCAATATCGCCGACCTCGGCATCCTCAAGCACAATATCTACGAGAGCCTGGTGCACTATCGCACCGGGACGAACGAGCTGGAACCCCAGCTGGCCGAAAGCTACGAGTCCTCGCCCGACACCCGCGAATGGATCTTCCGGCTGCGGCGGGGAGTGCAGTTCCACGATGGCGCGGATTTCACCTCCGCCTCGGTGAAGGCCTCCTTCGAGTACGCGAAGAACAGCGGTGGGTCCACCGGCCGGTTCCTTCCCGACAACGCGACCTACGATGTGTCCGATCCGCATGTTCTGCGGGTCACCATGCCGACCCCGTTTCCCGATATGGCCAGGAACGTGGCGGCACAGAAACTGCTCTCCCCCAAACTGCTCGCCGCCGGGGAATCGGCGATCAAACAGAAACCCGCGGGAACCGGACCGTTCCGGTTCGTCAGCTACCGGACCGCGCAGAGCGTCATCCTGGAAGCGAATCCGGACTACTGGCAACACAGCGGAGGCCCCTATCTCCAGCGGCTGGAATTCCTCATCATTCCCGACCAGGACAGCCGGATCGCGGCGCTGCGTTCGGGCAGCGTGGATCTGGTCCTGCAGCTCACGCCGACGGATTCGGTCACCCTGCGGGGAGATCCGAACATGGTGGTCACCAAGAACCAGGCGTGGACGACGAGCAGGCTGTTCCTGTTCACCAAGACCCCGCCGATGGACAACGTCAAACTGCGCCAGGCATTGGCCTGCGCCATCGACCGGCAGGCGCTGATCAAGAGCGTATTGCGCGGTGTCGGCGGCAAACCGAGCGACAGCTGGGTCGCGCCCGGCGTCTACGGCTATCAGGAACCCACGGACGCCAACACCTACGACCCGGGCCGCGCGCGGAAACTCATCGCGGAAAGCGGACTGCGCACACCGGTGCCCATCACCATCGCCTTCTCCAAGGACGTCATCGGACCGGGCGAACAGCTCGCCCAGGCGATTTCCGGAATGGCCAAGAAGGTCGGCATCGATCTCACCGTGCTCTCCAAACCGGGCGGCGAACTCACCAAGGTGATGACCGACCAGGCGCCCGGACCCCGGCCGTGGCACGGCATGGTCGGCACCCGAACCTTCGTCACCGGCGGGGCCGCGCACTGCATCGCGCTGAAATGCCTTCCGCGGGAGAACCAGCTCAACGATCCGCAGATAACCGATCTCGGCAAACAGGTGCTCAACACGCCGGACGGGCCCGCGCGGGAACGGTTGTTCGAGGACATCGAGAATCGGGTGGCGGACCTCGAACCCGTGATAACGCTCTACGCGCAGACGGCACTGAACGCGCATCGCGCCGACGTCCAGGGATTCGTGCCGCCGCAGGACGGGCTGATCCCGGAATACCGCTCGGTCTACCTTTCCCGTTGAGCGCGGTTCGGCTCCTCGATCCGTGGCATGACCATGCCTAAGGAACCCCACCATGATCAAACGTTATGTGCTCGGCCGCCTCGCCCAGGGAATCATCGTCCTCTTCGGTGCCGTCGCGATCAGTTTCCTGCTCACCAATGTGATCGGCAAACCCGCGGATGTCCTCGGTGGCGATTCCCTCACCCCGGCGCAGCGCGCGGTGCTCAACGCGAAACTCGGTTATGACCGGCCGATGCCGGAACGATTCCTGAGTTTTCTCGAGGGCGTGGTGACCGGGGACTTCGGGAAGTCGTATCGCACCGATGACAGCGCGATCGGCCTCGTGCTCCGGGCATTGCCCAACACCCTCGTGCTCGTGCTGCTCGCGATGGCCCTCGCGGTGCTCATCGCCGTGCTGCTGGCGATCTTCAGCGTGCGGCATCGGGAACGGCGCTCCGATCGCCTGCTGCGCCGCGTGATCGGAGTACTGCAGGGAATGCCCGAGTTCTGGTTGGCACTCATGATGATCCTGCTGTTCTCGGTGCAGCTGCGGCTGTTTCCCAGTTTCGGTTTCTACAGCACATCCTCGCTGATACTGCCGGTGGTCTCGCTCGCGATTCCGATGGTGCCGATGCTGTTCCGCATCGTCCGCGGCCAGTTGCTCGACGTGCTCTCCGGTGAATTCGTGGACGCCATGCGTGCGCGGGGGCTGACCGAGCGGTTCATTCTCTACCGGCACGTGCTGCCGAACACCGCCGGTCCCAGCGCGACCTTCGGCGCCCTGCAGCTCGGCCACCTCATCGGCGGCAGCCTCATCGTGGAAACCATCTTCTCCTGGCCGGGAATCGGAAACCTGACGGTCTCCGCGGTCCAGGCGCGCGATTTCACGGTCGTGCAAACGGTCATCATCATCGTGGCCACGTTCTATGTCCTGCTCAACCTCGCCGCGGACCTGATCGTGCTCGCGGCCGATCCACGTGTGCGGGTAGGTGTCTCATGACGGCGATTCCCCTGCGATTGTTCCGTGTCCCGGCCAAAGCGGGTGCCGCCTCGCTGCGTGCGGGAGGAATTCTCCTCGGCGGGCTGATCCTGCTTTCCCTGATCGCGCGTTTTTTCCTGCCGGACCCGAACAGCCAGCAGCTGACCAGTGGCAATCTTCCGCCGTTCTCGGCGGGGCACCCGTTCGGCACCGACCTGCTCGGCCGCGATGTGTTCACCTGGTGTGCGAGCGGTATCACCACCTCGCTGTCGGTCGGCCTGACCGTGGTCGTGGTCAGTGCCCTCGTCGGGGTGCTGGTCGGCACTTTCGCCGGATACGCGGGCGGCTGGGCGGACGCGGTGCTGATGCGGCTGGTGGATCTGCAGCTCGCGGTGCCGCCATTGCTGATCTTCCTGGCGGCTTCGATGGTGATCACCCGCAACATCCCGGTGCTCATCGTGCTGCTGGCCTCGGTGAGCTGGGTTCCCTACGCGCGGCTGGTGCGGGCGCGGGTGCTCACCGAACGCGAGCGCGGATACATCGCGGCAGCCCGGCTCGCCGGTACCCGCAGGCTCGGTATCGCCTTCGGCCACTTCGTCCCGGCCTGCACCACACCCATCATCGTGTACGCCTCGCTGCACATCGGATTCGTCATGCTGGCCGAATCGGCGCTGTCCTTCCTCGGCCTGGGTCTGGAACCGCCGACCGTGAGCCTCGGTTACCTGATTTCCCAGGGCCGCAACGAACTCACCAGCGACTGGTGGATAGCGACCTTCCCCGGCGTCATGATCGTGCTCCTGGTGGTGGCGACCAATCTGATCGGCGACGGCCTGCGGGACCGCTTCCACCTCGACTCAGGAGATGTGTGATGACCACCGGAACACCGCACACCGAGGCACTGGGCGTGAAAGACCTCACCGTGCTGACGAACACGGGCACCCGGATCGTCACCGAGGTGAACCTGTCCGTGCGCGCCGGAGAACTGCTCGGCCTGCTCGGCGAGACCGGCGCGGGAAAAACCATGACCGCGCGCGCCATCCTCGGCCTGCAGCCGCGCGCGCTGCATGCCACCGGGCGGGTCCGGTTCGGCGGCGGGGAATGGCTTTCCCTTGCGCGGCCGGGAGAACTCGCCCGGCATCGGGGCCGGACCGCCGGGCTCATGCTGCAGAACCCCATGGGAGCCTTCGATCCGATCAAACGCATCGGCCCGCAACTGATCGAAGCGGTGGTGCACAACGGGATCATGACCAAGGAACAGGCCATCACCCGCGCCACCGGTTTGTGCCGCCATCTCGGGCTCGACGAGACGGATTCCGTCTTCCGGCTCTACCCGCATCAGCTCTCCGGCGGGATGAGCCAGCGCGTCGCACTGGCCCTGACCCTGATGCCCGCGCCCAAGGTACTGCTCGTCGACGAACCGACATCCGCGCTCGACGCGAACCTGCGGGTCGAGGCACTCGACCTGGTGCGCTCCGTCGCCCGCGAGGACGGCACCGCGATCGTGCTGATCTCCCACGATCTCGGTCTGGTCAGCCGGTTCTGCGACAGCATCGCCGTGCTCTACGCGGGCCGGCTCGCCGAATACGGGCCCACCGCGGACATCCTCGGCGCACCCGCGCACCCGTACACGAGCACGCTGATCTCCTGCTCTCTCGGCCTGGACAGTCCGCGCCGCACCGCCTTGCCCACGGTCGGCGGGGAACCACCGTTACCCGGGCAACTACCGAGTGGGTGCTGTTTCCATCCGCGCTGCCCCGAGGTCCGGGAACGGTGCGCACTCGAACAGCCCGAATTCATCGCCGGACCCGAACGCGGGGTCGCCTGCCACTTCGCCACCCAGGAGGTGCACTGATGTTCATCGACACACCCGCCATCGAAGTAGCCGGGATCACGAAGACCTTCGGTTCCCGCGCGGTCCGGCCCGCCCTGGACACGGTGTCGTTCACCGTGCTCCCGGGATACACGACGGCCGTGGTCGGGGAAAGTGGCGCCGGAAAGACCACGCTCATCCGCTGCGTCGCCGGTCTGGAGAAACCGTCCTCCGGGGAAATTCTCATCCACGGCAAGCCACTCGTACCGCGGCCCGGGCACACCAGCCCGGTGCAGATGGTCTTCCAGAATCCCTCCGATGCGCTCGATCCCATGCGCAGCATCGGATCGAGCATCGCCGAGCCACTGCGCGGAACCGCTCGCGGGCAGCGGCGGAGCCGGGTGCGGGAACTGCTCTCGCTGGTCGGCATCAACCCGTCCCGGGCCGCGGAACGGCCACGTGCCTTCTCCGGCGGACAGCTGCAACGCGTGGTGGTGGCGCGGGCGCTCGCGCCCGCACCGGATGTGCTGCTCTGCGACGAACCCACCTCCGCGCTCGATGTCTCCGTGCAGGCACAGATCATCAACCTGCTGCTCGAACTCCAGGAACAGCATCGCTTCGCCATGGTGCTCGTCACGCACGACCTCGCCGTCGCCAAGGTCCTCGCGGACGACATTCTCGTGCTGCGCAAGGGAACCACCCGATTCTACGGCGATGTGCACGAGCTGCTCACGCCGAGCGGGCCGCTCGACGAATACGTCGCCGGTCTCGTGGACACCTCCCGGGCCAGCGAACTCAGCTCCGAAAGGCCCGTGCCACCACGACACCAGGACCTGACCTTCCTCACCGGGGCTTGAACGAGAGCCCGGGTTCCGGGTGGCGGTTATCGGACAGGGCTTGTCGCTCACGGGCCCCGCTCCGGCCCCGGTCTCCCCTAATCTCCCGGGTATGACCGCTGTCCTCAGCCGCACCCGGGACCCCGAACTGCTCGCCGAACTGTCCCGGCGACTGGTGCCGGACGAGATGTGGCTCGTGATCGAGCCGCTGCTCCCGGCAGGCCACCCACGCCCGCAGGGCGGAGGGCGGACCCGCGTCGGCGATCGAACCGTGTTCACCGCGATCGTGTTCATCGTGACCACCGGCTGCGCCTGGCGACACCTCCCGCCGTTGTTCGGGGTCACCGTTCCCACCGCACATCGCCGATTCTGCGAATGGACCGAGGCCGGGCTGTGGTCCGCGCTCGATCATGCGGTGCGCGGGGAACTGAGCTGCCAGTGCCTCATCGACTGGTACCAGACGATCCTGGACAACGTCTCCGTACGCGCCGGGAGGCAGTCGGCCTGCTGATCAGCCAACCCGGCGGCAGCGTCGCCTCGGTTGGCTGTTTTCACAGGTAACCATGCCTACTTAGCCATGAGCACGCCTTGACATCCCACAGAGAACAAGGTAAAACAACATGGGCGGGTCATGCCCTGAGCCAAGCGGTTCCAGGGAGGTCGTGAGCTTCCGTCCGAGATTGGGAGACGACGAGATGTTCGCTCTCGAACGCCGGCAATTCATCGTGCAGGAAGCACAGAAACACGGCAGCGTCGACGTGGCGAGCCTCGCCGCCACCATCAGGGTCACCACCGAAACCGTCCGCCGTGATCTCACCCTGTTGGAACAACAGAACATACTCCGCCGCGTACATGGCGGGGCCGTACCGGTCGAGTTCGTCAACCCGGTACCCGGCCTGGCCGAGCGCCCCGACATCATGGCGAGCGCGAAACGCGCGATCGGAAAGCGTGCTGTCGCCCTGCTTCCGCGAACCGGCACGATCCTGATCGACGCGAGCACGACGACCGCACAACTCGCCGCGGCGATCCCGGAGGACCGGGAACTCACCGTCATCACCAATGCCCTGCCGATCGGCGAGTCCATGGTCCGGCTGCCGCTGCTCACGGTCCACCTGCTCGGCGGCCGCCTCCGGCCCTCGAGCCTGGCCACGGTCGATCACTGGGCACTCGAGCAGCTCGATTCCCTCGATGTGGATGTCGCGTTCATCGGCACCGACGGGATTTCGCCGACCAGAGGATTCTCCACCCCGAATTCCTTCGAATCGGCCATCAAGCGCGCCATGGTCAAGTGCGCCAAGAAAGTGGTCGTGCTCGCCGACAACACGAAAATGGAGAACTCGTTCATGTCCGTGTTCGCCCCGCTGGACAGCGTCGACGTGCTCGTCACCGACTCCGGCGCACCGCGGGAAAAGATCGCCGCGCTGCGCGGGACCGGCCTGCAGATTGAACTGTCCCGCCATCTCGGCCGCGCGGAGTCCTGAGTGAACGGTTCCCTGCCCCGGTCCGCGCAGTGAGTGACGGCCGTTCTCGCCGTCACGAATGAAGTGGAGCGAGACGAGAATCCGCTCGGCACTGGTCCACAGTTCACTACTCGTCATGAGCGATCACGGCACGGTAGACCGAGAAACCTCCTCGATCCAGGACCGCGCATCCGGGCGTAATCTGACCGGATGATCGACCACCCCGCGGTTCCCGAAGCCGTACGAGCGCCGGTCCGGTTCGGCACCGCGGAGCTGAGCCCGGACGAGACCGCCGCGCACCGGTGGCGGATCCTCGTCGACGGTGTCCTGCAGTCCTATGTGGACCTTGCGGACCCGGGCAACCTGATACTGCCCTACACGAACTGGATGGCCTCGACGATCGAGGAGCACTGGGCCGGGGAACGACCGCTGGCCGCGGTGCACATCGGCGGTGGCGGCTGTTCCCTTGCCCGCTATCTCGCCCGGACGCGCCCCGGATCGGCGCAGACCGTGTTCGAGCTCGATGAACCGCTCACCGGTCTCATCCGGGAACACCTCGGCCTCGACGATGTTCCCGGGGTGCGGGTCGAAGCCATCGACGGGCGGGCCGGGATCGAGCGGTTGCCCGGGCGGTCCATGGATCTCGTGGTATTGGACGCTTTCCGGGCGGGTGCTCCGGACACCGGGATGGCCACGGTGGAATTCCTCGAACGGATCGCGCGCGTGCTGCGCCCCGGCGGGCTGTACCTGGCCAATGTGTGGGGTGCCGGCCAGCTGGACTTCCTGCTCGGCGCGGCCGCCGGGATGGATGTGGTGTTCTCGCGGATGGCCGCCCTCTCCGAGGCCGGGGTCTTCATGCGGGTCCGGCCGGGCAATGTGGTGCTCGCCGGGGTGCAGGCCCCGCCGCCGGACCGGGAACTCGGCGGCTGGGCCGCGGGCACCGGTGGCGAGGTGTTCTGCCTGGACCCGGCCACGCTGGCGGCCGCCTGCGGAACGGCTGCCCCGCTGACCGGTTCCGGGGACGGGTACCCGGAACCGCCGCCGGTGCGCCCCTGGCCCCGCCTGGACACCTGAACCGGCCCGGTCGGTGGTGGCCGGACGGAGCCTGTTCCGGCACGGCGGAGCCGCTTTCGCTCCCAGGCGCCCGGGACCGCCGTCCCGTCCCGGCACGCAAGCCAGGTCAGGACATCTTTCTCCTAATCGAAGGGCATCGGGGCGAGGTTCTTGTTCGCGGGGCAGGGATTCGCGAAATCGGGCAGGCCGATGCTGGGCCCGTTCGGGATTCCCATCGACAGCATCCACGAGTAGAGGCTGTAGACGACCGCGTTGAGGTTGTCGCAGAACGGCCCCAGCACCGTGCCGGTGACATCGGCCTTGCGCTGGATCATGCCGCGCAGCTCGTTCTCGTAGGGTCGCAGGTTCTTCTTGATCTCGGCGGAGTTCGGGACTCGCGAACGGTCCACGGAATCGAGGTAGTCGTGTACCTGGGTGCGCACCTGCTCCGGATCCCGTTGCGTCAGCGGCACACCGGCCGGCGCGCTGCTCGGCTTCGGGATGGCCTTCGGCTGTCGCGGTGCCGGTGCCGGTGCCGGGGAACGGCGGGCCTGCTCGTTCTGCACCGCGGCGCGCACCTTGGCCGAGGACTCCGCCGGTGATTCGGGCGCGGCCTGCTTGATGTGGCCCCCGCCCTGGATCCCGGCGAAAATCACGACGAGCGCGACCAGTGCCGCCACCGCGAGCGCCGCTATGCCAGCTCTTTTCACCATGATGTTCTTCCCTGTCGGTCAGGTCGTATCGCCGGAAGCCTCAGAAGCCCTGGGTCAGCAGGGGCCAGGCACGTTTGAGCTCGTGAATCCAGTAACCCCACATGTGGGTTCCCGGGCCGTAGAAATGCGTCGTGATCGGGATTCCCAGCCGGTTGAGCTTGTTCACGAACATCAACGAGTTCGGCAGGGCCGGCATCTCGAACATGTTCAGCCCATTGTCGGTGATCAGGTGCAGCGGACCGGGAAAACCGTTCCCGGTGGAGATGAACAACCGCGTTCCGCGCAGGTTCTCCGCATTGTCATAGGGGTTGTGCGCCTTCCAGATATCGGCCTGCGCGATCGGATCCCCCCAGAGCGCGTCCTGGTCCTGATCGGTGCGGAAATTGCCGACGGCGACCCCGAAATCGCCGAACATCGAGCGAATGTTCGGTGTGCCACTGAAGGCCGCGGCCGCCTGGAACATGCCTGGCCGCCGGGAGGCGTACTCCATCGCGCCGTAGGCACCCGCGGAGAGTCCGGCCACCGCGCGCTTCTGCCCGGCGTGGTAATTGCGCTCCAGAATCTGGCGCATCTCGTCGAGGTGGAACTTCTCCCAGTCCGGCGGCCCGTATTTGCCGTAATTCCACCAGTCCGAGAAGTTCCCGTTCGCCCCGTCGGTCGGCATCGCGATGAGAACGTTCTTGTCCTTCGCGAAGGCGGCGATATCGGTCAGTTCGGTCCAGGCCCGGAAGTCCTTGGGCTCGCAGCACCCGGGAAGCAGATAGAGGACCGGCCAGGTGCGTGTGGCTTCCGGCGTCCATCCCGGCGGAAGCAGGAGACGCATCCCCACATTCGCGCCCACCGCCGGCGACTGCATGGTCACGTCCAGCATCTGCCCGTTCGGCTGGCTCTGCTGGACCACCTTCGCGCCGTCATCGGCCGCGCTCAGCGTGCGCGGTGCCGCACCGGCGAAATTGGCCGATCCGATGCACAGCACCAAGGCCCCCAGCAGAGCGCACGCGAGCTGCACAGGTCTTCTTGGCTTCATGGAATCGAACGATAACCCCGTAATCCGCGAGGCTGACCTGAAAACCACCTGCAACGGGGAACTTTCCGCGGAACCCGTAACGAATCGCGGGGCAAAGCTTTATACGAAAAGCGTTGTGTCGAAACGGTAACCGAAAACGGTGGCCATGAGTACCCATCGCGATCACCATGGGCCGGTCAGACCACGAGCCAGTCCCGCACGGCCACGACCATCGCGGACACATCGGCCTCGGGAACCGCGCGCGCGATATGCCCGTCCGGGCGGATGAGCAGTCCCGCGAACGTGTTCGAGGACGGCACCCGGTACACATCGAGGTGCTGCCCGCCGAGTCCCGCGAACGCGCCCGCGGGCGTGGCATCGGCGATCAGGAACCGGTCCGGCCGCAGCAAGCGGAACACGCTCTCGCCGTCCACCCGCAGATCCGGCACCCGTTCGCCGGTGGTCGCCGTACCCGGATAGCGCACATCGAGCCCGGCAAGCCAGAAGGCGAGGGTTTCCCCGGTGCCGCCCGGACCGGTGATCAGGTCCGTGAACAGCTCGCGGAGCGCCGATCCCGCCGGGGTGAAGGTGGTCATCAGGCCCGACTGGGCCAGGGTGTTGCGCGCCAGCTGGGCGGACTGCCGCGCGCGCTCGCTGTGGTAGTCGTGCTCGCCCTCGGTGATCGCGGCGGGCGCGCGGCCACCGAGTTCCGCGGCGAGTTTCCACGCGAGGTTGGCGGCGTCCTGAATCCCGGCGTTGAGCCCCTGACCCCCTGCGGGGAGATGGATGTGTGCGGCGTCCCCGGCGAGGAACACCCGCCCGCTGCGATACCGCTCGGCGCGGCGGGTGCCATCGTTGGCGGTGGACTTCCAGACCACCTCGCGCAGCCCGAAATCGGTGCCCGCGATGCTGTGCAGGATTTCGCGTAACCCGTGCTCGGTGAGCCCTTCGGACTGGCGTGCGCGGACCTGTTCCGGGCTCAGTCCCGTATCGCCCGGCCGTGCACCGAACACTCGATGCAGCCCGTCCGGCAGCGGGGTGACACTGATCCATCCGCTCTCGTGCGTCCAGTGATGCAGCACCTCCGGTGGCGGATCGGCCAGCCGCACATCGGCGACGAACCCGCACAGCGAGGGCAGCGTCCCGGGGTATTCGATCCCGGCGCAGCCACGGACCACGCTGCGCGCACCGTCCGCACCGAGCACGTACCGAGCCTCGTGTACCCGCGCACCGGCATGCACCCGAACACCGTCCGCGTGCTGTTCGACCGCGGTGACCTCATGCGTATAGCGCACATCCACCCCGTGCGCGGACAGGTGCCCGGCGAGTACCGCTTCGGTGCGGTGCTGGCCGAGCATGAGCACGAACGGATAGGGCGTCGGCAGTTCGCGGTAGTCCAGCAGTTCCGGCAGCACGGCGAAGTGCACCCGTCCGGTCGGCCGCCCGAGCGCGAGAAGCTCGTCGGTGACCGTGTGCCCGGTGTCCATCCGGATCGCGTCCAGCAGCTCGAGGGTTCGCGGATGAATGGTCGTCGCCTTGCCCTGGGCTTGCCGCGGCCCCGCCGGACCGCGCTCCAGGACACGCACCGCTAGCCCGGCCGCGTCCAGCAGCGCGGCCGCGGTCATCCCGACCGGTCCGGCACCGACGACGATGACCTCGGGATTCACTCGCCACGCCCCGGACGGAGCAGCCACATCCCGGTGGCGAGCCCGGTGGTCGATGCGATGTGCACGGTCAGCGCCTTCCGGTTCGGTGCCCATGTGCCCGCGGTCGGCCCTCCGGACCACATCGCGGCGACGAATCCGCCCGTGATGCTGACCATCGCGGCCCACATCCGCCGATCCCGGTGCTCGGTGAGCAGGCCGATCCCGAGCGCCCCGAAGGCACCGAGAGTGATCAGGGCTTCGCGCGCCATGTGGTACTGCACGTGCCCTGCCCCGTGCCGAGCTTCGGGCGCGCGGTAACTGCTGTCCCGGATATGCGTGACGGTCTGCCACACCGAGGGTGCCGCTGCCGCCAGTCCGAGCACCGAGGTGGCCAGTCCGATTCGCTTCCGCATCGTCACCATCTCCAATACGTTAAGCTCAAGAAGATGAACGTTAATATAATGAGCCTTCGTGTTCCGGTCAACGCCTGTTACTCTTCGTGGCTGTGACCTCCGGAACCGATCGCGACATGATCGACGCGCTGATCGAGGCCATCTCGGCCCCGCACGAGGCCGGGACACTCGAAGCCAAGGCGCTCAGCTATCGCATGCGCCGCATCGCGCACCATCTGGAAACCCGGATGCGGCGCGAACTCGCCCCGCAGGGCATCGAACTGTGGGAACTGGAGATGCTGGCCTGCCTGCGCCGGGCCGAACCCGGTTGCCGGCTCAGCGCCGGTGAACTGATGCGGCAGCTGCAGTTGACCTCGGGCGCGGTCACCAACCGGGTGTCCCGCCTCGCCGCCAAAGGATGGGTCACGCGCGAGGTGGACGAGGCCGACCGGCGCAGCGTGAGCGTCGTGCTCACCGAGGAAGGAAGGGGCCGCGCCAAGGCGGTGTTCGGTGGGAAGACCGAGACCGAACGCGAGGTCTTCTCCCCGCTCAGCCGGGAACGGCAGCGCCGGATCAACGAGGACCTGCGCACCCTGCTGCTCGCGCTGGAGGGCCCCGTGGCGTGACGGCGACGCCCCGCGGGCCGACCGTGCCCGGTGCCACACGGGGGCACGCCACATCGGCGTGCTGTTGCGGGGATCTCACCACCCGGTTTAGCCTCGATATGCGCAGGATATCGGGATATCACTGCCGCAGGACATCGAAGCGCGGGCACCGCGTATTCGAACCGGGAGCGCAACGATGAGCTCACTGACCACCCCGACGAAAACCGCCGGAGTCGCGCTGAAGCAGGCGAGCAAGGCCGCCGACGAGCTGGACAGCCGCCTGCGGTTCGCGGCGGGCATCCGCCGCCAGTTGAACAAGGTCTTCCCCACGCACTGGTCGTTCATGCTCGGGGAAATAGCGCTGTACTCGTTCATCGTGCTGCTGCTTTCCGGCACGTATCTGGCGCTGTTCTTCGACCCCTCGATGCAGGAGGTCACCTACAACGGCTCGTTCGCGAATCTGCACGGTGTGGAGATGTCGCGGGCCTACGAATCCACCCTGAACATCAGCTTCGATGTGCGCGGCGGCCTGTTCGTGCGGCAGCTGCACCACTGGGCGGCACTGTTGTTCGTGGCGGCGATGGTGGCGCACCTGTGCCGGATCTTCTTCACCGGCGCGTTCCGCAGGCCACGCGAGACGAACTGGTTCGTGGGCGCGTTACTGCTCGTGCTCGGGATGTTCGAAGGCTACTTCGGCTACGGCCTCCCCGACGATCTGCTCTCCGGGATCGGTATCCGGGCGGCCATGTCCGGCGGAATTCTCAGCGTTCCGCTGATCGGTACCTGGTTGCACTGGCTGATCTTCGGTTCGGAATTCCCGGGTAACGAGCTCATTCCGCGGCTCTATACCATTCACATCCTCATTCTTCCGGGAATTCTTCTCGGCCTGATCGCGGTACATCTCGCGGTGGTCTGGTACCAGAAACACACCCAGTTCCCCGGGGTGCGCCGCAAGGAGAGCAACGTGGTCGGCGTGCGCATCATGCCCGTGTTCGCCGCGAAAGCCGGGGCCTTCTTCGCGGTCGTGCTCGGACTGCTCGCCGTGATCAGCGGCATCTTCCAGATCAACCCGATCTGGAATCTCGGCCCGTATTCGACCGGGAAGGTCTCCGCCGGGGTGCAACCGGACTGGTACATGGGCTGGACCGACGGACTGATCAGGTTGTGGCCGGACTGGGAGATCTATCTCGGCAATTACACGGTTCCCGCGGTTTTCTTCCCGCTCATGGCCTTCGGTGTGATCATCACGCTGACGATCATGTATCCGGTCATCGAACGCAAATTCAGCAAGGACACGGCACACCACAATGTGCTGCAGCGGCCGCGGGATGTGCCGGTGCGGACCGGCCTCGGGGCGCTCGCGCTCACGTTCTACGCGGTGATGTTCATTTCCTGCGCGAACGACATCATCGCATTCAAGTTCGACATCTCGCTGAACGCGATGACCTGGGGCGGGCGCATTCTGCTGCTGATCGGGCCGCCGATCGCCTACTACGTGACCTATCGGATCTGCCTCGGTCTGCAGCGTTCCGACCGCGCGATACTCGAGCACGGGATCGAGACCGGGATCATCAAACGGTTGCCACACGGCGAGTTCATCGAGGTGCACCAGCCACTGGGCGGAGCCGATGAGCACGGGCACGCGATCCCGCTCGAATACCAGGGCGCCTCGGTGCCGAAGAAGATGAACGAGCTCGGCTACACCGGTCGCGGAATGTCCGGGATCTGGCGCGCGGCCGACCCGCCCGAGGAGATCGAGGCACTCGAGAATGCGCGGCAGGACCAGCACGAACCGCACTGACCGGATCAGCGCTGCGTCAAGGGCCTCCTGCGCAGTGCGGCATCCGTGAGATGCGGCGGGGTGTAGTCGGTGTCTCCGGGATTGAGGTCCGTCGCGGGAGCCACGATCGCGTCGATCCGGTCGAGCACGTCATCGGCCAGCTGGATCTCCGCCGCGGCGAGCAGATCATCGAGCTGGGCACCGGTGCGCGGCCCGAGGATCACCGAGGACACATCCGCGTGGCTCGCCGCGAACGCGAGCGCGAGATGGGTCAGCGAGATCCCGGTATCCGTGGCGAGGGCCAGCAGTCGTTCCACCGTCTCGAGTTTGCGCCGGTTCCCGGGAAGCTCCAGATCGAACTTGTGCGCGATCAGTTCCCGGAATCCGCTGATCTCGATCCGCTCATCACGAATGCGGCCGGTGAGCCATCCGCTGTTGAGCGGGCTCCAGGTGAGCACCCCGAGGCCGTATTCGCGCGCTGTGGGCAGCACGTCGCGCTCGATCCCGCGCACGAAGATCGAATACGGCGGCTGCTCGCTGCGGAACGAGATGTGGTTGCGCTCGTGTGCCACCCATTGGGCCCGCACCAGCTGCGCGGCGGAGAAATCCGAGGAACCGATCGCCATGATCTTGCCCGCCCGCACGAGATCGGAGAGCACCGACAGGGTTTCGTCGATATCGGTGTCCGGGTCCGGGCGGTGGATCTGGTAGAGGTCGATCCGGTCCGTACCGAGCCTGCGCAGGCTGTCTTCCACCGCCCTGGTGATCCAGCGGCGAGAATTCCCGCTGTAGTTCGGGTCCTCCCCCATCGGAAAATGCCCCTTGGTGGCCAGCACGACGTCATCACGCCTGTCCCGGATCGCCGCGCCGACGAGCCGTTCCGCCTCCCCACCTGAGTACATGTCCGCGGTGTCCACGAGATTGATACCGGCATCGAGCGCGGTGTTGATCAGCCTGGCGACCTCCGCGGGCTCATCGTTGCCCCACGGCCCGAGATGCATCGTGCCCAGCGCGTATTTACTCACCGAGATCCCGGTCTTGCCGAGGTTCCTGCGCAGCATGATCCCCACTTTTCTTTGCAGAATTTTCTTTGCAGAACTATTTCTGTAACCAGCCGCCCGCTGTTTCGCCGCCCGGTCAGCCGCGGCGCTGCAGCTCGGCCGTCCGCACCGAGACCGGTGCGCCCTCGCAATCCAGACCAGCCTCGATCAGCTCGCCGTAGTGCCCGATCTTGTGCTCCACCGTCGCGAGATCCGCGCGCAATTGCGCCATCTGGTCCAGGATCCGGTCCCGCTGCTCGGTCAGCAGTGTCATCCGCTTCCCATGCGTGGAGGCGCCCCGGCGCACCAGAGTCACGAATTCCCGCACCCGGGCCACCGGCATCCCGGTGCGCCGGAGACAGACGATCAGCCGGACGAAGCCCACCTCCGCCGCCGAATACCGGCGCCTGCCATCGCTGCCCCGGTGCACCGGCGGCACCAGACCCTCGCGCTCATACCAGCGCAGGGTCTCCATGCTCAGCCCCGTCTGCTCCGCGACATCCCGGATACCGAACATCGCCGCCTGTGCGCTCCCAGCCATGCGGCAACCGTAGGCGCTGGAGCCCACTCCAACACAACATCGCAGGTCATGACTGCCTGATTGGTGCACCTCTTGATATCGGGCCAAGTGGAGATCCGATACTGCCCGCATGACTCCCCCGCTTCCGAACCCGCCGGAGACCGCCGCCGCACAGCAGGCCGACCTCACCTCGATCCGCGCCATCGTCACGGATCTGGAAACGGCACTGAACACCGCCGACACCGAATTGATGAGCACCCATTTCGCCGCGAATGCGATCGTGATCGAGGCAACCGGGACCGTGCTCAGCGGACGGGCCGCACTGCGCGAGCGATATCAGCGCGGATTCGCGGCCGAGCTACGCGGGATGCACGCCCGCTATACGCTCACCGAGCCGATCTTCGTCCGCCCCGATGTCGCACTCGTGTACCAGCGCGCGCATGCGGTCGACGCCGCCGGCGAACCACTCGAACTCGACCACACCATGATCACGTCATACGTCCTGGTCAATGAGGAGGGCCGATGGTGGATTCGCGCGCGCCAGGACACTCTCGCGTCGACCTGAACGATCCGCTCATCACCCACTGCTCTACGCCCACACCGCGGTAGGGTTCGCGAACATGACGAGGAGCGCACTGCCGGACCTCGGGACGCCGTTCGGCGAGCGGGTACGGCGCCGGTTACACGAGGAACAGCTCATCTGGATCACAACAGTCGGAAAGGACGGCACCCCGCAGTCGAACCCGGTCGGCTTCCTGCTCCAGGACAACGACTCGATCCTGATCTACAACGACGCTCGAGCGAACCGGCTCGACCATGTCATCGACCGGCCCCGGGTCTGTCTGCACTTCGAGACCGACGGCGACCCCGGCAACGTCGTCGTCTTCACCGGAACCGCACACCGCGCCCAGGACATTCCCCTGCCGCACGAGAATCCGGCATGGCTTGCCAAACACGGCGACAACGCAGCGAGGGCGTTCGGCAGCGTAGAGAAATTCAGCGAACGATTCCCAGTACCGTTGCGAGTCGAGATCACCCGCACACGTGGAGTGTGACAGCGGAGCGAGCTCGGCTACTTCCCGCCCCGAACCCGCCGGAACAGCGAGCGGACCCAGCCCCAGAATCGGCGGCGAATCTCGTCCGAACGCTGGAGCCGATCCCGGTCGAGTCCGGACTCCATTTGCTGTTGCTGAACGAACCGCTTCGCGCTCTCCTCATTCCGGGTATTCACCCACGAACTTCCACCTCCACCGAGGTACACCGATACCACCTATTCCCAGATTTCCGGGTCAATGGTCCATCAAAAACAGAATCGACAATGATGCGCACTCAGCGTGGCGAGTCGTAGGGATCCGAACCACGCGCATGGAAACGGGCGACCATGCGACTCCACCACGACCCGCGCGCCTGCCGGACACGCTGCACCTCCGCCTTCCGCGAAGCCTGCTCAGACGTGACCCGCTCGTTCGGCCGTACATGCCGCTCACCGCGGCGACCCGACACCTGATGAAACTGTCCTGATCCGTAGAACATCATCGCCTCCCAGGTTGAGCCTGTCATTTTACTATGGACAGCAAAGCGAATCGAACTTCGCAATCCACCCGAACCGTGTTCCGAGAGCCAACGCATGACCAGCACAGACGCGGGCACTACCGCGACTACGCGATCCCGGTCTCCGCAGGTCGCCCGCTCGCATTAGGGTGCCGCTATGAGTGAAGACTGCCTGTTCTGCTCGATCGTCTCCGGGGACATCCCGGCGACGATCGTGCACGAGACCGACGAGGTGCTGGCGTTCCGGGATCTGAATCCGCAGGCGCCGACGCATGTGCTGGTCATCCCGAAGGCGCACTACGCCAATGCCGCGGAGCTGGCAGAGGCGGAGCCGTCCTCGGCCGCTTCGCTGCTGACGGCGGCCAAGGAGGTGGCGGTGCTCGAGGGGATCGCGAAGAGCGGTTATCGGCTGGTGTTCAACACGGGCAAGGATGGGCAGCAGACGGTGTTCCATGTGCACTGCCATGTGCTCGGCGGGCGCGCGATGGTGTGGCCTCCCGGCTGAGCCTGCCCGGTCCACCAGGCCTGCCCCCATGAGACCAGGCCTGCCCTCATCAGACACGGGGAACTCTCCGGCCCGTTCCCTCGTTGCACTCGGTGACTGCCGTTGATGTGCGCTGGAGGCCGCCGTGGGCACCGCGATCGTGATTGTCGTGTTACTCGTCGTGGTGATCGCCGCTATCGTGCTGTTCACCAAGCGGGGCAATGACCGCAAGGCCGATGAGCTCGGCGATGCGAAGGCGGAGGCGCGGCGCTGGATCGAGCGTCTGGGCGGGCAGGTCTTCCAGCTGGAGGGCACGACGGAACCGGCGGCGAAGCAGGCGATCGCGGACGCCTCGGAGCGGTACACGGCGGCGGGTTCGCAGATCGAGCAGGCGAGCACGGCGCGGCAGTGCCAACTGGCCACGCACACCGCGATGGAGGGCCTCTACTACGTGCGCGCGGCGCGTGAGGCGCTCGGCCTGGACCCGGGTCCGGAGCTGCCGGAGATCGACGGGCAGCGCGCGGCGGGCTCGGTGACCGAGAACCGCAAGGTTCAGGTGGAGGGCCATGATTACGCGGCCTCACCGAACCCTGGCGAGCAGACCCCGCACTACTACCCCGGTGGCACGGTGGCCGGCCGCCCGGTGCCGCGCGGCTGGTACTCGGAACCGTGGTGGAAGCCTGCGCTGATCGGCGGCGCGTGGGGCGTCGGCTCGATGCTGTTGTTCGACTCGCTGTTCTCCGGCATGCACGGCTTCGGCGGCGGCTGGGACGTCGGTGGCTTCGACCCGGGGATGGGCGATATGGGCGGCGATTTCGGCGGTATGGACATGGGAATGGACGGCGGGGACTTCGGCGATTTCGGCGGCTTCGATCTCGGCGACTGGTGAACCACCCGCCGTTCAGGATTGCTGCAGGAATTCCGCGATCCGCGGCAGCATCCGCGCGTCGATAGTGTGCCCGCCGGGATGATCGATCCGGGTGACCTCGGCCCCCGCGGCCCGCAGGTGCGTGATGAGCCGCGCGGTCTGGTCCGGAGCGGCCATGGGATCGGCGTGGCCGTTGACCACCGCCACACGCTTACCGCTCGCGTCCGCCTCGGGCGGTTGCCGGAAGGGCACCATCGCGGCCAGTAGTACGGCACCGGCCAGCCGTTCCGGCCTGCGCAGCAGCGTGGCCGAGGCGATGTTCGCGCCGTTGGAGAATCCGAGGGCATACCAGGAACCGGGCGCGACGCCGTAGTGCCGTTCCGCGGCCGCCAGGAACTCGGCGAGCTCATCGACGCGAGCGCGCAGATCCTCCTCGTCGAACACACCTTCGCGCAGCCGCCGGAAGAACCGCGGCATGCCGTTCTCCAGCACGGTGCCCCGGACCGACAGCACCGGGGCCTCCGGAGCCAGCTGCTCGCGCAGCGCCAGCAGATCGTGCTCGTTCCCGCCGGTGCCGTGCAGGAGCAGCAGCGGTGGTTGCCCGGTGTCCCCGGGCAACCACACGTGCGGACGGTCCAGTACCGCGGTCATGCCGTCTCCCGTTCCGCGAACCCGGGATTGTTCTCGTCCGGCAGGGACAGGCTCGCCAGCTTGGCCTGGATCTGCTCGCGGGTCGGCTCCAGCCACGGCGGCAGCTTCAGCGCGCGGCCCAGCTCCAGCAGCGGCTCGTCGATCGCGAAACCCGGTTCGTCGGTGGCGATCTCCAGCAGTGTGCCACCGGGTTCGCGGAAGTAGATCGACCGGAAGTACTGCCGGTCCCGCACCTCGGTGACCTGCGCGCCCCGCTCGACGAGCTCCTGGCGCCAGCGCAGCTGGGTCTGCTCGTCCGGGGCCCGCCAGGCGACGTGGTGCACGGTGCCGCCGGCGACCAGCCCCTGTGGAGCACGGGGATCCACCAGGACATCCACGAGCGCGCCCGGTCCGCCCTCGCCCGCGGCGAACCGCAGCCGGTTGCCGTCCTGGCTCTCGGCGCGCAGGCCGAGCTCGGCCAGCATCGCGATGGTGCCGCCCTCGTCGCCGGTGGACAGGGTCACCGAGTGCAGTCCGCGGACTCCGTGCCCGGCCGGGATGATCCCGTTGTCCCACGGTGCACGCGGATCGCCCTGGGGGTGCGCGACCAGGGCGAGTTCGAGCCCGTCCGGATCGTGGAAGGTCAGTGCCGCCTCCCCGTCGCGTTCGGCGATCTCGCTGACCTCGGTGCCGAGTGCACGCAGATGATCCCGCCACCAGCCGATCGAGGCGGCCGGTACCGAGAACGCCGTGCGGGTGGCCTGGCCGTTGCCGTGAATGCCGGGCGCCACCTTCCCGAACGGGAAGAAGGTCAACAGCGTGCCCGGCTGCCCCTGCTCATCGCCGTAGTAGAGGTGGTAGACATCCGGCGCGTCGAAGTTCACCGTGGTCTTGACCAGCCGGAGCCCGAGGCTGCGCAGGTAGAAGTCGGCATTGGCCTGCGGGTTGCCCGCGATCGCCGTGACGTGGTGCAGGCCGCTGGTCGCGAGTGTCATGTGGTCCTCCTCGAATCGGGCAGGCCGGTCAGTTCTGCTTGATCGCGGAGAGTTCGAACTCGAGGACGATCTTGTCGCTGACGAGCACTCCACCGGTCTCCAATGCGGCGTTCCAGGTGATGCCGAAGTCTTGGCGGTTGATGGTGGTGGAGCCCTCGAAACCGATCCGGCTGTTCCCGAACGGGTCGGTGGCCTGGCCCTCGTAGGACAGCGGGATGGTCACCGAGCGGGTCACGCCCTTGATGGTGAGATCACCGGTCACCTCGAAGGTGTCCTGCTCGGTCCAGGTGATCTCGGTGGACCGGAAGGTGATCTCCGGGTGTTCGTCCATGGCCAGGAAGTCGTTGCTGCGCAGGTGCGCGTCCCGGTCCGGGTTGCGGGTGTCGATGCTGTTCGCGGCGATCGCGAGCGCCGCCGAGGAGTTCGCCGGGTTCTGGCCGTCCACGTGTGCGCTGCCTTCGAACTCGTTGAACGCGCCGCGCACCTTGGTCACCATCGCGTGCCGTGCCACGAACCCGAGGCGGCTGTGCGCGGGGTCGATGGTGTAGTCGCCGGTCAGCTGCGTGTAGTTGCTCGCCGTGGTCATCTCGGTACCTCCAATTAGTTGACGTATCATATTGATACTGGCTCCAAGGTAGGTGACATGTCAACCATTCCGGTAGAGTGGAGGACGTGACGCGATGGCTCAGCGATGACGAACGACGTGCCTGGCGGGGGTACCTGGACATGAACACGCAGCTCAGCGCCCAGCTGCACCGCCAGCTACAGGCGGACTCCGGACTGTCCCTTGCCGATTTCGACGTGCTCGTCCAGCTCACCGACCGCGCGGAACCGCGGATGCGCGTCGGGGAGCTGGCCGATGCGCTGCAGTGGGAGAAAAGCCGCCTCTCCCACCACCTGGCCCGGATGAACAAGCGCGGGCTCATCGCGCGCGAGGACTGCCCGGACGACGCCCGAAGCGTATTCATCGTGCTCACGGCCAAGGGCAAGCAGGCGATCGAACAGGCGGCACCGGCCCACGTGGACACCGTGCGGGACCTGGTCTTCGATCACCTGAGCGCCGAGGAGGTGGCGGCACTGGCCGCGATCAGCGCGCGGGTGCTCGGCCGGCTGGGGCGGGCCGGACCGGAAGTGGCCCAATGAGCGGGAGAGGACACATGCCATGGACCCGCCCGGACTGATCCGGTTCCGCACCGGTGATCTGCCGCGCGCACACCGGCTCGCGGCCTGGGAGGAACACAACGCCCGCTCGCTGCTCGGACTGCGTGCCCGTGCGCTGGACCGGCCGTTCGAGGGCGCCGAGCTGAATCTGCGCCTGCCGCGGCTGGGCCTGGCCAGGGTCAGTGGTTCACCGCATGTGGTGCGCCGGGACGCGGGCCAGATCGCGCGCCACCCGGCCGAGGGCGTGGTCGTGTACTTCGCCCTGGCCGGTGCGGGACGGTTCCGCGACCGCGAGGGCACACGGATACTGCACCCCGGCCAGGCGCTGGTGTGCGATGCCGACCGGCCGTTTCAGCGCGGTTTCCCGTACGGGCTCACCGAACTGGTGCTCACGGCGCCACGGTCCGCGCTGCGCGAAACGGCGGGACGGTGCGCGCCTGCCGGGCCGCGGGTCTTCGGTTTCCGGCACGGCGAGGGGGATGCGCTCGCCGGTGCGGTGGCGGGTGCGCTCGCGGGCCGCGGCGATTGGGAGGCGCTGGAGAGCACGGTGCTCGACCTGCTCGCGGGGTTGCTCGGGGCACCGGCCACCGACCGGCTCGCCGCCGCGCGCGCCTATATCGCCGCGCATCTGCACGAGCCGGACCTGTCCGCGAGCCGGATCGCCACGGCGGCCGGTTATTCCGAACGGCAGCTCTCCCGGTTGTTCGCCGAATCCGGGCAGAGCGTGCCGCAGGCGGTGCTGGCCGCGCGGCTGGACGCGGCCCGGGGCACATTGACGGACCGGAACCGGGCGCGGACCCCGATCGCCGAGCTCGCCGCCCGGCACGGTTTCGCCTCCCCGGCACACTTCTCGCGCAGTTACCGGGCGAGGTTCGGCAACTCACCGGTGCGCGATCGCGGACGCCGGTGATTTTTGCCTGGATCCGCCATCCCGGAGCATCGTGGTGTCCGGGCCGGGCAGGACCTGTCACGGTGCCCCGAGGTACCGGCGACGTGGCCGGTCCGGAAAAGAGGAGGCGTCCGGCATGGTCGAGACGGATGTGCTGATCGTCGGTTCGGGGCCCGCTGGTACCTCGGCGGCGCTTTTCCTGTCCACACTGGGTATTCCGAACATCATGGTGACCAAATACCGCTGGACGGCGAACACACCCCGCGCGCACATCACCAACCAGCGCACCATGGAGATCTTCCGTGACCTCGGGATCGAGGACCAGGTGCTCGCCGAGGCCACACCGCACCACCTGATCGGCGACACGGTGTTCTGCACCTCCATGGCAGGCGAGGAGATCGGCCGGATCCTGGCATAGGGCACCCATCCGGCCCGGCACGCCGACTACGAACTGGCCTCGCCCTCGCTGAACTGCGATATCCCGCAGAACCATCTGGAGCCGATCCTGGTCCGCAACGCCGCGACGCGAGGAGTCCGCGATTCCCGAGGCCGCGCGGCTGATCCTGGACGCGGTCCCGCCCGGCAACCCGCGCCCGGTCACCGAGGAGGACCTGACCCGCCTGCTCACCGCTGCCTGGGAGGGCGGGGATCCCACGGACCCTCCGCCCGGGAAGCAGCAGCGCGTCGAGGAGCGGCTGACCGAGGAAGTGCTGGCCTCGTTCGAAGCGACCCCGGATCCGCGGCTGCACGAGCTGATGCGCTCGCTGACCGGGCACCTGCACGCGTTCATCCGGGAAACCCGGCTCACCGAACAGGAATGGCAGCGGGGCATCGATTTCCTGACCGCAGCAGGGCACATCACCGACGACAAGCGCCAGGAATTCATCCTGCTCTCCGATGTGCTCGGCGCCTCGATGCAGATCATCGCGGTGAACAACGGGGCCTACCGGGACGCAACGGAGGCCACCGTGTTCGGCCCGTTCTTCGTCGAGGACTCGCCACTGATCGGCAACGGCGGGGACATCGCCGCGGACGCCTCCGGCACGCCCTGCTGGGTTCAGGGAACCGTGCGCGACACCGAGGGAAATCCTGTCCCCGGAGCGCGCATCGAGGTCTGGGAGGCCGACGAGACCGGTCACTACGACGTGCAGTACCCGGACGGCCGCGTCGCCGGTCGCGGGCACCTGTTCGCCGGGGACGACGGGAGCTTCCGGTTCTGGTGCCTCACCCCGACCCCGTACCCGATCCCGCACGACGGCCCGGTCGGCGCGCTTCTCGATGCCGTGCGCCGCTCCCCCGTGCGCGCCGCCCATCTGCACTTCATGGTCTCCGCCGAGCGGTTTCGCACCCTGGTGACCCACATCTTCGTGCGCGCGGATCCACAGCTGGCCATCGGCGACGCCGTGTTCGGGGTCAAGGACTCGCTCATCAAGGACTTCGCCGGACAGCCCGCGGGAACACCGGCCCCGGACGGCCGGGATCTCGGGCAGCGAACCTGGCACAGGGCGCAGTTCGACGTCGTCCTGGCACCCGCCCGCTGACGGGAGGGGAGCAGACACACATGTTGGCCATATTTGTGGCACGAGCGTAGGGTTAGAACCTACGGAGGTGACACTTATGCCCCATACGCCCGCGCGAGTGCCACCGGAACTACTCCGCGGTTCCTCACGGGTACTCCGCCCCCGCGATGCCACCGGAGTGTATGCGCATCCGCGCCCCGAGTTCGCCCGGCTCGAACGATCCGGTGCCCTGCACCGGTTGGCGACCGGGTATTACGTCCCCGTTCCCGACGACCAGCTCGGCCGCGACTGGCGCCCCGACCTCGAGGCGGTCGCGCTGGGGATCGCCGTGGCCGACGAGGGCACCGCCTCCGTCGCGCTGATGGGGCTATCCGCTGCTCGCGTGCATACGGCCATCCCACGCGGGCTGGCTATCGCGGTGGTAGCGACCAGCCGTCACCGTCCGCCCCTGCATCTGGCCGACCGGGATGCGATAGTTCTGTTCGCACGTCGCCGAGTCAGCTCCCTGGACGTGCAGCACCACACCGGTGAACTCGGCCAGGGATGGATCACCACGATCGAGCAGACCACACTCGATCTCGTAGCCCGGCCGACGCTGGGCGGGCTTCCCGATCAGGCCTTGAGCGCCGCGCACGCCTTGCTCACCCGCTGTGACCGGGACCTGTTGAACGAACTCGCCGTTACACAGCGCCGTCGAGCCAGTCTCTCCCGCCTCTACTCCGTAGCCTGAACCATGCTCGATCCCAACGAAGCGGCCGCCATCGCCGAAGGATTCGGCGTCGCCCGTACACAAGTGCGCCGCGACCACCTGATCTCCCATCTACTCGCCGCGGTCAGTGAACACCTGCCCGACGAGGTCCTGTTCTTCGGGGGAACCGCTTTGTCTCGCACCTTCGCCCCGCACGGCCGACTGTCCGAGGACATCGACCTGATCGCACACGGAAACCGTAGCCGTACAGCGAAGGCTCTCGACACCATCCTGCTCCGCGCCACCCGACGCGAGTACCCAGGTCTGCGCTGGCAGCCCGCGCTCTCAGCGGTCAGCAACTCCACACCCGCCGTACTCGCCGCACCGGACGGCACGAGCGTGCGTATCCAGTTGCTCAGCCCGACCGGCTACCCTCCCTGGCCGGTCGAGCCACGGGCAATCACGCAACGCTACAGCGACACCCCACCGGCCACCCTGCGTGTACCCACCGCGCCGCCTTCACAGCCTGGAAAACCGTCGCCTGGACACAACGTGCCGCTTCCCGCGACCTCTACGATCTCTGGCTGCTGGCCCGCCTCGGCCTCATCACCGCCGATGCCGCCGAGCTCTTCAAACGCTTCGGCCCCACCAACAGGCCACCGGGCGACACACTGTTCACCGATGCGCCCGAGGAACCCGCATGGACGCGCGAACTCGCCGGGCAAACCCGCCTGAACGTCACCGCCACCGCAGCACTGAATGAGGTACGCCAAGCGTGGAACACCGCTACTCAAGCACGCATAGGATTGATCTGAACGGCTACCCCGCCTGGCAGCTCGGGCACCAGTAGAGATTGCGCCCGGCCAGCTCCGCCATCGCCACCGAAGTGCCGCACACATGACAGGGCATCCCGGCCCTGCGGTACACGTACACCTCTCCGCCGTGCCGATCCTTGCGCGGCGCCCGCCCGGCCACCCGCGGATCGTGCTCGGGCCGCACGGTGTCGATCCGCCCGACCCGCACCCCGTCCCGCATCAGCATGACCAGATCGGCCCACAGCACCGACCACAGCTCCTCGTCGATCTCCCGGCCCGGCCGGTAGGGCGGAATCCCGTGCCGGAACAACAATTCGGCCCGGTACACGTTCCCGACGCCCGCGAGCACGCTTTGGTCCATGAGCAGTGCGGCGATGCTGGTCTTGGAGCGGGCGATCCGCGCATGCGCGAGTTCGGGCTTCGCGTCCTTGCGTAACGGGTCCGGGCCGAGCATGGCGAGCATCCGGTCCACGGCGAGGACGTTGAGCAGCTCGCATTTGGTGGGCCCGCGCAGGTCGGTGGTGTGGGTCTCGCCGGCCAGCCGCATCCGCACCTTGCCGACGGGTTCCGGCGCTGGGTTCTCGAGTTCGGTGAAGGCGCCGTAGAGGCCGAGATGCACGTGCACGATGCGCCGGTCGTCGTACCGGTGGAACAGGTGCTTGCCGTAGGCCTCGGCGCGCTGCAGCACCATGCCGTCGATGGACTCGGCCTCGAGCGCGAACCGTCCCTGCGGGCTGGAGACGGTGACCGGCTTGCGGGCGTAGCGGCGCTGGTGCAGCTTCGCGAGCCGGTGCAGGGTGTGCCCTTCGGGCATGGTTACGGCAGCCTTGGCGGCTCGCCGCTCGATTCGTACTCGGCGAGCATGGCGATCCGGCGCTTGTGCCGTTCCCCATCGGAGAACGGTGTCGCGAGGAAGGCCTCGGCGATCGCGATGGCCTCCTCGGTGCTGTGCATCCGGGCGCCGATCCCGGCCACCTGGGCATTGTTGTGTTCGCGGGCGAGGCTCGCGGTCTCGGTGCTCCAGGCGAGCGCCGCACGCGCCCCGGGCACCTTGTTCGCGGCGATCTGCTCGCCGTTGCCGGAGCCGCCGATGACGATGCCGAGGCTGCCCTCGTCGGCGACGGTGCGCCGCGCGGTCTCCACGCAGAACGGCGGGTAGTCGTCGTCCGGGTCGTAGGCGGCGGGCCCGACATCCACGACGTCGTGCCCAGCCTTGCTCAGGTGGGCGATCAGCTCGCCTTTGAGTTCGTATCCGGCGTGATCGGAACCAAGGTAAACGCGCACGGCGAAAAGTCTGTCACCTCGTGTTCCGCTGCTGCATTAGGGTCGCCCGCATGGAGAGCTACCACCGTCAGCTCGGCCACCCGGTCCGCTGTGACTGGGGTCCGGAGGGACTCGATGCGCTCGCCGATTGCGCGGTGCTGATCATCGTCGACGTCCTCTCGTTCTGCACCTCGGCCACGATCGTCACCGAGCGGGGTTCCTCGGTGCTCCCGCTGCGGATGACCGACGACGGCGAGTTCGACGCGGCGCGGGCGCGCGGCGCGGTGCTCGCCGGGGACCGGTCCTGGACACTGCGCCCGTCCTCGCTCACCGGGATGGAGCCGGGTGTGCTGCTCGGGCTGCCCTCACCGAACGGTGCCACGCTGTGCGTTCTCGCGGCGGGCACCGGGGCCACGGTGCTGGTCGGGAGCCTGCGCAATGCGAGCGCGGTGGCCGCGGCCGCCACACGGCACGGCGGGCCGATCGGAGTGCTCGCGGCCGGGGAACGCTGGGGAAGCCGCTCCGGTCCGCTGCGCCCCGCGGCCGAGGATCAGCTCGGCGCGGGCGCGATCGTCACCGCGCTCGAATCCGCCCGCTCCCCCGAGGCCGAACTGGCCGCTGCCGGGTTCGCCGCGCTGCGGCCCCGGCTCGCCCCGGCGCTGCGGGACTGTGTCTCCGGGCGGGAACTGATCACCAAGGGCCATCCTGGGGATGTGGAACTGGCGGCCGAACACGACGTGACCGAGGTGGTCCCGGAATTGCGGGACGGGATCCTCGCGCCGCAGCGGGTGCCGGGTCTTGCTTGACCGGTGGGTGGAGCTCGCCGCGGGTGTCTGGGTGGTGCGCAACCGCGAGCTCGACCTGAACCTGGGGCTCGTGCTCGGTTCCCGCTCCGGACTGGTGGTGGACACCGGTTTCGGTGCGGCGCACGGGGCGGCGTTCGCCGAGGCGATCCGGGAGCACACCCCGCTGCCGCTGTCCGTGGTGCTCACCCACGCGCACTTCGATCACGTGCTCGGCACCTCGGCATTCCCGGGCGTCGAGGTGTACGCGCATCCGGTGTGCGCCGCGCGGCTGACCGAGATCACTGTTCACGATCGAGAACAGTGGTCACAGGAGTGTCCTGCGTTCACCGAGGAGATCACTGTTTCCCCGCTCGTGCCGCCGACCGCCGGGACCGCGGACCACACGCTCGACCTCGGCGGGCGCACGGTGCGGCTGCTGCATCCGGGCCGCGGGCACACCGGGGGTGATCTGATCGTGCACATCCCGGACGCGGCCTGCGTGTTCGCCGGTGACCTCGTCGAGCAGGGCGCCGAACCACAGGCGGGCGAGGACGCGTTCCCCGCCGAGTGGCCCGCGAGCCTGGACCGCCTGCTCGCGCTGGACCCGCAGCTCGTGGTCCCCGGTCACGGCGAACCGGTGGCCCCCGCCTTCGTGGCCGCCCAGCGCGAAGCGCTCACAGCTGGATGGACTTGACCTCGGTGAACTCCTCGAGCCCGTAGCGCCCGAGTTCCCTGCCGATGCCGGACTGCCGGTACCCGCCGAACGGGGCGACCGGGTTGAACGCGCCGCCGTTCACATCGACCTGCCCGGTGCGCAGCCGCCGCGCGAAGGCCAGTGCCCGGTCCGGATCGGCAGAGGACACTCCCCCGGCCAGCCCGTAAACGGTGGCGTTCGCGATGCGCGCCGCGTCCTCCTCGTCCGCGTAGGGCATGATCGACAGCGCCGGTCCGAAGATCTCCTCGTTGGCGATGGTCATCTCCGGGCGCACCCCGGCGAAGATGGTGGGCGCGACATAGGCGCCACGGTCCGGCAGTCCCTCGGCCCCGGCGCCGCCGAGCACCACGTCCGCCCCTTCGCTCGCCCCGGTGCGGTAGTAGCCGAGCACCCGCTCGCGCTGCGCGGCCGAGGACATCGGGCCGACCCGGGTTGCCGGATCGGTCGGATCGCCGACGGCGTACTTCGCGGCCGCGGCAACGGCGAGTTCCACGATCTCGTCGTGCCGCGCGGCGGGCACCAGCATCCTGGTGAGCGCGGTGCAGGTCTGGCCGCCGTTGATGTAGCAGTTCGCCAGCCCGATCTTGACCGCCTTGGCGAAGTCGGCGTCATCGAGCAGCACGTTCGCGGATTTCCCGCCCAGTTCCAGGGCGACCTTCTTCACTGTGTCCGCGGCCGCCTTGGCCACCAGTTTGCCCGCGCGGGTGGATCCGGTGAACGAGATCATGTCGATGCCCTCGTGCGCGGACAGCGCCGCGCCCACCACGTCCCCGGTGCCGTGCACCAGGTTGAACACCCCGGCGGGAAGGCCGATCCGGTCCAGGATGTCGGCGAAGATCCCCGCCGAGAGCGGGGCGATCTCCGAGGGTTTGAGCACCACGGTGTTGCCCGCGACGAGCGCGGGGGCCACCTTGTTGACCACCTGGTGCAGCGGGTAGTTCCACGGGGTGATCGCGCCGACCACGCCGACGGGTTCACGCACTACGAGCGAGTTGCCGATCCGTTCCTCGAAGGCGTACCCGGCCTCGAGCACGTCCGCGAGTCCCGCCGAGGTCGATGCGGGCAAAC
This sequence comes from Sciscionella marina DSM 45152, assembly GCF_000379465.1. Taxonomy (GTDB): domain Bacteria; phylum Actinomycetota; class Actinomycetes; order Mycobacteriales; family Pseudonocardiaceae; genus Sciscionella; species Sciscionella marina. Next base: position 227,246 of record NZ_KB905465.1, read on the forward strand.
CGGCCTGCACCTTCTGCGCGAAGGTGATCGGCGAACCCATCTCGGCGGTGATGGTCGCGGCGATCTCGGCACCGCGCGCCTCGAGCTCCCCGGCCAGGGCGCGCACCATGGCGATCCGGTCGGCGAGCGGGGTGTCCGCCCAGGCCGGTTGCGCCGCTGCCGCCGCGGCCACCGCGTCGTCCACATCGGCACTCGTCCCGGCCGGGACCGAGGCGATGACCTCTTCGGTCGCCGGGTTCACGACCTCGATGCGCTCGCTGCCACCGCGCTGCTGCCCGGCGATGACGTGCTCGGTGCTTGTCGTGACTGGCGCGGCCATGGAAATCCTCCCGGTGGGCGGTGACTCGACTGATCACCGCCCACCTTGCCACATTCCTCAGAAATGCAGCGCGGGAAGCAGGGACCGGTGTTCCTCGGCCGTGCGCTTCTGTGCTTCCGCGTTCTCCGGCTGCGGATCGGGCAGCGGAGCACAGCTCACATCCGATTGGCGGCCCGGTGCGCGGTCCGGGAGCTTGCCGGTGGCCAGGTAGTCCGCGATCCGGTCGTCCACGCAGGCGTTGCCGTAGAGCGAATCGGCATGCGCGGTGCCGCCCGGCTCCCCGATCAGCCGGGCACCCGGGTAGCGGGAACGGACCTCGAGACTGCCCTCGAACGGGGTGGCCGCGTCCAGGGTCTCCCCGATGAGCAGCGCGCTCGTGGTCTTCGATCCGTCCACCTGCACCGGTTTACCCGCCTTGGCAGGCCAGTCCAGGCAGGGCGCGTTGTACCAGGTGTTCGACCAGGCGTTGAACGGCGCGGTGGCGTGGATCCGCCAGGCATCGGCCCGCCACTTGCCGTAGGAGCGCGGCCACTGGAGGTCGGTGCACTGCACCGCGTTGTACACCGCGTAGTTGTTCTCCGTGTCCGGTTCGGTGTTCGGGCCGAACTCGGAGATCAGCGGTTCCGCGTCACCCTTGTTCACCCAGGCTGCGAAGGCGTCCGCGAGTTCGGTCCACACCACCCGGTAGTACCCGGCGCTCTGGAAGATGTCGGTCCACTCGGCGGGGCCGATCTTGCCGCCCGCGGGCGCGTGCTCGAGCCGGTCCCGCTGGTGGTACCACTGCCGGTGCACGGCTTCCTTGGTCTTGCCGAGGTGGTAGACGTCGTCGTGCTTGGCCAGCCACTCGAACCAGATCCCCAGATTGCGGTCGAAGGCGTACTCCTGGTTCAGGTTGGCCTGGTACCAGATGTTGCGCGGGTCCACATTGGAGTCGAGCACCATGCGCCGCATCCGGTCCGGGTGCAGCGTGCTGTACACCTGGCCGAGGTAGGTGCCGTAGGAGAAGCCGAGGAAGTTGATCTGCTCGGCGCCGAGCGCGGTGCGGATCGCTTCCATATCGGAGACCGAGTCGGTGGTCTTCATGTGCTCGAGCAGTTTTCCGCCGTTGCGCCCGCAGGCCTTGGCGTAGTCGCGCTTGTGCTTGCGCCAGTACTGTTCGATTCCGGGCCGGTCGGGCGTGTAGTCGGGCCGGTCGAACCCGGTTTCCTTCGGGTCGCAGGACAGTTTCGGCGTGGATTCGCCAACCCCGCGCGGGTCGAAGCCGATCCAGTCGTAGGCCTTGCCCACCCCGTTCGGCACCTTCTTGCCCTGGGTAGCCATCCGCAGCCCGGCGCCGCCCGGGCCGCCCGGGTTGACCAGCATGACGCCCTGATAGGCCGAATCCGGCACGGTGTGCTTGATGCGCGAGACGGCGATCGACACCGTGCCCGCCCCGGGATCGGCCGGATCGAGCGGCGCCTTCACGGTGCCACACTGCGCGCCCGCCTTCTGCAGATCGGCCGATGCGCACTTACCCCAGTCGATCCGGTCCTGTTGCTGTGCCGCGGCCGCGGGCGTGACGGTGAGTGCCGCACCGAGCAGCAGCCCGCACGCGAGCATGGCGGTCCCGGTCTTGTTCATCGCTGTTCCCTACCCATGTGTTCTGCCCAGCCCCTGCGTGAGTAGTCCTGTGTGATCGCAAGACCTTAACCGAGATTCTTGATCCGGGCATAGTTTTCACGGATAACTGATTCGGACTTACCCGTAAAGGTGGCCGCGGGCTCGCGAACATCCCACTGCGGTGGGCATTCGGCACCGGAGAGTGTCCACGCGGCCTGCCGTGCGGCCCCGAGCGCGACGTACTGCGCCGGCCGCGGCACGGTGACCGGGAGCCCGAATACGCTCGGCGCGATCCGCCGGACCGCCTCGGACGCGGCACCACCACCGATGAGCAGCAACCGCTCCGGCGTGATTCCCTGCTCCCGCAAGGGTTCGATGCCATCGGCCAGCCCGCAGAGCATACCTTCCACCGCGGCACGGGCGAGGTTTCCCGGACCGGCGTTGGCCGTGGTGAGCCCGGCGAACATGCCGCTGGCGTCCGGCCGGTTGGGGGTGCGTTCCCCGTCCAGATAGGGCAGCAGCGTCATCCCACCGGCGCCCGGTTCCGCGCCGAGCGCCAGTTCGTCGAACTCCGCACGGTCCGCGCGCAGTAACCCGGCGGTCGCGTCGAGTACCCGCGCCGCGTTCAGTGTGCACACCAAGGGAAGGTAGCCACCGGCGGCATCGGCGAATCCGGCGACGAATCCGCCCGGGTCCCCGCTCGGCTCGCTCCCGACCGCGAAAACCGTCCCGGATGTACCGACCGAGACGACGACCTCACCCTCGGCGAGATCCATGCCGAGCGCGGCTCCCATGTTGTCCCCGGTTCCCGGGGCGAGCAGGATGCCGTCCGGGGTTTCCCCCACCGGTTCGTTCGGCGCGGCGATCCTCGGCAGTTCCGGCACCGAACCGAAGGCGCGCTTCACCAGATCGGTGCGGTAGTCCTGTTGCCACGGTGCGAAATAGCCGGTTCCCGAGGCGTCGCCGCGATCGGTGGCCGGGCACTGCCTGCCATCACCGAGCCGCCAGGTCAGCCAGTCGTGCGGAAGCATCACCCCGGCCACCCGTCGCGCGTTCGCCGGCTCGTGCTCGGCGAGCCAGCGCAGCTTGGTGATGGTGAACGAGACGGGCGGCACCGAACCGATGGCCTCCACCCAGCGCGGTGGCCCGCCGAGCTCGGCGATGAGCTCGGCGGCTGCCTGCGCGGAGCGGGTGTCGTTCCACAGCAAGGCATCGCGCACGACCGCACCCTGCTCGTCCACGGCGACCATACCGTGCTGTTGACCGGCGACCGCGAGCGCGCGCACCCCGTCCAGCAGGCCGTCGGCGGCCTGTTCGAACGCGGTCAGCCAGGCGTCCGGCGGGCATTCGGTTCCCGGCGGATGCGGTGCACTCGCCTCGCGGACCACCGCGCCGGTCCCGGCATCGCAAACGACGATCTTCGTCGACTGAGTGGAGGAATCCACTCCCGCGACGAGTTCGGTCATGAGAGCGCCTCTTTTCTGGCCAGCACAGCCTTTCCGAGCATCGTGGCGAGCGCCGGCGAGCGCGGAGCGCAGGAAAGGCCCGATCGGAACAGCACGGTCATAGCGGAGCAGCCTAATCCCCGCGGCGGGTCAGGGAACGACCTGGATCTTGCGCCCCGCCCCGGCCCGGAACCGTTCGATGGCGCCGTCGTACTGTTCGAGCGGCAGCCGGTCGGAGATCATCGTGTCCGCGTCGATCACCCCGGAGGCGAACAGTTCGACCGCGCGCCCATAGGAATGCAGCACGGCCATGCTCCCGACGATGGTGATCTCGTTGTTGTAGACCGCGAACGGGGACACCTTGGCCATCACTTCCCCCGCGGCGACTCCGAACTGCTGGAACACCCCGCCCGGTTTGACCCGGCGGATCGCGTCCTCGATCGCGGGCACCGCGCCGGTGCAGTCGATCACCACATCCCAGCCGCGCGGGTGCGCATCGGCCAGTTCCCCGGCACTGGCCGCGGTCGCGGTCGCCCCGAGGGCCGCCGCGGTACTCAGTCGTTCGGCGTTCAGATCGACGACGGAGACCGAGATCGCGCCACCGAGCGGGGCGAGCTGGGCCATCAGCAGCCCCATGGTGCCCGCGCCATAGATCAGGTAGTGCGAGCCCAGTTCCCGCGGAAGCAGATCGAATCCGTGCACCGCACAGGAAAGCGGCTCGATCAGCGAGGCCTGGTCGAGCCGGACGGATTCGGGCAGCCGGTAGCAGTTGCGCACCGGGACCCGCACGTACTGCGCCATCGCCCCGTCCACGGTGTCCCCGATCGCGTTCCAGTTCAGGCACAGATTTCCCTTGCCCACGACGCAGTTCGCGCACTCACCGCAGAACAGCGAGGGATCGCAGGCCACCGCGTCCCCTTCGGCGAACTCGGTCACCGCGGAACCGAGCGCCACGATCCGCCCGGCGAACTCGTGCCCGGGCACCAGCGGGTACGGCGCGAGCGGGAACTCCCCGTCGAGGATGTGCACATCCGTACCGCAGATCCCGCAGGAGTCGACCTCGACGATCACATCCCGTGCCCCCGGCGTCGGATCGTCCACAGTGGACACCGTGGTCTTGGACGGTGTCTCGATCACCAATGCACGCAAGTGGAGTTCTCCCTATTTCACGGCGCCCATGGAAAGCCCACGGACTAGTTGCTTCTGCGCGAACCACCCCGCGAGCAGGACCGGAATCGAGGCGAGCGTGGCCGCCGCTGCCAGCCGTGCCCAGTATGCCCCTTCCGAGGTGATGAACGAGACCAGGAACACCGGCATGGTGGAGGCCCGGATCGTGGTGAGGTTGAGCGCGAAGAAGAATTCGTTCCAGGTGAAGATTACACAGATCAGTGCGGTCGCCGCGATTCCCGGGGCCACCACCGGAAGCAGGACGTGCCGGATCTCCTGCCCGAGTTTGGCCCCGTCCATCCGCGCGGCCTCGAGCATTTCCGATGGCACCTCGAGGAAGAACGAGCGCATCATCCACACCGCGATCGGCAGGTTCATCCCGGTGTAGAGCACGACGAGGGTCCAGATGTTGTCCAGCCCGGAAATGCTGCGCGCCGCAAGATAGATGGGAATGATCGCGGCGACGATCGGGAGCATTTTCGTCGAGATGAAAAAGAACAGCGCGTTCTGCACCTTGCGCACCGCATAGATCGACAGCGCATAGGCGGCGGGGACCGCGAGTACCAGTACGAGCGCGGTGGAGACCACGGTGGCCAGCAGCGAGTTCACCAGATACGGCCCGATTCCCGAGGAGAACACCGAGGCGTACTGCTCGAAAACGGGCTTGAACACCAGATGCGGGGTCGTGGAATAGGCGTCGGCCTCGGTCTTGAACGAGGTGAGCACCATCCACAGCACCGGGAAGAAGAACAGGATCCCGATGATCCAGGCGCCGATCGCCCAGATCGAGGTGCCGAGCTTTCCCTTGCGGCGTACCGCGATCTCGCTCATGCCCGTGCCTCCGCCGTCTTGAAAACAGAGAACAGGCTGCGCAATGCCACGGAGGCGACGATGATCGTGCCGATCACGGTCACCACGCCGAGCGCGGAGGCCTGTCCGATATCGAAACCCTGAAATGCGCGCTGATAGATGTAATAGGGCAGGTTCGTGGTCGCCGTTCCCGGTCCGCCCTGGGTCATCATGTAGATCAGGTCGAAGGTGTTCACCAGATAGATGGCCCCGAGCAGCCCGCCCAGTTCCAGGTAGGAACGCAAGTGCGGCAGGGTCACCGAGAAGAAGGTGCGCAGCGGTCCCGCCCCGTCCATGCTCGCGGCCTCGAGCACCTCGTGCGACTGACTCTGCAGCCCGGCGAGGCAGATCAGCATCATGAACGGGGTCCACTGCCAGACGAGCACCACGATCACCGAGGTCATCGGGAAACTCGAGACGAAGTCCACCGGTCCGGCACCCACCTGGCGCAGCAGGTAGTTGAGGATGCCGTAGACCGGATCGAGCATCGTGGTCTTCCACAGCAGCGCGGCGACCGTCGGCATGATCAGGAACGGCGAGATCAGCAGGGTGCGCACCACTGAGCGGCCGGGGAACTTCCGGTCCAGCAGCACCGCGAACAGGGTGCCGAGCACCAATGAGACCAGCACCGCGAGCACGGTCATCAGGACCTCGTTGAGCAGCGCCTGCAACGCGGTCCCGTCGGTGAACACCGAGGCGTAGTTCTGGAACCACACCCAGCGCGTGGATCCCGGGCGCAGGAGGTTCCAGGACTGGAAGGAGAAGATGATCGTGAACAGGAACGGGATCTGGGTGACGATGAACAGCAGGATCAGCGCGGGAAGCAGCGGTGCGCGCCTGCGCATCGCCGCGCCACGGGCACTGATCCGGCCCGCGTCAACGACCGCCATAGGAGGCTCCAACCGTCGCGGCGTACTCCTGGGACTGCGCGAGGGCGTCGTCCACCGACTTCTGCCCCGCGATCGCCGCGGAGAGCTGCTGGCTCACCCGCGTACCGAGATCGATGAATTCGGGAATGTCCACGAACTGCCCTCCCGTGTACGGCACCGGTTTCGCGGTGGGATGCTCGATCGTCGGTGAATTGATCGCGTCCAGCGTCGGTTTCGCGAAGGCGCCCGCGAGCTTGCGGTAGCCGGGAAGTTCGTAGGTGGACAGCCTGCTGGCCGGGGGCACCCGCGACCAGCCGAGCGTTTTGCCGACCTCGCCGATGTAGTGCTTCGAGGTCGCCCAGGACACGAATTTCCAGGCGGCATCGGCATGTTCGCTCGTCTTCGGGATACCGAGCGACCAGGAGTACAGCCAGCCGGTTCCCGGATGCCGCTCGACGGGAGCCGCCACATAACCGACCTTGCCCGCGACCTTGCTCGATTTCGCGTCCTCGAGGGTGCTCACCGCCGAGGTGGAGTCGTACCACATCGCCGAGTTCCCGGCCGCGAAGTTGTTCAGGCACTGGGTGAATCCGGCCGCGGCGGCGCCCGGTTCCCCGTATTTCCGCAACAGGTCCACATAGAACCGCACGGCCTCACGCACCTGCGGGCTTTCCAGCTGGGCGCGCCATCGCGGATCGAACCACCGCCCGCCGAAGGTATTGATCACCGTGGAGAGCGGGGCCATCAGCTCCCCCCAGCCGGGCAGCCCGCGCAGGCAGATCCCCGCGGTATCGCTGCCCGGATCGTCCAGCTTCGCCGCGAGCTCGGCGACCTGCTGCCAGCTCGGGTGCGGCGGCATGCTCAAGCCCTTCTTGGCGAACAGATCCTTGCGGTACATCAGGAACGAGGATTCGCCGTAGAACGGGACCGAGTACATGTTCCCCTGATAGGAGAGCGCCTTGCGCACCGCGGGTACGAAATCCTGCTGGTCGTAACCGGGTGTCCGGGCGATATCCGGCCCGAGGTTGCGCAGCCATCCGTTGCGCGCCCAGATCGGCGTCTCGTAATTGGAGATCATCACGACATCGAATTCCCCGGAACCCGTGGAAACCGATTCCGCGGTCTTCTGCCGGGATTCGTTCTCCGGAAGGCTGACGAACCGGACGTCGATTCCCGGGTGTTCCTCGTGGAACCGGTCGATGAGCTCCTGCATGTCCTGCATCTGCGGGTTCGACACGACCGCAACGGTGATGGACTCGCCCTTGCCTGCACCACCGCCCGCACCGGCGAACCCGCATCCGGTCAGGGTCAGCAACGCCACGAACAACACGCAGATCCGCCGCATCATGCACACACCAATCGTGCTCCGGAATCCTCGATTTCCTTGGCCACGCCAGGATCGAGCTGCTCATCGGTGAGCACCACATCGATATCGGCCAGCCCGGCGAACCGGCAGAATGTGTCCCGGCCGATCTTGCCGTGGTGCGCGAGCAGCACCCGTTCGCGCGCGCAGTCGAGCATGGCCGCCTTCACCGCGGCCTCCGCGGGCTCCATCGCGGTGAGTCCTTTGTGGACGGTCAGCCCGTCGACGCCGACGAAGGCCAGGTCCACGGTGAGCGATTCGATGCGCGAGCGGGCCCATTCGTCGACACAGGCCAGCGTGCTCTCCCGCAGCCGCCCGCCGAGGCACCAGGTGGTGACGTTCGGCTTCGCCGCGAGCTCGGTGGCCACCGGAAGGCCGTTGGTGACCACGGTCAGCGCCGGCCCCTCCGGGAACGCGCGCGCGATGGCCTGCGGGGCGGAGCCGGAGTCCAGTAGCACCGTGGAGTTCTCCGGGAGCCGGGCGACCATCGCCGCCGCGGCCCGCGCCATCCGCTCCTTGTCCGCGACATGCTGGGAATTGCGCCGTTCAAGCAACGGTTCGAAGGTGTTGTCCCCGACGAACACCGCGCCGCCGTAGACTCGGTGCAGCTGCCCCTGGCGCTCGAGCACCCCGAGATCGCGCCGGACGGTCTCCGGGGCAACGGTCAGCCGGGAGACCAGATCGGTCACCTCGACCCGGCCGATTTCGCGTGCAAGCGAAAGAATCTGCTGCCTCCGCTCATCCGGATACACCGGGGGCACCTCCGAGCTCCATCACCGCACCGCCACGCTGCCGACGAAAACGCAGCAATGATGTGCCCGAAGATGCCCGATGTCAAGGTCATTCCGGGAACAACTGGGCAAACAGTCGGAAATACTGCCCGTTTATGCCCGGTTCACGGCTCGATCACCGCTGCCCGGACCGGGCACGCACGGCGAACCCGGCACAGCCGATCACGGCGAGCCCGCCCAGGACCGTCGGCCAGGTCAGCCGTTCACCGAGCAGCAGGGCCGCCCAGCAGATGCTCAGCACCGGCTGCACCAGCTGGACCTGACTGACCTGGGTCATCGGGCCGATCGCGAGCCCGCGATACCAGGCGAAGAAGCCGAGGAAAGCACTCACCACGGCCAGATACGCCAACGCCGCCCACTCGGGAATCCCGCCGCTCGGCGCCTGTTCGGTCATCGAGGCCGCGGCCAGGACGATCATCAGCGGCGCGGCGAGCACCAGCGCCCAGGACATGGTCTGCCAGGAACCGAGCTCGCGCGCGAGCAGCCCGCCCTCCGCGTAACCGATCGCACAGGCGAGGACGGCGGCGAACAGCAGCAGGTCCGACCAGTGCATCCCGGCGAGCCCGCCGCCCTGCAGCGCGGCGAACACCACCGCGGCGACCGCGCCGAGGCCCGCCATGATCCAGAACGGCAGCGGTGGCCGTTCCCGCCCGCGCAGCACGGCCAGTACCGCGGTCGCCGAGGGCAGCAGCGCGACCACCACGGCGCCGTGACTTGCCGGTGCGGTGGTCAGCGCGAAGGAGGTCAGCAGCGGCCAGCCCACCACCGCACCGCCCGCGACGACCGCGACCCGGACCCATTGCACCCCGCGGGGCACTCGCTGCCGGGTGATCGCCAGCGCCACGGCCGCGAGCACCGCGGCGAGCACCGCTCTCGCCGAGCCGATGAACAGGGCCGACATTCCCCCGCTCGCGACGGCGACCCTGGTGAACGGGACGGTGAAGGAGAACGCCACGACGCCGAGCAATCCCCAGAGCAGCCCGCCCCGGAGCGGGGATAGCGCTGGCGAGTTTTCGATAATAGCGCTACTATTCTGTTTCATGTTTGACGATAGCAGTTCGCGAATCGTCGCGGATCTGCGCGAGTGGATGTCCACGGCCGCACCGGGTGCGAAGCTGCCCGCCACGCGGGAGCTCGTCGCACGCTATGCGGTGAGCCCGGTGACGGTGCAGAAGGCGTTGCGGACCCTGACCACGCAGGGCATGGTGGAAAGCCGCCCTGGTGTCGGCACCTTCGTGCGCACGGTACGGACGGCGCGGCCCAACGACTACGGCTGGCAGACCGCGGCCCTGGGCTCGCCGGACCACCGGATCCCACGATTGCCCGCGTCCCTGCGCCCGGCCCCGAACGACACGATCGCGCTGCACTCCGGGTACCCGGACCGGGAACTGCTACCCGAACGCCTGCTGCGCGCGGCGTTCACCCGGGCCGCACGGTCCGAAGCGCTACTGGACAGGCCCCCGACGGCGGGTCTTCCGGAGCTGCAGTCCTGGTTCGCCGCCGAACTGGAATCGGTGACCCCGGCGGGGACCACACCGGCCTCGCCGGGCGAGGTCGTGATCATCCCCGGCAGCCAGGTCGGACTGATCACCACGTTCCGCTCGCTGGTCGGGGCCGGCGGGCCGCTGCTGATGGAATCGCCGACCTACTGGGGCGCGATCCTGGCCGCCGCACAGGTCGGTGTGGAGGTGGTTCCGGTGCCGAGCGGACCGGACGGCCCCGATCCCGAGGCACTGGAGCGTGCGTTCGAGCGGTCCGGGGCGCGCGCCTTCTACGCCCAGCCGAATTTCGCCAGTCCCACCGGCGCGCTGTGGACCCCGGCGCTGACCGAGCGGGTGCTGGACACGGTCCGCCAGCACGGCGCGTTCCTGATCGAGGACGATTCGGCGCACGATTTCGGCATCGACGCGGACCCGTGTCCGGTCGCGGCCCGGGACGGCGGCGGGCACGTGGTCTACATCCGCTCGCTGAGCAAGAGCCTCTCCCCCACGGTCCGGGTCGCCGGGCTGATCGCGCGCGGACCGGCACGTGACCGGATCCTCGCCGATGCCCAGGCGGAGTCCATCTACGTCAGCGGCGTACTGCAGGCGGTGGCGCTCGACGTGGTCACCCAGCCCGCCTGGCGCACCCACCTGCGCCGGTTGCGCCAGCAGCTCAGAAGCCGGCGGGACCTGCTCGCCGAGAGCCTGGGCGAACACGCCCCCGAGGCGCAGCCGGTGACCATTCCGCAGGGCGGGCTGAACCTCTGGGCGCGGCTGCCGGATGCCGTGGATCTGGCCCGGGCCGTGCAGGACAGCCAGGCAGCGGGCGTCATCATCGGACCGGGAAGCGAATGGTTCCCCGCGGAACCCGCCGGGCAGTTCCTCCGGCTCAGCTACGCGGGCCCCAATCCCGGAGCTTTCCCGGAAGGGGCCCGCGTCCTCGGCGCGGCACTGGGCTGATCCGCCCGCGCTCAGTCGTAGTTCAGTTCCCCGGTCCGGGTCCGCTTGAGTTCGAAGAACTTCGGGTAACCGGCCAGCAGCCGGGCCCCGTCGAACACGTCGAGCGCATCCTGACCGCGCGGGATCTCGGAGAGCACCGGGCCGAAGAAAGCCACCCCGTCGATGTGGATGGTGGGTGTCCCGACATCCATCCCGACCGGGTCCATGCCCTCGTGGTGGCTCTTTTTCAGCGCCTCGTCGTACTCGGTGGAGGTGGCCACCTCGTTCAGTTCGGCGGGCAGGCCCAGCTCGGCGAGCGCGTCCACGACCACCTGGGCGCGGTCCTTGTGGCCCTGGTTGTGAAACCGGGTGCCGAGTGCGGTGTAGAGCTCGCGCAGCTTCTCCTGGCCGTACTGCTGCTCGACCGCGATCGCGACCCGGACCGGTCCCCAGCCGCTGGCGAGCAGCTCCTTGTACTGCTCGGAGAGCCCTTCCCGGCCTTCATTGAGCACCGAAAGGCTCATCACCCTGAACGTGAGGTCGAGCTCACGCTGCCGCTCCACCTCGATGATCCACCGCGAGGTGATCCACGCGAACGGACAGCCCGGGTCGAACCAGAAATCGACCTTCGTGCGTTCGGCTGAACCTGTCATACCTCAAACTCCTGTCCGTGATTCCTACTCATCCTGATGAGAGAACATCCCCGGAGCCCGGAGTGTTCCACGGGCACGGTGAACTCGGTACCGGTCTTGACGAGCGACGTGATTGGATGCGGTGGAACAGGGAAAATTCCCAGGCCGACGAATGGAGAGGTGATCCGTGGCCGCGCCGAATCTCACTCGCGACCAGGCGCAGCAGCGCGCCGCGTTGCTCGATGTCGAGTCCTATGCGATCGAGCTCGATCTGACACCGGACGCGGACACCTTCCGCTCGCGGACCACGGTGCGGTTCTCCAGCGCGACCGTGGGTGCGTCGAGCTGGATCGACATCGTCGCGCCCCAGGTGCTGCGCGCCGAGCTCAACGGCGTGGAACTGTGCCTGGACGACTACCGCGAGGACGAGGGCATCGCGCTGCACGACCTCGCCGAGCGCAACGAGCTCACCGTCGAGGCCGACTGCGCCTTCATGACCACCGGCGAGGGCCTGCACCGCTTCGTGGACCCGGTCGACGACGAGATGTACCTGTACACCCAGTTCGAGACCGCGGACGCCAAGCGGATGTTCGCCTGCTTCGACCAGCCGGATCTGAAGGCGACCTTCGATGTCACGGTCACCGCCCCGGAGCACTGGAAGGTGATCGGCAACGCCCCGGAGGCCTCGAACACCGGCGGCAGGCACGTCTTCGAGACCACCAAGCCGATGTCCACCTACCTGGTCGCCCTCGTGGCCGGCCCCTACGCGCAGTGGACCGAGGAGTTCCGCGGCGCGCACGGCGAGGTCATCCCACTGGGCCTGTACTGCCGCGCCTCGCTGGCCGAGTACATGGACCCGGAGGACATCTTCACCATCACCAAGCAGGGTTTCGCCTGCTATCACGAGAACTTCGGGTTCACCTACCCGTTCGGGAAGTACGACCAGTGCTTCGTCCCCGAATTCAACGCGGGCGCGATGGAGAACGTCGGTTGCGTGACCTTCCGCGAGGATTACGTGTTCCGCAGCAAGGTCACCCGGTTCTACTACGAGGCGCGGGCGACCACGATCCTGCACGAGATGGCGCACATGTGGTTCGGCGATCTGGTCACCATGCGCTGGTGGGACGACCTGTGGCTGAACGAGTCCTTCGCGACCTGGGCCTCGGAGTTCGCCAAGACCGAGGCCACCCGGTTCACCGAGGCCTGGACCAGCTTCGCGATCGCCGAGAAGTCCTGGGCCTACCGCCAGGACCAGCTGCCCTCCACGCACCCGGTCGCGGCGGACATCGCCGATCTGCACGCGGTCGAGGTCAACTTCGACGGGATCACCTACGCCAAGGGGGCGAGCGTGCTCAAGCAGCTCGTCGCCTTCGTCGGCCAGGACAACTTCCTCGCCGGGCTGCGCACCTACTTCGACCGCCACCAGTTCGGCAACGCGGTGCTCGCCGATCTGCTGCGCGCGCTCGAGGAGGCCTCCGGGCGGGACCTTTCCGACTGGGGCGCCCAGTGGCTGCAGACCACCGGGCTGAACCTGATGCGTGCCCGGTTCGAGGTCGCCGACGGCCGCTACGGCTCGTTCGCGATCGTCCAGGGTCCCGCCCGTCCCGGTGCGGGCGAACTGCGCAAACACCGCCTGGCCGTGGGCGTCTACGACTTCGACGGGGCGGGCAAGCTGGTGCGCACCAACCGGATCGAGCTGGATGTGGACGGTGAGCTGACCGAGGTACCGGAGCTGGTCGGCGCGCAGGCGGGCAAGCTCGTGCTGGTCAACGACGACGACCTCACCTACTGCTCGGTGCGCCTGGACCCGGGCTCGCTGGCCACCCTGGTGGACCACATCGGCGATTTCGCCGACTCGCTGCCGCGCACCATGTGCTGGTCCGCGGCCTGGGAGATGACCCGCGAGGCCGAGCTCAAGGCGCGCGACTTCCTGTCCATCGTGCTCGGCGGGATCGAGGCGGAGACCGAGATCAGCGTGCTGCAGCGGCTGCTGTTGCAGGCGACCACGGCGGTGAACTCCTACACCGATCCGCAGTGGTCCGACGAGGGCTGGCGGCGCCTCGGTACCCGGCTGCTCGAGCTCGCCAAGGGTGCCGCTCCGGGTTCGGATCACCAGCTCGCCTTCGTCAACGCGCTCACCCAGGCCAAGCTCGGCGACACCGAACTGGGCGCGCTGCGCGGCTGGTTCGACGGGACCACCCCGCTCGAGGGGCTCACCGTGGACACCGATCTGCGCTGGCGGCTGCTCTACGCCCTGGTGGCGCACGGGGTCGCCGGGGAACCGGAGATCGCCGCGGAGGAGCAGCGGGACAACACCGCTACCGGTGCCCGCGCGGGCAACCGGGCGCGTTCACTGATCCCGAACGAGGACGCCAAGAAGACCGCCTGGCAGCGTGCCGTGCACGACGACTCGCTCACCAACGCCACCATCGACGCGGTCATCGCCGGGTTCTCGCACCCCGCGCAGCGCCAGCTCATCGCAGGCTATGTGGACCGCTACTTCGCCGAGGTGGCCGAGGTCTGGCAGCGCCGCTCCCCCGAGGCCGCCCAGCCGGTGGTGGTGGGGCTGTTCCCGAGCTGGGCCATCGAGGAGGACACGGTGCGCGCGGCCGACGACTGGCTCGCCGGTGACCACCCCGCCGCCCTGCGCAGGCTGGTCTCCGAAGGGCGTGCGGGCATCCTGCGCGCACTGGCCGCACGGGAGTTCGACCGCTCCTAGCCAAGAGCACGCCTGACAACTCCATGTCCTGCTGCGCTGAGACGTCGGCGAAGTACCTTCGCATGCCAGCGCGGCGCTGGTATGGCCTCCAGCGCCGGCGGGCATGGCCAGCGTCGTCCTCGATCACCGCAGAAACCCACTACGGCTCAATCGTTCGCCGCGACCTCGGCCGCGGGTGTCCCCCAGGACACCGGATCCACGCTGGACACCCGCTCGCGACGGACGAGAGTCATCAGACGCGCTCCTGAAGCGGACGGGTTGACCTCAACCTTAGTTGATGTTGCACGGTGGGAACGGGTCGAACGGAACAGACCGAAAGTAAAAACCGTTCGAAACCGGGCAGGAGTCTCCGTAGGCTGACCATGCCTTCGGCGGCTTCTGCCGCACCGCGCATTCATCGGAAGAGTCTTGGGGGAACCCGTGTCCACTTCCACTCTCGGTCACGCGAGTGAACCGAAGAATCCACCGGCCGCGATCCCGCGCCAGGCCTGGCTGAGCCTGATCGCCGTGGTGTTCGGCGTGTTCGTCGTGATGCTCGACGGCACCGTGCTGTTCGTGGCCAATCCGGAGATCGCCACCGATCTGCACGCCGGGCCCGCCGGGATCCAGTGGGTCACCAATGCCTATGTGCTGGTGCTGGCCGGGCTGATGATCCCGCTCGGCAACCTCGCCGACCGGTTCGGCCGCAAGCGGATGTTCCTGATCGGGGTCGGCGGATTCTCGCTGGCCTCGTTGCTGGCCGGGCTCTCGGTCTCGATCGGGATGCTCATCGCGGTGCGGGTGCTGCAGGCAGCGTTCGGCGCGATGCTGATCCCCGCGGGCATGGGCGTGTTGCGTGCCGCCTTCCCGCCGGACCGGCTCGCCCGCGCGATGGGCGTGTTCGCCGCGCTCTCCGGGGTTTCCTTCGCGGCCGCCCGATCATCGGCGGGCTGCTGGTGCAGTACGCGAGCTGGCCGTGGGTGTTCTTCATCAACCTGCCCTTCGGCGTGCTCGGCGTACTGCTCGGGATGCGGATCATCAAGGAGTCCGGGGAACGGGTCCGGCAGAGTTTCGACCTGCTCGGCGCGAGCATCCTCACCGTGGCGATGGTCAGCCTGATCTGGGGCATCACCCAGGCTCAGGCCGTGGGCTGGACGAGCGCGAACACGCTGGTGTTCATCGCACTCGGGCTGGTGTTCGGCGCCGTGTTCGTGGTCGTCCAGGCCAAGGTGGCCAACCCGATGATGCCGCTGAGCCTGTTCCGCAGCCGTACCCTCGCGCTCGGCTCGGTGCTGATGGTCATGGTCATGTTCTCGATGCTCTCGCTGATGTTCTTCGTGACCTTCCTGGTGCAGGGCGTGCTCGGCCAGTCGGCGATCGTCACCGGGCTCTCGATGCTGCCGTTCTCGGTGATGTTCGCGATCATCTCGCCGTTTTCCGGGCTGTTGACCGAGAAGTTCGGGGTGCGCAAGCTGCTGGTGCTCGGCGCCGTGCTGTTCGCGGCCGGGCTGCTGCTCATGCTGCGCGTGGACGCGGATTCCGGGGTGTTCGACCTGCTGCCGACCTTCGTGCTCGGCGGGTTCGGCCTCGGGCTGATGATGGTCTCCGCCACCCAGGCCATCGTGGGCAGCGCACCAGTGGAGAAGGCGGGCGTGGCCTCGGGCATCCAGCAGTCCATGACCCAGCTGGGCGCATCGCTGGGCACCTCGGTGCTGGGCAGCGTGCTGGCCACCATGGTCGCGGGCAGCTTCGCGCGAAACCTGCGCGGCACGTTCGGCGGCCGCGGCGGACAGGCCGTCGATGCCCTCGGCGGCAGCGAGGCGGTACACAAGAGCGTGGAGCTCGGGTTCCCGCCCGCGGCCCGCTCCGGGCTCGCCGGGCAGCTGGCCGGGACCGGGATCCCACGCCAGCAGGCGGAGCAGCTCGCCGCGGGCGTGGCCCGCGCGGCGCACGTGACCTTCGTGAACGGGCTGCACACCGTGTACCTCGTGGGCACCGTGGTGATCCTGGTCGGTGCCGCGCTCGCCCTGTTCATCAAGGATTCCGAGGCGGTCGCGAACACCGAGCAGGCCGTGCACGGGCAAGTACCCCGTATGAGGACCTTCACCGTCGACCGGTTCCGCGGCCGTCCGTAGGCTGTACGACGAGTCCACGTGATCTTTCCCGAGGGGTACACCGATGTCCGCTGCACCGACGGACGAGCGCGCCGAGCCCGGCGGCGGCACGATTCCGCGGCACGCATGGCCGAGCCTGATCGCCGTGGTCACCGGGATCTTCGTGGTGATGATCGACGGCACCGTGGTCGCGGTCGCCAACCCGACGATCGCCAGTGACCTGCACGCCAGCCCGGAGGGCATCCAGTGGGTCACCAACGCCTATCTGCTGGTGCTCGCCGGGCTGACCATCCCGATGGGCACCCTCGCCGACAAGTTCGGCCGCAAACGCCTGTTCCTGATCGGGGTCGGCGGGTTCTCGCTGGCCTCGCTGCTGTGCGGGCTCGCCGGTTCGATCTGGCTGCTCGTGGCCGCGCGGGCGCTGCAGGCGGTGTTCGGCTCGATGATCGGGCCCGCGGGCATCGGCGTGCTGCGTGCGGCGTTCCCGGCGGACAAGCTCTCCCGCGCGCTCGGGATCTTCGGCTCGATCTCGGCCATCGCCACGGCGGGCGGGCCGATCGTGGGCGGGCTGCTCGTGCAGTATGCGAGCTGGCCATGGGTGTTCTTCATCAACCTGCCCTTCGGCGTGCTCGGTGTCTCGCTGGGGCTGGTGATCATCCGGGAATCGAGTGAGCGGATCAGGCAGCGGCTGGACCTGCCCGGCGCGATCACCCTCACTCTCGCCATGGCGAGCCTGGTGTGGGGCATCACGAGGGCCCAGGACAGCGGCTGGACGAGCACGACAACGCTCGTGTTCATCGCGCTCGGGCTCGTGCTGCTCGCCGCGTTCGCGGTCATCGAGCTCACGGTGGAGAGCCCCATGGTGCCGCTGACCCTGTTCCGGGACCGCTCGCTGTCCATCGGCATCGTGCTGATGATCGTCGTGATGTTCTCGATGTTCAGCCTGATGTTCTTCATCACCTTCTTCCTGCAGGGCCCGCAGGAGCTGACCGCGGTGGCCACCGGAATCGCGCTGCTCCCGCTCTCCGCGACCTCGGTCGTGGCCTCCCCGGTCTCCGGCTGGATGACCGAGAAGGCCGGTGTGCGCAAGACCCTGGTCTCCGGGGCTGTGCTGCTGGTGATCGGACTGCTGCTGATGCAGCGCATCGAGGCCGGTTCGAGCGTGTGGGAGCTGGTGCCCACCTTCGTGATCGGCGGCTTCGGCATCGGATTCATGATGGTCGCGGCCACCCAGGCGATCGTGGGCAACGCCCCCGTGGACAAGGCAGGTGTCGCCTCCGGGCTGCAGCAGTCCATGACCCAGCTCGGTGGCGCACTGGGCACCTCGGTGCTCGGCGGGGTGATGGCCGCGGTGGTGAGCTCCGGCTTCGCGGGGAACCTGCGCGGGGCGCTCGGCAGCGAACAGGCCGCCGAGCAGGTCGCCGCGGGGCTCGGCAAGACCGTGGAGCTCGGCTTTCCACCGGCCGCCCGGGACGCGATCGCCGCGGGCCTGACCCAGACCGGCGCGCCCGCGGCCAAGGCGGACCAGATCGCGGGCACGATCAGCGGTATCGCGCACCAGACCTTCATGACCGGGCTGCACACCGTGTACTGGGTCGGTGCGGCCGTCGCGGTGCTCGCCGGGATACTCGCCCTGTTCGTGCGCGACGCCTTATCCCCGGCCGAGGTGCGCGACTAAGGACGGGGACAGCGAAAAGGGGCGGCCCAGCGCGGGCCGCCCCTTTTCGGATGCTCTGGGTCTAGCCGCCCGCCTGCTCGGTGAGCATGCGCAGTCCGGAGACCAGGCCACCGATCAGGTCCCCCTCCTTGAAGGAGGCGACCATGCTCATCACGGCGAGCTTGCAGGCACGGTCGGTGAGCTGTTCGCGCGCGCCGCCGCCGGTCACGATCTCGACCGCGCGCTGCCCCGGGGACAGCGCGATCAGCACCGAGCGGGCCGGATCGTCGGTCTCGGCGTGCAGCTCCTGCGCGCGGGCCCGCTTGTCCTCACCGAGCTCGCCGAGGTACACGCTGAACACCAGCCCGGTTTCCCTGCTGGACAGCGTCAGCGCCTCGTCGAGCCTGCTCAGCTCGCGGGTGGAGAAGGGCGTCGACGGCTTCGGGGTGGCGTGCTCGAGCGCGGTGGAGATCCGCCCACCGGCCATCTCCGCGGCTCCGAAGGCGAGGTTCTCCGGCAGATCGGCCGGGCGTTCCAGCGAGGCGGTTCCCCCGCCCGCGACGACTTCACCAGTTGCCACTTGCGCCTCCTACCGTGGTCTGCGCCCCGGCACCGATTTCGGCGTGCTGCGCCGAACCGTGCGCGCCGTGCGCGTCGAGTCCGGCACCCACCGGGTTCGGGCCCCACCACACGGGAGCGAAGTTCCATTCCTTGCCCGGCCGGTACGCGACGGCCTTGTTCCGCCGACCCGCGGTCGAGAGCAGAGCGATCAGGCCGTACAGCGCGGCCGGGATCACCACGTACACGAGGATGGTCTGCCAGACGGTCACACCGTCACGTTAGCCGATCGCGCCCATCTCATCGCGCGGGGCTCATGGATTCCCTGGTCAGGACCGAAGACATGCCCTGCGTACCCCTTTGGACGCACGTGTGGGGGAGGCGACCCACCCAAATGCCGCCTTGTTTACACCCGATAGTGGTTTTAATGTCACCTGTACGGGGCAAGGCGAATGCATATCGACTACCGACGGCAACCGTTGCTGTCGTATTCGTTCGGTATTTAGCTGATTGTCCGTCTTAACGAGTGAATAAAGCTATTCGACGAAGGAGTGCTCATGAACACCGACCGCGGCACCGGAGTCCGTATCAACCGTGGCGTCCGCATCAATCGCGGTGTGCGCATCGACCGGGGTGTCCGGATCAACCGCTGACCAGCGAGCCCACCGGGGAATACGCAACGGAGCCAGCCCGCCGCCATCGAGTGCCGTGCACCCGGCGGCGGGCTCCATGCGTTCGGTGAGCGCTCCTACGCCGCCGGCTCGAGGTAGGGCAACCACAACGGGTCGGTGTGCCGCACGCCCGCGAGCAGCCGCCAGTGCGGCCCCTTCGGCGCGGTGGGCTTCCTCGGCAGGGTCCAGCCGAGTTCGGAGAGCAGCTTGTCCGACTTACGGTGGTTGCATCGGGCACAACTGGCCACACAGTTCGTCCAGCTGTGCGGTCCGCTCCTGCTCCGCGGGATGACGTGGTCGATGGTCTCCGCGCGGGCGCAGCAGTACACACACCGATAGTGGTCCCGGTACATCACGCCCGCCCTGGTGAGCGGAACCTTCGCCCGGTAGGGCACCCGGACGTAGTTCTCCAGGCGGATCACCGAGGGCACGGTGACCTCCAGGCGCGCGGAGTGCAGCAGCGCGCCGGCCGGATCGTCGTGCACGACCTCGGCCTTGCCGCAGACGAGCAGTACGATCGCCCTGCGTAGCGGGAGTGCGGTGAGCGGTTCATAGGTCGCGTTGAGCAACAGCACCTGGCGCTTGCCCCATGGCCAGCCGATCGGGTCGCGGCACGCGTCCGTCCCCGCCGCCTCGCCGTCCTGCTGCGTGGCAGCGTTCGGGATCGGTTGTCGATCTATCACGCGACCACCTCCACCGGGTGCACGCACAGTCGACCACAAATACGGGTGAAAAGCACGTACGATTTGGCCACATGTCGCGGAGTCGACAACGACAGTGACCAACCTGGCCTCGGCAAGTAGCCTCGATGGGGCCGCCAAGGGCACTGACCTGAACATCCCCTGAACAGACCCGAAAGTTCGATGTCGCCTTCCGCCACCTTCGCCGCTCCCCTGTCCGATGCGTTTTCCGGTACCGGCACCCCGCCGGACTGTGTGCGCGATGCCGACAGCTGGTGCTCCAAGCTCTACAGCCTCACCGGAAGCAACTGGCTCGCCTCGAGCGCGGATTGGCTGGTCGCCAAACCGGCGACGATCCTGCTCATCCTGATCGTCGCGCTGCTGGTGCGCTGGCTCGCCCGGCGCGCGATCGATCGCGCCGTCCAGGAACGGCCGGACGGGAAGAAACCCGCGCTGCTGCGCCCGTTCAAGGAGCGCGTCACCCGGACGCCCGCGGCCACGGAACGGCGACGGCAGCGCGCGAGGACCATCGGCTCGGTACTGAAATCCCTGCTGAACTTCATGGTCTTCGGTATCGCGGCGGTACTGGTCCTCGGCGAGCTCGGGGTGAACCTGACCCCGATCATCGCCTCGGCCGGGGTGATCGGGGTCGCGGTCGGTTTCGGCGCCCAGACACTGGTACGCGATTTCCTCTCCGGCATGTTCATGATGGTCGAGGACCAGTACGGGGTCGGCGATGTGATCGACACCGGTGAGGCGATCGGCACCGTGGAGTCGGTCGGACTGCGCGTGACCACACTGCGCGATCTGAACGGCACCGTGTGGTACGTGCGCAACGGCGAGGTGCTGCGGATCGGGAACTTCAGCCAGGGCCACGCGGTCGCCGTGGTGGATGTGCCGATCTCCGGCAACGCGGATGTGGACGAGGCGCTCGCGGTCGTGGACCGGGTCCTGCGCGCCGAGGAAACCCTTGCCGCCCTCGGTGAGGCCATGCTCGAGGAACCCCAGCTGCTCGGGGTGGAATCGGTGACCGCGGAAGGCATCGGGCTGCGTGCCACGCTGAAGGTCCGCCCCGGTAAACAGTGGGCCATCCAGCGGTTGTTGCGGGCGCGCATCGTGGACGCGCTGCGCGACGCCGGGGTACCCGGCCCCGCGATCCGGATCGGCTCCGGCGAGAGCCGGAACGGGTAACTAGACTCGGGACCGTGGCAGCACCAGAGCAACCGGAGCAGATTTCCTTCTACGAGGCCGTCGGTGGCGCCGAGACCTTCCACCGCATCGTGCACCGCTTCTACCAGGAGGTCGCCGAGGACGAGGTGCTCCGGCCGCTGTACCCGGAGGAAGATCTGGGCCCGGCCGAGCGGCGCCTGCGGATGTTCCTCGAGCAGTACTGGGGCGGCCCGCACACCTACTCCGAGGAGCGCGGCCATCCGCGGCTGCGGATGCGGCACGCGCCGTTCACCATCGGCCCCATCGAGCGCGACGCCTGGCTGCGCTGCATGCGGATCGCCGTGGACGAGGCCGGACTGCAACCGCGGCACCGTGACCAGCTGTGGCAGTACCTGGAGATGGCCGCCCAGTCGATGGTGAATTCCTGGCTGTGATGTTCACCCCGGAGTAGTTCTCGACTCACCGGTAGCTCGCACAGCCGTCCGGGTGGCATGATCTGCAAGATGCGACGGGGCGCAGCGAGCAGCACGCTCGTCATCGGGGACAGCACCTGGTGGCGGGACGCGGTGTTCTATCAGGTCTATGTCCGCTCGTTCGCGGACTCGAACGGTGACGGCATCGGTGATCTCGAGGGGATCACCTCCAGGATCGGCTATCTCGACCTGCTCGGCGTGGATGCGCTCTGGCTCACCCCGTTCTACCCCTCCCCGATGGCCGATCACGGCTACGACGTCGCCGATCCCCGGGATGTGGATCCGCTCTTCGGCGATCTCGCCGCCTTCGAACGGCTGCTCGCCGAGGCACACGCGCACGGCATCCGGGTGACCATCGATCTGGTGCCCAACCACACCTCGGCGCAGCACCCGTGGTTCACCACCGCGCTGGCCTCGCCACCGGGCAGCAAGGAACGCGAACGCTACATCTTCGCCGAGGGCAACGGCTCCGAACCGCCGAACAACTGGGTCTCCGCGTTCGGCGGGCCCGCGTGGACCCGGGTCCCGGACGGGCAGTGGTACCTGCACCTGTTCGCCCCGGAACAGCCCGACCTGAACTGGGACAATCCCGAGGTGCGCGCCGACATGGAGCGGACACTGCGGTTCTGGCTCGAACACGGCGTCGACGGGTTCCGGATCGACGTGGCGCACGGTATGGCGAAACCGCCGACCCTCGCGGACATGGATCCGCGGATCATCGAGGCCCAGCGGCGCGGCGAGGACGTGTTCGCCACCGATCTGCGCACCGATCCGCGCTGGGACAACGAGGGCGTGCACGACATCCATCGCGGGATCCGCAAGGTCGTCGAGGAGTACCAGGGCACCGTGACCGTCGGCGAGGTGTGCGTGCACGACGACGAGCGCTTCGCCCGCTACGTGCGCCCGGACGAGCTGCATCTCGGCTTCAATTTCCGGCTGCTGCAGGCCGAGTTCGGGGCGGAACCGATGCGCGCGGCCATCGAGCACACGCTGGCCGCCGTGCAGGACACCGGTGCGCCGCCCACCTGGACGCTGTCCAACCACGACGTGTCCCGCGAGGTGACCCGCTACGGCGGCGGTGAGCTCGGCCGCGCGCGGGCCAGGGCGATGCTGCTCGTCGAGCTCGCCCTCCCGGGGGCGGTGTTCCTCTACAACGGCGCGGAGCTCGGCCTGCCCGATGTGGATCTTCCCGACTGGGCGCTGCAGGATCCGCGCTGGGAACGCTCCGGGCACACCCAGCGCGGCCGGGACGCCTGCCGGGTTCCGCTGCCCTGGGAAGGCGAGGCACCCGGCTACGGGTTCACTCCCGGGGAACGGAGCTGGTTGCCCATGCCGGAGCACTGGGCGGGGCTGACCGCGGCCGCCCAGCTCGAGGACCCGGATTCCACCCTTTCGCTCTACCGGAAGGCCATCGAACTGCGGCACACCGATCCGTCGTTCGCCGGAACCGAGATCGAGTGGTACGGCGCGCCCGAGGGCTGCCTGGCATTCCGGCGCAAGGGCGGCGGGCTCACCTGCGCGCTGAACACCACCGGCGCCCCGGTTCCCCGGCCACCGGGCAAACTGCTGCTGGCCAGTGGTCCCTTCGATGGGGACGAGCTCGCACCGAACACCGCCGTCTGGCTCACCGCCTGAATCCGGGCCAACCGAAGACGGACATCGCGCGTATACCAAGTAGATTCGGCTCACCGGTTCGACTACCTGGGGTATCGCGATGCAGGCTAGGCGAAGACAGACGGTACTGCGGATACATTTCACGCCCGAGGACGTCCTGCGCACCCGGCTGCTCGCGGCTCCGGACCCGATGTGGGAACTCGTGCTCAGCAGCCATCGCCTGCGCAAACCCGCCCAGTGCCCCGCGCACGCCCGCTGGCGCGGCATGGTGACCGGCGCGCTCGCCGATGAACGCACCAGGACCAGCCTCCGAATCCTCACCCATCTGATCCCCGATGCGGGCAACTTCCCCGACTTTCTCACTCCCTATCCCAGCCTGACCCCGCACCCGGAGACCACGGATTTCGCCGCCGAACTCGAAACCGTCCTGGCCACCCCGCGCGGAGTGCTCGCCCGCGATATGCACCCGGACAGGCTCGGCAGGAACACCGGCGGATTCGGGCGCGCCATCGCCGAGTCCGATCGTGCCGCGATCGACGAACTCAGCACGGCACTGCGGCACTACTTCCACACCTTCGTCCGGCCCTACTGGGCCGACATCGGCGCCACCATCACGCAGAACGCCGAGCGGCACGGCCGCCGCCAGCTCAGCGGGGGCACCGAGGCCCTGCTCGGCGACCTCGGGCCGACCTTCCGGTGGAACTGGCCGGTGCTCGAGACCGACTACGTCCGTGACCGCGAGCTGCACCTCGGTGGCCGGGGACTGCTGCTCGTGCCCTCCTACTTCTGCCGCGGCACCCCGGTCACCATGATCGACGCCGAACGCAGGCCCGTGCTGACCTTCCCCGCCGTGCACAGTCCCACCGCACCCAGTCCCGTCGCACCCAGTCCCGTCGCCCCCAGTCCCGTCGCGCACGCGGCCATCGAGCGCGGTGCGCACCTCGACGGGATACTCGGCACCACCCGCGCGCGCATCCTGTACACCCTCCAGGAACAGCACTCCACCAGCGCGCTCGCCGAAGCCATCGAGCTGTCCGCGGCCTCGGCCAGCCAGCAGGTCACCCTGCTGCGTGAGGCGGGCCTGGTCAGTTCGCGGCGCACCGGGCAGTCGGTGCTGCACTCGATCACTCCGCGG
Organism: Sciscionella marina DSM 45152; assembly: GCF_000379465.1. Lineage (GTDB taxonomy): Bacteria > Actinomycetota > Actinomycetes > Mycobacteriales > Pseudonocardiaceae > Sciscionella > Sciscionella marina. The sequence continues at coordinate 251,470 of NZ_KB905465.1, forward strand.
GGCCGGATGCTGTTGTCCCGGCCCTGAGCAGCGCCGCGATGGATCAGTCTCCGGACACGACTTCCCAGGGGGGAGCATCCTCGGACACGGCCCAGGAATCCGACGCGTCTTCGTAGGCTTCGGCGAGTTCCACAGGCATAGGAGGGTTCCTCTCCGGATGGCCGTCGGCCGCGGAAAGCTACAGCAGCAGCGGGAGCTGGGCGTGCCTGCGCCGCACGATGGCGCCGAACCTGGCGTCGACACGCAGCCAGGCATCGGTCGCGGTGACCTTGACCCGTTCGCCTTCCGGGACATCGCGGTCCAGGAACCCCATGCCGGACATGGCGAACAGGGCCCGCATGGGGATCTCGACGCGCAGTCCGGCGCCCTCGACCGTGAGCACGGACTGGTCGAGCAGGGATGCCGGTGGGTTCCCGGTCGGCCCGGTGTTGGCCTTCGCGAGTTCCACGCCTTTCTCGGCGAGTTCGGCGAGCACGCTCGCCGGCGGGGTGTCCAGCGCGGCCCAGCCCTGTTGCGGGGGAAGCGGCGCGCGCCACAACAGATCACGCGGCGGTCCCGCGTCGAGGTGCGGACCGCCGACCACGGCGAGCGCGGCGAGCAGTTCGTTCCCGGAGACGGTGCTGTCCCCCGGTTGGACGGTGCCCGCGACGGTGCGGGTGGCGAGCACGTCGAAGGGGGTGGCGAACCAGGCCTCGAGCAGGCGGGCGTCCCGGTTGCGCAGCCGCACCACGCCCTCGGTCTCGAGGCGCACGGCGCGCGCGACGAACGCGCCGAGGGTCTCCCGCTCGGCGCGTCCGGGGATCTCGATGCGCACCGGTTCAGGCACTGCCCCTGCCCGGGGTCTCGGCCAGCCAGCCGGCGAGGAAGTCCCGCTCGGCATCGCTGAGCCTGCGCGGACTCGACTGCTCGAGATCGTACGGCGCGATCAGGGTGTGCGCGGTGGCCACGGTCCGCGCGCGCTCACCCCGCCCGGAGACCACGGTGTAGTCCATCGCGAAGCTCGCCGCGCGCAGATCGCGCACGGCGAGCTCGATGCGAACCGCGGAGCCGTCCACCACGAGCGGTGCCCGGTACTCGATGGACAGCTTCGCCACGACCACACCCTTGCCGAGCTCGGTGACGCCGCGGCGCACCGCTTCCTCGAACAACAGCGCTACCCGCGCCTCCTCGAGGATGGTGACCAGGCTCGCGTGGTTGACGTGCCCGAACGCGTCCATATCGGACCAGCGCGGCCGCACCTCGGCCACGAATACGCCCACAGTGAACTGCCCTTCAAACTCCGGAAAAACGATCAGCGGACCATGTTACGCACCTGCCGCGCGGCGACCGACAATGTGGCCAGATCATGGGAGCCGGACTCGGCGATCTCGGTGAGCGCACCACGCGCGCGGGCCAGCCGCGAGGAGTTGGAGCGCTCCCACTTGTCGATCTTGACCGCGGCCGCGTCACCCGGATCGGACTGGCGAAGCACGTCGAGGGTGATGCTGCGCAGCGAGCCGTACAGGTCGTCGCGCAGTGCCAGCCTGGCGAGGGCGTGCCAGCGGTCTCCGCGGTCGAGCTCGGAGACCGAGGTGAGCATCTCGTCCGCGGACAGGTGCTCGGAGAGCGCGAAGTAGAGCTCCGTGGTCTCCTCGACGGGCCGCTCGGCGGCGAACCCGGCATCCTGCTCGGCGAGCTCGGACACCTCGATGACATCCAGGAGTCCGTAGCAGTTGAGCAGTCCGCCGATCGCGCTCGCGAACTCGGCGGGCACACCCGCTTCGGTCCAGCGCCGTGCCCGTCCCTCGGCGAGCTCGCGCTCCCCGCCGCGCAACAGTTCCATCGCACGGGGCAGCAGCGCGCCGACCGGTTCGGCGAACCGGCTGATCTCCGCGCCGACCGCGATCGGCTGCGGACGGTTGGACAGCAGCCAGCGGCAGGCCCGGTCGAGCAGCCTGCGGGTCTCCAGGATCAGCTCGTCCTGCACCGCACTGCTGACCACGTTGTCCAGCGCCTCGATCTTGCGCCACAACTCGGGGAGCCGGAAGATCCGGGTCACCGCGGTGTAGGCGCGCACCGAATCGGTGGTGGTCGCGCTGATCTCCTCGGCGAGCCGGAATGCGAAGGACACGCCCGCCCCGTTGACGAGTTCGTTCACCAGTGCGGTGGTGGTGATCTCGCGGTGCAGCGAGTGCCGGAAGATCGAGTCACCGAACCGCTCACGCAGCTTGCTCGGGAAGTACTCGGGCAACCGCGCGGCGAACACCTCGGCGTCCGGCAGGTCGGAGTCCAGTACTTGCTGTTTGAGCGTCAGCTTGACGTGCGCGACGAGGGTGGCCAGTTCCGGCGAGGTGAGACCCTTGCCTTCCTTGTCCAGCTTGCGGAATTCGGCCTTGCTCGGCAGCGCCTCGATCTCCCGGTCCAGGCCGTGGTTCCGGACCAGATCGTTGACCAGGCGCGCGTGCACGGTGAGCATGTTCGCCGCGTGCGAGCGGGAAACCCCGAGCAATTCGTTCTGCGCGTAGTTCTCGCCGAGCACGAGTTCGCCGACCTCGTCGGTCATCTCGAGCAGCAGTTCGTCACGCGCGGCCGGATCCAGGGTCCCGTCCGCGACCAGCTGGTCGAGCAGCACCTTGATGTTGACCTCGTGGTCGGAGCAGCTGACTCCGGCCGAGTTGTCCAGCGCGTCGGTGTTGATCTTGCCGCCTGCCCTGGCGAACTCGATGCGCCCGCGCTGGGTGCATCCGAGGTTGCCGCCCTCGCCTACCACCTTGACCCGCAGCTCGCCGCCGTCGACCCGGATCGCGTCGTTGGCCTTGTCGCCCGCGTCCGCCTGGGTCTCGGTGGAGGCCTTCACGTAGGTGCCGATCCCGCCGTTCCAGAGCAGATCGACCGGCGCGCGCAGGATCGCGGTCATCAGCTCGGCCGGGGAGAGCTCACCCGGTTCGAGCCCGAGCGCCGCGGCCGCCTGCGGGGAAACCGGGATCGACTTGGCGGTCCTCGGCCAGATCCCGCCGCCCTCGCTGATCAGTGAACGGTCGTAGTCGGCCCAGGAGGAGCGGGGCAGCTCGAACATCCGGCGCCGCTCGGCATACCCCGTGGCCGCGTCCGGCTCCGGGTCGATGAAGATGTGCCGATGATCGAACGCGGCGACCAGGCGGATGTGCTCCGAGCACAGCATGCCGTTGCCGAACACGTCCCCGGACATGTCGCCGACCCCGACCACGGTGAAGCTCTCCCGCTGGGTGTCCACGCCGAGCTCGCGGAAGTGCCGCTTGACGCTCTCCCACGCTCCCTTCGCGGTGATGCCCATGCCCTTGTGGTCGTAGCCGACCGAGCCACCGGAAGCGAACGCGTCACCGAGCCAGAAGCCGTAGGACTTGGAGACCTCGTTGGCGATATCGGAGAAGGTCGCCGTGCCCTTGTCCGCGGCGACCACGAGGTAACTGTCGTCGCCGTCGTAGCGCACGACGTCCTTGGCGGGCACGACCTCGCGGACACCGTCGACGGTGCGCAGGTTGTCGGTGAGGTCGAGCATCGCGGACACGAACATCCGGTAGCAGGTGACGCCCTCGCGCTGGGTGTTCTCCCGGTCGATGCCCGGGTCCCCGGTCGGTGCGGGCGCGCGCTTGAGCACGAACCCGCCCTTGGCGCCCAGCGGCACGATCACCGCGTTCTTGACCTGCTGCGCCTTGGCCAGCCCGAGAATCTCCGTGCGGAAGTCCTCCCTGCGGTCCGACCAGCGCAGGCCGCCGCGCGCGACCGGCCCGAAGCGCAGGTGCACACCCTCGAACCGGGGCGAGTACACGAAGATCTCGAACCGCGGCCTCGGCTCCGGCAGTTCGGGGATCCGCCTCGGGTCGAGCTTGACGGCGAGGTAGCCACGCGGATCACCGTTTTCGTCGCACACGTTGTAGCTGGTGCGCAGGGTGGCGGTGACGAGGTTGTGCAGGCTGCGCAGAATGCGGTCCTCGTCGAGGCTGGTGACCTCGTCGATGAGGGCGAGCACCTCGGTGGTCAGGTCCTCGGCGGTGCTTTCCCGCTCGCGTTCCGAACGGTTCGGATCGAACCGCGCCTCGAACAGCTGGATGAGCAGGGTCGCGATCCGGGTGTTGCGCAGTATCGCGGACTCGATGTAGTCCTGGCTGTACTGGATTCCCGCCTGGCGCAGGTATTTCACGTAGGCGCGCAGTACGGCGGCCTGTTCCCAGTCCACCCCCGCGCGCAGCACGAGCGAGTTCAGCCCGTCGACCTCGGCGTTGCCGGTCCACGCCGCCTCGAAGGCGCGCTCGAACCGGCCCCGGACCGCGGCGACATCCTCTTCGAGCCGGTCCAGTACCCCCGGCGGAACGTGCAGCCCGAAGTCGTAGATCCAGCAGCCGACCCCGTCCTCGCGGAACACCTGGTACGGCCGCTCGTCGACCACCTCGACGCCCATCCGCTGCAGCACCGGGAGCACCTGGGTCAGCGTGATGCGCTCACCGACGTGGTAGATCTTGAACCGTCGCTGCCCCGCGTCCGCATCGAGCGGCACATAGAAGGACATCTCCAGGGTGTGCGAGAAGTCCTTTGTGGACAGATTGTTCAGCCGGTGCAGGTCGTTCAGGCCGATCTCGGCGCCGAAGTCCTCCTTGTACGCGGCGGGGAACGAGTTCGCCAGCCGCGTCACCTGCTCGGTGAGGGTGCCGTTGGTCAGTTCCACCCCGTTGCCCTCACCGGACTGCTCGGCGAGCACGGCGTCGGTCATCAGGTCGTCCCAGGTCCGCGTCGCGTCGATCAGCTTCTGCTGCAGCGCGGCGACATCCACCTCGGGATGCTCGGCCGAGGGATCGGTGTTGATCATGTAGTGCACGCGGGCCAGTTCGGACTCGCCGATGCTCACCCCGTACTCCAGCTGTTCCCCGCCCAGTTCGGATTCCAGCACTTCCTGGATCGTGCGCCGCCCGCGCGTGGTGTACCGGTCCCTCGGCAGGTACACCAGACAGGAGTAGAAACGCCGGTACGGATCCCTGCGCAGGAACAGTCGCAGCATGCGCCGGTCGGCGAGGGCGAGCACCCCGGTGACGATGCCGTAGAGCTCGTCCTCGCTGGTGGACATGAGCTCCGAACGCGGATAGGTCTGCATCGTGTCGAGCATCCGCTGCCCGGAATAGGAGTTCAGCGGGAATCCGGCGCGCCGGATGATGTTGCGCACCTTCCGCTCGATCACCGGAATGTCGAGCACATCCTCGTGCAGCGCGTTCCCGGTGAGCAGGCCGAGGAACCGGTGCTCCCCGTCGACCTCTCCGTTCTCGTCGAAGGTCTTGAGCCCCACGTAGTACGGGAACACGTTGCGCCGCACGCTCGCTCGCGCGCTCGCCTGGGTGAGCACGAGCAGTTCCGGGGCCAGCGCGGTGTCCGGACCGGAGAGCAGTTTGCGCGAGGAAAGGGAATCGGCGCGCAGCACGCCGAGACCGGTGGACAGCATCGCGCGCTGCCCCGGCTCGCCCTCGTCCTCGGTGACCAGTTCGTAGCGCCGGTAGCCGAGGAACACGAAGTGCCGTTCGATCAGCCAGCGCAGGAAGTTCGCCCCGTCGGCGACCTCCTCGGACTCCAGCCGCGGCGGATCGGTGTCGAGTTCCTCGGCGAGTTCGAGCGCTTTCTGCTTCATGCGCGCGGAATCCTCGACCACCTCGCGCACATCCCCGAGCACCGCGACGAGCCGGTTCTCCACTTCACGGGCCCGCTCGTGATCGGTGATCAGGTCGACTTCGAGATGCATCCAGGACTCCGCGGTCGCCCCCTCGGGCACCTCGTCCGGGTCCACATCGGCGAGCACCTCGACGAGATTGCCCGCCACATCACGGCGCACCACGACGATGGGGTGCACGATCCGCTGCACCGAGGCGTCCGCCCGGCTCAGCTCCGCGGCGACCGAGTCGACGAGGTACGGCATGTCATCGGTGACAACCTGTACGACCGTGGTCGCGGAACGCCAGCCGTCCTCGGCACGGGTGGGATTGAGGATGCGCACCACCGGCCTGCCCGGCGCGCGATGCTCGGCGAGCGCACGGGACGACCGCACCGCGCCGACGAGATCCGCGGGGTCGTCACCGGCGAACTCCTCGACCGGCACATAACGGTAGTACAGCCGGATCAGCTCGCTGAGATCTTCGTCACTCGCCGCGGCTTCGGCGATCAGCCGGTCCCGGAACCGTTCCGAGTCGGCGTCCACGACGTCGACTCCCCCTTGGCTCCGGCCGTTCCCTTGTCGTGTAGTTGAATCCGTCCCTGAATGCGTGGCCGCCATCTTCACCTATCTCCGCCTGAATCTCCGGCACGTCCATGTGCCGGGCCATAGCCACCATATGCCGGTACACCACCCTCGGACAGCCCGGGTGCCGGGCATGTGTCCTTGCTTTCCAGGGGGTTGTGCACTCGCCCGATGGGCTACTCGGATGATCCCGCCGAGTTCGGCCAGTCGGCCTGGAAGTAGTCGGCGTACCACGGCTCGTTCGCCGGTTTGCCGTGCTTGCTGCCACCCGAACCGTTGCCCGAGCGCCGGATGCCGAGCCCATTGGCCTCGGGTTTGCGATGCCGCGCCGGCCGGTGCTCGTCCAGGCTTGCCAGCGTCGCGCTGAGGCCGAGGCCGGTGCCCGGATCGAGACTGGTGTCGGTACCCGGATCGAAACTCGATGCCAGGTCTGAATCGAAACGGATCTCCGGATCGGCGTTGTCGTCCCGCGCTTGATCGGTACCGTTGCGCCCCTCGCCGGTGTCGTCCTCGGCACCCTGCTCCGGCTGATCGGCGTGATAGGCGTCCATCGCGTTGGCGAGCAGATCGGCGAATCCCAGGGAGTCGTCATGATCCGTACCGGCCGGGGTCGCCTCCGCCGCACTGCGCGGATCCGGGATCGGGCCCGAGTAGTCACCCGGTGTATCGGCGAGTTGCTGCGAGCCAGCCGTTTCCGGGAGGTCAGGGGCGAGCGGCGGCGCTTGTTCCGGTGTCCGCTGCCCCGGTGTCCGCTGCTCCGGGGGCACCGGCTCCGTCTCCTTTGGCTCCGTCTCCTCTGGAACTGCCTGCTCGGGTTTCGTCTGCTCGGGTTTCGTCTGCGCTGAAGCCGCCTGTTCTGGTGCCGCCCGCTCCGTGGGCATGGCTTCTTCGGCGACCACCGCTCCGTGCCGGGGTGCCGGGGCCCGTCGCCGTCCACCACTGCCCTCGGTGACCACGAACCCGGGAAGATGCGCGAGGCCAGGCCGGGCGTCCTCGGTCGCCGCGGCGCTCACGGATTCGTTCTCCTGCGCCTCCCCCGTCTGTTGACCATCAGGTTCCGGTGGCGCGAACGCCGCGATGTCCGGTCCGGATTCCGGCCCCTGCGCGCTGGAGGGCGCGATACCGCCGGCCTCGACCGCGAAGACGAGCAGTTCCTCGATCGCCGTGTCCAGGTCCGCGTGTCCGAGCTCCGCGTGGTCCGGAGCCACCGTGCCGGGCAGCGGGAACTCCTCGGTTCCGGGCTCGTACTCGGCATCGGCGAGGTGCAAGCGGTCTTCCTCGCGGGTGCTCGTCCCGGGGAAGGCGCGGGCGAGCTGGGCGCGGATCGTCTCCATCCGCCTGCGCTGCAGTGCCGAGGCGTGATCCGCGGTACGCACCGTCTTGGCGGCGCCCCGTGTTCCCGCCTGCTCCTGTAGGACGGCGAGTTCCCGCGCCGCGGCGGCGAGTACGTCGAACTCCTCGTGCCGCTGCGCGATGTGCACCGCCTCGGCGAGCAGGGTCGCCGGTTCGCGTGCCGGTTCCTCGGGCACCACGCCGGTGGCCAGGGCATGCGCGAGCCACGCGACCGGAGCGGCCGCCCTGACCCGGATCGGTTCGAAGACGCTCGCGGTGCCGATCCGCACGAGCTCGGCGCGTTCGGCAGCCGCCGCCGGCTCGGCGGCGAGAGCGAGCAACAGCTCCAGGCGCAGCAACGCCGGAAGCCCACTGCCCGCGGCGACCGCAGCGGCGATCCCGTCGAGTAGCCGCAACCCGTCCCGCGCGAAACCGGCCGCGGCCACCGGATCCCCGCCGACCCGCAGCGAACGCGCCGCCGCCGCGAGCACCTCGGCGCGGACGAGCACCGCGCTGTCGGTGTCCAGCCGGTCGTCCAGCACGCACAGCCGTTCGGCGTTCACCAGCACCGTGTACAGCTCATCGCGCCAGCGATACGGGGCGAGGGCGGCGGAGGCGACGCCGAGTGCCAGGCCGAGCGTGCCCGGAGACCGCCCCGCGAGCAGCATCGGGCGCACCACCGCGAGCACGGCTTTCGGTGCGCCGACAGCACGGGCGGCCCCGGCGAGCCGGACCCGCAACAGGGCACCGAGCTCGGGATCGTCCTCGGCCTCGACGAGCTCGATCGCGTCGAGTACCGCACGGACACCGCCGTGGTGCGGACCGTGCGCCGCGGCACCCATCCCCTCGGCGAGCACGGCCAGCCGCCGGTCATCGGCATTCGCCGCCGCACCCCCGGCCAGGGCCCCGGCCAGTTCGGGCGCCCGCCAGAACTGGCCGCGCGCGGCGGCGAGCAGCTCGGCGGCGGGCCCGGACGCGAGCCCACCCTGTCCTCTGCGCTGCCCGACCACGACGGCGCTCCGATCAGTTCCTGGTCAGTTTCCGGTGCGTGACCCGATGCGGCCGCGCTGCCTCCGGGCCGAGCCGCTCGATCTTGTTCTGCTCGTAGCCCTCGAAGTTGCCTTCGAACCAGAACCAGCGCGCCGGATCCTCATCCGTGCCCTCCCAGGCGAGGATGTGGGTCGCCACCCGGTCGAGGAACCACCGGTCGTGCGAGATGACCACCGCGCAGCCGGGGAACTGTTCGAGCGCGTTCTCCAGCGAGCCGAGCGTTTCCACGTCCAGATCGTTGGTCGGCTCGTCCAGCAGGACCAGGTTACCGCCCTGCTTGAGGGTCATCGCGAGGTTGAGCCGGTTGCGCTCCCCGCCGGAGAGCACGCCGGCCGGCTTCTGCTGGTCGGGACCCTTGAAGCCGAAAGCGGAGACATAGGCCCTCGACGGCATCTCCACTGCGCCGACATGGATGAAGTCGAGCCCGTCGGAAACGACCTCCCACACGTTCTTGTCCGGGTCGATCCCGGCGCGGTTCTGGTCGACGTAGGAGAGCTTGACGGTCTCCCCGATCTTCACCGTGCCCTCGTCCGGGGACTCCAGCCCGACGATCGTCTTGAACAGGGTGGTCTTCCCGACCCCGTTCGGCCCGATCACCCCGACGATGCCGTTGCGCGGCAGGGTGAACGAAAGACCGTCGATCAGCTGGCGATCACCGAAGCCCTTGCGCAGCCCGTCGACCTCGACCACCACATCGCCGAGCCGGGGGCCGGGCGGGATCTGGATCTCCTCGAAGTCGAGCTTGCGGTTGCGCTCGGCCTCGGCGGCCATCTCCTCGTAGCGCTGCAGCCTGGACCGCGACTTGGTCTGGCGGGCCTTGGCGTTGGAACGCACCCAATCGAGCTCGGTCTTGAGTCGCTTGGCCAGCTTGGCGTCCTTCTTGCCCTGCACCTCGAGGCGTTCGCGCTTCTTCTCCAGGTAAGTGGAGTAGTTGCCCTCGTAACCGTGCAGGTGCCCCCGGTCGATCTCGGCGATCCACTCGGCGACGTGATCGAGGAAGTACCGGTCGTGGGTGACCGCGAGGACGGCGCCCGGGTAATTCGAGAGGTACTGCTCGAGCCAGAGCACGCTCTCCGCGTCGAGGTGGTTGGTCGGTTCGTCGAGCAGCAGCAGGTCCGGCTTGGACAGCAGCAGCTTGCACAGCGCGACACGGCGGCGCTCACCGCCGGAGAGGCTCGCCACCTCGGCGTCCGGTGGCGGGCAGCGCAACGCGTCCATGGCCTGTTCAAGCTGCGCGTCCAGATCCCAGGCGTCGGCGTGGTCGAGCTCCTCCTGGAGCCTGCCCATCTCCTCCATCAGCTCGTCGGTGTAGTCGGTGGCGAGCTGCTCGGCGATCGTGTTGAACCGCTTGAGCTTCACCATGATCTCGCCGACGCCTTCCTCGACGTTGCCGAGCACCGTGGTCTCCTCGTTCAGCGGCGGTTCCTGCTGGAGGATGCCGACGGAGTAACCGGGACTGAGGAACGCCTCGCCGTTGTTCGGCTGGTCCAGCCCTGCCATGATGCGCAGCACGCTCGACTTCCCCGCGCCGTTCGGCCCCACGACGCCGATCTTCGCGCCGGGGTAGAACGACATGGAGACGTCGTCGAGGATCACTTTGTCGCCGTGCGCCTTGCGCACCTTCTTCATCGTGTAGATGAACTCCGCCATGGGCAGATCGTAACCCCTGCCCTATGAGCCGGGACCGATGCGCTCGCCGGTGCGGCTGCGACCGGCCACGAACGAAACCGCACGGCCGAACACACATCGTGCCAGCGATCTCGCCCAGTGTTACCGCGCGTATCGTGCCCTCGGCCGCGGACAACACGGAAATCCCCCGACCGTGTCGGATTCAGCTCCTCATGCGGCCACCTCCGGTACCAACTCGACGGGTTCGAGCTCTTGGTTCGCCCGCCGGACCGAGACCGAACACCGCGCGATATTCGGGCCGATCGCATAACCGGTCATCTCCGTGACCGTGCGCATGTTCCCCTCGTGCTCGAAACTCTTCGTGACGATCTTCCCGGTGACCAGGACGGGATCTCCGGTGCGCAAGGTCTCGCCGACCCGTTCGGCGAGTTTTCGCCAGCAGGTCACCGCGATGAACAACGTGTCCCCGTCCACCCATTGCCCGAGTTCCTTGTCGAACCGGCGTTCGGTGGAGGCCAACCGGAAATTGGCCACCGGGATCTGCTCGGCGGTTTTCCGCAATACCGGCTCGGTTGCCACATTGCCCACAACGGTCAGGACGGTCTGATTCATGATTTCCCCTCGGCTCACGCACGAAAAACGGATAACCCGACGATGCCGTATTTCCCGCGCTGGACAACCGGGCGAACGAAATCTGTGGACAACCCGGAAGGCTGTGTACAACTCGGCATACGCACGAGGGGCGACACCTCGGACACCGGCCGCTGGGAGAGGATGGGCACATGCGCGTGCTTGTGGTTGACGACGAAGCCGCGGTCCGGGAATCGATCGCGCGCGGTCTCCGCTTCGACGGTTACGAGGTCACGGTGGCGACCAATGGGCTCGCCGCCCTCGACTCGATGCACGCGAACCGCCCGGACGTCGTCGTGCTCGATGTGATGATGCCGGTGCTCGACGGACTCGAGACCTGCAGACGGCTGCGCGCGAACGGCAGCAGGACCCCGGTGCTGATGCTCACCGCGAAGCGCGCGGTCAACGACCGGGTCTCCGGGCTGGACGCGGGCGCGGACGACTATCTGGTGAAACCATTCGACTGGGACGAACTGCTCGCCCGCCTGCGCGCGCTGCTGCGCAGGGCAGACGCGACGAACCAGCACACGCTGCGCTACGGCGAGCTGGTCATGGACCTGGCCGCGGGAATCGTCACGCGGGGACAGCGCACGATCGAGCTGACCAAGACCGAGGCCGGCCTGCTCGCCGCACTGCTGCGCGCGGGCGGCAAGGTGGTCACCCGCTCCGCCCTCTATATCGAGGTGTGGGGTTACGACTTCGGCAACCGCTCGAACAGCCTCGACGTGTACATCGGCTATCTGCGCCGCAAACTCGAAGCCGGCGGTGAACAGCGGATCGTGGAGACAATCCGAGGCGTCGGATACCTGCTCAAGGGCACAGCACCATGAGCAGGCCGACCTTACGGCGAAGGCTGACCATGCTCACCGCGGGCATGGTGGCCATCGCCGTTGTCGGCCTCTCCCTCGGTGTCTGGCTCCTGCTGCGCATCCAGCTCTACGACGAGGTGGAATCCTCACTCCGGGAGAAAGTGGCGCGGGTGGCCCACCGGACGGATCCACTGAAGCTGGCCACCATCCCGGTGTGGATCCGCCCCGATATCGACACCCTCTTCGGTGTGGTCTCCCGGCAGGGGATCACCCAGCGGCCGGGTTTCCAGCGAGAACGGCTGCCACTGGGACCGGTCGATATCGCCATCGCCAAACGCCAGCAGCGCGATTCGGTCCGCAAGGTCACCGTCGGCGACACGAACTACCTGATGCTCACCGTGCGCGGGGAAACCGGGCAGGCCATCCAGATCGCCCGCGATCTGACCGAGACCGACCAGACGCTCCAGCGGTTCGCCGTCGTGCTAGTCGCCGCCGACGCCGTGGTCGTAGTGCTCACCGTCAGCCTCGGCTACGCGCTCACCCGCCGCGGACTGCGTTCCGTGGAGAGCGTGCGCCGGGCGGCCGAACACGTCGCGCGGACCCAGGACCTCACCGCAGCGGTACCGGTCGCCCGCCGCGACCCCGCCGAGATGGCCAGCGTGGCCCGCAGCGTCAACGCCATGCTCACCGCGCTCGCCACCTCCCAGGACGCGCAGCGCCAGCTCGTCGACGACGCCGGCCACGAACTCGCCACCCCGCTGACCAGTCTGCGCACCAATATCGAGTTGTTGCTGCGCGCCGAAAAACACCCCGAACGAGTACTCGCCGCCGAGGACCGCCGCAAGCTGCTCGAGGACCTGCGCGCCCAGATCGGGGAACTCAGCACCCTCACCGAAGAGGTCGTCGAGCTCGCCAGGGACCAGGGCGCACACGAGGAACACATCGAGCTCGACTTCTCCTCGGTACTGGACGCGGCCGTCTCCAGGGCCCGCGCCCGCACCCCCGACGTGCCCTTCGAGGTCAGCAGCGAACCGGTGACCGTGCACGGCAAACGCGCGGCACTCGAACGGGCCCTACTCAACCTGCTGGACAACGCCGCGAAGTTCAGCCCGGACGGGGAACGGGTCGAGGTGTGGCTGCGCCCCGGCGAGAACACCGCGGCGATCGAGGTCGCCGACCGTGGCCCCGGTGTCTCCGAAGAGGAGCTGGACCGGGTGTTCGAACGCTTCCACCGCAGCGCCGATGCCCGGGCCCTGCCGGGATCCGGGCTCGGCCTGTCCATCGTCGCCCAGATCGTCGCCGCACACGACGGCTCGGCCTGGCTCACCCACCGCGAAGGCGGCGGCACCGTCGCGCACATCGAACTGCCACTACCCGACCGGTGAGGCCACCTTCGCCCGCGCCCGCAACACCGAAGCGCCCTTCGCGGCCGCCGGGATCACCGCGACGATCAGTGCGACCACCCCGAAGCTCACCGAATAGTCGGTCGCGCTCGCGATCCCGCCCATCGCCGGAGGGCCGGCCATATAACCGGTGTACGCGATCCCGGAGACGAACCCGATCTCCCGCTCCCCCGATCCACTGCCCGAGCTCCCCGCCAGCGACAGCGCGACCGGGAAACAGAACGCGAGCCCTGCCCCCGCGAGGCCGAAGCCCAGATAGCCGACCCAGGCGAGCGGGACGAGCACCATGACCACCAGCCCGAGCGCGGCGATCGAGGAGGCACCGATGAGCAGCCGGTACGGCCCGAACCGGCGTTCCAGCCGTTCACCGGCAAGCCTGCTCACCGCCATGGCCACCGAGAACACCGCGAAGGCCACCGCGGCCGATGCCGTGCTCACCCCGCGCTCGTGCACCAGGAACATCGCCGACCAGTCGGTACTCGCCCCCTCCGCGAGACCGGAGCACACCACGACCAGGCCGAGCACCCACAGCACCGGCCGCCGCATCGGGGCGACCCCGCCCGCCGGGCGCGCATGCCCGGCCGGACGGTCATCCGGGACCTCCCTGCCGAGCACCCCGAGCAGCACCGCGCCGATGACCGAGACCAGCAGCAGATGCCAGACCACCGGAAGACCGAGTCCCGAGGCCGCACCGGCACCGAGCGAACCCGCGAGCCCGCCGAACGAGAACCACGCGTGGAACACCGGCATCAACGGCCGGTCCAGTCGGCGCACCACATGCATCGCCCCGACATTCATGCCCACATCCAGCGTCGCGATCAGGAAGCCGAACAGCAGCAGCAGAACCGCGAGCACCGCGACCGAAGAGGCCAGGCCAACCATCGGGACCAGCACGAACAACAACACCGCCGAGACCAGTACCGCCGACCGCGCCCCGAACCGCGCACACAGCCGCCCCGCCGGGTTCGCCCCGAGCGCCATCCCGGCCGCCGTGCCGAGCAGCGCGAGACCGAGCACCCCCGGCCCCGCGCCGACCTGCTCGGAAAGCTCCGGGATCCGGGTCGCCCACGAAGCATAGAACCCACCGTTCAGCGCAAAGGCCACGGTCACGCTCGTTCGTGCCGACACCGAACCTCCAGATCGATTGAGTAGGCTCACCATCATCATGAACGCACAGAACTGGGCCCCGGCCGCCCCTGCCTCCTGGTTGAGATTCCCCCGTTCGCGGTAGTCGTGAAACGAACGACGAGGCGCGAACGATCAACCCCATGAGACGCGCAGCAAGCCTGAACGTCTCCCGGCCTCCGTAGCTCAGTTGGATAGAGCAAGAGCCTTCTAATCTCTAGGTCGCAGGTTCGATTCCTGCCGGGGGCACCACCAGGCAAAACGTGGTTTTCAACCCACGCACAGCGCTTCGACAGCTAGAGATTGTCGACCTAGTGCCTCGTCAAGCGACGTTGGGTAGGTAATCTTGTCTGCGGATCTTGGAGTGGACGGCGAAGTGGCGTTTGGGCATGGCTTTCTGGTTGCGCCAGCGGATGTAGTCGCCGAGTGCGTGGTCTTGCTCGGTGTGGCTGCGGTGGTCGGTGCCGTCGAGGGCGAAGTAGCGCAGCGCGGTGAACTCGCATTCGATCCAGTTCAACCAGGACGCGTTGGTGGGGGTGTACACCAGTTCGACCTCGTGGGCGGCGCACCAGCTGCGAACTTCGGCCTTCTTGTGCGGGCCGAAGTTGTCACAGATGACGTAGAGCCGGCTGTGGGGGAATCGCCTGCGCAGCTGGCGCAGAAAGTCCAGGAACTCCTGCCAGCGCTTGTGGTCGCGGATGCGGTAGAACATCTGCCCGCTGGCCAGGTCCAGCCCGCCGAACAGGTGCCGCACTCCGCCGTGGCGGCTATACGTGGCCCGCTGCCGGGCCGGGTGACCGATGCCGAACCAGCTGCGGCCAGGCCGCGGTTGCAGGTTCAGCGGGCCGAACTCGTCCGCACAGATCACCCGCCCATCGAGGGGCGGCCGGTCGTACAGCGCCAAGATCCGGTGCATCTTGTTAGCGAAGTCCGGATCGGTGCTGGCCTTCCAGGTCTTCGTGGCCTGCCAGGACACCACGCCGGCGCGCAAGACCTTGCGCAGCGTCTCCACACTGAGTTCGGTGATCAGCCCCGTCTCGGCGAGCTAGTCCCGCAGCTTGGGCAGGCTCCATACCGAGAACGGCCGTCCCAGCGATCGGGGGCCGCAGCGGGCGATGCGGCAGATCCGCTCACGCGTCTGCCGGCCCGTCTTCGCCTGCCTGCCCCCTTTCCATTTTGGGTTCAACGCGGCAAACCCCCGCTCGTTGAACGTATGGATCACTTCCCGCACCCGACCCTCCGACACAGCGAACAGTTCGGCGATCTCGCCCACCATGCGACCCTGCATCGAGGCCAGCACGATCCCAGCACGGCGCATACGCACCCGATTCCTCGACTTCCGCGCCGTGCTCACCAGCCGCTGCGCCTCCTCCGGCGACAGCTCCCACACGAACACCTCAGGCTGACGTGCCATCAACTCACCTCCAACCGTCAGCCTGAACCATCCCCAGCGAAACGATCACACGGGAACCGAAATTACCGCCCCAACCTTCATGGACGAGGCACTAGTGGGGCCTGTAACAGTAGCGGTGTTTTCGGCCCGACACGCCGGGCTGATGTCCGGTGGGATGGGCACTGTGAGTGATGACATCTGGCGTTGTGAGCGCTGAGAAGAAGATCAAGGAG